>CAXXMS010000025.1:0-244293 GCA_963678745.2 Victivallales bacterium | reverse complement strand
GAATTATTTGCGCCTGAATTGTTACATCTAAAGCCGTTGTTGGCTCATCAGCCACAAGGATATCAGGTTTACCGGCAAGTGCCATCGCAATCATAACCCTTTGCTGCATTCCTCCACTTAATTCATGAGGAAAACAATAAATTCGTTGAGCAGGCTCAGGAATGCCAACCATTTTAAACAAATCAATTATTTCTTTCTCAATATTTTTTACCTGCCGATTATTTGTTATAATTGATTCTGCAACCTGATCCCCTACTCTATAGACAGGATTTAGACAAACAGAAGGTTCCTGAAATATATAAGCAATTTTTTTTCCCCTAATATTTCTAAGTTCTTTATTAGACATTTGCAGAATATTTTTAGAACTCCCCTGAATAGAAATATTACCACTGGAATAACGACTAACGGTATTATCAACAAGCTTGCAAAGTGATAAGCACGTAACACTTTTGCCACAGCCACTTTCCCCTACTAATGCTAATGTTTCCCCTTTATCCAAGGAAAATGATAAATTGTCAACCGCAGAAAACCAACTACCTTTAACATGAAAGTCCACAGAAAGATTTTCTACTTTTAATATTGGAGATGTGTGCATAGCATTAATAATAAAATTTTACCTGAAACAAATACGGGAAATACATTGATCAAAGTTTTCAAGTCCACTTAAAATATCTATTTCAATTCTAAGAAAATAAAACGGAATATCTCTGCGGCTCATTCTAGGCATTCTTACTGCATCTTTTTCCGTTGTCAAAATCCATATTGCCCCAGCTTTCTTAGTATTATTAACAAAATCTATCATTTCCTGCTGAGTATAAGTATGATGATCAGCAAATCTTTCTTTATATACTATTTCAGCTCCTCTATCTGATAAGAAATTTTCAAATCCGATGGGGCTTGCAATTCCGCATACAGTTGCAATCTTTTTGCCTTCTAAAGCATTTAGTGGAAGCCTTTCCTCTCTTGTAAATACATTTTCTAAATACTGAGGTTTATGACAACACTCAATAATCTCAGCATGCCTGTTATGATGCTCAATAAATCTTTTTAAATGCCTCAAATGATTACCACCATTTGATTTAGTAAGGAAAACATAATCAGCACGTCTTATATTTTTTATAGGCTCGCGTAAAAGACCTCTAGGAAGAGTATGATGATTATGAAATGGGGAAGTTGAGTCAACAAGAACAATATTAATATGAGGTTTGAGATCAAGATATTGAAATCCATCATCAAGAATTAATGTATCAACCTCATATTCGGATATAGCATATCTGCCGGATTTAACCCTATCTTTATCCACAAAAACTAATACATCTTTTAAATTTGATGCCAGCATATAAGGTTCATCACCTGCAGTAGCAGAATTGAGCAGTAAGTTAACACCGTCAGAAACAATTCTTGGAGGAATCTCATTCTTTTTAGAATTACTCAACGCTTTTATTTTTTCAACGAAAGATCTATCCTTAGATTTATATCCTCTACTTAGAATAGCAACTTTTCTTCCTTTTTGTGATAATGTTCTTGCAAAAACTTCAACAACAGGAGTTTTACCAGTTCCTCCACAGGTAAGGTTACCAATGCTCACAACAAGGCATCCCAAAGGATTTCTTCTATAAATCCCTTTATCATACAACCAATGCCTAAACTGAACAACATGGCGATAAATTCTGGAACCGAAAAAGAGAAAGCCCCTCATAAAAAGAGCAGAACGAGTAAAATTCTTCTCATTCATACACTCTACCACATAATGTTCTAAAGCTTCTCCGATTTTTCTAAAATTCATAATGTATTAAAATTACTGTAGTATTTATAAAAAAATAGAGAAAAAATCTCTATAATTAACTGATTTTTCTTAAGCTATCATATTTAGGAAATAATGAATAAGTATACTTCAATTCAACTTAACTATCAACTAATAAATAAGCATAGAATCAATAGTAATTAAAAATCCTGGATTATTATGATTTTCTTTCTCCATAAAACTTTGCAATAACGTCACCTATAGTAACAACACCATGTTTAATTGCAGGTTCAATATCATTAAGAAAATCTCTAATTTTATCTTCTCTGTCAATAACTTCTACTACCAGTGGAAGATCAATTGAAAGAGCCAAAATTCTCGATGTATGAATTTTTCTTTCTCCACCAAATCCTTCTAAACCTCTGAAAACTGTTGCTGTAGCAATCCCGCTATCTAGTGCTTTCTTTAAGATCCAATCGCTAAGAGGATGTCTTTCATAGCGTTCATTTTCATTGATAAAGATTCTTAAAAGCTTATAACTATGCTCTTTCATTGGTATACTCCTGTTAAATAAATAAACTGGTTAATTTAAATCCTAAAAAGACTAATATGACTCCTGCAATTATCTGAATAAAGATGTTTGCTAAAGCTTGTAAGATATTTTTTTCTCTTATCAACTCAAACGTTTCATAACTAAAAGTAGAAAATGTCGTCAAAGCACCTAGAAATCCAGTTACTATCAAATGCTTAAAACCTGGCCCCATAATTTGAGAATATTCAAGTATTGAAAATATCACCCCAATAATAAAGCAACCGAGCATATTAACAGTTAAAGTTCCATAAGGAAAGAATGAACCTGTCTTTTCCTGAACTTTAGTTGAAATAAAAAACCTTGAAACAGCACCGGCAAAACCACCTATTCCTACAATTATACAACTAATAAACACAACTTAACTCCGTCTACTTAAACGAGATCTTTTTAAATATTTATATCTGGAATATCTTATCCAGTACTTTACACCAACTAACCCGAACCAAACAGCTACAAGTCCCAAAATCACCTGAATAACTACATTCACAAGAGCAATAAACAAATATCCTTTTTCTATTAATGCAAAAGTATCATGTCCAAATGAAGAAAAAGTAGTAAGTGCCCCTAAAAAACCGGTTATAACAATCAATCTTATTCTCGGGGTAATAAACTGAGTACCGCTAATCAATCCAAACATAACCCCAATAATTAAACAGCCTAAAAAATTTACAGCCAAAGTTCCATATGGGAAAACTGAATTTGATAGAAGCTGATTAACACCTAGTTCGACAAGAAAGCGGGAAATTGCCCCTAAACTACCACCAATACCAACTAATAAATACTGAAATAACATATCGTTTTTTATACTGAAATATTTTTATATTAAAAAACAAGCTATAAGCATATCCAAAACAGAGTAATTTTAGAAAGCTTAACCAATTATTCGAGTTAGGTTACTGCAAAAAGATCAAAAACTGAAAATACCATAGATATAAATATAATTTACTTGACAGAAAAACCAAACTTCAAAGATCAAACCAGTTAAAATGTAGTTATAAGCTAAAACTTTCATATCCTTAAATCGTTAACTAAAATACCAAGTTCATTTAACATTTTCTCGGGTTTAGTGTTTTTAAGTTTTGGTATTTTCCCATTGACCAAATAATTGCGTTTTCCGCTTTTCTCAAGAAAAACATAACCATCACTTACAGTTAACAGATTATATCCGGCTTTTGCAACTTTTAACCTTATTTTCATTACAGTTATAAAATTATCTGTCGATTCAGGAACAGCACCAAATCTATCTTTTAACTCAATAGTAATTTCTTCAATATCCTTAAGACTCACTGCTCCGCTAAACCTTCTATAAAAATCAACTCTTAGTATTTCTGATGGAATATAATCCAAGGGGATTCCTGCTAGTAGTCGCCCTTTTCCTGCATGAAGCCCAAAATCAAGAAAATCAAATGATAAATCAACTGTTGGCAGAAACAGCACTTTTTCCTGCCCCTTTAACTGAGCAATAGAAGATTTAAGAAGTTGGCAATAGAGTTCAAATCCAATTGCATTTATGTGCCCACTCTGACTTGCACCAAGAATATTACCTGCACCTCTTATTTCTAAATCTTTTAAAGCAAGTCGAAATCCGGCTCCAAGTTGAGTATACTTCCTAATAGCAGCAAGTCGGGCCCTGGCATTACCTGTCATAATATTATGTAAAGGTAATAATAAATATGCATATGCCTGTCTTGACCAACGCCCAACTCTACCTCTTAGCTGATAAAGTTCTGCCAATCCGAATCTATCCGCTCTTTCAATTATTATTGTATTTGCATTTGGTATATCAACCCCTGACTCTATAATAGTGGTACAAACCAAGACATCTGTTTTACCCTCAATAAAACTGGTCATTACATCTTCAAGTTCATGCTCATGCATTTGACCATGACCTACTCCAAAACTTGCTTCCGGAACCAATTCCTGAAGCTGACTGCATCTTGCTTCTATTGTTTTCACCCTATTATGAACGAAAAAAACCTGCCCTCCCCGCTGTATTTCCTGTTTAATAGCCTGAGTAATAATTTTATCATCAAACTGACAAACACTTGTTTGTACCGGAAGACGCTGATTTGGAGCAGTCATTATTGTACTTAAATCTCTAATTCCTGACATAGCCAGGTACAATGTTCGAGGAATTGGAGTTGCAGTCATACTTAACACATCAACTGTTGCCTTCAACTTTTTGAGTTTTTCTTTATGCATAACGCCAAAGCGTTGTTCTTCATCAATTATTATAAACCCCAAAGCTGCAAACTCAATATCATCCTGAGCAAGCCTATGTGTTCCTATAATTATATCAATTTTACCTTCTTTAAGATCATTGATAATTTTTTTCTGTTCTCCTTTTGTTTTAAATCTACTCAGCGTTTCAATAATTACAGGATATTCGGCAAATCGCTCTCGGAAACTGTAAAAATGCTGTTGAGCTAAAATAGTAGTAGGTACAAGTACAGCTACCTGTTTCCCATTCATCACAGCTTTAAAAGCTCCTCTCATAGCAACTTCTGTTTTTCCATATCCAACATCACCGCATATTAAACGATCCATAGGTTTAGAAGAAGCCATATCTTTTTTTAATTCAATAGAAGCCTTTAACTGATCCGGAGTTTCATAATAGGGAAAAGCTTCTTCAAACAAATCCTGCTCATGGTCATCATCTAAAAACTGAAAACCATTATCCGCACTTCGCATAGCCTGAATTTTAAGCATATCAGCAGCCATACTTTGTGTTGATCTTAGTGCAGATATTTTCATTTTGTCCCATTTAGAACTTCCAATCTTATTTAGTTTGGGCAGTGACTTTCTAGATCCAATATATCTACTTACCTGTGCCGCCTGCCAAATAGGAACATATAATTTAACTTCATCGTCATATTCAATTTCCATGACTTCTCTTACATTACCGGAAACAGTAATTTCTGTTATTCCATTATAGATACCTATTCCATGAGTAAGATGAACCGCATAATCACCTATATTTAAATCCGCAAAATTTGCAGTCTCAACACTGATTTCGGCGACCTCTTCACGTTTTTTTAGAACTAGCGGTAGATTTCTTTTATTTTCAAGAAAAAAGAGCTCTTTTTCTGTTAACAATACTATTTTTTCTTCCGGGATAATTATTCCATTCGTCAACTTCCCACTCACCAGATTTATTTCATTTTTAGGAATTTTATTTTCAATACACCAATTTTCTAAATGCTCACACGCACCTGTTCCATTTCCTACTAAAATTACAAAATATTCATTTTCCAGCCATTGTCTGATCTGCTGTACCCGCAGCTGTGTACACAATAATCTATTTGAATAGTCTACTTCTTCATCTAATAGCCCTGCTGAATCAATAGGAAGTGGAAGAATATTTGAATCTATACCTACCTCTAAAGCTGCAGATTCGACAGAATCTAAAACTTTACAAGTGTTATTATCATTCAAACAATTATTAAAGAAATCTAAATTCACAGCCTCGCCAAAAGTCTCAATATGCTCTTCACATTGACCTGGATTAATAATAACAAAAACAGGTTTTTCAGGAAAATAATCAATAAAAGAGGTATCATTATTATCTTCAAAAATTGTCGTTCTGCCAATTATCTCATATGATTCTACTTCCTTAATCGACTTTTGAGTTGAAGGACAAAATAGCCTAATTCCATCTACTTCATCTCCCCAAAACTCCACTCTGGCCGGAAACTCAGCAAGAGGCGAATATATATCGATCATTCCTCCCCTTACAGCAAACTCCCCATATGAATCTACCTGGAATTCATTATCATAGTCCATTTCTACAAGAAAATGTTTTAAACCGGAAAAACCATATTCCTCACCTTTTTGAAGCTTAATATATTTTTTCAAAAAAGATGCTTTGAAGGAACGGGGGAAAAACATGCCATAGAACTACATATATACCACGTATTTGTTGGCTTGTTTGCTACTTCAAATAAGATTTTAGCTCTTGCTGCCTCATTTTCCGGAATACAGTTTTTGAGACCACCTACACCAGGCAGGAGTTTAAACTCAACTGATAAATTTAAAAACTCTTTCCATTCCAGTAATTGTGCAAAACAGTTCTCAGCCTGATTAAGGCTTGGCAAAACAATAATTGCAGGTCTCTTCAATCCCAATATTTCCCTTAGAAGTACAGAAGACACAGTACTTAAATCAACATTCTTTATATTCTGTATTAATTTAGGTTCTGAAAAAACCTTTCTTATTTTATTTTTTATTGTATTATTTCTCATTTTATTTGATTTTATCAAAAAATAATTTATATTTCTATTTTTATCGCTGTGTAGATATAGACAGCGATGTTTCTTTATAATATAATTGGTTATACTGCGTATATTACTTAAAGTATATACAAATAATTATTTTGGCAAAGTTGAGACATGTTTTTATTATTAATAATTATAAACTGAAGGTTTTAGTCTCAATAATTCATCACAATATAGATATAAACAGATAAATTTGGAATAAATCAGATGTTTGAAGAATTATCAGAAAAGACAGAACAAACTAAAAAAAGAGGTCGGAAGCCTAAAGACGAATCAATAGAAAAATCTATTGAGGAGGTAATGGGTGATGATGATGAATTTTTTTCAGAGTCTGAGTTGGAAGAAGCTATGCCTAAAAGGCGTGGAAGAAAAAGAAAATCTGAACAGGAGGTGATAGAAGGTCTTACGCCAACAAAGAGAAAAGCAAAAGGTTTAAATGATGCCGATGCCCTGCAGTTATTAGGTAAAAATGATACAATGAAAGTATACATGCAGGATATTGGAAAAATTTCTCTGGTGACTAAAGAAGAAGAAATTGAGTTAGCAGCCGATATTCACGGGGATGATCCGGTTGCAAGAGAACAGGCAATGTCTGTTTTAATTAAAGCAAACTTAAGACTTGTTGTTAAAATAGCACATGATTTTAAGGGTTTAGGGTTACCATTGCTAGACTTAATTTCTGAAGGTAATATTGGTTTAATGAGAGCTGTTGAAAAATTTGACCCTCAAAAAGGAGCAAAATTCAGTTCATATGCCGCTTGGTGGATTAAACAGTCTATGCGTCGTGCTTTAGCAAATCAAAGCCGAACAATACGTATTCCTGTTCAATCAGCAGGTAAAATTAATAAGATCAAATCTATGCGCCTCAAATTAGCTGAAGAACTTGGCAGAGAACCTACGGATGCTGAAATAGCTGAAAGGCTTGAGTTTAGTAAACGTACAGTTTCAGGTTTACGCCTTGCAGATTTAAGAACATTTTCTTTACATGATCCTATCCAACAGGGAGAAGACGGTGAATTTCAGGATATTATTCCTGACTTGGCTGCTCAAACTCCAGAACGTATTCTTGGTGATATGGAATCTGTAACCAGATTGAAGCACTTAATAAAAGAGCTGGATGAAAGAGAAAAAAAGATTCTGAAAATGCGTTTCGGTTTAGATGGAGAAAAACCGCGTACACTAGAAGAAGTCAGTCAGGAAATAGGCAGAACCAGAGAAAGAGTAAGACAGATTCAGAATCAGGCTTTGCAAAGGTTAAAGCAAATGCTTTTTGATGAAGCCAGTTTTACACAGGAATAGTTTCGTATAAGAATTTTAGATTTGAATTTTTAGAAATTTTTTAATTAGTATTTTTAAAGGAGTTAAAGGAACATAATGTCTGAAGTAAAAGTAAAAAAGGGAGAAACTGTTGATAGAGCTTTACGTCGTCTTAAGAAAAAACTTGACAAAGAGGGTACTCTTAAAGAAATCCGTAATAGACGTCACTATGAAAAACCTAGCGAAATTAAACGTAGATTAGCTAAATCTTCAAAACGTCGCTAAAAGTTTTTCCTTATAAGATATTTCAAGCCTGCTTTTCAGCAGGCTTTTTTGTTTGCCCAGCAAAGCTGGCAAACCCCGTCATGCAGAAAGAAGCATGAAACACCCAGTTCAGGGGGAAGTTAATCCGAATTGCAAGGGCTTTACTGGTAACGGTATTGTCTGAAGGAAGCAATAGGAAGTAAACAGTACATAACGAAAGTGAACCTGCTTCGGCGCTGTTGGTAGGTAAGCGTGCAAAATATCGCAAAGCCTGATACCTGAACATACCAATAGTGTGATTGAGGATGAGATTGTTTACAGGGACCAGTGTATTAACTGGGGAAGCCTTATACTGTTCTGTTTTTTTTTTACAGATATTGATGTTCAAGCAGAAATGTAAGACTGATAGATGTGGTGTGAGGTGGCAGATGAACCCGTAGTAGTGATGAAATTTCTGCCTGTGAAAGCTGGTAACAGACTGGAGGATAAAACAGGAATGATTAACTGCCAGTCAGTTAAATGCAGTATTATTCAAAAGATATGCTGTAATGCGAAGGGGTGAAGTTAATTTGAAAACTGATATTATACATTTAACCTGATAGAACAGAACACAAACTATCCAACAGGATGGAGTCCTTTACACATGGTTGAAGTGGAAGCTTTACACTGTGTGTTTTGACTGTTCATCAGAGTAAGTACGGTCAACAGATATATATTGCCATTCAGGATAGAAAGTATCTGCCCGCACTGAAGGTCAACTGAATGTTCAATTTAGGAGAATGGATAAATCAGTGCAGTAACCATAAAAAGGAATAATGAATTGAAATATTACAGTTTATATGACAGAATGCTGAACCGTAAGAACCTTACAGAGGCATTCCACAAAGTAAAATCAGCGAATGGAGCTCCCGGCATAGACGGGCAGTCCGTCAAAGATTTTGCCGTTAATCTTGATGTTGAAATTGATGAACTCCTTTTTGAGCTGAAGAATAAAACCTATAAATCCAAGCCTGTAAAACAGGTGTCAATTCCGAAGAAAAGCGGAGGTGAAAGAATTTTAGGAATCCCTTCAGTTCGTGACAGAGTTGTACAGCAGGCTCTGCTTAACATACTTCAGCCAATATTTGATTGTGATTTTCATCCTTCCAGCTATGGTTATAGACCAGGCAGAAGCGGTCATAATGCAATCAGTAAGGCAAGTATGTTTATCCGCAAATACAATATGGAGTGGGTTGTTGATATGGATCTGAGCAGATGTTTTGATACGCTTAATCATGATATAATAATCCAGTCATTTAGAAAATGGATAGTTGATGGAAGTATTCTCAATTTAATAAGAATATTTCTTGAAAGCGGAGCAATGAAAGACAGTGTTTTTGCAGATACAGATACAGGTAGTCCGCAGGGCGGAGTAATCAGTCCTTTTATAGCTAATGTCTATCTTGATCATTTTGATAAATTCATGATGAACAGAAATTATCGAATAGTACGTTATGCTGATGATATCCTGGTATTCTGTTTTTCCAAGAGCGGAGCTTATAATGCACTTGCAAAAGCAACGGATTATCTTGAAAAGGACTTAAAGCTTACAGTCAATAAAACCAAAACACATGTTACACATTCCTGTATGGGAGTAAAATTTCTTGGTGTTGAAATACATACCAATTTTACAAAGATTCAGGATTGCAGATTAAAGGAGTTTAAGAATAAAATTAAACGCCTGACCAAACGTAACAGCGGAGGTAATCTTGGCGGCATGATAAAAGTTTTAAATCCAGTTATCAGAGGATTTGCCTACTATTTCAGAATTGCAAACTGTAAAAGAATCTACAGAGAGTTGATGAGTTGGATCAGACACAGGCTTAGAGCAAAACAGATGAAGCTTTGGAAAACTCCAAAGAAACTTCATAGGAGGCTTAGACAGCTTGGCTATAACGGCAACTTTAAGAAAATCAAAATGTCTTCATGGAGAAATTCTTCAAGTCCACAGGCTCATTATGCTATTCCAAATTCTTTCTTTGATGAAAGTGGACTGTTTGACATTTACAAAGTACAAACTGGTATTACTGTTCTATTAAAATAGAATAATAATTAACATGAGCCGTATACGAGGACCGTACGTACGGTTCTGTGAGAGGGATAAGATAAGAGTTATAGCCTTATCTTACCCTACTCGATATTTAGAATAAGATATTAAAGCTGTGTCGGAATATGAATAAATTCAGCTTCAACATTGTATTTTTCTGTTAAATGCTCCATCATTCCAAACACACCTGGAGTTTCTGTTCTATAATGTCCTGCAGCAATTACGGACAGACCATTCTCTTTTGCTAAATGAAAACATTGATGATTAAATTCACCAGTTATTAGGCAATCAACATTTTCTCTAAATGAGGCAAGTATTCCGTCCATTCCAGAACCACCTGAAATTATACCAACTTTTTTTATTTTATTTCCATTATCTAGAACAAAACAAGGCTCTTCAGCAACTTTACACCCTGAATATTTACTGATTTTTGAAGACAATAGATTATTGAAATGAGAAGCAAGTTCACTAACTGCCATAGAGTATGGTAACATTCCTGAAAATCCTATTTCTATATCACAATATTTTGCAAACATTTTTTTGTTTTTAAGCTGAAGCATTTCAGCCATTTGAGCATTATGTCCAGCTGTAGGATGTGCATCAAGAGGTAAATGTACAGCATAGAAAGAAATATCGTTTTTAAAAAGAGGTTTCACCAACCTTGCATTATACTTTGTTAGGTATTTTAAACTACTACCCCAGCTCAAACCATGATGAACAAAGATAAAATCCGCACTTTTACTAACAGCCTTTTCCATCAAAGCCACGCTGGCATCAACGCCAAATATTATTTTTCTTACTTCTTTTGTTCCTTCAATCTGAAGGCCATTATTTGAAGGATCTCCCGCAATCTGTCCCAATTGCAAAAAGTTATTCAAATAACCGGTTAATTCATTTAATTTTACCATATTCAATATTATATCCTTATTATTTATAATTGTTGCGCTTTTTTACGACAAGATTTATACAAAATTCCTGCACAGCTAACTGCTCATTAATATTCCACTTTAGATTTTTTATAAACCTTTCAACCTGCCCAAGCATTCTGTTAGCATCATTATGCATAAGTTTAAATTCAGAATCCAAATAATTCTGTACAATTTCAGGATTAGCTAGAAATGAAAAATCTATCCCGGAAGTAAGTTGAAAAACCTGAGCAAACCATGAATGCACAGCACTCAAAAAATGTTCTCTCAATAATCTATATTCAGCAACAACTGCTGCATCATACCTTGTAGTAATCCTTTTACGAGCTGTAGCCGACTCTAAGTATTCAAGTTCAGCAAGACGCTTAGCCCATTTTTCCTTAGTTGATTCTTCTGCTTCCTTTCGTAAACTATCAAACATTTTCAATAACTCAGCTGATGCTTCAACGGCAAATGAAAAGCTTATATTTTGAGGTAAAATCATACTGTTAAGCAAATCATATAATTCACTACAACAGGAAAATTCATACGAACATTTATTTGTAATCAAAGAAATTAACTGACATCTGGATATTACAGTTGGAAGTAAGGTATGAGGATTACCGGAAGTAAGTATAAAAAAGCTACCCTTAGGTGGTTCCTCGAGAGTTTTTAAAAAAGCATTCTGAGCCTGCACAGTTATTCTATCTGCATCATGAATAATACCAATCTTCCCTCCTAAACCAGCCATACTTGATAGAGAAAACCTAGCTTGAAACCACCTAACAGTATCTGTATCTTCAACATCCTGTCCAATTACAATCTGTCTACTTTTAGATGTTGGTTCAAGTGTATAAATATCAGGATAAAGTCCCTCCATTATTTTAAGACATGAACTACATTTCAAACAGGGCACAACATCTGAATCAAGTTCACTGCAAAGTATTATTTGAGCTAAAATAAAAGCAAATGACTTTCTTATTTCTGCATTATCACTATATACGATATAAGCGTGTGATAATCTTCTATTTTTCCTTACATTCCGTAAAGACTTAATTACCAGTGGAAATCTTTTTTCGAAAAATGTTAAATCATACATTTCATTATCAGTATTAGACATTATTAGACTCTATATTTTATATATTCAATATTTAACCCAAATAATCATCCGAGTTTAAGCAGCTTATAAAATATAGTTCGATTATTTATGCTGACAATAAAAAAAAGTACTTTTTGCTCATCTTAAACAAAAAGTACTCATCAATTTAAACAATTAAATCATCTATACTCAAACGATTGAGTTTTCAAAAAATTTAATAAAATCTAAGTTAGGTTTCCTGATGTCTAGCTAAATAATAAAAATACCTCCGGTATAATTACTACTTGAGTAAAAATGCCCTTCCCTCAAATCCATCGAGCTGGAGATTTAACTCACCGGATACTGTAACATCATTTACCAATTTTTCCGGGGTAATCAAACCAACTACAGGGCAATCCTTGATTGCATTAAATTTAATAGTTTCATCAACTTTATTTGGCGAAAAATTCAATACTGTCACCTGCATTCCAAGATTATCAGGCAATTCATGCAACATAGCAATTACACTATCTGTAATAGTTTTCGGTAATTCAACAAGTTTAGCTTTATAAATTTTATATTGGTTTCTAATTTGGAGTATTTTTTTTAATTGAGAGACAAATGATACCGGATTTTTTAGCTGTTCCGGAATAGAACCATAAAGTTTCTTAGCTTTAGGTAAACCGCTTGATGATTTTTTTGCAGTCTGATTACAATTCATTAGATCAATTGCCCCGCGATTAACCCAGCGATAATCTCCATCAGCTAATAACTCTTTGATTTGTTTTTCTTCAAGTGGCAATGCTCCAAGCAAATCCCAGCCTGAACAAGCAAATACTCCCGGCTGCATTGCATTGTACATAACCATTAGCAAATGCCCTTTTCTTACTTTATCAATTTGCTCCTGTGTCATGCTATAAATATCGCTTATTCCCAGCGCTGTAGCACAAAGACCTGTAAATGTAGCACAAAGGCCATTACCTGATAGCTTATTAAAAGGAGCCTTCTCGTTTATGGCAGTATCTTCCATTTGTTTACGAATAGTACTTCTTATTTCACTACCTGTCTTTTTCTCTCCTTTATAATTGAACTCATCCTCTCCATGTCTTTCAAAATGGACAAGTTCGTATGTAATCTCATCATGGTTTTGAAGTGCATGAATAAGCCTTATAGGTTGAATATTATAATCAAGCATCATTTCTAATGTAAGCTTTAACAACCCTGCATCTCCAGTTAACAAGGCATGGTTATACGCCGGCCTTGTTATGAAATCATACGATAAATCAGCCCCATACTGTGAAAACTGGTCAACATCATCAATAGTAAGATTTAATTCCTGAAATGACCATCCTCCCAACTTTCTTAAAAGCCATGCAATATTATTTGTTGCAGAAACTGAAAGCGGATGTCCTTCTGACCAACATTTTTCTTTACCATCTACTATTTCAATACCTAAAAATGGGTTTGCATCAAGCCTTAGAACAGTTGCTCCAAGTTCAGCCTTGGTTTTTATTATGTCACCGGCTAAAATTTTATTTGCAGTAAAAGAAGGATCAAGCCAGTTCATTGTAGGTTGTCCTGGTTTAAAATAATGCAGATAAACCCAACGTCTTTTCACATCATCAACACCTTTTATTACACCAGTAGCATCCCACGCCGTTACCCCTGTTACTCCAGGCACACTAAATAATATCCTCTGCAAATGGCCAACAATATAACCTTTTTCTTTTAGTTTATTTACAGCTTCCTTTGATAAATTTACACTGGTTTCACCTTTGGGTACTTTTGGAAGTAAGTCCCAATCTTCTTTCTCTATTTCAACTAAATGATATATTCCCGGATAATCTCTGTAATTCATTAAGGCCAATTGAAAGTCTGCACCTTTTCCTGTATGACCGGGAATGATATCCCCCGCAATAATCCCCCCATGGCGTTCTGCCGTTTCAGTTAATTTTTTATACTGTTCATCTGTGCCAAAGTGAGGATCGATAGATAAAGTTATTCTATCAAACCATCCATCTACAGTTTCAGTATATTTCTCACCTTCAACCCCACCTGAACGTTTCATTGGTCCAGTATGTATAGCTTTAATGCCAATATTTTCAAATGCTTCCCAAAGTTCTTCACTGCCCAACGCCTGAAGCATGCTTTCGCCATCCTTCGTTATTGTAGATGGTGGATAAGCTGTAAACCAAACTGAAGCTTTTTCAACGGCTTCCTCCGGTTGAGGTAATGCATATTGTCGCTGCCACTGTTTTTTACTACCTGAATATTTCTTAGCTAAACATTCAGCATTATAAAGCATAGACTGTTTTTTAAGCCATTTGAGATATTTTTTTTTCATAATAATTCTTTCATTCAAAATTTATAGTTATTTTACTTGTCCAGCTAAGAGCAAATAGAAAAATAAATATACCGGAGGTATTCTATTTTTTTTATTTTTTAGGCAAAATTTTCCATCGAAATTATATTAAATTTTTTGAAAACTATTTTGCTTTGGGAATATTAAGCAGCAGCTTTTCTTGCCCTACGGTTATCTTTTAACTGTAATCTTATCATTAACAATGCCCCGATAATTATTGTTATACCGCCTAAACAGACTATTTCCATTGCATTATTATGGAATAGGTCTTCAGAAATTATTCCAAGAAGCAGTGAGCAGATAATCTGAGGGATACAGATCGTAATATTAAAGAGCCCCATATACATACCTAATTCTTTTTGAGATATTTCACTTGCAATAATTGAATAAGGCATTGTCATGATTCCGCCCCAGGCCATTCCAACACCAACCATACAGGCTATTAAAGCATATGCATCATGTATAAAATAAGCACAGACCAAACCAACTCCTCCTGCAATTAAGCTTAATCCATAAGCAGCCTTACCACCGGTTTTTTTTGCAATTGACGGCAAAAAGAAACAATAAATAAAACTTACAATCTGATAAGTAGCAAAACATATTCCACACCATGTAGCACCACTAGTCAATTCCTGAGAAAAAATTGGATTGCTTTTCACATCTGCTCCAGGAGGAAGACCGTATACATTCTGTGCAATACCAAGACTGAAGTAAACCCACATACAAAATAGACCAAACCAAATGAAAAGCTGAGGAATCCAGAATTCCTGGATTACACGAGGCATATGTGTAACTTCGTAAAACATGGTTTTTGTTGCTGTTCCAAATCTGACAAACGGATTGATTTTTTTGAGTTCCGCTCTTTCTGCAAGAAAGGCATCCATATCTTCCGGAGGATATTCTTTAGTAGTAAAAATAGTAATACAGGTAAAACCAAGAAAAGCAAAAGCACCAATATGAAAAGTTAACCTTATCGGGAGAGGGATTTCACCATTTGTAGAAACATCTGACAATCCAATTATATGCTGCATAACCCAAGGCATTATAGCTGCCAATGTTGCACCTAAACTTGCAAATATTGTATAATAAGCAAAGGTTTTGGTCATCTGTTTTTCATTCGTCATATCACCTATCATTGCCCTTAACGGTTCCTGCGCTCCGTTAGTAGACAGATCCATAACCCATAAGAGTAGGAATGCCATAAGCAAACATGTTGAGTTAGGTAATATCATTATACCAAAGAAACCAATAATTGCATAATAGAAAATATATGGCTGTCTTCGTCCACGCCTCCCGGGAATAAATTTAAACCAGGTTCTATCACTCATAAACCCAATAATCGGCTGAGCAATCAAACCTATAAGCGGGGCAGCTATCCAAAGATAAGCCATATCATTTACGTCTGCTCCCAAAAATTTATAGATCGCGCTCATATTTGACATTTGCAGAATACTTCCGAACTGAAGTCCAAAAGCTGCAATAGTCATTAAAAGCATACCTTTTAAGCTCAAGTCTTTTCTTACCATAATTTCTCTCCTCTCCATAATTAACAATTATTATTTTTAGAAAATAGACAAATTAATTATAAGGGATTTACAAATAAAAAACAATTCATAACAGAAGAATTACACAAATGATATTATACTGAAAACATTTTCGTATTCTGGTCTATTTTGCTATAATTCTCCCATCAATGATTTATTAATTTTCTCTTCCAGCTAATCGTCTGAGTAAGGAAACCATTCAGCACTGAATATAATTACTGCTAACAAATAATATTAAAGAAAAAAATTAATAAAATTTTAATATCTTCTTTGACCTTTAAAAAAGGATTGTTATATTAAACGTGCTTTATCAAAAGCGGAGAGGTGACTGAGAGGCCGAAAGTACCAGTTTGCTAAACTGGCGTACGGGAAACTGTACCGCGGGTTCGAATCCCGCCCTCTCCGCCATTTTTTTGTCCAGATTTCCTACCCATTAGCCTCAAACCACATTAAATCTTTAAAAATATCTTTACTAATATTTACTCATAAATACTACATTTTAAAGTTCAAAAAGCATACAAAAAGCATACAGTTTTTTGAGGCCGGGGGGTATGAGACCTTTTATTTTCCCCCACGTATATATTAGACCTTCAGAAATCCATATCAAAAATTCAAAATCATACACACTTTTTGCTGTTGTTACAGATAGCTAAAAAATATATTGATACTTTAATGTGTGTCGACAAATGTCGCTACGGTTAGTCAGTATTCTTATGAACTCTTATAAAGGTTAGTCGAAATTTTCGACGCAGTTTTTAAAATCTTATAAAAGCTCGGCTGAATTTTCAGCCCAGTTATTAATACCTATCTCTACAGTGTTATAGAACAGGGTATAAGTGTTTACCCTATGCGGCGGAATACCCCTTTACTGGAAAGTGCCGTTAAATTAAGCCTGAGAGGGCTATAATTGAGATAGAATGGAAAGTAGAGAGTCATTGAAGGTATGGCCCTATGGTTCTTTCGCTTTTAACTGCCCACTGGCTCACGCTTTTCGCAGCCAGAAAGTGAATTGTAGTTTCAGGGGTGTTTTGGTATGGGTAATATATAAAATCAATTCTACGCGTTATTTTTGGTTAGGCGAATTCCCATAACGGAAATAGTAACGCCCTAAATCCTGAGGTGGTTTGTTCATAATATTAAAGTAAAAGAAATTTTTCACTGGCATTGTTCCGTTTTGGGGGTGTGTCCAATTTTGGGCATACCTTTCTCACGAATCGAGAGGTAGTCGTAAAAAACAAAAAAGTCTTTTTTCTTTGATCTGAGAATAATCTTTATACATGGCTGAAAATCCAGCAGTGGTTAATAGGTATGCTCAAATATGAGCCAACCCCTTTAAAAGTCCAGTTCTGGATTTTATAACGCCATAGGGTCTGCAAAATTTTTATCGAGCCTTTAATCTATTCACTCACAGCAAAATTGCTTTCAGCTTTATCATGAATCGATAGAAAGGTTTTCGTAAAAAAACGATAACCACAACCCATATATTATTATTCTCCAGTAAATGCGCAGTTATATTTGTATTGACAGGAAAAAAAGGCTTGCTGAGGGCTGTTTAACCTTCAGGGGTTTCGAATAGGGGTAAACCGTTAATCTGCTTTCTACGGCACTCTACGGCCCTTTAAATGGCATTTTTGTTCATATTCTGAACATATGAACAAAAGTGTTCATAGCAAACAAAGCAATTATGCAATGAATTTACAATAAATATTCTAAGCAGCTTCTTAAATCTCATTTCTTCGACTTGAAAGTATTACCATTTGAAATTGTAATAGCGTTCCAATAAATTTTGGAGCGTATTCTGAAAAGGGGAATTGTCCTCTTCAATAATAAAACCATTTGTTTTTATATTTACTTTGAAATATATTTTAGTGCTGATGGGTTTACAGCTCCTGCTTTCGGGGCAGGAAGAGAGGGAGTACCCGACCCTCATATTCTTCCTTTTACAATCCACCATTAACTACATTACTAAATGTCATCTTGTTTGTGAGTAAAAAATACTTATTCTCAATTTACGGAAAAAGTCCCGGATATTAATTATTTTTCGTTTTCTAACGAATAAGTATCAGGCATTAAAGTTTTTGACAAATCAGTCTAAAAGGTACTTTCCAGTTCTCTTCTATGGTAAAAAGAACCAATATACTGGATAGTGCATATTGAATACAGTAAAAGATAAATGTAAATTATTTTCGGGAAGAGTGTTCCCGGTGTTTTTCGGACGTATACTAGGGGTTGATTTATCAGCATCTAGCCCGGTATTTAGCTCTTCCTATTAGCCCGCATAGTAGTTTGGATTGGCTTAGTTGCCTTTGCTCTACTCCCTGCCGGCTTTCTTTTTTACTCAGTTATACTTCGATGTTTTGACCTGTATACTTGCAATAGTATATCAACTTAATTTCATTCTTGTATCGGGAATAAACATAAAATATACAAATAAACGTATCATTTTGTTTTTTTATTTCCTGAAATTAAATCTTTGATAATGCCTATCATAAACTTTGATATATATTTTCGTATCAATAATTTATACATAGGGCTTGTCCCTATATGTTTATCTCTTTTATAAGCAGAAAGATATGCTATATTACTTTGTGTTAAACGTATCAAATTTGGCACATAAGTAACAAAAACTATCATTATAATAGTCAGAGGCATATCTTTCATGGATTATACAATATCATTTCAAAGAGAACTTTCACTTAATATTCCTAAAGTTGTAAAGAATAAAGACTATCAAGATTACGAACACCTCCTTAAACGTATCAATGAAATACTTTGCGCAACAGGAGTGGATTTAGATTTTGCTGAACACTATGTGAATACAATTTCTAAACAAAGCAGCAAAGAGCTTACCCTGAAACAGATCAGGAAATACAGCAAATACGGAATAGCAGCTCTAAGATGCATGATAGTAAAAAATCTTACGGGTCTTGGTTTTAGAGAGTTAAGTGTCAGACTTGCAGAAAGTACACTCCTTCAATGGTTCTGTAATTTAGAAAATTTAGATGTAATAAAAGTACCATCTAAATCACAACTTCAAAGATACTCCCTCTGTGTAAGTGAAGACTATCTGCGCAAACTAATTGAATCATTACGAGAAAAGATATCTTTACCTGAAAATATTCTAAATCTGAAAAGTCCATTCAATTGTGAAAATATTTACCTTGATGCTACTTGCCTGAAAGCTAATATCCATTTTCCTGTAGACTGGCTTTTACTGCGTGACGGTATGGTTTCACTTTTGAAGTCTATTTTGGTAATTCGCAGGCATGGTCTCAAACATAGAATGCAACCACCTGAAGAATTTATCCATCGTGTAAATCTTCTTTGTATTGAAATGACAAATGCAAGGAGAAAACAAGACAGCAAGAAAATACGCAAAGCTGTTTTAAGAGAAATGAAAAAACTCTCAAAAGTTATAAGAGGACATGCCGGAACTTATTATAAAATTTTGCAGAAGCATTGGAGAGAAAGGACAGATCTTAGTGAAGGGCAGGCAAATGAAGTGCTTAAGCGTATCAATGATGTCCTCACAAAACTTCCCGAGGCCATAAAGCAGGCACACAGCAGAATAATTACTGGATTACAAATAGAAAGTAAGGATAAAATACTTAGCTTATTCGATGATAGTGCAAGAGTTGTAAAAAGAGGCAAGGCAGGTGCAGAAGTTGAATTTGGCAATACTTTATTTTTAGCAGAACAGTCAGACGGTTTTATTGTGGACTGGCATCTCTATGAAGCTTCCGCACCATCTGATGCCAAAATGACAATTGAAAGCATCAATAGAATGAGTGACAGAAACATAGAAATCAAAAGTGTTGCCGGAGATAGAGGCTGTGACAGTAAGAGATGTCAAAAAATCGTTGCAAAGAAAAAGATAGCAAACAACATATGTCCTAGAAATCCGCATGAACTTATAGAAAAGCTTCAGGATAATAATTTTGTTTTCCATCAGAACAGGAGAAGTCAGACAGAAGGTAGAATTGGAATATTCAAAAACAACTTTACAGGAAGTCCAATAAAAAACAAAAAATTTGAATATAAAGATATCTCTGTTGCATGGGCTGTTCTTACTCATAATCTTTGGGTTCTTGCAAGACTTGATTATGACAATGAAGCAACATTAAAAGTAGCGGCTTAAAGCTTTCCATAAATTATCAAATCTTTGAACAAGCTCTTAGACGTAACCGTTCTGCTAAAATTATGCATTCTGGAAGTAATCCTGATAAATATCTTAAATTTTGCAACACAATCTAGAAAACTGACTACCCGCTACTGGCTACTGAAAACTGAATATCATTAAAACTGAGTTTTTGGGACAGGCTCTACATAGGGGAGATTTGAGAGATGAAGAAATTGTTTTGTTTATTGCCGCTTTTGTTTTTGAGCAGCTGTTTGTGGATAAGTCGCGGACGGCATGAAAAAATTTCTATTAACTGTGAACCACCGGCTATAGTAATTCTTGATGATAAAATTAGTCAGTCTACACCATGTGTTTTAGATTTAAAACGTAATACAGGTCATACTTTAGTTTTTAATAAAGATGGGTATGACAAAGAAATTGTTGTATTGGATTCAAATTTAAGTCCAGCAATTTTGTTTAATCTTTTCTTTTTGTATGGAGCAATAATTGCTATTCCAATAGATTATTTTAGTGGCGCACCTTTTAAATTAACACCTAATACTGTAAATATTAAATTAGTAAAATCTTCTTCAAATTAAATAAGACTACTCAAACGAAAAAATACTATACTCAAAGCAAAAAGGTTTTCGAAAAATTTGATAATAATCGTGTTCGATTTCTCGATATATTACCAAAATCTAGAATACCTTCGGTATAAGTACTGGTATGTAGTTATATATTATTACTGCAGACAAAATTTTGTTTAAAAATATTTAAGGCTTTAAAAAACTATATGCTAAATTATTTGTAAAAATGAGTGAAAATATGAGATTTAAATTCCCAGAAGAAACATTCCCAAATAGGCCTAAACAAAGTTTTGGTATTAGGCATGCAGGAACTTTATTTTTTAAACTAGCTACTGAAGTTTATCAGTTCAAGAAAAGCTATTCTAATGCTTTTGCTAGACCTAGTTACCTTGCAATAAATATTGCTATGACTGCATGGCATTTGATTGAGTGGACATATGCTGACATGAATAAAAGTCAAAAAGAGTTGGCAGGAGAAATATTTGATTGTCAAATAACAGAAAAAAATGATTTAGTTAAAGCAGTTCTCAATGATTGTCCTGAAATGATAATTTGTAAGACAATTGCTAATGCTAGCAAACATGTTGAAGTAACTAGGAAACCAGAACCCTCTTTAAGAACTTCACATGAATTTGAAATAATAAAAGATGGTTTACCTGCTGATATAGAAATACATACTAATTTGATCATAGAGTTTAGAGGACAAAAATATCCTGCGGAAGAGGTATTTATTAAAGTAAAAACATATTGGCAAAACTTATTAGAAAGACTTTTTATACTTGAATCTCAATATAGAATGAAATGGTCAAGTAAAAGAGTATCAGTAAAGAAGTTTTGTGCTTTTCTAAGTATGATAAACGGTAGAGTTAAAATAACATATCCAGATTTTTCTGAGCTTCATATTATTGAAAATGAAATACAATGCGCTGAATGGAAAGCTAAAAACTCATTGGAATATTATATAGAAAATCAGTTAGATAATAACAATAGTATTCCAGAGCCACTTAATTTAGCAGAAATCATAAATAGGCTTGAAAGTATAACGGAAAAAGTAGTTACTATTTGGATTGCAGTAGATGTTCCTCAAGACCTTTAATTATTTTCAATATTAGCTTAATTTTTAAAGCCGGCAACCAGATTAGTACGACTAAACATAGGATTAATCTGCGTAGCATCAGATTGAGTACTAACCTCGCTGATTGCATCCGGCTTCTTCTAAACTGTGCATACCTTCCAATATAAAACTGTGCATAGTTTTTTAGTAATCAGTAAACGCGGGTGTAGTACAAAATGTGCTATTTGTGCACTTATTATTTTGTGGTAAGGGAAGTGTTATAGTTCGGTCGGTCTAATTAGCGCATAAAAGTATGCACACTTATTCTCTAAAAAATACCATATCTGTATTTGAAAACTCTTACCTGCAATACTAATTTTTTATACAGCACCGGCCAAGTGCTAAAACAGGAAACTTTTTTTATGCCTATTTTTTGAGGTACTGTGTGTAGTCTTTTTAGACTGGCGGTTAGTTTTCTTACCGTTCTTGGCCGGCACACAGTACCTCTTTTTTTTAGCATAAGGAGAAAGTAAAATGTTCGACTATCAACAGAAAACCTACAAAAAATTTATCATGAGCTTAGACTATATGGAAATGGCATTATCAGGGTTCGGAGAAATACTACAGGATGCTTCATCATGCGCACTAAGAGTAGAAACAAGCGAACTGGAAAATATAGATTCAGACCAGATAGCCGGTTGTTTACAGAAAAGTTCAAAATTAATTTCAAAATTCACTGAAATGTTAAAAACTGAAATTAAGCAACAGATTTTGCTCATTGAAGAATCAGACAGGAAAGAGAAAGAGGCTAAGAAAGAAGCACTCTCAGAAGCAAACTGGGCTATTAAATCTTACGGTTTAGGGTTTTGTAGAAAATGTGGCAAGCTTTTTGAATCTGAAGAATCAAACGTTCCATTAGCTGACAGAGAAATATATTGTAAAAACTGTATTGATCTGATGGAGAAAAAAGAACAGAAAAATAAAAAGTAATATTGGATTTAAAAATATTCATATTAGTTTATAGGATAGCCTTTAATGACTTCCTCCATGGGCAATTCGAGCCCGGCGGACTGAAGCCATTCAAAGGTTATTTTTTTGTAAGAATTTCTGTTGCTTCTTCAATGCTGGAAAATCTCATATTACTGAATTTATAATATATCTTTTTACCCTTTCTGTATTCATATTCTTTTGGATTGATCCGCTCAATTATAATGTTTGTATCTGGCACACGATAATACCATAGATCATACTTATGGTCTTGAATATATTGTTCATAACTGTTGGTAATCATTTCAAACTTTCCTTACTCCGCCACTGGTTACCCGGAAGTGTTTAGCCATTTCTTTTAACTTTGGGTTATCTTCAGTCGTGAAAGCTTCATAAAGATGTTCGTTATATGGCAGTCCTAAAAATTTCTTTGTCATTTCATTTGAACCGATTAATAGCTTTGCTTCATCTTCAATACCGAATAGAACTAATTTCATGACATTTGGATCAAGCTTACAATCCACTCCATTCAATTCTCCGAACTTTTCACCTCCACGCTTTGCCATAAAATATTTATTGATAGCTGCAGGGTTTTCGTCAATTTCGTCAAAAACCTTTTTAAAGTATTCAACAAATTCATTTGGCATAGGTTTCCCTGCCATATAACAAATAGTGTAGAACTTCCAGAAGTTGGCTTTTATTTCGTTGTAGTTATCCCAAACAAACTTTTCTTTTTCCTCAAGTTCCTGTTTTAACTGCTGTAATCCTAAATTCATTGTTACTCCTCCTTCATTGATATATCATCATCAATTTTTTCACTTATAAAATTATATCGTACTTTTCCCCATAAGTTGAGCAGGGCCTTAAAATTGTCCATTGGCATACAGACACTATCCAAAATAATAACTTCTTCACCTGTATTTGCTGCGGTTCCTGGAGAAGAAGAATCATTTTCATAAGCCAACATAATATTTCCTACTGCTGTAATTGCTGTGTTAAGTTCTTGTTGTGTAATTTTTGCTTTCATGTTCTTTGCTCCTTTTATGTTTAATTATTTTATTGGGCTTTTATAACGATTATTTGTTAAATGATGTTGAGTTAGTCTCTTTATTGTCCTCATAGCGAAAAACGCTTTTTAGATAAAAAAATCCCCAGTCAACTATCAATTAATTTCATATCCTTTAAGATTGTTGAGAAGCTTTTGCTTCTGTTCATCCGTTAATTGAATATTTGGATTCTTTCCAAGTCTGAAAGGGAATAAACTGCAGGTTGCATCAGGGCAATGTTTAACGTTATTGGCTGAATCGCCACTACACCATAAACATTCTTTGCGAATTGTTTTTACTGAAACTCTGTCTTTGCCTAATCTGTATGGATACAAAATACAATGCTTATGTGTACAGTTCTTAACTTCTGAAGGTATCCACGCAGAACAATCCAGACATCTAAGCCTTACAGCCTTTCTAGGTGTTAGTGTTCTTTTGACAATTTTAGTGCCATTGGAATTCTCTATGAAAGAACAGCCAATTCGTACAGGATATAATTTTTCTTTATTCATTGATTACTGTCTCTTTCTGTAAGTTATCCACAATAACATTCTTAATTTGCTCGATAACTGAATTTCCGTATTTTTCAAATATTTTAGAAAAGCCATGATTTTCTGCAAATCTTTTTTCTGTATTGGAAAAAGTCAGATTGTAAGTTTTCCAGTTTGGAAATTGTTTAAGGTTGTAAAAAATAACTTTATAGATAATCCAATCTTTTTTAGTTTTCTTTGAACAGGTAATTTTTTTATAGACTGTAAATTTTATTTTATTCATTTTTTCAATTCCTTACATTAGAAATTTAGGTTTAGCATTTACACCATAGTGTTAAATCTTAAAGAACTGATGTTTAAGGTTAGACATGACACAACCCTTAAGGGATTGTGTCAATGCTAAAATTCCCTAAAAACATCTTTAAGGATTTACAGCTAGGATTTACAGTGTAAAAGCTTAAAGTGTAAATCCTTAATTTTTTAATTATTGATTTAAGCATGACAATTCTTCCTGAATTTGATGTGATAATCCAACAAGCTTTGGTTTTCCTCGTCCCTCCCATTTAGCTTCTTTTAACTGGCCCGAACAAATAAGAGTATCAAATTTAGCTTTTGCTTTTCGTACAGATGTTTTTTCTTTCAAGTATTCCATAAAAGCAGTTTTTGGCTGAGAACCTGTTTTAAAAAACTCAAGTGCAACCTCGTCTGCAATATCTGGCTTTTCGGTCTTTTGATTGTCCAGTCTGGTTTTTAATTGTGGAGCTGCATTATCAAGCTTGAAATGGCCATCCTCAAACCTTACTGAAAAAGGTTCTAATGGTGGATAAGAACGCTGTGTACTTTCTATAACCAGTAAATCATCATCTTTGTGGCGATCAAGATTTATCATACAATCCATATCTCTGGCAAGAACACCGGAACCTGAAGCCCTATCAATTGCCTGTTTATCAGATGACCAGCCTTTAGCGTAGTGATGTACTGAAATAATGGCTGCTCCTGTATCGTTTGAAAGTTTATCAAGTCCAAGTAAAACTGGTTTCCAATCCTCGGGGTTATTTTCATTAAGTAGAAATTTATAGATTGGATCAATACAGATTAGTTCAATATTATTGGCAATTGCAATTTCTGTAATTTCTTCAAAGACTTTAGGAACATCATCGACAGTAAAACAACTTCTTCCATTGATAATTAAAAGATTATCTTTTAATAAAGCTGAGTCAATATGTAAAGCCTTATACATATTTTTTAGCCGTTTGTGATAATGAATATCTGTAATTTCCACCTGAACCAAAAGAACTTTGCGCTTTTTGAAAATATCCCATTTAAGAATACTGGATTTTCCGCCAGCAATTGCTAATGCTAATTGAAGCAAAAAGAAACTTTTGCGGGCTTTGGAAGCTGCAACAATCCATGCTTTTGTTCCTTTATCAAATAAACCTGTTAGAATGGGGTCAGGTTCTTCCAATTCTTCATAGAGCCATGATGAAGCATTTTTTATATTTGTAAAAATTTTCTTACAAACAGAATCTAAAAACTGTCGGCCTCTGGCTTTCCAGTATAATAATTGATCTGGATCGCTTAATTGTTGCAGTGAATTATTTAGATTTTCTTTACGTGCCGGTATTGCTGCATAAATGTTTTTATAGCCTGTTTTTTTAAGTAAATTATAATTCTTTTTAATATTTTCTTTATTATCATCAACCAGTATTAAATTTGAACCTTTAGGAAATTTACTTGAAAAGTCTTCAGGAAGATTATCCAGCGCTATTGTTGAATATCCATATTCCTGTAATTTTAATACTGTTTCAGCATTTGGAACAAGTAGATATTCAGGATTTAAACAATCTGTTACTATAGTACCAGTAGTGTCATTGTTTTTTATAGGACTTGGCTTTAATTTGACATTGTAAGTTTTTCCTTGAACATTCAATGTTGTAATTTTATTTGGTGGGTCAGGTTCAGATTTACCAGCATTAATAATTAAATTATTAGCTAATGTTTTAGTATTAAAATCTATGTATTCATTCATTAAGCAACCTCCCAGTTTATAACATCTGGATTAAGATATAAAAGCTTTTGGAACTGCTGTTTTTCTCTTCTGAAAAAACCAGCCAAACGCGATAACCTGGCAATAGTGGCAGTTGCAGGATCAAAACCTAATGGAACTAAAACACGCTTAAAAGTGTCTTTGATTTCAGTTTCCCATTGTTCAGAACTCTTGCAGTTAATTGAAAGCCACCCATGAATTGATTTACCCCCTGAATAAACTATAAGAGCTATGGGCCAGCGGTGTTCTATGGCATAAACCCAGAAAGCAACCTGTTCTGAAAGTGGTCGTTCATCCATTTCCAATACTGCAAATCTAAAAGCTGAGACATTTGCATTGCTACGTTTAGTCATCTTTGGCTTTCCGTTTACAATTATTTCAAATGCTTTACCAGAAAGCGGATTGGCTATAATGTGAGAGTTTGGAACACGTTTATTTTTAGAAATAGTTTCACGCCATTTTTTAACTGATTGAACTCCTGAATTACCAGTATCATTTTTACCTACAAAAATAAACTCATCTGGTTTAAAGCAGTATTGTAAAACTGTATCTGCATCTTTATAACATTCGTTTTCATAATTCCATTCAAGCTTAAAAGGAGAGCGTTCATATAAATCGCATTCATCACAGCCTAAATAATTTTTTACAACTGCCTGAAAAGTATCTGAGCTTGTTAATTCAGGTTTTGGCTGTAGCCTTGTGTGAACTGGTGGTGGTGTATAATTTCCGCTATTATCAAAAGGCAATGCATTTAAATTAACACCTTCATCTAAAGCGAACTTAATTAATGTACCGAAAGAGAAAGCAGTGGCATTATCCCAAGCGCGTCTGATTTGATTTTTGTCTTTATATTTACCAACCAAACTACGCTGCTCAAAGATATGATAAACAGCTTCACCGCCACTTGCTTTTGCTGCTCCAGCTATTGGAAACCATGTTTTTTCAACAAGAAAATAATTATTAGTAAAAGTATTAAGGAGAATGGCTGTATTATGAGCATTTTGATTAATCTTCATATGTAAGACTCCTTAAGTATCACTGAAAGTTAAAATGTAAGAAGATAGGAAACTGCCAGTATAAGTTCCCGGCAATCTTGACTTGATTATGTGGCATAGAAGAAGTATATTTATTATAGCTTCTTTGGTGCCTGCCGTAATGGTGGGCTTTATTATTTTTCATTGGTTACCGCCTTCCCTACAAACTTGATCGAATGTGTTAGTATCAGCTATATTACATTCTTCTATAGACTGGAGTATAAGCTTATTAATATCACTCATAAAAAGCAGAGTTTTCCCAGGACTAAGCTTAATCTTCCGAATTTGACCAGAGTTGATAAGCCTGTAAATTTTAGGTTTTGTACATTTGAGAATGCTACAAGCTTCTTTTACAGTTATATACTCTGTAGTTGGATTTGAAGATTCAACCTTTAAGGAATGAGTAAGTACCTGTAACATTTCCTTTACGGCTGATTCTGAAATTTGGTGAGTTAGAATGGCTGGCTTAAAATAAGCCTTTGC
The DNA here is from genome assembly GCA_963678745.2 of Victivallales bacterium. Lineage (GTDB taxonomy): Bacteria > Verrucomicrobiota > Lentisphaeria > Victivallales > GWF2-38-69. The sequence continues at coordinate 216,338 of CAXXMS010000025.1, read as the reverse complement.
AAGTTCTACATCTTTGATAGTAAATACTTTTTGTTCCTGCATAAACCTTTGATTCCTTTTTTAATTTTTATTACTGGGTTTATGCAGGAAACAATAATTACAGGCAGAATGTAAAACTTAGTTATATTTACAATGTTGTTTTTTCTAATTTATAAAATCTTTGTCTTAAACTTTCCTTGAATGCTGTTATATCTTTTATTTCAGGATAATAATTTTTAATTATATATCTATATGCTTCTTCTTTAGTTTTTAATTTGTTCGGATATATTTCTTTAAATTTCTGATATGCTTTAATAAGCTTTTCTTTTTGCTCTTTATTTCTAGTACTTTGTCCATCTTGGATATTAAAAGAACCTTTAGCCCTTTCTCCTGTTTTAAAACTATCAAGTTCAACATCTCTTATGCTCTGCCCTAAGTCAAAACAGGCTTTCACAAGTATACCAATATTATTTTTTTTATATGCCTCTTTACAAGTTTTAAGCTCTTCAAGTAAATAGCTTTTATGGTCATCATTAATTTTAAAATTTGTTATACTTTCTTGCTGATGATCAAAAAAAGTTTCAGGCTTAATAGGTAGATCATAAAAATCATTAACAGAATTATAAAGTTTTTCATCTTCAGAAGTAGATTGATAAGTTTCAGTTACAGCTTTTGATAATTTTCCGTGTTTCTGAATGCCTTTTTGAGTTTTTACCTGATGAACTGTATTATATTTAATTCCATTATCTTTTATTATTAAATCTCTTGTAAGACAGGTAAAAATAATCTTAATTTCATCATCTGTATTTAATCCAATTCCATAATGTCCCATACTTTTTAATAGGTTTTCCAGTCCTGAGCGGTTGGGCTTTAATATTTTTTTTGCCAGTTCTATATGTTTTTGTTCAATACCTTTAATGCTGCTGAAAACTTCAGAATTATAAAATAATAACTTTTTCAGATCATTACTTTCATAATTATCTAAAAGAATTTCTGCAACATTTTCAGGCGATAAATTATTATTCAATATTTCGTTAACCCTATCCATTGATAGCTCTCCTTTTATTGTCTGTAATTAAAAGAGAATGGATTTTTTTTAGTGTCTTACTATTAGCATTATCCAACAGTGATATTATTTCACTTTTTATACTGTTGCTCCCCAGAATATTAAAACTTAATTTTTTAATTTCCTGCTGCCTATAGTTATTATCAAAGCGTGTATAAAATTTTGTCATAGCCGGGTTTTTATGACCTACAATATCCTGTACAAGTGTAGCCGGTATTCCAGCCTTTGCACAGCTTGAAACAAAAGTATATCTCAATGAGTGAAAACCATATAAACAGGCTGAGTATATACGATTAGTACCGGTCTTATCCTGCATGGTATCAAAATCATTAAATTCTAAAACAAGTTTAACAGCCTTAGAAATATTAGTCCTGCGCTTATTGTATCTTTCTACTAAATTAGGTAAGACAAAATCATTTATGCGCCATTGCTTAGCTTTTAACAACATTTCTTTTAATAATGGGTGTATTGGTATTATTACCCTGGTTCCATGTTTTTTTGTTTTATAAGGGATAACATAAATATTATTACTGGTAAGGTCTATATCTTCCCATTTTAGTAAACAGGTATCTTTTAGTCTCATGCCAGACCAAGTACCTATGTGAAACAATACCTCTAATTCGTTTATATCTTTGATATGCTGTAAACTTTTAAAACTTTCAAGAATTGTTAAAGTTTCATCTTCTGAAAATTCTTTTCTGCTTACACTATTCTTGTCCCTACGTGGTAAAACTTCATTTCTAAAAGGATTATTTTTTAATTCGCTTTTTGATTTAAAGGTATCTAAGACCTTTGCCAGCGCGTTAAGTGTTTCATTGTAAGTTTTATTAGCCAATCCAGTATCAAGCAGCCAATCTGAATATTCAACAGCTATTTCATCTGTTATTTTTGCAAGTGTATCAATTTCTTTATAATTATCTTTAAGCCATGTTAAAAGTTGATTTATTCTAAATTTGTAACGTTTAATACAATCCTGTGAACTGTTATTTCTTATTAACTGCTTTTCAAATTCTTCTACTAAGATTGTAAGATAAAACTTATTAGGTTTATAAATAGCCTTTGCCCTTGCAGTAAAATGCATTAAGTCATCTTGATTTTTCAAGGTACTGATAGGATCTAAAATTTCATCTCTTTTTTTCTCTGCCTTTTTTTTAACCTTAGTTTTTAAAGATATTATTTTTCTTTTGCCTTCAACATTATATTGCAGATAATAAATATCACCTCTTTTAAATAAATAACCCTGTGCTGATTTCTTCATTTTATGTATGCCTTGATTTCTTTATGTTACTATTATATTCTGTATGTTACTAATATATAGCACTCGAATCACTAAAAGCAAACACTTAACACACATTGAGCTTTAATTTGTACCTATTTACGCGGGTTCGAATCCCGCCCTCTCCGCCATTTTTTTGTCTTTTTTAAATTAGAGCCATACCAAAACTCTGGCATCAGCTCCCATCCTTAAATGCATATTTTCCGGTAAGTTTTCAATTTCAATAATTACTGTAAATCTATATTGCAGACGTACCCAATCTATTGTAGGTTTTATATAAGGAAGCACTTTATCTTTTGTTTCTGTTCTGTTAACAGCATTAGTAATACTTATAACTTTCCCTTTAAAGAACCTGAAAGGATAAAGATCACTCATTATCCATACGCTCTGTCCCGGTTTTATCTCCCCAACCCAGCATTCTTTAAAATTTGCTTCTACCCAGCACGATTGAGTTTGTGCAATCCCAAACACAGCTTCTCCCTGATGTAAAAATTGCCCTCTCATTAAATACATATTCGTAAGATAACCATCAAAAGGTGCTCTTATTATTGTATGATTATACTTATATTCAGCCAAATGTAATTCAGAAGTTATTAACTCAATCTGGTGTTTTTGTTTTTTATCGAGAACAGTTGTTTCATCAAGCTGCCCACTTATATCCTGAAATTTTTCCTTGATAGCGTTGTACTCAATCAAAATTGTTTGATATTTCTGCATTGATTCAGCTCTATCAGCACTTAGTATTTTATATCTTGTTCGCTCAATCTCCATAAGCTGAAGCTCATTACTGGTAGTTTCTTTTTGTTCTTCAAGTTTTTTAATAGTTGCCTCAAGATATTTCTGCTGTGCATTAGCAACTTTTAACTGCGATTTCATTCTTTCCATACTCATTTTATATGGATAACGATCAAGAATAAAAAGAGTATCACCTTTTTTAACGAACTGATTATTTTTCACTAGAATTTGGTCCACATAACCATCAATTCTTGGACTAATTTCAACCCAATTTGCCCTAACATATGCATTAGAAGTATACGCACAAATATTAAAGAAAAACCACACACAGAATACAATGATTAAAATTATTACAAAAAGCCAAACATATTTTCTTTTAATCTTCATGCTTACCCCAAAAACAATCATCAATTTATATAATAACAATTAGGTTAATTTTTTATAAAAAACTAATTAGCGTCAGTCTTCGGAAAAATCGAAGTTTTATCTAACAGAAACACTCTGTGTTAGATTTCTCCAGGCTTAAATTATATTTTAATCAACAACAAAAAAAGCTGGAGAAATACTATGAAAAGTTATGGCAAGAAATCTAATAAGTCAAGAATCAGAATAACAAATGCAATGACAATGTTGAATCCTGATACAGCAGGCATAGATATTGGCTCAGAATTTCACTGGTCATGTGTACCTGCAACTCATACAGAAAAAAATGTTCAAAAATTTGGAGCTTATACTGGAGAATTGAAAAGAATGTGCCAGTGGTTTAAAGAATGTGGAATAACAAGTATAGCAATGGAATCTACAGGAGTATACTGGATACCAGTTTATCAAATGCTTGAAAAGTTTGGTTTTGAAGTGATACTTGTAAATGCCAGGCATTTAAAAAGCGTAGCCGGACGCCCTAAAACGGATATTTATGACTGTCAGTGGATTCAGCGTCTTCATTCCTACGGTTTGTTGAAAGCCTCTTTTCGTCCTGAAAATTCGATTTGTGAGATTCGTTCATTAAAACGTCATAGGGATAATATGATAAGAGATTTGAGCCGTCATGTTCAACATATGCAAAAAGCACTTCAGCTTTCAAATATTAGACTTGACAAAGCTGTATCGGATATAACAGGAAAAACAGGCATGGCAATAATTAGAAAAATACTGAATGGAGAAAGGAGTCCATCAGAGCTTGCAAAACTTAGAGACGGACGTTTGAGAGCTACAGAAAAAGAGGTTGCATCAGCACTTGAAGGAGATTATAGAGATGAGCATATTTTCATGCTTAAGCAAAGTTATGAAGCTTATGAATTTGAGCAGAATCAGATACTTGAGTGTGACAGAGAAATAAAAAATCTTCTTGATAAACTTAATAAAAAAATAGACAGCAATCTTGTACCACCTCCTCCGGCAACCGATGGAACTAAAAGATCAAATTCAAATCAGCCTAATTTTAATTTAAGGCCATATTTATATGAAGCTTTTGGTGTTGATTTAACGCAGGTTCATGGCCTTCAGTCTACAACAGTGCTTACTTTACTTACAGAAGTAGGAACAGATTTAAGCAAATGGGAGACAGATAAGCATTTTAAATCATGGCTCGGATTATGCGTAAATAAAGAAATAAGTGGAGGGAAAATTCTAAAAAATAAAACCAGAAAAGTATCCAATCGTGCTGCAGCCGCTTTAAGAATGGCAGCCACATCTCTTAAAAACAGCAATAGTTATCTCGGCGCATTCTACAGGAGAATACGGGCAAGAGCAGGAGGCCCAAAAGCCGTTACTGCTACAGCAGCCAAGCTGGCAGTAATATTTTATAATATGGTAAAAAATCAAAAGGAATATAAGGCGCTGGACATAAATTTCTATGATGAAAACTACAAAAAAAGAGTCTATAAAAATCTAAAAAAAAGAGCAATGAATATGGGATATGAATTAGTTCCCATTGAAAAAGCAATATAACAATAAAATAATTTAAATATATGAAAATTAGGCAAACATATAAAAGCTCGGCACTTCTATGGTGGTTTTACCCCGGTAATTAGCGTGAGACGTTGTGTTATGTTTTTATCATTGGTGAATTTTATATCCCGTAGGGGAGACTTAGTCTCTAAAAAACACAACTTCGTTTGTCTTATTTATTATAATGAAAAATAAAATTTAAATATAAAACAAAAAAAATAACCCCTGATGTTTCAGGGGAGAAGCTGCACGAAAAGTTTTTCGCGACTCGCTTCTAATTAATTTTTTGCTATCGCAAATGTAAATTTGCCTTTCAACGCTCTATATTGAGCGTAAATGAATAAAGTGAAAGGCAAATTTATGATATATAATGTTCCTTACCTACCGTTTGATTTCAACATAATTGAAGAATTAGATACCGATTTAATGGAAATTTTTCGAAAAAGTCGCGAACTTCTGGAAAAGTTTCCTGAAATCAGAGAATCAATAGTCCGAGATCAGGATATACACGGTCAGAAGAAGAAACTGATCCGCAATGAAGTAAAACGTTATAATGATGTGCACATAAACGGAAATTACTATTTGTTTGACTGTATAGAAATAACAGAGCCGGTAAAACTCGAAAAAACAGGTCGGGAACGTTTGAAGCCGGAATTAGTACTTTATTTTCTTATCATCAGAGGACTGTGGGGAAGCATAAGTGACCACGCAGCCAAACAGGCAATACATGATTCAATAAGTATTAGCGCGGTTCTTGCTCATCACAGCTATAAGGTTCCCGGTTCGAACACTGTGCGTGAAAACCTGAATGCAGTTTCCAATAAAACAAGACGTTTGATAATGGATAGCCTTTCCATGCTTATTCTCCTTAAAGGTCTTGATGATTTCAATGAAGTTTACATAGACAGTACAGATGTTGCTGCAAATACAGCATATCCAACGGACATTTCAGTTTTATATAAACTTCTTGACCGGGTTTACAGAAGCTTCAGGTTTCTAACTGATGAGTTTGGCTTTCCCATGCTGAGTGACGGATGGCTTGATACAAGAATGAAAAAACTGAAATCACATCTTGCTTTTATCAATATGCAGATAGGCAAAAAGGGAATGAAAGGAAATGTTAAGGAAAAATTTAAACTCTTTGTAAGTCTTGCAGATAATATTATAAAATCTTTTTTCGACGAACAGGAAAAAATGTTGATCAAATATGAAACATCTGACTTAACCCCGGATAAAAGTCTTGCTCTTGACAGGCTCTGGTTTAAAATAGACAGTGATCTTAATGATGCCGCTTATGTACTGTATTATGCCGAACTTCTTGTTAATGAAAATATAAAACTTCCGTCAAGAGAGAAAATCCTCAGCATTTCGGATCCTGATGCAGCTTTCATACAGAAAGGACAGAGAAATCCCACCATTGGATATAAACCTCAAATCGGAAGAAGCAGAAATGGTTTTATAAGTGGTTTTCTACTTCCAAAAGGCAATGTCAGGGATTCCGAAATGCTTGTTCCCACAGTAATGGAAGTATGCCGTTCCACCGGAGTTAAGCCGAATCTTGTAAGTACTGATGACGGTTATGCATCAGAAGACGGAGTTGGTATACTCAAAAATGATTTAAACATTTTAACTGTCAGTATTAATGGAGCAAAAGGTAAAAAAATAACATCTGAAGATTGGGATACTACGTTATATTCTGAAGCCCGAAGAATGCGGTCTGCTGCTGAATCAGGAATGTTTACTCTTAAATACAGGCATAGTTTCGGTAAAATGAGAAGACGTGGGATTGAAGCAGTGGAAGCTGAACAGCTTGAAAAAATTATTGCGTATAATTTTATACATATGATTAAAAAGGAAAAAAACGGCTAAACCAGCCTGATCCAATTTAACATATCAAATATAAAAAAATATACTGCAATGTACCCGGTTTATAAATGTTCAAGAGTTTTCTCTTATAATTTGTGGAGGTACGACATAAATTTTAAAAATAATTAGAACGCCTTAAAAAAAATTGGATATCAGGTTATAATGTTATATAATTGAAAAAAATATTAATAACAAAAAACGTTTTCGTGGGCGTTCTAATTAACAATATTTATAGGATTTCCACTAACAAAGCTTTCCACATTCGCTATAATTGTTTTCATCAACCTTCTTCGAGCTTCAAGAGTAGCCCAGGCAATATGAGGTGTTATATAACAATTCTTTGCAAAAGTCAATGGATTATCATATTTTGGCGGCTCAGACGAAAGAACATCCAGCCCTGCCCCTGCAATTTTCCCCTCATTTAAAGCTTCAGCCAGAGCTTGTTCATCAATTAAACCCCCTCTACCAGTATTTATCAAATATGCACTTTTCTTCATCAACCCAATCGTCTTATTATTAACAATTTGGAGAGTCGTTGGAGTAAGAGGACAGTGAAGAGAAATAATATCACTGGCCCCAAAGACCTCTTCCGCCGAATCTTTCATGGTTACATATTCTGGAATATCTTCTGACTTTGAAGGTTTATATGCTATTATTTTCATATTAAAACTATCAGCAATTTTTGCAACTGCCCGCCCAATATTTCCCAAACCAATAAGTCCTATTGTAAGTCCCGATATCTCTCTAAGAGGATAAATCCAATAAGCAAAATCTTTTGAGTCAGCCCACTTTTTATTTCTTACTGAACTTGAATGTTCACATACATGAAGAGTCAAGTTCATCAGATGAGCAAACACCATTTGAGCAACAGAATCAGTACAATAAGCAGGTATATTTGCAACTTTAACCCCTAATTTTCCAGCCGCTACAACATCCACAATATTGTAGCCCGTGGCCATAACGCAAACATATTTTAACCTAGGAAACTGTTTTAAAATTTCTTCATTTAATACAACTTTGTTAAGTAATATAATTTCAGCATCTTTAGCACGTTCAACAATCTCATTTGGAAATGTTCTTTCATAAATGGTACAATTTCCAAGTTTTTTTATAGGTCCCCAACATAGGTCCCCAGGGTTCATCGCATATCCATCAAGTACTACTATTTCCATAGAAGATCTCCAAAGTTTTTTACATTTTGAGACTGTTTTTAAATAAAAAATAAATACAAATAAAACACTAATAAAAAAGAAAAATACACTGAAGCATGTTATTATTTATAGTTATAGTTTGCAACTGCAATTTTGTAAACAGTAAGATTATTAAAGAAACTCTTTTTAAGATAGTTTTTAATTATAAAATAAAGAGAAGTATACCATGAATATTTATGAAGAAATAATTAATATACAGAAGCAAAGACTTCAGGGTATTCTAATTACAGTTACCCAAAAAGAAGGTCATGGCCCGCAAATCCCGGGTGCAAAACTACTGGTTTGTTCAGATGACAGGAAAATTGGAACAATAGGTGGTGGGACACTGGAGCATACTGCAATAAATGAAGCCAAAGAATTAATAAAATCTAAAAAAAGTATTTCTAAAAAATATATTTTGGATGAGGATAACCAAATAACAGACGGTGTAAAAACAGGAATGATGTGTGGTGGTAGCATAACACTTTTTTACGATTATATCGGAACTAAAGAACAAGTTATAATCTTTGGTTCAGGACATGTAGGAAAATCACTTGCCTACTATTTAAAGCCACTTGATTTTGATACTTTATTAATTGATACCAGAGAAGAAATTCTGGATACTGTTGATTTTTGTCAAAAATGTCAAATTTTAAATTATAACGAAATTCCATATGATAAATTATCACTGGAGAATAGTTATATAGTTATTACAACACATTCTCATGAATTTGATTATAAAGTTTTAAAAAGTATTTATGAATCAGGCATCAAACCAAAATATATTGGTATGATTGCATCAAAGAAGAAATCAGAAAAAATGATTCAAAATCTAGTCTCAGATTTAAATAAAAAACCAAATTTTGATTATCTTTATACACCTATAGGTTTAAAAATAGGAGGTTCAAGTCCACAGGAAATAGCTCTTTCAATTGCATCTGAACTTCAAACGATAAAATATAACCAATCAGGTAATAAACATGCAAAGAGAAACTGGCGGGAAGAAATCACCGAATTATAAAGGTAATGTAAAAGGTTTATTAAATATAAGGAAATAATCGTTTTGTAAATTGGTAAATATCTTAGTCATAGTCTTTTAACTTTAGAATTGAGACTAAGATCAAGATTAGGATTGCAACAATTACATAAGGAATAATAAATATGAAAACAAAAATAAAAGAATTTATAAAAAAAGTCCCAAAAACAGATCTACACGTACATCTTGATGGTTCTTTAAGAATACCAACATTAATTGAACTTGCAAAACAGGAAAATGTAAATCTACCTTCATACACCGAAGAAGGATTACGAGAAACTGTTTTCAAGGATCAATATAATGATTTACCCGATTACTTGAGGGGCTTCTCATACACATGCGCAGTAATGAGAAATGCAGAAAACCTCGAACGTATTGCATATGAACTGGCACAGGACAATCTTGCGGAAGGAGTAAGATACCTGGAAATAAGATATGCACCTCAACTCCATGTTAACAGACTTCTACCATCTATAGATAAAATAATTCAATCAGTTAATAACGGATTACTAAAAGCTCAGAAAGAGCATGACAACAAAGAAGAAGTAAAATCTGGCCAGGATATACCTTTTAAATATGGGATAATTGTTGGAGCTATGCGTTTTTTCAATGAGAACTTCTCTCCATATTATTCAGGATTGATGACTTCATTACCCAATTTTCCTCAAACAGAACTTTATAAAATAGCATCAATGGAATTAGCAAGAGCCTGCGTAGATCTAAGAGATGATCAAAATCTTCCAATTGTAGGATTTGACCTTTGCGGTCCTGAAAAAGGATTTCCTGCAATAGATCACAAAGAAGCATATAATTTTGTCCATAAAAATTTTATGGATAAAACGGTTCATGCAGGGGAAGCTTACGGCCCAGAATCAATATTTCAGGCAATAACTGACTGTCATGCAAATCGTATCGGTCATGGAACATCACTTTATAATTTCAACATGATACAAGATCCTGAAATAAAAAATCCACAAAAATTTTCTCACTATCTTGCAGAATATATTGCAAAAAGAAGAATTACAGTAGAAATATGCGTAACAAGTAATCTACAGACAAGACCTAAAATTAAGTCAATATTAGAACATCCTGTCAGTAAAATGTTAGACCATAGATTGTCTGTTTCTATCTGTACAGACAACAGACTTGTATCAAACACTACAGTAACAAAAGAGCTGTCATTAATAGTAGATAATATTCATATAACAAAAAAACAGCTTCGTGACATAATTATCGCAGGATTCAAAGGCTGTTTCTATTATGGCACCTACAGTGAACATAGAAGCTTTGTAAGAACAGTTTTAAATAAATATAAACAACTTGAAAGAGAGATATTAGGAGATATGGACGACCCGGTTCAACTCTAATTTTAAATCAATTAATATAAACCCAGCTAAAGGAGTAAATAATAATGAAGGAAACAAAACTTGACCTATCGGCTCTTATGCATGCTGCAAATTGTGTAAAAACAAAATGGCGTAATGCAAAACCATTTGCCAGCCTTGTTCTTGGTTCAGGCTGGGGAGATGTAATTAGTGCTTTCAATGTTAAAGATGAAATACCATATGAGAAAATCTGGGGTTTAGGCAAAGGTGGAGTTGTCGGACACGCAAGCAAACTAACTCTTGCCGAAATAAATGGAAAAGAATTTTTTATTTTTCAGGGACGTCGCCATTGGTATGAAGGTGAAGGTTGGACACCTGTAATAATACCCGCATATATTTCCAAACATTTTGATGTTTCAGTCTTTTTTGCAACAAATGCTGCAGGCGGCATTTCATATCCTCCAGGTTCTCTTATGGTGCTAAGTGATCACATCAACTCAATGTTCGGTCACCCTCTAATTGGACCACACCATGAAGAACTCGGGCCAAGATTCCCAGATCAATCAGAGATATATTCCAAAGAGCTAAGAGAAATAATTAAAGAAACAGCAAAAGAAGTCGGAATAGACATGAATGAAGGAGTCTACCTTGCAGCTTCAGGACCTTCATATGAAACTCCTGCAGAAATAAGAGCCTATAAAACTCTTGGCGCAAGTGCAGTAGGAATGTCAACTGTTCCGGAAGCAATTCTGGCAAATTCTATGGGATTAAAGGTTGCTGCTATTTCATGTATTACAAACCATGCTGCAGGAATAAGCAAAGTTCCATTATCTCATAAGGAAGTAATTGATACAATGAACTCAATTATGCCTGGAATGGTTAAATTGATACCTAAAATAGTAGAAAAATTTTCAAACTTATAAAAAAACAGATATAGCCTTAAATTTGCAAGTTTAGGGCTATTTTTATTTTAATTCTAAAGCGCAATTTTCATTATATAGCATAGTTCCACCCACAACCGCAGCAGGTATAAAAAAAATGGCGGTAAAAGGAACAAACAATATCCAGTACATACTAAGCCCAAAACCAAGAATATAAGATCTGCTACCTCTGATTTTTTCTTTTAATTCTTTCTTAGTAATCATCCTATGCTCTGCACTGTAAATTATAAATGATAGGCCTAAAAAATATGCACCTACCAGCATTCCCGGAATAAACCCAACTACTGGTATCATAAAATTCAAAGGGAAAAGAATTATAGTCCATATCATTGAAGCAACTGTTAACCAAATACCATTTTTTATAGAAATAACCGACCCTTTTACAAGGCCTTTCAATCCAGCTTTCTTAGGTTTAAATTCATAAATATTTTCTTCTATTTTCAATGATAAATTATCCAAAAACGGTGCAGCAACAGCAAAAAAGATAGTATTAAAAACCAAGACAAATATTAAGAAAAAGGTTATTACAATAAGAAACTTGACAATAAAATCGACAAATGCATATATGTATGCCATGAATTCGTTCGCAGAATGCCCTGGGAACCATGAGTTTACCCATGGCAATACAAAAGCAAAGAGCAGATAAAACATTAATACATATAAAATAATATTCAGAATAATAGAAACTGTTGCGTATCTCCAATATTTCGGTTTTTGGAACAAAAATCTTAACGCTCTAAACGGTAGAGCTATCCCCAGGACTAAATTGCTGATAAATTTCATATTTTATATCTTTCATAAATTTTTATTAAATTAAAGAACAATAAATATCTCTCACTTATATGCTGCTTAAAGCATAAGTTGACAATCTTGTACTGTAAGTTATATTCCGTTATAAAACTATGATTTTTGCCTAAAAACTCTATAAATTTTAAGAAATACAAGAAACTGTTACTTAACAATAAGAACCACTTTATAGCTTCTTTATACTCGAAAGGAAAAAAGATGAGATCAGATAGTAGAAAATTTGACGAACTTAGACCAATTAAAATTACACCAAATTACCTACAGCACCCTACCGGTTCTGTACTTATAGAATGTGGAATGACAAGAGTTATCTGTTCTGCAACTATTGCAAATGAAGTACCTCAATGGATGAGAGCTCAAAAAATTAAAGGAGGATGGATTACAGCAGAATACAGTCTGCTCCCAACTTCAACACATGACAGAGTAAAAAGAGAAAGAAAAGGAATTAGCGGACGCACCCAGGAAATACAAAGGCTTATTGGAAGATCTTTAAGAGCTTCCTGCGATTTATCTAAATTAGATGGAAAAACTGTTTATATTGACTGTGATGTGTTGGATGCTGATGGTGGAACCCGTTGTGCAAGTATTTCGGGAGCAATGGTTGCATTAAGGATGGCAATTGAAACACTTATAAAATCCGGAGAATTAGAAGAAAATCCATTAGAAAATAATATTGCAGCAGTAAGCATAGGCCTGCTGAAAAGCGATATTGCCTTAGACTTATGCTATTCAGAAGACTGTTCTGCAGAAGTAGATATGAATATTATCATGTCAGATAAGTTTGAGTTTGTTGAGATACAGGGAACTGCAGAAGGAAAAACTTTTACAAGAAGCCAAATGAATGAAATGCTTGATATTGCAGAAAAAGGTATTAGAGAGATATTCAATGCACAAAATAGTGCAATTAAAGCAGCAATGTTATAATTTTCAGAACATACTAGAAGTTTTTTTGGGGTTATTCTACAGCAATCAACCTTGAGGTTGCCAGTTTTTCTTCAAAAAACAACCTGACTAAAAAAACAATTAGTTTTGGATAGAAACTATTTTTCTTTAGTTTTTTAAGATTGAATTATCATTAATTGTGAATAACTTTTACTTTTTAAATGATTTATTTTTGTTATCACAATCCTACAGTAATTGAATAACAATTAATATTTTTAACATACTTAATACTTTTCAGATAAACAGGAGATAAAGTTATGCCATTTGACAGAGGCTCATTTTCATTATCAATATTTAAACTAACTCAAGATTTACCAGATAATGCTCTTGAACTTTTTAATTCAAGTAATGCCGGGAAACTTGACGAAGTTAAAGATGAACCACAAGTTGGCTGGGTTAGCGGTAGACATTTACTTGAGCGCAGAATAGATGACGAAACCGCATTTCTGGGGGGATATATCTATTTAAACCTAAGAACTGCTTTGAGAAAAATACCTGCTGCACTATTAAAAGCTGAAACAAAAATGGAAGAACTTGCTTATATTAAAGCAACAGGTAATCCGGATGTTCCCCGCAAAGCAAAAAAGGAAATAAAAGAAACTATTATTGAAAACCGACTCCCACAAATGGTTCCAACAATTTCAGGAATACCTATTGTCGTAGATCAAAACGATAACACATTATATGCCGGCGCAACATCAATCAGACAAATAGATACACTTCTTGGATTTATAAATGATACTCTCAAGATCGCTCCTATCCAAATTACTGCTGAAGAACTGATGATTGAAGAAAAAATTAATCCAAGAGATTTTCAAGGTTTTTCTTTTACTGATAATGAGCCTGATGATTATACTCCGGGAAGAGATTTCTTAACCTGGCTTTGGTATTTCAGTGAAGAGGAAGGCGGAGAAGTTGAAGTTAAGGGTTATGAAAAATTTGCAATGATGATTGACGGTCCATTAAGTTTTATTGCAGACGGACAAGGAGCATTGGAATCTGTTGTACGTAAAGGTAACCCTTTAAAAAGCGCTGAAGCCAGAGCTGCATTAAACGTTGGGAAAAAATTAAAAAAAGCTAAGATTATTTTCTGTAGGGCAGATGAAATATGGTCAGCAGGATTTGATGCTGATAATTTTACATTTTCTTCCGTTTCACTTCCTGAAGGAGAGGAGATGGATTATGCAAGCAGATTTGCTGAAAGAATAAATAATCTTCATATTTTTACAAAAGTTTTTAAATCATTTTTCAATCGCTTCATTACTCAGACACAGGAATCTGATTGGCCTTCAAAATTAGAGAAGATCAAGAACTGGGTAAAAAACCGTGAATCTTTATAATCACTTATTATTCAACTGGTTTTATAAGGTTATTTTTCAATTATGTCTCATAACAACAGTATAGGTATTGTAAAATCCAAACAATTTGTTTTTGGATTATCAGAAGACGATGCTCTTCCTCTGGATTGTGGCAAAAAACTTCAACCGGTAACCATTGAATATGAGACTTATGGAAAATTAAATGAAGAGAAAAATAATGCAATTTTGATAATACATGCATTGACCGGGAATGCACACATTGCAGGTTATCATTCAGAAGAAGATAAAAAACCGGGGTGGTGGAATGATATGGTCGGTCCGGGCAAGGGATTTGATACAAATAAATATTTTATTGTCTGTAGTAATACCATTGGTGGATGTTCGGGATCAACTGGTCCTCGCTCTATCAACCCTGAAACTAAGAAAAAATATAATCTTTCATTCCCTGTTATAACAATTGCCGATATGGTAAGGGCTCAACATCGCCTTATGCTACATTTAAACATTAACAAATGGCTTGCTATTGCAGGAGGCTCAATGGGAGGAATGCAAACACTTCAATGGGCAATTGATTATCCCGACTGTGCAGACAACATTATAGCGATTGCAACTACAAATAGCTTATCTCCACAAGCCATTGCATTTGACTGGGTAGGAAGAGAAGCTATAATGAGCGATCCAAACTGGGATAAAGGAAATTACGAAGATAATATTCCTGAAAAAGGTTTAGCAACTGCAAGAATGCTTGCTCATATTACATACCTCAGTGATAAATCTATGGATTTAAAATTTGGTAGACGCCTTGGACAACTTGACGATTATAATTATGATTTCAGTAAAAACTTTCAAGTGGAAAGTTATCTTGAATATCAGGGAATAAGATTTGTTGAACGTTTTGATGCTAACTGCTATTTGTACATCACCAGAGCTATGGATTATTTCGATCTTGCAGCAAAAGATAATGGAAGCTTAGAAATTACTCTATCAAAAGTTAAAGCAAATTTTCTAGTTATATCATTTTCAAGTGATTGGTTGTTTCCTCCGAATGAATCTAAACGAATAGTTAATGCTTTGAGACATAATAATATTGACGTTACATACTGTAACATTAACTCGAATTACGGTCATGATGCATTCCTGCTTGAAACAGAAACTCTTACTTCCCTCATTTCAGACTTTTTAAATTCTAGGTACAAGGACTCAAAGCATGCCTATTAATATAACTGAAAAATTCAGAACAGATATTTATAAAATAATTGATTTAATTCCCGAAGGCTCAAGGGTTCTTGACCTGGGATGCGGAGATGGAACTCTTTTACAAATTCTTTTTAAAGAAAAAAATATCAAAGGAACTGGTCTTGAATATTCTCAGGAAAAAATTTTAGAATGTGTAAAAAAAGGCGTACCTGTTGTGCATGGTGACTTAAATGACGGACTTGATGAGTTTCAGGATAACGCCTTTGACTTTGTAATTCTCAGCAGAACTCTTCAATCAGTAAATAGACCGGATAAACTGATATCTGCTATGTCAAGAATCGGGAAAAAAGTTATTATTAGTTTTATAAATATGGGGTTTTACAAATCCCGTTTTCAGTTGATGTTTTATGGAAGAATGCCTGTAACTAAAACTCTTCCTCATACATGGTATAACACTCCTAACACACACTTAGCGACAATTAAAGATTTCCAAAGTTTGTGTAAAAAACTTAATCTATACATTATCAGCAAAATTCCATTAGGTAATAAAATAAATTTACCCGCACAGATGTGGCCAAATATGTTCTCTCCCACATGCGTTTTTGCAATAACAGCTAATAAGCACTAAACTAATTCTTTTTCATATATTTTTAACATGATAGGGCTATTTCAAAATGACAAATAAGAAAATTGATGATTTCATGTCTTCCTTTAAACATGAAGGTTTAACTTTTGATGATGTTTCCTTATTAACACTTTATGCTGATTTCCTACCGGCTGAAACAAGCTTAAAAAGTCACTTTTCGAGAAATATAGAGCTTAACATTCCTTTTGTAAGCGCTGCAATGGACACGGTTACAGAAAGTAATATGGCTATTGCCATTGCACAGCTTGGAGGAATAGGTGTTATTCATAAAAGCCTTTCAGTTTCTCGCCAAGCTAAAGAAGTTCATAGAGTAAAGCATTATTTAAACGGTCTAATAAAAGACCCTGTCACATTTCATCCGGAACAAACAATAGATGAAATGCAAAACATTAAGGAAAGAAAAAAATATACCTTTTCAGGTTTTCCTATAGTAAATGATAATAATAAATTACTTGGCATAGTAACAAGGCGTGATATAAAATTTGCTACAACCAAAAATTTAAAGATTAAAGATATCATGATAAAAAAGCTTATTACAGCACCTACTGATACTGAGCTAACAGAAGCATTTAATATCATGATGAAACATAAAATCGGCAAACTCCCGATTGTTAACAAAGAAGGAGAACTAACAGGTCTGTACAGCCTTCAGGATGTACGTTCAGTAATTGAAGATATCAACCCAATGTATAATAGGGATGCAGAACATAGATTAAGAGTTGCTGCTGCAATCGGCCCTTATGATATCAAAAGAGCTGAAGCTCTTGTAAAAGCAGGAGTAGATGCACTTGTTATTGACACAGCTCATGGTCATTCCAAAGGCGTTATTGATACTGTAATTGAATGCAAGAAAAATTATAAAAATATTGATATTGTTGCTGGTAATATAGGAACAGAAGAAGGAGCTAGAGCACTTCTTAAAGCTGGCGCAGATGCAGTTAAAGTTGGAATTGGCCCCGGTTCAATATGCACAACAAGAGTTGTGGCAGGAGTTGGGGTCCCTCAAATTACAGCAATATACCAGGCAGCAAAAGGTGTAAGAGGTGAAATTCCTATTATTGCAGATGGCGGAATAAAGCAGTCGGGAGATATTGCCAAAGCTATTGCTGTAGGAGCATCTTCTACTATGATGGGCTCCGTCCTTGCAGGTACTCAGGAAAGCCCGGGAGAAAAAATATACCATAAAGGTAGAACATATGTTATTTACAGAGGAATGGGAAGCTTGGAAGCAATGAAAGAAAGCTCAAGCAGTCGAGAACGGTACGGAGTAAAAGATATAGAGAATATTAATAAACTGGTTCCGCAGGGAATTGAAGGAATGGTATTATTTAGAGGTTCAGTAAGCGATGTGTTAGGCCAATTTACCGGAGGATTACGCTATTCCCTCGGATATTGTGGTACTAGAACAATTCCTGAATTAAACAGAAAAGCTCAGTTTATTCGTGTCAGTCCTGCCGGCTTAAAGGAAGCACATCCACATGATATTAGAATAACAAAAGATGCCCCAAATTATTCGATCGAATAATAGAAAATAAGACTTTTAATCTGACTTTAAGAGTTGTGTTATTACGCTTTATGTGCAGTAAGAGTTATACATATCAAGTAAATACAGTATAAAAGCTTTGTATTGAATATTATTATATTGAAAATTAATAATATTTGGAATATAATCACATTCAAAGTTATCTTACTATAATAACATAAAACATTAAGCTTCAAACAAAGAATTAATACTTTAAGCAATTATGGCTAAAACAAAGTTAATCCTGACAATAGATATAGGTTCAAGCAGCATTAAATTATCGGAATTCAGTTATCCTTCTTCCGGTACTATGACGCTTGAAAAATACGCCTATATAGAATATACGATAAATCAGGATGATTCAGATGCACATTTTGCTGCCTTGGAAAAAGCTTTTAACAAAGCCCTTTCCGAAAATAAATTTAAAGCAAAGAGCGTTTATCTTTCAATTTCAGGACAGTCAACGTTCATACGCTTTGTTAAGTTGCCCCCGACAACCAATAAAGAGCAAAAAGTACAGCAACTAGTAGCTTACGAAGCAAAGCAGAATGTTCCATACCCTATAGATGAAGTCACTTGGGACTATCAGCTAATAAAAAATAATTCTGAAGAATTAGCTGACATTAATGTAATGTTTGCTGTAGTTAAAAACGAAACAATAAATAAAATTGTAAATATTATAGAAAAAAAAGGTTTTGTTTCGAAGCTGGTCGACATCTCTCCGGCAGCCTGCTTTAATACAGCCTGTGCCAATCAACTTGGTACAGATGAATGTATTATGGTTTTGAATATCGGATGCACATGTTCAACATTAGTTTTTATAGATAAAGGTAAGTTTTATGCTCGCACAATACCCATTGCCGGTTATACGATTACTCAGCAAATAAGTAGAGAATTTAAAGTTTCTGTAGAAAAAGCTGAAGAAATGAAACGAAACATAGGATTTGTAGCACCAGGCGGGGCATATGAAGAACCTGACTCTGAAACTGAAGCTACAATATCTAAGATTATTAGAAATATAATGACCAGACTTCATGGAGATATTAACCGTTCAATTAACGTGTATCGCTCCCAGCAGAAAGGAAACAAACCTTCTAAGCTTTATCTTGCAGGCGGAAGCTCAATTATCACATCAACACCCGAGTTTTTCTCAGAAAAGTTAAAGATCCCTGTAGAATATTTAAATCCATTTAAAATAGTAAAACTCTCAAAATCAGTAGACAAGGAAGAGCTTACACATATTGCACATACAACAGCAGAAGTTATTGGACTTGGGTTAAGAAATATTACAAAATGCCCAATCGAAATTTCACTACTCCCTGATGAAATCAAAAAACAGCAAAATATAAAAAGCAGAAGAATGTATTTCATTATTTCATATCTGATTGTTATTTTCTGTTTAGGCTTAATTTTCTGGGGCGTCCAAAGCCAAAAAAGTGCAGTTGAAAAAATTACAAATTCTAGAAAATTTCAGACAATGATGACGGAAAATCGTCTCAGAAAAATGAAGCAACAACTTAAAATACTAAAAGATGCTGAAAATAGATATACTCTTACTAAGGATTATTTAAAAGGTAGAAATACCTGGATTGATATTTTAAATACAATTCAGCAATGTCTTCCCGACAACACATGGATTGTTGAGCTTGACTCAAAAGAAGAACAAACAAAAACTGAAGCTCCACGCGTTAAAAGATCAATTTTTGGCAGGAGGAAAATAGTAAAGAAACCAACAATTGACAAATCAAAAGTTAACAGTTGGATAATACTCAAGGCTCATTCTCTCGTAATTAACGACACAGGTAAATTAACCTCGGCAGAGATATTTAGAAAAAATTTATTAGATACAGATATTTTTTCAAATAACCCTAATGAAATCACTATAATAGACTTTAGAACAAGTCCTGAAGAAGAAAATAATATTGATACATTCCACATAAAAATGAAGTTACAAAAACATTTACCAAATTAGTTTTTATTTATGAAAGAATTTCTTACAAAAAATCGTTTTCTTGTAATAATATCAGCGTTAACGTTAATTATATCGTTGGCATTAATATTTCTCATTTATCAAACAGATATGCAAAGAAATAGTGCTATTCAAGACTTAGACAATTTAAAGAGAAAAATTCAGAGATTGAACTTTAGCCGTCCTTCACCTACAAAAGAAAATATAGAACTAATAAATGAAGATTTAAAATATGTTAAACTCGAAACTGCAACTCTGGAAGAATACTTTGGACAAGTTTACAATAACTCATTAAATTCTTTTATAAATAAACTTGCCCCCACAGATCAAATTGCTACAGACAATAACTCAATTAAAAAAACTGGCAAAAAATCACAGGAAACAATAAAGGAAAAAGCAGCCCCAAACAATAACACTGGTTCACAAAGAATAACAATTTCTCCTGAATTAAAAGAAAAGTTCATTGAGTCATGGAAGAAATTTATTGAAGAGCAAAAAAAAACAGACGAAGCATTAGAAGCTGCTGAAGTTCTAAATAATTTTAGAAAATTTAAAAAATACAGTGAAAACAAATTCGATGAAGCAAAAAAAGCTTTTTTAGAGGAATTCAAAAAGAATACCCTTGAAAAAGTAAATAATGTTAACATAGATGACTATATTTTAGCTGCATTAGGCTTCCCGTTAGATTTTACACGAATAAGCTGTAAAAAATTTGTTGAAGACGTAAAGAGAGCCATAGAAACAAAACTTAGAACAGAGAAAATTCTGACTAAAACAGAAAGCCTAGTTCTTTTTGATGAATTTACGACTATACCTAATGACGATCAAATACCATATATTATAAAATATTGCAGACTTTATGAAGATTTATTCACTAGATTGGCCGATTCCCGAGTAGAAACTCTTACTTCGTACAAAAAGCTAAACGGCCTTAGGGGAACTAAAAAAGGAGATTATTTAATATTTCAATATGAATTACAATTTATTGCGCCTCTAAATTCAGTTAGAAACTTCATAAATTCACTACAAAATGCTTTTCAGGATAACAGAATTTATAAAATAAAGAATATTAGCATAAATAATATTTCATCAAAAGCAGAAAAACTACAACCTAAGAAGAAAAATATAACCTCAAATCAAGCAAGCAATACACAAGAAGCTTTAAATAGTAAATCCGCTGCTCAAGATGAAAGCTCCAAAGCTGACAATAAGCAGATAGTCATATTATTAGGAACCTCTAATTTAGTAAAAATAAATATTGAATTCGATTATATAATTTATAATAAACCTCTTATAAGTATTTAATAACTATGCTTAAATTTAATTTTATTTTCAAACATTATGAAAAAATTGTGTTAGCAATGGCTCTAGCATTTTTAGTAGTATCTCTTGTTTGGTTACTTAATACCTTCTATACTGCTTCAAGCACCCAAACACCTAGTGAAGTAGCTATAACTGCGAACAAAGCTCACTATAAAACTATAAATAAAAACAATTTTGAAAGTAAAACAAATTTCAATAATAATAAATTTTGGTTGGTTTCTGAACAAAGAAATAAAAATAATGAATCACCTGATTACTTATTGTCTTTCACTGATTTTATGATTCCATTTAAAATTGCGAGAAGTAATGCCAAGGGAGCTAAAAATAAACTCATTCCATACATTTATTATAAAAAAGGAATATGTCCCATATCAAATGAAAAAATTTCACTTATAAAAAAAGCTGTAATAAATACCGATACCCTTGACACAGACAAAGATGGAATACCAGATTCAATCGAGAAAAAGTTCAGTTTAAATCCAAAAAATTCACAGGATGTTTATAATGATTCCGATAATGATAGTTTCTCTAATTTAGACGAATATAACTTTAATATGGAAGGTATTTCCAATAAAAAAATTCATCCTCCTTTTGTAAAACGTCTGGTGTTATTAAAAGTCAGCAATACCAAAATACCATTTTCTTTAAAAAAAATAATTAAGCATGGAGACGATAAAGAAAATTGGGATATACAGGTAAATGTTAAGTTAAAAAGACGGGGTTGGACAACAAAGTTCCTTAAAATTGGCGATAAAATTGAAATTAATGATATGGAATACACTATTGCAAATATAATTAGCAAAACAGAAAGCACCCTTGACCCTCACTTGGGTGTTGTTATAGAAAAAGATCTTTCCAGTGTAGTTTTATACAATAGTATGCATGAAGAAATAGTTGCTGAACAGGATAAGCCTATATACGAGCCTAACAGGAAAATAACTATAAAAGATTTATTTACAGGCAAAGTAATTCTTGCAAGGGTTGGAAATAAAATAACTTTAGGTAATGATAAAAATGATCAGGAGGTATATAAAATTGTGGGGATATCTAATAATAATGACTTCGTTGAACTGAAAAAAAATGGTGAAATATTCGTTGTTGATAAGAAAGTCAACTACAAACCTCCTATAAAATCTACTATAATTATTAATAATCCAACAACTAAAAAAGATAAAAAAGAACTATAACAATGAATCAAAGAAATAAAAATAAATTTATATCATCTTGTCCTAGCATTGTTATAATATTATTTCTTCTTTTATCAACTACTGTTTTTTCGGAAAATTCACAAACTAATACATCAGCAACGCCTGAAGAATTATCTAACAGTATGATCAAACAGAGTTCAAACAAAGAAAAAGAAATTAGAAACTTAATAAATGAAATTGATATACTTGTTAAAGAAAAGCGTTTTAGTGAAGCCGCTTCAAAATTTAAAACAATTTATGATAAGTATATAAACCTAGGAAAAACAACAGAAGTAGAAAAAAAATTAGCAGCATTAAAACAAAAAGAAAATGAATTTTATAAGGAATGGTCAATTTACCTTGAGACTCAAGCAAACAAAGAATTTAAACAAAAAAAATGGGATAACTCAATAGAATTGGCAAACAAATCAATAGATATTCTTAAAAAAAGTAAACCTATTGATGAAAAAAAGATAAAAAATAATGAAAAAATAATAGATTCATCAGAACATAAAATAGCTAATGAACAATTTAAATACGAAACATCAATATCTACACTCATCCCCACAAATGAACTGGATAAACAGGACATAAACTTATATTTTCTTCATGCTAAAACCTTTATAAAAAATAAGCAATATGAACAAGCCCGAGATGCATTGGAAAAAATTCTTATAATTGATCCATATAATTTTCAAGCAATGTACATGCTGAAAAACCTCTATGCAAAAGTTTTTGAAGCAGGTAAAGGAAGAACAGAAGCAGAGCTTATAGAACGTATGTCTCAAGTTAACTGGGCATATAATCAGCCAATTTCAACAAAATTGGAAATAGCTAACGAACAATTAATAGAAGTAAAAGTAGCAAAAGAACAAGACTCGTTAATAAAAGAAAAGCTAAAAAATATTATAATAGAGAAGATTGACTTTGAAGATGCATCTATTTCTTCTGTAATTACTTATCTAAATAAGGAAAGCAAGAGACTTGATGAAGACAATGGGGCAGGTATTAATATAGTTTTAAGAGTGGATAAAAACATACAGGATAATCTGTCAAGAATCACAATGTCAATGGATTATATCCCATTTGAAGCAGTATTAAAATATATTTGCCTTGCAACAGGTTTAAAATATAGAGTAGAAAAGCATGCTGTTATTATCGGCAATGAAGACATAGACAAAATGCAAACACAATTATTCGTCATAAAATCCGATATCGTCAATAGCGTTATTGCCAATGTTAAAGTAAAAAAAGAAATAAGAAAAGAGCTAAAGAAAAATCTAATAGGCAAACAGGTTGAAAGATACTCGTTAACAGGAGAGGAAAAACAAGGTGAAGCAGATAGTGAGGAAAAAGTAAATGCTGGCTTAAAAAGTGAGATAATAGAAAACCTTCCTGAAGAAATATCATACACACCTCCTTCAGGCGTTCTTGGAAATGTAATATCAGAAATAATTGATGAAGAGAAAACTAAGCTTGAAGAATTAATCCGTGATGAATTTATAAGTCAAGATAATGAAAGCTTAGCAACAAAAACACTAAAAAAATACTTCATAAATAGGGGAATTCCATTTCCTGAAGGTTCTGCAATAGCCTGGGATACCAGAACAAATACACTAACAGTAACCAATACTACAGATAATTTAAGAATAATGGAAAGTCTTCTAAGCGAAATTGACATTAATGTTCCATTAGTTTTGATAGAAACAAAGTTTGTTGAAATTGAAGATACTGACTTAAAAGAATTTGGGTTCGATTGGCAGTTTCATCTCAATTCAGGCAACTGGGCTATAAATGAATTCAATCCAGACCAGGTAGTATCTACTGCTGCAGAACAAGGTGATGGAAGCATAGTTCAGGGAAATGATAGCATTTTGAGACATTATAATTCGACATTTAACAGTAGTGATGCAAATCCAAGCGGTAGTACAACTCAAACCTATAGAAACAATCCCTCTACATCCGGGGCTCTAATTAATAACCTTACATTTAATTTACCTACCGGCGGAGGAAGCACAGGCTCATTAAGCGTCTGGCTTTTTGCTTTGGATAGAAGTGGTATTGCTGAAGTCCTTTCAGCTCCAAAAGTAATAGCTAAAAGCGGTACAACCGCAACAATACAGATGATTGAAGAACAGTATTTTCCTGTAAACTGGACTGAACCGAGTGTAAATATTCCGGAAAATACCTTATCTGTTCAAATAGATTCCACTACTCCTGAATTTGAAGATCCTACAGATCTAGGAATAAAACTAGAAGTAACACCAACAGTTAATCCTAATAATTATACAATAATGCTTGATCTTCATCCAGACATATCAGAATTAGCAGGATGGTCTGATTATACCTATCAAATTGCAACAACAGGCTACTCATTTGATCAACCCGTAAGAATGGCTGAAATTTTTAATAGAGAAGTTAATACTAAAGTTTTAGTCTATGATGGAACTACTACTGTACTGGGCGGAATGATAAGAGAATCATCAACTGCTGTTGATGATTTAGTTCCAGCTTTAGGTGAAGTACCAATTCTAGGTAGACTTTTCAGATCTGAATATAAAACCAGTGTAAAAACGAATCTTTTAATTTTTGTAACAGCAAAATTAGTAAACCCTGACGGTACACCATTTAGAAAAACTCCGAGAAATGGACTTTTTGAGTTTCAAAACTAAGCTAATAAACATAATAATTTTTAGAGAAATATAATTATGATATTCAAAAATAAACATACAGTTTTTTTCCTCTTTTTAATACTTATACTCTTTTTATTACCAATATTTATTTCTGCAGCAAACTTAACTAAAGATGAAGATACTGTACAAGATATTGCTGAACGCGAAAATATAGAAAGACAGGAACAATTACTCAATGCAAGTTTACTCGTTAGCAAAGCAAACCAGAATTTCCAGAAAGCAAGCTATGAAATAGCAAGAGATCAATGCTTAACAGCAATAAAATCTTTATCACTTATTTCTCCGCCGAACAAAGATACTAAAGAAAAAATTCTTAAAATTAAGGATTTGCTTTCAATGATTTATACCTATTGGGCTAAAGATATTTTGGAGGAAGCTGATAAAAAAATAAGTTCCGGCAATCTTAATGAAGCAATTGATCTATGTAAGCAGGCAGCAGAAATCAACCCTAAAATATAAAAAGAAACAGACGAACTAATAGAAAAGATTAAATTAAAAATCAAAGAAAAAGATTATAAAGAATTAACGTCTGAATCTACTTACAATCCAGAATATAAGAAAAAAGTATATAATGTTGACGTATTGTACGAGCAGGCAAAGAAACTTTATTTAAACAAAAGCTATTCACAGGCACGTGATAAACTGGAAGAATTATTAGTTTTAGACCCATATAACTCAAAGGCAATTTACTATTTAAAATTAGTCAATAAGCAAATATACTATTCAGGTCAGGACAGAGAAGCTGTTACATCTAATGAAAGAGCAGCAGAAGTTCAATGGGCAACCCCTACGCCAATCCTAACTAAAACTATGAGTGGCACAAGAGTTGACATCTCAGGTTCCGAACCAATTTTAAAACACAAGGCCGTTAGTAACATACAGAAAAAACTTAATAGCATTATTATATCTCACATCGCATTTGAAGATGTACCGGTTGAAACAGCGTTAATGTACCTTAAGCGTGAAAGTAAGAAGTTAGATCCCGAAGGAAAAGGCGTTAATATTTTCTTAAAAATTAACAAGGATGCTGTTTCAAAAGAAGATAGCACAGGTGAGGACGATGAAATATGGGAAGAGGAATTTGAGGAAACTACTCCAGAAGAAAAAGGAGATGAAACTGAAGGCGAAGATGAATTTATAGAGCAGTTTCTTATAACGCTTGCGATAGATGACGTTCCGCTTGAACAAGCTATCGGTTATGTTTGCGCTGCAGCTAACCTTAAATACACAATTGGAGAATATGCAGTTGAAGTCTTTTCTGAAGATATTACTCCTATGATGGAAACAGTTGTTTTCCCTGTGGAAAGAGAAGTTTTCTTAGAAGAGAATGTACCTGAAACCATTATAACAGAAAGATATACAATTGATTTAAAAGATTTTTTTAAAGAACGCGGCATAAAGTTCCCTTCAGATTCTTCGGCAATTTATGACACAAGAATCAGTAGACTTATAGTAAGAAATACTCCTAATGAAATTAATAAAGTTTCAAAATTATTAGATAAACTCAACACCGATTCTCCACAGATATCAATAGCATCAAAGTTTGTTGAAATACAGCAAAAAGATTTTGAAGAACTTGGCTTTGAATGGAGAACGAGTAAAGCAGTAGATGGTAATGGAACTTCATGGACAAATAATAATCAGCTAAACACATTTGCATTAAAAGATAATAGTACAGCTGCAGACCCGGGTTACGATAGAGCACTTGGAGTTTCTTACAGCGCAGGTGGTTTTACTGTAGATGCAGTTATTCACGCTTTAGATCAAAATGAAAAAGTCAACGTTTTATCCGCTCCAAAAGTTACCACATTAAGCGGCGAAAAAGCTGTGATTAAAATGACAACAGATGCTTATTATCCAGTAGGTTGGAATGCATCTTCCTTTACAGAAAACACAGGCTCTACAACTTCTTCTGATGTTTATTTGCCTCCTTCTCCAATATTTGATAAACCAACACAAAATGGAATTATTTTCACAGTTACTCCTTATGTTGCTGCTGATAGATATACAATAGATTTAGAGTTAGAACCCCAGGTTCAAAAGTTTATAGGCTGGACAAACTATATTTTTACAGTAACAGATTCAACTGATGTACCGGCATATCCAAACCTAAAAATGCCTAAAATAAAGGTCCAATCTATACATACTCAGCTTAAAGTTTATGATGGAGAAACTGTTGTGTTAGGTGGAATATTAAAAGATGTAACGACAACAACAGACGACAGAACACCTCTGATTGGTGATGTTCCATTAGTTGGACGTTTATTCCGTTCACAAATTGAAGATGGAGATAAAACTAATTTACTTATTTTCACAAAAGTATTACTTATAAAACCAGATGGTACTCCATTAAGACCACAAATTGACAATAGTCTCCCAAGTTTTAGATATCAATAATATATTTGCTTTCCAAATCTAACCTCGGATTAAACAATATTTTAAAAACTGTTAGTAATTTATTACTTAATGCATTAGATTATCCGGCTTGATTTAATTCAAAACACTATTTTTGTTTTAATTTTTTAATTATTAACTGTTAATTTTAATTGATTTATATATGTTCGAAACAGAAGAAAGAGACGAAAGAAAAGTTAAAAACGCATTTCTTGTAGGAATAAAAGAAGTCAGTATAGACATTAATAAAGCTAGTGAACATCTTGCAGAGCTTGGAGAACTTGTCAATACGATGGGACTTGAAATTACAGGCGAATGTATGGTCAATCTCCGTTCAGAAAATACACGTTATTATATTGGTTCAGGGAAAGTTGAAGAAATAACTAATTTAGCTAGAAATAAAAAGTCAGAATGTATCGTCGTCGATTTTGAACTTTCACCATCTCAACAAAGAAACTGGGAGAAATTTAGTGGTCTTTGTGTAATTGATAGAAGAGAGGTAATTTTAGATATTTTTGCTGCGAGAGCAACTACCAGAGAAGCTGTCATTCAAGTGGCTCTTGCAAGAATGCAATACTCTCTTCCCAGACTAAAGCGAGCGTGGACTCACCTATCAAGACAAAGAGGAGGAATGAAGGGAACACGAGGAGAGGGTGAAAAGCAGCTTGAAGCAGATAGAAGAATGGTTCTCAATAGAATAACACAATTAAAAAAAGAACTTAAAGAAGTAGCAAAGCATAGAGATGTCCAAAGATCGAAAAGAGAAAATAACCCTATTCCTCTTGCTGCTATTGTCGGTTACACTAATGCAGGAAAATCTTCACTTTTAAATTTATTATCAGGAGCAGATGTTTTTGTTGAAGATAAACTTTTCGCCACTTTAGACCCAACAACAAGAGTTGTATCTTTACCTGAAAAGAGAAAAATATTATTAACTGATACAGTAGGATTAATTCGTAAGCTTCCTCATAATCTTATTGAAGCTTTTAAATCCACATTGGAAGAGGCTCTAGTAGCTGATTTTATTATTCATGTACTTGATATTTCCAACCCTAGTGTCGAGGATCACTGGCAAACCACTAATTCTTTACTGGATGAGCTAAATGCTCTGGACAAACCATCAATAGTTGTTTATAATAAAATCGATAAACTTGAAAATCCAATAGTTAAAGCAAGATTAAAAGCTCTTCAGCCTAAAGCAATTTTAATTTCAGTAAAAACTGGAGAGGGAATTGATTTATTAAAAAGTAGACTGCTCGACAACCTAAATAAAGGAACAGTACTAATGCAGCTCAAACTTCCACATGGAAATTATGATATTCCTGCTAAACTCTACAAAATAGGTAAAATAATATCTGCTAAGTACCAGGAAGATGCAACTTATATCACAGCTCGTCTTCCCAAAAAATATTCAAAAACATACTCCCAATATTTAATATAAGAAGGAGAGATTATTGATGATGACAAAAGATAAACAAATTAAAATATCTTTCAATAACGGAATCGAAACTACTTGTTATCCCGAAACACAAATAAGGAATTTAATTAAAAAGTTTGATTCTTTATCTAAAATTGAAGCTTTAGGAGCACTGGTTAATAATGAAATAGTTTCTCTAACCTATCCGCTTGAAGTTGATTCAAAAATTTCATTGCTTACTCTGGCAGACTCTCATGGTTACCGGATTTATCGCAGTTCTCTTTCATTTATTTTAACCAAAACTGTTAATGAATGTTTTCCTAATGTCAGGCTTGAAATTAAGCATACTTTGGGAAACGGATTTTACTGCTCTTTTGCTAATATTGAATCAAAATCAGTAATAGAAAGAATGTTAAAAGAAATTGAAGTTTACATGCAGCAACTTGTAGATGCAAAGCATCACATTATAAGAAGAAAGCTATATTTACAAGATGCAATAAAATATTTTTCTGAAAGAAATAGAAAAGACAAGTGCGATTTACTTCGTTTTCAAAATCCTTCAAAAGTTGCAATCTATCAATGTGGAAATTTTATTGATCTGGCGCATGGAGTTTTAGTGGATAATACTAAACTCCTTTATGATTTTAAACTCGTTCCTTATGAAGCAGGCTTTCTATTACAGGTCCCGGAAAAAGAGCATACCATTAACCTTCCTGAATTTGAGAAATATATTCACCTTTTTAATATTTTTAAAACATATAAAGAATGGGGAAAAACCATTGGAATAAAAACAGTGGGAGATCTGAATGAAGTAATTGTTCGAGGTAACTATCAGGAAACAGTTGAAGTGGAAGAAGCATTTCAAGAAAAGAAAATGGCTGAAATTGCCGATGCCATTTATTTAAAGCGAAATATCGTAAAATGGATTTTAATTGCGGGCCCGTCTTCTTCAGGCAAAACCACCTTTGCTCATAGACTGGCAACTCAAATCAAAGTTAACGGCATAACACCAGTTATTATTTCTGTTGATAATTATTTTGTAGATCGAGAGAAAACTCCAAGAACATCATGTGGAGATTATGATTTTGAGCATATTGAAACAATCGATTTAGCTCTTTTACATGAACATCTTAGTTTACTTGATAAGGGAGAAGAAGTAGAACTGCCTTACTTCGATTTTATTGAAGGAAAACAGTTAAAATCAGGGAATAAAATACGATTGAAAAAAAATGAAATGGCAGTTATTGAAGGAATTCACTCATTAAATCCAAGAATGACAGAATCTCTTTCTCCTGAAAGAAAATTTAAAATTTATATTAACGCCTTGACTCAATTAAACCTTGATGACGATAATAGGATATCGACAACTGATAATCGTTTAATTCGTAGAATAATAAGAGATCACCGTAATAGAGGAAATAGAGCTTTAGCAACACTTCAAATGTGGCCAAATGTAAGAGCTGGTGAAAAACGCTGGATATTTCCATATCAGCATCATTCTGATGTAGCATTCAGTTCAGCGCTTAATTATGAAATGGCTGTTCTAAAACCGCTTGCAGAACCTCTTCTTGCAGAAGTAAAACCCTGGCATTTACAATATGCCAATGCCAGAAGACTACAAAACTTTCTAGACAACTTTATAGCTGCACCACATTCTCCAATACCTCATAAATCTCTTATTAGAGAATTTATTGGCGGCGGAATTATTGAATAATCAATATTATTCCCAATATAAAATATAAGCTCTAACCGAAATAAATATTTTGCATTAGAGCTTTTTTATTTTTAATACAAATTTATTTTTTAGAAATTACTGTTACTATCTGTAGTAGTCTGTTTATACCAGGAATCAGCAGTTGTATATTTATATTTTGGATAATATTTGTTCCAATCGTTCTCAAATGAATTTTTTACCGGATCTACAAGACTGGAATCAGAAGATGTAATATCCAGTTCTCTATTCTTCATAAGAGAAGAGTTGGACATGTTCATTGACCCAAGCATAACTCTTTTGCCATCTACAATATAAACTTTTGTATGTACAAACATTAATTCATTTGTTGCATTAGTATCAAGTACGCCGGCTACCGGCTCAGTTGTCCATTTTTCTTTATCATAATCATAATAACCAGCTTTTCCAGGTGTAGACAATACTTGCAGGACAGCTATTTCAATATTTTCTGATACAGCCAAAAGATTAAGATATTCTGCATCACCATAATAGCCGCTGCTATTTGTTTGAGAAGCAAGATTACTACAAAGGATGCGCACTTTAACTCCATTTTCTCCTGCATTTTGAATTGCTGTAATTATTTGCTCTGGATTTGGCTCTCCGGTAACTCCGCCATAATTTGGATCATAAACTCCGAAATACATCATATAAATATCAAGAGTTTTTTCTGCACTGTTAATCATGTTTACAAAATTGTTTATATTATTTTGTGGATATGGAGCCTGAGATGATGAAACAAATAAATCGAATACAGGCGGAAATGTATTTGAAGCAGGAGTATCAAAAGAAACTAATTCATAAGGCTTGGTATAAGACGGTGTATTTGCAGTACTATTTGCAGCATTTTTTAAATCAGTTTCAAAAAGCGCATGGAGAAAATTTATATGTGATTCATCATTATCCTGAATATAGAAATTTTTACAATTGCCAACCGGTTTGCCATTATCAGGAAAACTATCAGCTGTCAGGTTTCCGGTCATAACCATTGACGTAGCTGTTGATGTACCATAATCTATCACCATATATTTATTATGAGTAAATTTAAATTTCGGTGAAGCAAGTGTAATTGGTATATTACTTGTTTCTCCCCAGTTTTTCTCATTTGTTATTATCTGAGGGCCATATGAAGGCCAGGCATCAGGACCTGCAGGAAAATTATTCAAAATCATTCTGACATTAATTCCATTTTCAGAAGCATTTGTCAATGCCTGCATCACAGGAGTTACAGTACTGGCACCATTCGCAGGATTTCCAAGCATTTCATAAATGGAAATATCAATAGATTTTTTTGCATTATTAATTAGATTAATTACAGATTTGACTCCATCCTGCGGCTCAGTTGTTACAACAAAGTTGCCAGCTGATACAACTACGGCATAGCTTAAAGCAATTGCGATGAATGAAAATGTACAAAGTTTTCTAAAATAATACTTCATTATATCCCCCCCTTTGAAAGTTAAGTTTATTAAGAAAAGACCATAAATATTATATTCAAATTGATAGCATTAATCAATAGCTAAACCATTTAAACGGCCAGGATTTAATCGTAGGATTTTTGGGCATTATTATTCTTTTGTTATATTCCTCAATATTAGGAGACAATACATCAAGTAAATAGCAGTTTGAGGTATCATCAACAACACCCCATACTCCATTAAATAAATAACCATAACCTTTAAAAGAAGAAGGATCTTTATAATACATACCTGAAACTGTATTACCTGCTTTTTTCATCGCATCAGAAAGATTCATTCCATTTAATACATTTGCAAAAGCAAAAATACCCAAATCAGAATCAAAAGGCTGATAAAGCGATGTTGCCCCGCTGTATAATGCCTTAGTCCAGAATTATATAACGCTAGAGGAAAACTGCCAAGTATTCCATGACAGGCATTTAAAATCCAAATACAAAGTATTATCTGCTCCGGTAAAATTTTTCCCTTTTGTTATATCCAACTTTATATACCTGGGTTCTGAACCTGCAAACAATGTGTTCAAAATAAAAAATATTAAAGCAATAAATATAAATTTTACAGTAGCAAGATTCATACAAAAACCTCTTATAGCCAGGAATTAAACTTTTTAATATAAAGTTTCTTGCAAAATTGTGTCAGCAAACAATAAGCCAACAATATTCCTATTAACCATGGGAAATAAGACATTGGAAGTGGAACAAGTCCAATACTTGCTGATATTGGCAGGAACGGAATGCATACACCGATTACCATAATAAATACTGTCATTGCAATCACAGGGAAACTTGCCGCACTTTGAATGAAAGGAATTTTTTCTGTCCTTATCATATGAACAATTAAAGTTTGAGTTAAAAGTCCAACAACAAACCATCCTGAATGGAATAAAGATTGCATACCATCACAATTAGCCTTAAATACATACCACATAACAATAAATGTGACTACATCAAAAACAGAACTTATAGGGCCGATAAAGACCATAAATTTAGCTATTGTTCCAGCATCCCATTTCCTTGGCACTTTTAAGAACTCCTTATCCATTGTATCCCATGGAATAGAAATCTGTGAAATATCATACAACAGGTTTTGAATCAATAACTGCACAGGAAGCATTGGAAGGAATGGTAAAAAAGCACTGGCAATTAAAATACTGAACACATTACCAAAGTTTGAGCTTGAAGTCATTTTGATATATTTAATAATATTACCAAATGTTCTCCTTCCTTCAATTACACCTTTTTCCAATACTAAAAGGTTCTTCTCAAGCAATATTATGTCTGAAGCTTCTTTAGCCAAATCTACGCCGGTATCAACTGAAATACCTACATCTGCTTCTCTTAAAGCCAAAGCATCATTTATTCCATCCCCCATAAATCCAACAACATGGCCCCGATCTTTTAAACATTTTACAACTCTGGATTTATGCATTGGAGAGAGTTTTGCAAAAACAGTAGTTTCTTCTACCTTTTTGCCAAGCTCTTCATCTGACATGCCTTCTACATCCAAACCAGTCAAAATATTATCTACCGGCAATTCAACATCTTTGCATATTTTTCTGGCGACTAAAGCATTATCTCCAGTTAATACTTTGACTGCAATTCCATGCTCTCTGAGAAGTTTTAAAGCTTTTGCAGTAGACTCTTTCGGAGGATCAAGAAATGCAGTATAACCGGCAAAAATTAAATTATCTTCATCTTTTACTGTAAATAAATCTTCCTGCCAATCCTCCAATTCCTTGTAAGCAACCGCAACAATTCGGAGGCCATCTTCTGACAATTTATCTTTTAATTCTAAAATTTTATCTAAATTCTCTTTATTAAGGGGTTTCAGAGAACCATCTCCTGTTTCAAATTTTGTACTTGTATCAAGTATCTCTTCAACAGCTCCTTTACAGAAAAAAGTACGCTTTTTAGTTTCCTTATTTTCCAGAATCACCGACATTCTTCTTCTTACAAAATCAAAAGGAATCTCATCAATAAGTTTAAATCTTTCAGCCACAGATGATAATTCATTTTCTGATGCCTTTAAAACTACAGCTTTATCTAATAAGTTCTTCAAACCTGTCTGAAAATGGCTATTTAAAAAAGCACACTCCAAAACTCTATCTGATTTTTCTCCTTCAATATTCAAATGTTTAATTAATACCACTTTATCCTGTGTCAATGTTCCTGTTTTATCAGTACACAACACATCGATTGCTCCAAAATTTTGAATTGCAGAGAGCTGTTTTACTATTGTTTTTTCTTTTGACATAGCAACAGCACCTTTGGCTAGATTTGCATTCACAATCATTGGAAGCATTTCAGGAGTTAAACCTACAGCAACGGATATACTGAAAAGAAAAGCATCAGTCCAGTCACCCTTCATAAAACCATTAAGAGCAAAAACTATCGGAACCATTACAACCATAAATTTAACAAGAAGTTTACTAACTTTATTTACTCCCATATCAAAAGATGTAACAACTTCTTTTTCCATCAAACTCTGAGCCATAGTTCCAAAATAAGTATTATTTCCTGTATTTAATACCACTCCTATAGCTGTACCACTAACAACACTGCTTCCCATAAAACATATTGTTGGCTGATCCAAAACCATTAGTTTTTTCTTTAGCTTATGAGTAGTTTTTGTTTTTATCGCTATGTCATGTATTTGTTTAATACTCTCGTGCTTTTCAACTGGAATAGCTTCGCCTGTTAATGCAGATTGGCTTATAAATAAATCTTTTGCTTCGACAAGTCTAACATCTCCTGGAATCATATCTCCTGCAGCTAAATGAATAATATCTCCGGGAACAAGCTCTGTCATTGGTATATCATCAGTAACAAATTTCTTTTTACCGGAATCATCTTTATGTATTCTTGACGCAGTTGCATGGTTATGAACCATACTTTTAAGTGCCTGAGCTTCCATAAGAGCCCGCATTTCCTGCCAAAAACGCAGAAAAGTACTTATTCCCACCATTACCCCCATAACAATCACAGCACTCATATCACCTGTAAGATATGAAACAATCATAAGAATAATTAAAATAATGTTAAAAGGAGTTTTAAATGATGTCCATAAAATATAATACCATGCAGGAGGTTTTTGGGTTTCTAATATATTTTTACCATATTCATCCTGACGTTCTTCTACCTCATCTTCTGTCAGTCCATACCAACCGGTATTGTATTTTTGGAAAATTTTATCAACCTTAATAATAGCATCATGCTCTAACTGTTCCTGTATCTTTTTACTTTTGATTTCTACACTATTATCCTTTTTTTTCAACTTTAATCCTCTTATTACATTTTTAGATATTCAACAATAATTTAAAAAATAATTATAACTGGTTATTATAAAAAAACCTATACTTGCAAAACAATCTATATTTTTTAAGCATTATTACACACAAAAAAAGCAGGTAAGATTATTACAGCAAATCCCCTACCTGCTTACATATCAAATTACAAATAATTTTATAATACTAACTTACACTAAAAGTTTGACTCCTATTAGGTCCTACAGAAACAATTCCAATGTCAGCATTAACAAGTTTGGCTATGCGAACTAAATACTTCTGCGCATTTTCTGGAAGCTCATCTAAGTTTCTAGCTGGACTTGTTGGTGCATTCCATCCAGGCATTTCATCATAAACAGGAATTGCTCTTGCAATCTCTTCTGTATCCGAAGGCATATCATCATACCTTACACCATCAACTTCATAAGCAACACATACTTTTATAGTATCAAATGAGTCAAGCACATCAAGTTTTGTTATTGCGAGCTTATCAACACCATTAACCATACATGAATACTTAGCAGACACAGCATCAAACCAGCCACAACGACGTGGCCTACCTGTGGTTGCTCCAAATTCATGTCCAATTTCTGCAATTCTTTTTCCATCTTCATCAAACAGTTCTGAAGTAAAAGGTCCTTCTCCAACCCTCGTGCAGTAAGCTTTCATAACCCCAACTACATTATTAATACGCTTAGGAGATAAACCTGAACCTGTACAGGCGCCACCTGTTGTTGTATTACTGCTTGTCACAAACGGATAAGTACCATAATCAACATCAAGAAGCATTCCCTGTGCTCCTTCAAGTAAAATATTCTTTCCGGCATCTGCAGCTCTATTTATTGTTAGAACTGTATCTTTAATATAAGGCCTAAGAATTTCAGCTGCTTTTTTAACCTTTACCCATTCTTCATCAATATTAACTAATTCATAATCATAGCTTTTAAAAAAGGTATTATAATATTCAGACTCTTCCCTAAATCTTTTTTCAAATTTTTCTAAATCAAGCATTTCCAATGCTCTAATTCCTCTTCTTGATGCTTTATCTGCATAAGTAGGTCCAATACCTCTTTTAGTTGTACCTATCTTCTCACCAGGATTACGCTGTTGTTCCTTTAAACCATCCATCAAACTATGATATTTAAAAATCAAATGACAGCGAGTACTTACTTCAAATCTATTTTCAAATGAAATACCACGTTCCTTAAGTTCATCCATTTCCTCTGTAAGAACAATAGGATTGACAACAACGCCATTTCCAATAACGCATTGAGCTTTAGGTCTGAATATACCTGAAGGAACAAGATGAACCACAAATTTCTCGTCTCCTATTTCAACAGTATGTCCTGCATTATTTCCTCCTTGAAACCTAATAACCATATCAGCATTTTCAGTAAGAACATCAATTATTTTTCCCTTACCTTCATCGCCCCATTGAATTCCAACAAGAACAGTTGTACACATTATATTTATCCTTCTACTATTTTTAAATTAGTCGACTGATTTTCATAGACATTAAATCAAACACTCTATAGAATTATATTATAACAATAACAATTGTATAATTAAAGAACTTCTTTCATTATCTTCTCGTATATTCGAACTACCTGAACCATAGCATCAACATCATGAACCCTCACAATGTCAGTTTCCAATCCAGCGAGCCAGGCGATAACAGCGGCAGTTCCCCAAACTCTATCTTCAGGATTTTTTTTATCTAATAAATCTCCGATAAAGGATTTTTTTGACGGCGCGGCTAAAATTGGATAGCCGGTTTCTTTAAAGAAATCTATATTAGCAATAATTTGAAAATTCTGATCCGTATTTTTCCCGAAGCAGCCTCCTCCCAATCCGGGATCCAAAACAATATTCTCGTTATTAACACCTAATTTTTCTGCTGTTATTGCAGCATTTATAAGATAATTTCTAATATCATACAATAAGCTGTCATACTTATAATCTGATTCTTTTACCTTTGGCTCCTCTTTCATATGCATAAGAATAAGCCCGGATTTAGTCTCTGCAGCAACTCTTGCTATATCTGTAGAATACTTTAAACCGCTAACATCGTTTATAATATCTGCTCCGTTTATTACTGATTCCCGAGCCACTTCAGGTTTCATTGTATCAATACTTATTACTGAATCAGGATACTTATTTTTAACGCCAATTATAATAGGCAATACACGATTTAATTCTTCGTTAACACTAATATCGGAATCATCGCCCGGTTTTGTTGACTCTCCTCCAATGTCAATAATATCAGCTCCAGCCTCAATCATTTTGCAGCAATGTGCTATTCCTTCTGCAATACCTGGATAATTTCCTCCATCCGAAAAAGAATCTGGAGTAGCATTATGAACTCCCATCACCAAAGTTCTATTCCCCAGCTCTAGGAATCGATTTTTAAATTTAAAAACTGACATACTGACCTTTTGTTATACCGAAGGTATTTTTGGGTTTAGTTTATTTTGATATAATCAACTGCGATAATTAAGTAATCTATTATTTCAAATATTAGACGCCAATCTAAAGAGATAAATTAGTTTTGAATTTTAATATATTTAAACTATTTACAAACAACTACTTTCTTAAAATAGTTTAAAAACACATCAAATTGCTTCTTCTTGCTCATTTTTTCCTGCATTAATTTTCTAGCATTTTCTCCCATAACCCCACACTGCTCTTTATCAGCCCAAAGCTTTGATATGGCATCAGCAAGTTCATCAACACTTCCAGGTGTTACCATATATCCAGTTTTATCATTAAAAATAATCTCAGGTATACCTGCCATTTTTGATGCAATACAAGGTAAACACATAGACATAGCCTCTAACAGTACATTAGGTAGACCTTCTTTATAAAGACTAGGCAGAGTAAGGATATCAAGTCGCTCAAAAATATAATTTGGTTCTCTTGTAAAAGGGAAAAAAGTTATATTGTTTTCCAATTTCATTTCTTTTACTTTTGAGTTTAACATTTCTTCATCAGGTCCATCTCCAACAAGCATTGCATGAACATTAGGCAAACCGCTCTCTGAAAGTTTTTTCACTGCTTTCAACAGTATAATTTGTCCTTTTCTCTCTTCAAAAGAACCAACTGAACCAACAATCGGACCTGCATTTTCAGGTAATGGATACCTTCTTATAGATTCTTCTTTTGTTTCAGGAGTAGATGTAAATCTATCAACTTCAGTTCCCTGATAAATTAATTCAACTGTTTCTTTTGGTATTTTATAATTGTTTATCAAATAGTCTCTGGTAAAACCTGTAATTGCAATCACTTTTGTTGCAACTTCTGGGTCTGGAACATAAAATTCTCTTTTATATTCAGGTACAATTGTTCCTGTTTTAGAAATGAGTACAGTTTTTAAACTGGCTTCTTTAATACATTCTGCCCCAAAAACAGAACAGTGGAATCCATCTCTGGGAGGATGAACAGTACAAACAGCCACGTCAGAATTTTTAAGTCCCTCAATCCATGCTTCCTTATATTTTTCTTTATTTTTTGGAATATCTTCCCAATTATATGTAAATATTTTTGCCCCTGCTTTTGCACATTCTTCTGCAACAAAGCTATTTTCAGGAGCAATAACTGTTACATTCTCACCTTTATTAATAAAATTTTTTGCCGCTTCTGTTACCCAAATCTGTGTTCCTCCATGCAATGGGGTATCTTCAATAAATCCTACATTCATAATAATTCTCCAGTACTACAAAACAAAGTTCTTTAATTCTAACAGCTAACCACCTTTATCGACATAATCAAAAGCTATAAAACTTTGCTATAAATCGTTTAAAATTTTAATAAAGCTGCCAAACTTTTTCACAAGCATATCAATCCCATAACGTTTTCTTACAGCAACTCTATTATGTTTTGCATAAAATTCTCTTTTTTCGGGCTTAATAATAATATTACTGATCTCAGTTAAAAGTTTTTCGGAAAAATCATCCCCCTCAGGAAAGAGAATATATTTTACTTGCTCATCATCCGGCAATCCTTTACCCACAACACCATCAAAAACTTCTCCGGGATAATATCTACTGCAAACTATTGGAATCCCAGAGGCTCCCGATTCAATAATAGGTAAGCCACGCCCTTCAGTTTCACTTGGAAAAAGAATAATATCTGCAAGTTTATAAATGTCTTCAATACAAAGTTTCTTCAAGCCATTCTTCTCTAGACTTGGATGCTCTTCAGTACCTACAGAAAACGCAATAAATACATGTTCAGCTATATTTGAAGGTATATTATTACACAATTCAACATATGCATTCAATACATCTTCAAGATCTTTCTGATGTTCTATTGGAACCGGACCGGTAATATGTAATATCAGCTGTTGTACTTGACCTGCCTCAAACGCTTTTTTTAATATGCTGAAATTAAGCAATGCAGAAAGAATTTTTAAATCCTTATAAATTCTCTTTCTCCCAACAACTCTTGTTGGTTGTAAGCAATATACTGTGCCATTTTCCATTATATCCAGTTCCACAATCGCGCTACTCGAACAAACAAGAGGCCTCTGATTATTCATCCAACTGGATAAACTTTTTAAGTGTTCCTTTACTGGTATGGTTTTTATTACAGGAAAACCATCTGATAATATATAAGTCATTCTATGGCGTGCAGAAAGCACTTCAGTCTGGTCATATTCTTTCAGAAATTCATTACTAATACAA
Source organism: Victivallales bacterium (assembly GCA_963678745.2). Classification (GTDB taxonomy): domain Bacteria; phylum Verrucomicrobiota; class Lentisphaeria; order Victivallales; family GWF2-38-69. Next base: position 176,386 of record CAXXMS010000025.1, on the reverse strand, counting down.
GAGCCCAATTCAAATACCTGTTCCTTATCAAATCCAAAATCATTGATTAAGGCTTCTGATTGCGGTTCATTGATATTAACTTGAATCCAGCGTTTACCATTCCATGGATATATTTTCTTGAAAACATCAAAAAAAGACTTATTCTCTATATTCTTAAAAAAATGATCTCTGGGACCGGGATCTTCATCAATCGCTCTACTCGACTTTCCTCCTTCCCAATAATAATCATGATTAGAACTAATGACATTAATTCCAAAAAGTTCAGTAACAATAACTACAGCTAAAGTTATTGCAGGGTTACCGGGATTAGTACAAATATTTACAGGTATCAGAAGTGAAATATTATTTTCAACAAGATAATTACCAAGCTGTTCGGCAAAATTAACCGCCTGCCTCCAAATTTCTTTTGCCATATCATCAGAAACTCTACTGTTTTCAGGCATATCTTCATAAAATAATTTTGAAAACCATTTACCGTTACTCCATTTGGACCAACCATTCATATCTGATATTTTAAACCTCTTCCAATATGGCTTTAAAACAGTATCAGCCTTATCATGAAAATCTCCTCCAATAAAATGCAGAGGAACAGTAAAACCATCCTTATCTTTAAATAATTTTTCAAGACAGTTTGCATATTTTTCTATTTCTATAGAAACACCATCAATTCCATAATCAAAAGTAATAAATGCAATTCCTTTTTTAAATTCAGCAAAAGAATCAGCTTCTGCCTCATGAAAAGTTTCTGGAGAGTTTTCCTTGGTTTTTTGAAGAAAAAAATTAATATCTTTCCAATTATCGATTTTTGTTTCCGATAGTAAAAATTTCATATTTTTTAAAAGTTCAGCCCTGATATTATTATGCACCACCCGCAACCTCCTTGACAAACAATTCTTTCTTAGTAAAAAATGGATAAGTATATCTAAACTTAGTATATAAGCAGTAAAATACAAATATCCATCCTTAGCAGTCATAACACAAAAAAGCTGAATACATGACCTTTTTTAAAAAAATCGCAGTATAAGACAGTTCAAAGCTATGAAAGTTAAACGATAATAAAACCAATTATCAAGTAAACGATCAAAGCTGTTACTGCGGCAAGAGCAGCATAAGGAATCTGAGTTTTAACATGATCAATATGGTCAGAAGCTGCACCGCAAGATGCTAAAATTGTTGTATCTGACAATGGAGAACAGTGATCTCCAAATACTCCTCCACCAGCAACTGCTGCAACAGTAAAAAGCACTAGAAAAGTAATTTCATTATTTGAGAAATTCAAAGCCATTGGAACAGCAAGAGGAACAACAATAGCAAATGTTCCCCAGGAAGTTCCTGTAGAAAAAGAAATCACTGCTGCAATAAGAAATGTCAAACATGGAAGGAGTTCCGGCCTTAACCAGCTTTGAGAAATGGAAATAATATACTTTGCTGTTCCCATCTCTTTACTAAGTTCATTTATAGAATAGGATAATGCTAAAATAATAACAGCCGGCATCACTCCCTTAATACCGGACATTGCTGTTTTCATTATTTCATCAAAAGGCATTCCCTGTATCTTCAGTATAACTCCCAACAAAACAGAAGCAGTTAAAAATGCTTCCATCGTTTTAGCCGATTTCAACGTTATAAAAGTGCCAATAGCAATTGATATAACAACTAAAACAGGAAAAATAAAATCAAAGAAAATATGCGTTTTAAGCCCTGGATAAGGCTTTGTATCTGTTAATTCATCTCCCATCAATGGCACAGCTCCATCTCTATGAACTTTATTTTCTTCAATAGCTCTTTTTTCTGCTTTTTTCATTGGTCCAAATTCAGGAAGAATCTTTGCAGCAAACATTCCTACACATATGACAGCAAAAATAGCATAGAAATTAAATGGTACTGCTTTTGTAAAAATCATAAGGGCTTCAGAAGTATTCTTAATAGGTCCAATTCCAACCAATAAACCCGAGATAAAAACAGCCCATCCTGTAATCGGCACCAACACACTGACCGGCGCAGAAGTTGAATCTGCAATATATGCAAGCTTTTCCCTGGAGATTCTAGCTTTATCTGACAAGCTCCTCATAACAGAGCCAACAAATAAAGGACTGAAATAGTCACTAAAAAAAACAAACATCCCCATAACCCAAGCTGTTAGCTGTATCTTTTTACGCCCTAAATTCTTATTTGAAATGAAATTTGTAAACCCCTGAATAGCACCTGATCTTTGAAAAAAAGCAATTAAAATACCAATAAATATTTCTAATAAAAATATCCATGAAAAACTTTCACTCCCTAAAGAGCGTTTTAACAAATTAGGAAACCCCAGCAAACCATCTCCACATAATAGAACTCCCACAAAACATGCAATTGCTAATGAAAAAATTGTATTTCTAGTTTTAAATGCAAGAACAATTGCAACCACAGCCGGTATTATAGAAATAAAGCCCATATGTTCCATTACTGATTCCTTACCAATAAACAGCTTCAAGCAAACCTATATGGGCCTACTTGAAGCTTGATTCTAATTACAAAGTAAATATTTATTTCAGATTAAAAAGCATCCAGCTGACTGATGTTAGATTTATCATAAACCTTACCTCTTATTTCCTGAATAGGTTCAACATCTTTTCCAGCTTCGATCGCCAAAATATTTTTAAAAACTATTGGTCCATAATCTGGGGAAGAGCCTACTGTTGCCGCCATTTCTCCTTTTTCAATAGCTTCTTTAGCCTCTTTTTGTCCATCCACCCCAACTATAAATATATCTTTTCCAGGTTGAATACCTTCTTCTTTTAAAGCCTTTATTGCACCTAAGGCCATACTGTCATTTTGAGCAAAAATAGCATTGACTTTTAAGCCTGTCTGAATATATACTTTAATAAGTTTTTTGGTCTTATCATATGCTTCCTGGAAAGAAAAATCACATACTTTTGATTCTAAAATTTTGATTCTACTATCTCCATGAACAGCATCTCTGAAACCTTCTGTACGTTCATTTGTCACAGATGCTCCAGGTGTACCTATCAACTGAACAACGCTAATTTTTCCATCTATATTATTAAGCAACCATTCTGCTGCTGCTTTTCCTTCCCAGACACCATCAGGAGTAATACAAACCTTAAAGTCTTTTCCAGGTACTCCTTTAATACCTCTATTAATAAGAATAATAGGTAACTTTGCTTCAAGAGCAGCAAAAAAGGCACCTTTAAATCCTTTTTCTTTCATAGGAACAACAACTAAATAACCAACTTTTGATGCTATTAAACTTTCAATATCTCCATGCTGAGATGAAAGTTTATTTTTAGCATCTTTTACAATAACCTTAAACCCATTATCTTTTGCTGCTTTTAGCAGACTAGCTTTTTCAGCCTGATCAAAAGGATTGCTTGTTACAGCAAATGAAATACCAACTTTTTTTGCAATTGGAACTTTCTTCTCAGGATGAACTCTTTCTTTCTTCATTTTTCCACAGCCAGCAAGAAAAATTAATGATAACATTGCAACAGCGACGACAGAAAAAGATACTAATTTTTTCTTCATTTGGTTGATCTTTCCTTGTTTGATAAATTTATTCTTAAAAAACTATTTCCATTAAAAAGACAGATAAAACTATGATAAGGGATTTTAAAAAAAATGTCAATAGCAATGGAACTAAGAAAGATCAATGAAAAGTTATGCTTGTATTTAATTCATCTAAGGTATTGATTTTTTAACAATTTAATCTAAGCTTAATTACTAATCCTAAAATATAAACTAAATATTTTACACACCAAATGCCTCCAATAAATATTTTAATAAAACCTGCATCAGGACTCTGCAACTTAAATTGCGGATACTGTTTTTATCACTCATTGCAAAAAGAGCAAAACTTAAACAGCAATGAGATGATGACATTAGATGTTTTGGACAATATAGTTAAAAAAGCTTTTGAATTTGCAGAAGGTTATGTTTCATTTGGCTTTCAAGGTGGAGAACCAACTTTAAGGGGCCTTGATTTTTTTCTTGAATTCATAAAATTTATAAAAAAATATAATAATAAAAATATTAATGTTAACAAATATATCCAGACCAATGGATTAGTTATCAACGACAAATGGGCTGAATATTTTGCTAAGAACAATTTTCTTGTAGGCTTATCTCTTGATGGCCCTTTAAGAATACATGATTTCTATAGAAAAAAACCAAATAATGATGGTAGTTTTTCTGATGTAATGAAAACTATTGAAATTTTCAATTATCATAAAGTTCAATACAATATACTTTATGTTGTAACTTCAAAAACAGCAAAAGAAGGTAAAAAAATCTATACATGGTTTAGAGATAAGAATTTTAGCTATCTGCAATTTATTCCCTGTCTTGACCCCATGACAGCTAAAAGAGGCAGTTTAAATTATTCACTCTCTCCCAATTTTTTTTCGAAATTCTTAAATGATACTTTTGATTGCTGGTATAAAGATTTTATAAATGGAAAATATATAAGTATAAGATTTATTGATAATATTATTAAAATTGTTGGAGGACAGCCTGCAGAATCATGTGATATGAAAGGACACTGTTCAATTCAAAACGTAATAGAAGCAAATGGTGATATTTATCCCTGTGATTTTTATGTAGTAAAAAATTGGCTTTTGGGTAATATTAAAAATATAAATTTTAAAGATATTTTTAGCTCAGAAAAAGCAAAAAAATTTATTATTGAATCTACGCTCAAACCAGAAAAATGCAAAAAATGTAGATGGTTAAATCTCTGCAAAAACGGCTGTAAACGCCACAGGGTAAATAATCTTAATTATTACTGCGATTCATACCAAATATTTTTCAAAAAGAATATCAATAAAACTAAAGTTTCCCCGTTTTTTTTGGGGTGTTCTTTGAAAACTTGATTTTCTCAGATCCACTATACTTCTGTTAATCATCATCAGAAAACTTTAGAATTAAAAAAAATGCAATTTTTTTAAATCTATAGCAATGGTGATTTTTGAAAAATTTTTTCTCATCTTTTTTGTGAGATGCCCAGTATCAGCGTTTTCAGTTGTTTTAAGCCCCTCGAAAGAGAAAAGATGATTTTTTTGAGGTCTTTGGCAGTACTATTCAGTGAGCTTTGTTTACTTTTGTCAAGTTTTAAGACATAACATGTTTATTGTAAAAAGCTTACAAATTGCAGTCAGGTGGCTGAACATGCTATATTACTCTATTATCAAAATTAAAAAAAAGGAGTAATACAACATGTTCAGTAATTGCAAATTTAGCACATTAATAGATGAAGTTGCAACAGTAATTCCGAGAAAAGACAGAAGAATTATTTTTAAAACCATTATAACCGGTTTGATTATCAGCGAAGGCAGTAAATGTATTTCAGCAATTTATCGTCTGTTTGCAATAATGATGCTGTCTAATAAGATATCGAGAAAAAAATATTACGGTTTTCTGCAGTCAGGAAAACTTAAACTTGCTTTAGTATGGAAAAAACTTTTTACAATACTTGGTGATGATATCCAAACATCCGGCAGACTTCTTGTAGCTCTTGATGATACAACATATGGAAAGACAGGAAAGAAAATTGCAAACTGCGATACTCATTACGATCATGCGGCTAAACTGAACAGCTCTAAATATCTTTTTGGACATTGCCGTGTTGTTCTCGGGATACAAAAGTTTATCCATGGACGCTGGGCATGTCTGCCCGTAAAACAAAAAGTTTACCGGCTTAAAAAATCTGTAGATAAAAAAGAATTTAAAACTAAGATAGAGATTGCCGGAGAACTGATTAATGAGCTGTATGAACAGTTTTCTATTCCTATGCTGGTAGTTACTGACAGTTGGTTTGGTAATAAGTCATTGACAAAAGTTTTAAACTCCTATAAAGAATCAATGCATATCCTTACTCGTTTAAGAATTGATTCAGCTCTCTATGATTTTCCGCCTGAAAGTAAAGCAAAAAAAAGAGGGAGAAAGAAAATTTACGGTATTCGATTACCAAAGTTATCGAAGCTGGCAGCGACTCTTGATAAAAAAGAAGATTATTTCTTCATTTACGGCAAAAGCAGAAAATGTGAATATTCAGAATTTTTATGTATGCACAAAGGATTTAAAACCAAAGTTAAAGTTGTTCTTGTTCACTATAAAAACGGATGGTTCTTTCCAATTGTATCTACCGACTGCAGCCTGACGGCTCAGCAGATGATAGAATATTATTCTGCAAGATGGAAAATAGAAAGCGGTTTTAAAGAACTTAAACATGAACTCGGTGCTCTGGATAATCAGGCAAGAAAAAGGAATTCTGTAGAAAATCATTTTGATCTGTGCTGCATTGCCATGACCGCAGCATGGATATACACTATAAAACAGGAGAAGGCTCCTGTTAGAAAATTTAAAACTGCAAGAGCAAATTCATATGCTTTTGCTGATATAAGAAGAAAAATTAAAAACGAATATTATGAGAGTTTTAATTTTATGGATATTTGCTCTTCAAAAGGCAAGTCACTGATAAATTATATTAGAGATATCATTTTTCAGTGTGCCGGGTAATTTTTTAACTCTCAAAAATAAGGAATGTTTAGTCAATAAAATTATTGATGTTTTAAAATATCAACAATAATTAGAACGCCCACGAAAACGTTTTTTGTTATTAATATTTTTTTCAATTATATAACATTATAACCTGATATCCAATTTTTTTTAAGGCGTTCTAATTATTTTTAAAATTTATGTCGTACCTCCACAAATTCTAAGAGAAAACTCTTGAACATTTATAAACCGGGTACATTGCAGTATGTTTTTTTATATTTGATATGTTAAATTGGATCAGGCTGGTTTAGCCGTTTTTTTTCCTTTTTAATCATATGTATAAAATTATACGCAATAATTTTTTCAAGCTGTTCAGCTTCCACTGCTTCAATCCCACGTCTTCTCATTTTACCGAAACTATGCCTGTATTTAAGAGTAAACATTCCTGATTCAGCAGCAGACCGCATTCTTCGGGCTTCAGAATATAACGTAGTATCCCAATCTTCAGATGTTATTTTTTTACCTTTTGCTCCATTAATACTGACAGTTAAAATGTTTAAATCATTTTTGAGTATACCAACTCCGTCTTCTGATGCATAACCGTCATCAGTACTTACAAGATTCGGCTTAACTCTGGTGGAACGGCATACTTCCATTACTGTAGGAACAAGCATTTCGGAATCACTGACATTGCCTTTTGGAAGTAGAAAACCACTTATAAAACCATTTCTGCTTCTTCCGATTTGAGGTTTATATCCAATGGTGGGATTTCTCTGTCCTTTCTGTATGAAAGCTGCATCAGGATCCGAAATGCTGAGGATTTTCTCTCTTGACGGAAGTTTTATATTTTCATTAACAAGAAGTTCGGCATAATACAGTACATAAGCGGCATCATTAAGATCACTGTCTATTTTAAACCAGAGCCTGTCAAGAGCAAGACTTTTATCCGGGGTTAAGTCAGATGTTTCATATTTGATCAACATTTTTTCCTGTTCGTCGAAAAAAGATTTTATAATATTATCTGCAAGACTTACAAAGAGTTTAAATTTTTCCTTAACATTTCCTTTCATTCCCTTTTTGCCTATCTGCATATTGATAAAAGCAAGATGTGATTTCAGTTTTTTCATTCTTGTATCAAGCCATCCGTCACTCAGCATGGGAAAGCCAAACTCATCAGTTAGAAACCTGAAGCTTCTGTAAACCCGGTCAAGAAGTTTATATAAAACTGAAATGTCCGTTGGATATGCTGTATTTGCAGCAACATCTGTACTGTCTATGTAAACTTCATTGAAATCATCAAGACCTTTAAGGAGAATAAGCATGGAAAGGCTATCCATTATCAAACGTCTTGTTTTATTGGAAACTGCATTCAGGTTTTCACGCACAGTGTTCGAACCAGGAACCTTATAGCTGTGATGAGCAAGAACCGCGCTAATACTTATTGAATCATGTATTGCCTGTTTGGCTGCGTGGTCACTTATGCTTCCCCACAGTCCTCTGATGATAAGAAAATAAAGTACTAATTCAGGCTTCAAACGTTCCCGACCTGTTTTTTCGAGTTTTACCGGCTCTGTTATTTCTATACAGTCAAACAAATAGTAATTTCCGTTTATGTGCACATCATTATAACGTTTTACTTCATTGCGGATCAGTTTCTTCTTCTGACCGTGTATATCCTGATCTCGGACTATTGATTCTCTGATTTCAGGAAACTTTTCCAGAAGTTCGCGGCTTTTTCGAAAAATTTCCATTAAATCGGTATCTAATTCTTCTATTATGTTGAAATCAAACGGTAGGTAAGGAACATTATATATCATAAATTTGCCTTTCACTTTATTCATTTACGCTCAATATAGAGCGTTGAAAGGCAAATTTACATTTGCGATAGCAAAAAATTAATTAGAAGCGAGTCGCGAAAAACTTTTCGTGCAGCTTCTCCCCTGAAACATCAGGGGTTATTTTTTTTGTTTTATATTTAAATTTTATTTTTCATTATAATAAATAAGACAAACGAAGTTGTGTTTTTTAGAGACTAAGTCTCCCCTACGGGATATAAAATTCACCAATGATAAAAACATAACACAACGTCTCACGCTAATTACCGGGGTAAAACCACCATAGAAGTGCCGAGCTTTTATATGTTTGCCTAATTTTCATATATTTAAATTATTTTATTGTTATATTGCTTTTTCAATGGGAACTAATTCATATCCCATATTCATTGCTCTTTTTTTTAGATTTTTATAGACTCTTTTTTTGTAGTTTTCATCATAGAAATTTATGTCCAGCGCCTTATATTCCTTTTGATTTTTTACCATATTATAAAATATTACTGCCAGCTTGGCTGCTGTAGCAGTAACGGCTTTTGGGCCTCCTGCTCTTGCCCGTATTCTCCTGTAGAATGCGCCGAGATAACTATTGCTGTTTTTAAGAGATGTGGCTGCCATTCTTAAAGCGGCTGCAGCACGATTGGATACTTTTCTGGTTTTATTTTTTAGAATTTTCCCTCCACTTATTTCTTTATTTACGCATAATCCGAGCCATGATTTAAAATGCTTATCTGTCTCCCATTTGCTTAAATCTGTTCCTACTTCTGTAAGTAAAGTAAGCACTGTTGTAGACTGAAGGCCATGAACCTGCGTTAAATCAACACCAAAAGCTTCATATAAATATGGCCTTAAATTAAAATTAGGCTGATTTGAATTTGATCTTTTAGTTCCATCGGTTGCCGGAGGAGGTGGTACAAGATTGCTGTCTATTTTTTTATTAAGTTTATCAAGAAGATTTTTTATTTCTCTGTCACACTCAAGTATCTGATTCTGCTCAAATTCATAAGCTTCATAACTTTGCTTAAGCATGAAAATATGCTCATCTCTATAATCTCCTTCAAGTGCTGATGCAACCTCTTTTTCTGTAGCTCTCAAACGTCCGTCTCTAAGTTTTGCAAGCTCTGATGGACTCCTTTCTCCATTCAGTATTTTTCTAATTATTGCCATGCCTGTTTTTCCTGTTATATCCGATACAGCTTTGTCAAGTCTAATATTTGAAAGCTGAAGTGCTTTTTGCATATGTTGAACATGACGGCTCAAATCTCTTATCATATTATCCCTATGACGTTTTAATGAACGAATCTCACAAATCGAATTTTCAGGACGAAAAGAGGCTTTCAACAAACCGTAGGAATGAAGACGCTGAATCCACTGACAGTCATAAATATCCGTTTTAGGGCGTCCGGCTACGCTTTTTAAATGCCTGGCATTTACAAGTATCACTTCAAAACCAAACTTTTCAAGCATTTGATAAACTGGTATCCAGTATACTCCTGTAGATTCCATTGCTATACTTGTTATTCCACATTCTTTAAACCACTGGCACATTCTTTTCAATTCTCCAGTATAAGCTCCAAATTTTTGAACATTTTTTTCTGTATGAGTTGCAGGTACACATGACCAGTGAAATTCTGAGCCAATATCTATGCCTGCTGTATCAGGATTCAACATTGTCATTGCATTTGTTATTCTGATTCTTGACTTATTAGATTTCTTGCCATAACTTTTCATAGTATTTCTCCAGCTTTTTTTGTTGTTGATTAAAATATAATTTAAGCCTGGAGAAATCTAACACAGAGTGTTTCTGTTAGATAAAACTTCGATTTTTCCGAAGACTGACGCTAATTAAAATCTCACCAAATTCGTCTATCAAGAGCTCTATATTGAACCGCTTCATAAATATGTTCAAGCTCTACCTTTTCCACTTCTGCTAAATCAGCAATTGTTCTTGCAACTTTTAATATGCGATCATACGCTCTGGCGCTTAGCTGAAGTTCCCTTATAGTATGTTTTAAATAAGTAATACTCTCTTTATCAAGGCAGCAGTAATTTTGTAAATCAGCAGAACTCATTTGAGAGTTAGAGAACAATTTTTTCTCCCTAAAACGCAATTCTTGTATTTTTCTTGCTTTTTTGACACGTTCACGAATAACTGGCGAATGTTCTCCATCCGGTGCTTTTAGCAGTTCATTCTCACTTAATGAACTTACTTCTATGTGAATATCAATCCTATCAAGAAGAGGTCCTGATATTTTATTTCTATATCTTTGAATTTGAAATGTAGAGCATCTGCATTCACGCTGTTTGCTCCCAAGATGTCCGCAAGGACAGGGATTCATAGCTGCAGTCAGCATAAAATCAGCAGGAAAAGTTACACTTCCGGAAGCTCGGGAAATTGTTACATATCCATTTTCTAAAGGCTGACGAAGAACTTCTAAAACATTTCTTTTAAACTCTGGCAGTTCATCCAGAAACAACACACCATTATGTGCCAAACTAACCTCACCAGGTGTTGGGATACTTTGGCCTCCCAGCAATCCGGCATCACTAATTGTATGATGTGGAGCACGAAAAGGTCTAGTTCTAATAATAGGAGTATTTGGAGGTAAAATTCCTACAATGCTGTGAGTTTTAGTTACCTCAAGCGCTTCTTCCAGATGTAATGGAGGTAAAATTCCCGGAATTCGTTTTGCAAGCATTGATTTACCAGTTCCGGGAGGACCTATCATAAGGATATTATGCCCACCTGCTGCTGCTACTTCAAGAGCTCTTTTTGCATATGCCTGCCCTTTCACATCTGCAAAGTCAAGTTCATCTGCATTGAACTGATCAACAGCAAATACGGTCTCGTCAACTTTAAAAGGTTCCAATTTTATCTTACCTGTGAGAAAATCAAATACTTCTAGTAAATGCGAAACTCCATAAACAGGTTTATTTCCCGATGCAATAGCTGCTTCTGCAGCATTTTCATTTGGCACAACAACAAAACCAACTTCATCTTCATTTGATGCCATAATAGCTATAGGAAGAGCACCTTTAATTGGTCTAATTGCTCCGTTCAATGCCAGCTCTCCTAAAAAAACTCCGTTTGAAATCTTATTAATATCAAGGCTTCCATTCCCTCCAAGCATTCCTAAAGCAATTGGTAAATCAAAAGCAGCTCCTTCTTTTTTTATATCTGCCGGAGCAAGATTCACAATAGTTTTACAATATGGAAAACTTAAACCACAACTCTCAATTGCAGAATGAACTCTATCTTTTGATTCCCGAACGGCATTATCAGGTAATCCCACAATATTAACGTAAGATTCTTTACCCGCTCCAGTCACATTAATTTCAATAACAACCTTGTACGCATCAACACCGCTAATAGCAGCAGATAAAGTCCTGGCAAGCATTATTTCTATCCCCTTTTAATAATATCACAACCAACTAATTAGAAAAAATAAATATCTCCAAATCAATAACTATTCAAAAACATTATCTTAACGATTTATAGAATATTTAACAGCAGACTCAATATTTTTAAAAACAGCAAAACCTTTAGACAAAGCTTGTTCTTTATGCTCTTTTCCATGCCCGGTTTCAACTAACAACCCTGTACATCCTGCATTTTTTGCAGCAAGTAAATCTGACAACTTATCTCCTATCAAAAACGAATTAGATAAATCTAAATTAAAGTCTTGAACTGCATTTAAGATCATACCTGGCATTGGCTTCCGACAATCACAATTAATAGAATATTCTTCTACTTTACCTTCTGGATGATGAGGACAATAATAATAAGCATCAATTTTTAATCCATACATCAAAAGCTGTCTATCAATTTCTTCATGAACTTTAAAAATTGAACTTTCAGAGAAGTAACCTCTTGCCACACCTGCCTGATTTGTTACAACAATAATTTTATACTGATTTTCCTGAAGGATTTTAAGTGCTCTTATCGACTCAGAAAAGATTTGAACCTGATCTGGAGAACTTAGATAATTTACATCTTTAATTAAAACTCCATCCCTATCCAAAAAACATGCCTTCGGTCTCTGTTTTTTCATAACAACTTATTCTGCTTTTTATTTCTATTTTTACTGAATATAAAAAAAAGTCCCCCAAAAATACTAAAAAGAAGAATGAGTGCTGAAAAGAAAAGCGGAATAGCAACAGCATCACCTTCGAAAAAACCTCCTGCTGTTAGAATACTCTTAATAACAACATCACGTGTGCCTATTCCAGATGGTGTAATCGGCAATAAACCGGCAGTGTTACCAAGTGATATTGCTAATATAAAGGGTTTAATAGCAATATATTTTGAATGAATTCCATGAGCAATAAAATAAAGTATAAAAGCCATATTTATCTGAATAAAAAATGCTCCTATTAATATACATTGAACTAATGTTTTTCCAGCATTTCTATATACATCGAGTATTTCAAAAATCCTGGACACATAACCTTTTGTATATCTATCAACAATATTTACACCCCAGCAATAAAACCTGATTTTTTCAAGTTTTCTATGAAATAAGATCATAATACCGGCAATAATACCGGCCAAACTTAATAAAATCAAAACATATGCAGTTAATCTCGCTACATCATCCATTCTTTCTATTAAGCTAATGCAAACAACTCCCATTATCACACCAATAGAAAACTGCCCAAACATCCCTAAAAATCTATCCATAAAGATGGTAGAAGTTGCCTCAAGTCTTTTTCCTTTAGGCATTCTTGTTAACAAAAAACCAGTTTTAACTAAATCGCCTCCAAGCGACCCACCAGGAATAACCAAAGAAAAAAAACCACCCTGCATTGAAAGCGAAATAGCTTCAAAATAGGTTATATTGATATTAAGCAGTTTAAGAAGCAAAAACCATCTCCATGCACTGGCCAGCATAACAACTAAATAAAGTAAAGTCCCACCAATAAGCCAAAATATATCAATATTATGAATTACACTAACAAAAGCATTATAGTTGTTATATATCAACCAAAAAATGATACTGCCGGCAATAGCAATTTTTATAAAGAAAAAAAACAGGGATTTTGTCTTCTGAATTAAAACATTTTTTCTTATATTTTCAGACATATATCTATCTTTTCACCCTGGTAACAATTCCTTGTTCGGCAAGGTATTTTTTTACTTCAGGAACAGAATATGAACCAAAGTGAAAAATACTCGCAGCTAAAACTGCATCTGCCTTTCCTACAGTTAGAACATCATAAAGATGTTCCAGTTTCCCTGCACCTCCCGATGCAATAACAGGAACAGATACATTTTCTGATATCATTTTGGTCAGTTCAATATCATAACCATTTTTGGTGCCATCTCTATCCATACTGGTCAGTAATATTTCACCGGCACCAAGATCAACAGCTCTTTTGGCCCACTCAAAAGCATCTATTCCAGTGCATTTCCGACCTCCATGAGAATATACTTTCCATTTCCCTGGATTATTATCATCTCTTTTTGCATCAATAGCTAAGACTATGCACTGGCTTCCAAATCTCTCAGCCCCCTGACTAATAATATCAGGATTCTTAATAGCCGCACTGTTTACAGATATTTTATCTGCACCTGAATTGAGCATAGTTCTCATATCCTCAACAGTTCTTATTCCTCCACCAACAGTAAGAGGGATAAAAACCTGTTCGGCTGTTTTTTTTATAACCTCTACCATTGTATCTCTGCCATCACTTGTTGCCGTAATATCAAGAAAAACTAATTCATCTGCTCCTTGATGATTATACTCAATTGCAGCTTCAACCGGATCCCCGGCATCAATCAAATTTACAAAATTTGTTCCTTTAACAACTCGCCCATCAGTAACATCAAGACATGGTATTATTCTTTTTGCCAGCATATTTTTACTTTTAACTTTAGTATTTTATTATTCTAAAATGAGCTTATTACAAAATACTCACTAATCTCGGAAACGACTGAGCATTTCCCTCCATTTTGAATTCAATACTGTAGCCCTGCTATTCGCAGAGATAAATGGTTTTGCGGCGCCTGTCAGGCGAATAGCTTGATCAAAACCTAAACACCCAGCATTCTGCAATCACCTCAAATATTTATTCAAACTATAATATTAATCGTTTACTTAAAACCACTATCTTGATCTCAGTCTATTAAATTATGACCAAGATCAAGATAGAAATAACGACTAAATTAAGCAATTCGAACTTTTAAATTCGAACTGTGTTTTTACTTCCCGTAAATTGCTGTTTCATCGAGCATTTCTTCAATACGAAGAAGCTGATTATATTTACAGATACGATCAGTTCTGCTTGCAGAACCTGTTTTAATTTGACCTGCATTTGTAGCAACTGCTATATCAGCTATTGTAGTGTCTTCTGTTTCTCCGGATCTATGACTTACAATTGCATTCCAACCAGCTCTATGTGCCATTTCTATAGCATTGAGAGTTTCAGTAAGTGTTCCAATCTGATTAACTTTAATCAAAATAGCATTAGCACAATCTTCTTTAATACCTCTTGAAAGATAATCAACATTTGTTACAAATAAATCATCTCCAACAAGTTGACACTTATCTCCGATTTTTTCATTTAAGACTTTCCAGCCTGCCCAGTCATTTTCATCCATACCATCTTCAATTGAGTCAATTGGAAATTTAGCAACCAATTCTGCCAAATAATCAGCCATTTCCTCTGAAGTTTTTTTGATGCCTTTACCCTGCTTTTTAAAATCATAAATACCATCTACATAAAATTCACTTGCAGCGGCATCAAGAGCTATTGAAACATCTCCACCTTCAGTTTTTCTACCTGGTTTATAACCAGCTTTCTTGATGGCTTCAACAATTACTGTCAAAGCATCTTCAATGCTATCAAGATTTGGAGCAAAGCCACCCTCATCACCAACCGCAGTATTCAGACCACGACTATGAAGAACTGCTTTAAGAGCATGGAAAACTTCAGCTCCCATTCTTAACCCTTCTCTGAATGATTTAGCTCCAACCGGTCTTATCATAAATTCCTGAAAATCAATAGGAGCATCTGAATGAGCACCACCATTAATAATATTCATCATAGGAACTGGAAGATGTTTTGCATTTACTCCACCAATATATCTGTAAAGAGGAAGTTCCAAAGCATTTGCAGCAGCTTTTGCTACAGCTAAAGAAACACCAAGTATTGCATTAGCACCAAGATTTCCTTTATTTTTTGTTCCATCAAGCTCTATCATAGCCTTATCAATTGCAGCTTGATCTAATGCATCCATTCCTTCTATTTCTGGGAAAATTTTCTCGTTAACATTCTGAACAGCTTTTAATACTCCTTTGCCCAAATAACGAGACTTATCACCATCACGCAATTCAACTGCTTCATGTTCTCCTGTTGAAGCTCCTGATGGAACAGCTGCTGTACCTGCTGCACCTGAATCTAAAACAACATCAACTTCAACTGTAGGATTACCTCTTGAATCAAGAATTTCTCTTGCACAAACATCAAAAATAGCAGTCATAATAAACTCCTCTCTTAACTTTTTAGCGATAAACAAGAAATAGGTATTGTTAACAATACCACCTCTTTTAAAATTAAAGATAGGTTTTAAAGCAATAATTTCAACCTGAAAATCATTGTCCCTTATGTAGAAAATACCAATATTTTATTTTCATTTTTGAAAAAATATCTTTCAAAAAATAATCACTATCTAAATATCAAGCACAATACTTACCGGACAATGATCTGATCCCATAGTATCTTTATGAATTTTAGCCTCAATTATTGCATCGTCAAAATCTTTGTTGACACAATGATAGTCAATCCTCCAGCCAATATCTTTTTCTCTAGCCTTGAAACGATAAGACCACCAGCTATAATGCCCCGGCTCATTTGGATGAAATTTTCTAAAAGAGTCAATATAACCTTCGGTTAGAAAAGAATTCATCCACTCACGTTCCTCAGGCAAATAACCTGGATTTTTCTCATTCGATTTAGGATTTTTCAGGTCAATTGCAGTATGGGCAATATTATAATCCCCACATAAAACTATATTTTTACCTATACTAACAAGTTCATTACATTTTTCCAAAATCGAATCACAAAAACTTAATTTATAATCAAGACGTGCACCTTCTTTTTGAGAATTTGGAAAGTAACAGTTAATAAGAACGAATTCTGGAAAATGTGCAACCAATGTTCTACCTTCCACATCGAATTCATCTATTCCCATTGTTTCTAATTTCTCCGGCTCATTTTTAGAATAGAGTGCAACTCCACTATACCCTTTGCGCTCAGCAGAATACCAATAACTCTTATATCCTCCAACATCCAGCAAATCACTACCAAGCTGTGATTCTTGAGCTTTGGTTTCCTGAACCGCTAAAACATCTGGAGATGTTTCTATCAACCATTCAGCAAACCCTTTTTTTGCAGCCGCGCGAATACCGTTAACATTCCAGGAATATATCTTTTTCATTTAACGTTTTTCCTAATTTCATATATTTTTATAAATATTCAGTCAAACTTTCCCTTTATCTGAACCCTACACACTTTTTGCACAATTATTAATTATTTCAGACATATAATCAATAAATTTATTCATGGCAATCATAATGTTGTTTCTCTTCTATTTTTGAAATCAATTCTTTAACAAAATCAGGTATAAAATATTCATTGCTTAAAGGAGTTATTGAAACGCCACCTTCATCAACACAATTCAAATCCGAACCTTCGCAATGCTGAAAAGTAGCACAATCTCCAACTATTGAAGCATATTTTTCCCCTTCTTTTTCCTCAAAATAAATTGTATCATTATATATTCTTTTACCAAGATGTGTAACTTTTACCTGCTCATAGTTGCTTCCCAAGGGAAAATTAATATTCAATATAACTTTCCGGGACAAAATATTTCCTTTCAGCCTTCTAATAAGTTTTTTGATAAATTCGGCTGCAGAGCTAAAATCAGCATCAGTTCCTAATCTCTGCATAGAACATGCTATTCCAGGAATATCATTGAGTAAGCCTTCTCTTGCCCCGGCAACTGTTCCTGAATAAAAAATATCACATCCCATATTAGCACCGTTATTAATACCTGAAACAACTAAATCAAACTTGATATCTTTGTACAAACCAAACAAGGCCACTTTTATACAATCAGCAGGAGTACCATCAATTGCATACCCACCTTCTATTTCTTTCAATTTCATCGGCTTGAAAAGATTAACAGAATGCCCTGCTGCACTTTTCTGAGTAAGAGGCGCAGCAAAATAAGTATTATATTCAGCAGATAAAGTCCGGTATAAAATCTGAATTCCTTTTGAATCAAATCCATCATCATTTGTAAGTAAAATATTCATTATCCAAATTCTTCTTTAATTGTTTATAAAATAATATCTCTAGAAATCTTATTACCTTAAAATTTTTATTCAAAAGTTTTTTATTATTTTTTCAAACTTTGATTAGATTTTTTCATAAACAGGTATAGTTTATTAATCCGTTTACAAAATGGCGTGGTGCCCAAGTGGCCTAAGGGAGTGGTCTGCAAAACCATTATTCACCGGTTCGAATCCGGTCCACGCCTCCATTTTTCTTTTCTCTTTTTATTTCCAATATATTATTTCCTTTTCTACTTTGCATAGTATAGAAATATGAAATATCTTTCAGGATGAATAAAGAATCATTAAAAATCAGTATTCCTGCAATCTTTGCCTGCATTTTATGGTCAACGGCATTTCCTGCTGTAAAAATAGGTTTACAATATTGCCCACCTTTATCTTTTGCAGGAATTCGATTTATAATCTCCGGATTTATTTTAATAATCTTTCTATTATTTCAAAAGAAAAATTTCTCTTTTCTTAAATTCCCATTAGATCAATGGAAGATGATATTAATATTGAGCCTGTTTCAAACAGTAATTCTTTATGCATTATTTTTTCTTGGACTTACTTTTGTAACATCTGCTGTTGGAGCTATAATTATCGGTTCTTCCCCTCTAATAACAGCACTAACAACACATGTAATTACCAGTGATGACAAAATAACTAAATCAAAATTATTGTGTATTTTAGCAGGGATTATAGGAATAGTGATAATAACATTAAACAAGAATTCAGTTAAAGGAGGAAATTACTCGCAAATAATAGGTGTAATTATATTAATTATATCGAGCATATCATCTGCAATAGGCAATATTATAGTTTCAAAAAACAAAAATGAAATTAATCCAATAACTTTAACTTCACTTCAAATGTTCATGGGAGGTTTAATCCTTCTGCTGATTTCGGTTCCTATTTACGGTACTCCAAAATTAACACTAGAACCTACATTTTATATTGCTCTTTTCTGGCTTTCTTCAATATCAGCAGTTGCATTTTCAATCTGGTTCTGGCTGCTTCAAAAACCTTCTGTACAAGTATCAGAGCTCAATATATGGAAATTTATAGTCCCTGTTTTTGGAGTAGTACTTAGCTGGATTCTAATTCCTTCAGAACATCCAAACATAATAATTATCATAGGCATGCTGATTGTGGCTTCTTCGATACTATTTTACTATATTCCCAATATAACAGGAAGAAAGAAGGCAGAGTAAACTATTCATCATTAGTAAGGTAGTAAAGCCTTAATAAATGCAGTTCTTCATAAGGAACACTATGATTTAGTGCTTCAGAAATCAAACTTAATGATTCATAACCATAATCTTCAAAATAACGTAACACAACATCTATTTCGCTTGCGGACAAACTGGATTCAGCTAAGAAACCATCAGAATCGAGTTCATTTCCTGCTTGATAGAATTTTAATAAATTATTAAGAACAGTCTGTTTTTTTATACCAAAAATTCTCATCAAATCCTTAATATCACAACCCTCATTATATTTTTCTCCAACAGCAACACATTTGCTTTTCTTTTTATTTCTACTCTTTTGCTTTTTTATAGACAAAGACGATAACTTTAATTTTTCCTCTATACCTTTTTCATAGCAATATTCAGAAATTAAGTTAATAAATATATCCCCATATTTATTGAATTTAGCTGCCCCCATACCAAATATTTGCATAAGATATTTCTTAGATTGAGGGAAATAAGTCGCCATTTCAATAAGAGTTTTATCTGAAAAAACAGCATATGGTGGAATATTTGCATTATCAGCTAATTCTTTACGTTTTTGTTTTAATACCTCAAAAAGTACTGTATCATATTCTACATTCTCAATATTTTTGTTATAGAGTCTTTCATAAATATCTTCAGCCTTATCAAACCGTCCGAGTACTTTAAATTTAGAACGCATGACATCCCACCCTTTTGATGTCAGCTTTAAACTCCCGTGCTCCATATCAAAAGTCAGTAATCCTTTTGCCACAAATTGACGTGAAAACTGAAACCACTGTTTTTTGGAAATATCTGCCCCTATATTATAAGTCGAAAGTTTATCATGTCCAAATTTATATATTTTTTGGGATTTAGAACCTCTTAAAACATCTATAACATGCCCCGCTCCAAACACCTCCCCTGTTCGTTTAACGCATGAAAGAAACTTTTGAGCAGGTATCGTTATATCTTTTAGATCTTTGTCCTCTATTTGACAATTATCACACATAGAACATTTCTTCTGTTTATAATCCTCCCCAAAATAGTTCAATAAAGCTATTCTTCTACAATCTTCAGATTCAGCAAAACCAACCAATGAATTTAAATGGATATTCGCAATACGCTGTTCCTTTTCATCTTTCTGATCTATAAAAAACTTTATTTTTTGGATATCACCATAACTAAAAAACAGAATACAGTGAGAATCTAATCCATCCCTTCCCGCTCTTCCTATCTGCTGATAGTAACTTTCTATATTCTGCGGCAAATCATAATGAACAATAAATCTGATATTCGGCTTATTTATTCCCATACCAAAAGCAATAGTCGCAACCATTATCTGGACATCATCTTTGATAAATAATTCCTGATTTTCGTGACGCTCTTCATTAGATAAACCCGCATGATACGGTTTTACCGAAAAATTATACATCTTTAAAAGAGCATACAGTTCATCTACCTGCCGCCGTGAAAAACAGTAAATTATCCCCGACTGTCCTGAAAATTTCTTTAAAAAATTAATTGTCTGCTTATCAGGATCAGTTTTCGGTATAACCTGTAAAAACAAATTTTCCCTATCAAAACTGGAAATAAATTCATTCTCATTCAGAAAGCTAAGGTTTTTTTTAATATCAGCCTGCACTCTTGGTGTTGCCGTAGCAGTAAGAGCTGCACATACTGCATTTGGAAATTCTTTTCTGATTTCAGTAATTTGCCGGTATTCAGGCCTAAAATCATGTCCCCATTCAGAAATACAGTGAGCTTCATCTATTGCTATACAGTCAACATGTCCTGATTTGAGTAATGCAATAGTTTTTGACTTCAAAAGTGTTTCAGGTGCAAGATAAAGTATCTTCACCTGATTTCTAACAATTTGTAAAATATTTTTCTGATATTCTTCTTTTGACAATGAACTGTTGAGAACAACAGCAATAATGCCCAATTCTCCAAGTTGCTCCACCTGATCTTTCATTAGAGATATAAGCGGAGACACAACTACAGTCAAACCTTCAAACAACAAAGCGGGAATCTGATAACATAATGACTTTCCTCCTCCAGTAGGCATTATTATCAAACTGTCTCTTCGCTTAAGAATGTTTTCAATTATCTTTTTCTGTAAAGGTCTAAACTTATCATAACCAAAAACATCTTTTAAAATTGTTTGCGCTTTATGAATCACTATTTTATCCATGGACTATGTACATTGCATGCAGCAGTTCTTCTGCTTCTTCACCTTTTCCTAAACAGTCTGCAATTTTAGCTGCAAACTCAAATGAAACTCCAGCTGCTTTAGCTGTAATAATATTTCCATCAACTTGAATCCTTTTACCTGTATAAGTTGTATTATCCTTAAATGTATCTTTTACAGAAGGATGGGCTGTAACCTCTTTATCATTTAAAATTCCTGCTGCACTTAAAACTATTGGCGCGGCACAAATGGCCCCAACCAATTTCCCACCTTCAAATGCTGAACGAACAGTATCAAGCACTAAAGTATTTTCTTTGAGGTTGACCGACCCGGGCATTCCTCCAGGTAAAATAACACAATCAGGCATTTCAGATAATTTTGAAAGATCAATATCAGACTCAACAATTACACCATGTGCTCCTTTAACCCGCTCACACCCCTTCAAAACTGCATCATTTTGAATTCCGGCTAAAATTACATCAAAATCTAAACGTCTTAAAAAATCTACTGTCCCCAATGCCTCCACTTCTTCAAATCCATCTGTAAGAATTACTACAATTTTTTTACTCATTGTCTTACCCCATTTTAGTAAATTTTTAAATACAATCTTCTTTTATGAAAAAATATAAAACCTGTTGTTTTGATTTTTCCAATGATTATGATAACTTACATTCTCAATTTTTTTTAGTTATTAAACAGAAATTTTTTTATATAAAAACTTATACTTAAAGCAAAAAGGTTTTCGAAAAATTTGATAATAATCGTGTTCGATTTCTCGATATATTATTAAAATCTAGAATACCTCCGGTATATCAGTAATGAAATCAAAAGAATTATTAATTACAGAAATTTTTTCAAGTATCCAGGGAGAATCAACATTTGCAGGTAAAGTCTGCTTTTTCATCCGTCTGGCCGGCTGCAATTTAAACTGTTCATACTGTGACACCAAATACTCTTTTAATAAAGAAAATGCACAGACATTCACCATTGAACAATTGTATCAAGAAGTAGTTGAGTCAGGAATCAAACTCGTTGAAATTACAGGAGGAGAACCACTGTTACAGGATAGCGTATATGAGCTTACAAATAAATTAATTCAAAACAACTTTACTGTTTTAATAGAAACAAACGGCTCAATCTTAATAAATAACCTAAACCCAAAAGTTATTAAAATCCTTGACTGTAAATGCCCTGATAGTAACCAATCAAAAAAAATGAATTTTAAGAATTTCAATTTCTTGTCCGACAATGATGAAATCAAGTTTGTTTTAAGCAGTAGAAAAGATTATGAATATGCAAAAACAATAATAAATGATCATAAACTTTTTTCAATAACTGAAAAAATTCTTTTAAGTCCTGTTTCTGATAAATTAGCTCCTCAGCTTCTCGCTAAATGGATGATAGAAGATAACAGTTATGCTACTTTTCAGTTACAACTCCATAAAATTATCTGGCCGGGTATTGAAAAAGGAGTCTAAATAAAAGTATTTAGTTTCAATTCTTCCCCAATTTCAGTAAGATTTATTAATTTATAAATATACTGAGCTAATCACGCATATTATACTGCAGCAAATAATATTATGCTATTCACTGTTTACAATAAAAGCGGGTAATGCCCGCTTTAAGTAAACAAATCATTTTCAATAAAAAACTATTTATCAGGAATTTCTTCTTTTGAAGGAATTTCTTCAGAAGCTTCTTTAATATTTACCATTTCATCTGACTTTTCAGTTATTTTAACTTCAGCTTCAGTACTTTCTTTTTGTACAGTATTAGCTTCAGACTCTTCTTTTTCGCCTTCATTAGATTCTATTTTTACTTCTACTTTAAACCCAAGAAGCATTTTTACTTCATTAGCAGAAAGTGTTTCTTCTTTCAGTAGCTCCTGAGCCAATATTTCCAATTGGTCTTTATGCTCACTTAAGATTTGATCTGATCTCTCTTTAGCTCTATCAATAAGACGTTTGATTTCAATATCAAGTTCTCTAGCTGTTTCTTCACTGTAATCTTCAGATTTTGTAATATCACGTCCGACAAAAACATGTTCCTCACGAGAGCCATAAGCTACGGTCCCCATTTTATCACTCATACCATAAGCACAAACCATTGCTTTAGCCATCTTTGTAACCTGTTTAATGTCACCGGATGCACCACTAGTAATATCCTCATGCCCGAAAATTATTTCTTCAGCACTTCTTCCTCCCATAGCCATAGCCATCATATCTTGAAGCTCGCCACGAGACTGAGTATATTTATCTTCTTCAGCAAGCTGCATCGTAGCTCCAAGATATGCAATACCACGCGGGATAATTGTAACTTTATGAAGAGGAGAACAATATTTACAATAAAGCTGAACAATTGTATGTCCTGCTTCATGATAAGCAGTAATTTTTCTTTCTTTATCGCTAATTCTTCTGCTACGTCTTTCACGACCCCAACAAACTTTATCTCTAGCTTCTTCAAAATCACTGTGATTTGCTGCTTCTCTATTTGATCTTGCTGCAAGCAAAGCGGCCTCATTAACCAAGTTTGCAATGTCAGCTCCACTGAAACCAGGTGTTCCACGAGCCATAATATCTAAATCAACAGTTTTATCTACTTTGATATTCTTTGAATGAACTTTTAATATCTGAAGTCTTCCTCTAATATCAGGTAAATCCAGAACTATCTGACGATCAAAACGTCCAGGACGAACTAATGCCGGATCAAGAACATCAGGTCTGTTAGTTGCTGCTAAAACAATTACACCTTCCTGCGTTTCCAATCCATCCATTTCAACCAGCATTGCATTCAAAGTTTGCTCACGTTCATCATGACCTCCTCCGATTCCACTGAAACGAGAACGCCCTACAGCATCAATTTCGTCAATAAAAATCAAACATGGTGCGCTTTTTCTAGCTTCTTCAAACATATTCCTTACACGGCTTGCTCCGACACCAACAAACATTTCTACAAAATCCGAACCGCTAATAGCAAAGAAAGGAACATCTGCTTCTCCGGCAATAGCTTTTGCCATCATAGTTTTACCAGTTCCAGGAGGTCCAACTAACATAGCGCCTTTAGGAATCTTTGCCCCAAGAAGCTTAAACTTCAAAGGATCTCTAAGATATTCCATAATTTCCATTGTTTCTTCCTTCGCTTCTTCAGCTCCGGCAACATCTGCAAATTTTATCTTATTCTTATCTGGTGATATCATTCTTGCTTTGCTTTTACCAAACTGCATAGCACCTTTACCAGCCATTCTCATCTGCCGTGAGAATAGGAAATAAAGTAAACCAACTAAAAGCAAAATCGGAAGCAAAGTCACAATTAAACTTTTAACCCAGGTGTTTTCATTCTTTATCGTAACATTAAGTTTATATTTCCCTGTGGAATCATCTCTTAAAAGTTTATCAAGACTGTTTGTATATATAATCCTGGAAGAATACTTTGTTTCCTTTGGCATTCCTTTGCCTTTGTATTTACCTTCTACTGACATAATACTGCTAGTTTCAGGAGTTAATACTACTGTCTGGATATTACCAGCAATCAGTTCTCTTTCAAATGCCGATTGATCAAGCATATGTGAATTTGTCTGCTGTGACGAAAAAATAAATAAAGCTCCAGCTGCTATAAAAATAAGCACCCAAACAATCAATGCCACAGGAGGCATTTTTTTCTTATCAGGTGCGTTTCCTGTTTTTTTTGAATTATTTTTATTTTCCTGCATTTCTAGTCCGTTTCTTAAATAAATATAGTTATTATGATTTACAAATTTCGTATGTAAATTGAATAGGAAAGCGTTAATATAGCTTAAACAAGCATCATAGCAAGGGATTTATAGCATAGTTGTTTTTTTTTCAGCGTTTTCTGTAAAAATGCAATTTAAAATTATCTATAAACTTCTATACCTAAAACAGAATAGCTTTAGAAAACTCAAGCAATTATTAGAGTCAGGCTAGCACAAAAAGATCAAAAAATAAACGCTACAAAAAACCAGGTAAGCAGCCCTAAAACAATTAAGATTAACAAAACTATCACAGTAGTAATCACCATTAAGGGCAACTTATTTTTTAAATCTTTGCTTTCTGCATTAGCAAAAGGGAAAATTTCTTTCCCTTTTGCGCTCGTTTCTACATCTTTTTCAAAAGCATCAAGATCAATGCCTGTTTTAACTTTTGGTTTTGCCTGAATCTCAGAAATCTTTATTTGTTCTGCCTCAGCACTGGCATCATCATAAAGCAGTTCAACCACACCTACCTTTATAATATCATTATTACTTAATACTTTTTCGTTTACAGACATATTATCAACAATGATTCCATTTGTACTGCCAAGATCACGAACCCAAAAGACACCAGCTTTTTTAACAAACTCACAATGGCTAGAACTAACAGAAATATCATCTAAAACTATATCATTAGAATCAGTTCTACCACATGAATAACCTGATTTTTTCAGCACAAAAGCTGTACCTCGCTCTTTTTCAGATACTATCGTTAATTTTGGAAATCTGCCTTCACTCATTTTTCTGTATACCGTTTAATTTTACCTCTCTTTATTACAAGTATAATATATTTTATCTTCAAAAAAAGTTTCATTATAAAACAAAATTAACTTAAAGTGAACATTTTTTATTTTTTTACACTGCTAGGAACATCTTTACATAAAAAATATAGAAAATATCTATTTACATGAACAGCCATTACTAAACCTTACATGTATAATATATTTTTATAGAAATATTTGTTCTTTATATAAAAGTATATTATAGTGATATAATTTTAAATAGTTATTTATTTCAATATCCCTAAACAAGAAGGAATTAAACGATGAAAAGAAATTTGATTTTTTTAGGTGCACCGGGCGCAGGAAAAGGAACTTTTGCCAGTATGCTTACAGATAATATAAGCATTACCCATATTTCTACCGGTGAAATCTTTAGAAATGAAATCAAAAATGAAACCGAATTAGGCAAAACAGCTAAAAAATATGTCGAGTCAGGCGGTCTTGTTCCTGATGATATCGTAGCAAAAATGGTTTCAAAAAGACTTGCAGAACCTGATTGCGAAAAAGGTTTTATTCTTGACGGCTTTCCTAGAACAATAAACCAGGCTAAACTTTTAAAAGAAGCAATGGAAAAAATCAATAAATCAATAGATGCTGTTGTTTATTTTGAAGCAGGAGAAGAACTTCTTATTAAAAGGTTAACAGCAAGATTAACATGTCGCAAATGCAGTGAAAACTTCAATAAAATATTTGGTCCTCCAAAAGTTGAAGGTGTATGCGATAAATGTGGCGGTGAATTATATCAACGTGCTGATGACAGCCTTGAAACAGCACAAAACCGTTTAGCTCTTTATAATAAAGAAACAGCACCTCTTGTTTCTTTTTATGAAAAAGAAGGACTTCTTTTAACAATCAACTCTGAAAGAGATAAATCAGTAGTCTTGCCAGAGCTTATTAAAATGGTAGATTAATGTCTTACGGAAAAGCTATAGTACATACAGAAAAAGAAATTATCGGCATACGTAAAGCAGCTCAGGCTGCTGCGTTTGTTCGAGAACAATTAAAGATATTAATCCAACCAGGACAATCAACAAAAGAAATAGACATTCTGGCAGGAAGACTTATTGAGTCTACTGGAGGAGTAAGTGCTTTTTTTGGTTACAGAGGTTTTCCCGGGCAAATTTGCATTTCATTAAATGATGAAGTTGTTCATGGTATAGGAACTGATCAAAGGATTGTAAAAGAGGGCGACTTAGTCAGTTTTGATGTAGGAGTTACTCTTAACGGCTATGTTGGTGACAATGCTGAAAGTGTTATTCTCGGAACACCTAAAAACGAATTAGCCGAACACCTTATCAACAGCACAAGACTTTCATTGCACGAAGGAATAAAAGCAGCTGTGAAAGGTAACTTTATTCGCGATATCAGCTGCGCTGTTCAAAATGTTGCAAGAAAGGCTAATCTTGGTATTGTAAGAGAATATGTTGGACATGGTTGCGGCGTAAACCTTCACGAGCCCCCTGAAATTCCTAACTATAAAACTTCAGACAGAGGCCCAAAACTGAAAAATGGAATGGTTTTAGCAATTGAGCCAATGCTGAATCTGGGCACACATAAAGTAAAAACTGATAAAGACGGTTGGACAGTTCGCACAGTTGATGCTAAGTTATCTGCTCATTTCGAACACATGGTATTAGTAAATGATGATAAACCGGAGATTTTAACGTGGCCAAAGAAGTAATTACAGTAGATGGAGTAGTAAAAGAACTTCTGCCAAACACTATGTTTCGTGTTGAGCTTGAATCAGGTCATATGGTTCTAGCCCATATCAGCGGCAAAATGCGTTTGCACTTCATCAGGATTCTCCCTGGAGATACGGTAACAATGGAAATGTCACCGTATGATTTAACCAAGGGAAGAATCACATACAGAAAAAAATAATTTTTGAGTTTCTTTTTATCTAAAAAAAGAAGTTATTTTTTTACAGCCTACGACGATATTAATTCGAGTAGGCTGTTATTTTTATAAGAAATAAATGTTTTAAAAAGCTTTCTTTTATAAAAAAAAATGTTTTTTTAAAGGAATTTCCTTGACTGTTTGCAATAAAAGTCTATTTTATACACCTTTTAATGTCGTTTTAGAGCATTAAGTAGTGAAAATTATATATAAAACAGAGGTTAAACTTAAAAGATTAAGGTTAACCTCTGTATTTACTGTTTGGTTTTTGCAGTTAGCTGGCACAATATTTGCAAAAGAAGACAGTTATATAGTTGTTGAAGTAAAGCAAAGCAAAAAGTTAATTTGAGGATAAACTCATGAAAGTCAGAGCTTCAGTAAAACGTAGATGCGAATACTGCCAAATTGTAAAAAGAGGCGGAATCGTAAGGGTGTTGTGTTCACGTAATGCAAGACATAAACAAAAACAAGGTTAATTTAATTATTAAAAATATGAGGGGTTGATATGCCTAGAATATTGGGAGTTGACATTCCTGGAAGAAAAAGAGTAGAAATTGCTCTTAGATACATCTATGGAATAGGTCCATCCAAAGCATTAGAAATTGTAGAAAGAGCAAATATTCCTTTAGGAACTAAAGCTGACGATTTAACAGATGAACATATTTCAGCTATTACTACTATGCTGCAGAATGATTATCTGGTTGAAGGTGATTTGCGCCGTTCAGTAATGCAGGATATCCGCAGACTTTCCTCTATCAGTTCATATAGAGGTATTAGACATCGTAGAGGATTACCTGTTAGAGGACAGAGAACAAAGACAAATGCACGTACCAGAAAAGGTCGTTCCAAAACTGTTGGTGCAATTCGTGATAAAACTCAAAGAAAACTTGCGAAAAACTAATAGAGTTTTTTTTCGAACTAAGGAATTCATATTATGGCTGAAGAAAAAAATATTACAAATACAGAAACAAACAGCGAAGTTGAGAACACTTCTGCTGCCGCTCCAAAGCTTCGTAAGCTTAAAGGCGGTCGTTTAGTTCCAAACGGTATTGCATATATTATTGCGACATTTAATAATACTAAAGTAACAATTACTGATCCGCATGGAAAAGTTCTTTGCTGGGCAAGCGGTGGAAAAGCAGGTTTTAAAGGTTCTAGAAAGAGCACTGCATATGCTGCACAGATGGTAGCAACTGATGCAATCAAAAAAGCACAGCAAAACTATGGCATGCGTGAAGTTGAAGCACGCATCAAAGGTCCTGGACCTGGTCGTGAATCAGCTGTCAGAGGTCTCGTAGCAGCTGGTGTTGAAGTTACAACTATTCGTGATATTACACCAGTTCCACACAATGGTTGCAGACCCCCAAAAAGACGTCGTGTATAATAAACTTTAGAATTGGAGATTAAGATATTATGTCAAGATATACAGGACCTGCCTGCAAATTATGCCGCAGGGAAGGAATGAAACTATTCCTTAAAGGTGAGCGCTGCATGAAAGCAAAATGCGCTATTGATAGAGAACGCCCAGTACCGGGAGCAAATAGTAAACGTCGTAGGGCTAAATTATCAGATTACGGTGAACAGCTAAGAGCTAAACAGCAAATTCGTCGTTCTTATGGAGTAACAGAAAAGCAATTTAGAAAAATTTTTGCATTAGCATCTAAAAAAGAAGGTATCACAAGCTTCCAGCTCATGTCACTTCTTGAACTTAGATTAGATAATGTTGTATATCGTTTAGGTTTTGCTCCATCAAGATCAGCTGCCCGTCAGGCTGTTACACATGGTCATATCAGAGTTAATGGAAGAAAGGTTAATATTGCATCACGCACATTAAGAGCAAACGATGTAGTTGAACTTAAAAATTCAGACAGAAGCAAAGCTATGGTTCAAAAGAATTTAGAAGCTGCTGAAAGTTCAAACAAATTACCTGAATGGCTAACATTAGATAAAGAAGCACTTAAAGGACAAATTGTTCGTCTTCCTCAGGAAGGTGAAATTCAGGCTCCGGCAGATGAGCAGTTAGTTGTTGAATTATATTCAAAATAATACCCGGAGGATAAAGATGGGATTTTCTAATGATTTTCCAATACCACAAAGTATTGAAATAGATGAAGCGACAGCAACATCGACTTATGCAAAGTTTACTGCTGCTCCTTTTCAAAGCGGTTTTGGACATACAATAGGTAATTCGTTACGCAGAGTTCTGCTTTCATCATTGAAGGGTGCAGCAATATCATCTGTTAAAATAGATGGAGTATCACACGAATTCGCTACTATTTCAAAAGTAGTTGAAGATGTTACTGAAATCGTGCTTAATCTAAAGAAAATATTAGTTGTAGCACATACTGATTTACCTAAGACTCTAGAAATCAGAAAAAATGATGCAGGAGTTGTTACAGGTGCAGACATTGTAACAGATGGAACAGTTGAAGTTCTGAATAAAGATCAAATCATTTGTACTCTTGATAAGAAAACAGAATTTCGTGCTGAAATAGAAATAACCGAAGGCAGAGGATACAGAATAGCAGACAAAAATAAAAAAGAAGATAATGTTATTGGCACAATTCCAATAGATTGTCTTTTCAGCCCGGTAAAACGCGTTCGTTACCAGGTTGGTACTGCTCGTCTCGGTGAAGAAACTGAAATGGATAGCCTCATTTTAGAAATCTGGACAGATGGTAGAATTACTCCTGAAGATGCTCTTGAAAAAGGAGCAAAAATTTTAAAAGAACACCTTCGCCCGTTCTTGGGTCAGAGTGAAGTTCAACAGCTTGATGAACTTATTAATGATGACGAAAAATCATTATATAAGCTGTTAATACAGGATGTTGATTCATTAAATCTTTCTGTTCGTTCTCAAAATTGTTTAAGCAACGCTGACATCAGACTTATTGGTGAACTCTGCATTAAGCCTGAGTCAAAAATGCTGAAATATAAAAACTTCGGTAAAAAGTCACTTGATGAAATTATAGCTAAACTTGAGTCTTTAGGATTATCATTAGGTATGACTTTTAGCGAAGCAGTAAGCGATGCTTTACAGGCAGAAATAGAAAAAGTTAAAACTGATGATAAAGCAACTGAAGAAGAGGAATAATACTGATGCGTCATAGAAAATATAGTTTTAAAATAGGCCGCACAAGTGCTCATCGTAAAGCATTGCTGGCAAATCAGGCATGCAGCTTGATTGTTTCAAATGAAATTCGCACAACCGTCGTAAAAGCTAAAGAAACTAGACGTGTTGCAGAAAAAATGGTTACATTAGCAAAAAAGGGTACACTTCATGACAGACGTCGTGCAATTAGTAAACTGCACAATAAAGATGCTGTACGTATTCTTTTTGATGAAATAGCACCAAAATATATGGATAGAAATGGTGGTTACACTCGTATAATCCGTTTAGGTCAACGTCAAGGCGACGGTGCTGAAATGTGCATTCTACAATGGGTAGAAGGATCATTAACCAAAAAAGCTAAAAAAGCTCCGGCAAAAGTTGAAGATGAAAAAGTAGTTGAAGAAGAATCAACAGAAGCTAAACCTGCTGAAGAAGCTAAAGCTGAATAGCTTTTAGTAAGTTTTATAAAAGGATGGCAAATTTTGCCATCCTTTTTTGTTTGCCCAGCAAAGCTGGCAAACCCGTCATGCAGAAAGAAGCATGAAACACCCAGTTCAGGGGGAAGTTAATCCGAATTGCAAGGGCTTTACTGGTAACGGTATTGTCTGAAGGAAGCAATAGGAAGTAAACAGTACATAACGAAAGTGAACCTGCTTCGGCGCTGTTGGTAGGTAAGCGTGCAAAATATCGCAAAGCCTGATACCTGAACATACCAATAGTGTGATTGAGGATGAGATTGTTTACAGGGACCAGTGTATTAACTGGGGAAGCCTTATACTGTTCTGTTTTTTTTTACAGATATTGATGTTCAAGCAGAAATGTAAGACTGATAGATGTGGTGTGAGGTGGCAGATGAACCCGTAGTAGTGATGAAATTTCTGCCTGTGAAAGCTGGTAACAGACTGGAGGATAAAACAGAAATGATTAACTGCCTATCAGTTAAATGCAGTATTATTCAAAAGATATGCTGTAATGCGAAGGGGTGAAGTTAATTTGAAAACTGATATTATACATTTAACCTGATAGAACAGAACACAAACTATCCAACGGGATGGAGTCCTTTACACATGGTTGAAGTGGAAGCTTCACACTGTGTGTTTTGACTGTTCATCAGAGTAAGTACGGTCAACAGATATATATTGCCATTCAGGATAGAAAGTATCTGCCCGCACTGAAGGTCAACTGAATGTTCAATTTAGGAGAATGGATAAATCAGTGCAGTAACCATAAAAAGGAATAATGAATTGAAATATTACAGTTTATATGACAGAATGCTGAACCGTAAGAACCTTACAGAGGCATTCCACAAAGTAAAATCAGCGAATGGAGCTCCCGGCATAGACGGGCAGTCCGTCAAAGATTTTGCCGTTAATCTTGATGTTGAAATTGATGAACTCCTTTTTGAGCTGAAGAATAAAACCTATAAATCCAAGCCTGTAAAACAGGTGTCAATTCCGAAGAAAAGCGGAGGTGAAAGAATTTTAGGAATCCCTTCAGTTCGTGACAGAGTTGTACAGCAGGCTCTGCTTAACATACTTCAGCCAATATTTGATTGTGATTTTCATCCTTCCAGCTATGGTTATAGACCAGGCAGAAGCGGTCATAATGCAATCAGTAAGGCAAGTATGTTTATCCGCAAATACAATATGGAGTGGGTTGTTGATATGGATCTGAGCAGATGTTTTGATACGCTTAATCATGATATAATAATCCAGTCATTTAGAAAATGGATAGTTGATGGAAGTATTCTCAATTTAATAAGAATATTTCTTGAAAGCGGAGCAATGAAAGACAGTGTTTTTGCAGATACAGATACAGGTAGTCCGCAGGGCGGAGTAATCAGTCCTTTTATAGCTAATGTCTATCTTGATCATTTTGATAAATTCATGATGAACAGAAATTATCGAATAGTACGTTATGCTGATGATATCCTGGTATTCTGTTTTTCCAAGAGCGGAGCTTATAATGCACTTGCAAAAGCAACGGATTATCTTGAAAAGGACTTAAAGCTTACAGTCAATAAAACCAAAACACATGTTACACATTCCTGTATGGGAGTAAAATTTCTTGGTGTTGAAATACATACCAATTTTACAAAGATTCAGGATTGCAGATTAAAGGAGTTTAAGAATAAAATTAAACGCCTGACCAAACGTAACAGCGGAGGTAATCTTGGCGGCATGATAAAAGTTTTAAATCCAGTTATCAGAGGATTTGCCTACTATTTCAGAATTGCAAACTGTAAAAGAATCTACAGAGAGTTGATGAGTTGGATCAGACACAGGCTTAGAGCAAAACAGATGAAGCTTTGGAAAACTCCAAAGAAACTTCATAGGAGGCTTAGACAGCTTGGCTATAACGGCAACTTTAAGAAAATCAAAATGTCTTCATGGAGAAATTCTTCAAGTCCACAGGCTCATTATGCTATTCCAAATTCTTTCTTTGATGAAAGTGGACTGTTTGACATTTACAAAGTACAAACTGGTATTACTGTTCTATTAAAATAGAATAATAATTAACATGAGCCGTATACGAGGACCGTACGTACGGTTCTGTGAGAGGGATAAGATAAGAGTTATAGCCTTATCTTACCCTACTCGATTTGTGCCCAGCATGCATGTATACTTGATGGTTAAAGTCCATTGCACGGGTTGACAGTGCCAAGTGCCAGCTTAAGACAAGGGTGTCCATCGTGAGGTGGAATCTGAAGGAAGTCGGCGGCAAAACTCTGGTTTGAGGAATACGAACTGTATATAAGGCTTTTATAGGTCGGGTAAGTTTGCAAAACAAAACGAAGCCCAAAACTGTCCGAGACCTATGGAGTAAATACAGCAGATATATGGAGTGGAGGTATATGTGCTTACCTGGGGAGGTCTCACAGATACAAAGTCTGAAAAAAAAATCAGAACTTTAACCCTGCTGGTGACAGCAGACTGAACTGTGAGAAGTCAGCAGAAGTCATAGTACTCTGATTATTCAGAGGAAGGACTGAACGGTAAATAGTCAACTTAACTATTAAGGAATCGTAAAAGATGCACAGATTACAGAAAACCTTAGTACAGGGCTATCTGTTTGATGTAGAGCTGGAAGCTCAAGATATAGCAGAAGTGTATAGTATTTTTTCGGCTTCCGATAGCAAAGATGACGATGTAGAAGAACATAATAGGCTTCTTGAATCTATTCTCGATATAAGAAACCTAAGATTAGCCGCAAAACGTGTCTGTAAGAATAAAGGCAGTAGCGGAATTGATAACATGAAAGTAAATGAGCTTTCAGGGTTTCTAAAATATAAAGGGTATGATTTTATTGAGTCTGTACTATCGGGTAAATATAAAGTTAATCCGGTTAGAAGGATTGAGATTCCCAAACCTGACGGAGGAGTCAGACTTCTTGGAATACCTACGGTAATAGACCGCATGCTTCAACAGGCAGTCTCACAGGTCTTGACACCGATATTTGAAAGTGGTTTTTCAAATAGCAGTTTTGGTTTTAGACCTAATAGAAGTACTAAAAATGCAGTTGAATATTCCAGAGACCTTATAGAATCAGGATATAGGTGGACAGTTGATATTGACCTTGAAAAGTATTTTGATACAGTCAATCATGATATACTGATGTCTATAATATCAAAACGAATTGCTGATAAAAGAGTACTTCGGTTGATACGTTCTTTTCTAAAATCAGGTGTAATGCTTAACGGAGTTATAGTCGACACGCATAAAGGCTGCCCTCAGGGAGGTCCTCTTTCACCTTTATTAAGCAATATTATGCTTAATGAACTAGATGGGGAGCTTGAAAGGCGAGGACATAAATTCAGCCGTTATGCGGATGACTGCAACATTTATGTAAAAAGCCAAAGGGCTGGAGAAAGAGTGATGAGAAACATTACAAACTTTCTTGAGAACAGGCTCAAACTTAAAGTTAATCAACAGAAAAGTGCAGTTGATAGACCTTGGAAACGTAAGTTCCTCGGTTTTTCATTTTACTTTTCCAGCAATGGTGCAGGAATTAGAGTTCACTCTAAATCTGTTATGCGATACAAAGACAAGGTTCGTAAGATAACCTCCAGAAGTTATTCCATTTCTATGGATAACAAAGTTAGAAAACTGAATTCTCTAGCAAGAGGATGGTGTAATTACTTTGGTATTGCCAGTATGAAATCGCTGGCAGAGAAACTTGACCAGTGGACTAGGCGAAGGCTTAGGATGTGCTACTGGAAACAGTGGAAGAAAATCAAAACAAAACATGATAATCTTGTTAGACTTGGAGTGAACAATTACAAAGCCTGGGAATAGGCAAATTCAAGAAAAGGATACTGGAGAGTTGCTCTTAGCTGGATATTGACTAAATCGTTAAATAATCAATACTTTGATAATTTAGCCCATCTTTCGCATACAAAAATGTAACATTTTTGTCATTGAACTCGAAGATTTTCAAATCGAGAAATTGTAAAAATCAATGTAACAATTTAACAATTAGGTAGATGTGAATATTTTGGAGTTTTTAGAGCAATTTTGTCGTGCCTATAATAATAAACTATTTTAATAAATCCTCTTGTATTTTTATTAGTTCCTGTAATTTTACCAGTGTAGAAATATTCTTAAAAATTCATAAACTTTACGGCATTTGCCGGCAGATAAGAGAAAGGTAAAAATGTATTTCAGGGTTAAGAAAACTCCAAGCGGTGAAGTACTTCAG
Organism: Victivallales bacterium; assembly: GCA_963678745.2. Taxonomy (GTDB): domain Bacteria; phylum Verrucomicrobiota; class Lentisphaeria; order Victivallales; family GWF2-38-69. The sequence continues at coordinate 141,068 of CAXXMS010000025.1, read as the reverse complement.
CTCATCGAAGCCTATCGCAACAGCCTCGGTCACAGTCGAAGCAGAACAGTAATATCTCTGGGCAGAGCAAGAATACCTGATAAATCCTGGAAACCGATAGCTAAAGCGGTAGAACACAAACTTTATAACACCTATTATGAAACCGATACTCTTTTTGAATTTGAATATACCCAAGCCGAACAAAGCTGGATTGACAGAATTTTGCGCCTTATTGATTTGAAGGGGGGCTGGAAGCCGAATGTAAAACAAACAGAGAATAAAGATACTGATAATGCAGAATCAAACATTCAAACAGAAGAAGATGTAGAAAAACCTGAAATTGTAGATGGGGTTGAAATCGAGAATATAGATCATTGTAATGATACTGAACTCGGTGCAGAACTTGTAGCCTTACATGCCTGGAATGAACTTGAGATAGGAAAATTTCTTAAAACTTTGGGATTTAATCCTAAACAGTGTGCCTGTGCTGCTGTTTCAGTAATCAACCGGCTGGTAAAACCTTTAAGCGAACATGCACTTGCCCAGTGGATTTCAACAACTTCGCTTCCCGAACTTCTCGGCTCTGAAATACTGCAGGGAGGAGATGATCCCTACTATAGGGTAAGTGACAAACTTTTTAAGTTTAAGGATCAAAAAAAAACATCTTATATACAAGGAAAGAGAATATTTCAATCTTGAGAGAACAGTTCTGCTTTATGATTTAACCAATACATATTTCGAAGGTACGGCTCTTGAAAATCCTAAATCAAAACGCGGATGTTCAAAACATAAACGCAATGACTGTCCACAAATAGTTGTAGGAATGGTTTTTGATAATAACGGTTTTGAAGTTGGACATAAAATTTTTGAAGGTAACCGAAATGATGCAACAACTATTCCCGATATGCTGTCAGAATTGAAAAATGCTGTTGGGCAGACAGATGATGTTCTTCTGGATACTTTAAAGCCAATTGTTATTCTTGACGGAGGGATTGCAACAAAAAAGAATTTGCTTTTGCTAAAATCTGAAGGATTCAGTTATCTTGTAAATGATAGTCGCCGTGGAAGAAAAAAGTATAAGGATGAATTTTTAGCTGATGAGAAAACATTTACAGCTATTTCGGGAAGAGAAGATAAAACAAATGTTCTTGTAAAACTCATTTCAGATCCTTTTAATGAACAAAATGGTACAGAAGACAATATTGTGCTATGCAAGAGTTCCGCACGCCGGGAGAAAGAATATGCAATATGCTCAAAAATGGAGGAACGTTTTGTTGCCGGTCTTGAAAAAATCAAAGCGGGCATTGAAAAAAAAGGTGGTGTAAAAACTCCGGAAATTATTCAAAGGCGAATTGGTAAATTGCAAAAACAGTTTTCCAGAGCCGCAAAATACTATAATGTAGAACTCAAAAAAACGGAAGATAAATATGTACTGAACTGGACTTTGGATGATGAAAAATATGGAATTGATGATGAACTGTTTGGATGCTATGTAATAAGAACCGACAGAAAGGAATATGATGAAAATGAAATCTGGAATCTTTATATGACACTTACAAAAGCGGAGGACGGATTTAGAATGTTAAAGTCAAATCTCGGAATCAGACCGAACTTCCATAGAATTGAAGATAGGGTGGATGCTCATGTTTTTATTACAGTTCTGGCTTATCATTTACTGCACTTCATTATGTACAAATTCAAACAGCGTGACGATCATAGAAGCTGGCCGACAATCAGAAGGATATTGTCTACACATTCGTATTCCACAATTAAAGTACCAACAAATTCAAATCAAATACATAGAATCAGAAAAGCAGGCTTGCCTGATGAGACCCAGAAAGATATTTACAGATATCTTGGCATTGACTGGAAAAACCTGCCAAAATCTCATGTGGTACTCAACTGCGTGAAAAAATAATTCTTGCTCATTGAAAACTTTTTGTCGTGCCTTAATTTTTCGGTTGTTGACTATCAGGGAGTTACAAATCAAGATGCGAAACTCGGGTTAACAAAAAAAGATACAGACCAAGTGCCCGGGCAGAACACTTTCTACTATAACCATCTCTGACAAGTCTGTGATCAATCCAGCTGAAGTGAGCAGGTATTTTTCGTCTTTTTTCAGGCAGAATTATTCTTTTGTGTTTCATTGCAGTTCCTTTCATTAAGCAATTTTGTTATTAAAGAATTTGTTTCAGTATCCACTCCTGAAACCTCTCTGCCTCTATCATACATTCTGCGGATATAATTGCTTATGTCATTACGTAAACCACACCCTGTCAACTGTGATATAACTCCTTGTAGTATAATAGATTGCAAGTTAGCGAAATCACGTAAAACTGATATGTCAATCTGTATCTTTTCTACCTGAGCGATATCACGTAAAACTTCTTTGGAAGAAACTTTTTTGCAACTTTTTTTCCTGTTTTTAACTTTTAGACTGTGGTTTGAATACCAATCTTTTGCACGGTTTGATTCTGATTGCCTGTAAGATAGGTCTCTTGACTTCTTTTCACGGTACTTTTTACTTGACTGTCTGCGGCTGGCTCTTCGGCATTCTGCTCGACTGCAATATTTTTGATGATGGTAGTTGTATTTGTCGGGATAAAAATAGTTGCCACAGTTTATGCATCTTATTTTCCGATGTTTCATCTGAAATTCCTGGAATAAAACTTTAAGAAAATAAGAAGATATGGGTTAAGGAAGATTTTATTGGAAGAATATAAGAAAAATTAAGAAAATATTTTTGATAATTGGAGGAATAAGAAAATAATAGAAGAATATAGGCTAACAGAATGGGTATTCTTATTTGCAAAATATCAGGTGTTTATAAATCTAGCTGTCAGCCGGTAAAAAGGTTTCAGGAATTAAACGCCATATAGCAGTTGATATACTTGGATTACCACATGCAATATACATTACAACTGCAAATGTTACAGACAGAGACGGTGCAGTAACAATGTTCAGTAATAGAAAAGAGAAACTGTGTAATGTTATCAATGTTTTAGCCGATGGAGGCTATACTGGTGAAAAATTTGTAGGAAAAGTAAAAGAAATTATTGGTTTTACTGTAGAAGTTGTTAAGAGAAACGAGCTGCATACGTTTAAAGTATTACCAAAACGATGGATTGTTGAGCGCAGTTTTTCGTGGCTTGAAAAATGTAGAAGGCTTTGGAAAAACTGTGAAAGAAAAATTGAAACAAGCATGCAAATGGTAAATGTTACATTTATTGCATTGCTGCTGAGAAGATCATAAACATTTTCTTAAACATAGTAGATTTACAAAACAAACTACAAACGTAATTATTGATATGACACCTGCAATACAATTTAGCTTAAGAGATGACTCAATTGTCCTTAAATGCAAAAATACAGTAAATGAATAGCATAATTGTAGAAATATACAGCTAAAAACCATTTTATACCTATGTGAAGTCCAAAGTGCATTTAAATATTTAGCGGCATATAAAAATATGGGAAAGTAAATAATACTCATAACTCTCAAAGTATCATTTGCAAGAAAGGTTCCTATAACAGCACAGGCAAATAAACATAAAAAGGCTGTTTTCCCATTAACAGGTTGATAAAAGATAACATAAAACATAGCAAATAATAGTGCAGGCCCATATGCAGCATAAATACGTAAAAAATGTTTTATTATCCCTCCAGTCCCTTTAAGAGTATATAAAATTAAACTATAAATGCTAGAGTTAATATAACATATTTGCCCCTCATCAGCCGGTAAATTAGCTCTAATTATAATTATAAAAATAAAAACAAAGAAGCTTAGAAGAAACAGCTGATAATATTGATAATATTGTCCACCAGTCAGTTTTCCTTTAAAAAGCTTATCCAACCAAAGAGCCGGAATACAAATCAACATCATCTCATGAGAAAGAGCGCCCAAAATTATTAAGAAAAAAAGTGTGAATATCGAAACTCTTTTTAAAGAAAGAAAGAACACCAACATAAGTAGAAATAACATAGGAGCATCTGCTCTAATTAATGTTATCCCATAATATATAAATGGATACGATATAACCCAGAATATACACGTCATAACTAAAAGGAACAATGCAGAATGCACTCTTTGCATATAAAGAACAATTATACCTGTAGTTAATGCTAAAGAGCCAATAGTAACTACTCCAAAATTTATCTTTTCAGTCCATGGCAATAAACTTGCTAAAAATGGTGTCAATAGCCGGTAGGCAAAAGGTGATTCCGCTATTCTTCCTTCATATAGAGCCATATAATGCCATCCATCATTTAGGTCTCCCCCCCAATGCTCACCAATAGAAATCCAGATAAATAGAATAATAATGCTAAGCAAAATAGCAAATACAAAAAGTACCAGACTGTTATCTTTGTATCCGTTATTGAAGTGTACCATAATTAGCTCTCCTCTAGCGAGCCTCTTGCAATATGTAAGATTTTCTCGTCTTTCATGTTAGTTATAATTTATCAAAAGCGTGACTCTTTTGTTAAAGGAACGATTCATCAAGTTTTTAAGGTACTGTATAATTGATAATATTTATATAACTTACTTTAACCTTTTTAATTTACAAATTTAATTTTAGCGTTCAATATGTTTATAATTTAGTCATCCAGAACAAAATTTAATGTTTAAATTATTTATATTTCTCTATTTGGGGTAGTAATTAGAACGCCCACGAAAACGTTTTTTGTTATTAATATTTTTTTCAATTATATAACATTATAACCTGATATCCAATTTTTTTTAAGGCGTTCTAATTATTTTTAAAATTTATGTCGTACCTCCACAAATTATAAGAGAAAACTCTTGAACATTTATAAACCGGGTACATTGCAGTATATTTTTTTATATTTGATATGTTAAATTGGATCAGGCTGGTTTAGCCGTTTTTTTCCTTTTTAATCATATGTATAAAATTATACGCAATAATTTTTTCAAGCTGTTCAGCTTCCACTGCTTCAATCCCACGTCTTCTCATTTTACCGAAACTATGCCTGTATTTAAGAGTAAACATTCCTGATTCAGCAGCAGACCGCATTCTTCGGGCTTCAGAATATAACGTAGTATCCCAATCTTCAGATGTTATTTTTTTACCTTTTGCTCCATTAATACTGACAGTTAAAATGTTTAAATCATTTTTGAGTATACCAACTCCGTCTTCTGATGCATAACCGTCATCAGTACTTACAAGATTCGGCTTAACTCCGGTGGAACGGCATACTTCCATTACTGTGGGAACAAGCATTTCGGAATCACTGACATTGCCTTTTGGAAGTAGAAAACCACTTATAAAACCATTTCTGCTTCTTCCGATTTGAGGTTTATATCCAATGGTGGGATTTCTCTGTCCTTTCTGTATGAAAGCTGCATCAGGATCCGAAATGCTGAGGATTTTCTCTCTTGACGGAAGTTTTATATTTTCATTAACAAGAAGTTCGGCATAATACAGTACATAAGCGGCATCATTAAGATCACTGTCTATTTTAAACCAGAGCCTGTCAAGAGCAAGACTTTTATCCGGGGTTAAGTCAGATGTTTCATATTTGATCAACATTTTTTCCTGTTCGTCGAAAAAAGATTTTATAATATTATCTGCAAGACTTACAAAGAGTTTAAATTTTTCCTTAACATTTCCTTTCATTCCCTTTTTGCCTATCTGCATATTGATAAAAGCAAGATGTGATTTCAGTTTTTTCATTCTTGTATCAAGCCATCCGTCACTCAGCATGGGAAAGCCAAACTCATCAGTTAGAAACCTGAAGCTTCTGTAAACCCGGTCAAGAAGTTTATATAAAACTGAAATGTCCGTTGGATATGCTGTATTTGCAGCAACATCTGTACTGTCTATGTAAACTTCATTGAAATCATCAAGACCTTTAAGGAGAATAAGCATGGAAAGGCTATCCATTATCAAACGTCTTGTTTTATTGGAAACTGGCATTCAGGTTTTCACGCACAGTGTTCGAACCGGGAACCTTATAGCTGTGATGAGCAAGAACCGCGCTAATACTTATTGAATCATGTATTGCCTGTTTGGCTGCGTGGTCACTTATGCTTCCCCACAGTCCTCTGATGATAAGAAAATAAAGTACTAATTCCGGCTTCAAACGTTCCCGACCTGTTTTTTCGAGTTTTACCGGCTCTGTTATTTCTATACAGTCAAACAAATAGTAATTTCCGTTTATGTGCACATCATTATAACGTTTTACTTCATTGCGGATCAGTTTCTTCTTCTGACCGTGTATATCCTGATCTCGGACTATTGATTCTCTGATTTCAGGAAACTTTTCCAGAAGTTCGCGACTTTTTCGAAAAATTTCCATTAAATCGGTATCTAATTCTTCAATTATGTTGAAATCAAACGGTAGGTAAGGAACATTATATATCATAAATTTGCCTTTCACTTTATTCATTTACGCTCAATATAGAGCGTTGAAAGGCAAATTTACATTTGCGATAGCAAAAAATTAATTAGAAGCGAGTCGCGAAAAACTTTTCGTGCAGCTTCTAATTAATCATTTTTCACAGAATGTCCCCACCTCCCCGCTATTTTCACAGCGGCGGGGACCGCTGGTAAATTCTAAATTCTCATAGCATTAAAAAGTATCAATTGCACTGAAGTAAATATTTTTTAAAGGGAAATGAACCGGTAGGTGAAATACTATCTTTGTTTTCTGCACGTTTACCTGTGCTGCTACTTTCAGCACTCTTATGCGGATAGTATCAAATTGTGCTGAAGCCAACTCAGAATCTTTTAGAAGCTGTTTAAAATCTTTTAAGGTCTAGCAATTTTAAATATAATGGAGTATAAAAATGATTTTTATCAATCATTAATTTTATGGAAATATTTTATGCGAGAAAGTTATCCGAGTGACATATCAGAAGCTCAATTTGAAATAATACGTCCAATGCTTGAAGGTGCCAGAAAAAAGACAAAGCCAAGGACATTAGATCTGTATGATGTTTTTTGCGGAATACTTTATGTTATCAAAACAGGTTGCCAGTGGAGAAAGCTGCCAAAGGATTATCCAAAATGGTCAAGTGTATATGCTTAGATTAGAGCCTGTCCCAAAACTCCAGTTTTGTTAAGCTTAGTAATCAGTGGGAGGTAATCAGTCATCAGTTTTGTTTTTGTAATGCTGTCATAATCTTGAAAATTGCAATCTTTTTATAAAAAGATGATAATCTTGATTAACCGGTTGAACAAAGTCGCTTTCAGCGACAGTTTTAGTGATTTAATCCCATTTATAGACTTATTATAATTTCTTATGTAATTGCATTCAAGGTGAATGCGTAAAAAACTAAGCATAAGGAGTATAGTAAGATGAGAGGATTAATTGCATCATCAGAAAAGAGCGAGTCAAAGATTAGCAAAAGGCATGAAGAACTTGCCAGAGCATTGAAACTTCAGGGGATGGCTGAATCAACAACGAAATGTTATCTTCGTGGATTTCGTCGTGTGTGTGAATATTTTGACAGGCTTCCGGACTATCTTTCAGTGTCAGAATTTGAACAGTACTTTGCAGATCTTATAGATACTCATTCATGGAGTACAGTTAAAATCGATCTTGGTTCACTTGTGTTTTACTGGAAATATGTACTGAAGCGTAAATGGAAGCATATAGAGATAGTCAGGCCTCCCAGAGTAAAGAAGATACCTGATATACTAACTGTTTCAGAAGTATCACAGCTGCTTGCTCATACAGAACTTCTCCGTTTCAGAGTTGTCCTTTTTGCTATTTACAGTTTGGGATTAAGAGTGAGCGAAGGCGTAAATATAAGAGTTGCAGATATAGACAGCAAAAGTATGCAGGTTCATATACGAAACGGCAAAGGTAATAAAGACCGTCTGATTCCACTTCCGGTATCTACACTTCATGCTTTGCGCCGATACTGGAAGGTTCATAGAAACCCAGAACTTCTTTTTCCTAAAATACTTGGAGGAAAAGATACTGTTATGCATACAAAACAGCCTATGAATATAGGTTGTGCACAGGCAGCTTTCAGGGCGGCGGCAAGAGACAGCGGAATCAATAAGAAAGTATCAATCCATTCACTGCGTCATTCCTATGCCACACATTTAATAGAAGCAAATGTTAACTTAAAAGTAGTACAGCATATACTTGGACATTCACAGATAGAAACAACAGCAAGATATACACATTTTACAAATGTGACACAGGAAAGTTCTGCTGCTGCAATAAACGGGATAATGTCAAAAATTCATTTCCACGACCTTTAGTTTCACTGCCATGAAGCTAAAGGATGTCATAAATACCTTTGGTGAAGCCATGGAAATGAATTATGGTAATAAAATACTTACCGGACATAAAAAAGCAATGTCCGCAATTCAAAGATGCCGAGCCGAAGGTTCAGGAACAGTTCATGTAAAATGTCCCGAATGCGGAGATACAGAGATATTTTATCATTCATGCGGCAATAGAAACTGTCCTGCCTGTCAGCATCATGAAACGGTCAGATGGGTTAACAGGCAAATGGATAAACTCCTGCCTGTGGATTATTACATGGTAACGGTAACCGTTCCATATGAACTTAGAACTGTAATATGGCACAATCAGAAGGAATGTTATAATGCACTTTTTGATTCAGCATCCCGTGCTATGAAGGAAATAGCAGAAAGTCCGAAGTATCTTGGCGGAGATATTGGAATGACAGCGGTACTGCATACTCATGCACGAAATCTTGATTATCATCCCCATATCCATTTTATAGTTGCAGGCGGAGCTGTTGACAGAAAAAATAATCTATGGAGAAAAAAGAAAGGCAAATACCTTTTCCCATGGGAAAAGCTGAATAAACTTTATAAAGGTAAATTTCTTGCTTTACTCAAAGAGCTGGGAATAGGTTTTCCTGAGATTGCTTATGATAAAGAATGGCGTGTAAACATGGAGAATGTAGGCAGCGGCAGAGAGGCTTTGCTTTATCTTTCAAGGTACCTGTACCGTGGTGTAATATCAGAGAAGAGGATTTTTGATAATCATGATGGTACCGTTACATTCAGTTATACAGAATCGAAAACAAATAAAACAAAATACAGAACAATGAAAGGTGAGGATTTTCTGTTTCAAGTCATACAACATGTACTTCCAAAAGGCTTTAGGCGTTGTAGGGATTACGGTTTTCTTCACGGCAATGCGAAAAAAACATTAAAACTTCTGCAGCTGCTATTACATGTAAAACTGAATAATGAAATAAAAGTTAAACGGCCGGAATATAAATGTCCAAAATGCGGAAGCTGTATGAAAATTGTCTATCATATATTCCCGGAAAGGGTAAAACTTTTTAAATATAGAAGGAGCTGTTTGAAAATCCCGGCATAGTGCGGCGCCGGTTCAGCGCCGCAAAAGAAATGTCATGGAAATTGTGATTTCTTTTCCTTGTTCCCGGAAAGGAGTGTAACCGTTTTGCCTGAAAAATTCTAAATTCAGGATTTTTCGGCATAAAAATATGATCAGACGAAAGAAAATTGAAAAAGAAAGAAAAAATGATAGTCAGTTACTTCAAAAATAAAACTGAATGGAAGAAAATGGAAATATTATGCTCCTTAACAATGGACAGGCACATAATATATTTGCTTTATATAATACTGTATAAAAAAGACTCTCTGATGATGCGGACTTGCACAACTTCCGGATAAGATTATTGTTCCTCTAATGCACCACATATCAAAGCTATACTCCATCTTTCGGAAAATAATCTATCCTTGCCTGTTACGTTAAATTTTATAAATTTGAGTATTTTTCGGAAAGAATTGATTTAAGCAGCTTTTTTTAATGCTGCTTCATTGCCACAATCAAGCCTTGCAAGCACCCAGAGGTTATGGGTAAGAACAGCCCATGCGACAGATATATCCTTATATTCAAATTTCTTATTTCTGATTGGGCTGCCTGTAAAGTTATTCTTGAATATTCCAATTTTTCCTTCTGTCTGACTTCGCCTATTCTGATGAAAAACAAAATCTTTATTCTGTGGCTTTTCTATCAGATCACGAGGGTTTCTGGGACATATGTTGTTCTCTATTTTCTTCTTTGCGATGAAGTTTTGACATCTTTTGCTATCGCAGCCTCTATCTCCGGCAACACTTTTTATATCCATATTTTTATCAGTCATTCTTTTGATACTGTCCAGTGTCATCTTAGAATCAGTAGGAGCAGATGCTTCATAAAGATGCCAGTCAACAATAAACCCGTCTGACTGCTCTGCTAAAAAAAGAGTATTGCCAAATTCGACTTCTGCACCTGCTTTACCTCTTTTCACAACTCTTGCACTATCATCAAAAAGACTCAGTATTTTATCTTTACTTTCTATTTGTAAGCCTGTAATTATTCGGCTATGAGCCTGTCTTATGACTTCCGGAAGTTATGTAAGAACATCTTTTATCCGCTTAAGCACTTAATTTACATGTCCCTCGCTAAGATCTGTTCTTTCTCTCCATTCCTTCTTCAAAAGTTTATAATATGTTCCGGCATGAGCTCTTATAATCTTAGAAAGACTTTTCATTTTTCTAAGGACTGCTTTGCGGATTTTTTTACTGTCAGATTTTCTCCTTGCATTAGTCATTTCAATACAAAGAAGGTTTATGCGATGAATAAATTCTTCAGGCGGTTGCATTCTATGCCTGATTCCATGTTTGCGTATGACCAAAATAGATTTTAACAGCGAAGTCATACCGTCACGAAGTAAAAGCCAGTCTACAGGAAAATGGATATTGGCTTTAAGGCAGGTGGCGTCAAGGTATATATCTTTACAGTTGAATGGACTTTTCAGGTTTAGAATATTTTCCGGCAGAGAAATTTTCTCGCGTAAGGATTCAATAAGTTTACGAAGATAATCTTCGTTGACACAAAGAGAATATCGCTGAAGTTATGACTTTGACGGTACTCTTACTGCATCTATGTTCTCTAAACTGCAAAACCACTGAAGAAGTGTACTTTCTGCAAGCCTGACATTCAATTCTCTAAAACCAAGACCTGTAAGATTTTTGATAATCATGCATCTTAGAGCTGTAATCCCGTATTCACTGTATTTCTTTACCTCCTTTGAAGTTAAATCTTTGCTGTATGATTTCGATATAATATCCACGTAATGCTCTGCAAAATTTAAATCCATTTCTGTTACACAGAGTATTTCATTTATGCGGGTAAGTAGATTTTTATAGATTTGATAGTCTTTGTTGTTGATTACTTTGGGAATATTAAGTGAAAGTTCTCTTTGAAATGATATAGTATAATCCATGAAAGATATGCCTCTGACTATTATAATAATAGTTTTTGTTAATTATGTGCCAAATTTGATCTGTTTAACACATAGTAATATAGAATATCTTTCTGTTTATTAAAGAGATAAACATATAGGGACAAGCCCTAAAATAGCCTGTTTATAGTGCACAATCCAAAAAATATGTTCTAACAGTTAAAGATTAACTCAAAGCAAAATAATAAGAAAGCTTCTGGGAATTTCTATTCCTGAATTATTGAGTTAGACTCTTGTTATAGCTTGAAATTTAAGTTATAACAAGAGTACCCTTGAGTAGGGTGATAGGTGAGTGGTGTATATGTAGTACATATTATTGAATATGAATTGAATATGACTTGTTTGCAATAAACGCTTTATAGTATTAAACTTGCTTTTTGGAGTGTATGTTGACTTAAAGGTAAAATCGGACTTATGGCTAAAAATATGTTATGAATATTGTATAACTTATGCGCTAGTTGGTTGTTTAGTTATGGTTATAGCAAGCCTTAAAGTAGAATATATTATATCGTAAAAAAATGGTTTATTTATATGAAAATTTTAGTTATAACAAAAGATAGAAAAAGTAAAGGAGGGGTGGTTAATTTTATCTCTCTTTTTTTTGATGTTTTTTCTTCGGATGATTTTGAGTTGTTATGGTGTGCTGTTGGAACGCGTTCTTATGATTATTACAAGCCACTAAAAAGAAAATTGCTATATCCAATAGAATTTATGGTAGATATAATTAAAATTTTTTTAACTTTATTTAAGGATTCAAGTATAAAAATAGTTCATTTAAATCCTTCAATGATACCTGTACCGCTTCTTAGAGATACAGTGATTTTAATAATGTGTAAGCTATTGAGACGTAAAGTCGTAGTTTTTTTTCATGGATGGAATGATTTGTTTGCGGAAACATTGTTTAAACAAAGTCTAGTAAAAAAAGTGTTTGTTATCATATATAAAAGAGCTGATCATATATTGGTTTTGGCGGAGCAGTTTAAGAAAACCTTAACAGATATAGGTTTAAAAAAAGATAGTATTACAGTTATAAGGACTATGTATGATAAACGTTACTGTCATTTTGACTTTTCTTCGAATAGAAGAAATAAAGAAAAAGAGAGTCTTAATTGTATTTTCCTAAGTAGATTATGCAAAGATAAAGGCATATTTGAAATAGTTGATGCTGCTAGATTGTTAAAAGACAAAGAAGTAAATTTTACCATAGAATTTTATGGATATTTTAAGCCGGCAGAAATAGAAAATGAATTTAGAGAGAAAATATCAAAGCATAATTTGCAAAATAATGTTTTGATTAAAGGATTTGCTGGTCCCGAGGCAAAGTATTCAATAATGTCTGAAGCGGATGTTTTTTTATTGCCTACTACACATCCTGAAGGTTGCCCTACAGCCGTAATAGAGGCTTTTGCCTGCGGGTGTTTTGTTATTTCAACGGGGAGTGGAGCATTAAAAGATATTGTAATGGATAAGAAAAATGGAATTATTGTGAAACCTGAAAATATTGAAGATTTAGCTGATAAAATTATATGGGCCTGGAAGAATCTTGAGTATATAAGAAGTATTAAAAGTCAAACTTCAAAATATTCTGAAGAAAATTTTGAAGCTGAAATTATATGTAATAAGATTAGAAATGTTTATTATCAGCTTAGTAGTTCTTAGTGAAAGGAGTGAAATTGTAATGAGTTTCCGAGTATTTATAATATCACCAACTGAGTCTGTTTTGACTACTAGGGGTAAGCGACATCCAAAATTAGCTGATGAACTAGCAAAAAAAGGTCTTGAGGTTATATACCTGACGAGTAATTTTAGTCATGCAGAAAAAATAAACTTTACAAAAGAACAAATAGACTCAATCCAAAAAGAACTTAATTATAAATGTATTTTTTTGCATGTAGGAAAATATTTAAAGAATATTTCTTTCAAGAGAGTGCTATGGAATCAATTTTTTTCTATTAAGGTTTACCTTAAACTGAGATCAATAGTAAAGTCTGGCGATATTGTAATTATTCCTTCCAGGCCAAGTGAATTGATTTTTGTCGCTGGATTTTTAAAGAGGAGAGCTAACTGTAAAGTTTTAATGGATATTCGTGACATTTGGCCAGATTCATTGATATCTTCGAATAGTTTATTAAATAAATTATTTACTTGGTATTGTAACATATTGCAGTATCCTTCAATTAAATTATTTGATACTTTTCTTCATGTTTCTCCCTGTTTTGAAAAATGGTTACATCGCTATGCGCCGTTAGCTGAAAGTTACTTTATGCCTTTAGGTTTCGATGACACCAGATGGATTGTATCAAAAGGGGTAGAGGAGAGTAGTTTTCAGGGTACAGTTAAGCTTATTTATTGCGGTACTTTAACAGTGAATTTTGATCCTATGCCTGTTATAAAAGCGATTAAGGACCGGAGAAAATTTCATATTACTTTGGTAGGTAATCATGAGAATGATAAAAATTATGAAGAAATAAAAAGTTATACTGACAAATACTTAAAAGATCGTGTTAGAATTTTAGGTGTGGTTAAGCCACAGGAAATATGTAGTTTGTTTGCTCAGCATCATATAACGATTGTGCCTGTTACTACTAATCTTTTGCCCAATAAGATTTTTGATGCTTTAGGTGGGAGTTTGCCTATTCTGAGCTTAGGTAATAATGATAGTTCGGATTTTGTCAAAAAATATAAAGTAGGCTGGTGTGCACAGTTTAGTAAAGAATCTGTAGGAAAAGTATTGGATTCTGTCGACGAAAGAGAATACTTGGAAAAGTTGAACAATATAACTAGAGTACGGGAAGATTTTTCATATAAAAACTTATTTTTGAAGTATACTGAATGTGTACAGAACATAAGTTCTAACAGGTCAAATTTGGACTAAAATTTGGATTTGAGCTTATGAATTCAATAAGAGTTGATGCATCTGAAATATGAAAAATGGGATTAGCTTAAAGGCTTTTACCAGACTTAATCGACTTGAAGGTTTTCTGACGATTTCTCATCCGCTTAAGTTAGCAAGCAACTTATCAGGGTTTAAAAGTTCTATTGTTTATAGGCTCTATCTACTTTAAACTTAACATGCTTAATTCTTCTTCAAGGTCTGGCAAAAGCCAACTTTGCATGCTATTAAATAAACATGAAAGATGTTCCATTTAAACTCCTGTAGTTTTGCTATATCTGTTTTTTGCTTATATGAACGAGCATGAAACTCTTTCTATTAACTCATTTATATATCAAAAATAATCTTATTTTGATAGTTTTGAATTACCTCTTATGTTAAATATATTTATATATAATTAAAGGTTATATGGAAAATTTTATATTTTTCAGTTAATATATAAAAACAAAAAATCTAAAATTTTGAGAGATCACGTATGAACAAATTTGAAATACATGAAATAACCTGGGACGAGACAAAAATAAATAATTTGTGGAGTTTTTTAACAAACAATACTGATGTTAAACCGTATTTTGCTCAAGTTGTTGGTGGTAAAGTTGTTAAAGAAATGCTCAAGAATGTTGATATAAAAAAAACAAGTAGAATTTTAGACTACTCTTGTGGAAAAGGGTACTTAATAAAATATTTGTCAGAATATGTAGATAGTGATACAGAAATTTATGGTCTAGACATATGTAAAGATTCTGTGGATTATGTTAATGAAAATCATAAAGCGTTAGAATGTTTTAAGAATGCGTTTTTACTAAAGGATTTTCCTTTGGAAAAATATAAAAGTACTTTTGATCTTATTATTCTAACTGAAGTTTTGGAACATTTAAATAACGAAGAAATTAAAATTGTTTTAAATAATTCGTATGAGCTGCTTAAAAGCAATGGTTATATTTTTATAACAGTACCTAACGACGAAAATTTAGATTTTAAAAAAGTATGTTGTCCTGAATGCGGAAGTGTTTTTCATCCTGTTCAGCATATTCAATCCTGGAATACAAAAACACTACCCCGCTTAATAGAACAATATGGTTTCATAGAAAAAATATGTAAAGAAGTAAACTGGAGTTCGAGTGTAATTAAAAAGATATTTAACCTACTGCTAAGGTCAAAAAAATCAGGTTTGTATTATATCGGTAAAAAGAAAGAAACAAGCAAAAGTGCTTAGTTTAGTTAAATGTTATAAGAATGATAGAGGTGTTTCTACACTAAAAAATCTGTATGATAATGTTACAGAGATAAAGTGTTTAATTGAAAAGTTATTTGATGGAAAACCTTTTGAAGGGGTTATATATGAAGATCAGGTAGTATTGTTAAAACCCAATTGGGTTGTAGAAACAAAAAATATTAACGAAGAACTTTGCTTAATAACTCATCATAATTTTATTCTTGCTGTTTTAGAAATGGTGCTAGTTCGAAAACCAAAAAGAGTAATAATTGCAGATGCACCAATTCAAAGATGTAAATGGGATAAACTTCATCCAAAGCATTTTTTTGAAAAAATAAATAAACTTTCCAGAGAATTCAATATTCCTATTGTAGTTAAGGATTATAGATGTGTAATTCTTGAAAAAAATGGAAATTCTATAAAACGAATATGTAATTCAAGTTCAGATTCTGTAATCTTTGATCTGGGACATAATAGCCTTCTTGAACCAATTAGCCTAAAAAATGGTGGAAACTTTAGAGTAAATTGTTATGACCATAAAAAGCTTTCAAAGTTTCATAGAAAAGGGGTTCATAAATATTGTATTTCAAAAGATATTTTTGACTGTGATGTTATTTTAACTTTGCCAAAAGTGAAAACACATCAGAAAGTTGGCCTTACAAATGCACTAAAAATTTTAGTAGGGGTTAATGGTAATAAGGATTATTTGCCTCATCATAGAGTTGGAGGAGTTGATAACGGAGGAGATTGTTACCCGGGGAAAAACTTTTTTAGAAGGTTCGCTGAGTGTTTTCTTGATTTAGCTAATATTAACCGTGATCGTTTTATGTATTATCCTTATGCTAAACTTTCAAAGTATTGTTGGAGACTTGCGCCTTCTGATGCTTATTCTTCTCTGACCGCTGGATGGTATGGAAATGATACTACATGGAGGATGGTTTTAGATATTAATCGTATTGTGGAGTTCGGTTTATGTGATGGTACTATTTCTAAAAATTCAGAGAGAAAAATCTATTCTTTATGTGATGGTATTATTGGCGGCCACGGAAATGGGCCATTAAATCCTGTCCCTTTACCTTTGGGGTTTATTAGCTTTAGCGATGATTCTTTTTTAACAGATTTAGCATTTTCTATTTTGTTTAATTTTAACTTTTTAAATATACCGCTTTTAAAAAGTCACATTGAAGAAGATAGCATCAAGGATTATGATATTTTACTAAATGGAAAGCTAGCTAAATTAAATATTTTAAAAGAATATTCGATTAGTGCCAAACCTCCTCCTGGCTGGTTAAGGTATATAGAAAATATTTAATAGATATAATCATTGAGAAGTAGAAAGCTACCTTTATGTTAATACTTTTTCTGTTTTATTAAAATAGTATGAGGCAATAATACAGTAATATACAAACAAAAAGCTGACTACTATTACAGTAGAAAATGCAAAACCAATAATTCCTATTTGATGATATAGAAAATAGTTTAAACCAATATTAAGCGGAATGGAAATAGGAATATAACCTAATACAACTTTTTCAAGGTAAGCAGCCTGCATTATATTTGTAAGTGGTATGATTGCAAATGAAAACCCTAAATAAACAAATAAAACTTCTAAAACTTTTGTGCTTTCGCTAAACTGCTGCCCCATAAATGTTATTATGGCAAAAGATACTATTTTACCCAGAATAAAGAACGTAATTATTAAAAATAAAAGCATAAGTAGGATATACCTTAAATATTGGCTGTTTTTAGTTCTATTGCTTTTATTTATTTTCCTTATAAATAAAGGAAAGGTTACCATTGCAATAATTCCGTTAAAAGCCTGAAACTGTAGAACAATCTTTTCTGCAAAGCTGTAAATTCCTGTTTCTGTAGGAGTTCCAAGAATCGATAACATAAGTACATCTATTTTTGTAGTTAATACTACACCAATAGAAATTGCACTAAAAATAAATGCCTGCTTAAGTATTTTTTCTTTGATATGTATGCGCCATTTGAATTTTAAAGGGGTTAGTTTTCTTGTTATGCAAAACAACATGCCGAAAGACAGCATATTACTAACCAGCGTTAAGATAACAATTGTTTTCCAGTTATAGCCCAACTTTAAAAAAATAATAGCAAACGTATAAAACAGTGTTTTTTCAATAATAGGCAAAATGCTCAAATAATACATTTTTTCATATGATAAAATAACTGAGTTAAAAAGTCCCTTGAAGATATTATATATAATATTTATTGAGAATATCGTTATCATGATTTTTAGCTGATAAGGATATTTATTGAAAAAGAAACAGGATACTATTATTAATAATATTAAAACAATTGACTCAAGAAAATAAAATGGAATACATTGATTAATATGCCTGGCAAGCACACTTTTGCTTTTTACTCCTTCACGAAAAATAACTTTATTCATTCCGCTTAAGGTAAAGATTGCGAAAAAGTTTACATATGCGCATGCGATAGAGTAGTAGCCGTAATTTGTCGCGCCGAGGAAGTATGGAATATAAAAACCTACAATAATGTAGAAAATTTTAAGAACTAAGTTGCTTGAAGATAAATAAAAAAAATTATGTAGAGTACGATTTTTTATTAATATAGGTATCTTTTTTTTAATTTTTTTAATCATATATTTGTACAGAATAGTTTATTTCATAGATGTAAATGTTTACAAAGAGAAAAAACAATGAACTCAAATCTATGTAATATGGGTAAAGTGAACTATTAATCTTTAGAAAAATATATTGTTCTAACAGAAGAAAAAGTACTCTCTTTTTTAGTAAGTTCAATAAGCAATGATCTTGATGAAATAAAAATACCCGTATATATTTTGTTTAGATACGAATAAAGTTCTCTGTATTTTTTAATATAAAATTAGTTAAAGGAAATTTTATGGATTGTATTGCTATACACGACAGGAAAGATAGTTTTTCGGACAAATGGATCTGTAAATGCAGGGAACAGGGATTGAAGTTTAAGATTGTTAACTGTTACAGTCCTGACATATTGTCGGTATTAAGTGAATGCAATGTATTATTGTGGCATTTTCATCATAACATAAAAGCAGATAAACTGGTGGCAAAAAATGTAATTTATTCTGCTGAAAAAATGGGATTAAAAGTTTTTCCATCAATAAAAACATGCTGGTCTTTTGATGATAAAATAGCACAAAAGTACCAGTTGGAGTCAGTTAATGCTCCAATTGTTAAAACAAACATTTTTTTTAGTAAGGAAGATGCTGTAAAATGGATTGAGCAACAGAGTTTTCCAAAAGTTTTTAAACTTAGGTGTGGAGCCGGTTCTTCTAATGTATGCTTGGCGAAGGGTAAAAAAGAAGCATTAAAACTTGTCAGTAAAGCTTTTAGTAAAAATTCTAAATTTGATTTTTTAAGTTTTTCCAAAACGGATAATTTTTTATCAGACAATCCCTTTGTCCTGATGTCAGAGAAAATGTTAAATGTTGCTAAAAATATCAGAAGCTATTATCGTAAAGGGAAAAAGGAAGACCTAAGCAGTTTAAGAGAAAATGAAGTTGGATATGCTCTATTCCAGGATTTTATAGAAGGTAATAAATTTGATATAAGAATTACTGTTATTGGGGGTAAGACATTTGGATTTACAAGAAATGTTAGACCTAATGACTGGCGAGCTTCTGGGAGCGGTTCAATTGACTACAGTCTTGATAAAATCGATATGGAATGTGTGAAAACTGCTATTGATATATCAAAGAAACTGGACACTCAAAGCATTGCCTTTGATTTTATAAAGCCAAAAGATAGTTTACCATTGATTATTGAAATAAGCTATGGTTTCAATGCTAAAGCTATTTATGATTGTCCTGGGCATTGGGATAAAAATCTTAATTGGATTGAAGGTCATATTTGGCCTCAGGATATAATTCTGGAAGAAATAATTAAATCTTAATTTTTGATGTTATCAATGAAAAAAATAGTTATATTAGGTCCTTATTTTCCAGTAAATGGAGGTACGGCAAATGCTACAGTAAATTTAGCAGAAGCCCTTGCCGTTAATTTGTACGAAGTACATGTTATTAACTGTATTAATTTGAGAACCAATTTAAAAAAATATGAGCATATAAACGGAGTTCATATTCATAGAGTCCGTGTTGCAGGTTTTATTGTCAAAATAATAGATGGTTTTTCAAAATTAATAACTTATAAATATCTTGCCTTTGTTCTGAAAAATAAAATTAAAGAGATTGAACCTGATATTATCCTAGGTCAATTTATTTATCATTGGGGGAATGTTGCCCAGTATTGTAAAAAATATGTTAATGCTGTATCTATAACATGTGCCAGAGGAGAAGACGTAAACCAACTGATGGGTATTGACTGGAAAGAGGAGCTAACGAGACGAAGCCTGGAAAATAACGATTTAATATTGTCGGTAAATAGTGATTTTGCTGAAATATTAAGTCAATATTCAGAGAAAAAAGTTTTTTGCCTATCTAATATTTTGAAAGATATTTCCTGTGATATCAATTATGATTTGCGAATCAAAAATGATGTATTTAGAATATTGTGTATTGGTAGAATGGATATGGATATTATGGGGGAGGAAATAAAAGGGTTTTCCATTGTTCTCAAGGCTATAAAGGAGTTGGAACACTGTCACGTATCTATGATAGGTGATGGTCCATTACTTAAAGATTATAAGGATTTTGTATCTCAGCATAATTTAGAAGATAGAGTTACATTTTATGGAAAAATTACTCATGAAAAAACCTTAAAAATTTTAAATAGCAGTAATGCTGTAGCATTGCCATCAAACATTGAAGGTTTAAGTAATGTTATGGTTGAGAGTATGTGTTATGGAGTACCTGTTATCGCTACGCGTATAGGTGGAGCAAAAGATTATATAAAGGATTCTTTTAATGGTATGCTTATAGAAAAAAAGGATTATAAAAGTTTTGTTGATAAAGTTAATTTTTTAAGAAATGATAATGATAAATATTTAAGTATATGCAAAAATGCAAGAAATACTTATTTGCAGAACTTTACTCCAGAATATGTAGCAGACAAGTTTAATGAAATTATTTTAAATAATATTATTGTAGGGTAACTACCAATTTTTCTAGATTTGATCTTTCTAAACTAAAATCTAAATAAAAGTCAACCTGTTTTTTTTTGACTATTTACTTCTTGTTTTTTTCCGTTATTATCTATTACAGAAGAAAAGATAATACCCAGATATTCATGTAATGCAGCTGTTAATCTCGAGAAAACAGAGGAATTTGGAAAAAAACGATTGGAGTTTTCCAGTAGCATTTTTTTAGAGTTAAAACCTACTGGTGCAGGTATTGGTTGCATTCCTAGACTTTTATATAGCATAACAGCACGTGGCATATGAATTGCAGATGTAACAAGTATAAATGGTGATGATCCAACAGTATTCTGGCTTATTTCTGTGTTTTGGATAGTAGTATGAGATAATACCGGGATAATAATATCTTTTTCTTTTACCCCCATTATTAATGCTAAGCGATACATGAAGAGAGGCGTATTAAAATTTGGTGATCCTCCACCCTCAAAAATAAGTTTACTATTAGGAACCAGCTTATGAATACGAATACCTTCAACTAACCTTAATAACGAAGTTTTCGTAATTTGATCTGTTACAGGGTAATAATAATTAGCTTTCAGGCCTGCTCCTAAAACAACTATATATTTTAAACAATCTTTATTTTTTATATATTGAAGATTTTTTGTAGTAAAAGGGGGGTATTCATTTTGTAAAGGTGAAGCCCAGTAATAGGCAAAATATTGGTTACTTATGATAAGAATAAAAATGAAAACTATAGAAACAATAATTTTCCCTATTATTTGTTTTTTGCCGAACCATAAAAAGAACAGTCCAATAAGAGAAAAAAATAATACTAATATTTCAGGATTTCCTGCAAAATATTTAATTAAGTCGTAAATATACATTGAATATAAATATGAATCATTTTTTTTATAAAAAATAGGCTATATATTAAGGTAAATTCAATATACTAATTATTAAATTTAATTACAATCATTATTTTTACACAAAATAGGGTTTTGTCAAAGAAAAGTATATGGAAAGACAAAAAAAAATACCTCAGAAAAATGGAATAAACATAAAAATTTCCAAATATGTATTTTATATAATGCTTAGCACTTTTTTTAAAAATGCTAAATTTATTATTTTTTTTGGAGTTTTTCTGGGAATTATTATTTCGCTTGCCGGAGCTGGCTATATATATAGTTTCCCTTTGAAGGCAAGGGCAAAAATTGAGTTTTCTATAGCGATAGATCGTAAGAATAATAAATATCCTAATGGTTCTACATTTAATATTAATGATATTCTTGCAACAAATATTCTTTTGAAAGTTTATAAACAGGACAATTTGCATGATTATTTTGACGATTTCGATGAATTTAAAAGTTCACTCTTTGTTTATAGAAATGACATTAAGCTAATGTTCCTTGAAGAAGATTATACAAAAAAGCTAAAAAATCAAGATATTACACCGGCAGTAAAAGCTGCATTAGAAAGTGAGTATTTGAGAAAGCGTTCACAAATTGTTAATAATTCAAATTTTATTATAGGTTTTGCTTCTGCGAAATCCCCAAGTAATTTGCCGCAGCAGATTATGATTAAATTTTTGTCTGATATTTTAAATACATGGCTGGAAGCAAGCATAAAAGACAGAGGAATAAATAAATATAATATTTCTTTATATTCACGGGATACTATTAATAAATCTACTCTTTTATCATTAGATTATGTCATGGGGATAGATTTGCTAAGATCACTTCTTAGGGGGGTTAAAGAAAATATTGATGCTATTGGAGAATTGCCTGGTGCTAATCTCACAAATTTAACTTGCAAGTTAGGAAGTTTTACATATTCAGACCTTAAATTGAAATATCAGTTTTTAAATGATTATCAGCTTGAACCATTAATCGGGATAATTAAGTCATATGCATTAGATCAGAATCAAAAGATGCAAATTATTTACCTGGAAAATAAATTAATTACAACTGAAGAAAAACTAAAATTTGTTACGCAAGAGAGAGGAATGCTTCAGGAGTTGGCGAATAAATTTCTTTTGAAATCTGATTTAGACTTGATTAATACAACTAAGCGTGAAGTAAATATAAAGAAAGACATTCAATATTATCAGAGGATGATTAATGCTTATAATACTAAGAGTATTAAAATATCAGAAAGAAAACATATTGAGCTTGAAGCTGAAATAAAAGAAAAGGAACTAACATTGCTAAGTTCTATTAATGAGTTGATCTTTATTATAACTGAATTCTATAGTAAACTCAGTGCAAATAATCTTGGAATTCGGTCTGATTATATTAAACCTATTGCTTATATGGCAAATATCTCAAGAGGGATTAACAGCAGACAAATAATTACTGTATGTTTTATTGTATGGCTTGGGTTAATGCTGTTCATTATTGGCATTATATATTATAATGCTCATATTGTTCCTGAGATAAAGAAAATAAAAGATATGGATATAAAGAATATTTAAGTGTTTTTATAGAGGATTTCAATAATCACTACATAGTGAATATTTTTATTAATTTATTTAAGGGGTATTACTGGAATAATATTTCAGAGTGTTCTTTTAACTGTTTCATAGCATATTGTATAAAATCTTTTTTAAACATACTTTCGTTTGTAAATGTTTTGAAAAAAAGTTTTCTAAGAAGTTTATGTTTATTCATAAAATGAATAGTACCTAAATATTTATCAATTTCTTTGTTATTGATTATTGAGAGGTTATTTGCAATATCCAGTCCTGCTTCAATAGATGGTGATTTAAGGAATGTATTTATTGTTTGAGCAAAGACTTTTACTGATGATTCCTGTATCCCTAAGTTGTCTAAAAAACTGTTTCCATTTGTCGAAATATTAATTTGCAAGGAAACAGTATCTAAAAAATAGAACTCTATAATTGGAGATAATTTATATTTTTTAAATTTTGTTATAAAGGGTTTAAAAGCTGTATTAAACAGTGAATGATAATTTGGATATTCATCAGCTAAAATATGCACAAAGTAACCTAAAAAGAAAGATTTTAGGTGAGGATACTTATATAGATAACTATTAATAGTTTGCAAAGAAATATGAGTTATTCTTTTATTTATGTTGCAATAGTATCTTATATCAGGTATTATTGCTCCTAAATAGTAATCTTTCAGTGAATTAGGCTTCAAAAAAGCTTCTAAGTAATTTGCAGTTTTAATATGAGAGTAAAGGTTCATAAAAATATGTAAAATGTCAAAACAATTGGTAGATTGTAAAAAGTAAATTAATCTTCTGTTATAAATTTGGTTTAAAAAGCAATTGATTGAATAAAAGGATTTATTGTTTCTTTAAAAAAATCAAGGTATTTCAGATTTTGAGTTTTCTTCAATAAATACACCCAATTATTTTTTGATTATTTTTAAAAACATTTATATATCTAAAATTAGTATAATATTTAGGGAAAAAACATTATATGTCAAGTGAGTATAGAAAAAAAGTTTTATTATCAGGAGAAAAAAAAGTCAATTTAAATTTTATATATCAGGCCCTTAAATCTTATTATCATATTGATTTAATTGATAATTCTCTACTTAATAAAGAGCATATATTGGAAGTTAACCCTGATATATTACTTATTGATTGTAGTGAAATTAACATAAATACTTATGAGCTTTATAAGGAGCTGAAATCAACGTTACCAATACTTTTTCTAACGGGATTAAGGTACGGTAAAAGAAGGTTAAAAGATGCAGTTTTATGCAATTTTGATTATATACTGAATTGTTTTGATTTTGATTATTTGATTACTAAAATTGAAAATTTGTTTAGCTGCTTTTCAAAGAAGAAGTATTGTGCTAGCGATATTAATGGTAATTTACAGGTTCAGAAAGTCTTTGAATTTATTGGATCATTGGCTGAATATAGAAATGTTGAGAATCGTGGTCATATTTATAGAATTAAACAATATTTGAAAATACTCGCAGATTATTTGAAGGAGACGGAAAAATATAAAAGTAATCTAAATGATGAAATTATTGAAATAATGGTTAATGCTTCTGCACTTCATGATATAGGAAAAATAAATGTACCTGAAAATATTCTATTGAAACCTAGTTCATTAACAGATAAAGAGTTTATGCAAGTAAAGGAGCATATTAGCAAAAGCAGTATTATTATTAATGAGTTTGAAGCTGAAATGGGTAATAGCTTTTTCTTCAAAATTGCTAAAGACATGGCTTTATTTCATCATGAAAAATGGGATGGATCAGGCTATCTTTTTGGTTTAAAAAAGAGGTATATTCCACTTTCGGCAAGGATGTTGATATTATGTGATATCTATGATGCTTTAGTTTCGAATAGAGTATATCACCAATTAACCTCCCACTCTCAGGCCGTAGATATTATATGGAGTGGAAGGAGAGAATTTTTTGAACCTGAAATTGTAGATGCATTTTTAGAAGTAAGTGATAATTTTAAAATTGTTATAGAAAACTATTAATATTTATAAGAAAGCCTTAAATTGAATAGATATATAGTATGTTAAGTCTAAATAAATTTCATATTATGAAGGATTTTTGCTATAGAATTAATTCTAAAATTTATAGAAATATTTAATGGAAAATTACGTTAATTTAAAAATCATAATTTTTTCTCTATTTCCTGTTTTTACATTTTTTTTAACATATTTTTTTTCATATGTATATAAAATTTATCTGTATGGTCAGCATGCAGTGTCTTGTGAAAAAAAAGCAGAAGAAGATATCTTTATTGTTTTTAATGGATATATTCCCTTAATAATATCAAGTATTGTTATATTGTTATTGTTACATTATGTTTCTTTAAATCTTAATTATACTTTATTTTCACAAAAAACACTTCTTTTTCTTTATAAGTTGTTTATTCCGTGCTTCTTACTCTGCTGTTTTGAACATCTAGTGAAAAAATATAATTATCCAATAATATTTGATTTGTTATTTCAACTTATTGTCGGGGCAGTTTCATGGAAATTAGGAATAAAAGTTGATCAGTTGTTTGGAATATTCTTGAATGGGATATATTCTTTTGTTGCAACACTATTATGGTTTATTATTTTTATAAATATTTTTAAGCAGCTTGAGAGAATAAATAATTTAGGTTTTTTATTGGGATTTTTGATTTCGCTATTCGTGAGTTTAGTTTTTTTAATATTTAAACTCCATTATGATGAAATGGTTATTTCAATTAATTTCTGTTTTATATTTTTGAGCTTATTTTTATTTTATCCTAAAATAAAAAAAATAGTTATATTCAATTCTGGGAGCCAACTGGTTGGATATTATGTTGCATTTAGTAGTCTTTTCTTTACTTCAAAGACGGCAGTATTTTCTATTACCTTTCTTACTTTAATTTTTTGTCTTTTGTTTGCAAAATTTCTATTCATTATTTGGTGGATAAAAAAAGTTAAACTTAAAAACTTTCTTGATTTACAAAATTTTGTTTATTGCCAAATTGAAAAAAAAGTTCCTGTTGAGCAGATTCGAAAAAGAATAGTTTTTAATTTATTTGGTATTCCTATATCTTTAATCAATATGAAAGCGGCGTTGCTATTGATTGAATACTATATCCAAACAGGAAAAGAATGTAGCTGTGTGCTATCAATTAATCCTATAAAAACTTACATGATAAGAAAAAAACTTTGGTTAATGGATCTTGTTTCCAATTCGTTTTTACTTATACCGGATGGAATTGGAATAGTTAAAGCACTGAGTATCCTTTATTCTATTGATAATAGGCGTGTAACGGGAGTAGATCTTTTTCATAATTTATGTATGCTGTCACAAGAAAAAAAGTATAAATTATTTATTTTTGGTTCAAAAGAGAATGTAAATAATCTTGCTGTTGCTAAATTGATAGATATGTATCCCGGTATTGTGATTGCAGGAAAAAATAGTGGATTTGTAAAAAAAAGTACAAATGAAGAACTTATCAAAAGAATCAATGATTCAGGTGCCGATATTCTCTTTGTTGGGCAAGGGAGCCCAAGACAGGAAGAGTGGATTTATAAAAATAAGAGCAAGCTTAACTCTGCAAAAATCTGCATAGGAATAGGTGGGACATTAGATACTATTGCCGGCAATGTTAAAAGGGCTCCTGTCGGCTGGCAGAAAGTTGGACTAGAATGGTTATATAGGTTAATAAAACAGCCTGCACGAATAAAAGTTCAAATTTATTTATTTGTTTTCATTTTAGAAGTGTTTGTATATAAAATTTTTAGCTTATCCAGAAAAAGAAATGAAAGCTGACTTTTCTTTACAACAAATTGTTTTTTATATTTTACAGGGAAAGATTGAAAAAAGCTTCCAAGAGCAGCTGGATAGTTTGAGTTTAGATCAGATAAACGAAATATTGGAATTTGGCTGTAAGCAGAATATTGCGCATATATTATACTATAAGTTTTCAAGTATATATAAAAAACCTCACCGATTAAAAAATCTTCTCAGGCAGCATTATTATTCAGCATCAATAAGTGATTTATTGTTAAATAAGCAAATTTTTGAGTTGAGTTCACTGCTCAATAGTATGGATATTGAGCATCTTTATTTAAAAGGTACTCATTTGAAGCTGGATGTTTATAAAAATCCTTTGTTGAGGGATATGTGTGATATTGATATTTTAATAAAAGATAATGAACGAAGGAAAACTTTAAAAGCAGTTGAACAGTTGGGGTATAAATGTAGTATTAATAATATTTCTTATGCAGAGAATATACTTGATAGACAATATCCGCCATTTAAAAAGGCAAATAGCTTTATACTTGATATTCAGTGGAAGTTAACATTTGAAAAAAAACAGCAGAATATTAACAGCATATGGGAAAGATCAAAGGAAATTTTATTGGATGGAATTAAAGTGAAAGTTATGTCAAATGAAGATCTATTACTTCATTCTGTTGTGCATAAAGTTGATATAGATAACTTTACCTTTGGGATAAGGCTTTTATACGATATTTCGGAGATTCTGAACAATTGCTCTATTGATTGGAAGCTTGTAATAGAGCTGGCTGTAGAAAAAAAAGAATGGAATTGTGTAAAAAGTCTATATCTTGCGTTAAAGACAACTGAACTTCTATTAAATAATAAAAAAATTCCCAGATGGGTTTTAGAGAAAATAGAACCGGAGGGATATTCAAAAGAGATAGAAAATTCTGTAAGGATACTAATTCTTTCCAGCTGTAATTATTCTAAAAAGGTATCTTTTTTTTATAGAGTTATAAGAGGTGAATTGAAAAATAAGTTGTTAAAAAGAATGTTTTTACCAAAAAAGGAAATGGTATTAAATTATGATTTTAAATATTCACCAATTAAATTAGCTTTTTTCTATATAAAAAGGTTGTCTGAAACAATATTTATCTATACAAAAGTATTATGGCTAATTGCAATAAAAAGTAAAACTCGGGAAAATAAGGATATAGTTAATTCTATTTCTATTTTAAAAAACTTTTTACATAAAACAGATAACTAAACTGTTTTATGTAAAAAGTAATTATAAGCTGGATTGATTAGTATATAAAAATATAGAAGCAATTATTCGAGTATAGATTACAGTAAAATAAATAAAAAACAGAAATACCTTAAGTATAAATATCCAATGTTAAATTAAATATAGAAATTAAATATTGATATGAAAATTAAATATAAACTTTTATTAGCAATGGGAATAATGGCACTTTCTATATCTACTGTATTCTTATTTGCTTTCTATATTGCTAAAATTAATGTAAATGTGATTACAGAGGTAGAACATCCTAAAGATCAAGCATTGTCTGTTTTGGAATCCAGTTCTTTAGAGTGTAAAAACGATGTTTTAAGTTACTTAGTTTTTCATGAAGAAAATAGGAGGGAGTTGTTTAAGACTAATGCTGAAAAATTTAATATAGCTCTTCATCAGTATTCTACTGTTCGAAGAATTAAAGACTATATTGAAGAAGAATATGTGAAACTGCTTAAAGACAGGTTCATTCAATTTAAATATTGTGGGCAAAGTTTAATGAAATTAAGGGATGAACAGTTTAATTGGTTAATGTTGTTTAAATCCTTAAAGAAAAGTTTTATAAAACTAAGACTAGATGATTTGGCAAAAGAGCACAGAAAACTTATTTATTATGATTTAGATGAGATTGAGATACTTCTTCAGAGTTATATTATTTTGCCAGACAGTTCATTAAGGAATGAAATTAAATTAAATTTTGATTTACTACTTGATAAGTTTGTAAAAAAAATTAATGAGATAAACCAAAATTCTGACAATAATGATAGACTTTTAAATAAAATGTTAATAAGCATTAATAAAATAATTTCTATTGAAGATGGTATTTATAATGAGTTGATTAACTTTGAACAATTGAGTAATGAGCTGGATAACTGTCTAAACAGTGATTTAAAAAAAATGATAATGGGAAGGATAATAAATGCAAAGATAACTATAAGAGATATTTGCTTTGGCGTTCTGTTTACTTTTTTTATAGCTTTAACTGTAGCTCTTATTTATTCCATAAGTATTAGTAGGAGATTGTCTGGACCAATTAATATACTTGTTAATATTGCGGACAGACTCAGTAAAGGCCAGCTGACTGATGTATTTCCAGTGATAAATTCGAATGATGAAATAGGGCGTTTGGCTTTATCTTTTAAAAATATAATAAGAAATACACGAAAAATAGAAAATTCGGCAAAAGAGATTGGGAAAGGGAATTTTGATGCAAATATTGCTTTACGCAGTAATGATGATTCTCTTGGACATGCCTTGATACAAATGAAAAATAATCTAAAAGAGCTTGCTTTGATTAAAGAAAAAGAAACATGGTTGATAACGTGTTTTGCTAATATTATGCGAAAAGTTCAGCGTTCAAGCAGGCTTGATCATTTATCAAGTACTGTACTTGAACTTTTAGCGGAAATGCTTGGAGCAGAACAGGGCGTTTTTTATATATATGATAAAGACGTTTGTGCATATAAACCTGTAGGAACCTATGCATGTGCAAGAAAGGTTATTGATAATAGCAGTTTCAAACAGGGAGAAGGTGTGATAGGCCAATGTGGTAAAAGTAAAAAAAGCAAACTTATTACAAATTTAAATGAAAAAGATGTATATACAAAGTCAGGTTTAGTTGATATAAAACAGGCGAATATTGCTATTTATCCAATTGCTTTTGAAAAAGATATTATGGGAGTTTTAGAAATATCGACACATAAACCATTTAATCAAATACAATTAAGCTTATTGGAAATGGTAGCAGAAAACCTTGGCATAGTTATTAACAATATACAGAATAGCAAAGAGACGGCTCGACTTTTAGAAGAAACAAAGATTCAGACCGGGATTTTAGAGAAGCATAAACTTGAGTTAAGTGAATCAAATGACAAGTTGGCAATGAAGACAATAGCGTTACAGAGTTCAAAAGAAGAATTAAAAAAATCAAATGATGAGCTAAAAGAAAAAACAGAGCATTTGGTTCTTCAAAAACAAGAAATAGAACAACAGAATCAAAAGATAATAATCAATCAATCAGAAATACAAAAAAAAGCTAAAGAACTGATGCAGGCAAGCAGGTATAAAACAGAGTTTTTAGCAAATATTTCTCATGAATTGAGAACGCCGCTTAATAGCATGCTTATATTAGCTAAACTTTTTGCAGAAAATCAAGAAGGTAACCTTAACAATGAGCAGGTAAAACAGGCTAATGTGATACATAGGTGTGGAAATGAGTTACTCGCGCTGATAAATGATATTTTAGACTTATCAAAGGTTGAAGCAGGAAAACTTAATATTAATAATGAAATAGTTGATGTAAATATGCTTTTTGATGAATTAAAGGACTCATTTACTCCTATAACAAAAAAGAAAGGTCTTAAATTTGATCTAGAAATAAGTAAAGAAGTTAATAGTAAAGTATATACAGATCCTATTAGATTGAAACAAATACTAAAAAACCTTATTTCAAATTCTATTAAGTTTACAAATCATGGGTTTGTTAAGCTATTTGCTTATATTCCGAATGATTTTGAAAAAAAAGAAAAAACACTAAATCCTGGAGTGAATTATACCGCATTTTCTGTTATTGATTCAGGAATAGGCATTTCTAAAGATAAGAGCAAGATAATTTTTGAAGCATTTCAACAGGCAGATGGTGCTACTCATAGGAAATTTGGAGGGACTGGATTGGGACTTTCAATATCAAAAGGACTTATTAAGCTTCTTAAAGGAAATATTAGGATGTCAAGTGAAGTAGGGAGAGGTTCAGTTTTTACTGTATTTTTACCCGATTGTAATAAAGATAATGATATAACTTATCTTCAAACTGAAAATATTTTGAAAGAGCCTGATAATCAATTAACAAGTAAGTTTTTTGATAAAAAGTTTTTAATTATTGATTCTAATATGCGTAATGTATATAAGGTAAGCAGTATTTTGCAGGCAAAAAATGCTGAAGTTTTAGTGGCTGATTCAAAAGATATGTTTGAAGGAATTTTAAAAGAAAATGCAAATTTGGATGTTGTTTTATGTAGTAATTGTAAAACAGAACTCAATGAGTGTTTAGAACAGCTTTTTACAATACTCAAAAATAAGAAAATGCAAATTCCTGTTATTATGTATTGTGAAGGTAAAGACTCTGAAGTAGAATTAGATTTGGCAACAGTAGGAATAGAAGATTTTATAGATATTTCTCTTCCTGAGTCAGAAGTTATTGAAAAATTAAAAAGAATACTTTAAAAATATCTTTATTTTTTAGAGTATTCAATAAATATATTATTATGATAGGCTATAATATATATAATATAGGCGATTTATATTGAAACTCTATTTATAGCTAACTACAAACCAGCCTAATTATATTTTAATTATAAGAGAGTAAATTTAAAGCATAAAATAGTAAGATTTGTTTAACCATGTTGCACAGTAATTTTTCTGTACCAAAAATATTAATTGTGGATGATAATGCTGATAATCTCTTATCGCTTGAAGTTGCATTAAAACCATCAAAAGCAGTTATTCATAAAGCTAATTCAGGAAACGAAGCCCTTAGATTAGTGTTAAAAAATGACTACGTGGTCGTTTTGTTGGATGTACAAATGCCGGAAATGGATGGATACGAAGTCGCTGCATGGATGAAAAAAAATATTAAAACAAAAAATATTCCTATTATTTTTGTTACAGCAATAAATACCCAACAGGCTAATATTACAAAAGGGTATAATACTGGCGCAGTGGATTACCTATTTAAACCTATTGATCCTCATATTCTTTTATCAAAAATAAATGTTTTTTTAAGTTTACATAGAAAAGGTAAGGATGATAATAACTTATTATTAGATAAGATTGAGAAAGCAAAGACTCAGCTTAAAGAACAGGAAAATGAACTTGAGCTTTTAGCTAAAAGAGATACTTTAACTATGCTTTATAATCGTTTAGCATTTGAAATAGAGTTAAAGAGAATCATTGCTATGTCCAGTAGGTACGAAAGAAAGTCTGCTTTAATTTTACTGGATATTGATAATTTTAAGTGGCTAAATGATACCTATGGACATGAAAAAGGTGATATTGTCCTTAAAAACGTTGCTGATATTATAACCGAAACAATTAGAGTAGAAGATTTTGCTGCAAGGGTTGGGGGAGATGAGTTTGCAGTTATTTTGACAGAAGTACAAAATGATAGTGATGCTGGAATTGTTGCAGAAAAGCTTATAACTGCTATTAATAATTTTGATATCTCAGTTTTAGATGATTATTTTTTAACAATAAGCATTGGGATTTCATGTTTTCCTGCGAGTGCAAAAAACTTCGGAGATCTTGTTAAACAGGCTGATATTGCTATGTATCAGGCGAAACAGTCAGGGCGTAATAAATATAAGTTTTTTTCATTGGAAATAAATAATTCATATTTGAGATACAATCTTGTGAGAAATGAATTGGTAAATGCTGTAAAAAATGATGAACTGTTTCTTGTCTATCAACCAATAATTAATTTAAATACAGATTTAATTGTGGGTGTTGAAGTTTTGCTTCGCTGGAATAATAAGAATATTGGTATTGTTAATCCAGTTGAGTTTATACCTATTGCAGAAGAAACAGGTGAAATACATAAGATTGGTGGCTGGGTGCTTAAAGAGTTGGCAAAGCAGATTAAAGAGTTTAAAAATATGGAGATGAACGATATATTTTTTTCCGTTAATATTTCTCCGAAACAGCTACTAAACACTAAATTTAGCAATTTTTTTAAAGAAATTTTAAAAGAATATGAAATAAATAAAGATAAAATCCATATAGAGTTAACTGAAACTAATCTCGGAGTTTGTATGGAACATTCAGGAGTTGAAAGCTTTATGGAAACCTTAAACACCATGAATCTCCCATTATCAATAGATGATTTTGGTATTGCATATTCTTCCTTCAGTAGGTTAGCTGATTTACCCATTAACATTCTTAAAATTGATGGTTCGTTTGTGAAAAAAATGGTAGCAAGCAAAAAAGCTAATACTATTATAAGAAGTATTATTGCTTTGGCTAAAAGCTTAAATCTACAAACTATTGCTGAATGTGTAGAGACGAAGGAACAGAAAACGCTTTTGATTGAAAATGGTTGCGTTTGGGCCCAAGGTTATTATTTTTATAAACCGCTTAAAATTGAAGAATTAAAACTAATTCTATCATAAGTTTAACTTTCTCCATAACCTGTATTGCAGGCACCGTGTCCGTATCCGTATCCGTTACCATTATCACTATTGGTATTACCATTCCCCTGACCACTGGGGCCAATACCCGTTTGACATTTTTTGCTACCTCCACCAGGAGCGAACCCTGATTGACATTTCTTGTCAGCAACACCTGAACCATTACTGCATTTTTTGCCAACAGCAATTGGACTTGAATAAATTTTTGGGGGAGTATACTTCATAATAACCTCATTATTTGTCTATAAAATTTTGAGCAAACAAAAGAAAAAATTTTTCTTAGGATTAATATATAATGTAAAATATATCCTAAAAAACCGTTTAGTACATAGATCTTTTTAGAATTTCTAATAAGATAAATTACTTTGCCATGAATTAAGTTTGGTTTGACTAAAAAGTTGTCCTTTGCCCTATTGTTATCACCGCGAGTAATATAACTACTATTTTTATATCTAAGTACTCTATGTACTGTAAATGTTTGATCTTGATTATTATTAAATAGAATAATATCGCCTGCTTTAATCTTTTTTGTAAATTCAATAGCTAGGTAATCTCCATGCTGTAATGTTGGATACATGCTGAAACCCTGCAAAAATATTCTATTATTATTTTTAGTAAAGATTGACATTATTGTAATAGAAATTCTATATGCTTAGTATGCTTTTGCCTATTAAAATAAAACATTTGTATGAAACTTTTTTACTTCACAAAAATCTAATATCTGTTTATTTGAGATACTGATATTTTTAAATTCTTTGTGTGCTACAAGAAATACTATAATATCTGCTTTATTTATTGCAAAATTAGTAGGAACCAGCTCAAATTCATCTGAAAAAACAAGATTTGGTTCAACATATAATACTTTTGAATTTTTATAACTTTTAAAATACCGGGCTATTCTTACTGCTGGTGATTCTCGAAGGTCATTTATATCAGGTTTGAATGCCAATCCCATTAGAGCAATTGTTGGAGAGGTATTATACTTCTTTTCATATTCTAATACAGTATTTTTAATTTTCTCTATGCACCATTCTGTTTTATAATTATTGATTTCTCTGGCTTTTTGAATTAGCTTGGAGCAGTCAGGGTTTTCAGAGACAATAAACCACGGGTCAACAGCAATACAATGACCTCCAACTCCAACTCCCGGGCGAAGTATATTAACTCTAGGGTGATGATTTGCAAGCTTGATTAACTCTTGAACATTAATATTATGTCGATCACATATTATAGAAAGCTCATTGGCAAATGCAATATTAACATCTCTAAATGAATTTTCTGTTAACTTTGCCATTTCTGCTGTTTTAGTATCAGTTTGTAGAATCTTTCCTTCTACAAATGTATTGTAAAATTCAGCAGTCTTTTGGGTTGATTCTTTATTCAAACCTCCGACTATTCTATCATTTTCTATTATTTCAACCAATATTTTTCCTGGTAAAACGCGTTCAGGACAATGTGAAATATAAAATTTTGGTTTTAGTTCTTCGTTAGCATTGTTTGCAAAGAACAGGTCAGGTCTTTCTGCTGCCAGGACTTTTGTAATTTTTTCTGTAGTTCCGACAGGAGATGTTGATTCAAGTATAATTAGATTATTTTTCTTTAAATATGGAGCAATGGATTTTGTTGCTGAAATAACAAAATCAATATTTGGAGTAGGTACTTTTGAATTATCATTATGAAATGGAGTTGGAACTGCAATAATAAATACATCTGATTCTTTAGGTTTAATATCAGCCTTTAAGTTGCCCGATAAGACTGCTGAATAGACAAATGTTCCTAAACCTACTTCTACAATATGAATTTTACCTGAGTTTACTGTATTAACAACATGTTTATCTACATCAACTCCATGTACAGAATATCCTTTGTTTGCGAGCAAGGCAGCAGTTGGTAATCCAATATACCC
This sequence comes from Victivallales bacterium, assembly GCA_963678745.2. Taxonomy (GTDB): domain Bacteria; phylum Verrucomicrobiota; class Lentisphaeria; order Victivallales; family GWF2-38-69. The sequence continues at coordinate 106,067 of CAXXMS010000025.1, read as the reverse complement.
TAGGCCCAGCACACAAATTCTTTCTATTTTATTTTCCATATTTGACTTTCTGAAGGTTTTAATATTATTATTTATAAATTATTGCGTAAAAAGTTAATGATTCTTTCTGTTGCTTTACCATCTCCGTAGGGATTATGTGCTTTACTCATTTTATTATAAATATCTTTGTCATTAATTAACTGACTAGCTGTATTGACTATTTTTTCTTTGTCAGTGCCAACAAGTTTTACTGTGCCTGCATTGATGGCTTCTGGCCTTTCAGTTGTATCACGCATAACAAGTACTGGTTTTCCTAATCCGGGAGCTTCTTCCTGAATACCTCCACTATCAGTAAAAATAATGTAGCTATGCATCATGAGGTAAATGAAAGGTTCATATTCAAGAGGTGGCAATATATAAATATTATCTTTGTCATGGAGGTTATTCATAACCGTTTTTCTTACATTAGGGTTTAAATGCAGAGGGTAAATAAAGTCAATTTCTGGGTAGGCTGATGCTAAAGTCATAATTGCTTTACATATATTTAAAAAGCCTTCTCCAAAATTTTCCCGTCTATGACCTGTAATTAAAATAAACTTTCGCCTATCGTTTAATGTATATCCTTTTTCTAAAATAATCTTTTTAAGATTGTTCTCTATTCTTTTCGAATTATTAATTCTATTTACAACAATAAAAAGTGCATCTATTACAGTATTTCCTGTGACACATATAGATTTTTCATTAATACCTTCCTGCAATAAATTATTTTTGCTTAGCTGTGTTGGTGCAAAATGATATTTTATAATTCTAGATGTAAGCTGCCTATTGGCTTCTTCGGGCCATGGTGAGTAAATGTTCCCCGTCCTTAAGCCTGCTTCAATATGAGCCGTAGGAATTTTTTGATAAAATGCAGCTAAAGCTGTTGCAAAGGTAGTTGTAGTGTCTCCATGAACTAAAACTAAATCAGGTGTATAATTACAAAATACTTCATTACATTTAATAAGAATATTTGTTGTGATGTCATATAAATTCTGATTCTGTTTCATAATATTAAAATCAAAATCAGGAATAATATCAAATAATGTTAGAACTTGATCTAACATTTCTCGATGTTGAGCTGTTACACAAATTTTTACGCTGAAAAGTTCAGGATATTTTTTGAAGCCTTGTATTAAGGGAGCCAGTTTTATTGCTTCAGGGCGAGTGCCAAAAACAAATAAGATTTTTTTCATATATTACAAGTTTCTTGTTTTAGTAAATGTTTCTTTCAATGAATAGCGATTCCGTCAATTTGACTTTATTGTTTCTACAAAATTCTTTAACAAAAGTACGTTTTTCTGATTGAATATTATTAGATGTAATCACAATTTTATCAAAATTGTAATTGTCATATATTTTGTTTAGTTCACTTAAACGACCTAAAACCTTATAGCCATAAGCATATTGTTTTCGCAAAACAGGTTCATCATCAATAATACCTATGATTTTAATCGATTCTTTAGATATAGTTCTGTAATATTTACTGCTAATATAAAGCTTGGCATTAATACCACCGCCATAAACTATACTCAAACTGAATGAAAATACAGTTGCATGAGTTGTAATATCCTAATACAGCCTATATTGATAGATATGAATATCCAATTAACACTAGACGAAAAAATAAAACTTGAAGCACAACATAAAAAAGAGCGAAACAGTAAGGCCTGTGACCGTATAAAAGCTGTGTTGCTTTCATCCGAGGGTTGGTCTCAATCACAAATAGCTCAGGCATTAAGAATTCATGAAACAACAGTAACAACTCACCTTAAAGATTATTTGGATAATAAAAAATTGAAAAATGAAAGTGGCGGTTCAAGCAGCCTGTTGACTTCTGAACAAACTAATGAATTAATAAATCATTTAGAAAAAAATACCTACCCAAGCACTAAAGAGATCATTGCATATGTTTACAATGCTTACGGCATAAAATATACTCAGCAGGGAATGTATAACTGGTTAAAGCATAATAGATTTTCTTATAAAGCTCCAAAAGGAGTCCCACTTAAGTACAATACCGAAAAGCAGGAAGCTTTTAAAGCAGAATATGATGAAATAAAGAATAACCTCAAAGAAAATGATAAAATATTTTTTATGGATAGTGTTCACCCAACTCAAGCCACAAAAATCACATTAGGCTGGATAAGGAAAGGTGTTGAGAAAATGATAGCTACAGTTGCAGGCAGAAGCAGGATAAATCTTACAGGAGCAATAGATTTAGAAAGTATGTCTATTTTTACAAAAGAGTATAAAACAATAGATGGCAATGCTACATTAGATTTTCTGAGATATCTTGATGATTCAACCGCCTCTAGCGGTACCATACATCTTATTGCAGACGGCGGAGGTGCTCATACATGTAAAGAAGTTGGTGCATATCTTGGAATAAAAGATCCTTTCAATAGAAAATATTTAGAAGACTATTATCAGATAAAATTACCGGCTAATAATAAACAACTTACAGGGAGATTGAGAAAAAACCTGTATATGGTTTTGAAAAACGAACCTGAATTCTTTATAAATAAGAAAATTTTAGAGGAAAAGAAAGTAACTGCTCAAATGTTACTTGACGCTTTGCAAAAGCCGCCTCCTCATAAAAAATTCATTTTGCATATACTTCCACCCTACAGTCCAAATCTTAACCCGATTGAGCGTGTATGGAAAGTAATGAACGAACATGTAAGAAATAACAAAGTTTTTACCTCATTCAAAGAGTTTAAATCTGATGTTTTAGATTTTTTCAGAAATGAATGGGACAATATTTCTGAAACTTTAAGGTCACGTATTAATGATCATTTTGAAAAAATAAAACCAGTATTTTGAAATAGTTTGAGTATAGTATCTTTGTTGGTTGCTTATCTCTATGCTTTAAAAAATATGTGTTATTTAGTAGAGCATACTTTAAATGTAGTAGAAATAATCTTTCAAAAATAATAAATGTTGATATTAAAAAATAATATAAAATATACTTAGCTATGAAGAGTTTTATGTTTATTATTTCCAATGAGAAAAAAGCTAAAATAAACCCAATAAATGTACCTATAAAAATCATTTGTAATAAGTAAAAAATATCATGAAAACTCAATCTAAACCAATGAATTTTATAAATCTGAGTAAAATGAAGTGTTAATATTATTGGAAAAATAGTAAAAAAACTATTCTTGTACATATAAATCATAAATTGCGTGATATTACTGCATTGAGAACAAAATATAAACTGAACAAAAAGAGATGCAATAATTATCAGTACAATATCAATAAACGGGTTTAATAATGATATAAGGACATTTTTTCTTATTTTATAAATACCGGCTAATAGAATTTGCTTTGAATCATAAATTTCAATATTAGCAAGACGTCTTATTATAGAAATACTTGCTATAAGTATGATAATTAGAACTATGCCTTGGGTGTGTTCTTCAACAATAACCAGTAAAATTGCAAGGAAACTGAAAAAAATGGATACAGAATATAAGATCAAAGTTGTTTTACTCTGGCTTGAACTTTTTTTAAGAATACGGTGGTGGATATGATCTTGATCTCCTGACATAATATTATGATTGTTTTTATGTTTAAAACCGAATTTAAATAAAATTTTCCTTGCAAAACGCCGCCAAATAGCAAGAAAACTGTCAAATAGAGGAAGTCCACAGGCAAGTAAAGGAATAATAACAGCGGATAGGGTTGCTGTTTTATATGATAATTCTATACTGATGATTGCAAGCATAAAACCAATAAACATGCTTCCTGTATCTCCCATGAAAATTTTTGCCGGATGGAAATTGTAATATAAAAAACCTAAACAGGCAGCTCCAATGCATAGAATTGGGATAGCATCAATAATGCTTTTATTTAAGATAAAAATGATTCCCATGCATAAACAAGCAATGACACCTAAACCTGCAGCTAAGCCATCTATCCCATCTACCAGATTGAAAGCATTGATTAGAGCAACAATCCATATAACAGTTATTAATAGAGATATTGGCGCAGGTAAAACAAAAGCTAAAAATGAATGGAATGTAATTCCGTTAAACCAACAGATAGTTGCAACAATAATTTGTAAAATAAGTTTGTATCTTGGTCTTATATTAAATTTATCATCAATAATCCCCCCTAATATAAGAATTAAGGCAGGAAGTAAAATTTTATATATGTCAATACTATATTTATCCACCCCATGAAATAAAAAAAATGAAGAAGAAATAAAAAAAGCAATAATAATTGCTATACCTCCCCCTCTGGGGATTGGTTTTTGATGGATGTGTCTGTCTCCTGGATGGTCAAGCATCCCAAAAATAGGTAATAAGTGTATTGATAACTTTGTTAGTATCAAAGATGTTAATATAGCAATTGCAGGATATAGCAATAATTCTATTATTATTTTAGAACTTAAAACCATTTGTTTTTATTAGAACCTAGTATTAGTTGTTTAATTTGGAAGTCTCGATCTAACAATTGCAGGACAAGACTGTGTCTAAATTAAAAGATCTTCGATTAATGAATGCGATATTTGATATCGATATCGAAAAATTCTTAATTAGTGATTTCTAATTCTTAATTCCAGCTTGGCTGGGTTAAGTACTAGAAACTTGATTTATGAAATGTTTAAAAATAAAAAATATATATTATTTTCAATATAATTCTATGTCTGATAATAATTTTTTTTCATATCGTATTTTAGCGCTTTTAATTCTGAAAAGTATTTTCAATTATTTCCCAAAAATTTCCTGTTAATGTAGTTGTAAGAATATAACATGGAATGCTCTTGGCTATTTCTTTACATATATAAAATATGTTCATAGAAATTGACTCTTTCTCACTGTAATCTATGCTATTCCAGTAAATATCCCAAATTTCCCTGCAGTTTTCAAATAAGTATTGAAGAGATAGACTTGTGTTTATTGGTGTTGCTTTATCTTCATTACCCTGTTTTAGAAAAAAAATAGCATGCAAGGGAACAGAGTGTTCAGCTTTAACCTTAGAAAACCTTTTTCCCCAAAGATGATCACTCCAAGTTGGCATTGGGTGGACTCTTATGCTTTCATCAGTTGCTTTTGTTATAAGTGTTGTATCATCAGATAGAGCTTTCCACTCAGATAGAGGTAATCTCTTGCAGCAGGTAGATTTGCCGACGCCTCCGCTCCCGGCAAGAATAATACCTTTTTCTTTGTATTCTAGGCAGGCCGCATGTATGGGAACAGAAGTTGAGAGGAGGGCATAACGAAAAAGATACATAATTGCTATCCACATTTTTATTATTTCTTGTTGTTTGGTATTTTCTGTATCAATTTCGATAATAGTTTTGTTTAAACATGAATATTTAGGTTGTAAGTTAGTTAAGTATATAGAACCTAAAGAATTATTGTTGTTTTTTTTTGCTTTTGTTATGGAATCAATAAAAACTATATTATGAGAAAAATCAGCACTGCTGGAATAGGGATTTAAACTCAATATTTCTGAAAATGTATTTAACCATGAATGTGTGGAAGGTGAGGTGCTTGTTAAACCTATTACCCTGTTGTCAGAAAGGGTCAAAGTATAATGTTGACAATTATTATTTTTTTGCATTATATTTTTTATGTAAATCGAAGGTATTTTTGTTTTTGACGACAGCTTCAAATAAACGAACTCGTTTTATATAAACTTTTTCGCCCCGTTACCCACAGGGATAAATGAAACCAATTAGTTTTTGGTATAATATATAGATTTATAATCAAATCAACTTTATACTTTTTATTAGAAACAGCATGGAATTAAACTCACAATCTCTTTATTCTCAAGATCCTTAAGAAAATTAATGATATCATTATAAATAGCAGAAGAAGGTGTTAAATCCTCACATTCGAGTTTTAATAAACAGATTATTTGTTTTATCGAAAGCTGGTCATTTATTTTCTCAAATATATAAGTTCCTGTTTCATTAAGTGTATATATTTTACTCATGGCAGGGTTAAACATAACACTCCAACCATCAAATTCTTTATTAACAATCCAGGATGGGTTTTTGGTAACCTTGCTGTTTAAATTAAATTCAACCATAATATAATTAAGGGTTAGTTGACATTTTTAAATTAAAATCAAATTTTTAAAAAAAATACTAAATGTTCTTATAAGTCCTTATCAAGATTAATCGTCTTAATTAAAAATAATATTCCTGATAGCATCATAATAAATATAACAAAGGACGTAAACGATATTAAACTGTTTGCGTGGTTATAGCTAAAAGCACCTAACAGTAGAATGAGAGAAAAAACAATTAGTAAAACACTGATTATTCTCTGAATAACTAGTAGATAATTTTGATTTAAGTTTTTTATCTTAAAGCCAATATTGTTCATAATATTTTTCATTAGAAAGTTTATTAAGTTATTATTAATTTTTCTTATAAAATATAATATTATAGCTAATATATTTATTTTGTCATAAAAAGTAGTATTTTTTTTAGTAATAAGAACAAAAATAACCTTAATCGAAACATAAATGTTAATTATTGTTTACATTTGACAAGTTTGGAAAAGCTTTTAAACAGTTTTATCAAATAGAATTTTTATATGACATTCAATAACCGCGAAACTATGTCTTAATGCTTTTCTATTTTTTTATATTTCTTGTAAAAACGAGAAAAAACAATTATAATAATGCATTATTTTTTATTGTCTGAATAAAAAAGTCAGAGTATATTATTATTAAGTTTGATTTATACATTTTCTGAAAAGACTTAATATATTGAAAACTAATGTAGATTTCAATATAGTTTTATATTTTTTATTATAAGAGTATACTGGTGGGCAATGAATTTAATGTTAATGAAGGGGGTATATGGAAACATCAACATTTACATATTTGAAGAAAGAACCTCCAACTATAGAGTTCTATAAGGGATTTCAGTATGGCATCATGCAGACGAATAATGGTGTTATTAGAATAATAGATCGAATATGTTTTACTAAATTTACTAAATCTTATAGTGATACTATGTTCACATATTCTTATTTAAATCCTTATGAAGGCTATTATAAAGACTATGACTTTACAGCATATACCAGGGCTTTCGGGACCTATTTAGGGCTATTTTATCCTGTTTATATTTTATTATTAATTTTCCTGTTAGTTTTATATATAAGAACTTTTATGCAGAAAGTAATAAAAAAGTCTGTATTAAGAAGAAAAACGATTCTTGATGAGATGTCAGTATATGATAAAGTTATTGACAATAAGAAAAAATTAGAAATAAATGACAATAAAGATGACGATATATTAAGAATATAATATGTTAAAGTTATTTATTTACTTTTATAGGATTTACCACGTTAAGGTTAACACCCAAGTTTAGGTCACCTTCTTGTGGATTCATTTCCAAGACTGAGGTTTTAGAAATAAATTCCGGAATATTATGTGTCTTTGAAACAAAAACTTCAGCGCCATCATATATTTTACTATATAAATTCGGCGTTACCAGCAAAACTTCGTCTCCATTTTTTATGTTATAGCTTGCTATTGCATAATATCCTTTTGAATAACCAATTATACTTATTTTTTCCAGCTTCAATGTATTGTTTTTAACAATGTAGATATAACTGTCAAAATTATCCTGTCTTATTATGCATCTTCTAGGCACGTAAAAGCCTTGTCTGTTTAATGTAGGGATTTTTACTTTAACTGTTTGGTCCGGATAGAAATTCCACTGTTTAGTCATCAACGAAACTCTATCCCCGCTTTTTAGTTTTTCTGGAGTTGAAGCAATAATAATATCATTTAATTTTAGTCTTCCAGGATCTTTAAGTGACTGAATTTCTATTGCTGCTCCGTTAGCTAATAGTTCTTTTCTAAAAACATTGCCAGGAACAATATCTACCCGCTCAATATCAAAAATTTTGTTAACCCCTTTTTTTAAAGTATTTGCTTTCTCATTTACTGCTCGAAAAACATAACTTCCTTTTTTATCGGTATAAATTGATTTGATTGGTATTGCCAATGATATTTTCTTATTGGATTTATCATTTTTACTGTCATTATATGTTTTGTTGATAAACTCTTCCTCCGGGTCTGGGTCGTATAATTTTAAAACAGGAAAAACCTCATAAATATTTGGAAAACCAGTAGTCTCGCCGGGTGAATTCTCAAATGAAGCCAGGCTGTTGTTTACCATCAAATATATTGAATTAAGATCTGTTGGATCATTTAAAATCCATGCCGGTACAGGATTATCACTTCCCTGAGGATATACTAAAACAACATTACTTTGGTTAATTACTGATTTTAAAGAGGCTAATAGATCTATTTTTACTATAATAGGATTGATTTTTGTTACTTTTATGATGGATTCTCCAGGAGCTACCCAGTTCCCAGGAGTTTTATATACTTTTGATATGATCCCAGAAATTGGAGATTTAAGCTTTGATAACATTAAGTTTTCATTAGCTTTATTATAATTCATGTCAACTTCTTTTAAATAAAGTCTTGCTTTGGTTAGGCGTGTTTGAGATTCCAATTCTAATTTTGAAGGTAAAACATTTGATGTTACTAATTTATTAGTTCTCTCAAAATCCTTTTGAAATAAGAGGTAGTCTTTTTCTGCCATATCCTTAGCTATTTTTGCTTTTTCAAGAAGGAATTTTTGATGTTTCATATCAAATTCAGCTACATTAGTACCTTCTCTTACAATATTTCCATCTTTATCTTTTATTTCAGCAACAATATATGATCCTGTACGTTTTACCTTGGATAGCTTGCCTGGTATTTCAAAGGACAGTACGACTTCTTCTATAGGAGTAACAGTGCCAAAGAAAAAATCACCTTTTGGTTTTATTTTTTCCAGTACTAATGTTTCTACAACTGTTAGTGAAGTAGAATATTCATCTAAATCAGATTGGTTTTTCTTACCTAATTTTTCTAGTATTTTCTGTGGGCTAAAAACAGCTTCTACATTAGTACATAATATGATTGAAAAAAAGAAGATAATGAAAAATAGCTTACTATTGCGATTTTTAATCTTTTTTCGATTTTTTATCATGTTTAGTATGTAATATTTATTTTGTGTTTAATAATTTGGCTAATGCATAAAAGCCCCATGCCTGGCTCCATCTAATATAAGGTATTCTTATAGTATAATACTTGTTTTTTCTAAAATAAAAGCAACCTTTGTTTTTACTCCAGAGATTTTGGAAAGTCCATTCAGCAATTAATTTTACCAAATCTTTATAACGATATTCATCAGAAAAGAAAATAATTCCTACAAGTGGAGAGTGTATGTCAATTGGATAAGTTCTATCATTATAATATTTGGGTGTTCCATCACTAAGAAAAAAATTATTTGCATAAAATGCAATTCCTTTTTCATATGATTCTAATATTTCACTATTATTTTCTTTTAAAAAAAATCGTATTGCTAATAGGTTGAAACCTGTATGAAAAGAATCTATCCAATTTTGCATCTTTCTTTCAGCATAAAACCACGAACCATCGTTATGCTGATAATTTAAAGTATAATGAAGACTGGATAATGCAGTTTTCTTTAGTGATATATCGTTAGTTATTTGTGAAAGTCTAAATAAAATTGAAGCGCCGAGTAAGTTAGCGTTATGGACATAGTTCTTATCTAACGGAGTATAACTGAAACAGTAAGTATTATTTTCTTCTTTTCTGTTTAGATTTGAAGTAATAAAATCTCTTATTGGTATTGCCAGCTTTAATGCTCTTTCTATTTTTAAGGTTTCGTATACGTCAAGAAGTGAATGTCCGATAAAAGAAGTGTTAACGATAGTTGGTGTATATTTTGGTACAAAAGCAGCTTTGGATTGCCAGTCAAAATTATATCCCCATGAATTTCCGTTGTATCCTTTACTTCTATATTCTTCCAGTATATCTAATAAATTATTGATACATTCAATGTAAGCTTGATCATTAAATATTTTATAGAGTTCAGTATACCCGGCAATAAACAAACCAATCGCTTTAGGGTTGATTCCTTTTGGTGTAAACAGGATTTTTCTGAAATTTAATGGAGCTCTTCGCATGAACTGAGTCCATGCTATTCTACCATATTTTGTATTAAAGCATAAGCCTTTAATTATTGGGCTGGTTAAAGCATCGTATGGGTCCCAGCCTTTATACTCATTCTTTTCAATATAATATTTCAGTTTAAATATTTTTTCTACAACATCATTTTTCATTAAGATCTATTTCTATACGTTTCTTTTTCTTTATTGATTCATGAATTTTAAAACAGGTTAATGATGTATAATATACTTCTTTAAAGTCAATAATATTTTCAGAATTATTATCCAAATTATTAAAGAAAAGTTCCAGCATTTTTGTCTGTCCTTTATCTTGAACCATTTTTTTGATTTTTTTCTTTTTGCTGGAATATAATTCTAGTGTTCTGAAATCTTTTATAACTCCTGTTAATCCGGATTTATAAACTTCAATGTATTCTTTGAAAAGAGCTTTTGAACCATTTGAAAAATATGAAATAGTACCAATTGAACCATTTTGAAATTCAATATTAATATTTAAAATATCTAATTTTTTTTCAGGATTTGGTAGGGCAGAAGCATATACGCCAATTGGTAGAGAGTCGGAAATATAAACCATAAAGTCAATAAAATGACAGATTTCACCTATTATACGTCCTCCGCCAATCTCTTTATCCTGAATCCATGAATTTGACGGTATATTTCCTGCATTAATTCTATATATCATTGAAACTGGGCCGTTTCCCAATGATTTTTTTAAATTTATAGCTAATGGAGAAAACCTTCTGTTAAAACCTACAAGAATCTTTGTTGAAACATTTTGATTACAATAGAGGTTTTTGATTTCTTCCAGATCAGGAATATTTGTTGCTATTGGTTTTTCAACAAATACATGTTTTTTATGTCTAATACATTTCTTTATAAAATCAGCATGAGTGTTATGATGAGTAGCGATAAAAACTGTATTAATTTTATCATTATCTATAATGTTGTTTTCTGCAGAGGTACAAAAATCAAAATTGAATCTCTCAGCAACTCTCCTTGAAGTTGTACCTGAATTAGTCATTATTCCTACGAGAGAAATATTATCATTATTTTTAGGAATATTGGGAAGTAGACTATTCTGCGCGTAACTTCCAGCACCAATAAACCCTATATTAATATTGCTCTCTTTTGATAAGTTTTTCTTATGCTGTATATATATTTTATTACCAATAATAGGTTCTTTTGTATCATATTTTAGCACAATTCCAAGAGAAAAATCTTCAGGATTGGTAATTTTCGAATAAGCTTTCGGAGCATCGTCCAGGCTATATTCATTTGTTGTTAAATAATCGATATTGATTTTTCCTGACTCAAGTAAGCGTTGAAATGCTTCCATATTACGTTTTTCTGTCCATCTGACATAAGCATATGGGTAATCTATACCTTTGGTTTCATAAGCAATATCGTATCTACCCGGACCGTATGAACAAGACATTTTTAATTCGAGTTCTTTAGGGTAATAGTACGGATTTCTATCAAATCCTGTTGGTATGGCTCCAACAACAACAACTTTTCCTTTTTTTCGTGAAATTTGACCGGCAAGGTTTATTGGTGCAAGACTTGAACTGCCTGCTGTAATTATTACTGAATCAACACCATAACCGGAAGTAAGCGCTAATATTTTTTCATATATACCTGGATTATTTGAATTAAAGACAAATTCCGTGCAATTATTCCTGGCCGCTTCAATTGCTTTATCGGATATATCGATACCAATTACATTTACGCCTGAAGCCGATAGTAAAACCGAAGTTAAATGACCAATTAATCCTAAACCAATTACAGCACATGATTCACCAAGTCTTAAATCTGCCTGTCTGACGCCTTGCATGGCAATAGCGCCAAGAGTATTATAAACAGAATTTTTTAAATTTGCTTTTTGTGACAGTTTAACACATAGGTTAACTGGAACTGAAACTATTTCTGCATGATTTGCATAACCAACTCCGGCACAGGCAACAATGTCGCCTATCTTGAATTCACTGATATTGTTTCCTACATCAATTACTATTCCTGCAGAACTATATCCACAGGGAGAATACGCTTCAAGTTTATTGTTTACAGCTCGATAAGTTTGGACAGGTCCTTGTTTTTTTAATACGTCAATAACTTGTTTAACTTGTTCCGGTCTTTCTTTTGCTTTACCTATTAAACTTTTCTGTGCCGTTTTGGCAGTTGTTCCTTCTGTTCCGGAACTTATTAAAGAGTAATAATTTTGAACTAATAAATTATTAGGCGCAAGTCTTGGCTCAGGAACATCAACAACCTTAACTTCTCCATCTTTTAATTTTTGTATTAACTGTTTCATGTTTTTGTATTATTGTTTTATATGTTAAGGAATTTTTATTTTTTAATCAGCTGTTTACAATAGTGATTTTATAATTTAAAAACTTTAATTAACAGTAATATCATCTTGCAGTAAATCAATATCTTCTTTTTTATTGAAAAACATTTTGTTTTGTGGAGCTATTAATATTGCTAAAACTGAGAAAATAAGTATTCCTCCCATAATGTTTACCAGAAATGCATTAAAGTAATAAATGTGTATGAATAGAAAAGAAAAAAGATTAAGAAATAAACCAAAAAACAATATTTTACCTACAGAGTTTAAAGAGGAAAAACGAGCATACTTGAATAGGTTAAACCAGACGCTTAACATAAGGCACATGTATAGGATTACCCCAGGTACTCCAATGTTTAACATTTCATAAACTACACCTGGTATACCGTATCCAAATTTGTATTTTTCGAGCATCATGGCATGCCGGTGATCAGCAGTTGACAAAGGGCCTCCACCAAGCCAGAAATCCTGATATTTTCTATCCCATGCCATATTCCAGGCTTTTACGAGATTTGTACCTCGTCCTGTAGAGTATTCCTCGTTGGCATATAAACCTCTGAAAGTATATTCACTTGCTATGAAATTAATTAAAGATAGCTTTTCGCTAAGAGTACTTCCTTCACTAATTATACCGAATTTTCCTACTTGACTTATGAGAAAAAAGAAAACTCTTATCATTATGATAGAAATTAAAGCAAAAAACAATATGCGCTTGAAAAGGATTTTCTTTCTTCTTTTGTCAAAGAAACAATATAAGATGAAAGATATGGCAAACAGAGCAGGTGCAAAAAACATAACAGCCCTTTTTCCGGAGGCTAAGCCAATAAGTAAAAATAGCCAAGAGAATACGAAGAATATTATACTGTGCTTATAAGGGGAAAAGTAATAAATTGCAAATCCGTATCCCATAGCTAATAGAGGGAAAACTGTCGCATAACCTCCACTACCAAAAATCATAAAGCCGATTCTATATTCATCATGTTTGCCGAGTATAAACATTTCAAATGCAGAGGCAAAAATTTGTAGAATCATTAGACCAAAAACAAAAAGAATAAGCCTATGGATTTCTTCTTTTGTAAAGGAGGCATTATATATCGTTGCATATATACAATATGTTATAATGATAATTCTAAAGTAGGTTAGAAAAAAATATATTGGTGTGGAAGTAAATACTGTTGATAGGAATCCCCAAATAATATATGAAAAAAATAAAATTGAAATAGGAGGAAGAATAAATTCTTCTGAACAAATATAGCAGATTAACAGAATAAGTAAAGACAACATTAACATTGAAGAGTCAAGGATAAAGTTATTCACTTTGAGGTATTCTTCTAAAGCTCCACGAGTAAATAAAATTGTAAAAAAAAGATATAATAATCTTAAAACGATATTCATATTGATACCTATAAAACTAACAAGAATCTAATTAGCGTCAGTCTTCGGAAAAATCGAAGTTTTATCTAACAGAAACACTCTGTGTTAGATTTCTCCAGGCTTAAATTATATTTTAATCAACAACAAAAAAAGCTGGAGAAATACTATGAAAAGTTATGGCAAGAAATCTAATAAGTCAAGAATCAGAATAACAAATGCAATGACAATGTTGAATCCTGATACAGCAGGCATAGATATTGGCTCAGAATTTCACTGGTCATGTGTACCTGCAACTCATACAGAAAAAAATGTTCAAAAATTTGGAGCTTATACTGGAGAATTGAAAAGAATGTGCCAGTGGTTTAAAGAATGTGGAATAACAAGTATAGCAATGGAATCTACAGGAGTATACTGGATACCAGTTTATCAAATGCTTGAAAAGTTTGGTTTTGAAGTGATACTTGTAAATGCCAGGCATTTAAAAAGCGTAGCCGGACGCCCTAAAACGGATATTTATGACTGTCAGTGGATTCAGCGTCTTCATTCCTACGGTTTGTTGAAAGCCTCTTTTCGTCCTGAAAATTCGATTTGTGAGATTCGTTCATTAAAACGTCATAGGGATAATATGATAAGAGATTTGAGCCGTCATGTTCAACATATGCAAAAAGCACTTCAGCTTTCAAATATTAGACTTGACAAAGCTGTATCGGATATAACAGGAAAAACAGGCATGGCAATAATTAGAAAAATACTGAATGGAGAAAGGAGTCCATCAGAGCTTGCAAAACTTAGAGACGGACGTTTGAGAGCTACAGAAAAAGAGGTTGCATCAGCACTTGAAGGAGATTATAGAGATGAGCATATTTTCATGCTTAAGCAAAGTTATGAAGCTTATGAATTTGAGCAGAATCAGATACTTGAGTGTGACAGAGAAATAAAAAATCTTCTTGATAAACTTAATAAAAAAATAGACAGCAATCTTGTACCACCTCCTCCGGCAACCGATGGAACTAAAAGATCAAATTCAAATCAGCCTAATTTTAATTTAAGGCCATATTTATATGAAGCTTTTGGTGTTGATTTAACGCAGGTTCATGGCCTTCAGTCTACAACAGTGCTTACTTTACTTACAGAAGTAGGAACAGATTTAAGCAAATGGGAGACAGATAAGCATTTTAAATCATGGCTCGGATTATGCGTAAATAAAGAAATAAGTGGAGGGAAAATTCTAAAAAATAAAACCAGAAAAGTATCCAATCGTGCTGCAGCCGCTTTAAGAATGGCAGCCACATCTCTTAAAAACAGCAATAGTTATCTCGGCGCATTCTACAGGAGAATACGGGCAAGAGCAGGAGGCCCAAAAGCCGTTACTGCTACAGCAGCCAAGCTGGCAGTAATATTTTATAATATGGTAAAAAATCAAAAGGAATATAAGGCGCTGGACATAAATTTCTATGATGAAAACTACAAAAAAAGAGTCTATAAAAATCTAAAAAAAAGAGCAATGAATATGGGATATGAATTAGTTCCCATTGAAAAAGCAATATAACAATAAAATAATTTAAATATATGAAAATTAGGCAAACATATAAAAGCTCGGCACTTCTATGGTGGTTTTACCCCGGTAATTAGCGTGAGACGTTGTGTTATGTTTTTATCATTGGTGAATTTTATATCCCGTAGGGGAGACTTAGTCTCTAAAAAACACAACTTCGTTTGTCTTATTTATTATAATGAAAAATAAAATTTAAATATAAAACAAAAAAAATAACCCCTGATGTTTCAGGGGAGATGGTATCTGAAAAGGGCTTTATATAAATTTGATTTCGAAAAAGCACAACTGGCGTCATGAACTCTCACATTACGATTTAATATTAGCTCGTAATGTGAGAGTTCATGACGATAGTCATGTAAAAACCATATCCCTTTGAAATCAATCATTTGTGATTACCTTTACAGATACCTTCTAATACACTGAGGTAAACCTCCAGTTCTGCTGGAGGACTCCTGATAGTTTGACTTTTACATCAAAAAAAACAAAAAACAAATAATAAAACTCAAATAATAAAACTCAAATAAATAACAATAATCAATTATTTAAAATTTCAAACATAAAACTATTGATATATTTAAAAGTTTTATTGTATTGAACTGCAATCCTGATGTGGTTCAGTGCTCTTTTGGTTTTAATATTTTAACTTTGTTTTTTTTGAATTTATTTGTTATTTGAAAATAGCTGTTTGGTATTTGAAAATAATCCCTTCAAGGTATTTACAATTTCAAGTCTCAGGCTTTGCCGGAGGTGTTTGAGTAGGGTTAATTGTTTGAAAAAGAGGTTTTAATTTAAGAGAAACAATATTATTCCATGAGTTATCTTTAAGAGAATTGATAATAGTCTCAGTTTTGAGTTGTTGTCTTCTGTTATAAAGCTTTTCTAAAGCACAAGCAAAATCATTAGGTGTGTCTTTGCATAATTCTCCGTTGCAGTAATTAATAAGCTTCTTGTTTTCATTAGTTTCTGTTGCTACACAAGCCATGCCTGATAATGCGTATTCATACGTTTTTGTTGGAGGCTGACAGTTAAAATAGGGGGTTATTGGAACATAGGATACTCCAATATTGCATGTGCTAAAAAAAGGGACAAGTTCATGATGATTTTTTCTTCCATGAAATTTAACAATATTGCTTAAGCCAAATTTGTTAATGGTCGATATTATTGTTTCTGTATCACTTTTTGAGCCAAACCCAATGATATCATATTTTATATTAATTTTTTTATTTCTAAGGAATAGATAAAGGCCCTCGATTGTTTCATATATTCTTCTATTATTGAATGTACCAATATAAAGTAAATGGAAGGACATATATTTCTTTTTTGTTTTAACTATATCAGCTCCTAGTGGTATGATAAAACATTTTGCCTTTGATAGGTTTAATGCTTGTTTTAATGCTTCAGATAAAGCAACATTCTTTTTGAAAAAAAGTGAATTAAATTTAATTACATAATCAAAGAAAGTGCGGTATATAATATTGTTTGAAATTGTTCGTGTTCTTATATCCAAAATTTTATTTTTTGAACTACCAAAAATACCAATTAAAAATGCCAGCCTAAAATAAACACAGAAAACTGAACTATACAAATTTGACCTTAATTCATATAAACAAGCATAGGTGAATTTAAAGAGACGAGTATATTTATTATGAGAGAGATTTAAGTATTTTACTGTCACTCCATCTATTTCAATTTTTGGTAAACCAAAATCAATACAGATATAAGTAATATCAAAGTCTTTTGCTAAATATTTACAATAGTAATGATAACCTGCAGCGTAGCCGAATTGCTTAGGATTTATAAATAATATTTTTTTTGGCTTTGTTGTCATCATTCTCTTGTGTGTAAATTCATTTTTTGGGGAATATATGTCCTAAAGTTTCAGATTTAAATTTTTTTGTTTATTAAACTTCGTGATACGATTTTACTGTCTTGAAAATTTTGAATATCCAATATCGAACAAGGAATTATGAATAACCAAATTTTTGCTGTCTGAATACTTATAACTAAAATTGAAATGAGTTCATCTATTTTTAACCAAACCTCTGTTTCTCTAAGCCCTTTAAGGGCAACTTTCAATTTGTGGATAAAATCAGGTTTTGATTCTGCACTTTGCGATTCTCCGTAATTTGGTGTAGGAGATGTTCCGCTCATTAATATTTGCGACCAAATGTGATTATCTGTTTTTGTGTTAGGTAATTTCTCTGACATCTTTAATATTTGCACTGCGTAATCGATCAGACCTTCCTGCAAATCAAACTTTCTGTCCTTCATTATTGGATATTCCTTGTTCGATATTGGATATTCAAAATCTTTCTTACTTTTGTCTAGATAGCAAAACAAGTGCTCTTTTGAGACTAATCTGTTAACTATAAATAGTTTAGTTATTATTTTTAAATCCGAAAGTCAAGTATATCTTTAACTCTCAATTAATTATAATAGCGGTGATACCATAGGGCAAAGTTTAGTATTGAGTATAAAAACTTACTGTTATCCTTTTTGCCTGAAGAATGTTCTGTAAGTTTATCTTTGATATAATTTAAATCAAAAAAACTGTTTAAAGAATTATCTAGTGCATCATCTAACATATCTCCTAAGTCATCTTTCATCCACTCTCGCAGTGGAATACTGAATCCTTGTTTCCTGTCTAGTTTTAAAGTTTTTGGGAGTACTTTTTTTGCTAGTTGCTTAGGTAGATATTTTTTTTGTCCATTATTTATTTTCCATGTAGAAGGTAGTGAGAATGCAAATTCTACAAGTTCATGGTCTAACCATGGGACTCTGGTCTCAAGAGAAGTAGCCATACTTGCTCTGTCGACTTTAACTAATATGTCATCTGGAAGATAAGTCTTAAAATCGAGTCTACTTAAATGATCAAGTAATGAGTTGTTGCTTTGGCTGATATTTAAGGAATCACTTATATAGGTACTCATTTCATTATTAATGTGCAGTTCTGTATTATTTTTTGAATATAACTTACATTTTTCTCTATTGGATACGAAGCCAACCCTGTTTTCAAGTTGATCAGCAATTGTTTCATTTAGCTGTGATATATAATGTTTCCCTTTAAATTGTAAAGGAATCTTGTTTGCAATAAATGTTATAAGAGGAGCTAGGTTGTTAAGTTTGTTTTTAGTTTGTTGGAGTGATAATAGCCAGGAATACCAGTTATACCCTCCAAATAGTTCATCTCCGCCATCTCCTGATAATACAACCGTAACATACTTTCTAGCAATTTCTGATACTAAGAAGGTGGGGATTTGTGATGAGTCTGCAAATGGCTCGTCAAAGTTATCTACTAACCTGTTTAATGTTTTAACAGCATTTATTGTAATAGAGTGTTCAATATGATCAGATTTAATATCTTTTGCAACAATCCTAGCGTAGGAACTCTCGTCATATTTCCCGATATCAAAGCTGATATTAAATGTTTTTATTGGTGTATTTGACTGTTTGGCCATAATGTTGGCAACAAGGCTGGAGTCAAGTCCTCCTGAAAGGAAGCATCCAATAGGAACGTCACTAAGCCTTCTTAAAGCAACAGACTTGGTAAGATGACTTTCGAGCTGATCTACCAATTGGTTTTTATCTGCACTTACAAGACTAAAGTCAGCTTTAGGTAGTTTCCAATAAGAAGCTTCTTCTAATTGAAATGTTTCAAGGTCAAAAGTTAAGATATGAGCAGGTTCTAACTTTTTTATCGATTTAAAAATACTCATCCTGTGAGGAATATACCCCATTCTAAAATATGTATCTAAAGCTTGAAAGTTGATTTCCTTTGAAACCCATTTGAGTTTTAGAAGAGGTTTTATTTCTGAAGCAAAAGCAAAGTTGCCGTTCTTAAATGTATAGTATAAAGGTTTTATGCCAACTCTATCCCTGGCAAGAAATAACTTCTTTTTATTTTTATCGTAAATACAGAAAGCAAACATTCCGTTTAATTCAGTTGGAAGCTTCTCTTTTATAGTATTGTAGAGTTTTAGTAATACTTCAGTATCACAGTTAGATCTAAAGAAAACTCCTTTAGCTTCTAAATCTGTTTTTAAATTTTTGAAGTTGTATATTTCACCATTAAAAACTATTACATTATTATTTTCCTTATCCATCATAGGTTGATTACCAGCAGGAGAGAGGTCTAAGATAGATAACCTGTTATGAGCAAAGCCTAGCTGATTTTTCTTAGTTATAAAAACTCCGGTGTTATCAGGACCACGATGAGATGTTTCAGCGGCCATTACTTCTAATAATTGTTCAGTAACCTGATCTTTATTTTGGAAGATGCCTATTATTCCACACATAATTAAACTTTCAAAACTTTTGTATAAACTTTAAATTCTTTCTCTAAACGAGAATTGATACTGAAATTTTCAATAATCCGTTGCCTATTGTATCTTCCAATTTTTAATCTTTCTTCCTTGTTTGATAGTTGCTGAAGCGAAGACTCAAAGTCTTCGCATGAGTCATAGTTAATAAGATATCCTGTATTTTTATTTACAATATCTCGGTTTGGAAGGATATTTGATACAATTACAGGTCTTTCACAGGCCATGGCCTCAAGGATTGAGTTACTCATTCCTTCACTTTCAGATGCTAAACAGAAAATATCAAAAGAACAATAGACTTGTCTAAGATTTGATTGATGGCCAAGTAATATTATGTCATTTTCGCAATTGAGAGTTTTTATTTGTTCATTTAATTGTTCTTTTAATGGGCCATCACCTGCTATCAGTAATTTAATATTATATCCTTTTTTTAATGCATTTGATGAGAAGTTGATTAATCTATCAATTCTTTTAACACTAACTAACCTGGAACATGTTCCAAGTACTAATGTATTATCGTCAATTTTTAGCTTGTTTCGATATTGTTTGCGGATTTTCTCGTTATAAAAATATTTTTCAGTATTACAGCCTCCATCGGAAATGAAAAGCTTTGAGTTTGGAACACCTACCTTCGTAAAAGCATCTTTAACTGCATTTGATCGACACATTATAGCTCGGTATAAACTTTCCAAAGTTCTTCTTCTAAACCTAACTTTAAAAGGGGGATGACCGATATTTCCATAGGGCATATTTGCTGCAGTTCTAACTATTTTTCTATACTTGCATAACAAAAGCCAAATTGCTATAAAATGACAAGTAGGAGTAAAATATGAATGTATTACATCAATATCATTTTTTTTAATAATACTTAATATTTTTAAAACATATCTTAAATCCCAAAAAGAATGCATCTTTTCTTGTTTGAGGATTCCTCCGTTACTACTAAAATCATTAATAAAGTTCTTGCTTTGCGGTATATTTTCATAGACAACAATAAGTTGACATTCTTTTTCTCTTAAATATTTGGCTTTTTCAATCAAATAGTATTCCATCGAAGCATATTGATTTGATGTGCACCCCATTATCTGGAGTATATTCATATTAATTTCCTGTTCTCGCTATGTTATAATATTTGTTTGTTGAGTATTATACTTGTTATATATATCTAAAACAATTATACTTCTTAGTTTTTAGCTGATGTATATACTTTTGTTTAGCTTGATTTTGATATGAGTATTAAGAACATTATTAAAAGAGATACAGATAATATATGAAAATATTGATTGTTCATGGATCTACGGTGTATGATTATGTTGGCGGCTCTGAAGTACAGCTTAATATTATTGCTAAATATTTGAGGTCATGTTCACATGTTATGGTTTTTTGTACAACAGAATATATGAAAGAGCGGCCTGAACTTGAATCTTTTGACAACTTTAAAGTTTATAGAAATAATATTGTAGATGATAGATATAGCTTACCAATATGGCAGATAAAATTTTTGGATAAAATAATAAGAATAGAAAAACCTGATATAATATTTGCTCGCGATCAAAGAGTTATTTATTCTCTCTATTCTATTTCAAAAAGAACAAACATTCCTTTTGTATATCAACTGCCGTGTCAATTTGAAACTAGCTTCTTTTCTTTTAACCCTAGAAATCTATTAAATAATTTTTTAAAGAACCGAATAAGAATTATTAACGCTTTTTTATGTTCAATAACATTGAAGAAACTAAGTAATATTTTAACCGTTAGTAAAGATGATGCTCATGCAATTTATAATAAATATAAAATTCCTGCTCAGACAATCTATAATATGCATAGGTTGCCGGATGAAAGTTGCATTATGAAGTCTAAGCATAAATTAAGAATTGTTTGGATTAATAACTTTAAAGCATTAAAAAGACCTGAAATGTTTATGGAGGTGGCTGAACATTTTACAAACAATAATAAGCTAGAGTTTGTTATGGCTGGAAAAATATCTGATAACTTATTTGGACAGAGTATTAAGGAAAAACTTGAAGAATCTTCAAATATAGATTATTTGGGATTTATTTCTCCTGAGGAATGTTTGAAACAAATATATAAGGCAAGTGTTTATGTGTTGACAAGTACTCATGAAGGTTTTAGTAATACCTGTATCCAAGCCTGGTTTAGCAAGGTTCCGGTTATTTCTACGATTGATAAAGATGGGGTTATTAAAAAAAATAATATTGGTATTGTGGTTTCAAATACTCAAGATTTAATAAAGGCAGTACAAACTTTAATTGATGGGCCTGAGAAAATTTTAGAAATTGGAAGAAGAGCAAGAATTTATGCAATAAAGAATCATAGTATTGATAAAAATGGGAAATTATATGAGCAATATTTTAAGAAGCTGATATAAAAACAGTATCTGATTTTTTTAGAAAAGGTTAGAAAGTGAAATTTAAAAATAATTGTTTTTGTAATATGGAGAGGTTGTAAATGGGTGAAAAAATTAAAATCCTATGGAAACATCCAAATCTGAGAGATTATAGGATTCCTTTATTTGATAAACTTTATCATCAATACTCTATCCACTTCCTTTTTACGCGTACTTCTGTTTGGGATGATAAGTATAAACATACAATCCTGGAGAAACGAAAAGAAACAGAAAAAAAGAGATTTGCTAATTATAGGATTTTACTTCGTCATGTAATAAGAGATGATTATGATGTATTTATTGCTTCATTTTTGTACGCGCCACTAACTTTATTAGCTGTCCCTATTTCAAAACTTAGAAAAAAGAAAGTGATTATCTGGGAAGAGAAATGGCTCTTAAAAAGTTCTTTTAAGGCAAGGATATTAGATTTTTTTGTACGTTTTTTATTTGTAAAATTTGTTGATGCTTTTTTTGTATGTGGAGATTGTCAGAAGAACTATTGGATACAGAGGGGGGTTTCTCCTGATATTATTTTTGTTGCACCTGAATCCTCAATAGATATATCCTTATTTAAACAAGTTGAGGTTAATTTAGATATTGAAGAACTTAAAAAGTTTAAAATTATTTTATCTATTGGAAGAAATATTTCTACTAAAGGTATTATGTATTTAATTCAGGCATTTAGAAATATTGAATCAAAAGTAAAAGATGCTTTTTTATTGATTGTTGGCGATGGAACGGAACAAGTTGCGTGTATAAAACTTGCTGCGGATTATGGACTGAAAAATTATAAGTTTGTTAGACCTATTTTTGATAATAACCATAAGGCATATTTATTTCATATAGCAAAAGTTATTGTAGTGCCATCTATTATTACAGAAACCGGTTCTGCTGAAGGTGGTCCTATTGTTATTCCGGAGGCTTTTTCTGCAGGTAGGCCTGTTGTAGTTACTGATACTGTAGGCAGCTCTTTAGATGTTGTTGATAATGAAGTAAATGGCCTTATTGTAAAACAAAAAGATAGTGATGATTTGGCTGAAAAAATAATATCTATTTTGAGCGGATCAGATAAGCAATACCAAAAGTACTGCTTGTCTGCGAGACAAACTTATGAGAATGTATGTTCATATGATAATATGGCAAATGTTTTTAGACAAAGCATTAACTTTGTATATAATAAATAATTGATTTTAACAAAAAAAACAAGGCAAAAGCATTATTTCAATAATAAATGGAAAATTTTTTTAAATAAACTCCATTTTTTTTTATATTTATTTATAGGAAAGCTGAGAATTTATTTTGGGAGCTCAAAAGAACAAAATAGACGGAGATACAATGTCAAATTTAATTGCAAATTCAGAGATAGTTTTTAGACAGGAGTTTGATGACTGGGCATTATTATTTGAGCCGGATACAGGCCGGACTTATGGTCTTGATCCGGTAAGTGCTTTTATTTGGTTGAGGCTGGATGGAAATAATTCAAAAGAAGAAATTCTTTCTGCACTTGATAAAGAGTGTGAAGAGGGAATCCCGAAGAATGCCTCACTGCATTTCGATGAATTTGTAACTGATCTTCTAAAATATGAGTTGATTAGAAGAAACTGATTGGAGTTTTTTATGAGAGTAACTAATTCACCTAGAGAGATCCATTTAGATATAACGTCAAAATGTAACCTTAGATGTTCTTATTGCTATTATTTTAGTAGTGAAGGTGATAATGGAGTAGATCTCCCATTGCAGGAATGGTTAAACTTTTTTGAAGAATGTAATAAGTACGCAGTGATGGAGGTATGTTTATGTGGAGGAGAACCTTTAATAAGAAAGGACTTTAAGCAGATAGTAAAAGGTGTTGTTGAAAATAGAATGAGGTTTTCTATTTTAAGTAATGGTACGCTGATTAATGATGATATTGCAGAATATATAAAATCTACTAAACGTTGTAATTCATTTCAAGTATCAATAGATGGTCCAGGGCCTGAAGCACATGATGTATTTAGAGGAAAAGGTACATTTGAAAAAGCTTTGAAAGGGTTAAAAACCTTAATAAATCTAAAAATTCCTGTGACAGTCAGGGTAACTATACATAAGCATAATGTCAATAAGTTGGATGAAATTGCTGAACTTTTACTTGAAGAGGTAGGTTTACCTGTTTTTTCTACAAATGCTGCATCTTATGTTGGCTTATGTCGTCAGAATAAAGAAGACATACAACTTAGCGTAGAAGAATATTCTTTTGCCATGGAAAAATTATTATATCTAAAAAAGAAATATAACGGAAGAATAAGTGCCCAGGCAGGTCCTCTTGCATTCGCAGAGCATTGGTTTGAAGTAGAAAAAGCTATTTCTAATGGACAGAAATCATTAAATGGTTGTGGTTATTTAAAAGGTTGCGGAGGAGTTTTTACAAATTGCGCTGTCCGTTCTGATGGAACTATAATTCCCTGTTCACAGATAAACCACGTAGAACTTGGGAAGATTAACCAGGTTGATTTGTTAGATATATGGCAAAATCATCCTGAATTAAAAAAATTACGTGATAGACGTAATATTTCACTTGATAAGTATGAATACTGCTTTGGTTGTAAATATTTACCATACTGTAGAGGAGGTTGTCCTGCAATGGCTTATAGTCTTGCTGATAATGCAAATATTCCTTCACCTGACGCCTGTTATAAAAGGTTTTTAGAAATGGGCGGAAGGTTACCTAAAGCTAATTAGAAGCTGCACGAAAAGTTTTTCGCGACTCGCTTCTAATTAATTTTTTGCTATCGCAAATGTAAATTTGCCTTTCAACGCTCTATATTGAGCGTAAATGAATAAAGTGAAAGGCAAATTTATGATATATAATGTTCCTTACCTACCGTTTGATTTCAACATAATTGAAGAATTAGATACCGATTTAATGGAAATTTTTCGAAAAAGTCGCGAACTTCTGGAAAAGTTTCCTGAAATCAGAGAATCAATAGTCCGAGATCAGGATATACACGGTCAGAAGAAGAAACTGATCCGCAATGAAGTAAAACGTTATAATGATGTGCACATAAACGGAAATTACTATTTGTTTGACTGTATAGAAATAACAGAGCCGGTAAAACTCGAAAAAACAGGTCGGGAACGTTTGAAGCCGGAATTAGTACTTTATTTTCTTATCATCAGAGGACTGTGGGGAAGCATAAGTGACCACGCAGCCAAACAGGCAATACATGATTCAATAAGTATTAGCGCGGTTCTTGCTCATCACAGCTATAAGGTTCCCGGTTCGAACACTGTGCGTGAAAACCTGAATGCAGTTTCCAATAAAACAAGACGTTTGATAATGGATAGCCTTTCCATGCTTATTCTCCTTAAAGGTCTTGATGATTTCAATGAAGTTTACATAGACAGTACAGATGTTGCTGCAAATACAGCATATCCAACGGACATTTCAGTTTTATATAAACTTCTTGACCGGGTTTACAGAAGCTTCAGGTTTCTAACTGATGAGTTTGGCTTTCCCATGCTGAGTGACGGATGGCTTGATACAAGAATGAAAAAACTGAAATCACATCTTGCTTTTATCAATATGCAGATAGGCAAAAAGGGAATGAAAGGAAATGTTAAGGAAAAATTTAAACTCTTTGTAAGT
Organism: Victivallales bacterium; assembly: GCA_963678745.2. Classification (GTDB taxonomy): domain Bacteria; phylum Verrucomicrobiota; class Lentisphaeria; order Victivallales; family GWF2-38-69. The sequence goes on along the minus strand of CAXXMS010000025.1, from coordinate 80,406 downwards.
CTTGCAGATAATATTATAAAATCTTTTTTCGACGAACAGGAAAAAATGTTGATCAAATATGAAACATCTGACTTAACCCCGGATAAAAGTCTTGCTCTTGACAGGCTCTGGTTTAAAATAGACAGTGATCTTAATGATGCCGCTTATGTACTGTATTATGCCGAACTTCTTGTTAATGAAAATATAAAACTTCCGTCAAGAGAGAAAATCCTCAGCATTTCGGATCCTGATGCAGCTTTCATACAGAAAGGACAGAGAAATCCCACCATTGGATATAAACCTCAAATCGGAAGAAGCAGAAATGGTTTTATAAGTGGTTTTCTACTTCCAAAAGGCAATGTCAGTGATTCCGAAATGCTTGTTCCCACAGTAATGGAAGTATGCCGTTCCACCGGAGTTAAGCCGAATCTTGTAAGTACTGATGACGGTTATGCATCAGAAGACGGAGTTGGTATACTCAAAAATGATTTAAACATTTTAACTGTCAGTATTAATGGAGCAAAAGGTAAAAAAATAACATCTGAAGATTGGGATACTACGTTATATTCTGAAGCCCGAAGAATGCGGTCTGCTGCTGAATCAGGAATGTTTACTCTTAAATACAGGCATAGTTTCGGTAAAATGAGAAGACGTGGGATTGAAGCAGTGGAAGCTGAACAGCTTGAAAAAATTATTGCGTATAATTTTATACATATGATTAAAAAGGAAAAAAACGGCTAAACCAGCCTGATCCAATTTAACATATCAAATATAAAAAAATATACTGCAATGTACCCGGTTTATAAATGTTCAAGAGTTTTCTCTTATAATTTGTGGAGGTACGACATAAATTTTAAAAATAATTAGAACGCCTTAAAAAAAATTGGATATCAGGTTATAATGTTATATAATTGAAAAAAATATTAATAACAAAAAACGTTTTCGTGGGCGTTCTAATTAAGAATTTAAAACTGATAGTTTAAAATGTCAAATAGTAAAGATAGAGTAGTAGATGTTCCAAAATGTGGTTATATGCTGGAAACAATATATTTTTACCTTACTAAAGGTTGTAATTTAAAATGTAGACACTGTTGGATTAATCCGCCTTTTGAGCCAGGCATTAAAGCGGACAAATTTCCATTTATTGACTTTGAGTTGTTTAAAGATATTTGTAGACAGGGAAAAACACTCGGTATGTCTTCAGTTAAACTGACAGGAGGAGAACCATTAATTCATCCTGATATTGAAAAAATAATAAGTTATGTTAACGAAGAAAAATTAGGTCTTACGATAGAAACAAACGGAGTAGAACTAACTCAAAGTATTATTAATAAAATATTACAGAACAAAAGAAAATTTTTATCGATAAGTCTTGATGGTGTTGATGCAGAAACTCATGAATGGATTAGAGGGGTATCAGGATGCTTTGAGCTTGCTGTGAATAATGCTAAGAAAATGATCAGGGCTGGTTATAGGCCTCAGTTGATTATGTCTGTTATGAAACATAATTATAATCAGATGGAAGAACTAGTAAGATTTGCAGAGAAGGAAGGCTTTGAATCTGTTAAATTCAATCTTGTAACTCCGGCTGAACGTGGTGAAAAAATGCATGAATTTGAAGAAACTCTTCCAATAGATAAGTTGGTTGAACTTGGGGAATGGGTAGAAAGGAAGCTGATTCCTAACTCAAAAATAAGGATTGTGTATTCACATCCTGCAGCATTTCAACCATTAAGCAGGATATTTAGTGGGAAAATAGGGCAATGTGGAATATTCAATATTATAGGTGTTTTGGGAACAGGGCAATATGCACTATGCGGTATAGGGGAAAGCGTTCCTGAATTAGTATTTGGTGATGCGGCAAAAGATAAACTATCGGATATCTGGAACAAAAATACAGTTTTGGATGATATTAGAAAAGGTTTACCTAAAAAACTGAAAGGTATTTGCGCTGAATGTATTAACAAAAGTAATTGTCTGGCATCATGCATTGCTATGAATTATTACCGACATAAAGATCTTTTTAGTTCTTACTGGTACTGTGAAGAAGCCTATAATTCTGGACTGTTTCCAAAATCCAGAATCAAACCTGGAAGCCATATGAAATATTAAAGATTTCAATATTGCTAGCAGACAGTTGGATTTTGTCGACTACTGCTGGTATTAAAAAATATCATTTTCATAAAGAAAAGACGGTGCAACCGGATTCAGGTATATCTCTTTAACCTAAAAAACGCAGTTGATTTTGAAGGTTTATATGCGAGGCAGCTAGGTGAAGCTGTAGTTTCTACTGCAATCCGACGCTAACGAAGCAGATAAGTCTTCAAAATTAACCTTTATGGTAGAAAAAACAAAAAATCTTTTTCACCCATTTGGTGAATATTAAATTTATTTTAAAGCCTTATTTATAAGCGATATCCACCTTTTTTGTTTTTTCCACTGCGGATTCTAGGTTTAATGAAAAAAATGAGATGCAGGTTACAGATGCTAGAGAAAAATAAAATTTATAAGTTAAGAGAACAGATCGTTGCTCCTTTTTTTGTATAATAAAAGGTGTTATTGGACGTTAGAATGAATACAATAATTACTTACTATCGACTAGTAAAAGAACTGTTAAAACTCAATAGAGTTGAAGATAGCTATTCCAATGATCAGGATAAAGGAAGTTTTAGGGATAATATAAAATTATTTATTCCAGGAATTTTAAAGCAATGGAAGCTTGTTATAACCCTAAGCATAGTATTACTTATTGTTTGTATGCTGAGCTATCCAATGCCGATGATTAACCGTTACTTTATCGACGGAGTGTTACTGAAAAAAAACTGGAATATGGTAGCACCAATAATTATACTGATGGCTATTATTGGGATAGCTAATAATATTGCCTCTTTTTTATTGAACTATTTCAATACCAAATTTGACCAAAAAATCACGGTAGAATTTCAGGAGATGATTATAACTAAAGTTTTGTCACTTCCAAAAGAGTTTTTTGATCACAACAGTAAGGGGTACTTAATTTCAAGAATCAATTCTGATCTTGAAGGGATTAAGTGGTTTTTCTCAGGAGCAATTGTCCAAATATTTTTGCAGATAATGAAGTTTATTGGTGGAATAGTTTTTTTATTTTATCTAGAATGGAGAATCGCTGTACCTATAGTTATATCTTTACCAATACCTTTTTTAGTCAGTATATATTTTGCAAAGAGAAATTATTATATAACACATAGGTCAAAAGAATACTTTGCAAATTATAGCTCTATTTTTCAGCAGATAATAAACACTATTCCCTTAATTAAATCTTTTTCAACAGAGAAAAAAGCTATAAATAATATGCTGGGAGCAATAAAACTGAATCAGAGACTGTCAATTGTACAAATGATCATAAATGCTATTAATGATAAAATTGAGAGCTTAATACCCGGCATAGTAAAATTTATGGTTTTAGGATTTGGTGCTTATTGGATTATTAAAGGTGAATGGACAGTAGGTTCTCTGTTGGCATTTCAGGCTTATACAGGCTTTGTTTATGGACCTGTAGATTATTTGACATTAGCAGTTAAGCAGCTTCAAGGTTCTAGAGCTGCATTAGAAAGAACTGCTACCATATTAAAAATGGGGTCTGAAGAAAATATTGAAACCGGAATTAAAGTTGAAAAGCTTAAAGGGGAAGTAGAGTTCAAAGATGTAAGTTTTTCTTATGAAAGTAGTAAACCTTTATTGCAGAACCTTTCATTCAAAGCAAAACAGGGTGAACATTGGGCCGTTATTGGAATGAGTGGTGTTGGTAAGACAACTTTAATTAGTCTTATTATGAGATTTTATAAACAGCGAAAAGGGAAAATATATTTTGATAATATTCCTATAAGTGAGTTTAATGTGCGTTCACTTAGAAAACGTTTAGGATATGTTTCTCAAAAATCAATAATAACTTCAGGAACCATTTTAGATAACATTAAATATGGAAATGAAAATGCTACATTGAATATAGTTGTTCAGGCAGCAAAAACTGCTGAGATTCATGGATTTATAGAATCACTTAAAGATGGATATAATACAGTAATTGATGAAGATGGGACAAATATATCAGAAGGGCAGATGCAGAGAATATCAATAGCTAGAGCTCTTGTTAAAAATCCTGATATTCTAATTTTTGATGAACCTACAGCTTCATTGGACAATATAACAGAACATTCGATATATCAGCATATGCCAGAGGCTATAAAAGGAAAAACAACTTTTACTATTGCTCATAGATTGAGTACAATCGTAAAAGCTGATAGAATAATAATGCTACGGGAAAAAAATACGCCTTTAATAGGAGAACATAATAAATTATATGAAACCGAAAGTGATTACAGAGAGTTTCTCAGAGTGAATAAAGATTAAAATTTTACAAGTTTTTTGGATGAATAAAAATAGAACAATAAAAAGGCTAAAATTTTTTGTTCGCGAATAAAAAAGGTGATACGCTTGTTATTTGTTATACTGTGCCATGTTTTTAGCTTCAAATCAGTCTATTTTTAACAATTCCGCACAACATGCAAAATATGACTTTTTGAAATGCGTATTATGACATGGTTGCCTTGTATATTAAAAGAAAAATATTATGATTAAATATTTTGTATTAATAAAAATTATAAGGATTTAATAAAAGGTGGATAAAAAGACAGTTAAAATTGATGATGCAGTTGGCAAAATACTTATGCACGATATTACTCAGGTTATTCCTGAAAAATACAAAGGTCCTGCTTTTAGAAAAGGACATATTATTCGAAAAGAAGATGTTGAAGTATTAAGAATGCTTGGAAAAGAGCATATTTTTGTATTTGATATTCTCCAGGATGAATATCATGAGAATGATGCAGGTGAGCTATTTAAAAGTTTTGCTGGAAACAATGTCTATACAAAAGGACCAACTGAAGGAAAAGTAACTTTTTATTCACAAGTTAACGGTTTAGTCAAAATCGATAAGAATATTGTAAATAAAGTAAATCTACTTAATAATATTGCATTTACTACAATTCACTCATGTGTTCCCGTGAAAAAAGATGATAGCTTTGCCGGAATAAGAATTATCCCGTTATCGATGAAAAAAGAAATAGTTGATAAAGCTTTATCTTATGCAGAAACTCCTCCTCTTTCAGTGACACCTTTTGTCGAGAAAAAAGTCGGGCTGATTGTTACCGGGAATGAAGTGGCTTCGGGAAAAATAAAAGATGCTTTTGGTCCAATAATAAAGCAAAAACTGCAGGAATACAACAGTAAACTAATCAACTATATCATATTGAAAGACGATATGGAACAGATTACCGAGCAAATCCTGGAAATGAAAAAAAATGGGTGTGAACTTATAATATTGACAGGTGGTATGTCAGTAGATCCTGATGATACAACAAAGCTTGCAATTCGTAATGCAGGGGTTGAAGTAGTTCATTATGGTACACCTGTTTTGCCCGGTAATATGTTTATGGTTGGATATCTGAAAGGAGTTCCGGTTCTAGGTGTACCGGCAGCAGCAGTTTTCTTTAAAATCACTGTTTTAGATCTATTTCTACCTTATATTTTCTCAAATACTAAAATATCAAAAAATGATTTATTAAATAAAGGCTATGGAGGTTTTTGTCGTCATTGTGCAATATGTAATTTCCCATATTGTGCGTTTGGAAAGAACTAATATGTGAGCTGATTGCAAAACACTGGGGATTCGGTTTTGACTAGGTTATTCGCCTGACAGGCATCGCAAAACCGTTTATCCCTGCGAATAGCAGGGCTCCAGTGTTGAATTCAAAATGGAGAGAAACAGGCGATGCTTGTCATGTTGAATAATGTGATCGTTTCCGCTACCAGTGCTCTTTTTACAGTTACTTCATGTAATAGTTGTTTTGAGTCAAAAGCAATATCTCTTTTACTTCTGTTTTTCAAGGTTTTTCAAAATACTGCCGATAGAGTTTATCATATCATAATTATATGAATTACCTGAAGTAATAATTTTTGTTAATTCTTCTGAGTAGAAATCTGTAATATCCTTTAACTGAGATTTAGCAGCATTGTCTGCAATTTTTGTAAATTCAGTGAGGGAGAAAGTTTTGCTTGTTACAATTGAACAGGTTTTATCTGTATAATTGTTAGATTTCTGACAATTATTGGCTACATAATTTACAACAACATTATAATTGCTATCAGTTTTAAAAAGCTGTAAATCAATAAAACCAGCATAAGTTGGATAGTTCTTTACTTCTGTCTGTGTCATGCCCAATGCAGACAGCATTGCCAGGAGACTGCTATCATGGTCTCCGTAAAGAGCAAACTTTAGCTCTCCTTTTCCGCTTGCTGCAAGATTCATATTATTCGCTATCTGTTTTAACAATGCTCCAGTCATAAAGTTTCCGATACGTTTGTTGTTATATTGTACCATTTCTGTCCATTTAGATAGATATGCAAGTTTTGCTGCATCTTTTTGAATTATACCTTTTGGGAATGGTTTATTATAAATAATTCTTACATTCATGTTGTCTCCAAGAGGAACAAGATCTGATATTGAAGTTACTTCCTGACCGAATATTTTGGTATATTTTGCAAAATCCTTTTTCAGCTCATTATTTTTATTTATATATTTATCACATTTACATGAAGTTTCAGATTCAATTGATTGCCATATTTCAGGGAAAACAGCGTTTGGATCCAGATATAAGTTTTTATTTGATGCTTTTGTATGAATCGCAGGAACCTGTAAGCCGCTAGTGATAGCGTATTGACCATCTGCTAGTTTTGGTCCTGAATTGGCTGTATACATCCCAATAAATGCGCATAGTACGCTTTGTATTACCCTGTCGCTTGTATCAGCAGTTATTTTGACTTGAGAAGTGTTGTAAAATTCAGGAAGAAGTTTGTATTTATCAATGTATTCTTTTCCAAGATATTTGCCTGTGATTACCTCTTGAGACATTCCTGCAGGTGTAAGATTGCCAAGTCCCCATTTCCATTTTAACTTGTCTGCTTTAATTGATACATACGGCGCTCTGTCCCCATGCCTAATAACTGTTGACGCAAAAATAAGTTTACCATTGGCAGTTGATGCTTTGGAAGAAGCGAAAGAGGCGAATCCAGACAGTAGAACTGCTGTAACAAACAGGTAAATAGTTTTCTTGAACATAGTTTTCTCCATTATGTTATAAGTTTATAATCAGTAGTTGATTATAACGTATTTTACTGATTTGGAAACAGGTAAAAATATGGTTGTCAATATTAATTCAAGCATTTATAGATTTAATTATAGTATTAGCTTTTATTTTTAGGATTATTTATCAAAAATAATGGTGTAATTTGAGCTCAAATATTATATACTCTTTTTGTGAACGGTTTATTTAAATCTTAAGAAATATGAAACAAAAAAAAGAAGGAGTAAGCTATGGCAGAAAGTGATACACAGGTTAAACTTTTTAGAGGAGGGGATATTAATGGTTTTCTAAGTCTTATTGTTGATAATATGGCTTGTCTGTCATTTTTGGCTGGGATATTGATTTTTACTTTTGATTATCCTGCTGATATTGTTTATAACTACATGTTTCCAGGAACAGCTGTAGGTGTGTTTGTAGGCAACTTCTTTTTTACGATTCTTGGCGTTAAATTAAATAAACAGCACAAAACAAATAAAATAACATCGATGCCTCTTGGGTTAGATGCACCTTCTGCTATCGGATTACCGTTAACTGTTATTGGACCTGCTTTTGTAATTATGAAATCCAATGGTATGGCTGTTCATGAAGCCGGTATGAATGCATGGTATATCGGAATGGCATGTGTGGTTCTTATCGGGGCGTTTAAAATAGCTTCAATAACTTTTGCTGATAAATTAAGAAATGCAATTCCAAATGCCGGTTTACTAGGATCTCTAGCAGGTGTAGGTATTGCTTTAATAGGTTTTCTGCCGCTGATTGAGGTTTTTTCAGAGCCTATTGTTGGTGTTGTATCTCTTGGAATTCTTTTTTATGCTCTTATTGCCGGTATCAGATTGCCTAAAAATATTCCCGGTATTTTTGCCGCAATAGTTATAGGTACAATTTTATATCATATTCTTGGATTAAGTGGAGGATTAAGTGTTACTTATGCTGCTCCTTCTGCAAAACTATATATTAACTTTCCTTATCCTCACTTAGATTTCTTAAAAGGGATGGAAAATATTCTACCATATCTACCGATTGCAGTACCATTTGCCATTCTCGTGACTATTGGTGATATTAATGTTACAGCCAGTGCCACTGAAGCCGGTGATCCTTATAAACCAAAAAGTGTTCTCCTCATAGATGGACTTGCAACAGTTCTTGGTGGCCTTTGCGGCGGTGTTTCGCAGACAACAGCTTATGTTGGGCAACCTGCATACAAAAGAATGGGAGCAGGACAGGGTTATACACTGCTTGGGGGCTTATTTATTCTTTTTGGAGGGATGTTCGGCTATATTTCATTTTTTGTAAACCTTATTCCTACTGCTGTTCTTGCGCCTATACTTATATTTGTATCTTTGGAAATCGTTGCTCAGGCTTTTATTGCTACACCGAAGAAACATTTTACAGCAGTTGTTTTTGCAATGTTCCCATCAATTGCAAGATATATTGCCATCCAAATGACTAATCCTACAATTGTACCTACTGATCAATTAAAATCGCTAACAACTAAAATAGGAACAACTCTTCCTGAAACTTTAGTAACGATTGCTTTAGGAAGCGGGTTTATTTTTGTTGGAATGCTGTGGGGTGGTTTATTAGCTGAGGTTATTGATAAGAGGTTGAAACGTGCGGCTGTTTATCTTTTTGCCCTGGCTATATTTGCTTTCTTTGGAATAGTAAACTCTGTAGATATTCAGGGAGGAATGTATTTTCTATGGAATTTACATGGTGCAGCAAGGGCTACTGCTCTAAACTTCTTTTTAGGCTATATTGTGTTGGGTATAATGTTCTTTCTTATGTCTTTTACTCGAGGATGCAAAGAAGCTTTGGCTGGAGAAAGTGCTACTACTTTTGCTGAAAGAACTCTTAAAAAGATACCTAAGAAAGCCAATAGTTAGAAGCAGAAAATTTAATGTCGTAACTGTTTTTATGTTGATAATAGTTACGGCATTTGTTTTTGATACGGTAGTATTTCTTTTTTTTGAATTATGGTGGAATTATTATGAAAAGTCAGATAACAGAAGAGTATATCCAGGACATTGTAAATAGACAAAGAAAGTTTTTTGATTCTGGAATTACTTTAAGTTATGAAATTCGTCTAAAGTGTTTGAACAAATTAAAAGAAGCTTTTGCTAAATATCAGCCTGCTTTTCATGAAGCTCTTAAGAAAGATTTAGGAAAACCTACATTTGAAGCCTATATTTCAGAAACGGGTTTTATAAAAAATGAGATTTCAGGAACAATTAAGAAATTAAAAAAATGGATGAAGCCAAGAAGAGCTAAAACAGCATTGTTAGCCCAGCCCGGGAAAAGTTTTATTTCATACTCCCCATTAGGTGTTAATCTTATAATTTCTCCATATAATTATCCTGTAAATCTTACTTTTTCTCCATTGATTTCAGCTATTGCTGCAGGAAATACAGCTATAATAAAGACATCTGAACTCTCGAGTGAAACAAGTCAGGTAACTCAACAGCTAATAGAAGAAACTTTCTGTCCTGATTATATTGCATATATTCCAGGAGCTGTTGAAGAAGCATCAATCCTTTTAAAGCAAAAATTTGATCATATTTTCTTTACAGGAAGTCCAAGGGTTGGGAAGATTGTAATGAAAGCAGCTGCAGAGCATTTAACTCCTGTTACTTTGGAGTTAGGCGGTAAGAGTCCATGTATTGTTCACCATGATGCCAATCTTGATATTACAGTAAAACGTATTGTCTATGGTAAGTTTTTTAATACAGGTCAGACCTGTATTGCTCCTGATTATGTTTTGGTTCATAGAGATATTAAAGAAGAATTTATAAAGAAAATTAAAGAATCTACTTCTAGAATTTATAGAGGCGATGTTTCAAAATGTCCTGATTATGGTCGTATTATAAATGAACATCATCTTAATAGAATTTCTATGCTTATTAATACTGATAAAGTTATTGCCGGAGGGAAAATTAAGCCTGAAGAACTGTTTATTTCTCCAACAATTCTTAATAATGTAAGTTTAGATGATGAGGTAATGAAAGAGGAGATTTTTGGTCCCGTATTGCCAATTTTAGAATATACTGATTTTTCAGAGATTTATGCCATAATATCAAAGTTACCACAATATCCTTTAGCCTGCTATATTTTTTCTCAATCAGAGAATGTCCAAAAAACTTTAATTAATAAGATTCAGTTTGGTGGTGGGTGTATTAATAATTGCCTTGTGCATTTTGTAAATACCGAAATTCCTTTTGGTGGGGTAGGACAAAGTGGTATTGGACGTAGTCATGGTTTTTATGGCTTTGAACAATTTTCTCATAAAAAGGGAATTTTAAAGTCATCAATGTTTATTGATTTATCTTTATTTTATGTTCCTTGTCGTGGTCTAAACAAGATATTCCTCAAAATTTTAAAATGAAATTAATCTCTTTATTTTGCTGTTTATTGCATGGAAGTTTATTGAGAAAAAGTGTTGTGTAATATTCGGTTTAGCCCTATAATAAAAAAGGACTTATGGTTTTAGTAATATATTTTATTGATAAAAGGAGGCTGAGATGTCAAAAGACAAGAAAGATAAAAAGAAAGAAAATAAGCCACAAGAATGTAAACATTTAAATCCAAAAGGTAAATTGGATAAAAAATATTATTATAAAAAACTTGAGAAACTACAGATAGAACTGGTAAAACTGCAGGAATGGATTAAGCAGGAAGGTCTTAAAGTTGTAGTTCTTTTTGAAGGAAGGGATGCAGCAGGAAAAGGAGGCGTCATAAAAAGAATAACAGAGAGTTTGAATCCTCGTATCTGTAGTGTCAGAGCTCTTGGAACTCCAACTGACCGCCAAAAAACACAATGGTATTTTCAGCGTTATGTAACGCATCTTCCAGCAGCAGGTGAGATGGTCTTGTTTGATAGAAGCTGGTATAACCGTGCAGGTGTTGAAAGAGTAATGGGATTCTGTACTGATGCTCAATATCAGGAATTTTTAAGAACAGCCCCTGAGTTTGAACGTATGATAATGCGTTCAGGTGTTATTTTGATAAAATATTGGTTCTCTGTAAGTGATGAAGAGCAGGAAGTTAGATTTAAATCAAGAATAGATGATCCTACTAAACGATGGAAGCTTAGTCCGATGGATTTGAAGTCACGCGATATGTGGGAAGAATACTCAAAAGCAAAAGACCAAATGTTCCTTTATACTGATACAAAACATTGTCCATGGTATGTTGTTAATGCAGATGATAAAAAGAAGGCAAGATTAAATTGTATCAGTCATTTACTGAGCTTAATACCTTATAAGGATTTAACTCCTAAACCTTTTAAACTTCCTCCTAGAAAAGAAGCTAAAGGTTATGTTCGTCCTCCTATTTCAGATCAGACCTTTGTTCCTGATGTTACTTGTGATTAATTTGATATATGTCCATTGGACATGAGATTTAGTTTATACTTTTAATAAAGCATGCTTGGTTCATTAACTTAGTATGCTTTAATTGTGTTATACCGGGGAAATTTTAGTTTTTGAATTTTTTTCAGCAATCACTTAACTCGAAGAGTTACTGAAATTTTCTTCAGGCTAACCGCCTGACTAGAGAAAGCTATTTTATTTTGTGTATAGTAGCTAAAAATCAAAATTTACTATTTGATAGGCATAGTTTATGAAATATTCTGAAGCAAAGCAGGGAAGAGTTTTTGTTATTAGACTTGAAGATGGCGATGTGATACATGAATTAGTTGAAGAGTTTGCAGAAAAGCATTCAATAAAGGCAGCCTCTATGATTGCAGTTGGTGGTATTGATGCTGGGAGTAAAATTATTGTTGGCCCAAAGGAGGGCAGAGGAAAAGAGATAGAACCTGTAGTTCATAATATTGAAGATGTCCATGAAGTTGCGGGTGTTGGCACTCTTTTTCCGGATGATGCCGGAAAGCCGATACTTCATATGCATATTGCATGTGGGCGAGGAGACACGACAGAAACAGGTTGTATTCGTTCCGGTGTAAAAGTTTGGCATGTCCTGGAAATAATTTTGACAGAGCTGGTCAATTGTAAAGCTGTTAGGAAGCCCAGTAAAGCTTTTAATAATAAATTTAAGCTGCTTGAACCATAAATAGTCAGGATGTAGTTTTCTACATTGTAAATTTCTTATATGTAATTTTGAGAACATTTAACCTTTGATATAGTATTGAGAAAGTGAATTGATGATGAAAAAGAGTTATAAAAGTGTGGTTTTAGTTACCGGGGCATCTTCCGGATTTGGAAAGTTAACTGCGCAAATGTTAATTGACAAGGGATATATTGTATATGGAGCTGCTCGTAGGGTAGAGAAAATGCAGGATTTGATTGAGGCAGGAGGGTATGCAATTAAAATGGATGTTTCAGATGAAGCTTCAGTAAAATCCGGAATTGACCAGATTGTTAAGGAACAGGGCTGTATTGATGTTTTAATTAATAATGCCGGGTATGCTGCCTATGGACCTGTCGAAACAACCAGTATGGATATCATAATGAAGGAGTTTCAGGTAAATGTATTCGGTTTAGTTAGAGTAACTCAGGCTGTTCTGCCTCATATGAGGAATCAGAGGTCAGGTAGGGTTATCAATATAAGCTCGGTTGTGGGTAAAATTTCATCTCCTTTGTTTGCCTGGTATGCAGGTTCAAAGCATACAGTTGAAGCGATTTCTGATGCATTAAGAATGGAAGTCAAAGGGTTTGGTATTAAAGTTTCGGTTATTGAACCTGGTGTATTTAGTACCGGTTTTGATAATGTTGCTTTAACGGAGATAGAAGCTGTTGATGGTGGACCTGCTTATAAAAATATGATAGAATCATTTAAGAAAGCTTTTGCTAAAATGTACAGTAAGGCTCCAAGTCCTGAACCTGTTGCAAATGCTATTGTTCATGCAATATCATCAGATAAACCTAAAATTCGTTATAGGGTGGGAACTGATTCAAAGGGTGCAGTATTTATTAGAAAAACTTTTGGAGATACTCTTTTTGATAAAATAATTACTACCCAAATGGGGATTAAATAATAAATTTTGAATATTGAATAATGAATTTAGAATTTAAATTCATTATTCAGTATTAGTTTATCTTAGATCAAAAATATTTGAGATTAAGGGATATAATAGAAAGGGTTGGGATATTTAAACGCTTTATCTGCATATCCACCAATTAAGTCACTATATTGATCTCCAATATTTATTATAATTCTATATCCTTCTTCTGTAATTTTCTTACGAGCTTTAATTTTAAAGTCTTCTGCAATAACATAATTTGAGTCGTTTGGTTCCATCATTAACTTTGTCCAATCTGAGTATCCTACTTTCTTAAGATTTTTCTCATAATATGGTTTTTCTTTTTCTTTTGTTCCGGTAATGAAGAAAATAGCAACTCCCTGTTTTTTAGCTTGGTTGAATAAAGCTAAGGAAGGTTTTATTGCAGTACGTTCACAGGACTTTACCCATTTGTCCCAACTTTTATCACTAAAGCCGAAATTATATTGTTTTTCATATTTGTAGTTTGAAAGTGAAGTTTCATCTATATCAAACACAATAGCCAGTTTGCCTGGAGTGTTTTTAGCTTCAATTAAAGCTTTCATTGCAGCTTTCCCTACCTGATCCATTGCTATGCCATAACCTCCTGAGTTATAAAACGTCTCCAGTTCCTGTTGAAGAAAGTAAATGTTCCTAGGTGTGGTGTATGTCGTTCTATATGGTCTATTGCTGCCTGAATCAATATAAACTGCTTCTTTGCTCTTTGTAGAAAAAGGACAACAGCCTGTTATTATAATTACAGAAGCTAATAGTGATATTGTGCAAATATTTGAAAAATGTTTTTGAAGTTTTTCTTTTATGATCATGTTATTTTTCCCTAGTTTAATAAGTTATTAATATTATTGATCTTATTCCGGAATCGGTGGGGGGATAGAGTTAAAAAGTGAAGCAAGTTCAAATATTTCATTTATTTTTGTCCAGTTCTGCATTCCCTCTTTCCAGGCAAGAGTTTCCTTGTTAATTTCCTTACCTGTTATTTTCTGCTTAATTGTATTAGTATCAAATGGACCTGCCTGTTGACCAGCTATAGCAAGGTAATATTTTGTTTCTGTTGGGAGTGGTGGCGGAGTTGTTTTTCCTGCTTGTTCAGCTTGTTGAGTATTCATAGATTGTCCCATTTGGTTTGCCATTGCAAATCCCATACCCATTCCCATTCCTCCTGCAGCCATGCCTCCCGGGTTTCCCGCGGCTTCTTCCATGGCATTGGCTGTTTGGTATTGAGTGTATTGGTTTAAATTGCCAATTATTCCCATGCTTGAGCGTTTATCCAGAGCTTCTTCAACTGTTTGAGGTAATGATATATTTTCTACTAAAAATTTAGTGAGTTTTAGCCCGTAGTTTTCAAATTCAGGTCCAATTTTCTTTTCAATGAAATGAGCAAGTTCATCGTAGTTTGCAGCTAAATCAAGCACCGGTATTTTACTTTCTCCAAGTGTATCTGCAAAACGTGATACAACTATATCACGTAGTTGGTCAATAATTCCGTCTGTTGTAAAGATGCCGTTAGTACCGGCAATTTCTTTGATAAATTTACCTGCATCATCGACTTTTATAACATATGTTCCGAAAGATCTCAGTCTAACTGGGCCAAACTCTTTATCTCTTAACATAATAGGATTTTTTGTACCCCATTTAAGATCTGTGAACTGTTTGGTATTAACAAAGTAAACTTCAGCTTTAAATGGACTTTCAAAACCGTAATACCAACCTTTTAAGTCGGCTAAGATAGGTAAGTTTTTTGTTTCAAGGGTATAGGTTCCCGGTGTGAATACATCTGCTAGTTGACCTTCATTTATAAATACTGCAACTTGTGATTCTCTTACTACTAATTTTGCCTTATATTTAATTTCATTATCGTATCGTTCAAAACGATAAACCATTGTATCCTGAGTTTCGTCAAGCCACTCAATGATATCGATTAACTGGCCTTTTATCCAATTCATTAATCCCATTTTCTGCTCCTGTAACAATAATATTTAAAATTGATTATAACTATATGTAACATATTTTATGCATTATAAAGAACTATTTCCAGTTGAAAAATAAAAAGAATATATAGAAGCTTGATACTTTATAACTTTATGTTATATTCCGAGTCCTATTTTTCTGAATGATTAAAAGCTTAAGGGGCATTGTAGTATTACTTGGTTTTCTTTATTCCTTTTAAAATAGGTGGGTTATTATTGTAGTTATGTTTTAGCTATTGATAGAGTTTGAAGTTTAGGCTAAAATATATTTATGTAGCTTTATGATTCATATTTAAAAATAAAATGAGGTATTACAAACAAAAAAGTAAAATGAAGAAATTATATTTAATAAGACATGCAAAGTCTAGTTGGAAGAATCCTGGATTGGAAGATTTTGAAAGACCTTTAAGTAAAAGAGGGCTTAAAGATGCAGCAACTATGGGTAAGATTTTAAAAAAAGCATCTCTAAAACCTGATATGGTAATAACGAGTCCGGCACGAAGAGCTCAGGAAACGGCAGAAATTATTGTGGATAAAATTGGTTTTTCAATAGATAGAGTTGTGTTAGAGGATGATGTTTATGATGCTACGACCTATGAATTGATAGAAATTATTAATAATCTTGATGACCAACTGGATACAGTCGTTTTGTTTGGGCATAATCCGGGAATGACAAATCTAGCTAACTTATTAAATGAAGTTGAAATTGATAACATTCCTACATGTGGAATTTTTGTTATAGAGTTTGATGTGAAATCCTGGAAGAAGGTTTCGGAAAAATCAGGTTCTTTTGTATCTTTTGATATCCCCAAAAATCATTAATTCTTCATGATATAAATATTAAAAGGAACAATTGGAAAATGGTTTATCCAATTGTTCCTTTTTGAATATAGTATATACCAAAAACGGTTGAGTTTTCGAAAAATCCAACTAAAAACCGAGTTGGGATTTATTGTATATAGCCAAAAACTAAAATACCTTCGGTATATTACTTAATTGTTAGCCTTTATAGCTAACCCTTGTGCCGTTTACAATAGTATTTGATGGTGCAAGAATAACTTCGTCACCAGTATTTAATCCTTTGACAACTTCAACGCTATTGTCATTTATTAAACCAATTTCAAGTACTTTTTCATATGCTTTATTGTCTTTAATAACATATACTTTCCATTTTCCATCATTACTTTTGAAAAGTGCTGTTCTGGGAACTTTAATAACATTATTTTTTTCAGCGGTATAAACTTTGACCTGAAGTCTGAAACCATCTCCCAATTTTTTATTTGATTTTTTAAGAGTTTCCAGGCTTTTCTTATCAAATAATATTTTTACATGAACACGTTGCTGTTCAACTCCCAAAGACGATAATTTTGTAAAACCTTTTGGATCTACTCTTTGTACTTTGCCAATAATAGGCAAATCTCCAATTGCTGCTCCAAAAATTTCGACATTATCTCCTGAAGAAATATTAATGGCTTCTTCTGAAAGAATATTTGATGTAACTTCTAGATTATTAAGATTCCCAAGCTCTATCAGAAGCGTACCGGCAGGTAAAAAACGGTAATTTGAAACATATTTATTAAGAACGATACCATCAATAGGACTTTTAATTTCACTTAAGTCTAAGTTGTATTGTACTTCTTTTAATGTTGCCTGTGCTTCAGCCAGTTGGCTTTCTAAAATATGTCTATTAAGTTTTTTGATGTTGATATATTCGTTTATATAAACTGGTGCCAGCTTAAAAATCGAATCAATAATAGCGACAGCATTATACATTATACGAGCTGATTCAGCATTTACTTTTGCTACTGCAGCGTCAGTCTTAGCTTTACTGTCTTTTATTCTGCTAACTGCCTGACCACTGCCAACTATTGCTTCTTCGTAGTCAACTGCATATTTATAAACGCTTTCGCTTGCCTCAACCTTCTTTTCTGAAACTTTGACAAGATTTCCCATCGTTTTTATCCACTTTGTAGATTCCTGTAATGCTGTATCTTCTATGGCATTATACTCATTGATTGTAATTTGTCCTTTAATGGCATCTATTCGGGCAGTTATTTCTTCTATTTTGCTTTTCAGCTCCGTATCATCCATTTTTGCTATGAGTTGACCTTTTTTTACTAATGTGCCTGGTTTTAGTTCGATTGGCATTATTCTGCCGGAAAGAGGCATAGTAATTTTGAATGTCTTAGGGAGTGATGTTACAGCTCTTTCTTCAACATATTCACATACCTTACCTTTTTCTACTTTTGCTGCTAAAACTGGAATACCCTGCATTTTTGAGTAGATGATACAGGCTACTATCAGTATTATTATTACAATACCGATAATCCATTTTATTTTTTTCATACTTCCTCCATGTAATAAATTTAATGATTTAATAATCTAATAATTTTTCAAATTTCAAAGTTCATTAGGCTTTAACATTTAGTGAATCAAGCCATACCATTTTAGATATTGTTCGTTGAGTTATAACATATGCAATCAGAATAAAAATAATTGCTAGAACAATTGTCCAGACATAGGATGAAAATTCAACATAGCATGGCATTGAAAACATGTCGTTTTGATACATTAAAGAAGTCCAGTAATTAAACATATATCCTACAGGGATACCTATGATAGAGCCTACAATGTTGACAATTAATGTTTCTCTTAAAAAAATCTTGCCTATTTCAAGTGGTGTGTAGCCCAATACTCTAAATGTAGCTATTTCCATTTGTCTTTCTGATATTGAGATTAGAGATGAGTTTAGTATTGAACCAAGGAAAATAACGGCAGCAAAAAGTATCATTGTATAAATCATTGTGTTCATATTTTGTACAAATGACTGCTGCATTAATTCTTCATCTTCTTTGATGTTTGAAAGAGATGCCAGTTTAGGATATTTCTTTACCTGTTTAAGTAATGCTTTTTGTTGTTCCTGCGTCTGTCTACCTTTTAATTGGACTCTGGAGATTGCTCCCTCTTCAGAAATCAGATTATTTAAATATTTAAAGTTTGCATAGACAGATAGTCCAAAAGTACTATCTATTATATCAGCAACATGGACTTTGTGATTTTTTTTAAGTCCTTTTATCGGGGTAAATTCTACAAAATCACCAGCTTTAAGATGTAATTGTTCGGCCAGCCTTTTAGTCATTAACAGGCCTGTAAGCGGAACTTCAACTTTTTTTCCATTAATGTCGCATGGAGTTATTAGTTTTTGATTTTCAATTAGGCCTATTATTGAACCTTTTTTGTGATATGACCCATTTTTAAAATTACATCTGACTTCAAGCTCAGGTTCAGCATGTGTTATTCCTGGAAGTCGTTTGGCTTCATAATATGCTCCATAATCAACTTCATCCCGTAAATTTAGTGTATAGTTGCTGTGAATGACATTTCTGAACTGGAAGTATACCATATAGCTTATTGAATTAGCCATAGCAAGTGCCATAAACACAAGAGAGGCTCCCATGGCAGCACAAAGAACTCCTATTAAACTGCGTCCTTTATTCCTAAAAATACTTCTTAAGACAATCTGCCAACGAAAATCAAGTCTTTTCCATAGCCAGGTCCATCTTTCAAAAAGAATTTTTCCTCCTGTTTGAGGTGGTGGTGGGTGCATTGCTTCCGCAGGGTTAAGTCTGATCATAGCTTTAACACCTCGGATAGATCCTAATATTGCAAAGACAACTGATATAATTAAGCCTGTTAACATTATGGACGGGTAAAATAGATTGTTAAGTTCCGGGAAAGTAAAGAAAGCCTGATACATGAATGTAAGACCGGCAGCAAGCCAGTATCCTATAAAACACCCTATTACACCACCTGTAATTCCAACTATTAGGCTATATTTTGTAAAGAACCATAGTATCTGATTATTAGAAACTCCAAGTGCTTTTAATGTACCGATTATTATACGCTGCTGCTCTGTTGTTCTTAACATGACAACGTTTAAAATTAATGCTGCAACACCTAAAAACAATACAGGCAAAAGAATTGAGAAAATCTGTAATGCTCCAAGTTCTGCACATAATTCCATATTTGAAGGTTGTTTTGCAAGAGTACAGCTTGTGAAAACACCATAAGGCTTTAAATCTTCAGTAATCTGATCTAAAACATAATTAGGATGTTTTTGAGATTTAGGTGATAATAAACCAACCAAATTATTATAAGCACCATTAAATCCAAATGTATCTTCGGCAAATTCTTTTTTTATCCAGAAAACTCCATATTCAGCAGGATTTGGAGCAATGCTGCCCGGGGGGACCATGTAAACATATTCACTACTGATACCAATCCCGACAACAAAAAGTTTTTTCTTTTGGCCGTTCATTATTAAGCTTATAAAATCGCCAGGAGCAATATTTCTTTTTTCGGCAAATTTTTTTGAAACAATTATTTCGTTTTTTTTATCTTCGGTAAAATAAGTTCCTTTCAGCATTACAAGATTGTTAATTACACTTGCTCTTTTTGCCGGCATAGATATTACAGTTCCGCTTAAAGGAGAGTCAACACCTTCAATATCTACTACAACAGGAAATAAAATTCGTTTTCTAATCCCTGCAATACCTTCAATTTTAGAAATTTTTTCTATTGATGAATTAGGAGCCTTTTTTAATACGACCCAGAAGTCAGCAATATTGCATTTTGAGTAATAGCTTATTTTTGCATTAGTGAGATTGTTGAAAGTGCCAGCCATTCCTACAAGAAAACTTACTCCGACAGCAATTATAGCAATAACAGCAATAAGCATTCCTTTTTGTCTTAGTAAATCTCTTCTGAGTTTTTTGTTTAATACAGAACTCACCAGACAATCTCCTTAACTTCCCGTCTTGTTTTATTTGCTATTACTTCCTGAATCAAGCCGCTTCCTAAATGAACTACACGGTGAGCTAAATCTGCAAGTGGGCCGCAGTGCGTTATTATTACGATGGTTGTTCCCAGTTTTTTATTCAAATCGACCAGGGTTTCAAGAACAAGTTGTCCAGTTTTAAAATCAAGAGCTCCTGTAGGTTCATCACATAACATAAATGTTGGGTTCTTTGCTAAAGCTCTTGCTATAGAAACTCTCTGCTGCTGACCGCCGGACATTTGAGAAGGAAAGTGATTAGCTCTTTCTTCCATATCTACCAGTTTGAGAGCTTCAAGCGGCTCCATAGGGTTTGCAGATATTTGAGTTGAAACTTCTACGTTTTCTTTTGAGGATAGTGTTGGAATAAGGTTATAAAACTGAAAAACAAATCCTATATTATTCCTTCTATATAAGGTTAATTCTTTGTCATTCAATTTTGCTAGATTTTTGTTACCAAACCAGATTTCTCCTTCTGTTGGATTTTCTATTCCTCCGATTATGTTTAGAAGTGTTGTTTTCCCAGAACCTGAGGCTCCTAAAATAACTGTTATTTCACCCTTGTAAATTTCAAGATCAATACCATGGAGTACAGGTACTTTGACTTCTCCCATTACATATGTTTTTTTAATATTTTTTAGGTTTATTTCGCACTTTTTTGAAGATTCATTGGTTTCTTTCATATATATTTCCTGCCATTAAATATATGTATGTTTTGAATGAACAGATTTATACAGGTCAATATGCATGATTTTTAATTAGTTGTTTTTTAAATTAAAAATTATAATGAGGAAAAGATATGATTATTGTTGATTGTTAAATTCCCAATATTCAATTAATACTGGTAAAATCATATTAAACCTTCATCTTTGATGCATAACAACTATGCTAATTATATTGAATATATAAAAGAATATCAATAGATATAATTGTAAAACCCAATATGATCCGATTCAATATCTAATTTAATGTAGTATAAAATATGTAAGTGTAAGTCATGCTAATCATAAATTAATGTTTTCAAATTCATTTACTCTTATATACTCTTATGATTAGCAAAGGGGGAGGATTGTTGAATTGGGAATGAGTAAAATCTTGCTGCTGCGGAATTAAATTACTTCAATTCCCAATAATTATTCTGCTTATTTTTTAGTTTAGTTTTAAAAAGACTAATTCTTTTAAAATATCCTTTCCATCAACCAGAGAGTTTAAGTTAAAAGTCATCTCAGGATGATGAAGTCCTGGTTTTAAGTCTGATCCTAGACCTATGTAAGCTGTCTTTATTCTTTTATTTATACTGAAAAAATGAAAATCTTCACAACCAGGGGTTATAAGAGGCGGAAGCGATGATCCAAGAACATTCTCTATTGCTTTTGCTGTGTCCTGTACTAATTCTTCATTATAGTCTGCAGCTGGTGTTCCATCCTGTGAAATTTCTACTGTAGCGCCAAAAGCTTGTGCTGAGTGAATAATCGCTGTTTTAGCTTTTTCTAAGAGCTTGTCGAAAATAGTATTTGTTTGTGCTCTTATGTCGAAAACCATATTTGTTGTATCAGGTATAATATTTCCTGCAGAGCCTTCAGTTTGAATCTTTGTTACTTTTATTGAATGAGCAATATTCGGGTCAACTCTGATTGCGTTTACTGCATTTACTGCTGATATTGCAGCATCAATTGAACTTATACCTAAGTGAGGCCTTGCTCCATGGGCAGCTATACCTTTAACAATAACATTTAAAGCACATCCACCGCCATGCATTAATGCAGGAGTTGCTTCTCCAAAAGATGCTTCCTGAATCGGGCGAAGGTGTATTCCGACAAGTTCTTCCAAGGTATCGATATATCCACTGTTTATTACTGCTTCAGCTCCTCCAAGTTCTTCTTCAGCAGGTTGAAAAACTAAAAAAAGTTTACCTTTTTTTATACCGCCAGATTCTTTAATCTCTTTAGCTGTAGCCAGAACCATTGCCGTATGAGCATCATGGCCGCATGTGTGCATATTGATATGTTTATTATCTATGATATATGGTAAAGCATCAATATCGGCCCTTAATCCAAAGGCAGGACCTGGTTTTCCGCTATCTAAAGTAGCAACTATACCGGTTGGATTTACTCTGTCGTATTTATAACCTAATTTTTCGAGTTCATCTGCAATTAGATTTGTAGTTTTGAATTCATTAAATGCTGTTTCGGGGATTTTGTGGAGTTCATTATAAATTTCTACAACATATTCTTTTGTCATTACAGTTTTATACACCTGCCTTTCCTAAATTCTTATCTATAAAATAATATGAAAACAATAAACGAGAAAAATATACTCAGTATTAAAAAAATCTAATTAGTTTAGATACTTTTTCAGCTTTTTTAAACGAGGGTAAACTACTTACTTGAAGATAGAGAAGAGTTATATTTTTTGTTTTAAAGAACTTGTTTATGTAGATTTACAGTAGTTGAGTTAAAGGAGGAGCCATTTCCTACATTTTGTGGGATAGGAATCATTATTGAATTAACTGGAACACCTGTTAAGTCTTCCCCTTGCCTGGGAGTCCATAAAACTCCTTTAATAATTTTATCTGATATTTTTGCCTGCAACTTAACAGTTCCATATTTATTTGAAAGTATAATAATTTCATTGTTGCTGATATCCAGATCAATAGCATCTGCTGAATTGATAATAACAATTGAAGGTATCTTTCCGTAAATGTCCTGAAATTGTGTACTTGTGTATTTCGATGTAGAACTTGATAAAAGTATAAAGACTTTATTTTTATAATTGTCCGGCTTGGTTTCTTCAGTATTATCTTCAAATTGATTTAAGTTTATTTTTCCTGAAGATGTAGGATAATAACATTTAGGTTTGAGCTTAAGTTGTAATGCTTTTCCCGCTAACAGCTCTTCAAACTCATTGTTTGATAAAGAATTTTTTAGTGCAGGTTTTATTTCATTCCATGGGAGTTTATATAGCCATTGTTCATTTAGATTAAGTGTTTTAGCAATTTTCTGCATTACATAAATTTCACTTCTACTATCAGTAATAGGTTTAATTATTCTCTTTGAGCATCTGATATAGTTGTGAGACCATGGAAGTATAAGATCATCCTTTTCAAGATAGGTTGGTGCAGGCAAAACGAGGCTTGCCAATTTTGCAGTTGCAGTCCAGTGAGTATCGTGTACTACTGTAAAAATATTGTTTTGTTTTATTGCGTCACTAAAAATTTTAGAGTTAGGTAAAGTTCTTGCTGGATTCATGCAGTTTATATATATAAGTTTAAACCTATTTTCTTTAACCTTTTCTGCTAAACTAACCTGATTGACTACTTGGATATTTCTTTTTGTTAAAGATGCACCGGTAATATAAGAATAATCAACACTGTAAGCATTGCTGTTGCTATAGAAAAAATTTCTATGATATCCTAAAACTGTTGGTATAAATGAAATTGTGCAAACAGCATCTCCTCCATTTTTTGATTTTTGCAGTCCGATACCAATCATAGTTGCACTTGGCTTTGTATGAGAATAGCAGTCGGTTATTAGCTTTATATTATCTTGACTAATTCCAGTATATTTTGAAGTTTTATCTAAAGTCCAGTCTTTAGCTTTTGCTTTTAGTGACTCAAAGCCGGTTGTCCAGTTTTGAATAAAATTAGTGTTAATTGTCTTTTTATTTATTAAGCTGTTTATGATGCAATAAGCTAGGTGTTTATCATGGGCAGGGGCTATTTGAGTCCAGATATCAGCCTGCTTTGCTGTTTGTGTTTTAATTGGATCGATAACAATAATTTTTGCGTTATTTTCTTTTTTGGCTTTTTTTGCCAATGCCCAGATGTGTGGAGAGCATACTGCAGCATTAAAACCCCAAAAGACAATAAGTTTTTGTTTTAGGAGTTCTAATGGTTGTAGTCCATAGCTTTCGCCATAATGTAGATTTAGTGCAGCATGTCCGGAAGATGTGCATAATGAACAATCAGTTTGTGTTGCGCCTATTGCATTCCAGATTCTCTGAGGATAAATGCTTGATAATAAGCCCTGATTTCCTGCAAAATAGAGTGATAGTATTGAGTCGGGGCCATATTCTTTTATTGTTTGCTGTATTTTATTTGCGATTAATGAAAAGCTTTTTTCCCAGCTTATTTTTTCAATATTTCCTTCTTTTTTTAGAAAAGGGTGATTAATTCGATTTATCTGTAATCGCTTTAAATCTTTGATTCCCCTTGGACACAGAAAGTTTTGTGTGATCGGGTTTGTTGTATCTGGTTTCAATGATATAATTTTCTGCCGAGATTTATCTATTACTGCTTTTAGGGAGCATGTATCATAACAATCTCTCGAACACACTGTTCCTATATTTTCTATGGTTAAGTTGTTTTTGGCTGATTTAGTTATCAATTGTTATCTTTTTTTTGTTTTAGTAGTTTTTTGATATATCAGCAACAATTCCCCAAACAATCTTTCCCTCTCTGAAAATCTGAAGTGATATGTTTTTTATTTTACCATTAATTAAAACACGACATTCAGCCTTTCCTGGTTCATAAGATGCATACCATTGTTTCATTCTTCTCTGATCATCAGGATGTATATAACTGGAAAGGATTTTTTCTCCCTTTAAAAGAGGTTCTTTGGGAATCCCCCAATACTTTTCACAGCTATCACTAATATATGAGTATTCAATTGGATCATCTAACTTTTCAGGATTTTCTCTATAGCCTATCCAAATTAGAACATTTAAACGATTAACGGCATTTTCAAGTGCTAATCTCTTTTTCTCCAGTAATCTAATTTCAGTGATATCTGTCATAGTACCCCAGAATATGTTGCCATCGTTAAAAGACTGCATTAAAGCATATTTAACTTTATTGTTTATTAAAAAACGAAATTCTTTCTTTTTAGGGTATGAAGTTGAATAATACCATTTTTCAACTTCTTCCTTATCTTCTGGGTGAACATGAATAAATAATTTTCTTTCACCTCTTATAAGAGGGCCTTTTTCTATTCCCCAATGATTATAACAACTGTCACTTATAAAAGTAAATTTCGGATTTTCAGCAATATTCTTAGGATTATCTCTATAAGCAATCCATACAAAATCGTTTAATTTGTTAACAGCTTTTTCAAGTTCAAGTCTTGCTTTTTCTTCTTTATATTCATCTGTTACATCCTGAACAGTGCAGCAGATTTCAGTGACTTTGCCTCCTTCAAGAATAGGGACTATGTTAAATTCTCCTGTTCGTTTTCCATTGCTTCCAGGGATTGGCAAAATTTCTTTTTGCATATGTTTTTGATATATTACTTTTTTTTCTAATGAAAGAACTTGTTCATAATCTTTTAGCCCAAAAAAGTATGAAGAGATATTACCTATTACACTAGACTGAGATTCAGTAATTGGTAGAAGAGTTAAAAAAGCATCATTTACATATTTATATCTTAAGTCTTCTGAATTTTTTGTGTAAATTATAAATGGTAGATTTTGCATAATAAAATCAGTTTTGTTTTTTTCTCGCCTATACAGGGTTAACTGTTCGTCCTTGGATAAAAGCATTTTTTTTAAGTCATGAAACATCTTTTTGACAGATTGTGGAATATCACTATCAATTTTTTGTAGGAGCGTGTTCAGTTCAGCAATATTTGTTGCATAGCTTTTTTTTAGGTGTTTAAAATCTTTGAGATCAGATATCTCTGAAACAGAGATATCCATGTACAGCGCAGCAGTCCTGATATCACATTCTGATGGGGTTGTCTGCTTCTTTTCCCAGCGTATAATGGATAACCTTTTCATTCCAAGAGCAATGGCAAGCTCTTGTTGAGTGATTTTCTTACTTATTCTCAAATTTTTAAATTTTTCAGGATAAAACATTGTATCAATCTGTTACATAATTGTTATGTTGTGTATCTCTATGATGCTAATATTTTATCATAAAGGGTAAAATATTAAATACTTTTTTATTTAAAAAGGATAAAGTTATACAAACTATATACTTCTTGGGTTAGTAACAGGAGGAGCAGTTAAAGGTACTTAGGTCCTGTAGGAAGATGGATCTGTTGGATAGGAACTGGCATTGTATACTGGTTTTATTTACTTAACTCTTAAGCCGTGATTATTTATTGAGAGAATAGTTTAACCCAGATAATGCGTTTGAATGCTTTATATTTCAGCAATCATTTACATTTCATATTGTTATAAAGTTCTTAAAAGTACAAAATATGTACGCGTTGGAGTTTCTTAACAGTCTGATAAGCAAAGCATTACCAAGCTATTTAGCATTCAATCACACAATCTGGGTTTAATGGCAAACGTTGAACATTAGAATAATTGAACGTTTGATTTTTTTATGCAATTAAAATTCTAATGTTTCAATTAAGTCGAATATTTGGTGAAAATGAAACAGTAAAATATTATAATGGTAAAATACAGGAAATAAAGCAACAGTAACTGAAGTAAATATAGGTGAACTGGAGACTGAATTATATGAAGAATTTATATCGTAAAAAAGCTTTGGAGTATCTTTCATCTCCTGATCAGCTTGATAACCTTATGTCATTTAGTTCTCCGGGATATTGGCTTTCTCTTATCGGTATTGCAATAATAATAGCTGTTATTATAATTTGGGGGATATTCGGCAGGATCCCTAAAGAAGTAACAGGATCAGGTTTGATTGTAAGAAGCGGCGGAATAAGGCAGGTACAGGCGCTTGGTATAGGCTATTTGAGCACGGTAAATGTAAAAGAAGGCGATGTGGTTATTAAAGGACAGCCGCTCGCTGTAATTGTCCAGGTTCAGACTCTAGAAAACATAAGGACAAACAAGGATAATCTGCGCTATTTAAGAAGAGAAGCCGAAGAGATAGCAGAATTAGATAAAGATAAGAAAAAAATACACTTAGCAAGTATTGAAAAAATTCAGAAAGAATATCATGGAATAATTGAAAAGACACAGAAAAATTTAAATTTGATCAAAGGAATAACTGATATATATAAGAAACTGGATAAGGATAAAGCAATTTCTCATGTGAATTATATAAGATTTTTGCAGCAGCTTATTGAAGCAGAAGTCAAGCTTACGGATAATCAGACTAGGTTGGCTAACCTACCGTATGAGTCTTTTATGGTCGATTATGAGAAGCAATATAGCAAACTTACTAAAGAACTGAAAATTTATAACTTGGTGAATCGCCAGAATTCACTTTTACAAATGCATGTTGAATCTTCTATAGTATATTCTCCTATCAGTGGAAGAGTGCTTTCAGTGGAGGTTAGACCTGGAGATAATGTACGGAATGGTTCACCGCTTATGAGTATTGTTGAGACAGGAAGGGAACAGAATGTAGAAGTACTGGCTTATTTATCACCTGACCAGGGGAAAAAGGTAAAAGTTATGATGGAGGCAAATGTTTCTCCGACTATTGCTAAACCACAGAGATATGGCAGCATTAGAGGAGTTGTAACAGATATATCAGAGTATCCGGTAAATTCAGAAACAATGATGTCTGAGCTTGATAATGCAGAGCTTGTAAAAGAGCTTTCAAAAGAAGGAGCTCCATACAGAGCGGTTATAAGTTTAATTCCCTCAATTACTAATAAAAGCGGATATGAATGGACTTCATCGGATGGACCGTCATTTTTAATTGGACCTGGCAATTTATGCCATATTTCAGTTTCCGTTAAAG
Organism: Victivallales bacterium; assembly: GCA_963678745.2. Classification (GTDB taxonomy): domain Bacteria; phylum Verrucomicrobiota; class Lentisphaeria; order Victivallales; family GWF2-38-69. Next base: position 52,775 of record CAXXMS010000025.1, on the reverse strand, counting down.
AATTGGCACCTATATCATACGTTTTCCCATTTGTAAAAAAGTACCTTCTAGGGGATTGAGTGATTTGGCTATAGAAAGATTTGCAGATTTAGAGTGATTTAAAAAACTTCAAATCACAGGATCACCTGAAAACTAAATCATTAAAATAATAAGATCATTAAATAAAAAATTATTTAAGCATTATACCAAAGGTATTTTTGTTTTTACATTTTTTCAGCAATAACATAACTCGAATAATTGCTTAATTTTTCGAAAACTATTTTGTTTTGGATATAATATCGTTAAGAGAAAATTTGTGTTTACTAGAAAAAATAATAAGAAAAAGTTAAAAGTTCCGGTAACTCTGCAGTTGGAAGCTGTTGAGTGCGGAGCAGCTTCTCTTCGTATGATACTTGAGTATTTTGGCAAAAGAGTGCCTCTTGAAGAAGTTAGAGAAAAGTGTGGAGTTTCGAGAGATGGAAGTAAGGCATTAAATATGCTTAAAGCTGCTAGAAATTATGGACTTGAGGCGGAGGGGTATAGACGTGAACCTGATACTATTAAAGATCTGCCGCTACCTATGATTATTCACTGGAATTTCAATCATTTTGTTGTCCTGAAGGGATGGAGTTCAAAAAAATATTTTATCAATGACCCGGCGCTTGGACCTCAGACTGTTGATCTTGAAGAATTTGACAGGTCGTTTACCGGGATTGCACTTAGTTTTTCATTAGGTGAAAACTTTGTAAGAGGCGGTAAAAAGTCCGGTGTTCTACGTTCTTTACTGCCGAGAGTAAAAAATTACAAAGCAGAAATTTTATTTCTAATATTTGCCGGAGTTCTTCTTGTTGTTCCTAATATAATCAGACCTACAATTTCTAAAATTTTCTATGAAGATGTACTTATTGAAGGACTGCATTCATGGGTAAGGCCGATTCTTACTGCACTTATTTTTACTGCTACCTTAGGTTTGGGGATTGATTTATTGCAGCAGCTAACTTTGATTCGCCTGGAAACCAGGCTAGGAATCACTACTGCTACGCAGTTCCTTGAACATCTTTTTAAGCTTCCGATAGAGTTTTTTAATCAGCGTTCGTCAGGTGATATCATGAGCAGAGTGGAGCTCAATCACCAGGTTACCTCACTTTTGACAGGTGGTATTGCTATGCATTCATTAAATCTGATAATGATTGTATTTTATGGTATAGTGCTTATTCAATACAATTTGACATTGACAATTGTTGGCATAGCAGTGTGCCTGTTAAATATCATTGCTCTCAAAATCATTGGCAAAGTTATTGCTGTTCTCAGTATGACGTTAAGACAGAACAGCGGTAAATATACCGGGGCAATGATGAACGGACTGCAGATAATACAGACTCTTAGATCTTCAGGTGTTGAAACTGATTATATGTCAAGACTATATGGCCTTCAGGCAAATGCAGTTAATTCCGGTCAGAAAATGAGTCGAATCTCTATTATGTTCTCATCTATTCCATCTCTTCTTGCTTCATTAAACAGTATTTTAATTCTTGTGCTCGGCGCTTTTCAGATCATTGATGGGTGGTTTACTATCGGTATGTTGGTTGCGTTCAGAGCCATGATGGGCAGTTTTACCGGACCTATAAGCAGTCTGGTTGGACTTGGCGCTCAAATTCAGGAAATGAAGGGAGATTTAATGAGACTTGATGATGTTCTGGCTTATAAGGAGGACGTACAGTTTACTGTTAAAGAGCAGAAGGCAGACGTAACAAAACCTAAACTTGATGGTTTTCTGGAACTTAAGAACTTAACTTTTGGATATTCAAAGCTTGAAGAATCTCTTATTACAGATTTTAACCTCAAATTAACTCCTGGACAGAGAGTTGCTCTGGTAGGTGGATCAGGTTCAGGAAAATCAACTGTGGCAAAACTTGTAGCTGGACTTTATCAACCTTGGGAAGGAGAGATTCTTTTTGATAATTGCAAAAGAAATGAATATATGAAGGAATATCTGTCAAATTCAATAGCTTTTGTTGATCAGGATATTTTTATATTTGATGGCAGTGTCAAGGATAATCTTACTATGTGGAATGATGGAGTCAATGAGGAACATATAATTCGAGCATGTAAAGATGCGGCTATACATCAGGAGATTTCAACTCGAGCAGGTGGTTATGAAAGCAGTGTTAATGAAGGTGGTTCCAACTTCAGTGGTGGACAGAGGCAGCGACTTGAAATAGCAAGAGCGCTTGTCGGTAATCCTACAGTTCTTGTAATGGATGAAGCTACGAGCGCACTGGATCCGCCTACTGAAAAAATTATTGACCAAAATATTAGAAGAAGAGGTATTACAGCTCTGATAATTGCGCATAGGCTTAGCACTATCAGAGACTGTGATGAAATAATTGTTATGGATAAGGGAAAAATTATTCAGCGTGGAACACATGAAGAATTGTTTGAACAGAAAGGCTACTACTACGAACTGATTCGTATGTCGTGAAGGATAAGGATAAAAAGACTGGAACCGATGAACCCTCAAAATAATATTTTATGGACATAAGATTTGTTTGAAACAGGTGAAGGAAAATAAATTTTTAGACAAGTGAGCTGATTGCAAAATGCACGCTGGAAACGGAAACGATGGAGTGTTTCTCTTCGCTTTGAAATCAATACTGGAGGGTTTTGCTCAGGCAAAACCGAAATACCCAGCGCTTTGCAATTACCTCAAGTAAAATTATTTGGAATAATTTGTTGCTTTTCAAAATGTTGTCACATAACAGTGAAAGGATTTTAACATGAATAAAGAAAAAGTAAAAAATACTGAAGGTATGTTATCAGATGAAGAATGCAAAGAGGTAAGTGGCGGAGCTGGCTTCTTTGATCAAAAAGGTAAAATATATAATGGCTGTTATAATTATCATAATGGAGATTTTCAGTCTTGTTCTAATAAAGAATACAATACTGAATTACAGTTAGCTAAAAAGAAAAAAGAAAATAGTTATTGTTATCAAGTTCTTTGTCCTGACGGACAGGTAGTAAAAATTAATTGTGATTCTTCAGATGATATGAAAGAATCGGAGAATAAGATTGGTGATTGTTGTGTTATCTAACACAATATAAGATATGTAAAGGATATTTAGTTTTTAATGAAAAACAGTCATACAATCTGTACTCAAACAATTAAAGTGTTGGAAAGCATTGGCCGCAAAAAAAAGATCGGTGCAAATTCCCCGCTATTTCTTAATGACACTGGATTATGCTATTTCATAAAAAAGGGAAGTCTTAATCTCTATTATACTTCAGTTAATGATGAAGGAGTGCCGGGAAGACGAAATTTTCTAACTACTGTATTATGTTCAAATATGCTTTTCAGCTGTTTTAAAGAACAGATTATGTTGATGGCTGTTCCTGAATCAGACACTGAAATTATTACTGTTGAGATGGATAGCTTTTATAGAGGGAATTCAAAACTATCCAAAGAAGAAATTGCAATCTGCTATGACAAATGGATATCACTACTTTTAAAAACAATAAAATACCCTTCACTGCCTGCTGTAGGTAAAATTTTAGTTTCGGGTTTCGAACAGACGTTGCCGGAGAAACAAATTATTTATTCTCCTGAAAAAGTAAGTTGGATTCAGATAAAGAGGATTGATCACGAAACAAATGTCTTCGGCTGTGTTCCTCTTCTGAGTCTTGGTCCTCAGTATTTTTTTCCTTTAACTGGAAATGTATGGTCTGCTGCTGACAAAGAATTGGTTTATAATGTTAAAATTACACTCGAACTCATTGAAAAGGGTGAGTTTTCCAGACAACTTAATTTTTTTAATAACTATTTCTTTAATGTAATTGAACAGCGTTTTACAATGAAGATTGCGGAAGAAAAAGAGGCGCTTAAACATATAAGTGAAATTGATAAAAACTGCATTTCTCATATTGCCGAAAGAATTAAAAACCTGGTAGGAGGTAAAAAAAGTGTTTATACAGGTAAAAATAGAAAATCAGGCAATGTTCTTCTTAAGGCCTGCCGAATTGTTGGTGACTGTCAGGGGATAGCTTTTGATGATACTGAAATACCGGCATCCTGTTCTACGTTAGACCAGGCAGTTGCCGCAATTGCCGAGTCTTCTAACATTAGATATAGAAAAATACTTTTTTCTGATGGATGGTGGAAAAGTGACTCTGGTCCAATATTGGCATTTTTTAGAGAAAGGATGATGCCTGTAGCACTGATTCCATCTGCTTCCGGAAGTAGGTATCGAGTTATAAATGCTTCTGACGGAAAAGAGGTAAAACTTAATTCAGGTTCAGCTTCACTTATAAGCCAATTTGGCTATACTTTCTACAGGCCACTCCCCCATAGAGAGCTTAAGGCGGTAGATCTTATTAAATACTGTTCAAGGGGCATATTTAAACCATTATCTCTTGTAATGATGATTGGTTGTATGGGAAGCTTTATGGGACTGCTTACTCCAATTCTTACCGAAAAAATAATAAATCATGCAATACCGAAGTGTGATATTTTCCAGCTTAAACAGATAGCTGTTATTCTTACAGCAACAGCTATTGCAGGTGTACTTTTTTCTATGACCAGATCACTTATCATGCTGCGTTATACAAGTAAGATTGATTCTTCTCTTGAAGCTGCTCTTCTTGATAGGCTGTTTACATTGCCTATTCCATTTTATAGAAAATATTTAGCAGGTGATCTTGCTCAAAGGTGTGCTGCTGTAAGGAGTTTAAGAACAATATTTTCAAGTTCAGTAATATCTTCTATTCTTGGTGCTATTTTTTCTGTTTTTTATCTTGGATTATGTTTTTATTATAGCAGTCTTATGGCTGTATGCGGTCTTTTTGCAGCAGTTATTTTCGCGGTATTTTATCTTGTTTCAGGGGTTGTCGTGACTAGATTTTTTATGCGGCCAATGCTGGATATTTCAGGGAAAATGCAGGGAAGAATACTTCAGTTTATATCTGCGATAGTCCACCTTAGAATGACTTCTTCCGAAAGTAGGGCTTTAGCAAACTGGATTGATGATTATTCAGATTATGCAAAACTTCAGAAAAAGTCCAGATTGATGCAAAGTGGATTGGGAATTGTATCTTACCTTTATCCAGCCTTGACGACTGCTGTGTTTTTCTATCTTGTAGGTACAAGCATAGTGAAAGATGTGAATATTGGAGTATTTATGGCTTTTACAGCAGCTTATTCATCTTTTCAGGCATCTCTTCTAAGTTTAACATCCCCATTTCTGGGATTTGTTTCATTGATTCCTATTTTGAAAAGAGCAAAACCTATTTTAGATGAAGTTCCTGAAGTTAATGATTCAATAGGAGGTTGTCCTGAGGTTAACGGATCAATTGATCTTATTAATATAAAGTTTAAATATGCTCCCGAGCTTTCCCCTGTTATTGATAATGTAAGCATGAAAATAAAACCAGGTCAGTATGTTGCTATTGTCGGTCCATCAGGTTCAGGGAAATCTACTCTTATGAGTATAATGCTTGGTTTTGACATACCGGAAAATGGGTCTGTTTACTATTCTGACAGTGATCTTACCAAAATTAATAAAAAGGATTTAAGAAAACAGGTTGGTGTTGTATTGCAGAACAGCAGGTTGATTAATGCGTCAATTTATGAAAATATTGTTGGAGGAACGAATCTCTCTGTTGAAGCAGCCTGGGAAGCCGCTCAAATGGCGGGGGTAGCGCAGGAAATAAGTGAAATGCCTATGGGAATGCATACTGTTGTAGGTGTAGGGACAGGTGGCCTATCGGGAGGGCAGACACAGAGAATTCTCATTGCTCGTGCAATAGTAAGATCACCAAAAATTTTGTTCTTTGACGAGGCAACAAGCGCCCTTGATAATAAAACACAGGCTGTTGTTACTAAAAGTCTTGAAAATTTAAAAGTCACAAGAATTGCTGTTGCTCATAGATTAAGCACAATTATTAATGCAGATGTTATTTATGTTCTGGATAAAGGAAAGGTAATTCAAAGTGGTAGTTTTAATGAATTAATGAAAGATGAGAAAGGATTGTTTTATGAGTTGGCCAGTAGACAGATGATGTAGTTCGTAATTGTTAATTGCTGAAGTTTTGATAATTACAAAATTAAACTTAAGTTCAACTCATAGGGAACAAGGCGACGGACAGGTAGTTCCTTGTATTTTTTTTAAAAAATGATGAACTGATAGCTGAATTGTTTAAAAGGATCAAGGATTCTGCTAAAAAATAGATTATTAGGAGATAAAATAGGATGAAAAGATTGGTGGATAAAAGCAAAATATTTTTACAATTACTAATTTTAACCATTATGATTTTGCTTTCGGGATGCAGTGATCATTCTAAGGATTTTGCTGCCGAAAGACGTTCTGTTTTATCAGAAGATTTAGATACTATCACAGTGGCTGCTTCCGGAGCATGGGAGTATTTTGATTCTCAGTATGATATGTGGCCTGGGCTTGAACTTGCAGCTGAGCATATTAACAGTAGGGGAGGGATTAATGGCAGAAAACTGAAGTTGATACAGTTTGATGACAAATGCTCAATTGTGAAAGCTCAGGAAATAGCAAGAAAGATTGGTGATAATCCAAATATTACTGCTGCGTTTGTATGTTCTTTTGCAAATAGTGTTTTGAGTGTAACACCGCTATATGAGTATTTTGGCGTCTTAACAGTGGCTCCTGTTACAGATGTGCTAAGCTCACTACTCCCTCACTACAAAGAGTATAATCTTGTATTTCAAACCTGTCCTGATACCTATTGGGAGGCTAAGAAAATTATTGATACATTAAAAAAACGTAACATGACACGTATCATTATCTATAATATTGAAGGTTTTGGGTATGGACTTGAGTTGGCAGACGCTCTTGAAGCCTATGCTTTTAATAAAGGATTTTCCATTATAGATCACAGGTATTTTGCATATAACAGTAATGAGAAATTTTTTAGAAATGACCTTGAAGACTGGAAACTTTTGTTTGATTTTGATGCCATCATTATTGCTGGATATTCTCATAACGCCCCTGTAATTATAAAAGCTGCCAGGGAACTTGGATTGAAACAGCAGTTTATTACAGGACTTGAAGGTGAGGGAAAATCTATGCTTAGTCCAGAATACCTGCAATATACTGAAGGAACTTTGACTGTTTCATATTTTGATCCCTCAATTCAGGATCCCAAGGTTGAAAAGTTTATTGCTGATTTTAAGAAAAAGTTTAGTACTATTCCTGATGGATGGGCTGCTCAGTGTTATGGTTCACTGCTTGCCTTTGCGGAAGTAGTTAAAAAGGCTGATTCTGTTGAATCTGAAAAGATAGCTGAAGTATGGCATAAAACTAAACTTATGCCTGGTTTTCCTGCTCCATATTCTTATGCTACCAGTCAGAAACTCTTTAGTAAGGATCTTGTTCTGAAACAGATCAAGGATGGGAAGTTTGTTACAGTGGGGGAAAGAGAGTAGCTCTCTTTGTAATATTATTGTATCATATTGCTACTTGATCTCATGTAAAAGTATCTTTATGTTGCATTTATTGTGTTTAAAAGATTGTTTAATAATTAAAAAAGCAAATAAGCTGTTATTATAGTATTAAGTTCACATTATTTATGCAAAAACGAATAATACCATAGGAAGCTATATCGAATCAAAAGAAAGTTAAAGTGTTAAGAAAGGAATTTTAAAATGTGTAAGAATAGAAAAGGTAATAATGATCACAAAGGTTTAGATGATGCAGTTTTGAATGAGGTAGTAGGTGGTGCTGTAGTTAAAAGTAGTTCTCCTTTTTCATCTTCTGATGATAAATTTAAAGGTGGAGTTTTTAGTCCTGATAATGAATTTGGTAAAAAAATAAATAGAGACATTACAGATGATCCCAACACTTTAACTGTAAAAAAGAATCAGACTGCTGATTTTAACGATATTCCTAACACTGAAAGAAATATAGATGGTTTGAAGAGTGATGGAGAAGTAAGCTTCTAGTTTTTAATAGTAGTTGATATATCAATATCGTTGAATTAAGCAATACGTTTTGCATGGCAGTTGAGTATAAACTCTGGAGTGCTAGCGTTCTCGCTGGTTACTGATAGCGTCCGAATGAGCAAAAAAAATCCTTAATTCAACAGCATTGGTTGAAAAATAAAAATCAAAGTAGAGGATATTTTATGAGAAATGATAAAAATAAAAAAAATAAACTAGAAGATCATGAAATGGAGAATGTTTCAGGCGGTCAGACAAAATACACATCTGGTATTAAAGTTTCAAATGTGCATATGACGACAAAAGGCGGTGGTACTATTGATATTGGTGGAAATTCAGAAGAATCTTCGGAAATTAAAGATGAAATAAAAGAAATTATGGGCAAGAGTAATTTTGGCTTTAGTTCTCAGGAAAGTGAAGAATAAAAGAAGCCTTTAAAAAATATACATCAGCAATACTGTATGGATAATTTGTGTCTGCAATACACTGAGTTTTGCGTGCTGAGGATAGCATTGCCTCCCATAAAAAACCTTAATTCAATGACATTGAGTTGAGAGTTGATTGGCGCATGAAAACAGAGTGATATAAAATATAAAAAATAAGGAAATTGTATGAATCAGAAGAAGCAACTTAATTTATTTAATTTAATATTCTTATTAATTATTTTTTATATTGGTTCTACGGTATTAACAGCTGATGATGTTGCGGACAACGGGAATAAAGATTCCCTTTCAGCAACAAACACCCAGCAGCGTGAAGATGCCTTAACAGCCTTAGAAACAGCCGTTTACAAAGTAAAGACTTTCTTTCCCGGAGCTTCCACCTATAAAATGATAGGAGCAGTAGGTTGTACAGATGCCCCGGGAGATGGGTATTTTTCAGATATATCCGATTTTTTCAGGAGAAAGCACCTTATAGATAATCCTGAGACAACAGAAATAATTTCGGCAAAAGTGTCAGCCGGTATTTACAAGAGTAGGCTTACTGCGCCGGAAAGTATGCATCCGGGCGATTCTTTATACAGCAGTAATGGAGTTTATGAGCTTAACTGGAACAGACATACACTTCAGCTAAGTCTTTATCAGCGCATAGACAATATTCCTTATACGGTCTGGGATGCGTGGGGCTTTCCTCTGGTAGAACCTGTATTATCGGTAAGCAGTCTTGACGGCAAAAAAATTTATGAGTTTGCAGATTACAGCAAAGCTTTTTATATGATCATGCAGGAAGATGGGAACCTTGTAATTTATCAGTCAGAGTATACGATAGAAAGCCATGATAAGACCTCTTATCCTGTGCTTCCGTTTGTTAATCCCTGGATTAACGGAACAGACTTTTTCCCTGAGTTTCCTCTTGCGACAAATACATGGAATACGCTATGCCGTTATCTTACCGTACAGAATGATGGGAACCTTGTTCTGTATGAGTCAATGCCTGGTAATGGGGGGAAAACGGCTTTTTTAGCATTGTGGGGAACAACCCCAATAGAGTTCCACGAAAAAGGTGAAGATGACCCTGTAATGCATACTCTTGCCGGAGTATCGCGTAAAGATAACAATTATGTAGTTAATAAAAAAGAGCAGGATTATGTCAGTTTTTATAGCTCAAAAGGGCAGTCTCAGAGGTTAAATGTTGAACTTGGCAATGAAGAAGCCATATCAGACAGGCGGGCTCAGGAGATTTATTCTGCTGCAATGAATATTGCAATGTGGACACTGCCTATAGCAATAGATGTCGGGGGAGCTCTTTGGGAATCCTTTCTAAAAAGCGCAGAAAAAGACCTTGCCGGGGATGGCGTAAAAGTAAGAGCTGAAATAAAAGCTGAATCAGACTCCGGAGGAGGTTCAGGTAGTGATTCCAGTTCCAGTTCCAGTTCAGATACAACTAAAATTGTAGATAATAACACGACAAAAACTCAAAAAACTCCTAAACAGCAGCTAGCCGAACGGAAAGCTGCTTTTAAGAACCTGAATAAAGAAATTAAATCGTTTAATTCTCAGGCTAAAAAAGTTGGTCTCAGTGGTGAAATGTTAAAAAAACAAGGTGATATGATAAACTTTAAAAACAGAAATGATGTTTTAGTCAGATTCTATAAAAATGAAGTTACAGGCGAATATTATTATATGGTTTTAAAAACTGATTCAAAAGGGGGGCCGGAAGCAATGCTTCCTAAGTCTGAGTATCCGGATGGCCTTTTAGGAAAGGTTGGCAGAAAATATCCTGGGGCTGTTAATTTGTCTGATTTGAGTGATAATGAAATGAAAGAGATATTTAGTGTAAAAAATATTAGAAACATCCAAAAAGCAAATGAATTGCTGGGATTAGGTAAGGATAATGGGTTAAAGGCTTTAATAGTAGACAGCATAGGTGAGGGAAATGGGTGTGTGAGTGGTGAAATAGAAATGATTAACGCTCCGGATGAACAGGGTAAAATTAAGTTTACAAAAGATGAAGCTGGAAAAATAGAGCTAACCGGGACCAATCGATATAAACCGGATATGAAATTACACGAAAATGATATGGTTAGAGGATGGGAGCAGTTGGATAAGATTGATACTCAGCTTAAACCTTTTTATAACCAGAATTTGGCTGATGTTGGAGGTATTACAACTAATGTTGTAGATAAGTTGACAGGTACGTTGGCAGATAATGCATCCTCTATTGTTGGTAAAAGTAAAATAACTTTAGAGCCTTTAAAGGAGGAGGGTTCATATTTAGTTACTCAAAAATATGTAATAGGTACTAATGATGATAATGGCTTATTTCAAGTTATAGGGGAAGTCAAGGCAAAGTGGACCCTGTCAGAGGAAAAGATAGTTTTTAATGAAGTAACCGGAGAACCGGAATATTTAAATGTAGATTGGGAAACTTCATTCTCTGAATTGAATTTTGATGATCCTGACAGTTTTGATGATACTGTAATGGAGCAATTATCAAAAGATGAAAATAGTAATCATTATTTTCAGGACTCAAATTCGCCTGAAGATCAAAAGGTTTGGAAAGCAATTGAGAAGTTTAGAAAAGACAATCCTGCATTAGATTTAAGTGACAATCCTAGCGAAGATAGTGGTGATTCAGTTAGGTTGAGTACGATACTTGAAACTGATGAGGAGCAATTGATAGATACATTTATTGAGAATGAAAATAAAAGTAATCAGAGTAATAGTAAAGCTAAAAGTGGTTATAAAGGATACAAAAAAGCCTTTAAGAAATTAATGTCGAGTAATAGGGATGAGAACAAGGATATTCCGATTAAAGATAACATTAGCAAAACAGAGAAAGAGCTGGATGACTTGATAATGAAAGCGTCTGATGGAAATGAAGCCAGTAAAAATAAGTTGGTCGAATTAGGCTACAATCCAACCGATGAAGATTTTAAGGATCTTACAATGGCTGAAAAAAAGTATACTACCGAACTTAAACAGGAATTACTTAATAAACAGCTTGATATATTAAGTAAACGTGACCAATTTCCTTTGCCTGACGAGAAATTTGTAAAAAGTGATTATGAAAAAGATGAAGGATTAAAGGGGTTTAGAAATGCTGTTGCTAATTTATCATCTGAGTATGAAGCAGAATTTTTAGATGAGTTTTCGCTAAAAAGTGTTTCCCCATTAAATAAGGGAAATATAAATATTCTTTCAGAAAGTTTAATTAGACATTTATTGGATGAAGCAGACAGTGGAGCGGAGCAAGCTATTGAAGTGTTGAATCGGTTGGGGTTGGAGACAGATAATCCTCAATTTAAAAGATTAGTTGATATGAACGGAAAAGGTGGGGCATTTGCTAAAGGTCAAGCATTTTGCAAAAAATATATTGGTTTATATGAAGAAGGAAAAGGGGATGATTTAGTAAAAACTGATTCACCTTTATATGAAAAAATGATGGCACAGGCAAAAAAGAATGCCTATGAATTTTTTGATAAAAATATTAAAGAAGCAGTTGGTAGTTCGAAAGATGCTTCAGTAGCTTTAAAGAATTTAAATGAATTGGGATATTATCCAACAAAAAAACAGTTGAGTATTGAGTCAGAAGTGTTAGAGAGCAACGCTTTTAAAGATGCTTTAAAAAAATTGGAAGATGATGCCATAGATAAGATGTTAAAAGAAAAAAATCTAAAATCCCGAGAAGATTTAGGAATAATAGATGGATATAAAGCATATAATGAATCCAGGGAAGAACTTGGCAAGTTGATTTACCAGGTAAGATTGGGTATTGAAGACGCTGCTGATGAACTATATAAACTGGGCTTTTCAGAGAAAGAGCTTGAAGAACTTGGCTGTAAACCATCTTCCAATGTAGTAAAAGATGTGGAAATTGATTCGTTAATGAAAAAAGCAGGTGAAGGAAATGAAGGTGCGGAAGATGCTATTGATACACTAATACATGATTATGGTTATAGTGTTGATGCCTTAAGAAACAAGGGAATTAATATTAAATATGATGATAGTGGAGTATTTAGAAAGTTTGATTCTTTTGTTGAGCAGGCTGAAAACGGAAGTTTTTACAGGATGCAGGAACTGAAAAAAATCGGGATAAAACCTGAGGTCAGTAGTGATGAGGTTAGTAATAAAATTACAAAATTGATTAATGATGCCAAAAAAGGAGATAATACAGCCATTAAAAAACTTAAAACTGTTGGTGTTGATATGGAGGATCATATAGATCGGGATGCGGTTGATGAACTTGTAAGTAATGCACAGGCTGGTGATTCTGCTGCTGAAAGTAATCTTAAAGAGCTGGGGGCTAAAGATGATACTAAGTCGGCAGTTTTAACTAAATGCAAAGAATTATTAAAATCAGGCTCTAAAGAGGATTTAGAAAAACTGCAGAAAGCCGGAGTATTGGAAAAATGGGTAAAAGGTAATGGCGATATTGATTCTATTATTGATGGAGTAGTGAATAAAGCCAATGAAGGCGATGCAACTGCTATTAAACAATTAAAAAATTTAGGAATTGATGCAAAATATAATTCAAAAAGTGTTAATAATAAAATTATTGCTTTATTAAAAAGTGCGAGAAATGGGGATAATAAAGCTATTGGTAATTTGATAGCTTCCGGATTTAAATCCAATGAACTTAAGGAAATTGGTATAAATGTACCAACAAAGATAAGTACTGCAGATATGCCTGAGTATTATAATAGAGCGATACAGAATCTTTTAAGCGATAATGAAGCAGGACAGGAACTAAGTATCGATGATATAAATCAGGCTTATAAAAAGTTGAATAAAGAGATTGAGGATGCAGGTTCTTCTAAGACGAATACAAGCAAGCCGGCAAATAAAGCACTGCAGGATAAAGGCCTATGTTTAAATCAGTCACAGTTGAGCGACCTGAAAACAAATTTAAAAAGCGATAGTTTCAATAATGCACAGGATAAATTAATTCAGGAAAATATGTCGGGAAAAACAGATAATGCAAAAAATTATCTACAGGCAAAGCAAAAGGCTTTTAAAGATTTGAATGGCATGATATACAGAGCCAGAAGCAATGGTGATACTAACGCAATTAATAGGTTGAAAGCACTGGGGTATAATGTAAAAAAATATATTATAAATTATGGTAGTAAGGCAAATACAACTATACCGCAGGGGATTGGACTACATTGATATCAGCTTACGAGACAACACGCAATGGCGTTGAATTAAGCTGTTGGAGTATTATCCATGTGATTTAGCAAGGTCGCACTTTAGTGTGCTGTCAAAGCGTTTTGAATACAAGCTGAAGCTTGACTATGCTAACCACATGGATAAATATTCCAACAAAAAACTTTAATTCGGGTTATGGTTTGCTTAATTCGATGACATTGGCTTACAAGAAACCTGAAATTTTAATTATTACATAATAGAATATATAATTTATAAAGGAGTGAGAACTATGGCAGTAGTAAAAAAAAATATTATGCTTTCGTTTTTTAGAAGTTCCTGGAAGCTTTTGAGGCTTTCTAATCTAAAGTTGTTTATCATTCTGTTTTTTCTTTTGTAAATAACTGAAAGTATTGCGGCGGACGATGATTATGAGGATTTATTGAGAAATAGTGTTTTCAAGGAATTTACTTTCAAAACTGCTGGAGAATGCAAAGTGTCTCAAACATTTGCAGACATAGTTTCCTGTATTTATTCCGGGGGAAAAACCGGTTCATTTATACTGCTTGATAGTCAGGGTAAAATAGTTCCAATTAACGGTTCAAAGATAATTGAGGAATATAACGATGACTTCTTTAGCTCATTGGATGATAGTGAATTTTTGCCGAATTTAGCGAAAGTTACTGGAGGTAAGGTTAAAATAGTGACAACTACAAATATCAGCGGGACGAAGATAACTGATGTAGAATCTACAAAAAGAATAGAAGATTTATATAATGACTGGCTGGATTTTATTTCAAAGAATAATCTGCTGCAGTATTATAACAACGAAAAAAAAACTATTGTTGATAAATTCTTTACAAAAGCTAATTACTCATTACCTGAAAATGTATGCCAGTATATCAATAGTAAAAATTCTCAGGCATATATAAACCCATTTGAGAATAATAATAATAATACAATTGCTGCAGCGTTTATTAATGAAGTATTTCCCCAGTTTGTTGATTTTAAAGTCAGCATGGCTAATAATTATTTGGTTCTGACTGAAAACGATAGAGAAACTTTCTTTTTGGAAGAGGATGAAGAAAAAATAAACGGGAAGCTGGAGCCTGTTCAAAATACGGGTAGTCTTTAAAATCTATTAAATATTTTATCATAGGAGGAGATAAATAATGCAAAAATTAAGCTTTCGTATTGTCATACTTACCTTTTTCTTTTCGATTTCCTTTGTCGGAGAGTGTTTAGCTTGGGGTACTAATAAGGCTTCATTTACATCAGATACTTATAAGGAATTACCTAAGGATGTAAATACTATAAAATGGGCATATTGGAAACTGAAAACTTTTTCGCCTACTGTTACTAATTATGAGTTGCTGGTGAATCCATATTCTATGAATGTTGTTAATCTTTATCAAAACTCATATTCTTTCTTTAGAAGAAAACATTATCTTGAACACGTAAAATCAAGTAAAAGTATTAAACAGATTGTCACGGATAGTCCCGGGGTTGAAGGTCTATCAAATTCTTGTCATTGCTGCAGTTATATTCAGTTAGGCGGTTCAATAAAACCTGGTGATTCACTATACAATATCAGTTCTGATTCTGATAATCTAGGTTATGAGTTTCATTGGAATAAGAATACCCTGATGCCTGAATTATATGTTTATAACGATGGTATTCCGTACTTATACTGGACTGCTTTCGGGAATATTTTTAAATCATTAACTCAAATAGTCAATTATAATAATACAGGTACTTTTCCTATTGGTTTTAAAGATTACTCAAGTTCATTTAGTATGTGTTTGCAAAGTGACAATAATCTTGTTATAAGTTATTTAAATCAGGCATCTTATGTGCTGGATCATACTATACCTGGCGCTGATGATGGTACAGTTGAAGGATATGATGTCTGTGTGATGGGAAAAGGTTTATATGCCGGTGATAATTATGTAAATTATAAAGATAATGATTTAACAAATGATCAGATAGTTAAACTGGCTGAAGAGTCTAAAGGAACACTTTTTTATATAAATAATCCTGATACGGATTCTGATTACCCATATTATTATTTCCCATGGTCTACAAAGACGGCAGAAGACCCTGATTCTTATGGTATGACTAAGGAAAAAGATATGTGGAACTTATACTTGAAACCAAGTGGAGAGTTGCACCTGTCTGTTTTAACATCAGGCAAATCTATTAATTTTACAAAAGAATCAAATCCTTTTTACTCTGACTATTATGTATGCAATAACGAAATGGCCGGAGCATTGGGAAGTGCTTCGAATATGGCCGAAAGCGCACTAGCCGGTTTGCCGCAGGCTATAATAAGAGTAGGTGGTTTCTTGCATGGAGATAAAAATGTGCGGTATTGGCATTACTATAATAGACAAATTAAACTGGGACCAAATATTAATTACAAACCTGGTAGTGTATTAAATAATACTAAAGAATTTACTCAACAGGAAACTGCTTCATTTCATTCATGTAATTATGTTGTGAATACTTCTATTACTCCAACTCTAATGTCCGGCAATACATATACTAAAATTTTTACGGATAAACAATCTATTCCTCAAGTTCCAGATAGCATTGCTGATTCTATTATTAATGATATCATTAATGGCAACTATAACAAACTGACTGATGATTCGTCTGATTTAACTAACACGATTGAAGCATTATTTAAAGTGCAGGAAAAAACTTCTGATAGCCAAAAAGAGTTTTCTAATATTGTTGCCAACCTTTATTTTGGTAAAGGTCCTTATGCAGAAGCACAGAAATATTATGAAGGAACCAATATGCCTGATTTGGATACGGATCCTATTACTAAAAATGATAAGATGATAGTGCAGGTTA
Source organism: Victivallales bacterium (assembly GCA_963678745.2). Lineage (GTDB taxonomy): Bacteria > Verrucomicrobiota > Lentisphaeria > Victivallales > GWF2-38-69. Next base: position 36,389 of record CAXXMS010000025.1, on the reverse strand, counting down.
ATGTAAATAGTAATATACAATCATGTATTGAAGAATTTGTAAACTCCGATGATGCTTTAACTGATATCTTTAATAATTATGGAGGATATGATGATTTTTCTAAAAAAATCAATACATTTGCTACGGGCAACCAGGATAAATGTCAGGTCATAAGTGCTTTTATTGCAAATAATGTTCCTCAAATTCTTATTTTTACGTTATCTGCTCCGCCTACTGATTCAGGTATTTATATTAGAATAACTGAAAAGGATAGGCTGGTTTTAGGGAAGATACCAGAAAAGCTCAATAGTAAATACATAGAGCAGAAGTCAAACAAGGATATTGGAGAACTTTGATTTTTTTAATAAAAAAGGAGGAATATTATAATGAAGGGTAGATTAAACCTCGGAAAGATTAGTTATACAGTTATTTTGCTATTGTGTTTTTCATTTTCATCCTACAGCGCTGATAATGATTCTGGTAATAGTATTAATAACTTACAAAATACAGGCGGGGCAGTGTGGAAGCTGAAAACTTTTTACCCGGGCGCTTATAATTATATGAGGATGCTCTCTTTCTTAGGAAAAGTGCCAACACCCAAGTCTGTCAATAATATCGCGTCTGAAGCTAATACAGGAAAGGGACCTTACCTCCAGTCGAGTAAGCAGGATACTTTTAACTCATTTTTAGATTATTTTTATGTAAATAACATATCTGAGTGTTCGAAATTTTTTAGAGCAAGACATTATATGGAGAGTAAATTCGAATCTATTGACAGTATTGTTGATAAAATTAATAAAGGTATTTATCATACAAGACTTTCAGAAGGTGATATAATGAACCCGGGAGATTCATTATATTCTCTAGATGGTGTTTTTGAGCTTCACTGGAACAAATCAACCTTACAGTTAACGCTGTATAAGCGTTTTAAGCGTGATGGAGCTGATATTCCATATATTATTTGGCAGTCATCGATTTTACCTATGATTGATTGCTGTTTACCTAATGCAAAAAAAATAATTACTGAAGCAGAACTGGAGTTCAGTTCATTTAAATATTTTTTTGATCAGGACTTATTTGCCGATTATAGTGGTATTTTTAAAATGTACATGCATAAAGGGAATCTTATTATTGATACCATGGTGTCCAGTGATGCTTTGAAGAGCGAAAGTCTGCTTAAAAAAGCTATTTTGCCTAAAAATTTTTCTTTTCCTCTGGTAAGTTGTCATTTATATACCAACAACTTTGGTACTCATAATGTATATGCATCGACTTATGAGTCTAACTATGATGATGATTACTCAAGTCATCTTGAAGTAGATCCTATGGGTGCATGTTTATGCTATGAACACAATGGTGGCAATGTTGTTTATGCAAGGTTGAATGACCCCAGTTTTTACTTTGGAAATTCAAAATGTGATCAAGATCATTTAATAGGTTGGGCTTCAGTAAGAAATGAGATTTCAAATAAACAATATTCTGTAATTGATAATCCGAATGATTTTATCTTTAATGTTCAAACAGCGGGCGGTATTTTTCTAATACAAAGCCCTGGTCCTACTATGTATGGTATAAGCTATTCAAGCGTAAAGGATCAGGATTATGTGAGCTTTAAAGATATAGTCTATGCTCCGGCATCTTTATCGGAAGTTCCACCAACTCCGAATGCTCTCTCTTTTATTACTCCAATACCTAAGGCTTTATCACAGGATAGCATTGATTTAATAACAGATAATTCAGACAATAGCGCTAAATTCGAAGATTCTGACGAAAAGGGGTTAGACTCTTTGTTTAAACAGAAGGATGATTCGGTATATTCTCTTTCAGGTGCGATTATTTCAGGTTCAGTTGCCGCACTCTATTTTCAAAATGGTTATAGGTTTAAGTTAACTAACTCTTCACAAAAACAGTTAAGCAGTGGACTGCAAAATAATTTAAGTGAGCTTCCCGGATTAGATAGTTCGCTGACCGATGTATGTGATTATGCTGCTTCGGATATGATCAGAACAATTAATGATAATTGTAATCATACTTATAATTATTTTGAAAAGAACGTCTACTTAGCTCCGTATAAGTATGTTAACAATTTTATAAAAAGCTCTGATTCCAAACCCCAATATTTAATTTCTTCCGCTATTGTAGAGGGAATTCCCCAGCTTATTACTTTTACAATTGGAATAACAACAGATAAAGACAATAACAAACGCTTAATCTTTACAGAAAAATCAAGAATATCGCTTGGCACCTTATCCGATAATTATTTATCTGCTGTTATTACCAAGGTAAATGAAGGTCAATTGTAATTTTACTTTATTGAAAGTCGTGAATGGGAAGTATTGAGAGGTTGAATTAAGGTAGGGTCAGCTGTTTTCAGCTGACCGCATCAGCAATACTGTATGGATAATTTGTGTCTGCAATACACTGAGTTTTGCGTGCTGAGGATAGCATTGCCTCCCACAAAAAACCTTAATTCAATGACATTGAGTTGAGAGTTGATTGGCGCATGAAAACAGAGTGATATAAAATATAAAATATAAAATATAAAAAATAAGGAAATTGTATGAATCAGAAGAAGCAACTTAATTTATTTAATTTAATATTCTTATTAATTATTTTTTATATTGGTTCTACGGTATTAACAGCTGATGATGTTGCGGACAACGGGAATAAAGATTCCCTTTCAGCAACAAACACCCAGCAGCGTGAAGATGCCTTAACAGCGTTAGAAACAGCCGTTTACAAAGTAAAGACTTTCTTTCCCGGAGCTTCCACCTATAAAATGATAGGAGCAGTAGGTTGTACAGATGCCCCGGGAGATGGGTATTTTTCAGATATATCCGATTTTTTCAGGAGAAAGCACCTTATAGATAATCCTGAGACAACAGAAATAATTTCGGCAAAAGTGTCAGCCGGTATTTACAAGAGTAGGCTTACTGCGCCGGAAAGTATGCATCCGGGCGATTCTTTATACAGCAGTAATGGAGTTTATGAGCTTAACTGGAACAGACATACACTTCAGCTAAGTCTTTATCAGCGCATAGACAATATTCCTTATACGGTCTGGGATGCGTGGGGCTTTCCTCTGGTAGAACCTGTATTATCGGTAAGCAGTCTTGACGGCAAAAAAATTTATGAGTTTGCAGATTACAGTAAAGCTTTTTATATGATCATGCAGGAAGATGGCAACCTTGTAATTTATCAGTCAGAGTATACGATAGAAAGCCATGATAAGACCTCTTATCCTGTGCTTCCGTTTGTTAATCCCTGGATTAACGGAACAGACTTTTTCCCTGAGTTTCCTCTTGCGACAAATACATGGAATACGCTATGCCGTTATCTTACCGTACAGAATGATGGGAACCTTGTTCTGTATGAGTCAATGCCTGGTAATGGGGGGAAAACGGCTTTTTTAGCATTGTGGGGAACAACCCCAATAGAGTTCCACGAAAAAGGTGAAGATGACCCTGTAATGCATACTCTTGCCGGAGTATCGCGTAAAGATAACAATTATGTAGTTAATAAAAAAGAGCAGGATTATGTCAGTTTTTATAGCTCAAAAGGGCAGTCTCAGAGGTTAAATGTTGAACTTGGCAATGAAGAAGCCATATCAGACAGGCGGGCTCAGGAGATTTATTCTGCTGCAATGAATATTGCAATGTGGACACTGCCTATAGCAATAGATGTCGGGGGAGCTCTTTGGGAATCCTTTCTAAAAAGCGCAGAAAAAGACCTTGCCGGGGATGGTGTAAAAGTAAGAGCTGAAATAAAAGCTGAATCAGACTCCGGAGGAGGTTCAGGTAGTGATTCCAGTTCCAGTTCCAGTTCAGATACAACTAAAATTGTAGATAATAACACGACAAAAACTCAAAAAACTCCTAAACAGCAGCTAGCCGAACGGAAAGCTGCTTTTAAGAACCTGAATAAAGAAATTAAATCGTTTAATTCTCAGGCTAAAAAAGTTGGTCTCAGTGGTGAAATGTTAAAAAAACAAGGTGATATGATAAACTTTAAAAACAGAAAAGATGTTTTAGTCAGAGTCTATAAAAATGAAGTTACAAACGAATATTATTATATGGTTTTAAAAACTGATTCAAAAGGGGTGCAGGAAGCTATACTTCCTAAATCTGAATATCCTAATGCTCTTTCTGTTAAAGTTGACAACATATATTCTGGAGCTACTAATTTGTCTGATTTGAGTAATGATGAAATGAAAGAGATATTTGATGTAAAAAACGTTGAAAATATGAGAAAAGCAAAAGAGTTGCTGGGATTAGGTAAGGATGAAAGTTTAAATGGTATTATTGTAAATACTATTAGTGAAAAAGGGGAGCTTGTGTCCGGTGATATTTCAATGTTGGGTTCTGAAAATGTACAGGGTGAAATTAAGTTTACAAAAAATTTGCTAAATGAAAATGAAGCATTTACCGGAACCAATCGGTATAAACCTGATATGCATCAGTATACAGTGGATAAGACTAGGGGATGGGATGCATTAGATAATACAGATAGTAAATTAAAGCCGTTTTTTCATCAACAGTTATTGACTGGAAAATTAAGTGTTGATGACCTTTCTCTTGATATTTTTGGAAAATTTTCAAACGAAACTGTTATACCACTTGGAGAAGGTAAGATGAATGTAAAATTATTAAATGATGAAGGAAATTCTTTAATAGTGAAACATAAACTTCCTATAGGCGTCGATGATGCTGAACGGGAAGGGATAAAAGTTATTGCAACAATAAATGTTGAAATGAAATTGTCAACAGATAATTTTATTTATAATAAAGCAGGTGAAGTAGAATCTTTGGATGTAGGCTGGGAAACGTCAATAGAAAATTTGGATTATGAGCATCCCGGTGAATTTGACGATACTGTGATGGATCGAATATCATATTATGAAAAAAAAGATCATTATTATCAGGAAAATGCAGAAGATTCAGAAGAAGCCAAAAAGGTTTGGGAGGCAATTGAGAAGTATAGAAAGAGGGTAGCTGAGAATCAGGACTCAGCATCAGATTCTGGTAGTGATGGCAGAGATGGCGGTGAAGGTGGAAATGATCATTCAGATGACCCAGATAAACCTAGTGTGCAAAACGGAGATATTGAAGATGATGATATAGATACATACCATAATGATATGGGTAGTGATAGTGATAGTGATAGTGATAGTGATAGTGACTTGTCGGATAATCAGCTTTTAACAGAAGCTGATCCAAAGACCAATAGGATGAAGTTAAGTGATTTGCCGGCCAATTCATATATTAAAGAAGGAGATAAGACTATCTATATAGCTAAGCCGAGCGATGATTTGATTAAAGAATTAGAAAATGTCGGGTTCGAACAAAAAGGAGCGGGTTGGCGTCCTCCAAATGGTAAGCCTGTATTAAAGTTTGAATATGATGGATCTGATGATATTGATGATGCAATAAAAAAAATTAATTTAGATACAGAACAAAGCGGCGATCAAAAAGTATCCGAATAATTGCTAATGGGAAAGACTGTTGTTTCGATAGTGAGCCTGAAGGTGTAATTCGCAGGATAAATTATTTAGGTTCACCACTTATTGTTTGTGAAATTTAGACCGAAAGGGAAGTGCTCGATTTTAACAGTTGAACTTAAAAAGCTTTAGAAAAGAGATAACGAAAACCATTCTTTATTATACTAATAATATTATTGATTAGAAAGGAGATATAATCCATATCGGGAAATGGCTCTAATTATGTATACCTAGGTTTTTTGCTGCAAGTTAAGCCCAAAATAAAAATACCTCCGGTATACTAGGATTTTTGATATGGATTGATAAGAACCATGAAAAAGAAAATTAATGACAAAAAAAGTAACGATGAGTTTAAAAAACAAAACGAGAAAAAGGCTATCTCAAATGATGCTCTGAAAAATGATGATCTTGAAAAAGTTTCGGGAGGGTCATGGTGGTCTTCTGATGCTCAGAGTGATGCTAATCAATTTACGACACCATCTCAGTTGGCTATGGCTTTGACGAAAAACGGGGCTGGCACGATGCCGGGATTTGTAGAAAATGGCTCTGATTTTAGTAATGATTTAAATAATAGAGTTAAAGGACTGAACAAAAAAAAACATGCAGAATTTTTAAAAGATTATGCTAAAGATAATGAGTTAACTCCATCGGAAGCAGATGAGTGGGAGATTACTCAAAATAACTAATAAATTTTTATCCGAGAATATACTTTGATCATTCGAAACATTACTTAGAAAATTATGTAAAGAATACTACTGGCAATTTGTCTGATGATCAGCGAGATAATCTAATTAAGAATCTTGATATTGCCGATAATCCTGATGCTAAATAACTTAAAAGGTAACAACTTTATTAAATAAATTTTATTTATCCTTCAAATTTTCTATTTTTTTTTGTAAATCTAGAAAGTACTCAGACTCTGTTATTTGGCGTTTGTCTTCTTCTGCTGTGGTTTTGTTTATTTCTATTTTTAAACTTGTTACCTGTTTTTTCAATTTCTTTAATTCATGTATAAAATTTGTAAGTGTAATACCGATAATTAAAATAAAAATTAAAACGTAGATAACAAGGTATGAACTTTTTCTAATAAACTCCTTTGTAATAGCATTAGTGTTGGTATTAGGAGCTATTCCGATGATACTAAGATTCTGTTTTGGTGTTTTGATTCTACAACCAACGACGTAGAAACATTTATTATTGAAAGGTACTGAAACGCATACAGATTTTGAGTCTGAAATAAAAAGTCTGTCTTTTAAGCTTTTAGCAAACTTAGTAGATAATTCATAGAAAAGTTTATTTTTTTCAGTGAGAGGAGGAGAGGCAATAATATTCCCTGTAATTGTATTAACTAAAAAGTATTCAACGTTGCTTTTACTTTTGAAATAATTGTCGATTTGAATAAGTTCAATCAATTCTCCAATATCAATTACCCCTAAAATAAAACCGTTATTTTCTTCATTTAAATTATTCAACACCTGAGTTCCCATAATAAAATAATCATTCTGTTTGGCTATCTTATCCTGTTTATTGTTAAAGGGAGGTATTATAATTGAGTTGCCGGTTTTTATTTGCTCAATGTACTCATTTAACCTGTTTGAGTGTAGAAAATTAAAATCATTAGACTCAAGTGGATAACTATGTAATGGGGTGCCATTATTGTTTATATAAGAAAGTTTATTAAATAAAGGTTTCTGTGCATTTAATGTTTTAAAAAGATTTGCTATATAATCTGTTTTAAATTGATGTGAGTTTAATTCGGCAAAGCTGAGTGCCGCCAAATTGATATTAGAGATGGAATTATCTAAAAAATGAGAAATAACAGCAGAGGTAATAGATGTATCAGTTTTTAATTCAGAGGTTCTGTTTTCAATTAACTTATTAATTTCCTGATAATAAAGATTATGTGCAAAGAAAAATGCTCCTAGCAGAATCAATATAATAAGTAAAAGCGAAAAAATATAATGTTTCATAAAATATTGTTATAATTGTTGTTTTGATATATAATAGCCTTTGAAAAAATTATTGCTAATAATCTATAAAAAAGAAGGAATGGAAAATGGTTGTTTTATTTAGTCGGATAAAAAGCTTTAGAAAATTTATAAACAGTATAGTGTTGATGGGAATATTATTGGCACTGGTAACAGGCTGCTCAATTTTTGATGATTCTACAGGTAATTATAATTCTGCAGAAGTTTTCAGCACTCCAATTCAAAGCGATATTATGAAAAAAACTATAGCTTATGAAGGAGTAAAACGAAACCCGGTAGTTTTTATTCATGGTTTTTTAGGGTCAAAACTTAAAAGTAAAACAACTGGGAAGAATGTGTGGGGAGATTTTACAGCAAAAGAAGCTTTCCTGGGATATTCAGATGAAGAGCTGCGTGGTTTGAGCTATCCTATGATGCTTGGAAAATCTCTGGATGATATTCCGGATAATGCTATTTCAACAGCAATAATGGCTGAGGCTGATGTGAGAATTGCAGGGATGAATTTTAAACTCAATGCCTATGATAAAGTTTTAGATATTCTCCAAAAACGAGGGTATGTAATGGATGGAAAGCCGCTTCCTAAAGATAAAAATTTTTATTCACTATTTGTGTTTCACTATGATTGGCGTATGGATTTGGTTGAAAATTCTGCAATACTCCACAAATTTCTTATGGATAAAAGAGAATACCTGCAAAAAAAATATGAGGAATTATATGGGATAAAAGATTATGATGTTAAGTTTGACTTTGTTGTGCATTCAATGGGTGGCTTGCTTTCCAGGTATTATTTGAGCTATGGAGATCAAAAATTACCTGAAGATGGATCTATGCCTGATTTTAATTGGCAAGGAGGTCAGTATGTAGAAAAAGAAGTAATTATTGCAACTCCTAATGCCGGTTATCTTGATACATTCTATGAACTTCTTAATGGCTATAGCCCGATAGAAGGCGTTGATCCATATCCTCCTGCTGTTACAGGGACATGGGTAACATATTATGAGATGCTTCCTCTTTTAGAAACCCGTTCTGTTGTTTTTGGAGATGATGTTAATGGAGCATCTGTAGATTTTTTTGATCCTGAAGTATGGGTAAAGTATAAATGGGGGTTGGCAGATCCAAATCAGGATAAATATCTAAAAATTTTGCTTCCGAATGTTAAAGATGCGGTTGAGAGAAAGAAAATTGCAATTGATCATTTATCAAAATGTTTAAAAACAGCAAAGCAGTTTACAGATGCTTTGAAAATTTATAAAGCTCCACCAGAGCATTTAAAATTTTATCTGTACTTTGGAGATGCTGTCGAAACCAGAAGAACAGCAGTAGTTGATCGAAAAAACGGGGAGGCAAAATTTACCGGATTTGATTCAGGTGACGGCATAGTTTTTACTTCGAGCGCTTTATTTGATACACGAGCAGGTCAAAAATGGCAGCCGGAATTCAAATCCCCTATTACATGGAGCGATATAACAGCGTTGATGGCAGCACATGTTGGATTAACCGAATGTCCAGGCTTTGAAAATAATGTTGCATATTGTTTGCTGTATGACCTAGCTAGAAAACAGCAGAGTGAATAGTGATTATTTTTTCTTGAAAACGATTAAAACAAAAAACTATGTAATAAATAAGTTGGTAAATCAGATTAAATGTATAATATTACTCTATTTCGTTTTTAGTTAATATAAGCTATGAAGTTCAAATGGTTGTTAAAAAAGTAAAAATTAGAAATGAAGCCGGTATTCATTGCAGGCCTTCAAGCTTAATAATGCAGAAGGTACAGGAATACTCTGATTGTTCTTTTAAACTTGTTACAGCTAAAGGAGAAACAGATTTAACAAGTATTTTATCTTTGATGAGTTTAGCCTTAGAACAGGGAGAAGAAGTGGAAATATCTGCTGAAGGATATGATGAGGAAAAAGCCTGTAGTGAATTGGCTGAACTTTTTGCATTTGAATTTGACTTCCCTCCAAAGTAGTGATGTTAAAATAACTAAACATGTAGCTTTCAGTTATATTTTGTAAAATTTATACCAAGTTGGATAAAAATAATTATGGATAAAAAAGTAAAGAAGGTTTTTGAAGGCAAACTGGACGCAAAAGGCTTAAAGTTTGGAATAGTATGTGGCAGATTTAATGAATTTTTTGTAAGCAAACTTCTGGATGGAGCTATTGATGTAATTGTAAGACATGGTGGGACTCCGGACAATATTAGTGTTGCATGGGTTCCGGGTTCTTTTGAGCTTCCTCTTGTAGTAAAGAAAATGTGTGAAACAGAAAAATACGATGCTGTTATTGCGTTGGGTGTTGTCATTCAGGGGGCTACACCGCATGCATCCTATATTAATGCAGAAGTATCAAAAGCCTTAGCTCAGATATCTCAAAGCACAGGAATTCCTGCTGCTTATGGTTTGATTACAGCAGATAATATTGAACAGGCTATTGAAAGAAGCGGTACAAAAGCAGGAAATAAAGGTGGAGATGCTGCAATTTGTGCAATTGAAATGGCTAACTTGCTTAAAACTTTATAGGTATTGAAATGACTATAAAACACTTTAGAAGATATGCCCGGGAATGGGCTATGCAGTTTCTATTTCAATGCGACCTTACGTCCGTTGAAAATAGAGATGAAGCAATTGATCTTTTTCTTACACAGTTGGAAGATTCAGATGTTTTTGAAAGTCCTGCAGACGCAAAAACTTTTAGAAAAGTAAATAGAACAGCACGCACAATTATTAGTGGTATTCTTGATAATCTTTGTCTTATTGATGAAACTATATCTAAATTTTCTGCAAAATGGACTTTGTCCAGGATGGATACCGTGGATAGAAACGTTATGAGAGTTGCTGTTTATGAAATGCTGTTTTGTCAGAATGTCCCACCTGTAGTAAGTATAAATGAAGCAGTAGAAATAGGTAAAATATATGGTACAGATAATACTGCATCATTTATAAATGGAGTTTTAAATGCGGTGATGAGGACTTTGGAAAGGCCGTCACGGGAGGCTGTGACTGAATAATGAAGTCTGTATTTAAGGTTTTTCATAAAGGGTTAAAGAAAACTGCAGTTTCTTTTTCAAGAAAACTTGAAGGAGCTTTTGCAGGTACTAAGGCCTGGAATGATGAAACGTATGATTTGCTTGAAGCCGCACTAATAGGATCTGATTTTGGTTTATCTGTTTCCATTCGAATTTTAGATAATATCAAAGAACGATATGAGCATGGTGGAATAAAAACCGGGGCAGACATAATTACTGTTGCTAAAGAGGAAATAGTATCAATTTTAAATAAGAATCCTAAGCCGTTTAATTTAGCAGATAAAGAGCTAACTGTAATTATGCTTGTTGGAGTAAACGGTTGTGGTAAAACAACGACAGCAGGTAAACTTGCGCATCTTTTATGCAATGAAGGTAAAAAAGTTATGCTTGCCGCATGTGATACATTTAGAGCTGCTGCTGTCGAACAATTGAACTTGTGGGGAGAGAAAACGAATTCTTATGTTGTTTCTGCTAAACATGGAGCAGATCCCTCTGCTGTTGCTTTTGATGCAGTACAGGCAGCCAAATCAAGAAATTATGATTATCTGATAATAGATACTGCTGGCCGGCAACATACAAAAAAGGGATTAATGGATGAGCTTGCAAAGATGAATAGAAGCATTTCAAAAGTATATCCCGGTGCCCCGCAGGAAGCTTGGCTGGTTGTTGATGGCAGTGTAGGTGCAAATGCATTAGCACAGGCAAGAGAGTTTTCTAAATGCGGTAATTTGAATGGTCTTGTCTGTACTAAGCTTGATGGCACTGGTAAAGGCGGTATGGTAGTCGCGATAAAGGATGAGTTTAATTTGCCGGTTAAGTTTGTAGGTTTGGGAGAACAATCTGATGATCTACAGCTCTTTAATCCTGATATGTTTGCTGATGCTTTGTTTGAAGAACTTGATAGAGATTAGTGTGGTTTTTCCCTTAATTCTGTTTTTCTGTGCTGATTTTAATATGCGCACTGGACGCTACTAAAATAACTGCTTGTTAGGAATAGTGTATCTGAAAGGAGCTGACAGGCTAATAGTTTGATGAAAAATGAAGCTTTCAGTGTTTTGCTAAATTAACTCTTCGGTTGTCTTTTAAGGTTTTCAACCAGACCGAAAAGAAAAAGAAGTGAGCAGTTAAAAATAGGATTGAATATTTGTTTAACCGGTCAAAAGTAGTATGAATATTACTTCTGACCGATCTAAATATTTAAATTAAAGTTTACTATTTTCAGCCTTTTCCATTGCCGGATTTGAATTAAAATTTCCGAACTTACCTTCGACTTGATATTTCTTGACTGAATCAAATATAAATTCTCTGAGTTCTTTTGTAGCTTTGGGAAAAATCTCTGCTAATTTAAATTCAGAAATAGGTGGTCTATAGTTTACCTGATCATAAATCCATTCAGTACATGAAGTACTTTCTTTAATAACTTTTTTGGCTATAACCTTTCTTCCTCCTGGTGCATAAAGTACTGCTTTTATTGTCAAATATACATCACCATATGATACAGGAAGTCCTAGAGCCCATAATAATGTGCCTGGATAAGATAAGCCATAACTTGTTAAATTTCTCGACCACATTGCTTTTTGTAAAGTAATTTCAAGCTTGTATGCTTTGGGTGAAATAGAGAAAAACTTTTTTTCAAAAGCTTTCTGTTCTATTCCTTTGGGAGTATTTAATACATTCTTAAATATTTTTGCTGCATCAATGTCAAGAGTAAATAATTTATTTAATACATCTAATAAGCTTGGCTGAAAATAACTGAATCTTATAACCGGGTTTAAGTTTGAATGGGAATAAAACCAGAAAGGAATTAATATTAATGGATCAGCATCGGGTTCAAAATTAATTCTTTCAGGTTCTGTTCTTTCATCTTGCAAGGTTGCAATATATAAGGTATTAGGCTGAGAAATTCCGTTTAACTCAATTGCAGGTTCAGGTTTGTAGTTTAGCCCTATGCTGGACTCTGTCATAGAATTACAGCCGGTAATTATCAGAACTAAACTGAAAGAAAATAAAAGTACTTGAAGTTTAATATTCTTCATTTTTTGATTTCCTGTTTTTTTATATTTATTATTATTGAATCCTTCTTTGACGAGATGCTTCGAATAGCAAAATACTCGTTGCAATAGCAACGTTGAGAGAGTCTATTTGACCACACATTGGAATCCGTGTTTTTATTTTTGAATTATTCATCCAGAGAGGTGATAAACCGTATTGTTCTGTTCCTGTTACTATTGCTATAGATTTAGTCATATCAATGTTATCATAACTGTCTTTAGCATGAGGAGTTGCAGCTAATGTATTTATATTGTTTGAATGCAGCCATTTAATAGCCTCTTCGGAAGTACATTCGGCAATGGGTACATAAAAAATGGCACCGGTACTTGCTCTTAAAACATTAGGGTTATATAGATCTGTTGTTTTATCGCAAACTATTAATCCATTAACTCCCGAAGCATCTGCTGATCTTAAGATCGATCCTAAGTTCCCAGGCTTTTCAATTGCTTCTACAACTAAATACAGACCATTTTTGATAATAGGCATATTTTCCAGATCATGCTTTTTTATTGGGCTAAGTGCAATGAGTCCTTCAGGCCTATCACGGTAAGACATTTTTTGAAGGATGCTTTCAGGTACCTTAAAAAGTTTTACTCCTTTTTGATAAAGCTTATCCAATAAACTATTTTCATTTTCACCTAAAAACATGCTGGGAGAAAAATAGCATTCTTCTATAGAAAAATTTGCATCTATAGCTCTGCTTATTAACCGATATCCTTCAAGAAGAGTTTTTTGAACTTTATCTCTTGTTCTTCTGTTTTTAAGTTTAACAATATTTTTAATTCGCTGATTTTGATGGCTGGTTATTTCCAGAAAATTCATTATTCATTCCAATTTAAATTAAAATTCTTATTATATCCAAAACTTAATGGCTTTAGAAAAACTAATAGATGACTAAGGTTGATTTTAGCTAAATGTAAAATATCTCCAGTATATAATATATTTCTTATATTTTATTACTCTCTTCTCTTATTTTAACAAAATCTTAATAATATTCCACAAAAACTTTTATCAGTTTTTTCTTTCAGTTAGATGTATGATTGAAGAGAACTTTCAGCTTTGAGCATAAATTCTATGAAGAGTGGATGAATATTTAACAGTTGTACCATCTTGCATAAATACCGGCAGATATTTTATTACCAGTGTTCTCTTTTATCAGCATTTCACCTTTTTCAACTTTACCTTTGTTATTAAATAGAGATAATAGAATTCTTTCAAGACTATTTGGAGAAAAACCATTGCTATGCATGCTTAGAAGCATAAATTTAGGTTGGCTTCCCATTAATTTTTTTAAGTTTTCTAATAATGGTATTAAATGATGCTCTATTTTCCATAATTGTCCTCGCGGGCCTCTTCCAAATGATGGAGGGTCAAGAACTATGCCTGGATAAATCTTGTTTCTTCTAAGCTCACGGTTAATAAATTTACTTACATCATCTACAATCCAGCGTATTTTATCTGGAATTTCAGGGTTGATTGAGTGATTTTCTCTTGCCCAATCTACCATACCTTTTGCAGCATCTACATGGCAGACATTCATGCCTCCCTGAGCCATAGCAAGAGTGCTTCCTCCTGAGTAAGCAAAAAGATTTAGTGTATGCAGGTTTGGCAGCTTCTCTCCAATGCTTGTGAGCCATTGCCAATTATCTATTTGTTCAGGAAAAAAACCTAGATGCCCAAAATCAGTAGGTTTTGTTTCCAGTAAGAATGGTCCATATTTTACTCTCCATGTTTGAGGAAGCTGCTTTTTCCAGGTCCATTTGCCTCCTCCTGAAGAATTACGTTTAAATATACCTGCTGCTTTATTCCATTCTTTTTCAGGTAAAGTAGGCTGCCAAAAAGCATTTAATGCAGGTCGTATAAGTCTGAATTGTCCAACCTGTTCCAGTTTTTGAAGGTTGCCTGAATCGAGCAATGTGTATTCATCTAGAGTTATTTTTTTCATATTATTATATTTTAATCAGTGTTTTTATGTGTGTTAAAAGTTTGAGTATTATCAATATAAACAACTTTACCGTTTCTTACAGTTAGTACAGCTTTATTGTTGCTTGAGTTGAAAAAAGCAATGTCAGCATTTCTTCCAGGTTTAAGTTCTCCATTTTTCTTAAAGCTGAAAAGTCCCGCAGGATTTATAGTTAGGCATGCAGCTGCATCCTTAATATCCAACTGTGAATAACTGACTAAATGGTCCCAGCCTCTTTCCAGGGTTAAGGTCGTACCAGCAATTGTGCCATCCTGAGTAACAGCCCTTCCGTTTGTAACTTTAACTTTCGTTTTACCAAGGTGGTATGTTCCGTCTTTTAAACCTGCACCCTGGATAGCATCACTTACTCCAATAATTTTATCCTTAGGCTTAGTTCTACATACAATGTCGATCATTCTTGGATGTATATGATAACCATCCAGAATAATTTCAACGTAAACCCTGTCATCAGTTAGTGCTACGCCGGCAATCCCTACTGAGCGGTGATGGAGTACTGGCATTCCGTTACATACATGCGTACAGTGTGTTACTCCTGCATCAATTGCTTTTAAAACTGTTTTTTCATCAGCCATTGTATGTCCCATAGAGGGAATAATATTATGTTCTTTTAATGTTTCAACAAGTTTTATTGAATTATCCAGTTCCGGAGCAAAAGTCATAATTTTAATTTTGCCCTGGCCTGCTGCAATTATTTCTTTTACTTCTCCAATATCTACTTCTCTAATAAAGTTTTCATTTTGAGAGCCACGTTTTACTTTACTTATAAAAGGACCTTCTAGGCGTATTCCCAAAGGTTCTGCGCCAACATGATTCATTTTAATTATATTTACAAGTGATGATATTGAAGCAAGGAGTTTATCAGGCGGCCTGGATACAATTGTAGGCATAAAAGATGTTACTCCATGGCTTGCAAGTGTTTTACACATCAAACCAAAATCTTCTGTTCCTTCATCAACTGTACTTGAGTCGAATCCGCCGGCTCCATGAATGTGGGTATCAATAAACCCCGGCACAGCATATGTTCCTCTTAAGTCATACACTGTGACTTTTGGGTCAGGGGTAAATGCTGAAGCGTTTCCTATTGCTACTATTTCTTCGCCTTTACACAAGATACTTGCATTTACAATACGTTTTCTTGGTGTGTAACAGTAATCAGTAACAAATAATGTTTTATTTTGTTTAAAATTATTTTTAGAATTCATTATATTTATTCCTGATGAAAACTTTCTTGAACTGAGAAATAATTTTTATGTAATATTATTTTGTAATTAGTTTGATTTTTTTAATGACTGTTCTAAAATATCTATCGTGCTTTGGGTGGTTATCATAGAGTGTTAATAACCTGTTAATAAATGTAAATAACTTTCTTTTTTTATTGTTGTTAAAAATATAGTGTTATTTATAGCTATATTTTGAACTTAATACAAGTTATTTTATTCTTATATATTCATTTTTAAAGAAATATCTGAGTTCATTTAGCCTCGAAATATAATACTCTCTTGAAAATTCAGTCTTGCAATTGTTTTTTGTACCTAACAGTATTTGATTAGTGTAATAGTTTTGTTTTTCTGAGTACTTTGAAGAATTAACTTATCATTTTTCTTTACTTGTTTTTTGTTAATAGTTTATGATTTATCTCCCAATTTTATTGGAGTTTTATGAGTGAAGTTTTTTTAAAGGATAAGATCTGGCTTTCAGCTAGAGACGTTTTAAGACAGCGGTTAAATGAAGATACTTATAATAGATGGATTCGTACAATACAACCTATTGAGTATGATGGAGACAATGAATTTATTTTGGGTGTTTCAGATGATTTTTTTGCTGATTGGCTGGAAGAAAATTTTAGTGGGGAAATAGAAGAGGCGCTTTTAAAAGCTTCAGGGAAAAAGATAAAATTTAAATTTGAAGTCGGGCATGTTTCTGTAGAGGAAGAGAAAGCTTCAACGGAAACCAGATCTGATATCTCAGATGATATCAATAGAGAAGCTGAAATAATTGAGATATCTAACTGTAATAGCAAATTTACTTTTGATGCCTTTGTTGTTGGAGATGGTAATAATTTTTCATATTCTGCTGCCAGAGCTGTAAGTCAGGATCCGGGAATATCTTTCAATCCTCTATTTATTTATGGCGGAACAGGATTAGGTAAAACCCATTTAATCCAGGCTGCAGCACATGAGACAGTAAGAACAAGAAAAAACTTTAAAATTGAATATTTAACATGTGAAGAGTTTTTTAATGCTTATATAGATTCTCTACAGAATAATAGGGTTATGGATTTTAGAAAGAGAATGCGAAGTGTTGATATGCTTCTTATCGATGATGTTCAGTTCCTTGCCAAGAAAAATAAACTTCAAGAAGAATTTTTTAATACCTTCAATTCGCTGCTTAACGATAATAAGCAGATTATTCTAACTTCTGATAGAACTCCAAGTGAAATTGATGGCATGGAAGCCAGACTGGTTTCAAGATTTGAGAATGGACTTACTACGGACATACAACCTCCTGGACTTGAAACGCGTATGGCGATTTTAAGAAAGAAACAGGAAGAGCAGGTCGTAAAATTAGATGATGACATATTATTCTACATGGCAAAAAAAATAGTGTCTAATGTTAGGAGGCTTGAAGGAGCTTTAATAAGACTGACTGCTTTTTCATCTATGGCAGGGACTTCTATTACGATGGACATTGCCGAGCGGCTTTTGCATCCAATTATTATGCAGGAAGAAGTTTCGAAAATAACGATTGAAACTATTCAAAAAAAAGTTGCAGATTATTTTGATTTAAGAATACAGGATTTACTTGGTAATAAACGTCCTAAGAATATTGCTCAACCTCGGATGATTGCAATGTATCTGTCTCGCGAATTAACTGATTTATCTCTGCCAGAAATAGGAGAAGCTTTCGGCGGTCGTACTCACGCAACAGTTATTAATGCCGTGAATAGGATTCGAAAAGATCGCAAGAAAGATAAAAAAATTGATCATTCTATTTCCCTTATCGAAAGACAGCTTCAAAATAGTTAACTATTTTGTTGATTATTTTATCTTTTTATTATATTTTTTTCCCTTACATTGTTAATAAATTATTGTAAATTATATATATGCATATTATATAATTTTTTAGCTAAAATATCATATTGTTATATATAATGTTATTATTATAGGCGAAATATATTAAGTTAGTGAGGAGTGTTATGGCTAAAATACATAATACAGCTGTGGTTGATCCAAAGGCAATAATAGCGGAAAATGTAGAAATTGGACCACATTGCATTGTTGGACCAAACGTGAAAATAGGAGCAGGATGTAAATTAATTGGTCAGTGTAATGTTGTTGGATATACTGAAATAGGGGAAAATAATATAGTCTATCCATTTGCGTCGTTAGGGACAGAGCCACATGACCTTTCCTTCAAAAACTGGATTTCTTATCTTAAAATAGGAGATGGTAATACTTTCAGGGAAGGGTTTACTGCTAATAGAGGAGCTGCAGAGGGAACTGCAACGATAGTAGGGCACAATTGTTATTTTATGGCAAATTCACATATTGGGCATAATGCACAAGTAGGTAACAGGGTTGTTTTAGCAAATGGTGCGCTTCTTGCCGGACATACTGTTTTAGGAGATGGGTGTTTTATTGGTGGGGGCAGTGCTTTGCATCAGTTTGTACGTGTTGGTCGTTTTGTTATTATGGGAGGTGTTTCTGCCTCTTCTGTTGATATACCTCCGTTTGTTGTTGCTGATGGAAGAAATAAGCCTATAAGAAATATTAACCTTATTGGATTAAAGAGGAATGGGTTTTCAAGAGAAACTATTTCTGCCATAAAGCAATTGTTTAAAATATTTTTTAAGTCTGAGTTGAGTGTACCAAGTGCAATTCAGAAAATAAAAGAGGAAGTTCCTATGCTGCCCGAAGTTGAAGAATTTATTGATTTTGTTGAGAAGAGAGGGAAGAGGGGTATTGCAACTGGGAAAGCTGGAGACAGATGATTTTAAATAAGCTTAAAATCATTCCAGTTAGAAAGTTTAAATTGGAATATTTAAAATAGGCTTTATAGAAAATATTAATACATGTCTGCTACGATAATATGATATTGTCAGATATGTATTTTTTTTTGTTGTATTTGTCAGAAAATTTTGTATTTTATATGTTCGGTCTTTTGTTTAAAGAGTTTTTGATGAATCCAAAATAGTTGTATTAGTATTAATTATAAACAAATCAGGTAAATAATGTTTTCAGAAAGAAATTATAATAGGAATGGAAATCATACAGGGTATTGGGCTGTTCCCAGTATTATACTGATATGTGTGATTGTTTTTTTATTTCAAGGAATGACGGTTAGGAATTCAGGATACGGATATTTTGTTTATGATCCAGTGACAATTAATTTAGCGCTTAGTTCTTATGGAATAAAAGAACTTCAGCTTTGGCGTTTGATTACCTACATGTTTGTGCATGGGGGTGTGTGGCATTTAATTATTAACATGTGGGGATTATATCTTTTCGGTTCTATGCTTGAGAGAAGGATTGGAAGCGCTAATTTTTTAAAACTATATTTTATAAGTGGCATTGTAGGAGCCTTGTTATGGTTGTCTTTTAACTGGAATAGTCCTATTCCATGTATAGGGGCCAGTGGTGCTCTTTTTGGTGTTATGGTTGCTGCTGCGATGATGTATCCAAATGCAATGATTATGTTGTTGATTCCACCGATTCCTCTTAAACTTAAAACATTTGTTATAATTTATGCTCTTATTGAATCGTTTAGTTCTGTTACCGGTATAGAGGGACAGGTTGCTCATTTGGTTCATTTAGGTGGATTGATAGGAGGATATTTTTACATGAGGTTTGCATACCCAAGGGAAACTTTTGATGTGATAAGATTTCTTAAATCAAAGCTTTTTAATATGCCTTCTAACAGTGGGAAATCCTATTCAAAAAAAGCTTCAAAAAGCTGGACTTTTACCAATTCATCGTCTTCTGCAAATCTGGATGTTATCCTTGATAAAATTTCACAGTCAGGTATTAACAGCTTAACTGAAAAAGAATTGGAAATTTTAAAAAATGCCAGAGATAGAATGAGTAATAAATCTTAATACAAGCTTAGAGATTAAGAAGAACTATGCATAATGTTAATGATTACGACTATTTTCTTCCGGAAGATTTGATTGCAGCTTATCCATGTGATAAACGAGATGAATCCCGTATGCTGATTTTAGATAGGAACTCGGGGGAAACTAAAATAAAACCTTTTTCTTCTATAGCGGAATATTTGACTCCGGAAGATTGTTTTGTTATTAATAACACTAAAGTAATTAAAGCAAGACTATTTGGTTTTAAAGAGGGAATTGGTGCGAAAATTGAATCAATGCTTATTTCGCCACTGGATGCTACAAACAAAAAATGGAGCTGTTTTATCAAACCTGGCAAAAGAGTAAAAACAGGAACACGGGTAAAGCTGATAGATGTCAATTGTAATAGTGGTGTTGAAGAGTGGTATACTGTTTTGGGAAAAAGTAAAGAAGGTTCTTTTGAAATAATCTTTGATTCGGATGATGTTTATAACGTAATTGATGAATATGGAAGTATACCGTTGCCTCCTTATTTGAAGAGAGAAGCAGAACCCGAAGATATTGAGAGATATCAAACAGTATATTCTAAAGAATTGGGGGCTGTAGCTGCTCCGACTGCAGGTTTACATTTTACTCCGAAAATCTTGAAAGAAATTGAAGCAAAAGGTGTAAAAGTTGCTGAGCTTACTTTGCATGTCGGAGCTGGAACATTCCAACCTGTAAGTGTAGACAATATTCTTGAACATAAAATGCATAGTGAGCAGTATCTTTTGTCGAAAGGCTCTGCCAATATAATAAATGAAATTAAAAAAAGAGGAGGAAAAGTCCTTGCTGTTGGAACAACAACAACTCGCGTTCTTGAAACTTTAGCAACCGAGGATGGTTTTGTTAAAGAGGGAACAGGGTGGACAGAAATTTTTTTATATCCTCCTTATAAACCTAAAGTTGTAGATATGCTTTTAACCAATTTTCATTTGCCGAAAAGTACACTGCTCATGCTTGTTTCAACTTTTGCCGGTAGGGATAATATATTAAAGGCTTATCAAAAAGCAATTGAGGCCAGATTTCGATTTTATTCGTATGGCGATTGTATGCTTTTAGTTTAAATTATTTATTAATAGTGAGTTTTAGAAGGTTTTATATATACAAGTTGTATTTTAGTTTCTTATATGCTTACAGCTTTTTTGTTTTGGGACTTTAAAACTGAAGAACAACTTTAAGAGGTTTGTTTTTATTTCCTGATTATTTCTATTCCTTTTATTTGAATAATGTAGTCAATTTAAAATAATAAATGATCATTGTTTGTTGTTAAACTTGAAAAAAATTTTTTTTTGTGTAAAATTATATGCTTTATTTTAGATATATATTAAAAAGTATTTTAAATATTAATGTTAATAATAGTTGGAGAAAAAATGAGTAAAATTCATGCTGAACACGTATTTACTTCTGAATCAGTATCAGAAGGTCATCCTGACAAAGTTTGCGATCAGATTTCTGATGCAGTATTAGATGCCTGTCTTGAACAGGATCCTGATAGTCGTGTTGCCTGTGAAGCTCTTGTTACAACAGATTTAATAGTTGTATCAGGTGAAATTACAACAAAAGCTGATGTTGTATGGGAAACTGTAACTCGTGATGTAGTAAGAAAAATTGGTTATAATGATGAAGCTATGAAGTTTTCAGCTGATGGTGCAAAATTGATGATTTGTATACATAGCCAGTCTGCTGATATTTCACAGGGTGTTACTGAAGGCGAAGGTAAATACGCTGATCAGGGAGCTGGTGACCAGGGAATGATGTTTGGATTCGCATCTAATGAAACAGAAGAACTAATGCCTGCTCCAATTATCTTTTCACATAAGATTGTCCAGGAACTTGCAAGATTACGTCATGAACAACCTGAAAAATACTGCTTTCTCCGTCCTGATTCAAAAAGTCAGGTTTCAGTCCGCTATGTTGAAGGAAAACCTGTGAAAGTAGAAACAGTTGTTGTTTCTCACCAGCATACACCTGAAGCTAAAGATGAAGAAATTCGTGAAGTAGTAGTAGAAGTTGCAAAGAGAGTTATTCCTGCTGAATTTATGAGTGATGAAGTTAAATATTTTGTTAATCCAACAGGTCGTTTTGAAATTGGTGGACCTCATGGAGATACAGGTTTAACAGGACGTAAAATTATTGTTGATACCTACGGTGGTGTTGGTTCTCATGGTGGTGGTGCTTTCTCTGGTAAAGACCCATCAAAAGTTGACCGTTCAGCTGCTTATATGTGCCGTTATATTGCTAAAAATATTGTAGCAGCCGGCTTAGCTGAAAAATGTGAAGTTCAGGTTGCATATGCAATTGGTGTTGCTGAACCTTTGAGTTTGAATGTTGATACATATAGAACTGGAAAAATTGAAAAAGATGAAAGCCTTGAAAAAGTAATTCGTGAAGTTTTCGATTTAAGGCCTGCAGCAATAATTGATACATTAGGTTTGAAACATCCTAAAGCTAATGGCTGGTCATATGGGGATACAGCAGCATATGGTCATTTTGGAAGAGATATTTTCCCATGGGAAAAAACAAATAAAACTGATGCTCTTCTGGAAGCTGCTAAAAAGCATGGTCTATTATAATTTGAATTAATATTTTAACTTAAGAACGAATATACTTTATAGAAATAAAGTGATTCGTTCTTTTGTTCGTAATATTCACAGCAAAAAAACGGGCAGAAAAATGAAAATTTTAGGTGTTGGTTCTCCGATAGTTGATGTTCTGGTTAATATTGATGATGATTTTCTTAAAAATATTCGTGGTGATAAAGGCGGCATGGAGTATGTAGATGTTTCTGATATTGAAACTATTCTTAAAAAAGCACCTGCAAAGCCTATTAGTGCTCCGGGAGGATCATGTGCCAATACTATTTTAGCTTTGACAAAGTTGGGGTTGAAAACTGGTTTTCTTGGAAAAGTTGGAAATGATAAACAAGGACTGTTTTATACAGAGAACTATAAATTTTCCGGTGGTGACACCAATCAGTTTAAAATTACTGATAAGGTAAGAACAGGTCAATGTATGAGCTTGGTTACTCCTGATTCTCAAAGAACAATGAGAACTTATCTTGGTGCTGCTGCTACTATTTCTGAGGAAGATATTCTGCCTGAAGATTTTGAAGGATATACTCATTTACACGTTGAAGGATATATGCTTCATAACCATGCTGTGATAAAAAAGGTGTTACGTCTTGCAAAAGAAGCTAATTTGATTGTAAGTTTGGATTTAGCTTCGTTTGAAGTTGTTCATGAGCATAGGGATGTTTTAGCAGATCTATTAAAATCTTATGTTGATATTGTTTTTAGTAATGAAGATGAGGCTAAAGCATATGTTCAATCTGAGAATCCCGAAGAGCTTTTTGATGCATTAGATGGAGTATGTGATACTATTATTGTTAAATTTGGTAAAGATGGAGCAATGATAAAATCTGGAGATATCAAAGTGAGAGTAAATGCATTAATTGTTGATGCCGTGGATACTACAGGCGCAGGAGACCTTTGGCAGGCAGGCTTTTTATATGGCTATACAAGAATAAAAAAACTATCTGGGAAACTGCTTGAAAAAGCAGGTGGCTTTGGATCAATTCTTGGTGCTGAAGTTGTCCAGATAATGGGAGCAAATATCCCGGATGAACGCTGGGACGAAATTCGTAAACGTTTAGTGTAATTATAATGGAATTATACTAAAACTGTTAAGTTCTCAAAAATTGCTTAACAAAACATCATTTTTATATAGCCAAAAATTAGAATACTTATGGTATATTTTTTTGAAAAGGAGTTTATTATGGATTATAAAATAGCTGATATTTCTTTAGCAGATTTTGGTAGAAAAGAAATCGAAATCGCTGAAAAGGAAATGCCCGGTTTGATGTCTGTACGTGAAAAGTATGGAGAAGAAAAACCTTTAGCGGGCAAAAGAGTAATGGGCAGTCTTCATATGACAATACAGACTGCTGTTTTAATTGAAACTTTAGTAGCACTTGGTGCTGAAGTTAGATGGTGCTCTTGCAATATTTTCTCGACACAGGATCATGCCGCCGCAGCAATTGCCGCAGCAGGTGTACCGGTTTTTGCCTGGAAAGGTGAAACATTGGAAGAGTATTGGTGGTGCACAAAAATGGCTTTGGACTTTAATGGTAAAGGTCCTAATCTTATTGTTGATGATGGTGGCGATGCTACTATGATGATACACAGAGGGTATGAAGCAGAAAAAGATGCATCAATTCTTGATGCTCCTGCAGGTGGTGAAGATGAACTTGAACTCAATAAGATTTTAAAAGCTACTTTAGCTGAAAATTCAACTAAGTGGCATCATGTTGTAGACGAATGGGAAGGTGTTTCAGAAGAAACAACAACTGGAGTTCATCGTTTGTATCAAATGATGGAGTCTGGAAAACTTTTAGTTCCTGCAATTAATGTTAATGATTCAGTAACAAAATCAAAGTTTGATAATCTTTATGGTTGTCGTGAATCTTTAGCCGATGGTATTAAGAGAGCTACAGATGTAATGATTGCCGGTAAAGTATGTTGTATCTGCGGTTATGGTGATGTCGGAAAGGGAAGTGCTCAGTCTCTTCGTGGATTCGGTGCTAGAGTTCTTGTAACAGAAATTGATCCTATATGTGCATTGCAGGCTGCAATGGAAGGTTTTGAAGTAACAACGGTTGAAGATGCCTTATTAGAAGCAGATGTTTTTGTGACTACAACAGGAAATAAAGATATTATTACAGCTGATCACATGTCTAAAATGAAAGATCAGGTAATAGTATGTAATATTGGTCATTTTGATAATGAAATACAGGTTTCAAAGATGGAAGCTTTGCCTGGTGTAGAGAAGATAAATATTAAGCCTCAGGTTGATAAATATGTATTTCCTGATGGACATGCAATATTTTTACTTGCTGAAGGGCGTTTGGTAAATCTTGGCTGTGCTACTGGACACTCAAGCTTTGTAATGAGTAATTCATTTACAAATCAGACTCTTGCTCAGATAGATTTGGCTCAAAAAGTCAAACCTGTTGGTGTTTACAGGTTAAGCAAGCAGCTTGATGAAGAGGTAGCCCGTCTGCATTTGGAAAGACTGGGAGTGAAATTAACTAAACTTTCTCAGGAACAGGCAGACTATATTGGTGTTCCTCTTGAAGGACCATATAAACCAGAGCATTATAGATATTAATATTTTGGATTTTTCTTAATATAATAAGTTGAATCTTCTTTAAACAAGTATATTTTATAGCTCGTTATAAAGGAAATGACGCCTGGGTGGCGGAATGGCAGACGCAACGGACTTAAAATCCGTTTCTCATTTGAGAGTGAGGGTTCGAGTCCCTCCCCAGGTACCATATATTTAGCCTCGAATAGCACTGTTAAAAGCTGTTTGAGGCTTTTTTTGTCGTTACCAAAAGTCTTTGATCAAAATATTAAGTATTATTTTATTCCTAATTCCAATTCAATATCTAGTATAAAACAATTTTTTATGCTATAAAATTAATAATAAGGTATTTCTTTTAGCTCCGGTAGTTTTGATGTTTTGGTCAAAATATAAACTATATGGAATTATTTTAATAATTCTTTTGTGGCAAAATTTTTTTGATAGTTTAGAAAAACTTCTATAGAGAAAAATTAAACTGTGTTAATATATAAGAAAACAATATGTGCTGTGCTGAAAAACTTACAGACAGTAGCAAATCAGATAGACTTAAAGCTTAATAAGCTTATGATCAGGGAGGAATTAATAAACAATATTGACTTGATTCTCGAAGAAATATTAATGAATATAATTGAACATGGTTATAATAAATGTACAGATTTAGAACTTAAAAAAAGGAAAGTAAATATTTTCCTTTTCTCTTGTAGAAGTGAATTAATTATTAGATTTGAAGATTATTGTGCTGAATATGGAGAAGTTTTTGAAAAGGAAAGGCTACCGATGAGTAAACCTCAAATTGGAGGAGTTGGAGTTTTGCTTGTGAAACAAATTTCAGATAAAATTGAGTACAATAGAAAAAACGAAAAAAATATTTTAGAAATACATATTAAAAGATGAAGATAAAGCTTAACAGTTTAACCAGCAAAATATTATTTTTATTTTTATGTTCTTTTATTAGTTTATTTATAATATTAGCCTCTGTGAATTCAATATTTGATAAACATTTTATAAAAGAAACTTCAAGTCTGCTGGATAAAAATTTTGAGCAGGTAAATTATGAATTATCTATGAAACAGGAGAGGGAATATAGAAAATTTTTAATATCCTTCAGTAATATTATTGCTCAAAGAGTGAATAACAGTCTTAGCGATATTTTTTATATTGAAAGCCTGCTTGGGAGAATATTCTTTGAAATAGATAAGAAAATTGAAAGCGAAAAGGGAGATGCACTATTTTCTAAGCTGGAGAAAAATAAACAAGTCTATACTATTCTGGACTCTATAATTGACCAGACTTATAAAAGCATTTATCAGAATGATTTTATTAATGAAGTAATTTTTTTAAATAAGAATATTGAAGTAAATAACTCTAAACTAACAGTTTTTTTAACTCCTTCCGATATTGATGAAGTAAATAAAAAAATAGACCTTAATAAACCGTTTTTATCATATTTTCTTGGAAAGAATAACCAACTGATAATTGTAAGCAGTATAAGTTTTCCGACGAAAAATATTCCAGGATATATTTGTGTTAAAATTGATATGAATAAGTTAATTTTTCAATTGGATTATTTCCTTAGTCAATCTCATATAAATTATCTTGCTATTACGGATAAAGCAGGTCAGCTTGTTTACTTATATAGAGGCAAAGATATTAGTAAGAAACAAGAGAGCGATTCAAATGAAAGTATCAAGTTACTGCTTAAAAAAGTATTTACTAACTTAGACCAAAACAATTCTAACTTCTGTACAGTCAAGGGACAAAGTGGTAAATATTATATTGGAAGCTCTGTTATTGAAAAAACAGGCTGGAAAGTTTTACTAGTTATTTCCAGCTCAAATATAATAAAAGGTATATTAGGCTTAGAAGAGAAGTTTTCCAGCATTAAGAACCTGTTTCTGGATAAGTACGTAGCTTTTCACTATAAAGCCATGATGTATACATTTATCATACTGCTCATCTGTTTTATTGTTATTTGCTTTATTATTATGTATCTAATTAAAAAAAGCATTAAACCTTTAGTTCGGCTGCAAAAAGCCGTGTCTCTGGTTGGAAAAGGGAGAATTAAACAGAAAGTACCATTTATCAAAAGTGGGGATGAAATTGAATCTTTGAGTGTTGCTTTTAATCAAATGACTAATGATTTAAATGACTATATCAAAAATTTAGCTCATACAATTAAAGAAAAGGAAAAAATAGAGGCTGACATAAAAACTGCTGCTGAAATTCAAAAATCAGCTTTGCCTAATCAACTGCAATATACAAATAAAACTTCTGAAAAGTCCATAGATGTTTTCAGCAACTGTATTCCTTCAAAGTTTGTGGCTGGTGATTTTTTTGATTATTTTATTATTCAGAACGAAAAAATGTTTGCTGATGAGAATCATCTGTTTTTTGTTATCGGAGATGTATCAGGCAAAGGAGTTCCTGCTGCATTATTTATGATGACTATAAAGACAGTCCTGAAGAACTATATCTGTGAAGTTAGTAATGAATACTCGCTAAAGGATATACTGATGAAGGTTAGCAATGCAATTGCTCGTGATAATAGTGCTTTTATGTTTGCTACTGTATTCTGTGGTATTGTTGATTTGAAAACAGGTCAGGCTGAATGCGTTTCTGCAGCGCATGATCCTCCACTATTATTTAGACAGTCTACTGAAACAATTGAGGTATTATCTATGCCTAATAGTACTTTTTTAGGAATGCCAATGGAGGGGTTGTTTTTTTCAGACATTAGCCTAAAATTTAACAAAGGTGATATACTGTTCTTATACACAGATGGCTTAACAGATTTTTATAATAAGAATGAAGTACAGTTTGGAAGGAAGAAATTAGTTGATTTTTTCAATGAAACTGATAAGGAGGATATTTCCGTATTATCAAGCTGCCTGCAGAAAAATATTGAAGAATTTTCGTCAGGAGTACCTTATGAAGATGATATTACATATTTAATTTTAAAATACAAATAAATGAAGGTGAGATATGGCATTTGAAATTACTCAGGAAACAAATAAGCTGACTATCAGGATTAAGGGGAAGTTTGATGCAATATTGGCTAAAGAATTGCAGTCTGAATTATCCCAAAATTATAGCAATAAAGATTTTAAAGAAGTGATTTTTGATTTTAAAGAAACCAGTTTTCTAGCTAGTTCAGGATTGAGAGTAATGATTTTTGCAAGAGAAAAATTGGGCAATGAAATAAAAGTCTCTGCTATGAATGCAAACAGGTTGATTATGGATGTAATGAAAATGAGTGGTATTCATAATTTTATCGATATCTTACAATAGCGGCTTCTAAACCAAGTATTTATAAACAAATATGTTTTCTGAATAAAACTTTCGACTGCTATAAATACATAGTTTCGGCTTCTAAACATATTCAATTTAATAAAAATATACCCAAAACAAAATAGTTTTCGGAAAAAGTTAATCTCGAAGAAAGATTAACTTTTTCCGAAAAAATAAAAAACTAGAATACTTCCGGTATATTAATCGGGTTGCCTGCATATTATGAATCGACAGGGCTAATAATTACAAAGCAGCAAAAAGGAGATTATGGCTTTTTTAAATAAAATTAAAATACTTACTCCTCTTCATAAAAAAAGTTTTAGATTTTTATATTTATCTCAGTTTTTTAATAATTCTGGAATGTTTTTGGACTATGTAGCTTTAAATGCTTTAATAGTTTATAAGTGGCATTTAGGACCAACAGTTTTAGCGATATTTTCTATCGCCTATGCTGCTCCAATGATACTCTCTCCAATATTTGGATCAATAGTAGACAGGTCTCCAATTAAAAGATTAATGTTAATTAGTACAATGGTTACTGCTTTGCTGACATTAACACTTGCAATAGTTCCTAATGTCGTTTTTCTGATTATTATTATTTTTCTTAGGGCTTTTTCAAAGGTTTTTTATATACCTTTGGAAAATACAGCAATACAGAAAATTTTTTCAAAAGAAGAGCTGATTCAGGCAAATAGTTTAGTTCAGTTTCTCTTCCAGGCTTTCGTTGTAATTGGTCCTATTTTAGGTGCTCTGCTTTTGTCTTTTGTGCATGTAAGATCTGTCTTTATAGTCACGTCTTTGTGCTACTTATTTTCTTTTGTAACTATATGTTTTCTATCAGCTGAATTTAATAAAATACATAAATCTGAAAGTCTATTGAGCTTAAAAACAAATTATCTTGAATTGAAGGAAATGGTACTTCTTTTTATTAAACAGAAAAAACTTTTTTTAGGTTTCTTTTCGTTAGCATTAACACTGTTTTGCTATTTCTTAGCAGAAAGCCTTTTGGTTCTTCTAGCAAAAGATTTTGGTTTTACAGATAAGAGTTTTGAATACATCTTTGTTATGCTTGGACTGGGCGGAATTGTTGGTGCATTGACGTTAGGTAATAGAAAATCGTCTACAGAACCTGTAAAGATAATTTTATATGGCATTATCCTGATGGGTACTACTTTTATTTTCAGTGCTGGTGTTTGTCCTATACTAACGAACTTGAAGTTTCTGCTTTTCCTTTTGTCATGGTTTTTTACCGGAGTAGGAATGAGTATGGTTAATATTGGCTATTCTGTGCTAATTATGAAAAATGTTTCTAGTGATATGATTGGTAAGGCAAGTACATTATTACTTTTTTCAAACGGAATATCGGTGTGTTTTGGCCCTGTATTGGGAGCTGGATTAGCTAATCTATATAATATTTATGTTCCATTTGTATCTGCTGGATTTTTAATGGTAATAATTTTTATAATTTTTAGAACTATTCTCTTGGTAGATAAGAGTATTTAAAAAGGACGCTGTTATGGAAAAATTTTGTAATAAAGCAGTAGTAGCGAGCAACTATAGCAAACTTTTTTGGAACGAATGGCAGATAAATCCAGATAATGCCGGATATAATATGGGCTTCATATATAGTGTAGAAGGTGATTTAGATGTAAATCGTCTTATCTCAGCCATTAAGTGCCTAGTCGCAGAAAATCCAGTCTACAGATCCAGTTTTCAGCAAAATGCAGATGGAAGTTTAGTACAGCTCTTTTCTGATAACATAGAAGCTGGTATTAATTATGAGGATTATACATTAAACGTTGATCAAATTGATGGTTTGATAAAGAAAACGCTAAATGATAAGTTTGATTTGGAAAAGCCTCCTTTGTTCCGCTTTTTGATAGTTAAAAAAAAGTTTAATAGATACATTATTGTGATTAATTTTCATCATATTATTCTTGATGGGAATGGAATTTGCAGGCTTATCACACAAATATCGAATAACTATAATTCCCAAAGGCCGGCTTCTGCTAAAAATAAAAAACATATTGAGAAATTTTCCAAATATAAAGAGTTTGAAGATAAGTTACTGGGAACACAAAACGGTGATTATTGGATAAACCTTTTAGCTGATAGAGAACTATATACAGAATTACCTATAAATAGTCCTTCAGCTGTTGACAGTGTCAATAATAAACCTGACTTTAAATTGTTTGATATTCAGCATAGTTTACTTGAGAAGTTAAATAGTTTTTCTACTAATACTAAAACTTCAATTTTTCAAATTATTACAGCTGTCTGGAGTATTCTAATTTACAGGTATACTAAAAACAGCAGTTTTATAATGACCTATCCTGTTGATTGTCGACCGAAAGAGTTTTCCGATATCGATGGCTGTTTAGTGAACACAGTACCTTGTATTGTAGATATAAAAAGTGGTGACAGCTTCAGAGTACTTATTGAAAGTTTAAAAAATCAAAGACGCCTTACACGTAAACACCAGCAATATCCACTTTTAAACATTATTAACGACTTAAAAAAAGTAGGGTGTAATCCACAAGGTTTCAATAAAATTTTTAATTTAGGGATTGCCCAAACAAGTAACAGACTTCCTGATTTAGAATTAGATAACCTAACTACCGCAGGAGAGCCTTCCCAGATATTAGCAAGTTATGAAATGTTATTTGAGTTTTGGATTAATAGTCATAATACTATAACATGTCAGATAATGTATGACTCCAACCTATTTGATAAAGATTTTATAGAGCTAATCCCAGCCCATTTTCATAATATTTTAGAATCTTGTCTTTTAAATCAGGAATGTTCTATTTCTGATATTGATTATATTTCTTCAAAGGAAAAGAATTTAATTTTAGAGGAGTGGAACAAGGGATATATACCATTTCAGAAAAATAAAACAATACATCAACTTTTTGAAGAACAGGTAAAACTAACACCTGAAAAAACAGCATTAGTATATAAAGGGTCCAGCCTTTCATTTGCAGAGCTAAATAAAAAATCAAACCAACTGGCTAAGTATATTAGAAACAATTTCCACAGGATGTGGGAAAGAGAGATAAAAGGTGATGACCTTATAGGAATATATTTAGATAGAGGCTTAGAACTTATTATTAGTATACTGGGTGTATTGAAAGCCGGTGCCGCTTATGTGCCATTTGATAAAGCAGACCCAAAGAACCGACTTGAATTTAAGGTTAATGATTCTGAGTGTAAAATGGTTTTAACACAAAACTCCATGGTTACAGAACTTTTGTTTTTATTACAGCAGGATACTATTCCAATAGCACTGGATTCCTGCTGGGATGATATAAATGCTTTTTCTTCTGATAATATCTCCAATAAATCAAAATCAAGCGATCTGGCTTATATTATTTATACATCGGGTTCCACAGGAAAACCTAAAGGTGTAATGATAGAACATTACAGTGTCATAAACCTTATTTCTTCCTTATCAGAAGTTTATGATTACAAAGATCAACAAAGGAAATCAACGTTTTTTACATCACATGTCTTTGATGTATCGGTTTCTGAAATATTTGCCTCCCTTCTTTACGGTGGTGAACTTCATATTTTTCCTGACGAAATAAGAAAAAATCCTGATGATATTAGTAACTATATAGCGTTAAATCATATTAATTATGTGTATTTACCACCAGCTATGCTTGCGTTATTGCCTGATAATGAATTCTCAGAGCTGACTACTGTTATTTATGCAGGAGAGCCATGTGATAGGAAAACAGCGGAAAAATGGTCCTCTAAAGTTAGACTTTTTAATATGTATGGACCAACAGAATGCACTATTTACTGCATAGGAAAGCAGGTATTTAAAGGTGAGGTAAATGAAATAGGGAAGCCACTTCAAAATTATAAGGCTTATGTTTTAGATGAAAATCTAATGCAGGTTCCTCCGGGTATAACTGGAGAATTACATATTGCAGGAGAAGGTTTAGCAAGAGGATACTTAAAAAGAGACTCACTGACAAAAGAGAAATTTATTAAAAACCCATATGCGACCAAAACTGATAAGCAGCTGAAACGTAACTTGAAATTATATAAAACCGGAGATTTGGTTCGATGGAAACCTGACGGTAATTTAGAATATATTGGTAGAAATGACAATCAGATAAAACTTCACGGATATAGAATTGAGCTAGGGGAAATTGAAGCTAAAATTTCATTGCATCCGAACATTACCCAATCTGTTGTTCTTTGCAAAGAGCGAAATCAAGGTAAATATTTAGTAGCATACTACACATCAGATGAAGAAATTCAAGAAGAAGAGGTGAATTCATTTATATCAGAACTTCTTCCTGACTATATGGTACCTTCTGTATTTATTCAAATAGATGCTTTTCATCTAAATGCTTCAGGTAAGATTGATAGAAAGATTTTACCGGAACCTGAGTTTGAAAATAATGATAAGTATATACCTCCTGAAAGTAATATAGAGCATAAACTTTGTGAATTTTGGCAAGAGGTGCTGAATATAAAAAAAGTTGGTATTACTGATGATTTTTTTAGATTAGGAGGAGACTCAATATTAAGTATTCAACTGTCTTCAAAGTTAAGACAGGCCGGCATCAATATCTCTGTGAAAGATATTTTTGAACATCGGACAATTACGAAACTGGCAAAACTTTCAGCTTTGGAAAATATAAATACAATTAATGTTGAAAAAGGGATACTTGAAGGCCAGTTTGAATTGCTGCCAATTCAACAATGGTTTTTTGAAAAAAAATATCAGAGAGAGAATCACTGGAATCAGTCTTTTCTAATCAAAGTGCCTAAACTGGATATTAATAAACTAAACTCAATTTTATCGAGTTTTGTAGATCATCATGATTCTTTAAGATTAACATTTAAAGATCAATATTATCAGACTTATAACGGAAGTATTAATATTCCAAATCTTAAAGTCATTGATAGATCTGATATTTGCGATGAGGAACTTAATGAAATATTTACTGACTGGCAAAGTAATTTCAATATAAAAGATGGTCCTTTGTGGAGTATAGGCTATGTATTCGGTTATGAAGATAATTCGGCAAGAATATTTTTAGCTGCAAATCATCTGATTATGGACTCGGTCTCATGGCGTATAATAATTGAGGATCTTAAAAGCCTATATGAAGGGAGAAAAATACCTGATAAAACCAGTAGTTACAGGCAATGGGTAGAATCAGCAAAGTCCTATGCTGATTTTCAGCCAGGAGAAGTAACTTACTGGGAAAAGGTTATTGATAAGCAAGCTGATTATAGCAAACTTGCAAACACAAGTTCAAACAATGTTATAGCAAAAGAACTTGTTTTTGATACTAAATTGACTGAAGATCTTTTGAAAAATACGGGTCATGCCTACAATACTGAAATTAATGATATTTTATTAACTGCTCTAGCTTATACACTGAAAGAATTTCATGGAGAAGATCAGAGCTTTATTTCTTTAGAAGGGCACGGCAGGGAAGATATAAACAATGAAATTGATATAAGTAGGACCGTAGGTTGGTTTACTACTATATATCCTGTAAAACTGACTATTAAAGACACAATATCGGCAACTGTTAAAACAATAAAAGAAACACTGAGAAATATCCCGAATAAAGGTATTGGCTTTGGAATTTTTAAGTATTTGAAAAAAAGTGAGGCATTAGTAAATGCAAGTTTACCTTTAGTTACTTTCAATTATTTAGGTCAATTTGATTCATCAGAAGGTTTTTGGCAGTTGTCCAGCGAACCTTCCGGAAACTGTATTGATAATGAGAATTACGACAGTACCTTGTTGACGATAAATGGTAAAGTAGTAGATTCAAAGTTAAGCTTCATGTTTAATTCAAGACTAAATGAAAGTTCACTGGAATTAATAGCACTTCTATTTAAAAAGAATCTTGAAAAAATTATTTATCACTGTAAAGAAAAAGAATATAAAGACTTTACACCTAGTGACTTTAGTGGGATTAGCATCAGTATAGCTCATTTGGATAAACTCCAGAAAGATTATAGGATTGATAACATTCTTCTTGCAAACAGCCTTCAGAAAGGTTTTATATTCCATGCTATAACCTTTCCAGATGATGATGCATATAGAGTACAGTTTATATTTAACTATGAGGCTGAAATTGATGTTAATTTATATAAGAAAGCTTGGGAATTTGCTGTTTTAAAATATCCTGCTCTTAGGCTTTGCTTTGACTGGAAAGATGAATTTTATCAAATTATCTGCAAAGAGTGTCGTCTGAACTTTTCATTTATAGATTTAGAAGGAACATCTGATACAGATAAAAAAATTGAAGAAATTATAACTCAGGATAGAGCCGATCCTTTTAACTTAAATGTACCACCACTTTTTAGAATATATTTAATAAAAGAGCAAAAGAACAAATATAAACTCCTATTCAGCGAACACCATAGTATCGGGGACGGTTGGAGTTGGCCAATTTTATTTGACTTTGTGCATTCTTCATATAATTCTTTGTCTAAAGGGAAATTATTATCAGTTGATGAAGATACTGCATATAGCAATACACAGAAATTTTATTTGCACAACAAAAAAAATGTAGATGAGTACTGGCAAAATAAATTAAAATCATTTACTCAGGCCAATGACTTAAACTGTTTTACGAGAGAAAGAATTGATCTTGATAGTGTAAAATCTGTGGAAACTTCGAAAGATATAAATTTAGTTGTTGAGAGTAATATTTACGAGAAACTCAAGTTTTTTGCAAAAGAAACTGGAGTTACAATTAATGTGTTAGTGCAGTTTTCATGGCATAAACTGTTAAATGTATATACATCTCAAAACCAAACAACAGTAGGAACAACAGTATCAGGAAGAAACTTATCTGTTGAGAATATTGATAAAAGTGTAGGGTTGTTTATAAATACACTTCCTTTAATAGTTGACTGGGAAAATGACTGTACTGTAAACGAACAGTTAAGTAATATACATAAATTAATTACGGATATGTCCAATAATTCCTTCTGTGAGCTTGCTTCGTTGCAGAAGGGGAGTCAAAAGCTTTTTCATAGTCTTTTTGCATTTGAGAACTATCCCTCATATAAAAATGAATTATCTGAAAAGTTGAATTTTAATTTTTGCTACGCATTAGAAAAACTTGATTATCCACTGGGAATATCTGCTTTTGAGAAAAATAGCGAATTACATATCAATATTAAGTATGCAGAAGAATTAATTGATCAAGCAATAGCGGTTGATATTGTAGAGAAGTTAAAGTTTATACTTCTGCAAATACCCTACGCGAGTAATAAGTCACATAAATCAATTAAGATTTTAACAGATATTGAATATAATCAAATCATTTACGATTGGAATGATACTAACAGAAAGTATCCAGATAATTTAACTTTAGCTGACCTATTCAGAGAACAGGCTCTGAAAACGCCTAATAATATTGCTGTAACTTTAAATGAAGAAAGTCTTACTTATCATGAGCTTGATGTTCAATCAGATCGATTTGCTATAATGTTAAGAGGCTGTTTTAATGAATACTATAATGAAAGTTTACAGGCAGATAGTTTAGTTGGAATTTATTTAGAGCGATCAATTAATTCAATAGTTGCAATAATCGGAATAATTAAAGCTGGTGCAGCATATGTTCCATTTGATGTTAATGATCCACCGGAAAGAACAGCTTTTAAAGTTGATGATAGTAATTGCAGATTTATTATTACATCTACTTCATTAAAAAGGGAAGCCGCATATTATACAGAAAAGACCAATAGCAAGGTTATTTATATTGAAAAATTGACGGATAAAGATATTGACGAAAGCAGTCAATTTAAAAATCCTAATACTAATGCAAAAGATCTTGCTTATGTAATATATACGTCAGGTTCTACGGGCAAACCAAAGGGAGTAATGATTGAACATAGAGCAATTTTAAATTTTATTGATAACTATAAAAAGTTTTTTAAAAGCGAACGTCCTTTGAAAGTTTTACAGTCTATTTCCCTTTGCTTTGATGCATCATGGACAGAAATAGCTTTAGGGCTGTTTACTGGGAATACACTTGTTATTTCAAGAGATATGGAAAAAGCTAATACACAAAAACTGATTGATACAGTTAAAAAAGAAAAAATTGATATTGCAGTATTTCCTGCGGCTTTCTTAAACGGTATGGATATTAATGAAATAAAGAACTTAGAAAATCTGAAATATATTATTGCTGGAGGAGATGCATGTAACTATAAGATTTTAGATTCAATTTCTGAGTTCAGTTCAATTGTAAATGCTTATGGGCCTACAGAGAGCTCAGTTTGTGCTTCAATGCACTTCTATGATCCAAAAGATAAAAATAC
>CAXXMS010000024.1:0-254729 GCA_963678745.2 Victivallales bacterium | reverse complement strand
ATTTCTCAATCGAGCGTAATTTAAACTATATCATCCAATTACAGTATATTCTAACTTATTTCTAATAAAAAAGCCATCTTAAATAAGAAAATACCTAATACATATATAAATCGAAGCCATAACTAATGAAAGCATAGAGACAGGAGCTCCATATTTAAAGAATTCTTTAAAAGTTATTCTGTGCCCAGCCTGTTCTGAAATTCCTGCTGTAACTAAATTTGCTGCTGCTGCAATAATTGTAAAATTTCCTCCAAGACAAACAGATAAAGCTATCCCCCACCACATTAACCTTTGGAGAGGAAGATTACCATTAAACATTGGCGACGTTCCAAGAAAAGCTCCAATTATTGTAATAATTACGGTAGTAAAAGAAACATTGTTCATTACTGCTACAGCCAAACCACAAAACCACATAACACAAAGAATAACAAAAAGAGGATTCCATGTCGTAGTAAACGAAAGAAGTTTCCCAATTTCATTCATAATTCCAACATGAGCCGCTCCTTCTACAAGAATAAAAAGCCCAAGAAAGAAAAAAAGCGTTCCCCACTCAATTTTTTCAAGAGCTTTATCAACATTAACTTTGCATATCATCAAAGCCAAGGCAGCACCTGTCATTGCAATAACACAAGGCTGAACTCCAATAAATCCATGAATCAGGAACCCTATCAGTGTAAGTATAATAACAATTCCACCTCTCTTAAGATTAACCGGATCAGTAATGGCTCTCATTTCATTAAGTTCCATAACCCTGGCACGCTGTTCAACGGTAGATCTCATCCTTTTATCATAGTAAAACCATAACCCTACACAATATAAAGCCATAATAACAACAATGAATGGAGCAAGATTAATTATAAAAGCCATAAAATCCAACTTAGCCGCGGAACCAATTATTAGGTTTGGCGGGTCACCTATTAACGTCGCAGTACCACCTATATTTGAAGAAAGTGTTTCCGCCATCAAAAACGGTAAAGGAGGTACTGACAGCTCTGAAGCAACAACAAAAGTTATTGGAGCAACAAGCAAAATAGTCGTAACATTATCAAGAAAAGCCGAAAGTACTGCAGTGGCAATGACAAGAAGAATCATCGTTTTCAACGGCTCTCCTCCAGCAAATTTTGCAGATTTAATAGCAATATATTGAAAGAGTCCAGTTCCGCCTAAAATACTGACCAGAACCATCATCCCAGCTAACGTAAAAACAACATCAAAATTTACATACCGTGCATAAGTATCAATTTTATCAATAGAAATAGTATTACTATTTTGTGACGGTATCAGACTTTGCGGTATTATTTCTTCTGCAATCGTATACTTCTCATGCTGATGGTTATTATGTAACGATTCATTATGTGATGGACCAGGTAATATAAAAAGCAGCATCAAAGCAGATCCCATAAGTGCAGCAGATGTTTTATGAACTTTTTCAGAAGCAATTAACGCAAACGTTACAATAAATATAGCCCCTGCCAAATAAAACTGAAATGTCATGCTACCCTCTCAATACATTATTGATAATTTCCTGCATGGTAACAATACCCAAAAGTTTACCATCCTTGACAACAAACAAATTCTTTAAAGTTTTCTTTACAAGCAAAAGAGTAAGCTGTACTAATGGGGTTTCTGGATCAATAATCATTTCTGGTTCAGAAATATAATCTTTCACAAATGTTGATGTTTCATCTTTAATAATATTTTCAAATGGTTCAAAGCTGGTTAAGAACTGATGATTCTCTAATAGAAGCATATATTTAGGAATACTTTTTTTTACCAGGTCAAAAGAATCTATCTGTCCAACCAGTAAATGATTCTTATCGATTACAGGTAAAATAAGCTTTCTTTCTACTGCAAATATATCAAGAACTTTTGTAATTCTATCATTTTCATATACATATGAATACTCCTTTAGCATAATATCTTCAGCTGTGATTGTATGCTTAACCTCTATCTTTTCATCATTCAAAACAGCAATAAATTCTTCTGGAGAACCTGAATTTACCAGTTTCTCGGTATTATTATTTTTTATCAAAAATTTAGTAAAAGCTGATAGTGCCATTAAATAAATTTGAGAAGTAGTAGTAGAAATAAAGAACATTATTATCATTTTTGTTTCGGTTATATCCTCTGCCTTTAATTTCAAAGGCTTTTCAAGAATACCTATAGCTATATGCAAGTCATTTAGTACATCAAGACGTAAATGTGGAAATGCAAAATGTTTTTCATATGGAATTGATGTTATATCTTCTCTTTCAATAATTTCAGATACAAGTTCATCACAACTTTTCTCTGTAAAAGTTTTGCATTCAAGCAATTTTTCAACTAAATCTGCATAAACCTCTTCTCTATTATTTCCTTTAACATCAAAAAATATTCTATCAGGCTCAAGCAAGGAAGACAATTTCATATTCACCTCATTAATTTTATAAGAAACAGAGCATAATTTATATTAATGAATATAATTGAGCTATTTCTTATAATATTCAAGATTCAAACTTAATTTGTATGTTTTTTAAAGCAAACTTATATTTTTTTCTCACGCTTGAATATTAATAATTAAAAAAAATAAAATTTTTAATAAATATTTCAAAAAACCTGCTTGATTATTTTTTAATGGATGATAACTTTGTATCTCTTTCAAGGGCGGTTAGCTCAGTTGGCTAGAGCACTTGGTTTACACCCAAGTTGTCGGGGGTTCGAGTCCCTCACCGCCCACCATTCTTTTTCACCTTTCTTTTTTTTAGTAAGCGTTTTGTATCTACAGTTTTTATCCCAATACTTATTCTCTTTTCTTCATATTGACTAAGCAATGCTTTCTACACATAAAACAACCAAGAATAATTTTAGAGATGAAATTATTTCCCGAATATATTACAATCTTCAGACAGTAAGCAACATAAGTATAAAAAGTTAAAAAGAAAGGCAATGAAACAAAAATGAAGAAAGCTATTGTTTATCTATTTTCATTATTTGTATTTGGCATTACGACTTTTGCAAATGAACCTATTAAAATCTCAAAAATTGAATCAACAAACGAATCTGGAGCTAATTTCAATCTAACCGTTAGTTTTACAGCAAATGAAGATATCACATCGCCCTGGAGCATCGGTTTCTACATGCCGAGATCATTTAATAAAATGAATAATGAGTTTACAAAAGTTAATGCTGACCTAAAAATGTCTATTACTGACAGTAATGGAAAATCCGAAAAATTAAAATACGCAAGAAGTAACTCAGGGCTAAGCTTAAGCGCAGGTTATACCACCACCCTTTATCCTTCAAAACAATTTAATTTAACAAAAAATAGTAAATATCAAATAATACTAGGGCAAAACAACCAATGGGCTCCCAGTAATTATTCAGCAATGCCACAAAATTTTTATTTTATAAAAGATTTTAATATTAACAAATCACCAGATAAACTCGACTTTGTTAACATCCGTACTACTCCCACAGATTATATAATTGGAGGTTATGATAATAATACTATTGCTGACACCATAAATACCAATATTAGTACAAACCTGAAAAATTCAAAAAAAAAACAATAACATTGCAGACAAATTTAACTTAATCCCAAGCCCTGTAGAAATAGAAGAATCATCCGATAAATTCATATTTAAAGACAATGTTAAAATTCATATTACTGACAACTCATGTAAAGACTATGCTAATTTCCTGAAAGAATTTCTTCAAAGTGATTTAAAATTAAGTAATACCGATATTGTTATTGGAGAACCTGAGAAAAATGAATCTGACGAAACCAGCACGATTCTTTTTCAAAAGCTTAAAAGTTCTAAAGACCTTAATAACAACCCTGAAGGTTATATTCTTGAGATAAAAAAGAGCTACATAAAAATTTCTGCACTAAAGAATCCCGGTTTTTTCTATGCTCTTCAAACATTAAGAACTTTATGTTATAATAATAAATCTTTAACTGGATTGAAAATAATTGATTATCCAAGATTCAGTTATAGAGGAGTTTTACTTGACACAGCAAGACATTATTTTAGAGTTGAAGAAATAACAAATTTAATTGATGTTATGGCAGCTTTAAAACTTAATACTTTGCATATTCACCTTTCAGATGATGAAGGATGGAGATTAGAACTAGGCAAAAATCTAGAAGACCTCGTTAACGGTTCACAAAGAGGATTTCATAATAGTTCAATGCTAACACCTGAAATGTTCATTCAGGCTAATTTAGATATATCAAATTATAAGAATGGACAACTTATCGAGAACAATTATTCTCATGCAGATAATTCATATAAAGGAATTTATTCAAGAGAAGATATTAAAAGAATCGTAGACTACGCCAATTTCAGAAACATAACAGTAATTCCTGAAATAGACCTCCCCGGACATGCAAGAGCTCTTGTTTTTTCTATGCCGAAAATAATGATTAATAAAGAGGACAAGAGTCAATATATAAGTGTTCAAGGCTATTCTGATGATGTATTACCTATTCCTCTCTATAATAAATCAAAAAAATTTACCGACACTATCAACACTATCATTACAGAGATAACTAAACTTTTTGATAACCAAAACACAGAATATGCTCTGAATAATGAAGTTAGCGTTGGGGGCGACGAAGTTTCTGCAGGAGCCTGGACAAATGATAAATCATCTACAGGAAAATGGAAAAACTTATCAGCATTAGAAAAATCACAATACTTTTTTAAGCTTTTGCAAAATGCAACCCAGGTAAAAATGTCAGGTTGGCAACAATTTATTCAAATGGATAATGGACAAATTAATTCCGAAATAACTGTTAA
The DNA here is from genome assembly GCA_963678745.2 of Victivallales bacterium. Lineage (GTDB taxonomy): Bacteria > Verrucomicrobiota > Lentisphaeria > Victivallales > GWF2-38-69. The sequence continues at coordinate 249,948 of CAXXMS010000024.1, read as the reverse complement.
ACCTGAAAATAGCGGACATGTCTGGGTCTGGGCCACAACAGGAGATGAAACGAGTGGCGGAATAGAGCAGGCAAAAGTTCTTGCAAATAGCAATTATTCTGTTGTTTTAGCTTTTGCAGACAACAATTATTTTGATTTAACTTATACACCAGACAAATGGGAACCGGGGTTTTACTGGGCAGGTTCTTTCCTTGATACAAACTCAGCACTGAGAAGTGCTTACAGCTCTTTACAAGTTATTAATGGTTTGAAAGAAGAAAAACAAAACAATATTAAAGGTCTTGAAGGAACATTATGGTCAGAGAATATTCCTACCTATAATCACTTAATGTACATGGGATTTCCTAAGATGACCGGTCTTGCCGAAGCAGCATGGAGCCCTTCAACCATTACCACAGATTCCAATGGTAAAATTAACTGGTTAAGCCTAACAAGTAGGCTTGGTAATGATAACAAGAAATTCCTTGGATACTTAAATGAAAAATTTGGAATCATTTATAGAGGATACCCAAATGGAATCTCTTTAGAAGTTAAACCATACAAACCTATTAATCCCGCACAATAAATCCTTTAAAAAAGTAACAGCAGGAATTCTCCTGCTGTTAAATTTATTCAACTACAAATATAATCTGCTTTATGCAGCCTCTGCATACGAATTATATTCTTCAAGAAGCTCTATAAGACTGCTTAATGCTTCATGTATCTTTTCATTATTTGCGCATAAAACATCAAGATTTTCTATTATGCTCTGAATATATGTCGCATTTTCAACAACAAATCCTGATTTATCACCCAGAATAACTTCAAGATCAGCTTTTAGGTTCAACACTGTATCCGCTATTTCAAATATATTGTCGTTCTGTATAGACTCAAGACCAACTTTAACTATGCTAACAATAGCTTCCCAATGCTCGAAAGTCCAGCCTTCATCACCCGACTTCATAATTGCAAAAGTATTATCAATAATAGCTTTTACTGCATCTATCTGATCTGCTTTGTCTGGGTACATTTCTTTTAAAACGGGTTCTAATTCTGTGTACCATTCATTGATTTGAGATTCAGCATATTCAGGAGTAATTGAACCGTTTTGAGCTTGTTCCAACAAATCAACTCCAAGCCTTACACCATTGAATATTACACTCATATTATCAACAACAGGAACATCTCCTAAATTGTTTATAGAATTGATAATTGATATTGCAGAGGCCAATACTTCAATAACTTTGCTGTCATCATTAAGCTTTGGCTCAATTAAAGTTTGAACGCTAATTAAAATGTTTTCAATATCTACAAAACTTGATGGAGCAAACCCGCTTTTATCACTGCATAATGTTTCAAGATCGTCAATTAATGAATTGATCTGGTCATAATCAACTGATCCTGCTGCTGCAATCTGTTCTATCTGAATTATCAGATTAACAATTTGCTCTTGATTAGCAGGTAAAAATCCTTCAGTGCTATTATTAACAATATTAACGATTGAATCCACAATAGTCTGAATAGCAGCATTTTGTGTATCATTTAATCCCAAAACTGCATAATTCATATCAAGAAATGAATTTAACTGTTCATTTACATAATCTGCAGTTAAAGTACCAGCAAGAGCCTGACTTCTAATATTAATAATTGATCTAGCTGCTGCAAAGATACAGTCAAGCTTTTCTTGTTGTAATAACGGTTCATCATCAAAATTATTTAATTCATTTACAAACTCTATAACAGTACTAAATATTGCAAGTTGCTGTGAATTTAATTTATCTTCAACTAACGCTTTAGTGTTAACTAAAATAGTTTCAATCGGTTCTAAATTTGCTGGAATCAAACCTGCTTTATTACTCAAAAATGCTTCAAAATTATCAACGATATTTACGAGAGTTGCATCATCAATATTTTTTTCACCTACAGCTGTTGTAATATCTTCAATTAAAGCCATCAGCATTTCCTGGTTTTCAGCTTCCCATCCATCGCTTCCATTAATTACTATCTGGTTAACAGCACTGATAATATTAACAACATATTGAGCTTTAGCAGATGAAATAATTTCGTATTCTTTTGCATCAGCTAAAATATTATTCATCAATTCAAGCACATCTGTTAATTCAAGAGTTCCTGCTTCAGCAGCTTCATTCATTTCTATTATTTGTGGACCATATTTAACGGCAAGAATAATTACTTCATCCCCATTACTTTCGAAAAACTCTTTGATCGCTTTGGCAAGGTTATTTGCTATTTTTGAGAATTTAGCTTTTACTTTTGCCCAATCAACTTTCTTTTTTGTTCTTCTTTGATAAATATCGACAGTACTACCTACAAGTGCAATTTCAGGAGGTATAATTACTTCCCAGGATAAAACCCTTGTTTTTCTTGGGTTTACACCCCAACCTACATCATGACCATTTTCTAAACCCGTAGCTTCGTTACCTGTTCGACAGCTAATTCTGTAAATTAAATTACCTTTTGAGTCCTTTACATCAACAAAAGCACCTCCGGTAAACCCAATAAGATGGAATGTTGATTTTACCTGAGTACGTCCGCTAACGACTGTCCCTGCATTACTTTCAGAAATCCTTGCATATGAATCCATCGTCCACTTCCTGGTATATTTTTTCCTAAAAATTTTAAAGGTTTTCTTTTTAAGTGTTACAGTAGGAAAAGTCTTCGAAGTTGATCCATCGCTAAAAGTAACACCTGCGAATACTGTTGTAGCAAAAGAGCACAGAAGAATGGTTAAAATGCCGATTAAATTTGTTTGCAAACGAGCCTGGGGTTTCATTTTCTTTCCTTTCTCAATTTTTGATATTTCTGACCTAAAAGTTGTAACTTCTTTAGCATCAGTGTTCCAGAGTCACTGACAACCAACAGTATAAAAGGATTAAAATAAAAAAACGACTACTACTAATTGAAAAAGTATACATATGGCATAATTTATTTAAAAAGTGTACATTTGTACATTTGAAGCAACTTTTTAGTCTTAAACCCCTCAAATTGTGCACAAACTTATGAAATTTTATAAAGAGAAATTTAGACAAATCCGTAAGCAGAAAAAAATATCTTTAAAGAAAGTTACTGCTCAAATTGGTAAATCCTACAGGACACTTTTAGCCTGGGAAAAAGGAGATAGAAACCCGGGAGAATCAGATATTAGAATTTTATCACAACTGTTGGATATAAGTGTATCTGAGATTTCTGATCTAAAAGAACTTACTGTTTCTAAACCTACACCATATTATCATGATGCTCTTGGAGATCTTGAACGCCTTCAGAGAGAATTTACAGGGGAACTTTCACTTGAAAAGCAAACCTATTTATTAAGTTTAAAAAATGAATTAGAGCATATGACAGCACAGGTAAATATGCTGAAAAAAATAAACAGACGTCAAAAAATTGTGATTGATTCTCTTTACACTTTCATATATGAAAAGGACAGGAAATTAAAATTTGTCGATGCTAATACATCATTTCTATCATATTTAAATATTCCAATAGAAGAAATCATTGGGAAAAAAAACATAGATTTATTTGCTCCAAAAGATTTTGAAGAATTAAGTAAAATAGAAAGAGAGGTTTTAAGCAAAGGAACACGGATAGTTAATCGCGAAATCACTATCCCGGGAAGTAATGGAAGAAAGCGAGGAATGCTTTCTATATATCCTGTTTACGGAGAGACAGAAGAAGTCTCAAGAATTGTATGTAGCTTAACAGATATTTCTCCCCTCTATGCAGAGCAGAACCGTCGTAAAATGATGGAATTTACTATTAACCAACTAAATGATGCTGTATGGATTATTCTTGATAAACCTATTCCTCATTTCCTTTTCTTGAGTAATGCAGCAGCAAAGATTTATGGTAGACCATTAGATGATTTTTATAAAGATCATAGAGTTTGGCAGGAACTTATACATCCTGAAGATAGAAAACGCGTAATGGAACGCGTAAATAACGTAAATGATTTTCCAAGAAAAACTCAATACAGAGTAATACATCCAGACGGCTCAATACACTGGATAGAATCAAAAGCTTATAAAAAATTAGATAAAAACAGTAACAGTATTGTTTTTGGTACTCTAAGAGATATTACAAAAGAAAAGGAAGACGAAGCTGAAAAGAATTTATTACATAGTGTTATCGATAAATTTGAAGAAATAGTTTGGATTGGCAGCAAGAATAAACAGGATAAAGGTTCTTTTAAGCTCCACTACATAAACAGCAAAGCCTGCGGAGATATCATTGGTTACTCAGATGAAGAGTTGATTGAAAATCCTAATATTTGGAATAACAGCATTCATCAGGACGATAAAGATCGAATTATGCAGATGTATGAAAAAGATAAATTCCCAAGAATTTCCAAATACAGAATTATCCATAAAAATAAAACAATGAAGTATATTCAGGACAGAGAATATAGAATTAATGATGAACTTTATTTCGGATTCATAAAAGATATTTCTGAAGATATGTATAACACAGAACTACTTGAATATTTCAAGGATTCTGTAAATCATTTAAATGGTGTATTCTGGATAAAAGAGTTAAAGCCTCTTGAACGAATAATTTTTATTAGTAATTCTATTGAAGAAATTATCGGATTCAAACCAGATGAATTAACATCTGAAATATGGAAAAGAAGAATTCTTGAAAGCGATGGAAAAAGAGTTGAAAAAGCCTATAATATTCAGTCTGAAAGAAGAGTGCCGCTTGTATATAAAATTAGACATAGAGACGGAACTCTGCATACTGTTGACGAAATGTGGTTTGATGTCAAAGAAGTAAGCTCCAAAACGATTAAGTTTGGATTTATAAGAGATATTACAAAGAAATTATAATTAAGAATGATAGATTTTCAAAATATTTATAAAGGCTATGGAGCTCAAGAACTTCTTATTGATGCAAGCTTCAGAATTAATAAAGGAGAGCATGTTGGTATTGTCGGAGCAAATGGATCAGGAAAAAGTACAATCTTTGGCATTATTACAGGAGATATTGACGCTGACAAAGGAATGATTGCAATCCCAAAAGACTTAAGGATAGGCTACCTTCGACAACACCTGAACTACGATATCAAAACAGAAACTCTTATTAGCTTCACTGCAAATGCTATACCTGAGCTTAAAACTTTCCAAAAAGAAATTAAGCTGCTGGAGCAAAAATTAAATTCAAAAGCACTTAGCGATTCTGAAAAGACAAAACTGCTTGAGAAAATAGGAAAACTTCAAAGTAAATTTGAACATCTTGGAGGCTATAGTATAGATAAGAAAGCAGAAACTGCTTTAACTGGTCTTGGTTTTCACCCTGAACAATTTGAAATGCCATTATCTACATTCAGCGGGGGATGGCAAATGCGTGCCGGACTTGCTAAAACACTAATATCCGATCCCGACATTTTATTACTTGATGAACCTTCAAATTACCTTGATGTGCCGGCTATAGAATGGCTTCAAAAATTTCTAAGAAGTTATCCCGGAACTTTGCTCTTAATTTCCCATGACCGCTATCTTCTTAAGACTCTTACCAACATTACATTTGAAGTAAATCTTGGTAAAGTTACTCGTTATGCAGGAGATTATGATTATTATATGTTGGAAAGAAAAACACGCGAGCAACATTTGAAATCCAGAAAAGCTAACCAGGATAAAAAAATAGATCAAATAGAAAAGTTTGTTGATAGATTTAAATATAAGGCCTCAAAAGCTAACCAGGTTCAGAGCAGAATAAAGATGTTAGATAAGCTTGAGAGAATTACATTATCAAATAACCTTAGCTATAATGGTAAACTTCAGTTTCCTACTCCTCCCAAATGTGGACATGAGATAATGCGCATTGAAAATGGCGGAATAACATATGACAATAAAACGTGGATTTTAAAAAATCTTGACCTTAGAATTGAAAGAGGAGAGAAAATAGGAATAATTGGCTATAACGGCACAGGTAAAACAACCCTACTAAGAGCTTTAGCCGATATAAAACAAATATCATCAGGCAAACTTACCAAAGGTTTTGATGTTATTATCGGCTATCAGGCACAGGAGTTTGGTGAAATACTTTCTCCCGAATCAACAGTATATGACACCGTAAAATCAGTCTGTAAAGACGCTTCAAACTTAAGATCATTGCTTGGTAGTTTCGGGTTTTCTGACGAAAACGCAAATAAACAATGCAAAGTACTAAGTGGAGGAGAAAAAATTAGGCTTTTGTTTGCAAGAATTTTTGCAAACCCTCCTAACTTTCTAATTCTGGACGAACCAACTACTCATCTAGACATCCATGCTCGAGAGAATTTACAAGAAGTTTTAAAACAATATAAGGGTACTGTTTGCATTGTGAGTCACGATATAGAGTTCCTAAGAAATGTTGCAACTACTGTTATTGCCATGACACCGCCCGGAATAAAAAAATATTTTGGAAATTATGATTATTACCTAGAGAAATCCAGGGAAAATGAAATATCCAACAAAGATATTTCGCCAATACCTCAACCTGAAACAGCTAATGAAAAGAAATTAAAAAGACAGCAACGAGCAGCTGTACGACAAAAGTTTGATGCAGATAAAAAGCGCCTGACACAGACTGTTAGCAAGCTGGAAAATGAACTTGAAACATTAGAACAGGAAAAAGAAGAGCTTCATAAAAAACTCATGCATGAATCCAATATTGCCGATTATCCTAACATAAACAGAAGACTTAAAGAAATAGATTACGAAATAAACATTGTTTCTGAAAATTGGGAAACATCAGCTATGAAACTTGAGGAATTCTTAGAAAATTACAATAAAACAATAGAAAAAATATAAGGTATTTAAAAATATGAAAGCAGTAATTCAACGCGTTTCTTCTGCATCAGTAACAGTAGAAAATGAAGTTGTAGGAAAAATAGAAAATGGTTTTGTCGTTCTCCTGGGAGTAACTCATACTGATACAGAGAAAGAAGCAAAGTTTATTGCTGGAAAAGTTGCTGGATTACGTGTCTTTGAAGATTCAGAGGGAAAAATGAATTTATCACTAAAAGATGTAAATGGCAGTGCATTGATTGTTTCACAATTTACTCTTTATGGTGATGCCAGAAAAGGAAATAGACCAAGTTTTACCGAAGCAGCACGCCCTGAAAAAGCAATTCCGCTTTATGAATTTTTTATATCAGAAATCAAAAAACATGGCATTCCGGTAGCCACAGGCATATTCGGTGCAAAAATGGAAGTTGAAATCAATAACTCAGGCCCGGTTACAATCTTAATTGAAAAACAGTTTTAAAAGGATTTCTCAATTGGATAACAAAATTGAAAAACTTATCAAGGCATATGAGCGTCAGCCAATAATATATAAGAAGATTTTACAATTAAAATCCCTATTTACAAGCGAAAGTAAAACCGATTTCCTTGAATGCATAAAAACATCAAACATAAAACCTACCCCCCAAAAAAACTTTAACTCTACTAGCTTAAAAACCATTTATGCTATTCTCGATAATGAGGGACTTCTAGAAAATGGAATTCTTATAAACTCACAATTGAGGCATCATATTGCTAAAGAAGCTGTTCAGGTAAAAGGATACATAAAAAAGATTGTCGAAAAAGAAGCCTTGTTTGATGTTGAAACAGAAATAGAGGAAGAGAGCATTACTGATATTGTTAAAAACTACATTTCAAAACTTGAACATCAGAATAAACATGTAAATATCTATACGTTTAATAAATATGAACAAGTTCTCAAAAAAGCTTTTATTCAGAAAATATTTCTTGCTGTATATGAAAACGACTCAGCCTTCTTTGAAAATTACTTTAATACTGATAGTAAGGATGACCTCGACGAAGAAAATGAGAATAGAACCCCGGAAGATCTGCTTGAGGATATTAGAAGTAGCTTAGGTGGGAGTTATCAACCATCCAAAAGGGAAAGATTTGTTCATTTATGTAATACTTTTTTGAATTTTTTTATCAAGTTTAATACCCTTGATAATAACTGGTGTAAATCAAGAAACGAATATATAAAGTTACTTTTCAGTCTTACATGTTTTTCTCCTATTGCCGGGGTCTCAAATATAAAAATGAAGGATTTCTCTATATGGAGTAATATATACATTAATGATAAATCAATTCATAATACATATATAGACAAATCTATACTATCTTATTTTATCTGTTTTGACTTGGTGTTTGGTATTTTTTCAAGAGAAAAATATGATAAAATAAGTAAAACAAACTGCAATATTTTATTCTCTTCAGGACTGGATAACTTTCTAAACGGAAATTTTCCTGAAGCTAGTGATAGTTTAACAAATTCTTTAAAACAGACCCGTAAAAAGGAGGGAAATGGTTATATATCCAATACCCTGGGAATAAAAATCCTTTTTCTACTCTATTTAAGTAATACCACAACTGTAAGTAAAGCTAAAACTGAAATTAATAAATTCATTCGTAAATTTGAAGAACTTTCTTCTGAAAATCACCTTTGGAATATTTTATTAAAACTTCAGGAAGGCGATTTTAAAGAAGCTCAAAATAGTTTTTGGTTATGTCGTGACAATTTTAGTTCCGAATATGAAGTATCAAAATATATGTTGTATTTAATTCTTGATTACCTTCTTAATGAAAGGCAGGTTTCAATATCAATAAAAAAACATATTAAACAGTTTGAAAAATTTAATAATTCCGGTCTTCTCTTTCACGCTCACTTAAAAGCTGAATTGATATTAAAATTTGATAGCGATAATACCGAATGTAAGAATTTTTTAAAAAATATCAGTCCATATAAGAATTTTAGAATTCTATCCCTTTTCAAAAAGAAGGAAGCCTGGGAATATAAACTGGAACTCCTCACAAAATTAATTTCTACAACAAAAAAGAACACCAAACGGGTTAATACCGAACAAAAACGTATTGTATGGAAATTAAACGTTAAAGAATTAGATATTATTCCTACTGAACAAAAGGTATTAAAAAATGGCAATTGGTCGAAAGGTAGAAACATTGCTCTTTCAAGGCTTTATAATAAAGATACAAAACTTGATTATTTTAATGAAAGGGACTGGAATATTGCCAGATCGGTAAAATTATACAATAACAGCTGGTATTACGGTGCAGGCAAAGAGTATTACTTTGACGAAAGCAAAGCTCTTGAAGCAATGATTGGGCATCCTTTGATATTTAATGAAGAAAATGGTTTGAATATTGAGATTGTAAAAGGCAACATCGAAATAATAGTTAAAGAATACAAAGATGGTTATAAAATATTATTATCTAATTATCATGATGAAGTAGAGCCGCTTTTAATTAAAGAAACTGAAACAAGATACAAATTTGTAGATTTTGATCAAAATACTGTAGATGCTGCTGCTCTTGTTACTAAAAAAGGATTAACTGTTCCATCCGAAAAAAAAGAACAAATTAAAGATATTCAGCGAAACCTTAAAAGTGCTTATACTCTTAATTCAAATATTGAAGATAAAAGTATTCCATTTCTTAATACCGACAGCAGTATAATCTTACATTTCATACCAATTAATAGCGGTCTGAAAGTTAATTTATGGGTAAGGCCATTTGATGGAAAGGGACCTTACTTACGCCCGGGATACGGCGAAGTTATTCAGACAGCCCTCTTACATAATAAGTCAGAATATGAAACAAGGTATAAGGTCAAAAGAAACCTGTCTGAAGAAAAGCTGAATGCAGCGGCTTTACTAAATAAGATTCAATACCTTCAAGATTCAAATTCGAATACTGATGAATGGATTCTTGAAGAAGCTGCAGATTGTATGGAACTTCTTGAACAGGTAAAAGAATATAAAGAGGATCATGAACTTCTAGTAGAATGGCCGAAAGGAGAAAGCCTCAAACTGCAACAAACTGTTTCCCACAACAACTTAAAAATTAGAATTCAATCTAAAAATGACTGGTTTGAATTTGACGGTGATATAAAGCTTGATGATGGAACGGTTGTTAAACTAAAATATCTGCTTGATAATTTTTCATCAATGGAGAGGCGGTTTATAAAACTAAGTGACGGTAAATTTCTTGGGTTAACAGAAAAACTCAAAAAACACCTTGAAGAACTTAAATCTATTGCTGAAAAAAATAGAATCCATTACCTTGGAACTTGTTCCTTACAGAAAATTGAAGAAGAAGGTGCTGACTTTGATTTCGATGAACAATGGAAAAAACACATTGAAAACGTAAATAAGCTTAAAAAACATAAACCTAAAATTCCAAAAACACTTTCTGCTGAGTTAAGGGATTATCAGAAAGACGGATATTTCTTTCTTTCCAGATTGGCTCATTGGGGCGTTGGAGGTTGTCTTGCCGATGATATGGGGCTTGGAAAAACAATTCAGTCTATTACCCTGCTTCTGGAAAAGGCTCAGTTCGGTCCAAGCCTGGTAGTTGCTCCAACTTCTGTATGTTTTACATGGATTGATGAATTTACCAAATTTGCTCCAACTTTAAATATTCATTACTTTCCTGAGGCTGATGATAGAGAAAAGCTTGTTAAATCACTAAAAAAAAGAGATGTGCTTATCTGCAGTTATGGATTGATGCAGATAAACAAAGAAATTCTTACAACCAAAAAGTGGCAGATTGTATTACTGGATGAAGCACAGGCAATCAAAAATCCAAACACAAAAAGATGGAAAGCAGCTGTTGAATTAAGTTCAAATTGCCGATTTGCGTTAACAGGTACCCCTATTGAAAATCATCTAGGTGAACTCTGGAGTATTTTCAGGTTTTTAAATCCAGGTCAATTAGGGTCTCTGAAATCATTTCAAAACAGGTTTATCACACCTATTGAAAATAATAGAAACGCGTTCGAGAAAAAGATTCTGAAAAATCTTATGTCTCCCTTTATTTTAAGACGCATAAAAACAAATGTGCTTGATGAACTTCCTCCAAAAACAGAACAGAATATTTATATAGAAATTTCAGATAAAGAAAAAGCATTTTATGAAGCATGCAGGCAACAAGCTGTTGAAAACATAGAAAGTATATCAGAATCTGAAAGTAATAATAAGAGGTTCAGTGTTCTCGCTGAGATTACAAAGTTAAGACAGGCATGCTGTCATTCCTCTCTAGTAAATGAAGAAATAAATATTGAAAACAGTAAGCTTAAAACATTCTTTCAAACGGTAGAGAAACTTATAGATAACAACCATAGGGCATTGGTTTTTAGTCAATATGTCCGCTTTCTTAATATTATAAAAAAATCACTGGATGATAGGAATATTTCATATCAATATATTGATGGAAGTACAAAGCCAACCGAAAGAAAAAAAGCTGTTGACAATTTTCAGGCAGGAGAAAGTGATTTGTTTCTTCTAAGTTTAAAAGCTGGAGGGACAGGACTTAACCTGACCGCTGCTGATTATGTTATTCATCTCGATCCATGGTGGAATCCTGCAGTTGAAGATCAGGCATCAGACAGGGCACATAGAATTGGTCAGGAACGACCGGTTACTGTGTACCGATTAATTATGAAAAATACAATTGAAGAAAAAATTATTAAGCTTCATAAAGATAAACGTAATCTTGCCGATGATATTCTTGGAGGTACTGATATTGCATCCAGAATATCAGAAGATGAACTAATAAAGCTTATTAAAGGTTAAATTAAATTTTATATCCTTTATGGTACCATTGGTATTTTTGTTTTTGGTTTATTATTGCTACAATAAACTTGAAATTTTTATTAATTTTTTCTAAAACCAATTAGTTTTAGGTAGAAGAACAAGAAAGATTATTATGAAAAAAACTATTGCTATATTAGGTTCTACAGGCTCAATAGGAAAAAATACTGTTGAAGTAATAAGAAGACTAAAAGATAGATTTTCATGTGCATGGCATTGCCGCAAATTCGAGCATTAAACAATTAGCTGCACAGGCAGCAGAGCTTAATTGTAAAAAAATTGTTTGTGGGAAAAAATATAAAGAAGAATTGAAAAGTATTCTATCTACCCCAAGAAAAGTTCTTTCCGGAACAGAAGGAATGATTGAAATTTCAACAGATCCGGAAGTTGATATAGTTTTATGTGCAGTAGTGGGAACAGCAGCACTTCATCCTGTTCTTGAAGCAATCAGAGCCGGTAAAGATATTGCCATAGCAAGCAAAGAAATACTTGTTATGGCAGGTGAGCTTGTTATGGCTGAAGCAGAAAAATACGGTGTAAAAATGCTTCCGGTAGACAGTGAACACAGCGCTATTTTTCAATGCCTGGAAGACAAAAAGAATAATGATATTTCACGTTTAATTTTAACAGCCAGCGGCGGAGCTTTTAGAAACCATACTATAGAAGAGATAGAAAAGGCAACTTATAAAGAAGCTCTTGTACACCCAACCTGGAATATGGGACCAAAAGTAACACTAGATTCTGCCAGCCTTATGAATAAAGCTCTTGAAATAATTGAAGCAAAATGGCTGTTTGATGTTAATCCGGATAATATCGATGTTATTATACATCCTCAATCAATTATTCATTCAATGGTAGAATTTATTGATGGTACAATACTCGCACAAATGAGCGTTACTGATATGAAATTTCCAATACAATATGCTTTAACTTATCCGGAAAAAGTTACAGGTGGACTAGAACAGCTCAATTTGGCAAAAATCGCAAACCTAACATTTCAAGAACCTGATAGATCACGCTTCCCAAGTCTTGACTTTGCTTTCCATGCACTCAAAACTGGAGGTACTTTACCAGCAGTAATGAATGCAGCAAATGAAATTGCTGCCGAAAGATTTCAAAAAGCTGAAATTAAATTTACTCAAATCTGGACAATAATAGATAAAGTTATGATGCAGCATAATACGATAAAAAATCCTGATCTAACCGAAATTATTGAAGCTGATAGTTGGGCGAAAAGGAAAGCTTTTGAAGTTTTAAAGCATTAAGAATAATATACAGTCAAGCATCAAATTTCTGTTAAAATGAGATATTGCAAAGGTTGGGAGGTTTTCCTCAAACTGCCGTGTCCAGAGTATTGCATGAGTTTAATCCTTAATCAATATCACAGGATTACGGCCGGCTTGGAAAGCCAGCCCTACCTTTTAGAACAAAAATTGACATTTCATTATGATACGACACTAGCTGTTTATTTTACTGCTAAAGATCTTAACAACAAAGAAGCTGATATTTGCCAAAACACACAAAACACTAAAAATAATCACTGCTCCTATAACATAGGTAAGAGAAAAAGAAATTGCAGTAAAAACACCTGCAATGATTGAACCGAAACAACTTGCTGCAGCAACAACTGATCCTGCAATACCCATAACCCAACCCTGTGATTTTTTTCCTACAGCATTTGAAAATAATGTTATAATTGATAAATATGCAAGAGCTGCTCCGGCAGCAATGGGAACAACAGAAATCCATGCACATATTTCAATATTGCATGATGCAATGATAAAACCCAAACCAAGAATTAAACAGGAATACAGTAGAATTTTTTCAATTGTAAAAAATTTACCTAAAATACGTATCACAACAATTAATGTAAAACTATATATTGCTGAAATAAACGAAATGAACCATCCTAACTCTGATATTGTATATGAATATCCCTCAACCATCAGAAGAGAAGATGTCTGAAAATATAATGCCCAGGACATCTGAATTAACAGCAGTATTACTGCAAGTTTTTTTAATCTTCTACTTGAGAACCCGGAAATAAACAGAAGAAAACCTTTGTAAATTACAATTCTGTCCTTTTTCATGTTCTGTGTTGTTTCGGTAAATGTAAAAAGAAGAAGAGTACCATTAAGAAGCGCAAGTGTTCCTGCAAAGATAAATGGTCCGGCAAATCCAAATCTGGCAAAAAATGAATTCACTGTAAAATAGCTTCCTGCGACAGGACCAACTGCAAATCCTACTCCAAGAGCAATTGATATTAAACTTAGGTTTACAGCCTTTTTTTCAGGAGGACTTATATCAATAACCGCCGCCTGTGCAATCCCTATGCTGCCTGCAAAAAGACCTGTTAGAAACCTAAATATGATTATAAAAGAAATATTACTTAAGAAAAGAGCTAAAGCACATAACCACATACAGATACATTCAGCATACAGGCATATTAATAAGACTTTTTTTCTTCCAATATGATCTGAAAGATCTCCCAAAACAGGAGCCCCTATAAACATACCTATAGGGAATGCAGCAAGTGTAATACCATAAAGTAAATTTGTAATAGTTACAGAAGTACCTTGGGGTATAAATCCACCGGACTGACTAAATATCGAAGCAAATACAGGAAACACCAATCCTACACCTAATGCATCGATTACAATAGTAAGCATTAAAGGTAGATAAACAAGTATTCCTGAATTGTTATTTTTGGACATTAACTGTTTTCCAAACGTTGTTAAAATAATTCTTCATTCATCATCATATCATAGATAAGATTATAATCTTTTTCCAGCTCATTATAATCTTTATTAACCAATAAAACATTACCAACAGTATCTGCAAGCGACCGGACAACTGGAAGCTTCTGACCTGTTTTAATAAAAATAGAGTGCTCTTTGTATGACTGAAGTTTATTAATTTTTTTAATATTAAATTCATGCATTGTTTTATCTTTATTAAAATTATTCAGACAAATATATCTTGAATATGCCTTAATATCAGGTAAAACTTCATGTTTTTTTAAATTCTCTCCCATTAAACTATCAATTAAAATATCAAACTGATCTCTACCAAAAGCATTGTAGGCAAGTTTATTTATATAATTATGTGCTCCGGATTGTCTACCGTTAATTTCAACAAGTATAGGACCATGATCTGTCAAAATTATTTCATTATGAGTCAGACCGTTCTCCCAGCCTACTGCATCTAATATCCTTCTTAAATAATCGATAATTTCTATAGCTTCAGGAGCATCAAATGGAACTACTTCTCCGTAATTATAGACAGGTATATTATCAACATTATCTTTCTTATATACGCCCACTAAAGAAATATAATGAAAACCATCACACGATAGAACATCAACAAAATACTCCCGTCCTTTTAAATATTCCTGAATCAGGACTGATGTTTTCATATTATTTTTTAAATAATTTTCCACATCAGAACAAGAATATAACTTAGCAACACCAAGTGAACCACAACCATGAACAGGTTTTGCAAAAACAGGATAGTTCCACAGACTTAACTCTCTTTTTTCAGATTCTGTAAGGTCTGATTTCTCTTTTAGAATTTCTCTACAGGCAGGGATTTTTTTCTCTCTGCAAACTTCATTTACTTCATACTTGGAATTTAATATATGAATTGTGCTGTCAGAATTAAAATAAATATTAAACTGCTTACATATTCTTTGAGTAATATCCAGCGAATACTCATTGCTGTTTATTATATGAAAAACTTCATATCCTGAAATTATTTCTTCAAATTCCCCTAAGCTTTCATATTCCCATAAGTAATAAATTTTTTGAAATTTAGTACTCTTTACCTCTGCTTTCACAACTTTATGTATTTCATCTGAATTTAAAGTAGTAAACTCATCAAAAAATCTTATAAGGCTATCTGTAAAAACGGCAAAAACTTCTATCTCATATTCAGAGAACTTATCTACCATATAGTCTTTACATGTAACTGGATCTATAGCAAGACAGCATTTCTTTTTCATAATTTATTATTCTTAATATTAACTCAATTAAATGAGCTTGTTGATTACATCTGCAATTTTACAAATACTTTCAGGATTTGTAACTATATCACCATGATGAGAAGGAAGATTTATTACATTTAAATCAGTGATTAAACTTTTCCATCCATTTTTCTTCAAATTGATAACTAAGTTATTTATCTGGTCTGATTCCTTTTTCTCCTGTTCAGACATATCTATAAGCTCGTTATACGGCCTGGATTTCATACATTTAAACAATATCGTTTTCAATTTTATTGAATTATGCTGAAGTTCATCAAGGCCAACTGTTTCTAATTTAATTATATTTTTCATTTTATCTATTAAACTGCCAGACAATCCCGCATTAAAAAGTTGTTTCTCTACAAATCGCTGCTGCCACCTAAAATCAAAATTAGCTTTGTCTTTCAAAGAAAATAGATTAAAAGAATCAAATAATATCAATTTTTGAACATTCATTCCCTCCTCAAGCATTAAACCTGAAAGCTCATAAGCAATATTTCCCCCACTGGACCACCCACCCACATACAAACTTGAAGTATTTAGTTTATCCACATCCGATTTTAAAAGATCAAAATACTGCTTTGCAATAAATTTTAGATCAGAAGTCGGACAATTTTGATTATTAATATTATATGAATTAATACCTATTATTCTAAACTTTTCAGCATCAAACTGCTGCACAAGTTTGTGATAAACTTCTGCTCCCGCGCCAGTAGGATGTATTAAAATTAAAATATCTGGTGATTTAGATTCATTGAAAAAAATAAATGGAGAATGTGGAGAAAATAAACTCTTTCCAAGCTCAACAGCCTGTTTTTCAATTGTCTGATAATTGTAAATAAAATAATTTGGCGCATTTATTTCATATTCAGTATTAATTTCATCCATCAGCTGAATTGATAGTATCGAATTACCTCCTATTTCAAAGAAATTATCTTTATATCCAACATTATCAGCACCAAGAACTCTTTTCCATATTTCCGCCAATTCTCCTCGTATATTATTATAGTCACTATGCCCTGTATTTAATTTTTCAAGCTTATTTACTTTAAGATTTGGCGGCGGCAGCTTTCTTCTATTAACTTTTCCGTTTATCGTAACAGGAAACTCTTCCATCTGCAGAAAATATGTAGGAATCATATAATAAGGTAAAATATCACTGAGATATTTCTTCAGATCATCACCTGATAATGGCTGTTCTGTGTTCGTCATATAATAACAGACCAACTGTTTAGCATCTATAATTTTATTTTCATAAACTGTAACAACACACTCTTTAATATAGGGATTTCCATGTAGCTTGCTTTCAATCTCTCCCATTTCAATTCGAAAACCTCTTATCTTAACCTGAAAATCGTTTCTCTCAATATATTCTAGATTTCCATCCTGCATCCATTTAACCATATCTCCTGTTTTATAAAGAATCGGATCTTTTTTCCCGATTGAAAATGGATTTGCAATAAAGCGTTCTTTTGTTAATTCATCTCTGTTATAATAACCTCTGGCTAAACCGTCTCCTGCAATATATAGTTCCCCCGGTATTCCAACTGGCTGCGGACGCATCTTTTTATCTAAGACATAGAGCTTGTGATTAGATACAGCTCTTCCTATTGGTGGATATAACCATTTATCCGCATCTTCCGGTTTTATTATATATGCTGTTGTAACATGCGATTCGGTCGGACCATAATGGTTATGAAGCAACACTTCTCTATCCTTTAGAATCCTTCGCAGATTATCATTCACAACAAGCTTGTCTCCTGCTGCAATAATATGTTTTAAACTTGATGCATAAAATTTATCCGTAAGCTCTTTTGTATTGAAAATCATATTTAATATTGCAGGAGGACAGAAAAGAATATTTATTCTCTGAGAAATAATAAAATCAATTAATGATAAAATGTTCTTTCTAATGCTCTCTGTTATTAAATATAGTGTACCGCCTGAAAATAAAGTTGAGAAAATTTCCTGCACTGAAACATCAAACGTTACACTTGTAAACTGTAGAATATTACAAACAAAATCTATCTTACATTTATTTCTTTGGTAGTACACAAGATTGGTTACTGTTCTGTGCAGCTGCATAACTCCTTTAGGTTTACCGGTCGAACCCGACGTATAAATAACATAAGCAAGATCTGTTGATTTGTTAATTATTTCAGGATTCGTTTTTGGAGCTTCATCGATCTTATTCCAATAAGTATCAATACTCATAGGAAATGCATCTTCTCTCATAAGAAAAACTAAATCATGTACATTGTCAAGAGCAGTCAATACCAATCTTGCACCGCTATCATTTATTTTGAACTTTAAACGATCCTCCGGATCATTCAAGTCAAAAGGTACATATGCTGCACCACTTTTCAAAATAGCCAAAATAGCAATTATCATATTTATACCACGATCAATATAAATACCTATAAGAGTATCACTGGTTATTTTTTCTCCAATAAGTTTATAATATTCTTTACGAATCGTATGAGCCAATTGATTTGCTTTTTGATTTAATTCTTTATAAGTCAAGTATTTATTATCAAAGACCAGGGCAAGATTATTTGGAGTTCTTTCAGCCTGCTCTTCAAAAACCTCCTGCATAGTTTTCTCAAAAGGATATGCTGCTTCTGTATTATTAAACTCTTTTATAATTCTATTATATTCTTCCTGATCCAATAGGTTATACTCTTCGATTCTTTTATCTTGAGTTTTTAATATTTCATCGACTAAATTGGAAAAATTCATTCCCAAATCAACAATAAACTTTTCATCAAAAAGCTTTTTATTATAATTAAACTGCAGTTTGACAGCCTCATCCAGCAATTGATATTCCAAATTAATATCATAATCAGCAAGAGCCTGTGACTGAATTAAAGGTGTATCAGGTAAGCCTTTAAGCTTCATTGGCACTGTTCTTGACTCTGTTCCGTTAATACCAATATTAAACATATTGTTATCAACAGTACTTTTAGTTTTACGATAATATTCTGTGATTATATCAGTAAATGGAATATTCTTATATCTAAAAGCTGTTCTAACCTGCTTAGCAATGCTTTTGACCAAATTTAAAAAATTACTTTTTTCATCAATTTTAACAATTAGCGGAAGCATATTCACAAGACATGTAACAAGCTTATTAAACTGTTTGGGTCTCATATTCACAGGGTAAGTTAAAGGGATAATATTTTTACCTGTATACCTCGAAATTTGTATTGACCATACTCCCATAAAAAAATGAGAGGGCGAAATTAAATTTTGACTGCAATAACTGCTGATCTGTTTTGCTAATTGTGAACTGAGTTCAAAGCAATAAAGACCTATTGAATCAGACGAAGTTATTCTTGAAACAACTTTTTTACCTGATAAACTGATCGAAAGTTCATCTGTTCCAAGAACTTCATTCCAATACGAGTAAGCTTTCTCTCTATTGCATTTAGTTAGAGCTTCATCCTCATGCTTGATATAATTAACAAAAAGTTCTGCAGTATTATCAGGTTTAAGTGAATCATCATTGTAGAAATTTTCAATCTGGTGCGGTAAATGCATTATTCCTGTTCCATCAATAAGAATATGATGAAAACGCATAATAAGAATATGTCTAGTCTCAGAATAACAGACCAGATAAAATCTTATTAGAGGAGGTTTTGTCAAGTTAAATTTATAATTGTAAGCTTCATAAAAAATCTTATTTAGCTCATTCTCTTTATCTCGACAACCTGAAATATCTTTTAAAATAATACTTCCTACTACTTCTTCAGGAAAACATTGATAAAGTTCACCTTTGTCATTTTCATTAAAATAAGATTTAAAAACAACATTACTTTCTACAGTTTTATGAAGAGCATTCAAAAATTTTTTATCATCAAGGTTTCCATGAATATCGTATGCTGTCCCAACATTATAACTGATGTCATTCTTGTCATGACTCCATTTGTTCCAAAATAGCTTACTATATCTACTTGCCTTTATAGAAACACTTTTCATTCTAGTCTCTCTTCCCTTATTTCCTAATATATAAAATTAATACATATAATCTGATTGCAAAAAACACACTGGTAACGGAAACGACCACGTTATTCAACATGGCAGGCATCTCCTGTTTCCCTCCAGTTTGAATTCAAGTCTGGAATTAATAAAATTCTTTAAGCAAATAACTAGCTTGAGTAAAAAACTATTCAAGTTGATTGCAGTAAAATAAGCTCAAAAAATAGTTTCAGTATAACAGCATCAACTATAATAATCATTGTCTTTTTACCGAAAAGAAATTATAAGGTAAATGAATTATTATTTCAACAACCTTCAAAAAAGCAGAGCAAGTTTGACACTGAGCCATATTTTTCATTTTACAAATCCACAAAGAGACTTTATGTCCCACTACCAGCTTTTCTTCACAGTAGAGCCATACTGTATATATAATTAATAACAAGCAATTTACATATTTAAAACTATATTTGGCATAGGGTATGCTTATTTGTCAGTTACAGCATTAAACTTTAACCGAAACAAGGAGGATGTTAAAATGAATATGCTAATTAAAAATAGATTAAACCAATTTCCAGTTTTTGGAAATTACAGCACAAACAATTTTCTTAAAGAAATAGATAATTTTGCTTCTGAACTTTTCAGTAACATGAAAACTGAAGGTTTTTGTCCTGCTTTTGATATAGAAGAATCAGAAAATTCTTTAATGATAACAGCAGAACTTCCTGGCATGGAGCTTAGTGATATTGAAGTTACATTACAGGAAAATACTGTAACAATAAGCGGTGAAAAAAAATCAGAAAATAAAGAAGAAAACAAAGAATATCATTTCTCTGAAAGAAGTTTTGGCAAATTTGAAAGGACTTTCGAACTCGGAGAAAATATTGACCTTGAAAATGTTAATGCAATAATGAAAAACGGCGTATTAAAGATTAACTTTAAAAAAGCTGAAAAAGCTGAAAAAACACCTAAAAAAATAGAAGTCAAAGTTGGCTAAAAATTGATAGGTAAAGGGATTTTACAACGTTAATATTGTTCATCATCCCTTTACCTTTTTGATGGACAATTTTATATACATCTGCTCCTGCATAGGAGCTTTTTTATGTAAAAAAACAAATCCCCTTAACCCAAAACTATTTACAATTTAACCTTTAACTGTATAATCATAAAATATACTTATATCTAAAACTAATTGGTTATATAAAATATTATGATAATTATCGAGGCTGATTGTAGAAAAAAATAAACCAAAAACACCTCCGGTATAAAACAAAATCGTTTCAGAAAATTTAAGTAACAATTCGAGTTAAGCTTTAGTTTTAAAACTAAAATACATTCAACATGAATTGCCCTAAAATTCTCTAACAATCACTTTAGGTTAATAATGGGAATAAATATAAAGAAAATTATTGAGCTGCGTAAACAGAATAAACTCACAATAACTAAAACAGCCCAGATATTAGATAAAGCCAGAAGTACTGTATCCTCATGGGAAAATGGTAACACACTTCCATCAAAAACTGATACAATAGCATTAGCTCTGCTGTTAGGTGTTAGGGTTAGTGAAATCTCAGACTACAGTGATATTCCTGAGGCAACAATTCTTCCAAATACCATAATAGATAACATGATTGGTGAAAACTCTAATGAAAGCAAAAACGAAATATTAAATAATCTGGAAAAAATCCCAAAAAAAATAATGAAATCATTGAAAACACTTCTGGATGAAAATAAAAATCTTGAAGCAATGAATCGTTCATTCAAAAAAAGAAATATCAGATTCCAGACTATCATGAACTCAATTCATGAAATTATTTATATTAAAGATTCTACTAGAAGGTTTAAGAAAGTCAATGATAAATTCATTGATGAGCTAATGCCCGGTTATACAGCCGAAGATATAATTGGAACAAAATTTACGGATATAATGGGTCGAAAAGAAACAAATGAAATCATTTTATGGGAAAACCATGTTTTCCATTCCGGCAAAAATATTATTGATGAAAAAATCAAGCTCCCGGGAAGCGCCGGTAAAAAATTCGGTCTAATCTCAATTGAACCAATACTCGATGATGATGACACAGTATTAGAAATAGCTGTCAGTATAAAAAATATTTCTGATATTATTAAAAATCTTGAAGACCTTGAACTCCTTGAATCAGTAAGCAATAAACTCGATGATCAAATATGGATATTAACAGAGAACCCTATCCAATATAGATTTATAGGTGGTAAAGGATTTGAAGAAACCTACGGTATTTCAAAAGAGGATTTTGTTGCAAATCCTAAACTATGGCTGGATATGGTACACCCTGACGATCTTTCTAAAAATGACATAAAGAGAAGTAAAGGTTTTTTCCCATTGCCTTTAGGAGAGAATGAAGTAAGAATAATTCGTAAAGATAACACAGTTAGATGGATAAAATACAAGGCCTCCAGAACTTTTGATGTTAATAATAAGCCTATTCTTTATGGGATAACAACAGATATCACAAAAACTGTAACACATCAAAAAAGCCTTGACTACTTAAACAAAGCTGTCAGTACTGGAAATGATGTTATCTGGGTAGGTAATAACAGCAAAGAAACTAATAACTTTGAATATCTTTACTTAAACGGAAATACAGAAAGACTTCTAGGTGTAAGTAAAGGACAGATGAAAGAAAGTAGCTCAGATTGGATGAAAAATATTTATCAAATTGATATTAACAGAGTAAAAAGAAGTCTTTTATCAAATAAATATCCATTGACTCTTGAATTTAGAATAATGCTGCCCAGCAAAGTTTTAAAATGGATTCATTATAAAAAATGTTATAAAGATGACTTTTTCTATGGTGCTTTTTATGATATTACTGAAAGAAAAGGTAATGAACTTAAAAGAGAAATAATGGAACGCGGAATGCGTATGGCTCAAGATGCTTTATGGGTTTTCGACTCCAATTTCAAATGTATCCTTATAACTAAAGCAACAGAAAAAATTTATGGAATTTCCTTTAAGAACATTGAAGATCCAATCAGGTATTGGACAGATAAAATATTGCATCCTGAATGTAAAGAAGAATATATTAAAAGACTAAATCACTTTAGATCACAAAAAAAAGTTAATCCTCTTTTTAAACCTAAACCGTTGATCTTCAAAGCAGTTAGAAGTGATGGCAGTCTAAGATATATTGAAAGCCTTTTTACCTGTATGAAATTCAATGGAGAAATTCTAGACATTGCAGTAGACCGGGATATTACAGATTTATATAAAGAAGTCCTAAAAATCAATAAATTAAAAAACTATCTCCAAAATAATACTAAAATTCCTCAATCAATCAAAAAAGAAATAGCAAATCTTATCAAATAATTTTGAACTCTAACCAATTGCGTAATACAACAAGACACTACCTAGAATACAACGATTAGATTCGTCGTTCTTAGACAAGTTTGACTTCCTGAAAACTCTCAATTTAACACTATTGTGTATAACCTCATATACTTTGTCTGATCATCAGACAAAACAAACTCATTTATTATTTTATGTCTTTTATTGCTACATAATTTTAATTAAGAAATATTTTATTTTTCTATTATTAACTATTTCTTCAGATAAAGTTTTTAATAGATCAAGCCATAGTAAAGTTTGTCTATGATAATTGTTTTTAAAAGTTATTATTGTGTTTGAAATATAGTTTTTTATTTTAGTTCAATTAGAATAGTCTCAACTTATGATGGCTTGATCTATTAAACAGCCAAATCAGGAGATACGATGAAAAACTTTAAATCAATCTTAGTTCGAAGACTCTGTCTAACTCTTACACTCATTATAGGTCTTACCCTAAACCTTACTGCACTGGATAGTATTACCTACAAATCGAGTAGGGTAAGATAAGGCTATAACTCTTATCTTATCCCTCTCACAGAACCGTACGTACGGTCCTCGTATACGGCTCATGTTAATTATTATTCTATTTTAATAGAACAGTAATACCAGTTTGTACTTTGTAAATGTCAAACAGTCCACTTTCATCAAAGAAAGAATTTGGAATAGCATAATGAGCCTGTGGACTTGAAGAATTTCTCCATGAAGACATTTTGATTTTCTTAAAGTTGCCGTTATAGCCAAGCTGTCTAAGCCTCCTATGAAGTTTCTTTGGAGTTTTCCAAAGCTTCATCTGTTTTGCTCTAAGCCTGTGTCTGATCCAACTCATCAACTCTCTGTAGATTCTTTTACAGTTTGCAATTCTGAAATAGTAGGCAAATCCTCTGATAACTGGATTTAAAACTTTTATCATGCCGCCAAGATTACCTCCGCTGTTACGTTTGGTCAGGCGTTTAATTTTATTCTTAAACTCCTTTAATCTGCAATCCTGAATCTTTGTAAAATTGGTATGTATTTCAACACCAAGAAATTTTACTCCCATACAGGAATGTGTAACATGTGTTTTGGTTTTATTGACTGTAAGCTTTAAGTCCTTTTCAAGATAATCCGTTGCTTTTGCAAGTGCATTATAAGCTCCGCTCTTGGAAAAACAGAATACCAGGATATCATCAGCATAACGTACTATTCGATAATTTCTGTTCATCATGAATTTATCAAAATGATCAAGATAGACATTAGCTATAAAAGGACTGATTACTCCGCCCTGCGGACTACCTGTATCTGTATCTGCAAAAACACTGTCTTTCATTGCTCCGCTTTCAAGAAATATTCTTATTAAATTGAGAATACTTCCATCAACTATCCATTTTCTAAATGACTGGATTATTATATCATGATTAAGCGTATCAAAACATCTGCTCAGATCCATATCAACAACCCACTCCATATTGTATTTGCGGATAAACATACTTGCCTTACTGATTGCATTATGACCGCTTCTGCCTGGTCTATAACCATAGCTGGAAGGATGAAAATCACAATCAAATATTGGCTGAAGTATGTTAAGCAGAGCCTGCTGTACAACTCTGTCACGAACTGAAGGGATTCCTAAAATTCTTTCACCTCCGCTTTTCTTCGGAATTGACACCTGTTTTACAGGCTTGGATTTATAGGTTTTATTCTTCAGCTCAAAAAGGAGTTCATCAATTTCAACATCAAGATTAACGGCAAAATCTTTGACGGACTGCCCGTCTATGCCGGGAGCTCCATTCGCTGATTTTACTTTGTGGAATGCCTCTGTAAGGTTCTTACGGTTCAGCATTCTGTCATATAAACTGTAATATTTCAATTCATTATTCCTTTTTATGGTTACTGCACTGATTTATCCATTCTCCTAAATTGAACATTCAGTTGACCTTCAGTGCGGGCAGATACTTTCTATCCTGAATGGCAATATATATCTGTTGACCGTACTTACTCTGATGAACAGTCAAAACACACAGTGTGAAGCTTCCACTTCAACCATGTGTAAAGGACTCCATCCCGTTGGATAGTTTGTGTTCTGTTCTATCAGGTTAAATGTATAATATCAGTTTTCAAATTAACTTCACCCCTTCGCATTACAGCATATCTTTTGAATAATACTGCATTTAACTGATAGGCAGTTAATCATTTCTGTTTTATCCTCCAGTCTGTTACCAGCTTTCACAGGCAGAAATTTCATCACTACTACGGGTTCATCTGCCACCTCACACCACATCTATCAGTCTTACATTTCTGCTTGAACATCAATATCTGTAAAAAAAAACAGAACAGTATAAGGCTTCCCCAGTTAATACACTGGTCCCTGTAAACAATCTCATCCTCAATCACACTATTGGTATGTTCAGGTATCAGGCTTTGCGATATTTTGCACGCTTACCTACCAACAGCGCCGAAGCAGGTTCACTTTCGTTATGTACTGTTTACTTCCTATTGCTTCCTTCAGACAATACCGTTACCAGTAAAGCCCTTGCAATTCGGATTAACTTCCCCCTGAACTGGGTGTTTCATGCTTCTTTCTGCATGACGGGTTTGCCAGCTTTGCTGGGCAAACAAAAGATGCTGACTGGGAGTCAGCATTCCAAGGATCAATAACTATAACCAATAATACATCTAAAGCTTATAAAAACTGGAGCATTGAATTCGAGTTTCCATATGAAATCACATCAAGTTGGAATGTAAATAAAATCGCTCTTGGAAATAACAAATATCTTATTGAACCTCCAGCGTGGAAAACAATTGTTAATCCCGGGGAAACTTTTTCGTTTGGTTTTATTGCAACTCCCGGCAATGCAAATATTGAACCATTCAACATAAAAATAAATGGTACTAGTATTGAACCTGAAGAAAACAGCCCGCCAATTGCAAACAATGACAGCGTTACAACCCAAGAAAATACTCCTGTTACTATTGATGTTCTTGCAAACGATACCGATCCTGATAGTGATAATTTAAACATTATTGATCTTACAGAACCTACAAAAGGCTCTACTGAAATCACTGAAAATAAAATTCTTTATACTCCAAATGCCGGTGAAACTGGAACTGATACTTTCACATATACAGTTGAAGACGGAAAAGGTGGCTCGGATATGGCCAATGTGACTGTAGAAATCAAACAAGAAAGCACCGGTTCCGACAGCAGTGTAGAATTTAATGTTAAATCTGACTGGAATACAGCTTTTAATGCTGATATAACGATAACTAATTCAACTGATAAAGCATTCACATCATGGGAGCTGGAATTTGATTTTCCTCACAATATAACAAACATATGGAACGCTTCAATTGAAGAGCATTCTGGAAACCACTACAAAATTAAAAATCTATCCTGGAACGGCAATTTAGAAGTTGATAGCTCTTTATCATTTGGTTTTGGAGCAACACCGGGAGGCGATATTACTCCGCCTTATAATATTTTATTAAACGGTATACCTGTTGATGGACCTGTAGCAAACAGTGATAGTATTACAATAGATGAAAATACTACAGCCACTATTAAAGTATTGGATAATGATACCGGAGTTGACATCTTAATCATTGGTGTAACAGAACCTGAAAATGGAACAGTGAATATAGAAGATAACTACCTGGTATATGCACCTAACACTGATTACTATGGCACTGACAACTTTACTTATACAATAGAGGATGCAAATCAGAAACAGGCATCAGCAAGCGTAACCGTTTCAATAAATCATAAGCTTTCACCTGAAGAGCAACCGCCAATTGCTGAAGATGAAAATATAACAGTATTTGTCGACACTCCTATTACAATAGATGTTCTAGCTAATGATAAGGCTCCTAATGGGGGACTGAGAATCAAATCTAGTGAACAGCCTCAAAATGGTATAACCTCAATTAATGATAGCAAAATTACTTATACACCTATATCAGGTTATATAGGCAATGATAGTTTTCAATATACAATAGAAGATACTTATGGTTACACAGATACAGCTATAGTAAATATAACGGTTGAGGAAAGAGATGAGTTTGATAAAATAATTGTTGGTAATTTACATAACTGGGTTCTTTCAGGTTATGACTGCCCTACAATAAAATTAGCTGATGTTAATCCAAACTATAATGTTGTGCATATTTCGTTCACAACACCTGCTGATGATAGTATGACTATGCAATTCTCTCCTGATCCTGGAGTAGAATCAGAAAAAAGTTTTATACAGGGAGTAAACAAACTTCATTTAGAAGGCAGAAAAGTTATTATATCAATGGGTGGAGCTGAGACAAGAGTCCTCTTAACAGATGATACAAAAAAACAGAATTTTATTGATTCAATGATAAGCATTATCGAGAAATACAACTTCGATGGCCTCGATGTTGACTTAGAGTCCAGATCTATTGTTTTAGATACAGGAGACTATGATTTTAGAAATCCTAGTTCAGTCACTATTGTTAACCTGATAGATGCAATAAGGGCTATTCATCAGCATTTCAACAAACAGGGAAAAGATATTTGGATATCACTTGTTCCTGAGGTTGGGCACGTACAGCAGGGAATGGAGGCGTACTTCGATGTATATGGTTCTTATTTGCCGGTTATATATGGTTTGAGAGATATAATGACTTATGTAGCTCCACAATATATGAATGTCGGTTCTGGGAATTTAATATATGCACTGGATGGTCAAAGATATCAAAATGGAACACCTGATTTTGTTGTAGCAATGACCGAAATGCTTATGCAGGGATTTCCTGTTACAAATCCATCAGGAGAAACTATCCAATTCCCGGCTCTTAGAGAAGATCAGGTAGGTTTTGCCACACCTGCAACTCCAATTGCTGCACCGGCAGGTGGTTATATGGAACCGGAAGAAATGTATAAAGCTTTAGATTACCTGACAAAAGGTGAATCATTTGATGGTAACTATCAATTGATCAATAAAAATGGCTACCCTGGAATAAGAGGAATGGTTACATGGTCGATTAATTGGGATAATTCTACCGATGGAGGAACTGAAGTAGATCAGTTTGCCAATTCATATTCAGCTTATTTCAACATTTATCACGATAATAACAATACAGATGATAATATATCTCCTGAAGTAAGCTTTATAACTCCAGCTCCTGGCGAGATTATTTACCAGTATACTTTATCTCCAATAGAAATTAGCATCAATGGAACCAACAGCGATGGAAATATAACAAATTATATTATAAAAGTTGATGGACAAACCTATACTGAGTCAAGTATAGACTGGACTCCATCTGCTTTTGGGAATTATATAATTAATGCGTCAGTAGAGGACGACGATGGGGCTGGTGCATCTGCTTCTATATCAGTCGAAATAAAAAAGAATGAACAGCAAAATGAAGATAAAACTCCTCCGACAATTGAGTTTACATCAGTTTCAGATGGGCAGGTTATTGAAATGGATTCTCTATTACCGATAACTGTGTCGATTAATGCAACAGATACTGAAAGTGATATCTCGTCAGTTAAAATTGATATCAACGGAACTACTTATGAGGGAGAAAGTGTTACATGGACACCTCCAGTATTTGGCAATTATACGATATCAGCAACAGCACAAGATAGTAGCGGAAACTTATCCATTCTTGCTATTACGATATCAATAATTCAGTCAGGTAGCGACTCTGATAATAATGATGACCAAAATAATGATACCACTAAAAAAGAAATTATTGGATATATAACAACATGGGATGCCTGGAAAGGCTCTAAATACGATATACCAATGCAGGGTGTATATAATCATTTAAATATTGATTATTCAAAATATACTACAATATGTTACTCATTTCTTGGCGTTGCTGTTGATGGTTCAATTCATAGCGGAGATTTAAGAAATGATGATATGTATGCCGATCAACAGCCGGGTGAATTAATTATGTCTGACATCTACAGTAGCTGGGAAATGTGGTTGCTATACGGAGATATAAAATACTATTATTCTATTGATTCATATCTTGACAATTTAGGTTATAGAACTAATGACTGGAGCACATGGTATAATGTGAACACTGGTGAGACCGGAACATTTCCTCTTCTTTACTCAATTGAAAATGGAGCATCTGGACTTTTTAAGCTTTGCAAAGAAAATGGTGTTAAACTTATTGTTACAATCGGAGGATGGAGCATGAGCAAACATTTCCCTGAAATGGCAGCAGACCCAACCAAAAAAGCAAAGTTTCTTAAAGACTGCAAAACTCTCATTGATATGGGATTTGATGGAATTGATATCGACTGGGAATTCCCCGGACCTTTCAGTGGAATGAATCTTACCGGAACAGAAGCTGACTATCCAAATTTTACTTCATTAATGAAGGATATTAGAGCCGTTATTGGTGAAGATAAAATTCTCACTGCAGGGTTTTCGTCTGCAGAAGACAAACTTAAAGGGTTTGAATGGGAGAAACTTAATGAATATGTTGACTATTATAATATTATGACATATGACATTAACGGTGGATGGTCCGATTATGCAGGTCATAACTCTCCTCTTTATACTGAAGACGGCAAGGGATCAATTGATGGTGTATTTAAATACCTGACAAAGACTTTGGGAATTGCTCCTGAAAAAATTATTTTAGGAGTTGCATTCTATGGACGTGGGGTTGAAACAGAGGAAAATGCATACCTAGGTGCTCCAACTTATAAAACATTGAAAACATTCTATACTGACGGCCCTGCAGTTGCAGCATCTGACTTTGAAAGCTGGCCATTATTTGAGGGCTCTCCCTATTACGCTTATATTAAGCAAAATATGAGCGATTGGGAGTATCACTGGGATGATTACGCAAAAGTTCCTTATTTGACAAAAGGAAATCATTTCCTCAGTTATGACAATGCAGAATCAGTCAGATTAAAAGGCCAATATATCAATGATTGTGGTGCAGGGGGCGTTCTTGTGTGGGAAGTTTTCGGAGACATGGAATTCTCAGGTAACATTGAATATTATAACCCAACTGCAAAAAAACTACCGGTTGATCAGGAAGTAAAAACAGAACTGCTTGATTCTCTTTATACTGAACTAGTCAAATAAAAACACAGTAAAACTTATAACCCTGTAGTAAACATTTGATATCTACAGGGTTAATCCTTTTTTTTAAGATTTTTGATAAACAACTTAAGAATTTACCGAAATATTGAAAGGAGTGATAATGTACCATGAAGCTTGATGATGTGATAAATCTATCTCTTTATTACAGAAACAAAAAAGAATTATATAATTTTACATCTGAAGAAATCATATCAATTGGCTATAATGCATTCCTTCAATCAGATAAACTTTTTAACTGTAAGTTAGGAGTTAAAAAAACAACTTACTTCATGCAAATTTTGGAATGGAATATAAGAGAAGAGTTCAGGGAAAAAAGTATAATTAAAATCCCAAAAGATGCATGGCACAAAGGCATAAGAACTAAAGTATCTAATTTAGAGATAAATAATTATGCCAAAACAAATTCATATGAAACTAATTACGATTTCGATACTTATGAACACTTATATGATATTCTCAATGAACTTCCTGAAAGATTAAAGTTCATTTTAAATCATAAGTATGAGCTTCAAGGAAAAGAAAAAATGACATTTAAAACGATTGCAAAGAAAATGAACTTGTCTCCTCAACGCATCAGAGTACTTCATGAAAATGCGTTGAAAAAGCTAAAACAAAAGTATAAATTCCAATAACTTAACCATTATGAATGCTGTATATGCAAAACAACAAAATTAAGCTATAATAATTATTATAAATTGCAGTTAATAATTTATCCATCATAGATTTTAAAAAAGCAACTAGTTCTTCCCCTTTCAAATAAAACTTTAAAAAGTTTAGTTGTTAAGTATCAATGGCAGTCCTTCTTTTCCTCCACCAATTATGATAATCTTTGAATTTGGAGATTTTGCAAGCTTTTCAGTTGCTTCTATTCCTTTCCATTTCAATAAAGTGGGAGTAATTCCCTGAGTCACAATCTTCTGAAATTCCGCAATTCCTTCAGCTTCAATTTTTCTTCTTTGAGCTTCCTGACGCTCTTTCTGAAGAATATACTTCATTGCTTCGGATTCCTGCTCAGCTTTAAGTTTTGTTTCTATCGCATGTGCAATGGTAGGTGGTAACTGAACACTTTTTAATGGAAGAGACTGAATAATTATACCATTTTGCTTAACTAAATTCTCAAGTTCTTTTTTCATTTTTGATGAAAGTTCATCACGACTTGCAGTATAGAGAGCTTTTGCCTGATAAGCAGAAGTAACATCTCTTACTACAGATCTAAGCTCTGGTTCTATTGTTTTTTCAAAATAATTCCTACCAATAGTCGTATAAATAAATGGAGCTTTTTTTCCATCTATCTTATAAAGACATGCAACTGAAAGTTGAGTACTCATACCTTCTTTTGATGGTACATGCAGTATTGCTTTATACTTTTGTGTTTGAGTCGAGAACCTTATAATCTTTGAAAATGGATTGATAATATGAAATCCTGGCTCCAAGGGCTCATTTGCCACTTTACCAAAAGTTCTTGTTACCCCAACAGTCCCAGCATCAATTATACAGAACGGATTCAAACTTAAAAATATAAGCAGAATTACAAAAACTAAAACACAGAAAATAACCACATGTTGTTTTAACGTCATACCATACTCCTTGTTTGTTGTAAATCTGGATTATTCGGAAAGATAGTGTGCCATAGCTGCGCCGTTATTCAGGCTGACGCTGTAGTCACTACTGCTAATGTCGCCAATAACAAGTAGATATAGTGCAATATCTTTGCCCTACAGGTAAAAAAGTAAAAAAATCTTAAGAAAAATATGGTTTTTCGCATATAATCGTATAACTACCTTGTTATAAATAGACAATATTTTTTTACTTTTTCATGAATAATTCAGATAAAATTATAGAGTAAAAATATCCCTAAAATAACTTTATTCAACTTTTTTCAGAAAAATCCAAAACTTAAAAAATACAAATAGTGATTTTTTTCTAAAAACATATATAATTAATTAGCTACTTTGTTTTTTATCTTATTTTGACCTTTACTTCAAACTTTTATATACGCTGAACTTTAAAGTTTGAACATTTTTTCATTATTCAAGAAAGGACTGTCATATGTTAACTGATGGACTGAAGTTAATGCTTGTAGGATTAAGTATGGTCTTCATTTTTCTGGCATTTATGATATTGATCATAAATGGAATTTCTAAAATACTCCAGCCAATTATCAGGAGAATGGATGCCGCTGAAGCTCAAAAAAAGGCACAGTCGACTCCAATTGGGGTCGTAGCAGGCGCAAAACAGGAAGATAAAGCTCTTACTGCTGCAATCATGACGGCAGTATATCGCTACAGAGCAAACAGAAGAAAAAAGAATAAATAAATTATATAATAAAGGAATCTTTCATATGAAGAAAATTCGATTTATGGACACATCATTTCGTGATGGATTTCAGTCATGCTATGGTGCACGAGTAAAAACTGAAGACTTTATCCCTGCACTCGAAGCTGCTGTTGCTGCAGGAACAAATAACTTTGAAATAGGAGGTGGCGCCAGATTCCAAAGTCTTTACTTCTATTGTCAGGAAGATGCGTTTGAAATGATGGATAAATGCAGAGAAGTTGTTGGACCTGATATCAATCTACAGACTCTGGCAAGAGGAGCAAATGTCGTTGGTCTTGTGTCTCAATCACGTGATGTTATTGATCTTCATGCAAAAATGTTTAAAAAACACGGTGTCTCTACTATACGAAATTTTGATGCTCTGAATGATGTTAGAAATTTAGCTTACTCCGGAAATTGTATACACAACCATGGTTTAAAACATCAGGTTGTTGTTACATTAATGGGCCTACCTCCAGGATTTGAAAACGAATATGCCCATACTCCTCAATTTTATATTGACAGTCTTAAAAAAATTCTTGATGAAGGCATTCCATATGATAGCGTATGCTTTAAAGATGCATCAGGTACATCTACTCCTCAAACAATTTTTGAAACGATAAAAGGAGCAAGAAAACTTCTACCTAAAGAGGCAATTATTCAATTCCATACACATGACACAGCAGGAATGGCTGTTGCATGTAACTATGCAGCAATTGAAGCCGGCGCAGATATTATTGACCTTGCGATGCAGCCATGCAGCGGTGGAACAGGTCAATGCGATATTTTAACTATGTGGCATAGACTAAAAGGTACAGAGTACACTCTTGATATCGATTATGAGAAAATTCTTGAAGCTGAAGAAGTTTTCATTGAACAGATGAATAAATATTTTATGCCGCCTGAAGCATGTCAGGTCAACCCAATTATTACATTCTCTCCAATGCCTGGTGGAGCATTAACAGCAAATACTCAGATGATGCGTGATAACAACTGTCTTAACTTATTCCCTGATGTAATTAAAGAAATGAAAGAAGTTGTTGAAAAAGGCGGTTTTGGAAGTTCAGTCACTCCTGTATCTCAATTCTACTTCCAGCAGGCATTTGCCAATGTTACACAGGGAAAATGGAAAAAAATAACTGAAAGCTATGGAAAAATGGTATTAGGTTATTTTGGACATACTCCTGCAGAACCTGACCCCAAAATAATAAAGCAGGCATCAGAGCAACTTGGCCTTGAATCAACCAAAGAAGATGTTCATGATATAAATGACAGAAATCCAGATTTGGGAGTTGAAGCTGCTAAGAAAAAACTTAACGAAGCAGGCTTGACAACGTCTGATGAAAACATTTTCATTGCATCAACTTGTGGTGATAAAGGAATTGAATATCTTAAGGGAAATAAACCATTAGGAATAAGATATAAAGAAGAACCTAAAAAAGAAACCTCAACGCCTGTCAAAGAGGAAACAAATCAACCTGAAACTGATACCTATGATGTTACTGTTGACGGTAGAACTTATTCTGTACACATAGCTCCAAGTGGAAGTGGAACTGTTACTCCTATACCGAATAGAGAACCTGCAGCTCAAACTGCACCGATTACATCAGGAGAAAAAGAAGAAATATTATCTCCAATGCCTGGAACTATTATAAAAGTTATGGTTTCAAAAGGACAGGCAGTTCAGGCAGGTGAAACTGTTATTATTCTTGAAGCAATGAAAATGGAAACAGAGATCAAATCACAAAAAGCAGGAACAATTGTTGATATTGCTGTTGAGCAGGGTCAAACAGTTGCAGCAGACGATCTACTCGTTTCTTTGGAGGGATAAGCATCAATGCGCTTTTTTAAAATATTTTTTATTTTCTCTTTTTTACTTTCCTTTGCAGGCACTTCGTTTGCCGGTTATGCTGAAAAATATAAAAGCTTTAAGGATGACTTATTTGCATGGAGAGTTTATGATAATGGAGAGCGTGATTTAGTTTATAATTACAATAAGCCAGGCATTATTTACTCTCTTAGCATAACTCCTAAAGAAGATATATTTCCAGGAGAAGAAGTGATGATTCTCTCAATTCCGGGAAGAAGTAAAGCTAAAGTAAAAATAGCAAGATCCATGACTGTCCTTTCAATAGGTAAAAAAAATGGAGAAACCTTACAGCCGGCCCAGGAAGTTTATGAGGGCCAGATACTTGCAAGATTTAAAGAACGATTTATTTTTCATGATTCTATAAACCAAGAATCAACGACCAATAATAATGTTACTTTACCTGGATGGCGGGTAATGGTTCGAGATTTATGGAAAAGTACAGGAATCCAGGACTTGATTCGCCAGACAGATGAAAATTTTTCACAGACATGGAATCTTGGACTTGGAAAAGTTTTAATGATAATTGTAGGCCTTGTCCTATTATATCTAGCTGTATTCAAAGGATTTGAACCGCTTTTACTATTACCTATCGGTTTTGGAGCCATTTTATCTAATATTCCACTTGCTGCAATAAGCGGTCCAGGTGGCATCTTGGGCATCCTGTATTCTGTCGGAATAAGCACAGGAATCTTCCCTCTGCTTATTTTTATGGGAGTAGGAACAATGACTGACTTCGGGCCTCTGATTGCAAACCCAAAAACAGCATTTCTGGGTGCAGCAGCCCAAGCTGGAATATTCTTTGCATTAATCGGGGCTTTATGTCTTGGTAAAATTGGTATTTATTTCAATCTTTGCGACGCATCAAGTATAGGGATTATTGGAGGAGCAGACGGACCTACAGCAATCTTTTTAACAAGTAAATTATCTCCAAGATTACTGGGAGCAGTTGCTGTAGCCGCATATTCTTACATGGCTCTTGTCCCGATTATTCAACCTCCGATAATGAAATTACTAACATCGGAAGCTGATAGAAAAATCAAAATGAAACAGCTTAGGCATGTTCACAAACTCGAAAAGATATGCTTCCCTATTGCTATTACTTTACTCTGCGCACTTTTACTACCGGCAGCAGCACCACTTATCGGAATGCTGATGTTCGGTAACTTAATGAAAGAATGCGGTGTTGTTGAACGTCTCAGCTCTACAGCTCAAAATGCATTAATTAACACTGTGACAATATTTTTAGGACTAGCTGTCGGTTCAAAACTTTCTGCAGAACAATTTCTTAACTTACAAACATTAGGAATCCTGCTTTTAGGTATGATTGCTTTCTGCATAGGTACTGCTGCAGGTGTAATATTTGGACAGATAATGAAAAAATTATCAGGCGGAAAAGTAAATCCGCTTATTGGAGCAGCAGGAGTTTCAGCTGTACCAATGTCTGCACGTGTTGTTAATAAAGTCGGTTTGGAAGCCGATTCTCATAACTTCTTATTGATGCATGCAATGGGACCAAACGTTTCAGGAGTTATTGGTTCCGCAGTTGCTGCTGGTGTAATGTTAAGCTTCCTTGCTTAAAAAAATCAGGAATATTCCTGATTTTTTTGATTATATACTCGCAATTCTGCGAGTATATTTATTCAAAAATTATCCTACCGAAAAACTCAGGTCTATGAAAATCAGGTTGTGGTGTATTAATAAAATTCCAGCATCCCCAAGATGGTTCGGGAGTCAAGTCTCCACACTTATAGAAATTAGCTTTCCAGACTGTTCCGGAAATTGGCGCTTCACTCCCTGCATATTTAGACAACAAACTGAATGGAATTGAATACGAAACTGTATAACCATCCTTTGGACATCTTTGAGCTGGAAAAATAGCAATTCCTTTCGGCAGAGAAGTAACGATATCAACACCACTTAAATCTTCAAAATCAACAGGTATTTTATCGTGTCTATCTTTTCTATACCCTAAAAGCAATGTTCCAATACAGTTTACTTCAAAATTAAAATATTTTCCGTTATTACTGGTTACAAAAAATTCAACACAACTATCCTGACATACACTACCTTGATTTTTCAGCTGTTTTGCCTGAATATAGTTTTCTTTTACATAATAGTTTAAGAATAAATGTGTGTTGGAATAAAGTAAGTTAACTTTTATTTTAGGAGGCTCTGGAAGTTCTGACGTATGCCATGGCCAATTATTTATCTCTAGTATCTCAGAATTTTTCCAGAACGAAGCTTTACAAAATTTAGAATCATCTTCAACTGTTTTTCTTATCAAATATTTTTTAGACATACTTCATCTCCATTTTTTAACATTTATCTATAAAATCTATCAAATGATCATGGATATTGAATACTACAACCTTTTTATACCGGATAAAAAACAGGCTTATTCAACAAAACATGACACGCTAAAAGCAAACCTGTTATATATGCAGGAGAAGCAAAAACTATTGAAATTACTTTAGCAGTTTCAAACTCCTTATGGGACATTTCAGGCATTTTTACTCCCAACTCTTCTTCTTTTCCCCATAACGTCAAATAAAAATCAACTCCAAGTATAAAAGGCAGAGCAAATAAATAATATGGATTAAAGTTATTAATTAATATTGGAGTCCAATAAGCAACTATCAAAAAAACCATATAGACAGCACTGAAAAATTCATAGACTATAATAATCTTTCTGCCTTTTAGTTTAAATTGAAAAAACAGATTGGATATTATTACTATAATAAACAGAACAATATAAATTTTCATCCACCATGGCATAAGCATGATCAAAATACCTCAAATTAAAATAATTGTCGCATAAACTCTAATTAGAATATTTCTGAAAAGGGTTTATCAATATATTGTTTTGACGTTACCCCTTATAATTTCTCCTAAGTTTTGCACCGCAGGAAATATTCTTATTTCATTTATCATCCCCTGGATGATAAATTCAGGAAAAAATCATATTTTCATATATATTTAAATAGAATCCTCCTGTTATTATTTTAATAAAACAAATTTTTACAGGTTTAGCTGCCTTTAAGCAGCTAACTTTTCAAGTTTTTCGAGTCTGACTATCTTATGCAGATAATTATATGCGATAATTTTTTCGAACATTTCACATTTTACAGCTTCTATACCTCTTCTTCTGAGTCTTCCGAAATGCACAGTATATTTTAATGAAAACATAAGCGATTCTACAGCCGATCTGTTTCTCCTGGCTTCTGTGTATTTTTCATCGTTCCAAAGTTCTTCTCCAAGAATTTTTCTTCCAACAGCACCACTGAAACTTACATCCTTAACTCCAAGCTCAAAAACATCGTTTCTTCCTTTTGAAGAAGAATATCCGTCATCTGCAGATACAAGATGAGGAGTAACTCCGGTATTTTCTATATGTTTTTTTACAAGAGGTGCAAAATAAACGGAATCTGATCCATTGCCGGGTTCAATTATAAGAGTACTGACGTAACCGTTTTTAGACATCCCTATCTGAGGCTTGTAACCGATAACTGAATTACGGTTTCCTTTCTTTATGAAAGCCGCCGTTTTATCTGAAAGACTTAACATTTTTTCTGAAGAAGGAAGTTTTTTATCAAGAAAAACTCTTTCCTCTGCATAATACAGTACTGCACTTACTGCAAGAAGATCATCCTCTAAATGCTCAAACAAATATAGAAGTTTTTCCATTTCAGACGGTTTAAGCTCAACTGTCCTCATATCATGTTCAAGTCTCATAAGTTGCTTTATATAGAACTCATTCATTTTGTGTGAAGCTCTCAGAAACTGTTTATAATCAGGTTTAATTTTCTCTTTCTTAGGATTGCCGGAGGTTCCTTTTGTGTTGTTTATCTTAAAAAGAAGCTCTGAAAGAATTTTAAGCCACTTTGTCGGATATTTGGCACTTATATTATCCAATCCGAATCTGTCAAATTTTGATGCCTGCTTTCTTATTCTCTTAAACAGTCTGTAAATAACAGCTGCATCAGTAGGCCGGGAACTGGAGGCATTTACTGAAGTACTGTCAAAAACCGCATAACTGAAATCATCAAGGTCTTCATCCAGGAACTGTTCAAGCTGACATTTATGAATAAATTCCATTGTTTCGCTACTTATAGCATTAAGATTTTCATTTATTGTTTTTGGCCCGGGCATTTTCTTATTCCTGTCAAGATAATATATCTGAAGGCTTACCGATTCAATCATTCTCTCGCAGGCCTCTTCTGAAGTTACTGAATCAAAATAACCCCTGTGACAAATAAAAATAAACACTTCTGCTGCTGTAATTCTAGGTCTTCCTGTTTCAAGTTCCGATACTGTGATCTCAAGATTGTCAGTACAGATAAATTCTTCTCCTAATATTGCAGTTTGTTTTGCTATATACATTCTGTCCTGAATCCGTATTTTCTTTTTCTCAAGACCTTTTCTGTCAAGATCTGATTCTATTCTTTTGTATATTTCATTATAAAGTCTGCCAGTTTCCAAAGAAAATTTTATTAATTTTGCCAAATTTGTATCAGGTATGCCAAAAAGTATCTTGTAAAAGTTAGTTTTACACATATCTTTGTATATTCCTTTGTGAGATGTTTATGTTTCTGTAACCAATTATAATATAACACCTTATAAAGGAATATTAAAGTTTTTCCTTCGTGTTTTTCGTGAACTTCGTGGTTAAATATGCCTTTTCAGAGACCCTCTAATTAAGCTCGAGAACTAACAAACACATGATACAAAAAAATATACGCAAAAAACAATTTATAAAATCTAATCAGCAAATAAATTTCAAATATACTCTCCACTCACCACTCTCCACTTTCCCACATATCTATTAAGAAAACTATAGATTGTTTTATTGTTTTGTATTTGTTTATTATTTTTTTCTATTATTTAGGGAAAAATTGCTTGTATTTTATTGTTTTGTCTTTAAATTAACAAAACAATCTAAAACAATAACACATTGTGTTACAATTTATACAAAGGAAGTGAAATTATGATATACATGTTAGACAGTGCAAATATTGAAGAAATCAAGAAAAGTTTTGACTTATTTCCAATGGCTGGAGTTACCACTAACCCTACAATAGTAACAAAAGAAAAAAGAGACTACTATGAATTACTCTCTGAAATAAGAAAAATTATCGGAAAAGAAAAAATGCTTCATACTCAAATTCTTGCAGAAACTTTTGAAGAAATGATTGAGGAAAGTAATTTCATAACTAAAAGCTTCGGAGAAGATACTTATACAAAAATTCCAGTAACTGCAGAAGGTTTAAAAGCTATTAAGTATTTGAAATATAAATATAATAGAAATATTACAGCAACAGCTATTTTTTCACCCCAGCAGGCATTGATGGCAGCTGAAGCAGGTGCAGACTACGTTGCTCCTTATGTAAATCGTTCAGAAAATATTGGAATCGACAGCACATCAACAATTAGTGAAATCTGTAGACTCTTTGAAGTAGGTGAAATATCTAATTGTAAAATTCTTGGTGCTTCGTTCAAAAACGTCAAACAGGTACATGAAACAATACTAGCAGGAGCAAAATCAATAACAGTCAGTTATGAAACTTTAAAACAGCTAATTTATCACCCATTGACTGATACAAGTATTGAAGGATTCATAAATGACTGGGAAAAAACTTATAATACAAGAAAATTATACAATAAAACAACAGCTTAAAAGTGCCTTTTATCCAGCCTCAAAACTCTCTTTAATCAGAGGTTCAGCTTGAAAGAAAAGACTGATTGCGACAAAAAAACACCTAAGGTATATTTTAAATATACCAAAAAGGTTGAGTTTTAGAAAAATTCAACTAAAAATCGAATTAGGTTTTATCGTATATAGCTAAAAATTAAAACACCTTCGGTATATCAGAAAGGGACTCTATCATGTCAGGGAATATTATTGGAATAGATATTGGTGGAACTAAAACAAGAATTTCTTTGTTAGCAGAAAACCAGATCGAAGATATCTTTCTTGGACCAACCGAACAGGATCCGGAATTAGAATTCGAAATACTCGAAAGAGAACTTAATAGAAATAAGATTACAGCATACAGCAAAGGAATAGGCATAGCCTGCCCTGCTCCTTTAGACTGTAAAAATGGAATTATTCAGAGCCCTCCTAATTTAAAACAATGGAATAACTTCCACCTAAAAGATAGGCTTGAAAAAAGATTTAATATTCCGGTTAAAATTGAAAATGATGGAAATGCCGGAGCTCTAGGAGAAACACTTCATGGAGCTGGTAAAGGTTATTCAAATGTATTTTATTTTACAATAAGCACCGGTATCGGATCAGGTATTATTATAGACAAAAAAATCTACAGTGGAGCAAACGGCCTTGCCGGAGAGCTTTGGGGATTCTTTCCTACTTTCCATGCAGGAACATTGAATAAACTCGGTCATAAAGATGAAATACAGACTATTATGGATATTTCTTCTGGAAATGGAATTGTTAAACAGGCTTCTATCCAAATAAGTAAAGGTGCTAAAACAATAATCCCTAAAAATGATATTTCGACATACACAATCATTGATGCATTGAAAAAAGGCGATAATTTAGCAGATGAAATCATTAATGACGCAATAAATGTCCTTACTGCAACTATAAGCTTTGCTGTGTCAATCCTCGACCCTGAATTAGTCGTTCTTGGAGGCGGCTTATGTTTTGATGAATCTCTGTTTGTAAATCCTATCATTGAAAAAATAAGAAAGATTGAAACACTTACACAGTTCAAGAATGTTAAAATTTCAAGAGCTAAGCTTTGGGATAAAGCAGCAATTTATGGTGCAATAGGCTTATTTGAATAATTCACAAACCAGATTAAATCTTAAAGAATACAGGTTAACGATTTAAAAATTATGAATTAAAAATCGTTAGAGCTGATTGCAAAACACACGCTGGAAACGGAAACGACGGAGCGTTTCCCTCCATTTTGTATTCAACACTGGAGGGTTTTGCTCAGTCAAAACCGAAAAAACACCCAGTGTTTTGCAATTACCTCGTTAATCTGTATATCCAATATCCATTATCCATTATCCATTATTTATTATTCTAATATTATATTTCTTTAATTTTTCTGTTGATTCATCTGATATTTTTTGATTGGTTATTATAGTGCCTAATTTCTCGAAATCTGAAAAAATATAGTTTCCGTCAAGATCAAATTTACTACTCTCTGCGAGAAGAATTACCTCTTTTGATACATTAATAATAGCTTTTTTGGTTAATCCATCTTCCACATCAAAAGTTGACAGTGTCTTCTCTTTCATATTAATGCCTGCAGATCCTATAAACGCTTTATCAATTCTATATGCATTAATCTGCTCAATTGCCGCTGCTCCTATATAGCCATTAAGTTCAATTCTATAGATTCCGCCAATCCCGATCAATTTAATTTGAGGAGAATTAGAAAGTTTATTCATTATATCCAGCATATTGGTAATAACTGTTATCTTCTTTTTCGTTTCTGCTAATAAAGAAGCAAGCACAAGATTCGTAGAGCTTATATCAAGAAATATTGTATCTCCATCATCAATAAGCTTAACTGCTTTTTCTATTATCATCTTTTTTGCAGCAAGATTTTTATTAACTCTATTCAGAACTTTTACATTACGGGCTATTTCCCTCTGCTGTATGGCTCCGCCGTAAGTTCTTTTCAATTTTCCTATTTTTTCAAGTTTCTGAAGATCTTTTCTTATAGCATCCTTTGTTAAAGAAAATCTTTCACTTAATTCATTTACAGAAACTTTACCATTTTTATGCAGTAAATCCAAAATTACATTAAGACGTTCTTCTGCAAACATTTCTACTCCTTACTATTGTATTAATCATCACTTCAAATATCTTCTGATTTATCTTAGTCTTTATCCTTATCTTAGTCTTTATCCTTGTCTTTATCCTTATCTTAGTCTTTATCCTTGTCTTTATCCTTGTCTTTATCCTTATCTTAGTCTTTATCCTTGTCTTAGTCTTAGTCTTAGTCCTGATCTTAGTCTTAGTCCTGATCTTTGTCTTACTCTTACTCTCAATATATTTAAATCTTGAACCTTTTTCAACGGTCTCACGGTCTCACGGTCTCACGGTCTCACGGTCTCACGGTCATTATTTTATCTTATCAAATCAATAAGTCAACAATTTCTTTATTGTTTTTATTAAATTGATAGAAATCAATAAACAACAAGCTTGAATTTTAAAAATCCCGAGATAGATTAAAACAATAAAGAACAATAACCAACAATACAATTTTATTTATGAGGCATATCATGAATACATTAAATAAATTTTTACAGGATTTGAACTCTATAGGTTCAATAAAGCGAATCG
Source organism: Victivallales bacterium (assembly GCA_963678745.2). Classification (GTDB taxonomy): domain Bacteria; phylum Verrucomicrobiota; class Lentisphaeria; order Victivallales; family GWF2-38-69. The sequence goes on along the minus strand of CAXXMS010000024.1, from coordinate 207,383 downwards.
AATCATTAAAAAAGAAAATGCTTGAAAAAGAAAGATTTCTTTCTATAGAACAGGCAAAAATTATAACAGAATCATATAAATCAAATACAAACAAACCTACACCTTTAAAAAGAGCTTATGCCCTGCATGATGTTCTTTGCAATATTGCAATAGAAATTGACCCTGAAGAAAAAATAGTAGGAAACAGGGCTGTTGGCAGTAAAACAGGAATAGTCTTCCCTGAATCAGGACTATCCTGGGTTGTTAACGAAATAGATACTCTCCCGACACGAAAACAGGATAGATTCCAAGTTCGTAAAGAAGATAAAATAGAACTTTTAAATAATATTGCTCCCTACTGGGAAGGCAGAACATTAGAAAATAGAACGTATAAGAATTTAGGAAAAGATTTAAATGATCTTGCAAAAGTAATAAAAATAAATCAGAAAGATCATGCTCAGGGTCACATATGCCCTAATGTAAAAAAATGGTTGGACTACGGACCCGCAGGTTTAAAGAAAAAAATTGAGATAAAACTTGCAAATCCAATAAATGAAGAGGAAAAAACTAGTCTTGAATCAATGAAAATTGCATTGGACGGAGCATGTAAATTCATAAAAAGATACTCAGATCTTGCAATAAAACTCAGCCAAGAAGAAACAAATGAACTCTATCGCACAAACCTTAATGAAATAGCAGAAATATGCAGCAACCTTTCAGAAAAACCTGCAGAAACTTTTCATGAGGCAGTACAAAGTATGTGGTTTTTATTTGTCCTTTTACAGGCCGAATCTAATGCATCATCATTTTCACCGGGACGTTTAGATCAGATTCTATATCCATACTACAAGAAAGAAATAAAAAACAATAAAATTGATAACACTCAGACTCTTGAATTAATAGAAGCTGTGTGGATCAAATTTAATGAAATAGTTTATATGAGAAATTCTCATAGCGCACAGTACTTTGCAGGCTTCCCAATTGGTTTTAATGTAATTGTTGGAGGACAGGATATTAACGGCGACGATGCAACAAATGAACTCTCCTATATAATTCTTAAAGCTCAGGAAGAATTACAGTTACCACAACCTAATTTATCTGTTAGATTAAATAAAAAAGCCCCTGATATTTTTATCAGACGTACAACTGATGTACTAAAACTGGGAACCGGTATGCCGCAATATTTCAGCGATAACTCAATAATCCCGGCTTTAGAAAAGATAGGCATAGACCATAACGATGCAATGAATTACGCAATTACCGGCTGCGTTGAAATAACTACTCCAGGCAACAATCTCGGCTGGAGCGATTCTGCTATGGTCAACATGGTAAAAATTCTTGAACTTACATTAAACAATGGAAAATGTCTACAGACTGGAGCAAAACTTGGCTTGGACTTAGGAAATTTAACTGATTTTCAAAGTTACGAAGAAATAGAAAAAGCTTTTGAAAAACAAATTAAATACTTTATTGAGAAATTGGTTGTTGCATGTGAAATTGTTGAAGAAGCTCATATCAGCCTGCTTCCTTCTCCAATGCTGTCATCAGTTATAGATAACTGCATCGAAACAGGAAAAGACGTTACAAACGGAGGAGCAAAATACAATTTCTCTGGAGTTCAGGTTATTCAGGCGGCAAATATTGCCGACTGTTTTGCTGCACTTAAAGAACTTGTTTTTGAGAAAAAACTTATCTCAAAAGATGATTTATTTAACAATTTAAAGCAGAATTATCCCGATGAAAGTATCAGATTAACTATGCTGAACAAAGCACCAAAGTATGGCAATGATGTAAAATGGGTTGATTCTATTGCAAATAAGTGGGTTGAGTATTTTTCTAAAGAATTAAGAAAATATAAAAACTACAGGGGTGGAGATTATCATACAGGATTATATACTGTATCAGCCCATGTTCCAATGGGAAAAAATGTTGGCGCTACTCCGGATGGTAGAAAAGCCGGTGAACCACTCGCTGACGGCGGTATGTCTGCTGTTTACGGAAGGGACATCAACGGCCCTACTTCTCTGCTTAATTCCGTCAACAGGATAAACTCTGAATACGGCACCAACGGCACACTGTTAAATATGAAATTCGTTCCCCAGGTTTTCGAAACAGAAGAAGGTACGGAAAAATTCTGTATGATGCTTAGGGCTTTAAGTGAAATGAAAATTAATCATGTTCAATTCAATATAATTAATAAAAGTGAACTGATCAATGCTAAGAAGAATCCTGAAAAATATAAAAATCTTTTAGTCAGGGTTGCAGGCTATACAGCATATTTTGTAGAGCTGGCTGATGATTTACAGGATGAAATAATTGCAAGGACTGAATTTGGAAAATAGGTGATAGAAATGAAAGCCAGAATTATTGATATTAAACATTTTGCCATTCATGATGGAAACGGCATTAGAACTACTGTTTTTTTTAAAGGTTGTCCGCTCAATTGTGTATGGTGTCACAACCCTGAATCAATAAGCCCTAAAAAGGATATATGGATTAACCGCAACAGCTGTATAAAATGTCTCAAATGTCTTAAATGCCCTAATAACGCAATCACCATCGATAAAGAAGGGTTAATAACTATTGATAAAGAAAAATGTAACTTCTGCGGATATTGCACAGAAATTTGTCCGGGCAACTCAATTTCTAGAATCGATAAGGATATAACTATTTCTGAAATTATTGATGAAGTTCAAAAAGACAAAATTTTTTATAAAACTTCTGATGGAGGCGTAACACTTTCGGGAGGAGAGCCGTTTCTACAGAAAGATTTCGTCCTGTCTCTATTAAAAGAATTAAAAGAAAAAGGATTTTCTACTTGCGTTGAGACCAGCATGTACACTGATATTGAAACACTAAAAAAAGCAGTTAAACTGGTAGATAAATTTTTTGTCGATATTAAGATATTTGATAATGACCTTCATAAAAAATTTACAGGTGTATCAAATAAAAGAATTCTGGAAAATTTTAAGTTTCTGGCTAAAAATGCTAAGGATATAGAAGTTAGAATTCCATTAATACCGGATATAACTGCAACAGAAGACAATTTATCAAAAACTGCAGCATTTATTAAAAAAATTAATCCTAACATTTCTATAGAGTTATTGAATTACAATAGTTTTGGCCATTCCAAATATGATAAATTGAACAAAACCTGTATTTGTAAAAATGCAAGACCATTTTCAAATAATGAATTTGAGAAGTTGAAAAGAATAGTAGAAGTTTAACTGTATTTCTGATACAATTTGGGTATATACAGTGTTCCTTTTTATAGTTCCGTGTTTAAGAGCAAAGCTCTCTGGAGTGCGAAAATTAGATTTTTCGCTTTGGTTTAAGCCGATTAGATTCGGCTTTTCGAAAGTGTGAATTCCAGGTTTTATGTAATATAGTTGGACAACGCACTGGTAATGGCAGAATAACCGGCATTATTGAAAGCGATGAATCTAATCATCATATTCCAAAAAGAGACATTGTTTATAACGACTGTTGACTAATAACTCAAGGAGTTAAACAATTTTTATGATGAAATTCAAATACAACAACCTTAGTACAGTTTTTATTACCAGTACGGTAATAACTCTAATCTTCATCTCTATTGCCTTCACATTTGTCGGCTATCATTTAATTGAAAGTCTAGGTAGCTTTGCAGTCAATATTGATGAAGAAAATAACAAAAGAATTTCAAAAGATCTATTTTTAGAACTGACAAGCAGAATTGAGCATAGCTATGCATACCACTTTGAAAAAATGGGAAATACAACAGAAGTGCTGGCGCACTATCTCCATAGTGAAGTTATCGATAATGAAAACATTAAAAAAAATCCTCAATTAGAAATAAAGCTTCAAAAATATAAAAACCGGGATTTTTATGTCTACAGCACAAAGCAGCTCGGACAGTTTTATTTTTGGGGAAATGACAGAGAATTACCTGAAGTTGAAAGGCAGATAAATTTATATAAAGGAATTATAGACGTTTTTAAGAATGTCTTCTCACATAATCCTTCCTGTAAATCTATATGGTATCACAGTATAGATGAATATATTTATGGCTATCCTGTAATTAAAGAATATTATGAAAAAATACAAAGCCGAAAAGTCTACCAGCAGTATTACAGAAATATGAAGAAAAATGCCCCTGAATACAGCTTCAAGAACTCTTTTGATTATATTATTGAAATGCCTTATACTGACCTTTCAGGAAGCACTGTACTCACTTTCAAGTCACCTGTCTATGATGATAAATACAATTTCGTTGGATTTCTTGGAATAGATGTTGATCTGGAAATTATTAAAGAAGACCTGCTTTATGAAAAACTTTTCAGTAATAGCGCATCAACTCAAAAAGCTCTATTAAAAGGATTTACGTATATTCTAGGTAATAATGGTGAAATTATTACATTCCCTGATAACTTTTCAGACCTTTTCGATATTCCTGAAAAAGAGAAAGTTCTCAATAACAGGTATGTAAATCAATACAGCAATCTATCAGAATCCACCAATCCCGGTGTAAGAAACCTTGCAAAGAAAATTGAAAAGAATGAGCTTGGCATTACCGAAGTTAAACTTGATGGGAAAATGTATACCTGCTCATACGCAAGAATTAAAAAAACTAAATGGTCAATAGGTTTTGTTGTAGAAAGCAATTCATTGCTCAGATCTGCTATCTCTACAAAAAAAGAATTAGCTAAAACCAAAACTAATATGCTGAAAAGCGCTGTTATAATATTTATAATTTTCCTCTTAATCTCATTAATACTTCTATTCCTACTGTTCAGCAAATTTCTCCTTAAGCCGTTATTAACTTTAAGAAGCGGTTTTACAAATCTTGGAAAAGGAGATTTTAATACCAGTATAGAACTAAAAAGTGTTTCTGAAATAAAAGACTTGGCTATCTCATTTAACTACTTAAGTCATAAACTCAAAGAATATATGACAAATCTCAAAATTGAAACTCAGAAAAAACAGATGATTAAGACCGAAATTGAAATCGCCTGGAAACTGCAAAATTCTGTTTTACCCAAAATCTCAGGTGATTTTATTAGAAAAGAATTTGATATCTATGCAAAACTTATACCCGCAAATGATATGTCCGGAGATTTCTATGACTTTTTCTATGTAAGAGAAAATATTTTAGGTTTAGTTATTGCAGATGTTTCAGGTAAAGGTATTCAAGCCGCTTTTTACATGAGTATGGCAAAAGCTATCATAAAAGAGGCATGTATAACCTCTGATGATTTAGATACTGCTAAAATATGTAAAAAAATAAATAACACCCTAGTAAACTCAGTAAAAAAACCCATGTTCCTGACAATGTACTTAATGCTTTATGATTTTAATACGGGAAAAATAACCTTTACAAATGCAGCTCACCACAACTTCCTTAAAGTTGACTGTAAAGGAAACATTTCAAGCCTTGGTGCTGAAGACAATAATATTTTTATCGGTTTTGAAAGCAATATTGAGTTCAATTCACATAATATTACAATGGCTGAGAACGATACAGTTGTTCTTTTTACTGACGGTATTACAGAAGCAAATAATACAGAAGGAGAGTTCTTTGGTGAAGAGAATCTCATAAAGATAGTTAAAGAAAATTACCTGAAAGATATCAATGCTCTTGGGGATAAAATAATCAATAAGGTTATCGAATATCAATCAGGTAATAAATTCGACGATATTACCTGTCTAATTCTCAAAAGAAATATTTAACCCGGATAATGCAGTTGGACGGGTGTTAATCCCAATACGTTTTCGGGTGTCTCTAGTACGCTTAAACATTATTGCTCACCAACAATGATATTTGTACTATAGCTCCTAATAACCATTCTTCATTTTAAAGTCTTATTTATATAATAATATCCACCTTTTTTGTTTTTTCTACTGCGAATTCTAGGATTATGGAGGGCGGTCGCAATGTCATTAACTTAAGGGTTTATAAAAAATCAAGCGGAAATACAAATTTTATTTAAGAGCTGTGATTCTGGAGGGAAACGCTCTGTCGTTTCCGAACGACCGATTGCAGTGACAGGAAATGCAGTAATATACGAAAGATAAAATTTTTAAATGCAGAGATTCACATGGCGTTGGTTTTGACCAGGCTATTCGCCTTACGGGCGCCACAAAACCATTTATCCCTGCGAATAGCAGGGCTCCAGTATTTAATTTAAAGCGAAATGGAAAGCGGTATCTGCTAGGCCGTTTTTATATAAAAGTTTTTTTCTGAAAAATAATAAATAGTAAACTTGAAACAATAAAAAGTCTTAAGTCAATAGCATTGGGGGCGGTCGTCCTCGACTGCCCCTCTCAACCTAAATTGAAGAGAAAAGTTAATAACGAGGTTTTTTCAGCTCTTCCGGTTTAACATCAAAAGCTCTAAGAATATCTTTTTGTGTTTTTGATATTTCGCTTACAATGGATTTTCCGTCAAAATCTGAGCATCTTATTTTACTCATTTCTGCCAGCATTTCTTTCAGAGTAAACTTTTCAAATAACTTTTTCTTTTTCATAATTGAAGAAATTTTGCTATAGATTATTAACGCTATGAATTTAATAAAAATTCTGCCGTCAGCATTATATTGGCTGTGAACTCTTAACCTGTTTCCGTCCAGTTCATTTTTTTCAACATCAAAAAGTTTTTCTACGGTGTCTCTGTTTCTGTAGCGCTCAAGCAAACATTCTTTTTTTATTTTTTCAGAGTTTGAAAGCAGTACAAAATATCCTGATTTTATCAGGTAATTCTTTATATTTCTATGGTTTAATTCAATACAGCCGGTTTTTCTGTTAAGCTTAAAATACTGCAGATATTTTTCAGGAATACAATTATTTCTAAACTCCAGATAATCTTTCATTTTTTCAAATTTCTTACTAAGTATTTTTTCCTTAATGCTCAATATCTTATGCATAAAATTATTACGCAAATCTGCCTCTGCCTTTTCATTATAAAACAAGTGTGCTCTGTATTTTACACCTTCAATGTCAAGTGTGTCTTCGATGTAATGAAGTATTTCTTCATTGTACTTAAAGGCGGTTTCTGTCTGTCTTAGCTTTTTTCTGTTGGCTTTTAGCAGTTCAACAACTTTTTTCATACTGTATGTCACAGGTTGTATAAACTGTATTTTATCACTTAAAGCATTCATTTCCATAATGTTAAGTCTAGAGCAAAAGCCCCTGTCAAGAATTAGTACTGCATTTGAGAAGTCATAATATTCAAGCTGTGTTAAGCTGCTTTTTAATGTTGTTACATCTGTTATGCTGCCCGGATAAAGCTGATAAAACAAAGGGATAGAATTTTTATTACATGCAATTCCAAGATTAGTCTGCGGGAGGTTTTCATGATCTCTGTTATACCCCCATTCGATAAAATCTATATTATCTGAATAACTGGAAATAGACGTTATATCGTAGTAAATATCTGAATCAGTTCCGGTTTTACTAATCCAGGAGCTGAAAAAATTCCGAATTGCGATCTGATTACTTCCTGCTTTTTCACAAAGTGAAGAGATTTCACGGGAATGAAGTGAGCGGCTTTTAATATTGCATTGCTCATGAAGCCACTGCGGAAATAAATACATTGGACTACCTGAACATATTGAATATACTGCCAATGCAATAACCTCATTATAGTCATCCGGAAAACATTCTGACAGAATTTTTCTCAATCCAAGATTAGATATAATAGTGTTTAATAAAAACATATTTCCATACTTTTTATAAACTATTTCGATGTTATTTAACTTTTTAGGGCATTTTTTCTTATTTTCAGGCCCAATGTAAGTTCTTTTTTGGCGCGACTGTTTCTTTTCTTTATCCCAATAACTATCAACACGATAAAGGTAAATATTACCCTTTATTTTCTGTTTTGCTATATATGACATAGTACTAACCTTTTCTAATAACTTGTTTTAATGCTTAAAATACTATGTACAGGCTGGTTATCAAATCTATAAAACCTCGTTATTAACTTTTTTCTTCAATTTAGGCCTCAACTCACAACTCAACACTCAACACTCAACACTCACAACCAATTTAATACTTAAATGTAAAATAAATAATCTTTTTTGTCTTTAACCATAGAAATAGATATTTAATAACTTATTGTTTATACAATCTAGTAAAATAATTATATTCATGGGGATAATATGTTAAAAAAGACTTTCTCTTTGTTTCTTTTCGTTTTTATCAATATTCTTACTGTTAATGCTACTGATAACATTTGCGCTGAAGTTCAAATTTCTATAAAACAGGAAATATCTTTTGAAAGACAGGGATTTGAAGCGCACATGAAAATTACGAATGGTGCTGAAGGTTTGCCTATTACTGATATTGCAGTTGAGCTTATCTTTTCTGATGAAAACGAAAACACTGTTCTTGCCTCTTCAAACGCCAACGACACTACACCAGGCATTCGCTTTTTTTATCGACTTGATGAAGATAAAACAAATATTACCGGATCGTTAAGCACTGGAACAGCATATGTTGATGGAGGCTCCTCCGCTAATATTTACTGGCTGATTATCCCGGCAAGGGATGCAGACAACACCTCTCCCCAAGGAAAACTTTATTTTGTCGGAGCAAAGCTGACTTATAAAATTGCGGGAAATGAAAATGAAACAGAAGTTATCCCTGATTATATTTATGTTTTACCAACTCCTGCTCTTACTCTGGATTACTTTCTACCCGAAATTGGAAATGGTGATGATCCTAACACACAGAAAATTGAAGCATCAAAACCTTTCACTCTTGGTTTGCGAATACTTAATAATGGACATGGAACTGCTGAAAATTTAAATATTAACTCAGCACAACCCAAAATTATTGATAACAACCTCGGGCTTCTCATCGGCTTCGGCATTCTGGATGCATGGGTAAACGGCATAAAGTCAAATTCTGGATTTAAACTTGAGTTTGGTAATCTGGAATCTCAGAAACTTGCTACAGCTCGTTGGAATCTGGAAACTACTCTTGATGGCCGGTTTAAAGAGTTTACTGCAGATTTTACACATTCAGATGCCATGGGAGGACAGCTTACTTCCCTTATAGATTCAGTAAATACGCATACTCTTATTCATGATGTGCTTGTAGATATTCCCGGGAGAGATCAGATTTGTGATTTTTTGGCCTCTGATGCACCGTATCATAAACTCTACAGCTCAGAAAACTTAGAACCCGAATCAGTATCTGACTACTCATCTTCCACAGTATTTGAAAAAAAAGAAACTACAGATAATCAGGAGCATTGGAATTTAACCTTTCCCGCAGCTCAGGGACATGCCTACACCAGGGTAAATGACTTATATAATGGAGAAAAAATCATTCTGAATGTAACAAGAAGTGATGGGAAAAAAATCAATACTCAAAACTTCTGGAAAACCAAAACTTCAGCTGGTAACGGATACTGGAATTATCACATATGCCTTTTTGATACAAATTCAACCGGCATATACGACATAGTTTATGATCTTGAAAATAATCTGCAGCATTCTCCTGTTATACAATATATTACAGATAAGACAGTAGCCCCAGGCAAACAGATATCATTTATTATAGAAGCCTCTGATGAAGATGAAGATGATATCAATTTATCTGCTGCAGGACTTCCGGATGGAGCATCATTTTACTTTAAAGAAAAAAGAGGATTCGTAGATATTTATATATTTGACTGGACTCCTACTCTTGAGCAGATAGGCGAATATACACTAACATTTATTGCTTCTGATTCTTCTTCAATTTCTGAAAGAAAAATGAATATTACTGTAGGCAGTGGCGGATATCGCCTCGATATAGAAAATGGTATCGGTGATGGAAATTACCCTAAGGATGAAGTTGTTACTATTACTGCCGATTCTCCCGAAGAAGGGTTTTTCTTTGACTGTTGGACTGGAGATGATGTTTCTTTCATAGAAGATATAAATATTGAAGAAACTTCATTAACGATGCCTGATAAAAATATTTCAATCTCTGCTTCATATAAACTTGCCGACCCAAATGCCCCAATCCTTCATTGGGCTATGGATGAAAAACAGGGCAGTACACTCAATGATTACTCTCCAAACGGTTATACAGGAAATATTAACGGTACTCCGGTTTGGTTAACTGAAGGTGCGATAGGAAATGCCTTGAACTTTGACGGTACTGAAAATTATGTTACATCGAATTTTTCTGAAATGCCTGAAAAGTGGACTGTCGGTTTATGGATTAAGATAGACGATCTTAGCGAAGAAGATAAAACAGTTTCTATTGTAAGCAAAGGATCAGAATTACTGTTGAATATTGATAATACAGGTGAAAAGCCCAATGCTTCAGTTTCAACAGTTGTTAATGATCAGGAATATACAGCATCATTCGGCATTATCTATCCGGAAACCTGGTATCACCTGCTTGTGGAATTTGACGGAACAGCCCTCAAAACGTACAAAAACGGTGTCACAGCAGTCTCAACAGTCCCAACAGTCCCAACAGTCCCAACAGTCCCACACTCAAGCAAATCGCTCATTCTCGGCGGAAATGAAGCAGACAATCTTTTCTCAGGCATCATGGATGATTTAAGAATTTATAATAGAATCCTGAACAATACTGAAATCGAAGAACTTATCAATGAAGGCAATGTATTGCTGGCTGCAGATAACACCTATACTGTAAATGAAGATACACAGCTAAGTGTCGATTCTGCAGACGGTTTGCTAAATAATGATATAGCTCCTTATAACAATACTTTAACAGTATCTTCTATATCTGAGCCGAAAAATGGAATTCTTTCTTTAAATTATGATGGTTCCTTTGAATATACCCCGAATGAAAACTTTAATGGAAATGATTCATTCATTTACCAGGTAAAAGATGAAGTAACTGAAGCAACAGCAAAAGCGGAAGTTTATATAACTGTAGAAAAAATAAATGATGTTCCGGTTGCAAACGATGATCTTTATAAAATTGGAAGAAACGAATCATTAAATATAATAAAAACCGACGGAGTGATTACAAATGATTCAAATGTTGATGGCGGCGAACTGACAGTCTCCTTGGTCGATACTACTAAACAGGGAACACTGAATCTGAATACTGACGGTTCCTTTGAATATATTCCAAATGAAAATTTTACAGGCATAGATTCTTTTACTTATAAACTTAATAACGGCTATCTTGATTCTGAAACGGCAGAAGTAAAAATTGTTCTTTATGATACTAAAGTAATTGAAGATGCTGATAACAACAGTAATAATTCATGGTATCTGTTAGACGGAGAAGGAACAGGAACAATTGAAATAATAACCGATCCTGAGAATGATAATAATATAATTGCTTTATCCGGAAAAACTCCTACCAACGGATTCAAACTGGTTTTTAATACTCCGGTTGAAGAAAACTTTGTTGTTCAATGGCTCATGAAGTTTAATGCTTCATTTACATTTTACTTTAGATGTCTGACCTCTGATGGATATCGTTATTTATGCTACTCTCCTCTAAGTTATGATAAACTGGGAACAGGAGCTTATATCCACTTTGGATTAGGAAGTCTTTCAGACAAAGGAAAATGGTTTAAAGTTAGGCGCAATCTAAAAAAAGATCTTTATAATGCTCAGCCTGATATTCAGCTTATTGCTGTAGATGCCCTGCTTATCAGGGGGAGCGGGTTAATTGATGATATTGTCTCTCTGGAATACGCTGATGACGATTCCGATCTTATCCCGGACTATATTGAATCAGATTTGGGTCTTGATTCAGAAAATTATGCTGATTCTGATGAAGATAAAGATGGTGACGGTCTAACTAACTTTGAAGAATTCATCTTGGGTACCGATATTGACAGCGCTGATTCTGACAAAGATGGACTACCGGATTATTACGAACTGTATAACCTTGGAACTGATCCCAGACTAAAAGATTCTGATAATAACGGTGTTGATGACGGGCTGGAGGATGCTGATGGTGATGGACTTGGTAATTATTATGAATTTTCAAGGGGGCTTGATCCTCTTAAACCTTCTGTTTCTACTGATAATTATGCATATGATCAGACAGTTTATGATATTATCGGGAATGATACATTGAAAAACTGGGATGTATACGATAACGATCCTGAAGGAACAATATCTGTTATACCAAATCCTGATTCTCCAGACCAAAACATAATACAGCTTTCTACAGAAGGAAGTACTGCTACCGGGTTTAGATATACTTTCCCTACGTTTCAAACTTCTGAATTTATAATTAAGTGGAGAATGAAATACAGTGAATCTTATATTTTTTATATTAGTTGTATAACTACTGCCGGACATCGTTATATATATTATACTGCCTCTGATCAAAATAGCCTCGGTGCTGATCAATATGTTCACCACGGACTTGGCAAAAACACAATAAACAGTGAATGGATAAATATTACCCGTGATTTGCAAAAGGATTTGGAAGAAGCTCAGCCCGGCAATAAAATTCTTTATATCGAAGCGTTTCTTGTAAGAGGAGCAGGATTTATCGGTGATGTTTCAACTATATACTTTATGGATATAGATAAAGACTCACTTCCTGACGAATTTGAAATAAACAAAGGACTTGATCCTGTTGACTCATCTGATGCAGACTCTGACATGGATGGTGACGGTATTTCTAATTTAGATGAATTTAAACTTGGAACAGATCTTAATAACTCTGACACAGACAACGATGGGCTGAGTGATTATATAGAAAAGTATATCCTGAAAACTGATCCGTTGAAAATGGACTCTGATAATAACGGCACCCCTGATGGAAGTGAAGATCATGATGGCGACGGTTTTTCTAATCGGGAAGAAATCAATATGGGTACTGACCCTGCAGTTAAAACAAAAAATGGGAATAATTTCTGTTATGATATTATCGTTCATGAAGATGCTGAAAGCGGCAACACCCTGCTATGGGATGTTTATGATAATATCCCAGAAGGAACCGCTATTAATATTATAGACCCTGATAATCCAGATAACCGGGTAATCTGCCTGTCAGGAGAAAAAACTGATACAGGATTCCGCTGCACTTTTGTAAATCCTCCAGTCTCCAGCCTGCACTCTAACGGTCTCACTGATTCACTGTCTAACGGTCTCACGACCCCAATGCCTATCATCCAGTGGCGCATGAAATATAATGAAGAATTTACTGTTTATATAAGCTGCATGACTGCTGCCGGACACAGGTATTTATGCTATGATGAAAGAGATGTAGATACTTTTGAAAACTCTTCAAATGAAAGATATATACATCATGGACTGGGTAGGAAAACTATTAACGGAAAATGGGTAACAGTAAGACGTGACTTGATGAAGGATCTTCAGGATGCCCAGTCTGATAATACAATTATTTCTGTAGATGCATTACTTATTAGAGGCAGCGGTCTTGTTGATGATATCTGTTCTCTCAAATATATTGATTCTGACCATGACCTAATCCCTGATAATGTCGAAACGGATCAGGGACTTGATCCTTATGATTGTTCTGATGCAGAAAGTGATTCTGACAGTGACGGTATTTCAAACATTGATGAATTTGTATCCGGTCTTGATATGTCAAATCCTGATTCAGACTCTGATGGACTTACTGACGGATATGAAACTTCGGTAACACTCACTGATCCTCTTGTTTCAGACTCTGATTTCAATGGTATTCCTGATGGCGATGATGATCTCGATAATGACGGTGTATCAAATAAACAGGAAGCTGCTCTGGGATCCAACCCCTTAAAAACCACTTACTATGATGATATAAGGGGAAAATATTATGAACAGACCGTCATCGAAGATGCTGAAAGCTCTGATCTCTCTTCATGGTATGTATTTGACAATTCACCTGTAGGCATCATAGAAAGAATAACAGACTCAGATAACACTGACAACTCAGTGATATCGCTTTATGGAGGAGGTCTGGATACTGGATATAAGTTTATTTTTGATGAACCTGTTACTCAAAACTTTAATTTCAGGTGGCGTATGAAGTTTAGTGAAAATTTTTATTTCTATTTCAGATGTCTTACTGAATCAGGTTATCAGTATATCTACTATAGTCCGGTTGATATAAATAAAATAACTGGAAGCAATTACATTCATCATGGTCTTGGAAGTGATACTATTGATGGCTCCTGGCATATCTTTGAAAGAAATTTACAGGATGATCTGCATGATGCTCACCCTGATATTGAGATAATCAAGGTCGATGCAGTTTTAGTTAGGGGCTCAGGCCTGATAGATGATATTAAAGCAATAGAATATTTCAATGAACAATAATCCATAAGCAATTATCAATTAAAAAATTAAAAAGTGTCTCCCGCGGAGACGCAGAGACGCGGAGAGGAAAAATGACAGGAGTAGATACTCCTGCAAAAATTAATCATAAATAAACTTAAAAACAGCTTTTTAAGTTTATCTTTGATTAACTTTTACTGCATTGCAAATGCAGACATTTTCAGCAAGGGATGTCTTGTTCCGGCGTTAGCCGGCAAAACCAATCTCCGCGCCTTCGCGTCTCAGCGGGAATTAAAATAATTGTTGTAATACCATGTCATTGCGTGAGATTGAAAAAAATAAGGATATTTAAAATGACTGAAAATGAAATTGGTACAATTATTGTTGATGTTTCGATTGCTGTCCATAAGTCTCTTGGTCCTGGATTATTGGAAAGTGTTTATGAAATTGTATTAGCTCATGAACTTAAACTGAGAGGATTGAAAATTGAAAGACAGGTTCCGATTTCTATAAACTATAATGGCATTATTTTTGATGAAGGATTTAAAGCAGACATTGTTGCTGATAATAAGGTGATACTCGAATTGAAAGCTGTTGAAAACGTTCTTCCCGTTCATAAGAAACAGCTTCAAACATATTTGAAATTAACAGGTTATAAGCTCGGATATTTACTTAACTTTAATGAAAAACTAATGAAAGATGGAATAACCCGTTGTGTAAATAATTTATAAAAATATGTCTCCCGCGGACTTGTCCGCAGAAGCCTTGGCGTAGGAGGAGACGCAGAGTCACAGAGGGAAAAAATTTAAGAGTTTTTGGAAAAGAGTTTGAGAAAGAACCTTTTTTCAAAAAGGTTTGTTTCAATTCCGGCGTTAGCCGACAAAACCAATCTCCGCGTCTCCGCGCCTCAGCGGGAGTAAAAAAATAAGCCGTCTCTGCGGGAGACAAAAATTAGTGTTAATTCGTAAAATTAGTGGTTTAAAACATATTAAAATTGGAGGTTAAATTTAATGTTTAAAAGATTATCATTCATTGTTGCTATAATTCTGTCTTTTTCAATATCATTCTCTGCTTTTGCTGATGATTCTCCTCCAGCGTTTACCTCCTCTCCTATCGTCCTCGCCCTTGACCCCGGCGACATAAACATTGATTTAGCCGATTACACACAGGGCACGCTCCCTATTACTTATTCATCAGATAATCTTCCCGAAGATTTTACCTTAACTGAAAGCATACTTACAGGTAACCTTGCACTAAACTCTTCTTTTTCATTTGACTTGACAGCCACCAACTCTATCGGAACAGCCTCAGCACAAGTCTGCCTTATTGATAAAGAACTCGACACAGATACAGATAAAGTACCTGATTATGTTGAATTGCAGAACGGTACAAACATCAACAATCCTTATGAATTTCCTGACACTGACAAAGACGGTGTCCCTGATTATGTCGAAATAATTGAAGAAACCGATCCTGAAATTCCGACAAGCTTTACTGACGCAAACGACAACGGTATTCCTGATTATACGGAACAGCCTGTTGATACTGTTACATTCACTTCTCCAATGACGATTTCTGAAACAGACAGATCTTATGACAAAACTAATCTGACTATTGACGGAACAACCGTTACAGTTAACGGAATTCATGCATTTAATTCTATTACACTCCAAAACGGGGCCGTACTTACCCACTCCTCTACGACGACATCCAAAGAATACAAGTTGGAACTTTATGTTAATTATACTGTCAATATTGATTCTTCCAGCAGTATAGATGTAAGCCATCGCGGTTATCCTGAGAACCGTACTCTGGGAAATATAGCATGGAGTGATGGCCGTGCCGGTGGCTCCTACGGAGGTTATGGCGGGCTCCGCGAGGGAACACGATGCGAAGTATACGGAAATTTCATGAATCCGAACGAACTTGGCAGCGGCGCAAGTTCCAGGGATAACGGTGGTTCAGGAGGAGGGCTTATCCGTTTAACTGCTGAAATACTAACTCTTGATGGACAGATTAAAGCCAACGGCCAGAATCATGTATACGGGAAGTATGCTTCCGGTGGTTCCGGAGGGGGTATAAATATTCATGTTGATAATATTTCAGGTGAAGGATCAATTTCTTCCAACGGCGGAGCCGGTTCAACATATGCCAGCAGAGGGGCCGGCGGCGGAGGAGGCCGTATTGCTGTTTATTATAAGTCAAGTACATTTCCCCGGGACAATATAACCGCTTACGGAAATACAGGAGGACAAAATGGCAGCGAAGGTACCATTTATATCAAAAATGAAACTACCGGTGCTCAGAGGATGAACTTCAATAACAACAATGTCATTCCCCAATATTCAACTCCTGTATGGTTCGGAAACAGAAATGACTCATCCGATGACCCGGAAACATTTGATGTGAGCATCGTATCAGCAGGGAATGCAAAATATCATTTTGAGGATTCTAGTGATATCATAATGAATGATTTTACTGTTGATTCAGGCTCGTATTACACCTGTAATGGTAAACTTTCAGTCAATAACCTTACAATAACAGGTTCAGGCAGTACCCTTGAAGTAGATGATTTAGACGTAGCAGAGGCTTTAACTTTATCAGAAGGAGGCTGCCTTACCAGTCTAACTACAACTACTTCTGCAGAACACTCACTTACAGTAAATGCAGAAACCGTCAGCATTGATTCTACCAGTAGTATAGATGTAAGTTATCGCGGTTATCCTGAGAACCATACTTTGGGAAATATAGCATGGAGTGATGGCCGTGCCGGTGGTTCCTACGGAGGTTATGGCGGGCTCCGCGAGGGAACACGATGCGAAGTATACGGAGATTTCATGAATCCAAACGAACTTGGCAGCGGCGCAAGTTCCAGGGATAACGGTGGTTCAGGAGGAGGGCTTATCCGTTTAACTGCTGAAATACTAACTCTTGATGGACAGATTAAAGCCAACGGACAAAATTATGTCTCTGGAACCTATGCATCAGGCGGTTCCGGAGGAGGTATTAATATTCATGTTGATAATATTTCAGGTGAAGGATCAATTTCTTCCAACGGCGGAGCCGGTTCAACATATGCCAGCAGAGGGGCCGGAGGCGGAGGAGGCCGTATTGCTGTTTATTATAAGTCAGGTGCATTCTCTTGGGAGAATATAACAGCTTACGGAGATACAGGAGGACAAAATAGCAGCGAAGGTACAATCTATATCAAAAACGAAACTACCGGGAATTCTCTGCTTACACTAAGAAACAATGATATTGTTCCACAGTATCATACATTGATTTCATCGGATATTAATGTGACTGATTTGGCCGTAAGTAATTCAGCGCAGCTCGACTGTACAGAGAGTATTACAGCAACCAATATAATACTTAAAGATACATCTACTCTTCTTGCTGTTGACAACATAGTTGCTGCTAAACTTGAGATTTTAGAAGGAGGCTGCCTTACCAGTCTAACTACAACTACTTCTGCAGAACACTCACTTACAGTAAATGCTGAAACTGTCAATATAGATTCTACCAGTAGTATAGATGTAAGTTATCGCGGTTATCCTGAGAACCGTACTTTGGGAAATATAGCATGGAGTGATGGCTGTGCCGGTGGTTCCTACGGAGGTTATGGCGGGCTCCGCGATGGAACACGATGCGAAGTATACGGAGATTTTATGAATCCAAACGAACTTGGCAGCGGCGCAAGTTCCAGGGATAACGGTGGTTCAGGAGGAGGGCTTATCCGTTTAACTGCTGAAATACTAACTCTTGATGGACAGATTAAAGCCAACGGACAAAATTATGTCTCTGGAACCTATGCATCAGGCGGTTCCGGAGGAGGTATTAATATTCATGTTGATAATATTTCAGGTGAAGGATCAATTTCTTCCAACGGCGGAGCCGGTTCAACATATGCCAGCAGAGGGGCCGGAGGCGGAGGAGGCCGTATTGCTGTTTATTATAAGTCAGGTGCATTCTCTTGGGAGAATATAACAGCTTACGGAGATACAGGAGGACAAAATAGCAGCGAAGGTACAATCTATATCAAAAACGAAACTACCGGGAATTCTCTGCTTACACTAAGAAACAATGATATTGTTCCACAGTATCATACATTGATTTCATCGGATATTAATGTGACTGATTTGGCCGTAAGTAATTCAGCGCAGCTCGACTGTACAGAGAGTATTACAGCAACCAATATAATACTTAAAGATACATCTACTCTTCTTGCTGTTGACAACATAGTTGCTGCTAAACTTGAGATTTTAGAAGGAGGCTGCCTTACCAGTCTAACTACAACTACTTCTGCAGAACACTCACTTACAGTAAATGCTGAAACTGTCAATATAGATTCTACCAGTAGTATAGATGTAAGTTATCGCGGTTATCCTGAGAACCGTACTTTGGGAAATATAGCATGGAGTGATGGCTGTGCCGGTGGTTCCTACGGAGGTTATGGCGGGCTCCGCGATGGAACACGATGCGAAGTATACGGAGATTTTATGAATCCAAACGAACTTGGCAGCGGCGCAAGTTCCAGGGATAACGGTGGTTCAGGAGGAGGGCTTATCCGTTTAACTGCTGAAATACTAACTCTTGATGGACAGATTAAAGCCAATGGCCAGAATCATGTATACGGGAAGTATGCTTCCGGTGGTTCCGGAGGGGGTATAAATATTCATGTTGATAATATTTCAGGTGAAGGATCAATTTCTTCCAACGGCGGAGCCGGTTCAACATATGCCAGCAGAGGGGCCGGAGGCGGAGGAGGCCGTATTGCTGTTTATTATAAGTCAGGTGCATTCTCTTGGGAGAATATAACAGCTTACGGAGATACAGGAGGACAAAATAGCAGCGAAGGTACAATCTATATCAAAAACGAAACTACCGGGAATTCTCTGCTTACACTAAGAAACAATGATATTGTTCCACAGTATCATACATTGATTTCATCGGATATTAATGTGACTGATTTGGCCGTAAGTAATTCAGCGCAGCTCGACTGTACAGAGAGTATTACAGCAACCAATATAATACTTAAAGATACATCTACTCTTCTTGCTGTTGACAACATAGTTGCTGCTAAACTTGAGATTTTAGAAGGAGGCTGCCTTACCAGTCTAACTACAACTACTTCTGCAGAACACTCACTTACAGTAAATGCTGAAACTGTCAATATAGATTCTACCAGTAGTATAGATGTAAGTTATCGCGGTTATCCTGAGAACCGTACTTTGGGAAATATAGCATGGAGTGATGGCTGTGCCGGTGGTTCCTACGGAGGTTATGGCGGGCTCCGCGATGGAACACGATGCGAAGTATACGGAGATTTTATGAATCCAAACGAACTTGGCAGCGGCGCAAGTTCCAGGGATAACGGTGGTTCAGGAGGAGGGCTTATCCGTTTAACTGCTGAAATACTAACTCTTGATGGACAGATTAAAGCCAATGGCCAGAATCATGTATACGGGAAGTATGCTTCCGGTGGTTCCGGAGGGGGTATAAATATTCATGTTGATAATATTTCAGGTGAAGGATCAATTTCTTCCAACGGCGGAGCCGGTTCAACATATGCCAGCAGAGGGGCCGGAGGCGGAGGAGGCCGTATTGCTGTTTATTATAAGTCAGGTGCATTCTCTTGGGAGAATATAACAGCTTACGGAGATACAGGAGGACAAAATGGCAGCGAAGGTACAATCTATATCAAAAATGAAACTACCGGTGCCCAGAGAATGAACTTCGATAACAATAATATTACTCCGCAGTACTCAACTCCAGTATGGTTCGGAAATAGAAATGACTCATCCGATGACCCTGAAACATTTGATGTCAGCATCGTATCAGCAGGGAATGCAAAATATCATTTTGAGGATTCAACTGATATCATAATGAATAATTTTACTGTTGATTCAGGTTCATATTATGCATGCAGTGGAAAACTTTCTGTTAATAATCTCACCGTAACAGGTTCAGGCAGTACCCTTGCAGTTGATAATTTAGACGTAGCAGGAACTTTGATTTTATCAGAAGGAGCCTGTCTTACCAGCCTTACAACGACAACAACAGCGAAACATTCACTTACATTAAATGCACAGACCGTCAGCATAGATTCAAGCAGTAGCATAGATGTAAGTGATCGGGGTTATCCTGAGAACCGTACTTTGGGAAATACAGCCTGGAGTGATAGGTTTGCGGGAGGTTCCTATGGCGGCTACGGAGGAGTCCGTGATGGTGCACGGTGTGAAGTATACGGTGATTTTATGAATCCCAACGAACTTGGCAGCGGCGCAAGTTCCAGGGATAACGGTGGTTCAGGAGGCGGGCTTATCCGTTTAACCGCTGAAATACTAACTCTTGATGGACAGATTAAAGCCAACGGACAGAATTATATCTCTGGAACCTATGCATCAGGCGGTTCCGGCGGTGGTATAAATATACGTGTAGATAATATTTCTGGAGAAGGTGCCATAACTTCAAATGGTGGAAACGGAAACTATAGCGGTAGCGGGGGGGGAGGCCGTATAGCTGTCTATTATAAAGAAGGTACTTTTCCATGGGATACGATTACCGCTTATGGCGGAGAAAGCAGGGACGGCCATTACGGAAGTGAAGGTACTGTTTACATAAAAAATGAAACAACCGGCGCTCAGAGAATGAACTTTGATAACAACAATATTACTCCGCAGTATTCAACTCCAGTATGGTTCGGAAACAGAAATGATACAGCCGATGACCCGGAAACGTTTGATGTGGCGTTATATGTATCCGGTTTAGCCAAAATGGATTTTGAAGATACTGGAACCGTCTTCAATTTTACAGAGCTTGTTCTTAAAGACTTTTCCTTTACTTACCCTTCATTTACAAGTGAAAAGATTTCTTTAACTGATTCCACACTTACGACAGATTCAATTATAACTAATGTACTCGAACTTAAAACTTCTGAAACAGGGATTGGTGGTTCAATACTTAAATCATATGCTACAACTTCAGAAAACACTCACACTCTTCGGGTGTATGCAAATGATATAACAATTGATTCTGACAGTAGAATCGATCTTACAGGACTTGGATATCCTGCCGGTTATACAATAGGGGAAAACGGCGAACCTACGCAAAACTCAGCATCTACGGGAACTGCAGGCGGAAGTTACGGAGGATATGGCAATGCCGGAAGCGGTGGCGGATATGTCAATTACCAATACGGCAGTGATCTTCTTGCAAATAATCTAGGCTCAGGAGCAGGAATAGCCGAAGGCGATAACACAACTGCCTCGGGCAGTGGTGGTGGCTCACTTATACTTCAGACAAACTATCTGAACCTTGATGGTAGAATTCTCGCTGAAGGCGATAACAAAACTGTCTCCGGCAGCGGGGGAGCAGGCGGCGGAATTTATCTGTCTGTTAAAGAACTGTCAGGTGATGGAACTGTTTCTGCCAATGGCAGTACCCCAACAGCCACTGGCGGAGGTTCAGGCGGCGGCGGTAGAGTTGCACTTTATTATGAAAATTCTTCTGACCTTGATGAGAATTCTATCACAGCCGCAGGCGGTGAAGGTAGCTATCCCGGGGCTGCAGGAACAGTTTATATCAAGCAGGAAGCACAGATTCTTCATCCGCTCTATGCAGAAGTTGATCTTAATGTTTTACCGGATATTACAGTTACTACTGTTGCAATAGACAAAACTTCTCTCAAAGCAGGTGAAAGCCTGACTGTTTCCTGGGAATGTTCAAATACAGGTGACAGCGATACAGTAATAGACTGGAATGATGCTGTATACATTTCAGAAGATTCAGTCCTTGATAAAGATAACGCTGTAAAACTAAAAGGCTATATTACAGGAAATGCATTGAAACGTAGTGAATCCTATACCCGTTCACTTACTGTGGATATCCCTGAAGGATTATACGGAAATTATTATATCATAGTCAATGCAAACGACCTGAAACAGATCAATGAAAATTCATTGATAAATAACTATCTTGCGTCTTCTGTTATCAATATTACAGATACGGAATCTCCAACACTTCAGATTACATCAGGGCCGTCAGATGGCAAACTGATCAACACAGATACTGTTGAATTCAGCTGGGAAGGCAGTGATAATTCTTCCGAACCTCTTGTTTTTGCAGCTGGGGTATCAACAGACCCGTCTTTTGTTCCTGCCGATTTTACAATTCAGCCTACTTCCTCTTCGGCTACTGTTTACCGATCACTGATCACTGATAACCTCAACGAGGGCGACGGTACATACTATTTCAAAGTTCTGGCCAAAGATGCTGCCGGTAATATCAGTTCACCGGTTTCAGCACAGTTTAAACTTGATACTCAGCCTCCGGCTGTAGCAAACATTTCACTTTCTGAAACGCTGAATCAACCGTTCAACAGTTTCCAAATAACATTTTCCGAACCTATAACCTCTCTGACTTCGGATAACATTTTAATCGTAGACCCTGAAGCAAACAATATTAATTCTTTCAATATTGAGAAAATATCTGACACTATTTATCAGGTTACATTTAATGATTTAGAGAAACAGGGAGAGTATACTGTAAAAGTATCAGATATTACCGATAAAGCCGGCAATTCTATTGAAAATGATTTTTCTAAGACAGCAGCTCTAACCCTTCCTGATCTGACAGTTGAAAATATTACTGCCCCTTCATCTGTGCTTGCAGGAGAAACATTCGATATTAACTGGAATGAAAAAAATATCGGAAACGGTGCTGCATCATCATATAAAACAAAAATATATCTTTCCAGTGATGTAGCCCTCGACGCAGGCGACATCCTTCTCAAAGAACTCTCTTCTGATCTTCTAAATTCTAAATCCTCAATTCTAAATTCGACTTCTCTTACTGCTCCGCAGCTGTCAGCCAGTGATTACTTCATTCTCATTAATACCGACTCTTCCGTGACTGTTTTTGAGTCAGACGAAAACAACAACATTATTTCTCAACCATTGGCTGTAGAAAATGTTAACCTTGTGCTTGATTCAATCACAACTCCCGCAACAGCCAATATTAATGATAATGTCACTGTAAATTATATTGTATTTAATACATCTGAAAAACCGCTTAACGGTTCATGGACTGATTCACTCTATCTCTCAAACGACGGTTTGTTTGACAGCAGTGACCTGCTTTTAGCAGAAAAAACTGTCAATCAGCAGCTTGCCGCACATGGTCAATATATCGGCGAATTCAGCTTTATAGTTCCTAAAGATATTGTAAAGGGAGACTATAGTCTCCTCGTAAAAGTCAATAGTAATAATACTGAGTCAGAAACAAAATATACGGACAATATTAAATCTTCACCTATAAACATTACACGTTTCTTTACTTTAAATGTTGACAGCACAGGAGAAGGAAAGGTTCTCCTCCAGGTACAATCACCAGATCCCCAAATCTCCCAATCACTAAATGTAATAGCTCTTCCTTTCAGCTCTGAATATGAAGATGGAACTGTATTATCTCTTAAAGCTGAACCGTCAGATAACTGGCATTTCTCATCGTGGTCAGGAGGAATTGCATCAACAGCCAACCCGTTAGAATTCACAGTTTCTTCGCAATTGTTCACTGATAATTGTTTATTGTTAATTAAATCTGCTTTTAAGCAGATTTTAAAGAATCCTTCCGGTTTAACTGCTGTTCCTAAAGATGAAGCTGTAGACCTGGCATGGAATCCGGTCGAGGATCATAATATTTTAAAACAATATAATATTTATGTTTCCGAATCCGATTTTTCTGATGTCTCCAACCTTACCCCTCATCAAACTGTTCCTATACCGGCAACTGGCTACTCGCAACTGGCTACTGTCCTGAAAGGACTTACTAATGATACCAAATACTATTTCGCTGTAACTTCTGTTAATGAAGACGGAATCGAACGCAAAGAAGTTCAGACTGTTTCTGCAACGCCTGAAGGCGATAAACAGGGGCCTGAACTGCAGTATATAAAATTTGCAGGTTCAGACTTAAGTTCAGGTAATGAAAATACAATTACAAAGAATGATTCATTCTCACTTTCGGCAGTTGATGAAAGCGGAATAAAAACTGTAACATTTGAATTAAAAAATATTACAGCAGGTACAACACTTCCAATATTAACTGCATCAGCTAATAACGGTATTTATACCGCTTACTTCAATGCTGCCCAGTATACTGATAATACCCTTATGGAACTGACTGCTTCTGTAACTGATAAAAAAGACAACACTTCTGTATTTGGCCCATACCAGTTAAAAATTAACATCACTGATACCCCATCAACTCCAATAGTCACCTCTCTAAAATCCGGAGTGTTCGACATTCAAAATTCGACATTCAAAATTTTAAATTCATTGTCGTTAGACAATTTCTTAACCGGCTCTCCTAATCTCATCATATCCGGAACCGGAGAAAAAAATTCCGAAATAGTTTTCTATCTCAATTCAATCGAACTTCCCCAAACAGTAACCGTTGACGAAAACGGTACCTTCTCCACACTAACCACTGACCTCTCCCTACTGAATACTGATAACTTATCACTGAATACTGTTCTTCTCCCCGGTGATGGTTCGCATTACATCGAACTTAAATCCCGTTACCCGGGACGTAGCGCATTAAGTTCTGCCTCGACTCGTATTAATGGTGTTCTTGATACTGTTGCACCGGCTTTTACTGTTACTTCTCCGTCTACTGCGGAAGAAACAGTCTACAATAAAAACTTTACTATTAAAGGAACCCGTGAGAGCGGAGCAGGAATTAAGGTTAATGATACAGTTATAACTACCTCCGGTAGTGGCAGCTCAGGCAGTTCATGGTCTTATCCGGTAACTTTAACAGAAGGAAACAATTCTTTCACGATCAATTCTTCCGATTCGGTAGGAAATAATTCTGAAGATACAGTTATAAATATCATATATGAAAATGCGCCGCCTGCAGCCGTTGACAATTTTGTTGTCACAGATACTCCAAACGGTGATTCTGCTGTTATAAACTGGTCTGCATATAAAAACAGTGAAACACACGGCGATATCGGCAACTACCGGGTTTATGCCTCTACTGAAAACTTCACTGACGTTTCAAACATGTCAGCTACAGTTGTACAACCTTTAGAATCAGGAACAACTTTGAAAAATCTCACAAAAAATGCTGCGCATTTTTTTGCGGTTCAGGCTGTCGATACTGCAGGGAATCGCAGTGAGATAGTTACAAAAGAATATCTGCTTTCAGATACGGACATTCCCGAAAATGTGCAGAATCTTAAAGCTGCAGCAACAAAAGACAGCATTACGTTCAGTTGGGAAGCATCTCCTTCATCAGATGTCAAAGAATACGAATTATATGTAAATGACAGCCAAACACCTGAAATTTTACCTCTTAGCTCTTCTCTCTTTGCCCTTACCTCTTTGCAGGAAGCAACAACTTCCAAGCTCAAAATAGTCACAGTTGATACTGCCGGCAATAAAAGCAATGGAGTTACAGTCAGTTCAAATACTCTTATTCCGAATCCACAGGGTTTAAGTGTCGAACCGGGAACCGGTAAAGCCGTTTTAACCTGGAATCCTGTAGAAAATGAACTGGTTGGAAATTATAATATTTATGTTTCAACACAGAATTTCTCTGATGTTTCTGCTCTCTCACCCCGCCTTTCAGTAGCAAATCCTCCAATCACTCAATCCCCAAATCAACAAATTGCTACTGTCTCAGGATTGGTCAACGGTACTAACTATTATTTCGCTGTAACATCTAAAGACATTCACGGGGGCGAAACCAAAACAGTAAACACAGTTTCTGCAACTCCAGTAAATGATACAGAGGGGCCAATCATTTCAAATATTCTGTACAACGGAAAAGATCCTGAAACAAATACCCTGGGAACCTCCAGTTCCTTTACTTTTGATTTAACTGATGATTCCGGCATTAACCGCACCGAACTCTATATCGACGGAAGCGCAGCTTCTTCTGTCTCCGGAAATGCATCTTCAAATCCCCCAATCTACAAATCTACAAATTACCAAATTTCGTGGAATCCGGATTCCACGAATGACGGTTCTCATACTGTAACGATTAAAGCCTATGATACCCTGGGTAATTCTTCTTCTGAAACGTTTACTGCAAATGTTCAGCTTGCAGCGCCAACGGTTGCACCGGTTATCACTTCACCGGTAAACGGAACTAAAACAAATACACCGGAAATTGCGATTGCAGGAAATGTTCCAGATTACACGGCTTCTAATACCGAAGTAATCCTCAACATAACCAATCTCGACACAAATACGGTAAGTGATTTAAAAACAACTCCTGACAGCAATGGAAAGTTTAACTTGATAATTGGAAGTTCCGTGTTGGATATTGGATATTCAAATGTCTCGCTACCCGCTATTCGTCATTATCAGCTAACAGCTGGTTTGAAAAATCGCTCCGGCGCCGGCCCTTTATCAGATTCAGTTATTTTTGAAATTGACACAGATATCCCGTCCGCTCCTTCTAATCTGACGGGCAGGCCTATTGCCGACGGAAAGGTTCGCGTGAACTGGAGTTCTCCGGAAAGCGGAATTGATCATTATAATATTTACCGTTCAGAATCAGAAAACGGGGTAAAATCAAAAATAACCGAATCTACCACCACCACTTATACTGATAACTGTTCACTGATAACTGATTACTGTTACGTAGTAACTTCCGTAGACAAAGCCGGCAATGAAAGTAAATTTTCAAATATTGTTTCTGTTACACCTGACAATACATCACCAACAGTAACCTCAATCACTATCTCCCCTGACTCCGCCTCTTTGCCCTCAGCCCTTACCTCTTTGCTAAATGATATCATCCTTTCTCCTTTTAAACTGGACATTGGAGATTCCGTGCTGGATATTGGTAATTCAAAATCAAAAATTAACCTGCAAATTTCTGAAAAAATAGCTGGATTACCGTTTTTCTCCCTCACTCCAAACGGCGGTTATCCGCAGACAATTGAACTGACACAGATATCAGATACTGAATTTGAAGGAACAGTCAGTATTACCGATTCAACTCCTTCGGGCAAAGCAAACTTTATTTTCTCAGCGGGGGATATTGCAGGAAACAGGGGCAGCTTTATACCTGAAGAATACAGATCACTTAATATTGATACGGACGGCCCTGATATAATCGGAATAAATCTTTACAGCATTGATGATGAAAATAACCAGGGAGACTCCGTCTCCCAACTCGTCACACCAATCTTTAACGACCCTGAAACCCAGCTTGTTATTGAAGCTGAAATAACGCTTTCTGACGAAGTTGCCGAAGATGAGCCCCCGGCTCTTGAAATCCTACTGTCTTCCGGTGAAACTATCCAGCCTGACGAATTTTTTAAATCTGATAATAAAATATATACTGCACGTTTCACTCTCCCTGAAACTCTTGGAGAAAATGGCGCTGAATCCTTCAGTTTTAAATGGGAAGCCAAAGATAGACTTGGCAATATCGGCAATACTGACAAAACAGGCTTTGTATGTACAGTATATCAGGACGAACTTCCTCCTTTGGATATTCCTGAAGGATTAACTGCTGAATCTCAACCGAATGGAGAGATTCTACTTTCCTGGAATGCAGTAGAAGATGCAGCAGAATATTCACTGTTACGCGAAGATACTTCAACAGGCGAATCCACCATAATAGAAATAACCAATCAGCAAATCTCCCAATCAGCAAATCAACAATTTACAGATTCTCCTTCAGAGGATAATCTATACCGTTACCGCGTTGCCTCCGTCCGTCATCATAATGGACAGGTTTCCCGCAGTGGCTGGAGTCTTGGTGTTGAAGCAGATTCTGATTCTGTTCCTCCTGAAACACCTCAGAACCTTTCATTGGCAAAAGTTGACAGGTACATCGAAATCTCCTTCGACCCCCCTTTAGAAAATCAACCAATCAACCAATCAACAGATCAACAAATTTCATACAACATCTATCGTTCTTCAAATAACTACTTTACCAAAGAACAATTATCTCCCTACATGCCGGGTGTTGTAAAATCTCCTGTTTATGATACTGCTCTGTCCTCTACAGAACATTACTATGCGGTATCTGCAGTAGATGGAGCGGGGAATGAATCAGAAATTACCGACTGGGAATATATCAATCCGGGGCTGCTTCCTGTTTCTTCCGTAAATATTACAAAAAGAGATACAGGTTACCCGGTTATTACCTGGATACATCCTGAACCTGAATATATCGACGGTTATAATTTATATATTTCCAATACACCGGATTCTATGTCCGAATTCCCAATTAACAACCTGCTGCTTACTGAGAATATCTATACCGACTACGCCTACACCCCATCATCAAATCAACAAATCAACAAATCAACAACTTACTGGGTTGAGTCTGTCGAAGACTACAACACGGGAACACCGGTTTCCATTACGCTGCCGGATATTGAACTCAAACTCAACACAGAGTCAATCAGCAGGGGAGTATTTAATACTTTAAATTATACAATAACAAATAACTCTGATGTAAACATTGAAAACGCCAAACTTTCAGTAACAGTTGATAAAAACGGCGTGAATAAAACCTCATATTCTGAACCATTTACTATTCCACCTTACGGCACGGTTTCCGTTCCGGTTTCTGTTGCCGGCTACGATACGCTGCCTTCAAATGTTTCTCTCGAAACACACTTGTCCTATAAACCTTCCAGTAATTTGGAAATTGAAAATTCCTTGTTGAATATTGGATATTCAAGTTCTTCAAAAGATAATATTGCTATTATCTTTGAAGATACTCTTCAGCTTTCCGACGCCACCCCTCTTCTTCTAACCCTGGAAGCAGATCCTTTTGCCCGCGGAACTGCAGGAAAAGCCTACTTCACACTGGAAAACACATCTGATGAAACAATCGAAATCGTTACGGGTAAAAACGGCAAGGCTTCTGATGAAGTTACCTTCAAACTCTATGACGGACTTGGCAATCTGCTGTCATCGGCAAATCTTGAACATATCATGGGAGGCTCCACCTCTTCAACCTCTTCAACCTCTTCTACGTCTTCAACCTCTTCTACTCTTTCTACAATTTCAACCCTTTCTGACGGTTCTACTGTCGCACGAATTACCCCGGGCGAATCCTACAGTTCACCGGCTGTTGATATCAGTGTTCCGATGACTGATTATGATACACTGTATCTGGAACTTTTAATAAACAGTATCTATCACAACAAAGGATATGATACAGAAGTACAAATGGACGGTATCGCTGCCGGAACTAATGTTTCAATAATCGACACCGCATATTACGGCGTAATCGACTCCGACACGATGTCTTCACCTCAACAAATCAACACCTCAACAAATCAACAAATTATAACCATCTCCGGTCATGCCAAATCAAATACTCAATCAGCAATCAACAATCAGCAATCAACAATTTATAAACAAAATGTTCCTTTAAACATTTTGATTATAATTAATGGTTTCAAACGTACCTATGAGATAATGACTGATGAAAACGGCGAATTTATATTCAATTTCGAACCGCTGGAAAATGAATATGGCAGGTACACAGTAAAAGCTGTTCATCCTGATTTAACAGTTATACCGCATGACGGAAAAACTTTTGTCATATCAAAAACTTTTATAAAT
Source organism: Victivallales bacterium (assembly GCA_963678745.2). GTDB lineage: Bacteria > Verrucomicrobiota > Lentisphaeria > Victivallales > GWF2-38-69. Next base: position 177,589 of record CAXXMS010000024.1, on the reverse strand, counting down.
CCGGTCGTTTATGATCTTAAGCTCACAAGAGGTCAAACCAAGGCATTGCCGTTGACAATTAAAAACGGCGACGGAACAGTCACGGACAACCTCCACCTCACCTTTGACCCTGACGACAACCCGGGAATTACCGCTGATGTATCTGCCAACTGTATTAATATACTCTCAACTGACAACTCACCACTCACCACTAATCACCAATCACTGATCACCATTAGTTTGCCTTCGTCTGTAAACATCGCTTCAGGCGAGTCAAAAAATCTTAACTTTACAGTTTCATCAAATGAAAATGCCCCTGACTCCTGCAACATTATCCTGCGTCTTGTATATGGAGACGACAATGAGCTCATTGATAAGATCAGTCTTAACCTGACTTTCTTCGGAAGCCCTGAAGATTATCTTTACCCTGTTCTAAGCTTTAATAAATCATATCTTGAAACAGGCCTTAAAGTTGGTGAAACACTTTCTGAAACAGTTACCCTGAAAAACACAGGAACAGCCGATGCCGAAAACGTCAAAATAACTCTCTTACCCCTTAGCTCTTCGCCCTTACCTAACTGGATTCACTTAAATACAGCTTCAAACCTCGGCACACTTAAAATTGGAGAGTCTGTCCCGGTAACTCTTACATTCATCCCGCCAGCCGGAACTGAGGTTGACAAGTATTATGAATTCAAGATTAAAGTAGAATCAACTTCGTCTTCAACGTCCACTTCGTTTACTCCAAGCTACCTAAGCGGCTATGTATACGTGACAGATTCTGTTGAAAACCTGTCCGAATCGGCAGTTTTCAAAGTTACCGATATCTATACCGGAACACTGCGTTCAGACAGTTCTTTGATAGAGGGTGTCAAAGACGCCAAGATAAGAATAGAGGAACAGGATGGCGGGATCATTAAAACTGGCACAACTGATATTAACGGTGAACTTGTTTTTAATGAACTTCGCCCCGGGCAGTATAAGTACAGCATATCGGCTGCAGAACATGATTCCAAAACTGGAAGCTTCTGGGTCAAACCGGGCGTTACCGAGACTGTAGGGGTATTTTTAAGTTACCAGTTGGTATCGGTAGAGTGGGAGGTTAAGGAAATAGCTGTCCAGGACGAGTACAGCACAGAGCTCAAGTACAAGTACGAGGTCAATGTCAAAAGTTCTTATGTTGAGAATGCTCCTGCGCCTGTTGTTGTAGCCGAACCTGCCGCAATAAATGTTCCGCAGATGAAGGCCGGTGATGTCTTCCAGGGTGAAATCACCTTCACCAACTACGGGCTGTTAAGAGCTAAGAACATGTATATACAGCCTACCTCAGATGAGTATTATAAAATTGAAATCCTTAATGCAGTTCCCGAGTACCTGGAACCTAAACAGCGCATTACCGTCCCTTACAGGATAACCTGTCTGAAGTCCGATGAAGCCGAGGGCTCTTTAGTGTTCATTCTTCCGTTCTTTAAGAAAAACTTCCCGAAAGGCCCCGGCATGATCTGTATCATATCATTACTGTTCATCCTCCTAACACTGCTTAGGAAATTTAAATTTAACCACGAAGGTAAGAAGATCACGAAGGTTTTTGCTTTTGCTTCAAAAAGCAAAAAGTTTTCTTTGTCTAAATTCGTTCCATTCGTTGACCAGAAAAAGTTCTCTGTGCCTTTGTGCCTCCGTGTGAGTTTTATTTTAACTATGGTTTTCATTCCTCTGAGTTTTGCGTTTGCCGGAAGTTCATCAGCCGGTATCGGTTATGGATATGAGCACGGAGATGAAGAATGCAAACAGGTAGTAAGAAGGACTATTGAGGTATTCTTTTATATTGCTCCGGGTTCACCGGGCTATAACCCTAATTCTCCAACCGGAGGCGGCTATGCTTATGTATCGGCTACCGTTCCACGTAGTTCTGGCGGCGGTACAACTGTAAAACCCACACCTCCTAAAAAAGAAATTGAAGGCGGGCCGAAGTGTTTCCCTAAAACGGAATGCCAGGATAACTGTGATGAAGGATGCAAAGATGAATGCTGTGATAGGAATTCGCCTGACAGGAGTGATAATTTTGCATCCACGGGCAGTGGTATTAAGAAAAATTCAGGTACATATTCCGACAGCGTAACGGCGCTGCGTGTCAAGGTTCCGGGCAGTAGTTTCGGAATCAACCGCAGTTATTCAATGAGAAAATGGCATTTCTCACCGTCAGATGATGAGAATTTAGAAATTACATATGACTCGAACGGCTTTATTTCGTCAATCAAGCGCGGTACAGCAGTTTATAAAATGCCTGAAAACTCAGCGGCTCAACCGAAAATCGTCTATACCTATGATAATAACGGTAATGTAACAGACCAGAACTGGACACAAGATACGACAGTTCCGCACGTTTACTACTCCAACACCAAAAAATCATGGATAACAGCTGTATTTTCTACCGACAACAAACAACCATCAACTATCAACCAATTTACTTACACCCGTGACAACGGAACCTTCCGCACCTACAATGCGAAAGGACAGCTTCTCACACGCGGCGATGCAAATGGTATAATAGAGGAATATGTCAGGGATGAAGATGGTGTCATGACCGGTATTAAAGACGGTACCGGACGCCAGATCTACTGGATCAGCAAGGCTGACAATGTAAAAACATACAAAGATTTATCCGGCAGAATCCTACGTTACATATTTAATGATGCCGGTTTATTATCCGAAGTTGTAGAGGCGCATGGCAATGCGTCTCCTGATGAAATGGTTACAACAGCTAAATACGAGTATGATGGCGAAAACCGTTTAATCAAAAAAATAATCGCCGGAAAAGAAACAACAATCACCTATGATATCAACAACCGCGTAGCCTCCGTAACAAATTCTCCAATTGCGCCGACAGGTGCTACTGGAGGGCAGCAGTCCCTTGCTGCCGATGAAAATTTCCAATTTTCATATGATTATGATTCTCTGACAGGGCTTTACTACTGTCAGACAACGTACCCTTCGGGAATGGTTAATGAAACCTGGACTGATGAAAAGGGTTATGTTCATGAGGTTAAGATCAACGGGCTGACGGTTAAACGTTTTGTACGTGATGACAGGAAACTTGTCTATTATAATGAAAGTAACGAAGTTACTATTTATATTTATGATGAATTCGGCAACAACACCAAAACCACCTTTCCGGATGGAAGTTCTGAAACCAAAACCTATGGTAAATACAATAACGTAACCTCCCACACCAACACTCTCGGGATTACCACAACCTATACCTACAACAGTAAAGGAGACTTAGTCTCCAAACTGGAGGGCGTCAGTCCTCTGGCGCCTAATGGCAATCGCACCACGCAATACACGGTAAACACGGAAGGTTTAGTAACCTTCATGACTGTGTCAGGCAATTCTGGAGGGTCGTCGTCCTCGGCGACCACTTCTATGACCTACGACACCATGGGAAATCTTATTTCTACAACAGATCCAATGGGTGGTGTTACCACTTTTAATTATGACCTTGTCGGTAACAAAATCTCCGAAACAAATGCTCTCAACCAGACAACAACTTATGAGTATAATTTTCTAAATCAATTAGTGAAATCTGCGAAATTAGTGGACGGAGAAGAGATAGCAACTACTACCGAATATGATTTAGTTGGTAATCCTGTTAAAGTAGCAGATCCGATGGGTGGCATTACCACTTTCAAGTATGATGCTTTTGGCAATATGATCGAACAAACAGACGCATTAGGAAACAGTACTAAGTACACATATAACACCTCAAATAAGTTAGTTACATTAGTTAAATTAGTTGATGATAAAGAAATAAAAACTACTTACACTTATGATATTTATGGCAACCGCACATCTGTCACTGACCCGGCAGGCAATATTACTTCCTACGAATACGGTAAAAACGGCGCCTTCTACAATCAGGTATCAAAGATAATTTATCCAACCTATGAACAGGAGCTATTCTACGACAACATGCAGCGTGTTACCAAAACAGTTGCTACAGACTCTGTGACACAGTTCCTCCGAGAGACTCAAAAGAAGTACGATGCTATGGGAAATGTGATAAAGCAGATTGATCCTCGTGGTTTAATCACAAAATACACATACAATCCATTAGAACAAATTGTTTCAACAGAAACCTACTCTGCGTCTCAGCGCCTCAGCGGGAATCAAATGAGCTATGATGCATTCGGTAATCTGATATCTCAGACAGATATTCTGGGTAATACCACAACAATGGAGTACGACCTCAACAATAACTTAACCAAACAGACCAATCCTTATGGACAGTCAACTATCTATACGTATGACAAACTGAACAGACCGTTAAAAGTTACAAATCCATTCGGCATGAAAACTGTCAACACATACAGTGAAGCGGGTAATGTTATTCTTGTAGAGGCGTATGGCAATACGTCTCAGGAAACCCCGGTTAGAACTATTACTATGACCTACGACAAAAACGGAAACCTCCTCACTACAGATGACGGCAGCGCCAAAGTAACAAACGCCTATAATAGTCTTAATCAATTAGTTAAATTCGTTCAATTAGTTGACGAAAAAGAGTTTACTTCTTCTTCTACTTATTATTCAGACGGTCTTGTCAAATCCCAAACTTCCCCGAACGGCGGCGTAACCTCCTACGAATACGATGCTCTTGGTCGTCCAACAAAAGTAACAGTTGCCGATGGAACATATTATCAGACAGAGTACGGTGTCTGGGGACCGACTGTTCAGGTTGACCGTATGGGAAGGCGTACCGAAATTTCATATAACGGTTTTGGCAAGCAAACTAAGGTTACTAAACCCGATGGTTCAGTGATACAGTACGAATATAATTCAGCGGGTGATTTAGTAAAATTAATTGACAGCAACGGTAATACTACACAGTGGGATTATGACAGTCGCGGACTTGTTACCGGAAAAACCTTTGCAAATGATACGTCTTATCAGTATAATTATAATGGTTTTGGTCAACTAATTAAGCGGACTGATGCAATGGAAAGACAAACTTCGTTTGATTATAATCAGTTCGGACAGTTAACTAAAATAGATTATCCGAATGATCCTGATGTAACTTTTACCTATAACAGCATAGGACAGAGAACCGGTATGACAGATAGTACAGGCACAACAAACTGGAATTATAACAGTCAGGGACTGCCTTCAACTGAAACCGATCCTTTCGGTGAAGTTGTCGGTTACAACTATGACTCTCTGGGTCGCAAAACCCAATCAACCATCAACCAACAACTATTAACCAATTACTCTTACGATCCTCTCAACAGAATCAACAAGATTACAACTGCCAATAACAATGAATATGACTATTTCTATTACTATTTGACAAACCAGGTAACGTCAATCAACCGTAACAATCAGGAAGTGGTTGGTAAAACTTATGATATCCTTAATCGCCTGACCAACTTAACAAATAAACATCTCAACGGCGATATAATTTCCAAGTATGATTATACATTAAATAATGCAGATCTAAGAACAAAAGAAGACTTATCAACGAATGAAACTAATTCAACTAAGGAGTTTGGTTATAACTTGGTAAACGAGCTAGTTTCAGCTAAGAAATATACTGTAGACAATGGTATAAAGACATTTGATACGGATTATAAATATTCGTATGCCTATGACCCGATGGGAAACCGTGTAAGTGCTAATCTGGTTGATGAACCTCTGAGTTATGATTCTAACAACCTAAACCAGTACACTCAAATCTTCAATCCAAATGGAACGGCGGAACTTTTCGATTATGATCCAAATGGAAATATGATAACTGCTTCAGGTTATGATTCATTAGGCTATAATGACAATAACAGGCTTACATCAATTGTTACAGATGGAAAACGAATAGAAAATCTTTATGACGGAATGAATAGAAGAAGAATAAAGAGGGTATATTCAGGAGATGCATTAGAATCGGAGACAAATTTTACTTATGATGGTTATTATATTATTTCTGAAAAGGTATATGATTCTGAAGAGAATCTTATCAGTAATAACAAATATTACCGTAACAATGATTCTATTTTGGAAGTATGTATAGATGATCAGTTTTACTTTTTGCAGACGGACGGTAATAAAAATATAACTTCTTATATAGATGAAGATGATAACACTGTTGCAGAATATGAATATTCACCATTTGGTAATATTATTAACTCTTCAGGGAACATGGCAGGGAAGTTTAACTTCAGATTCAGTTCCGAATATTTTGATACTGATACCAATCTCTACGCATATCTTTATAGACATTATTCTCCAACATTAGGTAGGTGGTTATCCCGTGATCCAATCGGAGAGGAAGGAGGATTAAATCTATATAATATGCTTGGTAATAATACTGTAAACTATACTGATTTATTTGGTTTATTTTGGGATGATTTAAGCGGAATTATGACTGGAGCAGCGATATATGCTCATTATACGTGCTATGTTGAATTTCTTCAAGCAACATATGAGGGAGAAAAATATTATAAAAGAGTAACGTATACTTATTCATGGTATATGGAAATAAAAGAGAAGTGTAATTGTGAAAAGGGAGATTATTTTTGGGAAGAAATTGATAGAATAGAATTATTAATCCCCAAACAGAAAAAATCAGAATACTTGATGTCCAAGTTTGGTGGAGTTAGAGCTTGGCAAAAAAAAGTAGATAAAATACTAACAAGGGCAATTGATTTTGCTATACCGGCAGAAGAACTGAAAATTGTAGTTCCTATTCCCCTTACTGTCCCAATTACACAATTAATTAATTTTGAAACTGAAAAAAGATTAATAAATGATCATCCTGACAATATCACAGAGAATTATAAGGTTCAAATGTACTCTGATAATTTCGACATAGGGTGTAATGAAAGTACTGTAGGAGAAATAAGATGGCATTTGAATAAATTATCAAAGAAAGATTTTATAGATACTAATACATATTTTTTAGATAAAAAATATTATGATTTAAAAGATATTGTAAAGAATTTTTTTTGAGGTGATCAATGAATAAAACTATTATTTTCTTTTTTCTTTTTCTATTTTTGATTGGTTGTCAAAAAAGACATGAAGAGTCTGAAATAGTACAATTATTTAGCTCAGTTATAAACCATGACAATATTGAACTTAAAAAACTACTACATGAAGGAGTAGACCCAAATCTGAAAGATCAAACAGGAGAAACTGCTATATTTAAAGCTGTTCAGGAAAATAATTTAGATGCTGTAAAAATTCTGATAAAGAATGGTGCTAAAATAAATATAAAAGGAGATTATTTTAAAAGAGAATTATTAGGTATGGCTGCTTCTAGTGGAAATTTGGAAATGATAAAGCTTTTTTTGAAGCATGGAGCAAATATTAATAGTTTAAATGGAAATAATGCAACTCCTTTAATTAATGCTTGCTATAGAAAACATCCTTCAATAGTAACTTATCTAATATCACACGGTGCAAATTTAAAACAGAAAAACAACCAGGGCTTGGATGCTTTATTTATATCTGTTCAGAATAAACATTATGAGTGTACAGAAATTCTCTTGAAACATGGAGCCAATGTAGATACTACAGATATGAACGGTTACACACCATTATTATGGGCCGCATATGATAATAATCTAAGGATGGTAAAACTTTTACTAAAAAATAATGCCGATGTAAATATTACCTCTAATGATAAAAGAAAAGATACGCCACTAATGCTTGCAGTGTTTAATAAGAATGTAAATATAATAAAATTATTTTTGAATGATAAGGAGTTAGATATAAATGAATTAAATGCCCGTGGAATAACAGCTTTAGATTGTGCTATTAGGGCAGGCAATACAAGTAATAAGCAAAGAAGAGAAAAATATGATAAAATAATTGCTCTTCTCAAATCTCATGGAGCCAAAACAGCAAAAGAGTTGAAAATGGGAAAAAGATAATTTACTAATTCTCTCCTAACAAAATATTAAAGTTAAAAAAAAGCGTAAGAGGATTATATAATTTTGTTAGCTCAGGATTTTCTAAATATATTGAAAAAAATAATATTACTGCAATTAAGCAAAAGATAACAGTATATGCTTTAAAGTGTACTTGCTCTGACAATGAACTTAAATGGATTGATTTGGGAATAGTCAGTTCGAATCAAAAAACAGTTGGACATGTAAATGCTATTTATCAACTAGGCAGTATTAAAAAAGATTATCTACCAGCAACAAACTCAAATAATTCTACCGAATCTATCTACTAAATATGAGGTATAAATTATGTTTAAAAGAATTTTTATTGTTTTAATTTTAATAGTAATATGTTTATATAGCCTAAATGGCATTTCATCTAATAATATGTTGTGTGAAGCTGATAAGCTGTTTTATAGCAAAGAGTTTAAGAAAGCATTTAATAAATACTTTTTTTTAGCAAACAAAGGTAATTATTATGCTCAATATATGATAGGATTAATGTATTATAATGGACAAGGTGTTACTAGAGACTACAAGGAAGCTTATAAATGGTTAGAAAAATCATCTACTGGTTGGTTTGCTCCTGCAATGTGTTTGTTAGGTATTATGTATCAAAATGGATTAGGTGTTACTAAAGATTATAATATGGCGAGAATCTATTATGAAAATGTTATACAACAAGAAGATGAAAATAATATCACAATTGAGGGTAGATTATGAAAATAATCCTTCTTTAGGTTATAGTATTTCTAAAAATAGAAGAGGAATAGGAGAGGCACAGAATAACTTGGCATTACTATATATGAAGGGATTAGGTGTTAAACAAAATGCTAAAAAAGCATTTAGTTTGCTCAAGGATTCGGCAAATAATAAATTTGCTTTAGCTCAACTCTCTTTATCAGTTTGCTATTTAGAAGGTATTGGAACTAAAAGAAACAATATAAATGCTTTTAAATGGTGTCATGAAGCTGCTAAACAGGGATTAGTTACAGCCGAGTATAATTTAGGGCTATATTTTTTTACAGGGAATTGGCACTGAGAAATCTTTTGATGATGCTGTTAAATGGTTAAGTTTAGCTTCCAAAAAAGATTATACTCTGGCTGAAAACGAATTAGCCTTTATTTTAGCAGAAAATGACAAGGATTTGGCTCAGGCAGAAAAATTAATAAAACAGGCTTTGCAGAAGGAACCTGATAAACCCGAGTTTATTGATACATATGGTTATATTCTTTATAAACAGAAAAAATACAAAGAGGCAGTAGAACAGTTTAATAAAGCTCTAAAAAAATTACCTAGTAATAAAGAAATAAAACAACATCTTACAGATGCAGAGATAAAATTAACAGAAAATGAACTTATCAAATAAACCAATAGATATTTTCATTATTTGTATATGATTTATAGACGTCTTAGCTTCGCTAAGAAACTCAATTCTTCGAACATCATATAAGGATGCGGACGGTAATATTACAAAATATTACTATGGAAACTCCCAGTCTTCATCCAATGCATTTTATAACCAAATAGTAAAAGTAGAATATCCTACATATAATGAGGAATATATTTATGATAACATGCAGCGTGTTACCAAAACAGTTGCCACAGACTCTGTGACACAGTTCCTCCGAGAGACTCAAAAGAGTTATGATGCTCTCGGTAACGTAACAGAATCCATTGATCCACGCGGTTTAATCACAAAATACACATACAATCCTTTAGGACAAATTGTTTCAACAGAAACCTACTCTGCGTCTCAGCGCCTCAGCGAGAATCAAATGGATTATGATGTATTTGGGAATATTATCAAAACAACAGATGAACGCGGTAACAATACTGAATTTACATATGATAAAAACAGTAATCTATTAACACAAAAGAATGTTTACGGTCAAATTACTAATTACACCTATGATAAACTTAATAGACTCATCAGCTTGTTGGAGCCGTTTGGTAAAAAGACTGTGAATGAATACGATGACAATGGCAACATCAAGAAAGCAATGATATATAAAGGTAATGACCTTGCAGAAACTGTTTCTTTTACTTATGATAAGCTTGGAAATATTATTTCAGCTGATAATTCTGAAGCTGTTGTAAGCTTTGAATATGATAATCTTGCAAATAAGACAAAAGAAACTATAGCATTTGATAATACCTCCGAATCAACTTCATATACATATTTTCCTAATTCACTTATAAAAACAGTAATTGCTCCCGATACTGGAAAAACACAGTTTGAATATGATGGATTGGGTAATCCAATTAAGACGATCCTTTCAAATGATTCCTATTATAAAGTAGAATATGGAGTATGGGGAGCTGTTTCCAATACTGACAGAATGAACAGAACAGAATACTTCGAATATAATGGCTTCGGGAAACAGAGTCTTACAACAAGAGCTGACGGGAGCACTGTGCAATACGGCTATGATGCTGTTGGCGATTTAATTTCTCTTGCTGATGAAAATGGAAATAAAACAGAATGGCAATACAATATTCTCGGACTGCCTGTAATAAAGAAGTATGCAGATGGTTCAACTTACAAGTATACTTACAATGAATTTGGACAGCCTGTATCCAGAACAGATGCAATGAACAGAGTAACAGAGTTTGTTTATGATTCTTATGGAAATATTTCAGGGATTAATTATCCAAACGATCCTGACATATCATTCAGCTATGATTCATATGGACATGTTAATTCTATGAGTGACGCTTCAGGTGTATCTGAATTTACTTATGATATTTCAGGTAATATAGAATCTGTTAACGGCCCATTTGATGATGACAGTATTACTTACGAGTATGATAATAAGAATAGAAGAACTGCAATGATATTAAATGGTTCAAAAATTGAATCATACACTTATGACCCTGTTGACAGAATAAGCTCTATAACAGTTTACAACGGTGATGAAAGCCATACTTTTGAGTTTAATTATCATAAACTTACGAATTCATATTTAAGTGTCAGTCTGGATGGCAAAGTAATTACAGGGAATCAGTATGATGGGCTCGGAAGACTTATAAATAAAACTAATAAATCGGATAATGATTCTGTGATATCAAAACTCGATTATACATTGAACAATGCTGATTTGAGAACAAAGATATCATCAACCAATGAAACTAATTCAACAAAAGAATTTTCATATAATTTGGTTAATGAATTAACAGGTGCGAAAAAGTATACTGAAGAGAACAGCATCAAAATTTATGACAATAATTACAAGTTCAGTTTTGATTATGACCCTGTAGGAAACAGGTTAAGCTCCTATTTTCCTGATATTCCATTGAGTTATCAGCCTAATGAACTTAACCAGTATACAAGCATTTTCAACCCTGACGGGAGTGCAAGCACACCTCTATACAATGCCAATGGCTGTATGAACAAATATGGTTCCGCACTATATGAATACAACGACGAAAACCGCCTATCCACGGTTGTGGAGGGCGTCAGTCCCTTGACGCCGTTTGGTGAAACCAAAATCGAAAACATTTATGACGGTTTAGGGAGGCGCCGTCTTAAAAAAGTCTACAGCTTCAGCGATAATCAATGGAACTTGCAAACGGAAACTCAATTCACTTATGATGGTTTTAAATTAATCCAGGAAACAGAGTTAAATTCTAACTTAGAAATTCTAAATTCTAAATTTTATTATTGGAATAATGATACATTACTTGCAGTTTATCAGGATAATCAATTCTATTTCCCGCAGACTGATGGAAATAAAAATATAACCTCATATACTGATAGTGAAGGAAATATTGTTGCAGAATACGAATACAGTCCGTTTGGTCAGATAGTTAATTCTGAAGGTGAAATGGCTGATGACTTCAGCTTTAGATTCAGCTCTGAATACTATGATCAGGACTTGGATTTATACGCTTATATTTTCAGGTATTATTCTCCAGTTTTAGGACGTTGGCTATCACGTGATCCATTAGGAGAAGAAGCCGGAATTAATTTATATTGCATGGTTAATAATGATACAATTAATAATTGGGATTTATTAGGGCTAAGAGTTTGGGATGATCATATTGCTAACCTAATAACAACTGTGACTTATCAGGATTATCAGGCAATTATGGAATATCAATATGAATGTCAATGCGATGAAAACGATGGAAAATTAAAGTGGAAATTATTAAACAAGAAAAGACTTAAAGATGAACTTGTTCAAGAGAAAATATTAGTACAAAAAGCCAAAATAACAGTAGAAAGACATTCAACTGATTGGTTGACTGAACCAATTAGTCAACTTAATAATTTGTTAATACAATTAATCGTTCCATCAAATGCTATTTCAGTTCCTTATAATTTAAAGTTAAATAAGTTCTTTCGAGGAGGAAAGTTTGATAATGAATGGAGCTATACAAATCCAGGAGAAACTCTTTGGGGTGGCGCTCCTTTTGAAGAATTAGAGCCTATTGATTACACTAGTAAATATAATTTTGATTACAAACATTATGAAGGTACAATTTGTACCAAAAAAGGTGATAACTTAACAACTTTTAGAAATTATAACCCGAAAAAATACGATAAGAGAAAAGTAGAGTATGAAAGAGTTAATCTAAAGAAAAGAATGAAATTGACAGGGTAAACCCAATTTTATTTTCAATAGGGGAAAGTATTGAAATTCTAATCTCTAATTATTAATAATAAACTTAGGAGCAATGTTCATATATGAATATCTTATTTAAATACTTATTCATTTGTACAACCTTATTTGTATTATCGGGTTGTGATAAGGTTAATAATCTCTCTTTAGAATTAGTAAAAGAATGTATTTATACAGATAACCTTGTTCGCTTAAAACAAGTTTTAGCAAAAGTACCTAATAAAACAAAAAAAGAAATTTATAATGCAACATTTTTTAACACGCTAGATAGTAAAAATAAAAAAATGATAAAGTATTTTGTTGAAAATGGGGCTGATGTTAATGGAAAAGCAATGGAAGAAACATATTTGTATTATGCAGTGAGTTACAACAGAAAATGGTTAATAAAGTACCTTTTAAAAAATAAAGCTAATCCAAATATAAAGTCACGTGATGGCTATACTCCTATTTTTTCTGCTGTAAGAGGAAATGATTATTCCTTAGTAAATCTGTTGTTAAAATATGGTGCAAATATTAATTCGAAAAATGATAGAGGAAGTACTCCATTAATGTTTGCAGTTTTAGACAATAACATTGATATGCTCAAATTTTTGATAAAAAATAATTCTATATTGAATTATAATATAAAAATCGATTGTTACACGCCTCTAATAAGGGCTATTTCTGAAGATTATTTCGATATAGTAAAAATTTTATTAGAAAATGGTGCAGATGTTAATTTAAAGAACAATTACGATGAAACTCCGCTAATTATTGCTATCAAAAAAAGAAACTATAATATAGTAAAATTGTTATTAACATGTAAAAACTTAAAAATTAATGAATTAAGCAAAGGCCTTACAGCATTAGATATTGCTATAAACTACAATAATCCTGATATTATTTCCCTCCTTAAAACACATGGAGCAAAGACTTCCAAAGAACTTGAAGCAAAGCAGTAAAACAAAGTCGAATTCTAAAAAAACTTAATGTAGCTAATAATATTGATATAAAAGATGAATTTTTAAGAAAGGAATATGATTTTGCTAAATAAAATATTCTTAATTTTAGGTATAATTATTCTATGTTTTCTAATTTTAGCTATTTCACTAGTTTGGTATGAAAGTTTACCAACACCTAATAATATGTTTAATGCAATAATTAAACATGAAAACAATAAAATAGAAAAATACATAGAGGATGGATTTGATGTTAATCAAAAAATCATTGGTAATGATACTCCAATTTTTATTGCTTTTTCAGAAAATAATAATAAAGCTGTAATTTTATTCCTAAAAAAAGGAATTAATATCAATGCAAAAGGAGGAATTTTAAATAGTACTCTTCTCCTTGATGCTGCAACTGCTGGTGATATTGATATGCTAAAATTGTTTTATGAATATGGAGCAAAAATTAATACTCATAATGATAATAAAGATACCCCTTTAACATCTGCTGCTTATTTTGGACATAAAGATGTTCTATTGTTCCTTTTGGATCATGGTGCTGACGTAGATATAGAGGTTTATAATAAGCAGGGACAAAATGCTTTGTTCTGTGCAATATATAATAAACGTTATAAATGTGTAGAGGTATTACTTAAATATGGTGCTAATATTGAATCATTAGTTTATAACAATGCTACTGCGCTACTTTGGGCTATATACAAGGAAGATTTACAAATGGTTAAATTATTACTTAGTTATGGAGCAAATGTAAATAATCCAGGAAAAACCAGAGATCTTGATCCTCCTTTGATGGTTGCTGCTATTGACGGAAATGTTGGAATTGTCGAAGAACTTTTAAAGGTAAAAAATATTAATATTAATCAGAAAAATACAAATGGTTATACTACATTGGATAAGCTTAAGAATCGTTTAAACGACTATATTAATAGAACCCAAAAAGAAAAATATCTAAAAATTATTGAAATTCTAAAATCTCATGGAGCTAAAAACTCCGAAGAGTTAGATAAGAAATTACAATGAAGATTTAAATTTGAAATGAAGTAGCAGATGAATTCAATCGAAAATAGTTCTGATAGAAAAAATGTATTTTGGCTCATATTAATGATTTGGATAAAACCAAGAGAAGTAATTCGTTATATTTTAGATACAAATCCTACTAGACTGGTTTTATTATTAGCATCCATTGAAGGTATATATGAAATATTTGTTTCATTACCAAATTTATATATTAGTTTTAATAGTACAACAGTATTTTATACTAGCATCATTGTTTCTATTATATTTGGTATTATCTGGGGAATAATCAAGCTATATATCTACGCTCCTCTATTGAGATGGAGTGGACTAATATTTAAGGGTAGGGCCACTAATATTCAATTGCGTACTGTAATTGCATGGGCAAACATCCCATCAATATTAATATTTATACTATTCATATTTCGTTTGCTATTCATTGGGAGAGAAGTTTTCAATAATTATTCTACTACAGATGTTAATTCTTCTTCAACTTTATCTTCAAATATGCTTTTGGTTTTTGGCTTGATAATTCTTTTATGGACAATTGTTATTTGGCTTAAAAGTTTATCTGAAGCACAATGCTTTTCTGTGAGCAAAGCTTTTTGGAGCAGTATTATAATTTTCCCTGTTGCTCTTATTATTTCAGTTACTTATATATTCCTTTTCAGAAGCATATTAACAGCTATTCTTGTAAGTTTTAGTTTGAGATAAAAGAATATCAATTCTAATTGTATACTAATAATTAGTTTTATTGGTTTAATTCGGTGATATGGAAAATAATAATGATCTTGGTCAACTTATTAAGCGGACTGATGCAATGGAAAAACAAACTTCGTTTGATTATAATCAGTTTGGACAGTTAACTAAAATAGATTATCCTAACGATCCTGATGTAACTTTTACCTATAACAGCATAGGACAGAGAACCGGTATGACAGATAGTACAGGTACAACAAACTGGAATTATAACAGTCAGGGACTGCCTTCAACCGAAACTGATCCTTTCGGAGACGCAGTCTCTTATCAATATGACGCCCTTGGTCGCAAAACTGATCTCACCCTTAACTCGTCACTGATTACTGGTTACTCTTACGATCCTCTCAGCAGAATCAACAAGATTACAACAGCCAATAACAATGAATATGATTATTCCTATCATTACCTAACACAACAGGTTGAAGCTATCAAACGCAATAATCAGGAAGTGGTTGGTAAAACTTATGATATTCTTAATCGTCTAACCAGTTTAACAAATAAGCATCTCAACAGCGATATAATCTCCAAATATGATTATGCCTTAAATAATGCAGACCTAAGAACAAAAGAAGACTTATCAACGAATGAAACTAATTCAACGAAAGAGTTTGGTTATAACTTGGTAAATGAGTTGATAAGTGCAAAGAAATATACTGTAGACAATGGTATAAAGACCTTTGATCCTGAATACAAATATTCCTATAACTATGATCCGATGGGAAACCGTGTAAGTGCAAATCTTATTGATGAACCTCTGAGTTATGATTCAAACAACCTAAACCAGTACACTCAAATTTTCAATCCAAATGGAACAGCAGATACCCTTGAATATGATCCAAATGGTAATTTAACAAGTCTTCCGCCTGACTCGGCGAAGTTGAATAACGAAGACGGTTCTGCTGAATCTAGAACTTCCTATTCTTACAACGACGAAAACCGCCTGTCTACAGTCTCTAGTCTACAGTCTAAAGTCTGTTTTGTTTATGATGGGCTCGGTCGTCGAAGAATCAAACAAGTCTACAGTTTCAGCGACAACCAATGGATTCTCCAAACAGAAACTCATTATACGTATGACCAATGGAATATCATCAAAGAAACTAAATTAAACTCTAAATTAGAAATTCTAAATTCTAAATTATTCTTCTGGGGGTTAGATTTAAGCGGAACATTACAGGGAGCAGGCGGTGTCGGCGGATTACTTGAGCTAACCATCAACGATCAACAAACAACTAATAACTATTATCCTTCCTACGATGCAAACGGAAATATTACAGCTTATATAGATAATAGCAACTCCGTTGCTTTCAGTTGTGATTACTCGCCGTTTGGAACTGTAATAAATTCAGAAGGTGATGCTCCATGCGATTATCTCTTCTCAACAAAACCTCTAGATACAGAAACAGGATTATACTACTACGGCTATCGTTTCTACTCTTCATCACTTGGCAGATGGTTGACAAGAGACCCAGTCGGAGAAATGGGCGGATTGAATCAATATGAATCCTTCTACAATAACCCTATAGATAATATAGACTATATTGGATTTTCTGTTTTGTCTTGGATCAATGGATATGGTTATACTGGAATTGAAGCTGAAGCTTTTGATAAAATATTTAATGAAACCACCTGGGATCGTGTTAATGGAACATTAGATTTCATAACTGGAGGTAATATGGATTAAATGGATGGCATGGAGGTGATCCTGATAAAAAGGCTTTTACTTTTGATCCCATCCAAAGAGAAAGAGGTAAATGCTTTTCTGAGTGTTGGGCTAAAGCAACAGCAGATGCACTGACTTTGGGATTTTTTTCAGAAATAAAAAATCCAATAGGATGGGTTGGTATTATACCGATTTCACCAACAGCACTATTAGGAAATACAATAAAAAATGACTGGAATGATTCTATTTCAAAATTAAATATGAATTATGTTGCTAATGCATTAACCGAATCACTTGGACGCACAATGTATAGATTTGGTAAAAATAGAAAATTACGTAAATCAATTTATAGATCAATTAAGAAAAAATTCTATCCTAAAATAAGCAATAAACAATTTAATAAACAATTTCCATGGAAGAAATTTAACAAAGGTTATAAGCAAGCATCAAAAGGTTTGAAACATATTGGTGCATCGCTTGCTGCATTAAGCTTAATTAAGGATTATTATGATTGTTATAAGGACTGTGAAAAATGCGAAAAATAAATTCTAAAAATAAAAAGCATAATAAAATTATAGAATTATTAGTTTCACTCATAACTATTGCACTTCTTGTTTTTGGATTATGGTTATATGCCCTTGGAGGTTCTTATAAATATTATTCTAATATTTGTATTATTTATTTTGGGATAATAGTATTATTTATCATTAATTATTTTTTGAGTTTACAACCACTTACACAAAAGCCAACTTATAAAAAGTTTTTAATTTTTATTATAATTTTAACCGTTTTTATTTATTTAATAATAAAACTAATATTCTCAGATTTTAATAGTTTTAGAACATATCACTTAGGAATTATCCTATGCGTATTATGTTTTGAGATATTACTAGCAGTAGCAGGAATACTTGGATTTAATTTTTATAAGTATATTGGATATAAATACGTAGATAAGATAATAGTATTCTTTTTAAAAGAGAAGTAAGATTTTTTTCTGTAGCAAACAAATATAAACCAGAGATAGATCCAACTACTATATCTTCATACCTAATTCCTAAAAAGTTAAAAAAAAGCGTAAGAGGATTATATAATTTTGTTAGCTCAGGATTTTCTAAATATATTGAAAAAAATAATATTACTGCAACTAAGCAAAAGATAACAGTATATGCTTTAAAGTGTACTTGCTCTGACAATGAACTTAAATGGATTGATTTGGGAATAGTCAGTTCGAATCAAAAAACAGTTGGACATGTAAATGCTATTTATCAACTAGGCAGTATTAAAAAAGATTATCTACCAGCAACAAACTCAAATAATTCTACCGAATCTATCTACTAAATATGAGGTATAAATTATGTTTAAAAGAATTTTTATTGTTTTAATTTTAATAGTAATATGTTTATATAGCCTAAATGGCATTTCATCTAATAATATGTTGTGTGAAGCTGATAAGCTGTTTTATAGCAAAGAGTTTAAGAAAGCATTTAATAAATACTTTTTTTTAGCAAACAAAGGTAATTATTATGCTCAATATATGATAGGATTAATGTATTATAATGGACAAGGTGTTACTAAAGATTACAAGGAAGCTTATAAATGGTTAGAAAAATCATCTACTGGTTGGTTTGCTCCTGCAATGTGTTTGTTAGGTATTATGTATCAAAATGGATTAGGTGTTACTAAAGATTATAATATGGCGAGAATCTATTATGAAAATGTTATACAACAAGAAGATGAAAATAGTATCACAATTGAGGTAGATTATGAAAATAATCCTTCTTTAGGTTATAGTATTTCTAAAAATAGAAGAGGAATAGGAGAGGCACAGAATAACTTGGCATTACTATATATGAAGGGATTAGGTGTTAAACAAAATGCTAAAAAAGCATTTAATTTGCTCAAGGATTCGGCAAATAATAAATTTGCTTTAGCTCAACTCTCTTTATCAGTTTGCTATTTAGAAGGTATTGGAACTAAAAGAAACAATATAAATGCTTTTAAATGGTGTCATGAAGCTGCTAAACAGGGACTTGTTACGGCTGAATATAATTTAGGATTATATTATTTACAGGGAATAGGCACAGATAAATCTTTTGACGATGCAGTCAAATGGTTAAGTTTAGCTTCCAAAAAAGATTATACTCCGGCAGAAAACGAATTAGCCTTTATTTTAGCAGAAAATAACAAGGATTTGGCTCAGGCAGAAAAATTAATAAAACAGGCTTTGCAGAAGGAACCTGATAAACCCGAGTTTATTGATACATATGGTTATATTCTTTATAAACAGAAAAAATACAAAGAGGCAGTAGAACAGTTTAATAAAGCTCTAAAAAAATTACCTAGTAATAAAGAAATAAAACAACATCTTACAGATGCAGAGATAAAATTAACAGAAAATGAACTTATCAAATAAACCAATAGATATTTTCATTATTTGTATATGATTTATAGACTAACGTCTTAGCTTCGCTAAGAAAGTCAATTCTTCGAACATCATATAAGGATGCGGACGGTAATATTACAAAATATTATTATGGAAACTCTCAGACTTCATCAAATGCATTTTATAACCAGATAGTAAAAGTAGAATATCCTACATATCAGGAAGAGTATATTTATGACAGTATGCAGCGTGTTACCATAATAGTTGCTACAGACTCTGTGACTCAGTGTCTCCGTGAGAGTCAAAAGAAGTACGATGCTATGGGAAATGTGATAAAGCAGATTGATCCTCGTGGTTTAATTACTGAATATACTTATGATCCTCTTAACAGGTTGATAAAAACTGTTAAACTTGTGGATGATACAGAAGTAATAACGACTACACAATATGATGCCTACAGCAATATTATCAAAACAACAGATGAGCGTGGTAACAGCGCTGAATTTACGTATGATAAAAACAGTAATCTATTAACACAAAAGAATGTTTACGGTCAAATTACTAGTTATACCTATGACAAACTGAATAGACCTCTAACGGTAAAGGATTCATTAGAAAGAAAAATACAGATAATCTATAATGAAGCCGGATATCCAGGAAAAATAGAATATTTTATAGATGAATCTCTTGTCAAAACAGTTATAAACACTTTTGATAATAATGGGAATTTGTTGAATACAAGTGATGGTAGCTCAGATAAAACATTTGCTTATGATAAACTTGGTAATCAAACAGAGAAAGATATTAAATTTGATGATCAAAGCTTTAAAACTACATTTTCTTATAACTCAGTAAGTAAGATGATAACAGAAAATTTACCAACTACTGGTAAAATTGAATTCAGTTATGATGCAGATGGACAACTTACAAAAATTATACTGTCTAATGAAAGTTATATGACATTTAAAAATGATGTCTGGGGAGTTGTAACTGAAACTGACAGAATGGGCAGGTTGACAGAATACAGTTATAATGGTTTTGGTCAGCAGACAATGGTTAGAAAACCAAACGGAGCAATTGATCAGTTTGGTTATGACTCTGCGGGAGATTTAACCGAGCTTACAGATTCAAACGGGAACATAACATCATGGGAATATGACAGCCGGGGATTGGTTACTAAAAAGACTTATGCCGATAACAGTTCCTACACATATAGCTATGATAATTCAGGAACTCTTATAGAGAGAGTTGATGCAAAGGGAATTCAGACAGCTTATGAATATAACAAATTTGGGAAGCTGACCAAAATAGATTATCCGAATGATCCTGATATTGAATATACTTATAACCCGGTTGGAAATCTTCAAACTATGTCTGATGCTTCAGGAACCACGGAGTGGTTTTATAATAATATGGGAATGGTGTCAAAAGAAGTTGATCCTTTCAGTAATGAATTAGATTTTGTTTATGATGATCTTGGCAGAAAGACTCAAATGACTGTCAACGGACAACAATCAACCAATTATACTTATGATCCTATGAATAGGGTAAAAACAGTTATAGTAAAAAATGAAGATAACGAACATACTTTTAACTATTCATATTACAAAGATTCAACTCTTGTAGACTCGATTACATTGGATGGAACTGAAATTCAGAAGAACAGTTATGATGAACTTGCAAGATTAACAGAGAAGGTAAATAAAAATATAAATAATACAGTTCTTAGTGATTATAGTTTTACTCTAAATAATGCAGATTTGAAGACAAAGATATCAACTAATGAAACTAATGAAACTAAGGATTTCTCTTATAATCTTGTGGATGAGCTTATTAGCGCTAAGAAATACACAGAAGAGAACAGCATAAAGACTTACGATCAAAGTTATAAATACAGTTACAACTTTGACAGCATGGGTAATCGTGTAAGTGCCGATTTATCTAATACTCCGTTATCTTACAACAGCAACAACTTGAATCAATATATCCAGTTATTTAATCCAGACGGCAGTGCAGGACTATTTGATTATGACCTTAACGGAAATCTGACCAAGGCTCCTGGATATGATTTGTTAGTTTATAATGAAGATAACCGTCTTGTTACTGCAGTTAAGGATGGAGTTAAAGTTGAAAATATTTACGATGGGATGGGTAGAAGAAAAATCAAACGAATTTATACAGGTTCAGAAGATAACTGGATTCTTGATAAAGAGATACAGTTTACTTATGACGGCTGGAAGCTCATCAAAGAAGTTACACTGGATACTGATAACCAACCACTGGCTACTAAAAGCTACTACTGGAATGGTGGTACATTACTTGCTGTCTATGAGGATAATCAGTTCTATTTTCCGCAGACTGATGGAAATAAAAATATAAGCTCATATACTGATAGTGAAGGAAATATAGTCGCGAAATACGAATACAGCCCGTTTGGACAGACAGTTAATGCTGAAGGTGAAATGGCCGACGAATTCAGGTTTAGATTCAGCTCTGAATACTATGATCAGGACTTGGATTTATACGCTTATATTTTTAGATATTATTCTCCAACACTTGGTAGATGGCTAAGTAGAGAACCATTGGGTGAGGCTGAAAGTATTAATTTATATTTATTTATTGAAAATGATCCTATCAATTTATGGGATTATTTAGGGGAAAGAAGCCGTGGCTCAAGAATTAATAATAAAAATAGATATTCACAAAAGAAGAGTGCTACCCAGGGAGGAACAAAAGGTGCATTCGGTAAATCTAAAAGTAATTCTGCAAAAGTTAGTGCATCATACTCACCAAAAGGAAACCCAAGTGGTTGGTCTTTGCTTGGTGAAATTCTAGGTCGTTTGAGTGGAGCTGCAACAAGGGCTAAAATTATTGCTGATGCTTTAGAAGAATGTAGAAGAATGAAAAAAGCTAGAAATGATTGCGAAGGTTGTTGTATCATAAGGGTTGAATATTTAATTGATCATTTAACAGGAGGTATGTTTATTCACTATTTTGGTGGTTTTGGTCGATACTATAGCAAACCATGCTCAGAAGTAGGAGAGATACTTTGCAAAGAAATTCAATACGGAGAAATTAAAAGAAAATATTCACCATGGCACATCAGGAGAACCAGTTGGGAAATATTAGAAAGGAGTATGTAGTTTTGATTAATAAAATATTAGCAATATTAATTTTAAATTGTTTTTTCTTAAGTAGTTTTGGGGGAGAATTACAATTTTATATTGTTTCAGATAGTAAACTCAAAAATTATAAATATGTGAATGAAAATAAATTTCCAAAACTGGGATATGTAAAAAAGACTCCTAACTTAAAAATATGTAAAGTTGAAAAAATTAGAATACAAAAATCATTACAAAATGATAAAGATTACTATTCCATTTTTATATTATTATCACAAAAAAATTCTAAACAACTATTTGAACTAACTAAAAAAGCGTTTGGTAAAAGAATTCTTATTTGTATTAATAACATCCCACTATATGCTCCATATATAAGCTATCCGATCAATACAAAGGCATTTGAAATGAGTCTTCCCTTCTGTAAAGAAAATATTATAAAATTGATTTCAGAATTTAAAACAATACTTGAAAACAATTCTGATTTAAGCAGTTCTGATATATAAGTTTTTAAAACTATTGAATCAAGCTGGAAAAATTTGAGAGAGAATTTCTCTAGTTTTTTTTAGTTTACTCTTCTTTACATATATAAAAACTCTAACTCCAAAACCAAAAGTTCCTCCATAAGCTGCCTGTCCAGGTGACATATCCCTGATATTTCTGTCATCACATTCAAATTTGTATAATATGTCATATTTTTCGAGTAGCTTGAATATTTCTTTTGATTCGGATATGGAAAAATTACCTATACATGTTAATGAATTAGAATGCTTACTCAATGTATTTTACTTTTTTTATAAATTATTAGAAATATTAGGATTTTATTTTTTATAAAAATACTTAAAAATTTCGATTTTACAATAAATATACTTAAAAAGTCACTGTAATATGACTTTGGCAAACTTGGAATATGACAGCCTTCGAACGATTCCTATTATAAAGCAGAATATGGTGTATGGGGATCTGTTTCCAGAACTAACAGGATGAACAGAACTGAATACTTTGAATATAATGGCTTCGGAAAACAGAGTCTTACAACAAGAACTGACGGAAGCACTATACAATACGGCTATGATGCTGTTGGCGATTTACTTTCAATTACTGATGAAAACGGTAATAAAACTGAATGGGAATACAATATTCTCGGATTACCTGTAATAAAGAAGTATGCAGATGGTTCAACTTACAAGTATACTTACAATGAATTTGGACAGCCCGTATCCAGAACAGATGTAATGAACATAGTAACAGAGTTTGTTTATGATTCTTATGGAAATATTTCGGGGATTAATTATCCAAACGATCCTGACATATCATTCGGCTACGATTCTTATGGACGTGTTAATTCAATGAGTGATGCTTCAGGTGTGTCTGAATTTACTTATGATATTTCAGGTAATATAGAATCTGTTAACGGGCCGTTTGATGATGACAGTATTTCTTATGAGTATGATAATAAGAATAGAAGAACTGCAATGATATTAAATGGTTCAAAAATTGAATCATATACTTATGACCCTATTGACAGAATAAGCTCTATAACAGTTTACAGAGGTGATGAAAGCTATACTTTTGAGTTTAATTATCATAAACTTACGAATTCATATTCAAGTGTCAGTCTGGATGGCAAAGTAATTACAGAAAATCAGTATGATGGATTAGGAAGACTTATAAATAAAACTAATAAATCGGATAGTGATTCTGTGATATCAAAACTCGATTATACATTGAACAATGCTGATTTAAAAACAAAAATATCATCAACGAATGAAACTAATTCAACAAAAGAATTTTCATATAATTTAGTTAATGAATTAACAGGTGCGAAAAAGTATACTGAAGAGAACAGTATCAAAACTTATGACAATAATTATAAGTATAGCTTTGGTTATGACCCTGCAGGAAACAGATTAAGCTCCTATTTTCCTGATATTCCATTGAGTTATCAGCCTAATGAACTTAACCAGTATACAAGCATTTTCAACCCTGACGGGAGTGCAAGCACACCTCTATACAATGCCAATGGCTGTATGACCAAATATGGTTCCACACTATATGAATACAACGACGAGAACCGCTTGTCTTCAGTCTCTAGTCTACAGTCTAAAGTCTATTTTGTTTATGATGGAATTGGTCGTCGAAGAATCAAACAGTTTTATAATCAACAAGATCAATTACAATATGAAACTCAATTTATTTACGATGGTTTTAAATTAATCCAGGAAACAGAGTTAAATTCTAACTTAGAAATTCTAAATTCTAAATTTTACTACTGGAACAATGATACCTTACTTGCAGTCTATCAGGATAATCAGTTCTATTTCCCGCAGACTGATGGAAATAAAAATATAACCTCATATACTGATAGTGAAGGAAATATTGTTGCAGAATACGAATACAGTCCGTTTGGTCAGATAGTTAATTCTGAAGGTGAAATGGCTGATGACTTCAGCTTTAGATTCAGCTCTGAGTATTATGATAATGACTTGGATTTATACGCTTATATTTTTAGATATTATTCTCCAATGCTTGGTAGATGGCTATCCCGTGATCCATTAGGAGAAGAAGCCGGAATTAATTTATATTGCATGGTTAATAATGATTCTATAAATAAATGGGATAATCTTGGATTACTTTATATTTATGATACAAGATATGGATATGTCAAAGGTAATGGTAAAAGTCCAACACCTCCTTCTACACCATCTGCTCCTGTTGTAAATGATGAGAAACCATCTAGTCCAAATAACAGTAAGGATGATTGTATGAGCGATAGCGATTGTGATAAATTAAAAAAAATTATAGATCAATTACTAGCAGATATGAGAACATATTCAGGTATGCAGCAAACAATTTCTGATTCAATAAATAATTTAAGTGGCAGTTGGCTTTCACCTACATCGTTACATCAAATAGGGAGTAATATTCTTGATGCAGTGTTATATACTAGAACAATAGTTTCTGCGGGGAAGGTGTTTAGAGCAACATGTAAGAACTCAGCTGCTACATATGTTTCAAATTCAGGTTTGAGAGCTACGGTTTTTAAAAATAGCAATAAATTTATAAGAAATAAAGCGTTTGATGCTGTTGAAAAATCACTTAGAGATGAGTTTGTTAATTCTGCAGCTGAAACATTGACAAAAGATTTAACAAACTATTTAGTTAGTAATCACCTAAATAACAACCTTGCAAACGCTTCTTGGGGAACTCTATTTTTAGATGCTATTAATTCAGGTCAAGGAACTCTGAAACAATTGTATAAACTGAATGATAACATTGAAGAATTATACAATGATGATGCTAGATTACGGGGCTATTTGAAAAAGTTGTACAAAGAAAAATGTAAATAATATAGGAGACAAAATGAAATTAATTTTTATAATAGTATTCTTTATAATAATAATATGTGCTGTTTTTAATAAAAAAAAATGGACTAGTAGTTTATTAGTATTGAATTTAGGAATAGGTTTTTCTCTATATGGATTTACAGAAATTTTTGAAGTTCATGAAACAGCAAGATGGGCTCATATAATATGGGGTTTTGTTCAATTCTTTATTGCTGCCATATGTTTAATTGTATTTCTTACAGGAATAAGAAAATATAAATCAAAATAGAATTATTTTCTTAAAAAAACAATGAATTTCGAGTATGATAAAGTAGGTAATATGTTAGGTTGGAATGATGGTACATATTCCGGTATCTTTGTCTACGATGAATTAAACCGCAAAACTTCGGAAACAGTAAGTTACGGAGAGTTTAGCAAGGAATACAAATATTCTTATTATGCGAATTCTCAGAAGAAATCAATAACTTATCCTGACACTTCAAAAGATGAATATGTTTATGAGAAAGGTAGATTATCCAGGATAGATGTACCGGGTGGAAGTATCAGTTTCAATAAATACAACTGGAACAGTATAGAGAACATACAGCTTCCGGGAGGTTCGAGCCGCAGTTTCAGTTATGACGGATTTACCAATCTGAAATCTTTATCAGCTAAGGATACAGGAAGCAATATTGTTCTGGATAATTCCTATACGAGAGATAATCAAGGTTTCATTACAGATAAGCAAACCATATCCGAGAATAAAAATTATGGATACAACCCGTTAAATAATCTGACTGCTATCAATGAGCAACAATATTCTTATGATGACCTTGGGAACCGTTTAACAGACCCGGAAGGTAATACTTATGCTTACAATAAAATGAACCAGTTACTTTCCGTATCTTCCGAGTCTTCAGTGGTTGATTTTGAGTATGATCTAAATGGTAACCTCATTAAGAAAATAACAGGTGACGAAACAACTGAATATACATACAGCATTAACAACCGCCTGTCTACAGTCTCTGGTCTACAGTCTTCAGTCTCATACTCCTATGATCCTTTTGGCAGAAGATTGAGTAAAGCAGTTGATGATATTACCACTTACTATTTCTATTCAGATGAAGGTTTGATCGGTGAATATGATTCAGAAGGAACCGAAATAGTCTCTTACGCCTATCAGCCGGAAAGTCTGTGGCAGACAAATCCTCTTTACCTGAAAAAGGATTATAAATTGTACTTCTATATAAACAATGAATTAGGTGCGCCGGTTCAATTAATGGGTGTAAACGGAGGCGTTGTCTGGCAGGGAATCTATGACTGTTTTGGTAATTGTACTATTGACGAGAGTTCTGAAATTACCAACAACCTTAGGCTGCCAGGACAATATTACGATAAAGAAACTGGCTTGTATTACAATTGTAACAGGTACTATGATCCGACAATCTCTCGTTATATCACCAAAGATCCAATCGGCTTAATGGGTGGATTTAATATGTACGTTTATGTAAGTTCAAACCCGGTTAATTATATTGATCCATTAGGATTACGTCATAGACATGATCCAAGTAAAACTTTCCCTATTTTACGAGGGATTTTTACTGGAGATATGAATGCTTCTGATGAAATGTATAAAGCAGCCTTAAAAGAATTTGGCAATCAATTTAGTGATATAAGTTCAGGAAAGTCTTCAGGCGGAAGCTTTTTGTTTTCTAATTATGAGTACATAAATCAAGATGGTTGCAAATGGATATGTCATGGAGTAACAACAGATTTATGGGGTATAGGAAGGAATGTAATAGATTTTGGAAAAGGACAGTGGCCTCTTACAGTATCAATGGGGTTTACAAATCATCTTTCGATTGGATCTTCTGGCGGGAATCTTGGCATTACTGGTGGTAAAGGTGCTGGTTTACCTGGTTTAAATGCTTCTTATAGGCTGACATGTAAATTATTATCAACGTCTAAGAAGGATTCAAATGGCTGTCCATGTAACAAACAAAAATCTCCGCCATGTTTATGGTCTCAGTTAACAAATTAGTATACATTTGAAAGGTTATTTTATGGCTTTTATAATAGTAAAAACAAATGATAATTATTTAGGATCTTTCTGGAAATTTAATATTTATATTGATGGTAAAAATAGAGTTAGTCTAACATTAGGCGAAGAAAAAAAAATTGAAGTTGGAGAAGGTCCTCACTCACTTGAAGTATTATCTCAATTAGGAAGAAGTAAAAAATTTAATGTAAATCTTAAATATGATGAAGTAATGAATATAAAATGTGGAGTAACTGAAAATTATCTAAAATTTTTTCTGTTGTTTTATTATGTTTTTAGAACAGGTGGAATAATTGATATTTATAAAGAAACTGAGATAATTATTAAAGGCTTAACAAGTAAAATGATAAATATTCTAACTGTAAGCATTATTGTATTTATTGTTGGTGATATAATACTTTCTGAAACTTTTAATACTATTATTCAATATATAGCAATATGTTTTTATTTATTACTTTTTCTTTATAGTTTTTCAGTAGAATTTAGTATATACTCAAACTGAATGAAAATACAGTTGCATGAGTTGTAATATCCTAATACAGCCTATATTGATAGATATGAATATCCAATTAACACTAGACGAAAAAATAAAACTTGAAGCACAACATAAAAAAGAGCGAAACAGTAAGGCCTGTGACCGTATAAAAGCTGTGTTGCTTTCATCCGAGGGTTGGTCTCAATCACAAATAGCTCAGGCATTAAGAATTCATGAAACAACAGTAACAACTCACCTTAAAGATTATTTGGATAATAAAAAATTGAAAAATGAAAGTGGCGGTTCAAGCAGCCTGTTGACTTCTGAACAAACTAATGAATTAATAAATCATTTAGAAAAAAATACCTACCCAAGCACTAAAGAGATCATTGCATATGTTTACAATGCTTACGGCATAAAATATACTCAGCAGGGAATGTATAACTGGTTAAAGCATAATAGATTTTCTTATAAAGCTCCAAAAGGAGTCCCACTTAAGTACAATACCGAAAAGCAGGAAGCTTTTAAAGCAGAATATGATGAAATAAAGAATAACCTCAAAGAAAATGATAAAATATTTTTTATGGATAGTGTTCACCCAACTCAAGCCACAAAAATCACATTAGGCTGGATAAGGAAAGGTGTTGAGAAAATGATAGCTACAGTTGCAGGCAGAAGCAGGATAAATCTTACAGGAGCAATAGATTTAGAAAGTATGTCTATTTTTACAAAAGAGTATAAAACAATAGATGGCAATGCTACATTAGATTTTCTGAGATATCTTGATGATTCAACCGCCTCTAGCGGTACCATACATCTTATTGCAGACGGCGGAGGTGCTCATACATGTAAAGAAGTTGGTGCATATCTTGGAATAAAAGATCCTTTCAATAGAAAATATTTAGAAGACTATTATCAGATAAAATTACCGGCTAATAATAAACAACTTACAGGGAGATTGAGAAAAAACCTGTATATGGTTTTGAAAAACGAACCTGAATTCTTTATAAATAAGAAAATTTTAGAGGAAAAGAAAGTAACTGCTCAAATGTTACTTGACGCTTTGCAAAAGCCGCCTCCTCATAAAAAATTCATTTTGCATATACTTCCACCCTACAGTCCAAATCTTAACCCGATTGAGCGTGTATGGAAAGTAATGAACGAACATGTAAGAAATAACAAAGTTTTTACCTCATTCAAAGAGTTTAAATCTGATGTTTTAGATTTTTTCAGAAATGAATGGGACAATATTTCTGAAACTTTAAGGTCACGTATTAATGATCATTTTGAAAAAATAAAACCAGTATTTTGAAATAGTTTGAGTATATCTGAAAAGTATTTATTGATTAAAACATTTTATTATAAAAAATATAAAATTAAATTAAAAGAAATTAATCACATTAATATAACAAATTTTAGTTTTATTATTCAAGACAAAAACACACACAATATTATTTGTTTTCCAATTATATGGTTATCAAGAGAAAATTTTAAAAGAGTATCGACAATTATTAATAAATTAAAGAAGTAAGGAAATAACAAATAAGGCAACGTTTTGACAGTCCAAAGTAGAACAGACTTCTCATTTGTTGAAAACACCACGGATATTTTATTATATACTTATAAAGCTTCAAATAAAATAGTTTCATTAGTTCAATTAGTTGATAACAAAGAAATAACAACTACTTATACTTATGATGTTTACGGCAACCGCACATCTGTTACTGATCCGGTTGGTAGTGTTACTTCCTATATTTACGGTGAAGGCAATGCTTTTTATAATCAACCGTCAACTATCAACTATCTGTTAGCTGCAAGTCAAAACACCTGATATTTTGCAAATAAGAATTCCTGTTTTTCAGAGTCAGTACATAAAACTCCCATCCGTAGACTTAAAAGACAACGGCAGGAGTTTAAGTTGCAATAATTTTTAAATTCTTAGTTTTCTATTCTATCCTTCATTCTATAGCTGCCACCTTCAATAACGATAACTTCACTATGGTGCAGCAGTCTATCCAGTACGGCACTTGTAACAGTATTATCGTTATTAAATACTTTGGGCCAGTCTTTAAATGCTCTATTGCCTGTAAGAATAATTGGACCTGTTTCATATCTTTTTGATATAACCTGAAACAATAAATTTGCTCCTATTTTGTCAATAGGGAGATACCCTAACTCATCAATCACCAGTACTTTTGGCAGGACATACTTTTTTATTGCCTTTTCGAGTGAATTTATAGCATTTGCAGCAGCAAGATTGTTTATAATATCCACAGCCGGAGTAAAGAGAGTAGAATATCCCTTATTGCATGATTTCAGAGCCAGAGCTATGGCTATGTGTGATTTACCAAGCCCACAGTTACCAATAAGGATGATATTCTTATTTTCATTTATAAAATCAAGCCTGAAGAGATTTTCTATCTGCATGCGGTTGATTTTATCAGGATGATTCCAGTCAAAATGATCCATAGTTTTGCTATACGGGAATCTGGCTTTCTTTATCCTGTTTGCTATAGCTTTTTCCTGTTTTACTGCTGTTTCTCCTGAAATAAGATTTTCCAGATAGGCAATATAGTCGAGTTTGTTTTTTCCTGCATGTGAAGCTGCTTTTATGAAGTTTTCAGCAGTATAACCTAGTTTCAAAAGGTTAAGGTTATCAATAAGAGAGTTATAGTTTTTTTGCATTTTTATTATCTTTCTCAAGGCTTGTGTATACGTTCATATTAGTCGGCTTAAGTTCAATATCAAGACAATCTCTATTTCTTAGCAGATGCAGTGGAGATTCTGCAGGAGTAAAGCGTTCCCGCTGTTCCAGCAGGTTTGCAATGTATTCACTGCTGAAAGCACCAAGCTCAAGAGCATCTTCCAGTGCTGAAGCTGTTTTATTTCTGCCGTAACGGTCACACAGAGTCAATATCTTTCTTACATGATCTTTAGAGTTAAATCTTTTTTCCTTCAGCCCTGCATAGTAATCAGGAGCTTTATCTGTAATTGTCAGAAATGAACATATCATCTTCTGTTCTCTGGCATTGCGTTTGTATTCAAGCAGCTTTCTTACATGTTCCGGATTTTCAAAGTCCATATGCCTTTCATATGATCTTTTATGTTCTGCTATAAGAGAGTTGTCATGATAGAACAGAAGTTTTTCAGGGTATATTTTAGCTGTAAGTACACTGGAGGCAAAGTCAGCAGGAACTGAATATCTATTTGTATCAAAAATAACCCTGAACTGGCTGTTTGCTCTTACGGTTTTTATCGTAGAACAATCATATGGAAGTATATTTATGTCTCCCAGTAGTTCTTTCTCTTTCTGCAGCATATCTACCGGTCGCTTCCGGGTAGTTTTATGTACTCTGCAGTTTGCCATATTATCAAGCCAGTATCTGCAGATACTGTTCAATGAACCAATATCAGTTATGTTACTGCGTCCTCTTAGAAAATTACCCTTGAGATAATCAACAGCCTTTTCCACCTGTCCTTTTTCATGTGGTTTTCTGACACCACAGGCTTTTATATTAAAGGCGTAGTGATACGCAAAGTCCAGATAGTGCGGGTTAAGCTTTACGCTACCGTATCTACTATGCTCAAGTACAGCAACTTTACAGTTATCAACCATTATATTTTTAGGGATGCCTCCAAAATACTCAAACGCATTTCTATGACACTGTAGAAAATTCTCCTGATTCTGATGATAAATAAATTCAACATACATCATTCTGCTGTGGCAAAGCACCATTATAAATGCATAAATTTTTCTGTTTGTACTGTTAAGTTTTATACTGCCGCAGTTTGCAAAATCAACCTGAGCATATTCTCCAGGCTCAAAATTAAGTGTCAGATATGCTTTTTTCTGCCTATCTTTAATTTTAGCAACATAATGTGCAACAGTGCTGTAGGACCCCTTATAGTCTTCTTCACATATTATCTGAAATATCTGCTGAGCACTGTAATGAGGGCATTCTTTTATGAGACTGTCGATTCTTTCTTTAAAACTATGAATCACACAGTTACGCTGAACTGTTATCTTTTTGCTGAAACGTTTTCTTTTAGCCCACCTTGAAGCGGTTTTCTGGTCAATACCAAGTATTTTTCCTATTTTGTTAGAAGACATATTTTCTTCATCATACATGCGTCTTATTTCACAGAAGGTCTGATAGTCTATCATCGTTTATCCTCCGCAAACATTTGTTCAAGTATTTCACTTACCTTTTTGCTTCCATCATAAGCTGTTTCATCCTGTTTAACTTTGCTGACATCAAGGTCAAGAACCTGATAAATACCGTCACGGTATGCCACTAAACCGGCATCAAGAAGTTCTCTGCGTAATTCGTCAAGTTCATTTCCATTTATATTTATTTCTCGTGAAATACTGCGGACTCCATAAAAGCTAAGTCCCTCACTGTCTGATACACTTAACAAAAAAAGATACAGACCAAGTGCCCGGGCAGAACACTTTCTACTATAACCATCTCTGACAAGTCTGTGATCAATCCAGCTGAAGTGAGCAGGTATTTTTCGTCTTTTTTCAGGCAGAATTATTCTTTTGTGTTTCATTGCAGTTCCTTTCATTAAGCAATTTTGTTATTAAAGAATTTGTTTCAGTATCCACTCCTGAAACCTCTCTGCCCCTATCATACATTCTGCGGATATAATTGCTTATGTCATCACGTAAACCACACCCTGTCAACTGTGATATAACTCCTTGTAATATAATAGATTGCAAATTAGCGAAATCACGTAAAACTGATATGTCAATCTGTATTTTTTCTACCTGAGCGAAATCACGTAAAACTTCTTTGGAAGAAACTTTTTTGCAACTTTTTTTCCTGTTTTTAACTTTTAGACTGTGTTTTGAATACCAATCTTTTGCACGGTTTGATTCTGATTGCCTGTAAGATAGGTCTCTTGACTTCTTTTCACGATACTTATTACTTGACTGTCTGCGACTGGCTCTTCGGCATTCTGTTCGACTGCAATATTTTTGATGATGGTAGTTGTATTTGTCGGGATAAAAATACTTACCACAGTTTCTGCATCTTATTTTCCGATGTTTCATCTGAAATTCCTGGAATAAAACTTTAAGAAAATAAGAAGATATGGGTTAAGAAAGATTTTAGTGTAAGAAAATAAGAAAAACTAAGAAAATATTTTTGATAATTGGAGGAATAAGAAAATAATAGAAGAATATAGGCTGACAGAATGGGTATTCTTATTTGCAAAATATCAGGTGTTTATAAATCTAGCTGTCAACTATCCAACCTACACCCAGAAACTAACCTACGATAATATGCAGAAAGTAGTTAAAATAGTAGAAAAAGTAGAAGAGGTAGAAAAGATAACAAGTAAAAAATACGATGCACTAGGCAATGTAATTGAATCAACTGATCCACGCGGTTTAATCACAAAATACACCTACAACCCATTTAACAATTTAATAAAAAAAGAAACCTTCGTGAACTTCGTGCCCTCTGTGGTGAGTTATGAATATGATGCATTCGGGAACCTGATATCACAGACAGATATTTTAGGCAATACTACAACGTTTGAATACGACCTCAACAATAACTTAACCAAACAGACCAATCCTTACGGACAGTCAACAGTTTATACTTATGACAAGCTGAACAGACCATTAACTGTTACAAACCCATTTAATAAACAAACTACGTTTGCATACAATGAAGCTGGGAATGTTGCTAAACAGGAAATTTACAATGGTGAAGAACTTGCAAAAACTGTTACTATGACCTATGACAAGAACGGTAACCTCCTCACTACTGATGACGGCAGTGCCAAAGTAGTAAATACTTATGACGCTCTAAACCTATTAGTTAAATCCGTTTCATTAGTTGATGAAAATGAATTTACTACAAGTAACAGCTATTTTTCAAACGGCTTAATAAAGTCTACGACTTCTCCTAACGGCGGGCAAACGGAGTTTGCATATGATAATTTAGGAAGACCAACAAAAGTAACAGTTGCCGACGGTACATATTATCAGACCGAGTACGGTGTATGGGGGGCGACTGTTCAAATTGACCGTGCAGGGAGACGTACCGAAATTTCATATAACGGCTTTGGTCAACAAACAAAAGTAGTTAAACCCGACGGTTCAGTAATACAGTACGAATACAATCCGGCAGGAGATTTAACAAAACTTGTTGACAGTAATGGCAACACCACACAGTGGGATTATGACAGTCGCGGACTTGTTACAGGAAAAACCTTTGCAAATGATACATCTTATCAGTATAATTATAATGATCTTGGACAGTTGATTAAGCGGACTGATGCAATGGAAAAGCAGACTTCATTTGCTTACAATCAGTTTGGACAGTTAGCTAAAGTAGATTATCCGAATGATCCTGATGTAACTTTTACCTATAACAGCATAGGACAGAGAACTGGTATGATAGATGCAGTAGGACAAACACAGTGGCTTTATAATAGTTCAGGTTTACCTGAATCTGAAACCGATACTTTCGGAGACGTAGTCTCTTATGAATATGATGCTCTAGGCCGCAAAACCCAATCAACCATCAACCAACAACTATTAACCAATTACTTCTACGATCCTCTGGGTCGCATTAGCGAAGTAGGTACCAACAGCAACAACACATACAAATACGATTATCACTATCTGACAAATCAGGTAACGTCAATCAACCGTAACAATCAGGAAGTGGTTGGTAAAACTTATGATATTCTTAATCGTCTAACCAGTTTAACAAATAAGCATCTCAACGGTGATATAATCTCCAAATATGATTATACCTTAAACAATGCAGACCTCCGTACTAAAATTAACTCAACAAATAATCAACTCAACGAATCAACAAAAGAGTTCTCATATAATCTGGTTAATGAATTAGTTGCAGCCAAAAAGTATAGTATCGAAAACAATATCAAAACTTATGATAGCAGTTATAAGTACAGTTATACTTTTGACTTTATGGGTAACCGTGTAAGTGCTAATTTGGTTGACGAACCTCTGAGTTATGATTCAAATAACCTGAACCAGTACACTCAAATTTTCAATCCAAACGGAACAGCAGATGAACTTACTTATGACACTAACGGTAATTTAACAGGTATTCAGGCAACTTCCTATTCTTACAACGACGAAAACCGCTTGTCAACTGTTGTGGAGGGCGTCAGTCCCTTGACGCCTTTTGGTGAAACCAAAATAGAAAACATCTATGACGGTTTAGGTCGAAGACGCATTAAAAGAGTCTCTAATTTCAATGAAAATCAATGGCACCTCCAAACAGAAACTCATTACACCTACGATGGTTGGAATACCATCAAAGAAACTAAATTAAACTCTAAATTAGAAATTCTAAATTCTAAATTATTCTTCTGGGGGTTAGATTTAAGCGGAACATTACAGGGAGCAGGCGGTGTCGGCGGATTACTTGAGCTAACTGTCAACGATCAACAGACAACTAATAACTATTTCCCTTCCTACGATGGCAACGGCAACATTACTTCATACACAGACAATGAAAGAAATATCATTTTCAGTTGTGATTACTCCCCGTTTGGAACTGTAATAAATTCAGAAGGTGATGCTCCATGCGATTATCTCTTCTCAACCAAACCTTTGGATACAGAAACTGGATTATACTACTACGGCTATCGTTTCTACTCTTCATCACTTGGCAGATGGTTGACAAGAGACCCAGTCGGAGAAATGGGCGGAATTAATATATATGCATTTATAAATAATGACTCAGTCAATGCAATTGATTTTCTCGGTTTAATTAATACAAGGGATGTTGCAACATTTATAGTGGCATGTGGGATATTTACTCTTGACAGCCAAGGAGTATTGGGTGCAACATATAAAGGTGAAAGATTTTATAAAAAGACAACAAAAATTTATAGATCCTACTATAGAGTAACTGAAAACTGTGAATGTAAAGACGGGGAATGGAGCTGGGTAGAAACTCAACGACATAAAGTGATACTACATCATTTAACAATAGCAGAATACTATAAATATTTATACGGAGGAGTATATAATCTTCAAAAAAGGGTTGATAATGATATTAGTTTGATAGTAAATATAACACAAAAACCAATAATAGTTTATTATCCTGTTGTTAGTCTTATTAAGCATGAAAAGATGGTTGAAAAGTATAATAAAAAAACAGAAATCACTAATATTGATCACAAAGGCTATAATATGAATGTATCTTGCAATGCAAATACAGAAATAAAGCACAGGTGGTATTTTATTTTAAATGATAGCGATAAAAGGCAATTGAAAGAAGTAAATTGGTCTAAATATAAAAAAGATAAGCCATATAAAAATAAAATATATGAGGCTAAATAATTATGAAAAAATTTATATCAAAAATAGCTTTATTATTATTTTTAGTGATTATTTTTGGATGTACTGAAAATAATAAAGAAAACAAAGCATTCATTTTCTTTAATGCTATTGTGAATCATAATAATAAGAAAATTGAAGAGATGTTAAATGCAGGATTAAACCCAAATATGAATATTAATGCTGATGATGGAGCAATACCGATATTTACAGCTATTTCTTTAGATAATACTGAAGCAGTTAAACTATTAATAAAGTACGGCGCGGATGTTAATGTAAAAGAGGATTTATTTGGAGGAACTCCGATACAAAAAGCAGCCTTAGCAGGAAGAGAAGATATTGTTAAATTATTGATTGAAGCTGGAGCAAAAATTAACGTTGTTAATTATAATAACGATACTCCATTGTCTGGTGCTGCATCTGCTGGGCATATAATAGTGTTGAATTATTTATTAAAACATGGTGCAAAAGTTAATATTAAAGATAACAAAGGGCAGAATGCTTTATTTTTAGCAGTTTATAACAAGAAATATAATTGTATTGAATCCTTGTTAAAAGCAGGGATTAATATTAATTACTTAAATAATTTTGGAGTTTCACCTTTGTATTTGGCTATAGAAAACGAAGATACTGATATTGTTAAATTGCTCCTTGAATATGGTGCTGATCCTAATTTATCAAAAGTATATTATAACAATACACCATTAATGCGGGCTTCCTCTATGGGACTTATTGATATAGTAGACTTGTTATTAAACTCTAAACACATAAAAGTTAATTATATCGACGATGTTGGAAAGACAGCCTTAGATTATGCAACATTCTATAAACGTAATGAAATAATTGCTCTTCTTAAATCTCATGGTGCTAAAACAGCAAAAAAACTGAAACAGAAAAAAAAGAAAATTTTTGAGGAAATTAAAAATGGATAGAAAAATGGATATTCAATTTTTGCTAAAAGAAAGTTTTCTGTTTGTTTGTAGAAACCCAATAATATTTTTTGGTGCTATTATAGTATCTCTGTTTACTTTTACATATCATGTTCAACAATATAAAGAAATAATGCCAATAGTTTTTTTTCTACAAGTTTTAGTTGGGGTTCTTATTTATTCAATGTTATCATTTTTTATTTATAATAGGCGTAATGGTAATGAAAATCAATGGAGTGAAATTTTTATAATTGTTTTGAGAAAATATATTTTCTTAGTAATTATCACTGTATTATATATGTTAGCCTGTTCTGTTGGTTTTGTATTATTAATTATTCCCGGGATATTTTTACTAATAAAATTCTATTTTTGTACATATCCGTTGCTTTTTGAGGATAATGATATTAGGAATTCTTTTAAAAAAAGTTGGGAAATAACCAAGGGGAATTGGTCTCTTTAACGGTGCCGTTCACGTTAAATATATTTATTCTCTTTAACGGTCTCTTTAACGGTGCCGTTCACGTTAAATATATTTATTATAAGAGGGATATAATAAATAAAAAGTAAATATTATTATTTAAAACTATTTTTTAGTACTGTTTTTTCTTTTTAAGGCTAAATTTGTTTGAATCTTCAATATTTCTATGTATGTTTTTATTATTTTAAAGCGTAGACACTTAATTGCATAAAATTATTGGGGGATATAATGGGTCGCCGATCTAAAAACATACATGAACCATGCTGTTATCATATTACTCATCGCTGCCAGGAAAGAAGGTTTCTTTTCAAGTTTGAAAAAGATAGGCTCAATTATGTAAACCGTCTTCGTGAAATGAGTAAAAAGTTTAATGTTTCTGTACTGAATTTTATCGTGACATCAAACCATATACATCTTCTACTGTGGTCAAATGACATATCTAATGTATCTTCAGCAATGCATTTTCTTCAGGGTAACAGTTCCAAAGACTCTGAGCACTTTACCCCTATGATTTTATTTTGATACGAACTTGTAGAAAAGCTTCAAATTAGTTTCCGGAAATTCCATTTCAGTTTCATTTAAAAAGTTCATCAATGATTGAATTATTTTATCTTTTTTATGTGATGAAGTGTAATGCAATTCAACCTTCAAAATATTTTTATCATATAGAGGAATAATATTTGCCGGTGTTTTGAAAATAGATTCTATTATGCTCTTTGCAGTATCTTTTTCATATTTTCCCAGAATAGGCATGATGACATTTGACATAGCTACTTCAGCTCTGTATGCAATCATTTTTATAATATCAATAAACTTTTTTCTACCCCCATGAAACTGAACAAATTTAAATTCCTCCGGCAATTCTTTGACAGTAATATATTTATCTGTATTCTTTCTTGTTTTTTTTCTTTTCGGTAATAGTTTCTTCAAATTCAAGTATTTCTTTTGTTAACATTCCTTCTCTTTCTTCAAAGTTCCTGCGTTCTTTTTCTGTAGGGTTTTCCTTTAAAGTCAACTGTGCCTTTTAACGGTACTTTTAACGGTGCCGTTCACGTTAAATATATTTATTATAAGAGAGATATAATAAATAAAAGTAAATATTATTATTTAAAACTATTTTTTAGTACTGTTTTTTCTTTTTAAGGCTAAATTTGTTTGAATCTTTAATATTTCTATGTATGTTTTTATTATTTTAAAGCGTAGACACTTAATTGCATAAAATTATTGGGGGATATAATGGGTCGCCGATCTAAAAACATACATGAACCATGCTGTTATCATATTACTCATCGCTGCCAGGAAAGAAGGTTTCTTTTCAAGTTTGAAAAAGATAGGCTCAATTATGTAAACCGTCTTCGTGAAATGAGTAAAAAGTTTAATGTTTCTGTACTGAATTTTATCGTGACATCAAACCATATACATCTTCTACTGTGGTCAAATGACATATCTAATGTATCTTCAGCAATGCATTTTCTTCAGGGTAACAGTTCCAAAGACTATAATAGGCGTAAAAAACGGGAAGGATCGTTTTGGAAAGGACGTTATAATCCAACATTGATAGAGCCCGGAGTACATCTTGCAAACTGTTTTTTTTATATTGATCTGAATATGGTCAGGGCCAAAGTAGTAAAACATCCTTCAAGTTGGAAATGTAGCGGTTATCATGAGCTTTCAGGAAATCGTCAGCGTTATAGAATAATAGATATGAAAAAGGTTTTGCTATGCCTGGAATTAAATTCTGAAATTGAATTCAGGAACTGGTATCTCAAAAATCTTGAAGAAGAATTGGAGAAATCTTATTTCAGCCGCCAGTCTATATGGACAGAGTCTTTAGCTGTAGGTAAAAAAGACTGGATTGAAAAACTTTCACTGGGTTCATACAATACACGTATAATACCTTATTCTAACAATGCTAGCAAAAGCAAACAGATATCAGAAGAAGATGATTTATATGTATTAACAGGTGGAACACGCAGTAAAAATGATTTGTGGAAAAAATTACATAATAAATCTTAAACGTGTTTTTAAATAATAATAATTTTTTTTAAGATAAAAATATATCAGTTAAATATTTGTAATATATTTATTATTAATATTAATAGCGTGAACGGCACCGCAATTTGGTTCCATTACTTATGGCTTCTACTGGTGGAGATATTAAAATAGCTAAAATATTATTAAAGAATGGAGCAATAGTTAATTGTAGTGGTTGCGATAATAATACACCATTAACAGCAGCTAGTATAATGAATCATCCTGATCTGTTAACATTATTAATTAAACATGGAGCAAAATTAGAGCCAAAGAACAAGCAGGGTTTGGATGCTTTATTTATATCTGTTCAGAATAAACATTATGAGTGTACAGAAATTCTCTTAAAACATGGAGCCAATGTAGA
Source organism: Victivallales bacterium (assembly GCA_963678745.2). Taxonomy (GTDB): domain Bacteria; phylum Verrucomicrobiota; class Lentisphaeria; order Victivallales; family GWF2-38-69. Next base: position 137,165 of record CAXXMS010000024.1, on the reverse strand, counting down.
TACTACAGATATGAACGGTTACACACCATTATTATGGGCCGCATATGATAATAATCTAAGGATGGTAAAACTTTTACTAAAAAATAATGCCGATGTAAATATTACCTCTAATGATAAAAGAAAAGATACGCCACTAATGCTTGCAGTGTTTAATAAGAATGTAAATATAATAAAATTATTCTTGAATGATAAGGAGTTAGATATAAATGAATTAAATGCCCGTGGAATAACAGCTTTAGATTGTGCAATTAGGGCAGGCAATACAAGTAATAAGCAAAGAAGAGAAAAATATGATAAAATAATTGCTCTTCTCAAATCTCATGGAGCCAAAACAGCAAAAGAGTCAAAAATGGGAAAAAGATAATTTACTAATTCTCTCATAACAAAATATTAAAGTTAAAAAAAAGCGTAAGAGGATTATACAATTTTGTTAGCTCAGGATTTTCTAAATATATTGAAAAAAATAATATTACTGCAACTAAGCAAAAGATAACAGTATATGCTTTAAAGTGTACTTGCTCTGACAATGAACTTAAATGGATTGATTTGGGAATAGTCAGTTCGAATCAAAAAACAGTTGGACATGTAAATGCTATTTATCAACTAGGCAGTATTAAAAAAGATTATCTACCAGCAACAAACTCAAATAATTCTACCGAATCTATCTACTAAATATGAGGTATAAATTATGTTTAAAAGAATTTTTATTGTTTTAATTTTAATAGTAATATGTTTATATAGCCTAAATGGCATTTCATCTAATAATATGTTGTGTGAAGCTGATAAGCTGTTTTATAGCAAAGAGTTTAAGAAAGCGTTTAATAAATACTTTTTTTTAGCAAACAAAGGTAATTATTATGCTCAATATATGATAGGATTAATGTATTATAATGGACAAGGTGTTACTAAAGATTACAAGGAAGCTTATAAATGGTTAGAAAAATCATCTACTGGTTGGTTTGCTCCTGCAATGTGTTTGTTAGGTATTATGTATCAAAATGGATTAGGTGTTACTAAAGATTATAATATGGCAAGAATCTATTATGAAAATGTTATACAACAAGAAGATGAAAATAATATCACAATTGAGGTAGATTATGAAAATAATCCTTCTTTAGGTTATAGTATTTCTAAAAATAGAAGAGGAATAGGAGAGGCACAGAATAACTTGGCATTACTATATATGAAGGGATTAGGTGTTAAACAAAATGCTAAAAAAGCATTTAGTTTGCTCAAGGATTCGACAAATAATAAATTTGCTTTAGCTCAACTCTCTTTATCAGTTTGCTATTTAGAAGGTATTGGAACTAAAAGAAACAATATAAATGCTTTTAAATGGTGTCATGAAGCTGCTAAACAGGGACCTGTTACGGCTGAATATAATTTAGGATTATATTATTTACAGGGAATAGGCACAGATAAATCTTTTGACGATGCAGTCAAATGGTTAAGTTTAGCTTCCAAAAAAGATTATACTCTGGCTGAAAACGAATTAGCCTTTATTTTAGCAGAAAATGACAAGGATTTGGCTCAGGCAGAAAAATTAATAAAACAGGCTTTGCAGAAGGAACCTGATAAACCCGAGTTTGTTGATACATATGGTTATATTCTTTATAAACAAAAGAAATATAAAGAGGCAGTAGAACAATTTAATAAAGCTCTAAAAAAATTACCTAGTAATAAAGAAATAAAACAACATCTTACAGATGCAGAAAATGCTTTGTCAGATTCTAAATAAAATTATCTAATTCAATAAAAATTGTGCTTTAATCAGTTTTAAATCAAGGTTTAAATCAGGATCGTTGCGATCTATAATACTGTACATTAACTAGTTCCAAATATTTAGTACAGTCTATTTATTGTTAGAAGCTAATTTATGGTAACCGTTAAGCTTTGTGATTACAGCGTACTTTCAGCACGCAATAAAATTGATATTTAATACCCCACATTGAAATGTGAGGCTACCAAACATAGCTACTTTGTAGCATTTGTGTCTGGAAAGTGAAGCTTAACGATTACAAAAAAAAATAGTTTAACACTATTATATGAAATTTTTTATAGCTAATATATTTATAATTAAGCTTATAAAACGCAACGACCCCAAAAAGCACAAACGGGCAGATGTTTACAAACTGATTATGAAAGTTGCTCTTCAGGTAAATACCGCGTGGATTTTTTCAAGCCAGTCAGTTATTGCTATTTTTTGAGGGCATAATTTTTCACATTTTCCACATTTCACGCAGGCGGATGCATTGTGTTCTGTTTTAATCTGCTGATACATAATACTATTATGAGTAGAGGAAGTTATTTTAGCATCTTTACTGTGTATCATTGCTTCGTTATAGAGGCCAAAAATATGAGGGATATTTATTTTCTTTGGACAGTCAATACAGTATTGACATTTAGTACATGGAATTAGCGACATCTTTTTAAATTCCTGTTGAATTTTACTGATAAATCCTTTATCAGCGCGGCTTAATGAACCAATTCCTGATTTTGAAGCATAGCTGATATTCTGAACTGTCTGCTCCATTGAACTCATACCGCTTAATACTACTCCAACCTCTTTTTTATCCCATAACCAATGTAAAGCGGCTTCGACCTGAGTTTTATCAGTTGAGGAAAGCCATAGTTCTTCAATAGCCTCAGGGAGTTTTGCAAGTGAACCACCAAGAAGAGGCTCCATAACCATTAATGGTATATTCTTTTTATAGGCATACTCCAATCCCTTTGTTCCTACCTGAACTTCTTCATTCAGGTAATTATACTGAATCTGGCAGAAATCCCAGTCAAAGCTATCCAGAATATCTTTAAAGACAGGAAAGGTATCATGTACTGAAAAACCAATATAATTAATTTTATCTTGCTTCTTTTTTTCTTTACACCACTTGAGTATATCTAAATTTTTAAGTTTTGGCCAGTAGGTACTGTTCATGCAGTGAAGCAGATAAAAATCAATGTGATCAGTCTGAAGTTTGAGAAGCTGTTCATCAAGCAGTCTATCAAAATCCGCATATTCCTTACATAGCCACGGCGGTAGTTTTGTTGCTATATATGTTTTTTCTCTATATCCATCTTTTAAAGCTTTACCTACCAGCAGTTCACTGTTTCCGCCATGGTAAGGATATGCGGAATCAACATAATTAACGCCGGAATCTATAGCATGCCTGATCATTTTTATAGCTTCAGATTCATCTATCTGATTTTGGTCATTATTAATTACCGGCAGTCTCATTGTTCCAAAACCTAATGCCGATACTTCTAATCCAAGTTTATTCAGTTTTCTGTATTTCATAGTTTTTGACTTTCCTGCATATATTTAAGGTTATTCTATTGTTTCCAGAAGTTTTTGTATTTCTTTTCTGGACCATGGGCCTCCATGTCCGCCATAAAATATTTCTACGCCAAGATCCAATAACTGTATAATACTTTTTTTCAGCAATAAAATATCCTGAATAAAGTAATGAAGCAAAGGAATATCAAAACCTGTTTTTTTCTCACTAAAGCAGACATCAGCAATAATAGCTGTTTTTATTTCTTTAAAAATAATACTGATAGATCCTGCAGTATGCCCCGGAGTATGAATAAGTTCAGCTTCAGGCAAGCCATAAGGACTTAAGTCAAAATCTAGAAAATCTGATTTATCTTTATTTTTCAGTACAATATCTGGGAAATATTTAGCGAAGCCAGTCATTGGTAAGACAGTAGTAAGATATCTTGCAAATTCACCTCTTTCTCCATCACCATAACCTATAATTGGCGCTGAGCTGCCCAGTTCTATAAAGTTACTATCATGAGCATGAATAGCAACAGGAGCTGTAATGCCATATTTCTCTTTAAATTTAACCAGACTGCCATAATGATCAACATGAGCATGTGTAATAACAATAAGTGTAATTGAGGATGGGGAAATACTGTTTCCCTGTAATTTGTTATAAATTTCCTTTTCCCATGTTTCTGTTCCAATCGGTGCAGGTATATCGATAAGAACACATTGATTGTTTTCTCCGATTACAGCATATGAAATAATGCGCCCCTGTTCATTGTCAAATATAATAGGTACTATTTTCATTATATGTTTTTCTTTCCAATAGCGAAATTCTAAAAAATATAAGCTAGTGTCGTATCATGCATTATACAGAATAATATGTCGTCTTGTGTCCAGCTGCAAAATCCGGGTTCAATTTATGCATGACACAACACATGCCGGTAAGTAATCAAAATAACTACTAAATCCAGCTGACCTCAGGAATATTTCTAGATGGAATCATCTTATATTTGAATTTAGGATATCCGATCATTAAAGCACCATAGCACATATCCTCATCAGGTATGTCTAAAAACTGCTTTAGAGGCTGCCACATGTTTACTGCAGCTTCAAAGTATCCTCCCCAGCAGGCTCCAAGATACATTGAATATGTTGAAAGTTCAAGATAAGTTAATGCTATTACGCAATCCTTATCTAACGGAGGAGTGTCTTTTTTTCCATAAGCTAATATTACAGCCGGCGCATTTAGAAGGATTGGATCACTGCCTGAATTATAGAGCTTAACAAATCGATCAAAGTTCAAAACTTTAGCCATAGGATGTTCTGCTTCTACAAGGTCATTTACAAAATCCATTGAATGTTTTACAGCAGCTCTGACTTTATCCTTTCCATTTACAACTTTCCATTTAACTGATTGAAGATTAAGTCCGGTAGGCGCATAGCGGGCAGTATCTATAAGCATTTCAATTTTTTCTCTTTCAACTTCTTTTTCCCGATATGCCCTTATAGATCTTCTACTTTGCAAAAATGGTCTCAATTGCTCAAAAGGAATTTTCCATTTCTTTTCAACATCAGAGAATTTATTTAAAGGCAGGTTTTCAAGTTCCAAAGCTGCTTTAGGACACACAGCCACACAGTGCCCACAAAACATACATTTACTGACATCCTCCTCTTTTATAAACGGGAAACCGTCAGAATCAAATTCAATAATATGTTGAGGACACACTTCAGCACATATTTGATCTTTTGAACATTTACTTTTATCAGTTACCAATAAGCTCATATCTTTCCTTCATAGTTTTATTTTAACAAACAGAGCTGATTGCAAAATACACGCTGGTAGCGGAAACGACAGAGCGTTTCCAGGATGCATTTTACAACCAGTTCATTCAGTATCCTTATATTTATTATATATTCGGGATTAATTTTTAGGTTTAAAACCTTTCTCTAGAATGATAGGGTCAAAGTACTCAATTATTTCACTTAAAAATTTTGAAAAACAAGTTTATAATTGTTTTCCAGTTACCCCTATTAATTAGATAGAATCATAGTATACAGCTTGAGAGCTGCTATCAGTCAAGAGTTTTATCGTTAGTTTATTGCAATATTTTTCTTTTTTTGAATGTATTATCTGTTTAACATCTATTTAATTTTCAAAAAGTTATTTGAGTTTTCCGTTCATACGACTTTATTTATCTTATTATGAATAATCCAGATTTAATTTTAAATAGTACTGGAAAACCAATCGATATAATTCGAAAAACTTTTTAACTTTGTTTGAGGCAAACGTATGTATACTGTTAAGCAAGTAGCAAAGAAGTTAGATATTTCCGAACACACAATAAGATTTTGGGCAAAAAGCGGACTTTTCCCTTTTATAACCAGAGATAAAAACAACATCAGAATTTTTAAAGAGGAAGACCTGTATTGGGGCTGTATTATAAAATGTCTAAGAAGCTCCGGAGTAGATAATAAGTCAATAAAAAAATACATAGACCTTTGTATAATTGGAGATTCAACAATCAAAGAACGTTATGAAATAATCAAAGCTACCCGCGCAAAAGCCATAAAAAAAATGAACGAGCTTGAAAAGCAAATGGAAATTCTTGACACTAAAGAAAAATACTATGAAACTTTAATAAAGAACAAAGACACAGATAAACTAAACCCTATGAATATACATAGTAAATTTGATGAATTTATAAAGAGCCATATTGGAAAGCACTAGATATCTATAGAGTTCCTTTTGTAAGTTAGCCTTGGAGTATTCTGATTAAACCCACATATCTGCATTATCCAGGTTAAAACCTGATTTTTTAAACAGGAAACTGTATCAAAAACCTAATACTCACTATGAATTCACAGCTTCAGATGTATTTTCATTGCTATTTGAGCACAACAAAAGTTGTAAACTCATACAAAAACTTATCACCCAAATGACTTTTAACACAACTTTTCCCTAAAAACTATATCTACAAATTATCGCACTGATATATTCTGATCAGTCTTTGCATCATTACTTAATGTTAAGTGGAAAACTACGCATCGACAAGCTAATCGGTGTATTCAATGCTGCGAATATATGAGCAGCACTAAAAAGTTCTGCTCATAAAACTAAAACGATATAGAGAGATTCTATATTCTTTAATTATCTCTATTTTCCAAAGCAGGAGAAAGTTTTAATTGTTTGTTTAATATATCAACTGTATTCTGAGTTAATGGGTAACCTGAGCTTCTCCAAATATACAAACCTCCAAGATCATATTTGCTTATAAGACTACAGAAGTACTCAAACTGAGGATCCTGCTGTGTATCTCCATACGGCTGAGTACATAATGCCAAATAAACTTTTTTTGAACTCAGGTTAGGTATTGAGCAAATAACTTCAAGCATTGGGTCAATTTTTACATACCAGGCACCTCCCGTACTCCAATCATCAGCTCCGCCGGCAGCGTTCCATTGTGTTCCCCAATAACACATAATAACATAACGGTCGGGAGCATTATCCAGGCTTTCAAGGTATTTAATTCTTTCCTGAATAGAAGAAAAACCTGCGCCATCAGTATCATCTAATTCAAAAGTATAGGAAGTAAGCTTTGGTTTAGCAGGAGCTGTTGCAGCTGTATCATAAACAGACATAATTTCTTTAGAATCAGCAGTACCTTCTGCATCAACGTCTAAAGCTGCCCATGGAGTACCTGTGTCAAAACTGGATATTACTTCTGAATTATTAACTGTACCTGTTGTATCCTGCCCTCCAAGAGTATAGCCGTATATTGGATGTGAATACTGTTTTTTTACTGTTAAGAAATCTCCAACATTATTCCATGGTTTTTTTACATCCAGATATCCTGTTGAGAGGTTTGAAAGGTCAGTTAACATTCCATATGAAATATGGTTATAAGTATTTAAATCATTGGGGTGTTGAAAATCTTTTAAGCTCCAATACTGCCAAGCCCAAGTTCCAATAACATAAGCTCCTTTTTCAGGATTTACTGCTTTAGCAGCACTTAAATTGAATGAAGCACTGATTAACAAAACAGCACCAATTAAACAGATAATACTTTTTTTCATAATACCCTTACCCAGCCTAACTGAAATTAAGAATTAAAAATTACAAATTACGAATTTTCCGGTATCGAGCATCGAATTCATTAATCAAAACTAAATAATTAAAACATCCGATGTAGTAATTTTACGATAGAAGTTCTAATCTATCAATATAGTTGATCTGAGAAATAGATTATTTCATGAAATATCTAATAAAAAAAGAAGGGGCTTTTTATACAGGAGGTATTTTAGATTTTGATAATATATCGAGAAATCGAATACGATTATTATCAATTTTTTCGAAAACCTTTTTGGTTTGAGTATAAAGGACTTATTTATAATACATTTAACTAAATCAGACATTCTAAACAAAAAAACCTACTTAGAACAAATCTAAGCAGGCTTGTAAAATCATTTTGGTACCGATGGTGGGATTCGAACCCACACTCCCTTGCGGGAACTGCGCCCTGAACGCAGCGCGTCTGCCAGTTCCGCCACATCGGCATATTGAAAGAGCTAATAATTTAGCTTTCAGACAGTTTATTTCAAGGATAAGTTATTTTTTTTCAAAAGAAAAGTATTTTTTGTTAATTGAAAAAGTAAATGCACATTCGATTTTCAAAACAGTGCATTTAGTTCTACAAGGTGGTCAATGAGCGTTTACTATTACAAAGATATATATGTGCATTATGTGTTATAATTATTTAGTATTATAAGAATACAGACAACATGGTTAGGTTTTGCAGGCACGCACCTACCTCCCTACGTAGGGAGGTAGGTGCGTTTAGTCTTACAACACTAACAACTAACATGGAGTCAATATTATGACACATCTCACCAAACAAGATCGCTGCAAAATCGAAAATCTTCTAAATGCAGGATTATCTCTTAGGAAGATAGGTAAATCCTTGCATAAGAGTCACACAACAATTTCAAGAGAAATAAAAAAACATCGCATAGTAGATGAAGCGAGTAAAAGGCATCGCAAAAACTTTTGCACCCTCAATAATAACTGCATGAAGAGAAGTTTGTGTAAAGCTCCGCCTCCAACATGTAAAAATAGATGTAGTACATGCAGTTATTTTTCCTGCAATGACCTGTGCCGTGACTTTATAGAGGATTATTGCGATAAATTGTCTAAAACTCCTTATGTCTGCAATGGTTGTTCTGATATGAAGAAATGTAAAAAGCGTAAATACTTTTATTGTGCAAATAACGCTATGGATGAGTATAAAACACTGTTAGTTCAATCTCGCCAGGGAATAGATGTTTCCACAAGTGAGATAAAAATCTACAATAACCTGATTAAGTCCGGAGTTCAAAAAGGACAAAGTATTCATCATGTTATGGTCGCGCATAAAGATATATTTCAAAAATGTGAGAAGAGTATCTATAACTATTTTCATAGCGGATATTTTTCATTACCACGTGGAGACATGCCAAAAATATGCATGAGAAAGCCGCGTAAACATGAAAAAATAACACATAAGATTGATAGAAAATATAGACAAAACAGGACTCTGAATGACTATAAACAATTCAAAATAGAAAACCCAAATATTACTGAAGTACAAATGGACTCTGTTATTGGAGTTATAGGTGGAAAGGTTTTATTAACATTACAATTTGAATTCGGTCTTATGCTCGCTCAAATAAGAGATACAAATAATTCGCAGTCTGTTATTGATTATTTTGACATGTTAGAACAAAAATTTGGTACTGATAAGTTTAAAAAAATATTCCCTGTAATTTTAACAGACAATGGTTCGGAATTTTCTAATCCAACTGCAATTGAAACAAGTATTCATTCAAAACAGCAGCGCACAAGAGTATTTTACTGTGACCCTTATGCATCGTGGCAAAAGGCTAAAGTCGAAAATAACCACACCAATTTACGTAGAATTCTAGTTAAAGGAACCAGTTTTAACAACTTAAACCAAAATGACATTAACTTAGTCCTATCCCACTTGAACAGCTATATGCGTAAAAGCTATGATGATATTCCTGCAATAACAAGATTTAATAATATTTACGGTAAAAATATACTTGAATTACTGGATATTAGTAAACGTAAAATCTGTCCATATATATGATTTATGTACAATCAGTCAATTCTTACATCAGTGTTATATATTCCTGGCTTCAGCCCATTTGTCCGGAAGTAATTCAAAGAGTCTGTTGTTTTGGTGTGTCATCAGCCTTTTGAAGATATCAGTCATATATTCAAATGGTTCTATTCCCATAATCTTGCATGTTTGAATAAGCGAGTATATAACAGCAGCAGCTTCACCTGCTCTTTTACTTCCAAAGAAAAGCCAGTTTTTTCTGCCGAGTACAACTTTTCTTAATCCTCTTTCAGCAGTATTATTTTCCATTCTGATATTTGGATCATTCAGATAGAGTCTGAAGTTATTTTCATATTTAAGCATATATCCTATAGCTTTTGCCAGATTGGATTTTGGTAGCAGTGTACCTTCTACTACTTTTTCTCTGAGCATTGTGAAAATTTCATCAATAATTTTAAGTTCATGTTCCTGTCTTATTTTCAGCCTTGTTTGCGAATCAGCTTTCCATGCCAGCCTTTCAAACATAAACAAATACCTGATCTTTCTCAGGACATTATCTCTGAGTTTCAAGTCAATAGATTTTACTTCTTCAAAATATCTGCGTGCATGACACCAGCATGCAGCCCGGTCAATACATGAGCTTTCATCAGCATCAAGCTTTACATATGCCTCATATGCATCAGCATGAATGACACCTTCAAAATTTTTAAGAAAATTTGTTGGATAGAAATGACTTCTGTCGGGGCTGAAGGAATATATCTGATATGGAGGTGCATTGGGATTGGCACAGGAGTATATCCATATTCTTGTAGTTTTTGTTTTACCATTGCCTGGGTCAAGCATATTTACAGCGGTATCATCTGTAAATAGATAACCTGATTTAAAAAGATTTTCTCTCATCTGATCATATATAGGTGTCAATTTAAGGCCAATATTCATAATAAGCGAACTTAATGTCTGCCGTGTTACTTTTATATCATGAGCTGCAAGCTTTTCCTGTATTCTGTATATTGGCATATGGTATGCATATTTTTCAGTAACAATATGAGCCATAAATTCCGGTGTAAACTTTGAACCTGTAACAATACAGTCAGGAACAGAACACTGAACAACGCCGGCAAGTGAATTGTTTTTTACTGCGTATTTAACTGTAACTGTTCTGTGTATATAGTAGGAAGATGTTCTGTACCCAAGCTTCTCTGTAACATCACGACCTATTTCTACTAACTCTTCTCCCGTTTCAGGGTGTATTCTGTTTTCAGGAGGAATATCTATTACTTCCTCTTTGACATCCAGAGTATCGGGGTACTCTACTTTATACTGATTTTTATTTTTGCTTTTCTTTTTACGTTTATGCTCAGGAATTACCTTCAACCCTACTTTTGTTTCATCTTTTTCTGGAATATTCAATCCCGGAAGTACAGGCAATTCAGGAGGAAATTCTTCTATAAAACGCTCTGATTTTTGTCCAAACACCTGTCTCTTAAACCACTCAAGCTGTTCTTTAAGACAAAGTAGCTCGGCTTCCAGAAAGCGGTTTTTACTCTCAAGCTCTTCTATTGTTTTAACTGATTGTTCTACTGTTGCATCCATATAAAAAGATACAGCGCAACAGTATTATTTACACTCAAAATTTAGATTTCAGCTAACTTTTTTCAAGTTGAATCTTTTATCCAGACTACTGGGTTTTATACCTTCAAAAAGCATTAGAAAGTCTCGTCTTGAAAGTTCTGTTCTACCTCTGTCATCTATGATAAATCTACCTTTTTCAAGACGTTTATAGTAAATTTCAAAACCATCGCCATCAAATCTTAATACTTTAATTTTATCTTTAAGTCTGTTTAGAAAAACAAAACAGCTTCCACTTAGAAGTTTGCCGGGAAAAGATGACTCAACTAATCCGCTCAAACCTTCAAAACTCATATGCATATTTGCAGGCCTATCGTATAAATATATTAATGATTGACTGATATTGATCATAACACCTCCAGTAGTGCTTTAACTGTTTTCTGAAATTCATTTACTTCAAACCCTCTGCTAAGGCAAATATTAACAGATTCACCAATCGAAATATTAATTCCTGCTGAATCTGGTTGAATACCTTCAGATAATAACCTTGAATTATTAAACTTCATCCTGACAAAACTACTTGTAACCGCAGCTGCAACTTCTACATCAAGCTTCTTTAACTTGCTGTACCAGCCATGAAATGTACTGCAGGGAATATTCATTCTGCGGCAGTACTCATGCTGACTTAAACCTGATGCAGACCACTTAGATACTTCATGCTTCCACTTGACTATATTCTCGGATTTATGATTCGCCATTACTGAACCTCCTCAAAGATGTTAATAATTCATTACAGAAATATTATAAAATTAACACTGTGAAAGAAGATTAAAAGATGGGGGCTAATTGACGCTTACCTAGATATTAACCTAATTGATCCTGATGATGTTATTCTAGAACCAATGCTGCTGAGAGGTAAAATATAACCTGGAACTTAAGATAAAATTGGTGCATTCTCTATTACAATATAAAGACTGATAAAATGCAAATTTGACAGTGTGCATTTTCTGTTACAAAAAAATAATTTAAACATGTACGCTGAGCGGGAGCGTTTTTTGTGCCTAAATTACTGTAACACTAAACGCACATATTGTAACAGTAAATGCAGTTTCTGTAAGAGTAAACACACTATTTGTAAGCTTAAATGCACACCAAATATAAATTTATGTAACACTAAACGCAACTGTAAGACTAAATGCACATATTCTTCGCTCAAAAAATAAAAAGGTGCATTTAACTTTTCAATTCACCAAAAGTATTTTTAAAAAAAGTAAAAATTAACAGTTAAGGGTAAGCTTTTTTCAAATTTAGCTGTATTGTATATGTGAACATACTAAATAAGGCACATTTACAATGACGGAGAAGAAATGGGTTAAGAAGGAATATTCTTCGGTTGATTTTAATGATTTAATAAGCAGAAATGGATTTACAAGACCAGTTGCAGCGGTACTAGCAGGTCGCGGAATAAATAATTTCAATGTTGATCAATATTACAATGCTTCATTAAAGAACTTATCATCTCCTTACAGAATACCCGGAACAAAAAAAGCTTCAGAGCGTTTATGGAAAGCAATTGAAAATAATGAATCAATATTGATTCATGGAGATTTTGACGTTGACGGCATAACTGCTTCTGCTGTATTATCGTGGGTACTTTCCCAAAACGGAGCAGATGTAAATGTATTTATCCCCCTAAGGCTTGATACCGGTTACGGTTTTACGCCAGATTCCCTTGACAGAGCATTATCACAATATAAATGTGATGTTTTAGTGACGGTTGACTGTGGAATAACCAGCAATGAAGCTGTTAAAAAAGCAAACAGCATCGGGATTGATACAATCATAACGGATCACCATGTTCAGGGAGCCGAACTTCCTGAAGCTTCAATTATTATAAATACCAAGTTACATGAAGAAATATCAGATCTTCATTGCCTTGCCGGCGTAGGAACTGCATTCAAACTGGCACATGCATTTATCAAATATGGGCTTGAAAAAGGACTTGTTCATAAAAGAATTGATATGAGGGAAGTACTTGACCTCGTAGCGCTGGGAACAGTTGCAGATATTGTCCCTTTAGTTGGAGAAAATAGAATTCTCACAAAATTCGGGCTAAAAATACTGGCAAGGCAAATCCGCCCAGGAATAAGAGCATTATGCGATATTTCCGGGATAACATCAGAGCTCAAATCAAGTGATATTGCTTTTAAATTAGCTCCGCATATTAATGCTGCCGGGCGCTTAGGTGATCCAAATATAGCATATAAACTACTGACAACAGACAGTATAGTTGATGCACTTCACCTCGCAAACAAACTCAAAGAATACAATATTCAGCGTCGTCTTAAAGAACGTGAAATTTTTAATGAAGCTGAATCACAAATATATGAAAAAATCAAAATAAATGAATCGTTTTCAATTCTCATTTATGGAGAGAACTGGCACCAGGGTGTAATTGGAAATGTTGCATCCAGAATTGCCAGAGATTACAATAGACCATCAATAGCCTTAACAATAAAAGATGGTCAGGCATACGGTTCAGGCAGATCTTCAGCAAATTTAAATTTAGTTAATATTTTATCTGAAAGTTCTGACATACTTACAAGGTACGGCGGTCATCCAATGGCTGTTGGACTTTCCCTCGAACCTGATGACATCAAGCAGCTTTGTCTTCGTTTTGAAAAATCAGTAAGTAATGTTCTAACGAAAGAAGATCTTGTACCACAAATCGAATATGATGACGATATTTTCATTTCAGAAATTGATGATCAATTTTTTGATGATCTGGCAAAGCTTGAACCATTTGGGCACAGTAATACCCAGCCAATATTTAAATTATCAAATTTATATGTTCCTTTCAAAGCATTAGCTGGGCAGAATCATAGCCGAGGGTATGTGCGTGATGTTAATAATAATTCTATAGCTTTTATTGCCTTTAATATTAAGCCCGAGAATCTTCCAAAAACACCTTGGAACATATTAGCAATACCGCAACTCAATAGACATAACGGCAGGCTCAATCATCAACTGCGAATAGTAGATATAAAACCTTCATATGAGGATTTTTCATAATTCTATAATCAGCAGTAAAATCAATAAGGATTCAGAATTTAGGGTAATTATTATTAGGTACAAACTAATTTATCTATGAGTATCGAATTAAAAAAACTAGAATCAATTATTGATTATGATTTTAATGACAGAAGTCTTCTAAAAAAAGCAATGACACATCGATCTTATGCTTCTGAGAAAAAACTTACCCAGGATAACCAAAGGCTTGAGTTTTTAGGAGATGCCGTTGTAGAGATTATTGTTACTGAATACCTTTTTAAACTCTATACTGATAAACAGGAAGGCGAACTTACTGCTTTACGTTCAGCTTTAGTTCAAAAAAATACTTTAGCAAAATTGGCAAGAAAAATATCTCTACAAGATTTTATTTTTTTAGGTAAAGGAGAAGTAGAAGCAAACGGAAATAACAGGGATTCAACATTATGTGATGCGTTTGAAGCAATCATGGGCGCTGTTTACCTGGACTCCAACTTAGAAACTTCCAGAAAGTTTCTTCTTTCAATTTTAACAAAAGTATTTCCCCATCCTGATAATCTTCTTGAAGAATTAAATCCGAAAGGAGTTTTACAGGAAATAACACAAAAACGCTGGGGAGTAAAACCTGAATATAAGATTAAAGACGTAACAGGCCCTCAGCATGATATTGTATATGTGGTTGAAGCTTATATTTCCGGCAAACTTTACGGCAGCGGGGAAGGTAAAAACAGGAAATCTGCTGAATCAGAAGCAGCAAGAAACACTCTTTCTATTATTTCCCGGGCTAGCTAGATAATATTTGAAAATGGTTTGAACATACAACGTTTTTAAACAAACGCCGTCATTCTCTACATCTTTTTGTTCTCAGATTGCATACAGAGCTACTTGAAGCATTTGAAGAAACAAAAGATTTATTCCCTATTGAGAGATAATAATAGGGAATAAACCATCATAATTTAAAACTCATTTTTACATTTTAATTTATTATTTTCTAGTGCATATGTACTGCTCTTGGTGCTGAATAAGCCATAAGCCAGTAGTCCATTGAATTATTCCACATATAGTCAGGAATAAAAGTAAGATCAACCTTATCGGTTCTGCTTGAATATTTACTCTTAAGCTTTTTTACCGGTATCCAGTACATAACCGGTTTAAGTTGAAGATTTTGTGTAATTTTCTCCTTGTCCGCGGGGTTATGCTTGTAGCCGAAAGCCGCACCTTTGCTATCGCTGACTGATGTTCCATATGATTTTTGCGTTGAAGCTGTTACGTCGGTGGAAAGTGTTGAAATACGTGCAACACCGCATGTTAAATTAAAAGAAAAACTGTTTGTGGTTGTAATTGAATTTTCTTTGCTGGTTTTTTTGTTGAACCACACACTGTCGTCGGAACTGGAAGAAGTTAAATAGGCTTCTGTAGTAGCTATGACATCTATTATGCGGTCATCAGCCAGATCTTCCAGATTTCTGCAGATTCCCATTAAGTCATCATACAGTCTGCTATTGCTGCCGGAAGCGCTATAAGGTTTCATTCCCTTTGTCAATACGATTTCTTGCCCGTTAATATTTTTTCCGGGATTTTCTGTGCTTGAGAAAAATTTTGAAACTCCGCTTTTTCCCGGATCCATAACTGCAGCCATCGTAACATAAGCTTTATCACTTGGATTATCATTTGCATATCTTACATTATAACCTGAAGATTGAAGTACCGAACATTTTAAATCCCAGTCTGGCATAATTCCGATTATCATATTTTCTCTATAATTTTCCAGTTTTGTATCAGAGCCGGATGAAAATGTTTGTGATGCTTTTGAAGAGTCTTGTACTGTCCATGCATAGGATGCACTTGAGGCAAAAGGAGCCAGCAGTGTACAGCTTCCAGACTGAAGTGATATTTTACTTCCGGTTTCATCAACAGTTCCCTGCCATACCGTAGATTCTATTGCACTTTTAACATTCGCGTAAGATTTAACAATACCTTTATAAAGTTCCGGGTGAGGAGGTACACACAGAACCATTCCCAGTACAACCAGTCCCATTCCACTAGCTCTGTCTTTATCAGCCTGAGCACTTTTAGGGTCAGGAGTAATTTTGTACTTGTCAGCGCCGTACTTGGCTAGTGTAGCATCACTCCAGTCATAGTAGGCATGGGTAGGTTCCCATTCCCATCTAAACAAAAACATTTTTTCATCTCTTCGATAATAAGGAGAGCAAAAACCAACAAGCTCCAGTGCGGTGTCACTTGCATCTCTTGCTGCAGATGTTATTGCTACGGCATAATGGCCTAATAAATATGAATCCCACTCATAATTTAGTTCCCGGGAATGATACTTAACATTAGGATCGATATGTTGTACTGAATATTGGTCGTTTTTATAAGAAATAACAAGAGCTCTGGCAGCCATTGCGACATATTCCTTTCCTTTTATTGCACCCCAGGAATTAATACCGACACCGAGAGTATATATGCCATGTTTACCTATATATGCAGTTCCGCTGATTGCATCTATGCAATCTACATATAATCCCTTGTCACGAATATATCCTGCATAGTTTATATTTCTATCGTTTATACCTTTACTCCATGATCTGGAATTCTTGCCATTCCATGGCAGTGGAGAATAGTATATTTTACTGGGAGTGTTTTTGTGATATGTTATTGCTACTATAAAATCATCTTTTCCAAAGTATTTTGAATCATTTGATGGCTGCAGAGATGGTACTCTTATCAAACTGAGAACTTTATATTTGCTCGCATCTGTCCAGGGATACCAGTCATAAATACCCCCTGTACACACAACAATTTTATCTTTACCTTTTTCAAAAGCGTCTTTAAGGGCTGTATCTTTAAATTCATACCAGTAAACCTTCCCGTCTGTACAATAAACAGCAAAGTTGTAACGTATCTCTGATTGAACAAAACCTCTTGCTGCTGTATAAACACAGGTTGCCCCGAATCTTTCGGGATTAGCTTTCTTATCAAGCTCTTTTACAATACCAGTTCTCATATCCTTTACTGTTAACAGGCCGTCTTTATTCATAGAGAAGAGATAGTTTTCAATAACAACTCCGCCGCCGTCCTCTGATAAACTTCTATCTGAACATTGTTGCCATTTATTAACAAGCATACTATACTGATTAGTTATTATCCTGTTTCCGTTTACGTATACCAGCCCGTGATCCATATAGTTAATGTCCAAGTTGCCCCATACACTGTTGCCTACAGTACCTGTAGAACTAAGTGTATTCTCAACTGGGGGATCATTTTCAACTGCCAGAATTCCAATTGGTAAAATTGCAATAAATGCAAAAACAAACACTTTCCTGATAACATTCTTCATTTTTTAAATCCTCCCTTTAAAATTTGATTTTCAAGTAAAAGAAACAGAAAACTATTAAATAAAGTAAAAATAAAGATCAAGAAAAAATGTTAACAACTCGCTGTTCACAGCATGATGCTAACAACATTATATAAAAATTAGTCACTATTGTCAAGAAGTATTATTTTATTTAATGCGGTTTGAACAGCGAATACACCTATGAAGACCATGTACAATATATGGAATTTTTTCAATATCTCGGCAAGCATAAAAAAAGTCGCCGTTGTTCAGAATCACCTACGGCGCCTGGCTTCTTCACATGGAGCTGCTTGATTCCTCACCTGACTCGGTTAGCGAGATTCCAGCGCATAGGGTCCGATACAATCGGCGACAAAAAATTTTCAACAGGCTTTAAATTTATACTAAACTTTATAAAAATCAAAGCTATTTAAAGATTAAATCAGTAAAATAATATATTTGTTATAAAACAACTTCAAAGACAAAGATTACTTTACATTATCTGTCATATATCTAAGTAAGAGTGAAAGCTCATGTTTTAGATTTTTTCTATGGATTACTCTATCAATTAAACCTTTATCAAGCAGGAATTCAGCTGATTGAAAACCTTCAGGTAGAGTTGCCTGAGTAGTATCTTTGATAACTCGGGGGCCTGCAAATCCAATGAGGGCTTTAGGTTCAGAAACAATAACATCTCCAAGTGAAGCAAAACTAGCTGTAACCCCTGCTGTTGTAGGATGTGTCATAACAACAATATAAGGTAATTTTTGTTCTTTATGTCTTTCAAGAGCACCACTTGTTTTTGCCATTTGCATTAAGCTAAACAAACCTTCATACATTCTAGCTCCGCCACTTGCTGTTACGATAATAAGCGGTAATTTGTTTTCAGTAGCATATTCTGTAACTCTCGCGATTTTTTCACCAACGACAGATCCCATACTTGCTCCAAGGAATCTAAAGTCCATTATAGCTAAAGCAACATTTAGTCCATCAATTGAAGCTTTTCCACAAACAACAGCATCCTTCATTCCTGTTTTAAGCTTATTCTGTTCTAATTTTTCAGTATAGGAAGCTACACCTTCAAATTTTAAAATATCGACTGAAATAATGTTAGGATCAATCTCTTCAAAAGAATCAATGTCAGTTAAAAGTTCAATTCTTTTCTGAGCACAGATCAACCTATGGTAATCACAATGCGGGCATACATCTAGATTTTTTCTCCACTCTTCTCTGTGTACACTTTCTCCACATCCTTTACATTTTTCAAAAATTCCAGGAGGTATTTTAGTTTTTCTAACGTCCTGCGGAACTGACTGTGAAGCAGATGATCTAATAGTAGAATATTTAGGTTTTCCAAAAAGGCTCATATTATATTACCTCCTTATATGTGTATTAAGTACATAAGTAATAATTTTATTTTTATTAAAGAGTTATTATACATTATCACGCAATAAAATGTAATCTTGCAAAAACAAAAAAGACAAGAAAAGGCTTTGGATAACCTATTATCAGTTACCAATTCGATGCAATAAACGAGGCTGTTAAGGGCAACAATCTTCTATATTAATAAATTTTCAGTTAATTTTATTTCCTGTAGAAAAATTTAGATTTTTTATAAATGCGTTTATATGACTTTTCTAATAATCTCAAATTAACGTCTTGCAAGCACAAAAACAGAAACACTGCCTGCACCTGAATCTAATAGTTTTTGAGCTGCAGACCGCAAAGTAGAACCAGTAGTAAAGACATCGTCTACCAGTAAAATATTTTTATTTAATATATCTTTTTTATTACTAACTGAAAATGCATTTCTAAGATTTTTTCTTCTTTCTTTAGAAGATAGCCTAGTCTGCGAGGATGTATAGCGATTTCTTGATAGTAGTTTTTTATAAGGTTTCCCAGTTAATTTACTCAAGAACTTGGAGAGTAATTCAGATTGATTATATCCTCTATAGAAAAACTTTCTCCAATGAAGAGGAACATAAGTTATCAAGTCAAAGTCCAATTCAGCAGCTTCAAGTTTGTCAGCAGCAATTTCAGCCAAGGGCCTGGCTAATGAAATATCATTATTATATTTAAAGCGTTGAATTAACTCCCGGCCATATCCTGTCATATGCAATACAGCCACCGCCTTTTTCCATGATACATTATCTTCAGGGAGACATTTTGAACATACTTCAAGAATACCATCCAAATCACTTCCGCAAACTGGACAATAGGGTTCGTGGGTAAAGTTCAACTTTTCTTTACACAAATCACAGAATTCTGAATTACCTTTAATTTTATTCTGCCTACATCCTGGACATTGAAGTGAAAAAAAATGATTAAAAATACACTTATAGATCAGCTTTAACATATTTTCTTAACTCCATAAAAAAGAGCCCATTACTGATAATATTATCTCAATAATGGGCAAAAAAACTTTTTAAGCTAAAGCATTCAGGAAGGTTTTAATATGTTCTTCGGGTTCTTCCCTGTAATCTACCTTTCTTCATAAAGCCATCATAGTTTCTCATTACAAGATGAGATTCCAACTGGCTTAAAGTATCAAGAACAACACCAACCATAATAAGTAGACTTGTACCACCAAAGAAACTGCCGACAAGATAAGGGATATTAAACTGTCTGTACAGGATCATTGGGAATATTGCCAAAGCAGTAAGGAAAATTGCACCGGCTAAGGTAATCTTTGTCATAGTGCTATCTAAATATTCTGCTGTTGGTTTTCCAGGTCTAATTCCCGGAATAAAAGCACTGTCACGCTTAAGGTTATCAGCAATCTGTAACGGATTAAACTGATTCGCTACCCAGAAATATGAGAAAAGAAGAATCAAAATTCCATAGAAAAGCATATAAGAAGCTGAGCCATAAGCAAAATAAGCTTCTAAAAACCTCATTGATGGAATCCATCTAAAAACCATTCCAGGAACAATTAAAATTGCACCGGCTAAAATTATCGGCATAACTCCAGAAAAGTTTACTCTTAACGGTATATATGTATTTCCACCAGTCATTCTTCTTCCAACCATTTTCTTTGCATGCTGAATAGGAACTCTTCTTTGTCCCTGAGTCAAAACTATGGTAGCTGCTGTTACAAACACAAATAATAAGATCAAAAGAAATACATGTACAGGTTTTATTGACTGTCCATCAAAACCACCTGTTTTAAGCATTTCATAAAGAGCATAAACAGCATTAGGAAGTCTTGATAAAATACCTATAGTAATAATTATAGAAGCACCATTACCAATACCATTATCAGTAATTCTTTCTCCAAGCCACATCAAAAACATCGTACCACAGGTTAAGATAATAATTGTCATAAAAACAAAAAGTGGTCCGGAATTTGAAACAAGAGGCATCGGCGGTGCAGGCAATCCAATGCGCTGAGGATTTACCATTGCATAAGCGGCCATTGCACCCTGAACTACACAAATTATCAAAGTAAGATATCTGGTATACTGGTTAAACTTTTGTCTGCCTGCTTCCCCGCCTTCCCTTAACATTTTTTCAAACTGAGGAATAACAGGTTGAAGCATCTGCATAATAATAGAAGCGGAAATATAAGGCATAATACCTAGCGTTGCTATAGCAAATTTCTGAAGTGCTCCACCAGTAAACATATCGAACATTCCGAAGAACATTCCAGCTCCACCCCCAGATGTCTGATTAAATTGATCAAAATAAATATTGAGGGCATGAGTATCAACACCAGGACATGGTATTGTAGATGTAATTCTACAAAGAGCAATAATTCCCAATGTAAATAAAATCTTATTTCTTAAATCTTTTACTTTTAGAGCATTGAAAAAAGCTGAAAACATTATATTTCCTATTTTTAGTTTTTAATAATCATATATTAAAAAACTATAATCCGACCTAATGCCGGATTATAGACCAAAATTCATTTAGTTTAAACTAACTCGCATTTCCCGCCAGCTTCTTCTATTTTTTCTTTAGCTGAAACTGAAAAATGATTAGCTATAACTGTCAAAGGTTTTGTAATTTCGCCATTACCTAAGATTTTCAAACCAAATTTAACACCAGGTATGATTTTCTTTTCAAGAAGAAGTTTTTCATCAACAGTATCATTAGCTTCGAAAGCGTTATCCAGTTCAACTAAATTTACAACTGTATATTCTTTATGATTTCTGCTTTTGAATCCTCTTTTAGGTAAACGTCTGAATAAAGGAATCTGACCTCCTTCAAAGTGCAAACGTCTGCTTGAACCTGAACGTGAACTCTGACCTTTTTCTCCTCTGCCGCCAGTACGGCCCCAGTTAGATCCATCTCCACGTCCTACACGTTTACGGCTTTTGCGTGCACCTTCAGTATTTTTTAAAGTATGAAGTTTCATCTTTCAATCCTTTATTTTCTAACTTATTTAGCAGTAAGGCCGCGTTTTGACAAGATATCATCTTTTGAGCGCAATGATTTAATTCCAGCAATTGTTGCTCTTACAACATTAACAGGATTGTTTGAGCCAAGAGATTTAGCTAAAACATCTCTAACACCTGCCAAGTCAAGCACTGCTCTCATTCCGCCACCTGCAATTAATCCTGTACCAGGAGCTGCAGGTTTCATCATAATTTTACCGCCGCCAAAACTGGCTTCAACAGAGTGTGTAATAGTCTGTTTATTCATAGGTACAGCTATAAGGTTTTTACGGGCAATTTCGCCACCTTTGCGAATAGCATCAGCAACTTCATTAGCTTTACCTAATCCAATACCTACAGTACCTTTACGGTTTCCAACAACAACAAGCGCACTAAAGCTGAAGTTACGTCCACCTTTAACCACTTTACTGCATCGGTTTATACTTACAACTCTATCTTCAAATTCTTTTACATTTTCTTCATCGAAGTTTCTTACATTAGCTGCCATTTGACCACCTCAATTAAAATTTTAATCCGTTTTTACGGGCGGATTCAGCTATAGCTTTTACTTTTCCATGATAAGTAAAGCCACCACGGTCAAAAACAACGCTGCTGATTCCGGCAGTTTTTGCTCTTTCTGCTGCAATAGCTCCAAGCTTTTCTGCACCCTGAACATTACTTTTTTCTCCAGCTTCCTTGAATACAGGAGATAGAGTTGATGCAGCTGCTAATGTTTTTCCAGCATCGTCATCGATGAACTGAATATACATATGAGCATTTGAAACAAATACTGACATACGTGGGCACTCAGCAGTTCCCATTATATTTTTACGTAAACGGTTATGACGACGTCTACGTAATTCTTTTTTTGTTAATTTTGCCATTTTTAAAAATCTCCAAACTTTCAGCAATCTTTATTAACCAACAGATTTACCAACCTTCATTGCTATGTATTCTCCGGCATAACGGATACCTTTACCTTTGTAAGGTTCAGGTTTTCTGTATCTTCTTATAGTTGCTGCAACTTCACCTACGAGCTGTTTGTCAGCACCTTTTACGGAGATTTTTGTATTATCTGTAACAGTAACAGTGATTCCCTGAGGGATATCATAAATAACCGGATGAGAGAAACCTAAAGTGAGATCAAGTTTCTGTCCAGCTACTTTGGCTCTGTAACCAACACCAACGATTTCCAAATTTTTTGTAAATCCATTAGTTACACCTTCAACCATACCGGCTAATAAACTTCTTGTAAGTCCCTGCATGGCACTTGAAGTTTTAGAATTATCAGCAGGTTTCACATTTATTACTGAATCTTCAATATTAATTTCCACTTTTGGCGGAATTTTTTTACAAAGCTTTTCTTTAGCACCTTCAACTGTCATTAAGCCATCATTTGCAGTGACTTTTACACCTGAAGGTATCTGTATCGGTTTACTTCCAATTCTTGACATAGTAATTACCTCTTTCTAATTACCATACATAACATAGTATTTCACCACCGACGTTTTGTTTTTTAGCTTTTTCACCGCTAATAACGCCTTGTGGTGTTGAGAGAATCACTGTACCTAAGCCATTTCTAACTTTAGGAACTTCCTGACCTCCGCAATAAATACGGCATGAAGGTTTACTAACTCTTTTAATACCTTCGATAACAGGTTTGCGTTTATAATATTTGATTGTTACAACCAATTCTTTATTAACGCCTTCACCCTGTTCCATATAATCTTTAATATAACCTTCTTCTTTCAAAACATTAGCAACAGCTAATTTAAGTTTTGATGTCGGCATTGCTGTTTCTGTTAAAGAAGCACTACCGGCATTTCTAATGCGTGTAAGCATATCGCTTATTGGATCCTGCATACTCATAATATCTGCTCCTTTTACCAGCTAGCTTTAGTTACGCCAGGAATTTGACCTTTAGAAGCAAGTTCTCTAAAGCAAATTCGGCAAAGTTCATATTTTCTTATATGTGCACGTGGACGGCCACATCTTTTGCAACGTCTATAGTTACGAACTCTGAATTTATTTCCACGTTCACATTTTGCAATTATACTTTTTTTAGCCATTTTTCTTATCTCCCTGATTCTTTAGCAAACGGCATTTCAAGCATATCCAATAAAGCTTTTGCTTCTTCATCAGTTTCAGCCGTTGTAACAATTGTAATATTAATACCCATAGGGCGTTTTAATTTATCAAGGTCGATTTCAGAAAATACGCTAATATCATTTAATCCCATATTGTAATTACCGCTATGGTCGAAACCAGTAGGAGAAACTCCTCTGAAGTCACGGACCTGAGGTAAAACAGTATGTACTAATCTATCATAGAATTCGTACATTCTTTGGTTTCTAAGAGTTACCATTACACCGACTGGGTAACCTTTACGAAGTTTAAAGTTTGAAATATTCTTTTTTGATTTAGTGATAACTGCAGCTTGTCCAGTTATCATAGTAATATTTTTTTTAGCTTCAGCAAAAGCATCTCTATCTTCGCTAGTACCTATACCGGTAGAAATAAGGATCTTAGAAAGGCGGGGAACTTTCATGATATTAGTAAGACCAAGTTTTTCTTTAAGCTTAGGCTTAACTACATCTTTATATGTTTTATAAATGTCTGGCATTTCTACGTTCTCCGTATAGATAATTATTTCTTATCTGATTTTGCATTTTTCAATTTCACATTAGATATATGAACAGATACGGATCTTTCAATAATACCGCCCTGTGGGTTATCCTGAGATTTTTTTACAGTTTTAACCCCGATCTGTTTCTTCTTTTCAGAAGAGAGACCGACCATATCTAAAACTACACGATTTTTGGCTTTTAAGACAGCTTTAATTTTAGCGTCTTCGCCTTTCCATTTTCCGCTGATAACAGTAACTTCATCACCGGCTTTTACATGAGTTTTATTCATTATAACACCTCTGGAGCCAAAGATATAATTTTCATAAAATTCTTTTCGCGAAGTTCACGAGCTACAGGACCGAAAATACGTGTTCCTTTTGGATTGCTTTGTGCATCAATAATAACTGCTGCATTACGGTCAAAGCTCAAATAAGACCCATCTTTTCTACGAATTTTATGTGCTGTTCTAACAACGACAGCTTTAACGATTTCACCTTTTTTTACATTTCCACCAGGTATAGCTTCTTTGACAGTAGCTGTAATAATATCACCAATACCGGCGTATTTTTTTCTCTGGCCTAGAACTGTAATAGCAACAATTCTTCTAGCTCCGCTGTTGTCTGCTACATCCAGACTTGTCTGCATCTGTATCATTATTATGTTTTCCCAAACTTAGTAAATTCAAAAATATTAAGATTGGCCAAGAACTTTAACTAGTCTCCAACGTTTAGTTTTGCTATAAGGCCTTGTTTCAGCAATACTAACTTTATCGCCTAATTTTGCCTCATTGCTTTCGTCATGAGCATAGTATTTTTTTGTCGATTTAACTACTTTTTTGTAAAGTTGATGAGATGTACGTCTCGTTACTTCGACAACAATAGTTTTGTCCTGGCAATCACTGACCACTATTCCTTCGCGAGTTTTGCGTAGGTTTCGTTCAACTTTTGGATTATCCAAACTCATTGTTATCCCTATCTTAAATAATAGTTGTTATTAAAATTCTTATTCAGCGCTGTTTTTACGAGCAGTCTGTTCTGTTTTAATTCTGGCAATTTCCAGTTTTACCTGCTTAATTCTAGCGCTATTCTGCAACTGACCGGTTTTAGCCTGAGCTTTCAGGTTAAATTTTTCTTTACCGAGTTCTTCAAGAGTTGTTACCAACTCAGCATCGGTCATTTCTCTAATTTCAGCCATTTTTTTCATGATAACTTTTTCCTATTTCTGTTAACGTGCAATAAATTTAGTTTTAACAGAAAGTTTTGCAGCGGCTTTGCATAGAGCTTCACGTGCCATATTTTCTGAACACCCGCTAATTTCGAACAAGACTCTTCCTGGACGTACAGGAGCGACCCATGCGTCATTGTTCCCTTTACCTTTTCCCATTCTAACCTCAAGAGGTTTTTTAGAGATTGGTTTATCAGGGAAAAATCTTATCCAAACTTTACCACGTCTATTTAAATGTCTATTAATCGCGATACGGGCAGCTTCGATTTGGTTATTTCTCACCCAGCCTCTACCAAGAGACTGAAGACCGTAATCACCAAAGTCCAGTTTGTTATTGCTTTGTGCAAGCCCTGCCATACTACCGCGCTGGATCTTTCTGTGTTTTGTCCTTTTCGGCATTAAGGCCATTGTCTACTTCTCCTCTTTTTTCTCGGGGTTACACACCCAAACTTTCACACCGATTTTACCGGCAGCTGTATCCGCTTCCGCAAATCCATATTCGATATTTGCACTAATTGTATGAAGTGGAATTTTACCTTCTTTATACTGTTCAGTTCTAGCCAATTCAGCACCGCCGAGACGACCAGAAGCTTTAACTTTGATTCCGAGAGAACCATTTTCCATAGCTAACTGAATAGCTCTTTTCATAGCTCTTCTGAATCCAATTCTTCTCTGAAGCTGTAACGAGATGTTTTCAGCAACTAACTGAGCATTAGTTTCAGGTTTTTTTACTTCATGTATATCAATTTTCACTTCATGACGATTCGCCAACTTACTTAGACTTGTCTGGAGTCTTTCAAATTCACCTTTACGACTGGCTAAGATGCCTGGACGTGCTGAATAAATATCAACAGCTATGCGATTTGAAGCTCTGTGAATTACAACACGTGCTATTGCAGCATGTGAAAATTCTTTTTTAATAAAATCACGAATTTTCAAGTCTTCGTGCAGCCATCCTCCAAAAGTGGATTTTTTGGCAAACCATTTTGAGTCCCAATCTTTAGTTGTAGCGACTCTAAAACCAATTGGATTAACCTTTTGTCCCACAATGTTTTCCTTTCATTTAGATTAATCGTTTGTGAGAACGATTTTAAAATGACTTGTTCTTTTAAGGATTCTGCCCGCCATACCTCTAGCTTTTGGTCTAAAGCGTTTCATAGTTGGCCCGGCGCCAACTGTAGCTTCCTTCACGACTAAATTTTCTCTGTCTAAGTCAAAATTATTTTCAGCGTTTGCGATCGCCGAGCGTAGGGTTTTTGCCATTAAACGAGCTGCTTTCCTTGGAATTAAATCTATAATTCCAAGAGCTTCAGTTGCGCTTTTTCCCTGTAACAGCCTGGCAACATGCCTTGCTTTCTCAGGTGAAATGCGTACAAATTTTGTAACTGCTCTCACTTCCATAATCAGACCATATTTTTTAATATATTTCTAAAAAATCATTTACTTCCGAACTCTGCCAGCATTCCTGGCCTTATTTTATCGAGTTCTCCTTCAATAACAACAGCAGCACAGACAAAGGGTCTGACTGCTATTACTTTCAGTACTGCATCATCAGCTTGTTTAACTTTCCAAGTCAAACCATTTCTGATTCCATCCAAGTGACCTGCAGAAATAACCACTAACTGCAACTTTTCACTTACATCAAGAATTCGGCAATTCCTGTGCTGTACTAATTTTCTTTCGGGCCGGTTAACTAATAAACCGAATCTTTCAGCTGATGATTTTAATTCATCAACTCTTACTTTCAGTTTTACTTTTTCTTCATTAGAAATGTTTAATTCTGAGATTTCAGCATCAAAATAATCACAGAATGAATAAACTTTCCTAACAAGCTTATCTCCTTCTTCCGTATTACTTTTTAAGTCTTTTAAAAGGTCGAGATTAACATAATCACCATAACCTTTAATATCATCACCGGATAAAACTCCGGCCAGACTCAGCAATACTTTTTCATGAGCTCTTTCATTTTTATCTGCATTTAAAAGAACTTCGGCCAAACACCTGTTAAGCTCTCGCTTATCAGTTTCAACCTCAGAAACACTGCTATCCTTACTGCCTGTACCATCAGAACCTGCCCGAACCAATGGCAACATGGCAAACAAGGCATAAAAAATAATCAGTATTTCAATTTTTTTCCAGTTCAATTCTAAAAAAAAACTCATTTTTTTTCTTTTTGGCTATCAAAATATTTAGAAACAAGTCTTTTTAGTGCAGCAATTTGCTTATATGACAAATTTTTCTTTTTAGTGAACTGATTTTTCAAAGATTCATAGAAAGCTCTGTCATCGTAAACTCTACGTCCTTTTTTAACAGGTTCATTCCATTCTTCAAAATTGGAGAATTTTGATAATAGTTCTGATACTTCTGTATTTTCCCCAGACTCTACTGCACTACTTTCTTTCTTATTACCAGCAGAATTTATTTCTTCTTCGCTAATTGATAAGAAAGAAGCAACTTCACTAAAATTTTTAATTTCATTTTTATAACTAATAGCTATTCTAGCTAGAACTTTTTGTTGTTTTGGTGTCAAAGCTTTACTATCTTCTGCACGGCTTTTCAAAGAATTAACAAATTCCTTTTCGCTAAAACCTGCTCCTTCAATTTTAGGAAAATTCACATTTTCAAAATTTTTCAAAACTCCAGCCAGCTTCTGAGCACCTTCAGCATTTTCCTTTAAAAGTTTTTTTCTTTCTTTTTCCTCTTCTGCAAGCTGAGTTTTTATTTCATTTATTTTTTCCAGAAACATATATTCTGTTGCTACATTTTCTAAACCCTGAATCTGATCAGCATATTTTATTGCTAGCTTAAGTGATGCAATCCATTGTTTTTCAGACAGTTTTCCATTTTTATCAAACTGTTTCTGAACAGATGCAAAGAATTTTTTATCATCATATGTTCTTCTACCCCGTTTTTCCGGAGCGGCCCATTCTTTAACATTTTCGAGTAATTTTAAAAGTTGAGTAACTTTTTCTTTTTCGGGAGCAGATTTATATTTTGCCAGATCTACCCAATGGGAAAGTTCTTTGTAAAATTTCTGTAACATTTCTGTCCAGTGCTCCTGCCCGGTTTCAATATCATCCAAACGATTTTCCATATCAGCAGTAAAACCAATATCGAATAAATCCGGCAGCGAACTGACTAAATAATCATTAACTTTAAATCCCAACTCTTCAGGAATAAGCTTACCCTTCTCTTTTATTACATATTTACGCTTCTGAATTGTATTTACAATTGTTGCATAAGTTGATGGTCTACCAATACCATTTGCTTCAAGCTCTTTTATTAAAGAAGGTTCACTGTACCTTGGAGGCGGTTCAGTAAATTTCTGTTCCCTATCCAGCTTATTCAGTAAACTTGAATCACCTTTTTGCATAATTTTAAGAAAATCTGGAGCTGCAGCCTCAACTTCCTTTTTTCTGTCTTCAACGGTTTTATCATCAGTTACTTTTGTATAACCTGGAAAATCCATTACAGAAGCAGTAGTTCTGAAGGTATACTTATCATCTTTCGGTGTAATTACCGAGTCAACGCTTGTTCTGGTATATTCAGCAGGGGACATCTGACTGGCTACAAACCTTTTCCAAACAAGCTTATAAAGATTAGCCTGATCTTTGTCTAAGAACTTTGCAGCCTCCGAAGGCATAAGGTTTACATCGGTAGGCCTTATAGCTTCATGAGCTTCCTGTGCGGAAGATTTATTTTTAAATCTATTAGGTTTTTGAGGCACGAATCTACTGCCATAGTTTTTCAGGATAAACTCTTTACAATTATTTTGAGCTTCAGTTGATATTGTAAAAGAATCAGTTCTCATGTAAGTAATTAAACCACCAGTTTCTCCTCCATCTATACCTTCGTATAACTGTTGAGCTACACGCATGGTTCTGTTAGCAGCAAATCTCAAATATGCACCTGCTGCCTGCTGAAGAGTACTTGTTATAAACGGTGGTGGCGCATTTCTTCTTACAGGTTCAATTTTTACAGAATCAACAACAAATTGTTTAGATTCAATAATTTCGTTGTATATTTTATCGGCAAATTCCTGACTTGGAATTTCCGCTTTTTTATCATTTATTCTTTGCAGTTTTCCGGTATATAAATTTCTCTCATCATTTTTCCACAAAAGATCAGCAGTAAAGTTCCAATATTCCTGCGGTACAAAATTCTGAATTTCTCTTTCTCTTTCACATACAATCCTGAGAGCAACAGACTGAACTCTTCCCGCACTTATGCCTTTCTCTATTCTAGACCACAAAAGCGGACTGATCTGATATCCTACCAGCCTATCCAAAATTCTTCTAGCCTGTTGAGAATCAACTAAGTTAAAATCTATCTCTCTTGGCGTTTCAAAAGCTTTATTAATTGCATTTCTAGTAATTTCATGAAATTCTACCCTACTAAAATCAGCTTTAGATTTTTTTGAGAGAACTTCTTTCAAATGCCAGGCAATAGCTTCTCCTTCACGATCAGGGTCAGTTGCGAGATAAATTTCGCCGGCATTTTTAGCAGCAGAGTTTAAAGTCTTCATAGTATTTGATCTGGTAACAGTATATTCAGGTGTAAAGTTATTTTTAACATCCACACCAAGAGAACGCTCAGGCAAATCCCTGACATGCCCCATTGAAGCCATTAAATTATAATCATTTCCTAAAATTCTCCCAATTGTTCTCGCTTTGGCGGGAGATTCGACTATTACCAATTTATTGTTACTTTTTACCATAATTACTAAAAACTATCCTTATATTTTATATACCAAATAACAAATCTTAAAAAACAAATAGAAATCAAGATTTAGCAATTTTAATCTAAAATAATATTGTTATAATAAACCACCACTTCAACGCTTAAGCTTGATCTCACCTGCATTTTTTTTTGCATAAAAGAGTTTATATATTACACTAATTATGCTTTTGTCAAATTATTTAGCTAATTTATATGATAAAAAATGATACTAAAAATTATGCAAAGTTAATAAAAATCTCAAAAAATGTCAAACAATAATTTGAGGTTACAAAGTAAAACCCTAAGAAAGTGTTATACCTGAATCCGTGAGATAATTTTCATAAATGAAAATTTATCCACGATTTAGTTGCTTTGCAGGATATTTTTTTAGAATTTCTTAAATTTTAACCAAAATTTTCAAATTTTGAGAATTTCAGTCTTTATTTTATTGGTAAATCTTACAAGAATAGCTTTTTTGTACAGTATTCTCCTTTCCGATAGCTTTAAGAGTTATCGATAAATATAAATTTCCATTTTTTTGTCTTATGCATATTTTGCATACAATATTTTTATAGCCCTGTAATACTTATTGTCCAAACCAAACTTTAAACTGTAATAGTTTCCTGAAAAAATAAACTTACATGCTGAATAAATAATTTTAAGAAGGACTGTCCTTATTCTTCTTCTTGAAACATTTACTGTTTCAAATTCAACAATATCTATACTGATTCTTCTTAGCAGGTTATATGATATTTGTGCAAGTTGAAGGACAAGACTGTTTGTTTCAAATTTTCCTGATGGCAAGCGTTCTACATCCATATCTGTTTTCAATTCACTGTGGAACTGTTCGGAAGTTCCATGCATATGATAAAGCTCAATTACCTCTTCAGGCTCAAGTGGAAGATTAGTCCAGAAGGTATTTATATAAATTTCAGGAATTAGCAAATGCTGTCCTTCTCTGCTGATTGTAGTTTCAAAAGCTTCAATTACAACATTAATATTTTGCATGTCTTCTCTTTGAGCAGGTTTGATATGTTCAACAAAGCCGGTATAACGAATTTTACCTTCTCTTATTTTTTCCCATGAACAATGGCTTTTAGCATGATCAAGCCAGTAGTATTTTGATTCCTGTCGAAGGTTTCTTTTAATAATATAATAACATCTGTCATTGATTACCTCTATTAAATCAGCTGCGTCATAACCGGAATCAAGTCTTATGAGAATTTTATCTGTAATTCCAAGTCTATCTGTTATCTCAAGGCATTTTTTTGTAAATTCAATTGCACCTGCCATAGAGTGATCTTTACCGGGTCGTAGATTGCAGTTCAGCATATAACCGTTTTCACTAATGTATGCAAAAACAGGACAGTACCCTATAAAATTTTTATATGTATTACCTACTTTCTCTTTAGAACTGCCGGAATTATCCATAGGCGATGCATCTATGTCAAGTACAATAAGATTCATACCGGTAACGGAGGTTTCTTTCAGAACAGTTTCTCTAATCAAAAGTAAATTCATTTCCAATAGTATATCAAAAACTTCAGGAAGCTTAGCAAGCTCATCAAGGCGCTGTCTTAGGGTTTCGGAAGAAGGGACAATTTTTATGCCAAGCATACGTTTAAATGCAGTGTTGGTACGATATTCCTCTATGTCTTCAAAAGCTGTGCTTCCCATACATAAAAGACCAATATATGATAAAAGTATATCAGAATTCAAAATAGCATCAGATCTTTTATTCATTCCCTTAAGTAGTTTTTTGATATTTTTTGAAAATTTTATTTTCATTAATTGTCTTCCAATCAAAGCTAATCCACCAATGCTATTGATTTTTTCGTTTGTCTGCTCTATTTTAATGTTCATAAATTTTTAACCTGTTGAGTTAGTAATTATAGTTACTTGGTCGTTAATATAATATACTACACTTCAACAGGTTATCTATATTGAAAGAGAGTTTTAACTCACTTTTTCAGGTTATAATAAGTATTTTAAGTATATAAAATTAAATTAAGAGAAAAAGATAAGTATAATGAATAACGAAATAATTTATGTATATATTGTAAGTTTAGGCTGTTCAAAGAATTTTATTGATACAGAAGTAATGGCAGCAGCACTAATAACTCGTGGCATAGGAATTACTGATGATCCAGGTGAAGCCTCAATATATCTAATCAATACCTGCGCATTTATTCCTCCAGCAAGAACTGAGGCAGAAGAAAATATCAATGAGGCAATTGATTGGAAAACGGATTTTCCAGAAGGAAAAATAATTGTTACAGGCTGTCTCACGCAATGGGATAAAAAAAGACAATACATAGAAAAATACCCGGAAATTGATTCCTGGCTTGGAATTGACGAGCTTACTTTGCTTCCTGAAATAATAGCCGGTTTATATTCCTCTGATGAGAACCAAAAGCATGTAACCTGTAATATAAGCCCTAAATATTTGTACAACGATAAAACACCCAGGCTTCAGCTAACCCCCGCTCATTATGCCAATATAAAAATTGCCGAAGGTTGCGACAACAGATGCGCATACTGCTCAATTCCCAGTATCAGAGGAAATCTCAGAAGTAGAACTCAAAAATCAATAATAAAAGAAGCAAGATCTCTTATAAAAAACGGTGTTAAGGAATTATTAATAATTGCCCAGGATACCACTGCTTTTGGAAGAGAAAAAAAGAATAATAAAGATAATCTGGCAACTTTATTAACAGAACTTGATAAAATTGAAGGCAGACATTGGATAAGAGTACACTACTTACACCCTGAGGGAATCACTGACGATATCATTTCAGCACTTGCTAATTCAAAACATATTATTCCTTATCTGGATATTCCTCTTCAACATATTTCAGATAATGTTTTAAAAAAAATGAATAGAAGGGTTTCTTCAGAACAAATAAAAAATACGCTAAAAAAGCTAAAAAAAAATATTCCCAAATTAGTGATTAGAACTACTTTTCTTACTGGATTTCCAGGAGAAACAGAAGAAGATTTCAATGAACTAAAGCATTTTATAACTGAGTGGAAGTTTGAACGACTAGGCGTTTTTCCTTTTTATCCTGAACCTAACACAAAAGCAGCAGCAATGGAAAATCAAATTCCTTTCGAGCTGGCACAAAAAAGAGCTGAAGATTTATACAGCATACATCAGCAAAATTCACTGGAGCTTAATAACAATCTTGTCGGTCATAAATTTGAAGTTATCATAGACACAGTTGAAGGCGAAAATATTATCGGTAGAACCTACATGGATTCTCCTGAAATTGATAATACGGTTATCATAAAAAGTAATAATGATTTATCTGAAGGCGCCTTAATAGATATAAAAGTTATGAGTGCTACTGAATTTGAACTTACAGGCATTGAAATTTAGTTTATTGCCTATTATTGTAAATATGTTATAAAACAGTTGATAATACATAATATAGTTTTTAACCCCAAAAAGCACTAAGCTAAGAGAAACTAAAAAATGAATTTACCTAATAAAATTACTGTAACAAGGATTATTCTTGTATTTATTGTTTTAATTTTAGCTAATATTTACCACTTGTTTCCTTACTCAATTGCATTAACAATACAAATAATTGCAGCTGTTTTAACAGTAATTGCGGCCTATACAGATTTGCTAGATGGGCAAATTGCAAGGAAATACAACCTTGTCAGTGATTTTGGAAAATTAATTGACCCGCTTGCCGATAAAATCTTTGTTATGACAATTTTTATTATTTTTGTAGATACGATTAATCCCTATACACATCAATCAATGCTTCCAGGCTGGATCGTTGTTGTTGTTTTAGCAAGAGAATTTCTGGTTACCGGTTTAAGATCTCTTGCAGCAGCAAAAGGAGAAGTTATAGCTGCAGATAAATACGGAAAAATTAAAACAGCAACTCAAATGGCTTTTTTCTGTTTTGGCGGATTTATATGGATAAATATTCTACCGCTTAGGGGTATTGTTCTCGTTTTCTGGTTTATAGCAATGGGAATAGTTGCAGCAATTACTTTCTTTTCAGGTTTAAATTATTTCATAAAGTACAGGCATTTATATTTAGAAAGCCGATAATTAAAATAAGTTTTCAATTTTGCACAGTTAGAATCTAACTGTGCCTTTTTTTAGGTTAGTTATTCATATACTATAGAAATAAGTTTTTTGGATAAGTGCGGATCTGTTCTCAGATCGCCGTTCTTAGTGTATTACACGCATAAACTACCTATTCAATATTATGGAAGCGGTCAGCTAAGGACAGCTGCCCCTACCTTATTTCAATATCATTTATTTATTCATAAAATATGAGGTATAGATATGGCACTTTGGGATGGACGTTTCAGCAGTAAACCGGATAAAGCGCTTACAGAATTTTCAGAATCAATTTCTTTTGATCAACGATTATACAAATACGATATCCAAGGAAGTATTGCTCATGCTTCAATGCTTGCTGAGACAGGTATTATTCCTAAAGAATCAGCGGAACAGATTATTTCAGGCTTAAAACAGATAGAAGAGAACATAGATAATGGAAACTTTGAATTTACTCCTAAGCTTGAAGATATTCATATGCATGTTGAAAATGCTTTAATAGAGAAAATCGGAGATGAAGGAGCAAGACTACATTCTGCCAGAAGCAGAAACGATCAAATAGCTTTAGATATACGTCTTTATTTAAGAGATAAAATTCTAGATATAATTGAAGGAATAAAGAACTTTCAAAGAGCTTTAACCGAACAGGCAAGTTTAAATACATCAACAGTAATGCCCGGCTACACTCATCTCCAAAGAGCACAGCCAATACTGTTCGCACATCAATTACTGGCATTTGTTGAAATGTTTGACAGGGATATTGGAAGATTGACAGACTGCAGAAAGCGACTGAATGTAATGCCTCTAGGTTCAGCGGCAATGGCGGGAACCACATTGCCAATCAAAAGGGAAATTACAGCAAAGCTTTTAGACTTTCCTGAAATTTCAAGAAACAGTATGGATTCAGTTGCAGATAGAGATTTTGCATGTGAACTTTTAAGCGCATTATCAATTTTTGCTATGCATGTATCCAGATTATCAGAAGATATTATTCTTTGGAGTTCAACAGAATTCGACTTTATTGAACTTTCAGATGCCTTCTGTACAGGCTCAAGCATTATGCCTCAAAAGAAAAATCCGGATATTGCAGAACTTTCAAGAGGAAAAACTGCCCGTGTCTTTGGAGATCTTATTTCATTGCTTACACTTCTTAAAGGCTTACCAATGACTTATAACAGAGATCTACAGGAAGATAAAGAACCTGTATTTGATGCAATAGATACTGTTCAAAAAATATTATCAGTTTTTCCTCCCATGATTGCAACAATGAAAGCTAAAACCAAAAACACCAAGAAAGCCGCTGAAGATCCAGCCTTAATGGCAACTGATCTTGCTGAAAAACTTGTAGAGCTTGGGGTACCTTTCAGAACAGCTCATCATCGCGTGGGATCTTTGGTAAAATGGTGTAATGACAATAAACGTCCACTTAATACTCTAACCCTTAAAGAAATGAAAATTTCAATACCGGAAGCTAATGACGAATTTTTAAATCTTTTCATTCCTGAAAACAGTATTGAAAAACGTAATATAGTTGGAGCTACAGCAACAGAACAGGTAAAGAAGCAAATAAATTACTGGTTAAAAAAGCTTGAATAGAAACAGTTTTTATATATTTTGAACCTGAGAAGGTTTTTTTATCTTTTTCTTTAATTTTCCGAGTTTGAATTTAAAAGGCTTTGAAAAGTTAAGCTCTAAGCGGCCTTTCTCGTTTTGTTTATCATTAAGGTAGAAAATAATTTTACATTCTAAGGTATCCTGATTTATCATAACTTTCCATAATGTTCTAAATGGTATTTCATACTTAAAACCTTCGGGTGTTTTTATACAGTTAATGTAAACTTTACTCATCATATCCCATATATCATCCTGTGTTAGCTTTTTCTCCTGTTTTTTATTAATTTCATCACTCAGAATATCATATCTGCAAAATGGATTCTCAGTTTGCTTTTCATATGATTTAGGAAAATGGCTTTGATTAGGATATATATAAGAATTAAAGTTAGTCATAATTTGAGTTTTTTCATAACTGCTTGTAAACTGTGCTTTTTCTGTTTCACTTGACTGTTCAAAGATAAATGAATTTCCTTCTTTATCTGCAACCAGCATGTGAATTCCAACCAAAACATTTGATACTTTTGAGCTCAACAGCAACACTTTTGCTTCTTCAACAGTTGAACAGGTATCTAAGATTTGATGCGCAGCCTGCAACATCGTTAATCCAGTCATCTTTCCTCCGGAAGAATAATCGTACCTGACTGCCGCATTATCCACGACCATACAACCTACATATAAACCTGCCGAATTTAAACCATCAAAAACTCCGTTAAGAAGATCAAAAGAGCCAAAAGTTATAGATGAATAACCAATATTAGGATAAATTTCCATCACAAAATTTTTTGCAAATAACTGCAAAGAATTTGTAGCTAATACAGATCCAAACATATCATCCCAGGAACTTAAATAGCTTCCATTATTTCTTACTATCATTTCACAATTATTCTTCATAATATTTGAAGGGAATTTTACTGCAGTACAACTATAAGCATTTAAAGCATAAGGCAATGAGCTAAGATCAAACAATGTATTATTAAAAGGAACATTATAAGCATTCCCCACACCAATCATTCTGCTATAGAGAAAAGGATAGTTATTAAGCATATATTTGTTTCTAGCCTTAGCATACAACATGTTAGTATATTTATTAGGAACTAATTTTAACCATGTCTGCGCTATTTCACCGATAGCACAACCTATTTCTGTATTTGTCCCCTGAAGAACTATATGTCTAACTTCCATGTAAGAAGTTTCTGTTTTCGGTAAGATAATATTATTAACTATTATAGTTTTTCTTTCTTTTTTATTTTCGCTAGAATAACAATGAATAGTCAGTAATAAAAGTAAGCATATTAATACTTGACGTCTCATATCTCCTCCAAATCAATAAAATCAAGGAATTTAAGTACATCATCCAGTGTATACAAGTAACTCCAAATAATACATATATATTTAAAAAAGGTATAAGTAATTTCTTTTCAAGAACTGATTACATAAAGATATAACTAATATAATGTTAGTTTAATTAATAATTCAGGACAACAGTAAATGAAAAAATAAGACAGTATTTCTAGTAAATTTAAGTTAGGCTTTCTGAGAATTCAGTAGAAACAATTATTTTATCAGCTATTCCACGTCCAATTACAACTCGCAAATCACCTAATGCAATTATCAAACAACCATTTGCAGAGTAAGAAGTTTTTTTAACTATTAACCTTGCGCCTGTTTTCAAACCTAGCCCAAACGCCTTGCTTCGAAAAGCTCTACCACCAGTCAGCTCAAGTATCTGTGCTTCAACACCAGCACTTAATTTCGAAAGAGTTACCCTTTGATGCTCAACTACGTTCTTTTTCAAAAATAATCCTGATATTTTAGCGGTTATTAGTTGTTAATAGATAAAAATTAATAAAGGAAGAATTATACCGAAAGTATTTTAGTTTTTGGCTATATGCGATAAAACCTAATTCAGTTTTTAATTAGATATTTCGAAAACTCAACCTTTTTTGGTAGATTTCGCTGAAATCTAATTCGAATAATTGCTTATATTTCTAAAATATTTATTCTAGGTATGATAAAAAATAAGCAGAGTTTTAAAACTCTGCTTTAAACAAAAAGCTTATTCCATAGCAATTGCTTCGAGTGGGCATTCGTCAACGCAAGCACCACAGTCGATACATTCGTCAGAAACTTTAGCTTTGTCATCAACCATTGAAATTGCTTCAACAGGACATGCGCTTACACAGCTTTCACAACCTGTGCATTTTTCTGGATCAACTTTAGCTGCCATTTTAATTTCTCCTTAATTAAAATTAATAATATTTTTCATTCCTAAAACAAAAGCAAAAACATTTGAAATGTCCGCTTAAACTTAACACCTTTCAGTGTCCGAAGAATGAACCTTTGAATTTATATTATATTCTATAAGTTTCAAGTATGCAATACCTGTTTTTGTTATTTATATTCTTGAAAAACCGCAAATAACTTACGCATACAACACACTGTAACAGATTTACTATAATACAATTACAATTTTTTATGTCATTTAAAACAATTAAATAAAACCTAAGCTATTTCAGATTTTTATTTTAAAAAGGGAGTTTAGATAGAAAAATTCTAAAAGAGTATTCCCACGGACTCTCTTCTTTATTTAATTTATCTATTTCAGCATTAATTTGAGCAAGCTCACCCTTATCCAGCCAAATTCCTGAACATTTCTTACAATACTTCATTACAATATTAGAATATGTAGCAAAATTTACGTCAATCATTTTTTCTGTTACACACTCAGGACAACAAAGCTCTGACACTCTGCTCTCATCAATATCTTCCAGAGATGAATATTCAACATCTCCCCGTGTAGGATGTGTTATCTTTTTTAATTCTCCTTTATGCAAAAATCGACCTTCGCATTTCGGACAAAAATTAACTTTTACTCCCTCAATATCTTCAACAACAAAGTCAACATCACATCTGGGGCATTTCATGTAAGACTCCTTTTTTAAATCATTAACCTTCTTCTTAATAGACAGTTAATTATTTTACAATTACATAAGTAACTTGTCATCAAAATAAGCTATCAACTGATCTGCACTTACTCTTTCCTGCGTCATAGCATCTCTGCTTCTAACAGTAACAGTGTTATCTTCCATTGTATCAAAATCAACTGTTACACAGTAAGGGGTTCCAATTTCGTCCTGTCTTCTATAACGTTTCCCAATACTTCCTGTAACATCAAACTCAGATCGATAACGTCTACGAATATCTTTAAAAATATTTTCAGCTTTCTCTGATAGTTTTTTAGATAAAGGTAATACAGCAGCTTGAACAGGTGCTACAATCGCCGGAATCCTAAGAACAGTTCTAACATCAGCTTTTTTACCTTCTTTCTTAGTTTCTGCAGTATCTTCATCATAAGCATGGCATAATATTGCAAGCATAGTTCTGTCAACACCTACAGATGTTTCAATAACAGTAGGGATAACTTTACGGTTATTTTCCTGATCAAAATATTCCATGGATTCACCAGAATATTCCTGATGCCTTGACATATCCCAGGTTCCACGATGATGAACTCCTTCAAGCTCACCCCATCCAAATGGGAATTTAAACTCTATATCAAGAGCAGCTTTAGCATAGTGAGCTAATGTATCATGATCATGAATTCTCAGCTCATCTTCTGTAAATTCAAGCTTGTCATAATAATATTTTATTCTCTGATCTTTCCAGAAATTATACCATTCCATAGCTTCTTCGTCAAAACAGAAAAATTCCATTTCCATCTGAGAGAATTCTCTGGATCTAAAAATAAAATTACGTGGATTTATTTCATTTCGAAATGCTTTACCTATCTGAGCAATACCAAAAGGCATTTTTTGTCTTGTAGCAATTCTTACACTATGAAAATCTGTAAAAATAGGCTGGCAAGTTTCAGCTCTGAGATAAGCAACATGGTCCTCATCAGAAACAGGCCCTACATAAGTTTTCATCATTAAATTGAATTCTCGAGGCTCTGTCAAATTCTTTGATCCGCAATTTGGACATGTAGATGGATCTTCCATTTGATCAACACGGTGTCTTGTTTTACACTCTTTACAATCTGTCATAAGATCGCCAAATTTGTCCAGATGACCTGAAGCTTTCCATACTTTCGGATTACATATAACAGTGGAATCAAGTCCTTCAACGTTTCCCCTGGTTTCCACCATTTCATTCCACCAAAGTTTTTCCACAGCTCTTTTCATTGCTGTGCCATATGGTCCATAATTCCAAAAGCCGTTAATTCCACCATAAATTTCTGAACTTTGAAAAATAAAACCTCTTCTTTTGCAGAGGGAGACAAGTGTGTCCATTTCAAGTTTACTATTCATATCGATCCTTAATATTATAATCTTTTACAGATTTCATCTGATTTAATAATTTATTACCAAGGTTATAACTTATATCATTATGGTAAATTTTCTATTAACTTTCTTTTTTAAAAAACAATATCAACAAAAAATGGTGCAATATATAATATCTACTATATAATAACTCATTGATGTTTATCACCCTTAAAAATCCACATGCATAAGAGAGGAAATTATAATGAAAGAGTATAAAATAATAAACAAAAGATCTGTCTTCTTATTAATACTTATGATACTTTTTTATTTCAATCTTAATGCTTTCGCTGTTAAAACTGATAGCATTGCAACTACTAGAGATTCAAGAAGTGTTAATACAGAACCTATATTACGAAGTGGTAATGACATCAAGGCTGTTAAAACTGATAGCATTGCAACTGCTAGAGATTCAAGAAGTGTTAATACAGAACCTATATTACGAAGTGGTAATGACATCAAGGCTGTTAAAACTGATAGCATTGCAACTGCTAGAGATTCAAGAAGTGTTAATACAGAACCTATATTACGAAGTGGTAATGACATCAAGGCTGTTAAAACTGATAGTATTGCCAGAAATAATGAATTAAGAAGCAGTGTAAATATTAATAGATCACAAAGGCTGATAAGTACATCAAGTCATGCTATGTCAAAATCTTCAAGCAATAATAGTTTTGCTCAAAATTTTCAAAATAGAAGTAGGCTTAAAAAGCGACCTTCATCTCAGCAACAGGTTAACAATAGTTTCAATAGATTAAGAAAAAATGAAAGTTTGAATAACAGACAAACCCAAAATTTTAAAAGCAGTAGAAGAGGAAGTGGCAACGTTACTGTTAAATCTTCAACACTCATTAATAGAGGGAACTCAGTTAACAATACAGCTGTAAATTCATCAAAAGTAAATTCAGGAATAAATCTGGCAGAATAAAGCTAAACTTTAGATGTAGTTATGAAACACAGGCTATTTCGGTTTTAACAAAGCAAGCATATCAGTATTGAGTTCAAAATAAAGAGATGCGCTTTGCTCTGTTTCCGCTACCAATATAGCTTTCTAAATTTTGCCTGATAGATATTGACTCTTGTTTTACAACGTAATAAGTCGACTTATTATTTCATTAATAAATACTCTTAAGTGCTATTTCAGACCAGGCTTTACCTATTTTATATATTTCAACTGAATCAGAATTATCATGATATCCTTTTACGATCAAAAATTGAATACCAGGATATTTTTTATTTATCTTTTCTGCAAAGTTTTTACCATTTAAAAATACAGACGTAGACAGTGCATCACAGCATAATGCAGAATCGGAAATAACTGTTACTGAGACCATATCTTTAACAGGATAACCTGTTTTGGGATTGATAATATGAGCATAGCGCTGACCATTTAAAATAATAAATCTTTCATAATCACCACTGGTCGCTAAGCTCTGATTAATAAGATGAAGGACCCCATTCATCAATTTAGTTTTTTGAAATGGATTTCTAACTCCAACTGAGTAAAATTCTTTTTCAGGAGGAGGCTTTGGAAAAAAACGAATATTGCCGCCAAGATTTATTACTCCGGCCTCTATTTTATATTTTTTTATAGTCTTGAAAGCATAATCAACTGCATATCCTTTTGCAATACCGCCAAGATCTATTTGTAATCCTTTTCTTTTAAAAAACACAGTTCTTTTACTTTCATCAAAAACAACTTTGTCTAAACCAACATTCTCTAGGCAGATTTTTATCTCATATTCTGAAGGAATTTTATTCTGCTTCCGATAAAACCCCCACAATTTCATCAGTGGAGTAATTGTTACATCAAAAGCGCCATTTGACAGTTTGTAAAAATATTTTGCATTTAAAAGAATATCCCAAAATAATGGACTACAATTAAACGGTTTATCTGCAGCTGACGAATTTAATTTTGACAACTCACTATCAGATTCAAACCTATTGCATATATCATTAATTTTTTCAAAAGCTTTATAAATTTCATCCTGTGCAAAATTTAAATTTTCTGAATTACCATATAGTGTAACTTCAGCCCAGGTCCCCATTATGGGATAGCTTCTGTAATTAGGAGAAAACGATTGATTATTAACATCAACCTTGTTGATAGAAATATCATTATGCTTTACTCTTCCAAGGATAATAACCAAACCAACTATGACAATTAAAGCTGGAATTGCATAGGCAATAATTTTTATGAAATGTTCTTTTATTCTCATCTACTTCAAATTCTTATAATAATCAATGAAATCCTTTTCAAATTCTTTCATATCAATATTTTTCCAGGCAAGTTCTGTAGCTTGATCTTTAGATTGAGTTTTTCTCATATAGTAAAAATACTTTTTTAATATCTTAGTATAATCATGTTTTTTCGTCCGTTTAACTCTTGGAGCCGCTTTATGCAAAAAGTATACTATTCCCCAGGCCAAAGCATAATTATTTACTGTACCTTCTTTGCTCCCGTCTCCAGCATAAAATTGTTTATAATCCATCTTTAGCATACTATCAATATTTATTGGCTTCTTAATCAGTTCTTTTACACGGGACAGATAATTTGAAGGTTCAAGTTTAAGTATATTGCCTCTTTTAGTAACACCTTCAAAAAACACTGCATTTCCTTCATTAAACCACACACTTGTCTGTACTTCATCAAGAGTATAATGTATATATTGATGAAATCCTTCATGTCGAATTGTCTTAATCTGTTCCGATGTTTGATAATCTTTGCTACCT
Source organism: Victivallales bacterium (assembly GCA_963678745.2). Lineage (GTDB taxonomy): Bacteria > Verrucomicrobiota > Lentisphaeria > Victivallales > GWF2-38-69. The sequence continues at coordinate 94,131 of CAXXMS010000024.1, read as the reverse complement.
CTTGGCACCTGAGAAATTACAAGTTCTTTTTTAGAAGGCATCCATAAACCTGCCGAGAATTCTTTATCTTTGCCGACATATGCGATATAGTCATCACGTTCATTAAAAATTCTTGCAACATTCATTTCTTTTGGAGGCCCCGACTGCTTATAGTAGCTTTTATATATGTCCTGATATTTTTCCAGCTCATTTTTTATTTTTTTTATAAAACTTTTAGAGCTTTTAGGATAATTTGTAATGATAAAAAAGTTTTTTGAACTAACTCCCCACCAATCCTTAAGGTTTTTTATACTTCTTTCTACTCTTTCTTTGCTTTCCTCATATGAGCTTTTTATTGATGAACCATTTTTATCTTTACTTGATATTTTCTTATAAAATCTAACACTTTTAATAGATGAAAAGATTGCTCTCATCACCTCTTTTTTTGATAACGATGATTGAATTTTATATAAGAATACAATGTTTTTACCTAGATATTTTTCATTTGAAACAACAAATAGCCCATAGAAAAATCTTTGATCCTGAATAGGAAAATACTCTATTTTTGTTCCATATCTATTTTTTAATGCCGGTTTCTCTTTACCAATAGCTTTACCAATAAAAACTTCGAGCCAGTTAATTTCTTTCTGTTTTGGCCATAATATACTTTTAGAGCTATTACGGTATTTTTTTGATGTCTCCAGCTCTGTGATATAACCTTTTAAGTTTTTTGGAGGAGGGTAAAGCATTTCAAACACTTCAATACTTGAAATATCATCACTCCATTTAGCAGCAAACTGCTTATAATGCCAAATATCCTCTTCCTTATAATATTTTACTTTGGTAGTTCTATTGGTCAATATATCAGGAAAGCTTATAGGCCTACTTTCAAATCCATCAAAGACCTTAAACGATATTCCCAGCGCTCTTAACTGTTCACGCTTACTTCTTTTTAAATCTGCTGAATTCAAGTATGAAGAAAAACAAAAAATCAAAGTTATTGCATATAAAACAGCCCTTTTTCTAAAAAGAATCATTATACTATTTCCAGTTAACATATGTTTAGGTTTCAATATGAAAGAGATATTAGTAAGTATATTCTAATATTGGGATTAATACAATATTTATATTTATGAGGTTAAACAAATTATCAATCTTCAATATTTTTTAAATTGCTAACTTGTTAAAGTAGTAAACTTTCAGTTAAATATTTTCAATATCTTTAATTGTTTTTTCATCATAAATCATTCTCTGAAACATACGTTTTTTAACTATTTTTCTATCGAGATAGAAGTGTCTTAACAATGCAATAATAGCAATTAACAAGAAAATAAGAAAAGGGAAAGCACCTATAATCGAAATCGCTTTAACAAGATCAAGGCCACCAGCCCTGAGTATAAAGAAGGAAAGAGATGAAATTATCAGCCCCCAAACCACTTTTTTAAATATCTTAGGATTTAAATTTCCATTTGAAGTAAGTATCCCTAAAACAAAAACGGCCGAATCAGCAGATGTAATAAAAAAAGTAGTCAATAAAATAATAGCTAATCCTGAGATCAGTCCCCCGAATGGATACTGTTTAAGCACAATAAACAGTGTCAATGCCGGATCCTTTACTGATTCTAATCCTACTTTATCAGCAACATTTATTCCCAATATTCCAAAAGAAGAAAACCAGATAAATCCTATAATTGATGGGACAAGAACAACTGCCATAACAAACTCCTTTATTGTTCTCCCTCTAGAAACTCTAGCAATAAATGTAGCGACAAACGGTGCCCAGGCAATCCATGTTGCCCACATAAATATTGTCCATTTAGCAGTCCATGAACCTGTTTTTAACGGACCTATTTTCAATGTTAGGTCAACAAAATTATTTAGGTATTCCCCCAAACCTGCTGTTAAGGAATTAAAGACAGCAACTGTAGGTCCAATAATAATTATAGAAACTAATAAAATAAGAGCTACAATAAGATTAAAGTTTGATAAATTTTTTATTCCTTTATCAAGACCAAAAATGGCTGATGCAAGATACAGAATTGTAATTATAAGAATAATTAAGAAAATCAGTAAATTATTTAATGGCCAACCATAGAGATAATGCAATCCTCGACTAATTTGTAAAGTACCTAATCCAAGAGATGTAATCAATCCAGCAACAGTTGCAACAACTGTTGATACATCAATCAGCTTTCCTAACCACCCTTTTACCAATTTGCGTCCAAAAACCGGCAGAAAAACTCTACTTATCAATCCTCTCTCCTTCTTTCTAAACTGAACATAAGCAAGAATTACTCCAAGTATTGAATATATACACCAGGGATGAATTCCCCAATGAAAGAAAGACGCTTTTAACGCAAAGATGAGTGATGCTTTACTTGATGGTTCTATTCCATATGGAGGTCTCATATATATATCCAAAGGTTCAGCAGTCCCCCAAAACACAAGTCCAATACCCATTCCTGCAGCAAATAACATTGCTATCCAGGAAAAAAAGCTAAAATCAGGTTCTGAATCATCAGGGCCAAGTTTAATATCCCCATATCTAGAAAAGAACAAATAAATTATTGCAGCTACAATCAACGCAACTCCAAGTAAATAGAACCATCCAAAATTATCGACAAGTACTGCCAATATTTCATTACATTTATTTGTAAACGTTTTTTCAAAGAATAAACTGGCAATCAAAACTAAAACTGAAATTATCAGTGATATAATAAAAACACCTTCTCTTTTAAAGAACTTCTTTTTTCTTTTCTTGTCTCCTTTGATAGCTTTACCTGACATCATTTCCCTTTTTTAATTATTCTTATATTACTTAGTATACTATATAATTCTTTATTTGTTATTATTACTTGATTATTAATATTCAGCATAAAAACAAAAAGCATGGTATTTATAGTATACGAAGTATTTTAAATGTCAAGAAAATGAGTTAGAAGTTGTTTGTCTGTATTTTTACAAAAGATTATAGAGTGGTCAGTCAAACATACTTTTGAACAAAAGGGAGGGGAATTAACATTAAATGTTTGTAGTGCCCCCATTTCTGCAGATAGATATGTGGTTTGTCCAGTTTTTAATGAAACAATTTTACAATATTTCTCAATAGAATCAACTACTTTATTTTTTCTCCAAGTTGGTGAATTTCGCCTGCACTCAATCAGTTGGTCGGGTGTTAATCACAATGCATTTTCGAGTGTCTCCAGTACGCTTAGCATTATTGCTCACCAACAATGATATTTGTACTATAGCTCCTAATAACCATTCTTCATTTTAAAGTCTTAAGCTGACAAACATTATACCATCAGTTGATTTTGAAGACTTATCTGTTCGCTAGCGTCGGATTACTGTAGAAAGCTTCACTTAGCTGCATCGCATATAAATCTTCAAAAACAACTGCAGTATTTTAGGAAACGGGTTCTCTAGATGCTACCACCTTGTGATGAACCGGAAAAAGTACCAACTTTTGTCATTGTTCCGTCTATACCTATTTTGATATCTCCATTTGAAAGAATTTCTATCGGTTCAACATCTGTACCATTAATAGAAATTGATAAAGCTGGATAATGTGCATTAGAAGAGTCAGTAGCAGAAAAAATATTTCCAGAAAAATCCTGGTACGACATTGTCGTAACATCAAAATACTGAAGGTTATACAGAGAATTTTGCACCAATGTTACAATTTGGCCATCAACACACAGCAGGATATCATAGAATGATCCATTCTTTACTGTCATTATATAATATTCCGGATCGGTAAAACTGATATCTGAAGAAGAATACCCTATATTACCTATCATACCGAATGCAAATCCGTTCGGATAATTCTTAGAAAAATCGTATTTTGATGATAGATTTTTATCATTAGATGTAAATATATATTTTCCATCAGATGTCAGGTATACTTTTATATCCCATTGTTCCTGACAATAAACTAATGCAGCGTCACTTAAGCTTGAATCAAGAGTTCCTACAGAAACTCCATCACTATTGTCTCCTATATATATTTCGTAATCGGAACTTCCTGAGCTATATGCCGTTATATTTGAATATGTTAAATTATAAACATTTATTTCAGATTTTTTCTCCTTCCAATTCTGAATATACATATTTGTACAATGACCTTTAGTTGGATAAATATCTTTTGTTTCTTTATTAAGATACAATTGACTGCCATTTTTAATCACATTATCAGTTATTTTTCCATTAAATAAACAGTATAAATTACTGGAATTCCAAGATGATATCATCTCACCATTCTCTGACGTTTTCCATTCTGTACAATCATCACCTAATACATTAAAGAAATAAGCAATATTATTCGAAGTAGTAACATTTTTCCAATTACTCTCATTCACAATCATATAAATATTCAATTCGAAAAATTTTTGTGGTATCTTAACAGGAAAAGTACAAACATTGTTTGACATCATGCTTATATTACTATTTGGATAAATAAACAGAATTATATCAGAATCATCTTTCATATTATAATCTATGCTAACTCCCGTATGTTCATAGACATTATCACCTGACTTATTTATAACAGCAGTTCCGAAACAGTTCTCAATATTTCCTCCAGAACCGATCGTAATAATCTGAGGCAAGCCTGTGCTCCCCCCGGTAAACGATATAAGGCCGGTAGAGCTATCGTAACTTAAACCTGTTGGTGCAGTATATTTTGTTTTGGCATAGTTTTTTATATCAAAAATACAGTACAGATCAAAATTATTGTCATCCTGTCCGGCATTTGATTTGTATCCTGAAGCTGTCAAATCCTGCGTGAATACATAACCGCTGTCTGTCAGATATAACGGATACCCGTTTGCCGGAATTACAGAATCCAGAATTTTCACGGAAGTGCCATCTTCTATAGTTCCCAGTTTACCTGATTTAGCCGTAATATTAATTGTATCATCAACCTGATAATGATTAAAGAAAATATTATTTTTCAAACTGTAGTAATAGGTATTATCAGAATTATCCACTATTTTTATAAGCTGCTGCCCAAGATTATTGGCAGATAAAACAGTTATTGACTTAGCATTCAACAATTCAGGAGCGGTAAATTCAGCTTCAGTTGTAGGACTATAATATCCATAACCTGCTCCATTATTTATTGAATAAATTAAATTACCATCTTCATAGCCGCAGATAGAACCTTTCACAGTATTTCCATTAACAGTAAAACTCTTGGTAAAGCCTTTTAATTTATCATTTTTCGGCACAGTAAACAACTTTCCGCTTTTTACGTTATAATAGCCGTAATCAGCTCCATTATTTATTGAATAAATATAATATCCTGAGTTATATTCATATAACGAACCTGTCATAGAGTTTCCATCAACAGTAAAGTCTTTCGTATAATATTCACTGTTAATTATTTGAGAGGTTACAAAACTATATTTGCCAACAGGATTATAGTATCCGTAATTAGTACCGTTATTAATAGAATAAATATAGAAAGTATCATTCCAATCATATAAACTGCCGCTCTGACTTTTTGTGTCAACAGTAAAATCCTTTGTATAGTATGGTGCTTCATAATTATCTTTCATAAACGGCCAATTGCTTTCAGTCAAAGGATAAGTAGGCCCATAATATGTGTCGGTAGAAGGAGCGGTTCCTGATATCAACTTATATATATGTCCATCATTAAGCATGAAGATTTTTGTTAAATATTTCTCACTTATATTAAAAGTAATTTTATTGTAAATATTAGATTTTAAATATGGTCCTTTTGGAGTTTCAGATACAAGAGATAGATAATACAATCCACCCTCGCATGAGAATACCTGATATTCTTCATTATACAGGTAACTATTCTCAGAGAAAGTTAACACACTTCCCGCAGGCACACATTCGAGCTCTGAATAATAAACATCATCACTGTTAGAAGCCTTTTGTTTGATGTAATATCCTTGATATTCAGTACTTAAACCTGAAGCGACTATATGTTTATTTAGATTATTTAAAGTGCCTCCTGGTTTTATAGCCTGATAATATCCACTTCCGTCAGCAGCCTGAAATCCTTTGTAATTTGCAACAGCACTGAAAATGTCTTTATTTATTCCTGTAGAAAAAGAAGAATTCCAGTTACTACTGTTGTAAAGCCAGCTATAATTGAACGGTTTTACAAAATGTACATCCGATAAAAACTGGTATATTGTTTCAGCCTGATAAGTCAATTGTTTAAAAAAAACTAGTTTAGGGAATAATTTAAAACTGTTAACACCATCAACATCATTAGCTAGATTAACAACTAAATAACTGTAACTGAAATTAGCTTTAACGCCTAAATCCCTGTTATTAAATGATAAATATTCGAGACTTACTGCTTTTACTTTATTATTGGCGCTTGAGTCATAAACACAATACCAACATTTCAGGCTTCTATCACTGATCCAGACATTACCATCATCAGTAAGATATGCATATAGGCCTGATTCTCTCATAAATATGTGAGTTTCTGTAGTTATTGTGTATTCAGAGGATTTATTTTTAGGATTAAAATTATAAATATCGCTTTCATTTAACTGATATTCAGAAGTTCCAAATGAACCATTTTTGTCCAGCCTTAAATCACTTGCAACATTAAGACTGCTGCCTTTAGGTAAATTGACATTTAAGGTAACAGCATCAGCTGAATTTACAGATACACTGAATTCAACTGTATTTACTCCTATAATAGCATTTATCGTATCTGATTCAGAATTGTATGCTATTGAAGTACATGGAGTTCCATTATTTTGGTAAACTAAAGATCCTGAGCCCAGTGTATCATATTGATTTGACCAAAAGAACAGATTACCGTCAGTTGTTAAAACTAGATAAAGATTAGTATGATTTGTGTTTTCAAATATCATTGGAAACTGTTCAGCTAGTGAGATGGAATCCTGAATTACAAAGGCATCATGTTCAAAACCGCCTGCCGGCTGGTTGTTGATTGAATCAGCTCTGAATGTTGTAACTGAAGCCGTAGATTGATCTGTAACAATTTCGTCCCATGATTCAGGATTACCAACGGGTAGATTTCCTGAGCCTGACTGAATATTATTATATCCGTCTGTAACTGCCTTTGCTTTAGAATAATAGTTTTGATTTGACCCGTTATTAGCCTTGCCTTTACTATTAGTATACGATTTCTGATTAATACTGTAGCTTCCTGAAGCTGAACTGTCTGTCATTTGCATATAGTTAATAACATTTGGGTTTACATCAGCTGCAGGAGTATAACTGGCAACCAGTTCACTCGGCTCGTTTTTGTTATAACTGTATACATAAACTGTATTCTGATTAAGCCTGTAATAATTAATATAAATATAATTGTTATACACAAAAAATGAATTAATAGGGACAGAAGAATTCAACAGCACATTTGTGGATATATCATTACTGCTGTTCTCTGCCGTCAGCATAATTGCAGAATAATAGCCTTCACTTAAGATTATAGGCATAATCGTATTGTAATAATAACCTGAAAGAGTGCTGTCACTGTCATTAGTTACATAATACTTCTGATAATTAACAGTATATTGAGCCATAGATGATTGAGAAGTATCAGCTATATTTTCAGCTAGAAAAACTTTGTTTCTTAAAGGTTCTCCGGTAGCGGTTTTAGAAGGCGGACTGAACATTGAAACACCTTCGGCTACAAATGGATTTCCTACACCATTGGATGGTGAATCAAGAGAGTCGTTTGTTGCCAACTGAAGAATTCCAAATTGCGGGAAAAACTGAAACTCCCATATATCATTTTGTATAGTACTCAGACTGGAAGTATTTTGAGTGCCCTGCCCTGTTGTAATTAAGAGATTAAAATTTACTGAAGACTTATTACTCAAGGATGCAGTTAACATCGTCATATCTGTACTGTCTATTGCTAACTCATTAATACTGGAATCAGCCTTATAAAAAGCTTTATTCCCAAACTTCCAGATGTTATGTTCTCCTACAATATAAGCATAAATATTCTGTCCGTTTGCGATATAAAGTATTCCATCCTTATAAGCGATACAGTTATTCTGTATTTCAAAATCAATTAAAGGTTCATTTGACGAATTTATTAAACTGGTATAAACAATCTGGTTTTCTATAAAACCTTTAGTAATTAAATAAGTATTAACATCAGTGTTGCCATCACTATCCTTAATTGATGATTGAGCCAGAAGGAAATTGCCTTCGGATGAATAATAAAATACTAATCCCAGCTTTTTATTGCTTACAGTGTTGTTTGAAAGCACATTAGCAGTAAAAATTGCCATTGGATTCGAATCAGAACAGATAGTTTTTGCGTTCTGCTGCGCTGTTGTTGTATTACATGCTTTTACGACATTATCTGATAGTAACAGAGCACTATAGTTCTGGAGCATTCCAGAACCGCCATCACTTGAAAGAGCTTTATTCAAACTGCAAAGATAATATGGCGTAGCAAGATAATATTTTCCCTGTCCTGATTGGTCTGAGACCAAACATAAATACACTTTTGAATCGCTCAACATATTAGAAACAGGAAGTACCTGCTGAATTGTACCGTATGACGTCAAATTCCCATCAGAGTTATACCCTTTTAAAATACCGCCTTTTTTTGGAACGGCAGCCATTGTCACACTTGGATTTCCCGCTGTATAAATATTATATTGAGTTTGTGTACCGGAAGAATTTGTAGCAGTAAAAGACAGAATATTTTTAATAATACTCAACCCTGTAATATTCTCGTTTTCACCAGTTTTATTCTGCTTGAGCTTATCATTAATCCCACTACCATAAAACAATCCCTTATTTGTTGCCAGATAAAAATAGTCGTTATTGATATCTATTAAACTGTTTACTGTTGTAAAAAGCTGATTTCCATTTTTGTCTTTTAGTGAAAATTCGGTTAAACCGTTTTTACTGATAGTCCAAAGTTTATTATTATACAGCACTACAGTCTGGCTATCTGTCTTATCATAGTAAAACTTAATAGTTTCTGATGCACTGTTATAAAAATTTACTGTCCAGGTATTCACTCCATCAGGTAATATACTTGTAACAAAATTATTTATATTATCGCTATTATTCGTTTTACAGTAGTAAGTGTTCTGCTGGCTTTTTCCTGCTGAATTTTCAGAATTATAAATCCCGTCTTTAGTAACATAATAGAAAACAGGATCGCCAGATTTACTATCAATACCGTTAGTTATAATAAGTTCATAAGTACCTTTATTATACAGAAGATCAATCGGTTGCAGCGGAGGATCAAGAAGTACCAGATACTTGGATACCTTTCCTCCACCTAATGCTTTCTGTGATGCTTTTACTTTATTTCCTGCATATATCTGGCCTGCTTGCGGTGCCGGCTGATTAACAGGTACTCCGGGAATACTCAATGGATTTCCGGCTGCATTCATTGTCTGTCCCGTTGACTGAACATTGTATGTTAACAGCCATGGCGCCATGCCAGCTGTTCTCATATTCGCAGTAATCCACGGACAGTCTATTATATTGCAATTGCTGTCACTGCCTGGAATATAAAGAATGGAACTTCCTGAAATATTCGGCACCACACTCGGGGAAACATCTGTATCATAAGTAAGTCCCATTGACCAGTTACTGCTCCAGGAAGTGGTATATGTATTTGAGAAACCTCCCCCAACTGAGAACTTTGCTGTAACTACAGAAGCTTTAATCTTGGAAGAAACTTCAAATGAATAACTTCTTGAACTTGAAGAGGAACCGGATTTACTAAGGTTAACACTACCAGAAGTCGCAGCATCGCTTCCGAAAGAAGAACTTGCTGTATATTTAGCTGCTCCGCAATTTTCCCAGTTAGAGTCAGTTGAATAATTTTCACCGAAGGTTTTCCATGCCGACGGATTATTAAAACCGAATTTTTCATTGCCCGTTAAAGTTTTATTTACCTTTGTAATTCCGACATCAGAAGCAAAATCTTTAAATAGATATTGTATTCTATAATCAGTACTTGATGCCGGATCATTCATATCAAACGGTACTATTTCATAGCTTGAAGTAGCTATTCCTGCTGGAATATAAGCTGTTACTGTATCCCGAGAGCTATTACTACCAAAATTTATATTGGTGGTATCTGTTATACTTGAACCACTGTACATTGTAGTTTTTATCAAATTAATTCCACTGTTCAGAAAAACAGCAAAACCGATTGATGGTGTTGTACAGAGAGCTCTAGGGTCAAGCGAATAATTTTCAGAGACTGTTACTCCGGTTGAACTAGAATGTGTCCAGCTCTGCTTCTGTTTTTCTGAAGTAGATGCACTTATACTGCAGAAAGGTGGACTGAAGGATACACTTACAGATTCAGACTCGTTAATGTTGTAGCTGCTGTCATGTTCAGTTCCGGTAGATTTCGATGTTCCCAGAGATAAAGCAATATGTGATCCCCAGAATTTCTGATTCTGTGCCTGGGTATAATACCACCAACAATATTTCGGGTAAGGTGGGAATCCCATAATTATACCATCAAGAGGCGGTGTTTGAATTATGTTGGGACTATCTGCAGTGCCGGTGTTTGCTGTATGTTGAACTTTAGCTTTTTGCGGAGAAGTATTTACAATTCTGTTGGCAATCCAGGTAGAAACGTTTGGATTTTTTTTCCAGGCTGATTTGCCGTAAGCACCAGTATTAATAACTCCCGTAACTCCTTCACATCCTGAATAAAGTACAGGCGTAAAACATGATCCTGTATTTATATTGTTTTGTTGAGAAATAGACGAAAAACAGTCAAAAACTATTATTCTTAATGTATCATATGAAGTCGGTCCGCTTACTACATTATTATCATCTCCGACAGAACCATTCGGTATGATTAGACCTGTATCTTCACCGCTGCCAAAAGAAACTTTAGTGCCTGAACTGTCAACATTAAACGGATAAAATATTGTTTTTAAACCTGCTGCACCTCCCACATCAGTACCATTTGAAATAAAACCACTATCTGACCATACAGCATCAGAATTAATGGTGTAACTCCCTATAGTAACACTGTTGGCAAGAATTTTATTAGCTACTATACATAAACCATATTTATTTTCATTGGATGTATAATCACTCGGTTCTTTTTTGTTTTTACATGTTGCCGATTTGTGATTTGGAAATCCTCCGATGTACCAGTTCGTAAAGGGGTTATACTTTGGATCATCATTGTCTATAGATTTATCGGTAGTTATTCCGCTATAGTTGGTATATGCTGTATTAGAAATACAACTACTGGAACTAATTGTCGAAGCTGTGCTGTGTGTTTTGCCCCATGTCATTGTAGACGAATCAAATTTAACCAAATCCGGGAGCATAAATATCTCATTATATAATGTATCAGCATATTGTTTATTTAAAACTTTTTCATCGCCTGAAGTATAGTATGTTGAACTGGACTCGTATGTTACATAGCTAATGATAATAAATGGAGTTTCTGACACATTATCTACATAAGTAACACCAAGTAATTTATTGCATTTATTAGAAAGTTTAAAATTACAAATTCCCTGCCAGCTGTTATTTGAATTAATAAAAAAATCAGCAGAGCATGTATTATTACTTTCTGTAGGAGAATTTATATTTAAAAGGCCGTCTCCGTATCTTACAAAAAAGTGTGGAGCAAAAGGAACTTCCTGCGTAGAATAGGCTCCCGTTATAGTTCCGCCGGTATCCCCCTGACTCAGATTAATTTTCCCTATGCAATTTTTAGTCTTATTGTTTCCGGCCTGATCTGTAGTTGTAACCTGTGTTGGAAAACATAATTCTGAACCAATAAGTACAAAATAATCAACCAGTATATTATTAAGGCTCAGACCATTGCCTTCACTGCTTTTTACTTCGTAAATATTTGAAGATTTTTCTATAGTAGCCAATGCAGTGCCTGAAGAATTGACACTGGTATCAAGTTTGACCGCATAAACGTTATTATCATTTTTTCCAATATAAACACCAATATTTCCAGGAAGCATTGCAGGTTTATATGACGGTTGCGGTAGACCGTTACAGTATGTAGTGAAACAGAATCCGTAAAATAAAGTCATTAAAGACAGAAGTAGATTTTTTCTCATTAATTTCCCTTTCAATGTTAATTATTGTTTAATTGTTAGATTTTTGTATTGTCATTTTATAAACTTTATTATACCCAAAACTAATTTTTTAGAAAAAATTAATAAATCACCGAAACTGGTTGTTATAGAATAAAACAAAAAGACCTTCGAAAGATCATTCCATAATTTGATATATTTGCTATTTTATAGCCTTATTTACTAGTCTTTTCCTATTTAAAATGCTTCCTCATGTGATACATCACATATCAAAAAATGGGCATTCGCTAGAATTTATGTGTAGTATCAAAAATTCTAAGAGTTTATTCATTATTATGAATGGACAAACTTTAAATTCGTCTTTAGGCTTATATGTGACTTGCCCGGCAAAAGTAAATATTTTTTCTACTTTACAGGATCTGAAAGAGAATACGCCTTACAGCTTACCCCCCGAATACCTGTTAAAAAATTTGATTTTCATTAGAAAAAGCTAAAATATAAATGCATATATATAATTTTAAGTAATTAAATAAAAGACCGTATCAATATATATCACTATAAAGGTTTAAAGAACAAATCATTTCTCTTTAAGGCAACTTTAGACAACTTTATTTTTTAATTATTACTGCTTAAAAGCTAAATTTCAAGTCTAAATAGAATTATTATTGGATTATGCCTGAATTTTACACAAGGAGAAAACAACTATAAACATCAGAGGTGAATTCCCCAATGAAAGAAAGATGCTTTTACGCAAAGATGAGTGAAGCATTACTTGAGGGTTTTATACCATAATGAAATAAGAAAAACACCCTCCTTCCCATTACAGCAACTCCACTTCTACAAACAAAAAAAATTCCATATCTACTTTCAAAGTTCTAAAAATAGATATGGAATCAAAATAAATAAAATAATATTTAATAACTTTTTACAGTTAAACAATTGATTTATTATAGTAGTTCAATAGATTCAAATAAACTTCCTCAGGTATATTTAAGCTGCCTCGCCCAATTCCCAAATTTATGCCAGGCTGATTATCTCCATGAAAATCAGTACCACCACATACACACATCTCAAGATCTTCAGCATACTTTAATAACATTCTATGCTGAGAATCTGAAAACTCAGTATAATATGCTTCTACGCCATCAAGTCCAAGGCTTTTAAAATATTTCAGATTAGAAAGAAGATCTTTAGGCTTTGAATGATTCCTGTGGACAGGATGTGCCCAGCATGCTATTCCACCAGCTTTATGTATAGCTGAAATTGCTGTTTGAGGATCAGGAAGTATTCTTGGAACATATCCTGTTCCGCCTCTTGCAAGACATGTACTGAAAACATCTTTAACTGTCTTAAAATACCCTTTTTTTACAAGCACTGATGCAATGTGTGGTCTGCCGATACTTTCTCCATGAGCAACTTCTTTTACTTCATCAATAGTTATATCACACCCATTTTCCTGAAGCTTAGCAATAATTTTATCATTTCTTGCATGACGATTAAATCTTATTTCTTCAAGTAGAGTATTTAATGCATCGCAATCATCGTTTATCCACAAACCTAAAAAGTGAAGTTCTTTATAATTCCAGTTAACAGCTACTTCTACTCCCGGAATAGTAATAACATTTGAACTTTTTCCACTTTCAATGAATTCTGAAAGTCCAGCAACGGTATCATGGTCAGTTAAAGCAATAGCAGACAAATCTAATTCTTCTGCCATCTCAACAATCTGCGCCGGTGTACAGGTACCATCAGATGCAGTGCTATGTATGTGTAAGTCTATGTTCTTCATTTTTCTTTAATATTTTTATTTTATAAGCAGATAGAAAGAATATTTTAAAGGCTGAGTTATTCAATCATGATCTTAGTCTTAGTCTTAATCTTAGTCTTAATCCTAGTCATAACCTCTATCTTTGATTGACTAATGACTAAGATCAAGGTCAAGACTAAGATTTTAAAAAAATTTAATTTGCTACGATATTAACAAGGCGTCCTGGAACACAAATAACTTTTCGTACAGTTTTTCCTTTTACAGCCTCAGCTACTCTTTCATTATTTAGAGCAATCTCCTTCATTTCTTCCTGCGAAGCATCAGGTGACATCATAATCTTAGCTTTTGGTTTTCCCAGTACCTGAACTAAAATTTCAACTTCATCTTCCTTTAAATACTCTTCCTGATACTGAGGCCATGCCTCATAGGTGATTGTACTGTCATGTCCAAGTACTTCCCACATTTCTTCACAGATATGCGGTGCATACGGAGCAAGAAGTTTTACAAAAGTTTCAGCTGATTCTCTTGAAAGTTTTTTCTCTTTACCGAACTCATTAACAAAAATCATCATCTGACTAATTGCTGTATTAAAATTCAAAGTATCCGTATCTTCTGTAACTTTCTTTATTGTAGAATGAAGAACAGCAAGCTGTTTTCTTGATAGTTTAACATCACTTATTTCAGCAGAAGTTATCATTCTCCATGCTTTTTTAAGAAAACGATGGACTCCTTCTACTCCTGCTGTATTCCATGGTTTTGTAGCTTCAAGCGGTCCCATAAACATTTCATAGAGACGCATACTATCTGCACCATATTCATTTATCACAGTATCAGGATTTACTACATTCTTTAATGATTTCGACATCTTAGCTGGAAACTCAATAAGCTCTTCACCTGTTTCTTTATTAAAAAACTTACCAGCCTTAGCTTCCACTTTATCAGTTGGGACAAGCGCACCACGTCTGTCTTTATAAGATAATCCCAAAATCATCCCCTGATTTACCAATTTTTGAAAAGGTTCACTTGTTGACACATATCCTAAGTCATAAAGAACTTTATGCCAAAATCTTGCATAAAGTAAGTGAAGAACTGCATGTTCAGCACCCCCAATATAAAGATCAACAGGCATCCAATATTTTTCCTTCTCTTTATCCCAGGCTGCATCATCATTTAAAGCATCAATATATCGCAGATAATACCAGCATGACCCAGCCCACTGCGGCATTGTATTTGTCTCTCTACGGCCTTTCATCCCTGTTTCAGGGTCAGTATATTCCAGCCAGTCACCAGCATTTGCTAATGGAGATTCACCTGTTCCTGAAGGTTTAAAATTATCTACTTCAGGCAAAGTTAATGGAAGTTCATTTTCAGATACAAGTCTAATAGAACCATCTTCCATATGAATTACAGGAAACGGCTCACCCCAGTATCTCTGACGACTGAAAAGCCAATCTCTAAGCTTATAATTTATCGTTCCTTTTCCAATACCTTTACCTTCTAACCAATCAATAGTTTTTCTTTTAGAATCTTTAACTTCTAAACCATTTATATCCAAACCATCATTGTTCGCAGAATGAATCATCCTACCGTTACCTGTCCAGCAAACTTTCCCGGCAAGAACATCTTCAATATCTATTTCTTCAGCATCTGCTTCTTTTTTATCAGGCTCAATAATACAGCGAATTGGAATATTAAACTTTGAAGCAAACTCAAAGTCTCTTGTGTCATGTGCAGGAACAGCCATTATTGCACCTGTTCCATAACTGACCATTACATAATCAGCAATCCAGATTGGAATTTTATCTCCATTTACCGGATTTATTGCATAAGCACCAGTAAAAACACCAGTTTTATCTTTATTCAAACCTGTACGCTCAAGTTCGCTCATTTTTGCAGCATGATCTACGTAGGCTTCTACATCAGTTTTCTGAGCAGGCGTTGTAATTTTTTCTACAAGACTATGCTCAGGTGCTAACACCATATAAGTAGCTCCGAAGAGAGTATCAGGACGAGTTGTATAAACTCTTATTCTTTCATCTACTCCATCAACAGAAAAGTCAACATTAGCTCCCGTTGATTTACCAATCCAGTTTCTCTGCATTTCTTTAAGACCTTCAGACCAATCAAGATCATCCAATCCTTCGAGCAGCTGCTCTGCATATTCTGTAATTTTAAGCATCCATTGTTTCATAGGTTTGCGAATTACATCATGCCCACCACGCTCACTTTTTCCGTCAATGACTTCTTCATTTGCCAGCACAGTTCCAAGAGCAGGACACCAGTTTACTGGTACTTCATCAATGTAAGCCAAACCTTTTTTATAAAGTTGTATAAAAATCCATTGTGTCCATTTATAATATTTCTCATCAGTTGTGTTAACTTCTCTGTCCCAGTCATAACTAAAACCGAGAGATTTTATCTGTCTTTTAAATTCATTGATATTTTTTCTTGTAGTAATAGATGGATGAGTATTTGTTTCAACAGCATACTGTTCTGCAGGAAGTCCAAATGCATCCCACCCCATAGGATGAAGAACATTAAAATTATTCATTCTTTTGAATCTACACATAATATCTGTGGCCGTATAACTTTCAGGATGCCCTACATGAAGACCAGCTCCACTTGGATATGGAAACATATCAAGTGCATAAAACTTCGGCTTATCTAAAAAATCTTCAGTCTTAAATGTTTTATTTTCATCCCAGTATTTCTGCCATTTAGCTTCTATGTCAGTAAAGTTATAATTCATTTCCTGCATATTTCTTATTTCCCAAAATTTTCTAGTTCCTAAAAAAATAAATACGGTAAGAATACCGTATTATAAAAAAATCTTATATATATAAACTTCTTTTAATAAAAAAGTTACGCGTTCTCTGCTATTTCATGTTTTAAATCATAGCGGAATTTGTATTTTTGTTCTTTAGTAAAAGTAGTTCCATGTTTTTCACAAAAAGTATAGAGAACATTAACCTTTTTCTCTGCTTCATCAATATCTTTTGAGTGATGAGCAATCCATTTAATACTATCGGCAATATAATGATGTCCAAGAATCTCAATATCTTTCTGAGCTTCTGTCTGCTGATTTTTAAGTTTTTCTATTTTATCTTCAAGCTCATCCTTATCTGTTTCAAGAGCAATAATATATTCATTTTGTCTTTTGAGTTCTTTAAAGATTTTATTGTTTCCACCGTATCCAAAGAACAGAAAGAAAAGACAGATCACAACAATAAAAATATAAATCCCCATATCTCAGCTCCATAATAATAAATTTTTAGTTAAAAACAACAGATGGAGCGGGTGAAGGGAATCGAACCCTCCTAGCCAGCTTGGGAAGCTGGAGCATTACCACTATGCTACACCCGCAAATGTACCTTTTACCGCTTAAACTATACTAAATTCAAATAGTTATTTAAGGTTAGCAGTCGATAAACATAATCTTTAAATTAACATTTTCAATCAGTTTACTACCAGTTATCAATTTTTAAGGTAAAATTATTTAGTTGCTCCATATGCAGCAAAACATGAATTCTTATGTAAAACTTCTATATGCCTGAAGCCTACTTTTTTCAAAAGTTCAAGTTGATATGTAAGCGGTCTTGGAGAATCCTCTACATCAATGTGTTCAAAAACTTTAGTTCTATATTCAACTCCTCCTAAACCATCAAGATATTCAGCATAACGTTTCCACATCAATTCATGTATTACATTATTTTCATGAGTAACAATATCTGTAATCCACACACATCCACCATGAACAGTTAGATCATATATTTTCCGGAAACCATTTTCCCAATCCTCATCATCACGCAAATGATGCAGTACAGCAGCAGCTAAAATAATATCGTATGTTTCGTTAGATAGCTCTGCTGTTCTAAAGTCAGACTGAAACAATCGAATTTTCCCACTTTCGACGGCTGAAATTCTTTCTTTAGCTTTTTTTAACATTTGAGAACTAAGATCAACCAGGTCACAGTCAAGCGGATTTATTTTTTCAAGCAGTTTCAGAGTATTATTTCCTGCTCCGCATCCAATATCAAGAACAGTTTTAGCATTAGGACAACATGTTACTGCTGCAACAGTTATAACCTCCATCATCAATAAAGCATCAATTACAGCCTGCTGCCCGGTTTTAAGATTAGTAAAACGTGTTACATCATTATCAAAACGGTTTTTGATATCATCAATTGTTGACTTATTTTCCAATGAAGTTTTCATGATAATCTCTAGATATTAGGTTTTAGGTGCTAAGTATTAGGAAAAAATTCCTTTAAACCTAATACCTTGTTCCTTTTTAATACTTCTTATCTACATAATCAACCCAGCCACCAGCTTTGACCAAATCACGATCAAATCCTGTTAAACTGAAGTTTATTTCTTTTCTATTTTCTGGCGTACTTATTGATATTAGTCCATTTTCTGTATCAACAGTAATAAATGCATCTTTACCTGCAAAT
The DNA here is from genome assembly GCA_963678745.2 of Victivallales bacterium. Taxonomy (GTDB): domain Bacteria; phylum Verrucomicrobiota; class Lentisphaeria; order Victivallales; family GWF2-38-69. Next base: position 75,895 of record CAXXMS010000024.1, on the reverse strand, counting down.
TCATTAAACAGCATGTCTATTGTGCTTTTATCCAATTCTACAGCAAGCATTCCGCAGTTATACATATTTTGTCTAAAAATACGGGCAAAACCTTCAGCAATAACTACATTCATTCCATTCTGTTCTATAGCCCACGGAGCATGTTCTCTTGAAGAACCACAACCAAAGTTATTTCTTGATACAACAACACCTTTTCCTGCAATATCGCAAGGACTAAATCCTTCAAGGTTCAAATCTTCAAACAAATGAGGCTTCAAAGCCTCTTTAGTAATTTCAGTTAAATATTTTGCCGGTATTATTTCATCAGTATTAATATCTGATCTATCTAAAAATAAAACTTTTCCTTCAAATTTTTTCATAGGTACAGTTCCTTATTTATAAAGTTTAGAATTTGTAATATGACCGGCAATAGCTGTAGCTGCTGCAGTAGCCGGACTCATCAGATGAACCATGCCGCCTTTTCCCATTCTTCCATTAAAATTTCTATTAGTTGTAGAAGCGCAGCTTTCGCCTTCAGCAAGTACACCATTACTCATTCCAAGACAAGCTCCGCAGGTCGGATTTGTTATGCAGAAACCGGCATCAGCAAAAATTTTCAACAAACCTTCAGTCATAGCCTGATTATAAATTTTTGGTGTAGCAGGTGATAAAATTCCACGAACATCATCACTAATTTTACTATTTTTCAAGACTTCTGCAGCTGCTCTCAAATCTTCGATTCTTCCATTTGTACATGACCCGATATAAACCTGGTTAACTTTCTCACCTTCCATTTCAGCAACAGTTTTTACCTGATCAGGTTTATAGCCGAATGTAACCAACGGCTCAAGATTGCTCAAATCATATTCAATAATCTTTTCATAGTCCGCATCCTCGTCAGACTTCCATTTCGTAAAATCTTTCAATGCTTCTTCTTTAGAAGAATATTCATCTTTAATGTAATCCCAAAGATAATCTACTGTTACCATATCCGGATAACAGACTCCACAGGTACCTCCTGCTTCTATTGCCATATTGCAGAGCGTCATACGTGATTCCATTGTCATATTATCAACAATAGGCCCGGTAAACTCCATTATCATATTTGTTGCGCCGTTTACTCCCAACTGTGAAATAATATACAAAATTGCATCTTTAGCGTATACTCCTGACGGCAGCTTACCTTTTAAAACAAATTTAATAGTTTTTGGTGTTTTAAATGCACAAACACCTTTTAAAATACCAACCTCAAGGTCTGTTGTTCCAATGCCTGCAGCAAAAGCACCAAAAGCACCATGAGTACAGGTATGTGAATCCCCCATAATTACCGTATATCCAGGTCTTACAAAGCCTTTTTCAGGAAAAATTGCATGACAGACTCCATTTCTTCCAATATCAAAGAAATCTTTTATATTGTTTCGTCTTGCCCAGTCTCTCAAAACTTTTCCCTGTTCAGCTGTTTTAGAATCTTTTGCCGGTGTTACATGATCTATAACTACTTTAATTTTTTCAGGATCAAAAACTCTGTCTTTTCCACGTGCAACAAGATCATTAATTGCAATCGGTGTTGTAATTTCATGACAGAAAACCCTGTCCAATTTCAAAACATTAATACCTTCATAAGGTTTATCGATTACATGTGAATCGAAAATTTTCTCAGTTATTGTTCTACCCATTTTATTTCTCCTATTTAAATTTTAGACCATAGACTGTTAGACTCAAGACCATAGACTGTTAGACTTTAGGCCATAGACTGTTAGACTCAAGACCATAGACTGTTAGACTTTAGGCCATAGACTTTAGGTCATTTTCAATATATTTTATTAATCCATTTAAACACTTGGATGTTTCTATAATCAATTCTTCAATTTCGATACAATCTGTTTTTTGTAAATATTCAAGACGATATGCAATATGAATAAAATAATCAACCTCATTTAAAGAACCTCTGGAAATATAAAGAAAACGAAGATAATCTCTTAATGTTTTCCTTCCAGCACCTTCTGCAATATTTGAAGGCACAGAATATGCAGCTCTCCTAACTTGAGGTATCATTGCATAAAGTTCTTCTTTTGGGAATTTTATTGTAATCTTATATACTGCTACAGCTAGATCATCAGCCAGTTGCCATGCTTTAATTTTTCTAAAATCTCTCATAATATTGAATCTTCAAGAGTAATTAATTCTGTCTAAAGTCTACCTGTCTAAAGTCTACATGTCTAAAGTCTACATGTCTAAAGTCTACATGTCTAAAGTCTACATGTCTAAAGTCTACATGTCTAAAGTCTAAAGTCTTAATTAAACCTTTTCGGTGGCGTGATTATCCAGTAAGCTTTTAATATTGTATTACCAATATTTTCAAGCGTATGTGGTTCTTCTGAATCAAATGAAACTGAGTCTCCTGTATTCAGAAAATAATCATTTCCGGCAACTTTAATTTTACCTTCTCCTTCAATTATTATTCCGAGTTCACTTCCTTTATGCCCATATTCACTACTATGTTTTCTGCTTCCAGGTTTTATTTCTAAGTAATATGCTTCAATAGCATTTTCTTTATCAGCGTTATCAATTTTTGATAATAGTTCATAACTTACCGGGCCATCAATTATTCTCTTTCTATCATTTCTCTTTATAATACTTATCTTTGGAACTCTTTTATATTTTTTAAATAAATATTCAAAATCAATACTCAACTCGTCTGTTATTTTCAAAAGCGTATCAATTGCCGGCGAGACTTTGTCTGTCTCAATCTGTGAAATAAGGCTCTCACTTACTCCTACTTTTAAAGCAAGCTCCTTCATTGTAAGTTTTTTACGCTTCCTAATTTCTCTAAGTGTTTTTCCAAAACAATATTTCATAGTCTTTCCAAACCAAACTTTAGTTTTATTTAAGAAACTTAAGAATAATTCAAGTTTATATTTTTTCAAACCACCTTTTATTAAAGATTAGGAAAAATTAAGAAAAGTCAGCTATTATTCATATTCAAGGAAAAAATCCCATGCATCCAAAATATCTTGTATGTAGTTATTATTGGACTTTTTAGGGAACTTAGCTCTTTCAAGCTTATTGCAATCTGCTGACTTAACTACATCTTCAGCCAAAGAAGCAAATTTGAGAATATCTGATTTCAAGATTGGCTCATCTGAATGAGACTCAATATATAACTCAGCATCATATTTTAAAATCCCATTCAACATATTAAGAAGCTTGTCTGCACTATAATGCGCAGTTTTAGTATAGATATTTGTATATATGCAATCTCCAATAAACATAACCTTATCTTCAGGGATATAAATAACAGATGAGTCATCTGAATGATCTCCGCCAACATGGACAACATTGCACTTGAAACTATCCACCAAATTTAAAGTTACATAACTTTTAAATGAAATGTTTGGAATAGCTATTTTCAAATCATTACACACAGGAAGTTCAAGCTTGATATTATCCCGACAAAAAGGGATTTCATCTCCGTTTTCAACTCTAATATCCAAAGACTTATCGTCCCATTTTAAAGTAGATATTTTAGAAATCTTTTGAGTTGTCCTAAAATGAGCAATGGTATTTGTATTTAATGTACTCAAACCAAATACATGATCCCAATGCCAATGAGTCAATGCAATCCAATCAGGCTTGCCACAACCAAGTTTATTCAGATTAGCAAGCAGATTCTCTGCGTGTGCAGGAGAGTTTCCGCCATCAATGACTAAAGTTTTATCTCTTTTAATAATTATTCCATAAACAGGACGATCATTATCACCCGGAAGAGTATAAAAAACATTTTCAGATACTTTTATTAATTTTTCCATATTATTTCACTTTACCTGAAATGTAATATTCTTTGGAAACAGTTCACTTAAAGTAACTATTTCATTGTTAATCTTAATTCTATCTAACTGTCTAAGATACTTTTCATCTGCAGACTTAGGATCAAATATTGCATTCAACAATTTACCCAAACGAATACCTCCGATATAAAGCTGCTGTAAAGAAAGATTCTGAACTGTTTCAAGATATTTCTTAGATTGCCTAGGTTTAGCATAAATTTTACTTCCTCCACTTTTTGAACTACGATAATACTTAAGTTTATCAGTATTAACCAAGTAAGCTGCAACCATATTACTCTCAATAAACCAGCTTGAGATAGAAATTTTATTTCCTCTTTTAATAATTACTGGATCATCATGATATCTCTTTGTAATTCTTTCAACTTCATTTTTTATATAAACTTTCTCTGCAGATTTTAATTTTTTTGCATGTTTTGAATATGGAATCTGATAAAACGCCCCGCCACCAGCATCTCCTAATGAATGTAAATTACCCACTATTGTAGTTTTTATCCGCTTAGAGCTGCTAAATTCCTTAACTTTAAGTTCAGGTTTTAACAGTATTCTATTGCCACCCTTTGTATCAAAACTATTTACATAAGGAGCTGCGTTGTGAAGAGGAGTATGTATATCACCCATTAGATGCAGTACGAATCGTAAAGCAACAGCTTTATCTGCATTAGATGACTTTTTATCCTCTAAAGTTTTTATTGAGCTTAACAGTCCATTCAAAGAATTATATTTACCTAAATCAGTATCAAACGTTATTAAACGCTTAATACTGATTTCTGAACGACTTCTTGAAACATTATTATTAACTTCAGTTATAGGGTTTATATAATGAAGCATTGAATTTACTTTTTTATTTTCAGAATTTGCCCACTCATAGTTCTTTATATAATCACACCAGATTGAAGCTTCCAAAATTGAAGAAGTATTTTGAGAAGCAAGAAGAGTACCTGGATATACTATTTCTTCTTTCAGCAGCTTATTAATATTTGCTCTAGTCTTTGAAGTTAAGTTGTTTGCTGCTATTTGAGTTGTTAAATAATGTCCGGTATTCCACCAGCTATTTAAAACCGTATTAAAAGACACTAAAACCAGGCAAATTCCTAAAATATGTTTTATGGACATAAGATTGCTTTATAGTTTATAAAGATTTAAAAACCATATAATGGGTACATAAGATAAATTAATTATTATTGAAAAGTATATCATCCTATAATATCATTGCATATAGTCAACATAGAATAAAAACAGAAAATAGTATTAGCTTATGAACAATAAAATTAAAATAATAATGTTAATGATCGATGGATTTGGAGTTCCTAAAGAAGGTTGGAATAAATCTATTTTCTCTGAATACTGTGCAAAAGAATTCACTGATTTACTAATAAATTATTCCATTTCAATAGATGCAACATTGGATATCCCCGGTATACCCCAAAGCGCAACTGGACAAACAGCCTTATTTACCGGCATTAATGGTGCCAAATCAGTTGGCAGGCACTTACCGGGATTTCCAGGTCCTACACTTAAAAAAATTATAGAAAAACAAAATATTTTCAAAACTTTACAGTCAAACGGGAAAAAAGTCAGCTTTGCAAATGCCTATATTAAATACTCATTGGAAAAAATCGTAAATTCCAGATTCTGTTCAGTAACTTCATATATGGTCAACAACAGTATACATAAAGTTTATAACAAAGAAGCTCTTATTCAAAATCATGCAGTGTATCATGATATAACAAGGAAAACAGTTTCTCCTAAAGAGGAGGTCCCCATTGTCAAACCTGAGGAAGCTGGAAAGCATTTAATTACAACTTCCCACAATTTTGATTTTACTCTTTTTGAATATTTCTTAACTGACATAGCCGGACATAGGCCCAAAAAAGTCAGTTTGCCTATCGTTTTAGAAGAATTGAGCAATTTTATTACAACAATTAAGCTTAATTTATCTGAAGATACATTATTGATTATCAGCAGTGACCATGGGAACTGTGAAGATCCCTCAACTCTTCTCCATACATGCAACAATGTCCCATTAATTGTCTATGGCAGTGATGCCTGTTTAAAAAAAGTTTTGATAAAATTATCTCCCGAAAAATTTGCTAATCAGGAAATTTATCCCGTTCCAATCAAAAAATTATTAAAAAAATGTGCTTCAGATGAAGCGAAATCAATAGCTGATGTATATAATTTTATTGTAAAGACTTTATGCTAAATATGATTTATTCAATTTTATAATTTTACGGTATTATCCGTTTAGACTGCTAAAGAGAATTATCTGATAAAAACTTCATAAAGATAGAGAAATAGATGTCTTATAAGATCTGGGGCAAAAATTTTTTTTTAAGAATAGAGATAGAACTGATTCGCCTGTATAGAATAATCAGTTCTGATCTTTGGTCTACAGATTTAAGAGAGTTTAATATTTGCATAAGACCTTTTTTATTTCTTTGCCGATTTTTCTACTTAGTTTTTATGGATTTTGCCCAGAAAAAAACCTTGATGGTTTCTTCCTCGTTAAGCTATGCAACTGTGCTCGGCATTATCCCTATAACGTTGGTTATTGTTGCAGTATCCAAAGGCCTTTTGGAGCAAAGTTTAACAAAATATGCACCTGAGATTATCGATTTTTTAGTTGCTAAAGTAATGCCGGTTTTTAATGATCTTCCAAGCAAAGGAACCGGAGTCCAAATATACAACTCACTGCAAAACTATATAAACTACGAATTGATTCCAATGATAACCAACCTAAACTTACAGGAGATTGGAATTTACGGAGCAATTGTTCTTATTGTAATTTCACTATCATTGATGCGTACTATTGAAAAGGCATTCAATGATATATGGGGTGTCGCATTTAAAAGAGCTATATGGAAGCTGGTTTTAAATTATTGGCTTGTTATAGCACTTTTCCCTGTCATCATGCTTGTAATATTGTGGTTAACCGGATTCAGTGTAATTCATGATGTTGTACAAATAAGAAACTCTACCTGGCTTTCCAGAATTTTTTCAGATCAGTTAGGTACCTTTTTTGCGTTGTGGATTTTATTTACGATAGTTTATAAAGTTGTTCCAAACACAACGGTTAAGTTTATTCCCGCATTAATCGGAGGTGTAGTAGGCGGAACATTATGGCAATTAAACAACATGTTAAGCTTTATATTCGTGTCCAATGCAATAAGAACACATTATATTTACGGCAGCCTGGGAATGATTCCAATTTTCCTTATTGCCCTTTTTGTTGGATGGTTAATTGTTCTATTTGGAGCACATATTTCATTTGCAGTACAAAACCTGGAATATTATAGAGTAAAGCTTTTATCTACAGACATACAGCCATCCGATAGACAGGAAATTGCAATAATATGCATGACTATTATTACTATTCGTTTTCTTAATCATAAATCTCCACCTACTTCAGAGGATATTTCAAACAGATCTGGTTTACCCTCAGGATTCTTTCTTAATACTTTGAGCATACTTAAGCATGCCGGTTATATAATGAGAACTGATTCAAGTCCAGCAGAATATATTCTTGCAGTAAGACCTGAAGATGTAAGACTCAAAGATATTGTAGACTCTGCAATTGGTCATAGAAATGATAAAGATCTGCCATTAGTTTCCAATAAAGCGCTCTGGAAAGAATCAATTAGAATTTGTACCAGCTATAGAAACAGTTTTACAAAAGAGGCTAACCCAACACTTCTTGAAATCGCGGAGGAACTAAAAAATATCATCGAATAATATTTGATTGATGATTTATAACAAGTGTATTTAAAGTTTTGCCTGTATACAAAAAAATTAACTCAAGCCTTATAAAGTTTTTTAATTCTACAGTTCTGAATACAACAAAAAAAAGAGCTGATGTTAAAATCAATTATAACAACAGCTCTTTTAAAATTATAATCTACTAACTAGACCTTATCTGTAAAGGTAAATTTAACCACGAAGTTCACGAAAACCACGAAGGAAAAACTTTTTTATTCCTCTGTAAAGTGTTATATTGTAATAACTTATAATCACAAAAACACTTTAAAAGGAATATATAAAAGATATGCTTGAAAACAATTATTTCAACCTGTTATTAGGAGTACCTGACACAGATTTTGCAAAAATAATAGAATGTAGCTTAAAAACGGGTTTAATTTTCAATAGAATTTATGAACGGATTAATCAATGTCTTGATAAAAAAGGTCTGCAAAAGAAACAGGAAAGATTTCTTGATAAAAAATATTTTGAAAATCAGACAGATTTTTTAAGTGTAGAATTTGAAGATTATGATATAGAGCAGTGTTCAGAATACCTTGAAACAGGGAGACCGGGAATAACAGCTGAAGAAGTATTTATATTTATCTGTCTCCGTGCTTATTTTGATTCTGTGACAAGTCAGGAATCTGTTGAACGGATGGTGGAATCTCAGAGTTTATATATTTACTATATGAATAAGAATAAAAAAATGCCAAGACCTAAAACAATTAATGAAAATCTAAACTGTATAGACAGTGAAACACTTGAATTTATCCATCAGTGCCAGCTTCAGGAGTTTCTTAATGAAGACCTTGATGATTTTAATTATGCCGTTTTCGACAGTACTTCTGTTGAGGCTTCAAGTTCATGGCCTACAGATGCCGCGGTAATATACAAATTGTTAACACGAATACAGATACAGTCTCAAAAACTTGAAAATTTTAAGATTGCAAATATGGGATTATGGTATACTCCGTACTGGCTGGAGAAACTTTCCAGGCTGCTTTTTGAAATAAACAATACAAAGGGAACATCCGGTAATCCTAAAAGTGAAAAGGTAAAACCTGCCTACAGAAAGTTTATCAGAACCGCACATAAAATGAATGAATATCTCATCCGTGAATTTGAGAAACTTGAGCAAACTGTAGCAGCAGCAGATTTAAAACCCAGTTTCAGGAAACAGTTGAACATGTTGTGGAATAATATGGAGGATGATATTTTGGCTTTAAGTTCTGTACTGTACTATGCAGAAGAGCGTGTTTTTAACGGAAAAGTACTTTCTTCTGTTGAAAAGATTCTAAGTCTTTCTGATATTACTGCCGCTTTTATCAAAAAAGGACAGCGCAATTCGGTTATTGGATATAAACCTCAGATCGGCATGTCTAAAAACGGTTTTGTAAGTGCATTGATCATAGAGCCTGGGAACGGCGCTGATGCAAAATATCTGATTCCGCTTGTTGAAAAACATATTGAAAACAGTGGAGTTATTCCTGATTTTGTCTCTACGGACGATGGATACTCTTCTGCTGCAGGAAGAAAAGGTTGTTTGGACCTTGGAGTAAAAGATGTATGTTTCAGCGGAGCAAAAGGGAAGAAAATTCTCGGTGATGAACTTTGGGAGGATGAAAAATATATTGACGGGCGAAGAAACCGCTCGGCAGTAGAGTCTCTTATGTTTTTCCTGAAATATGTAGTTCATTTTGACAGACTGAGAAGAAGAGGCATTGAGGCTGTAAAATCAGAAATGCCTGGGAAAATAATAGCATATAACTATCTGCATAAGATAAGAAAATTTGCGGATGCTGAAAAACAGTATAAAAAAACAGGCTGACAGGTTTTTATTTAAAAATTATTCTTGTTTTAATAATCTAACAGGAGGGGACTGTAAAAAATTAGGAAGTTCAGTTAGCAATATGGATGATTTCACTAAATTTATATTGAAAATAGAAATTTAGACGAACATTTCGGTAAACTGGGAATAAATTAAATAAGAAAAGGAGAATATAGTTCTGGAAAGAAGTTTTGAATTACCCCCTTTCCAGAAATGTTCTAATTATTTTAACTTATTCTTCAATAATCCTTGTCCAGTTATGTTTATCAGAGATATTACCATACTGAATTCCGGTAAGATTATCATAGAGTTTTCTACAAACCGGTCCGCACTCGTCACCTAAGAAATATTCTTTATTCCCTCTTACAATTTTTCTAATTGGAGTAATAACACCAGCAGTTCCACAGGCTCCTACTTCAGCAAAATTATCAATTTCGCTAAAGTGAATAGGCCTCTTCTCAGCCTTCATTCCCAAATCCTGTGCAATTTGCTGTAGAGACATATTTGTAATACTTGGTAAAATCGAATCAGCTTTAGGAGTTATGTATTTCCCATCTTTGGTAATTGCAAAGAAGTTTGTCGTTGTAAACTCATCAAAATACTCGTGTGATTTTGAATCAAGGAATAATACAATTGGATATCCCATCTTTTTAGCCTGTGTATATGAATACATACCTGCGGCATAATTTCCTGCAACTTTATATGATCCTGTACCATGAGGAGCTGCTCTATCATAATCATCAAGAATTATTGCATCAATAGGTTTTATTCCACCTTTATAATATGGCCCTACTGGAGCACAATAAATAATATACATATATTCATCAGCAGGATTAACTCCCATAACAGCACCTGAACCAAAAAGGAAAGGTCTGATGTATAATGACCCTCCTGTTCCATAAGGAGGAATATAATCAATATTTTCTTTGATAATTCTATCTACAGATTCCTTAAAAATTTCATATGGAAGTTCAGGACATGAAATATAACTTGCTGTTGAATTCAATCGTTTTGAATTCTCAACATCTCTAAAAACCCTTATTTTCCCATCTTTACAACGATAGGCTTTCAACCCCTCAAATAGAGCCTGTCCATAATGCAGAGCTGAAGCTGCCATATGTAATGAAATATAAGGATCAGTTCTGACCTCTCCTTTATTCCACTTTCCATCCGCATATTTGTATTCTATATGAGCTTTTGTTGGAAAATAATTAAATCCCAAAGAAGACCAATCAATGTCAACCATAATTTCACCTCATTTTTTATCTTTCATAAAACAGATAACCCAATAAAATAAAGTATACATCAAATTCATAAAATTATCTTCTGCCTTTTAAAAAATATACTTATCTTATAGAAAAATTTATTAAAATACTATTATTTCTTAATTAAAAAGTCTTTTAATGAAAACAATTACCATTATATTTAAAAATAAATTCTTAAATTTGATCCTGATAATGTTTATTTTAAATATTTAAAATTATCAAAAAATCTATTAATAACAAAAGACCATATCTTTAATACTTCGCTAATAAAAAGGAGTTTTTTATGAGAAAAATTAAATTGTCATTTATTACCGCAGTTAGCATTTCCCTATGTTTATTATCTGCATGTTCAAGTTATGAAGGTGGAAATCTTCCTATAGATGACTTTGGTGGCAAAAGCAATAATTCCACATTATCAGGAAACGATGATTTATCAGCAATTGATGGAAATGATGCTGGCTTAGCAAATTTTGGTAACGAAGCAGAAATACTACCAGACCGCCCAAATAAAGAGTGGACTCCTGTTGCAGGTTTAAACTTTCCTACAGTATATTTTGCATTTGACCAATCAAGACTTGGTACAAACCAAATGCAAAAGTTAGACAAAGTTGCAAATTATCTCACTGACAATAAAAACTTAGGACTTATTATCGAAGGACATTGTGATGAAAGAGGTAGTCATGAATATAACATCGGATTAGGAGAACGCAGAGCTCTAGCTGTCCGCGACTATCTGGAAAAACTTGGTATTCCTGCAAACAGACTTCAAACAATAAGTTATGGCAGTGAAAAGCCAGCAGTTTCTGAACATAATAATGCAGCATGGGTCAAAAATAGAAGAGCTGAATTAATCCCGGCAAAAATGTAAGATTTCTATATAAGAAAAAAGGCTGAACAAGCTTTCATCCTTTTTTTATTCTTAAAAATTGAAGGTTTACAGTGAACAGCACATTCACACTTAATATATACGAAATATTCTTCATTTTTTTTATTACCCTTGGTCCAATCAAGATAATTCTACCTTTTTACCAACTAACAGAACATTTATCTGTAAAGGACAGAGTAAAAGTAGCATTTCGTGCTGAGATAATATCAGCTATAATAATACTATTCTTGGCTGTGTTCGGTGTAAAGCTTATTGACAAATGGGGTTTTTCAAGAATTGCAATCAGTATTACTGGAGGAATAATCCTATTTATCCAAGGCTTGGCATTAGTAAAACTTAACCCGGCTCAAATCAACTTTGTTGCATTGCTAAATATTCAAAACAAAAATGAGCTTAGTCTGAAGCAGATTACATACTATCTGATTGCTCCTGTAATTATAACTCCTGCAGGAGTAACTGCAATACTGGCAATAAGAAGCCTTCATTATGCAGGCTCTGAGCACTTTACCCCTATGATTTTATTTTGATACGAACTTGTAGAAAAGCTTCAAATTAGTTTCCGGAAATTCCATTTCAGTTTCATTTAAAAAGTTCATCAATGATTGAATTATTTTATCTTTTTTATGTGATGAAGTGTAATGCAATTCAACCTTCAAAATATTTTTATCATATAGAGGAATAATATTTGCCGGTGTTTTGAAAATAGATTCTATTATGCTCTTTGCAGTATCTTTTTCATATTTTCCCAGAATAGGCATGATGACATTTGACATAGCTACTTCAGCTCTGTATGCAATCATTTTTATAATATCAATAAACTTTTTTCTACCCCCATGAAACTGAACAAATTCAAATTCCTCCGGCAATTCTTTGACAGTAATATATTTATCTGTATTCTTTCTTGTTTTTTTCTTTTCGGTAATAGTTTCTTCAAATTCAAGTATTTCTTTTGTTAACATTCCTTCTCTTTCTTCAAAGTTCCTGCGTTCTTTTTCTGTAGGGTTTTCCTTTAAAGTCAACTGCTGTCTTTTAAGTGTTCTTCTTGCCAGTTTTGCTCTTAATGAATTTAAATCTTTCTCCAGTTGTCTATATACCGGGTTTACAACTGTTTCTGTCTCATCTACATTTGTTTTTTCATATGAGTTAAGTGTATCTATATTATAATCTTGTCTTGCATATTTAAAAAAGTTTTCCTGAGATGTTCTACTCTGCATGTGACTGTATATGTATTCAGCTTTACTGATAAAATCTGTTGAAATTACTGACACCTGATGACCTGATTCAGTTAACTGTCTAACTTCTCTGCAATAAAAATCATTCGTTTTATCATATACCCTTTTTTCCGCTATTTTTGTTTTCTCTACATTATCAAAAGGGTGTATAACTTCAACTTCAATGAAATCATTTTCATCCCAGGCATCTTTTGGATATTTATTATATGTCTGACAGGCAATTCTGTGTTTTTCCCACAGGTCTTTGAAGAGTTTCATGCTATAGCCTTCTCTGTCAAAAATTATTAAAAACCTGTAGATATCAGGATTTTCAGCAAGTTCATATGCTGTCTTTTGACACGGCATTTCTTCAAGCAGTTTTGGTATTATTTTCGTCTGCAGTATTTCTATAAGCCCCTTTGAAAAAGGTGTTGTTACATTAAAAAATGGTGCCCCGTTCTGATCATTAATCCAGTAGTCGGTCATTCCGCGAAGACATAAATGCTGTCTTGATACATATCTTCTCGGCAGCTTTGTTTTTCCAAAATATGTTCTTACATGACCATCAACATAAAGCCTTCCTATAGTATCCTCATTTTTTTCCATCCAGGTGCTGGAATGTTCTGAAATCCATTTATCCAGATTTGCTTCATTCTGACCATGTGAAAGTTCATCTGCTTTTTCGCGCATGGTTTTAACAGCAGGAATACGGTCTATTCCAAGAAGCTTTCCCCATTCTCCGGGTGAAACATCACCAAGGCGGTTTATGTTTCCTACACGGGCCAGAACCATAAAAGCTATCGTCAGAAAAATATCATATATTCTATAAAAACCCTCTGAAAAATTGAATGAATTCATTGAATCAAGCAGACCGTTGGATAAAAGTGCAGGAACTGCAAGCAGTAAACCACCATTATCAATATCATAATTCTTATTAAATTCTGTAACTGCACTGACTCTGCCTAATGCTGTAAAAAGTCGTCCTGTGGTGTCTGTACACCCTTTGCCAAGTGCCTGACTGTTATCCTCTATATTGCGTTCTGATTTGGTTTTTCCTGTGAAGTTTTTTTTAGTGGTTCCAACAGCTTACCGGCATGTATGGCTTTAGATAGGGTGTTAACTTTTAATGACAGTTTTTCTGCTGTTTCTGAGCGACTGTGACCTTCATTTAAAAGGCACTGGGCTTCTGACAATACTTCAGACGTAAGAACTGTTCCACCTTTTCTAGTGTTTCTGGGTTTATAAAATCCGTCTATACCATCTTCTCTGAGTTTCTTAAGATTACGTTTTACACTTATTTCGCTTACTCCGAAAGCTTTTACAATCTCGCAGTTTTTACAGTGACCATTCAATATCAGTTGAGAAGTTGTTATATTAAAGCCGCGACGATCATCGTGTCGATGAAAACCTACAGGTGCACAATAAATAAAATAGTAAACATTACCATCTTCATTAAAATTATAGGATACGATGGAGTTTATGGTATTTTCTCCATATAAAAACAAAGGCAATAGTTGTTCCGCCATAATTCATCCTTTTTCTTTTTCTGTTTTTTTTGTATTCTAAAATTAATAGAGAACAACTAAAAATCCAATCAATTCAGAATTTATTGCCTATGGGACAGGTGTTCAGAGCCTATAGAAATGTGCAGATGCTGACTATAAAAATTTCACTGCTTATTCTAGTTTTGAATTTAGCAGTAATGCTTTCGACACCATTCCTGTGTAAAATATTCAAACCGACTTTTCATCAGATTATGGGTTGGATTTTTTCTATTTTCCTTATGATTTTAGGTGTACATACAATAATAAATTCACTTTCTCATCTTAAAATCATAATGCCTTAAATATCAAACTCGTCATAAAAGGCTGCAAAAGCATCTCCAACAATATCATCATTTACAGGGGCTTCTTTGACATTTGTTTCCAGAAGTTCTTCGGGAAGTTCATGTGTGAAATAAGACTGTTCCTGGTACTCCTGTCTTCCAAACTTAAATCTTGTTTTTGAATGAGTTAGGATAAGACTTTTTTTTGCCCTTGTTACTGCAACATAAAACAACCTACGCTCTTCATCTGTATCACGTTCCTCAAGGGAACGGGAGTGTGGAAATAGTCCCTGTTCCATGCCTACAACAAAGACATAAGGAAATTCAAGACCTTTTGCTGCATGAATTGTCAACATTGTTACAGCATTTTCAGAGTTTTCATCTTCATCAACTTTATCGTTATCATCAGCTAAAGAAAAATTCTCTAAAAAATCTATCAGTTTTGGAGGTTCTTCCTGATCATTTTCATATTGAGCAATAGCATTAATAAATTCTAAAACATTATCTTTTCTACTCTCGGCTTCTTCCATATTCTTATACATTTTCTGAAAACCGTTTAAGAAGCCAATATCAAAGAAAAACCCTCTAACTTTCAAAGCCAAAGACCCGGGTTCAGAAAGCTCACCTGACCACTTCTGAAACACAGTATAAAACTGTTTTGCACTACTTTTCGCTTTTCCTGATACTCCTGAAAGAAAATTTTCATCATTTAATGAATAACATAATGACTTTTTATTTCTAATCTGACATTCTCGTAAACTAGAAATAGCTTTTTTCCCTAAACCTCTAGATGGAACACCAATGATTCTTAAAAAACTTTGATCATCTCTAGGGTTAGCTATCAATTTTAAATAAGCCACTGCATCTCGAATTTCTTTCCTCTCATAAAAAGAACGTGAACCTACTAATCTATAAGGAACATTATCCTTTCTAAATTGCTGCTCAAAAAGTCTGGACTGGTGGTTTGATCTATAAAGAACAGCAATATCACTATATCTTATTGATGAATCACGCATCATAAGCCTGTAAATTTCATTAGCTACAAAAACAGACTCTTCTCTATCTGTTTCTGTTTGATGAAGTTTTATTCTGCATCCTTCACCATTTTTTGACCAAAGAGATTTGTCATGACGACGTTTATTACCACTTATAAAGCAGTTAGCAGCTTTAAGAATAGTATTTGTTGAACGATAGTTCTGTTCAAGCTTTACGACTTTAGCTCCGGGAAACTGCTTTGGAAAATCTAAAATATTCTCTACTTTAGCTCCTCTCCAACCATAAATTGAATTATGTACAACAATTCCATTTGCAATATACTGCCTTAAATGGGGAACAGATAAATCATATACTTCTCCATCATATTCTAAAAGCTCAACTTTAGTAATAATATCTTCTACAATGCTATCATTCTCTAAAACAGGAACAATCATATTCTCTTTCATGTGAGAAAAAGGCATATACATAAAACTTTTTGTATCCTCAACAAGTCTTGCTTTTTTGACAA
Source organism: Victivallales bacterium (assembly GCA_963678745.2). Taxonomy (GTDB): domain Bacteria; phylum Verrucomicrobiota; class Lentisphaeria; order Victivallales; family GWF2-38-69. Next base: position 59,811 of record CAXXMS010000024.1, on the reverse strand, counting down.
TATTTAAATCACTATCCAGGCTTGATAACTTATCTGCATACAGAGAAGCTTCATCATATTCAGTTCTTTCTGTTTCAACGCGCCATGTAGACCGCTGACCTTTTCTAACCGGAAAGCCATTTTTCAGTGCAGTTTTTTTTAAATTATCTCCAGAAGTATTTAGTGAGATTCTATGATTATGCCACCCTAATTCTTTTCCAGCTTCCCGTCCTCCAAAAACAGTAATGTTAATAACTCTTCTAAAGGAACATCCTCTGACAACAGCATTTGGAATACAGTGAGGATATTCTTCAAACATATATTCGTTTTTCATTAAATTATGCGCAGCCTTAACTGTATCAATTCTTTTAAAAAGTTCATCAATACGCTGCTGAGACAAAGAAAGGCTTCTACCTGCCGTATGAAATACTGTTGTAGGAATACCATATTTAAATGAATAATACTGTTCAAAATATGTAGCATCATCTTTATTACTACATACCTTTAATATCCATATTTTATCTGCTTTTTCCTGATTTAATCTTACATTAAGTCCGTTTACTATTTCTCCACTACGGCTTCTAACCCCCTGAGTCTGACCAACTCGATATCCTTTATCTCTTTTAAACATAAGATAGACATAAAATCTCCCAGGTTCAGGTTTAAGTTTTACAAAGCCTATATGATTTGGAGTAGCTGAAAGTATTTTATTTTTTGCTGTAGTAATTTTTACAATCGTTCCTGTATATTGTTTTTTAAGAACTTTATCTACACTGCTTTTTATCACTTTGCCTTGTCCTGCAGCAGATAAAATACACTCATTGTCATTAACTGACTCAATACTTTTATTTTTATCAAAACCAGCAATTTCCGTTCCTTTCAGAACACACTGATCATCATCTCCAACCACACAAATATTATTTCTAGTGCCACCTAGAAGTTGAATTATTCTGAACTGTGCTGTATTTGTATCCTGAAATTCATCAACAAGTAAATATTTATACTGATCCTGATAACGGGCTAATATTTCTGAGTTATCTTCCCAAAGCTTAACTGTTAACATCATGATATCATCAAAATCAAGCATATTCTGCATCAGCAAGGTATCCTGATATTTTTTATAGATCTGAGCTGTTAGTTCTTTACCCTGTAGAAAACTAAATTTCTCTAAAAATCTCTCTGGAGGAATCAGTTCATTTTTTGCATTGCTGATTCTATATCTATGCATATTGAGATCTTCTTTAACAACTCCGATATCCGCCAATATCTGTTTAAAAATACTCCCCTGATCCACATCATCTGCAATTGTAAACCCATTATGCAAATCAGTATATTTAACCTCGCGCCTTAAGACTCTTATACAAAATGCATGAAATGTTCCCAAAAAGATTTTTCTTGCACTATCACCGCCTACAAGTTCATTAACACGCTCACGCATTTCTCTGGCTGCTTTATTTGTAAAAGTCAGAGCAAGGATATTTTCCGGAGCAACCCAATTTTTCAGTAAATTTGCAATTCTATATGTAATTACCCTAGTTTTTCCAGTACCTGCCCCGGCAAGGACAAGTAATGGCCCGCTAATTGTTTCAACAGCTTCTCTTTGGGCGGGATTTAGCCCTGTAAAATCTATATTCATGTATAAGTTTCTCTTATAATCTCTTTTCTTATGTGCTTCTTAAATTTTATTTAGACAGTATCGTAAAGAATAATACTCTTGATATTTCTCGACGCATTGTCACCGTGTCATGGCATAACCCGAATGGGCGACGACAGATGCGCCGCTACAATTTTATAAGCAGTCAATCTTTATTTGTAGATGGCAATGCGTATCGAACAGTGCACTGAGTCCTTTTCTGATATCATCCAATAACATTTTCACGTATGAAAATAAAATTAAGTTTCAGAAGCAATTTCAAACTTAGTGCCATTAAAATAAGCAGCAGTAGAAGTAACAGGTTTTTCTAAATTTGCAAAGACACCTTTATCAAAGATATACTTTTTAGCTTCAGCAGCAGAAGTAACATCAAAATCATCATCTTTAAAATGAATACATGGGATTGAGTGTTCATATGTAGCAACATAATAAGCCACTCCAGACTCTAATTCAAAATCTCTTACCATTACAGCATCTTTTCTTACAATGCCTAGGAGAGCTGTATTTTTTTTCTGATTAACGACAGCTGCAATACGAGGAGTATTATAATCATCCTTTTCATAATCCATTGCCAAGAGAGATAAAGTAACAGCATCACGAGCAGAATATCCCATCTGTAACTTCTCTGTAATCGGATCAGTATGCGAACCATTAGTTGCAACAGCATAATCACCAATAATTCTTATACAGTTATAAGCTATATAAGGACTTTTATTTAAATCATCTTCAAAACCAGGCTTAGGCATAACTGCAATTTTATCACCAATCATTCTGGTTTCTCTATTTGGAAAAGAACGCGATGAGACTCTATACATGGCAGCCAAATTGCCAGACTTGTTCATTCCTACAGCAACTATTCTTCCTACGTACATATATCCCCCTAACCTATAGCATTTTTAACAGCTTCTACAGTTGCATCAATAACTATCGGAGCATTTTTATAGCTTCCATCAATACCCTGTTCTTTTAAATTTCCAAGGTGATAGTTAACTACTGCATCGGGATCTTTCAGTAAATTACCAGTCAAAATACCAACAACTGATTCATCAGGAGAAATAACACCTGCATCAACAAGTTTTTTAGCTCCTGCTACAGAACAGCAGGATGCAGGTTCTGCACCTATTCCAGATGCATCAACCATAGCTTTAGCATCCATTATTTCCTGTTCAGTAACCTGTTCAACAACACCATTTGTCCATTTAATACCACGAAGTGATTTTTCCCATGAAATAGGATTACCGATTTTTATTGCTGTTGCAATAGTATCAGGATCTTTTACCGGTGAAAATTCTGAATTATTTTTCCACATAGTATAAAGCGGATTTGCACCTTCAGCCTGTACAACAGCCATTCTTGGAATTTTGTTTATAATTCCAAGCTCATATAATTCCATCAGTCCTTTACTTAAAGCTGTATTATTTCCAAGATTACCGCCAGGAATAATAAACCAATCCGGAACCTGCCAATCCAACTGCTGCAATGTTTCAAACAATATTGCTTTCTGTCCTTCAATTCTGAAAGGATTAATTGAATTCAAAAGATATATATTTAACTCATCACATACTTTCTGGACTAAGCTCATAGCATCATCAAAATTCCCTTCAATCTGAAGAGTTTTTCCACCATAAGCTAAGGCTTGAGCAAGCTTACCATAGGCTATTTTTCCAGATGGAATAAAAATAATAGCATTGAATCCACTTCCTGCAGCATAAGCAGCCATACTTGCACTGGTATTTCCAGTACTTGCACAGGCAACGCTGCTTGCATTAAGCATTTTTGCCGCAGTAATGCCACAGGTCATTCCACGATCTTTAAAGCTACCGGAAGGATTCTCTCCCTCATGTTTTAAAAGAAAGTTTTTTATTCCTGCATATTCGCCAGCTTTACCTGCTGGATATAAACGAGTATTGCCTTCCTGTCTGCTCACTATCTGATCTTCAGGTAAATCAAGAATTAACTCTTTATAGCGCCATACTCCGGAAGATAAAGGTGCTTTTCTGGAACCCCAGCGGGATTCCCAGGTATTCATAAGAGCTTTACCATCAATTTCTGAAAGATTGCGTTTTACTTCCAAAAGTCCACCACAATCACAGGTATACCTGATTTCATTAGCATCATATTTACATGAACAATTTATACATTCCAGCCAGATTTTAATACTCATTATTTTGCCTCTGCAAGTTTTTCCTTTTTACTCTTATTCCCAACCTTTTTTAATTTTAATGTAGGTCTTCCTGTCTCTACAGTTTGCTTAGTTATTATGCACTCATCTATATCATCTCTGGATGGCACAGTATACATAATATCAAGCATAAGCTCTTCAAGAATAGCTCTCAAACCTCTTGCGCCGGTTCCTTTATTAACCGCTTTTTCAGCTAAAGCACTCAATGAATCTTTTCTGAAACTTAATTTTACACCTTCCATTAGCATCAGTTTTTTAAACTGTTTGATAAGCGCATTTTGAGGTTCAGTTAGAATTTTTACTAAATCATCCTTTTCAAGTCTTCCGAGAGCTGTGATTATTGGAAGCCTTCCGATAAATTCAGGAATCAACCCAAACCTAAGCAGATCTTCAGGTTCAGCCATAGAAATAACTTTATCGCTATCTAAAATATCATTTATTTTTATCTTTTCTTCAGAAACCCTGAATCCTAGAACTGAATTCCCGACTCTTCTCTTAACAATCTTGTCAAGTCCTACAAAGGCTCCACCGCATATAAACAGAATATTTGAAGTATCAACTCTCAAATATTCCTGTTGCGGATGCTTTCTTCCTCCTTTTGGAGGAATATTGGCAACTGTACCTTCAAGAATTTTCAAAAGAGCCTGCTGTACACCTTCACCCGAAACATCACGTGTGATGGATACATTTTCATTTCTTCTTGAAATTTTATCTATTTCATCAACATAGATTATGCCGATCTGGGCTTTTTCAATATCATAATCTGCTGCTCTTACAAGGTTAAGAATAATATTCTCAACATCTTCTCCGACATAACCTGCTTCTGTCAAAGGTGTCGCTTCACAAATTGCAAACGGTACATCAATTATTCTAGCCAATGTTCTGGCCAAAAGAGTTTTGCCTGAACCCGTTGGACCAAGCATCAGGACATTACTTTTTTCAATTTCAACATCGTCATCAATTGATTTTAAACCTTTTAAAGCACGCTCACGATTCACCTGCAAGCGTTTATAATGGTTATGAACAGCAACAGATAGACTTTTTTTAGCATCATCCTGCCCTATAACGTAAGTATCTAGAAACTCTTTTATTTCTTTTGGTTTTGGAACTTCAAGTTCAGGAATTGATGATTCTACATCTTTCTTATCTGCTTCATCCGCAGTTTTACCAAACATATCAAGGCAGACCTCTGCACAATTCTTACAGATATTTGCCTTTGTAGGACTTGTTATAAGCTGTCCAACTTTATCAGGTGTATTGCCGCAAAAAGAACATCTAGGCAAATTTCCATCATAGTCTTTTTTATTTGGCATTTTCTTTTTTCCTCTTTAAATTTAGGTTTTAGATATTAGGTATTAGAGAGTCAGGCATCAGATACTAGATAAAAAATACCTCTTACCTCTCATCTCTTACCTATAAAACAGAATCAACTATACCGTAATTCTTTGCTTCTTTTGCAGACATAAAGAAATCACGCTCTGTATCTTTTTCTATTTTATTAAGCTTTTGTCCTGTATGCTCAGAAATAATACGATTTAAGTTTGATCTTATTTTTAATATTTCCTGTGCATGAATACTGATATCAGCAGCTGTTCCCTGAGCTCCGCCCCAAGGCTGATGAATCATTATTCTTGAATTGGGAAGTGCAAAACGTTTATTTTTTGATCCTGCACAAAGCAGAACAGCTCCCATACTTGCGGCCTGACCAACACAATAAGTATTAATATCACAGCTTAAAATCTGCATTGTATCATAAATAGCAAGTCCGGCTGTTACAGAACCACCAGGGCTATTGATATACATATTAATATCTTTTTTAGGATCATCTGACTGCAAATAAAGAAGCTGAGCAACAATTAAGTTTGCAATCTGATCATCAATCGGAGTACCAAGTAATATTATTCTATCTTTTAAAAGCCTGGAATAAATATCAAAGCCTCTTTCTCCATTACCGGATTGTTCTACAACCATAGGTACTAGTACTGACATTTTTCTACTCCTTATTTAAAATGGATTGTATTTTTAATAGCACAACCAAATATTGCCTCATAATTCCAATACATAGCATATCGTCTCATGATCTTAGCCTTAATCTTAGTTAATAATAACTGAGATCATGATTAAGACAACGACTAAGGTTGTTTATTATAAAGCTACAAATTCAATTCTTATTTTGTTTATAAACTGATAAAGAGATGCAGTAACCGGCATCCCTTTAATCAAAGAAAAACAGATATTGTTTTTATAGTATATTAAGCTTCTTTTGGCTCAACATATTCTACATCAGCATTTTCTGCAATAAAATCTGTTACTTTATTAATTAACACATCATCATAAACCTGGGAAATATTACCAGTTTCAACAAGACGCTGTTTTAGTTCTTCAGGTTTATAACCATAATAATAGCTCATGCTCTGAATGTGTTTTTCTACTTCTTCTTCACTTACTTCAATTTTCTCGTTCTTACCTATTTTTCTTAGAAGGAGGAAGTTTCTGAGTTTTTTAGCAGCGTTTTCTTTTGCTTCAGTCATCATCTGCTCTCTCTCTTCTTTTTTCTCGTCGTCCGATTTTTCTTCAGTTTCTTCTTTTCCTTTTGCATCCTGCATTTTAGCATTTGCCAAAGCACTGAATTCATTCATTGTTGAATCCTGTAGCATATCCGGAGGCACAGGGAAATCAAGATATTTTGTTAAAGCTTCAACAGCTTTTGTACGTTTTACAGTCTTATAAGTGTTTTCAATTTCCATTTCAGACTGCTTTGAAATTCTCTCTTTGAGCTCATCAAGATTTTTGACCATCAACTTTGAGCAAAGCTCTTCGTCTGATTCGATAGGATTTTTATGTTGAACTTCTAAAACTTTAATATCGTATTTTCCAGTTTTTCCTGCTAAATCTTTTTCTGTATGATTTTCAGGAAATTCTGCTTCAAATTTGACAACATCATCAGCTTTTGCGCCTTTTAATACTTTATTAATTCCAGGTATTATATCGTTCTGATTAAGCCACACATAATTTAACTCAGTTGAAACGAGTCTTTTTGCATTATCAGAAGCATCTTCTGAAAGCTCAATATCGGATGTATAAGAAACCTGGAGCATGTCCCCCTCAGCTGCAGGAGCTTCTACTTTTTCAAATTTTCCATAAACTTCACGGAAATAATTTATACGCTCTTCAACTTCTTTTTCATCAATATTTTTCTTTTCAACCTGAACTTTTACTCCTTTATATTCCGGAAGTTCAATTTCAGGAGCTGTATTGAATCTAAGTGTAGCAGTAAACTCATCGCCAAGTGTTAATTTTGGAGTTTTGTCTTTAGGAAATGAGTAAGAAAGAAGATCTTCTCCTTCTTCCTGTGAAGCTTTCTGGAATGAAAGTGAAAGAAGTTCTTTAAGTGTTTCTTCTTCAATATTCTTTTTATACCTGTTTTTTATTACCTGCACTGGAGCTTTTCCAGGCCTAAAGCCGGGAAGCTTTGCTTCTCTTGCAAACTGTTTTGCAATTTTGTTATAGCCAGACTGAACTTTATCAGCCGGTATTGATATATCAACCTGTTGAAGACAAGGTTCTAATTCTTTCTTTTCTATCTTAATAGAATCACTAACAATATTACTTATTAAATCCATCGTAATATAACCTTTCGTAAATGTTTTGCTAAATATCTATAAAATATAATTATACAAAAATAAGATTGTAATTTAGTCTAAAATTGTTTTTTTTCTAATTTTGGAGCAAAAATTTAACATTTTTTATAATAATTATGCTTAACTCCTTTTTAAAAATCTTTTCAAACCTAAAAAATGAGTATTTCAAAGCTTAATACTATTCCGCTCTATAAACAAAAAACTCAAATGGTAAATTTATTAAAATCAACCATTTAAGTTATATAATTTAGGTTCTTAATTTACTGCTAACTACTTAGCTAGAATATGCAGTATTACACTGCTTTTTATTAAATCACTTATTTAGTATATTACTGAGACATCAATTTAGTATATTACTGAGACATCTATTTTACATTATTTTGATTCGTATACTTTTCTTCCTCCTACCCAGGTAGAAAGGACTTTTGGATTTTTAGTGTCTAATTCTTCTGCAGAGACTTCATAAAGATCACGTTCGTAAACAACAAAATCGGCCCAATATCCACAAGATAGTTTACCGGTATCAGAAATTCCTATTGTTGCTGCACTTCCTTCACTGAAACCTTTTATTAGGTCCTTCATAGTAAGAGGAGGATGATTTTTAGGATCCCCTGCTCCTGTCATGGCTATATTCATAACTTTTGTCGGAGATGTCAGTTCAAGAGGAGAAACAGAATAGTCAGTTGAGAATCCAACGGAAACCCCCGCATCCACTAATTGCTTGGCTGGATAACAGCTAAGTCCTCTTTCACCATAATATCTTACAGCTTCCTCCTCAACAGCCCAGAAACCCGGCTGAGTAGTAATATTTACATGAGAAGATAGTTTTTTAATTCTCTTTATCTGTTCTTCTGTTATAAAAGCAACATGTATGAATGTATGAACACTTGTAAGTTCACCTTTCTTTTCGAGTGCTTTCTCAATCGCGTCCAGCGTTACTTCAATCCCCTTATCCCCCTGTATGTGATAATGAATATCAAGCCCCAAATCATTAACTTTTTCGACTATTCTGTATATATTGTATTTTTCTCCCTGCGAATCGTCACAATATACACAATTAAGTCCGTAGCCACCTTCTAGATTTTTCCATGTTGTCCATGCTTCTCCGCCCGTATATGCTCCGTCAATAAATAATTTCAATCCGTCAAAACGAACTTTGTCTGTACTTTTATCTTTGTATTTAAGACAATTATCAATTTCATCAAGGTCATAAAAAGTATACTTATAATTGATTCTGATAGGAACTTCCCCTGCTTTTTCCATTTCCATGCAAAGCTCAGGTCTGAATATTCTCCCAAACGGTCCACCCATAAGGTCGACAATAGAGGTATATCCCATTGAAGCCCATAGCTCAAATAACTGTTTTGCGCCTTTTCTGATTATGTCATCTTTTAACAGGCTAAAAAGAGTATCGCTGGCAAGCAGCATTGCTGTTTCCCTTAGCATACCGGTAGGAGTTCCGTTCTCAAGAACAACAAGGCCGCCCGGAGGTATTGGTGTTTCAGCAGTAATGCCGCATTTTTTCATTGAGTATGAGTTTACAATGCAGTTATGCCCTAATTGATCCATCAAAAAGATTGGGCGATTTTTTGAAGCATTGTCCAATTTGGCAAGATCTTCATGTGACCACGCATTATAATCATCCGGGTAAAATCCATTTCCCAGGAAAAATTCTCCTTCCGGAAGTTTTTTGTCCAATTCGGCAACTTTTTCTGCTATCTGATCTGATGTTCTGCATCCAAAAAGATCAGCACATCCCAAAAATCCGCCAATTTCAAAAATATGAACATGACTATCATTAAAGCCCGGGTAAACAAAACCCCCTTCAAGATCTACGATTTTGGCGTCTTCATAGAAAGCTGGATCAACATAATAATCCTTAACTTTACCGTTTTCTACAAGAAGATTATTGATTTTGCGCTCAGCATCAATATAAATTGTTGCGTTAGTAAAAATTAACTGTTGATTGTCTTTAGCTTTCATCGTTCCCCTCATGTGTTATTTTTAACTTTTATCTATCAAACATTGCCAATATCTGCTAAATTTTAGATCCAAGTAATAACTATTTTAGGAGATAATTTATCGGCAATCAACCATTTCATAACAATTCTTCTATTCCAAAAACTTATACATCTCCCCTGAAACATCAGGGGTTATTTTTTTTGTTTTATATTTAAATTTTATTTTTCATTATAATAAATAAGACAAACGAAGTTGTGTTTTTTAGAGACTAAGTCTCCCCTACGGGATATAAAATTCACCAATGATAAAAACATAACACAACGTCTCACGCTAATTAGAAGCTGCACGAAAAGTTTTTCGCGACTCGCTTCTAATTAATTTTTTGCTATCGCAAATGTAAATTTGCCTTTCAACGCTCTATATTGAGCGTAAATGAATAAAGTGAAAGGCAAATTTATGATATATAATGTTCCTTACCTACCGTTTGATTTCAACATAATTGAAGAATTAGATACCGATTTAATGGAAATTTTTCGAAAAAGTCGCGAACTTCTGGAAAAGTTTCCTGAAATCAGAGAATCAATAGTCCGAGATCAGGATATACACGGTCAGAAGAAGAAACTGATCCGCAATGAAGTAAAACGTTATAATGATGTGCACATAAACGGAAATTACTATTTGTTTGACTGTATAGAAATAACAGAGCCGGTAAAACTCGAAAAAACAGGTCGGGAACGTTTGAAGCCGGAATTAGTACTTTATTTTCTTATCATCAGAGGACTGTGGGGAAGCATAAGTGACCACGCAGCCAAACAGGCAATACATGATTCAATAAGTATTAGCGCGGTTCTTGCTCATCACAGCTATAAGGTTCCCGGTTCGAACACTGTGCGTGAAAACCTGAATGCAGTTTCCAATAAAACAAGACGTTTGATAATGGATAGCCTTTCCATGCTTATTCTCCTTAAAGGTCTTGATGATTTCAATGAAGTTTACATAGACAGTACAGATGTTGCTGCAAATACAGCATATCCAACGGACATTTCAGTTTTATATAAACTTCTTGACCGGGTTTACAGAAGCTTCAGGTTTCTAACTGATGAGTTTGGCTTTCCCATGCTGAGTGACGGATGGCTTGATACAAGAATGAAAAAACTGAAATCACATCTTGCTTTTATCAATATGCAGATAGGCAAAAAGGGAATGAAAGGAAATGTTAAGGAAAAATTTAAACTCTTTGTAAGTCTTGCAGATAATATTATAAAATCTTTTTTCGACGAACAGGAAAAAATGTTGATCAAATATGAAACATCTGACTTAACCCCGGATAAAAGTCTTGCTCTTGACAGGCTCTGGTTTAAAATAGACAGTGATCTTAATGATGCCGCTTATGTACTGTATTATGCCGAACTTCTTGTTAATGAAAATATAAAACTTCCGTCAAGAGAGAAAATCCTCAGCATTTCGGATCCTGATGCAGCTTTCATACAGAAAGGACAGAGAAATCCCACCATTGGATATAAACCTCAAATCGGAAGAAGCAGAAATGGTTTTATAAGTGGTTTTCTACTTCCAAAAGGCAATGTCAGTGATTCCGAAATGCTTGTTCCCACAGTAATGGAAGTATGCCGTTCCACCGGAGTTAAGCCGAATCTTGTAAGTACTGATGACGGTTATGCATCAGAAGACGGAGTTGGTATACTCAAAAATGATTTAAACATTTTAACTGTCAGTATTAATGGAGCAAAAGGTAAAAAAATAACATCTGAAGATTGGGATACTACGTTATATTCTGAAGCCCGAAGAATGCGGTCTGCTGCTGAATCAGGAATGTTTACTCTTAAATACAGGCATAGTTTCGGTAAAATGAGAAGACGTGGGATTAAAGCAGTGGAAGCTGAACAGCTTGAAAAAATTATTGCGTATAATTTTATACATATGATTAAAAAGGAAAAAAACGGCTAAACCAGCCTGATCCAATTTAACATATCAAATATAAAAAAATATACTGCAATGTACCCGGTTTATAAATGTTCAAGAGTTTTCTCTTATAATTTGTGGAGGTACGACATAAATTTTAAAAATAATTAGAACGCCTTAAAAAAAATTGGATATCAGGTTATAATGTTATATAATTGAAAAAAATATTAATAACAAAAAACGTTTTCGTGGGCGTTCTAATTACCGGGGTAAAACCACCATAGAAGTGCCGAGCTTTTATATGTTTGCCTAATTTTCATATATTTAAATTATTTTATTGTTATATTGCTTTTTCAATGGGAACTAATTCATATCCCATATTCATTGCTCTTTTTTTTAGATTTTTATAGACTCTTTTTTTGTAGTTTTCATCATAGAAATTTATGTCCAGCGCCTTATATTCCTTTTGATTTTTTACCATATTATAAAATATTACTGCCAGCTTGGCTGCTGTAGCAGTAACGGCTTTTGGGCCTCCTGCTCTTGCCCGTATTCTCCTGTAGAATGCGCCGAGATAACTATTGCTGTTTTTAAGAGATGTGGCTGCCATTCTTAAAGCGGCTGCAGCACGATTGGATACTTTTCTGGTTTTATTTTTTAGAATTTTCCCTCCACTTATTTCTTTATTTACGCATAATCCGAGCCATGATTTAAAATGCTTATCTGTCTCCCATTTGCTTAAATCTGTTCCTACTTCTGTAAGTAAAGTAAGCACTGTTGTAGACTGAAGGCCATGAACCTGCGTTAAATCAACACCAAAAGCTTCATATAAATATGGCCTTAAATTAAAATTAGGCTGATTTGAATTTGATCTTTTAGTTCCATCGGTTGCCGGAGGAGGTGGTACAAGATTGCTGTCTATTTTTTTATTAAGTTTATCAAGAAGATTTTTTATTTCTCTGTCACACTCAAGTATCTGATTCTGCTCAAATTCATAAGCTTCATAACTTTGCTTAAGCATGAAAATATGCTCATCTCTATAATCTCCTTCAAGTGCTGATGCAACCTCTTTTTCTGTAGCTCTCAAACGTCCGTCTCTAAGTTTTGCAAGCTCTGATGGACTCCTTTCTCCATTCAGTATTTTTCTAATTATTGCCATGCCTGTTTTTCCTGTTATATCCGATACAGCTTTGTCAAGTCTAATATTTGAAAGCTGAAGTGCTTTTTGCATATGTTGAACATGACGGCTCAAATCTCTTATCATATTATCCCTATGACGTTTTAATGAACGAATCTCACAAATCGAATTTTCAGGACGAAAAGAGGCTTTCAACAAACCGTAGGAATGAAGACGCTGAATCCACTGACAGTCATAAATATCCGTTTTAGGGCGTCCGGCTACGCTTTTTAAATGCCTGGCATTTACAAGTATCACTTCAAAACCAAACTTTTCAAGCATTTGATAAACTGGTATCCAGTATACTCCTGTAGATTCCATTGCTATACTTGTTATTCCACATTCTTTAAACCACTGGCACATTCTTTTCAATTCTCCAGTATAAGCTCCAAATTTTTGAACATTTTTTTCTGTATGAGTTGCAGGTACACATGACCAGTGAAATTCTGAGCCAATATCTATGCCTGCTGTATCAGGATTCAACATTGTCATTGCATTTGTTATTCTGATTCTTGACTTATTAGATTTCTTGCCATAACTTTTCATAGTATTTCTCCAGCTTTTTTTGTTGTTGATTAAAATATAATTTAAGCCTGGAGAAATCTAACACAGAGTGTTTCTGTTAGATAAAACTTCGATTTTTCCGAAGACTGACGCTAATAAGTATTATTTATGGCTATTTAGAAGCGAGCCTCTTGTCTAATATCGCTTAAAGACTTATAGTTAAGAATTAGTTTCATGGAGCTTTGTGTATATCAGGTCTTAAATATTAAGTTTAAAATTCTAATATAAGAATACTAAACACTGGGTAAATAATGAAAAAAGTTAATATATCTTCAATAAATATTAATTTATTAAATGTCCTGAATACTCTTTTTAAAGAAAGAAATACAACTAGAGCTGCCAAGAAACTCGGAATATCACAACCAGCAGTAAGCCATTCATTAAAAAAACTTCGAGAAATATTTAATGATGATTTACTGGTAAAGCCTCCTAATTCCAAAAAATTACAGTTAACACAATTTGCAAAAACTCTGCAGCATCAAGTTGAAGAAACAGTTGTGAGGATACAGTCCGTATTAAATTTTAAGGACTTTGATCCATCGAACACAAAAAGGAAATTCAAAATTGCATTAACTGATTATTGTGCCTGTCTATTACTTTCAGATCTTTATATGAAATTAAGAGAAATAGCTCCACAAGTTTCAATAGAAACTTTCCCATTTGACCTAGAGCAAGTTCAAAACCAAATTGAATTAAATGAAATTGATATTGCAATAGGAGAGTTTTTAAATATCCCCAGCAATAAGAATATTTTCTATAAACACCTATTCAAAGATAAAATTGTCTGCACATTAAGTAGCACACATCCTCTCCTGGCAAAAGAAAATAAATTAAGTTTTGAAAATTTTGCAAAATATCCAAGCCTTATTATTAACCCATTCTACAAACAGCGTATTGGTTATAAAGAACTGGAACTCAAAAAATTTGAGGACAAAATGTGTAAAAATCAAAATCTAGTTACTCACAATTCGACAATGGTTTTTCAAATAATAAGAAATACAGATTTAATTTCACTTATTCCCATGAAAATAAAAAATGTAAAAGCTTTCGATACAGAAGGTATTACAATGCTAGAGACAGATTTTTTTAATTCAGTAGTCAATATCTCACTTTGCTATAACAAAGTTGCAAAAGCAGATAAAGGTATTATGTGGCTTATTAAAACAATTGAAGAAATCACTAAAAACCTAGATTAAAAAACTAAAAATAAATTCCCGGCAGTCTATTTGATATTAGACAAGAAGAAAGACTTTAGACTATAGATTTTGGGTTTTTTCTAGAAGTTTTACTCATATAAAATAACAAAATATTTCATTTATTGTATTTTAGTCGTGAAATCTTTACTTACCTATAAGTTTTTTTCATAAATAACAGTTTACCAATTAATTGACTATCCATAAACTTTCATTTAATTTAGATTTATGGATCTTGACGACATAATATATTTATCTTTATTTTACCGGAAGAAAAAAGGATTAAATAATTTTACTTCTGAAGAGATGATATCAATCCTACCTTATTGCAGATAAACTTTATAAACCAGACATCGGTGTAAAAAAAACCACATACTTCTTGAAAGTTCTTGAGTGGCAGTTCAGAGAAGAATTTAGAAAAAAACTTTTTCTACTTAATTATTAGAGATAATATTACTAGCTTGAACTCAACTTCAATTATCAAACAAAACCCTCCAGAAATTCTCATTTTTTCACATTATCTACAAATCTAATTATAAAGTAAACATTTATTTTTAAGTATAAATTTATCTTAATTATTTGCTTAGATAAAACTTTATACTAAATTAACTGGTTTTAAATATTTAATTTTTACAATACCTAAAGGACTAAAATTAATTTTAATCCCTTAGATATATTTGAATAAAGTTAAGGAGAAACTGAAATTGATCGAAAGAAGTAAAAAATACAGAACACATCACTGCGGTTCTGTCAGTGATAAAGATATAGGTTCAAAAATAAAAGTTGCCGGCTGGGTTCACAGTGTTCGCGACCATGGCGGAATTATTTTTATTGATCTTAGAGATAAAACTGGTTTGATTCAAGTTGTTATTGACCCTAAACAGAATTTTTACCAAGCTCTGGAAAACTGGCGTTTGGAAAGTGTAATCAGCTTTGAAGGTGAAATTATTGCCAGATCTCCTGAAGCTGTTAATCCAAAAATTCCAACAGGAACAGTTGAACTTGTTGCAGATAAAATGATGGTTTTGGGAGAATCAGAAGTTTTACCTTTCCAGGTCGCTAAAGATGACAACTGCTCAGAGACATTAAGACTCAAATATCGTTTCCTTGATCTCCGTAGAGAGAAATTGAAAAACAATATTCTACTTCGCGGAAAAGTTATTTCTGAAATAAGAAATAAAATGATTGATTTGGGATTCAATGAGTTTCAAACTCCGATCTTAACAAGCAGTTCTCCAGAAGGGGCTAGAGATTATCTTGTACCAAGCAGACTTCATCCTGGTAAATTTTATGCACTGCCTCAGGCGCCACAGCAGTTTAAACAATTATTGATGGTTGCAGGTTTTGACAGATATTTCCAGATTGCACCATGTTTCAGAGATGAAGATGCCAGAGCAGACCGTTCTCCCGGTGAATTCTATCAGCTTGATGTTGAAATGAGTTTTGTTACACAGGATGATGTATTTGAAGCAATGGAAAATTTGTTTGTTCATATATTTAATAAATTTTCAGACAATCAGATGACTAATGCTCCATTCCCAAGAATTCCTTTCAGAGAAGCAATGCTCAAATATGGTTCAGATAAACCTGACCTAAGGAATCCGCTTGAAATCATTGATGTTTCAGAAGTATTTGCAAACAGCGAATTCAAAGCATTCTCAGGAACAGTTAAAAAAGGTGGAGTTGTCAGAGCAATAAAAGTTTCAGGAATAGCAGGAAAGCCAAGAAGTTTCTTTGATAATATGGTTAAATATGCACAATCTGTCGGCTCAAAGGGCCTTGGATATATTGTCTGGACAAACGGTGATGTTAAAAGTCCAATTGCCAAATTCCTTCAGAATGGTGAACTTGACCAGTTAAAAGACGCAGGGCAGGTAAATGATGGAGACGTAATGTTCTTCGTTGCAGATAAAGAACAGAAAGCATGTGAAATCGCTGGACGTGTAAGAACTGAATTGGCTAATCGTCTTGAATTAATCAAAGACGATTCATTCAAGTTCTGTTGGATTGTTGACTTCCCAATGTTTGAACTTGATGAAGAAACAGGGAAAGTAATTTTCAGCCACAACCCATTTTCAATGCCACAAGGTGGAATGAAAGATCTGGAAGAAAAGAATCCTTTAGATATTCTTGCTTACCAATATGATATAGTATGCAATGGTATTGAGCTCTCAAGCGGCGCAATAAGAAACCATAAACCTGAAATAATGTATAAAGCTTTTGAAATCGCTGGTTATTCCAAAGATGTTGTCAACGATAAATTTGGCGGAATGATCAATGCATTTAAATTCGGTGCACCTCCTCATGGCGGAATTGCGCCTGGCGTAGATAGAATTGTTATGCTATTGGCAAACGAGCCAAATATTCGTGAAGTTATAGCATTCCCATTCAACCAACAGGCACAGGATCTTATGATGAATGCACCATGTACAGTAAATGAGAAACAGTTAAAAGAGCTTCACATCAAACATAATATTATAAAGAAAGAAAAGAAATAATTTTCTACAAAATTATATCAAAGATTAAGGCGGGCTAATCCGCCTTATTTTTTTAATGCGTTTTTCCACCGACTTTTTGAAAACAGTCGGTATTTCAACTTTAATTACTTCAGCACCACTTACATTATCGGGCACCAACTTTACTGCCTCATATGAAGGATTTATCTTTTCTTTATCAAACGGATCAAATCCGGTTATTAAAACTTTTATTATCTTCCTCTCTTAATATTACAGCATACCTTGGTATGCAATTATTGGAATACCCTCCCAGAATTAAAATCCAGAGCTACCAAACATCACTGTTTCACACTAAAGCAACCAAATCTTATATTTAAATCAAAATGCCCAGAAATACATAAGAACTATATGAATAGCAAGCAACACAATTGCTATTGGAAACTGAGCAAATATTACCTGATTCTTATTTTCCATTTCCAGCAACGCAGCTGGAACAACATTAAAATTAGCAGCCATAGGTGTAATCAGTGTTCCACAATAACCTGCTGTCAAAGCCAAAGCTCCGGCAATTGCTAGATCAGCACCATTAGCAATAACAAATGGAAAACCGATTCAAGCTGTAATTACAGCAAAAGCATTACCCATTACAATTGTAAAAACAAACATACCTATGCAAAAAGTAACGCTATAAACATCTTTCTACCAGGCATACAACTCCTCCTTCTTAACTTTGATTATTATATTTACTATCCATAAAAGCTTTGAAAGGCAAGCACATACTAACCTAACTCAAACTTCAATCGAATAATAAGGCAGTTCTCTATTATTAGCAACAGTGCTCATGTTATATAAAAAAAATTTTCTTTTATATAGTAAATTTGACAGTTCATCCAATCTGCAAAACTCAAAAATATCTATATTATATCGACAAATAATGCTTGGGTTTTATATTAAAACAAACTATAATTGTATTGTATATACACATTTAGCAATTATCTGAATATAATGGAGGGAAATTATGGCTGTTCACCGTGAGACAATTAACATCACCACTGCAGGAAACGGTGATATTACTGATCTAACTTCCAAGGTTAATGAAGTAATTAAAAACTCAAAAATCAAAATAGGCATCTGTCACGTATTTAACGTAGGCTCTACCGGAGCAATAGGTTCTATAGAAGTTGAGCCAGGACTTGAACATGACTTCCCTATGATTATGAAAAAGCTTATTCCACCAAATAAAAACTATGGACATGAGCAAACCTGGCACGATGGCAATGGACATTCACATTTACAGGCAACCCTGGTTGGAGCAGAAATAACTGTACCAATAGACAACGGTGAAGTAATACATGGAGCATGGCAGCAAATATTCCATTATGAAGCAGATTTAAGACCTAGACACAGAAAAATTTTAGTTACTGTAATCGGTGAATAATTTAAAAATAGTCAGAACAAACAGAAAAAGTATTGCCCTTGAAATACAAAGTGATGGAACATTATTAGTTCGTTCTCCTTTAGGAGTTCCTGATTCTCTTATCAATAATTTGTTAGATAAAAAGAAAAAATGGATTAATGAAAAACAGAGACTTATTCAAGAAAGAAAAATCAAAGCTCTACCAAAACAATATAAAGAAGGAGAAGAGTTTTATTATCTTGGGAAAAAATTTGTTTTAAAGTTTAGCGATAATGTTTCATTACCAATACAACTTGACAACGCATTTATTATTCACAGTCAATATAGCAGTCATGCAGAAAAGTTATTAAAGTTTTGGTATAAACAGCAAGCTAAAAAAATTATTCCTCCATGTGTTAAACAGATTGCAGGACAGTATAATTTAGAATATAAAAGTGTTAAAATTACATCAGCAGAAAAGCGATGGGGTTCATGTACAAGTAAAAAAACATTAAATTTTACCTGGCGCATTATAATGCTGCCTTCTGATATAATAGAATATATAGTCATACATGAACTTGCTCATCTTAAACAGTTAAATCATTCTAAAAAATTTTGGAATGAAGTGGAAACTATTTTACCCGATTACAGAGTAAGAGAAAAGTGGCTTACAGAACATAGTTATAAATTTAAAATATATTAGCAATATTAACTTTCTTAGCATTAACATAACTTGAACTAAAACTACTTTATTTTAGACTTAAATATCAACCTTGATGAGATTGAACATGGATTACTCAATATTATTTAACGAACTTAATAAATTTAACAATAATCAAATCAGTTACTCTGAACTTAAAAGTACAACCGCAAATTATGGAATTTACCAACAGAGAGATGGCAAATTCATGATTAGAATCCGCATTACCGGAGGAGAAATATCATTAACAAAGCTTTCAGCAATTTATAAGATTTCAGACAAATATAGACCTGATTTTATTCATTTAACTTCAAGACAGGATTTTCAGCTACATGGTATAGATAATAAAGATATTATTCCCATAATTAACGAATGTACAGAAAACGAAATGCCTTTTAGAGGTGGAGGTGGAGATACCTTTAGAAACATTGCAGTAAGCTATGATTCAGGATTATCTGAAGAGTCTGTTTTTAATGTTCTCCCTTTTGCAAAGCTACTCACAAAAAATATGTTTGAATATGACAAAGCTTTTGACAATCTGCCACGAAAACTTAAAATAGTCATCTCATCTAATAAAAAAGATAATGCTTTGGCTAAAATTCAAGACTTAGGATTTATTGCAAAAACCAAAAGTGGCAAACAGGGATTTGAAGTTTATGGCGGTGGAGGAATGGGTAACCAAAGTTCCGAAGGAGTTAAACTGTTAGATTTTATTGAAGATACTAATATCTATAAATGTGCAAGAGCAATGACAGATTTGTTTTATGATCATGGAGACAGATCAAGTAGAAGCAAGGCAAGGATAAGGTTTATCCTGAAGAAATTAGGATCAGAAAAATTCAAACAACTTTTTCTTAATTATTATAACAATATCAATATTGAACCAGAGAATAAATTAATTGAAGCAGGTGAAATAAAGTTAGAAGATATTCTACCTTGTAATTCTGAAATGCTTTCCGATAAACTAACTGACCATGAAACTAAACTATTCTGTTCGTGGAAGCAATATGCTGTTAAAAAAACTCAATTTAAAGATGTTTCGTTAGTCCAATTATTTATCCCCTATGGAAATATCAACCTCGGAGATTTTCAACAGCTTATTCAGTGTATAAATTCAGCTGGAATACGTTTTGTGAGATTATCCAGAGAAGAAACTATATACATGCCTGTACATGAAAGTAAACTTGAGTTCGTATTTAAACACCTTTTAAAATTAGGTTATACAGCAACCTCTCTTAAAGGCCAGATAACAACATGTGTTGGAACTAAAACTTGTCCGATAGGAATTATTAATACGCATGATTTTAGTGATGATATAGCAAAAGAATTGGATGCCTATTTTGAAGATAAACCTAACAACAAAAAAGATTTTTTGAATAATATTTTGGAAGAAATAAAAATTTCAGGCTGTCCAAACTCCTGCAGTAATCATCTTGCTTTCCTAATAGGTTTTCAGGGAATTCGCAAAAAAAATATTCACAAAATTCCTACAGATTACTGCAAAATATTTCTTGGAGGAAACACAAACTCTCTTGGATTGCCTGCTAATGACCTATTACTTGAATCAAATAATATTGGGAAATATGTTACTTCAATCATAAAAGATTATTATATCCAAAAAGAAAAAAATAAAGCACTCAACTTCAGAACATTCTTATCCGTATTAGAAAATGTTTTTTAATATAATATAAATGTATTATCAAGTCGAAAGAAGCCAGACAAATATGGGAAAAATAGAGTTAAGTTTACGGACTCCATCAAAAATAAATATATTTTTAAAAATTATAGGTAGACTGCCAAACGGGTACCATGAATTAGAAAATATATTTCTTCCTCTTGAAGATATTTATGATGTAATAAAAATAACATTTAATTCGAATAAGAAAATAGAAATAACATCTAATAATTCCAGTATTCCTTTGACCAAAGAGAATTTATGCTATAAAGCTGCAGAATTATTTTCCAGAGAAGCGAAAGTAAAACCTGAATGGGAAATACATATTGAAAAAGAAATCCCAATTGCTGCAGGTATGGGCGGCGGCAGCTCTGATGCTGCAGCGGTTCTTCATTTACTTCAGAACTACTATTCCAATATTTTATCCCAGAACCAGCTTAATAAATTAGCACTAAAGCTGGGAGCAGATGTTCCATTTTTTCTTAACCCTATACCATCTCTAGGGAAAGGGGTTGGTGAAAAATTAGAAGAAATTGAAATTAAATCCGGGCTCTACATTATTATTGCTGCTCCTAATTTCCCGGTAAGTGCAGCTTGGGCTTATAAGAATTATATACCGGATAATAAAAAAACAAATTTGAACAACATATTAGATTTTCTGAAAACCGGAAAATGGAATAATCTTGGAAAAACAATTCACAATGATCTGGCTCCGGCACTGTATAAAAAATTTCCTATTCTAAAAATCATTAAGAATGATCTGACTAAATCAGGAGCTCTACACGTAGAAATAACCGGTAGTGGACCAACATTATTCGGTATAGCCGACAGCAAAGAAAAAGCAGAAAATATTGTTACAGAAATAAATAGAAAATATTCTAATACCATTTATTGTAAATATTCAAAAATTTTAACAAATAATCTGGAATAACCATGAAAAAAATAATTATAAGTAGTTTTTTTCTTATTTGCGTACTGATTCTTTCTCTTATTTTATCTTCTCATTTCTATCATGATTCATTAGCTAAAACAGAAAAAATCACACTGAAAGAATTAAAATTTACAGCATCCGAGATTGCGGGAAGAGTTTCTTTTATTTTACAGGATAATATAACAAGTCTTAGATGGGAAGCTGATAGGCTTAAGCAATGTACTGATTTAAACGAAAAAAAAAGAGAAATTAGTAATTTTTATAATAAATATTTAAAATTTAACAAAACTCTACTTAATATCTGGATACTTGATAAAAAAGGAACTTTAACATATATATATTCAGAAGAATATCTTAAAAAGAAACTGTTGTGCTTAGGAAAAAATTTCTCATATCGAGACTATTTTAAAAAAATAAAAAAAACAGAAAAAGCCTCTATTTCTAATATTTTGAATGTTGAAAATGTACCTGGAATAACCTACAAAACTATCGTTCTAGCTGTTCCTCAAAAAACAAAGACAGGTAAATTCAATGGTGTTTTAGGCGGAGATATCAATCTTCATAGACTTGTTGGAGAAGTTAATGCCAAATCTTCAATGAAAGTCTCTCCAAGAGAATCAATGAAACTATTCTGTCTATCTGTAAATGATGGAATGATTTTAAGCAGTCCTAAGGAAAAGAAGATAGGAGAAACAATAGATATTATTCCACCTAAAAATTTTCATAATTTTATTAAGAAAATTACAACAGCTAAATCAAATACTAAAGCATTTGTCTTTGATGATAAAAAAAGAAAAGAACTTATTGGGGCAGCATTGGTTAAGCTAAATGGGAACTTAACTCCATATGTCATTCTAGTAACAGTTCCTTATTCAGAAGTTAGATCTCAAATTTTCCCTCTATATTCAAAGCTGGTAATACTTACTATCATAATTTTCATTACAGTAATAATTGTAATGTATACTATGATTTCAAGAGAAACTGTAATACATAAGCAAAAGGAAAAGATTAAAAATCTTGAGATTCAAATAGATAGAGAAAATAAAAATAAAAGTGTAAAAGAAATTGAAGAAACTGAATATTTTAAGACACTGCTTGAAAAAGCAGAAAATTTAAAAACCATTGAAAAGAAATAATTTTATGCAGGAAGTTATTTGGAAAATATCAGAAGTAAACTCATCTGTCAGACAGGTTATTGAAGGAGGGTTTGCACCATTCTGGCTTGAAGGAGAAATTGGTACTATTACAATCCATAGATCAGGTCATGTTTATTTAATTTTAAAAGATAATAAATCACAATTAAAAGCTGTTTTTTGGAGAGGGGCAGAGTTTGTAAGAAAATTGAAACTTACAACTGGATCTAAAATCGAAGCTTTTGGACAATTAACTGTTTATGAAGTAAGAGGGGAATATCAATTTAACATAAAAAATATCCGTCCTATTGGATTAGGTAATCTCCAACAGCAATTTGAAGAATTAAAACTTAAGCTCTCAGCAGAGGGGCTTTTTGATGAAAAAAGAAAGAAAAAAATTCCTCTCTTGCCTTCCAGTATTGGTATAATAACATCCTCTACAGGCGCTGCATTGCGTGATTTTTTAAATATAGTTAATAGGCGTTTTCCAAATATCAGAATTAAAATTTATCCTGCCTTAGTTCAGGGAAAAGGAGCAGAAAAAACTGTATCACAAGGGATTAACTTTTTTAATAAATTTTCACCTGTAGATGTAATTGTTATTACCCGGGGAGGAGGCAGCATGGAAGATCTCTGGCCATTTAACAGTGAAATGCTTGCAAGAACTATTGCCGACAGCAGTATCCCAATTATTAGTGCAGTAGGTCATGAAATAGACTTTACTATTTGCGATTTCGTTTCAGATTTAAGAGTCCCTACACCTTCAGCCGCTGCTGAACTTGTAATTGGTCACCATGAAGAACTTAAGGTAAATATTAAAAATCTAACAAAAAGACTTAGCAATGCTTTAGAGCTATATACTGAAAAGCTTAGAAGACGCTATGAAAGAGCCTCAAACTCTTATGTCTTTAAAGATCCTATCCGTATAATAAATGAAAGGCAACAATATATTGACGAACTATTTACCAAGATGCAATCAAATATTGAGTTTAAACTGGAAAGAGAAAGAAATAAACTAACAGCATTGAACGGAAAACTGAAAACATTAAATCCTAAATCTGTACTTCAAAGAGGATATTCGATTATAACATCTAAAGATTCAGGAGAAATTATAACAGACTCAAATAATGTTATAAATGGAACTAAACTTACCGCAATGCTGCAGAATGGAAAGTTGGATCTAGTTGCTGTTAAATAAAGTTCTGTTGATTTATTTGCCTATTATAAAAATCACAATAGAGAACTTAAACAAAGAATAAGTTCGATTAACCTTACTTATTTTAACTTAGAAAGAATAATATTTTAAAAACTATAATTATGGATAATACAATAAAAGAAGTTGGATACTTAGGCCCGAAAGGTACCTACTCTTCAATAATAGCAAGAAAACATTATAGATCAGATGTAAAATTTATACCTTTCTCTTCGATTATTGATATATGCGCATTTGCTTCAGAAAAACCTTATAGACGAGGACTTGTTCCAGTAGAAAATTCCTCAGGCGGCCCAATACCTGAAACTATTGATATTTTAATTTATAATAAGTTTAATTTAAAAATTGAAGAATCAATAAGGTTAAATATAAAGCTTGCCCTACTAGGCAAAAGAAACAGAAGAATTGAACGTATTTACTCGCACTCCGTCCCTCTCTTTCATTGCGATTCATGGCTTAGAAAAAATATGCCTGATGCCAACAAAGTTACAGTTTCAAGCACTGCAAAAGCAGCTAGACAAGCATCAGAAGAAAATAATTCAGGTGCAATTGCATCACCTGAGTCTGCAAAGCTTTATAACTTAGATATATTGAAATATCCTATCGAACAGGATGTCCCCAATATTACCCAATTTTATTCACTCGCATTATCTCCTGCTAAATTTTCTAACCAAAAAATACGAACAAGCATTTCTGCGTTTTTAAAAGATAAACCTGGAAGTTTATATGATTTTTTAGAACCTTTTAAAACAGAAAAAGTAAATTTAAGCAGAATTATTTCCCGCCCAATTTATGGGAAACCTACAGAATATGCATTTTTTGTAGATATTGACGGAAACACTGCAGATAAACATATCAACAACACCGTACATAAGATTACTCAAGCCTGTTCTAATTTTAGAATAATAGGTTCTTACCCTTTTGAAAAAATATACGATTTTTGATTTTACAAGTTAATTCCCACCCTTAAAAAGTTTTTGTCAAAAAACGTTTTATATGAATTCTAAATAGAAATATTAGCTTCAATATAACTGGAAATTATTCTTTATTAAGTTAATTTACTAGTTATCGCAAATTAACTTTTAAACCGAAAGATCATATATTTACTGTTATGACTAAATCTAAACTTGAAATAAAATATTACGGAGATCCTGTTTTAAGCAAAATTTCCTCAAATATTGATACGATAAATGATGAGCTTAAAGAGCTTGCTGAAGAAATGATAAAAGCAATGCACGAATATGATGGGATAGGTTTGGCTGCACCTCAAATTGGGCTTAATAAAAAATTAATAACAATTAATCTACCGAATGACTATATACAAAGCAATACTCCTTTAACACCAGGAGAAGCTCTATTGCTTCCCCGTATGCCTATTGTATGCATTAATCCTGAAATTATTTCTTCCAATACTGAAACATCAACAACAGATGAAGGTTGCTTAAGTGTTCCCGAAATCTATGCTCCCGTAACAAGACCCACAAAAGTAACTGTTAAGACTCAGTTGATTACAGGAGAAATAATTCATGTTGAATGCGGAGGTTTTTTAGCCAGGGTAGTTCAACATGAAATAGATCATTTGTTAGGTAAACTTTTTATAGACCGTCTTGATCCTGTAAATTATAAGAAAGTAAAAAGAAAGTTAGACAAACTAAAAAAGAAACTTTCAAAAACAAGAGGCTTCTAAAAAAAGCAATTTAAGCCTTTTTGAATAAATAATTTTGGTACTTTATGAATAATTTTTTTATTAAAATAGTTTTTTCAGTGTGTTCCGGCACTGAAATATTTAGGGAGATTATTAAATTTTCCACTTTTAAAGCAATTCGACATCTTATTTTTCTGGCAGTTATCTGTTCTTTTGCTTTTGTATTAGTAAAAACACCTGAAATTAGAAAAGAAATAAATAATTTCACAAGTTTTTTAGATCATAATTTTGGCAATATAATTGTAAAAAATAATGGTATATATCCTGAAAAAGAACCTAATAAGCCAAGAAACTTGAGTTATGATTCCATGCAGATTAGCTATTATCCTGAATTTCCATCAAATAATAAACTAAATATTAATAATGATTTAAATCTAATGGGATATGTTTGGCTGCCTAACAATATTTTTATTTGGAAAAAATTTGACAAAACAAATTTTTTAATTTATCCCGCATTGTATTCAGAAGATACTGCAAGAAATATGAAAATAGTAACCGGTATGTTAAATGTAATTCCAAAAGAAGATCTTATTTCTTATATCAAAAAGTTTAATATTAATGAATTTAAAAATTTAAAGGTTTTTTTTGCAGCTCAGTTTAATTATCCTTTAATGGCATTTCTTGACTTAAAGAAAAATGCTACCAGTTTTACCGATCTTTCTTCAAACGCTTTTACGTTTACTGTAGCAGGAATAATTATTGTTTTTTTTGCAAAAATATTTCTTAATGCAATTATCTATTCATTGTTATTTGCCGCAATTTATTCTATAACAAACAGATCTAATCAATATAATTTAAAATTTAAAGGTTTTTGGATTGTAGCTGTTTATGCATGTTTTCCCGGTATTATTATTGGAACAATCTTTTCTGCTGCAAATTTAATTTGGCTTCAATATCAAACAGTATTTCTTGTTGCTTTTATTGTATATTTGATGGCAGTTACACAAAAGCTTAGAAAAATAAATGCTGAAAATAATCTTAATAATTAATATATAAGGGGGTTTTTATGAGAAAACAAGATAACAATAATTATGGAGTCTCTTCCTGGTATTCAACTTTGGCTGACTATACATTCCCTACTACTTTTGTAAAATTAAAAGACTCTGAAATAGACCTTTTAGCAAATGGAACAACTGAAGAAAGTGAAGTTTATAGCATATTAAATCGAATCTCAAAAGCTCAAAGCGCTTTTTCAGGAGGAACTTTTGTTTTTGCTGATTTCGTAGCTCCAACAGATACTGAAAGATTTCATTATAAACGAGGTTCTGTTCATTCTGCTGTAAGTGCCTGGAGAAACTTAACTGAAAGCTACAAGGTTAGAGCTGCAGCAAAAAACAAAGATTTTGAATGCATCTGTATTAGACCTTTTAGAAACATGACACATTATAGAGAGTTTAGACTTTTTATCTATGAAGGGAAATTATCCCTAATGAGTCAGTACTGGCAAACCAGACATTATCACAGACTGGATATTAGAAAAGATTTTTACTGGAGTAAAGCAGAAGAACTTGTAGATGAAATTTCATGGCTTCTACCTTCTGAAACAATTGTTCTGGATATATATTTTACATCAAAAGATGAAATCATGCTTATAGATTTCAATAAATGGGGAGAACCTACCCAACCATTGCTGGCAGAAAAATGGGATATTAACTGGAATACCGAACATGGAATAAAAATCATTCCACAACCGGAAGAAAACTAGCAGTCATCCTGAGCTTGATTTTTTTAAGCTCAATAGCAAATTATATAGCTTTTAAATATTTATATACAATGTTAAAGAAAAGATTAGTATACATTCTGGTAATACTTATTGCTGCATTTATTGTATTGTTTCAACCGGTAAGAGTAGCAGTTCGAAAAAAAGCAGCAGATTTTTTTTATCCTTTCTTTAAGTTAATTATAAAAGTTGAAAATACTGTTTCAGAAAAAGCTCTTATGCAAAGAACTAAAAGTGATCTCATAGATGAGATGACCGAATTAAAAAGAGAAAATAATGAGCTTCTGGCCAAGTGTGACCATCTTGAATCACTAATTCTTGAAAATAATGAGTTAAGAAAACTACTCAATATTGATTTAAATCCATACTATAATTATGTTTTTGCTGAAATTATTTATCGTGATCCTGTTGCATGGTTCAATCATTTTACAATAGATAAAGGAATTTTCAGCGGAATTGAGCCAGGGGCAATAGTACTTGCCAGAATACCGTCAGAATTCAAAAACGATAAATCACAGTTTGCTGTTATAGGTAGAGTAGATTCTGTGTCAAAGCATACAGCCCTCGTTAACACTATAGTAAGTGAAGAATGTAGTTTAAGTGTTGTAATTCCTGAAAATGGAGCCACTGGAGTATTGGCTGGAGGCAAAAGAATCGGTCGGGATTTCTGGTCTACCATCACCTATTTACCAAGAGACCTAATTTATAAACCTTATTCACAGGTTTTCACATCAGGAATGAATAACTTAACTCCAGGTGGTTTGAAAGTTGGAACATTACTTAACGGTCCGGACGCAATTAATGTACATAATAACCTTTTTATGGAAGCAAAGCTCAAGCCTTCAGTTAATTTAAATCATTTAAAGTTTGTATTAATTTTAGTAAAAAAATAATGATCCATCTGCCATATATCTTTCTTATACTGTTCTTTTCTTTTCTATGTGAACTTCTATTTGGATTATATGGAATTGTTATACCTTTTATAGCAATGGTATTATTTTACTTAACAATAATTTATGATTTAAAAATTGGATTTTCTTTAGCAATAGTTTGCGGTGTAATTCTTGACACTGTTTACGGGCGTATTTTTTATATGTCCCCATTAACTCTTGCTGCAGTTACAGTTTTTGCTGTATTCTGGCTTAAAAAGGGAGTAGTTAAAAACCTTCATTTACAATTAATTCCAGGAATTGCGATTTCCCTGATTTATATAATTCCTATTTTTGGCCTGACATATTTTATGAATGAAAAAGGATTTTTGATTTTCTTTATCAATACTTTAGTTATTTTATCAGAGGTTGTTATTGGAGCAATTCTATTATTATTAATCATTTACTTTTTAGATTTCATAAACCTTAGATTAAAATTAAACTTATATACAAAAGCAAAAGAACTTGATAAGTGAAAGGACCAATAAACGTTGACCAAAAAACCGTTACAACGATTTAGAATTTTCATTTTTGCCGGAATAATATTAATATTCTATTCTATTCTCGTTATAAGACTGGGAAGTTTACAGGTAGAAAGCAGTAATAAATATGCAGAAAAAATAGCTATACAGTCTATTCGAAGAGTGCGAGTACCGGGAACAAGGGGTAGAATTTTTTCATCAGATGGAAAAGTTATAGCAGACAATATTCCGAGCTATGATATCGTATTCCACCTTGCAGAAATGAGAAAATATGGCCGCACAAGAACTGTAAATTATATTTATAAATGTGCTTTAGAGCTGGCAGTAGCTTTAAATAGGCCTCTCGGAATAACCAAAAAAGACATTATCAAACAAATAAACCTTAGACCTGCAATTCCAATAACCATTTTTAAAAACCTTACCAAAGAAGAACTTGCAATAGCTTCAGAATATACTCCACCAATTCCCGGTATGGAAATAGTTGCAATACCAATCAGGTATTATCCATATAGAAGCACAGCATGTCATATTATAGGATATACCGGCAATGACGACCCACTTAACGCTCCGGATAGATCAGACTACTCTTATTATATTCCTGATAAAGAAGGTAGAGGAGGACTTGAAAAAATGCTGGATAAAAAGATTAAAATTGGTCCTGAATACAGTGGTTTAAGAGGAAAAGCAGGAGATAAATTACTTCGTGTAAATGTAAAAGGCTACGTTCATGATGTTATAGGAACTTCTAATTCAGCAAGAAATGGTAATAATGTGGAACTGACGATTAACTGGGAAGCTCAAATGGCAGCAGAAAAAGTACTTAAAGGAAAAAAAGGTTCATTTATACTTTTAAATGCTAAGACCGGAGCCGTTCTAGCAATGGCTTCAAGTCCCAGCTATGATTTAAACCTCTTTACTGACGGTATCAGCAAAGATAACTGGAATAAACTCCTTAAAGATCCTGATAGACCATTATTCAATAGAGCTCTTATGGGACAATATATGCCTGGTTCAATAGTAAAACCCATTGTTGCATTGGCAGCATTAAAAGATGGTGTTAATCCTAATGATGAAATCTACTGTAATGGAGCAGCAAAAATAGGAAATAGCAAAATTCGATGTTGGATATGGAGATATGGTGGACATGGGAATGAAACAATGGCAGATGCAATACGTGATTCATGTAATGTCTATTTTGTGGAGACAGGATTAAAACTTGGCTTAGATAAAATCGCTGAGATGTATGACGCAGCCGGTATTGGAAAAAAGACAGGAATAGGCTTACCTGAACGTTCAGGGCAACTTCCTTCCAGAGAATTAAAAAAACGTTTGATTGGAAGAAGCTGGACAGCCTTTGACACCGGACTTATTTCAATTGGCCAGGGAATGCTTACACTTACTCCTATTCAAGCTGTTATATATACTGCGGCAATAGCAAATGGCGGCACTATCTGGAAACCTTATTTAGTTAATAAAATATTCAATTATAACGATAAACTTCTATATTCAGCTAAACCTCATTTTGTAAGAAGGCTTCCAGTTACCTTAGAAGATTTAGAAGTTGTTAAAGCTGGAATGTATGAATCTGTACATGCCGAGAATGGTTCAAGTAAAAGAGCAAACAATAAATATATAACTTTATTCGGTAAAACTGGAACTGCTCAGGTTGGTCCTCCTACAAAAAGACATAAAAACACCTGGTTTATTGGATTTGGTGAACATAATGAAAATTTGTATTCAATCGTTGTTTCTGTAGAAGATGGCCGAGCGGGTGGCCTTACAAATGCTCCAATGGTTAAAGAATTTTTCACATTATGGCTAGGAAAAAATCAATAATTTTCTCAAAAAAACTTACTTATTTTACAACAATAAAATTTCCTTTTTTTTTCATAACAGGCTTGCCTTTAAGCATTTTTGAGTTTATTATCTTAACTCGCTAATAAAAACATGTCATAATTGAAGAGGGTATAAACGATGACAAAAAGAGATTTAGTTGTAAGAATTGCAGACGAAACTGATTTAACACAAAATCAGGTAGCAGCAGTTGTTCAAAAAACTTTGGATTATATAGCTGATGAACTTGCTGAAGCAAAAACTATTGAGCTTAGAAATTTTGGTGTTTTCGAAGTTAAAGTTCGCAAGGAACGTAAAGGACGTAACCCAAATAAACCTAAAGACGAAGTAATTATTCCAGAAAGAGCTGTTGTTAAGTTCCGTCCGGGAAAAGAACTAAAAGAAAGAGTTGATAACTTAAACCCTGCTAACATTTAGTTCGATCTATAATTTTTATTATTAGCACAAACCCTGTTACTTTATTCAAGTATCAGGGTTTTTCTTTTTAAACTAAGAGCTATATTTTTATATAGAAACTAATTGATTCTGCTTTCAGTTAGATCAGAATCAATTAGTTAATTCCTTAGTCTTGGCTATTTTTGGCAAGACTGAAGCTAAATCAAACGATTTTCGATTAGTAAATGCGATATCGGAACCGATTTTGAAAAATTCGTAATTTGTAATTATTAATAATTAATTCCAGCTCGGCTGGATTAAGTGTTAAGTTATTGGATATCCATAATTCTAGTTTAACCGAACTAGGTTTTTAAATATGTATCTAAAGCAAAAAATTAAACCAGAAAAAAAGAAATCTAAAAGAAAGACAGCATTAACTGTTTCTTCTATTCATTTTTTAGCACTTCTCCTTCTATTTTCTTTCTTTTATTTGAAAAGCTGTACAAACCATAGAAAACCTAACTCAATAAAAGTCAATATTGTTTCATCAGCACAAGCTCAACCTATAGCCGAACAAAAAGTTAAAAAAAGAACATCTAAAACCAAAACAACAAAAACACCTCTAAAAAAACCTGCTAAAAAAAAATGGAAAGCACTTGATCCAAGTCAAATAAGAAAGTCTACTAATACAGTCGTTAAACAAAAACCACAAAAAATAAAAGAAATTGATACTTCTGAAATTACCCAGAATCTTCAAAACAGTATAAGTAAAATGAAATTTAGTAATCCTTATAAAACCGACCAATCATTGATGGATTATTATGATCAGGTAAGTCAATTTTTATATAGTAGATGGAAACAACCGCCAAGAGCTGTTGCAAATAATGGAGTACAAGTCGTTAAAATCGTTATTTCAGTAGATTCAAGTGGTAATATTAAAAATTCATATATTGTTGACAGATGCGGTATTTCAGCAATTGACTCATCTATTGAAAGCCTGCTATCAGCTTTATCTTCATTACCTAAGCCACCTCATGGTTCTGAAAAAATAGAAATAGATATGGTTACAACCCCATATGACTTTTAACTTTACAATTATATTACTCCTTACAAATTGTTCCTTCAAAAGGTATTTTAGTCTAAAAATTTAAGTTGAAAAAAAACAAAATTATGATTTATTGATTAGTTCGGAATATTATGGAGATATTTCAGTTTTTGACTTCAAGAACTTGTGATACTCTTGATTTTTTTTATTTTTTAGAATGACTGTTTGATTTAGGTGTATTATTACTATTCGAAATTTTTTATGAATAGTTGAGATTATTTAGAATATAAATTAATATGAATATATAAGAAAGGGAAAATTATGGCAACTGCTTCTGATCTGAGAAAAGGTCTAAAATTAGAAATAGATGGTGATCCATGGATTATAATTGAATTTGAATTTTGTAAACCTGGAAAAGGCCAGTCGCTTTATCGCTGTAAAATGAGAAATATGCTTACAGGCACTTCTATGGTAAAAACTTATCGTTCCTCTGATAAAGGAATTGAAAAAGCAAATCTTGAAGAAAGAGAAATGTACTACTCATATCCTGAAGGTGATTATTTTGTTTTCAGTGATGCTGAAACTTACGAAGAATACAGAGTTCCAAAAGAACAGTTAGGCGACTCAGTATATTTTTTAATTGAAGATGCTCTTTGCAATATTTTACTGTTTAAAGGTAAAGTTGTTGAAATAACCCTCCCTATTTTTATTGAAAAAGAGATTGTTGAAACTGAACCGGGTGCCCGCGGTGATACTGCAACAAATGTAACTAAGCCGGCAAAAATCGATAATGGATATGAAATAGCTGTTCCAATTTTTGTTAATCAGGGCGATATTATAAAAATTGATACACGGACGGGTCAATATGTTGAACGGGTCAAAAAAGCCTAATGACACGGTTAGACTTGAAAAAATAAAATCTAATTTGGAGTTTAGAGCCAGATTTCTTAAGAATTTAAGAGATTATTTCTATGCAAATAATTTTCTTGAAACTGAAACTCCATTAATGCTTAAATCTCCTGCTCCTGAGGATTATATCAACGCTCCTCAAGCAGGAGATTTTTTTTTGAGAACCTCTCCGGAACTTCATATGAAGCGTCTGGTTGCTGCTGGATTTGAAAAAATTTTCCAAATTGGCTCATGCTTTCGTGCTGGCGAAATAGGTAAAATTCATAATGTAGAATTTACAATGCTGGAGTGGTATCAATCTGATGGTAACTATCTGGATATGTTAAGCTTTACAAAGAACATGCTGATTTCCACAGTAAAAGCAACTACCGGCTCCTCCTCTATAAAATTCAAAAACAATATTATTGAATTTGACTGCCCATGGGAAATTCTAACTGTTCACGAAGCCTTTGAAAAATTCACAGATACGACTCCGGAAAAAGCCATCGAAGAAAATAATTTTGAAATAATCCTTACAGAAGATATAGAACCCTGGCTTCTAAAAGGAAAACCTGTTATAATTAAGGATTACCCTATATCTATGGCAGCTTTGTCAAAAGTAAAAGAGAATGATAGCAGAGTGGCTGAAAGATGGGAATTATATTTAGGCGGTATTGAAATAGCTAATGCCTATTCTGAATTAACTGATCCTTTGGAACAGAGAAAAAGATTCAAACAGGCACATATAAATAGAGAAAAATCTGGTCTTCCAAAATATTCGGAAGATAACGATTTTTTTGAGGCATTAGAATACGGTATGAAACCATACACTGGAATAGCCTTGGGTATTGATCGTCTAATGATGGTATTAACAGATTCATTAGGAATCAAAGAGGTTATTTCTTTTATTGAAGAAAGTACATTTCCAAATTAAGTATTGTATATTTTTAACATAATGAAATTATTTCATCTAATGTAAGGAGAGTAAGTTATGATCTCAACAGTTAGCCAAATGGTTGATCGAGCTAAAACTAGAGGGACACAAAAAATTGCTGTGGTTTGTGCACACGATGAAGATGTTCTACGTTCTCTTAGGGGAGCAGTTCAGGAAAAAATCGTAAAACCTATACTTATTGGAAAAACAAAAGAAATTGAAAGAATTTTAAAGGAAAATTCTTTAGAATTAGATCCGGAAATTATCGAGTGTGATGATGAGGCCAGGTCTGCTGAAACTGCAGTAAGAATGGTTTCTGAAAAAAAAGCACAAATGCTAATGAAAGGTTTATTACCTACAAGTACAATTTTAAAAGCTACTCTAAACAAAGAATGGGGCCTTAGATCCAGTGGACTTTTAAGTCATATTGCTCTTTTCAAACCTGAACACTTAGATCGTTTTATCATCCTCACTGATGCTGCAATAAATATAACACCCGACCTTATGCAGAAAAAAGTAATGATAGAAAATGCTGTTGCTGCATGTAGAAAACTAAATGTTGATAAGCCTAAAGTTGCCCTGCTCGCAGCAGTTGAAGCTGTAAATCCTTCAATGCAGGCTACAATTGATGCGGCTGTTCTATCTAAAATGAATGAAAGAGGACAAATAAAAAACTGTATTATTGATGGACCACTAGCAATGGATAACGCTGTATCTGTAGCAGCAGCAAAACATAAAGGTATTGTCAGCCCGGTAGCAGGTATGGCAGATATACTTGTCGCACCAAATATTGATGTTGGAAATGCAATCTATAAAACCTTAGCATTCCTTTCTGAATGTCAATACGCAGGCGTTGTTGTTGGAGCTAAAGCACCAATAGTCCTTACATCACGCGCAGATACTCCAGACTCAAAATTCAATTCAATTGTTTTGGCAAGCGCTCTTGCTGTAAATTAACAGATTCACCAATTTCTTCTATAAAAATCAAAGAATAAGGAGGTTAGAAATGAGTTACATGCTGGTAATTAATCCCGGCTCAACATCAACAAAAATTGCTGTTTATGATAATAAAACAGAAGTGTTGAATGAAACAATCAGACATGATTCTGAAAAAATAGAGCAGTATGATAAAGTTGTAGATCAATATGAATTCAGAGTAGAAACAATTGAAAAAATTTTAGAATCAAAAAATATTTCAATTGACAAATTTGATGTCATTGTTGGCAGAGGCGGACTTTTAAAACCTATACCTGGAGGAGCATGGATAGTAAACGATCTGATGCTTGAAGATATTAAAAAAGCAGAACGTGGTGAACATGCTTCAAATCTAGGAGCTGTAATTGCTCATAATATTGCAGAAAAAAGTGGAGTCAAATCTTATATTGTTGACCCGGTCGTTGTTGATGAATTTGAAGATGTCGCAAGAATTTCAGGAATTCCTGAAATAGAAAGAAGTTCTGTATTTCATGCTCTTAATCAAAAAGCTTCTGCCAGAAAACTAGCAGAAAAACTTGGTAAAAGATACAAAGAACTCAACTTAATAGTAACTCATATGGGCGGAGGAACAAGTATCGGCGCTCATAGAAAAGGTAAAGTAATTGATGTAACCAACGGTGTCTATGGTGAAGGCCCATTTACTCCTGAAAGAAGCGGAGCTCTTCCTCCGGAACAGATTATTCAAATGTGTTTCAGCGGCAAATATACACAACCTGAATTAATAAAAAAAGTTCACGGCAAAGGCGGAATGGTTGCTTACCTTGGAACTGCAGACTGTCGCGCTATCACAGAAGAAGTACAAAAAGGCAATAAAAAATTTGAGCTGATTCTGGATGCAATGACATACCAAATTGCAAAAGAAATTGGCGCAATGGCAACAGTATTAGAAGGCGATGTAGATGCTGTTATTCTTACCGGTGGCCTTGCATTTTCTGACTTTATTATGGAGAAAATTATTAAGAGAGTTAAATTCATTGCTGATGTACACGTACTTCCGGGTGAAAATGAAATGGAAGCTCTCAGAGATGGAGTTCTAATGGCCCTTGAAGGCAGAATGCCTCTTAATGAGTATGTTTAATTTTTATATAGTTATCTTTTAAAGACAAAATTTATATTTTGTGAAAGGAGAACAAAATTATGGAAATAGTCCGAAAAGAAATTCCAAAAGATTTTTTGGAAACATTGCCTGAAGGAATGAAGTTCATTACTAAAGGCGGAAGAGAGTTTCTTGTAGTAGAAGAGCTGTTTTGCCCAAATGGTCATAACCTGATCGACAATACTGTTCATATTCACGGAGAATCAGCTATAAGAATTAAGGTTAAAGTTGGTGATTGTGAAGGTACTATTTTCCTTGACGCTTTTTGGGGAAGTCATGTAAAATTGTACAGTTTTATTCCTGAACGCTCATCCACTATGGATGAAATGGAAGCTTTCTGTCCTGTATGTGGAGAAAGTTTGATTGTTGAGCATTCATGTCACAGTGAAGATTGCGATTCCTCTAAATCTATTCAATTAATTCTTCCGGGAAAAAACAACAGAATTCTTGCATGTGCAAAACTTGGTTGTCCTGAGCACAGCATAGAACTCGAAGATATGAAAAAGAAAGTAGTAAAGAGAGTTAATGAAATAAACTACTTTGGTATCGGAATTGAAGACGATGACCTTTTTAAGGGAGTTTAAATATGAGTAAGATTAACTATGTAACCATTGATCCGTCGGTTTGCAAAGGCTGCAGAGTTTGTATTGACGCATGCCCTAAGAGCTGTCTTTACATTGCATCAAATATTAATAAGCTTGGATATCAATATGCCCAATTCAGAAATAACGGCTGTATTGGTTGCGGACTTTGCTTCTATGTCTGTCCTGAACCTGGTACTTTCACCGTTTACAAAGGAGAGGAGGAGGAAAAGTAAATGAAAAGATTAATGAAAGGAAATGATGCCATTATACATGGTGCATTGATGGGTGGCGCTACTCATTTTTTCGGATATCCTATAACTCCTGCAAGCGAAATTGCACATGCAGCAGCTTTATATTTCACCAAAGCAGGAAGAACTTTCCTTCAGGCTGAAAGTGAAGTAGCAGCAGCAAATATGCTGCTTGGAGCCGGTGGTTCAGGCGTTAGATGCATGACAGCTTCTTCAAGTCCGGGTATTGCTCTTATGTCTGAAGCTCTATCTTATATTGCCGGTTCTGAAGTCCCTGCTGTTATCGTTGATGTACAAAGAGCAGGACCTGGTTTGGGAAACATCTGGCCTGAACAGGGCGACTATAATATGGTCGTTAAAGGTGGAGGAAACGGTTGTTATAAAAATATAGTACTTGCTCCAAATTCAGCACAGGAGATGGCTTCCTGCGGTTATAATGCATTTGAACTGGCAGAAAAATACAGATGTACTGTTTTTATTATGGCAGATGCTTATATCGGTCAAATGATGGAACCGGTACAATTTCCGAATGAAGTAAAAAAAGCTCCAAGACATGACTGGGCACTCTATGCAGATAAAGGCAGTCGAGAAAACCTTATCTCTTCAATTTTCATGAATGGTCCTCTGATGTCAGCACATAATGATAAACTTCAGAAAAAATACGCAAAAATTGAAGAAGAAATCGTAGATTACGAAGAATTCTTTATTGATGATGCAGAATATGTTCTTGTTGCATATGGAATAAGTTCAAGAATTTGTTTAACAGCAGCAAGAGAGCTAAGGAAAGCCGGAGTAAAAATTGGCCTGTTAAGACCAAAAACTTTATTCCCATTCCCAACAAAAAGAATTGCTGAATTATCAAATAAAGTAAAGAAAATGATGGTACTTGAGCTCAGTAACGGACAAATGGCTGTTGATGTTGACTTGGCAGTACAAGGAAAAGTTCCGGTCATTAAATATAATTGGTACGGTGGAATGGTCCCATCGGTTGCTGAAGCTATTGAATCTATCAAAAAAGATATCTAAAGAAGAGGTTGTAACTATGATTAAACATAAAAAACCTGATGCTTTTTATGATGAGTTTTCCCGTAAAGGGCCAGGACAGAAAACTACGCACTACTGCCCGGGTTGTTCCCATGGCGTTGTACATAAACTAATCGCTGAAGCTATCAGTGATTTAGGTATTAAAGATAGAACTGTATGCTGTTCTCCTGTAGGCTGCAGCGTATTCTTATATTACTATATGGATACAGGTAACATTCAGTGTCCACATGGAAGAGCACCTGCTGTTGCAACAGGTGTCACAAGATCTCATGATGACTCAATTGTAATATCATATCAAGGCGACGGAGACCTTGGCGGTATTGGGCTCGCAGAAATCGTTCATGCAGCAAATCGTGGAGAGCATATAGCTGTTTTCTTTATTAACAATGCTATTTATGGTATGACAGGCGGCCAGATGGCCCCGACTACTCTTATCGGTCAGAAAACAAAAACAACTCCTCTTGGAAGAGATGCAGATCGTGATGGACTCCCAATTCACATGGCCGAGCTTATTAACACTCTTGAAGCTCCAGTTTACGTTGAAAGAACAAGTACTGGTACACCTAGTGGTGTAATGAAAACTCGCAAAGCTGTAAGAAAAGCTTTAGAGATGCAGAAAGAAAAGAAAGGTTTTTCTTTTGTAGAAATTCTTTCCTGCTGCCCAATTAACTGGAAAATGTCCCCAACAGATGCCAGAAAATGGTTAATTGAAAATCTTGAACCATTCTATGATGTTAAAAAGTTTAGAGAAATTGACTGTGAATCAAAAGATTCCGGTCGTTTACCTTGGCTTGAAGATAGTGCACTCATGGAACTCCTTGAAATCAAGAATGATGGAGAAGACATTGTTTACCAGGGTAATCTTGATGAACATTCTGTTAAAATAGCTGGTTTTGGAGGACAAGGTGTAATGTCTGTTGGAGTTTTCCTTGCAAACTGTGCAACTTCTGTTGGTCTGAAATCAACATGGCTTCCTTCCTATGGTCCTGAAATGCGCGGAGGAACAGCTTATGCAAGTGTTGTAATGTCTACAGAAGTAATAGGAACACCTGTTGTAGATACACCAAGCACACTTGTAATTATGAATGCTCCTTCACTTGATGCATTTGAAGACACTGTCGTTCCAGGTGGATTAATAATTGTCAACTCTTCACTTGTTTCTAGAAAAGTAAAGAGAACTGATGTAAAAACCTACTATATCCCGGCAACTGAACTGGCTAATGAAGTAGGATTAACAGCAACAGCTGCAACAATAATTCTTGCTGTATTTGCAAAGTTAAGTGGAATTATTAGCGTTGATGTTCTTAAGGATATCCTTCCAAAATCAATAAAAAATCCTAAATTTATTGATATTAATATGAAAGCTATTGAAGCAGGTGTTAATTATCTAAACAACAATCCTGCTGAATAAAAGCAACAATATTTAATATAAAAGAATATTTATAGTTTAAGCTGAAAAAATCAGCTTAAACTATTTTTTTTTAGTTTTAATTGATTATTGTTATTTATTTGAGTTTTGTTGTTTGTCATTTGATGCTTTTTTTTGGTGTAAAAGCCAAACAACTTTTGATACACCCCTTTAACAAGCCTTGGAGAATAAACTATGTCGGATAAAGATAAAAAAAATAAAGATATTGCCAGGTTTGCTTCTCTTATAGCTCACCAGCTTAAATCGCCTGTTAGCGCTGCCGGGTCAATAATCAAAACATTATTAGGAGAATATGCTGGCTCGCTAAACCCCAAACAGAAGGATTTACTCCTTAGAGCAGATAAAAGACTCACAGAAGCCGCAGATACGTCAAGAAGAATGATTTCAATAGTAAACCCTGATACTGCAAAAAATTATACAAATACAACAACTGATTTATGTCTAATAATCCGCCATTGTCATTCAATTTATTCAGAAGAAGCAGCAATTAATGGTATTTCATTTAATATTAATATTAATTTTGAGCCAGCAATAGTAAAAGCAACTGAATCAGCCTTAACAGAAATACTTAATTCATTAATTAGTAATGCAATAAAGTATACTCCCTCGAATGGAATTATTAATATTGAATTAGATAAAGCTGATCATAATCAGGTAAGACTTATTGTATCTGATTCAGGAATCGGCATACCACAGAAAAATATTGAAAAAATATTTCAACCTTTTTTCAGGTCTACAGATGATCAGAATTCAACCTTGCCAGGTTCAGGAATAGGGTTAGCTTTCACAAAAAATATTATAACAGCATTAGATGGAACAATAAAAGCAGGAAAATCACATCTTGGAGGTGCTAAATTTGTAGTTGAACTTAACTTAGCTGAAGAAGAACAGACTACCAACTCACTTTCAAGAGAAAATATATCATCCAGAAAACGCGTTGTTATAATAGGTGGAGTTGCTGCAGGACCTAAGGTCGCATCAAAGATAATTAGACTTGCTCCTCAAACAGAAGTAACTATCATTGAAAAAAATGATCTACTTGCTTATTCCGGCTGTGGACTACCATTTTATGTTGCAGGAGTAATTAAGAAAAAGACAGAGCTTCTATCAACAGCTGTACAGGAAGTACGTGATCCTGTGTTTTTTCAAAAAGTAAAAAATGTTTCAGTATTAAACAGAACTGAAGCAATAAAAATTGATAAAAATGCTAAAAAAGTCTTGATACAAAACTTACAGAATAAAAATAAATCCTGGGTAGAATATGATAAACTTGTACTAGCCACAGGTTCTTATCCTATGATACCAAAAACTGAAGGAATAAACTTAAAGAACATTTTCACCCTGCATGGAGTACAGGATGCCGAAGGTATTAAAAGTTTTCTATCTGGACATAAAGCCAGAGATGTTGCAATAATAGGAGGAGGGTTAATAGGAGTAGAAATGACTGAAGCCTTAGTAATGAAAGGCTGCAGAGTCACTATCATTGAAAAATTTCCTCACATTTTTAATATTCTGGATGAAGAAATGTCAATGCAGGTAGAAAAACATCTGGAAGAACATGGAGTAAAGGTCCTTACAAATACATCTGTAATCAGATTCCAGGGAAATGATAATAAAAAAGTAAAAAAAGTCATCATTGAAGACGATACCATTTCCGCAGATATGGTTGTTATAGCAACAGGAGTAAGACCCAAAGTAGATTTAGCATTAGATGCTGGATTAGAAATAGGATCAACAGGTGCAATAAAAGTCGACAAAAAAATGAAAACATCAGATCCAAATATTTATGCTGCGGGAGATTGTGCAGAAAAATTTGATATGATTACAAAAAAACCATGTTATATCCCCCTTGGTTCAACCGCAAACAAAGAAGGAAGAGTTGCTGCATTAAATATTTGTGATGAAAGTGAAATCTTCCCCGGTATTCTCGGGGCAACTACATGTAAAGTTTTTGACTATTGCATTGCCAGAACAGGATTAACTGAGAATGAAGCAATCGAAAAAGGTTATGAAGTAATAACCTCATTAACCGCAGGCCCTAATAAGGAACACTTTATGCCAAATGTTAAAACTATTATGCTAAAACTTATTGTAGATAGAAAAACAAGAAAAGTTTTAGGTGCTCAATCAATAGGAGATAGTGATGGTTTTAATAAAATCGATATAATTTCCACTGCAATAACAGGAGGTATTACAATTGATCAAATATCAAACCTTGATCTTTGCTATGCTC
This sequence comes from Victivallales bacterium, assembly GCA_963678745.2. Classification (GTDB taxonomy): domain Bacteria; phylum Verrucomicrobiota; class Lentisphaeria; order Victivallales; family GWF2-38-69. Next base: position 18,473 of record CAXXMS010000024.1, on the reverse strand, counting down.
CATCATATTCACTGGCTATTGATAATATAATTACAGCCGCCAATGTTATAAAAAATAAGATCAACGACGAATTTGAAACTATTTCTGCTAAAGAAGTACATAATAAGATTCAGCAGAAGGAACAATTTGTCCTATTAGATGTAAGAAGTCATAAAGAATACGAAGAACTTCGTATCCCTGGCTCTACTCTCATTCCTTTAGGTATTCTTCGCAACCGCTTATATGAATTATCAAAAGAACATGAAATTATTACTTTCTGCAGTATTTCATTAAGAGGTTATGAGGCAGCATTAATATTAAAAGCAGCCGGTTTTAATAATGTAAAAGTTATGGATGGCGGTATTCTTATGTGGCCATATGGTGTAACAGAAGGACTTCAATAACAGCTTTATCTCTATATAGAGGTAATTTCAAAACTAAGAAAATAAGTTCTTTTTAATAAAAACTGAGTTAAGAGAAAGAGTTCCATGCTATTTTATATAAACAAAAAAATAGAAATAGCAAAAACTACAGGAGTTTTAAATGGAACATCTTTCATGTTTATTTAATAGCATACAGAACTGGCTTTTGCCAGACCTTGAAGAAGAATTAGGCGAGTTAAGTTCCAGGCAGATAGAATTTATCAAAGCAGTAGAACTTCTAAGACCTGATATGTTCCTTGATAATTTAAGCTGGTGCGGAATAGGTAGAAAACCTTCCAGTCGGTTGAGCCTACTAAAAACTTTTATAGCTAAGCCTATATTTCGTATTGCAGATACTGTGAGTTTGATTGATTTCATAAAATCAAATCCCAGTCTTAGGCGACTATGCGGATGGGAAAGTTATAATGAGGTTCCTTCTGAAGCAACATTTTCTAGAGCTTTTAAGCTGTTTTCTGAATTTAAAATAGCACAGAAAATACATGAAAACAGTATATGCAGAAATATTGGAGAAAAGCTTTTCGGTCATAAAAGTACAGATGCAACAAGCATTAAAGGGCGAGAGAAGCCCTGCCGTAAAAATACTCCGACTAAAAAGAAAAAAGGAAAGCCTGGTCGTCCTAAAAAAGGAGAAGAAAAGCCTAAAGAACCAAAGCGGGTTGAGCTTCAACTTGAGAGAAATCTTGATGCTAACCTGGAAGATCTTCCTAAAGGATGTGACTGGGGTTCCAAGAAAGGCTCTAATGGCAAAGTTTATAAATGGAAAGGTTATAAACTGCATTTAGACTGTGTTGATGGTGATATACCTGTCAGTGCTGTTGTTACATCTGCCTCACTACATGATAGCCAGGTAGCTATACCGCTTTCGCAGATGAGTGAAAAACGTATTATCAATTTATATGATCTGATGGATGCAGCATATGATTCACCTGAAATACACCTTTATTCAAAGTAGAACAACAGAATTCCTGTTATAGATAATAATCCCAGAAGAGGAGGAATAAAAAAAGAAATGGATCCTGCGAAATCTGTCAGGTATAATGAAAGAAGTTCTGCTGAAAGAGTTAATTCTGAGCTAAAAGATAATTATGGTGTTGAAAATATTAGAGTTAAAGGGCAGCAAAAAGTAGAGTGTCATATTTTCTTTGCTATAATTGCTCTTGCTGCTAAAAAGATATTTAAACTTATTCCGTAATAGTTGAATTTGATATAAATAATGTTTACATCTTTCTCTCTAAAATACAGAGACTAGAAAGAATGTATCAAAATAAAATTTTTTAAGTGTATGGTTTGCCGTTTTATCGGATTTTTGATGAAAAATATGTGAATTTTTACACTAATAAAAAGTTATTAACAATTTAAACGAAAAAAGTCTCAAACGTTTTGCAAGAGGCTCTAATATATAAGTTTATTTTTTATAGTTTCAATATAGTATTTATAATTCTGTTTACTTCAAATCAACCATATACACTTTACAGACATAGAAAACGTCAAACAACTGTTCAGCTGTTTGACGTTAAAATTTTGAATAAAAAAGATTAATTTTATTATAATAAATCTTCTTCTTCTATAACAGGAAGTTCATAACTGAGAAGCCCTTCTGCTATTTCTAACAACGCAATATCAAGGTGAGTAGTTTCATTCTCAGTTTTAATTAATGGTCTCTCACCCTTGGCAAGACTTTCAGCTCTCCTTGAAGCCAAAATAATAAGAGCACGTTTATCAGGAATTTTTTCCAAAGCTCTTTCTAAGTATGCATCATTCATTTAAAATTATCTCCTTTTATATATTAATATGCATAAATAATTATAAAGTTACTAAACTAATACAGTATAAGCTAAAAAATTTCCAAAGCAAATAAATGCTTTGGAAATTTTCTTAATTTAACTTAATTTTATTAGAATTAATAAGCTATTAAGTCTTTATGCCTATCAATAACAGTAACATCACCACTCTTAACAATAGCATAACAGCTGTCAAACCTAGGCTCTGCATCAAGAATAAATCTTTCAGCAAACATTTCTCTTCCAGCGTCTTTTGCAGCATCACGAAGAAGAAGATAACTTACTAAGATATAAGTTTCCATATCTACAAGATTTTTTGTATTAAGGTCATGATAAACAGGATCTTTACGCTCTACAATAGTTTTAACTGCATCGTCCTGTTTTTCTCTCATCGCATTAACTTTTCTACAAAGTCTCTTGAGTTTGCCCTCATAAGGTATTGATGCAAGTTCATCCATCATTGGATTAAGAACTCTCTGCACTATTCCACCAATTGCAGCAACACGCTGTAATTGAGTTGTACCTTCATAAATATTAGTAATACGGGCATCTCTATAGAAACGCTCTGCGTTGAAGTCCTTCATGTACCCTGTTCCACCATGAATCTGAAGTCCATCGTATGCAACCTGATTTGCAATCTCTGTAGAATAAGCTTTACTCATTGGAGTAAGAACAGCAGCAAGTTTAGTATAATACTTCTGCTTCTTACGCATTTCAGGAGTAATTGTTTCAGGAGTTCCCTTTTCAACAAGATGAGTATAATTAGTTCTGTTATCAACAGACTTTGTTGTCTCATAAAGCAATGTTCTTGCTGCAACAATCTTCATTTTCATGTCAGTCAACATTTGATAAACTGCAGGGAACTTATCAATTGAACTCTTAAACTGCTCACGCTCAGAAGCATATTTTCTAGCTTCCCTAAATGCGGCTTCAGCAATACCGACAGCCTGAGCACTGATAGCAACACGAGCTCCATTCATAAGAGACATAACATATTTAGTTAAACCTCGTTTTCTCAATCCGCAAAGCTCTGCAGGCACATGATTGTACTGTAATTCTGCTGTTGCAACTCCGTGAATTCCAAGCTTATGCTCAATTCTTCTCACAACCAGTTCAGGGCATGCTTCACAAATAAACATTGAAAGTCCACGTCCATCAGAAGTACCCTCTTCAGACCTTGCTAATACTAAATGTACTTTCGCACATCCATTAGTAATAAAACGTTTGTTCCCATCTAAATACCACTGACCAGTTTTAGGGTCCTGAGAAGCTTTCAAGCGTACAGACTGTAAATCTGAACCTGAATCAGGCTCTGTTAAGTCCATAGACCCATCAGCTTCGCCGGTAGCAAAACGAGGAAGATATCTTTTCTTCTGATCATCATCACCAAATTCACTGATTGTTTCAGCTATATCCTGAAGACCAAAAAGGTTTTGGAGACTTCCATCAGCCCTTGAAACCATTTCTGTCATCATAGTATAAATTGTTACAGGAAAGTTCAGTCCACCGTATTCATAAGGAAGCATAACTCCATTTAAGTCTGCATTCTTAAGATCTTTAAGGTTTTCCATAGTTAATGGATGGTTTGTAACAACATGGTTTTCCAGAACAGGTCCACCATCTTCATCAATGGTCTGAGCCCTAGGCTCAATTCTTTCACCTGTAATTTCTCCAACAACCTTCAATATTCTCTGATAGTTATCTAAACAATCTTTAAAGTCTACAGGAGCATGATCATGTTTTTCAGCCTCTGTATAATCTTTTTCACGAAGCTGAATTATTTCCTGAATATCAAGATTACTCAGCGTAAACTGTAAATCTTTGTTATCTGTAAAAAAATTAGACATTTAATACCTCCTTAAACCTTGGCTTTGAAGGCTTTTATCATTTTAGGAATTACTTCATTCAAATCTCCAACAATTCCGTAATGTGCTACGCCGAATATTGGAGCATCAGGATCTGTATCAATAGCAATGATCTTACTACTTTCATCCATACCTGCACGATGTTGAACAGAACCGCTAATTCCACATGTGATATAAAGCTTAGGTCTTACAGTTACACCTGTTTGTCCAACCTGATGATCATGATCAATCCAGCCGGCATCTACTGCAGCCCTTGAAGCACCAACATCTGCACCAAGAGTATCTGCAAGATCGTAAACAAGTTTGAAGTTTTCTTTAGAACCTACACCATATCCACCTGCAACGATAATTTGAGATTTCTTCAAATCAACGCTCTTAGCTTCAGTAACACGTTTAAGCACACTTACTACCTGAGATTCAGCTGAAAGTTCAGGTTTGATTTTAGTGACTTTGCCTTTTCTGGAAGTATTAGGTTCGGACATCTTCATGACACCTTCCCTAACTGTTACCATTTGAGGATCTTCCCAGGTGTTAACAATAGTTGCAATAATATTGCCGCCGAAAGCAGGACGAATCTGCATCAACTTGTCAGTATAAGACTTCTTATTAACTCTATCTTCAAAATCATCAATTTTAAGATTTGTACAGTCTGCGGTAAGTCCTGCCAACATTGTTGATGCTATCCTAGGAGCAAGTTCTCTTCCTTTTAATGTTGCTCCAACCATAAAGATATTAGGTCTATGTTCTTTCAACAATTTAACAAGAACCTCTGCAAAAGGAAGAACTGTAAACGGTTCTAAAGCCGGACTTTCGATTTGAAATACATTATCACATCCATAATGGAATAATTTATCTATATAACCGTCAAGCTTGTTACCTAATATCACAGCTTCAGTTTTTACATTAAGACGATCTGCAAGTTCTCTACCCTTACAAACCAACTCCAGGCTGACGTCAGCAATCTGGCCGCCTTCCTGCTCTATAAAAATCCATACATTACCAATTTTTTCTGTCATTGTATCACCCCAAAGTATGATCTTCAATAAGTTCGTGGATTAGTTTAGTTATGCCTGCATTAGTTGGCTCAATTGAAACAACTTCTGAAGCAGTCAGAACAACACTTTCGATTTTCTTAACTTTCGTTGGTGATCCTTTAAGGCCTATTCTTTCAACTTTAGCCTTAATTTTCTCAGCATTCCATTCGTAAATCCAAAGATTTTTTTCTTTTAGTCTCTTTTCATCTTCAACAAGCTTTCCTGCATCTAAATATTCTGCATTTCCATGAGATTTTATAAGCTCGGAACGTGTTACAGCTTTTTTAAATTTCATTATTTTGCGTGCTGCTGGAGGACGTGGATCATTAACATCAACAACAGTAAGAAGAGAAGGCAGCGGAGCTTCAAGAATTTCATATCCACCTTCAATGCTACGTCTGGCTTTTACTTTCTTTTTAGAAACTTCCATTACTTCTTCAACATAGCATACTTGAGGAATATCAAGCTTTTCAGCGAGCTGAGGTCCAACCTGAGCTGTATCTCCGTCAATAGCCTGACGACCACAAAGAATCAAATCATAATTTCCGACAGTTTTTGCACAACAGCTTAAAGCATAACTTGTAGCAAGTGTATCTGCCCCTGCAAATGCTCTATCTGTAATAAGAATAGCTTCATCAGCTCCTCTATAGAGTGATTCTCTTAATACTTCAGAAGCATTGGGAGGTCCCATTGTTGCTACAATAACTTTGTACCCATACCTGTCCTTTAACTCTAGGCCTAACTCAAGAGCATTCAAATCTTCAGGATTAAAGATCGCCGGGAGTGCAGCTCTGTTAACTGTACCTTCCGGAGTCATTGCTTCTCCTGAAATGTTCTTTGTGTCAGGAACTTGTTTTACAAAAACAATTAACTGGCGTTTCACAGTATTTACTCCTGTTTGGTTAATATTTTAATTACGAATTTCAAGACAATCTAATCTGCCTAAACACTCAAAGAAAAATATAGTCCTTTTATATATTTTTTAAGCTTATATTTTGAAAAACTAATATAATACAGTTAATATTATTATATAGTAAACTATTCATTTTTCGTTTTTTAAGCGTTAATTTCTGTTTACAAGAATAGGCAAACTTGATATCATTTTATCAAACACATTATAAAATTTCCACATATTGGGAGAATAAAATGCTTAAATATCTTTATTTTTTGGCAATTACTTTTTTTATAGTTGCTATTACAGGTTGCTCAAGTGTAAAATCAAACAAAGTAGAAAAACTGAATAAATCCGAATATGAAAAACTTGTACAATCTGCGAGAACAACATTATTAAATTTACCTACATATAGAGCATCAGAAAAAGACAAAGAATTTGTCAAAGAAACCCCCCCTGTTTTTAGAGTAAAATACAATGGGTACAAAACAGGAAAATATCTTTTAAAATGGGAACTTCCTAGTGGTAAAACACTACAGGTATTCGGAAAGGGGAATATGTTGGATTACATGGATTCTTTTGAAAAAGTAAGCATTGTTTCAATTGAAATTAATGATTCAAAGCACCAGAAGTAACAGAATTAAATATTCCCTGCAATGTAATGTCTATTAAAAGAAAACAATTAATACAACCTCCTATTGTTAAACTCCCCCATGGGACAAAGAGGCTTTTACTACATTCCTGCTGTGCACCATGCTCATGCGAAATAATGGAAACACTCAAACGCTCAAACATCATTTTTACTGTATTCTTCTATAATCCCAACATTGACACAAGAGAAGAATACGAAAAGCGTAAAGAAGAAAACGCCAGATTTGCAGAAAAACTTAATATCCCTTTTATAGATGGAAATTTCGATACAGAAAACTGGCTTAATGCTGTTAAAGGTCTAGAAAAAGAACCTGAGCGTGGAGAACGATGTAAAAAATGTTTTGAGCAAAGACTTTTTACAACAGCAGAATTTGCCTATAATAATAATTTTGATATTTTTACAAGCTCTCTTGGAATTTCCAGATGGAAGGATTTTGATCAAGTCACCAGATGCGGTATTGAAGCTGCTTCAAATTTTCTGAATCTGACTTACTGGGATTATAACTGGAGAAAAAAAGGCGGCACAAACAGGATGAGCGAGATTACTAAAAGAGAAAAATTTTATAGGCAAAAATATTGTGGATGTATTTTTTCAAAATAATACTTAAGAATATCTATTGACGTAATTTTTTAAATAAAATATAATAACTTATGACTTCTAGTTAAATTTGAATTATACTGGTGGTATTTTTGTTTTTGGCTTATTTTTGCCGCAACTATCCCTGATAATTCATTTATTTTTTCTAAAATCATTTTGTTTTGGGTATAATTAGAGTATTAATTTTCTTCACAATAGTCCATGTTTTAAAATTAAATGAAACATATAATAACTAAATTTTTCTTAATAGCAGCTTTATTTTTAGCTACAGTTTCAGCAAGTTTAGCATCTTCTGATGAAATTGCAAAGAATTTTGCAGTACCATTAGATGTAGCAAAACAAACTGCAACAAATAAAGATATTCAAATTTATTTCGATTATTCAAATGCTTTTTACTCACTGCCAGACACTGAAATAGCAACTGACATTTATCATGAACCCGAAGTATGGGATCCTCTCGAACCATTAAATAGAGTAACATTTACTTTTAATATCGTATCAGCAAGATTAGTAATACAACCGTTAGCTATGGTCTATTCTTTTGTAGTCCCTAGATATGTAAGAGAGGGAATTAGAAGAATGGATGGTAACATTCAAATGCCTACTCGGTTTATCAATTCTCTATTACAGTTACGATTTGAACGTGCTGGGATTGAATTAGCCCGTTTTGGAATCAATTCTACTATTGGAGTTCTGGGATTTTGGGATCCGGCAGATTCTGAGTTCGGATTGGACCCCAGGGTGATCAATTTTGGACAAACTTTTGCATACTGGGGAATTGGTCGAGGATTTTATATCGTCCTACCTATTCAGGGAAGTACCTGTTTAAGAGATGCCGTGGGACTTGTTGGAGATTATTTTACAAACCCTATTACTTACATTCCACCTTATACATTTTGGAACTGGATAAGCTGGGGAATAAAACTGGCTCTTGGATTTAACAATATGACGCTTGATTTAGACGACTTCTTAAGAATTTGTCAATCCAGTGTTGATCCATATGAAACCATAAAAGCTATGTGGACAATTCTTGAAAACATCAGAAACACCAGGGATACAATGGATGATTAAGTTTGGAGATAAATTAAATAAATGAAATTATTACAAAAAACAATACTAACCTTTTTAACATTCAGTGTAATATCATATTCAGTTTTTGCTGATTTAAAAGTATTGGTTGGATATAATTCCCAGGATCCTGTTGTTGATACGTTGAGATCACAAATTTTTTATTATGGTGACCAGACTAGTTTTTGGCAAAGACAATTCTTTATGAATTCATCTTTTTATAACCAGGGGATGGAGTACTCAATAAATATTCTTAAAAACAAACCTGGCATGTGTTACAAATTGTGGATGCAGCCAAAACCGGCAAATTTGATAGCAATAATACCTGGCCTGGGCTCATACTACACCAATTCCATTTCAATAGCTCTTGCACAAGCAATATACAACTCAGGTTATTCAGTTTTTATAACAAGTAATGCCATGAATTGGGAGTTTATGGAAACAGCCGGTACTGTATTAACTCCCGGATTTACACCGTGTGATGCCGAAGATGTATATTATGCTCTTTATAAAATTATTTCTCATATTAAAACGCAATACTCATCCAGAGTTACAGGAACATCAATTGTAGGTTATTCACTAGGAGGCCTTCATACACTTTTCATCGCTAAACTTGATAAAGAATATGGTTTAGTTAATTTTGACCGTTTTCTTGCCATTAATCCGCCAGTTAATCTCTTTTATGCTTTAAACAAACTTGATGATTTCTTTCAGGTTTCAAAATCATGGACAAAGCAGCAAAGAGAAGAAAAGAAAATTAAGGCCGGATCTATTTATAAAATGATAATTGAAAAAATGATTTCTCAAAACGCTAAAATGCCATTTAACAAAACGGAAGCGATGTATTTGATAGGTTATGTTTTTCATACTTCACTTGTTGAAACAATTTTTTCTATTCAGAAGAGACAAAATTTAGGAGTTTTAAAAACTCCTTATAACTGGTTTTTTAGAAATACGCTTTATAAAGAAATAGATAAATTCAGCTTTTATAGGTACATGAAATTATTTGTAATACCCTATTATTCAGAAAAACTGGGCAAAAAACTTACAGTAAAAGAAATGAATAAAAAAGCCAGTTTGCCTGCAATTACAGATACACTTAAAACAAATCCTAAAATCAGAGTTATCCACAATATTGATGATTTTCTAATCTCTTCTCAAGATGCAAAATGGCTGCAGGAAACTTTGGGAAATAAAATTAGAATGTTTGACAAAGGCGGACATCTTGGAAACCTATATAGAAAAGATGTGCAAAACTGGATTGTTGAAGATATGAAAACAAATTAAATTCCGTGCAATATAGAATTTATTTGGGAATATATCTTTCTTCTAAAAAATCGAATTCTTTCTGCCAATTCGACATTTTAAAAATTTTAGAATGAATACATTCTTTATTTGTTAATTCACAAGAGCCATCAGCTTTTGTATCCCCGCAAGGACCATTTCTCATTTTCTTAGGACATTGTAGCGGACATATAAAATTTGTTAAGTTTAAATAGCATTTTTCAGATTTACACTTTAGACAGCCTGCAAAAAACTTCTTAAGCAAAAATAAAATTCTTTTGTCATTTGCATTAGAATTAGAGTATAATTTTTTTGATAAGGAATATTTAATTTTTTCCACTTTTGATGGCTTCGGTAAAATTATATTGCTTTCCTTTGCTGAATCCACATATGCGTCACTAAATAAATTTTTATAAATGTAAAATCTATATGGATACGGAGCCATTTCTGATCTAGCAAGATAATTGAAGTAAGCTTCACGCCAATCACTAAAGTTTTTAAACTCTCCTAGCGCTTCACCTATTTTCTTTAATGCAGTCCTCATTTCATCAGGTGTTTCTATACCTGAAATTACAATTCCGCTATAACCCAAAAAATAAAGTCCGGCTGCATATATCTGCATTCTTCTCCACTGAGCAGCCATAAATTGTGTATAACTAAATTTGGATTCTTTTCTAAGAATATTTAAAAAATCGGGAGAAATATGAATTCCTGAATAATTCCCGGATACAATCTGCTCAATAAGCTCCGGTTTAAGAAATAACATCCTGGCAAGAGACGGAATATAACACTCTCTTTTTTCTAGGAACCATCTCAACTCCTGATGTTTCAATAAATCCCAACCTACCTGAGTAATAATAAAATTTGCCCCAAAATTGATTTTCTTAATTAGCTTATAGTACTGAGAAAATAAATCAGAAGGAGTATATTTAAAAGGATTTACAACACATCCGGAGAACAAATCATTTTTATTATTTTCAATGAATTTTAAAACATCAACACTTTCGGAAAACTGAGTATTACGTATATCTTTAATATTTTCATCTATCAATTTACCGCCTGAAACTGGAACTATATTTAAAAACCCCATTTGATTTGCGGCTTTAACTGTTTCCTCAAAATTATCAGAACTTACTCCCTTTCCTGAAAGAAATATCAAATGCTTTTCCCTATGATCAGTGCAAAGTTCAGAGGCAAAATCAAGCGTGTTAAACCTATTGCGATAGTATAATTTATCAGTTATCGCAAATCCTTGGTGAAACTCATTTTCCTGTTGAAGAATTTCTTTGCATTTTTCAAGCCTTGAAAGAACTGTAGATAAATTACAATCTTGAGTAGGCGGCTGTACTTCAAAAAAAATTGAAAAATGCCCCCTTTTCAAAACAGACTTAAAAGTATTTTCATTATTTTTAAAATTTAATTCAAACTGTTGACTAGTCATTTGTTTATTTTATAAATATTATTTTTTAGCAATAAAATCATTTCAAACATACCATCAATTTGCATACTTAAGCGGAATCTTTCAAGCTTAATAGATGAAGAGTTATAATAAAAAATTTTGTTTGAATTTGACTTTTTATATATTACTTTTACTATCTGGCTTAAATTAAGTATCTGCTTTTACATAATTGGTATTTTTTATGAGCTACAGCACATTTTACATTGCTATTTATAGGATAACTTTCTATAAAATAATTTAGTAATATTTACGGTTTTTTGTTAGTGCAAATTGGAATTATACATATAGATTATAATTCGGATGATGCATTTTTATTAAAAATGAGGTTAAATAATGAAAAAATATCCTGACTACAAATATCCAGAAAAATTAAAGCTGCAGGACAGAAAATGGCCTTCTAAAGTAATTGAAAAAGCCCCTACATGGTGTTCTGTTGACCTTCGTGACGGAAATCAGGCACTACCAATACCAATGAATCCTGAACAGAAAAGCAAATATTTTAAAATGCTAACTGAAATTGGATTTAAGGAAATAGAAGTTGCTTTCCCTTCAGCATCAAAAGATGATTTTGATTTTGTCCGTTCATTAATTGAAAAAAAATTAGCTCCTGAAGATGTAAGAATTTCTGTACTTACTCAGGCAAGAAAACATTTAATAGAAAGAACGGTTGAATCATTACTTGGCACTAAAAATGCAATACTTCACTGTTATGTTGCTACTTCGGATTTACATTCAAAAATCGTTTTTGGAAAAACTCGTGAAGAAGTAGTACAAATGGCTATTGAAGGCACAAAACTTGTTGTTAAATATCTTGAAGCTGCCGGTTTAAGAGATTTTGTTTCTTATGAATTTTCTCCTGAGGAATTTACAGACAGTGATGTTGATTTTGTTATTGAAGTATGCGAAAAAGTTAAAGAAATCTGGCAACCTAAAAACAAACAGGATTTTATTCTTAACCTCCCTGCAACAGTAGAAAGAAAGCCTCCTAATTATTACGCAGATATGATAGAATATTTTTGTTCAAATTATAAATATCGTGAAGAAACAACAATTAGTTTACATGCACACAACGATCAGGGATGTGCTGTCGCAGCTTCAGAAATGGGGATTTTAGCAGGAGCTGACAGAGTAGAAGGAACATTGCTTGGACATGGAGAAAGAACAGGAAATGTCGATTTAATAACATTGGCACTAAACCTTCATTCCAGAGGTATTGATACAAAATTAGATTTCACAAATCTACCATCAGTAGTTAAACTTGTAGAAGAATCTTCAGGTTTATACGTTCATCCTAGACATCCCTATGCAGGAGATCTTGTTTTCACTGCATTCTCAGGTTCTCATCAGGATGCAATCAGGAAAGGGATAAAAGATATAGATAAAGCAGCTGATTTTTTTGGAATGAACTGGAAAGTACCTTACTTACATATCAATCCGTTGGATCTTGGTAAAAAATATGAGCAGCTAATCAGAATAAACAGTCAATCAGGAAAAGGCGGCATAGCTTATGTTCTTGAAAAAGATTATGGCCTTAGATTACCTAAAGTAATGCATCCTGAACTAGGACAATATGTTCAGCAGCTTGCTGATGAAAAGGGCAGTGAAATATCTGCAAGTGAGGTCTATGACTTATTCAAGGATAAATTTGTAAAAATAGACAAACCATACAGGTTCATATCATTTGAACATACAAATGCTTCAGAAGCTAATAACAATGATTTTTCTGTTAAAGTAAAAGTTGAAATTAACGGCAGTATTGAAACCTTTACAGGCAACGGTAATGGACCAATATCAGCAGTTGTTCACGCTTTACAAAGAACAAAAAGAATTATCGACTTTAATCTGGAAGATTTTGAAGAACAGTCTACAGGACAGTCAGCAGACTCTGTCGCAATGGCTTACATTACAATAAAAAGAATTAGTGATAACACAGATTTTCATGGTGCAGGTCAACATTCAAATATAGATTGGGCTGCAATTTACGCATTAATCGCAGCATTAAATAAAGCAGCCAGGAGCTGATAATGAGGAAGTTTATAACTTTTTTAATAGTAATGTTAATACAAATAGGCATTATCTATGCTTTGTATAGATGGTATGTAAGCTATGACTCAAATTCTTTAAATACAAAAGAAGAAGTTACAGCAGAAAAAACTGTTCAAAACAATAAAGTCAAAAATACAGAGAAAAATAGTAATTCTCAGAAGCAGGTTGTTCAAAACAATAAAGTACAAAAGAATCAACCAATTATTAAAAAAGTTACTAACACAAACACTACACCTAAACAAGCGGGAAGCCCTCTTATTTACAAAAATGCTATTTGGGGTGATATACCTTCTTTAAAAAGAAGTAAAATGGCCCGAACAGGCATTCTCGTTGATATTGATAACAGAATGGTATTATGGGCAAAACAATGCAGAAAATCAGTTCCAATTGCTTCTATGACTAAAATGTTAACTGTTTTAATGGCTTTTGAATCAATAGATCGAAATGAAGATGTCTCTCTTGACACAGTTATACCAGTAACTGTGGAAGCATATAAAATAGGTGGCAGCCAGGTATATCTTGACCCAAGAGAGGAGTTTCCTCTAAGAGAATTATTGAAAACTATTATGATTAGCAGTGCAAATGATTCTGCATTCCTGATTGCTCAGTATCTTGGCGGAGGAGATGTAAATGTATTTGTCGAAGCTATGAATGAACGGGCAAAAGAACTTGGTATGATAAATGCTCATTTTTCAAACCCTGACGGATTACCTGAAAAATATTCTGCGCAGGACAATAAAGCTACTGCAGAAGGTTTAGTATTTTTAGCAGAGAAACTTTTAACTTATAAGCAGGTTGTTAACTGGGCTACAACTTCAGTAGATGAATTTAGAACTGGAACAGAAAAGCCAATGATGCTTGTTAATACAAACCGTTTAGTTAGAGATAAATTTGATGGTATAACCGGAATGAAAACAGGATACATTAGAAGGTCTGGGTTTTGTTTAACTGCAACATGTGAAAGAAATGGTCAAAGACTTGCAGCTGTTATCACTGGATTCCCTAGCTGGAGAGAAAGAAATGCTTTCATGAAAAATCTTTTGAACTGGGGTTATAAAAGACTTGCAACTTTAGAAAAGAAAAATTGATTTTAGGGAGCCATAATTTATGAGAATTTTTGTAGCAGGGGGAGCAGGTTATATAGGAAGTGCCTGTTCAGAATATCTTTTGAATAACGGATATGAAGTTACCGTATTTGATTCATTAGTTACAGGTCATAAAAGTGCAATTGATCCCAGAGCAGATTTTATTGAAGGTAATTTAGAAGATAGAAAACTAGTTTTAGAAACACTCGGAAGCGGTAAGTTTGACGGAGTAATGCACTTTGCAGCTTTTTCTCTTGTTGGAGAATCGATGACTAACCCTGGGAAATATTTTAAAAATAATGATGCTGCCGGTCTTAATCTTCTTGATGCTGCAGTCAAAGGAAAAGTAAAATCATTTGTTTTTTCAAGTACAGCAGCAACATTCGGTGTTCCTGAAAAAATGCCAATCACAGAAACTTCACCACAAAATCCAATCAATCCTTATGGAGAATCAAAACTTATATTTGAAAGAATGTTAAAATGGTATAGCACAATTCATGGGTTGAAATATACTGCTTTAAGATATTTTAATGCTGCAGGGGCTACAGAAAATTTTGGAGAAGATCATACCCCGGAAACTCATTTAGTCCCACTTATATTACAGGTGGCTCTTGGAAAAAGAGAATCAATAAAAATATTTGGCACTGATTATCCTACTCCTGATGGAACATGTTTAAGAGACTATATACACATTTTAGATTTAGCACAAGCTCATATGTTAGCTTTAGATTCTCCAAGAAGTGGCCACTATAATCTTGGAACAGGTAACGGTTTCAGCGTAAAAGAAATTATCAAAATAGCTAGAGAAGTTACAGGCCATCCAATACCGGCAGAAACAGTAGAAAGAAGACCTGGAGATCCTGCCAAACTTATTGCTGACTCAACTCTAATAAAAAAAGAACTTGGCTGGAAACCTAAATATGAAAATGTAAAGGATATTGTTTCTTCAGCATGGAGATGGCATAAGAAATATCCAAATGGATATTCAAGATAATTTATTATTTAAACAGTTCATAGGCAATATGCCATAAACTACTAATAATATAGGAGGTACTACAATGTCTGAACATTATGATATTTGTGTTATTGGTGCAGGTCCTGGTGGATATGTAGCAGCTATACATGCCGGACGCACAGGTGCAAAAGTAGCTTTAGTTGAAAAGGAACACTTTGGAGGAACATGCCTCAATGTTGGATGTATTCCAACAAAATCACTTCTAGCCTGCAGCGATACCTTGAGAACAATCAGACATGCTTCTGAATTTGGGATAAAAATTGAAGAAGAAACGTCTTTTGACTGGCCTACCATGCTTCAACGCAAGAATTCCATAGTTGAAAAACTTAGATCTGGAATTGCCGGGCTTTTAAAAAATGCTAATGTTACAGTTTATATAGGGATTGGTTCATTTGAGAATTCTACTACAATTAAAATAACTGATTCTGAGGGAAGTATTCAATCAATAACTTCAGACAAAACAATTATTGCAACAGGCTCAAAGCCTGCTATGCCTGGATTTATTCCCCAATCACCAAAAATTCTAGATTCAACAGGACTACTGAATATTGCCGAAGTTCCTAAAAGCATGATTGTTCTTGGAGGAGGAGTTATTGGCTGTGAGTTTGCAAGCCTCTTTGCTGAACTTGGAACAGAAATTACAATAGTTGAAATGCTTCCTGATGTTTTACCTGGCATGGATACAGAAGTTTCAAAGCAAATGGCAAGAGAACTGAAAAAAAGAAAAGTTAAAGTCTTGACAGGAAAACCTTGTGAGAACATTTCTGCAACAGAAACCGGAGTAAGTGGTAGTGTAGGGAAGAAAGAGCTTTCTGCAGACTATATGCTTGTTTCAATTGGCAGACTACCAGTATTGGAAGGGCTCAATATTGAATCAACAGGCATAAACGTTAATGAAAAGGGGTATATTCCTGTTGATGAACAATGCAGGACAAATATTGAAAATATTTATGCAATTGGCGATGTAACAGGTAGAATACAACTCGCTCATCTGGCTAGTGCAATGGCAATAACAGCAGCAGAAAATACTACTGGAAATAAAGATTGTTTCAGTGATAGATTTGTTCCGGGATGCATTTATACTAATCCTGAAATTGGTAGCGTTGGATTAACTCAGCAACAATGTAGTGAACAGGGAATTGAAGTAAATGTTGGTAAATTCCCTTTTGCCGCACTCGGTAAGGCTATGGCTATAAATGAACCTGTTGGCTTCTGTAAAATTATAGCAGATGCAAATAGCGACCAAATCCTGGGAGTTCATATAATAGGTCCACATGCAACAGATTTAATTGCAGAAGCGGTTACTGCCATAGAACAAAATATGACAGCTGCTCAACTTGGAAAAATCATTCATGCACATCCAACACTTGGAGAAATTATGATGGAAGCAGCTCATGCAGTGCATGATAAATCTGTTCATATTCCAGTTATGAAAAAAAGATAATTTTCTAGAATATTATATAACAAGAAAACGCTTTATAAAATTTTATAAAGCGTTTTTTGTTTTTATAGTAAAATTGTTGCTTAAAAATTATTCAGTAGAAAAATAAATTAAATGTCCGCATGTATCACACGTAGCAACCATTTCTTTTTTAGCATCATTTAATGTTTGAGGTGTAAGCTTCAAATGACAGTTTCCGCAAGTATTATTATGTATTCTTGTAAGAGGTTCACCTGGCTTCTGAATTAATCTTCTATAAAGAGGATAGACTCTTTTATCTACTTTTTCGACTAGCTGCTTTCTTGCTTTCATCATTTCATCTATTTCTTCCTGCAGACCTTCTGCAAGTTCATCCAGCTCTTCAATATTCTCATTTGCTTCATCTTTCATATATTGCAGAGCTTTTTGAGCTTCGGCTGAACTCTGTTTGGCTGCATCAACATCATCAAGGGCTTGAATCTGTTTGTTTTCAAATCCGCCAATAGTAACTTTACAGTTTTCTATTTCTGTTAGAAGAGCTTTGTACTCATCATTCTTTTTAACCATTGTTGATTTGTTCTGAAGGCCCTTTATTTTTTCTTTAACTTCTTCAATTTTAGATTCAATTTTTCTTAAATCTTTTTCTGCTTCCAAAAGCTGAACTTTGGATTGAGCAACCTTTGCCTCTCCAATGGAAAGACTTTTAGTAATTTGTTCTTTTTCTTTAGGGATTTCATTTAAACGCATTTTCATACGCTTAGTTCTTAAATCAGCTGTTTGTAGTTCTAATAAGTTCTTAATCCAATCTTTCATCTAGTCTCCTACACTTCAAGGCTTTACATTGTTTATATTAATTTCTTATTTAAAATAAATCCGGTTGATAATCTATCGATACATTATTTACACTACTGATATCACCCATTAATTTTTTTGTTTTTTCAGTTGCAACTCTACCCTGTCTTGTCCTAACAATGTAACCTTCCTGTATTAAAAACGGTTCATATACTTCTTCAAGAGTTCCAACTTCCTCTCCCACAGCTACTGCAATATTCTTTATTCCAACCGGACCACTTCCAAAACGAAAAACCAACGCATCAAGAATACGCTTATCCATTTCATCCAGACCATTTTCATCAATATCCAACATATCAAGAGCAGATGCTGCAACTGATGCTGTAATTTTATTATCAGCTTTAACCTGCGCAAAGTCCCTTGCCCATTTAAGTAGATTGTTGGCTATTCGTGGAGTTCCTCTGCTTCTTTTAGCAAGTTCAAACGCTCCTCCTTCATCCATAGCAACTTTTAAAATAGCTGCAGAACGCTTAACTATCTCTTTTAAATCCAGAGGTGGATAATAATCCAATAGACAGTTCAATGTAAATCTTGAACGTAATGGAGAAGAAAGTAATCCTTTTCTTGTCGTTGCCCCTATAAGGGTAAATTTTTTAAGGTTAAGTCTTATTGATCGAGCTCCTGCACCCTGATCAATCATAATATCAATAAAAAAGTCCTCCATAGCACTGTAAAGATATTCTTCGACATTAGTCTGTAAACGATGGATTTCATCAATGAAAAGAATATCTCCTTCTTGCAAGGATGTAAGAAGTCCTGCTAAATCTCCCGGTTTTTCAATAACCGGTCCACTTGATGACTTAATATTTGCACCTTTTGAATTAGCAATAATATAAGCAAGAGTAGTTTTTCCAAGCCCTGGAGGACCTGAAAGCAGAAGATGACCCAATGGTTCATTTCTCTTCTTAGCAGCTTCAACAAATAATTCTAAACGTTCCTTAACTTTCTGTTGTCCAGGAAACTCAGAAAAATCTTGAGGTCTTAAAGACTCATCTGTATTT
>CAXXMS010000023.1:0-463936 GCA_963678745.2 Victivallales bacterium | reverse complement strand
GCTCCAGTAAGAAGGCGTTGGATTTTTTCTATCCCTAAAGCTCTCATAGCCAAATCACCGGCACTGTATTTTCGGAAAAAACTCATAGGCATTTTAAACAATCTATCAATTACTGCTCCCTGCAGAAATGTATTTGACCTAGCGTCAAAACGTAACATCGCCAGATTTTTTAGTAATCCTAAAAAAGTTATTGAAATTCCTGCAACAATAAGAGCAAGTGTTAACTGAAATACAAAATTAGAATTAGAATAAACTATCCCTCTATCTATAATAAGCTGAGTAAATATAGGAGTTAATAAACCTAGTAAAGCCGCAACAAGCCCAAGAATAAATATCAATATAAAATCCTTTATATTAGATAAAAACATTAATCTAAAAATATCTTTTATACCAACTTTTTCTTTATTAAAAGCTGGATGAAAAGTAAAAGCTTTGGAATGAAGATTAGCAGCTGAATTTTTGTTAACTTTTATCTTCTGTCCATTTTCAGGATGTATTATTACATAATGATCATATTCATTAATAACAGCATATGCTAAATTAGTTTCTTTATTAAAAGCTAAAAAAGGAGTCCCATCATATTTCCACCACCCCTTCTGAAGACCTATCACACGAAGATGTAAATTATGCTCATCTGTAATACTTTTTAAATATTCTTCGGCTGTTTCGTAATGCCTAATTTTCTTTGTTGTTTTAGTAATATTTAAACCGAATGATTTACAGACCAGCTTGAAAGCCTTAAAAATATTTAAATCTTCTTTTACTGTTATCTGAATATCTTGCGATATCCCCTGAGGTTCCATAACAGATAAAGCCTGATTTATTGAACTATCCAGTATCTTGCTCTTCTGATTTTTTAAATATTTTATTTTATTATCAATATGAACTTCATAGATCTCTATAAAATGCTTAAAACGGGAATAAACATTATTAAAAAAATCTTCTAATGACGCAATGCCTTCAGAAACTAATAACTGTTCTGTATCAATCGGCTTCACTACAGTATCTTCTAAACACAACACCTGAGTTGTCATTGATACCGGGAAAAACTTTACCGAACTATCCAAGAGTAATTCCGAATTATAATATTTAAAAATTGATCCCTTTCTACTATTATTAATCCATACCAGCTCACTGGAATTAAGAGTTTCTTCTTTCTTAATATTAAATTCAGCATTTTTATAAATTGGTCTTACTACTGAAGCTGTTCTATGTTTTGCAGGAATTCCATTAATGAGTAGGTTAATCCATTTAATTAAACAGTCAATATCTAGAAAATCGGTCAAACTGCCTTCTATCTTCTTTTCCAGATCAACTGTATTTAACTTTGATGTTATCCCGGGGACAGCAAAAAGTCTATATGATGTTTCAGCTTCATTTCTGACAAAATCATCCTTTAATAAACAATATGCCTTTTCTCCTTTACAAAGCCTACCTACAGGATAAAATTTACTATCAATCCTATCTCCCCTGAATCGTACTATAAAGACATCAAGATAACCAGACTCAACACTAATTACTTTGCTGCAATCATCAAGAAAAATTCTTCTTTCAGACTTAATATTAGATTTTCCAGTTTTTTCGATCACAAATAATTCTCTTCTCAAAATTATCAACTATTAATTTAAAAACACTAACTTATTTTGTTCTTATAAGCTCGGCATAGGTTCCATTTTTTCTCATTAATTCGTCATGAGTACCACGCTCAACAACACTACCTTTTGAGAGCACAATTATTTCATCACAGTCTCTAATTGTACTCAAACGATGAGCTATAATTATTGAAGAACACCCTAAAGCCTTCAAATTATCTCCTATTCTACTTTCAATCAACGGATCTAATGCAGATGTAGCCTCATCCAGAATAAGCAGGCTTGGATCGTTGATCAATGCTCTGGCAATTTCCATACGCTGTAACTGTCCTCCACTAAAGTTATTCCCGCTCTCATCCATTTGAGCCTCAAAAGCTCCATTTCTAGCTGAAATATCTTCATAAATTTCAGCCTTCTTTGCTGATTCAGTAATAACCTCTTCCGGAACTGTATCATTCCACATTGTAAGATTGTCTTTTATTGTTCCTCTAAAAAAGAAAGGTTCCTGATTAACCATTGAAACTGAAGCTGAAACAATTTCTGAGGGGATATTATTAATACTAACTCCATCAAATAATATTTCTCCGCCCCATGGCCTGTATAAACCTGAAACAAGATTTGCAATTGTACTTTTGCCGCTGCCCGAAGTACCTACCAATGCTACGCTTGATCCGGGAGATAAACTAAGATTAAAGTTCTCAATTAACGGAGCTTCAAGACGACTATATCCAAAAGTTAAATTTCTTAACTCTATTCTTCCTGTAAGTTTTCTATGCTTAAGCTCCTTATTCTTTTGAAGTTTCTCCTGATGTTTATAATCTACTTCATAATTATGAACATCATCCAACCTTTTAATATTTACAGCAATTCTTTGCAATGTACTTCCAAAATCAACTAATCTATTTATAGGCCCATTAAACTTTGTTGAAAGCATTGTAAATGCAACTAACCCTCCAATAGAAAACTCTCCGTAAATAATCAGTAAACAACCTACTCCCAAAACAAGTGCAGATGACATATGTGTACAAAAAACCGGAACAGCACTGGTAAGCATATTGAACCAACTTTGTTCCTGGCTTGCATTTACGTATTTTGCCTGAAATCCTGACCAACGAGTGTAAAATTCGGATTCTCCTCCAGTAGACTTTAATGATTCAATCATACCGTTTCCAACAAAAGTTGTTCCAACAAGCTTTGCATTTGCTTCCTGGACTCTAAAACCGATATCTCGTTTTATTTTTTTAGTTATTTGGTACACAACAATATTAATTACTGAAAAGCCGGCAACAATACATGTCAGCAGCCATGAATAGAAAAACATAATAATTCCGAAGAAAGCCACTTGTATTAAGTCGAAAAGAGTAGTTGCCAATCCTCCAGAAAGAAGATTAGCAATTGTGCTGTTTGCCTGAAGCCTGCTTATAATATCTCCAATAGAACGTTGGGAAAAAAAGGCCATTGGAAGTCTTAAAACATGCCACATAAAATTATAACTGCTGTTTAAAAGGAGCTTAGTTTCCAGTTTAATCAGAATAGTTTTCTGAATCCACTGTAAAACAAAAGAAGTAATAAAGAACAATGCAAGAGCTACAAGAATTGGATGCAGAAACTCTATGTCTCCCCTCATTAGATAGTCATCAATAAAAATCTTACTTAATCCGGGAATCGCAAGTCCAGGAACTACCAGAGAAATACTGATAAGAAAAGCCAGCAAAATAGTTTTCTCTGAACCAATTAATCTTGAGAAAAGTCCTTTTAGAAGGGTAGGAGGTTTTTCACTTTTTTTAAACTTATCGGTTACTTTAAAAGTTAAATAAACTCTCGAAAATGATTTTTTAAACTCTTCAAAAGAAACTGTTCTTGGCCCAAAACCAGGATCATTTAAATAAATTCTATCACCTTTTTTCCCTTCAAGCACCAAAAAATGATTCATTTTCCAAAATACAATTAAAGGAAATTTACTCCCAAACAACAAATCAAGATCCTCTAACGAACGACACATATAGCCTTTACACTCAAGACCATACTTGTTTGCAGCTTTTAATATGTTTGAAGCTTTACTGCCATCCCTAGATACACCACAGTCATATCTTAACTTTTCAAGCGGAATATACGCCCCGTAATACCCTAAAATAATTCCTAAAGAAGCAGCCCCGCACTCAACTGCTTCCATTTGAATTACTGTTGGAGTTTTTACACGCTTATTCGTCATAAGAAAACCCCAGCAATTTTCTAAAGAAAGGTATAACAAGGGTTATTGGCTTTCGCTTTTGCACAACTACTGATATATCACAGATTGTACCATTAGTAATTTTAAAATGTGGCCCATTTCTTGAAGTCCATTTAAAACCTGTATAAGTACCTGTATCCCTTTCAAGGCTTAATTTGCACATAATAGGAGGCCCGTTTTTTGAGAATAATTTTGCAAGATCCGGTTCTTTCAGAACTGAAGTAAGAGTCTTTATATCTAATGGGTATTCTGAAACACCCTGTACTTTGCTTTCAATCGTACCATAAAGTTCTTTCTTTGCAATAGAAGGAGAAATAAACGCAATCATACCATTATCTATGCGCTTGCCATTAAAAGGAGAAAAAAAGCCCAACACGTCATCGCGTTTACTTTCCGTAACAACAGTAGCAACAGAAGTGCCAGGGAATAAATAAGTTCCAGGTCTTGCAAGCAACTGATTAATTACTCCGTTAATAGGACTTCTAATAAACTTAAACTCTTCAAGTTTCAATTGCTGCTCAACTAACTCTTCTTCAGTTTTAAGAATCTGTAAATCAAGATTGAATATTTCCTTTGTCCATTCAAAACGGTATCTTTCCTGATTTAACTTTTGTGATGCTTTCTTGCTTATAATATCAAATAATGTATTATCTATTTTAAAAAGAGATTCAATCGCTCTTTCATAAGTCATCATTGAAATAGCACCTTCATTTGCAATTGTTTTCTCGCTTGAAACAAATTTAGTCATAAATGACTTATATTTATCAGTATTAGTTTTCTGAACCTCAAGCGCTTTATTAAATTTTTCTGTATAATCATTTAAATACTTTGTTTGTTTATTTATCAATTCAATTGTCTGGATTTTTTGCTGTTTCAGGTTTGATAGATATTTTTTTGTTTCATCTATTTGCTTGTGAAGCTCTTTGACATTAATTTCGGCAATTATCTGCCCCTTTTTTACTTTATCTCCAATTTTTATTTTTAATGAGACCAAAAGTCCTTTACCTTGAGCTGCCGCGTCAAATATTTCCGCTGGCTGAGGTAAAATTATACCTTGTCCACCTACTCTTACGTAAACATTGCCCACAATACTCCATAAAATTACAGCAATAAAAATACATGTTATTATTATCCACATTAGCCAGGATTTGAAAGTCTTTATTCTAATCGGCATATCTAAACGATCAGGGGAAGCACTATTTGGGCTTTTCGAATTGTTGAAAAGTTGTTTCACCGTTAACCCTTTATAATTATTTTAAGTTTATTACAATATATGCTTAGAATATCGATATATAGGTAAAGCTATATTCTATCAATAATAAAACAGTAAACCTATAATTTACTGTTTTATTACTGTTCTCGCATGTGAATAAAGTTTGCTACGCTCTTTATTTATCATCATGTTAACATCTATATCAGTATATCCCATTTTTGAGACAAGATTTTTAAGCATAACCTGCTCTGATGAAGAAATTTTCCCATCTGCAAGACACATTCGAACCATGCAGCGTAAAAATTCTTTAGCAGCTTCAGTTGATTGAGGACATGGAATATCAAGTCCACGTTCCTGAACAGTCTTTACTATCATAGCAAGTTTTTGCTGCGAAACACCTTTTGAATATGCCATCTGTTCTAAAAGTGTTTGTTCTCTTTCATCAATTTCACCATCTGACAGCATTATTGCCGCAGCACAGGATATTATACTTTCATTATCAAATTGTGATAATACCGGAACTCCTTCTGTTTGAACAGGAGTACGCTGAAATGCTTCATAATGTGATATAGCAGGATATCCGGAAAAAACCTGTATCTTAGACAATACCCAGTCTACACTTCCATCATTTAGCGGAATTCCGCAATAGGAACAATTGCCTGAATTATCGAAGGATTCAGGAGCTCCGCAACCGGGACAATGAAGGCTTGTTAATGTATTTCTCGTCGAGGTTAATACTGATGATTTTCGATTTAATATATACTCCTGGGTAAAAATATGTGAAGCGGCAAAATCAGGAGGAATAAATGAAGGTACTTTCGCAACCTTTTTATGACCTGTCCATTTGACTCTCACTCTTACTGTGTCCATTGAATCTGTATCTTTTCCTAAAACAACCTCAACAACTTCAACAGTACCAACAGCTGCATCAGCATAAAATTCGTGCTTCCCATTTTCTAGTGAAACATAACGGTTCTTATTTTCCTCCAAAAACGTTTTACTTGCTAATTTTGAAATATATTTTGTATCAGCAAAAAACTGTGAGGCAATATTCCTATAGAACATTACAGAA
This sequence comes from Victivallales bacterium, assembly GCA_963678745.2. GTDB lineage: Bacteria > Verrucomicrobiota > Lentisphaeria > Victivallales > GWF2-38-69. The sequence goes on along the minus strand of CAXXMS010000023.1, from coordinate 457,829 downwards.
ACTCTATCTTCGATATGCTGCATATTGAAAGCCGGATCTTTTGTACAAATCTTATCCATACCGGCAATCATTTTTGAAGGCCTGATTTTCCACTCGGAAGCCTGAGTAATTTCTGCAAGCACCCAGTCATATTCTCCCGAATTTATCACAGCTTTACATGATGGACATATTATTGAATCCGAAAGTTCAAGAGGAGTTCCACAATTGGGACAAAAACCCTCAAAAAGCCCTTTTTCTGATAAAGTTTTAGTACCCGGCCTACGCAGAAAAGACCAATATTCAGTAAAAGGTTCAGACTGCATAATATTACCACCAACCTGCTTGCCATTATCTGTTCTTACATAATAATCTATTGCAGAAGCTGTTATCATAATATGGACCGTATCAAAATAATGGTCTGATTCAACAGTTATAAGCTTTGTATTAATTATTTTTATATCTTTAGTTACATTTTTTATTAATGAATTCTTCTGAATCTCCAACTGTTGAGTAAATCTCTCATAAATTCCATCTGATACAAAACATCTTACAGGCTTCATATCCTGATTGCTCCATGCATCTTGAAGTTTCAAAAATATTGTTTTGGCTTTTTCTATTAACGGTAACTCCTCAAATTCAGGATCTTTGTCCTTTATATATTTTAAACTTTCCTGAAAAGCTCTATCCTGCTGCACAGAATAACCTCTTCTAATAGTTCTTTCCATATGTTTTGATTTGGCATTTTTTGAAGAATAATACATAACAATCCCAACTATTATAAGAAGAGGAATGCCAATAACAGGATATCTGAAAGCTAGGTAAATCAGAAAGAAAAGTCCACCACCACCATCTCCACTGCCACTTCCTCCGCTAAAACCTCCACCTCCGCCGGAAAAGCCATCGCCTCCTCCAGCTCTGGCAAATGCAGGTTCTATTAGAATTAGAGCCAGAAATACAACCAATAAACTTACAGTTAAAAGCCTTAAGTAACCTGTTATGTAAAATTCTGAGGACTTATTTAGTTTCAATAATTTATAAATATTTTTAAATTTACTCTTCATACTTCAACTTTCAGATTTTTGATTTGTTAAATTCAACAGAAATATCTTTGTATGTAATTAATTGTATCAAATACACAAATTATCTTCAAGCTGTTTGTATATTTATGACTATTTATTTCTTTGAACTTTCTAAAAAATTTCACTTGAACAATGGTTAAGCTGCTTTACTATTATTTATTATGAAAAATAAAGATAAAATAATTAGAGATATCCTTTTTAAAATCAGACAAATCGTGGATACACATTTGAGCATTGAAGACCAACCATTGCACTTTAATGATGGTATTGTTGTATCACCTAAAGAAATAAAAACAATACAGGCAATTGGCAAAAGTAATAAAATTAATATAAAAGAACTTGGTGATTATTTTAATACATCTAAAAGCGCCGCATCACAAATTATATCAAAACTCGTTAAAAAAGGGTTTGTTCTAAAAGAAAAGCCTATAGAGAATAATAAAGAATTTAAACTTACTTTAACTGAATCAGGCAAGCAGGTATTTACTATTTACCAAAATTTCTATAATTCACATATCAAAGATATAACGCAAACTCTAACTTCTACATTTAACAAAAATGAGCTAAGTAAATCATATGAACTATTAGAGCTTATTGAGAGAAAAATGAAAAAGCAAATTGATAAAATTGTTTAAAGTTTTTTTACAAATACAGTTAAGCACCTTAACTATAAATAAAAAATTAGGAGAATGAAATGAATAAAAATGAAAAGCACTGTCATAAGGGAAAATCATCTGAAAATTTTATCGACAAGAAATTAATTTTAAAAGAATTAAATATTCTTCCTTCCCAGACAATTCTTGATGCTGGTTGCGGCAACGGCTACATGGCAAAGGAATTTGCGAAACTTGCAGGAACAAGAGGAAAGGTCTATGCCTTAGATCCAGATAGATCATCAATTGAATTATTAATGGATGAAACTGAAAAGAATAATAGTATTGAAGCTTTTGTCGGAGATATAACACAAGAAACAAAACTAAAGGACTCTTCAATTGATCTGGTTTATATATCTACGGTAATTCATGGGTTCTCTAAAGAACAAATGAACGGTTTCATTAATGAGGTAAAAAGAATACTAAAACCTGAAACACAGCTTGCAATATTGGAAATAAACAAAGAAAAAACTCCATTCGGCCCACCAATGGAGCTAAGATATTCACCAGATGAATTAGTAGACAAAGTAGGCTTACCTGTCTTAAAAACAGTAAATATTGGAGAGTATTTCTATCTGATAATTTTTAAAAGATAAATAATAGGTTAAAGCAAACGTATATCTTTTATAGACCTAAAATCAATAGGCAATGAAAAATGCATTGACTGGATTTTCCATTTATTTACATTTCCTTCACCTATTTTAAATTTACTTGTTCTTACTAGATACACAGACACTACAAAAGGAATATCGTGATCAACCTGATCATCTTTATCATGAAGTAATATTTTATCAAAAATACTCAAAATAGCTCTATTAAATCTGGATTCATTTTTGAGCTTTAAATTTTCATATATTATTCTGGTAAATTCCTTTAAGTGTTTTTCATATTGTTTATTTAGAAACCCTTCCCCATTTGCTGTCAAATAAGCTGAGTTACCATTCACTATGATTTTATATGAATCTTCATTAAATTTAAAGGAACTCCAATAACCTAAGGAATTCTGAAAAATATGCTTAATCTGGCTCTTTCCCATAACCCATGATTGGTCAGTTGATTTATACGCATATGGAAATATAATCGAAACATCATCATTATTTGCAAAAAGGTTTAAAAGAAGAGATTCGTATTGCCAGGTATTAAGATAATATTTCGAGAAATATTTCATTACTTCTTTTATGTCTTCTACAGGATTATCAGCTAAATTTTTCTCTATCAAGTCTTTTTTTTGAAGTTTTTCCAAAGAGACTTTATTTGAGTTATTACTCTCTGTCTTCTGATAGAAAGTATCACAAGATGCAATAAATATTAAAACCAGGCATAAAGATAATATTAGGGAAAACTTCTTGAACATAATATTTCCTTTCATAAAAATTGTACCAGTTACTATGAATTGCCTATTTATTCAAATAATATTATATTTACCCATATTAAGCAATAGAATTTCTTAAATATACCAAAAACGGTTGAGTTTTCGAAAAATCTAACTAAAACCGAATTAGGTTTTATCGTATATAGCCAAAAAACAAAATACCTTCGGTATAACAAAATAAGAAACAATTTTTCGGTTTAAAGATCTTTGCTATTTAGTTAAATATTCTATTCCATCCTTGGCCTTACTCTTTACCTGTCCCTTAATATCTTTTTTAATTGCTTCAGTATCTCCTGTTACAAAATCCTTTGTTTGCTTTATTACTTTTTTCCCAGTATTAATGGCTTTTGGTATAGGCTCTAAACCAATTATCTTCTTTACCAGTTGCGTACTTGCTTTTAATGAGGCTTTTAATTCTTTTGCTCCATCCCTATGATTAAAACTCCAGACCCAAGGCTGTTTTACTTCAGTTGAACCATTCTCTGTATCCATATAATATTTTACATATCCATCCGGTCTGTCATTATCATTCGAACCGGTTATACTGTTATTTCTGCTTACAAAACCTGTTGGATTTCTGAGTATTCCTATTGTAATAAGGTTATCACTACCAGCATATAGAACAAGTGGAAAAGTATAGGATTGTGTTTTAGGCTTGTTAAGATCTGTTTCATCTTCTTCGTACCATGATACAATTGCTTTACATCTAATCTCACTATTTGGGCCTGCTTTTTGCGCAAGTTCATCCAGTGATCCATTCTCCTGTACGCTTATACCAAACATTGCAGCATTTCTATAATCAAAATACGGATTTGTATTTGCTGTAATAGTATTCCATATTACTTTTGGCCCTGACAGAGGAATACTTGTACCTGCTATTTTCCCTGGTCTGCCTAAACAAATGTAAGTTCCATCATCTGTAATTAATGATAATACAACTCCACCTTCCCCCCAACCGCCATCTTCATATAATAAAACCACAGTCATGTAAGGTACTTTATCTTCTTCCGGAACATAGTTAGATCCATAAATGTACTGACAAAAAGCACCTGCTTTTGCTGATCCATCCTGATATAAACTAGGTGAATAGTCGTTATTTAAACTCCATGTCATTACTCCTTGAACAACTCCATCCCAGGATCTATTTACAATCTGTCCTTTTATATCATCTAATACTTTTGACTGTACATAAGGAGCCCATTCTCCATATTCATCATAAGCACTGAAAATTGTATCAGCATTTCCTGCACCGCGATTTGAAGGTAAACCAATTGCAACTTTTATCTTACTGTTTTTGTCTATGTTATTAATATAGTTTTCCATAGCATTAGCAGCAGCTGTAAAAATTCCTGTCTGGGACTCATTAAATCCATCTACAGTAAAGCCCAAAGTATTATATAGTTGTAGGAATATATAATCAGGATAAGCCGGCTCTTCTGATGTTAAAACCTCTCCGTACTGATTATTAAAACCACCTGTTACAAGCCCTAGGTTGTCAGGTTTATTCGAGTCTATATTACCGTTAGGATCTGTATCAACTTTTCCTGTTCTGTTTTCAACCAACTGAGGAGCCCAGCTTACAAGTAGATTTTCCCCATTTACTTTTGTTGATTTGAATTTATTAGTTAACAGTTTTATCGTTTCTGCATCAATTGCATTTCCACCCCCTTCCAAATCCAAATCAACACCTACGATCTTTCTTCCACCACATTTTTCTTTAGCCATAGCGTTTATTTTCTCTATCTGTGAAACAACACTTTTAACAATATTATCAACAGTATCTTTGTTAATCTGAGTATTGTCATACGTTGCACCCCCAACAGAATAAAAGAATTTAGTGTCTTTTGCGGCGTTACACATAATATAAGAGATTTCATCCTTAAAATCTCTAGGCGATGTTGGCAGGTCCTCGCCCTCTAAAGGAGCAAATGCAAAAACTATTACATTACATGACTGTATACCTGGGAATCGTATTAACTTTGCATCATGTTGACCACTTAACTGCACATAACCAACTCTTAGATTTAGTGGAGACTTGCCCGGATTAGCATCTTCATTTGAGATTTCATAACCTTCCTTGTTGGAGTTTCTTGCCATCGATATTGTGTTTTCATCTCCAAGCCACAGGCTATTTATTAAAAAATCGTCTGTTTCTGTTTCAATTTCCATTGTGTATGGTTTATTTGCTTCAACATACATATTACCCGGAGTGCATATTTTAATATATTTATCACCTGCTGAATTTGGAATAACATTTAGATCCCAAGATGCTCCTTTTATTTTTGCACTATGGATAAGCCCTTTTTTTCCTTCTATGTTTACCGGGTTTCCAAAATTTGTATAACCTCCACGAGGAAAACTAAATGTAATTTCGTATTTATTGAATGGCTGTTCATCGTAATTGCCCCTAGGATCAAAAGTATATGTTTGTGTTATTGTAAAATTTCCTTTTACAACTGAGCCTATGTGAACATTTCCTATGCTCAATGGACTTTCTGTAGTAACTAGACTTAATTTATATTTAAAACCCTTTTCTAAAAAAGTACCACTAGCAGGGAAAAACAGAGTCTGCCCAACTTGTATATTATCACCTGTTATTCTATTAAGTTTCTTCAAAGCATCAACTGATACGCCATATGTTTTTGCAATATCAAAAAGAGTATCACCAGACTTCACTGTATATGATAATTTATCTGTTGCAGAACCACCTTTCGTAGCTGATGGATAAATAAAATATTGATTTGAAGCCGCTCCCTGAACAACTTCGTATTGCTCCCATGAATCACCCCAGTTCTGAATCCAATTATCTTCATTATTTTCATTACTATCCCATTCAATTCTTTCCATATTGCTTGGCTCATTTTTTGGAGGTGTTACAGCTAAAGCACCTGTAAGTAATGTTACTACCAGTGGATTACTTTCTGAAATATATGTGCTCGAGAGAATCTGGAATATTAAAGCATTACCTTCTGTGTAAAATCCTCCTGTAGAATTTTCATATGATACTTGGACTTGACCTGTACCATTGGATATGGAGGAATCTCCAGTAGAAGTTCCCCCCGTTTGTATCTCACTTGTACCAGTTTGAGAAGTTTGCCCACTGGAAGTAGATGGATCATTACCGGATACAATATCATTTCCATATTTATCGTACAAAGGCTTAAAACCAGCAACACCAAAATCAGTCATACGATCTTGCCATTTGAAATATGAATATAGTTCTTCTGCATCGGAAGGATCTGAATTCTTAGGGTAGCATTTCTGAAGAACTACACATGGTTGATTTGCTTTTTTCAAATCACCTAACGGGTCTTTACTATAAAATGAATCTGGTGTTGATAGAGGTAAAGTTTTATTTAACAGAATAGTTAACATATTATTTTTACCAGAATGCAAGGTTATATCAATTGGTTGTGATTGTATTGTAGGGTTACCAATATCCTGGTTATCAACTCCATAATAATTTATAAGAATTTGACCTTTTATTTCAGATAAATCCGGATTTTGGCATATTTCATCTAACTCTCCACTCTCAGAACAATCTGCTTTTTGCACTACAGCCTCAAGAGTACCCCAGCCAGCCTTAGAAACTGATGTCGGTAGAGGTTTTTGTTTTCCATCTTCACAAGGAAGGCCAAAAACATTCCAGGTATTATTTATGACAAATGTTACTGATATAGCGCCTTGATTTCTATATTCAACTCCCTTAAACTCTTCTTCCCCATCATTAAAATTGAGTATTAATGTCATATAGGGTAAGTTAGCCTCCTGCTTATCAACATCAACAGCATTAAAAATACTGTTACAAAACCCACCTGTTACAGCAAAATCATCCTGATACAATCTTGGAGAATAGTCATTATTCAGTGACCATGTCATAACGCCGCATACAGTATCATTCAATATACCTAATTGATTTTTAATTTCAGATAAAATATCGGACTGATTATAAGGAGCAGATAAATTCCATTCTTCATTTTTACCAAATATTGTCTGTGAATTGCCGGCACCTCTATTACTTGGAAGACCAACAGCTATTTTAGTATTTCCTTTAATTACACCTTCTTTTATAGAACATGGATTACTTGCAGGGTCAGCAGTACTTAGGTTCGTAAGAGCTTTAGTCAAAGCAGAAAAGATTTCTGTATCATATTCATGATAGCCATCAATCGTAAAATCGCCTGTATTATAGCACTGAACAAAAATATAATCCGGCCCCACAGCGTTAATAGCAGCATTATATTGAGCATCTGCTTCTGACACCTCTCCATTCGGAAAGCCTGAAGACAGCGCTAAATTTGTAGGATTAGATGAATCTATATCATTTGTATTAGTGGAAACAACCTGAGGCGCCATACTAAGTATTAATGGTTTAGAATCAATAACCTGTTGTTTAAACTTTGTTCCGTATGCTGTTATTGCTTCTGTATTGATACATCCCTCAAAATCCAGATCAACTCCTGTAATTTTTTTATCATTTTTAATATTTGAATTTATATGATTTATTTGTTTCATAACAAACTGAACAATACCATCTGCAGACTCAACACAAATTTGTTTTGACCCTACTGTTGCTCCGCCTACTGAATAAAGAAAGATTGTATTGTCAGCAGAATTATCCATGATATATTGGATTTGATCAATATATTTTTTCCCTATTTTCTTAAGATCTCCATTAATATCCATCACCGCAAAAGCAAAAACAATAATATTACATGACTGGATTCCTTCAGATGATATGAGTTTTGCAGAATGTTGTCCACTAAGCTGTACATAACCTACTCTTAGTTTTACATCTGAATATCCAGGGTTCTCTTTTGATTTGGAAGAAACATTTGAATAATTGGAGGTAGGTTCTGATATACTTGATGATGAAGCCAATAACAAGTTTGCAAGCTTAAAAGTCCCGGTTGATGCCATCGTAAAACTATAATCAATGCCAGGCTTAAGAGTCTGACCCTGTGTTGGATAAATCAGATATTCATTTGGATTGCTTCCCTGTTCTACCACATCAACACATCCTTCAGCAATAAAGTTATCACCCCAGACATATCCCTGACCTACGTTAATTGAACCTGCAGAAGCCGTAACTACCAGAGGATTACTTTTTGAAAGAGTCACCTCTGAATTTACTCCAAATGATATACTTCCATTATTATTAAAACTATAATCCGATTTTGCAATAGTATTCTTACTTGCTACAGTAAAACCATTACTTACACTTTTAATTGGGTTGGATGTTGAAATACTGAACAAATAAATCGTATCTGGATGAAGCTGCTGGTGATCAGTTAATGGATTAGGGTCGCTGCCAGGTTGATGATTTGGATAAAAAATATACTGTCCTTCCTTGTTCCCTTTATCACACTGATAATAATAACTATTATCAATATTTTCTTCTGCATCTAATGCTTGAATTTCTTTGGCATATCCTGTAGGCATAGTGTATGCAGGATTTTCAAATGTAAATATAATTGGATCAGATTTAGAAATTGTTATCGGCACTTTTACTTCAAAAGAAAGTATAGTCATCGAACCTTTTGCTTCAGTACTGGCATTAACAATGGCACCTGAAGAGCTAAGCAGTGTCGTTTCAGCTCTTACATTTTTTTCCAGCATAAAAATAAATATAGATATATAAATGAGTATCAAACATCTCATAGATTTCATTTTATTATCGCTCCTGTAAATTTTTTTTATAACTGTTTCTTATTTATGAGTTAAGTTTATTTATATAATTTTTGATTATTTGATTTCTTCAATTAATTTATAAAGTCCTGAATCATAATGCAATAGACTATAACTGCTGTGATAATGACATATATTCATAGCTCGCCAGCATTAGATATTAATCATATTCATAGCCTTTAGCTCTACTCTTAGTCTTCAGTATCCAAAGTTCTAAGTTCACCCTTCTGCTTATTAGGCTTGCTTCTTATAAAATTCCTTTCGTTTTAGTCAGCTCTCGAGCTTTGTCATCTTTATCCTCAGTTCTATAACAAATGGAAAATCTGACTTTGGGTAAATCGAGCGGCATACTTCTATAGTTTAGCCCTACTTTTTCTTTAAAGTTTGCGGTCTCGCCAATTTTTCTGCACCCAATAATAAGATAATCAGTGCCCTTAAGTAGCTGTGATGCTTCCAGCAAATTATTAACAGTCATACTCTTTATATTATGTGATTTGACCTTATCCTTGAAATTATTAAACTCAACGGTTGAAGCCCAGGCACATTTGGGGTAGGTAGCTATTAAATGCGGGTAACTTACGTAATCATCAAGTGAAAAAATATCTTTCTTGAATATGTCGTGATCTGAATCAGCCCAACAAACTAATTCGTCTTCAAAGAGGGGAATATAACTAAGAGAAAGATCATCTCGTGTATAAAAAATACCAAAGGCTATATCAATATCATTATTATTAAGTTTTTCTATACTGGAATCAGCTGCATCTATAAGAATATTTAACGACATTAGCGGAGCAGCCTTATTAATGTTTTTTATTAGGTCAGCAACCAAAAGCTGTAAAACATAAGCTGTGGTTGAGATATTAACTTTTCTGTGTGAAACCTCAGGATTGAACTGATCCATTTTAAATACTTTTTCAATCCTCTGAACAAGATCTCTTACATCACTGACCAAATTTTTTGCAAACGGAGTAAGAAACATTTGCGTATTAGAATCTTTTTTGATTAACAATTCATCCTGAAAAATTTCTCTTAAACGTTTAAGAGAATGACTTACAGCGGACTGAGTAACAAAGAGTTTTTTACTTGCTTTAGTTATGCTTTTTTCGGAAAGAAGTACATCAAGAGTATTTATAAGATTCAGGTTTATGTTTGAAAGCTTTCTATCATCCATAAACACCTCCTCAAGTATAAGGAAATTTCTTCTAAGTTTATTTATCTAAATTGTATACCTGCTTTAATTATATGTTAAACGGGACAATATAGCAACTTTTTTCAATGGATGTTAACGTCAAGCCCAAAAGCATAGATAGAAACCAGAATTATCCTCCAAAAAAGATGGGGTTATTTTTTGGAAACTTATATATTATATACTCAAATTTTTTACATACTCTTTAATCCAAATATCTATAAATACATTTTTTTTGGTTGATAATATTTTTTCATTAAATCTAATTAATTTTTCATCCTTTTTCTCGATTTTTTATTCTAATATTTAATCTGAGGATAAATTTTTCCTTCAACCAAACTTGATACCGTTATTTAATACTTTCTTAATCTCTTCCGCTTGGCTCTCTTTTCTCAAATCGTTTTCAAATTCTGCAAAAGGTGTAGTTTCTGGCAAAAGATTATACAGTATATTGAAACTAAGAGAAATAGCTTTTTTTTATAAAAATAAAAAGTATATTATATTGGTTTTTATACGTTTATAATTTTTTTGGGAACATATTATCATGCCTTTGACTGGTGGTGCTTCGAATAAATCAGGTAATAATTTTGAATCAAGATGGACAATATATTGTATTGTTCAAGTACTTTCTGAAGAATCAAATTATATATGGCTTGAGCCACCTAATACAGAAGGTAACGGATGTGAATTTGTTGTAGGAAGAGATAATATAAAAGAATATCATCAAGTTAAGCGCCAGCACTCATATGATAATGCTTGGAGTATATCTGAATTAATACGAAAAGGCATTATCAAAACTTTTTTTGAGAAGATTAATAATAATACTGAAAATAAATTTATTTTTATTTCTTCTGTAAGCGCAAATGCTCTACAAGAATTGCATGAAAATGCTCTATGCACTCATACATATCAGAATTTTTCAGATAATTTCTTATCCCAAGGAAAGAGAAGGGATAATTTTCACTTATTGTCTAACGAATGGCAATCAATATTTCAAAATAAACTAATGAGAAACAGTTCAAAACATTTAGCTGAATTAGCAACATATAAAGCATTAAAGCAAATAGAAATAAGGGTTTTTGATGAAAGAAGCTTAGAAGAATTAACCAATACTAAGCTAAACTTTATATTAAAGGATAATATTCATAATGCTTATTCAAAGCTGTTAAATTATATATTTGAAAATATACACAGAAAGTTATTTGCAGAAGAGATATGGGTATATCTAGAATCAAAGGGATTTCAACGATCTGACATTTCAAAAAACAAGAGTATCTCTTATGCTGTTTCTCAACAAAATGCTAGATATGAAAATCGAATTAAACTTTGTAATAATGAATTTTATATTCATAGGCAAGAGGTTCATACAACACTTGGACAATTAACTTCACAGAAACACCAAATAAAGAATATTATTATTTCAGGACAAGCTGGTATTGGAAAAAGTGTAATTATCAAACAGCTTATTACACAAATAAAAATTTTCAAAATTCCTTTTTTGGCTATTAGCCTTGATCAGTTAGAATCTACAGAATTACCTGACAATATTGGCATACAACTTGGTATCAACTTATCTCCTACTTATGCTCTAGCAGGAATAGCAAAGGGAAGAGAAGCTGTATTGGTTATAGATCAACTTGACGCTATTAGTTCTGTTTCTGGAAGAAATTCAGATTTTTTTCATTGTATTAAGGAGTTATTACAACAAACAGAAAACTATAGCAATATAAAAGTCATATTAGGATGTAGAACTTTTGATCTGGAAAAAGACCCAAGATTAAGAGAATTAAAAGAACAGCAAAATACTAAAGTTATTGAAAGCACCTTATTTTCTATAGAAGAAATTAGTAGTGTTTTAGTTAGTTTTAATATGTCAACAGATGACTTTACAAAGGAACAGTTAAATATACTTAAACTCCCTTTGCACCTGTCCTTGTTTATACAATCAGTAAAGAATAACTCCATTATTATTAAGCATTTTCATAATTCAATTGATATATTCAATGCCTATTGGACTTACAAAACAAAGCTTATAAATAATAAGCTAATAGGGAATCAATGGATAGAAGTTTTTGATTCTCTATGTAAGGATATAACAGAAAGCCAAACTCTGTTTGTAAATAAATCTCTTATTCTAGATGAATTTAACGAAGCCATATCTCTTATGGAATCAGAATCTATTTTAATTTCTAATGACAATAAAATTGGGTTTTTCCATGAGTCTTTTTTTGACTACGTTTTTGCTAGAAGATTTGTTCAAAAAAAGTTAAATTTAATAGAATATTTAAAAGAAGGCGAGCAGTATTTATTCAAAAGATCTCCATTAAGACAGATCCTTTTCTATTTAAAAACAATAGATAAAGAAGATTTTATCAGTAATTCAATCAGCATCCTAACAAATGAAAAGATAAGATTACACCTTAAAAAATGCACCATTGAAGTTCTTCTTCAATTAGATTATGCTAATGAAAACTTATGGGATTTTTATTTAAAAATAATTAAAGCAAAAAATAGTTTGCTATATCATGATATTTTAAAAATTCTAATTGTATCAAAGTCATGGTTTTATTTTTTATACAATAGTAATCAGTTAAAGGAATGGCTTTCAGAGGAAAATGATTTTAAAAATATCTCTATTAGAATAATAGCTAACCAAATTAGTCATTTCCCAAATGAGTGTTATTTACTTTTACAACCTTATATAAATAAGTCTGATATATGGGATATAAAAATTCTAGAAATACTATCCCAAAGCAGGTTAATTAATATAAATAACGACTTGTTTAGTTTATTTTTGGAAATTATAGAAAAGAAATTAGCAGAGAAAACGTTTGAGCTTAATTTTTGGTCTATAATATATTGGCTACCTGACAATAATCCAATTTTAGCTGCAAAGGCTATCAAAGTATATCTAAATTGGATATGTAAAGACTTGGATTATAGCAAATTATCATTTAACTTTCTAGAAAAAGAAAATGACGGTTCAGATATAATTAAAAAAGTTGCAAAAAAATCTCCTACATCTTTCTTGGAAAACATTTTACCATTTTTTTTAACCGTTATAGAAAACTCTGCGAAATATTCAGAAGATATTTTTCTTATTGATCCAGTTTGGACATTTCGCAGCTTTAATGAAGATTTATATAATTGCAAAGATGCAATCCTTAATGGAATAGAAAATTCATTAATTTTTTTAGCAAAAAAAGATTCTGAAGATTTTCTAAAGTTTAAAACAACACTTTTATATTTTAAAAATTATGAAGTTATAAACTTCCTCTTAATAAGAGTTTATTCATTCATATCTCCTACTTTAGCCAATGAAGCCGTAAATTTTATTATTGATAATCCAAAACGTTTAGATTGTGGTTGGTCAACCGCAGGTGGTGGTGATTTTTCTATTTGGGCAGGCTGGACATTTATTGAACACATAAGCAAATATTGTTCGGGAGAAAAATTAAGAGAGTTAGAATCAGCTATATTGAGTTACTATCCAGCTCATGAACTTGAGAAAGATAAACTTTATCGTAAATGGCGAGGACATTGGCAATATCAAATGTTATCTGCAATAGATAAAAGCAAATTAAGTACAAAAGTAAAATATAAAATATATGAATATAGAAGAAAGTTTGGAGAACTTAAAATAGAACCACCTCAACCAAGTAGATGTTACCATGGAGCATCTCCTATACCTAAAAAAAAAGCATGTAAAATGTCTAATAAACAATGGTTAAATGCTATTAATAAGTACAATACTGATTTTAGAGATAATATTATAAATGGGAGATTTATTGGTGGTGCTAATGAACTTTCAAGTATTTTAGAGGAACAATCAAAGGAACAACCTATACGATTTGCAAATCTCATTTTACACTTTAACAAAGATACTCATTCTGCTTACTTTGATGCTATAATAAGAGGTTTATCATCAACTACTTTAAAAAAAGAAGTTGCATTTAATATAATAAGGCACCTATTCAAATTTAAAAATAAACCATCTCAAAGGTGGATTCCTAGTTTTATTACTAACTACAAAGAAGATGAAATACCAGATGATATACTTAACATTCTTTTATGGCATGCAATAAATTCAGAAGATCCTCCAGATAGCAAATTTAAAATTGAAAAATGTAGTAAAACTGATGAAGTATCGCACAGTATGCTTAATTCAGCTATCAATTGTGTGAGAGGAAGAGCTGTTGAAGCAATTGGAAAATTAATTTTAGAAACCCCTTACTTACTTGATTTCTTTAAACCTTATCTAAATGAACTTGTAACAGATAAAATAGAGTATGTTAGAACAACAGCAGGATATATTTTGATTGGAGTATTCAATTGTGACAAAGACCTTGCTACTGATTTATTTATTAAACTTTCTAGTTGCAAAAATGAATCTATATTTGCAACTCATTTTATAGAAAAGTTCATGCATTATGCTATCAAATCTCATTATAAAAAGATTGAGCCAATAATTACAAGAATGATTGAGTCTAAATATAACAATGTGAGAGAAACTGCCTCTATTCTAAATTGCCTTGCTTATTTTTATAATCATGATCTTGATTTAATTCTAAATAACTGTGCAAATAACAAAGATTTTTATATTAGGAAAGGCGCTGTAGAAGTTGCTACTGCAAATGTGTTTAATCTAGGATATGAGAAATTTTCTTTAGAATATTTACCATGTTTTTTTAATGACTCATCAAAGAAAATAAGAAATATAGCTTCAAAAATTTTCTATAATGCAAAAAAACATGATCTCAAAAATATAGGCGAGTTAATTAATATTTTTATTTCCAGCCAAGCGTTTGATGAAAATATTGAAAGCCTTGTTCATGGTCTCTTAAATTCCTATGCAGAATTTAATGAAGAAACACTAATGCTTTGTGAAAAAATACTATTTCATATTAGGAATTCAGATAACCAAAGCAAATATAGATTCCAAGGTAAAGAAATATCAGAATTAATATTAAGAATTTATAGAAATAGTAAAATTAAAAAACACCAGTCAAAATGCCTTGATTTAATAGATTTATTATTATCTATTGATGACTTTTACGGTATCAGTGAAGAGCTAGAAAAATATCAGCGTTAAAACCTGTTATTGAATATTATATTATGTAAAGAAGTACTAAAAAGTTCACAGAATCACTTGGAACTAATTTAAATAATAAATGCTCTCAATATTATGCTATTTAAGGATACAAGCATTAAAATGAATCATGTCATGAGAAAAATTATTGACTCCAACTACCTTCAAGATAAAAGACTAAAACTATTTCTTTCTTCAAATCCACAAAATTATGCAGTTATAATCGATTATGCAACGATGGAAGCATATAAAGAAAATACCTTGAAGAGTATTTACAACTCGATGAAAATTTTATCACAATTTCCAACTCAAGTTATAGTATTAAAAGGGACTAATGAGATTTGTGGTTTAAAATCAACTAAAAAAGGCTTAGAAAAAAGACTTATTGATACTACTCAGACTAAACAATTCAGAAACTTTTGCAATCGATTAGAATTAGCTGAAAAAGGAAATTTTTTTGTAAAAAAGCAACTATTGAATCATGGAAAAGCAGCCGATAATCAAATGCATAGAATATTAACAGATACAGGTAAAGTAATTGAAGCAATCCAGCTAATAGAAAATTTTACAAAAGAAGAATTAAAAATTATTAGAGAAAATAAATCATTATCGAATGAAATAATTGATAAAATAATAAAAGACTCTTTAACTTTGGCAGTTATACTATTTTCAAATCATCCCAAAGTATTTCAAATACCAAGATTTAATGAACTATCACATTTGTATATTTTCAGATATGCTTTAGCTGCTTACCTTCTAATGTTAGATTGGAAATCTAAAGGAGGAGTAAATAATGTACAAAAAAAGAAGATGAGAAACGATATTATTGATATGCATTTTGTTGCATACGCAACTTTTTTTGATGGTTTACTCACAAATGACAAAAAAACCAATAATATTTATGAAAAAGTATTATTCATACTAAGTTTTTTTAATACATGTAATAAGTATTGGGAAGAACAGGAATTAGTAACTAATATAAATAGAGATGAATATTCTATGTAATATCTATTATTCTAATAAAACAATTTCATTTAAAAATTAAATTCATTGGTTAAAAGAACTACATAACTCTTTTCTTTAGTTTGATAGGTTATTAAACAATTAAAATATAGATGTATCCTTTACATGCTTAAAACTGGGGTAAAAAAATACTGCTTACTTGAGGTTAAAAAGAAATATTGGTAGCGGCTCAGGGACTCGATATATTTGTACCTAATATGATAAATATGATAGCAATATAATAGATATATTGAATTAACATGCTATATTATTGTTAGTATCTGTTAAAAATAGTACAATTAGGAGCTAGCAATAAAATGGCACGATCAAATGGACAAGGACATATCTATAAACGTAATGGTATATATCAATTACAATACACCATAGGCACTAACTCTAGAGGTAAACCTAACAGGGCTATGAAGTCTTTAAAAACTTCTAATTATAAAGAAGCTAAACAAAGAGCCGCTGAATTACTTAAAGAGCTACAGAATAAAGATGACTTAAAAACAAAAGAACAAATTTTAAGTAAAATTGCTGATCTCAATAAAATATCTATTCCAAAAAATAAACTAGACCTAAATAATGTATGGACTGAGTTTAAAAAATATTTAGATACAAAAGATATTTCAGATGGTGCTAAAAATAGATATAAGTATAGAATTAATTGTTTTGTTAGTTGGTGCTCCAATATCACTTATTTAAATGATGTGACAGATGAAATTGCAGAGACATATACTCAAACACTAACAGGAGCAAATAAAACATATAATGATAGCGTTAATGCACTTCAAAAGGTTTTTGATGTACTGGCAAAAAAGAGTGGCATTATAAAAAATCCTTTCCGTAAAGAAAACATTGAAAGAAAATTAAAACAATCCGTTAAGAAAAAAATATTTTCAGAGGAAGAACTGAATAGAATCTTAAATTCCTTTAATGTAATTAAAATCGATAACAACAAACAATTTGAATTATTATTTTATATCGGGGCATTTACAGGTGCTAGACTCAAGGATTGTTGTTTGCTTAAATGGACTGAAATTGATTTCAAAAATAATTTTATAAAAATAACTCCCTTTAAAACAAAAAAACATGGAAACCAATCTATTATACCTATTTTGCCTGAATTAAAAGAAAAGCTTATAAATGCTCAAGAGTGGGAAACTAATTATTTTGTATTACCTACAATTGCAGAAACATACAATAAAAATAGAAAATATGTAATTTCTCAAACTAATAATATCCTTAAACTTAATGGATTTAAAGATCAGTCTAATTCTTCCAAAGGTTACACACCATGTTTATATGGCTTTCATTCCTTAAGGTACTATTTTGTTACTATGTGTGCAAGAAAAGGTGTTCACCCTGCTTTAGTTAAAGAAGCAGTCGGACATTCAAGCCCAGCTATGACCGAATATTATACAATCTTAAATAATAAAGACAGGCAAAAGTCTTTTGGTGTATTAAATCAGAAACAACAACTAATTACTCAAATCAATAAATATATGGACTTGGAAACAGTAAAAGAAGAGACTCTGCAAGAAATACTAGATACATTAAAATTTGCTTCAGGGACTGTTAAAAAGGTTGTTACAAGGATTCTTGAATAATGGATATGAAAGAAAAACTAGAAAAAGATGGATTAGAATTTAAAAAATACTTATATGAACTTTGTTTAGAGATGGTTAAGCATCACAACAACCTTACAGAACTAAAAAATACGGAATTTTCTGAAGATGAAGTAATCAGGGAAATTTATGAATTTAACAATAAGTTCGGAGGAGAATTTAAAGAATTAAGAACTAAGATTAATCAGGACTGCAAGAAAATTAAAAATAAATTAAATTGCAAAAATACTGCCTTTGATATTAAATCAGAAGCTAAAAATTTTATCTTAAGAAAAGTTTATAATGTTAGTGTAACACTTATTGATGGTATGTCTATTTATAATACACAAACAAACGATAGAGTTTATGATATTCTTATCAATAATCACAATAGCAAGTCTTTTGATTTTTATGGAAATTGTTTAATCATGGCAATGAGTGATGAATATTGGATTACTAACAAAAGGCAACTTGATAGCTTAAATGGATTTTTTCATATACCTCGTACTGAATTTGATAAACTAACAATAATTCATTTAGCAAAACTAAATAGTTTAAATGAATCTTCGGTAAAAATAATCAACAGTAATATTTCTTTTAAATCAATTAAAGGCGATATTGTAAAAAAAATAAATGCAAAAAAGCAAACTAACAATAAATCTATAGATAAGTTAAATTCATATGAAACTAAAATTGATACTCAATTTAACGAAAATGATTTTTTAGCTGAAATTGAACAATTAATTTCTGAAGATGAATATAGGCTATTTTATAAACTTGTTGTTGAAGGCGTTAATATTAATGAATTAGCTCAAGACTATAAAGTGAACACAAATTCAATTACTCAACGAAAAAGAAGAATTTTAAAAAAAATAAAAAAAGCATTGTCATAATTTAAAATTTCCTTCCTATCTAATAAGTAAAGGGCAAATCAAAAACTACACGCCCTCCCTTTCAATACGTTATAAAACGTAATTTTTTTATCAAACTTATTAAATAGGAGAAATGTATGAAAAGTAAGTTAAAACAAAAACTCGAAGAACAACAACTAAAACAGTGCGATTTAGCAAAGTCAACTAAGATTGGTATCAGTTCTATTTCTTGTTATGTCAATGGCTATTCAGAGCCTGCTTATGAAAATGCTTGTAGGATAGCTCAGGCACTAGACTGTGGTTTAACAGACCTATGGCCTAACAGGAGGTGGAACTAATGTATAACTCACAAGATATAAATATTTGCAAAAAAAGTGTTAAACACTTAGTAGACCTCGGTATTATTTCACTTGATTCATACAATCAAATGTTTTCACGTCTCAGACTTACTCTAAAGAAAAAAACAAATAAACCTGAAATAATGACAGTTGAAGAAACAATGTCTCTTCTAAAGGTATCAAGACCTACTCTTTATAAACTATTCGATAGCGGTAAACTGTCTAAAATAAGTATTGGTGGATCAACTCGAGTACTATTAGATGATATCTGTAAATACCTGGAGGCATCAAAATGATAGGACAAATAAAACAAAAAATAAATTGCCTAGATATCCTTAGACTCAATAACATTCAATATACAGGATTAAGAAATATTAGCTGCCCTTTTCATAAAGATATAAACCCAAGTTTTGGTATTTTTGATGAGGGTAACCAGTTTAAATGTTTTTCATGTAATAAAACAGGTGATTGTATAGATCTATATATGTTTTTAAAAGGCATAGACAAAAAAGCGGCTATTAATGACTTAGCAAATATTTTAAATATTAAAAAGAAAAACTTTAAGGACAGAATAGAGAGTGAATATATCTATAAAACCAAAGAAAGTATTCCTTACATGAAGGTTATTCGATTAGAGAATAAAAGCTTTCCCATATACCAGTTTAAAAATGGTACATGGGTAAAAGGCAAACCTAACAAACTAATTCCTTACTTACTAAATAGATGGTATAATTCGGATAAAAATATACCTATATGGATTGTTGAAGGGGAAAAAGATGCTGACAATTTATCAAAGCTAGGAATATATGCAACAACTAATTCAGGTGGTGCAGGTAATTTTCATGATGACCTTATTCCATATTTTAAAGATCGCAAGGTTATTATATGCACTGACAGGGATTCAAAGGGTGACCTACATAAATATACAATTGTTAATAAATTATATACAGTAGCTTCTAAGATTGATATTTTAGACCTTCCTAATCTTGCAGAAAAAGAAGATATTTCTGATTGGATAGAAAAACTGAGGTGTAAAAAGTGAATAATTATCAAATACAATCTAAACTCAAAGAAGTGCTGAAAAGTAATTCTTATACCATAAATGATGCAATATTACTAGATTTTAAAGATAAAATCAAAAAAATAAAAAAAGAGACAGGTGCAGATAAACGTTCATCGACTAGCTCTAAAAATGGTATAAAAGGTGGAAGACCTCAAATTGATGTAACATCAATAACTGAAAAATTCATAGAAAAATTTTATCGTAGTAATAGTGGTAATTTAACCCTAAGAGAGCATAGGGGTAAATGGTATGAATATAATGGCAAATATTATAGTGAAATTGATTTAACAGATATTGAGAAGAGGATAACACAATATTTACAAGACACGCTAAAAGAACAAAAACAAAGAGTTTCAGCATCTCTGATAAGGGATATTATAGTAAATTTAAAATCTTTTAATTTTGCTGGTCTTCCCTCGACTCTTGATATGCCCTTTTGGATAGACACAAACAAAGAAGCAAATAATTTTTTTATAACTGATAACGGAATACTTGACATAATAAAGGGCGTTGATGACTATAAAAATAATAATACTTTATCCAATAGATTATTAACCCCTCATAACGAAAACCTTTTTTCAACCAATGGTGTTAATTATAAATTTAATCCTAATGCCAACTGCGATATGTGGAATAATTATCTTGAAAAGGTTTTACCTAATAAAAATATTCAGTTATTACTACAACAAATGTTTGGGTTATGTTTAATCGCTGAAACAAATTTCAATGTATTCTTTATTTTATACGGAGAAGGAGGAACAGGAAAATCAGTTGCTATTAAAGTTCTACAAGCCTTATTAGGTATACATAATTACTCTACAGTCCCATTCCTAAGCTTAGGTGGTCAATTTTATATGAAGCCTTTAACAACTAAACTTGCAAATATTGTTTCAGAGTTACCTGAAGTTACTACTCCAGAAAAGATGAGATTTGTTGAAGAACAAATTAAACAGATAACTGAAGGTGCAGTAATGCAAGTTGAGGAAAAGCATAAACGTCCTTATTCTGCTAAAGCAAAAGCTAGGTTAATCTATGCAGGAAATACACTTCCTATTTTTATTGATAAAACTAATGCAATATGGGATAGACTGATTATTATCATGTTTGATGTTATAGTTAGAGGAACCACTGAAGATAATAAAAATCTAGCTGATGACATTATAAGAAGTGAAATGTCTGGGATTATCAATTGGGCATTAGTAGGACTTGCAAAACTATACATCAATAAATCTATATCTGAACCAGAAGCATGCAAACTTATTAAAGAAAGCCACAGGTTGAAGTGTGATCATACAAAGAACTTCTTAATAGAAAATTACTCTCCAGATAGTAATAGCCATATTTCTACAAAAGATACATATGAAAACTATAAAAACTGGGCAAGAGATAATTGCTTTACCCCAATAGCTATAGGTAATTTTGAAGAAAGTATTAAACGTAACTTTAAAGCAACATATAAAACAAGAATAAATACTAATAAACGTAAAATTACAGTTTGGAAAAATATTATACAAAAGTAATTATTTTGAGATTACATGGACACACAAGACACTCTCATTATATTGCCCATAGGGAAACCTAAATATTTATATCATTAATATAATACTAATTAGGTTATCTATAGAGCTATTTAATCAGCCTGTCCATAGCGTCATATTATTAAAAACCACAAATTCAAGGAAATAAAAATGGCTTCACCAAAAGAAATTATCGAATTTGTATCAAAGCTATGTGAAGAAGAATTAGAGCATTTGTTGGAACTAGTAAAAGAAATATTAGGAAGATGAAAACCTCATGGGAAAAATGCAAGTTTTGCAAAAAATTCTACATTTATGATAAAAGGCAGAAACATAGAGGTTGTTGTAAAAGCTGTATTAAAAAAAAAGAAATATATGAATGTTTATTATGTGGAATAGTAACTACTCATTTGCCAAGCAGGAGAAATCATAAAATATGTTCTGAGTGTCTAAAAATTTTCACTGATATATGTCCAATATGCTTAGGAAATCGAGATATTACTTCATACCGTAGAATATGTATGAAGTGTTACTCAAAGTATATTACAAAATACAAAAAAGATAAAAAAATTAAGTTAGCAAAATTTAAGACTAAAAACACAAAATCATTTTGCTAGTTTTAACTCTCTTAAAATTTCTAACTTAGACTTTAAACCATCTTTAATGTCATGATTAACAGAAACAGTTTTATTTTCAACTCTGGTTGGAACTTGACTAAAGGAATATTTAAATAAGAAATTAAAGATTGTTAGAGCTTGATCAACTCTATTTTCACATAGATTCTTTAATGCAGTTGAAGTAAGCTTATTAATTATTGCCTCTAGACCATTTTCAGCACAACTGTCTTTAAAATAATTTTCGTTAAAATTAATGCAATTCATTAGGCTTTTTTTGATGCAGGTCTTTAACTCAAATGAATCTACCTGCTTTTGAAGTCTTTTAATTCTTGCATCCTTTGCTCTAATCTGATTTTGTAATAATGAATTATCCATATCATTAAATATAGCACATATACTACAAAAATCATTTATATGATCATATTTTTACAAATAAAAAACTATTAAAACATTGATAATTAAGTGTTTATATACTAGAATCAGTCATATTAACATTTTATATAATTTTTAGGAAAAAGTCATGATTATAATAATTATATGGATTCTTTTAGGTATTACAGGAGCTGTTATAGCAAACTCTAAAGGGCGTAATGGTTGTGGGTGGTTTATAATTCTATTATTATTTGGAATATTCGGATTAATATGGGCTTTAGTTTTACCTTCAAACAAAGAAGAACTAGATAATAGGTCATTAAAAGCTGGAGCAATGAAGAAATGTCCTATGTGTGCTGAATTAATTAAAAGAGAAGCCATAAAATGCAGATTCTGTGGGGAAGTTTTTAAAGTAAGTAACGATAATGGAAAATCTAAAATTGAATGTAATATGAATTATATACCTAATGCAAACAATCCTACATCCAATAATTACGTTGGAATAGTTGAGAATAAAAACAACAAAGTTAAAAGGTGTATAATAATTATTATTTTTATACTTATAGTCATTTTATTATTAATACTTATATCTTATGGCATTCAAGCTTCTACTATTAGTAATATTACCTCTACTTACTCTAAAGCAGAAGATAAAACTTCTTTAAAGCCTAAAACGACTCTAATAAATGTTGATTTAGCAAACGCGATAATCAAATATCATATCCCTACTGAGTTCTTTAAAGAGCAGAATATGATTGGAGAATATTCTAATTTTAGAAATAAAAAAGGTATCTTAGAAGGAATTTATATAAATATTACATGTAACAGTAAAACAAATATAAATTTAAAAGAAAATTTGAGAAAAAAGAAATTTGATAATTATGAAAGGCTTACATGGTTTTCAAAGACAATAAACAAGATACATTGGTTAGGATATTCAATAGAATTATTGAACAAGAATCTTCTTGCTAAAAAATATAACAAGCCAATATTCAGTTGTGTAACTATTGCATCTAAACATTTCAAGGTAGAAGTACTTAGTAATGATAATGTACAAATAAATAAACTTTATAGTATTGCAGAAAGTATTATTTCAAGCTACACATATAACCCTTCTTCAGACACTAAATATTCACTCATAGAAGCTCATGAACTATTAGATAAAGGTGACATATCACCTATACCTTCTAAGATAACTGAAATTCAAAAAGAAATTATTAAAAAGTTTATAAATAAATATATAGAATATAAAACAAACAAGCAACTTCTTGAAAAAGTAGATTTATTTGTAAAAAATTGTTTAGCAAATACTGACAATTTTAACGCGCAAAGCTTTAATAAATTTGAGCAACAGCTAAGTAAAGAAAGAGATATTACAATAAAATTCCCAGACATATTTTCCACAAACAAAGAAGGTCTTAATGACTATTTGCCCTATACTCTTTCTGTAATAGGATTACCCAAAGATCGAGAAGTTTTATCTAGGCAGTTTATGTTAAGTCTTTTAAAAGATTATATCAATACAGACAATACAATATATAAAGAGGGGATTCTTAACTGGCTTGATGCAGCAACTAATAAACATTCGATAAACCCTAATAGCATTACTTCAGCAAAATATATTTCTGATAAGCTTATTAGTAAATTAACTAAGCAATATAATATTAATTAGAACGCCCACGAAAACGTTTTTTGTTATTAATATTTTTTTCAATTATATAACATTATAACCTGATATCCAATTTTTTTTAAGGCGTTCTAATTATTTTTAAAATTTATGTCGTACCTCCACAAATTCTAAGAGAAAACTCTTGAACATTTATAAACCGGGTACATTGCAGTATGTTTTTTTATATTTGATATGTTAAATTGGATCAGGCTGGTTTAGCCGTTTTTTTTCCTTTTTAATCATATGTATAAAATCTATACGCAATAATTTTTTCAAGCTGTTCAGCTTCCACTGCTTCAATCCCACGGTCTTTCTCATTTTACCGAAACTATGTCTGTATTTAAGAGTAAACATTCCTGATTCAGCAGCAGACCGCATTCTTCGGGCTTCAGAATATAACGTAGTATCCCAATCTTCAGATGTTATTTTTTTACCTTTTGCTCCATTAATACTGACAGTTAAAATGTTTAAATCATTTTTGAGTATACCAACTCCGTCTTCTGATGCATAACCGTCATCAGTACTTACAAGATTCGGCTTAACTCCTGGTGGAACGGCATACTTCCATTACTGTGGGAACAAGCATTTCGGAATCACTGACATTGCCTTTTGGAAGTAGAAAACCACTTATAAAACCATTTCTGCTTCTTCCGATTTGAGGTTTATATCCAATGGTGGGATTTCTCTGTCCTTTCTGTATGAAAGCTGCATCAGGATCCGAAATGCTGAGGATTTTCTCTCTTGACGGAAGTTTTATATTTTCATTAACAAGAAGTTCGGCATAATACAGTACATAAGCGGCATCATTAAGATCACTGTCTATTTTAAACCAGAGCCTGTCAAGAGCAAGACTTTTATCCGGGGTTAAGTCAGATGTTTCATATTTGATCAACATTTTTTCCTGTTCGTCGAAAAAAGATTTTATAACATTATCTGCAAGACTTACAAAGAGTTTAAATTTTTCCTTAACATTTCCTTTCATTCCCTTTTTGCCTATCTGCATATTGATAAAAGCAAGATGTGATTTCAGTTTTTTCATTCTTGTATCAAGCCATCCGTCACTCAGTATGGGAAAGCCAAACTCATCAGTTAGAAACCTGAAGCTTCTGTAAACCCGGTCAAGAAGTTTATATAAAACTGAAATGTCCGTTGGATATGCTGTATTTGCAGCAACATCTGTACTGTCTATGTAAACTTCATTGAAATCATCAAGACCTTTAAGGAGAATAAGCATGGAAAGGCTATCCATTATCAAACGTCTTGTTTTATTGGAAACTGCATTCAGGTTTTCACGCACAGTGTTCGAACCAGGAACCTTATAGCTGTGATGAGCAAGAACCGCGCTAATACTTATTGAATCATGTATTGCCTGTTTGGCTGCGTAGTCACTTATGCTTCCCCACAGTCCTCTGATGATAAGAAAATAAAGTACTAATTCCGGCTTCAAACGTTCCCGACCTGTTTTTTCGAGTTTTACAGGCTCTGTTATTTCTATACAGTCAAACAAATAGTAATTTCCGTTTATGTGCACATCATTATAACGTTTTACTTCATTGCGGATCAGTTTCTTCTTCTGACCGTGTATATCCTGATCTCGGACTATTGATTCTCTGATTTCAGGAAACTTTTCCAGAAGTTCGCGGCTTTTTCGAAAAATTTCCATTAAATCGGTATCTAATTCTTCAATTATGTTGAAATCAAACGGTAGGTAAGGAACATTATATATCATAAATTTGCCTTTCACTTTATTCATTTACGCTCAATATAGAGCGTTGAAAGGCAAATTTACATTTGCGATAGCAAAAAATTAATTAGAAGCGAGTCGCGAAAAACTTTTCGTGCAGCTTCAAATTAAAGATATTATGAATATAATATAAAAGAAAAGCTAAAAGGATATAATCACATCTGTTTTTTGTAAAATCCAATAATAGGCTACTAATTTTTATGTTGTCTTCATCTGCCATATAGGTTTCACCAACAAATATTAAGTAATCCATGTCCTTAAGAACTAATATTTCCAAAGTTTGTGTTTTTCCCAAAATAACTTAGCATCTGTAGAACCATTCTCATATGATTTCCTGATCCATTCCTTACTTTTTGATGTGTCTCTTGCTACGCCAATACCATTAAAATACATTTCTCCTACTACCAGTTGTGCTGTAGCGTCTCCTTTTTCAGCTGCTTCACTAAACCACTTAAATGCCTTTAAAGGGTTCTTTAGAACTCCTTTTCCTGAATAATAAGAAAAGCCCAAGACAAGTTGAGCAGGTAAATAGCCCTGTTCTGCAGATCTTGCAAACCACTTAACTGCTTGCTTCGTATCTTTTTCAACACCTTCTCCTTTATAGTAGCAAAGTCCTAAATTATACTGAGCAGATGAAAGACCTTGTTCTGCAGATTTTGTAAGCCATTTAAAAGCTGTTTGTGGATCTTTTAAGAGACCAAACCCTAATGAGTAATTTGAAGCTAAATTAACTTGTCCTAGGGCACTACCCTTATTCGCAGACTTTCTAAAATACTCAATTGCTTTATTTGGGTTCTTTTTAACTCCAAATCCATTACTATAACAGGCTCCTAGCCTTGATTGAGCTTCCACTTTTCCTTCATCTGCAAGCTCAATAAGCCCTGGTATTGCTTTTTGATAAAGACTTTGTGCCTTATTTCTATCTTGTTCTATCCCAAAGCCATAGTAATATAAACAACCTAATTCATAATAACCTAATGGATTTTTTTTAGAAACAGATTTATTAATCCATTCATGAGCCTTTGAAAAATTAATTTTTTGTCCATATTCTCCTCTACGATATACGCCTCCAAGAATTGCCTCATAATAGGAATCTCCAGCATTACTTTTTGTTTTAATAACTTTAAGTTTTAAGTAATTCTTTGGTTTTAATTTTTCATTTTCTGGAGTGTCTTTAATTTTTAGATTATATAATTCATTAATTCCGTTGATTAATGTTTCTGATTTATTAAGTAACTTTGGAACATTATTAGCAAGTTTTGCATATATGTTTTTTATTGTTAATTTCTGCTTTTGTTCCTCGATATCTGTAAATTTATGCATTTTCAAGCACTTAATAAGTTCAATTCTATACTTTATAATATTTTCTTTATATTTAGCAATAAAGCACAATGCATATGCTAGATTATATGGCATATCACTTTTTAATATAGAAGGCAAGTCAGAAAACTTTGCGACATCTTTATACTCAGTTTCAAGCTGTTTTAAGAGCCTATTAATAGTTTTATTTTTTTTATCTCTAATAGAAGAATTTATTTCTTCAAAACCTAATATGGTTTTACGTGAACCTAAAACTGAAATATAATTATAAGGTCCTTTATATGTTAAAAACATTTGTTCTTTTATCGTAGTATAGTCAATAAATTCCTTATTAGTTATAATGGTAAAACTATTTGAAGGACCTATGCCTGACATATAAGGCAATATCATTTGTACAAGTACACCATTAGGAATATTTTGAATAACTTGTGCTCCAAAAGTTTTCCATGGAGTTCCCATTTCGTATATAAAAGTTCCTCTATTTGGATTATAAAGACGGTAAGTTACATTTAATCTAAATGAATTAGATGAACCATTGCCTTCTAATAAGATTCTTTCTATTGATTTATTGCTTAACTTAAAGTTAAAATTATAATTTAAATTCTTTTCCACAAAGGAATCTACTTTTGTTAGCAAGCTATGATTAATTTTATAATTCTGATAGTTTTGTAAAAATACTTTAACTCTCTTTTTCACTTTATTTGAAATTTCTTTAGGCAAACAGCTTATATTTCCACTCTCAATTAATGATATTGCTTCAGCTCTTGTATATATTGATTTTGAAGAATAAGAGAAGGTATTAAGAATCGAAAAAAATAGAATAGAAATAGTAATTAATTGATATGGAAAATTTTTCATAGACATTTCCTATTTGTGTCGTCAAGTTAAAATTTTAATAAACTTTATACTCAATTTTACCATAAAGGATATTCAATTGCAATACTTTACATTTTTTGAAAATTTTATTTCTATGTTCAAAATAGAAAAAAAGCATGCTTGATTTTACTCTTTTACTCTTAACAGTAACTCTTATTACCCATTAATTTTAAGCAACGTTGTAACTGTCATCTGTTCATTTAGGTAATATTTTATACTAAATAACAACTTAATTATCGAACTATTTGTGCCATTTCTAGTAAAAAATAGGCAAAGAGCTTGTGTAATAAATATATGATAGTAATATGATAGAGATTTTTTCTTAAAAGTAGTGTTATAATCTATTAAAATATGTTAACAAAAAGAATTATTTGAGGCTAAATGAGGGTAAAACAAAAGATTGGTAGCGGCTCAGGGACTCGAACCCCGGACACTTGGATTATGATTCCAATGCTCTAACCAACTGAGCTAAGCCGCCATCAATTAGGAAGAGCTATAAAATTAATCTCAGATTTGAATCTTACAAGTCTTTTTTTGTAAAAAAATTAATAAATAACTAGATTATTTATTATATTGAATGTTTAGTTTAGAATTGTATCCAATAGACAGTTATTAAA
Organism: Victivallales bacterium; assembly: GCA_963678745.2. GTDB lineage: Bacteria > Verrucomicrobiota > Lentisphaeria > Victivallales > GWF2-38-69. Next base: position 429,169 of record CAXXMS010000023.1, on the reverse strand, counting down.
ATTTTTTAAATTGAGATTAAATAATGCTAGATGATAAAATTATAAGTGGTAAGCGGATTTCAAAATTAATTCACAAAGAAACGGCAGAAAAAACTAAAATTCTTAAAGAAAAATATGGTTTGCAGCCTGGCTTAGTTGTTGTTCTCATTGGGGAAGATCCAGCTTCACAAGTTTATGTAAATATGAAAGAAAAAAAATCCAAAGAACTCGGATTCTATTCTGAAAAAATTGTTCTCGATAAAGATGCAACAATGAATGAAGTACTTAGCTTAATTGATAAATTAAATAAAGATCCAAAAGTTAATGGCATTTTAGTTCAATCACCACCACCACCACAAATCGATGAAGAAAAAGTAATCGATGCAATCGCCCCGGCAAAAGATGTTGACTGTTTCCACCCTGAAAATGTGGGAAAAATGCTTATTGGTAAAACTGACGGCTTCTACCCTTGCACACCATATGGAATCATGAAACTCTTAGAATATAGCAATGTTGACCCATGCGGAAAGCATGCAGTAATAATTGGAAGATCAAATATTGTAGGAAAACCTATGATGTCTTTGTTAGTCCAAAAAGCTAAAGGGGCAAATGCTACTGTTACAGTATGTCATTCCCGTACTCCAAATATTAAGGAACTGGCTTCTCAGGCAGATATACTTATTGCTGCAATAGGAAAAGCTGAATTTGTGACAGAAGATATGGTTAAAGAGGGAGCAGTTGTTATTGATGTTGGTATTAATAGAATTGAAGATTCTTCAGCCAAAAAAGGTTATAGGCTTGTTGGCGATGTAGCATATGAAGCAGTTAAAGAAAAAGCATCGTTAATAACTCCTGTTCCGGGTGGAGTAGGTCCTATGACGATAGCAATGTTAATGCAAAACACATTAAAAGCATGCAAAATGCAAAATAATATTATGTAATAAATATAATATATCCAGAACAAAATAATTTTAGAAAATCTAAACAATTATTAAAGTTAGGGTTCAGCAAAATAAATCCAATAAAAATTATGTCAATAAAAAACAAACCACAATTTTGGACATCTGCGCATTTACTTGCTGTTTCTTTTATTAGCGTCATTGCAGCAGGAGCCTTTGCGCTCATGCTGCCTATTTCAACTTATGAGCCAATATCAATTACGGATGCATTCTTTACCGCTGTTTCAGCTGTTTGTGTCACGGGTTTAACAACTGTTGACGTACATTTCTGTTTTACACGTTTTGGACAGACAATAATAGTTATTTTAATACAAGTTGGTGGACTTGGAATAATGACCTTTGCTGCATTTGCAGTTTGGTTTGTAAGGCAAAAGATATCTTTAGCTGATAGAATGACTTTGGAATATTCTTTTATTCAGGGAGAAAATACTTTTTCACTAAAAAAATTTATTTTTTTTATAGTAAGATACACTTTTATTGTAGAACTAATTGGTGCAATAGGTTTTTTCTTTTCACTTACAAAAGAGAACTTTTTAGATGATAGAATTTTTCTTGCAATATTTCATTCAGTTTCTTCTTTTTGCAATGCCGGCTTCTCTTTATACTCAAACAATTTTGTTCAATACAGTGAATCTATTCCTGTAAATCTGATTACGTGTTTTTTAATTATTTTTGGCGGAATAGGGTTTATTGTTGTTTTTGAGCTAAGAAATACAGTCGTTTCTTTATTAAATAGAAAAAAGAGAAAGTATAGAATCCACCTATTCTCTCTGCATTCGTGGATAGTGCTTACGACAACAGCAATTCTAGTAATTGCAGGTACTGTATTAATATATTCACTTGAACATTGGGCAGGGGATTCGCATATCACACCTCTTGCTTCTTTCTTTCAGTCTGTTACATGTCGTACAGCGGGTTTTAATACAGTAAATATAGGAAGGCTTCACAACAGTACTTTACTCATTATGATGATACTTATGTTTATTGGAGGTTCTCCAGGTTCAACTGCCGGAGGAATTAAAACAACAACTTTTGCTGTTATTATTTTTATAATGCTTTTAGGGAAAAATAATTTCGAAGATGTGACAGCCAGAAATAGGACAATTCCAAAATATATAGTTTTTCAGGCATTAATTATTCTTCTTTTTTCATCAGCAATTGCTTTTATTACAATTTTACTCCTTTCAATTTTTGAGCCTGATATAATTTTTATAAAACTCCTTTTTGAATCAATTTCAGCTTTCGGTACTGTTGGCTTAAGTACCGGAATTACATCAAGTCTTTCTTCAAATTCAAAATGGGTACTAATGGCAACGATGTTTGCCGGCAGAATTGGTTCTATAACAATTTTTTCAATTTTCATGAATAGAAGACCAAGCCCAATTAAATATGCAGAAGAAAAAATCCTTATTGGATAATATATAATTTTTTAAATTGAAAATAACTTATCATAGATAAACAATCATTTAGTATATACATATTAATTAAAGGTGAAATATGTCAATCAGAAAAACAGGCATTATAATAGGAATGGGAGAATTCGGTGTTCATGTAGCTAAAAAATTATCTTCTGAAGGCTGCGATATCATTGCTATCGATATAATAGAAAAAAGGATTAACCTTATTAAAGATTTCGTAATGAAAGCTATTGTAGCAGACGCAGCAAATGAACAAACACTGGAACAAATATTATCTACCGATATTGACTTTGTAGTCGTCTGTATAGGTAATATCGAAAAAAGCATGATTGCTACTTTATATCTGAGGGAATTCGGCTATGACAACGTTTATATAAAAGCCGTAACTGACGAACATGAACGTATTTTAAAACTTCTTGGAGTTAAGAATATTATCTTTCCTGAAAAGAATATAGCTGAAGGACTTGCCAGCAGGCTTCTATATTCAAACATGTTAGATTATTTACCGCTTTCAGATGAATATTCGATTGCAGAATTAGCACCACTTGCCAAACATATCGGGAAAACATTAAAGGAAACAAACTTTCGTAGAATATATGATCTATCAATAATTGCAGTAGAAAGACCTGATGCAGATAAATTAATATTTACTCCTGGCCCACATTATATGATTGGGAAACATGATACATTAATGGTTCTTGGCAAAAAAGAAAGCATAAATAAATACAATGAACTTTAGTCAAGAAATAATAAATTTTAAAAGCCTGTTAAAACAGGCTTTTAAAATTTATTTAATTATATAATTTAAATTATGTTTTACCACCATTCAGGAGGCTGTCCAGTAGTGGCAAGAACACTCATCCAAAGCCTGCTTTCACGTCTAACACGTTTTTTCAGACCTTCGATTGCTTTTAGAGGAACATTAGTAAATTCACCATGCCAATGTCCAATCATCATAGCAGTTTTTCCTGCCATACCGGCATCAACTGCATAACGGGCTAAATCTGCACAGAAAATACTATCAGCACTATTGGCTTTTACACTTCTGATAACATAACTTGGGCTGATATACTTAACACTTATTGGCATATCCCATTTTTCTTTGAAATATTCAGCCATGTTAAAACGCAGAAATCTTCCAATATCATTGTATTTCTTATTTCCAGAAGCATCAGTTTTTCCACTATCACCTATAAGATGTTGACCTGCTCCTTCTGCAACAACAACAACAGCATGCTCTTTTCTTAATAACCTATTTCTAAGATTATCATAAAGATTATCTTTTCCTTCAAGACTAAAATTCATCTCAGGAATAAGACAATAATCGGCATTTCCACTTGCTCTGGCTGCATAAGATGCTATAAATCCAGCATCACGCCCCATAAGTTTAACCAACCCTACTCCATACTTAGCACCAACTGCTTCAACATGAGCACAGTCAATTACACCAGTGGCTACTTCCACGGCGGTTTGAAAGCCAAAACTCTGGAAAACAAAATTAATATCATTATCTATGGTTTTTGGAATACCTATTACTGAAATATCTAATTTTTGTTTTTCAATTTCTTCAGCAATGGCATTTGCTCCACGTAAAGTTCCGTCGCCTCCAATACAAAAGAGAATATTTATTCCTCTGCGAACTAGAGTTTGAACCATTTCCTCAACTGGTGGATGGCCCCTTGAACTTCCCAGAATTGTTCCACCCATTTTATGAATTTCAGATACAACATCAGGATTAAGCTTAATAGGCGGATGTTCAGGATTAGCACTTAAGCCTGAATACCCGTACCGTATTCCCCATACATCATCAACATTGTACCATTGATAAAGCTCCATTACCAAGCCTCTGATAACATCATTCAGCCCCGGACATAAACCCCCACAAGTAACAACCGCAGCTCTTGTAGTTGCAGGCTTAAAATAGATTTTTGATCTTGGCCCGGCCCTTTCAAAGCTTTTCTTCTGAACAGGAGTCTTATCAAGAGCAACATGCGTAGAAAAATGAATTCTATCACCTTTCTGAACAAAATGAGCTTTTGCAACTCCAAGACTTGTAGAATTAGAAAGCGGGGATTCAATTCTAGAAACTCCAAGCTTTTTTACTTCCAGATTAATTTCTTCAATTTTAATTTCATTATCCATTATTTATGAATCCTTCCTTGTCTATGGAATCTAAGTCCTGCATGGTCAAAAAGTTTATATGATTGAACTTTGATCCAGTCAGAGATAAGCATCCTTTCAACAAATGCATAACACCATATAAGAATAATATATTGCCATGTTATTCCAGGTATCAATCCCCATGTGCCACCAAAGAACACATTCCAGCATGCAACAGAAATTACTAACTTAGAAATCAATGAAGCCCAGAACAGTTTTGCACTTGGAGCAATTGACCAGAAACCTTTTACAGTTCTACAAATAAAGATTGTAAAGTTACCAGCTATCAGTAATTGCATAAAAGCAACTGTCTGCAACTGAGGATAAGTTAATGGAGGAAGTATATTTCTAATCCATTGAGGAGCAAGCTGATAATTATTTATTGCTTCAAAAATGACCTTTCCACTTGCGTTAGTAATACCTGGATCTTTTAGTAAGAAGTTATAACAGAATGCAAAGAGTAAAAGTGTAAAGAAAACATCTAAGAATCCTACGATTGATGCAATTCCAATACATCTGCGCATATTCCATTTATCTGGTTTCTTAGAAAAGTTTACATTATCAGATGCAATTGTCATAATAGGAAAGTCATTAAACACTGCAAGAAGAATAATCATAATCGGAGCAACTGGAAATCTACCCCAAATCAATATAGCAATAACTGTGAAGAAAAGTACATCAATTGTTTCTCCAATTCTGTATATTGCATAACTCATCATGCGCTGGAAAATTCTACGAGCTTCTTCAATAGCATCGATAATAACAGAAAGTCCAGGATTTGTAAGTACAATATCAGCTGCTGATTTAGCGGCATCAGTTGCACCATCCACTGCAGTTCCTGCATCAGCTTTCTTAAGAGCCGGAGCATCATTCACACCGTCTCCAGTCATTCCTACAATATGTCCATTCTTTTGCAGAAGATCAACAATCTCATACTTATGTTCCGGAAAGACCTGACTAAATCCATTTGCTTTTTCAACAAGTTCAGTAGCTTTTCTGTCAGGAAGTCCATCAAGTGATTTTGCTTCAAGAATATTACTTCCAATTCCAACCTGCCGACATGTTTCTTTAGCAATTGCACCATGGTCACCGGTAATCATTTTGACTTCTACACCCATTTCACGAGCTGTTTTAATAGTAGCAGCTGAATCGTCACGCGGTGGATCTTCTAAGTCAATAAGTCCAACATATTCCCATTTTCCGTCAGCTGTTGTTCTGCCAACACCAAGGGTCCTATAACCATGTTCACCAGCTTCATCAACAAGCTTAGTAATTTCATCAGATATCTCATCTTTATTATGAGCTAAGGCTAAAATAACCTGAGGAGCACCTTTTGATACCTTAATATTACCATCAGGAGATTTAAGTTCTGCTTCAGTTCTTTTTGATACTGGGTCAAAAGGTTTAAACTCAACCTGTTTGTAACCACTTGCTTTCTTTGCAAGTTCTTCATTTTCCTGAACCTTTGTGATAATTGCAGTATCAATTGGATCATTATCCTCAGACTTAGATGCAAGGGAACCGAATAGCTTTATATCATCATCTGTAAATCCTGTCAAAGGACTGAAACCTGTAACAGTAAGTTTATTCTTTGTTATTGTACCTGTTTTGTCAGAACAGAGGATATCCATTCCAGCCATTTCTTCAATAGCAACAAGTTTACTGATAATAGCCTGTTTTTTGGAAAGTTTCTGAGCACCAACTGCCATAGTCACACTAAGTACGGCTGGCAATGCAACAGGAATTGCAGCAACAGTTAAAACAAGAACAAAAGTAATTTCCTGCCACCAGTTCACAGCATGAGCACCAAAGAACACTGCATCTAAAATAACAACAGCAACAAGAACAAAATTTAGAACTATCAAGTACTGTCCAATTTTTGTAACAGCAGCTTGGAAGTGACTCTTAGTTTTAGCTTCTGCCACCAATTTAGCTGTTCTTCCAAAGAAAGTATTAACACCGGTTCCATAAACAATTGCGTTCATTTCACCCTGTTTTGCTATTGCACCGGAATAAGCAACATCACCGGCATGCTTTTCAACAGGTAATGACTCTCCAGTAAGAGCTGCTTCATCAACCAGAAGATAATCTCCTTCAAGAAGTTTAATATCAGCAGGTAAAACATCTCCAAGACGTAATCGAACAATATCACCCGGAACAAGATTTTTTGCTTCAATTTCAACCCATTTACCATCTCTCAAAACTTTTGATTTACTGGCAAGGCTAGCTTTTAATGCAGCAATTGCACTATCAGCTTTACGGGATTGCCTGAAATCAATAATTGCATTCATGAAAAGCAAAAATAGAATAACTACAAAGTCATTCCATGCACATGAGACAGCACTTAAAATAGCAGCAGCTTCAATCATTATTGGAATAGGTCCAATAAAATTTTTCAAGAATTTAATTAATGCACTCTGCTCTTTAGATTGAAGTTCATTTGGCCCATAGTCCGAGAGCCTTTTCTCTGCCTCCTGAGAACTCAGACCTTTACCTGAATCGCTTCCCAACTGCTTAATAAGCTCATCTACAGAAGCCTTTTCTGCTGTTTCCTTATCTATAAGGTTTACAGGCATAATTGTCTTCCCCTTTCTGGTTTTGAATTAATATTTATTACGAATACTTTTTGAATAACTTATTTATAATAACAAAAATCAAAAGATCTTTCTAAAAAAGAAAAATCTTTTTTAAGATCCAAATATACAGTTACACCATAAAAATAAAGTTAATCAAACTTTCAGTTATATTCTCCCCTCTCATAAGAAAACAACTATAAGCATGAAATTTAAATTTCATTTTTTGAGTTCTAAAACAGAAACAATAAACCTTATAACTATGAATTTTGATAATTATCATAATTATAAGGTATTACAGTGTATTATGTCAAGCATTAGCCTAACTAATTATTCTCTAATTTTTACTTGATATCATTACATAAGTCATGAGGTGATTTCCCATCAACACTAACAATTTTAATTGCATCAGCAAAATCCTCAAGACAACTCACAGAACCATTTTCATCACATACTACTACAAAAGGCTCTTCATTACTTCCATAGTTACCTGGAACGCGACCAGCACCTAACAGAATATATTTTTTTCCTTTTCCCTCTAATTCGCTTTTCTCTAGTATTATAGCCATTATAATCTCCCACTTATTTACAATATTTTACTTTTTTAAATATTCCTTTTCCCAAACTGGTTCAAGAACCTCTGCAAGCTCCTTACCATGCTGTATCATTCCCTCTTTATAGCCCTCATCTTCAAGAGCTTCTCTAGCAGGCTCATCAATTGGAGTTGGCTTATACTTATCAATAATAGGCCTTAAATCTTTATAATGATCTTTTGATATACATGGAGTAATCCAGTTACCTATCTCATCTTTAGCCCTTGTAAGCCCATAATTTTCCTGCCAATCTCGAATAGCTTTGAAAAATGGCTCCTGCAATACATCATTAAGAGTTTTTCCTTCTTTATAAGCATCATGAATATTAATTGGAGAGTATGGATTAAAAGCACAAGGAGCTACATTTCCATTCCAGTCAATATACAAATAACCTCCATAGCGACCAGCTGAAATACAACCTTCTACACAAGTTCCTGAATTCCAGAAATCTGTTAAAAAATATCCTTTATCTTTGATAAGACGCTTAACTGTTCTAAATAACTTCAAGCGCTGCTCAGGAGTTACAAGCATATCAAGGGTCTTACTTCTTCCAATCGGCATATATTGAAACATCCAACCATAAGATGCACCACATTCTTTAAAGTAGAAATCATAAACTTCATCACGTGAAAGAAGCTCAGCATTATATTTTGTAGCAGTAATAGAAATACCAAACCCAACTTTGTTCTCTTTCAACAGCTTCATCGCCTTCATTATTTTAGCATAAGTACCTTTACCACGACGAGCATCTGTTTCTTTTTCATAACCTTCTACTGATATCGCAGGGCTAACATTTCCAAGCTCATTAAGCCTATCAACAATTTTCTGATCAATGAGCGTACCATTCGTATAAAACATGAAAAGTTGATCTGAATGTTTTTCTGCTAAATCGAGTAAGGTTTTTCCCTGGCTTTTCCACACCAAAGGCTCACCGCCGGTAATTACAGTAAAACATGAACCCCAAAGTTTTTTCTTCTCTGTAATAATTCTATCCATTACATCCCACTCAAGTTTTTCAGAAGCACTTGAGTCACTATTTGCATAACACCCAATACATTTCAGGTTACAGAATTTACCAATACCTATGACAAGAAATCCCGGAGGATAAGAACCGTATTTCTCTTTGAACTCTTCTATTTGTGGTACTCTTGCAAGAAATAAATCCAAAAACATCTGTAAACGCTGTCTTTTTACATGACCATTTTTTGCATTAAAAATAGTATTTACAGTCATATTTAAAATAGCAATCATCAATGCATATTTATCCTGCTGAACTTGATCTGGAAACTCTTTCCTAGTTTTAAGCTGTTTGTACATCAACATTTTAAAAAAACCAAAAAACATCTTCCTGAAGATCGGAATCATTAGTATTTCTCTTAAAACTTTTGTTGGCACCAATGCAAAAAGATGAATAAACATGTAAAGAATACCCATTCCATCAGAGCGATCAACTTTGGCCGCCTTACTCACCATAACTTGTCTCCTCATTAATTTTTCGGTTATTCAGCACTTATAATTTCTAAGCAGAATTTTAAGATTATATGATATTCCCAGTATACTTATAAAAATATCAAAACATTACAAGCTTCTAAGTAATAATCTTAAAGATTTTAAATAGCTTTACGTCTTATCCTCACTAATTAAGCCACCTACTAACCTTATTATTTAATTACACAAATTTTAAATAAATATTTAGAAAAATATTATGTTTTTAAGTAAAAACAAGTACAAACTCTATAAGATTAGTATAAAATTTGTTTTGAACTCATTTTTTTATATTTTTTCAGAAAAACTAAAGATATCAACATTTTAGTTTCAATATACCGAAGGCATTTTAGTTTTTTGACTTTTTTGCATCAACCTGACTCGAATAACTGCTTAATTTATCGAAAGCTATTTTATTTTTTGTATAATTAGAACGCCCACGAAAACGTTTTTTGTTATTAATATTTTTTTCAATTATATAACATTATAACCTGATATCCAATTTTTTTTAAGGCGTTCTAATTATTTTTAAAATTTATGTCGTACCTCCACAAATTATAAGAGAAAACTCTTGAACATTTATAAACCGGGTACATTGCAGTATATTTTTTTATATTTGATATGTTAAATTGGATCAGGCTGGTTTAGCCGTTTTTTTCCTTTTTAATCATATGTATAAAATTATACGCAATAATTTTTTCAAGCTGTTCAGCTTCCACTGCTTCAATCCCACGTCTTCTCATTTTACCGAAACTATGCCTGTATTTAAGAGTAAACATTCCTGATTCAGCAGCAGACCGCATTCTTCGGGCTTCAGAATATAACGTAGTATCCCAATCTTCAGATGTTATTTTTTTACCTTTTGCTCCATTAATACTGACAGTTAAAATGTTTAAATCATTTTTGAGTATACCAACTCCGTCTTCTGATGCATAACCGTCATCAGTACTTACAAGATTCGGCTTAACTCCGGTGGAACGGCATACTTCCATTACTGTGGGAACAAGCATTTCGGAATCACTGACATTGCCTTTTGGAAGTAGAAAACCACTTATAAAACCATTTCTGCTTCTTCCGATTTGAGGTTTATATCCAATGGTGGGATTTCTCTGTCCTTTCTGTATGAAAGCTGCATCAGGATCCGAAATGCTGAGGATTTTCTCTCTTGACGGAAGTTTTATATTTTCATTAACAAGAAGTTCGGCATAATACAGTACATAAGCGGCATCATTAAGATCACTGTCTATTTTAAACCAGAGCCTGTCAAGAGCAAGACTTTTATCCGGGGTTAAGTCAGATGTTTCATATTTGATCAACATTTTTTCCTGTTCGTCGAAAAAAGATTTTATAATATTATCTGCAAGACTTACAAAGAGTTTAAATTTTTCCTTAACATTTCCTTTCATTCCCTTTTTGCCTATCTGCATATTGATAAAAGCAAGATGTGATTTCAGTTTTTTCATTCTTGTATCAAGCCATCCGTCACTCAGCATGGGAAAGCCAAACTCATCAGTTAGAAACCTGAAGCTTCTGTAAACCCGGTCAAGAAGTTTATATAAAACTGAAATGTCCGTTGGATATGCTGTATTTGCAGCAACATCTGTACTGTCTATGTAAACTTCATTGAAATCATCAAGACCTTTAAGGAGAATAAGCATGGAAAGGCTATCCATTATCAAACGTCTTGTTTTATTGGAAACTGCATTCAGGTTTTCACGCACAGTGTTCGAACCGGGAACCTTATAGCTGTGATGAGCAAGAACCGCGCTAATACTTATTGAATCATGTATTGCCTGTTTGGCTGCGTGGTCACTTATGCTTCCCCACAGTCCTCTGATGATAAGAAAATAAAGTACTAATTCCGGCTTCAAACGTTCCCGACCTGTTTTTTCGAGTTTTACCGGCTCTGTTATTTCTATACAGTCAAACAAATAGTAATTTCCGTTTATGTGCACATCATTATAACGTTTTACTTCATTGCGGATCAGTTTCTTCTTCTGACCGTGTATATCCTGATCTCGGACTATTGATTCTCTGATTTCAGGAAACTTTTCCAGAAGTTCGCGACTTTTTCGAAAAATTTCCATTAAATCGGTATCTAATTCTTCAATTATGTTGAAATCAAACGGTAGGTAAGGAACATTATATATCATAAATTTGCCTTTCACTTTATTCATTTACGCTCAATATAGAGCGTTGAAAGGCAAATTTACATTTGCGATAGCAAAAAATTAATTAGAAGCGAGTCGCGAAAAACTTTTCGTGCAGCTTCTAATTATTGATTAATGCTAAATTTATATCTTTTCCCTGGTAATTGAAGAATTATTTTTCTCATTTCCAGCTTTAAAAGCAATGTCAAAACTTTATGAATCGACATTTCTGTTTCCAATGATATTAAATCTACACTTTTTTCTTCCAATTCAATCGATTTTAAAATTTTTAACTCCTCTGAAGACAAGCCTAAATCATCAATTCTCTGCCCACTTTTCTTTTTGATTTTTTCACAATCGATATCACGCTTTAAAACATTAGGAAGAAATTCGAATTCATTCATTATATCATCAACATTTTCAACAAGAACAGCCCCTTCCTTTATCAAAGAGTTACAACCTCTTGACTGTGGGGCATTTGCCTTTCCAGGAACAGCAAAAACTAAACGTCCCTGTTCTAACGCAAAGTTAGCTGTAATCAAAGAGCCACTTTTAACACCAGCCTCAACAACTAAAACACCACTACATAAACCTGAAATTACCCTATTTCTCATCGGGAACGTTTGTCTTGTTGGTGACATCTGCATGGGAAATTCACTTACTATTGCCCCACCCTTTTCTACAATACTTCTTGCAAGACTAATATGATCCTGTGGATGAAGTCTTGCAAGGCCTCCTCCAAGAACCGCGATAGTCACTCCATTTGAATTTATTGCAGTTTGATGAGCCACAGCATCAATACCGTATGCAAGTCCAGATACAATTACCCAATCAGAATAAGTAAGACCTGACACAAGGAATTCTGCCATTTCTCTCCCATAAGAAGTGATTCTTCTGGAACCAACCACTGCAATTGAATTCTGCAATTGACAATTAAGCTCCCCTCTGACATAAAGACAAAGTGGAGGATCATGGATTTCCTTTAGCTGTTCAGGATAGTCATCATCATAAATGGTAACTAACTTTACACCTGCTTTTTCAGTTAAATCAAGTTCTTTCTTTAAATCAGCAAACTTTTCCCAATTAGCAATTTTACTCGAAAGAGATTTTCCTACACCTGAAGCTAAACCTAATTCACTTCTGGAAACATTAAATATTTCTTGTGCAGAGCCAAACTTATCAACTAAAGATTTAAAGCGAGTATATCCAACCCCTGACAACAAATTTAAAATTATGCAAGCTTCCCTATTGTTCATATGCTATAAATTATTCCTCCCCCAAGCACAGCTGTATACAGTCCACTATTTAAATTTAAATAAATTTCTTAATGGCTTTAATTACCCTATCTCTATCAAGCCCATCTACGAAAGCAACTTCACCTATTTTTTCTGGCAAAACAAAGCAAATTTTACCGTTTTTTGTTTTTTTATCTTTAGCCATTGCTGAAAATACTGATTCAGGATCAATCTTGGAAGCAATAGTTTTAAATCCTAACTTAGAACATAGCTCGAATAATAAGTCAAAATCTTTTTCCGTTATCTTTCCCTCTAAAAAAGACAACTCTCCTGCCATAAGCATTCCAATTCCAACTGCTTCCCCATGAACATACTTTTCATAACCTGATACGGCTTCTATTGCATGCCCAAAAGTATGACCGAAATTTAATATCCCACGTAATCCGGATTCTTTCTCATCTTTCTTAACTATATCAGCTTTATAAGCACAACACTTAGCTATTATTTCAATAAAAAAATCTGTATCTAATTTTCTTATTCTAGCAATATTATCAAGCAGTTCATAAAAAAAAGAAGCATCAAGAATTACACCATACTTTACAACTTCAGCTAATCCGGCTTTTAACTCTCTTTCAGGCAATGTATTTAAAGTTTTTATATCAATCAAAACATGTTTGGGCTGCCAAAAAGCACCTACTAGATTTTTACCTTCAGGCATATCAACACCTGTTTTCCCTCCGACACTCGAATCTACCATTGCCAATAACGAAGTTGGAATCTGAATAAAATCTATCCCTCTCATATAAGTCGCAGCTGCATAACCTGCAATGTCGCCAACTACGCCACCTCCTAATGCAATAAGAATAGAGCTTCTATCAAGACTTTCTTTAAGCATCGCATGATAAATCTGTTCAACAGTGCCCAGAGTTTTGCTCGCCTCTCCTGCCTCAAAGACAAAATACCCCACCATAATTCCATTATTGGCTTTTATCATCTCTTTCAAATCATCTTTATACAAAGGAAAAACATTGCTATCACTAATAACAAAGCATCTCTTTTTTTCAACAAAACGTTCTATTAATAAAGATTTGGAACTTATTAAATCAGAAGCAATAGATATATCATAAGATCTACTGCCTAAATCTACTTTTAAAATTCTAGTTTGCATTATATTTTCTCTGTTTTACAATCCCCTAAAATAGTCATTTAACTCTAGCACCATTTTCTATTAAATCAAAAATCCATATTAGAATCATATTTATTATTTTTTGTAAAAGATACAATATCTCATTACTTTTTAACGTTTTTCATAAATCTTTACTTCCAGGGACAGAATTAAAGCTTAAATTAATAGATTTTTGAATTAAATCGTCTATATTATATTCTGCTTATATATAATAATAATTAAGATGTATTAAAATTTTTCTGTACCATCTTAAAAAAGAATAACCTACCATAATAATTTGGAATAACAGGAGCCGTTTTTAATGAGTGAAACTGACAAAGAATTAAATACAAACAACGGAAACTATGGAGCAGATAAAATAACTGTGTTAGAAGGACTCGAAGCAGTTAGAATGCGTCCTAGTATGTATATTGGAGATACAGGGCAAAGAGGGCTCCATCATCTGGTCTATGAAGTTGTTGACAATAGTATTGACGAAGCATTAGCAGGCTATGCACAAAATATTCGTGTTTATATTCATGTAGATAACTCAATTACAGTCAAAGATGATGGCAGGGGAATTCCTACAGATATTCATGAAGCAGAAGGAAAACCTGCAGTTGAAGTGGTAATGACCGTCCTCCACGCAGGAGGAAAATTTGACCATGATGCCTATAAAGTATCAGGCGGTTTACATGGAGTTGGTGTTTCCTGTGTTAATGCATTAAGCGAATGGCTTGAAGTTGAGGTTCATAGAGATGAGTCGGTTCACCACATGAAGTTTGAACGTGGAAAAACGACCTCTCAACTAACTAAAATTAGATCTACTAACAGAACAGGAACAAGTGTTACTTTTAAGCCTGACAAAGAAATATTCTCAACAACAGTCTATGTATGGGATATTTTAGCAAGCCGACTTAGAGAGCTGGCCTTTTTAAACAAAGGTGTTCAAATATCTCTTGTCGACGAAAGAGATGATGAAGAAAGAAAAGAAACGTTCTATTATGAAGGCGGGATAAAAGAATTTGTATCTCACTTAAATACAAACAAGCAGGCTTTACACTCCGAAGTTATCTATCTTCAGAAAAACAAAGATAGTGTTGACGTAGAAATAGCTATGCAATATAACGATTCATATTCTGAAAACTTATTTAGCTATGTCAATAATATTAATACCATAGAAGGCGGAACTCATCTTTCAGGATTTCAAACTGCTTTAACAAGAACTTTAAACAGTTACGGCAAAAGTTCAAATCTTCTGAAAAATGAAAAGAATATGTCGGGAGGAGATGTTAGAGAAGGGTTGACCGCTGTAATAAGCGTAAAAGTAGTTGACCCACAGTTTGAAGGACAAACTAAAACTAAACTTGGAAACAGTGAAGTTAAAGGTATTGTTGAATCAGTAGTAAATGAGGCGTTTGGAGCTTTCCTTGAAGAAAATCCTACTTCAGCTAAAGAAATTATTAATAAAGCTTTAGTTGCTTCAAGAGCACGTGAAGCTGCCAGAAAAGCAAGAGAACTTGTACAAAGAAAAGGTGCCCTGGAAGGATTTTCTCTCCCTGGAAAATTATCTGACTGTTCTGAAAAAAATCCTGAAAGATGTGAATTATATATAGTTGAGGGTGACTCGGCAGGAGGTTCAGCAAAACAGGGAAGAGACAGTTCTTTTCAGGCAATACTCCCGTTAAGAGGTAAAGTCCTTAACGTTGAAAAATCAAGATTAGATAAAATTCTTGAAAACAAAGAAATACAATCACTGATCGCTGCTATCGGTTGCGGAATTGGCAAAGAAGAATTTGACATTACTAAAGCGCGCTATCATAGAGTTATTATTATGACTGACGCCGATGTTGACGGCTCCCATATCAGAACGTTGATATTAACATTTTTATTCAGACAAATGAAACCGCTAATTGATGCAGGTTATGTTTATATCGCCAAACCACCTCTTTTCAAAGTAAAAAAGCGCTCCAAAGAAAGATATATTGACACGGAAGAACAATTGGACAGATATTTAATAGAGCTTGCCTGTGATGATATTGAAGTTAGTCACATATCAGGAGAACCTTTAGATCAAAATAGCCTCCGTGAATTAATTGACTTTGTTAATAGGTCTAATCAAATTGGCGCAGGCTTAAGAAGACATGGCCTTGATCCAATTAATTACTTTGAAAAAGAAAAAGAAGGCAAATTTCCAGTTGCTAAAATACAATACAGAGAAGCAGATGGCTCAATGACTGAACTGTTTCCGTTTTCTGATAATGAAGAAGCAGAAATGATTGCAGAAATAGAAGAAAAACTTGGGATTGTTAATATTAAAGATGAAAATGATGAAATTGTCGGAGCTAAAAGCGAAAACAATAAAGCAGCTTTTTCTCCAATCGAGTTAACTCCTGTTTTTGAAGCTAAAGCATGCAGACATTTGGCAGCTGACATGTTAAGATTCAACCTCCCAACCAGCCTTTTATACACAGGCAATGAACCCATATTCTCAATCAATAGCGGTGAAAAAATAATTCCTGTTAATTCTTTGAGTGATCTTTTTGAGCAGATTAAAAAAATTGGTCGTCATGGATTACATATTCAGAGATATAAAGGTTTGGGAGAAATGAATGCTGAACAGCTTTGGGAAACAACAATGAAACCAGATTCCAGAAAAATGATTAAAGTCACACTGGAAGATGCTGTTCAGGCAGAAAATATTTTTACATTATTAATGGGTGATCAGGTTGAACCACGACGCGAATATATTGAGAAATATGCTCAAGGAGTAAAAGATCTGGATATTTAATTAATATAATCAGACAGAAAAAAGCCAAACTTTGACTTAAATTCATTTTTTGGCTTTTTTAATAGCCTCTAACTTTTAGACTAATAATTTCTTATAAACTAATATAGAAAATTCTCAAAAAGAACACTTATAGCAATAATAATTAGAATTACACCCCCTAAAGCTTCCATCTTCCTACCAAAGATGGTTCCCACTTTCTTCCCAATACAAACACCAATAAATGAAAGAATAAAAGTAATTAATCCTATTATTAATACCGGAAAAAGTATCTCAGTTTTTAAAAGGGAAAAGCCAACTCCAACAGCAAAAGCATCAATGCTTGTAGCTATTGCAAGCATAAACAATGTATATAAACTTAATCTCTTCTCTTTTTCTTCATGCTCTTCTTGAAATGTCTCATAAATCATTTTTACACCAATAGCAAAAAGAATAACAAAGACAATCCAGCTGTCAAATTCAGAAATAATACTGTTAAAAACATTCCCAATAAGCCAGCCCAGAACCGGCATTAATGCCTGAAAGACACCAAAAAATAAAGCCATAATAAAAGCTTGTTTAAAACACAGCTTTTTTGTAGATAAACCGTGTGCTATTGACACAGCAAAAGCGTCCATGGCAAGACTTAGTGCTAGTAAAACAATTACAATAAAATTCATAATTACTTATTTTTTCCAGAAGGTTGGCAGGAATATTACCAACACAGTATATAACTCTAACCTACCAAGCAGCATTTCAAACGAAAGCAAAAGTTTTGCTGAGGGTTTCATCCATGAATAAGTCATAGTAGGCCCTACTTTTGCAAGCCCCGGCCCAATATTACCCAAAGAAGCAATAGAAGCAGACATAGCTGTAACTATATCATTAACGCCAAAACAACAAAGCAGCAAGCTGCATATAATAAAAGCGCACATAAAAAGAAAAAAGAAACTCACAGTCCTGTTTAACACAACACTGTCAATTCTTTGTTTATTCAATCTGACATTTGGAAGAGAACGAACAAAAATGCGACGCTCAATCTGATAAGCAGCATATTTAATAAGGAGTAAAACACGAGAGTTTTTCATTCCTCCAGCAGTCGAACCACCACACCCTCCAACAAACATTAAACATAATAGAAGCAGAGCACAATAAGCCGGCCATAAATTAAAATCTGCAGTCGCAAATCCAGTCGTAGTAATAATAGAAACTACCTGAAATGCAGCATATCTAAAAGCTTCAGAAAAACTGGCCTGTGTACACACCACGCCATCTGTTGAAACTATATCCGTGCCTGTAATAAAAAGAGTAATACTAAAAACAGCTATTACTACTACAAGAAAGTAAAAACGAAACTCTTCATCCTTGAAGTGAAAGAGTGATTTTCCCTGTAAAAATCTGAAATGTAAAACAAAATTGGCTCCTGCCAAAAACATAAAGAACGTTATTATCCAGTCAAAGTAAGCACTATTATAGGCTCCTATGCTAGCTTGCTGGGTAGAAAAACCTCCAGTAGCCATAGTTCCAAACGCAGTACACCATGAGTCAAATAAACTCATTCCTCCACTCCAAAGCAAAACTGCTTGAATAACAGTAAGAAAAACGTAAACTCCCCAAAGAATTTTTGCTGAAGATGCAATTTTAGGAGTAATCTGGTCTTCAGTTGGACCAGGAACTTCTGCATTATATAATTGGTGAGCGCTAATCCCTAAAGACGGCAAAACTGCTAAGGAAAGAACAACTATTCCCATTCCTCCAAGCCAATGAGTTAAACTTCGCCAATACAATAAACCATATGGAATATCCTGAAGACCATATTTTAACACACCACCTGTCATAAGCTTTAGAGAGCCATCAATAACACTTGCTCCTGTTGTTGTAAAACCGGAAATCGTTTCAAAAAAAGCATCATACCAACAAAAATACGATACCAGCACAAAAGGAATTGCACCAAAAATAGAAGCAAAAAGCCATCCAAAAGTTACAACACCAAAACCTTCTCTAAAACCAAAAACAACAGAACATCCTCTTGCAAAATAACGGGCAAAACCTCCAAATGCGATCACAATCAAAGAACTTGTGAACAATCTAAAAACTACAGTGGAATCATCCCCCATTATCCACGATACAGGAACTGAGGTTAACATTGCCAGACCAATTACAATTAACAAAGAGCCTACTACTCTCACTACCAGCTTTATGTTCATAGTTCAAATAATCTTTTTTTCTTAAAATGCGTTTCCAGATGTTTTATATTATGAGGCGTTGCTATGGCAACAACCTGATCTCCAGTTTCTAAACGAAGTTCACCTGTTGCAGGAATCATTTCATCACCTCTAATTATCAGTGATAGGGTTACAGGTAAAGTTCTAACATAGTCAGATAATTTTTTCCCGCAAATTGGAGATGTTTCTTTAACATTTAACTCATATACGTAAGCAGAAGCTCTTTGCAGAATTGCATGCACCCTTGCTGTTTCTGTTCCCAGTAAATTTAATACCGAATTTACTGCAACAAGTCTTGGACTAAACCCACAATCAATACCACTAATTCCAGGAACAATATCTACATATTCACCTTTATTGGTTATAGTTATAACCTTTTGGGCACCCATTTTTTTTGCTAATATACAGGTTAAAATATTTTCTTCGTCATCATCTGATGTACTAATAAATGCATCACAAGAGCTTACACCTGCTTCATCAAGCACATCCCCATCCGTGGGATCCCCATGAATAACCATTAAATCTTCACCTAATTCATTTAGGAGCTCTTCCCCCTTCTTTGCTGATTCTTCAATTAATCTAACATTATAGCCTATTTTTATAAGCTTCTTCGACAGGTTTCTACCTATCCTTGTAGCTCCTATAATTATAATATCTTTTACCTGAGAACAGTTAGGGTCTGCAAAAGATATTATTGAATCAATACTATCTTTGTCTCCTGCAATATAAACTTCATCTCCTACGGCAAAAATAGTATCACCATGCGGCGTAATTAATTTCTGATCACGAAGCATTGCCGAAAATCTGATTTTAGATAAAAGAGCTGTATCAGGAAAATCATTTATTCTAACCCCCGACAATGGAGATGAACGCGGTATTCTTATTGCCGTAATCTGCGCCTTTGAATATTTAAAAGCAACCTTTTCAACAATAATATTATATTCTAAAACACCAATTATTCTTTTAATACATTCATCCTCTGGAAATATTAAAGCATCAACACCTAATGAAGCAGGAGTATAATTATGTTTCTTAGAAAAATAGTCATCTGTTGATAATCTGCAGATAGTTTTTTTAACATTAAAATGTTTTGCAATCTGACATGCAAGAATATTGGAAGAATCATTACCGGTCGTAGCAATTAGAAGATCAGCATTCTTAACACCGGCATTTAACAGCACACTAAAATTTGCACAATCTCCATTTATTGCCATTATATCAAGTTTATCTTTCAGACGATTCAGGAGTTTTAACGAAGAATCTACTACAACAATGCTATTATCTTTATTGCAAAGGGTATATGCAAGCTGCTTTCCAACCTCTCCTGCTCCAAGAACAATAATATTCATAAAATAACCCAGGGATTTTTCTATATTAAAAATATATATAAATACAAAATTATCAGGGGCTTGAATCAGCCCCCTTAATGAAATAACAAAACTGTTTAAAAATCCAACTGATAAAAATCAGTCAATTTTAATATAATATCAAAGACTTCTTGTTGCAATAAGATTTGCTCCTGTTCCGGCAACATTTGCACATACGATATCTCCAACCTTCACTGGAGAATTGACCGTTATTTTAAAAACCTCTTCCATCACATTTGACATCATAGTTTTGGAAACTGTCCTATCTGTTTTAACAGGTAGGAAATCTATAATAGCTCCATTTATTTTGACAGTAGAAGTTACAACTCTTTCAGGATTAAAAATTTCTTTTTCAGCATACTGCTGACCTCTTTTACAAGTTGCCCCATCAACTTTTATAATATGATTAGTATCATATTCTACATCAATACTGCAACCAAGCGGACAACTTATACAAATCAGTGATTTTCTCACGTCCTCACCTCTATATTAAATAGTAATAAAATCAATTATTCAAATACAACATCCAAAGCTTTTGAATTTACAGGCACCTGCTTGATTAGAACTCTCTGCATTTCACTTGGAAAAATCTTTTTATGCTTTTTCTTATAAAGAATTTCATCCCCGGATTTCACAAAAAGAGTTACTCCTTCTGCAGGGGCCATAGTTCTTAAAGAAAGCAAAGCTTCTTTTCCAGGCTCAACCTTTGTCGGCAAAGTATATCTCACCAGATTTCCGGTTTTAACTGGAATCTCTACTCCTTTAGAAAGTTCAGATTTTATATATTTTGCAGCTGCTTTACCACAAGCTTCTGATTCTTCTGAGACAAAGTCAACAAGATCATGCACATGCAATACATTTCCACAGGCAAAAATACCGGGAACATTTGTCATTAAATTTGCATCAACCAACGGACCTGAGGTAACTTTATCCAACTCTACACCTACCTTAATGGAAAGTTCGTTTTCAGGAATTAGCCCTACTGATAACAAAAGAGAATCACAAGTCAGAGTAAACTGCTCTTCTTTGCTTGGTTCCCTATATTCATTAATAGGAGCAATATCTACTGACGTTATTCTGTCGTTACCTTTAATATTTGTAACAGTATGTGACAAATAGAGCGGAATATTAAAGTCATTCAGACATTGTACAATATTTCTGTTAAGACCTCCCGGATAAGGCTGAACTTCTACAACAGCTTTTACCTTAGCACCTTCCCAGGTCATACGCCTTGCCATAATTAACCCAATATCGCCAGAGCCAAGAATAACAACTTCTTTACCAGGCATATAACCATACCTGTTTACTAATTTTTGAGCTAAACCTGCAGTCATCACACCTGAAGGTCTACTTCCAGGGATAGCAATATTTCCACGATTTCTTTCTCGACATCCCATTGCCAAAATTACTGCTTTAGTTTTAACTTCAACCAAACCATGCTTTTCAGACATAAGATATACTGTTTTGCCATCTCCATTATCAACAATATCAATAGTACAGGAGCTGGTATATACTTCTATCTCAGTATCTTTTACAAAATCAATATAGCGTTCTGCATATTCCGGACCGGTTAATTCTTCATTAAATCTATGAAGCCCAAAACCATTATGAATGCATTGCTGTAAAATACCACCAAGAACATCTTCTCTCTCTGAAACAAGAACGCGTTCAACTCCATTATTCTTTAAAGACAAAGCTGCGGCCAGGCCAGCAGGTCCACCACCAACAACAACTGCATCAAATTCTCTAATCATCTTCCGTTTCCTTTCTTTAATGGATACGGTGCAACTTCACTCCCTTTACCCTTTTTTGTTATTTGTTCAAAAGGAATTCCCGTTTCGCGATGTAAAATTTCCATAACCCTTGAAGTACAAAAACCAGCCTGGCAACGTCCAGTCCCGGCTCTCGTTGCAAACTTGACTCCATCCAGCGTAATATGTCCATCTTTAATTGCTGCAATGATTTCAGCTTCAGTTACATTCTCACATCTGCAAACAAGTTTTGAATAATCTTTGTTTTTTTCAACAATCTTACTGTACTTATCATAATCTCTTTCATCAATAATTTGTCGAATCCTAGTAAATTTATGCTTACGTTTTGGATTAAAATCTTTTTTGCGTTCAAGCTTTAAGCCTTCTCTATTGAGTTCATCAACAATAAATTCAGCAATAGCCGGAGATGCAGTAAGTCCTGGAGATTCAATTCCAGCAACATTAATAAAACCTTCAACTTTTGTTTTACCAAGTATAAAATCTCCTCCGGTCGGAGCAGGTCTTAACCCTACAAATGATGTAATAATATCACTGGTTCTAATACCAGGCATCATTTTTTGAGCATGCTGAAAAACTTCTTTCAAACCTTCTCTTGTTGTACTAAAATCTTTCTTGTCCTCAATATCATAAGCAGTTGGACCAACCATAACAGGCCCATCAACAGTGGGAATAACAAGCATTCCTTTTGATGTTTTAGTAGGCGTTGGAAAAATAACCCTTTTAACAAGCGTTCCTACTCTTCGATCAAGAAGATACTCTTCTCCTTTTCTCGGATGAATTTTAAAATCATTAATTCCTACAAAGTTCGCAATATCATCAGCAAAAAGACCTGCAGCATTAATAACAAAATTCGTAGAATATTTCTCTCCATTCTCAGTTTCAATCTCAAAGGTTTCTTCCAGCGTTTTTCCTATCCAGCTCACTTTGCTATTTAATAAAAGATCTACTCCATTTTCAACAGCATTTCCAATCAGAGAAAAACAGAATTCATAAGGACAGATTACTCCAGCAGTTGGTGCATATAGAGCAGCTTGAATATCAGGGCTTAAAGCAGGCTCCATCTCTAAAACTCTTTCTCTACCAATCATTTCAAGATATGGAACTCTATTTTGTTTTCCTCTTTCATAATAAGTATGAAGAATTCTTATCTCCTCCTCAGAAAAAGCAACCATAAGTTCTCCATGCCTTTTAAACGGAAACTCAAGCTCTTCACAAAGCTTATCAAACATCCTATTACCGGGAACTACAAATTTTGCCTTGTTTGTTCCTGGGGTTGCATGAAATCCTCCATGAATAATCCCCGAATTGGCTTTACTTGTCCCAAAAGAAACATCAGCTTCCTTCTCTAACACAGCTACTTTAAGTTTGTAGCGGGAAAGCTCTCTGGCTATTGCAGCACCGGCAACACCACAACCTACAATAACAGCATCATATTTTGCTTTCATTTTTTACTACCTACTAATACGTTTAGTTAAAAACTTCTGGCAACCTGGTTTGAGCTCAAACAGACAAAAACTATTCAATAATACCAAACCCCCTAATACCACCATAATTAAATCAGAAAACAAATAAACTATTTAGCTTGACAATACTTCGTTATTCAAAAGAATATTTATCTGTTTATTCTGCCTCATAAAGAACCTATAAAATAACATTACATAAAGACTTTTCAATACTTGCTATAAATTAGCCCGAGTTTCGCACCTTGACTTGTAACTCCCTGATAGTCAACAACCGAAAAATTAAGGCACGACAAAAAGTTTTCAATGAGCAAGAATTATTTTTTCACGCAGTTGAGTACCACATGAGATTTGGGCAGGTTTTTCCAGTCAATGCCAAGATATCTGTAAATATCTTTCTGGGTTTCATCAGGCAAGCCTGCTTTTCTGATTCTATGTATTTGATTTGAATTTGTTGGTACTTTAATTGTGGAATACGAATGTGTAGACAATATCCTTCTGATTGTCGGCCAGCTTCTATGATCGTCACGCTGTTTGAATTTGTACATAATGAAGTGCAGTAAATGATAAGCCAGAACTGTAATAAAAACATGAGCATCCACCCTATCTTCAATTCTATGGAAGTTCGGTCTGATTCCGAGATTTGACTTTAACATTCTAAATCCGTCCTCCGCTTTTGTAAGTGTCATATAAAGATTCCAGATTTCATTTTCATCATATTCCTTTCTGTCGGTTCTTATTACATAGCATCCAAACAGTTCATCATCAATTCCATATTTTTCATCATCCAAAGTCCAGTTCAGTACATTTTTATCTTCTGTTTTTTTGAGTTCTACATTATAGTATTTTGCGGCTCTGGAAAACTGTTTTTGCAATTTACCAATTCGCCTTTGAATAATTTCCGGAGTTTTTACACCACCTTTTTTTTCAATGCCCGCTTTGATTTTTTCAAGACCGGCAACAAAACGTTCCTCCATTTTTGAGCATATTGCATATTCTTTCTCCCGGCGTGCGGAGCTCTTGCATAGCACAATATTGTCTTCTGTACCATTTTGTTCATTAAAAGGATCTGAAATGAGTTTTACAAGAACATTTGTTTTATCTTCTCTTCCCGAAATAGCTGTAAATGTTTTCTCATCAGCTAAAAATTCATCCTTATACTTTTTTCTTCCACGGCGACTATCATTTACAAGATAACTGAATCCTTCAGATTTTAGCAAAAGCAAATTCTTTTTTGTTGCAATCCCTCCGTCAAGAATAACAATTGGTTTTAAAGTATCCAGAAGAACATCATTTGTCTGCCCAACAGCATTTTTCAATTCTGACAGCATATCGGGAATAGTTGTTGCATCATTTCGGTTACCTTCAAAAATTTTATGTCCAACTTCAAAACCGTTATTATCAAAAACCATTCCTACAACTATTTGTGGACAGTCATTGCGTTTATGTTTTGAACATCCGCGTTTTGATTTAGGATTTTCAAGAGCCGTACCTTCGAAATATGTATTGGTTAAATCATAAAGCAGAACTGTTCTCTCAAGATTGAAATATTCTCTTTCCTTGTATATAAGATGTTTTTTTATTTGATCCTTAAACTTAAAAAGTTTGTCACTTACCCTATAGTAGGGATCATCTCCTCCCTGCAGTATTTCAGAGCCGAGAAGTTCGGGAAGCGAAGTTGTTGAAATCCACTGGGCAAGTGCATGTTCGCTTAAAGGTTTTACCAGCCGGTTGATTACTGAAACAGCAGCACAGGCACACTGTTTAGGATTAAATCCCAAAGTTTTAAGAAATTTTCCTATCTCAAGTTCATTCCAGGCATGTAAGGCTACAAGTTCTGCACCGAGTTCAGTATCATTACAATGATCTATATTCTCGATTTCAACCCCATCTACAATTTCAGGTTTTTCTACATCTTCTTCTGTTTGAATGTTTGATTCTGCATTATCAGTATCTTTATTCTCTGTTTGTTTTACATTCGGCTTCCAGCCCCCCTTCAAATCAATAAGGCGCAAAATTCTGTCAATCCAGCTTTGTTCGGCTTGGGTATATTCAAATTCAAAAAGAGTATCGGTTTCATAATAGGTGTTATAAAGTTTGTGTTCTACTGCTTTAGCTATCGGTTTCCAGGATTTATCAGGTATTCTTGCTCTGCCCAGAGATATTACTGTTCTGCTTCGACTGTGACCGAGGCTGTTGCGATAGGCTTCGATGAGCTGAAGTACTTCACCGCTTGGAGTTTTCTTAACCCTGAAATACATTTTTACCTTTCTCTTATCTGCCGGCAAATGCCGTAAAGTTTATGAATTTTTAAGAATATTTCTACACTGGTAAAATTACAGGAACTAATAAAAATACAAGAGGATTTATTAAAATAGTTCATTATTATAGGCACGACAAAATTGCCTTAAAAACTCCAAAATATTCATATCTATCTAATTGTTAAATTGTTACATTGATTTTACAATTTCTCGATTTGAAAATCTTCGAGTTCAATGACAAAAATGTTACATTTTTGTATGCGAAAGATGGGTTAATGGGCATATTGTTGATTCCTAATATACTCGCAACGATTTGGTTTTCGAGATTTTATATTTCCATACTAACCTAAAATCTTAATTGAAATTATCTTTGCAACCAAGCGAGTATATAATTAGTCGAGTAGAATGAGGGAATCTCACCCTCAAGCTCTCACAGAACTGTACGGGATACTCTCATATCATACAGCTCCTATCTACAAACCGCAGGTTTACCCCCTATTTACCAGTGTGCAAATAACTGAGGGGTATTAATTGCCAGTCGCCCCAGCCATAACCTTGCCCTTTGTCTACGTCTTCTAAATCTTTTAAATTTTCTAGTTGCCCACTTTGCAAGGGTTTCATTTAAATGCCTGAATACAGGATAAAGAGCAGACTTGCAATATTTTCCAAAATAATTTATCCATCCTCTTATTACTGGATTGTACATTCTTGATATATCCTGAATGGTTTTATCGCTTCTCAATCTAATTTTCCAATTTTTGGTAGTCTGTCTCATACTGATACAGGCACTGCGACTGACAGCGGGAGTAAAACTGATAAAGCACTTTCCATACCTGCTTTTTGATCTTCCAGGTCGAAATGTATAACCAAGAAAATCAAAGCCAGTTGTATGATAGTTCCCCTGACGATTATCATCTTTACAATAAACAATCTTTGTCTTTTTAGGGTGAAGCTCTAACTTGCATTCTTTGAATCTCTTATGAAGAGAATCCAATAACCTTTTAGCTTCAAGCTCTGTACGGCAATGTACTACCCCGTCATCCGCATATCTAACAATGGGGTTTTGGGGATAATTCTTATTCATCCAGTAATCGAAAACATAATGTAGAAACAGGTTTGCCAACAAAGGACTGATTACTCCACCTTGCGGTGTTCCTTTAACTCTTGTTTCTATTTTCCCGTTTCTTGTTAATATTGATGCTTTTAGCCACCGTTCTATATAAAGAAAAACCCATTTTTCTTTAATATGATGTTTAACTGCTTTCATCATGAGTTCATGATCTATGTTGTCAAAAAGACCTTTTATATCAAACTCCAGAACCCAGTTAAACCTCCAACACCTCTCTCTCACTTTACCTATTGCCTGTATCGCTGATTTGTTTGGGTCGATACCCAAAGGAATCTTCATGAAAAATAGAGTCAATTATTGGTTCTATATGCATTTTTACTACCATTTGTGCAATTCTGTCTGCAACTGTAGGTATTCCTAACATACGTTCGCCACCATTCTTTTTCGGAATAGTAACACATTTCACTGGAGGGGGAAAGTATGTTCCAGAAGACATCCTGTTCCAGATTTTGTAAAGGTTATTCTTCAAATCCTCTTCAAAATCCATCAACGATTCTTCATCTATACCTGCCGAGCCTTTGTTTGATTTGACCTTTTTAAAAGCATCAAATACCATCCATTTGGAAATTTTAAACGGTTTTGGATTCATAAATTAAATCCTCCTGCTGTAGTAGCTGTTGTTTAATTCTGAATCCTCGCAGATGCAACTCCTTCGCTCCACTTCCATTACAGAAGTTTCAGCACTACTACGGGTTGCTCCGCCCCTGCTTATATCATCGGTAATGTGATTCTTGCAGGTGTTTCCTGCTTGAATTTTTCCCTTTACATCTATAAACAGGTTCCCAAGTTCCTTATAAAGGCCTGTATAAAAGTCATGCCACCTTAGTGCCGGGTGCCGCCTGGTCGGTAAACAGGTTTCTTCCAAACTTATCATGGGCCACGACTTTTCCCATTTTTGACATCCATTCCTATGTTTTCGACATTTCATCAGTGGTTCACTTACGTTCATCTCTTTCATACTTACCTGACAACTTTTATAAGTTGCCTTTTCTTTAAATGCTCCCCATACCAATCGTTGGACTGATATGACTTTAAAGTAGTTTGATACCTATTCCTGTAAACAGGCATCGGTGGGCCTACCACAATCCTTTATAAAGCATTGCAAATCATTGTTTCAACCTCCTAAAGTCCATTAAGCATTTAGGCTATGCCCATTAAACATAAACATGCCGGATTTGGTTTTCATTTTCCATACTCGCATTCTTGGCGCCCAATCATGTACATGATTTGCCAATAATTTGGAATTTTTCATTTAATAATGTTTTTAATTCAGCTGTATGATTTTTAATATCTCTGAAAAAATCCATAGTTGTTTTTCTGAATTCATCAAATGTTCTACAGCAACAGTCATAAAGAATCTTTTTTCTAAAAAACTTCCATAACCTTTCTATTAGATTCAAATTTGGACAATATGGAGGAAGAAAAACAATTTTTACTCTGGAATTTTTCAAGTATTCCTGAACTTTTTTTGATCTATAGTATCCTGCATTGTCGGCAATTATATAAATGGCCGGTGCCAATAAGTATAAAACTTCAATTTTATTAAGCAGTTCAATTGTGGAATCCGCGTTAACACAACTGTCTTCATGTATAACAAGATCAAGACTTTCAATATTAACTGCTCCGTTTAGATTAATCCTTTTACGTCCTGTATTGGCTTTTACTTCTTTGTCTTTACCTTTTTCTATCCGGCAGTAAGTAGGTTTTGAATTGAACTCGGGATGAGCACCGTCCATAAACATTATCACACTGTCTTCGTGTTTGAAATTCTTCAGTCTTTCATATTTCTTTAAGTGTTTCAGTTGTTCATTCGGATCTGGATTTGAAGGTATTGTGTTTCATCAGAACAGACGCAGTCAGACAGAAGGAAGAATTGGAATATTCAAAAATAACTTTACAGGAAGTCCGATAAAAAATAAAAAATTTGAATATAAAAATATCTCTGTTGCATGGGCTGTCTTGACGCACAATCTTTGGGTTCTCGCAAGACTTGATTATATCGATGAAGCTACATTGAAAGAAGCTGCATAGAACAAGTTTCATCTAAAATTTGTAATGACAAAACGTAACCGGTCTATCAAAATACTGCCAATTTACATGCAAGTGTTAATAAAATACATAAAACCGTTCTAAAAAATAGATATTCTGACAACCGGACACTATCAACTGAAAACAGATCCATTCAAAAGAAAGTTTTTGGGACAGACTCTAGTTTATCTGCTTTTATTTGTTATATGTTTTGCTAATTACTTTGGTAAGATTTTGATTTTTTTCATTTCCAACTGATAATTGGAGACTTCTGGTTACTGACTACTGGATACAATACAAGTTACTAATCAATTTCCATTTCTTCCAGGTTGAACGGTAGACTGATTCATTTGAGTCATAACCTCACTTGCCAATCCATTGTCCTGATTGACATTATAACTTTCAGAAGTTATCTGGTCTCCGTCAGTATCTTTCATCATTTCCATGGTAATACCGTCCTGAGTCATAGGATTGAACTGATCCTGTCCAATTGTATTATTTGCAGCGCTTTTCTGTGCTTCGACAATTATACTGTTGGCCTTGCCTGGAACATATTCTTCTGTAGAGATAGAATTTGGATCATTTCTTGTACCTGTCTGCTGCTGCATTTCCATATTAAGATTGGAAATGGACTGTGATGCATGGTCTGCAACCGTTTCCTGACCTACAGCGGGCATTGTTCCGTGAGGCAGTACTGCGGACTCTGCTCCCTTAGGAGTTTTATCCCCGTCAATATCCATTACTTTTTCATAATGATTTAAAAGGAGATTTTCCTTATTTTCTTTGTCCTTTGTCTCTTCCTGAATCATTTTGTCAATTTCAGTATTGTACTTCTCAATTTTGCTATAATGAGCTTTCTTATTTTCTTCTGCGGAGTTGAGTTTCTTTATGAGCTTAGCTTTCTCTTTTTCGAGTTTCTCTATGTCTTTCTGATATACACTAATATCATCATTGTATTCTGATATCTGCTCTTTTGCATCTTCTATAAACTCTCTTAAGTCTGTTGTCTTATCTTCTGCTAAATCTTTAGCATTATCAAGATCATCTTCCATTTCAGAGTTTAGATTGTCAAGTCGGGATTGAGCAATTGATATCTTTTCTTTACAGATAGAAATATCTTTATCTTTGTTTTTATTGCCTTCACTATTCTGTAAAATTTTAAGGTTTTCGTTTTCCATAATTAGAACTTTATTCAAAACAGCACGTTTTTCTGCATACTGATCTTTTACTTTGATTATTACAGAATCGGTCGTATTAATAGACTTAAGCTGGATCTTTGCTGAGTTAATCTTACTCTGTGTCTTTGATGTAGCAATCTGTAGTCCATTGAGTTTATCCATGCAGTTATTAATATCTATTTGTATTTCTGCTATCTCCTCTTTATAATCGGTTATATCATCAAGGACATCTTCTATTTCATTTTTAATATTGGCTTCTATACGTTTTTTTAACTTTTCAAGCTCGGTCTTATCAAATGATTCAACTCCAACCGCATTTAAAAGACGAAAATAGGCAAGATAGTAATTACCCAATGCCTGTGTACGTTCTATAGCTCTCTGGGCTGATTCAATTTTTATCCTGCTAAGATCAATTTTAGAAAGATCACCCGCAGACTGTGCATGTACTTCTGCTACATCCTCATGTTTCTTATAAACTTCATAAAGATCTTCTGCAAGTTGATATCTATCTTTTACCTCTATAAGGTTGGCATGAGCTATTCTCACCTGTGCTATGATTCCTACTGAAAGCGCTACTGTCTGGGCCTGTATCTGATCGCCTTCGGCATCAAGAGCAAAATACTGTTCCATTCTCTGGGGAAGCTTTAACAGGTTATATGCGGCTCTTGCTCCCATTTCCCACCATGACATGTGATACAGAAACGGGTTGGTGGAATTGGTGAAGTCGAGGAATAATTGTACATTTGGAAACATTGTTATTATGGTTTTTCTTGC
The DNA here is from genome assembly GCA_963678745.2 of Victivallales bacterium. GTDB lineage: Bacteria > Verrucomicrobiota > Lentisphaeria > Victivallales > GWF2-38-69. Next base: position 398,491 of record CAXXMS010000023.1, on the reverse strand, counting down.
TTCCATCACCGTTATATGTTTCTGTATATCAAGCTGGTAGAGTTCAGGACGTTCTATTAACGCTGCTTCTTCGAGAAGTTCAATATCGGGAACCGGAAGTTCTGTAAGTTCATCCATTGCGGAAGTATCCACTTTAATTTCATTTGTAGGATAATACCCCATTAAAGAACGGAGTTCTATGCAGGAATTTTGGTAACTTCTCTTGTATTCCATTAAAGCTTTTTTGAGGACTATAAATTTCTTATTTTCTTCGAGTACTTTTACAAGAGGAACAGTTTTGCGCTTAGCCATTTCCTGGAGGAGTTTTTCTGTTTCAATAGAAAGATTTATCATTTTTTCTGTTTTTTCCATTGCATACTGGGCGGCTGCGACCCTGAGATATGCCCTGGTAACATCAAGAATAAGATTCTGGGCTGCACGTCTCTGCTGTTCGGATGTTAATATCTGTTTGTCATCCTGCTGTATGTAGGTGCAGAATGCAAGACCGAAGTCAATTGCGCTGAAAAGGAGTTCAGCTCTTACACGGTTTTCAAATGGGTTGGTGCTTTTACTGTAGGCAAGTGAGGTCTGTCCGGCATTGGGGCCTGTTAAATAAACACTTTTTGCTCCGGGCTCGTTTGTTCTGTAGGTAAGGTCATTGGTTATCATCAAATCAGGAAGCATTCCGAGCATTGCTGCGGTTTTCTTCTCTTTATTAACTGCTTCTTTTAATTCATATACTTTAAGGTCAAGATTGTTCTTCAGAGCAAGCTCTATGCAGTAGGGCAGGGCTAATATTGCGTCTGTTGGAAATTTGTTCTCTTTGATCTGCTTGAAGGCGCGGTCGGCTTTTGCTACACGCTCCACCCGATAATCATCAATATTTTTGCAGCCGGATAGGATTAAAATCGTAGTAAATAAAAAAGTTGTAATAGTATTGAATAAACCTAATTTTTTTCGATTCATCTGTCCTCTCATTTCGTTGATGTCCGTAGCTTAATTTCTATATATAGCACCTTATAATACAAAAAACTATACAATATAGCACCATATACAAAAAACTATACAGGATGAGTTTTAGAAATATTAATAAAAATTTGTGATTCATTTAAAAGTTTACATTTAGTCTTGTTCTTTTAACTATTTATGTTAAATACTGAACTAAGGACAGTAGAAATTTAAGCCAAGAATAATGTTTGATGTCATTCTTATATTCTAAATTTAAAGGGGGGTATACAAATGCAGAGTTGGAGTTTTTATACGTGTAGAAATGAATTTACTGATATTAATTGAAGGTTATGCTTCATAAAAATTTTCTATTTTGATTAGATACATGACTTTAGCTAGAAAATAAGCAAAAGTTATTTCATTCATTTTAATATACCGAAGGTATTTTAGTTTTCGGCTATATACGATAAAATCTAATTAAAAGCCAAGTTCGATTTCTCGATATATTACCAAAATCTAGAATACCTTCGGTATACTGATTGAAAATAGGATAAGATAAAAAAAAGATAAATTTATTTTTCTTCTAAAATTACAGTTGATGTTGCGTAATCTTTTTCATGGCTTATTGAAATATGAATTTTTGAAATCTTACTATTTTTAATCACTTTTTCAGCTTTACCTGATACAGAACAAATTGGCTTGCCATTTTGATTATTCATTATTTCGATGTCAGTCCAATTGCAATGTTCACCAATTCCGGTACCCAGTGCTTTTGCAAATGCTTCTTTGGCAGCCCACCTGCCAGCATAAAAAGTGTATGGTTCTTTATGTTTTTTCCCAATAAAGATTTCATTCTGAGTGAACACTCGTTTTAGAAACGAATCATTGTGTTTTTTGATTATTTTTTTAATCCTGCTAATTTCAATAATATCAGTACCAAGTCCATAAATCATTTTCTTATCTCTACTTATTTTCAGGTTTTTTGAAGCAAAAACTTACAAAGCTAAAATCAGGTATTATATTTAACATGATTTGTTTATATAGTAAATTATAAGTAATATAATTGTTATTAGTATTTTTATTATGTCAGAACTAAATGGTTTTAGAAAAAACTAATAAATGATCGAGATTAATTATAGAAAATAATCTAAAAGTAAGAATGCTTCTGGTATAAGTATAATAAAATATGTTGATTTTTAATAGAAATACCCCAAAAAAATAATGATCCGTTTTAAGGCAGAAACATCATGAAGAATCAAGAGAGAATTGTAATTACTGGAATAGGCTTAACGGCTCCTAATGGGAATAATATTGTTGAATTTAGAGAAGCTTTACTATCCAATAAGTCTGGTATAAAGAATATTGAACATCGCTATATTGGAGAGGTTCATGCGGGTGTATGTGATTTTGATCCATTAAAATATCAAAAGCGAAAAGAGTTGAGATATGGAACAAGAGCAGGATCAATAGCAATTTATTCAGCTTTCGAAGCATTGAATGATTCAGGTATTAAACTGGAAGAAACTGATAGATCAAGATATGGAGTATTCTTAGGAATTACTGAACATGGAAATGTAGAAACTGAAAATGAAGTTTATAATCTTCATCAATTTAATGATGATGCAAGGTTTTGGAATCATTATCATAATCCAAGAACTGTAGCAAATAATCCTGCAGGAGAAGTTACAATTAAGCTTGGAATAAAAGGTCCGCATTATACAGTTGGGGCAGCATGTGCTGCAGGTAATGCAGGTATAATACAGGGTGTTCAACAGCTCATATTGGGTGAAGTTGATATTGCTCTTGCCGGTGGTGTTTCTGAATGTACAGGCTCATTTGGAATTTTTGCAGGTTTTAAAAGCCAGAATGCTTTAGCTTCCCATTCAGATCCAGAAAAAGCAAGCCGACCATTTGATATAGAGAGAAATGGTATTGTTGTTTCTGAAGGAGGCTGTATCTATGTACTTGAGCGTTTAGAGGATGCTGTCAAAAGAAATGCCAGAATTTATGCGGAAATAATTGGTTATTCAATAAACTCTGATGCTTATAGCTTTGTCCTTCCATATCCAGGAAGACAAAAAGAATGTATGATACAGGCTATTAATAAAGCCGGAATTAAGTCGAAAGATATTGATTTAGTAAACACACATGCCACCGGGACGAAATCAGGAGATATTAATGAAGTAGAAGCTATAAAAAAAGCTTTTGCTGATTCTAGGCCGTATATTAATAACACCAAAGGTTTTATTGGGCACACAATGGGAGCGGCAGGAGCTTTAGAATTGGCAGGAAATATTTTATCTTTTGGAGATAATATTATTCATCCTTGTATGAATGTGGATAAGTTGGATCCAGAGTGTGAACTCGAAAACTTAGTTATAAATGAACCGCAGACTTCAAAAAAAGCTATAAATATTATTATGAATAATTCATTTGGAATGCTTGGAATTAATTCTGCTCTAATTGTGAAAAATTATACTTAAGTATTATTGAATAAGTTAAATGTAGAAACTAAATTTATTGTTCTTGTTTGAAATATTTTAGGTAAATATAATAATATTTTATAGGGAAATAATTTATGGTAAAAAAAGAAATTGAAAAACTACTCATAGAAATAATTCAGGATATTCTACCAGATGAAGATTGTTCAAATCTTGATCCTGATACAAAATTGAGAGAACAGCTTGGGCTTGATTCCATGGACTTTTTGGACATAATAATGGAGTTGAGAAAAAAATATGGTATTGAAATACCTGAAGCTGACTATTCTAATTTAGCTACAATTAATTCTTCTGTTAATTACTTAGAGCCTCTTTTAAAAGATAAATAAACTTTATTAAAGTTTTTAAATAATTGTTGTTTAGGTGTGGGGTTGTGATTTGGAATAATAAAAACAATTATAGTTTGTATGATTTCCTGAACAACAACCCTTCACTGTCTATTTTAATAGGGCTTTTAATAGCTCTTGTGCCTAATTGCTCCTTTCCTGAATATCCTACCTATTTAATATTAATTATTTCATTATTAATACTTTTAATTTTAAGTTTGTATTTAAATAAAAAAACTATTCTAAAAATTTTTCTTTGGTGTATTATCGGTTTTTTGGTTCAAGCTGTTAAAAATTACAGTTTAGATAACAACTATTCTTCATTCTTTCCCAGAGGTGATTGTGGAGCTAAAATAAAAGCAGTTATTGTAGATCCCGGTATTATAGGAAAAGATGTGTCTTGGATGCCTAACCCTAAATATTTAAGAATGAAAGTTTATGCTATAAAGTTTTCAAATAATGATAAGTGGAGAGAAACATATGGAACAACCAATGTTTATTTTTCCAAAAAATCAAAAAATTTAAAGTATGGAGAACTGCTTGAGCTAAAGGGATGTTTTATAAAAACGGATGGTACACTGATATCAGGAGGTTTTGACTATAGAGACTATCTTAAATCAACAGGTATTAATAGAATATTTATATGTTCAAATTATGAAGTTTTAAAAATAAAAGGTTTTCCCTATAGTGTTTTTAGAAAAATGTATTTTGTTAGAGATAAAGCATTGGGTTTGCTATGTAATGGAATTGAGTCACAGGATATTAGAACATTCCTGGCAGGATTCTTTTTTGGCTGTAGACAGGGGCTAAATAACACAATAAAGCAGAATTTTCTGAGAAGCGGGACTATCCATATTTTGGCAATCAGTGGGCTTCATGTTGGAGTTTTAGCATTAATTTTACTTTTGATTTTAAGACCTTTACCAATAACTGTAAGGTTTTTGATAGTTCCGATTTTACTTTTGTGCTATGTCTCATTGACAGGCTTTAGGCCTTCAGGAGTAAGAGCCTTATTGATGATCAGTATTTTGTGTTTTCATAGAGCTTTTTTCTATTCATTTAGTCCTGTTAACTCAATAGCTTTTGCAGCAGCTTTAATATTGATAATAAATCCTTTAGCAATAGGTAATATTGGATTTCAGTTTTCATTTATTGTTGCTGGTTTACTAATATTATCGTGGGATAAAGTTAATAAATTTTTGTTAGTTCTTTCTGAAAAGAATAGGTGGAAAGTTCAGCAAAACTTTTCTTTATATGCATTGTTAATAAAGTATTTACAAAGAAAAGTCATTCTTTTAATAACTACTTGCATTATTGCAGGTATAGCGGGAACAGGTTTAATTCTATATTATCAGAATTTATTTATTCCTCTGATGTTTATAACAAATATTATTATATTGCCTTTACTCTTGCCTTTATTTCTAATTGGATTTCTAAAAATAGTTTTTACATTTTTTTTAGGAAGTTTTGCATTGTTTTTAAATTATCTATTAAAAGGAATTGTTTCATTTATTTTATTAATTGCTGAAAGCGGGGCATCTGCGTATTATACAAGTTATTTTCGAAAGCCTTCAATTGTTTTGCTGGTATTGTTTTATGTTAGTTTGGTATTCTTTTTTATTACCAAGTCGAATAGAAAACGTATGATTAGCTTTTGTTTATTAACAGTAATCTGCTGTTTTTGGGTGTTGAACCATATTTTTAATCTTGGATTTGTAACAGTTATTCAGGAAAAAGGAAATAATCCTCCTGCAATTATTATTAAACCTAGTTCATGTTTAAATCCGATTATTGTTAATTGTTCTAAAAGGGTAGGTAATATCGTTTTAGAAAAATTAAAGATGGAAGGAATTAATAGCATAGAATGTATCGTTATGACTGGATCAGGCAAAAAGTTTTCTGAAGGTTTAATTTATCTTATAGGCAAAATGAGAGCAAGAGGAGTATTAATTGCTGAATATATACACAAAAATAAGCTTTATGAAAAAATAATTGAAGAGTGTAGAAAAAATAATATAACTATAACCTTTATCCCAAGCTTGAAAGAAAATAAATTTTCTAATGTAGATTTTAAATTTATGTTGGATATTTCAAATGTTAAACTTGGGCTTGAAACAGTTGAAATAAATCCTGGAAATAAGAAGGTTAGTATTAAGTCCGATAGTTTTGGAGAAAAAAATTTCTATGTAAAAAATTCAAATCAAACACAGCTTTTTGAATCTGAACTTTAGATAAAATTATAAGGATAAGGAAACAAATCTTTTGTATTTAGTGCTTTAGCTAAACATGAACCAATAGAATATACGTATCTATAACTGTCTGCGCTTATAGCGCATAAATATAACTGAAATAAAGCATGTTTTAATATCATTCCAGGATGCCATATTTCATAATGAGAATCAATAAAATTGCTTTTTATGCCCCAATCTATAGGTGATATCATGCTCTTCTTTTTATCTATTAGGGCAAAATTATTTTCTTTTGTAAATACAACTTCAGTTTCAATATTGAAGTGAATAGCAATTGCTTTTGCAATTGAGGATAGTATAAAATCAGCACCTATTTTTGAATCAAGAATAGACCCTATACAGTAATAATCCGGCTCAAGATTACCTTTAGGAGAGCAGACAAAAGTCATTTCTCTCATGAATTTAGCAAGTATTTCAGTATTGGTTAGTTTAAACTTTGAGGCTTCTTTAATTAAATTCTTCTTTAAAATTTTTAGTTCCTCAAAATTATCATTGTCATACCATAACAGATGCAGTTCATTTAGTCCCTGCCACAGTCCTGAATGTTTATTGTTTAGTTTTCTAATAAAACGTTCTCTATTTTTTCTTATATTAATTATTGCCTGTAATTGATGTACGCGTTGTCTTATCAGGTAATTTTGACTTTCCTGTAATTCACTTAATACAGGTTCAAAGCTTTTTCCGTATGATAATAGTTCAGATATTGCCAGTGAAGCGATGTCTGTATTTTCATCTTCCAGTAGATTTATTAAAGCAGAAAATCTTCTGTCATTTTTAGTTAAAGAAAATTTATTTATAGTTTTATTATGCAAAATTATACTCAAAGTTAATAGGTTTGAGAAAAATTAATAAAATATTGAGGTTGCTTTTTGCATAATTAACAGAAAGCAAAAAAACCTCCGGTATAACTCACTTCTTTTTTTGTGGAAATCTACCTGATAAAGCATCTTTAGCTATTTTTTTTGCATCCTCTGCAAAATCCATTCTCATAATCCATGATAAAAAACCAGGATTATTTGCAGCTAATTCTTTTAATAAAATCCCTTTGTTTTTTCCAAATGCAACAATAACATCTCCATTATCATCCCATTTGAATTTTCCTGTACTGTCTACCCATCTTGGGTCAGTTGGATTACAGAACTCATGGAGTTGATTCATATCTCTTGGAAGTTCTTTATATTTTTCCAGCTGAGCATCAAGAACTTCTATCGTTGCTAAAACATCTGCTTCTGCTGTATGAGCATTTTCAATTTCTTTTCCACAGAAAAATTTCATGGCAGCTCCAAGTGTTCTCGGTTCCATCTTATGAAAAATATTCTGTGCATCGATAATTCTTCTGCCTGTTAATGAAAAATCCAGGCCTGATCTTTTAAATTCACTGATTAAAAGAGGAATGTCGTATCTAATAATGTTATAACCAGACAAATCACAATCTTCGAAAAAAAGATTTAATGAAGCTGAAACCTGAGAAAAGGTCGGTTCATTAGCAATATCCTCATTTGTAATTCCATGTATTTCTGTTGCTTCAGTGGGGATAGGGCGTTCCGGATTTAATCTTCTTGTTTTAATAATGCTTTCCCCACCGGGAAGCAGCTTTGCTACGCAGATTTCCACAATTCTATCTACTTGAGGGTTTGTTCCTGTTGCCTCAAGGTCAAAAAATATTATTGGTCTAACTAAGTCTAAATTATGTAGCTTTGTCATTATTCTCCACTTTTAGTTTTATGAATAAAAGTTGTTTTTCTTTCTAACAACTAAAATCTTCTATATTAATATGTTTAAAATAATTCTGTAGAATATAACATTATTTTTTTATAAAACATTTTTTTTCAGATTTTTTCTTTTCTTTTTTAAAATATTTAACTGAAATCTTCTTTCTTTCAGTCCTTTATTAACTTTTATTGGATTATTGTTATAATCTAAACTTTCATAATACATTGCAGAAGCAATAGTCATTGGGAGAGGAATAAAATCCTGAACCTGTTGTAATGACCAGTTAGATTTTGATAAAAATCTATCAATTACTTTTGAGCTATCATTATTGCATCCAGGAAAGTTAGAGATGAAATAAGGGATAATGTATTGTTTTTTTCTAAGTTTTTTCGTGGTTTCTTCAAAAAATTTTAGAAAAACATAAAAATCATCAGCAGGATTTTTACGCATAAGTTTTAGAACTTTATCGTTTAGATGTTCAGGAGCAACTTTTAAATGACCTGAAACATGATTTTTTATTATATCGTGCATTAGTTTCTTCTGATGAAGAGCAATATCGAGTCTTAGCCCTGAGCTTAGAAAAACATGATTAATTCCAGGTATATTTGAAACTTGTCGTAAAAGCTTAAGCAGCTTATTTTCATCAATATAATAATTATTACAAATTTTAGGAAATAGGCAGGATGGGCGTTTACATTTCATACAAATTTTAATGTTAGTTACTTTGTTTCCATATGCATTTGCTGTTGGACCGCCAATATCTGAGATTGTTCCATAAAAATCTTTTTTTTCTAATAATTTTTTTGCTTCATTTATTATAGAATTTTCGCTTCTAATGGAAGTAAACTTTGTTTGATGAAGTCCTAGTCCGCAGAACGAACAACCTCCAGGACAGCCTCTTATAGATATTATTGAATCTTTGATCATTTCATATGCTGGAATTTTTTCACTGTACATTGGGTGAGGGAGTCTTGAGAAAGGCAGCTCATATATTATATCCATTTCAGACATGCTTAAAGGAGTTGATGGGCGTTCCGAGATAATAGCTCTTTCTTTGTAAAATTGAACTAAATTTTTGCCTGCAAATGGATTCATTTCCTGTTCAATGATTTTATGAGATAGCAAAAGACTTCCTGGTGATAATAAAATTTCTTCGTGTGAAGGAAGTGTGATAGTTGGAGTTTCTATTGTGGAATAGAATTTTTCAGATTCGCTTTTTCCTGCAAATCTGACTGTTCCAGGTATTTGATTTAAATTTTTATTTGAAGTGAGGCGATTTGCTGCTTCAATAATAGCTTTTTCCCCCATTCCGTATACAAGTAAATCTGCTTTTGTGTTAATAAGTATACTTGGAAGAATTTTATCTTTCCAATAGTCATAGTGTGTGAATCTGCGCATACTAGCTTCAATTCCTCCTATAATAATGGGAGTCTTAGGGAAAGCAGATTTTACCATGTTAGAATATATAGTTAATGAACGAGGAGGTCTAAGACCAGTTTTGCTGCCGGGAGAAAATGTATCCTTTTTTCTGAGCCTACGTGCTGAAGTATAGAGATTTAACATAGAATCCATGTTCCCTGACGAAATACAGCACGCTAATTTAGGATTACCTAATAATTTTATTGAACTGATATCTTTCCAGTTAGGCTGGGTAATTATTCCTACTTTATAACCGCAGGCGATTAAAATTCTTCCAATAATTGAAATCCCAAAAGAAGGATGATCGACATATGCATCTCCGGTAATTAGTAGAAAGTCTATTTCTGTCCAACCTAATTTGTATAACTCTTGTTTTGTGGCAGGAATAAATTTGGGTTGTTTCAGGCTTCTATTTATTTTATCAATTAAATTAGTCATGATTATTTATATTTATTGAAATATTGCAATATATATAAAGTAAATATAGCTGTATCAGCTTATTTTTCGAGATTTATAATAATTATGAATAAATATAATTGATAAAATGGAAAATAATGGGTGAAATAATGTTAGCTTTTATTTAAGTTTATACTGGAAGTATTTTTGTTTTTGGCTTATTTTGCTGCAGGCAACATTGATAATTTATTAATTTTTTCTAAAAGCAATTAGTTTTAGGTATAATAAAAAAGCATAAAAAAGCAATTTTTTTTATAAATGTATCTTGTAAACAGCAAATCTGGAAGTATTATATTTGACCATTTAAGCGGGGGTGTAGCTCAACTGGTTAGAGTACCAGCCTGTCACGCTGGGTGTTGCGGGTTCGAGTCCCGTCACTCCCGCCATTTTAAATGTTATTTGAAAAAGAATATTTTTTCGCTTTTAAGCGGGGGTGTAGCTCAACTGGTTAGAGTACCAGCCTGTCACGCTGGGTGTTGCGGGTTCGAGTCCCGTCACTCCCGCCATTTTTTTGTCTACATAAAAATCTTTTCCTAAAACTATAACGGCGCGTTAATATATGCTAAAAAAATGTACTCTTTTATTTCTTATAAACTATCTATCAGCTAGTTTATTCGCTCAAAATATTCAGATTTCAAAAAAAGAACTTGATAGTATTTCAGAAAGAATATATCAAAATGAATGCGCTTGTAAAGAAAAGAATTTAACATGCTGGAATAAAGGTGAAAATTTTGCATCACTTGGGATTGGACATTTTATTTGGTATCCTGAAGGAATCAAAAAGGTTTTTGACGAATCATTTCCAAAGTTACTAGCGTTTTTGAGAAAAAATAAGGTTGCTATTCCTCAATGGCTTGATAAAGCAGATATTGTCTGTCCCTGGAACTCAAGAAAAAGTTTCTATAATGATTTTAATAAAACGAAAATGCGCTCTTTAAGAATATTATTAAAAAGAACAATGACTCTGCAAGCTGAGTTTATGGCTTTACGTTTACAAAGAGCATTGCCTAAAATGTTAAATTCAGCTGACTATTCAAAAGAGTTTAAACAGCACATAAAAACACAGTTTTACCGAGTTGCTTATAGTCCTATGGGGATGTATGTCCTTATTGATTATGTAAATTTTAAAGGAGAAGGTGTTTTAGAGACTGAAAGATATAAGGGTCAAGGTTGGGGGTTGCTTCAGGTTTTGGGAAATATGAAAGGGAATTCTATAGGGTCTAAAGCTGTTAATGAGTTTATGGATTCTGCAAAATTAATATTAAAACGAAGAGTAGAAAATTCTCCTAAAAATAGAAATGAAGCAAAATGGCTGCCGGGTTGGTATAATCGTCTTGAATCTTACAAAAATTAATATTTTATATGTTGAATACAAGAGGATAGTCTGCTATAATTGGGGTAGTTGATAAAAGAATTTCTCAATTTGAGAACAGGGGAGGTAAAGTGATGTTTAGTACTACTTTTCTTATACTTTTTGCTCTTTCAATTTTGTTTCTTGGGAGTTTAGCTATTCTGGATTACACTAAAAAAGTAAAACAGCAGAAGCTTGAAAAAGTTCCGGTTAGAATTAATGAGCAAATGGAATAAATTTTTTTCTTAGAAAATATATGATAGGGTAAGGTTTATAATAGAAATCTTACCTTTTTTTATTTAATATGAGTTTACAATATTGGAATAGTTGAAAATGTTCTGATTTCTTTTTTTTTAAATCCAATATTAAAATATTGTACTGCTTTATTATGAAAAATCTGTGTATATTACAAATTTTACAACTTGTTAATTCTGTTAGAACTCAACGTTTGAGTTCACTTCTCTAAGAAAGAATTAAAGTTTATATTTATTTTGTATATTCTTGCCTATGTCAATGTTGAAATATTTGCATTTTGTTATAAAATTTCTATTAATCGTCGTTTTTTTTGGTATTCTTTATTGTCAGGTTTTAGCCTGTTAACAATGAACAATCCAGTAATTTATAAATAATAAACGGAGGGAAAAAATGGGCAAGAAAGTTACTATCAACGGTAACACGGCTGCATCACATGTGTCTTACGCATTTAGCGAAGTCGCAGCTATTTATCCAATCACACCGTCTTCAGACATGGGTGAATACACAGATGCATGGGCTGCTCAGGGCAGAAAAAACATCTTTGGAACAAAGGTGGAAGTTACTGAAATGCAGTCCGAAGCAGGTGCAGCAGGTGCAGTACATGGTGCTTTGAGTGCCGGTGCGCTAACAACTACTTACACAGCTTCACAGGGTCTTCTGCTGATGATTCCAAACATGCACAAGATTGCCGGTGAAATGCTTCCTACAGTTTTCCATGTTTCTGCAAGATCTATTGCTTGTCAGTCACTCTCTATTTTTGGAGATCATTCTGATGTAATGAGCTGTAGAAATACTGGTTTTGCTATGATGGCAGCAGGCTCAATTCAGGAAGAAATGGATTTAGCAACAGTCAGTCACCTTGCAACATTAAAATCAGAAGTTCCTTTCCTTTCATTCTTTGACGGATTCCGTACTTCACATGAAATTCAAAAGATTGAAGAAATCGACTATGACACAATAGCTGAACTTTGTGAAATGAAATATGTTGAAAGATTCCGTGACAGAGCTATGCGTCCTGAAAAACCTGTAGTAAAAGTAGCTGCACAGAATCCTGATGTTTATTTCCAGGGAAGAGAAACAATAAATAACCATTATGATGCAGTTCCAGGTATTGTTCAGGAATATATGGATAAACTTGGCGCAAAAATTGGAAGACATTATCATCTGTTTGACTATGTTGGAGCAAAAGATGCTGAAAAGATCATAATTGCAATGGGTTCCGGTTGCGAAACAATCGAAGAAACAGTTAATTATCTCGTTGCTAAAGGCGAAAAAGTTGGTGCAATCAAAGTTAGACTTTATCGTCCTTTCTCTGTTGATGCTTTCATTAATGCTATTCCTGCATCAGTTAAGAAAATAGCTGTTCTTGATAGAACCAAAGAACCTGGTTCAATCGGTGAACCTCTTTATGTTGATGTATCAACAGCTCTTGCTCATAAAGATATTATGGTTATTGGTGGACGTTATGGATTATCAAGTAAAGAGTTTACACCTTCAATGGTTAAAGCTGTTTATGATCATCTTGATGGCGCCGCATTCCATAGTTTCACAGTAGGTATTACTGATGATGTTTCTAACAAATCAATTGAAGTAAAAGATATCATCAATACAGAACCTGAAGATGTAATCGGATGTATGTTCTGGGGTCTTGGATCAGATGGTACAGTTGGTGCAAATAAAAACTCGATCAAAATTATTGGTGACAACACTGATATGAATGCTCAGGGTTATTTTGTATATGACTCTAAAAAATCATATGGTATTACTGTATCACATCTTCGCTTTGGTAAAAGCAAAATCCAAAGTCCATATCAGGTAAGCCATCCAAATTTTGTTGCTTGTCATAATGCATCTTATATTGGACGTTATGATATGCTTGCCGGTATTAAAGAAGGCGGTACATTCCTGTTAAACTCAAATATTGACAATTCAGAAGTATTTGATCATCTTACAAAAGATATGCAGGAAACAATCATTAAAAAGAAAATTAAATTCTACAATATTGATGCTCTTAAAATTTCTGAGTCTGCAGGACTTGGTGCCCGTATTAACTCTGTAATGCAGGCTGCATTCTTCAAAATTTCAGGAATCTTACCTGAAGAAGAAGCTATCAAATTGATGAAAGCTGCAATTAAGAAAGAGTTTAGCAGAAAAGGTGAAGATATTGTTAAGATGAACTGGGAATGTATTGACAAAGCTTCAGAAGCTCTTTCCCAGGTTGAAGTACCTGCATCAATAACAAAATCTGCAGAACCTGTAAAACTTATTTCAGATTCAGCTTCAGATTTTGCAAAAGATGTTATTAAACCTGTTCTTCATCTTAAAGGTGATGATATTCCAGTTTCAAAAATGTCATTTGACGGAACAGTTCCAACAGCTACTTCAAAACTTGAAAAACGTGGTATTGGTCCTCGTATTCCTAAATGGGTTTCAGAAAACTGTATTCAGTGTAACCAGTGCGTAAGCTCATGTCCACATGCTGCAATCAGAGCAAAACAGATTCACGCTTCTGATCTTGCAAATGCTCCAGCTACATTTGAAACAATGGAAATCAAGAAGAGTGACCTTAAATATAAACTTCAGGTTTATGTTGATGACTGTACTGGTTGTGGTGTATGTGTAGAAACATGTCCTGCAAAAGATAAAGCTCTTGTATTCAGTACTCTTGAAAAAGAAAAAGAAGCAGGAGAAAAAGAAAATTATGAATTCTTCAATGAACTTCCTGAAAATGTACTTGATGGTGTAAATCCTGATACATTAAAAGGTGCTATGTTCAGACAACCTCTGTTCGAATTCTCAGGTGCTTGTGCAGGTTGTGGAGAAACACCATATGTAAGAATGGTTTCTCAGTTATTCGGAGACAGAATGGTTGCAGGTAATGCTACCGGTTGTTCTTCAATTTACGGTGGTACTTTCCCAACAATCCCTTGGACTGTAACTAAAGATGGCAGAGGTCCAGCTTGGGCAAATTCATTATTCGAAGATAATGCTGAGTATGCATTTGGAATGCGTCTTGCTGTTGACAGCAACCGTGCTCAATTAAAAATGAATGTTGAAACACTTCTTGCTTCAGATATGAAGAATAAAGAACTTGAAGCAGCTCTTAAAAACTGTATAGCTCTTTGGGATGAAGTTGGATGTGATGCTATTGAAGCACAGACAAAAGCTAAAGAATTGCTTAATGAAGCAATGAAGAGCTGTAAATGTGAAGATAAGAGAGCATTATGTAAAGCTCATGAACTTCAAGATTATTTTGTTGACAAGAGCGTTTGGGCAATCGGTGGTGATGGTTGGGCAAATGATATTGGATACGGTGGTCTTGACCATGTAGTTGCTTCCGGTAAGAATATTAATATTCTTGTACTTGATACAGAAGTATACTCAAATACTGGTGGACAGGCTTCAAAAGCAACACCAATTGCTGCTGTTGCTAAGTTTGCTAATGCCGGTATGCGTAAACCTAAGAAAAACCTTGGATTTATGTGTATGACTTACGGTGATGTTTATGTTGCTTCAATTTCTCTTGGTGCTAACAGAAACCAGGCTTTAAAAGCTATTAAAGAAGCTGGAGAACATAAAGGTCCATCAATCATCATAGCTTATGCTCCATGTATTGCTCATGGTATCAATATGATGAAAACTCAGGTCGAGCAGAAACGTGCTGTTGAGTGTGGTTACTGGCCTCTATATCGTTATAACCCAAATCTTGAAAAACCATATATTTGGGAAACTAAAGAACCTACCGGTAACTTCCAGGAATTCATAAGAAGTGAACGTCGTTATACTGCTCTTATGAAAACAGCTCCGGAAGAAGCTGAAAGACTATTTGCTGAAGCTGAAGCTGATGCAAAGAGAAGATGGGAATTCTTCAAAAATATGGGAACAATTATGTAATTTAATTACTTAATACTCATAAAATAGTAAAAATGCCCTTTGGTTTCCGAAGGGCATTTTTTCAATTTATAATGAAAAAGAAAATTTAATATTTTGTAAATAGGTTTAATGATGACGTTTTATGGACATAAAACAGCTTTTGTTGCTGTTATGTTAAGCTTTGGATTATTTGTTTGGTCATGGAACTGTTACATGGTAAAGCCATTTAGAACAATAACTTTAAAGCATGGTTTTGTGATAGGCGATTTTGTTATGAAATCTAATTTTGATAATACGTTAATATCTGTTTTAGTCGGTATGATATTGCCTATACTGATAATTATAGCAACAAAAGTTTTTTTAGTAAAAAAATTTAAAAAAGAGAAAACTAAAAAACTTAATTAATTTTCTATCAGCATTCGTCTTAAAATATCTAAAGCTGAATAAACAGTTCTTATTCTGATAATATTTCTATTTCCACTGAAAATTATTTTTTTTACAATCAGTTTATCCGTTACTTTTACTGCAATATAAACAAGTCCTACCGGTTTATCATCTGTTCCTCCATCTGGACCGGCAATTCCTGTAATAGCAATTCCTGTTTCAGATTTAAGATTTTTACATAGCCCGTTAATCATTTCTTCTGCACATTCCTGGCTGACTGCTCCAAACTTATCCAATGTTTCAGGTTTAACTCCCAGTAAATTAGTTTTCAGTTCATTACTGTAAACAACTGCTCCACCTTTAAAGAAGTTTGAAACACCGGGTAAGTCTGTTATTTTTGATGCAATCATTCCTCCAGTACAGGATTCTGCAGTTGATAAAGAAAGCCGTCTTTTATTTAAGTAATAAGCTACTTCTTCTATTAGATTATTGAACATTTTGTTTAAAACAGATAGTCCGAGGATTTTTCTGATTTTATCTGCTTCATTTTGTACAGTATTTTTATTTTTACCATATATGGTTAATTCACAGGTGCCAGGGATAGCTCTATAAGCAAATTCAATATCTTTATTTTCTCCTGAAATTTTATCAATTTTTGCCTGTAAATCTGACTCTCCAATACCTACCGTAGTTAATATTTCAAAATAAATTTTCTCTTTTATACAGCTGTTAATTTCAGGTATTACTTTCTCAATTAGCATTGGTTTCATTTCAAATGGAGGGCCTGGAAGAAGAAAAATTCTTTTGTTATCGACTTTAATAAATATTCCGGGAGCAGTACCATTTGCGTTTTGTAAAACTTCACAACCTTCGGGAACATATGCCTGCTTAAGATTTTGTTTGGATACTATTACATCTTTTGCTTTATCTATTGCTCTATGCTGTAAACGTTTCCTTATATTTTCAACTACAGAGTTATCTTTGTATAATTTTAAGTTAAAAAAGTCTGCGATTGTTTTTACCGTTAAATCATCTGTTGTCGGACCAAGTCCTCCAGTGATTATTATTACATCACTAATTGAAGTTATATAATTTAAGATTCCTATAATATCATTTTTGTCATCATTGACTGTAGCTTGAAAAGAGGGTGTAATACCCAATTTTAAAAACTCCTTTCCAATTATTGCGGTGTTAGAGTTAACTATAGTTCCTTTTAATATTTCATTTCCTATTGATAGTATTGATATTTTCATAATGTAAAAAAGATTTATTTATTATTAATTTTTTCATAAATGTATTTAGCTGTAATTACAATTTAACTATTAATATAGTTTCTATAAAGTAATATATTATCAGTTATATAATTGAATTGAAACTAAAATTATATTAAATTTATTAAGTAATTTGAACAATTTATAAATTTTTTATTTATATAATGAGGGTAGTAATGATTGATACAGTAAGATGGAGTTCTAGTATTCCTGGAAAGTTAATGCCCGGAAAATTAAAAATTATAGACCAAACTAAACTTCCGGAGCAGTTAAAATATCTTGAGCTTGATAATATTGAAGATATTTTTGACAGTATAAAAAGACTAGCTGTTAGAGGCGCGCCTGCCATAGGGTGTGCTGCTGCATTGGGACTAGCTGCTGTTGCACAGTATTCTAAAGCTCAGAATAGGCAAGAGTTTATCCAAGAGGTAGAATCTATTGCAAATTATTTAGCTCAATCCCGTCCAACTGCCGTAAATTTATTCTGGGCGCTTAACCGTTCTTTAAATAAGTTAAAAGCTACCGATGAAAATGATATTTTTGTATTGAAAGAGTTATTAATTCAGGAAGGGATAAATATCACGAATGAAGATATAGCTATGTGCAGGGCTATTGGTGAAAATGGAGTAGAACTTATTAAAGATGGTTATGGCGTTTTAACCCACTGTAACGCAGGGGCTCTTGCTACTGGAGATTATGGTACAGCGCTTTCTCCAATTTATCTTGCGAACGAAAAGGGGATGCGGATTACAGTTTATTCAGATGAAACAAGACCGCTGCTTCAGGGATCAAGGTTAACTGCCTGGGAATTGAAAAAAGCAGGTGTTGATGTTGTTACAATTTGTGATAATATGGCTGCGCAGGTAATGCGTGAAGGAAAAATAGATATAATAATTGTTGGCTCTGACCGAATTGCTGCAAATGGAGATGCTGCAAATAAAATTGGAACTTATGGTGTTGCTATCCTTGCAAAATATCATAAGATTCCATTTTATGTGGCTGCACCACATTCAACAATTGACATAAGTTTAAGGTCTGGTAATAAAATACCAATTGAGCAGCGTGAAGCTGATGAAATACGCAGGGGATTTGGTAAACTTACAGCACCAGCTGATGTAAATGTTTATAATCCTGCATTTGATGTTACTCCTCATGATTTAATTGCAGGGATAATAACTGAATCAGAAATATTGCGTCCTCCATATACTAAGAGTATTAAAAAGTTTATTGAAAATAAAAAGTGATATGAAATAAGGTTTGCTATGTTTAAAAGACGAAAAATAGGTTCCATCAATTCTCAATCACCTGCACAGAAAATTAGAGGGTGGCTAGTTAGCCTTACTGCTAAAATCATTTTTACTATAGTAGCGACTGTTGTAATGTACTATTTATTTACATATGTAATTCATGGAGTGCTTAACTTCCTATCAGAACAGGTTTTACAGTCAAATCCAATCGATGAAAATAATCCGATTTTTCTTGGGGTGATGATCGTTATTATTATTTTAGTTGATATTTATATACTGAGAGACAAACTATCTAAAAGAAAGTAATGATATTATAATGTCTGAAATTCCTGATATTTTAAAAAAGATTGTTGAAACAAAAAAAAAAGAAATAGAAAAGCTTGCCTTAAAAACTCAAAGTTTGATAAGAGAAGCAATAAATAAGAGGAGTCCGCTTGATTTTAAAGAAGCTATTGCAGGAAGTCAGGGAATTCCAACAGTTATTGCAGAAGTTAAAAAGGCCTCTCCTTCTGCCGGAATAATAAGTTCTAAGCTTGAACCTTCACTAATTGCCAAAGAATATGAACTTGGCAGGGCTGATGCAATAAGTGTTTTAACTGATAAAGAATATTTTAAAGGGAATATTTCGTATTTAGAAAGAGTGAAGGATGTTGTCAGTATACCTGTTTTGAGAAAAGATTTTATAATTTCAAAAGAGCAAATATTTGAAGGAAGATCTGCAGGAGCAGATTCATTTCTATTAATTGCAGCTATTTTATCAACTGAACAGCTTTCAGATTTTATTAAAATAGGTAGAGAGTTTGGAATGGAGCCTTTAGTCGAGGTTCATGACGAAGCTGACTTAACAAAAGCCTTGGATGCTGGTGCTGAAATAATAGGAATAAATAATAGAAATTTGCGTGATTTTACAGTAGATATTCAAAATGCAGTTAGGCTTATTCCACTAATTCCAAATTCAAAAATAATTGTAGCTGAAAGCGGAATTCTATCTTTAAAGTCTGCTTCGACTTTGTATAAGGCAGGGGCAAATTCACTTTTAATTGGAGAATTTTTAATGAAATCCGCTAATAAGTCTCAGTTAATTCAGGAAATAAAAAAAGCTCGAAATGGTTAAAAAAACATTTCGAGCAACATAATGCTGTATCAAGCTTTACAAAACTCTAATTAAAATAGAAAAAATTAAACTTCTTCTCATAAAATATAAAAACTTTATAGAAAAAGCTTATTTTGTTTTGTGTCTATTAGCTTTAAGCTGTTTGCGTCTTTTGTGTTTAGATATTTTTTTACGACGCTTTTTCTTTAAGTTACCCATTAATATTCCTCTTTTTCAAAATTTATAAAAAATAAATAAAAAACTGATTAATTCTATATATCAAAAAAACTCTATCCAATATCAAAAATAGCGTTAAAGGTTATACAAATACAGACATAACTTATGTTTTTCAAACCAGTTATCAAAAAATTAGTAAAAATATTACGTTGAAGCTTCATGCAGTTCAGTTATTGCTTTTTTTACTCCGTCCTTTGCTCCAAAAACTGAACTGCCGGCAACAACCATATTTGCACCAGCTTTAGTTGTTTTGGAAATAGTTTTTGCATTGATTCCACCATCAACCTGAATATGAATGTCCTTTTTAAGTTGGTTAAGCTTTTCTCTTAGAGCTTTTATTTTAGGAACCATACTTTCCATAAAAGATTGTCCGCCAAAACCTGGCTCTACCGTCATAATCAAAATTAAATCAACATAATCTAAAAAAGGATAAACTTTTTCTACTGGAGTATTAGGTTTGACAGATAAACCTACTGACATATTATTATCTTTTATCAAATTTATTGTCTTGTAAACATCATCATTGCATTCGATATGAAATGTAATGTGGTTTGCTCCTGATATTCCAAATGGAATAATATAGTCGTATGGATTAGTCAGCATAAGATGAACATCAAATATCATATCAGTAATTTTTCTAATACATTGTACAACAGGAGGGCCCATTGTTAAATTAGGGACAAAATGACCATCCATGATATCAATATGCAGTAAGTCAGCACCACCTTCTTCTGCTTTATGAATATCTTTTTTTAGATTTGCAAAATCAGCAGCAAGAAGAGAGGGTGCTATTGTAATTTTTTTGCTTGAAAGATTTTTGATTGTATTCATGATATAATCCTGATAATTTGATATTAATAATTAATCTGTATCTGATTATTAAGTTATAAGTTTGTTTAATGATATTTTCAATAAACAATATGTGTGTTATTGCTTTTTTTGAGATGGTATAGCTTTTTATTAAAAATGAATGGATGGATAATTAAATAAGAAAAGTAGAAATAAGAGAATGGTGCGCCCACGGGGATTCGAACCCAGGACCTAATGATTAAGAGTCATTTTTTTTGAAGTTTTTCAATATTTCTACTTATTTATATTTAGCTGTCTTGTTAGCTTATTATCAACATGTTATATTTTACTTTATTTATTTTTAGCTTTATTGAAAAATCTTGAATTATCAAAAAAACCTAAGCTATACCTAAGCTGGAAAGACTTAATGAAAACAATCAGTCGGTCTATTACAATCAATAAAACTGTTGTTGAAAGCCTGGAATATACTGAAAAGGGAGCTGTATTTTATCAGGATACCAAAGATAAATATTTTTGTATAAAAGTAACTTCTTCCGGTAAGTACTATTATCTTAGAAAATATATTAGAGGGAGGGTGAAATATATTAAAATTGGTGACTTTCCTACTTTGACACCTGCTCTTGCCAGACGCGAATATGTCAAACTTTATTCAAAGCTTATAGAAGGTAAAGACCCTGTTCAGGAAAAAAGGCAGTTGAAAAAGGAAATGACTTTTGCGGAGCTTTTTAAACTTTACACAGAAGAGAAAGAGAATATTAAAAAGAGTTTAAAGCAGGATAAGAACTATTTTAAAAGTTCTTTGCAGGGGTTTAAAAATTTAAAACTTACAGCAATAACTTATGATAAAATAAAAATTAATCAATAAAAAATTAAAAGCAACTCCTTATAAAGCTAATAGAATACTGGCTTTGCTATCTACTCTTTATAATTAGAACGCCCACGAAAACGTTTTTTGTTATTAATATTTTTTTCAATTATATAACATTATAACCTGATATCCAATTTTTTTTAAGGCGTTCTAATTATTTTTAAAATTTATGTCGTACCTCCACAAATTATAAGAGAAAACTCTTGAACATTTATAAACCGGGTACATTGCAGTATATTTTTTTATATTTGATATGTTAAATTGGATCAGGCTGGTTTAGCCGTTTTTTTCCTTTTTAATCATATGTATAAAATTATACGCAATAATTTTTTCAAGCTGTTCAGCTTCCCACTGCTTCAATCCCACGTCTTCTCATTTTACCGAAACTATGCCTGTATTTAAGAGTAAACATTCCTGATTCAGCAGCAGACCGCATTCTTCGGGCTTCAGAATATAACGTAGTATCCCAATCTTCAGATGTTATTTTTTTACCTTTTGCTCCATTAATACTGACAGTTAAAATGTTTAAATCATTTTTGAGTATACCAACTCCGTCTTCTGATGCATAACCGTCATCAGTACTTACAAGATTCGGCTTAACTCCGGTGGAACGGCATACTTCCATTACTGTGGGAACAAGCATTTCGGAATCACTGACATTGCCTTTTGGAAGTAGAAAACCACTTATAAAACCATTTCTGCTTCTTCCGATTTGAGGTTTATATCCAATGGTGGGATTTCTCTGTCCTTTCTGTATGAAAGCTGCATCAGGATCCGAAATGCTGAGGATTTTCTCTCTTGACGGAAGTTTTATATTTTCATTAACAAGAAGTTCGGCATAATACAGTACATAAGCGGCATCATTAAGATCACTGTCTATTTTAAACCAGAGCCTGTCAAGAGCAAGACTTTTATCCGGGGGTTAAGTCAGATGTTTCATATTTGATCAACATTTTTTCCTGTTCGTCGAAAAAAGATTTTATAATATTATCTGCAAGACTTACAAAGAGTTTAAATTTTTCCTTAACATTTCCTTTCATTCCCTTTTTGCCTATCTGCATATTGATAAAAGCAAGATGTGATTTCAGTTTTTTCATTCTTGTATCAAGCCATCCGTCACTCAGCATGGGAAAGCCAAACTCATCAGTTAGAAACCTGAAGCTTCTGTAAACCCGGTCAAGAAGTTTATATAAAACTGAAATGTCCGTTGGATATGCTGTATTTGCAGCAACATCTGTACTGTCTATGTAAACTTCATTGAAATCATCAAGACCTTTAAGGAGAATAAGCATGGAAAGGCTATCCATTATCAAACGTCTTGTTTTATTGGAAACTGCATTCAGGTTTTCACGCACAGTGTTCGAACCGGGAACCTTATAGCTGTGATGAGCAAGAACCGCGCTAATACTTATTGAATCATGTATTGCCTGTTTGGCTGCGTGGTCACTTATGCTTCCCCACAGTCCTCTGATGATAAGAAAATAAAGTACTAATTCCGGCTTCAAACGTTCCCGACCTGTTTTTTCGAGTTTTACCGGCTCTGTTATTTCTATACAGTCCAAACAAATAGTAATTTCCGTTTATGTGCACATCATTATAACGTTTTACTTCATTGCGGATCAGTTTCTTCTTCTGACCGTGTATATCCTGATCTCGGACTATTGATTCTCTGATTTCAGGAAACTTTTCCAGAAGTTCGCGACTTTTTCGAAAAATTTCCATTAAATCGGTATCTAATTCTTCAATTATGTTGAAATCAAACGGTAGGTAAGGAAACATTATATATCATAAATTTGCCTTTCACTTTATTCATTTACGCTCAATATAGAGCGTTGAAAGGCAAATTTACATTTGCGATAGCAAAAAATTAATTAGAAGCGAGTCGCGAAAAACTTTTCGTGCAGCTTCTAATTAGAACGCCCACGAAAACGTTTTTTGTTATTAATATTTTTTTCAATTATATAACATTATAACCTGATATCCAATTTTTTTTAAGGCGTTCTAATTATTTTTAAAATTTATGTCGTACCTCCACAAATTATAAGAGAAAACTCTTGAACATTTATAAACCGGGTACATTGCAGTATATTTTTTTATATTTGATATGTTAAATTGGATCAGGCTGGTTTAGCCGTTTTTTTCCTTTTTAATCATATGTATAAAATTATACGCAATAATTTTTTCAAGCTGTTCAGCTTCCACTGCTTCAATCCCACGTCTTCTCATTTTACCGAAACTATGCCTGTATTTAAGAGTAAACATTCCTGATTCAGCAGCAGACCGCATTCTTCGGGCTTCAGAATATAACGTAGTATCCCAATCTTCAGGATGTTATTTTTTTACCTTTTGCTCCATTAATACTGACAGTTAAAATGTTTAAATCATTTTTGAGTATACCAACTTCGTCTTCTGATGCATAACCGTCATCAGTACTTACAAGATTCGGCTTAACTCCGGTGGAACGGCATACTTCCATTACTGTGGGAACAAGCATTTCGGAATCACTGACATTGCCTTTTGGAAGTAGAAAACCACTTATAAAACCATTTCTGCTTCTTCCGATTTGAGGTTTATATCCAATGGTGGGATTTCTCTGTCCTTTCTGTATGAAAGCTGCATCAGGATCCGAAATGCTGAGGATTTTCTCTCTTGACGGAAGTTTTATATTTTCATTAACAAGAAGTTCGGCATAATACAGTACATAAGCGGCATCATTAAGATCACTGTCTATTTTAAACCAGAGCCTGTCAAGAGCAAGACTTTTATCCGGGGTTAAGTCAGATGTTTCATATTTGATCAACATTTTTTCCTGTTCGTCGAAAAAAGATTTTATAAATATTATCTGCAAGACTTACAAAGAGTTTAAATTTTTCCTTAACATTTCCTTTCATTCCCTTTTTGCCTATCTGCATATTGATAAAAGCAAGATGTGATTTCAGTTTTTTCATTCTTGTATCAAGCCATCCGTCACTCAGCATGGGAAAGCCAAACTCATCAGTTAGAAACCTGAAGCTTCTGTAAACCCGGTCAAGAAGTTTATATAAAACTGAAATGTCCGTTGGATATGCTGTATTTGCAGCAACATCTGTACATGTCTATGTAAACTTCATTGAAATCATCAAGACCTTTAAGGAGAATAAGCATGGAAAGGCTATCCATTATCAAACGTCTTGTTTTATTGGAAACTGCATTCAGGTTTTCACGCACAGTGTTCGAACCGGGAACCTTATAGCTGTGATGAGCAAGAACCGCGCTAATACTTATTGAATCAATGTATTGCCTGTTTGGCTGCGTGGTCACTTATGCTTCCCCACAGTCCTCTGATGATAAGAAAATAAAGTACTAATTCCGGCTTCAAACGTTCCCGACCTGTTTTTTCGAGTTTTACCGGCTCTGTTATTTCTATACAGTCAAACAAATAGTAATTTCCGTTTATGTGCACATCATTATAACGTTTTACTTCATTGCGGATCAGTTTCTTCTTCTGACCGTGTATATCCTGATCTCGGACTATTGATTCTCTGATTTCAGGAAACTTTTCCAGAAGTTCGCGACTTTTTCGAAAAATTTCCATTAAATCGGTATCTAATTCTTCAATTATGTTGAAATCAAACGGTAGGTAAGGAACATTATATATCATAAATTTGCCTTTCACTTTATTCATTTACGCTCAATATAGAGCGTTGAAAGGCAAATTTACATTTGCGATAGCAAAAAATTAATTAGAAGCGAGTCGCGAAAAACTTTTCGTGCAGCTTCTAATTATGCTATTAAAGATTTAAGGCTTGATCTTAAAAACCCATGTGTTGGAATTAAGAAATATAAAGAATATCCCAAGCATAGAATCTTAAATAGTAAAGAGCTGGAAAGATTCTATAAGGTTTGTGATAAATGGCTGGAATATCCCTATCTGGATTTTTACAGCGATTTGTTTTTAATGTTGCTTCATACTGCACAGACGTAAAAATAATATTCTGAGTATGAAATATAGTGACATAGATTTTATTACAAGAGAATGGATAATAAAGCCAGAAGAAGCTAAAAATAAAGAATTTCATATAGTCCCGCTTAAAGATAAGGCTTTTGATATACTGCTAAAGAGAAGAAACCAAAATAAAGATAACTCTGATTATGTCCTTTAATAGTCCTGTTAAAGCTAATAAGCCAATTGTAGAAATAAAAAAAAATGTGGAGTAGATTTATAGTTGAAGCAGAAATAAAAAACTTTACAGTACATGATCTTAGAAGGACAGCAGGAAGCCTTTTATTAAAACATAAAGGTAACTTAAAAGCTGTTCAAAAGTTTTTAGGACATAAAGACATAGCCACCACAGCCAGGGTTTATACTCCAATTCTGAATGATGATTTAAGAAAAGACTTAAATGAAGCATTCTAGGCGGAAGGATAAAAAAGTGAAAGATAAATTACAATATAGCAAGGTTACATCAGAAAACATATTTATTAAACTTAATAATTATCTTGATGGTTTGCTTTATGAAAAACAATTTTATAAAACAGAGATATTTAAAAATACTTTTTCGGATTTTGAGCCCATATCTGAAAGTCTTACAGAAAAAGAATTTTTACCAGAGTTGCAAGAAACTATCAATAATAAAAAGTGTTTAGCTGGTATATCAGAAAAAGAATTTTATGACATTTTAACCGGGTATCTTAATGCGATAGAACAGGGAGCATATAAGAATAGTTCTAAAAATAGATTCTTTAAACAGTTTACAAGAGGTTATATAAACCGAATAATTCAAATATGCAGAGAGATAAACGATACAGAAAAAGGCTTTGAAAAATTATCACTATTCTTTATTCTAGGAAGATTGGCGGGAAGATTGGAAGCTGCTCCCTATGTTGATGATCAGAATAAAACTGTAATGGTTAGAGAAAGTCACAAAGAACACCACAAATTAAAAATGCAAAAGTATGGCAAAGAAATATTTAATTACAGAAAAAAATATTTAGAGCTGAAATATAACCGTAAGATTGCAGTATCACAAGCATATAAAGATTTTAGGACAAACCATTCCAATGATGATAAACTAAAAAATGCTACACCAAAAACGTTGAAAAAATATCTTGATTATTATGTAAAGTATTTTTTCTTATATAAAAAAAGAGAAATAAATAATCTGGTATAAATTTCTTATACCAGAAGAATACAAAACTATATAAGAAAGGTAAGATAGCACATAGCTTTATATATAAATATATTAATATTAAGTATTTATATATGATATTAAATCTTACCTATAGCTTACGTTTCTTACGTTTCTTACCTGTTGGTTTTTTGTTTTAAATATTAAAAAAACTATGTAAAAGTGTAGGCGTTTTAGTCTTTTACACGTGCGCGAAAAGGCAGGGATATATTGGTTGTATACCAGTAATAAATATATGTTATATTGTTATAAGTATATAATATATAGTAAGATATATGTTTTATTTTAGTATAACCCAAAGTATAACCATATGTAACCATGTATAACCATAATCTTATTTTTCTGGTTTAATCCTGTAATGAATAATTGATGAAACATTGTTGTAGAATTGTTGAATATCTGTTACAATATCGTATATTAAAGTTGGTTTTGTAAATAATTTACATAAATAAGCTAAATAAACAGGTTTAATTATGATATTATCATTTAGTATAAAAAACTTCCGTTCGATAAAAGAAGAACAGGTTTTTAACTTGTTGGCAGAAAGTACTAGTGAATTACATAAAGAGAATGTTGCTTTTCCTGATAAAAAGACAGGGGTTTTAAAAACAGCCTGTATTTATGGCGCAAATGCTTCAGGAAAAAGTAATTTATTATTAGCTCTTCATAATCTTATTTTTCTGGTTAGTGGGTCTGATAGCTGGAAACTGGATCAACCTATTTCCTGCTATGATCCTTTCGTTCTTGATGATACTTCTGAAGTTTTACCAACCAGGTTTGAAATAGAATTTTTTGATTCAGAGAATCAATTATATCAGTATATTGTAGAATATGACAAAACAGAAATACACTATGAAGAGTTAAAGTTCTATCCGTCTGCTAAATCTGCTGTTCTTTTCAGGCGTGAAAAGGGAGATACATCATCTAATTTCTATATTGGTAATTATTTAAAAGGACAGAATAAACGTATTCCGTTCAAAAAGAATAATCTTTATCTTTCAGTTGCTGCTAATGTAGAAAACAGTCCTGAAGTAATTAAAAGTGTTTATAGAGCCTTTGCTAATATCATGGTTAATACCAGAATAATAAGCCATCTTTTCTTTACTTCTATAGTTAATGGTATGATGAAAAATGATAAAGGCTTAAAGAATCTTGCAGAAATCTTTTTACATGCTTCAGATACAGGAATACAGGCCATAGAAATAAAAGATGATCCGACAGCTCAGCCAATTATTAATCTTGACTATATGAAAGAGTATGATGAGCGTCTAAAAAGTCTTTATATTGAAAGTGCAAAGTTAAAACCAGTATTCAAGCATAATATTTATGATTCAAATAAAAACATTACAAGTACATGTTATCTTGAATTGAATCAGCTTTCCGAAGGATCACAGAATCTTTATTCTTTTGCCGGTAATATTATACTTGCCTTAGAAACTGGTAATGTGTTGGTCGTTGATGAAATTGAAAGCAGTATACATCCCCACTTAATAGAATGTATTATCAAGCTTTTTAATGATCCTGAAATAAATAAAAAGAATGCACAGCTTATTTTTTCTACACATAATTCATCTTTTATGAATCCTGAATATATGAGGCGTGATCAGGTATGGTTTACAGAAAAAAACAAGTACGGTGAAACTTCTTTATATTCGTTAGATGAGTTTGATAAAAAAGAAGTAAGAAAAAATAGCCCTTTTGAAAAATATTATAATGAAGGACGTTTCGGAGCTATACCAGCAATTGATTACAATATATTCAAAAAAGCATTAGTGGAATTACTTCATTATGCGTAAGAGAAAACAGAATACAAGAAAGCTAAAACCGAGGTTTTATATATTCAGTGAAGGAGAAAAAACCGAATATAATTATTTTAGTTCTTTGATTTCTGATTTAGGCTATAATAGAAGCAAGCAGGTTGATATTAAGTCTTATAAGACCAAGGGAAAAGATGCTTTGAAGTTGATTAGAGAGGCACTGTCTGAAAGTCCAACAGAATCTGATAAGTTTTGGATCGTGATAGATAAAGACTTTTTTACTGGCCATGATAAGGTTTTTGAATTGAAAGATAGTCAGAGAAAAAAGGGTAAAAATATAGATATAGCCTTTTCAAGTATTTGTTTTGAAGAATGGATTTTAATGCATTTTGAATACACTGGAAGGGCTTTTGCTTCATGCAATGATTTAATTCGTTATTTGCAGAGAAAGAACTATATAGCGAACTATAATAAAGCAGATAAGAATATTTACGAATTGATTAAAGATAGAATTGAAACAGCAAAAGAGAATGCAGAAAGATTAAATAGAAATTCTTTAGAAAACAATCCGGGTAAAAGAATTTTTGAACTTAATCCATACACAAATATACATGAATTACTTAAAGACCTGGAAGATTTTTATAATAAGCATGTAAAAACATAAGTAAAAAGATTTTTCTATGCTTCAATAGTTGACTTATATTTACTCTGACAATATATTTTTTTAGAAATTTTTGTTTTCAAGTCGTTACTGCGAATAACGACCGCCGACAAACGGAGAAGCCACCAACTTCTTAGGCGTTAATAATGTTTGTAGATTTTAGGCGTACTAGAAATAGGCTTTACAGGTGGTGCTGGAAGCTGATAAGATTCGCAGTCTTTTCTGGTACGCCTTTAGTTTTAAAAGGTTTTAAGACCATGAAAACAGAATCCGCTTTGACTTCGCGAAATACCGCGCCGGGTATCTCTGAAGGCTGTCTTTTTGGAGATTGCCGTAAACTGCCTCCGATAAACAATGCTTCCTGTAATCCTTCATCCGTAAAGCATATAAAGACATTTAAAGAACATGACAGCTATTTAACAGGAGACAGTATAATTATGACAGACAGCATAAAAAGAGCGCAGAACACAGAGAAATCTAATATAAAACCTTCCCTTTCTTTGTCTCCGGAAACCCGGGCGCATTTAGAGACCTGGACGGATTCGGAATTAAACAGCTTTATGATCAATAATCTTATCCTGAAGCTGTCCCGGAACAATAAAATAGAGCTGATTAAGAGTTTTTTTCAACAGTATTGCTTTCCTTATGAGTTAAAAAACAATCTGCTTTTTCAGTTTGTCCACAGTTCGCCAGAACCATACAAAGATACTGATTTTAAAAGGTTGACTAATTACGGTAGGTGTTTTAACGGTAAACAGACAGAATCTAACCCAGTTTGTAGTAAGAAACAAACCTCTGAAATATATCAAGAATTTATGAACTGCGAAAATCCACTGGATATAAACAATATTTTTGATGATTCCAGATTTATTGAGCTTTATCAGTCATTCAAGAATGTAACCGATTGCTTTATACAGAATTGCATGAATGATGTTTTTCCAGAGTTAAAGCATTCTCAAAAAGTATTAGTAATGGTATTTGCGCTAAAAATATGTCTATGGTATAGAGAAAATAATCCTGAACAAACTGCTTAATTGGATTGTTGTGTAAGAGTTTTCAAATGCTGAAATTACAAGAGATATATAGTAATATAGAATTATACTATATATTGTTTAAGTATTTAATAATAAGTTATTAAAAAATAATTAAATAATGCTTTAATGAGATTTGTAAAGCTAAAAATAATATGCTATTTATAAATACAGAAACCAAATAGATACTATAGATACTATAGATATGCTATAGTAAATATTGGAGTTATTGAACATTAACCAAAGAAAGGAAACAAAGAAAATGACAACTCAAACTAACAAACGAAAATTCTTAACAAGAGAGGAAGCTGCTGAATACCTTGGGGCTTCTGTAGCTACGCTGTCAAAGTGGGCTTGTGAACGCTCAAAGCCGTTACCATATTTTAAAATTGGGAAGAATTGTATGTATAAACTAGAGGACTTAGACGCTTTCATTGAATACTGTAGGGTTGAAATGCCAAATATAGGAGCCGTTTAAATGAGTATTAAAAGAGAAAAGCTTGTTTGTTCAAACGACCGACCAAAGACACATGAACAAACAAGCAACAGCTCTTTTCTGAATCAAATTTTAATCCAGAAAGGATTTAATAATTTACAATGAATAAATTAAATAGTCAATATTATTCTTCTATTTTGCCATTGATGATAGATAGAATAATGCAGGATAATCCAAAAGCTAAGCGATTAGACAATACCATAAATTATATCAAATGTCCTGTTTGTGGGGAAAAATCAGCCTTCTTTAATGCTGATAAGGGTTTGTGTATAATTTGCCACCGCTGTAACAATTGTGGAGCAATAACACCACCTAAAGAATATTTTCCAGAGTTATTCCAGGACTTTTCAAAACGCTTTCCAAAAAATGAAGCTGATCCGAAAGCAACAGCAAGAGCTTATTTGAATAGTCGTGAACTTAATACAGATAACATTGAATTTGAACAGGACAGTTGGTTTGATAAGGAAACTAAACAAAAATATGATACTGTCAAATTCTATTTAAGGGATGATATTTTTATACACCGTCTTATTGATTATACCGGTAAAGATCGTTACCGTTTTCAGGGAAGTTATTCAACTTTAGCTTACAGTGTAACTAAAGATCATAGCAGGTATAATGAGATTTATGTTTGTGAGGGAATACTGGACACATTAAGTCTTTATCAGGCTGGTAAATTTGCTATTGCAACTCTATCCTGTGTTAATGTGCCTATCAATTGGTATTTAACCAACCGAAATAAAAAATTTATTCTTGCCTTTGATAACGACAAAGCAGGTAGAAAAGCCACAGAGAAAAATATTAAATTTCTTAAAGAAAATAATATTAGCTATTCTGTAATTTTTCCGCTTACCGGTAAAGATTGGAATGATTTGTTACAGATTAACAAACTTAACGATAATGATTTTAAGCGATATGAATATCAAGGCAGATTGTTTTTAGCTGAAATATCAAATAATTCAGATCACTATTTTAAAGAAACATGTTTATTTAACAATAGCGAAGCTTCACGGATATTCTTATTTAATGGTATTTTATATAAAGGTCATACGACTAAAGCAAATGGAGAAACAATTTATAATGCCTATAGGCATTTAGATTGTTGTATGTCAATCAAGTATGCCATTGTTGAAGAAGAAGAAAGCGAATATCAGCAGAGCTTGATTTATAGAGTTATTATAAAAAAGGGTGATAAAAGTTTTATTCGTGATATTAGACCGAAAGAGTTAATAAATAAATCTATGTTTGATGAGTTCCTGCTAAATAATAAATGTTTATTTTTTGGTTCTGACAAAGATTTACTGCTGCTTAGAAGCTTTCTGCTAAAGTCTTATATACCGTTAATCCGAAAGCTTAAGACCTATGGTCATGATTCAAAATCTGATTGTTATGTTTTTACCGGTTGGCTAATTGACAAAAACGGAGATCTGCATTGGTTAAACGATGATGATGTTTTTGAAAAGTTCAATATTGCTCCTGTGGCCAGAAAATCAAAAGATGTCATTGATACTTTTAAAACTGTTGACTTGGTCAGATTTATAGATTTACTGTTTAAAGCATATCAGGAGCGGGGAATAATGGTTTTAGGTTTTTACATAGCTTCTGCCTTTGCCAAACAAATTGCAGATAAATACAATTTCTTTCCTATATTGTCTTTGTTTGGTGATGCTCATACAGGTAAAAGCTTTATGACTAAGCTGTTTAATAACTGTTTTTTCTTTAAAAAAGAGGGTGAATCTTTTAGTAAATCAACTACAGCAAAAGCTATTGCCAGAATATGTGCCAAGAAAAGCAATTCAGTGGTATCTTTTTTAGAAGGTAATAAAGACAAATATAAAAATCCTCTTCCTGAAAGCTTCATATTAAACGCCTGGGGACGTCTTACGTCTTATGCTCATGCTAAACGATCCGTTGATTTTGAAGTAATCGAAAAGCCTTTAAATTCTACATTAAAGTTTGTGCAAAACTATGAGTTCTTTACAGAATTACAGGAAGTACAGCGGATAATTAGTATTGAGTTTTTAAAGGAACATAGAACACCAGAAAGCAAAGAAGCCTTTAATAAACTAAAAAAATATACATCTGAAGAGCTGGCATATTTAGGATTAACTGTGCTGCAAAATCGTGTAGAGTTATTATCTTCAATAATTCATGAAATTGAAAGTATTAATGATATTCTAGTTACTGCCGGTATTGATTTAGATAGAATCAGTTATAATCACGCTATTGTATTAAGTGCAGTATTGAATTTTTTAAAGTTTATTAAGTATCCAGATTATGAGAATGTGAAGCAAAAAACTATTGATTATGCTATCGGTATAGCTAGAAAAAAGATGGAATTTGAGAGCGAACAGGATGCATTGGCGCAAGATGTTTTTGAACGTATTTTTAATGGTTGTGAAGCTGATTGGGATTATATAATAAAAAATAATACTCTCTACCTTTACCGCTTGTTTGCTGATGAAAAAATAAAGATTTCACCCAGAGAAATAACCAGAGCAATAAGTCAATACAGGCTACCAACTACAAAAGAGACCAGAAGCGAAGATTTAATATATTTTGCCAGGCATTCTGAGCAGGAAACCAAGAAAATATACAGGCGTTGCAATCGTTTTAGTCTTGATGATATTTATAGAAAATTTGGCATTAACTTTGCAGAAAAGAATCAAGTTTAACCAAAATGGTTATACTATGGTTGTCCATGGTTATACTTTTAAAAGTTGTTAATTGTTTATTAATAGGCGTTTACAGAAAAAGTATAACCATACAACCGAGACAACCATGTTTTTTTACATAACATAGAAATCTTAAAAAATATGAAGAATTTAGAAAAAACTAATGATCGTCGTCAATGGCACATTTGCAGTAACTGTTTTATTTGTGATGAAGATTTAACAATGGCAATGCAGTATATGACAACTGAAAGCCTTAAATATATTATACATGTAGCAGAGCAATTAATCAAAGTAAGGGAAGGAAAATAAAAAATGAGTAATCGTTATAA
Source organism: Victivallales bacterium (assembly GCA_963678745.2). GTDB lineage: Bacteria > Verrucomicrobiota > Lentisphaeria > Victivallales > GWF2-38-69. Next base: position 365,394 of record CAXXMS010000023.1, on the reverse strand, counting down.
AAAAATGACTAATCGTCAAAAAAAGTTTTCAAAATACTTTAACGGTAATATTGAAGAAACTGTAAAAACGATGAAGGAAAATAATATTTCAATATCTGTTACTGATTGCATAAAATATTTACGCAATTCACTAGCTGTTAGAACATCTTTAAGAAGAAGGTTTAAAGATAGTACAGAAGTTATAAAGCTTATTGATGATTATGGAACACAGAGTTTAAAATACGGGCGTCTAAAAAATATTTCTGATATTAAAGAACCTTTACCAAACAAGCAAACAAAACCAAAAATAATGACTCGTGAAGAGATTTTAATAAAACTCACTGTTTTAGGCAGAAACGGAGAAAACGCCACAATCAGAATTAAAGCTATGGAGCTTTGTGCAAGAATACAGGGTTTTATGACAAATCAGATAGAGTATTCAGGTTCATCTGATAAACCTGTAATCTTTAGTCATTCTTTTAATTTGCCTGAAAAGTTTGAACACTTGTTGCAATCTGTCATAAATTCTGGCTTTATGAAAAGATTGGTGAATTTGTTTATGTATACAGAAAAGCATAACCATTAAAAAACAATGTCTGCCGCTGAACCTTTTCAATACAACGATTTCATAAAGGTAATTAAATTACTCAATGGAAGGCCTTTAGCAATACGCAATAAAGCTTTTTTAGCATTAGGGCACGCAACTGGTTATAGGTGTAATGAACTTCTATCTATCAGACGCAAAGATTTACTTGATCCTACAGGAAAAATAAGAAAAAAACTTACAATCTACTGTACAAAGAATAAAAAAATACGGTCGGTAGAGCTAACACCGATTGTAAAGCCATTTTTAATTGAATGGCTCCAGGAGCTTGAAAAAGCTGGGTATCAATTACCAAATCATAAAGTTTTTATTTCTTTAAACTAAACATTCCTTATTTTTGAGAGTTAAAAAATTACCCGGCACACTGAAAAATGATATCTCTAATATAATTTATCAGTGACTTGCCTTTTGAAGAGCAAATATCCATAAAATTAAAACTCTCATAATATTCGTTTTTAATTTTTCTTCTTATATCAGCAAAAGCATATGAATTTGCTCTTGCAGTTTTAAATTTTCTAACAGGAGCCTTCTCCTGTTTTATAGTGTATATCCATGCTGCGGTCATGGCAATGCAGCACAGATCAAAATGATTTTCTACAGAATTCCTTTTTCTTGCCTGATTATCCAGAGCACCGAGTTCATGTTTAAGTTCTTTAAAACCGCTTTCTATTTTCCATCTTGCAGAATAATATTCTATCATCTGCTGAGCCGTCAGGCTGCAGTCGGTAGATACAATTGGAAAGAACCATCCGTTTTTATAGTGAACAAGAACAACTTTAACTTTGGTTTTAAATCCTTTGTGCATACATAAAAATTCTGAATATTCACATTTTCTGCTTTTGCCGTAAATGAAGAAATAATCTTCTTTTTTATCAAGAGTCGCTGCCAGCTTCGATAACTTTGGTAATCGAATACCGTAAATTTTCTTTCTCCCTCTTTTTTTTGCTTTACTTTCAGGCGGAAAATCATAGAGAGCTGAATCAATTCTTAAACGAGTAAGGATATGCATTGATTCTTTATAGGAGTTTAAAACTTTTGTCAATGACTTATTACCAAACCAACTGTCAGTAACTACCAGCATAGGAATAGAAAACTGTTCATACAGCTCATTAATCAGTTCTCCGGCAATCTCTATCTTAGTTTTAAATTCTTTTTTATCTACAGATTTTTTAAGCCGGTAAACTTTTTGTTTTACGGGCAGACATGCCCAGCGTCCATGGATAAACTTTTGTATCCCGAGAACAACACGGCAATGTCCAAAAAGATATTTAGAGCTGTTCAGTTTAGCCGCATGATCGTAATGAGTATCGCAGTTTGCAATTTTCTTTCCTGTCTTTCCATATGTTGTATCATCAAGAGCTACAAGAAGTCTGCCGGATGTTTGGATATCATCACCAAGTATTGTAAAAAGTTTTTTCCATACTAAAGCAAGTTTAAGTTTTCCTGACTGCAGAAAACCGTAATATTTTTTTCTCGATATCTTATTAGACAGCATCATTATTGCAAACAGACGATAAATTGCTGAAATACATTTACTGCCTTCGCTGATAATCAAACCGGTTATAATGGTTTTAAAAATAATTCTTCTGTCTTTTCTCGGAATTACTGTTGCAACTTCATCTATTAATGTGCTAAATTTGCAATTACTGAACATGTTGTATTACTCCTTTTTTTTAATTTTGATAATAGAGTAATATAGCATGTTCAGCCACCTGACTGCAATTTGTAAGCTTTTTACAATAAACATGTTATGTCTTAAAACTTGACAAAAGTAAACAAAGCTCACTGAATAGTACTGCCAAAGACCTCAAAAAAATCATCTTTTCTCTTTCGAGGGGCTTAAAACAACTGAAAACGCTGATACTGGGCATCTCACAAAAAAGATGAGAAAAAATTTTTCAAAAATCACCATTGCTATAGATTTAAAAAAATTGCATTTTTTTTAATTCTAAAGTTTTCTGATGATGATTAACAGAAGTATAGTGGATCTGAGAAAATCAAGTTTTCAAAGAACACCCCAAAAAAAACGGGGAAACTTTAGTTATTAAAGATAGGGGTTTTAAATAATTTTGCAAGTTTAGCTAAAATTGTATTCTTTTCTAAGCCAATAAGCTATGCAAAAGGAGATATTTTTTTATGAGCTGTTGGAATTAAATCAATTAAATCATCCGCAATAGTTCCTTTAATTCCATGTGGAGTAATTTCGCCAGTTAAACCGTGCAAGTAAACAGAAAAACAGGATGCTGTAAATAAATCTAAATTTAAAGCTAAATTAGCCGCTAAAATACCAGTAAGCACATCTCCACTTCCAGCTGTAGCTAATGCAGGAGTTCCACTTGCATTTATTGAAATTTCTTTTTTATCTGCAACAAGAGTTCTATGCCCCTTAAGAATAACTATACCTCCAAGAGCTCCTTGAAGAGATTTTGCCTGTGAAATTCGATCCTCATTTTTAAAATTTATCAAACCAAAACCATTTGCCAACCTTCTAGCTTCACCAGGATGAGGAGTAAATATAAAATTCGGCTTTTTTTGCAATATTTCAGGATTTTTTGCAATAAGATTTAAAGCATCAGCATCAAAAACAACAGGCATATTCAAGTCCATAATGCTTTCAATCATCTCTAAAGAACTTTGATTATCAGAAATACCAGGACCCACTACTACTACATCTACACTTTTTACTAAATTCAATATTTCATCGGTCGATTCTTTTGTAAAAAAACCTATACCTGAATCATTTATTCTACGTGTAATTAATGAAAATATCCCTGCATTTAATATTCCTGCATTTTTTGGAACAGCCACAGTTACAAGTCCAGCCCCTGAACGCAATGCAGCCTTACCTGCCAAAAAAGGCGCTCCTTGATATAACTTACTTCCTCCAATTATAAGAACAGATCCAAGAGATTTCTTATGGCTATTTGCAGGTGTGCGGTTTATTACAGAATATGCATCTTTTCCACAATATAAATCAATAGTATTCTCTATTGAGTCAACATATTCTTCGGGTATTCCAATATCAACCACTTCAATACGTCCGCAATATTCAACTCCATGTTTGACTATCAAACCTTTTTTTGGCTGTGCCATTGTAATCGTTAGATCAGCCTTAACAGCCATTTCAGAAACAATACCTGTATCTCCATTCAAACCAGAGGGAATATCAACAGCAATAACGGGTAAACCAGATTTGTTTACAACTGAAATCCAATTATCATAAGGTATTCTTAATTTTCCTTTAAAACCTGTTCCAAGAAGGCCATCGATAATGATATCGCCTTTTTTAAAATCATCAGGACAAAGTTTTTCTTTTACCTCTACACTTATATTATCAGGAATTATTTCAGCATGATGCTTTGCATCACCTTTCAAATCAGACAAAGGACATATAGAATAAATTGTTACTGTACAGTCAATACATTGTTCAAATAAATATTTTGCAATTACATAAACATCTCCACCATTATTTCCTTTGCCGGCAAGAAGAACAAAACGTTTTATATGTCGAAAGTCAATTTCTTTCAGGTAATCCAATATTATTTTGCCAGAACCTATACCAGCTCGTTCCATTAATACACTTCCCGAAGTCCCAAATTCTTGAATTGTACGCATATCAAGTTCACGCATTTGCTCCACAGAAATTACTTTCATAAAAACACCAAAAATATTAGTTTATTATGTCTTATTTTGTTTTTGATAATATATATTTTAAAATACCTTTAGTTGAGAAATGCTCATAATTTGTCTTATCACTTAAAATTCTTGAAGTTATATCACAAAGTTTTTTGTTTTTAACCAACTGGGAAAAAAATATTTTACTTAAAAAGTTTCTTCTAAAAATAGAATTTGCAATACGATAAGGTCTATATTTCAACTGTAACTCTTTTTCTAAACGTTCGCAAAACTTTGCAGAAGAAAACACTCCTTTTAATTCATTTTTCAAGACAGAATTAAACACTTCTCCAGCTAAAATCCCAGTTTCCAAAGCTTTACCAATTCCCTCTCCCGTAAATGGAAAAGTTGATCCTAAAACTTCTCCAGCAAACAGAATATCATCTTGAGGTATTTTTTTACTGTTAATTAAATTAGTTCTTAAAAAAGCACCACTTAATACAAAATTACTCTCAGATAATTTTATATCAGGAAACTTTTCAGCCATAAAGTTTAAAACTTTCTTCTTCAAATCCAACTTTTGGTAAGCATCTGTTCCATAGCCAATATTATACTCACCATTTCCCATTGGAAATATCCAGTAATATCCCATCTCGTTTTTGTTATCTAGATAGATCAGAATTAAGATCTGCTTTTAAATATCCTCTAACAGCAATTAAATCAGGTTTGGATAAATTATAATTTTTAAGATGTTTAAATGATTGGCAACCTGTAGCTATTAAACAATATTTTGCCTTAATATTAAATTTATTATTTGAAGAGTCAATAAACTCAAATTAATGGTGTTTATCATAGCCTATATCAACTTCAACTATTCTTCCTGTAAACTTTGAATGATAAAAACCTGCTCCGCAATCAATAGCATAATCTAAAAGTATCTTATCAAAAACTTCCCGCTTTAAAGTATAAACCTGTGAATTTAAAATAAACGAGCTCTCTGCATTGGGAAATAACCTCATCTGATTTATTCGACAAGGCTTCTACTTTACTCCAAATCCCTAGTTTTTTAAGCATATTCAGGCTATCACCAATTAAACCATCTCCACATACTTTTTCTCTTGGAAAAGAGCACTGATCAACAATTAAAACAGAATATCCCTGTTTTGCTAAAGTTATTGCTGAAGCAGAGCCTGCAGGTCCAGCTCCAATTACTAAAACATCATAAATTTTTTGTTTCATAATCTTTTATAGTTATATCCAAAACTAACTAGTATTAAAAATTATTGTTCTTATTAAAGCAGGCTATTGCAGGATAAATAAAAAATAAAATGCATTAAGTATATTTAAAAAAAGGCCGAATTTCGGCCTTTTCATTTTTAATAAAAAAATTGTTTAAATAGCTTAGAATTCAGGCATTGGATGTTTTTCAATAAACACTTTTACTTCTTCTGCTATTTGAGCAAGTATTTCTTTATCTTTTCTATTTGTTACTGCTCTATTAATCCATTCTGCAATATATTCCATATCATCTTCTTTTAAGCCACGAGTAGTAACAGCAGGAGTTCCAATACGAATTCCACTTGTTATAAACGGTTTAGCAGGATCGAATGGAATCATATTTTTATTCACTGTAATTCCAGCTTTATCCAGGGCATTCTGAACAGCTTTCCCTGAAGCTTCTTTTGGCTGTAAATCAACAAGAAGTAGATGATTATCTGTTCCACCTGATACAATACGGAAACCACGTTTGGTAAGCTCTTCAGCCAATCTTGAAGCATTAGCAATAAGCTGTCTCTGATACTCTTTAAAGCTATCAGACATTGCTTCATGGAAACATACTGCTTTTGCTGCAATAATATGCATCAAAGGTCCACCTTGAATTCCAGGAAAGACTTTCCCATTAACAGCTTTTATATGCTCTTCCTTACAAAGAATCAAACCACCTCTAGGACCACGAAGAGATTTATGTGTCGTTGTAGTTACAACATCACAGTAAGGCACCGGGTTTGGATGTAAACCAGCAGCTACTAATCCAGCAACATGAGCCATATCAACCATTAGTTTTGCTTCAACCTTATCAGCAATTTCACGTAATCTTTTAAAATCTATTACTCTTGGATAAGCACTTGCACCGGCAACAATAAGATGCGGTTTATGCTCAACAGCAAGCCTTTCAAGATTATCATAATCAATAGTTTCAGTTTCTCTTGATACACCATAAGGAATTACATTGTACATCATTCCGCTAAAATTTAATGGATGACCATGTGTTAAATGTCCGCCATGAGCCAAGTCCATTGCCAAAATTGTATCTCCAGGATTAATAAGTGCAAAGTAGGCAGCCATATTTGCCTGACTTCCAGAATGCGGCTGTACATTTGCTGCTTCAGCACCAAAAATCTTACATGCTCTTTCGATTGCCAATGATTCTACTTTATCTACAACCTGACAACCGCCATAATAACGTTTTCCAGGATAACCTTCTGCATATTTATTCGTAAGAATACTGCCCTGAGCTGCCTGAACAGCAGTACTTGCAAAGTTTTCAGATGCAATAAGTTCAAGACCATCTTCCTGTCTTTCTGCTTCTTCGTCAATGCATTTTGCTATTTCAGGATCAGATGCGCGAACTGCTGCTATTTCATCATAAGATTTTTCTTCAATTTTTTCAATTCTTCTTAAGTGACGCTCATCTCCTGAAAACGGAGTTGCAAGCCAAGTTTTAACAATATTAATGGCTTTGCCTATATCAATATAATCACCAGGTAAAACTAAAACATTAGTACAATTATGTTCTCTGCTTATTTTTGCTGTTGTTTCTTCATAAGCAATTGTTGCTCTGACATAATTAAAACGGTTAGCATTTATTGCCATTCCTACGCCGCTTCTGCAAATAAGAATACCACATTGAGCTTCACCCCTTGAAATAGTCTGCGCCAGTTTTGATGCATAATCAGGATAATCATCAGTAGGATCAAGTTGATGTGGACCTAAGTCAACAAAATTTATATTTTCATCGGCAAGTTTTTCGATAAGAAAGTTTTTCATTTCTAAACCGCCATGGTCTGTAGCAATCAGAACTTCCTTGTTTTTTCCGAACCAATCTTCAATTCTCTTCATAATAAACCTCCTTTTAATAGGCAAGCCTATCTTAATTCATACAAAAAAACAATACTGTTTTATAAAAAAAACAATTCTTAACAAAATAGGACCGTAATATTCAGCCTTTTTAGAATTTATCAACATCTAAAAATAAATTATCCAAAGCTTTTTTCATATCATTAAAGCAAACCTTATACGTTTTTAAGTCACCTCCGTAAGGATCAAAGACATCTTTATCTAAACCATCAAATTTATGAAGTAAAAATATTCTGCTTGAATCAATATGAAAATATGAAATTAATGCTTTCTTATGCGATTTTGTCATCACAATAATTAAATCAGCATTATTAACAATAGTTTCCGTTATTCTGCGACTTTTATGGTTGGAAATATCAATGTCTAAATCGAGCATCGCTGAAACAGCATTCTGTGAAGCAGATAAATTATTTTCTGTATAAATTCCTGCTGATTCAGCCTTGTAAGATTTACCTAAGTCACTACAAAGAAAGTTAAAATAACCCTCAGCCATTGGACTTCTACAAATATTTCCTGTACATACAAAAAGTATATTCATTTTATTTATTTGAACTAAATTATTAATTATGTAAAAGCTTCCATACTCTGTATAACTCAGTCGCCCCCCAAGCCTGAGCATCACAGCCTCTTTGTTTATGAGGAACATCTCCATCTAATATTTCAGGAATCTGCCCAATACAACCTTCTTCAAGAAGAATTTGAGAAGAAGATAAAATACTTATAGCATGTTTCAAACCACTCACTCCATAAACCATATAATATGCTTCTGGATATGATGGGAAAGGCCATGTCCATGCAGTACCGTTATGATATGCAGGTTTTCTCGTTATGTCCTCAACACCTTCATATTTTCCCCAATAAGGATTTGATGGTATATTAAGCAATTCCCCATTATTATAAACTGGAAGTTCATATTCTGTTTCTTTATCTGCAAGGCTTCGAATTCCGCCCGGAACTAATAGTTGAGATGTTATTTTTAAAATATCTTTTGACAATTCAAAATCATCTATTGCTCCAAGAGTAATTGCAAATAACTGGTTTGGCCTTATGTGATCATCTTTAATTGATTTAGAAGCAGGTTTCATAGGAGAACAATGTAAACAGTCGGATAACCATCTTTTTCCGGTTATATTTCCTACCTTATCCTTCTCTTCATATATAAAATACCTACTTATAGATTTTTGAACTTTTTTCGATAAATCACTCCATTGCTTATTATTATCAATAGTAGATAAAAATTTTAAAGCAGCAAACCATAAAGCCTGAATTTCTATAGGATATCCCTCTCTAGGTGTTCCGGCAGGATAATTTGTATCCATCCAGGTAAAATGAGATGGGCTATAAACTAGTTTACTATCATCATCAATTTTTATCCCGTTTGAAGTTCCCTTTAAGTATCCATTGGCAATTGATTTTATTGATTCAAGATAAGTTCTATCCTTATTAACTTTTATAGAAAGTATATCGTTGTTACCTATAGCCTTACAATAATCCTCTGTAACCACAATAAGCCATAGAGGAGCATCTGAAGTATCCCAGTTACCAACTTCTTCTCCATAAATAATATTTGGAAGTTTACCACCTGTAGCAAATTTAGCAAACTGTAAAAGAATTTCCTTTACATCATCATACATTCCCGCTGCAATAAGCCCTCTTACACAAATTAAGGTATCTCTTCCCCAATCTAAAAACCATGGATAGCCTGCAATAACAGTTTTAAGACTATCTCTTCTTACGATAAATTTCTTTATAGCTTTGAGCAATACCTGTTCAAAAGAATTATTCCCCGTATTAAGAAGATATTTAAAATTCACATGTGAATGGAAATCTATTTTTGGATGTTCTTCATTTGTAACAACCTGGGCAATTATTTCTGAATGTTCTCCACCATTTAAATCAATGTTAAAATACCCGGGACTATATAAATCTGAACTAGGATCAAACCCTCTCTCTCTTTCTATTTTTCGATTAATAGAATACGTATGCTCCGGATGCAGCTTAAATACTCCTTTTGTTGAAAGCATTTTCAACTGTCTATTCATATCAGGAGTAAAAGTAAACGTTCTTTCAGTATATTTAATAGATTCTTCCCATTTTCTAACAAGCTCATTATTTAGTTTTGTATCCTGATGAAAATTTCTATCTTCAATATCCGGCCTGAAAATCATATGAACCAAAGTATTATCATCTAGATAATGTTCTTTTTCTTTTGAAGGATGTCTGTAAAAGCTTAATCGTATCGCATTTTCGTTTCTAAGCATCACTGCAGCAATACTGATATCTACATAAAGTCCATTTCCAACAGGAACATGAAAAGTCCATGTTCCCCCTCCGTTTGGATTGACTGTAAAATTTGATATTGTGTTTATGCACAGCTCTTCAGGTCTTCCCTGTCTAACAATCCAAGCTCTACCCCTATTAAGCATAATATGCCTATCAACCGGAATTTGAGTATTTAAATTGGCTGCTAATAACGCATTATACCTATCATTAATTTCTCCCCATCTTACACATGTGCGCAGCATGCCCCCTCTCTGATTACCATCAAAAAATGTCATCTCTTTTTTGCGAATCTCTTTTACATCAAGAGATAATCTACATGTTTTGGCATCATGCGCTAAAAGTATTCCGGATGCTTCACAATGTTCACACTCAACATCTTTATAAAAGGAAAGTTTAAGTTTAATAGGCAAATGTTTCTTAGGAATATCCATTTTTCTTACAAAAATTATAAAGTTACGCCCCTGCCTATCTTTTAAACTATCCCTTGTTCTTATTACTTTTCCTTCTCTGTAAATACTGGCCCTAAACCTATAAGGTGCAGTAATAATAGTCATATGATTAGGTGGAATCATTATTATTCTATTTAAATCTTTAGGCCAATCCCAGTGTATTAACGGAGTTGGCATATCTTTAGAATAAATTGACTCACAAAATTTAAATGGATCTTTAAGAAGTTTTTCAGCAAGCCCATTTGTGTCTATACCGGTAATAATATTTGTATTATCTTTAAAGCACAGAATATCTAAAACCATAGCCATAGCTCTTTGTTTATCAATTCTATCCGGTCTTATATTTTTTTCATACTCAGCGGCAATAATTTCTGCAAGATCAGTCTGTTTAGAACTTAAACAAAGAATTTCGCCTGGGGTTAATTCAAAATCAATATAACCATGATTTAGCTGAGGTAGGTAACTTTTACCTGTTATAAGATCATAGAAAGGATAGCTTCCAAAGCTGCCTAAATCATTGAAGTTAATAGTAGAGCTTGATGAATTTTCGCAATCAAGGTTAATAACAATTAACAATTTATTTCTACCGCTGACATCTGTTCTTAAAAAAGTTAAAACATTATCATTATAATTTTTTATAAACCTTATTGATGCCCTTTCATAGAAAGCGGAATGTGAAACAAGAATGGTATTAATTTTTGCAATAAATTCAACCTGATTTTTCTTTGCGCCCCAGTTTAATGCTCTTGCCATATGGACATCAATTTTTTCTTTGGCATACCATTCTACACCATTTGTAAACCCAAAAGCTCCATTACTTGAAAGAAGAGCACATAAGCCAGTTCGCATTCTCGAATATGTTTCAGAAGTAGCAGCCAATCTGTTGTTATCATGAGTTTCGGCATAATGAACCATTAAGCCATCCGTCAAGTTTACATCATGAGTCCTTGAAATATATCCTTCTATTTCATTTTTTGAATAATTCTGGAAAAGTTCTGAATAAGCCCAATTCATATTTCCTTTATTTAGAAGGTTAAATGTTATCGCAGGATCTCCCCCCAACCCTTCTAAAAGAAATATCGTTTCAGGATATTGTTCTCTAACAGTAGTAATAATATACTCCCAGGCTTTAAATGGAATCATGTAGCCAGCATCACATCTAAACCCATCAACTCCTCTAGCACACCAGATTAAAAACATTTCTGCCAGATATTCCCATAATTCAGGGTGTTCATGGTCAAGTTCTGTTAAATCGCCCCAAATTACACCCCATGCTCCTGGAGAGACAATAGTCTTATCTTCTTTTCTAACCAGCCATTCAGGATGTTCCTCATGTACTTTTGCAGCCCAGCCGGTATGATTAATAGCAACGTCTATTATTAATTTCGCATTTTTATGATGAATTTCATCCACTAATTCTAAAAACTGTTCTAATGGAGTTGCCTTTTTATCAAACTCGGCAAGAGCCGGATCAATGTTTGTAAAGTCCAAAGAGGCATAAGGGCTCCCGTATCTTCCCATTCTAGCATAAACTGTAGGGGTTGGATTAATTGGAAGTAGGTGTATTATTCTACAGTTAAGCTTATTTATTATAAAATCGAGTTCTTTTATTAAATCCCTGAAAGTTCCTGACGGAGGTATTATTGTAAACCCGGCTTTATCAAACTCATTCATTTTTTCATCAGTCAAACCGGCAATAGGTTGCGAAACAGCATAATTTTTATTTGGTCCAAACTGCCTTGGGAATGCACAGTAAATTGAATTAGCACAACAATATTCAGCAGGCTCTACGTTAACACATATATTTTCACTTCCTGGCCAAATTGGTTCAGCCGTATTATCAGGAAAGAAAAAACACATAGCTTCAAAATGACCTACTTCAATTAAAGCTAATGTTATAGAGTAAGTATAATCATCAATTTTCTGCATCCGTATATCATGCCAATCCTGTGCACTTCCAGAACGTTTTTCCTTAACTTTAAGTATTACCTCTCTTCTTTGAACAATTGCTTTTCCAATATTTGTTCTTACAAAAGCTCTACCTGCTATTGCTTCGTCAAGTTTTAAAGTAAATGTAAGGCTATCTCCTCTAAAATATAATCTATGTTCTCCGACACTCGGGGTCTGCTTAAGTTGAGTCATATTTATCCTCTATATAAATTTTTTATAAACAGCATTTATTTACTGCAAAAATTTAAGGCTTAATAAGTTTTATTCATGTATTAAGTATTAGTAAGAAATACTTTAACAGCCTAACTTGGATTTGTCGATATTAAAAAACAGAAACGTTGAATTAATTATTGTCTTATTTTGAATATAAAACTATTAAAAAAACAGTTATTAATTGATTTATCAAATTTACTGCTTTATAATATGCTAAATTATAGAAATATTTTAAATTAGGTCAAAAATAATGATTGCAAAAATTACTGGTATACTAGATTCAGTTAGTTTAACAGATATAGTAATAGATGTTAATGGTATTGGATATGAAGTCATTATACCACTTAGTACTTACGATAGACTCCCAAAGGAAAAAGAAAAAATTCAACTCTTCACTCACTTACATGTTCGTGAAGATGCAATGACTCTTTACGGTTTTGCAACAGAGCAGGAAAAAGAACTTTATAAACTTTTAACTACCGTCTCAGGAATTGGGCCTAAATTAGCTTTAAAAATTCTTAGCAGCATAACTATAAATTCTTTTTGTGAGTCTGTTGCAAATGCAGATATAAAAACATTGTGTAGAATAAATGGACTTGGCAAACGTTCTGCTGAACGTCTGGTTGTTGAGCTCAAGGATAAAATTACAACTTTTGCTCCTGAATTAGAATATATAAAAGATTCTAATTCAAAAAATATTTCAGTTCAGGAGGAAGAAGCTATTCTTGCACTGGTTCAATTAGGGTTTAAATACGAAACAGCCAGAAAAACCGTTGTAAAAATCGCTGGGAAAATGTCAGCCGAAGAAGCAAATAGTGAAAATATAATACGACATACTCTTCAGTCGCTAAACTCTTAAGATTTGAACATTTCTAAAAAAGCCTCAATCGCTGAATCAGTAATTGAGGCTTATAATATCTAAATTTATTAGTTTTTGGCTATAAAATATTAAATTAATTTCAACGCGGCTATTTTATAACCATCATCTTCTTTTTCTACATACATTTCAATTAAAATATCATCTTCCGAATCGGAAAATTTTGCTTTCCACAGTAGAATATCATACCCGCCTTTTTTCCAGAAACCTATATATTTGACACCTTTGTATTCTCCTAAATTTTCTCTTACTCCTTCGCTAGCTTTATCGAACATTTCCTTGTTGAAATATTTTTTGTGTTTCTCTGTGAAATCTCTACTATACAAAGAATAATTATCCAATACTAAACCTCGACATATACTATCGATCATTTTTTTTCCAGCTTCTTCAACATTTTTACACTTATTTAAATCGGCAGTAGGAGCAACAGTTTCTTTTTTTATTTCAGGTTTTTCTTCCTCTGAATCAAAAGAGGCACAACCGCTAAGAATAGCAACAAAACTAATACAAATCATCAACTGTAATGTCTTACTAATTTTCATATTAAGGTTCCTGTTTTTTAAAGAAAAGTTTCTATTTCAATCTTAAAAAGTAGTTCGATTTATGTCGAATATAAAATATTTATACTGGTTCTTATTCGCCTTTATGACTTAACTTTTTATACTATAATAATACTTTACTTCAATAACTCTTCAATGTAAAACTTGATTCTTTTAAAAAAAGGCGCAGAAAAAACTGCGCCTTTTGAAATAACTATTCAGAATCATCTAAAACTAGCATCTGTCAATACATAATAAATCTTCAAATGCAACTTTAAGTCTATCAACCATTGATTCCTGAGCGGCTCTTAACCATTTTCTTGGGTCATAATATTTTTTATTAGGAACATCATCGCCTTCAGGGTTACCAATCTGACCTTGTAAATAAGCTTCATTCTTTTTGTAATATTTCATAACACCATCCCAGGTTGCCCATTGGGTATCAGTGTCAATATTCATTTTTACAACGCCATAACCTACAGCTTCTCTAATCTTTTCAAGTTCTGAACCAGAACCACCATGGAAAACAAAGTTAACAGGGTTTTTTCCAGTATTATATTTTTTCTGTATATATTCCTGTGAATTTTTGAGAATTACAGGTGTTAATACAACATTACCAGGCTTGTAAACACCATGAACATTACCAAATGAAGCTGCAATTGTAAAGTTAGGACTTATAGCACTTAGTCTTTCATAAGCAAGAGCTACATCCTGAGGCTGAGTATAAAGCGCTGAATTATCCATAGCTGTATTATCAACACCATCTTCTTCTCCACCAGTACAGCCAAGTTCAATTTCCAAAGTCATTCCAATTTTGCTCATTCTTGCAAGATGTGCTTCAGCAACTTCAATGTTTTCTTCTAAAGACTGAATTGAATAATCAAGCATATGTGAGCTGAATAATGGTTTTCCAAACTGTTGATAATGCTCTTCACTTGCAGTAATTAATCCATCTACCCATGGAAGAAGTTTTTTGGCACAATGGTCAGTATGCAGAATAACAGGAATTCCATATGATTCAGCAAGAAGATGAACATGATGAGCACCTGCAATACTTCCTAAAATAGCAGATTTCTGTTCTTCATTTGATAATGCTTTACCTGCTACAAACGAAGCACCTCCGTTTGAAAACTGAATAATTACAGGAGAATTAACAGTTTTTGCGGCTTCCATTACAGCATTAACTGAATCTGAACCTACACAGTTTACTGCAGGAATTGCAAAACCTTCTTCTTTTGCGATTTTGAAGATTTCCTGAACTGCATCACCAGTTGCTACTCCAGGAGCGACTCTATCAAGTACTCTAGTTCCCATAACAATGACCTCCGTTATTTTTTGTTGAACAATACTAAAAATGCTTGTTGTTATAAATTAATTAGTTCGAATGAACTTATTCTAAAGTTCCAGCTTAATTGTCAGTAACCTTTTACAGTCAGTAACCTTTTACAGATTGAATAATCAAATTAAAACTTAAAACTAAATGCTTAAAATCCAACTCAGCTTATTTTCGTGTAATAACTAATTATAACAGAAATATATACAGAAATCATTTTCCATATTACATTTTTTTGATAAAAAAATAAATGTGATCGAAAAAATAATTTATATATAAAAACTATTTTTGTCTTAATATAAACTTGACTTAGGTTTGATTTTTTTAAATCCACATCTATTTTGTTCACCTGTTATGCTCAGAAATATTATAGTTTTATGGTTTTAGTTTTCTGTTTTCTTGTAAAGATTAAAGCTTTTCTGTTTTCCTGAGTATTTAAGATATATCTGAAAATATTAACAATTGAGGTGTAAAATGGTACAGATATTGCATGATAAAGATGCAGATATTTCCTTTTTAAACGGAAAAACTGTTGCAGTTATTGGATATGGTAGTCAGGGTTCTGCTCAGGCTCTTTGCATGAGAGATTCAGGAGTTAATGTAGTAATTGGTTCAATTAAAGATGCTTCTTATGAACAGGCAATTAAAGATGGATTTGAAGTACTAAGCATTGCTGATGCAGCAAAAAAAGCTGACGTTATTCATATTCTTCTCCCAGATGAATTCCATGGTCCAGTTTATGAAAATGAAATCAAACAGCATTTAACAGCTGGCAAAGCTCTTTCATGTTCTCACGGTTTTAACATTATATATAAACAAATAGTACCACCTGCTGATGTAGACGTTATAATGGTTGCTCCTAAAAGTCCTGCAACAGAAGAACGTAAAGCTTATTTAGCAGGTTTTGGAGTACCTGGCCTTATAGCTGTTAAACAAAATCCAAGCGGCAAAGCAAGAGAAATTGCATTAGCTATGGCTAAAGCTATGGGTTTCACCAGAGCAGGTTGTCTGGAATGTACATTTGAACAGGAAACTTACGAAGATTTATTTGGCGAACAGAATGTACTTTGTGGCGGATGTGTTGATCTTATGATTGCTGGTTTTGAAGTATTAACAGAAGCTGGATATCCACCAGAAATGGCATATTTTGAATGCGTTCATGAATTGAAACTCATCGTTGATCTTATTTTTGAAGGCGGAATTCAAAAAATGAATGCTGTTATTTCAAATACAGCAGAATGGGGTGAATATGATAATGGCCCAAGAATTATCACTCCTGATGTTAAAGAAAGAATGAAAGAATCTCTTAAGAGAATAGAAAACGGCGAATTTGCTAAAAAATGGTTAGAAGAAAGCAGAAATGGTGCTCCTACATTATTAGCAAAACGTAAAGCTTTAGGAGAACACCTAATTGAAACAACAGGAAAAAGAATTCGTGACCTATTTGAGAGCAAATAATTTTTTCTTTATAAAAACTTAAGTTTTATTTAAACCACATAGAAGTTTCTATGTGGTTTTTTTTATAATAGATATTTAAAAAGTTGCGAATCTAATATTTGCAAATAGATTATAAGCCCATAAAGGGGAGATTTTTGAATGTTATCATAAACTATTTTTATTTACATTTTTAGTTTTGCTTCAACTATTTTCTCCTTATCATTATTGAAAACATGTTACATATTTTAGTAGATTTTAATTATGGAGGGTTCTAAAATGAGTACAGAATCTGCAATTTTTGAACTTGAAAAGCATAAATCTGCAGCTGTTTTAGGCGGTGGACAAAAGCGAATTGATAAACAACATGAAAAAGGAAAGCTCACAGCCAGAGAACGAATTGAGCTTCTTCTGGATGAAGGAAGCTTTGAGGAATTTGACTTACTCAAAGAACATAGATGCACCAATTTTGAAATGGCAAAACAACAATTTCCATCAGACGGTGTAATCACAGGATATGGAACGATTGATACTAGAACTGTTTTTGTTTTTGCTCAGGATTTCACTATTTTTGGTGGTTCTCTATCCGAAACTTATGCTGAAAAAATAATTAAAATTATGGATATGGCAGCCAAAGTAGGCGCTCCCGTTATCGGCCTTAATGATTCCGGTGGTGCCAGAATTCAGGAAGGAATTGAAAGTCTAGCCGGATATGGCGAAATTTTCTTAAAAAATGTAAAGTTTTCTGGTGTTATACCACAAATATCTGCTATTCTCGGTCCATGTGCAGGCGGAGCTGTTTATTCTCCTGCTATCACTGACTTTAATATTATGGTTAAAAATACCAGTTCAATGTTTGTTACAGGTCCAAAAGTTGTGAAAACTGTTACAAATGAAGATGTTAGTTTTGAAGAACTTGGTGGAGCTGTTGTTAATTCTACAAAAAGCGGTAATGCTCATTTTGCTGCTGAAAACGAAGAAAATGCTATTCATATCATAAGAAAATTAATCAGTTATATTCCGCAAAATAATATGTCAGACCCGGTACCGCAGCCATGTAATGATCCCGAGACAAGAGAAGAAGAGCTTCTAAACGAAATTATACCTGAAAGCCCAAATGTTCCGTATGATATGAAAACTGTTATTAACACTATTATTGATAATGGAGATTTTTTAGAAGTTCATGCATTATATGCTCCGAATATAATTATTGGTTTTGGTAGATTAAACGGGAAAAGCGTCGGAATTATTGCAAATCAACCAAACTATCTTGCTGGAGTTCTTGACATAAACGCATCAAGAAAAGCTGCACGATTTGTAAGGTTTTGTGATGCTTTCAATATTCCTCTTATTACATTTGTTGATGTACCAGGTTTCCTGCCTGGAACAGCCCAGGAATATGGCGGAATTATTACGCATGGGGCAAAACTCCTTTTTGCATATGCAGAAGCTACTGTCCCTAAAATAACTGTTATTACAAGAAAAGCTTACGGAGGAGCTTATTGTGTGATGAGTTCAAGACATATTGAAGGTGATATTAACTTTGCATGGCCAACTGCCGAAATTGCTGTAATGGGCGCCGAAGGGGCTGCTGAAATTATTTTTACAAAAGAAATTAAAAATTCTGAAGATCCTCAAAAAGCTCTTGAACAAAAAATTGAATATTACAAGAAAGAATTCGCAAATCCTTATCAAGCAGCCCGGAGAGGATATGTTGATGATATTATTATTCCTTCACAGACAAGATTTCGTCTAATTAGATCACTTGAAGTATTATCAACAAAGAGAGACTCGAATCCACCTAAAAAGCATGGAAATATTCCATTATAACCTATTTATAGCGAGGTAAACTATGGTCTGGTTATTAGCCGCAGTAGGTATTATTGGAGTTTTTTGTGGACTCTTGATATTATGTATTTTCTTACTTTTTGTTCAGAAAATTGCTGTCATAGAATGGAAAAGTTTTAGGAAAAAAGATAATAATTCCACTGTTCCAAAAATACAACACGATAGAGTTTCAGGTGAAATTGCTGCAGCATTAGCTGTCAGCATATATCTGAATAACCGTTCATATAGAAAACAGAAAGAGCTGTTGACTATTCATAAAGTTACAAAACCTTTTTCTCCATGGGTTAACAGTGGAAAAATTAAAATGATTACTGACTGCAATGAAGTTTATAATAGGAGACGATAACAGTGAAACAGTTTAAATTTAAAATAAATGGAAGTGTATATAATGCCGATATCAAATCTGTCATTGACAACACAGTAACAGTAGAAGTCAATGGTGTGAACTATAAAGTAGAACTCGAAAAACAGAAAAAGAAAACCCCTGTTTTAACTGTTCCTAAAGTAATTCTCTCAACTCTCGCTGACAATAAAAAAACGTCTGAACCCGGAAGCAGTAACCTCAATGCTGTTACGTCACCAATCCCGGGAAGTATTGTCAAAATAACCTGCAAAGTAGGAGATACTGTTAAACTTGGTGATACAATTATGCTTCTTGAAGCAATGAAAATGCAGAATGAAATTCAGGCAACTCAAAGCGGGATAATAAAAGAAATTTTTGTTAGCGAAGGTCAAGCTGTAATGGAGGGAGCACAATTAGCACTAATTCAATGAACAATTATCAGTAAACAATTAACAATAAAGAGTTTCTTGTGAAAAAAGACAACATAGTATATGAGAAAGCTTGTAACTTTGCAATAAGAATTGTCAAAGCTTTTGAGTACCTGAAAAAAGAGAAAAATGAATATGTCTTATCAAAACAACTTTTAAAATCAGGTACTTCAATTGGCGCAAATATTGCAGAAGCTAATGGAGCCATTTCTAAAGCTGATTTCTCTTCCAAAATTTCTATTGCCTACAAGGAATGTCTTGAAACTAAATATTGGTTAAGTTTATTAAAAGATACAGAATATATTGATTTAAAAACTTATAGCAGTATTTATTTAGAAGCAGATTGCATTGCAAAGCTTTTATTCGCAATAATAAAAACAACAAGAATAAAAAATAATTGATGATTGATTATAGGTCATTGATAATTGAAACGGTAGTGTTATGGATGGAATTTTAAATTTTTTTAGCAAAACTGGTTTTTGCAACCTCGAGCTTACTTCGACACTCATGATTATTATTGGAATCATTTTAATCGTTCTTGCAATAACAAAAAACTGGGAACCTTTACTATTAGTTCCTATTGGATTTGGTGTAATCGTAGGAAATATTCCTTTTGAAGTCGGACATATGATTGGCGTTTATGAAAAAGGAAGTTTTTTAAATTTTATTTATCAGGGGGTTAAATGTGGAATTTTTCCTCCATTAATATTTTTAGGATTGGGAGCTATGACTGATTTTTCATCTCTTTTAGCAAATCCTAAACTAATACTTTTAGGAGCTGCAGCTCAAATTGGTATTTTTTTAACTGTTATTGGTGCTGTAGGATTAGGGTTCACTCTACCGGAAGCAGCTTCAATAGGAATTATAGGAGGAGCTGATGGACCAACTACAATTTTCGTAAGCTCTAATCTAGCTCCACATTTAGTTAGTGCCGTAGCAATTGCAGGTTATTCGTATATGGCTTTAGTTCCTTTGATTCAGCCTCCAATTATGAGACTGTTAACCACTCATAATGAAAGAAAAATCAAAATGAAACCTCTTAGACAGGTTTCTAAAACTGAAAAAATTATTTTCCCTATTGCAGGAATAATTATCACATGTTTACTTGCCCCAGGTGCTATTCCGCTTCTCGGTTGTCTTTTCTTTGGTAATATATTAAAAGAATGTGGTGTTGCAGAACGACTTGCAAATACAGCAAGAACATCAATGATTGATATTGTAACAATACTTCTTGGGTTTTCTGTCGGAGCAAGCACACAGGCAAATATGTTTTTAAAATGGGACTCGATAAAAATATTTTTACTCGGCGCCTGTGCTTTTGCAATAGCAACATCATGCGGAGTTATTTTTGCTAAAATTATGAACTTATTCTGCAAAGAAAAAATTAATCCGCTTATCGGATCTGCCGGTGTTTCAGCTGTACCAATGGCTGCAAGAGTTTCACAGCAAATGGGTCAGAAATATGATAAATCAAACTATCTGCTTCTTCATGCAATGGGACCAAATGTTGCCGGAGTAATCGGATCTGCTATTGCAGCTGGTATTCTTCTAGCTATTGTTAAATAACTTTTTTTATCTGGAGTGCTGCAAAAAATTAAAAAACTAAAATACCTTCTATATAACAGCTTTTTTTTAATGAAAAGCTCGTTATATTTTGTTTTCGTATTTTTATTTTATAATATCAAATTATATCCAAAACTAATTGGTTTTAGAAAAAATTAATAGACTATTTAGCTTGCATACAGCAAATTAAGTTAAAAACTAAAATACCTCCAGTATATTAATTTCTTCATTAAATTTTTTGACAGTTATAAGAAAATTTCTGTAAAAACCCCTTAGAATTATTATGAGTGACCCAATAAAACATGAATGCGGTATAGCTTTAATTAGATTATTGAAACCGCTTGAGTATTACCATAAAAAATATGGTTCAGTTTTTTATGGATTAGACAAACTCTGTCTTCTAATGGAGAAGCAGTATAACCGTGGACAGGATGGGGCAGGAGTTGCATGTATAAAAAACAATATGGAACCAGGTCAAAAATATCTGACTAGAGAACGTTCAGCTTCGATATCTCCAATTAAAGATATTTTTGCTGTAGTAAATAATGAAATTCAACAAAAATGTAACGGACATAAGAATTTTTCAGATATTCCATGGCTTAAAAAAAATCTTAAATTTTGTGGAGAACTTCTTTTAGGACACTTGAGATATGGCACTTATGGTAAAAACGATATTAATGCCTGTCATCCAGTAAAAAGAGAAAATAATTGGCCTTCCAGAAGTTTAGTCTTAGCAGGAAATTTTAATCTCACAAATGTTGAAGAACTTTTTGATTTATTGGTTGGCATAGGTCAACACCCTGAAGAAAAAACAGATACAATAACTATACTTGAAAAAATTGGTCATTTTTTAGACCAGGAAAACGATATTCTTGTAAAAAAATATAAATCTGAAGGTTATTCTAAAAACGAAATTTCAAAATTAATTGCAGATAATATCGATATACAGAAAATTCTCAAGGAATCCTGCAAGAAATGGGATGGTGGCTATGCTATAGCAGGACTGCTTGGTCATGGAGACGCTTTTGTTCTTAGAGACCCTGCCGGCATCCGTCCTGCTCATTATTACATCGATGATGAAATTGTAGTTGTATCATCTGAACGCTCTCCTATTCAAACAGTTTTGAATATTTCAAAAGATAAAATTCATGAAATAAAACCTGCTCACGCATTGATTATAAAAAAGAATGGTCAAATATCAGAAGCTCCTTTTATTAAAGAACTAGAAAGAAAAGCATGTTCTTTTGAACGAATATATTTTTCCAGGGGGTCAGATCACGATATTTACCAGGAAAGAAAGAAATTAGGCAGATTAATTACACATAAAGTATTAAAATCGGTAAACTACGATTTTAAAAATACTGTTTTTTCCTATATTCCTAATACTGCAGAAGTTTGCTTTTATGGAATGATGGAAAAAATGATTGATATCTGTAATGAATATAAAAAAGAAAAAGTTTTAGAATTAGGTTCAAAAATAACAAAAGAAGAAATTGACCGTATTTTTGCGGTAAATCCCAGATTTGAAAAAATTGCTGTTAAAGATGTGAAGCTAAGAACTTTTATTACCTCAGATATTCAACGTAATGATTTAGTATCTCTCGTTTATGATATAACACATGGCAGTATTAGGAAAGGTACTGATACATTAGTAGCAATCGACGATTCAATTGTTAGAGGCACTACTTTGAAAGAAAGTATTCTTAAAATACTTGATAGGTTAGGTGCAAAAAAAATTATTATTGTCTCTTCTGCTCCCCAAATCAGATACCCTGACTGTTATGGCATTGATATGGCAAAACTTAACGATTTTGTCGCATTCAGGGCTGCTATTTCATTATTAAACGAAACAGGACAGAAGCATATTATTCAGGAAACTTATGAAAAAGCTAAAAATGCTATACGCCTTCCAAAAGAGCAAATGATAAATTATGTTAAGGATATTTATGCTCCGTTTACTGCTGATCAGATTTCGTTGAAAATATCTGAACTTGTTTCTCCTCCTGATATTAATGCAAAAGTAGAATTCATTTTCCAAAGCATTGAGAACCTACATCGTGCATGTCCTAACCATACGGGAGATTGGTATTTTACTGGAAATTATCCAACTCCTGGAGGAAATAAAGTTGTGAACAAATCATTTATTAACTTTATTGAAGGAAGAAACGAAAGAGCTTATTAGTTTTAAACTTTATATAGTATATATTTATAAACATATTAACTGACTAGAAAGCTTAAATACTACTTTTATAAGCTTTATTTAATTAACTGATTTAAACTTTTTGAAAGGTAAATTATAATGACTAAACATATTTTTGTGACCGGAGGCGTTGTTTCGTCTTTAGGAAAAGGTATTACTGCTGCTTCTATTGCTATGTTACTAATACAGCGTGGATACAAAATAAGAATGCAGAAACTTGACCCATATCTAAATGTTGATCCTGGAACAATGTCACCATATCAGCATGGTGAAGTATATGTAACAGATGATGGAGCAGAAACAGATTTGGATCTTGGACATTACGAAAGATTTGCAGGAATATCATGCTCACAGTCAAGCAATTATACTACAGGTAGAATTTATAGTTCTGTTATTAAAAGAGAACGTGAAGGTGGATACCTCGGCAAAACTGTTCAGGTAATTCCACATATAACCAATGAGATCAAAAAGGCTATTGCAGAACTTGACAGCCCTGAAGTTGATATAGCCATAACTGAAATAGGTGGAACTGCAGGTGATATTGAATCACTGCCATTTCTCGAAGCAATTCGCCAATATAGGCATGAAATCGGTAGAGAAAATGGAATTTTCATCCACTTAACTTTAGTTCCCTATATTAAAGCTGCAGGCGAAATGAAGACCAAACCGTCTCAACAGTCAGTAGGTATATTACGTGAAATCGGTATAGCTCCTGATATTCTTGTTTGCAGATGTGAACATCCTTTAACAGAAGAACATTATGAAAAACTATCTCTTTTCTGCAATGTAAAAAGAGAGTTGGTTATTGAGGAACAGGATGTTGCAAACTCAATTTATGAAGTTCCAATAGAACTATCAAAACAGAATGTTGATAAACATATTTTACAATTGCTATCTCTTCCTGAAAATGAGTTAAATCTTGATGCCTGGCAGAAAATGCTTAAATCCGTAATAAACCCTGTAAACGGTGAGGTTGAAATAGCAGTTGTTGGCAAATATATAAGCCTTAATGATGCCTATAAAAGCATTTATGAAGCTCTACATCATGGCGGTATTGCAAATGATCTTAATGTAAAGATAAGGATGCTCGAAGCAGAAGAGTTAGAAAAAAAATCAGAAGAAGAACTTCTGAAAGGTATTGCCGGCATTTTAGTTCCAGGTGGTTTTGGAGATAGAGGAATTCCAGGAAAAATAAAAGCAGTTAAATACGCAAGAGAAAATAAAATTCCTTTTTTTGGTATCTGTCTTGGTATGCATTGCGTGGTAATTGAATTTGCAAGAAATGTATGTGGTTTAGAAGATGCACACAGCGCTGAATTTAGTTTTGACACTAAAAATCCTGTCATCGATTTAATGGAAGATCAAAAAAGGATTACAGCAAAAGGTGGCACTATGCGCTTGGGAGCTTATCCTTGTATGCTTAAAGAAAACAGCAAATCTGCAAAAGCCTATAATGAAACTCAAATATCAGAACGCCACCGCCATAGGTATGAACTTAATAACAAATACACTAGTATTCTTGAAACAAACGGCTTAACAATATCTGGTATATCTCCAGACGGACAACTTGCAGAAATTGTTGAAATAGAAGAACACCCATGGTTTGTATCTTGTCAATTTCATCCAGAATTTAAATCAACACCATTAAAAGCACATCCGCTTTTTAGAGATTTTGTAAAAGCATCTTTTGAATCCAGCCACAGGTAAAAAGATATGAATGAAGTTTACAACTGGAAAAATAGAAGAGAAAAAAAAGCAATTCTAGCTTTTGAAGATGGAACCATTTTTAAAGGTTCTTCCTTTGGTGCAGAAGTTGATATTGCCGGAGAAGTTGTATTTAATACCGGAATATCAGGTTACCAGGAAATTATTACAGATCCATCTTATGCAGGCCAGTTTGTAACTCTTACTTATCCTGAAATTGGTAACACAGGAATTAATGAAGCAGACAGAGAATCAAGAAAACTCTTTCTCAACGGTTTAATAATAAATAATATCAATGAGCCTAGCAGTTGGAGAAATGAAATATCATTAAAAGACTATTTAATTCAAAATAATATTCCTGCAATTTCAGGAATTGATACAAGAGCATTAACTACTATGCTTAGAAAAAAAGGAACAATGAAAGCCTATATGCATTGTTCTAAAGCATTTATATCTGATAAAGAATGTATCAAAAAAGCAATTAATTGGATAGGATTAGATAATCAGGATTACGCTGCAAAGGTAACATCAGCTAAGATTTATAAATGGGATCCTGATAACAGCAAAACAACATCGTGGGGAATAACCGACACACTCCATGATACTGATTTAAATATTGTAGCATATGATTTTGGAATAAAATGGAATATCTTAAGAAATATGCGTTTATTGGGAATGAAAGTAACTGTTGTTCCAGCTCAAACTAAAGCGGAAGATGTTATGAAACTTTCTCCTGATGGAGTTTTTCTCTCTAACGGACCAGCTGATCCATCAGCCGTATATTATGCAATTGATGCAGCAAAACAATTAATTGGTAAAGTTCCAGTTATGGGAATATGCCTTGGCCACCAAATTTTATCGATTGCATGCGGTGCTCAAACTTATCGATTAAAATTTGGCCATCATGGATGTAATCATCCTGTAAAAAATCTAACTACCAATAAAATAGAAATAACGTCTCAGAACCATAATTTTGCAGTAAACTATGACTCAATACGCTCAACTCTGTTAGACGTTACACATATTAATTTAAATGATAATACAGTTGAAGGCATTAAACATAAAAGAGAACCTATGTTTGCCGTTCAATATCACCCTGAAGCATCTCCTGGGCCACATGACCCACAGTACCTTTTTAATTCATTTCGAAATTTAATAATTAAAGCATAAAACGGTTATTTCAAATAGGTTAAATCCTAGTTTTCTATTATATGAATTAAATCCACAAATTAATTATTGGGATTAAAATATTATGCCAAAAAGAAACGATATAAAAAAAATAATGCTAATAGGTTCAGGCCCTATCATTATTGGCCAGGCATGTGAATTTGACTATTCAGGCGTTCAAGCCTGCAAAGCTCTCAAAGAAGAAGGTTATGAAGTTGTTCTGGTAAATAGTAATCCTGCTACAATTATGACAGACCCTGAATTTGCGGACAGAACCTATATCGAACCGCTAACTAAAGATATTCTTCACGAAATTATCAGACGTGAACGACCTGATGTGCTTCTTCCCACACTTGGAGGACAAACAGCACTTAATCTTTCTATGGAGCTTTATGAATCAGGTATACTTGATTATTATAGAATTGAAATGCTTGGAGCTAAAGCTGATGTAATAAAAAAAGCTGAAGACAGAGATCTCTTTAAAAACATAATGAACGAAATAGGATTAGAATCCGCAAAAAGTGCTTCAGCATATTCTCTTGAAGAAGCTTATAGAATAGCTGATGATATCGGTTCATATCCTCTAATAATAAGACCTGGTTTTACTCTTGGAGGAACTGGAGGCGGCATAGCGTATAATAGTGAAGATTTTGAAAAAATTGTAACTAGAGGAATTGACGCAAGTCCGAATAATGAAGTTCTTATAGAGGAATCTCTTCTTGGCTGGAAAGAATATGAACTTGAAGTTATGAGAGACAGTAAGGATAATGCTGTTATAATATGTTCTATTGAAAACATTGACCCAATGGGAGTTCACACCGGAGATAGTATTACAGTTGCACCTGCACAAACATTAACTGATAGAGAATATCAAAGAATGAGAAACGCTTCTCTTGATATTATGCGGGCAATCGGGGTTGAAACCGGGGGATCAAATGTCCAGTGGGCTGTTAATCCCAAAAATGGAAAAATGGTCGTTATTGAAATGAACCCACGTGTTTCCAGATCAAGTGCATTAGCATCAAAAGCAACAGGTTTTCCAATTGCCAAGATAGCTGCGAAACTTGCAATAGGTTATACTCTGGATGAATTATTTAATGATATAACCCGCGAAACACCGGCATGTTTCGAACCTGCAGTTGATTATGTTGTAACAAAGATTCCCCGTTTTGCTTTTGAAAAGTTTCCTACTGCAGATGACACTCTTACTACTCAGATGAAATCTGTCGGTGAAACAATGAGCATTGGCAAAACTTTTAAAATATCGCTTCAAAAAGCCCTAAGATCTTTAGAAACCGGACGATATGGATTTGGTGCAGATGAAAATGATAAGTTCTATGAGCAAAAAAATGATAATGAAATCAAATCTGAATTAATTCGCCCCAACAAAGATAGACTCTTTTATATTCGAGAAGCCTTTAAACGTAACTGGAAAATCGAAACAGTCAATAAACTAACCGGAATAGATATTTGGTTTCTTCAACACATGCATGAACTGACTCTTTATGAGAGTGAGATTAAATCCGTTGGCTCACTTGATGAACTATCAAAAGATAAAAGTTTATTCAAGCAGATTAAAGAATTTGGTTATTCTGATAAACAGATTGCACATCTATTAAATACCAATGAACTAAATGTTAGAAAGCATAGAAAAGCACTTAATATTATCCCATGCTACAATCTTGTTGATACATGCGCAGGAGAATTTGAGGCCTATACACCTTATTATTATTCTTCTTACGGAGAAATTGATGAATGTAAACGTTCTGACAAGAAAAAAATTATGATCTTGGGCGGAGGACCTAACAGAATAGGACAAGGTATTGAATTTGATTATTGCTGCGTTCATGCGAGTTTTGCTCTTAAAAAAGCAGGATTTGAAACAATAATGGTCAATAGCAATCCTGAAACTGTTTCAACTGACTATGATACAAGTGATAAACTTTACTTTGAACCACTAACTTTTGAAGACGTTCTAAATATCTATGATAGAGAGCAATGTGATGGAGTAATTGTTCAATTTGGCGGACAAACTCCATTAAACCTGGCAAAAGATCTGGAAATGAATGGAGTAAAAATAATAGGTACCACTCCTGATGATATTGATATTTCAGAAAATAGAAATGAATTTCAAAAACTAATCAACAAGCTTAATATCAAACAACCTGAAAATGGTATTGCACATGATGAAAATAAAGCAGTAGAAATAGCTGAAAAAATTGGATACCCTGTTCTGGTCAGACCTTCTTATGTTCTTGGTGGCAGATCAATGATGATAGTCTACAAAGAAAAGTATCTAAGAAAATATATGAGGGAAACTATTGAAGTCTCGGAAGAGCGTCCAGTTTTAATTGATAAATATCTTGATGCTGCTGTAGAGGTGGATGTAGATTGCATCTCAGACGGTAATGATTCTGTGATAGGAGGCATAATGGAACACGTTGAACTTGCTGGAATTCATTCTGGTGATTCAGCATGCATGATTCCGAGTATTACACTTAGCGACGAAGTTCTTGCAACTATTAGATTACATACAAAAAACCTTGCAAAAGCTCTTAACGTATGTGGTTTAATGAATATTCAATTCGCAATAAAAGATAATGTTGTTTATGTACTTGAAGTTAATCCAAGAGCATCAAGAACAGTGCCTTTTGTAAGTAAGTCAATAGGTTTACCTCTTGCAAAGGTTGCCGCATTGGTAATGACAGGAAAAAAGCTAAAAGATATTGGCCTTACTAAAGAATATATTCCTAACCATGTCTCTGTAAAAGAAGCAGTTTTCCCTTTTAATAAATTTATTGGTACTGATGTTGTTTTAAGTCCTGAAATGAAGTCAACAGGAGAAGTAATGGGAATAGATTTTAGCTCTGGTATTGCATACCTTAAAACATTGATTGCCAGTCAGAAAAACCCTCCATCGCTTGCTAAGACTAAAATCTTTTTTAGTATTGATACTGATGACATAAAAGATGATAATGAGATTATTCCACTTGTTAACGATCTTATTGAACTGGGTTTTCAACTTTACACAACTTTAGGAACTACATCTTATCTTTACAAAAAAGGCATAAAAACAAATCCTGTCTTTATGATAGGCCAAGGGCATCCAAACGCCAGTGATTTAATTAAAGAGAACAATCTTCATTGGATTGTAAATATCCCATCTACAGGGCCTTCAACAAAAGTAGACGAAATTATCATGCGGGCAGAAGCTGTTGCAGATGGGATACCGATTATGACAACTCTAAGTGGATTATCTGCTGCAATTGAAGGTTTTAAAGCATTAAAAAGCGTCGAAAGACTTGACGTTTGCAGTATTCAAGAATATCATAGACATGTACCAAAATTAAATTTATAAATATATTCTAAAAAATTATTACATCATGAAAATTAAAGTTTCAAAATCTAAAATCCATGGCGACATTTATATTCCAGGATCAAAATCACACACTATTAGAGCCTTAGCTGCTGCTTTTATTGCGAAAGGTACTTCAGTTATTAAGAATCCTCTTGTTGCTGATGATACTATTTCCTGTCTTTATGCTATTCAGAAACTTGGTGCTGAATTGACTGAATTATATGATGATGACGGACTTATTTGGAAAATAAAAGGCAATGGAGGAAAAATTACCAATATTACAGATGAGATTATTAACCTTGGTAATTCAGGAACATCACTCCGTTTGTTAACCGGTCTTACAGCAACAGGTAATATAAAGGTTTGTTTTGATGGAGATCATTCTCTTAGAGGCAGGCCAATGGGTTCATTAATTTTAGCTTTAGAAAAACTTGGGGTAAAAACTGGTGCATCAGAAGAAGGTAAGTGCCCACTGGCAGTTCGAGGTCCAATCCAAGGCGGAGAAGTTACCATCGACGGTAAAACATCACAATTTGTTTCTTCATTATTGTTTGCCTGTCCATTGGCTAAAAAAGACTCAATAATCAATGTTGTTAATATCAATGAAAAACCATATATTGAAATCACGCTTGACTGGTTAGACTTTCTTAGGATAAAGTATAGTTTTGAAAATGATTTCTCAAGCTTCACGATAAAAGGTAAACAAAGTTATCGTGCTTTTGAAAAAATTATTCCTGCTGATTTTTCAACAGCTACATTTGCATTAACTGCTGCTGCCGTTACCGGAGATAATTTAAAGATACATAATCTTGACTTCACAGATAAGCAGGGCGACAAAGAAGTTTTTGAATATCTAGGTCGTATGGGCATGAGAATTGATCATCATGAAACTGATAACTATGTTACTGTTTACCGTAAAGGAAACCTTTATGGAGATATAGAAATAGATTTAAACTCTACTCCCGATGCTCTTCCTGCTATGGCCGCTGTTGCATGTTATGCAACAGGTAAAACTATTTTAGGGAATGTACCTCATGCCCGCTTTAAAGAAACAGACCGTATTGCTGCTATGACAAAAGAGCTTAGAAAAATGGGGGCAGATATTACTGAACTTAAAGACGGTATAATTGTTAAGCAAAGTAAATTGCATGGAACTAAAGTTAATGGTTATAATGATCATAGAATAATCATGGCGTTAAGTATTGCTGCAATGGGTGCTTCAGGAGAAACAATAATAGATAATGCGGGTGCAATTTCTGTAACTTATCCAGGCTTTATTAAAGATTTCAAAAAAATTGGTGCTGAAATAGAACGAATTAAACATGATAAAAAATAATTTACCTATCCAGGTTACATCACTGGATTTGTTAAGTAAATATAATATTACAAAAGCTGCAGTTGCTATCGGAGTTTTTGATGGTGTTCATCTTGGGCATCGCCAAATTATTAAAGAGTTAATTAATATTTCTGAAGAATATAATGCTGCGCCTGTTGTGATTACTTTTTCTCCACATCCTAGACAAGTCCTATTTCCTGAAAAAAAACTACGTTTTTTAAGATCACCTGAAAAAAAGGCTGAAATTCTTGGTAGCCTAGGCGTAAAAGGCGTTGTAACTATTCCATTTAACAGTAACTTTGCAAATCTTGAACCAAGTGATTTTATTAAAAAGCTAGTATACTCTCAAAAAATTGAACTAACAGGAATTTGCGTAGGAACACAATGGAAGTTCGGCGTAGGAGCAAAAGGAAATGAGAAAACTTTAAAACATTTTTCAGAACAATATGGTTTTATATTTAAATCTGTAAAAGAAACTCATTTTAATGGTAAAATAGTCAGTAGTACTGAAATTAGAAAAGCTCTTGCTAAAGGAAATTTTAACTCAGCCAACCAAATGCTTAACTGCAAATATATTATTTCAGGATATACTAATTGTATCGAAAATTACCAGGATAAAACTAACTATAAAGTTTTCATTAAATACGGTGTTTTACCTCCAAAAGGAACCTATAGGGTTTATTTGAATAACGAGAATAAAGAAGTTTCTCTTAACGTAATTTCAGAAACAGAACTAACAATATCATCTCAATATTTAAAACATCATAAAGATAAAGTTGATATTGAATTTAAAGAAGCTATTTGTACATATTAAAATAAACTATAAAGTATATAGTCTTTTTCATGTAAAAAAATATCAATTAGCCTAAGCTTAGTACCTCCTTAAATTGTTTATCAATAAATAGTAAAGAATTAATAGTTACATATATAAATATAATGGATATTAAAACAAAAATTTTACTAGCAAATAGTAATCAAAATCAAAATTCAATTATATCAAAACAGCTTTCTTCTAAAGGCTATTATGTTATATCTACTATCTCTGCTGCAGAAGCATTATTTTTTTTAGAAAATAATGCGAATTCTCCTGATTTAATATTATCAAATATTAATCTAACAGATTCTACAGGATTTGATTTTTGTATAAAATCTATCGGACGATGTCCCAAAACACCTTTTATTTTCTTTTCAGAATCTTATACTAAGGAAAATATTCAACAGGCTTTTAGTCTAGGCGCAGCCGACTATATTTGTACTAAATGCGAATTTTTCTGTTTAGAACTTACTGTTAGAATAGAAAATGCCTTAAAAAGAGATAAAAATAGGCAATTATTGTCAAAACAAATTGAAAACTTAAAAAATGATCAGGATGTTTTAAAAGTCCAGCTAAAAGATTTTCACAAAAATCGCCGTAATTCAGAGAAAATATATAAATTTTTTAAGAAAGTTTTCTATAACTCTAATGATGCTGCATTAATAATATCCAATAATAATTTTATAGATTGCAATGAAGCCGCTATCAAATTATTAAATGCCAAAAGTAAAAAAGATGTATTATCAACTCATCCATCAGAACTTTCTCCACCTATTCAGCCCGATGGTTTTAATTCATTTGAAAAAGCTAATCAAATGATAGATCTTGCTTATAAAAATGGATTTCATAGATTTGAATGGATGCACAGAAAGTTAACAGGAGAGATTTTTCCTGTTGAAGTATCACTAACCCCTATTGGGTATAAAGATGAACTAATGCTTCATACATTATGGAAGGACCTTACAGAAAAAAAAGAAAATGAGAAGAAACTTTCAGAAGCTTCTAAAAAAATACTTAAAACAAATAAAAAACTTGAAAAAGCTAATTTAACAATTACCCAAAAAGCCCAAGCATTAGAAAAAGTTTTAGATATAAAAAGCAGATTTTTAGCTACAATGAGTCATGAGATACGTACTCCACTTAATGCAATTATGGGAAGTGCACGATTATTAAAAGAAGTTGAGTCTATTGAAGAAGTCAACCAATACTCGGATATTATTGAAACTTCTGGAAACTTACTAATGGGAATAATTAACAATGTTCTTGATTATTCCAGAATTGAAGCTAAAAAGTTTAAAATATTATCAAACCAATTCTCATTACAAAGTATTGTTAAAAATCTAAAAGAGATTTTAAGTAAATCTGCTAAATGCAAAAATCTAAAATTTGATATATTATCTAAAAATGATTTATCTCTTTCAATTGTTGGAGATGATATCAGGCTTCAACAAGTTTTGCTTAACCTTTGTAATAATGCAATAAAGTATACTCATAAAGGTAGTGTTTCGCTCGAAATTAAACTTATAAAAGAAACTGATACTGATGTTGACTACAGATTTGAGATCATTGATACAGGAATAGGAATATCGAAAAAAAATCTCAAATCTTTATTTGAACCTTTCTCAAGAATACACTCTAAAAAAACTAAAGATGTTGAAGGCAGTGGCTTGGGATTATCAATTGTCAAAAGTACTGTTGAATTAATGGGTGGAAAAATAGGAGTTGAAAGTAAACCAAGAACAGGTTCAACTTTCTGGGTAGATCTTAGTTTTAAAAAAGAATCAAACAAAGAATATGAACGTAGAAAATCCAACTCTCTTCGTAAAAATTTTCAACTGCAGAAAAATAACCTGCAAATTCTAATTGCTGATGATTATAAATTCAGCCGTATAATTCTTGAAAAAATTCTTAAAAAATCCGGTATTGAAAAAATAGACTTAGCAGAAAATGGGAAAATAGCTTTTGAAAAATATAAAACTAACGACTATGACATAATTTTTATGGATTGTGTTATGCCTGAGTGGGATGGCTTTCATACTACAGAAGAAATAAGAAGGTATAAGAAGAATGATAATTCTTATACTTACATTATTGCATTATCTGCTGATATCATGACTGAAAATAAAAGTAGATGTATAAATGTAGGAATGGATTTTTTTATAACAAAACCATTTAAGCCTGAAAAAATTGATGCTTTTGTCCGTGAAATAATCTTAAAAAAAATACAACAATAAATTCAAGTTTATTTTATCAGAAACATAAAAAAAGCCATATCAAAAATTATTTCCTGATATGGCTTTATAAATTTTTATAAATTCTTTAAATCTTTTTTAAAACCATAGCCGTACGACATGGTAAATATATAGAAATACCTGTTTTTTTAACTTTATTCTTTGTTCGGGTTTTAGTCATAAATATCTGACCTTCAGCTATTCTTTTTTGTCCACCAAATCTTTCCTCATCAGAATTCATTAAAACTTTATATTTTCCTTTAGGGATTGTAATAAAATAATCATCATCTGACTGAGTAGGATGAAAATTAAATGCAAATACTAGATCGCCTCTTTTAAATACAAGAACCTTATCATCATTATGAACATAACAATGTTTTATATCCTGATCAATTATTTTGTAGTCTGAAATCATATGTAACATTGCTTTATCAAACTCATTCAGGAAACGATACTTCAAGAAACCGTTATCTTTAAGGCTCCACTGTCTTCTTGCATAACTGTACGACCAGTTGTTACCCTCTCTTGGAAAATCTATCCATTCAGGATGCCCAAATTCATTTCCCATAAAGTTAAGATATCCGCCTCCAGCAGTTGTAATAGTTATAAGACGAATCATTTTGTGAAGAGCCATTCCTCTTTCCACAACCATGTCCGTATTAGATGCTTCCATAGAGTCATACATCTTTGCATCCATAAGCTCAAAAGCCATAGTTTTGCTTCCTACAATAGCCTGATCATGACATTCAACATAACTTATAGTTTTTTCATCGGATCTATGATCTGTAAGTGCATAGTACATTCCATCCATATTCCAGTAATCATCAGAAACTTTCTTTACTGTATTAAACCAAAAATCCGGAATACCAAGAGCTAACCTATAGTTAAATCCTATTCCTCCATCTTCAATAGGTGCACCTAATCCAGCCATCCCACTTACATCTTCAGCAATCGTTATTGCTGAAGATTTCACTTCATGGATAACTTTATTGGCAAGCGTCAAATAAACCAATGCATCTTCATCAACTGAATTATCAAAATAGTGATCATAACCTGCAAATGCTGTTCCAAGTCCATGATCATAGTAAAGCATACTCGTTATTCCATCAAATCTGAATCCATCAATATTGTACTCATCCAACCAGAAACGGCAGTTTGATAGTAAAAAATGAAGAACTTCAGTTTTTCCATAATCAAAACATCTGGAATCCCAAGCGCTATGTGTACCACGTTCTCCATCATGAAAATATTGATATGGAGTTCCATCAAAGCGCGATAAACCTTCCAGTTCATTTTTTACAGCATGAGAGTGAACAAGGTCCATAATTACAGCAATACCTTTACTGTGAGCTTCATCAATCAATTTTTTCAATTCAAACGGTGTTCCAAACCTTGAAGAAGCTGCAAAAAAGTTTGAGACATGATACCCAAAACTTCCATAATAAGGGTGTTCCATTAAAGCCATTATCTGAATTGTATTATAACCTAAATCAATAACATGAGGAAGAACATTTTTTCTAAACTCTTCATAAGTTCCAACCCCTTCGCTTTCCTGAGCCATTCCAACATGTGATTCATAAATCAAAGGAGAGTCAAATTCTTGTTTGAAATTTGGTAGCTTCCAAATATAAGGTTTATCCGGTGCCCATATCTGAGCTGAAAAAACTTTAGTATTCTCATCCTGTACAGCTCTACGAGTATAGGAAGGAACTCTATCACCGCTTCCTCCATTCCAATGAACATGAAGTTTATATAAATCATTATGCTTCATTGCCGAAGTAGGCAGTTCAATTTCCCACACTCCTCCCATAGGATCAACTTTTTTCAATTCATATTCTTTGTTTTCTTTCCAACCATTAAAATCACCAATCAAAAATATCTTAGTAGCATTTGGGGCCCATTCTCTAAAAACCCAGCCATTACCAGTTTTATGCATACCAAAATATTCATGACCACAAGCAAATTCAGAAATACTTGTTTTTCCATTTGTAAGCCTTTTTTCTGTATCTTTAACCATTTTTTGTCTTTGAAGAATTTTATCTTTAAATGGAGCCAAATATGGATCATCAAGAAGTTTGGTTAATTTTACTTTACGGTAAGCCATGCTATCTCTCCTTGGTTAAAATAAAGTTTAAATTGATTCAGTTATTAATTTAATTATATCCTGCAAAAAAATAATTCCTATAGTTTTTCCTTTCTTATTTTTAACTATTGCCAATGTTTCTTTTTTTCCCTGAAGTTCATAGATAGTTTGAAGTATATTTTTGCCTGATTCAATACTAATAATATCTTTAAAATTATCCATTTTTACTTTTTTAGCATTTAAGGAATTCCAGACATCAAATAAATCAACTCTTCCTAGAATATTATCTTTGCTTCCCGCATACACTGGAATATAATTAAAACTGTTGGCTTTTAAAATTTTATGGTAATTTTCAATTGGGTCATTAATGGATAAAGTAGTGAGTTTAATTAGAGGTATCATTACTTTTGTAATGGAAATTTTATGTATCTCAAGGGTATTACTAATCATGTTATTCTGATGTTTTGATATCACACCATCATTACTACTTTCAGAAAAAAAGATTTTCAATCTAGCTGTAGATAAACTCTTTAATTCATAACTTTGATTTACTTCAGATGACCTATTAGCTAATAATCCTGCAAAATATTTTAAAGTAACTGTTAAGGGTTTGCAGGCAGCAATGCAGAACTTTTGGAGCCTGGCTGTTTTATACATTAATAAATCTGCTTTCAATCTAAAAAGATTTTTAGGACTTATCTCAGCAAAAATAAAAATAGGCAAAAGAAGAGTCAA
This sequence comes from Victivallales bacterium, assembly GCA_963678745.2. Classification (GTDB taxonomy): domain Bacteria; phylum Verrucomicrobiota; class Lentisphaeria; order Victivallales; family GWF2-38-69. The sequence goes on along the minus strand of CAXXMS010000023.1, from coordinate 329,170 downwards.
AGTTGCAGCAATTTCAGCAGACCAGGGAATAAAATTATAGATAAATCTTAGTTCTTCTCCGGCTATATTGGTTTTTATATAATAATTTGTTACTATTAATGATGAAATATATGTAGCTATATTCTGAAAAATCAGCATTGTAAAAACGAAAATTTGGGGATCCTTTAAATTTGATAAAAGAATTTTAGCATTTTTTACTTTGCCCAATACTCTATACTGAAGTCTAATTTTATTAACAGTGAAACATCCTATTTCCATTCCGGCAAAAAGGCCGCAAAGTAGAATTGAAAAAATTGTTATTAATAAAGTATTCATTTATTAATTTCTAAAATAATTGATTTTAGTCTTCTATTTACCATTGTTTCTACAGTAAACTTTAAGTTTTTATACTCTATTGAGTCACCCAAAGCTGGTAATCGTCCTAATAAACATGTAAGAAATCCACCAACAGAAGAGACATTATAAGCGTTGCTTAAATCAAGCGGATAATCAAAAATATCACCCCAGTCATTTAAAGAAAAACCTGCCTGAATTCTATATATATTCTCTTCCAATTTCTCAACAGGAACAAGATTCTTATCATAATTAACCTTGAAAAAATCTCCTAAAATCTCCTCTAAAATATCATCAATTGTTACTTTACCTGAAAGCCCTCCATATTCATCAACAACAAAAGCCATTTTAAACTTTCTGTTAATCATTTCTGTCAAAAGTTCTGATGATTTTTTAGTTTCAGGGGCAAAAACAGGTTCTCTTATATAGTTTACTAAAGTTCTGTTTTTATTACCTTTTTCAAAAATAATATCTTTTGTCAATACATAACCTATTGGATTATCTTTTGACTTATCATAAACAGGCAGATACAATACTTTATTTTTTCCTGCTAACTCCGCAGCTTTTTCAATTGTTATATTTTTTGAGCATTGAACCACATCAACACGCGGTGTCATAATATGCTTAATTTTTAAACTTGAAAGAGTAATTATATCCTCTATTATTTCTTCTGTTTCATTAACTATTTCACCCTTTTCTTTTGTTAACTTCAAAAGCATCCGAAGTTCTTCTGGTTTTATTTTTATTTCATTAGGATTGACCTTTGGTTCAAATTTAGAGGAAATTAAAGTTACGATTAACCTTAAAGGTGTTGATATTTTTTCCCAGAAATAAATTGGATAACAGGCAATACAAGCAATTTTTACCGGCATTTTTATTCCAAAAGCTTTTGGTAGTATTTCCCCAAAAACAATTATAGCTATGAGCATTAATATCCCAAAAAGAATTTGCGTATATGCTCCATGATATACCGCACTTAGTTTTGATATGAAAACCGCACTTAAACAAAAGAAAAATATATTTACAGTCATATTTCCTAATAAGATTGATATGAGAAGCTTTGAGGGATTCTTTAGTAATAGAACGACTAGCTTAGATGAAGTACTCTCTTCATGGTTTAGTTCCTGAAGCTGATATCGTGTTAATGAAAAAAAAGCTGTTTCTGTTCCAGAAAAAAAAGCAGAAAGTAACAGGAAAAGCAACAGATTAATTAGTAAAAAAATATGACTTGTAATTATATTCATTAGAAAATATTCGTGCCGCTGACCAATATCATACTGTAATTTTTATCATGTTTCCTGTATTACCAGTTTACTATCAATTAATTCTATAATTTTATCAGTAACATTTGATTTTTGCAAGTTATTAAAATTTTCTTCAATTTTTGAATCCACTTTTAAATAAAGCTGTTCAATAACTAGTTTCATTTTTTCAACATTACATTCAGAATTTAAAACTATCTCAGCTAAGCCTGTTTTTTTATAAAACTCTGCATTATCATTTTGATGTAAATCTGCAGCTAAAGGATATGGAATAAGTATTGCAGGTTTTTCATAAAAGAGTAATTCAGCAATTGTGCTTCCTCCGCTTCTACATACAACAATATCAGCAATTGAATATAGAAGAGCCATATCGTCACAATATGCAAGAACAAGATATTCCAATTGAGATTTTCTGTATTCTTCATGAACTGAATTCAAGCTATTCTTCCCTATTAAATGAATTACTTGAAGATTTTTAATAGAAAGTTTTGAAACTGTTTTTGGCAAAACTCTATTTATTGTTGCAGCACCCTGACTGCCGCCAAAAATTAAAATAGTCCTAACTTCTGAATTAAATCTACAGTTATATTTTCCATTAAATAACTCAAAGTCTTTAACTTTATCTTTGCAAAACGCTGTTAACTCAGGCCTAATAGGCATTCCAGTATAACAGTAATCACACTTAATCAAATTACTGTTTACTGGTGGAAATGCTGTCATAACAACTTCAGACCATTTTGATAAAAAAATATTTGCCCTTCCTACTCTAGCATTACCATCATGAAGAAAAAGAGGAATTTTTAAACTTTTAGCAGCTAAAGCAACCGTTAATGAAGTAAAGCTTCCCATACCTAATATTGCATCAGGTTGATTTTTTTTTAATAATTTTCTTCCCTTAAAATATCCTTGTAAAAACTTAGTAATAAATTTTACTAATTTAAGAGGATTTTTAGAGATTCTTGCCGAGTCAACTTCTTCTATATGGATTTTAAACTTTTCAGCATCTTTAATTTGAGTATTTATTTTATGTCCACCTATAAACATAATAACTTTACAGTTATCTCTCTCATGGAAAGCCCTGGCAATCGTAAGTCCCGGATAAAAATGCCCCCCTGTTCCACCACATATTATTGCTAAACATCTTAGTTTTTTTGTTTTCATTGTTGTTTATAATATTTTCTATTTTAATTTCTTGATAATTTTGGAACTGCAGCACTTCTTTTTAAAGTTCCTTTATAATTTGCAATGCTAATTAAAAATCCGGCTGAAATAAGACAGACAATCATATTACTGCCCCCATAACTTATAAATGGCGCAGGCATTCCTTTTGTAGGAAAAGCACCACTCACAACTCCAATATTTATTATTGCCTGTAAAGCTATCATTGCTGAAAGCCCAAAACCAAGTATCATTCCTTCTTTATCTCTAGCCCTGGTACTGATATATACCGATAAAATGAAAAAAGTTATATAAACTGTTATTAATATTAACAATGCTATATATCCTAATTCCTCTCCTACTATCGATAAAATAAAATCAGTATGTGATTCTGGTAAATATTTAGCTTTCATCCTACTTTTAGCAAATCCCAGTCCTGTCCATGAACCTGACCCCATGGCAAGTATTGAAAGCCATAGCTGATATCCTGTGGACTGCTGATAACGTTCAGGATTTAGAAAAGATGTAATTCTAACCCAGCGAACTTTACTGTAATATTTTATTATAAAAGGCATAATAGGAATAATTATCAGCGGTGGCAAAATAAATCTAAGTTTCACTCCTGTTACAAATAAAATTATCCATATAACAGCAGCTAAAAGAACAGTAGTTCCCAAGTCTTTACCTACTAATATTAATCCTAAAGTAACAGCACAAATAAACATAGGATATAATAGGTTTTTTATTGAAGCATTAATCAAACGCTGATGCCTTGGAAGATAGTAAGCTAAGAATAAAACAATAGCTATTTTTGCAAGCTCTGAAGGTTGAATATTTCCAACTCCTCCAGGTAAACTTATCCATCTATAAGCTCCATTAATTGGTCTTGAAAACCTTGCAACAACCAAGAGTAAACAACTTATTATTACAATATAAGGAGAATAAGGAATTATTTTTTTATACCCGATAAAGTTTACTGCTGTCGCCCCTATAATGCCTATAAAGATCCAAAAAACCTGCTTAATAAGCAATGAAGCACCAATACTTCCTGAAGTCGTAGAATAAAGCATTATTAACCCAAAGAGAACCAATGCCATTACAACAAAAAAAAGAGCAACCCCAGTTTTCTTTGGCGGAATAAAACTTTTCTCTTTGATTTTTATTTCTTTTTTATTATGCGAAATTGATGGAAGCTTTCTCAAATTAATACCTTGTTTAGGCTGAAATTACTTTTAAAAAGATTTTATCTAATAAAATGAATAAAAAATAATATAAGTATTATTAAAAAGTTTTCGAGTAAAAAGCAAAAGTATTTTTTTTATATAATAAATCGCACTAATCAATATTAGAAAATCAGAACTTGAGCCAGTTTGTCACATATTTTTCTTAATAAATTAATAGTGCCCATTAAAATTAGTTTTTTATTCAAGACTTAAAATTAATTTAATATGTTTATTAACAATTATTTAACTAGCTTTAGTTATCTTTTGGCATGATGCCTGCTTTATTTAGAGTCCGTTTCAAATTTAGTAAAAATTTCATTTAATTAATATATAAAATTAAGGAGTAATTAAAATGGGTAAAATATTAGGAATCGACTTAGGTACAACAAACAGTTGTATGGCAGTAATGGAAAGAGGAGAAGTGGTTATCATACCTAATGCTGAAGGTACCAGAACTACTCCATCTATTGTAGCATTCACAAAAAGTGGTGAAAGACTTGTTGGACAAACAGCAAAAAGACAGGCTGTCACAAATCCAAAAAATACTATTTTCTCAATTAAACGTTTTATGGGAAGAAAATTTGACGAGGTTCAGGAAGAACTTCATTATGTTCCTTACGAAGTAGTAAAAGCAAAAAATGGTGATGCCCATGTTAAAGTTGAAGACAGAACCTATGCACCACCTGAAATCTCTGCTATGATTCTTCAAAAAATGAAAACAGATGCTGAGTCTTATCTTGGTGAAAGTGTAACTCAGGCTGTAATTACAGTTCCTGCTTATTTTAACGATAGTCAAAGACAGGCCACAAAGGATGCTGGAAAAATTGCAGGTCTTGAAGTTTTACGTATTATCAATGAACCTACAGCTGCATCTCTTGCATATGGACTTGATAAAAAAAATGATGAAAAAATAGCTGTATACGACCTTGGTGGCGGAACTTTTGATATTTCTGTTCTTGAACTTGGTGACGGTGTTTTTGAAGTTAATGCAACAAATGGTGACACTCATCTCGGCGGTGATGATTTTGATTTAGTTTTGATTGACTGGTTAGCAGAAAGTTTCAAAAAAGAAAATGGTATTGATTTAAAACAGGATAAACAGGCACTTCAACGCTTAAAAGAAGCTGCAGAAAAAGCTAAATGCGAACTTTCAAGCAGTCAGTCTACAGAAATCAATCTGCCATTTATTACTGCAGATCAAAGTGGGCCAAAACACTTAAATGTTCCTTTAACCAGAGCAAAACTTGAACAGCTTGCTGATGATCTTCTTCAAAGAACATTAACTCCTGTAAGAAACTGTCTTAAAGATGCAGGAGCAATTGCTGGTGAAATTGATGAAGTAATTATGGTTGGTGGAATGACAAGAATGCCTAAAGTCCATGATGTAGTCAAAGGCTTCTTTGGTAAAGAAACAAATAAAGGAGTTAATCCTGATGAAGTTGTTGCACACGGTGCTGCAATTCAAGGTGGTGTTCTTGGTGGACAAGTTGATGATGTTGTATTGCTTGATGTAACACCTCTTTCACTTGGCATTGAAACTCTTGGTGGCGTATGTACAAAACTTATTGAAAGAAATACAACTATTCCTACTAAGAAAAGCGAAGTTTTCAGTACTGCAGCTGATAATCAGCCATCAGTAGATATTCATGTTCTACAAGGAGAACGTGAAATGTCAGCACATAATAAATCCATCGGTCGCTTTCGTTTAGACGGAATACCTGCTGCACCACGTGGAGTTCCACAAATTGAAGTTATATTTGATATTGATGCCAATGGTATTCTTCATGTTACAGCAAAAGATCTTGGAACAGGTAAAGAACAGAAAATTACCATCACAGCTAACTCTGGTTTAAATGATGATGAAATCAACAAAATGGTTGATGATGCTGCTTCTTATGCCGAACAGGATAAAGTTGAGCGCGATAAAATTGAGACCAAAAATAAAGCTGACTCAATGATTTATCAGACAGAAAAACAAATTAAAGAACATGGAGATAAACTTCCTGATGATGTTAAAAAACCTGTTGAAAGCATCATAGAAAAACTTAAAGATGCACATAAAAACGATGATACTGAAGGTATGAAAACTGCAATGACAGAACTTGAACAGGCTTTACAAAAATTTGGTGAAGAAATTTATAAAAATGTTCAGGCTCAACAGGCAGCCGGTGCTCAACAACAAGGTGGTCAGGCAGGTCCTCAACCTCAGGAAGAACCAAAAGAAAAGAAAGTTAACGATGATTTCGTAGATGCTGAAATTGTTGATGACGATAAATAATAATTAAACGTGATTACTGAATTATCATCCAATAATTCAGTAATCTTTAACTATAGTTAGACCAATCAAAGTCAAATTATAAACAACAAAAGGAGAAAATTATGGCTATTAAACCTCTTGGAGATCGCGTTTTGGTCGAGGCAATCGAAGTTAAAGAACAGATCAAAGGCGGAATCTTAATTCCTGATAGTGCTAAAGAAAAACCTCAGGAAGCAAGAGTTGTTGCTCTTGGCACAGGTAAAACTGATGACAAAGGTAACAAAGTTCCTTTCGATGTTAAAGTTGGTGACATCGTTCTTACAAGCAAATATGGCGGAACCGAAGTTAAGTATGATGACAAAGAATACAAAATTTTAAGTTCTGATGATATTCAGGCTATTATAGATTAATAATCTGACTTTTTAACTAATCTTATCTAATTCTAATTTAAAATAGGAGAAAATATAATGGCAGGAAAACAACTTCTTTTCGATGACAAAGCTCGTCGTAACCTTTTGATAGGTGTTGAAAAACTTAGCAGAGCTGTAAAAGCTACTCTAGGACCAAAAGGACGTAATGTTGTTTTAGATAAAAAATTCGGTTCACCAACTGTTACTAAAGATGGTGTTACTGTTGCAAAAGAAATCGAACTTGAAGATCCATTTGAAAACATGGGCGCACAGATGGTTCGTGAAGTTGCAAGCAAAACTTCTGACATCGCAGGTGACGGAACAACTACAGCTACAGTTCTTGCAGAAGCTATCTATCGCCAAGGACTCAAAAACGTAACAGCAGGCGCAAATCCAATGAGCGTAAAACGTGGCATTGATAAAGCTGTTGAAGCTATGGTTGGCGAACTTGCCAGTTTAAGCAAAGTTGTTGAAGACCGTGAACAGGTTGCCCAGGTTGCAACTATTTCAGCAAACGGTGATCATGCTATCGGTGAAACTATTGCTGATGCAATGGATAAAGTTGGTAAAGATGGAACAATTACTGTAGAAGAAGCAAAAACAATCGAAACAACACTTGATGTTGTTGAAGGTATGCAGTTTGACAAAGGTTATCTTTCACCTTACTTTGTAACTGACTCAGAAAACATGGAAGTTGTTTTAGAAGATGCTTTAATTCTTATCCATGAGAAAAAAATAAGCAACTTAAACGATATGCTTCCTTTACTTCAGGCTGCAGCAAAACAAGGCAAACCTCTCTTAATCATTGCTGAAGATGTTGAAGGTGAAGCTCTTGCTACTCTAGTTGTAAATAAATTACGTGGAACTCTTAATGTATGTGCAGTAAAAGCTCCTGGATTTGGTGATCGTCGTAAAGCTATGCTCGAAGATATCGCAATTCTTACAGGCGGAACATGTATTACTGAAGATCTTGGTATTAAACTTGACACTGTAACAATTGAACAGCTTGGAAATGCAAAAAGAGTTACAGTTGACAAAGAAAATACTACTATTGTTGAAGGCAGCGGAAAACAGGCTGACATTATCGGTAGAGTAAACCAAATCCGCAAACAGATTGAAGAAACTACATCTGACTATGACAGAGAAAAACTTCAGGAACGCCTTGCTAAACTAGCTGGTGGTGTTGCTGTAATTAATGTTGGTGCTGCTACTGAAACAGAAATGAAAGAAAAGAAAGCTCGTGTTGAAGATGCTCTGCATGCAACAAGAGCAGCTGTTGAAGAAGGTATCGTAGCAGGTGGTGGAGTTGCATTACTTCGCGCTGTAAGAGCTTTAGAAGCTCTCAAACTTGAAGGCGATGAAGCTATCGGTCTTGATATTATCAAACGCGCAGTACAGGAACCAGTTCGTCAATTAGCTGCTAACGGCGGTTATGAAGGTTCTGTTGTAGTAAAAGAAGTTCTTTCTAAAGAAAGTGACAACGAAGGTTTCAACGTTGCTAAAGGTGAATACGTTGATATGGTTGAAGCCGGTATTATAGACCCAACTAAGGTTACACGTTCAGCATTACAGAACTCTGCCTCTATTGCAGGACTTTTGTTAACAACTGAATGTTTAATCACTGACCTCCCTGAAAAAGAAGCTCCAATGCCTGGTGGTGCTCCTGGAATGGGCGGAATGGGCGGAATGGGTGGAATGGGCGGAATGATGTAATTTCCTATTCTCTCATACATTGAATATTTAAGGGCGCTTCGGCGTCCTTTTTATTGTTATGTTGTTTATTTATCTTTTTTAATTACTATATTAAATTTCTAAAATTTATTATAGTAATTAAAAATAAGATTATACGGAGAAATCAATGCCGACAAAAGCTCAGTTTAAAAAAAGAATTAATGAGTTTATTGAATCCATTAATTGTGAATTTACTGATTGTGAAATATTAGGTTTTATTGAAGATAAATTTGAACTTCCATTTTTAACAGAAAAACAAATGGATCAAATTTTTGATATACTTGAGTATGATTTAAATTACCTGATTGTTGAAAAAAGCATACCAGATTACGAATATGAAGATTCTATTTATATTTCACGTAAAAAGTTATTTACAAATTCAAAATTTCTAATAAAGCCTACTGATTATGAGCTTCAAAGAGGCATATTAGTTACAGGACATAGATTTACTCCTTTTTGTTCACCTCATTTACTCCCAGATAAAATTAAACTTTTCGATTCAACTACTAAGAAAACTGTTTCAAAGAAAAAAGTTATAGCTAAAAGGGAAGATTTATATATTTACTATACTTTTCTTGGTATAGAAGCAATGTATGATCATCTGATGAGATTGAAGGAGAATACTGAAAACCTAATAAATGTTTCTGATGATAATTCTGAGTTAATGATAAGAGTGAATAATATGGCTTCTTTTTATAAAAAACATTCTTTTAAGCCTGGAGATTATATATTAACTGAAGTTATTGATTATAATAAAGGAATCTGTAATATTGAATATTTGCCTATTAAATCTCTTAAAAATTCTGTAGGAGAAATTAATAACTGGTGTCTTAAACTTGAAAATGCAATACTTAAAACAGTTGAAATTCATGAAAATTTTTCTGCTGAACTAAATATTTCTAAACAGCTTTCAGAAGCATTCTATACAGCCGACAGAACTCTACTTGAAAAACCGTTTATTCATTTAGGAGGTTTTCTGGCCCTTTCTAAAAAAATCCATTTAGTTAATCAGGATAGATATTCTCTGCTTTGGGATAAAAACAAAAAATTTATTCCTCCAGGTGTTTCTTTAATGAATCAAAAGCTTAGTGAACTTGAAAATGAAGTGAGTTTAAATAAACTTAATGAAGTTATATCAAACCAGATAAATAAACCAGGCCATAAACAACTTAGAAATCTAGATGATGTATTACAACACATGGGCTATAGCATTAACAAAGATGAATTAGCAGCCTATATGAGAGATGAGCTTTTCTCAGGAAATGGAAATATTAACAATGTAAAATCCAGATGCTTTGATAATAGGAATATTTATTATCCTGAAGCTGCTGAAAAACTCAATAGGCTCACTCAAAAATTATGGGATAAAATTAATAACAACTATAATATTTTTGCAGACAAACGTGTTGGAAAACTAAGAAACCAGCTACTTAAATTAAACGATGAAAATATTACCTGGCAACGAAAAATTGATAATAGTAATGGAAAAGTTTCTCTTGAAGATATACCTCACGAAATTCTTGAAATACTTTTACAGATGGCTCCTCAATTAGCACAATTAATAAATGATTTAAATACCCCAAATATAATGAAAGACCAAGATATCCAGCTTCTTGAAAAAATGATGGAACAAGCTATTCCCTTAATGTCAATGACAATCGACAGCATGAATAAAATTGTCGACAACTTAATTATCAAATCATAACTATTTTTACAGGAAATTATATAATGAAAAAAGTATATTTGAGTGGTCCAATTATGGATGAACATGCTGGAGAAGCTAGAGCATGGAGACAAATCGCAAAAAAAACGTTAGAAGATAGCTTTGCTCTACTGGATCCAATGCGAAGAAACTTTAGAGATCGAGAAGTTGACTCATCAAATGAAATTGTAGAATTTGATCTTTTAGATATTAAAAATGCCGATATTATTTTGGTTAATTATAACAAACCAAGTATTGGAACCAGTATGGAAGTTTTTCATGCAAGTCATAATTTAGGAAAGTTTGTTATTGCTTTTTCTCCTTTTTCATTTGTTAACTGTAGTCCCTGGATGGTTAAATATTGCACTAAAATTTTACCGACACTAGAAGAAGCATGCTTATATTTAAAAGTACATTTTATTAATACTCAGTAACTTAAAAAACAACAAAAAGCATTATCCTATATCGAAAACGCTGTAATTATTGCTATAGTATAGCTCTATTTTTTATAAGATTCATTTAATAAATTTGGTAGTTAAATTATGAATATCCTTGTGGTTGGAAATGGTGGCAGAGAACATGCTCTCTGCTGGAAAATAGCTCAAAGTTCATTAGCAGATAAAATATATTGCGCTCCTGGTAATGCAGGAACAGCAAACATTGCTGAAAACATTCCAATTAATGTTTTAGATATTAATAAACTTTTAGACTTTGCCCTCAATAATGACGTTAATCTTACAATAGTTGGGCCTGAAGCCCCTTTATGTGCAGGTATAGTTGATATTTTTAAAAAAAATAACTTATCGGTCTTTGGCCCTGATAAAATATCTGCTCAACTTGAAGGAAGTAAATGTTTTTCAAAAAATTTTATGAACAAATACAATATTCCAACAGCAGAATCAGCAGAGTTTCTATCAAAAGATAAAGCATTTGAATATGTTGAAGAAAAAATGACAACTGCTTCCAGTATAGTCATAAAGGCTGATGGGCTAGCTGCCGGAAAAGGAGTTTTAATTGCAGAATCTCTGCAGGAAGCACAAGATGCTATTTCAACATGCTTGGAAGGAACTTTTGGAGAAGCCGGAAAAAAAATACTGATCGAGGAATATCTAGAAGGAGAAGAAGCTTCTATTCTGGCTCTTACTGATGGCAATACAATAATTCCCTTAGTTCCTTCACAGGATCATAAAAGAGTTGGAGAGGGTGATACCGGACTTAATACTGGAGGCATGGGTGCATACTGTCCAGCACCAGTTGTAAATGAAGACCTAATGCATGATATAAAAGAGAAAGTTCTCCAAAGATTTCTTAATGGAATTCAAAAAGAAAATCTTTATTATAAAGGTATTATTTATGCAGGCATTATGGTTACTAAAGATGGCCCGAAGGTTCTTGAATTTAATGTACGATTTGGTGACCCTGAAGTACAAGCTGTTATGACTTTAATGAAAAGTGATTTAGTTGATATTATTTTTAAAACAGTTAATGGAAATCTTAATGAAGCAAGTATTGAGTGGTTTCCAGGCAGTGCTGTTTGTGTTGTCATGGCTTCAAAAGGATATCCAGGATCATATGAAAAAGGATTTAAAATTTCAGGAATAAATGAAGCAGAAAAAATGGGATCAGTCGTTTTTCATGCAGGAACAAGCTTAAAAGATGGAGATATCATTACCTCTGGCGGTAGAGTTTTAGGAGTAACATCAAGAGATATCAATATAAACAATGCTATAAGCAAAGTTTATAAAAGTGTTGAAAAAATAAAATGGGATGGCGCTTTTTATAGGAAAGATATCGCCCATAAAGCATTGTAACATAAGTTGTGTTTTTATATGGAGCATTTTAAATGCCGGATTTTAATTTAATTCAATCTCAGACATTACGTCAGGAGCAAACTTTAGCCCCTGTCCAAATTCAGTCTTTAGAACTATTAATGGCCCCATTAATGGAACTCCAGGCAAAACTTGCTGAAGAGTTAGCTACTAATCCAGTTTTGGAACAGGAAAACGAAGATAACTCTGAAGATAAAGATGATAATAATATTGAAAGTCCTTATTCTAATACCGAAACCGGCACTATTGAAGCAGAAGACCTTAAGGATGATGAATTTGCAAGCTTAGTTAACTTAACAGAATCATGGCACGACAGTTTACCGGCAGCTCATATTTCAAACTACCAGGCAGATGAGGAAAAGCATCAGCATTTTTTAAACTCCATAGTAGATTTACCTAATGTTGAAGATATGCTTTTATCCCAACTTTCTTTTCTAAAATTAAGCAGTGAGGAAGAAGAACTTGCTAAACTTATAATTGGAAGCATTGACGATCAGGGATATTTTAAAGGATCACTAGAAGATTTAGCTGTATTAGGAGGTGCTGATCTTAAACAAATGAAACATGCTCTTCATGTTGTTCAGTCATTAGAACCTGCAGGAATAGGTGCCTGTGACCTTAAAGAATCATTATTACTCCAACTAATTAGAAAAGGTAAAGGCAAAACTAAAATAGCAACTGTAGTTAAAAAGTTTCTTGATGAGCTAGCTGCAAATCATATCCCGCAGATTGCAAAAAAAATGAATATCTCCATAGATGAACTATTAGAGATTCTATCTGAAATTAAAAAGTTAAATCCTTACCCATGTGCAGGAATAAATTTACGCAGATCTGATTCTATTTTTGTTCAACCTGAAGCAGAAATTGAAAAAATTGATAATAAATATGAAGTTAAAATGATAAATGATAATCAACCTAGATTACGAATTTCAAATTATTATTTAAAGCTGCTTGAGAATCCAAATACTCCTGAAGAAACAAAAGAATATATAAAACACAAAGTTCTTCAGGGAAAAAGTATTATTAAGAGTCTTGAACAACGACAAAGTACATTAAAAAAAATAGCTGAAGTTATTGCAGATACACAATATGATTTCCTAGAAAATGGTATTGAATCATTAAAGCCACTTACAATGCGTGAAGTTGCAGATAAAATTGATATGCATGAAACAACAGTCAGCAGGGCTGTTTCAGATAAATATATTAAAACCCCACAGGGCTTATTTGAACTTAAGTTCTTCTTTTCAGGAGGCTATCAGGCTGAATCAGGAGATTTGCTTTCAAGCAAAAGTGTAATGCAGAAAATAAAAGAAATAGTTGAAAACGAAGACTCTCAAAAGCCTTTTTCTGACGATGCAATTGCAACGAAGCTAAAAGAACAGGGAATTCCTGTTGCAAGACGTACAGTTGCAAAGTACAGAGAAGAAATTGGTATTCCATCATCAAGATTAAGAAAACAATATAAATAGTATTTTTTAGAGAATTTATGTTTAAAGCTACAAAATCAATTCAGGTATTTTTTATATTACTTGGATTTTTGCTTACTACATCTCTTGCTTACACAATAAGAACTTATGATTATACAAGGGAATCTGCCCAATTTGGAGATTTCGTTCCTTTTACACTTGAAAGTGCCATGATGTATTCTTATGCTCGAGACATTGCAGAAAATGGCTGCTTACCGGATAAAGATAAATCATTAATAGGAATGAGCGATATTTCAATTAACCGTCAAATGTCAATTTCTCTTGAATATTTTCTTGGTTTTGGATATAAAATTAAGAATTATTTTTTCCCATCTCAAAATAAGTTAAGAAGTTCTTATGGTGATAATTTAGATTTTGCAAACTGGGCTCGTTTACAGATTAGAATATGGATCAGTTTAACAGCAGGGTTTATTTTCCTATGGTTAATTATCATCAGATCATCATGGGTTTTCTCCGTTTTTGGAGCTTTTATTTTTGCTGTTTCTCCAGCAGCAATAGCAAGAGCCACCGGGCAGGATTTAATTAGAGAAAATTTTGCCATTCCTATAATTATTGCATCATTTTTATGTTATTTCTGGTATTTAAATAAACCTCAAAAATATAAACTTTTGATATTTGGTATCACGGTTTTTGGAGCTTTAGCTTCGTGGGATATGAGTCAATTATGTTTTAGTGCATGGGGTATTTTTGAAATTTGCAGATTAATTATAACAAATAACTGTAAAGAAACCGATATAAACGATAATAAAAATTTCAGACTGTTATGGATTGTTTTTACCATCGCTTCATTAGTAGCCGCTTTCTATATTCCTTATTTGAAAGAGCATTTTTTCATTGTATCCCCTTTAGTCGTAATAATTCTGCCACTATTATTGATACTTTCCTTTTTCAAATTTACACAGATAAGAAAAATAATTATTGCATCTATTGTTCTCATCGTTTTATTCTGTTTATGGTTTTTTGTTTTAAGTAAATTAGGATATTCGGGAAACTATTCACACTTTGCAAATCTTATTAAAGCAAAAATATATTTTGCAAACATAAAACCTTTTAACCCTGAATTATTAGATTTTGATTCACGAATATTGTGGACTCCAGGTTTACATTCCGCAACAAAACATATTTTCTGGACTTTATTTCATTTTACATTTCCATTATTTATAATTTTATTAATATATTCTTTTTTCTTTCCTAAACCTCGAAAAAATTTTTTGAAAGACTTTAATATTCTGTCTCTACCGGTTTATATGACCTTCTTCTATTTTATTCTTTTCATTTTTATGGTAAGATTTCATGCTTTAGTAATACCATTTTTAGCTGTATCTATTGCTCTATTATTTAATAATCTAAGCAAGCTCTACCGTAAAAAAGGTAAAGCTGTTCTTATTATAGTTTTTGGTTTATTGATTATTGCTGAAACAGAATGGTTTTTAAAGCTTTCAAGAAAGTACAATGGAAGTGAACAAGCTGATGTTAAACTTATAGAATGGTTTAATTCAAATCCTAATATTTTTAATAAGAAGATATTAGCTGATTTTACACTATCACCAATGTTAAAAGCATATACAAAATCACAAATTCTACTTCAGCCTAAATTTGAACTGGGAAAGACTAGAAACCTTGTAAAAACATATATCAATTTATTATATCATGGTAATGAAAAAGATTTTATGAATTTCTGCGAAAAATATAATATTGATTATTTTGTATTCAATAAAGGTATGGCTATGGGAGGTCAAAGCGTAAAGTTTATGCACCCATGGAGTAATAGATATATGGCTGCCGCTTTCGATTTAGAAAAAAAATCTCCTGTTTTCAGATGCTATTTTAAACCTGATAAATTAAGATATTTTTATCGTTTGGATAAAGCATCCGATAATAGGGCGGTTAACCGGCAATATACTATTTTTAAAGTAATAACAACAGAAGATATCAAGAAAGCAAAAGGTTTTTATTATCAAGCAGAACTTGAATATGAAAATAAAAACTATTTAAAAGCAAGAGAACTTATATCTAAAGCTGTAAAGCTTGATCCATCAGATGCTTATATTAGATTTCTTTATTATAGACTTAATAAAAATAAATGGCCTATTATAACTTTAAATGGATTAAAATCTAACGGTTAATATCAAGCCAACGCCTATGAGCCCAAACCCATTGTTCAGGATTTTCAGATATTATTTTTTCTAATTCTGTTGTAAACATCTGTGTTAATTTTTGTAAATCCTGCATCTCATTGCCAGTTTTTTCTACTGTAAATGGACCACGTGCAACAAACCTATATTTCAAATCACCTACTCGTTGCGCCACACCAAGAATTAGAGGTGCTCCTGTTTTAAAATGAAGAAATGCCGGGGTTACATGAGTTTTTGCAGGATGTCCAAAAAATATAGTATCAACACCTTCCTGTCCACCTGCATGTTGATCACTTAATATTCCTACAGCCTTACCTTTTCTTAAAGCTTTCAATAACGCTTTGAGCGCATTTTTTTTATCACAAAGTTCCTGATTAAACATCATGCGCTTTTCTTTTAATCTTTTACCAACAAAAGGATTGTCTAAAGGTCTCATTACACTGACAATAGGCCTAACTAAGACAGATGATGCAAGTCCTGCAATTTCCCAGTTACCATAGTGGGCACTTGCAAGAATCATTCCTTTGGGATCATGCATAACTTCTTTTATTTCAGGAGTAATATCCCACTCCATATGATCGCCGATATTTTCAGGAGTTAAATATTTATCAAAAACAATAATTTCAACACATATTTTACTTATGAAAATAAAGTTTTTCATAGCAAGTTTTTTTGCTGATTTTAAGTCTTTCGCGATACCTGCATGCATCATATGCTGAATTGTACGCATTCTGTGGTGCTTATCTAAGTAATAAGCTAGAATCCCCCAAAAAGCCATAAATTTATATGCCGCTTTTAGAGGAAGGAGTTTTATAAAAAATTGACAAAATTCTAAAAAATAAAATTCACTGTAAAACTTAATAAGTTTTCCTGTTTTATAACTTTTATTAACCATAACTACATCTCATATATAATAATAGATTTTTTAAATAAATAACGAATGACAAAGCTTATTGTGATTTTGATAAAATTCAAGTATTTATATCGGATGTATTTTTGTTTTTTGGTTTATTTTGCTACTATCAGCATCGATTATTTATTATTTTTTCCGATTTAATACCTGGCTGAAGATTTGAGTATATTAATTATATATTTGCGTCAGGTTTAAATAATTCTTTATTCTTTGCAATTTTACCCAAATAATAACCACTAGACTTCGGTTCTCTTGAAAAGGATTCATTATTCACTTCAGCCAATCCAAACTTTGGCGTGTAACCATATTCCCACTCAAAATTATCAAGAAGTGACCAATAAAAATATCCTTTAACATTTATATCTGTATTTAACGCTTTTAATATTGATTTCAAATGTAAATAGATAAATTGCTGCCTTTGCTTATCATCATTTGTTGCAAGTCCATTCTCAGTAATATATATAGGTTTATTACTAATATTCCACAACCTTTCTATTGCTGTAAAAAGACCCTCTGGGTTCCATTCCCACCCCATCTGTGTTTTTGTAATATCATTTTTATAACTAAAACATCTTTTCTCCGGAAACTTAAATGAAACCCAACTGTGGGTATAATAATTAATTCCCCAAAAATCAATGCTGTTTTTCAGCTCTTTAAGTTTATTTAAAGAAAAAGGTAATCGTTCACTTTTAAAAGCATTTATATAAGTAGTATTAAATGAATAATCATTATATAACCAAAGCAGCTTATCCAACAAATTATTTCTTATTGTTTTAAACAAAAGCATTTGTTTTACAAAACCAACAGGTATTTCAGGTGATATCTGCTTTAATATTTGGTAAGCTCTGCAATGTGCTTTTATCTGATTTCTTGCTGATTTTATAACAGCAGCATGGCTTGATATTCCAGGAGGAAATTTTGCAAGCAAATATCCAAACATAGTATTTACAGCAGGTTCATTAACAGGAAGCCATGCATCAACATATTGGTGAAATTTTTCTCCAATTAATTTTACATATTTATCAAAAAAATTAAGTATATCTTTATTAACCCACCCTTTATCTAACCATTGGGGGAGTGTATGATGCTGTAGAGAAAGAAATATTTTAATTTTATTTTCTTTTAAACATGAAAGAATTTTTTCATAATGTTCTAAAGATTTATAACAAATTGTATTTGGAGCAGGATAAATTCTTGACCATTCAATACTCATTCTATATGATTTAAGATTAAACTCCTTTAAAAGCTTAATATCGTCCCTAAATCTATTCCATGAATCACATGCCTGTCCACATTGTTGAATATTATTTATTTTTTCCCAATTGTACCAGTCTGCATTAAAATTATTTCCCTCAATTTGATAAGAACTCGTTGAAGCTCCAAATAAAAAATCTTCAGGAAAAATATTTTTTTTATTAACTTGATTATCGTACATAAACAACTTGTATCAAAATCATATCATTACATTTTGAGATTAGGCGGCTGCATATTTATCAGGCCAAATTTTTGTCCAAGAACAAAAATTAATACAAATGTACTAAGTATTATCATTATCCATCCTACAATAATCATCCATTTGCTTAAAGCCAGCTTTTCTTTATTTTTTATAAATGAATGAGCTATCTTTACAATAATAACACCAGGCAACAAGGCAAATAATACATCTTCACCTACTCCTCCAACTAAGGAAAGAGCAACTAAAAATATTTCAGGATAAATTAACGCAATAATAATAGGAGGAGCAAACGCTAATATACTAATTAATAATTTATTATCTGTTTTAAGATAATCTGTACATAAATCTGTAATAAATCCAAAAAGTCCCGCGCCATTAGCCATAAATGAACATGTAACCGAAAGTAAAGCAAATATTAATGCTGAAAATTCAAAAGTCTTATTGTGCAATATTTCTGTCATCGGCACATTAGCTGTAAGATTATGGACTTGAGCATAAATTACACTGGTTACTCCTGCGTGATTTTCTTTTAGCGTTCCAAGCACAACTAGAACCCATGCAAGATTAATTATTAATCCCAAAAAAACACCAATAAAAATAGCTTTGTAAGTTGCCGGTTTGTTATAATCTAAAGATTTTGATACTGTTGGAATAATATTATGAAAGTGAAAGGCTGAAACAGCTATTGGTAAACAGATTGGTAGATATTTCCAATCAGTATATGTTAATAACTTCGAATGCCAATCTCCAAGTCCTGTAAAACACATAGCAAAGAAACATATCCAAAGTACAATCATTATTAAAGACATACCTTTTCGCATTATTCCCAGTCCAAAAACTATCAAAGATACAACTATACAAAAATAAACTATTGTTATAATGAACCTATAATGGGCTAAATCACTATATAGTGCTGCCATCATTGTAGATATACCGCTAAGGTAAGCAACCAGCACACCATAAAGAATTAATAAATTACATGCTATTGCAATCCATTTTGCTGTTGTTCCAAGTTCATCTTTAAAAAATGAAGGTATATCAAAATTCTTTTTATTTTCATCAATTCTATATGCAATAAGCCAAGCTGCAAAAAGCATCATACACCATACGATAACGATACCAAATAATGCCGGAATAAATCCTCCTAATCCTGCAGAAATAGGTAAAGCAAGTACTCCAACGCCAAGCACATTACCTAAAACCAATAAAGAAGAGATAAAAATAGCAGAATTTTTAGGCGTATTTTTATTAATTGCAATTGATGTAGACATTAGACCTCCATTTATTTATTTTTAATAATTAATTAACAGCTTTTAATGAGTTTAACGCTTTATTATTATAATAACAATACTAAAATCAGATTTGTTTTCATATTTATTTTTTCAATAAAAAAAGCATAAAAACCTAATAATTAAACAAATAGGGCTTTTATGCTTATATAAATATTTAACTTTATTTTAGATATGTGATAAAACAGCTTCTTCTATTTCAGATGTTGACATATTATCCAAATCAAGAGTTGTTAAAGCTTGAATAGCTTTGTCTACTTCCTGTGCAGCTTCAGGTTGTTCCATAAAATCAAGCATCATTTTTAAGCTCATCACTGCTGCAAGGGGATTTGCCTTATTTTGACCAGCAATATCAGGAGCAGAACCATGAACCGGTTCAAACATAGAAGGAGATTTGCAGGTAGGATCAATATTTGCACTTGCAGCCATTCCCATTCCTCCTTGTGTAATAGCTCCAAGATCAGTAATAATATCTCCAAACATATTACCAGTTACAATTACATCAAAGCGTTCTGGTTGTTTTACCATATGCATACAAGTAGCATCAACATGGTAGTATTCTCTTTTTACTTCAGGATACTCTTTTTCACCTATTTCATTAAAAGCCCTTTCCCATAAATCGAAAACAAAAGTAAGTACATTTGTTTTTCCCACCAGAGCTAAAGTTTTACGAGGACGTTTTTGAGCAACTTCAAATGCATATCTTATACAACGAGAAACCTGCTTATAATTATAAGTCATTGACTGTACAGCAACTTCATCTTCAGTGTTTTTCATTGTAAAACCACCAATGCCAGTATAAAGTCCTCCTGTATTTTCTCTAACTACAATATAATCAATGTCATCTGCAGTTTTATTTTTTATTGGTGTTTCCACTCCGGGATAAAGTTTGACAGGACGAAGATTAATATATTGATCAAATTCAAATCTTAATTTTAAAAGTATTCCTTTTTCTAAAATTCCAGGTTTTACCTTAGGAGATCCAATTGCACCTAGATAAATCACATCAAAATTTTTAAGTTCTTTCATTGATTCATCAGTCAAAATCTCACCTGTTTTACAATAATGTTCTCCCCCAAAAGGGAAAATTTTTGTTGTATATGAAAAATCGTTCTTTTTTGCAACTTTTTCTAATACTTTCATACCAACATTAACTACTTCAGGTCCTATTCCATCTCCAGGAATAACAGCTATTTTATACGTTTTACTCATACTCTAATGAATCCTTTTCATGAAATTTTATTTTGATAATTTATTTTTTAATATCTAAAATGGTAAATAAAACTTAAATAAACTCAAAAAGAATAAATATAAGGACAAAAGCCTTTTTTACAAAAAATAATTATAAGTTATTCACCTGAATCCGTGAGATAATTTTCATAAATGAAAATTTATCCACGATTTAGTTGCTTTGCAGGATATTTTTTTAGAATTTCTTAAATTTTAACCAAAATTTTCAAATTTTGAGAATTTCAGTCTTTATTTTATTGGTAAATCTTACAAGAATAGCTTTTTTGTACAGTATTCTCCTTTCCGATAGCTTTAAGAGTTATCGATAAATATAAATTTCCATTTTTTTGTCTTATGCATATTTTGCATACAATA
This sequence comes from Victivallales bacterium, assembly GCA_963678745.2. Lineage (GTDB taxonomy): Bacteria > Verrucomicrobiota > Lentisphaeria > Victivallales > GWF2-38-69. Next base: position 308,380 of record CAXXMS010000023.1, on the reverse strand, counting down.
TTTTTATAGCCCTGTAATACTTATTGTCCAAACCAAACTTTAAACTGTAATAGTTTCCTGAAAAAATAAACTTACATGCTGAATAAATAATTTTAAGAAGGACTGTCCTTATTCTTCTTCTTGAAACATTTACTGTTTCAAATTCAACAATATCTATACTGATTCTTCTTAGCAGGTTATATGATATTTGTGCAAGTTGAAGGACAAGACTGTTTGTTTCAAATTTTCCTGATGGCAAGCGTTCTACATCCATATCTGTTTTCAATTCACTGTGGAACTGTTCGGAAGTTCCATGCATATGATAAAGCTCAATTACCTCTTCAGGCTCAAGTGGAAGATTAGTCCAGAAGGTATTTATATAAATTTCAGGAATTAGCAAATGCTGTCCTTCTCTGCTGATTGTAGTTTCAAAAGCTTCAATTACAACATTAATATTTTGCATGTCTTCTCTTTGAGCAGGTTTGATATGTTCAACAAAGCCGGTATAACGAATTTTACCTTCTCTTATTTTTTCCCATGAACAATGGCTTTTAGCATGATCAAGCCAGTAGTATTTTGATTCCTGTCGAAGGTTTCTTTTAATAATATAATAACATCTGTCATTGATTACCTCTATTAAATCAGCTGCGTCATAACCGGAATCAAGTCTTATGAGAATTTTATCTGTAATTCCAAGTCTATCTGTTATCTCAAGGCATTTTTTTGTAAATTCAATTGCACCTGCCATAGAGTGATCTTTACCGGGTCGTAGATTGCAGTTCAGCATATAACCGTTTTCACTAATGTATGCAAAAACAGGACAGTACCCTATAAAATTTTTATATGTATTACCTACTTTCTCTTTAGAACTGCCGGAATTATCCATAGGCGATGCATCTATGTCAAGTACAATAAGATTCATACCGGTAACGGAGGTTTCTTTCAGAACAGTTTCTCTAATCAAAAGTAAATTCATTTCCAATAGTATATCAAAAACTTCAGGAAGCTTAGCAAGCTCATCAAGGCGCTGTCTTAGGGTTTCGGAAGAAGGGACAATTTTTATGCCAAGCATACGTTTAAATGCAGTGTTGGTACGATATTCCTCTATGTCTTCAAAAGCTGTGCTTCCCATACATAAAAGACCAATATATGATAAAAGTATATCAGAATTCAAAATAGCATCAGATCTTTTATTCATTCCCTTAAGTAGTTTTTTGATATTTTTTGAAAATTTTATTTTCATTAATTGTCTTCCAATCAAAGCTAATCCACCAATGCTATTGATTTTTTCGTTTGTCTGCTCTATTTTAATGTTCATAAATTTTTAACCTGTTGAGTTAGTAATTATAGTTACTTGGTCGTTAATATAATATACTACACTTCAACAGGTTATCTATATTGAAAGAGAGTTTTAACTCACTTTTTCAGGTATTCATTTATATAAGAAATAATCTTAAATAATTTCTAGAATTTTTATTAATTCATTATATCTTTAATTATCTACTTGAATTTTAATTTTAAACTCAAAAAAACCAGCAAAGAAATGTATATAACCAGTTTTTTAATAAATGAAAAGGATAATCAACAAATATTAAAAGTACTTAAAGAAAATTTCAGTTTAAAAGAAGAAAATCCTACTTCGAAAAACCAAACCTTTTATGATACTTTTGATTCTTCTCTTCAAAAAAATGATTTTATTTTATATAATTCAGGAATAAATTATATCCTCCAGCCAATTTTATCTAAATCTACTATTAAGCCCATTATTTTTAATCACTCGAAAAAAATATTTTTTTGGCAAGACTTTCCAACAGAACATCTTAGAAATTTTTTCAAGAATTTAATTGGTATTAGAAGCATAATACCTTTTTCTACTTTAAAAAATTGCAGCCACTATTTAAATGTAATAGACGAAGAAGAAAAAATTGTAGCAAAAATTTTAATTGAAACATTTTTAGATAAGAATCAAAATAGTTTATTAAAAATTATTACCTTAAAACCAATAAAAGGTTACAGTAAATACTATAATAAAATTTATGAACTTTTTAAATCATTAGACTATCTGACTCCGATAACACAAAAAAACTTTATAAAAGAACTTGTTAAAAGAAATGAAATAATACCTCTTGATTATTCATCAAAACCAGCAAAAATATCAAATCCAAACATGCAGACTTCTGAAGCTATAATAAGGTTATTCACTTCTTTAGTTAAAGTTTTAGAAATTAATAAAAATGGTGTTATTAATGATACTGATTCTGAATTTTTACATGATTTTAGAGTATCTATTAGAAGATCAAGATCAATCATTAGCCTATTAAAAATAGCTTTTAACCCATCTGAAATTCAACCATATAAAGAAGAATTTGCCAAACTTGCCAGTGCTACGAATAAACTTCGTGATTATGATGTTTATTTATTAAACAAAGATATTTACCAGGCAATACTACCTTCACATTTACACCAAGGACTGCATCAATTTTTTATAAACATCAAAAAGAAAAAAAAATATGAACATAAAAAACTTGTAACACTATTGAATTCTGAGAATTATGACCTCTTTATAAATAAATGGAAAAATGTACTAGATAATAATAATGATATTTTCAATAAACAAATCTCATTAGTTCCAATTGTCGAACTGGCTTGCAAAAACATCTTCACTAGATTTAAAAAGGTTTTAAAAAAAGGTAGTAAGATTAATCATAACTCTCCTGATGAAGTACTGCATAATCTTAGACTGGATTGCAAAAAGCTTAGATATTTAGTTGAATTTTTTTCTGATTTATTTCCTAAACAGGATATTTCCATTTTAATATCACAGCTTAAAAAGCTTCAGGATTGTCTTGGCGAATTTAATGATTACTCAATACAGCAAATTCATTTAGAAGAATATTTATCAAGTATAAATCATTCAGCTCCAAATTCTATTGAGCTTTCAGCAACTATTGGAGCACTAATATCTGCATCTTATCAGGAAAAACAAAAAAGAAGAAATAGTTTTTTTGATATTTTTAAAACTTTTGCGAGTACTGATAATATTAACTTATATATAAAATTATTTAATAATTAAATAAATAACCTAACAAAATTAGATTGTCTATATGAAAACCATTGCATTATATAATATAAAAGGAGGAGTTGGCAAGACTGCTACAGCAGTTAATCTTGCTTATTTGGCTGCACTTGAAAATATTCAAACACTTCTAATAGATCTTGATCCCCAAGGTTCTGCATCATATTATTTTAGAATTAAACCTTCTAAAAAATTCAGTACAAAAAAATTGTTAAAAGGTGGTAAAAGTATAGATAGAAATATTAAAGGTACTGATTTTGAAGGTTTAGACCTTCTACCTGCAGATATTTCCTATCGAAATATGGATATTGCACTGGATGACTTAAAACGTTCTCAAAAGCGGTTAAAAGATGTAATTAAACCTTTAAAACAGGAATATGATTTAATAGTACTTGACTGTCCTCCAAATGTTACTTTGCTTTCAGAAAATATTTTTAATGCATCAGATAGTATTATTATACCAACCATACCAACAACTTTATCTATATTATCACTGGAAAAACTTGTTAACTTTTTTAATGATGCAAAGCTTGATAAGAAAAAGCTGATACCATTTTACTCTATGGTAGAAAAAAGAAAAATCATGCATAGAGAAATTCTTAAAACCCCTCAAACAAATGAATTAAAGTTTTTCGAAAGTTATATCCCTTATAATGCTGACATTGAAAAAATGGGAGTTTATAGACAGCCAACAACACATTTCAGTAAAAATTCTACAGCTACAAATGCATACCTTGACTTATGGAATGAAATAAAAAATACTATTTATCAATAATTCGTATTTGAGTCTGAATCAAATATTATTTTTATGAATTTTCTAAATCAATATCTTTATCGACCAGAAACTTATCTATTTTAGTCTTCAATATATTTCTATCATCTTTACTCAAATCACAGCAACCTTGAGTTAATAAAACCTCAATCATTTTTAAAATAAATTGATTCTTCGTTTCACTATCCAAGTTAGGTAGTATTAATGAAAGAATCTTTGGCATCATCATCTGTGATACATGTGGTAACAGAGTATTTAAGTCTAAATCATCTAAGAAATGCGATATCATTTTTTGTGCGATATCATTTCTTTCTTCAGAGGTCATTTCTCCGATAAAGTTCTCCATAACGTGTTCCAGCATTTCTTCTTTATTTTTACCAGAAACCGTTTTCAGAATTAATTTTTCAAATATTTTACCAAACATTATTTTAGTGAAAGCTTAGAATTTAGTTTATTAATTATATTTTCAATTTTTTAGAATTTTTATAAATAAGTTTATTACTTTTTATAAGAATTGCCTTGAAACTATTAACTCAATTATAATCTTTTATAAAGGTTTTGTATACAGGCTTCACAAGAATAATAACAAAAATATTAATATCAATTTTATAGCCAACAGAGCTACTTCCCTTTTCTTATACTGTTTTAATAACCAGCTAAAATGTATAAACTCTTTGGTTTATATTCAAGTTTTGTTTTGGGCTAAACTTTCAGCATATATTTGTTCTAATCTTTATTAAACCTAAACTGCGAGTAATTTCTGACAAAGTCTGATAAACTTGTAACACTATTAACTAAGGCGGGCTTTGCCCGCAACCCAATAGTTTCGGTTTGGGTATTGCAAAAGTTTCATGGTGAAACCTATAATATTAGTTAACCACTACTAATGAGGTAACACCATGAAAAAGTTCATTGACAAACATAAAGATATTATACATGGATTTTTAATTTGTGTCGATCGTGTAATCTTTAAGGGTTACAATTTTTTGAGCAATTCTAAAAGTATGGAAAATTTTTTAAGCCATAAGAGCATACTAATAAAAGATTTTCCGAATTATGCCAAAAAACATTCTAAAATACTTAGAGACCATGCTTTGGCAACAGCTCAAAAGTATAATCGTCCTTATATTCCTCCAAAAGGAAAGTATAACAAAGAAGAATATGCAAAAATGATTGTAGACAGAGACAATATAAAGAGCGGTCTTGTATGTGTTATATCTGCAATGGAAGCAAGTCCTACTTTTAAAAAGATTTACGGAGAAAGCCATCCTCGTCTCAAGCATAGTATGATACCGCATATTGCGCTTTATTATTACTTTATGGATAAGATATTTGGTCTCATGCATGTAAGAATTCAAACTTATTTTCCATTTACAGTACAAATACATGTTAACGGTCATGAATGGCTGGCCAGGAGGATGTCTTATCATGGAATAAAATATGAAAAGGATGATAACTGTTTTACCTGGATTGAAGATATTGAGCGTGCACAGAAGTTTGCATCGAAATTCGCCGACATAAAATGGAGTAGAATACTTGGGGCATTTGCCCGCAAGGTTAATCCTTTAATATCTGAAACAGGAGAATATTACTTCATCACAGATCAGTTTGAATGTTCAACAGATGTAATGTTTAATAATTCCACCGAATTTGAAAGTCTGTTTGATAAATTACTGGAGCAATCAACAAGACGCTTCGGTCCGAGAGATATTTTGACATTTGTCGGTAAAAGGTTTGACGGACGTTTTAAAGGTGATCAGATAAATTCCTCAAAAAAATATTACTGGGGATCAAGAATAAAGCACTGGATAAGAAAGAACTGGATGAAGATGTACAACAAAAGTGGAAGTGTACTGCGAATAGAAACAGTTATAAATAATCCATATGACTTTAAAGTGTTAAGACCAGGAATTCGGAAAGGAGAAGAAGTTTACGGTTGGTATCCACTGGCAAAAGGAATTAAGAACCTCTACAGATATATTGAAATAGGAACAGCAGCAAACAGCCGCTATCTTAATGCACTTTCTGTTGTTGAGTAAGCGTCAATTAGCCCCCATCTTTTAATCTTCTTTCACAGTGTTAATTTTATAATATTTCTGTAATGAATTATTAACATCTTTGAGGAGGTTCAGTAATGGCGAATCATAAATCCGAGAATATAGTCAAGTGGAAGCATGAAGTATCTAAGTGGTCTGCATCAGGTTTAAGTCAGCATGAGTACTGCCGCAGAATGAATATTCCCTGCAGTACATTTCATGGCTGGTACAGCAAGTTAAAGAAGCTTGATGTAGAAGTTGCAGCTGCGGTTACAAGTAGTTTTGTCAGGATGAAGTTTAATAATTCAAGGTTATTATCTGAAGGTATTCAACCAGATTCAGCAGGAATTAATATTTCGATTGGTGAATCTGTTAATATTTGCCTTAGCAGAGGGTTTGAAGTAAATGAATTTCAGAAAACAGTTAAAGCACTACTGGAGGTGTTATGATCAATATCAGTCAATCATTAATATATTTATACGATAGGCCTGCAAATATGCATATGAGTTTTGAAGGTTTGAGCGGATTAGTTGAGTCATCTTTTCCCGGCAAACTTCTAAGTGGAAGCTGTTTTGTTTTTCTAAACAGACTTAAAGATAAAATTAAAGTATTAAGATTTGATGGCGATGGTTTTGAAATTTACTATAAACGTCTTGAAAAAGGTAGATTCATCATAGATAACACAGGTAGAACAGAACTTTCAAGACGAGACTTTCTAATGCTTTTTGAAGGTATAAAACCCAGTAGTCTGGCTAAAAGATTCAACTTGAAAAAAGTTAGCTGAAATCTAAATTTTGAGTGTAAATAATACTGTTGCGCTGTATCTTTTTTCTATTCGATTCGCCCAACAGTAGAACAATCAGTTAAAACAATAGAAGAGCTTGAGAGTAAAAACCGCTTTCTGGAAGCCGAGCTACTTTGTCTTAAAGAACAGCTTGAGTGGTTTAAGAGACAGGTGTCTGGACAAAAATCAGAGCGTTTTATAGAAAAATTTCCTCCTGAATTGCCTGTACTTCCGGGATTGAATATTCCAGAAAAAGATGAAACAAAAGTAGGGTTGAAGGTAATTCCTGAGCATAAACGTAAAAAGAAAAGCAAAAATAAAAATCAGTATAAAGTAGAGTACCCCGATACTCTGGATGTCAAAGAGGAAGTAATAGATATTCCTCCTGAAAACAGAATACACCCTGAAACGGGAGAAGAGTTAGTAGAAATAGGTCGTGATGTTACAGAGAAGCTTGGGTACAGAACATCTTCCTACTATATACACAGAACAGTTACAGTTAAATACGCAGTAAAAAACAATTCACTTGCCGGCGTTGTTCAGTGTTCTGTTCCTGACTGTATTGTTACAGGTTCAAAGTTTACACCGGAATTTATGGCTCATATTGTTACTGAAAAAATATGCATACCATATGCCAATATACAGAATACAGGAAAAGCTTGCAGCTCATGATATAAAAGTAACACGGCAGACATTAAGTTCGCTTATTATGAATATTGGCCTTAAGTTGACACCTATATATGATCAGATGAGAGATAATCTTTTTAAATCAGGTTATCTATTTACAGATGATACCGCTGTAAATATGCTTGACCCAGGCAATGGTAAAACAAAAACTACAAGAATATGGATATACTCCTGTGCCAATCCCAATGCACCTCCATATCAGATATATTCCTTCAGCCCCGACAGAAGTCATTTCTATCCAACAAATTTTCTTAAAAATTTTGAAGGTGTCATTCATGCTGATGCATATGATGCATATGTAAAGCTTGATGCTGATGAAAGCTCATGTATTGACCGGGCTGCATGCTGGTGTCATGCACGCAGATATTTTGAAGAAGTAAAATCTATTGACTTGAAACTCAGAGATAATGTCCTGAGAAAGATCAGGTATTTGTTTATGTTTGAAAGGCTGGCATGGAAAGCTGATTCGCAAACAAGGCTGAAAATAAGACAGGAACATGAACTTAAAATTATTGATGAAATTTTCACAATGCTCAGAGAAAAAGTAGTTGAAGGTACACTGCTACCAAAATCCAATCTGGCAAAAGCTATAGGATATATGCTTAAATATGAAAATAACTTCAGACTCTATCTGAATGATCCAAATATCAGAATGGAAAATAATACTGCTGAAAGAGGCTTAAGAAAAGTTGTACTCGGCAGAAAAAACTGGCTTTTCTTTGGGAGTAAAAGAGCAGGTGAAGCTGCTGCTGTTATATACTCGCTTATTCAAACATGCAGGACTATGGGAATAGAACCATTTGAATATATGACTGATATCTTCAAAAGGCTGATGACCCACCAAAACAACAGACTCTTTGAATTACTTCCGGACAAATGGGCTGAAGCCAGGAATATATAACACTGATGTAAGAATTGACTGATTGTACATAAATCATATATATGGACAGATTTTACGTTTACTCTAAAAGTTTAAAATTACTGGTTGAACCGGTAAAATATAAGAATATCAAATATACGGGATTTAATCCTGTATGTAATGATTCAGTTAAACTTTTTAAAGCTGTTATGAATGGTAATTATATTTCGTTTAGATTTCAAAATAAAGATATAAGAAAAGAACTTTATGACCATCCGAAAACAGATAAAGAAAAAAAACGTCTTGCGGCAAAAATAACAAGACTTTTAAAAAAACTCAAAGCACATAAAATGATTGCAAAAGTACCAAGATCAAGAAGATGGATTGTAACTGAAAAAGGCTGGTCAGTTATGGGTAGTGCTATAAATATCTATGATGTTGGTTGGCAGCAGGTTTTGTATAATAAAACAGCCTAATGTAAAATTTTAGACACGTTTTTATGATAGAAGTTTAAAAGAAAGACTCTAGGCTTTTTCCAGGGATTTCACCCTGAAAAAATGACACCGGTAAACCGCTGTAACTTTAATCTGATAACAAAATCAGCTATAATATAACTGTAAGTCTAAACAATCAAAGTCATCTGAATATTCTATGGGGCTTTATTATGGATAATTTTACAGAAAAATTTCAGGATTTACTTGATGGCACTTACGACTGTGTTGACCGTTTAGTGCTTAATGCATATATCTATCAGATACAATCTCCAGGTGGATTTCGTCTTTGGTGGCGTAATATATTTGGTGAGGATACCCTGGATGACACACATCTTATACGTTTTGCAGGTCGTTTTTCCCGTAGAGTCAGGGCTTGGTGTAAGTCTAACTGTATTCCATTAATTGATGCTTCCGCTAAGCAACGTCATCATGAACTTGCGGAACACTGTATACCGCCAAAGCAGTCTGAATTTCGGGGAGTTTATTGTGTTATCGCCGGTTTAGCTCCCAATACTGTTTTCAAGGTAAAACGTAAAGATGGAATTATTAATAATATATCGAAAGAATACAGATTCGTAAAGCATTACTCCTTCTATCTGATAGATCCGTACTGGGGTAAAATCATTATTAAGATAAATCCACACCCACCATTCAATGTAAATATAATTCTTAACGGGCATGAATTTGTTGAACGAAAGGCCAAACATAAAAATATTATTTTTCAAAAAGAAGCAAACTGTTTTACGAAGATATCCAGTATTGCAGAATTAGAGCTTTGTGCAGAGACCATGACCGATTTAGGAGGTGAAGGGCGCATTCATCAACTTTGCAATAGCTGGATATATATACTCAAACTATTTCAAAATACTGGTTTTATTTTTTCAAAATGATCATTAATACGTGACCTTAAAGTTTCAGAAATATTGTCCCATTCATTTCTGAAAAAATCTAAAACATCAGATTTAAACTCTTTGAATGAGGTAAAAACTTTGTTATTTCTTACATGTTCGTTCATTACTTTCCATACACGCTCAATCGGGTTAAGATTTGGACTGTAGGGTGGAAGTATATGCAAAATGAATTTTTTATGAGGAGGCGGCTTTTGCAAAGCGTCAAGTAACATTTGAGCAGTTACTTTCTTTTCCTCTAAAATTTTCTTATTTATAAAGAATTCAGGTTCGTTTTTCAAAACCATATACAGGTTTTTTCTCAATCTCCCTGTAAGTTGTTTATTATTAGCCGGTAATTTTATCTGATAATAGTCTTCTAAATATTTTCTATTGAAAGGATCTTTTATTCCAAGATATGCACCAACTTCTTTACATGTATGAGCACCTCCGCCGTCTGCAATAAGATGTATGGTACCGCTAGAGGCGGTTGAATCATCAAGATATCTCAGAAAATCTAATGTAGCATTGCCATCTATTGTTTTATACTCTTTTGTAAAAATAGACATACTTTCTAAATCTATTGCTCCTGTAAGATTTATCCTGCTTCTGCCTGCAACTGTAGCTATCATTTTCTCAACACCTTTCCTTATCCAGCCTAATGTGATTTTTGTGGCTTGAGTTGGGTGAACACTATCCATAAAAAATATTTTATCATTTTCTTTGAGGTTATTCTTTATTTCATCATATTCTGCTTTAAAAGCTTCCTGCTTTTCGGTATTGTACTTAAGTGGGACTCCTTTTGGAGCTTTATAAGAAAATCTATTATGCTTTAACCAGTTATACATTCCCTGCTGAGTATATTTTATGCCGTAAGCATTGTAAACATATGCAATGATCTCTTTAGTGCTTGGGTAGGTATTTTTTTCTAAATGATTTATTAATTCATTAGTTTGTTCAGAAGTCAACAGGCTGCTTGAACCGCCACTTTCATTTTTCAATTTTTTATTATCCAAATAATCTTTAAGGTGAGTTGTTACTGTTGTTTCATGAATTCTTAATGCCTGAGCTATTTGTGATTGAGACCAACCCTCGGATGAAAGCAACACAGCTTTTATACGGTCACAGGCCTTACTGTTTCGCTCTTTTTTATGTTGTGCTTCAAGTTTTATTTTTTCGTCTAGTGTTAATTGGATATTCATATCTATCAATATAGGCTGTATTAGGATATTACAACTCATGCAACTGTATTTTCATTCAGTTTGAGTATAGTGCATGTCTTATATTTTTATTTAATCACAATGAACAAAAACCATTTAATCTTAATTACAGTTTTTCTGTTAGTCAAATAGAACTAAGCCGTAATCTTCTTTTTCAGCGTGGAGGAACAATGGAAAAGGTTTTTAATTCAGTAATTGACCGAACCCGTACTCCACTCAATATAAAAAAGGTAAGTACTATTTTTGGTGCAGGACAACGTCCTCAGAGGAAACAATTAGAAAATGGGTTTAAAGTAGAATGTGTAGTCGAGAACCATAAGTATAATCTTACTGTTTTCAAAATACATTTTGGAAAACTTACAGTTAAGATGTATTCTAAAGGCGAGCACGTTCTACGCATAGAATCAATTGCTCATAATGTTTCGCAGTTAAAATGTTACAAAAAACTGGATGCTTTGCCCGAAATAATTGCAAAACTCAAAAAAATACTTGAACGCTTCATGAACATACTTGATGCAGTTGACAGTTGTTTTATTGATAATGAAACTATAAAGAACTGGTGTAAGCCATCAATAACTAACGGTACTCGTATTTCCGGGCTTGATTTTAATAAAGATCGCATTAGTTCCGTTGCAAAGGCACTTATACAAATAGCTGCTGTCAGCGACAACTTTACTGCATCTGATCTTGTGACTAAAGTAAAAGAACTGTTTCCTGACTACTATAAATATTCAGTACGAAACGCTGGATATGATTTAAGAAAATTCCGTTCAAAAGGGTTAATAGCTAAAAAGGAAAGAACCAGAAAATATCAAATCAACTATATTGAAATCAGACAAATCGCTGCACTTTTGATTTTACGTGAAAAAGTTATTTACCCTTTATTAGCTAATGGTGGAAAACTACACCATGGAAGAAAACCGAGTAATTATTCTGAATTAGATAAGCATTATTACTTTATCCAAAAAGAAGTTCAAAAAGTGTTTGGTATAATAGGAATAAGAAATCATAAAGATAATGCAGCTTAAATTATAAACAACAAATTTGTTATATCAGGCGCAAAGCGCCTATTACTTCCTCTTTGACATCCAGAGTATCGGGGTACTCTACTTTATACTGATTTTTATTTTTGCTTTTCTTTTTACGTTTATGCTCAGGAATTACCTTCAACCCTACTTTTGCTTCATCTTTTTCTGGAATATTCAATCCCGGAAGTACAGGCAATTCAGGAGGAAATTCATCTATAAAACGCTCTGATTTTTGCCCAAACACCTGTCTCTTAAACCACTCAAGCTGTTCTTTAAGACAAAGTAGCTCGGCTTCCAGAAAGCGGTTTTTACTCTCAAGCTCTTCTATTGTTTTAACTGATTGTTCTACTGTTGCATCCATATAAAAAGATACAGCGCAACAGTATTATTTACACTCAAAATTTAGATTTCAGCTAACTTTTTTCAAGTTGAATCTTTTATCCAGACTACTGGGCTTTATACCTTCAAAAAGCATTAAAAAATCTCGTCTTGAAAGTTCTGTTCTACCTCTGTCATCTATGATAAATCTACCTTTTTCAAGACGCTTATAGTAAATTTCAAAACCATCACCATCAAATCTTAATACTTTAATTTTATCTTTAAGTCTGTTTAGAAAAACAAAATAGCTTCCACTTAGAAGTTTGCCGGGAAACGCTGATTCTACTAATCCGCTTAAACCTTCAAAACTCATATGCATATTTGCAGGCCTATCGTATAAGTATATTAATGATTGACTAATATTGATCATAACACCTCCAGTAATGCTTTAACTGTTTTCTGAAATTCATTTACTTCAAATCCTCTGCTAAGGCAAATATTGATATGTCCACCAATAGAAATATTAATTCCTGATGAATCTGCCTGAACCTCTTCAGATAATAGACTTGAATTATTAAACTTCATCTTGACAAAATTATTGCTGGCGGCAGGTGCTACCTCTCCATCAAGTTTCTTTAACTTGCTGTACCAGCCATGAAATGTGCTGCAGGGTATATTCATCCTACAACAGTACTCATGCTGACTTAAACCTGATGCCGACCACTTAGATACTTCATGCTTCCACCTGATAATATTCTCGGATTTATGATTCGCCATTACTGAACCTCTCTCAAAAATGTTAATAATTCATTACAAAAATATTATAAAATTAACACTGTGAAAGAAGATTAAAAGATGGGAGCTAATTGACGCTTACTATTACTTTAACTTCAGCATCACCTGATACTGCTTAATTGACTTTTCTTTATATTTTCAAAGAAAGTCTGATCATATTCTTTGCTAAAAGTGTAGTAGTTACTACAGGGATAATATTTGCCAACCATGCCAAACCTCTATTTTTTTACTAACCACTTCTTCTAAAAAATATCAATTAAAGCTAAAATTATTAGAATAATTTACTCTCTTATTATTTATGCCTAAAGTATTCTTCAATTTCCTCAATTGTTTTTCCTTTAGTTTCAGGCATTATAAAAGCAGCTATTACAAAGTATACAACAGAACATCCCGCAAGCATAAAGAAGATTCCACTATAACCAATTGATTCAGTTAATACTGGAAAGACATTAGCCAGAACTGAAGATATCATAGAGTTACAGAATAAGCATATACCAAGACCTACTGAACGTATTTTATTTGGAAGCAACTCACTCATTGCAAGCCATACAACTACACCAATACCTACGGCATAGCTCATTGCAAAACCATACATACTTACAGCCATCAGAATAACTTTAAAACTGGAAGCATTCATTAACGATGCCACTCCCATTAGGCCTAAGAAAATAACAACTCCCCCGGTACTGATTGTAAGTAAAAACTTTCTACCAAGCTTATCAATAAGTGAAAGAGCTATTATTGTCATAATAAAATTAACAAACCCCAACCACATACTAAGTAAATTAGAACTAGCCTGTGATTGAACTCCAGCTTCAGTAAATATTGTAGAAGCATATTGTAATAAACAGTTTACACCTGTTAACTGTGTTAAACATGCAACAAAAAGAGCAATAACAAACGGTACAATATATGCTTTCTTTTTAAATATTGCGGAAAACGGCTCACCTTTCTGTTCTTCACAAAGGTTAGTCATTTCGGAAAAAATATTTTCAGATTCTTCATGTCCATGAAGCTTGCCCAGAATACTTTTTACCTGTTCAACTCTTTTCTTCATAAAAAGCCATACAGGACTTTCAGGGATAAAAAGAGAACCTATGAAAAGAATTGCTCCAGGAATAGCAAGTACATCAAACATTGCACGCCAATTTCCTGTTGAAGAAAAAGCCCAACCGACCACATATGCTAAAAAAATTCCAGCTGTTAAAAAGAGTTGATAACATGCTACAGCTCTTCCTCTAATCTGTGCAGGTACTGATTCAGAAAGATATAAAGGAATAAGAATTGCAGAAACTCCTACACCAATTCCCATTATAAGCCTACCTGCCAATAATGTTGCAAATTCATGTGAATGTGAGGTACAAAAAACACCTATAATAAAAATAATGGCAGAAAGAATTATCATCTTTTTCCTTCCAAACATATCAGAAAGAAAACCAGTAACTACAATTGCAATAGCACCACCATAAAGGACAGCTCCAACAATAAGTCCTTCTTCTACCGGTGTTAAATGCATTTCTTCTCTAATAAAATGCAATGCGCCATTAATTACACCAATGTCTAATCCATAGAGGGTTCCTGCTAATGCAGATACAATTATTAAATAGAGTATTAAACCATTAGCTGACTTTTTAGTAACAGAATGCTCTTTACTCATAATATCTCCTTAATTGCTTCTTAATTAATAATTATTTTGCAGTAAACTTATTTTATATAATATTATGTTTTAGTTTTTCGTACAATCAATAAAATTAGAAATCCATAAGAGGTAATTTCAAAACTAAGAAAATAATTTCTTTTTAATAAAAACTGAGTTAAGAGAAAGAGTTCCATGCTATTTTATATAAACAAAAAAATAGAAATAGCAAAAACTACAGGAGTTTTAAATGGAACATCTTTCATGTTTATTTAATAGCATACAGAACTGGCTTTTGCCAGACCTTGAAGAAGAATTAGGCGAGTTAAGTTCCAGGCAGATAGAATTTATCAAAGCAGTAGAACTTCTAAGACCTGATATGTTCCTTGATAATTTAAGCTGGTGCGGAATAGGTAGAAAACCTTCCAGTCGGTTGAGCCTACTAAAAGCTTTTATAGCTAAGCCTATATTTCGTATTGCAGATACTGTGAGTTTGATTGATTTCATAAAATCAAATCCCAGTCTTAGGCGATTATGCGGATGGGAAAGTTATAATGAGGTTCCTTCTGAAGCAACATTTTCTAGAGCTTTTAAGCTGTTTTCTGAATTTAAAATAGCACAGAAAATACATGAAAACAGTATATGCAGAAATATTGGAGAAAAGCTTTTCGGTCATAAAAGTACAGATGCAACGAGCATTAAAGGGCGAGAGAAGCCCTGCCGTAAAAATACTCCGACTAAAAAGAAAAAAGGAAAGCCTGGTCGTCCTAAAAAAGGAGAAGAAAAGCCTAAAGAACCAAAGCGGGTTGAGCTTCAACTTTAGAGAAATCTTGATGCTAACCTGGAAGATCTTCCTAAAGGATGTGACTGGGGTTCCAAGAAAGGCTCTAATGGCAAAGTTTATAAATGGAAAGGGTATAAACTGCATTTAGACTGTGTTGATGGTGATATACCTGTCAGTGCTGTTGTTACATCTGCCTCATTACATGATAGCCAGGTAGCTATACCGCTTTCGCAGATGAGTGAAAAACGTATTATCAATTTATATGATCTGATGGATGCAGCATATGATTCACCTGAAATACACCTTTATTCAAAGCAGAACAACAGAATTCCTGTTATAGATAATAATCCCAGAAGAGGAGGAATAAAAAAAGAAATGGATCCTGCGAAATCTGTCAGGTATAATGAAAGAAGTTCTGCTGAAAGAGTTAATTCTGAGCTAAAAGATAATTATGGTGTTGAAAATATTAGAGTTAAAGGGCAGCAAAAAGTAGAGTGTCATATTTTCTTTGCTATAATTGCTCTTGCTGCTAAAAAGATATTTAAACTTATTCCGTAATAGTTGAATTTGATATAAATAATGTTTACATCTTTCTCTCTAAAATACAGAGACTAGAAAGAATGTATCAAAATAAAATTTTTTAAGTGTATGGTTTGCCGTTTTATCGGATTTTTGATGAAAAATATGTGAATTTTTACACTAATAAAAAGTTATTAACAATCAATGCTGTTGAATTAAGCATAAATGCTTAATTCAACAGCATTGTATAGTAAACTGCTATTTGAAAAATGTCGGTGATATAAAAATATTTTTCAGCAGATATCATGGATGCAAAAAATGGGTAGCCATTCTTACAACAAAAACTGATCTGGATTATATTGAGGCTGTTAAAGCATATTCAATACGCTGGAATATTGAAATTGGCTTCAAAGAAATGAAGCAACTGTTAGGACTTGGCAAATACCATGCAAATGATTTTTCTGCTCAAATCGCACATACTTCATGTGTCTTTATTGCACACGCACTACTTGCTGACTGTAAATTTAATGAGAATCATAAGTCTATGGGAACTCTTTTTGAAAAATTTCAGGAAGAATATACAAATTTGTTGACAATGGATAAGTTGTTTATCCTCTTTGAGTATATATTGACCACCATCGGAGAACAACTCGGCGGTATAAAATATATTTCTATTGATGAATTCCTTAATTCAGTTGAATATGAAATTTTTAAGGATTTATTGAATAGATCAATTACATTAGGATCTGTATTTGGAATTTCCAAATATAATGTTGAATATGAATGAAATATGACGCAGTCATATCAAGTGGCAAGCTGATTTTTGGTACAAAAATCAACTGCAACACTTGAGTAATATAAAAGATTTGGAACGAGGGAAGCCATTAAATAAGTCGCATACCTTATAATTTACTATTGGTAAAATAATCAGATAAGTTATAAGTGGAGGGTTTTGCTCAGTCAAAACCGGATATATCCAGTGTTTACAATTACCCTATATATGTATGTTAAAAAAGCGCACCGTTAAGGGTACGCTTAAAAAATCTGACTTGAAAAAGTATCGTTCTTCTCCTGTTCTTTTATTTCAGGGAATTTAACCCTGCAAAATAGGCTTTTCTGCAATAAAAAAAACATCAGATTTTCATAATGAAAATATTTCTAAACTTATTAAAAATCTCAAGTTTATATTTATAAATTCAGTGATTTTTTTATATGGCTTAAAGATTAAAAGTATTTGTTTAGTAAGCCTTTTATTAGTATTATGTTAGTTCTTACAAAATATTATTGTTTTATTTAAACAAAATATTATAATAGAAAGTAATTGTCTATAATATATTCTGATTTAAAATAATATAACATAAAAAGAACTGATAAAATGGATCAATCTACTCAAAATCTCGAATCTACAAAAAATGCTGATAAAATGGATCATTCTACTCAAAATCTTGAATCTACAATAAACGCTGTAAGGTTGAAACCTCTTCATTGGAGAATATGGATATTGTCTTCAATGGGAATATTTATTGAAGGTTTTAATTTGTTTTCAATTGGTATTGCTCTTCCTTTAATAAAACATCAATATGAACCATCTTCTATACTCGAGGGAATAATTGCAGCTGGTGTAGTTTTAGGAACTGTTTTTGGTGCAGCCTTTATGGGACGTCTTGCGGATATTTGGGGACGTAAGCGGTTTTATGTGCTTAATGCTTTGATAGTGGCTGTTTTTAGTTTACTTGCTGGTTTATCTACAAATTTATATATACTAATTATATTTCAATTTTGCCTTGGAATAGGAATAGGTGCAGATTATCCTATTTGTGCATCGTATGTTTCGGAATTTATGCCGTCAAGAATAAGAGGAAGAATGTTAATCAGCGCTTTTAGTTTTCAGGCTATTGGTATGTTTGCTGCAGCTTTTATTGGTTTTATTGTATTAACAATAGATCCTAAAGTTAATGCCTGGCATTGGATGCTAGCTATAGGTGCATTACCTGCTGCTGTAGTTTGTATATTAAGAATGACAGTTCCGGAAAGTCCAAGATGGTGTATTGAAAATGGTCATAAGGCTTCTGCAATCAGAACTATTTCTCAATTGAGCCATAAATCTAAAAAAGCAATTTATAAAATGGTTATAAAAGAAGAAAAAAAGCTTATTAAACTTCCTAAAAAAGCATTACCTTTTTCTTCACTTTTTAAGAAGGAATATTTAAGGCAGACTATATTGGCTTCAGTGCCATGGTTTTTAATGGATATTGCTACATATGGTGTGGGTATTTTTACTCCTACAATTATAGCAACAGTTATATCAGGCAAAGGGGTAGATTTTATTAGTGAAGATATTACTTCAATTAAAGGTGCTGCAATTATTGATACTTTCCTTTTTATTGGACTGCTTACAAATATTCTCTTAGTTGAAAAATTAGGTAGAATCAAACTTCAACTAACAGGGTTTATTGGTATGACTGTAGGGTTACTGGTAATATCTTTTGCAACATGTTTAACCAAAACAGGTTCATTATATCTGTATTTAATGTTTGCTGGTTTTATAATTTATAATTATTTAATGAATATGGGACCAAATGCTACAACATTCATACTTCCGGCAGAACTTTTTCCAACAAAACTTAGGGCAACAGCACACGGATTCTCAGCCTCTTTTGCTAAAGTTGGGGCTCTTTTAGGTATTTTTCTGCTTCCATCTGTTATGAATACTTTTGGTATATTTTTTACAATGCTTGGTATGAGCGTAATTTCTTTTCTTGCTTTTATTTTAACTTTTATATTTAAAGTTGAAACTAAGGGAAAATCATTAGAAGAACTATCTCATCTTGAAGCAGAGCGGACAATGGCTCATCATAAGCCTAAACCTATAGTTTCAACAAACGGAAACTAGTAATAAAAAATGTAATTAAATAATACTTGAGTTTATTAGTTTTTTTAATGTTCTATCTATTCAATTGAATTTTTTGAATGTTTTCTTGAATTGAACTTGTAGTATTTCTTATTTCATTCATTGAGTTGGATATATTATGCCAATTCTTGGAATCTAAACATACTTTCTCAATCATTATTTTTTGATAAATACCCTGTCTATATTTTATAACATCTTCTGTTATATTGTTAACTCTTTTTCTTGCTTCTGCTTTTGTAATTTCTGAAAGGTTGAATTTATAGAAAAGGTTTCTTAGACAGAAAATTTCATTAGCTAATTGTTTGGAGCGTTTGAGTGATTTAGCTAAATACATTTTTGGTGTAATGTCTTTTATATCATTTTCATTTAATCCTATAAAATTGCTCTTAATGTCATATAATGATTCAATAATTCTATCAGCAGTATTATAACGATGAATTTGAGATATAAGCTTTTGGGACATGTAACTTTTCTCAGAAAAAGCTTTTGTTTTAAGATTAAAGGTACTACAAACTATAATTAGTATTATTAATATTTTTATAAATAGATTTTTCATCTTATTCTCCGTTTAATAAAAAAGGTTTAGCCAAATAAAAATATGACTAAACCTTATAGTAGTTATTTAATAAACATTTATTTGTTATTTAAATATTTTATTTACTGATTACACTTGGAGTATAATCTTCCGGAGGAATATAACCTAACATTTCAATACATGTTGCTGCCATAGAACTTATTCCTAGGTCTGAAGTAAGCTTTTGGTTATAATCGTTTTGGTAATCAGGGTCATAAATAATACAAGGAACAGGATTTAATGAATGACTTGTTTTGGCTTCTAAATGCCCATTTTCATCTTTTAAAACATCACCAGTTTTATTATGTTGATACATATCATCACAATTTCCATGATCAGCTGTTATAATCATTATTCCACCAGCTTTTTGTACAGCTTTTACAAGACGCTGAACACACATATCAACGGTTTCAATTGCAATTATAGTTGACTCATAGATTCCAGTATGTCCTACCATATCACCATTAGGATAATTTAAACGAATAAAGTCATATTTACCACTTTCTATTGCTTCGATGACTTTATCAGTTATCTCTGCACCTTTCATCCATGGACGTTGTTCAAAAGGAATGATATCAGAAGGAATTTCTATATATGTTTCACGTTCTTCGTCAAATTTTCCTGTTTTATTTCCATTAAAGAAATAAGTAACGTGTCCATATTTTTGAGTTTCACTGATTGCCATTAAATTTAAACCTGTAGAACAAAGATATTCACCCATTGTTCTGCTTATTGCCGGTGGATTAACAAGATACTTTTTAGGAACATGTAAATCGCCGTCGTATTCCATCATTCCAGCATACATTACATCTGGTCTGGGAGAACGGTCAAAGTGTTCAAATTTATCTTCTTCAAATGCTGCTGTAATTTCAAGTGCTCTATCACCTCTAAAATTAAAATAGATAACAGCATCTCCATTTTCTATTTTTCCTACAGGATTTTCATTGTCATCGCATATAACAAATCCTGGCAAATCCTGATCAATTGCTTCTGTTTCTTTTCTTAAGGTTTCAATAGCCTCAACAGCAGATTTAAATTTTCTACCTTTGCCAAGAACATGAATATCCCACCCTTTTCTTACCATATCCCAATTAGCACCATAGCGGTCCATCGTTATTTGCATTCTTCCGCCACCGGAAGCTATTTTGTAATCATAATTACCTTTAACTTCTTTAAGAAATTCTTCAAAAGGTTTAACATATTTGAGCGCAGAAGTTTCAGGTACGTCTCTGCCATCAAGTAAAATATGAATTCTAATTTTCTGTATATCTTCCTGTTTTGCCTTTTCAATCATTGCTTTCAGATGGTTGATATGGCTGTGAACGTTTCCATCTGAAAAGAGTCCTAAGAAGTGAAGAGTTGAATTTTTTGATTTACAATTATTTATTAGTTCTTTCCATACATCGCCTTCAAACATTCTTCCACTTGAAATAGCTTCATTTACAAGTTTTGCTCCCTGGGCAAAAACCCTGCCGCAGCCAATAGCATTATGACCTACTTCGCTATTTCCCATATCTGCATCACTTGGAAGTCCAACGGCTGTTCCATGAGCTTTAAGTTGAGTATTAGGACATTCATTTAGCATTCTATCAAGATTTGGGGTATATCCATTGAAAAAAGCATCTCCTTCATGATATTTACCAAAACCAACTCCATCCATTATACAAAGAACAACTGGTCCTTTACGTCCTTTAAAAGCAGGATTTTTTTTAAGAGCTTCAAGCATATTTATTCTCCTTGTTAAAAATTATAATTAATATTCTGTTTTGCTTACTTAGAAAAAATGTTAAATAACTTGGTACAATGTAATGATATATATCAAAACATACATTAAAATATATACATATTAAGCATAGCTAATTAACCTTTTTAATGCAATATATTTAAATCTTTTTTATTCTTATTTTACCCAAAAATAGCATTAGTTTTTAGTACTAAATCTATATTTAACCAGCTGGAGAATTTAAATGAGAAAAATAATAATTTCTATATTTTTTTGTTTTGTTGTAAGTTTATTAACTTTAACAGCTGCAGAGAATAACGTAAATAATATATCAAATGGAAAACAGATTAATAATTCAGGTAAAACAAATAAACAGGAAACTAAAAAAGAATTACAACAGCAATTTCAAAATGATATAGAAATGAAAAGTAATAAGCTTTTAGCAGCAAAAATTGAGCTTGAAAATCAGAATAATAAGAAAAAAGAAGTTAAAAAGAGTCTATTACATGTTGTACTAATGTATATCCCTAACAGAATATTAGATTTAACCGATATTATTACTGTTGGTTTTGGATTTGGGCCTGAAGCTAGCTGTGAAGTTATTATGACAGAATATTGCCAGTTTAGTGCAGTCTATGGAGATAGATATTTTATTGAAAATGGTTATAACAGACAGTATGGGGGTGGATATTATAGCGGGCATACTGTTGGATATGTTTGCTGGAAGAATGAGATTTCAGCGACTGATTATACTTTTGGCTATGTTAAACCATATGTTGTTTTAGAAAACGGTTACAATATTCCGGATTATCAATATAAACCTTATTCTAATGGAATAAGAGATTTTTGGAAGGTAGGTTTACATTTAGGATGGATAGTTGATTTGAGTCTAAGTGTTCATCCTGTAGCAATTGCTAATTTCTTTACAGGATTCTTTTTCGTTAGGCTGACTGATACACAAGAAATTTGATTATAATTCTTGCCTTATTTCTTATATATAATATTTTATAATCTTCCAATATTAATAAATGTAATGTGATTATAAATTTAATTAATAATTAGTTTAGGTATTTTTATGGCTAGTAATGAAGTAAAATTTTATATTGCTGAACTTTTGAATGAAGGAGTTTCTCTTTCAGACATTCAAAAAAAACTTCAGTCAGAAAAAAATGTTAAAATGACTTTTCTTGATTTAAGACTTTTAGCTGCAGAATTAGAAGAAGTTGATTGGTCAAAGCAGAAAGCAGATGTTGAAGCTGAGAATGCGGCAAAAAAAGCTGAAGAAGAAAAGAAAAAAGAAGCAGAAAAAACAATTGACAATGCAGGAAAAACAGTTGTTGAAGTAAGTCGTCTAAAACGTCCCGGAGCATTAGCAAGCGGTACTGTTAATTTTGCTTCAGGTGCAAAGGCTGAGTGGATTCTTGATCAGACAGGACGTCTCGGTCTAGATAATCAGACAGGCGAACCAAGTCAGGATGATATTCAGGAATTTCAGGTTGAACTTCAAAGAATTTTATCTGAAGGTGGGATGTAAGTTTAAAGCTGGCTTCTTGTCAGCTTTATTCATCTAAATATTCAAATCTTCCTATTTTAAATTCATTAGTTGCAGGATTTCTGTAAACAACAACAAAAGCCTTTTGAGTTGAAGTTATTTCATCTGCATATTGATCATATGTTCCAAATTGACAATTAGTTGTTGTTTCACCTGCATCAATAATACCATTTTGATTGATATCTCTTGTTACAGTACTTCCTCCTCCGACATCATTAATTGTTTGAGCAACAGCAATAATAATTATACTGTTAGTTGAACCTGCTTTAGTTAGGTTTATAAATTTACCAATAATTTCTTCCTGTGTTGCGTCATTGGTTTGTGGAGCTGATAACCAAAGTGTATTATCCCAAAAATCAGTTACACCATCGGTTTGCCTTAAGATTTCTGCCCGTGTTTTAAATTCTCCTGAACTTGAACTGTATGCATTAATTACAGCATTTGCTAAGGTTTCTGATTCACTAGAATCAATCATTTCTGTTGCAGGTTGATTTCCTGGTTCGTTATAACCGCTTCCTGACCAAATACCATAAAATAGCGCACTCAAAACCTTTTTAAGTTCTGAGTTAACATTTATTTTTCCATAAGTTTCAGTATTGGCAGTCATTTTTATTTGATCTAAAATATTAGCATCTCCATCGGTATAACTATTTCCACCACCATTCATTCCCTCTGTTTCGTTATATAGTTTTAAATTAATTGTTTGCCATTTTTTTCCTCTATGTATGGCTCCAAGTTCCCATGGTGATTTCATAATATCGTTTCTTATAAATGCAGTTGATATTTCCCATGGTTCAGTTGCACTTGGTTCGTTGTCAGTATTTCCCTCTGGGTTTGGATTACAAATGCTATTTATTGAACCAAATGAATTTGAGACACTGCCGACAGCATATGATGAATCTGTCCAGTCATTAATAGTTAAATTTTGTCTTGGATCATCAACATGCGAATGATACCTAGTGGTACTTCCATTTGTAATACCGGTAATAGTAATATCTGTATTTAATATATTAGCAAAATCATAGAATGTTTCATCAGAGTAATTAACAAGTTTAACTGTAATATTTTTTATCTTTATATAATCTATTATACATTCTGGTAGAGTTTTATTTGTATTAACAGAACCAGTTGAATGCCAGCTTTCATCTGAAAAACTTCTCCAGTCATATGAATATCTATAAGCACTTGCATATGTTATTGGAACAGTAACAGTATCAAAATTTCCATCTGTTCGAGTGTAAATATCTCCTGCAATAGAAAATTCCCAATCCATAGTAATAATAGCTTTTACAGAATATAGTCCATCAGAAACAGTAGTTAGTAAGTCGTACATATTAATAACTTCAACTGCTGCTAAATATGGATTAATTTTAACATCATATTTTCTACTTGCTCCTAAGTCTAAGGAAGTAATTTCAGAGTAGAAATTAATCTGTACTTCGTTAATATAAGGGCATTTCTCCAATCCTACATAAGTGGGATTATCTTCGTTATCAGTTGTTGCTTCGTTATTATTATCACAATAATCAATTAAATTGGCAATAATTTGGTTTTTACAGTTAGTGCTGCTTCCCATATCTCCTGATGATTTCCAGTTCCTTAACCATGGAATAGGAGTTATAACACCTTCATTATATGTTGTGCTGTATAATGTTGGTGAAGCCTTTATTGAGTCTACTGTTATATTGCTCCAATCGCTTCTCTTTAAGTTGAATCTATGAAAAAGCTCATCTTCAGTTTTTATTTCGTCCAGATCATTATCTACCCAGAAAACTTCAGGATCAGGAGGATTGCCAAATGTGAAATATTCTTTAAACTCGTTTATTTCATCATCTTTCTTAATATTTAAAAGTTCTAAAAATTGATCTGAATTACCCCAGTCTTTACCATGAGGCATTTTACCTGCCGGATTTGCCTGGTCAGAACTTAGCTTCTTAAGATTTGTATCACTTAATAATGTTCCAAGACTGCCCAGCCATATTTCACTAACATCAACTCCAGGTCTTCCAACAAGTTGTGTTCCATCGGCGGTTATGCTTGTAACAGGGGTTTGGTTTATAGCTGATGGCGGAGCCGCTGGAGATCCATATTCTGTAGCAGCGCATATTCCAGGAGTATGTGTCTGGTTGTAATTGTATGCATTAAGTCCTGAATCAACTGCGGCTGAAGGCATGATTTTTCCATTATCAGCTAATGTTATATAGGCAATTCTTCCTATTATTTTTTTATCGGGACTTTTGCTGATATTAGTCGGAAAATATTGCCAGCTTGGAGAGTCACTGGAATTTAGAAATTGATCTTCGTCATAATAACTGATTCCTCCAAATTCGGTAGGCATTAAATCTATTAAGTATTCTTGTGATTTTGTAGAGCCATGAGTATATGTAACACAATGCGTGTATACTTCAGAAAAGTCAGCTGTTACTCCACTATTTTTTTTCATAGAGCCTAATGCACGATTGACTGCTGATTGAACTAGAATCCGTGCAGTTGTTAAATTATTATAATTTTTTGCAGTTTTCTTGTTCATTGATGAAGTATAGATATATAAAAGTGCGGATATTGTTATTAAAGCTATCAGACCAAGCGTTAATAGAATAGCAAAGCCGCTTTCATTTTTGTAATTTTTTTTAATAGCCATAATTATCTCCGATTAAATCATGACGAATATAATTTTATATTTTAAGTTTCTCTGTTAATAATTATAACTTTAAAATTAATATTAATACAGGATTTTAAGGAAAAATAACACTCTAGGTTGAAATTTGTGCTTATATTTGACTAATCTATTTAGCCATTAATAATGGATAAGAAATATTAAAGTTGGTTAGACTCCGCAGATATGTAGATTAGTTTAAATTATCACAACAAAAATAAACCTACAAATTACGGAGTTGTTAATAATATGTGCCTCACTAAGATGTTTTGCAAGTATGATGATTTCTGTAAAGATTTTGAGTTTCAGTGGAATAAATTTCTTCTTCAATCAGGAGCTAATTCAGGAAATAGATCTGGTAAACTTACTCTCAGCGAACGTATGACAATATTCACCTTGTTTCATCAGTCAAATTACAGGACATTTAAACACTTCTATAAGAATTATGTAGAGAGAAATTTAAAACAGTATTTTCCAAATCTAATCAGTTATGAACGTTTTGTTGCACTGATGCCATCAATGCTGATTCCCCTTACAGTATTTGTATACTCTCAAAGAGGCAAATGTACAGGTATTTCATATGTTGATTCAACAAAACTTTCAGTTTGTGCTAATATAAGAATACCAAGAAACAAGGTATTCAAAGACACAGCAAAAAGAGGGAAATCCTCTATTGGCTGGTTTTATGGCTTTAAACTTCACCTTGTCGTAAACGATAAAGGTGAAATACTTGCCTTTTATATTTCTGCAGGAAATATGGATGATAGAACACCTGTACCCCAAATGGTTAGTAGTTTATTTGGTAAACTGTTCGGAGATAAAGGATATATCTCCAAAAAACTTTTTGATTCGCTTATGAAAAAAGATCTTCAGCTCATAAATACAATTAAAGGTAAAATGAAAAATAACCTTATACCTTTGATAGATATAATCCTGCTAAGAAAAAGATATATAATTGAAACAATAAATGATCAACTGAAGAATATTTCTCAGATAGAACACTCAAGACATAGAAGCTTTTTAAATTGCATGGTTAATATATTAGGTGGATTAGCTGCATACTGTTTACAAATTAAAAAACCTTCTATACGTTTAGAAAAAAATCTATTACAGCAAATTGTCTGTTGAATCTTTAAGCATAACTCAGGTTAGCAAAACTAAGAGGCAAAGAACGACAACGAGCGTCAAAAGCTAAAAAGAACGACAATGAGGCTAAAATCACGAAATAAGACTGAATAATTATGATTTTTTCATGTTTATGCAATGAATAAATCAAAGTTTGATATCCTCTTTTATTGCAGTTACTACTCTGAAAAAGTTCGGTATAAAGTTCGGTGAATTTGTGCCTGAACTGAATAAATTACACCATAGCTACTGATCATATTACGAACCAAGCAACTACTTAAAAACTATCCTAAAAAACGTGGTTAAAACTGAAAAAGTGACGGTAAAAACACAGGTAAAAACAACGATAGATAATGTTAAACGAAAATACTACACTCATAGACTCAGGAGTGACATTCAGTTCAACGGTAAACGGCGCAAAGACTCTTGCAGTTACTGGAAATGCAGTTTTCGCAAATGCCGTAGGCAACTCAACTGAAATACGGGTCTATTTCCAGAAGGGTCTATTCCCGGGTAGTTTTTAAGCTTTTTAGAAAGGCAAATATTCTTTATTTTCCTTTTTCCTTTCAATTAAATTACTATATTCCTCAATCAGAGATTCTGAAAGACCTGTTGCCGTTTTAATTTTATATAAATTCCTATAAATTCCATCCTTCTTTAAGACAGGTATAAACTCTTTTAAAATCATTGGCATATCTTACAACCTTAATTAAACACTTCGTATCTGTAACTCCTTAATAGTCAATGAAAAGATCTTTCATTGTTCTTCACCACGTATAATTTCCCACATCCATTGGATTTCTAATACCGACGAGTTCAAAGTATTTTTTCTGCAGCGAAGTAATCTCTGTTACTTTAGGAAATTCTTTATATTCATCCGGACTTGCAGTTTTAGGGATTTTGTAGCAGACAATCTTTGATTTTGCAATCTCTTCCAAAGGTTTAGTTACAGCTTTACCTTTGAGATATTCTATTTCAAAAACTCTTTTCAGCAACAGTGCCAGTATGCAAATAAAAACATGTGCTTTTACTCTATTTTCAAGCCAGTGCCTTACCGGTCTTATATCGACAAAGTGTTTCAGGTCTTCGAAAAGAGTTTCAACTTCCTGGAGATTTTTATATGACTTTATAATATCTACAGGCGAAATATCATATCTATTGCTTGTGATTATAAAAACACCGTCAAACCTTTCTTCGTATTCCAGCACACTCTTATCAATTTCAAAAGGTTTTATTTTTAAGTTTTGCTCCTCATTGAACTGAAAAAAATTTCTATACTGTCTGTTATATCCTTCAAAAAGTCTGCTGATACTTTTTTGTCGAACTGCTTCGTTTACATTTTTACCGCTGCAGATTTTTACCAGATTTTTTTCAAACGATTTGAGCTTTGCCTGTCTTTTCCTCCGGACAGCAGATGCTCTTAAATCATTCCTGCAAATAACAAAACGGGTTTGATTATCATATTTTCCTTCATATTTCTTTATAACACTGAATAATTTTCTGCATATCTTTTTATTTTCTGCTCCGGCAATATTTTCTATATCTGTTTTGAATGCGGCGTATTTAATTTTTGCAACACTGTTATTTAATTTTCTGATACCGGAAATAATAGAATCCACATTACATTTGTCTGCTTTAATTTCATTTTCCTTAATTATTAATTCAATTTTTTTAATAATGAAATCTTTAACAGAGATAATCCTGTCCGCTATTTTCAATCCGTTATATTCAATAATATTCCCGGAAAAAAGCTTACTGTCTGAAAAAAATATTTTTGTCTTTTCCTCCTGCTTATGCCTGACGCCCATTATGTAATCGTAATCTCTCTCAAGTATTTCCCTTATATTAAGTTTTGTTATCATACCCCGGTCTCCGACAAAAACTGTTTCCTGGATATTATATTCTTTTTTTAAATTCCCGACTACTTCCGCTATGGTTTTTTCATCCTTGGTGCTGCCTGAAAAAATATAATGCTTTATCGGATATCCCTCATAGCTTGTTACTACACCTATTACTATCTGTTCCAGTTCAGGGCGTCCGTCTCTGCTGTATCCCTTTGCTGATAATGAGCAGCTGTCTGAATAAAAATAGGTGGAGGTAATATCATAAAAAGTCAACTTCACATTTATACTGAAAAGATTCTGAAGATTCTGAAAAATTTTGTACTCAACAATATCTTTGACCTTCAGAAGATAATCCATACTTCTGTAAAAATATTCAACATCAAAATTAAGGGTACTGTAATTCTTCATTATTTTGTAGGAAGCAGTTTCCAGCCAGCGTGAAGTTGCAAGTTTACTCAAAGGTGATATACATCTGTTGACAACCATCATCTCAATATATTTGACAGCATCGAGTTTTATTCTTGATTCTGATTTATGTATACTGTCCTCTATTATAGATGTTAGTCCAAGTTCATTCCAGAATTTACGCCAGAGCAATATTGTACCGTGTTCAAGCACTTCGGATATTCGCAGATCATCGGTTTCTGTAAAATCATCTATTTCAAATATTCTGGAAAGGCCTTTAATTAAATCTTTCACCTGCTTTTTGTCGAAATTATTTATATTTCCCAAATTTGCTATATTGCGGGTTGTTGACTTACCGCTTTCACTTCTTACTGACTCACTGATTACAAGATATTCGTAAGTGCCGTATTTCTTTTTCGATTTGAGTATTCTGGCAAACATAATTCATCTCCGTCTTCACTGTGCAAAATTTATTATCTTCACCTTTACAGGTATTTATTATTTACCTTATTTACAAGTATATTATTGAATTTTATCCCATATTATCTTCACCACATATTTTGCGCTTTTAGGAGAAATTAAAAATTTTTTGAGGCTGGCAAAAAGAAAAAAATGTTAAAAATGCTCGCCAACTGTGTAATTGGGGTTCAAGGCTAATTTCAAAACCGATAACTTCGATAAGTAAGGCTGCACAAGCTATAACCGAAGGAAATTTTTCAACAGAGATAGACATAAAGACAAAAGATGAAATTGGAATTCTGGCAAAATCTTTTAAAATGATGTCTATAGAACTTAAAGACTCTCAATCAACCATGGAACTCGCACACCAACACGCGATACATATGCTAGTCATCGCTTCTGAATATAAATATCCTGAAACCCATGGGCATATTTTGAGAATCAAGCGACTAACGACTGAACTTGCAATAGAACTGGGCATTCCACCTAAAAAAGCAAAACAAAGGAATAGACAGCATTCTGCATGATTTTGGAAAAATCGGAATATCCGACGAAATATTATTAAAGCCTGAATTATTAACTTCCGCCTAATATAATGCAATGAAAAAGCATACTACAATAGGTGCCAGAATCATTGGCGATCACGAATGGTTTGTACAAGCTAGGCAAATAGCAATAGCTCACCATGAAAAATGGGATGGAAGTGGTTACCCTGAAGGTTTAAAAGGAAATGATATTCCTTTAGCAGCCAGAATAGTGGCTGTTGCAGATGTTTTTGATGTATTAATTTCAAGCAGACCTTATAAGCCACCATGGAAGCAGGATATTGCTATTAAAGAAATAAAGAAACTATCAGGAAGACATTTTGACCCAAAAGTGGTAGAAGCACTCATAACCCTACATAAAGAAGGTTGACTAGACAAATATATAAAAAGAATTATTTAATTAAAATAAGCATCCAATACGGTTGCAGTATTTTTATACAAAAAGATAAAGGCCAAAATACAAAAAATATTTTGACCTTTAATATTTTATTTATGCAGAAATTTTAGTAACCTGAACCTTCTGATTCTGTTGCAGTTACAATTGCAATACCGGCACTTACACCAAGTCTTGTTGCTCCGTTTTCGATCATATTTTTAGCAGTTTCATAATCTCTAATTGCACCTGAAGCTTTAACTTCAAGCTTATCACCAACCACACCTTTCATTATTCTTACTGCTTCTACTGTTGCACCACCTGTACCAAACCCTGTAGAAGTTTTCACAAAATCAGCTCCAGCTTTCATAGATAGCTCTGAAGCTTTAGCAATTTCTTCATCTGTTAGATAACAGGTTTCAAGAATAACTTTTACACAAATATGTTTTGGAATAGAATTTACTAAAAGTCTAATATCCTCTTCCACATACTCATAATTTCCAGCTTTCATCGCGCCAACATTCAATACCATATCAACTTCATCAGCTCCATCAGCAACTGCTTTTATTGCTTCAAAAGCTTTAGATTCTTTAGTAGTAGCTCCAAGAGGAAAACCAATAACAGTACAAACTTTTACCGTTGAATCTTTGAGAAGTTCTGCTGCAAGCGGCACCTGAAAAGGATTAATACATACTGATGCAAATTTATATTGATCAGCTTCTTTGCAAATTTTTTCTACTGCAGCTGCAGTGGCATCAGCTTTTAATATTGTGTGGTCAATGTACTTTGCCAAATCCATAGGTTTAATATCCATACTATTACCTCCGAATGTTCTTATGGTTAAAATTTATGGCTAAAAGACGATTAAAAGAATTACTTTTTATAAAGAGACATTATAAACTGCTTTGATTTTAAAAGCAATAACATTTACTTTACAAATATTAATAATTCTCAAACCAGATGGTTTTCAGCCTGGATATTAAAGCTATTAATCAATAAGAAGCCAAAATGAACGGAACAATTTTATTATTAGTTGGTATCATATGTTTTACAATAGCATATTTTGTTTATGGTAAATATTTAATACGCCTCTTCGGTATTGATCCAAATAGGAAAACTCCAGCTAACAGCTTGAAAGATGGCCTAGATTACATTCCGACAAAATCGACAGTTCTGTTTGGCCACCATTTTTCCTCCATTGCAGGTGCAGGCCCAATTGTAGGTCCTATTCTTGCAGTTTATCTCGGTTGGGGACCTGCTGTATTATGGATTCTTATTGGCTGTGTTTTTATTGGTGCAGTTCATGATTTCTCTGCCTTATTCATTTCTGTTCGCAATGACGGGCATTCGATTGGGTATGCAATAGAACATTATCTTGGATACTGGGGACGTCAGATTTTTCTGCTTTTCTCATGGGCAGCGCTTGTACTTGTTGTAGCTATTTTCGGGATACTTGTTGCTAAAATATTTACAACATCTCCTCAAGTTGCAACATCATCCCTTTTATTTATCGCTATGTCACCTGTTTTTGGATATCTAGTGTATAAGAAAGGCCTTTCAATATTGCTTGGAAGTATAATATTTGTCCCCCTGCTCTTCTTTTTTATATGGATAGGGATTTATTTTCCTTTAGATTTGTCCTCTATTTTAGGAATCTCTTCAGGTATAACATTTAAAATCTGGATAGTAATTCTTCTTATCTACGTTTTTCTTGCTTCAATTTTACCGGTTTGGCTTCTACTTCAACCAAGAGACTACTTAAACTCATATCTTTTATATGTTATGCTTATCGTATGTTTTATAGGAATTTTTTTTACTGCACCTGAATTTAATATGCCGGCTTTTGTAGGTTGGGATAGTTCAAGTATCGGGCATGATATTGACTTAGTACCGATGCTTTTTGTAACTGTAGCATGTGGTGCATGTTCAGGATTTCATGCATTAGTATCGTCAGGTACAACTTCAAAACAGCTAAACAATGAGAGTAAAATATTACCTATAAGTTATGGTTCAATGCTGGTAGAAGGAATATTAGCTTTAATTGCAATTGTAAGCGTAGCAGTTTTAACTCCTGAAAGTTTTCATTCAATTATAAGCAACACTACCCCGGTAACAGCATTTGCGAATGGTCTTGCAGGCATTACATCAAAACTTGGAATACCTTATAAATTGGGAACAACATTTATATCTCTTACTGTTTCTGCATTTATGCTTACTACTTTAGACACAGCCACCAGATTGGCTCGTTTTACCTGGCAGGAACTGTTTATTCCTTCAAAAGAATCAAAAAAAGTTCAAACAAAAACATCAAAATTTTTCAGCAACTATTTTGCAGCAACCTTTATTGTTGTAATTATTTCGGGCTATCTGGCATTCAGCGGTAACGGGAATAAAATATGGCCTGTCTTCGGAGCTTCTAATCAATTATTAGCATCATTAACACTTCTAGTAGTAACACTTTATCTTGTAAAAAGAAAAATAAACTTCTGGATTGCACTTATTCCAATGCTGGTTATGCTTATAACAAGCTGTTGGGCTTTAGTTTTGCTATTTATTGATAATTTAAATGAAAGCTTAGCTCTAGTTATTGCAACAACTTTCCTTTTAATTATGGCAATATGCCTTATTATTAAAGCTGTTTATTCTCTAAGAAATGAAAATTAATATCGAAGTATACCCAAAACTAATTGATTCTCGAAAAAGTTTATATAAAACAAACTCGTTTAATAGGAGTTATAGCCAAAAACAAAAATACCTTCGGTATAAAAAATAGGAGTCAGTACAAAATTGAATATCTGTACAATAATAAAACCAAATTTAATCACATTCTCAAAATATACAGAAAAAGAGAAAACCTTAAATGAATTGATAGACTTAATAAATAAAGAAGAAAAAATAAAAGACATTACTTCTATTAGAAAAAAAATTTTTTATAGAGAAGGACTAATGAGTACCGGCATAGGTCTTAGTATAGGAATACCTCATATTCGCATTGCCGGTATAGATAAACCTATTATTGCAATAGCTGTTCAACCAAATGGTATTAAAGATTACGAATCTATAGATAATTTACCGGTAAAATTAATCGTAATGATTATTTGCGGAGAAAAGCAGCATAAAACACATATAAAAATACTCTCACAAATTGTTTCATTACTGAAAAAAAATGATAATATCACCAAAGTTATCAAGTCAGAAAACAGTTCAGAAGTATTTAAATTATTTACAGGGAAATAGAAAATGGCTACAGATTTGATTCATTATATAACTTCACATGAAGATTTTTTAAATATTCTTCTACTTCTTGGAATAGCCCTTTTCGGCGGAACTATAGGTGGTACATTTCTTACAAAAATACGTTTCCCAAGTGTGGTAGGATATGTAGTAATTGGAATTATTCTTGGGCGTACCGGCCTGGGGTTAATCGATAAAGGAGTTTTAACAGATCTTCGACCATTCAATTATCTAGCACTTGGACTTATAGGGTTTATGATTGGAGGAGAGTTAAAAAAGGATTTTCTACTAAAATACGGTAAACAATTCCTGAATATTTTAATGTTTGAAGGACTAACCGCCTTTGTAACAGTATCTATTCTTGTCGCTACTGTCAGCTTCATTTTAACAGGAGAGCTCTCTACTTCAATTGCCCTTGCTTTGCTTTTAGGCTCTATAGCTTCTGCAACAGCACCTGCCGCAACAACAGACGTATTATGGGAAAACAAAACTCGTGGACCAATAACGAGTACAGTATTTGGTATAGTCGCACTTGATGATGCTCTAGCATTGATATTATTTGCATTTTCGGCAAGTTTATCAAAAATTCTCAACGGCTCAGAAAGTTCAGGTTTTCTCATATCGATACTTCAACCTGTTTATGAAATGACTAGTGCTGTAGTAATCGGCTGTATTGCAGGTTTAATTCTTAACTTCTTATTCAAAAGCAATATAGAGAAAGAAAAAACTTTGGTTTTCTCCTTGGGACTGATAATATTAACTCTTGGACTTGCGTTAACATTTAAAGCTGATATGCTTCTGGCATCTATGGCCTGTGGAGTTATTGTCGCTAATTCAAAAGTAAAAGAGAGTCAGGAAATTTTCGATATAATAGGCAGATACACACCTCCAATATTCACACTTTTTTTTGTTTTAGTAGGCGCAAATCTGTGTGTAAGCAATATGACATTTTTAACAATAGTTCTAGCTTTGGTATATCTCTTATCAAGAACTGTCGGAAAAATGCTGGGAGCAACAATCGGTGCTCGTTTGGGGGACGCACCAGTTTCTGTTCAAAAATATCTCCCGTTCTGTCTTTTCAGTCAGGCAGGAGTCGCAATCGGTTTATCAATTTTAGCAGAACAGAAATTTTCAGGAACATTAGGAAATTCTATGGTAATTATAGTAACAGCAACGACATTTATTGTACAGCTCATTGGACCTCCATTTGTAAAATATGCTGTAACTAAAGGAAATGAAATAGGCCTAAGTGTTTCAGAAGAAGATCTATTGAGAAAAAACAGTATAAATGATATCCTTTCTAAAGATATTCCTATTATATACGAAAGCACGCCAATAGCACAAATATTGAACATATTCAGCACGAGCAATTACTTATATTTTCCAGTTGTAACTAAAGCGAAAAAGGTATTGGGAATAATAACAATAGATAACCTGAAAAACTCTTTCCTGGCATTTGAACTCACTGATCTTCTGTTAGCTCACGATTTAATGGAGCCTATCGAAAAATTTTACAACAAAGCTCTTTTACTGTCAAATGCTAATGAAGAATTAAGCCATCATAACTGCGATTACCTGGTAGTTGTAGATCAACAAAATAAACTTGAAGGTATTTTAGAGAAAAAAGATATTCAAAAATTTATTTCCAGAAAAATAACAGAATTACACTGTAAAGCTGAAAATCTATTTAAAACGAGAAAGGCAAATGCATGATGAATAATAAGCCAAAAATAAATGAAACCGCTTTTATTGCTGAAGGCGTAAGAATAATGGGAAATGTAGTAATTAAAAAGGATGCTTCAGTCTGGTATAACTCTGTAATAAGATGCGATGAGAAAGACTCTGTAATTGAAGTTGGAGAGCGTACTAACATTCAGGATGGAACAGTTGTCCATATTGACAGAAATATGTCAACAATAATAGGTAATGATGTTATAATCGGTCATAACTGTATAATTCATGCCTGCACAATAGAAGATGGATGCCTTATAGGAATGGGTGCAACTATTTTAAGCGGGGCCCACATTAAAAAAGGAGCTATTGTCGGCGCAGGTGCTGTAGTCAAAGAAAATATGGTAGTAGAAAATAATAGTCTTGTTGTAGGAATACCTGCCAGATCTGTCAGAAAACTTCCTCCTGAAAGCTACGATCATAATGTAGAACATGCTGCTGCATATGTTGAATTTGCAAAAGAACATAAATCAGGAAAATACCCAGTTTATAAATCAGTTGAATAAGATAAATAAAAATAGCGGATGGTGAATAAATGGAGCAAACAGCAAAGCGCAATATTAAAACTCAATTAATATTAATTCTTTTCGTTGCGGCAATAGTAAAAATAATTGCTGCTTATACACTTGGTTTGGGTAACGATGAAGTATACTATGTGGAATATGCACTTTATCCCGCACTAAGCCATTTTGACCATCCTCCTATGGTTGGTTTCCTAATTCAATTGACTACTCTTAACTTAACTTACTGCAGTGAGTTTTTTATAAGATTAGGTTCAATAATTCTAAGCACAGCTTCTGTTTATATCATTTATCTGATGGGAAAAGATTTTAAAAATGAAAGAGCCGGCCTTATTGCTGCATACTTGGCTACGGCAAGCATTTATATAACTGTGATTTGCGGAGTATTAATACAACCTGACAGTCCAATGGTATTCTTTGCTCTTCTTTCTTTTTACTTTTTTGCTAAATTCATACCTTCTTCACCTGAGAAAGCAAAACAAATACACATATGGCTTGCATTTTTATTTTTTGGACTGGCAATTTATTCAAAAGTACAAAGTATTTATTTAGGTCTTGGTGTTCTTCTGTATATCCTTTTATTTAACAGAATCTGGTTCAGTAAAATTATAATGTATATCGGAGCTTTGCTCCCAATAATTTTTATAGGCCTGATTTTTTACTGGAATTATGAACATAATTTCATAACCTATACATATCAGGGCGATAGAGTATCACTGTTTTCTTTAGATATAAAACCATTATATTTTCTAAGAGAACTCGGAGGGGAAATAGGCTATTACAATCCTATTAATTTCATTATTATTCTTTTCACAATATTTTCATTCAAAGCCAAAAATTTCGTAGACAGAAAATTTTATCGCTACACTCTAGTCTGCAGCTTACCATTAATTCTAACAGTTCTATATATCTCTTTATATAGTGCAACGCTCCCGCACTGGGTAGGAATATCTTATGTTTATCTTTTCATTCTTGCCGGAGTATATTTAGATTCTAAATTAAAAACTCTAAAGTTTCCTGTGATTTATGCATATGTTATGCTTGCTGCAGGTTTGATAGCAGTTGCAGTAGTTCAAAATGGATGGTTCATCCCCGGAAGTTATACCCCTAAAAAAGGTGTTCAATATACACACTATGCACCGGTACCAAAGCCACAGGAATGGGAAACCAGACTTGGCAGACTCGAAGGCACTCTGGATATGTACGGTTGGAATCAAATCAATGATATCTACAAGAACTTCATTAAAAAATATCCTGAATACAAAAGCTATCCTTTAGTTGGCTGTCAATGGTTTATTGCTGCACATGTTGATTATTATGTCGCCAGGCCAAATAATGTTAAATTACTTGCATACGGACCAATAGATAACATTCACGAATACTATTGGATTACCCCTGAAAGAGGTGGTTTGAAACCAGAGCAAAATGCATTATATATAACAACCAGTCATTATTTTCTACCACCGGAAAAAAGGTTAATGAAATATTTCGAAAAATATGAATTAATGGCTCAGGCCCCAGTGTACAGAAATGGTAATATAGTAGAATTTGTATTTATATATAAACTCGAAAGCTTCCGGAATATTTCAGAGAAATTGCCGGAAGCTTAAGGAAATAACTAAAAGATATTATAATTCTTTAAAATGTCTATTGCTGCCTCTTTCTGTAAATGAAACATAAGCTATTATAAGAAAGACAAGCAGCATAAAAATTCCACTTAACACAATAATTGTTGGCACACCAAAATGTTCCTGAACGTAGCTGGTATAGAATTCTCCTGCATAGGTACCAAGTCCTGAAGAAGTGATAAAAAAGCTTACCAGCCTGGGGGATGGGTTATCTAACAAAAGCGTACCAAATGAAATAGAAGACCCATATATTGTAGAACATCCTAAGCCCAACAAAGAAATTGAAATAAGCATAACAACTTCATTCCCTGCAAAAAATATAAGGAAATAGCTAATAAGTGCAACCAATGCAGAAAGCATTATATAACTGTTCACTTTCATTTTTACCAACACAATACTTGCCACTAAACATCCTATCCCATAAAAGGCCCAGAAAAAAGAAAGTCCTAACCCGAGTTTCGCACCTTGACTTGTAACTCCCTGATAGTCAACAACCGAAAAATTAAGGCACGACAAAAAGTTTTCAATGAGCAAGAATTATTTTTTCACGCAGTTGAGTACCACATGAGATTTGGGCAGGTTTTTCCAGTCAATGCCAAGATATCTGTAAATATCTTTCTGGGTTTCATCAGGCAAGCCTGCTTTTCTGATTCTATGTATTTGATTTGAATTTGTTGGTACTTTAATTGTGGAATACGAATGTGTAGACAATATCCTTCTGATTGTCGGCCAGCTTCTATGATCGTCACGCTGTTTGAATTTGTACATAATGAAGTGCAGTAAATGATAAGCCAGAACTGTAATAAAAACATGAGCATCCACCCTATCTTCAATTCTATGGAAGTTCGGTCTGATTCCGAAATTTGACTTTAACATTCTAAATCCGTCCTCCGCTTTTGTAAGTGTCATATAAAGATTCCAGATTTCATTTTCATCATATTCCTTTCTGTCGGTTCTTATTACATAGCATCCAAACAGTTCATCATCAATTCCATATTTTTCATCATCCAAAGTCCAGTTCAGTACATTTTTATCTTCTGTTTTTTTGAGTTCTACATTATAGTATTTTGCGGCTCTGGAAAACTGTTTTTGCAATTTACCAATTCGCCTTTGAATAATTTCCGGAGTTTTTACACCACCTTTTTTTTCAATGCCCGCTTTGATTTTTTCAAGACCGGCAACAAAACGTTCCTCCATTTTTGAGCATATTGCATATTCTTTCTCCCGGCGTGCGGAACTCTTGCATAGCACAATATTGTCTTCTGTACCATTTTGTTCATTAAAAGGATCTGAAATGAGTTTTACAAGAACATTTGTTTTATCTTCTCTTCCCGAAATAGCTGTAAATGTTTTCTCATCAGCTAAAAATTCATCCTTATACTTTTTTCTTCCACGGCGACTATCATTTACAAGATAACTGAATCCTTCAGATTTTAGCAAAAGCAAATTCTTTTTTGTTGCAATCCCTCCGTCAAGAATAACAATTGGCTTTAAAGTATCCAGAAGAACATCATCTGTCTGCCCAACAGCATTTTTCAATTCTGACAGCATATCGGTAATAGTTGTTGCATCATTTCGGTTACCTTCAAAAATTTTATGTCCAACTTCAAAACCGTTATTATCAAAAACCATTCCTACAACTATTTGTGGACAGTCATTGCGTTTATGTTTTGAACATCCGCGTTTTGATTTAGGATTTTCAAGAGCCGTACCTTCGAAATATGTATTGGTTAAATCATAAAGCAGAACTGTTCTCTCAAGATTGAAATATTCTCTTTCCTTGTATATAAGATGTTTTTTTATTTGATCCTTAAACTTAAAAAGTTTGTCACTTACCCTATAGTAGGGATCATCTCCTCCCTGCAGTATTTCAGAGCCGATAAGTTCGGGAAGCGAGGTTGTTGAAATCCACTGGGCAAGTGCATGTTCGCTTAAAGGTTTTACCAGCCGGTTGATTACTGAAACAGCAGCACAGGCACACTGTTTAGGATTAAATCCCAAAGTTTTAAGAAATTTTTCTATTTCAAGTTCATTCCAGGCATGTAAGGCTACAAGTTCTGCACCGAGTTCAGTATCATTACAATGATCTATATTCTCGATTTCAACCCCATCTACAATTTCAGGTTTTTCTACATCTTCTTCTGTTTGAATGTTTGATTCTGCATTATCAGTATCTTTATTCTCTGTTTGTTTTACATTCGGCTTCCAGCCCCCCTTCAAATCAATAAGGCGCAAAATTCTGTCAATCCAGCTTTGTTCGGCTTGGGTATATTCAAATTCAAAAAGAGTATCGGTTTCATAATAGGTGTTATAAAGTTTGTGTTCTACCGCTTTAGCTATCGGTTTCCAGGATTTATCAGGTATTCTTGCTCTGCCCAGAGATATTACTGTTCTGCTTTGACTGTGACCGAGGCTGTTGCGATAGGCTTCGATGAGCTGAAGTACTTCACCGCCTGGAGTTTTCTTAACCCTGAAATACATTTTTACCTTTCTCTTATCTGCCGGCAAATGCCGTAAAGTTTATGAATTTTTAAGAATATTTCTACACTGGTAAAATTACAGGAACTAATAAAAATACAAGAGGATTTATTATTATAGGCACGACAAAATTGCTTTAAAAACTCCAAAATATTCACATCTATCTAATTGTTAAATTGTTACATTGATTTTTACAATTTCTCGATTTGAAAATCTTCGAGTTCAATGACAAAAATGTTACATTTTTGTATGCGAAAGATGGGCTAAAGCTGCAATTTTTATATCGATACTAAGATATTTTGTTAAAAAGTCAACCACCCAGTAATTAAATCCCATAAAGGAAGTAAATGCAAGAAATATAGCTAACCCTATTAAGTACACATTAAAAGTCCAGGGTGAAAATTTTTCTGCAACCTCTCCTTTATCCGTATGATGCAAATTAACATTTGGAAGCTTCGTAAATATAAGAACAAAAGCAATAAAAGCCCATACAACAATCACAATTGCATACAAGGATTTCCAGTCATAATGTCTGGCTAAAAGCTGTCCGGCAAGAATTGGAAAACAAAACGATCCTATAGCAAAAAACAGATCAAGCAGATTCATTCCAATAGACCTTTGATGTCCCTCAAAACTATGAGTAATTATATAGAAAGGTATAGTTACAAGCGCACCAAAAACAAAACCTAAAACCAAAAGAACCGGTATAAGCATATTAACAGAAGGAGCTATATACATCGCTCCCATACAGCAAAGATATAATAAAGTAATTAAATATATTTCTGTTTTAAGAGATATAAATTTAATTATGAATCCATTTGATAACTGTGCAAATAGCATACCAAGCATGAACAATGAAAAACAGAGCCTACATATGCTAAATTATTTTTAAAATCCTGAGCAACTGACCCTTTTACAACAAACGGCAACGATACCGCTATGCCCGTAATAAACGTTAATGAATAAGCTATAATTGATAACTTAATTCTTCCGGCTTTTGAATAGTCCTGCATAAATACCCTCTCTTTTTGATTTATTATTTATTATTGCAATTTTTAGCGAGACTTTTTATTACATATTTAGCTTTTATGGAATGCGGAAACATGGTTCCGCTTTCATAGGGACTATATCAGAAGTCTAATACTCAGTATGAGTTCACAGCTTTAGATATGTTTTTCAATACTATTTACGCACAACAAAAGTCGTGAACTCATACAAAAACGTATCACATAAATGACTTTTGATACAGTCCTAGAGAAAGCTGCGACCCGTCTTCAATCTAACGAACTTCGCCAAGGCACTGCAAATCATATTCATGCTTTATTCAAACTCTAATCATAGTTTATATTCGATTTAATGAATAATTGCAATACCACACAAGCTTATTAAACCCTCACTAATTAGACCTTATCTGTAAAGGTAAATTTAACCACGAAGATAGTATGAGAAGGTAAACCTCCAATACGAAGTATTATATAATAAGCTATAATCTTCAATAGTTATTAACGCACTCGCAATGGTGCAAATTTAAAATGGAGGTTAACCATGAAACAATACAACACAGAATTAACTATTGGTATGGACTTAGGAAACAAAAAACACGAAATTTGTATTTTAGACACGATAAGTGGAAATATAACTGAAGTTTTCTCTGTTTTAAATGATATTAATTCAATAGAAAACTATTTTGGAGAATTCAGTACTCCGTCGAAAGTAAAAATTGCTATAGAAGCCGGCACACATTCACCCTGGATATATCATTTACTCAGAGATATGGGTTTTACAGTATTGGTAGGCAATCCAAGAAAACTTCGTGCAATATGGCAGACTGATTATAAAAGTGATAAAAGAGATGCTGAAATGCTGGCAAGGATAGCCAGATTTGATACAAAACTTCTACACCCAATAAAACATAGAAATATGGAAGCTCATAAGGATTTAAATATTATTAAGTGTCGTGATGGGCTTGTTGGTTGCAGGACTAATCTTGTAAATACAGTCA
This sequence comes from Victivallales bacterium, assembly GCA_963678745.2. GTDB lineage: Bacteria > Verrucomicrobiota > Lentisphaeria > Victivallales > GWF2-38-69. The sequence goes on along the minus strand of CAXXMS010000023.1, from coordinate 266,745 downwards.
GAGGTCTGCTTAAAAGTCAGGGTATATCAGTTCCATCCTCAAGCACAGATGCATTTGCAAAGAAAGTTTTATCGGTATTACCCAAAGAATTATCTCCTATTTTTAAGGACCTGATATCAACAATAGAAGTACTTACTACAAAGATAAAACGGTTTGATAAACGTATAAATAAAATATGTGAAAAGAAATATCCTGAAGCAATACATCTTCAGCAAATTAAAGGAGTTGGTCCTATAACATCACTTGCGTTTATTCTTACTCTTGAAGAACATAGCCGCTTTGCTAAGAGTAGAGATGTAGGTGCCTTTCTAGGTCTTGTTCCAAAAAAGGATCAGTCAGGTGAAATAGATAAACAGCTTTCAATCACAAAGTCGGGAAATTGTTACATGCGCAGTATACTTGTCAGTGCATCTCATTATATACTAGGTCCTTTTGGTGAGGATTGTGATTTAAGGAGATACGGTTTACGAATTGCCGAAAGAGGAGGAAAAGCTACAAAACGCAAAGCCGTTGTAGCTGTGGCTAGAAAACTGGCAGTACTTATGCACAGTCTATGGAAATCAGGCGAAATATATGATCCTTTGAGAAATAGTAATAAAAATAAGAAAAATAAAAGTATAGCAGAAGCAGCTTAATAAAAACAGAAGAGTAATCAAGTAAATAATAGAATAATGATAGCAGGAGGAATTGAAAGTTAATAGCGTTAAGTAGAGTATACAATTTTTATGTCTGATCCGGTGACTGCGGTTCGTGTTGTGGATATACAGCAAAGCCAATGCTTATAAATAAATTCGTCACGAAGATAGCTGCACCTTTATCGGATACCAATGTGCATCGGTGTGGCAGCCATATAAAAAGAATGCGGATGGAAGCAGGACAGATAGAAATTTGTAAAAACATCACGTTGTTTACTTGACAATTACCTTCTCATGGAAGTTCACGAAAACCACGAAGGAAAAACTTTTTTATTCCTTTGTAAAGTGTTATATTGTAATAACTTATAATCACAAAAACACTTTAAAAGGAATATATAAAAGATATGCTTGAAAACAATTATTTCAACCTGTTATTAGGAGTACCTGACACAGATTTTGCAAAAATAATAGAATGTAGCTTAAAAACGGGTTTAATTTTCAATAAAATTTATGAACGGATTAGTAAACTACCACGCCCATAGGACGTGGCATTAATTATACTCCCTATATGGGAGTTTCAATTAGCCACTAAAGTGGATAATTACAAAATTACCCCCGCTATTAAAGTTATTCGTTAAAACTTAAATTTTAATTGTTCTTCATCCTCTTTTTTCGATTGATACTTTACATATTTTATTATCATATCTTCATCTATACCAACAGTATCAAGACAATATCCCGGAGCCCAAAAATGATTTCCCCAGTATGTTCAGGGATCTTGACTTGGAACACTTACTGATGGCATGATTTTCCTGTTCCAAGCCTTTGATACCTTAACAGCATATTAGTTCCAGGAAACTTCACATTTGCCTGGTTTATGATATCCAGCAGGCAGTCCATATTTTTATCCATTGCAATTGTTGGAAGGTTATGAATTCTTACATATAGAGTTTTTTTCTTCCTCTACAGGAATTAAATCTGCTTCAGTAACAAACACTTCTCTCAGCAAAGCTCTTGCCTGCTCAAATGATTTGAATTTATCTGCAATTGCAGCAGCCATGGAAGTTTCTGCCCTGTATGCGATCATTCTAACAGTATCAACTAAATGTTTTTTGCTTGATGACAGAGCTTTGAATGAATACTCATCGGGCAAATCCTCCACATTTATATGCTTCGGTGTATTTTTCTGCTCTTCTTTTTTTATCTCAAGCTCATTTTCAATTACTGTAATTTCTTCAGCTAATTCAGTCTTTACTTTTTCCCATTCTCTGTATTTCTTTAAATCGTTTTCAGCTTTTGGATGAATCGTGAAATCAGCGAATCTGCTTTTTCGGGTTTTGAGTTTTCCTGTAAGAGAATTTCTTTTTTTATCAAGGGCTCTCCACTGAGGAGAAACTATCGTTTCGGTGACATCAAGGTCCTTCTTTAAATAATCGCTAAGTAAATCAATAGCAAAGTGTTTCATCATGTAGTTAAAGAAGTTTTCCTGACACCATCTTGCAAACATAAGTACTGCAGTAAGCATAATGGGCAGCGAAAATGCAGTTGTTATTATACTTGTCTGGTGATTGCTTTTTGTAAGTTTTCTTATTTCATGCACCCATAATCCCTTCTTTTTATCTCCGATATAAGTTCCGCGATCTGCAAGCTTCATATTAGTTTTTTCTCCGCTGATTAAATCAACTGTAATTTCTTCGAATTCAGATTTATCCCAGTCCTCTTTGGGATATTTGTGATATGTGATACAGGCAATCCTGTGCTTTGCCCACATATCCTTGAAAAATTCAGGGCTGTATCCTTCTCTGTCAAAGACGAGAATAAACCTGTACAGATACGGATCAGCTTCAAGCATTTCTTTTGTAGGCTGGTTTGGAACATCATCAAGTAAACGCGGAACAATATCATTTCTTAAAACTTCCAGCATTCCGGGATTTATTTCTTTTCGAATAACAAAAAATGGCTGCCCAAGCTTGTCGTTTACCCAGAAATCCATCACTCCCTTGAGGCAGAGTTTCTGTCTGGAAACAAACTGCTTTGGTAATTTTTCTTTTCCTCCGTATAATCTTACATGACCGTCAATATAAAGTACTCCTGATAAATCAGGCTCTTCATCCATCCATTTTCTGCATAAAATTTCACTCCATTTTTCTGAAGCTCCGTTACTGCTTAACTCTGAAAGTTTATTCCGCAGGCATTTTACTTCAGGAATGCGGTCTAAGCCGATAAGTTTACCAAATTCACCGGGAGATTCCCAGCGAAGTTTCTCTACTGTCTTTATTCGGCAGAGAGCCATGAATCCTAAAAGTGTTAATACATGAAGAACAGAATAGTATCCTTTAAATTCTCCGAAACACTCTTCGCTGTGATAATAAAGTCCATTAGCTGCAAGTGCAGGCAAGGCAGCAAGTACACCCGCATTTGATACATCATTACAGCGTTGAAAAGTACTTCCCGTAATCCCGTTAAGACCAAATGCACACAACGTCCGATCTAAAACATTGGTGCATGCTACACCAAATATTTCCGCTACATTAGTATCTGCAGCACTGCGTTCTGATTTATCTGAAATACTATCTTCAGAAGATATAACATAGTTTATACGTCCATCCTGAACTGCTTTAGATAGTGCGGAATAACCAACTCCTATTTTTCCGGCTGTTTCTCTGCGGGTAAAACCAAGCGATAATAACTCTTCAGCCTTTTTTATCTTTGCCTCTGTCAGCACCTTTCCTTTGCGTTTTCCTTTTCCACTGATATTAATAAAACCATCACTGCCAAGTTCATTATATTTTTTGCAATTACGAATTACGCTTCGGGGAGAAACTTTAAAGGTCCTTTGAATATCAACATTACGGCAGGTGCCGGAGGCTATTAATGCAGAACTTATCATTCGGAAAGAGTTCTTATCGTCTGCTTTATGTATAAAAACAGGAAGATAACTATGAAAGTATGTCCATTTATCATTCTCCTGAATAACTGATAGATTTTGAGATATTTGACTTGCACCTTCAGGTAATATAGGTAATAGTTCCTGCATAAGAAAGACTCTTTCTTGTTTATATTTTATCGTGAAATATATAATTAAGGTGTCTTTCTTATTTTCCTCAAAGCTCTAAAACTATTTTGCAGTAGATTTTTTATAACTCATTTATTATATAGGGTTTAGAATGAATACACGCTCTTGTGACGATTTATCCAGATCAGGAGTCCTGATGTTTTTGTTTTCAGTCCGGGAAAGTTCTTAAAAATATCCATTGCAACCTTTCCTTTCAACATACCAATTATATCAGAAACTGAAAACTTTGGAGGTATCATTACAACCAAATGTACATGATCCAACTGAACATTAAGCTGTATCACTTTACAGCCTTTCTGCTCTGACAATATTCTTATTTTAGTATAAACTCTTGTTCCTATAGAACCACTTAATACCATGTACCTGTACTTTGGTACAAAAACTACATGATATTTGCAATGCCAAATAGCATGTGATAACTTAACAAAACGACTCATTTGTACTCCTTATTCTGTGCGGGAATAATTTAAGTACATTTTAATATTGAGTCGTTTTTTACGCAAAGCTCGTTATACTGTCCCCGCCCAAAGGACGGGGTCTATAATATCCGAATCAATGTCTTGATAAAAAAGGTCTGCAAAAGAAACAGGAAAGATTTCTTGATAAAAAATATTTTGAAAATCAGACAGATTTTTTAAGTGTAGAATTTGAAGATTATGATATAGAGCAGTGTTCAGAATATCTTGAAACAGGGAGACCTGGAATAACAGCTGAAGAAGTATTTATATTTATCTGTCTCCGTGCTTATTTTGATTCTGTGACAAGTCAGGAATCTGTTGAACGGATGGTGGAATCTCAGAGTTTATATATTTACTATATGAATAAGAGTAAACAACCGAGCCTATAAGGCCCGGCTTTGCCCTCCACTCCCTAAAAGGGAGCTAATGTCTTTACTCTGAAAGAGCAAAGATACGTTATTCCCGCAATTCTTATTTACAGTTTTACAATCCTAATTCCTGCTGTTCAATATCTTGTGCTTTTTCTTTTTTATTTTGGTATTTAACATACTTCTTAATCATTTCCTCATCCAACCCTACTGTATCAACACAATATCCTGAAGACCAAAAATGATTAGCCCAATAAGGTTTTCTCTTCAGATATGGAAATTTCTTAAAAACTCTTATTGCTGTTCGTCCTTTCAAAATCCCCATTAAATCAGATATTGATATTTTGGGTGGAACTTCAATTATTATATGAACATGATCTTCACATATTATTTAATTCTTCTATTCTACAGCCTTTCTGCCCTGCAAATATGTTAAGACAATTGTTTACTTCTTCCTTTATTATACCTCGCAATACTTTATACCTATATTTTGGGTCCAAACAATATGATATTTGCAATGCCATAACGCCTGTGATAATTTATTGAAACGGCTCATTCGCTACTCCTTTATTCTGTTGCGGGAACAACAAATTTAGAGTAGCATTGAGCTACCTAACGGCAAAGTGGCAAAGCCAATTGCCTCTGACCAAGCCCATAGGGCCTGGTTTTATAGAACGCAATAAAAAAATGCCAAGACCTAAAACAATTAATGAAAATCTAAACTGTATAGACAGTGAAACACTTGAATTTATCCATCAGTGCCAGCTTCAGGAGTTTCTTAATGAAGACCTTGATGATTTTAATTATGCCGTTTTCGACAGTACTTCTGTTGAGGCTTCAAGTTCATGGCCTACAGATGCCGCGGTAATATACAGATTGTTAACACGAATACAGATACAGTCTCAAAAACTTGAAAATTTTAAGATTGCAAATATGGGATTATGGTATACTCCGTACTGGCTGGAGAAACTTTCCAGGCTGCTTTTTGAAATAAACAATACAAAGGGAACATCCGGTAATCCTAAAAGTGAAAAGGTAAAACCTGCCTACAGAAAGTTTATCAGAACCGCACATAAAATGAATGAATATCTCATCCGTGAATTTGAGAAACTTGAGCAAACTGTAGCAGCAACAGATTTAAAATCCAGTTTCAGGAAACAGTTGAACATGTTGTGGAATAATATGGAGGATGATATTTTGGCTTTAAGTTCTGTACTGTACTATGCAGAAGAGCGTGTTTTTAACGGAAAAGTACTTCCTTCTGTTGAAAAGATTCTAAGTCTTTCTGATATTACTGCCGCTTTTATCAAAAAAGGACAGCGCAATTCGGTTATTGGATATAAACCTCAGATCGGCATGTCTAAAAACGGTTTTGTAAGTGCATTGATCATAGAGCCGGGGAACGGCGCTGATGCAAAATATCTGATTCCGCTTGTTGAAAAACATATTGAAAACAGTGGAGTTATTCCTGATTTTGTCTCTACGGACGATGGATACTCTTCTGCTGCAGGAAGAAAAGGTTGTTTGGACCTTGGAGTAAAAGATGTATGTTTCAGCGGAGCAAAAGGGAAGAAAATTCTCGGTGATGAACTTTGGGAGGATGAAAAATATATTGACGGGCGAAGAAACCGCTCGGCAGTAGAGTCTCTTATGTTTTCCCTGAAATATGTAGTTCATTTTGACAGACTAAGAAGAAGAGGCATTGAGGCTGTAAAATCAGAAATGCCTGGGAAAATAATAGCATATAACAGGCAAGGATAGATTATTTTCCGAAAGATAGAGTATAGCTATGGTATGTGTTTTTTCAGAGGAACAATAATCTTATCCAGAAGTTGTGCAAGTCCGCATCATCTGAGAGTTTTTTTTATACAGTATTATATAAAGCAAATATATTATCTGCCTGTCCATTGTTAAGGAGCATAATATTTCCATTTTATTCCATACAGTTTTATTTTTGAAGTAACGGATCATCATTTTTTCTTTATTTTTCTATTTTCTTTCATCTGATCATATTTTTATGCCGTAAAATCCTGAATTTAGAATTTTTCGGGCAAAGCGGTTACATTCCTTTCCGGAAACAGGAAAAGAAATCACAATTTCCATGACATTTCTTTTGCGGCGCTGAACCGGCGCCGCACTATGCCGGGATTTTCAAACAGCTCCTTCTATATTTAAAAAGTTTTACCCTTTCCAAAAAAGTATGGTAAATAATTTTCATACAGCTCCCGCATTTTGGACATTTATATTCCGGACGTTTAACTTTTATTTCACTATTCAGTTTTACATGTAATAGCAGCTGCAGAAGTTTTAATGTTTTTTTCGCATTGCCGTGAAGGAAGCCGTAGTCTCTGAGCACTTTACCCCTATGATTTTATTTTGATACGAACTTGTAGAAAAGCTTCAAATTAGTTTCCGGAAATTCCATTTCAGTTTCATTTAAAAAGTTCATCAATGATTGAATTATTTTATCTTTTTTATGTGATGAAGTGTAATGCAATTCAACCTTCAAAATATTTTTATCATATAGAGGAATAATATTTGCCGGTGTTTTGAAAATAGATTCTATTATGCTCTTTGCAGTATCTTTTTCATATTTTCCCAGAATAGGCATGATGACATTTGACATAGCTACTTCAGCTCTGTATGCAATCATTTTTATAATATCAATAAACTTTTTTCTACCCCCATGAAACTGAACAAATTTAAATTCCTCCGGCAATTCTTTGACAGTAATATATTTATCTGTATTCTTTCTTGTTTTTTTCTTTTCGGTAATAGTTTCTTCAAATTCAAGTATTTCTTTTGTTAACATTCCTTCTCTTTCTTCAAAGTTCCTGCGTTCTTTTTCTGTAGGGTTTTCCTTTAAAGTCAACTGCTGTCTTTTAAGTGTTCTTCTTGCCAGTTTTGCTCTTAATGAATTTAAATCTTTCTCCAGTTGTCTATATACCGGGTTTACAACTGTTTCTGTCTCATCTACATTTGTTTTTTCATATGAGTTAAGTGTATCTATATTATAATCTTGTCTTGCATATTTAAAAAAGTTTTCCTGAGATGTTCTACTCTGCATGTGACTGTATATGTATTCAGCTTTACTGATAAAATCTGTTGAAATTACTGACACCTGATGACCTGATTCAGTTAACTGTCTAACTTCTCTGCAATAAAAATCATTCGTTTTATCATATACCCTTTTTTCCGCTATTTTTGTTTTCTCTACATTATCAAAAGGGTGTATAACTTCAACTTCAATGAAATCATTTTCATCCCAGGCATCTTTTGGATATTTATTATATGTCTGACAGGCAATTCTGTGTTTTTCCCACAGGTCTTTGAAGAGTTTCATGCTATAGCCTTCTCTGTCAAAAATTATTAAAAACCTGTAGATATCAGGATTTTCAGCAAGTTCATATGCTGTCTTTTGACACGGCATTTCTTCAAGCAGTTTTGGTATTATTTTCGTCTGCAGTATTTCTATAAGCCCCTTTGAAAAAGGTGTTGTTACATTAAAAAATGGTGCCCCGTTCTGATCATTAATCCAGTAGTCGGTCATTCCGCGAAGACATAAATGCTGTCTTGATACATATCTTCTCGGCAGCTTTGTTTTTCCAAAATATGTTCTTACATGACCATCAACATAAAGCCTTCCTATAGTATCCTCATTTTTTTCCATCCAGGTGCTGGAATGTTCTGAAATCCATTTATCCAGATTTGCTTCATTCTGACCATGTGAAAGTTCATCTGCTTTTTCGCGCATGGTTTTAACAGCAGGAATACGGTCTATTCCAAGAAGCTTTCCCCATTCTCCGGGTGAAACATCACCAAGGCGGTTTATGTTTCCTACACGGGCCAGAACCATAAAAGCTATCGTCAGAAAAATATCATATATTCTATAAAAACCCTCTGTAAAATTGAATGAATTCATTGAATCAAGCAGACCGTTGGATAAAAGTGCAGGAACTGCAAGCAGTAAACCACCATTATCAATATCATAATTCTTATTAAATTCTGTAACTGCACTGACTCTGCCTAATGCTGCAAAAAGTCGTCCTGTGGTGTCTGTACACCCTTTGCCAAGTGCCTGACTGTTATCCTCTATATTGCGTTCTGATTTGGTTTTTCCTGTGAAGTTTTTTTTAGTGGTTCCAACAGCTTACCGGCATGTATGGCTTTAGATAGGGTGTTAACTTTTAATGACAGTTTTTCTGCTGTTTCTGAGCGACTGTGACCTTCATTTAAAAGGCACTGGGCTTCTGACAATACTTCAGACGTAAGAACTGTTCCACCTTTTCTAGTGTTTCTGGGTTTATAAAATCCGTCTATACCATCTTCTCTGAGTTTCTTAAGATTACGTTTTACACTTATTTCGCTTACTCCGAAAGCTTTTACAATCTCGCAGTTTTTACAGTGACCATTCAATATCAGTTGAGAAGTTGTTATATTAAAGCCGCGACGATCATCGTGTCGATGAAAACCTACAGGTGCACAATAAATAAAATAGTAAACATTACCATCTTCATTAAAATTATAGGATACGATGGAGTTTATGGTATTTTCTCCATATAAAAACAAAGGCAATAGTTGTTCCGCCATAATTCATCCTTTTTCTTTTTCTGTTTTTTTTGTATTCTAAAATTAATAGAGAACAACTAAAAATCCAATCAATTCAGAATTTATTGCCTATGGGACAGGTGTTCAGAGTCTCTGCATCTTCTAAAGCCTTTGGGGAGCACATGCTGTATAACGTGAAACAGAAAATCCTCACCTTTCATTGTTCTGTATTTTGTTTTATTTGTTTTTGATTCAGTATAACTGAATGTAACGGTACCATCATGATTATCAAATATTCTCTTTTCTGATATTACTCCCCGGTACAAATACCTTGAAAGATAAAGCAAAGCCTCTCTGCCGCTGCCTACATTCTCCATGTTTACACGCCATTCTTTATCATAAGCAATCTCAGGAAAACCTATTCCCAGCTCTTTGAGTAAAGCAAGAAATTTACCTTTATAAAGTTTATTCAGCTTCTTCCACGGGAAGAGATATTTGCCTTTCTTTTTTCTCCATAGATTATTTTTTCTGTCAACAGCTCCGCCTGCAACTATAAAATGGATATGGGGATGATAATCAAGATTTCGTGCATGAGTATGCAGCACCGCAGTCATTCCAATATCTCCGCCAAGATACTTCGGACTTTCCGCTATTTCCTTCATCGCACATGATGCTGAATCAAAAAGTGCATTATAACATTCCTTCTGATTGTGCCATATTACAGTTCTAAGCTCATATGGAACGGTTACCGTTACCATGTAATAATCCACAGGCAGAAGTTTATCCATTTGCCTGTTAACCCATCTGACCGTTTCATGATGCTGACAGGCAGGACAGTTTCTATTGCCGCATGAATGATAAAATATCTCTGTATCTCCGCATTCGGGACATTTTACATGAACTGTTCCTGAACCTTCGGCTCGGCATCTTTGAATTGCGGACATTGCTTTTTTATGTCCGGTAAGTATTTTATTACCATAATTCATTTCCATGGCTTCACCAAAGGTATTTATGATATCCTTTAGCTTCATAGCAGTGAAACTAAAGGTCATGGAAATGAATTTTTCGCATTATTTCATTTATCGCAGCATCAGAATTTTCCAATGTTACATTTGTAAAATGTGTATATCTTGCTGTTGTTTCTATCTGTGAATGTCCAAGTATATGCTGTACTACTTTTAAGTTAACATTTGCTTCTATTAAATGTGTAGCATAGGAATGACGCAGTGAATGGATTGATACTTTCTTATTGATTCCGCTGTCTTTTGCAGCTGCCCTGAAAGCTGCCTGTGCACAACCTATATTCATAGGTAATTTTGTATGCATAACTGTATCCTTTCCTCCAAGTATTTTAGGAAAAAGAAGTTCAGGGTTTCTATGAACCTTCCAGTATCGGCGTAATGCATGAAGGGTCGATACCGGAAGCGGAATCAGACGGTCTTTATGCCCTTTGCCGTTTCTAATATGAACCTGCATACTTTTGCTGTCTATATCTGCAACTCTTATATTTACGCCTTCGCTCACTCTTAATCCAAGACTGTAAATAGCAAAAAGGACTACTCTGAAACGGAGAAGTTCTGTATGGGCAAGTAGCTGTGATACTTCTGAAACAGTTAGTATATCAGGTATTTTCTTTACTTTCGGAGGCCTGACTATCTCAACATGTTTCCACTTATGTTTCAATACATATTTCCAGTAAAACACAAGAGAACCAAGATCGATTTTAACCGTACTCCAGGAATGAGTATCAATAAGATCTGCAAAATACTGTTCAAATTCTGATACTAAAAGATAATCAGGCAGTCTGTTAAAATATTCACAGACGCGACGAAATCCCCGAAGATAACATTTTGTTGTTGATTCAGCCATCCCCTGAAGTTTCAATGCTCTGGCAAGTTCTTCATGTCTCTTGCTGATCTTTGATTCGCTCTTCTCTGATGATGCAATTAATCCTTTCATCTTACTATACTCCTTATATTTAGTTTTTTACGCATTCACCTTGAATGCAATTACATAAGAAATTATAGTAAAATATTGAATAGGATTAAATTACGAAAACCGTCGCTGAAAGCGACTTTGTTCAACTATCTGCATAAGATAAGAAAATTTGCGGATGCTGAAAAACAGTATAAAAAAACAGGCTGACAGGTTTTTATTTAAAAATTATTCTTGTTTTAATAATCTAACAGGAGGGGACTGTAAAAAATTAGGAAGTTCAGTTAGCAATATGGATGATTTCACTAAATTTATATTGAAAATAGAAATTTAGACGAACATTTCGGTAAACTGGGAATAAATTAAATAAGAAAAGGAGAATATAGTTCTGGAAAGAAGTTTTGAATTACCCCTTTCCAGAAATGTTCTAATTAAAGTTTTTCATGAATTAAATTTATCATAAATAATATATTATTTTCATATACAATAGTTCAACAGATAACTATATTACAGGCAAAAACTTATAACAAAACAAACATCCATAAACAACCTTTATTGACAAAGAAAAACTTTCTGCCATTTTCTGATTGAATTAATCAGAAAAATTTCATCTGCTGTTTTCAGGTCATCAATAGTAATAACTCTTTCTTCAATTTTTTTACAATCTAAAAGATACTGTCTGAAAGTACCTTTTAACAACCCACACTTTTGAGGTGGAGTATATAATTTACCACCCAACTTAACTACAATGTTCGCTGTACAAAATTCTGTTACTTCTCTGCTTGAATTCCAAAGAATAACATTATCAAATTCAGGAAATATCTTCATGAAAACATCATAAATTTTTCTATTTGTTGTTTTATGATACAAAAAAGGATCTGTTATACTTATAGGTTTATCTGCTAAAACAGCTTTAATAACGGGTTCTGATTTTTTATTCCCTAATATACTAACAGCTTGACAGCTTAACTTACCATTACGATCAACTAATAGTCTGATTTTTTTAGGTTCTTGTGAATAGTTTTCTATTTTTTCGTTCAAAAATTTATTAACTTCTTTAAGATTACATTTAAAATCAAAATACTCTGCGCTTTCAGACAAACGCTTTAAATGATAATCTAATAAAAAATAACCGTCTCCAGGTGTCCATAAAATAGACTCGAGCAAAGAAAATTCAGTCTGTCTTTCTTTCAATACCTTTGTTTTAACATTACACTCTTCATATTCATCTTTATCCCCAGAATCCCAGACTATTCCTCCACCTACCCCATACTCTGCTTTTTTAGTCTGTTTATCAATAACAACTGTACGAATTGCCACATTGAACTGCGCTCTATTTTCTGGGGATATGAATCCTATTGAGCCGGTATAAATACCTCTTGGTGAAGTTTCCAATTCAGAAATAATTTTCATAGTATAGGCTTTTGGAGCACCTGTTATCGAAGCACAAGGGAAAAGTGCTTTCATAATATCAGTTATTGTCGCATCTGTTTCTGCTGTAGCAGTAGATGTCATCTGCCAAACAGTAGGATATTTTTCTGTATTAAAAATTTTATCTACCTTTACGCTTCCGGGAACAGCAACTCTGCCAAAATCATTTCTTATCATATCAAGAATCATAAGATTTTCTGCACGATTTTTCTCTGAATCATAAAGCCATTCAGACTGCTTTATATCTTCAGAAAGAGTCATTCCTCTACTAGCAGTCCCCTTCATGGGGCTGGCTGTTAATCTGCCTTTATCATAGGTAAAAAAGAGTTCGGGAGAAGCAGAACAAACAGTAAATTTATCAGTATCAATAAACGCAGAATAATCACCCTGTTGAGTTAAAGATAATTCCAGAAAAAACTTCCATGCATCTCCCTTATAATCAGCAAACTGTCTAAAAGTATAATTAACCTGGTAAGTGTCTCCATTACGAATATGTTCTTTTATTTTTGAAATAGCATCATTATATTCATCTTTTGAAACGGAAGCTTTCCAGTCTGAAAAATATTTATCGCTTGACTGAACAGCAGGCAAATCAATTCTTTCATAATCATTAAAAAGTCCAAACCAAATAAGAGGCAAAGAAGATAAATTTTTAGTAATCAGCGCAGAATCAAATCCGGAAGCAGCCTCATAGGATATAAAACCTACAGCATACAATAAATCTTTTTTAACAGACTCTTCTACTTCCTGAAATTTTACAAGGACTTCAGCAATATTATCTGTTTCAATGATTTTTACAGGATTAGTAAAACTAAGCCATTGATGTTTTTCCGCATCATATATAACAATATTATTCTGCATATGAAGAAGGGTTAAGGGTTAAGGGTTAAGGGTTAAGGGTTAAGGGTTAAGGGTTAAGGGTTAAGGGTTAAGGGTTAAGGGTTAAGGGTTAAGGGTTAAGGGTTAAGGGTTAAGGGTTAAGGGTTAAGGGTTAAGGGTTAAGGGTTAAGGGTTAAGGGTTAAGGGTTAAGGGTTAAGGGTTAAGGGTTAAGGGTTAAGGGTTAAGGGTTAAGGGTTAAGGGTTAAGGGTTAAGGGTTAAGGGTTAAGGGTTAAGGGTTAAGACCGCTTTCGCATAGTTTACTTTTGGACTGCGAAGGATCTCCTTTGCAGTATAAAAAAGCTGTAACCTGTCTTCAGTCTGACAAACTTCGCTAAGGCACTGCAAGTTACAGCACTCCATAGATTTCTAATTCGTTAAAATAAACCTTCTAATATTCTATAAAGGCTTTCGTATGAGAAATATTCATCACATATTTCAAAATTCTTTTTTGCCATCCTGTCTCGAAGTTCTTTGTTAATCAAGACTTCTACTGCTTCTTCAGCAGCATTTTTAATAATTTTATCATCTACAGTACAAAGCCCATCATTATCAACTTCATGAGTTGATCCCAATGATACTACTTCAAAGCCTTTGCTTTTCAAGTCTGTTACATAAACAGGATATTCATAAACAACAACTGGTTTTTCTGCAAAAATAGCTTCTAAAAATTGATTCCCCCATCCTTCAAGCACGCTTGGATAAGTAACTAAATCTGCATGTGAATAAACATCCCAAAGTGAATAACATTTTTTTCCATTTATTTCACTTCTTGAATGTTCAACTACATCATTAACAAAAATCATTTTAACGCCAAGTTTTTCAGCTTTTGCTTTCAGTTTTTCAATATAGCCAGGTTCTGCCTCTGGAAGACCGGCCATTACATAGACAATTTCTGAAGATTTGCTAAATGATTTTCCATTATAAAGTTTATTATTAAGAAGCTTCTTTATATTGTCTTCACTATGCATCTTCCCAATAACATCAATTGCAAGCTCAATCGCTTTTCTTTCAGCAATTCTAGTCGCTTGAAGAATTAAAATATCATCATCTCTAACACCTATTGTCTGTCTGAAATCTTTATTATAGTCATCTATTTTCCATAATGGTGCTTTAAAATCGAAAACATTAGGAACGATTGTCGCATCAATATCTTTTCTTTTCTTCATTTCGCATCTGGCGATATCGTTGATAACAACATGTTTAATAAGTTCATCTTTAGGTGGAAAATACTTATCAAGCATTCTGGTTACATTATCACAGGTAGGATTAGAGTATTTCACTCTTTCCCAATGAAAATCATGATTATGTGCCACACAGTGAATACCCAATTTTTTTACCGTATTGTAAAGAGCAATACCTGCAGGAAGTCCCCACCCCAAAGACCACATATTATTAGGAACAAGAACATCAATTTTATAATCCTTAATAAATTTTTCCAGTCCTGCAGAAATTCTATCTGCATACTCAAGGATTGCAACTTCCAGTTCATCTCCATTTTTATAATCTTCCAATTTTACATAAGCATTATGAACAAAGCGATTATTATCTTCGCTTTTATAGTGCAATTCAGGAATAATATAGCCAGTAGTAGAACCGGTACTCCCGGCCAGCATATAAACTTTATGTCCCATTTTTTCTAATTGAAGTTTCCATTTATCCATTTCTAAAGAAACACCATCAGTTTCACCAACACGAAAATGAGCTAAAGCAATATTCATTTTTTAACCTTTCTCTGAATTATTTTGATAAACGTTTTCTACATATTGTATTATATAAAAACATTATCAGTCAATATATTTTTTAAATATTATGTTTAATTTCTATATATTTTGTTTTATACTTAATAAGGATAAAATATTGACTCTACTATCTTAAAATTTAGAGATATCCATTATCATGATTATTTAAAAACGTGTAATATTTTCCGGAACTACATAAAAATGTACATATCCAAAAGTTCATTTATTCTTTTTATTTTTACTTTTCTGATAATTATTCTTCCCGTTAATGCAAAAGTAATATATGAACATGGAAGTATTATCGAAGAGATTGAAATGCAGAAAAATCTAACTTTAAAGAAACATACAGAACAATACAAAGAACTTTCTCTAAAGAAAACAAAAGATGTAATAATACTTGCAGATTTTTTTAACATTGGAACTGAGACTAAAAAACTGCCTTTTTTACAAAAAAACACAGTAAATTTAAAAATTCAATTCATTGCAGCAAAACTAGATAAACTAAATTATGATTTTATAATATTTAAAGATGTTACCACAGATCAGATTTATTATGAACTTAGAGAAAAAATAAACAAACAAAAACATGGATGGGGTACTTATATATTCAATCCGGAATATGCTTATAATACATTAATTGAATGCCCTCATCCAAGATATGATAAATTAACATGGAAAATTGGTGCTTATATATTCTCTGAATCAAACTCAAAGGGTTTTTTACTATCAGGGGCTCACCGTTTTACAAACAAAAGAAAAAAAGGTAATCTATACGGCAACTCTGATGTAGCCCATATTAAACGATCGGTTTTTCAAGTTATGCATATCGCCTGGTGCAGTAAACAAACTTCTACATATCAAATTCACGGTTTCTCAAGCAAAAAATATAAAAACCATTTTTCTGAGCGCACTGATGTTGTTATTTCCTCAGGAGAAGGAATTGTAACTAAAGAAATTTTCATTTTAAATAAATATTTTAGAACGCTTGGGAAAAAATACAATAATTCAATACATTGTCATGTTGCTTCGGAAAGCTCAAAATATTCCTTAATAAACATAACAGTAAATAGGAATAACTTAATTCTACAAAATACTGATGAAAAAATTTCAGGTACAAAAACACTTAACAAGTTGGCGGCAACAGATAATAGACAGGGCAAATATTGTATTCACTATATAAAATCACCTTTTATTCATATTGAAGTATCATCAGACCTACGTTTTTTAAGCAATATCCACCCAAGTCTTGGAAGAATAACTATTGATTCAATAGTAAAAACCATTAAAACAACAGCAAACAAAAGACAAGTTATGCCTCCAAAATATAATTTTAGCACCCCCTTTTATTAATAATTGTGTCTCATTTTTACTCTTGATGTTTTTCTTAGGTTCTATTCAACTATCTTCACAAGCTGCTTAAGTTATTTTTATAAAACAGAAATTAACTATTACTCTTATCAAGAATTTTTCCAGATAATATAAAATACAACTTGTTTAAACATGAAAATATCGTTAGAATAATATGCATTTGTCTTAAAAATATGTAGAAAAACTAATAATTATAACAATGATACGAAATTTCACAAAATTACACGGAGCAGGAAATGATTTTATCATCATTAATGCTTCTCAACAAACAGCACAAATATCCGGAGATGAAATTTGCCATCTTTGTGATAGAAGATTGGGTATAGGTGCAGATGGTATCATTTTTTTAAAATATTCTGAAACTGACTCATACAATATTGTAATGGAGTTTTATAACAGCGATGGATCAAGAGCTGATATGTGCGGAAACGGATTACGTTGTGCTGCATTATATGCTTACAAAACTATGGGACTTCCCAAAAACCAAAAAATAAAAACTGATGCCGGCATTCTTGAAACAGAAATACTTGAAAACAATAGGGTAAAAATACAAATTCCTATCAAAGGAGAGTTCAAAAAAGCAGTTATAGACAAAAATGAGCTTTTTTGCGGAAATACCGGCGTACCACATGCAGTATTAGAAGTAAACAACATAAAAGAAGTAAACATTAATCAAACTGGTAAATTTATAAGAAACCACCAGATCTTTAAACCTCACGGAACAAATGTTAATTTTATCCAAAAAAAAGATTCAAAAAATAATACATTCCATATTAGAACATACGAAAGAGGTGTAGAAGCTGAAACTCTCGCATGCGGAACAGGTATTTCAGCAGCAGCATTTAGTCTTTATAAATTTAACAAAATAAAACCTCCAATCAAGTTTATTACAAAAGAGGAGTATATTCTCGAAGTAGATTTTGATACAAACGCGCCTGTCAAAATTGTTTATTTGACAGGGCCAGCAGAAGAAATCTTTTTCGGAAAAGTAATAAAACCCAGTCCAACTAAGGAATAAAAAACTATAGTTTTTTACAGCAACTACAAAAGTTTTCTATACTTTTCTTCAATTAATTAAAACTCTTAAAAAATTTACATAAATATTAAAATATAAAAGGATTCAAAAGCTATGGAATTAAAAGGATTATATACCGCACTTGTCACCCCGTTTAACAATGGAAATATTGATTTTGAAAAAATCAAAGAACTTGTAGATATACAACTGGAAGCCGGAGTTGACGGAATTGTTCCAATGGGAACAACAGGTGAATCACCTACCCTTCCGACACATGAACATCTCAAAGTTATTGAAACAGTTATTAAAAGAGTTGATGGACGTTGTCAAATTATTGCAGGAACAGGAGCAAATGCAACAGCTGAAGCTGTACATCAGACAAAAGAAGCAAAAGCAATGGGAGCAGATGGCTCTTTGCAGGTTACACCATATTACAACAAACCTACACAGGAGGGATTATATCAACATTTTTCTAAAGTAGCAGATATAGGTTTGCCGATAGTTCTTTATAACGTTCCGGGAAGAAGCAGTGTTGCAATTGCAATTGACACAGTAAAAAGATTAAGTAAGCATCCACATATTGTTGCAATTAAAGAGGCTGGAGGAAGCGTTGACAGAGTATCTGATATATTGAGCTGCTGCGATATCACAGTCCTTAGTGGAGATGACGCTTTAACACTACCAATGATGTCAGTTGGTGCAAAAGGTGTTATCAGTGTTGCTTCAAACCTTTATCCAAAACCTCTAAAAGAAATGCTGGATGCAGCATTAGCAGGCAACTGGGACAGAGCAAGAGAAATACATTTCAAATACTATCGTTTTATGAAGGATATTTTTATTGAAACAAACCCTGCTCCAATTAAAGCTGCTATGGCAAAAGTTGGACTTATCAATGAAGAATATCGCCTTCCAATATGTCCAATATCCGAAACAAGCAAAAAAGTTTTATTCAACACAATGGATAATATACCGAAGGTATTGTAGTTTTTGGCTATATACGATAAAACCTAACTCGGTTTTTAGTTAGATTTTTCGAAAACTCAACCGTTTCTGCTATATATAATCAAATTTTTCTTATACAGGAAGTTAAACTGCTGAAAGCAGAATTCAATTTTAGCTTTCTGTATAGGCCAATTTAATAATTACTAAAAATTCACAAAATAACAAAGTTATTCATGCCTGAAACACAAACAAATAAAGCATAACTATTTTCTTATAATTTTTTAATAAAATAGTTAAGAAAAACCTGTTGTTATATTCCGCAAATTCCCCTAAACTTATCTTGAAGTAAATAATGCATTTTACTACATATTTATGTTAAGATGAACTCCTTAAATTCGTTATTTTCATTCAACAGTAATTAAAATAAATTTTTATAATATTCATAATATTTTTATACCTAACACATGGAGGAAAAATGAAGTTTTTGAACTGGAATAAGCAGACACTAATTGTTCTACTATTCTCAATATTAGCATTAACAGCATGTAATGATCAGGAAACCAAAATGGAAACTCCTCCTCCTGAAGTAGTAGCAATGCCGGCATTTAAAGAATCCATCAAGGAATCAGCCAGTGTAGTAGGACAAATAGTAGCAAAAGAAAGTGTTGACTTAAAAGCAAGGGTAAAAGGTTTTTTAGAAAAACGATTATTTGCAGAAGGCAGCTTTATAAGAAAAGATCAACTATTATTTCAAATTGAAAAAACCGAATATGAAGCACAGGTTGAAGCTGCTGAAGCAAAACTTGATACAGCAAAAGCGAATTTAAAAAATGACACGATAGATTATAATCGTCAAAAATACCTTGCAAATAAAGACGCAACAAGTCAAAAAATATTTGAGAAAGCTGAATGCCAAAGAGCTATTTCTGAGGCTGGTGTATTATCTGCACAGGCAGAATTAAAAGAAGCAAATTTAAATTTAACTTACACTGATATAAAAGCACCTTTTAACGGACGAATTGGGTTAGCAAAGTACAGCGTAGGTAATGTTGTAGGTCCTGACAGTGACCCGCTTGCACATGTTGTAATGATAAATCCTATTCAAGTTGAATTTAATCTCAGTGAATCTCTTATTACAACCATTCTACAGGAAGTATATAAAGGCAAAAAGAAACCTGATCCAAAAAGTAAAAAAGCACCAAAGATCAAAGAGGTAATCCCCAAGTTAATATTATCCAATGGAACCGAATACCCGTTAGACGGAGAAATTGATTTTGTAAATAATGTTGTAAATCCAATGACAGGAACAGTTAAACTCAGAGCTAAATTTGATAATCCAAAAGCTTTATTGGCACCAGGAGCATATGTCGTAGTTAAATTAGAGAATAGACATAAAACACCAGGCCTACTAATTCCTCAAGCAGCAATACAGGAAGATCAGACAGGCAAATTTGTAATGGAAATTGATAAGAATCATGAAGTTCATAAAGTAAATATCAAAACAGGAGGTATTTACGGGATTTATATCGTAGTAAAAGATGGTTTAAAAGAAGGCGATCTTGTAATAAAAGAAGGTCTCCAGAAAGTAAGAACCGGGATGAAAGTCAATCCAAAAGTAGAAAAAGGTTCTCTTGAACTTTCAACTAAAACCAATACAAAAAGCAAAGCTGTAAATACCAAACAAACACAACCTGAAAATCCGTCTAAAGAACAAAATAATTCAAATCAGAACAATACAGCAGAAAAGAAAAAAGACTCTTCAAAAGAACAGGTAAAACCTAAAAAAACTGTGAATACAAAAGATAATAAACTGCAACAGGAACAAAACCAAGGATAGCCAAATGATTAGTAAATTTTTTATTCACAGACCAAAATTTGCATTTGTAATATCAATACTTTTCTGTATTGCAGGTTACATAGCTATTAAAGCTCTTCCTATAGCTCAGTATCCTGATATTGTTCCACCTGTTGTAAGCGTAACAACAACTTACCCGGGAGCGAATGCATCTACAGTCGAAAAAACGGTTGTAACACCAATTGAGCAACAGGTCAATGGCGTTAAGAACATGATTTACATGTCATCCAAAAGTTCTAACGACGGCAGCGCTACAATTGATGTTACGTTCGAAATAGGAACTGACCCTGACATGAACACGGTAAATACCCAGAACCGTGTATCTATTGCGCAACCTCAGTTACCAGAAGAAGTAAGACAACAGGGAGTTACTGTAAAACAGCGTTCAACGCAAATACTTCTTATGATGAACGTAGTTTCTCCTTCAGGAAAATATGATCAGATTTTCTTAAGTAACTACGCTGCTTTGAACATTAGAGATGAAATGGCCCGAATACCCGGAGTAGGAGATGCACAGGTGCTTGGAGCACAGGATTATTCTATGAGAATCTGGCTTAATCCTGACAAAATGACAAGCCTTGAAATTTCAACCGAAGAAGTCATCGATGCTATTAAAGAACAGAATATTCAGGTTGCCGCAGGACAGATTGGAGCTGCCCCATCAGGTCCATATCAACAGTTCCAATATACTATTCAGACAAAAGGACGACTTTCTACTGTAGGAGAATTTGAAGATATAATTATCAGAGAAAACAATGATGGTTCTACTGTAACAATCAAAGATATTGCCAAAGTTGAACTTGGAGCTGCAACCTACTCCGCCTATGGCCAGCTTAATGGCAAACCTTCTGCAAACTTAGCAATATATCAGCTGCCGGGAGCTAATGCTCTTGAAGTAGCTGAAGCATGTAAAGCAAAACTAAAAGGAATGAAAAAGAAATTTAACAAAGACATAGATTGTGTAATTTTATATGATACTACTGACTTTGTTGAAGCATCAATACATGAAGTTATTGAGACACTTTACATAGCAGTTATTCTAGTTATACTTGTTGTCTTTATCTTCCTTCAGGACTGGCGTTCAGTATTGATACCAACAATTGCCATACCGGTTTCGCTGATAGGAACTTTTGCTTTTATGCTGGCAATGGGATATACAATAAATACAGTTTCTCTTTTCGGTTTAATTCTCGCAATTGGGATAGTGGTTGATGATGCAATCATTGTCGTTGAGAACGTTAATAGAGTCATGGAAGAAGAAGGCCTTGACCCTATCAAAGCTACTGAAAAAACAATGGAGCAGGTAACCGGCCCAGTTATAGCTACGACCCTGGTACTTATGGCTGTATTTGTCCCTGTCGCGTTTTTGCCGGGAATCACAGGTGTTCTTTACAGACAGTTTGCTGTTACTATTTCAATATCCGTACTAATATCATCTGTTAACGCATTAACATTAAGCCCGGCATTATGCGCATCATTACTTAAACCGCCTCATGAATCAGGCAAGAAGTTTATTTTCTTTGTATGGTTTGATAAAGTTTTTGACTGGATTACCAAAAGATATAATAAACTGGTATCTATAACAGTCAGAAGAATAAGCATGATAGCTGTTTTACTGCTGATAATGTTTGGTTTTATATATTACATTTATGGTTCATTACCTACCGGTTTTGTCCCGAATGAAGACCAGGGAGCCTTCATGATTAATATACAGCTTCCAAATGGTTCTTCACTTAATAGAACCCAGAATGTAGTTAATGATGTGAATGAAATTCTTACCAAAATGGATGGTGTAGATAACGTAATCACAGTCACAGGCTATTCATTATTATCAGGAACTTCATCATCAAACATGGGAATGGCAATTGCTGTACTGAAAAACTGGTCTGAAAGAAAGAATCCTGAATTATTTGCCACATCTCTGATAAAGAAAGCAAATGCTCAGTTCTATAAAATACCAAATGCAAAAGTTTATGCTTTTGATTTACCACCAATTCAGGGTCTAGGTTCTGCCGGAGGATTTGAATTTGTGCTGCAGGACACAACTGGCAATAATCCACAGCGTATTTCAGAAGTTCTAAACTCTGTTATTAAAAAAGCTAATGAAAGTCCAGTAATGTCATCCGCTTTTTCAACATATGAAGCAGATGTCCCTCAAATTTTCTTAAACATAGATAGACCAAAAGCCAAAAAACTAGGAATACCTTTATCAAGTATATTCAATACTTTACAAACATTTTTAGGCTCCATATACGTAAATGATTTCAATAAATTTGGGAAAATTTACAAAGTATACCTTCAGGCTGAAGCCAGATTTAGAGGCGAAGTTGAAGATATTTATAACTTATATGTTAAGAACAATGAAGGCGATATGGTTCCTTTGAAAACGCTACTTACAGCTAAAACTATATTCGGTCCTCAGGTAATACCTCATTATAATATGTTCCCATCTGCTACAATTAATGGTGATACAGCTAAAGGATACAGTTCCGGGCAGGCAATATCAACAATGAATAAAATTGCAAACAATATATTACCGGAAGGGATGACATACTCCTGGACAGGGACAGCCTACCAGGAGATTATTGCCGGTAATATGGTTACTATAATATTTGTACTTGCTATCATTTTTATTTATTTATTCCTTGTTGCACAATATGAAAGCTGGATGATATCAGTTGCAGTTATGCTATCTGTACCTGTCGCATTTCTGGGAGCAATACTTGGACTTAAAATATTCGGAGTAGCAAATGATATTTATGCACAGATAGGTTTTGTTCTTCTCTTCGGTCTTGCAAGTAAAACAGCGATATTAATTGTAGAGTTTGCAAAAGTAAAACACGAAGAAGAAGGAGAATCAATTGTAAAATCCGCAGAAATAGCAGCTGGAATACGATTCAGAGCTGTAATGATGACGGCAATCGCAGCATTATTGGGTTTCCTACCACTTGTTATTGCCACCGGAGCAGGTGCAAATAGTCGTATTTCACTTGGAACTTCGGTAATGGGCGGGATGCTTGCTGCTGCGCTATTAGGTACTTTATTCGTGCCATCATTCTATGTTCTTATACAAAAAATAGTAGAGTTTAAATTTAAGAAAAAATAATAAAATTATATACAACAAAGATTGAGGAGATTAAATGTCAAAAACTATCCAAAAACTCAGAGGAATAATAATTGTTCTCATTGTTCTATGCTCACTAACACTATCTGCAGCACAGGAGAAACTTATTTTTACAGTAACGTTAATCAGACACGGAGATAGAACTCCAGTTTACGCCATTGAAACAAGTCCTCATGAATGGAAAATTGGTCTAGGGGAACTCACTGCACATGGAATGAATCAGGAATTCAAACTTGGCTCTGAACTCAGGAAAAGATATATTGAACAATCTGGCTTACTGTCTCCTCAATATATTAATAATAGCATATATGTTAGATCAACAGATTTTAACAGAACGATAAATAGTGCCCAGTCGCTTCTAGCAGGTCTTTACCCTCTTGGTTTCGGTCCAATATATAATAATATCACCCCTGCTCTACCGGCAGCTCAACAACCAATCCCTATAAGAACTTTACCAAAAGATCAGGATAACTTGTTACTTGCAAAAGATAATTACATTAAACAGTTTAGAGCTATGGGAGAACAATATGTTTTCACAAGTAATTCCTGGAACGAAGCAAATAAAAAATATGAAACTAATTTTAACAGATGGAGTAATATTTTTGGAGAAAATATAAAAAATTTAAGAGATTTAATTCCAATTGGAGATAACCTTAATGTCAGAATGCTAAATAATATTTCACTTCCTAAAGGTATATCTAAAACTGAAGCAGAAGAAATTATTAAAATTTCTAACTGGGCTATGGCACAGGAGTTTAAGCCTAGGAATATTTCTTATTTTCTAGCAAAAGAATTTTTAGAAAAACTAATTACAGATTTAGAAAAAGCAATAGAAGACAAACAACCTTATAAGTATATTCTATACTCTGCTCATGACAGCACAATATTACCGGTAATGAGCGCAATTGGACTACCATTAGAATATACTCCTCCATATGCTTCAAATATTAGTTTTGAGTTATATAACTCTAATAACGATTATTTTGTTAATATGAGATTTAATGGAAAGGATTTATATTTCCCGAACACAGAACAACAGATGTGTACATTTGAAAAATTCAAAAAAGAAGTCTTCCCTGAAAATATTAAAACACCATCAGTAACGGATAAAAAAGAAAACAAATCACAAGAACAAACACCCCATTCTGATAATGAAGAGAATAACAAAAAAATAGCAAAAAAAGCTACTCCTAAGAATATGGGTGAAATTTATCATATTGATCCAACCCGCAATAAGGGAGAATTATACGAACTAAACAAACCAAATGAGAAAAAAGCACAAGTATATCAAAATACTTTCTAATAAATTAATTTTAACAGGAGATAAAATGAATAAACCATTAATAGCTATTACCGGGGCAAGTTCAGGAATTGGAGAAGCTACTGCAAAATTATTTTCACAACAGGGATATCCATTATTACTTTTAGCAAGAAGAGTAGAAAAACTTGAAGCACTAAATTTACCAAAAACTATTTGTGCAAAAGTGGATGTTACAGATTTGGACGGTTTTAAAAAAGCCATAACAGAAGCTGAAGATAAACATGGACCTGTTGACTGTCTCATAAACAATGCCGGAGTAATGCTCTTAGGACAGGCAGACACACAGGATCCTTCTGAATGGCAAAAAATGTTTGATGTAAATGTAATGGGAGTTTTAAATGGAGTACATACTGTTTTGGCATCAATGAAAGAAAGAAAGCATGGAACAGTTATTAACGTAAGCTCTATAGCAGGCAGAAAAACTTTTCCAAATCATGCTGCATACTGTGGAACAAAATTTGCTGTTCACGCCATAACAGAAAATATTAGAGAAGAGGTTGCGCCTTTTAATGTAAGATTCATAACTATTGCTCCCGGACCTGTCGAGACAGAACTGCTGAGTCATACTACTTCGAAAGAAATAATTGACGGGTATCAGGACTGGAAGGAAAGCATTGGAGGCGCTTTAACTCCATTGGATATTGCAAATGCTATTAATTATGCATATGGTCAACCTCAAAACGTTTGCATAAGGGAAATAGTCCTAGGCCCTACAAGACAGGAACCTTAAAGCAATTAGCAATTAACAATTATAACTATCAGGATATTATGTTAAACTTTACTGTAGATCCCCAAAAATGTATCAAATGTAGGCAATGTGTAAATGATTGTCCAATGGGTATTATAAACTTAGAAAGTGAATTACCCCAAATTACGGAAGACAAAGAAGGAAACTGCCTGAAATGTCAACACTGTCTGGCAATATGTCCTACAGGCGCATTATCTATTTTAAACATTGCCCCAGACAAATGCACTTTGCTAAAAAACAATTTACCAGAGTATGACAAATTGGAAATTCTTGTAAAAGGACGTAGGTCTATTAGGAAGTATAAAAATGAAAACATACCTCAAACTCAAATAGACAAATTATTAACTTCAGCTTTACATGCTCCTACAGGTGTAAACGCAATGCAGGTCCACTTCACTGTTATCGATAACAAAGAAGTAATGTCCAGATACAGGAATGAAATTTATGATGGAATAAAAAAAGCTGAAGAAGATGGCAAGCTACCTGAAGGAATGGAATTTTTTGGAGGAATATTAAAAAAATGGCAGGAAAAGAAGCTTGATATAATATTCAGAAATGCCCCGCATATGCTTATTGCATCTGCTCCTAGAAAAATTACTACACCTAAGGAAGATAGTGTTATAGCACTTTCTTATTTTGATCTATTAGCGTCTGCTGACGGTATTGGTACCCTTTGGTGTGGTATGGCAAAATGGGCTATTGAAGATATTGTTCCTGAAATGCGCTCAAAACTCGGCATTCCAGAAGACCATACAATAGGATATATAATGCTTTTTGGAAAACCTGATGTAAAATACTACCGCACAGTTCAAAGAGAACAACTTAATATTATAAAAATTGTCTGAATATTCGGTGCTTTAAATCCCTGTAGTATTTAATCATTTATTGTAATTAAATAATTTTAAGAAGAAGGTATTAAATGAATAACTACAAAGAACGGATATACTGGATAAAACATAATGGTTTAAGAATCTTATTTAATAACTATAAAGATCTCAGAGATCAAGAATATGTAGATGCAATTAAAACCAGTGAAAAAATGACTTTTTCCATTCCCACTTCTAAAGTATATGTCATTAATGATGTAACCGGAAGTTTTATGAATTCAGATTCAACCAAGGCAGCAAAGCATTGGGAAAAAGCCTGTATAGATAATGGGAAAAAGATGTTTTTAGCTCTTGTGGGTGTTTCAGGTATAAAAAGGGTTCTGGCAAATGCAATAAAAAAAGATATATATTTTGCGAAGAATATTGATGATGCAAAACAATGGTTGTTAAATGAATCAAAGAAATAGAACAAAAGAGTAAATGTCAGAATATAAAGTAAAACTACAGACACAAGTTAATATCAATAACTCCCCAAATAAGTTTACTTACAAAACAGTTATTTCCGGAATAGGTTCGTGCTTTGCACAGTATGTGATGGAGCATTTTAAAAATTTAGGTTTCAATATTTCTTATAATCCTAATGGAATTGTTTATAACGCAATATCAATTGCAAAATCTCTTGATCATATTGTTAATAATAAATCATATACTCAAGACAACTTCATAAAACACAATAATCTTTGGCATAGCTGGGAACATCATGGTTCATTTTCATCACAGGAACTTGACATTCTAAAAGCTAAAATAGCAAAAACACATAGTCTTTTTAGAAAAAGTTTAACTGAATCTGATATTTTTATTCTTACTCCATCATCTTCTGTTGTATACAATCTTTCGTCAATGGATTTATTGACTGCTAACTGCCACAAATATCCAGGTAAGTATTTTGAACAAAAAATTCTTAGCTATTCTGATAATGTAAAAGCAATTGCAAGCAGCATAGAAAATATCCATAAACTCAATAATAAATGTTTAATAATTATAACACTTTCTCCTGTTAGACACTACCCTGGAAATCTAATATTAAATGCCCGCAGTAAAGCTAATTTATTATCTGCTATACATGAATGTGTTGATAAATATGATAACGTTAAATATTTCCCAGCATATGAGATATTATTGGATGAACTTAGAGATTATAGATTTTACAATGATGATATGCTACATCCAACGAACTTAGCAAGAAAAATCATTATAAATAAATTTATTTCCTCCTATTTTACAAATGAATGTCAAGAGGAAATTTCTAGAAGAGAGAAAAAGTTAAAAACACTGCTGCACAAACCTAACTCAGCAATATAATATGAATAATATTCCAAAATCTGAATCATATTCTCTTTTTAAGGAAGATATAAAACAGATATTACGCCTTAAGGAAAATAATTCTGTTATAGATGAAATATGTTTACTTTCGTGGAAAGTTTCGTTTATGACCAAAAAACAAAGAATTGAAGAAATATCAACTTTCATGGAAAATAATAACTCGATTAATACCTTTAAGAAACTACAACAATATAATATATTTGAGCTTATCCTCTCATTGAGTCATTTTAGAAGAGCAAAATATAAAAATTATCTATATCCATTTGTTTAAAAAAATTTAAATTTTTTATTTCAATAATAATTAGGTTAAAAATTTATTTAATATTGACAATCAATATACAAACAGGATATAATTGCATAGTACTTCATGTAAAACTAGTTGTAACTTTTAATAATAATCCAAGGAGGCAAAATGTTTAAAAAGGGTTCATGCGTTAAAAACAGGAAAAGACAATACCTGTTTGCTACACTTTTAATTACACTTTTTTTGAGTGCAAACTCAATTGTGGCTGCAACCTATACAGGAACAGTAGCACCAATTTTAAGTGCATTGGTAAGGTATGGTTTCAATGATACTGACCGAGGAATTGTCACTTACTCTCCACGTCCCGGACAAATAATCTATGGTCCAATTCTTGATTCAAAAGGTAATGAAATTAAAAAAGGTGATTTATTAATTCAACTAAAAAGTAACTATCACGAAGAAGAAGTTAATGCTGCCAAAGCCGATGTAAAATTAGCAGAAGCACAATTAGCATTTGCAACTAAGAACTATAAAAGAGCAATCCAGCTCGGTAGAAATACTAATGTAATATCCCAACAAACATATGATAATTATGTAGCAACCTACGAAGAATCAGTTCAGGGTTTAGAATCAGCCAAGCAGGCATTAATAACAGCACAAACTCTTTACGATCTTGTACAATTAAGAGCTGAATACGATGGGATAGTAACTAAAATATACATGGCCGGTGCGCTTTTAAACAACGAGCCACCCGTTCTTCAATATGCAGCACTTAATCCAATGGGCGTAAAAATAAAAATTGATCACACTGATGCTAACAAAATTAACAAACTTACCAGTACTGTAAAAGTATATCCTGTAAGAGGAGATAAAGAAGCTAGAGGCATTCTCGTCAATATGACTAAATTAACAGATGATGGTATTATGCTTGCTGTACCTAATCATATGGTTGCTCCATCATGTGATCCGACAAAAACATTAATTGTAAACAACGCCAAACCTGTTTTAAGACTATACACTTCAAGAAGTGCTACTAAACCACTTGCAGTCCCCGAAACATGCATTGTAAAAGACGGACAGGAAAGCTATGTATGGCTACTTTCAGGAAATAAAGATAACCAGCCTAGAACCGGAGTAAACAAAATATACAAAGCAGAAAAAGTTAGCGTAAAGCCTGGTCAGTTAGTAAAAAGAATCAACAATCATATAGACTATACAGAGCTGGAAAATTCAGGAAAACTAGCACAATATGATCTGATTCTAATGAATGATAATCTCCCTTCAGGTTTAAAAGACGGCACAGATGTTTATTTGGCTGAAAACAAATATGTATTTATGCCTGGTGACAGTGTAAAAATCGAAGTAAGTGAATAAAAAAACAAAATATACCTGGAGGTGAAAATGAAATTCTTTTCTTCAAAATATAAATATTCGATTAGCATGTTTCTAATCGCAGCTTTATCAACAGTAACTTTAAGCAACGTTATTGCTGCTAATAATGAATACACTGGAACCGTTGTTCCTCTGGTAACAAATGAGTTTTCATGGGGTTGGAATGATTTTTATCGTGGTAAAGTTTTATACGCCCCTATGCCTGGTGACATTTTATTTGGTCCTATTACAAATGTTAAAGGTGAAACAGTAAGACCTGGTGATTTTCTAATAAAAGTTAACCAACAATATCGTAGAAGTGTTTACCTTGACGCAGTAGCAACGGCAAAAAAACAGGCCGCTGACTACAAGAATACTGATGTTCAGCTTAAGCGTGATGAACAAATGATTAAAACAAATGCTATATCACAGATTCAGTTTGACACAGATATTAATACAAATCAAGCTGCATATCAAACTTTATTATCTGATAAAAGCACGGCTGTAATGGATAAGGATATGTTGGAATATATAAAATTTAGAGCACAGTTTGACTGTATTATAAATACAGTTTACTGTCCATTTGGACTACTGGCTGGAGAAAATAACGTTTTGCAGCTTTCACAAATAAGTCCAATAGGAGTAAATGTAGAATTAGATCCAAAAATAGCAGATAGTGTCTCAGATGATACACCAGTAACAATTTATCCAATAAGAGAGGATAAACCAATTGGAGCTTTTAGAGGCAGAACACATGAAACAGACAAAGGATTAATTTTTGTAGTAGACAATTACTGCATGATTCCGGAAGAATCTGGATGCACACCTGTAGATAAATACGACTATGTTCAATACTTCAGTACCAACCCTTCCCAGAATAAACAACTTGCTGTTCCTGTTGACAGCTTAGCTCAGGACGAAAAGGGAAGTTATGTTTGTAGAGCTAAAACACCTAGTGCCAATTCTACAGAACTAGAAAAAGTCTATGTAAAACCTGCAAACACTATAAGAAGAATTACC
The DNA here is from genome assembly GCA_963678745.2 of Victivallales bacterium. Taxonomy (GTDB): domain Bacteria; phylum Verrucomicrobiota; class Lentisphaeria; order Victivallales; family GWF2-38-69. The sequence goes on along the minus strand of CAXXMS010000023.1, from coordinate 236,456 downwards.
CCACAGGTAAAATATCAGGCTCTAGATGATGCTGCAGGCTTAAAAGTTTACGATATAGTATTAATGAATGATGCTGCAAAGAATGTTAAAAGCAATAAAGTAGCTTTGTACAACAGAGAAATGTTGTTCATGCCTGGGGATAAAGTAAAAGTTGTAATTGGACAATAAACTTATTAAATATTTTAACTAATATCATTAAAGGATTATGCAAAGTTGCATAATCCTTTAATTTTTGACAACTAAGCTAAATTGTTATCAAGCTTTATTCCATTTTTATAAACTATTGTAGACAAAGTATTACCATTATTGTCCCATTTTTTTAAGACCCCGTTCAAATTGCCTTTAGTAAAATTACATTCCATCATTTTAACTCCGCTATCATACCAAGCTGTATTTAAACCTTCGAGTCCCCCATTCACATAATTCAGGCTTAAATACTTGTTTCCATTATAATACCAGGAACTATAGTTTCCTACAAGAACTCCGTCCTTGAAATTAACCTCAAGTTTCTTCTGTCCATTTGGATACCACTCAGTAGTCTTACCATCAAGCTTACCATCTTTGAAACTCTTTTTAAGTGACAGTTGTCCATTATTATAATATTCAACAGCAGAACCGGAATATGGTATACTAAACAAATGGCAATATTGCTTATCCTGTTTTACTATCGAACACAAAGGAACTAAACTATCATTTGCAAACATAAATGATGCTGTCGAAAATAACATTCCCATTATTCCGCAAAGAACAACTTTTCTAAATCCTTTAACTGTGGTTTTCATAATACTATCCTCCTTTTTGGGTTTACTCATTGGAAACAAAATAGTCTTATCAATACTAAAAACAAAAATTATTTACAACAAACTTGATATTTTAACATAATAATATTAAAATCTAACATATAAGATTATATATTTGATATTATCAATTAGAGGTTTTATATATGAAATTTTATCCTGATAAATTTAAAAGGATTAGAAAACAGCTAAAAATATCTATGGCAACAATAGCAGAAAAAGCGAAAATAAATCGAGCAACACTATGGACTTGGGAAACTGGCAGAATAATGCCAAAAGAAAAAAAAGTCAGACTACTTGCAGATATATTAAATATTCCGGTCAATACAATATCTGATCTTCCTCCTTCTCAACCTTTATCAAATGGTAAAATATCTGAAATAACAGATTCCTGGCTTTCCTTAGCAGACGACGATATACATAAGCGTAAGAAGAGAGAAGAAATTTTTTTAGATAAGATGAAAAATCAATTTAAAAAAATGGATCAGGCTACGATTATTATTAAAGCACTACTTTCTTCTATGGAATATGCTTTCTACATAAAAGACAACAATCTCCAATACATAACAGCCAATAAAGCATTTCTAAATAATATATCTCTCAATCCAAACTATAAAGTCTTTGGCAAATCAGACTATAACTTCTTTCCCCATAATGAAGCTAAGTTGAATGAAGAAGAAGATAAAAACGTTATAATATCAGGCAACCCTATTATTAGAAATGAAAATTATATCCCAGGTACAAGAAAAAAAAGATGGGGTATTATCTCAAAAAAGTTAATTTATGATTCAGAAGGTAATATTGCAGGCTTAGTAGGTACTTTTACTGATATAACTAAAAGAAAACATCGGGATGGTATACTTGAACTCCTGGAGTCACATATGGAAAAACTCGGAGAAGGTATTGTTATCCGTAATAACAAAGAAATTCGTTATGTTAACAAGGCATTCATAAAAATTTTCGGATATCCTTATGAGACTTTTATAAAAGGTGGAATAGAATTCTGGTTAAATACATGCATTCACCCTGAAGACAAAGAAGAACAGAGAAAAATTATTCAAAATGATTTAAAATTGCAGGAAAGAAATTATAGAATAATTAAACCTAATGGTGAAGTTAGATGGATTAAAGCAAAGCTTACAGAAGAAAAATACCTTAACACAGATTACTTCGTTTCAATCACAAAAGATATAACTCACCAAATAAGCCCCAATAAAACTACCTAGAAGTTTTATTATGCATAACAACAAAGAATTGATTTTATAAAAAGATAAGAAATTATCGAGACTGCTTGTAGTAAAATAGATCTAATACAAAAAGACCTCCGGTGTAAAGAAAGCACTAACAATTATTGGCTCTATAAACAAAAATTTTAGATAAAAACAAATAAAATACCCCCGCAATCAATATTGACGGCAAAGATCCCCCATAAATTTTATCAATATAAGCAAAATAAATATAAACCCAAAAACCAATAGCCCAGGAAATAACTGCAATAATATTAAATCCACCTGTATACCAATATATACCTCCTTTTTTATCAAGATCATTTACCAATAATTTTCTTTTTCTGATAAAAAAATAATCCGTCAAAACCACACCAAAGAGCGGAATAAACATAGCCCCAATAAACAACAAATAATTTTCGTACTGTCCCATAGGAAAAACTAACGCTACAAGAATAGTTAAAATAGCAACAAACCACATAAATAATTTAGGGTTTGTTTTCTTTGATAAATTCATCATTGAGCATGTAGCTGAATACAAATCAGGAAAATTTGAAGTAATAGTGGAAAATACTACCATTATTAACGCTGGAACTGCAAGTCCAATAACACTTAAAGTATTAACCATTAAAAGCGCTGGATTCTTCTCTCCTATAACAATTGCGGCAGTTAATCCTAAAACATACATCCAACTTGAAATAATAAAATAACCTAACCAGGTATTCCAGAAAGAGGATTTTCTCCCTTTAGCAAACCTGGAATAATCTGCAACTATAGGAAGAAAAGAAATAGGCATAGCAATAACTAAATCTATAGCAGTCATAAAATGCATTGTTTCTGGTCCCTTAATATTTATTACTTCATAATCTACTTTTCCAAATATGATCCAGGTCATCATAATAATAACAAACAGCATAGTTATACATGCTATATACTGCATTATTTTCCATAGAGTTTCTCCGGTAAACAATGCCCAGAATAATGTTCCAAAACCAATCAGAATTATCCAAAACCTGCTTGAAGCCCAAATACCTCCCAAGGGTTTACCAAGTACAGCACCTGCCTGACCTGCAATAATAAGCAATATAGATGCCCAGCCAATTAATTGAATTATATTCAATATTGCAGCAATATTCGCTCCTTTAATACCAAAAGAAGGACGTACTGAAGTCATAGAAGTAATTCCATATTCTGAACCAATCAGCCCTCCTAAGCTTAAAAAGGTATTTCCAATAATATGGCCTAAAAATACAGCTAAAAGCCCAAAAACAAAACCTAAAGGAGCTAAAAAACCTCCCGCCCAAATTTCTGCTAAAGAAATAGCAACTCCAGCCCAGAACAGAAAAAAATCAATACCTTTTAAATTACGTTCAGAATCAGGTATTGGCTTGATATCCATATTAAGTAAACTCCAATATTACCAGGTTAATATTAAAAAATCTCTTTAAAACTTTAGTAGTTTTAAATAACTATACAATACTGTTTGCATAATATATATTTAAATAGTAAAATATGCCTTAAGAAATTATTATTTATAATAATTCATATTAAAAATAGTAAGGAGAATAGAACTATGTTAGATTTGAGAAATCCAACAGTAGAAGCAGAATATCAAGTACAAGAACACCAGTTCATAACTAAAGTTTACACTTGGATGTGTTTTGCACTTATTGTGACAGCTGCTGTAGCTTTTTTTGTAGCTTCCACCCCTGTATTGGTTATGACAATTGCAACAAATCAAATCCTGTTTTTAGGATTAATTTTTGCTGAAATAGGAGCTGTAATAGCTCTTTCAGGACTTATTAATAAAATCTCATCATTTGCAGCAATATTACTTTTTATCGGCTATTCAGCTTTAAACGGTGTAACTTTATCTGTAATACTTCTTGCATTTACTGCAACATCTGTAGCATCAACTTTTTTTGCTACAGCAGCAACTTTTGCTGCAATGAGCTGTATAGGATGGTATACAAAAAAAGACCTTACAAGCATTGGTCATTTATGCTTTATGGCTTTGATTGGAATCATTATTGCGTCAATTGTTAATATATTCCTGCATAGCCCACTAATGTACTGGATTGTAACATATGCCGGAATATTGATTTTTGTAGGTTTAATTGCATATGACACTCAGAAAATCAAAAAAATGAGCAGAACATTTGATGCTAATTCAGAAGTAGGTAAAAAAACAGCTATAATGGGTGCTTTAGCACTTTATCTTGACTTTATTAACTTATTTCTTTTACTGCTCCGTATATTTGGCGGACGTAGATAATTTTTGTTTTACCATTAAGGAGTAATTGAACTAAACATTCAATTACTCCTAATATCAAATATCCCAAAGCAAAAAAATAGGCTAAATCCTGCTGTGTGCCAGACGATAATAACCAGATGCATCTTCCCTTCTAAAGCGGACGAATGAACAACACCAAAAATGATAAAACATCTAAAATGAAAAATACACAGAACTTCTTTTAAGGTTCCTATTTATTATTTCTGCAAACATTTCTTCCAAGCTTTTTAGCCATTTTTATCCCAAGAAGAGTAAAAATCAAATCACCTAAAGAAACACCAAAAGCAGTCTAGGAAAATATATATTAAAAAACAACATCTGCAGGAAATCCTTTCATATTGTTAATTATTGTTACAAAATATCTAAATCCTCTGTTCCACACGAAACATACATTTTATAAATATCATTCATTGCAATATAGGCTTCACGATAAGACTGAAACCGCTCTGAAGGATCTCTCTTAATCATTTTCTCAACTATTGCTACAATATCAGGATTACAGTTAGGTAGCCTTTTTAAAATATTTGAAACACGTAATTTGGCTGTATGCTGTTTTAATAAATCCATAGCATTATCTGAATTATAATAAGGTTCTCCGGCAAAACAGAAAAAAAGAAGCATTCCCAAACTATATATCTCACTATAAATCCCTTCCGGCTCAGCATCACAACGCTCAGGAGGAAAATATTGAGGAGATCCTTCTATCATATCATCTTTAGCTTTTTCTGAAAGCAAATCAAGTTCTAAGCATAAACCAAAATCAAATAATACGACATCTTCATCATTGTTGATTACCATTATGTTCTGAGGCTTTAAATCCCTATAAAGATATCCACAGTCATATATATGCTGTAAAGCCGATAATAATTGCAGTCCCCATAAAAGTACTTTTTCTTCTTCAATACCGCCATTACAATATTTTTTTTCTATATATTCATCAAGCCTGTATCCATCAATCATATCTGTGACTACATAATACTCATTATTTACCTGTCCATATCCAAAAACAGTACAAATATTAGCATGTGCTGATACTTCAATACCTATTTTAGCTTCTTTAATTAATGCCTCTCCAGCATCTTCATCATTAAATTCGTCCTTATTAACAACTTTTACTGCATACTCTTTTTTAGTCTTTATATCAATAGCTCTGTATACTATTCCCATACCACCATCACCAATAGGTAAAAATAGCCAATATTTATCAAGCTTTAATGGGATAAAATTTTCTGCTTCGCATTTTGAACATTTTTCATAGTTTAGAGGGATATTATCTTCGAAAAAGATCTGCTTCCCACAATTAGAACATTTTAAATACCCATCATCAAAAAAATATTGAAGTTCTGTATTCTGGCCTAGGGGTTTTTGGGGAATATTTTTCTTTTTATTGAATAAGTTTAGCATGTGCACTTTTTTATTTTTAATTCGGCCTGTTTTGACCTTAATACAAATTCACGACACAACTTTAAATCACGTTCATTATTGATATTCTTTAGGCAGGAATTAGCATCAACCCCAAAGGGTTTCACTTTCATTATTGCAGTTTCAATATTTTCAGGATTTAAACCTCCGGCCAAAATAACAGGCAAACAACATTCTTCGATAACCTTAGCGCTTAAATCCCAATCATGAGTTATACCGGTCCCCCCCATTTCCCCGGTAGAAGGATCACATGTATCTAGCAATATTGCATCAATATATGAAAAGTATAAACTAATCTGTTCTTTAAAATTCTGTTTTTCAGGATTAACTGCCATTATTATTTTATCAGAAGCATATAGTTTGGAACGTAATATCTTTATCTCTTTCAAATCCAATATACTGTGAAGCTGGATAGTTCTTATTTCAGACTTTGCAACCAGATCAAGAATTTCATTAGCCTGAGTCAACTGTGTAACTAAAACAGGTGTGATATATGGCGGTAGCTTAGCAACTAATCTTGCAGCAGTAGTTGGTAATATAAAATCAGGAGAGGCATGAAGCTGGCCAACAAGAAATCCTGCGGCATCTGCTCCTGCTTCTACTATAATATTAATATCACTCTCTGATTTTAAACCACATATTTTAACTCTCATATCTAGCCCCAGACTGAAAAATACTTATTATTAAGAGTCAATTTAGGTAGACTTATCACCTTATTATTTGATTTCATCAATCATAATATTTTTGTTTATTCAAGAAAATATCAGGATAACAAAGCTGCAGTAAATAATTACTTTAGATATATTAACATTATATCAGGTTTTGGAATAATAGGATGAACACTCCACTAACAATTATTTAGTACCCAAATAGCAGCAATACCCAACAAGGTAAAATCTGTAGAAACAGGTATCAAACCATTGATATTCTCCATGAGAATATTGGAATCGCCACCTGTAACATAAACCTGACAACTATTAATACCCAATTCTCTTTTAGTATCAGCAATAAATTCTCTAACTGCGCCAATCAGACCAATATCTGTTCCCAACATTATCGCATCTTCTGTATTCAGTCCAAAAGTTTTAGCACGAGTCTGATTTACAGGCAAAAAAGGAAGCTGTGCTGTATAATCTGCCAAAGCTTTTCTCTGCAAAAAACGCCCGGGAGCAATATGACCTCCACGAAAAACTTTATTTTCATCTAAAACCTCTACTGTCACTGCGGTACCACAATCAATAATAATAGCAGGAAGTTGAGCATTACATGCTAATGCTGCAAGATTTGCAATGCGATCAGTACCCAACTGTGCCGCATTCACCAAACTTAAATCAATACCGGTAACAACATCATGCTCTACCCAAAAAATATCTTTACGCTTTAACTGTTTCTTAGCCTTTGGAACCACCGTTGCAGCAGCAACAGGAATATTATCGGGGAGTTCCAAATCAGCAAGAGAAATAGTATCGCATTCTTCACTGTATTTGATTTTCCCATCTTCCCACAAACCATATTTAGAATGAGTATTACCTACATCAAGTACAAATAATTTCATAAGAGCCCTTTATATTACCCCAGAGTCTGCATAATTTTAATAAGCGGAAGAAACATACCAATAACAATTGTTCCAACGACAAGAGCCATTCCAACAATCATTAAAGGTTCAATCATAGAAGTAAGTCCATCAACAGCATTATCTACTTCATCATCGTAAGTATCTGCTATTTTTACAAGCATTTCTGGTAATTTACCTGTTTCTTCACCTACTTCTATCATACTTACAACCATATCAGGAAACACTTTGGTAGAATTCAAAGGGTTAGAAATACCTTCCCCTTCTTTTACAGCATCATGAACAACTTGAACAGCATTCTTTACTAATTGATTGGATGAAGTATCTCTTACAATTAGCAAACCATTTAACACAGGAACACCTGAAGACATTAATGTCCCAAGTGTTCTTGAAAAACGAGAAATGGAAGATTTAGCAATTATAGGCCCAAAAAGAGGCATCCTATATTTTCCAAAATCGATCAGATAAGAACCTTTTTTAGTTTTCTTGGCTATTCTAAAAATAATAAAAATTAAAACAATAGCACCAATAATATAGTAAATTCTATTCATTAGCAAATCACTTACACCAATAACAAACTCTGTCAGTTTGGGCAAGGGCATACCAGCAAGCAAATCATCAAAAATTTCTTTAAACTTCGGCACAATAAAGATCATTAACATTGCAGTTACTAAAGTTGCAATTACAATTACAACAATTGGATAAATCATTGCTGATTTAACTTTTCCAACAATCTTAGCATTTTTTTCCATAAAACCGGCTAGTCTGTTCAATATTATCTCCAAAGCTCCTGCAGATTCACCTGCTTTAATCATATTTACATATAAAAAATCAAATGACTTAGGGTTTTTGCTTAAAGCTTCGGAAAAAGTAAAACCGCTTTCCACATTGTCAGCTGTTTCTCCAATAATTTCTTTGACAATCTTATTTTTTGCCTGCCTTTCAAGTGTACGTAAAGCTCTAATTAAAGGAAGTCCAGCATCAAGTAAAATCGCTAACTGTCTGGTAAAAAGAGTCAATTGCTTTGTTGGTATTTTAGGAGTACCAATATTTATATTAAGACCTTTTCCTTTTTTCTTTTTTCCACCGGATCCGGATGAATCTGATTTCCGTCCTCCTTTTTTAATTTCTTTTATATCTGATGGAAAAAGATCTTTTGACTTTAATGCTGCAACAGCTGCACTCTCACTATCAGCTTCAATTTTTCCTTTTTTCTCTTTCCCTGCAGAATTTACTGCAACATATTTAAATACAGCCATAAGTTATTATCCTTAAAATTATTTCAACTTAAGTGCAACAGCCTCTGGATCTTGAGACTTAGATATCAAATCAGTATATGATATCATATCGTTATTGTAAAGTTCAGCTAAATGATCATCCAATGTATTCATACCCCACTTCGCTCCTGTTTGAATATCAGAAGTAATCATGTGAGTTTTATTTTCTCTTATTAAGGCTTTTATAGAAGGCGTAGAAACCATCAATTCAAATGCAGCAATTCGTCCTGAATCATCCTTCTTCTTTAGAAGTACCTGTGATATTACTGCTGTCAACGATGATGATAGTAATACCCTAACCTCCTCCTGTTGATTTTCCGGAAAAGCATCAATTATTCTATCGACAGTCTTAGCAGCTCCAACTGTATGCAAAGTAGCAAAAACCAAATGTCCTGTTTCAGCAGCAGTAACAGCTGCTTTTATTGTCTCAATATCTCTCATTTCACCGACAAGAATAACATCAGGATCCTGTCGTAATGCTCTACGAAGTGCTTCACTGAAAGAAGGTACATCTGTACCAACCTCTCTTTGAATAACTATACTTTTTTTATGGTTATGATAAAACTCAATAGGATCTTCTATTGTTATTATATGAACATCCCGTTCAGTATTAATAATATCAACCATCGATGCCAGAGTAGTACTTTTACCACTACCTGTCGGACCGGTTACAAGAATCAGGCCCCTCGGTCGATATAATAAATCTTTTACAACAGAAGGAGATAAACCTATTTCTTCCAAAGTCATAAGATCATTCGGAATAACCCTTAATACTGCACCATAAACACTCTTTTGCTTGAAAGCACTAACCCTAAACCTAGCTTTGCCGCTAAAGTTAAAACCAAAATCAACTGTCCCCTCTTCCCTTATCAACCTCTGATGATGCTCAGAAGTTATTGATTTAATCAAATTTTCAGTATCTTCAGGTGTTAAAACAGGAGCATCAAGTGCAATAAGTCCACCATGTAAACGGATCATCGGAGGAACTCCTACTTCTAAATGTAAGTCACTACCTCCTTCTGAAACAATCACATCTAATAAATCAACCATATCAAGGCTCATAATATACTCCTGACATTCCTATATATCTTAATAACACTTTACTCATAACTCAATTTTAAGTCATTGCCACGTATTTTACAACTTCATCTATAGTAGTTTCACCATTAAAGACAGCCTGTATTGCATCATTTCTTATAGTTACCATCCCCAGTTCTTCAGCCTTATTTCTCAAAACAATTGTAGGCGACATAGAAGAAATCAAATCATTGATTTCCGGCGTTATCTCCATAAGTTCAACAACCGCTTTACGTCCCTTATACCCAATGTTATTACATTTAGGGCAGCCCTTACCATAGTAAAACTTCCTATCTGCAACCTGCTCTTTAGTAAGACCAAGCAATTCAAGTTCATCTTCAGACGGTTCATATTCCACTTTACAGAATTTACATATTCTACGAATCAAACGTTGAGCAATAACCCCAACTAATGATGAGTTTAATAAAAAAGGCTCAACTCCCATATCAATCAGTCGTGTTATAGCACCGGCAGCTTCCTTTGTATGTAAAGTAGAAAAAACAAAGTGACCAGTCAATGATGCCTGAACTGCCATTTGTGCAGTTTCCAAGTCTCGAATTTCTCCTATCATAATAATATCAGGGTCTTGACGCAAGAATGCACGAAGAGCTCTCGCAAAGGTCATACCGATTCCTTCATTAATAGGAAGCTGCATTATTCCATCTAAGTCATACTCAACAGGATTCTCTGCCGTAAGAATTTTTTCTGAAATTTTATTAACTTCTTTTAGCGCAGAATATAACGTTGTTGTTTTTCCAGAGCCGGTAGGACCTGTAACGATAAAAATTCCATTAGGTCGTTTTATAAGCTCTCTTGTTTTTGTTAGAACTTCATCACTAAACCCCAAAGCTTCTAAGTCTAGATTAACCACAGTTCTATCTAGAACACGAAGTACAACCGATTCCCCATATTGAGTAGGAAGTGTTGATACCCTCAAATCAATTCTTTTACCGGCCACACGAACCTGAATTCTTCCATCCTGAGGCATTCTACGCTCTGCAATATTAAGTCCGCTCATAATCTTTATTCTACTAATAACAGGAGTAGCAAGATTTTTTGGAGGCGGAGCCATTTCATATAGAACTCCATCAATTCTATAGCGAATTCTAAACGTTGTTTCAAAAGGTTCAAAATGAATATCGCTTGCCTGATCCTTTATTGCCTGATATAAAACAACATCTACAAATCTAACAATAGGAGTATTATTTGCAGCAACTTCAATGTTTTCAGTATCCCAATCTTCGTCAGTATCAGCATTATCAGCAAGCTCCATACCTGAAATCATATCATTCATACTTTCAGATGGATAATGTTTTTCGATAGCATTACTTATCTGATCACTATCCGCTATATAAATTCTGACATTTTTCTCCAGAATAAATTGAAGTTCATCCGCTATCTGAAAATCTAAAGGATTGACACATACAACCTTTAAACTGCCATCCTCATCCTCCCCTATAGGAATAGCAGCATACATTCTTGCTTGATTAGAATCTAGTAAATCAATATATTTTTTATCTATTTCAAGTCCTGTAAGATCAATAACATCAGTTCCTAAATGTCCCGCTATTACAGAAAAAAGCTGTTCCTTTTCCAGTAACTCATAATCAATAACCATCTCAGAAAAAGGTCTACCAGTACGATTAAATTCCTCTTCTAATTCAGCAACCTGCTCATTATCAATAATATCTTCTGATAAAAGCAAATTTTTCAGCATTTCATCTTCTCTATTCATCATAAGGCAAACTTACTCCCCGTCAGCAATAGTTGTTCTGATTACTTCATCAATAGTAGTAAGACCAGCCATTACTTTTCTTATACCATCTTCTCTTAATGAAACCATTCCCTGTTTTCTTGCATGCTGTCTGATTTCATATACTGACGCACTCTTAAAAATCATTTGCTGAATTTCATCTGTCACCATAAAAATTTCATAAATCCCCATACGGCCTTTGTAGCCGGTTCCCGAACAGGCAGAACACCCTTCTCCTTTATACAAGGTAGCATTCTCAAAATAAGCTTTAGTTAAATTTAAATATTTAATTTCTTCTTCATCAGGAATATATGGTTTAGCACAATTCTTACAAACTCTACGTACAAGCCTTTGCGCCATCACAGCCCTCACACTTGATGCAACCAAAAAAGGTTTTATACCAATATCTATAAGCCTCATTATTGCTCCGGGCGCATCATTCGTATGAAGAGTACTAAAAACCAAATGTCCTGTCAAAGCAGCATTTATTGCAATACTGGCAGTTTCAACATCACGTATTTCTCCAACCATAACAATATTGGGAGACTGACGCATCATTGCTTTCAATGCTCTTCCAAAAGTCATACCAATGCTAGCCTGGACCTGAACCTGATTTATTCCATCCAAATGATATTCTATAGGATCTTCAACAGTAATAATCTTTTTGGTAGGTTCATTAACTTTGTTCAAAAACGAATATAATGAAGTAGTTTTACCTGAACCGGTAGGTCCTGTAACAAGAAAAATACCATCAGGCATTGTAACAATTTTATTGATTTTTTTAGAATCTTCTCCCATAAATCCCAGTGTTGAAATATCAATTAAAACACTGGATTTATCCAAAATACGCATAACAATACTTTCTCCATGAGAAGTCGGTATAGTAGATACACGCAAATCTATCCCTTTTCCCAATAATTTTACATGAATACGACCATCCTGAGGAACACGCTTCTCTGTAATATCTAAACCAGACATAATTTTAAGGCGACTTACAATATTTGCCTGAAGATACTTGGGAGGGCCTTCAACTTCCACAAGAACACCATCAATTCTGTATCTCACTCTAAACTTTTTTGCTAAGGGCTCTAGATGGATATCACTTGCTCTCTTTTTATATGCTTCAAGAAGAATCAAAGACACTAAACGTATAATCGGAGCATCATCTTCTGCTTCTTCTTCACCCTCTTTAACATCTTCAAGAATTCCTCCTTCTAACTCAGATGAATCTTCAATATTACTTAAAAAGGAGTTAACATTTTCGTCTATAGAACCATAGTGATGAGAAATATGTAAGTCAATCTGATCTTTTGTTGCAATTACAGCTTCCACATTACACTTTAAGAGATATCTTAAAGAATCCAGAGTATCAATATCGGTAGGATCACTCATTGCAACAACCAAAGTATTATTCTCAAATCTAATAGGGAAAACTTTGTACTGCTTAGCTATATCAGAAGGAATCTTTTCTATTATCTCAGCTTGAACTTCATAGTTTTCCAAGTCAAATATTTCCATTCCATATGCTTCAGCAAAAACAGAAAGAATCTTTTTATCATCTACATATCCTAATTCTTTTAATGCATCAATTAAATTAAGTCGACCATTAGAATTAAAAACTGTATCTGAAGCTTCCTGAAGCTGCGCATCGTTGATAAAATTATTTTCAACTAAAAGTTCTATTAAATATTCAATGTTATCTAAGTTAGAAACCAAAATCCCTTTTCTCCAAGAAATACTAGTAAAATAAACAATAAATTTTATTTTAAATTAAGATAGTAAAAACTACACATAAAAGCAAGCGAAAAAGTATTCTTCATCACAATATTAAAAGTATTTAAAAAATATAATTTTTTTCCATTTTCACAGTTGACATTATAAGAATTAACAGTAGTTTAATAACTCATTAAAAAAATGATGCCAGCTTAGCTCAGTTGGTAGAGCAGTTGACTTGTAATCAGCAGGTCGTCGGTTCGAATCCGACAGCTGGCTCCATTCTTTTAGCCACATAAACATCATTTTTTCAAATCTTTCGCTATCTAGCATTTTATAATACAATGATTATTGTATTTTTTGCATAGTCATGGTCTTAATTATTTAACTTCAAAGAGAATGCCGTAAAAACGTTTCAACTTATTCTCCTCTGCAAATTCTCCCATGTCTTTTATTCTTTTAACTGTACCATCTTTACATTTAATACTATATACAACGTTAAATAAAGTGTTATGTTTTAAAGAGTAATCAAAAACTTTTTGAGCTTCATTATATTCTTCTTCCTCAATCAACTGTCTCCAGCCTATTTTGTTAATTTCCTTCATAGCATAACCACAGATGTTTTTCATGCCGGCATTGTACTTTTCAAACACTTTATCATTTACAATATAACAGCCTATTTCTTCGGATTTCTCAAATATATTATAGTGAAATTCTTTTTCTTTGACTTTTTCAAATTCCTGTTTGCGTTTAAGTTCTTCTGTTAAATCCTCAATAGTTTCAACATAATAAATATTATCGTCAATAACTACTTTTCTAAAACGCTCACGAATAGTAATAACCCGTTCATCCTTAGTCCTCATTCTATAGTTTACACTATGAACTTCTCCTGTCTCAAAATACCTATCCCATATTGATTGGACAATCTTTAAATCTTCCGGTAAAATTCTATTATTATCTCCAATTAAACCGTTTTGAGCATCTTCCAATGTAAACCCTGTAATTCTGGTAAACTCAGCATCAACTTCCATCACCTTGTCAACAGTAAGGTTTTTAATCAAAAATGCCGAATGTTTTATATTTTCAAGAACTGCATTCTTTAGCTGCAAGACCCGTTTAGTTCTTTCAAGCTCTATTTCTTTAAGCTTCTCTTTTGTAATGTCATTGACATTAATAATAAGACAATCTCTATTCTCAAACAGTGTTTTTTTTCGTTTAGTCTGTAAATATTTAACCTGGTTATTAACAATAACTCTATAATCAACCTCCCATTCCATTTTTCCCTCCGGCAAATAGTTACATATTATTTTATCTCTGATTTCACTATCATCCGGATGAAATTGAACTGTAAGTTCTTTTATACTTTTAGACCTGTAATCTCTGGAAGTATAACCATAAATTTCACATATTTTATTATTAACATAAATATATTTATCCAATTCTATGTCGTAAACAGCTATACCTATAGGCATAATATCAAATATTTTAAAACGCTCTCTTTCGAAAGTTATATCCTCAAGAAATACTGTAAAATACTTCCTGTCATTAATAGACATAAAAGAGAGTTGTTCACGAACCCACTTCATTTCACCGTTTCGCTTAACAATCCGAAATTCACATTCCATAGAATTTTCAGTTTTAATAGCATTATCAACTTTGCTTTTTACATAGAATTTGTCTTTTTCATACATTGACTCTAAAACCTGATAATCTGCAGCTTTAAGAAATTCACTATCAGACAATTCAAGTATTTCAAGAGCTTTCTCATTATGTTCTATAAGCTTTTTAGTACCATCCGGCAAAATTTCTTTACAAACAATTCCTGTAAATTTATTCCTAGCCATTAGCTTACTAAACAATTGTAACTGTAACTGTTTTTTCTTATCTTCTGTAATATTCCTATGAATCATCAAAAGACAGTCTTTAGCCATATACTGAACTTTACTAAAACTCGTTTCAATCCATTTTCTTTGTCCATTCTTATCCAGTATCATATATTCAAATGTAGTATTATTTTTATATCTGTTTTTTTTATAATCATTTTTAAAACTTTCAAGCATAATACTCTCAATAAAATCACTTTCGCAATCCTTAAAGTCCTGTGCACTATAATTGAAAACACTTTCTACAGAATCAGAGATATATTCTACTTTAGAATATTTTTTATATTTTTTACTTAAAATGTGTATTGCAATATTAGCCTGATTTAAAGTTTTCACTAATACAGAATTATCTTTAGCAGCAACATGCTCGTTAGTAATATCAGTAAAACTGCAAAGCAAACCTGCAATTTCGTTATTTCCATCCTGGCTGTAAATAGGATTTTTTCTGACCCTAAAAATTCTGTCATTATTTAGGAAATATTCTTTTTCAATCTTACTTTTCCTTTCAGACATAAGTTTTATATCTTCTTTGGCGTTCCTTACTGCAATTTCATAATTGAAGTAATCACTATCCCTGGTACCACTTACTTCAAAATTTTCATCTTTATTACATAAGACTAGAAATGTTTTAGAGGCTTTTATATACTTATTATCTACATTTTTTATATAAAAGTAATCCTGGGGAGAACGTGAATTCAACATCGCATCAAACAGCATAAATGCTGAATCAATATCATTAACAAACTTATTGATATTATTATAAAAATCTTTTTTATAACTGTTTAGTAGAGAATTATCAAATTTAACAATAGAGCCAACATTAATTTTTTTAGATATAGTGATATTACTTACGTCAGAATAATGCACTTTTAAGATTCTTAAGATTTTTTCTATATCTGACCGTGAAGGCTTATGTCTGCCTGTTTCCCAATGAGACAATGTTGTTCTGGTAATATTCAGCATTGAAGCCAGCTTCCCCTGGCTTAACTTTCTCTCTTTTCTAATCGTCTTTAGCTTCTCTCCTACAAACATAATCCCACCTTCCTTATTATTTAATGCATTGAGATAAATATATTTCACGACTAACATCTATAAATAAAACATACTAATATACACCAAAACATAATATTTAACATTTTTAACACAATATTTAACATAGGAAATATTATATAAAAAGATACAACTAAATAAAAATCCAATCCTTATATATTTATAACATGTTAATTATAAACAATAAATAAGATATAATTTAACATTTTTAACATTTAGTTTTACCAAAAGCAAGTTTTGTATAAAAAACAACCTGTTTTACATAAATATATTGACTAGCGATATTAAAATTGTATTATTATAGCATTGTCGAAGAAGGTAAGAGTAAATTAATTTGTTTATGTTTAATTTTATACAAAAAGGAATTATTATGAAATCATTAATAAATAATTATAAAACCGAATCAAGTTTGCAGGTTAAGAAATATCCCGCAAAAATGACTTATAACCTAAACAATATGAGTTCAAAAGAACTTACTAATATTGTAAACAAACAACATATACAAATAGAGAATCTTAAAGGTGCCCTGCTTGATATTGAAGAGAAATTTAACGTTTTTCTTCGCAAAGCACTCGAAACAGGAAAGGCAATTGATTTAATTGTAAAAGAATTAAAAGATTAAAAAACTTTTTTTAAAAGTTATAGCAATAAACAAAACAGCGTATCTTAATTTATATATAATATATTTAAACCTGAATCCGTGAGATAATTTTCATAAATGAAAATTTATCCACGATTTAGTTGCTTTGCAGGATATTTTTTTAGAATTTCTTAAATTTTAACCAAAATTTTCAAATTTTGAGAATTTCAGTCTTTATTTTATTGGTAAATCTTACAAGAATAGCTTTTTTGTACAGTATTCTCCTTTCCGATAGCTTTAAGAGTTATCGATAAATATAAATTTCCATTTTTTTGTCTTATGCATATTTTGCATACAATATTTTTATAGCCCTGTAATACTTATTGTCCAAACCAAACTTTAAACTGTAATAGTTTCCTGAAAAAATAAACTTACATGCTGAATAAATAATTTTAAGAAGGACTGTCCTTATTCTTCTTCTTGAAACATTTACTGTTTCAAATTCAACAATATCTATACTGATTCTTCTTAGCAGGTTATATGATATTTGTGCAAGTTGAAGGACAAGACTGTTTGTTTCAAATTTTCCTGATGGCAAGCGTTCTACATCCATATCTGTTTTCAATTCACTGTGGAACTGTTCGGAAGTTCCATGCATATGATAAAGCTCAATTACCTCTTCAGGCTCAAGTGGAAGATTAGTCCAGAAGGTATTTATATAAATTTCAGGAATTAGCAAATGCTGTCCTTCTCTGCTGATTGTAGTTTCAAAAGCTTCAATTACAACATTAATATTTTGCATGTCTTCTCTTTGAGCAGGTTTGATATGTTCAACAAAGCCGGTATAACGAATTTTACCTTCTCTTATTTTTTCCCATGAACAATGGCTTTTAGCATGATCAAGCCAGTAGTATTTTGATTCCTGTCGAAGGTTTCTTTTAATAATATAATAACATCTGTCATTGATTACCTCTATTAAATCAGCTGCGTCATAACCGGAATCAAGTCTTATGAGAATTTTATCTGTAATTCCAAGTCTATCTGTTATCTCAAGGCATTTTTTTGTAAATTCAATTGCACCTGCCATAGAGTGATCTTTACCGGGTCGTAGATTGCAGTTCAGCATATAACCGTTTTCACTAATGTATGCAAAAACAGGACAGTACCCTATAAAATTTTTATATGTATTACCTACTTTCTCTTTAGAACTGCCGGAATTATCCATAGGCGATGCATCTATGTCAAGTACAATAAGATTCATACCGGTAACGGAGGTTTCTTTCAGAACAGTTTCTCTAATCAAAAGTAAATTCATTTCCAATAGTATATCAAAAACTTCAGGAAGCTTAGCAAGCTCATCAAGGCGCTGTCTTAGGGTTTCGGAAGAAGGGACAATTTTTATGCCAAGCATACGTTTAAATGCAGTGTTGGTACGATATTCCTCTATGTCTTCAAAAGCTGTGCTTCCCATACATAAAAGACCAATATATGATAAAAGTATATCAGAATTCAAAATAGCATCAGATCTTTTATTCATTCCCTTAAGTAGTTTTTTGATATTTTTTGAAAATTTTATTTTCATTAATTGTCTTCCAATCAAAGCTAATCCACCAATGCTATTGATTTTTTCGTTTGTCTGCTCTATTTTAATGTTCATAAATTTTTAACCTGTTGAGTTAGTAATTATAGTTACTTGGTCGTTAATATAATATACTACACTTCAACAGGTTATCTATATTGAAAGAGAGTTTTAACTCACTTTTTCAGGTTTAAAGATACGTTGTTATATATATTAGAAAATTAATTATGGGTTTTAATTATATTTTTTATTTTATCAATAAATGTTTTTCCCATAAATGGAGGATGAAAATATGCATCAGCACCTGCTTCTTTTATTTCTTCTGAAATCTCATCTTCATCTACACCTGTTATAAATACAATAGGAGTATAAGTTTTATACTCATTTTCTCTCAGTTTTTTACAAACTTCAACTCCGATAATATCAGGTAAAATATAATCAAGCAAAATAAGTTTAAAATGTGATTTTTGAGCTTCCACTATTCCTTTACATCCTGTTTCAGCAAAAACAATAGAAAATCCTTCAGCTTCGAGCGTCAACTTCAACAAAGCATTTAATGTCAAGCTATCATTTATTATTAAAATATCTTTTTCGGGCATATTCTGCAAAGAAAACCTCTCTGTTAAAACTGCTTATTAATATTTAGAACACAATTAAAAAAGTTTAACCAAATCTTCAAGCTTAAGTGGTTTATAATAAAAAAAACCCTGTGCATAATCACAACCATTTTTTACAAGAAAATCAGCCTGTTCTTTAGTTTCTACGCATTCAGCAACTGCTTTAATCTTTAAAGACTTTGCCACATTTAAAACATTTTTTACTATTGCTCTATATTTTTTATTATCCTCTAATTTTTCAATATATTTCCCATCAATCTTCATAAAATCAACAGGGAGTTCCAATAATCTATGCATAGAAGAAAAGCCTGAACCAAAATCATCAATAGCCATTAGTACATTTTCACTTTTCATTTTATCAAGTACATCAGAAACAAGAGATTGACTGAATGCTGTTTCTGTAATTTCAACTACAATTTTAGTTGGATCAATTTTATATTTATTAATACACTCAAAAAACATTGGCATAAAATTGTCTCTTTCAAACTGAACAGGAGATATATTTATAGAAATAAAAAAATCTTTTCCCCTTTTATTGTTCAATAAAGAATATTGATTCATTACTTCATCTACGACCCAACTTCCTATATCATGTATTTGCTTTGAACTTTCGGCAAAAAGAATAAATTCAGCAGGATTAACTGTTCCAAGCTTTTCATTTTTCCATCTAATCAACGATTCAACACCTGCAAGAGTATTGTCTTTCAAATCAATAATTGGCTGATAAACCATCCAAAATTCATTCTCTCTTATAGCTCTATCCAATTCCTCTTCCAGGCTTCTCTGTTTTACAAAATTCCCTTTAAAATGAGTTTTAAATATTTTATATTGATTTTTACCATTCTTTTTAGCCTCATACATAGCTAAATCTGCTTCTTTCAACAGTTCACTATAAGTATTTTCTTTATACAAACTTGATTCTGAAATTCCTACACTCAGGGTTGTATACACCTTATCTTCGCCTATAAATAACGGTTCTTTAAATTGATCAATAATTTTTCCAACAACCGTATGAACTTCCTCTTTATTTAATATATCCATAATTAAAAGAGCAAATTCATCCCCCCCAATTCTTCCTATTATATCTTCTTTACGTAAAATAGCAGATATTTTATTAACAACTACTTTTAGTACTTTATCACCGAAATCATGTCCTAAAGTATCATTTATTGATTTAAAATTATCAATATCAAGATGAAGTACTGCAAGCTTTTTATTTTTACGATTTGCTAAAGAAACCATTTTCTGAGCCAACTCCTCAAAAGCACGTCTGTTGTATATGCCGGTCAAAGCATCGTATGTTGCCAACTTATTCAACATGCTTCTAGCTTCTTCAGTTTTTTTATTGGCTATTTTAAGTTTTTGCTGTGTTTCCTTTAGCTGCTGAATTGTAGCTTTTAATTCAATATTAGTATTTAAAGTATTTTCAAAAGAGGAAAACAATAAATCTAAAATCTGAACACGTTCAGAAGTAATATGATATTTATTCCCAGCAAACCGAATACTAACACCAAGGGAAGCTGACTGATCTTTCCTTATTTCCTGGTTAGCAAAAATATAATATAGTCTATTAACAAGAAATTCTCTGCTATATGGCTTTGTTATAAAATTATCAGCACCACACTTAAGTCCCTGAATAACATCCATAGGATTTGATAGAGATGTTAATAACACAACAGGAATAGAAACTAGTTTTGAAGTATCTTTAATTTTTTTACAAAGTTCATAACCATCTAAACCCGGCATAACTATATCAGTAATAATGATATCGACTGGATCATTATTATCATCAGCAAGATATTCTAATGCTTTATTTCCATCAGAAGCAGTCACAACCCCATAACCTTCATCCTGAAGTATGAACTGGAGCTCAAGAAGTTGTGTAGGACTATCATCTACAATCAAAATTTTTTTATTCGAAAGAAAATTTTTCATAAAACACTAAAATTTAATTATTCTTATCACTTTTATTTTTTATTAACTTATAATATTTTCTATTTTCATCAGGATATTGAGCAAGAACCTCCTGCTTAAAAACACCATCACTCCTGGAGTACCTTTTATAAACTTCACACAAAAGACAATTACCTTTACTTTCAGTATATCTATTGCAAATATTTCCATTTTCCGCAAAAAGGCCTGCAACAATCCAACAGCTATGTCCCATATTTTCACCATAGGCAGGACACACAACGCTTCTACTTTTTTTGTCTTTGCATTTTTCTGCACCACATTTAAGTATTTCCCAGCAATTAGGTAGATATCCTAATTTATTCTTATCTGAAACATCATCTAAACAGTTATCATGAAGAGTCTTCTTGCCTTCATTATCATTATTATCGGCATACTTCTTCAGGATTTCTTTGATCTTCTGCTCTACATTAAGGAACGCAGAAACAATATCAGGATCAAACTGCTTTCCACTTTCTGTTTTTATAATTGCAACTGCATCTTCATGACTGATTGCATCTTTATACACACGTTTACTCACTAAGGCATCATATACGTCAGCAACTGCCATCAATCTTGCTATCAGTGGGATTTCCTCCCCCTTAAGCCCCAATGGATAACCTGTTCCATCCCATTTCTCATGATGGGCTGCCGCCATTTCAATCGCATAGTGCAAGAATGATTCTTTATTCATTTTAGCATCTGCAATTTCAAGAGTTTTTTTCCCAATCAAGGTATGATATTTCATTATATCAAATTCATCTTTAGTCAAAGAACCCGGCTTTAAAAGTATGGAGTCTGGTATACCTACTTTACCAATATCATGAAGGGGAGCTGACTGATACAAAAGTTTTACATAACTATCAGTTAGATATTCTCTGTATTTAGGAAATTTCTTTAATTCGTTAACGAGAACTTTAATATACTCCCTTGTTCTTTTAATATGAGCTCCTGTCTCATTATCTCTATATTCGGCGAGGTTGGCTATACACTCTATTGTAATTTCCTGAAGTAATTCCAATTCTTTAATTTTTTTATTAACCAGCTCTTCTAAATTAAGCTGATGCATTTTCAGCTCACAATGCATTTGAATTCTTCTTCTTATCAATTCAGCATTTATGGGTTTAAAAATATAGTCAACAGCACCAACATCAAACCCTTTAGCCTGGTTATCATCATCTAAAAGCGCAGTTAGGAATATCAGCGGAATATCTTTTAAGGCTAAATTACTCTTTACATGCTTACAAAATTCATAACCATCCATCACAGGCATATTTATATCGGAAAGAATCAAATCAGGGAGTATACTCTCTTTTGAATTCAGGTAATTTAAGGCTGCAACTGGATTTGAAAATGGAATAATATAAAAACCAGCTGAATTTAATATATATTTTATCTTCTCAAGCTGAGTTCTACTATCTTCAAGGACCAGTATAAAAGTTTTATCCATAATTAATATTCTATTCGACTTTCACCTTTATCTTTAGCCCTCAAAAGCGTTATTTCCAATTCTGTAATAAAGGTATTTATATCATAATCGGAACTGGACTCAACCACACCACAACATATCGTTAACTTTAAATCCGGATTATTATGAAATCTCATTGCAGATACACTATCTCTCAACTTTTCTGCAACAATCAAACTTTCTTTGAGTTTTAAATTGGGCAATAATAATATAAAAGTATCATTTTCATATCTCCCCAAAACATCAGTTTTTCTAGTACTACGTAATACTTTCTGAGATATTTCATTCAATACCTCATCACCAAACTTATGGCCAAAGCGATTATTAATATTTTTGAAGTTATCTATATCGAAAAGGATAGCAGAGAATTTAAATCCATACCTTTTTAAATCATATATTTTATGTTGTAAATCTCTAATCATATGCTTTCTGGAAAACAATTTAGTTACTCGATCTATAACGGTCAACCTTTCCAACATTTCATTTGTTTTGGAAAGTTCAGAAGCGGCATCTTTAACTGCAGAATCAGCTTCTCTTATTTTCAAAACATTTCTAATTCTCATGATAAGTTCAGGTTTTCTCACAGGTTTACTGATAAACTCGAGAGCTCCTGCATCAAACGCTTTTTGTATTTCTTCGTTAGTCTTTTTTACAGTTACAACTATAATCATTATGTCAGGATACAACTGCCGAACCATATTACAAAGTTCGTATCCACTCATTTTAGGCATAACAATATCAGTTATAATCAAGTCGGGAAGCTTTTCGATATTTTCATCCAGGTAATCCAAAGCCTCAAGGCCATTAGTTCTCCAATCAACAGTAAAGCCACACTCCCTAACTATTTCTATGACTCTATGCGCCTGTGTTGGACTATCTTCAACCAGCAGAATTTTCCTTTTATTCATAAAAGTACCTCTAACCAAAAATACAGAAAAATGGATCCATTCAGAATTCCTCTGTAAAAGGAACTAAGTCAACCTTATATTTTATATAGTATCAAATCAATCAAAATTTATATTCACCCATTACAAATGAGTATAAACCAACAATTATTAACAAAATTTTTTATAATTAAGCTGCACCACTAAGATTCAACTCTATTTCTACCATTCAATTTAGCTTTATATAAACACTTATCGGCAGCTTCAATCAATTCTTTATACCTCATATTCTTTTTAAACTCAGCAACACCACAACTAATTGTAATACATTTATTTGGCAACTTATCGAAATATAAAGAGTTGATTGTTTTGTTTATTTTCTGTGCGACACAACAGGCAGCTTTCAAATCAGTATTAGGCAATATTACTAAAAATTCTTCTCCACCATATCTTCCAAAGAGGTCGTATTCTCTAATACTGCTTTTTATATTAAAACTTATTTCTATTAATATTTCATCCCCTACAGCATGACCACATGAATCATTAACTTCTTTAAAATGGTCAAGATCAAGCATAATTATTGACAATGGGGTTTCATATCTTATTGATTCTTTTGTTCGCAGATCCAACTGCTCAATAACATATCTTCTATTATACTGGGAAGTTAATTCATCAGTAATTGATAATTTGGAAAGAACATCATTTTTCTTTTTTAATTCATCCAGCAGACATTTCACCTGGAGTTCAGCTATTTTCACATATATTAGGTTATTAATCCTGACAAGCAGTTCGTTTTTTGAAATGGGTTTTGTTACAAAATCCGAAGCTCCAGCCAGATATGCTTTATTCATGGCATCTTCATCATCAGTACTTGTGATCATTATCAGGATCATATCCGGATACTTGTTCTTAACAGCCCTACATAAACCGTATCCATCCATAACAGGCATAGAAATATCAGAAAGAATCAAGTCAGGCATTTCTTCAGTAGATTGAGCATCTATAAAATCTAATGCATCTTTACCATTACTCTTATGAACAACGCCGTACCCAAGCTCTTTCAACATTTCCATTAATCGAACAGCCTGCGTTTCGCTATCTTCAACCAGTAAAATATAGTTTTCGTCCATTATAATTCCTGAAACAATGTCATATTACTGTAGGCATTATTATCACAACCCAACAAATACTTAAAAGCGAATTTGTATTATCTGCTTGTCTGTTCCTTCATCTTTTATCGAAAGAATAGTTTTTTCCATCCTTTTCACCCATTTTCTAACATCATCTTCAAATGTATCACAGTCTCCTGTAACTTCCAAAATATCTCCATCATTCAAATTAGGAGCAAAAGCTGCAATTTTAAGCAGAGGCTGAGGACACTTCATTCCGGTAACATCAAGTTTTTTTACAGACATACAAAATCTCCATATCAAAATAAAATAATAAGAAACAAACTATAAAGTATATGTTTAGATATAAAAATAATTAAAATAGAAACAGATATCTCAGTATATTAATTAAGTATATAGTAAATTTCTACCTTTTCATCTTTTTTATTATCTTTTTTCTATAATCATAAATATTTACAGAAATATCACTCTCTCCAGGCAAAAAATGTGTAGAACATGCGAAGCATGGATCATATGCTCTAAATGCCATTTCTACCATATTCAATAAACCTTCTGAAATATTACCATTTTTTATCAAATTCCTGGCTGCCTTTTCTATTGACATATTAATAGCAGCAGTATTATTCTGAGTAGCAACTATCATATTAGCATTTTTTATAATTCCTTTTGGATCAGTCTTATAATGATGAATCAATAACCCCCTAGGCGCCTCCACTGCCCCAACCCCTTCCCGGGGAATCTCAGATGGAACATTTCTTATATCACTACCAATTAGTAAAGTATCCTGAGATAATTCCTTAATACGTTCAGAAGCATAAACGGTTTCAACAAGCCTGGCCCAATGAAATGCCAATGTATTATGAGCCGGCTTTCCTCCCAGAATTTCAAACATTTTCTCATATTCTCTCTGAGCCAAAGGCGTTGCCATACCATCGGCTGCATTTAATCTTGCAAGCGGTGCTACACGATATATCCCACTTTGATTACCGTCAACAAGTCCTTTCCAGCCTATTTCTTTTAAAAAAGTCAACTTGCCATAACTTGAAGCCTCAACTTTTTCAGAAATAAAATCCAAATAATTTTCAGGATGAAATCTTGCAAACTCTTTTCCTTCAGGGGAAACCACACGAATAACACCATCGTAAAAATTTACTTTATTATTTGCATCTACCATCCCCATATAATATGTCTTATGTTTATAAATATCTCCCTGCAGCAAATTGAGATATTGTTTGTTTTTCAGGACAATATCCTCAAAAAGGCTCATAGTAAAAAGGCAGAAATCAACTGCTTCCACGGCAAATTTTACAATCCGATCCCTGTCTTTTAAATTCAGGCCTTTAGAAACACCTCCAGGCAATCCGCAAACAGGATGAATAGCCTTCCCCCCTATCAATTCCATTATAGAGCGGCATTCCTTCCTAAACTCAATAACTCTTTCTGCAATCTTCGCCCCAACTTTTGATACCACTCCTAAAATATTTCTTTGATCAGCAGGAACATCAGGCCCTACTATAAAGTCTGGTCCTCCGAGAAAATAAAAATGTAGCATATGATCTTCAAGCATAAACAAATAATGAAGCAGCTCTCTTATCAAAGATGCAGTAACTGTTGGTTTTACATTATACAAACTGTCAAGTGTTTTAGTAGATGCAATATGATGTGCTGTAGGACAAACACCACAAATACGTGTAGTAATTCTAGGCATTTCCTCTGCCGGCCTACCTTCACAAAATTTTTCAAAACCACGTAATTCAGGAATCTGCAAACAGGCTTGCGAAACATTTCCTTCTTCATCCAGAAAAATTTCAATTTTACCGTGTCCTTCAAGCCTGGTTACCGGATCTATAGTAATTCTTTTTTTCAAACGTCATCACCTTTTTTATTTTTTAACAGAGAAGCAGGTAAACTGAACCTATAAAAAGTACCTACCATATCTGTAATAGAATTAACAAAAGCTTCAAGCTCCGAACTATCATCATAGTCAATAATTGAAGCAAAAGCAGATAAAAATTTACTTCCCTGATCCATTACTCCATCAAGTGCTCCAAAACATCCCCTGCATGGCATATTTGCATTAATACATTTTTCTCCACATCCGCCTCTGGTTGCCGGTCCAAGACATAATACCCCCTGAGCTAAAAAACATTCATCCTCTTTCAGTTGGATTTCATGAACTCTTTTTATGCTTTTTACTGATAGTTTATCAGGCTTAGAATCTTTTCTGGAACAATAATGACATAATGACTTTTTCGGGGCAAGAACAGTACCTTTTGCCGGTAATTTTCCACACAAAATTAAATCAATAGCATTAACTATTAAGTCAGCAGGAGGAGCACAGCCGAGAAGATAATAATCAACATCTATAACCAGATCTATTGTTGTTAATATCTCATGGAACTCCGGCAATTCCAAAGTCCCATATTCCGTTTCAACTTTTTCCTGAGGCAAAATATTATCTGAATTATTAACTGAAGGCTGACATCTATAAACAGTGTTAAAAATTTCTTCTTTAGAATACAAATTTGCCAATCCCGGAATACCACCGATATGCGCACAACTACCTAATGCGATAATTAAAGCCGATTTTTTCCTTAACAGTTTTACCATCTCAAAATTTTCAGCACATCTAATCGAACCATTAATAAAGCAGACAGCAATCTCATTTTGAGACATTTTTTTTATATCACTATATTTAAAATCCATAGCAGCAGGCCAGAATATTATATCTACAGCATCATTCAAACTCAAAATTTTTTCATTAATATCAATAACAGCCTCTTCACACCCACCGCAGCTTGAACACCAGTAGAAAGCTATTTTAGGTTTAATCATATTATTTCTCTTCCTTATACCGGTAATCTTTTAACGGGCCTAATTTCTTGACATTCTCATACATTTCAGTAACAACTCGTATAAACTTATCACTTTCAGAAGAAGAAACCCAATCAAGCTCAAACCGTTTACTGTTAATCCCGAAATCATACAGCATTTTCTTCAAAAGCGTCCATCTTTTCAGTGCACTATAATTCCCTTTTTTATAGTGACAATCACCAGGATGACAACCAAGAATCAAAACACCATCTGCTCCTTTCTCAAAAGCTTTAAGCACAAATTGAGGATCAACTCTCCCAGAGCACATAACTCTGATAATTTCAACATTTGCAGGGAATTCCTTTCTTGAACTTCCTGCCTTATCAGCACCTGCATATGAGCACCAGTTACAAAGAAAAGCTACAATTTTTGGTTCAAAACTATTCATTTAAGAATTTCCTCTATTTCTGTCAATATCATTTTCTCTGTAAAATGTTTAGCCTTTATTGCACCAGAAGGACATGAAGCCGCACATACTCCACAGCCTCTACATAAGACATCGTTAATTTCAGAAACTCCAAGTTCTTCATTATATGAAATAGCTTTATAAGGGCAAATTGAAACACAAAGTCTGCAACCACTGCAAGCATCTGAAATAATCTCTGATGTCATACTCTCAAGCAATAACTTCTTACCTGGAACAAGAATAGACAAAAGCTTTCCGGCAGCAGCAGCTCCCTGTACAACAGAAGTTTGAATATCTTTAGGAGCTAAACAACTACCCGCAGCATAAATACCTTCAACCATTGTATTTACAGGTGAAAGCTTTAAATGCTCCTGTTCAAAAAAACCATACTCATTTAAAGAAATATCAAATTTCTCAGCTAAAGATTCAGTGTTTCTCCCCGGCATCATTCCTTGAGACAATACAACCATATCAACATTCAAACTTACGGTTTTACCTTCATCTTTAAGACCAACTTTCAGCTTATTATCGTCATCATTATTATTTATCTTCAATTTATTTGTATCATTTACTTTAATAAAATTTACCCCGAGCTTTACTATTTCATCATAAAATTTCTGATACGACAATCCATTCAAAACTAAATCTGAATAGATACCACTTAACTGTATGTCAGGATTTTTCTTTTTAATAAGATGCATAAATGCAAGCGAATACATACAGCAAACACCGGAACAATACGGCAAGAACTTCTTATCCCTCGAACCCGCACAAAAAACGACAGCAATAGATTCAGGAATTGAACCGTCTCTTAAAACAATATTTCCATTTGTCGGACCGTCTTCATTTAATATTCGACTAAGTTCAGTTGCAGAAAAAACATTATTAAATTCATTATACCCAAAGCTAAGAAGCTTCTCAGGCTTAAATATATCAAATCCTGTTGCGAGTATTATCCCTCCAACATTTACTTCAACTATCTCATCTTTCTGCTGTAAATCTATCGCGTCAAACATGCATTGATCTTTACATTTACCGCACTTACTATCTGTGCTGAAATGAATACAGTTCTTTCTATCAACGACAGGAACATTAGGCAATACTCCTGCAAATGGAATATATATAGCCTTTCGCTTTGAGAGATTATTTTCATATTCATTATCAACATCAACAGGACATGAATCAATACATGCATTACATCCTATACAATTATCTACAACAACAGATCGGGCTTTCTTTTTGATTTCAATAGTAAAATTCCCCAAAAAACCTTTTACTTCATTTATTTCACTGTAAGTATATAATTCTATATTCTCATGCTGAATAACTTCTTCAATTTTAGGACTTAACATACAGGAAGCACATTCCATTCCAGGAAATACAGACTCGTAGCCGGCAACTTTCCCTCCAATATAAGGAGCTTTTTCTACAAGATATACTTTCCGTCCACTTTGAGCAACTGTAAGTGCTGCTTCAATTCCCGCTACTCCTGCTCCAACAATCAACACATCAGTATTACATTCAATCTCTCTGTTTTCAAGAGGTTCGTGCTGAAGTACTCTTTTTACAGCTCTCCTGATTATCTTTTTAGCTTTTTCTGTTGCTATAGCTTTGTCTTTTACAACCCATGCACAATGCTCTCTGATATTTGCAATTTGAATTAAATATGGATTTATACCGGCATCCTGAACAGCTTTTATAAAAGTCTTTTCATGTTCCCTGGGAGAGCAACCAGCAAAGACTAATCTATCAAATTCATTTCTTTTTATATCACTAATAAGTTTTTCGCATTCATCTTTCGAACATAAAAACGGAATTGCTTTAACAGAAAAAACATTATCTAATTTCGTCGAATAATTCTTAAGTTCTTCAACATCCAGACAGTCTTTAATGTTATTCCCACATTCACATATATAGACAGCTACTTTTTTTGTCATATTAGTTGGAATCCTCTATTCAAAAATAGAACTCTTTTTTATATTATAACATTAAAAAGGCATTCATTTATTATTTCAATAACTGCAAAAGACTTTTTATTAAAGATATATATAAACAACTATAGAAAATATCATTGTTATATGATAAAAAACTTATTAAGAATAGATAGTGCATTTTATGCTGTTCTACTATTCACAATTCCATATTAATATCATTATTTTTATTAATCTTCAAAGTTATTACCTAAAGGAATAATTGTATGTTTAAATTTTTCAGTAAAAAGCTTTCCAGAAAAATGGTTTTAATTCTCATTGTTGTAGCAATGCTTCCTCAAATCGCAAATGTTGCAGTAGGTATACTGTATGCTAAAGGTATACTTCAGGAAGATTATTTCAAAGATTTGGCTGCGGTCAGAAAATTGAAAGAGAAACAATTAATCAGTTTTCTGGCAGATAGAGTTCGCTGCCTAAATATGCTTGTTAAAGCAAGTGCAATACAGCAATATGTTGCTGCCCCATCAAGTTTACAGAATGATACTCTAAAGCGTACTGACAAATTTCTTGATACTTTCAATAAAGAATTTGATTTCGCCAACATGCTTATTATTGACTCAAAAGGAGATATTATTTATTCAACCAAAAATAAAAAATCATTTATTGACAGCAATATTCTATCTTCTCACAACGATAGCACGCCTCTAGCATCGGCTTTTGAGAGAACACTCAAGGAAAATAAAACAATAATAAATGACATTGCTAAAGGGCCTTACTACATAGGAGATAGAGGCATGTATATTTGCGTACCAATATCATCTGTACCAGATTCTAAGCCACTAGGTATAGCTGTAGCCCAGATATCAAGCAATAATCTCAATAATCTATTACAGGAAAACAGCGGATTAAGAGATGGAAATACATATATTTTAGATAAAAATTATACTTTAAAAACTAACTTAGATTTATCTAAAAATCCAGACATGTCCAAAACAGTAAATTCAAAATCAGCAGATAAAGCTTTACTAGAGAACAATAATTATAATATTTTAGCAGAATATGATAACAGAGAAGTTCTCATGAGCCTGGCAAAAGTAATCTTCCCTAATACTGCTAAGGTTAACTATGATTTAAACTGGACAATTGTTTCTGAAGTTGACTCAATACAGGTATTTCAAGTATTATATATGGTAATTAATGTTCTATCCTACTTAATGATTATATTAACAATTCTAGCTTTTGCTATAGGTTTATTCTTCATGAGAACAATAACAGCACCAATACTAAACCTTGCAAAATTAACAGAAAGAATTGCCTCCAAACATGACTTAAGTATATTCATTCCAAAACCAAGATCAAAAGATGAAATTGCACTACTGATTTCTTCTGTAAGTGATATG
The DNA here is from genome assembly GCA_963678745.2 of Victivallales bacterium. Lineage (GTDB taxonomy): Bacteria > Verrucomicrobiota > Lentisphaeria > Victivallales > GWF2-38-69. The sequence goes on along the minus strand of CAXXMS010000023.1, from coordinate 205,573 downwards.
TTAAGAATTCTACAGGAACAGGCTATTGATATGGCTAACAGTGCAACTCAACTGGGCACATCAATTAATGAAATATCAGCTACTGCAACACAACTTTCAGGAAGCGCAACTGAAACTACAACATCTATAGTGGAAATTACTACAACAGTAGAACAGATAAAACAAATCAGTCAAAACAGTTATACAAAATCCATAGAGGTAGTTGAAAAAGCTAACAATGTAACCAGTATTGCTGTAGAAGGACGTGAAGCTACACAAAAAACAATTGATGGTATAAATACAATCAATGAAGAGATGAATTATATTGCTCAAAGTACAATTAGACTGGGAGAACAAACCCAAAATATTGGCGAAATAATCAATACTGTAAACAGTTTAGCTGATCAGACAAACCTACTTTCAGTTAACGCATCGATAGAAGCAGCCAAAGCTGGAGAATATGGGAAAGGTTTTGCGGTTGTTGCAAAAGAAGTTAAAACTCTTGCAGAACAGTCAAAAGAATCAACCAGACAGATTAGCTCAATTCTAAGTGATATACAAAAAGCAGCAAGCGCTGCTGTTCTGGCAACTGAAAGAGGAAACAAAGCAGTTAAAAATGGTATAGAATTATCAGAACTTGCCGGTAAAGCAATATTCGCCTTGAGCGAAAGTGTGAATGATACATCTGAATCTTCCATCCAGATATCAGCAGCAAGTCAGCAGCAGCTAACCGGAATGGAACAGCTCGTATCAACTATGGAAAATATCAGAGAGGCACTGCAGCAAAACTTAGGTGGAACAAATCAGCTTGAAAAAGCAATTTCCTCGCTATCTGAATTAGGAGAAAAACTCCAGAATACAGCAAACGAATTTATTTCAAATGAAGATGAGAGCGAATAATAAAAATTATTCTTATAATGAATAAACGCCTAACAATATGAATATACCCCATAAAAATAAAAAAAGTTTAAATATATTGGTATATGGAAATATTCCGATAACAAATAAAGATATTTACAGTTCATTCAATGCAGCAAAGCTCCTGACGGTTAGTTCTTCCAAAATATTATTCAAAGAATTAACCCATGAAACTTATGATATTTTACTGTTTGATTATGATATTCTATCTATAAATGGTGAACAAAATTTACTGGAAAAGATTAATTTAGTTCACCCTTGGATTATCCTAATACCAATAGTTGATAGTGAATACAATATAAAAACCTCTATATCATACAAATTTCTCTTAATAAAAAAGGACAATATAAAAGAGACTTTAAAAAACACCTCTAAAAAAGTCAATAATGAACTTAAAAAAAACCATATTCCCTCTTTTTCTTATGACTTATTTTTAAAACTTCAAAATAGTACAATAAATATATTTGAAGAGGGGAAAAAACAGGCACTTTATGATGCAATAATAACAGTATTACAAACATATTTTTCTGACATATCACTCGCCTTTATTAATCTTCATAATACAAGAGACACTGTCCTATTAAATATCCCAAATGAAGAATCAGACAAATTTTCAGAATCAATAAGACAAAGCTATGAATTGGAATTCAGCAGTATTCAAAATGTCTCACCTATAATTGACGCTGTACTAAAAGAAAACATAGAAAACAAAAATTTTAAACTGTTGTACTTTTTACCTGAACTTAGATGTACAACCTCTAATATTGTTTTTACTGTTTTTGAAACAAATAACAGCTCATATAAAGATTCAAATAGTTTTCTTATATTACTTAAATATATTCATAAAATCATAACAGTCATTAAAAAACATCATTCTGACAAATATATAGATACTCTTACAAACGCATATAGTTATCAATATTTACATAATCTTTTCCAGTATTACATAAGCTATGATCAAAAAGAGTATCAACCATTCAATATTATCATGCTCAATATCGATGATTTTAAAGAATACAACAGGGGCTATGGTATTGAAGCTGCCAGCCAACTTCTAAAAGAGATTGCTGATTTTTTAATAGAAGTCTCGGGCCCAGACAAAATAGTTTCAAGATTATTTGCAGATGAATTTATTATCCTTTTCAATGAGAATGACAAAACTGATGTTGTTGATTTTTCCAAAGAAATTATGGATAAGATCTACAAAAACAGTATAAAAGTAATGGAAATACCAATTTACCTTAAATTGTCAATTTCAATATTTTCATCAAATGACTTCCAGGCAAAAGATCTCAACCAGATCCTTGAGTTCGCCCATAAAGCACTTGAACTGGCCAAAAATAATGGCGGCAATCAAATAGTAAACTGTACAGAAGTATTTACGGCCTTAAACAAGAAAGAATCACTCAAAACCAGAAATGCTTTAACCGATGAAAAACAGAAGAGCAATGTACTTATCATTGATGATGAGCTTGTCACATTAACTTTATTTGAAAGAGTTGTAAAAAACTGCGGTTTCAATGTAACTACCTGCAATAACCCAATTGATGCGCAGAAAATAATAAAATCAAACCATGATTCAATAGATATAATCATAACCGATATTAACATGCCTAAAATGAATGGGTTTGAACTTGTTAAATATATTCAAAGTGTAGATAAAAATATCATTTCAATAATTACTACTGCAGAGGATTCGGTTAACAATGTTATTAAAATTCTCAGGATAGGAGCTTTTAACTTTATAAGAAAACCTCCAAAGCAGGAAGAGGTCAGTGAAATACTGAACAGAGCTGTTGCAAGAAGAAAACTAAAACTGAAGCTCAGCAATTTCAATAGATTATTAAAGAAGGAATTAAAGGACAAAACACATGCCCTTAATTTCGCACTGCTACAATTAAGATCTTCTTATTTAAAAACAATGGAAGTTATCGTTAATATACTGGACAAGCACGAAAATAAAACAGCTGACCACAGCAGAAAAGTTAGTAAATTAGCTACAATACTTGCACAGGAGATGGGTATTAATGATCAGGAAGAGCTCAAGTCTATTGAATCAGGAGCTCTTTTACATGATATAGGTAAAATTGGCATTTCTGATTTAATTATAAATAAAAACGGTAAATTAAACAGTGCTGAAAAAACAATTATGAAAACTCACTCGCAACTGGGTTATGAAATAATAAGCACAATACCAATTTTAAAGAATGCAGCTGAAATGATATACTCACATCATGAGCGCTTTGATGGAAATGGTTATCCCAGACAGTTAAAAGGAAATGATATTATTATAACTGCCCGAATATTTGCAGTAGCAGATTCTTTTGACGCCATCCGCTCAGATCGCCCATACAGAAAAGGAAGTTCTTTAACTGAAGCAGTAAAAGAAATCAATTTAAATTCAGGAACCCAGTTTGACCCTGAAGTCGTTTCCGCATTTAACAGATGCTATATAAAACTAAATAAATTCTATCAATAAAGATAAAATTTTAAAAAATTAAGCAGGATATAAAAATGAAAGAAGTTGTTGTATTCAGTTTAAACAATAGAAAATATGCTATTCCATGCAATTCAATTGAGCAAATAGTTAATATTGTGGCAATCACTCTTTTACCACATGCACCCAAAAAAATATTAGGAATAATAAATGTGCATGGAAAAATAGTAGCTGTATTAAACCTTGCAACGATGCTGGAACTTCCTGAGAGAAAAAGAAAACTCTCTGATAAAATAATTATTGTTAAAACTAAAAAAAGAAGCATTGCTTTTATTGTAGATAAGATCGAAGAAATAATAAGTATACAAGATGATAAAATAGTAAATCTGGAAACAGTTATGCCTGATCCTGATATTTATGAGGGAACTTTAAAGCTTAAAGACGGTCTGGTAATGATATATAATATCAATAAGTTTCTTTCTTTAGATGAGGAAACAGAATTAAGTGAAGCATTAGATTAAATTCCTAACTATTACAAAGCCCATATAAAAATGAATGATTCTTTACAAATAGACAGAAGCCTTTACTTATCAATAAGGGATTTCGTTAATAAAAGAATGGGACTTTACTTTACTGATAGTAGAGAAAAAGACCTTCTTAGAGGATTAACAAATGCAGCTGAGACTTTTGGTTATAAAGATTTAAAAACCTGTATTGAACAGTTACTGTCAATCAATTGGAGCGCAAGCCAGATTCAGACTCTCGCCAGTTATCTTACTGTAGGCGAAACCTTCTTTTTCAGGCATAAAGACCAGATAGACTATGTTTTTGATGAATATTTGAAATCAAAATATATTTCAAAGAAAATAAGGATATGGAGTGCTGCATGTTGCTCCGGAGAAGAACCATACACACTGGCTATGTATTTTAAAGAAAAAATACCTGATATCAAGAACTGGAATATTACAATATTAGGAACTGATATAAATCCGGTGTTTCTTAAAAAAGCAAAATCAGGAATTTATACAGAACACTCTTTCAGATCAACACCTGACGTTATAAGGAAAAAATATTTTTCTGTAGTAGGAAGAAACCGTTTTAAAATAGATGACTCATTAATGGATATGGTTAAATTCAAATACCTCAACTTAGCTGCACAAACTTATCCATCAGCAATTAACGAAATTAACAATATAGATGTAATTTTTTGCCGAAATGTCTTTATATATTTTAACCAGGAAGCAGTTAATAAAGTAATAACAAGTTTTAATAACTGTCTTACTGATGACGGAATTTTATTTGTATCTCCTGCTGAAACATTTATGGTCCGTTCAAATTTGATGAATAAGTCTCCGTTTACAAATCCAATGTTCTTCACAAAACCTACATCACCTATTCAATCAGAATCTAAGAAAGATATAACAAAAATTTTAAATGAGCTGAACATTACTATCAAACCTAAAAAACTATATAAATCCACTTCAGAGCAAACAGTAAATCCTTTTGAGTATAAAACCGTCAAAAAAAATGTGCCTGATTTTAGTAAAGAAAAGGAATATCTTAATAAGATTTTTGAACAATGTGATTATAAAAAGTTAATAGAAGAAATTAAAACTTTAAACTTATCATTATTAACAAAGCTGGATAAAAAATTTGTACTTACTCTAAAGGGAAAAAGTTATGCAAATCTTGGTAAACTGGCAGATTCCTTAAAGACCTGTGAAGCATTAATAGAACTTGATAAACTGGATATTGATTCATACTTCCTTCATGCATCTATACTTATAGAAATGGGTGAGATAAATACCGCTATTGTTGAGCTGAATAAAATACTGTATTTAGATAGCTCGCATATAATGAGTCACTTTATGCTTGGCAATATCCTACGTACAGAGAACAGAAACGATGAAGCAAACAAACATATGCAAAAGGCATTGATACTTTTAGAAAAAGAACCTCCTGATAAAGTTCTTGAAAAATCAGAAGGACTCACTGTAAATAGGATAATAGATATTATTACAACACTATTAAAAGCACAGGGAATTAAAAAGTGAAAATAGAAATTAAAGAAGATAATAAAGCACAGATTTCAAATATAGATACAGAAAATAACTCCCATCAGGATACCCAAAAAGAAACACAGCTTTTTGAAAGAAAAATATCTGAGGAGGAAATTCAGAAAATCTTAAAAGAAAGAGCTGCTATCCTCGCAGAAGAAGTGGAGGAGAAAGATGACAATAATTACATTAACATAGTTGAATTTAATCTTAATGATGAAGTCTATGCCTTCGATGTTAAATATATTTCACAGGTTGTCAATATAGAAAAAGTAACAGATATTCCATGCACTCCCCCCTTTGTTCTTGGTGTCACTGAAGCACAGGAAAAAATTATATCAATAATTGACTTGAGAAGCTTTTTTGATATGCAGCATCCAAAAGATAATATCTTATCAGAAAAACTGATAATTCTTGAGTATAACAATAATTCTTTTGGCATTACCGCTGACAAAGTAATAGGTATGAAAAAAGTTACTATAGACAGCATCCAAACCAATATGGCAACTTTTGATGATATGAGAAAGAAATATTTTTATGGGTTGACAAAAGATCAAACTATAATATTGGATGCAAACAAACTGTTACTGGACCCAGAAATAATTATTAAATAGAAATATTTAGATAAATACTAAGCTATATCTTAAGAAGAAGGAAAAGGTAAAATGAAAATTAGTAAGAAACTTTATTTATCATTATTCGTGATGACCTTTTTTGCTGTAATAATTGGGTTAATTGGTTATTTAGCTCTAAACCAGACAGAAAAAAGATGTGAAACATCAATGGAAGATATAACAAACGTAGCTGAAGTAGCAAGTATGATTCATATTAATATCTTAAAAACATTACACACTGAAAAAGATTATCTTCTGAATTATAAGAAACTTGGCCTAAAAGAGGCAAAACAAAAATTTGTAACAAACGGATTTATCCCTCTAATTGAAAAAACTTTACAATTGACCGAAAAAGCTAAAGTTCAAGAGGCAAAGCATCGACATGCTGATGATATTGAAAGAATTAATAATCTAGTTCATGAATTAAACAACTATTCATTGTTATTTAATCAGGCAATAGAAAAAATACATCAGAAAGGCTATGAAAACTATGGACTGATTGGTAAATATAGAACAAGCTGCCATGAATTAGAAAAAATTTTTGATAATCAACAAGCACAAACAGAGGATATTATTAGATTAGAAAATTTACTGCTTAAGTGCAGGAGAGCTGAAAAAGACTATTTCCTGAGAGACGATGTAAAATATATTGATAAATTCAAAAGTTACATGACTACACTGAAGAAAAATATAAAATCATCTATATCTCTATCAGAACAGGCAAAAAGCAAATGTTTGGAACTTGAAGCTAAAGCTCAAAAATCTTTAAACTCAATTATTAAAATAAATGAACAAATAAAAGACATAAAACAGGTTTACACTGAATCTGCCCATAAAATTCTAAACATTACTGATGAAGTTTATTCTGAAGGTATGTATATGGCTGAAGAAGAAATCAAACAGGCAATAGAACTTGGAAGTAAATCTTCTAATCTGATGATAATATGTATTATATTAACAATTATTGCCGGCCTGGTTATATCAACAATTTATACAAAACAATACACTAGACCATTAATTAAACTTATAAATGCTGTAGAAAAGATTAGAGAAAAAGATTTAAACATAAACATAGATATCAAATCAAATGACGAAGTTGGTTCTCTTGCAGATGCTTTCAATTATATGCTCGAATCTCTTCGCCAGCAAATAATCGATATAGCTACCGGTTCTACAGAATTATCCTCATCAATAACCGAAATTTCAGCAACTTCTACACAATTAGCCACAAGCACAGCAGAATCTACTACCTCAATGACAGAAATCAGTGCTACAATAGAACAAATGAAACAAATAACTCAAACCACTTGCAACAAAGCTTTAGAAGTATCTGAAAACTCTAAAAATGTAGCAAAAATATTTAGCGATGGCCAAGTTGCTACAGAAAAAAATATCGAAGGTATGAATAAAATAAATGAAGAAATGAATTATATTGCCCAAAGCACAATAAGACTCGGAGAACAAACTCAAAACATAGGTGATATTATCAACTCAGTAAGCGGTCTGGCTGATCAGACAAACCTGCTATCTGTCAATGCTTCAATAGAAGCAGCTAAAGCAGGAGAATATGGAAAAGGTTTTGCTGTTGTAGCAAAAGAAGTAAAAACTCTTGCTGAACAATCAAGAGAAGCAACAAAGCAGATAAGTGCAATACTGACAGATATACAGAAAGCATCGAGTGCAGCAATCCTTGCCACAGAAAGAGGAAATAAAGCAGTTAAATCCGGCCTTGAACTCTCAAAAATGGCAGGAACTACAATTGAAGCCTTAAATAATAATATTTTGGAAGCAACTGAATCCTCTATAAAAATATCAGCTTCAAATCAGCAGCAACTTACAGGAATGGAGCAGTTATTCAGTTCAATATCAAATATTCAGGAGGCTTTAGTTCAGAACTCATATAGCTCAAAACAACTGGAAGAATCGGCACAATCACTAACACAACTTAGTCAAAAACTTCAGGATATGGCAAACACATTTAATATTGTATCCTCTGAAACAAAAATATTTCACGAAGAAAAAGTAAACGATTATGAAACTAAAAAATAAACTGACAATCTGGGTTGGAGTGACAGTAATATTAATTATTACTCTGTTTATTATAACATGGTTAAATATTAATAGGCTACTGGTATCTAATGATAAAATTATCCATACACATAATGTACTGCAACATACACTACTACTTCAAAAATACATAGAACGTTTAGAAATAAATATCAGGAACTATACACTGTTTAAAAATAATGAATCTTATGATAATTATAAGAGAGATAAAGAATCAATGGACTTTGAAGTAAATAAACTGAAAAAGTTAATTTGGACTCCTTCGCAAAAAGAGATTATATCAGAAATATCAAAAAAAATTGATAAATGGACTTCTGAAGCAGATGATTTTATTTCCCAGTTAGAAAATGATAAAGGAGAATCAACTGTTAATATGCCTGAAATAAATAAAATGCTGCTTGGAGATAAATTTCTTAGAAAAATAAGAGATAAACTTAGCAGTTTTCTAGCAAATGAAGAAAACCTAATGTTAGCAAGAAAAAAACAGGAAGCAAATGCTGTTAATGTAACATATTTGATAATAGCATTTTCCACACTTATTGTCGTCATAATATTTATAATTATCTCTTATATACTTTCAAACAGAATAATAAAACCAATTAACAACACTTCAAAAATCATGAGGGAAATTGCAAATGGTAATGCAGATCTGACCAAAAGAATTCCTCAAAAATCAAATGATGAAATAGGCCAGCTTGTACACTGGTTTAATAAATTTATAGAAAACCTTCAAATTATTGTTTTAAATATAAAAGAAGAAACAGATATTCTTGATAATTCTTCCAGTACTTTTTCTAAAACAGCGACTACTCTTGCAAATGCGGCTGTTGCAAACTCCAGTGCAATGGATCATATGAATTCAGCAATGGAAGACCTAGTGCAGATGTCAGATGCAAATAGTTCTGACATTTCAAACTCATTAACAGATATTAGAGAAAAACTAATAGAACTTATTTCTTTTTTTGATACTTCTGAAACTGATGCTGACTTAATACACTTAAAAGAGTGTATTGAAAGTGTAACAGAAACCATTTCAGAAATCGCCGGGAATACTTTACTGGTTGAAAACTTTATAGCAACTATTAAAGAAATATCGACTCAATCAAGAATACTTGCCGTAAACGCATCAATCCAGGCAAATAAAGCAGGCGAAAGCGGAAAGGGTTTTTCTGTAATCGCATCTGAAATAAAAAATCTTTCCATAAACTCTGATAAAACAATAAAAGATGTTATGGAAATATTTAAAAGAATAAACTCACTTTCACATCGAAGTGCACTTAATATAGATAAAATAGAACATATTCTTAAAGAGTTTTTAGATAAAACATCTGAACAAAATAAAAAACTCGAACAAAAAACAAATTTATTGGCTGATATGTCTTCATCGATAACTGACTTATCTTCATTCAGAATAAACCAGCATGATGGCGTAAATAATTTATCATCTACAATCGGCAGTATAAAAGACAGCTCTTCAAACAATGCTGAAGGAGCAAGGAATATGGAAAAAGCCTCTTCTGAAATGATAACAATCAGCAAGAAAATCAAAGAAAAAATAGATAACTTTAAAGCATAAGTTTTTGAAAGGATATTTGCTGTATGAATGATATGGAATTAATAAAACAGCTAAAAACAATTTTCATACAGGAAGCAAAAGAAAGACTGAATAATATTTCTACGAGCTTAATAGAAATAGAACAGTTAGAAAATGATGATGAGAAGGCTTCTACAATAATTGAAACAGTTTTTAGGGATATACACAGTTTAAAAGGGGCAGCAAGATCTGTATCCTTAAATCACTTTGAATCAGTATTTCAGATTCTTGAAACATTCTTTTCTGATATAAAAAACGGGCTGATTTCACTGGCACCAGTAACAACAGAGTTCATGCTTAATATTTTCAATAAAATGGATACTATTGTATCTGAAAATGAAATTGATTCTGCTGAAAGTATAAAACTTACTAGCGACTTAAAAAGGGAAATTGAAGGTAATATAAAATCTTTTTCTGAATTTGAACCTGATTTACCAAGTTTTGACATAAATGATAGAGATGAAGATGAAAAAGAAACCGATAAAGATGAGGAAGCTATAACTGGGAAAAAAGCAAATACAAACAAAAAAGCTCATAATGACAAAAAGATTAATACCCACAAAACTGTTTCAATAGATAAAGAAAAATCTCAAGGATCATCCCAAAATTCTCCTATAGAAGCACAAACTGTAAATACAGAGCCGGAAATAAAAGTTAAGCAAAAAACAAATACAACTTCTACAAAAGAAACAGTTAGAATTTCATCCGGAAAACTGGATTCTCTACTTTTAAAATCAGAGAATCTTATTCGAATAAAACAAATGTTCATCGAAGATGGAGAGAAATTCAATAATTTTTCTTCAGGAGCAACATTGATAAATACTTTCTTTCATAAAATACAATCTGACTATTTATTTTTAAAACAGCAGTATCAAAACTTAGAAAGACAGGAAAAAGAACTGACCGGTAACAGGTCTTTAAAAAATATCTTATCATTTATGGAATTACTGGAACCTCAGCTCAAAAACTTTGAATCAAGCGGGAAAAAATTAATAAAAACAGTAAAAGCAAATATCAGAAGCTCTGAAAAAATTATCGACAACTTTCTTCTCGATATAAAAGAAATAGCAATGCTTCCATTCTCAAATATACTTGATATCTTTCCAAGAATGGTAAAAGGTATTGCAAAGGATCTTAATAAAGAAATCAACTTTCATATATCAGGAGATGATAATCAAATTGACAGACGTATTTTACAGGAAATTAAGGATCCATTAATACATTTAATTAGAAATTGTATTGATCATGGTATTGAAACCGGTGATGAAAGAGAACTTGTAGGTAAACCCCTAAAAGGTAATATTGATATTATTATTATCCAGGAAGAAGGCGGAAAAATAAAAATTTCAATTAAAGATGATGGTAAAGGCATTGATGAGCAAAGGATTAGATCAAAATTAGCAAAAGAAAATATAATCAGTGATGAAAAACTACTAAAAATAACAAAAGAAGAACTTATTGACTATCTATTTTTCTCAGGTTTTTCAACTAAAAATATAATTACAGATATCTCCGGTAGAGGACTTGGATTAGCTATAGTAAAAGAGAAAATAGAAGGCTTAGGAGGAAAAGTAGTTGTTACTTCTAAAAAAGGGAAAGGCACCACTTTTGACCTTATTCTTCCAGTTGCTCTAGCAACATTTAAAGGTGTTTTAGTGAAAGCAAATAATAGACAGTTTATCCTGCCAAGCACAAATGTAGAAAAAGTCATCAGACTGCAGAATCCGAATATTAAGAAAGTAGAAAATAAAAATACCATAACTTATCTGGGCATTACTTATCCATTGGTTAAACTTTCTAATATATTGAAATTGCCTTTACAGGAAGAAGATGATACTGATAAAAAAGATGAAAACTTTATAACTGCTGTTATTATAGAAAAAAATAATAAATATATGGCCTTAATGATAGACACAGTCATTTCAGAACAGGAAATATTAGTAAAAACACTGGGATATCAACTTGAGAAAGTAAATAATATTTCCGGTGCAACGGTATTAACATCTGGAAATATTGTCCCTATCTTAAATGTCCAGGATATTTTTTATTCAGCCAGAACAGTAAATTATATTCCCCCTGCCATAAAAAATAGCGAAAAGGTAAATACCAACGAACAAGGCAGAAAAAAGAGTTCAGTAAAACAGAAAAGCCTACTTGTTGTAGAAGACTCAATTACTTCCAGAATATTGTTAAAGAATATTCTGGAATCATCAGGCTATAAAGTAGATACAGCTGTTGATGGAATGGCAGCTATGACAAAATTAAAATCAATTTATTTCGATTTGGTTGTTTCAGATGTAGAAATGCCGCGAATGGATGGATTCGTACTAACAGAAACAATACGTAAAGATAATGAACTAAGAAATATCCCTGTTATACTGGTTACATCCAGAGCAACAGATAAAGATAAAGAACGTGGAATAACAGCAGGAGCTAATGCCTATATCATTAAAAGTCAATTTGACCAAAATAATTTATTAGAAACAATTAAATCATTAATATAAGAAACTAGTTAAGACCTTTCAACAGATTTTCGACTAAGACTAAAACAACGATTCAGACAAAGATAACTATAGAGATTAATTACTCTTTGTCTTGCCCATAGTCTAAATCGAAAGTTTTTGAAACTCATATAAATATAACAAAAAAAGTGAGTAGTTATGAAACAATATATTAAAGTTCTTGTCGTAGAGGACTCTCCTGTAAAAAAGAAAATATTAGAACATATTTTAACCTCGGATAAAAACATCAAAGTAATTGGATTTGCCAAAAACAGTGAACAGGCTTTAGACTTTATAAAACATAATTCGCCTGATATTATAACAATGGATATAAATATTGAAGGAGGACTTAACGGTTTTGAGCTCACAAAATTAATTTTAAATAAGAAGCCTATTCCTGTTGTTATAATAAGTGCTATTAGAAGTGATAAAAATAAAGCTGAAATAGCAGATGCAATGATGAAAAGCGGAGCTCTTTATTTTATTGACTCGCCTCCCGGACCATGGCATGAAAGTTTTGATAAATCATCTAAAGAAATAATAAAATATGTCAAGCTGCTATCTAACATAAAAATAATACAGAAACAGTCCAATATTGATTTCCCAATAAAAGTAACCGCTAATCGAAGTAAATCCAAAATAGTTGCAATTGGAGTATCTACAGGAGGTCCGGCAATACTAAAGCAGATATTATCACAGCTTCCGGCAAAAATAAATCTACCAATAATTGTAGCCCAGCATATATCCCCCGGCTTCGATAAATTATTGGTAGAACAGCTTAAGAAGTTTTGTAAAGCTCCAATAAAAATAATTACTAATCACGAGAAAGCTAAACCCGGCACAATCTATTTTGCTCCTGCAGGAATGATAACCGAACTTATCGAAGACGAATTCGCGATTATCGATCCACCAAAAGGCTATATGTCACATTTACCATCGATATCAGCTCTTTTTGCTTCAATGGTCAGTTATTATGGTAAAAACACTATAGCTATAATCCTATCAGGAATGGGTAGAGACGGCGTAAAAGAACTTAAGATACTCAAGGAAGAAGGCGCTATTACTATAGCACAGGATAAAGAAACCAGTGTCGTATATGGTATGCCAAAAGAAGCCGCAGAAACCGGAGCTGCAAAATATGTTTATACTCCCGATGAAATTGCAGAATTTCTAAATAAAAATTTATAATACTGAAAGCGAAAACGATCCCGCAGTCACGGGATTTTCATCCACTTTGAGTTCAACGCAGGAGCCCTGCTATTCGCAGGGATAAATGGTTTTGCAGTGCCTGTCAGGCGAATGGCCTGATCAAAACCAACACACCCAGCGTTTTGCAATTACCTCTATTAACTTCCGTTTACCTCTTCTTCTATGGTAAACTTTTTAGAAATTTCTCTAAGTTTATTTCCCAAACCATTTAGATTTATTGCAGATTGTTCAAGCTGTTCTGCTCCTTCTGCATTCTGTTCCATTGCTAATTTAATATTCTCCATAGTACTGACAAGCATTTCCATTCCCTGTAACTGCTGCTGGCTCGCCTCAGAAATCATTTCTGAAGCATTTGAAGTTTCTTCTGTACTTTCATTTAATGTTTTAATTGACACATTAGCCTGTTTTGAAAGCTCTATACCTTTCTTCACAGCCATACTTCCGCGTTCAGCAGCTAATATAGCATCACCTGCAGCATTCTTTATTTCAGTTAATATACTACTTATCTGCTGTGTTGCATCTTTTGATTGTTTAGCTAAAATTTTAACCTCCTTAGCTACAACTTTGAAGCCTCTGCCATATTCTCCTGCCTTAGCTGCCTCAATAGCAGCATTGACAGAAAGCAGATTTATCTGATCAGCAAGAGCATTAACTGTCTCTACAATCTCACTTATATTCTGGGCCTGTTCCCCGAGTTTTTCAGTACTATCAGCAATATAATTCATTTCTTCATTAATTTTATTAATACCTTCTATAGTTTTTTCAGTAGCTCTACAGCCATTCTCTGCAATAGTTGTCTCGTCATGAGATTTCTTCATAACATCAACAGATTTAGTATAAGTATTTTGCGTTATCTGCTTCAATTGTTCAATAGTTGAACTTATCTCAGTTATAGAAGTAGATGTTTCAATAGTACTTGAAGCAAACTGTGTAGAAGTAGTTGAAATTTCGTTTATAGAAGTAGCTAACTGTTCTGCACCTGCAGCAGTATCTATCGCCTGTTCCCGTAGCGTTTGCAGCATAAAATTAAAAGGCTTAACCAAATCGCCCACTTCATCCTTTGATTTAACTTTGATATCCTGCTTCAAAACTCCTTTGCCTATCTCAATAACTTCACTTTTAAACTCATTTATAGGTTTTGAAATAGAACGTGAAATAATTAATCCAATAACAAAAGCTAAAATTATTATGCCACCAATAAACCACATTATAGTATTACCTGTAGTATATAACGGACGAAAGATTTCATCTGTTTCATAGCCAATAAGCAGCTTCCAGCCTAACCCTCTAAAATTTTTATATCCAGTAGATTCCGCCAGGGCAACCAATTTCTCTTCTTCTCCTTTATTTTGAATAATCATATAACCGGAGCCAGCAGATTTTATTTTCTTTGCAATAGATGATACATCATCTCTCAATATTTTGAATTCACCTGTTTTATATATAATTTTATTATCAGAAGTCACCAAATCTAAAAACATAGAATTATACTTTGAAGCAGCCTTTACTTCGTTTAGGATGTTACTAACACCCTGAATATTTAAAACAGCTTTTAACACACCTGCAAATTTATTTTTGGAATCATCAATTCTACAACAAAATGCAAGGCAATAATTCCCAACACTCTCATCATACTCTAACTTACTTAGATATAGTCCCTTCTCTTTTGTTTTTTGCCACCAGGCTTCATCTGCCTGGTAATAATCAGAAGTTTTACCTGTCTGAGCTATGTTCGCTCCAAACTTATTCGTCACGAATATCTCACCATAGACTCTATATCCATAAGTCTTATGAAAATATTGCATCATTTTTAAGAGTTCTTTAGCAAGAGAATTATTAATCAACTTATTATATATAGGCAGCTGAACTACATTTTTTGAAGCCATTCATTCATCATCAGTGTTCTTAATATCATTTTCAGGATTATTTTTCGAAGCAAATACGCTGTTGCTTTTCTCTATTGAATTTATTAAGATAGTATTATTACCAATAAAATTCTGAATTGATTCAATTTCATAGTTAATGTTTCTATCTATTTTGTTTATAGCCTCTTTAGCAATAATGACAGAGCTTTCTCCTATTGAATACTCCAAAGCATTAAGACATGTTTTAATTGCAGCATAACTAACAATCCCCATAAGAATAATTATCCCGCCAAAGCCTAAAGTTAACTTCCGATGTATTTTCATATTCTATTATTTTTACCTTTAAAATATAATTACAATTTGGTCTTCCAGTCCTGGAAAATGATATCCCTAAATATAGCCAAATCCCATTTCGTGGAGTATTTCAAACAGCTCTTTTATTTCTTGCCATTTTTTAAATAAGCCAGCTTCTTTAAATGAAAGACAAAGTATACACATGAGCTAAGTATTTCTTTTCATTCAAATTTTTAACGAAGAAATATATATTTCTACAACACCTATAAGTAAACTTGCAAGAGTAAAAAAAAGAGGAATATCCTGCACCCAAATGAGTGAGAATAAGCGTCATTGAAATTTAGAATCATTTATAACAAATCTTTTGAATTCTTTGTTCATATTCAACATTATATCAGTTAATAACATCCAAGACAATATTTACTATAATATTTATACTAACTAAAAAGATATCTGAAATAATAAACTATTGATTTTCATTTTTTTTACTTTATACTTAAAATTGATTCAAATACAAATTGTAAGTTATAATTAAGGAATTTAATGTCAACTTCAAATATTCTTATCGTAGAAGACAGTATCACCCAAAGACTAATGCTCCAAAACACATTAGAAGGAAAAGACTATAATGTTGAGGTAGCTAAAGATGGTCTTGAGGCATTAAATTATTTAAAAAATTGTAATAAACTACCAGACCTTATCATCTCCGATATAATTATGCCCAATGTTGACGGTTATGAACTATGTTTAAAAATAAAACAACTCTATCATGAAATTTTTATTATACTGTTAACTGGAAATAGTGATGAAGAAGCTTTGCAAAAATCATTCCATTCAGGTGCTGTAGATTTTCTTGAAAAACCATTCAACAAAACAGAGCTATTGCTTAGAGTAAAAAATGTTCTCAGAATAAAAAAAGCTGAAGATCTCTTAAAAAATGCAATGGAAGAGTTGGAGAAAAAGAATAAAACTTTAAAAAAACAATCAATTACCGACGAACTTACAGGATTAGTTAATCGCAGACATTTAATACAAAAACTCAACGATGAGATGTATGGAGCAGAAAGATACTCAACACCATTGAGTATTATTCTTTTGGATATTGACTATTTTAAGAAAATTAATGATTCATACGGACATTTAGTAGGAGATGAAGTTCTTGCAAGAGTTGCATTAATGTTTAAAGAACATCTGCGTCAAACAGACGTAATAGGACGTTACGGAGGAGAAGAATTTTTAATTATACTAACAAATACTCCTTTAGAAAACGGAGTTAAAGTTGCTAAAAATTTCAACAGTTATATAAAGAAACTTAAATTTAGAAATATGCCGGATAATATTGTAACTCTAAGTGGGGGTGTCTGCGAATTTAATAACGAAATCAGATGTGAAGACTTTTTATCCAGAGTAGATGATTTATTATACGTTGCAAAAAATAATGGTAGAGACAGAATCGAGTTCTGATAATAGTAATTCTCCTATAAACAACTTGTTCTTTTCATTATTTTAAATATTAATATTTAAGTCACATAATAAGGTTAATTGCAATTCAAATGTAATTTAAACTTGTAAAATGTTATGAATTGTATATCTTTCTACATAAATATATGTAGACCATTTTTTACTTATGATAAGGGAATATATATCATCTAATAACATTTTAGAGATAAATTTAAGGAGAAAGAAAAATGTTAAGTTTTGCTGAAGAAATCTACTTATTGGCCCTGGATGATGTTACAGGAAAAATAACATCATATTCAGAGGAAATATCATTGAGTTATGCTTTAATTGGCGCTGTTCTTTGTGAACTGTCAATGCTTAACAAAATAGACACAGATATTGATAGTTTACATATTATTGATGATAAACCTACAGGAAATAAGATTTTAGATGAATGTCTTTCTATTTTAACAGAAAGTAAAGATGAAATGCCTGTATCATATTGGCTTAAAATTTTGCTTTCAGATGCATCTGAAATCGAAGATCTCGTTTTAGATGAACTTATAGCCAAAGGTATTTTAAAACGTGTAGAAGAAAGAATTTTCTGGGTTTTCCATACAAGACGCTATCCTATCATCAATAATAAAGAAGTCAAAAATGTTGAAACACGTTTAAGAGAAATCGTACTTGGTGATGAAATACCTGATCCTAGAGATGCAATCCTTATAAGCCTTGTATATGCATGTAACCTCTTCGAACAAATTCTTTCTCCAAAAGAAAGAAAACGTTGTGAAAAGCGTATACAAACTCTCGCTAAACTGGATCTGGTTGGACGCGAAGTAGTGGATATGATAAAAGAAATTAAAAATTTCAATCCAAGTATCTATTCAAGCACTTCGGTTTAAAAACATCATATTTTATATATCGAAAGTTTAAGGACTCCTAGAAAGAGTCCTTTTTTATTGCCGTATTCTGATGGTTTATATAAAAATAAAGTTTATCTGTAATAGTGGCAATCTCAAATAAATTTTCTACCCATATACCTAATGGTGATAATTTATCATACTCTAATTTTAGACATGATATATGTCTGCTTACTTTTTCTCCATTAAATTTTAAACTATCTTCTTCTTTTTCTACAATACTGTTCAGCTTCACAATAATAATTTCAGATGCTTTTAATAAAAAATTTCGTTGTTCTTCTGTAAAAGCAATATCATTACAATTCACAATACAAATTAATTCTCTATAGATCCTGCATAACTTAATTGTCTCTTTAAAAATACTACTAAAAAACTCATCTAAATTTTTTTTGTATTCAAACTCATAAATTAAAGTATTGTATAATTTTTCAAAAGAAGAGGTTCTTTCCCATAATCTTATGAGCTCAGGAACATTGTTAATTCTTTTTTTCTTCAAGAAATGTTCTGTAAGTATTTCCAGCCCCTTAGCAATATCTTTAAACAAAATTGAAGTGTTGGATTTTAGCCTTACAGAATGTTTAGAGGTGCTTCTGTATATAAAAAACTCAGCAGCTAAAACTAATATCGCCGCAATAGCTGTACAGAAAGTTCGAGAGACTAAAACAGAATCAATATCTTCTGTAAATATACTTGTCATTGCCATTATAATAGGTATAAACATCCCTATAACAATGCAAAGCACCCAATATTCAGTTGTAATATAGTAAACATAAAACGTAAATATCCATATAAATGGTAGCAAATACCCCCAATGATAATTTGAATACATAAAAATTTTAACAAAAAGAAAACCAAGCAATAGACCATATATAGTTCCTATAAGACGATCTGAAGATCTTTTTATTGCATTCCCCTGCCCTGGCGGAATGTAAATAATCAGAATAGTTAAAGGTATCCAATAACCATGTGGTATTTTAAAAGCAAAAGCCAAATATGTTCCTACCCCAACAGCAAAAGTAATACATAAAGCCCGCTGCATTTTCTGAATTGTAGCATTTGTAAAAAAAATATTCATAATTAATACAATATTAAGAACTATTCCCGCGTATAGTCGTCTTCATCAAAAAAACTTCCAGTCTTTCAAGTTGGTTAAGAAAACAACTTAGTCCGTATAACATTTTAAACAGATTCTTTTTATCTTTATCATTAAATGACTTTTCATTTAATTTCTTTTCGATATCAAGCTTCCAAGTATCATATATAGTCAATTCCTCTACAGTGTTTTTGAGCAAAGAATTCTGCCTCATTGCAATTACTATATTATCCAGCCTTACAGTTATATTATTAATCACTTCCTCTGTTAAGGAAGATAGATTTCTAAACTGTGTTCTTACTAAAGAATACTCATGAAACATCGTAATACTTCTAAATAAGCCAATAAATTCCAAATAAAATTTTTCTGCAAACAGGGCATAATTATTGTTTTTTGAAGAAAATGATTTCTTCCCTGTAAAAAGTTTATTAATATGCAAGCATACAGAAAAAAGCTTATATTCCAACTTGTTTTTATCTTCTTTCAATACTTTCCCAACAAATGCATGGTGATCTTTAGCAATGCATTTGGAACCTTCAAAAGTTAAATAATCAGCCTCACAATAACGGCTAATTTTTATTTTATCATTTTCCTCTGCAATAATAGTTTTATAAAATTGTAGGATAATTTCCATACCTGCAATTAAGCTGGCCCTCATTCTATATCTATAAAATAAATAATCAAATATTATTACCCATATCGCAGTAATCAAGAATCCAACCATAGCTTCGATAAAAACATAAGTACCAGCATACCATCCACCGGCAGATACAAATAAAATTACCATTAAGCTTAAACCTCTACATGCAATAGCATAAAAAAATGAAAAAGAAAAAAAGGTAATAATGCAAAGACAGAATAATAAATACATTTTATGTTGGATGAGAACACAAAAACAAAAGCCACTTATTCCCATAAGTAGCGCAATATAAAATAAAACTAATATTCTCTTGTAAATTGAAGTATAATCAAAGCCTAAAAGAGCCATAAAGGTAGGTAAAAGTACAAATAAAACATCAAAAGGACGCCTGGTATATATCCAAACTCCCAAAGCAAGACAACTTGGAAATGTTACATACAAAGCCTTTAATAAAGCTTCATTAATAGGGTCCAATTGTCTCAATCTATTATAATAGTGATTAATGAATACTTTCATAAAAACAAATATTACCACAAACCAAACTGATGAAAAATCTGTTCAAACTCAGATGCACCTGCTTTGACGGTTATTGTAGCACTGGCTCCCACATGAAGAGGAAACATCTGAATATCATGATCAACCAATTGAATCTGTACAGGAAACCTTTGTGGTAATAAAAACCATTCATTTTCTTTCTTAACAATGGGTAAAGCACTTTTTTCAGAAGTTAACTGACGCTCTACATTCCATCCCATATTAGTGACTTTACCATGAAAAATATGCTCCGGATAAAGCCATAACCTTACTTCAACTAATTGCCCCGATCTTATTTTCCCTATCTCTGTTTCTTTCAAATTCGCCTGTATCCACCATTTATCAGTATCAACAAATGAAAAAAGCGGAACACCAGGCTCTGCATAAATTCCTTCAGTAATAAATAAATTTGAAATAATACCATCAGATTGCGCATAAACCGTCGTTAACTCAAGCTCTACTTTTGCATCTTGAAGCTGAGCTTCAAGGCTTTTTATACTTTCACCTTTTTCTTTTAAATCCTGTTCTAATACTTGAAAGCTTTTTTTCGCCATCAGCACAGCGTTCTGGTTGGCCTGCATTTTGCGTCTTAAAATTTCAGCACTTTTTTGAGACACAGCTTCATCTTTTGAAAGTAGCTTAGCCTGTTTAAATAAGTATAAATTATTATCATACTCATCCTTGGCTTGATCTATTTGGAACTGCGCTTTTTCTAATTGGAATTTTAAAGAACTAAGATTGTATTTTGCTGCGGCAAGGTCACTTTTTAGCCTTTCAACTTTTAATTTATAAGGCTCCCTAAAGACAGTAAAAAGTTTATCCCCCTTTTTTACTTCCTGGTTATTTTCAACATATATTTTGGTAATATGACCAGGCACTAAAGCTGAAACAGGCCTAACATTAGCAACAACAAATGCATTATCTGTTCTTGGATGTCTATGGATGTAAAAATAATAGGCAAACCCTATCACAATTATTATGCCTACGCTTAATATTACATTATTTCTTTTAATGAAATTTTTAAAACTACCCATAAACATCCAAAGTTAAGTACATATACTAAAGGTATTTTACCTTTTTAGTTTTTTACAGTAATCTATCCCGAATAATTATTTAATATTTTAAAAAGATATTTTACCTTTTCTCCAATATGCAATAGCACTGTATGTTCTAGCCCAGAAGTTAGCCTTTTCTTCAGCTGGATATGAATCTACAAAATCCTGTGTCCATCCATTACTATAATCTAAATACATATCTCTTAAAATATTAGCAGCATGTTTTGGATGCCAGTTAGCACGAATTACAAAATCATAGATAAATCCAATCATATTTATCGGCTGAACAGCCATCGGATTTGGATTATAAAGAATATCTCTAGTCCATTGCGGTATATTATTTTCCTGCTTAGCATATATAAGAGCTTTTCCTTTAGGGATATCAGGTTCTGAATCAAAGTCCTTATGAAATTCATATAAGTCAGATTTTTTATACTCTTTAATAAAATCAATAAGTGTATCATCTGCAGATGGAATATCTCCAGTAAATAGTTGTGCATGCTTTGCTGCTTTCTCTAAATCCCACATACAGTCCACAACAGTATCCACATCTATCTCACCAACAACTTTTTTACCATCAAAATAACATCCAACAACATCTACCAAAGGCGGTTCGTCATGTCTATCATATTTTTCCTGGTTTTTCTTATGAAGACTAAACGGACTTCTAATAGAGCGCATGTGAGGAGATCCTTCACTCCATGAATTATCAAGATTAATACAGTATTTAATAGAATCGGAAATAGTAACAGGCAATTTACCTTCTGATTCATTGTTCTTAAATTCATTCATTGTAAGCAATGATATATACTCAGCAATTTTCCCCTGTCCACTAAATACACTTGCAGCTTCTAACGATATACCATATTTTCTTTTTGGATCACCAGGTATTACACGCTGACAGGCTCTAATTAAATCTTCTTCAAGATAGCCCAGTTTTCTAAGTTCATCAGTAGAACGCTGTCCCATTGGATTATGAAATAAAAAATGTCCTCCGGATGGTGTATAATCCATCATAAAGGGCATTCCGCGATCTATGAAAATTTTCTTAATATAATCAAGAACCGGAACAGTCTTCTTAAAATAATCTTTCTGGGTTTCTTTATCCGTATATAGTTTACAGTTATCATCAGATAGAAAAATTTCAAAATCCATCGGCATTAAGACAGAATTTGATTTTGCACCTACTACGGGAAGGTGTACTTGAAAACCCCTCTCACAAGCCAGGTATTCCAAACTATCTACAGGCATCGTTAAAGCAGGAAAAGCAGGATCACATCCCTCCTCTACTAATTCTTTTTCAATAGCTATCACACATTCATTGTACTTAAAACAATTCTTTAACTGCCCAATTACTTCCTTGTAATATTCTTTTGCATCCATTAATTATATCCCTTTGAGATAATATTTTTATATAAAATTGTATTATTAAAACTCAAACTAAAAGTATAGTCCATTAATACGAGTTAATCTAATCCAAAATAGATTTTTTTATTCCATTTAAAATAAAAGCCCTGAAATATAAATACTCAGGGCAAAAAGCAATCAAATTGTAAAATTGTAAATTATGCTTTGTAATTAAATGTTCTTAACAGTTTATAGCGATCGGCTTTATCAGCTTCAGATTCAACACCTTTAGGAGAAAATCCATCAACAACACCTATAATTCCCCTTCCCTGATCTGTTTCAGCCACAAGTACCTGCACTGGGTTAGCAGTTGCACAATAAATCCTGCATACCTCCTGACAGTTTTTGATTTGATTTAAAATATTTATTGGAAAGCACTCTTTAAGAACTAAATAGAAACTATGTCCTGCAGCTACATTCAATGCACATTTCTCAGCATCTTCCACTAAACTCTCATTATTTCCGGCTGTTCTTACTAAACATGGTCCTGATGCTTCACTAAAAGCCAAACCGTACTCAGCATTTGGAACATATCCTGCCATAACTTCAGCAATATCCTCAACTGTTTTTATAAAATGAGATTGACCCACGATTATATTACAGTCTTCGGTCCACTCTAAAGACACAACTTTTATTTCAGCTTCCATTTTTTACTCCATATTCATGTATTCTCACTATCAGCATTACGTAATATTTCAACTAAATCAGTATATATGCCTGGAGAAGCTACTACAAGCTCATCACCCAAAAGATCACTTGGAATCTTGCTTTTTGATGAATATAGGTGTCCAACATTACATCCTGCCTCTTTTGCAATCAAACATCCTGCTGCAAGGTCCCACGGTTTTATCGTTTCGTAATAGCCTTCCAATCTTCCGCATGCAACACTACATAAATCCAATGCCGCAGAACCAGTCCTGCGAATATCCTGAAAGTTCTTAAAAACAGCCCTCAATCTCCTGATCAAATATTCGATATCGCTTTTATCATATGGAAAACCTGTTCCAATTATAGCAGATTTTAAATTAGAATTTTGACTACATGCAATCAATTTTTCATTCAAAAAAGCTCCCTGCCCCTTGATAGCTGTATAGGTTTCATTTAAAAAAGGAGCATGTATAACGCCTAACTTCACAACCCCATTCACAGCAAAAGCTATAGAAACAGCAACTTTCCTTTGATAATGCGCATAGTTTACAGTCCCATCAATAGGATCAATAATCCACAAAAATTCAGGGCAATCATTTTGAATTAAAAGATCAGGGGATGATTCTTCAGAAAGAATAACGTGCCCTGGAAAGTTCTGTATAATTTCCGAACTGATTAATTTATCAGCAGAAATATCCGCAGATGTAACCAATTCAATGTTTTTTTTGAAATCAATAGATAATCCCTTAAATTCCCGTTCTCTCTGAATCAACCTGCCAGCAGAAAAAGCTGTGGCTTTAGCAATATTTAATATATAATTATAATCCATATCTTAATCTAAAGGATCCAGCGACAAAGGCTCATTATAATTATATACGGTAGGATCTGATACTCTTGCTGAATTAAAAGCTTCTCTTCTCCCCAGACAAGTATCGCATTCACCACAATGAATATCATCACCTTTATTACACGACCAGGTTTTTGAGAAGTCTACATCCAATTTACGACCTATTTTAACTATCTCTTCTTTTGAAAGATAAACAAAAGGCCTTAGAATTTTTACTTTGTTGTATGTTCCGGCTTTTGCAGCTTGAGACATAAGTTTTAAAAACTTTTCTCTACAATCCGGATAAGCAGAATAATCACCACTATGAGCCGCTATAACTACACCTTCTCCACCAAGACTTTCTGCAAAACCAATAGCAATAGCCAGCATCATACCATTTCTGAAAGGAACAATTGTTTTGCTTGAAACATTCTTTAGTTTGCTGTTCTCAGCATAACTACCATCCTTCATCAGGCTCGATTCAAAATAATCATCTACAAAACCAACCTTCATGACAGTATGAGGGATCTTAAGTTTTCCGCAATGATATGAAGCATAAGGAAGCTCTTTATGATTATATTTTGAACCATAATCAAAGCTAACCGCCGCAATTACATTGTATTTTTCTTTTGAATAGTAAAGTGAGCAAACAGAGTCCATACCTCCGCTCAGCAACACTACTACTTTCATCCTATAATCTTCTTCCATTTAAAGCCTCCAATAGACCATATATTGCATAGTTTTTCCAAATAATTTTATGGCTATAATTGTAACAGACTATTGGATAAAAACTATCCAAAAAAGAAGTTTTTTGAAGATTAATTTATAAAAAGCGAAAAATACCAATTAGTCAGTTCTGCTCCCCATAAAATCCATAATATTCCGGCAACAGAAAGCAAAGAACCGAAGGGAAGAGCTGTTGTCAATTTACCTTTACCAATAAGAATCATAACAACACCTATTATTGTCCCCATAACAGAACCTACAAGAATACAAAAGAACCACACAGGAGGATAAAGCCCAAAACAGGCCCCTACAGCAGAGATAAATTTAACATCCCCCCAACCCAACGCATCTTTTCGAAAAACAAGTTTCCCAAGCATCAGAACTATTGTAAAAATTCCACCAGCAGCAATAGCTCCTAAAATAGAATTCATTAATGCTTCTAAAACAGTTAACTTCCCCATACCTAATGGGAAAATCGCAGCTAAAATAAAAGATGTAATTATTACTGTATAATTCAAAGTATTCGGTATTATCTTATGCTTTAAATCAACAAAAAAAGTAACAATAAATAAACAAATTCCCACAAGATAAAATAAGAATAATGAAAGAGGTAAGTCATATTTAATAATACGTTGCCAGGCTGCAAAAATAATCACCGCTGTCAAAATCTCAATAAACAGATACCAAGGCGAAATTTTTTCTTTACAATTTGAACATCGCCCTCTAAGAATCAACCAACTTACAATAGGTATATTTTCATACCATTTTATTTTGTAATTACAATTTGGACAATGAGAAGGTGTTGTAATAACTGTTTCATGCCTTGGCATTCTCCATATACAAACATTTAAAAAACTGCCAACACACAAACCAAACAAAAAAACAAATACATTCCAGATAAGAATTGCTTCAGACGTTGTATAAAAATCAAACATATTTTTTATATTGTTAATTGTTAATTGTTAATTGTTAATTGACTAATGAGTGCTTTCTTCATAATATCTATTGGAGGCTCTACACCAGTCCATTTTTTAAAAGAACGTGCTCCCTGATATAAAAGCATCAACTCCCCGCCTGCACAAACACATTTTCCTGCAGCAGCTAACTCAAGGAATTTCGTTTTTCTATATATCATATCAAAAACTCTTAAGTCTTTCCTAAAAAACATCTCATCAAATGGTGTCGGGTCACTATCTTTCAACCCTAAACTTGTTGATTGAATAACTACCGGATTTACATCAAGAAGACTCTTTATATTAACTGAATCATACAAAGAACAATAATTAATTCTGATATTTGGATAATATTTTTTTATTTTTTCAACAAATGCTGCAGCTTTACTTACAGTCCTATTTGCAAATGTAATCCCTTTTACTCCTTTGGCTAGAAAATGTGCCGCAACAGCTTTCGCTGCTCCACCGCAACCTATAAAAAACAGTTCTACATCTTCAGATCTGATATTAAAAATTTCCTCCAATGCCTTTTCAAGACCATATCCATCTGTTGAACTACCATGAAGTTTTCCTTGATCATTAATCTCTACAGTGTTTACACTCTCTCCCAACAAACAACTTTTATCTACTGAGTCTAATAAAGGTATTATTGCTGTTTTGTGTGGTACTGTTACATTAAAACCACTATATTTGCCTGATTTATCTGAAATAAAACCTGCTAACTCCTCCTTTTTTACTTCTACAGCAGAATATTCATAATTAAGGCCTAAATATTTCAAGGCCGCATTATGCATAACAGGAGACAATGAATGGGATATTGGGTTACCTATAACTGCAAGTTTCTTCATAAATAAAAATTGTATAAAAGTTTAAGGTTTATATATGCCTTATAGTGATAATTGAAAAATTAAAGATAGATTTTTTGATTCGAAATTTTTATTCAACCAAAAATCTCAAATTTCAAATCAAAAATAATATCATCCTTTAAAAAAACGTTTTGCTTTCTCCATAAAAGAAGCTTTTAATGGATGATGTTTAGCATCTTTCTCACAGTTTTCATTGAAATCCTGCAGTTTCTCTTTCTGCTCTTTAGTCAGCTTCTGCGGTATTTCAACATAAACTTTTATGTGCTGATCTCCGCGTTTACCCCCACGCAATGAAGGCATACCTTTACCTCTAAGGCGTAAAACCGTACCGTTTGTTGTACCTTCCGGAATTTTTAATTTTGCTTTTCCTGAGATTGTTGGAACTTCAATAATTCCTCCCAAAGTAGCTGTGGCAAAAGAAATTGGAACTTCACACATAATATCTAACCCGTCTCTATGAAAAATCTCATGATTTCGTACATGTATTACTACATAAAGATCTCCTGTTGCTCCACCATTTACGCCACTTTCACCTTCACCGGCAACTCTTAATCGTGATCCTGTGTCAACACCTGGAGGAATATGTATCTGAATAGTTTTTTGAGCTCTTACACGTCCCTCACCTCCACATTTTGTACACGGACTTTCGATTACCTGTCCAGTCCCATGACAGGAAGGACAAGTCTGTCTCATACTTAAAAATCCATGATTTGTAGAAACATATCCACTTCCTCCACACCTTGTACATGTTGTTTTTCCTGTTCCTGGCTTACAACCACTGCCATGACAAACAGAACATGATTGAAGGCGCGTAAAAGAGATTTTTTTATCACCACCATAGACGGCATCTTCAAAATCTATTTCAAGATCATATCTTAAATCAGATCCATCTCTTGCAGAAGAAGCGCTTCCTCCTCTGCGACCACCGCCGCCAAAAAACTCTTCGAAAATAGATCCGCCACCGCCACCACCAAAGACCTGGCTGAAAATATCAAATGGATCATGGAAACCGCCCATACCTCCTCCGGCACGACCTCCTCCGGAACGAGTAAAAGCATCATGACCAAACTGATCATATGTTTGACGTTTTTTAGGATCGCTCAATACTTCATAAGCCTGAGATAATTCTTTAAACTTCTCTTCAGCATCTTTGTTGCCTGGATTTTTATCAGGGTGATATTTTACAGCTAACTTACGATATGCCTTTTTTATTTCAGCAGCTTCAGCTGTTTTTGATACACCAAGTATTTCATAATAATCTTTTGCCATTTCTAACTAGTCTCCATATCTAAAATTCATATCTTTTGCTTAACAAATTATTGCCAGTATTTATAGCAAAAGAATAATTATTTTTACAAAACCTTTCGAATATCCAATAATCAACAAGGAATATCCAAGTAGGAAATACTACCTATCACTCCCCTTTTTAGCTGTTTCAATACTTTTAAATAAAATAGAAATCAATTCATCTGTTTCATTCAAAATTGGATCAATTTTTTCAAATTTATTTATAAGATTTGCACGAATAATAATTTTCAGCCAAACTTCTGTTTCTCTTAACTCTTTTAGCGCAACCTTTAATTTATGTATAAAATCAGCTCTTGACTCTGCACTTTGCGCTTCTCCATAATTTGGAGCTGGTGATGTACCGCTTCTTAATATTTGTGCACAAATATGTTTTCCAACTTTTGTTTCTGGCAAATAATCTGAAAGTTTAATTATAGTTACAGCATAGTTAATCAAACGTTCCTGTAGATCAAACTTTCTACAATCTTTCATTATTGGACATTCCTTGTTGGATATTGGATATTCTGTTATTACCTACCTTTTTTGTTATTTTTCCTCTGCAATCTCTTCTTTTCCCATACTTACAACTACTGTAGCAGGACGTATCAGTCTATTACCAAGTTTGTAACCAGCTCTCCACTGTTTTATAACAACATCCTTTTCAAATTCATCTGAAGATTCATTTGCCACAGCTTCGTGAATTTCAGGATCAAATGTTTCTCCCACTGCATTTACTGTTTCAATACCAAGAGAATCCAGGGCCTTTTCAAACTCTGCTTTTATTAACTTCATACCATCTAATACAGCATCAACATTTTGAGCTTTTTCAGCAGCATCCAAAGCAAGTCCAAAATGATCAAGGACAGGAAGCACTGCGCTAACAGTATCAAACTGGGTATTAATGCGCACATCGTTTTTTTCTCTAATTCCCCGTTTTCGAAAGTTTTCAAATTCCGCATGTGCCCTTAATAACTTATCACCTGAAGATTTAACTTTAAGTTGAAGTTCTAATACTTCTTCCTCTAACTCTTTTATCTTCTTTTTCTCTTCAGTAAGTTCTTCAACTTCCTCTACTATTTCTTCTTTCTCTATTTTCTCTTTAGAATCATTAACATTTTCAGTTTCTACGTTCTGTTCTTCAGTAACATTATTTTCAATGTCTTCTTTCTTCATATTCAATATCACCTCGCAACGTTAAAATATTTTATATAATTCAAATTTACCAAATAATTTTTTTGAAAAAATACAAACAGGTAATAGACTATAATATTGTAAAATTTCAAAACATTTTTACAAGCACCAACACAATTTTTATTTATACCTAAAAAATATAACTTTCATGACTGATTTCGCACAGGAGACCAAAATATGAAGCTTGGAATAATTGGCGGTAGCGGATTATACAATATTGACAGTTTAGAGAAAATAGAATCAATTAAAATAGAAACACCTTTTGGAAATCCATCAGGTGAATTTATCTATGGGAAAATTGGGAAAACAGAACTTTACTTCCTTCCAAGACATGGTAAAGGACATACTATTTTACCTTCCGAAATCAACCATAAAGCAAATGTTTATGGGATGAAGAAACTCGGAGTAACAAACATACTCAGCATTTCAGCTGTTGGAAGCTTAAGAGAAGAATTGGCGCCAAAAGATATTGTAATAGTAGATCAATATATTGACAGAACCAAGCAAAACCTCAAACATACTTTTTTTGGAAATGGAATAGTAGGACATATACCGTTTAGTGACCCAACCTGTACAGAATTCAATGCCTTTGTTTTTAAACAAGCCCAGGCAACTATTTCCGAAATTTACAGTTCTGAAAAAAATATTCCTAAAGTTGTAGGTAAAGGAACTTATCTAAATATGGAAGGTCCTGCTTTCTCTACAAGGGCTGAATCCATGCTTTATAAATCATGGGGACTTGATATTATTGGTATGACAAGTCTTGCAGAAGCCAAACTAGCAAGAGAAGCCGGTATCTGTTACAGCGTTTCAGCTATGGTAACAGATTATGACTGTTGGCACCAGGACCATGAAAATGTCAGTGTCGAAATGGTAATTGAAACAATGAAAGCAAATGTAAAAGCAGCAAAACTGATTATAGAAAAGGTTGCAAACAACTTTAACCTTTTAGAAAGAAACTGCACATGTAAGAATACATCAAAAAATGCAGTCATGACAGCACCTGAGTGTATTCCCAAAGAAATAAAAGAAAAGCTTTCAATAATTTTAGGGACAAAATTTACCACGAAGTAAAGAAGACCACTAAGAATTATGATAAAATTTGACGAACTATCAAACAGAGTAATTGGTTGTGCAATAAACGTTCACCGTTTTCTTGGCCCTGGATTACTAGAATCAGCATATGAGCAATGCCTTGCGCATGAGTTAAGCATTAATAATATTAACTTTGAATTACAATACCCATTACCTGTAAAATATAAAAATATTAAGATAGACTGTGCCTATAGAATTGATATACTTGTAGAAAATAAGCTAATCATTGAATTAAAAAGCGTTGAAACAATATTAGAAATACATAAGGCTCAATTATTAACTTATATGAAATTAGCAGACATCAATTTAGGCCTACTAATAAATTTTAATGTTAAAATGTTAAAAGAAGGTATAAAGCGCTTTGTATTATAAACATGAAACCCATTTTCAACTTTTGACAAAAGTTGAAAATCTTCGTGTTCTTCATTACTTCGTGGTTTACATAAAAACTTTAAATCCATAATTCATACTCTTTTGTGTGAGGAAAAAAAATTCATGTTTAATAACAAAAAAGTAGTAGTTATAATGCCTGCATATAATGCGGAGAAAACACTTCTAAAAACTTATAATGAAGTGATTGAACAAAAGTGTGTAGATTTGGTAATTGTTGTTGATGATGCCAGTACAGATAGGACAGTTGAAATAGCTAAAAGCTTAGAAGGCGTAATTGTTTTCAAAAATGAAATAAACCTCGGATATGGAGGCAATCAGAAAAAGTGTTATCAATTAGCACTTAATAATGGTGCCGACATAATAATAATGGTTCACCCGGATTATCAATATACACCTAAACTCATTCCGGCAATGGCATCGTTGATTGGCAATGAAGTTTACCACTGTGTAATAGCTTCCAGAATCCTTGGAGGCAAAGCATTGAAAGACGGAATGCCATATTGGAAATATATATGCAATCGTGGACTTACATTTGTTGAAAATATCTTATTAAGAGCAAAGTTATCTGAATATCACACGGGTTACAGAGCTTATTCAAAAGAACTGCTTGATGCACTTGACTGCACAGATTTTTCCAATGATTTTGTTTTTGACAACCAACTTCTGGCACAAACACTTTGGTATGGATGCACAATAGCCGAAATAACCTGCCCGACAAAATACTTTGATGAAGCATCAAGCATAAACTTTCGCCGCAGCGTAAAATATGGAATAGGCTGTTTAATCACAGCACTTCAGTACCGCCTGGCAAAATTAAAAATTTATTATCCAAAGATATTCATACAGGCAAAAGGTTCTATATTCAGAATATAAATCATAAAAAAACTCTAATTAATAATCTTCTTATGCCACATATCAAAGCAATAAAAAATAAAAATTTGATATATCCGTTACTTTTAGGTATTATAACATTTTCTGCATACTCTATATCAATCAACTACCAGTTTTTGGGTTGTTTTGATGATAATGGATATATAACTCAAAATATGCACCTTACCTTTACTTTTGATAACATTAAATATTGGTTCACACATGCATGTGTAGGATGTTACTTGCCACTCACAATGCTATCCTATATGTTTGATTATGCAATATGGGGTTTCAACAGCTTTGGATATCATTTACAAAATATTTTCTGGCATATCGTAGTAGTAATTACTGTTTACAAGTGTTTTAGATTATTCGATATAAAATCCTGGATAGCATTCTTTATTTGTTTAATTTTCGCTGTACATCCACAAAGAGTAGAATCAGTAGTATGGATATCAGAGCGAAAAGATGTTTTATGCGCTGCTTTTTATTTTTTGAGTATTTACTTTTATATTAAAAAAACAATGAGTTGCTCAAGTAAAAAAAATACATTCCCGATTCTTTCATTTATTTTCTTTATTTTTGCGATATTTTCAAAGCCAATGGCCGTTAGTTTACCAATAATTCTGCTCATTTATGAATGGAATAGGTTAGTAGCAAGTGGCGAGTGGCGAGTAAGAAGTAAAAAGCAGAGAGCAAAGAACAAAGAGCAGAGAGCAGTTATCAGTGAACAGTGGTCAGTAGCCAATAAAGACAATGATCAATTAACAGTTAACAATAAATTATTTATAACGCAAAGAGATAAGAGCAAAGGGAAAAGAGAAAAAACATATAATCAATCAACAATTAATAATGAACAATTAATAGAATCTAATCAACAAATCAACAAATCAACAAATCAACAAATCAACACAATTAGAAGGCTTATTCCATTCTTTATTGTCCTTGCTA
This sequence comes from Victivallales bacterium, assembly GCA_963678745.2. Taxonomy (GTDB): domain Bacteria; phylum Verrucomicrobiota; class Lentisphaeria; order Victivallales; family GWF2-38-69. The sequence goes on along the minus strand of CAXXMS010000023.1, from coordinate 173,140 downwards.
TTTTTATTCCTATTACATTAATCACACAATCAAATATTGGAGCAATAAAAAGTAGTAACAGTATTTTATCCATAAACCGCATTTTTTCTGTTATATATAATTTTTTTTGGTATTTTTCTCAAACATTATTCCCTTTAGAGAATACCCCAATCTATTACCCTCATATTATTTCTATTTATTCAGTATTAGAAATAATCATTTTTTATTTGAGTATCATTATATTGCTTATAGTTTTGTATATAAAAAACCGTAAAGTTTTTTTATCCTACGTACTACCACTGATTTCCACATATATACTTACTTTATTGCCAATTATAGGTATTTTGAGAATTGGGTCAACAGATCATGCAGATAGGTATAGTTATATCCCTTCAGTTTTCATCTGGTTTAGTATAGGTTTATTTATTAACAAATTAATCTATAGCAAGAATCAAACTAAGATTTTATTAACTAAAAAGAGAAAGAAAGAACTAATATTAATATTAGTTTTTTACCTTATTACTGTAATAATACTAAATTTTAATTATCAGAAATACTGGCCAAACCAATATATATTGTTTTCATATGCTGCTTCAAAACCAAAGCCGATTCCAAATATTCTTTGTATATTAGGAGATATTGCTATAACTAAAAACGACTATAGCAAAGTACTTTTTGTAGCAGAGAAACTGGAAAAAGAAACAAAAAACAACTCTTTATCCGCTTTCTACAGAGCATCTGTAATATACAGATTCGATAGAAAAAAAGCTATAAACTTATTAATTCAAATACTATACTCCCTAAAGCTAAGATCAGATAATAACCTTGATCGGCATTTATTTTACCCAAGAGCATTAAGAATGCTGATAAATTCATTTTCGTATACTGGAAACAAGCAACAAACAATAAAATATATAGATAAACTCCTAGAGTATGAAAAAATAAATACGCTTGACATCAACTTGTTGAGAGGTACAAGGGCTGAATATAAGAATAATTATAAAAAAGCTATCTCTTTTTATAAACAAGCTTTGAAACTTGCTCCAGATAACATTCATATTCAAAACAAAATTAAAACATGTTTAAGTTTAGAAAACAAAAAAAATAGCATAATAACTAATTCTGAATAACAAAACAAAATATTTAATATTTATGATAAAATATAAAAAATATATACCCATCTTATGCCTTATATTACTAGTTTTCTTAGTCTTTTCAACTTCATTATATTTTCCTTTTTTTGGCAATTTTGATGATAGTGGTTATATAACTAAAAATGCACACCTGAACTTTACACTTGATAATATAAAATACTGGTTTACACACGCATGCGTAGGATGTTATTTGCCTCTAACAATGCTTTCATATATGTTTGATTATAGTGTATGGGGACTAAATAGTTTTGGATATCATCTACAAAATATTTTTTGGCATATCGTTACCGTAATTGCAGTTTATAAATGTTTTAGATTATTTGATATAAAATCCTGGATAGCATTCTTTATTTGTTTAATTTTCGCTATACATCCACAAAGAGTAGAATCAGTGGTATGGATATCTGAGCGAAAAGATGTTTTATGCGCTACTTTTTATTTTTTGAGTATATACTTTTATCTAAACAAAACCAGTAAAAACTCGGAACATATAAATAGTTTTCCAACACTCTCTTTTATTTTCTTTATTCTTGCGATATTTTCAAAACCAATGGCTGTAAGTTTGCCAGTAATTCTGCTAATCTTTGAATTAAGCAGAAGAGTAAGGAGTAGAGAGTGGCGAGTAGCGGGTGACAATGATCGATCAACAATTAACAATAAGCAAAGAAAAGAGCAAAGAGATAAGAGTAAAGAGCAGAACTCAGTCATCAGTGATCAGTCATCAGTGAACAGCAAAACCACAAATCAACAAATCAACAAAGTTAGAAGGCTTATTCCATTTTTTATTGTCTTAGTAATTTTTATTCCTATTTCTATAATTACACAATCAAATGCAGGAGCAATTCAGCAAAGCAGCTCTATTTTTTCAATCAATCGTTTATTTTCTGTCGTCTACAACATCTACTGGTATTTTACCCAGACTTTTGTATGCACAGAAAACAGCCCATTATTTCATCCTCATATTGCTAACTTTTATTCAATTACTGAACTGATTCTTTTTTATAGCGGAACAATCATTATTATCGTATATCTCTATATAAAAAATAATAAATTTTTCTTTGCTATCGTTTTACCCCTTATATTAGCTTATTTGATAACATTACTTCCAGTATCAGGAATTATTAAACTTGGCCCTACTGATCATGCTGATCGCTACAGTTATATACCATCATTCTTTATATGGTTACCTGCTGGTTTAATATTAACTAGAACAATTATTAATAGAAAACTTGTATATATTATATTACTATTCTATTCTGTTATACTAATAACATTGAATATCCAATACCAAAGATTTTGGAAAAACAATTATACACTATTTTCTTATGCAACGTCCTTTTATCATGTAAATGCTCATATACTAATTAGCTTAGCAGATATAGAAATGGATAAGAAAAAATTTTATCGTGTCTTAGAGCTAATTAAGGACCTTGATAATGATCCATACTGGAAGCCAATAGCAGATTTTTATAAAATATCAATATTGTATAATTTTGATAAGAATAGATCAATTAAACCTTTATTAGAACTTAAAATTATTTTTGAAAAAAATTTTCACAGAAAAATTTTTAGAGCAAAATACCCAATAATAATAGAAATGTTGAAATCAACAGAAAAATTTAACCATAAATTAAAGTAATTCAACACGAATGAAAAAAACAATCAATAGTGAATTTATCTATCAAACTGTTTTAATACTGATAATATTCTGTTTATATTCAGTTTCAATTAACTATCCATTTTATGATTTATGGGATGATCTTCATTATATTATTAATAATAAACATATATCACTTTCATTTTCAAATATTGCCTACTGGTTTAGTCACCAAAGTTTAGGCTGCTACATTCCTGTTACAATGTTTTCTTATATGGTTGATTACAGTTTGTGGGGATATCTTCCTTTTGGATATCACTTACAAAATATTATCTGGCATATTGTTGCGACAATAGCACTTTATCATTGTTTCAGATTATTTAATATTAAACCCTGGCTAACTTTTTTTGCATGTATAATATTTACAACTCACCCACAAAGAGTAGAGTCAGTTATATGGATATCCGAAAGAAAGGATGTTCTATGCACTGCATTTTATTTTTTAAGTATATATTTTTATATAAGAAAAACCACAAATTATTCAAATTCTTTTAATTACTTTCCGTGGTTATCCTTTGCCTTTTTTATATTTGCAATACTGTCAAAACCTATGGCAATTAGTCTACCAATAATACTACTGATATATGAATGGCATAAATTAGTGGTTAGTGGTCAGTGGTCAGTGGTCAGTAAAAATAATTATCAATCATCAATGATCAATGATCAATGGGAAAAACAAAGGGGAAAGAGCAAAGAGCAAAATACTGTAGAAAATGGTGAGTGGCCAGCTATCGGTAAAAACAATCTTCAAATCTACAAATCTACAAATTCTCAAATCAATATAATTCGTAACCTTTGTGATTTTAAAAAGCTTTATCCCTATTTTATCATTCTTCTAATATTTATCCCTATTATTTTCCTTGCGCAAGGAGATGCCGTAAATAATAGAATTGCCATTTATCAAAGAGCCTATATAATACTTTTCAATATTTATTGGTACACAAAGCAAACGCTATTATGTAGTGATTTAAACCCTATGTATCCTCTAATATTATCATATCAATCAATATTAGTGATTGCTTTGTTTTATATAGGTCTTTTAATGTTGGGACTTTGGCTGCTTTTAAAAAAAAGAATTAATTTTATATTTTGCTATTTACCAATTCTTTTATGTTATTTTGTATCCTTAGCACCTGCTATAGGATTTGTAAGACTGGGAGGTACAGACTATGCAGATAGATATAGCTACATTCCTTCTGCCTTTATTCTGTTTGGAATAGCATTATTATTAAATAACTTTTTAAACAAAAAAAATAATATTGACCTATTAGCAACAAAACAGGTAAGTTACTTTTTTTTAAAAGAAAAGTTTATTATAACTGTCCTTGGTTTATATCTTATAATTTTAGTCTATCACAATTATCAATATCAAAAGATATGGCGGAATCAGGAAGCTCTGTTTTCATATTCCACTAATAATATAAAATCATCAAACATTAACGCTATTACTCTACTTGCAGGCATAAAATATTCGCAAGGCAAGTATATCGATGTACTTAATCTATCTTACAATATGGGAGAAAAGCTTCCACTAATATCTTCATACTTCCACAATATGGTCTTATACTATTTTGACAGAGAGAAGGCAATTAGTTCAATATTACAAATAGAAAAAATATTAGAAGAAGGAGCTACTTCAAATTATTACTTCAATAAAAAATATATAAATATTCTTTGCACAATAATTGACTATTATCAGTATAAACAAAATAAAATAAAAGCTATAGAATATATAGATAAAATATTGAATATTAAGAAAATAGACAAGCTTAATTGCTTTTATTTCACAGGACTAAAATATCAGCTATCAGGACAGTATAAAACAGCAATTAAATTTTATAAAAAAGCACTTAAAAGCAAACCAGATAATCTTTTTATTAAAAGAAGATTAAATGAATGTATCCATAATAAAAATAATCATAATAAAAATAAACTTAGTAACAATAAAGATTTTTTGTAAAAGTAAAAATTACTAAATAACAAAAATAATTGATAAATTCTACTACCCCCGCAATAGCATAGATTTGATTTTTCAGCAAAGATAATTACGTTCCTTAGTAAATAAATAAAAAATAATATAGGTTCATTTATGAAAAAACAGGACAATATGCCACCATGTATCATTTTATGTGGAGGTCAGGGAACCAGACTTAGAGATGTAACAGAATTATTGCCTAAACCAATGGTATCAATTGGCTCTCAACCAATACTCTGGCATATTATGAAGACTTATGCTGCTTATGGAGTTAAACGTTTCATATTATGCCTAGGCTACAAAAGAGAAATATTTATAAATTACTTTCTAAATTACCATGAACATTCTGCAGATATTACAATTTCACTTGGTAAGGAAAAAAATATTCAATATCATAACTCTCATGAAGAAGAAGACTGGATAGTAACTTTAGCGGATACAGGAGCAGACACTCAAACTGGAGGACGTCTGTATAAAGCTGCAAAATATTTAAAAGATAGCGATCAGGATTTTTTCTTTACATACGGTGATGCTGTTGCAGATATTAACATAGAAGAATTGTATAAATTCCACAAAAAAAATAATAAAGAAATTACAATGTCAGCTATTCATCCACCAGGCCGTTTTGGAGAAATACGTTTAGAACAAACAAACATTGTAGGTTTCCATGAAAAGCCTCAAACTGAAGAAGGATTAATAAATGGAGGCTACATGGTTTTAAAGAAAACTTTCATAGATAAGTTTATGAATAATAATCCTATGCTTGTTTTTGAAGATAAACCAATAACTAGTGCTGTTAAGGACAAACAAATTTCAGCGTTTACTCACAATGGATTCTGGCAATGCATGGATACGCCTAGAGAATATCAACTTTTAAATAACTATTGGAATTCAGATAATGCTCCATGGAAAATATGGTAATGGGTAAGAAAAGTGTTTATATATTTAACACCAAAGTCTTGACCATTTTTGGCAAGACATTGAACATTAGAACATTAGAACATTAGAACAATAGAATAATTGAACATTTGATTTAAGATTTTTAAAAATCAAAATTCTGTTATTCTATTAATCAATTGTTCTTAATTTCCAGTTTGGCTGGGGTAGGTGTTGAGTGTTGAATGTTGAGTGTTGAGTTGTGAAAATGGATATAAAACAGAATGAATATTGAAGAGAGAACTTTTGAGTTTGCATTGCAAATCATTAAGATTTGTAAGTCGTTAAATAAAGAGCATGAATATATTTTATCAAAGCAGCTTCTTAGATCAGGAACTTCGATTGGAGCCAATATAGCAGAAAGTCAGGCAGCACAAAGCAAAAAAGACTTTATCTCTAAAATGTCAATTGCTTCGAAAGAAGCACGAGAAACATTTTACAGGTTAAGGCCTTTAGATAAAGCTGGCTATCTGACTACACCTGATAAAAACTTTATTTTTACCGAAACCAATAATATAATAAATATCATTACTAAAATCATTATTACAACTCAAAAGAATTTAGCAAATGCAAAATAACTCAAAACTCAAAACTCAAAACTCAAAACTTAATACCCAACACTCAAAACTTTTTTCCGGAATTTATACAGGGAAAAAAGTTTTTATTACAGGCCATACAGGATTTAAAGGTTCTTGGCTGAGTTTCTGGTTAAAAAAACTCGGAGCAAACATTTATGGCTATTCATTAAAACTACCTTCAACACCAAATCACTATAGTTTGTTACAGCTCAATATAGATTCAGAAATCAATGATATCCGTAACTATTCAGGTCTAAAGAACGCTCTTATTAACTTTAAGCCTGAAATAATATTCCATTTAGCAGCACAGCCAATTGTTAGATACTCCTATAAAAATCCTATAGAAACATTTGAAACAAATTTACTTGGCACAGTTAATTTGTTAGAAGCAGCGAGGAACACTCCATCAATAAAGGCAATTGTATGTATTTCGACTGATAAATGTTATGAAAATATTGAAACTACTGAGGGGTATAAAGAAAACAGTCCAATGGGAGGTTATGATCCATATAGTGCATCCAAAGGTTGTATGGAGTTAACAATCAATTCATATCGAAATTCATTTTTCAACATTAAAGATTACAAGTCAAAGCATCAAACACTAATAGCTTCCTGTAGAGCAGGAAACGTAATAGGTGGAGGAGATTGGGGCTATGATCGTCTAATCCCGGATATTGTGAAAAATGCATCAGAAAATAAAATAACAGAAATAAGAAATTTATTTGCTGTTCGCCCCTGGCAGCATGTTCTTGAATCCATAAGCGCTTATCTACAGCTAGGTCAAAAGTTGCTTGAAGAAAAAGTAAACCTTGCCGGTCCATGGAATATTGGGCCGACAGATAAAGAACATTTTACTGTAAATGATGTAATTAAACTGGCACAGCAAACATGGACTAAAATTCAGTATAATGAAGTTTGTTTGGAGAAAAACCCTCACGAAGCAAAACTTCTTGTTTTGAACTGCGATAAAGCAAATAAAATTTTAAACTGGAAAAAAGTATGGGAATTCGAAGAAACTGTTAGAAAAACGGTTTCCTGGTATAAAGAATTCTATGAAAAGGATATAGTAAACACTGATAAAAATCTCAAAGAATATATCAAATCAGCCAAAATACAGGTATTAGATTGGATCCAATAATATACCAGAGGTATTTTAGTTTTTGGTTTAATACCATGAAAATAAGCTCGGCATTCCATGACTTTGTCGAAAAGTCAATCGTTTTGAGTATAGAAATGAAACAATTCTATTATTAAATAATAATATCAAACAAATAAACCGATTAAACAATGAGTAAATCATATAAATCAGATCATATAAGAAAAGAAGTTCTTAACAAAGTTAAAGAATATTATAATGCTACACAACAAGAAAAGGATAATTCTTTTCTCCAGGGTGAATCAAAGATTAATTATGCAGGTCGTATTTATGATGAAAATGAATTATTGAATCTAGTTGACTCTTCACTGGAATTCTGGCTAACTTATGGAAAATATTCGAAAGAATTTGAGAGAAAGCTTTCAGAATATCTTCAGGTTAAATACTCTTTTTTAGTTAACTCAGGATCTTCAGCCAATTTACTTGCCTTTATGGCATTAACATCGCCTTTACTAGGTAACAGAAGAATAAAAAGAAAAGATGAAGTTATTACTGTAGCAGCAGCCTTTCCTACAACAGTAGCACCAATTATTCAATATGGTGCAATACCTGTTTTCGTAGATATTAACATGGAAACATATAATATTGATATCTCTCAACTGAAAACAGCTTTATCCTGTAAGACTAAAGCTGTTATGTTAGCACATACGCTAGGTAATCCATTCAATTTAAAAGAAATTAAAAAATTCTGTAATGAGCATGATTTATGGCTGATTGAAGATAATTGTGATTCACTGGGTACTGAATATTATATTAATGAAAAATGGAAAAAAACAGGTTCCATAGGAGATATTGGAACATCCAGTTTTTACCCTCCTCATCATATCACTACAGGAGAAGGAGGAGCTGTTTATACAAATAATCCTTTACTTAAAAAAATTATTCTATCAATGCGTGACTGGGGAAGAGACTGCTGGTGTGAAAGTGGTGTAGATAATACATGTGGATGCCGTTTTTCCGGAAAATTCGGAGATCTTCCATATGGCTATGATCATAAATACGTTTACAGTCATTTTGGCTACAATTTAAAAGCTACTGATATGCAGGCGGCAATAGGCTGTGCACAACTTGAAAAAATGCCTGATTTCATAAAATCAAGAAGAGAAAATTTTAACTATCTTTATAACGAATTGAAATGTTTAGAAAATATATTTATTTTGCCTAAAAAAGAAGAGAATTCAAAACCATCATGGTTTGGTTTTCTACTAACTATTAGCGATTCAGCAAACTTCAGCAGAAATAAAATAGTTGAATTTCTGGAGGATAATAAAATTCAGACAAGAAATTTATTCGCCGGAAATATTATCAAACATCCATGCTTTGAATATTTAGTATCTAATAAAGATTATAAAGTAATTGGAAATTTAAAGAACACTGATAAAGTTATGAATGATAGTTTCTGGGTGGGCGTTTATCCAGGGATGAACGAAGGTAAATTGAATTATATTATAAATAAATTAAAAGAGTTTACAACTAAGAGAGTTTTGGATTCTAAGTTATGAGTTCTAAGTTCAAGCCCCATAATTCACAATTCAAAATTCAAGTTATATTATATTTAATTAAAGAAACATTAAAAAATAGATTTATTATTTTTCTGATAGTTGGTGGAATAAATACCCTATTCGGATATGGTATTTTCTGCTTATTTATTTTTATTGGAATCAATTATGCGGTTGCTGCATTATTAGCTACTGTATGTGGAGTTCTGTTTAATTTTAAAACATATGGAAAAATAGTTTTCAGATCAAATGACAATAAATTGATTTTTCGTTTTTTTATTGTTTACGGAATATTATATTTATTTGGTGTTACAATTTTAACTATTCTTAAGCCTTATTACAGTATTTATTTGATTCAGGCTGTATTTTTAATACCGATGGCTTTATTATCTTTTTTAATGAATAAAAATATGGTATTCAAAAGTTAAACTAACTTTTTTATAAAAATCTATCAGAAAAAATGTAGGTAACTATTGTTTAATAATATTTAGAAGGATGTTTTAATATGATTTTTATTATTGCTGAAATCGGAATAAATCATAACGGCGACTTGGACATAGCAAAGCAGCTTATTGATGTTGCAAAATTTTCTGGTGCTAGTGCTGTCAAGTTTCAAAAAAGAACTGTTGATAGGGTATACTCAAAAGAAGAATTAGATAAACCAAGAAAAAGTCCTTGGGGAACAACTAACAGAGAACAAAAACTTGGATTGGAATTTAGTAAAGAAGAATATGATGAAATTGATAGCTATTGTAAAAGAAAAAAAATCAAATGGTTTGCATCTGCGTGGGATCTAGAAAGTCAGAAATTTTTACGCCAATATGATTTGGAATATAATAAGGTAGCATCAGCAATGATTACACACAAAACCTTGCTATGTGAGATTGCATCTGAACAAAAGTATACTTTTATTTCAACTGGAATGTCAAATTTGACAATGATAGATGAAGCCGTGGAGATATTTAAAAAATACAACTGCCCTTTTGAATTAATGCATTGTGTCTCAACTTATCCCGCAAATGATGAAGATGCCAACTTAAATTGTATACCTATGTTAAAAAAACATTATAAATGTAAAGTGGGTTACAGTGGACATGAAGGAGGAATTGCTGTTTCTTACGCTGCAGCCGCACTTGGAATCACATCCCTTGAACGTCATATTACTTTGGATCGAGCAATGTATGGCTCTGATCAGGCAGCCTCTCTTGAACCGGCTACCTTTATCCAACTTATCGGAGGATTAAAGAAAATAGAAAAAGCAATGGGAGATGGCATAAAGCGTATTATCGAAAAGGAAGTTCCAGTTGCAGTTAAATTAAGATCGCATATCCCATTTGAGGCTCATAAATAATGATTAGATTATCAGATTTTGTTATAAAATTCCTCGAAGACAAAGGAGTCAGTCATATATTTATGCTTCCAGGAGGAGGAGCAATTCATCTTGATGACTCCTTAGGCCGCAGTAAAAAAATAAAGTATACATGTTTTTTGCATGAACAGGCGTTAGCTATTGCAGTTGAAGCCTATTCTCAACATAAGAACTTCCCGGGAGTAGGATTAGTTACCTCAGGGCCGGGCGGAACAAATACTGTTACTGCTGTTGCTGCTGCATACATAGATTCAACCCCATGTTTTTTTATATCAGGCCAGGCTAAATCATCTGATCTAAAAGGTAGTTCAGGAGTTAGACAAATGGGTTCGCAGGAAGTTGACATAGTTTCTATTATTTCTCCAATAACTAAGTATGCTGTTACAATTCTTGAACCAATTGAAATAAAATATCATTTAGAAAAAGCCTGGTATTATGCAACTGAAGGACGTATGGGGCCTGTATGGATTGACATTCCTTTGGATATTCAAGGTTCTATGATTGATGAAAAAAAGCTTCATGGTTATCTACCGCAAAAAACTTATTTTGATTTCAATAAAATTACTACCGATATTGACTACATAATAAATATGTTGAATTTATCTAAGCGTCCTCTGATACTTATTGGCAACGGAGTTAAACTTTCAGAAGGTCAAAATGAACTGTATAAATTTATAGAGACAAATTCAATCCCTGTATTAACTACATGGAAAACAATTGACATGTTTGACTATGATCATCCTCTGAACTTTGGCAGCCCCGGTTTAATGGGATCCCGTGCCGCAAATTTCATTGTACAAAACTGTGACTTATTATTAATATTAGGAAGCCGTCTGGATACAAGCATCACTGCATTTAACAGTGCTAATTTTGCCCGTAATGCAAAAAAAATTATGATTGATATTGATGAAGCAGAAATTAGAAAAATCGAAAATATTCATTTATCTGTTGTTAGTGATGTAAAAGTAATCTTATCTGGATTGAATAATAAACAACAGCTTATTTCTAAATCTGATTATACTGATTGGATTTCTTATTGCAACTGCATGAAGAATAATTATCCCGTTGTTATTAAAGAATATAAAAATAATAGTACAGGCGTTAATCTTTACCTTTTTATTGATCAGCTTTTTGAACAGTTAACAGAAAAAGATATAATATGCCCTGAAAGTTCCGGGGCAGCAGGTGAAGTTACATACCAAGCGATGAAAGTAAAGTTTGGACAGAAAATAAAAAATGCGGCTGGATTAGGCTCAATGGGATTCGGACTGCCGTATGCAATTGGATCATGCATTGCAAACGATAGAAAAAGAACGATCCTTATTAATGGCGACGGAGCCCTTCAGCTAAATCTGCAGGAGCTTCAAACTTTAAAAGCATTGAACCTTCCAATTAAAATGTTTATTTTTGATAATAACGGATATGGAAGCATACGGTTAACACAGGATAATATGTTTGGTGGGCCTCATGTAGGATCAGATACTGAAAGCGGGTTAAGTCTTCCAAATTTGCATTCAATTGCAAAAGCTTATGGTATTAGAACAGAAACCATCAATGATCATAGAAATCTCGTTGATGATATTGATAGGGCTCTTAGGCATAACGATCCGGTTCTTTGTATTGTAAAAGAAACGCCTGAACATCTCACAGCCCCCAGAGTGAAAGCAAAGAAACTTCCAAACGGAAATATGACTTCTGATGATCTTGAAAATATGTGGCCCTATCTTAGCAGACAAGAAATTGAAAGTAATATGAGATGGAGTTAAAGTGAAAATAAAATTAATCCTTTTAGATATTGATGGTGTTCTAACTGATGGGAAAGTTACTATTGACTCAAAAGGAAATGAGTATAAAACTATAGATTTCAAAGATATAGACGCTGTATTCGAATTTAAATGTTTGGGTTATAAGGTTGGTTTAATTACCGGTGAGGGGACACGCATAACGCAGTATTTCAAAGAACGCTTCAAACCGGACTTCTTCTATAACGCCTGTAAGGACAAGCCAAAAGCCATGAAAGACATCCTCGAGAAAACAGGATATTCAACTGAACAAGTCTGCTACATGGGGGATGGCAAACATGATATCCCGATTATGAAACTAATTGATTTTACTGCCTGCCCCGCAAATGCAATACCCGAAGTCAAAGAGATCGTTAAAATTAAACTACAGGCAAATGGTGGAGATGGCTGTATCTGGGAATTGTTGAAATATTTGGAACAGGGAAAATAAAGGCTGATATTAATGAAACTGAATAATGCAATAAAAATCGTTGAAGATGCATGTAAAAACCCGCATGTTGGAGTTCCTGAGGAGGTATTCATGTTGCTGACACGATTAACTCCCATTGTAAATGTTGATTTACTGATAAAAGATAATGATGGACGCACTCTTCTTACCTGGCGGGATGATGCTTTTCATGGCAAAGGATGGCATATCCCTGGAGGAATCATCCGGTTTAAAGAGTCTGCTGTAGAACGGATAAAAATGGTTGCAAAACTTGAATTAAAATGTGAAGTAACAGATGATAATTCCCTTCTGGAAATAAATGAATCAATTGCGAAGAATCAAACGAACCGAGCCCACTTTTTTTCTTTACTTTATCGTTGTGAACTTCAAACAGATCCCCCGGAGAAGTTGAAATATATTTCAGGAATTCCTGAAAGGGGAATGTATTCCTTTTTTGATGGAGCTCCGGAAAACCTATTGCAAATACATTTACCCTATGGGAAATATTTTTAAATTAAATCCGATTTGAATGAATAATCGTAATGACTTAATTCATTCAGTAGAGAAGTTATTTATTTGTAAAGCAAAATATTTACATGTTTTTCATTGAGAACTCAAAAAAAGAATTTATTTTTCACGTGTGGAACTGATAAAGTTCAATACAGGAGTTTGTAAATTATGAGAGAAAATTATATAGGCCCACCAAAATGGAGCATTGTCACTTTTCGGGAGCGTGTTGGAAAGAAAAATATATGCATATGGGGAGCTGGCTTTTTAGGCAGAGGCATATATCTAGCGTTAAAGCGCTCGGGAATATGTGTTTCTGCTTTCTATGACCAAGAGTTAGGCGTAAAGGGGACTGACTATGATTCCACACCAATTTACTCAACCGACGATTTGTTCACTACGAATAATTCATTTTATATTGTAGCAATCAATGAAGATGACGTTCCAGCGCCATGGATTACGGAGTTGTTTGGAAAAAACAACTTTACACATGGGCAAGATTTCTTGATGCTTGGCGAGTTGGAGTGGCTAAAACCCTATGTCGATGTTTCCGGCACATGCAATCTGCAATGTATTGCTTGTCCTCGAGGAAATACCGAAAGCCCTATGCAAAAGGGCGGTTTCATGAACTCTGGTCAATATCGAAAAATATTAGAAAAATTAATTGCAGAAATACCATTTATGCCAAGTGTACGGCTATACGCGTTCGGCGAACCTTTCCTGAACAATGAGCTTGCTGAAATTGTAAGCATTAGCAACGAAATGCTGGTTGGCACTATAATTTCTTCAAATTTGAATGTTTCTAATAATTTGGAGAATGTCATCAAAGCCGCGCCTCACAGACTTGAATTATCCTGCTCAGGATACGGCAGTGAGCACTATGAGGTAACTCATACTGGCGGCACATGGGAGAAATTTTATAATAATCTCCTTCATCTTGTGGAACTCAAAAATATTTATAGTCCTGATACAAAGATTTACCTGTATTATCATCTAAACAAGATCAATCTGGAAGATTTTCGGGCTATTCATAAGCTCTGCATTAACCTCGGAATCAATCTTTTTACGACAGCGCATTCTGTCTTCAGTGACATTATTCTGCACTATTTGCAGGGAGACAAGCTGCCGGAGGGTACTATTAAATCGATATCTCTCATGGAGCCTTCTCTGAACATTAGACTGACTGAGGCAGAAAAAAGAAAACATGAAAATTGCAATGTGATAAAAAGCTTTCCCATTATTAATTGGGATGGGGCTGTACAGGCCTGCTGCAGATTTGCCTCCGGTATCATTGCCAATTCCTATCTCGATACACCGATCGATGAGTTAATAATTCGACGAAACAAATCTGAAACCTGCTCTACATGCATAGCAAACCACCTGCATTCATATATGTTTGACAAGGATATCCCCTCAGAGATCATTGGCAGACATTTAGGGCTTTCCAGCACAATATAAAAGGAGAAAATGATTGTGAAACCAAATTATATTGCCCCACCATATTGGACTGTAGATAAAATGAATGACGTAATTAACAGCCGTAAAGTATATATCTGGGGAGCGGGTCTCCACGGACGTTCCTTTGCCATTGCCTTATTACGGAATAACATAACTGTTGAAGCATTTCTAGACCGTAACTCAGCCAATCTACCCAAAAGTTATAAGGGGATACCGATAATAGCTCCGGATAGTCTTTTACAGCAGTATGAGTCAAATCCATCGCGGGATTTTGCCGGCGAGAATTTTGTCATTGCCGCAGCGGCTCCAGAGCGGTTAACGCAAAACGACGAAATCCTATCAGCTTGTGAAAAATTGAATATGGTAAGAAATTCCGACTGTTTCCACGTCGATCATCTAGTGGGAACACGACCTTATATTGACATTGCAGAAGGTTGTAATCTCAAATGCATTGCCTGTCCTCGTGGAGACACGTTGAAGCCCAGTCGCATGCGTGGTCACGGAGTTATGTCACCTGAGTTGTATGAAAAAATTGCCCGCAAGTGTATTGAGGATAATCCCTTCATCCCGTTTATCCAGCTGTTTGTATTTAGCGAGCCATTCCTAAATCCCAAAATAGCGGATATTTGTGAAATCAATAATAAACTGAAAGTCGGAACCCACATTTCAACAAACCTTAATATAGCGCGAGGTTTGGAAGGTGTGATTATGGCAAAACCCGCCGTAATTACAGTATCCTGTTCAGGCTTTGGTCATAAAAATTACGAACAAACGCATAAGGGCGGTAAGTGGGATACTTTTGTTTCAAATTTACATCAATTGGTTGAACTTCGCAAGAAGCACAATGCAGATACAAAAATTTCACTAACTTATCACTTGAACACACTTAATATTGATGAATATTCGCAGATATATACACTGTGTAAAAAGCTTGGGATTCAAATATCTGCTCTTGCACATTCGCTGTTTCCTGATTATGTTCTGGGCCTTGCCGAAGGTAAACCCGTTTGTGAAGAAGCATTGTTTTCAAAATCATTAATGGTATACCCGTTGGAGAAGCGCTTGAAAATAGCGCGTTCTGAGACATCAGAACGATGTATTGCTGCACCAAATGTCCCTGTAATTCACTATGACGGCTCAGTCTTCACTTGTATTTCATATTATGATGAGGAAAGCAAACTGGCTGACAGCTATCTGGACATTTCTTTAGAAGAATTGATTGAACGCAAAATGAATTCGCAGCTATGTGCGCGATGCATGGCACATTCTCTACACCGTTATGTATGGATGGAACTGCGCCCAGAGTTCTGCGAAGATATTATCAAAGAAAAGCTTGGTTTACCCGCCTCACTTTAACTCGACAGAAACCAAATCAGATGGAGAACTTTGTATGGAACAAACAGTTAAGGTACTAAAAACACTTATTCGTCGCGAATGTTTTTGGCTTCGTAAGAAAAAAGAATCTTTCTATAATAAAAAGATTGCCGTATTTACCGCTGGACCAACAGCACAACGGTTCTGCAGTGTTTTGGAAAACGACTATGGCATTACCGTTGATTTTTTTATTGATAATGATCCTAAGCTTAATAGAAGCCTGATTCTTGGTAAACCGATTTATTATGAACCATGGAAACAACAGCCGGATTTTGCAAAAGAATATGTGGTAATAGTTGCTTCATCCCATCTGAATTATAGTATTATTTCTGCTCAACTGGAAAGTACGGGGATTGACCTCCATATGAGTCACTACCAATTTGAAGGCAGTTCGTTGCTGGATAGATACATGGCTGTTTTCGACATGCTTGACAATGACTTATCGAAATGCTCCTATTTGTCCGCTATATACGCAATGTTAACAGGTGATTATCATCTACTTCTCACCAACCCAGACCAGTATTTTGGACATCCTGCATTTATGAACTCAAGTCATCAAATCATTGTAGATGCAGGGGCTTACGTTGGCGATAGTTTTGATGAATATATTAGTCGAAGCCTTGGTACCATAAAAATCTATGCATTTGAGCCATTCGATGAGTGCTGTTCCGCTATGGAAGCACGAAAGCGCCGCCTTACCGAAGAATGGCTTCTGGATGAAGATCAAATCACGATTATCAAATCCTGCGTCGGTGATTCCAGTAATAATGCGTTTACTATGAGTTCCGGCAGTACAAATGGGACCATGCGAAAGGACGACAATGCAAAGTCCACATTCCCCTCCATCAGTCTCGATGAATTTTTCGAGAACAAAGAAAATCCGACGTTAATTAAAGCGGACGTTGAAGGCATGGAAATGAACATGTTGCATGGTGGCGTCCAGATAATTTCTGACACCAAACCCAAAATGGCGCTTTCCATCTATCACAATCCGCTCGATATGGCTCAAATCGCTGAATTTGCCGTTTCTCTTGTACCTGAATACCAACTTGCCGTACGTTGCCATAAAGACAATTTTGACGATATTATATTATATTGTTGGGTTGACTAATAATAACACTTAGAGGATTTTTACAAATATGGATATGAAAACTTACGTTGTCAGCAAAACAAAACCAATTGCCATATTTGGGGGGGGGCAAATAGGCTTAACGATTACGCAAAAACTAGTCAATGCAGGCTATAATATCGTATGTATTATTGATCAGAATCCATCTGGTGTAAAGACCTCTTCTATACCTGTTTTAACACCTCTTGAAGCTTTTTCAAAATACGGTGATATTTTTGTTTTTATCTCCCTAGCCAATGGTGCTTTCCACACTGCGGTTGCAAAGATGCTGTCAGACATAGGGTTCCGTTCATTATTGTTTTTACCATTGATTTTGCGTTCCCATGCGGCGAAAAAAATGTTAAGGGCATGGAATTGTTTTTTTGTTGGAAATTTCAGTGTGCCTATTCCAAATTATTGTGAACTGTGGAATATCTGTATAGATGATTTTATTCATGATCAACATCAAGACTTTGTTACTATTGTGATACATAAAGACTATGCTCACTTTTGTAGGATAAGCTGTTATCCTGATAATCCATATAGCGCTTATTACCAAAAAAACGAACTAATCGAAGATTTATCTCAATATTCCATTGCTGACACTGTCAGTGATCGTGTTTTGGCAACGGCCCCATACAGACAAGGCGTATTGGATATGCTAGAGAGTGCCCTGTTCAGTCCGGCAGATTTCTATGCTGAATTGGCAGCTCCCGCTTCGCTAAACGAGGAGACTGGTTATTTCGAGATTATCGATGGTTTTCATCGAACAAAGTTCCTAATAGACAAAGATTTAAGCGGTATTCCGTTAAGAGTTAGAAAATCCGAGTGGGCGCAGTACTTCAAACAGGAGCAAGCACAGAACCTTATGAATCATTGTAAAAACATCGAATCACTACCTTTTGCCGTAAAACACCCCGCATTTATCCGGTTCCCTGTAATCAGACGTAAACCTGATGATGAATTCATAAGGTTATATAATGAACTTTGTCCCCAGGATTCTTACTTTTTTTCTTAAAAAAGTTCACAGATTCAGGACATACTTATTGAAATGGGCAAAGTAATGAATTGGAAGTATACTATAGGAGAATGAATTTATGAGACAAATAAGAGATATGTCAATTTTGGAGATCGATATAACAAACGTATGCAATAAGAGATGTTCAAATTGTACAAGATTTTGTGGTCATCATCAAAAACCTTTTTTTATGGACTTTGAAACGTTTAAGCGTGCTGTTGACTCATTAGAGGGATATGAGGGTTTAATTAGTACAATCGGGGGAGAACCATTATTGCATCCGGAATATGAAAAATTTGCCGATTACCTGCAGAAGACTAGAGGTGGAAGTAAATTTTTTGATGATGGCTTTTGTAAAGCTATGGTAAAAAACTATTTGGCTTATGCAAAATCTCAGCGTTGGTTTGAAGGGGCAATGAATAAAGGAAAAGGTTATTTACTGTTTACATCAATGCCGAAAAATTATTATGATCACTATGAAACACTTCAAGACACAATAACAGATTTATGGCTAAATGACCACACTAACCCCAGTTTTCACCAACCAATACTAGTAAGCCGGAAAGACCTAGGCATAAGCGACGAAGAGTTCGAAAAATTACGTAATAATTGTTGGCTGCAAAATTTTTGGAGTGCATCTATTACTCCAAAGGGAGTGTTTTTTTGTGAAATTGCAGGAACATTAGATTTACTTTTTAATGGCCCGGGGGGGATAGCTATTGAGCCTGGATGGTGGGATCGTGATATTAAGGACTTTGAAGAACAATTTAGATGGTGTGAACTCTGCGGGATGGCTTTAACAACATATAGTCGTAATGCAAATGATGAAACTGATGATGCTTCTCCTTCTTTGTATAGAAAATTAAAAGCTATCAAATCTCCAAAATTAAAGCAAAACAAAGTATTTTTGTTTGATCCTAATAATGCCAATATGAAAGATGGTGTTAGTATTGGAGATGATATGGGGTCAGTAGGAGCAAATTATCAACCAGATAATGATAAAAGACTTGAAAATGCTGCTGATAATTTAAAACCTCAAAAAATATATATGATGATTAGTGCATATGATGATCAAGGTTGGCTGAAGACAATAGACAGGCATAGAATAGCAATTAAGCATTTTTCAATTGTAACATCACAAGATAATTTGGATAAAATAAATCGTGAAATCTCCATAAAAGAGCTTGAAACAATAATAATTAATACTGAATTTGATAGATTATCATTGGGTGGTGGGGTAAACAGAGTTTTGCAAAAAATCAATAGGCAAGAATGGATCATGATTTCAGATAATAAGGTTAAATTGCCAGATGACTTTTCGGAAATGATTAAAGAAAGGTATTTAAATCCTGGTTATTTATTTGTTTTTACTTATGGCAATGGAAAGGTAATTTTATTTTCAAAGCAAGCTTTAGCTGTTAGGAAGCTAGGATTTGATGGAATGAAAAATTGCCTCACTATAGATGATATCATTAATAAATGGAATGAGAAAAAATGTTATTTGAAAGAAGGCTTCGAAAATAAACCTGATATGGATGTGCCGTATTTTAGAAATAAAATATTTGAGAATTACTTAAGCGATTTACCATTTATTAATGATATTAAGATGAAATTAGAGTCCCAAAAAATCAAGAATAAAAATATTTTAATCTTACAATCTGCATTTGTTTATCACACTTTAGGTATAATTAAAATTTTACAGAGCTTAGGATATAATACGTATGTTTTATCAAGTAGTAAATTTAAAGATTACTTTTCTGATTGGTTGCCTTCTGAATGGGTCTTTTATTTTGATGATGGTGCTTTTGAATACGAATCACAAAAAATGATGAGAGAAAAACTGAAAATACAGTTTGACTTTGCCGGAGCTATTGTTCCGTTTTCATTTGGGCCCAGCACCGTTAAACCAATAGATGATTATTCAGATGCCATAAAGACGGCTGAAGATATTGGTGGCAGGCTTCTTGGAATTATTAATATTAGACGGAAATTTATTGAACTTGAATATGACTTATGGGAGAGTAATTGTTAATGAATAATCCATTGGTATCAGTAATTCTAGACAATTATAATTATGCTGAATTTCTGCCAGAAGCTATTGAATCTGTAATGAATCAGACTTATAAGCATTTTGAACTTATACTTGTCGATGATGGTTCAACCGATAATTCAAAAAAAATTATTGAAGAATATGCCAAGCAAGACCAAAGAATAATTCCAATATTCAAAAAGAATGGTGGTCAGGCTAGCGCATTTAATAAAGCGTTTGAAATATCAAAAGGTGGATTAATCGCTTTTTTAGATAGCGATGATTATTGGTATAACGATAAACTGAATAAGATTATTGAAAAACATAAGAAATATAAACTTGTACAACATTATTTAACTCGAAATGGAGAAGGTATATATCGAAAAGTTGATGAGTCAGTCAATTGGCATAAAGTGTTAATTACGTATGGCTATTTATACAACCATTCTGTTTGCTCATCATTGTCTTTCTCTCGAGAAATACTTGAGTCATACTTTCCCTTATTAGATGATCATGAGATGCGTATATGTGCTGATGGCGTATTGTTGATGATGGCATTATCTGAAACAAAGATAGGGTTTATTTCCGAGATTTTGGGGTTTTATAGAGTCCATAATAAAAATCTGTTTGTAGATAATGTTGATACAGGTAATGCTGCAAGACTTATCCTTCAAAAACAACATGATTACGTTAATAAACAACTTCAGAAATGCGGGAAACCAATTATACCATTTGATGATTGTTGTTATTTAATTTTTTTAATCAAAGATTTAGAAAAGAAAAATTTAATTAATGTGAATGAACACTGTATTATTTATGGAACAGAATCTTCTGGTTTGCATATGACTACAGTATTAAATCAATTGGGCTATCATATTGTTGGTTATTCTGATTCAGACCCAAAAAAATGGGGCACTAGCTTCTGCAATGGAGTCATTTATCCTCCGAATGATCTGGATCGTTTAAAGTTCTCCAAAATAATTATTGCTTCTTCTGCCAGTGAAGCAATCGAAGCAAAGCTAATTGGGCTTGGAATGGACTTAAAGACAATAAGGTTGCCGATATAATATATGAAAACCATAGAAGCAATTATTTTGGAATGAATTTAATCGCTTCATATAAAAAATGCATGGTAAAATTCTAAAAGTAAAAAATTACTATGTATGTTTTTTTAACAATTAGTGGAATATGAATGAATAACATTTTTCAAATTACAAAAGAATCTTCGATAATGCTATATGGTGCACTTAATATAGGTGTTTCATTGTTAAAAGCATTAAAAGCAGCAGATTTAAATGTTCAAGGATTTATTGATAGGCGTGCTGATGAAATAGAGCATGTTGATGGGGTACCTGTTTGGAGCCCTGATGATTTTCCCGGAACTGAAGAAACAATAATAATTATTACGATTAAAAACGTGTTTGAACACGTAAATATCGTAAACAATCTTTTTTCGAAAGGGATTACTAATCTTATCTACTATCCATATGGGTATGGGAAAGTTGAATCGACAGAATTTATAAAAATAGAGATGGCTTTTAATAGTATAATAAACTCACGATATAATGGTGTTTTCCCTGATTTAGATAAAATTAATCCCATTCCACAGACAACCCATAAAATAATGCCTCAATATTCTTTTGAAAAATATGTTACTGAGTATGATGAAAATTCCTATATCCTTAAAATCCCTGTTGAATTTATCTTTACAGAAATTTTAGATGAGTTAAATAATAAAACCAAAATTAATATTTTAGCTTTGCCTCATGTTAACCTGTTTAGTTATTTTTCGGGAGTAGAAAAATCATCAGTTGATCGTTACTTTGAATATAACAAACACACAATGTTAACACAAGGGTTTGAGGTAACAGATAAATGGCTTGCTTCAAATTTGGCTTCCAGGCTCCAAGTTTACTCAGAAATGCAAAGACAATTTGTTTTAGACCCTGATTTTTTTATTAAAAATGCTCAAGATGCAAAATGGGATGAGGAAGGTTTTTTTATGATTAATGGAGGAAGACATCGTTTATCCTTCCTGATTTCAAAAGGTTATAACTATCTTCCTTTGAAAATAAATAAATCTTCATTGGATAAGTTTCAGAATAAAGAAGCTTATATGAAACTTAACAGCTACTTGAAAAAGAACGAAATTGAAAAGGTGTTATCACCTGTTCCTCATCCATATTTTTATGAATACCCATCAGGAAGACCTGAGTATTATAATTTAACATCAAGCAAAATTCTCCAGTTCGCATTTAATTATTTCTTCGCAGAAGATGGTTTTTCATTCCCAAGTAAGACCATTTTGTCCGTCTCAGAAAACTATTTTTCTTTAGTCCGATACTTTGCTCGAATTGGGTATAATTGTTCCCTTACAGGTCAATTTGACAAAAAAGAGCTTCTTGTAAATAAATTACTTAATATTGACTCATCACAGTTTCAGGAAAAAGTGATATATAAAAAGCAAAGTTATGATATTATTTACGTATCTATTGATGAATATCATAAAGTTGAAGATATCATC
This sequence comes from Victivallales bacterium, assembly GCA_963678745.2. Classification (GTDB taxonomy): domain Bacteria; phylum Verrucomicrobiota; class Lentisphaeria; order Victivallales; family GWF2-38-69. The sequence goes on along the minus strand of CAXXMS010000023.1, from coordinate 150,590 downwards.
AGTAATACTTCTTTTTCATTACTTTTTATGGAATCTCCAGACCCCAAATATATAAAAACAGTCGCTGAGTTAAAATCACTTAATTTTAATCAACTAGGTGTGGATTTTCTTAATGGTGAGGAAATAACGATTGGAGTCCTTTACCATGAATCGTGAGTTCAGTAATCTGATAATTGATCAAGCCAAAGCCAATACTGATGAAAATGGTGTTGATTTTCTTTTTGCTGCCCTTGGTGGTAGTAAGTTGAGAGGCCTGGATAATAATCTCAGTGATTATGATTTTTATGTTTTTTTCAAGTCACGATTACCAAACACTTCAATTGTTATCCCTCCAAATAGCATTGGAAAGTATTCAGTTGATAGTGTTACCAGTAAAATCGATTTTCAGTACCATGACATTGATTACTACCTAGACTATTCAAAAAATTGGAATATAAATTCAATTCGTTCATTGGTAAGTAAGCCAAAAGATACTGCATATAGACCAAATTTATTCACATCTCTGACTTCTGAAACTATACTAACGGATAATCACTTTTTGCGTAAAAACTCCTCGCTAATTACGAAGTCTTTTAAAAAAACATGCTACTCGATTTTTTTTTAGCACATAACAAATTTGTTTTCAATAATTACCTTAAGAAAGAATCTGTTCGGTTGAGAACTTATTTATATGTAATTGTTGATTTGATTTGCTTTAGGTGGATATACGAGAAATTTACCATGCCGAAAATGGCGTTTTTACCGTTATTAAGTGAATATCAAAATTTGTTTTCCTTAAAAGAACAAGAAATTATTTGGGAAATGTTTAAATCAAACCAAAAATCAAAAAAACCCTTTAAGGAGAATCTAATAAAAAGAGATGATACAATAGAGGGATTTCTGTTAAGAGAATTAGATTGCCAAACAAAACTTATAAAAACAAGGTGCGGTTTGGGAGAAAGTACAAACGTAATATTTACTTCTGCTTGAACTCTGATTTGAAAAAAGTTGTTTGGTGGGAGTATGAATTATTACACATAAAAAAGGAGAATTAATGATTAACCTCAAAAGAAAATGTTTTTGTGGCAATACAACTGGTGATTATATAGGGGACGTGAATTTTCAAACTTATGAAAACCATTTGCTTCCAAATATACATTGTTTAATAGCATGTAAAGCATGTGGATTTGTCTTTGCAGATTTTAAATCAACTCAAGCTGTCTTTGATGAATACTATGAATTCTTTTCAAAATACGAAGATGCCAGTTTATCTATCAGCAATAAAAGTCACGAGAAAAATATTTCTCAGGAAAACCTTGTTCATTTTATAGAGAAAAGGTTAGATATCCATAAATCTGCACATATTATTGACATCGGTTGTGCCAGGGGAAATCAATTGAAATACCTTTCAAACCGTAGTTACCAAAACCTCTATGGGTTGGATCCTTCACAAAAATGTATTGATGTTTGCAATAGCCAAGGTTTTACTGCTTTTAAAGGATCAATTGCTCAAAACGATATTAAAATGACTTTTGACCTTATCATTATGGATAATGTTCTTGAGCACGTTTACAATATAAATGATTGTTTTTCATCGATTCTTAAACTTCTTAAACCTGGGGGATACCTTATTGTACGAGTTCCAGATGCACGAGTATATACTCCAAGTATTTACAAGAAGTCTTTTAGCGCATTTACGATCGAACATATTAATCATTTTGACCACCAATCTCTTATTGATTTAGGTAGGTTGCATAATTTAAGTATAGTAAGCATTGGCATTGACCCACAGCATCCTGCGTCACTCCCTATTATATATAAAAAAGTTTTGAACCAGGACTATCTGAACGCCAGACAGGCTTGCAAAACCTACCTTGCTCACTCGGAAAGGATTTTAGAAATCAAACAAAATGAACTTAAAGGTAAACTTTCAAATAACAAAATTGTAATTTGGGGGATTGGAAGTTATTACTCAAGGTTGGCTCATAAAGGCTTTTTTAATGATTTTGAAGTAGTTGCATTGGTCGATAAAGACGTCCATAAACAAAAGAAAACGATTGGGGCACAAACTATTCTTTCCCCTAACGATTTACAAAAGATTGATGCACCATTTTCTATTGTCGTTTGTGCAGAAAATTGCGGAGAATTAATCTTAAAAGATATTGAAAAGCTTAATTTAAAAAAAGATGTTGTTGAGATTTAGAGCAAAAAAATATTTGGCAAAAATAATATTTAGCCTATTTCGGATAAAACATAAAAATACGCATAGATTGTTCTAACGATATAAGTATGTTTTCTGCTGAATTGTCTAAAAAAATATATGGTTGTAATATTTTATTAACGGGAGCTTCTGGTTTCTTTGAGAAATGGTTGTTGAATTCACTTACTATAGCCAATAATCGATATTCTGCTTGTATAAAACTTACTTGTTTAAGCCGTAATCCAGATAGATTATGGAACAACACTTGCAAAAAGATTATAACAACTCTAGTTTAAGAATATTACTTGATTAATGAGAAGCTATGATTTAGTGTACAACACCAATTTATTATATATGGTGCTGGAATTAGAGGATAGCTATTTCATCATAATTTGGAAAAGAGTGGTTTTGACAATATTCAGTTATTCCTTGATAAAAATGCATCCGGTAAAAAAAATGTACTTGAGAAAGAGGTAGTAGAGCCCAATTCTGAAGCTATTTCATCTAAGATAAAAAGCAATGCCGTTGTTATTATTTCAGTTATAAACTGTATTTGAACATGCAGAAATAGCCAATGAATTATATTCAATGGGTTATGAAAATATTATATTAAAATATATTTATCCGACACTAAAGTATCTGAATCTGCCAAAATTGTAAATGAGATTTTTGATAACATTTAAATATGAAATGTTATCAAACCAAACTAAACCCCATGCAAGCTGCACCAAAAGTAAATAATTTATTTAGTACGAATGACTTAAGTACAGTTTCTGATATTCTATACATTATGATTTCTTGTAAGAAAGCAGTAGAAAGTATAATTATAGCTGAGATTTTGGCTACTACAATGAACTAAGCAGAGTTCATACAATAGAAAGGCAATTGTCCTCAATTCTTTTTAGTAAAAAAAGATTGATAATTCTGATTTATAAAATATTAAAAGAAATTTAAAAATGAAAAAGATAAGTATAATAATACCCTGTTTTAATGAGGAAGCAAATGTGCTTGCGATGTCAAAAGCAATCGTAACTGAAATGGAAAAACTTCCTCAGTATGATTATGAAATTATTTTTGCCGATAATGACTCTAAGGACAATACGCAAAAAATATTAAGGGATATTGCAGAAAAAAATAAAAAGATAAAGTTAATATTTAACAATCGAAATTATGGACCATCAAGATCTCCCAGAAATGCATTCCGTCATGCAACTGGTGATGCTATTATAGGAATGGCATGTGATTTTCAAGATCCACCTGAAATGATAAAGACCTATATTAAACATTGGGAAGAAGGTAATTTAATTGTTTTTGGACAAAAAATAGGGAGCAAGGAAGGCAGGTTTAAATATTTTTTGAGAAGCATTTATTATAGAATAATTGAATTGTTTTCTGATATTCCTCAACAGAAGCATATTTCTGGACATGCATTAGTTGACAGAAAGGTTGCAGATCAGGTAATGAGTTTATTAGGTGATGGCAAGCCATTTCGTAATTTAATTGCGGAGTTAGGGTATGTACCCAAATTGGTACCATATATACAACCCGAAAGAGCCGGGGGTAAATCCAGTTATAACATTATCAAGCACTTTGACTTTGCCCTTAGTAGCTTAATAGTTACATCAACTGTTCCACTTCGGATTTCTATAATTTGTGGTATAATTATATCATGTAGTAGTTTTACTATAGGTATCATTTATTTTATATATAAATTAATATATTTCAGTACTTATTCAGCCGGTATAGCACCACTGGTTATTGGTCTTTTCTTTTTAGGAGGAATTCAGATATTATTTATTGGTTTACTTGGTGAATATGTTGGAGTTATTTTTAAATTAGTTTCAAAAGTACCACCAGTTATTGAAAAGGAATTAATAAATTTTGATGAGTAGGATAATCTTTCTTTGTTTAATTGAAATAATATTAACTTCAACATTATTACTCCTCATATCATGATCGTTAAAACAGTACATAAACCAATAGCTGATATTATTTATAGTATAGCTGCACTTGTGCTGTACAATGGTGTAATACAGTTCGCAGTCTATCCCTTTTTCAACTATGAAATGGGTGAGACGGATTTTGGTGTTGTTTTATCTTTGCATTCTATACTGATTATAATTGCAGGAGCCTCTGGTGTGGCCGCCAGCAATTCCCGTATGGTAACACAACTAAAATTCATCCCATCCAATGGTGACTATAATTTTATCCTTCTTTTTCTTGGACTAGCCAGTGTTATTGCAGGAACTATATATTTTGCAGTAGTTTCAATAGCACCTATAACACTAGGTGCAGTTTTGCTATATGCAGGGCTCATGTTCTTAATATTACTGCGATATTATGGTGAAGTTGAATTTAGGCTAAACATTGATTTCAAAAGATATTTCATCTACTATTTCCTGATTTCTGCAGGTTATTGCTTCGGGTTATATATATACCATTTAACAGGACAGTGGATGTTGGCTTTGATGATTGGCGAAACCTTGGCTATAGTGTATGTAGTTAAGAAAGGACAGGTTTTTGCCACACCTATATTAAAGCGGACACAATACCTTTCATTAGCCTGGAGAAGTGTGAAATTTTTGCTTGTTAGCAATATTATTTCAGTGCTGATAGTTAACGCTGACCGAATACTTCTATTATTTTTCGAAGGTGGGGAGGCTGTGACTGTATATTATGTTGCATCAATGCTAGGGAAAATGCTAGCTCTATTGTCCGGTCCTGCAAGTAGTGTAATGTTAAGTTATCTGGTAAAGTACGATGGATCATTATCAAAGCTGATGTATTTTCAAGGTATCGGATTAATTATAGTAATGAGTTCGGCAGTATTTGCTTGCTGCTACTTGATGTCGCCCTGGTTTATCCACTTACTATACCCCACTGTTTTTGAAATGGCCGAACCAATATTAGCTTTGGCTATTGCTGGACAGATTATATATTTTGCAGCTGGCGTAATTAGGATTGCCTTTTTGCGCTTTTACGACGAAAAATACCAAACCTATCTTTCTGTTATTCAGGGTGTAATTTTCATAATTATAACAATCGTGGCACTTGTATTTGGTGGTCTTTACGAGTTTGCCTGGGCTGTGTTAATTGCCAATGCTGGCTATTTTGTGTTGATATCTATTTTCGGACTTTATAAAATCTCAAAGAAAAAGTCATAACCCAATAAATTTTATTAGTTGACCATATAAAACTTTTTTCTATATTTTGGTATAAACACTATATAATAATTTGCATTCCCAGTTCGTATGAAATAAATTCTGGTATGTATTCATGAATTTCACCTTATCTTTGAATTCCTTAAAAAATTCTTAATAATCAAGTAAAAGTCAAACTATTGGGAGTCCCACTGGCAAAGCTGGGGTTTACCATATTGTTATTATTTCTAAAATATAGTTCTTAATAACAAAATTTTATTTTTAATAATTACTATTTTCAATTGAAAATAAAGAGAAAACAAGATGTATACAATTTCCCAAAATGATCAGAATTTTATTGAGAAAAATCTTTCTTTTTTACAAAAAAAAATGTACAAAAAGAAAGTTCTTATTTTAGGTGGGACTGGATTTATTGGTAAATGGTTTTTAGAAAGCTTCGTTCTTATAAACAATAAATACTCTCTTAATTCAGAATTAGTTGTATTATCTCGTTCACCTGATTTTTTTTTAAAACTTTACCCGCATTTAAAAAACTATAGCTCAATATCTTTTATTAAAGGCGATATACGTGATTTTAAATTACGACCTTCTACTTCTTTTGATTTAATAATTCATGCAGCAACTGAAACAAATGGAATACTTGAAAAGAGCAATCCTAATGAAATGTATTCTGTTATTGTAAAAGGGACTAAACATTTAATAAATGAAATACATAAAAATAATAAATCTGCCAAATTACTTTATATTAGTTCCGGGGCTGTTTATGGCAGACAACCACCAGAGTTATCACATACACCAGAAAATTTCCCATGTAGTCCAACTACTGCTTATGGCAAAGGAAAGCTAGAAGCCGAAAAAATATGTTTGAATTCTGATATTCCATGTTCAATTGCCAGATGTTTTGCCTTTGTAGGTCCATATTTACCCTTGGATATACACTTTGCAATTGGCAATTTTATTTTGAATGGTTTAAAAAATGAACCTATAATAATTAATGGCGATGGAACGCCTTATCGTTCTTACATGTATACTTCAGATTTAGTGAACTGGTTATGGTCTATTCTCATAAATGGTAAATCAAGTGAAATTTATAATGTCGGTTCTGATAATGCAATTTCTATTGCTGAATTAGCTGATATTGTTTCCAAATGTTTTAATTACAAGTCAAAAATTATCATAAAACAGAAACCAAAAGATGGAGTATTACCTCTCCGTTATGTTCCATTCATAGATAAAGCTAAAAGAGAGCTTGGATTGAACTGTAAAATAGGATTGGACAAGGCTATTAAAAAAACAATCCAATGGAATAAAGATTTTTTTTAACTCAAAGGTTGCACTTGACTTTTGAAAGGAAGAATAAATTTCGACGAAAACGAAGAAGAGTAGAAAGGTTTTATTATAAATAACAATTATTATCTAATAAGCTATTCATCAAGCTAACTTTTATCCTTATTTAAAGCCTTTAAACAGTTTTTAGCGGCTTCTCTTACTTCTTTTGCTGAATCTTTCAGTCTACTCTTGATAACATTAATCACATTTCTATCATGATTATCTAGTTTTGCCAAAGTATTCATTACAGCAACTCTTACTGCAATCTCTTTATCCGTTGCCAATTCTGCAATCATCGGAGCCTTATTAGTTGCAAGTTTATTAAAGCTACCTACAAGATTAATCAGAATAACTAAATGAGGTGCCTGAAGGTGGTGTCGAAAATTTAATAATGCCGGCAAGACTCTTATAGCAGCTCTCTTATCAGAAGATTTATTTAAAAGACCAACAACCTGCTCAAAAGTCAATTGTGTCCTAAACATTTTATCTTTTAAAACTCTAAAGATATAACATCGCAAACGGCTCTCTTCAAGTTTTGCCCTGATCGGTATCAATCCACCATAATATGCTGATATTGTGTGAAGGGGAATTTGATCCTTAACCTCTATATAGCCCTTATAAATTATACTCGCATCTTTTATATTTATACGCTGAGCATGCACACCATCCGGAATAATCAGCCAATCACCAGCTTTTAATATACTTTCATCAGGAATAACAGCTTTCATCCCGGCTTTTTCTGCATAATATGCAAATCCCCAGTGCCCTGTATACCAAACATCCCCATCGACTCCATTCTGCCGTAACTGTTTAATGATTTGAGTAGCCAGGGTTGCCTGGGCATCAGCTTCTTTTTGGTCAACAGTAACATACAAAGCTGTAATAACAATATTTCCAGCAACCATTAACCAGCAGCCTATTAAAGCTATACATCTCGTTTCCGGCAAAACCTTTCGATCCAAAAGCCTAAACCCCAAAAAAGTAAGAATAATAGTAATACTTATTAGCCTACGCACAGCGGGAAAAGGAGAGATCAGCAAAGATTCAGTTATTTCCATTATCAGCCAGCCAAACAGGAAAATGTAAATATTTGCAGGTATTATATTAAACTTAATTCTATCCCTATTTAAAATTAATTCAGTAATTACACCTAGAAGCATTATTGAGAACAGCAGTCCAGCAAAAACAGTAAAATATATCTCAAATGAATTTGTGCAAATGGCAGCTAAGTATCCTCCCAGCCCAATGATCAAAGATATAATAATTATTTTTATAAAGGTTTTATCGAGCTTCCTTACAGGAATATAGACAGCATATAGAAATGGAAGCAAAGCACCTATAGTTATACAACCTGTAGAAACAAGAAATAAAACGTTGCTGCTGCTTCCATTCTTATTGTTTCCATTCATTATTCTCCATAGTAATTGAGTATGATCATATTGATAAACATAAAAAAATTCCCAAGAAATAATAAATCCCAACACAATAAGCCCGGCAGCAATCCCCATAAGTAATCGTCTATTTAGGATTCCATAAAGCAACATTACGCCAGGAATAACTAATGCAGTATATTTGGTCATCACAGCAAGTGCCGCAACCATCCCTGCAGCAATAACATATTTCCAGCTATCTCTAGAAACAGCACGGATAAACAGCTCAATAGTCATTAGTCCAAATGCAATAGATGGAAGATCAAGCATTATATTCCAGCCTGGCAATATTGCCGGCGAAACAGCAATAAACACAGTAACAGGAAAAGCTATTGATGGTGAAAATCTCTTACTTAGTAAATTGACTGCAAATACAAAAACTAAAATAAAAGGTAATATTGACAGTTTTATCAAAATGGGATCATTCCCAAAAACATATAAAGATCCGGCCAGCCAATACGGCATTACAGGAGGAATATACCCTAAATCCATAAAACTAGGCCATTGACACCAAAGCAACTCGAATCCAAAAGGATTAAATGGATCTGATACAATCTGCCTGGCAATCCAAATATAAACCGTATCATCAATATGAATTGGCTTAAGGGCATTAATAACACAGATAATAAGTGCAAGTAAAAAAAGAAAAACAAAACGGCTTGAAACTTTACTTCCCTCGTTACCATCTTTTCTATAATTATTATTTTTTTTTAACTTTATCATTGCCATATATAAAATATACCGAAGGTATTTTAGTTTTTTGACTTTTTTTGCAGCAACCTGACTCGAATAACTGCTTAACTTTTCGGAAAAAAATTTGTTTTGGGTATAAGTTGGTTCGTTTATGAAAAAGATATAATCATAAAAATTATTAAGGTAATTTTATTCATAAAAAACAGAAAGTTAACTTTTATGATTTACTTATACTCATCATACATTACTATTAAACTCTATCGATAAACCAAATTAGAATACTCAGTTAATATAATTTTTCAAATACAAAAGCTATATTATACTTGAAACATAGAATATTGAAGTTAGTTTAAATCTGCTATATATACTATATTATTACTCTAAAGCAATAAATTATACTGCTCTATCAACATATTTATTAAAAAAAGAAAAAGTTATTAATATATTTTTAGTTCATGCCTAAAAGCCATTGACAAAACATAGTAAAATACCTATAATTATGAACATAGAAAGTTAAGAGCTATTAAGTAAACTAACAAATAAAAAACAAACACAAAAAGGAGACAGAAAAGTGAAAAAGAAAAAATTTACACTGATCGAGCTTTTGGTTGTTATCGCAATCATCGCTATTCTCGCCGCAATGTTATTACCAGCACTAAACAAAGCACGCCAAAGCGCTAATGCTATTAGTGATACAAACGCACTAAAACAGGCAGGGCTTGCTATTGCAATGATAGGTTCAACAAGCGCCGAAGCACAGTTTTCAGATCTTAGTCAATTAAGTGATTATGAAGTAGTAACTACAGGTATGACTGAAGCTGGTACTAATCCTGTAACAATTAGTGAATTTTCAAGTGGTGATGCAATAATAACAATGAGCCAAAATGGTTATGACCAGACGTTATGGGGAGATGGTCATGTAACAAAAACTCAACAATAATATTTTTTTGTTATAGTTTTCAAAAAGCGAGAATTAATTCTCGCTTTTTTTTATGATATAGCTCTTTGGATTCTTTTAAATTTCTTCGACTTTCAATTAAACTTTTAATGGTTGTAATCTTGTTCAGAATTGACGAGAAATCTTTATACTACATTGTAAGTATTTAATATTTATCATGATATAATGTGTTTTTTAGAAAATGTACTTTAAAACCACGAATTCACTGGAGCAGCATTAGCCGCAACCAGTTTTGATCACCACGAAGATCACAAAGAAAAAAATTTAGAAACCTTTTTTCAAAAAGGTTTGTCTCAACTTGAGCGAATGCGAAGATAAAAAAACTTCGTGTTTTTCTTATCTCCGTGGTTAAAACTCTTTTGTTTTTAATCGTTATTAAATACTTACAATTACTGCAATTTAAAACCTTGTGAAAAAAACAAGAAAATAACAAATTGTAGTGCAAAGAACTCGAAGTTTTTTTAGTAAGAACTTTTTACCTTAGTGGTGAATATTATTTAGTGCCGGCTACACTGATTTGTGAAATTCAAAAAAAGAACTATAGGCTTTAACAAGCAACTTTTAATAAAAAGTTTTACTCGTGAAAAGAAAACAAATATCTTTATACGAATTATCTGTGCTAGTTTTCTTAATATCTGGCATAGCCTTTATTCCTTACACGTATAACTCAATTTACGATATCCTGGCAAGTTCAATCAGGCCTTTTGATTTAGGCTTGATATCTGCTTTAGCTGCCTGTCTCATTCTTTTTTATTATTTAGCACCAAAAAAGCAACTACCCCAGACAAAAACCAAGAAAACAAGCACATATAGCCTATTTATTGTTATTTTTTCATTTTTATTTATCATCTGCATACAATTCTTCTACTTCAAAAAGATAACACTTAATGAGTTTTTTTTATCTGCTTTCTGGATAACTATCCCTTTATTTTGCTATTTACATTCAAAAGTAATGACCAAATATCTGTCGATATATATATACTTAATATGGATAGCTAATTTAGCAGTCTGCTACTTTTTACCTGGAGAAAAGGTCGGAATTGCGGGTAATAGAAACTGGAATGCAGCATTAATGATAATTTGTGCGTGTTTTTCTATCTATCAAACTTATAACTGGATTCAAAGTCTACTGTTTATTAGACGCAAGCCTTGCGTCTCTACAAATAAAAAAGTTAATAAAAAATTATCATATACTATCATTTTTATGTTAATGCTTATAACTTTATGTTTATTATCTTACTCTGCGTATATTTTTTATAAATGTGAATCACGTGGAGCTGTTCTTTCAGGAATAATAACAGCACTCCTGTTCGTATACTTGCTCTCAATTAACCATCTAAAAAATAAATATAAGAGAAAGTTAAAACTAATTTTATGCTTTGTTCTATTCTCTTTGCTATTACTTTCTTTAATTATACTTTTTATTCAGATCACATCAGTAAATCAGCAAATCAGCAAATCAACAAATCAACAAATTCTCACTTCTCTCAGGAATGATGTTAGAATTCCTCTCTGGGAAGGCACACTTAAATTAATAAAAGATTACCCTGTTCTTGGAACAAATCCATCTGCTTTTGAAAGTGTTTTTGCATCATATCGCCCTTTAGATTATTTTACTAAACCAACCAATACTATTAGATCAAACCATCCGCATAATACGCTGCTCTACATCGGAGCAGTCTTCGGCATTCCCGGATTAATTTTATGGTGTTTCTTATGGATATATCCAATAGTATATTGCTTTTTTCACTATTCTAAATTATCCACAATTAAGCAATTAGTATTTTATGTTTATATTTTTCTCTTTCTACATGGGCTTTTGGATTTAGTATTATTTCATTGGCCAACAGTATATTTAGCTGCAATATTTTTGGGACTGCTTTGGGAAGAAACCTTTAAGAACGCTGAACTAAGAACACTGAACTCTGAACAATCAATCAACCACTCACAACTCACAACTCACAACTCACAACTCACAACTCACAACTCACAACTCACAACTCACAACTCACAACTCACAACTCACAACTCACAACTCACAACTCATCACTCACAACTCACCACTCGCTACTCGCTACTCGCCACTAAATCTCTACTAATAATTACAGCTACAATAATTTTCTTTTATATAATTCATGGAGCTTACATCAACTACAAAAGTAAATACTTTTTTGAAACAGGAAACTATTATAATAAGCAAAAGAAAGATTTTAGGGCTTTGTATCAATATCAAAAGGGTTTAAAGCTCAAACCAATTCCTAAATATTTATACAAAACCGCTGTAACAGCTATAACTTCATTAAATAATCCTGAACTAGCTTTGTACTTTTTTAACTTTTTTAATTATATAACTCAATTTGACTATGCACATAAAAACGGATTCATTGCATTATCCTTGCTTAAAACGGGTAATATTTCTGAGACAATACCTTTCCTTATAAAAGAAGTCGTTAACTACCCATTATCTGCTGGTGCATGGTATAGGCTATACTTAATACAAAAACAACTAAAGATGTATGATGCTGCAGATTTTTCACTAAAGAATACATATAGAGCCTTAGAGGCAAAGAATTTGCCTAAAAGAGCCTTGCCAATTCTTTTAGATAAACCAGAATATGACAATCACCCGGAACGTATACCTAAAAAAATAATCAATGAATTTAGACAATCCTCTTTAGAATCTCCTATATATCTTGACAAGTAAACATAAAAATATTATAATGGTTTTAAATTAAGACTTAATATTAGTTCTGATTTTGCCGAAGGTATTTTGTTTTTTGGCTATATACGATAAAACTTAATTTGGTTTTTAGTTAGATTTTTCGAAAACTCAACTGTTTTTGGTATAATAACAAACATTACTAACAAAATGATGAGAAGAAGTAAAAAATTTACAATAATCGAATTACTTGTTGTGATAGCTATAATTTCAATATTATCTGCAATGTTATTACCAACTCTCAATAGCGCAAAAAAAAATGCAAACGTTGTTGTTAATGTTAATAAACTAAAAAATATTGCTTCATCAATAATCATATATATTGACAATAATAATTCATATCCCACTATATTGGATCTTGAAGACAGTTATCTTCCACGAAGCGAATTATTAGACTCGAATGATCAACTTTTTGTAATTGAAGAAGGAATCACCATTAATTCAGGTATTTCTGATGCTGTAATTATTGATACTTCAATTCCTGGATTTACAAATACTCTTTATGCTGATGGCCATGTTACCAGCATAAAAAATTGAAAATTTAAAATAATAAATGGAGAACAAGTATTATGAAAATAGTTATTGCTCCAAATGCGTTAAAAGATTGTTTGACAACATCAGAAGCCGCAGAAGCAATCGAAAAAGGAATTCTTAATGCTTTCCCAAAAGCGGAAACAGTAAAAGTACCTGTTGCAGACGGGGGAGATGGTCTGCTTGATGCACTATTAAAACCACTAAATGGAGAACTCCATACAATTAAAGCAACAGGCCCAAGATATGATAAATTAAATGCCGATTTTGCCTATTTTCCAGAACAGAAAACAGCTATCATTGAAATGGCAAAAGCTTCAGGCCTTGCATTGCTGCCTTTAGATCAAAGAGATGCAGAACAAACCACTTCTTTAGGGACAGGAGAATTAATCAATGCAGCATTGGAATTAGATGTTGAAAAAATCTATGTCGGCATAGGCGGAAGCGCAACATGCGATGGAGGAATTGGACTGGCAACTGCTTTAGGGATAAAATTTTTAGATAAAAATAATAATCCAGTCAGACCAATAGGAAAATCACTTCTGGATATAGTAAAAATTGATACAAATAATTTACACCCGAAACTCTCAAAGGTTAAAATTGAAGTTGTTTGTGATGTAGATAATCCTTTACTTGGAAAGAACGGTGCGGCCTATGTTTATGGACCTCAGAAAGGAGCAAAACCTGAACAGGTTAAATCTCTCGACCAAGGACTTGCAAACCTTGCTTCAATTATAAAAAAAGACTTGGGGATAGATGTTACAGAAGTTGCAGGCGGCGGAGCAGCAGGTGGAATTGGAGCAGGAATGTATGCATACTTCAATGCACCATTAAAACCGGGAATTGATATTGTTCTGGATCTGGTCAATCTAAGCAGTAAACTTGAAAATGCTGATTTAGTATTAACAGCAGAAGGGCAAATGGATAACCAGACAGCTTATGGTAAAGCACCTGCCGGAGTTGCAAAATGCGCAAAACATAAAAATATTCCATGTATTGCGATCGCCGGGGGAGTAAAAGAAGATATTGATGAATTACATAAAATAGGAATAAATGCAGTCTTTTCTCTATGCCCTGCCCCGATAACACTTGATGATGCAATAAAAAATGGAGGAAATTACCTGACAAGAATTTCAGAACAAATTGTAAGAGCCTTTTTTGCCAATAAACAATGATCAATGAACGATTATCAATTAGCCTAGGTTTCGCTATCGGTTTTGAAGGTTTAGATATGGTTTATCTGCCTTAGCTCGTCAGTGCAAATGAGAAGGCAGTTAGGAAAAGCTGTAGTTTACAGATAAGTGTCCAAAATTAACTTTCACGGTAGAAAAAAACAAAATACTCTTTTCACCATTACAAGAATATGGATATTGTCTTTGGAAGTGCGATGATTGGATTCATCGCTTTTTATTATGCCGGTTATTCCGGCATAAACAAAAATTAGCCCTGCTCTATAATACCAAATATGCAGGCTGCTCACAGGTAACACCGAAAAAATCGGTTTAAACCAAAGCTGCGAAACTAATCGCAGCACTCCAAAAATTATATGACCAGGCCAACCATTCTCCCTGATAAAAATAAGAATAACAAAATTATTCTGCTACTAATAAATTTACACTCTTTCGAACCAATAGCATTGATAATGCGATTATTGATTATTGCTAATTGAAACTATTTTCCACAGCATTTTTTGTATTTCCTGCCACTACCGCATGGACATGGATCATTTCTTCCAACTTTCGCTACATCTCGCTGATAAGTAATCGGCTGAGGTGGCTCAGCAAACTCTGGAGCCTGTTCCATTCCTGAAGTCATTTCCGGAGGCATTGGATGCTGCATAGAATTTGGACTAGGCATCTGCTGCTGTGGCATATTTCCGGCAATCTGACCAAACTGTTCTATTTCTCTATGGATAAGCTCCTGCGGTAAGCTTGCAAATAACTGTTCAAAAGCCTCAAGACTTGTAGCAGAACGGAACATATTATTTAATATTTCCTGGTTAAGATCAGCCATCATACCTGCAAACATATCATACGACTCATGTTTATACTCAACCAATGGATCCTTTTGAGCATAAGATCTTAAAGAAATACCAGTTCTTAAACCATCCATTCCATATAAATGCTCCTGCCAAAGCCTATCCACGGCATCTAGAATAATATGGCGTTCCAACCCTTTTAAGGACTCCCTACTTTCAACTGATTCTTTAGCAGCATAAGCATTATCAACTTTATCGAATAAATTTTTGATCATTTCTTCATTGGGCAGCAAATTCTTCTTTTCCCTGTCGAATAATTCATCTTTAGAAAATCCAAGAGGAAATGTAGTATTCAACCAGGATAATAAGCCTTCAGTGTCAAAATCAACATCTTTATTAGCTTTGCTTGCTGCTGCTTCCACATTATCTTTTATTTCTGCATCAACTATATCAAAAAGAATTTCCTTTGGCGTATCGGTTAAAAGAACATCTTTTCTAAACCCATAGACGACTTCTCTCTGTTTGTTCATTACATCATCATATTCTAAAGTTCTTTTACGAACTGCAAAATGTTGTTGTTCAACTCTTTTCTGCGCTGTTTCAATAGAACGATTCAACAAAGGATGCTGTAACTCTTCACCTTCATCTAAACCAAGTTTGCTCATAATAGTAGCAATTTTATCTGAACCAAATAATCTCATAAGATTATCTTCAAGAGAGATATAAAATCTGGACGACCCAGGATCACCCTGACGAGAACAACGTCCTCTCAACTGGCGGTCAATACGTCTGGAATCATGCCGTTCACTTCCTATTACGTATAATCCTCCAAGTTCTGCAACACCTTCCCCAAGTTTAATATCAGTACCACGACCAGCCATATTTGTTGCAACAGTAACAGCCCCTTTCTGTCCTGCTCTGGCAACAATATCTGCTTCAGACTGATGATTTTTAGCATTCAGCACGTTATGAGGAATTCTTCTCCTTTTAAGCATACGGCTAAGAACTTCAGATACATCTACAGCTACAGTACCAAGTAAAACTGGTTGACCTTTTTTATGACACTCTTCAACTTCATCTATAATAGCCTTATATTTTTTCACGTTTAGTTTTATAAATACTATCATTAAAGTCTTTACGAATACACGGTCTATTTGTTGGAATAACAACAACATCTGTTTTGTAAATCTGATGGAACTCTGTTGATTCGCTTTCAGCAGTACCGGTCATGCCTGCCATTTTATCATATAGTCTAAAATAATTCTGGATTGTTATTGTTGCATATGTTTGGGTTTCTCTTTCAATTTCAACCCCTTCTTTTGCTTCCAGTGCCTGATGCAACCCTTCGTTGAAACGACGCCCCGGCATTAAACGACCAGTATGTTCATCAACAATAACTACTTTATTATCCTGTACCACATAACTAATATCTTTTTCAAAAAGACAATAGGCTTTAATCAATTGAGATATATTCTGAATACGCTCACTGTCTTTTCCAAATTTTTCCTGGAACTGCTGTTTTTTTGCCGCTTTATCCTTTTCTGATAAATTTTCATCTGAATCAATATTATGAAGTCCACTTAACAAATCTGGCAGCACAAAAGCATTTGGGTCATCAGGACTAATTTCACTTCTCCCCTTTTCGGTTAAATCAGCCTCATGACTTCTCTCATCAACAGCAAAATATAAGTCTTCCTGAACTTCCTGGAGCATACCTCTATTCTGGTCACTCTTTACATTCATTTCAACTTTTTCAAGACGTTTCAATATCGAACCGTCTTCCAGCAGGCGCATCAGTTGGCGATGTTTTGGCATCCCCATTTTTACCTGAACAAGCTTTACGAAGGCTTCTTCTTTGTCATCATTCTTTATATCTGTGTTATAAATTACTTCTTTTGCTTCATTTATAAGTCTTGAACATAATAGGTTCTGCTTTCTAAAAAGATCTGCAACAAGTGGTTTGTAGGTATCAAACTGATGGGAAGATACAGCAGCAGGCCCAGATATAATCAGTGGAGTTCTAGCTTCATCAATTAAAATACTATCAACCTCGTCAACTATAACAAAATAATGATCTCTTTGAACTAACTGTTCTTTATCAACAGCCATCCCCATATCTCTCAAATAGTCAAATCCGAATTCACTATTTGTTCCATAAGTAATATCCATATTATACTGTTCACGACGCTCAGCCGGGTCCATACTGTTTTGAATACAACCTACAGATAAACCTAGATATTTATAAAGAACTCCCATCCACTCAGAATCACGTAATGCATGATAATCACTAACTGTTACAAGTTGACAGTTCCGCCCAGTCAGAGCATTTAAATATAAGGGCATTGTTGCAACTAAAGTCTTACCTTCTCCAGTAGCCATCTCAGCAATATTACCTTCATTAAGTACAATTCCACCCATTATCTGTACATCAAAGGGCACCATATCCCAGATTAAATTATGACCGCATACTGTTATTTCCGTACCACATAACCTTCTGCACGCATTTTTTACAACAGCATATGCTTCATATATTATTTCATCAACAGTTTCACCGTTTTTTAAACGCTCTTTAAACTCATCTGTTTTAGCTATCAACTGTTCATCTGTTAAATCTTTTAAAGTCTCTTCAATTTCATTAACTTTAGCGACAGCAGGACGTAAACGTTTTACATCTCTCTGAGATTTAGTACCAAAAACCTTTGTTAATATTCCCATTACCATTATAAATCACTCCATAAATACTTATAAAATATAAACCTACTGAACCCAAGAAATAAGCAGATCCAAATCAGAAACTGCTTCTCATCAGAAATCCTGTCAAACAATAATCCAGTAGCTATAAATAATACATAGATTCTTATAAGCAAAATGTAACACATCTATTTTACTTAAACAAATTCACTAAGCTTAAAGGCAGAACAATCTTTAAGCAAAAAACAGTTTTTATGCAAATAATCGAGAAACTTCACTTGTTAGATTTCAATAACAATATTAAATTTATTTTGCAGGCGGGGTAATCCTCTGATAAGAATGCATCAAAGCTGCAAAGCTTTAAAGTTATATTACACGTAGAGTGGAATTAACCCCGTCTCCTTTCTCTTATAAATATTGTTTAACGAAAGGAAATGGAAATGACAACAGCAATAATTCTAATCAATGTTAAACGTTCTAAGCTCAAATCTGTAACTACTTCAATCAAGGAAATTAAGGGAGTTACTGAAGTTTATACAGTAGCAGGTGAATATGATTTAGTAGCAATGCTAAGAATAAAAGATGTAAGTGCTTTTCAGAAAATACTTACAGAACAAATGACAAATATTGAGGGTGTTACCCGCACAAAAACTCTTATTGCTTTAGATGTTGTTTCTGATATAGATTTAGAAAAAACTTTTAATGTAAAAAAATAAAGTTAAATAATTTTTATTGCAAAAAATCAGAACTTAAAACATAAATCTTTATGGTTCTGATTTTTCTATGCCTGAAACGATTAACTCTGCAACCAATTCAGAATCAATATTTCTATTATTTAGAATAGTTCTATAATAGTTTCTCTGCTTATCAAAAATAAAAAAGGTATTACCTTTACATTCTAAAACTTCAATATCTAATACAAAACTTTCTAACCTATTGTTTCTATTTATTTTTTCAGGTAATTTTATACTTATAAGATGCAATCCAGGTTTAATATCAAAACCTATAACTCTTGAGTTTACACATAGCTTTAACTCTGACTGAGACTTAGTATATAAACCAAGCTTGATCTCACATTTCATATCTTTATTAACATTTGTATTACATAACTCAAATAAAAAAGTTTTCATAATTTTATCTCCTTTTCTAACAGGAGTAAAAACCCATGAATCAAATATCTGTGAAGTATTATCTGAAATATGAATATTGTCTTTAGTTTTTAAAACAATACCATTAGGTCTTATAAGCCTTGAAATAAAAGGCTCAAATGATAAAGAGTAATAATCGTATAAATAAAAGGTAAAGAAAATACCAAAGATCAATAGTGCTCCACCTGTAATAAATCTAAAAAATAAAGCTTTAGTTTCATTAAAAAGAACATAACTAATAAAACCTCCTCCATAAACACATAGTAGAGGTATTATAGGAGCTCTGAATCTTGCTAAATTATAAAATGCAGCAATACTAAGCCAATAAGTCAAAGTGATCATTAGTGGAATAATAAATTTTCTATTGTTTGAGCCTATAGGAATAAACAATAAAATACCGGCCAAACCTAATGCAATAAGAATAGAAGTTTTTAAAAAAGCTGTCTTTATTATAGAACTTCTTGAATAAAGCAAATTAATCCTTGTATTATTAGGTATTTCACGATAATCCCAAAAAAGGAATACTTTGTTCATCTGCTGCTCAAGAAAACTCAATTTGTTCTTTTTCAGATAATCGAAAAAGTAGGTCCAAAACTTTTTACCATTATTCTCACCTATCCATTTTTTATAAGCTGAAGTATAAATCAAACCTCCTGGTGGAGAGTCAGGTAAATTACCTAACCCAAAAGTAATATCTAAATTTGTTGTACCTCTAAAAGAACCAGCATTCAAAGAGTTATGTGTAATAAATGGAACCATTGGAATTAATAAACAAAAACTAAAAATCACGAATGGAAAAATAATTAACATCTTCTTGATTCCTTTAAATCTGCTAAATCTCATATATCCACTATAAATTGTAACTAAGGCTAAAATTGGAACAATCAACCAAACGTTTCCCCTGGTTAACACAGCGCATCCAGTAAATATCCCCAATAACAGGCAATAGAATATTTTATGAGAAAAGTATAATTTAATAGCTAGATAAAAAATTAAAGAAAGCCAAAATGCCTGCAAAGTAGCAATAAGTAAATATGGAGTATAAAAAACAAGCACATGAGAAAATGTAACCAAAATTGCAGCAACAATAGCCGCCCTTTCATTCCAAAGAATCCTAGTTGAACATGCAGTTAATAATGCAGTAAAAGCTCCCAGTAAAGACTGAATAACGATAATATTAATAATGTTCGTTCCTAATAGTTTGAAAATCGAAGGTAGAAAAGCTGTATAATAAAAAGGCTGATAGACATATCTTTCTGGAAAAATATATTTTGATATATTAAAAGCAAGCCTTTTGTATGTAGCCATATCGGTACCATCTGCTGGAGAAATAACATTAGGATCAATAGATAAAATCTCTAACGAAACATAAACTCTAATAAAAAAGGCAATACAACAAATGGTAAATAACCATAAAAAATATCTTTGTTTATTCACAACTATAGTTTTCTGTTAATATTTATTAAAAGTTATCGAATTACCAGAGCTTTTCTTAAATCAAGTCCAGTCGGATCCTGGTAGATAGATAGATCAAACTCCTTGACTGCTGTCAGGATATGATCAAAAATATCAGCTTGAATACTTTCATAATTCACCCAGTTTGTACCATTAGTAAAAACATATATCTGAATAGGCAGGCCCTTTTCTGTCGGCTGAAGCTGTCTTACAATAAATGTCATATTATCACGGATATTCTTATTATGTTTTAGATATTCTCTAATATAATAGCGAAATGTACCTATATTCGTCAACTTTCTTCCATTTATGACGAATTTCTCTGTATCTATTTTTAAAGTTGCATTATGAGCCTTAATCTCATTCGTTTTATTATTTAGATACTCTTCCAGGTATTGAAATTTTTTAAGACGCTCAATGTCATTTTCGTTTAAAAATTTAAAACTGTTCATATCCAAATTGATTGAACGTTTGATTCTTCTACCACCGGCATCCGTCATCCCTCGCCAATTTTGAAAAGAATTAGATACTAAAGCATATGTTGGTAAACTTATAATTGTTTTATCAAAATTCTGAACCTTAACTGTCGTTAATGAAATATCAATCACATCACCATCAGCATCGAATTTCGGCATTGTAATCCAGTCACCTTTTCGAACCATTCTTTGAGCTGAAAGCTGAATACTGGCCACAAGTCCAAGAATAGAATCTTTAAAAACCAACATAGCAACTGCAGTCAAAGCCCCTAATGCTTTTAGTAAAGTCCATGGAGATTTTTGCATCAAAACCGAAAATATTATTATTATAGCAACTAATACGATTATCACTTTAAACATCTGAAGAAAACTTTTGATAGGTGTATGAGAAGCTATTTCAAAGCTATTGTATATTTGATCAACAGAATTCAATACAGAGTTGAGAATTAAAACACAAATTATTATAATGTAAATCAAACAAATCAAATGGATAAAACTAATGATACCCGAAGATTTAACCGGAAACAATAGACCTACGCAATAGTAAATCACAACAGCAGGAATCATAAGCGCAATTCTTTCAGGAACACCATTTTCGATAAAAGCATCATCCCACACTGTTTTAGTATGCTTAATTACCGAGCTTAAAAATTTCATAAGAAAACATTTAAAAAAATATTTGATTATGAAACTTAGTATTACAATTGCACCCAAAAGAGTTAAGTAAGCAAGATTACATGATAAACTCTCCCCTAACTTAAATGATAAAAATAAATTTGTTAAATAAGTAATTGCCATTTATATATCTCCAACTAGGTTATTATACCGATTAAATTTTGCTAAATTGATCTGCTTT
Source organism: Victivallales bacterium (assembly GCA_963678745.2). Lineage (GTDB taxonomy): Bacteria > Verrucomicrobiota > Lentisphaeria > Victivallales > GWF2-38-69. The sequence continues at coordinate 128,986 of CAXXMS010000023.1, read as the reverse complement.
GAATATAAATAAGAATATCAAAACATTTAGGACTAATTATGGAAAAAATAATTTTTTATATATTAATAGTAATTGCGGCATTAATAATCATATTAAAAATACTACGCACTATTACTGGAAAAAGTGATCCATGTTCCGGCTGCTCATATAAATCCGACTGCAAGAAAAGAAAAAATAAATTTAAGAAGTAAATCTGTTTATAATTTCATCAGAAAGACAACAATTATCTAATGTTAATATTTTCTTTTCAGCTTCAGGATGCTGGTTATTAAACCATGTTTCCTGCCTTCTTGCATATTTTTTAGTAGCAGAAACTATTCTTGTTTCCATTTCCTTATAATCCAACTCACTATTCAAATATTTTGCTATAATATTATAACCAATAGCCTGCCAGGCTGTTGGTGTATTCAAAAGCCCATTTGCTACTAAATTTTCAGTTTCTTCAATCCAACCCTGTTTCAACATAATACCTGCCCGTAAGTTTATTCTGTCAAAAAGCTCCGCACGCTTTCTAGTAACAAAATAAACAGCCGCATTATATTTCAGCTTATTATCTTCCCATATTTCCTGTTGTTGAGTAATTGATTTTCCCGTAATCAAAAACACTTCCAACGCCCTTATCAGTTTCCTCCGATTTTTCCCTAATATACCCACAGCTTTTGCATCAACTTTTTCTATATCCGATATCAAAGCTTGTAATCCTTCTTCCCCTTCATATTTTGCACGTAAATCAGCTCTCAAACTCGGCGAAGACGGAAGCGGATCTAACCCATACAATAATGCTCTGATATACATACCACTGCCTCCGACAATCAATGGAATTTTCTTTTTCTCCAATATTTCAGCAATAGCCAATTGGGCTTTTTCTACATAGAAAAACACATCCAATCTTTCATGTATATCAAGAATATCGATAAGATGATGCTTAATATACTTTTGTTCTTCAAGTGTAGGCTTAGCAGTACCAATATCCATACCACGATAAACCTGCATAGAATCAGCAGATATTATTTCACAGGGCAGTTTTTCAGCAATTTTTAATGCCAAAGCAGACTTACCTGAGCCGGTAGGTCCCATAATCACAATTAATTCTGGTCGTTTATTCATAATCCTAATATTGGTAAACCTCCAGTTTGACTGGAGGACTCAAAGTAGTTTAACTTTTACGGCAAAAAAAAACAAATGATAAATAACAAAACTCAAATAAATTCCAAAAACAAAATTTCAATATCGAAACAGATAAAACACTGAACGTTATCTGAATTACAGTACATGACAATAAATATTGACAGTAAACTTGTATTCTTATGTTTGTAATTTTAAATAATTGATTATTGTGATTTATTTGTTATTTGAAAACTGTTATTTGGTATTTGGGAATAATCCCCTTTAAGGGGTTCACAATCAAGCCTCCAGTTTGACTGGAGGTATATGACTTTAGCGATAAACTCCACACAATCAGTTGAGCTTAAGTATTTTTCTCCTTATCCTGCAGCTTTTCAGTAAAACTAAAAACTGATTTTAATATCAAAAATTTAAGAATTAGTCAATGATTTCCTAAACAGAAAAGATAAAACCAACAGACATACTCCAATGCAAATAGCACTATCTGCAACATTAAATGCAGGCCAATGATATTTCCCAATAAAAAAATCTAAAAAATCAACAACAGATTTTCTTGTAACTCTATCGATAGAGTTACCAACTATGCCACTTATAATCAAAGATAATGCAAAATATCTTTCTGTGCATCCTTCTGTAAGGTTTCTAAAAAATAAAATCAATACAATAAAAGCAACTGCTGCTACACAGAACAAAACAGTATTATTACCATAAAACATTCCCCAGGCCGCACCGGTATTTCTAACAGAAACAATATCGAAATAACCAGGTATTATTACCAAAGGATGCATTATAAGTTCTTTGTTTACAACGATCAAATACTTTGTTATCTGATCCAAAATAACAAAACTAACAAATGTTAAAGCACAATAACACAGTATTTTCTTCTCTTCTTTTGATTTAGGTATTATTCTCATCATTCTCCACAATAAAATAAATCATATAAAATAAATATAAAAATTACATCAAAACGACTTGCGTATATAACATATTAATATATGATATTGTTTCAACATTATTTGATAAAATAACATAAGGTTCGAAAGAATGACCTAGTCATTTTCTCAACCGAGTTAAATATTTTTAAATATGTGGTAAATATATTTCACAGTTTGAAGACCGGAAGGAGTTAGGTAAAATGAATTTTAATGAAAAATACAATAAACAGTTTTTATCAAAAATATTGCTTCTAGTTGTTTTTATTCCAGTAATAATTATTGTTTTATTTGTCTTTGTTCCAATTGTCATGTCTATCGCATGCATATTATTTATCGTTATGTATATTACAGGAAGAAAATTTAATAGAAATATTTTCTTTTTTAAAACAGGGAAGCACCCTTTCTACAATACTGACAAAAAATCAGCACCACAACAGAACAATGATTATTATGATGCTGAATATATTTCCATTGACAATAAAGATAAATAACGCTATACACCCAAAACTGAATAGTTTCTTTAGTCAGGCAGCCTACTAAAAAAGCTAATAAATACTCTTAGCTTACCTTAGCAAAATAAGCTAAAAGTAAAAATTCAGTATATCTTCAGAAATTATCTGGTGAATGAAAGAATTACTGCATTTTTTCTTTCGCCATAAAGATTTGGAATAAATCCTGTATTTTTAAATCCACACAATCTTGAAGCCCTTATAATTCTCTTGTTATTTTCAGCAATAAGTCCGTATAAAGAGTCATAGCAATAACGTCCGGAAGGATCTTTAACGTTTATTAACTGTGTAGCCGCCTCATTCATAATTTCATAAAAATAAAATCGTGCATTAGTTTTAAATGCAGCAAAAGCAATTCTTGCTGATCTATGTTCCCAACCAGTTATCCACACTGCCCCGCAAAGAACATTGCTATAATAAACAGCATATAGGTGGTAATATTTTTCCATAGCTTCAAGAAAAAAATCAATATTATGCATTTTCCTATCGTAGGGAAAACATGCTCTTAACTGTCCAGCTCTTTTAATCTCATTAAATATTGCTCCTGGTAATTGAATAGAATTACCGGCATCTCTCAGTACAACCTTTTCTTTTTTAAACTTCATATTATTGCCAATTATTTTACATGATTATCTTTTAAAGAACGGCTATTATATTAATATCTTAAAGACAACATACAACCATAAAACATTTTTTCTTATAAAGAAGTAAATTATATAGCGAACTCAAATCAATATTTAGTATATAAAATGATGTCCATCATTGATTTATAGAAACATATTGATTTTTCAGATTAAATCATGTATAATTGAAAAATCGACATAATAAATAATTTCAGTATATTTATACTGCATAGTATATCACTCCAAATAATTTAACCGGAAAGTGAAGTAAAATGAAAGTAGTAAAAACCTTGGTAATTCCAGATAGAATCGAAGAAAGAATTCAGCCGGAAATATTTTATTCTTTCAAAGACGCAGCGAAACGTTGCAGCCCTGATAGACCTATTCAGTTTAAGTTTTACGATTTCAATCCATACCATTTCCCGATAGAACCACCATTAGAGTTTGCTCACTCCAAGCAAAAAGTAATGGATTTATGCAATAAGATTGTTGACACTGTAATTGAAATTAAAAAAAATATATCAGGAGAAAAACTTCTTTTTGATGCCATTCTTGAATATATCAAGGAAAATCCTAATTCACTTCTCTCTGAGTTAAAATCAGAAATCGAAAAAGTAATGAAAGACTTTTCATTCCTGATTGTAGAATCTACCGCTACTACAATTGTCCATCCTATTTTTTATAAACCAAATGTACATAGCAAAAAAGCAATAAAAGCTGTTGAAAACGATATAAAAGACACTTTATATGGACTTTTATTTATACAAGCAGCTTTTGATCAGGAAAAGCCGATATTTGGAACATGCCATGGAGCGCAACTTGGATACTTACATGCAGGCGGCGGACTCACTAAAATTTTTAAAGAAAAAGGTGCGCCTTACTCAGAAACATTTTATGCAAGACAAAATCCACATGAAGGGCCAGAAGAAATGTGGCAGATTGATGTAGAACTCAATGCAAGAAGAAGAGATGATTTACACGTTTTTTCAACCTTAAAATACCCTTTACCTGACATTTTTAAACACCCTGGCGAGGAAGACAAAGTAAAGTATATAAATAAGGACTTTAGACACACATTGGCAATGACGTCTCCAATCCCTGACAAAGTTGAAGTTCTCTCATTCCATCCTCTAAGCACAAAATCCAGAGAAGATGAAAAATATGAGATAAAAAGTCACCCTGCTATCAACGATATACAACTGAAGAAATTTAAATCATTATTAAAAGATATCCCTGTAGTTGATGCTTTCAGGTACAGAACAATGCTTGGCTTCCAATATCATCCACACTACACGTATGATGATTTAGACACTTCAGCTATATTTGATTATCTTGTAAATGATATTGTAGAATGCGTATATAAATAAAAATTATTTTAAATAATAATATTAAGGAATCCTGACTTAAGCAGGATTCCTTTTTATTTACAGTTTACCTAAATCAGAGCTCATCCCCAAGAGCAAATAGAATCGCAAGTTAAACACTCTCTTTTTTTGTTCCCAGTCCGATCAATAATATTTTAGCAAGAAATTCATTTATATAACTTCCGATATAATGTAAAGTAGAAAATAAACAAAGGGAATTATATAAATGAACACCACTACATTACAGCAGATACTTGGTCCCGGCAAGGATGGAAATTTATTTTCATTACACAGTACATCAGAAAATCCTGACGATCTTCATGTTTACTTTGGCTTGGCTTATCTTGAAAAAGTAAAAAAGTCTACTGATAGCTTTCAGTATAAATATCTTTTGGGAAGGCTGTATAATGCAGGCTATAAACGTAACCCAAGTTTGATCGTTTAGTCTTCATTTTGAGGCTGTCGGTCATTTTTTTTGGTGACTACAACCTTTTTGCAACGATATACTTTTTCAGCATTTTCCCGGGCTTTATTTTTAGCATCTCATATATTTTAGTATGACCTGGTTCAGGAGTTCCTGATATTCTCACATGATGAATCCTCTGTTCTTTATCCGGTATTATTATAGTAGACCTCTGATGCGTACCAAGTACCTGGCGGATTTTAGACCACCTTCTTTTATCACCTGCCTGCCTTAATTTATATTCAATATTTATAAGCAGATGGTATGCAAGAACAGAAATAAAGAGATGTCCCTTTGTCCTTCTTTCTATCTGATGATAAACCGGTCTTGTTCCAAGATCTGATTTCATACACCTAAAGGCTTCTTCAACTCTGGTAAGCGTCATATAGAGATGCCATATTTCCTCTGCACTTTTATCTTTATGTACTGTTTCTATTACATAAGTGCCCTGAAGAGGGTCTGAGTCATTTTTATCAATATCAAAGACCTGATTTTCCTGAAATTTCAGTTCTGATGCGTATCCTGGTCTTTGATCGTCTTCGATCAATTCTAATGAAAAGTATTTATTAAAACCAGCATAACGCTCTTCAAGTCTGCCAAGCTTCCTGTAAATTTTATCCATTAATTTTATAGTTCCTTTAGAAACAGATCTTTGCAGAGAAGCAAGATCTTCACAGGCCCGCTCGGTCCATCTTCTGTTTATGGCTTCTTCTTTTTCTTTTTTACCCTGACTTATGCAAAGAACCTCAACTACATCAGAATCAGGCTTTTCTATTTTTTTAATTTTTATCTCTTTTTTATTTCTGATGATTGATTCAAATTCAGGATCTGAACTGTGATTTTCAAATTCATTAAGATAATGTTTATTGCGGGGACCTCTGGTTATAAGAATATAAGGCAGGTTTTTAGCTTTCAAAAGTTCTATATTATCCTTCGTGGCTATACCCCTGTCCATTACAAGAGTAGGGTGAAGTCCCGGAAGATAATCTTCAAAATAACCCATCTTTTCAAGTATTTCTGATAAGGTGACAGGTTCTCCTATATTACCTGGAAAAATCTTACTTGATACCGGAAAGCCTGATGAATCAACAATAAGACCAAGCGAAACAAGAGGACAGTCATTGCGTTTTTCTTTTGACTTACCGTGTTTGGCTATACTGTTACCCAAAGCCTGGCCTTCAAAATAAAAATTGGTTAGGTTAAAAAGATAAAGTGTATCGCGTCCGGGGTGCAGTTTTGCTTCTCTTCTAAAAAGATGATCCTCAAGTTCGTCTTTGTGTTCAAGAAGTCTATCGCCAATTTTATATACTGAACTGAGACCTGCATTGTCTAGTTCAATTTCGGTAAGTTCGCCTATTGATGAAAAATTTCTTATCCATTCCCAGGTAGCAAGTTCACTTGCTGGATTTATTAAACGTCCTGCTACTATTGCTTCTGCAAGGCTTCTTTCTCTTCCGTTAAATCCAAACTCCTTAAGCTTTTGAGGAAGTTTCAGGTCATTCCAAATGCAATGTGCTGTAAATTCAGGTCCGAAGCTTCTGTATTTTGTATCACTGAAATCATTAATATTTACTGTAATTTCTTCTGATGATATATTTTTTCGATTCTCTATTCTCCTTTCGTCACGAATAACAAAATTCTCCATTGCTGTATCTGCTGCACGTTTTACTTTGACAGGAACTTTTACCCCGGGAAGATTTAACGAATCCTGACCTGACAAACGGCTCTCAAGTTCTGCTATTAATACGGGCCACAGTTCTTTGGAAAGCTTTAAATGACCAAGCTGCATTACAGTTCTGTGACGGGGACCCTGTGGTGTACGGATAGATTCAATAAGAGCATGCTTTACATACTCTTTACCGGTTTTTTTATTTCTGGTTTTTATTTCTTTGATAAACATAATCTAAAAATATAAGCCAGGCTCTGAGCACTTTACCCCTATGATTTTATTTTGATACGAACTTGTAGAAAAGCTTCAAATTAGTTTCCGGAAATTCCATTTCAGTTTCATTTAAAAAGTTCATCAATGATTGAATTATTTTATCTTTTTTATGTGATGAAGTGTAATGCAATTCAACCTTCAAAATATTTTTATCATATAGAGGAATAATATTTGCCGGTGTTTTGAAAATAGATTCTATTATGCTCTTTGCAGTATCTTTTTCATATTTTCCCAGAATAGGCATGATGACATTTGACATAGCTACTTCAGCTCTGTATGCAATCATTTTTATAATATCAATAAACTTTTTTCTACCCCCATGAAACTGAACAAATTTAAATTCCTCCGGCAATTCTTTGACAGTAATATATTTATCTGTATTCTTTCTTGTTTTTTTCTTTTCGGTAATAGTTTCTTCAAATTCAAGTATTTCTTTTGTTAACATTCCTTCTCTTTCTTCAAAGTTCCTGCGTTCTTTTTCTGTAGGGTTTTCCTTTAAAGTCAACTGCTGTCTTTTAAGTGTTCTTCTTGCCAGTTTTGCTCTTAATGAATTTAAATCTTTCTCCAGTTGTCTATATACCGGGTTTACAACTGTTTCTGTCTCATCTACATTTGTTTTTTTATATGAGTTAAGTGTATCTATATTATAATCTTGTCTTGCATATTTAAAAAAGTTTTCCTGAGATGTTCTACTCTGCATGTGACTGTATATGTATTCAGCTTCACTGATAAAATCTGTTGAAATTACTGACACCTGATGACCTGATTCAGTTAACTGTCTAACTTCTCTGCAATAAAAATCATTCGTTTTATCATATACCCTTTTTTCCGCTATTTTTGTTTTCTCTACATTATCAAAAGGGTGTATAACTTCAACTTCAATGAAATCATTTTCATCCCAGGCATCTTTTGGATATTTATTATATGTCTGACAGGCAATTCTGTGTTTTTCCCACAGGTCTTTGAAGAGTTTCATGCTATAGCCTTCTCTGTCAAAAATTATTAAAAACCTGTAGATATCAGGATTTTCAGCAAGTTCATATGCTGTCTTTTGACACGGCATTTCTTCAAGCAGTTTTGGTATTATTTTCGTCTGCAGTATTTCTATAAGCCCCTTTGAAAAAGGTGTTGTTACATTAAAAAATGGTGCCCCGTTCTGATCATTAATCCAGTAGTCGGTCATTCCGCGAAGACATAAATGCTGTCTTGATACATATCTTCTCGGCAGCTTTGTTTTTCCAAAATATGTTCTTACATGACCATCAACATAAAGCCTTCCTATAGTATCCTCATTTTTTTCCATCCAGGTGCTGGAATGTTCTGAAATCCATTTATCCAGATTTGCTTCATTCTGACCATGTGAAAGTTCATCTGCTTTTTCGCGCATGGTTTTAACAGCAGGAATACGGTCTATTCCAAGAAGCTTTCCCCATTCTCCGGGTGAAACATCACCAAGGCGGTTTATGTTTCCTACACGGGCCAGAACCATAAAAGCTATCGTCAGAAAAATATCATATATTCTATAAAAACCCTCTGTAAAATTGAATGAATTCATTGAATCAAGCAGACCGTTGGATAAAAGTGCAGGAACTGCAAGCAGTAAACCACCATTATCAATATCATAATTCTTATTAAATTCTGTAACTGCACTGACTCTGCCTAATGCTGCAAAAAGTCGTCCTGTGGTGTCTGTACACCCTTTGCCAAGTGCCTGACTGTTATCCTCTATATTGCGTTCTGATTTGGTTTTTCCTGTGAAGTTTTTTTTAGTGGTTCCAACAGCTTACCGGCATGTATGGCTTTAGATAGGGTGTTAACTTTTAATGACAGTTTTTCTGCTGTTTCTGAGCGACTGTGACCTTCATTTAAAAGGCACTGGGCTTCTGACAATACTTCAGACGTAAGAACTGTTCCACCTTTTCTAGTGTTTCTGGGTTTATAAAATCCGTCTATACCATCTTCTCTGAGTTTCTTAAGATTACGTTTTACACTTATTTCGCTTACTCCGAAAGCTTTTACAATCTCGCAGTTTTTACAGTGACCATTCAATATCAGTTGAGAAGTTGTTATATTAAAGCCGCGACGATCATCGTGTCGATGAAAACCTACAGGTGCACAATAAATAAAATAGTAAACATTACCATCTTCATTAAAATTATAGGATACGATGGAGTTTATGGTATTTTCTCCATATAAAAACAAAGGCAATAGTTGTTCCGCCATAATTCATCCTTTTTCTTTTTCTGTTTTTTTTGTATTCTAAAATTAATAGAGAACAACTAAAAATCCAATCAATTCAGAATTTATTGCCTATAGGACAGGTGTTCAGAGGCTATGAATAATGCAAATAACTCAAGATATGTTAGGTGACTACATTTGAAGTGATCACCCTCAAAATAAATTTACGCCCTTGCCTAATAAAAAAATAAAAATTTTTTAAAAGCCCCTAAAAAAACAAACCCGGGTTAGTTTATTATATCAATAAAAGGAAATTTCACACTTATCAAAACTGTTCAAATTTTGCCGTCCATTTCATTCTGATTTCTATTATTTAATCTTTACTGTCTTTTGCTGCAGTAAAGATTTTTTTAATTGTTCAGTCTTCGTGTAATGACATATAATGTTCATAGAAAGGGAAAACGGTCTGAATATATTCGGGAATATTATTATCTAAGTTTGAAATACTGATTCCAAGCAAACGAATTTTCTTTTGTCCAGCCTCAGTTTTTTTCAAAAGTGCATTGATAGAAGTCATAATTGTTTTATCAGATCGCTGTATATAAAACGGTAAAGTACTGGATCTTGTCACTGTTGAAAAATCATGATATTTCACTTTTAAAGTAACTGTTTTTCCTGAAACTTTATTTTTCTTCAAAACTTCATTTACTTCTACAGCAAGTTCTTCAAGAATCATCGTAATTTCATGAATATTATCGGTATCCTCAGACAAAGTTGTTTCTTTTCCTATAGACTTTCTAATTCTTGATGGTGAGACAGGCCTATTGTCAACACCTCTTACTATATTAAAATAAAATTCCCCAAATTTACCAAATTTATCAATAAGCTCAATTTTACTATACTGTTTTAGATCATAACCATTTTTTATGCCAAGTTTGAGCATCTTTTCTTCAGTAACCTTACCAATTCCAAAAAATTTCCTTATTGGAAGCTTTTCTATAAATTTAACAGCTTTATCCGGAATAATAACTGTCAAGCCATATGGTTTATGAATATCCGACGCAACTTTAGCCAGAAATTTGTTATAGGAAACACCAGCTGACGCAGTAAGTCCGGTTTCTTTTAAAATTTGTGAAAGGATTGTCTGCGCAACCTTAGTCGCTGAAGGATTATTTATCTTATTTTCTGTCACATCCAAAAAAGCTTCATCAAGCGATAGGGGTTCAATCAAGTCAGTATATTCTTTAAAAATATTTCTAATCTGCTTTGATACTTCTTTATATTTATAGAAATTAGGTCTTATAAATATAGCAGATGAACACAACTTATATGCCTTAGCACATGACATTGCAGAATGTACTCCGTACTTTCTGGCTTCATATGAACATGTAGAGACTACCCCTCTACTATTCGGACTTCCCCCAACAATAACCGGCTTACCTTTCAAAGACGGATCATCACGCTGCTCCACGGATGCATAAAAAGCATCCATATCAACATGTATTATTTTTCTGTTCTTACTCTTCTGAATATCCATTGCAAACAAATAAAAGCTTTAAGAAACAATTTTTTAGAAATTTGTATTATAATTTTGATTCAGCCTGAAAATAATTTTCAGGCTAAACTCAAAATTATTCACCGAACACAATTGCCTCAAATACTTCAAATTGTGTTTCTGGTAATTCCCAGGCATTTGCAGAAAGACCGGCTTTCATAGAAAGATGCGAAAGTGTTGTAGGCAAATCCCAGCCCTGCTCGGGAGCAACCTGGGGCAGAAATACTGCATTTCTTGAACTATTTTTCAATATTATTCCATGCTTTCCAAGAATAATATCATTATAAGATGGAATTTTTTTAGCAGGAGTGAGAACTGAAACCTCAATTTTAAGAGTCTCAAGCTCTTCAACTGATTTTAAAGGGGTAAAACGTGGATCCTGAAAAGCAGCATTAACAGCATTACGTTTCAGGTTATCGTATAAAGGTTCAAATGCCATAATATGACCAATACAACCTCTAAGAGCACCACCCTTTGTATGCAGGGTTACAAAACAGGAGCGTTCCTCTGCAAGGTAATCAGAAGTAGCTGAAACTGTAATATTTCTGCTCTTCTCAAACTTATTTCTGATAGTATTTCTCACTAAAGATAAAATTTCCTGTTTTTGTTTTTCTGTATAATTTTCATTACTTTCATGAGCATTCATCTTTCCTACCTCCTTATGAGAATTATCAGTATAAACCACAATACCGGCATAACTGACAGTATGATTATAATCTCCAGTTATTTCACCTGATGTTGTATATTCAACAAGTTTTGCCTTGCTTTCAATATCTGTATTGTTTTTAGCAAGAAGACTTACTGCAAGCATCAGCATAATAGGATTTCTTCCACAAATTGTAGCACCGGTTTTATTTAAATATTCATCAAAACCTTCCAAGTCAAAATCCAGTATTTTATTAACAGCCCCAAGGTCAAGCTCCTTCAGATTTTCCTGAATATTCTCCTTAAACGGCAAATAACCGAATTGGCGCCCATAATGAGTAAAATCTGAGCTTATTACCCAGAGAGTTTCATCATTCCAAAAAGGCAGTAAAGTTTCAACCATCTGTTGTGCGATCTGCACATTAATCTGTCCACACACAAACGGCATAATAGGAATGCCTGGAAAAAGTGTCTGAATAAAAGGTAACTCCACCTCTAATGAATGTTCATGAATATGGGCATCATCATTCTTTACAAAATTACGCCCTTTAAGTTTCGCAATACTTTTCTGATCTACACAAATATCACCAATCGGAGTCGAACAGACATCATAGGAAGGTAATGCAAGCCCAGTGAAACCAACATAATGAGAAGGCGCAATCAACACTATTCTTTTATACTTATGCTTCCCCGCAAGATGAAATGTTTTTCCGGCAGTCATCCCCGAATATGGAAAACCGGCATGCGGGACAATTATAGCCTGTATATGGGATTCTTTAGGAAGAAAATCAGTCTCAGAAATATTTTGTAAATATTCTTTTAGGTCTTTTTTTAAACGGGCAGGATTCTTTTCATAAAACTGTCCTGCAACTGTAGCCATTCTAACTTTTCTATTAAACATAGCTTCCTCCTTCTTCAAAGAACTGCAATAAGAAGTTTAATTGTTCACTATAATATTAGCCTTCAACACATTATAGACAACTATGTCAAAAAAGAATTATTTAATATTAATTCCAATTGAAAATTCCATTTAAAATTACTTCTAGAGTATTATATGAAAAATGCTTTTGGCAAATGTTAAAATTGTGTCCAACAACCTTTTCTCTTTTATTAAAATCAGTCAACATTACAATAGCCTGCTTTGCTGCATTTATTATTTTATCCTTACTAACAAACGCCAAATTATTTTTGTCCAACTCATACTCATTTCCAAGAGATATTACATCGAAACCTTTCGGTTTTATATCTGTACCAAAAACAGGATACTCAAAAACTATTATCGGCAGTTTTGCAAAAACCGTTTCTAAAAACTGGTTACCCCAGCCTTCCTGAATACTTGTATATGTTACAATATCTGCATGAACATAAGTATCCCATAGTGAGTAGCATTTTATTTCATCTTTTACAGTTCTGGAATGCTCAACAATATCTCCTGCAAATATCATATTAACATTACAATCACTAGCTTTTTGTTTTAATAAATCAAAATAGCTTTCATCTGCCTCCTGTTTTCCAGCAAGCACAAAATAGATCTTACTGTCACTGTCGAACTTATATTCATTATAAAGTTTTCTATTGTATAAAACTTCCAGATTATTTTCAGAATTTAATTCACCTACAAACTCTATAGCCATTTCGATCGCTTTTCGTGTAACAACTCTTGTTGCCTGCAGAATTAGTATATCATTTTCCTTAATACCCAATCTCTGCCTAAAATCAGAATTAAAATCATCTTTTTCCCATCGTGGTGCATCAAAATTAAAAACGTTTGGAACAACATAAGAATCTAAATTCTTATACTGCTTCATTTCTTTTCGGGATATTTCATTAATAACAACATGTTTTATCTGTTCTCGTGAAATATCAGAAGGCGGAAAATATTTATTAAGAATTTCTATTGCAGTATTACATGACCTATAACTGCTTCTACAGCTTTCCCAGAAAAAATCATGATGATGAGGAACATACTTCATTCCGGAATCTTTTACAATCTCATAGAAAGCTATACTCAAACTGAATGAAAATACAGTTGCATGAGTTGTAATATCCTAATACAGCCTATATTGATAGATATGAATATCCAATTAACACTAGACGAAAAAATAAAACTTGAAGCACAACATAAAAAAGAGCGAAACAGTAAGGCCTGTGACCGTATAAAAGCTGTGTTGCTTTCATCCGAGGGTTGGTCTCAATCACAAATAGCTCAGGCATTAAGAATTCATGAAACAACAGTAACAACTCACCTTAAAGATTATTTGGATAATAAAAAATTGAAAAATGAAAGTGGCGGTTCAAGCAGCCTGTTGACTTCTGAACAAACTAATGAATTAATAAATCATTTAGAAAAAAATACCTACCCAAGCACTAAAGAGATCATTGCATATGTTTACAATGCTTACGGCATAAAATATACTCAGCAGGGAATGTATAACTGGTTAAAGCATAATAGATTTTCTTATAAAGCTCCAAAAGGAGTCCCACTTAAGTACAATACCGAAAAGCAGGAAGCTTTTAAAGCAGAATATGATGAAATAAAGAATAACCTCAAAGAAAATGATAAAATATTTTTTATGGATAGTGTTCACCCAACTCAAGCCACAAAAATCACATTAGGCTGGATAAGGAAAGGTGTTGAGAAAATGATAGCTACAGTTGCAGGCAGAAGCAGGATAAATCTTACAGGAGCAATAGATTTAGAAAGTATGTCTATTTTTACAAAAGAGTATAAAACAATAGATGGCAATGCTACATTAGATTTTCTGAGATATCTTGATGATTCAACCGCCTCTAGCGGTACCATACATCTTATTGCAGACGGCGGAGGTGCTCATACATGTAAAGAAGTTGGTGCATATCTTGGAATAAAAGATCCTTTCAATAGAAAATATTTAGAAGACTATTATCAGATAAAATTACCGGCTAATAATAAACAACTTACAGGGAGATTGAGAAAAAACCTGTATATGGTTTTGAAAAACGAACCTGAATTCTTTATAAATAAGAAAATTTTAGAGGAAAAGAAAGTAACTGCTCAAATGTTACTTGACGCTTTGCAAAAGCCGCCTCCTCATAAAAAATTCATTTTGCATATACTTCCACCCTACAGTCCAAATCTTAACCCGATTGAGCGTGTATGGAAAGTAATGAACGAACATGTAAGAAATAACAAAGTTTTTACCTCATTCAAAGAGTTTAAATCTGATGTTTTAGATTTTTTCAGAAATGAATGGGACAATATTTCTGAAACTTTAAGGTCACGTATTAATGATCATTTTGAAAAAATAAAACCAGTATTTTGAAATAGTTTGAGTATATTGCAGTTGAAAGCCCTCCTCCTATTGACCAGAAGTTATTAGGGACAATAATATCAATTTGATATTTATTAATAAAATCAGATAATTTATGTTTAATTAGATCTGCAAATGTATAAACAGCTTTTTTATATTCTTCTTCGCTCTTAAGCTCTTTTAGTGGTCCGTAAGTATTTTTTGCTATTAAAAGATTTGTAGGATGGGTATATAATAATTCAGGAATAATATACCCATCAGATAATGATCCAAGGCTTCCGGCAAGAATAGTGACATTATGACCAAGCTTTTCAAGAATCAGCTTCCACTTTTCCATTTCCAACGAGACTCCGTCAGATTCCCCTGCTCTGAAATGACATAAGGCGATATTCATATGAATAATATTTACTATTTATTTCGTTTTTTTTGAACTTTGCTTTTTTCCCTCTCCCTTACAGAGTTCCAGAAATCTTTCAGTTCAGGTATATCCCATAAAGCATTGTTTAAATCCATTGCAATTTCCCGCGCAATTCTAAAATGAGGATGCCTTCTTGTTTTTCTTGGTTTATCTTTAAAATAAAACCTTCTCTGCAGTATAATTGCATCGGTTAATGCTGCAATTATAAATTTTGGAAAAGTATAAGGAGCTACAACATAATGAATAATATTACGGATATCTTTTTCAATTCCGGAGTAATATTTCCATGTACAGTCTACAGAACTCCCTGTTATAAATTTGTTAACAAAAGGCATTGCAAGAAGGCCTAGAACAACCGACAAGTAGTCTTTACAGTCCTCCTCATTCAACCTTTTGCAATGGCAGGCTAAAAGCTTCATAGCTGTCTGAACCGATTCTGTATCCCAGTCCTTTGAAATATTTGGAAGGAAATATTTCAAAAAACCATATTGAAAAAAGGTTTTTAAAATTTTATCTGAATAGGATTTTCTCAGTATTTTTTCAAGTTCCAGACAAAGCCTTGACTTAGAACAAAGCCTTAACTGCGGCATTAGTTCGTATAACGCTTCTTCTGTTTCTTTTAACAATTTAAAGTCATATTGTCCTACCAGTTTTAATGCTCTAAGCATTCTCACCGGATCTTCGGAAAATCTTATTTTAGGATCGCCAACAACACGTACTAAGCCATCTGCAAGGTCTTTTAAACCTTTTTGGGTAAAATCAAGTATGCTATTTACTACAGGATCATAAAATATAGCATTTACTGTAAAATCCCTTCTGAAAGCATCATCATAAGAAGTTCCATAATTATTATCCCGAAGAACCAGAAGAGATGAATCAGGAGAATAGGAACTATCTGAGTTATTAGGATTGTCTCTAAAAGTACTTATTTCGATTATCTCACGACCATGATACAGATGAACTATCTTAAATCTGCGTCCTATTATTTTAGCTCTTCTTCTACCAAAAACCTGTCTAACCTGTTCAGGCATAGCCGACGTAGAGATATCATAATCTTTAGGTTCTCTCTCAATTAGAATATCTCTAACAGCTCCGCCTACAAGATAAGCTTCGTATCCTGCATTCTGCAATTTAGATACAATTTGAGTTATGTGGGGAGCAATTTTTTTACTTATTGTCATATTTTAATGTGCTGCCAAATGTGGATTACTAATTTCAGTGTTTACACAATCTCT
The DNA here is from genome assembly GCA_963678745.2 of Victivallales bacterium. Taxonomy (GTDB): domain Bacteria; phylum Verrucomicrobiota; class Lentisphaeria; order Victivallales; family GWF2-38-69. The sequence continues at coordinate 112,704 of CAXXMS010000023.1, read as the reverse complement.
GCTTTTATCTCTTTTTGGATAATCAGCATTATAGTGCAATCCCCGACTTTCTTTTCTTGAGGCAGCAGAATCAATAATTATTTCAGCTACTGTAGAAATGTTTCTTAATTCGATAAGATCTTTTGTAACATGAAAGTCCCAATAATATTTTTCTATCTCTTTTCTAATATTCCTAATTCTGGCTTTAGCCCTTTCAAGCCTTTTATCCGTTCTTACTATCCCAACATAATCCCACATGAATCTTCTTATTTCGTCCCAGTTATGTGAAATTACAACAAGTTCATCAGAGTCAGTAGCATTTCCAATAGTCCAATCAGGGATATTACCTGTAGGAAAGGTCTCCTTCAGTTCTTCATAGCATGAGGAAACATGTTCAAAAACAAACTTAGGAACAACAAGCGCTTCAAGTAAACTGTTACTTGCCAGACGATTAGCACCATGGAAGCCATTACAACCTGCTTCTCCTGCAGCATATAATCCTTTAATACTTGTTGCTCCATTTTCATCCGTTGCAACACCGCCACAGCAGTAATGAGCAGCCGGCACAACAGGTATTGGATCTTTTGACATATTTATCCCGCCTTTTTCGCATTCCGCAAAAATACACGGAAAGCGCAGTTTCAGGAATTCCTCATCTTTATGAGTAATGTCTAAATATACACATTCCTGCCCACTTCTTTTCAATTCATTATCTATTGCACGAGCAACAACATCTCTTGGAGCAAGGCTCTTCATTTCGTGATATTTATCCATGAATTCAACAAGATCACCGTCCTGATTTCTTACTTTAAGGACAGCACCTTCACCTCTTACTGCTTCGCTTATAAGAAATGATTTTATCGATGGATGATGAAGTATAGTCGGATGAAATTGGAAAAATTCCATATTTCTTATTTTAACATTAGCACGAAAAGCCATAGCAATACCTGCTCCGCAAGCCACATCCGGATTACTTGTATAAAGATAAGCCTTCCCCGCGCCACCTGTAGCAAGCGTCGTCGTATATGATACAAATGTTACTATTTCAGACGTATTGTTATCAAGAACATACACTCCCAAACAGTAATTCTCACCTATCCAACCTAATCGCCATGAAGTAATAAGATCAATTGCTACATAATTTTCGAATATGGTAATATTTGAATGTTTTCTACATTCCTCAACAAGTGCTCTCTGCAATTCCTGTCCTGTTATATCTCCTGCATGAAGCACACGTCTTTTATGATGTCCTCCTTCTTTTCCAAGATCAAATTCATCTTCATGTTTTTCATCCCCCATCTCTCCCCGTGTAGTAAAATGAGCGCCATATGAAATAAGCTTATTTATACATTCAGGTCCATCTTTTATTATTTTTTCAGCAATAGCTTTATTACACATGTGCCCTCCGGCATCAAGTGTATCTTTTAAGTGTTCTCTATATGAATCTTTATCATCAATAACACACGCTACTCCACCCTGTGCACGAACTGTATTTGTATCATCAATATTTAACTTTGTTACTACAGCTACACTTCCAAGTTCAGCTAAACGCAATGCGGTGGAAAGACCTGCGGCTCCACTTCCTATTACAATATGATCAAAGTGTAAACGTTTTTTATCTGTCATTAAATTTCCTCCACATTTATATAGAAAAAATATTTTTAATACAATTAGATAATTGTATAATGTTTTGTATTTCGATTTTTAATAGAGCAAAGCCTTCCAGTATTGAATTCAAAATGGAAGAAAACTCCACAACTGCAGGAACATTTCCGCTGCCAATGTATATTTTATCAGCTCTCAACGGAATTATAACAGTTTTAAACTAATAAATCTATAAAAAGATTTAAAAAGATTAAGCACAAACTTTTAATATCAAATTTTCCAAAACAATTCTAGGGTTACCATTTCCTGAAACAAGCTCTTTATTTGATTCTAACAGTACCGTAAATATTTCAGCAATTTCTGTATCATTAAACTTTTGTGCCTGCTCGAATAGTTTGAAAGCTCTATATGGATGATAGGAAAGCAAAATATTATCATTTGAACTACTGTTAAACTTTACATTATCAAGATGAGACTTAAAAAATGGATATTGACAGTTCTCAGGAATCTCAAGCCTCTCGGCTCCTGCCTTAATTTGTATTAAATCCTGAAATTTTTTTATAGCACTGAACAACATTGATAATTCAGGTGCAGAGCTTGCGCTTTTTTCTGCTACTATTTTATCAATAATTATATTCAATGCATTCAATGCTCCTTTAATATTTTTATTAGCCAGAGCATCAGAAAAAACCCAGTTTGCCATTTCCATCGACTTTGTACAAATATCCTGACAGTCACTTAAGCTTATTCTCTTCTTATCTCCTATATAAGCAAACAGTTTTGCCAGTTCAGTTGTTAACCTTCCAGTATCACCTCCAACAGTTCCTACAAGGAATTCAACCGCATCATAATTTATTTTTATATCCTCAACTCTACATAAGTCCTGTATCTTATTTCTCAATTCATTCTGATAGTTTTTATCATTTTGATCTATTTTATTTAGAGAATATACTTTACCATTTTTTTGAAAGAATTTGTAGACAGCGCTTCTTTTATCCAGCTCTGGACCATCAATAATCAAAGTTAAATCACTGCTGTTTAGAAAATTATCATTAATTACTGTTATTATGTCCTTAAAAACCTCCTGAAAAGGTTTATTTTTCTTTTCCTTTCCTATCAACAACTTAAAATGTGCAAAATGCTTCAACCATATATTCTTACCAGAACCGAAGAAAGCTGGTGTATTGATTGAAATCAATAACTCTTCAAGAATTTTCATGGGTTTACTGTTTTCAGCATCACCTATAATCGTTTCAATGGAATATTCATCGACTGTTTCTTTAAGTTCATCAATTATTGCTTCAACTTTGTTTTTAATAGCTAAAGTATCATTTCCTGTTATAAGTATAAGGTTTTCCATAATAAAAGATTCTGTTTAATTTTAAATAAAAAAAGGATACATCTAATCCATTCCGGGAATAAAAGTATCCTCCGGAGTAAAGTTTAATATCAATTCTGTTAAAAGTTCAATAGCCCCTTTTACGTCTCTTAAGTCGCAAACTTCAACCGGAGTATGCATGTAACGGTTTGGAATACTAACCAAAGCCGTTGCAACTCCACATCCTGATAACTGTATTGAAGCTGTATCAGTTCCGCCACTTGCACTATACCCTGCTTCTTCCTGATATGGTATTTTTTTCAGTTTAGCAATCTCTCTGATTTTTTTTCCAAGAACTGGATTCTCATTTGCAAAACGTGTCAAAATCGGGCCTTTGCCTAATTTTATCGAACCATGCTCTTTGATATTAATATCAGGAGTATCAGTTGCAAAGCCTACATCAACAGCAATACCGACATTAGGATTAATTGCAAAAGCAGAAGTATGCGAACCTCTTAACCCCACTTCTTCCTGAACTGTACCTACACAATATACTCCAATATCAGTTATATTACTTTTTTTTATCTTTCTTATAACTTCAGCTATAACAAAAGCCCCCACTTTGTCATCAAGCCCTTTGGACATTATCCTGTTTTTGCCCAGTTTCAGAAAGTTTGGTTTTATAGCAACAGGATCACCTATAGATACTTTTTTCTCTGCCTCTTTTTTATTATCTGCCCCGATATCTATCCATAAATCTTTAATTGTAGGCGATTTATCTCTCTCTTTATGAGGAGTAAGATGAATAGGCGTTTTTCCTATTACACCGGAAATTTCACCTTTAGTAGTCTGTATTACTACTTCAGAACCAGGAACAGTTATTCTGTCAATTCCACCAACATTTCTGAAATATACCAATCCTTCATCGGAAATATGCACCACCTGAAAACCTATTTCATCATAATGCCCAGCCAGCATCACTTTGAATTTAGCATCAGGATTAATAACACCAACTGTATTTCCTAAAACATCAGTATAAACAGTATCACATATTTTTTTCAGATGCTCTCTATAAATCCCTGCTGCATCCATTTCAAAACCCGATACGCTTGAACAAAACAATAATTTTTTTAAAAAATCCATATTTGATTTCAGCATTTATATAAACCCTTTATTGGTATCTTAAGTCTTAAGTAAAATTATATACAATATTAAACGATAAAAATAGCCCTTTCGAATATAAAATGAAATGTAAAATAAGAATTTTTTACATTATAATTTGGAAAATAGCTATGACTTTTGTATATTCTTAATCACGATAAAACATTATCTGTTTGCATCAAGTATGCAAATTTAAATATTTCATGGAGAAAAACAATGACGCTTGACGAAGTAAAGAAATGTGCAGAAGAAACAAAAGAGCGTTTAGCGCATTTAAAAAAATATCTTAAAGTAGATGCCCAATACGAAGCTAAAAAACAAATTGAGGCAGATATGATGGCTGCTGACTTTTGGGATAATAGAGAAAAAGCCCAGGATACTATGTCAAAATTAAGCTCAGCAAAAAGCGTAATTGACGGTTATGAATCCCTGGTATCAGAAGTTGAAGATTTCATTGCATACGTAGAATTAGCAGAAGAAGATGAGAATGAGGAAACTCTTTCTGAAATAGATTTACTTTGGAAAAGTCTCTCTGTTAATCTTGATAAAACAGAACTTTTAAGTTTTCTCTCAGAAAAATATGATAAAAATGATGCTTATCTTTCTATCCATGCAGGTGCAGGAGGGACAGAATCCTGTGATTGGGCATCAATGCTTTTAAGAATGTACAGGCGCTGGATTGAAAGAAGAAACTGGAAGGATGAAATTATCGACTTTCAAGCAGGGGATGAAGCCGGAGTAAAAAGCGTAACATTATTAGTAAAAGGTGAATTTGCCTACGGATACTCAAAAGCAGAAAGAGGAGTCCATCGTTTAGTAAGAATTTCCCCTTTTGACAGTAATTCAAGACGACACACATCGTTCGCTTCTGTAGAAATTATTCCTGAACTTGGAGACAATGAAGAGTGTGAAATTGAAGAAAAAGATTTAAGAGTAGACACATATCGAAGCAGTGGTGCCGGTGGTCAGCATGTTAATAAGACAGACAGCGCTGTAAGACTCACACATATTCCTACAGGCATTGCTGTCGCTTGTCAGGCCGGTCGTTCTCAACATAAGAACAAAGCTACTGCGATGAAAATGCTTCAGGCAAAATTATTTGCTCTTCAGGAAGAAGAACGCAGAAAAGAAGCCGCAGATATCAGTGGTGAAAAAACGGAAATGGGTTGGGGAAATCAAATCAGATCTTATGTTCTACACCCTTATCAAATGGTAAAAGATCTTCGCACAAATGTTGAAACAGGTAATACCGGGGCAGTCCTTGATGGAGATCTAGATCAATTCATAGATGCCTGGTTAAGAATATCAAAATAAAGTTAAAGACAATAGACTGGTAGGTTTTAGACTTTTAACATTGTACTTTGATTCCAATCAATTTGATTTCAGATGAATAGTGGTTAAAATTACAAGAATTTGTATATACTAGATTTGCATGCTTAAGAACTTAAGCCAAGCAAATCTAGTTTCTCTGCTTAAAGCTTTCTGTTATATAAAAATATTTAAAAGGCATAAATAATAAAAAGATATAATTATTCCACCGGATCAGTTACTGGTTTATAAGCTTTCGCAACATTATGGCTAAGTTTTATCAGTGGTTCAACCGCTTTCACAACTTTTAGCGGTGCCCCTTCATAAACGTTCTGTAATGCCCGATTTATATCAAGTACTATTTGGTCACCTTCTCTTAAATCTTTACTTTCTATTCTTATATACTCTCCATGATAGCCTGTCTGCTGAACATCAACAAATACAGCTATTCCTTCCCTGACAACACAAACCTGCGGAGTTCCAAGATATAAATTAAAAATCGTATTAAAAGGTACATAAAAACCTGGATCATTAATTCCTGAAATTGTTACCTTTACCTTTTCATTTACTGTAAAACGCCAATGTAATTGCTGGTATACAATTTCATCTCCATCTTTCAATGTTGAAGGTGCATCAACAACAATCAAATCTCCAGCCTTAATCTTGTCTGTTTCTTCAATTGAACGAAAATTACTGCCAAATCCTTTTACATATGAGACATATCTTACAATATCACCTGGTATAATATATACTTTTTGTACTTTAAACTGTTTTTTTAAAGGTTTGTTTTTTTCAAAAAATCTCTGTCCAATACCAATCCATACATAATATCCATTGTTATCTTTTCTAATAGAATCATCAGGAACAGTTATTGGAGCTTTTTTTGTCAAATCAGAATTATCATCAAAAGATTTTTTTGTTATATAAGCATGAGAAGCAAATAAAATTTTGTTTATAACAGGTAACTTCTTCTGCTCTTCGGTGATTGGAGAAGCGGGAATAAGCATATTCGGAATTAAAAGTTCCATATCTGATGGATTTATAGGATTTTTGCAAAGTAAAGCCTGAACAGGCTCCCTTGTATCCTGGTCATAAACTAAAATATTATTATTCACTTCCAGATGATTTATCAATCCCAGCGGCAATGTCATTTTCACAGCAATAGGATTCATCATTGTCACTTCGACAATATCTTTAAATTTATCCACAGCTGTCCCTGGAGAATAATACACCTGATCTACCTGACCTGTAAAATCAGAATATGCAACACATCTATCAAGATTGGTCTGAGCTTTCTTATGCTCAAATTCGCATTTTTTTACCTTTAAAAAAGCAGTATCATAATCTGTCTTTGCCTTTTCTATCTTCGCCTGAGCAATAAGATTTTTCTGCTTTCTATTTAAGCGCTCATATCGCTCATACTCTGTTTTTTTATTCTCAAGAATTCTTTCAGCCTCCTCAAGACTGTTCTGCGTAGTTTCAACAGCAAGTTTTGGAAGAGTATCATCCATAATAAATATTGGAGTCCCTTTTCTTACAACTTCCCCCTTCTCGTTTTTAATTTCTGCAAAAACGATATTTCCAGGAGTTGTTGTATATTTCAAAATACCTGCTTCTGGAGATCTGTACGTAGCGTTTTTTACTGCAGCAATCTTCCCGTTAAAAAATGAAGTTGAAGGTTTGATAACTCTTAGGTATTGTGTTTCAACAGGAATTGCCGGTTCACTCTTTTGCTGTTCTATAACAGTCTTAGAACTTTTTGACACGATGTTAGTTGACTGTTCTTCTCCAAATAAAGCAAGCGAAAAACAAATTGCACTAAAAAACACGATTAAAATTCTAATCATGAATATCTCCTTTCAGTATATAACTTATTGTTCAAATATAACAAATATCACAGGTTTAATATTAAGGGAAAAGAATTTTGTTGCCAGTAGTATCAATGAATTTTATAGAAAAAATCAGCTTTGAAGCTGATTAAGCAAATCACAGACTTTCTTTTTTTTATCAGGAAATATCCAATCAGAAGCTATTTCTTCCAATGGCAATAACACAAACAACCTATCGCATGCTTTAGGATGAGGTATTTTAAGGCCTTGTTCATTGATTAATAAATTACCAAAAAGAATAATATCAATATCAACTATTCTTGATGTATCGCTTGTATGAGATTCAGGTCGGCCCAAATGTTTTTCTATATCCTGGCATAATTTCAAAAGTTCTCTTGGAGATTTATTCCATTGCCCTGTTAAAGCAGTATTTATAAAATCAGGAGTACCAGGAATACAGTCAACTGCAGGATTTGAATACAGAAAAGAAGTCTTTATATTTTTCAGTCCATTTTCTTCTAGTAATTTTATTGCTTTATTAAAAATGACTTCAGTATCTCCAATATTTCCTCCTAAAGCTAAAGCAATATTCTCATAGTTTTCCATACTTTGCGACCTTATCCTAAACTTTAATTTTCCAGCCAACGAACATTATTACTGTTCCTATCCGGAATTCTACTATATTTCAAGCTCGGATATCCTAGCATTAAAGCTGTAAATATTTTATGTTTTTCCGGTATTTCTAAATATTCGAGAATTGGAGAATACATATTAGCAGCCATCATAAAAATCCCAGCCCAACAACACCCAACCCCCATAGCTGAAGCTGCAAGTTCAAAAGTTGTAGTAGCGATACTACAATCTATTGAAGGATTTAGATTCTTTTCTCCAGCATAAGCTATTAACAAATTAGGGGCTCCACGAAAAATACAATCATAGCCACTCTCCCATATATTGAGCAATCCAGGCATAGCTCCGCTTTCTTTCATCCATTCAACAACAAACTCAGCTATTTTATTCAAAGCCTTCCTATTTGTAAGAACAATCCAGTTAACCGGTTGCCTATTTGATGCAGATGGAGCCCAACGAACAATATCCAGCAAATACTCAATTGTCTCTTTATCTAATGGAGTTTTCCTGTAATGCCTAATTGAACGCCTACTTTTAATCAAATGTGCCACAGATTCTTTTGACGGGATCAATTCAGGTAATATTTTTTCATATTCTACAGCAGATTTGCTATTTAAGCTGATAGCACTACTCGAACAAACAGCAATACAATGTCCACAATTAATACAACGGTTTTTATTTTCTCCAACTAAAGTAGGAAATCCGTTTGCATCTTCTTCCAATATTTGTAAAGGACATTCAACAATACAAAGTCTATCTCTACAACATTTATTTTTATCTACTAGTATCGAAGTCATTATTGATCTGATATTGCTTATTTAAAAAATATTAATTCTCTGGTTTATAAAATATACTATCAATAACAATCGAGTAGGGTAAGATAAGGCTATAACTCTTATCTTATCCCTCTCACAGAACCGTACGTACGGTCCTCGTATACGGCTCATGTTAATTATTATTCTATTTTAATAGAACAGTAATACCAGTTTGTACTTTGTAAATGTCAAACAGTCCACTTTCATCAAAGAAAGAATTTGGAATAGCATAATGAGCCTGTGGACTTGAAGAATTTCTCCATGAAGACATTTTGATTTTCTTAAAGTTGCCGTTATAGCCAAGCTGTCTAAGCCTCCTATGAAGTTTCTTTGGAGTTTTCCAAAGCTTCATCTGTTTTGCTCTAAGCCTGTGTCTGATCCAACTCATCAACTCTCTGTAGATTCTTTTACAGTTTGCAATTCTGAAATAGTAGGCAAATCCTCTGATAACTGGATTTAAAACTTTTATCATGCCGCCAAGATTACCTCCGCTGTTACGTTTGGTCAGGCGTTTAATTTTATTCTTAAACTCCTTTAATCTGCAATCCTGAATCTTTGTAAAATTGGTATGTATTTCAACACCAAGAAATTTTACTCCCATACAGGAATGTGTAACATGTGTTTTGGTTTTATTGACTGTAAGCTTTAAGTCCTTTTCAAGATAATCCGTTGCTTTTGCAAGTGCATTATAAGCTCCGCTCTTGGAAAAACAGAATACCAGGATATCATCAGCATAACGTACTATTCGATAATTTCTGTTCATCATGAATTTATCAAAATGATCAAGATAGACATTAGCTATAAAAGGACTGATTACTCCGCCCTGCGGACTACCTGTATCTGTATCTGCAAAAACACTGTCTTTCATTGCTCCGCTTTCAAGAAATATTCTTATTAAATTGAGAATACTTCCATCAACTATCCATTTTCTAAATGACTGGATTATTATATCATGATTAAGCGTATCAAAACATCTGCTCAGATCCATATCAACAACCCACTCCATATTGTATTTGCGGATAAACATACTTGCCTTACTGATTGCATTATGACCGCTTCTGCCTGGTCTATAACCATAGCTGGAAGGATGAAAATCACAATCAAATATTGGCTGAAGTATGTTAAGCAGAGCCTGCTGTACAACTCTGTCACGAACTGAAGGGATTCCTAAAATTCTTTCACCTCCGCTTTTCTTCGGAATTGACACCTGTTTTACAGGCTTGGATTTATAGGTTTTATTCTTCAGCTCAAAAAGGAGTTCATCAATTTCAACATCAAGATTAACGGCAAAATCTTTGACGGACTGCCCGTCTATGCCGGGAGCTCCATTCGCTGATTTTACTTTGTGGAATGCCTCTGTAAGGTTCTTACGGTTCAGCATTCTGTCATATAAACTGTAATATTTCAATTCATTATTCCTTTTTATGGTTACTGCACTGATTTATCCATTCTCCTAAATTGAACATTCAGTTGACCTTCAGTGCGGGCAGATACTTTCTATCCTGAATGGCAATATATATCTGTTGACCGTACTTACTCTGATGAACAGTCAAAACACACAGTGTGAAGCTTCCACTTCAACCATGTGTAAAGGACTCCATCCCGTTGGATAGTTTGTGTTCTGTTCTATCAGGTTAAATGTATAATATCAGTTTTCAAATTAACTTCACCCCTTCGCATTACAGCATATCTTTTGAATAATACTGCATTTAACTGATAGGCAGTTAATCATTTCTGTTTTATCCTCCAGTCTGTTACCAGCTTTCACAGGCAGAAATTTCATCACTACTACGGGTTCATCTGCCACCTCACACCACATCTATCAGTCTTACATTTCTGCTTGAACATCAATATCTGTAAAAAAAAACAGAACAGTATAAGGCTTCCCCAGTTAATACACTGGTCCCTGTAAACAATCTCATCCTCAATCACACTATTGGTATGTTCAGGTATCAGGCTTTGCGATATTTTGCACGCTTACCTACCAACAGCGCCGAAGCAGGTTCACTTTCGTTATGTACTGTTTACTTCCTATTGCTTCCTTCAGACAATACCGTTACCAGTAAAGCCCTTGCAATTCGGATTAACTTCCCCCTGAACTGGGTGTTTCATGCTTCTTTCTGCATGACGGGTTTGCCAGCTTTGCTGGGCAAACAAAAAGCCACCCAAAAAGGCGGCTCTAAGACTTAACTTCAAATATAGATTAGTATCTAGGTCTGCGTCTTGGTCTTTCTTCACGAGGACGAGCTTCGTTTACAACCATAGGTCTGCCATTAACTGCCTGTCCATTTAATTCTTCTATTGCTTTCAAAGCACTTTCTTTGTCAGACATTTCAACAAAACCAAAACCTTTAGATCTTCTGGTTTCTCTGTCAGTAATAATCTTAGCAGAAGTTACTTCCCCAAATTCCTCAAATAATTCCCTTAATTCAGTTTCTGCCATACTGTAAGACAGATTGCCCGTAAAAATATTCACGACTCTTCTCCAAAATACTATGCGCTGTCTTAATAAATACAACATTCTATCGCTTAATCACCGCACAACTTAAACGATAAAAAAACCGGAATACTAATTATACACCGATCACTACATGGTTCAGAATATAAGCTATACTTGTAAGCACTTCAAACTCTTAATGATAAATAAAAACAAAAAATAATATATTTTATTTTTATATGTATTTTTATCGATAAACTTCCATAATAATATTGAAGCAATTTTCTAAAAAACTATAATATGATATTAAATCAATTATTATTGAATGGACATATTGATAAAGCTATAATAATAATATTAGTTTTTGATAAAATTTTTAAAACTATATCTACCCTAGACTTTTTAGCTATTTTTCAGGAGTAAAGACATGAATAACAATTATCGCAGCCCAAAAAGTAAATCTATTATTTCTTTTTTTATATTGATTCTATTTTTCTTCATTTTTACGACTTTCGCAGAACAAACAGAAAAAACTACAGGTTCTCCTAAGAATACAGAAACAGAACAAAAAGAAGTCAATAACAATAAACTTAAGGAAAATAATAATAAACTATTACCTGAAGCTCAACCAACAGTAGCAAAAACAGAAAAAGCTAAAGAACCTACGAAAAGCAAACATCCAAAAGAAAAAATAGCTCTTGAGGATCTACCTCCTGTAAACCTCACCCAGGATGCAATCAAAGAAAGAATTAAAATAATAGAAAATACTACAGAACTTCCTAAAGATTCAAAAAAAAGAATCATTGATTTTTATAATGAAGCTATAAAGTCTCTCGAACGCCGTCAAACAGCTTTAGAAAAATCATCTGAATTTGAAGAAATGGCAAAACTCGATGAAAATTCAGAAAATACTCAAGATGACACTCTGCTTTTTGTTCGTCCTATGGCTATCGAACAAAAAGCTAAATCCATGGCTCTGTCAGAAATAGAAGGAAAGATCGCAGATTTACAGGCCCAACTGGCTGTGCAGCAAACTAATCTGGAGCTCACTCAAAAACTTCAGGATACAATAATACACAAACCGACCCAAATGCGTAATGATATATCCAGTTATGAAAAGGAACTTGCCAAACTTCAATCACAACTCGACAACCCAGCTTCAACAGATTTACCTCCGAGAGTTATAAGAGCTAAAAGAACAAGTATAAGAGCAAAATGTGAAGCTCTTAAAGCAGAGCTCAAAGCAGCAGAGCAAAGAGCTGAACTATCAAAATATAAAATCAACGAAGTAAATATTAAACTTGCAGGGCTTTCAAGAAAAGTTTCAAGGCTTCAAAAACTGATTAAAACATGGGGAGATATCAAAGAAAGTCGTCAGGCAGATATAGGATACTCTGAACTCCGTCAAAATTCATACACATTAAAACAGTTAAATAATAAAGCATATTCAAAAGTAAAGATTTCATTTTTAAAAAAACTTGCAGAAAGAAACGCAACCATTGCTAAAGAAATAATATCTGTTGGTCAAAAAGAGAATGAAGCAGATAAAGCTCTTAATATTTTAGACGCACGCCTAAAACGTATGGAAAATGACTTTACTCTTACAAATAGAAGAATAACAATGATGGGTTTAAATAAAAAATCCGGCGACCTGCTTCAGGCAAAACGGGCAGCTCTTCTTACCAGCCGGGCAGATCCATCTATTGCAAGAAAAAGAAACGATCTGATTCTTAATGCAAACCTTGCAAACGATGACATAATCCAGGAAGCGCAGAATTTTCTTCCTTTCAAAGACGAAATATACAATAAACTGGATAATATTGAGACTAAAAAACTTTCTGCACAGCTAAATAATGAGTTAACTACAAATGCCTTCATCTTGTTGGAAAGCTATAGAAAACTTCTGGAAGAATCTGGAAAAATTTATACTAAATATATTAAAACACTAAATGAACAGCAACTAACGCAGAAAAAGATAGACGAAAAATCAAAAGAATTCAGAGATTATATAAACCAACGCTTATTATGGACTTCAAGTTCAAGTTTTTATAAATTTAACAGTATTACCGGTTCTGTAAAAACACTCAAATGGTTTTTTAACGAGTCAAACTGGAATACTTTTTCTAAAGATATAAAATCTTCAATTATACAAAAGCCATCAGCATGGAGTCTTCTGATTCTTGGTCTATTGATATCCATTTTCTTACAATTTTTCCTCCCTAAAAAAATAAATGCTATTAATAAATATTACTCTCAACCTCACAAGAATTCTACAAGCAGAACCCTTGTAGTAGTATCATTAACAGTAATTCAGGCTATATGTATTCCATTAATGTTTTATTTGATAGGGAAATATCTATTTGACATGAGAGCTTCGCATATATTCACTCGGGCAATATCTGCCGGGATAGTAGGAGTATCTTTAGTATCAATAGTAATAAGTCTTATTGCTCTAATAGGAAATGACAACGGAATAGGAATTAGAACGCCCACGAAAACGTTTTTTGTTATTAATATTTTTTTCAATTATATAACATTATAACCTGATATCCAATTTTTTTTAAGGCGTTCTAATTATTTTTAAAATTTATGTCGTACCTCCACAAATTATAAGAGAAAACTCTTGAACATTTATAAACCGGGTACATTGCAGTATATTTTTTTATATTTGATATGTTAAATTGGATCAGGCTGGTTTAGCCGTTTTTTTCCTTTTTAATCATATGTATAAAATTATACGCAATAATTTTTTCAAGCTGTTCAGCTTCCACTGCTTCAATCCCACGTCTTCTCATTTTACCGAAACTATGCCTGTATTTAAGAGTAAACATTCCTGATTCAGCAGCAGACCGCATTCTTCGGGCTTCAGAATATAACGTAGTATCCCAATCTTCAGATGTTATTTTTTTACCTTTTGCTCCATTAATACTGACAGTTAAAATGTTTAAATCATTTTTGAGTATACCAACTCCGTCTTCTGATGCATAACCGTCATCAGTACTTACAAGATTCGGCTTAACTCCGGTGGAACGGCATACTTCCATTACTGTGGGAACAAGCATTTCGGAATCACTGACATTGCCTTTTGGAAGTAGAAAACCACTTATAAAACCATTTCTGCTTCTTCCGATTTGAGGTTTATATCCAATGGTGGGATTTCTCTGTCCTTTCTGTATGAAAGCTGCATCAGGATCCGAAATGCTGAGGATTTTCTCTCTTGACGGAAGTTTTATATTTTCATTAACAAGAAGTTCGGCATAATACAGTACATAAGCGGCATCATTAAGATCACTGTCTATTTTAAACCAGAGCCTGTCAAGAGCAAGACTTTTATCCGGGGTTAAGTCAGATGTTTCATATTTGATCAACATTTTTTCCTGTTCGTCGAAAAAAGATTTTATAATATTATCTGCAAGACTTACAAAGAGTTTAAATTTTTCCTTAACATTTCCTTTCATTCCCTTTTTGCCTATCTGCATATTGATAAAAGCAAGATGTGATTTCAGTTTTTTCATTCTTGTATCAAGCCATCCGTCACTCAGCATGGGAAAGCCAAACTCATCAGTTAGAAACCTGAAGCTTCTGTAAACCCGGTCAAGAAGTTTATATAAAACTGAAATGTCCGTTGGATATGCTGTATTTGCAGCAACATCTGTACTGTCTATGTAAACTTCATTGAAATCATCAAGACCTTTAAGGAGAATAAGCATGGAAAGGCTATCCATTATCAAACGTCTTGTTTTATTGGAAACTGCATTCAGGTTTTCACGCACAGTGTTCGAACCGGGAACCTTATAGCTGTGATGAGCAAGAACCGCGCTAATACTTATTGAATCATGTATTGCCTGTTTGGCTGCGTGGTCACTTATGCTTCCCCACAGTCCTCTGATGATAAGAAAATAAAGTACTAATTCCGGCTTCAAACGTTCCCGACCTGTTTTTTCGAGTTTTACCGGCTCTGTTATTTCTATACAGTCAAACAAATAGTAATTTCCGTTTATGTGCACATCATTATAACGTTTTACTTCATTGCGGATCAGTTTCTTCTTCTGACCGTGTATATCCTGATCTCGGACTATTGATTCTCTGATTTCAGGAAACTTTTCCAGAAGTTCGCGACTTTTTCGAAAAATTTCCATTAAATCGGTATCTAATTCTTCAATTATGTTGAAATCAAACGGTAGGTAAGGAACATTATATATCATAAATTTGCCTTTCACTTTATTCATTTACGCTCAATATAGAGCGTTGAAAGGCAAATTTACATTTGCGATAGCAAAAAATTAATTAGAAGCGAGTCGCGAAAAACTTTTCGTGCAGCTTCGAATTAAAAACTTCAAATGGTCTAGACCAATATCTGCTTTTGTAAGAAAATTCATCATTAGCCTATTCTTAACAACTTTACCATTTCTCTTTTTTATTGTAGCCGTACAAAACGGGCCGCAAAACCTTAATTTTAGAAGCACATTAGGACGTACATTTGCAATCATCATCTATGTAATAATTTCAATATTTATCATTATAGGAATTAAGAGATTTAAAAAACTATCAGGTAAATCCAGGTTACTCAACTGGCTTAATAAAAATAAACCATGGTTAGTACCTCTATTAATTTCTATTATAATAATATTAATTATTTTAACAGTTGCAGGGTATTATTTCACAGCCTATGAATTTACTGCAAATATAGTATATACTTTTGCTCTGATTATATTCTTTATTCTCATAAAGGAAGTCTTATACCGCATCATATACATATCACAAATAAAATTTGCTGTAAATCAGACCCTTGAAAAGAAAAAAGCTGAAGAAGAGAAAAGAAAAAAAGAGGAAGAAGCTACAGAAACTACAGCTGATATCCTTGATGTTGATATCGTCGATAACGTCATTGAAAAAGGAGAATTGAATGAACAAACTTTCCAATTAATGAACTTTATACTTCTTATTGCATTTATAATTGGAATTGTTTTAATTTGGTCAAATGTCTTCCCCTCCATTAAATTTTTAAATAATATTATTATATGGAGCAGCAATGTACTTACCAAAGAAGGAACTACTGTTCTACAACCTGTTTCTCTTTTAAACCTCGTTCAATCAGTATTTATCCTGATTTGTACAATAGTTATTGTTCGTAACCTCGCTGCGATTATTGAATTGCTTTTTTTCAGAGGGAAAAAATCACACCCTGGTACAAGACACGCTTTTATCTTAATTTCAAAATATCTTTTTTCTGCAATTGGTTTCTTCATGGCACTTAAATTTGTTGGAATCGGATGGGCACAGTTTCAATATATTGCGGCAGCAATGACTTTGGGATTAAGTTTCGGATTACAGGATATCTTCGCAAACTTCGTTTCAGGTATCATTATTCTTATTGAAAGACCAATACGACTTGGCGACTCTGTAACAGTGGGGGGAAATAGTGGAGTTGTAACGAAAATACGTATTCGTTCTACAACGATAACTGATTGGAATCGCCATGAATTGATAGTTCCAAACAAAGCATTTTTGGCTGAGAAAATTGTTAACTGGTCTCTATCAGATCAGATTACACGTGTTGTTATAGACATTGGTATAGGCTATAGTTCAGATGCTAAAAAAGCAGAAAAAATACTTTTAGAAATAGCTAATGATAATCAAAAAGTTCTTGAAACCCCTGCCCCGAGCGTGATATTCGTTGGGTTTGGAGCAGATTCTCTTGATTTTAAACTAAGAGTGTTTGTTAATTTAGAAAATCAAATGTCTGCTCAGCATCAAATAAGACATGAAATTAATGAAAAATTCGCTAAGGCCGGTATTGAAATACCATTTGCACAGCGCGATGTACATATCAGCCCAGAAGAAGGTCCTTTAAAAATAGAACTGGTTAGCCAAGAAGAAAAATAATGAGTTCATTGCAGATTATTGAAATTATAGGTTATTTACATCATTTGCAATTCTCGTGTCTATGCTGATGTCATCAGTAATCAAGCTAAGAATTATTAATTTTATCAGCAGCATGCTGTTTGTAATCTATGGATTAATCATAGGGGCATACACTATTTCAATTGCTGACGGTATAATTTCAGCAATTCAGATTTTTCCCCTTATAAAATGCTTAAGTCAAAAACAAACTTCCGTGTTGTTGGATGTAGAACAGACTATCTTTTTATACAGGATATTATGAATGTTCATTTAAATGGCATTAAAAAATTTCATCCTAAGTTTGTAATTGAAAACATCAGCATTGATACCGAATATTGCTTTTGCATGGTAAATGAAGAACTGGCCTGGATTTGGATAATTCAGTCAGAAGAAAGGTGTCTCCATGTGCTTCTTGATTACGTAAAAGGAAAATTTAGAGACTGCAACATGGGCAAGTATATTTATTATCACTATTTCCCTGAATTTAAACAAAAATGTATTACAGAGCTTCTTGTAGAAAATACAATGAAAGTACATGTAGAATACTAAAAAAAAGATCGGTTTTGTAAATGTCTCCGGCACTAACGATTACAAGTTCTATATAAAATAGCCAGAGTAATAACCCTGTACTTGCAAAAAGAACTTCATATGATTCTTTAGTGTTTAAAAAATCATATTGTATCAGTACCAGAAATTAAAATCATACTAAACATACTCCTTTATGAATTTTGGACTCCGGAATATTGCCTTGATACTGTTGGTATAGATCAAGAAACAATAATAAAATATATAAAATATCAATCGAAAAAAGAGGATGGAGAATAATTAAAATTTAAGTCTTGACGAATAACTTTAATAGCGGGTATAATTGTGAAATTATCCACTTTCGTAGATAATTGAAACACCTTTACTGAAAGTATGATTAATATAGAGATAGTTTACTAAAGTTCTAATATTAAAATATTTATATCAGTCATTTGCTTTTTTTGTTTCATAATAATTTCATTTATTAAAAGTATAAGAGAGTTATTATTAAGTTTATAATAACCTGATAAAGATATAACTTTGGACATATCTAAATTTTTTGTTTTCAAGCACTGAAATATTTTAATTTCTAACGATTTTGGAAATAAAACTACAACCTGTGGATTAACCAAATTATATCGTTTTTTTGCTATATCAATAAATTTATATAATGCCGGTTCATCGGTAATGATTCTTGATTTTGAACTGAAATTATTTGTATTCAGATTTTTAATATTTTCTTTAATTAATGAATTGCTGTTGAAATTGATTTCATAGAGATAGTTACTGTTATTTCCTATAATAAAAAATTTACACCCGGCTTTAGATAGAAAGTATGAATATTTTTTAAAGCCTACATAGTTCCTATAATTGGCTAAAATCGGAGGAAGTATACCGTTAATATTGTCATTCTTTGTAGACGCAGGTGAATTTAGTTTGGATTTTTCTTTACTCCTTTTGTCTTCTTCTATAATATCTACATAAACTTCTGTTTCTTTTTTCTTAGGTTGCAATATGCTTTTTTTTATTTTTTCTTCTCTATTATTCAATAACATAGGCATTATAATGAATAAAAAAATAACGCATACTACGATGAATTTTAAATGATAATTGAATTTCATATTTATTCCTAAAACAAAATAGTTTTCTCTAGTCCGACTACTGGCAGGAAGAAAAATTCAGTAAATCTTAGAATCAGGTTATTGCTAAAAAAAATAAGTAAACTAAAATACATTCGATATGGCTGAAATTGTTTTTTTCTTATAAAACCAAAAAATACAAAACCTATAGTATACAATTCACTATTTCATTAATTCACTGACAATAGACATTTGCCTTTTTAAAAGTTCATCTTCTTCCTGATGATTTAATTCTGCCTGTTTTACTACTTTTTCTTTATCATTTTTTATCTGTGTTGGTTTTAAATCATCTAATAGCAGATTCTTTGCTTTTTCTGTTTCTTCTACAGCAATGTTAGTGACTTTTTTTAAATGATTATTATACTTATTAAATGTAGATAACCTCGTTTTTGCATCCACGGCAATTTGCTCTATCACAGGATGCGTTTTAGCGATATACTCATATGAGTAAACTATTGCTATACCTACAAGTATCCAGATGATAAATACCTGAAAAGATTTAGATATGAAACTTAGCATAATCATTTCTCCATTATTATTTGTGGTTTGTTATATGTTTATTTTTATTATTCAGAGAGGGATGACTATTCAGCCTTATAACCACCTTCTCTAATTACTATTCCAACCTGTTGAATACCAACCTCTCTACAAAGCATTATTATTTTATCTTCCCAGTTACATGATACCTGGTTATCTCTTCTTAACGCGATACTTATAATTCCATCAGAAGAATTTAGAAAATATTTTAATTTTTCTAATGATATCTTCTTATCATCAAGATAAATATCAGGCTGAGAGTTACTGTTGAATTTTAATGAAATTATATTTTTCTTTACAGCTGTCATTCCAGGTATATTTTTTGTTAAACCCGATAATTTTACTGCAGGGAGAACTTTTTCCCGGTTTTCGCTTTTACCTACGTTTATTAAACATGAAATCAGGATAAAAATAAGAGTGCATGCCAGTATTACATCAAGCATTCCTTCTGTGCCATTTCTTCCAAAACAATTATCATATTTATTCTGCATAGTAGTAATCTCAACTGATGTTTTTAAAGTTTAAGTATATGAAAAAATCACAGATTATTGCTATGACAAATCCCACGGCTGTACTTACCAGAGCCTGACCTACTGCAGGTAAAGCTCCAGTAACTGCAGAAGCAGCTCCACTGCTTAAGTTATCTCCTATTGAAATTGTTGCTGCCACAATCCCAATAACTGTTCCAAGCAAGCCTACTCTCTGGGCAGTTGCTCCTATATATGCAAGAGTAAGTTCGTCTCCATGTTTAGCTTTGAATGCAGCATATACAGCCCAGAAGGCCAGAGGTATAAGTGCTACAATAGTGACGCCTACCTTATAGTATGCAAATTCTATATAATACATTAAATTTAAAGAAATATCATTTTCAATAATTTTGTATAATAGTATTCCTGCAACCAGACCTAGAGCTCTTATCAGCCAGTTCTTAAAATGTATCTTAGAGTTTTTCATTATAATGGCCCTGAATATAGGATTTATTAATTACATTTATTTAATTTCAATTCATATGTTCCCTTTACAAAACAGCTATCTTTAAGATCAATTCCTTTGCGTTTGAAATATTCTACAACTATTTCTCTGGCAAGATCTATTGTGCTGTCAGGTTTGTAATGTGAATTGCCGCTGACTGTTTTCAAAATTGATTTATTTTTTATATCAGAGCCCAAAGCCCTGCATCTTACTTCCAGAGAGAGGTAATTCGCAACAGCCAGTTCAAGTTTATTTCCTCTATCTCCTGATATCCAAAGTTTTACTATCTCGTCTTCACTGTTCTGTTGTTCAGATATTATTGAATTTAGCAATTTTTGTTTTGAAACATTACTTGCTGTTGCAGAATTAAAACTGAATGCAGTGAACATTGCCAATAATGCTATTACAGAATAGATTTTATGTTTATTTTTCATTTTATTTCCCTTTCTAAAATTAGTTGACTGTACTGTTTAAATATTCATTGTAACCTTCCGGCATAACATTTCCCTCATAAGAATCGTCTGTATTTATATTCAAACCTGTATAAATACCTTCTTCTTGATCCTGCTCTAAAAACTGCATTATCTGCTGTTGCCTCAATTCGGATTTAACGAATGCAGCCTCTCCTATATTAGTGATATTTTCATTTGCTAATAGAAGATTTGCTGTTTTTCTAAGCATGGATTTAGCAATTTCACCTAAAGCTACCTGAGCAAGAATATCTTTTTCTGATTGAAGTGCTCTTCTTGCGATAGAAGTTTGAGCAAGCACCTGTTCATATACGCTCTGTTGATTATCCAATACTTTCTGTATAGTATCTGTACTCAAACCTTCTTTACTAAGAATTTTATTTTGAAGCATAATAGTTTTTCTGATGTGAGTCCACTGTTGCGCATTTTTATGTTTTTCCGCAAAAAGTTCTACCATTTGCGCCAATTTCTGGAGATTTCTTCTTGCTGTAAGCCTTGCAGACTCTGTATTTGCACCATTGTCATATCCTTTCACAAGCCTTTTGAGTTTGTTCATTTTTAATACAACTTCGGAAAGAGAATCTTCCACTATTTCCAATTGCTTATCCTGGGTCTGTAAATCATTCTTCATTGATTCAACAAAGTCAGTACTGAGTTTAGATACTTCAAGTATCTGACTGTTTAATTCTTTTTCAAACTTTTGTTTTTCCTCGGGTGTTTTCGCATTATCAAGACTGTTTTTAAGTAGTTCAAGTTTCTTAAGAGCTTCTGCTCTTTCTGGAAGAATCTTATTTGGAGTTATCTGTATTGACGAAAGTCTCTGTTTTTCTATAGCGTCAACTTTTTGTTTTGCAGTAGACAGCTCACTATTCATTTCTTTGACAAGTTCATTGAACTCTCTTCCTGTTCTTTCGTCGGCTGAAAGATTTCCATTAAATAACAATATAGATAATACTGAAAGGCATATTATTTTATTAAAGTGAATATTTATCATCATCATTTCCTCCTTGTTTAATGCAATAAGACAGTTTATTAATCAATAAACTCAAAGCAATTATTTATTCTTTCATTAATTCTTATTTTGGCTAATATCCAAACTCTTTTCAGATGCAGTTAATATACGATTGTAATGTTTATTAAATTTTTGTGTATTTTTCATCATCTTTCGACATATTGTTTTTATTTTTACTTTCTGCGGTTTCCTTTAAAAGTTTTCTCAGTTTTCTTATAGATTTTGATTCTCTTGAGTAAGAATAAATATCCTGATCATGTTCCAAACTGTTAAGTTCCTGCTCAGCACTTGACAAGTCTCCTGAAAACCAGAATTCTTTTACTGCAGACATTCTGCAGTAAATTCCAAAATCACCACTTCTGGAAGAAAATCTTTTGGCTGCATCAAGGTAAACTTCAGCAGATTCTTTGTATCTGCCAGCTTTTGATAAACTTCGGGCAAATTCTATTACATCTAAAGGATTGTTTTTATCTGCAATTCTGTGGAGTGGCTTGATTGGTTCGTCAATTGAAAAATGAACTTCATTATAATTCGGTGTAGTTTGTTTACGATCGAATATACTGCATCCGGTAAGCAGTGACAGGATAAATAATCCTAAAATAATTGTTGATGTTGCTGGTTTCATAAATACCTCCATTATTATTAAGTTGATAGTTGAATGATTATTCGAAGATACTCAGGAGATATTACATTAGTTTATAAAAAAAAGATCATTTTAATGAAAAAGATAAGAAAAAGGAGTAGTAGAGTTGTTGTCTATGGCCTATAACACTACAAGTGCTGACTTAGATCCAATCTGTATAATGTCACCACTGATCAATAGTCTTGAATCAGTGATTTTTTTCCCGTTAAGATAGGTGCCGTTAGTACTTTGCTCATCTTTTATTATAACTTCATTATTTTTATGGAATAAGCTTGCATGAATAAATGACACATCCTCATAATCAAGGCTAATATCAGTTTTTTCGCTTCTTCCTATTATCAACACTTTTTCTAAAGATATAATTTTCTTTGATGAGTTTTCAATCAATACAATTTTATTTTCCGGTTTTGTGCCTGAAAGTTTCATTTCTTGAAAAATTGAGTTAATTATAGATAATCTTTTTATCAATTCTTCTGGCGGCTGGTTGCACATCATGGTAGTTTTTAGATCTTTTCTGCCTTCTACAACACCAGCAAGTGCTTTATTAAAAATTCTGTCACAGTTGCTGTTAATTTTTTTTATAATTGAATTTTCATAATCAGCATTAATTAGAACGCCCACGAAAACGTTTTTTGTTATTAATATTTTTTTCAATTATATAACATTATAACCTGATATCCAATTTTTTTTAAGGCGTTCTAATTATTTTTAAAATTTATGTCGTACCTCCACAAATTATAAGAGAAAACTCTTGAACATTTATAAACCGGGTACATTGCAGTATATTTTTTTATATTTGATATGTTAAATTGGATCAGGCTGGTTTAGCCGTTTTTTTCCTTTTTAATCATATGTATAAAATTATACGCAATAATTTTTTCAAGCTGTTCAGCTTCCACTGCTTCAATCCCACGTCTTCTCATTTTACCGAAACTATGCCTGTATTTAAGAGTAAACATTCCTGATTCAGCAGCAGACCGCATTCTTCGGGCTTCAGAATATAACGTAGTATCCCAATCTTCAGATGTTATTTTTTTACCTTTTGCTCCATTAATACTGACAGTTAAAATGTTTAAATCATTTTTGAGTATACCAACTCCGTCTTCTGATGCATAACCGTCATCAGTACTTACAAGATTCGGCTTAACTCCGGTGGAACGGCATACTTCCATTACTGTGGGAACAAGCATTTCGGAATCACTGACATTGCCTTTTGGAAGTAGAAAACCACTTATAAAACCATTTCTGCTTCTTCCGATTTGAGGTTTATATCCAATGGTGGGATTTCTCTGTCCTTTCTGTATGAAAGCTGCATCAGGATCCGAAATGCTGAGGATTTTCTCTCTTGACGGAAGTTTTATATTTTCATTAACAAGAAGTTCGGCATAATACAGTACATAAGCGGCATCATTAAGATCACTGTCTATTTTAAACCAGAGCCTGTCAAGAGCAAGACTTTTATCCGGGGTTAAGTCAGATGTTTCATATTTGATCAACATTTTTTCCTGTTCGTCGAAAAAAGATTTTATAATATTATCTGCAAGACTTACAAAGAGTTTAAATTTTTCCTTAACATTTCCTTTCATTCCCTTTTTGCCTATCTGCATATTGATAAAAGCAAGATGTGATTTCAGTTTTTTCATTCTTGTATCAAGCCATCCGTCACTCAGCATGGGAAAGCCAAACTCATCAGTTAGAAACCTGAAGCTTCTGTAAACCCGGTCAAGAAGTTTATATAAAACTGAAATGTCCGTTGGATATGCTGTATTTGCAGCAACATCTGTACTGTCTATGTAAACTTCATTGAAATCATCAAGACCTTTAAGGAGAATAAGCATGGAAAGGCTATCCATTATCAAACGTCTTGTTTTATTGGAAACTGCATTCAGGTTTTCACGCACAGTGTTCGAACCGGGAACCTTATAGCTGTGATGAGCAAGAACCGCGCTAATACTTATTGAATCATGTATTGCCTGTTTGGCTGCGTGGTCACTTATGCTTCCCCACAGTCCTCTGATGATAAGAAAATAAAGTACTAATTCCGGCTTCAAACGTTCCCGACCTGTTTTTTCGAGTTTTACCGGCTCTGTTATTTCTATACAGTCAAACAAATAGTAATTTCCGTTTATGTGCACATCATTATAACGTTTTACTTCATTGCGGATCAGTTTCTTCTTCTGACCGTGTATATCCTGATCTCGGACTATTGATTCTCTGATTTCAGGAAACTTTTCCAGAAGTTCGCGACTTTTTCGAAAAATTTCCATTAAATCGGTATCTAATTCTTCAATTATGTTGAAATCAAACGGTAGGTAAGGAACATTATATATCATAAATTTGCCTTTCACTTTATTCATTTACGCTCAATATAGAGCGTTGAAAGGCAAATTTACATTTGCGATAGCAAAAAATTAATTAGAAGCGAGTCGCGAAAAACTTTTCGTGCAGCTTCTAATTAGAGTATAAAATTCATTCTTTACCGATGTAAGAAACCTGCTTTTATGCTGATATACAGCACCGATAGTTTCGATACCTGTTTGTTTCAGAACATCCTCCACAGGACGTTCCTCTAGAACATATAATTTAAATGACTGGTAGGTTTGAGGATCAAGTTTTGTTGAAGATATTCTTATTGCTTGTCTAACAAGAGAATCCATCCATACAAGATCATATTTTGCAGAATTATTTGGGTCAGTATATTCATTTATTAATTTATCAAATAATTTGTCTTCTGATGTTCCCTCATCATTATCCTTGTTGTAATCTAAATTTATATACTTTTTTTCTTTTCTATAAATATCATAAACTCGGCGTTTCACAATAGTCTTTATAAAAGCTCGGAATTTTCCCTTATCTGTATCATACTCAAAATAAGGAAGCTGTTTCATTAAACTTACTACTGTTTCTTGAAAAATATCCTTTGCTACAGCTTCTGAACAGCCGAATTTTCTAGCCCATCCGGTAATTACATCCCAGTAAAATGCACAGAACTCAGTCCAGGCTTCTTCTTTGTTATCCTTTATATTGTTTAATAAAGTAATTCTAGTTAGATACAAATCTTCCATAAAATAGGGTAAATGTTAGATGTTAATAATCTCTATTGATAATAATACTATATTTTTTAAAATTTACATTAGGTTAAGGAATGATATAGATGTTATACCCAAAACAATTTTATCTTCAAAAAATACTGATAAATCATGTGAGTAATTGCTCTCTGAAAATTCAATGACAAAAATGCCTTCAGAATAAAAAAAACAAAATATATATAAACTTTACTGTAAGAAGAGTAAATTAGGTGAGAATATTATATATTGAACAGATATATGCCGGAGGTATTTTAGTTTTCATGTTTTTCAGCAATAACCTGATTCAAATATTTGCTGGATTTTTCGCCCCGTTACCCACAGGGATACATAAGACTATTTTGTTTTGGGTATACTACATTAAGTATTGTGTTATTATTATTCTGAGCAAATTTTATGAATGAAAGAAAAACAAAAATTAGCAAAAACATCTCGGGTTTTGAATTTTCTGAGATTACAAATGAGTATCTCCCCAGGGAGCTTGAAAGATACAAAAACCTGAAACATATTGGAGAAGGAGGAATTTCAAGAGTTTATAAAGCTCTTGATTCAAAGTTAGATAGGACTGTTGCCTTAAAAGTATTACGAAAAGGTATAGCTAATTCAGAGACTGCGCATAAACGTTTCATACAGGAGATAAAACTCCAATCAAAAATATCCATACCCGGATGTGTTAAAATTTTTGACTGGGGAGAAGAAAATGGTTTTATATATTGCGTTATGGAATACATAGACGGAATTTCTTTAAAAGAAATTATTAGTCAAAATATACAAAGCTATGATGAGAAAGTAAATATTCTTACTAAACTGTTTGAAATAATATCAAGACTTCACAGTAAAGGTTATGAACACAGAGATATTAAGCCTGGAAATGTTCTAATTGACAAAAACAAGAATGTTTATCTTTTGGATTTTGGACTGGCAAAAGCTATTGACAGCAGGCTTAATATTTATACTACTGTTTATGGCGAATTTTTTGGAACTCCAGCCTATATGCCTCCGGAAAATATGGATTCTTCATGCCGAACAAAAAATGAATTCAAATATAATTCTGATATTTATGCTATGGGTGTTTTAGCCTATGAACTTTTTACAAATAAGCTGCCTTAAGAACTTGAACACCTAAATAGCGAAGAAATCTCCTATATAATAAAAAACGAAAATCCTGAACCGATATTTAATATTTGTAAAAACATTTCCCCAAATACAGCTGATATTATCGATAGGGCACTCAGTAAAAATCCACTGTTAAGACCGACAGCCAAAGAAATGTTTGATGCTTTTAAATCTCCTGAACATCTGAATGTGAGAAATAAACTATTTATATTTATTAGAAACCAAATACCAATACTTTTTATGGGGAAAAAGTGGAAATTCAAAAAAATACTATTGATTTCAGCTGTCTGTATTACAGCCTATATAATTATAATATTTGGGATTTATAATTTTAATGCTAACGATCCATTTACAAAAATATTCAGAAAAACAATATCAGGGAATACTGAAAATAATTCATTTGTTATCCCGAGTCTGGATATTAAAATGGTGAAAATAAACCCTGGGAGTCTTATTGATAGAAATAAAAATAAAAGAATATTTATTACAAATATTTTTTATATCAGCTCGCATGAAATAACTGTAGGAGAATACAAAAACTTCCCACTGCCTTTTCATGAAAAAATAAATTCAAATGAAGAGAACAAACCTGTTACAAATATTTCATGGCATGACGCGGTTAAATTCTGTAAACTTTTAACTGCCAGAGAGAAAGAATCAGGAAAACTCCCTACAGGATATGAATACAGACTTCCTACAGAAGCTGAATGGGAATATGCTGCCGGCGGAGGAACAGATGGCCTTTATTATCATGGAACAATACCGGAACGATTACCATTATACGCTGTATATAATACTGGTGCTGCAACTGAAATTATGACGAAAAAGCCCAACAGTAATGGATTATATGATACATTAGGCAATGTATGGGAGTGGTGTTATGACGCAAAAGGTTCCAATTCTTTTTTTTCAAGAATTAACCCGGTAAACAAAGGCAAAGAATATGATGACAGAGCTATTAGAGGAGGTTCTGCTATGACAAACAGTTCCAATACAACACTTGCTGCTCAAAAATATATATCACCTTATACACTGAATAATATGATAGGTTTCAGAATTGTCCTTGCTAAAAGTCTTTAATTCTAATTTTTTTATGTGCACAAAACAAAATAACCTTATTTACCCCTATGGGTAACGGGGCAAAAAATTCAATAAATATTTGAATCAGGTTATTGCTGAAAAAAATCAAAAAATAAAATATCTCAGGTATACCTGCTATAATAAAGTGGTTTTTGGAGTGCAGAATTTGGATATTCCGCTTTCAGTTATTGGCGATTGAAATCA
The DNA here is from genome assembly GCA_963678745.2 of Victivallales bacterium. Taxonomy (GTDB): domain Bacteria; phylum Verrucomicrobiota; class Lentisphaeria; order Victivallales; family GWF2-38-69. Next base: position 84,934 of record CAXXMS010000023.1, on the reverse strand, counting down.
CGTAAAACCGCTGTAAATCTAAAGCTGAAATTCAATTTGTGTACTTCAAAGAGTTACATTCAAAACATGCGTCTTTCAACGATGGTTTATTTTTTATCAGGAATTGTCCTTAACAAGCGGAAGCCAAGGTTGCAGAGCCGGAAGGAAGCAACGCTCCTGACACGATCCGCAGACCGACATCCCCTGGCGTTGCCGTTCCAACCGCCTCCGCGTTCCACGTGGTCCGAGCCAGATCCCAAACCAGCAGGGTCTGTCTGTGAACCCGAAGAATAATCTCCATACCAATCGTTGCACCATTCCCATACATTGCCGGCTGTGTCATAAAGCCCAAATGCATTAGGTTTAAAACTTCCCACAGGAAGTGTCTTTTCCCTGTAGATTCTCATAGAAGCTCCGCCGTAAGGAAAGTGCCCGTCAAAATTTGCCATAGACGAATCAAAACTGCTTCCAAAATAAAAAGGTGTAGATGTTCCTGCACGGCACGCATATTCCCATTGGGCTTCAGTAGGTAAACGATAGGTACCTCTCGGTACCCCAAGCCTGTCACAGAGCTTGTTTAAGAACATCTGACAGTCTTCCCAACTTACCTGCTCTACCGGAGCATTGGAACCCGCATTCTTGAACTTTGAAGGATTGTTTCCCATTACTTCCTCCCATTGCTTCTGAGTTACCTCGTACATACCTATATAAAACGGTTTGCTTATTGTCACTCGGTGCAGAACTTCATCTTTATCTCTTTTATCTTCAGATGATGGACTCCCCATCATAAAGCTGCCGGATGGTATCAAACGCATTTTAATCCCGTACTTGGCAGTTTCAACTTCCACAGAAAGACCTGTTTCAGCTACGGCAGACTTCTGTTCTGACTGCGCCTGACTGCTACCCGAAGCCAGGCCGTAGATGAATGGATAAGAAGCATTAACCACTTCTTTTAAATCTGAAGGAAGAAGTTTTATGTTGGATTTTAGATTATTTATTTTGGACTTAAGGGAATTCAGTTCAGATGTATTAGGCGAAGCAAGAAATTCGCTGTAATTTTTTTCCAACTCTAATAATTTTAATAAACTGTTGTTACAGTATTTTAAAGCTTCTTTTCCCTCACTTCTGGAGACATCTGATCTACCATAAAATCCTGAAGATGTTATATATTCCTTTACACTACTAAATTCTTTCAATGCCTCAGCTTTCTTTTTTATAAGCTCAAGTCTGTCATGGGCTGTTTTAATTCCAGTTTTAGCAGCAGTATCATTACTGTAGCCCGTAACAGAAAGAGCATTTTTAAAAGCAGCTTCTGCATTAATCCAGTTCTCTTCTTTTAATGCCTTATTACCTTCTGTCATATATTTCCGGAACTCAATCATGTTCTCGGATTGTTGGATAAATTTTTCAGCATTGGAACTCTCTTTGGATTTAAATGCAAGCTGAAAAGCTTCAAGAGCATCTGCAGGTTGTTTATCTGAAAGATACTTCTCTCCAACTCCCAATGCTTCTGTATAAGACTTCTCTATCTGTTTGATACTATCAGAAGAAGCTAATACCTTCTGATAATACTTCATAGCAGACTTATATTCCTTATCTTTGAAAAACTGATTACCTGTATCAAGATTCTGCTTCAATGTATTTTTTAGTTCATTCTGTTCTTTGCTCATACCGTCTGTAAAGACCATACTTTCAATATTCTTTACTGCATATTCACATTTTATTTTAACAGGTGCTGTTTCCTTATAGTCCGCTCTTTCAATTACTTGCTGTATCATTGCTTTGCCATTACTATTGCCAGGGTTAACTGCAAGAAGTCTATTCGCATATTCAGAAGCTTCTGAGTATTTTTCTGAATTAAAAGCTGAGTTCATCAGAGAAGTAAGCTGAGTTATATTCTGCTGTTTTTCCTTTTCAAGCCTGCTTATTCGCTCTGCGCTTGCTTTAGCTTTTTGTATTTCATCATATTTCTGATAGCCGAACCAACTCCCGATACTGAGGCAGGAAATTATTATAATAGCAATTAGCCACTTAAAGAAAAAACTTTTTTTATCAGACTTCTCTTTTTTATTATTAATCTTCTTCGTGGATTTCGAGCTTTTTGTGGAAGACAACTTAAAATCAAGCAAATCTACTATTTCAGAAACAGAATCAAATCTGTCTGCAGGTTCCGGTTCAAGTGATTTATGTATTATCTCATCCCACCTGGAAGATAATCCCATTTCTGAAGGAAGCTTAAAGCGGCCTTTAGCCTTTACTCCTGTAAGCATCCTGTAAATTATCAGGCCGAGTGAATATATATCGCTCTGCATCGTGGCTTCTCCACCCTCCTGCTGTTCAGGCGCCATGTATTCATATGTACCGATAAGAGAACCTGCGGAATTATTCGTTGTCTGACTGCTGTATCCAGTCTGCTGGCTACCGTCAGGATCCTCTACAATAGTGTTCATATTTCCAATGGACATTTCTATATTTGTCATCATTGACAGCTGAATTGAACGATCTATCATACTTTTTAAATAATCTGAACCAATCACTTTAGCCAGGCCAAAGTCAGCTATATGAGCATTACCTTCACTGTCAAGAAGTATATTTGAGGGTTTCAGGTCTCGGTGAACAATACCTTTGCCTCTGAAATTATGAGCATAATCCAGTGCGGAACATAGCTGCTTTGTTATCTTTAATACATAGTCCTCTTGTAATTTCTTCTTTTCCTTCAACAGTCCTTCCAGATCAGATGGGTAGGGTGTGCCTGTCCTCAAACTGCCGCCTTTTCCGGTCAGCTGAGGACAGCTGACCCTACCTTTTTCTTTCTCTCCGTCATTCATAATTCCTAATTCTTCATTCTTAATTGAAGAAATATATTCCATTACCAGATAAAACAGCCTACGACTGTCATCATGACCAATATTATGAACACCAACTATATTTGGATGCTTAAGGTCAGCCATTACTCTGGCCTCAACCCTGAACCGATCTATAAAATTACGGTTCCCTGAAAGATTTGGAGGAAGCACTTTCAGCGCATACTTCTTATGCATCTGAATGTTTTCTACAAGATACACCTGCCCCATGCCGCCGGCACCAAGCTGGCTGACAACTTTATAACCGCCTGTTTCATCCCCGTAATTTAGGATTCGCCCTCCACCGAAACCGCCGGAAAGCGGGGACTTAAGTGTATTCATTTCTCCAAGTGATATATTTTTCTTCTTCAATTTCTTTACTACCCTAATCTGTATTCAGATACATCAAAAATTTTTTCTATTCTACGCTGAAACCATCTTTGGAATGCGTAAATTAAAATTTGCGTTTTATATTCACAGCGATAAAATCGCACTACTGTAAGTATTGGCGAAATAATCAATAACAAATGAAAGCAATGAATCCTATCATCGCATTCCAAATAACTACGATCATAAAAATCAATCTACAGTCTATTATTTATTCAACCACAATTCCTAGTTTATCATTAATCTTAAATTCAACACCAGATTCCAGCCATACCCATATTTTTCCATCACTAACAGCAAAATTTCCGCTTTTATATGTAATAAAATAATTACCTCCATCAGTTATAACTGAAGATAAGGGGATCCATCTATTGATTAATACAGCTGAAATATTTTTCTTAGTTTCCTGCCTTACAACAATCCCTGCAGGAACGATTTCATTGTTATGATCATCATCAAAAAGTTTATATGAAGATGAATAAACTTTTATATCAAGAAAAATATTTTTAGGATGAATGAATGGAGAAGCCAATGATATCTGATAGCTTGTATTATACTCAAGAGGAAAAGATTCTCCAGGAGCAATTCTTTCCTCATTAACGAATGTTCCATTAGTAGAATGATTATCTGTTATTACGGCCATATTATCAATAATACCAATAGAACAATGAAATTTATTTATACTGAGATTCATTTCCTGGAGTTTGGGTAAATCCCACGAATCATCATTTTGAGGTTCATTTCTAAGCAATAAATCTGTTTCTCTGCTCCTGCCTACTGTTATATTGTTTTTGAACAGCAGAATTTTGCTGTTCCCTATTTTTAAAATAAGTTTTTCCTTTTTTTTATAAGGAGGAGTCGGGATAAACATTTTCTTGATCGTCTTGATTTCACTCTCCAGCGGAATAGCCTGGAAAAGTTGAAGAGGCTGCCAGCAATCATCCTTTTTAAGAGATGAAAGTTTATTATACAAAGATTTGCCTGAATTATATAATCCATTTAAAAGATTTAGGTTAGGGTCGCCAGCTTTACCTTCCTGTGATATAGAGCCAATACTTATATTAAGACCACCGTTTATAGCAGAAGAAACACTATGAGCATTGTCATGAATATGAAGTAGAATTTGCTGTTCAAAACAGTATATGTCTTTACCTATTGAATAGGTAAAATGAAAATCAGCATAGCAATCTCCATAAATATCATTATCCGGCTTAAAATTTATATTAATATTTCTTTTAGCTGTAATACGTTTAATTCTTAGGTCATATTTTTTCCATTCTCTAAAAGCTGGAAATTTAAAGAAAAATTTAAAATTTCCAGCTTTTATTGCATCATTTGATACCGGCGTAATTCTAAACTGAAGATTCGACATAGTATCCGCCAAAAAAAACAGACGAACCAGTATTCCATTCTACATTAAAAGCTCTACAGTCAGAACCTAATTCATTAATAGCAGATTCGCTAGTAAAATTATTTTGTAGAGAGTCTAGAGGTTCGAAAAAATTATTAATTTGTATTTCTGCTGTTTCAGGATAAGAGTTTACATTTATATCCTGTTTAATTCCTGTTGCATTAAACTTTTTCAATAAATCATTATCTTCTACCTGAATCCGTGAGATAATTTTCATAAATGAAAATTTATCCACGATTTAGTTGCTTTGCAGGATATTTTTTTAGAATTTCTTAAATTTTAACCAAAATTTTCAAATTTTGAGAATTTCAGTCTTTATTTTATTGGTAAATCTTACAAGAATAGCTTTTTTGTACAGTATTCTCCTTTCCGATAGCTTTAAGAGTTATCGATAAATATAAATTTCCATTTTTTTGTCTTATGCATATTTTGCATACAATATTTTTATAGCCCTGTAATACTTATTGTCCAAACCAAACTTTAAACTGTAATAGTTTCCTGAAAAAATAAACTTACATGCTGAATAAATAATTTTAAGAAGGACTGTCCTTATTCTTCTTCTTGAAACATTTACTGTTTCAAATTCAACAATATCTATACTGATTCTTCTTAGCAGGTTATATGATATTTGTGCAAGTTGAAGGACAAGACTGTTTGTTTCAAATTTTCCTGATGGCAAGCGTTCTACATCCATATCTGTTTTCAATTCACTGTGGAACTGTTCGGAAGTTCCATGCATATGATAAAGCTCAATTACCTCTTCAGGCTCAAGTGGAAGATTAGTCCAGAAGGTATTTATATAAATTTCAGGAATTAGCAAATGCTGTCCTTCTCTGCTGATTGTAGTTTCAAAAGCTTCAATTACAACATTAATATTTTGCATGTCTTCTCTTTGAGCAGGTTTGATATGTTCAACAAAGCCGGTATAACGAATTTTACCTTCTCTTATTTTTTCCCATGAACAATGGCTTTTAGCATGATCAAGCCAGTAGTATTTTGATTCCTGTCGAAGGTTTCTTTTAATAATATAATAACATCTGTCATTGATTACCTCTATTAAATCAGCTGCGTCATAACCGGAATCAAGTCTTATGAGAATTTTATCTGTAATTCCAAGTCTATCTGTTATCTCAAGGCATTTTTTTGTAAATTCAATTGCACCTGCCATAGAGTGATCTTTACCGGGTCGTAGATTGCAGTTCAGCATATAACCGTTTTCACTAATGTATGCAAAAACAGGACAGTACCCTATAAAATTTTTATATGTATTACCTACTTTCTCTTTAGAACTGCCGGAATTATCCATAGGCGATGCATCTATGTCAAGTACAATAAGATTCATACCGGTAACGGAGGTTTCTTTCAGAACAGTTTCTCTAATCAAAAGTAAATTCATTTCCAATAGTATATCAAAAACTTCAGGAAGCTTAGCAAGCTCATCAAGGCGCTGTCTTAGGGTTTCGGAAGAAGGGACAATTTTTATGCCAAGCATACGTTTAAATGCAGTGTTGGTACGATATTCCTCTATGTCTTCAAAAGCTGTGCTTCCCATACATAAAAGACCAATATATGATAAAAGTATATCAGAATTCAAAATAGCATCAGATCTTTTATTCATTCCCTTAAGTAGTTTTTTGATATTTTTTGAAAATTTTATTTTCATTAATTGTCTTCCAATCAAAGCTAATCCACCAATGCTATTGATTTTTTCGTTTGTCTGCTCTATTTTAATGTTCATAAATTTTTAACCTGTTGAGTTAGTAATTATAGTTACTTGGTCGTTAATATAATATACTACACTTCAACAGGTTATCTATATTGAAAGAGAGTTTTAACTCACTTTTTCAGGTTATATTTTTATTTCATGTTGCCTAGCTCCGCATTCGCTACAAAAAATTTCATTTTTTTCAATATCTGCACCACATTTATTACATGTTTTCATAAAACTACTAAACCGATTTATTTAATTTTTTTCAATTGATTATTATTAATAATAGATATATCTATTATGGTTCTAAAGCCTGAAAATAATTTTAAAACTGCGCTCATGATTCTGTAAAATATTCAAGAATATTTATTGAGCAATTTTTCTGTATTAAATAGGTAGGCATTTAGACAAAAATCACTTTTTGTCTAATAAAATATCAAATTTGCAAAATTGTATAATTCTACAAACTTCCTCTATATTTTGCAGGGGATTTTCCGTAAATTTTCTTAAAAACTTTTGAAAAATGGAAAGGATTTTCAAACCCCAGTTTATCACTTATATCCTGTATACTTAAGCTCTTATCACCTAGAAGGTCTAAAGCTTTACTCATACGATATGCTGTTAGGGCTTTTGCAGGTGTTATTCCCAAAAGATCTTTGCAATAATAGCATAAATTTCTTTTTGACATACCCATTTGCTTTGCCATTCGTTCAACATTTAAGCTACTATTATAATGTTTATCGAAAACATTATAAAGGCGTTGTTGGAATTCTATGCTTTTAGTTATAACAATAAAATGTTCAGACAAAACCTGTTTTGGAATTTCTCTAACAAACTTCCAGAAACCGACTTCAAGTAAAGCATCCTGAATGCGTTCAGAATAAATATCAGAATTTATAGATTCATATGCCAGTCCATTTAACAATTTCAATGATGATTCAATGTCATGCTTACCAATCTGTTCCCCGGGCATCGCTTCGTTGTGAAAAAGCTTAATGTCAGCCTGTTTTCCAAATTTTTCTGATTTAAGCACAAAATGCAAAACATAGTGTGACTGACCATCATATAAATGATCCTGATGACAATCACCCGGTTTAACTATAAGAAATTCTCCTGGTTTTAAAGTAAGTTCAATTTTATTTAATTCACAATAATATGAACTGTTAACCACAATAATCAGTTCATAATTAGAATGAATATGAACAGGATATTCATAATCTCCATTCATATCCAGTTTATGAAAATCAAGAAAATAAGGTTTTACTCCAAAAACAAGCCTGGAACCTGAGGATCTATAAAAATAATCTTTTCTAACTTTCATAACAATTCCTATCTTTTGCACAAATAGATATATTTATGCTTTAAGATACATTCAAAAAAGCTTATTTCCAGTATAAATTTTAGATATTAAATCAAGCAATTGATATTTATAAATGCGATAGTAAATATCGAAAAATTAAAAAAATATATCGTAAATCGTAATTAATGAATTCCAGATTTTCTGGATTAAATTTATTATTAATAAGGAGAAATCAAAATGAAAATTACATTACATGACCTGGCAAAGATGATAGATCATTCTTTACTTCACCCTACAATGACAGATAAAATATTAAAAGAAGGCTGTGAAATAGCAAAGAAATATGATACAGCTTCTGTTTGCATTAAACCTTATGCCATTCCACTGGCTGTTCAACTTTTAAAAGGGACAGATGTTAAAGTTGGAACAGTTATTGGTTTTCCACATGGAAACAGTACAACTTCAACAAAAATAGCTGAAGCTGAAAACGCCTGTGATGACGGAGCAGTAGAAATAGATATGGTTATTAATATTGGTAAAGCTCTTGGAAACGATTGGAACTATGTTGAAAATGAGATCAAATCAATAAATAATGCAGTAATTTCCAAAGGAGCAATACTTAAAGTTATATTTGAAAATGACTTCCTTGAAGATAAACACATAATCAAGTTATGTGAAATATGTAACAGTTGTAATGTTGCTTTCGTAAAAACTTCAACAGGATACGGTTTTGTTAAACAGAAAAATGGAATGTACTCTTATGACGGAGCTACTGAAAATGACCTTATACTAATGCGCAAAAATGCTAATTCAAAAATAGAAGTTAAAGCAGCAGGCGGAGTAAGAACTCTTAAAGATTTACTGAAAGTACATTCTTTAGGGGTAACAAGAGTTGGCGCTACAGCAACTATTGCAATTCTTGATGAAGCAAAAGCAATCCTTGATTCAGGAGAGAAATTAGAAGATTACTTTAGCGGTGACACAAAACTTGGCGGCGGATATTAAGATTTTATACTGTAAGTATTGCATGTACAATAATTATTCAATATAATGTTAAGTGTTTAAAATTAAGATATTTATTAACCATGCTGTAAAATTGACATAGACTCAGCTAAAGCTGACCATGTCATCATATTGAAAATGATAATGAGTATATGCAATACACAGAAAGTGACAGATAGAGAACTGACACCTACTACCTCAATATAACACATTAATAACTGTAAAGGAATTTAAATATGAAAAGATGGACTGTCATTGGGACTTTTACTATATTCTTTATCTTAATATGCTTTCTAATAAATGCATCAAATTCAGGTAAAGTATTAAAAGTTGCTACACGGCAGTCTCCTCCTTTTTCGTTTAAAGACAGTACAGGAGAATGGAAAGGGTTAAGTATTGAACTCTGGAAAGAAATTGCAGATAATCTCAACTATGAATATAAATTTTACGAAACTACCTTAACAGACTTCTTAAAAGGATTAAGTGAAAAAAAGTATGATGTTGGTGTAGCTGGTATTACGATTACTTCTGAAAGGGAAAAAATTCTTACTTTCAGTCAACCGTTTATTTCTTCTTCTCTAGGGATAGCTTATCTTCAAGATGAAAATCCATGGATGGATGTATTAAAAAAATTTCTATCTTTCACCTTTTTAAAAATTATTTTCCTACTAATTGCAGTTTTATTATTGGCTGGCTTTGGGGTATGGTTTTTTGAAAGAAAGAAAAATGAAGAATTTTCAGGAAAACCACACACCGGATTAGGCTCTGCATTCTGGTGGGCTGCAGTAACAATGACTACAGTTGGATATGGTGATAAATCTCCACGCACTGTCGGTGGTCGAATAATAAGCTTGATCTGGATGTTTATGAGCGTAATAATACTGACATCATTCACTGCTGCCTTTGTATCCAGTTTAACTATCGCCTCTGAAGGAGAAAAAGTAACTCTCACATCTATAAAAAACCATAAGATTGCTACAATTAAAAACAGTACAGCAGATAAAGCATTAAGGAAAAATGATATCACCCCAATCTACTTCAATACATGCGAAGAAATGATAACAGCATTAGATAAAGCTAAGGTTAAATATATTATTTATGACCTACCAATGCTCAGATATTATGGAATAAAGCTTGGTGATAACTATGAGATTATCAAATTATCCAAATATCGACAGGACTATGGTCTCGCTGCCCAAATTGGCTCTGATATTTTAAAACAGGTTAATATTCAACTATTAGATATTATTCATACAGCAAACTGGCGAGAAATTGAAAAAACCTACTTAGGAGACTGGGCTTCAGACTTCGAAGAACATTAGTTGAACATCTCCTTCAAATGAAAGCTTAATTCCCTTTTTAATAACTTTACAGGCAACATTCATAATTTTTCTGTTTATTCTTCAACTTTCGTTCGAATTTTATTTGACTTTCACTTGAAAGTGAATATATTTACTAACATCAAATAAACGGTTAACAAACTTGATATAAAATTTAATAAAAAGAGGTGATAAAATGTTATTTATAGATTCATTTACAGACAAAGCTTTAAAATTAGCAGAACTTCCAATATTTAATGGTGTAACCACTAACCCAACTATAGTAAAAAGAGATAGAAAAGATTGTGGCTTTAAGAAAGCTGTTGAACGCCTTGCTGCAACTGAAAGCGATAACTTCATACAGGGCAGCCTAAAAAATGATGAATGGCTAAAAATATTAAAAGAAAAAATAACAAGTGGTGAATTAAATCCAAACAAACTTACTATAAAGCTGCCATGGACTTCATCTGAAGCAGCAAAATATGTCAAACCATTAAAAGAAATGGGCCTTAAAGTATGTGCAACAGCTGTTTATTCATTAGAGCAATGTTATACAGCAATAATGTGTGAAGTTGATTATGTTGCTGTTTATTATAACAGAATGAAAAATAATGGAATAGATGCTGATAAAATAATACCTGAAATGGTTCAATTAACAAATATACCTGAAAGCAAGACACGTGTTCTCGCTGCAAGTATAAAAGAAGTAAGCACAGCAAATAAACTCTTACTCGCAGGAGTTCCTGATTTAACTCTTCCTTTGGATGTTGCAGAAAAATACCTTGAAGCAGTTTATCCTGAAAATGACTGGGAAGTATTTGAAAACGATTTTGCTTTATAATTTTTAAGCTATTAGGCAGCAGGTAAGAGGTTTTAGGTATCCTTAAGCCTTCTACCTTAAACCTATAACTCACGAAATTTTGAGGTGATAGAATGATCTTTAACATACAAAAATTTGCAACACAGGATGGCAGCGGAGTAAGAACTGTTGTTTTCTTCAAAGGCTGTCCACTTCGCTGTTTATGGTGCAGTAATCCGGAAAGTCAATCTTTTGACCATGAGCTAATGTATGAAAAAGTCAAATGTATTTCATGTATGGAATGTATAAACGCAAGCAAAAACGGAGAAGTTGTTTTAAAAAACAATTCAATTTCAATTGACAGTTCAAAAAAAATTGAATCAGCTAAATACAGAGATTTATGCCCAGCCAGAGCATTGAGCGTTGTTGGCGAAGCTAAAAGTGTTGATGAAATTATGACTGAAGTACTGAAAGATAAAGCTTTTTATGATCAAAGTGGCGGAGGAGTAACTATATCAGGAGGAGAACCATTTGCACAGCCTGAATTGTTATCAGAATTACTTAAAGCACTAAAAAATAATGACATCAGTGTTTTTATAGAAACATGTCTCCATGTTGACTGGCATAAGATTGAGACAAATCTGGATAAAATTGACTGTATTTTAGCAGATTTGAAACATACAAATGCTGACAAATACAAAAAATTTACAGGAGGCAATGTTAATTTACCTTTAGATAATTTTAAAAAACTATCTAAAGCCAATGTTAAAGTCCGTTTTAGGATTCCAATCATACCGGGATTCAATGACTCAATAGAAGAAATGACAGATATTCTGAACTTTGCCGCATCACTTGGAACTATTAAAGATGTTGACCTGATACCTTATCACCGCTTCGGCAAAGGCAAATATGAAAGTTTATTTAGAGAGTTCAATTTTAAGGAAGAAGTAACTGAAATTCCACAGGAGAAACTTAATGCTTTCTTAAAATTGTGTGATGAAAGAAATTTAAACGGAGAAATTTTATTATAATAATCGGGAGAGAAAAATGAATACTGCAACTATAGAAAAATATAATAAACGTTTAGCTGAAATGAAAGATAAACTAATTCGTACAAAATCAACAATATGTACTGAAAGAGCTAAAATATATACAGAAGCTTATAGAAATAACGAAAACAAACCTTTGATAATCAAAAGAGCAATAGCTTTATATCAAACTCTAACTGAAATGACTGTTTTTATTGACGATAACGAATTAATTGTTGGTAATCAGGCCTCAAAATTTAGAGCAGCTCCAATATTCCCTGAATATGCTGTTAACTGGATAATGAAAGAACTTGACGAGTTTGACAAAAGACCCGGAGATGCATTTTATTTAACTAAACAGGATAAAGATGACCTTAAAGAAATCTGCGCCTACTGGGAAGGCAAAACCATGCTCGATAAAGGTTATGCCTATATGACAGAAGAGATGTATAAAGTTCATGAAACAGGATTAGTAAGAGCTGAAGGAAACTTAACGTCAGGTGATGCACACATAGCAGTAAATTTTGAAAAAATACTTAAAATGGGGCTAGATGGATATCTTAAATATGTAAACGATACTGCAGCTACTTTAGATTTCACAAATCTCGAAGATGTAAAAAGAAAACAGTTCTATGATGCTGTAAGAATAAGTTTAAATGGATTAAAAAAATTCATTCAGCGTTATGCTGATTTAGCTATTGAAAAAATATCTGCAGAAAAATCAGAAGAAAGAAAAGCTGAACTTGAAAAGATTGCTGAAGTTTGTAGAAATATATCAGGAAATACACCAAATAACTTCTATGAAGCTGCACAGTTAACTTATTTTATTCAGTTAGTTCTCCAGATAGAAAGTAATGGACACTCTGTTTCTCTCGGACGTTTAGACCAATACCTTTATCCTTTCTATATGAATGATGTTAAAGCTGGACAGTTAACTCCTGAATTTGCTTCTGTTTTATTAAAGAATTTCTGGTGTAAACTATACTCAGTTAATAAAATTCGTTCATGGTCGCATACAAGATATTCAGCAGGAAGCCCATTATACCAAAATGTTACAATCGGTGGACAAACCATTGATGGTAAAGATGCTGTTAATGAATTGAGCTGGATAATCTTAAAATCTGTTGGAGAAATGCAGTTAACTCAGCCAAACCTATCTGTAAGATATCATAAGAATATTAATAAAGACTTCGTTAAAGAATGTCTTAAGGTTATCGAAAAAGGCTTTGGAATGCCTGCATTCAACAATGATGAAATAGTTATACCATCATTATTAAAACTTGGTGTTGAAAAAGAAGATGCTTATAAATACTCAGCAATAGGATGTATTGAAATAGCAGTTCCTGGAAAATGGGGATACAGATGCACAGGAATGAGCTTCTTAAATTTCATGAGGGTATTTCTTGCTTCATTGCGTAACGGCAAAGATATGAATAGCGGTGAAACATTCAAAAAAGGCAATGGAAATTTCATAGATTTTGAAAGTTTTGATCAGGTTATGGAAGCTTGGAAAATACAGGTACAGTATTATGCAAAAGCTACTGTAATGATTGATACAGCAGTAGACCTCGCTATAGAAGAAAATGTTCATGATATACTTTGTTCTGCATTTGTTGATGACTGTATTGCCAGAGGTAAAACAATTAAAGAAGGCGGATCAAAATATGACTTTGTTTCCGGTTTGCAGGTTGGAATAGCTAACCTTGGTAACTCTCTTGCTGCAATTAAGAAACTTGTCTTTGAAGAAAAGAGAATAACAAAACAGGAACTTATGGATGCGCTTATCAGTAATTTTGCAGGTGTTCAAGGAGAAAAAATAAGACAGATACTGCTCAATTATGCACCCAAATTCGGAAATGATGATGACTATGTTGATGAATTACTCAAAGAAGCTTACGGTTACTTTATTGATGAAATAGAAAAATACCATACAACACGTTATGGACGCGGTCCAATCGGCTGTAGATATTATGCAGGCACATCAAGTATTTCTGCAAACGTACCATCTGGAGCAGTAGTTTCAGCAACTCCTGACGGAAGAAAAGCGGGCACACCTCTTGCAGAAGGATGTTCTCCATCATCAGGAACTGATATACATGGCCCAACAGCTGTATTTAAATCTGTATCTAAATTGCCAACACATAGAATAACTGGTGGTGTACTTCTGAATCAGAAGCTTTCACCTGCAACAATCAAACCGGAACAAAATAAAGATAAACTCGTTTCAATTTTTGATACATTCTTTAATGATCTCAAGGGCTGGCATGTACAATACAACATTGTAGACAGAGAAACTCTTCTTAAGGCTAAAAGGAATCCGGAACAATATAGAAACCTTGTAGTCAGGGTTGCAGGTTATTCTGCTTTCTTTACTGTACTTTCTCCAGATGCACAGGATGATATTATAGCAAGAACAGAACATACGTTATAATCAAAAAAAGTTTTAAGATTTAGGTTTTAAGTTTTAGGCAAAAGCTTTTATTTACGACATAACCCTAACACAAAAACCTAAATCAAAATTCCTTAATTCGTTTTTATATGAAAGATCAGTGGTGGTTAAAATGAATACAGATAAAAAAATATCTCTTGGTGTTGATGTCGGTGGAACAAAGCTTGCAGTAGCTTTAATGGATGAAACAGGAAAACTATTAGCAAAAAATATTGTATATGATCATATAGATAAAAATGAAGATGATCTCGTTAAACATATTTACCTGCTTGCAAATGACTTATTGAAGGAAAATAAAATTCAAATAAAAGATCTCAGCGGAATAGGTGTATGTTTTCCGGGACATGTCAGGTTTAATGAAGGCTGTGTAATTACTACATCAAATTTAAAGGGATTTAAAAATTATCCTTTAAAGGCAAAATTGGAAGCACATTTTGGAGTAAATGTTGTTGTAGACAATGATGCAAACTGCCAGGCATATGCAGAATACAAATTTGGAGCAGGCAGCGCATTCAGTGATGTAATTTTTATTACTGTCAGCACAGGAATCGGCGGTGGTCTTATTATTAATGATAAACTCTACCGCGGCATAACCGGAACAGCAGGAGAACTTGGACATATGACCATTGATCACAGCAGTGATTTAGAATGTACATGCGGAAATAAAGGCTGCTGGATGGCTTGTTCCTGTGGAATGTTCTTAAACAGAGCAGTTAAGAGGCATTTAGAAAAAGGTCTAACATCTGACTGCATTACAATCGAAGATGTCAATTCGGGTAAACTCGATGGACATATGATAAGAATTGGATTAGACCAAGATGATAAATTATGTAAAACCGTTATTGCAGAATATGCAGAATATATTGCTACAGGGTTATACAATATCTTTCAAATTTTTAATCCACCAATTGTAATTCTTGGCGGCGGTTTAATGAAGCTGGGTGATAGATTTGTATCACAAATAAAAGATAAATTTAAACTTCGTGTAAAAGATATGATGCACGATGAAATGCTGATAAGATTAACTGAACTTGAGGGTAATGCCGGAGTTATCGGAGCTGCTGCCATCGCAATGGATGAAAACAATTGAAAAATAGATAAAGTACAGTAATTTAACTAAAGAAATTACTAAAAAGAATGTCTGATTCAGTGTTTTAGACACGCATCGCGTGTCTCTACATTTTCCATTATGTAAACTGAGCACAAAGTAATGTAGAGACAGATGGTGTCTGTCTAATTCCTTTGAATGCATTAATTCAGATATTGTTAAATATGGAAAACAGCAATTAAACACAGAAAGTTTGAATCATGAAAATCTTAGTTACCGGAGCAACCGGCTTATTGGGGTCTGATATAATTTATGCCCTTGAAAAAAGGGGAATTGAAACAGTTAAAGCCTGCTTTTCTGAAAGAGGAAATGATTATATTGCAGCCAACATCACAACAGAAGAAGGTATCAGAAAATTAGCCGAGCAAGAATGGGATGCAATGATTCATACTTCAGCCTGGCGTAAACCTGATGAATGCGAAAACAAACAGGAAGAAACATATAGATTAAATGTATGGGCTGCAGAACAACTTGCTCTGGAAGCTAATAAAAGAAATGCTAAAATGATCTTTATTTCTACGGATTATGTTTTCTCGGGAAATAATCCTCCTTATACAGAAGATACCCATAAAGATCCAATAAATTATTACGGCAAAACCAAAGATATGGCCGAAGAAAAATTATTGAATATTTCAAATAGTTTCTGCATCCTAAGAGTACCGCTTCTTTATGGAATAAGAGCCGGTTTAAAAGCATCTGATGTACTAAATGCAGCTTTGAACGCAATTAATTCAGAAAACGAATCAAAAATGGATGACTTAATAGTAAGGTATCCGACATATACAGGAGATGTTGCTGAAGCAGCACTGTTCCTTTTAGAAAAAGATGCTGCAGGTATCTACCATTTTTCTGGACAGGATAAAACAACAAAATATTGTATAGCAAAGACTATTGCAAGCATTACCAATAAAGATATGTCCAAAGTATTAAAAGTAAATGTCTCAGCAAATGACAATGCACCAAGACCAATGAACAGCCACTTAAACATGGATAAGCTATTATCACTTGGTTTTAAACTGCCATTACCCTTTGAAGAAAGAGTAAAAGAACTGTTTCAGGAACTAAAAATATTATCTTAGAGCATGCTATCAGTTGGAGTGCTGCGATTAGATTCGCAGCTTTGATTTCAGCCGATTAGATTCGGCTGAACAGTGCCTTAATTGGATATCAAGTGTTATGAAGTAAACTATGCCGGAGGAACCGGCATTATTAAAAGCGATGAATCTAGTCATCGCACTCCAAAGCGGCTAAGCCGCAAAATGAACATTGTATATAATAACATTGAATCACGAATAAAGATAAATTGGAAAACATCAATATTAATTTTTTAAGTAGTTATCAAAAGACACAAAAATAGGTATTCATCATACTATGAATGACAGACATAAAAAAATATTAAAATTTCTTTCTCAGAACAATGAGGTTTCTGTTATTGATCTATCCGATTCCCTGAATGTATCTGCTGTTACTATCAGGCAGGATCTCAGGGAATTAGAAAAACAGGGACTGCTCAAAAGAATACATGGCGGAGCAGTCCTCAACAGATCAGACAGAATTTCCAATAGAATGGTATTCAACTATGAAGAGAAGGTTAAAATAGCTCAAAAGGCAGCAGAATTTGTAAATGACGGGGAAACTGTTTTTATCGAATCAGGCTCAGTAAATACTCTACTTGCAAAAGAACTAACTAAGAAAAAAAATATTACAATACTAACATCAAATACTTATATTGCCCGTGAACTAAGGCATTGTAAGGAAATCAATGTAATTGTTATGGGAGGCTTATACCAGCATCAAAGCGAAAGTCTTGTCGGAACATTAACCCGTTTATGCATTGAGCAGGTCAATTTTAACAAAGCATTCATAGGAATAGATGGTTTCTCTATAGAAACAGGATTTACAAGCAAAGACATGCTTCGGGCAGAAACTGCAGCTGCCATCATTAAAAAAAGTAAAAAAGCATTTATTTTAACAGATTCTACAAAATTTGAAAAAACAGCACTGACAAAAATATGTAATCCTGCTGAGATAGACTATTTGATATCAGATAATATTCCTGATAATGACAAAGAGTTTTTAAAAAAAGAAAAAGTCAAGGTAATCATTCTTTAAGAACTATAAAAATTCCTGTAAATGCTTCCATATCTGATTCATAGCTTCAGCTGCCCCTAATTCTATTCTATAGTCAAACATATAGGAAATATCTGTTTTTGATGGATTTATTTCGACAGAAGGTTTATATCTATTATTTGCAATTCGCACAGGTTCTACTATATATGGAAAGACTCCCGATGTTCCAATGCTGATAATCAAATCAATTGTACTGTCCAATAAACGATAAAGCTGATTTATTTCTTTTGATGGGAGCTGTTCACCAAAAAGCACAACATTAGGACGAATCACCCCATTACACTCAGGACATCTTGGAGGAAAAACTAACTCTTTTTTAAATTCTTCTGTCAGTTCCTGATATTTTTTTGGTTTACCGCAATTTGAACAAAAAAGAGAAAAAGCATTACCATGAATTTCTATAAGATTTTTGGTCCCGACATCATAATGAAAACCATCAATATTTTGCGTTAACACCCATGTATTAGACTTTATCTTTTGTATTTCAGCAATAATTTCATGGGCTTTGTTTGGGTACGCTTCATGACAAGCTTCTCCAATCTGCCAGAGATATTTCCATGTAATATCAGGCCTTCTTTGCATCATCCCACCACTAAGAGCTTCTTCTATAGCAAATCCCTCTTCCGTTAATTCACCATCATAAAGACCTCCTACACCACGGTATGTAGGTAACCCTGAATCAGCAGAAATACCGGCTCCGGTTATAAAAAGAATTCTTTTCGAATCAAGTAATAGATTTGCTACTTTATCAACTGTACTTTTGAATTTATATTTCATCTTTTATTTTTATAAACTCATCATAGTTTTCTAAGAAGACATCAACTACGTCAGGTGAAAACTGTTCTCCTTTTTCAAGATTAATATAATCCCATGCTATTTCATCAGGATAGACAGGTTTGTAAGGTCTTTCTGAAGTCATCGCATCAAATGCATCAAGTAATCCCACAATTTGACCGGTAACAGGAATTTCATCACCTTTCAAACCGTTAGGATAGCCTGTACCATCCCATTTCTCATGATGGGTATAGGCTATTTCCCAAGCCAGTTGCATAATCTCACTTCTGGCTCCCATAAGAATGTTAGCACCAACAACAGAATGAGCCTGTATTTTTTCGAACTCTTTATTAGTCAGTTTTCCGGGCTTTTGAAGAATTTCATCAGGAATTCCCAATTTTCCAATATCATGTAAAGGAGCAGCTTTAGCAATATTATTTATTATCCATTTAGAAACTCCCATTTTTTCAGCTAACAAAGCACTATATTTGCCCATCCTAAAAAGATGATCTCCTAAATATTTATCATCGCTTTCAGCAGCAAACGCAAGTACATGAATCGAATTAGGACTGAAAACTTTTAGTTTTTTCCAGAAAAAGCTAAACGGTTTTGTAATCAACTCCTTCGAATCAATATATCGAAAAAGTTTATAGTTTAAAGATTCCAATTCTTTACGCTCTATACCAATGTCAATATATTGATCAGAGTTAATCAGAATATAATCTTTGATACTTTCTGCAATCTGTTTATCCAATAGAAAATTCAAGAACGTCATTCATTCTCCTTTCAACATTATATACAAAATAAAAATAATCATGCCAAATAAAATGCATTAAAACCACCGGCATTATCAATCAGGATTCTATCTCCATTTTTCACCCATTTATTATACAAATCAGCCAGTTGAATCTCTGATATTTTTTTCATAAAAACGTTAGACACAGTATCTTCATCCAAATTCCCAACATAATAAAGTTTATGCTTTAAGGCTGTTTCAGCAAATTTATAAGCTTTATGTTCTCCTAAACAATAATCTGTAAAAGATATTCCTTTTATAACATCGTCAGATCTTTCAAATTTACTAAGACAATTATAAAAGCTCATATTCCCAATACCTTTATTACAACTGGCAACTAAAACCAAAGAACCATTATCTCTTAAAACCTTTTTACTGTTCTCCAGTGCTTTCTGTGCCTGATAAATACTCATATCTAAAGGAGATTCTACTAACGAGATTATTCTATCAAACTTTCTTTCAACTTCTCTACAAAAAGTTTTCTCTGAAATTTCCTTTGCACCGTTAAATGCTTTTTCCAGACCGCCCGAACACAGCCCCAAAATTAAAGAACCATGATTAACAAGCTGAATACTCTGTATTTTTTTCAAAGGGAAAATCAATCCAGCTCCTTCCCAAATATCTTCAAAAACAGGATTTCCTACTGTTCTCATTACCGAAGAATTATCATCCAGCGCCCATCTATGATTTAACCTGACTGTTTCCAATGCCGTAATACCTGGTAAAAGAGATTTAGCACCTCCGGTAAATCCTGCAAAATAATGAGGTTCAACACTTCCAATTGTTATAATACTATCATAGTTATCAATTACATTATTATATAGTACTTTAGTCCCACGCGAAGTAGTTCCTGCATAACTATAATCAACATCTCTGTTTACATTATGAAATAATATTTTATCATTCTTATCAGCTCCAATCAACTTGACCGAATCATCTAGAGACGGCGGAAAATGAGTTCCTGTTGCCATAAGAAAATCCAAATTACGTCTTATTTTCCCAGCTTTTCTCAAGGCATTTACAACTCTATATGTCGGAGTTGATCTTTGGTGGTCATTAACAATTATAAGACTTCCAGCAGATATCTCCGGAAACTCAGACAGACTTTCAGCAAGTTCATCGTCAGACAGTTGTTCTACAGTGTTTGGCATGCTGACAACTGATTTAGAAAAATCCAGGATATCTGACAGATTATTCTTCATACATTCCTTTTTTTATAATCTCACGCTCTCTCACCATCATCTGCCCCTTAGCGATAACAGTTGAAACATCCAGTTTATCATCCAAGAGTAAAATATCAGCATCGCTATTCTCCGCAATACATCCTTTATTCGGATAAATCCCTAATACTCGAGCAACATTTGAAGTAACAGGTTTCAGTGCATCTGATACACTAAATTTTTCTTTAAATACTAAATCTTTAAACTCATGATACATTTTATTCAGTTTTGACACCCCAATTTTCTTTAGATTTCCATGTTCATCATAAAATGACCAACTACCATTTCCATCAGTACTAATAGTCATGTTATCGAGACTAACACCATTTTCGACAGCTCTTCTAATACCATCACTTGATTTAACTGATTGTGGATCATGGGCAGTAGGTGAAGTATCGGCAGTAAAATCAATAAAACCACCAATTTTAGCAAACTCCTGTGCCTGTTTGTATAAGTCTTTTGTTCTATTAACATGAGTTGGAATAAAATGTTTAATAGGTATTTCAGAATTCTCAATTGCTTCAAAAATAGGATCAAGCATGCTTTTCCCATTTCCAACATGAATTGTCAGGATACCTGGCTTTTTACTCAACATGCCGGCAACACGAGTATTTGAGGCTTCTTTTATCAACTCCACACTTGTTATGTATGAGGCTCTATGATCAGAAATAGCTATTTTAGTGCCAATAATTTTATCAACAAGAATTATATCTCTTCTTACACTTCCTGTCAGAGTCTGAGACGGATACTCATAAGAACCTGTCAGAATAAAAGTAGTAAGTCCTTCTCCTTCCAGAGCACGGGCCTTAGCCATTAGTGTTTCAAGTGTTCTTGTGGTTCCATCAGTTCCAAGTAGCCCCAGCACAGTTGTTGTTCCTGCTGTAGTAAAATCTGAGAGTTTAGTCTCAAATATTCTGGAGGAATACCCTGCTTCCCCTCCTCCACCAATAATATGAACATGCTGATCAATAAATCCAGGTACTACGATCTTTCCTTTTGCATCAATTGTTTCAGAAATAAAACCAGATGGCATATGATCGATTTTATCTGCTATCATTCCAATCTTATTATTGACAATAAGTATATCTTTTTTTCCTAAAAACTCTGGAGCATAAACTTCTCCATTTCTAATCAATTTTATCATCTTTTATCCTTAAATAATAAAGTTTAAAAAGTACATGTGTTATCAAAGATTATATAAGGAATCATATCGCTATTCCATAGAAAACCACAATAAAAACACAGAAAATAAAGGTAAATTGTGCACTTCTTGAATACACAGATAATAATTATAAAGGGAAATGTCCAGTATATTTGAAATTAAACAATTAAAGTAAACTTTTATTTAAAAACTCTCTGTAATCTTCATCAGGCACCATGCTACCTCCTGTGGTCCAGAAAATATGAGTAGCATTTTTCATTTTTCGAATAAGTTCATGATTTTGACTTTTCAACAAAGCAACAGGACCATAGAATCCAGCCGTAGCAGAAGGTTCAACCTTGATATTTTCAGATTCGATAATCCCTTTTGTTTTTTCGAGTTCTGGAAAAAGTTTAGTTAATAAAGGAGCAAACCGAATTAACCGTTCTTCTGCTTCATAAATATCGTCAATTGAATACTTACAGATTCCATCCATATTTTTTATTAAATTAACTACTGGATTTATAAACAGACATTCTTCTGTCTCTTTAAGCTTATCTAAAATATTATCATTCATCCGACGCTCCCCCTTCAATAAATGCCTAAAAAATAAATTATACCATCTATAATAATCTGCATGCAAAAAGATAAATTCGATATATATTATAACTTACTGACAATAAAAATAATACTGGAAAATATCAATGGATAAAGATTTAAAGGCTGAAGTTTTTTTTCTTGAAGGCTATGCATGTGCACAGTCTGTCTTAATGGCATATGCCGAAGAACTTGGTTTAGATATGGAAACAGCAAAAAAGATTTCTTCAACTTTTGGCGGTGGCATGGGACGATTACGTAAAACATGCGGCGCTCTGACCGGTGCTTTTATGGTAATAGGAATGAAATACGGAAATACAAAGCCTAAAGATATGGAAACGAAGCTTGGCTCATACGCAATGGTCAGACAATTAGCAGAAAAATTTAAAGAAAAACACGGTACAACAGACTGCAAAGAATTATTGATTAAATATGCAAATAAAGAAGCTGTAAAAGAAAGAGCTCATCATAAAATTATCTGCCATAAACTAGTCAAAGATGCAGTAAATATACTTGAGGAAGTAATAGAGAAAAAACAGGAATCAGAAAATAACTGAAACCTGTTAATACATATCAAAATTTGCACCACAAAGTGGTGCTGTAAAGACATCTGCCACACCGCTTTGCGGTGCATTGTAGCGAGATTCCTAACTCCGGATTAAAATCCGAAGCTACCAAACATAATCGCTTTGCGATAAAAATGTTACAGTAAAGAGACATTTATAGTAAAAAAAATATTTTTTTTATTAGTATTAATAAGTGTTAAATCACTTATAGTTAGACATTAAAAATGTTTCTTGAAATAGCCCTGCCAAATTGGTAAAAAAGATTTTTTGTTTTTTCTACCATAAAGATTAATTTTGAAGGATCATCAACTAAATATTGTAGATTATTTGGAGAATCCATACTTGTCTGTGCAAGAACCTGTACACTAAAACCAGGCATAAGACTGTTTGTCCCTCCCCAGAACATTTCTATAACTTCAGACTCTTTTACAATATTAATGTTAGGTTCTGTCCAATCATGAAATCCAGCATAAGCTCGAAAGTAATTTTAGAGGCTTGTGTAATTGCAGGGTCAAATTTGATTCAAAAGTGTTAATTGGGATATAACATTGCTAATATTAGCTTTCAGTTCAGATTTGATTTTCTCTTCATAAGAACCGAAAATATCTGAATAATTATTTTTAACGTGCTTTTGAAGTTTTTTTCTCTGCTTTGAAATTAAATAATTAATTACAGACTGCCTTAAAATAATTTTCAGGACGAAAGGTTTTATACTGATTTTCTTTAATTGTTCTTTCGTACGCTTTCTTCCATATCTAAGAACTAAATAAGAGAGAACTAATCCTATTGCTGCTCCGGCTATCCAGCCGTGAGGACCGGAAGCAATAAGAGCAAGCCCTTTCCCTCCGCATACTGAGCCAAGAAATGCAGCAAACATACATTCAATAGAATATTCTATAATCGAATATAGTTTTGAATATGCATCAAAGAATCCATCATTTTTAATATTATGCAGCTTTATTGTTTCTTCATATGTTCGCCCAAAATATTTTATCCCATGAGCAGAAAACCATTTATTGACTTCAGAAAAAACAAAATCTTTAATTCCTTGATTAATGCTTTTTATATCATCTTTCGTTGATTCTTCAAGATTTGATTTAAGAATTAAAAAATCATTACTGATTTTAGTTTCAAACCACTCAACACTACCCCCATTATCCCTATAATAATTTATGTTTTTTTCAAAACATTTCAAAAACTCATTACTGATAGAAATTGCCAGATTATTGAAAGAATCCATTAACCGCATTTTTATTTCCGGAATTAAAATATCATTTACAAACTTATTAAGATCTTTTTTCAAAGAATTAGATGTTTTTTCAAGTTTATTTTTTAAATAAGGAAGAACCGAAAGCCCCTCACTAATAGCTGATTTAGGGTTTTGGCTTCTTAAAATAAAATTTGTATCATTATTTTTAACATCGAATATTTTAAATATTATATCTTTTACAAATAACCACTGACTACTGCCTCCAGTCAATATAATTTTCGATACATCTTCCTTTTTGATATTATTCTTCTTCAAACCTTCTAGCAGGATAAATTCAAACCATTTAATTAAATCAATACTTCCTCTATTTTTCTCAATACAGTCAGCACTATTATAGGTTCCTGATAAAAATTTATCATTAATTAAATTCTTATCAGGAATATACTCTGTAGATTTTTCAAGAAACTCATCCCAGGTAATATTTTTTAAAACTCCATAATTCTGAATATTTCCCAATGAGATATTAAATGAATCTTTCTTATCACTATGCATTACATCTGAAAAATATTCTTTAGCTTTCCTGCAAAGTACCCAATGCACATAATATTCGCTGTTGTTTTTCTTTAATTCTCGATTTTTTTTAGGATTCTGCTCCTTATACCAGCTATAGAAAAGATCATCAAAAAGCCTCCCTCCATAGGATGTATCCCCCCATACACATTTTGCTTCAAGGTTCTTCAAAAATGAAAAATCACAGGTCCCGCCACCAAAATCTATAACAAGTATACCTTTTTCTGCATCATAAGGAGAGATATCACCGTAATGCAGATGATGTATTAATGCGCCAACAGGCTCATGAATCGTTTGAAAATTTTCTATTCCTGCAGATTTAATCACTCTTTCAAAAACGGTTCTATACTTTGAGTCCGTTTCAGCAGGCATACCAAAAATTATCCGATTATTTTCATTAAAGATATCAACATATCTCTTATTACATTCATCAATTAAAATTTTAAGAAAATTTTCCGCATCATTCTCTGCTTCTGAGTCATATCCAATATCCGGCTTAAAATGTGTTTTGAATGTATAGTTTAATTTTTCTTGAACAGTTGATTCTCCCCACTCATCTTCTGCTCTCTTCCCAATTACTGTCGACTTCCCTTTTCTATACAAAATTGAAGAAGGTATTATTCCTACCTGATTATAACCAAAATCAATAGCACGTACTTTCTCACCGGTTTCAGGCTCTAAAGAAAACTCGCTAACATAGGTATTAGCTGTTCCAAAATCAATACCGATTATTTTTACCCGCTTATTATCCATTAAGTTCTTATTTTCCTTACTATACCTTTGGTTATAATTTCACCGTCTTTTATAATAGGGACAGACTCTACCAAAACTTTATCTCCGGCTTCAACAACTCCTAAAGCTTCATATTTTGTATCTAAACCAGCTTCCCAGATAAAACTCTGCTGTTCTGGAGAATTATTTGAAATAAATGAAGGAATCTTATCAACACCTTCAAACCCCTGAGTTTTCAAATAAGATATAATCTCTGATGCTACCACAGGAAGATTCTCTGTCTCTGAATAATATAATTTATAAATATACTCCAGAAGTTTATCTGCATTAATTTTATTTAGTTCATATTCCTTATTATCAGAGTTTTCAGATAACACGATTAACCTTGCAGCCTGAACAATCATTATTATCCATATATTTAGAACTGCTGTTACTAGTTCTCTATATTCTACACTATTTAAATTCGGCTTCTTTACCGTATTTTTTAAAATAAAAGCTACAATAAGATAGAGCGGGAGTCTAAGAAAAAAAAGAAATCCGCGATTTCTACTCCTGAAAATAGAAAAAAGACTTTTGGCACTGTTTACCAAACATACCACTTCGAAAAACGCAGACAGTCCAAGGAACGACATAACCAATCTTCTCATAATTTTGCTATTCGAACAACTCCAGACAAACCAGACTGAACATCCACATCCAAGAGGCACCACTATCGAATAGACTAACAGATATAAATTATCACTTAAGAATGTAAGACTGAACATGCTAATTAATAGACAGGCAATAAAAAATAAGATAATAGCGAACATGCCACCCAGCACAGCAGCTATTCCTAGTTTTACGCCACTTAATTCTGCTCTGAACTCCGGCAGCGGAAGCACCAAAGGATTATCTCTCCTCCAGGAATAAAGTTCAAGTTTAAGATGATCCAAACTGAAATTATGTTTTAATGATTCAGGGATAATTTCACCTTTCCATTTCTCCTGAAAAATCTCTCTAACTAAATAGTTTTCAGTCTCCAGGAGAGAACTTCTAAGAAACTCATTATTATAATTTCCTGTTTCCTTAAAACTTGATATTAATTTTGAGTATGCAGTATCAACTAAATTTTTTCTATGCTCATTAAATTTCATATCACCCTGTAAAAAAAAATAGGTTATATCAAAACTATTTCTATTTTTGACACATTTTATTACAGTCGACTACGACCATTTATCAGTTATTTCTTCAGGCTACCTACCTGCTTTTTAGAGAGCTTATTTAGTTTAGCTTATAATAAAAAATAACTACTATAAGATATTTATAAAAGCTCAAAAGTCTATAAAGAGATTTTAGTAAGAGCTATTTTTTTCTCAGCAAATGGGTTGTTATTTAAATTCTATCCCATATTATCAAATATATAAGCATTAGCAGTTTTTAAACTGAAAGGAAGGGGTAAAACAATGAATATGAACAATAAACAACAGGAAAATAATATCACTTTTAAAACGACAATAGGACAAATACAACTTGGTTCTACATTCTCCGTAATAAATCAGATAGAAGAAACAATAAGCAAAAACCCTGAAAGCAATCTTTATATTTTTCCAGAATTTGCAACTCACGGTAATAAAATTGAACTTAAAAACATACCTTATCTTGAGAATGAACCCGAAGCTGTTAATACTGCTCAATACTGGATTAACCTGACGCCTTCATTTGACAAAGCAAAAGAAATTGCCGATAAATATAATAAAGCCATTGTAATAGGATGCCTGGAACAGGAAAATAATAAATTATACAGTCGAGCATACTTTTATGATCCTCAAAATAATACTTTAGAGCACTATGATAAAGCACATGTTCACTGGACTGAAACATTTCTCAGGCCCGGGAATAAAATAGAGCCGTTCAATACTAGATTTGGAAAAATTGGAATATTGATATGCTATGACATGGCATTCCTTGAACCTACTAAAATTCATAACCTAAAAGGGGCAGAAATTCTGGTTGTAATATCTGCTGTTCCAAAATTCTTTTCCTGGGAATATACATTCAGACGTCTAACAGGAGCAGCTATTTTTAATCAATATTATGTATTGTCAGCAAACTTAGGCTTTACAGAAAAGTGTAAGATGGGAGGCCACTGCGCTATCCTAGACCCTAAAGCAAACTTGATAGAACTAACAGATAATGACTCTTTTGGATACATTTCAGCTAATGTAGATCTGTCCATTGTAAGATCATGGAAGAAAGAGGAAGTAATAAACCCAATGAGAAGACCTGAACTATACAAGGAGATAGCAAAATGAAATCAAACTTAAAATTAAAAATTCTTTTGCTTTTTACTGTTATGTCAATGAGTTTATTTGCATCTGCACTTCCAACTTTTATAATGCAGGCAGTCTCATATTTTAAAGTTTCTCCGGCATCAGCAGGCACACTGGAATCATATCAGAATTTAACTTTGGTTGTAATTACCTTTATCGCCTTTTCATACATCCTTAAAGTAGGCTATAGAAAAACCTTAATAACAATTATGGGATTAATGGCAACTTTAAGTATAATATGCCCCTTTGTAGGTACATATTGGATGATAAAACTATTTTTAATAGGTGTAGGAATTACACTGGTTGGAATGAAAGTCTGTATATATGCAGCTGTTTCGCTTGTGACTGAAAACGAGAAACAGCATGCTTCATTTCTATCCATAGCAGAAGCTACCTTCATGTTAGGGTACACTATTGGAATGTGGATTATGGGCTTTTTCATAAAAATTCTTCCAAATAACTGGATGCTTTCTTTGGCTGTTTTTGGCTGCGTAGCAATTGTAAGTTCAATATTATGGTGTCTTACCCCTCTTGATGAATCAAAGCTTGCAAAAGAAGAAAACCTACCTTTTAAGCAGCAAGTATTAGATATTTTAGGAATCTGCAAAAGTAAAATAGTTATTGCAGCAATTCTTATATATTTTGTAGAGCAGTTTGTTGAGTGCGGAATAATGGCATGGATGGCCGGGTTTTATGAAATTGCAATACATGTTCCTAAAAGCTTAAGCGTATGGATTGCAAGTTTAACATTTTTCATTATATGTTTCAGCCGAATATTAGTAGCATTCCTGTTAAAATATATAAAATGGGAAAAACTTCTCTTTTTCTATTACCTCTTTGGATTTATTCTTCTTGTTCTAATATTATTCACAATATATGTTCCGGCAACTCAAATTAAAACGTTATTGGATGTTCCTATATCCGCGTTATTACTACCAATAATAGGGTTCTTTCTAGCGCCAAGTGTTCCTGTTCTAAATTCAGCAATATTAAATAAAACAACAGAAGGTAAACAGGCACTGCTTATGACAGTAATGACAATTGTTTTTGCAATATCATCAAGTGCCGGAGCCAGGGTATTTGGAGATCTTATCGAAAACTTAGGAGGAATTGAAGGCTTCAGATATGCAACATTAATACCATTTGCAATTCTGGTAGTAACTATTCTGCCATACGCTAAATCACTACGCAAAACTTCAGTAAAATAGAATGTTTCTTAATATGCTTTGTATTTAATACGCTTTTTTTATTTAAATACAAAGCTATGCGAATCGATTATCAGATAAGGTATTTTTAGGGTCCATACCTCTTTCATACCATCCATCTCTTTCCGATACGACTCCGTCAAACTGTGCAATGTAAGGTTTAATATCAAGGACAGGCGAACCATCAAGAATATCTATTTCATCCAAATATATTCTATTACCTTTTACAGACTCAATTCGTACAATGGACAAACCAATTGCATTAGGTCTTTTAGGAGAACGCGTAGCAAATACACCTCTATATTCTTTGTCTAAAAAAGGTTTTACTGATAAAGAATATTCACTCATTTCATGAAGATAAAATATTACATAACAATGAGAAAATCCTTCGAGATCCTTCATTCCCTCTAAATACTCATCAGCTATTTCAATATATCCTTTTCCTTTTGAAATACCTGCTCCCTGTACAGGCATATTCTCAATAGTCTTAAATTCAGAACGAACCACACCAATATATTTAACTTCAGGCATAAATCATATTCCCTTTTTTAGTCTTAATCATAATCATAACCATAATCATAGTATTTTGATCGCGGTCATAATCGAATTTTCCACAAAAAAAGCCTGTATAAAACCAAGGCTTTAATACAGGCTTAAAAATATTTTCAAAAAATCAGAATTTATTCAACTCCAACCATAACATTTGAAGCTTTAACTATTGCATAAGCTTCTGAACCTACTTTAAGGTTCATATTGTCTGCTGAATTTTTTGTTATAATTGAAACAATCTGCTGTCCACATGGAAGCTCAATTGTTATTTCATCATTTACAACACCTTCAGTAATGTTTACAACTTTACCTTTTAAAGCATTTCTAGCACTGATTTTCATGATATTACCTATCCTTTTAATTACTTATCAATATTACTATTCAATAAAATCGAATAATAAAACAAATCTAAAAAAATGAATCTGTAATTAACAACACTTTTCCTTTTTTTCAAGTCATAATAAAGACTTTTTTTATTTTAAAGGATAAGATAAATTAATAATAAGTAACAACTTATTGTATTGTATTATCCGGATTTGCGACTTTCATCAAATCAATATCAATAACTCTGCCAAGCCTTTCAATCCAGTCATTATATTTATGGTTTATAGTAGTGCCATTATAATCCATATTATAACTGTCACTATAGTTTATACTGTAATTTGTCTGATTATAAGTAATTGCTACTTCAGCTGAATGCCCTCTAAGATTTATAAATGCATTAATCAATCCCGGTTTTTTCTGAGTCATTACCCATCCTAGTTTTGTACCAGCCTGATTAATGGCAGATGCAACTTGATTCAAACTAAGCTGACCTCCATTAAATGTAGTAGGAACAGGATGATTATCTATATTTATGACAGGTCTTGAGAGACATCCTGCAAGTATAAAAAAAAGAGTTATTACAACTACTAATGCTCCGACTTTTTTTATTGACATAACTTCTTCCTCATTTAGATGCTTAACAACAATTAATAATAATTATCTAATAAACAACTTTTAATTATCATCAATCATTTTGCTTGTCTCATGCCAGTAAATAGCATCCTCGGGACACGTTTTCACGCATAGTCCACATGAGTCGCATTTTTCATATTTAAAGATAATCTCTTTGGGATGGCATGGAACTTCCATAGTTAAACAATACTTAATACATTTTGCACAGCAATTATTAAATGACATACTTATTGCATTATTCGGACAAACATCAATGCACTTTTTACATCTCTTACATTTAGTGAAATCGATTACCGGTACTCTTAATTTTTTTTCTACATATTTCATAACAAACTCAATTACAGTTTTTACTTTCTCAGTTTCCGTTATTGTCTTAGCTATCTGTTTTAGATAATCCCTATCTTTTATGCTTTTATATGTAAAATAAAAGTTAACGTCAAAGACCCAGCCTAGTTGGAGAAGCTTAAAATCATTCAAATATTTAACATTCTCAAAACTTACTGGCTTTTTATCCAGCAGTTGCTCACATACTTCATTTGAAACACAGGACAAATCCGGCAAATCAAGTTCAATGCCTTTATTTACATTTCCATTGTTTTTCTCAGTATAATATTCTGTAACTACCCTGTAAATATCGAGTTTATCAGCATCTCTAATTAAATGAATAAAAAATAAGCATTCTTCAGTTTCATTATCGGGCGGTTCAATTCTATTATGATATTTAACTGATTTTATTATTATATTTTTCACCTCATCACTTAAGCTGGATAATACCCTTTCTTCATTAAGAATTTTTACACCTAAATCCGCATGATTCACGGACTTTTTATCTACAAAAGTTCTGAATTCAGAATATTGTTTAAAACGACCAACATCATGAAGGAGTCCAATAATTTCAGCTAGATAAAATTCACTTTCTTTAAGCTTAAGAAATGATGCAATGGCTAAGATTTCTTCACAGACTTTTAAGGAATGTTTCTCCTTTAACTCAATATTCCTTAGTAATTCAAGATCATCATTCTTAAAAGAATTTACATACTTGAAAAACCATTCCTTTATATCATCGACTTTTCTTTTATTCAGTTCAAGCATCGCAGATTCTATATCAGGTTAATAAGTTCTAATACAACTTTTGCAGTCATCCCCCAAATCACACCTTTATCTGTCTGATAGACAACAACCCTATGGTTATTGTTTCCCCATGGTTTGAGATATCGTTCAGGAAGACCTAACTCTCTACATGGAAAGGTTACTATTTCATTTCCATCAGCATCAATATACGAAGGCTGTGCTTCAATACGTATTTTATACGTTTTCGGTGGATTTTCTTTAAAATACGAAACAGGAAGAGTAAAAACTCTTGCGACTTCATTTGGAGCAGGCTTTAAATCATCAATAGAACTAATTTTAAGCTCAGCTACAAAGGTATTAACAATAACTCCCATATGAGATGTTAAAGTATTAAAACAGCCAAGAATTTCTATATTATCTCTAGGTAAACCTAACTCCTCAACAGTCTCTCTTACTGCAGAGTCCTGAAATGTACAGTCAATATTACTATCTACCTTCCCTCCTGGAAAACAAATTTCTGACCCCTGTCTGATTTTAGCGTTTCTTTCCTCAAATAAAATGTGATATTCACCTTCAATCTCAATTAACGGTATTAGAATCGCACTGTTTAAAGCAAACTCTCGTCCAATAACATCAGGGATTGAAGGCAACTTTTTCTTTATACTTTTTATATCCATTTATTTGTAATAATCGATACTCTTGTAAAAACTAAACTTTATAAACTATCGAGTTAATATTCATACCGGCGCCTACAGAAGTAAACACTAAAATATCTCCTTCTTGACAGCTATGCCCGTTAAGCCTACCCTTGTATAACATATCCAGTAGGGTTGGAACTGTTGCTACAGAACTGTTTCCAAGAGAAGAAATTGTCATAGGCATAACGTTTTCAGGTACTGTTTTTTCTCCGTATAATCTGAATAAACGCTTAAGAATAGCTTCATCCATTTTTTCATTTGCCTGATGTATAAGCACTTTATTTATATCATTTAAATGTAATCCAGCCTTGCTAATACTCTCTTTGACAACCAACGGAACTGTTTTTAAAGCATACTCATACAGCTTATGCCCCTGCATTTTTAAAAATAGGTCATCTCCTTTAAAATCAGGATTATATGACTTATCCATCCAAAGTAAATATGCATGATTAAGTGTATCAGATCTGGTATGATGTGATAAAATTCCAACCGGCTCATCTGAGTCAACAGCTTCTAAAATTGTTGCAGCTGCACCATCTGCATAAATCATGCAATCTTTATCATAAGGATCATAAACCCTCGAAAGAGTTTCAGCACCAATTACAAGAGCTCTCTTAGCATCACCTGATTTCAAATAGTAATTTGCCTGAATCATTCCCTGAACCCATCCTGGACATCCAAAAGGTAAATCATATGCCACAGTGTTTGGATTTTTAATTTTTAGATTATGCTTTACTCTTGCTGCTAAAGACGGCAATATATTTGTTCGTCTATTATCAACAGGCACATCACCAAAATTATGGGCAACAATTATATAATCCAGAGTTTCTCTATCTATCTGAGAAGATTCCAGAGCATCTTCAGCCGCATATGTTGCAATTTCAGATGTTACTACATCATCATTTACATACCTACGCTCTTTTATATTGGTTATTTCCTCAAATTTCTGAACAGTTTCTTCACCAGATTTTTGATTTTTCTCACCATTTTCATTATAGAATTCATAACTAAAGAAATGTTCGTTAGGAATTCTCCGTTTTGGAACATGTTTTCCGGTTCCAACAATAGTCGAATACATAGTTTTCCTTAATGAAGAAGTTTTATTGCCAACTTATGCGACAACACATCATATGATGTTGGTTAATACGTATTTAAACCTTTCTTCGTTTATTTAAATACTTAAGTTTATTTTGTTATAATAATATTTTATTTTACTATATCTTTGTTATCTAAAACAATAAAACTACCCGGTTCTCTTCCAATATCTCTTCCAAGCACAGGACATTTTATCATTAACAAAAATATTATATGTTTATCAAGACCGCTCATTGTTTCATAATTGCCCTGACCTTTTGATATAACCAAATCAGCTTTATTAAATACCTCTTTAAACTCTTCTGAACAATGCTTTAGTACAGTTCCTGGAAGCGCCGAACCATTACTGACAACTGACAATAATTCAGTTAGACCTACCTCTTCTGCATCTTCCATCAAAACATCATTTAATACAGCTTCTCCTCTAACTGCATAAGTAATTTTTTCTACCGGAAGATGTTCTAAAAACAACTTATCAAAAACAATCTCACCGGCATTATCCCCAACATAGAGAATATTTTCAGCCTTGGCAATTTTGTCTTTCAGCATTGCAGAATCAATTCCATCAGCTACCAAAACTTTATCAATTTTTGAATGTATCATCTCATCAGAAAAGTTATGCTGTGCACCAAAATCAATAATATTTCCTGCAATTGCCAAGCGCAATGCTGTATCAAAAGGATCTTCTGAATTGTAAATTATCTGAGATAGTTCATCATACATATTCAAAATATATTCATTTGAATGCTTTTTAGCTTCAGCATAATAATCAATTTTTCCTGTATACTCCTGAATAATAGCAAAAACTTCCGTAACCATTTCCGGAGGAGATGTTGCTAAATCCATATCGCCTATTTTGTGTAAAACCCTACGTACTATTTCTTCTCTATATTGAGGTTTTACATCCTTAAGACATCGTACCGTCTGATTAAGAAAACACGGTATACATTCATAATATGTTTTCATAAAATTTATTTTTCCTTAAATATTATGACCGCCCATAAAAATGGGCGGCTAAAACATTTTTAAATACAGTTTTTATAGCTTAATTAGCTTTAGATACTATAAAATTATATCAATAGATAAATTATAACCTCTTTCATCAATTATTTAATTAAGCATTTCTTTATAAACTCTTATTTTTTCACAAAATAAACATCCAACTTCTTTTTACAACACATTTTCCAAAAACACTTTTAAATTTTACACTTACAGCTTAGTATATGTTACATTTTATTAACATGAAAGGTGTTAATTATGATTCTGAAATAATGGGCTATTTCTAAAGTTTTATTAAATAACGACCACGTTATACAAAATTAATGATCACATATATTATCGCCTGTTACCAGACTATCATCTAAATAAGCTTTTACAATATCTTCAGGTTTTCCACCTTGGGCTCCAACTAAAACCCTCACATTATTTGCAGCAAAAAGCTGTTGCGCTCTCATTCCCATTCCACCCGCTATAATCGCATCTACATTCATATCACCCAGCCATTTAGGTAAAACACCAGGTTCGTGTGGAGGCGGAATCTCTTTTGAAATTTTTTCTATTTTTTTCGAATCAACATCGACATCAATAATTGTAAAAACCTCACAATGTCCAAAATGCATACAAAGTAAATCATTAGCTGTTGGTATTGCTATTTTCATAATAATTAGCTCCTCTTATTTAAATTTAATATTGGTTCAACTATTTTATTAAAAGCTGCTGCAGTTGCAGAACTACTTTCACTACATACAAATGGTGTTCCTAAATCGCCGTTCCTAGCTATTTCTGCATCAATAGGAACATTACCTAAAAAAGTAACATTCATATCTTCAGCCATTTCTTTTGCACCGCCCTTACTGAATATATTGGTAAGCTCGCCACATTTAGGACAAATAAATCCACTCATATTTTCTATGACGCCCAAAACGGGAAGATTCAATTTCCTGCAAAAATTTATTGATTTCCTTACATCTGTAATTGCAACCCCCTGTGGTGTAGTAACAACTACAGCACCATCAGGATCTCCAATCAATTCGCAAATGGCCAATGGTTCATCCCCTGTTCCCGGAGGTAAATCGAAAATCAAATAATCTAATTCTCCCCACTCCACATCTTTGAGAAACTGTTTAATCAGACCAAATTTTCTAGGACCGCGCCATATTAAAGCATCATCCTGACTCTCAAGAAAAAGACCAACAGAAATAACTTTCAGATTCTCACTATGAACCGCTGGATACATATGTTGATCATCGCTGAATATTTTCACATTTTCTAAATTTAAAAGCTTTGGTATACTTGGTCCATGAATATCAACATCAACCAGTCCTACCTTTTTGCCTTTTAGAGCAAGAGACATTGCAAGATTTACTGCAACTGTACTTTTCCCTACTCCTCCTTTTCCTGAAAGCACTAAAACTTTATGCTTCACCTTACACATACTCTGCTTAAGTTTTTGTCTATCAACAAATTCTGCAGCCGTCTCATTATTCATTTTATTTTTTGCAGAGCAGCTTTCATTTTCACATTTACTACATGAGCTACCAGACATGTTTTACTTCCTTAATTATAATTATTAACTTCTTTTCCATAGATAATTTGCAATAGCTTTATAAAGAGCCGTTACGGCAAGTATCGTACAATGTGTATGATTTTCCGGGAGCCCCTTAATTGTTTCAAGAATGTACTTAGGATTTATTCCCAAAGCCTCTTTAAGATTTTTCCCTTCCGCTTCAGAAGCAACAGCTTCACCACACTTTTTTGTAAAATCACATCCTGTTGTACAAAACTTAATATCTTTAATAAAATTATCTTCTATAACCAGAGAAAATTCTATTTCATCTCCGCAGATACCTCTAAAACCTCCATAGGCATTTGCTTCTTTAATAAAGCCTAAATGTTCAAACTCTAAACTATTCATTCTACACTAAAACTTTCACTAACATTTCATTTCTAATTGGATACTGAATGAAAAGGTTAATAGCCTGGATAAATACCAAGGTTACAACGTTTGCTATATCTTTTAAAAACGACCTAAGACAGGCTGGAATCATGAATATTAAATAGTTGGTATTCAGCATTCAAAATTATACCCAGCTCAGACTCAGTCCTACCAGCAACCACTGGAATAAATAAAAAGGTTAAAATTCGAAAATTAAATAATTAAGGACAAAGAAAAACCTACTCCGCTCCCCCTTTAATTATTCAATCTTTCCCAAACCTTTTGAATCTCATGGCACGCTGCCCCTTTTCCAAATTCGATTATGGTTTTCCCTGCAATCAAAGCATCATTAACAGCTCTATCAAACGGAATTTCAGCAATCACATCAGCACCATATTCTTTTGCTGTTTCTTTTATTTTAGATACCATCTCTAGATTTAAATCTGCTTTATTAACAATTACCATTGCATCTACATTAAAATGTTTAATCAGCTTTAAAATACGTGTCATATCGTGTATACCTGACACCGTAGGCTCAGTAATAACCAAAGCTGTGTCAATTCCGGTAACAGATGCAATAACAGGACAGCCTGTTCCGGGAGGACCATCGCCAATAATCAAATTTCTATCTTCAGCTTCTGCAAGTTTAGCTGCATTAGTTCTTACTGCAGAAACCAGCTTACCAGAATTTTCCTCTGCAATACCAAGCCTTGCATGTACCATTTTCCCGTGTTCTGTATCAGCTAAATACCAATTACCATTAATTTTCTCATTTTCACTTATAGCTTTAACAGGACACACAAGTAAACATACACCACATCCCTCACATTTCAGCATATCAATTTTATATTTTTTCTCAAAAGGAATAATTGCATCAAATCTACAATATTTCAGACATTTGCCACACGCCATACAATCGTCATGTGCTATAGTTGCCTGTGTTCCTCCGGAAAACTCATTATTATGATAAACTTCCGGTTTTAATAGTAAATGAAGATCAGCAGCGTCAACATCGCAGTCAGCAAATATTTTATTATCTTTACAATCCCTGCCAGCTAAAACAGCAAGACCTGCACTGATAGTTGTTTTGCCTGTACCGCCTTTACCGCTTACTATCATTATTTCTTTCGGTGCAGACTGTTGTGCTTTCTCTTTAAAGTTTTTATTAACCTGCTGTTCTTTCGCGTTACAATTAAATTCCTCAAGAACCGATCCGGCTCCAAGATTAAATTCATTACCATTCAACTTTAAAACATTTTGATAGATTTCAGCAATATTCTGCTTTACCTCAGGAAAAGCTTTAACTAAAACTTCACCTTTTGAATAAGCTTCAGCATATTTTCTATTAAAAGGGATTCTCCCCAGCAAAGGAATATTATAAGATTCTAGAAAGTCTGAAATGATTTTATCATTACCATCTGACCTATTAATAACAACTCCTGTTGGAATTTTCATCTTATATGTCAACTCGACTGCCAATTTCAAATCATGCAAACCAAAAGGGGTAGGCTCGGTAACTAAAATTGCAGCATCCGAATCATCAAGAGCACTTACAACAGAACATCCGGTTCCGGGAGGTGCATCAATAATATTTAAAGATTTATCATCAATGTACTTTTTTACAGCTTTTACCAATGACGGTGCAGCTGTTTCTCCAATGTTTAATAATCCATATGCAACAAAATGGCTACACTTTTCAGAGGAACTAAAAACTTCTCCAATAGCATAATCTTCTTCCTGAATTGCATTATTCGGACACACATAGGTACAAGCTCCGCATGAATGACATAAATCTTTAAAAATCAAAATACTTTTAAAGATCTTCGCAATAGCATTATAATGACATACTTCTTTACATTTCCCGCATCCAATACAGTTCTCTTCTATCCACTTTGGCTTCTTTTCAACAACAGTTTTCTTATTCGGTAAATCTGAATTCAAAAAAAGGTTGTCATTCGGCGCTTCTACATCACAATCAAGAAGCCTAACCTGCTTCTCCAAATCAGACTTCTCTTTTAATAGTTCAAATAAGTTAACGGCCAAGGTGGTTTTTCCTGTACCACCTTTGCCGCTGGCAATTGTTAAAATCATGACCAGTGTCCTTCAACATCAGCCGATTCAGCAGACTTAAGCTTACCACTTACAAAATCATTAACTGCTTCCTGAACTGTACCTTTTGCACCAATATAAATTTTAATATTACCAGTACTCAAAACACGAAATGCTTTTGGTCCACAATGACCGGTCACAACAACTTCTGCTCCAGTCTCAATAATATTTTGTGCAGCCTGAATACCAGCCCCCTGGGCCGCATTAAGATTCTGAGTATTATTTTTTACCGTGAATTCTTTTGTTTCGGTGTTATAAATTATAAAATTTTTTGCTCTACCAAAACGAGGGTCCACAGAAGAATTCAAATCATTTCCTATTGCTGTAATTACTATTTTCATTTGTTATTAATCCTTATCCTGCTCTAATTTCTGTAATCTTTCTTTAATCTTTCCTGCTTCCATTTCAACAGACTTCAATTCATTTTCCAAATATTCTTTTTCACTAAAAACTACTTCATCTCTGAAACGCCTTAAACCTGGTTCAAAAAATCTATTCCCGAAATTTCTACATATTCCACGACCTCTTCCGAATCCCTGTCCTCTTCCAAAAGAACCAATCCTATTGCGATTCAAACGATATGTTCTTTCCGACATCATGCAATCACCAAAGCCTCCGCCTGTCATTGCACCCTGCCCCATTGGTCCTGTTCCATCTCTTCCAGGCATAATAATCCTCCTTTCATATTCTGAATAGCTGTAATTGCTATTCAACATTAAAATTATCTCTATTTCTTCTACATCTTCTCATTCTCTGTCCACAGTTCTTTCGTTTTCTACATCCCGGCATAGAATAATCAACAGCAGAGAATTTTTTTAAAATCCATGAACTGATAATTTCCTCAATATTTCCTGCTATAAAAGCAACTGTTTTTATCTTATACATATCTAAAAATGATTTAGCTTCTTCTGAAACAGCACCACAAATAAGAAGTTTTACTCCTAATTGATGAATTTTTATTGCTCTCTCCAAAGGTTTTTCCACAGGAAGATTAAATTGTTCTTCACCAACAACCTTCCCATCACAAACTTTTATAACCCTTAATTGTGATGCAACATCAAAAACAGGAGCAATTCTATTGTTGTAAACAGATAACGCTATTATCATTATTATTTATTCCTCTTCAATTTACTTTATTTATTTTCTATAAAAGCAAAATACGTGCCAAAAAACTATTCCAGCCAATCAAAACAACCCTAACATACTTATGATAATAATGATACACAACAATAACCATAACAACAACCTATTCCCATATAGTTGCAATATTGCAACTTACGCCAAACATACAGTAGCGTTAAGTATACTAAGCGTAGAACCAGAAGCAACATAACCGCAACCAAATTTGATCACCACGCACGAAGATCATAAAGAAAAAAATTAGAAAAGTTTTTCAAAAAGGTTTGTCTCAACCTGAGCGAATGCGAAGATAAAAAAAACTTCGTGTTCTTCTTATCTCCGTGGTTAAAACTCTTTTGTTTTTAATCGTTATTAAATGAGCTGATTGCAAAATGCACGCTGGAAACGGAAACGACCACGTTATTCAACATGTCAGGCATCGCCTGTTTCCCTCCAGAATCACAGTTCTTAAATTAAATTTATATTTCCACTTGATTTTTTATAAAATCCTAAGTTGATAGCATTGCAAACCGCCCTACCCTTGCAATATTTAATTTTAACAGATATTTAATGCTTGAGTGTACACTAGAATAAAAAAGCAAAAGAGTAAAGGGCAAATTACCTATTAGCCAATGCCGTTGAATTAAGAAAGATTTAATTCTGTATGTGAATGTTAGTGGCCGGCGAGATCATCCTGCGCCAAGGCAAACCACCCCTTCAGAATTCATATCTAATGGAGGGCAGTTGTCCTCAACTGCCATGCATATCGTATAGCTTAATTCACCACATTAACCTATTGGATTTTGCGCTTTGGTTTAAGTCGATTTATTCGACTTTATATCAATGTTTATTCGCGAATTATAGTACTAGCTTACCAGGGTGTATGTCGGTTACAGTTATTCAACATGATAAAACTACCAACATTATTAAAAGCGATGAATCAAATCATCGCACTCCAAAGAACTTCTCTCATAAAAACAAAATAATAGAAAAAAATACAGTGTATGATCAATCATAAATCACAAGAGTATCTGCCATCTTTTTCAGGAAGCTTAATTCCAAATATTTTTATTTTTCTATAAAGAGTCGTTTTATGTATATTTAGTTCGCGTGCTGCTGCTACTCTGTTAAAATTATTATTTTTCAAAGCTGTCAAAATAGCCTGCTTCTCTGTAGTTCTCCTAACGGTTGACATATCATAAGTTCCAGCTTTGATTTCTTGAGCAGAACCCAATACATCATCCGGCAAAAACTTAACATCAATTAAATTTTCTCTACAGAGAATAAAAGCTCTTTCAACAACATTTTCCAGTTCTCTAATATTTCCAGGCCAACTGTAAGCAATCATAGCAGAAATAGCTTCAACACTAAAGCCATCAATTTGCTTATTCTGAATATTATTGAAACTATCAACAAAATGATTGATCAATAATGGAATATCCTCTTTTCTTTCTTTTAGGGTGGGTAGCTCTATTTTAACAATATTGATACGGTAATATAAATCCTCTCTAAATATTCCCTGCTTTACGAGTTCTGAGAGATTCTTATTTGTTGCAGCAATTATTCTTCCTTCAAAAATTTCTGACTTTGTACTACCAAGAGGTTCATATGTACGTTCCTGTAAAACACGCAAAAGCCTTATCTGCAAAGCAGGCGTTATCTCACCTATTTCATCTAAAAACAAAGTACCTTTTTCTGCAACAGCAAAACGGCCTTTCTTATCTTTAGCAGCCCCTGTAAATGCACCTTTCTTGTAACCAAATAATTCAGATTCCAAAAGTGTATCAGGAAGTGCACCACAGTTAACAGCCACAAAAGGTTTCTTTGATCTATCACTGAGATTATGAATTGTTTTGGCTAACAGTTCTTTTCCTGTCCCCGTATCCCCCTGTATAAGAATCGTACTGGAACTTGGAGCAACAGCCGATACTAAATCGAAGACTTTTCTCATTGTCGGGCTATGACTCACTAAACATCCAACGCTATAACGTTCTTTTAACTCTTTACGTAAGCTTACAAGTTCTGTCAAATCGCGAAATGTCTCAACGCCACCAATAATATCTCCATTCTCTGTAGTCAGTACTGCAGTGGAAATACTAATTGGAACCCTTCTGCCATCATTATTTACAATGTAACATGATTTATTTATTATTGGAGTACTATTCTTTAATGTAGCTCTCAAAGGGCAGTTATCCTCGCATAAACTGGAACGAAAAACTTCTGAACAAAGTTTCCCCAGAGCATCTTCCTTAGCAATTCCCGTTATCTCTTCTGCGGCTCTATTAAATGAAGTAATTCTCCAGGTTTTATGGTCAACAGTAAAAACACCATCCGAAATACTCTCGAGTATTGCCCCGGTTGTCGTTTCGCCGGTTACGTCATTCAGCCTTTTATTAACCATAAATAATCCCTCATGAACAAATAAAATTACTTCAGTAAATCTACAGTACCATTTATGCTACTATAGCCCACTTTAAAAAAAAGGCAATAGACTTTTCAGTTATCGGTTATCAGTTATACCGTTCACTGATTACCGGTTTCTTTCATCTCATTATTATACACTTCATAGGCTTTGTAGACATCATAACCATAGTCAGCTCTATCAATAATACTTGGATCTAAACCTGATCCTATTTTTGCTAATTTTTCAAAAGAACTGCTAGTTGCTTCATCTTTAATACTACTTCCCATACTTCTTCCCCTTTGCTAAAAAATCTGTATTAATTGCACTCCATATATAGCTTGTTACTATTTCTGTCATTTTTTTTCCTGAACGACTCATATCTTTCTCTATATCAGGAATATCTTTCATTATTATATTATCATCTCTTTTTAGATTATCAGATTCGGATAACCTTCTGCAAACATCTAAATATTTATGATAAGCACTACAATATTTTTCTCTTTCTTTTTCAAATCCTTGTAATCCTTCTGGTGCTTTTAGCAATTCAAGTTCATTATTCAAATTTTCTAATTTATTTATTATATTAATTAATCCTTCTGTTACTTGTTTGTCGTTGTTTTTAGTTTTCTTCTTTCCTAAATCACCCCACTTTAAAATCAATTTTTTTTCGGTTTTCATTATGTATAAAAATTTTTCAACAAACGTTTTATCTAAACCTTTTTTTGTAATATTTCTTTTATGAATTACCTCTACGTCTCTTATTTTTTTTCGATTAATCAACCTTAGAACAATTCCATTTAAAGGAGTGAAAACCATCGAATAAGCATAAATGACTGAAACAACAAAAAGAAAAAATAATCCGATATTTCTTTTTAGAATAGAGTAATTACTTTGTATTATGTTTAAATCATAATACTTATGTTTTGATTTTAAAAACCATTTTACATTTAGAAGCATGGCAATGAGTGCTAAGAAAATACTAAACATTTGCAATACAAACCGTATTACAGTTTTCAAGCCGGATTGCATTGATGTTCCGATATAGTTAAATAGAACAAAAATACCAATAACAGCCACACCCAACAGAACAGTTAATATCAGCTGTCTCCAGAAGAATGACCATCCAAGTTTAAACCAGATACTCTTTTTAACTTCAAGCACGGGAACTTCTTTCTCTGCTTTATCTGTCAGCTGTAATAGAAAATTCCTGTTCTTCAATGTTATGATCCATCTTACAGTTATACCCGATGCAAAATAACAGGCCAAACCGGCAAGAAACCATTTCAATACATCAAACACGACAGGCAATGTCGGATTTGAAGGCAAAAATGCACTTAAAAGAAAGAATGTGTATTTAAGCAGTACAAGAAATAGTACTGCAAACACAACTGTAAGCAGGTACGTTCTCCAATAAAAAGCCCAGGCAATCCCCAGCCAGTTTAAAAAGCCGAATTTAGTGTTTTCTATCTCAACCACATCAACAGCAGAATTATCTTTAAATTCCTCCCCCATAAACCTTATTCCTTCCTTATTTATTATTTCTCAACAGGTATAATTTAAAAAACTATCAACTAATTGAACTAATTTTACGAACAGGAAAAACTTCGCTTCATTTGTTTCATTCGTTGATAAAGAAATTGTTTTAAACTTAATTGTCTGAACATTATCCTTTATATAATACTCAGACAGCTAAGCTCAAAGCAAGTAATCTGTTATCGGTGAACTGTTAACTGTTCATTGTTCATTGAAAAAGCAATATCCTTACTTATTTTTCCTGCAGCCGCTTCTGTCGCTTCTGTTTTACTATGAGTTTCATCCAAAACTTCTTTATATTCCTTAATTCCGTCAATAATACCCTGTCCATAGTCAAAAACTGTCATATCTCGATCAAGAATAGGATTCTTGAATTGAGTTTTAACCATTTTTTCAAAACCTGACTGGGTTAAGGTTTCCATTGGATTATTATCATTAGACATAATAAACTTTTCTCTCCTTTTTTATAACATTTTCAATATTTAATCTTCTTATATAATTTTCGCAATTTACTATTTAGCACTTGCTGTCTATTTGTTAGTTCGCCAAATTCCATTTTATCCTTGTTTGTCGGTCCATTAGGAGAAATAATTTTTTCATATACTTCTATAGTCTTATCTGTAAACTCACAATATTCTTCTTTTATTTTAACAATCTCTTTCATACTTTCAGGGACTTGTATATTCTTCATAATTCTGTTATTTAACTCTAAATAATAAATTTTCCCCTTTAATTCCTGCATATCCTCATCTGTAATTTTTTTCTCTTTAAAAGTTTTTAACAAAACACCACAATATTCTCTAGATAATATTTGTTCGCTTCTAGCTAATTTTATTATTTGAGCTACATATTGTTTTCTTGTGAATGCTCTAGGTATACTGGAGTACTCTTTTTTATTTTTTGTTAGTAAAACACTATTAATACGGTCAGTCATAACCTTTTTATATGGTGAATGGATCATAAAAGAACTGTAAACCAGTATAAAAACGAGGAAGGCAATAAGCCAGTTATATGGATTTCTTCCTTTAAATAAAACATTTTCAGATAAGGTTATTTTGAAGTTTTTATGTTTAGCCTTTAAAAACCATTTCACATTTAAAGCATTAATTAAAAGCATAATAGACAGAATAACTAAGTATTTTATGTATTGTAAACAGTAACCTATAGAATGTGTAAAAGCAGAAGAATTATTTGATTGGAAAAGGTTAAGTGCATATTTAAAAATCAGGATTATTGTAAAACAAACAATTGTTCCCAATGTAACCAGAATAATATTTCGCCATAGATAAGACCAGCCAAGCTTCAACCAAACTCTTTTCTTAACTTCAAGAATTGGAATTACTTCCTTATTCTGTTCGTTTAACACCTGCAATGCAAATATCCTGCTCTTTAAAGTCACTACCCATCTCACAGCAATTATAGCTCCCAGGTAACAGGCAAGACAAACCAACAACCAAATCAGAATAATAAAAACTACTGATAATGTAATAGCATTTGATGGATCCAACATTTTCATCCAGGTAAATATTGTTGCTAAAGGTATCAAAAATAACATAGCGAGCACAACTGTCAGCAGGTACGTTCTCCAGTAAAAAGTCCAGGC
The DNA here is from genome assembly GCA_963678745.2 of Victivallales bacterium. Lineage (GTDB taxonomy): Bacteria > Verrucomicrobiota > Lentisphaeria > Victivallales > GWF2-38-69. Next base: position 40,278 of record CAXXMS010000023.1, on the reverse strand, counting down.
AATCCCCAGCCAGTTTAAAAAGCCGAATTTAGTGTTTACTTTCTCTGTGTTCTTTATTTCTGGACCGGCATTAATTTCTTCTTCCATAAAACTCCCACTTATTTTAATTACGAATTTTAGTTATGTATGATAACAAAATGTCCTTATTTAAAATTAGAAATGATCACTACTTATCCTATTAACTTTAACTGATAAATAATTAGCGTGTATCTGTTTTAAATTTTTGTATCTTTTTGATGTTTGAGATTTATTTATCTTTTGGGTTTTGTATATTGTAATTTTTGTACATATAGAGAGCAACAGTTAGTTATGGGGATTTATCAAATTACGAGCAACCACAACAAATCCCCCCATTTAAAAAAATATTAGACATATTTGTAAAATTATGTTAAACTTTACAATAAGATATTCAAGCATTTTTATTCAATAAACAGCAAGGAATTTTATCAGATATCCCGCAAGCTTACCCTTAGTAATTTTGTCGCAGCAGGAGACACAAAGAAAACAGTTAACTATCAGATATCCCAAACAAAAGTACTATTGATTTACCAGTACGATACAACTACAATTGCAATTAGTAAACTCAACACAGTCATGCTGGAATTATGAATGTTGAATAATAAATGTCTAATGATGATTTTAAGAATTCAATATAGGATATTTGATATTCAAAATTCAAACAAAATCGAACATAGGCAAAATATGAACTATCAGAATATTTTTAAAGAAATAGCAGATGAACTTCAAAACATTGATAATATCGGCAAAGTTGCTTCCTATATACCTGAACTGCAAAGTGTGAGTCCTGATAAATTTGGTGTCCACATGACAACAGTCAAGAATAAGAACTTTTATTTTGGAGATTCTGAAGACAAATTTTCAATCCAAAGTATTTCAAAAGTTTTAGCTCTTACATTAGCCTATAGCCTTGAAAAAGAAAACTTATGGAAAAGAGTTGGAGTTGAACCATCCGGCACCCCTTTTAACTCTCTGGTCCAGCTCGAATACGATAAAGGAATTCCAAGAAATCCTTTGATAAATGCCGGAGCCCTGGTTATTTGTGATATTCTTGTCAGTAACCTTGAAAATCCTAAAAAAGAAATTCTAAAATTTATAAGAGAAATAACTGATAACCCTAAAATTGATTACAGTTGGCAAATAGTTGATTCTGAAAAATCGATGGGGTACAGAAATATGGCCCTGATAAATCTAATGAAAGATTTTGGAAACATCAAAAATCATATTTCTAATGTTCTTGATGTTTATTTCAACCTCTGCTCAATAGAAATGACATGCAGAGAACTCTCACGCGCATTTCTTTTTCTAGCTGCCAACGGCACAGATCCAATCAGTAAAAAGCGAATTATATCATCAAGCGAATCCAAACGGATAAATGCAATCATGCAGCTATGTGGTTTTTATGATGAAGCAGGAGAATTTTCATTTAAAGTTGGTTTGCCTGGAAAAAGCGGTGTTGGCGGAGGCATTGCTGCTGTTTATCCGGGAGAATTCAGCATTGCAGTCTGGAGTCCCAAACTCAACAAAAAAGGTAATTCTTACAAGGGAATGAAGTTCCTCGAAATGCTTACAAACAGGACACAACTATCGATTTTTTAGTTCTAAAATTTTAGTTTCTAATCTACAGTTAGAACAGGCTTTCTTTTTTAATTTCAAATATCTTGTACATTGTTGTTTTCTGCAATATCCAAGCATTGTACCAAGAATAAAATCTTCTTCCGGAGTATACTCATTTAAGTTCTGCTTATCTATACTTTTGATAATCTTAATACAGTCAGGATTCCCAAAAAAAACATTAATCTTGGCTTCTCCAAGCTTATAGACTTCATAATCTATTTTTATACGTTCCAATCTTTTCTTTATTATTTCTATATCATCAATCTTAGTTGTATATAAGATCAGATTTCTTAACCCTTTTCTATACTCATAAACATGATGATTAAAAACTTTCATAAACATTCCCGTTACTATTTATTTTTATTTATTTGAGTTAAAAATATAACCAAAGCTATACCAAAATTATCGTTCAATCAGTCAAGAGAGAACATGAAATAAATCATGTACATGATTCTTCAATATCCAGCTTTTATTCAAGATCAGGATAGTCCTAATACAACTTACAAAATTACAATTGTTTTCACTCCTAAGAATTTCTATAAGTTTTAAACTCTTAGTCTCAATCCCAATCTTTGTCTTGATCTTGATCTTAGTCTTGATCTTGATCTTAGTCTTGATCTTTATCTTTGGAGTAATAAAACGCTCTCGGGGTAGTTCGTCATCTTGATCTTGATCTTTATCTTAGTCTTGATCCCAATCTGTGTCGGATTGAGACTATGACTAAGACTAAGACTATGACTAAGACTAAGACTAAGACTAAGACTAATTTATTCAGCTACAATCACCCCCGACAAATTACTATCCCGCAGACGCGGGACTAAAACCATTTAGTTTTAGATATATAGCTCCACCTATTTGCTGTTGAACTGTTCTTTAAATTTATCAATAATATTTGATTTTGAATTTATTAAATATTTATTAAATTCCTTTAATCTTCCTTTTATTTTTTCATCAATAGTATGTTCAATTCTACATGCCATCTCTTCTGAATAATCCAAATCAAGATCTAAGATATCATAAAAAAACTCAAATAAGACCTGGTGTCTATTTGCAAGCAGTTTTGCAACTTTCAATCCAACAGGAGTCAAAGTTACAGGATGCCTTGCTTTATAGTTTATTAATTTAGTTTTAGAAAGAGAATTTAAAGCATCTGTTACCGACGGCATTTTTATATTAAGTTTTTCGGCAATCTCTTTAGAGTGAGCATGCCCTTTTTCAAGACATAATGAATAAATCGTTTCGATATATTCCTGCTGATTTCTTGATAATGACTGTATCATATCCAACCCCATAACAACCCCAATTCTATTCAAGCAAACAATGACATAATCTGATAAACAATCACACATAAAACATAAGTCATTATTAAAGCGCCAAAAGTTCCAAATAATGCCCATCCCCATGATGATTCTTTAGCCATAGCAACAACAGTAACTAAACATGGAGAATATAATAAAACGAATAACAGAAAACTTGTTACTGCAGGTAAAGTCCAGGCTGGACTTGCCAAAAGCCTTCTTCCTAAAAGATTTTGAGTTGAACTTTGTTCATTACTATTACCAACGGTTTCTTCAGCTCCGGAATCTCCTAGTGAGTATGCTGTAGACAACGTCGATAAAATAACCTCTTTAGCAGCAAAACCTCCAATCAGCGCAATATTAGCCTGCCATGGGAAACCTGTATACTTAGTAAAATGTTCAAACCATATTCCCATTCTACCGCCATAGGAATGTCTAAGTGCAGCTTCCTGCTGTTTATTTTCTAAACTGCTTATTTTCTGTGCGATAACTTCAGCTTTATCTTTCACTCCTGAATCAACAACCTGTTTTTTCACAACCTCCTTCTGAGTATTAAATTCATCTATTTTAGTCTGAGGAAGCTGAGGAAAAGTAATAAGGCACCACATTACTATTGAAATAGCAAAAATAACTGTACCGGCTTTTTTCACAAACTGCCAAACCCTATCCCACGTATGAGTCATAATACCAATTAATGTCGGAAGTCGATACGGAGGCAATTCCATTAGGAAAGGAGTCGGAGCTCCCCTTATAATTGTTGAACGTAAAACCTTCGCCACCAATAAAGCAATTATCCATGAAGCTATCGTTAGCAAAAGCATTACATTAGTTTCATTGCCCGGGAAAAAAATTTCAGCCAACATTAAAAAAACAGTAGTTTTAGCACCGCAAACCATAAACGGTGCAGTTAATACTGTTGCCAAACGTTCCTTTGGACTTCTTAATGTCCTGCCGGCCATCACGCCCGGAACAGCACATCCTCCAGGAATACCACCCGAAATAATAAACGGCATAACCGAAGCACCATGCAATCCAAACATCTTAAACACTTTGTCAAGCATATATGCAACACGTGCCATATATCCTAAATCTTCAAGAAAGCACAACATTGCAAACATGATAAGAATCAAAGGAGCAAAACTCAGCACTGCCCCTACACCATCAATTATTCCTGAAACAACCAAAGACCTAAGCATATCATTACTTATAAAACTATTTCCAAGATATCCTAAATAATCAAAGCCGTTCTGCATCCAGTTCTGAGGATAAGCACCTACTGTAAAAGTCAGCCAGAATAATAAATAAAGAACCACCACCATTATTATCGGACCAAATAATCTTTGTGTCAACACTTTATCTATTTTTTCAGATAAACCGCGTTTAAAGCTGTACTCTCTGGAAATAACTCCTTCTTTCAAAAGCGACTGAATATAGCCATACCTGTAATCTGCAATTATAGCTTCCGGATATGTATTTAATGTCTTCTCTGTATGCTTTTCTACTGTCTTAACAAAATTTATCAGTTCCTGATGAATTCCTCCCTTTTTTTCTCCCTGCTTTAAAATATTCTCATCTTCTTCCATGTATTTTATTGCAAGCCATCTCGCAGGATAAAGATTACTCAAAAACTCATTTTTTACTATAAGTTCAGTCATTTCTTCCAGAACCGGATTTAAATCTGACCCATAAGATATGTAAAACGGATGCTTCTGTTCATCTTTACTTTTTCTCTTCTCGAAAACCTCAATAACAGCTTTTATTATTTCTTTTTTCCCAATACCTCTTCTCGCGATACATTCTATGACAGGAACCTGTAATAACTTGGATAACAATTCTGAATTTATCTGAATTCCTTTTCTTTTGGCATCATCCATCATATTCAAACCAACAACAACAGGAACTCCTATTTCCAGAAGCTGAACAACAAGATATAGACTACGCTCAAGTGCAACTGCATCAAGCATGCAAACAACCACATCAGGTTTCTCATTTAAAATAACATCTCTTGCAACAATCTCTTCAACAGAATAAGATGTTAAGGAATAAGTTCCAGGAAGATCAATAAAGTTAATTCTATAATCATCCTTTCTATAGTATCCTTCCATTCTCTCAACAGTTATACCCGGATAGTTACCTACACGTGCTGTAGCACCTGTAATTGCGTTAAAAATAGTACTCTTGCCACAGTTAGGCTGACCGGAAAGAGCTACAGTAATTTTTCTCCTTGACATTCTTTTCTAGCTTTCTAAACTATATTATTTTTTAAATTATTTATATCGAATCATCTAATCATCTACTTCGCATGTAATATAATCGGCTTCACTGTTTCTAAGCGTTATTGTAAAACCAAGCATTTTAATAGCTACCGGATCATATAATGGCGCTCTCCCTATTATCATCAATTCATTACCCGGTATCATACCTAAATCTCTAATTCTTCTACCAAGCTCCCCCCGTGCGGTGACTGAATGAATTGTCCCTCTCTGATTCTTACTCATTTTCCTCATAGGAATTATCATATATACACTCCAAAATATTAAATCATTTCTATAAAATAAACATTAATTAGGCTCTCCTAAGTATATTAGGCCCTCCTAATTAATTTCGCAACATTATTTCTTAAAATTTTCTATAAAATTTAGCAAAAATTACATATATCTAAAGCTAATTGATCTCTTAAGCCAGGCATCGGGTCTAAGGCGGGCTCTGCCCGCAACCCCAAAAAAAACAAAATTCAAGCATCAAATAACAAATAATTTCCAATATTAAAATCTCAATTATCAAACTTTAGACAATCAGATATTCGATTCATAGTTATTAATTGTTTGTTTTTTTATTTTTTGAAAATTGTTATTTATTTGGTATTTGTAATTTGTTTATTATTATTTATTTATAATTTAGACACGTTTTTATGACAGAAGTTTAAAAGAAAGACTCTAGGCTTTTTCAGGGATTTCACCCTGAAAAAATGACACCGGTAAACCGCTGTAACTTTAATCTGATAACAAAATCAGCTATAATATAACTGTAAGTCTAAACAATCAAAGTCATCTGAATATTCTATGGGGCTTTATTATGGATAATTTTACAGAAAAATTTCAGGATTTACTTGATGGCACTTACGACTGTGTTGACCGTTTAGTGCTTAATGCATATATCTATCAGATACAATCTCCAGGTGGATTTCGTCTTTGGTGGCGTAATATATTTGGTGAGGATACCCTGGATGACACACATCTTATACGTTTTGCAGGTCGTTTTTCCCGTAGAGTCAGGGCTTGGTGTAAGTCTAACTGTATTCCATTAATTGATGCTTCCGCTAAGCAACGTCATCATGAACTTGCGGAACACTGTATACCGCCAAAGCAGTCTGAATTTCGGGGAGTTTATTGTGTTATCGCCGGTTTAGCTCCCAATACTGTTTTCAAGGTAAAACGTAAAGATGGAATTATTAATAATATATCGAAAGAATACAGATTCGTAAAGCATTACTCCTTCTATCTGATAGATCCGTACTGGGGTAAAATCATTATTAAGATAAATCCACACCCACCATTCAATGTAAATATAATTCTTAACGGGCATGAATTTGTTGAACGAAAGGCCAAACATAAAAATATTATTTTTCAAAAAGAAGCAAACTGTTTTACGAAGATATCCAGTATTGCAGAATTAGAGCTTTGTGCAGAGACCATGACCGATTTAGGAGGTGAAGGGCGCATTCATCAACTTTGCAATAGCTGGATATATAGTGCATGTCTTATATTTTTATTTAATCACAATGAACAAAAAACATTTAATCTTAATTACAGTTTTTCTGTTAGTCAAATAGAACTAAGCCGTAATCTTCTTTTTCAGCGTGGAGGAACAATGGAAAAGGTTTTTAATTCAGTAATTGACCGAACCCGTACTCCACTCAATATAAAAAAGGTAAGTACTATTTTTGGTGCAGGACAACGTCCTCAGAGGAAACAATTAGAAAATGGGTTTAAAGTAGAATGTGTAGTCGAGAACCATAAGTATAATCTTACTGTTTTCAAAATACATTTTGGAAAACTTACAGTTAAGATGTATTCTAAAGGCGAGCACGTTCTACGCATAGAATCAATTGCTCATAATGTTTCGCAGTTAAAATGTTACAAAAAACTGGATGCTTTGCCCGAAATAATTGCAAAACTCAAAAAAATACTTGAACGCTTCATGAACATACTTGATGCAGTTGACAGTTGTTTTATTGATAATGAAACTATAAAGAACTGGTGTAAGCCATCAATAACTAACGGTACTCGTATTTCCGGGCTTGATTTTAATAAAGATCGCATTAGTTCCGTTGCAAAGGCACTTATACAAATAGCTGCTGTCAGCGACAACTTTACTGCATCTGATCTTGTGACTAAAGTAAAAGAACTGTTTCCTGACTACTATAAATATTCAGTACGAAACGCTGGATATGATTTAAGAAAATTCCGTTCAAAAGGGTTAATAGCTAAAAAGGAAAGAACCAGAAAATATCAAATCAACTATATTGAAATCAGACAAAACGCTGCACTTTTGATTTTACGTGAAAAAGTTATTTACCCTTTATTAGCTAATGGTGGAAAACTACACCATGGAAGAAAACCGAGTAATTATTCTGAATTAGATAAGCATTATTACTTTATCCAAAAAGAAGTTCAAAAAGTGTTTGGTATAATAGGAATAAGAAATCATAAAGATAATGCAGCTTAAATTATAAACAACAAATTTGTTATATCAGGCGCAAAGCGCCTAATGAGATATCCATGGTTAGAGATTTAACTGACATAGAAGGAATCAGATATGTTTTCTCCTACAACCCAATTACAGGTCTTATTATAGGATTAGGTGTCGGCTTTCTTTCAAGCCTTTTAGGAATAGGAGGCGGAATCATACATGTCCCGGCCTTAGTACAAATACTCAATTATCCAGCTCATCTTGCAACGGCAACTTCGCATTTCATGCTTGCAATTATGTCATTTTCAGGTTCTGTCATCCACTTAATAACAGGAGCATTAAATGATGGCTTAATTGAATCAATAATGCTTGGCGCAGGTGTAATTATTGGAGCCCCCATAGGTGCCAGACTCTCAAATAAGATCCATGGTAAATGGATAATAAGATCACTTGCAGCAGCACTGGGATTAGTCGGCATACGAATACTTTTTACAATTCTATAATATTATAATAAGTTTACGATTTTTCAGTTTCTTTTTTTCTACCTAAAACATTGTAGCAGTTCTTCTCATCTTCCAAAAAAATCAGCTCTAAACCGGCTTCAGCAAACATTTTTTTTATATCATCATTGGATGGCATAATATCATTTTCTACCGGTGAGTTTGATTTTCTATGAACATCATTTATTTCTTCGATTCCTATTAAGTGACTGATTATTAAATACCCTCCAGGTTTTAATGCCTTAACAAGTTTATTGAGTATAATTTCTTTATTTTCAAAATGAGGGAAAACCTGATGACAAACCACTGCGTCATAGCCTTCTGAAACAATTTCAACATTTTCTAACAACTCACATAATATCTTTACATTATCATGCTTTTTTAATCGCTGTTTTGCTTTCTCTATCATTTTAGGGCTAATATCTAAAGCAAAGACCTCACCTTCAGCACCACATCTTTCAGCAAGTAATTGTGTTAGTCTACCTGAACCACAGCCTGGTTCAATCACTTTACTTCCCTGCTCTATTTTGCACAAGTCAAAGATCTTCTCAACTTTGGCAATTTCTTCACCCGTATATTCTGCATCTGCCCATTCTGCATCAATCTGGCAATCAAAAAACTTTGCTTTTTCTTTATACATTTAAACTATCCTCTATTGAGTATTATTTAGTCTGATTTTAGCACCAAGTTTACCATAGTCCTGTTCCATTTTAGAATATATAGGTTTACCTACAAGAAATTCATAAATAGAATCGGCCTTATAAATCAAATTGATATCTTTAAATTTTTCAGGATAAAGTCTCTTTCCGACAGCGTATGAATCAATTATTGCCGTACCAACATTTGTCATATACCAATTAAATGGATAGAGAATATAAACAGAATCATTTTTAAAGGCTTTCAACTCTTTATAAAATGTATTCTTCCGATTTAAATCTTCTAAAAAAAGACTTGATGCTCCACCTGCAACAAAAATATAATCAGGATTCAATTTCAACAGGGTTTCTTTGTCAACAGTTATATGTTCTTCAGGAACCCTGGTTTTTACTGCATTATCAACTTTAGCCCAAATGAACGGAACAAAACTGGAACTTGAACTTTCAAGACCTGATTCACCTTTAAACCCTAATCCACCAACATATGCAGTATATGTTTTGCCCTTATCCATTACTGCCCTGCAGGCAATTTCTTTTTTCTGGTTTTCGATAAAATTAACAACATCCTCTGCTCTTTTTTCATTTGAAAATATTTTTCCAAGCAAGCTTATAGATTTGTATAACGTTGTATCAAAAGAGCCAAAAGGACCATAACTCAATACTACCACAGGAATTCCTGTTAGTTTTGTAACTTCATCTGCTTTTTCAGCATCTAAATATGTAATAAAAATAATCTCTGGATTAACCTGTAATATCGGTTCAAGTTGAGGTTTCTGATTAATACTGCTAATGCCGCCTGGACCAATTACCGGAAGTTTTTTTAATTCTGGATGCGCAAGCCAATAGGGTCTGCCATGGGCCTGCTGCTTTTCAATTTTTTCAATTCCAACAAGCTTATCCTGCTCCTGCATATAAACTATCAGTCTAAGACATCCGGGAGCAATACATACAATTCTTGCAGGTTTTTTAGGCACACTAATATGCCTCCCTGATAAATCTGTTATTTTGATTTGAGCAGAATAAATATTCAAGCCACAGAATAAAACAATCACAACATTTACTAATATCCTTCTCATCATATCTCTCTATTTTGGTATTATCAATTTATGACCATCAACTTCAGTAAGAATCACTTCAATATCATAAACTGCTTTTATCATATCAGAAGTAACTTCCTCTCTCTTTGCATAAGCAAATACTTTCCTGTTCTTTAACATGAGAAATTTGTCAGCATATCTCAAAGCCATATTTAAATCATGTACAGAAATTATTGAAGCAATATTTTTCCCCTTCACACTTTTATGCATCAATTTTAAAATATCAATCTGATTTTTCGGATCCAAATTACTCGTTGGTTCATCTAAAAGCAGCAAATAAGGCTCCTGGGCCAAGGCCCTCGCAATCGCAACTTTTTGAAGTTCTCCTCCGCTTAACTCGTTTGCTCTGCGCATAGCCAGTTTACCTAAATTTAAATCATCAATAACTTTTCTTGTTATTTCCATATCGTTATCAGTTACATCCCATTTGATATATGGCTTTCGTCCCAAAAGCACAGATTCAAAAACAGTAATAGTTTCTCCAATACAATCTTGAGGAACATAACTTATTTTCTTTGCTATACTATTCCTGCTCATATGCTGCAGATTATTTTTATTTAAAGAAACCATTCCTGAAGTTAAAGGTAAGATTTTATTGATGCACTTTAAAAGCGTAGATTTACCTGCACCATTTGCACCCAATAAAGCCAATATTTCTCCCGTTTTAAGCTCAAAACTTATGTCATTTAAAATAACATCCTGCTTATATTTAAAATTAAGATTTTTTACCTCAATAACCATATTTCCTCTAAACAGATCAGATCTAACGATAATTATGAGCTTTAATTAACAGATAAAGAAAAAGCGGCGCTCCCATAAATGATGTTAATATACCAACCGGAATAGCCCCGCTTCCTACACATAAACGTCCCACTATATCAGCAGCTAATAGCAGAATACTTCCAATAACAAAAGAAAATGGCAAAAGTAGTCTGAAATCAGAACCAATCAACCTGCTTGCAATATGTGGAGATAACAGTCCAACAAATGCAATAACACCATGAAAAGCTGTAATCAACGCTGCAAGTAATGCAGCCAAAAGCATCCCCCATAAACGAATTTTCTCAACATTTACTCCAAGTGTACCCGCAATATCTTTACCAGATCCCAATGCATTAAAATTCCATCTGTTAAAAACTAAAAGAATATATGCGAATGCTAAAATTAAAGTCATAAATATTATTTCATGCCAGGTAGAACGTCCTACATCACCAAAAGTCCAAAATACTATTGAAGAAAGTTCTTTTTCATCTGCAAAGTATTGCAACAATACAGTCCCTGATGAAAATAATGCCGATAAAGCAACTCCAGCTAACACTATTGACTCTGTTGAAAAACGCTTAAGTTTAGCTAAACATATTATCACAAATGTTGACACAACAGCCCCTAAAAACGCAAACAAAGTCATAGCATAAATACTGGAACCTAAGTATTTCTGTATTACGCCACCTGCCCCTAAAAACATAATCGAAAATGCTGCACCAAAAGCCGCTCCCTAGCTTATTCCTATGGTAAAAGGAGAAGCCAGGGGGTTTTTAAGCAAACGCTGTATTGTCAATCCGGAAACAGCCAGCCCGCCACCTGAAATTATTGCTGAAACTGTTCTTGGCAGCCTAAGATTAAATATTACCACGTTTTGAACTTTAGCTCTGCTTCCAACGAAACATTTCAAAATATTTTCAAAGGAAATATGATATGCCCCTGTCATTAGTGAACAGAAAACTAAAATAAGCGCAATACAGCAAAGAAGAATCAGCAATAAATACCTCTTAGACTGCTGTTTTTTATATTGTTCAATTATACTATTATTCATTTCTATTTATTACGTTTCTTCAAAAAATAACATCAAATAAGTAACATAACCAAATAAACATAAATTTCTTGGATATTAATAAAAAAAGTAGACATTTTATTTATTGGGTATCCAACATCATACCCTAAAAAATCAAAGACTTAAATCTAAACCTATATGCTTTAAACATGACTAGCATTATGCTTAATTTACTTATAACAGGCTAAATATCCCACTTACACATTTTACTGCTATCATATTTATTCCAAATATAAAGAGTTTTTTCCCAACCTTCATTTTCAATAAAATCGTCAGCACTGGAATAAGGCCATTCCTGCCATTTAGCAACATATCCATGCTTTACAGGATTATTATGAATATAGTTGACTGTGGCCCAAAAATATTTTTCACTTTTAACTTGCGATTCAAAGGCATTACACCATACCTTTCTCCCTTTGGAATTATCCTCTTTATTCCAACACAGTGCGGTATCTTTATGCAACCTAAACAATACTTTTAATAGTTCTTTGATAATATCTGTTTCTACAAGTATGTGATAATGATTTGGCAAGATAGAATAACAATATAATTTTATCGTATTAGCACTAACAATTTTCAGTAATTCTTTTTCAAATGTTGCAAGCCGATATATCTTACTATTTATTATTGATTTATGTTCATAACAGGCTGCTGAAATATGATAACGACCTTCATTGTCTTCATGGTTTATAAAATGAGGCAGACTATGAAAAGGTCTTTTCTGTTCTTTTCTTTTTTCAAGAACATATTCCTTCTGCTTAGGTGTCATTTTTCGCCAATTATACATTAATCATCCCCAATTGCATTTATACAAAAATATCAAAAATTGAATTTACAATTGAAATTAGAACTATATATTTATCGACATGACTAACGTCATGAACTCTCACATGACGAGCCAATATTAAATAGTAATACCAGATTAAAATAATCCTATAAATTATTCTCTCGCATAATTATAACCAAATCAAAATAGTTTTAGAAAATTTAAACAATTATTCGAGTCAGGTTACTACAAAAAAATCAAATACTAAAATACCTTCGGTATAACGTCATGAACTATCGCAGTACGATTCAATATTAGTTAGAACATTTCTGGAAAGGGGTAATTCAAAACTTCTTTCCAGAACTATATTCTCCTTTTCTTATTTAATTTATTCCCAGTTTACCGAAATGTTCGTCTAAATTTCTATTTTCAATATAAATTTAGTGAAATCATCCATATTGCTAACTGAACTTCCTAATTTTTTACAGTCCCCTCCTGTTAGATTATTAAAACAAGAATAATTTTTAAATAAAAACCTGTCAGCCTGTTTTTTTATACTGTTTTTCAGCATCCGCAAATTTTCTTATCTTATGCAGATAGTTATATGCTATTATTTTCCCAGGCATTTCTGATTTTACAGCCTCAATGCCTCTTCTTCTTAGTCTGTCAAAATGAACTACATATTTCAGGGAAAACATAAGAGACTCTACTGCCGAGCGGTTTCTTCGCCCGTCAATATATTTTTCATCCTCCCAAAGTTCATCACCGAGAATTTTCTTCCCTTTTGCTCCGCTGAAACATACATCTTTTACTCCAAGGTCCAAACAACCTTTTCTTCCTGCAGCAGAAGAGTATCCATCGTCCGTAGAGACAAAATCAGGAATAACTCCACTGTTTTCAATATGTTTTTCAACAAGCGGAATCAGATATTTTGCATCAGCGCCGTTCCCCGGCTCTATGATCAATGCACTTACAAAACCGTTTTTAGACATGCCGATCTGAGGTTTATATCCAATAACCGAATTGCGCTGTCCTTTTTTGATAAAAGCGGCAGTAATATCAGAAAGACTTAGAATCTTTTCAACAGAAGGAAGTACTTTTCCGTTAAAAACACGCTCTTCTGCATAGTACAGTACAGAACTTAAAGCCAAAATATCATCCTCCATATTATTCCACAACATGTTCAACTGTTTCCTGAAACTGGGTTTTAAATCTGCTGCTGCTACAGTTTGCTCAAGTTTCTCAAATTCACGGATGAGATATTCATTCATTTTATGTGCGGTTCTGATAAACTTTCTGTAGGCAGGTTATATCTTTTCACTTTTAGGATTACCGGATGTTCCCTTTGTATTGTTTATTTCAAAAAGCAGCCTGGAAAGTTTCTCCAGCCAGTACGGAGTATACCATAATCCCATATTTGCAATCTTAAAATTTTCAAGTTTTTGAGACTGTATCTGTATTCGTGTTAACAATTTGTATATTACCGCGGCATCTGTAGGCCATGAACTTGAAGCCTCAACAGAAGTACTGTCGAAAACGGCATAATTAAAATCATCAAGGTCTTCATTAAGAAACTCCTGAAGCTGGCACTGATGGATAAATTCAAGTGTTTCAATGTCTATACAGTTTAGATTTTCATTAATTGTTTTAGGTCTTGGCATTTTTTTATTCTTATTCATATAGTAAATATATAAACTCTGAGATTCCACCATCCGTTCAACAGATTCCTGACTTGTCACAGAATCAAAATAAGCACGGAGACAGATAAATATAAATACTTCTTCAGCTGTTATTCCCGGTCTCCCTGTTTCAAGGTATTCTGAACACTGCTCTATATCATAATCTTCAAATTCTACACTTAAAAAATCTGTCTGATTTTCAAAATATTTTTTATCAAGAAATCTTTCCTGTTTCTTTTGCAGACCTTTTTTATCAAGACATTGATTAATCCGTTCATAAATTTTATTGAAAATTAAACCCGTTTTTAAGCTACATTCTATTATTTTTGCAAAATCTGTGTCAGGTACTCCTAATAACAGGTTGAAATAATTGTTTTCAAGCATATCTTTTATATATTCCTTTTAAAGTGTTTTTGTGATTATAAGTTATTACAATATAACACTTTACAAAGGAATAAAAAAAGTTTTTCCTTCGTGTTTTTCGTGAACTTCGTGGTTAAATTTACCTTTACAGATAAGGTCTAGTTAGTCATGTGAGAGTTCACAACGATAGTTGTGCAAGTCAAGTTCAGTTCTCGGAGAACTGTATAATTCAGCACTCAATACCTTCCCTACTCGGTATACCTTTATCAAAATAGTGCTTGATACATTTCATTTCTGTAACAAGGTCTGCTTTATCAATTATTGCTTCAGAAGCATATCTCCCTGTTAAGACAAGTTCCACTTCTGCAGGTTTCTCATCTATAATATCCAAAACATCTTTTTCCTCGGCAAGCCCAAACCAAACAGAAACATTTATTTCATCCAGAATAACAATATCATATTTTCTGCTTAGAATTTTCTCTTTGCAATATTCAAGAGCCTTTTTGGTTTTCTCAACATATTCAGGTGTAACCTCTTCTTTTCTAATACATTTATCAAGCCCAAACTGTTCAACATCAATACAGGGAATCTTGGCAAGAGCATTTAGTTCGCTATATTTCTGACCTTTCATAAACTGGCCAATGAATATTTTCTTTTCACAACCTGAAGCCCTTAGAGCTAACCCCAAAGCAGCAGTAGTTTTCCCTTTACCATTACCAGTATATACCTGAACACAACCTTTCATAATAGTCACTCCTCAATATTATTAACAGATTTTAGACAAATATATATAGACCGAAAAAAAGAAAATTGCGAACAATGTTAACAGCAATCACCAACGAAAAGGTACTCCTTTTTAACCCATTTTTATAATTTGTGCAATAGCTTAGTAGATTTTTTTTGATTTTTTTTTATTGCTAATTTTATAAATATATAAAACAATGTTATATTCGGTCTACTTTTTTCTATACTCAATATATAGGGGAAAAGTTTTTTACAAAGTTTGAGGTTTAATATTCGAACATAAATACTGTTTATCAGCATATTTGTGTTTTATATATAATTTTAGAATATTTAACAAACTAGTGAGATAGGTGTATTAATTTTAACACGCAGAAAGAGGGACAAATGCTATGGCAAAGAACCTTGAAACTCTTAAACAAGATGTTGTAGATATCTGCAAAAAGTGCGGTAATGATCGCACTAGAATGATGGATATCGTTACAGCCGTACAAAGCAAATATGGCTGTGTATCAAGTGAAGCTATGGACATGATTGCAGCAGAAGTTTCAGCTCATAGAGTTGAAGTTGAAAGCGTCGTATCATTCTATGCTTTCCTTTCAGAAAAACCAAAAGGAAAAGTTGTTATCCGTGTATGCAATGACATAATCGACAGAATGGCTAACGTTGCACATATTGAAGAAACTTTTATGGAGGAACTCGGTATTGATTTCGGAGAAACAACTCCTGATGGAAAAATCACATTGGAGCATACTCCGTGCATTGGAATGAGTGATCAGGCTCCAGCAGCTTTGGTTAACGATGTGGTAGTAACAAATCTTTCTACTGACACAGTAAAAGATATTGTAAAAACTCTTAAAAAGACAGGAGATCCAGCAAAAATTACTCATCGCTACGGTGATGGAAACAATGGTAATCCGCTTGTTCGTTCGATGGTTCGCAACCATATTAGAAAACATGGCGAAATTATTTTTTCAAAGTACAATGAAGGGGCTGCCTTAAAAAGCGCTACAGCACAAAGTCCTGTTGAAGTTATCCGTGCAGTAAAAGGGTCACGATTAAGAGGCCGTGGCGGTGCAGGTTTCCCAACCGGTATGAAATGGGAATTTACACGCGCAGCTGAAGGCGATCAGAAAACTATTATCTGTAATGCTGACGAAGGTGAACCTGGTACATTTAAAGACAGAGTCGTTTTAACAGAATGTCCTGATCTGCTTTTCGAAGGAATGACAATAGCTGCTTATGCTATTGGCGCCCAAACCGGTATACTTTATCTCAGAGCTGAATATGCATACTTGAGAAATTACTTAGAAGACGTATTAAATAAACGTCGTGCAAAAAATTTACTTGGAAATGATATCTGCTCTTACAAAAAACTTGGTCTATTCGGCAAAAAATCAGGATTCAATTTCGATATAAAAATCCAAATGGGTGCCGGAGCATATGTCTGCGGAGAAGAATCTTCTCTTATCAGTTCATGTGAAGGACTTCGCGGAGATCCTAAAACACGTCCTCCATTCCCTGCTCAAAAAGGATACCTTGGTACACCTACTTCAGTTAACAACGTAGAAACTTTCTGCTGTGTAGTTAAAATAATAGAAAAAGGTTCTGCCTGGTTCTCATCATTAGGATCAACAGGAAGTACAGGTACAAAACTATTCAGCGTATCAGGTGACTGTATGGCCCCAGGAGTTTATGAACTCCCATTTGGAATTACAGTTAATGATCTTCTTAAAGAGGTTGGCGCTGAAAACACAATGGCAGTTCAAATGGGTGGACCTTCAGGAACATTGATAAGCAAGGAAGATTTCAACAAAAAAATATGTTATGATCACCTTGCTACTGGCGGTTCTGTTATGATATTTGATGACAGCAGAAGCATACTGGAAATAGCTGACTATTTCATGGAATTCTTTATTGAAGAAAGCTGTGGCTTCTGTACACCTTG
The DNA here is from genome assembly GCA_963678745.2 of Victivallales bacterium. Lineage (GTDB taxonomy): Bacteria > Verrucomicrobiota > Lentisphaeria > Victivallales > GWF2-38-69. The sequence continues at coordinate 23,072 of CAXXMS010000023.1, read as the reverse complement.
CCGTGTTGGTAATGTTCTTCTCAAGAAAAAACTTGAAGATATTATTAACGGCAACGGAACACCTGAAGATCTGGACTATCTGGAAAATCTCGGAAATACAGTAAAAACAGCAAGTCGCTGCGGACTTGGTCAAACTTCACCAAATCCAATCGTAACTTCACTCAACAATTTCAGATCAGAGTACGAAAAGTTGGTTAAACCTGCAGATGACGGCATGAATCCTGCATTTAACATCAAAGAAGCTTTGGTCCAGGGTGAAGCTATTGCTCAACGTAAATCTGTAATCTTTGATACAGTATAAGGAGATTAAGAATGAGTGAAATTACTTTTCAAATAGATGGCGTAGAGATCAAAGGCAAAAAAGGACAGACCATTATGGAAGCTGCAGATGCAGCTGGTGTATATATTCCCCGTCTTTGCGCATACGAAGGATTAATTCCACACGGTAGTTGTCGTGTTTGTACTGTTTTAGTTAACGGTAGAGCACAAGCTGCATGTACTCAACCTATAGCTCAGGGCATTGTGGTTGAAAACGAAGTGGAAGAAGTACAGCAAATACGTAAAGATATCATTGAAATGCTTTTTGTTGAAGGCAACCATTATTGTATGTTCTGCGAAAAAAGCGGTAATTGCGAACTTCAGGCATTAGCATATCGTTTCGGCATTTTAGCTCCGAAATACCCATATCTATTTCCGGATAGAGATGTTGTAGATGCATCACATCCTGATATTTTCATTGATCGCAACAGATGTGTTCTTTGTGGAAGGTGTGTTCGCGCATCACAGCAGTTTGACGATAAAAACGTTTTTGATTTCGTAGGCCGCGGACATGATAAAGAACTCGCTGTTGATGCTGAAAAAAATCTAGGTGGCACTAATGCAGTTGTTACAGATAAAATAGTAGAAGTCTGTCCTGTTGGTGCACTTATGAAAAAACGTGTTGGATATACTGTCCCAATCGGAGAAAGACTTTATGATACTGAACCTATTGGATCAGATATTGAAAAGAAATAAGCTTAATGCTTTAAAATAAAAGGAAATAAATCATGGGAAAACCAAAAGTAGCAACGACTTCTTTAGCAGGATGCTGTGGCTGTCACATGACCATTCTTGATATAGACGACAGAATATTAAAGCTTGTAGAGCTTGTAGATTTTGATAAATCTTTAATTGATGATATCAAAAAGTTTTCTGCCCGCTGTGCAATAGGTTTAATTGAAGGTGGCTGTTGTAACGAAGAAAATGTACATATTTTAAAATATTTCAGAGAAAACTGTGATATTCTTATTTCAGTTGGTGACTGCGCAATTATGGGCGGAATACCTGCAATGCGCAATAACATTCCTCTCAAAGAATGTATGGATGAAGCATATCTGAACGGTCCAACCGTTTACAATCCGTCAGGCCAGATTCCAAATGATCCGGAACTTCCATTAATACTTAATAAAGTTTACGCCTGTAAAGATATCGTAAAAATGGATTACCATATACCAGGTTGCCCGCCTCCTGCGGATACTATCTGGCAGGCATTAGTGGCTCTTTTAACTAATAAGCCTTTAGAGCTGCCATATGAATTAATTAAATACGATTGATCCATCGGAGGATTCTAAATATGAAAAAGATAACGATTGAACCTGTAACACGTGTCGAAGGACACGGCAAAGTTACAATACAGCTTGATGATAACAATAAAGTTGTTGATTCAAGATTGCATATAGTAGAGTTTAGAGGCTTTGAAAGATTTATACAGGGCCGCCCTTACTGGGAAGCTCCTGTCACAGTACAGCGCCTATGCGGTATTTGTCCTGTAAGTCATCACCTTGCAGCAGCAAAAGCAATGGACGTAATTGTCGGGGCAGACAAACTCACACCAACAGCAGAAAAAATGCGCCGTTTAATGCACTATGGACAAACTTTTCAGTCTCATGCATTGCATTTCTTCCATCTTTCATCTCCAGATTTGCTTTTTGGATTTGATGCAGACCCTATGATACGTAACGTCATCGGCGTTATTAAAAAATTCCCTGATCTTGCAGTTCAGGGAGTAATGATGCGTAAATTCGGTCAGGAAATAATAAAAGCCACTGCAGGTAAGAAAATTCATGGAACAGGCGCAATTCCAGGCGGAATTAATAAGAACCTCACAATTGAAGAACGTGATTCATTCCTTAAAGACATGGATCAGATGCTTGAATGGTGTCGTGCAGCATTAAAAATAGGCAAAGATTATACGATTGAAAACCTTGATAAAGTTGCCTCTCTAGGATCTTTTGATTCAAGCCATCTTTCAATTATACGAGAAGATGGTGCAATGGATCTCTACAATGGTGGACTTCGTGCAATCGATTTCGAAGGCAATAAGATTTTTGATCATATTGATAATATGAAATACCATGAATACATTGCTGAAGAAGTAAGACCATGGTCATACATGAAATTCCCATTTATCAGATCACTTGGGCCTGAAAAAGGCTGGTACAGAGTTGGACCTCTTGCAAGGGTCAACACATGTGATTTCATTGATACCCCTGAAGCAGAAGCTGCAAGAAAAGAGTTCAAAGCTGTTACTAAAGATAAACCAAACAATATTACTATGGCTTATCACTGGGCAAGACTTATCGAACTTCTTCATGCAGGAGAAAAAATTCAGGAACTTCTTAATGACTCAGATCTACAGGGAACTGACCTTGTTGTTAAAGGTGAAAGAAGAGACGAAGGTGTTGGTATTATCGAAGCACCTCGCGGTACACTTTTCCATCATTACAAAGTTAATGATAAAGATCAGATCACAATGGCTAATCTTATTGTTTCAACAACAAACAATAATGAACCAATGAACAGAGCTGTAAGAAAAGTTGCAGATGAATATATTTCTGGTAAAGCAGAAGTAACTGAAGGTTTAATGAACCGTGTTGAAGTTGCTATTAGGGCATATGATCCATGCCTTTCATGCGCAACTCATGCTCTTGGAAAAATGCCTTTAATAGTTGAATTACTTGACAAAGACGGCAGACTCATTGACAAGAAAGATTCAGTAGGTTAAGAGTGACAAAAATATTAATAATCGGTTACGGTAATCCAGGCCGCCTAGATGACGGCCTGGGACCAGCATTTGCAGCAGCTGTAGAAGCTTTCAGTATTGAAGGCATTGAAACAGATAGCGACTACCAGCTGACAGTAGAAGATGCCATTGATATAGCAAAGCATGATATCGTTTTATTTGCAGATGCAGATGTAAGAGGGCCCGAACCGTTTTATTTAAAAAAAATTAAACCTGCAGAAAGAGTAAGTTTATCAAGTCACAGTATTAAACCGGCTTCATTAATAGCTCTTGTTAAAGAATCCTTTAATACAAATATTGAAGCTTATGTAATAGGTATTAGAGGTTATGAATTTAATGATTTTAAAGAGGAGCTATCTGAAAAAGCATCAGAAAATCTGAAAGCTGCTCTGGAATTCATTAAACCTATTCTTAAGAAGAAAGAGTTTTATGAACTTAGAGCTGAAAATGTTACTTGGTAATTCAATTATTTAAATGTTTAATTTACATATTATAAAGGGACTAAGAAAATGAAAGACAATAAATACGTTGTTTTATATGTTGATGATGATCAGGATATGCTGGACTCTGTTAGAGTTGTTTTAGAAGCTAACGACTTTATCATGGAAGAAGCTTCAACAGCTGAAAGCGGTGTAAAGAAATATAAAGAATGCTCTCCGGATTTTGTTATAGTTGACTTAATGATGGAAGAGGTTGATTCAGGTATTAACTGTGTTAAAGAATTAAAGCTTTTAGGAAATACAGTTCCTGTTTTCATGTTAAGTTCAATTGGAAACAACCTTAGCAATGTTACAGATACTACTGACCTCGGTCTCGCCGGTGTTTTCCAGAAACCTCTTGATCCTAAAAAACTGTTAACAGCATTGAAATCAAGAATTTAATTTTCTGATATGATCCATATCCACTGATTGCAATTAAAACTGCAATCTGTGGTTTTTTTATGATCTCATAATTAAAAATCCTAATTTATATAACACCTATAATCTTAAAATCCACAACAAGAGAAAACAAAAAACTATATACCTCTTACCTCCAAGATATTACAAAGATCATTAATGTACATTTAAAAGGTAGAAATTATTTTTTATTTTTTCTACTGCAATAGTTAACTTTGAAAATTCACTTGTTGCTGTCGTTGCTCTCCAAGCTATACCAGACAGATCATTAGCGTCGGTTTACAGTAACAAACGATAACTTCACATTGTTACCTAGCGCCTAAACCTTTAAAATCAACTGCAAAATCCAGGATAATTCTCCCAACAAATCAATAATTAAATTGCATAATACCCCTCGATAAAATCAATGAAATGGTGTATATTTATAAAATATTGACATAGTGGGAAGATTATTATAAATGAATTTTTATTAATTTAACTAGATAATATTATAGAGAAAGCAGTTTGATTATGAAAAAAATTGACGTCAGCAACATTATCGAACGGCATAAAAACGCTGGTCGCGATTCGTTAATCCCCATCCTTCAGGAAGTACAGGAAAGTTACGGCTATCTATCAAAAGAAGCTGTAGTACAAATCGGTAAACATCTTAAATTACCCACAAGTAAAATTTATGGTGTTGCAACTTTCTACAACCAATTTCGTTTTCAGGCAACCGGCAAATATCATATTATGGTTTGCAGAGGAACAGCATGTCACGTTAAGGGTTCTGCAGAAGTTCTTGCAAGCCTGGAAAAAGAATTAAATATCAAAGCCGGCAATACGACAAGAGACGGCCTATTCAGTATAGAAGTTGTAGCCTGTATTGGCGCATGCGGTCTAGCACCTGTTATAAGCATTAATGGAGAATTTCACGCAAACTTGACTCCATCTGCAATAAAAGGCGTATTAGATATCTATAGAGAAAAAGAAAAAAGCCAGCAGTAAGAGCCAGGAGGAATAAAAATGGAAAAAGTGAATACTGATAATCTTTACGGTCAAGAATTACTGCATAAAATATGCAGCGAAGAACAGGCAACTCCTGAACTTAATGATTTAATAAATTCAATTCAGAGAAATGTAGTTGACAAACCTACAGTTTACCTTGGTACAGCTACATGCGGATTAAGTGCAGGCGCAAATAAAGTTCTTGCTAAATTAGAAGATTACGCCGGCGATAAAATAAACGTAGTAAAAGTGGGTTGTATTGGTTTATGTGCAGAAGAACCATTAATGGATGTACAACTTCCAGGCAAAACAAGACTTTCTTTTAAAAAAGTTGATGCAAACTGTGCTATTGATATTATTGAAGGCGTCTTAAAAGGTGAAATCAATAATGAAAAAGTTCTAGGTCAAATTAGAAATGAAAAACAGACACCATGGGAAAACGTAATTTTCCTGGATGAGCATCCTTTCTTTGCACCGCAAACACGTTTTGTCTTAAAAAACTGCGGAATGATTGACCCATGTAATATTGATGAATACATTGCAAGAGGCGGTTATAGAGCTCTTGTAAAAACTATTTCTACAACAAAACCTGTTGATGTCTGTAGCATTGTAGAACAAAGTGGACTGAGGGGACGTGGTGGAGGCGGTTTCCTTACAGGGATGAAATGGAAATTTGCTCAGCACAGAGACAGTGAACAAAAATATATGATATGTAATGCTGACGAAGGTGACCCTGGCGCATTTATGGATAGAGCAGTAATTGAAGGTGATCCACACCGTTTACTTGAAGGTCTATCTATTGGTGCTTATGCTATAGGAGCAAGCAAAGCTTATATCTATATTCGTGCAGAATACCCTCTTGCAATTGCAAGGCTTGAAATTGCAATTGCTCAGTCAAAGAAATACGGACTTCTTGGAAAAAATATTTTAGGCAGTGATTTCAGCCTTGAAATAGTCATAAAAAAAGGTGCAGGCGCATTCGTATGCGGAGAAGAAACAGCCCTTATTCACAGTATTGAAGGAAAACGCGGAATGCCGCGCCCCCGCCCACCATTTCCTGCTATAAGCGGATTATTTGGAAAGCCTTCTATTATAAATAATGTAGAAACTTTTGCAAACGTACCTGGAATTATTGATGCCGGCAGTGAATGGTTCAGTTCTTACGGCACAAAAACAAGTAAAGGTACCAAAGTTTTTGCACTTTCCGGTAAAATTACCAGAACAGGTCTTGTCGAAGTAGCAATGGGAACAAAACTCAGAGATATCGTATTTGATATCGGTGGTGGAATTCCTAATGGCAAAAAGTATAAAGCAGTTCAGATTGGAGGACCTTCCGGAGGTTGTATTCCTGAACAGTTCCTTGATATTGAAATTGACTACGAATCGCTTAAAACTGTAGGAGCAATGATGGGTTCCGGTGGTTTAGTAGTTATGGATGAAGGAACCTGTATGGTTGACTTGGCAAAGTTCTTCATGGATTTTATACAGCGTGAAAGTTGTGGAAAATGTATTCCATGCCGTGAAGGTACAAGACATATGCTTGCTATACTTGAAGATATTACACGTGGAAGAAAAAGTGAAAACGGACATGATGCCTTGCAGAGATTTAAAGGCCTTATGTATCTTGACAGGCTTGCAAAAATTATTCAGGACACAAGTCTATGCGGTCTGGGTCAGACAGCCCCTAATCCAGTTTTAAGCACGCTAAAATGGTTTAGAGGAGAATATGAAAAGCATATCTTCGAAAGAAAATGTCCTGCCGGTGTTTGCAAGGATTTAGTACAATACAAAATACTTGAAGAAAAATGTATTGGATGTACAGCATGTTCAAGGAAGTGCCCTTCAGGCGCTATTATGGGAGCAAAGAGAACTCCTCACTATATTATTCCTGACAAATGTATTGGCTGCGGTGCATGTTTGGAATCATGTAAATTCAATGCAATTGTTGTTGAGTAACCGTTAAAACAAGAGGTATAAAAATGTTTGAAATTCAAGTAAATAATAGAGTAATAGATGCCAAGCCTGACGATACCATACTTAAAGCACTTAATCGTGCAGGAATAAAAATTCCTACTCTTTGTCATATTGAAGGCTTACTTCCTACAGGCGCATGCAGAATTTGTTCCGTAGAAGTTGAAGGAATGAGAGGATTAGTTCCGAGCTGTTCATATCCTGTGCAGGAAGGAATGAAAATCACAACTAACTCACCTAAAGTAATAAGAGCTAGAAAAACTATAATTGAACTGCTTCTGTCAAATCATCCTGATGATTGCTTATACTGTGTAAGAAATGGAAAATGTACTTTGCAGAATCTTGCACAGGAGTATGGCGTTAGAGAGCGTAGATTTGTAGGAAAAAGTAAAGCACAATACCGTGTAGACTGTACAAGTCCTTCTATAGTAAGAGATCAGTCAAAATGTATTCTTTGCGGAAAATGCATAAGAGTTTGTGAAGAAGTACAGAAAGTATCAGCGATTGACTTTGTCGGCCGTGGAAGTAATACAGTTGTAGCACCGGCATTTGGACAGGGTTTAAACGTATCAAGCTGTATAAATTGCGGACAGTGTATTATGGTATGTCCGACCGGGGCACTAAGGGAGCAAAGCTATACAAAACAGGTTTTAGATGCAATAAGTGATCCTAACAAAGTTGTAGTTGTTCAACATGCTCCTGCTGTTTCTGTTTCATTTGCAGAAGAATTTGGAATGAAACCTGGAACAGATGTTAACGGCTTAATGGTTTCTGCATTAAGAAGAATGGGATTTGATTATGTTTTCGATACAAGTTTTTCTGCAGACCTTACAATAATGGAAGAAGCATCAGAACTTATACATAGAATTCAAAATGGCGGCAAACTGCCCATGATAACCAGCTGTTCACCTGGATGGATTAAATATGCTGAACAGTTTTATCCTGAATTACTGGATAATATTTCAACATGTAAGAGCCCGCAGCAGATGCTTGGTGCTGTAATCAAAAGCTACTTTGCTAAACAAAAAGGTATTGATCCCGAAAATATATATTCTGTTTCAATTATGCCTTGTACTGCAAAGAAATTTGAAGCACTACGTCCTGAAATGGCACATAATAAAACTCCTGATATTGATGCAGTAGTTTCAACCAGAGAACTTGTAAGACTCATCAATATGTTCGGAATCGAATTTGATACTCTTGGATACAGCACTGCAGACTGCCCATTAGGAACACGCAGTTCTGCAGGTAAACTGTTCGGTGCTTCGGGTGGTGTTATGGAAGCTGCTCTTAGAACAGCTTATAATATGCTTACAGGTGAAGAACTTAAATCCTTACAGGTAGAAGCCGTACGTGGCATGGAAGGAATAAAAACAACAAGTATTACTGTCGGTGACTTAAAACTTGGATTTGCAGTTGTAAACGGTATTGGAAATGCAGCAAAACTACTTGATGAAGTAAAAGCAGGCAGAGATGATATTCATTTTATTGAAATCATGACCTGCCCAGGCGGATGTATTGCAGGAGGTGGCCAGCCTCTTGGAACAGATCCTGAAAAAGTCAAAGCAAGAATGAAGAGATTATATGCAATTGACCGCGAAGATAACATCAGAACTTCTCATAGTAACAAGTCTGTCCAGGAGTTATATGACAAATTCCTAGGAAAACCTCTTGGAGAGAAGAGTCATGAATTACTACACACTCATTACTCCAAGAAAGAAGTAATGAGATAATATTAACGGTAAAAACTGACTTTTATTATGAAAAAAAATGAACCTCTGATTAGAACTATTTCTGAAAAGTGTAAAATGTGCTACACGTGCGTCAGGGACTGCCCTGCAAAGGCTATTCGTGTTGTTAATGGCCAGGCAGAAATAATCCCTGAACGCTGTATCGCTTGCGGTAATTGCCTTTTAGTTTGTACACAGAAAGCAAAAGAATACTATGATTCAATACCAAAAGTAAATGAACTTTTGAAATCTGATTCAAAGGTTATGGCAATTGTAGCCCCCAGCTTCCCCCGCAGCATTCCCGGAATTAGAACCTGGTTTGTTTGTAGAAATGGTACGCCGTTTAGGGTTCAATTATGTTTGCGAGGTTGCATTTGGCGCTGATCTTGTTGCCCTCAAATATAGAGAGCTAATTTTCAATAACCCGAAGAAATCTTATATAGCAACTACCTGCCCCGGTATTGTATCTTATATAGAGAAATACCATCCTATACTTGTAGAGAAACTTGCTCCGGTTGTTTCACCTATGATAGCAACATCAAGGGCTATGAAGCTCGTATATGGAGAAGACGTAAAAATTGTTTTTATCGGCCCATGCATTGCCAAAAAAGGAGAAGCAGCAAGATATAATACAGAAGAAAAAACTGAGGTTGATGCTGTACTAACCTTTCGTGAATTAATTTCTATGGTTAATGAAGCTAAAGTATCAAACCCTGATTTGATAATGTCAGTTTTTGATCCTCCAAAGCCTGGTCTAGGTGCACTATTCTCTTTAAGTGGCGGAATGCTCCAGGCAGCAGACATGAGGGTAAATTTATTAAATTCAAATATTCTTGTCGCAGACGGAAAAGAAGATTTCGCCAGAGCAATAAGAGATTTTCATGATGAATCCTACAGCTCTAGATTATTAGAATTATTATGCTGTAAAGGTTGTATTATGGGAGCAGGAATGCCCCCCGGGCATTCTTATTTTAGAAGAAGAACCGCAGTAAGTGACTATGTAAGAAGTAAATTCGAATATACAGATCTTCATAGTAATAGAGACACATATAACGAATTTCTTAAAAAAGATCTTAAGATGGAAACTTCTTTTTCTGTTCAGGATGAACGGATAAAAATTCCAACGAATGAAGAGCTTAAAGAAATAATGGAAAGAATGGGCAAGCACAGTGAAGAAGATGAACTTAATTGCGGTGCCTGCGGTTATGCTACATGCAGGGAACATGCTTTAGCAATATATTCAGGTCTTGCTGAAAATGAAATGTGCCTACCGTCGACAATTGAACGTTTGAAAAAAATCTTTAGAAGATTTAAGTACTTCCAAATCTGACTTGGAGAAAGCCCAGGAAGCTCTATTTAATGCAGAAAAACTTGCAAGTATGGGGCAGCTTTCTGCAGGCATTGCCCATGAGATCAACAATCCACTGGGAGTTATACTTCTAAATGCAAGTATACTATTAGAAGATATGTCAGAAGTTCCTGAACTAGCAGAATTTAAAGAAGATATTGACTTAATCGTTGAACAGGCTGAAAGATGCAAAAAAATTGTTTCCGGCCTATTAAATTTTGCAAGAAAAAATAAGGTTGTTCTTGAATCAGCAAATATAGAAGAACTTATTAAGCATACAATACATCTAATTACTAAACAAAAGAATATTGAAATAAATATCAATACTGATTTAAAGAATCCTATGGCTGATGTCCATAAGGATAAAATAACACAGGTTCTGATTAATCTTGTCACAAATGCCATAGATGCAATGCCTGATGGAGGAATAATTGATATCTCTGCGTTTGATTCTGAAAATGAGATTACTATTGAAGTAAAGGATAATGGCACCGGTATTGAAAAGAAAATTATCAATAAAGTTTTTGAGCCATTGTTTACAACAAAACAGATAGGCAAAGGTACTGGTTTAGGATTAGCTGTTACCTATGGCATTATTAAAACACATAAAGGTTCTATTAAAATTGACTCTAATACAGATCCTAAAGAAGGACCGGTAGGAACTAAATTTACAATAAAATTACCTAGAAAAGGTGATACTTAACATAATTAGTAATTAATAATTAACATTTAACAATTTTAACAATAAAGAGGTATCAACATGACAGAAGGTGAAAGAGACTACAAAGGCATGAAAGCTTTACTCGTTGACGATGATATGGATTTCAGAGACCTTATTACATTTTACCTTGAAACATATGGATTTGAAGTAATAAGCGGTTCATCACAAGCTGAAGGCGAAAAGCTGATTGAAGAAGAAAAATTTGATATTGCTATTTTTGATTTAATGATGGAAAATACTGATAGTGGTTTTATTCTAAGCTATAAATTAAAGAATAAATATCCAAATACACCTGTTATAATAGCAACAAGTGTTACAAATGAAACAGGCCTGCACTTCGATGCATCAACAGAAGAGATGCGTTCATGGATAAAAGCAGATATCATCATGGATAAAGACATAAGAATTGAGCAGTTAAAAAGCGAAATAGATAAACTTTTGGATAATTAAAAAATGCCAAACTTAAAATTATTGCTTGTAGATGATGAAGCTGGTATGCGAAGAGGAGCATCCAGATCTCTTAGAAGATTTAAATTCTTAATACAGGGCATTAATGATCAATTCGGTTTTGATATTACAGAAGCTTCTTCCGGGATGGAAGCATTAAAGCTTCTTGAAGAAAATCAGTTTGATGTTGCTCTCCTGGATTACAAACTAGGAGATATAACCGGTTTGGATATTCTTACTACAATAAAAGAGAAAAATTATGATATTCTTGCCATAATGATGACTGCATATGCTTCTCTTGAAATTGCGGTGAGCGCTACAAAAAATGGTGCATTTGACTTTCTTGCAAAGCCTTTTACTCCTGAAGAACTCAGATCTGTTATACAAAAAGCAGGAACAAATGTTATTCTGCATAGAAGAGCTAAAAAACTGGAAGAAGAAAAGAAGAAAGTTCGTTTTCAATTTCTTTCAGTTTTATCACATGAACTTAAAGCTCCTCTAAATGCGATTGAAGGTTATTTAAGAGTTATTGACGAAAGAATTGCTGGAAATGATGTTAACAGTTATGACAAAATGCTGAAAAGATCTCTCGATAGAATAGGAGGAATGCGTAAGCTTATTTTTGACCTTTTAGATTTAACAAGAATTGAATCCGGCCAGAAAGTCAGACAGATTGAAGAAATCAACTTTATTGATGCAGTTAAAAGGTCTATTGAGACAAATACACCTCTCGCAAACGGTAAAGGCGTTACATTGGAACTGCACGCTGAAGATAATATTCCAATTAACGGAGATATAAGTGAACTTGAAATAATGTTCAATAATCTTATTTCCAACTCTATCAAATATAATAAAGATAATGGACGTGTTGATATTACTGTCACTAAAGAAGATGATTCGGTAAAAGTATCAGTAGCAGATACCGGTATTGGCCTAAAGCCTGAAGAAAAAGAACGCCTTTTTGGTGAGTTCGTCAGATTTAAAAATGAGAAGACCAAAAATATTGAAGGAAGCGGACTTGGACTCTCAATTCTACAAAAACTGGTTTCATTATATAATGGTGAGATTAGTGTTGAAAGTGAATTTGAAGTAGGAACTACTTTTAATATTATTCTAAAAAGCCTTCCGCTAAAACAGGAAGAGGAAAAGTAAATATACTCAAAGCAAAAAGGTTTTCGAAAAATTTGATAATAATCGTGTTCGATTTCTCGATATATTACCAAAATCTAGAATACCTCCGGTATATTATATATATACTGTAAACTTATGAATTCTTAAATAGTATAATAGTTTTAGTAACTCGGGTTTTCCAATCCGAGAGGACGGACTGGAATAACAGCTATACAGCGTGACAGGAGTCCGTTTTACTGGTTATAAAAATTTAAGATTTATCCTGAGTACAGGAATAGCAGAACAAAAAGATGCTATTCCTTTTTTCAAATACAATCACGCTTTTTATGTTGATATTACATTTTTTTTATATGCCCGGATATATCAATTATCTTATCAGCCAATTTGAGAGTTTCAGTTCTGTGAGTTATAAAAATTATCGTTATTTTTCCATGAAGCTTAGCAATAGACTCATATATTTTAGATTCATTCTCTTTGTCAAGAGAAGATGTTGATTCATCCAGAATAAGAAGTTGAGGTTTTCTTATCAGTGTCCTTACAAGTGCAATACGCTGTCTTTCACCTCCTGATAATCTTAAACCCATGTCCTTGACAACAGTATCAAGTTTATCGGGGAGTTTCATTACAAAATCATAGGCTGAAGCCAGTTTAAGAGATTCATTTATTTCATCTTCTGCTGCATCAGGCTTACCCCAGAGAATATTGTTCCTTATGGTATCGTGAAAAAGAAATACTTCCTGAGGAAGATAACCAATAATTTTTCGCCAGTTATATAAATTACTGTTATCGATTTTTTTGTCATCCACAATTATTTTCCCTGAATCAACTTTTAAAATACCTGTAATAATGTCAACCAATGTACTTTTCCCTGTTCCAGACTCTCCGATAATAGCAGTAGTTTTCATTGCCGGAATTTCAATATTCAGCCCGTTTAAACAAAATCCATTCTTGAGAATTGAAACAACCAGCAATGATGTGAGTAAATTTTTCATATACAGACAGGTACATCACAGGGTCGGCACTGTTGAAATGAAGTATGCTTCTTCTCCTAAGAATATTTTTTTCATAAATGATATATCTAACAAAATGTTAGCGGCAAATAAACGGTACATTGAATTTATTTCAGCTTTTGAAGAACACTCTATAGAGAGAATGAAACTTAATAAAGTTACAGAAAAGGTTGTGACAAATGACCGGTCATACAGGGGCTTCAACTAGAAGACGAAGAACTTCTAAAGACCATTATGCTGGGTGAATTCAATATTAACGGTTTCAAAAACAAAGATATAATTAGAATGAAAGAGTTATATCTTATACCAAGTTTAAGTTGAAAATATCTTGCCAAAAATTGGCAAGACTTGGATGATAAAGGTCTAAGGAACTCAATCCAATCAATACTGTTGTTTGAAATTTTATCTGTAATTAAAGCCTTTAATTCAGGACTCTTGCTTATCTGATAATTTAACAACTTTATAATAAAATTTGATTCGTTATTTTTGAATACCTTATTGAATTTCATGAGTTACATCCTGAAAATTTCCTTTATCCACATTGATGCAGAAATGTTTTCATCATAAGTTAGCGGTTCTGTGTTTATTACATTATAAAGCAATTCAATATTCCAGTTGTAGTTTGCCTCAATCATAATCGGACCATTAGGCGTTAAGGCTAAATCAAAAGCTACAGATTTCAAATTAAGCAAACTTTTATGCGCTATGAGGGAAAATTCAATTGAATCAGATATTAATTGCTTCAAAGCTAATGAAATTCTTATATCTTTTTGGTATTTTACCTTTGTTTTCTTTTGCCATACCAAACTGACATCAAGGGTATCTAAATCTATAGGATAAATTTTAAAGAACTGCTTGAATGTTTTTTCATGTTTTGTTTCCATAGGTACTTCAAGCTGCATATATATTGGCTTAATTTCTCCATTTTTAAACATTCCGCTTACCACTCGTAATATTGTTATTTCTTCTGAATTATTTATTGAAATTAAACAGGAATGGTCTTTCAGACACCTCTGTATCAGCATTTTATCACTCCGAATAACTTCTTTCAAATATGAGATAACCGCATCATACTCTGCTATATTTTTCCCCATCATTGGATATATCTCATATCTATTTTCTTTACTTTTATATTTTAATTTAAAAGCATTTCTATTTCCTGAACCTAAAACGGGTTTACAGAACAGATCATTCTTCCTGAAAAATGTATTAATCCCTGATTTTTTTTCAGCAATACTGATTGTTTCGATATTAGGTATATCTATTAGTTTTAATTCTGCAGAAAATTTATGTTTATCTCCAATCAACTTACAATCAGATTTTACTATACCACTATTAATTACATTATGACAATATGGCACGTTATAGCTAAATATATATTTGTGAATGTGTCTACTGTTTTCTTTTATGTGCAGTTTATATCTATAGTAATTAAAAGGTTTTATCTTATAAAGTAGATTCAGGATAATAATATCTAAAATCTGTCTGGAAACCGGTATATTAGATTCCTGCTTTATGTCCAAGCTTTTGTACTTTATACATAAATATAATTGCTTCCAAAACTTGTAAAAATACCAATTCAGGCCGTTTGCTATTGAAAAAAGTAAATGAGTAGGATACACTAACCGTAAAAGCTTATTTAATACAAGTCTCCTATGGAACTTTTTATATTTATCATTTCCAAAATAGAAGAAATAAAAGTTAAAAAGAGAAAACGGCTCATCCCTCAAAAAAAGTCTTATAATAATTTTTTTAATCATAGATTATTATGTTATACTGTACTCAGTTTAAATTTTTATAACCAGTAAAACGGACTCCTGTCACACTGTATAGCTGTTATTCCAGTCCGTTCTCTCGGGTTGGAGCAACTACGCCGATCCTACCCTCTGAGCAAAGTTACTGCGGAGGACGGGAGCCAATGTCATTAACTTAAGCCCTCATTATTTTTCAAGTTTACTATTTATTATTTTTCAGAAAAAAACTTTTATATAAAAACGGCTTAGCAGATACCGCTTTCCATTCCGCTTTAAATTAAATACCGGAGCCCTGCTATTCGCAGGGATAAATGGTTTTGTGGCGCCCGTCAGGCAAATAGCCTGGTCAAAACCAACGCCCTGTGCATCCTCTGCATTCAGAAATTTTATCTTTCGTATATTACTGCATTTCCTGTCAATGCAATCGGTCGTTCAGAAACGACCACGTTATTCAACATGGCAGGCATCGCCTGTTTCCCTCCAGAATCACAGCTCTTAAATTAAATTTGTATTTCCGCTTGATTTCTTCAAAACTCTTAATTCAAAAGCATTGGGACGGGGGCTGCGATGCTTAAAAAAACCCGAGTTACTAATACTATTATTCTATTTAAGAAATCACCAGTTTAAAGTATACTCAAAGCAAAAAGGTTTTCGAAAAATTTGATAATAATCGTGTTCGATTTCTCGATATATTACCAAAATTTAGAATACCTTCGGTATATATTATCCAAAATATGCAACTTCTACAAATTTACCGTTATTCCTACACCCTGTTACTGGAATATTTCCAACCTTAAGCCAGGCATGCGCAATAAGTTTTTTATCTTTATTCTTACTCATTCCCAAATATAGAGTACTGTTTATGCCTCTTATTTTTAGCATCAGTTTTCCAGTAATAGCCTTAGGAAGACAGTTACATTTCAATGGCAAGATACACGAAAGACGACTTATCCAATAAGAAATTCTTCTTATTACTTTAATTTCATGTTCTTCAGCTAAGCTTTTATCATTATATTTTCCAAGCAATGGTTTTAGAAAAGAATAAGGTAAAAGAATAATTATAACTCTTAAAATAAACAGAAAAAAAACAATTTCCAGAATCATTCTTTTGTCAGATAGAGATAATTTAAAAAATTTGATCAGCAGCATTCTTATCACCTAATTTAACGAATTATGCAAACATTTATGAATATCCGATTTAGTACTTTACTCAATATCCTATCATTAACTTTCAATTATACGCTGTCTATTATCAATTGTTAGTTTCCACCAAACCCTGCCCATAAATATATTCAGCAAATTTAATAATATCCTTAATACATGTTTCTTTATCAACGTCAAATTCGGTAATAATTTTTTCTGCCAGCTCTTCAATAGTTAAAGATTTTTCTTCAATCAGCTCCCAAATTCTTGTACCAACTTCATTAAAATTGTAGTAATTCCCATTATCAACATTCATCATCACAATCTCATCATCAAGATAACTATGTTCCTGATTATCACTTCTTCCTATTTTTGTATCTTTTGTTATTTGCATATTAACTATACTTTCCTTTTTAAACTTGCTATTTCCTTTTAATAAAACTTTTTTAGAGGTTCAATAAAAATCAGTAAATTAAATTATCATGCTCATCAATGTATCCAAAATTTTTCATTACATCATAATGATATTCAATTAACTTTTCAATATGTTTCTGTTTTAATTCCTCTCTCCATGAACCAACTTCTCCTTTTCTAAAAAAACTTTTGCATTTTTGAGGTCTTTCTGAAAAACTCTTTTCATCTTCCTGTTTTTTAAGCTTAGCAAAGGAGCATTTGTCAATAGCAGCATATATTTCACTATCACTTTTCTTAAGTTCAAGAAATTCAATTGCTCTTTTAAAAGTGTTAAACGAATCCAGTTTCATGTCCTCATAACGAAGTACACAAACTCTATTCGGAGATTTTGTCCAGGATTCTACATGACCACTCCAGGTCAGATGCCTCTGCATAAGCTGATTAGACAAACCTTTCTTTGAGCCGCAAAGACAAAATTCAATATTGCATAGATTCTCAACAATTTTATCAATTGTCTGTGAATTATGATTAGCAGAGGAAACTGCTACATCAAGAGGATTTCTTATTAGATATATCACACCATAAGTAACTTCTGGCGGAAACAGCCATTCATCATATTTGGTCTTTGTAAAAGCATCATGAACCTTGATGTACATTCTATCTTCAATATCTAACGAAAGATTACTATATACATCAGGCCTAAGACATTCAACTTCTTCCTGCGTAATCTCAGAGGATTCCAGCTCTGTATATTTTTCAAAAATACCTCTATCACTGGCTATTGGTGTTCTATGAAGGTCATTAATGTCTGGTTCTTTAATCTCTTCCCCTAAAACAGTAGTAAGAAAAGTCCTGAACCAGGTATTTCCCGATTTTGGATAAGAAGCCAGCCAAACTATATTTTTCTTTTTTTTCACCAAATTTACCGAATTGAGTTAATTTTTAAACCGCCTTATCAGGCGTTTGTATTGAAGTTTTTTGCCGAAATTAGCAAGCAGACAAGCCTAAAGTCTGTAGATTTTAATAATTTTATTTATCTGTGCCTAATGCTCAAAACACAACTCGCTTATAGCCTAAAGGTCTATTATTCTTTTATTATAGCAGATAAAGTCGGTTACATATTTTCTGTTAAGGTTATAACCTTTGTACATTATACTGTACTCAGATTAAATCTTATATTTTTATAACCAGTAAAACGGACTCCTTTCACGCTGTATAGATGTTATTCCAGTCAGCTCTCCAGGGTTGGAGCAACTACGCCGACCCCAATGTCATTGACTTAAGACTTTTTATTATTTCAAGCTTACTATTTATTATTTTCAGAAAAAACTTTTATATAAAAACGGCCTAGCAGATGCCGCTTTCCATTTCGCTTTAAATTAAATACTGGAGCCCTGCTATTCGCAGGGATAAATGGTTTTGTGGCACCCATCAGGCGAATAGCCTGGTCAAAACCAACGCCCTGTGCATCCTCTGCATTCAAAAATTTTATCTTTCGTATATTACTGCATTTCCTGTCAATGCAATCGGTCGTTCGGAAACGACCACGTTATTCAACATGGCAAGCATCGCCTGTTTCCCTCCAGAATCACAGCTCTTAAATTAAATTTGTATTTCCGCTTGATTTTTTATAAACCCTTAAGTTAATAGCATTGGGACGGGGGCTACGATGCTTAAAAAAACCCGAGTTACTAATACTATTATTTTATTTAAGCATGTCTTCTTCTACTCTATCGACATATTCTTCAAAGTTGTCAGGTAAATACGGGCGGTCAATCGTAGTCATAGGAAATTTGGCAAGCTTTACTTTTACCCTGAAATGAACAGCTTCTTTATTTAAACCCTTTACATAAGCACGCCTGTATGTATTTACGTTAAGAATTTTTAGCCTATCAATTTCTTTAGTTTTTTCAATAGTAAGAATTTTTTTACTATTATGTATTCTCAGGTTGTATATTTTATAAATCGGATAAGGTTTATTTTCAATTTCATTTTCAAAGTCAATATAATATTTGTTTATAGAATCTCTTATCCTTACTTTTTCTTTTTTAAATGATTTGTTAAGTTTAAGCGAATCCTCCCATAATTTAAACTGAGAAAAACCAGGATAGACAAAAAGCTGCTCTTCAACATTTTTTATCGGTGAAATATCATCGCAAATTACATTGTATCCTCTTCGGTGCAATGCAAAGGCTATTGTAGATTTTCCAGCTCCGGAAACTCCTGTAAACAATATTGATCCTTTATCTGTAAGAACTGTTGAAGCATGCATTGGAACATAATTATTCATATGAAGTAAAGCTCCGGTTACGCTTCCACGTAAATATACTAAAATATCCTTTATATCTGCACAGCTGTTCTCATCAATAATTATTTCATTCCCATTAACAACATAAATTCTAACACCAAGTTTTTTATTAAACAGCAAAAACTCATTCTCTGCCATCTCACAACAGATATTCTTTAGTATTATAGGTTTTGAAAGTAATCGAGGAGTCAAACCCCATGAAGCATTTGTTGTAAAAACTGTTCCACATGCTTGTTTTCCAGTTGATTTATCTGCAAATGGATTTGTATTTATTTCCCAGGAAAAACCAAAATTAACGTATTTACTTTGACTCATCGGACTTTACGAAATCAGTTTTTTAATTCAAATAAGTATTCTTAGGTAATACTTACACCCTATATTATTTTACGCATATTATTAAATATATATTTTACGATATTTAGGATAAATACGTACCAACAGTACCAAAGCCTGATCCCAATTCACCCGGAGGACCAGACTTACTTTCTTCAGTTTCAGCGAAAATAATTTTATCCGCACGAGGCAATTTATATTCCTTTAGATTATATAAAGCCCTTTTTTGTTTATCATCTGCAATTTTTTTCATTTTTTCCCTTCATTCTAATAATAAACTAATTTATTGATTGTGAAAATTTATGATTTATCTTGAGTACAGTATAAATTATTTTACTTATACTAAAAACGGTTGAGTTTTCGAAAAATCTAACTAAAAATCGAGTTAGGTTTTATCGTATATAACCAAAAACTAAAATCCCTTCGGTATATTATATATCTCTCAAATTTTAATTTATAATATTTCTAAATAAAAATCAAATAAAATAAAAATTATATTTAAGAGAAAACTCCTCTTTTAGTACTACAATTAATTTCTTGTTTTTTTAACAAGGTTTTTAAAATTTTTATTTTGTAATATACTCGCAACGATTGGGTTTTCAAGATTTTATATTTCCCTTCTAACCTAAAATCTTAATTGAAATTATCTTTGCAACCAAGCGAGTATATAATTAAATCATGTACATGATTTGCCAATAATTTGGAATTTTTCATTTAACAATGTTTTTAATTCAGCTGTATGATTTTTAATATACCGAAGGTATTTTAGTTTTTGGTTATATACGATAAAATCTAACTCGGTTTTTAGTTAGATTTTTTCGAAAACTCAACCGTTTTTGGTATATCTCTGAAAAAATCCATAGTTGTTTTTCTGAATTCATCAAATGTTCTACAGCAACAGTCATAAAGAATCTTTTTTCTAAAAAACTTCCATAACCTTTCTATTAGATTCAAATTTGGACAATATGGATGAAGAAAAACAATTTTTACCCTGGAATTTTTCAAGTATTCCTGAACTTTTTTTGATCTATAGTATCCTGCATTGTCGGCAATTATATAAATGGCCGGCGCCAATAAGTATAAAACTTCAATTTTCTTAAGCAGTTCAATTGTGGAATCCGCGTTAACACAACTGTCTTCATGTATAACAAGATCAAGACTTTCAATATTAGGCGCTTTGCGCCTGATATAACAAATTTGTTGTTTATAATTTAAGCTGCATTATCTTTATGATTTCTTATTCCTATTATACCAAACACTTTTTGAACTTCTTTTTGGATAAAGTAATAATGCTTATCTAATTCAGAATAATTACTCGGTTTTCTTCCATGGTGTAGTTTTCCACCATTAGCTAATAAAGGGTAAATAACTTTTTCACGTAAAATCAAAAGTGCAGCGATTTGTCTGATTTCAATATAGTTGATTTGATATTTTCTGGTTCTTTCCTTTTTAGCTATTAACCCTTTTGAACGGAATTTTCTTAAATCATATCCAGCGTTTCGTACTGAATATTTATAGTAGTCAGGAAACAGTTCTTTTACTTTAGTCACAAGATCAGATGCAGTAAAGTTGTCGCTGACAGCAGCTATTTGTATAAGTGCCTTTGCAACGGAACTAATGCGATCTTTATTAAAATCAAGCCCGGAAATACGAGTACCGTCAGTTATTGATGGCTTACACCAGTTCTTTATAGTTTCATTATCAATAAAACAACTGTCAACTGCATCAAGTATGTTCATGAAGCGTTCAAGTATTTTTTTGAGTTTTGCAATTATTTCGGGCAAAGCATCCAGTTTTTTGTAACATTTTAACTGCGAAACATTATGAGCAATTGATTCTATGCGTAGAACGTGCTCGCCTTTAGAATACATCTTAACTGTAAGTTTTCCAAAATGTATTTTGAAAACAGTAAGATTATACTTATGGTTCTCGACTACACATTCTACTTTAAACCCATTTTCTAATTGTTTCCTCTGAGGACGTTGTCCTGCACCAAAAATAGTACTTACCTTTTTTATATTGAGTGGAGTACGGGTTCGGTCAATTACTGAATTAAAAACCTTTTCCATTGTTCCTCCACGCTGAAAAAGAAGATTACGGCTTAGTTCTATTTGACTAACAGAAAAACTGTAATTAAGATTAAATGGTTTTTGTTCATTGTGATTAAATAAAAATATAAGACATGCACTATATATCCAGCTATTGCAAAGTTGATGAATGCGCCCTTCACCTCCTAAATCGGTCATGGTCTCTGCACAAAGCTCTAATTCTGCAATACTGGATATCTTCGTAAAACAGTTTGCTTCTTTTTGAAAAATAATATTTTTATGTTTGGCCTTTCGTTCAACAAATTCATGCCCGTTAAGAATTATATTTACATTGAATGGTGGGTGTGGATTTATCTTAATAATGATTTTACCCCAGTACGGATCTATCAGATAGAAGGAGTAATGCTTTACGAATCTGTATTCTTTCGATATATTATTAATAATTCCATCTTTACGTTTTACCTTGAAAACAGTATTGGGAGCTAAACCGGCGATAACACAATAAACTCCCCGAAATTCAGACTGCTTTGGCGGTATACAGTGTTCCGCAAGTTCATGATGACGTTGCTTAGCGGAAGCATCAATTAATGGAATACAGTTAGACTTACACCAAGCCCTGACTCTACGGGAAAAACGACCTGCAAAACGTATAAGATGTGTGTCATCCAGGGTATCCTCACCAAATATATTACGCCACCAAAGACGAAATCCACCTGGAGATTGTATCTGATAGATATATGCATTAAGCACTAAACGGTCAACACAGTCGTAAGTGCCATCAAGTAAATCCTGAAATTTTTCTGTAAAATTATCCATAATAAAGCCCCATAGAATATTCAGATGACTTTGATTGTTTAGACTTACAGTTATATTATAGCTGATTTTGTTATCAGATTAAAGTTACAGCGGTTTACCGGTGTCATTTTTTCAGGGTGAAATCCCTGAAAAAGCCTAGAGTCTTTCTTTTAAACTTCTATCATAAAAACGTGTCTAAATTATAAATAAATAACAATAAACAAATTACAAATATCAAATAAATAACAATTTTCAAAAAATAAAAAAACAAACAATTAATAACTATGAATCGAATATCTGATTGTCTAAAGTTTGATAATTGAAATTTTTTTTATTGGAAATTATTTGCTATTTGTTTCTTGAATATTGTCTTTTGGGTTGCGGGCAAAGCCCGCCTTAGATTAATCCTTTTACGTCCTGTATTGGCTTTTACTTCTTTGTCTTTACCTTTTTCTATCCGGCAGTAAGTAGGTTTTGAATTGAACTCGGGATGAGCACCGCAATGCTATTGACTTAAGAGGTTAGAAAAAATCAAGTTGTTTTTTTATTAGATCTAAATATCCAATATTCAACAAGGAATATCCAATGATCAGGGAAAGATTCCAGCTATTCAATAATATAAGTGTAGATTTAAAAATTTTGTGTGTTTTTGTATAAATCTAAAAACAGCTTTTTTTGAATTAGTGGTAAATATTAAAACGGAAATTATTTGGATATTGATTATTCCGTGTTCGATATTGAATATTCAAAAAAATTCTATATTTCTTATATCTATTACTTGAGCTGATTGCAAAATACACGCTGGTAGCGGAAACGACTGAGCGTTTCCCTCCATTTCGCATTCACCACTGGAGGGTTTTGCTCTGTCAAAACCGAAACACCCAGTGTTTTGCAATTACCTCACTTGTATTTTAAATAATGCTTAAGTTAATGACATTGATGAGCGCCGTCCATAAACATTATCGCACTGTCTTC
>CAXXMS010000022.1:0-39730 GCA_963678745.2 Victivallales bacterium | reverse complement strand
ATGCCGGAGGTTATCACATGAAGAAAAGCGAAAGTAGCCACTAAGACAAAACTTAAAAGAAAATCAAAAAATATTTAATACAAAGCACTTATACAATATTTTTGCTTTGTCTTAGATAGGAACTTCCGTTGTAGGTTTATTTTTGTTGTGATAATTTAAACTAATCTACATATCTGCGGAGTCTAACCAACTTTAAAATTTCTTATCCATTATTCAGGTTACTTAGCAGTCGCAATCATTCTCATTGCTTATTATTTTTCTGGCTTCAGGGAATTTTAAAACTCTTTTGGTTAATAAATTAAAACCACCAATACCACCTTCTAAAAAAAATAAGTTTTTTATATTTTCTGAAAGTTTTTTATTGCTTATAAATTCTTTAAGTAAATTGAAAGAATTTGATTTATCTTTTGAAATGACAAGAATCTTCATGTTTATATCATTTTGTAGTAAACTAGTATTTTTTTCTGAGTTAGCTGAGTCTAAGCTTTGCAAATCTAATATTTTAAATTTAATTAAAAACTTATTTCTAACTGGTTTTTTGGAAAAATTTAATATTATCCATTGAGTAGTTTTTAAAGATCTATATAATTCCAACGGAGTAAGTTCAAAAAAATTTAATAATTTATTACTATCAATTAATGCAATGTTTTGTAATGCCCATGCGTTGATTCCACCTTTTAAAATATATGTTTTGTATCCTTTATTTCGTAATGCTAAGCATAATTTTTTGGTCTTATCAAGCATGTAACATTTATTTACAAGAACAATTTTTTTTGATAATAAATATTTATTTTTACTTATTGCAGATTGTTGCATGTTTAAAGAATTTGGTATTTTGATAATATCATAATCCCGTTTATCTCTAATATCTATTAAAATAAAATTTTTGGAGTTATTATTAATTTCCTGAGCTGAAACAAATAAACTAGGAGTTTGAGCAAGTAGTTGGTTTTCTAAAATTACCAAGCATAGTGAAAGAATAATTTTAATTCTCATTTTAATACTTTTTCTGTGAGTTTTTATGAAATCTTTACTGTTGGATAGATGATTCTTTGATTTTTCTACATCTTCTTACTTTTCTAATGATTGCACAAGTAATAGCAATAATAGCAATTGCTAATGCAATCCATAAATCATATTTTTTTGTGCCGGTTATTGTTTTTTCAATAAATTTTCCGAAACTGTTTCCAAGACATACTAAAAATGTAGAAGTGATTATTACGCAGATGATATCATATATTAAATATCTTATTTTTCCGAAAAGCAGCATGCCGATAACTATTGGGGCAATAATTCTAAAACCAGGAATAAATCTAAATAATAGAATTATCATAAATGGAGATTTGTTGAAGATTTTTTCTATTTTATCAATACGATCTTTATGCTTTTGAGCAGTTTTTGAAGAAAGAGCTTCGTGTTTCCTTCTATTGATTATAGCTCTTCCGATATAGTATAGTATTTGATTTGCAGCCAGTGTACCAGTAATTGATGCAATGACTACCAATGGGATTGAGAGATCTCCATGATGAGCTATAATACCGGCAATAAACGCTACAGCTTTTCCTTCAACTGCTACTCCAATAGCAATTGCAATATAACCATAAGTTGCAATAAATTCGTGAATAGACATTAAAAATTATAACTGTATTTAATCAATCAATGCGATTTAAAGAGAGAGTTTTTTAATCAACTCTATAAGTTAAATATAACGTATACTGTATCTTTTGCTTTATGAACAAATAAAAAATCTCTCTAATTATAAATCTAAATAATATGTGAGAGATTTTTTAAATTTAAGAAGGAATCTTTAAAGTTTTCCTATTCGTTTAAGGAATCCAAGAACATCTCCGGAATTTGATCCACTTTCTTCAACCATTCGTCTTGCTTCATTCATTTTATCAAGTTTATGACTTTGAAGTACGACATGCTGCTCCAAAGATTTTTTAATTCTCTTACGCGTATATTTATCAGAAACACTTTTAAAGTCTTCTACAAGTTCACGCGGTTTTCTTGAATATAATAATGAAACAGTTATTTGTGGTTGTGAAAGCTCTGGATTAAGAACAACGCCGTATACTGGAGCAACGTCATCTATTGCAAAGTAATCAAGAATATCATAAAATTTTGGAGTTATTGATTCATCAGGTACTTCAACCAGAAACATTGCTTCGATAGGTCTTTCTGGGGGTAACAAAAGACTATTGAAATTAGAAGTTAATTGTTGTTCAAAAGTTTTTTCTGTATCCCAGTTGAAAATAGTGAAATGGTTAAAATATGGCTTTGCTGTATAAATATCGAAATCTTCGAAATCAATATGTCCATCTAAAAGTTTATACATTTCTCCCTTTACAGGTATTGAAAGAAATGAGTTAAAAGAGTCTACAAGCATTTGATTATAATTTTGTTCAGCAACTCTTCCCTCAAATTTAAGTTTATTTGAAAAGAGAACAATATTTCCTGTGTTACCGCTGTCAATTGCTGAGGAAACTGGTCCACCTAAAAATTCTATTGTATTTTCTACATACTCAGCCGATTCTCTTTTGAGATACGGCAGAACAAAACCAAATATTGTTCTATCGTCCAATGGAACAGGTTCTTCTAATACAGCAATATTCTCTAGAAGAACTGATGTAATACCATTTCCAGTTCCTCCTCCTGTTGATGAGAATACAATATTTCCTTTAATTAAACTCTTTAATTCTTCATTAATGGAAATAAATGCTTCGCGGCCTATTTCTGGATTTTTTCCTGATCCTCTTAATTGTCCACGGGCAGAGTGTGTTACAGCCAATAGTTTGTTGCTTGCTTTTATTTTTGATAGTTCAAGCTCAGAGACATTTACTATCGTACATTCTCCATTTGAGGCAAGAGAAGCTAGTTTTCCACCTGCGCCGCCAATTCCTATATTCATTTAGCAACCTCCAGAAACATAGATTTTTTTATTTGAAAATTATTTTTTGATATTAAATACTCCAATGCTTTTGCTCCGTAATTTGTGATATAAACATTTTTACGGTTACTTTCGCCTTTTATCCCTATAAAGCATAGAGCAACTAAAGACTCTACATATGAAACAGCACTTTGCTTTGTTCGTGTAGCTTTAATAAACTTTAAATCATCAAAAATATTAGTGATATTATATCCTTGACCTTTACCCTCTGCCAAAGCAGTCCAGTACAAAATATGAAAGTGAACTTCTTTTAAATTCATAATTTGCTTTTCAAACAGTTCATTCATCTTTATTGCTCAATTCATTTAAGGATATTGTTGTTAAATATGCTAATATCCAAAAAATAGCGCATGTAAATAAAAAAGTCAAGCAGTGAATTATAATTTACTATACATTACTAAAATATACTACAGTATAGTGCAATGCAGTATACTGTAGATTTAATATGTACTTTTAGCCTCAAAAAAATAAAGATGATATTAATTTTTTTAGTTTATAGAAAAAAATTAACAAGAAAGAATTAAAAAGGATTAAAGAATACTATAGTATACTACACTAGCTAGTAAACAAAAAGTAATATGTTAATATTAACAATTAGTCTAAATTGCTGCAGACTCTGAACACCTGTCCCATAGGCAATAAATTCTGAATTGATTGGATTTTTAGTTGTTCTCTATTAATTTTAGAATACAAAAAAAACAGAAAAAGAAAAAGGATGAATTATGGCGGAACAACTATTGCCTTTGTTTTTATATGGAGAAAATACCATAAACTCCATCGTATCCTATAATTTTAATGAAGATGGTAATGTTTACTATTTTATTTATTGTGCACCTGTAGGTTTTCATCGACACGATGATCGTCGCGGCTTTAATATAACAACTTCTCAACTGATATTGAATGGTCACTGTAAAAACTGCGAGATTGTAAAAGCTTTCGGAGTAAGCGAAATAAGTGTAAAACGTAATCTTAAGAAACTCAGAGAAGATGGTATAGACGGATTTTATAAACCCAGAAACACTAGAAAAGGTGGAACAGTTCTTACGTCTGAAGTATTGTCAGAAGCCCAGTGCCTTTTAAATGAAGGTCACAGTCGCTCAGAAACAGCAGAAAAACTGTCATTAAAAGTTAACACCCTATCTAAAGCCATACATGCCGGTAAGCTGTTGGAACCACTAAAAAAAACTTCACAGGAAAAACCAAATCAGAACGCAATATAGAGGATAACAGTCAGGCACTTGGCAAAGGGTGTACAGACACCACAGGACGACTTTTTGCAGCATTAGGCAGAGTCAGTGCAGTTACAGAATTTAATAAGAATTATGATATTGATAATGGTGGTTTACTGCTTGCAGTTCCTGCACTTTTATCCAACGGTCTGCTTGATTCAATGAATTCATTCAATTTTTCAGAGGGTTTTTATAGAATATATGATATTTTTCTGACGATAGCTTTTATGGTTCTGGCCCGTGTAGGAAACATAAACCGCCTTGGTGATGTTTCACCCGGAGAATGGGGAAAGCTTCTTGGAATAGACCGTATTCCTGCTGTTAAAACCATGCGCGAAAAAGCAGATGAACTTTCACATGGTCAGAATGAAGCAAATCTGGATAAATGGATTTCAGAACATTCCAGCACCTGGATGGAAAAAAATGAGGATACTATAGGAAGGCTTTATGTTGATGGTCATGTAAGAACATATTTTGGAAAAACAAAGCTGCCGAGAAGATATGTATCAAGACAGCATTTATGTCTTCGCGGAATGACCGACTACTGGATTAATGATCAGAACGGGGCACCATTTTTTAATGTAACAACACCTTTTTCAAAGGGGCTTATAGAAATACTGCAGACGAAAATAATACCAAAACTGCTTGAAGAAATGCCGTGTCAAAAGACAGCATATGAACTTGCTGAAAATCCTGATATCTACAGGTTTTTAATAATTTTTGACAGAGAAGGCTATAGCATGAAACTCTTCAAAGACCTGTGGGAAAAACACAGAATTGCCTGTCAGACATATAATAAATATCCAAAAGATGCCTGGGATGAAAATGATTTCATTGAAGTTGAAGTTATACACCCTTTTGATAATGTAGAGAAAACAAAAATAGCGGAAAAAAGGGTATATGATAAAACGAATGATTTTTATTGCAGAGAAGTTAGACAGTTAACTGAATCAGGTCATCAGGTGTCAGTAATTTCAACAGATTTTATCAGTAAAGCTGAATACATATACAGTCACATGCAGAGTAGAACATCTCAGGAAAACTTTTTTAAATATGCAAGACAAGATTATAATATAGATACACTTAACTCATATGAAAAAACAAATGTAGATGAGACAGAAACAGTTGTAAACCCGGTATATAGACAACTGGAGAAAGATTTAAATTCATTAAGAGCAAAACTGGCAAGAAGAACACTTAAAAGACAGCAGTTGACTTTAAAGGAAAACCCTACAGAAAAAGAACGCAGGAACTTTGAAGAAAGAGAAGGAATGTTAACAAAAGAAATACTTGAATTTGAAGAAACTATTACCGAAAAGAAAAAAACAAGAAAGAATACAGATAAATATATTACTGTCAAAGAATTGCCGGAGGAATTTAAATTTGTTCAGTTTCATGGGGGTAGAAAAAAGTTTATTGATATTATAAAAATGATTGCATACAGAGCTGAAGTAGCTATGTCAAATGTCATCATGCCTATTCTGGGAAAATATGAAAAAGATACTGCAAAGAGCATAATAGAATCTATTTTCAAAACACCGGCAAATATTATTCCTCTATATGATAAAAATATTTTGAAGGTTGAATTGCATTACACTTCATCACATAAAAAAGATAAAATAATTCAATCATTGATGAACTTTTTAAATGAAACTGAAATGGAATTTCCGGAAACTAATTTGAAGCTTTTCTACAAGTTCGTATCAAAATAAAATCATAGGGGTAAAGTGCTCAGAGACTTGATTTAAAAGGCTAGAGAGTAAGCTAAAATTATTCTTGAATAATAACTAATTGTCTTGAAAAAGTTTGGTGAGAATATTTAAACAATTATGCTGAAATCAGCTTCAGTTGCTTATTAGTTTTTTATAGATGAGCCATTTGTTAAAAAAATTATAGAGGTAATTGCAAAGCACTATGTGTTCTGACTTTTATCATTATCTGTTTATCAGTTATAGAATTATGGCTAGACAGATGTCGTTAAACAATTTATTCCTACTAATATTATTAAATTCAAAGCGAGAGAGAATGTTTTTATATTTGGCAAAGCTTAAGCCTAAATTGAAGAGAAAAGTTAATAACGAGGTTTTTCCAGCTCTTCCGGTTTAACATCAAAAGCTCTAAGAATATCTTTTTGTGTTTTTGATATTTCGCTTACAATGGATTTTCCGTCAAAATCTGAGCATCTTATTTTACTCATTTCTGCCAGCATTTCTTTCAGAGTAAACTTTTCAAATAACTTTTTCTTTTTCATAATTGAAGAAATTTTGCTATAGATTATTAACGCTATGAATTTAATAAAAATCCTGCCGTCAGCATTATATTGGCTGTGAACTCTTAACCTGTTTCCGTCCAGTTCATTTTTTTCAACATCAAAAAGTTTTTCTACGGTGTCTCTGTTTCTGTAGCGCTCAAGCAAACATTCTTTTTTTATTTTTTCAGAGTTTGAAAGCAGTACAAAATATCCTGATTTTATCAGGTAATTCTTTATATTTCTATGGTTTAATTCAATACTCAAGTGTTGCAGTTGATTTTTGTACCAAAAATCAACTTGCTACTTGATATGACTGCGTCATATTTCCTTCATATTCAACATTATATTTGGAAATTCCAAATACAGATCCTAATGTAATTGATCTATTCAATAAATCCTTAAAAATTTCATATTCAACTGAATTAAGGAATTCATCAATAGAAATATATTTTATACCGCCGAGTTGTTCTCCGATGGTGGTCAATATATACTCAAAGAGGATAAATAACTTATCCATTGTCAACAAATTTGTATATTCTTCCTGAAATTTTTCAAAAAGAGTTCCCATAGACTTATGATTCTCATTAAATTTACAGTCAGCAAGTAGTGCGTGTGCAATAAAGACACATGAAGTATGTGCGATTTGAGCAGAAAAATCATTTGCATGGTATTTGCTGACAGCAAGATTTATAAACTCCTAATATTTTGCAAATAAGAATTCCTATCTTGTTAGCCTATATTCTTCCATTATTTTCTTATTCCTCCAATTATCATAAATATTTTCTTAATTTTTCTTATTTTCTTACACTAAAATCTTTCTTAAACCATATCTTCTTATTTTCTTAAAGTTTTATTCCAGGAATTTCAGATGAAACATCGGAAAATAAGATGCAGAAACTGTGGCAACTACTTTTATCCCGACAAATACAACCGCCATCATCAAAAATATTGCAGCCGAGCAGAATGCCGAAGAGCCAGTAATAGGCAGTCAAGCCAAAAATACCGTAAAAAGAAGTCAAGAGATCTATCTTACATGCAATCAGAATCAGCCCGTGCAACTGATTGGTATTCAAAACACAGGCTGAAAGTTAAAAACAGGAAAAAAAGTTGCAAAAAAGTTTCTGTCAAAAAAGTTTTACGTGATTTCGCTCAGGTAGAAAAGCTACAGGTTGACATATCAGTTTTACGTGATTTCGCTAATTTGCAATCTATTATATTACAAGGAGTTATATCTCAGTTAACAGGCTGTGGTTTACGTGACGACATAAGCAATTATATCCGCAGAATGTATGATAAGGGCAGAGATGTTTCAGGAGTGGATTCTGAAGCAAATTCTTTAATAACAAAATTGCTTAATGAAAGGAACAGCAATGAAACACAAAAGAATAATTCTGCCTGAAAGAAGGCGAAAAATACCTGCTCACTTCAGCTGGATTGATCACAGACTTGTCAGAGATGGCTATAGTAGAAAGTGTTCTGCCCGGGCACTTGGTCTGTATCTTTTTCTGTTAAGTGTATCAGACAGTGAGGGACTTAGCTTTTATGGAGTCCGCAGTATTTCGCGAGAAATAAATATAAATGGAAATGAACTTGATGAGTTGCGCAGAGAACTTCTGGATGCCGGTTTAGTTGCATATCGTGACGGTATTTATCAGGTTCTTGACCTTGGCGGCGTTAACAAAGTGAAACCTGATAGTCCAGTCTACGATGGAAGTAAAAAGGTAAGTGAAATACTCGAACAGATGTTTGCGGAGGATAAACGATGATAGACTATCAGACATTCTGTGAAATAAGGCGCATGTATGATGAACAGAGCATGACACCTAACAAAATAGGAAAAATACTTGGCATTGATCAGAAAACCGCTTCAAGATGGGCAAAACGAAAACGTTTCAGCAAAAAAATAACCGTTCGGCGCAACTGCGTTATTCACAGTTTTAAAGAAAGAATCGACAGTCTGATTAAAGAGTGTCCTCATTACAGTGCTCAGCAGGTATTTCAGATAATATGCGAGGAGGATTATAAAGGTTCCTACAGTACAGTTTCTCATTATGTCGCAAAATTAAAAACCAGATACAAGAAGGCATATTTAACACTTAATTTTGATCCGGGAGAGTATGCCCAGGTTGATTTTGCAAACTGCGGCAGTATAAAACTTAACAGTACAAACAGAAAAATTTATGCATTTATAATGGTACTTTGCCACAGCAGAATGATGTATACTGAATTTATTTATCATCAGAATCAGGAGAATTTTCTACAGTGTCATAGAAATGCGTTTGAGTATTTCGGAGGCATTCCTAAAAATATAATGGTTGATAACTGTAAAGTTGCTGTACTTGAGCATAGTAGATACGGCAGCGTAAAGCTTAATCCGCACTATCTGGACTTTGCGTATCATTACGGCTTTAATATAAAAGCCTGCGCTGTCAGAAAGCCAAATGAAAAAGGACAGGTGGAAAAGGCTGTGGATTATCTAAAAGGAAATTTCCTAAGAGGACGCAGTAACATAACAGATATTGATTCATTAAACAATATCTGTAGATACTGGCTTGATAATATGGCAAACTGCAGAGTACATAAAACTACCAGGAAGCGACCGGTAGATATGCTGCAAAAAGAGAAAGAATTACTGGGAGACATAAATATACTTCCATATGATTGTTCTACGATAAAAACCGTAAGAGCAAACAGCCAATTCAGGGTTATTTTTGATACAAATAGATATTCAGTTCCTGCCGACTTTGCCTCCACTGTACTTACGGCTAAAATATACCCTGAAAAACTCCTGTTCTATCATGACAACTCTCTTATAGCGGAGCATAAAAGATCATATGAAAGGCATATGGACTTTGAAAATCCGGAACATGTAAGAAAGCTGCTTGAATACAAACGCAATGCCAGAGAACAGAAGATGATATGTTCATTTCTGACAATTACAGATAAAGCTCCTGATTACTATGCAGGGCTGAAGGAAAAAAGATTTAACTCTAAAGATCATGTAAGAAAGATATTGACTCTGTGTGACCGTTACGGCAGAAATAAAACAGCTTCAGCACTGGAAGATGCTCTTGAACTTGGTGCTTTCAGCAGTGAATACATTGCAAACCTGCTGGAACAGCGGGAACGCTTTACTCATGCAGAATCTCCACTGCATCTGCTAAGAAATAGAGATTGTCTTGATATTGAACTTAAGCCGACTAATATGAACGTATACACAAGCCTTGAGAAAGATAATAAAAATGCAAAAAAACTATAACTCTCTTATTGATAACCTTAACCTTTTGAAACTAGGTTATACTGCTGAAAACTTCATAAAAGCAGCTTCACATGCAGGAAAAAACAAACTCGATTATATTGCCTATCTTGAAAATCTTATTTCTGGTGAAACAGCTGTAAAACAGGAGAAAGCTATAGCAAACAGGATAAAAAAAGCCAGATTCCCGTATCGCAAAACTATGGACCATTTTGATTGGAACCATCCTGATAAAATCAACCGTATGCAGATAGAAAATCTCTTCAGGCTTGATTTTATAAATGAAAATAAGAATATCATCCTTATTGGTAACTGCGGGCTTGGCAAATCACACATAGCCATAGCTCTGGCTCTGAAATCATGCAATAAGGGATATTCTACTCTCTTTACTCCAGCTGTGGATATTATAAACAATCTTGCTGCTGCAAATGCTATAAATTCACTCGAAAAAGCTATTAAAAAGTATGTTCTGCCAAAAGTGTTGGTTATAGATGAATTAGGATATCTGCCAATTGATAAACTTGGGGCTAATCTGCTGTTCCAGGTTATCTCAAAAAGGTATGAAACAGGTCCAATTATTCTTACAGGAAACAGGGCGTTTAAAGACTGGCCCAAGGTTTTTAACAATGATAACACTGTTACAAGTGCTGTTTTGGACAGACTGCTGCATCATAGTGAAGTTATCGTTATTGAGGGTGACAGCTATAGAATGAAAGACAGAATAGAAAAGTAAAAAGTAAAAATTTCAACTCAAACTCCTGCCGTTTTCAATTATGTCTACGGATAGGAGTTTTATGTACTAAAACTAAAAGGCAGGAATTCTTATTTGCAAAATTTTAGGATTTTTCAATTGCTGCTAACATTTGCCAAGTCCTAACAGTTGCTTCATTTCTTTGAAGCCAATTTCAATATTCCAGCGTATTGAATATGCTTTAACAGCCTCAATATAATCCAGATCAGTTTTTGTTGTAAGAATGGCTACCCATTTTTTGCATCCATGATATCTGCTGAAAAATATTTTTATATCACCGACATTTTTCAAATAGCAGTTTACTATAATATATCGACTGTTAAATTTGCGACAGCGTTTTATATTTCCGGAACAATATTCTCTTAACTTGTTTAAAGTATAGTCTTTACCTTCAAATGTATATTTTCGTGTACCGGGCTTAACCATTCCCGGAAAATGAATTTTTCCTTTAGCCAAACTTCTAACTTTATTTATCAATTCTGCACAGGTGAACCACGTATCTGTCATCACAAATTCAGGAATATAGCCATGTTAATATTTACTGTAATTTCTTCTGATGATATATTTTTTCGATTCTCTATTCTCCTTTCGTCACGAATAACAAAATTCTCCATTGCTGTATCTGCTGCACGTTTTACTTTGACAGGAACTTTTACCCCGGGAAGATTTAACGAATCCTGACCTGACAAACGGCTCTCAAGTTCTGCTATTAATACGGGCCACAGTTCTTTGGAAAGCTTTAAATGAACAGGCTGCATTACAGTTCTGTGACGGGCACCCTGTGGTGTACGGATAGATTCAATAAGAGCATGCTTTACATACTCTTTACCGGTTTTCTTATTTCTGGTTTTTATTTCTTTGATAAACATAATCTGAAAATATAAGCCAGGCTATGAATAATGCAAATAACTCAAGATATGTTAGGTGACTACATTTGGAGTGATCACCCTCAAAATAAATTTACGCCCTTGCCTAATAAAAAAATAAAAATTTTTTAAAAGCCCCTAAAAAAACAAACCCGGGCTAAAAAGTTAAATAGTGCTTGAACGAGAATTGTATAAACCTTTTATTGAGAGTTAGTTGTATTAAGGCAATCTTAGTAAAAATAGTGTAATAAAACCTGAAATTTCATCTTTAAAAGTTATCATATCTGCAAAAAAATGCTACATTAAAATAATGTAAATTATTTATTATAAACGAGTTAAATATTGCATACAGATAGATTATTTAATAGTGATAAAATTGATAATATTCAAAACTTCGGAGTTAAGGTGTGAGAAAAGCATTCGATAGTCAGATGAAATTAGGAGAGGTTGATATTGCAGGGATACAATTTGATTTAAGGTCAAGAGATGAAATACCTAAGTTATTGATGGGGCTGCAGGCTATTTACTGCAATAGTGAAATACGTGAGAAAGTATTTACAGTACTTGAAGATTCTCTTCCAAAAGCATCTAAGAAAACTGGACGCCCCGGAATGGAGCTTTGGAAAATACTTGTACTTGGAACACTTCGTTTAAACTGCAACTGGGATTTTGACAAGGTTAAGGAAATGGCAGATAATCATTCTACTCTTCGCGAAATGCTCGGGCATGCTAAATGGATTGATGATAAAAAATATCCACTCCAAACATTGAAAGATAACATAAGTCTCTTTAAGCCTGAAACTCTGGATGCAGTTAATACAATAGTTGTAGAATATGGTCATACTCTTAAAAAAAAACGGAAGATTTAAACTGCAGATGTGATTCTTTTGTTGTTGAAAGCAATGTTCATTATCCTACTGACATAAACCTTTTATTTGACTCAGTTCGCAAAACAGTAGAGTTAATTTCCAATGTTTGCAAAGACCTGAATATAAGTGGTTGGCGACAAAGCAAAAGTCTGTTGCAAAAATTAAAAAATAAAATGCGTAAGCTCCAGAAAATGAAACATTCTACATCTAAAGACGAAAGTAAAAAAGAAGAGCGAAAAGCTGAGATAAAAACAGCCTGTCAGGCTTATACTGAATATGCAGAACTACTGTTGGAGAGAGCCATGGCAGATATTGAAAGAATAAGAGAAACAACGACCGACATTACAGTTGAACTTGCCCTTACACCTATTGTGAAATTTACAGGATATGGGGAAAAATTTATTGATTTAACTTTGAGGCGAATTGTGAATGAAGAAAAAATCCCTCACGAAGAGAAAATATTTTCAATTTTTGAAGAATACACAGAGTGGCTGTCAAAAGGCAAAGCCGGAGTTTCTCAGGAATTAGGAAAAAATGTTTGCATAATCGAAGATCAGTTTGGTTTCATCCTGAATCATAAAATAATGGAAAAGCAAACAGATCGTGATATAGCAGTAGAGTTTACCAGGGAAACTATTGCTAAATTTCCAAATGTAAAAAGATGCAGTTTTGATAAAGGCTTCTGGAAACCGGATAACAAAGAAGAGTTATCCAAAATCCTGGATAAAGTCATAATGCCTAAAAAAGGGAAGTTAAGTCAAAAAAATAAAGAAGAGGAATTTGCTAATGATTTCAAAAAGTCAAAAAATCAACATTCAGCAGTGGAGTCTGCAATAAATGCTCTTGAAAATCATGGTCTTGACAGGTGCCCTGATAAAGGAATAAGGGCTTTTAGACGTTATGTATCATATGCTGTACTTGCCAGAAATATCCAAATTTTAGGAAATATCATTCAGGAAAAAGAGAGCCTGCGCAAAAAGCATTCTGAGAAGATGAAGCAGGTAAAAAGAAGACTGGTAGCGTAAGCTAATTTTTTATTCTAAATTTTGTAGGTTGTTTGATTTGACATGTAACCGATGTATCTAAAAATAGGCAATTTGAGGTATTATTTTGAGAAAATAAAGTTTTTAGTTTTGTTTAGCTGGTTAATTTGAAATTA
The DNA here is from genome assembly GCA_963678745.2 of Victivallales bacterium. GTDB lineage: Bacteria > Verrucomicrobiota > Lentisphaeria > Victivallales > GWF2-38-69. Next base: position 26,399 of record CAXXMS010000022.1, on the reverse strand, counting down.
TCATGAAAAAATAGTGGCGACAATTTCGGAAAAATAGAGTTTTCGGTCAGCCACTAAATAGACAAAATAAGTCATTAACTGACATATCAAGCAAAAGTACAGAAGAAGTAAAAGCATTAAATTCTGAGGCTAAAAGTCATGTAGTGGCTGAAATAGTCAAAAATAGTCAGGACAAAAAAAATGGTGGTTCCGGTAGGACTCGAACCTACGACCAGACGATTATGAGTCGCCTGCTCTAACCAACTGAGCTACGGAACCACTTAATTTCTTATATGGATTTATAAATTAACCATTTTATTCAAAAAGGCAAGTTTAAATAAACTAAAAATTTAATTTATTTTTCTATTGTTGATAATATTCATTCACGCGTTTAGAAATATCTTTAAAATTAGCTCTAACTGAATATATCTGTTTAAAACAACTTATTGCCTGATCTATATTATTATTTTTCTCATAAGCTATTCCTAAATAATATAGTCCTTCAATTTTTTGATCATTCATAATTGAAAGTTCTTCTACAACTTTAGTTAATTCCTGAATTGCAATATCATATTGTTTTTTATTTAGAAAACATCTACCTAAGAATATCATAGATAAAGTATGATATTTTGGATTCTGCTGAGAAAGCTGAAATTGTTCTATCGCTAAATCATATTGTTTTTTTTCCCAATAAGTTACTGCTAAAGAAAATCTTAATAAAAGATTATTGGGATATCTTTTTACTCTTTTTAAAGCGTATTTTTCTTTTATATTTTTAAATTTATTTCTAAGAGAATTTAAAGCCTTTTCAATATCACTATTATTTGTATTTTCTTTTATATGTTGAGATAGTATTTTTATCTTATTTTCAACAAGAGCAAGCTCTGATTTTTCTAATGAACGATCTACGGATATATCAAAAACTTTGTTTTTTTCTTCAAGCATTCTAAAGTATTCCAAAGCTTTTTCATGAATCCCTGATTTCTGATAAATTTCTCCTAATTTTCTTAAAGTTTCAATAGAATCAGGATTATTAATTAAGTCTGATTCATATTTCTTTATTAAATCAGTAGCATCATCTATATCGTGTATAACACGTTCTTTTTGCTCAAGAGCTTTAGCTTCATTAGAATCTTTAAGCATATCAAGAAATGTTTTTTCTTTATTTTCCATATCATGTTTTTCAAGAACTGCTGCTGCTGAAGCTGAACGTAAGTCTGCTTGAATTTGAATATCATTAGGAAATATTTTTGAAAGTTTTTTTCTTATATCAAGCTCTTTTGAAGACATTTTATTATCTTTATAAGCATTTGCTAACTTTTTTAAAACATCCGAGTTCTCTGGATAAAATTCTCTTGCTAGTTCTAAAGTATCAATTGCAATAAAGGGAGCTTCCAAATAATTGGCCACATCTGCCATTAAATATAATGCTAAAATATTTTTAACATCTAAAGCCAAAGCATCTTCAGCATAGGAGTAAGCATCAAAATATTTTTTTCTGACTATATCAATTTGTCCAAGTTTAACCAATTTCTTTATCTTTAGAGTTTTTATAAAACTTTTATTCATCTTGCCAGAAAGCTTCTTTTCTAAATTTCTTAGCTCCTGTCTAGCATCTATAAATCCAGGTTCTAGTGTTACAGCTGTTTTTAAAAGATCTATAGCATATTCAAAATTATTTTTATGAGCAGCTTCTATCCCTTTTTGATAAATTGATCTTACTTGAGATGTAACTGTGTTTATATTTTTTTTTTCAATCATATAAATATTCCATTTCAATAAAACAAACGTTTTATTTAACTTGATAAAGCCATAGCTATTTTATTTAACTTACTTATATCCAGTTTACCTGTTCCAAGAAGAGGGATTGTTTCAATTTCAACAAAATTTTCTGCCTTTGGAATCCAAATATTAGCTATTCCTCTTTCACGCATTTCTTTAATAATTTTTTTAGGTGATTTAGTTAATTTTTCATAAAATACAACTATTTTTTCTCCCTTTGCCTGATCAGGCATTCCTGTTACAGCTAAAACTCTGTTTTCTTCCCCTAAAATTTCAGAGATAGTACTTTCAATCAACTCATGCGAAATCATTTCGCCGCCAATTTTGCTAAACCTAGAAAGTCTGCCTGTGATTGTAATAAAGCCAGCTTCATCCATTTCTGCAATATCACCAGTATTATACCATTTATTAACAATTACTTTTTTAGTTTCAAAAGGTTCGCCTAAATATCCTTTCATGATATTAGGACCTTTAACAAATAAAAGACCTTCCTGTCCAGGCTCTAAAGTTTCATAAGTATCAACATCAACAATTTTGGTTGCTATTCCAGGCATTGCACGTCCTATACTTCCAGCTTTTCCATCATTTTGCCCTAATTCATTAACATCATTTGCAATATTAATCGAAACAATAGGGGATAATTCAGTACATCCAAAACCTTCAATAACCTGAAGTCCGGTACATTCTTTATATTTTTCTGCTAAATTCTGCCTTACTTTTTCAGCACCAAGCACTGTTAACCTCAATGTTTTAAAATCTGACGGATCTGACAACTTTCTTAAATAAGTCTGAAGAAATGTGGGTGTAGACATCAACATTGTAAGTTTATATTTTTTTATTGCTTTTACTATTGCTTCTGCATCAAGAGGATTTTTTATATATACAATAGAAATCTTTGCCATTAATGGAATCCAAAAACAAACATTGATTCCAAATGAATGGAAGAAAGGTAGATTACCGGTTATTTTATCATTTTTATTACATTTCATAATACCAGCAAAACAATTAATATTACTTGTAATGTTATGATGGCTTAAAACTACTCCTTTAGGAATACCACTTGAACCACTTGAAAATAATACTACAGCAGTACCTCTTGTATCATAATATGTTTTTGGGGCGATTACTTTCATCAGAAATTTAGATGGTAAAATTGCTGCTAGAATTAAATTAAATATTTTGCTTCCTGAAGTAACCTTTCTAGCGATATCTTCAAGAAAAATCATTTGCTCTCTTTTTGCAATATTAGCTTTCTTAATAAACTGCTTACTAGTCAAAATTATTTCTAGATCTGCCTTTTTAATGGATATATCAAAAACTTCTTCAGTAACTGTAAAGTTTAAAATAACTGGGATTTTATCTGCAAACATAGTTCCCAGAATAGTAGCTACTGCAGAAGTACAGTTAGGCAAAAGAACACCTACATATTTACTCTTTGATTTTAAACGTCTAATAAGTTTACTTAATATTATACTGCGCAAAAGTAGAGAAAATCTTGAAAGTTCACTATCTTCGTAATCAATAAAACTCTTTTCAAATGGATGACGTTTGGCCAGTTTAGTAAACATTATATGAAGAGTTTTATCGCTTTTTCTTGGAAAAAATATTGCATCTGATGCAGCTTCTGTTAGTTTTTGTCTAATATAAAATTTATCTATTTTTTTAAGAGGTTTTCCAAAATAGATATTTACATGATGAATTATTCTTTCAGGAAATCTTGGTTGTAATTTTCCATAATAGTAACTAAAAATACTTCCCCATAAATTTCCTAATGAAACAGGTATTACAGGAACTTCATGATCTCCTACTATTTTTAAAACATCAAGTTTTATTTTTCCAACTAATCCGTTTCGGGAGATTTTTCCTTCAGGAAAAAGGCAAACAACTTCTCCATTTTCAAGTAGTTTATTAATTTTAGAATAAAATGCATAAAGATTTTCACTATTTTCCGGGTATCGAATAAATTTACCAAAACTATAAAAAAGTTTTAAAATAGGAGATTTATAATAATCTTTATGAATAACATAGTTAATTGTTCTAGATGTACATGATGAAATTAGAAAAGTATCAATCAAACTTATATGGTTAGAAACTAAAACACATGCTCCTTTTTTTGGTAAATTTGCTACTCCTAAAGTTTTTACTCTATAAACTGTTCTTGTTAGAAATACTGATATTGCTCTAAATAAAAAATCAAAATGTTTCATAATAGCTATTATTGATAATATTAAGGTTAAAGCCGCAATAATTACAAAAACTACACCTGGACTGCAACTTAACATTATGTAGTTTAATATTTTTGAAAAGTTAGAAACGTCACCGCCTGTATTATTACCTGATCTACCTGTTAATATATAAATTATAATTCCAGATAAAAGAACTGCTGCAAATGTAAAGAAATTTGCAAACGCAAGAATTTTGCCTCTTTCATCTGAATCAGTTTTCTCCTGTTGACAAACTTTCAAAGGGATAACAAAAATTCCTGCAAAAATTCCTGCAATTACCAGGTCAAGCGCTACCATTGGATAAATTATAAACCCTGAAGCCCCAAACGGCAATGTATATGAAGGCCATTTAGTAAAATTTATTAAAATTAAAGATATTATGAGTCCAAAAGCCCCAAATGGAACCAAACCTATTTCAAGTTTATTTCGAGATAATCTCCCTCCCAAATAACATCCAAGTGCCATTCCAAGCGCCATAATCAACTGAAGAAAGCCGATTTCTAAATCTTTTTTCAATTTCAAAGAGAATCTTCCAAATAATATTACAACAGTTTGTACAGCCGATCCTAAAGCATAAAAATATGCCTCACCAAGCATTGAAATAAAAACAATTTTTTTCGAAGAAATCAGTTTTACAATACTTTTAAATTCATTTAAAATATTGTTATTCCATTTTCTATCACTGTTAGCTGCAGATGTTCTTATTACTTTTGAAGCGCCAGCAAACCCAATTATAGATATCATTGAAAATACCACGCCGCAAATATAATAACTGTTCCCAACAAAAGATTTAATAATGATCCCAAAAGCAAATCCTGTAATAACAGCAATAAAATTAAGCATTCCCAAAATTCCATTTGCCCTTGATATTTCTATTTCAGGAAATATTTCAGGAAGTATACTGTTATATGAAGGACTAAAAGCACTGCTTTGAAGTGACATTAAAAAGAGGATAATTACTACAGGGTATATACCAAACAAAGGAATATAATAAAAAAAGACTCCACCAAGTACCATAACAATAATTTCAGCAAATTTTGCCCAAAACATTACATCTTTTTTTGAAAATTTATCTGCAAGAAATCCTGAAGGAACTGTAAAAATTAAAAAAGGAGCAACGTATACAATTGTCATCAATGCTATAAAAAAAGAATTAGTGCTATAATCTCCTGATAACCCTAAAGCTATAAAAATAACTACTGATTTAAAAGCATTATCATTAAAAACACCAAGAGTCTGAGCCACTGCTAATGGAACAATACGCCTTGTAAAACTAATACTATTGCACATAATATATTTTTTATTCGAGGTCTATTTTTGTATTATTTTATGATTTATTTAATTGTCTTTGATTTATTTAGTATATATTAATATTTTTTATAACCTCAAATTAGAATTTGAAGAAATGAAAAAACATTTTTTACAATTTTTTTTTATTTTAGCTATACTATGTTTACTATTAATCGTAATAGTTGGAATCTACAGAAAACATAAGCTTCAAACTTTATTTAAACCAGAAATTTCTGAGTTAAATGTAACCATCGTTAATGATTGGTTAAATGCATTAAAAAGCAATAATCCAAAACAAGCTTTAAATCTAGCATCAAAAATGGTTTCTAAAAGCTATCCCTATGTACCTTTTCCGTATTATCTTGATATTACTTCTCACTGTGGTATTAATTCAAGGTTTTTTAATCCTCCATTTTCAATTCTTGATTATTTGTACTGGAAAGATGCTTATGAATTGAGACAATTATTATTAATAATAAAACAAAACAAACAGACTGTAAATATTCCAGAATATTTTTTCAACGAAATTTTTCATAAAATTAAATTAACCCAAAAAAATGATAGAGAAGATCGATTTTCTTTTATGTCACAGATTTGGAAAAATAAAAAATCTGATCTTCTCGATAAATATCTACTGTTTTCTGAAATAATGACACAAGCCGGCTATAGAACTCAAGTTATTGTTTTATTTTCTGAAAAAACTAAAAAACCTATTCATTTAATTTCAGAAATTAGAAAAAATGATGAAGTTTATACATGTGATTTTAAAACTGGTATTTTTCTAAATAAATCTGTTAGTTTTTTAATTGAAAATAAAGCTTTTTTAATTGGAAAATGGAAACCTGAGTGGATTAAAGGATTATATAATTTATTATTTAAAACTGAAATACAGGCAATGAGTTATAGAAAAATTAATCAACAGTTAAATAAATATTTAGCACGTTCAAATAACAAAGAAATTCCCATAATAGGTCTTGAGCCTTATGAACAAATGGTAAGTTACAAGAAACAATACTACCCTAATTTTAAACAAAAATCTGAAGGACCAACTTTTATTTTAGGTATCGAACCATTCAGTATTATTAAAAACTCTAAATTTTTTCCTGAAAAATGGATTTTAAATAATAAAAACAAAAAGTAATTAGCTTATAACACTACCATTAGAAATTTGATAAATTGACGACATTTTAAAATATTCTTCGTCTCTATCAAAATGAGTAAAAGTAAAAAAAGTCTGATTTACCTTATTTAAAATTTTAAAAAAAGATTCCTTTGTTTTTTTATCAAGTTCTCCAGTAACATCATCTACCAATGCAATGACTTTATCATTTTTATTTTTTTCAATTAATATCTCAAGCTCAGCCATTTTTAAACATAAGACTGCTAATCTACACTGTCCTAGAGAACCATAATTTTTTAAATTCTTATTATTAAATATTAATTCAATATCATCTGTATGAGGACCAGAACCTGTATATTTGCGCTTGATATCGCGCTCTCTTTCTTTTTGAAATAATTCTAAAATATGTTCGGAATTTACATCTTCTAATTTAATTTTAGAAAAGTATTTTATTTCCAAAGAAAATTTTTCTCCTTTTATTGTTTTAAGTATTCTATCTGCTTTTTCAGAAATAGTTTTTAAGGTTTTGAATCTAGTCAAAATAATATCTGCTGCATATTTAGCAAGAAGAGGTTCAAAAGCAGCTATTATTGAAAAATCAACTTTTTCACTACGTAAAACTGCATTTCTTGAACGTAAAGCGATGATATATTTTTGCAGAGTTAAAAGGTAATTTTTATCATTAGCAGATAATAAAATATCAATGAATTTTCTTCTTGTGCCTGAGGTATCGCTAATCAACTTTATATCGTCATGGGTAAAAACAACAGGTTTTATTTGTCTTACAAAATCACTTGATTTATAAACTGGAATATTATCAATTTTTAGACTGCGCTTTCCAGTATATTCTATTTCAATTAATTTATTCCATTTTGCTTCTGTTAATAATTCTCCAGAAAGACAAAATCCTTTTGTCCCTATTTTTTTTATGGAGGAAATACTGGAAGTTCTAAACGATCTAAGAAAAGCCAAAAAATAAATAGCTTCGAGAATATTTGTTTTTCCCTGTCCATTTTCCCCAACTAAAACATTAATACCAGAATCAAAATTAATTCTCTGATTCTGGTAATTTCTAAAATTAACTAGATTAAGCTGTTTTATCATAATAATAGTTTTTTATTTAGGTTTTAGTATTATCAAGTTGTTTAAAACCCAAATTGAAACTACTATCTGTTTCTCATAGGCATAATAACATATAAAAAGCCATCTTCATTAGAAAGAGCTACAGGACTATAACCATCATTCATTTTCATAACTATGTTATCAGAATCCAGCCTATTAAGAGGTTCTAATAGATAAGTAGGATTAAATGAAACTGTAGTTTCAGGTCCATCATATTCTATTTCGATAGAATCATGACTCTCACCAACATCTGTACTTGTAGCACTCAATTCCAATTTATTATGTGAAAAACTAATTTTTACAAAAAAACTTCTTTCAGATACTACTAATGAAACTCTTTTTAAAACTGAAGCAAAACTTTCTCTTGGCAATTCAATATTTCTGGTAAATGAAACAGGAATAACCTGTTTATAATTTGGATAATTTTCATCAATCAATTTAGAAGTCATTACTGTAGCATCGTCTAAAGTAAAAGTTATCATATTATCTGCAATATCGACTTTTACCTCTCCATTTTTACCAAGAAGCCTGCCAAGTTCATTAGCACTTTTTACAGGTAAGATAATATCACCATCCTCGCCCGTAAAACTATCCATTGTCTTTTCGACTAGTGCTAATCTTCTACCATCGGTAGCAACACTTGTAAAATTATTTTCTGAAATACTAAAAAGTATTCCGCTTAATGCTTTTCTGGAATCATCCTGGTTAACTGAATATGAAATGAGATTTAACATTCTTGATAATTCAACCTGACTAATGGTAAACTGCCTAATACTTGCAATTTGCAAAGGAAGAGGAAAATCATCTGCTGGAAGTCCAAGAAGTCTGAAATTTGAATTTCCACATTTGATTTTTATATGATTATCAACTTTTTCAAGTTCAACCTGTTCTCCATATAATTCACGAACAATTTCATAAAATTTTCTAGCAGGTAATGTTGTTTTACCTTTTTCTATAACTTCTGCTTCTATTTCAGTTTTTATTCTAATATCTAAATCTGTTGTTGATAATATAAGTTTATTATCTTCTGCTTCTAAAAGAACATTGCTTAAGATTTGTAAAGTTGAACGAGTGCTTATGATACTATTTACCTTTTGTAAGGAAGCAGATAAATTGTTTTTTGATATTTTTAATTTCATATATAGCCTATCCTTCTAAAATAATTTAACAATTATCAACAGATTAATAATGTTTTATTTCTATTTATTTTATTTATTTATTATTACTATAATAACAAAATTCTGTTTATAAAGTTAAAATTAAGTATAAAATAAATAATGTTTCTATGTTAATATAATGTTGATTTAATGATATTTAAATGTTAATTTTATTGAGCTAACATTTTGTTAACATTTCACTAACATATTGTTTACTGCTTATTTCTATAATAATTCAGGATGAATTTTATGAATAACTATTATTTAGCAGATTTATTAGAAAAATACAAATCTCTTCAAAATATAAAATCAGAAATACTTTATGCATTTAAAATTTTAAAAAAATGTTTTAAAAATAATGGAACTTTATTTCTTTGTGGTAATGGCGGAAGTGCAGCTGATGCTGAGCATATTGTAGGAGAATTAATGAAATCTTTTATGCTGCCACGCAAACTCAGAGATAAAAATTTTATTACTAAATTTAAGGAACTCTATAAATCAGATAGCAAGACTATTATTCCAGCTTTGCAGGAAGGAATGAAGGCAGTTTCATTAACAAGTCATCCTTCATTGGCTACTGCATATTTAAATGACGTTCAACCTGATATGGTTTTTGCTCAGCAACTTTATGTTTTATCAAGACCTGGTGATGTATTTATGGGAATATCAACTTCAGGGAATTCGTCAAACGTTTATAAAGCTTTACAGGTTGCTACGGCAAAGAAACTTGATACAATAATTTTAACAGGCAATGATGGAGGAAAATGTTCTAAGATAGCAACTTGTTCGATAAAAGCTCCATCTAATATTGTATATAAGATTCAGGATTATCATGTACCAATTTATCATACTTTATGTTTAATGCTTGAAGAATATTTTTATGGAGCTGATAGTGAGTAATAGAACAATAGAGCATGTTGCTATAATAATGGATGGAAATGGAAGATGGGCTAAAAAACGCGGATTACCAAGAATTGAGGGACATAAAGCTGGAGCAGAAACAGTTAAAAAAACTCTTAAGATGATGCAAAAATATGGGGTAAAATATTTAACTTTATATGCATTTAGCACTGAAAATTGGAAAAGACCAAAAGAAGAAGTTTCGGGATTAATGGAACTTCTAAAAGAATTTTTAAATATTAATTTAAAAACTATCCAGGAAGAAGGTATTAGGCTTAGGACAATTGGAAGAACAAAAGATATACCAATTATAACTAGAAAAGTTCTGCAGCATGCAATATCAAGTACTAAAAATAATACTAATGGTCAATTAATATTAGCATTAAGTTATGGAGAAGAGCGGAAATTGTTGATGCTGCAATTAATATTTCAAAGGATGTTAAAAAAGGTAAACTTAAATTAAAAATATTAATGATGAAATTTTTTCATCATATTTATATGCGCCTGATATTCCGGATCCTGATTTAATGATCCGTACAAGTGGAGAATTTAGATTAAGTAATTTCTTATTGTGGCAACTTTCTTACAGTGAAATCTGGATTACTGATACACTGTGGCCTGATTTTAGTGAAGAAGATTTTTAAAAGCAATTAATAACTTTAAAAATAGAGATAGAAGATTTGGAGGCATAAATGTTTAAATCACGTTTGATAAGTAGTATTATTTTATTAATTATATTTTAGCTGCATTTTTAGTTAGGGGCTATTTTGGATTAATAGTATTTCTAGTAGTGGGAACCTTGCTGTCCATTGTATGTGTTAATGAATTAGCTTCAGCTTTAAATCAAATAGAGTGTAAATCATATAAAAATGAAACAGCATTTTTTGCAGCTATAGTTTTCATTGGTATTATCATTACTCAGATTTATTCTTATAGTTTAAATGTTGTTTTGCTTTTTGGAGGTTTGTTTGGTATTTATTGTTGGTTAAGAGTATTATTTTCAAATAACAGTAAAGAATCATTAATAAAAGCAGTCACATCATCTGCTGTTTTTATTCTTATTGTTATTCCTCTTAATTGTTTAACATTGATTTATGTTAATGGTTATTTTGTTAATTATATAGGAGTTAATTTAGTTTTATTACTAATTCTAGTAACCAAATTTGGGGATATTGGTGCTTATTGTATAGGTACTTTGATGTCTAAAAGAGCTTCAGGAAACCATAAAATAGTGCCAACAATCAGTCCTAAAAAATCATGGGAAGGAGCTATTGGCGGTGCACTTACAAGTATACTTATTGCATTTATTATAACAAGCTGTTTAAACTTTGGATTTAATTTTGAATGGTGGATAGTTATAATTTTGGGATTGCTATTATTTATTGGTGGATTTGTAGGAGATCTTTCTGAATCCTCTCTTAAAAGAATAACGGGAATCAAGGATTCAGGAGCAGTGATTCCTGGAATAGGTGGAGCATTGGATTTGGTAGACAGCCTTTTATTAAACGCCCCATTGTTTTATTTATTTTTAAAAGTTTTTAATATTATGTAATATACATTAAAAGCTTATGATTTAGTCAAATATAGGAATATAAATATATATGATACTTACTTTAGGGAATTTAAAGTCCTTGCTAAAAAGGGAAACCTTATACCAGTTTCTTATGATGTAATTGCCGATATGGAAACACCTGTTTCTGCTTATTATAAAATCTTCAACTCCTCGAATAAAGATAGAGACTCTGATAAATTTGCTTTTTTATTAGAAAGTGTTGAAGGTGGTGAAAATATTGCTCGTTATTCATTTCTTGGAATAAATCCAAATTCTATTTTTATTCAGGAAAAAGGAAAAGCAAAATTAATAAGCAATAATTCAGAAATAGAAATTGAAGGAATAGATGTTTTTGCAAAAATAAATAATATTTTAAAAAAATACAAGCCAGTAAAAGTTCCAGGATTGCCTCCATTTTCAGGTGGAGCTGTTGGATATGCTTCTTACGATATTATAAGCGAAATTGAGAAAACAGTAGAATCTCCAGAAATTTCACCTCATAATTTTCCTGAAGCGTTATTTATGATTGCAGATACTATTTTAGCATTTGATAAGGTCAAGCATACTATAAAAGTTATTTCACAGGCTTATATAGAGAATGAAACTGAAATAGAGCTAATCTATACGAAGACAATAGAAAAAATAAATAGAATAGTAGAACTGCTACAATCTTCTGTTACAATACCTCCAGTTTTGATTGACAATAAAATAGTTGATGAAACAAATTATAAGTCTAATAAAACCATGGAAGAGTTTTATGAGATGGTAAAAAAAACAAAGCAGTATATTTATGATGGGGATATTATTCAGGCAGTGCTATCTCAAAGATTTTCTGTTGACACTAAAATATCTCCAATTTCATTTTATAGAGCTCTTAGAATGATAAACCCTTCACCATATATGTTTCTTTTAAACTGTGGATATTTCTCTGTTGTTGGAGCATCACCTGAAGTACACGCAAAATGTATTGACAGGAAAATAACAGTAAGACCAATTGCCGGAACAAGGAAAAGAGGAGAAAATATAGCTTTTGATTTGGAGCTTGAAAAAGATCTTCTCAATGATCCTAAAGAGTGTGCTGAACATATTATGCTTGTTGATTTAGCAAGAAATGATATAGGTCGTATTGCAGAAGGTGGAACAGTGAAAGTTGATCAATTAATGATTGTAGAAAAGTATAGTCATGTTATGCATATTGTTTCAACAGTTAATGGTATTCTTGATAAAAAATATGAACCTGATTATGTTATGAGATCTACTTTTCCGGCTGGGACTTTGTCTGGTGCTCCAAAAGTAAGAGCAATGCAGATAATAAGTGAGCAGGAAAAAGAGAAAAGAGGTCCTTATGGAGGTGTAGTTGCTTATTATTCCTTTGATGGAAATATTGACTCATGTATAGCTATAAGGACAGCTTTAATTGCAGAAAATGAAGTTTTTATCCAAGCAGGAGCAGGGATTGTAGCAGATTCTGATCCAGTTATGGAATATGAAGAAACGCAAAATAAAGCCAGGGCTTTGATTAAAGCTTTAAATGTTGCAAAAAAATTTGAAATTTAAAAATATATAATGGAGTTATAACATGTGTGGAATAGTTGGATATATAGGAAATAGGCCAATATTAGATACTTTGATTAATGGGCTTAGCCGACTAGAATATAGAGGGTATGATTCAGCTGGTGTTGCTGTACTAAAAGATAATTCAATTGATGTTTTAAAAGAAAAAGGAAAAGTTGCTGTTTTAAAAAATTCCATAGAGAAAAATTTTACAGAACAGGATAGAAGTTCGATAAAACTAGGAATAGCTCATACAAGATGGGCTACTCATGGATTACCAACAGAAATAAATGCTCATCCTCATATAGACGATTCAGGAATTTTGCTCTTGTTCATAACGGAATTATTGAGAATTATCTTGAACTGAAAAAACAGTTGATTTCTAAAGGTCATAAATTTATTTCTGAAACAGATACAGAAGTTATAATACATTTAATATCAGAATGTTATGAAGGCGATTTTTTAAAATCTGTTGCTGCGGCTTTAAAACAGCTTCATGGTACATTTGGTATAGCAGTAATTTCAAAATTCCACCAAGACAATCTAATAGTTGCTCGCAGAGGAAGTCCAATTGTAATTGGACTGGGAATAGATGAAATGATTGTTGCGAGTGATGTTTCAGCTTTAGTTTCTTATACAAAGCGGGTAATTTACTTGAATGATGATGATATTGCTTTGATTAAAGCAGATGATGTAGAAATATTTAATATTGATGCAATACCTGTTGTTCGTGAAACTGCACGAATTGATTGGGAGCCTGAAGCTGCAGAGAAAATGGGTTATGAGCATTTTATGCTTAAAGAAATGTTTGAGCAGCCTGAAGCTGTAGAAAATGCAATAAGAGGACGTCTAAATGTTGATGAAGGAAATGCAATTTTACAAGGACTTAATTTTACTCCTAGAGAAATAGTAGATGTTTCCAATATAATAATTTCAGCTTGTGGTACGAGTTATAATGCTGGATTAGTTGGAGAATATTATTTTGAAGATTTATCTCATATTTGTACTGAAGTAGCTCAAGCTGCTGAATTCAGATATAGAAATCCAATAATTAGACCTCATACTCTTGTACTAGCTATAAGTCAATCAGGTGAAACTGCTGATACTTTGGCTGCAATAAGAGAAGCTCACCAAAAAGGAGCAATCGTATCTGCTTTATGTAATGTTGTAGGTTCTACAATTGCTCGGGAATCAGGGAGAGGTGTGTATCTTCATGCTGGTCCTGAAATAGGAGTTGCATCAACAAAAGCTTTTACGTGTCAGGTTGCAGTATTGCTTATGATGGCTTTAAAGTTTGGAAGATCACATAGGCTTTCAGGAGCTTTTGGGATCGAGTTAGCTAATGAAATTTTAAAGATTCCTGATCTTATACGTGAAGTTTTAAAAAGCGCTCCTGATATTGAAAAAATTGCAAAAAAATATTCTGCAGTTAATAATGCTTTTTTTATTGGAAGAGGATATTTATATCCTGTTGCTTTAGAAGGAGCTCTAAAGCTCAAAGAAATAAGTTATATACATGCAGAAGGCTACCATGCTGCTGAACTAAAACATGGCCCTATTGCTTTATTGGAAGAAAATGTTCCAGTAATTGCTCTTGCAAATGATATCCCAGGAAAAGATAAGATAATTGGAAATATTCAGGAATGTAAAGCGCGAAAATCTCCAGTAATTGCTACAGCAACAATTGGTGATGAAGAAATAGAAGCTCAAACAGAAGATATTATGTGGATTCCTCGTTGTTCAAGGTTTATTACACCAATAGTTACAGTAGTTGCTTTACAGTTATTTTCATATTATGTTGCAAAAGAAAGAGGTTGTTCAATAGATCAGCCAAGAAACCTCGCAAGAGTGTAACTGTAGAATAATTAGAAAAATTATTTTTTTAAAATTGTTAATTAACAAAAAAGTCTTTCAGGTTTTAAAAAGTTTTTCTGAAAATAAAAAAGTTTTTCATATTGTAAAAAAAATTAATTATTTTTAATATATATTGCTTTTTTACTTTATTGTTATATATAACCTGAATCCGTGAGATAATTTTCATAAATGAAAATTTATCCACGATTTAGTTGCTTTGCAGGATATTTTTTAGAATTTCTTAAATTTTAACCAAAATTTTCAAATTTTGAGAATTTCAGTCTTTATTTTATTGGTAAATCTTACAAGAATAGCTTTTTTGTACAGTATTCTCCTTTCCGATAGCTTTAAGAGTTATCGATAAATATAAATTTCCATTTTTTTGTCTTATGCATATTTTGCATACAATATTTTTATAGCCCTGTAATACTTATTGTCCAAACCAAACTTTAAACTGTAATAGTTTCCTGAAAAAATAAACTTACATGCTGAATAAATAATTTTAAGAAGGACTGTCCTTATTCTTCTTCTTGAAACATTTACTGTTTCAAATTCAACAATATCTATACTGATTCTTCTTAGCAGGTTATATGATATTTGTGCAAGTTGAAGGACAAGACTGTTTGTTTCAATTTTCCTGATGGCAAGCGTTCTACATCCATATCTGTTTTCAATTCACTGTGGAACTGTTCGGAAGTTCCATGCATATGATAAAGCTCAATTACCTCTTCAGGCTCAAGTGGAAGATTAGTCCAGAAGGTATTTATATAAATTTCAGGAATTAGCAAATGCTGTCCTTCTCTGCTGATTGTAGTTTCAAAAGCTTCAATTACAACATTAATATTTTGCATGTCTTCTCTTTGAGCAGGTTTGATATGTTCAACAAAGCCGGTATAACGAATTTTACCTTCTCTTATTTTTTCCCATGAACAATGGCTTTTAGCATGATCAAGCCAGTAGTATTTTGATTCCTGTCGAAGGTTTCTTTTAATAATATAATAACATCTGTCATTGATTACCTCTATTAAATCAGCTGCGTCATAACCGGAATCAAGTCTTATGAGAATTTTATCTGTAATTCCAAGTCTATCTGTTATCTCAAGGCATTTTTTTGTAAATTCAATTGCACCTGCCATAGAGTGATCTTTACCGGGTCGTAGATTGCAGTTCAGCATATAACCGTTTTCACTAATGTATGCAAAAACAGGACAGTACCCTATAAAATTTTTATATGTATTACCTACTTTCTCTTTAGAACTGCCGGAATTATCCATAGGCGATGCATCTATGTCAAGTACAATAAGATTCATACCGGTAACGGAGGTTTCTTTCAGAACAGTTTCTCTAATCAAAAGTAAATTCATTTCCAATAGTATATCAAAAACTTCAGGAAGCTTAGCAAGCTCATCAAGGCGCTGTCTTAGGGTTTCGGAAGAAGGGACAATTTTTATGCCAAGCATACGTTTAAATGCAGTGTTGGTACGATATTCCTCTATGTCTTCAAAAGCTGTGCTTCCCATACATAAAAGACCAATATATGATAAAAGTATATCAGAATTCAAAATAGCATCAGATCTTTTATTCATTCCCTTAAGTAGTTTTTTGATATTTTTTGAAAATTTTATTTTCATTAATTGTCTTCCAATCAAAGCTAATCCACCAATGCTATTGATTTTTTCGTTTGTCTGCTCTATTTTAATGTTCATAAATTTTTAACCTGTTGAGTTAGTAATTATAGTTACTTGGTCGTTAATATAATATACTACACTTCAACAGGTTATCTATATTGAAAGAGAGTTTTAACTCACTTTTTCAGGTATAATTAATATAGTTATGTAGTACGAGGCTGCATTAATACTTATTGTAATAAGAAGAGTCCCAAGATTCACCTCATTTATCTATTATAAATTATAACTTAACTACACACACTGAATTATTCAGAAGTGTGCAAGAATTGGAGAGTTAGATAAATGAAGGATTATAAGCAATATACTTTTTGGGGAAAATCTATTGCAAGAATTAAAAATGCGGCAAAGCTTCTTGCCAAAAAAGAAGGAATAAGATTCACAGATGCTCTAGACATCAAAGCTAGGGAAGAAGGATGTGAAAATTGGGTACATTTAATGTCACTTGTTTCCTTCGAAAAATCTTGCTATTACAACATTATTTATTCTCTTAAAAATGATCCAATAATCAAAAAAGAATACGACAAGTTTCTTAGCGAATCAAAATTAAATGATTGTTCTAAGAGCTATAGTTTATTTGCTAATACATATTTCAATCTCTCTAAATTAGCCAAAAGAGGAAACTTCAATAGTAACGATGAAGAGTTAATACTAGCAGTTAGTCCTTTAATTTTTAGTGGACCTAGAGCATTGTTGCCTAAAGAGCTTCCTGATAAAGTACTGTTTATGCTAATAGATTCGTATGTAAGTCTTTTTGACGAAAATATAGCAGAACCAAGAAACCCAAAAGAGTTGATTAATATTGTTATACTTCTAGGTGGCAACTTAAAATATTTGAATGCTAAAAAACTTCAATTTCAAGTAAAAAAATATTATTTTTTACTTGTTATGGAAGATATTACTAGAAATACTGAATTTAAAATACTTTCTAACGTAGATATTGATAATATTTTTGATGATAATCTCAAGTTCACTCTTAGCTTTGAAAAAGTACAGTAACATTTATATATGTCTAGAAATACAAAATATACTGAAGCTAAGAGAGAAAGGTCTTTTAAAGAAGGTCGTGGACAGGGACATTGGAAAAATTATAAACCATTTATTGTTGTTCAGAATATTAATTCTACCGGTAGAGTATCAAGACCTTACAGCCTGACATCTCATAGAAAACATCAGTTTTTTTCTAAACTTGAAACTGATTTTTTTTATATGTTTGATTGGTTTGATAATGTAATAGATATAAGAGAACAATTTCCACTTCAAAGAGAAACTACTTTATCCATTGCTGAAGAAATTAATATTCGTCATCCAAAAGATCCATTTACAAATGTTTATATTGATTTAACTACTGACTTTTTATTGACAGTGTTGGATAGTGAAAAAAGACATATTTATGAAGCATATTCGGTAAAACCTTCATCAGAATTAAACAATCAGAACTCAGTATTAGTGTGTAATTGAACGCCTATTTTTTCAAGATCATAGCTTATTGTAAGTGTCTAATTGGATGTGGCAGAATTCCACTTCTCTCTTCCTTGAATTTGCGATATCTTTTTCTTAGAATATATTTTTATTTTTTCAGCTAATAAGGATTTTGAAATGTTTGAAAGTTTACACTTAATTCTATCCAGTTATGAAACCCGTTATTCCGATTTAAGTGTTTTTCTTTCTAAAGATGAGAATGAATTTTACATATATATACTCAAACTATTTCAAAATACTGGTTTTATTTTTTCAAAATGATCATTAATACGTGACCTTAAAGTTTCAGAAATATTGTCCCATTCATTTCTGAAAAAATCTAAAACATCAGATTTAAACTCTTTGAATGAGGTAAAAACTTTGTTATTTCTTACATGTTCGTTCATTACTTTCCATACACGCTCAATCGGGTTAAGATTTGGACTGTAGGGTGGAAGTATATGCAAAATGAATTTTTTATGAGGAGGCGGCTTTTGCAAAGCGTCAAGTAACATTTGAGCAGTTACTTTCTTTTCCTCTAAAATTTTCTTATTTATAAAGAATTCAGGTTAGTTTTTCAAAACCATATACAGGTTTTTTCTCAATCTCCCTGTAAGTTGTTTATTATTAGCCGGTAATTTTATCTGATAATAGTCTTCTAAATATTTTCTATTGAAAGGATCTTTTATTCCAAGATATGCACCAACTTCTTTACATGTATGAGCACCTCCGCCGTCTGCAATAAGATGTATGGTACCGCTAGAGGCGGTTGAATCATCAAGATATCTCAGAAAATCTAATGTAGCATTGCCATCTATTGTTTTATACTCTTTTGTAAAAATAGACATACTTTCTAAATCTATTGCTCCTGTAAGATTTATCCTGCTTCTGCCTGCAACTGTAGCTATCATTTTCTCAACACCTTTCCTTATCTAGCCTAATGTGATTTTTGTGGCTTGAGTTGGGTGAACACTATCCATAAAAGATATTTTATCATTTTCTTTGAGGTTATTCTTTATTTCATCATATTCTGCTTTAAAAGCTTCCTGCTTTTCGGTATTGTACTTAAGTGGGACTCCTTTTGGAGCTTTATAAGAAAATCTATTATGCTTTAACCAGTTATACATTCCCTGCTGAGTATATTTTATGCCGTAAGCATTGTAAACATATGCAATGATCTCTTTAGTGCTTGGGTAGGTATTTTTTTCTAAATGATTTATTAATTCATTAGTTTGTTCAGAAGTCAACAGGCTGCTTGAACCGCCACTTTCATTTTTCAAATTTTTATTATCCAAATAATCTTTAAGGTGAGTTGTTACTGTTGTTTCATGAATTCTTAATGCCTGAGCTATTTGTGATTGAGACCAACCCTCGGATGAAAGCAACACAGCTTTTATACGGTCACAGGCCTTACTGTTTCGCTCTTTTTTATGTTGTGCTTCAAGTTTTATTTTTTCGTCTAGTGTTAATTGGATATTCATATCTATCAATATAGGCTGTATTAGGATATTACAACTCATGCAACTGTATTTTCATTCAGTTTGAGTATATTGGTGTAGCCCTTCTTGAACGCATTAGCAGCAATGCAGAAGAAATAGGTCACAAGATGTTCATAGGAAGGCTTTATAACAGCGGAGTAAAATTATGTATCCTGCGTGATAGATTCAGACATGATGTTCGTTCAATAAAGAAGTGGGGAAACGCCTTAAAAAGTTTTGATATAGATGAAATATGCAAAGCCTTTAGCGGCAGAAAAGATTTAAAGAAAACAACACCTGAACTTATCCGCTATGTTTTACAGCAATATCGCTGCCGCTCACAGCTTGGCCGCTCCTATCGCGAAAAGATAAAGATGGGGGTTAAAGATATTTTTGGAATAAGTTTATCTTTGAGTCTTTTAAGCAGAATATTTCGTTCAGGAGACGATAAACAGCCTTCAGATTCAGGAGCATTAAATGATAGAAAAATGGGCACAATAGAACATTTAAACATATCTTCAGGCTCAAAAGATACAATAAGTGTGAAACAGTCACCAATTTTATCCAACAGCTATTCAGTTGCTCTAAGCGGAGAAATGATTCATCATGCCGGGCTGATACTTTTTGAAAAATATCTTGGTTCTTATTCATGGTTTCAACGGCAGGTTATCTGCCAGGTATTATCCGGGGCAGTAAATATTGAGCAGTCAAAGAGTTTATGTTTTGAAGGACTTAGCAGATTTTGTCCGGATTTAATCAGAACTTTGAGAGATCAGCGTCAGTTACTGGATAAATCAGCAACTCTGGAAAATGAGCTTGATCTCTATCGGCTTAACAGCCTCATTTTAAGCGATGGTCCCGGTAAAGGAAAAGTCTACTACTTTGATCCTCACTCAAAACATTACACCGGTATACTAAAAGTTTTAAAAGGCTGGTGCGGGAGTTTGCATTCAATTTCAAAGGTAATTAATCTTGACTGCTTTCATACTGAAAGTGGAAGGCCATGCTTTATAAAGCACTACAGTGCGTATTATGATATGAGAGAAAGATTTTTTATAAGCCTTGCTCTTTTTGACAAATTGTTTACACCTGATAAACGTTCAAATCGTACTTTTGTCATAGATAGAGGTATTTTTGGTATAGAGTGTTTCAAACGATTTGAAAATGACTATCTGATAACCTGGGAAAAAGGGTTTAAAAGTAATACTTTAGGTGAAACTGTACTACCTGTAAAATTTACTCGTTATAAAAGCAAAAACGGAAGTTCCGCAAAGAAGAGAAAATATATATTTGAATGCAATGAGTCCCCATGGTCAAAAATGAATGGGATAAGGCGGATTATTGTAAAAGCCACAAATGATACCGGCAGGACAATAACTGTTTCTGTTTTGTGTTCCAACCCTGAAATGCCAATTGAAGATGTTGTCTGGCTGATTTTTAACCGTTGGCTGCAGGAGAATGATTTTAAATATTTAGATAGACATTTTGGTATTAATCAGCTTGACAGCCGTGCCAGAGATGATTTTAAAAACAGAATGGATGAATTTTGTGACAGGGCTGCAGAGTCACCGGAATATAAAAAATTGAAAAATGAAGTAAATGCTGTTTCGAGTGCTTTAGCTAAGAATCTTCTTAAGCAAAATAGAAAACAAAAAGATCTGGAAGCAAAACAATTAGAAATAAAAAAACTAAATGCAGCTCATATTTTACCCGGCATAGCTCTGCAAAAAGAAATACAGAAAGAATTGAATAAAGTTAAAAAGAGCGCAGAAAGAATGAATGACCGTATTATAAACTTAAAAGCGGAACAGGAAACACTGGAGCAACAACTCGAAAATGCTGAACAAAAACAGGCTGATGCATTAAAAAGTGAATCCCGTATAAAGCAGCTGATTGATGGAAATTATCAGTTAATTGATACAAGACGTAAAGCTTACATAGATGCTCTTCGTATTAATGCTGCTAATATCTTTCGTAATGTCAATGATGAATATAGAATAATATATGATAACTATAGAGATGATCATCGTTATCTGAGACTTCTATCACGTGCAGCAGGAATAGTTTATTGTAAGCAACAAGAGTTAACTGTCAATCTATGGTTACCGGGAACTATACAGAAGCACGTAAAAAAAGCTATAAAAAAACTTGCGGAGAACATCTCTGAACAAATAAACCTAAAAAAATCTGAAAGTTCCAGAACACTAAAAATAGAATTGTTAACCGGTGTTGTTTCTACGAAATAGAATAAAAAAATGGCGTTCAATTACACATAGCATTACGTTCAAAGTAATGAGCTCTGAAGGATGATCACGGAGAATTTTTTTATCCAGCATTCCGTTTTTGATAATGTATTTGATAATAAGATTGACAAATTCCATTTGATTGCTGTTAACCCATCTTTCGCATACAAAAATGTAACATTTTTGTATGCGAAAGATGGGTTAAGTTCCAGGCAGATAGAATTCATCAAAGCAGTAGAACTTCTAAGACCTGATATGTTCCTTGATAATTTAAGCTGGTGCGGAATAGGTAGAAAACCTTCCAGTCGGTTGAGCCTACTAAAAGCTTTTATAGCTAAGCCTATATTTCGTATTGCAGATACTGTGAGTTTGATTGATTTCATAAAATCAAATCCCAGTCTTAGGCGGTTATGCGGATGGGAAAGTTATAATGAGGTTCCTTCTGAAGCAACATTTTCTAGAGCTTTTAAGCTGTTTTCTGAATTTAAAATAGCACAGAAAATACATGAAAACAGTATATGCAGAAATATTGGAGAAAAGCTTTTCGGTCATAAAAGTACAGATGCAAAGAGCATTAAAGGGCGAGAGAAGCCCTGCCGTAAAAATACTCCGACTAAAAAGAAAAAAGGAAAGCCTGGTCGTCCTAAAAAAGGAGAAGAAAAGCCTAAAGAACCAAAGCGGGTTGAGCTTCAACTTGAGAGAAATCTTGATGCTAACCTGGAAGATCTTCCTAAAGGATGTGACTGGGGTTCCAAGAAAGGCTCTAATGGCAAAGTTTATAAATGGAAAGGGTATAAACTGCATTTAGACTGTGTTGATGGTGATATACCTGTCAGTGCTGTTGTTACATCTGCCTCATTACATGATAGCCAGGTAGCTATACCGCTTTCGCAGATGAGTGAAAAACATATTATCAATTTATATGATCTGATGGATGCAGCATATGATTCACCTGAAATACACCTTTATTCAAAGCAGAACAACAGAATTCCTGTTATAGATAATAATCCCAGAAGAGGAGGAATAAAAAAAGAAATGGATCCTGCGAAATCTGTCAGGTATAATGAAAGAAGTTCTGCTGAAAGAGTTAATTCTGAGCTAAAAGATAATTATGGTGTTGAAAATATTAGAGTTAAAGGGCAGCAAAAAGTAGAGTGTCATATTTTCTTTGCTATAATTGCTCTTGCTGCTAAAAAGATATTTAAACTTATTCCGTAATAGTTGAATTTGATATAAATAATGTTTACATCTTTCTCTCTAAAATACAGAGACTAGAAAGAATGTATCAAAATAAAATTTTTTAAGTGTATGGTTTGCCGTTTTATCGGATTTTTGATGAAAAATATGTGAATTTTTACACTAATAAAAAGTTATTAACAATTTAAACGAAAAAAGTCTCAAACGTTTTGCAAGAGGCTCATTATATATTATTTAAGATCAGAAAAGCTTCACCAAAACGGTGAATTAGCTGGAAATTTTCAAAAAATAAAGCATTGTCAGTCTAAAAAAAAAATCCCAACAAAGGAATAAAAAATGACTAACAATACCAATTATAATTTAAGTCCATTCGATCCAGATTTCAACGACAGTAATAAGCTTCGAACAGATAACGGAACTTTTAATTGGAGTTTTGAACAAAACAGTTCCATAACCCTGAACGGTTATTTACCCTTTTTTGCAGAATTCCTGCACGAAGGCAATCTCTTTGCTTCCTGGGCGGAAGACTGTCCTTTGGAATATAAAAGTAATAATGCACCGTCAGTTCCGGATGTTCTTGGAACAATAATGATATCCGTTCTTTCAGGACATACAAGATATAGTCACATGAGTTCAGTTTACGGGGATAAAATATCAGCTGAACTCATCGGTATTAATAAATTTGTATCTCATGACTCTGTACAACGGGCATTAAAGAAAATAGATAATGAAGAAGGACAGAAGTGGCTCAGGTATCACAGTCTGAAAACATATGAACCCTTGTTAAGTAAGCCTTATATTCTTGATATAGACCCAACTGTAAAACCCATATATGGAAATCAGGAGGGAGCAGAAATAGGTTATAATCCCAAAAAGCCGGGCAGGCCATCGCACTGTTATCACACATATGTAATCGGTTCATTACGCTTAGTAGCGGATGTTGATGTCAGGCCCGGCAATGAAACTGCCGGTAAGTATTCTCATCCCGGATTATGGCGTTTTCTTGGCAACTTGCCCAAATCGCTTTATCCGGAGTTTGTCAGAGGAGATATAGGTTTTGGAAATGACAGTACCATGTCCGGTTGTGAAGAAAGAGGTGTACCGTTTCTTTTTAAACTCAAAAGAACCAAAAATATTAAAGGACTGTTGATTAAACTAAGAAATCCTGAAACAGAATGGAATGATGCCGGAGATGGGTGGTCTGGATTTGAGACTCAGATTAAACTTGATGGCTGGAACAGAAACAGAAGGATTATTGTATTAAGACGCCAGACAAACAACAGTAAGCTTAAAAAATTTGAACAAAAGAAAAAAAGTAGTAACTCTGAAATAGTGCAGGGTGAATTTCCTCTCGCTGTTGTTACAGATGAAATACCTGAATACGAATATCAGGTTCTGGTTACAAGCTTGAGTGATGCCATTTTAACTATTGCACAATATTACAGAGATAGAGCTGACTGTGAAAATGTTTTTGACGAAATGAAAAACCAATGGGGCTGGTGTGGGTTTACTACAAGAGATATGAAAAGGAGCCAGTTTATGGCCGGAATAATATCGCTGATATTCAACTGGTGGAATATCTTCTGCAGGTTGGCTGAACCGGAAGAACATATGGAAGCAAAAACATCAAGGCCTCTATTCTTTAATTCTGTTTGCACACTTGTAAAAAGGTCCAGACAAAACTTCATCAGGATATCAATAAATGGCAGCAACAGGAAAACAGCAATGTTGATGTTTAAAAAAATATCAGCATCTATTGCCAGTATAAACGCTAATGCGACGCAGTTGAAGCAAGAACAGAAATGGGCGACAATTATTAACCCTGGCATTCAGGAAATTTCTAAAGGATATCAAATTAAACGCTATTTCAGAAGAGCGGCAATTGCTCCTGGAATTTTAAATCCAAAATTAAAATCAATTTCTGTTGAAATTATTCGAAAGAAGACAGGGGGATTGCGCTCATGTCAAAAAAAAATCAACTGCGTTTTTTGGGTTGAAGATAAAACTGCTGTTTTTGCAATGCTTAACAGGTGGATCCAGGAAAATGACTTCAGATACATGGTTATTAATTTCGGCCTGAATCAGATAACATCATACAAAGCTGAAAAATATGATTTAGCAGAAGAGCTGCTTGCAGAAAAGAAGGTTATGTCTGAAGCGTATAAATTGATACGCAAAAATATAAACGAAAAAGAAAATGCATTGTCTGAGCTGTTAATCAAAGCAGCAGAAAAAACAAAAGATAATAATATTGAAATGAGTCCTGAAGCTCTAAGATTTAAAGCTGATCTTCAGAAGTTAAAAGCTGAAAAAAAGAATATGGAAACTTATGAGAACAAACTCAGCAAAATGATAAACGATGAAACTGAAAAGCTAATCACAAATAAGAAATATATGTTCGATACTGTAAAAATCATTGCAAGAAATATTTTCTACAGGATGCTGAAAACATTCAGACCTATTTCCGTTACGGGCGTATTCCCGATTAGTTTTAAGCTTTACAAGAAAGGCATCCCAAGATAAATTTATTTGTCTTGAATAATTAAAAACTTAACTAAAAGGATGCCTTATGATAACAAACACTCATGTAAGAAAACAGCAAGCCGAAAAACGCATAAATTTAAGAGATAGAGCTTCTATTTTATCTACAGTAATAGCAAAAGGAACAAACTGTTCATATTTTGAATCAGAATTGATAACAGAGAAAGCCCTTGAAGTCTTCCGTCTTGGAGATTATTCATTTGAAAAAGACAAACCAATTCAAAACGGTCAAATGCCCTGGCAGGCAATAAAAGCCGATGAGCCTCCGGGTAAACCTCTTAATAAATGTGTATATAAAAGAATTATTCTCACAGTCCATAAACTGGATGAGGATCGTGAAGTAAAGCTTGCTTTTGGCAATTCCTCTAAAACGTGGTCAGCAAATTCTAAGGATGACAAGAGAAGCTGAATCGCAGGAAACATTACTTACTATAGAAGACCTTGCAACAATCCTTGATTGTGGATTTCGATAAAACGGATCCGGTTAATGCCGGTGTTGTCAATTATGAGCTTTACACTAAGAATAGTGGAACATTTACTGTTGTTACTTATAAAGATCCTGAGACTGATAAGGTATATAAATTTGTTTCTACCCTTTCACACTCTTTTAGACCTGGAGTAATAGCTCTTCTTTACTATAAAAGATGGACAATTGAAAAGGTATTTAATAATACTAAAAGTGATCTTAAAGAGAAAAAAGCATGGTCATCTGAAAATACTCCAATGGATATTCAAATGCGACTGACTGCAATGACATATAATCTTATGAGACTATTTGAAGAAAAGAGCAAAAAATATAATTCAGATCTGATCCATCCAGCTGAAATAAAATATAAAAACAATTTGATTGAGCGTCAAAATAAAGCTAAAGATAAAGGAAAATTTGTTAACCCATTGCACTTTATGCATAGAAATGCACGTATTTCCTCTTCAACTATTAGATCCGTAAATAATGCAATTTTAACAAAAATCACTCTCAGAGAGTTTATGAAAAGGCTAGTTGATAAGTTAATTCTACGTCCTATCTTAATTTAAGAACACTGATGATATAAATAGAATTTCTTACACTTTCTTGTTATCATATGAATCTCAAGTTTTTTTGTTTTTTTATTGCCTATAATCTTAGGACTTATACAAGGTTCTACAACGCTGAGTATACAAATAGGACCATTCTTAATATTATTTTCATCAGCATATTTTCTTACATATTTTTCTTTATCAATTGCTCCGGTTCTTAAGTAAATTATTTGTAACCCCAA
>CAXXMS010000021.1:0-9697 GCA_963678745.2 Victivallales bacterium | reverse complement strand
GGTAAAGCCATCACAAACAACAACATTTGCCTTATTTTCAAACATTGCAGTTCCTTCAACATTACCAATAAAGTTTATAGGCATTTCTGATAATACCTTAAAAGCTTCTTTTGTTAATTCATTACCTTTGATATCCTCATCTCCAACGCTCATAATACCAATTTTAGGATTTTGAACTCCAAGAACATGCTTTGAGTATAATTCACCCATTATGGCGAACTGAGCAAGATTATGAGGTTTACAATCAACATTGGCTCCGGCATCCAATAAAATAAATTTACCTTCAGTACCTGGCATGATAACAGCAATTGCCGGTCGATCAACTCCAGGAAGTGTTCTCATTCTAACTTTTGTGGCTGCCATAGCAGCACCAGTATGCCCAATAGTTACTAAAGCATCAGCTTCTTTTCTTCCAACTATTCCGGCAGCAACTGTAACTGAAGAATTTTTTTTCTGTCTAATAGAAACTGTTGATGATTCATCCATTCTTACCCATGTGTCAGCATGGACAAGCTCGATTCTTGGATTTTTGTCTAACCTATAAGTTTCAATATAGGGTTTCAACTCATTTAAGTTTCCAACAAGAATAACATCAAAGCCATAGAAATATTCTAAAGCTTCAATTGTTCCTTCAATTACAGATTTTGGGGCATGATCGCCCCCCATAGCATCAACTACTATCTTCATTCTTCAACTGTTATTACTTGTTTTCCATTATAGTTTCCACATGATTTACAAGCTCTATGTGGAAGGACAGGTTCTTGACATACTGGACACTCTCCAGCTTGAATACCTTTATAACGGTTAGCCGCCTTACGCGATCTAATTTTCATTTTTGATGTTTTTCTTTTTGGAACTGCCATTTTTATATTCTCCTAAATTTCTAATAATTTTTTATCTCAATTCAAGATTTATATCTTCAACTGATCTAATTTTTCCCAAATATTTTCCTGCTCACTTTCAGTATTACATGAACATTTTTTAATATTTAAATTTTGACCACAATGAAAACATAAACCTTTACAAGACTCACTACACACAAATTTTTGCGGTAAACCGATTAAGATATCCTCTCGTATATCATCTGTCAAGTCAATTTCGTTTTTGTTTGGCTTTTCGTAAAAGTGACAAATTTCTGAATTAATGTGCTTATAAGTATAATTTTCCATACACTTTCCGCACCTACATGTCATAACAGCAACAACTTTGCCTACAACTAATACTCCATTATTAACAAGTTGAGCAACTAAATCATACGACACTGAATCTACAGAAATAATATTATTATCACTCTCAAGCCCTAAAACTTCCGCTGATATTTCTCCTGATACAGGTATTCCTTCAGGAGTTAATTTTGAAACAAATATTCTTATCATTATTTATCTCAATTTCTTATTCTTTAAAGCCTCAATAACAACTGGGTGTACAAATGCTGAGATATCTCCTCCAAATTTCGCAACTTCTTTTATCATTCTTGAGCTTGTAAATGAATATTCTAAACTTGGCATTAGAAAAATTGTCTCACAATTATTATCAAGTTCCCTATTCATTAAAGCCATTTGAAATTCAAATTCAAAGTCTGATAAGGCTCTAATGCCTCTTACGATTGCATTAACATTAAACTTTTTTATAGCATCAACAAGCAATCCTTCAAAAGCAACAACTTCAATATTTGTTAAACCCAAATTTACACATGCCTTTCTTAGCAACTGCTGCCTTTCATCCATTGTAAAGAGTGAATTTTTACTTTCATTGATTGCCACTGAAACAATCAATTTATCAAAAAGCTTTGATGCTCTTTTTATTACATCAAGATGACCATTTGTTACCGGATCAAAACTGCCTGGAAAAATTGCTGATTTCATTTTTTGTCCAAAGTTAATTATTTGCTTCAAAAATATAAAAAAAAGATTGCCCTAATTTACGCCTACTTTTTATTTTCCACAAGTCAATATTATCAAAAATGGGCTTTCTTGATAACTCTGAAGGAGCTTCAAAAATAAAATCGGCCTTTCCTGCCCATTCAAAAAAACCATGACTAATTAGAATTTTATTTACAACTTCGTTTGCAATATTATAAGGAGGATCTGCAAAAATAACATCAATCGTATTATTAAGCTGAGGAAAAACTTTATGGACACTCAATGCATCCGAACAAATTACCTCCATCTGAGCTTCAACTCCAGATTTCTGAATCTTTGCAATATTATTTGAAATATATTTACAGTTTTTACGCATATTTTCCACAAAATATACCTTTGAAGCTCCTCTGCTTGCAGCCTCCAATCCAATAGCACCAGTTCCTGAAAAAAGATCAACTATTACTTTGTCCTTCCAATTATTATAACTATCAAACAAAGATTTCTTAGCTCTCGCCCCGGTAGGACGTACAGATAATCCCTTGGGAACATCTAAAATAATCCCTTTGGCAATACCACTTATTATATTCATGTCATTGTTTCCTATTAAAAAAACAGGCAGAAAAATGCCCTGAATTATTTATTTCTGTCAATTTTGGCTGTTCATTCTTACAAATATCTCTGGCAAACTTACATCTTGTATGAAAATAACATCCTGAAGGTGGATTTAATGGAGACGGAATATCTCCTTCTATTACTTCACTTTCATCACTTCTTTTTTGATCCTCTAAGTTCACTACCGCTGATAATAGAACTTTTGTATATGGATGTGCTGGATACTTGCAAACTTGCTCAGCTGTTCCATATTCAACAATTTTTCCCAAATACATTACAAGTATTTTATCACTAACATGCTCAACAACAGCCAAATCATGAGCAATAAAAAGAAATGAAATTTGCCTATCCTTTTTTATTTTATCCAAAAGATTAATAATTTGAGCCTGTATACTTACATCTAATGCTGAAACAGGCTCATCAGCTATTATAAAACTTGGCTCTACAGCCAAAGCTCTTGCAATACCTATTCGCTGCCTCTGTCCTCCACTAAATTGATGAGGGAACCGATAAAGATGTTCTTCTTTAAGGCCTACAAGAGAAATTAATTCTTTTATCTTTTTAAATCTTTCCTCTTTTTTCAAAGAAGAATGAAGCATCAAAACTTCATCGAGTACTTTTAAAATATTCATCCTTGGATTTAGTGAACTATAAGGATCCTGAAATATCATTTGAAAATCTTTTCGAACTTTTCGAATCTCTTTTGATGAAAGCTCACTAAGGTTTAAACTATTTAATAATACCTCTCCAGAGGTCGGTTTTTCAAGCCCAAGGATTAACTTTCCAAGTGTTGTTTTACCACATCCACTTTCTCCAACTAAACCAACTGTTTCCCCTTTTTCTACTGTAAATGAGACATCGTCAACTGCACGAACATAAGCTACATTTGAAAATAGATTTTTTTGGGTATGATAATATTTTTTAATATTTTTTACTTCAAGTAAAGCCATGCTAATCTACTTTTCTAATTCGACATCTTCGACATCAGCATCTACTGTTACAGATTGACCAAGCATTTCAATATTAATTGTTATAGTTATGTTATTCTTTCTTTGTTGAATAAAACCACAAACACCTTGAAGCGGTCCATTTATTATTTTTACCTGTTTCCCTGAAATTAATTCAGGTTTTACAGCAATTTCATCTGTTTCATGCGAATATTTCTCTAAAATAACTAAATTAATTAAATCTGAAATCAGAGTTTTTTCCAAAACATCGTCCATTGCAACTTTAAAAAAAACTGCATTAGATTTTACAAGCAATTTATAAGTTTCCATATCTAATAAACAAAAAATATAACCAGTAAACATTGGAGGATAAAAAATAACAGTTTTGCGGCCATATCTTTTAATGCTTTTTCTAAGTGGCAAATAGTATTTAATACCATTTGCATCACAATACTCTGCAAGCTTTTTCTCCTTTTTAGGTTTTGTCCTAATAGGGGTCCAAAGCATTCCTTCAACATGAGAAATTATCATTTCTGAACTAACTCCAATATTTAAAACTCAACAATATCTTGAGTCAACTATCAACAACAATAATTAAACCCCATTAAATACGAAATTTAAATGGGGTTTAATTAATAACCAAATAATTTTAGAGGTTTTTAATATAGCACGATTTTAATTTTTACCAGTCGGGATAAAAAATATTTTATTACAAAAATTATTCCCGCAAAAAGATTTCACTTTCTTTTCAATCATTTTACTATAAAAATTTTTCAATTGCATAAGCCAAATCGCATTATTTACTTCAATACTAAGAATTTTACTCTTGATACTTACTGGTTTACAATTTCTACCAACATCTTTACCAACAAGCTTTTCCCAATTCTTTTGTAAATCCATAAGTTTATATTCGTTAGGACCTACAGCATCTTTCATAATATTATCTAGAGCACTTTTTACATGCTGAGGTTTTGGTAAGTATGATGTTATTTCCTGCCGCCCTAAATCTTCACCGTACCATTCTTTAAGCAAAGACTCCATTTTTTTAAATTTCTTTCTTCGGGCCCTATTACAAATCAAATCTTTAATAAATTTTTCATTATAATTACTCATAAGCAAAAATCACATCAGCCAATATTAATATCTAGAACTTAACCTTGTTTAAAACCAAAGAAGTATAATGGCATACACAAAATTTCATAGATTAACTTAAATGGAGCAACCACCCCTTTTACAACATTGCCAATCCCAAACCCGGCAAGTCCAAAAGGCCACCCTAGAAAAATCTGAAGAATTCCAAGTGGTAGTCTAAAAATATTGAGAACCTGAGTACCTGCTTTTATCCATCCCGGAATTGTCCTTATTAATCCCTTTGCTGTATACTTGGCTGCCTGGATAGCATAAGGTAAAAGAATTGGTGCCAAAATTGCTATGGTTACTGGGTCCATAGCTTTGGCTCTTGGAATTGCTACTCCATAAAAAATAACACTTACACATAATAAAATTATAAAATATTTTCTTAATTGTAAGTTTAAATTAAATTTTCCGGCACTGTAAAACATTAGCAGTTATTCATACTCTATTAGTCATTGAGTCTTCTTTTGTACAGGATATACTCTACCGAATCAACCAATGCTTCCCATGAAGCTTCTATAATATTTTCGCTTACACCAACAGTTCCCCAAGTTTCTCTATCATTTCCAGATTCAATTAAAACTCGTGTTTTGGCAGCTGTTCCACCTTCTCCTTCAAGAATCCTAACTTTATAATCTTTAAGATTCACGTCTGCAATTTCTGGATAAAAACGATTTAATGCTTTTCTAAGTGCTTTATCCAAAGCATTAATCGGACCATCTCCTTCCGCTGCTGTTAATTCACTTTTACCATTAACATTTAGCTTAACTGTTGCTTCGGATAAACACGGTTCATTATGTCCACGTTTTTCAATAATAACTCTATACCCATCAAGGTAAAAGAATGGACTATGCTCATTCATTACTTTTTTCATCATTAAACCAAATGAAGCATCAGCAGTTTCAAACTCATAACCTTCATTTTCCATCTTCTTTAATTCTTCAAGAATTTCTTTCAAGTCATCAGAAGTTAACTTTTTAAGATTATGCTCTGCTGCTTTCATTAAAATATTACTTCTACCCGAAAGATCTGAAAGAAGAATTCTTCTTTTATTTCCAACTAATTCAGGTTGAATATGTTCAAATGTTATTGCATTTTTATTTACAGCATTTACATGCATTCCGCCTTTATGTGCAAAAGAACTCTGTCCAACATATGGTAAACGACTATTGCTTTTTTCATTTGCTGTTTCATCAATAAATCTACTTACCT
The DNA here is from genome assembly GCA_963678745.2 of Victivallales bacterium. GTDB lineage: Bacteria > Verrucomicrobiota > Lentisphaeria > Victivallales > GWF2-38-69. Next base: position 3,930 of record CAXXMS010000021.1, on the reverse strand, counting down.
CTTTTAATTTATCCAAGTTATTATCACAAAGCGCCTTCATCCCCATTTTAAGTTCAATAGCCGGAATAATTGAGCATAAATTTGCGTTTCCGCAACGTTCTCCATAACCATTTATTGTTCCCTGTATATGCCTAATACCCACCTCAACTGCAGCCAATGAATTTGCAACTGCCAACTCTGAATCATTGTGACAATGTATCCCTACACATACCTCTGAAGGTAAGCTATTAACAACATCTTTGCATATAGTAACAATTTCGGAAGTAAGGCATCCACCATTGGTATCACACAGAACAACTGAGCTTGCACCGTTATTCACTGCTGATTTTAACGCTGAAAGTGCAAATTCTCTATTATCTTTATATCCATCAAAGAAGTGTTCTGCATCAAAAATTACTTCGCGACCATTATCATTTAAATAAGCACATGAATCAGCAATTAACTGTAAATTTTCATCAGGTTTTATTTTTAACACTTCATGTACATGCAATAACCATGACTTACCAAAGATTGTAATTGCAGGAGCTTCTGATTCTAAGAGTTTTTGTATATTATCATCGTCTTCAACACGATTAGAATTTCTTCTGGTACTCCCGAATGCCGCGATCTTAGCGTTTCTAAACTTTCTTCCTTTGACTGCTTCAAAAAAAGCAATATCTTTAGGATTCGATCCAGGCCAACCTCCTTCAATATAAGAAACCCCAAAGTGATCAAGCATATCTGCAATATTTACTTTATCGTGTTTTGAAAATGAAATTCCCTCAGCCTGGGAACCATCTCTAAGTGTTGTATCATATATTCTTACAAAATTTTCATTTACAACTTTCATGCAATCACCATCAGTTAGTCATATTAATATCATTGTATTTTTTGGAAATCTATTATTTTATAAAACTGTTTATTTCTTCATAAAACAACTAATACTCAACAAAGTTTAGCTTTTTGCCAAAGTTTTTCAAGTTCTTCTATTGAACAGTCTGATATTTTTATTTTCTTAGTACTTAAGTTTTCTTCCATAAACCTGAAACGTTTCTCAACTTTATCAATTGTTTTATGCAATAATTCTTCAGCTGTACTTCTTTGTCTGTACCTGCTTAAGTTTACAATTGCAAACAAAAGATCACCTATTTCTTCATCAATATTAGCATCATCATTATTTTTAAAAGCTTTTCTCAGTTCCTGAATTTCTTCTTCAATCTTATCTAATACTCCTTCTGTATTTTTCCAATCGAATCCTGCTGATGCCAATTTGAGTTGTACAGCTCTTGAACGCAATAATGCCGGTAAATTTTTCGGAATTCCATCCAGAATTGATTTTCTTTCAATTCCTTTATCAGCTTTTTCCTGGGCTTTAATTCTATTCCAAAGCTCAACAACCTTATCAGGTTCACTTATTTTCTCAACATCTCCAAAAATATGAGGATGCCTTCTCTTCATTTTCTCCGCAATATCTTTTACAACATCAGAAAAAGTAAAACGTTTCTCTTCTTCTGCAATCATAGAATGAAATACTACATGCATTAAAATATCGCCAAGTTCTTCTTTTATATTTTCATCATCTTTTGCATCAATTGCATCTAAAAGCTCAGCTGCTTCTTCTATCAACATAGGTTTTAAAGAATTATGGGTTTGTTTTCTATCCCAAGGGCAGCCTTCCGGAGATCTTAAGCGTCTTACAACATCAATTAAATTCTGAATACTTTCGATATCATCGCTATAAGCCATGCTACATTACTTTCATGATAAATTAAAATAGAAATTTGTTTAGGTAAGCTATTATTATATCTGCAGAAAAAATTTTTTCTATTTCCAATCGGTAATATCTATAATATAACCATCAAAATGAGTTACAATTTTATCTGAATTTCTTCCAATATTTATTGAACTATGTATGCGCCTTGCTTCTCCATCAGATTTTACAATAGAATAAGACTGCTCTAAGTGTTCTGTATCAGTTTTACTGAATTTTTTTATTTCATTAATTATTTTCTCTTTATGCCGTGTATCAATAATATCGCAATATCTCTTCTTCCCCGATACAAAATCATCGTATTCATAGCCAAACTGACAAATATTTGGTGACATATATTCTACAGGAAATTTATCGCCTTCAACTTTACACCTAAATACAACCACGGGGCCATTCATAAAAATCTTCCGCTCGCGAGCCAATAATTTCTCTATATTTTTTCTTTTCCCTATTTGTTTTTTGAGCTGTTTGTTTACTTCCTCAAGTTCTTTTGTTCTTTCTTTTACTTTATTTTCCAGCTGTATTTTAGCATTTTTTAATGAAATTTCTGCCTGCTTCAATTTTGAAACATCTGTAGCAACCCCTATTAATCCACCTAACTCTCCACTTGCCCGCTTATGTGCAGTTTCATGAAAGAACATTTCAACAGTTTTTCGATCTTTTCCTTTAAATGAAACTTCGTAAATCTGTGTTCTTGCGCCGGATAATATCTCCAATTCCTTACCTCGAATAACTTCACTTGCCTCGTTATCAAATACTTCAAAAACCGTTCTGCCTATTATTTTACTTTTTGTAACTCCAAATACTTTTTCAAAAGCAATATTGCATGCACTAAAAACAAGATCTGTATCTTTCATGAATAACGGATTTGGTATATTATCCATAACACTCTGAAGAAAATGTAACTGCTCTCTATGAAATTTTTCAGTTTTCTTCCTCTCTACTGCATATCGAATAGCCAGGGATAAAAAGTGACTTGTTATTTGTGATTTTATTAAATAATCCTGAGCCCCATAACGAACAGCATTTATTGCCAGCTCTACATCTTCATGATTTGTCAAAATCACAATAGGCAAGTCAGAATCACAGGTTCTAAGTTTTTTCAGAGTAAGAAGCCCCTGACATTGTTGTAAAAAAAGGTCTAATAAAACCACACTAAATTTTTTGGTCTTTATTAATTGGAATGCTTCAGCAAGACTTGTTACACAATCTAGTGAGAAATCAAATGATTTGATACCTGTTAAAGAATCAGCCAACGATTTGGCGTGTTCTAAATCATCTTCTATGGTTAATATTTTAATAATTTTGTCTGAAGACATTATCAAATCAACTTTCAGTTTTTCAAAAAAATTGTATCGTAGTAGCTCTAAATCAAATAAATTATTTTGTTGACATTATTAATAATAAGTTGAACTAAGTACCAAAATTCAATAAAGTTGAAATCAAAAACTTAGTTATAAATTATAAAAATTCTTTGCATTAATTGTAGTTAATTCTGCAATACTTTCAACATTTTGAGATTTTAGTTCAGCTATTTTATTTGCTACCTCTACAAGATATTTTGGAAAGTTTACTTTTCCTCTATAGGGTTTTGGAGCTAAATATGGAGAGTCCGTTTCTATTAATAATCTATTTTTAGGAATAAGAGGAAGGATTTGACGAATATTCTCAGCTTTTGGAAATGTAACTATTCCTGTTATACCTATATAAGCTCCCAATTCTAAAAATTTATCAAGCCAATATCCATTACCAGTAAAGCAATGAATAACAAATTTACCTTTGTCTTTGGCAAAATCCTTTATAATTTGATAAACTTCTTTATAAGAATCAAATCTATCTTCTTTATCCCTACAGTGAACAATCAAAGGTTTATTTAATTCCAGGGCTTTTTCTGTAAAAGTCTCCATTGTTTTTAGCTGACTTGTTTTATCAGAAAAACCATAAAAATAATCTAAGCCAACTTCCCCAACTGCCACTAATTTTGGTTCTGAAAACAAATCGTTGAATCTAGCAATATTACCATCAAACTTCGAAGCTTCATGCGGATGAATACCAGCTGCAAACCACCAATTATCAAAAGGCTTAACAAATTTTAATGACTCCAAAGAGCTATCATAATCAGCCCCAATACATACTGCATGTTCAATCCCGCACTGTATAGCCTCTTCAACAATTATTTC
>CAXXMS010000020.1:0-168190 GCA_963678745.2 Victivallales bacterium | reverse complement strand
TTCCGTAAAGAAAAACTAAAGTTTCTTCGGGTGCAGTATCTGTATTATGAGTTATAGTTATCTTATTACCTGATTCTACCTTAAAATTTCCAAGGTTCGCAATATTCAGCTCAAGAAGATTTTCTGATATGCTGCAATTATAATGAAAAATGTCATTCTCTGAAGTGCAGTTTTTTAATATATTTACGTTTACTCCGCCTGAAACAGGAGTATTTTTATCAGTATATAGTTTTAAACCAAATAATTCTTCTTTAATTTTTATCTGTCTATTATTTTCCATAGCACACAACATCACAATACAACAAGATAGATATCAAGGGCAGAGTTAACCCCCCAACCAGATCAGCAGCATAGGAAAGTGTCCTATTACTAACCAACAATAAATATTTCTTAAAATGGTTGTGATATCTTGCAGTTGCTAATTCTATTCATCCAATTCCCCGAAATGGACATTTATGTTTCCCTGTTGCGGGCAACAGCATGGGACCTGTTTATTTTTTATAAAAAATTCTTATGCAAATGAATGGAATCCAAGGATAGATACATCTAATAAAAAGGAAATTGTGCAGATCAAAATATTTCAGATATACACGCAACGATTGGGTTTTCGAGATTTTATATTTCCATGCTAACCTAAAATCTTAATCAAGATTAACTTTTGCAATCGTGCGAGTATATATACAAATCATGTGCATGATTTGCCAATTATCTGAAAATTTTCAGTCAGCAATGATGTCAATTTATCTGAATAATCCTTAATATTTGTAAAAAAAATCATTGTAGTTTTTCTGAATTCATTAAAAGTCTTACAGCAACAATCATAAAGAATATTTTTCCTGTAAAATTTCCATAACCTTTCTATTAAGTTCAAGTTTGGAGAATATGGTGGAATGAAAACAATTCTAATTCTCGAATTTTTGAGATATTCTTTAACCATTGAAGTAAATTTACGATCCCGCTTTCCGAAAAAATAACTCCATATTTTTCTTTCACATGTTCGATTAAAAGTTTTGAATCGTTGTAATACATTTTTCCAACATGAGCCTTTAATTCTTTTTCCTGCTCTGTTGTCAGTTTTGTCACCCGACCTTTATAGTCAAATGTTAGAAGTCGGTCAAGTCCTCCTTCAAGATATTTACTTTCATAATTCTTGATAGTTTGATCATCCAGCAAAAGAATTTCTGATATTCTGGTATATGACCAGCCTTTGTCAAGCAGTAAAACAGTCTTAATACGATCCGCAAATCTACGATTTGTTTCATTTCTATGGAGTTCTTTGAGCTTTTCGATCTTAGAATTGGACAAATTCTTTAGTGGGGCGAATAGTCCTGTATTCTTTTTTTCATTTCGGAAAAATTCTAATTTTGTATATATTAGGTGGATTAGCTGCATACTGTTTACAAATTAAAAAACCTTCTATACGTTTAGAAAAAAACTATTATAGCAAATTGTCTATTGAATCTTTAAGCATAACTCAGGTTACTAATATTTTTGCTACTTAATTGAGTAGTTTATTGCTTTAGATAAATTATCAACTATAATTGATAATTATAAAATACTTAAATAGAGGCTGATATGAAAAAATTATGTTTGTTTATATTTCTCATTACTACCTTAAATTTGTCTGCAGCGCATTACATACCTTACGAAAATTCACTGCAAAATACTGTTGCTTCTAGTAATGTAAATTCCAGTCAAGCTCCAGACTACACTAAACTCTTCAAAGGTAATCTTAACTGGCAGGAAATCGGCAAATATATTATGACTAATGCACCTGAAAAAATAAAAAATGCTTCCAATTTAGATAAAACTAAATATTTGAATTTTACAATACAGGAAAATAAAAACTATAAAAGTACTCAGAAATGGAAATTTGAAAATAAAAATGGCAAGATTCTTATTAAAGGAACCTGGAAAGATTCAATGGGAAATAGTGGAGATGATGAAGGAGAAGAAATTTAAGTTCATAATAATAGATTGATTGAAAATATCTTTTGGTAGTACAGACCTTTTCTCCAAAAGTTAATTATATCTTCAAGCATGGGAATAGATTCTGCTATTAACCCGGTTCCATATCTGGATGAGTTATTATTTCTCTCTATTAGATATTGCCTATAGGCTTCTGTTTGTAATAATAAGGTTTAAAAAAATCAATTTTCCTCTAAAGCAAAAACAATGGAATATAACAGTTACATAATGACATATGGAAATTTGGCAATATGCCTGGGTGTAGTAATTCTGGGGAATTATATTGCATTCATCGGTGGAATTATTTCTCATCATGGAGAGCTAACTATAACAAGTGTTATTATTTCGGCTACAATAGGTGCTATGATTTACAATCATATGCTATTTACTGTTGGTTCTTTAATTGGTAAGCGGAAGAGAACAATTAATCGGCGTAATTATAAATATATAAAAAAGCTTAAATCTGTTAACTACTATTTTGCAAAATCCCCTTTCCTTGTAATTTTACTCTTTAGGTTTGTTCCGGGAATGAGATACGTAGTTCCGGCAACTATAGGTGTATTAAACTACAGCAGAATTAAATTTATTATCTTCGATCTTATAGGTTCATTATTTTATTCTTTAATCGCTGTATTTCTTGGCTATACATTTGGCAACTTAGTCGAAAAAGTAATTCTTGGGACTAAGAAATATGATCTGTATATTGGCTTAGGTATTTTAGTTATTTTTATGATTTATCAGCTTTGCAAAAAAATAACTTTAAAACAAAAAGATATTATCAGTGAAATCGAAAATCTAGCATCACAGCATGAAAAATGGCACTGATACCTTCAGCATTTTCACTATTATTTATTGAAATAATCTTAAAAACAATATCAAGACCAACTGTACAGGGATAGATGATTTCAATGCAAATATTGAAATAAAATCAGATTTAAAACTGGAAATATCAACCTTATTTTGCTTCATTCATGATAACAGAATTTTTAGTAAATAATCTATTCTTATTTATCTACTTCTATTCTCTGTTTTTCCAGTAATATGGTTCTCTGTTTAAGAGCATAACCGATAGTATTCTAATTTTATCAGGTTCAATAGAATAAATAATCCCGAATGGAAAGCGTGAAGTTAGACATCTTCTTGTTTTTTTAGAAATTTTCTGCCATGCATGCGGAAATTCTATGATACGATAGATCGTTGCATATACTTCTTCAATAAATTCAGCATCTAATCCAGATTCTTTGTCTTCATAATAATCAGCATGGTAAGCTATTTCTATTTTAGCTTCAGGATGAATGGTAAATTTCATTTGTTATATTTTGCTCTTAATTCTTTAAAAACTAATTCACCATCCAGTTCTTCAACCTCGTTGTTTTGAAGTTCTTTTAATCTTCTTTCAGATTCATAGGCCCAGATTTTATCAATATCTGAAGAAAGAGGAAGATTTAAACTCTTTATCAATTTATCAATTAAAATCAATCTTTCATCAGAAGGCAGAGAAAGTACTTCATTAGTAATTTTTTCAGATACTGCAAGCATAATATTTCCTTACATTTTTAACTTAAATTCAGTATAGTACTTTTAGCTTTGTATTTCAATCCAATCAACTTATATATTAATTAAGTTTTGTATTTTACAATTAACCTTATTTAAACTGCAGTTGGCAAAGTAATCTGCAAAATATTATTACATTACAATAGACTCGGAGATTTTCCTTATTTTCATAATTCATAAACAATACGATTTTTGTCCACATCGTTTTTTTAAATCTTAATTTTGGCAATTCTTTTTTGTCTTTAGCATTTTTCAACTTAACAGATTGGAAACTTATAAAATTGAATAAAAAAGCTTATCAAACCATCTATATTGGTATATGGAAAAAGCCCTTATTTTTATTAAATTCTGCAGTACTGAATCAGGGAAAAACAGCAAGTTGCAGGTAAGTTATATCTGGAGCTATATTCAATGGGTTCAGTAAAAAAGGAATAAAACAGCATTAACAGAAGCTATTTTATATGTTCAGCAAGATTTATAACCTTATCGGCGAACTTAAGAGTTTCCTGCCTATGGGTTATAAATATGATGGTCATTTTTCCATGAAGCTTGGATATAGATTCATATATCTTAGCTTCATTTTCTTTATCAAGTGAGGATGTAGCTTCATCAAGAATAAGAAGCTGAGGATTTCTGATAAGAGTTCTGGCAAGAGCAATACGCTGTCTTTCTCCTCCTGATAAACGTAAGCCTCTATCTTTGACAACAGTATCAAGCCCTTCAGGCAGTTTCATTACAAAATCATATGCAGAAGCCAGCTTAAGAGATTCAATAATTTCATTATCTGCAGCATCAGGTTTACCCCAGAGGATATTATTCCTGATTGTATCATGGAAGAGAAACACCTCCTGCGGGAGATAACCGACAGCTTTTCTCCAATGATACAGATTGGTTTTATCAATAATAACATCATCAACAGCAATTTTTCCTGAATCAGCTTTAAGTATGCCTGTAATAATATCTACCACTGTACTTTTGCCTGTTCCTGATTCGCCGATAACAGCCGTTGTTTTCAATGCAGGTATTTCGATATTAAGATTTTTTATACTAAAACTGCTATCATTTTTCTGATAACTGAAGGATATATCATTCAGCTTTATCTGCTTTTCTAGGTTTAAAACTCCATTTCCATTTCTATTTTTATTTATTTCTTCTCTATGCTTCTCAGCTTTAATAAGCAATTCTTCTACCGCCTTAAAAGAAGGAAGCATTCCGAATATATGCTGTATATCACCCTGGAATGATGAAATTTTCGGTATAAGCCTAGAAAATATGACTATCAGCAGAAAAAGAGAAGCAAGAGGAACATTTAATATCTTTATTGACAGGAATAAAAATATGCAAAGCATAAGATTTGTAAGCACGCCATATATCAGTCTCATTCTTGAATTCTGGTTCATTACATCAGTCTGAGAGTTTGCAACTTCCGATGAAATTTTTTTAAAATTGCTGTATTCACGCTCTTCTGCACAAGTAAGCGTCAATTGGCCCCCATCTTTTAATCTTCTTTCACAGTGTTAATTTTATAATATTTCTGTAATGAATTATTAACATCTTTGAGGAGGTTCAGTAATGGCGAATCATAAATCCGAGAATATAGTCAAGTGGAAGCATGAAGTATCTAAGTGGTCTGCATCAGGTTTAAGCCAGCATGAGTACTGCCGCAGAATGAATATTCCCTGCAGTACATTTCATGGCTGGTACAGCAAGTTAAAGAAGCTTGATGTAGAAGTTGCAGCTGCGGTTACAAGTAGTTTTGTCAGGATGAAGTTTAATAATTCAAGGTTATTATCTGAAGGTATTCAGCCAGATTCAGCAGGAATTAATATTTCGATTGGTGAATCTGTTAATATTTGCCTTAGCAGAGGGTTTGAAGTAAAGGATTTTCAGAGAGCTGTTAAAGCACTGCTGGAGGTGTTATGATCAATATCAGTCATTCATTAATATATTTATACGATAGGCCTGCAAATATGCATATGAGTTTTGAAGGTTTGAGCGGATTAGTTGAGTCATCTTTTCCCGGCAAACTTCTAAGTGGAAGCTGTTTTGTTTTTCTAAACAGACTTAAAAATAAAATTAAAGTATTAAGATTTGATGGCGATGGTTTTGAAATTTACTATAAACGTCTTGAAAAAGGTAGATTCATCATAGATAACACAGGTAGAACAGAACTTTCAAAAGGTATAAAACCCAGTAGTCTGGATAAAAGATTCAACTTGAAAAAAGTTAGCTGAAATCTAAATTTTGAGTGTAAATAATACTGTTGCGCTGTATCTTTTTATATGGATGCAACAGTAGAACAATCAGTTAAAACAATAGAAGAGCTTGAGAGTAAAAACCGCTTTCTGGAAGCCGAACTACTTTGTCTTAAAGAACAGCTTGAGTGGTTTAAGAGACAGGTGTTTGGACAAAAATCAGAGCGTTTTATAGAAGAATTTCCTCCTGAATTGCCTGCATTTCCGGGATTGAATATTCCAGAAAAAGATGAAACAAAAGTAGGGTTGAAGGTAATTCCTGAGCATAAACGTAAAAAGAAAAGCAAAAATAAAAATCAGTATAAAGTAGAGTACCCCGATACTCTGGATGTCAAAGAGGAAGTAATAGATATTCCTCCTGAAAACAGAATACACCCTGAAACGGGAGAAGAGTTAGTAGAAATAGGTCGTGATGTTACAGATAAGCTTGGGTACAGAACATCTTCCTACTATATACACAGAACAGTTACAGTTAAATATACAGTAAAAAACAATTCACTTGCCGGCGTTGTTCAGTGTTCTGTTCCTGACTGTATTGTTACAGGTTCAAAGTTTACACCGGAATTTATGGCTCATATTGTTACTGAAAAATATGCATACCATATGCCAATATACAGAATACAGGAAAAGCTTGCAGCTCATGATATAAAAGTAACACGGCAGACATTAAGTTCGCTTATTATGAATATTGGCCTTAAGTTGACACCTATATATGATCAGATGAGAGAAAATCTTTTTAAATCAGGTTATCTATTTACAGATCTAAACATTCCTTATTTTTGAGAGTTAAAAAATTACCCGGCACACTGAAAAATGATATCTCTAATATAATTTATCAGTGACTTGCCTTTTGAAGAGCAAATATCCATAAAATTAAAACTCTCATAATATTCGTTTTTAATTTTTCTTCTTATATCAGCAAAAGCATATGAATTTGCTCTTGCAGTTTTAAATTTTCTAACAGGAGCCTTCTCCTGTTTTATAGTGTATATCCATGCTGCGGTCATGGCAATGCAGCACAGATCAAAATGATTTTCTACAGAATTCCTTTTTCTTGCCTGATTATCCAGAGCACCGAGTTCATGTTTAAGTTCTTTAAAACCGCTTTCTATTTTCCATCTTGCAGAATAATATTCTATCATCTGCTGAGCCGTCAGGCTGCAGTCGGTAGATACAATTGGAAAGAACCATCCGTTTTTATAGTGAACAAGAACAACTTTAACTTTGGTTTTAAATCCTTTGTGCATACATAAAAATTCTGAATATTCACATTTTCTGCTTTTGCCGTAAATGAAGAAATAATCTTCTTTTTTATCAAGAGTCGCTGCCAGCTTCGATAACTTTGGTAATCGAATACCGTAAATTTTCTTTCTCCCTCTTTTTTTTGCTTTACTTTCAGGCGGAAAATCATAGAGAGCTGAATCAATTCTTAAACGAGTAAGGATATGCATTGATTCTTTATAGGAGTTTAAAACTTTTGTCAATGACTTATTACCAAACCAACTGTCAGTAACTACCAGCATAGGAATAGAAAACTGTTCATACAGCTCATTAATCAGTTCTCCGGCAATCTCTATCTTAGTTTTAAATTCTTTTTTATCTACAGATTTTTTAAGCCGGTAAACTTTTTGTTTTACGGGCAGACATGCCCAGCGTCCATGGATAAACTTTTGTATCCCGAGAACAACACGGCAATGTCCAAAAAGATATTTAGAGCTGTTCAGTTTAGCCGCATGATCGTAATGAGTATCGCAGTTTGCAATTTTCTTTCCTGTCTTTCCATATGTTGTATCATCAAGAGCTACAAGAAGTCTGCCGGATGTTTGGATATCATCACCAAGTATTGTAAAAAGTTTTTTCCATACTAAAGCAAGTTTAAGTTTTCCTGACTGCAGAAAACCGTAATATTTTTTTCTCGATATCTTATTAGACAGCATCATTATTGCAAACAGACGATAAATTGCTGAAATACATTTACTGCCTTCGCTGATAATCAAACCGGTTATAATGGTTTTAAAAATAATTCTTCTGTCTTTTCTCGGAATTACTGTTGCAACTTCATCTATTAATGTGCTAAATTTGCAATTACTGAACATGTTGTATTACTCCTTTTTTTTAATTTTGATAATAGAGTAATATAGCATGTTCAGCCACCTGACTGCAATTTGTAAGCTTTTTACAATAAACATGTTATGTCTTAAAACTTGACAAAAGTAAACAAAGCTCACTGAATAGTACTGCCAAAGACCTCAAAAAAATCATCTTTTCTCTTTCGAGGGGCTTAAAACAACTGAAAACGCTGATACTGGGCATCTCACAAAAAAGATGAGAAAAAATTTTTCAAAAATCACCATTGCTATAGATTAAAAAAAATTGCATTTTTTTTAATTCTAAAGTTTTCTGATGATGATTAACAGAAGTATAGTGGATCTGAGAAAATCAAGTTTTCAAAGAACACCCCAAAAAAAACGGGGAAACTTTAGTTTACAGATGATACCGCTGTAAATATGCTTGACCCAGGCAATGGTAAAACAAAAACTACAAGAATATGGATATACTCCTGTGCCAATCCCAATGCACCTCCATATCAGATATATTCCTTCAGCCCCGACAGAAGTCATTTCTATCCAACAAATTTTCTTAAAAATTTTGAAGGTGTCATTCATGCTGATGCATATGAGGCATATGTAAAGCTTGATGCTGATGAAAGCTCATGTATTGACCGGGCTGCATGCTGGTGTCATGCACGCAGATATTTTGAAGAAGTAAAATCTATTGACTTGAAACTCAGAGATAATGTCCTGAGAAAGATCAGGTATTTGTTTATGTTTGAAAGGCTGGCATGGAAAGCTGATTCGCAAACAAGGCTGAAAATAAGACAGGAACATGAACTTAAAATTATTGATGAAATTTTCACAATGCTCAGAGAAAAAGTAGTAGAAGGTACACTGCTACCAAAATCCAATCTGGCAAAAGCTATAGGATATATGCTTAAATATGAAAATAACTTCAGACTCTATCTGAATGATCCAAATATCAGAATGGAAAATAATACTGCTGAAAGAGGATTAAGAAAAGTTGTACCCGGCAGAAAAAACTGGCTTTTCTTTGGAAGTAAAAGAGCAGGTGAAGCTGCTGCTGTTATATACTCGCTTATTCAAACATGCAGGATTATGGGAATAGAACCATTTGAATATATGACTGATATCTTCAAAAGGCTGATGACACACCAAAACAACAGACTCTTTGAATTACTTCCGGACAAATGGGCTGAAGCCAGGAATATATAACACTGATGTAAGAATTGACTGATTGTACATAAATCATATATATGGACACAATATCCTAATTGACAATCTTCAGTTCTGTAAGCAGAATTGACTGATTGTACATAAATCATATATATGGGCAGATTTTACGTTTACAAATTACCGCCATATTCGCCAAATTTGAACATAATTGAGCGATTATGGAAGTTTTTCCATAAGAAAGTACTCTATAATAAATATTACGAAACTTTCATTGAGTTTAAAAATGAGTGCCTGATGTTAACATTATCAGACTACAAAGATAAACTCAAAAGTTTATTAACATTAAATTTTCAATTGTTCTCGGATAAAAATAAGAGATTGTACTCTTGTTAATTAATTCGAAAACCATTTTGATTTCGGTATAACTCATCTCCATGTTTATTATCACCTTTATTATTTTTTTTTACATCAATACGGTTCTTTTTGCCTCCTGCTTTATTAGAACGCCTATCCTTAAGTTCCGAATCTTTATCTTTCCAATCATTATCCATACAGTCTTCTCTCAGCCTTTCAGTAAAACCTTTTCTGTATTTTCAAAGACGCAATCTTCGAAGCCAAAATATTTTAACGCTTTGTAATGACGATCGAGAAGATTGAGAGTAAAAAATGCATCCAAAGATTTCCAGAATCCAAATTTTCCATTCTTTATAGAACTTAAAGTCATTGGCAAACATGGTAGATCTGTCCCGAACATCAGTTTTTCATGTGGAAGTTCTTTTAACACTTTTTTAACATATTCAAGCCTCATATCTTCATTTACTACAAATGCAGATATATCAGCATACAGGTTTTCGTATTTTCTGCTGTTCATCATTTCTCTTAATACAGGATAAGACGTTTCATAAATTGAATAACCAATATCTTTTACTTCAAGCGGAATTCCGCAATGCGCTGCAATAACTGTTACACCTGCATCAAGCGCAGTTTTAAGCAATTCAGGATGATTTAAAGCCTGCAGTTTATCAACTCTTTTCTTCTCTTCAACTTTATCTTTCAGGGCAACTCCGGCACATGGAATCGTATGCTCTACTCCGGTATGACAAAGTAACGGAAGCTTTAGCTCTATCATTTTTTTATAAAAAGCTTCATGTTTGTTGTCTGCAGGATCAATATCCTGTGCTGAGGGAATCCATTTTATCAATACAGCTCCCTGCTCAGCAACACGTTCCAGTTCTTCTTCCCAGTCTTTGCGGTTGGGATTAACTGATGCGCCAAAAAATTTCTTTTTCTTTTTATCTGTTTTGTCAAAATCTTTTTTCTTAACAATATCATAGAAATCTTTTATAAATTTATTACTCACATATAAATGAGTTCTACTAATATCGGGAGCACCATTGCTATCATAAACCTGATCCATTGCCAGCAGAACTATACCATCTACACACTTTGATTTCTCAAGGATTTCATCTACAATTTCTTTTATAATCTCATCCGTTAACTTATTGAATATAGACAATGGTTTTTTATACCATTTACTTTTAGGAATAATAAATTTAAGATGCCTCTTCTTAAAAGCATTAGATATATAACATCCATATTTATTACTTACACCGGCTACATGAAAGTGATTGTCAATAATCATTATTTCCCACCTCTATCCCATTCACATTTTATATTATTTGCCGAACAAAAATCTTTCAGGATTTTCACTAATAAATTTTTGTTTTATTTGAATAGCATTTACTCCAAACGCATCATTATTGCAAAACATATTTAAATATTGCCCGTACGAATCCGCTGTTATCATATTTATAAAAAAATCAGAGCCGAACAGTATATGCTTATAAAAATTCTTTTTTGAAGTTGCATCATTATTACATAACTTATCAATAGTTTTTTCTAATTTATTATAATCTCTATTTGTATGACAAATATCAGAAATATCTATATAAATATTCTTTTTATACGATTTAATATAATTATAAATATCTCTCTGCCATTCTCCATTTTTTACCGACCCGCCAAAATGTGCAAAATCCAACTTCAATTTATTATAATCAGATAAAACAGCATCCCATTTTTCACCGGGAGATGTAAAATTATTATGTATATCCCTACCCATAACTCTATACCCCCCTCCCATCAGGCGTCCTGCTTTACTGCAATGAGTAATTACAGGGATATTTTTCTTTATACAGAAATCATAGATCCTCTTTGTTTCATCTAAAAGTTTCTTCTCATTGTCAATATTAATATTTTCCTTTCCATCAGGGTATGGATTAAAGTTTAATGGAGGATAAAGCTTAACTCCGGCAAAACTATTTTCAGGTATAGAATCAAAACTTCCAATAAACTTATCGGAATAAAAAGCTTCTTTAACCTTGGAATATCGTTCCTCTGGAGTATCTTCTTTTGAAAATTCAGCAAAAAAATATTCTAATAAATCAATGGCATAGACACTTTTTCCTTTTAAACAATAAGTATTAAGCGGATTTATACCTATAAAGGGAAAAATTTGAAGTAATCCCTGCCCCTGAGGTTTTTCCTTATATTTTTTTATACCGTTAAAAAGATCAACAGCCTGATCCTCCATTGGCTTTTTAGGTTTGCTCACGCAGTATACTGATTCATCATTTAATCCTGTATTGAAATCCATAATCAATGGACATAGTACAAACTTTTCATATTGAGTATCCCCTATTTTCAAGCCGTTATTATAGAGCTTCGATTCAATAATATCAGACTCCATTTTACAAAAGACATCACCAATATCAGCTTCAAGAATAGAAAGCATATCTTTCACTTTCTTTACTTTAGAAGGGCTCCCATTCAATATTACTGACAAAATAGTGCCAATACCGGGTATGCTTAAAGCAATCGAAAGAGGTATCATAGCCCTTCTAAACCTTTTAATAAACGCATATAAGTCCGGGTGACTTAAATTCATCGCATGACAATGAATGTCATATAAATTTTTATTCATAAACAACTTCCTATAATTAAAGAATTTGATTGTCTATTCCTAACCCTGATTTTGAATTTAAATTGTATTAATAATAATTTAAAACAGAATTACAGAAAATCAGCTTCATAATCTTTCTTGGGGCACTGAGAAAGATCTATTACACGAACTTTGCTAAATACATCTTCCTTTCTTGTTGATGAACCAGCATCATAACAACGTGGAGAAACGCCTAAAGTTCCATTCCACACTTTATAGTTATGATTATGCCCAAAAAGGACAGCATCAACATTTCCATGCTTTTTTAATATTTTAATCAGTTTATCATCATCATTTAAGCTATGCCAGAATTTTGGAGCAAAAGGATGATGATGTAAATATATAACACGATATGAACAATTAACTATATCATCTTTACCTAATAAAGTATCCAATTTATTCAGTTGTACTTTACCTAGTTCACCATCTGCTCCATACCTATCGTACCATTTAATCTCTTCTTCCATAGAATCCAGGCCGATAAATGCAATATTATCGATAATGTCAAGCTTGGGATATGACATATTTTTATTTTCATAAAAACACTTCTTAAACTTTTCAACATATTTTTTATTCGCACATGCTCCACTGCCATAATCATGATTACCTGGAACTACTAAAACTTTAAAGCCATATTCCTTTAGAATATTAATAAGATCTTTGGCTGTTTCATAATTTGCCGGACTATTTGCGCTATCAACAATATCACCAGTAATGACTACTACATAGTTATCTGCCGGAACTTTCATTATAGCCATATTCTCAATAATTGATCTAAAATTATTTTCCATTTTTTGACCGTCATATCCAATATGAAGATCTGATAAGTGTATTATCTTTTTCATTTTGTTTGTTTCCTTTTGGTTTCAATAATTTAATAATATAAAAAGCAAACCGATATCCGGAATTTAGAATATCGATTTGTTTAAATCATTTTTACTTCTTTTCTTCTACTACAATAGTTGGTGCTGCAGATGCCGGAATCTGAGTTTTTATCATTTCTTTGATGATATCATCAGAACCTGTAAATTTAATAGTTTTAGTATCAAGCTTATCTTTAGTTTCTATTGAAGCTTCGTTCTGCTTTACTTCCATGCTCTTAATTGAAAACGGTTTACTGTAGGCAGACTGCTCTGAATCTTCTATTTTCTGTGTTACTTTGAAAACATAACTCGAACCAATATTTCCTTCTTTTACAAAGGTTTCAGGGATAGTAACTTTAACTAGTTTGCATCCATTAGTCGATTTAACCTCTTCTAATTTGAATGTAGATTCTTTTCCATTCACATCTTTAACTTTCAATTCAGGTTCAACCGTTACAGTCACTTTTTTATCGAAATTTTTACCTTCTATATAGAAATCTGCTTTACTTCCGATATAAGCAACATCAGGGTAAATTCCCGTTATTTCCATAATTTTTGCAGCTTCTTCCAGTTTGGCAAGCACAGGAAATCTAATTGCCGGGGACATATTAATAAGGCTGGCTTCAAGTGAATTGATTTTCTTCGACAGTACCTGATATGTTTCATCTTTTGCTTTATCTTCAATCCTGTTATTGTATCTTTCATATTGAATATCAATTTTTCCTAATTTAATAATATCATTGCTGATTTGTGTTGTAGATTTATTAATTTCAACAATTGAATTATCAATATTTTTCATCTCATCATCAACAGATGATTTAATTTTTTTCAGCTGATCAATAATAATATTAATCTGCTCTGAATTATTAGAACTGTTTATTTTACTTTTTAATTCATTTAGCTGTTCATTGACATCACTTAATGCTTCTTCAATGTTGTCTACATTTTCTGAATTTTCCTGCTTCGGATTGTTTAATTTATTTTTATATAAAGTTATAGAACTGATACGGGATTTTATACTTTCAATGGCTTTTAATAGATCATTTTTAAGGTTTTCGTTATTAAGACTCTTGATACTGTCTAATAATTTATTAACTTCAGAATTAAATATAGTAGTAATTTCTTCTGTTGATTTTTTAATAATTTCTATCTGCTCTTTATTTTTTTTATTATTGTCTTCAATACTTGAATGTAAACGTTTTAATTCTGCAACATTTTCATTAAATTCTAGTTTATTCATTTTTTTGTTATATAAGTCTAAAAATTTTTCCCTTATCTCATAAAATTCATAGACATTATTGATATATTCAGAAGAGGAGTAATGACTGTCATAGTCAACAAACCAAAGCCATTGCCAAATACTGTTCCACCAGAATAATCTTTCTTCCAGCTCCCAGTTATGTGTTGCAGCTATCTCTATAGACAGATTGGATTTCAGATAGTTTAATACTTCTTTTTTCTGTACTTCACTATCCTTACCAGTAATGAATTTATTTAACTTAATTGATTCTTTAATATTGGTAACGAGATCATCTATATTGCCTTTACAAAAATCTAATATTGGTTGTCCTACATTACTTTTTTCTTTTTCATTATTGATTTTCTCAAAAACAATTTTAGTTAGTTTATTTATATAGTTTTCCAGTTCTTTCTCATCCACGCTTATTACAGCAATGGTAGGGAAGGTAAATCTTTTAAGGAGGAAATCGGGGCGGTCGTATTTTTGAGTCGGATCACCTATTGACTGAAATGTCGGATGGAACTGATAACCGAAATTGCGTCCGCCGTTGGAATATGCTGTCACCTGATTATATGGAGTAACAGTTGCAGAATCATTCTCAATCTTGTTTGCATAGTTTAGCAAAACATCTCCTACTGCAGACTGATACTGAGCCGCTGCTCTCAATGCCAGTGCCAGCATATTTCTGTAATTATTTGAAAGGTTCAGTTCCTGGCTGTCATTAGCGGGATAAATAGCCGCAACCGCTGGCGATATCAAAATATCTTTTTCATCCAGCAGTTTCTCCAGGCTTACTCCGTTGATCGTGTATTTCAGGTTAAGGTCAATTGTTCCTGTATAACCTGTCTGAGTCTGCCAGCCGGGCAGACAACTAACAGTAAATACAAGAAGATAACATTTCTGGCTGCTGCTTAACAGGCCATTTTCTTTTGGATTTGAGAAGAACTGGTGCAGTTACTGTTCCATATAATCGCTTGCAGCCTGACGAATTCTACGCCTTTGAGAAATATTGCTATCATCTAGATTGGTTTTTGTCTCCTCTGTAAATTCTCCGACATCATCTTTGGCTTTATTTTTTTCTACTTCTTCGGAAGCAGCTGGAGCAACAGTAATATCATCAAAAATAGCTTTTACTTCAACATCCCCGTTGAATGAAGCCCTTTTTCGTACAACTACTTCACCGTTCAATCCTACATTGTCATACAGTTCCTTACCCGACAACTTCAAATCAAATTCATCATCTTTCGGTATTTCGGCTATAAGAGGCGAACTGATTGTAATTGATCCCCATTCATTGGCATACTTTTGAAGTGAATCAAGTTTATCAAAAGCTCCAGCAGGATTAATTTCTTCATCAATAGTAGTTTGACATCCACACAGCATAACAGAAAACAATGCCGCCAATAAATAACACATTTTTCTTTTCATTTTTCTCCATTTATAAATTTAATTTTAAATCTAATTTTATTATTTCAATCCACATATAGTAGCAAACTCAATTTCTGTTTTATCATTAACCTGATTAAGGCCATCATGTGCTGTATTTATCGGTGTTTTAGGGAATTCTAGTTTTATGTCCCCTAGCCGGATCTTGTGTTTCAGCACATATTTGGAAGCAAATTTATTCATTATCACATCATTAAGATCATACCGGTGCATAAAAGCAGTAAGATTGGCTGTAGGTAAAACCGGTTCGGCTTCATACCTTGAACGAAGAAAGGTAACAACAAATTTATCAGCAACAGCTCCGGCTTCCGCTCCCAGATTTCCCCACTGTACTGATACTGCTTTTTCAGCTATTTTTTCATTTTCCAACTGTTCAAGACCTTTTTGAATAAGATCCTGAATGCCTGTAGTTCTAACAATGTCTGTTTCAAGAGTAACTATATCATTTTCATCTAATGAAATAATACCACCATCTTCGACTACTTCATATTCATACTCAGGCTTCCAGTTTTCATGAATAGAGAAATCTATATTTTCAGGCTTATAACCTTGTTCAAAATTATAAAAACATCTAATACGCTCCTTATTGATAATCTGCTTTGAACTGTTATCTGCCAGCTTTTTGATATTCACTTTGGTAGTAACTTCAAATTGAACATATGCATATTTTTTAAGCAGTATTCCGGCATTTTTTCCTGCCAAAAGCTGTATTCCTGTATCAAATAGGCGATTTTTCAATCTATTTAGATTTGCAAACCACTCGGAAAAAGAATTCTTTTTATCATTTCCCTTGATATAAAATAAATTTTTAAATTTATCTTCTAATTTATTTTCATCTGTAAGCTCACTGCTCAGGAGCAATTTATAAGAAGCATTAAACAGTTCCATAAAATTCAGTTGAGCTTCAATATCAAATTCCATTCCTTTAATTAACCTGAATATATCCCTATCAAGTTTATTAAATATCAGTAATTTATTCGGACTGTCCTCTTCTGCTTCTTTAATTTCAAAATTAAACTTCAAATCGTCTCTGTCAACACAACTATTTGCTGCTGTAATCTGATTATCTAATTCAAATAGAATATTAAAAAGAGTACCCAGTATTGCTTTAGGAAATCTGTACAATAAAAACGGCTCAAGGAAATCATCATTACGTTCTATTAGTTCAATAAGTTTTTTGTGTAGGTATTCAACATAATTAAAAAGCTTGTTGATTCCATCAATTCCCACATCATCAGGAAAGTCCCATTTCCCATTTTTCAATTCTTTAAGAAATTCTTCTACTTTCTCTTTAAAAGAATCACCTGAAAAAAAATCTAAAAATCCTTTTTCTCCATATCCCCCCTCTTAATTAAAATATCTTATTATACTCTATATCTAACAGTAAATGATATAACTAGGCAAATATTCAGTTAACCACCACACATCCTATAGCTAGGGCTTGTCCCTATATGTTTATCTCTTTTATAAGCAGAAAGATATGCTATATTACTTTGTGTTAAACGTATCAAATTTGGCACATAAGTAACAAAAACTATCATTATAATAGTCAGAGGCATATCTTTCATGGATTATACAATATCATTTCAAAGAGAACTTTCACTTAATATTCCTAAAGTTGTAAAGAATAAAGACTATCAAGATTACGAACACCTCCTTAAACGTATCAATGAAATACTTTGCGCAACAGGAGTGGATTTAGATTTTGCTGAACACTATGTGAATACAATTTCTAAACAAAGCAGCAAAGAGCTTACCCTGAAACAGATCAGGAAATACAGCAAATACGGAATAGCAGCTCTAAGATGCATGATAGTAAAAAATCTTACGGGTCTTGGTTTTAGAGAGTTAAGTGTCAGACTTGCAGAAAGTACACTCCTTCAATGGTTCTGTAATTTAGAAAATTTAGATGTAATAAAAGTACCATCTAAATCACAACTTCAAAGATACTCCCTCTGTGTAAGTGAAGACTATCTGCGCAAACTAATTGAATCATTACGAGAAAAGATATCTTTACCTGAAAATATTCTAAATCTGAAAAGTCCATTCAATTGTGAAAATATTTACCTTGATGCTACTTGCCTGAAAGCTAATATCCATTTTCCTGTAGACTGGCTTTTACTGCGTGACGGTATGGTTTCACTTTTGAAGTCTATTTTGGTAATTCGCAGGCATGGTCTCAAACATAGAATGCAACCACCTGAAGAATTTATCCATCGTGTAAATCTTCTTTGTATTGAAATGACAAATGCAAGGAGAAAACAAGACAGCAAGAAAATACGCAAAGCTGTTTTAAGAGAAATGAAAAAACTCTCAAAAGTTATAAGAGGACATGCCGGAACTTATTATAAAATTTTGCAGAAGCATTGGAGAGAAAGGACAGATCTTAGTGAAGGGCAGGCAAATGAAGTGCTTAAGCGTATCAATGATGTCCTCACAAAACTTCCCGAGGCCATAAAGCAGGCACACAGCAGAATAATTACTGGATTACAAATAGAAAGTAAGGATAAAATACTTAGCTTATTCGATGATAGTGCAAGAGTTGTAAAAAGAGGCAAGGCAGGTGCAGAAGTTGAATTTGGCAATACTTTATTTTTAGCAGAACAGTCAGACGGTTTTATTGTGGACTGGCATCTCTATGAAGCTTCCGCACCATCTGATGCCAAAATGACAATTGAAAGCATCAATAGAATGAGTGACAGAAACATAGAAATCAAAAGTGTTGCCGGAGATAGAGGCTGTGACAGTAAGAGATGTCAAAAAATCGTTGCAAAGAAAAAGATAGCAAACAACATATGTCCTAGAAATCCGCATGAACTTATAGAAAAGCTTCAGGATAATAATTTTGTTTTCCATCAGAACAGGAGAAGTCAGACAGAAGGTAGAATTGGAATATTCAAAAACAACTTTACAGGAAGTCCAATAAAAAACAAAAAATTTGAATATAAAGATATCTCTGTTGCATGGGCTGTTCTTACTCATAATCTTTGGGTTCTTGCAAGACTTGATTATGACAATGAAGCAACATTAAAAGTAGCGGCTTAAAGCTTTCCATAAATTATCAAATCTTTGAACAAGCTCTTAGACGTAACCGTTCTGCTAAAATTATGCATTCTGGAAGTAATCCTGATAAATATCTTAAATTTTGCAACACAATCTAGAAAACTGACTACCCGCTACTGGCTACTGAAAACTGAATATCATTAAAACTGAGTTTTTGGGACAGGCTCTAGCTAATAAAATTAATCCCGAAAACTTAAGAAATATTGCTCTTGCGCATACAAATAGTTATATTGGAAAGTTAATCAAACAAAATTAAAATTTTTATTTATATATTTGTCATATTTTTACATTACAGTAAAATAAAAAGGAAAATTCAGTAAAAATTTTAACGAAATAACATTAAGTTAATAATAGATTAAGATTTAAGGATGATCTTATTATCAGGGAAGATATTAAGATGTGAGTTGGTTAATATCAAAATTTGAGTTTCAAATAAAATCAATGGCTGCATCACCACAGTTAAATAAATTTTAATAACAAAATTAGAATTTATTTTATCGTTTGATATTCAAGATAGAATCTCTTATCATAAGTTTTGCATCAATACATTTGCTTATAGTTGAATCTATATTTTTATTTTCAATTTTTTCAATAAGCCTCTTTGCTGCATCTTTTAAAATAACTTCAACAGGTCTATTAATTGTGGTTAATTCCGGAGACATATATGAAGCATATTTAGTGTCATCAAATCCGACAATAGAATAGTCTGCAGGGATCTTCATTCCCGACTCATAAATAAATTTAGCTCCTCCAAATGCCATATCGTCATTTGAGAAAAATACCGCTGACGGTCTAACATCTTTCAATGCTATAATTTTTCTCATCGCATCATATCCAGCAGCCAAACTGTAATTCCCATCAAAAACTAAAGTATCATCAAAAACAATACCGCTTTCATTTAGAGCATCAACATATCCCTGAAATCTTTTTTGTGCAGAAAATGTCCCCTTTTTTCCTTTAACAAAAGCTATTTTCTTATGTCCCATTTTAATGAGATATTTTACCAGCTTTCTTACAGCATCATGTTCATCTGAATAAAATGTATCTACTTTAATATTTTCAGGAACTCTATTTACAACAACAACCGGTAGCTTTATTTTTAATAAATGTTTAATAAAAGCATCATCATCTCCTGTCTGACTTACTACAATTACTCCATCAAACAGTTTCCTGGTTATCACAGAATAATCTTTATAATCATTAATACTTCTAATTATCAAATGATATCTGTCTCTAATCAACTTTTCTACAGTTAAAGATAGTTTATAAAAAAAGCCGGAAGTAACACCAGGATCAAAAGCAGTAAAAAAAAGC
The DNA here is from genome assembly GCA_963678745.2 of Victivallales bacterium. Classification (GTDB taxonomy): domain Bacteria; phylum Verrucomicrobiota; class Lentisphaeria; order Victivallales; family GWF2-38-69. Next base: position 148,235 of record CAXXMS010000020.1, on the reverse strand, counting down.
CCAATATTAAAAGATCTATTCATTACAAGGCTTTTAGCAGAACTGTTTGGCACATAATTAAGTTCTTCAGCTGCTGCCTTTATCTTATCCATTGTCTCTTTTTTAATCAAACTACTGTTATTGAGTGCTCGTGAAACAGTTGCAACGGAAACTCCAGCTGCTTTTGCAATATCTTTAATAGTATAAGGCATCCCTTATCTCCAAATTATTTAACATTTTTCACCTTTCCTAAATATATACTCATTAAGATGTTTTGAACAGGATACTTTTGATAAATAGCCTCAAAAAGTCTTCTAAACTTGACATTCATCTAATTTAGAATATATTAAAATTCTACGGACATCATAATATCAGAAGAAAAAATATTCCGGTTTAGTCTATCCAGTATTATTACTGTAAATATTATTAATAAGATTTTAAGCTGTATAATTCTGTCTAAAAAATGATTTGTTAGAATCGTGTTAGTTATTATCTACAGTCTTAGCAATTCAAACATTACATGATTATTGTAGTTACTATCAATAATCAATTTTGTTCATATAAATAACTGATTTAGTTTTTTTTAAATAAAACTACGCAAGCCGCCCGAATATTAACCTCAAACAAATACAGGAGGCAATAGATGAAGAAAATTGAAAACAATGCGGAACACATTGCAAAACAAATGTGTACAGAACAAAAATCAAAAAAGGAAAAAAAGGAAGTAGTTAGTAATGTAAATACACACGAATGTATTTACGGTGCTGACAACAAACCTATTACTACTGTTTATCACGGATTTTAAAATGACTCATATTTCTTTCGAGTGCGAAAAAACAAATGAGAAGATCAAAATTCCGATAAACAAATGTAAAAAACGAATCGTTAAAAAATTGTTTGGAAAAGGTCCAACAGTTTTTTATTGCGAAACAACGGGTAAACATGCAGGTAATGTTTATCAGAAACTTGAAACAATAAAACAAACTAAAAAAATAGAAGACAGATAATATTAAAAATGAAAGATTGTTGGAGCATACGTAGAATATTCTATCTGTCTTCTTAAGATAATTTTGAACAGCTCCAACATTTACACTTATTAGACTGTAAGGTCTAAAATAAGATTACATATTTTTATAATGCCGCTGTTAGATTAACAGCGGCATTTTTATCCCACATAATGCATTTTAATTTTGCAAAAGTTATAACTTGTTTATATAAGGTTAATTGAACTGTATACAGTTCAATTAAAATATTTTTGTTTAGTTTGCAAAATTCAAACCGCAGGGGTATGATCATTGCGACATATCTGCTTCGTCAACTGCAATTTGCAGTACAAAGTACAGCGGCATCTTGTTTCCTCGTAGCTATATCACACTGATCATCTGCATTATCCGAGTTTATACTCAAACCGATTGAGTTTTCGAAAGACTTTAAAAAATTGAGTTCGACTGCCAGATATATAGCCAAAAACTAAAATACCTTCGGTATATTAAAAATCAAAAAGTGATGGATTCATCCTTTTTTCAAAGACTTTCCCAAATTCCTCTGATAAACTTTTCAACTCATATCTATTTGTAATATCAAGCAGTTTATCAATATCCGGCAAACGCATATTCAAATCATCTGTTTTTTGATAATCTTTAAGTTCAATATCAGTATCTAGTCTAATTAGTTTTTGGTTTTTAAGAAGAATATCTGAAGACTTTTCAATTTTCTCTTTTAATGAAACTTTACTTATCAGTGCAGTATTTTTTAACATATTATCAATTGATTCAAACTGCTGGAGTAACTTTGCTGCTGTTTTCGGGCCAACTCCCTGAACTCCCGGAATATTATCAGAACTATCACCAATTAAAGAGAGATAATCAACAACCTGTTCAGGTTTGACATCAAACTTCTTTATCACATTATCAATATCTCTTACAACAAATCCCTTCTGTCTTGGTACTGTAATAAGCATCTGAACACGCTCATTAATTACTTGAGCAATATCTTTATCATTGCTTATTATATTCACAGGGTTATTGGTAAAATTACAGGCTAAAGCAGCAAGAATATCATCTGCTTCGCAGCCTTCTTTTTCTATAAGATTCCATCCTGCTGCAACAATCATTTCTCTGATAGCGCCTATCTGCGATCTCATATCATCGGGCATAGAAGGTCGGTTCGCTTTATAATCAGGCGCAATTTCCAAACGTTTCACCGGTGCTCCTAAGTCAAAAACAAAAGCTCCTAAATCAGGAGAATATTCTTTTTCCAAAGTTAAAAGGAAACGTCCCATAGCATAAATTGCATTTGTCGGTTTTCCATCTGAAGTACTCAATGCTCTGACAGCATGATAACCGCGATAAATATGAGCATAAGCATCAACTAGATATATTGTGTTGTTCATTATAGTCTCTTTAATTATTTTTTAGTTGTTATTTCTATATTTCACTCTTGCTTTATACATGTTTTCTCGTAATCCGCCTTTTTTAACAAAGGCTTCTTCTAATTGTAATATTTGGCGTCTAAGTAGATAAGTACATTGGTTTATTAAACAAACAGCAATATTTGCACATACTCCGGAAGATCGTGTTTTGAGGAAATCAACAAATACTAAGCGTAGTTTTTCATCATTAGAGTGCGACTTTTGCGACTCTTGAGATAAGTGTAAAGCAGCCGAATCTTCTGAAGTAACTTCTAATCCACTAGTCTCACTTGTCCCGCAAGTCTCACGATATTTTTTGGGAAGTGGAATTTTCCCTGAGCTCGATTTTCTCACATAACTAGCTTCTTTTGAGTCTTTGTCCCATAACTTAAGCTCACCTGCCATCAAAAAGTCGTAATAATCTTCTAATAATTCTTCTAGACTTGCTCTGGCAACATTTGTCAATTTTATTTCCGTTTCGGTAGAGGTAGCAGATGCCATACTGCCTTCAATAATATTCTGCTTACCACTACGGGCAGCCTGAGTCATCTGATCAATTGTTCTGTCATATTTTTGTAAAAACCTTTTACAAAAAATAACCGTGCAGTCATAAATTATTAAAGCTTTCTGATAAGTTATCAGTTTTTTGTATTGTCCATGAACAGGAATAAACCCACCTTTTTCACCATCCATAAACCTACCCTACCCCATTCTTTATATTTTCCAACTCTTCCCAGCGTAAATACAAAACCTCTACCTGATCTTTTAATTCATTTAGTTCAGACTCCAGTTCACTTGCTTTCTCTCCATATTTTTCATAAAAATCAGGACTGCCAAAAATAGACTCAATTTCTTCTACTCTTCCTTCCATATCAAGAATACGCTCTTCCATCGATTCAAGTTCACGTTCTTCTTTCCATTTCAGTTTTCTAGGTTTAGCAGAAACTTTATCTTTCTCAATCTGTTTTTTTTCTGCAATCTTAGCTTTTCTTTCTTCCTCTTTAGCAACTTTAATATGTTTAAGTCGTTTATCATAATAATAACTGTAATTACCGACATGATATACAATTTCAGAATCCTCCTCAAAAGCCAGAATACCGGTACAGACCCGATTAAGAAAATATCTGTCATGACTAACAACCAGAACACAACCTTTAAACCCAATAAGGGCTTCTTCCAAAAGCCTTAAAGTTTGCAGATCCAAATCATTAGTAGGTTCATCGAGAACAATAAAATTTCCTCCACATTTGAGTATTTTAGCAAGCAGTAAACGTCCCTTCTCCCCACCGGACAATTCTGATATTTTAGTCTTTATTCTATCATCATCAAATAAAAAACGCTTCAAATATGTCCATATGGAAAGCTTTTCATCTCCCAGCATTACAAAATCATATCCCTCACCAATTTCATCATAGACAGAGTTTGTTTCGTTAAGCTTAACACGTTCCTGATCAACATAATTAAATTCTACATTTGAAGCTATTTCTACATTCCCTGAAGTCGGAACTAATTTTCCAATAACAGTTTTTAAGAAGGTTGTTTTTCCCGTTCCATTTTTCCCGACAACACCTATTCTGGAACCGGGAGGAAATCTAAAGCTAAAATCTCTGAATAGCATTTTATCTTCGAATGCAAAAGTCACATCTTCAAACTCTACAACTTTATCACTTAAGCGTTTAGCTGGAGGAATAATTAACTCAACATCCAATTCAGGTTCAGGCGGAAGCTGATTTGCAGCCTCATAAAATCTGTTAATTCTACTTTTTGATTTACCGGTTCTAGCCTGTGGTGAACTGCGTATCCAACCTATTTCTCTTCTCAGAAAGCTCTGCCTCTTCTGTTCAAGCTTCTCTTCTAATTCAAGTCGTCTCGCTTTACCAATGAGATAATCAGAATAATTTCCTTTGTAAGAATAAAAACTCCCTCTGAAAAGTTCTACAACTCTTGTAGCAAGATTATCTAAAAAATATCTATCATGTGTTACAAAAATAATAGTACCTTTATAAGAAGCAATAAACTTTTCCAGCCATTCTATAGAATCTGTATCCAGATGGTTAGTAGGTTCATCCAATATTAATAATTCAGGCATTCCTACAATAGCTTTAGCCAAGGCTACTCTTCTTTTTTCCCCACCGGAAAGATTGTCTACTGTTAAATTCCTCTCCGGAGTTTTTACAGCACCCATTACAGTTTCAATTCTGTTATTAAGATTCCAACCATCAATTCTATTTAATTCTTCTTCTAAAATATGTGCCCTGTCTGAACTATGATTCAAAGATTCATATTCTTTCAAAAGGCTGGTAATATGCTGCGCTCCGGCCAATATATTATCGTAGACAGTTTTAGTATTATCCAAAGAAAATTCCTGTGGAAGATAAGAAACTGATAGCCCTTTCTTCCTCATAATATTGCCTGAATCAGATTTTTCTGTTTCACTTAATATCTTAAGAAATGTTGACTTACCACATCCATTTCTACCTACAAAACCAATACACTCTCCTTCATGAACAGTTAACGATGCATCAGAAAGTATAACTTGTTCACCATACGAAATGTTCAAACTTTCTGCACTAAAAATTACAGGAGCAATATTCTCAACCATCTTAATATCTTCTTCCTAAAGCCTCTTCTATCCTTTTTTCTGTCTTGTACTGACTCAATGCATACACTGACCACAACGCTGCTGGCAACCATCCAATCAAAGTTATCTGTAATATTAAACATATAAGACCGGCAAAAGGACGCCCTATTGTAAAAAACAGCAGCCATGGCAGAAAAATCGCTAATATTAATCTCATTATCTAACCTCTCCTTAACTATTAAACCTTTTTTATATTAATTGTTTATACTTCAAAAAAGGTGATAAATATATATTCAATCCCGTATAAAGCCAATTTATAAAAATTATATATAACAGATATCTACAGGAACATACCAATATATAAGTAAAAGCACTAAATCTTCTTTAATTCAAATAGAAATTTTATTTTAAAAGCTCTAATGTAATACAGTTTTTCAAAATTCTAAGAAAGAGCAATAATGAAACAAAGAAACATATACTTTATATTTTTACTGGGTATTTCATTATTAATTACCTCATGTAGTTTTCTAAAATCAGAACACTATCCTGGAGAACCGATTAATTTTGAGACTAAAGATATAGGAAAAGAAACAGTTTGGAAACTAAACAGTGATAAAGTTTTTCATGCCGTGATTCTGGATAATCAACAGGTAAGAGTTGGAAATATTGAATGGAATAAAGATAGTGAAGATTTTTTTGCAGTTAATCAGAATGTTATAGTAACAAAATTAGGTGAGAATAACTTTCTGAACATTGAAGATGACCATGGAATGTACAATATACTTAAATTTACAGCTTCATCTGAAAATAATGTAATAGCATATACTGTTAACAAAGATAAAATGCAGGAATTTATCGAAGATGGAAAACTGAATGCATCTATTGATGACGAAAGCATAATACTTCACCTGTCTAAACCTGAATTAGATGAATTTATTGAAAACCATATTAACGATATCTTTAATTATAATAATCCATTTGTATTCCAAAAAATTTTTGAGAAAAGTACTAGAGAAGAACAATGAAATATTCAGAAAAAAAAGTTGATGAAATTATCGAACGCTATGCAGACATAAAAATAACAACAGCATTTTTGCCTTTTGCAGATAAGACCTGGGAATTATTCAGAACTACAGATGACAACCAATATTCGGTTTATGTTCATTACCCAAAGCCTAAAACAGTAAATATGGCAATTGTATCAGAACCTGAAATAATAGATTATATGCTGCCCGAAACTATGAAAGAAATTGAAAGTTCTGAGAAGTTTATGTTTTTATTTATGGCAGCCATAGAGGAAATGAAAAAATCTTTTGGCAACCTATCCAAACGCCAAAGAGAATATATAGCAATTAAAGCACATGAAGAATTTTTACAGCATAGTACTGATTGACAGATTTTTGAATAAGATAAAAATCAGAAAATAATTAAAATAAATGTTTCTTAATTTTGATCACAATCTTAGACTTAGTTCAGATTATATAATATTACATAAAAAATGAGGATAATACAATGAAAGCAGTAGCATTCAACGGAAGCCCAAGAAAAAATGGTAATACAGCCCAATTATTAAAAATTGTTCTCGGGACACTGGAACAGGAAGGAATTGAAACCGAAATTGTTCAGCTAGGTGGCAAGCCTATAAGAGGCTGTATTGGATGTCGTAAATGTGGACAGAATAAAGACAAAAAATGTGTAATTAAAACAGATATTATTAATGAATGTATAGCTAAAATGGATGAAGCAGATGTTATATTAATAGGTTCACCAACTTATTTTTCTAATGTAACAGCTGAAGTTAAAGCACTCATTGATAGATTTGGTGTAGTAGCAAGAGCTAATAATTTCATGCTGAAACATAAAATTGGTGCTGCAGTAGTAGCAGTACGCAGAGCAGGATCAAATATTGTATTCGATGCAATAAATAAACCCTTTTTTATCAATCAGATGATAGTGCCGGGTTCTACTTACTGGAATATGGGACAGGGTGCTGCTGAGGGAGATATCAACTCAGATGAAGAAGGTATTAAGAACATGAAAAACCTTGGAGAAAATATAGCCTGGCTATTAAAAAAAATAAAATAATATGAAAATCATAAGTTATAAAGATAAAAATTTTTCAGACGAACTTCAGATGCTGACACAAAGAGCAGCATTCCCTGAAGAAATTATACTCCCCGTAAAAAACATATTAGACAATATCAAACATCGTGGAGACGCAGCAATTATAGAGTATGCCAAAGAGTTTGACAGCGCTCATCTTGAAGTCACAGATTTTCGTATTTCAGAGACTGAAGTATCGGAGGCATATTCGAAAGTGGATAGCTTTACAAAAAACTCTATTGAAACTGCAATATCAAATATTACAGAGTTTGCAAATAGACAATTACCCAAAAGCTGGAATTTCTCCCCTAGAAACGGAGTAACACTAGGCGAAAAATTTGAACCTTTAAAAAGGATTGGAGCTTATATTCCAGGTGGAACAGCACCGTTAGTTTCGACTATTATACATACAATCGCTATTGCAAAAGCTGCAGGAGTTAGGGAAATAGTTGCAATAACTCCACCAGGTAAAAATAATACAGGATTAATCCCTGAACTGATTTATGCAATGAAAGAAGCTGGTGCAACAGAAATATACAGATTAGGCGGAGTTTATGGCATAGGTGCACTTGCTTATGGAACAGAAACAATTAAAAAAGTTGAAAAAATAGTTGGTCCAGGCAATGCTTATGTAACAGCTGCTAAAAAATATGTCTATGGCGATGTTGCTATTGATATGGTTGCAGGTCCTTCTGAAATAATGGTAATTGCTGATAACACAAATGATCCCGATTTTATTGCTGCAGATATTTTATCACAGGCAGAACATGGAAGCGGACACGAACATGCAGTATTGATTACAGATTCAGCTGAATTGATATTAAGAGTCAAGGAAGCAGTAGAAAAGCAGGCAAAGAGATTATCAAGATCAGAAACAATCCAAAAAGTACTTGCAAACGGAGTATTTTTTATTGAAGTTGAGGAAATAACTCAGGCCGCAGAAATAGCAGATAACTATGCACCTGAACATCTTGAAATTATGTGTAAGGATGCTGAAAACCTGGCTTCGAAAATAAAAGCAGCAGGAGCTATATTTATAGGAGAATATACCCCTGAACCTGTAGGAGATTTCGTTGCCGGACCAAGCCACGTACTTCCAACAGGAGGCAGTGCTAAATATTTCAGTGGATTAACTGTAAACTCTTTCCTAAGACGTACAAGTTTAATAAAATATACAAAACAGGCATTGGAAAAAGAAATACCTGTTATAGAAAAATTTGCCTCAATGGAAGGACTTGATGCTCACGGGAACAGCGCACTCATAAGATTTATTAAATTTTAGACTTAAAGGATTGGGTGATTTAGAGATTGGAGGATTTAGGGATTTTTATCAGTACAACATTTATCCGCCAAAGCTTTTGCATAGGCGGAAATCAACAAATCAACAAATCAACAAATCAACAAATCAACAAATCAACAAATCAACAAATCAACAAATCAACAAATCAACAAATCAACAAATCAACAAATCAACAAATCAACAAATCAACAAATTTAATATATGTCATACTTCAGAAAAAATATAGATAATATGCAGGGGTATACTCCTGGAGAACAGCCAAAAATTAAGTCTCTCATTAAGTTAAATACAAATGAGAATCCTTATCCTCCATCTCCTGCGGTTCAAAATATTCTCAAAAATATTAACTATGAGAAATTACGACTTTACCCCGATCCTATGGCAGATCAGCTGCGAACAGAAATCGCTAAGCTCTACAGTTATAATAAAGAAAATATTCTTACAGGAAATGGTTCAGATGATATACTGACAATTGCTATTCGCTCTTTTGTTAATGAGAATGATAAAATTGGATGTTTTGAACCTACTTATTCTTTATATCCGGTACTTGCACAAATACAAAATGCGGAAACGATTCGAATTCCACTAAAAGAAGATAGCTTTTTTTCATTCCCAAAGGAACTGCTCGATACCAAGTCAAAAGAATTCGCCCTGATAAAAGATGTCAAACTTTTTTTCATTACACGCCCGAATGCACCAACCGGAACAGTATTTGATATTGATTCAATAGAACATTTTTGTTCTATTTTTACTGGAGTGGTTTTTATAGATGAAGCATATGCAGACTTTGCAGAAGAAACCTGTATCAACCTCGTGAATAAATATCCGAATGTTATAATTGGAAGGACATTGTCTAAAAGTTATTCACTTGCCGGAATACGACTTGGATGGGCAATAGCAAATGAAAAAATCATTGATGGAATGATAAAGGTAAAAGATTCTTATAATATCAATTATATTACTCAGCAGCTTGCAATTGCTTCAATACAAGATCAAACTTATTTTAAAAATACCGTAAAAAAAATAAAAACAACAAGAAGTTTTCTCTCTGAATCTCTCTCAAATCTTGGTTTTAGGGTAATACCATCACAATCTAACTTTTTATTTGCATCGCCACCGAAACAAGATGGTGAACGTATTTTTAAAGCATTAAGAAAACATAATATTATAGTAAGATACTTTCCCGGCAAGGTAACTGGTAAGTACTTGCGAATAACAATAGGAACAAAAGAGGAAATAGATCAATTAATTTCAGTATGTAAAACACTTTTGAATTAACCAGTGTTTATATACAGAAATTTGAATATCAGATTATTCGTTACTTTTGTTCATGAAAGATAATTTTATGCTTGAAATTTATCTCTTAACAGCATTTAAAGGGATTATAAGGATACTGCTGGCAATCTTCATAGGGACTGCTATAGGAACAATATTTGAATGCAGAAACGGTACTAAATATTTAAAAACTCTAACCAAACCGCTATTAAAATACAGTAACCTTCCGGCAATATGCGGAACAGCATTTTTAACTGCGTTTGTATCTAATATAGCTGCATCAGGAATGTTGGCAGGAGCATATTCAGACAAGCAGATTACACGCAGGCAAATGATCTCAGGAGCAATTATAAACTCATTCCCGGCTTATGCAACAATAATGCTCCTTGTCATGTTCATACTTTTTCCTATGATAGGAAGAATAGCAATAATCTATGCTGCTTTGGTAATATTACTCGACCTTATAAGGGTCTTTGTCATTATTTCAATAATAAAATTATTTTCCAACAGATCTAAATTCGAACATATATATAAATTCGAGCAACCAGATCCCACCTCATGGAATGATACATTCAAAAAAATAAAAAAGAGAACCTTAAAAGTATGTAAAAGATTTATATTATGGGGGATTCCTCTATATTTACTTGCTATACTTCTCTCTCATACTGGAATTTTCAATGAAATAAATCAATATATTCCTAAGATAGTAAGAGATATTTTTCCTTCGGGCGTAATAACTATTATAATAGCAAAACTTGGTGGTTTAACAACAGCTGCGACTGTTGCAATGGGAATGCTACAGGTATCGAAAATTACGACATCTCAAGTTCTTTTAGCATTCTTTGCCGGAAATATTTTTGATATACCCTTAAGAACAGTAAAACACAACCTGCCTATTGCGCTTGGTATTTTTCCAGAAAAATCAGGTCTATGGATAGTACTTATATCTGAATCAACAAGAATGTTAATGTCAATTCTTGCAGTTATTATGCTGCTTTTTTATATCTAAATATTTTGCATAATAGAAACACAGAAGAATAATTATCACAAATTCTTCAAATAAAAAATATAAAAAGAATTGTTTAGAATATATAGAAGAATCTTTAAAGTTTTAGCCATTATTTACATAAAAAAACTCATATAAAACAGGGTAACTGTTTTATATGAGTTTTTGTAGATTTAGAGATAAAATTATTAATTATTATTTGCAGGTCCAACTTCCCAACTGGAAATTTGCGGAACATTATTAGGAACGCCTGAGTCACCCTGATTAAAGTGATAGATAAGCCCATAATAATTCCCATACATCCCCTGCCCAAGCGTTGTCAGATTTTCAACCCTAAGGATATTGACACCCTGGAAATTTGCATTGCTTAATGCATAAAGAAGTATAGACCACGAATAAGCAGATGTATTGGAGGAATTTGCATCACCGGAATTTAACCCCCAATATTTATTCCCTATTGGAACACCACTTAAACCTCCATTAGCATAACCCCAGCCGTTGTTAGGCGCTAAAGCATTCTCTCCCAATATAGAAAGACCTATCTCATTTGCTTCCTGTCCAACACAATAAACAAGCGTAGCAGGCCAACTGTAGCCCTGTGCTGAATAATCCATATTTGGTTGTTCGAGACAAGTAAAATAAAGTTGTATCGGATGATTTGTCGTATTATTGGAATCAGTATTCATTCCATAGACCATTTTAAGTAATCCACTGTAATCCTGCCCACAGGATTGATTGCTCCACCCCTGATCAACTTCAGGACCACAGCCATAATCATAAACATTCTGTTGAAAACTACCGGGAATTAAACCTGCGCATATTTCAGCAGACCTTGGTATTGTAGTACTACCCATCTGCCAGGTAATTCCGGGTATTTTATTTCCAACAGTTACACTTTTAAGACCGCTGCAAAAAGCAATAAGAGCATCTGTCAGCATTGCCTGTCCATGCTGAATAAGACTGGAATTATACCAGTTTATAAGGTCTATCGCATACTGAGGCCTTGGAGTTTCTACTGCATATTGGAAGAAAGAATCACCGTTTTTAGGAGGAGTAACATCACTAAAAGAAGAAAGGGTTGGTTTTGTATTCCATGCTTTATTTAGAGCAGAAATTGTTCCGTATTTCTTATGCATAGCATCTTGAAAATCAGTAAATGCATTAGCTGAATAGCACATAAGGAAACCTCTTGACGGCCAGCCTGCTCCAATGTTATAGGTTACTCCATCACTTGTTACTGAATAAGTGTCATACGAAGGATATCTGCATTCACCCGAAGGTCCACAACTAATACTTATTGATTGAATATCATCGGCGAACCCTTCTTGAGTTACAAATTTCTCAAAAGCCTGCATATATTGCTGATATTGCTCATGTACTGCACTTTTATTAGTAGCCCACAATGATACAACCTCTGAATTACCAAAAATTGATTCCTGTTCAGGAGTTAAAAGAGTGTCTTTCGTATGTGATGGAATAGTAGGATTAAGAGAGTAGTCTGTTCCTTCACCATTTGTATAGAGCTGCTCACTGATATATTTTGCACCATCTCCTGCAATATCCCAAATCCAGGAAGGAAGATTAACATTGACATCATCGCCAACATTGCCTCCGCACTGATGAAAAGACATTATTGGCATAATCTGCAAACCAGCATCAACTATATCCTGAAAAATACTTTTAAAATCATCCCAGACAAACTGATCATTCGTACTTTCAACCATTCCCCACCAAACATCTGTACTTACCGCATTTACTCCTATAGCTTTAGCAGCTTTAAGCTGATTTTTAAAATACTCAATCTGATTTTGATAGTTAGTGATCTGATCCTGAGACATTGCCGCATTATTATTCATATAATCTTTACCAGTTCTAATTGAATAATACCATGCCGGCAATTCCAAAGGAGTCATTACATTGAAAGTCTTTGGAGTTGCAGAAAACACTGAAATCGCAGTAAAGAAAAGCAATACTGTAATTAAAAGAGTAGACATTCTGTGTAACATAATAGTTTTTCCTTTATAAATTGTTGATTATTACTTGTTATTGATTATTAATAAAGTTTTTATAATTTTAAAGGAATAAGTCTATAATTACAATATAATAAAACAAATTATTAATTCAGATTTTTTATACATAAACACAAAAAAAACTTATATTGTTCTTATATATACCAAAAGTATTTTTATTTTTGATTTAACTTTCTGAAACCTAACTCAAATAATCACTTAAATTTTCTAAAACTATTTTGTTTTAGGAATATGTTTAACGCTTTATATCTAATTCCTATATTTCTCTCTCATTCAAAATTTTTAATGAAATAAATCAGCAAACATCTTTTGATATTAGAAATTATTTGTTATTCGATTCTTGAATTTCGTCTTTTGGATTACTAGCAAAGCCGCCCCACTTAAAATATATGTAGCTCTAGTTGACAGTTTGAGTCAAAAACACTATAATTTTCATAGCTAATCATATCTTTTTATATTTGTTTTGCTTGTACAGGGATTTAGAAAGGCTGGACATATATCAATGAATACCAAAAACAAAAAACGAAGTGAATATATTTCAAGAATAAATAAAGTTCTGGACTACATCGAAAAGAATTTAGACAAAGACCTTTCTCTAGATACTATAGCCCAATCAGCTTCTTTCTCCAAATATCATTTCCATCGCATATTTCAATCAGTAGTAGGAGAATCATTAAATCAATATATTCTGAGAGTAAAACTTGAAAAAGCCGCAAGATTACTTGTCCTAGAAGAACTTTCTATTACAGAAATCGCATTAAAATGTGGCTTTTCTACTACATCAACTTTTTCCAGGGCATTTAAAAACAAATATAAAGAATCTCCTACTTACTGGAAAAAAAATTTAGCAAACCAATCGACAGAAAAGCAAAATAGCAAGAATTGCAAAATCCTTAGCAATATATGGAAAGAATTTCATAATTTTTCATATTATATTGACAAAATTACCGGTAACCAGATCTGGAAAATTAGAGCGTTAAATCAAAATATAAAAGTTGAAGTACAGCAACTACCGGCAACTACAGTTGCTTATATAAGGCACATAGGCCCTTTTATAGGGCAAAGAGAACTTTTTATCAGTTTGTGTGGTAAAATCATGAATTGGGCAGGATCAAGAAAACTTGTCAATTTTCCTAAAAGTAAATTGCTTATGATCTCTCATGATAACCCTGATATTACAAATGAAAATGATTTGAGAATTAGTGTATGTATAACAGTACCTCCTAATACAAAAGTAGAAGGAGATATAGGAAAACTTGTTATTCCTAAAGGAAATTATGCAGTGGGTAAATTTGAAATCTATCCGGAAGAATATGTAAATGCATGGCAGTTTATGTGCAGTGAATGGCTACCTCAAAGTGGATATAAATTTGATGACAGGCCACACTTCGAAGCTTACACTTATAACCCGGAAGAAATTCAGAAAAATAAGCGGATTGTTCAAATTTGTATACCGGTTACACCTGCATAATTATAATACTACTCTATCTATCATGGTAGAAAATGAATGATAAAACTAAAAAAAATGAAAAAAATCCGAATACAGCATGTACCTGGATGCATGAATCCAACTGCAAAGAAAAAAGCTGTAAACTCCACGGGAAATTAGCCTGCAGATGGGATCCTAAAGAATACAATTTCCTAATGGGAGTTATTCAAATGTTTCCATCACTCATACTTACATACACTTTTATTTTTATTGGAATCGTCACTGGCAACTGGTGGTGTATGACAATATTTATATGGCTTATTATTATGTGGCCATTAGGATTTGAACAATATATTTTATGTCGACATTGTCCTTTCTTTACTGATTGCAGAAAAACACTCACTTGCTGGGCATTAAGGTTTTGGCCAAAATGGTGGAAATACAGCCCAAGGCCTATGAATAGGCTGGAAAAATTTATTTTTACACATTTAATCTTTAGTATTCCAATGTTTTTTTGGCCTGTAGGATGGTGTCTCTACGGAATTTTTTACATGGCAGTAAATTATCATTCGTTCGATTTAATTGCCCTACTTGGTATGATTGGATTGTGCCTTGCTGTAACTCTGACACATATCCAATTTTTTCTGATAATATGGAAAAATTATTGTATAAGATGTGTAAATTTTTCATGTCCTTATAATAAAGTGCCAAAAGAAACGGTTGATGCATATCTTGAATCAAATCCAGTTATGAAAGACGCGTGGATTAGAAGCGGCTACAAATTAGATAAAGGAAACGACAAAAAATGATTTCAAATCCGAGATTTTATAAATTCGTTAAACACAGATGCATGATCCTACTAATTATAATGATATCCTATTTCTGCCTGGAACCCTTTCTGTTCAGTTTTTTTACAATTGATGCATGTGCTATGATGTTATTTTATCTTTTTGTGATATATAGCCCAGTTATAATCACTTTAAGTAAGAAATATTTCTATCTTATAACAGTTTTAGTAGTGCTTGGAGTATGCAGTTATCAATTATATTCCTACACTGACGCTAAGACCTTTTTTTACCTGAATTACGTTTTTACAAGCCTTGCTGACCTATCTGCTATTTTGGTGATAGTTTTTTATGTTTTATCAAAAGACATTAAATCAAAAGAGGATATTTTTGCCAGTATTATTGTTTTCCTGTTAATTGGCGGAACTTTCGGTGACATTTACTATTCAATGGAACAGATTAATCCGGGTTCACTATATTTTACATATGTAAAGTCAGGGCTTTTACACCTACCTGTAGATAATATGAAGGAAATGGTCATTGGCTACAGGGATTTTTTGTATTTCAGTTTTTCTACAATTACCACACTTGGATATGGAGACATAGTCCCGCATTCGGATACAGCCAAAAGGCTATCGTCTATTGAAGCCAGTATCGGAGTACTGTATACAGCTATTTTCATCGGAAGAATTGTTGGCGCAGGCTTATCCAACAAATTAGCTATTCAGAGAGAAAAGGATAATCAAAATAACGATAAAAAATAATAACGAGGTAATTTCAAAACTATCAAAATTAGATATTATTTGAACTAAATGGATTAACAGAAAGAGTTCCATGCTATTTTATATAAGCAAAAAAATAGAAATAGCAAAAACTACAGGAGTTTTAAATGGAACATCTTTCATGTTTATTTAATAGCATACAGAACTGGCTTTTGCCAGATATTGAAGAAGAATTAGGCGAATTAAGTTCTAAGCAGATAGAGTTTATTAAAGCAGTAGAACTTTTAAGACCTGATATGTTCCTTGATAATTTAAACTGGTGCGGAATAGGCAGGAAACCTTCCAGTCGGTTGAGCCTACTAAAAGCTTTTATAGCTAAGCCTATATTTCGTATTGCAGATACTGTGAGTTTGATTGATTTCATAAAATCTAATCCCAGTCTTAGGCGACTATGTGGATGGGAAAGTTATAATGAGGTTCCTTCTGAAGCAATATTTTCAAGAGCTTTTAAGCTGTTTTCTGAATTTAAAATAGCACATAAAATACATGAAAGCAGTATATGCAGAAATATTGGAGAAAAGCTTTTCGTTCATAAAAGCACAGATGCAACGAGCATTAAAGGACGTGAAAAGCCCTGTCGTAAAAATACTCCGACTAAAAAGCAGAAAGGAAATCGTGGTCGACCTAAAAAAGGAGAAGAAAAACCTAAAGAACCAAAGCGGGTTGAGATTCAACTTGAGAGAAATCTTGATGCCAACCTGGAAGATCTTCCTAAAGGATGTGACTGGGGTTCCAAGAAAGGCTCTAATGGCAAAGTTTATAAATGGAAAGGGTATAAACTGCATTTAGACTGTGTTGATGGAGATATACCTGTCAGTGCTGTTGTTACATCTGCCTCATTACATGACAGCCAGATAGCTATACCGCTTTCACAGATGAGTGAGAAACGTATTATCAATTTATATGATCTGATGGATGCAGCATATGATTCACCTGAAATACATCTTTATTCAAAGCAGAACAACAGAATTCCTGTTATAGATAATAATCCCAGAAGAGGAGGAATAAAAAAGGAAATGGATCCTGCAAAATCTGTCAGATATAATGAAAGAAGTTCTGCTGAAAGAGTTAATTCAGAACTCAAAGATAATTATGGTGTTGAAAATATTAGAGTTAAAGGACAGCAGAAAGTAGAGTGTCATATTTTCTTTGCTATAATTGCTCTTACTGCTAAAAAGATATTTAAACTTATTCCGTAGTAGTTTAATTTGATATATATACATCTTTCTCTCTGAAATACAGGGATTAGTAAGAATGTATCTAAAGTAAAACTTTTTAAGTGTATAGTTTACAATTTTCTATGATTTCTAAGGGAAAATATGTGAATTTTCATACTAATAAAAAGTTATTAACAATTTAAACGAAAAAAGCCTCAAACGTTTTCCAAGAGGCTCTAACGTCAAAACAAGTAGAGAAGGGTAAAAAGTGAAAAATCCTATGAGAAACAAAAAATGCTTTTACGTGATGGCAGGAATTTGCCTGTCAATGATATTACTGTCAGGTTGTGGACTGAATTATCAATGGCCAACAGAAACACCTACAGTTACTGTAGTAAAAGCCAAAACAGAAAAAATCAGACCTCGAACTGAATATATAGGACAGCTTGTTGTATATAAACAGGTCGAATTACGAGCCAGAGTAAGCGGGTTTCTTGAAAAACGTAATTTTAAATCTGGCCAGTTTGTAAAGAAAGGTCAAACAGTATATCAAATAGAAAAAGCTCAATACCAGATTGCTGTAGAAGCTGCAGAAGCTAACTATGAAGAAGCTAACGATATACTTGAAAATGCTACAATTGAATTTGACAGAGTAAAGAAACTTACCCCGTCAGGCGCTGTAAGTAAAAAAGAATATGATTATACCAGAAGCCAGTATAAACAGGCAAAAGCAAAAAATCTGGCCTGTAAAGCAGCGCTTGAACAAGCAAAGCTTAATTTGAGCTATACTGATATTAAAGCGCCTTTCGACGGTTATATTGCATTGACAAGTGTTGATGAGGGCGCCCTGATTGGACCTGAGAGCCCTCCTCTCACAACATTAACAGTTTTCAGGCCAATATACGCAGAATTTAATGTAACTGAGGCAGAAGCTATTACCGGCGCACAGGAATTTGAAAAAAGTAACAAAAACTGGACTAAAGCTTATGGAACAGAATTACTTCCAAATATTGATGTAAAACTCATTCTGACCAATGGTACTGAATATAATCATACAGGCGTTGTTGATTATGTTTCATATACTGTCGATCCACTTACTGACACTGTTCTTTTAAGAGCTGTTTTTGAAAATCCTGACGCAATTCTAATGCCAGGTGGTTTTGTTACTGTTATTCTGGAACATAAAAATGAAATAGAAGCTGTAATTATTCCGCAGGAAGCTGTTCAGCAGAACCAAGGTGGAAAATACGTCCTGACAGTAAGCAAAGATAATACTATCCAGATGCAATATGTTACCCTGGGTATTACTCATAACAAAGGTTTTGTAGTAACCAGCGGATTAAAAGCAGGTGAAGCTGTAGTTATCAAAGGCCTTCAAATGGTACACGAAGGGTCTAAAGTAAAAGTTAAACCTGATGTAACTGTTAGTTCAAAACTTAAAGCCGATAATAAAAATAAAGAAGTAAAAAAAGTAGAAAAAACAAAAGAAGGGAAAAATAAAGCAAAGGAAGGGAAAAGTAAATGATTGTTGATTTTTTTATTAACAGACCCAAGTTTGCTTTTGTTATTGCAATTATCATATTGCTTGTAGGTCTTATCGCGGCAGACAATCTGCCTATTGCACAATACCCGCAAATTACTCCACCGCAAGTTTCGGTCACTGTAAACTATCCGGGTGCAAATGCTGAAACTGTGATGAAAACGGTTGTTGAACCGTTAGAAGCCTCTATAAACGGTGTTGAAGATATGATTTATATGTCATCATCTGCGGCTAATAACGGAATGGCAACAATAACGGTTACATTCAGTATCGGCACAGATCCAAGTATAAATACTGTAAATGTTGAAAACCGTGTTTCAGAAGCACTTTCTGAACTGCCCGATATTGTAAGGCGGGAAGGAATACCGGTAAAACAGGTAACAAGCAACATACTTTTGTTTGTAAGTATATACTCACCAAAAGAAACCTATGACTCATTATATCTAAATAATTATACAACAATAAATATTATTGATAGGCTTAAGCTGGTCCCGGGTGTAGGAAAAGCCGCTGTAATAGGAGCAATGGATTATGCCATGCGAATCTGGCTGAATCCCAATAGAATGGCTGAACTGAAACTAACTCCTTCAGATGTAATATCCGCAATAGAAAAACAGAATATTCAGGTTGCATCCGGGCAAATAGGTTCACCACCAATATATAAAGACCAGCAATTTGAGTACATTGTCCAAACTAAGGGACGAATGAATTCAGTAGAAGAGTTCGAAAACATTATCATTTTTGAACAGGCGGACGGTTCATCTATAAGAATAAAAGACATAGCAAAAGTCGACCTTGGAGCACAATTTTACAACTGTTTTGGCGAATATAATGGTAAACCCTGCGCAAATCTTGCTGTATATCAGAGACCAGGTGCCAATGCTCTTGATGTAGCTAACGCCGTAAAGGCGGAAATTAAAAAACTATCCAAAAAATTTCCTAATGATTTAAAAGCAGATGTAGCATATGATTCTACCAAATTTGTAAGTGAATCAATTAAACTGGTTATAAGTACTTTAATTATTGCATTTATTCTTGTTGTATTAGTTGTTTTTATCTTTTTACAGAATATAAGATCAACAATAATCCCGACAATAGCTATACCAGTTTCTGTTATTGGAACATTTGCTTTTATGCTGGCAGCAGGATTCAGCATAAATATGGTAACATTACTGGCAATGGTCCTCTCAATAGGATTGGTTGTTGATGATGCGATTGTGGTTATAGAAAATGTTAATCGCATAATGGATGAGGAAGGTCTAAGCCCGAAAGATGCAACAAAAAAATCAATGAAACAGGTAACAAGCCCGATCATAGCAACTACTTTCGTTTTAATGGCTGTATTTGTACCTGTAGCATTTATTCCCGGAATTACAGGACAGCTTTACCGGCAGTTTTCAGTAACTGTAATAATAGCTGTAATTATTTCAGCATTTAATGCACTTACCCTAACCCCATCGTTATGTGCAACGATGCTTAAACCCGGGGTAAACAAAAAGAAAAAATTCATATTCTTCAGATGGTTTAACAGCTTTTTTGACTTTCTCTCGCAACGCTACAATAAAATTGTTACATTTTTAATAAAAAAACTCGTTGTTATTATTATATTATTTTTATTATTACTGAGTGTAACTTATTATCTTTATTCAATGTTGCCAACAGGCTTTATTCCTTCAGACGACCAGGGTGTATTTATGGTTAATGTTCAACTTCCTAGCGGAGCAGCACTACCAAGAACAAGAAAAGTTGTTAAGGGTATTTCAGATTATCTGTCTAAAATGGAAGGTGTTGACTATGTAATGAATTTTGCTGGATTTTCTCTTGTTTCCGGTAGCATGGTATCAAACTCAGGTCTTATTATGGTAGGTCTAAAACCCTGGTGTGAAAGAACTAAACCGGAATTATCACAGGCCGCTATACTTGCTAAGGCAAATAAGATGTTTGCCGATATTACAAGTGCTCAGGTACAGGGATTCGGATTACCACCAATTCCAGGACTGGGTATAGCCCAAGGATTCCAACTGGAGCTACAGGGTGAGCCAGGAATCTCTCCGGCAAGGCTTAACGAAGTACTGAATTATTTCATGGCAAAGCTTATCGCACAACCCGAAATAATGTATGCATATACCACTTATCAGGCAGACGTACCACAGGTTTATGTAGCTGTAAACAGAGCAAAAGCAGAAAAACTGAAAGTTCCGCTTGAAGAGATTTACAATACCCTCCAAACACAACTTGGTTCAATGTATGTAAATGAATTCAATAAGTTTGGTAAAGTCTACCAGGTTATAGTCCAGGCAGATGAAAAATATCGCCGTAATGTAAATGATATTAAAAAAATGTATGTTCGAAACACAGAAGGCAAGATGGTTCCCCTGGGAGCTCTTGTATCGATTAAACCAGTCCTTGGCCCGGTCGCAAATCACTATAATACACTTCCATCTGTCTCAATAAATGGATATGCAAATTTAAACTATAGTTCAGGACAGGCACTTGCAGCAGTAGAGCGACTTGCAGATAGAGTACTTCCTAAAGATATGTCCTACTCATGGACAGGGACAGCATACCAGGAAGTTCTAGCCGGAAATAAGATTATTGTCATATTTATTTTAGCTATTTTATTCTTATACCTTTTTGTAGTTGCATTATATGAAAGCTGGGTACTAGTATTTTCTATCCTATTGTCAATACCAATTGCTTTTTTAGGTTCACTGCTTTCCTTATGCCTGTTTTATATAGAAAATAATATATATGCTCAGATTGGATTTATTCTAATGTTTGGATTGGCAAGCAAAACTGCAATTCTGATTGTTGAGTTTGCCAAAAAACATAGGGATTCCGGAGGAAGTATTTTAGAATCTGCTACATATGCGGCAAGTGTTAGATACAGACCAATTGTAATGACATCACTTGCATTCATACTTGGTACACTGCCGCTTGTCATTGCAACCGGCGCCGGTGCATCCAGCTGCCGTTCTGTTGGGGCTTCTGTTTTCGGAGGAATGATTCTTACAGCTTTGATTGGTACAATATTTGTTCCGGCATTTTACGTTATCTTCCAAAGACTATCTGAGCTAAGTTCAAAAAAGAAGAAGAAAAAGTAAATTTTTAGATATATAAAAAATCCCGCTGCAATAATAACTCTTGCAGCAGGATTCATTTCGTTGGTAATAAAAAAGAAAATGTGCCTTTTCTGAAAATGGGCTAAATACTTGTTATGATATTAATCACCACCATCTTTTTTATTATCTGCACTGCACCACTCTATCTCTTTTTCAAAAGAAGTACCTAATGCTCCTAAACCAACCTTTATTAATTTCGACCCCACTTCACATACAAAAGATTCTAATGTAGCATCAGCAGTCATGGCAAACAAAGCTTCGCAAGCGCCTATAAGCCATGCAGGAGGAGAACTTGGAACATTCCTCTGCCACCAGAAAGTTTGATTTGCAGACATAACACTCCCTGTAGATCCCCACTGTTTACTCATATTATAAGAATAGGCAATAATTCCATTCTTATCAGGATTCTCATCTGTAGAACATAACCCTAATTCACTATCATCAAGGTTCTTTATTGCAATACTCAACACATTGTCTCCAAAAGCATAAATTTTCAAAGGCATAGGCTGACTCTGAATCAACTGATCTGCCGGAGTATTCAAATCCTGGCCTTTTTTATAATAAGATACCATAACAGTACAGTCAAACTGCAAATCGCTAGTATCACATGCAATTTCATCAAGCGTACCGCTTTCAGTAATAGATGGTGTATCCTTTGTAATTATTACATCACCATTTGCAATTGGAGTTATACTGCAGAACTTGGCGGGTTCATCAGTCATACTTAATGGTCTTACTCCTTTATTATCAGGCAATGGATACCCAAAAACATTATACTGTGTAGTAGTAAATGGATTGAGATTTCCAGAAAGAGTTAAAGGCTGTTTTGTTATCAAAGTTACTATAATACCTCCTCCCTCAGCAGCAATGTCCGGTGTTGTTCCAAAACTAATACTCAAAGTCATGTACGGAACATCAGCTTCTTTTGTTACAGCTGTCGCACCAAACATCGTCTGACAGAACAGACCTCTTACGGCAAAATTATCCTGATACCATTTAGGCATATAGTCATTATTCAATGACCATGTCATAATTCCCTGAACATTCTTATCCCACTGAAAGCTGCTAACCTGATCATAAAGCTCTGTAAGTACTTCAGATTGATTATATGAAGGGGAAGTTACATTTCCATCCTTAATTACAACCGGTATATTAATTGCATTCATATTAGGTTTATAGATCGTATTGGCATTACCAGCCCCACCATTACAGGGAAATCCAATTGCAACTTTAACATTTGGAAGTTTTCCCATGGCGCAAGGTGCTGTCTTTTCATCATATTCAGTATCCAGGAGTGTATTGAGGGCATTGTACATACTGGTTAGTATTTTTGGATTCTGTTCAGCATTATTATCTTGTTTTCCATCTATTAACACAGGTACAGGCGTATTATAACACTGTAGGAATATATAATCAGGCTTACAACCAGGAGCACAGTTTCTAATTGCATCATTGAACTGTTTAGCATTAAGCGAGTTTGCCATTCCCAGATTCACACCGGGATTAGAAGGATCTATCGCATTACCGTCATAGGATACAAGCTGTGGAGCAATACTAACTTCAAAACCTTTTTTCTTAAAACCTTCAATGAATCCCTGAATTACTTCAGCATCAATATCATTCTCCAAATCAAGGTCAATTCCTGTAAAACCAGCAGCCTGACTGGAAACACTCTCAACAATAATAGGAACATTTTCTTTTGTAAAATATGAAGAATCAGCAGTAGCACCTCCAACAGAAAGAAAAAATTTCGTTTCAGCAGGTGCATTATTTGCAAGATACGTAGTTTCATTGTTGTAACTTCTTCCTGAAGCATTTGGCCCAACCGAAGCAAAAGCTAACACAATATGAGAACAACAGGCAATACCTTCTTTTGGAAGCGTTTTTTCATTTACTCCATGCTCTCCATCTAACTGGACATAGCCAACAGTAAGTGGAAGAGTGCCTGTAAATGGTGGAAAAGTAGGATCATATTTGGCTTCACCTGTACCTGCAGGTGGAATCTTTAAAACCTCTTCTGCCTGGATACTTGTACTTGTAAGTTTATTATAAGATTCCAATGCTGCTACTGTAACTCCATATTTTTTTGCAATTTTAGAAAGAGTATCTCCTGCAACAACAGTATAAGTTGTACCTCCGCTTTTACCTCCTGCAGGTATAGTCAGGGTTTCACCAATTGTAACAGTTGGACTAGTTGAGCTTAGATTGTTCGCAGACTCAAGTGCAGATACAGTTATACCAAATTTTTTCGCAATCAGGCTAAGAATATTTGCACTGGTTAAATTATAACTACTCGAATTACTGCTCCCCCCTTTACTAAAAGTTATCCAGGAATTATCCCCAATAGTAAATAATGTAGGTGCATAAGTTTTTGCTGATGGTGAAATATATACTATATGTGTTCCTGCACTTAATGATTGGGCAGATGAAGGATAAAGAGAATAACAAGTTGTATTATCATCGGCTTTTTTATTTATATTTAAAGCAACAGTTGAACCATTACTCAACTGAAGTTTGATAGGAGCTACTGGATTCCCATTTGTACCTTCAATATAAATTGGGTTATCTTCACTTATACTTTCACTTTGAGAAAGAGTAAAATTTATCTTCTGATTCCATGAATTCGCTCCGCTAAATGAAGCAGAGCTTATTATGGAATCAGATGTTTTTCCAGAACTACTGTCGGCTCCGGAACCGGGACTACCACTATTGGAACCGCCGCCCCCACTTATTACCTGCTGCCCTCCCTCTGTATTTGTTCCTGAACCACCACCAGGGCTACTGCCAGTATTTGAACCTTTTCCTGAAGAACTGCTATTACCTGGGTCTGAACTACTTCCTATACCATCTAATATGTATGATGAGCTATTTGGATTTGCAATATATTGGTTTATCAGTGTGTTTACAATATCAGGTTGTTTTACAGGATACATAGTACTTACCCCCGGTATCGAACTGTTAGTACATCCCCATAAAATAGCTATAATATTAGCATCTTCCAAATCTGACATGTGCTCAGTACCCCATTCAGCATCTTCATTAAGAAATGCACCTAGACTGCTGTATCCACTAATAGGAGTCTTCGTATAGTTGCTAACAACATCCGGCAGATCAGTCATATCATCAAAACCAAATAGATAGTTGGGTAATGTATTCCAATAAGAGTAGTATGATTTTGTAGAAACACCATTAGGATCTTCCGGGTTTGGTCCAATGCTTTGAGCAGACCCCCAATTAATCCATGTATCATAGGTTCCTGATGGAGCAAAAGTTCCTGCTGCTCCCTTATAAGTACTAGAAGCTGTAATTGAAGCAATCATTTCGTATGCCGTTTTAGTGTCACCTGACATATCATCTGTATTCCTTGGCATTACACCCGCAGATACCTGAAAAAGCATGCCTGGAACTTTATACAACTTTGTAATTTGCCCCATAAAGTTGATCCAGTTCTTATATCCGACTGAGTTAAATAAATATTGAACTTTGTCACCGGATATACCTGGTGAACATTTATTATCAACGGTCTTGCTATTTACCGTTTTTGAAGTTATAGATTCAACAACAAGTGGGTTATATGCCGCTAAATCAAAATAGACAAAATCAGCAGCAGCGTTTGCATTACTTGTTAGCGGTATATTTTTATACCACTCATCAATAGTTTGTGTTATAAGGTCTCCCACTCCGGAAGTATTACTAAATGCAGTTATACCTCCACCTGTAGGCCCTCCGGAATTTATCAAATATGCACCGACATCCCAACCAAACGGTATGTCAGGAGCGTATTTATTTACTATATAATTATTTGCAAGAAAAAAGCCGTAAAGGTTATCGGTGAATGTAATTCCTTCAGGGAGAGGATAAGAAGATGCATCAGGATATTTAGTATTGAATTCTGTCAATGCGTCACTAAAAAGTTTATAGAAGCCTTCACGAACTATAGGTTTGGTTATAGTGGCCTTACTTCCTAAAAGACCAGTTAATGTTGCGCTTCTATTAGATGCCGGTGCCGCTGTATCTGAATATAGCTTATCTATTCCGCCAATTATACCACCTGTATAAGAAGTGTAAGTTTTTTTTACTGGTAGGGGCCAATAAACTGTTTTTGATACATATTTAAATGAGATAGAGTATGTGTTCAAAAAATAATCAACAAATGCAACAGCTTTTTTTATTTCCAGTGTAGTGTTTTGGACCATGGGTTTCTGTGCATTTTTAGTGCTCCAATTCTGCACTATATGAGCAAGCATATCAGGATTTAACAGAAAAAAATACTGATTACCGATATTGGGATAAACAACCATTGAACTCCCATAACCATTATTTGTGAAGTATGATGTAATTGCTAAATAAACTAAATTTAATGCTAAATCATTAAAGTTCTGCAACCCTGTCCACATTGTACTATATGCATCGCTTCCAGCTGCAGTATAAATAACCATCCCGGTACGACATGCCTTTGAATTGGATTTTGTTTTCTGTTTGTTACAAAGCTGATTGGAATATTCCAATGCATTCATTACATCATACGGAATCATTGACGGATAGTTGGAGTAAGTCCATGCATCGCCGTCTGCGTATTTAAAAATAATATCATAGGACTGGTTTGTTGACTGAAGATTATCGATATAAGTCGGATTATAGCCATCAATAATATTCCCCATTGCTATTCTCTGGGGCCAACCAATAATTGTTGATATTACTCCTGAACCACTTTTACATTTTGAAGTTTTTACGGGAGAGTTCAAAATTGTTGAGCTTGCAACAATCTCATTCAGTGTAAATAAGCAGCTCAAAATAACCATTAAATATAACGTCTTTTTTATATTCAACATTATTCCTCCTTTTGAAAATAAATTTAATACAAGTAATAATCCTTAATAAAAAATTCGCGTTTTTAATAATTCAATAGCTAGTTCAGTCCATTATCAGGCAATTAAAACCTCTTTTTTTATAAGATTTCATATAGACATAGCCTTCGTTCTTATACAAGAAATAAAGTATAGCTTCTGGAGAAAGATATTTGATAAGAAAATATTCTTAACAAAACCATTTTCTATTAAAAGACATGAGAACAGTTTAAAGAATATAAAATTAATTAATCTTTGCACCTTCTTCTTGTAAACTTAATATCATTTTATCAAAAAAAAGAAGTAATATCAACAATACACTTCAACGTTTTATCGTATTTAACTTACAGTAAATTTGAATAGTGATTCAATATATTGAGGTAATTGAAGAACACTGAGTCTTTCGGTTTGACAGAACAAACTCTAAACAAAATATTAATGTCGCTTGTTAATGATAATAAACCCAAAAATTCAGTAAAATTTTTAATTTCACTCACTTTCTATCTATACAGATATGAATTATATCAAAAGTATTTTTGGTTTATTTTGCTACAAACAATCTCGATAATCTTTTGATTTTTTCTAAAATCAATTAGTTTTATGTATAAAAAGCAAAGGGATAAATATTCAATATGAATTTTTATTGTCTTTATAAATCCAACTAGACTATCGATTTTATTCAATGTCCTGCTATAATTGAATAATACATATACTCAAATAATTAAAAACGTATAAAGGGGCTAATAAAAATGAGTAAACCTGAAAAAGAAAGTATTAATTTAAAGTATCACTCAAGTCCTACACCGGGGAAAATTGGTATAAAAGTAACTAAAAAATGTGAAGATCAAAAAGGCCTTTCTATGGCTTATACTCCCGGAGTTGCTGAGCCATGTCTGGAAATAAAAGAAAATCCTGAAGATGTATGGAAATACACATCAAAAGGAAATTTAGTAGCTGTTGTTTCAGATGGTACAGCAGTGCTGGGACTCGGCAATATTGGCCCGGAAGCAGGTCTGCCTGTAATGGAAGGTAAAGGAGTACTTTTTAAACGTTTTGCAGACATTGATGGTTTTCCTATATGCATTAAAGATGTTTTCAAAGAAGATGGCAAATCTGATCCCAAAAAGGTTATAGACTTTACAGAGAAACTTGAACCTACTTTTGGAGGTATTAATCTTGAAGATATTGCCGCTCCGGCATGTTTCGAAATAGAGCAAACATTAAAAGAAAGAATGAATATTCCTGTTTTTCATGATGACCAGCACGGCACTGCTATAATATCTACTGCTGCAATTATGAATGGATTAAAATTACTCGGGAAAAAAATTGAAGACTGTAAATTTGTCATAAACGGAGCGGGAGCTGCCGGAATAGCCTGTGCAGAAATGTATATCAATGCCGGAGCAAAAAGAGAAAACTTCGTTCTTAATGATATTGATGGGATTATTAATAAAAACAGAAAAGGACTTAATCCCGAAAGACAAAAATTTGCAGACGCAACCAATACCAAAGCAAAAACACTTGCAGAAGCAATGAAAGGAGCAGATATTTTCCTAGGAGTTTCTGTTGGTGGTTGTGTTACAAAAGATATGATTAAAAGCATGGCTGAAGGAGCTATTGTCTTTGCAATGGCTAATCCAGTACCTGAAATATATCCCGAAGAAGCTTTAGAAGCAGGAGCGGCAGTAGTTGGCACCGGCAGAAGTGATTTCCCTAACCAGGTTAACAATGTTCTTGGTTTTCCGGGTATTTTCAGAGGAGCATTGGATGTACGGGCTACAGACATCAATATAGAAATGCAGTTGGCAGCAGCAAGAGCTCTTGCTGAAGTAGCTGCAGAAAAAATAAATCACCAGACATATGGAATTCTTGCAAAAGCTTATCCAGCAGATGAAGCGAATGGTATGTTCCTTGGAGATTGCCCTTTGAAAAAATCTTATGTAATTCCAAAACCTTTTGATCCAAGAGTTGTTCCAAGAGTAGCCAGAAATGTTGCGGAAGCCGCAATAAAAACAGGAGTAGCCAGGGTTGTCATAGAAGATTTTGATCAATACGAGAAAAGTGTTTTAAATAGAATAGAAAAAAATCATTAATATCCTATAAGTACTTCTTAAAGAATTACAACAAAAATGTATTTAGTAAATATTGAAGTACTTGAGATACTTTTATGAAGGACCTGCATGGAGGAAATATTAATGCTGTAATGAATGGTTTTGGTTTCACTATAAATGACATTCCAAAAACTATTTATGACTTCAGCGTTAACCTTAATCCTTTAGGACCTTCACCAGCTGTTTTAGAGTATATGCTTACAAATGACTGTAGCTGGGCCAAATACCCGGAAACATATTCTAAAACAGCTGCAAGATCATTAGCAAAAGCACATAATATTCTGCCCGAAAACATTATCATAGGCAATGGTGCTACGGAGCTTTTTGGTCTTATACTCCAAGCTTTTAAAATAAAAAAAGCTGCTTCATTATCTCCTACTTATAGTGGTTATAATGAAGCCTGTTCTGCAAATAGAGTAAAGCATATATCAATATCCAATTTAAATTCATATCTGTCTGATGCCGTTTTTATAGGTTTTCCAAACAATCCCACAGGGCACTTTCCAAATAAAGCAGAAATTAACTCAAATATAATAAAAAATCCCTCTACTCTGTTTATTATCGATGAATCATTCATTGATTTTACTTTTTCCTCAGAGTCTTATATTAACAGAGATATTCCGAAAAATGTCATCATTGTAAAATCTTTAACAAAAATTTTCTCAATAGCAGGTTTGAGATTGGGATTTGCAGTAAGTACTGCAGATAATATTAAAAGAATCCAGGCCAGTCAGTTACCATGGTCAGTTAACTCTATAGCACAGAATATAGCCTCTTTCTTATATAATGATGTAGAATACATTTCAAAAACGAAGACTAAAACAAAAGAATTAAGAATCAAATTTACAGCAGACCTAAACAAAATATCCGGGATACAAACATTTCCATCAGAAACAAACTTTATTTTGATTAAATCAGACAGAACAAACCTGCAGAAAGAACTATTACAAAAAGGTTTTTTCATACGCTCATGCAGGAATATCAAAGAATTAGATAAAACATATTATAGACTTGCAGTCAAATCAAAAAAAGAAAATGAACTTCTGGTTAAAGCATTACATCAGAATCATCTCCCTCCCCCGCCTGAGACAAAAGCCATAATGATTGTTGGAACTACTTCTAACGCTGGAAAAAGCCTTGTTGCTGCCGCATTCTGCCGTTATTTTCAAAGAAAAGGAAAAAGGGTGGCTCCCTATAAAGCCCAAAACATGGCTTTAAATTCTTTTGTTACAGAAAACGGAGGAGAAATGGGCCGTGCACAGGTAATGCAATGTGAGGCTGCCAAGATAAAACCTCATACCGACATGAACCCGGTCCTGCTTAAACCACAGGGAAATTCTATTTCACAATTAATAGTTAATGGAAAAGCTATAGATAATATAACAGCACAAAAATATTACAACGGAAAAACAGAAATAAGAAATATTGCATGGAAAGCTTTTGATAGATTAAAAAAGAAGTACAACCTAATTATAATGGAAGGTGCAGGCAGCCCGACAGAAATTAATATTCTTAAATATGATTTTGTTAATATGGCAGCAGCAGAACATGCAAATGCTCAAACAATACTGGTAGCAGATATTGATCGGGGCGGAGTCTTTGCCAGCATTTTCGGAACAATAAAACTATTACCTCAAAAATATCAAAAGCTATTTTCAGGTATTATTATTAATAAATTCAGAGGTGATATCAACCTTCTTAATCCAGCAATCAGTCAGATTGAAAAATTAACAGGTATTCCGGTTCTGGGAGTGCTGCCATATTTACCTAACTTACAAATAGATGAAGAAGATTCGCTTGCATTAGAAGAAAAAATATTCCAAACCAATAGAAAAAATAAATACTGCCTGAATGTATCAATAATTAAACTTCCTCATATAAGTAACTATACAGATTTTACACCTTTCGAGAACCATCCTCAAATAGCCTGCAATTACATATTATCTTCGGATAAGCTTAAGAATTCTGATCTAATAATTATTCCCGGAACAAAATCTACCTGCAATGATATGCAGTATCTATGGGAAACAGGTCTGGCAGAAGGAATAATAAGAGAAAACAGCAAAGGAATACCTGTAATTGGTATATGCGGTGGTTATCAAATATTGGGGAAAAAGATATATGATCCAAATAAAGTAGAAGGTGATATAAAAGAAATCGATGGATTAGGATTACTGGAAATAAGAACAAATTTAACTTTAAAAAAGGAACTTGCCCAGGTAAAAGGCTATACAACAAAGCATTACCCTTTTGTGAAAAGAAACCGGAAAATAGAATTTAGCGGGTATGAAATACATTCTGGAAGGTCTGAATACATCAACAAATCAACAAATCAACAAATCAACAAATTATTATTACCCCCACTTACGATTAACAAACGTCTTAATAAGTATGTGGAAGAAAAAACCGGCTGTATTTCTCATAATAAAAACGTTTTCGGATGTTATATTCATGGTTTTTTTGATAACCCTTTACTTTTTAATGAAACAGTCAATTATTTAGCCCATAAAAAAGGGATTGAAATATTAAAAGTTAAACAAATCAACAAAGATCAAACATATGAAAAACTGGCTGATATGCTGGAAGAACATATAAATTTTAGCAAAATATTATGATGATTACCTGTAGTTTAGTTCTGATAATAGCATTCATTTTAGATATCACCATAGGAGACCCTGTTTATATACTTCATCCAGTAAGGTTGATTGGCAACTTTATAGCACTGGCTGAAAAAAAACTTTTCAAAATGAAAATGAATAGTTTTCAGGGAGGCTTAATCCTTGTAATATCTGTAATATTAGTATCCACTCTTTCATTTACTATTCTTTTTTATATTCTTTGCTTATTTAGTAAATTAGCAGCTACTGTTTTTTCTATTTTTACCTTATATTCGTGCATTGCATTAGGAGATCTTCTTAAACACTCAAACGGAATTTATAAATCATTAGAAATATCAACAGAAAAAGCACAGGATAAAGTCCAGATGATCATAGGAAGAAACGCAAAACTGCTGAATAAAGAAGAAATAATTAAAGCAACAGTAGAAAGTATTGCTGAAAGTTTTGTTGATGGAATACTATCTCCAATATTTTGGTATACAGCAGCAAGCATATTTGCATATTATTCTGACTTAAATACATTAGTGGCAGGTACAATTGCAGTAATAATTCAAAGAAGTGTCAATACCATTGACTCAATGATAGGTTATACTAGTGAAAAATATATACTCTTTGGCAAATGTGGAGCAAAACTGGATGATATAATAAATTTTATTCCTGCCAGATTAAGCATTCCTATAATAGCTATTACAGCTGTTGTTTTAAAACTAAATTATAGAAACTGCCTAAAAATAGCATTCCGAGACAGGTTAAATCATAAATCTCCTAATTCAGCTCACCCTGAATCTGCTGTAGCCGGAGCATTAGGAATCAAGCTTGGTGGACCAACAATTTATAGTTACGGAACAGTAAACAAACCATATATAGGAGATGAACTCAACAAAATAAGAACTTACCATATAAAAAAAGTAGAAAAGTTAATAATAGTATCAAGTTTAATCACAATTTTGCTATGTGTAGTATGTATATTGTCTTCAAGTCATAAATATTTTTCTTAATTCTAGTATTATATGCTATCGACATAACACTTTTTTTAATATAAACTTTAAACAAAGTTAGGTTATTGAAAAATAACAGAATAAAAATCAACTTGTACCAGTAACCAATTTTTTGTTTAACCTTTCCCTATAAAGATTAGGTTATGTTATTTATTGAACTCCTTTAATATAATTTATTTACTAAAATCTAACAACAACTAACCCAGCCTGAAAGAGAATATATAGTTATGTTTAAAAAAAATTCCAAATTAATAATCGTCTTTATATTCTGCATACTATTATTATCTCCTGTTACTGTTTTCTCAAACAATAAGGAACTTAAGAAAACTAAGTTTTGGGAAAAAGTTTTCGTGAGTCAAATCAAAAACTTTAGATATTACAGTAAAGAAATTGACTTGCTTGTATATAACATCGAAAAACATCTAAACAATTTCAATACTCAGGCAGACGGCTATGATATAAGATACCACCAATTGAAATTCATTTTAGGCAGTATCATAAATAATCCTTATGAATACCGTCTAATAATATCGGAACTAAATAATGCTGAACGCTCTTTCCTTAAACTTTACAGAGAAATTAAAAAATTAGACAGCCAGGCAGAAAATTATGAAAAAGCTCTTCATAGTATGGAAGAAGATCTTATTTATTTAGTAAAAGAAAAGTATTCAAGTATAAAATTACTCGCTGCTGCGACAAGGCTTACTTCTAATATAAATATTCTTCAGGCGCACTTGAAACTTGAAAGAAAGAAGATGAATGAGTCGCTCGAGAATATGAAAAATCTTATAAATAAATTTACTTCCATGACTGACTTTTTAAAAGAGTCATATTTGAAGCAGATTCAAACTTATTTTCTTGTTCCCGGTGCACCTTTGTGGTCAATCAACATATCTAAGCTTCTACCTTACTCGCTTGAATCATGGATATATACCCTACCGGCAACATTGGATGAAAAATTTCCAGATGAAATAGACGAATATATTGCAGTATTAATTATTTTTGCAATTTCACTAGTTATTTATTCAATTTTTCACTATTTTCTTATTAAAAAGATTAATATAAAGACGAAAGTTCCAGACGCTTATGAACTTCTACTCCGTGCTTTAGCCGCATTATTTATATTTATTGGGCTTTTTGCTACAAGTTCTGTTCTTATATTTCCTGAAACAGTACTTTTTTACCGACTGGGGGTTATCATTTTCGGTTTTTTTGCCTGGTTCTTCTCACTGGCATTAAAAGTTATACAACACCCAAATACAAAACAGGATAGTTCAATAACAACGTTATTTGTTCTTTTCTCATGCGGAATATTATTTCAGGTTTTAGCCGTAAATTATATCCTTCTTTCACTGTTATGGCCAATTGCATTGGTAATAGCTTTAGTTTACCAGATATATTCAAACTACAAAAATCATGGCATCTCGAAAAATGCTTATTTTTGGACTTTCTTATGTCTTTCGATAATATTCATATATTTAGCTCTATCTGGATATGTTTATCTTTCTATATTTACCTGTATGATCTGGTTTCTTTCAATGGTTATATTCAGGATTGGGACAGCTTTTGTCTGGATGTTAAAAATAGCATTGGAAAAAGAGAAATACAAAAGAGGACTTTTAAGAATAGTACTAATTGGAATAGGTATACCGGGAATATGGTTTGGTCTAATATTTGTAGTATTTATATGGGCAGCAATGCAGATTAACTCCAATATTTATTCTTTTCTTGATTACTTCATAGAAATTAGTATTAATTTAGGAGGGTATGATTTTAAGGTTTTCGATGTTATTCTGCTCATCTTCCTATTCTTTGTTTTCAAAAGCACAATACATTGTTTTACTGTATTTCTTTCATACTCTTCTTATGCAAAACAAGTTCCCAATCAAAGGCACCAGCTACTGCCGTCAATGAAAACTCTTTCACGTTATAGCGGATGGATTATCTATTTGATTATAGTAATGGCCATATTAAAAATCAACATAACCAGCATCCTTGTTATACTGGGGGGATTGAGTGTAGGTATTGGATTTGGCTTACAGCATCTGGTAAATAATTTTATTTCAGGCCTCATTATTATGTTTGGTAAAGCATGCCGTCCAGGTGATATCATTGAATTAGATTCACTCTGGGGTACTATTGTTAAGACAGATATCAGAACAACAACAATGAGAACGTTTGATAACTGCATTATTACAATCCCTAATTCAATGCTTATTGACAAACAACTACATAACTGGACAAAGAATAACGACTTAATAAGAAAAGACATG
This sequence comes from Victivallales bacterium, assembly GCA_963678745.2. GTDB lineage: Bacteria > Verrucomicrobiota > Lentisphaeria > Victivallales > GWF2-38-69. The sequence goes on along the minus strand of CAXXMS010000020.1, from coordinate 113,889 downwards.
GATATTGGTGTGGAGTATGGTTCGGATGTAGAAAAAGTTAAAAAGATTCTTTTAGATATTGCAGGAAGTTTTGATGAAGTATGTAAAGCACCTGCTCCTCAGGTTATTTTTAAAGATTTTGGAAGCAGCGCTCTTATATTCAAATTAAGAATATGGCTTTATGTTATTGACAATATTGTAGCAACTCCATCAGATATTAGATATGCAGTAAATAAAGCATTTAATGAAAATGGAATCACAATAGCATACCCACAACTTGATGTACACATAAAAGATACTTCAAATACCAACTTCCCACAGAATAGCCAGGAGCCAAAATGAAACCAATAAACTTTTTAAATAATAATTTCATAAAATTTACAATATTAATAATTTCCGTTTTATTTTTTACTGCCTGTGAAAAGGACGAACAAGCCGACTCTACAATAACCATTGGAACTTGTGAAGTAATGGATATAGTAAATACTACAGGAGAAATACTAGCACGTATAATAAATACAGATATTGTCAGAAATGATATTATTGCAGAAGCTATCGAAACTAAAGGAGCCGGGGAAAATATACGCGAGCTTCTCACAAACAAGCTAGACTGTGGATTAACAAATGATATTTCTGCAGTAATAGCCTATAATGGAGATAAAACCTATGCAAAATACCCAAATCATTCTGACCTCAGATCAATGTGTTCATTTTTTACAGAAAGTATTGTCTTTATTGTAAGAGAGAACAGTAGAATTAAAAATTTTAAAGATATAATAGGAAAAAAAATAGCTATTACAGCGGCAGAAGAAGCCTCTATTGGAGATATAGCAAAGTACATGTTGCAATTCTATAATATCAAAGAAAAAGATTTTACAAGACTGACTTATGGATTAGAAAAAAGTGTACTAGCTTTAGATAAAGGTGAAATTGATGGTTTTTTATTTGTTACTTCACAACCATCTCCATACCTTCTAGGGCTAACAAATACAAAAGGAGTTAAGTGCAGATTTGTACAATTTAGCAAAGAATTAATGAGTTATTTGAAAACTAAAATCCCAAGTTTAACCTATACAAAAATACCGGCAGATATGTATCCTAACTCTATAAACCAAAAAGATATTACTACTTTAGGATGCCATGTATTATTGCTTACAATGAAAGAAATGAAAGATGATATTGTATATTATCTTACTAAAGAAATATGTACATATTTCCCGGAATATGAAAGCGTCCACCCTTCTTTCGAAGAAGTCACTAAAAAATCTATGGCAGAGCATCTGACACTCCCTGTACATCCGGGAGCATTGAAATACTACAAAGAGATCGGTATAGCGAAATACATACCAAAAGATCTGCTTCCTAAATCAAAGTAGCTAGAGTAATTAAAGGTTGGGTTGGCTTCTTGCCGGAAGTAACTTTAACGTAAACGGATCCAAGTCGACCGTATTCTGCAATATTGATTAAGGATTAAACTCCTGCAATACTCTAATCGCGGCGGTTTGAGAACCTGTCTACGCCAAGGCTTCGCCCGGCAGGCACACCGCTCTACCTTTGCAATAATTCATTTTAATCGACGTTTGATGTATTAGCAGCGCGAAGCATTCAATATTGCAATAAGAGCAACACCTACATCAGCAAACACTGCTTCCCACATATTGGCAACACCAACAACTCCTAAAACCAGAACCACTATTTTTATCAAAAGAGCAAAGGTTATATTTTGCAATACGATTTTTCTTGTTCTATGAGCAATAGATATTGCTTCACAAATTTTACCAGGAGCATCATTCATTATTACTATATCCGCTGACTCAATAGCTACATCAACTCCAAGCCCCCCCATAGCAATACCTATATCGGCTCTTGTTATAACAGGGGCATCATTTATTCCGTCACCGACAAAAACAGTTTTCCCGTTTTCAGGATATTCACTTTTTATTTTTTCGAATGCATAAACCTTTTCGTCAGGAAGCAGTTCTGCTTTTACAACATCTATATTTAACTCTCTACCTACTGCATCAGCAATCTCTTTGTTATCACCAGAAAGCATCACAGTTCTCTTCACACCAAGATCTTTCAACATATTTATTGCTGCAGAAGAATCCTTTTTTATCTCGTCGGATATAAGAAAACTTCCGGCATATACACCATCCACTGCAACATATACAACTGTTCCGGGTTCAATTACCCTTTTAAAAGCAATATCATTTTCCTGCATCAGTTTACTATTACCGCAAAGAATTTTTTCCCCGTCTACATCACATTTTATACCTACCCCTGATTTTTCATAATAATGGGTCACTTTTGAAGATTCAATTTCTTCTAGAAATATATTTTTGATAGAAACAGCTATAGGATGATCAGAAAAAACTTCTGCATAAGCAGCATATTTAATCAACTCTTCTTTGGAAAATTTATTGTAAACGTTTATACTGCTTACTTTAAATACACCTTTAGTCAACGTCCCTGTTTTATCAAAAACTACAGTCCCTACTTTATTTAACGCTTCAAGATAATTACTTCCTTTTATCAGAATTCCTTTTCTTGAAGCCAAACCTATCCCTGCAAAAAAGCCAAGAGGAATTGAAATAACCAATGCACATGGACAGGAAATAACAAGAAATACAAGAGCTCTGAAAAGCCATGTATAAAAATCTGTTCCCGATATAACTAACGGCGGTATTACAGCAATAATAACAGCCAGAACAACTATAATCGGTGTATAAATTCTGGCAAACTTGGTAATAAAATTCTCTGTCTTCGACTTTTTTGAACCTGCATTTTCTACAAGTTCAAGAATTCTTGAAACAGTAGATTCAGAAAAATTCTTTTGCACTTCAAGAACCACCGGACTTTTCTCATTTATAAACCCGCTATATACATTATCATCCAGTTTAACAAACCTCGGCACAGACTCCCCTGTAATAGCCTTTGTATCCATAGATGAACTACCATCCCTTACCTTCCCGTCAAGAGGCACGCGTTCACCCGGTTTAACTAAGATCAAATCTCCAATTTGGACCTCCTCCGGATTCACTTTTTTGTAAGCATCACCCACCTTCAAATTCGCATATTCAGGCTTTAAATCCATCAATTTTTTTATAGATTTTCTTGAACTGTCAACTGCACGGTCTTGAAAATATTCTCCAATCTTATAAAAAACCATTACTGCAACTGCTTCAGGAAACTGCTGAACTGCAAAAGCACCAAGGGTAGCCAGAGACATTAAAAAGTTCTCATCAAAAACTCTTCCCCGCAATATATTTTTTAATGCCGTATAAAGCACATCATATCCAGTTAGAAAATACGCACATAAAAATACCGGAAAACCAATAATCAATGTTTCTCTTAAGAAAAGCCCAATAACAAATAAAATAATACCTACACCAAAGATCATCATTTTTTGTTTTTTCCTAGCAGACTCCAACTGTTCTTCATCCAACAATCTGATATTTTTTACTATTTTTGCTGAAGTTTCATTAGCTTCTTTTAATAATTCATCAAAAGGTATTTTATCTTTAATTTCAAGATAAACTTTTCTTGTATTAAAGTCTATTTTGACAGACTCCACTCCATCAATTTTAGATATCTCTTTTCTAATTTTTTCAGAACAGTCCCTGCAACAGAAATTTGTTGCAATAAGTACTTTATTTTCATATTTTGACAATAGTTTTTCATTAACAACAACTTCAGGTTCAATCCTGTTAACCACTAATTCAATTTTTTTTAATAGATCTTTGAAGTTAGCATTATCAGTTGTTTTTATAGAAAGAGTTTTATTAAGAAAATTTATCGAGCAATGTTCAATTTCATCCATTTTTGAGACAGCATGTTCTATTTTCGCTGAGCAGTTTGCACAATCCAAACCATTTAAAAGCAGCTCTCTCTCGTTATTCTTAAGACCACCACTCATTTTAACCACCTTTAACTTCAAATCAATTTTCTTTTAGACCCCTTAGGCCATTTAGGTTTTTGGGTATAGATTTTTGCAAGCTTTCTTGTTAATCTTAATTTCGCGTTTATTGACCACCCGGATCCTTCTAATATTGGGCTTAAATCCCTACGCTTTAACTTAAGATAAGTGCTAAGAAGACTAAAAAACAAAAACACGGCTATAATGCCAACAGCTACAAATAGAAAATTCATAAAAGAGATCGAAGACAATTTACTCATAATATATGCAAAAGATGAACCGAGAGCTGCAATAGCAACACTCCCTCCCATTAAAAGGGAAGTAGGATTAAATCCTGAAGTTTTACCTGCAGCAGGCTTAGTTTCTGTAATAGATTTACCCATTGAAACATCTGTTATATTTTTTGTAAAAGCAACATCAGTTTCCTTACTTAATCCGCTCAAGCGAGAAGAAAAAGCTTCTTTAATCTTTTTGAATGGGAGTAATAATGCTTCCCTAATACTAATAGGATTCTCAATGATATCAACCACTACGGCGTCCAAAGCTACACCATCATTATCGATAAAAACACCACGTTTACCTATTGCAAGATTACCTTTTCCACCATTTGTTACAGGAACCACAACTATATATTTATTATCAGCAGCAGGCATTATTTGAAGATAAAGAATAAATATATTCCCTTCTTTAGCAACTTTCATATGAGAAGCTTTATCTTCAACTAAAACACTGAAATTCATTTGTCTTCCATCAATAATCAAATTTCCTTTTTCAAATAAAGCAGGAGTATTTTTATCATATAAGTAAGGCATACTTACAAAATTATTAACAAAAACAAGCATATTCTTTTGGTATAGAATAAGCTTTTCAATTAGTCGAATATTACTCATTTGAAGTGCTGTAATTTTACAGGTTTCAATAATTTTAAGAAGAGATTCATATAATAAGTTATCTCTATAGGACACCAGTTGAATATAATCAATATTGTCCATAGCAGATTCAGGGTTCGAATCATACCAGCTTTTGTAACAATTAAATAAGTTTTTAATATCAGCCCACAATTCGGCATCTATTTTCTCTATTCCATTCTTTTTCAATGCTGCAGAAACTTCTGCAAAAAATTGTTTTACTTCTCTAATAAAAAGTGGATTGATCATATCAACATTAGTCAAATCAAGCACTGCATTATCGCTGGGCTTAGCTAAAGGAGCATTTACTAAAAACTGTTCTAATTCTGCAATTTCGTGCCAGTTCATTTTATTAAATTCAGTATCACTCAGAAAAGATACATTGTCTGATACCTGTTTTGAAAAATTCAATGTACTGCACTGAATAAAATATTGATCAATTTTATCTTTTATTTTTATAAACTGCTTAAAAACAGCATTTGTTTTTTCGCCCCAGGGCAGTAATTCTCTATTATCGCTATTTAAAGCATCACTATAATATTCACGCCATTTAATATAATCCTGAAGCTTTTGATTGAAGATATCTAAACATGCCAAGCCAACGCCTTTTATTCCACTTAAATGATCCTCACCACCCGTTACATTGATTATATCCTGAATATATTTTTTTAGTTCATCAGTAGAAGCAGCATCAACTGTAGCTACTCCATTTTCACTAACCGGATATTTCTCAACTTCTGATTTAACACCCCTGATCTGTTCAAGTGTTATTCTATCTTGATTATGACCATCAATTCTATCTAATATTTTCTTGGTCTCAACAAAAATTAACTCACCATCAGAATTATCTCTATTAATGCTATCAAGAACTAGACAGTCAGCTCCGCTATTAATACCTTCATGATCTTTTAAAACTTCAATTAACCACTTTACAGCCCGCTGCACCTCTTGAAAAATCAATCGGCCATTGCCCTCCGTCTCATCAATATACTGTAGAAATGTTAAATCTATATTAAATGCACTTATGGGTGCACTCATTGCAATCCAAAGCGATGGATGAATTTTGAGAATATCCTGAATATTCAACGCAGATTTAATATATAAGTGATATGTATTCCCAATTTTTTTATACTTTACCATAATAGATTTCCTTCAAGTTCCAAAAAAAATATTATACACATTATCTGCATCATTTATCCGCAGCACTATTCCCTGCAACAAAACCTGTACTCCAGCAAACCTGGAGGTTATAACCGCCTGTTGGGCCATCCAAATCTAAAATTTCTCCTGAAAAATAGAGATTATTGATTTTCCTGGAGCACATAGTTTTAGGATCAATTTCTTTCAGGTCCACCCCCCCTGCAGTAATAATAGCTTTACTGAATCCTACTAACTTATCGGCTGTTAATGGAAAGTGTTTGAGATGCATTCTCAAACACTTTCTTTCTGTTTTAGAAAGTGTATTAGCCTGTTTTTCACCATCAATACCTGTAAGTTTCAGCATAACAGGAATCAACTTTTTAGGTAAAAGTCCAGCCAAAAGATTCTTCATCGATTTTTTTCCTAACTTATCTAAATCTCTCAACAACCTTTTATCCAGTTTCTCATGATCAAGCGCAGGTTTAAAATCAATAAATATCTGAACACTGCCATTTTCCAAAAGTGTTCCTACTGTTTTACTCAAATCCAAAACAATAGGCCCGCTTACACCATTTCCAGTAAACAAAGCTTCACCAAAACGTTCATCATATTTCTTATTTTTTTGAAAAACAGAAACTGATACATTTTTGAGGCTCAAACCTTCAAGCTCACCAATCCATTTTTCATTAACAATTATTGGAGTTAGTGCAGGTTTAGGTTCAATTATTTTATGACCTAATTTTTCTGCCCAGATATAACCTGTCCCTGTAGACCCTGTTTTAGGATAAGAAAGACCTCCTGTTGCTATTAAGTAATTCGAAGCTTTTATTTCTCCTATATCAGTAATAACTTTTTCAATACTGTTATCAGTAACTGTAAATTCTTTTATATAACATTCCGTATAGACAGTAACATTGTTCTTCTTAAGAAGATTTAGAAAAAGTTGCAATACATCGGCTGCTTTATCACTTCCCGGAAAAATACGCCCTCCTCTTTCCTCTTTTGTTAACAAATTATTTTTATTAAAAAAATTAATAGTTTCCTTTACACCAAAACGATATAAAGAATTCATCAAAAATTTACCGTTTTTACCAAAAGGCTGAATAAATTTTCTTACCTCTGTTTCAGCATTAGTTATATTGCATCTTCCTTTACCCGTTATAAGAAGTTTTAACCCAAGACGACTGTTCTTCTCCAACAGTGCTACTTTAGCTCCTCTCTCAGCAGCACAAATAGCGGCCATCATTCCTGCAGGGCCTCCACCTATAACAGCAAAGTCAAATATCTGATTATTCATAGTATATTTTTCTTAGTTATTTTGGTATTATTATAATTTTAAGGTTAAATTAACTTATTAACAAGAATGATACAAATAATCTTTTATATCGAATCTCGAATCTCGAATGTTGAATTACCTATAAATAATATTCTTTAAGTAGGGTTTTATTAAAAATTCAGCACTCATTATTCGACATTCAAAATTAATTTCAATTCTGATAAAGGTTTTAAAGTGAAAACATTTGAATGTGATGCAATAATATTCGACATGGATGGTACTTTGATAGATACAAATGAATGCATTGAATATGTATGGAAAAAATGGGGCGAAAAATATAACGTCGAAATAAAAGAAGTATTACATGGAATAACAGCTCTTGAATCAGTAAAAATATTGGCGCCGCATCTTGCTACAAAAGAAATGGCACAGGAACTTGAGGATATGGTATTGCAGGAAGCTGATAAAATAAAACTGATTCCTGGATCAAAAGAATTAATCTTAAAGCTTCCTAAAGATAGCTGGACAATTGCCACCTCAGCAACTATTGAAATAGTAAATACTGATTTTGATGTAGTAGGTCTCCCTGTCCCGGACCAACTAATTACTGCTGAAAAAGTAAAAAACAGCAAACCACACCCGGAACCGTTTATAAAAGCTGCTGAGCTTCTCGGAACAACACCAGATAAATGTATCGTGTTCGAAGATTCACTTTCAGGCATAGAAGGAGCACACAAATCAGGCGCCACAGTCATAGGTATCACAACGACTCACCCAAAAGAAAAACTGAAGCTGGCTGAATGCACTATTAATGATTTTTCCAAAGTCAGCTTAAAAATAAATAAAACAGGTAAGAAGAGAAATTTAATATTAATAATTGATGAAAATTAAAAATCCGAATAATAGAAAATCTACAATTTGCGGCTGCAGCTGCAAAGAAAAGAAGATAACAAAAAGTATAACTGAAGCTTACCCTGAAAAAACAGCAGAACTTAACACTTATCTTGAGCAGCTCCCGTTGACATCGAATATAATAAAGAATCAGGGGTTTCTTATCTCATGCCTTCATAAAGCACAGAGTATATTTGGTTATTTGCCGGAAGCAATTCAGATTCTAATTGCTGAAAAACTAAGATTAAATCTAAGTGATGTATACGGCGTAATATCTTTTTACTCTTTCTTTACTACAAAGCCTAAAGGTAAATATAAAATCGATATATGCCTTGGAACAGCATGTTATGTAAAAGGCGCGGATAAAGTACTTGAAGAATTTGAGCGTCTCCTCAATATAAAAGATGGTGAAACAAGTAAAGATATGAAGTTTTCGCTCAGCGGTCTCAGATGTGTTGGAGCCTGCAGCCTGGCTCCTGTTGTTTTAATAAATAATAAGGTCTACTCCGAAGTAACTGCAGACAAAGTTGAAAAAATTTTAAAGGACCTAGCATGAAAACTGAGAATAAAAAAAACATTAGTCCTAAAAAAGATTTTAAAATTCTTGTATCAATGGGAACATGCGGAATAGCTGCAGGAGCTAAAGATATTTTAGATACAATAAAGAAATATCTTGAAAAATCTAAAACAATCGCAAAATATGAAGTTATAGAAACAGGCTGTATGGGACTATGTCATAGTGAACCAACTATTGAAATTGTAAATAATACAGACAACAGCAGCATAATATATGGTAAACTGAAACCTGCTCATATAAACCTTTTATTTTCTGCCAATAATACTGCCCAGGAACAACTTACTATAATAGATAAAAACTGGTATTATCCTGAAGATGAAGAGAATACACGTAATTTTCTACAGTCTAGAATAGTTCTACGCAACTGCGGAAGAATTAATCCTGAAAAGATTGAACATTATACAGAAAACAAAGGGTATCAGGCACTTAAAAAAGTTTTATCAGAAATGTCTCCTGAAGATGTAATCCACGAAATTAAAAGATCTGGATTACGCGGCAGAGGCGGAGGTGGGTTTTCTACCGGACGAAAATGGTCTTTTGCCGCTGCATCAAACTCTAAAGATAAATTTATGATCTGTAATGCAGATGAAGGCGACCCGGGCGCTTTTATGGATAGGGCAATCTTAGAAGGCGACCCTCACGCCGTTATTGAAGCAATGACCATTGGTGGTTATGCTATTGGAGCCAACAAAGGAATATTCTATGTAAGAGCTGAATACCCGCTTGCAATTAAACGTTTAAACATTGCAATTTTACAGGCTGAAAAAAATAATTTTTTAGGAGATAATATATTAGGCTCTGACTTCAGCTTCTCACTGGAAATAAAATATGGCGCAGGCGCATTTGTATGTGGCGAGGAAACAGCATTGATCCACTCTATCGAAGGTTTGAGAGGTACTCCTTCGTTCAGGCCCCCCTACCCTGCAGTTTCAGGCTTATGGGACAAACCAACAGTTGTAAATAATGTTGAAACCTATGCAAACATCTGTCCTATTATTAGAAAAGGAGCCGAGTGGTTTAAACATATCGGCACTGAACATTCACCAGGAACAAAAGTTTTCGCGCTTGCAGGAAAAGTCAATAAGGTTGGATTAATTGAAGTACCTATTGGAATATCAATGAAAGATATTGTATTCAAAATTGGAGAAGGTATTCAGGATAATAAAAAACTTAAAGCTGTTCAGGCAGGTGGTCCATCTGGAGGTTGTATTACTGCCGATCATATTGATGTACCAATTGATTATGATACATTAAAGTCACTAGGCAGCATGATGGGATCAGGAGGTATCATTGTAATGGATGAAAGTAGCTGCATGGTAGATATTGCTAAATTCTTCCTTGAATTTACTGTCGAAGAATCGTGCGGAAAATGTACTCCATGCAGAATTGGCGGTAAACATATGTTAATGATATTACAGAAAATAACAGAGGGTAAGGGAACTAAAGATGATTTAAAACAACTTCATCACCTTGCAAAAGTAATTAGAACAACATCTCTTTGCGGATTAGGAATGACTTCTCCAAACCCTGTCCTATCTACACTGCGACACTTTAAAGAAGAATACAATGAACACGTTTTAGAAAGAAAATGTCAGGCAAAAAAGTGTACAGCCTTACTGAACTATTCAATATCAGCTAAAAGGTGTATTGGTTGCACTAAATGTGCAAGAGTTTGCCCTGTAAATTGTATATCAGGAAAAATAAAAGAAGCTCATATTATAAACAATGATGAATGTATAAAATGCGGTCAGTGCATGCAGGCATGTAAATTTAATGCTATAATTATTAAATAACTAATCTAGGTTCCCGGGAATTTTATAATGAAACACCGTAAACGTCGATCTAAAATCAAAAGTTCAGTTGAGCTGCATCCCAGCGAGACAAAACAATTGGTCGAATATATGGATGAACTGCAAATTAGCAGGGACATTAATAAGAACAAAGGTTTCTTAGTATCATGCCTTCATAAAGCTCAAAATCTTTATGGACATATTTCCAAAGAAGTTCAAGAATTAATAGCAGAAAAATTACTCTTGAACTTAAGCGATATTTCAGCATTGGTTTCATTTTACTACTTTTTCTCAGAAGAACCTTTAGGAACCAATGCTATCTACATATGCAATGATATTGCTGATAGAATGAATGGCGTAGAAGAAATAGACAAGATTTTTGAAGAAGAATTAAAAATAAAATTCAATGAAATAACACCAGATAATAAGTTTTCTTTGCATCATACACCCTGCATAGGTATGTGTGATCAAGCACCTTCAGCTTTAATAAACAGTACTGTAATAACGGATCTCACACCTCAAAAAGCAAGGGAAATTCTAAAAAAACTTAAAACCTCTAAATTAAAGAATTTAGTTAAAGAATATGGTGACGGCAACAATGCCCATTCCCTTGTAAAATCTATGGTAAATAACAATATCAGAAAAAAAGGAGAAGTTATTTTCTCTGAATATATTACCGGCAAGGCTTTAAAAACTGCATTGAATATAACACCGTCCAACGTTATCGACTTTATCAAAAAATCAGAACTTAGAGGACGAGGCGGAGCAGGTTTTCCGGCAGGAGTAAAATGGGAACTTACCAGAGACTCGAGTGATGAGAAAAAAAGAATTATATGCAATGCCGATGAAGGAGAACCCGGTACATTTAAAGATAGAGTTGTTCTAACAGAATATCCTGACCTGTTATTTGAAGGGATGACTATTGCCGGCTATGCAATACACGCTGATACAGGAATACTCTACTTAAGAGAAGAATATGAGTATTTGTTGGGATTCCTGGAAGAAGTTTTAGATAAAAGACGCAAAGCAAATCTCCTGGGTGACTCAATCTGTCCAGGGCAGAATATTGAAAACTTCAAATTTGATATAAGAATACAAATGGGAGCCGGCGCATATATTTGCGGGGAGGAATCAGCTTTAATAAGTTCCTGTGAAGGTCTTAGGGGAGTTCCTAAAAAACGTCCTCCATTCCCTGTCCAGAAAGGCTATTTCCAACACCCGACTTCCGTAAATAATATTGAAACATACTGCTGTGCAGGGAGAATAGTAGAACACGGGCCGGAATGGTTCCTAAAAATTGGAACAGAAAAAAGCAGGGGAACAAAGCTTCTTAGTATCTCAGGAGATTGTGAAAAACCGGGAGTTTATGAATTTCCATACGGAACAACAGTAAAAGAAATACTCAAGAAGGTAAAAGCAGAAGATACATATGCAGTTCAGGTCGGAGGTCCATCAGGTAACCTTATTAACAAAACTGAATTTTACAGAAAGGTTTGTTTTGAAGATCTCCCTACCGGAGGAGCATTTACAATATTTAATAAAACAAGAAATATTCTTGGTATTGTAACTTCTTTTATGGAATTTTTTAAAGAAGAATCGTGTGGAAAATGTACTCCGTGCAGGGTTGGAATAAAAAACCTTCTGGATATTTTAAATAAAATTATCGAGCACAATGGAAATAAGAATGACTTGAACCAGTTATTAAAAATAGCTGATACAGTTAAGAAAACAGCATTCTGCGGTTTAGGTCAAGCAGCACCAAATCCTATTTTATGCTCATTAAAAAACTTCCGTTCAGAGTATGAGAAATATTTAAAATGAAATATGAGGAAAAGATGAATAATACCGTAACCATTTATATTGACGGCAAAGAGATTACAGCCAAAGAAGGACAAAACCTTCTTGAAGTCGCTTTGGAAAATGGTATAGATATTCCAAATTTATGCTATAATCAGAAAATATCTCCAACAGCATCATGCCGACTCTGTATTGTTAAAATTCACGGCATTGGCGGATTCACTACAGCTTGTACACATACAGTAGAAGATGGAATGCATGTCACAGCATTTGACGATGAATTGGAAGATATGAGAAAAACCCTTCTTGACATGCTTTTCTCCCAGCATAATGATGACTGCATCAGTTGTTCCAAAGACGGAGACTGTATTTTGCAGGATCTTGCATTCCGTTATAATTTATGTAGAGAAGATAGAACTCTCCCTCCTGTCTGGAAGAATCTTGAAGACACTTCTGACACATCTTCATATGTTTTAAGATATGATTCTTCTAAATGTATAATGTGTGAAAGATGTGTAAAAGCCTGTGAACAAATACAAGGCAAAGGCTATCTCAACATAATAAACAGAGGGCTTGATTCTCATGTCGGTACCGGGTATAAAAACTGGATTGATTCCAAGTGTGACGGATGCGGTGAATGTGCTAAAATTTGTCCTGTTGGTGCATTAACAGTAAAATCCGTATACAGTGAAAGAAAAAATATCAGAAAAAAAGACATTGATAAAACAGTGCAGACAACATGTCCTTACTGCGGAGTTGGCTGCCAAATCAATATTTCTACTATAAAAGGGAAAATAGTCCATTCTGAAGGAGTCGACAAAAAACCAAATAATGGTTCAACTTGTGTAAAAGGACGGTTTGGGCTCGATTTTGTTAACCATCCTGAAAGACTTAAAAAACCTCTTATACGTAAAGACGGCAAACTTGAAGAGGTCAGCTGGAACGAAGCATTAACTTTTACTTCAAATAAACTGAAAAAAATTAAAGAAGAATATGGCAGTAATTCAATTGCAGGACTATCATCGGCTCGTTGTACAAACGAAGAAAACTATCTCTTTCAAAAATTTATTAGAGGAGTTATAGGTACAAATAATATTGATCACTGTGCACGACTGTGACACTCCTCAACAGTCGCCGGTCTGGCGACTACCCTTGGCTCCGGTGCAATGACAAATTCAATAGAAGAATTAGAGCATGCGGATGTAATATTAGTTACAGGCTCGAATACAACAGAAGCACACCCTGTAATTTCAACCTATATTAAAAGAGCGGTACTATTTAATAACGCTAAACTTATTGTTGTTGATCCTAGAAAAATAGACCTAGTCAGGTATTCAGCCCTTTGGCTTCGACAAAATAACGGAACAGATGTAGCCTGGATTAACGGACTGATGAATATTATAATAAGAAAAGATCTCCATGATAAAAATTTTATTAAAGATCAAACAGAAGGATTTGAAGAACTCTGGAAAGTTGTATCCCGTTATACGCCCGATGTTGTAGAAAAAATTACAGGAATTTCTTCTACTGAATTACTAGAAGCAGCTGAACTCTTTGGAAAAGCTAAAAGAGCAAGTATCGTTTATGCGATGGGAATAACACAACATACAAATGGCACTGATAATGTAAAATCTATTGCAAACTTATCAATGATAACGGGTAATATAGGAAAAGAAAGTACCGGTGTCAATCCTCTTCGAGGGCAGAACAATGTACAGGGTGCCTGTGACATGGGAGCATTACCAAATGTTTTCCCTGGATATCAAAAAATCACAGACTCAGAAATAAAGTCAAAATTTGAGCACAATTGGCATAGTAAACTATCGGATAAAGTAGGCTTAACTGTTGTAGAAATGATGAATGAAGCATCTGCCGGCAATTTAAAAGCAATGTATATTATGGGAGAAAATCCCGTTGTATCAGATGCTAACTCAAATCATGTAGAAAAAGCTCTTAAGTCTTTGGATTTACTAGTTTGTCAGGATCTTTTTCTAACAGAAACAGCACAATTGGCAGATGTAGTTCTTCCGTCCTCTTCGTTTGCAGAAAAAAACGGTACATTTACAAATACGGAAAGACGTGTGTTAAAAGTAAACAAAATAATTGAATCTATCGGCAACTCAATGCCGGATTGGAAGATTATTCAGAAAATCGCACAGGCAATGGGGACTTTCTGGCAGTACTCTTCATGGAAGGATATAATGCTTGAAATTAATATTTTGACTCCTCAATATGCCGGAATTACAACAGAAAGAATAGAAAATGGAGAAACCTTACAATGGCCGTGCCTTTCAACAGCACATCCAGGAACAAAGTTTCTTCATAAGGATAAGTTCGCAAGAGGTAAAGGTCTTTTAACAGCTATCGAACATATGCCACCGAAAGAACTTCCAAACGAGGAGTACCCTTTTGTGATGTCAACAGGCAGAATTTTATATCATTATCACACTGGATCTATGAGTAGAAGAAGCAAATCACTTAACAGTTATGTAGATGAACCTTATTTTGAAATGAATATTGATGATATGAAAGACTTGAAGGTTAAAGATGGTCATAAAGTCAGAGTAAGCTCAAGAAGAGGTATAATAGAAATCGCTGCTAAAAAATCAGATAAAGTAAAAAAGGGAAATATCTTTGTTCCATTCCATTTTTCGGAAGCTGCGGCAAACAAGTTGACACTTGATAAAGTAGACCCGGTATCAAAAATCCCTGAATATAAAGTTTGTGCAGTAAAAATAGAAAAAATTTAAAAAGGAGATACTAGTTAGAAGCTATTTTAAAAGAGTACTGATTAAAATGCCTTTAAACACACATCGCGTATCTCTACATTTTCCTGTTTGCAATTCAAAAACAGAATATTGTAGAAAGTATTATCAAAAATCCCAAAATGAAGCAAAATTTCAATATGAGACTTAATATGGTTTTGAATATTAAATAAAAAAATCTTAGTCTTTGTCTTAATCTTGATCCTTATCGATTAAAACTAGGACAAAGATTAAGAAGTTTCTTTTTGAAATTTTGCAGTATTTTTCGCTTGTTATACTGAAATGTGTAGTTGACTTTTGGTACAGTTTAATGCATCATACCTTTTAGATAGCCTCTAGTAACAATAATTAGAAGCTGCACGAAAAGTTTTTCGCGACTCGCTTCTAATTAATTTTTTGCTATCGCAAATGTAAATTTGCCTTTCAACGCTCTATATTGAGCGTAAATGAATAAAGTGAAAGGCAAATTTATGATATATAATGTTCCTTACCTACCGTTTGATTTCAACATAATTGAAGAATTAGATACCGATTTAATGGAAATTTTTCGAAAAAGTCGCGAACTTCTGGAAAAGTTTCCTGAAATCAGAGAATCAATAGTCCGAGATCAGGATATACACGGTCAGAAGAAGAAACTGATCCGCAATGAAGTAAAACGTTATAATGATGTGCACATAAACGGAAATTACTATTTGTTTGACTGTATAGAAATAACAGAGCCGGTAAAACTCGAAAAAACAGGTCGGGAACGTTTGAAGCCGGAATTAGTACTTTATTTTCTTATCATCAGAGGACTGTGGGGAAGCATAAGTGACCACGCAGCCAAACAGGCAATACATGATTCAATAAGTATTAGCGCGGTTCTTGCTCATCACAGCTATAAGGTTCCCGGTTCGAACACTGTGCGTGAAAACCTGAATGCAGTTTCCAATAAAACAAGACGTTTGATAATGGATAGCCTTTCCATGCTTATTCTCCTTAAAGGTCTTGATGATTTCAATGAAGTTTACATAGACAGTACAGATGTTGCTGCAAATACAGCATATCCAACGGACATTTCAGTTTTATATAAACTTCTTGACCGGGTTTACAGAAGCTTCAGGTTTCTAACTGATGAGTTTGGCTTTCCCATGCTGAGTGACGGATGGCTTGATACAAGAATGAAAAAACTGAAATCACATCTTGCTTTTATCAATATGCAGATAGGCAAAAAGGGAATGAAAGGAAATGTTAAGGAAAAATTTAAACTCTTTGTAAGTCTTGCAGATAATATTATAAAATCTTTTTTCGACGAACAGGAAAAAATGTTGATCAAATATGAAACATCTGACTTAACCCCGGATAAAAGTCTTGCTCTTGACAGGCTCTGGTTTAAAATAGACAGTGATCTTAATGATGCCGCTTATGTACTGTATTATGCCGAACTTCTTGTTAATGAAAATATAAAACTTCCGTCAAGAGAGAAAATCCTCAGCATTTCGGATCCTGATGCAGCTTTCATACAGAAAGGACAGAGAAATCCCACCATTGGATATAAACCTCAAATCGGAAGAAGCAGAAATGGTTTTATAAGTGGTTTTCTACTTCCAAAAGGCAATGTCAGTGATTCCGAAATGCTTGTTCCCACAGTAATGGAAGTATGCCGTTCCACCGGAGTTAAGCCGAATCTTGTAAGTACTGATGACGGTTATGCATCAGAAGACGGAGTTGGTATACTCAAAAATGATTTAAACATTTTAACTGTCAGTATTAATGGAGCAAAAGGTAAAAAAATAACATCTGAAGATTGGGATACTACGTTATATTCTGAAGCCCGAAGAATGCGGTCTGCTGCTGAATCAGGAATGTTTACTCTTAAATACAGGCATAGTTTCGGTAAAATGAGAAGACGTGGGATTGAAGCAGTGGAAGCTGAACAGCTTGAAAAAATTATTGCGTATAATTTTATACATATGATTAAAAAGGAAAAAAACGGCTAAACCAGCCTGATCCAATTTAACATATCAAATATAAAAAAATATACTGCAATGTACCCGGTTTATAAATGTTCAAGAGTTTTCTCTTATAATTTGTGGAGGTACGACATAAATTTTAAAAATAATTAGAACGCCTTAAAAAAAATTGGATATCAGGTTATAATGTTATATAATTGAAAAAAATATTAATAACAAAAAACGTTTTCGTGGGCGTTCTAATTATGGTCTGGTGGAATATTTATTTAATTGTTTTTTTAACTTCAGCGTTATTATCGCTTATTTTAACTCCGGTTTTTATCAGGATTGCATTCTGGACTAATACTTTAGACAAACCAGCTGAACAAAACCATAAAAATCACAAAAAGATCACACCTTTGATGGGAGGATTTTCTATGTGTCTAGCATGGTTAATTACCCTTTTAACAGGGATTTATTCTCCTTACTTTTTATCAGATCAAAATATTTCACATAAAGTAATAGAGAATTTAACCGGAGTTTTTGAAGTTAAACACCGTCTTATAGCAATTATAATTGGGGGCATCCTGATCACTTTACTCGGCTTCATCGATGATAGAAAAAATATGAGCGCAAAGTTAAAGTTTTTAGGACAAATAGTAATAACAGTTTTTGTAGTATTTTACGGCGATATAAAGATTACACTTTTTATATTTAATCCGTTTTTAAACAGTCTTCTGGCTATTTTATGGATATTAACAATGATTAATGCTATAAACTTTTTCGATAATATGGATGGACTGGCTGCAGGAATCGCAACGATAGCTTTTGTTTTCTTTGCAATAACAGCAATTATATATAATCACTACTTTATTGCCTGTTTTGCTACAGCATGTGCTGGCACAGCTATAGGATTCTGGTTCTTTAATCATACACCTGCCAAAATCTTTATGGGCGATGCCGGAAGTCATTTCTTAGGATATACCCTTGGAGTAACAGGTGCTCTTACTACATTTTATCAGGAAGGATTTACCCAGACAAAATTATCAATACTTATTCCACTTTTCATTCTTGCCATACCTCTTTTTGATCTGTTATCAGTTATAGTTATCAGGCTAAAGGCTGGAAAGCCTATTTACATAGGTGACAATAATCACATCTCACATCGATTTAATAAAATGGGAATGTCAAGAAAAAATGCCGTTTTATGTGTACACCTATTATCAATTATAATTAGTTTAAGCGTACTCCCACTGCTTTGGGGCAATATGCTCACAACTATTATTTCAATAATCCAGGCATTTGTAATATTAATACTTATTTCAGTACTACAGTACACTTCCAAGAAAAATATATAAAAAGAACAAAAGAAATAACTTATTCAGCCTTAGAGCATTAGTCTTCCATTAAACTAATCTTAAAGTTTATACATAGTATTTGAATTGTTACTTTAGAGTAATATTTTCATTTTTTGTAATTACAAAAAAATAACGCACTCTGTTTCTAACAAAGCACGTTATTTTTAATATAATATTTTATTCTTATGAAGCTATATAGCAGGAAAGCTTCATTAAAAAAAATTAAATATTATTGTTTACCAGAACCCACGGATCTCCTTTATCAGGCTGATTTCCCTGAGTCCACCATTTGGCTTTATATTTCTGTCCATTATAAGTTACTTCATCGCCACCGTTATAAACCTGGGTTGCATTCCATTCGCCGCCCGGCTGTACATTTGCAGCTTTCCAAGGTCCTCCTTTGTCAGGTTGATCGCCTTTTGTCCACCATTTGGCCTGGTATTCTTCGTCTTTATAAGTAACTTTATCTCCAGTATTATAAATCATAGATGCACTCCATTCGCCACCTGGCTCAACATCTGTTCTTTCCCAAGGGCCACCTTTATCAGGCTGATCACCTTTTGTCCACCATTTGGCCTTATAGGTATGATCATTATAAGTAACCTGGTCTCCTGATTTATATACTTTGTCTGCACTCCAATCTCCTGAACCTGATGAAGATTTTGTTTTGAATGAAACTGATGCTTCAATCGTCTGATCATCCTGTTTAGCTGTAACATTTACAATATAGTCGGATGCAGAATTTAGATCTGTCAAAGCAGCAGCAACACCTGTTCCTGATGCTATTTCTTTTCCAGAGCTATCTTTTGCAGAATATTGGCAGGTTATTGCATCTTCAGAGTCTGAAACAGCTTTCCAGGTAACAGTTGCTGTTGAGCTTGTAATATTTGAAACTACAGGTTTTGTTTCCCACTCCAATTTTGCAGGTACAGGCACTCCTTTAGTTTCAGCCGTATAACTTACCTGTGCTGAGCCAATTTTATCGTTAGTCATATCTTTAGCTATTATTGTTACCGGATATTTTGTTCCTTTTTCCAGTTCGCTAAATTTATAAGTTAACACCTTTCCAACATTCAGATCTTTCAATCCTGCACCAGTAATAGAATAATTAATAGTATCTGTTTTATATGTCGCTTTATCCCATGAAAGAGTAAACCCTGTTTCTGTCTGTTCTGACATAGTTACTTCAGGATCCCACTGGACAGAGTCACCTTTAAAAACGTCATATACACCTGCTGCAATACTTAGAGTATTGTAATTAGAAGCTGCACGAAAAGTTTTTCGCGACTCGCTTCTAATTAATTTTTTGCTATCGCAAATGTAAATTTGCCTTTCAACGCTCTATATTGAGCGTAAATGAATAAAGTGAAAGGCAAATTTATGATATATAATGTTCCTTACCTACCGTTTGATTTCAACATAATTGAAGAATTAGATACCGATTTAATGGAAATTTTTCGAAAAAGTCGCGAACTTCTGGAAAAGTTTCCTGAAATCAGAGAATCAATAGTCCGAGATCAGGATATACACGGTCAGAAGAAGAAACTGATCCGCAATGAAGTAAAACGTTATAATGATGTGCACATAAACGGAAATTACTATTTGTTTGACTGTATAGAAATAACAGAGCCGGTAAAACTCGAAAAAACAGGTCGGGAACGTTTGAAGCCGGAATTAGTACTTTATTTTCTTATCATCAGAGGACTGTGGGGAAGCATAAGTGACCACGCAGCCAAACAGGCAATACATGATTCAATAAGTATTAGCGCGGTTCTTGCTCATCACAGCTATAAGGTTCCCGGTTCGAACACTGTGCGTGAAAACCTGAATGCAGTTTCCAATAAAACAAGACGTTTGATAATGGATAGCCTTTCCATGCTTATTCTCCTTAAAGGTCTTGATGATTTCAATGAAGTTTACATAGACAGTACAGATGTTGCTGCAAATACAGCATATCCAACGGACATTTCAGTTTTATATAAACTTCTTGACCGGGTTTACAGAAGCTTCAGGTTTCTAACTGATGAGTTTGGCTTTCCCATGCTGAGTGACGGATGGCTTGATACAAGAATGAAAAAACTGAAATCACATCTTGCTTTTATCAATATGCAGATAGGCAAAAAGGGAATGAAAGGAAATGTTAAGGAAAAATTTAAACTCTTTGTAAGTCTTGCAGATAATATTATAAAATCTTTTTTCGACGAACAGGAAAAAATGTTGATCAAATATGAAACATCTGACTTAACCCCGGATAAAAGTCTTGCTCTTGACAGGCTCTGGTTTAAAATAGACAGTGATCTTAATGATGCCGCTTATGTACTGTATTATGCCGAACTTCTTGTTAATGAAAATATAAAACTTCCGTCAAGAGAGAAAATCCTCAGCATTTCGGATCCTGATGCAGCTTTCATACAGAAAGGACAGAGAAATCCCACCATTGGATATAAACCTCAAATCGGAAGAAGCAGAAATGGTTTTATAAGTGGTTTTCTACTTCCAAAAGGCAATGTCAGTGATTCCGAAATGCTTGTTCCCACAGTAATGGAAGTATGCCGTTCCACCGGAGTTAAGCCGAATCTTGTAAGTACTGATGACGGTTATGCATCAGAAGACGGAGTTGGTATACTCAAAAATGATTTAAACATTTTAACTGTCAGTATTAATGGAGCAAAAGGTAAAAAAATAACATCTGAAGATTGGGATACTACGTTATATTCTGAAGCCCGAAGAATGCGGTCTGCTGCTGAATCAGGAATGTTTACTCTTAAATACAGGCATAGTTTCGGTAAAATGAGAAGACGTGGGATTGAAGCAGTGGAAGCTGAACAGCTTGAAAAAATTATTGCGTATAATTTTATACATATGATTAAAAAGGAAAAAAACGGCTAAACCAGCCTGATCCAATTTAACATATCAAATATAAAAAAATATACTGCAATGTACCCGGTTTATAAATGTTCAAGAGTTTTCTCTTATAATTTGTGGAGGTACGACATAAATTTTAAAAATAATTAGAACGCCTTAAAAAAAATTGGATATCAGGTTATAATGTTATATAATTGAAAAAAATATTAATAACAAAAAACGTTTTCGTGGGCGTTCTAATTAGAGTCAGTAGGAGGTAAGTCACAATCAATTTCCCAGATAAATGCACCGGGCATTCCTTTTGCTGCAACCCATTTTGATTTAGCTTTTGCTGAATCATGATCATCAAATGACATAAAGCTATTATCACTATAGGCCCAAGGTGCAACGACAGAGCTGTCAATCTCATCTGCATCAGCTAAAGTCACATACTTTATATTCAAATTGGCCAGTCCATTTTCCAGAGAGCAGGCGTAATTTGTAGGTATTTTATTTGCTGCGCCAAGTATTGCTTTATATGAGAAAATACCTCCTCCTAAACCATTACAGCCGGCAGGAACAGCACCGGTTAAAGGCGCTCCTAAATTTTTAGTTTCACTTTTTGCAGGACCAACACCAACAATTCTGCAGTAAGCTGCTAAACCAATCAGCATCTTTTTATATGGAACATTATATGAATTATAAAGACTTAATGCAACAGCACCGCAAAAATCAGGATTTGAACCGGGAATAGAAGTTTTTTCCAACCTTGACTGATGATCAGCCGGGGCCCCTGACTTATCAAACAAACCATGCATATCATAAGTCATTGGATTTACCAGATCAGATTTCTCTGCTATCTGCTCCCATCCTCCTGCAACATATTGTTCTAACTCGTCAATATTACCCTTTCCTGCAGGCCCGGCCATTGTAACAAGATAGTCATCTCTATCATTTCCTGTTACTTCGGCTAACTGATTGACATATTTATTAAGATCACTGAAAAGTGCTACAAAGTTAGCTGCAGTAGTTTTATTAAGGCTTCCTGTGGTACCTACGGCACCCCACCATTCCCAGTCAACATCTACACCATTGAAACCGTATAAATACATTGTTTCAACAGCATGTTTAGCAAAAGTATCAGTAGTTTTTGATGAATTAAGTATTTTTTCTATATCGCCTGATGGATGTGTACCGGCAGTTTCATCTCCCCATCCTCCAAAACTCAAAAGAACATTAATATAAGGATAGTTCTCTCTTAACTGTGCAAAACCTGGAACATATGTTCCGTCAGCCCATGCATCAATCATGCTTACATCGCCTTGAGGATTAGCATTAACTATAGCATAATAAACAGTATTAACATATGTTTTTAATATGTCATCAGGATTAAATGACGGTGTGCTTCCATTATAATGATAATTCGCCCAGTCTGTAAAATATCCCGCAATATATTTGCCCGGAGTAGGATTACTCTTAGTACCTTTGTCCGCATTTACAAGATTTATATCCTGTGCATCCTGTCCTGCACTTTTAACGCCGCAAAGTGAAATATTGTAGGGCATTGAAGTATAAACAGGAACACCGTTAACTGACACTTTGCTTTGAGAGTTATAAAGCGGCCATTGAGATATTACAATAGGATTTGCTAAAGATAGATCTTTGCCACTATAGCTGACAACATCTGCTGTAATAGTATAGACAGCAATATCATAAAATTCACCGGCAGCCTCCTGTGCAAACTGTATGTTTTTCAGTTGAGCACCATAAACTCCTGCTTTAGAAATTGCATCACTGTATTTTGCAATTTCCCCTTTTGAAGACCTGACATTGAATTTAATTTCATTAAAAGTCAAGTCAGCCCCGCCTTTTACATTGATTGTTATAGTTTGACTATTTAACATAGACGCAAAATAGCCAAATGGTTTAAATTGATAGGTACCTTCAGCAGCGTAACCTGCGGATATTCCAATAATAGAAACAGCCGAGATTAATAAACCCAAAATTGCTTTCCTCATTCTACCTCCTTTTTCAAGATTATTTTAAATCGGAACTATAACCTAAAATCGTATTAGTCGCATAAAAAATTATATCTAAATTTTTAGTTTATTTCAATATTAACATAAAATTTATTAAGAGAGTGATGTTAAACTGGTTTAACATCACTTTTAAATATTTATCTAGATCATAGGTTTATTCTGTTGCCAGTACTGCATAACCTGCAAGTTCCTGCGCATTTTCACCTGTTACTTCAGTTGAGTTCAAGGCTGGCTGATTTATTGCCCAGAACATTACTCCACCGTAACCATTTGCTTTGACATAATCAATGACCTGCTTGTCAACGTCCATGCCTTCCCAAATACCTCCGGCAGCCTGTCCACCAGGTTCGAAGCCCATAACAATCTTATCTTTCGAAAGATATTTTTCAAAAGCACCTAAAACCTGTTTGTAATTCTCAAGGTCAAAGGTTCCTCCTGTTGCCCCTGCATCACTTGGAGGAACATCATACATCATGATATTTACCCAGTCTACACAGTCGTTAAGAGTTGTTCCAGCTTCTTTAGCTGCACTGGCAACATCAATTCCTTCTCCTTCACTTTCGAATTCCAATGCTCCCTCAGGTCTGTTGCTTTCATTCCAGAATGCATTAAAACGAGTTGTATAACCTAATTGTTTATCTGTCATTCCGTTTTCATCTAAAGCTTTACGTAATGCAGGTAATATTTTACCTATTACATGTCTCTGCTGATCTTTAATTTCAGGATCTGAGCTGAGATGTTCCCAGTCAAAATCAATCCCATCTCCTGCAACTTTCAGAAGATTCACACAGCAATTTACAAAAGCAGGTACTTGTTCATCGCTGATTGTCTGTGTCAAATCAGACCAGCCACCTATTGCCCAGATAAACTTTTTGTCTTTACTCTGACACTCGGCTATCATTGCACGAATTTTATCACCCTGCCACTTATAATTATAATCGTCTTTATCTAAGACTAACATTACATCCGCAGCTGTCATTGATTCATAAATTGACTTTCCATCCCACTGCTGATCCGGAGGAGTATCAGGATTTGGAGTTTTTACCAATGTCAAAAATGAATAGTAAACATGACTGAAATTATTCATATCATTACTATAATATGCTGAATCATTAACACTTGACAATCCAGGATTTAAAGCACCTTTCCAGTTTTCCCAATAACCGCCAACTTTAAAATCTTCAGAAATGGTACCGGTATCTTCAACAACCTGAACATTAATAGTTTTACTTTCAACAGCACCGCTAAGATAAGTGACCATAGCTACTATTGAAAAAGAACCAAAATCAGAAGGTGTCCAGTTTGCTGTATATCCGTCAAAACTGTTGCCATCAACATCAATTTGAACAGATTCAACATTCTCTGTGTCAGAAACTGAAACAGTAATATTAACCGGTAAAAGTTCATCAAGACTGATTATGTCTCCATCATTAGGTGATGCAAAAGTTATACCCGAAGTTACAGTTCCCTGCTTCTCAACAATATCTATACTAGCAATAGCTGTTGCTGTGGCATCGTCATTATCTGAAACTGTTACATATATGGTATGGGTACCAAATTCAGATGGTGTCCATGAAGCATTAGTTCCACTGAATGTATTACCATCAACTTCAATCAAAGCAGTCTCTACTGTTCCATCAGGATCTGAAGCATTGACAGTAATAGTTACAGGTACTAAACTTGTCATTTCAATAGTATCACCGTTTGCAGGTGATACTGATGA
Organism: Victivallales bacterium; assembly: GCA_963678745.2. Taxonomy (GTDB): domain Bacteria; phylum Verrucomicrobiota; class Lentisphaeria; order Victivallales; family GWF2-38-69. The sequence goes on along the minus strand of CAXXMS010000020.1, from coordinate 88,955 downwards.
TATTACAGGTGACTGATTTAAAACAGAAGTTTTCTCTTTAATTGTAACATTTACGGTCTTTGTAGTTGTTGCTCCATCATTATCAACTGCAGTAAATATTACTGTATAATCACCAAATGCCGATGGTATCCAAGTTGCTGTTGTTCCATTATAAGTATTTCCGTCTACTTTTATTGTAGTTGAAGAAATTTCGCCATCATTATCAACAGCATTAAACTCGATATTAACAGCAGATAATGTATCCTGCTCTATAACAGCGTTATTAGCAGGTACTGTTATATTGATTACCGGAGACTGATTCACCGGTTCTTCAATACTGATTGTTTCAGCAACTGCACGGCCTGTTTCCCATGAAGTATGAGTATAGCCTGCTGATAAATCACCATCTGCAATATTCATTGCATCCCAATCAACACTCCAGTTCATGAAACCTGAAATTTCAAACCCCTGCTCAGCCATTAAGCTCCAAGCACTTTCGATTAATTCAGGAGTAGCAACATAGGTCATACCACTTCCTGCTGCTCCACATGTTGCAGGGATTCCCATAGCAAGTTTTTCTCCTGGAATTTGTACACCGAGAGAACCATTAGCCTCATATCCTTTTTCTGTAGAAATCGCCCATGACATTGCTGTCAGAAATTTATCCATGCCAGAATCAGGGGTAACTTTGGTTGAATACCCATTAGCATCCAGTTCAGGTCCTGCTACACCATTTGCCGGTCCCTGATTATATGTCTGAGGCCATATATAATTGAAATTATCTATTCCTATTACATTAATCAATTCCTTATAGAATGAACCTGCCATAGAATAAGAAGCCCATTGTCCGGAACCCCAAACAAAAGGAGTTATATAGCACCATTCAGGAGCTGCTGTCAGCCAGAAGTCAACACCTTGATTTCTATAATGGTTTACAACTTCCATTATAGCATTTCCCATAAGAGTAGGATCTATTGATGCAAGAACACCGCTTTCTAAATCAATATCAAGACCTTCAAAACCGTATTCATCGATAATATTTTCAGTCTGTGTTACAAAAGTACTAACATCATCCTGTGTTGCCATACTCAAATCAAAATACTGTCCTCCCATTGAAACGACAACTTTTCTTCCCTGTGCTTTGGTTTTATTAACGAAATCTTTTATTTCATCCTCTGTATATGTAGAAGCTGATGTTGAGCCTGGATCTTTCAAAGAGAGAACATAATTACCATCAGAATCTGTAACAATAAAAGCTGTAATAATTACATTATAGGATGGATCGATTTCATTCATAGCAACAGCATTAGATGTTATTTGCTTTCCATCAACGCTATAAGAGGTATTACCGCCCCATGCACTCCAGTATGTTGCATTTACCTTATTAACTGCACTGGGCTCATTCACAGTTACTGTAACAAGGCCTGTAGCAAGGACTCCTAAAGCATCTGTAATTGTATAGTTAAAAGAATCTGTACCTTTGTATTCAGCATTTGGAGTATAAACTATCTTATCTCCAGATACGACAGCAGTCCCATTCTCAGGATTAGTTACTGAATCTATAGTTACTGTTTCACCAGTATCATTGCTTAATACATCAATTGTTACAGGTGTATCAACTTTTGTAACTACAGTATCATTGTTTGCAACAGGTTCTTCCGGTACAGTTACTTCATTAACAGTAACATTTACGGTCGCTGTTGCTGTTAAAGAATTGGCGTCTATTACAGTATAACTGAAACTATCATTACCAGCGAAATCAGATTCCGGTGTATACTGAATACTATTACCTGAGACAACAGCAGCGCCATGAGAAGGTACTGTTACAGAATCAATGCTAAGATCATCCCCTGTATCATTACTCAATACATCAATGGTTACAGCAGTATTTTGATCTGTAGTAACAATATCAGTACTTGCAACAGGTTCTTCGGAAGTACTACTGTTTCCAAAAGTTAAAATAACATTTGAAGGTTCAACTGTAAGATTTCCAGGTTTTCCACCAAAACCAAATGAAACACTTGCTCCGGGAGCAACATTTCCATTCCAGGAAAGGTTCTCTATTACATAATGATTTCCACTATGGGATACTTTATTCGCATTCCAAATTGAAGTAATCTCATAAGGAAAATCAAACTCGACCTTCCAGTTTTCAGAAGTTAAGCCGGTATTATTTGTCAGCTTAATATTACCATTAAATCCTGTTCCCCAATCAGATGTTACAGAATACACAAAGCCATCAGTTGCAGGTTGAATCTGAGTACTGTTCACTGTTACATTAACTGTTGCAGTAGCAGTATTACCTTCTGAGTCAGTAATGGTATAATTAAAAGAATCACTGCCGGTATAATTAGCTGCTGGATTATAAACTACTGAATTTCCTGATACAACAGCAGTACCATGTGAAGGAGTTCCAACACTTTCTAAGGTAATAGCATCATTGTAAGGATCTGTATCATTACTCAAAGGAGAAATGATGATAGATTCATTTTCTACAGTTACTGCAGTATCATCAACAGCTAAAGGTGATTGATTTTCCTCCGGCTGAACTTCTGCAGGTCTCCAAACATGCCATTGATTTGAATAGTAACCGGTAGGATTATCGCCTTTAGTCCACCAGTAGTTTTTCCAGAGTTTTCCGTCATACTTAACAATTGTACCTGCTGTAGAATAAGTTTCAGCAGGATCCCAAGTGTCATAAGCATAAACAGAAATAGTAGCAATAAAAATTATTGCTGTAATGAAATTTGTGATTTTAGCTTTCATACTAATTGCTTCCTTTCTTGATTATTGTGACTTATTTGTTGGTGAATATCTATTTTGTTTTTTTATATTACTCATACCTTATTATTTCATTTTTTCTTAACATATATACTGCTCTTCCTCTTCTATAATACTTATAGCTTAATACTCCAATCTAGAAAAGTTATAAGCACAAAAAACAGGCAATAGCCTTAGAATTGTGGCTTTTTTGCTACAAAACATAAATTAATTGCAAAATTTTTAACAACTAAAAGTACAGAGTTTTCACTCTGCACTTATTTGATAATGTCTACATTCTATGCATAACATTTGTATTATTGTCCTGAGCATACCCTGCAAGTTCCTGAGCATTGTCACCTGTAACTTCAGATGACTTATATGCAGGCTGATTGATTGCCCAGAACATTACTCCACCGTAACCATTAGCTTTAACATAGTCGATAACCTGTTTGTCAACTGTCATTCCTTCCCAAACTCCACCTGCAGCCTGTCCACCTGGTTCAAACCCCATAACTATTTTGTCTTTTAAAACATATTTCCCAAAGTAGTTCAATACCTGTTTATAGTTATCAAGTTCAAATGTTCCACCTTTTGCACCTACATCACTTGGCGGTACATCATACATCATGATATTTACCCAGTCTACACAGTCATTAAGAGTTGTTCCTGCATCTTTAGCTGCATTAACTACATCTATGCCTTCTCCGTCACTTGGAAATGCTGTTACTCCTTCAGGTCTATCGCTATCATTCCAGAATGCGTTGAAGCGTGTTGTATAACCTAAGAGTTTGTCTGACATTCCGTTTTCATTTAAAGCTTTACGAAGTTTAGGAAAAATTTTTCCAAGTATGTGTCTCTGCTGTGACATAATATCTGAATTATCGCTTAAGTGTTCCCAGTCAAAATCAATTCCGTCTCCTGAAGTTTCGAGAAGTCTTACACAGTAGTCTACAAATGAATCTACCTGATCATCTCCTATTGTCTGTGTTAAATCAGACCAGCCACCAATTGCCCAGATAAACTTTTTACCTTTGGCATGACATTCATCGATAAGAGCCTGAATTTTCTTTCTTTGCCAATCATTAGGATTTTCCCAGACAGGATCGGTTTTTGTCATTACACTGATTACATCAGCTGCTGTCATTGACTCGTAAATTGACTTCCCATCCCACTGTTTGTTGTGAGGATTATCTGGATTAGGTTGACTGTCTAATGTTAAAAATGAATAATAAACATGATTGAAATTATTTATATCATTGCTGTAATAGGCAGGATCACTCGTACTTGATGAATCAGGATGAAGAGCTCCTTTCCAGTTCTCCCAGTAACCGCCAATATTACTATCGGCAAATAATCCAACCTGACCTAATAATGTTGATCCTGCAACTACGGTACCAATTATGATTTTCTTATAAAATTTTCTCATGTCTATTACTCCTGTTCTTGTATGTTACAATTAACTTTTTGTTTTGTTCAATAATACAATTTACAAGCCAAATAATTAATTCATAAAAAAATATCTCATATTTCAAGATATGTCATATTTATATGTCTTTTAAATCTCATTTTAGAGCAATTATCCCATTTTATACTTAAGATAAAACACAAAACTAATTTGCGCACTCAAAAAATCTTAAACTAAAAGAATAAGAATAATTCGAACCAATAAAAGCTCATTGTATATAATCAATATTTTAAAATTAACACATAACTAGAAGTTAATATTCAGGACAGAAATATCCTGAATATTAACTGTTACTTTTAAAGTTCAGCTAAAGATTCACCAGCCAAAGCTTTTTCAACAGATAATCCTGTTGCCCACACTGTATGTGTATATCCAGATGAAAGATCTCCGTCTTTAATGTTCATAGCGTCCCAGTCTACACTCCAGTTCATAAAACCGGCAACCTTATTATTATTCTCAATCATCATACTCCAGCCACTGTTAATTAATTCATGAGTTGCTATATAAGTCATAGCTCCCCCTGCTGCACCTTCAGTAGCAGGTATTCCGAGAACAAGTTTGTCAGCAGGAATTTCAACACCGATACTGCCATTAGCTCTGTAACCGTCTTCTGTTGAAGCTGCCCATGCAAAACCACTCATAAATTTATCCAATTATTAATTTGTTATCTCTCATCTCAGTTTTCCTTCTTTTTTATTCATTTAGATTTTTTGATTTAATTTTTTAACATGCTACAACATAAACTCAAAATAGCTTAATCATAAGAAAACAAGCTATTTTAGAACAATTGACTTATTACAATGACATTTTTGACATAAATAAATGAGTTAAACAAGAAATCCAATTCTGATTTAAATGGTAGAATTTGAAAATTTTTAGACGAAACTCACAATTCTTTAATTAGAAAGCTATCAATACAAAAGAAGAAAAGGCATTAGGAGAGTATTCTCTTAATGCCCAAATATAGTATCTTAAATATAGTTATTCTGACTTTGTTCAAAAGTAAATGAACCATATACTGCCGGAACAAACAATGCGAATGACTGATTTCTATCCCAACAATATTCTGGTATAAATCCAGGGCGTTCAGCTTTCCCTTTCTCATTTATCTGAACCTCTTTATAAACACGCGGGTTAACCATAAATCCGTAATACTTTACCTGATAATTACGAGTAAGGTTGTTAACCTGACTGGTTTCAAAGCCATATCCGTTTTCTGTAATAGTGTTTGTATAAGTACGACTTGTATTCTGGGTCATGATATTACCTTCGGATTCCCCCAAGCCAATATTAAATTTCCAATATCCACCATTACCTTCATTTATTTCATCAACTCTGTTACTGAATTTAGAAAAATTCATAGCCCAATTTCTACTTCTTTTCCAATCATACCCAAAATCACTATCTGGTGATGTATTTGGTGTCAACCATTTAACAGCTTTATCCTTAAAAGTATCGTTTTCAAGGCTAACCTCCTTATTTGCTAAGGCCTTTAATTCACAAAGGATTTCATAGTTATTTTCTTTAACTTCATTAACTATATTCTCCAGTTCTGCTTCATCTTCAAATTCAAAGAGATTACCTGTTTCAGATAATTCTGAACTTTTGCATTCAAGCCCATCAGTCATTGGACTGTAAATTACTTCTTTCTTATTCCAGGCTTGAGCTGGATCATAGAGGTTAAAATAATTTGAATAAACATGGCTACGATTGGAAAACACTCCTCCGGCAACCGGAATAACATGGTAATTCACTTTTTTATGATTAACCCACCCCGGTACTGAAGCAAATTCACCATTTTTCCAAACAAGCCCGCCTACAGAAAGTGAGGGCATTTTACAATCAAAGAAAATTATTCCTTTATGTCTATCAGTCCATATATTATCTTTATCAAAAGTTATATTATCCCCTACAGTTGAACTAAATTCAGCCCCTTGTTCTTTAGTTATAATTTGATTAATATAGCCTTTATAACCTGCATGTACTTCAAATGGTGAAACTTTAGATGTACAACCAATACCTACTAACCATTCAGCGCTGGAACCTTTGCCAGTTTCAACACCGTCTGTTTTCACGTTCTTAAAATTCATTGAAATTTTTACAGGATTAGGGGTTTCACCTTTACACAAAGCCGTATAAGGATACCCAAGAAAAACAGCAAGAACCTGTCTTCCCTCTTCATCACATTTTTTCAAAGCCTGATTTTTCTCATCCTTAGCATAGTTAACGTCAATAAACTCTTTTCTTTCAGATTTTTTAGTAACAAGCTGACCGATAAACTGATTATTATTATCACCAAATTTATCGCCAATATAACCACCAATCTTCGAACCGTTCATTTCTTTTCCCTGAGCGAACATCTCTTTCATTTCATTTATAGCAACTTTTGGACCTTTACAGTCAAAAAGAATGGAACTGCAGGAATCGAAAAGCCCTTTAAGCATCGGTTCTATAGAACCACTTGATCCTTTTGCAGCAGAACCTAAATGAGACCTTGAATCAACATTTATAAATCCTCTATGATCACTACCTCCTATATTATCATATTCGAAGGTATGTTTTGTACAATATATGTTCCATGCATAATCAAATGAACTATGATAGGGATGTGGAAACCCCTGAAAAGACCAATGAATTTTCGCCTGTGAAGACATAGTATAATAAGCCCATGTCGGTTTATCTGTATCCTTATGTGTACCTAATGCTGTCATGCCGCCTCCGCATATTCCACCCCAATTAGTACTTTTGTTTTTAGCAGGACGGACACCTTTTTTATCGTAACCGGAAAGCGCTAAATAACTTGTCATATATTTTCCTGGAATATGATATAATTCAGGTACACCGTTGTTCATTTTGATGTTTTTAAACCATATTTCACTTGCCACATTCCAGAAATCACCATTCTTCCCGTTTGAAGTTCCATACGGCCTACTCACTTCAATAAAAATTGGCGGACAGCGTTTATCTGTACCTTTCGCTCCAACAGTTGCTGAATTTAAATCCAATACATCAATACCTTTTACACAGTTGCCAAATGTCCATCTTGTCTTGTGTATCAACTTACGCTCAGCAACACATTTTGCTGTTTCATCATATTTTTCTTCATATTTAAAAACAAAACATGTACTGCTTTCACACGAGCTGCTTACGGCCCATAAATCGTTATCATCACCAGAGTGCACTTTCATATCAAACCAGAAAAGCTGCATATAACTATGTCCCCAAATGCTATGATAGTATCTCATATTATCCAGGTTCATTCCATCAATATTAATTATTGAAGATTTATTACCATCCCAAGTACATGTACCACCTGCGTTGATATTATCGACTAAAAAAAGCTTCCCGTTTAATTCAGGCACTCTGCTGTCATTTTGATTAAGCATTGCTATATAATTGCTTCCAAGTTTTCCGACCACAATAACTTTTACATTGTTATGACTTTTCAACAACATTCTCGACCCGCCTTTACCTAATACAAAAGGATGACCATTTGAATCTAATTGAGCAGAATCAGCTTTAACAACACTAATTCCTAAAAAAATCATAACTAAGAATAATACCAGAACAAAAATCTGTCTTATGTTTTTTTCTGCATTATTTCTTATCATCCTTACCTCTCTTTCTCATTTACATATTATTTATAAATTAATATTTTTGATTCAGCTTAAAACTTACGATTAAATAATTTATCTATTGAAAGTAAAACTGCTAGATTCTTTGTATCAATAAGAGACTAAGTCACAAAAAACAGTACTAAAAAGTCACAAATATATTAGAAAACAAAAAAAATTTTGGAATAAATACGAGCTCTCAAAAAAATATTGCTTTCAAAAGTTATTGATATTGAATTAAAGCTCTAATAACCATAAAATGAATTAAAGTTCATTTTATGTTGTATTGAAAATAAGGAAAAATCAATTCGTCTTAAAATAGGACTAAAATATGGAATTCGACTTAAAAAAAGAAGGCTCTGCTTTAATTGTTACGTTTAACAACCCCAGACTTGATTATTACATAATCAGGGATATGGAAGAACAATTGATAAACGAATTTGAGAGTTGTGATAAAATTGTTTTTGACATGAAGAATGTTGAATTTATAGCTTCAGCTTTCATACGTCTTTGCCTGGAAGCCATACAGAAAACAGGGAAAAATAATTTTGAAATGCTTAATGTTGATAAGTTTGTGAAAACAGTCCTGCAGATATCTAAATTTGACCAATTTGTCAAAGTTAAATAGAAACATCAGTTTATAGGTTTTAAGACTAAAGTTTAAAAAATCATATCCAAAAACTTATGTCAGGATTTTTTTGCTTTTGGTTTATTTTGCTACAAACAACATTGATAATTTATTAATTTTTTCTAAAACCACTTAGTTTTGTGAATAATATTTCAAAATCTGCTCTCAATAATATTAGGCCTTATTTTATATGTCATTCTAACCGAAAAAAGCTAAAACTATCAACTGTTGTAATTATTTGCATATCCTTATTCTTAATAGGCCTAACTGTAACTTTATCTTATACTTCAGTCAGATCTACTAAACTTCTAGGAAGGAACGCAATATCTATTAGTAAGCAAAGTATACAGGAAAATGCAAAGATATTCTTCCTTGAAATTACCAGAAGAACAGCTGGTGCGTACTCTACCTACTTAAATAGTGTTGAAGATTTTGTAGATATACTTGCAATACAGCTAAAAGAACAATTTGCAAAGAAAAACAAAAAAAATAAAATACCTGGAAAGTTAGAGCAACATTATAATCCTGACTTATATACTCAGATAGATAATGAAGCCTATAACTGCTTCTATTTCGGCAATAAATCAGAATTAGCTTCAGCTGAAATACAGCTCAATCAAATTTTATCAGTTTTTTCTTTAATCAAAGCAATCTATCATGAAAACTCTGTATACTTTCAATGTATCTGGGTTGAAACATCCCAAAAAATACATTTTGAATATCCTAAATATTATGAATATAAAAAAATAAATGCAGAATCAATGAACAAATACTTTAAGTTCATTTTTTCAGAATACCCCGGCACTAAAATGTCTCCTTCAAAAAAGGCTGTATGGACTAAACCTTACAAAGATATTTCCGGGAAAATGAATCTTGATGTATATAAAATGATTTATTCAGATAATGGTGAATTTATAGCATCAATTGGAATAGATTTGAATTTTTCAAAATTTTTATCCACTATTACCAATAACAGCCTTTTTTCAGATGTTCATCAGTCTTTATCTGAAAAAATCAAATCAGCACATAACAAAATGGAAGGATTTATCTTTATAGCTCACAGAGATGGTTCAATTTTGGCATTTCCAAATAAATATTCTAATATCCTATCATTACCGGATATGGGATATTCAAAGCTTAAAAAATATCCTGATAAATTAACAGTTAACCTTAGTGAGTCTCAGAATCGGGATATAAAACTAATTGCAGAAAAATTTAAAAAAATTGATCATGAGGCAGAGAATATTTCACTTTACGGTGAGGAATACATAATTGCATACAGTATTATCCCAACAACAAACTGGATTTTATGTTTCGCAACGAAAGAACAGTCATTAATGAGTTCAGTTGAAGAAACAAAAAAGGCAATAATAATTACAGAAAACAAAATGACTAATAAATTTATTATTATTTCTATATTATTCCTTTTTCTATTCATACTTCTAGCCGTTTTTTTCTTCAAATATTATTTACTTAAACCTCTCTATTTAATAAGAAATAAAATTAAAGAAATTGGTGAAGGAAATTTCAATACATCATTAAGAGAAGAAGGATTTGAAGAAATTGCGGACTTGGCAATAACCTTTAATAACCTAACGAAAGAATTGAAAGATTACACCAATAACCTTGAACATGAAATCAAGCAAAGACAATCAATTGAAACTGAACTTGAAATTGCAGCTAGACTGCAAACTTCAGTTTTACCTAACATTACAGAAGAATTTATAAACAGTAAATACGAACTGTATGCAAAGCTCATTCCGGCAAAAGAAATGTCAGGTGATTTTTACGATTTTTTCTATATCAGCAATAATACTTTATGCTTAGTTGCTGCTGATGTTTCAGGCAAAGGAATAACGGCTGCATTTTATATGAGTATGGCTAAAGCAATCATTAAAGAAGAATGCCTTAAATCTACTTCAGTTGACACCGGTAAAACTATGACCAGAATAAACAGAACTCTTTGTAATTCAGTTAAAACTCCAATGTTTCTTACAATGTACCTTGTTTTTTTATGATATAAACACAGGTTTAATAACTTATACCAATGCCGGTCATCATGAATACGCTATAATAAAAAGCAAAGATAGCATTAATTTTTCAGGTGAAGCTCATAATACTTTTGCCGGTTTTTTTCGATGGAATTGAATATAATAGCAGCAAATTCACTCTAAATACAGGAGAAACTCTTATTCTTTATACAGATGGGATAACGGAAGCCTGCAATAAAGACAAAGTCTTTTACGGGAAAGAAAATTTAAAGAAGATATTAGAAAGAAATGGAAGTAAAGAACAAACAAATATAGGAAATGCAGTTATCGATGACGTTATCAAATTTCAATCAGGCAAGAAGTTTGACGATATTACACTGGTTATGTTAAGAAGAAAATAAATATACCGAAGAAAGATTTTTTAAGAATGAAGCAGTTATGAAAAACATTGACGAAATAAAAAAAATACAAGTATTGTTTGATACTTCAATAAATGCAATATGCATAACAGATATTGACGGTAAGTTTACATATGTAAATCAAAGTTTTGTTAATATGTTCGGCTATAACAATAAATCAGAACTATTAGAAATGAGTCTGGCAGATCTTTATGATAAAGGCAAAACACAACAGGCAATAAACATACTAAATAAAGATGGATGCTACACAACAGAACTCGAAGGATACAAAAAAGACGGAACAAAAATCATTGTCCAATTTAACTGCAATATAATATTTAAAAACAACAATATTCCTATAGGTATTTATATAATTCTTAATGACATCACTAATCATAAGAAAATAGAAAAAGCATTTGAAGAAAGTGAAAAACGTTTCATGGATCTCCTGTATTCTTCTAATGATGCAATATTAATTATTGATCAGGAAACCTTTGTAGACTGTAATCACGCTACAGTTAAAATGCTTAAGTATAAAAACAAAGATAAATTGTTAATGACACATCCGTCTAAACTTTCACCTCCATTGCAACCTGATGGAAGAGAATCATTTGAAAAAGCAGAAGAAATGATGAAAATAGCCCTGACAAAAGGTTATAACCGCTTTGAATGGATTCACAGAAAAGCTGACGGAACAGACTTCCCTGTTGAAGTATCACTTACTCCTGTAACACTTAAAGGGAAAACTGTTATTCACTGTTTATGGAGAGATCTGACTAAACAGAAAGAGATTAACAGGATGTTCATTCAGAGTCAGAAAATGGAAGCAGCGGGAACACTTGCAGGAGGAATGGCACATGAATTTAATAATATTCTCGGAATTATAATGGGATATGCGGAACTGCTTAAAAACAGTAAAAAAAATACACCTGAATTAGAGAAAGGACTCTCTGAAATATATAAACAGGGAGAAAAAGCAGCAGCAATAATTAAAAATGTATTAAAATTCAGTCGTAAAGATAATGCCGATTTCGAGATAATTGATTTAAGATATTTACTTGAAGACACAATTAAAATGATCAAACTACTACTTCCATCAAATATAGAATTATCAAGTAATATTGAAAAGCATCTTCCAATGATCAAAGGTAACTTTGCTCAAATACAACAGGCTTTAATAAACATATGTAACAACTCGATCCATGCAATAGGAGAGAAAAAGGGTGTATTAAAGATTAATCTCCAAATGGATAATACATCAACTGATTCAGAAAAATATATAAAATTAAGTATATCTGATAACGGAAGTGGAATAAAAGATAATGTAATGAATCAGATATTTGACCCTTTCTTTACTACTAAAAAAACAGGAGAAGGCACAGGATTAGGCTTATCCGTAGTTCATGGAATAATAGATAATCATAATGGAAAAATCGAAGCTAAAAGTAAATCCAATAGTGAAACTATTTTTTAATATTTACTTCCCTTTTGTTTCTACAAAAGTTCTAAAAAAAATAAATAATGTGTATCAGACACCACAAAATGGCACAGAACATATTTTAATCGTAGATGATGAAAAATCACTATCAGAAATCCTTAAAAAGTCACTCATGAAATTCGGGTATAAAGTTTCAATTTCTGTAAATCCTATTGAAGCTTTAAAAAAAGTAAAAAAAGCACCGGATAAATTCGATTTAATAATTTCTGATTATGCCATGCCGGAAATCACTGGCATTGAACTCTATAATAAGTTAAATAAAATCAGAATAAATATCCCCTTTATCCTTGTCACAGGTTATATTGATATAAACCTAAAAACAGAATTAAAGGACAAAAGCAACACAAAAATATTATACAAACCACTTAACATTAATGCTTTGACCACAGAAATAAGAAACTTTTTCGACTAATAAAAGGAAAAAATTTAGTCTGTAATACCCAAGTCTCTAAAACTTCAGATCACGCAAAGATTCCTCAAGATATTTTTTCTTCTGAAACATCAATATAATAGCCGAAATAAGTAGTAAAATCACTTTCTTCAAATTTATTATCTTTGAAAAAGTTTCCTTTCAGCCAATGCTCATGATTCATCTTATCTTTTATTTTGAATTCAAATGATATAGGATATCTATCATCATCCTGAAGATAATTAAACAACTCTTTATGTGCGTCCAGGGTCAACTTATCAAATGATATTTTCCCATTAAGAAAGTCTTCAGCAGGATACCCTGTCGTCTCCAGGGTATTATTTAAATATGTATAGTAGAACTCTCCGCCATCATCATAATATCCACTCCATACTACTATATTTGACATGGATTCTATAATTCTCGATAAAAAGCTCAATTTTAGGCTATCTGAATCTTCTGTTAAAAGCCCTACAAATGTTTCATTGTCCTTGTCAAAGAAAACTCTTTCTTTAATCCAAACTCTATTACCGTTAAAAGGACTTGTAACAAGATAAAATCTCGTCTGAGGATATTTGAATTTCTTCTTCTCTTTTATAAGTCTTTCTTTAACTTTATCTGAAACTGACTGAAACCATTTCACTCTTAAGTCACTGTATTTATTCTTTTCAATTTCACTTGCATTACCCAGTAAACTATTTTCACTGCTCCTCCAGTAAACAACCTCCTTACAAAGCATCGGTGAATTAGATAAATCAATTCCCTTTCCAACCCAAATAGTGGTCTTACTTTGAGAAATAGCATATTCAAGAATCTTACTGTATTTCTCCTGTTTTTTTCTATCTGTAATATCAACAATTACACAGAGAAGCCCTTTCATCTTCTTTTCACTGTCAAGGATCGGAATTTTATTGAATATACCCCACTTCTTTTTTCTACTTCCCGGAATGTGCCGTTCTGCGTTAATTACCGGTTCCCCGGATGCAAAAATCTTTTCGTCTTCTTTAGTATTCGCAGCAGCTTCATTCGCTGGAAAGAAATCAAGATCACTTTTACCTTTACTTATATAATCAACACTCAAAGAACTGTTATCGAGAAAAGCTTTACTAACCAACACATACTTCTGATCTACATCTTTAATATAAATAATATTATTAACATTAATAAGGATTGTTCTTAATACACTCGAAACCCTTTTAAGGTTATTATTCATATTTTTAAGGTTAGCAAGAATATTATTCAAATATGAATTTTCTTCATTATTTATTGATTCCAGAAGATTACAGTTATCAGTTATTGTTATATCTGAAACTTTGGTTTCGGACTTGGGATAAAGGTCATCTAAGGTAGAAAACTCACTGACCCTAACACCTATTGTTCGGGCTAAAAGATACATGCTTTTGGCTGATGGTTCTCTTTGTCCATTCTCCCATTTAGATATTGACTCCCTGCTTATATTTGCTGCTTCAGATAATGCCTTTATTGTCCACCTGTGAGTTTTTTCTTAAATCTCTAAACTTCTCTTTGAAAAATTTCATATCAGCACCTTTTTTTATAGTGGTCAGTAGCCAGTAGTCTGCAAATATTAGCCAGCTTTCTGTAAATTCAATAAATAATCAGAAACAGGAAAAAACATTCATTATGTCACTACATTATAGCTCATAACGCCATATTTTACAGTCATACATCCATCCATTTCAATTAATAAATATCAATAATTTGATAATTATAACTCCCCTGCTCCCACAGACTTGGTTTATCTATTTCATATACCAATAATTTTTCAGCATTCAAATAAAGCATTTTTGGGTATTGAAATCTTGAATCAATTTCAATCTTATTTTGAACAGGCACAAGCATTTTTAAAATATAATCAACTGAATAGGATTTGAATGATTTATCATAACTTAAGCCTGACAGAATATCTATATCAGAAACATAGATAAATTCTCTAACCATATCATCATCAATCTTCTTATTATTATGGCTCCAGTCAATCTTACCATTTGAATTAACTTTTCCAAAACAGTACTCATTATCACAATAACATAAAAGATAATTATCTTTCAAAAGAATAAGCTTTGAATTTGATTTTATCGGTAATTCCTTTTTTAAGAAAAAATCATTGAACTGAATTGTATTATACACTAATTTCCCTGTTCTATAGTACATCATATCAGCACCAATCTTGAATGAAATTATAATATCATTTTTTTCAGTAATAATAGGAGAAAAACATGATATTTCTGAAGCCTCAATTTCAAACTCATTGAAAGAAGACCACAAAATATTATTATCATCTTTCACTGTTCCTTTTCTATAAAGAACTTCTCCTGTCTTAAAAGAAATCAGAAACTCCAGAAAATCATTCGTTTTAGGAATAGCTGAATGTGTATACCAAAAACCAAATCCGCTCTTGGTGATTAAGTCAACAATTCTTTGCTGATCATTAGCTATAAAACCTACATCTGCATCTGTTCTTTTTAACAACTGCCTATGACAGTCATAGATATTATAAAAAACTTTATATTTCTTTAAATACTTAATTCGTTGTACAGCAACCTCAAGCATATTACCATTATTCAATACTATCGGACCATTATACTGTTGAGCATAACATGTATCTTTATTGATTCTTTGTCTTTCAACCAATATTTTAGATTTTTTATTATTATCATATAGACATTCTACAAAGAAGAAGAAGAAATTCTGAATTCGTGTTTTCATCGTTAAAATCTCCTGATCTGTTTAATTCAGCAGACGTAATAGTTTTTTTGTTTATGTTTCCCAAAATTATAATTGTGAAACGGCCTTTTTATTTTCACAACAATTTCATTCAAATCTTTGAAATATTCTGTTTGAGTTATTTGTTCAACATCAGTTTTAGTCTTATTCCTATCTATAAATATTTTTAAATGTGATACTGATTCGATCGACTTTTTTATCTTCGAATTTAAGTCAAACTTTTTATATTTAAAAAACGTTCCTTTAAAGGTTTTTTCACCAAATATCTTTTTCATGATATATTTTCCTTATTTTATACAATTTAATTTTTCTTATTTTCTCAATAAGTAAAAATTACTCCGTTCAAATTATAATTAAATAAAAAAAAGAGCATATTTCATTTAATTAGACATTTTTATCCATTATAATAAACCTTAATATTTTATAGCTAAAGCTAAAAATTAAATTTGCATGGTATTGTAGCCCCAATAACGGCTGATAATATCATGCAAAACCTCAAAGGTACAAAGTAAAAAGGCTTCTGAAACTATTTTCTAGCATACAATCATACTCTATGAGATTACCCTCAATGCGAATAGAAGGATTTATGCCAAGTTATATGCCAGAATTTATCCAGAACTCAGATTAAAACAACTTACAAATTTATGGAATTTACTCCAACTAATGTTTTACATTTCTTTGCCTTTGTGTGGACAGAATCATAACCATTAATGGTTATGATAAACAGAAAAAGCACCACATTAACGTGATGCTTTAATATACCCAAATCCTTTTTTATTATTTGTATTTTTTAGAAAAATACAGCAATTAGTTTAATTCAACTTTTACAATGCTCTTCCCTGCAGGCTGTAAACTTCACACATTGATATTCTTCCAAGATTGTTTAAATGTATTTCTCCATACATCAGATTCTTTCCTGTTTTTCTATCAGTTGTATAGACTTCAGCTGAACGTTCACCATTGTTGTTATTACCTACAACAAAACCAACAACTCCTTCTGTTCTTTCAAATCCGTCCTGATCTTTCATATCACCGTTTCTCATGAGATCTCCAAGCTGACTTGATGTTGGCACGCCTGTTGTATAATATGATACAAGTTCCATATCTCTATTGTAGAAAAATCCGCCACATGAGTAAAATATATCTTTCCATGAATCATACCAGTAAAGTGTTTCTGTAATACTGTCATATACTGCATAGGATGGTCTTAATACATTTCCTTTTGTTCTGTAACGGCTTTGAATTTCAATTATGTCGTATCTTTCTAAAATATTCATATTAATTTGATTAACTCTTACAAGATTTAAATAATTATATGATACAATATTGTATAATTCATCTAATTCTGTTGTCTTTATTTCCGGTGTTCTAAGGCGTTCAAAATATTTATCTACGCTGTTTCTGTATGTTCTGTATTCATTATCGAAATCCTGGCGACACTGTGCAAGAATATTTGAGTATGTATTATCATTACCGAATATAGGTTTGATGTTTTCCAATACTAAATTATAATAGTTATATACGACCAATATTTCATTTAACTGGTTTCTTATCTGTATAGAATTCGGATCATTTTCATCATATGCGGTGTTTAGGATTTCATCGTAGGTAGTCAGGTATACCTGCGCAGCAGCTCCCTCGGCATCTTCATTTAATTTTACATAATCTTCTGCATATTTCTTTGCTACACACAGGTAATCCTGAAATGTATTTTCCCAATTATCAAAATCTATGTTATTGAAATAACGCTCATCTACTGAAGGCAGCTTATTCCCTCCGAAACATCTTTTCTCAAGTCTGATCATACCGCTTGTATTTGACTTAGACATTTCTGTGGCAAAGTTATTCTCTATCCCGAACTTGTTTTTCATTTTTATGCCAGTAGTTACAGCGGCCTTGGTTTTTGCTGTTAAACTGTTGAATTCAGCAATAACTTTGATGTTGGCAAAAATACCTGTACTTAGTGAAGAGATATAATATCCACCGAATATTTTAGCAAAATCTACAGGGTCACAATCACTATATATTTCTTTTGCGTCTTTATTCAATGCTTCTGCAAGCGTGTATGGAGAACCGTTTATTACATATTTTTTGTTTGAGAAGAGTTTTTCAATAGAATAAAAATAATTCTGATTACTCGAAATGCTGCTGTTCGAGGCTTCAATTTTATTCATTAAGGAAATAGGGCCAAATGAGCTTTCTACGTTATTTCCTACTTCTATTGAATTTGAGTTGTCGTTTTTAGAAAAACATAGATATTCGTTGTCCATTACTCCTGATCCGGTGGTTTCACGTATTTGTAATTTGTCATAATCAAAAGCCGTATCAAGTATGCTGTAGGGATTTGTCTTGTAGCTTTCAACTTTTACTCCGTCTCCTATTATCGGAGCAAGTTCAAGTATTGATGAAGCGCTGCTTCCATTTGACATTCCTAATTTTTCCTCATTGCTTCCAAATACACTTGCTGCGATGGACGTCATTAATACTGTCCCTGTTATCAATTTTTTATAATTTAATTTCATTTTCCTAAAACTCCTTTTATTTCTTTCTTAGTTTTAATTATTGTTTCTTCGATAAGCTAAAAATATTCTTTTTTAGGAAAGATAAAATAAAAAAAGGCAATATACTACATAATTGGACAATATTATCAAATAATATGAAAATATATATTCATATTGTTTGATATATTTAAATTAAAAAGATATTTATAATGATAGAATTAGAATAAAAACCAACTTTTTAAACTTATTTGAAGTTTTTTTTGGAAGAATCTCTAATATGTCAAATTATTGCTATCAATGTGGTGCTATTTAAATGTCAAAATAAATGCGAATTTATCTATATAAGCTTATGAAAAAACATATAAGAAGCTAAAGTAGAAAAGTATTTTTTATAGTAAAAAATTTAAAAGTTCACTATGCCTATATTGTTTAAGATTGGTTTAATGAAAATAAAAATTCAATTGAGCTCTCCTTTTTGCCAAGCTATTCACCTGAACTTAACTCTGATGAATATTTAAATTGTGATATTATGGCAAATGTAAATCTAATCAGGATGCCAATAAACAAAAAAGAATTAAAAGTTAAATTATTGAAACATATGAGAATGTAGTATAGCCCCCTGGCAAAATAAAAAAAATTAACTCAAGAAAATATATTCAGGATAATTGTTTACCGCATATTAAAGTACAAGAATTTGCATATTCATCATGATAGTCAATAAACCGGAAAGACCATAGTTGAGAAGACATTATAAAAAAAAACAAGGTAATCATCCTAATAAAACTGACATGATTACCTTATTTGTATTTTATTTATTAGTTAATAATTTAGAGTTGATACAGTGCATCATAAGCTAAAATTAAAGATTTCCAATATCAGCATAGGTAATTACCCATGGATTATACCCTTGCTCATATGCAGCATCACTTACCCAATATTTGGTTACACTCCTATTATACCCCATAGCAAAGCCTAGTATTATTTCATAGTAAAGGAAGTTTTTCTCGTTAAAAGCTTCATCTATTGTAAAAAATTCAACAGTAAAATCGTCAGTAGAAGTTGTTTTTGCACTCCAGTTATATCCTTGACTCGCAGAGAACTTTATCCCACCTTCATTGCCCAAGGGTATACTAACACCAATATTTACTGATTGACCATGACTGGTTGATGTGGCTAAACTTGAACTATAATTAAAATGTTTAGAATTTTTATATTTACAAAATGTATAACCCATTTTTATAGTACTTTCGTTTTTATCCGAAATTATATTTTTGGGGGTTAAAATTTCATTTTGACTCATAGCATTCTCTTTAAGAGGTTCAAAAGCTTTACTGAAAGATGTCCAACCTTCACCAGTATTTATACCGCCTTTTAAAGGGAATAGTGTATTAATCCAAATAATATTTGATAACTCGGGATGTTCAACATTATATTCTTCTATACCATAAATAAAAATTTCATCAGTATCAACATTACCTTTAGTATCACTTGGCACTTTGGCTGTATATTGTGTTAATCTATTGCCATCACAATCGTTATATGTAATTTCACATGTTGACATAGCTTTTGGTAAAATATATAACATGAAAGCATTAGTTGAATAATTTTCTTGTGAATCAGCATAGAATCCATAACTATCTATTACAGATACCGTATTAGTGTTATTAAATTCTTTGTTTCCATAATAAGAAATATTAGCATTTATATTAGGTATTAGTGAACCATTTGCTCCTTTTTTACTACTTTGAACTTCTATACCAGCCCCCCAGGAGACCTTATCCGAAATAAAATACGAACCTGACTTACCAGTTTTAAGTGTTATCCCATAACTTGTACTTGATGAAGGAAAAGTCTTTAAATCACCGTTTACAGGAGGTAATCCCATAATAAATCCAATAGGCTTACCAAACGAATTTATAATCCATTCTTTTCTACTTATTCCAAGTTCTTTCAACTCTGCTTCAGAAGGAGCTAAATCCACTAACACTTTTGTATCAGTTATAACAGGATCTACAATACATGAACCAATATTCCAGTTTGTCTGCCTTACGTTATAACAAATTCCTTTTGCATCATACACGTTATGCTTAATTCGATTAACTATCTTTCCATCCAATTCAAGCGTATAATGATAAATATTAATTCTTCTAAAATATTCCTTTGTTATATCGCTTCCTATTTTTATATTCTCATTCACAATAGTTTTAACTGCTTTAAGTATTCCATTTTTAAGCTTATAGCCCTTTATTTGACCTTTAATATAGTTTGAACCTTTTTTGGGAGTGTATACATAAATATTTAAAGTAGGTTTTTTTGCTTTTTCTCCAGCAATACTCTCAACATAACCATCCCATGCTGTACCAAACTCATCACCAGAAATAGCTACAGTATCAACTTGTTCCCATTTCTCACTGAATACTCTTATAACTATCTTTTTACGATCATTTTTGTCAATACTAACAATGCAGTAATAGTTTTCATTGCTCTCCTCATCTGTTAATACACATGCATATTTTGTATACTCATTCGCTCCGATAGTAACTAAATCATCTACTTTGTCAAAACCAGACTCATTTCCTTCAGAAATTATTTTTTTAGGTATAGATTTTATTGTATCATTTAAAGAATAAGGAATTAGTATAATATTTTTTTTAGTAAATAGCATTTCACTATATGAACCATATTGATCAGAAAATTTCTTCTGTATCGTACTACCTCCCAATGGCATTTCATCTTCTAAGTAACTTGATCTATGTAATAACTGCATAATATTATTACCTCTGATACCATAAATAATATCTGTATATGGGTCTATAAAAATCTTTTCTGGTGCATCATAGATATTTCCCACAAGTTGTGTTTTATCTTTATTTGAAATATCTTTACCTGAATAAAATTTCCAATTACTTCTAACAAGACACCCCCCGCTCAAATGCAATCTATATTCTTCTGATATACTCAGTTGATTTTCAGGTAAACTCCATGCTCCTATTGAGCTACCCCAATGAGCCTGCGTTTGCTCTGTTGTGTTATAAGCATAAGTAACTAATGCATAAAACCCAATTATTACTGACAATAGTATTTTTTTCATCTTTTCACCTTTGTTTTACTTTCTTTGTTTGATCATTCTCTTGTTGACAATTAACAGTTAATCAAATAATATAAAAAGTAAAACAAAATTATCCCAAACCTAGAATATTGAATATTTTTATTCATTTTATTGAATCTTTATATAGCATTATAACTATTTAGCAAATATAATAAGATTATAATTATTAACAATTAGTGAGGATAATTGATTGTACTTGCTATTTGCTAGTGACCACTTATAATAGGCACAGCTATGGAATTTTATAAAGAAAAATTTATTGAAATCCGAAAAAAGAGCGGACTAAAGGTTACTGCTATTATTGATAAGATTGAAATAAGGCGCTCAACTTTATGGAACTGGGAAAAAGGGAAAACAGTTCCATCAGAAACAGCAGTCAGAGAACTCGCTGATTTTTTAGGCGTAAAGGTATCTGAAATATCAGATCTACCTGATTTTAACAAGGAAACAGATAATCAGTTTTTCAAAGCTGATTTCAGCTGGCATGATTTCAACAGCGGCAATATCGGCAATGAACTTATAATTCAACAGGAAAAAGCATTAAATAAAATGCGCAGCATTAACTATGAACTAAACCAGGTATGGAATATTGTTCAGGGAATGATGCATGCAATTCAGGCCGTTATCTATATTAAAGATGCAAATAATAAATATATAACAGTAAACAATGCTTTTAAAAATAATTTATCACTGTTTAAAAATTATAATGCACATGGAAAAACAGATTATGATTTTTTCTCTGTTTCAGAAGCAAAAGCAAACGAAGCCCAGGATATGGAGGTATTGCAAACTGGAAAAGATATTAAAAACATAGAAGGATATATAATAGGCACAAGAAAAAAGAAATGGGGTATAGCATCAAAACATCTCATAAAAAATAATGATGGTAAAACATCAGGGCTTGTAGCTATCATATTAGATACAACAGAAAATAGAAAACTCAATGAAATAAGAGATCTTCTTGAAAATGCCATAAATCATTCTACAGATGCCTTTACTATTCGTAAGCTTAAAAATAAACAAATTGAATTTGCATCTCAAGGCAAAATACCATTTTCAGGATATACTACTGATTATTTCTTAGGGAAATCAGGATATGAATTCTGGTTAAATTTACTCAAACCGGAAGATAGGAAAAAAGAAGAGAAATATTATAGAACAGAACAATTCCCTAATGAAAGAATTTATGAAATATTACACAAAAACGGTGGAACAGTCTGGGTAAAACTTTCTTCTTATATAACGTCTTATAATTATGCAAAATATCTCTGCACTCTTATTAAAGTCATATCTAAAACAAAAGAAAGCACAGAAATAAACCATAAGAAAAACATAGAAGTAGCCCAAAAAAAAGAAAGAACTCTTATTGCTCAAAAGATGTTTAAATCAGGTTATTCAAAAGAAGAAATTTTTAAACTGACAGATATAGATATTTTATAACAGGAAATGAACTCTCTGGTTTTATTCTTCTCTTCTTCTATCGCTCAGCAGGAAAATATCTTTAAGATTTTTAGCGGTCTCAGCATTTTCCCATTTTTTATCAAATTCCTTATCCTGAATTACCTGTGCAATAGCTGTTAATGTTTTGAGATGCTGAGTTCTCATATTTTTTGAACTAACAACAGCTATAACTGTTTTTACATGCTTGTATTTCTTAGAAAATTGAATACCTGAATTACATCTTAGCAGCACTATTTCATAAATACTTGCTTCATCGACAAAGATATGGGGCACAGCAACAGTCGAGATCAAAACAGTAGAACCTTCCTGCTCTCTTTTCATAAACATTGAAGCCATTGTTTCTGCATCAATATTAACTTTTTCTTTGACCTTTTCAGAGATGATTTGAAATATTTTGTTGAGTTTATATGTTCTATCTAAATCTATGACCGAAGCAGCAGAGATCAACTTATCAAACTCATCACTAATAATATTGTCACGCTCAAGAACTATCTCACTCAGTTCGTCTTCAAGACCATCTGATGTCAAATTTTTATTTCTATATTTTTCAACCAAATGTTGTAACGCATATTGACGTTTATTTTTTCTTGCGTATATGAAATAGACAATAAGACTTATTACAATTAACCCAACGCTGATTTTTATAGCATCCATTCCCATATGACATATCAAACAAATAAATAGAAATATGCTCAATATATTTATCCAGGGAAATAATGGTACTTTAAATGAAGGTTGGTAATTTTGGATCTTACTTGTTCTTAGAATTATTACAGATAAATCAGTTAAAATATAAGATGTCAAAATAACAGTTGATGCACCTTCAACTAAAGAGTTAAGCGGAAGCGCAAGAGCAATGAGAACAAGAACAGCAGTTAGAAGTATCGCATAAATAGGAGTATTAGTCCTGCTGTTTAATTTACCTATAAATTTAGGAACTAAACCATCCCTACTCATTGCCAAAGGATATCTTGAAGATGACATTATTCCTGAATTAGCACAAGAAGAGAAGGCTAAACATGAAGCAATGAGAATAACAACATAACCTGGAGTGCCTAAAATATATTTACCTGCATCAGCAATAGGATTTAAAGAATTTATAAACTCTGAGTTTGGAACAACACCTATCGCAATAACAAGAATTATCGCATAAAGAATAGAAATAAAAACTATAGCAAAAATAATAGCCCTGGGTATATCCCTTTTAGGATTAGCCATTTCTTCTGAAACATTAGCTGCATTCATAATTCCGCCAAAAGCAATAAATACAAATGCTGCTGTTGCAAAAATAGAATTAAAACCACCATTATCTGAAATAAATGGTGAAAAATCGCCCCAATTTACTTTATTATATCCAAATAGCACAAACGGAATCATAATTATTATAATCGAAGAAACTAAACACACATCAAACTTTGCAGCCTCTTTCGTACCTTTAATATTTAATGCCGTATAAAAAAGAGTAACAATTAAGCCTATTATGTAGAAGTTCACCCCTGTAAAAAATGAAATAACGGATGCTAAACCATAAATAGCAAAAGCACCTTTCATAGCAATGGCAATCCACATTAACAGCCCGGATAGTGTCCCGATCATCGCCCCAAGACTTCTTGAAGCAAAGAAATAAACACCTCCTGCCTTTGGCATAGCGGTCGTTAATTCGATCATACCCAATGATCCAATCAAAGCACATAATCCTGCAATTATATATGAAATAATAATTGACGGCCCACTATGCTTAAACGCAGCAGCAGGAAGAATAAATATTCCCGAACTTATCATTGACCCCATTGTTATGCTCAAAACAGGGATAAAGCCCAAATTTTTCTTCAACTCCATAAACGTCCTATTATAGTATAATAAAATATATGTTTTGTTTTACTTATAGCCTGTTATTAAATATATGCTATTAAATATATCTTAGCCACAATTATATTAAAAAGTGCCTCCTTTTTTTGGAAAACATCTGGGGTATTTTTGTTTTTGACTTATTTTATTACAAACAACCTCGATAATTTGTTAATTTTTTCTAAAACCAATTAATCATATAAAAGGTTTAACATGATAAAACAGGCTGATATTAATGATAAAAGAGCCATTACAGGTCTTCATTATATGGCAGGACCTAACTTACTGAATTTTTTCTTTGATGCAAAAAATAAAATAGAAGTTCTATCTATTCTCGAATTATACTATAATACTAAAAATAATATTTTTTCAAAAGATAACTTTTTAAAATTGGAAGAAAACGGAAAACTTAAAGGAGCGATTTCTCTTTACTGCGGAAAAGGAAAAAAGTATCTTGAGCTCAAAACTTTAAGGCATATTTACAGAATATATAAACATAAATTATATGGCGTCTATAAAATGGTAACTAAAATAAACTAAAAGGAAACAATATGAAAAGGAAATTAGCACTCGTAGCTTTCAATGGAGAACCAATGTGTTTTGTACATGTACTACTTAATGCTCTTGATTCCTTAGAAAAAGGATTTGATGTAAAAGTAATAATAGAGGGCAGTGCTACAAAACTAGTAAATAAACTACAGGAAGAAAATGAGCCTTTTTCAAAACTTTATTTAGATGTCAAAGAAAAAGGACTTATTGATTGTGTTTGCCAGGCATGTGCAAATAAAATGGGTGCACTTGAAGGCATAAAAAAACAGGGACTACCGCTGGGAAATATTATGAAAGGACATCCAAGTCTGGCGGAGTATCTAGAAGCCGGTTATGAAATTATAACTTTTTAAAACAAATATATAAAAAGTATTTTAGCTTTTGGCTAAATATCTGAAAACTAAATTCGATTTTTATAAAGTTAAATTATTTTGTGTATAATATACTGGAGGATGGGCAAAGAAATGAGTATTGAAAATTATAAAGCAGTATTACCGGAAGACCTAAACCATTACGGTTATATTTTTGGTGGAAATTTACTAAAATGGACCGATGAATATTCATGGATAGCAGCAGCACTCGAATTTCCAGGCTGTAACCTTGTCACTTCCGGTATGGAAAAAGTCAAATTCAGAAAGAGTGTAAAACAAGGCAGTATCTTAAGATTTCATATTGAAAATATAAAACAGGGCAGCGCTTATATTAAATATAAAGTAGATGTTTTCTGTAAAAATCCTGAATCAAAAAAAGAAGAAGTAATTTTTGACACTATAGTTACTTTTGTCAATATCGGACATGACGGTAAAGCTGCAGCACTACCAAAAAACAATTAATAATTAACAATTGATAATTAACAATAATTTAATGAAAGCATATATAATAACAGGTGCTCCAGGAGCGGGAAAAACAGAGCTTATACAAGAGCTCTCTAACAGAGGATATACTACTTTTGAAGAAGTTCCTAGAAAACTATTAAAAAATAAAACTGCAGAAAAAATGGGAATTTTTCCATTTCAAAATTTAAAAAAATTTGCAGATTTGGTTTTTGAAGAAATGTATAAACAATACACTGAAGCATCTCAAAATAAAAAAGGTATATGTTTTTTTGATAGAGGCATCCCCGATGTTTTTGCCTATTTAGAAAATTCAAATATACCGATTCCGGAAGAATATTATAATAAGCTGAATAAATGTAATTTTGAGAAAAAAGTTTTTATCTGCTCGCCATGGAAAGAGATTTATATTTCAGACTCAATACGCCCTTACCCTTTTACGGACACAATAAAACTGCATAACCAAATATTAGATGCTTACAAAAAATTTAAGTTTACACTAATAGATATTCCCAAAATACCAGTTATTGAAAGAGCTAAGTTCGTATTATCTAGTGGCTGACCGAAAACTCTATTTTTCCGAAATTGTCGCCACTATTTTTTCATGATAATTTCAAATTAACCAGCTAAACAAAACTAAAAACTTTATTTTCTCAAAATAATACCTCAAATTGCCTATTTTTAGATACATCGGTTACATGTCAAATCAAACAACCTACAAAATTTAGAATAAAAAATTAGCTTACGCTACCAGTCTTCTTTTTACCTGCTTCATCTTCTCAGAACGCTTTTTGCGCAGGCTCTCTTTTTCCTGAATGATATTTCCTAAAATTTGGATATTTCTGGCAAGTACAGCATATGATACATAACGTCTAAAAGCCCTTATTCCTTTATCAGGGCACCTGTCAAGACCATGATTTTCAAGAGCATTTATTGCAGACTCCACTGCTGAATGTTGATTTTTTGACTTTTTGAAATCATTAGCAAATTCCTCTTCTTTATTTTTTTGACTTAACTTCCCTTTTTTAGGCATTATGACTTTATCCAGGATTTTGGATAACTCTTCTTTGTTATCCGGTTTCCAGAAGCCTTTATCAAAACTGCATCTTTTTACATTTGGAAATTTAGCAATAGTTTCTCTGGTAAACTCTACTGCTATATCACGATCTGTTTGCTTTTCCATTATTTTATGATTCAGGATGAAACCAAACTGATCTTCGATTATGCAAACATTTTTTCCTAATTCCTGAGAAACTCCGGCTTTGCCTTTTGACAGCCACTCTGTGTATTCTTCAAAAATTGAAAATATTTTCTCTTCGTGAGGGATTTTTTCTTCATTCACAATTCGCCTCAAAGTTAAATCAATAAATTTTTTACCGTAGTCTGCAAATTTCACAATAGGTGTAAGGACAAGTTCAACTGTAATGTCAGTCGTTGTTTCTCTTATTCTCTCAATATCGACTGTAGCTCTTTCCAGTAGTAGATCTGCATATTTGGTATAAACCTGACAGGCTGTTTTTATCTCAGTTTTTCGCTCTTCTTTTTTACTTTCGTCTTTAGATGTAGAATGCTTCATTTTCTGGAGCTTACGCATTTTATTTTTTAGTTTTTGCAGCAGACTTTTGTTTTGTCGCCAACCACTTATATTCAGGTCTTTGCAAACATTGGAAATTAACTCTACTGTTTTGCGAACTGAGTCAAATAAAAGGTTTATGTCAGTAGGATAATGAACATTGCTTTCAACAACAAAAGAATCACATCTGCAGTTTAAATCTTCCGTTTTTTTTTAAGAGTATGACCATATTCTACAACTATTTTATTAACTGCATCCAGAGTTTCAGGCTTAAAGAGACTTATGTTATCTTTCAATGTTTGGAGTGGATATTTTTTATCATCAATCCATTTAGCATGCCCGAGCATTTCGCGAAGAGTAGAATGATTATCTGCCATTTCCTTAACCTTGTCAAAATCCCAGTTGCAGTTTAAACGAAGTGTTCCAAGTACAAGTATTTTCCAAAGCTCCATTCCGGGGCGTCCAGTTTTCTTAGATGCTTTTGGAAGAGAATCTTCAAGTACTGTAAATACTTTCTCACGTATTTCACTATTGCAGTAAATAGCCTGCAGCCCCATCAATAACTTAGGTATTTCATCTCTTGACCTTAAATCAAATTGTATCCCTGCAATATCAACCTCTCCTAATTTCATCTGACTATCGAATGCTTTTCTCACACCTTAACTCCGAAGTTTTGAATATTATCAATTTTATCACTATTAAATAATCTATCTGTATGCAATATTTAACTCATTTATAGCAAATATTTTACATTATTTTAATGTAGCATTTTTTCGCTGATATAATAGCTTTTGAAGATGAAATTTCAGGTTTTATTACACTGTTTTTACTAAGATTATCTTAATACAACTAACTCATAATAAAAGATTTATACAATTCTCGTTCAAGCACTATCTAATATTTGAGAATTACATTGTATCTGTTAAAAACAGTTTCAGTATAAAGGCTTATAAACTCCATCATTTTTTATTAGATCGCTGTAAATATCTCTGATAGGTTTTGAGAAATAGAAACCCTGAAAATAATCACAACCTATATTTTCCAGTCTTTGGAACTGCTCTTTAGTTACTACTCCTTCAGCAGCTACGTCGATATGCAAAGTTTTTAACGCAAAAATTAAACCCTCAACTGATTTTGAATATTTCTGTGAGCAAATATTCTTAATTAATGAAATATCTATTTTTACCATATTATACGGAAATTCGATTAGATTTCCAAAAGAAGAATATCCAGCCCCATAATCATCCAATGCAATCTGACAGTCCTTAAATGATTTTTTAAAACTGCTTAATGAATTGTATAGGGTTTTATTGTCATATGCACTTTCCTGTTCATTTATCTCAATAAGAATATTTCCGGGATCTACCTGAAACTCATTAAGTAATTTGGAAAAAGAAATAACAAATTCAGCTGTCTCAAGCTGTTTTTTCAAAAAGTTGATTGACAGCTTTAAATTCTTAAATTGATTTTGAGAATTTATTTCTTTTATCTGCTGAAAAGCATTTTTTAAAACCCAATCGCTAAGAATAGTATATGCCCTGTTTTTTGCCAGAACAGGAATAAATTTAACCGGGGGGACCTCTCCATATTTATCACTGTTCCATCTAAGTAGACACTCAATATATTTACATACTCCAGAAGCATTAACAATAGGTTGATATACAAGATAAAGTTCATTGTTTTTGAGAGAATTCATTACAGCTGACTCAAAAGATTCTTCTTCCAGGAAATTTCTAGTAAATATCTCAAATGAATTTTTAGATTTGTTTTTTGCTTTGTACATTGCAATATCGCTGTATTTTATTAACTCTCTTGCTGATTTTCCATTTTCAGGATACACAGCAATTCCTATGCTTACAGTCAAGTCTAAAGAAATATCATCAATTACTGTTTTTTGGGAAAAGGCTTCATTGATTTTCTGAGCAATAGTTTTTGCATCCTCAGATGAGTTAAGTTTTGTAAGAATAATACAAAACTCATCACCGCCAATTCTACCTATAACATCAGACTGCCTAATCAAAGAATTCAGACGATCTGCTGACAGTTTTAACACTTTATCTCCAAACTGGTGTCCATATGTATCATTGATACTTTTAAACTTTTCCAGATCCAGAAATAGTAAACCTAATAAAGAAGTATCTCTTTTAGCTGATTCAATCCTCTTAAACAAAGAATCAATAAATGGCGCCCTGTTCATTACACCTGTTAAAGAGTCCTTAAAAGCCATCACTTTCAACTTTTCATTTACCTTTTGCAGCTCACTTCTGGTTTCTGCAAGAGTTGTAATATTATAAGCCACCTCAATAGCCCCTATAACTTTCCCTTTAGCATCCTTTACCGGGGCTGATCTTATAAGCCACACTCCCTGGCTTGAAGGCCAGTATTTTTTGATTATCAGGAGATAGCTCCTTCATAGAAAAAGTACCGTTTTTTAAAGTATCTATAACCGGACAATTATTACAACAACGCTCAAAGCCCCATAATTCCCAGCACTTAGAACCTATAGAATTAGCCGGTTTTTTTCCTATATATCCAAAGAAAGCTTTGTTCCCCCAAACAAGACGGCTATTTGTATCATACATAGCAATAATAGCATCTGTATTATCTAAAATTGTTTGCAACTGGGCTTTTGAGCGTGCAAGTTCAATTGTTCTTGATTTAACCTGTTTCTTCAAAACAATCACTGCAATTACAAAAAGAAAAAGAGAAACTATAGCTACGGTAATTAGAGTAACCTTAAAGATATACAATACACTTACATTATCTTCGTCAAGAAAAGCAAACCATTTATCGAAAAGCCTGTCATAAGTACCGTTGTTTACTGAAACCAACAACCCTTCATTCAACTTTGCAAGAAGCTCATGCCTACCTTTAGTTACAGCAAAACAAAATTTCTGCTCAAACCCTTTTAGTTCCCGGCCCAAAGGTTTCAATGCATCTTTTATTATTCCTTTCTCTGACTGTCCAATTAGCTTTATATTTTTTAGTTTCAATTTTTTACAAATCAAAAGTCCAACCAGTTTTTGCACAACAACAGCATCATGTTTACCCTCTGCCAAAAGTTTAAATGCTTCTTCATAGGATTTAGTAGTAATTATCTTATTTGAAATGTGATTTTTTCTGACAAATTCATCCGCAGTATCACCTTCCATAACTATCACTTCTGCATTTTTCAAATCATCTTCTGTCTGTATGGTATTGTTATCTTTTCTTGTAAAAACTCCACCATATAAAACTAGATATGGAGCAGAAAAATCAAAATATTCAGCACGCTCTTTCGAATATGAAACCAAGGGCAAAGCATCAAGTTTTCCTTCCCTTAACTCTTTTTTCAGTTCAGCCCAGGGGCCAACTTTAAATTCTATATTCATCTTGGCAATTTCGGCTGCACTTCTTAATAATTCAACAGAAAAGCCATCTGCCTTTCCCTCTTTTGTTACAATGCAGAACGGGGGATAGTCAAATTCAGAAGCGGATTTAAGTGTTTTTTCACTGGAAAAACAAAAGCATGTTGCTGTTAGTAAAAGAAGCAGTATTGCTAAGAAATATTTCATATATGTATGTTACCTGTAGTATTAAAGAGTACAGTAAGCTTTTTATAGCTTATACAGCTAATATACATATTTTTTAAGTAATGTAAATAAAGCCCTCATTAAAATTCCAGATTAACCGAAGGTATTTTATATATTCAGCTATTAAAACAGAGAATACTCTCGATTCATTTTATATTTCCAGGAAGAATTTAGTTTTGAGTATAAGATAGCTTTCAATAAATAAAAAACTTTATAAACATTCAATCAATCTTACTCAGTATAAAAAATCTGAATTTTTCTTTTAATAAAGTTTTAATTTTAAGTATTAGAACTTCACCATCTTCTGCATTTACAACTTTAAAAGTATCTTTCGCCATAGTAATAGTAGTATTGATAAAAATATCAAAAGAATCAAGATCTTCAGGTACAATAATATTTCTTAACTTATTAATATTTTTCTTAAATTCTTCGGGGATAATACCAGTAAGGTCAGCAAAAGAATCATTAACATAGGTAATACAGTTAATTCGGCCATTTTTATCAACATAGCCATAAAAAACCGCATCACTCAAACAGGATAATAGAGTATTAAAATTGCTAAGTTTTTGAAAGTTATCAGAAGTATTTTTTATATCAGAAAAAATACCTATAACGCCACATATTTTTTTTTGATTATCAAAAACAGGATACTTTGAAACAAGTCCAACCTGTGCTTTTCTGGTACCTGGAATATATCTTTTTAAATCTTTAACTTTTCTGCCATATTTAATAACCTGTTCATCTTCAAGAAAATTTTGTTTAGCCTCATCCCGTGCAAAGAAAGCATCGTCGGAACAGCCAATAGAAAACATTGAGATATCAAACCCAATACTATTCATAAAAGCATTATTCACTAAAATATATCTCTGACGTATGTCTTTAAGATACAACGGAGTATCAATAGCACTGAGAATTGCATTTGTAAGCACAGCATTGTTTTCAATTCGTGTATGAATAAGATCAAGAACTGTTTGAAAATTTTCAAATTCATCTACATAACTGCCCAGAGGAGAAACCATACTCATACAAGACTCAATATGCTCGTTTAAGTTTAATTCTGAAACAGAAAGTTCTTTCTGAACATCAGAAATTTCAGACACTTCTATTTCCAAAGCTTTGGCCAGTTTTACAATACTTTTCTCAGCAGGAATTCTTTTATTATTCTCCCAATCTGATAAAGACCTTCTACTTATACCAGACCTAACAGCCAGTGCACTAAGAGACCATCGTTTCTTTTTACGAATCTGTCTAAATTTTTTTGAATGGAAAATCACGTATTTATCTCAATAAATTTTAATTATTAATTCTCAGAAACAGTTTAAACTAAAAATGATAGATGATACAATTAAATATTGTATAATAATATATGCAAAACAAAATAATTTTCGAATAGTTCAATATACATTCAAGGATGTTATTTTCCGAAAAAATCAAAAACTAAAATACCTTCGGTATAATTAACAATAAATTAGGGTAATACAAATGGATGGCAAAAAAATTGAAAAATATTATGAATCTTTAAGCCCATTTGAATTAAAAAACAAACTGCTTGAAATGGCTAATTCAAATAGCGAAACAATTATGCTTGATGCAGGAAGGGGTAACCCGAATTGGGTAGCCACTGATGCACGCGAAGCTTTTTTCCTCCTTGGAACTTTTGCAATAGAAGAAGCAAGAAGAACTATAAGTCGCGCCGGATTAGCCGGAATACCATCAAAATCAAACTCAGCTGAAAGATTTAAAGATTTTTGCAGATTTCACTCAGATAGAGTTGGTGCTCAATTTCTGATTAATTCATATAATTATGCCATTAATGAGTTAAAACTTGATGGAGACGATTTTATAACAGAAATGACAGATGGTATACTTGGAGATAACTATCCTGTTCCTGATCGAATACTCAAAAATGTATCAAAAGTAGTTGACGCATATATTACAGATATTATGTGCGATAATGATCAACCAACCGATAGAATAGAATACTTTGCAGTAGAAGGCGGTACGGCCGCAATGACTTATATATTCAACACATTAAAAGAAAATTACCTTTTGGGTTCTGGGGACAAAATAGCTTTGGGAACACCAATATTTACACCTTACCTGGAAATTCCTATTTTAAAAGATTATGAATTAGAAATCGTTAAAATCAATATGGATGAAAATAAGGACTGGGAATATTCTGATCAGGAACTGGAAAAGCTTTATGATCCTAAAATAAAAGCTTTCTTTATTGTAAATCCATCAAATCCTCCGTCCACAAGCATGTCAAAAGCTAATCTCAAAAAAATACAGGAAATTGTAAGCACAAAGAGAAAAGATCTTATTATTTTGACCGATGATGTATATGGAACCTTTGTTGAAAATTTTAAATCATTAGCAGCAATCGTTCCTAAAAATACCATATTAGTTTACTCATATTCAAAATATTTCGGTTGTACCGGCTGGAGATTGGGAATCATCGGAATACACAAAGATAACATTATTGATAAAATGATTGCCTCTCTGCCTGGAAATAAAAGAAGAGGTATACATAATAGATACGAATCGATATCAACAGATCCTGAAAATATCAAAATAATTGATCGATTAGTAGCTGACAGCAGAGCTGTAGCACTCAATCATACAGCAGGGTTGTCTACACCACAACAAATAATGATGATGCTTTTTTCATTACAGGAGTTAATGGATTCAGACAGTAAACTATATAGAAAATGTATGAAGGACTTAATTAAAACAAGATATGATATTTTATATAAAGCAATGGAAATATCACCTCCCACACTTTCTAGTTACGCCATGTACTATACAGTAATTGATGTTCCAAAGCTTGCAGAAAAAATATATGGCAGTGAATTTTCTAACTGGCTGCTTAAAACTCATGAACCTATTGATTTTGTATGGAACTTAGCAAAGAAAAAAGGAGTAGTACTCATGGATGGTGGAGGGTTTTCAGCTCCTCCTATGTCAATCAGGGTTTCTCTTGCAAATCTAAAAACAAGTGACTACAAAATAGTTGGTAAGGCAATAAAGGATCTTCTAATAGAGTACCATGAAGCATGGAAATGGTAATAAGCTCAAATTTCAGAAATCCTTACTTATGATCTTAAATTTAACTCGACTTGAAGTTACTATGATAAAATAAGAACAGCACTAAAAATAATGAATATTGAATTCAGATTTGGTTATTCAATATTCATTATTAGATATTCAGCATTTTAAAATTAATTTATGCTTTCCAAAGACCATGCTTGTTACAGTATGCTCTTATTACAATACCAGGTTGATTGTGTAGATAGAAAGGAGCTTCAGGTTTATCTCCAGGTTTCAAATATTTTCTGTTTACATAATCCCCATTTATAACTTCAATCCACTCAATATAGTGGTCATCTGCCATTGGATGAGCAACAGAACCTACTTTGACATTTATAGTGGTACCATTATCTTCAAGAACAGGCACATGTTTTTCTTTTGCTGCATCTACAGTATTTTCCTTCTGTAGCACCATGTTTTCACCACAGCAAACTGGATTCATACCATTATCCATTACCTCTACCATTAGACCGCAATGATTGCATTTAAAAACCTGCATTCTTTCAGCTGCCATCTTAAACCTCCTTACTTTATGTTTCTATTTATGCAACTTACAAATAAAACATGTAAACTGCTATTTAAGAAGTCGTCCAGCATAATTTACAATAATAGTAAAAAAATAAATTAAAAGCCAAAAACAATAATACACTGATAAATGATATTAATCCATAAGCAATAACTGTTATCAATTATCAAAGTTTATCTCTTTTAAGAATATGCTCAGACAGTCATATAGATTGCTAAGAGACTAGAAACAAAATAAAACGGGATGCGTACTTATGTACTGCATCCCATTCAATTTTACTATTCAATAACTTTGATATATTAGTAACTTCTACTATTTATCAAGCTCATACGAGAAAACTTTATCCTCAGTATGTGCTACGTAAATGCTAATAGCAGGAACATTTATTTTATTAACATCCATTCTAATCATTTCATACCCGGCCTGTGCTATAGGAAATTTTGGGGGTTGTTCACCTAAAACTACTACTTTCCATTTTCCTACAATTTCTATTTCCTGATCTTTATCCGTACTGTTAAGAATTACAAGAATATTTCTCCAGGAATCCTGGTTTGCATTATTCTTTATCACATAAGCAAGTACACCATCAGGTAATTTAATATCAAGAAACTCTAAGTGTTTATTTACCATGTCTTCTGTTGTCATTCTAAATGCAGGGTGTTCTTTTCTTAATTGAATTAATCCTTTATAAAATTTAAACATATTACTATTTTTAAATTTCAAGTTCCAATTTATAGGGTTAATAGTAGGATCATTATTGTTAAAGCTGTTATCATCACCATGCTTGGTTCTGCCAAATTCATCACCTTCAGCAAGGAAAGGTATACCTTGTGAAGTCACAACAGCGCCAAATGCCAATAAATCCATCTTTTTTATTTTTTCTATTGATGCATCAGGATCAGCTGCGACAAGTTTATCCCATAAACATAAATTATCATGACATGAAACATAGTTTACAGTAGCATTTGGTGAAGCAACTGGTATTGATTTTTTATTACGCCCAGTACTCTGCCCTTTTATTTGAAGTTTCAATCTATCAAAACCTGTCATAGGCTTAGCTCCTTCCACAAAACCTTTAGCTTTTGCATCAAAAACATCACCTCTAAGGTTATCCCTGATTCCATCATTGAATGCAGCAACCCCTGAATTACCAATATTTGCCTGAATCATGCAATCTTCCACAGGAAGAATAGTCGGCATTTTCCACCCCTCACCATAAACGATAGCGTTAGGGTTAATCAATTTTAGTTCCCTATAGATTTCCAGCATGGTTTCTTTATCAATAAGCCCCATTAAATCAAATCTAAATCCATCTATATGATATTCTTCAGCAAAATACTTAACCGAATCAACTATAAATTTTCTTACCATCGGTCTCTCAGTTGCAAATTCATTACCACAAAAACTACCATTACTGTAGGTACCATCATCTTTTACTCTATAATAATAGTATGGAACAATTTTATCGAATATTGAAAATTTCTTATCTCCAGTTTCAAAAGTATGATTAAAAACAGCATCAAAAACAACTCCAAGATTGCTGTTATGAATAGCCTGAACCATTTTCATATACTCTATCTGACGGGTAATACCGTTTGGATATGTGGAATAAGATCCTTCAACATTGTTATATAATACCGGATCATATCCCCAATTATACCATGTATAGGAACTATTCATTTCAGCCTCATCCCCACTACCATAATCATAAGTTGGGAGCAAATGGATATGAGTAGCGCCAAGCTCTATTACGTTATCCACGCCTGTAGAAAGCTTTTCTTCTGACAAAGTATTATGTTCCGCCATCCCCATATACTTTCCCTTTAATTCTTTCTCGGTCCCTGAAGTAGGAGATATCGTATAGTCTCTTACATGAAGTTCATAAAGAATAGCATCAACATTTTGCTTTAAAGTTACAAAGGTATCATTTTCCCAACCGGAAACTGAATCACTTATATCTTTTGGATCAAAAATTAATGTTTTCATGCAGTCAACAGCAGATGCACGGGAATAAGGATCAGCAACAATATATTCAGTTTCTTTACCGTCAACATATAATTTGATTTTATAAAGGTAATATTTTTCTTTCAAATCTCCATTTACAGAAGCAGTCCAGGTACCGTTAACGTTTTTAGTCAGTTTTTTCTCTGTAAACGTATTTTTTAAATCACTGCTGTAATAATCATATATTAAGACTTCAACATTCAATGCTGTTGGAGCCCATATTTTAAAATCTGTTTTATTCTGAGAATAAACTGAACCTAAATCATTACCGCTATATACGTATTTTTCATTATCTAAAACATGTCTTGGAATAATAGGAGCATCTTTGTAACCTTTAGCCTTTACGAAGTAAAGTTTATCCACTTCCAAGGGCTGTTTTAATTCCAGTTCAAACAAATTCGCCTTTTTTTCCTCTACTTTCAATGATGAAACTTTGACAACCTCTATCTGGTTATTGTCATCATCAACAACCTTAAATAAATCAGAATAAACTTTTATTTTATCAGGTATCGCCTTACTTAGATATACAGTTAAAATGTTTTCATTATCCAACCATGCTTTCATGGTTCCTGCTTTTGTCTTGTGAGAAACTTTAGATTTTACGGCAGCTTTCACAGTAACTATAGACATAAACATGATGCCTATTAAAACAAGAATGACAGTCAACAAACCAAATCTACTATACATAGAAATCTCCTTTTAATTTTTTGTATATAATTATATAATGTTCTAACTTAAATCCCGTAAATATATAACTTATATTTCAATTGATGAAACTTAAAGAACAACTTTAACCGGTAGTCCATATATCTGGTATTTTTCAGGTAATTTATCCAATAAAGTTATAATGAGTAAAACTTTATTTTTTTCTGATTTTATTAAATTAGCATATTTCTCCTGATGTTCGGCAAAAGAAGGAATCTGGGCAATTTCCCCTTTAAGACTGAAATTGCCCGGCAACTTTACTTTTACTTTCATCCCTTTTCTCAAATCACCTGAAACAAACTTATCATTTAAATAAGCAATAACTCTAAGATTATTTTTTGTAGTAATCTCCATCAAAGCCTTTCCTTTTAGGACATACTCATTTTGATGGGTAAAAATTTTAGCAACAAACCCGTTACAGGGTGATAAAATTTTCAAAGAATTTAAAATAGTTTCGAGTCTAATTATTTTCTCATCAATATCCCTTATAAAACCACCATATTGCTCCTCAAGCTTAAATCTATGATATAAATCACTTCTCGCAATAGCCCTGTTTATATCCTCTATTTCAAGTTCTATATTTTTTAAATCAGTCCTTGCTTTCTGTAAATCCATAATTGTAGACAATTTTTTTTCTCTAAGTCCACTCATAGTTTCAACATATTTCTGAGTAGTTAAAAGGTGCTTAGATAAAGTTTGCTTCATAGAATTAAAATATTCTATCTCAGGATTTACTGTACTGGAAATAAGTTTATTCAGCTTTTCTCTTTCTACTTTTAAATTATTCAATTCTTTGGTAATTAATGGAGACTTTAAACAGATTATACATTCATC
Organism: Victivallales bacterium; assembly: GCA_963678745.2. Classification (GTDB taxonomy): domain Bacteria; phylum Verrucomicrobiota; class Lentisphaeria; order Victivallales; family GWF2-38-69. The sequence continues at coordinate 50,860 of CAXXMS010000020.1, read as the reverse complement.
TTTTTTTACAGCACCGCCCTCTCCTACTAGAACCTTATTAACATAACCATTTTCCGGAGCTCTTACAGTTATTTGGTCATAAGAAATATATCCCGTTGCATTAGCAATAAATTCATCCATCAAAACTTTACTTAGAAAAAATAAAAACGGACTTATAATGATCAAAATAAGTAAATACCATTGCCATTTTGCCAAATGACGCTTTGAAGGCGCATACTCTATTTTATCGTTATAGTTACGAGCTTTTCCAGTTTTAAAATCAAACCCCATAACATACTCCTCTAATGTGTTTTTCGAATTACCCACCAAGGGGCCATACTGCTATCATTATGTGTTTTTAATATAATTTCAAAAATTATTGCTACAGCAGTCCAAACTCTTCCTATAAATTGGTATATCGGCATGACAGGCAGTAAGTACATAAAAGATAAATCATACTTTTTTCTCTCGGATACTAAAAGTAAATAAAATATATAAAGCACTGATGATACAATAAAATAGTATAAATATGTTATAATAAAAAGAAATATAACATATCCCAATGAATAAAAAATGAATAAATATGCTGTATATAGCACAGTCAAAGCAGGAACTATTATACAGAAGAAAATATTATACCAAAAAACACCAAAAAATACTTTCCACCCTAAATGTCTAGGCAAAAGAGTTAGCTTATGCCGTCTAAAAAAAACATAATATAAATCTCCCTCCCAGCGCAACCTTTGCTTCAGTAACCCTTTCCAGGTATCAGGAACATCTGTATGAACAACAGCCTGATGCTCATGAATCATCTTCAATTCAGGATATCGTTTAGAGTAAGCTTTAATTCGCATTACCAGGTCCAAATCCTCAGCTGAGCCATTTTTCCAACCACCTATTTTTTGGACAAAATCTTTACGAAAAACACCAAAGGCTCCCGAAATATTGTTTATCATCCCAATTTTACCAAGCCCTATACGTGATAATTGTAAACCTAAAATATACTCAATTGCCTGAAGTCGCGTTATGAGGTTATGCTTAGCATTTCTAACTCTGATATTTCCTGAAATTCCTACAATATTTTTATTACTAAAATGGTGCATAACTGCAGCAACCATATCATTATCACAAGAGCAGTCTCCATCTAAAATAATAACATATTTCCCTTTAGCTAACTTCACTCCAAGATTTTCAGAAGATGCATGTCCTCCCCGCTTCTTTTTAGGAATAATTTTTAAATACCTATTAGCTGGAATTTTATTTAGCTTACTAAATTCATTAGCAACCTTTAACGTTTTTTTGTTTATTTCAGCCCCATCAACTACAATCAGTATTTCTATCTTACCTCGATATATCTGTTCTGTTAATGATTTTATTGTTCTTGCAATAGCTTCCCCCTCGTTATAGCATGTAACAACACAAGACACTAAAGGATAGAAGGGATAAACAGCCGACCTTACGAAAGTATCTTCCCAAAAAACTCTAAAAATAGCAAATATTATCAATAGGTATAATGGAATTTCAATCAAAAGCACTATGGGGAAAAAGTAAAGAAAAACTCTTATATCTTCATAATTATAAAAAAAAGAAATTAAAAAAACATAAATTTCATTAAGAAATTCAATCATAATTCAGAGCCTAGTTTTGCAATTAAAACTTTAGCATTATCATCTTTTATATTTTCCGGCGATGAGGTAAAGTCGACAATTTTAAGTTTTCTTTCACTACTGCTTCCAACAAGTTTATTATATACCTGAAAGATTTTTTCTTTAACAATATTTGATGCTTTAGAGTCGGTTTTAGCCAGTATAATCCAGAAATAGTTCTCATTAAGCCTTGTACAAACATCTGTCGCCCTAAGCATTTTTCTTAAATGTTCTGCAAAGTCATGAAGCATCTCATAGTCAAAATCATCCATTACAAATTTAAAATTAAAACCTAACACTGAAAAGAAATCCTTTTCATATCTTTTCTGCATTGATATCATCCAGTTAAGAGTAGAATAAAAATATTGAGACGTTAAATAGTTATCAGTATCTGCAAGAACCTTTTCTATATCAAATGTATTATTTCTTATATAATTTTTCCCGGTATCTGTTAACTTATACTCATAGAAGTCTCGTTTAATCAAACTCTCTGTCGGATATTTTTTGTCACAAATCATGCATGTAGCTTCAATCAAACCTTCTGTAAAATAAAAATTACAATCATTACAAACTTTATTTTCAAGCGGACGGTCATAATCATCACCTATATGCTTAAGCTTACTATTACATCTTGGACATACAAATCTATCATTTTTTAAAAATTCACTTTGAGGTGCGACTAAACCACATGTAAAACAATGTAGAAAATCCTCATCCCTAATATTAATACTATTACAATTTGGACAATGCTCTGTAAACTTCATATGCGCAGACAAACAGAAGGGACAACAGAAAACCTTATCCACGAGATTTTCTGTTCGCAAAAAACCATCTGTTTTCAAATCGTCTAACCAATAGAAATAGTTTTCAATATTAACACAGAATAAATCTAAAAGAGGATATGTGTAATACAGCCTACTCTGCCAATCAGCAATAGGTTTAATTACAAGCTCCGGCCTGGTATACAAAAAGGCAAGCACTTTTGATTTCCATCTATTCATATCTGAAAGGTCAAGCTGCAGTATTCTTTTATTGATATTTTCAATATCTTTCAGTGATATATCTAAGTTGTCTAAATAGGCATCAGGAAATAGAAATTCATTACCATCAGCTCTATCTAAAATCAAAGGTGTTAAATAAAAATTATCTGATTGTCTAATTTTTTTTATATAACTAAGCAACTTTTCACTATCAGCACAGGAAACTACAATAGCAGAAACCTGCTTTTCAATTGCCAAGAGAGAACTTATAGAGTTCAAAATAGTACATTCATTAAAAACATCATTCAGTTTTTTTTTAAAAGCAGTATCCCCGACTTTATCTAAGTATATTACATCATTCATAGTTATATTTTTCTAATGTTGTAAAGTTGATTAAATATTTTCAGACTACTCACAAGTTCCTTGCACAATCCTTTAATTCTTCTTTGAATTTATTTTATCATACCTGATCAAGAATATCAATTTTATAATTTATAAAACCAACCACTGATACCTTAAAAGAAATAAAACAATAGAATTAATAGCTCAGTCATTTATATAACTTGCATTCTCATTACAACCGCTGTTTATTTTTAAATAAACAGCAACGATAATGAGATACAATATGACAATATGCAAAGAAAAAATAAAAGTTATTGCATTTGATGCTGATGACACATTATGGGAAAGCGAAAACTATTTTTTGGAAATAGAAAAATCTTTTGTAGAATTAATGTCTAATTATATTAGTTCAGAAAAAATCAGCAGTAAACTTTTTAATACAGAGATGAGCAACCTTAAATTATTTGGATACGGAGCTAAGGGTTTCACCTTATCAATGATTGAAACTGCTATAAAGATCAGCAATTCACAAGTGAGTGCAGATGAAATAACACAAATATTGAACCTAGGCAAATCATTACTTTCAATACCGATAAAATTAATTGATGATGTAAAAGAAACACTAGATATATTAAAACATAAATATAAACTTGTTGTTGCTACTAAAGGCGATTTGCTTGATCAGGAAAATAAATTGAAAAGATCAGGTTTGATAGGCTATTTTCATCATATAGAAATAATGACAAATAAAAGAGAAGAAAACTATAAAGCATTAATACATCACCTTGACATTACAGCTGAAGAATTCTTAATGATTGGCAACTCTCTTAAATCTGATATATTGCCTGTAACTAATATTGGAGGACAAGCAGCACATATTCCATTTCATATAACATGGGAGCATGAAAAAATAGATGAAGCAAAGTTGTTGAAAAATTTTATAAATCTAAAAACAATAAAGGATATACTCAAATATATTAATTAACTTGATAATATAAATAGTGAAATTAATATAATTTATATATGTAGAGATATCATCAACCTTATTTTTTAAAATAAACGGAAGTTTTAGTACAATGAATATTGCAGTACTTGGAGACGGAGCCTGGGGAAGCGCAGCAGCACAGCATTTAGCTATCAATAAACATAATGTAACACTTTGGGGCCCCTTCCCTGAATATATTATAGAAATGAAAAATACTCAAAGCAACCCAAAATTTCTTCCGAAAATTATTTTTGATAATAATATTTCTTTTACACCTTCACTTGAAGAGGCTGTTAAAACAGCTGATATACTGGTCCTTGCACTTCCATCACAATACATCCGTAATCTATTAATAAATATAAAACCGTTTTTCAATAACTCAAAACATATACTTGTTGATTTAGCTAAAGGTATTGAAAACAAGACGTTAATGAGAATGAGTGAAATAGTTTTCGAAGTACTTGGAAATTCTAAGTATACTGTTTTATCGGGGCCCAGTCATGCCGAAGAAGTAATATTCAATGTTCCTACTGCTGTAGTAGCTGCATCTAAAGACCAAACTGCAGCAAAAATAGTTCAAGATACGTTTTTCAGCCCAAGTTTCAGAGTTTATTACAGTAACGACCCTACAGGTGTTGAGCTTGGCGGCGCATTAAAAAATGTTTTTGCAATTGCTGCAGGTGTTGTAGACGGCATAAAACTTGGAGATAACTCAAAAGCAGCACTAATAACTCGCAGCATTGCTGAAATGTCACGTTTGGGAAAAGCTTTAGGAGGAAATCCGGAAACTTTTTCAGGGTTAAGTGGGATTGGAGATTTAATCGTAACGTGTTTCAGTAAACATAGCAGAAACAGGCTTGTAGGAGAAAAACTTGGAGCAGGATACTCCCTGGAACGAATTTTAAAAGAGTTAAAAATGTCTGTTGCAGAAGGAGTTAAAACAACTTTAAGTACTTATCAGTTAGCAAAGAAAATTAATATTCAAACTCCAATAATAGATGAACTCTATAATGCATTATACCAAGGAAAAAAACCTGAAGTCTGTATTAAAGATCTTATGACAAGGGCTGCTGCTGCTGAAATTTATTAATAACAGTTTATTACCTTAATATATTAAAATAGATTGTATTACCTGCTAATTTTCCCTAAAACTAGTTTGTTTTTAACATAAAAAATTCGAAAACATTTTTTTTCTATATATATTATAATTTATATTTTGCAAAGAATATAGATTTTTTATGTAAAATATAAGTTCAAACTATTATAGCGAAGGTATTTTTATTCTTGGTTTATTATGCATCAATCAGCCTTAATAATTCACAGATTTTTCTAAAATCACTTAAATCTGGGTATAATAAAGTCAACAAATCAGCAAACTAACATTATGGAGATTTTTTTAAAGTGTTAAAACAACTAAAATTGCAATTCTATATAGTGATGTTTTTAATTATTTCTTTTTTCCCTACTTTTCTATCTGCAATGAATGAAGAAGCCCAGGAAGCTTTTGAAAAAGCTCGTAAAGAAGCAAGTGAAGGAGATTGGAGAGATGCTGCTGAAGAATATAAAAATGCACTTTTTCATGCTGAAAATCCTGTGATTAAAGCCAATGCGTTAAAAAAAGCAGCTGAAGCATATAAAAATGCTGAACTGTATTATAAAGAATTCAAATGTTTAAAAACTTTAATAGAAAATGCTCCGGAACAGATTGACTTTAAACAAACCGTTGAAAGAGAATATAAAATTGCAAACCTGTATTTTGACGGTTATAGAGAAATCCCCTATACCTGGATGCCATGGATTGAAGATGACGACCATGCAATTGAAATTTATGAAACAGTATTAAAGCAGTCACCTTATGCAGAATTTATTCCACAATTGCTTACTAAACTAGGTTATTTATATCTTGATGATGGAGAAAACACAAAGGCTGAAGAAACATATAAAAAAGTCATAGACGAATATCCAAAGAAAAAAGAAGCTGCTACAGCTTACCTTGATCTGGCATATTTATATTTAAAACTTGCTGAAAGAGGAGATGGCGATGGATATTATACTAGAAATGCCCAAAAAACACTTTTGGAATTTATAAAAAAATATCCCGATGCTCCTGAAATGAAATGGGCTAAAGAATCTCTCAACAGAACCTATGAAATGGGAGCTGAACGAATTTATAAACTTGCAGATTATTATTATGATAAAGGAAATGTTAAAACAACAAAAAGATATATTAGGGATATTCTTGTCAATTATCCTGAAACTAAAACAGCAGTAAAAGCGGAAGAACTTCTTAACTCTTTAGAAGAACCTCTATATCCGGAAACAAAAAAAGATGAAACTGGAGAAACAGAAGAAAAAAGTAAGTATGAAACTAAGAGTTTCCCTACAATAAAAAAACAAAACCTGATTATACCTGCAAATAGTGAATATAAATGGCTGCGTCCAATAGTTGAAGAACCATTAAGAAAAGATAAATTACTAGAACAAGAATATAAAAATCAAATATAAGGACTCTGAAGTGAAAAAAACATATCTCTTACCGGTTTGCTGCTGTTTTATTATATTACTTTTAGCAGGATGCGGTTATAATGTTGGTTCAATTGCTAATCCACAGATAAAATCAATAGCATTTGCTCCAGTTAAAAACGAAACATATATTCCTAATATTAGTGAATATATGAGAGGAGCTCTAGCAGAAGCGTTTCAGGTCGATGGTGCATATAAAGTAAGCAATGTATATGATGCTGATTGTATTTTATATGGCAGAGTAATAGAAGCTAAAGAATCTGCCGTAGATATTAGAAGTGCAACTAGCGGTACAACTTTTTATACCAGTACCTTTCAAATAGCCTTAACTTTTGAATTTACAGTCGTTATACCAGGGCAGGCTGAAGCTCTTGTTCCAACAACTAAGGTAATTGGTTCAGCCCAGTATCAGGTTCCAGTCGATCAGTTTATAGCAATGCAGAATGGTATTAAACAGGCAGCTTGGGATGCAGCAAACAAAGCTGTATGGCAATGTACCGAATCTTGGTAATCATAACTCATAATTAATAGTGAAAAATTAATAGTGAAAATAAGAATTGGACAGGGATTTGACGCACATAAATTCGAAAAAGGGCGTCAGTTAATAATTGGAGGCATCAATATACCTCATGAATACGGACTTGCAGGCCATAGTGATGCTGATGTACTAATTCATGCTGTAATAGATGCTATTCTTGGCGCATTATCATTGGGTGACATTGGAAAATGGTTTCCAGATACAGATCAAAAATATAAAAACATTAACAGTATGGAACTTCTCCACACGGTACTTGAAAATACTCAGATAAAAACCTGGTCTTTAAACAATCTCGATGCTACAATAATTGCCCAGAAACCTAGGTTATCAAAACATACGCATCTAATTCAAAAGAACCTGGCAAAAACATTCAATGTAAATCCAGACAGAATATCAATAAAAGGAAAAACAACTGAAGGCATGGGCTTTTGCGGACGAGAAGAAGGTATTGCTGTATTTGTTAATATATTATTAACTTCCTAATAACTTTAACTCTTCAACAATCTTTTCAGCCGTTTCTTCCTGACCTATATCACTGCATTCCACAATTATATCAGAATATCTATTATATAGAATTTGTCGTTCATAATATAGCTCTTCAAAGGTTTGATTCTCAGCTTTTGCTATTCCTCTTGAATCAAAGTTATGTATTCGTCTTTTTACTTCGTATAGACTCACTTTAAGAAATACTATTGTAGAAATATTTTTCAGATGCTCCATAACCTTTTTACTATATACTGCACTTCCACCGGTAGAAATAATATGTCCCTCAATATTTAATTTGAGGATTTCTTCTTCTTCCACTTTTCTTAAATTAAGATATCCGGTATCATTTAGTATTTGCTGCAAAGACTTCTGTCTATTAATCTGAATTAACACATCAGTATCAATAAAACCATAAGATATATTTTTGGCTAAAATAATTCCTACAGTACTCTTCCCGGCTCCGGGCATTCCTATTAAAGTAATATTATTTTTGTTCATTCTTTTTTTCATAATTAAATAAATCCTTATTCTATTTCATCAACCTGCTTTGCATCCTATGCACAGCAATATATGAAGCAATTACGATAAAAATAACACAATACGCTAAATCCCATATCAAATGTGCTGATATATAATTTGAGAACAAAGCTCTTTCAATATTAATAACATGAACTAAAGGCGTAAATTCTATAATTATCTGCATCCATTTTGGTAAATTACCTACAGGAAACATTACCCCGGAAAACATAAACATGGGTGTAACAAAACCTGTAAGATAAAAGTTAAGAGTATTAATAGACTTTACAAAAGACATGAAAATTAGAGATAGCGGTGCAAACATAACACCAACAGTAAAACCTACTAAAGGAATAAAAACCAGATAAACAGAAATAGGAGCTACGTTGCAGATCAAAAAAACACTTAACACTGCAGTAGCATAAAATGCTCCTTTCGTACCGGCCCATATAATTTCCCCTATAAATAAATCAGTTACACTAATTGGTCCGGTCAGCATGCCATCATATGTTTTAGAAAATTCTAATCTTATAAAAGAGCCAAATGAACATTCAAAAGCTGAAGTAAACATAGCTGAAGCTAAAGGTAAACCAATAGCTAAATACTGCACATAAGACATGTTACCTATATCAGCAATATATCCACCTAAACCAAGCCCCATTCCTGCAAGAAAAATTAAAGGCTCCATAAAAGGAGGAAAACCATTACTGAATATATTCTTTGTATAAACCTTAAAATGTCTATACCAAACACTAAATAATCTTAAAACCATACTAGGAGGATTGCAATTTATCTTACTGAAACTCATTTAAACTCCTCCCTGTTAATTTCATAAACAGATCTTCTAAATTAGTCTGCCTCAAATAATGTTCTCTACCTTGTAATGAATCAGCTATTTCTTGCAGAGCATTAAAATTATTTGAATATAAATGAGGAGGCTCATGAAAATCATCAACTCTAACGATTTCTTTATCGATATCTAATATAGGTAAAGTCTCCTGATGTTTATTAATCAGCTCCAGAACATACTTTTCCATATTTTCTTCAAGAAGATTTTTTGGTTTTCCTTCGATAATTTTTTTACCTTTATCCATAATAATAATATTATCACAAATTTGATAAGCTTCGTCCATATAATGTGTTGTGAGCAAAATTGTCATCCCGTTTGCTTTTAATTCTCTCAACTTTTTCCAAATAGTATGCCTTACCTGGGGATCCAAACCCGTTGTAGGCTCATCAAGAATAAGTAGCTTAGGTTCATGCAAAAGAGCTCTGGCAATAACTAAACGCCGTTTCATCCCTCCTGATAAAGCTCTTACATCGGCTTTTCTTTTTTCTGACAACTCCATAAACTCTAATAGTTCATCAATTCTTTTCTCGGCTAATTTTCTTGACATTCCATAAAATTTAGAATAAATAAGAAGATTTTGGAAGACATTTATCTCTTCATCAAGATTATCTTCCTGTGGAACTACACCTGAAGCAAATTTAATTTTGAGTGGTTCTTTATCGGGGTCAAATCCAAAAACATCAATAATACTACTTGAATCAAGATCCCTTTTTAAACGACAATAAATAATCTTCATCATCGTAGTTTTCCCCGCGCCATTTGGCCCAAGAAAACCAAAACAGGAGGCTTTTTCCACATCAAAATTTAACTTGTTTACAGCTTTAAAACTTTTGGATGAACCCGTTTTATATGTTTTACAAACATTCTTTACTGTTATTAAACTGCCCATAGACATACCTCTTAATTGTCACTAAATTAAAGCAAATAAGCACATAATCAAAATTCTAAATTTAGAGGATGAACTTAATATTAAAATATGATATTCCACAATGTCGCCCTAAATATACTGTTTTGTTATTCTTTTTCGAATATTCTACAATTATTAGTTAACTTTTTTATTTATTTTTTAATTTCAGTATTACATGTATAGAGTTTTTCAAACAATTACCTTATAATTATAAATTACCAAGACATTGGTTATAACTACGATTTAACCCTATACCAGTTCAGGCCTTAATAATCTGAACCAAACTTAATATTTATTTAAAGTACCAGGTAACTGTAATGCATATTATTATCTCAAAACGAAGCATAGTAAAAATTAACATTTTCGGCGCTGAACTTAAATCTTATAATATAAATGGTAATGAGATTATTTGGCAATCTAATCCGGATATCTGGAAAAAAAGTGCTCCCATTCTGTTTCCATTTGTAGGTAGGTTAAAAGACCAAAAATACATTTACAACGGAAAAGAATACGAAATAAGCAAGCATGGTTTTGCATCAACACAAACTTTTGCAGTAGAAAGTCAACATAGAGATAAAATTTCACTAATACTAAAATCAAATTCGGATTTAACAAAAATTTATCCCTTCAAATTTCTTTTAAGAGTAACATACAGTATAGAAAAAAACATTTTACACGTTAACTACGAAGTCGAAAATCATGATGAGAATACTATGTATTTTTCTATTGGGAGTCATCCGGCAATTTCATTACCTTTAAACAACACCAAACTGGAAGATTATTATATTGAATTCGAAGAGAATGAAACTCTTCACCCTCTCAAGCTTGTTGATGATTTACTGGAAAAACAGAAAAAGCCATACCTTGATAATGAAAAAATTATTAAGATTGATGAACATACATTTGATAATGATGCCTTGATTTTTTCAGATGTCAAATCGCGTAATATTTTTATAAAAAACGATGTTATAAATAGAAATATTAAGATTAATATGCAGCAGGCCCCTGATTTAGGGATATGGTCAAAATCCGGTGCCGATTACGTATGTATCGAGCCATGGCATGGACATGATGATACCACAGATGTATCAGGAATTTTGGAAGAAAAACCAGGTATTATATCAATTCAACCGGGAGATACTTTCAAAACAGGATATTCAATAGAAGCTTTATCTCTGTAATTCAACAATATTACTTTTATAGCAAAAAAGGCAGCTATTGTTAAAACACAATAAGCCGCCATAAAATATACCGGAGGTATTTTAGTTTTTGGCTATATACGATAAAACCTAACTTGGTTTCTAGTATAGTTAAAATTCAATAATCAATCCTTCATCAGGTCTAATTGACAGCTTGGCAAGATCAGTTTTCTCTTTTCTATCCATTAAAGTAGAAATAATAATTGTACCTTCACCTGCAACATTTTTTAAATCAAGAATATACCGTTCCTTGCTGAAGTTAAGTACGATCATATAACTTTTTGAGTTTTCATAAGTTCGTATATAAGCATAAACATTGACATTATCTGCATTGACAGATCTATAACTGCCAATTGTCAAGGCAGGTTCAGAGCTGCGTAATTCTGTCAAAGCTTTAAATAAAGATAAATCTGATATATTAAGTTTTTCCTGAATGGCAACATTTCTCTCTTTATAGTCACCAGCCAGAGGAAGCCATGTCACAACGCCCTCTTTGGAAAACCCTGCATTTGCTGAACCACTCCATTGCATAGGAGTACGTACTGGGTCACGTCCGACTTCATTTGCAATTTCAGGTTGGTTAACTGCAGGAGGGTCCTGTATAAATTCCGGAGGAATCACTCCATCATGCATACCAATTTCTTCTCCATAATATACTGTAGGCGTACCACGTAATGTTAGAAGCATCATGCTAGCAACTTTAGTCTGAGCCTGTCCAATTCTAGTGGCCAATCGTTTTCGATCATGATTACCAAGCACATAATTAGGCCAGCAATCTTTAGGAAGAATTGCTTCATAATCATCAACCAGATTACGAATAATCTTAGCATTCCAATCAGCCTCAAGAAGATGAAAATTGAACGGCATATGACATTCATCATTGTTTTTGCCATAATACTGAATCAACTGTTCATATGGCAGATAAGTTTCACCAACAATCATTCTATCATTATACCTGTCAACCAATTTCCTCATATCTCTTGTAACATCATGTGAAAGAGGCAGATTAAGCGTATAAATATGTATATGTTTCATAAATGGAACTATCCCATCCCATTCAGGATCATCTGGCTCATCTCTAAAAAGTTCATCTTTGCCTAAACAGACTATTACATCCACCCTAAAACCGTCAACTCCTTTATCAAGCCAAAACTTCATAACATTAAGCATCGCCTGACGCACTTCAGGATTCCTATAATTTAAGTCCGGCTGCTGTTTTACAAAAAGATGTAGATAATACTGATTACTTTTCTCATCATACTCCCAGGCAGAACCTCCAAAATAACTCAGCCAGTTATTAGGCGGGCCGCCATCAGATGCCGGATCTTTCCAAATATACCAATCGCGTTTTGGATTATTCTTGCTGCTGATACTTTCTCTGAACCAGGGATGCTCACTTGAGGTATGATTAGGAACCAGATCCAACACCAGCTTCATATCACGCTTATGAACTTCTTCAAGAAGACGGCCAAAATCTTTCATAGTTCCAAAAATAGGATGAACATCAGTATAATCAGCAACATCATAACCAAAATCATACATAGGAGAAGGATACATAGGCGACAGCCAGATTGTTTTTACACCAATTCCTTTTATATAATCCAATCTTTCGGTTATCCCATTTAGATCACCAATACCGTCTTCATTACTATCCATATATGATCTCGGATATATCTGGTAAATAATACCTGTCTGCCACCAGTGATATTTCTCTTTCATAAACTCTTCCCATTCAGCTAAAATATTAACTACATATTATGTATTTTTATAACAAAAAAACAACTATAAAATATCTTCAGCTAATCTTTGGACAAAAAAAGTCCATTAATCATTAACCATTAACTCGTTTACACTTTTTATTTTATCAAACATTGTTTGTTTTTTATCAACACGTGTACCGAGACGTATTGTTGTAGAAATTCTTGGGGCCCCCATATCATGAATTCTTTCATGACATAATTTAATTGCGGCAAAAACGTCTTCCCACTCGCCTTCTACATTCGTACCGTAAGAATGTAAAATAGTCTTAAGACCTGCTTTCTTAAGTATACGCTCACTCTCAGCTACATACTTTGACACAGAAACACCAACCCCCATAGGTATAACACAAAAATCTACTATTACTTTCAAAATATCCCCCATCAATCTTATTTAAATTTCAAAGAGCAAATCTAAAAACAAACCAGCAGAAATTTTATTTTTATGCTTCTAATAAAACTAAACTGCTTTTCATAATAACTATCATGTATGCACTTGAATTTTCATATTGTTGTTTGAATACTTTATTATTGTTAATTTTACTTCACAAGCATAGAGCCCAAAACTTCATTTATCATTTTCTGATTAATTTCAGATGTTTTCTTTTCAATAAAAGTAATGCAGTAAAGATAGTTACTTTTTGTTGTGAGGTACTGCTTTACCAAATATAATTTATTATTTCTGGGAACAAATTTTAAAACAGCAAACCTCATATTATTAATAAATTCAATAGGCACTTTTTCGATTCTGGCATCATTGTAAATATATCTTAAATAATTTCTTGTTTCAGCGGGAGTCATTTTGTTTAAATCCGCCCCTCCGCTATGTGAAATATGCAGAAAAATAGAATTTCCATTTTTTTTGTTTAAAAACTCTACAGTTGCAACCGCTGTCTTCCTGGGAATATCTACAAAACTAGGTAAATCCATACTTTTACCTTCAGCATATTCCCACTCCGCAGCAGGAAATTTTACAGTAAAATAGGGTGTTTTATATGTTTCTGTTAAATTTATTACAGTTTGCTTTTTTATCATTGGCTGAACATCAAAATCAGCACCTTTTTCTATTCCCACAGACATATCATTCGCAAAGTCATTTCCAGATTTATTTCTATTAAAAGCTTTATCAGGTTTTTTGCTGGTATCAGAATCATTATTATCAACTCCAGACAGTTTAACAAAATCATCAATGTCATCTTTTTCTACAGGTTTCTTTTCTGTTGTTTTTATGACATCATCATCAATAGTCGAAGATGTTTTGATAGAGTCCAGATTTGCAATACCACCATGTTCGTTAATATCTTTTAGCATAGCATCTGTTTCTATACCATCCATATCAGGCGCCTTTGTAATATTATTTCCATTATTATCTGCCTTTACTACACTTTTATGAATTTTACTAGATTCATTTGCTAATACTCTATCGGGTTTATATATAGAATTAATAAAAGCAAACCCAACAGCTACAATAACTAAAAGAACTATAATCAGGGCTGGGATCCATACTTTTTTTGTATATTTCATAACTTACCTCCTCAAGCATAATATATTATTCAATTACCAACTCGTTAAACCCTGTTTGTCTATCAAAAGCCCGTTTAAACTTCCTATTCTCAATTTCTGCAATAATCAACTCCACTGTAGTGTAAACAATATTACCGTCAAGCAAATGTCCCCCAAAAGCATTTCCTACTGAATCAGCTACTGAAATATGTAGATGAATTCCATCCTGAGATAATGTACCGTTTAAAGATAAAATTTCATATTTCTGATCTTTAGTTAAAATATTATTCTCATCAGCTAAACGAATATTAAGATGTTTTAAACTTCCAACACTGCACAAAATACACCCTGAAGAGATTTTATTTTCTTTTATAAAATCACTTAGAAATAATTTTAAATCAACTCCTTCAACAAGCCGAAAAATATGCGTTTTCATATTCAACATCCTAAAATATCAAAATTTTAGTTCTTTTATCAAATAGATTGAGACTAACAAAAAAATATATGAATATACAAATTTTTTCTACTAAAAAATATAAGATAGCAGCAATTTAAGTTTTACTTGAAAAACTAAATATCTCTTTATCCTATTTCCTATCTTATTTTCTATCTTCCCTATTCACTTATACATAAACAACTTATATATTTTATTCATCAAAGTCTTTTCTATTAGAAATAAAATTTCTATTTGCAACAATGATAAGCATATATAAATTATTCTACATATGCTTATCAATAACCTTTTAATTGAATATAAGAAACAATATGAACTGGCAAAATATTGAATATCTAAACACTGGAAATAGAAAACAGCAGAACATCTACAGAATAATTATTGAAGATTTTGAATTTGAAATATATGCATCAC
The DNA here is from genome assembly GCA_963678745.2 of Victivallales bacterium. Classification (GTDB taxonomy): domain Bacteria; phylum Verrucomicrobiota; class Lentisphaeria; order Victivallales; family GWF2-38-69. The sequence goes on along the minus strand of CAXXMS010000020.1, from coordinate 35,781 downwards.
CACTTCCTGTAGAAAAACAGAACGCATATAGACATTTAAGTATAATGAAACGTCTAATAGATATCGGAGGGAAAAACTTTTGCGATAAAATTAGACATCTGAAAATAAACGGCTTAAAAACAGAACCGGCGATAGCAAAATTATTAAATCTGGATGGTAATCCCTACAATGCTGTTTTAAGTTTAGAATATAAAAAAGAAGAAGAATTAGAAAAACTAATGAGAAATAGGACTTAAAGGGAAATTAATAAATGTATATCAAACCGTTCAAATTGGAAAGATATTTTGCAAAATACGAATTCAATGCGCCATATCTCCTATGCAGTTCTGATTGTGAAGCCTTATCAATTGATGATCTGCTAAAACTGGATAATAATTATGAACTTGATTTTAAAAAGCTATGGTTAGGATACACAGAATCACAGGGAAATCCTCAACTTAGGCACGAAATAAGCAAGCTATACACAAACATTGAACAGGATGAAGTACTTGTCCACACAGGAGCAGAAGAAGCAATATTCAACACAATGAATGTAATACTTGAAAAAGGAGATCATATAATAGTTCCCACTCCATGCTATCAATCATTATATGAAATAGCAAACTCCATAGGCTGTGAAATAACTCTATGGCACACCTATGAAAAAGAAAACTGGATGTTTAATATTGATTTTATAAAAAGCAATATTAAAAGTAATACAAAACTTCTAATAATTAACTTTCCCCACAATCCAACTGGAAGTCTTCTATCATATGAGGAATTAAAAGAACTTGTAAATTTATCAGAAAAACATGGTTTTATAATCTTTTCTGATGAAGTTTATAAATATCTTGAATATAATCCTGAAATACAACTTCCTTCAGTATGTGACTTAACTCAAAATGGCATTTCATTAAATGTTATGTCAAAATCTTTTGGTCTTGCAGGTTTGAGAATAGGCTGGTTAGCAACACAAAACAAAAAACTGTATAATGAGCTTGCCCTGTATAAAGATTATACAACAATCTGTAACAGCGCTCCAAGTGAATACCTTGCCACAATTGCTCTAAAAAATAAAGAAGTTCTGCTAAATAGAAATCTGAACTTAATAAAAGAAAACCTTGCATCTCTTAATTCTTTTTTTGCAAAATATAGAAACTTTTTCAACTGGATTCCCCCTATGGCTGGGCCAATAGCATTTCCCTCTTTAAAAAAAGGAAAGATTGATGAGTTCTGTCATGATCTTGTTACAAATACCGGGATTCTTCTTCTTCCAGGAACATTATACGGAACAGAATATAATAACTTCAGAATAGGTTTTGGCCGTAAATCCCTCAAAGAAAATCTGCAAATATTCGACAAATACTTAAGCCAACTAAGCTTAAGCAATAGATTATAAATTGCAAATTGCTGCTATTAGGTTGCAATAAGACATTTTTTTTGCTACAATTGCCTTTAACACATTTTACGGAAAGGCTTTGAAGGAAATTATTTATGTCAAAATTTAATAGAAAAGATTTGGAATGGGTGTTTGTTCTTTTTGGTACTGCAATAGGAGCCGGAATACTTTTTTTGCCTATTCAGGCAGCAATAAGTGGAATTATACCTTTGATTATTGTTTCAATAATTGTCGTACCTATAATATATATTGCTGAAAAAAATATTGGTAAAATATTACTTGATGAAGAAAAAGATTATAATATTTTACAGATTTTTGATTCAAAATTTAATAAACCTTTAGCAATCATTTCGAATATAATTTATTTTCTTACATGTTTTACTGTAATAATAGCTTATGCAGTAAGTCTACCACATGAATTCGGGAATGCTTTAGTTGTTTACAATGTTACAGAAACAAACCTTTCACAGGTCCCTTGGTTTTCCTTTCTTGTTCTTTTTGTTCCTATAGCGGTAATGATTACAAGTAGAAAACTCATGCTTAGTTTAATGTCATTTATAATCTACCCGTTAATAATAAGTCTTCTAATTATTTCATGCAGTCTTATTCCTTATTGGAATATCGGAAATCTAGATATAAAAAGCATTACTTTAAAATCTATACTTGATGGTTTCCTTATGGTTTTCCCGATTCTTATTTTTTCTATGAACTTCAGTCAGGCTATTTCACAAATGTCGATTTATTATAAGCTTAACACAAATTCGCAATCTACAATTAAGAAAAAGATTAACAGGAATATTTTTCTTGGAACTTTAGCTATAGCTTTTTTCACACTCTTTTTCATATATTCTTGTGTTCTAGCTGTAGACAGTGCCAGCATAGCCGATGCTGCAAAAGAAAATATATCTGCAGTTGCTGTTATCTCCTCAAAGTTTAAAATAGGTTTTATACATTATTTAGGACCTATAATTGCTGTAGCTGCGATACTAAGTTCTTTTTTGGGAGTATTTCTCGGAACCCTGGAATCTTTTAACGAAGGTTTGAGACAATTTATCGGCATACTGAAACCAGGTACGCATAAAAAACTAACCAGACACCACCTTAATATAACATCTTCAATAATTATCTTTGTCATTTTATGGGGAATAGCAGTTTTTAACTTAAAAATAATACTTATATTGGGAACTTTAACTGCACCATGTATTGCCGCGTTAATTTTTCTCCTTCCTGCAGTCTACCAAGTATACACAACAGGAAAAATTAATCTAAAAGAAAACATTTCTACATATATTCTTGTTCTATTAGGTTTTCTAACAATTTTTGGATATGCAATTGGAATGTATATGGCAAAACATTAAAAATATTTTAACTAAAACTCCAGCTCCGCCAAGCTAAAATTTTGAATTTAAACTTTATCTTGTCATCCAACTATTCACAACAACAAATAGATGCTTAAGATTAATTTTCAGTTAACTTCAACACTCTTTACTTGAAATAATTTTGACTCCGGCATTTTTCATTTCTTCGATTGCTCTAGCTGAATCTCCTGAACTAAGATTAACACCCCTTACGGCATCTTTTATTAAAAAAGTTTCATATCCAAGTTCTACTCCCCCTAACGCGGTAAATTTAACACAGTAATCTGTAGCCAATCCAGTTATGTATATTTTTGTAACACCTTTGTTTTGAAGATAACTGTGAAGCCCATTAAAACTTTCCTTTTTGTTATCTCTAAATGCAGAATAACTATCAACCATTTTATTTGTTCCTTTATAAATTACCTGGTTAATTTTTTCTTTATTAAGGCTTTTATAAAATCTGCCTCCCTCTTTATTCTGCACACAATGAACGGGCCAAATTAACTGATCTATTCCATCAACAGTTATCACATCTCCTATATTTTTATCAGAGTGCTGTGTTATAAAGCAGATATGTTTTTCAGGATGCCAGTCTTTCGAAGCTACAATAACATCAAATCTCTCCATCAAACTGTTAATAACAGGAACTATTTCAGGCGCTCCAGGAACAGCTAAACTTCCAATACAGAAATCATTTTGAACATCAACAACTATCAATGCACTTCTCATTTGTTACCCTCAACAACTTTATTTTTTATAATAATCAACACCTGTTTTTTTAGATGTTTTTTCTAAAAGTTTTGCTGTAATTTCATTAGCTCTATCAAATAATTCAGCTTCATTAATATTAATAAGGATGCCATCTTCAACTACAATTTTACCATTTACTATTGTATAATCAGTTCTTGTTCCTCCACCACACATGATTATCGATGAAGCAGGATCAGACATTGTTCCGGCATATTCCAATTTCTTGAGGTTAAATATAGCAATATCTGCAGCATTGCCTTCTTTAATCACCCCTATTTCAGGTGTGTTTAATATCTGTGCACCACCAATAGTAGAAATATGTAAAACATCCTGAGGAGTCATAGAATCAACACCGGTACCGATTCTATGAATTAAAAGTGCCAGCTGCATTTCTCTAACATAATTACCTGAATCATTACTTGCGCTTCCATCAACAGAAAGTCCAACTTTTACTCCTGCCTCAAGCAATTCAGGTACCCTGCAAATCCCTGAGCCCAATCTCATATTTGAAGCAGGACAATGTGAAATACCTGTACCTGTTTCGGCCAATACTCTTATCTCATCATCATTAAAAAAAATACCATGTGCATAATGCACATTATTGCCAACCCAGCCACATTCATCCATATATTCTAACGGGCGTTTACCTAATTTTTGGAGACAAAAATCTTCTTCGTCTTTAGTTTCACATAAATGAGTATGTAATAAAAGCTTTCTCTCCTTTGCAAATTTTGAAGACAATTTCAACAATTCAGTAGTAACAGAAAACGGAGAACAAGGAGCAATTATGATTCTACACATAGAAAACGGATCAGGATCATGGTATTTAGATACTACTCGATCACAGTCTTCCATTATCTGATCAGGAGTTTGAACAACATCATCAGGAGGCAAACCGCCTTGTGATTTCCCACAGCTCATACTTCCTCTGTTAGGATAAAATCTAATACCCATATCTGCAGCAGTTCTAATTTCAAGATCAAAAAGTCTATCTGAAGCTTTTTGTGGAAAAACATAATAATGATCTGTACTTGTAGTACACCCTGATAACAGTAGTTCCCCTGCAGCAATTTGGGTACTTGCCTTAACAAAGTCTTCATCAAGCTCACGCCAGATTTCATAAAGCATAATAAGCCAGTCAAATAATTTAACGCTTTGTATGGCAGGAATATTTCTAGTCAAAGACTGATAAAAATGATGGTGAGTATTAATAAACCCCGGATAAACCACTCTTCCAGTTCCATCAATAACTTTTGCGCCATTTGGAACCTCTATATTTTTAGCAATCTTTGAAATTTTATTTTCTTCAATTAGTAAATCAATGTTGTTTTTAATTCCAACACTACTGTCCATTGTAACAAGTGTCTGAATGTTTTTTATAATAATAGCCATAGTCGTCTCCTTATGAATTACACATATTTAATATTTCATAAGCATTGCTGCAAATTTTTAGCAAAAACAAAATTTTCAATATATCCATTTCTTTTATTGCTATCATTATAAATACCTAGCTCAAATTTATCAATATTACTCCAAAAAGTAACTACAAATGATGATATTGCCAATACAGATTCACCTCTTCTGTCAGGCAGCAGACCAAAAAGAAGATTAATTAATTATCGAGGTTGCTTTTAGCAAAATAAGCCAAAAGCAAAAAATACCTCTTATATACTTACCCTTACAATAATAACTAATGTTGTAAGAATTAAATTGCGAATTAGAATTTAAGAAACTATGTTATATATCATTTTTATTTTTAAATATAAAAAAAGGAAAATTTAATAATGAAAACTACTATATCGATCTTATCAATGGCATTAATAATGTTTGTCCTTACAGCTACAGGTTGCTCAAAAGAAACACAAACAGAAGAAAGCCAATCAACAGCCAGTACACAAAATACAGTTAATACACAACAGGATCCTTCTACTTATGACAAAGTAAAAAAAGCAACTAATGAATATTATAATAGTATGAAAGATGCTGCAGCTGACACTTACTCTGATTCTAAGGAAACTTTTGATCAGAAAAAAGCGGAATATGAGAAAGTTATTAGCGCAAAAATGCAGGATATGAAACAGAAAATAGATGCCCTTAAGCCAAAAGTTTCTGAAAAATATGATCAATCAGTTGACTATCTCGAAGATAACTATGATAAACTTCAACAAAATGTTTATGATTTGAAGAATCAATCAGAAGATAAATGGGATGCAGCAGTCAGTAAATCTAAAAAAACATTTGACGACTTGAAGACTCAATATAACAAACTGCTTGATAAAATGAAACTCAACAACTAAGCAGTTAAAAAGGCAGTTTCTACCATATTCTTTCTACTGAGAATAGGTATAACTGCCTTTCATTATTTAATAAGTATGCTTCTTTTCTTAAAGTAACAAACAAAATCATATTAGAAATAATATTCCATTTCATATTGCTGTGCAAAATTTTTAAAATTATGCTTTTCCAAAAAAGAACTGATATACTCACAATCAGATGGAATATTAAGCACTGACAAACTGGAAGCAGTTGTTTCTTCTTTAAGCCTCTTTAATATTGCAGCACCAACAAACATCTTTCTAAATTCTCTTTTTACAGATAAGAATGGAATATCACCTGTTTTAGGTTCAATAATTCCATAACCAACAACCTGTTTATTAAGTGCAGCCTGAAACATAGTAAAATTAGGAAAATCTTCTTTTACTGATTCAATAGAATTCTGCCAGGAAGGCTCAAAATCAAAATAATCAACTAATTCAGCTCTTTTTATAGCTAAAATACCTATTTCTTCGACATAAACAGTGCTAGTATCAGTTTCATCAAAATTCATTAAATTATTTTTAAAGCAGTTAAACTTTCTTGTTACATTAAAACCAAAATTTTTATAAAGATTAAATGCCTTCTCATTATTTGTGATAACTTCTAATAAATATTTATCAAAAGAATTAGCTTTCAAAAATTCTATATTAGCGTAAAGCATTTGCTTTCCCAATTTTTCTCCCTGATACTTTCGACGTACCCCTGTACCGGAATCATATGCTATAAGTTTATTACTGATTTTTCTTTTTCCATTAAGAATAAAACCAACTAACTGACCATTATCAAAAACTCCCATAGAGCTTGAGAAATCTACGCTTCTTCTAATCATCATACTCTGAAATTTTTCAAAAGACATATCAATTTTTACCTGATAATCAGAAAATGCATCAATGAATGTATCATATATTTCTTCTATAGCAGTATTTTTTAAACATTCATATTTCATATTAATCTCCACCAACTTATACGAATTCAGTTACTTCTCAATTCTGTTTCTGCAGACAAAAAAGAAAATTGTAACTGTAATAATTATTTCAAATAAAATCATAAATATACCATTTAGAGTATTAATATCCGTCAAATGGATTTCCAAAAGTATACATAATATTAAAACAACAAAAGCAATCCACCCTTCCCAACTAATTGGAGCAGATATACCCCAACCTGTTTTTTTAGCCTTAAACCAGTATTTTTTCATACTTTAACCTTCTTGTGTTTAATTCTTTGCTACAAGACCTAATAAAACTTTATTTACTTTAGGGTTAATTAATAATCCCTTGGCATAAATATATTTTGAAGTTCCAACCGGGTCAATTTTCATTTTCTCAACCAGTTCGTTTATTTCTTTTTCAGAAAGATTTCTGCCTGCCAATTCAAAACTAGATTTAAATGCATTATATTTAAGCATCCATGATAAATTACCATAAGTAGTCTTATTAAAAAAATAGTTAAGCAGCTCAGGATTACCATATTTAAGTCCTAAATACATAGTTTGATCTGCAGCATTTTCTATCAAACTATGAATATCACTACCCTGTTCACTTCCTTTAAAACTCATTTTATTTCTATCAAGATTCATTTCTTTGTAAACAATCTTATCAGAAAAACCATGACACATTTCATGGTATGCATTAACTAAACCCCTTTGAAGCTCTTCGTTATTCTCAGGCAAAAGTGTTGCAACCCTGCCAATTCCGTTAATAACCCTGAAACTTTTGCCATGAACCTGCAATGCCGGTGTAAGTATAATCTCAACTTTCTTTAATGAATGTGAATTTGCATTTAATACTTTTAATGCCGGTTCATATTCTTTTTGCCATGTTGTTTTGAAAACCTGAACTCTCTTTGTAAAAGCTTCTTTATTCAATTCAAAATACTTTTCATAAAAATGATAATATTCATATTCAATCAGATCAACAAGTTTCTCTGCTACAATCTTCTCTTCACCTGAAAATTTATCCAAGTAAGGGTACAATTTTAACATGTTATTTTGTAATACTTTCCATACGTGTTTATTTGAGTCGTTAACTTTTACTTTTCCAAGCAGCAAATCATATGCAACTTCTGTATCCTTAAAGTTATCAAAATAAACAGGTACTCTGACCAATCTATGAACCTTCCAGTATTTCGTTAACTTTTTTGATAGATATGGTGTTTCTTCTTTGATTCTTGTATTATCAATACCCAATTCTTTATGTGCTTTTTTCATAGCAGTTATATAGTCTTTATCATAAACACATATCGCTACATCATAAAGTTTTAGATGTGCAGCAACATAAAAGCCAACATCATATTGTGCTCCACAACATATATCAACCGGTATATTATTCTCTTCATTCAAATTCAAATTTTCAGCCGAAACCTTTTCTTTTTCAATATTTAATGATTTACTGTTCACAGTACAAGCTGTAACTGAAACCAGAATAATACTGGTAATTAAAATAATTATCTTTTTCATTTTATCCCTCTAAAAAGTTAGCTGTTAAAAAAGATATCACAATTTCCAACAGCTGTTTAAAAACTATCTAATTAAAAAACTTGTAATTATATATTTTGAGAATCTGAATTCACAATATTAAAAATTGTTTTTCCATAGTACTGATCAGAACCATCGGGATCAGGAATAGGCATTTCAGCATTAACAGTGATGTTTTTTATCTGATTTTTGCCTGTCGGATCTATTACAAAAAACAGTTGTCCATGCTCATTGCAATAGGAAATATAGTTATTTTCCAATCCATTCGCATCTTTTATTGTAAGCTTATATGGATTTGGGTCATCTTTGGTTGTTACTTTAAAAATAGCTATTGTAAATCTTAATTTATCATCAATAGAATTAGGATTAATCTGATATGTGTAATCTTTTAAAGAATCCAAATGATTTCTATTATATGAAGCACTGTAACTGTACTTATCATCCATATTCTTTACTATAAAAGTATATTGACTTGCTGTTCTATTATTAAAAGTAATATTTGTCCATATCACAGACATTCCCGGATACGGATCAGCATTCAATACTGCACCAAAAACAGATGATGTTAATACTAAAACTGCTAAAACAACTAATAACTTTTTCATTTAAACCACTCCCTCTTCTTCTATATTGTTCTTTACTTGTCTGAACTTTCATTGTTCTTTTCATGGCACTTAATATGATGCCTCAAACTTCTCTTTTCTATAAAAACATATTATTTACAAAAAATAATATGTAATGTATATTTACACTTAAAGTCATTAAACAAATAATAGTAAAGAATATTTACATATAAGATTTTATGGAGAAAAATAGAGAAACTGAAAAACTTAATTCCTGATTTTAAAGCTTAAGTAGGCAGTTTTCTTCTTTCAGTTTCTCTATTTCAGCAAAAAGAAAAGTTACCTTACTCATAAGCTCGTTTATCTGTTTACCTTTTTCTTTTATTAATAGTATGTAGCTATTCGTACTCATGATTATCAAATATAAAGAGATTTTTTAAATTACATGCTAAAATATATAAAACTAAGAATTAATATTTATACCACGTGAGTAGTTACTATTTCTTGATAATTTATCCAACAGATTATAGATCAATATCCTCTTTCAAAATCTATCAGGTACTTTAAGGATTCTTTATTACAGAATCTTTTATAATTATCTGCAAATTTTTTTACAATGTCCTCAGGAAAAGAGTACGCAGAGATATGAGGCGTAATATAAACATTGGACATCAACCATAATCTGCTGTCCTGAGGTAACGGTTCTTTATTAAAGACATCAAGAACCGCACCTTTAATTCTGTTTTTTTCCAAAGCTTCCTCTAAATCTTTTTCGACAATTGCATTCCCCCTTCCAACATTAATAATTACAGAATCAGCCTTCATAAAAGACAATGTTTCCGAATTAATAATTCCGGTAGTTTTTTCTGTTTTTGGGAGAATAATCACCAAATAATCCAATGGTGCAAGAAAATCTTTAAATTCATCCGGACCTGAATATATAAAGTCAACAGAACAATCCTTGATCTTTGATCTTTTAAAAGCTGAAACCTTCATTCCGAAATATTTTGCAGTTGAAGCAATATGTCTACCTATAGAACCATAACCGCAAACTCCGAGATGTAAATTTTGAAGACTTCTATAGGGAATTTCTTTCCATATTTTATTTTTCTGATTATCCCTGGTTTCAAAAAGATTTCTCTCTGCAGCCAGAATATAAGCAAAAACATGTTCACTCATTAAAGGACCGAAAATATCCTTGATTCCGGTAAGAATATAATCCCTGCAAACACAACATGAACATCCAAATTAAATTTGAACTGCAAAACTTGAGTAAATAATAATAATATGATTTTATCTAAACAAATTATCGTCTTTCGATATAAGCAGGTTCAACCTGTTCTCTCACTGCATGTTTCGAGAATCTGACAAAGAATATAGTTCTTCTAACATCATTTAATATATAAATAACACATGGTAAAACCAATAGAGTTACAAATATTGTAAATAATACACCAAAAGCAATAACAACGGCAATTGGGACTATTAGCTGTGTAATTGTACCCGAAACAAACATAAGAGGCACAAGACCACTGAATGTACAAAGTTTAGTAAAAAGAACCGGTCTAAACCTCCTGCACCCTGACTCCAGTAATGAATCAGTAAATTTCAGGCCGGAGCTCATACACCCGTTAACTTCATTAACATAAACGATGGAATTATTCACAACAATTCCACTCATTGCCACAATCCCGAAAATAGCCAGAATAGATAGAGGAATACCAATAATATATAACCCGATAAAAGACCCGACCATCCCTAAGGGAATAGTGATCAGTACAAGTAAAGGCTGTATATATGATTTAAATATCATAACCAGGATAAAATACATTGCCATCAGCACAAGCGGTATTGACATTGACAAAGAAGCAAACACAGTGCTTGATTCCTTGCTTTCCCCTTCCTGGGTAAAAGTTATATTATATTTAGATTTTAAAACAGGAAAAAAGTTATTTTTTAAATCAGCCATTATCTCAGCAGCATTAGCTATACCGGGTTCAATTCCGGCACCCACATATATGGTGCTTTTACCATCTTTCCTGTTTATAGAACTGGGACTCGGCTCCATAGTAATATCTGCTATTGATTTCAGTGGAACATATTTTCCTGTTGCAGTTTCAATCTGCATATTGGAAAGGCTTGCAACAGACTTTTTTGAAGTATCTTCAGAGTAGCTGATATTTACACTTAACTCACCGTCTTTCTTTTGTATATTAACAGCCTGTTTATGATAAAATGCGCTTCTGATCTGACTTCCTATCTGACTGTTCGTTAATCCCAGGTAATCAGCAAGAGGTTTAAGTTTTATTACAAATGCATCCTCTCCAAAACTATATGATACGTATACGTTTTTTACTCCATTATAAGTCTCAAGCTTATCTTCTAAACTTAACGCGGCAGCATAGAGTTTTTCATCGTCATCACCATAAATATTAACTGCAATTGGATTTCCCATACCGACATTTCTTTTTATTTCAAAAGTACTCTTCTCTGCTCCCGGTATCACTCCAACCTGTTTTCCCCAATAATTGGTTATTTTATTTAAAAACTCAGGTTCCATGGGATGATAGAAAAAAACCTTGGCTGATATACTACGTGAAGAAACATTAATATCCATTATTTTATAAAAATCAGAATTGTTATCAGGATTAAATTCTTTTACTGTTTTAAGCCAACCATTATAAACCTTATCCGCAATGATCTTCGATGTACTAAATGGTGTACCGTATGGCATTTGAATTTCTGATTTGATCTGTAATGCCCCTCCTTTGGGCAGAAAAACATATTTTATAATACCACTGTTGATTAAACCGAATATCAATATTATTATCATCAGGCATACAGCCAGGACTGTATATCTCCAGGCTAATAAAGAAAGCAGAAGCTTTTTATATACTTTGTTTATAACAGAATCTATTCCCTGATTAAAACAATTATTTATTTTTAATGTAAATCTTCCAATTTTCCCCCATTCTGAATCCACTTCTGAAGCATTAACTTTTCTCAGATAAACCGGAAGTATTATAAACGCCTGAAAAAAAGAAATTATCAACGTTATAATCACTGCTTTGGGAATATCTGACATAAGTTTACCCATAGCACCATTGAGATAAAGAATCGGCATAAAAGCTAGGATATTACATAACAATGCCACGAGTAAAGGAAGAAATACATGCTCCGTACCTTCAATCACAGCGCTTTCAATATCCATTCTCCTAGCACTTCTAACATAAAACGACTCAGCAACGACTATCCCGAAATCGACAACAATACCTGTTACCATCAAAAGTCCAAACATCGATATAATATTAATGCTGATATTGAAAATATAGAATATAATCATTGTTCCCATTAGGGAGAACGGTACAGCCAAAGCAATCCTGGAACTAAGCTTACTTCCCATGAAACACCACAAAATAATAAGAACAAAAAACAAACCCAGCAAACCGTGTTCAAGCAGCATCACTAAACTGTTTCTAATATGATCAGTACCGTTAAATGTAACAGTTTTCAATGTTGGAGGTAAGGTTGCTTTATACTTATCAAAAAGTGCTATAGCACTCTGTGCAATCTTTAGATTATTTCCATGAACATCATTTAATTTCCAAACAAAAACTCCAATTCCCGGATAACCGTTTACGATATATTCATAATCATTTTCAGGAATTATATTCCTTATTTTTGCAATTTTACCCAACCTGAGCACAGTTCCATTTTTTAAAATTACCGGTATGTTCAAAAAATCTTCTGCATTAAGTTTTTTACCTTCTACAGACACTTTGAAACTTTCAGATTCAGTTTGAATATCGCCGGCAGAAACATCAAGGCTTGACCTTTCAATAGCATTACTGATCTCATTAATATCAAGATTATATTTCCGCAGAACTTCATCAGAAACAGAGATATTTATTTCAGGATCGCCAATACCTTCTACTTCAACCTTTGGAATATCAGGCAGGCTGTTCAATTGCTCTTTCAGATCAAGCGCAATATCCCGAAGCTGACGTTTGGTTGCATCACCATAGATAAAGAAATAAGCAATTCCGCTCCCTGAATTAGGAATTGTAATTTCTGGTTTTTCCACATCTCCGGGAAAATCATCAATAGCATTTATTTTTTCCTCTACTTTGTCTTTGATTTTTTTAAGATCGAATCCGTCCTTTATATAAACTGATATATCACAGTTACCTTCTGTCACATTTGTTTCGTAGTATTTGATCCCGGAAATTTCTGATATAGCATTTTCTACTTTAAGTGCTACTCCATCTACAACCTCCTTAGGCTGAGCCCCGGGGTAGTCCACACTAATATCTATCTGATCGAAAGTAATATTAGGATCGCCCATAACATCAAGTTTTGAAGCACAAAAATACCCTACAATGAATACAACTATTAACAGGATTGTTGCTATATGATAGTTTTTTAATAAAAATTTTATTAGGCCTTTTATCATTTTTACATATCTCCATCTTTAGCTGAATCAAAGGGTTTTAACATTTCAACCTTTGCGCCTTTTGCTATTCCCTGAGGCAACTTCTGTACTACAAGGCTTGAACCTTTATTTATTTTCTTTACAGATACAACAGCTGTAGAAATTCCATATTGAATGACTTTAGCCATATAGCCAACCAGTCTTCCTTTGTGTACGGTATATATATAGCCGTCAAGCTGAAGAGCACTCAATGGAACTCTCATTGCATTATTAATCTTCCTGCCAAAAAGAGATACTTTACAGAACATTCCCTCTACTAGGGGAACATGATCTGTACTGCCCGAAATTTTCTTTTCGGCCTTTACCAGCAAAACCACTGTTCTTGTATCTTTGTCATATTTTTCTATACCTATAATTTTACCATTCCATACAGTTTGTATATTGTTTGTGTTCCATTCAATTTTTACAGGCAGCGTTTTTGCAAAACTAAACCAATGACTATAATCAGGTGTTCCTTCTGAAAACTTAAATATGTTTGCCGCATCATCAATACTTATTGAAATAGGGATTTCAAGATCATTGTCGTCAACGATATCCAGCATAACTTCACCTGCAGTCACATATTCTCCAGATTCAAATTTCAGGTTTTCTACCCTTCCATCAATGGGGCTTTTTATAGTACATCTATCAACATTTAGCTCTGCTACTTCTTTCTGTGTCTCTGCGTATTTAAGTTTTGCTTTCAGGTTATTTAACATGATTTTGTTAGAATCAAACTTATTGCCGGTGCTAATCAAGTCAGACTTGAACTCTTCAGCATCAATTTTTTCGGATTCCATCTTCTCATGGGAAATAACATTTCTCTTTTCAAGCAGCTGATACCTTTGCAGTTGTTTAGTAGCAAGCTGATTTTGAGTTGCAGCAGATTCCAGTAAAAGCTTTTCATTTTTAATCTGAAGTTCTTTATCACTGATTTCAGTTTTTATCTGAACTATTTTTGAGTTTACCATATCAAGTTCATGCCTATAATCAGTATCATCAATTTTAAATATTATCTGTCCCTTTTTTACTATTAAACCATTCCTCAGATCGTTTATTGCCTCAGCAATTTTACCTTTAACTAATGAACTTATCGAGAGGGTCTTTCCTGATCTTACAGTACCATATGAATCCACTTCAAGTCTAACGGAATCATCTTTTATTGGAACACAGGTCAACTGCCATACCCTCTCTTTTCTGGAATTGTCCTGCTTTGGTGCCTGCTTACTATTAACCAACACAAAATATATTATTAGCGCAATAATCACTATTCCAGCTGCTGATCCAGCCTTTAAAAAATTAGTCATAGTTTTATTTTTCATTGATATCCCCTGAAATTTTATATAATACCGGAGGTATTTTTTTGTTTTTTTATTATGATTAGCATTATTCTAACTAATCTCACCTTTTTTAAGAACAACCTAGTGTCGTATCATATATAAAATGTCAATTAAAAGTAATTCTGTGATTTTGGAGGAAAATTTAAAAAGTTCAAATATTTTTTCAAAAAAAAACGTTTTGAATAATCCCTACAAAGTTTAATTTATTATAAGCAACAAAAAGAGGCTATACAGCAAAACTGCTCTTGTATAGCCTCATGTAATATATCTAAATATTAATTTATGCTGCTATTTTGTTTCCTGTATAAATATATTTATCAAGAATCAGTTTAACAATAAACATTAATACTGTTGCACAAAGAGTCATTACTCCGATAAGAAGGAAAGCATGACAGTAAACAGGCAGTGACTGTACTGGAGTCATAGGAGCCGAAGATGGCTGAGTCATATTAGCAACCATGGCGCCTGTAACACCTGCCATTGCCATAGCTACAAACCACATACCGATTGCAAAGCCCATGAACTTTTCAGGCACTAACTGCGAAACCATTGAAGCACCAAGAGCAGAAACCAGCAGTTCACCTATTGAAATAACAAAAAATGCAGCAACAATCCAGTTGGATGAAATTATCCCATGCCCGTTTGAAAAATACATTGAAGGAACAAGTATTAAAAATGCAAAAGATGAAATAAGTAAACCAAGTGTGAACTTAGTTGTTATTTTCATATTTTGATTTCTTCTTCCCTGCCATCTATAAATCATCGCTAAAATTGGAGCAAATATTACGACTGTTGCAGGATTTAAGAGCTGATATTGTTCAGGGTAAACAGGAATACCAAATATAGTATGTACAGTATTCTGAGCTCCAAAGAAAGTCAATGAGGTAAACATCTGATTATATAGAGAATAAAAAACTATAGCCATAGCAATTAAAACTAAAGAAGAAATCATTTTGGCTCTGTCACCTTTTTTCTGTTTTAATCCAAGTATAAAAAAGAATAAAAA
Source organism: Victivallales bacterium (assembly GCA_963678745.2). Taxonomy (GTDB): domain Bacteria; phylum Verrucomicrobiota; class Lentisphaeria; order Victivallales; family GWF2-38-69. The sequence goes on along the minus strand of CAXXMS010000020.1, from coordinate 20,123 downwards.
ACCGACTGAAACAAGGCCTAGCATTAAATTGTTTGTGAAAGTCACATAATTTAAAAGAAATGAACATAATGCAATTAAAATAACTGAAGCAACTAAGACTAATGCAAGTTTTACAAAGCTGAATTTTAACTCATCGGCTTTTGAAGCGACACCTTTGAAATATTTTTTGCCCATATAAAAATTAATAATTCCTATAACAAGTCCCAATGCAGCAACTCCGAATCCATATTGCCAGCCAAATTTATGAGCAACAAAAGGAGATATAATCTGTGAAGCAATTGAACCGACATTGATAGACATATAGTAAAGAGAGTAAGCTGAATCACGTTTAGCAGTATCTCCTCTTTCAATAATTTTAGACAGAAGTGATGCAGGATTTGACTTGAACAGTCCGTTACCTACAATAATTGTAGCCATTCCTATGTAGACTAATTCTATTGACATAGAAGATGCAAGAATAATATATCCGGCCAAAAGCACTAAACCACCAAGCATAATAGTACGTTTTGTTCCAAAATATGAGTCTCCAACCCAGCCACCGATTGGAATAAAAATGTACAGTAAAGCTGAAAAAGCGCCAAATAAACTGTAAGCTGTGCTTTTAGGTAAGTTGAACTGCATTACAAAAAACATTACGATAATTATATTGAAAGCATAGAAACCGAAACGTTCCATCATTTCAATTACAAAAATCTTGTTAAAGCGTCTGCTGTAGCAAGCAGATTCCGACATCTGTGATAAATCCATTGTAATCTCCTTATTTTTTTAAAATAAATTAAAGTGATGTTTATCTTTAATTACATATCAAGAAAAGAACTCTTATAGTAATTAAATTTTAAAGTCAACTTATTCTATTATGACCATCACCACAAAACTTTTGACGACGAGCACAGCTATTTTTAAAAATTGCTAGCAAAACAAGTGTAAATTATTTAAATAGTATATATTCCAATATTTAACTTCTATTTACTAATTCTTATTTTTTTGACTGTCTTTGTATTAATAACTTGACACAAAAAACTAACTAATTCCATAAAAAAGACGATTTGCAAAGCAAGAATATGTAAAGTATATTTACTTTTTAAATCACAAAAACAATTAAACGTAAAGAATTTTTACATATGAAATTTTATGGAGAAAAATTTAAAAAGCTGAAAAAGCTAAAAAAAGTTACATCAGTTAAACTCGCAGAGCTTCTTGGAACCAGTCGACAAACTATATATGCCTGGGAAAATGGTTTATATTCTCCTAAACAAAGTGACATTCTGCTAATATGCGAAATATTAAATATCACTCCAGAAGAAATATCTGACATCCATCCTGACAGTTCCTATAAAAAGATTGAGGAGTTAAAAAAGGAAAGATTATTGTCAGAAGAAGAAAGAGGTTTAAAAGAGCTTATTAATTCTAAAACTCTATCCGACAAAGAAGCAACATCAATAATCAATATTACAGCAAAATTAAATGAATATAAAAACATTCAAAAAAGGCAACTATCTTTAATAAACAACTATGAAAAAATATTAAACAATATAGAGCAGATAGTCTATGTTAAAGACAGAAATCATAAATATAAATATGTAAATGAATCATTTTTGAGTATTACAGGCACAGAAGCCTTTAAAAATGATATCAAAGATATTTCTTATTCAAACATTTTTGATAAAACTGACTACCATGAGCTGTTAAAACTTGAAAGAGAAGTATTTAAAAACGGTATTGGTATCAGCAATCATAAAATAATCATTCCTAATACTGGAAGACGTCAAATCGGCTTAGTAAATATTATTCCGAAATTTGACAACATCGAACAGAAGACAACTGAAATAACAGTAACAATAAAAGATATCACTAAACTTTCATATACTATGGAGAGACAGGAGCAATTGACTGATATAATAAACTCCATGGATGAGTGTGTTTATATCCGCACTGTTTCAACATTTAGAAACAGATATATCTTTCTGAGTAATACAGTTGAAAGTATCTATGGTTATTTACCTGAAGATTTTTATGAAGATTCGGAATTGTGGAATAAATTGATATTAGAAGAAGACAGAACAAAAATAACATTAGATAAAACTACCGGTTATCTTTCTGAAGGAAAATGGATTTATAGAATAATACGTAAAGATGGAAAAATCAGATGGCTCAGCAACTATGTTTTTAAAAAAACAGGAATGAGTGGCAATGATATTGTATTTGGAAGAATTGCAGATATAACAGAATCATACTTAATACAAAAAGACAGAGAGGAACTTGAAAGAGCAGTTGACCTATCAAATACTGTTGTATGGGTAGGCGATACAAATCTTCAAAAATCTACAGATTCACCTCTTCCACTAACATTTATCAGCAGTAATATCTACTCTCATCTTGGAATACACAAAGAAGAATTTATTAAAGATTCTTCCAAATGGCTCGATACTGTATATGAAGATGATTATGAAAAAGTTCTTGTGTTCAGAAAACTCCAAGCTTACCCTAAATCTCTCGACTTCAGAGTTATTACAAAAGAAAAAACAATAAAATGGATAAATCTGAAAATTGATAAAAAAAATAACTATATATATGGTGTTATCAGAGATTTTACTGAAGCTAAAAAGGCGGAACAGGAACGTTTAGAATTGCATGAGGCTATCAACAACAGTGAAAGTTTGATTATTGTAGACAGGCAGCTTAAAAAAGATGATAAAGAAACCTATTACTATGCCTATATTGGAGAAAAAGTAGAAAGTTTCTGGAATATATCAAAAAATGACCTCCACAGAGAACATAATATTTGGCAAAAATGTATTATTGAAGAAGATCGTCAAAAAGTAATTGATTCATATAAGAAAAATAAAAATGAAATTTATAATGAATATCGTGTAATCAACAAAGACGGTAATATAAAATGGCTTTCACATAGATCAATAAGAAAAAAACATGTAGTTTACTCCTATATAAATTTTCTTGTATAGCAGTTAATTCAGTTTATGATATAATTAAACTGAATTAAGGCTTGCTGAAAAAGTTAATACAATGAGAGGGGAAACTCAATGCATTGCTCCCGCAACTACAGGACTACAAATTTTATGTGCAGTGAACTTTTGCATGTAGATGCGCATGGCAATGCTTATCAAACAGTGTATTGCCTCTTTTACAAGTAAAGCCTAAATTGTAAATAATTACAGAATATAGTATCTATCGGTAGATTTTTGACTAAGACTAAGCTCAAGACAAAGATTAATTTTTCTAAGCCTTGATCGTGCTTTTAATCAAAAATTTTTAGAAACACATATACCTAAATAAAGGTTAAAATAATGGATGGTAATTTTTTTGATATTATAGCACAATCTTCTGCATTTCATATTTATTTTGGTTCTATAGCACTGCTGCTAACAATAATGAATCCCCTTGGTATGCTTGCCATTTTTATGGGCATGACAAGCGATTTTACACATCACGAAAGAAAATCAATAAGTATCAGATCATCTATTGCTATTGCAATAATCCTTGTACTTGTAAATTGGTTTGGAACAGATGTTCTTGGTTTCTTCGGAGTAAAACTTCCTGCATTTGAAGTTGCCGGAGGAATACTTCTCTTTTTGGGTTCACTGCCAATGGTTAGTCCAAAGCGCATAAAAGAAAGTATCCCTGATGATGAAAATGATGTCCATAAATCAGACATGGCTATAGTACCGCTTGCATTTCCTATTGTAAGCGGCCCGGCCGCAATATTGCAGGTAATGATCTGCTTACAAAGATTTGGAAATAACTTCAAGGTAAAACTGATACTTACTTTCGCCACAATAACATCTGTCCTTATTCTTTTCCTCTGTTTTTATTTCAGTGACTACCTCACAAAATACATTAGTATTAACGGACTTAGGATCATTAAGATTTTTGTGGGTATCATTTTGCTATCAATTGCTGTAAATATTATATCACACGGTTTAATAACGATCTTCCACATTACATAATATGAAAAATATTTTTAGAGAAAAAATTAAAGAATTGGAAAACTTGCCCAATGTAGGCAAAGCAATAGCAAAAGATTTAAGAAAAATCGGCATATTAACTCCTGGACAACTAATAAATCAGGACCCAGTACAGATGTATAAAAAACTCTGTATCATTACAGGTAAAAAGCACGACTTATGCGTTCTCGATGTTTTTATATCTATAACAGAATTTATGAATGGAAAAGAAGCCAAACCCTGGTGGATATTTACTCCAAAACGAAAAGAAATGCAGAAGAAATTTAATCTTAATTAGAATATATCTTAAAGAAATACAACAAACAGGGCAATTCGTCGAGCTATATTCAACATATAAACTTTTTCAGACTAACTCCTGTCAATAATAAGGATTACAAAATGGCAATAAAAGAAATACTTCAGCTTGGAAATCCCAAACTATACCAAATATCTAATATTATATCTCAAAAAGAATCATCTGAAATACCTGCTATAATCAATGATCTTCATGACACCATGATGAATTTTAAAAAACATTACGGTTGCGGAAGAGCAATTGCCGCACCACAAATAGGCATTTTTAAAAGATTGATTTATATGAATATAAATAACGTTCCAAAGGTCTATATCAATCCTGAAATAGTATTTAAAAGTAAAGAAACTTTTGAGTTATGGGATGACTGCATGAGTTTTCCTACTTTATTGGTAAAAGTAATAAGACATAAAAAAATAAAAGTTAAATACTACGATCAAAGTTTAAATACCCAAGAAGAAGAATTTGAAGGTGATCTAGCCGAACTATTCCAACATGAATATGATCATTTGGACGGAATATTGGCTACAATGAGAGCGATTGACAACAAATCGTTAACTTACAAAACAGAATTTAATAAAAGGTAAAAAATGATTATTTTATTATATGCAATATTGGGCTCAGTTACAGGTTTAATTGCAGGCTTGCTTGGAATAGGCGGAGGACTCGTAATAGTTCCGGGACTTGCAATGATTTTTAAATATTATTGCGGTTACAGAGTAGAATATATGCATTTGGCTGCAGGAACTTCTCTTACTGTTATGATATTTACAGCTATTTCTGCAATGATAAAAAATCATAAACAGGACAGAATTGTATGGAGTGTATTTAGAAGGGCTGTCCCATGGATTCTATTAGGCGATGTTATAGGAGCTTTTGTTGCCGGACTTTTAAGTGCTTTAACCTTAAGTATTTTATTCGGTTTGGTACTCCTTTATCTGGCAATAAAAATGGCAAGAAAAGTATTAAAAGTTCAAGCTAGCGGACAGGAAGAAAAAGAAAGAAAGAATATAAAAACATCTATAATAGCTTCTGTAGGAACTGTTATAGGATTAAAATCAGGTTTATTTGGAATTGGTGGGGGGGCCATAAGTGTACCGTTTCTCAATAACATGGGGCTACCAATGAAAAAAGCTACCGGTACATCTTCTTCTTTCACACTTCCTGTAAGTATAGTAGGCAGTGCTTGTTTTATTTATATAGGTATCATGCATCATATTCATATTCAACATACAATAGGCTATATGCACTGGCCTGCCACCTTAGTTCTCGTTCCCTGCACAATGTTTTTTGCACCGATTGGATGTTCTCTTTCAAATAAAATGTCTACCAAATGGCTTAGAATTCTCTTTACACTCTTCCTTTTCTTTATCAGCTTAAAAATGCTGATAACATCACTGGATCATATTTTATAACCCTATTCAATTCTCAATTTCAAATACTTTGAACCTAAGTAAGCCGCTTGATTATAGTCGACAACAGCACCCTGAAGGTTTTCATACTGTACTTTTATACCTTCTATTTTTGAACCGCTAAAATTAGTATTTGTAAGTTTAGCAAATGAAAATTGAGTTTCTCTCAAGTCACAATTTTTAAAGACAACCCCTCTTAAATCAGCACTTTGAAAGTCGGCTTCCCGCAAATTACAATCTTTAAAAACAGTCCCTGTTAATTTTATATTACGAAAATCTGCAAACTGAATATTACAATTAATAAAATTAATATCAACTCCAATGCATGAATTAAATGAAATTCCCAATAGTTTAGAATTTTTAAAAATTGAGCAAACAATTTTAGAAGCTTTGATTAAAGTGTTGTGTGCGTAGCAATTATCAAAACCAACATTTTTAATAAAAAAGTCATTAAATCGAATATCTTTTAAAGAACAATTTTTAAAGATATTTTTTTCAAATTCACTGCTTTCAGTGCTACCGATAAAAGAACAACCTATAAATTCTTTTTTTTCTACAAAAGATTCATCTTCAAAAGAATAATTAACCTGATCCTTTATTGTTTTTAAGTTATCAACTGATATACGAACTTTCTTCATAACATAAAAAAACTTGCTTTCTATTAACGTGTAATTTTATAAGCTTAAGCACTTATTATACTGGAGGTATTCATGAGCTGCTTAAACTTTTCTTTATATATTTTTGTGTATACGGACAGTTTGCAATACATATTCCACATATAGCTTGGGGTAATTCCAGGCTTAAGTAAGTCTTAATTTTTTCCCTGCATAAATCTGCACTATAAAATAAATCTGGATCAATACCATTTGACCAATTGTTCCCTGATATCGCATTTGCGGGACATAACTGTCTACATTTTAAACAACTTCCACATCTCACTTTTTCCAATGGATTATCATATTCGAATATTGCATCTGTAAATACAGAAGTCAATCTGACAGCTGAACCAAATTCTTCTGTCACAAGTAATGCGCTTTTACCTATCCATCCCATTCCGGACAACCTTGCCACAGTCTTATGCGGTATATTAATACTAAAGCCATCTAATTCTGTTGTTCTTATCGTTGCTTTGGGAGCTTCAGCTAAAAAACCACTGCTATTCAGAAAGCAACAGGTAATACCCGCCAATCTGTCAAGTAAAGTATTTACTCTTGAATATTCTCTACAATATTGAGCTGTAGGACCTTTTTTAATTTTTAAGATAATTTCAGGAGAAAGTTTAACTAATATTGAAACTCCAGAATTATATTTTCCTTCTAATTCTGAAATACAGCTTAAATCAGCAAAACCTACTTTTGATGCACCTTCGGAAACTAATATTTCTTTAAGTTCAAACTGTTTTTCTTTTGAAATTTTTCTCATATTATATTTCGTTCCTTAAATCAGCATAGTCAGCATCAGCAATTCGTAATTATTAATTTAGCAGCCTTATTGCATAGCAAGTCTATCTCTAAGAGTATCTTCCCATGCTTTTTCCAATCTTTTTGCAGATACTTTTTCAAACGGTTTTAATTCAGGAGCAAATAATGCTATTCTAAAATCCTGTAAATACCATGCAAACTCCATTAGCCCATAAGCCTTATCAAAATTCTTAAGCTTATCCAAACGCTCATCAAGCATATCCTGAAAAGGTATTATTTCCTGCATCTTCTGATAATCTTTTGCATTAGAAAACTTTAATCTCTCTGCACGAACTTTAATTGCTTTTGAATACCTTAAATAACGCTCCCATACGATCTCATTTTTCATGAACCCTTCCCTGAACAAAAAAGATAACTGTCTTTCAATATCAGCTTTACTGTCTACTGCATCAAATACTGTATTTATTATACTTTCGGCTTCACTCTTCTCTTTTATTATCAAATCAAGAGTTTCTCCCATCTTTTCCGCAACTGCAAATAAATTTCCAAGAGTCTCTTCAGCCCTGGAATTAAAAGTTACAGTATCTCTTATTTCTATAGTACCATTTTCTGTTAAAGATAAATATATAGCATTATCCACAAATTCTTTTTTATAGTCAGAATTATTGTAATAAAGTCCTAGTGTTAATAATGTTTTATTATTTATTGGAAGTTTTTTTTCTAAATAGCGTTCCTGCCCGGCATACAAAAGTCTAAATAATCTGATCAGGCCATATTTATGCCTCTTATCAGCTTCTTTTTTATCTGTAAAAATCTGAATTCCTACAGATATTTTTTCATCGACTAAAGCAGGGTAACCATCTAAATTACTATTTGCATCCTGTAGAGAGACCGTTTTAGGCAATTCTCCATCTTCAGGCCATTCATGCAATCCTGTTTTTATCCACTTTTTCATTGCCAACACAGATGAACTCAATTTAGTGGAGACATACTCTCTTTCAGGAAGGCCTTTTGTAATCTTTAAAACTTTTCCACTTTCATCAATTTCAGCAACTTTCATTGTTATATATCCGGGGAATTTTTCTACATTGAAATCTTCTACTGAAAGCTTAAGATCAAATTTCTGTAATAAAAAAATCATAAGAGCTTCAATTAAATGCTGCTCCATTGAAATACTTCCACACTTTACCAATGCTGTAAATTCTTCTGCAGTCTGCTGAACAGGATTGCAAACAATCCTTAATCTTTTCGGAAGAGACTTTATCAACAGATTAACTTTTTCAGAAAGCCAGCCTGGAACAACCCAATCCAATGCCCAGTCAGGAAGCAGGTTGATTTGATCAGAGGGACAATACAATACCAATCCGTCCTTTTCTTCTCCAGGTTCAAATAAATATTTGAGTTTAAATGGAGTATTATAGAATATCAATTTATCAGGGTAGTCTTTTGCATTAATAGGTTCTAATTGAGGAATCATGGCATCTTCAAACCTCATTGCAATCCTGGCTTTACTCCTCTTTAACCATTGTTCAAGAGAAGACTTAGAATAAACAGTATCAGGCAGGATATCATCAAAGTGTTCATAAATAGCCTCTTTATTCAAAAGACTTTCAGGTCGACGTATTTTTACTTCAAGCAGTTCTATATTATAAAGCATTCTTTTATGAAGCTTCAACCATTTACCCCAGGTATTAATTTCTCCGGGAACCATTGCATCTCTAATAAATACTTCCCTCGCTTTTTCTGGAAAAATTCTTCCATAGTGAACCTTTCTTCCGGACTTTATAACCAATCCGGCAAAGCTGACAGTTTCACGGGCAGCTACAAATCCCCGTCCTTTATCCCAATGAATATCAGAATAAGAATATTTACAAAGCCCTGGAACTATCTCCTCCAGCCATTCAGGCTCAATAGCCGCATTAAGCCTAGCATATAGTTTACTTGTTTCTACAAGAGCAAATGTCATAATCCATTTTGGAGAATCTTTGAAAAGATTAGAACCTGGAAAGATATTGAATTTTCTTCTTTTAGTTCCAATATAAATATTAGGTTCAATATATGATGATTTTGTAATCTGCTTTTTATTATCCTCCTTAATGCGAACAAAAGCTCTTTCAGCATCTTCCCCTTTTATACCGATATTTCGCGGTAATCCAGATAAAATACATTTATGAAAACTGGAATAAGTTTCACCGAATCCATCTGCCTTGTTTATTGGTCTAGCAATTACATCATCAAAAACTCTTATCTCATTTTTTCTGCCTTTATACTTCCATCCCAGAGTATCTACAACATCAAATAAATCCTGACACAGGCTAAACCACTCTCGTAATCTTCGATAATTGACAAAATTCTGTTTACACAGTTTTCTCACTTGAGTATTAGAAATTTTTTCTTCTTTTCTTGACTGAAAAAAATTCCATAGCTTTAAAACACCTATATAATCAGATCGTTCATCAAACCACTGTCTATGTACCGCATCTGGAGCTTCCTGTTTCAATGCAGGCCTTTCTTTAGGATCCTGGATACTTAAAAAAGAAACTATAGTCAATATTTCAGGGATAATATTCTCTTTTTCTGCGTAACACAACATTTTAGCCAAATGAGGATCAACAGGAAAAGCAGCAATCGTTTTTCCTTCCTCTGTTAAAGTGTTGTCTTTATCAAGCGCTCCAATTTCAAAAAGAGCATTATAACCTTCTTTAATCAAAGCATACTGAGGTGGATCAATAAAAGGAAAAGAATCAATCGACGGCAACCCCAACATTTCCATTTGAAGAATTACCCCGGCAAGAGACGTTCTGCATATTTCAGGATCAGTATATTCAGGAGCCTCTTCCAATGTTTCTTCACTATATAGATAAACACAGATTCCATCTGCAATTCTCCCGCAACGTCCCCTCCTCTGTTTAGCGCTGGCTTTTGATACCTGCTCTATCTGTAAAGCCTGAATATGCGTTCTAGGGTTATACCTACTTAATCTGACAAAACCTGAATCAATAACGTAATGAATACCAGGAATTGTAATTGAAGTTTCGGCAACATTTGTAGATAAGATTACCCTTCTTCGCCCTCCAGTTTTAAAAACCTGCTGCTGTTCAGCCATGCTCAACCGCCCAAACAAAGGTAGAACTTCAGTTCCCTGCCACTTCTTCCCTATCAGCAAATCTGCTGCTTCGCGAATTTCACGTTCTCCGGGAAGAAAAACTAAAATATCTCCTTTTTGATCAAGCTGAGTAACCCACTCTACAGCTCTAAGAATATGATAAGAAAGTTCTTCTTCATCATCTTTAGGAGGTAAGAAGTAATCTTCAACAGGATAAGTTCGACCTTCAATCTGAATAACCGGAGCATTATCAAAAAAATCAGAAAAGCTCTCTGCATCTAAAGTTGCAGAACTTATCACAATCTTTAAATCAGGCCTTTTAGACAAAAGATTTTTTAGATATCCCAATATAAAATCAATATTTAAACTTCTCTCATGAGCTTCATCTATTATTATTGCGTCATACTGAAACAAAAGCTTATCACTCATTGTTTCAGCAAGCAGTATGCCATCTGTCATAAATTTTATAACTGTTTCATCAGAAGTATCATCCGCAAATCTTACCTTGCAGCCTATCTGTCTGCCATAAGCACTGAAAGTTTCATTTGCCACCCTCTTTGCCATCCCGGAAGCAGCAAGTCGCCTTGGCTGAGTACAACCTATTCTGCCATTTCTTCCACAGCCGGACTCAAGAAGTATCTTAGGCAGCTGTGTTGTTTTACCAGAACCTGTTGTTCCGCAAACTATCACCACCTGGTTATTTAAAACCAGTTCTCTTATCTCTTCTTTTTTACTGCTGATAGGCAAATCAGCGGGATATGAAATCTTTATTTCATCCGGCTTTCTCTTGTTTTTCAATTCTAAAGCACATTCATAAAAGAACTGAAGCTTTTCAATCATCTTATTAACTGGCAATTTATCTTTTAATCGCTGCTTAATTCCACGTAAACGACCTCTTAATCTTATTTGGTCCTGTAGTAATAAAACAGGAATATTGGATTCAATTTCTTTTATATTTTTGACAATTTCATCATTATTCATATCTATACCAAAGATATTTTTAACTTTTGTATTTCTACGGCAATAAACTTAATCAAAGAATTGCTGAATTATACCGAAAGTATTTTGGTTTTTGGTTTAATACCTTGAAAACAAACTCGACATTCCATGATTTTATCGAAAACTCAATAGTTTTGAGTATATTTTAAACTATTTATTTCGGAAAGCAAAAGATCTTCTACTTTAAATCATTCTTCCCTCATCAAATACTCTGCTAACGGCCAATCAGCAGGAACCCAATCAACCTTATTCAAATATTCCGGTAGTTCCCATTTTATCTGCTGTCCATCGTGAGGGAATGGACTAAAATCATCCACATCAAGAGGAATAGCAGAGTAGAATTCCAGGTGCACCTCTTTTTCCGGATATTTATATTCTATAGTAAATATTTTCCTTCCAGGAATAATGTCTACACCAAGTTCTTCTTTTATTTCTCTAATCAAACAAGCTTGAGGTGTTTCATTTTCATCAAGCTTACCTCCCGGGAATTCCCACCTACCGGCAAGATGTTTCCCTGGCGGTCTTGAGGTCAACAGATATTTCCCATTAAGCTTTATAACAGCAGCACATACAAAAATCATATTTTTCCTATTTATTAATTAATAAACTCAGTTTTTATTTTAAGCAATATATTATATTATTAACTTATATTAGTTTTTCCGTCACGTGAGCGGCAATATAAGCAAAAAACAAAAATATCTCAGGTATAATAAATATACACAAAATGATTAGTTTTTCGAAAATTATACCTAAAACTGATTGGTTTTCTTTAGACTAGCGATTAACTGAAAGAGAAAATAATAAATGATCGAGGTTGTTTATAACAAAATAAGCTAAGAATAAAATAACCTTCAATATAAGCATAAAAAACAAGTTTATGGATATAATAAAATGAGTACTGAAGATTTTACTACGCCTTCAAATTTAAATGGTAATATACATATAAAACCAACTCCTAGCTGTAGACTGGCAACGTCCAAAGCATATAATAAAATGAAACATATATTGTTTAAGCCTTTCAGCTTTGAAAAATGGTTAATATTGGCTTTTTGCGTATGGCTTGTAAACATGTTTGAAGGCTATGGTCAAAATTTTGGTTTCTATAACAATATGAAAGCCGATAATGTTTCAAATATAAAAAATGTAGATATCCAGACAGAAATATCTTCTTTCATTAACAATGCTAATGCATTTACTGAATCTAAACTTGGTATATCACTGGTAACCCTGGCAATAATCAGTTTAGTAATAATTACCATCATTTCTATTGTTATTTTTATATTACTTTGGCTCAAAGCACGGTTCAACTTTGTGCTGATTGATAACTTGAAATACAATGCACAGAAAATACAGGAACCATGGCAAGCATATAAAGAAGTTGGAAATTCAAGCTTTTGGTGGAACGTAGGATTTCAGGCTGTTCTTTTCGCTATAGGCGGCATTCTTTTTCTTATATTTTTTCTGGGTTTCTTTTATTATACAGTAACAGGTTCAGGTGATTTAAATTATAACTTAATAATAACCATACTTATAATGACTCCTTTTATTATAATTTTTACTCTGGCATATCTTGTTATTATTATATTTTTCTATCATTTTGTGATACCTATCATGTATAAAATGCAAATAAAATCTATCCCTGCATGGAGAGAATTTAATAAACTCTTCAAAGCTTCCCCGGCTTCTTTCATTAAGTATCTTTTTATACTGTTTCTGTATTATCTCTTATCAGTATTAATTGTAACTCTTGTCATTATCTGCACATGCTGTCTGTTGGGATGCCTGTTTTCTCTGCCGGTGGTAGGAGGATATATCGCTTCACTTGTTCTGCTTCCCATTTATATATTCTTCCGTCTATTCAGCATAGAATTTCTTGCTCAATTTGGCAATGAATATGACCTTAAAATTTTAGAAAGCTTTACTGTTAACAAGCAACTTGTTACAGAACCATTAAATGAGCAAATCAATTCAAATACTGATAAATCCTAAATTACAAAAGAAGGGGGATCGCACAGATAATAGCGTATTCCCCCCTAAAATCGAGTAGGGTAAGATAAGGCTATAACTCTTATCTTATCCCTCTCACAGAACCGTACGTACGGTCCTCGTATACGGCTCATGTTAATTATTATTCTATTTTAATAGAACAGTAATACCAGTTTGTACTTTGTAAATGTCAAACAGTCCACTTTCATCAAAGAAAGAATTTGGAATAGCATAATGAGCCTGTGGACTTGAAGAATTTCTCCATGAAGACATTTTGATTTTCTTAAAGTTGCCGTTATAGCCAAGCTGTCTAAGCCTCCTATGAAGTTTCTTTGGAGTTTTCCAAAGCTTCATCTGTTTTGCTCTAAGCCTGTGTCTGATCCAACTCATCAACTCTCTGTAGATTCTTTTACAGTTTGCAATTCTGAAATAGTAGGCAAATCCTCTGATAACTGGATTTAAAACTTTTATCATGCCGCCAAGATTACCTCCGCTGTTACGTTTGGTCAGGCGTTTAATTTTATTCTTAAACTCCTTTAATCTGCAATCCTGAATCTTTGTAAAATTGGTATGTATTTCAACACCAAGAAATTTTACTCCCATACAGGAATGTGTAACATGTGTTTTGGTTTTATTGACTGTAAGCTTTAAGTCCTTTTCAAGATAATCCGTTGCTTTTGCAAGTGCATTATAAGCTCCGCTCTTGGAAAAACAGAATACCAGGATATCATCAGCATAACGTACTATTCGATAATTTCTGTTCATCATGAATTTATCAAAATGATCAAGATAGACATTAGCTATAAAAGGACTGATTACTCCGCCCTGCGGACTACCTGTATCTGTATCTGCAAAAACACTGTCTTTCATTGCTCCGCTTTCAAGAAATATTCTTATTAAATTGAGAATACTTCCATCAACTATCCATTTTCTAAATGACTGGATTATTATATCATGATTAAGCGTATCAAAACATCTGCTCAGATCCATATCAACAACCCACTCCATATTGTATTTGCGGATAAACATACTTGCCTTACTGATTGCATTATGACCGCTTCTGCCTGGTCTATAACCATAGCTGGAAGGATGAAAATCACAATCAAATATTGGCTGAAGTATGTTAAGCAGAGCCTGCTGTACAACTCTGTCACGAACTGAAGGGATTCCTAAAATTCTTTCACCTCCGCTTTTCTTCGGAATTGACACCTGTTTTACAGGCTTGGATTTATAGGTTTTATTCTTCAGCTCAAAAAGGAGTTCATCAATTTCAACATCAAGATTAACGGCAAAATCTTTGACGGACTGCCCGTCTATGCCGGGAGCTCCATTCGCTGATTTTACTTTGTGGAATGCCTCTGTAAGGTTCTTACGGTTCAGCATTCTGTCATATAAACTGTAATATTTCAATTCATTATTCCTTTTTATGGTTACTGCACTGATTTATCCATTCTCCTAAATTGAACATTCAGTTGACCTTCAGTGCGGGCAGATACTTTCTATCCTGAATGGCAATATATATCTGTTGACCGTACTTACTCTGATGAACAGTCAAAACACACAGTGTGAAGCTTCCACTTCAACCATGTGTAAAGGACTCCATCCCGTTGGATAGTTTGTGTTCTGTTCTATCAGGTTAAATGTATAATATCAGTTTTCAAATTAACTTCACCCCTTCGCATTACAGCATATCTTTTGAATAATACTGCATTTAACTGATAGGCAGTTAATCATTTCTGTTTTATCCTCCAGTCTGTTACCAGCTTTCACAGGCAGAAATTTCATCACTACTACGGGTTCATCTGCCACCTCACACCACATCTATCAGTCTTACATTTCTGCTTGAACATCAATATCTGTAAAAAAAAACAGAACAGTATAAGGCTTCCCCAGTTAATACACTGGTCCCTGTAAACAATCTCATCCTCAATCACACTATTGGTATGTTCAGGTATCAGGCTTTGCGATATTTTGCACGCTTACCTACCAACAGCGCCGAAGCAGGTTCACTTTCGTTATGTACTGTTTACTTCCTATTGCTTCCTTCAGACAATACCGTTACCAGTAAAGCCCTTGCAATTCGGATTAACTTCCCCCTGAACTGGGTGTTTCATGCTTCTTTCTGCATGACGGGTTTGCCAGCTTTGCTGGGCAAACAAAAAGCCTACTTGAAAATTCAAGTAGGCTTAAAATATATAAATGGTACCTGGGGAGGGACTCGAACCATCACTCTCAAACGAGAAACGGATTTAAGTCCGTAACACTAGGCACATTGCATTAATATTTGTTGTTGTTATGTTGTTGTATTTTATTTTTAGCTTACTATATTAACAACCTAAACATTCCTTATTTTTGAGAGTTAAAAAATTACCCGGCACACTGAAAAATGATATCTCTAATATAATTTATCAGTGACTTGCCTTTTGAAGAGCAAATATCCATAAAATTAAAACTCTCATAATATTCGTTTTTAATTTTTCTTCTTATATCAGCAAAAGCATATGAATTTGCTCTTGCAGTTTTAAATTTTCTAACAGGAGCCTTCTCCTGTTTTATAGTGTATATCCATGCTGCGGTCATGGCAATGCAGCACAGATCAAAATGATTTTCTACAGAATTCCTTTTTCTTGCCTGATTATCCAGAGCACCGAGTTCATGTTTAAGTTCTTTAAAACCGCTTTCTATTTTCCATCTTGCAGAATAATATTCTATCATCTGCTGAGCCGTCAGGCTGCAGTCGGTAGATACAATTGGAAAGAACCATCCGTTTTTATAGTGAACAAGAACAACTTTAACTTTGGTTTTAAATCCTTTGTGCATACATAAAAATTCTGAATATTCACATTTTCTGCTTTTGCCGTAAATGAAGAAATAATCTTCTTTTTTATCAAGAGTCGCTGCCAGCTTCGATAACTTTGGTAATCGAATACCGTAAATTTTCTTTCTCCCTCTTTTTTTTGCTTTACTTTCAGGCGGAAAATCATAGAGAGCTGAATCAATTCTTAAACGAGTAAGGATATGCATTGATTCTTTATAGGAGTTTAAAACTTTTGTCAATGACTTATTACCAAACCAACTGTCAGTAACTACCAGCATAGGAATAGAAAACTGTTCATACAGCTCATTAATCAGTTCTCCGGCAATCTCTATCTTAGTTTTAAATTCTTTTTTATCTACAGATTTTTTAAGCCGGTAAACTTTTTGTTTTACGGGCAGACATGCCCAGCGTCCATGGATAAACTTTTGTATCCCGAGAACAACACGGCAATGTCCAAAAAGATATTTAGAGCTGTTCAGTTTAGCCGCATGATCGTAATGAGTATCGCAGTTTGCAATTTTCTTTCCTGTCTTTCCATATGTTGTATCATCAAGAGCTACAAGAAGTCTGCCGGATGTTTGGATATCATCACCAAGTATTGTAAAAAGTTTTTTCCATACTAAAGCAAGTTTAAGTTTTCCTGACTGCAGAAAACCGTAATATTTTTTTCTCGATATCTTATTAGACAGCATCATTATTGCAAACAGACGATAAATTGCTGAAATACATTTACTGCCTTCGCTGATAATCAAACCGGTTATAATGGTTTTAAAAATAATTCTTCTGTCTTTTCTCGGAATTACTGTTGCAACTTCATCTATTAATGTGCTAAATTTGCAATTACTGAACATGTTGTATTACTCCTTTTTTTTAATTTTGATAATAGAGTAATATAGCATGTTCAGCCACCTGACTGCAATTTGTAAGCTTTTTACAATAAACATGTTATGTCTTAAAACTTGACAAAAGTAAACAAAGCTCACTGAATAGTACTGCCAAAGACCTCAAAAAAATCATCTTTTCTCTTTCGAGGGGCTTAAAACAACTGAAAACGCTGATACTGGGCATCTCACAAAAAAGATGAGAAAAAATTTTTCAAAAATCACCATTGCTATAGATTTAAAAAAATTGCATTTTTTTTAATTCTAAAGTTTTCTGATGATGATTAACAGAAGTATAGTGGATCTGAGAAAATCAAGTTTTCAAAGAACACCCCAAAAAAAACGGGGAAACTTTAGTTAACAACAATTGATAACACTAATAAACAACAGAATACTTTATAATGGCAAAACAGAAAAAATCTAAAGGTCGTTTATTTCAAAGAGGAAAAAAGGCAATTACTATGTTCAGTTTTATTTGAACGGTAAACAGATTGTAAAAGCATTAAAAGATAAAAACGGCTATCCAGTTACTACATTAACCTGAATAATGGATAAGAAATATTAAAGTTGGTTAGACTCCGCAGATATGTAGATTAGTTTAAATTGTCACAACAAAAATAAACCTACAAATTACGGAGTTGTTAATAATATGTGCCTCACTAAGATGTTTTGCAAGTATGATGATTTCTGTAAAGATTTTGAGTTTCAGTGGAATAAATTTCTTCTTCAATCAGGAGCTAATTCAGGAAATAGATCAGGTAAACTTACTCTCAGCGAACGTATGACAATATTCACCTTGTTTCATCAGTCAAATTACAGGACATTTAAACACTTCTATAAGAATTATGTAGAGAGAAATTTAAAACAGTATTTTCCAAATCTAATCAGTTATGAACGTTTTGTTGCACTGATGCCATCAATGCTGATTCCCTTTACAGTATTTGTATACTCTCAAAGAGGCAAATGTACAGGTATTTCATATGTTGATTCAACAAAACTTTCAGTTTGTGCTAATATAAGAATACCAAGAAACAAGGTATTCAAAGACACAGCAAAAAGAGGGAAATCCTCTATTGGCTGGTTTTATGGCTTTAAACTTCACCTTGTCGTAAACGATAAAGGTGAAATACTTGCCTTTTATATTTCTGCAGGAAATATGGATGATAGAACACCTGTACCCCAAATGGTTAGTAGTTTATTTGGTAAACTGTTCGGAGATAAAGGATATATCTCCAAAAAACTTTTTGATTCGCTTATGAAAAAAGATCTTCAGCTCATAAATACAATTAAAGGTAAAATGAAAAATAAGCTTATACCTTTGATAGATAGAATCCTGCTAAGAAAAAGATATATAATTGAAACAATAAATGATCAACTGAAGAATATTTCTCAGATAGAACACTCAAGACATAGAAGCTTTTTAAATTGCATGGTTAATATATTAGGTGGATTAGCTGCATACTGTTTACAAATTAAAAAACCTTCTATACGTTTAGAAAAAAATCTATTACAGCAAATTGTCTGTTGAATCTTTAAGCATAACTCAGGTTATTTATTATTGTGCTTATTATATGTTCATTTAAATTCCGAAAATACTATAAGGCTATAATGTTATTGAAAAAGAAATGAAAAGCTGATATTATTCTGATGAGCTTGAAAATAAAATAAATAAGTTCAAAAATATTCAGAAACACTAATGCAGACAACCCTAAAAGATGCCTTTGAAGAATGAATAACTGTTTTCAACTTATTGAAATATTGTTTAGCATTAAGATAAAATACCTATTAAGGAAAGTCAAAATTGAAATTAAATAATGCGCATGAAGGTTATGATTATCAAGATTTATTAACAAGCTATTTTATCCTGAATGAGATATTAACAGGAAATAAAAATAGCATGTTTTCAATTGACAAAAAACATACATCAAAAAATAGCCCTGATAGGTTTGATGATTTAGTTATTGTTAATAATTTAGGGATCCAGCGTAAACAAATTAAGTATAGTAATAATACAACTTCTAAAAAGCTTACCAAAGATGATCTAGCAAATGATGGATATTCGCTAGCTATATAGTGCCTGACCGAAAACCTCTTTTTTGCGAAAAAGACCTCCCTTATTTTTTATCCTAATTTCAAATTAAACATTAAACAAAGTAAAAATTTTATATTTTCAAAAGAAATACCTCAAAATAGTTATTTTTAGACACATCGACTACATATAAAATCAAACAATCCATAAAATTTCAATCAAACAAGTAGCTTACGCAGCCACTCTTCTTTTTACCTGTTTCATTTTCACTGAACGCTTTTTGCGCAGGATCTCTTTTTCCTGAATGATATTTCCTAATATCTGGATATTTCTGGCAAGTACAGCATACGAGATATAACGTCTAAAAGCTTTCATCCCTTTATCAGGGCACCTGTCAAGACCATGATTTTCAAGAGCATTTATTGCCGACTCCACTGCTGAATGTTGATTTTTTGATTTCTTAAAATCATCAGCAAATTCCTCTTCTTTATTTTTTTGACTTAATTTCCCTTTTTTTGGCATTATCACTTTATCCAGTATTTTGGATAACTCTTCTTTGTTATCCGGCTTCCAGAACCCTTTATCAAAACTACATTTTTTTACATTTGGAAATTTAGTAATAGTTTCCCTGGTAAACTCTACTGCTATGTCTCGATCTGTCTCTTTTTCCATTATTTTATGATTCAGGATAAAACCAAACTGATCTTCGATGATGCAAACATTTTTTCCTAATTCCTGAGAAACTCCGGCTTTACCTTTTGACAGCCATTCGGTGTACTCTTCAAAAATTGAAAATACTTTCTCTTCATGAGGAATTTTTTCTTCATCCACAATTCGTCTTAAAGTCAAGTCTATAAATTTTTTACCATAATCTGTAAATTTCACAATAGGTGTAAGTGCAAGTGCAATTTTAATACCGGTCGTTGTTTCTCTTATTCTTTCAATATCGGCTACAGCTCTTTCTATCAGTAGTTTTGCATATTCTGTATAAGCCTGACAGGCTGTTTTAATCTCAGCTTTTTGCGCCTCTTTTTTAGCTTCATCTTTAGAAGTAGAATGCTTCATTTTCTGGAGCTTGCGCATTTTATTTTTTATTTTTTGCAACAGACTTTTGTTTTGTCGCCAACTACTTATATTCAGGTCTTTACAAACATTGGAAATCAATTCTACTGTTTTGCGGACAGAGTCAAATAAAA
>CAXXMS010000019.1:0-235544 GCA_963678745.2 Victivallales bacterium | reverse complement strand
GAGAAAACCAGGAAAGAAATTTTGGATATTGTTATTAATATTGATAAAGTTAAAGATACCCACGCAATAAGAACTAGAAAAACAGGAGATAGTATTTTTCTAGATCTCCATGTCCTCGTAGATGGTAATATGTCCGTAACAGAAAGTCATAATATCACGGAAGAAATCCAAGTACAACTTATGTCTAAAATTCCTGAAATCATTGATATAGTAGTACATATTGAACCTTATGACAAGAAATAAACATTATATAATATATAATACACTCACAATAATTAAGCTTTTCAAAAGCTTAGCAAATTTTGAGTATGGCTCTTTGGTGTATAGCAAAAAACTAAAATATTTTAGATATATTTCTTTTTTAATTTTTATTTCTTTTTTTCTTACCTCATGTGCAACAGCTCCTTATACAGATAGAAACCAACTTATTTTGACCTCAGAAAATGAAGAAATCCAACTTGGACAAAAGGCCTGGCAGGAAACTTTATCCAATAATACTATTTCAAGAAACTCACAATATAATGCAGCATTAAAACGGGTTGGAACAAAGCTTGCAAAAGCAACAGATAAAAAAAAATTATAATTGGGAATTTGTAGTTATTGAGTCAGATACTGCAAATGCATTTTGCCTTCCAGGAGGTAAAATTGCAGTTTATAGCGGACTTTTTAAGGTTTTAGATAATGATGCAGAGCTTGCTACTGTTGTTGGCCATGAAATAGCACATGCTGTAGCAAGGCACGGTGGTGAAAGAATATCTCAATCATTACTCCAGCAGGCTGGAGGTTCAGCATTGGCAATAGTTCTACAACAGGTAAATGTATCTCCTAACTGGGCTCAGATTTACGGAATTGCTACAAACGTTGGAATTATGCTCCCATACAGTAGACAACAGGAATACGAAGCCGATAATATTGGTATGATCATTATGGCAAAAGGAGGATATACACCTCAGGCAGCTATAAATTTCTGGCAAAAATATGCTAAAATGAATGAATTTAATATACTACAGGAGTTTTTTACTACCCACCCAATGGGAAGTAAAAGACTAGAAGAAATAAAAAGTCTGTTACCTCAGGCTAATAAATATTACTCAAAAGCTTTATCTAAACAAGGTTTTGGTCAACAATATAAAAACTAAGGAGTTGCACATTGAAAAATACCAAAAAATTTTTACTGTCATTACTAATTTTTAGTATAACTTCAAGCCTACTTTCAACATCAATAGAAATTACACAAAGCACGCCTATAGGGACTATTCTATCAAGTAAAAAAATAAGAAGCACGCAATCAGTCTGGGTTGAAATGATCAATAATGCCAAAGAGACGATTGATATTGGTTCATTATTTTTTGAAAATAAAAAAGGGGAGGCAATGGAACCCGTTGTAAAAGCCCTTAAACAAGCCGCATCACGTAATGTTAAAATAAGAATGATTTTTGATGCAATGTTTCATAAACTTTATCCAGATGAAACTGCATGTATAAATGATATTAACAATATTGAAATAAGATTTATGCCTATTAACGAATGCTTAGGTGGCGTAATGCATGCTAAATATATGATTGTTGATAATGAGAACAGTTATGTCGGAAGTGAGAATTTTGCGTGGACTGAACTTTCACAAGTCCATAACATTGGAATAAGAATCAAAAATAAAGAATTGGCTTCTACTATACAGGTGATATTCGATCTTGACTGGGAATTCTGTAAAACAGGTAATATTCTGGGTAACAGCAAAATTCTTTATAGAAAGTTCAAAAACAAACCTGTAACAGAGCAGCGACCTATAACAATTGGATCAGATAATGAACTCAGCATAGTTCATCCCGCATTCAGTCCGGAAAGCATAACTCCTCCAGGCATCAATCAGGAACAGGAACAATTTATTAAACTTCTCAACAATGCCCAGGAAGAAATAGTAATGCAGGTTATGACATATTTACCTGCAAAAGGATACGGTTTAATAGGATACTGGCCTGCTCTTGACAACGCAATTAGAGCTGCAGCTACGCGTGGAGTTAAGGTTAAATTTATTGTTTCAAACTGGAACAATCTGGAACCTAACATAAGCTATATGAAAAGCCTTGCACTTATCCCGAATATAGAAATAAAAATCAGCACAATCCCAGAATATAAAAATCAGTTTATCCCTTATACAAGAGTTGAGCACTGTAAATATTTTGTGGTTGACAATAACCTTGCCTGGGTAGGAACCGGTAATTGGGAGTGGTCATATTTTCATAATACAAGAGATATTGCTATTATAGTTAAAGGTAGCTTAATTGCTGAACAGTTAAAAGATATTTTCTTCAAAGACTGGAATGGGCCTTATGTAGAAAAAATTGATGTTACTAAAAACTATAAAATGCCAAAAGTTAACTAACGACTTTTCCACCCTAAACCAATAGAGTGTTTATCGGAATACAGTATTATTGCATAACACAAAAAGGACACGAGTTAAGAAGAAGGCATACAGGGTACAAAGTATTCTTTTTTACACTAATACTATATTCCGATAAACACTCTATTGAAAACCGCCAAAACTACCCCTGAGCATTAAATTTGTTTTATTTATTAATCTATCAATTTCAGTTTTTAAATTAGAACAATCCTCCTTTTGTAGAACTAACAAACAGTTGCCTATTTTCCTTATTTTATCGGTTAATAACTTCTTTTTTTCAGGAGATATGTCATCATCTTTATATTTATATATGTCTATAGATGATATAGCTAACTCATATGCTAGAGCCTCATTCCGTTTTGTTCTTGAAAGCCTGTTAACTAACCAATTAATATCAATTGCATATTGCAAAAGATGTTCATCATAAAAGTTTTCTATATTTTTTGGATTCATTTTTATTTTATTAGCTCAGTTCTTTCACAAAAAACAGAATAATTATTAAGACACATTTTAATTTATTAGCTAATACAGAAAGAAACAATCAACTGTTTTTTAAATAGAATCTAATAAAACAAATAAAACATTTTCTTGTAATTATTTGTTTCATCATAAATCAATTCACTATTATTAATTGCATACTTTTTGGTTTATGGTTATAATTATATAGAATTTGTTTATCCAATATATTTTTCTTGACAGAAACATAAAGATGATTTTTTTTAACAAGCAGTTTAGAGATTTTCGTTTAGCAAAAAGACTTTCTTTACAAAACATAGCTGATTTTGCTAAAGTCAGTAAAAGTAGTGTTTGGGCATGGGAAAAAGGCTCCAGAATTCCGACAGAACCAAACATAAGAGCATTGGCAAATGCATTGAAAGTTGAAGTTTCAAAAATATCTAATTTAAAACCAATTGCAAAAACAAAATCCAAATTTCTAGAAGAATCCGTAAAAAATATAAAAAAAGATTCATCACATGTTAAAGAATTCATAACTGGAGAGTTAATGAAGAATATTAATAAATTACATAGTGAATTTATTAAATCATCATTAATCATTGATGCCCTTTTAATAACAATAAACATACCATTTTATATCAAATCTCCAACGTTAAAATATATAACTGCAAACAAGGCTTTTCTAAATATTATAGGTTTGGATTCCACACTACAAATAACGGATAAAGACGATTATGATCTATTTACAAATATTGAAGCCAAACTTAATAATAATGAAGATCAGCAAATTTTAAGTAAGGGAATACCGGTAATAGAAAGAGAGTCATATATTCCAGGCACAAAAAAGAAAAAATGGGGGCTAATTTCAAAAATTCCAATTATTGATAATAACAAAACTATAGGATTAATTGGGGTTTTTATAGATATTACAAAAAGAAAACAGTTGGAAATACAAAATACATTTTTAAAAAACTCTTTAACTCAGCTCGATAAAAAAACGTGTATAATTTCTGGTAAATATTTAGATAAAGATCATAAAAATCTACAGGTCGACTTTTGCTCAGATTCATTGTTCGAAATAGCAGGATTAAAAACAGAAGACCTATTGACAAATACTCGCTCCTGGGAAAAAATTATTCATCCAAACTCTCTGGATAAATTTAATAAAGAAAATCAACAGCAGTGGAATAACTCTTTTCAATCATATGAATTCCAGATAATTAATAATAAAACAGGTAAACCTATATGGGTACATTATCAGTATTATGAATCAAACGAGCAATGCTTAGTCTTTATTGTAGATATAACTTCACATAGAGACAAAACTAAAAATAAGTTGTAGTTGTCAATCATGTATTTTACTAAAGCTGGTTAAACTTAACGGAGTATATAATATAGAAATATTAAGAAACAATTATTTTGCCAGCATAAAATTCAAGTTTATTTAGAACTAAATTTAAGCTGGATACCTCTTTTTCAATTAAGGCTTTATTCTCATGATTATGTGTTAAAAGAGTAAGTTTTCTCTTTATTTCACAAATCCTATAGATAAAAAGATCATAATCCTGCTTTAAAGCAAAGCTTTTTTAATTTAAATAAATATCCATGGAATATTTCAGTATTTCAGATGTAATTTGCCTGTCAGTAGCTATTACACTTTCATTTAATATGTTATTTAGCCTACAGGCATGTTTCAGCATTGCTTCATAACAACTTTTTGCTATTGATTGTTTTTCCACTTTTTCAAAATCCAGAATATAATATAGCTGATATATAATTTAATCTTTGGTATAATTATTTTATCTCATTAAAAAACAACAAAGTTTGCTAATTTTAAGATAAAGTAGAACTATATTATATACTGGAAGCACTAGACAAAAAAAGACAAAGTCATATTATATATTATGAACAAAATTAACATTTATTTGTATTAATTTATACAAATAAACCAACTCTGAGTATTCTTTTCATTATCTAATAATTGGAATAAGTTGTATTGTTAAAATAATCTATAGTATTTTTAAGACCTTCATCAAAGTCACAGCAATGACAGTAGCCAGTGCTTAACAGCTTATCAATACATCCCAAAGAATGTTTTATATCCCCTGCTCTTTCAGGAAGATATTCAATTTTTGACTTTGAATCTGTCTGTTTAATAATGTTATTTATCAAATCATTGACTGTAGTCTGTCTGCCGTATCCAACATTATAGACTCCTGTAAATTCGTTATTTTCAGCCAGAAAAACATTCGCAGCAACTACATCTTTAACATATACAAAATCTCTTGTTTGATAGCCATCTCCATAAACAGAAATAGTTTCATTTTTCACTGCTCTGGAAGTGAAAATCGGTATTGCAGCAGCATAAGCACTAGCTGGATCCTGCCTTGGTCCAAAGACATTAAAATAACGCATACAAGCAGTCTTAAGCTTACCTTCCTTTGCAAAAATATCACAGTAAAACTCACCATCAAGCTTGCTTACAGCATAAGGACTTTTCGGTTCAGGTATCATAGTCTCTATTTTTGGAAATACAGGGTTATCACCGTAAACTGCACATGAACTACTAAAGCATAGCTTCTTCACACTAGCTTTTGCTGCTTCTTCAAGTACAATCAATGTACCTTTACAGTTGATATCAACGCATTCTACTGGATTATCCATTGATTCCGGAACACTTATCATTGCAGCCATCAGAAAAATATAATCAACATCCTGCACAGCCTTTCGAACAACGTCTCTGTCCCTGATATCACATTGGATAAATTCGACTTCAAAATTCTTTAAATTTTCTAAATTCCCGGTTCTTAAACTGTCTAATACTCTTACTTCGGCCTTTCCCTGGTAATGTTCTACGACATGGCTGCCTATAAAACCAGCTCCACCGATAACTAATACTCTCATAATTAATTGTTCCTAAATAATCTAAAGTTATCAAAATACAATCTACAAATGATAAATAAATCAAAATATCAAAATACCCAAAACAGATAATTTATATTTTGGTTTTGCAGTCTAACTCAACTTTTTAATAAAATAATTCATTTCATCCATCTGACTTTCAATAGATTCTATAAGAGCTATTTGAGTTCTTGTTCTATCTAAATTATGCCCTTCTCTATTAATCTTATAATAAGTATCCATTTGAAGATAATCAGTAAGAAATCTGATTGCCTGTTCATAAGTAATTATTAAGCCGCCAAAAGCTAAATTATCCTTCTCCACTTCTGTTAGAAAATCTCTGGCTGAATCCATATAGCCTTTAGCTAATGCTTTAAACAAATGCATCCTCATAACTACTTTTGTATAATCAGGCTCATCTTCCACAACAGGACTTGTTCCTGTTCGAATCATGTCCCCAAAATCATACATTACAAATCCCGGCATAACAATATCTAAATCAATAACACAGATACCTTCATCAGTTTCGTTATCTATCATAATATTGTTCAATTTAGTATCATTATGACATATTCTTTCGGGCAAATTCCCTGAATTCTTTAATTCAATAAATTTTTCAAGATATTTTTTACGAGTTAAAATAAATTCAATTTCCCTAGTTACTTTGGCAGCCCTGTTTCCTATATCTTCATTCAACACTCTTTCAAATTCTTCATAACGCATCTGCGTATTATGAAAATTGGGAATTGTATCAATTAAACGCCCTCCGGGAATATCTACAAGCATTTTTTGAAATTCCCCAAAAGCTTTAGCTGCTTTATAAGCCTGTTCGGGTGTCTGAAGAACATCGTAGCAGGTCACATTATTGATAAAACAATACGCCCTCCAATAATTATTCAAATGATCTTTATAAAAAAGTTTATTATCTGAAGTTGGAATTATTGTTAAAACTCTACGTGAAACATCATCAAAATCATTAAGCTTATTTTTAAGATGACTTACTACCCGACTTATATTGTCCATTACAGCATAAGGATCTTTAAAGATATCAGTATTTATTTTTTGGAAAATATAAGAAACAAAGACTCCACTCTGATTAAAGACAACTTTATATGTAGAGTTGATATGCCCGGAACCAAATGGGACAGCTTTTACAAAATCACCATACACTCTAAAATGTGAACTAATATCTTTTAATGAATACCCCATATTCTACCTTTCATAGAACTACATTTTTTGTAGAAAAATCTTGAATATTGAATATCAAATACTGAATTATTGTAAATTCGAAATTTAATATTCATTATTCGACATTCAAAATTAAAAAAGCTTGTTCGGATATAAGCCTTTATCGATAAGCTTCCTTACACTATTTACAACATAAGGCTTATCGTCTTTATAGGTTATCCCAAACCATTTTTCACTACTTTTAAGAACTTTCATTTTAGCTTTATCAGCTTTAATAAGAGAATCAACAACAAAAGGGATATAAAATTCTGACTTCAGTTCTTTTCCATGTTCTTTAAGAAAATCAATAAACATTATCTCAATATATTTAAAAATTGAAGGAGTAAAGCCTAACATATTCATAGAAACAGTTTCTTCTCCTGTAAGAGGAAAACGTTTTTCATTTTCAACAAAAAAAACATTATTATTTTCTTTTCTTATTTCTGTTCTCTCTACTATATCAACAAGATTCCCATCTGCATCACAGCTGCTAACCCCCCTGGAAACAGATCCAAACTCAGAAAGGGTATTTTTCAGTAAAAAACCTACCATACAAAAATCTGCATATTCAGCATCTTCAGCTGAGCTCAAATAATCAGCAATTAATTGAAAGGCGGATTTTCCATAAAAATCGTCCGAATTGATTACAGCAAAAGGACCATCCACAACATCTTTAGCCATAAGTACAGCATGAGCTGTTCCCCACGGCTTAACTCGTTCCTTAGGCACCTGGAATCCTTCTGGCAATTTTGATAATTCCTGAAAAACATATTCTACTTTAATTACTTTCTCAAACTTTGAACCAATGCTCTTTCTAAATGCCGTTTCTATTTCTTTTCTGATAATAAAAACAACTTTTCCAAATCCTGTTCTTATTGCATCAAATATTGAATAATCAATAATAGATTCGCCGGAAGGGCCAACAGGATCTATCTGTTTCAATCCTCCATATCTACTTCCCATACCTGCGGCAAGTACTACTAGTGTAGGCTTCATTATACTCACACCTCTATTCGCTCTTTCATTAAATTTCTAATAATTTCATTTATTGAAAACATAAAGAGAATAAAACAGACTATGCTTTATTCTCTTTTGTTTGTTACTTATTTATTATAGATGAATATCTTTAACATCTATTTCACTTTCCTTTTCTTGTAGATATGCTCTTGATAAGTCTAATATTTTTACTAAATTTGCCTTAGGAGTTACAGGTTGGAATTGATAGTCTTTTTCAATATTTCTAATATTAATTGCCGGATTACCATCACCAATACCTGAATTCTGAAGATAAAGTAACTTAACAATCTCGCAATCAAATGGAGCCCTATAAAAAGACTGCCCGGCAAGACAAAGATATATGACCAACTGATCTTCTGCATTTTTAAGATTTTGATATGCACTATCTAAATCTTCCTGAGAAACAGCATGTTTTTTTATAAGAGTTTCTCTTCTTGTATAAAGTTTATTATAATAATCCACCTGATGTTTGAGGCATATAAAATTTGCAGGATTATTATCACTGTTTAAAACAAAAAATAAAGGATCCCCTTTTTTTACTTTATCGCCCGGTTTAACATAATAAATAATATTTCCTTCTATTGAGGTCCATACCTGCTCGACACCTTTAGGTAAATCATCCCCAAAGGAATTAAAGCTAAATAATGATGCACTTAAAATAGCAAAAGCTAAAACCATTTTTACAGATAGAGGTTTACCGTTTTTCATTACTTTCTTCCTTTTAATTTTGTTTAAATTAATAACCATTAGCAAGATTGTTCTGATATCTGCTTTTAAAAATAATTATACAGAATAAATTTCTTTTCTCTATTACCTATTAAGATTTTAATAAAATTTATTTATACCGGGATATCTATTTTTTTAACTTATTTTGTCTCTGTTAAACTCGACTTCTTATTAATTTGTTCTAAAACCATTTTATTTTAGAACATGTATGGAATTTTACATATTAAGAAGTCATATTCTTTTTTTCATAGAAATAGGCTATATTATAAAGCTAATTGCCTGTTACCTATTTAATACAATCAAGTTAAGTGATTGGAATTAAACTTTTATTTACAACTTGCATATTGTAAAAGTAAGCTAAACCAAAAACTCTAACAAATTAACTATTTAGCCAATATTCAAAAAATAATTTATGATGTTAAAAAAAATTAAAAACAATTTCCTAAATATAATATCTTTACTTTTCCTATCTATTTTCCTAAACAGTTGTACTATCCCGTCAACTGTGTATTTAGGAGATGAAAACTATATTAAATTAACAACACAAAATCAGCTTTCACAGGATACATTAACAACAGATGCTATAAGCCTTCTAAAGAGGTATTCACTATACGAATCTTTTCAGAAAGACCCGGATAAAATATTAACAAGATGTATTTCTGAATTGGAAAAAAGAAAGAATGAATCGATTATTGGCTATAATTATTGCAGAGCCTTAAAAGGAATCTCTGAGGCATGTATTTTCTCAGCCCAAAAAGCAAAAGGCATAAATACAATAAGATATTGGACAACTGTCTGTTTCATTTCTTATAAATATTTGTTTGAAAGTAAATCCCTCAAAGATATTACTGCATTATCTCCAGACACAGGTACAATGATCAGTTACTATAATTTTTCATTATTGAAAATATTTAAATACCTTCAAAGTCATCATTATACTAATAAGTCTTCTTTTTCCCTTCAATCACTGGCTGGTAAAATTGAATTTAATCCCCCTCAAAGCAATTTACCCTGGAAACTAAGCACTTTTGAAAAATTTCTTATCTGCTATGACTTTATCACTGAAAACTTCAATGAAAGTGGCATTCAGGAAGGCGTAGGTATTCCATTAGGAGGAATTCCAGAGAAAGATGATTACTTTCCAACAGTTGCTAAGAATATTAAAATAGTTAAATATATGTACCCATGTACTTTTTTTATAGAATTTAGCGAGTGTAATAAAAAGGTTATAAAAGCAACACCTGATTATATTGATTACTATAAAAATATATACTACTACATTGATAAACGTAAACTCTTCATGCCAAGTGCATATTCTGTTCTATTGGGTGAATTTTTAAAACATTTTCCACATAGTATGAATACAGATTTTTTCTTCTCTCCTGAAAAAATGCTTAAGAATAATATTGATGGAATATACATGCTTTCACCCTATGACCCTAAAAAAATACCTGTTGTAATGATTCACGGTTTTATTAGTGATCCCCAAAGCTATTGCCAGGTGCTAAACACTCTCATGCAATGTCAAATTATACGTCAGAATTTCCAATTTTGGTTTTATTACTACCCAACAGGGCAATCTGTTATATTAGATACATATAATCTACGTAATATACTTAATAGTATCAATGATAAATTCAATATCGATAATAAGAAGAATAAATTTCATAATATGGTTCTAGTTGGATACAGTCTTGGAGGTTTAATTGCACAACTTGCCGTTCAAAGCAGTGAAAATGATTATTTTAATAAGGAAATGTATTCATACTGCAAAAAAAATGCCTGTAATTTAGATGAAGTTAAAGCTTTAAGTAAAATGCTGCATTTTGACCCTTTATCTTTTATAAAAGAAGTAATCTTTATCTCAACACCACATAAAGGCGCAGAAATGGCTTCATGGCTTGCACCTCATCTACTTGCAAATGCTTTAGTCAATTCATATAAAAATTATTATTATAACCTGAGATTTATTACGGAGCCGACTTTAAAACCATATCTAAATCTTTTGACCGGAAATTCCATTAATGATTTAGCTGTAAACAGCCCTTTCATCAAGTTTTCCCAAAAACTTCCTTACAGTGAAAGAGTAAAAATGTACTCCATTATTGGAGATTTAGGAGGGCCTGAAGATCCCCAAAGAACTGATGGAATTGTAACTTATAATAGCTCCCACTTAGAAAATGCATCTGATGAAGTAATCATCAAATCTGATCACCATTCTATCAATGTACCAAACTGTGCTATGGAAATTAAAAAATTTCTATTAGAAAGCCTGCCTAAAAATACAGAATAACCCTTTTAATAAATTATTTTTCCGTCTGGATTATCCCTATACAAAATTGTAAGGGGGCTTGTTCAACTTCACTATATTCCCGCAAGAACGACATTTCAGCACTCACATATACCTTATTTTTATTTAATATCCTGACAGAAAGATGTTTAGAATAAAAATCTGACAATAGCATATTACGGTAAGCTTCTTTATCCTCTGGGTGCACTATTTCAAATAAATTTTTTGACGATTTTAAAAACCTGTCTTTAGTAATATCCAATAGTTTTTCAATATTTGATGAGCTCCAAACCAATTTTTCAGAATCAAGATTCTTTATAAAAAGGAATACCCTTTCTGAAGAATTGAAATTTTTCTCAAAATCTCTTATTCTGCTTACTAATCGCTGATGCGCTGTCACATCATTTACTTGACTTATCAGCCAACTTTCGCCTTTTACTTTTAAAAATCTTCTTCTTACAATTACTGACTTAACATTTCCTTTTTTTGTAATAATTCTGATTTTTACTTTTTTATGTTGTGCCTTTATAGCTCTCATAGCAAAATCATAATCATCAGGATGAAATAATTTTTCCCACCATTCCCAAACGGGATCCATTTCTTCCAAACTATAACCGGTAATTTTTTCATAAGCTTTATTGGTATATATTCTTTCAAAGGTCTCAGAATTTAGTATAGAATAACCGGTACTTTCAAAATCATTTATAATTTTCATGATTTTTGCTATACGCTTCTTGTTAACCGTATCATTTATATCCCAAATAATTCCATGTACGTAGTATTTCTTTATATTTTTATCAAAGTACTTTGTTATATTATTTTGACACCAGCGATACTCCCCTTTGCTTTTATTAAAATAACGATATTGTAAGGATATATTTCTAAAATTAAAATCTTCTTTTTCCAAATCATCAAAAATATGTCTATCGTCAGGATGCATTAATCTTTGCATCACTTTATAATCTTTAAAAATCTCGCTGCATGATATTCCCGTAAGCTCTTCAAATTTTTTACTTACATATTGATAGTTAGGTGAATCAAGATATCGAATATAAGAAGCATAAACTGGCGAGTTCTCTACTGAATTAAGTAATACCTCGTATTTATTCGAAAGAATATCGTAATCAGTAATATCTTTAATTATACAAAGTATATCGATTACATTGTCATCTCTATCCATTCTAGGAGTAATATTTAATATCCCGCTTTTTTTTCCGTTTGTCCCTGGAATTTTTATTTTTATATCACGAAAACTCTCTTTTCTTTCTATAGCATGCTGTTCATAAGCTAAAATATCTTTAATCTCTTTCAGCCCAAAAATTTCATATGATTTACTTCCAATTATATCTTTCGAATCATAAATCTTAAGTATATCCAGAAATTCTCTATTTATATACCTATATTTATAGTCAACATCTTTTACATAGATAATTACAGGAGTATTTTCAAGCAGTTTCTTATAATACTCAAGAGCATCCTCAAGCTGTACTATTCTTCTCCGCCCTGTATCCAGATTCCTTTTAAGACTTAATAAACTCTTATACTCAAAATTGGAAGCATGATTATTCCTCTCTAAAAACTTATCAAGTTTAACAAGATTTCTGTCCAGTTCTATTGCTTGAAACTTATTATCAATATCATCTCTAGGAACTGTTGTATTCAGCAGACTCATAAAACTGTTATCAATATCAGATATTTCCCGGGGCATGATATCCATTAGCTTACATATCACTAAAACATCGCTCCTTGAAGGCATACCTATACCTTTTTCCCAGTTTCTTACACATTGATAGGTTTTATCAAGCATTTCTGCTAAAAAACTTATCTTGATTTTTTTCTGTTTCCTTATTTCACAAAATTTATCTCTTAAAAATCTCATAACATCTCACTACTATATTAAAACAATTTTAGTTTTTGATCTTTATATTAAAATTATTTTAATATTATTTTCACAAAAAACAAAGTTCTTAAGTTTCCATAATCATCTTTTTTCATATTTTAAAGCAATCGTTATCATTTTAAAAAGCTCCATCAAGGATAAAATGAGTGCACATATAACAGTTAATCAATAAAATTACACCTTAAGTTAAATACAAAAGTAACACAAACAGCACACTTTAAAAAAGAAGTTTAACAACTGTTTATATAAATACGAAGATATGTTTATAATAATAAGTATGAAAACAGAAAAGGCAAAACGAAAGGATACGAATGAAAAAATTTAAGGAGAAAAGCTATGCATAGACTAAGACACATATACATTGCAGTCATTTCTTTAATACTGCTTTGTACTGCAGCATTTACAGCATCTGCATCTGAAAGCGTCACAATTAACACCTATTTTTCAGGAGGAACATGGTGGCCATCACTTAATATTGAAATAACAAATACCGGCACAACTCAAATAGAAGGCTGGGAACTCGAATTCGAATTCGATAAAACAATTACTTATTTCAATAATGCTCAAATTGATTCGAATGATTCAGGACATTACACTCTTACCAATAACTCATGGCAAAGCACAATTGCCGCTGGTGAAACACTGAACATAAACGGTGGTTTTTCAGGCAGTTCAACAATGCCGTCAGATACACTCCTTCCTACTTCATTTACTTTTAACGGAAAAGTTATTGGAGATAATCAACCACCTGAAGTAGAAATCACTTCTCCTGAAAATAATTCTACCATCACTCAGAAAACTCTATCGCCTATCACTATATCTATTTCTGCAACAGACGACAATGAGGTTGTAAGTACTACAATTGAAGTTGATGGACAAACATTTACTGACACAAGTGCTTCGTGGACTCCTTCTGATTTTGGAGATTATGAAATTACTGCAACTGCAACTGATAATGAAGGAGCTACAGATTCTGCCAGCATAAATATAACGATTGAAGAAGAAAAAGACCCTGCAACACCTCCATCAGCAACAGATGACGAAGCAAGTACGTATAAAAATACACAGGTTACAATTGATGCTCTTTCAAATGATGAAGGTAATAATATTTCAATAACTTCGACAACCACGCCTTCACATGGAACAGCAACAATTAGCAATAATAATATTATATATACTCCTGAAACCGATCATACCGGGAGTGATTCATTTGAGTATACAATTACAGACGAAAACAGCAACACTGATTCAGCCCAAATTACAATTTCTGTTATTGACAATACAACATCAGAAGGAGAAGTTTATTATCATCTGACATTCCCAATTGATATTCAGGGTGAAGCAGAAAGTTTAACTCTTGATGGTGACAACTATAACGATCTTATTATGTCAAACTATGTTGCCGGTGCTTTACTTGGACATTTAGTAAAAAATCATGATGAGTATAATGGAATTACATTTAAAAGAGATTACTTGTACGGTTCAATCATAGGCCAGTTATTACAGGAAAATCTTCAAACTTCGGCCTATGTAAACACATCTGACTGGATTAATCCGGATGAAAGCATAAGAAACATGTTGCTTGCGGCAGGTCAAGGTGGACCTTATCAGATAAATGATTACTCAAAACGTCTTGGAGGAGACAAAGATAGTGGTGGCTTAGGTTTAATTAATTACGCTGTATTACAAAAAAGCCTGGGATATACAATTGAAGAACAGGATGACGGAACTCAAACAAGCGCAATTGGGCCCGATTCCCTTGACAATAAATACTTTGGCCCAATGGCTACAGCTTATTTCCATTATAACAGTCTAAACAGATTAGATAATATAAATGGAGAAACTTATGGTCCTTCATACGAATACTGGGCTGACTGCATGGAAAATCTCGAAGGAGACTTAGAAGATAATTTCTTTGATATGATTATTAATGCAGCATACAATGCAGGACCATGGTCCGATATTATCAAAACATATATTGAACTTGGTGCAAAAATAACAGATACTTCAGAAGAAGCCCAGGAAAGAATAGCAAATATCAACAACTATCAGCTTTCGGATGAAGAATACAAAGAAGCTATACAAACTGATGCTTCTGTAAGTACGACCTTTATTATTTATCCAAGGCAAGTCCGTTTTTATTGTGATGAACTATATAACACTGAAAATATTCAAAGTTTCCACGCAACTTCAAATAGCTTATTCTTTAATTTAGATACTTTAAAATATGTATTCGGAAAGGCTATGAGTACATTAGCATATGTAAATGATGAAGATAATTATATTTTTATTCCTTATGATAATTGTGTAGAAGCTTATGAGGCGGCTAGAACATCACTAGCTCTTGATAGTACATCAACATTAAATTTGGGAAGCTCAAGCGATAGAAATAAAATTTTCAATCTATTAGATGAAGCAATTGACAAATTGTCAACAAATCTTAATATAGATTTTGGGAAAGTTACAGAAACAAATCTGGGAAGCGACGATCCGGAAGAAAACGAATCACCTGTTGCAAATGATGACTCGGTTACAACAGTAGTAAATACGGCAAAAGAAATAAGTCCATTAGATAATGATACTGACCCCGAAAATGATACTTTAAGCATCATATCATTTACTGAACCTACGCGCGGAACTATAACTCAGGATGGTTCAGTATTAACCTATACACCAAATACTGATATTACAGGAACTGATTCTTTTGAATATACTGTTTCTGATGGTAACAGCACAGATACAGGAACTGTAACAATAACCATTAGTGATGTAGTAACAGTAACCCATACTATTACTTCTTCCGTCATTAGTTCCGGCGGAGGAAATTATCCTGAATTTGTACAGCCAACCAGCTATGATACGACTTATATGACTGGAGATAAAATTACATATGAAGGAAACGCCTATGAATCTTTATTAGATTATAATGCCTGGTCACCGACAGACTATGCTCAGGGCTGGAAAAGTATCGAAAACAGTGGAGGCGTCGCGGGGGGAACAATATCTCCAAACGGCAGCACATCAGTAGAAGAAGGAGAAAACCAAACTTTTACAATGACTCCTGATTCAGGCTATAAAGTAAAAGATATAAAAATTGATGATACTTCTCAGGGTTCTTCTTTAACATATACATTTACTAATGTTAGCTCAGATCATACAATTACTGTTGAGTTTGAAGAAGGCACACAACCTGTAAATAATTCTCCAGTCGCAAATGATGATACAGCTAGTGTAGATTCAGGGGAAAGCGTTACTATCAATGTTCTATCAAATGATACTGACAGTGATGGAGACACTCTTTCCATTGATTCAGTAACACAGGGGACAAAAGGAACTGTAACACTCTCTGATAATACTATTATCTATACTTCAAATTCAGGAGAAAGTGGAACCGATACCTTCGAATATACAATCTCTGATGGCAATGAAGGGACAGATACTGGCCAGGTTACAGTAACTATAAATGAAGACCCTCAACCAACAATATTAGCAGCTAACGATGATGAAACATCTACCTATGCAAATACCGCTGTTGAAATAGATGTCCTCTCCAATGATACTGGCGATGATATCAATATTGATTCAGTAACAGCCCCATCTAAAGGAACTGTCACAATAGAAGACACAGTTATTAAATATACTCCTGATACAGACGTTGAAGGAACAGATACTTTCGAATATACAATTAGTGATAGCACAGGAGCAACAGCGACAGCTTTAGTTACAATTGTAATAAATGCAAAGGCTGATACTGACAAAGTAATTGTAGGTTACTGGCATAACTGGGATAGTACAGATGCCCCTTATATAAGACTCAAAGATGTTAACTCAAAATACAACGTAGTTGATGTGTCTTTTGCTGAACCCGCTTCTTCCACAGATATGACAATGCAATTTGCACCGGCAGTGGACACTGAATCAGAGTTTATTTCTGATGTTCAAACATTGCAGAATAGAGGAGCAAAAGTTCTTATTTCAATCGGTGGAGCAAATGCGCATATCAGACTAAATACCGAAACTGATAAAGATAACTTTGTAAATTCTATGATAGAAATCATTGATAAATATGGTTTTGATGGTTTAGACATAGACTTTGAAGGCGGTGCTTTAAGCGTTGAATCAACTGACTTCACGAACCCAACATCTGATTTAGCTGTAAATACTATAGATGCTGTTAAAGAAATTGTTGAATATTACAAAGGTCAGGGCAAAGATTTCTGGGTAACTGCAGCTCCGGAAACTGCATATCTCCAAGGAGCATTGAGCGCTTATGGAGGAACATGGGGAGCTTATATACCATTACTTTATGCATTAGGTGATGATCTTACTTATGTTGCGCCTCAGTTATATAACTCTGGTTCAATGCTTGGTTTAGACGGCAATGCTTACTCAAAGGGTACAGCCGATTTTATTGTAGCAATGACTGAATGCTTAACAGGCGGAATGACAATCAACGGAAAAGTTTTCAAGCTTGATCCGGATCAGGTTGTTATAGGTATCCCTGCAACTCCTGCAGCTGCATACAATAACGGAAGCTATATTGAACCGACAGAAGTAATTAAAGCACTTAACTATCTTATCAAAGGAGAAACTTTTGACGGGAACTACGAGCTGGTCAACCCTTCCGGCTACTCTGACCTTAGAGGAGTTATGACATGGTCTGTTAACTGGGATAATACAACTGATGGTGGAACTGCTGTTGATGAGTTCGCGGATACATATTATACATACTTCAATGATGTAGATCCTGAAATTAACAATGCACCTGTTGCCAATGATGATACAGCAGAAACAGAACAGAACTCATCTGTTAGCATAAATGTAATAGCAAATGATACCGATGCTGATGGTGATACATTATCTATTGAATCTGTTACAACACCAGAAAAAGGTACTGTTACTTTCAGTTCAGAGATAATCGAATATACTCCTGATACCGACGTTTCAGGAAGCGATAGTTTTAGTTATACTGTATCTGACGGTCAGGGAGCTTCTGATACTGCAACTGTAACAATAACAATTAATAGTATTGTAACTCAGACGTATACAATTACAGCTTCAGTTACTGGTGATGATGAAAATTATACTGGAACAATCTCTCCTAATGGTAGTATTGAAGTAACTGAAGGAGAATCACAGACCTTTACCATTACAGCAAATAACGATAGTCAGATTAAAGATGTAACAGTTGATAATGTCTCTGTTGGTACAGTAAGTTCATATGAATTTACTGATGTTACATCAGATCATACAATTATAGCAGAGTTTGAAGCAATTGAATCAGAAAACCAACCTCCAACAATAAGCTTTACATCTTTGACTGATTCTCAAACTATTTATCGGGAATCATTATCTGCTATTACTGTCGATATAACTGCTGATGATCAGGATGGCACAGTAAGCAGTGTAATCATTGAAGTTGATGATCAGACTTTCACAGAACTCTCAAATGAATGGACTCCTTCACAGTTTGGAGAATTTCAAATCATTGCAACAGCTACTGATGATGATGGAGCCCAGGCAATTGCAGCTATTACTATAACATTAAAACAGGGAACTGAACCGGTCACTACATCAGAAAAGCAGATAGTTGGGTATATAACTCAATGGGATGCCTGGAAAAGCACATCATATGATCTACCTGAACAGGGTGTATATAACCAGCTTAATGTAGATATATCAAAATATACAATACTTAATTATTCATTCTTCGGGGTAGCCAATGACGGTTCACTTCACAGTGGCGACTATAGAAATAGTGCAATGAAATCAATTGGTTCGCAGGAATACGATGAAACAGCTGTTCAGAAACCTAATGAAATGATTTACAGTGACAGCTCAAGCAGTTGGGACAGACCAATACTTTTTGGTGATGTAAAAGACTTCTGGTCTATTGATTCCTATCTGGAAAGTTTGGGATATAGAAGTGATGACTGGAATAGCACATGGTACAATATTAATACCGGCGAAACTGGATCATTCCCAATCTCTGAAATTCCGGAAGATGGAGGAAAAGGCTTAATTGAACTCTGTGAAGAAAACGATGTTAAACTTATGGCTTCCATAGGTGGCTGGAGTATGTGCAAACATTTCCCGGAAATGGCCGCTGACCCCGATAAAAAAGCACAATTCCTTGCTGATTGTAAAGAACTAATAGATATGGGATTTGATGGAATAGATATTGACTGGGAATATCCCGGTTCTGCAGGCATGAATATAGTTAATTACAGTGATGAAGACTATGAAAATTTCGCTGAACTAATGAAGGATATTAGAAGTACTATTGGTGAAGACAAGTTAATAACAGCCGCATTTAGTGCATCTCCTTCAAAACTTGCCGGGTTTGACTGGGACGAACTGGATAAATACATGAACTACTATAACATGATGACTTATGATCTTGGTGGTGGCTGGTCTGCTGTTGCTGAACATAATTCACCACTTTACGGATCAGCTTCATGGAATAATACATTTAAGTATTTAACAGAAACACTTGGAGTAAATCCTGAGAAAATCAATATGGGGGTTGCATTCTACGGACGTGGAGTTGTAACAAGTGAAGCTGCTGATATTGGAGTCTCTACATATAAATCAACTAAAACATTTAGCGTAGATGGGACTTTAAGTTCGGCTGCTGACTTTATAAACTGGTCACTTTTTGAGGGTGCACCATATTATAGCTATATTGTAAATCATAGTTCAGACTGGGTTGAACATTGGGACTCTGAAGCTCAGGTTCCATATTTAACTAATGGAAACTATTTCCTAAGTTATGATAATGTTGAATCAGTAACACTCAAAGCTCAGTATGTAAATGATAATGAACTGGGAGGTGTAATAGTATGGCAGGTATTTGGAGATATGGATTTTAGTAATGCTACATCAGAAAACAGTGCATATAAACTAAAAAAATATACAGACATCAAAACACCATTACTTGACGCAGTACATTCTATATTGAATAATTAATATTATTATAGATTAATTACACGCTTAAGGTGTCAATTTAATTATTGGCACCTTATTATTTGACAATAAGCAAACAACAAAACAATAAATGTAATACTTATAACGACTATATGTAATATATTATATATCATAACTCATTTTTCATTTCTTTCCTTTTGAAGACTTGTTAAATCAATAGCATTTTTATAATGTTGCAGTGAAC
The DNA here is from genome assembly GCA_963678745.2 of Victivallales bacterium. GTDB lineage: Bacteria > Verrucomicrobiota > Lentisphaeria > Victivallales > GWF2-38-69. The sequence continues at coordinate 215,455 of CAXXMS010000019.1, read as the reverse complement.
ATATCTCATTAACAAGTTTTAATAACAATTGAAAAAGGGAAAGATTATGAAAAAATGGTACATCCTAATTATGGGTACAGTAATTCTATCGGGTATTGTAATAATTTCAGTTACCGGAAAAATAAACTTAACAAAAATAGCAATAGGAAAAACGAAAAAAAATCATACGGTAAAAACTGTAAAAATCGGTACAAAAAAAATCTTTCATGAATCTGAAGCTTTTAATAAAGCATTTAAATCTTCAAATCCAATTGTACATGAAAATGATTTTGGAACTCAACATTTACAACAAGCAAATAGTGTTATCAATCAACAAAGACAGCATCCTTCTGATAATCAGCCAAGATTTCCCAACAGAAAAATAATTGACTCAGAAGATACAGAATTGCCTGATGGAACAATTCAACGTAATATTCTGGCTGAAATACCAGATTTTAAATATGATAAAATTAAAATAATTGAATACATTGATCCTAAAACAAATAGAGTTCTATCGAGCAAAGAAATGGTAGCAACTCATTTTCTATTAAAAGTAAATAAAGAGATTTCAAAAAAAGAACTTGAGTATACTTTACAGGGATCAGAATTTACTGTTTTAAAACAAATCCCATCTTCAAACATCTATTTAATAAGCTGCCCATCTAATAATCTTAACGATCTTGAAAATTCTATTAATACAGTAGCTTCAGATCTAACAATTACTGTATATGCTGAACCTGATTATATCGGTCATACCTCTTCCGTATCAACAAATGATCCTAAATTCAACGAACAATGGGCTTTAAACAACATAGGTGCAACTTCGGCCTGGAATACTACTACCGGCAGTAATAATATTGTTGTTGGAGTACTAGATACCGGAGTTGATTATACTCACCCTGATCTTGTTGATAATATCTGGCATAACCAGGGAGAAGACTGGATTGATTCCCAAACTCCCGGCAACAACGGTATAGATGATGATAACAACGGTTATATTGATGATTATTATGGAATTGATGCCTTTTACGGCGACAGTGAACCGATGGACAAATATGATCATGGTACATCATGCGCAGGAATTATTGGGGTAGTTGCTAATAATAATCTAGGAACAGCTGGCATAAACTGGAATGTAAAAATCATGCCATTACAGGTTTACCCAGATAATGGCTACGGTTCAACTACTTCTGCCGGAATTGAATGTATAAACTATGCTACAAAAATGGGTGTGGATATATTTTCAGCATCCTGGCTTGTTCCATATAGTCAAAGTTTAAAGGATACAATTCAGGAAAGTGGAAAGTTGTTATGCGCTGCAGCAGGCAATGACGGCTATGATCTTGACAATGATGGAGTTGAATATTACCCTGCAATGTATGACCTTGAAAATGTTATTTCAGTAGCAGCAACTGATTCAGATGATGAATTAACTTACTGGTCATGCTACGGAGCAACAAAAGTTGACCTTGCAGCTCCGGGTTCAAACACAATAGCACCTAGTATTAATAACAGTTATAGATATTTTGGGGGAACTTCAGGAGCAACACCGCATGTAGCAGGTGCTGCAGCATTAATACTCTCTGCAAAACTTGACGCTACTCCCGGTGAAATAAAACAGCTTTTAATAGAAAACACTGACCCTCAACCATCATTGATCGGTAAGTGTATATCAGGCGGCAGATTAAACGTTAATAATGCACTAAATGCATCAGGATCATCTTCAGACACAAATAAAGCCCCTATTCTAACGTTTCTTGAGCCTTCAGATAATTCGACAATTAAACAGATAACACTTTCTCCGATAACAGTTGAATTCAATTCATATGATCTGGATGGATCAATAATATCAGATAAAATTAAAGTTGATAGCAAAGAATTTACAGGCAACACAGCAACCTGGACTCCATCATCTTTTGGCAACTTTACAATTGAAGGCGAAGCCACAGATAACAATAATACAGTAACGAAAAAAACTATAAATGTAACAATAGTAAAAATCAATAATACCGTTGATATCTCTGCAAATTACTCCGGTAGTCAATGGTGGGGAAATCTTATACTTACAATTCAAAATAACGGAACTGAAGCTATAGATGGCTGGGAGCTTGAATTTGATTTTCCATATAGCATTACATGGTTTAGCGGAGCAGCAATTAAATCACATAACGATAATACTTATAACCTTACCCCTAATGCATGGGGTGGGGGAAAATATATAACTCCAGGAGAAACAGTAACAATTAGTGGCGGCTTCTCTCCTGCCGGTTTTATCCCGGGAGATGATAAACTTCCTTCAACATTTATTTTCAACGGTATAGAAATAGGTGATACACCTGAAAATAATTCACCTATTGCTAATGACGATAATAATATAACAGTTACTGCAGGCGAATCAATTCCTATAAATGTTCTTAACAATGATTCAGATCCTGATGGGGACACAATTTCAATAATCTCAATCAGTAACTCTCTACTAAAAGGCACCGCTTCAATATCCGGTGATACAATTATTTATGAAGCCTTTGATAATGTATCAGGTACAGAAGAGTTCGAGTATATCATTTCAGATGAAAATGGAGGAACCGACTCAGCTACAGTATATATCACTATCAATGAAAAGCCAAATACACCTCCTACAGTTACTATAGCAGAACCTGTTGATGGAACGATTATAGAACAGGAGAATCTCTCAGAGGTTAATATAGTTATAACTCCTTTGGATTCAGACGGCTCAATTGTTTCTTCTGAAATTACAGTAGATAACAAAATATTTAACGGGGAAACAGCAGGTTGGATTCCTTCAGCATTCGGCACCTATGAAATCATAGCCCGGGTTAAGGATAATAAAGGAGCTGAAGCCACTGCAAGTTCTACAATTACAATAAAACAAAAAATTATTATAGTTAATAAACCCCCTACAATATCTTTTGTTACACCAATAGATGGACAAATCTTTGAACAAAAAGAACTTTCACCAATCAACATTGAAGTTAATGCAGAAGACCCAGATGGTGGAAACGTTGATGTAACTATAGATATTAACAATGAAACATTCTCAGGTACAACAGCATCCTGGACTCCAAAGGAATTTAAAACGTACAGTATTACTGCTTCAGCACAAGATGATGAAGGAGAAACAGCAACTGTATTAATATCTTTCACAGTTAAAGAAAAAGTTCCTGCACAAAAGCAGATAATTGGCTATATGGATCAATGGTCATGCTGGAAAAATCAGAATGATCATGGAGTTCCTAAAGGCGGTTTAAATCATACAAACATTGACTGGTCAAAATATACAATTGTTAATTTTTCATTCTTTGGTCTTGCTAATGACGGTTCTCTCCATTCAGCAGAATACAGAAACAAAGACATGGAAACAATTGATAGTATTGCAAATGCTGAATTTGACAAAAAAGGATATGATCCTGACATAATACAGGAACCTGGTAAACTAATATTCAGAGACCATGCATGGTCATTTGATCCGTATTTCTTCGACAACGACCCGAATGGTGTTCATAAAAATATGTTTGAGTATGCCAAAGAAAATGATGTAAAATTACTAGCATCAATTGGTGGCTGGAGTATGTGCAAGCACTTTGCGGAAGTTGCAGCAGATTCAAGCAAAAGGGCAAAATTTGTTGCTGATTGTATCAAACTGATTGACATGGGTTTTGATGGTATAGACCTTGATTGGGAATATCCAGGTAATGAAGGTAGAAATATAACAAACTTCTCTGATGAAGATTATACAAATTTCACAATTCTTGTAAGGGAAATAAAAGAAGCTATTGGCAGTGATAAGCTTCTTACGTCATGCTTTTGCTGCGACATTAACAAACTTGAAGGCTTCGAATGGACTGAGATTAACAGTTATCTTGACTATTTCAATGTCATGAGCTACGACATGAATGGAGGATGGTCTGAAAAAACCGGGCATTTAGCACCATTGTATGCAGCTGATGGTAAACTTTCCTGGAATAATGTTTTTGCTTATTTAACTGAAACAGCAGGTATTGAATCTGAAAAAATCAATATGGGTATTCCATTTTATGGAAGAGGTGTTATAACTGACGGAACAGCTGATCTTAATGTTAATACATTTAAAGAATATAAGCCTTTTGATGTTGATGGTTATCTCTATATGGCTCATGACTTTGATAACTTTGCAGCATATGAAGGTGCTCCATACTACTCATTTATCAAGCAAAAAACAGGTAACTGGACAGAAAAATGGGATGAAACTTCAAAAACGCCTTACAAAATAAAAGACAATTATTTCTTAAGTTTCGAGAATGAAGCATCTATTGCCGCTAAGGCAAAATATGTTGTTGATCATGATGCTGGTGGAGTAATTATTTTCGGAGCGTATGGCGACATTGATTTCACTAATGCAAGTGAAGAATATAGTTACGGTGATAAAGAAATAATTCAGAAATATTCAGGATTAAAAACGCCGTTACTTGATGTTGTATACAGTATATTCGAAAATGGCGGAGGGAATATCAAACCTGAAGTTGAAATAACAGAACCTTCAGACGGTCATATAGTCATTACAGATGAACTTTCTGAATTAGCAATATCTGGAAATTCTTACGATCCTGATGGAACCATTGAAAGTATCTATGCTGAAATAGATAATAAAGTTTATGATATTACACTTACTGATGGAAGTTTTACTTTCTCATGGACTCCAGCTTCATTTGGCAGTTATGAAATTAAAGTTACAGCAGAAGATAACTCCGGCGCAGTCTCAACAGTTTCAATCTCTGTTATTGTAAAACAGACAGGCTCTGTTACAGATGACAAGATTATCATTGGATATATGAATCAATGGGATGCATGGAAAGCTCCAGATAAATTTGACATCCTTCCAGCTAAAGGTGCATATAATCATCTTAATGTTGATATGAATAAATATGACATCATTAACTTCTCATTTTTCGGTGTTGCCAACGACGGATCACTTCATAGCGGTGATCTTAAAGTAGATAACCTATATCTTGACAGTGTGACTCAATATCCTGCTGACTTGGTTCATATGGATCAATACAGCAGTTATGATACATATTTCTTCTACGGTGATACCTTCCGCGACATCTGGTGGGTATCGCAATCTGATGCAGAGTACTTGGAAGAACTTGCCATTGAATGGACAAGCAGCACCTGGACCGACCCTGTTACAGGTGAAATAAAAAGCTATCCTATTAAAGTCCCAAAAGGAGACAGAGTAAAAAACATGTTTGAATGTGCTCATGAATCAGGAGCTAAAATATTAGCATCAATAGGAGGCTGGACAATGTGCAAACATTTTGCTCAGATTGCTGCTGATCCAGTTAAAAGAGCCACATTTGTTGATGATTGTAAAACTCTCTTAAAAATGGGATTTGATGGAATTGACCTTGACTGGGAATACCCGGGTAACAAAGGCATGAATATCTTAGATTATTCAGATGAAGATTACCATAACTTTACTCTTTTAGTAAAAGAAATTAGAGAAGCAATAGGAAATGACAAATTATTAACTTCCTGCTTTAGTTGTGACATAAAAAAACTTCAGAAACTGGAGTGGAATGAATTAACTAATTATCTTAACTACTTCAATATAATGAGTTATGACATGGATGGCGGCTGGTCAGATAACACAGGCCATAACTCCAGTTTATACAATGACGACGACAAGCATTCATGGGATAAAGTCTTCAAATATCTTACACAAACAGCAGGTATTGAATCAAAAAAAATCAATATGGGTATTGCTTTTTATGGCAGAAGTGTTGAAACAAACGGCCCAGCATCTCTTGGCGCACCAACCTATAAAACAAATAAAGAATTTTATATTGATGGCCCGCTTTATATGGCACATGACTTTGTCAATTTTGGAAATTATGAAGGGGCGCCTTATTATACTTATATAGTGGAACATACTAAAGACTGGACTGAATACTGGGATGATAAAGCAAAAGTACCATATAAAGTCAAAGACAACTTTTTTCTCAGTTATGACAATGAGGAATCAGTAAGATTGAAAGCTGAATATGTCGTCGACAATAATGCTGCCGGAGTTATTATATGGCAGGTATATAATGACATCGATTTTTCAAACGCAGTAAAAGTTGCTGAAAATGAAAAAATCCAACAGTATTCTAATCTTAAAACTCCATTACTGGATGTTATTTACAATACATTCATGAACTATTCTGCATGGGATCAACAGCCTGTAGTAAACATTACCACACCGGTTTCAGGAACTGAAATTATTCAGGAGCAGTTAGCACCAGTACACATTAGTATTAATGCTTATGATCCTGACGGTGGCAATGTTAGTGTTACTATTGAAGTTGATGATCAAGTATTTAATGCTACTTCAGCAGATTGGATGCCGAGCAGTTTTGGAACATTTACAATAACAGCAACAGTAACAGATGATGAGAATAATACACAAAACACATACTCTAATGTTATAATTAAAGAAGATACTGGAACTTCAGAAGCTCCGATAATAAGCTTTATATCACCCATCGACAATGCGGTAATTGAACAGGAAGTACTTTCTCCGGTAACTGTAAAAGTTAATGCTTCAGATCCTGATGGAAGTGTTGAAAGTGTTATTATTGAAATTGATGAGCAAACATTTAACGGCAACACAGTAAACTGGATGCCATCTAATTTTGGAACATTCAATATCAAAGCAACTGCTACAGACAATGATAACATTTCAACATCAAAATCTATTAACGTTGAGATAAAACAAGACCAGAGCGGTTCTTCAGAAGCTCCAATAGTCAGCATTATTTCACATACTAATGGAGAAACTATTGAATTGGAAGAACTAGCTCCTATCAATATAGAAATTGATGCATCTGATCCTGATGGTGGAGATGTCAGTATTGCTGTTGAAGTTGATGGGCAAACTTTCAATGGTTCAAATATTAGCTGGACTCCGTCTGACTTCGGAACTTACAATATAAATGTAACTGTAACTGATGATGAAAACCAAACCGCGGACCTACTCTTTTCATTGATTATTAAAAAGAAAGATAGTAGTGGAGGAACATCTGTTGTTAAAGGTTGGCCTGCTTACATAGCCATGGGAGCTGTAACAGGTGGTTTTAAAGATGATCATGCCAACAGACCTGTTGATGCTCTCTTTAAATATGCAGGTGATGGAGGAAATGGAGATAGAGGTTCTATCAAATATCCAATCTATACTAAAAATATTTCTTCAATGACTCAGGAGTTAAAAGCTGATTACAACAAAAATGTACTTCCAGTAATGGTAGTTTACACTGCCGAAATGAGTGGAGGTACTAACTTTGGAGACTTGCATGACTACGATAACCTTACAATGCATTTTATCAACCTGATTCATACATGTAAAATACTTCAGGGTACAAAATCAACTGACAATCCATATCCTGGTTCAATTGTACTTAATCCTGACCTTTTAGGAATGGTACAGCAAAACAATCTACTAGGCAGTATTGACTCTCAAGCAATCAGAGTTCAGGATGCTCTTTATAAAGCAATACATTGCGTAGAGGATAAAGTTGATTATAATGGATCCATGATGAATCCATTAGAAATTTTCGCTGAATTACGTCAGGACGCATGGAGTGACTGGGATATAAAGAATACCTGGGAACAGCTTATTCAAAATGATATTTTCCCATTCAGCAGTGAAACAGCAATAACCGGAATTCCATCCTTCAGCAATGATTTTAAAGGCTGGATACAGGCAACCAACTTTGTTATTAAACACTATTCGCCTGATGTAACCTTTGGATGGCAGGAGAATCTATGGTCAAGAGGCTCAGCACAATGGATACATAGAGATTACACTGAAGATGAAATCAAAGACACAATATGTTCAGGAACTATTGATTTATGGTCAGAACTTGATATCTACAGCGGTCAATATAAACCCGATTTTATTGTATTTGATAAATATGAAAGAGATCCTATACCAGATTTTATAACTAACTGGTTATTTAACGACAGAGACTGGGATAACTATTTAGAATATGTAAAACAAATAAGTATCAGTCTTGGAGATATTCCAGTAATGCTTTGGCAGTTACCTGGAGGACATCTACAGATAGATGGTGATGTAGACACCAGAACCAGCAATGGTGCAACAGCTCCTGTATACTTCTTCGGAGATGAGAATCTTGATATTAATCTGACAAATCTTAAATCATATATATCGCAATCAGTTAAAGACTATTTAACTGAAAATGGATATGACTGGAGACAACAGGGTAATCTTCAAAAGGCACTCGAATGTAATGTCTTTGCAATGCTTTGGGGCGGTGGCAGTACAACAAGTGTTGGCACTTACCCTTCAGATGATGGTGGATGGCTTTCAAACAAGATAAACAACTACTATACTAATCCTGTTTATCTTGATGATTCAGGTACTGAAAATAGAGCTCCAGTTGCTAATACTGATTCTATATCGCTATATCCCGGGGAAATGAAAGATATTGACGTTCTCAGCAATGATAATGATCCTGATGGTGATGCTTTAACAATTACGACTGTAAGCAACCCTCTTCAGGGAACAGTTTCTATGACAGACAGTCTGATAACTTATGCAGCCAAAAACGATGCTTCTGACCAGGATAGTTTTACTTACACAATTACAGATGGAAACGGTCATAAAACAACAGGAACTGTTAATGTCACTATTCTTTCCGACATTAATAATCCTCCTCAGGCATCTGATGACAGTCTTACTTTATATGTAGATGAAACTAAAACTATTGATGTACTTGCAAATGATAGTGATGCCGACAATGATCCTCTTACTATCATTGATGTACACAATAACAGCAATCTAGGAAATCCGATTATTAGTAATAATAAAATCGAATATACAGCCTATGCTGCGGGAACACACAATTTCTCCTATACTGTATCTGACGGTATTGGCGGTACAGACTCAGGGAATGTTTCAGTTACAATTAATGAACAGCAGACTACCGAACCCGGTGAATTTGTTATTGGCGATGTTACTGTTAAATTTGAAGCAGCATCAGTATGGTGGAGCGACTATCAGTTAACCGGTACAGTTTCAGGAAACGCTTCAAAAGGCTGGACTATGCAGATCAATTTTGACAATGGTCAAACTGTAAATACAGCCTGGGGTATTGCATCAAAAGGTTCAGGTACCAACGAAGTTATAAACAATAGCTGGAGTGGAGCAACAGGAACATTCACAGCAAGTGTTTCTGGAACTCATTCGTATGCTGGAGAACTTCCAAGTTCAATCGTTTTCAATGGAGTAAGCAGTGGTGGGGAAGAACCTGAGAATCAAGCACCTGTTGCAGTCACTGACACTGCAAGTGTTAATTCAGGTAATTCTGTCACTATTGATGTTCTTAATAACGATTATGATTCTGATGATGATGCTCTGGTAATATCAGAAGTAACTCAGGGTTCAAAAGGTAACGTCCAGATAATCACTTCAAATAATTATTATCACATAATTTATACTGCTAATCAAGGTTCAGACGGTACTGACTCATTCTTATATACAATCGACGATGGTAATGGGGGAGAAGATACAGCTACAGTAAATATAAATATTACAGCTTCAGGAAATATTTCCCCTGAAGTAACATTTTCAACTCCATCCGATGGCCAAGTTATCCTACAGGAAACGTTGTCTCCTGTAGAAATTCAAATTGATCCTAAAGACGAGGACGGCACAATAGTATCAGTAGAAATTGATGTTGATAATCAAATCTTTACAGAAACATCAGTTCAGTGGACTCCAAGTGCATTTGGTGAGCATAATATTATTGCAACTGCAACCGATAACGAAGGTGCTACTGCTATTGCTACAATAACTGTAATAATAAAAAATTCAGCCAGCTCTGAATCTCCAAAAGAACCATTAGTTGTAGGTTACTGGCATAATTGGGAAAATACTCAAGCTCCTTATATTAGACTAAAAGATGTTAATCCTAAATATAATGTTATCGATATTTCTTTCGCTGAACCAACATCATCTACTGATATGACAATGCAGTTTTCTCCTGCAATCAGTTCTAAAACTGAGTTTATTTCTGATATCCAGACATTACAGGCTAACGGAACTAAAGTTCTTATTTCAATCGGAGGTGCCAATGCTCATATCAGACTTAATACAACTGAAGACAGAGACAAATTTATTTCATCAATGATTGATATTATTGATGAATACAGTTTTGACGGACTGGATATTGATTTTGAAGGTGGAGCATTAAGCGTTGAATCAAGTGATTTTACTACCCCAATATCAGCCTTGACTGTTAATACTATTGACGCTGTAAAAGAAATCATTCAGTATTTTAAAGGTCAGGGACAAGACTTCTGGGTTACAGCAGCTCCCGAAACTGCTTATCTACAAGGTGCATTAAGTGCTTATGGAGGCACCTGGGGAGCATATATACCTTTATTATATGCTTTAGGTGACGATCTTACTTATGTAGCCCCTCAACTATATAATACAGGTTCAATGCTGGCTTTAGATGGTAAAGCTTATGCTAAAGGAAATGCTGATTTCATCGTTGCTATGACAGAATGCCTTACAGAAGGTATGACAATCAACGGTAGAATCTTCAAACTCCGGCCTGACCAGGTAGTTATTGGGTTACCGGCAACTCCAGCTGCTGCATATAATAACGGAAGTTATATTGCCCCAAATGAAGTTATTAAAGCTCTTGATTATTTAATAAATGGTGAATCTGAATCATTCGAAGGCTCTTATATTCTTAGAAATCCTGAGGGATATTCGGAGCTAAGAGGAATGATGACATGGTCCGTTAATTGGGATAATACGAATGACGGCGGCACAACTGTAGATGAGTTTGCTGAAACTTATTATAATTACTTCAATGGTTCAACTGGATATGAAAAAGAACTAATTGCTAATAATGATTCAGTAAATACATTAATTAATACACCTATAACTATAGCTCCAATTACAAATGACACTGCTCCAATAGGTATAACACCTATCATAGTTTCTATAACTCAACCTACATCAGGTAGTGTAAGTTATACTGATACTGAAATCACATATACTCCAAACACTGATTTCTTTGGAACGGATTCATTTGAATATACAATTTCAGATAATAACAGTAATACTGATTCTGCTGTTGTAACAGTATATATACAGAACAATAATACATCATCAGGAGCAATTTATTATCACCTGACCTTTCCAGTAGATATACAGGGTAGTCAGACAGCTGAAGCATTAGTTCTTGATGAAGGAAACTACAATGACTTAATTATGTCTAATTATGTTGCAGGTGCTTTACTCGGACATCTTGTCAGAAATAATGAAAAATATGGTAAAATCAAGTTTAGTCGTGACTATTTATACGGTTCAATATTTGGGCAGTTATTACAAGAGAATATATCGACCTCTAGCTATTCTCCATCTACTAACTGGATTAATACAGATGCATCAATCCGCGAAATACTTCTTTCTCCTGGCCAAGGAGGACCTTATCAGATAAATGACTATGCTAAACGACTCGGAGGAGATCAAGCAAGCGGAGGACTTGGTTTAATTAACTATGCTGTTCTTCAGAAAAACTTGGGATTTAAAATTGCAGATCAGGATAATAATACTCAAACAAGCAGACGCGGTCCAGATAAACTGGAAGATAAATATTTCGGCCCGATGGCCACAACTTATTTTCATTATAACAGTTTAAACAGACTGGATTTAATCAATACACCTACATGGGGGCCATCATATCAATACTGGACTGAATGTATGAGTAACCTGGAAAGTAATTTAGACGATAATTTCTTTGATATGATAATCAATGCTGCTTACAATGCAGGTCCATGGTCTGATATTATAAAAACATATATTGAACTCGGAGCCAAAGTAACAGATGCTTCTTTTGAAACTCAGCAAAGAATTAGCAATATAAATAACTATTTGCTTTCAGATAACGAATATAGAGATGCAATAGATACTAATGCATCAAGTGGCAGTACTTTCATTATTTATCCAAGACAGATTCGTTTCTACTGTGATGAATTCTATAACAATCCAGGTATTCAGGATTTTCACCCAACATCAAATACTGTAATTTTCAATCAGAATGTTTTGCAGGATGTCTTTGCTAAGTCAATGAGTTCTTTAGCATATGTCAACAGTGACAATCAATATGAATTTATATCATATGAGGACGCTGCTGCTGCTTATGAAAATGCAAGAGAAACATTGGGATTCAAAAATATTTCATCTCTGGATTTAGGAAATTCACTGGAACGCAACAATATATTTGATCTTCTTGACACAGCAATCAACAATCTGGCAGCAAATTTAAACTTCGATTTTGCTACAGTCACTGAAACTGATTTAGATCAATAGTAATTATTAATAATAAGAGCTGATTGCAAAACACGCACTGGTAGCGGAAACGACAAAGCATTTCCCTCCATTCTAAATTCAACATTGGAGCCCAGCTAATCGCTGGGATAAATGGTTTTGCGGCGCCTGTCAAGCGAATAGCCTGGTCAAAACCGAAATTCCCAGAGTTTTGCAATTACCTCATAATATTATTTATTTTTATATTTGAAACAATCAAGCACCACTTTCAGATCGAAGGTGGTGCTTTTTGTTTGCCCAGCAAAGCTGGCAAACCCGTCATGCAGAAAGAAGCATGAAACACCCAGTTCAGGGGGAAGTTAATCCGAATTGCAAGGGCTTTACTGGTAACGGTATTGTCTGAAGGAAGCAATAGGAAGTAAACAGTACATAACGAAAGTGAACCTGCTTCGGCGCTGTTGGTAGGTAAGCGTGCAAAATATCGCAAAGCCTGATACCTGAACATACCAATAGTGTGATTGAGGATGAGATTGTTTACAGGGACCAGTGTATTAACTGGGGAAGCCTTATACTGTTCTGTTTTTTTTTACAGATATTGATGTTCAAGCAGAAATGTAAGACTGATAGATGTGGTGTGAGGTGGCAGATGAACCCGTAGTAGTGATGAAATTTCTGCCTGTGAAAGCTGGTAACAGACTGGAGGATAAAACAGAAATGATTAACTGCCTATCAGTTAAATGCAGTATTATTCAAAAGATATGCTGTAATGCGAAGGGGTGAAGTTAATTTGAAAACTGATATTATACATTTAACCTGATAGAACAGAACACAAACTATCCAACGGGATGGAGTCCTTTACACATGGTTGAAGTGGAAGCTTCACACTGTGTGTTTTGACTGTTCATCAGAGTAAGTACGGTCAACAGATATATATTGCCATTCAGGATAGAAAGTATCTGCCCGCACTGAAGGTCAACTGAATGTTCAATTTAGGAGAATGGATAAATCAGTGCAGTAACCATAAAAAGGAATAATGAATTGAAATATTACAGTTTATATGACAGAATGCTGAACCGTAAGAACCTTACAGAGGCATTCCACAAAGTAAAATCAGCGAATGGAGCTCCCGGCATAGACGGGCAGTCCGTCAAAGATTTTGCCGTTAATCTTGATGTTGAAATTGATGAACTCCTTTTTGAGCTGAAGAATAAAACCTATAAATCCAAGCCTGTAAAACAGGTGTCAATTCCGAAGAAAAGCGGAGGTGAAAGAATTTTAGGAATCCCTTCAGTTCGTGACAGAGTTGTACAGCAGGCTCTGCTTAACATACTTCAGCCAATATTTGATTGTGATTTTCATCCTTCCAGCTATGGTTATAGACCAGGCAGAAGCGGTCATAATGCAATCAGTAAGGCAAGTATGTTTATCCGCAAATACAATATGGAGTGGGTTGTTGATATGGATCTGAGCAGATGTTTTGATACGCTTAATCATGATATAATAATCCAGTCATTTAGAAAATGGATAGTTGATGGAAGTATTCTCAATTTAATAAGAATATTTCTTGAAAGCGGAGCAATGAAAGACAGTGTTTTTGCAGATACAGATACAGGTAGTCCGCAGGGCGGAGTAATCAGTCCTTTTATAGCTAATGTCTATCTTGATCATTTTGATAAATTCATGATGAACAGAAATTATCGAATAGTACGTTATGCTGATGATATCCTGGTATTCTGTTTTTCCAAGAGCGGAGCTTATAATGCACTTGCAAAAGCAACGGATTATCTTGAAAAGGACTTAAAGCTTACAGTCAATAAAACCAAAACACATGTTACACATTCCTGTATGGGAGTAAAATTTCTTGGTGTTGAAATACATACCAATTTTACAAAGATTCAGGATTGCAGATTAAAGGAGTTTAAGAATAAAATTAAACGCCTGACCAAACGTAACAGCGGAGGTAATCTTGGCGGCATGATAAAAGTTTTAAATCCAGTTATCAGAGGATTTGCCTACTATTTCAGAATTGCAAACTGTAAAAGAATCTACAGAGAGTTGATGAGTTGGATCAGACACAGGCTTAGAGCAAAACAGATGAAGCTTTGGAAAACTCCAAAGAAACTTCATAGGAGGCTTAGACAGCTTGGCTATAACGGCAACTTTAAGAAAATCAAAATGTCTTCATGGAGAAATTCTTCAAGTCCACAGGCTCATTATGCTATTCCAAATTCTTTCTTTGATGAAAGTGGACTGTTTGACATTTACAAAGTACAAACTGGTATTACTGTTCTATTAAAATAGAATAATAACTAAAGTTTCGGGTTTTAATTTCTTAAATTAAAGCCCCAACTTTTTCCGCTTTTATCTCTGCTTTAATGTAATTATCATCAAGTTGAAGAGCTTTTTCAAGCATATCTTCAATAGAGCATGAGATTTTATTTTTTATTTTGTTTAAAGTATTTTTCCCTATCATTTTTTCAAATGAATCAAGTACACCGTGTATGATGTTTTTAAATAATTTCCACAGCATAGCTGCAAAAGTTAATATTTCAATTCTATCTGTAATACTGTTTCTGTATTCAGCAAATGTAATATCTCCTTCAGAAATCATTCCATGAAGGAGCAGCATATATCGCACAGCCGTTATATGAATAGAAGCGTAATGAGATGTATATGCCGGTGATTGTTCTTTCAACCATCCAAAATTCTGCTTTATTTCTTTAAAATAGACCTCTATTGCCCATCTCATAGCATATACTTCAAGAATTTTTTCATCTGTTAAAACTGTATCAGTACTTAAAAATGCAGCCCATTGCTCTTTCTTTTGCTTTCGGGGAGCAGAAAATACAAGTTTAACATCTATCCATTCTTCTTTTATATTGTCATCTGATATATTGAGCTTAACAATAAGAGACACTGTCTTCCATTTACAGTTTTTCTTTTTATTAAAGCGTCTTTTTATGAGGAGATACAGCTCTTTCAGGCAATACTTTCTATCGTTGAGACTATATTGCATTTTGCTTCTTTTGGCTCTGAAAATTCCTGTCATGCCAAGATCTTTTACTGTTTTAATATTTTCCTTTGTATTAAACCAGGAATCTGCAAGCGTATACTTTGCCTGAAAACCATGCCTTACTGCTCTTTTTAGCATTAAACGGAACATTTCATTTTTATTATTTTCTTTCGCTGAATGAAAGTCTTTTGCAACAGCGCTTTTCTCATTTTTTAATTCTTCATTGAGATAATGAGTTTTTTTAGAACCAATATAAATCTGACGGTCTAATGGAAGAAAACCATTCTTAAACGAAATGCCAAGCTCAAGCATCTGATGTCCTTTTACGGTCCTGCATTCTGAATGTTCGAAGTGGTTTGAGGTTCCTTCTATTTTATTGCCACTACGCTTTTTTATTGTATCATCGAAAACAAAAGCTTTTTCCTTTTCGTATGCTAATTTATTTTGAGTATAAATAGTCTTTGCTGTGTCAAGTGATATAAGACGCCAGTTAACCTCTTCGCTTTTCATCATTTCATAGAGAACATCTTTTCCTCCGGGAAAAAACGCTTTTAAACATTTAGAACAAAACATCCTTATAGAATTTTGCTTAAGAAAACTCCAGATTATTAGAGTATAAATAATTGTGTCTACTGAATAACCATGCCGTTTTGATATTTTACTGTGCTTTCTGAATATTTTGAAAAAGTTTACTGACTTTATTGCACTTTGAATTTCATTGTCTGCAAAAACATAATCCTGTTTTAAATTATCCGATATTGGCGTTAATGTATTATTCATATTTTGAATTAACCTTTTTATAATATTTTTATTAAATGTTTAGTAGCATTAATAATATACTGTATGTTAAGGTTAATTCTCTTATTATAAATAACTTAACTGGTATTTATTAAATCCGAAAGTTAAGTAATAATTAACATGAGCCGTATACGAGGACCGTACGTACGGTTCTGTGAGAGGGATAAGATAAGAGTTATAGCCTTATCTTACCCTACTCGATTTGCTATTTATCAAATTTCATAGTGCAATCCAGTACTATAGAGCTTATTACTTTGAAATAATAAATTAAAATTTAATTCCCTTATTTTATTACAGCACCGCTTTGCGGTGCAAAATTTGATGGTATATGAACCCTGCATTAAAAATGCAGGGCTACCATACCTGGCCGCTTCGCGGCTGAAAAATCAACTGCATTATTCAATTTTCAATACTTTAAATACTACTTAATCGCAAAGCTGTGCTATAGGGAATTCAATTTGAATTTTTTATTTTATCTATACCCTCCAAGTGTGGGAGTTCTGGTTTTAAGAAGTATCCTTTTTTAAGCTGGGTTTCAATATTTTTTTATTTTATAAAAAAATAATATTAAAAAATGACCATAT
Organism: Victivallales bacterium; assembly: GCA_963678745.2. Classification (GTDB taxonomy): domain Bacteria; phylum Verrucomicrobiota; class Lentisphaeria; order Victivallales; family GWF2-38-69. The sequence goes on along the minus strand of CAXXMS010000019.1, from coordinate 198,732 downwards.
GGTCATTATATTTTATCTTGATTCATTATTATTACTAAAGTTTCGGGTTTTAATTTCTTAAATTAAAGCCCCAACTTTTTCCGCTTTTATCTCTGCTTTAATGTAATTATCATCAAGTTGAAGAGCTTTTTCAAGCATATCTTCAATAGAGCATGAGATTTTATTTTTTATTTTGTTTAAAGTATTTTTCCCTATCATTTTTTCAAATGAATCAAGTACACCGTGTATGATGTTTTTAAATAATTTCCACAGCATAGCTGCAAAAGTTAATATTTCAATTCTATCTGTAATACTGTTTCTGTATTCAGCAAATGTAATATCTCCTTCAGAAATCATTCCATGAAGGAGCAGCATATATCGCACAGCCGTTATATGAATAGAAGCGTAATGAGATGTATATGCCGGTGATTGTTCTTTCAACCATCCAAAATTCTGCTTTATTTCTTTAAAATAGACCTCTATTGCCCATCTCATAGCATATACTTCAAGAATTTTTTCATCTGTTAAAACTGTATCAGTACTTAAAAATGCAGCCCATTGCTCTTTCTTTTGCTTTCGGGGAGCAGAAAATACAAGTTTAACATCTATCCATTCTTCTTTTATATTGTCATCTGATATATTGAGCTTAACAATAAGAGACACTGTCTTCCATTTACAGTTTTTCTTTTTATTAAAGCGTCTTTTTATGAGGAGATACAGCTCTTTCAGGCAATACTTTCTATCGTTGAGACTATATTGCATTTTGCTTCTTTTGGCTCTGAAAATTCCTGTCATGCCAAGATCTTTTACTGTTTTAATATTTTCCTTTGTATTAAACCAGGAATCTGCAAGCGTATACTTTGCCTGAAAACCATGCCTTACTGCTCTTTTTAGCATTAAACGGAACATTTCATTTTTATTATTTTCTTTCGCTGAATGAAAGTCTTTTGCAACAGCGCTTTTCTCATTTTTGAATTCTTCATTGAGATAATGAGTTTTTTTAGAACCAATATAAATCTGACGGTCTAATGGAAGAAAACCATTCTTAAACGAAATGCCAAGCTCAAGCATCTGATGTCCTTTTACGGTCCTGCATTCTGAATGTTCGAAGTGGTTTGAGGTTCCTTCTATTTTATTGCCACTACGCTTTTTTATTGTATCATCGAAAACAAAAGCTTTTTCCTTTTCGTATGCTAATTTATTTTGAGTATAAATAGTCTTTGCTGTGTCAAGTGATATAAGACGCCAGTTAACCTCTTCGCTTTTCATCATTTCATAGAGAACATCTTTTCCTCCGGGAAAAAACGCTTTTAAACATTTAGAACAAAACATCCTTATAGAATTTTGCTTAAGAAAACTCCAGATTATTAGAGTATAAATAATTGTGTCTACTGAATAACCATGCCGTTTTGATATTTTACTGTGCTTTCTGAATATTTTGAAAAAGTTTACTGACTTTATTGCACTTTGAATTTCATTGTCTGCAAAAACATAATCCTGTTTTAAATTATCCGATATTGGCGTTAATGTATTATTCATATTTTGAATTAACCTTTTTATAATATTTTTATTAAATGTTTAGTAGCATTAATAATATACTGTATGTTAAGGTTAATTCTCTTATTATAAATAACTTAACTGGTATTTATTAAATCCGAAAGTTAAGTTATTAATAACAAGTCAACGTTAAGAGAATTAAAATGCCAAAACTTTCAGACAAACGAAAAGAAGTTCTTGATAAAATGATGCATAACGATATTTGCAATGCGGCTGTTGCAATAATTAAAGAAAAAGGCCTTGATGCACTAACAATGAGTAAAGTTGCAGAAAGAGCAGATGTTTCAAAAGGCACACTATATAACTATTTTAAAGATAAAGATGAACTTTTGAAGCATACTGATGAATTTATTTTCAAACCTTTTTTTATCTCACTCCACATGAAAATAAACTCCAACCTTCCTCCTCTAGTAAAGCTTGAAGAAGTTGCAAGAATAATGCTTGATCACTTTGATAAGTACTGTCATATGATAATGCTGATTCACAAAGATTACGGTAAAAATATTCTCCAAAATGAAAAAAGATTTCGAAAACGTGAAGAATTGATAACTAACGTAGAAAGAGTTATTCAGGATGGAATAGAAAAAGGACTTTTTAGAGATCTGCCAACAAGAACTGCTTCTGAAATTTTTCTCGGTTCAGTAATGAGCATTAATATCACTAAGCTTATAACAAGAGAAATCAGGAATACTGATAATGATCTTAAAAATATTATGGAAATATTTATAAACGGGATTTCCAGAAAAGGATAAAATATGAAACTTAAAAGATTAATATTCTTCATTCCAATTTTACTTGGAATACTCGTTTTTGTTTACTTAATAGTAAATAAATCAAAACCAAAAAATATTGCTGCAGAAGAACAAACATCTTTAGTAAAAACATTTGATGTAAAGAAATTAACAGTTATACCAAAAATTATTGGATATGGAACTGCAGAGCCTGGAAAAACATGGAAAGCAGTCTCTGAAGTAAGCGGTAAAGTAGTATGGATTAATGATAAACTTGATGATGGTTCTTTTTTTAAAGAAGGCGATAAACTACTAGAAATTGATGACTCCATTTATAAGCTGAAGGTTGCTCAGTACAATGCTGAAATCAAAAAAATTGAAGCCAATATACTTGAGCTTAAAGCTAAAGAAAAAACTATCAGGAATCACTTAAGCTTTTTGAAAAGATTCTTGAGTTTAACTTAAAAGAATTCAACAGGAATAAAATACTGGCAAAAAGTAAAGCTGTTTCAACATCAAAGCTAAAGCAAACTGAAATTAGTGTATTATCACAAAAAACGAATATACAGGAATTAAAAAATTCACTAAGCTTAGTACCAAGTCAACTACAATACTTGAAAGCACAACTTGAAGCTGCAGCACAATCCTCTTTAGCAGAAGCAACATTAGATTTAGAATATACTGTTATAAAAGCTCCTTTCGACTGTCGTATAAGTAATGTTAATGCAGAAATATCACAATATATTCAAAAAGGGCAGGAACTTATTACTGCAGATTCAATAAAGACAATGGAAATTTCAGCTCAAATAGATGTAGGTAAACTTGATATTATCTTAGGTGATTTATCAAAAAGAAATATCAAATTTTATAATAATAATCTTCCACTCAAACTCATTGTGAAGTTTCAACCAAATGGAAAAATTTATCAATGGACAGCTTCATATGATAGAATTGAAACAGTTGATCATAATACACGAACAGTGGGAGTTGTAGCTGTAGTAGCAAACCCATATTCCCAAAATAATAATTCTCCTGCACTTGTAAAAGGGATGTACTGTGAAGTTGATATTTACGGGTCTCCACAACAAAACTGTATAGTTATCCCCAGAGCATCTATACATGATGGGAAAGTATATAAAGTAACAAAAGATAATAGGCTCAAAATTACCGATATTGATATCGAATATAATCTAGCTGAATTTTCTGTAGTAAAAAACGGTCTTTCTGAAGGAGATAGTATCGTATGTTCAGATGTTCTTCCTGTAATAGACGACATGAAACTTAAAACAATTCAGGATAAATCATTAGAGCTCAAAATAAGGAAAGAAGCTGAAGGAGAAAAGAAAAATGATTAGATATACTCAAACTATTTCAAAATACTGGTTTTATTTTTTCAAAATGATCATTAATACGTGACCTTAAAGTTTCAGAAATATTGTCCCATTCATTTCTGAAAAAATCTAAAACATCAGATTTAAACTCTTTGAATGAGGTAAAAACTTTGTTATTTCTTACATGTTCGTTCATTACTTTCCATACACGCTCAATCGGGTTAAGATTTGGACTGTAGGGTGGAAGTATATGCAAAATGAATTTTTTATGAGGAGGCGGCTTTTGCAAAGCGTCAAGTAACATTTGAGCAGTTACTTTCTTTTCCTCTAAAATTTTCTTATTTATAAAGAATTCAGGTTCGTTTTTCAAAACCATATACAGGTTTTTTCTCAATCTCCCTGTAAGTTGTTTATTATTAGCCGGTAATTTTATCTGATAATAGTCTTCTAAATATTTTCTATTGAAAGGATCTTTTATTCCAAGATATGCACCAACTTCTTTACATGTATGAGCACCTCCGCCGTCTGCAATAAGATGTATGGTACCGCTAGAGGCGGTTGAATCATCAAGATATCTCAGAAAATCTAATGTAGCATTGCCATCTATTGTTTTATACTCTTTTGTAAAAATAGACATACTTTCTAAATCTATTGCTCCTGTAAGATTTATCCTGCTTCTGCCTGCAACTGTAGCTATCATTTTCTCAACACCTTTCCTTATCCAGCCTAATGTGATTTTTGTGGCTTGAGTTGGGTGAACACTATCCATAAAAAATATTTTATCATTTTCTTTGAGGTTATTCTTTATTTCATCATATTCTGCTTTAAAAGCTTCCTGCTTTTCGGTATTGTACTTAAGTGGGACTCCTTTTGGAGCTTTATAAGAAAATCTATTATGCTTTAACCAGTTATACATTCCCTGCTGAGTATATTTTATGCCGTAAGCATTGTAAACATATGCAATGATCTCTTTAGTGCTTGGGTAGGTATTTTTTTCTAAATGATTTATTAATTCATTAGTTTGTTCAGAAGTCAACAGGCTGCTTGAACCGCCACTTTCATTTTTCAATTTTTTATTATCCAAATAATCTTTAAGGTGAGTTGTTACTGTTGTTTCATGAATTCTTAATGCCTGAGCTATTTGTGATTGAGACCAACCCTCGGATGAAAGCAACACAGCTTTTATACGGTCACAGGCCTTACTGTTTCGCTCTTTTTTATGTTGTGCTTCAAGTTTTATTTTTTCGTCTAGTGTTAATTGGATATTCATATCTATCAATATAGGCTGTATTAGGATATTACAACTCATGCAACTGTATTTTCATTCAGTTTGAGTATATTTTGCTGAACATCCTACAGCAGCAAACTTACTAATGATTTTACTGCTTCTGTTAGGGTTAACCTATGCCCTTCAAATAAGAAGGGAAACTATGCCGGAACACTCAAAATCTGAAGTACAAATAACTGCAAATTATCTTGGAGCTACATCAGATGAAGTTGAAGAGGCAATATGTCAAAAAATCGAAGATGCTATCGAAGCAGTAAATAATATCAAAGAAATCAGTTCGGAAGCAGCTGAAGGTATTGGAACAGTCACTGTTGAAATGGAAGAAGGTGGCAATTTTCAACAATTTCAGAATGATATAAAAACTGAAGTAGAAGCTATAGATAATTTCCCTGAATTAGTAGAAAAACCCATTATTAAACCTTTGAATATTACAGATCATGTGGTTTCTATAGCAGTTACAGGTCCAATGACTCCGGTCAACCTAAAAGCATATTGTGAAAATTTGAAAAAAAAATTTAAAAGACTTCCAAATGTAAGTCAGGTAACTCTTGGCGGGTTTTCACAGCATCAATTTAAAGTAGAAGTTTCTCCCAAAACTCTTCTTACCTACGGTTTAAAAATCAGCGATATAGCAAATACTGTAAAACAACAAAATACAAACTTGCCTGCAGGAACCCTGAAAACTACTGAACGTGATTACATGATACGCTTCGATGATAGAAAAAGGAGTGTAAATGACCTTGGTAATATGACTGCAATCGGAGGCGAATCAGGTGGAGAAATTAAACTTTCAAATATTGCTAAAATATCAGATGACTTTGAACTGGAAGAGGACAAAGTTATTTTCAACGGTAAAAGAGCCGGTATTCTTCAAATTTCAAAAACCAAAAGCAAGGATGCTCTAACCATTTTCGATGAAGTTAAAAAATTTCTAAACAACGAAAAAAGAATCAAACCAGAGGGAGTTAATTTTTACATTACGCAAAATGTATCATCAATAGTAAGAGATAGACTTACACTGCTTATTAAAAATGGTATTCAGGGTATTATACTTGTTTTTCTTACATTATGGTTATTTTTAAGCTTCCTTTTCTCTTTTTGGGTTTCAATGGGACTCCTGTTTCATTTTTAGGAGCTTTGTTCTTCATGAAAATGATGAATATCTCAATAAATAGTGGCTGACCGAAAACTCTATTTTTCCGAAATTGTCGCCACTATTTTTTCATGATAATTTCAAATTAACCAGCTAAACAAAACTAAAAACTTTATTTTCTCAAAATAATACCTCAAATTGCCTATTTTTAGATACATCGGTTACATGTCAAATCAAACAACCTACAAAATTTAGAATAAAAAATTAGCTTACGCTACCAGTCTTCTTTTTACCTGCTTCATCTTCTCAGAATGCTTTTTGCGCAGGCTCTCTTTTTCCTGAATGATATTTCCTAAAATTTGGATATTTCTGGCAAGTACAGCATATGATACATAACGTCTAAAAGCCCTTATTCCTTTATCAGGGCACCTGTCAAGACCATGATTTTCAAGAGCATTTATTGCAGACTCCACTGCTGAATGTTGATTTTTTGACTTTTTGAAATCATTAGCAAATTCCTCTTCTTTATTTTTTTGACTTAACTTCCCTTTTTTAGGCATTATGACTTTATCCAGGATTTTGGATAACTCTTCTTTGTTATCCGGTTTCCAGAAGCCTTTATCAAAACTGCATCTTTTTACATTTGGAAATTTAGCAATAGTTTCCTTGGTAAACTCTACTGCTATATCACGATCTGTTTGCTTTTCCATTATTTTATGATTCAGGATGAAACCAAACTGATCTTCGATTATGCAAACATTTTTTCCTAATTCCTGAGAAACTCCGGCTTTGCCTTTTGACAGCCACTCTGTGTATTCTTCAAAAATTGAAAATATTTTCTCTTCGTGAGGGATTTTTTCTTCATTCACAATTCGCCTCAAAGTTAAATCAATAAATTTTTTACCGTAGTCTGCAAATTTCACAATAGGTGTAAGGACAAGTTCAACTGTAATGTCAGTCGTTGTTTCTCTTATTCTCTCAATATCGACTGTAGCTCTTTCCAGTAGTAGATCTGCATATTTGGTATAAACCTGACAGGCTGTTTTTATCTCAGTTTTTCGCTCTTCTTTTTTACTTTCGTCTTTAGATGTAGAATGCTTCATTTTCTGGAGCTTACGCATTTTATTTTTTAGTTTTTGCAGCAGACTTTTGTTTTGTCGCCAACCACTTATATTCAGGTCTTTGCAAACATTGGAAATTAACTCTACTGTTTTGCGAACTGAGTCAAATAAACCTAAATTGAAGAGAAAAGTTAATAACGAGGTTTTTTCAGCTCTTCCGGTTTAACATCAAAAGCTCTAAGAATATCTTTTTGTGTTTTTGATATTTCGCTTACAATGGATTTTCCGTCAAAATCTGAGCATCTTATTTTACTCATTTCTGCCAGCATTTCTTTCAGAGTAAACTTTTCAAATAACTTTTTCTTTTTCATAATTGAAGAAATTTTGCTATAGATTATTAACGCTATGAATTTAATAAAAATTCTGCCGTCAGCATTATATTGGCTGTGAACTCTTAACCTGTTTCCGTCCAGTTCATTTTTTTCAACATCAAAAAGTTTTTCTACGGTGTCTCTGTTTCTGTAGCGCTCAAGCAAACATTCTTTTTTTATTTTTTCAGAGTTTGAAAGCAGTACAAAATATCCTGATTTTATCAGGTAATTCTTTATATTTCTATGGTTTAATTCAATACAGCCGGTTTTTCTGTTAAGCTTAAAATACTGCAGATATTTTTCAGGAATACAATTATTTCTAAACTCCAGATAATCTTTCATTTTTTCAAATTTCTTACTAAGTATTTTTTCCTTAATGCTCAATATCTTATGCATAAAATTATTACGCAAATCTGCCTCTGCCTTTTCATTATAAAACAAGTGTGCTCTGTATTTTACACCTTCAATGTCAAGTGTGTCTTCGATGTAATGAAGTATTTCTTCATTGTACTTAAAGGCGGTTTCTGTCTGTCTTAGCTTTTTTCTGTTGGCTTTTAGCAGTTCAACAACTTTTTTCATACTGTATGTCACAGGTTGTATAAACTGTATTTTATCACTTAAAGCATTCATTTCCATAATGTTAAGTCTAGAGCAAAAGCCCCTGTCAAGAATTAGTACTGCATTTGAGAAGTCATAATATTCAAGCTGTGTTAAGCTGCTTTTTAATGTTGTTACATCTGTTATGCTGCCCGGATAAAGCTGATAAAACAAAGGGATAGAATTTTTATTACATGCAATTCCAAGATTAGTCTGCGGGAGGTTTTCATGATCTCTGTTATACCCCCATTCGATAAAATCTATATTATCTGAATAACTGGAAATAGACGTTATATCGTAGTAAATATCTGAATCAGTTCCGGTTTTACTAATCCAAGAGCTGAAAAAATTCCGAATTGCGATCTGATTACTTCCTGCTTTTTCACAAAGTGAAGAGATTTCACGGGAATGAAGTGAGCGGCTTTTAATATTGCATTGCTCATGAAGCCACTGCGGAAATAAATACATTGGACTACCTGAACATATTGAATATACTGCCAATGCAATAACCTCATTATAGTCATCCGGAAAACATTCTGACAGAATTTTTCTCAATCCAAGATTAGATATAATAGTGTTTAATAAAAACATATTTCCATACTTTTTATAAACTATTTCGATGTTATTTAACTTTTTAGGGCATTTTTTCTTATTTTCAGGCCCAATGTAAGTTCTTTTTTGGCGCGACTGTTTCTTTTCTTTATCCCAATAACTATCAACACGATAAAGGTAAATATTACCCTTTATTTTCTGTTTTGCTATATATGACATAGTACTAACCTTTTCTAATAACTTGTTTTAATGCTTAAAATACTATGTACAGGCTGGTTATCAAATCTATAAAACCTCGTTATTAACTTTTTTCTTCAATTTAGGAATAAAAGGTTTATGTCAGTAGGATAATGAACATTGCTTTCAACAACAAAAGAATCACATCTGCAGTTTAAATCTTCCGTTTTTTTTTAAGAGTATGACCATATTCTACAACTATTTTATTAACTGCATCCAGAGTTTCAGGCTTAAAGAGACTTATGTTATCTTTCAATGTTTGCAGTGGATATTTTTTATCATCAATCCATTTAGCATGCCCGAGCATTTCGCGAAGAGTAGAATGATTATCTGCCATTTCCTTAACCTTGTCAAAATCCCAGTTGCAGTTTAAACGAAGTGTTCCAAGTACAAGTATTTTCCAAAGCTCCATTCCGGGGCGTCCAGTTTTCTTAGATGCTTTTGGAAGAGAATCTTCAAGTACTGTAAATACTTTCTCACGTATTTCACTATTGCAGTAAATAGCCTGCAGCCCCATCAATAACTTAGGTATTTCATCTCTTGACCTTAAATCAAATTGTATCCCTGCAATATCAACCTCTCCTAATTTCATCTGACTATCGAATGCTTTTCTCACACCTTAACTCCGAAGTTTTGAATATTATCAATTTTATCACTATTAAATAATCTATCTGTATGCAATATTTAACTCGTTTATAATAAATAATTTACATTATTTTAATGTAGCATTTTTTTGCAGATATGATAACTTTTAAAGATGAAATTTCAGGTTTTATTACACTATTTTTACTAAGATTGCCTTAATACAACTAACTATCAATAAAAGGTTTATACAATTCTCGTTCAAGCACTAAATATGATTTCAATGGTTGCTTTACTAATTGCTATTGGGCTTCTTATGGATGACGCCATTGTAATCTCAGAAAATATTGCAACACATTTATCAAAAGGAAAAAAACCTATTGATGCTGCAGTAGACGGCATAAGAGAAGTGGCTGCAGGTGTAATATCATCGTTTCTCACAACAGTATTTGTTTTCGGTTCTCTAGCTACAATTAGTGGAACTATGGGAAAAATACTTAGAGTTATTCCTATCGTGTTGATAATAGTTTTAATTGTAAGTTTGATTGAAGCATTTTTTATTCTACCGAATCATTTAGCTCACTCTTTAAAAAATAATAATATTTCAAGCAAAAATCGAATCAAGACTAAATTAAACAATATAATAGAGTGGATTAAGAATAAACTTGTTGGAAAATTCTCTAGTAAAGTAATAATGCACCGGTATTTGTTTATTGGAATTCTTGTTAGTATTTTTATAATATCAATAGGTATGATTGCAGGAGGAATTTTAAAGTTCAGAGTTTTTCCTGATCTTGACAGTGATATAATAGCGGCTCTGGTTCTTCTTCCTCAGGGAACTCCTCTGGCAAAAACAGAGAATATCGTAAATCAACTAACTGATGCCTTGAAAAAAACAAATCAGCACTTTACACCTGAACAGCCAAACTGCAACAACTTAGTTAAAAATATATCTGTTCAATACAACACAAATACCGATGCAGGAGAATCAGGAGCACATGTCTGTATCCGCAGATCTATTATCACATGTACCTACTCAATGCTGGGTATTGTTGCATTCGGAAATGGAGGCACTAAGCAGGCAGTAGAAAATGGCAATATTGAAAAAGTAAAAATGGTTGAAATGGAAATAAGAAACTATTGCCATTTCTGGATATCATATAATACAGTAGCTTATGGTAATTGATAAGAAAAAAGTATATCTAAAATAACTAGCTATGTTTTAATTTTCTATACAGTATATACTTTATGTCTGCACATTATATCTTTGACATTAACTCCGGTAATATCGTAAATTAATTCTGGATCGACCCCTTTGTGCTTCATTTTACTTGCTATTTCGTATTTATTAATATAATGGTCTGCAGTGCATTTTGATTTCAGATGACATCCATCAGTTTCAGTTATACATCTTAAAATCCATACATGGTAATTTCTTTTTTCAATTTCTTTGTGCGAGTGAGTAGTAGAACATAAATGTTTGATTTCTCCATTTTTACATATTACTCGAAATTTAACAATCCCTATCCATTCTTCACATTTATAAAGTTTTTGAAATTCATCCCAATCATCATTATGAACAACTTTTCTCCACATAGTAATATCATCATAAAATTCTTCTTTGGAGTAACCAGTAATTCGCTCTACGACATCATTAATATAAAGCACTTTATTATCTTCAAGGTTATAAAATGCCACAATATCTTCAGAAGCACTCAAAAGAGTATTTAAAAGGAATCTTTCATTCAATGCCTTTTTTACTTCCGTAATATCTCTCGTAATACCATACAACTCTTCATCAAATTTATAAACAACAGTATAAAACCATCTTAATTTTTTAGTCTTTGGATGGATATATTTATATACGACTTTATCTGAAGGTAACTTAGAAGCTAAAAAGATATCTACTTCTTTTCTTGAATCACGATGAACATTATGTAAAAGAAGCGATGCATCTTTCAATGCTCTTTCTTTTTCAACACCAAATATACTTTCAACCGAATTATTAATATAGATATATCTTGACTTAAAACGATCTCCTGTTTCAGTTCTTGAAACCCAAATGCAATACTCCTCTATTTTATCAATTGCACTCTCTAAGAGTTTGCGACGGTTCTCATTTTTCCTTCTTACTGTTATATCAACAAAAGTTCCTACTATACCTGCAATATTATTTTCTGAGTCAAATATCGGTTGCTTGGAGATCAGTCCCCATCTCTTCTTTCTAGTACCTGGAATAAAACCTTCATGGTCAGTAACAGCTCGACCGGTTATTAAAACTTTTTGATCCTCTTCGCTGTTTTTCTTTGACTCAATTGTTGAGAAAAAATCTTTATCTTCTTTTCCAAATACAGAATAATTACGATTAAGGGAAAGGTTATCTAGAAAGGTTCTATTTGCTGTAATATACTTTAAATTTATATCTTTAATATAAAATCCAGAATCCATTGAATTTAAAAGGGCCCTTATTACAGTAGACGTCTGAAGTAATTCATTATATCTGCGCTGTATAAGCTCTATAAGTTTATTTTCCTGACTAATAAGTTGCTGCTCTTTTGTATCAGCAAGAACAATCCAGGAATTAATTATATCTGAAAAATGAGCTTTTGAGTGAGGTTTTTCATCTTTTAAGTCAGAAAATTCTGACACTGAAACATCTAAAATCTTTGCTAAAGCTCTAATTTGCATTTCAGAAGGTTCATTTTTACCATTTTCCCATCGCCAAAGCGTAACACGCGTAATTCCAGCCTGTTTAATAATTTTCTCGATAGTAAAACCTTTAATTTTACGCAAATTAATAAACTTATCTCTATAAAAATCAGCCATAAAAACCTCCAGAAACAATAACAATAATATAATATGTAATAAACTATATTACATATTATATTAATCAACGTTACACGGAAAGTTTAATATAAAAAAGCTCTTTGCAGGCATTTAATATACTATGCAAAGAGCTCAAAAATTAATCAATAAAATTTAAATATTTATTCCTCTAATAAGCTTTGAATAGATCGTTCACTATCTACTGTCATTATCTGCTCAAAAAGCTGATCCAGCTCACCACTCATAATACTTGGTAAATCATATACTGAAATACCAAATCTATGATCAGTTACCCTATTCTGCGGAAAATTATAGGTCCTAATCCTTTCGCTTCTATCACCGGTTCCAATTTGCTGCCTTTTAGAATTAGCCATTTTAGCAGCCTCTTCCTGCTGTTGTACTTCCAGCAGTTTTGCTCTTAATATCCTAAGTGCTGTAGCCTTATTGCGATGCTGAGACTTTTCCTGCTGTGAAGCAACACTGACACCGGTTGGAATATGAGTAACACGTACTGCAGAGTCTGTAGTATTTACACACTGCCCTCCGGGTCCTGAAGATCTAAAATAATCGTACCTTAAGTCTTCTTCTTTTATTTCCAGTTCTACTTCCTCCGCCTCAGGAAGAACAGAAACAGTAATAGTAGACGTATGAATTCTGCCTCCCGATTCTGTTGTAGGAATTCTTTGGACTCTATGTACACCAAATTCATATTTCATAAAAGAATATACATTATCACCTGACAATGAAAAAATAACCTCTTTAATTCCCCCTAAAGAACTTCCGGTAAAGTCAAGAGTTTCATTTTTCCATCCTTTTATTTCTGCAAATCTTGTATAAGCTCTATAAAGATCCCCCGCAAAAAGCGCAGCTTCATCCCCTCCTGCTGCCGGCCTTATTTCTACAATAATATCACGATCATCATTCGGGTCAGGAGGAATAAGTGAAATTCTTACTTTTTTTTCTAGGGCAATTGTTTCAGATTCAAGCTTCTCAATATCAACAGAAATCATGGATTTCATTTCTTCATCATCTTCTTCACTAAGCATCATTCTATTATCATCAAGTTCAGATATAGCTGCAACCCAGCGCTCATAATTCTGAAATAAAGCAGTTAGTTTCTGATGTTCTTTTGATACTTCACGATATTCTTTCTGTTTTGTGAAGATTGCTGGGTCAGACAAACGACTTTCCAAGTCTTTAAAATTAACTCTAAGTCTGTCAATATGTAATGAAATATCCTCAGGTTTTAATTCTCTCATAATAACTACTACTTTTATTCAATGTTCCTATAAAAAATAAACGGATTCAAATTATAATATCACTACAATTAACATGCAGTACATTAAATTATGAATCCGTACTAAACAAGAAATGAACTGTTATTTATTCATTCCATAACGTTTGCGGAACTTATCAATACGTCCAGCTGTATCAATTAATTTGCTCTGTCCTGTAAAGAAAGGATGACAATTTGAACAAATCCCTACTTTAATAGCAGGAATAGTAGATTTAACTTCCCAGACTTTTCCGCATGCACAACTTACTGTTGCATCTCCATATTTTGGATGTATCTTCTTTTTCATTATCTGAACTCCATTCAAATTATATATAATTTTTCTAAAATAAACGTAAGGAACCTGAATTTAACTCATTTTTTATAAAAGTCAAGGAAATGTACAATACTTTTTGATTTTTTGACAATGATCTTATTCACTGATTAAGTGAAACGGGGTTTTTCCTCTTTTTATATTATATATAATGAGCTTTTCTTATTTTACAGTTACAAATATACGAATTACCAAACGACATTTTATTATTACAAAATTTGCCATATGCTTTTTTTATAAATAAAATTTCAGGTGTTATTAATTTTTCTAAGCGACATATCCCTTTATCATTTTTAATGGGTACATCTTTTATCGTTCTTACACTCTACCGTTGAATTTATAATTCTTATTTCTTCAATCTTCGAGTTCATATTATCCCATTAGTGGAAATATTAGCATTATGCTTAAACAATATAATAAGCCTCAGAATTCTTTAAAAGACAACTTAAAGCTAGGAATATCTGTTAAATTTAACAATAAACATTTCACTAAGAATCAACAAACATTTCATAAACTAGTCAATTTGTACTCTTTTTCCAAATAAACCCCAAAATCTATTTTCTATTTCAAAACAGATAATACCTGTAAAGCCGGCATAATATCTAGAAGAAACCTCTGCAAGAATTTCTTCTTCAGCTATTCCTTCAAAAATACTAAAAATATAATTGGAATAGCTATCCTTTTCAGCATCCATTACCTGTTCTAAAAACAATATAATATCATTACCTGAAACAAAGCCGCCTTTCACTTCCATTGGAATTTGCCTATTACAAGCTTTATTCACCAATTCAGATGCCTGACGATAATCATAAAGAACATCCTTTAGATTAATTTTTAGAATTTTATTCATTCGTAATAAACCTTCTGACCAGATTTAGGTATTTTCAATGATAACTCTTTTGTTCCTGCTTTTACATCTTCTTCATCAAGATATTTTAAAGGAGAAAGTTCAACCATACAATCAAGTTCACCATCAGCTTTTCTAGGCAGCCTAATTCCAACAATATCTTCAAGCCTTTTTGCATCCCTATTAATAAGCATATCGCGACAACTTTCCACAGAATCGACTCCTGTTCTATTTTTTGTAGGAGCAAATTCTTCTTCTCTGCCTGCTTCTAAAATAATAGTTTTATCTGCCAATGTTAAAGCATCAAAAACAAATGTCTCAAGTTTAACTGCATTCACTTCTTTGGGCTCTATTTTCAATCCTTTTTTATCTACATATGGAACCTTTTTATCAGCTCTATGCCATGGAAGTGAAATATTGCCATCAGTTGTCAGATTCTCAATAAAATCACAACTTATTACATGAATAGCAGGACTTCCTGCTAAGAAACATAATTTATCTGACTCGTCTACTTTTTCTGCTAACTCTTTAGGCATATCACTGTATTCTATTATCATCAATTTATCATTTGAAACACAGAAATTGCCTAATTTTTCAAATGGACCTGTTTTTGAAAGCATTACTGAGCTCATATTAGACTTCTCTAAAAAATGTAATCCAATCAACAATGGATTGACAACAGAAACGAGAGGATTATCTACCTGAAAATAAGATAGATATTTTACTCCCCTAACTTTCATATCGTCTAAGGCACCAGAATTCCTTAACGCCAATAAGCTTCCCCCATGTCCATTAGGAGCCAAGGCTATTGAATATTTCTCATCGAGCAATACTTTTCCTTGATGACTGATTGCCGGCATTGTCCCCTGTTTAAAAAACATTACATTTTTCTTATCCAAACCAAAATATGAGTGTTGTTCAAAAAATATTCTGGTAGCACGATCATTCATTTCGCTCGTCATTATGTACCAGGGTATACTTGACATATATTTTTCAGATGCGCGTTTTAACGATTCCGCAAAATATTGAAAAAGAGTTTTTTCTTTAATGGGAGTTATTGGAAAAGTACCCTTTGGCCCATCAAACCCAAGCCTTGTCCCCTGTCCACCTGCAACAGTAAAAGCAGCAACTTCCCCATTGCCTAACAACTGCTTTCCTGTTTCTATAGCTTTAATATAATATTCTGACTGATCATCATCTTCAGGTATTAATGGGAAATATGGAGCTGGCGTTAAATCATCAGGAATATTACTATCAGTTCCTTTTAAAACATACGATTTAATTAAACTATCTAATTCTTTCCAATCTATTTCTTTCAGTTGAATTAATAAATTATCCTTTTGTTCATCTGTCAATTCATTCCAGAAATCTATAAGATGCTCTTGACCATATTGTTTTAATTTGCCATATAATTCATCAAACATTCTCTCACCTGTTTTATCATCGTTATCAACTAATTTTATAATGCAAATAATATAGACTAATCTTTATTAAATTCCATTTTTTATAACATCAATAAGCTAGAACTTGCAATAGCTAAGTTGTTTTAAAAAAAGAAGTTTATTATTCGTAATAACAACACCTTCAACTATATTAAGTAGCTATTTTTATTATCTAGTTACTATAAAACATAAATAGACTCAGGAGAAATATAATCATGTCAGAGTATGGACAAAAGCTAGCAAAAGCTGGATTAAAAATAAAAGCAATTAAATTAAATCCCGAACAACCTTTCCTATGGGCATCAGGTTATCATATGCCAATATATAACGATAACAGAATGTTTCTTTTCTATCCTGAATATAGAAAATTAATTATTAATGGATTCATTGATATTATAAATAAAGATAATATTAATTTTGAAATAATTGCCGGAACCTCTACTGCAGGTATTCCACATGGAGCATTACTTGCAGAAGAACTTGAGCTTCCATTTATCTACATAAGAGATAAACCTAAAGGACACGGCTTAAAAAATCAAATAGAAGGCATTGACGCTGAAAGTGATTTAAAAGAAGGCAAAGTTCTGGTTATTGAAGATTTAATCTCGACTGGCGGAAGTTCAGCTAAAGCTGTTCAGGCAGTAAGAAACGCAAATGGGATAGTAGAACATTGTATATCAATTTTTAGCTATGGATTAGACAAAGCTGCAAGCGCTTTTAATAAGTTAAGCATTCCTTGTAAAACTAACTCCATTTTAACATATGATATCCTTCTTGAAGCAGCCGAAGATATTGGTTACATGACTGATTCTCAAATAAAATTACTTAAAGAATGGAAAAACTCACCATTTGAATGGGGAACAAACCACGGTTTTCCTAAAGTAAATAAATAAGCAGAAATAACCATATTAAATAAAAGGATCATCTATTCATGCTACATTTAACAGAAAAAGAACAATTGGCAAGAAAAATGGTTTGCCTCCCACTTGATGGCTTAAATACTCTTGAAGAAGTAAAACTAAGAATTGAAGAATTAAGTCAAGTCGTTGGACTCTTTAAAATAGGTAAAGAATCTTTTACCAGATTTGGCCCTAAAGTAATAGAACTTGTACATAATTACGGTGCGGAAGTTTTTTTGGACCTTAAATACCATGATATTCCTAATACAGTAAAGGGAGCAGCAACTGCTGCCACTCTGTTGGACGTATTCATGTTCAATGTTCATGCTTCAGGAGGAAGTGAAATGCTTAAGGCTGCTAAAGAAGGAGCTCTTCAAGCTGCAAAAAAACACAACAAAAGAATGCCAAAAATAATTGCAGTTACTGTTCTTACAAGCATTGATAAATTAACCCTTAATAATGATTTAAACATTCAGGGCAATGTCGAAAGTCAGGTACTTTCTCTTGCAAAACTTACACATAAAGCCGGCCTTGATGGAATCGTCTGCTCCGCAGCTGATCTATATGCAATAAAAGATAAGCTTCCAAAAAGCTTCATGTATATTACACCTGGAATAAAAGGACCAAACACTCAAGCTGGCTCAGATCAAAAAAGAGTCTTTACTCCAGGCAATGCAATTCAGGATGGATCATCCATTCTTGTTGTTGGAAGAGCTATAACTGGACATAATACTGCAGAAAAAAGAATAAAAGCTGGATATGAAGTATTGCAAGATATTGCAAAAATACTATAATTATATACTTTTTATTTGGATTTTAAAAATTTTATGCTAGTTTAATTTTGGGTTTATTTATAAATCAAACAAAGGACTAGTAATGGATATTGCTCAAATCTCAAAGATTGATATTATCGGCATTGAAGAAACTAGCTTTAACTGTGCATTCTGTGGAACAGAATCTTTCCCAAAGTATAAAGTTAAAATCAATGAAGAAAATGACACAGAACATCAGGTTTGCCTACCCTGTCATAATCAAATAGCAAAAAAAGTAAGCAGTATCAGCAAGAAGAGAAGACGAAATTATTAAATTAAGTCCGCATCTTCAAGCAAAACAAGAATAAGCATTGGATGGACCACCATTTTATGCTTTTCTTTTTTCCATACAAAACTTACACTTATTTTACTTTAATTCACAGGTTATTAACATTTTTATTAACATCAATAAGAAGTCCCTTATTTTCAATAGCTTAATAAGAATATACTACTCTATACTTTTACACTAATAAGAAGCTAATAAAAATAAAATTCATAATTCTAGCCTCAAATATATTATGGCTGAATGACATAAATCTCACTAATAATTAGCTATTAAGATAATAAATACTGCTTCTTTTCAGGCTAATTTGTGTTCAAAAGAACATATCAACTATAACTTTCAAAGATAGATTATTAAAAAAAGCATAATTATTAACATTTCAATAAAACGTAGCACTTTAACCGAGATTTTGCATTAGGTTGCAAATTAGTCTTTAAAAATGTGTAAATATTGCTTCATTTTTTTATTTATATTTCAACTGCATTGCTTTTAACGAGATATTTAGACTACCTATGTGAGTAAGAATTTTGATTACGATATTCCGCTTTTTTGAATCTTTAATTCCCAGTCTCAAGATTTGCTTACGACCATTCTTTCCTATGGCAGCAGAGATTATAAAATGCTTCATTCGTATTGTGGATAATTTTTCTTTCACTAGCTGATTTTTGTTTATGACATGTTTTTTCATATAGAAAATAAGATTAAAGAAAACAAGGGCAATCATAGCCATCACAGCTTCTGTGGCCCAAAAACTTTTTAAGTTGAATGAATCAAGTCCATAGGAATCCTTCAGTTCCTTTATTACATTTTCATCCTTAGCTCTGGGTTTATATCTATCCCATATTTCTTTCGGAGAGGAATCATGATCATTTGTAATCATAACACTGTATCTGTAGTTTTTTACTTCCTGAAGGTCAAACAGCAGTGTCATAAATTTTCCTGTTGCTTTTTCGCTTTTGTTTACTTCCTGTCTGACAACAATATATCTGCGTTCTTTTTTCCACTTCTTATCCAGATGTTTAAAATAGAACTCTGTTAATTCAATTCCATCAGTAACTTCTATCCATTGTTTCTGCTCAAGTATTTTTTTCTGAATAAGTTGACATATAGGAGCTGATATTATATATGAATAAGATTTGCTCTCAAGATAGTCAATAAAACTGATAAGATAGTAACCTGAATCACATATAACTTTTAGTATTTTAAAGTTACTTTCAAGTACGGCTACTGTTTGCTTGAAATATTCTACAATTCCATTACCTGAACTGGCATTACCTTTTCTATTCCAGATATTAACAACATAACCTAATCCCAGGAAGCCTATTAATAGGGTATATGAATTTCTTCCACGTTTTCTGGAATTATAGCCTTTTACTACTCCTTCCTGATTTCCATAGCGAGTTATTACACTTGAATCAAAGCAAAGATCATCTGCATTTATTCCATCCTGTCTGACTATTTTAATGCAAGTTTTCTTGCTCTGGATACTATTCTTTCTGATAAACAAAAACTGTTAACTTTATTCCAGAAGCGAGTATCAGAGCTTGAAGCTTTAGTAAATCTTTTTATCACAAAACATTGTCTGAAAACTTCTTCTCAGGGCCAACAGAATGCTGAGTGAGTAAAACGCCTTCCACCTGAAAGAATTGTAAGAAACAGTGATAATACTTTACTGTATTTGCAGACACTATTATTAGAAGTATCTTCTATAGGAATACTTTGGTTTACCCATTCTCTGAAATTTACTTTCGAAAGATAGTGGGAAATAATCGAAGCTATCCCGCCCCAGGATCTTAAATTCTTCTCTGTAAACTCTATCGCAATTGGAATATTTCTACTTTGACACTTATTATTTTTATGTTGCATAATTTCCTCCTTTTAAATTGTTAGAATAGGATCTACGCAACTAACACGAAGATAACTGATTATGCAATCATATCTTTCCAAATTTTAATTTCTATTGCATTATATGGGTTTAAGCAAACAACCAGGGCGCAAATAGATTTATCCATTTAGGATAATATCCAATTGCGCCCTTTAAATAGAAAAGTCCCGGCATCGTGCTGCTCTCCCACACTCTACTGTGCAGTACCATCGCCGCAAAAGCGCTTAACTTCCGTGTTCGGGATGGGAACGGGTGTTACCACTTTGCTCTAGACACCGGGACAAAAATATATAAAAAAAGTTGAGAGAGTGGAAATTTCCTTTAAATATCAATTATCTAAAGACCGACTTTTCCTAAAAACTTATTTTTCATTAGTCACATAATGTAACTGATGAAAAATAAGGTGGTCAAGCCTCACGGCTGATTAGTAACGGTAAGCTGAATACATTGCTGTACTTACACATCCGTCCTATCAAGGTCATAGTCTTTAACCTGCCTTCAGTCCAGTAAACTGGAAGGGATATCTCGTCTTCAGGAAGGCTTGGCGCTTAGATGCTTTCAGCGCTTATCCTTTCGTAACATAGCTACCCAACAATGCATCTGACGACACAATTGGAACACCAGAGGTTACTCATTCCCGGTCCTCTCGTACTAGGGAATGATCCTGTCAAATATCCTGCGCCCGCAGTGGATAAGGACCGAACTGTCTCACGACGTTCTGAACCCAGCTCGCGTACCACTTTAATCGGCGAACAGCCGAACCCTTGGGACCTTCTTCAGCCCCAGGATGTGATGAGCCGACATCGAGGTGCCAAACAGCGCCGTCGCTATGGACGCTTGGGCGCTATTAGCCTGTTATCCCCGGAGTACCTTTTGTCCGATGAGCAACGGCGATTCCACATTCCACCGCTGGATCACTAGGTCCTGCTTTCGCAACTGCTCGACATGTCTGTCTTACAGTAAAGCACACTTCTACCCTTACGCTCCGCGCATGATTGCCAACCATGCTGAGTGTACCTTCGAGCTCCTCCGTTACAATTTGGGAGGAAACCGCCCCAGTCAAACTGACCCTCTGACACTGTCCCGCTTCCGGATATACGGAAGACAGTTAGATATCCAACTACCCAAGGGTGGTATTTCAAGATTGACTCCACATACACTGACGTGTCTGCTTCAAAGTCTCCCACCTATCCTACACATGAATAACCAAATACCAATATCAGATTACAGTAAAGGTTCACGGGGTCTTTCCGTCCTACTGCGGGTATCCGGCATTTTCACCGGAACTACAACTTCGCCGAGATCCACGTTGAGACAGTGCTCAGATCGTTACACGATTCGTGCGGGTCGGAACTTACCCGACAAGGAATTTCGCTACCTTAGGACCGTTATAGTTACGGCCGACATTCACCGGGGCTTCATTTCAGAGCTTCGCTTGCGCTAACCCCTCCATTTAACCTTTCGGCATTGGTCACGTGTCACACCCTATACATCCACTTGCGTGTTAGCAGAGTGCTGTGTTTTTGCTAAACAGTCGCCTGAGCCTCTTTGTTGCAACCTCTCGATGCTCCAAGAGCAAGTCTTTTCACAAAGAAAGGCACCCCTTCTCCCGAAGTTACGGGGCTAATTTGCCGAGTTCCTTAACGTGGTTTCTCTCGCGCACCTTAGGCTTCTCGCCTCGCCTACCTGTGTCGGTTTACGGTACGGTCACCCTATCATCATCGTTTAGAAGCTTTTCTCGTCAGCGTGGCGTTGATCGATCCTCTTTGTCCGTAGACTCCAAGTCCCCGGCTCTCAGGCTTAATGTGATACGGATTTTCCTGTATCACGCCCTACTGCCTTAGACCGTCACATTCAACCGACGGCCGATCTAGCCTCCTGCGTCCCTCCGTCACTCCGATAAGGTGGTAAAGGAATATTAACCTTTTATCCATCGACTACGCCTTTCGGCCTCGCCTTAGGGGCCGACTAACCCTGGGCGGACGAACCTTCCCCAGGAATCCTTGGGCTTACGGTGACCGGGATTCCCACCCGGTTTTTCGCTACTCATGTCTGCATGGTCACCTGTATACAGTCCACCGTCGCTTACGCTTCGACTTCACCCCGTATACAGCGCTTTTCTACCACATACAATTAAATTGTATATCCGCGTCTTCGGTTCCAAACTTAGTCCCGATCATCTTCGGCGCAGAATCACTCGACCAGTGAGCTATTACGCACTCTTTAAATGATGGCTGCCTCTAAGCCAACATCCTGGCTGTCTACGCAACTCCACCTCCTTCAATCCACTTAGTCTGGATTAGGGACCTTAGACGGCGGTCTGGGCTGTTTCCCTTTCGACCATGGAGCTTAGCCCCCACAGTCTGACTCCTGCGATACGGATAACGGTATTCGGAGTTTGATAGTTGTTGGTACCCCGGTAAGGGCCCGCGAACAGTCAGTGCTCTACCCCCGATATCTATTACGCAAGGCTAGCCCTAAAGCTATTTCGAAAAGAACCAGCTATCACCAAGTTTGATTGGCCTTTCACCCCTATCCACAGCTCATCCAAACATTTTTCAACATGAACTGGTTCGGTCCTCCACCTCCTGTTACAGAGGGTTCAACCTGGCCATGGATAGATCACTTGGTTTCGGGTCTACCCCGTACGACTAAACGCGCTATTCACACTCGCTTTCGCTGCGGCTGCGCTCGAAGCTTAACCTCGCCGTACAGGAGTAAGTCGCAGACTCATTATGCAAAAGGCATGCGGTCACCAGAATTAATCCAGCTCCCACACTTTGTAGGCACATGATTTCAGGTACTTTTCACTCCCCTCTCGGGGTACTTTTTCACCTTTCCCTCACGGTACTATGCGCTGTCGGTTTCTGACTAGTATTTAGCCTTGGAGAGTGGTCTCCCCGGATTCAGACGGAGTTTCACGTGTTCCGCCCTACTTGGGATTCCCGTAGATCAGCTTCAGTTTTCGCTTACAGGTCTTTCACCTTCTATGGATGAGCATTCCAGCTCATTCTGCTAACCTTCACTGTATCATATCCGGGTCCCGCAACCCCGGAATGTAAACACTCCGGTTTAGGCTCTTCCGCGTTCGCTCGCCACTACTTGCGGAATCTCTGTTGATTTCTTTTCCTTCAGGTACTGAGATGTTTCACTTCCCTGAGTATCGCTTCCACAACCTATGTATTCAGTTGCAGATAGTAGAACATTACTTCTACTGGGTTCCCCCATTCGGAGACCCCCGGATCAAAGCGTTATTGCCGCTCCCCGAGGATTATCGCTGCTTGACGCGTCCTTCATCGCCTGTCAGAACCAAGGCATCCTTCATGTGCCCTTAGTAGCTTGACCACCAAGAAAACTCTTGTTTCTATGCAAAGTTGTATCTTTACCTACAATATTAATGGAAATTTGACTCCATTCTCTCAAATTTTCAAAGAACTGTGTACTTAATGTACTAAAATCTAATATATGGTGGGCGTACGTGGACTTGAACCACGGACCTCGTCCTTATCAGGGACGCGCTCTAACCAGCTGAGCTATACGCCCATACCAGCTGCAGTCCTGCGGCTTGCCGGAACGCAACCATAAAAAATTCTGGTGGAGCTTAAGGGACTCGAACCCTTGACATTCAGCTTGCAAAGCTGACGCTCTAGCCAACTGAGCTAAAGCCCCGTAAATCAATTAATAATTATCAATTAACATTGAACAGTTATAAAAACTATTATTATTAATTTTTAATTATTAACTATTAATTTAAAATTGCTCCTTCAGTCATAAATGACCTGAAAATTGAATCGTGCGGACATCACCACTTATCGGTGTTTTGATTAATGTTACCATCAATCACACCCAGCTACTAAATTCGTTTATTAAATCCAGCTTCGGTATTATAACCTATTACTGAATTTAATAGCTGGGGTTCAACCGTATTCATAACAACTGGTTAAATTCGTTATGAATTACTCCTTAGAAAGGAGGTGATCCAGCCGCAGGTTCCCCTACGGCTACCTTGTTACGACTTCATCCCAGTCACTCTTCACACCTTCGGCGTCTCTCTCCCGGGATGGGTTGAGTCAACGACTTCGGGTGCAAACAGCTCCCATGATGTGACGGGCGGTGTGTACAAGGCCCGGGAACGTATTCAAGGCGCCATTGCTGATACGCCTTTACTAGCGATTCCGACTTCATGCAGTCGAGTTGCAGACTGCAATCTGAACTGGGGCCGGCTTTGGGGATTTGCTCTACCTCGCAGTATCGCGACCCATTGTACCGACCATTGTAGCACGTGTGCAGCCCCGGATATAAGGGCCATACTGACTTGACGTCGTCCGCGCCTTCCTCCCGCTTAACACGGGCAGTCTTGCTAGAGTGCCCAGCATTACCTGGTAGCAACTAACAATACGGGTTGCGCTCGTTGCCGGACTTAACCGAACATCTCACGACACGAGCTGACGACAGCCATGCAGCACCTGTATAAATGCCCCGAAGGGAATCATGCTTTCACACAACGTCACTTATATGTCAAACCCGGGTAAGGTTCTTCGCGTTGCCTCGAATTAAGCCACATGCTCCACCGCTTGTGCGGGCCCCCGTCAATTCCTTTGAGTTTTAGCCTTGCGGCCGTAGTCCCCAGGCGGTGTACTTAACGCGTTAGCTACGATCCGGAAGGGGTTGAATCCCCCCAGACCAAGTACACAACGTTTACGGCATGGACTACCAGGGTATCTAATCCTGTTCGCTACCCATGCTTTCGTCCCTCAGGGTCAGTAACCGTCCAGAAAGCTGCCTTCGCTGTCGATGTTCTTTCTGATATCTACGCATTCCACCGCTACTCCAGAAATTCCGCTTTCCTCTCCGATACTCTAGTTGTCCAGTTTTCAATGCAGTTCCGAGGTTAAGCCCCGGGATTTCACATCAAACTTAGATAACCCCCTACGAACCCTTTACGCCCAATAAATCCGAACAACGCTCGCCACCTACGTATTACCGCGGCTGCTGGCACGTAGTTAGCCGTGGCTTCCTCTCAGGGTACTGTCATTTATTCATCCCCTGTGACAGTAGTTTACGACCCAAAGGCCTTCATCCTACACGCGGCATTGCTCCGTCAGGCTTGCGCCCATTGCGGAAGATTCTCGACTGCAGCCTCCCGTAGGAGTCTGGGCAGTGTCTCAGTCCCAGTGTGGGTGACCATCCTCTCAGACCACCTACCCGTCATCGCCTTGGTGAGCCGTTACCTCACCAACAAGCTAATTGGACGCGAGCACATCCTCAAGCGATAAATCTTTAGATACTATAATATGCATTATTATATCCACATCCGGTATTAATCACAGTTTCCCGTGGCTATTCCCGACTTGAGGGCAGCTTACTCACGCGTTACTCACCCTTTCGCCACTGATCCACAGAGCAAGCTCTGCTTCACCGTTCGACTTGCATGCCTAATCCATGCCGCCAGCGTTCGTTCTGAGCCAGGATCAAACTCTCCATAAAAAATTATTTAATAAGTACCGGTTAAAGTACTTTATTTAATGTATTTATAGAAGCTTAATCATGTTCATAAAGTTGAACTACTAAACTTAAAAAAATAATTGACTTGCGGGATATCCGCACAATTCAATTCTCAAATCTTTCAAAGAACTCGCTGCTGCTCAATTGAGCGAACAGGCTTTTAAATTATATCTCATTCATTTTTTTGCAAACCGTTTTTGCAAAAAAAATTAAAAGTTTTTTTAAAACCAAATCAGATTATAAATCAACTCCTGTCTCAAAAAAACAGGCTCATAAATTATGCCTTATCTGTAAACTTGCAAACCCTTTTCTGAAGTTTTTTAAAGGTTTTTTAAATCAAAAAAATATCAGAAAATATTAATCAGCACGCTCAAATAAAGCAAAGAATTATGAATTTAATTCCTTTTATTAAACTTGCAAATCAATTTGCGAAGTTTTTTGTGAAATTAATTCAATTCATTCGTAAATTGTTAAGCAGCTATGCCTCAAATGAAGCAAAAGCATGTATAATAAACAGTGAATACGCTTTTGCAAGCCCTGCTTGGAAAAATTCGGGGAAAAAACTAATGCTCAATTTTTATACGACAATCTACTGCTGTTACATTAATTACTGTACCCAGCAGAGGATTAAGATCTAATTCTGCAATTTCAGGAACAATCTCAAGCAAATGTGATAAACGAACAATTATATCAGCAAATGCTGCTTCATTAATTCCTTTTTTGCCTCTTGTTCCTTGGATGACTTTGTAACTCTTAAGGTTTTTTATCATATTTGATGCTTCTTCTGTATTTATAGGTACTAATCCGTAACTTATATCTTTTAGTACCTCAATAAAAATACCTCCCAATCCGCATAATATCATATGACCGAATTTTTCTTCATGTTTCGCACCTACGAATAGTTCGGTACCGGAAAGCATAGGTTGCATTAATATTCCCTGAGCTTCTTTTATCTGCATCATTTTTTTGAAGGTAATTTCTACTTCTCTGTGATCTGTTATGTTGAGTGCAACTCCCCCTGCATCTGATTTATGAATTGGGCCTATTATTTTCATTACTAACGGAAAACCTATATTATTGGCAGTATCAAATGCTTCAGTTTCTGTTTTTACTATGATTTCTTTTACTCTAGGAATACCAGCTGCATCTAAAAGTTTTTGAATTTTATTCGGATCAAGATAACCGTTTTCAGAATTGTCGATAATACTTCTTATTTTTATTTTATCCAGTGCAGGTTTATCATTATTGTATTCAGAATTTCTTGTTATATTGTAAGCCTTTGAGAGGGCATTGCCTAAGATTACTTCATCATTAAATATAATATTTCCTTTTGAAATGAAGCTTTTTGTTTCCTCTTTTGCAGTTAATCCTGAAGGTAATACAGGGAATATAGGTTTTGGGGAAGTTTTTATTTTATTGTTTAATAAGTTATAAACGTCAAAAATTTCAAAAAGTCCCGGAGTTCCAAAAATTACTACCATGCCGTCAATGTCATTAAATTTATCATTAACGTAATCTATGATATAACCTAATTGCCCAGCAGTACCTGTTGCCAGAAAATCAATAGGGTTTGCTACAGAGGAACCAGGGTATAATTTTTCTAAAAGTTCATTTGCAGCCTGGCATGATATTTTAGGAACTGATAAACCTCCTTTTGAAAGAGTATCAGTAAGCATTACTGCAGGTCCGCCTGCATGGGTAATAATTGCAATATTCTTACCTTTTAATTCCGGATGCATAAAAACTGAACCTACACTAATCAATTCTTCCCGACCGTAGCAGCGAATGATGCCTGCTTTTTTGAATAATGCATCCACAGCCAGGTCAGAACTGGCTAAAGCTCCTGTGTGTGAGGATGCTGCCCTGCTACCTGCCTCTGATGATCCAGCTTTGATTGCAGCTATTTTACATCCTTTTTCGATGAGTGAGATAGAATGCTTAAGCAACTTTTGCGGATTAGAAATACTTTCCATATACAAAAGTTTGACTTTTGAATCTTTTTTAGCATCAAAGTTTTCGTCCATATACTGTAATATTTCTTCAATTCCTATTTGGGCACTGTTTCCTACCGAAATAACACTTGAAAAAGTTAATCCCTTTGGAATAGCTGATTCAAGGATAAAACATGCTGTAGCTCCAGAGCCTGAAATAAGATCACAACCTTGAGGATTAAGTTTAGGAATTGGAAGAGTAAAGATACCGTGATAGTAGGAATTTAAAACTCCAGTGCAATTTGGTCCAATTAAGGAACCATTTACACTATTTATTGTTTTAACAATTTTCTTTTCTAAAATTGCACCCTCTGAGCTCTCTTCGCTGAACCCTGCAGATATTATAATAAATGCTTTTGTCTTTTTTTTATAAGCTAAAATATCAACAGTTTGTGGTATGTATTTTGCAGCAATAGCGATAATTGCCAGTTCTGTTTCAGGAATATCATTAACGCCGTTGAAAGTTTTAACGCCCTGTACATTTAATACTTTAGGGTTAACTGCAAAGAGTTTTCCACTGTAGTTTCCATCGATAAGGTTTTTTAAAACTTTACCTCCGGGTTTTTCTGTATCATTAGATGCTCCAATAACAACAATGCTATTTGGGTGTAGTAATTCTTTAGTAATCATAACCAATTCCTTCGCAGTCTACTATTTTAGATAAACAGTAAAATAACATATAAACGTATTTAATTTATTTAAATCTTAAATCATATAAGATAGCACTAAAAAGAGTTATAAACCTTGTTGTTTATATTAAATACATTATTTTAATATGTTATGCCTAAATTTGTTTGATTGAAAGATAATACAAATAAACTATTCATATTATATATAGTAAAGGGAAAGGTTTCTAAATGAAAAAACTGTTTGGTACAGATGGAATAAGAGGAACTGTTAATACTTACCCAATAACTCCAGAGGTTGCTTTGCAATTAGGAAAGGCAATAGCTCAATATTATGGTTCACAAAATATTGAAGAAAGAAATATTGCTGTAATTGGCAAAGATACGAGACTTTCAGGTTATATGTTGGAAACTGCTTTGACCAGTGGATTATTAAGCATGGGAATGGATGTTTTGGCTGTGGGTCCAATGCCCACACCTGCAATTGCTCACTTGATTAAATCTTTTGGGGGAACATGCGGAATTATGATAACTGCATCTCATAATCCTTATAATGATAATGGTATTAAAATATTTGGTCCAAATGGGTTTAAACTTCCAGATGAAGTAGAGCTTGAAATAGAGAAAATAATGCTAAATGGTGAAATAAGTGGCTCACACATAAAAACAAAACAGCTTGGTAAAGCATATCGTATTGATGATGCGCGAGGCAGATATATTGAATTTGCCAAAAGTTCTATAAAAAGCACAAGTTTAAAAGGCTTGAAAGTTGTATTAGACTGTGCAAATGGTGCCGGATACTGTATTGCTCCATGGATATTTAAAGAGTTAGGAGCAGAAGTAATAAAAGTAGCTGTTGAGCCTGATGGAATAAATATTAATAAGAATTGTGGTGCAATGTACCCTCATAATATTTCAAATTTGGTGAGACAGCATAGGGCAGATGTGGGAATATGTCTTGATGGGGATGCTGATAGATTGATAATGCTTGACAGTAATGGTGCCGTTGTAAATGGTGATAGACTTTTAGCTATGTGTGCTATTGACTTTAAAGAACGTGGAAAGTTAGCAAATAATACTTTAGTTGTAACTGTTATGAGTAATCTTGGCTTGATGCATGCAATGAAACGCGAAGGTATCAATGTTGAAGTTGCCAGTGTTGGAGACCGATATGTTATTGAACGTATGCGTGAAGGTGGATTTAATATTGGAGGTGAGCAATCTGGTCACATAATATTTATGGATTATGTAACAACAGGAGACGGAATAATCTCAGCTCTTCATATTTTGAGTATGATGAAGAGAAAGCAGCAAGATTTGTCTGAGCTGGCAAATTGTATGGATGAATTTCCTCAAGTTCTTAAAAATGTAAAAGTAGGCAAGAAACTGCCTATAAAAGAAGTTCCTGAGCTTGATTCTATTATAAAAGAATGTGAAGAGGAGCTTGGAGATAATGGTAGAGTGCTTGTTAGATATTCGGGAACAGAGAATTTAATGAGAGTAATGATTGAGGCTAAGAAGTATAAAACAGCAGAGATTTGGACAGATAGAATAATTGAAGTTGTTGAAAAATGTCTTTCGTAAGGGAGGAAGTTATGAAAATTAATATTATTGATATTGGTTCACCAGATACATTTCAACCAATAATTTCAACAAGAACTGTAAAAGAGTGTCCTGTTGGAGGAACGATTATAGAAGATGCATTATATAAAAGAGTTGAAGGCTTTCTTGAAGGTATTAAAAAAGATTTATTTTTTAATATAAGAGTTGACTTGTGGCCATCACAGAATCTGGTAAGTAAAATTTTAGAATCAGAGAATAATGTTGTTTATAATAATGAAACCGAAGAAGCTCTTGCATGGTGCTCTTCAGAGCCGGGAGTTTTACCTGAATATGCAAGTAAAATTCAAATTGATAATGAATCTAGAGTTTTACGTTATTCCTGGGATTTGTTATTTGTTAATGAAGATATTGTTGGTGGCCTAAAAGAAGATAAAATTGATGGCACTGTTAGAGAGAGAGTAACAATCGATGGTAATGTTGAAATAGGTGAGGGTACTGTACTGCTTCCTGGAGTATATATAGAAGGCAATGCTATCATTGGGAAAGATTGTAAAATAGGTCCGAATTGCTATATAAGAGGAAAAACTCATATAGGTGATGGTTGTCATGTAGGACAGGCAGTTGAAATAAAAAACTGTATTCTTATGAATAAGGTAAGTGTTGGGCACCTTAGCTATGTTGGTGATTCAATTATTGGAGAGAAAACAAATTTTGGAGCAGGTACAACAACCGCAAATCTTAGACATGATGGAAAAAACCATAACTCGAAAGTAAATGGGAAACAAATTGATACCGGTAGAAGAAAACTTGGAGTTATTGTAGGAGATAATGTGCATACCGGTATTAATACAAGTATATATCCTGGTAGAAAAATCTGGTCAAATACCAGTACTTTGCCAGGAGAAATAGTTAAAAAAGATATTCAAAAATCGAAATTTTAAGCTTCTATATTTATTAAGGAGAAGGTGATTATGGCAAAGCTGGGATTGGAAGATAAGATTGTAAACGAAAAAGTTTTACAGCAAACGTTGGATCGATTTAAAGAGAGAAATATAAAGCTTCCAACTTTTGAGGAGTTGAGCGAACCTTCAAAAATTTCTGGAAATATAATTGAAGCTTTGAAGAATGTTGATCCAAATGAACCTCATCCACTTAATTTGTATCGAATTAATTGGTATAATGACCAGAGGGGTAGAGGATTCAGTGATAAACCGTATTATTTTGAACTTCCTAAAGAATTGACTGGAGTTGACGCTAAAATAGTGGTTATGGTTGGAGCATTTTTTCCTATGGTTCAATGTCATAAAGTGCTGGCTGCATATGGTTGTCTTGCTCCACGTGTGATTACAGGACAGTTTGATCCTACAGAGCATAAAGCAATATGGCCTTCGACAGGAAATTATTGTAGAGGCGGTGTTGCTGTTTCAAGGATAATGGATTGTCATGGAGTTGCTATTTTGCCGGAAGAAATGAGTGAAGAAAGGTTCAATTGGCTTCAGAAATGGACAATGGATCCAGAAAATGATATTTTTAAAACATACGGTTGTGAAAGCAATGTAAAAGAAATATATGATAAGTGCAATGAGCTTGATAAAGAATCTCACAATATTATTTTTAACCAGTTTTGTGAATTTGGCAATGCACTAATTCATTATTTATGTACTGGCAAAGCCTTGGAAGATGTTTTTTCTGATTTGAAGAAATCAAATCCTAATCTTGAATTAAAAGCATTTACATCCGCGACAGGTTCTGCCGGGACAATATCTGCCGGCGATTATCTAAAAGAAAAATTTGAAGATTGTAAAATAGTTGCCATAGAAGCGCTAGAATGTCCTACATTGCTTTATAATGGATTTGGCGGACACAATATACAGGGAATAGGCGATAAGCATGTGCCTTATGTTCATAACGTTATGAACACAGATAATGTTGTGGCTATTTCAGATGTTTCAACTGATTCGCTTAATATCCTTTTTAATTCGGAAGAAGGGAAAAGATACTTAAAAGAAAGAAAAGGAGTTTCTGAAGAACTGTTAAATAATCTTTCTTTAATGGGATTATCTTCTATCTGTAATGTTCTTGCTGCTATAAAAACAGCAAAGTATTATGAGCTTACAGAAAATGATGTAATATTGACTGTTGCGACTGATCCGTCAACAATGTATGTAACCGAAATACCAAAGCAGGTCAAAAAGCATTTTGGTGGTAATTATGATCAGTTTGATGCTGCTGAATCTTTTGGCCAGCATTTGAAAGGGATGACTACCGATCATTATCAGGAACTCACAAAAATAGATAAAGATCGAGTTTTTAATCTTGGATATTATACCTGGGTTGAGCAGCAGGGAATTGATATTGAAGATTTTAATGCTAGAAAAAAACAAAGCTACTGGCACGACTTGAAAAAGCATATTCCTCTTTGGGATAAGCTGATAAATGAGTTTAATAGTAGAACTTGATACTTCAGTTATAATTGATTTTAGAGCAATTGAAAAAATTTTCGATTGCTCTTTTTGGTTTTAGTAATTTATATCTTACTTTAGAGCTTTTTATGAATACGGAATTTTTGAAATGTATTGGTTGTGAAAAAGTTTATAACCTTAATTATGATCAGGTTGTTTGTGGTTGTATTAATCGTATGGATGATAATATTAATCATATTATAGAAAAGTTTGTAAAAAACGGGAAAAAATTGCCCGGTTTATCAGATATTTATTTTAGAAGAAAGCTTACCGACAACCCTTATTTAATATTCAAAGAATTCTTTTTTTCGTATTACCTGACGCAGCATTTAAATATCGATTATGAACAGATAGTTGAAAAGATTGGCGCAGGATTAAAAGAAATAGGAGAAGTGTCTTTTAAGGAAACTCCAGTTGAATTTGAAACTAATCTTGCAGGATCTAATTCAAATTTATATATAAAAGATGAAACAAACAATGTAACTGGATCTCACAAGGCAAGGCATTTGATGGGGAACCTTTTGTATATTGAGATTTTGTATAAGGCTGGAATTTTAAAAAGAAAACCCAAATTGGCTGTATACAGTTGTGGTAATGCTGCTTTGGGAGCTGCTGCTGTAGCAAAAGCCGGTGGATATTATCTGGATGTTTTTATTCCTCCTAATATTAATCCGAAAATAATATCAACTTTACAAAAATATGATGCAAGAATAGTTGTTTGTCCTAGAATTGAAGGAGAGACAGGCGATCCGTGTTACAATCGTTTTCAGGAAGCTTTAAATACAGGATCGCTTCCATTTTCATGCTCAGGGCTTGATAATTGGTCTAATCTTGAAGGAGGTCAAACTCTTTGTTTAGAGTTTATTACACAGCTTTTAGATAAAGACGTGAAGCTTGATTCATTGGTTATTCAGATTGGAGGAGGGGCATTAGCTAGTTCTGCAGTAAAAACTTTGGAAGAATTATATGAATTTAAGTTTATAGATAAAATACCAAGAATATATACAGTTCAGACTGAAGGAGCATTTCCCCTTGCCAGAGCCTATTATATTCTTATGAAAGAAATTGCCAGAAAAAATAAGTTGAAATGTTCTGCTGATTTTTCATATTATTCAAGCAAAGATGTCAGTGTAGATAATAATGGAATATTATCATATTTAAAATCAAATCAAAATGAGATATTGGACATTGCCGAATTTATTAAGCAAAATTATTATTCGGATAGTATTCAGGAAATTCTTGCTAAAGCTATTCTAAATATGGATCAATATATGTGGAGTTGGGAAAATGAACCGCAGAGTATTGCTCATGGTATTCTTGATGATATAACATATGATTGGTTTAAGATTATTGAAGGAATGTTTAAGACTGGTGGTATATCTGTAGTAGTATCTGAAAAATGCTTACAAAATGCAAATGAAATTATATTAGAGAAAACTGAAATTAGAGCAGATCATACGGGAACTTCAGGTTTTGCAGGTTATCTGGAACTTCTTAACCTTGGCTATATTCATAAACAAAAGAATACAGGTTTATTTTTTACCGGTGCTATTCGTTAGAAAAAACTTTATTTTTAAAAAATTCATTTGACCTGTCTATAGGTTTATAGTTTATGTTAGAGTTTTGCATTGATCAATGCCTGTAAAAACATAAACTTAATAATAACTGTGAGGGAAAAAATGAATAAACAGAACTGGACTGAAATGTTTAATGAAATTGGTCTTTCAGATGATAAAATGAAGGATTGGCATCGTATTTTTGAAAAGAGATATCCTGAAGATCATACTGAGTTTTTAAAATGGCTTGGTATTAATGAAGAAGAAATTCCTAAAATAAAGAAACTATGAGTTATACCGAAGGTATTTTAGTTTTTGGCTATATACTATAAAACCTAATTCGGTTTTTAGTTGGATTTTTCGAAAACTCAACCGTTTTTGGTATAATTATTAATTATTCGTGGTTAATGGTTAATTTATAGCATTACCATAAATAAGGTAGTGGTCAGCTGTTCTCAGCTGACCACACCTATAGTATTGAATGGGTTAAATATGCTTACAGTACGCTGAGAGCGGCAGTCTGAGGACAGATACGCCCTACCTTTTTAAAAAATCTGAATTTATTAGGCAGTATGAAATATAAAGTAAATGAGATATCAAAATTAACAGGACTTTCCAGAAGTACACTTCTTTATTATGAAAAGCTTGGGTTAGTTGTTCCGGAAAAAGAATGGCAGAATGATTACCGCTTGTATTCAGATAAAGATCTGGAACGTTTGAGAAAAGTCTGTTTGTATAGAGAAATGGGGCTAGCATTGAATGAGATAAAGAATATTCTTAATGAAGAACAAACAGATGTTAAGGCTATTCTTGAAAAACAGCTTGTCAATATCAATAATAAAATACAAATGCTTAGAATTCAGCAAAAGAGAATCCTGGAAATAATCAAAGGCTCAGTTGGTGATAAGAATACGAGATTTATTAACAAAGAAACATGGGTGAGTATTTTACGAAATACCGGCCTTGATGATAAAGGAATGGATAATTGGCATAGAGCTTTTGAAAAGAACGCCCCAGAAGCACACCAGGATTTTTTAGAAAGCTTAGGACTAACCGAAAAAGAGGTTTTAAGAATAAGGAAGTTATCACAGCAATATTGAAGCTGAAAAGCTTACTTGATAGGTATGGTATAAAAGCAGATAGTTATAAAATGACACAAACTTCCGATTACAACAAGTATATGAAAAATAGCATGATTTAATTTAATTTTTTTTATGCTGTATAATAATGCACCGATTGTATAAATTATTCCTCCTGAAATAAACCATATTAAACCTTCTAATGGAAGATTATGAATTAAAGGCTTTATTGCGATAATAATAATCCATCCCATTAAGACATACATGGTTGTAGAAAGAATAGAAAATCTTCCTGTAAAGAAGAGTTTTAAAACAACTCCCGTTATTGCAGATCCCCAGGATATACAAAAAATTGTCCAGCCTAGAACTCCTCCTTTAAGGACAACTAAAGTCAGCGGAGTATAAGTACCTGCAATAAGGATATAAATTGCTGCATGATCAAATACTTTTAACCTTGCTCTTTTTTCTGGATTTTTAGCGCTATGATAAAGGGTTGATGCAGAATATAATATAATCAAACTTAAACCAAAGACATTAAAACTGAAAATATCTCTAAAATTACCATATAAATCTGCTCTTATATTTAATAAAATTAAAGCTAACACACTTAAAATTATACCTATAGCATGTAAGATTACATTTATTTTTTCTTCTAAAGGAGAATAGAATTTAATTTTAGGTAAATGATTCATTTAAGTTCTTTCAGATAATAAAATTTTTATTTCCAGGTTTAGTATCGTTAAGCCTGAAAGCCATCTAATAAATTTTTTCTGCAAACTTCACATGAAGTGAAACAATGAGATTTCCAACCAAACTTCTCTGCTTCAGAGCAGTTATTGGCTATATCGTCTATATAAAAATCGGGTTTATTGTATCGTTTTTCAAATTCCTGAAACATTTTAATGTCAGGTTTATAAGCTCCTACTTCAAAACTATATACTCCACCGGTAATTAGGTTTGAAAATGAAAGCCTGCGGAAAACCTCGTAAAGATGGAGTTTGGAAGTATCTGAAAAAAATATGATTCTATAGCCTGCTTTTACAAAGTCATGAATAAGTTCATTCATTCCATCTATTTCTTTATTAATAATTGAGCAGTAGATTGATATCAATTCATTTTCTGATAATTCAGCTCCTGTTAATGCAATAAGTTCGGAAATAAAGCTTGCCTGGGTAATAATCCCTAATTCAAAATTTGTTTTAGCTGTTATTATTTTATCTATAAGAGCTAAGTTTTTTGATTCTGACCCTAAATAATTAATCCAGGAATTCTTGTCTATTTTTAAACAAACATTTCCAATATCCAGTGCAATTATTTTGCTCATAATATAACCTTAAAAAATAATAAAGAATAAACCGAATTTTCGGTTTATTCTTTAAGAGATATAAGTATCAATCGTTATTATCTTAGTGTTACAGATAAATCTTTTACAAGTTTTGCTCTTATCATTTCATGAGCTTTATTAACTTCTTTATCTGTAAGTGTTCTCGAAGGATTTCTAAAAGTCAGAGAATATGCTATGCTTTTTTTGTTTTCCCCAAGAGAATCATCTCTATAAATATCCAAAACCTCAACTTTTTCCAGAACTTTACATTTCGTTTGTTCAATACAATTAATAATTGTATTATTTTCTAAAGATTCGTCAACTACAATAGCAACATCTCTAGTGGTTGAAGGAAATGCCGGTACCGGCTTGTAAGTAATAATTTTTGTTTTAAGATTAAGAACTTTATCCAGTTCTATCACTGCAAAATATACAGGGTTTTTTATACGAATTCCCTTAGTGAATTCAGATGCAATCTCCCCAAAAGAAATTAAGGTTTTATTATTGATAACGATTTCTGCACGAAAACCTGGCTTAAACATGTCATTATCAGATTTTTTGATTTGATAGTCAATTTTTCTAATATCAAGCCATGTTTCAAGAAGTCCTTTCATATCATAAAAATCATAAAGCAAGCTTTTCTCTTTAGAGTAACGTTCCGGCTGTTTTCTACCTGTTAATGCTATACAGCAGTTATTTCTTTCTTCAGGTAGGTTATCTTTGTCTGCAGAGTAAACTGTACCAATTTCAAAAAGCCTGAGGTCGTGATTGTTATGGGAAATATTTCTTGCCATATTTTTTAGAACACCAAAAAGTAAAGAAGGACGTAAAACTGTACTATCGCTACTTATTGGATTAATGACTTCCAGTAAATCCTCTTCTTTAAAATTATTATCTCTTAGAATATTTTTCTTATCAATCAATGTATAATTTAGACATTCTGTCAATCCCAAAGAAATAAACTGGTCCCTGGAATCTGCAATTTTTGCATATGAATCTTTTTTGATAGAGCCTCCCGGTTTAGCTTCTATTTCAACAACAGGAACTTTATCAAGACCATAAATTCTAATTACTTCTTCTGCTAGATCAGCTTCACGTTCAATATCCAGCCTGAATGTTGTAGCAGTAACGTCACATTGTTTTTCGTCAATGTTTTTAACTTTCAAATCAAGCTTAGTGAAGATATCTATCATTTTCTCATTAGAAATATCAATTCCCAGTAAATTTCTGATATTATCGAAATTACACTGTACTGTTTTGGGAACAGGAATGAATTTATCATTTTTTACATCAACAAGTTCAGAACAAAGACTTCCTCCTGCGAACTTATTTATTAAAGTAGCTGCT
Source organism: Victivallales bacterium (assembly GCA_963678745.2). Classification (GTDB taxonomy): domain Bacteria; phylum Verrucomicrobiota; class Lentisphaeria; order Victivallales; family GWF2-38-69. The sequence continues at coordinate 161,299 of CAXXMS010000019.1, read as the reverse complement.
CTGTCACTTGCTTTGTCAATCATATTAACGTCAATACCTCTCTCAAATCTATGAGAAGAATCCGATGAAAGATTCAATTTTTTTGAAGTATTGCGTATATTAGCAGCATTAAAAAAAGCACTTTCAATTAAGATATTCTTTGTTTTTTCTGTTACCCCGCTGTGTTCACCACCCATAACTCCTGCAATACAAACAGGCTTTTCTGCATCAGCAATAATCAGATTCTCATTTGAAAGTTTATATTCAATACCGTCAAGAGCAATAATTTTTTCATTATCTTTTGCTCTTCTAATAATAACACGATTTTCAGCCAGCTCATCCAGATCAAAAATATGAAGAGGTTGACCAGTTTCAAACAGAACAAAGTTTGAAATATCAACAATGTTATTAATTGGGCGTAAACCAATTGATGTTAGGATTTCTTTCATCCAGTTCGGACTTTCTCCTACAGTAATATTACGCATAACCCTTCCGGTATATCTTGGGCATAATTCACTGTCATGAACCTCTATCAAGTTTGTGTAATCTCCGTCTTTATTTACTTCAGGTACGACTATACCTAAATTTTTCATTTCATTTCCGGATAGAGCCCAGACTTCTCTTGTAATACCCAATACAGATAACCAATCAGGTCTATTTGAAGTAATTTCCAAGTCATAAACTGTATCAGATTCAATTACTTCAGAAAGAGGTGCGCCAACCTTAGTGTCTTTTGGTAACTCCATAATTCCTGAAGACTCAGAGCTTACACCTAGTTCTGACGCACTGCATAGCATACCGAAAGATTCTACTCCACGAAGTTTTGATTTCTTTATTTTGAGTTTTTTATCAGATGCACTATCTGCAAAAACAGTTCCTACTGTAGCAAGTGAAGTTTTAAGTCCGACATCACAATTTGGGGCGGCACAGACAATCTGTAGCTCTTCTGTGCCAGTAGAAACTTTGCAGACTGATAATTTGTCAGCATCAGGATGTTGTTTTCTCTCAAGTATTTCAGCGACAATAACACCTTCCGGGATAGTATTAGTCTTAGATACTTCTTCTACCTCAATTCCTGCCATTGTTAATTTATCAACAAGTTCTTCGGGAGAGTAAGGGATATCTATATATCTCTTTAACCAATTATATGTAATTTTCATTTTTAATACCTAGCTCTTAAAACTGATGAAGAAAGCGAACATCATTATCATAAAAATATCGTATATCGTTTATGCCATGGCGGATCATTGCAATACGTTCAACTCCCATTCCCCATGCAAAACCTTTCCATGTTTCTGGATCATATCCTACATTCTTCAAAACATTAGGATCTACCATTCCGGCACCTGAAATTTCAAGCCAGCCTGAGTTTTTACAAACGCGACAGCCTTTACCGTTACATGCTGTACATGAGAAGTCATATTCTATACTTGGTTCTGTAAACGGGAAATAATGCGGTCTAAAACGAATTTGAACTTTATCTCCAAGAAGTTCTTTTGCAAAATAAAGCAATGTACTTTTTAGATCAGCAAGAGATACATTTTTATCAATATATAGACCTTCTAACTGATGAAAGTTAGCACTGTGAGAAGCATCCGGTGTGTCAGGCCTAAAGCAGGGGCCTGGAGCAATTATTCTTATAGGAGGTTCCTGTGTTTCCATTACTCTTATCTGAACAGTTGAAGTTTGGGTTCTCAATAATCTGCCATCGGAGAAATAAAAAGTATCACTTGGTCCTCTGGATGGGTGATCTTCAGGAGCATTTAATGCATCAAAGCAATGATAAACAGTTTCAATGTTAGGCCCTTCTGCTGCAATAAATCCTATTCTTCTAAAAATATCAATGCAGTCATCAATAGTTTGAGTTATTGGATGTTTTTTCCCAAAAGACCATTTTCGGCCGGGTAATGTGACATCAATACCTTGATCCTGTTCTTGTGAGTTCTGATTATTTATTTTTTCTGTAGCACCTGTAAGCATTTCTGTCAATTTTTGTTTAGCGATATTAAGTGCTTTGCCTGCTTGTGGGCGTTCTTCTTTTGAAAGTTTTCCAAGTTCTTTACTTAGAGCAGTAACACTTCCTTTGCGCCCGCTTGTTTTTATTCTGATTTCTTCAATGTCAGCAGTAGTCTTAGCAAGTTGCAATGCTTTTTGTGCTTCAGCTAATATCTTTTCAAGTTGTTCCTGAATGGAAGTATTCATTTTTTTGAAGCCTTATAATTTATAAGCTGTGTAGAAAAGATTTTCTCTTAATACAGCTTCAGTTTTAAGATTTAACTAAAGTTTCGGGTTTTAATTTCTTAAATTAAAGCCCCAACTTTTTCCGCTTTTATCTCTGCTTTAATGTAATTATCATCAAGTTGAAGAGCTTTTTCAAGCATATCTTCAATAGAGCATGAGATTTTATTTTTTATTTTGTTTAAAGTATTTTTCCCTATCATTTTTTCAAATGAATCAAGTACACCGTGTATGATGTTTTTAAATAATTTCCACAGCATAGCTGCAAAAGTTAATATTTCAATTCTATCTGTAATACTGTTTCTGTATTCAGCAAATGTAATATCTCCTTCAGAAATCATTCCATGAAGGAGCAGCATATATCGCACAGCCGTTATATGAATAGAAGCGTAATGAGATGTATATGCCGGTGATTGTTCTTTCAACCATCCAAAATTCTGCTTTATTTCTTTAAAATAGACCTCTATTGCCCATCTCATAGCATATACTTCAAGAATTTTTTCATCTGTTAAAACTGTATCAGTACTTAAAAATGCAGCCCATTGCTCTTTCTTTTGCTTTCGGGGAGCAGAAAATACAAGTTTAACATCTATCCATTCTTCTTTTATATTGTCATCTGATATATTGAGCTTAACAATAAGAGACACTGTCTTCCATTTACAGTTTTTCTTTTTATTAAAGCGTCTTTTTATGAGGAGATACAGCTCTTTCAGGCAATACTTTCTATCGTTGAGACTATATTGCATTTTGCTTCTTTTGGCTCTGAAAATTCCTGTCATGCCAAGATCTTTTACTGTTTTAATATTTTCCTTTGTATTAAACCAGGAATCTGCAAGCGTATACTTTGCCTGAAAACCATGCCTTACTGCTCTTTTTAGCATTAAACGGAACATTTCATTTTTATTATTTTCTTTCGCTGAATGAAAGTCTTTTGCAACAGCGCTTTTCTCATTTTTTAATTCTTCATTGAGATAATGAGTTTTTTTAGAACCAATATAAATCTGACGGTCTAATGGAAGAAAACCATTCTTAAACGAAATGCCAAGCTCAAGCATCTGATGTCCTTTTACGGTCCTGCATTCTGAATGTTCGAAGTGGTTTGAGGTTCCTTCTATTTTATTGCCACTACGCTTTTTTATTGTATCATCGAAAACAAAAGCTTTTTCCTTTTCGTATGCTAATTTATTTTGAGTATAAATAGTCTTTGCTGTGTCAAGTGATATAAGACGCCAGTTAACCTCTTCGCTTTTCATCATTTCATAGAGAACATCTTTTCCTCCGGGAAAAAACGCTTTTAAACATTTAGAACAAAACATCCTTATAGAATTTTGCTTAAGAAAACTCCAGATTATTAGAGTATAAATAATTGTGTCTACTGAATAACCATGCCGTTTTGATATTTTACTGTGCTTTCTGAATATTTTGAAAAAGTTTACTGACTTTATTGCACTTTGAATTTCATTGTCTGCAAAAACATAATCCTGTTTTAAATTATCCGATATTGGCGTTAATGTATTATTCATATTTTGAATTAACCTTTTTATAATATTTTTATTAAATGTTTAGTAGCATTAATAATATACTGTATGTTAAGGTTAATTCTCTTATTATAAATAACTTAACTGGTATTTATTAAATCCGAAAGTTAAGATTTAAGTTTTAGATTTTAAGTTAATAAAATTTTGAAAAATTTTATGATTCCCTTAAAACTTAAAACATAAAACCTAATACAACGTTTCATAAGAAATATTTTTACTAAACGTCTCGTCTAATTAAAAAGCCTTTAACTAAACTTTTAAAGTTTTGTTAAAGGCTAGAATTTTTAAAATAGATTTTCCAAAAGGGGTTACCCTTGTAAATTTGGATAACTTATTTTTTTACAGCTTCTTTTGCCTTGTCTACCAACATAGCAAAAGCTGCTTCGTCATGGATTGCCATTTCTGATAGCATTTTTCTATTCATTTCTACGCCCATTAATTTTAATCCATGTATAAAAGAACTGTAATTCATATCGCGCATTCTGCATGCAGCGTTGATACGAATAGTCCAAAGGCGTCTGAATTGGCGTTTTTTCTGTTTACGGCCAACATATGCATGTGCGTCTGCTTTGTCTATTGCATCATAAACAGTTCTAATATTTTTACTTCTTGCACCGTAAAAGCCTTTAGCTCTTTTTAATGCACGTTTGCGGCGTTTACGTGATGCCACTGCAAAACTGGTTCTCATTTTATCTTAAACTCCATTTAAAAATTTTAATTAAAGACCGTAAGGCAGAGATGCTTTTATTCTTCCGATCTCTGTTGATTTTATTTCACCATCCTGGCGGAGGCGACGCTTACGTTTGGCACTTTTCTTTGTCAAGATATGACGTGAACCTGCTTTGTTGTGGCGGTATTTACCTGTGCCTGTCTGTTTCAGACGTTTTGCCGCACACTTTCTTGTTTTCATTTTAGGCATCGTTAATCTCCTTCTTTTTTAAGTTTTAAGATTAATTAACTGAAAAGGCCGATGCCAGCCAATTTCAGCATAAACCACAATACTCAACTTAAGGTAATAAGTTGAGCATTTATAAATAAATAACAGTCAACAAGGAGTTGACTGTATTAAATTTTATTGCTTTAAGAATATCGAATTAAACTTATTTAACAGGATTAACGGAAACTGAAATTGTTCTTCCAGCAAAGGCTGGTTTGTTTTCAGCTTGTCCTAAATCCTTTAATTCTTCAAGCGATTTTTCTATAATTTCAAAACCAAGTACCTTGTGAGCGGCTTCTCTGCCTCTGAATACAAGGCTAAGTTTTACTTTATAACCTTTACCAAGAAACTCTTTTGCATGATTAAGCTTATATTCATAATCATGTTTATCCACATTTACATGGAATTTAATTTCTTTCAACTTTTGAGCGCTTTGCTTTTTCTTCTGGTTTTTGATTTTACGTTTTTGATCATAACGCAATTTACCATAATCCAGAATTCTGCAAACAGGTGGATTAGCTTTCTCTGCAACAATTACTACATCTAGATTTGCTGCTTTTGCAATTTCAAAAGCTCTTTCTACAGTAACATTACCAAGTTGATCACCGTCTTCACCGATTAGAAGGATTTCTCTACCTGAAGGAAACTGTCCTCCTTTTTTCAATAATTTAGCTATTTTTCTATCTCCTTTATAAAATATCCTACTATAGCACCAAAAAAGAACATAAATTTATAATGTCTTTCCTAAAATACAAATAAGTTTATAGCTAAAATGATAATTTTTCAACGTATAACTATATCTTTTCAGTAACATCGCTTAAAAGTTTTTCTTTTAAGGTTTCAAATGCCACTTCTCCAATTTGTCCTTCCCGCCTTGATCTAACAGAAAATGAAGCTGATTCCAGCTCTCTATCTCCAGCTACGAGAATATAAGGAATTCTGGAGTTTCTTGCATCTTTTATTTTGGAACCTATTGTTTCAGAGCGGCAGTCAGCATCAACTCTCAAACCAAGCTGTCTTAGTTCTTTTTTTGCATTCAACGCATATTCCTGATGTCTTTCTGCAATAGGTAATATTCTTACCTGTTCAGGAGCCAGCCAAAGAGGGAATGCACCTGAATAATGTTCAATTAAAATTCCAAAGAAGCGCTCTAATGAACCAAGCAGAGCTCTATGGACCATAAACGGTTGATGCTTTTTGCCATCTTCACCTATATATGACATTCCAAAACGTTCAGGAAGATTAAAATCAAATTGTATTGTAGTCATCTGCCATTCGCGTCCTAAGGCATCTTTAATTTTTAAATCAATTTTTGGGCCATAAAAAGCTCCACCGCCTTCGTCTACTTCACATTCAAGGCCGTGTTCTTTGACCGCTTTTTCAAGAGAAATTAAAGCTTGATTCCAACGTTCAGGTTCTCCAACAGATTTTTCAGGTTTTGTTGCTAGATAAGCTTTGATATCAGTGAATCCAAAAGATTTCCATATTGACAGACTGAAACGGAGTACTTCTGATATTTCTGATTCAATTTGTTCAGGAGTACAGATAATATGAGCATCATCCTGAGTAAAACCTCTAACTCTTAGTAAGCCATGTAACACTCCACTTTTCTCATAACGGTAAACAGTTCCGAGCTCTGCCCAGCGTAATGGAAGTTCTTTATATGAACGAAGTCTTGACTGATAAACTTCAATATGAAATGGACAATTCATTGGTTTTACATAATAGTCATTTCCATCTATTTTCATAGGTGCATACATTGCATCTCCATAAAAATTTAAATGGCCACTTGTTTCCCATAGGTTTGAACGTCCAATATGAGGTGTGTAAAGTAAATCGTAATTATTTTTATAATGTTCTTCACGCCAGAAAGTTTCGAAAATATTTCTAATAAGAGCGCCTTTAGGATGCCAAAGAGCCAAACCGCCGCCAACCTGTTCTGAAATGCTGAAAAGATCTAATTCTCTACCAAGCTTTCTGTGATCACGTTTTTTAGCTTCTTCAATCTGTTTTAAATATGTATTAAGTTCTTTTTTATTGTTAAAAGCAGTTCCATATATTCGCTGAAGCATTGGGTTGCTTTCTTTACCTCTGAAATATGAACCGGCTATGGAGAGAAGCTTAACTACTCCAATTTGGCCTGTATGTTCAACATGTGGTCCTCTGCATAAATCTAAAAATTGGCCACACTTGTAAAAGGTTATTTTTTCTCCTTCAGGTATATCAGCTAATCTTTCCAGTTTATATGTCTGATTTTGTTCTTTTAAAAGTTGTTCAGCATCTTCCCGATTCATCTCTATGTATTCAAAGGGAAGTTTTTGATTCAGTAATTTTTTCATCGTATTTTCGATTTTATTTAAATCATCAGGAACCAGACGCTGTTCTAAATCAAAATCGTAATAAAAACCATCTGCTGTAGAAGGCCCAATATCAAATTTAGCGTTTGGGTATAATTCCTGTACTGCTGCAGCCATTATATGCGCTGCACTATGTCTTATGACATCTATTGAATATTTGGCCATTTTATCTTAATAACTCCATTTTTTAATCTTGAACATAATTTTAAATTTATTAAATCAATAAAGAATGTTTTTAGAACAAATCAAATTCAGGTTGAATTTTTTTTGGTTTTACAAGCATATCTTTTATAGGGGCAAATGTTTTTCTATGAATAGGGCAGGGACCAAATTCTTTTATAGCTTTCAAATGTTCTGCCGTTCCATAGCCCTTGTTTTTTGCAAAATTGTATTCTGGGTATTCTTCAGAATATTTTTCCATCAGTTCATCTCTGTATACTTTTGCAAGAATACTTGCGGCGGCAATACTTGCAGATTTTGAATCTCCTTTAACAATAGCTTTTGAAGGAATAGGGAAATTATTCACAGGTAAGCCGTCTATTAAAGCAAATTGTGCTTGTTTTAGTTTCAGCACTGCTTTTTTCATAGCGGAGTGAGTAGCCCTTAAGATATTTATTTTTTCTATTGTTTCTGAAGAAACCTCAACAATAGAAAAAAGTATACCTTCAGTATTGATTATTTCTAATCTAAGTTCCCGTCGTTTTTTGTCAGTTAATTTTTTAGAATCATTTACGGCAGGAATTTTTTTAGTTTCTTTCAATACAATTACCGCAGCCGCTACTACAGGGCCTGCAAGCGGTCCTCTGCCGGCTTCATCTATTCCGGCTATAAAAGAAATACCATCATCCCATATTTTTCGTTCATACGAAAACATAGGATGACAGCTATCAATATAATTCATCAGAATTTCTCAAAAAAATGATTTGGTATGCTGTAAATCAAAACAGAAATAAGAGAATAAAATTTATCTTGTTCTTTTTTCTTTTACTCTGGCAGCTTTACCAATTCTATCTCTGAGGTAATAGAGCTTAGCTCTTCTAACTTTACCCTGTCTGAGTACTTCTACTTTAACAAGTCTTGGTGAATTAATTGGGTATACTCTTTCCATTCCCTGTCCAAAAGCAACTCTGCGAACAGTGAAAGTTTCCTGTACGCCTGAACCGTTTTTTGCAATAACAGTACCAGTAAAAGCCTGTACCCTTTCGGTTTTTCCTTCAATAATTTTAGAATAAACTTTAACTGTGTCACCAATATTAAATTCTGCAATATCTGAACGACACTGTTCATTGTTAATTTTATCGATCAAATTCATTTTCAATTTCCCTTCGGTAAAATTTTACTTACCATTAAATATTTAAAATTATCTATAAACAATAGTTACTTTTTTAATAAATCAGGCCTTCTAATTTTAGTTCTGCTCATGGCCTGCTCTTTCCGCCATTCTTCTATAAGCTTATGATTGCCGGATAATAATATATCAGGTACTTTAAGCCCTCTAAAGTCTGCCGGTTTTGTATATTGTGGATACTCCAGTAAACCAGAGCTAAAAGATTCTTCTTTTACAGAATCGATGTCACCTAGGACTCCAGGTAACAATCTTACTATGCTGTCAACAATTACCATTGCCGGCAAATTTCCACTTGTCAAAACATAATCACCAATTGAAATTTCTTTATCAATTAAGCTTGTTCTTACCCGCTCGTCAACTCCTTCATAATGACCACAAACAAAAACTAAATGCTTTTCTTTGGATAACTCTTCAGCCATCTTTTGATTATATTTTTGACCTTGTGGTGTTGTTAATATCACACACGAATCTTTTCTTTTGCAATCTTCAACAGCTTTAAACAAAGGTTCAGCTTTCATTAACATTCCCGGACCTCCGCCATAAGGTGTATCATCAACACTTCGATGTTTATCTGTTGTATAATCTCTAAGATTTATGGCGTTAATATCGACTAATCTTTTAGAAATTGCTCTTCCAATAATGCTCTCTGAAAACGGGCCAAAGAAAATATCCGGAAAAATAGTTATTATATCAATCTGCAACGTTATCTACAACCTCAACTGCTATGTGCTGGTTAATACGGCTTGCAGCACCAGTGACAAGAGATCTAATTGCCATAATGGTTTTTCCGCTTTTGCCTATTATTTTACCTATATCTGCTTTTTGGCAGTTAATATTAATAACTCTTTCTTCTTTTTCATTTTCTGAAACTTCAATTTTTACAGATCCAGGTTCATCTACTAAAGCTCTTACGACATAGTCTACAAAACCTACAATGTCACCCATTTCTTTGCCTAGAGCAACAGTACTGCCTGAAGAACCATTACCTTTTCCACTAAACAGTCCAAATAGTTTTTTTATCATGCTAAAACACCTCTCTGAGTTTTAAATAAATGAACATGCCATTTATTAACTCTAAATCAGAAACACTATTTATCTAATTACAGTTTGCATACAGAGTAATTTCTTTAAACTGCTGTTTTCCAGGTAATTTTAACTCCAGACTCTGCTTCCCGTTTAATTTTGATATTGATAATAGTGTTTTATTAATAACTTGGTAACTATAGAAATATTTGTTTTTAAAATTCAAATATTTCTATTCTTCAGTTTTTTCTGAATTTGCTCTAGCTCTTTTTATTAAGTCTGTAACTGTTTCTGAAGGCTGTGCGCCACAGGAAATCCAGTAATCAGCTCTTTCAAGATTGATCTTTTCATCATTGTGTCTTGGGTCATAGTAACCAAGATTTTCAATAACTCTACCGTCTCTTTGAGAACGGGCATCCGCTACAACAACTCTAAAACAGGCTTTGTTTTTTGATCCTGTTCTTTTCATTCTAATTCTTACAGCCATTAAAATACCTCTTACTTATGCTGTTAAAAAACAATTAACTTTTATCCACAATTAAGCAACAAACTGTTTGCTCATGATATATTATTTTACAAAACTAAGACGCCTAAAATACAACTATTCATAATTATTTCAAATATATTATGAATAAATTCGGAATTTTATGTAGTTCTGTTAAAGCAAATAATGGTATATTCACATGATATTTATATAAAATGCTATCGATTTTGCTATTATATATCTTATATTTATTTATAATTAAATCGACTTTAGCCCTTTTTTGTCTGTTAATAAAATATGATAAAGTTAATAAAATATGATAAAAAAGAATATATTTATTATGTTAATTTCATAAAAATTCTACTAAAAAATTTCTATAACTTTCAGGATTAAGTCATGAAAAGAATTTTATTATTTATTTTTCCGTTGTTTTTGGCAGGATGCTGTTTTAATTCCAGTACTCCTCAAACTGAATATTTTAATATAAGTACGCCTGAATCATCCGCCAGTTATAATTATGATGTTAAACTAGGTGCTTTTACTGTAGATAGTTTGTATGATACAAAAATGGTTTTTACTAAAGAAAACTATTCTATTTATTTTGATAATTTTAATCGTTGGGCACAAGCTCCGAATAGAATGTTAGCTGCCTACCTGTATTTGTATTTTAATAATCCACACTCCCATAAAATAGAAGATCAGACATTTGATGTAAAGTTAAATGCTGATATTCTAAAATTTGACTGTAATTTAACTTCTCATAAAGCAGTTCTGTTTGTAAAAATATCTGCAATAAATATTTCAGATAATAGTATTGTGTTTAGTGATATATTTACAGATGAACAATCAGTGAAAGATTTAACCGCTTTTTCTTATGCAGTATCAATGGCCGATGCATTTCAGAGTGTCGCTATAAAAGTTGAGGAACAACTTAATAATATCTATAAAATCAATAATGATCAAGCAACTAAAAAAGGTATGAAATAATGGAACAGATAGAGCATCCAAAAGTATTGGTAAGTGAAGAGAAAATAGCAGAGAGAATAAAATTTTTGGGGAAAAAGATAACTGAAGATTATAGAGGAAAGAAGTTGACCTTAGTATGTGTATTGAAAGGATGTATTCCTTTTACTGCTGATTTAATTAGAGAAATTCCTATTCCTTTTATTGTTGATGTAATCCATGCTTCTTCATATGTCAATAAAGAAAGTTCCGGCAAAGTTCAGATTCTTTCAAAACCTAAATTGGAGTTGGAAGGAAGACATGTAATTCTTATAGATGATATTCTTGATACCGGAAGAACCCTTACTAAAATAGCTGAATCTTTAAATGAACAGCATAAGCCAGCAAGTATTAAAACTTGTGTTTTATTGGATAAACCTTCGAGAAGAGTAGAAGATATTCATGCTGATTATGCGGGGTTTGAGATACCAAATGAGTTTGTAGTAGGCTATGGCCTGGATTACAATGAGTATTATAGAAATTTACCTTATATTGGAACTCTTGTATCTGATTAAGAATTTTATAGGTTGTTAAATGTTTTATTATTTAAGTTTCTTGAGTTCAGTATGGGGACCTTTCAGATTATTCAATTATGTAACCTTTAGAGCTGCCGGAGCAGCAGCTACATCTCTACTCATTGTTTTAATATTTGGGCCTTTGACTATAAAAATATTAAAAAAAATTAACACAGCAGCTCCTTCGAGACATAAAGGTTTGATCCCAGATGAATTTATTGATAGTTCGAAGGATAAGGTTCCTACTATGGGAGGGATACTTATTGTAGCCAGCATTATAATATCTACACTTCTTTGGGCTGTTCCTACAAATAATATGACGCATGTATTTCTGTTTTTGCTGTTAACTTTGTGTTGTGTAGGTTTTTGGGATGATTACAGAAAAATAGTTCATAAAGATAGGAATGGTATATCGGGTAAACTGAAACTGGTTTTTCAGTTTGCAATTGCTTTTGTATCAGTTCTATATCTTTTAATCCTTCCTGAAACTGGAATTATAATTTCTGAGCTTATGCTTCCTTTTTGTAAAGAGCCTTTATTGACAGGCTTGTATGGAGCTTTAATTACCATCCCTTTGGGAGTGTTGGTTGTGGTTGGTTCTTCTAATGCAGTAAATCTTACTGATGGGAAGGATGGTTTGGCAATTGGAACTGTGATTTTTTGTGCTTTGGCTTACTCTCTGTTTGCTTATTTAAGTGGAAATACAATTTTTGCTAAACATTTGAATATTCATTATATATCAGGAGCAGGAGAAGTAGGGATTTTTGCGGCAGCAATTATTGGTGCCGGAATTGGTTTTTTATGGTATAATTGCCATCCTGCATCAGTTTTTATGGGAGATACCGGTAGTTTAGCTCTTGGGGGATCAATTGGTTTGATTTCTGTTTTGGTAAGACAGGAGTTGATTTTGTTTGTAGTAGGAGGAGTTTTTGTTATTGAAGCAGTGTCAGTTATACTTCAGGTGGCGAGCTTTAAACTAAGAGGAAAAAGAATTTTTTTATGCGCTCCGATTCATCATCATTTTGAGAGAAAGGGCTGGACTGAAACACAAATAGTGGTAAGATTTTGGATACTGGGAGGTCTTTTTGCTTTGATTGGACTTGCTACTCTTAAATTAAGATAATTTTTATATTATTGTGTAGATAAATCCTATAACAAAAATTATTGTTGCTATTATACTCAGAGAAATACGGTTTCTTTTTACCTTTTTTCCCAACCAAAACGATTTACCGTTTGCAGTTCTGCAACTATCTAATCTTAAATATCGTGTTAAAGAGTTTTGCTCTGTATAGAATCTTTTTGAATTAATCCCTTTTGAATCAATTTTTTTTGTCATAATATTCAAATGTTGTTTTATCAAATTATTCCCATTGCAATAAACATTCCGAAAGTAATTATTCCTGAAGCCAATAATATTCCTATTATTAGCGGCAGAAAAAATCCTATTCCCATTTTAAATATTTGCCCAAAGGATAGGGAGGTTAGCTCAGGCATCAAAGAACCGGTATTTTCTTTTTGCAAGCCTGGAATATTTTCTTCTACTAAGCAGTCAGTATTTTGTTGAAATGCAAAAAGCTCAAGCCTGGAATTTTCTATTACTCTAATTGCTTCAGCTAATTCCAAGGTGTAGTCATATTTGTCCCACTCTTTTTCATTTAAAGCATTAACTTTGTTTAATATAAATTCAAGTTTCCTTTGAGCAGACCTAGATTCAGTTAGAGATTTTTCATATTTTTGAATGTCGTTTGGAAGTTTATTTAAGTTAAGCTTTATTCTTTTTATTAAATCACTTCGCTTATGGATAAATTCTTCTTTTCTTTCAGCAAGAGCTTTTAAGTATTCTTTATCTAATTTGCCTTTAACCGGAACTGTACTTTTGACTTCCATCTTGTTAACAGTTATCTCGTTGGAAGGGGCTGAGTTGTTACTAGACGTTGTCTTAGTCTCTTTTTGTGATGAATCAGGCTTATGTTTTGCAAAAGAATTTTCAATAGTATCTGATTTAATCTTTTTCCCATTTTCAAGAGAACTTGCTTCTGTAGATAAATTTTTATTGTTTGCATCAACAGAGTTAGAATCTTTTGTATTCTTTTCATTTTGATATGAACGAATTTTATCTTTTAATCCAAAAAGATTTTTGTCAACAAAACCACTTCCAGACATTTCTATTTCTCCATAACTTTTTCTATTTCTTCTGTTGTTTTTGGAATAAATTTTCTCCCTAGAACTTTGCTTCCTGTATTTGTTACCAGAACATCATCTTCAATTCGTATTCCTTCAAAATCTCTGTATTCATTAACTTTATCATAGTTAATAAATGAAGCATGTTTATTCTCTGATTTCCATAAGTCGATTAGCATAGGTATAAAATAAAGTCCAGGTTCAACTGTAACAACAAATCCTTTTTTTAGTTTTCGGCCCAGTCTAAGATTTACCAGACCGAATTGAGAGCTTCTTGTAATATCTTCATCATAGCCTACATATTGTTCACCTAAATCTTCCATATCATGGGCATTAAGACCTAACATATGTCCTAATCCATGCGGAAAGAATAATGCATGGGCTCCTTCGTTAACGGCATCAAGAGTGCTTCCCTTCATAATTCCAAGATTTTTAAGTCCATCAACCATAACTTCAGCTGCTTTTAAATGGATTTCTTTATAAGTAATATCTTCTCTAATTGCTTTAATAGCGGTGAGTTGAGATTCTAAAACTATATCATAGATGTTTTTTTGTTTGGTTGAAAATTTTCCTCCTACAGGGATTGTTCTTGTAATATCTGATGCATAATACATTGGAGATTTTGCTCCTGAATCCATCAAAAGTAAACTACCTTCTTTAAGATAGTTATCATGTATGTGGTTGTGGAGTGTTTTTCCATTGATTGTCAATATCGTTGGAAATGATATATAACTTTTGTGTTCGCTAATAATACTTTCAACTTTACTTACTAAAGTTTGTTCTTTTACACCCGGTGTAGCTTCTTTCATTAAAACTGAATACATTTCATATGAAATATCCAGTGCTTTTTCTATTTCTTCTATTTCAAAACTTTCCTTAATAGATCTTTGCTCTACAACAGCTTTAATCAAGTCAACTGATGCTCTTTTATTTACTTTACTATTATGTATTTCAAACAAGTTTTCTAATTTGATAAGTTTTTGATAGTTTGAAGCTGGTAAGTAGTGAACCTTTCTTCTCTTCGAAATAGCTTCTTTAATTTTATATTCCAAATATGACGAATCAAAAGTTTTATCAATTCCGGATTGTAAACCTTTTTCTTTAATTGAGGGTTGTGGTCCCATCCATATTTCATCGTCAACAGTAAAATCATTTCCTATCAGAAATTCTTCGTTTTCATCTAAATCAATTATTAAGGCTAATCCAGGTAAATCACATCCAGCATAATAAAGAAAGCTGCAGTCTTGAATAAATGGGTAGTTATTTCCAGGGTAGTCCATTGGACTTTCATCATTGCCAAGTATCAAAACTAATCCATAACCTACTTTTTTTGCTAATTCTATACGCCTTTTTTTGTATATTGAAGCATCAAACATAATTTTTCTCCCTTTTAAACTCTTATTCTATTTTAAATTATCATAATATTTTAATATCTAAAATGCTAATAATAATTTATTTATTTTTCTTTTGATTGACCATAAATTATTTTTTCAATAAATGGCCTATAGTATTTTACTCTTTTTTGCTGCTGATCTGTTGGAGATACTAAAAGACAGTAAGTTGCGTTATCTGCAAAAGGATAACACTCAGTTATTCCCATGTGAGCAGCCATTAAAGGAAAAACAGAATGCCATACAATCGGAGATAGAAATATTGGCTGCCACTTTCTTCCTTCACGTTCATCCATAAGAGCACTTGAAGTAAGTACAATTCCATCACCGGCATCATAGTCAATAATTTCAACTTTCCCAGTATTCTTATCAAGAACAGCAGTTCTGGCTGTTTTAACTGCATCTCCAAAAAACAAGTAGAAAGCTACGTCACTTGGTGGTTGCTTATGTACGTATAACAGTTTCATAAAAGCTCTAGCTCTTGTCAAGCATTTTTTTAAATGATCTATTGCTATTTTATATCTTTCTTCTTTTGTTTTTACATTTGGCAATAGTAATTTTAATATTTCATCCTGGTTAGGGTTGGCCAATCCTAACTTATATTTTATCCATACTTCAGGATCAAATATATCTACAGGTAAACCGCCAAGATCATCTTTGTATAGTACTGATCGTGTTGATAATAATGGTAGCATTTGATAATATGAAGGGAACGTGCCAGTTACTGCAGCGGGAAAAAGTTTTATTCCCGGACCAATTTGTAATCCGTTAACAAGTTCCATGAATGCATTTAAATAACCGGCATTAGGCGTTCCTACAATTAAAACTTTATCCACGTTTTTGCTGCCTCTCCAGTCAAAAACAGGGAAAGTTCCTTTATCATCGAGTTCCTGGTTCCCATATCTCAAATAATATCTAGCCAGTAAACCTCCCATGGAATGAGCTAAAAGGTCAAACTGAACATCATAGTTTTTTATTCCATAAAGTTCTTCATATTTTTTCTGAAGGTAAGCTTTCTTGCTTAGAATGAATTTATGAAGCTTTTTGGCATTTTCTACTAAATCCATTCGCCAATCATAGGCGAAAACAAAAAGAGAATAAAAATTTTTATTTTTTGGAAGTGGTTTCCCTTCTATGACATACCCATTTTTTTCCATGATATTTAGACAGTTGTTGTATGCATTAAATCTAAATTTAAAACCGAGAAGGTTAACTTCCATAATATCTAAAATAGAGACAGGATATGCGTTACTTTTAATTTTATTTAATTTTTCTCCATATTTCATGGGGAAACTTATTTTTTGAGGGTATTGGTTTGAGTACCATTGCATTGCGCTGCTACTGTCAAAATCGCCCCAAATAAATTTATCATTTTTAGTTTCTTTTAGTTTTGCTCCAAAGAAACCATGAATTACAATGAGTGGATTTCTTGCAACGCCTTCATATTCCATAGATTTTTCTATAATTCTGCTATATAAAGGTTGTGTATAAACTTGAGCAGATTGATATGAACCGGTAGATGTTTTTTTGGCTACACAGCCTGAAATTGTAGCTAGAAAAACAATGTATATTATAAAGAAATATACTTTTCTTTTTTTTAGAAGTATCTGCTTTATTGATGACATTCGTAACGGTACTCCATGATTATTTGATAATCTTATCTTTACTTAATATACTCTTTAAAGTGGTTAAGGGTAGTTAAATAAGGTCTAAAAATATCAAAAGAGTATACATAGTCCTGATAGAAATTTTCATCATTTCCAACTTTATTTTCAATGATTAAGGGGGTTACATCTGCTAGAAAAACCCCATCTTTATTTTTTATTAGCTTAAAGTTTAGCATCATGCCAAATTTAGCCATTCCTCTCTGATGGGTTATGAAATTACCAAGACTATATACGATAAGATGTTCTTTGGTATCTTGTTCATAACTGGAAACAATAGTATTATCCCTGGTATAAACTACTTCCATAGGCTGTATAACATGTGAGTGGGAACCTATAATCATGTCTGCTCCATTCAGACATAAATTCAGGGCTAAATCTCTATCTTTTTTCATTGGCATTCTGTGATATTCTCTACCCCAATGTATAAAGACTATAATGAACTCAGCTCCCATTTTTTTTGCTTTTTCTATATTTGAAGAAATAATTTTTTCTCTATTGAAGGTATTCGGAATATAATATAGATATTTGGGAATTAAGTTTTTTTCATTAAGCTTTAATGTAAAATTCAGCAAAGCAATTTTTACTTTTTTATACTCAATGAACTTAATAAAATCTTTGTTGTTTAAGTCTTTGCTTGCACCTATATAGCATAAGTTCTGATTTTCTATTTCTTGTAATGTTGCTAATAATCCTGTTTCTCCTTCATCTAAAGCATGATTATTAGCAACTTCTAAAATATCGAATCCAACATTTTTTAATCCTTTGAGAAGCAGTGGACTGGCATTAAATTTTTTATTGGAGCCCGAATAAGGAAACATAGGAGCAATTGGTGTTTCCAAGTTTCCAATTGTTAAATCAGGGGTTTCTAGATATTTCTTAACTGGTTGTAATATCCAGTCGTAACCTCCCGCTGTTTCTCCTTTAGTGTTTCTGTGTAAATATGCTGTAAGTTGAAGATCAGCGTTTGACATAATATCTCCAACAGCAATTAACGATATTACAGATTCACCTGTTTTTGGCTTAAGCTTTACTTTGTAGGGGGTAGGAAATATTTCTTCAGAAACATCTCCTTCTTTCGTCAGGCCTGATTTTGTATATTTTAGATATTGTATGGGGAGAAATTTATTAGGGTAATTTAAGACCACATTTGGATCTGGAACTGTTACAGTTTGTTTTAGAACTTTAATTTCCTTAGTATTATTGTCAGTAATACTATAAATTATAAATAGAAAAACAATAAGCAACGCAAAACTTAAAAAGTATAAAAATATTTTTTTTATTATTACAATTGACATATTTGTCCTGATTTTTAATCATACCTGAATCCGTGAGATAATTTTCATAAATGAAAATTTATCCATGATTTACTTGCTTTGCAGGATATTTTTTTAGAATTTCTTACTTTTTCTCAGAATTTTCAATTTTTGATAATTCCACTCTTTATTTTATTGCTAAATCTTATAAGAATTGCTTTTTTAGTATAGTTTTCTCCTTTCTGATAGCTTTGAGAGTCATCGGTAAATATATTTTTTTCCAATTTTTTGTCTTATGCATATTTTGCATACAATATTTTTATCGGCCTGTAGTACTTATTGTCCAAACCAAACTTTAAACTGAAATATTTTCCTGAAAAAATAAACTTACATGCTGAATAAATAATTTTAAGAAGGACTGTTCTTATTCTTCTTCTTGAAACATTTACTGTTTCAAATTCAACAATATCTATACTGATTCTTCTTAGCAGGTTATATGATATTTGTGCAAGTTGAAGTACAAGGCTATTTGTTTCAAATTTTCCTGACGGTAAGCGTTCTACATCCATATCTGTTTTCAATTCACTGTGGAACTGTTCGGAAGTTCCATGCATATGATAAAGCTCAATAACCTCTTCAGGCTCAAGCGGAAAATTAGTCCAGAAGGTATTTATATAAATTTCAGGAATTAGCAAATGCTGTCCTTCTCTGCTGATTGTAGTTTCAAAAGCTTCAATTACAACATTAATATTTTGCATGTCTTCTCTTTGAGCAGGTTTGATATGTTCAACAAAACCAGTATAACGGATTTTACCTTCTCTTATTTTTTCCCATGAGCAATGGCTTTTAGCATGATCAAACCAGTAGTATTTTGATTCCTGTCGAAGATTTCTTTTAATAATATAATAACATCTGTCATTGATTACCGCTATTAAATCAGCTGCGTCATAACCGGAATCAAGTCTTATGAGAATTTTATCTGTAATTCCAAGTCGATCTGTTATCTCAAGGCATTTTTTTGTAAATTCAACAGCACCTGCCATAGAGTGATCTTTACCGGGTCGTAGATTGCAGTTCAGCATATAACCGTTTTCACTGATGTATGCAAAAACAGGACAGTACCCTATAAAATTTTTATATGTATTACCTACTTTCTCTTTAGAACTGTCGGAATTATCCATAGGCGATGCATCAATGTCAAGTACAATAATATTCATACCGGTAACAGAGGTTTCTTTCAGAACAGTTTCTCTAATCAAAAGTAAATTCATTTCGAGCAGTATGTCATAAACTTCAGGAAGCAAGGCAAGCTCATTAAGACGTTGTCTTAGAGTTTCTGCAGATGGAACAACCTTTATGCCAAGCATATGTTTAAATGCAGTATTGTTGCGATAATCCTCTATGTCTTCAAAAGCTGTGCTTACCATACATAAAAGACCAATATATGATAAAAGTATATCAGAATTCAAAATAGCATCTGATCTTTTATTCATTCCCTTAAGTAGTTTTTTGATATTTTTTGAAAATTTTATTTTCATCAATTGTCTACCAATCAAAGCTAATCCGCCAATGCTATTGATTTTTTCGTTTGTCTGCTCTATTTTAATGCTCATGAATTTTTAACCTGTTGAGTTAGTAATTATAGCTGTTTGGTTTTTAACATAATATACTACACTTCAACAGGTTATCTATATTAAAAGCGAGTTTTAACTCACTTTTTCAGGTGATACTTATAAGTCTATATTATTTTAGGAATTATTTGCATTAAAATCTCAATTTCATTACTACTATATTTGTGACGAAGAGGGCTGCTTTGCAAATAACAAAAAAATTAGATATACCGAAGATATTTCTGGTTTTGGTTTGTTTTACTACAGGTAACTTCGATAATTTCTTAATTTTTTCTAAAGCCAATTTGTTTTAGTTATACCGGAGGTATTCTAGATTTTGGTAATATATCGAGAAATCGAACACGGTTATTATCAAATTCTTTGAAAACCTTTTTGCTTTGAGTATATATTATTTTTTTACATAATATTTTACTGTTTTTCTAAAGTGAAATCCAAAAATAGAAAGATTTACTGCCATAGGTAAATATTTAGGAAAATGAAAGAATGTCCAAAATAAGAGATTCCAATATTGAAACCTTTCTTTTCCTAGAAAACCAATAAAAAGGACTGATCTTAAAAAAGCTCGGGTTTGATTAAAGTTGACAGGTTCTTTAATTCCCTGATTTTGATATTCTTTTAAAAAAATTTTAGTTCTTTTATAATAATTTTTTGGAGAGTATATTTGAGTAAGAATATGTTTGTACCCTTTTAAAAGAGTATCAATATCCATTGACGTAGGAATGATGTTAGTAGTTCCATCAACATTATCGCCGGTAGTTGAAGATGATAGCCTGTTACTTTTCTGCATCCTTGCATAAAGTCCTGTACCTGGAAATGCCTGCAGCAATCCCACCATTGCAGTAGTTATTCCACTTTTTTGGATAAAGTCTATCTGATTATCAAAAATCTCTTCTGTATCCGAATCAAAGCCAACAATAAAACCAGCTTGAACTAATAGGCCGTGTTGTTGGATTTTTTTAATATCCCTAATTAAATCTCTATTATGATTTTGTATTTTTTTTGATTCTTTAAGACTTTTATTATTAGGAGTTTCTATGCCAATAAAAACCTGATTGAAACCGGCAAGACGCATCATTTCCATTAATTCAGGATCATCAGAAATATTTATAGAAACTTCGGTATAAAAGCTTATTCCGGGGTGACTTTTCTTCCAAATAATCATTGCAGGCAGTAGATCCCGTTTTAAGGAAACAATGTTTCCTATAAAATTATCATCTACAAAAAAGATTGGGCCTTGATAGCCATTATTATAAATACTATCTAATTCATTAATGATTTGTTCTGAAGTTTTGTGTCTTACCCTTCTTCCAAATAGTGAGGTTACATTGCAAAAATCACAGTTAAATGGGCAGCCTCTTGTGTATTGAATACCGACGGAAGCATATTTTTTAAAATTAATTAAATTCCATAATGGAGTTGGAGTATCTTGAATATTTGCAAATTCAGAAGAAGTATAAACTTGTTTTGCACAACCACTATTTAAGTCGTTTAAAAATGTTGGAAGTGTTATTTCTGCTTCATTTAATACAAAATGATCTATCTTATCTATGAATAATTTATAATCCATTGTAAACATAGGTCCGCCGGCAACTATTTTTGTATTATATTTTTTGCATTTTTGTATTATGTTTTTTACTGATTTCAGTTGAATGTGCATAGCTCCAATAAAAACATAATCTGCCCAGTCAATATCTTTGTTTTTAAGTTTGTCTGAGTTCATATCTATTAGGCGTATATTCCATTTATCAGGAAGCATTCTTGCAATAGTGAGCAAACCTAATGGTGGGAATACTGCTTTTTTTCTAATAAATCTCATAACATATTTAAGACTCCAGAACGTATTTGGAAACTTAGGAGAAACAATTAAGACTTTCATTATACTTCCTACTTTATTTACTTTAGTTTAATTATATAAATATTGATTATGTTGGAGGTGTTTTTGTTTTTTCTGCAAGCAACCCCGATAATTTCTTGATTTTTTAACCAATTCATTTTAGGTGTATTTTTATTATGTTCAGATGTATTATCTTGTTTGATATTTTTTTGTCTTCTTTTGTAAATTATTAGATCTAAAGATTATATAGTTTGTATAGCAAGCTTAATACATAAATCTTCAAGGGTACTGATAAAATTATCAGATGGTGTCTTATCGTAAAATATTCTATTAAAATTATGGGGATTGTTTGAAATTAATATTGCCGGTGCAATAATCGCTGTTGTCCATTGGTATGCTCTTTCATGGTCATATTGGACAGGATATGCTGCATGATAAATTTTCATAAAGGATTTAAAGATAGGAGTTCCAAATGATTCAAAACTTTTTCTTGAAATATCAATATCCCGTTGAATCATTTGGAAAAGTAAAGTTTTACACCAAAATGGTTTTGATGTAGAAAAAATAATAGAAAAAAATATTTTTATTGATTCTTTTATAGCTATTTCTCTTCCTTTTTTATTTTTCAATAAATCAATATTTTTTTTCAAATAGTTACCTAAAGGGTCATTGAGCCAATCTTCAGCAGCAAAATCCATAACAGTTTTAATTAGTCTTTCTTTACTTTTAAAATGGTAATGAATAATACCAATATTTACTTTGGCTTTTTTGGCAATGTCGCGAACTGTAACTGCATCAATACCATGTTTTGCAAAAAGTTCTCCCGCTGACATGATTAACGACTGCTTTGTTTTTTTTGCGTTTGAGTATATAGCCATATTTACTTTCTTTGAGACTCTGATGAATTTTAATATTGAGATCTAGAAGTTGAATTAATCTTATTAAACATAATTATTTCTAGATGTTAAGATTTTTTTACATAAAGTAGCGATTCTGTCACATTCCTGTTTTAGGGGTGTATAATTTTTATTTCTAATATCAAGTTCTTTGTTGATTTTATATAAGTAATTTATGATTATCTTTATAGATTCTTCAAAAACATCTGCACTTTGCGAATTCTCGTCTGTTAAAATAGACTCAAGCATTTTAAATAACTTACCGTTGTCGCTAGTTTGAATTGGATGTTTAATAAATAACCAATATAAATCTATCAGCAACTGTAAAAGCTTTTGATTTAAATCTTCTTTTTCTTTATTTTGTTTAACTTTCATTATGAATAGTGTCTTTTTGGCTAATTTCTTATAATGAATTATTCGTATTTATTTGGCTTACTATTATGAAATTTGGTCACTTGTTTAAATTTAAACAAGTGTTTGAATTTTACAAGTAAGTATAATTTAATTATGCTAATAATCATAATTTCTAACCTGAAAAATTATGATTATTATACACGAAAATTTCTTTATAAATCCAGTTAGTTCTTCGAGTTAGATCTTTGCAAAGTAAATTAGAGACTAAAAATATTTTCGGTATAAGATAAAGAGTTTATTAAAACTTATTACTTAACTTTCGGGTTTAATAAATACCAGTTAAGTTATTTATAATAAGAGAATTAACCTTAATATATAGTATATTATTAATGCTACTAAACATTTAATAAAAATATTATAAAAAGGTTAATTCAAAATATGAATAATACATTAACGCCAATATCGGATAATTTAAAACAGGATTATGTTTTTGCAGACAATGAAATTCAAAATGCAATAAAGTCAGTAAACTTTTTCAAAATATTCAGAAAGCACAGTAAAATATCAAAACGGCATGGTTATTCAGTAGACACAATTATTTATACTCTAATAATCTGGAGTTTTCTTAAGCAAAATTCTATAAGGATGTTTTGTGAAAAATGTTTGAAAGCCTTTTTTTCAGGAGGAAAAGATGTTCTTTACAGCACGATTAAAAGTGAGGATATAAACTGGCGTCTTATTTCACTTGAGACAGCAAAGGTTATCTATGTCCGGAATGATTTAGTATATGAAAAGGAAAAAGCTTTTGTTTTTGATGATACAATTAAAAAGCGTAGCGGTAGTAAGGTTGAAGGTTCTTCCTGCCACTTTGAGCATACAGAATGCAGAACGGTAAGAGGTCATCAGGTTCTTGAACTGGGGCTATCTTTTAAAAACGGTTTTCTACCTCTAGACCGTCAAATATATATCGGTTCTAAAAAAAGTCATTATCTCAATGAAGAGTTTGTAAACGGTAAAAGTGCAGTAGCAAAAGATTTTCAATGCGCAAGAGACAATAATAAAAATGAAATGTTTAGAATGATGCTTAAAAGAGCTGTAAAATATGGATTTCAGGCAAAATACACGCTGGCAGATTCATGGTTTACTTCAAAAGAAAACATAAAAACGGTAAATGAACTTGCTATGACAGGGATTTTCAGGGCAAAACGAAGCAAAATGAACTACTGCTTAAATGGAAAAAATTACTGTTTAAAGGAACTCTATCTTCTAATAAAAAGGCGTTTCACCAAAAAGAAGAACTGCAAATGGAAAACAGCTTCTATTATTGTCAAACTTAATTTATCTGATAACAGCAGTGAAGAAAAATGGATTAATGTTAAACTTGTATTTTCTGCACCTAAGAACCAGAATAAAGATCAATGGGCAGCTTTCCTGAGTACAGATACAACATTGTCAAACGAAAGAATCCTGGAAATTTATGCTATGAGATGGTCTATTGAAGTTTACTTTAAAGAGATAAAACAAAATATGGGATTTCTAAAAGAACAGTCTCCTGCTTATACATCACACTACTGCTCAATCCACATGACAGCTATACGGTACATGCTGCTTCTGCATGGTTTGATTTCTAATGGTGATATAACTTTTGCCCAGTACAGAAACAAAACAGTGTTACTGATAAAATTGAAATACTTACTTTTGCATCTATGCTGTGGCAATTATTTAAGGCAGTTATATATGGTGTTATTGATTCTTTTGAAAAATTAATTGGTAAAACCGTTCTTGAAAAAATAAAAAATAAAATAGCTGATACTATTGAAAATATGCTGGAGAAAGCTCTTCAAATTGATGAAGCTTATATTAAGTCAGAACTTAAACCTGAAAAAATAGGAGCTTTAAGTTAAATAATAAAACCCGAAACTTTAGTAATAAGAATAAATGGACAATAATTCTTTCCCGAACTGCTTTTATGGCTTATGTAATTCAGAAAATACCTATGGCTTTTATTGCGTACATTTATTCACCTCATATGACACAAACTCCATTTGTTAATTTTATAGTAATTGCTATTCCTTCGGTTATCTTATCATTCATAATTGGTTATATTATTTGTAAATTGCCTTTACTTCGCGATATTTTTTAAAATCATAGCAAGGAAATCACTAAGTAGAATACATAATAGAAGACATTCGCAGAAATTGATAATATACTTTTTATGCTAAACAGAGACGAACTTCACTCAGAAAAAAAGCAACCATTTTTTGATCTGCTAAATTCAGAAAAGATTATTGCAAGAAAGTCTAGACAATACAGATATTGAAAGTTATGGTGTTTTAGTAATTTTAAGTCAATAGATAAATTTATTATTCAATAATAGCATAAATCTTTTTTATTATGCAAAAAAATAAAACTAAGCAAACAATTGATTCTTATAATAAATGTGCCTCAAGCTTTGAAAATAAATTCATCAACTATGGACCATATAAAAGGATCATTACTGAGTTCCATAAAAAATATTTAAAAGATAAAAGATCAATCCTGGATGTTGGCTGCGGCCCAGGCAACAATGCAAAAATATTATCAGAACTCAACCCAGATTATAAAATTACAGGAATCGATTTATCAGATAAAATGCTGGAACTGGCTAGAATTAATGCGCCTGAATGCATCTTTAAAAGAATTGATATAAGGAACTTAGAAACTAACATTAAATATGATGCTATAATAGCTTCATTCTGCATTGTACATCTTTCTCTACAGGAAACAAAACAACTTATATCCAAAGCAAGAAGCATTTTAAATAACTACGGAGTTTTTTATATAAGCTTTATGGAAGGCAAAGCAAATGGTTTTGAGAAAACCAGTTTTTCATCAAGCAATAAAATTTACTTCAATTATCACACAAAAGAACAGATTAAATATTTGCTCAAAAGCAACAAGCTAAATATATTAGAAATAATAGAGAAACAGTATAATGAAAACGATGGCACCAGCACCAATGAAATCTTTATCTTCTCCAAAAAATTTTAGATTAATAATACAATAGAGGTCTTAATGAAATCTACTCTTCAAATTTTACTACTCGCATCACTTATCTTCTCTACAACAAGCATCTATGCTCAGGGAAAATACAAAGGAACATTTGGCCCTATTCCCGAAAATATAAGAAAAGAAATGTCTGGAAAAACATGGACAAAGGAATGCCCTGTATCATTAGACCAATTGTCATATCTACAAGTTACTTATTGGGGATTTGATAATAAACCGCATACAGGGGAATTAATAGTAAATAAAGCTATAGCCGAAGATACTGTAAAAGTGTTTGAAGAACTGTTTGATATAAAATTCCCGATAGAGAGTATGAAATTACCAAGCTATTTAATGAATCATCCAAATGATTCTACAGAAAAGAATAATTCTTCCGCATTCTGCTATCGTAAAGACACCCAGTCTCCAGAGAAAAATTCAATTCACAGCTATGGTTTAGCCATTGATCTTAATCCTTTTTATAATCCTGCAATTGTTGCAAAAGGAAAAACTGAACCTGAAGGAGCAGATAAATACCTTAACAGAAAGCTCAATCACATAGGAATGATCCATAAAGGAGATAAAGTGTTCCAGATAATGACAAATCATGGATGGGCCTGGGGCCAATTCTTCAGGCAAGGAGTTGACTCAATGCATTTCGAAAAAATAGTAAATAGACAATATATAATCAAGTCATTAGAATTTTATCCGAACAATTGGGGTATTAATGAAGCATTATAATTTATTATAAGGATTGGGGAAAATATGACAGAGCAAAAGTCTAAACTTTCTGAGCCGGCAGGAGATCTAACGATAAGAACAGTTCCAATGCCTGGAGATGCTAATCATAACGGTGATATTTTTGGCGGTTGGTTAATGTCACAAATGGACCTTTCAGGGGTAATAGCTGCCGGTGAAATTACCAGAACCAGAGTAACAACAATTGCAGTTGAAAGCATTCGTTTCTGGAACCCTGTCCATGTCGGAGATACAGTATGTGTTTATACAAAATTGAAAAGAATGGGAAATACTTCAATTACTTTTCTAGTTAATGCCTGGGCAATAGATATTTCAAGGACTAAAACAAGACGGCTTGTTACAGAAGCTAATTTTGTTTATGTTTCAATAGATGAAAAAGGAAAACTACTTCCTATTAAGTCAAAATATGCGGATAAAGCAAGACAAAATATTAATAAATGGAACAAATTTACCAAGTAGCTTAAAATTTATATCCCCGCCCTTCATATAACTTCTTGTTGCAATTAAACTGTTGACAAGCATTATACTTAAAGAAGTGCCAACAGCAAAATGCATTACATATTCATCGGGTATGCCAAAAAGATAAAGGCAGGATACTAGAATTGGTACAATAGTAGTGCCACCACCAAGTCCATACAAAGAGGTAAGCATTCCACTAATAACACCTCCCAGTATCAGTAGTATATAATCCATTTAATAATCCTTGAGTCTATTTACTGTCATATATATTCATCTTCAATCTTCTTTATATATTATTATATCTCTTCCTAAAAATTTTTAAGCTGAATTAAAGAATAATATGAAAAAGTTATCTCTATAGCTTTTCAGGATCAAACAAAACTAATTTCAAATTAACCTTTAACCTAGGCTAATGATTAGCTTATGCTAAACATTATAAAATAACAAAAAACATTGGTCTAAGAAAAAGGATTAACAATCCGAAAATAGTTAATCCTTTTTCTGATATACTTAATGCTGCATAGAAAAAGCTTAAACAAACAGCATTTCAATGTCCTATACTCTGTAGTCAAATCAGTTACTGGAGACCGTTGATTCAGTTTTACTTTCTGTTTTATTTTGAGGTGTTTTTTCGCTGATTTCTTTATGTTTTTCAAAATAGTATTTATCTCTCAACTGTCTTACAAGATATTTAAATACAATTGCTGTTTCCAGGTCTTCATAAGTATATTGGGGGTGAAACTGAGTTCCAAGCATAGTTTTATATTTGTAGGCATCAACAACAACCTGATCATGCAGCACATTTTCAAGATTATCATTAGGTTCAATTTTGGAAGCTTTTACTTTATCCTTATATTTGCTCATAGGATGATAAGAAAGAACCTTTATATTATCCGGAATTGGCTCAACAAGTCCAAAGGAATGCTGAAAATCTTTATTTAAATACATTTTCTTTTTGCTCTTCCCCTTGAGTTCTTCAGGCACAGGATATATTACAATTCCATAGTCCTTTTTCTTGTTATCAATTGTGAAAAGAGATTTACCTAGAGTCCATTTTTCCTTACTTACAGGGTTATCTTCAGACTTATTGACCGTTATCGAAATTCCGCCATGACCTCCTTCTTTAAACTCGAAAATACGACCAAGCTTACCGCCTGCGTGTATATATCCGGCCTGAGAACCATGGCAGGTACCCCATATTATTTTTTTATCTTCAAGAGCATATTCTAAAAAGAACATATCATAAAGTGCTTCGATTATATCTTCTTTTTCTGCACCATGACCATCATCTATTTCTGTAATATTTTTCTTATAAAACATTGGATGTATGCCATATGTATCGCTTGATTCAATAATTAAAAATTGATACTTCTGCATTCTCTTTTTAATAATTCTGCTAACTTTTGCCAAATTTGAGTCTGGATTTTTCTCTACATACTTCTTAATATCACCAAATAGATAATCATCATCGGGATTTTTTTTCTTAATAGCAAGAATTTCCGGAACTGAATTATCAAGAAGCTTCATTAGCCTCTTATCTTTCTTTTTTTTAGAGAGGAAAGGGTTAAAGACATTGAAACGAATTTCCATAAATGGCGTTTCATTTTTCACTGTATCCTTGAAAGCATAGTATATCTCAGGCTGCATTCTTATATGATTCCTGGATGGGAGAACAATTGTACTAATAACAGCTTCTTTATTTCTAAGAATTTTGGCTCTTTTCGTAGGCTTAAATCCTTCTTCAAGAGGTTCAAAATTACCAGCATACACAGCTGTAAAACCGGAAATAAGCAGAATGACTATTAACAATTTTCTTAGTTTTCCCAATGCAGACATGAAATAATCCTTTCTAGACGTTTTTTTGTTTCAATTTTTTAATAATTTCATTATATCATATAGAAAATATTTTGCACTTTTCATTCATTATAATTATAAATTGCTAATTCATAGTTTTTCACAATACAATGGATACAAATATAATATGTTTTTTATGCTTAATAGAGAATAATCAATACTGTGTTATATTAATAATAAATAGATTTTTTTAATTCAGAGAATGAGATTTCCACGATGAAAACTTATAAATTCAAAAAAATTGATGCTTTTGCAACAGCAAACTCTGACGGTAATCCAGCCGGCTATATTCGCTTAGATACTCCAAAAGATATTTCCGCATCCGAAATGCTTAAAATTGCAAAACAACTGAAAGGTTTTGTAAATGAAGTAGGTTATTTATTACAGCTGGATAACAATGAATTTAACCTTAAATATTATTCAGCAGAAAGAGAGGTTGATTTTTGTGGTCATGCTACCATAGCAATAATGTATGATCTAATAAAGAATGATAAAGATTTAATCAATACTGAAGTATTAAGTATAAATACAAACAGAGGTCAACTTCAGGTTGAAAACAGAATCAAAAAAGAAGATGCAGTCTTTATAATGTCTCCCATCCCGAAAGAAAAAAGAGATGCTCCATCAACTGCTAAAACCGCAGCGGCATTGCAAATATCAGAAAATGAAATGGTATCCGAACTTCCAATAAAAATTATAAATGCAGGCTTATCAACATTACTGGTTCCAATAAAGACATTTAATAGTCTTATTAGTATAACGCCTGATATAAATGAGTTGAAAGATTTCTGCACAAAATCAAAAATCGATATTATTGAAGTATTCACAAGTGAAGTTAAAAAAAATGAACATGACTTTAGAGTACGTGTTTTTGCACCAACATTTGGATATTTAGAAGATCCAGCTACAGGATCAGGGAATTCAGCACTTGGATATTACTTACAAAAAAATGACTTATGGAATAAAGACACAATTGTTATTGAACAAAATGGACTGCCCGATAGATATAATATAGTAAAACTCCAGACTAAAAAAGATGAGGCTGGTATAAATCGAGTACTCTTTGGCGGCGCCTCTATAACAAGAATCGAAGGCAGCTATTTTTTGTATGAATAAAAATATATCAATATTGAAAGATAGAGTAAAGCATGACTACATTTTTCGAAAAAAAATTAAAGCTACTCGCAAACTTGATAAATAAAAAAGAATTTTCAATTTCAGATGCAGTAGAAGTACTAAGCTTAATTGACATCAATATCAGCCCTGAGTTTCTTGATGAAATAAAAATTTATAGTGAATATCTTCCTGTTGCTGCTACAGAAAAGCTTTATACCACCAAATTAAGACTACTACATTTTATTTGGGATAGCTTAGATAAATCAAGCTACTCACTAGCTGCAAACTTTGCTATCCAATTAAGACAACTGCTGGCAAAGCAACTATTCAGGAAATGCGGCAAAAATTTTATTTGTGAATCAGGTGTAACATTCAATATTCCTCAAAAAATATCTATAGGTGACAATGTTTTCTTAAATAGAGGCGTATTTATTGACTCAAAAGGAAATGTTGAAATAGGCAACTCTGTTGCAATTACAGAGCAGGTCATGATCTTCTCTCACACTCATTCCGAATCTAAACACAGTGAAAGGTCTTATGCCCCTGTAAAAATAAATGACTATGCCAAGATTTATTCCAAAGCAATGATACTTCCAGGAGTAACAATTGGCAGAGAAGCACTTGTTGCTGGAAATTCTGTCGTAACAAAAGATGTTCCTCCCAACACTTTACATGGCGGAATGCCGGCAAAATATATAAGAGATAGAAGACAAAATAACTTACATGATAAAGAATTAGATCATACATGGCTTTATGATGGAGCATTTCAACACAATTAATATATCTAACATCAAAAAAGCAAAAAAATATATGGAACGAAAAATATGAATTTTAATAATGCTCAATGGCTCAACAAGCCTAAACAATTTAATATATCAGAAGATAGAGTTAATATCACAACATCTCCAGGCACTGATTTCTGGCAACGCTCATATTATGGTTTTCAAAATAACAATGCTCCTGCTCTTTTGTTAAATAGCAATGACAACTTTACATTTACCACTAAAGCAAACTTCAACTATAAAAAGCAATTCGACCAATGCGGTTTAATTATTTATCTGAATAATGAAAACTGGTTCAAAGCGTCGATAGAATATGAAAATGATGATTATTCAAGACTTGGCAGCGTAGTAACAAATTTTGGTTATTCAGACTGGGCAACAACTGACATAAAGCTACCAACTTATATTTGGTATCGCCTGAGTAGAAGAGGCCCTGATTTTCTAATCGAAAGCTCCACTAATGGCATTGCATTCAATCAAATGAGAGTATTTCATCTTCATCTTTTAGGAAAGACAACGAAAAAAATGGGCAAAGCGAATCCTCCGCTCCCATCTGTCAACAGCGTTTGTTTTGGTATTTATGCATGCAGTCCACTGGATTCATCATTTAATGCAGAATTCTGTAATTTTAGATTAGAACAATGTAAATGGATGGCTCATTCTGTTAATTAACATCTAACTATTAACTTATACGAGATTTAAAATGACAAAGTCTTTATTATTTAAACTTTTTGGAATAGGGAAATTATCCAAAGAACAGAAAAGGTTGATAGAAAACGAAAATTGTATCTTATACGATGAAGGCATAAAATGCTCAGTTACTTATCATAATTTCAAAGCACCTGGTAAACATTTTAAGAGGAAAACTGAATGGTGTGTTACATCAATTGTTTTAACAGAGAAAAGACTAACAGCACAGAGAGGGAAGAAGAATTTTCTAATTAATATACAGCTAAATGACAAAAGACTTAAAGAATTAAAATTCTCCGTTGATCAAAAAAAAAGACTTGTTGTATCTTTTGATGTAGGATTATTCCATGATAACTGGTCTGGGATAATTGATTATAAGTTTAAAACTGAATTTGCTATCAATTTTGTTCATCAAATATCGATAATGCAAAAAGAATTATTATAAAAAGGTATGAATATGCAAAAAGAAATTAACGTTTACAATTATTTTGGAGATATATTACAAGCACTGAAAAAAGGAATTTTAATAACCGCAAAAAAAGAAAATAGAGTCAATTCCATGACAATTTCCTGGGGACAAATCGGAGTTGAATGGAATAAACTAATCTTCACTACTTATATACGAAAATCCCGCTATACACATGAGCTGCTTGAAAGTGGCGAGTTTACAGTAAACATACCGGTTGATAAAAGCGCGGCTAAAATTATAGGTTTTTGCGGCACAAAAAGCGGAAGGGATATAGATAAAATTAAGGAACTGGACTTAACCCTTGTTGACGGTAAAAATATTGATGTGCCCGGGATCAAAGAATTACCTCTTACTCTTGAATGTAAAATAATTTATAAACAGGATCAGGACGAAAATTCAATTCCACAGGAAATTAAGGATAAATTTTACCCAAAAGAAATTTCAGATGATTTTCATGGTGCAAATGGAAGTTATCATACAATGTTCTATGGAGAAATAGTTTCAGCTTATATTTTATAATCCATCAATGAAAACTCAAAATATAACAATTCGTTCAATCACAGAAGATGATAACAGCTCAATTTTAGAATTAATTGATAATTGCCGTCCCTATGTCTTACCACATCATGAATATTTTTACTGGATACTGGAGCACTATTATCAATCAACCTGCTTTGTTTGCGAATTGGATATGAAGCTTATAGGTTTTATAAGCGGGCTACCTTCAATAGATAAGAAATCAATTTTTATTTGGCAAATATGTGTACACCCTAATTTTAGAAAACTTAAATTGGGAAATCAAATGTTAAATAAAATATACAACAGATTTACCGAACTTAACTTTGAAAGCATACAATTTTCCATAGATAAAAATAATATTCCAAGCTATAAACTTTTTGAGAAATTTGCGATTGAAAAGAATATGGTAATTGAAGCTATAAATAACAATAAAATCTGTTCCTCAAACGAAATAGCTTATAAGATATATAGAAAATAATAATGTTGGAAGTGGGGTTTTCCAAAATAAAGTGGCTAGACCATTCTGTTACAAAAGAGGATATAAAGGAGTTAGGTTTTGAATATTGGGAAAATATATACCGAAGGTATTCTAGATTTTGGTAATATATCGAGAAATCGAACACGATTATTATCAAATTTTTCGAAAACCTTTTTGCTTTGAGTATAATTGATGCTCCATGGTGTATTTATACAATTAAATCAAAAGAATAAATATTATATAACAGGAAAGAAGTTTTCAATGTTAAAAAAGATTTTGCTATTAATTTGCCTCTACTCAATAACTATGCAGCTTTATTCAACTGATAATTTAAAAGTAGCAATAGAACTTGGAGTAAACAAAGAAGGCAGTCAATCTACTAAATGGATATCTGCAATAACTGATAGACATTCCTCAGAAAAAATTCAACAAATAAGAAACGAAAAGACACCATTAACAGTAAATGAAAAGAAATGGCTGGAACTATTTAAAGAAATTATACCAATATGGAATAATAGTAGAGCAAACCTAAATACCCCATTTAAAATTAAAGATTACCCAAGAAAGCTAACAATACTGTTTGGAAACAACGGCGGAGATGATGGATTCTCTTTTAACTGTACTACCATATGCTGTGATTTAAGCAGTTGGGCACATACCTATGAACCTCCTGACAAAAAAAACATGGAAGCTTCAAAAGCAAGAATAAGTCATATTTTATCTCATGAATATACACATATTCTTACCCATCTTTGGCTAAAGCAACATCCTTATAAGGTTGATACTCCACTAAAACGAGCTTTATTTGAATGCTGGTTAGAAGGACTAGGCAATTATTATTCTTTCTCTTCAAGCTGGTATTCTTCCCCTAAAAAATTATCACCAAAAGCATTCAAAGTATTGAAACAGCTTGAACCTGTTTTTGTTAGTAATTTAATCAAACTTTCAGAAACAACAGATAGTAAAGAAGAAGCCCAACTGACTGAACATCTTTCAAAAGGTTCATTCACAAAAAAATGGGGAGCTGTTACTGTCGCGTTATGGCTAAGACTTGAAACAAAGTGTAATAATCAGAAACTTACTAAATGGATAGAAGCAGGTCCAAATGGAATTCTTCTGCTTGCTGAAAAATATCTACCTAAAAAAGAAAAAGAAGAATTATTCAATAATAAAGCCATTAGAAAAATATTAAGTAAAAACATTGGAAAATAGAATGAACCAGCATAGAAATCCTACAGGAAAAGAAAATAAAAAAATTGTTAATAAAGCAAGTCATGATCTATATAAACCAGGAATAGAACAATATAGTAAAAAACATATTACAGCTGAAAATCTTTTATTAATAATTCAGTTTATACTGGGATTTGTAGGCATGAGTATGTTCAAATTTAAATTCATTCCATATATTTCAATTCTCTATGCCTTATTTATATTTATTATGCTTGGCTTTGTTCTTAGAAAACATTTATGCACCCACTGTTTTTATTATGGCAAAAGCTGCCACTGTGGATGGGGTAAACTGTCAGCTCTTATATATAGAAAAGACTCAGGAAATATATCTATTGCATCAAAATTAATAGGTCTAACCTGGGGAATAGTAATGGTACTTCCTATACTAATAATGATATTTGCCATTATCATTGGTAAAGTTTCTTTTGGCAGTATATCCATTGTACTTTTCTTATATATCCTTCTGGTTATAATCAATGGAATAACTCATGTCCAGGATTGTAGAAATTGTAAGATGAGATTTATCTGTCCAGGCAGTGGAGCAAAAAAACGATAATTTTTAATACAGATAAAAAGAAAGTGGTTAATTATGATCTGAATTATACACTTAAAAATCAAATAAGAGCCAGGCATTTGTCACATCATAAACCAGCTTAATGCCATAAATCAGAGACAATAAAAGTAATTTCAAATACTTTCATATTACTATTAAGTAAATCATGATATTTTCTTAACAGTTCGAACTATTTTTTTTATAACGGAAAACAAAGAAAGAAAAAGAAATGAAGAAATTAACTCTTCTCATCTTAGGGTTAGTAACACTAACTCAAGCTGCATTTGCCATTGAAGAATGGCAGTCTTCTCAAACATACCTTGCAGGAGACAAAGTAACTTACCAAGGAAAATATTATGAAGCAATCCAATGGACACGAGGTGAGGTACCTGATGGTGGCATCCCAGGACAAGACCCACCGTATCCCTGGAAATCGATGGAGGCTCCTTCTCCAAATCCAGTTATTGATACTGATTATACTTACTATATTGGAAAGGATAGTAAATCCATTACTGAAGATATGGCATCAGAGATTAAAGATGGAACTTCCCCATATACTTTGATTATTGCCAAAGAACCAGCTGATGGGAAAATTAAGATTTCAGGAACATCTTTCACATATACATCAAATAAAAATCTAGATAATATAAAAGATTTCACAGACACTTTTGAGTTAAAAGTAAAAGATTCAGAAGGTAATGAATCTCTGAATACAGCAAAAATTATAGTAAAACTGGACGATTGGAACTCAGAGAAATACTATGCAGACAGAATAGAATCTGACATAAGATCTATTTCAACGCAAAATGATCCTAACTGCTGGCTTCAGTATTTTAAAGACAAAATTCCAAGCGATGAAATTGCAAGTCTTGATGCTTTAAAATATTACGTTCGAGTAAAAGGCGCTGATGAATGCGATCTTTCAAAAATTAAAGAAACTGTAGATAAAAAAAATCCTGACAATGTAAATCGGGTAATAAGGTTGATGCCTAAAGAAAAATTTGAAAAAATGTTTCCAATGTCTGTTAAGATGACAGAGATTAACGGCTTTATCCCTGGAAAAGTTTATAGCTATTTAAACTTTTTGAAAGCAGTTGCTGTAATGCCGGGATATTGTGGAGATTACAAAAATGATCCTAGCCCTTATATTCAGGAACAATTAAGAAAAGATCCTCATTTTGCAGAAAAAACAGCAAAAAAATTCCTTGCCACTACTTTAGCACATGCTGTCCAAGAAACAACAAACGAAGGAGATAGCAGAACAGGTGAATGGAGAACTTCTAATAGTGGTTTTCTAGCAAAAGTTCATGGCACTTTCGGACATGTAAGAGAAGCTAATGCTCAAAGCTTAATTTACCCTGACAATGAAGGTCCATTTGCTAAAGGTGGAAGTTTAAATTACCTAACTTCCGGCAACAAATATTATGGCAGAGGAGCAAAACAGCTTAGTTATCCTGTAAATTATTCTAATACATCCCTTCTTCTTTATGGTGACTTGCGCTTAGTAAAATATCCAAATCTAGTTGAAAAAGATATTCTACCATTTTTAACAGCGATTACTTATACTCTGATTCCCAAAAGTAAAAATCCTTCAATAGCTGAAGTAATGGATGGTTCATGGTCTCATAAATGGAATGCTTCAGAAGCCCCTGAAAGTGTCAAAAAAACATACAACAGGGATTTTCCATTAACAGTATTAATTGTAAATGGTGGCCCTGAATGTAACGGACATATTGATGTTGGGGATGAAAACGCTCATACAGAAGAACAGAAAAATAGCATTAAAAGTGTTGCCAATTCAAAGACTAGAATTGATGGATATGAATATTTCTCTAATGGTAGTGACTTGTTAGACCCTAATGTGACTTATGAAGTTGAAAAAGGTCCTGACTATTATAAAGTAGACCAGCTGAAGGCTAATTATATTAATACTGGTGATGCCTCAAAAGAACAAGAATATAGAAGACTCTTTGAAAGATATTACTACTATTTAGACGGTAAAGTTATCTTTTATGATAAGGGTATTCAAATATTTGGTGGGCAGGCTGTAGATGATAACTTTAAAGTACTTAGCCATCCAGTTAAAGAAAAAGATAAGCTGGATAAAGCTCATAAATCATTTTTATAATCAATATTATTTATATGAATATATTTAACCTTAATAAGGAGCTGATTTAAGCTCCTTATTAAGGTTCTTAAAAACTCAAAATGATAAAGCTACGAAATTTTATAGAAAAGAATTGGATTGTATTAACGCTTATTATACTTGTCGCTATTACCTTTCTATCGCTAAGCCCACTTAAAGAAATGCCGCCCGTTCCAGGCACAGATAAAACCCACCATCTTATTGCCTATGCCATATTAATGTTCCCGGCAGCATTAAGGAAACCACGCTATTGGATATTTATCGCCTTGTTATTCATAATCTATAGCGGTATTATCGAATTAGTACAACCTTATGTAAATAGATACGGAGAATGGTTGGATTTAGCAGCAAATTCATTAGGAATAGTTTGTGGAATAATTGTTGCTGAAATAATAAACTTTTTTATTCCACGGAAGAAAAGAACTAAAAGAGAAAATTAAATCTATAATCATTTGATAAAAATTAATGAAGAGAAGTACTGATATCAAAGATAGGCAGCATCATAGCCATTACAATAAATCCGACAACAAATCCCATCACAACAATAATTGCAGGCTCCATCAAGGTAGAGAGCATTTCTATTTTTTTATTTGACTCTTCAAGGTAGTAACTACCAAGATTACCAAGCATTTCATCCAAATTTCCTGTTTCCTCGCCTGTCTGTGTCATTTCAACAGCCAAATCAGGAAAGAAAAAAGATCTTTTTTTGAAAGTTTTAGAGAGCGGTTCTCCTTCTTTTACCTCAACAACCAAAGATTCTAAAGAATCAGTAATATACATATTCCCTGTAATTCCTACTGTTGCTTCAAGAGCCTGTACAAGAGAAACACCACTTCCTACAAGGGAGCCAAGTGATAAAGTAAAACGGGAAAGAGATACTTCATGAATCAAAGTACCTACCAGCGGAACTCTGAGCTTAAACTTATCGAACGCAAACTGACCACTTTCTTTTTTCTTGAAATTTATAAACGCAAAAATTAATGCACCAATTATAATTAATAATACCCACCACCACTTTTCTAAAAAGTTACTCATAAGAATAAGTAACCTTGTCGGTAATGGAAGAACAATTCCCATATCTCCAAAAGCTCCAACAAATTTAGGAACAACAAATCCAATTAAAACACCTATTGAAGCAAACATCACAACACACATGATAGCAGGATAAACCATAGCCCCCTTCAATTTCCCCATCATTTCCTGATCTCTTTTGCGTATATCAGCAACACGCTTCAATGATTCATCTAAAACTCCTCCAACCTCTCCAACTTTGATAAGATTAATATATAACGCATTAAAGAATTTAGGATAACCGGCAAGAGCATCAGAAAATGGGGTTCCCTCAAGAACTTTTGAATAAATATCACCAATCAGTTTACTTAAAGACTCTTTGTCTGACTGTTTCTCTAAAGATTGTAACGCTTTAGCAAGAGGCATCTTAGCTTTTAGCAGTGCAGCAAGCCTTGTTGTAAAATTAGAAATATCACCTTTTGTGACATTTTTTGAGCCAAAAAGTTTAGACTTTTTCTTTTTTGAAGAAATTTGAGAAATTAAAATCGGAGATAATTTCATTTCTTTCAGCTTTGCAATAGCAGCTTCCTGACTATTGGCCTCTAAAGAACCTTCAGAAGTATGCCCGCCTGTATCAATAGCTTTATATGAAAAAGTAATCATTTATGATCTATAAACTCTTGCTTTTATTATTTATTTAGTAATCTGTTTAGTCCATCTGAGTAACTCTAAGCACTTCTTCAGCTGTAGTTACCTGATCCAGTATTTTGTTAATTCCGTCATCACGCATTGTTACCATACCATTTTTTATAGCTGCCTTACGAATAACTTCAGTGGATGTTCTTTGACTCACCAATTCTCTTATTTCGTCAGAAAGCTCAAAAAATTCAACTATTGCAGTACGCCCGCTATAGCCTGTATTATGACATTCATCACAACCTTCACCATAAACCAGTTTTTCAGGCAATTCTATACCTGAAGCTTCAAAAAGAGTTTTAGCTGTTTGTGTCGGTGCTCTCTCTTTCTTACAGAATTTACAAATTTTTCTAACAAGCCTCTGTGCCATAACAGCATTTACTGATGAGGATATTAAAAACGGTTCTATTCCCATATCAATAAGCCTTGTTACTGCACTCGGTGCATCATTTGTATGCAAGGTTGAAAAAACCAAATGCCCTGTAAGAGCAGTTCTAATAGCAATCTCAGCTGTTTCCAGGTCTCTCATTTCTCCAACCATCACCACATCCGGGTCAAGTCGAAGTATACTTCTTAATCCTGCTGCAAAAGTAAGACCAACTTTGGCATTTACATGGATCTGTGTAATACCTGGGACTTCATATTCTACAGGATCCTCAATTGTTATTATTTTCTTTTCGCCATCTTTAATTGATGCCAATGCAGCATTAAGAGTAGTTGTTTTACCACTACCTGTAGGTCCTGTCACCAAAATAATACCGTATGGCAGTTGAATCTGCCTTTGAAATATTTCAAGCTTTCTTTTATCAAACCCAATCTGCTTCAAATCGACAAGAGATCCGCTTTTATCCAAAATCCTAAGAACTACCCCTTCTCCATGAAGAACCGGAATTGTAGCAACACGAAGGTCATAAGATTTGTCCATTAGATGAATTGAAATACGTCCATCCTGCGGAATTCTTCTTTCAGCAATATTCAGATCTGCCATAATTTTTATTCTGGAAATAATAGCAGGATAGAGATTTTTAGGATATCTGGCCGATTCTTTTAAGACTCCATCAACACGATAACGAACAACAGCTTCTTTTTCATATGGATCTACATGTATATCACTTGCTCCTATTGAAATAGCCTGCATAATTATTAAATTTACCCGCTTAATAACCGGTGCTTCATTTGCAATATCTTCAAGGGATTTTTCATCAAGATTATCATCTAAAGATAAATCATTTAAATCATCGCTGGAACCTTCGGTAAAGACCTCTCTTATCGCATCCAGTCTACTCTGTGCAACAAGCACAAGTTTTATATTCCAATTGGTTTCTATCGTTAATTTATCGACTAATTCTATCTCCATTGGATCAGATATACCAACAACTATTAAATCACCTTCATTATACAACGGAAGAATCTGAGCTTCATTCTGTAAATTTTTACCTAAACCTGCAAATAAGTTTTTATCAAGCTTTGGATCGCTTCTATCTACAGCCAGCCACTCCATACCAATACTTTCAGAAATCAACGGCATTAAAACGGCTTCATTTATATATCGCCCATTTAAGATAGTAGTCAACAAAGGAGTATTAGAGTTCATGGATAGAGAGTCAAGTTCATTAAATCTTTTATCATCTATTAATCCATTATCGATAACAATTTTTCTTATATAATTTCTATCCATCTTTTTATTTTACTCTTTAAATTAACTCCATTCAAAATGTTATTAAACAAACTTCATTATTTGTCCAGCATATCCCAAATACTTGTCGGAACAACTCTGGCTCTACGTTTAAGTTCACTAGATCTATATTTAACCTGATCATCTTCTTTAAATTTCACTAAGTGTCCCTGTCTAACTAATATATCAAGATAAATTTTTGTCTCTTCCTTATCAGTTTCAGGTTTAGCTTTTAACATAAAATCATCAATAGAAACTGCACCCAT
The DNA here is from genome assembly GCA_963678745.2 of Victivallales bacterium. GTDB lineage: Bacteria > Verrucomicrobiota > Lentisphaeria > Victivallales > GWF2-38-69. The sequence goes on along the minus strand of CAXXMS010000019.1, from coordinate 120,941 downwards.
TCTAAGAACTGTTAAATACACTTCTCTTATTGGATCTGAAAGATCAAAAATATCAGAAATATTAGATGTTCTGGGATTTTCTTTATGTTCGCTCATTCTCTATAAAATCAATCTTAATTTATAAATTTATAACAGTAACTAAATTAGCAAAAAAAATCTTAATTGGATAATTCAAATGTAATATTTGCAATTCTCAACTTGGTAAACCCGAAGCAATATTGGAAATTTTAAGAGACCATTCATCTTTTGGGAAACGCCTGCAGTGAAGCCCGTTACTTGCCAATTCAGTAAGTCTATATGTATGTGGTAATACTTCCGCAACATTACAATTAAAAGCTTTAATAACTTCATCCTTAACCTGCGTTTTATCATAAGATGGTGCTACCATATTAACAATTATCGAAATATTTTTTACATTTAATTTACGAGCAATATCTACGGTTACACTTGTTCCCTGAAAGTCCTGCTCATCAGGCCTCATTACAATAAATAAAACATCTGACATAGCTATGGAAAGCAGAGTTTCTTCATTAAGTCCAGGGTGAGTATCAATTAGAAGATAATCAAGATTAAGATGATTTTGAATACGGGAAAAAGCCTGAGCCAAAGCAGTTACATCATAACCTTCTTTTAGAATTTTTGTAATAGCCTGTGTATTTAAACTACTGGGAATAAAATAGAAGGATTTTTTAGGCAAATCAAATTTATCCGAAATATCTACAGAAATATCATTAATATCCATACCGTTGAATAAATAATCATTTAAAGTAGCTCCTTTATAGTTTGACAACTGTAAGGGTACATGTATGCCAGGAGATTGTACATCTGTATCCATAACACATACTTTTTTTCCTTTTGCAGCCAACGTATAACTGAGATTACTAGTGATATTCGACTTTCCGGTACCACCACGAAATGAATGTATTGAAACTATTTTACCCATAAGACATCTTTACTTTATATATTTTTTGCCTATAATTGTTTATTAATGATATTGCTTAAACTGCAATAATAACAATAATTTTTCTGTCTTTTTTTAACAGCAGAAGTTACAGAATTATTTTAACTAAGTATAACATATTTTATAAAAAAAAACACCACTAACACATTTTTTTCTTTTTAGAATGATTTGATCATCCAATTTAAAATAGGCTGAAAACTCTATTGTATAACTAAAACTAAATTGTTTTAAAGAAAATTAATAAGTTATTGAAGTTGATTATAACAGATAAGCCAAAAATAAAAATATCTCCGGTATAAGATGAAACGAATAATAAATAAAGTAAAAAAATTAAAAAATAACACTTCGGATGTTTTGGGAAATAATCGTGAATCATTATCAATAGCTTTCAAAGATAATATAAACTCGAGGACATTCGCCAGATTAAGAAAAGGTGAAATCATAATCTCAAGAGAAATGCTGCGCTATCATTTACTTGAAGCCTTAAAGCAGGAAGAATTGGTGGAGTTAGATCATATAGCCTGTACAGAAAGCGGAATAAAAATAGGACTTTTGATAGAGAAGTTTCAAGCCAGCATTGTTGCAGAAATCGGTTTAAATGTCCTAAGAACTGTAATTACACCTTCAAAACAAAGAATTATAATAAAAATAACAAATGAAAACATTATAGGAAACAATATTGCAGGCAAAATTGTTTCAGCTTTGGTAGGTACAATCATATCAAATCTAATAAAAAAAGCTGTTCTTTCAATGGACTTACCAATCGCTTATAACCATGAACATAATATTGCTGTAATCGAACTAGAAAAACTTGCTGCAATCCAAAACATGAGAAAACCCGTTTTAGGTTCAAAATCGATACTTGATTTCATTTCGGTATTAAGAGCAAAACATACTGACTACGGCATAGTTTTAAAATGTAAAATTAGGCCATTTTAGTATATTCCACTCCAAATTTACAAATTGAACATATTATTTTTTCTGACAGCAATATTTATTTCTGTACTTGACTCCCAAATCAGTAAAGTCCGTAAAAAGTCCATCCACTTTTGCTTCATTTAAAAGAACTCGAATTACCTGTTCATAAGTTAAACCTTTAGGCAAATCATCTGCCCTTAAAGTATACGGATGTATCTTCAAACCATATTCATGCGCCCATTTTGCAACATTATTTAATTTAAGATCGCCAGCAGCATAATTAACAAAAAGCTGATCTATGCTTGGTCCAATACCATAAGCATAAGTAGAGATTTCTTTCAGTCCTTTTTGGGTCAACATCTCATTATAATCTATCCCAGGAGTTTCAGCCCATTCATTATGTGCAATAAGCTGGATCAATCTCAATTTAGACTTTAAATCATATTTAATATATTTGAGCAAATAAGGATCAAAACACTGAATGAAGCATTTTGAATCTTCATTTGTATATCCATATTCAGCTAAAAGTTTTAAAGTTAAATCTGCAAATTTCTTACCATGATCTTTATATATTGAAGGATTCTTTAATTCGACATAAATACCAACATCTTTTCCTGTGCTTTTATTTAAACCTTTAATCAATTCTAATTCTTCTCTTAAAGTTGGCATTCTAAATGGAATTGCTGTCGTGTTTGGAAATCTATCTTTATAAACAGCCTTTCCGGTTTTTAGGTCAGTTCTTTCATGAAGAGTAAGTTTTTTAATCTCGGCAAGAGTAAAATCCCGAATATGATATTTCCCATCTTTACCTATTCTTTCAGGATATAGTTCCTGAACATTTGAAATTGTTCCAAGATAAGGATCATGCGCTACAACAATATGATCATCTTTGGTCAAGTCAACATCCTGCTCAATATAGTCTGCTCCCAAAGCATAAGCCATTGTTTTAGCTTCAAGAGTATGCTCAGGCAAATAACCACTGGCCCCTCTATGCGCAATAATTATCGGTTTTTCTTTGGGACAAGATTTTGATACACATGATTTGTCAGGTGAAATCAAAGAACACGCCTGAAGACCTATCAAAGACAATATCACGACAGTTACATTAATGAATTTCCTCATAAGATTTTTCCCTTCTTTATAGTTTTATAACTAAACATTCCTTATTTTTGAGAGTTAAAAAATTACCCGTCACACTGAAAAATGATATCTCTAATATAATTTATCAGTGACTTGCCTTTTGAAGAGCAAATATCCATAAAATTAAAACTCTCATAATATTCGTTTTTAATTTTTCTTCTTATATCAGCAAAAGCATATGAATTTGCTCTTGCAGTTTTAAATTTTCTAACAGGAGCCTTCTCCTGTTTTATAGTGTATATCCATGCTGCGGTCATGGCAATGCAGCACAGATCAAAATGATTTTCTACAGAATTCCTTTTTCTTGCCTGATTATCCAGAGCACCGAGTTCATGTTTAAGTTCTTTAAAACCGCTTTCTATTTTCCATCTTGCAGAATAATATTCTATCATCTGCTGAGCCGTCAGGCTGCAGTCGGTAGATACAATTGGAAAGAACCATCCGTTTTTATAGTGAACAAGAACAACTTTAACTTTGGTTTTAAATCCTTTGTGCATACATAAAAATTCTGAATATTCACATTTTCTGCTTTTGCCGTAAATGAAGAAATAATCTTCTTTTTTATCAAGAGTCGCTGCCAGCTTCGATAACTTTGGTAATCGAATACCGTAAATTTTCTTTCTCCCTCTTTTTTTTGCTTTACTTTCAGGCGGAAAATCATAGAGAGCTGAATCAATTCTTAAACGAGTAAGGATATGCATTGATTCTTTATAGGAGTTTAAAACTTTTGTCAATGACTTATTACCAAACCAACTGTCAGTAACTACCAGCATAGGAATAGAAAACTGTTCATACAGCTCATTAATCAGTTCTCCGGCAATCTCTATCTTAGTTTTAAATTCTTTTTTATCTACAGATTTTTTAAGCCGGTAAACTTTTTGTTTTACGGGCAGACATGCCCAGCGTCCATGGATAAACTTTTGTATCCCGAGAACAACACGGCAATGTCCAAAAAGATATTTAGAGCTGTTCAGTTTAGCCGCATGATCGTAATGAGTATCGCAGTTTGCAATTTTCTTTCCTGTCTTTCCATATGTTGTATCATCAAGAGCTACAAGAAGTCTGCCGGATGTTTGGATATCATCACCAAGTATTGTAAAAAGTTTTTTCCATACTAAAGCAAGTTTAAGTTTTCCTGACTGCAGAAAACCGTAATATTTTTTTCTCGATATCTTATTAGACAGCATCATTATTGCAAACAGACGATAAATTGCTGAAATACATTTACTGCCTTCGCTGATAATCAAACCGGTTATAATGGTTTTAAAAATAATTCTTCTGTCTTTTCTCGGAATTACTGTTGCAACTTCATCTATTAATGTGCTAAATTTGCAATTACTGAACATGTTGTATTACTCCTTTTTTTTAATTTTGATAATAGAGTAATATAGCATGTTCAGCCACCTGACTGCAATTTGTAAGCTTTTTACAATAAACATGTTATGTCTTAAAACTTGACAAAAGTAAACAAAGCTCACTGAATAGTACTGCCAAAGACCTCAAAAAAATCATCTTTTCTCTTTCGAGGGGCTTAAAACAACTGAAAACGCTGATACTGGGCATCTCACAAAAAAGATGAGAAAAAATTTTTCAAAAATCACCATTGCTATAGATTTAAAAAAATTGCATTTTTTTTAATTCTAAAGTTTTCTGATGATGATTAACAGAAGTATAGTGGATCTGAGAAAATCAAGTTTTCAAAGAACACCCCAAAAAAAACGGGGAAACTTTAGGTTTTATAATATAAGTACAATGAGAAATATTTTCATCACCCTTTACAATGACTTTTTCTATGTTATTATCAATAATTTAGTTGCACATAATTGTATTTTTTTAATTTAAAACTTAAAATTTTAAAAACAATAATATGAGGTAATTTCAAAACTAAGAAAATAAGTTCTTTTTAATAAAAACTGAGTTAAGAGAAAGAGTTCCATGCTATTTTATATAAACAAAAAAATAGAAATAGCAAAAACTACAGGAGTTTTAAATGGAACATCTTTCATGTTTATTTAATAGCATACAAAACTGGCTTTTGCCAGACCTTGAAGAAGAATTAGGAGAGTTAAGTTCAAAGCAGATAGAGTTTATTAAAGCAGTAGAACTTCTAAGACCTGATATGTTCCTTGATAATTTAAACTGGTACGGAATAGGCAGGAAACCTTCCAGTAGGTTGAGTCTTATAAAAGCTTTTATAGCTAAGCCGATATTTCGTATTGCAGATACGGTGAGTCTGATTGATTTCATAAAATCTAATCCTAGCCTTAGGCGGTTATGCGGATGGGAAAGTTGAACAAAGTCGCTTTCAGCGACAGTTTTAGTGATTTAATCCCATTTATAGACTTATTATAATTTCTTATGTAATTGCATTCAAGGTGAATGCGTAAAAAACTAAGCATAAGGAGTATAGTAAGATGAGAGGATTAATTGCATCATCAGAAAAGAGCGAGTCAAAGATTAGCAAAAGGCATGAAGAACTTGCCAGAGCATTGAAACTTCAGGGGATGGCTGAATCAACAACGAAATGTTATCTTCGTGGATTTCGTCGTGTGTGTGAATATTTTGACAGGCTTCCGGACTATCTTTCAGTGTCAGAATTTGAACAGTACTTTGCAGATCTTATAGATACTCATTCATGGAGTACAGTTAAAATCGATCTTGGTTCACTTGTGTTTTACTGGAAATATGTACTGAAGCGTAAATGGAAGCATATAGAGATAGTCAGGCCTCCCAGAGTAAAGAAGATACCTGATATACTAACTGTTTCAGAAGTATCACAGCTGCTTGCTCATACAGAACTTCTCCGTTTCAGAGTTGTCCTTTTTGCTATTTACAGTTTGGGATTAAGAGTGAGCGAAGGCGTAAATATAAGAGTTGCAGATATAGACAGCAAAAGTATGCAGGTTCATATACGAAACGGCAAAGGTAATAAAGACCGTCTGATTCCACTTCCGGTATCTACACTTCATGCTTTGCGCCGATACTGGAAGGTTCATAGAAACCCAGAACTTCTTTTTCCTAAAATACTTGGAGGAAAAGATACTGTTATGCATACAAAACAGCCTATGAATATAGGTTGTGCACAGGCAGCTTTCAGGGCGGCGGCAAGAGACAGCGGAATCAATAAGAAAGTATCAATCCATTCACTGCGTCATTCCTATGCCACACATTTAATAGAAGCAAATGTTAACTTAAAAGTAGTACAGCATATACTTGGACATTCACAGATAGAAACAACAGCAAGATATACACATTTTACAAATGTGACACAGGAAAGTTCTGCTGCTGCAATAAACGGGATAATGTCAAAAATTCATTTCCACGACCTTTAGTTTCACTGCCATGAAGCTAAAGGATGTCATAAATACCTTTGGTGAAGCCATGGAAATGAATTATGGTAATAAAATACTTACCGGACATAAAAAAGCAATGTCCGCAATTCAAAGATGCCGAGCCGAAGGTTCAGGAACAGTTCATGTAAAATGTCCCGAATGCGGAGATACAGAGATATTTTATCATTCATGCGGCAATAGAAACTGTCCTGCCTGTCAGCATCATGAAACGGTCAGATGGGTTAACAGGCAAATGGATAAACTCCTGCCTGTGGATTATTACATGGTAACGGTAACCGTTCCATATGAACTTAGAACTGTAATATGGCACAATCAGAAGGAATGTTATAATGCACTTTTTGATTCAGCATCCCGTGCTATGAAGGAAATAGCAGAAAGTCCGAAGTATCTTGGCGGAGATATTGGAATGACAGCGGTACTGCATACTCATGCACGAAATCTTGATTATCATCCCCATATCCATTTTATAGTTGCAGGCGGAGCTGTTGACAGAAAAAATAATCTATGGAGAAAAAAGAAAGGCAAATACCTTTTCCCATGGGAAAAGCTGAATAAACTTTATAAAGGTAAATTTCTTGCTTTACTCAAAGAGCTGGGAATAGGTTTTCCTGAGATTGCTTATGATAAAGAATGGCGTGTAAACATGGAGAATGTAGGCAGCGGCAGAGAGGCTTTGCTTTATCTTTCAAGGTACCTGTACCGTGGTGTAATATCAGAGAAGAGGATTTTTGATAATCATGATGGTACCGTTACATTCAGTTATACAGAATCGAAAACAAATAAAACAAAATACAGAACAATGAAAGGTGAGGATTTTCTGTTTCAAGTCATACAACATGTACTTCCAAAAGGCTTTAGGCGTTGTAGGGATTACGGTTTTCTTCACGGCAATGCGAAAAAAACATTAAAACTTCTGCAGCTGCTATTACATGTAAAACTGAATAATGAAATAAAAGTTAAACGGCCGGAATATAAATGTCCAAAATGCGGAAGCTGTATGAAAATTGTCTATCATATATTCCCGGAAAGGGTAAAACTTTTTAAATATAGAAGGAGCTGTTTGAAAATCCCGGCATAGTGCGGCGCCGGTTCAGCGCCGCAAAAGAAATGTCATGGAAATTGTGATTTCTTTTCCTTGTTCCCGGAAAGGAGTGTAACCGTTTTGCCTGAAAAATTCTAAATTCAGGATTTTTCGGCATAAAAATATGATCAGACGAAAGAAAATTGAAAAAGAAAGAAAAAATGATAGTCAGTTACTTCAAAAATAAAACTGAATGGAAGAAAATGGAAATATTATGCTCCTTAACAATGGACAGGCACATAATATATTTGCTTTATATAATACTGTATAAAAAAGACTCTCTGATGATGCGGACTTGCACAACTTCCGGATAAGATTATTGTTCCTCTAATGCACCACATATCAAAGCTATACTCCATCTTTCGGAAAATAATCTATCCTTGCCTGTTATAATGAGATTCCTTCAGAATCAACATTTTCAAGAGCTTTTAAGCTGTTTTCTGAATTTAGAATAGCACAGAAAATACATGAAGGCAGTATATGCAGAAATATCGGAGAAAAGCTTTTTGGTCATAAAAGCACAGATGCAACGAGTATTAAAGAACGTGAAAAATCCTGCCGTAAAAATACTCCGGTGAAAGAGTTAATTCAGAACTCAAAGATAATTATGGAGTTGAAAATATTAGGGTTAAAGGACAGCAGAAAGTAGAGTGTCATATTTTCTTTGCTATAATTGCTCTTGCTGCCAAAAAGATATTTAAACTTATTCCACAGCAGTAGAAAAACTAAATATATACATTCTTCTCTCGGGCATGCAGGGATTAGGAAGAATGTATCTAAAGTAAAACTTTTTAAGAGTATTGTTTACATTTTCTCTGACTTTTGATGAAAATATGTAAAATTTCATACAAATAGAAAGTTATTAACAATTTAAACGAAAAAAGCTTCAAACGTTTTGCAAGAGGCCTTTGTTTTATCAGCTTTATCCGGGCAGCATAACAGATGTAACAACATTAAAAAAGAGCTTAACACAGCTTGAATATTATGACTTCTCAAATGCAGTACTAATTCTTGACAGGGGCTTTTGCTCTAGACTTAACATTATGGAAATGAATGCTTCAAGTGATAAAATACAGTTTATACAACCTATGACATACAGTATGAAAAAAGTTGTTGAACTGCTAAAAGCCAACAGAAAAAAGCTAAGACAGACAGAAACCGCCTTTAAGTACAATGAAGAAATACTTCATTACATCGAAGATACACTTGACATTGAAGGTGTAAAATACAGAGCACACTTGTTTTATAATAAAAAGGCAGAGGCAGATTTGCGTAATAATTTTATGCATAAGATATTGAGCATTAAGGAAAAAATACTTAGTAAGAAATTTGAAAAAATGAAAGATTATCTGGAGTTTAGAAATAATTGTATTCCTGAAAAATATCTGCAGTATTTTAAGCTTAACAGAAAAACCGGCTGTATTGAATTAAACCATAGAAATATAAAGAATTACCTGATAAAATCAGGATATTTTGTACTGCTTTCAAACTCTGAAAAAATAAAAAAAGAATGTTTGCTTGAGCGCTACAGAAACAGAGACACCGTAGAAAAACTTTTTGATGTTGAAAAAAATGAACTGGACGGAAACAGGTTAAGAGTTCATAGCCAATATAATGCTGACGGCAGAATTTTTATTAAATTCATAGCGTTAATAATCTATAGCAAAATTTCTTCAATTATGAAAAAGAAAAAGTTATTTGAAAAGTTTACTCTGAAAGAAATGCTGGCAGAAATGAGTAAAATAAGATGCTCAGATTTTGACGGAAAATCCATTGTAAGCGAAATATCAAAAACACAAAAAGATATTCTTAGAGCTTTTGATGTTAAACCGGAAGAGCTGGAAAAACCTCGTTATTAACTTTTCTCTTCAATTTAGGTTTTATATGTAGTCGATGTGTCTAAAAATAACTATTTTGAGGTCTTTCTTTTGAAAATATAAAATTTTTACTTTGTTTAATGTTTAATTTGAAATTAGGATAAAAAATAAGGGAGGTCTTTTTCGCAAAAAAGAGGTTTTCGGTCAGGCACTAGTGTCTAGTCAACTTTCGATTGTCGGATAAAGCTTTTTAAGTTTTATCCTTGCATCGTTTGTTGTAAATCTCCAATTAATTTTAGAATTCTTATTATTTCTATTCTTCATCCACGCAGTACATTCCTTTTCTACAGTTGCAATATTGTCTATTCTCCTTTTTAAACATTGACCTGTTAAAACGTTTAATTCTATTTCAGCCATATTTAACCAGCTTCCATGTTTTGGAGTATATATAAATTCAAACCTATCCCACAATCTTTTGGCTTTTTCGGGCTCAAAAGTTAAATACAATGATTCAGGTTTATGTGTATTCAGGTTATCCATTACTAAAGTAATTTTTTCTGCTTTATTATATTCTTCAGCAATATCTTCAATAAAATGAGCCCAATCAGGAATAGTTTTTCTTTCGGTGATTTTTACAACCCTTTTTCCTGCTAAGGGCTCACAGGCCATAAAAATATTATATGTTCCTTTTCTGACATATTCATAATCATATTTCTCTGTACTTCCTGTTTTTGCCGGTATTACAGATTTGACTTCACCAATGAGCTGACCTGGTGATTCATCCATGCAAACAACAGGTTTGAATGGATCATATGGTCGCTTATAAACATCCAGTACATTTTCCATATTAGCAACAAAACTGCTACTTTCTTTTGGCGGTATTACCCAACCTTCTTTCCTCCAGGGTTTAAGTTCGTTTTTTTTAGAAAACGACGTATTGTTTCATGAGAGATCTTATCGATATAATCAAGTTCAACAACTTTATCCGCCAGCAACCGAAGTGTCCATCTGGCGTAACCTTCAGGAGAATCACTACAGCATAAAGCAACCAAATGTGCTTCAAACTCACCATCAGTTTTTCTCTTATATTCTCTTGTTGTTTTATGTCCATTTATTGCAACATCAAAACCGTCTTCAACAAACCGCCTTCTAATTCTATCAATTTTTCTCTCGCTAACCTGCAAATATGAGGCAATGTCTTTATTGCTCTTACGGACACCATTACTTTCGGAACTTTCATCGCAATTCAAAAGTATAAGTGAATTTAAAACTTTTTGACTACTATGTTTACCTTTACTCTAAATTTCTTTTAACTGTAGTCTTTCTTCTTTACTAAGCGTAACTTTATAATATACCTGTCTACCCATATTTACCTCCAGTTTTGCTGTTAATAAATATTATAGTATATTATTGGCGACTTTTTATCTATGACATGACACTAGGTATAAATAAAAAAATATATTTCATCTAAACTTCTGTTACTGTTTTTCTGAAAAGAAGAATTATCATTAGAATAACAGTTATCAGCATAAAAACAGCACTGAATATAATTACAGCAGCTACTCCCATCACTGACTGAATAAAACTCGAACTGTATTCAGCTACAATTGAACCTACAGTAGCGCACCCTATAAAAAACGAAACCAAATTTGGAGACGGATTTTTCAAGAAAAGTGTTCCAAGAGAAATCGAGGATGAAAAAATTGTAGCACATGCTAAACCTAAAAGAGATATTGAACAATAAAACATTGCAGAAGTACCTGAAAAAAAGATCAGAATGTAGGCTATAATTGCAACTATTCCAGAACTGATAATATATTTATGAACTGATATCCTACTCACAACAATACTCGAAATAAAGCATCCAACCGCATAGAAAATCCAAAAAAGACTAAGACCGAAAAATGCAGCTTCTGTCTTTAATTTAAAGCTCTCTGTTACATATTCTACTACCCAGTAAGTAAATCCCATATAAGAAACCAAATAGAAAAATATTGCTATAGCAACAAGATAAATATTTAAATTCCACCTGGAATACTTAGTTATCTTCCCTTCGCTTGTTTTCTGTTCTCCCTGATGCATATTCGGAAGTTTTGTCATAAAAGAAATGATTACTACTAACACAAGTATTGCTATAACTGAAAGAAAAACCTGCTGCCATGTACCCGCATGTGATAACATATAACCGGCAAGTAAAGGATAGACAAGCGATCCTAGACTATAACAAAAATCTACAAGGTTCATATTTGTTGAACGCTTATGACCATCAAATGTACTGACTATCAAATAGTTTGGTATCGTATAAATCATACCTATTCCAAGCCCCATAATAAAAATAGGAATATACAATATATTTACGTCAACTATATACATTATATAAATTGAACACAAACTATAAATAACTGCTGTCATAAGAATTTCATATCTGGGTTTAATGTATTTTACAACAAATCCATTAATACAAATTCCTATAAGATACCCAAACATGAAAGTACCAAATGCAAATCCTGTTTTTTCAGAAGTTGTATGAAAAAATGTTGTGGCGGCAGATTTAATTACAAACGGAATAACATTAACTGCGCCTGTAATAAATGTCAGCAAATAAGCTAACAATGCGATCAAAATTATATTTCTTTTTAGATTGTCTGTCATTTTGCTTAACTTCCTTTTTTTTAAAAATTCTTATATTATTCTAATTTACACTGAGTTTTAGCAAAGATTTCTTTTTGGTTCTGTGATTCAATTAGAGACAAGAAGAGTAAAATATTATCTTCAAACACAGGAGCTTCAAGAATTCCCATATGTGCTGCTCTCAACCCCAATAAATAATCCCAGGCAATTGGGCTTTTAAGAAAAAATGACCAATTACCGCCGATCCTGTCATCCCATAATGCGCTTGAAGCTAAAACTTTTCCATCTCCACTGGAATATTCTATTTTTTCAATTTCTCCTGTATCTCTGTTTATAAAAGCTTTACGTGTAGTTTTAAAACCATTACCATAAACCAAAATAAGAAGAACGTCGTTTGGTGGATTTGCATTTATCCCCATAGCATAAATAAAGCTTTTAGCCCTTTTTAAACATTTTGCTAAATGATCATAAACAATTCTGGCACGTTCCTCTTTAGATTTTATATTTGGCAGCAAAATTTGTAAGGTTTTATCTTCTTTAGGATTAACAATTCCCCATTTCATCTTTTTCCAGACTTCAGGATTAAAGTAATCAACTGGTTCGTTATTATCTGAATAAACTATCGATATCGTTTCAGGAGCCGGTAACATCTGATAATATGTAGGGAAAGTTCCTAAAGCAGCAATAGGCAATGGTTGAGGTCCTCCTCCATTTAACATTTCAATAAAAGTATCCAGATAGCCTGCATTTGGAGTTCCGGCAATGATAAGTCTGTCAATATTTTTACTTCCATACCAGTCAAGTTTTGGAGGTGTTCCATCTTTAGGTAAATCCTGAGTACCGTACCGCAGATAATATCTTGACAAAAGTCCTCCCATTGAATGCCCTATTATATCAAACTGAACATCAAAATTATCTACTCCATATAATTCTTTATATTTCTCCTGTAAATATTCTTTTTTCTGCTTAATAAAAAGGTCAAGTTTTTTTGCATTTTCAGGTAAATCTCTTCTCCAGTCATATGCAAACTCAAAAAGATTATAAAAATGCTTATCCTTTTGCAACTCTCTTCCAGTAGGCTGGAACCCCGCGCTGCTTAGTGCATCAATCAACCTCTTGTAAGCAGTAACTTTAACAGAAACTCCTAAACATTTTATATTTACTGTTTCAAGCAGTTCTTCGGGTACAACATCGCTTTTTAAATCCTTCAAAGGTTTACCATACCCCATAGGATGAGCTAAACCGCGTATACGTTCATCTGAAACAGAAAGCATATCAATGCCCCAAAAATCTCCCCATAAATTCCTATCCGTTTTGGAATCGACCAATTTTGCCCCAAGAAATCCATGAACGACAATAACAGGATTTCTCTCTATTCCTTCATAATTAATACACTTTTGAGTTGCTGAGTCATAAAAAGTAGAATCAAGCTGTTCTACAGATGTGTAAGAACCTGTTGACGAACATCCGGTTAAAAGAAATAGTAAAACTAATGTTAATACTGCTGTAAATAAATATTCTTTTTTAATTTGCATGGTTTCTGTCTGTCCTCTTAGTTTCCTGTAATTGCTCCAAACAACTTTATATTATCCCACTCTTTGCTGCTTTAAAAATTTAATGAGCATCTTTAGCTATTATAATCAACTTTAAAAGACCTGTCCATATAACATCAAGACCAATAGCAAGCAAAACAAAAGCTGAAAGTCTAGTAACAACAGCTGTTCCTGTCTGCCCAATTTTATTAAGAATAGTATCAGAAAAGCGATAACAGACATATACAACAGCCATCATCAGAATTATACCTATTATTGCCCCCAAATACTGCAATACTGCATGAAAAGTAAAGCCTCCATCAATATCCAAAGCAACAGCTATAGTAATAGCAATAGCTCCGGCACCGGCTGTTATAGGTAATGTTAAAGGGAAAAATGCGACATCTTCTTTCTCTTCATGTTCCTTTTTTTCTTCATGAGAGAGTTTGGGTTTAGCATTCAGCATCTGCCAGGCCGTAAATGATACAAGTAATCCACCGGCAATTCTAATAAAAGGTAAAGTTAAACCAAAAAAAGAAAGAGCAAGCGGTCCTACCAACAAAATAGCAATAAGTAATCCTGCAGAATAAATTGCAACTCTTAGTGCAAGCTTATGCCTTTCATAAGGTGAAAGATCATTCGACATTGCCAGAAAAACTGAAGACATCCCCACCGGATTAACTATTGGAAGCAAAGATAGAAAAATTAAAGATAAAATACCAAAAAAAGACATTGTTATATTCCCATGTTAGAGTTAGATTTTTGTTTTATTTGATTATAACTTTAATTGTAAATATTTACCATAATAACTATTTAAATAGAGAGTAATTATGTATAGAATTTGTAAAACTTTCTGGATTGAAACAGGACATTTTCTTTCCAGCAAAAACAATAGCAGCAATTGTCGTATGCCGCATGGGCACAGTAGAAAAGTTGAAATTATTCTTTCTGCAGAAAAACTTGATGAAAATGATATGGTCTGTGATTTTCAGGTCTTTAAATCAGCCTTTGGAAAATATCTGGATGATTTTGACCATGCAATGTGTATAAACACAGATTCCGCTCATTTTGAATATTTTAAAAGCAACTTTAAAAGAGTTATACCTTTTGAAAAGCAGGATCCAACATCAGAAGTAATTGCCGAAACTCTTTTTAATTTTTTTGAAGAGCAACTTCAAAAAAGCAGAGTTTATACAAATAAAGAAGGTGCAGAATATTGTATAAGTAATCATGTTAAACTGGAAAGAGTTAGAATCTGGGAAACAGCTACATGCTGGGCTGAATTTGATAGAGAATAATACTTTAAAAACTTAGGGACTAATAAAGAAAATGGGGACATCTGAGACCAGACAAAAAAGCTTTGCGACTTCATTAATATGTTTAATTATCGCATCAGCGCTCTGGGGAAGTACTTTTATTTTTGCCAAAATTTTGATAGAATATATGACAGTATCATATGTTTTGTTTTTTAGATCCATTATCACTGCAGTTATTCTTTATTTTTTATTTATTAAAACAATTAAATTAGAATTATTAAAGTCTATTCAAAGCCTAATTATGTGGAGTTTTTCAATATTAGGCTTTCTTGCTCTTTATCTTCAAACTTTAAGTTTAAAATATACAAGTGCTTCTAATTCAGCATTTATTACTGCTTTTTTTGTTGTGGTTGTTCCCATAATTGAACGCTTTTATTACAAAAGAATAATAAAACTCCAGTTTTATATTGCTGTAGCAATTGCAATCATCGGGCTATACTGCATATCTTATGGATTTAGCCTGCCCGATAAACTTAACTTAGGTGATAGTCTGGCTTTAATCAGCGCTGTTCTTTACGGATTTTATATAGTATTCCTTGAAAAACTTGTATCCAGATTTTCCGAAGGAACAATTATGTTCTTTTCATTTGCGCTATGGGTTTTCCTATCACTTTTTACCGTAATATTTGAAAAAGGTTTGAGTCATTCTCCCACATTAAATATTATTTCAGTATCAAATCTTTTTGCTATAGCAGTTTTAGGAAGTGTAATTCCTTATCTTTTAATGGCAAAAGGACAACGGGTCGTATCTGCACAACTGGCAAGCCTTGTTTATAACCTTGAACCTATTTTTGCTACTCTACTTGCTTTTATATGCTTGGGAGAAACTTTTACGATAGCTAAAGTAACAGGCTGTATTATTATCTTTGCAGCACTCATACTAGGTAGCACTTCAAAATAAAAAATTAAATTAAACAATTGCTTATTAAGGGACCGCTTAACCAGAAACACCAGGTCTGCAAACAACACCTTTTTTATGCCTTCCATCAATTTTGACGACAATAGGCTTTTCAAATTTTACATGCCTTACAAACTTATCTTCATAAACACTTTCCTGGCTATCCAAAAATTCAACATCATATAATCCATCTCTGTTAAACGGATTAATTGTAAAATAACCAACATTAAAAGATGTAAGATTTTGAAAAAAGTGAGTCCCCTGACTAGGATCAATCTGAAAATTTTTAAGACCGGATTCTACGATAAGTCTCGCCTGTGAAATTTGAGCCCATTTTACCGGAACACCAAGCCATGGATCATTTGACCCCCAACGCCCAGGTCCAACCAACACATAATTTTTACCTTCTTTAACAAAGTTTGAGTTAATTTTATCAACTGTATCTGCCATTTTATTTGTATGTGCAGGATCAAAAACATCAGGCTTAACATAGACAACATCATAAATATTATCAAATTCTCCATTTCCCAAAGCCATATCAGAACTTATCAGCATATCTTCGGAATTAACATTTTCCAAATCAACCTGAACTTTCTGATCTGTTTCAACAATCGGTCTTATCTGTAAAAAATGAAAAACTTTAGGTTCACCCGGAGGTGTATCCAGATTCGCAGCAAATTCTATTTCCACCTCATTATTCATTTCTCCCCTACCAATTCTAAGAAGCATTTTTAGAATATTTGCGAGAGGAAAACTGTTATATTTCAAGATATTTGAAAAAGTAATTATTTTTTTTCCGCCTTCGTGAATTCCATCACGAATCATATGATCATGATAATCAAATGTAGAGGCTACAAATTTTAGAGCTTTATCTTTTTCAGCCTGTCTTACCTTAACTTTTAAAAGATTGACTGTTTCATCAAGTGATGAATGAAATTTATCAGGATCCAGATCAAGTGCAAAGAATTCTTTCTGTGTGTCTTTTAGCGCAAATTCAGGCACTGATAACTGCAATATTTTTTTAGGATATTCTGGACAAAACCTTAAAGAGATTCCACCTTCAACTATTGTTTTTCCCAAACCAAAAGCAATATTTGCTATACCATCCTCACTCTTTTCCGGCTCAATAGGATAAAAATTAAGAGATCTGGCAACCCCTGACAAAGTAGGATAATACCTATTTTCATACTGTTTTCCCGTAATTCCCTGTATAACAACTCCCATTTTTTCTTCATCAATGACATTGGATGTAGCTGTAATATATGCTTTACTTTCTTTTAAAAATACCGAGGCATATACGCTTTTTATAGCCTGTTCCAACTGTTTATGCCGTACATAAATATCAGAATGGTTATTAGGGACCATAAAGGTAGAATAAACTCCTGCAAAAGGCTGATAGTGACTGTCTTCCAGAAGACTTGATGAGCGAACAGCCATAGGAGACTTTATGGAATCACAAATCTGTGCAATATATTTCCCAATTCTTGCCGGTATTTTGGCTTTACTAAAACATTCAATAATCTGTTCATCCGGCACATTTGAAAGAGCAAAATCATATAAATCATTCAACTGCATAAATTCATCAAATAAATCTGTAGTCAATACTACAGTTTTAGGAATACTTACAATTACATTATCCCATCTGCGAAGTAATTTATGCTTTTTAACGATACTATCAATAAAAGCCAATCCACGCCCTTTTCCTCCAAGCTGACCATCTCCGAGTCTTGTGAATATTGCATAATCATCCATTCGATTTGCAATTACTCCCCTTCCTTTTGTTCTTCTATAATTAGCAATTGCATCAACCAGATAGCTTCTTACTTCTTCAATATTGTGAAAATCCTCTGCACTAATTGGAGCAAATAGGTTTGCAATAGCAAAGAGAGCCCTTGCTTTTAACCATTTGGAAAAATGATTGTGCGAGACATGCCATGTTAACGATTTCGCATCTACGATCTTAATTTTTTTCTGGAGTTCTCTAAGATTTTTAGCTCTGTCAACTTCCCGTCCTGTATTCGGATCTTTAAAAACAAAATCGCCAAAACCATAATTTTCTTTGATATAATACTTGAGTTCTACCAATAAAGTTTTTGAATATTTATCAATAAAACTTACTCCAAGCTCTTTTACGATCCTGTCATCCCACTTATCAGAAGACTGAAGCAAAATAGGCATCTGGCTTTTTTCTTCTCTAATAAGTCTTGCAAGCTTAACGCCGGACTCTTTATCAACTTTACCGTTTCTACTATATTCAACGTCAGATATTACCCCTAGTAAATTATCTTTATGTTTTTGGTATAATTCTACTGCATCTTCAAATGTTTTGGCCAGTAATATTTTTGGACGGGCTCTCATTCTCAATGTTTTCTGGTGAGCATTCAAACCTTCACTCATCAAAGCTAAGCTTTGTTCAAAAATAGCCTGATAAATAGTTGGTAAATAAGATGAATAATATCGCACTGAATCTTCCACAAGCAATATTGACTGTACTCCAACTTCATCAACATCATATTCTGCATTCATTTTATCTTCCAGAAGCTTTATAATAGCCAACAATAATCCGGTATTACCAAGCCAGCAGAATACATGATCAATAGAGCTCATATCCTCTTTTGCAAGTCTCATTGAAACTTCACGGGAAAAGTGAGCTAATACTATAATAGGTATATTCTGATATTTACTTTTTACCTCTTTTGCCATTTTGAAAGCATCAACTTTTCCCACATTAAGCATACTGATAACTAAATCAAACTTCTGCTTTTCCAAAAGTTTAAATGCTTTGTAAGAATTGTTTACATGCGTAAACTGAGGCGGATAGCGAAGGTTATAAGATGTATATTCCATAAAAATCTTTTCATTGATCCTGCCATCTTCTTCAAGCATAAATGCATCATAATTAGAGCAGATAAGAAGTACATTTATAACTCTTTTACTCATTAATTTCTGAAAGGTAATTTCCTTAAACTGAAGCTTATCCGTTGAATAATTATCGTCGTAATTATGTTCTAAATATTTACTTTTCATTTCAATAGCCATTATCATCTCCAGTTTTATCAAAGTTATAAATATATCAAATATATTAAACAGACCCTCATAGGATTATAAGATACTGCCCCCTGATTTTCAATGCTTGATTTCACATGTTTGAGCTATAAATAATTCAATGAATTTTGTCTTTAATTTTATTATTTAAAACATCTTGCATTAATATTTCCACAGTGTACTTTTCGTTTTTAGAGGTATTATGAGCATAAATTTTTGTTAAAGCTGAATAAGGACAACAAGGTAAGATCATGAAAAAGAACTTAAATTGTTCAGAATCAATCGGGACATCAATTATTAACAAAGCAAAAAGCGTAAATCTCGATCCTGGAATACTATATGAAGCTGTAATAGATCTTTCTTCAGATGGATTAATTACAGCTACATGTTTGAATATGGCCGCCGGAATTCTTCTCAACGACCTTGGACTTCCAAACTATTTCTTTGAAAATATAACAAAAGAATCTTTAAAAAATATTCTATCTTCGATTGCAACAAGTATAAAGATTGAAGACGATGAAGTTGTTTTGTATGGACGTGTTGCTCAAATAGATTTTAATCTTCAGCAACAGGAAACGGGAGAACAGCATATTAGAATAGCAACAGAAGAAACTCGAGATAGTATGGAAAAAATAATCGGACCGATGATAACCGGCCACCGAAGAGAATATTACTTCTGTCCTGAAAGCAACAATTACTCATATATTATAAGGCCTGAAACAGTCCAGGATTACTCAAAAGAGGAGTTTGATAATGCTAAGTTTCTCTTCCATCTCGCCGGAAATTATAAAGACACACCAAAACCAACAAGAGACCGATACAAAAGATTTCTTGAAGCATCAGAGCAGTCTGTAACTCCCCTTATCCAGGTTTTCAATCTGTCTGAAACAGGTGAAACCAGGTTTATGTTTAACAGTGATTTTGCTCTTCCTCAACTGCCTGTTCTAAGAAAAATTTTTGCTGACCATAATCTTATTTTAAAACGTGCATACTGGGAACCCTACTGTGGTAAAGCAATTGCCCCTTCATCTATCTGCGCATTATACTCTATGGGAGAATTAAGTAGAAAACAGGAAGATGCAATAGTTGAAGATTTAAGAGCATTCCTATCATTTGCAATAAGTGATATTACAGAACTATATGTGAACGGGACTTTCACTTTCAAGGAAATGCTCTTTGCAGGAAATGCAATAGACTTTACACATTATTTTATTTTTAAGGAAAGAGTTAATTTTACAGATAAAGAAATAATGAACAGTTTGACAAATGCTGATCAGAGAGATGCATTTGCTGCTAGAATTCAAGATTCAAATAAATCAACATATACATTAAAAACAATTACAGAGACAGCAAGAAAACATCCTGATTTACTCAAATATTTATTCGAACTGTTTGAGAGAAGATTTAACCCAAAAATTTCATCACGTCTTACTAATAAAGAAATTGATCTCAAATTTACTGAGTTTGACAAAATAATTAAATCCAGATTCATGGATTATGCTGACGGATATGATATTTTTGAATTTATGTTTAAAATTGTTTCCTGCACACTTAAAACAAACTTCTATAAGGTAGAAAAAAGAGCTTATTCTTTTAGATTTGATAATAGAATCCTTGACCCATTAGTATTTGATCAGTTTGTTTTTGGCATCTTTTATGTTAACGGTCATTATTCATGTGGGACACATTTGAGAGCTGCTGACATTGCCAGAGGCGGACTTAGAATGATTCGTGTTACTTCTTCAAACTATCCGGTAGAACTAGATAAAGCTGTGCTTCTAAACTATGCCCTAGGTCCCAAAGCTCAAAGATTAAAACATAAGGACATTTGTGAAAGTGGTTCTAAAGGGGTCATTGTACCTCAGCCAATATATGCAAACAACAGTCTTGACTGTTTATATGACTACACTGAAGGCATTATGGATCTGGTCCTGGATGATAATGCTGTTATAGATCATTATGGAAAACTTGAAATGATATTTTTCGGCCCTGATGAAGGAACAGCCCCACTAATGGATGCAGCTGCATATCAGACAAAAAATCGCGGTTATAAATACTGGAGAACAATTACAACAGGAAAAAGCTTTGGTATCCCGCACGACACATACGGCATTCTTTCTAATGGTGATATTTTTGGTCTTGTAGAAAAAGGAGATCAGGGCACTGACCTCCAAATAAATGCTAAATCTGTTTTAACAACAAAAGATATGCAGCAGATCTATGATATAATCGGAGGAAAAATAGAAATAAGCGGCATGACCACAACTTGCGTAATGGGAGCATTCAGAACTCTTATAAAACACTATGGATCTAAAGAAGAAGATCTTAATCTTATGATGACAGGCGGTCCGGATGGCGATTTGGGTTCAAATGAAATACAATGTTATAAAGGTAAAATATGCTTAGTTATTGATGGTGGCTCTGTATTATTTGATCCTAATGGACTAGACAAAGAAGAACTTATGAAAATTGCATTTATGCGTCATACTTCCCCCAGGGCTAACTCTTTAACATTCCCAAAAGAAAAACTAAGCCCCGAAGGTTTTATTGTTCCAAGATTAGGCAAAAATATACAGTTGCCTGACGGTGCAATAATTGAAGACTGTTCAATTTTTCATAGAACCTTCCTAACTGAGCCATCTAATAGGAAATATATCGAAAAAGCAAACATACAGGCATTTATTCCATGTGGCGGTTTTAAAGATACAATTAATCATACCAATGTAACGAAATTTTTATCAGTATTTAAAGAATTAAAATTTATTGTCGAAGGGGCAAATGTTTTCTTTGATGATGCAGCAAGAAGATATATTGCAACTCGTACTGAAATTAAGGAAATTAAAGACTCTACAGCAAATAAAGGTGGTGTTTTCAGTAGTTCTGTTGCAGAAATATTAACGGCTTTCCTATTTGGTGATGATTATGACTCAAAACTCCTTAATGCTCCTGAAACAAGATGGAGACTGATAAGAGAAATAATGGAACTTATTGATAAATATGCACGCCAGGAAACTCAAATTTTAATTGATCTACATGAAAAAGAAAAAAAGATGCTTTTTGAACTTTCTGTTTTGACAAGTGAAGAAATTTTAGAGTTACAGGCTGAACTAGACGAAAGAATAGATGAAATTACTTCAGATCATTCCCTGGTTTGGAAAGTTATGGGAAATTACATACCACCTATTCTAATTAATACTTTGGGAAAAGAGCGTATAATAAACACACTTGATACAAATGAAATGCTTGCATACCGCAATGCTATTATTACAAAAAAACTTGCATCAATGGCATTCTATTCAAATGGTTTAAAATGGGATTCATTTAAGCAGAAGTTAGTAGAAAACTTTTCAAGCACACTCCATAAAATAGTGTCATAATCTAAAAACTCTTTTAATGACTATACCTGGCAGATTTTTATTTGTCAGGTTGTTTTTTTTATTTTAACTCCTATTGTGAGGGTATTAATACTCATATTTTGAATGAATTATACTCAAAACAAAATAATTTTAGAAAAAATTAATAAATTATCGAAGCTGTTTGCAATAAAATAAAGAAAAAGCAAAAACATATTCGCCACAAAAATAAAATGAACACAATACTTACTAAAAAATTTAAAGAATTAAAAAATATTTTTTTAAAATACAATTCTGTTATTATTGCATTTTCCGGTGGAGTAGATAGTACTCTACTTGCCAGACTTGCAAAAGACAGCTGTAATAAAGTAACACTTATAACTTTAAACTTTTCTGCATTTCCTGCTTTTGAAATACAAGATTCAATCTGTCTGGCTAAGAGCTTAAACATGGAACACAAAATTATTAATATTGATGAACAGGAAATACCACACTTTACAGAAAACAACTATGACAGGTGTTATCACTGCAAAAAATATTTGTTCTCAGCTTTAAAAAAGTATGCTCATGATAAAAATTTTGAAGCAATTTTTGACGGAACCAACGCAGATGATACAAACGATTATAGACCGGGACGTAAAGCCTTAGGTGAATTAGGAATTATTTCCCCATTAAAAATGATAGGCTTAACAAAACAGGAAATAAGAAAAATTTCTCATGAGTTTCAGTTACCAACAAGTTCAAAACCATCTTATGCCTGCCTGGCTTCACGTTTTCCTTACGAAGAAATCATAACAAAAAACAAACTTATTAGAGTTGGAAATACTGAAAAAGAGATTCGTTCACTCGGATTTACTCAATTTAGAGTAAGAAGCCACTCCGACATTGCCCGCCTGGAATTTATATCTGCAGAAATAGATAGTGCCTGGAATAAAAGAAGTCAAATTGAAACAATATGTAAAGAATGCGGCTTCAAATATGTAGCAATCGATACTGGCGGATATAGAACAGGCGCAATGAATGAAGTTTTATCAAATCAAGACATAAATAAATTTCTTGATTAAGTTCAAAATAAAAAGAGTCTGGAATTATGAACAAAAAAAAGACAAAAATAGTCGCTGCTATGAGCGGAGGAGTAGACTCATCCGTAGCTGCTTCAATTTACGCAAATAGAGGTTATGAAGTAATTGGTGTAACTCTTCAGATGAAATCATGTGAGGAGGAGAAAGAAACAGCAAAATCATGTTGCGGCCTCGATAATAATACACAGGTAAAAATAGTTGCAGAACAGCTGGGAGTTTCTCATCAATTTTTAGACCTTAAAACAGCTTTCAATGATAAAATACTAAAATACGCATTAAATGAATATGTTAAAGCTAGAACACCAAATCCATGTGTTTGGTGCAATCACTACCTAAAATTTGGTGCTCTTCTAAACTATGCAAAAGAAATTGGTGCTATAGGAATAATAACAGGACATTATGCTATTTTAAAACATGATGAAGATATGACAAGATTATATAAAGGTGTTGATGATAACAAAAATCAAACTTATTTCCTCTCTCAGTTAACACAGGAGCAGCTTGATCACTCTTATATGCCCCTTGGTGAATTAACAAAACCTGAAGTAAGAAAACTTGCTACTGAGCTTAACCTGCCTAACGCAAAGAAACAGGAAAGTCAGGATGCATGCTTTGGGTTTGAAGGAGAAACCTTCGCTCAAACTATTGTAAGAACTTTTAATTATCCGAATATTCCCGGAAACATTATAACTGAAACCGGTAAAATTGTTGGAAAGCATAACGGAATTTATAATTTTACAATAGGTCAGCGTAAAGGTTTAGGAGTTGCTTTAGGGAAACCTGCATATGTTACTAAAATAGATGCTGTTACAAATACTGTAACAATAAGTACTGATTCAAGTTTACTTATGTCAGGTGAATTTAACGCTATAGATATGAACTGGCTGGAATTCCCTTACAAAGAATTGGAATGTGAAGTACAAACACGTTATAGACAATCACCAATCAAGGCTGTCGTTTCAAAAATTGACAATTCAAAAGCTAACGTCAAGCTACTGACTCCATCAAGAGCTGTTACGCCGGGACAAGCCCTGGCTGTCTACAAAAACAACCAACTCATTGGTGGTGGCTGGATTAACCAAATTCTTGAATAAATTTAAAAGGCGCATTTTAAATATTATAATTCCAAATGCGCCCTACAAAAACAAACCTAATAGTCAATCAGAACTGGTTTATTTCTTCATGTTTCCCATCGAACAAATTATATTTTTGATTATGAGCATGGATTTCTTCGGTAATTTTAACAGCAAGTCTTAAAGCCTCTAAACCACGTCTTCCAGGTACTTTTAATTCAGGCATTGAACCTGTCTCAACAGCATATGAAGCATTTTTTATAAAATTCTCAATTTCATAAGCTAAAGCATTATGATCTTTTATAGGTATTTCTTCCTTAACAATGCCACCGTTCTCACCTTTAGAACAGACAAATCCTGAACGCTCGCCATAATCAAGAGAAAGATAAGAGTTTGATTGATAAAGCAGCATTCTTCTTAATGCGCTATCATGAATTCTACTGGCTTTGACATTTGCAACACAACCGTTTTTAAAAGTAATCCTGGCACTTGCTACATCCTCTGTGTTACTTAGTACCGGTATCCCCGTTGCTTCAACTTTTTTTACTTTGCTTTTTACAATATGCAAAATTAATTCCAAGTCATGAATCATCAAATCAAGAACCACCCCAACTTCTGTTCCTCTTGGATGCATTCCAGGCCTTTGAGGAGGATAAGGAGCTAAACGTCTAGCTTCAATACATCTGATATCTTCGATTTTATCATTAATAAAGCTCATTATCGGATTATAACGCTCAGTATGACCAACCTCTAAAACCAGATTATTCTCTTCAGCATATTTGACAAGTTCTCCCGCCTGCTCAACAGTAGCGGCTAAAGGTTTTTCAATTAAAAGATGTTTCTTCATCTGCAATAACGGCATCGCGATAACATGATGTAAATTTGCAGGAACAGCAATACTCAATCCTTCACACTCATCTGCAAGTTGATCTATTGTAGAAAATGCTTTTACATTAAACTCTTCTGAGATACGTTTAGCTGCTTCCGGAGAAGCATCATAAATACCAACTAGCTCTGCATTTGAGCTTTCATTATAAAATTTCGTGTGAAATCTACCTAGAGCACCAACACCAATTACTCCAACCTTAAGTTTTCTGTCACTCATATTAATATATCCTGCAATTTCAATTTTTATTTAAATATTTAAAAATAGCTTAAGTAAGTTAACACAATTTTATTAAATTACTAAACTCACTTTTGTCTTGGTAAGAACTAATAGTTAAAAAAATCCAGAAAATTTATTTTAATAAAAAAGAATAACATATAATTGAAAAAATCCAAAAATATGGCACATTATATGCCTTTTAACTTAATTTAAAAAACTTTATATATTTTTTGGTATTTTAGGAGAAGAACAGATGTATAACAACATAATGCTAATAATCTTTATTGTTTATGCAATAACTGTTTTCTTTTTAATGATCTATGGATTTCATTCATATTTTATGATAATTCTTTTTTACAGAAGACAAAAGAAAGCACGTAGAGAAGTAGAGAAAACTGTTGAAAATTTTTATGAGACAACAACCGACAATGATCTGCCGTTTGTGACTATTCAGTTACCTGTCTATAATGAAGCTGAAGTAATTAAAAGATTAATGCTTTCTGCAACTGAGGTAGATTACCCTAAAGATAAATTTGAGATACAAGTGGTTGATGATAGTACAGATTTTACAGTTAATATTATCAATGACTATACGAAAGAACTGAAAGATACTTCTGGTATTGATATTTACACTGTTAGAAGAGATAATCGCGAACAGTTTAAAGCAGGAGCACTTGCAAATGGCTTAAAAATAGCTAAAGGAGAATATGTTGCAATATTCGACTCAGATTTTATTATCCCAAAACACTTTTTAAAAAGAAGTATTGCACAAATTCATAATAAGCCTGAAATAGCCTGTGTTCAGTCTAGATGGGGACACCTCAATAGGTTTGAAAACTGGTTAACAAGAGCTCAAAGTATCGCTTTAGATGCACATTTTGCTGCTTCACAGGGTGCAAGAAATTATAACAATCTCTGTATGAATTTTAATGGCACAGCCGGAATCTGGAGAATAAGCGCAATTGATGCAGTTGGTGGATGGTCTGGAGATACATTGACTGAAGATATGGACCTCTCATATAGAGTTCAACTTCATGGTTATAAAATGGCTTTTGATTTTGACTTAGTATGTCCTGCAGAATTGCCTAACAATATGAACGCTTTTAAAAGCCAACAAAAAAGATGGGCTAAAGGTGCTGTTGAAACTGGAATTAAGCTTCTTCCAAGCATTATAAAATCAAAGAACTTGACATTCCATCAAAAGTTTGAGGCTTTTATGCACCTTACAAATAATTTTGCAGCAATATTTATGATCGTATTAACTGTTTTGACATTACCTGTTTTAATGGGTGCACCAGCTATTAATTATGGTCCTTTTTTACCTATCTTGTGGGTAATTGTTGTACTGGCTGCGCTAGCTCCCTGTGCTTTATATACAGGAAGCGGTGCTGCAACCAAAAAGGGTTTTTTCTCTTTTAAAAATTTCCCTGTAATGATTGCTGTAGGAACTGGACTTTGTATAAACAACTCGATTGCTGTAATTGAGGCTGTTAGCGGTAAAAAATCAGCTTTTATACGTACACCGAAAAGTGGCAGCAGTAGTAATGAGAGCAGGAGCAGTAAATATACTGTAAAAAGCAAAATGCTTCCAGGAATAATCGAACTGGTTCTGGGTATATATTGCTTAATTACTTTTGTAATTTATATAGTACATTATCAGTACTTTTTTGGATTTTTTATCGGAGCATATGCAGCAGGTTTGATTGTCTTTGGTATCAATACTATTCAGTTGCAGCTGAAAACCAGAAAAAGAAATTTATCTGTTGCTTAAAAATACCAAATAAAAAAGCACATCAAATGATGTGCTTTTTTTGTATCTTTATAACTAAAAAGTTATTTACTAAAATTAAAGAATACGAAAACTGGAAGCCAACCGTTATCCATTATATTAATAAGCCCAATCTGTAAGCCTTCTGTTTTTTTGGCAAAGTTAATAAAACCCCATTGAGTTCCTTTACTATTTGTTGCAACATTAACAAAACCACCCTGCGCTACTTCTGAATTTTCTGTGATATTAACAAACGCACTTTGTGCTCCCTGAACATTTTTTGTAATTGTTGCAATTAAACTCAAGTCTGTTCCTACAACACTTTTACCTTCTGACTGATCACCAATTAAACCTAAATTCAAACCAACAACATTCTTATCTTTAGGCCATCCAAATCCTGGAACTAATGAGAAACGGAATACTGATGTATCTCCGGCTGCACTTAAAATTCCTGAGAAACAAACCAATACTGCGAGTACGATCAAAGCTTTTTTAAACATTTTCTCCTCCGATTTTTTCGTTGAAAATTTGGGTTAGATTTTTTCGAACTACTTTTTTAGTATAGCAAAAACCCATTTCTATGACAATAGTTTTTTATGATTTTTTCTTCTAAAATTCTCTCTACTTGCTAAAATTAAATAAAATAAAAACTGGAAGCCAACCGTTATCCATTATATTTATTAATCCAATCTGAATCCCGTCATTGTCAGTTGCTATATTTATAATTCCAAGCTGAGTTCCTTTAGATTTTTTACCAAAATTAACTATTCCACCCTGCACTAATTCTGAATTCTCTGTCATACAGACAATTCCTCCCTGCGATCCCTTTACATTATTTGTAACTGTTGCAAAAAGTCCCCAGTCCCAACCTAACATTTCTCGGCCTTTTTCCTGACTGTTAATCAACCCAAACTGCATACCGGAAACACTCTTATCTTTTGGCCATGCTAACCCAGGACCTACTGAAAAACGGAATTTAGCATAATCTTCTGCAAACCCTGAAACACTTACTGCCAATAGCAACACAAGAAGAACTTTCTTAATCATTTTACTGCCCTCTTTTTTAATCGTTTTTAATAAAGTTAGGTGTTAAACTAAATCAAATTATATCTTAAGAAAAATAATTAGTCAATAGAATCTGCAGATAATGGAATAAGAGTAGAGGTAATATCACTACATAAGGGTAATAGTAAGGGTAACAATTAAAATTATTGCTTGATTATTCTGAAAATTGACTATAATTATATATGTGTAATTAGAACATTTCTGGAAAGGGGTAATTCAAAACTTCTTTCCAGAACTATATTCTCCTTTTCTTATTTAATTTATTCCCAGTTTACCGAAATGTTCGTCTAAATTTCTATTTTCAATATAAATTTAGTGAAATCATCCATATTGCTAACTGAACTTCCTAATTTTTTACAGTCCCCTCCTGTTAGATTATTAAAACAAGAATAATTTTTAAATAAAAATCTGTCAGCCTGTTTTTTTATACTGTTTTTCAGCATCCGCAAATTTTCTTATCTTATGCAGATAGTTATATGCTATTATTTTCCCAGGCATTTCTGATTTTACAGCCTCAATGCCTCTTCTTCTTAGTCTGTCAAAATGAACTACATATTTCAGGGAAAACATAAGAGACTCTACTGCCGAGCGGTTTCTTCGCCCGTCAATATATTTTTCATCCTCCCAAAGTTCATCACCGAGAATTTTCTTCCCTTTTGCTCCGCTGAAACATACATCTTTTACTCCAAGGTCCAAACAACCTTTTCTTCCTGCAGCAGAAGAGTATCCATCGTCCGTAGAGACAAAATCAGGAATAACTCCACTGTTTTCAATATGTTTTTCAACAAGCGGAATCAGATATTTTGCATCAGCGCCGTTCCCCGGCTCTATGATCAATGCACTTACAAAACCGTTTTTAGACATGCCGATCTGAGGTTTATATCCAATAACCGAATTGCGCTGTCCTTTTTTGATAAAAGCGGCAGTAATATCAGAAAGACTTAGAATCTTTTCAACAGAAGGAAGTACTTTTCCGTTAAAAACACGCTCTTCTGCATAGTACAGTACAGAACTTAAAGCCAAAATATCATCCTCCATATTATTCCACAACATGTTCAACTGTTTCCTGAAACTGGGTTTTAAATCTGCTGCTGCTACAGTTTGCTCAAGTTTCTCAAATTCACGGATGAGATATTCATTCATTTTATGTGCGGTTCTGATAAACTTTCTGTAGGCAGGTTTTACCTTTTCACTTTTAGGATTACCGGATG
This sequence comes from Victivallales bacterium, assembly GCA_963678745.2. Taxonomy (GTDB): domain Bacteria; phylum Verrucomicrobiota; class Lentisphaeria; order Victivallales; family GWF2-38-69. The sequence continues at coordinate 91,592 of CAXXMS010000019.1, read as the reverse complement.
TTCCCTTTGTATTGTTTATTTCAAAAAGCAGCCTGGAAAGTTTCTCCAGCCAGTACGGAGTATACCATAATCCCATATTTGCAATCTTAAAATTTTCAAGTTTTTGAGACTGTATCTGTATTCGTGTTAACAATTTGTATATTACCGCGGCATCTGTAGGCCATGAACTTGAAGCCTCAACAGAAGTACTGTCGAAAACGGCATAATTAAAATCATCAAGGTCTTCATTAAGAAACTCCTGAAGCTGGCACTGATGGATAAATTCAAGTGTTTCAATGTCTATACAGTTTAGATTTTCATTAATTGTTTTAGGTCTTGGTATTTTTTTATTCTTATTCATATAGTAAATATATAAACTCTGAGATTCCACCATCCGTTCAACAGATTCCTGACTTGTCACAGAATCAAAATAAGCACGGAGACAGATAAATATAAATACTTCTTCAGCTGTTATTCCCGGTCTCCATGTTTCAAGGTATTCTGAACACTGCTCTATATCATAATCTTCAAATTCTACACTTAAAAAATCTGTCTGATTTTCAAAATATTTTTTATCAAGAAATCTTTCCTGTTTCTTTTGCAGACCTTTTTTATCAAGACATTGATTAATCCGTTCATAAATTTTATTGAAAATTAAACCCGTTTTTAAGCTACATTCTATTATTTTTTCAAAATCTGTGTCAGGTACTCCTAATAACAGGTTGAAATAATTGTTTTCAAGCATATCTTTTATATATTACTTTTAAAGTGTTTTTTGTGATTATAAGTTATTGCTATATAACACTTTACAAAGGAATATTAAAGTTTTTCCTTCGTGTTTTTCGTGAACTTCGTGGTTAAATTTACCTTTACAGATAAGGTCTAGTTATTAATATCTTAGGTTTGAGCATTATCAAAAGTCTTTCTATCGTTAGTACTTAATTTTTTGAGCTATTGAAGTTGAAAATAAAGAAGATCTCTCAATATTGTTATATGTTTGTAATAATTCCAAATATAAAATTAGGGTTAATATTTAATTAACTGATTAATTCTGATTTAGACAATTTCATAAAAAACTGTTTTCTATTACTCCATTTTTCTTTTCTCAACTCACGGTCTAGTAGTCCAATACCCGTTATAAACCTCAGTAGTATATAACTATTTCAATAATTCAGCACCCCAAGGAGTATTTTTTACATAAAAGCTCTAACAAAGAATTAAAACTCAGTAGTTTTTATCTTTTAGAAATACCATGTTTTGGGATTCAACTTGATTTTTGATAAACAATTAGCTATAATATGACTAGACAGACTAGATTTATAAATAAAGGTATACACTATGAATAAAACATGGCAATTACAGGAAGCTAAAAGCAAATTTTCGGAACTTATTTCCAATGCTGAATTAGGAGATGTTCAAATTGTTACCAAAAGAGGCAAAGATTGCGCAGCAATAATCCCAATTGAACAATACAGGAAGGTCTTCTGCAGAAAGGAAAAGCTAATCGATTTTTTTAAAAGTATGCCTAAAATCGAACTGGATATTGAAAGAAATAAAGATATGGGCAGGAATATTGAACTATGAAATATTTAATTGACACCTGCATTATATCTGAATTTACAAAAGAACATCCAAACAGAAATGTATGCGAATGGTTTGAAACTATAGATGAAGACTCAATGTATATAAGTGTCTTAACCTTTGGAGAACTGAGAAAAGGAATTTCTAAGCTGTCAGAAAACTCTAAAAAGAAAACTGATCTATTAAAATGGATTGATGCTTTGGAAAAAAGGTTTACTGGTAGAATTTTAGATATTGATATGGATACAGCAGAAAATTGGGGACACATTCAGGCAGAACTAGAAAAAAAAGGGCAACCAATGCCAATTATAGATTCTTTAATTGCATGTACAGGTATAACGCATTCATTAATAGTTGCAACGCGAAATATCAAGGATATGGAAAGAAGCGGAGTAGATTTAATCAATCCATTTAATGATAAAAGTCCATTATAATTGATTATTGTTTGAATATTATCTGATTAAATATTTTGGGAATCCACAGGGGTATTTGAATGGTCCTTGTATAATGCAGTTTTGGGTCGTCCCAGCTTAACTTTACCTCTTATTCTATTAAGCCCGGCTTTTGTCCTTTCGGAAATTCTCACTCTTTCCTGTTTTGCAAGAGCTGACAGTATTGCAATGATTGCATCACTGAATATTCCAAGAGAACTGATATAAGGCTCTGCAAAGGAGTGCCAATTAGTGCCAAAAGAATCCAGCAATGTTAAATACTTGAGAGTTTTACGGCTTCCTTCACGGGAAAATCGGTCAAGAGCCCAGAATAATACAATATCGCATTGCCGTTTTCTGCAAATTGTTAACAATTCATTAAGCCCTGGACGTTCTTTTGATGATTTGCCTCCTGAAGATACATCTGTAATAATTCTAACAATCTCCCAATTTTGAGATTCTGCATACTTTTTAAGTTGCTCTAACTGATTATTAAGATTTTGGTCAATAGTCGATACTCTGGAGTAAATAACACATCTCATAAAATCATCCCATTTACCGTTCAGAAAAAGGGTGCTGAAAAATCACTATTCTGTTGAGGCTGACAGTTAACAAATATTACCGTTTACTAAAAGGTTCGATATAAACAAGTTCCCTTCATTATTGCCGAATGAAGCCTCATCGTACTGTGTCTTTGCCTGTTCATTAATAATAAATCTCCACTTCTTTTGCTGTTTGGAATCTTGAGCAGAGTCCTTTGGCAATCCTTCCTTTAACATGTTAATAATTACATCCCTTGTAGCGTTTTTCTTTTTCATAGATTACTCCATGCTTTTGTTATTATGTTTAGGGCGAGAATGAATAAAATTAGTTAGGGAAACTTCTGAGTTTATGAGGGGAAATTTCAATTCGGCAGTGTTAGGTAATTCTTATATTACCTGTAATCACTTTAAAACAAAAAAAGCAGTTAATACAACACTATCCACAAAGAGCTCATAACTGCTGAAATTGCCTGTAATCACTTTAAAACAAAAAAAAGCAGTTAATACCTACTCTTCTATCACAATGAGAAAAAGAGAGATTAACTACCCTATATATAACAACAATAACAATGCCGATAAATTGAAGTAAAAAACTGTTTTTTCCCTTTATCAATGCTTTCTGACAGAAGAGCCCCCGGCGCCTTCTAAAAAACTTGCGTAACAAATACAGAAAACACCAAGGGGTTGGTCATGAAAGAGTTCTGGTGGAATAAAGGGGCGCCTTCTTAAAAAAACCAGACTAGAAGGAGATAGAAAAAAAGGCAATCTCAAAAAAAATCTGGGAGTAGATTTTAAATAACCTTATAAAAGTTCAAAATCATTTTTCTTGCTTAACAATATTCTCTCCGAGTTTCTCGATATTCTCAAAGCTTAATGGTAAAACTCTGATTTTTTTTAATCAATCTGTTGGAGATCTAACTCTGAATACTTACCATTATTCTCTGCAATTAATTTGTTTTGAAGCTCAAGACTTACAAATGACTCATTAATTCTTTTTTGATACAGTTCGAAATTTTTAGGGATTGGATTGTCCAAGAAATCTTTAAGAAATGAGTGAGCTGTTATTTTCCTCCAGAGAGACTGTGGGAAGTAGTATTTTGTTATTTTTCTAAGTTTATCGTGATATTGATTGTTTTTTAAATAAGCTTCATTCTGCTTACCATAACTTTTCCTTTGGATAATTATTAGATCTCTAGTCTTATCGATCATATCGTACAACTGGTAAATATTTACTGATTCAGAATCTGAAATATAATTTATTATTTGATTGAACTCAGTAACAGCTTCAATATTTACGGCTTTACCTTTATTATTATCTGATTTTAAAAACTTAATATCTGTAGGGTGCTGTTCGCTTCATAAAATTTAGTGGTAACTATAAGTTAAAACATGTCTTGGCTAAAATAATGTATAAATATTGTAGAGAATCTATAGCTTAGGTCGTATTTTGACCTATCGTTAAACATATGAATATATCTAAAACCAAAGATTATGCAGGAATACTATTAATGACGCAGAACTACCTTTTAACAAAAGCCGAAAATTATCTCCTCCAATCAAACTACAAACGGTGTCTTGAATCTTGTATCTGTGCTATTTGTCTTGATCAGGTTAATTCAGAACTAATTATAAATTTGGAAAATATTTTTCGGAACCTCACAAGTATTAAGTTACAAAAAGACAGCTTCACAAACAGTCTTCTTGACTTATTCGAAGATTTTCTAAATCTAATTGAAGGAATTGATTCGCATAATTTGTTTTCTCCGCTTTTCAAACTTTACTATGCCGTTTTTTTAAAAAATTCTAATTTGGAGACATACGAGGCAATAAATAAGATAATTATAAATGCCTTATTAAAAACAGATAATAAGTTCTATCAAGTTTATGCTGAGAGAATATTTGGTATTGATTTGGACAGCACTTATCTCTGAAAATTGTTTAATTATTATTGACTAATTAAATAATTTCTTTTATTATAGTAAATATTATAAAAGCCAAATAAAAGGGGGGATATATAATGGTGGCTAATAATAAGCAATTAATGAGGTTAGTTAAATTTGTTGCTGAATTAAAAAAGAATAACTATCCCAACTGTACTTCATTTATAGAAAAACTTAAAAACGTAGATATCGATGAAAATATTTACCTGAGTTGCAGTGTAAAAACAATACAGCGAGATATTAAAGCTCTTAAAGAAATTCATAAAGCACCGATAGACTTTGATCACGAGAGGAATGGATATTATTTGAAACACCATGGTTGGAGTTTTGAGGCACCGGTCTATTCTGAAAATGATATGACTTCTCTCATTATTGCTTCCAAACTTGCTGAAAGTATTACTCCAAATCCTTTAAGTTCGCAAATCAGTGAGGCTATTGATGAACTCTTAACATCTAATAACCCTGAAATTCTTGATACTGCAACAATTGATTCAATAGTTGCATCATCTGCTTTAAATGTAAAAATTAAAGCACATATTTTCAAAATTGTGTTTGGAGCCTGGAAACAGAACAGAACTATTAATATTAGATATAGCAATGCTGATGGAGAAATAAGTGAAAGAAGAATTGATCCTCATGTTCTTTCTTACTATAACAAGGCATGGTATGTTAAGGCATATTGCCATTTAAAAGAATCTATCCGCACCTTTGCTGTTCATCGAATTATGCATGCTGAATTGACAGAATACACTTATGAGTTTGATGAAAAGATGCTGGAAGGTATTAATGGTTCACCTTTTAATCTGGATATTATTAAAGATGTTAAACTCTGGTGTACTGCTGAAATTTCAACTTATATTGTAGAGAAAGCTGCTGCAGACAGGACTCTCAGCATTGAACATAATAATGACGGCTCAGTTATAATTACTTATCCGACAATCTTCAAGCATGACTTAATCCGCTGGCTACTTGCTGAAGGAGGCAACATGAAACTGCTTACGCATCCGTCTCTGCAGGCAGAAGTAAAAAATAAAGCTCTGGAAATAGCCAAGCTCTATCGATAATTGTAAGTAGATTTAAAAAAAAATAAGAGTTTATTGACAAATAGCGACACTTTTTGACCTATCAGATAATTTAAAATATATAATACAAAAAATTAAGAATTAACGTGGCAGAGCTTTATATAAAATAGATAGTTTAATTATGAACTCGAATAAAAACAATATTTCTTCATTAGGCCTTAAAACAATATTACACTCTAAGCGTGCAAATATGTATTACCTTGAACACTGCCGAATTATGCAAAAAGACGGTAGAGTTCTTTATTTGACTGAAGCTAAAAAAGAAAACCAATATTACAATGTTCCAATCGCAAATACTACTGTAATTCTTCTTGGTTCTGGAACTTCTATAACACAGGCTGCTGTTAGGATGTTAGCTTCAGCTGGGGTTTTAATTGGTTTTTGCGGTGGTGGTGGAACACCTTTGTTAATGGGAACTGAGGTTGAATGGATGACTCCGCAAAGTGAGTATCGACCAACTGAATATCTTCAGGGCTGGTTATCTTTCTGGTTTGATAAAAAAAAGCGTTTTCTGGCTGCAAAATATTTTCAAGCAAGACGAATTCAATTTCTTCAACGTGTATGGAAAAGCGATAGAGATCTTAGCGCTGAAGGTTTCAATCTTTCCGATTCAGATATTTTAACCGCACTAGAACAATACACAATTAAATTTGAACAGGCTTCTGATGTTGGAAATTTGTTACAAAATGAAGCTTTAGTGACCAAGCAACTTTACAAGATAGCTGCTTCCAGAACAAAATATGCAAACTTTATCCGGAAACATGAAAATGGAGATTTGGCAAATGATTTCCTCAACCATGGAAATTATTTAGCTTACGGCTTAGCAGCAACAACATTATGGGTATTGGGCATTCCTCATGGATTTGCTGTAATGCATGGGAAAACAAGACGAGGAGCCTTGGTATTTGATGTAGCTGATTTGATAAAAGATGCACTTATTCTGCCATGGGCTTTTATCTGTGCAAAAGAACAGGCAACTGAGCAGGAATTCAGGCAACAATGTCTTTTAGCTTTTACTAAACACAAAGCTCTGGATTTCATGTTTAATGAAGTAAAGAAAGTTGCTCTGAAAACAAATTGGGAGACAGAATAGATATGTTTGTTACATTTGTTTCTCAATGTGAAAAGAAAGCTTTAAAAAGAACACGGATGGTTCTGGATGCTTTTGCTGATAGAATCGGAGATAACACCTGGCAGACAGTTATTACTCAGGAAGGACTCAATGCAGTTAAAAAATCTCTTCGTAAAACTGCGACTAAAAGCACTGCCGTTTCATGCCATTGGCTTCGAAGCCGTTCACGTTCAGAACTATTGTGGATAGTTGGAAATAAAAATAAATTTAATTCACAAGGAATAGTTCCTGTAAATAGAACAGAAGAAACAATTAATAGATTTATAGATGATAGTAATTGGAAAACGATTAACATAATTAAATATGCGTCAGTTATTGCCGGATTATTTCATGACTTTGGGAAAGCTAATATCTTATTTCAAAATAAGCTTAATCCTGATAAAATTTCAAAAAACTATGAACCTTATCGTCATGAATGGGTCTCACTGCGTATGTTCCAGACTTTTGTTAATTCCCAGAATGATATACAATGGCTCGAAGCATTAAGTCAAATTGAAAAAAATCAAGATATGAATTGCTTTAAAGATGGTATTGACGGAACAGTAAAGGATAATCATCCATTAAATAAACTTCCCCCTCTTGCACAATTGGTTGCCTGGTTAATTCTTACTCATCATAAATTGCCTTTAAGAGCAAGTTGGGTTGATGGAATAAATCCAGCACCCTTGAAATATATTGACAATTGGTTTGAAAGATTTGATGCCGAATGGAATTCATATAACTGCAATCAACAAGACCTTAATGAGCTTATTAAGGATAATTGGTTTATTAATGAAAACGACTTGCCTTATCAAAGTGTAAAATGGAGGGCTTACACATCCATTATTGCATCAGAGGCAATTTCTAAGCTCAAAAATATGATTCAGGATGATTATATTTTTAACAATATTTTCACTGCTCATTTAGCTCGTTTAAGTTTAATGCTAGCAGATCATTATTACTCTGCACAAGACGGAAAATTAAAATGGCAGGATTTAAACTATTATGTTTATGCAAATACTGACCCAAAAACAAAAACACTAAAACAAAAGTTAGATGAACACTTAACTGGGGTTTCGTATACTGCAGGTGAAATCGTGTCAGCATTACCTAATTTAAAGCAAGAACTTAGAGAACTTGATACAAATGATTTTTTAACTTCAAATACTCCTAGAGAACATAAAGATAATTTTGGTTGGCAAGATAAAGCTAAAAAATTAGCCGATTCTTTAAGCGAATCAACTCTCAAACAAGGTTTTTTCGGGATTAACATGGCCTCTACAGGCAAAGGAAAGACAATATGTAATGCAAAAATAATGTATACCTTGGGAGACAAAATTGGACGCAAACGTTTTAGTGTTGCACTTGGGTTAAGAACACTGACGTTACAGACAGGTAACGAGTATCGTTCAAAGCTTCACTTAAATAACGAAAAACTTGCTATTGCTGTTGGTGGAACTGCAGTCAAACAATTATTCGAAAATTCTAAAATAATACAGAATAATGAAATCCAAGAAGCTGAATCAGGTAGTGAATCTCAACTTGAATTTGTAGAACAAAACTTATTTGTTGATTTTAGTGCTGAACTTTATCAGCATAGCTTGTCAAAATGGACTAAAGGCAATGCACGTATTGAAAAAATAATTCAAGCCCCGGTATTGGTGTGTACTATAGATCACTTAATTCCTGCTACTGAAGGAATCAAAGGAGGCAGGCAAATAGGTCCTATGTTACGCCTGCTAACTTCAGATTTAATCATTGATGAACCTGATGATTTTAACTTAGAAGATTTACCTGCATTATGTAGATTAATACACTGGGCAGGACTTCTTGGTTGTAGAGTACTGCTCTCAACAGCAACCATGCCGCCAGCACTTACTTATGCAGCCTTTGAGGCCTATCATGCCGGTTGGTCACAATATGCTAAAGCTAATTTAAGTGACTGGAATGGGACAATTAACAGTGCGTGGTTTGATGAAGAAAATGCAGTAGCTTATTCCATAAGTAAGTTTGTTGATTTCAAACCAAAGCATATAAAATTTGTTAACTCCAGGGTAAAACACCTTAAAGCAGTTGAAAAGATAAAACATAAAGCTGAAATCATACCTGTTAACAATAATGAAGCTGAAACTATATATCAAATTTTTGCCAGAATAATACAGCAGGAAGCTTTAATTTTACATAAATACCATAATCAGAAAATAGAACAAAAATATGTATCTATTGGTCTTGTTAGAATGGCCAATATTAATCCTTTGGTCATGGTAGCTAAAGAATTATTAAAAATGAAAATTTTCCAATCGGATATTCGTATTCATTTATGTGTGTATCATGGACATTATCCTTTAGCAGTCCGATCATGCATTGAAAACAAACTGGATAACATATTAAAACGTAACTTTAAAAATCCATCCTGGCCTTCAAAGGAGTTGATTAATCAAGTAAAAAATCATCCTGAAAACAATCATATTTTTATTGTTTTAGCTTCGCCTGTAGCAGAGGTTGGCAGAGATCATGACTATGACTGGGCAATTATTGAGCCCAGTTCAATGCGTTCTATTATTCAAATTGCTGGCAGAGTATTAAGGCATAGAGACAAAGAAGCGGAACATGCAAATATTTTACTGTTGGATAAAAATATTAAATGTTTGAGAGGTGACACTTACTGCTTTGAACGACCTGGTTTCGAATTATCAAGCCTTAAAATAAATCCAGATAAAAAACTAAAGCTTAGAAAGCACGATCTTTCGAGTATTTTAAGTAAAGAGCAATATCAAATTGTCAATTCTATCCAGAGAGTGATGGTACCGGATAATTATGTAGAAAGTGCAACATTAAATCTCGTATCCCTAGAGCATTTTGCATTACGAGAAATTTTACTAACTGATACGTGTTGTGCTAAACTATGGTGGGATAAAAAACCATTCTGGTGTGGAGAAATGCAAAATCAGCAAAAATTTCGTTATTCGAAAAAGGATGAAGCCCTATGCTTATTAATGGGTGATGGAAAATTTTCCTGGAGTTGGAAAAATGAAAATGTATATCCAGCTAAATGGAGTAATCAGATTTCCGGGGCTGGTTTTGATATTGAAATTATTAATAAACTCGAAATAGCAGATGGTAACCAATTCTGGTTTGAACTAAATCCTGTACAAATATACGAAAAGTTAGCTAAAGATTTGGATTTAGAAATTGATGAGGTAGGTAAAAGATTTGGAGAGGTAAGATTAGTCAATTATGAAAACAGTAATATTGAAGAATATATTTATCAGCAAAATTTAGGATTATATAAAGAATTATAAAATAAGGTAAAAAATCATGAGAGAAGAATATGCTTCGTGGAAAGAAGTAGTAATTAACTTTTTTGAACATAAAGTTGGGACATCAAAGCTTTTTAAAGAGCGAGAACGTTTAGATAAAAAAAAGAATGACCTAGAAAAAGAGCTAGATACTAAAAAGATTGAAAAAATAAAGTCTAACATTAAAAAGAACGAAGAAACACTAAAAAATTTACGAAAAAATGCACCTAGAACAGAAGTTCGTGACTGGATTGATATTGTGACTAAAAAGAATATTTCAGTAGGAAAGCGAATAATAAAAGCAACTCACGCATTAAAGTTTACTCATAGTTCTGCACCTAATTCTGGAGTTTTGGTTAATGATATTGAAAATGATATATTACTTACGACTGCTACGTTAAGTAAAAATAGAGCTTATGACTTAGCTTATAACAATGGAAATTTAATTACAGTCTCTAGATTTTTATCACTTGATTTAAATGGGAAATGGATATTTGATTGCATTTTAGAAAATAAATTTGATTTTTTAGAAGGATTTTACGAATCTGAAGAACAGCTGAAAGATTGGAAAAAGGGACTTTCAAGCCTTATTGAAGAAAGAACAATAAGAAACGCTGAATTTACTAAACAAATATATTTCCCTATAAATGAAAAAGAGGCAAAATACCAAATCCTTGCTCCTTTATTTTCAACTTCTATAGCTGAGAATATTTTCTTTAAGATAACTGATATAATATTTGATTCTGTTCAGGTAGAAATTAGAAAGAAAAGAGCCAAGAAAGAAACAGTTAAGTATTGCAAAGATATACTTATAGAATATCCTAATAAATCAGTTGTTAAGTTTGGTGGCTCGCAACCTCAAAATGTTTCTATGTTAAACAAGGGAAGGAAATGGAAAGCTGATCTAAAAGATAAAACAACTTATGGTATTTGTTACCTATTTAATTCATCACCTCCGACATGGCACTCAAAACTAAAGCCACCAATTTATAAACGATCTTTATTTAATGAATCATCCATTGCTTGGCAGGCTAGAGAAAATATTGATTATTTACGCGATTTTCTGATGAGATTTGAAAAAATAGAATTAAGCATCAAAGCTCCTAAACGAAAAAAATGGGTTGACAGCTGGGTTAATAATATAATTGACGAAGTATTTTTTTATATAAGCAGCATTCAAACATTACCATCAGGGTGGTCAGACTCATCTGATATAAAATTAAAACTTGAACATCAGTACCTACTTGATCCTTATCGAAACAACAAAGAGTTTCAAGCTGCAAGGAAAAACGTTGATTGGCAGTCGGTTATTTGTAAAGATTTTTCGAATTGGCTTAATTATAAACTGTCAGGAAAAACTAAACAGTTTACTCCACAAAACACTAACACACGCATTTGGTATAACTTATTTGAACAGGCTCTGAGGGAATTTAATTCAAATACTGATTCGGGTATAGCTAAACAAACGGAGGAAGAAGTATGAGCCAGTATATTTTAATTAATCGTATTAAAGTTCAAAATGCTAATGCAATTGCAGGTTTTACCTGGGGGTTTCCTGCTATTACAAACTTTTTAGGTTTTACCCATAATCTAAGTAGAAAACTGAAAAGCAAGATCGATTTTCAAGATATATCACTTTCTGGTTGTGCTGTAATTGCCAATGAGCATAATGTCCACTGTTATAAAACTGCTGGAGGAATTTGTTTTACACAAAATAAAAAACCGCAATATCTTCATGGAACAAGCAAAGCAGATACTAAAAAAACTCCTTCTATAATCGAAGAAGGCAAGATGAATATGACCGTTTCTTTATTAATTAATTTTGATGGATATTTGGGGAATAATGAAACCTGTTTTTTGGATTGGCTAAAAAATATTTGTTATTTACAAAGGCTGGCAGGAGGAACAATTTTAAATATTAAATCTATTGAACTGATTAATCTAAATGATGGTTTAGAATTACAAAAGTTAAAGCGCAAGTTATTACCTGGATTTATATTACAGGACCGTTCTGAATATTTGAATAACCAGTTTGAAAAACTTAAGAAAGTAAAACCAGGTATTGAATTAATAGATGCTTGGCTGGATTTTTTTGCACTAAAACAGAAAGCTCGCCCAAAAAGCAACCTGATAGATAAACATTTGCAAAACCAATTGGACAAAAATTTAGAGAATGAAGAAACAGAAAAACTGTTAGAATGTTGGCAAACTCATAAAGAAACACCCTATGAGGAGAAAAATATTCCCTCAGAGTTAAAAAAACATTTTGCTTCTCTTGAAGAACAAAGCAATAAAAACTTATTGGAACAATGGAAAATCTATTGTAATCCAACAGATAAGACAGAAGTCAATTTAGAATACATTAAGAAGCCTGAGAAAGGTTATTTAGTCCCAATAATGACAGGGTATAAAGCCGTATCTAGAGTTTATAAAAACAACGAGATAGCAAATACAAGAGATAGTGAAACTGATGTTTGTTTTGTAGAAGCCATTCACAGTATTGGAGAATGGCAAAGTGTTCATCGAGTAAAAACTAATGAAGAGTTACACAATAGTCTCTGGTATTATACACCTTATGAGGAGGATTGGTATTTATGTCAGCAAGGTATTGAACTAAATAATTCTTTAGACAATGATTATGAACAAACAACTAGTATTTATGATTAACAATCAATAATTTGAAAGGGAAAAGACATGACTACAAAAAAAATTGAATTACCGGGTATGCTTTCTTTTGAGCGTAAATTAGAACCATCTGATGCTTTGATGTTTGCAGGATTGTGGGAAGACAAAGAAGCAGTAAACGGGGAAAAAATTAAAATTACAAAAAGACAAAATAGATCAACTCAAAGTGCTCATGGAACAAGTGATGAAGATAAAAAGAAACCTAATCCAGCTTCTTCTGATAGTGATGATGCAAATCTGCCATTAGGTAAAGATACCCTTAAAGTTTCTTTTAGTTTGAGAATAGTTGGTAATTTAGGCAAACCGTTTGGTTGTGATAGCCCTGAATTTGAAGCTATAATCAAAGACAAAGTTGCTGATTTTAAAAATTCTGAAGGTATTAATGTTCTGGCTGAACGCTATGCCTATAATATTGCAAATGGCCGCTTCTTATGGCGTAACCGTGTAGGTGCTGAGGAAGTAGCTATTCATGTAAAGATTGAAGAAACCGATTTTTCTTTTAATGCATACGATTTTTCTTTAAATGATTTTAATAAGAACAAGGATAATAACGAACTTGTAAAGTTGGCTGAAAAAATCAAAATAGGATTACTTGGAGATATAGAAAGCTTTGTTCTAATTAATGTGAATGCTTATGTGAAATTAGGCGAATTGCAGCACGTTTTTCCTTCTCAGGAAATGAATGTTGGAAAAAAGGGTAAGGTTTTATTTAAACTTGATGATTGTGCTGCAATCCATAATGTTAAAATTGGTAATGCTATAAGAACAATTGACACATGGTATTTACGATATAATGATATTAAACAACCTATTGCAATTGAACCTTTTGGTTCTGTCACACAAAGAGGCGAAGCATATCGTAAAGATAGTAAGGAAGGTGATTTTTATTCATTAATGATTGATTGGGTAAATGATAAAGAATTAAATCAGGAGCAGCAAGTATATGTAGTTGGAAACTTGATACGAGGTGGAGTTTTTAGTAAAAAAAGTAATAAATAAGGAAAAATTAATATGGATACTTTTTTCGATATAAAAGCAATACCGAATCCTGAAATAATTCAGGTTGACATTGTTGCTGCTCTTATGCAGAAACTTCATTTAATTCTACCGGAGTTTGATGGACGTATTGCTATAGATTTTCCTGCTTATGGGCAGGGTGGTACTTTAGGTGGTATTATACGTTTGCTTGGAAAAAGGCAGGATATTGAAGAATTACATTTACAAGTATCAGGTTTAAACTTGTTCAATGATTATGCTTTAATTGAGGATGTTAATGATATTCCGGTAAACGTAAAAAAGTTTGTTAGAAATAAGCGTTATCATACTGGCGGGGGAAATAGTCGTTTAAAACGTCTTGAAAAGAGACATAAACAGAGAGGAACCTGGACTCCTGAATTAGCAAAAGCGTCACAGGAACATTATGATAAAAACATTAGAATGCCCCATTTAAATCTGAAAAGCTTAAGCACAAAACAAACATTTAAACTTTTTATTTTGAGTTCTAACGCAGATGAGAATATAAAAGGTTTTTTCAATTCTTATGGCTTAAGTATTGATAATGCGACAATACCTAATTTTTAACCAAAATCATTTACTTGCCTTGCAATATGTTTATTATAAACATGTTGCAAATATTAAAATATAAAAGGGTATTTTATGAAAAAACATTATAATATTGTTGTTAATAAATTATTTATAAAAATTAATCATCTGTTCACTGCCGAGTAGGCAGCTTAGAAAGACCTTGGTCAGCTGCAGGAGATCGGGGAATCGTTCACTGCCGAGTAGGCAGCTTAGAAATCATACTAGAAGAGAAGCATGGGAAGATATTTTGTTCACTGCCGAGTAGGCAGCTTAGAAAGACCTTGGTCAGCTGCAGAAGATTGGGGGATCTGTTCACTGCCGAGTAGGCAGCTTAGAAAAGCACAATAGATGCAGGTAATTCCAGCACAATGTTCACTGCCGAGTAGGCAGCTTAGAAAAGCACAATAAAAGCAGGTGATTACAGCACAATGTTCACTGCCGAGTAGGCAGCTTAGAAAAATAGAATTTTGCTTTGATAGTGCTTAAATCCGTTCACTGCCGAGTAGGCAGCTTAGAAAAATAAAGTGGGTCAAAGAGTCGAATTAAAGAGGTTCACTGCCGAGTAGGCAGCTTAGAAAAGCACAATAAAAGCAGGTTATTACAGCACAATGTTCACTGCCGAGTAGGCAGCTTAGAAACCGAAGGAACACCGTTTACAATCAATGTTATTTGTTCACTGCCGAGTAGGCAGCTTAGAAAAGCACAATAGACGCAGGTGATTCCAGCACAATGTTCACTGCCGAGTAGGCAGCTTAGAAAATGCTATGACATTTTGCTTTGCGTTCATGCCTGTTCACTGCCGAGTAGGCAGCTTAGAAAATCTTCAAAGTCAAGAACAGACTCTATGTCTATGTTCACTGCCGAGTAGGCAGCTTAGAAATATTTAGGAGGTGGTGGCAACAAACCTTCTAAGTTCACTGCCGAGTAGGCAGCTTAGAAATCAACTCTCTGTATCTGTGCAACCATTCCTTTGTTCACTGCCGAGTAGGCAGCTTAGAAAACTCTTCTACACCGCATTTTTCTCATGAATCAGTTCACTGCCGAGTAGGCAGCTTAGAAAATGGAGGTATGGAATCAGACTCGTCAACCTTAGTTCACTGCCGAGTAGGCAGCTTAGAAAAACTCAAAGCAAAAAGCGGAGGGGATGATGAGGTTCACTGCCGAGTAGGCAGCTTAGAAAAAATTAAAAAACATCATTGAAGAAGTTTTTATGTTCACTGCCGAGTAGGCAGCTTAGAAATGAAAGATTTAATTCCCAATGCCTTTATAGAAGTTCACTGCCGAGTAGGCAGCTTAGAAATAACCAGTGTTTTTGATTCCCTTTTTCGTCTTGTTCACTGCCGAGTAGGCAGCTTAGAAAAATTAAATAATCTAAATGACTTAAATCATTATGTTCACTGCCGAGTAGGCAGCTTAGAAAACTCTGGAAATGTCCAAGGTGTTTGCTCACGAGTTCACTGCCGAGTAGGCAGCTTAGAAATGCCCCAAATGATTTTGTAGAACTTGGTAATCGTTCACTGCCGAGTAGGCAGCTTAGAAAAAAACGGAAATAATATAAAATTCTTAGATATTGTTCACTGCCGAGTAGGCAGCTTAGAAAGTCAAAATGGAAATTACGAAGAAGAAATTTATGTTCACTGCCGAGTAGGCAGCTTAGAAAATAAGTCAGCCATTCGTTCTGATTCTGTCCAAGTTCACTGCCGAGTAGGCAGCTTAGAAAACCATCAAAATTTGGTCTTTCAATAAGTAATTGTTCACTGCCGAGTAGGCAGCTTAGAAACTTTTAAAATAAGTTTATTTTGTTTCCATGAAAGTTCACTGCCGAGTAGGCAGCTTAGAAAACTAAATAAACATAAAAACAATATTTTATTTGTGTTCACTGCCGAGTAGGCAGCTTAGAAAGATCGTGCACTGCATTAACAGCTATTTCAGATGTTCACTGCCGAGTAGGCAGCTTAGAAATGCTTTAATTGTGCTGTAAGAACCTACTTTAATGTTCACTGCCGAGTAGGCAGCTTAGAAAATCACATCAAATAAATCTACATCATTAGGGACGTTCACTGCCGAGTAGGCAGCTTAGAAACTTTAATCAGCGAAGGCACTGACGTCGTCTGTGTTCACTGCCGAGTAGGCAGCTTAGAAATAAATCGGTTATCTTTGAATCTTGGAAATAAGGTTCACTGCCGAGTAGGCAGCTTAGAACCTGTTTATGATCTTCTCAGCAACAATGCAATAAATGCAACATTTACCATTTGCATACTTGTTTCAATTTTTCTTTCACAGTTTTTCCAAAGCCTTCTACATTTTTCAAGCCACGAAAAACTGCGCTCAACAATCCATCGTTTTGGTAATACTTTAAACGTATGCAGCTCGTTTCTCTTAACAACTTCTACAGTAGAACCAATAATTTCTTTTACTTTTCCTGCAAATTTTTCACCAGTATAGCCTCCATCGGCTAAAACATTGATAACATTGCAGAGTTTCTCTTTTCTATTACTGAACATTGTTACTGCACCGTCTCTGTCTGTAACATTTGCAGTTGTAATGTATATTGCATGTGGTAATCCAAGTATATCAACTGCTATATGGCGTTTAATTCCTGAAACCTTTTTACCGGCATCATATCCTTTTTGTTCTGCTGTTTCGGTATTTTTAACACTTTGAGCATCAATAATACAGAATGTAGTTTCCTCATTTCTGCCATTCTTAATCCTCTCTTTGCCAACCAGCTTTTTTTAATGCTGCATCAAAAATACTTTCTCCTGATTCATTCCCGCTTTTCCATATTTTAAAATAAGCATATACACTCGACCACTTTGGATAATCTTTGGGTAACATTCTCCATTGGCAACCTGTTTTGACAACATAAAGTATTCCACAAAAAACATCATACAGATCTAACTTCCTTGGCTTTGTCTTTTTTCTGGCACCTTCAAGCATTGGACGTATTATTTCAAATTGGGTTCGTGATATGTCACTCGGATAACTTGCTCGCATAAAATATTTCCATAAAATTAATAATTGATAAAAATCATTTTTATACTCCATTATATAGAAAATTACTAGACCTTAAAAAGATTTTAAACAGGTTCTTAGAAAAAGAAAAACTTATACAAAAATAAATCAACAGAGTTCACTGCCGAGTAGGCAGCTTAGAAAAACGTAATCAAATGTTACAGTTCTTCCTGCATGTTCACTGCCGAGTAGGCAGCTTAGAAAACCTTTCTATTTTGTTATTTGTTTTCTATTATGTTCACTGCCGAGTAGGCAGCTTAGAAAGTGCAGAAAATCTACAAAAATTCCGTGTTTCTGTTCACTGCCGAGTAGGCAGCTTAGAAATTTGCTTTGTTTTAACACTTGAAATCTTTTCAGTTCACTGCCGAGTAGGCAGCTTAGAAAGATATTCCACTCGACTCAAAATCGTTGCTTTTTGTTCACTGCCGAGTAGGCAGCTTAGAAAGCCAGTCGGTTCTGCTGATCCGTGTTTTGTCCGTTCACTGCCGAGTAGGCAGCTTAGAAATACAAGGTGCAGACGGCAAAAGTGCTTATGAAGTTCACTGCCGAGTAGGCAGCTTAGAAAAATCATCGACGCCAATAAACGCATCTGTATTGTGTTCACTGCCGAGTAGGCAGCTTAGAAAATTAGAGATACAGGATTTTCTGATAGAAAAACGTTCACTGCCGAGTAGGCAGCTTAGAAATAATTCGATCAGGGTAAATATTGAAATGATCTGTTCACTGCCGAGTAGGCAGCTTAGAAAAACAACTGAAAGGATTGAGAGATGAAAGCAGTGTTCACTGCCGAGTAGGCAGCTTAGAAACATTGCCAAATGAATGTGAATTTTAATTTATTTTGTTCACTGCCGAGTAGGCAGCTTAGAAAATACACCGTAACGATGTCAGGTACTGATTATTGTTCACTGCCGAGTAGGCAGCTTAGAAAAAACGGAGTCGATAATGAGTGATAGACATAATGTTCACTGCCGAGTAGGCAGCTTAGAAATTTATATAGTCTATACATACCCTTTCATTTTTGTTCACTGCCGAGTAGGCAGCTTAGAAACATAAATGGAGTTAAAACATTTTCTCCTTTGTGTTCACTGCCGAGTAGGCAGCTTAGAAATACAGAAATCATATCATCACTCTTAGGGTCTTGTTCACTGCCGAGTAGGCAGCTTAGAAAACCAGCAAGAAACGTAATTCTACATCTTCCTCGTTCACTGCCGAGTAGGCAGCTTAGAAATGCAATTCTACCGAAATAGCCGAGGTTTTAGATGTTCACTGCCGAGTAGGCAGCTTAGAAAACGCAGTACGCCCAAAAATTGTGCTTCGTTTCGTTCACTGCCGAGTAGGCAGCTTAGAAACACCACGCGACGGCAGTGATCCGGCTGAAGAAGTTCACTGCCGAGTAGGCAGCTTAGAAACTCAGTTGTATATGCAGGCAGTATATAGACGCGTTCACTGCCGAGTAGGCAGCTTAGAAACATCAGGGATATGCAAAGAACCAAAAGAAAGAAGTTCACTGCCGAGTAGGCAGCTTAGAAACGTCATTCTCAACAAAAAATAAACTATTTTTAGTTCACTGCCGAGTAGGCAGCTTAGAAATCAAGACCATCTATATAGTGATTGGACGAGAATTGTATAAATCTTTTATTGTGAGTTAGTTGTATTAAAATAATCTTAGTAAAAACAGTGTAATAAAACCTGAAATTTCATCTTCAAAAGCTATTATATCAGCGAAAAAATGCTACATTAAAATAATGTAAAATATTTGCTATAAATGAGTTAAATATTACAGTTAGATAAATTGTTTAATAGTGATAAAAATTGAAAATATTCAAAACTTCGGAGTTAAGGTGTGAGAAAAGCATTCGATAGTCAGATGAAATTAGGAGAAGTTGATATTGCAGGCATACAATTTGATTTAAGGTCAAGAGATGAAATACCTAAGTTGTTGATGGGGCTACAGGCTATTTACTGCAATAGTGAAATACGTGAGAAAGTATTTACAGTACTTGAAAATGCTGTTCCAAAAGCATCTAAGAAAACTGGACGTCCCGGAATGGAGCTTTGGAAAATACTTGTACTTGGAACGCTTCGTTTAAACTGCAACTGGGATTTTGACAAGGTTAAGGAAATGGCGGATAATCATTCTACTCTTCGCGAAATGCTTGGACATGCTAAATGGATTGATGATAAAAAATATCCACTGCAAACATTGAAAGATAACATAAGTCTCTTTAAGCCTGAAACTCTGGATGCAGTTAATACAATAGTTGTAGAATATGGTCATACTCTTAAAAAAAAACGGAAGATTTAAATTGCAGATGTGATTCTTTTGTTGTTGAAAGCAATGTTCATTATCCTACTGACATAAACCTTTTATTTGACTCAGTTCGCAAAACAGTAGAGTTAATTTCCAATGTTTGCAAAGACCTGAATATAAGTGGTTGGCGACAAAGCAAAAGTCTGTTGCAAAAATTAAAAAATAAAATGCGTAAGCTCCAGAAAATGAAACATTCTACATCTAAAGACGAAAGTAAAAAAGAAGAGCGAAAAGCTGAGATAAAAACAGCCTGTCAGGCTTATACTGAATATGCAGAACTACTGTTGGAGAGAGCCATGGCAGATATTGAAAGAATAAGAGAAACAACGACCGACATTACAGTTGAACTTGCCCTTACACCTATTGTGAAATTTACAGGATATGGGGAAAAATTTATTGACTTAACTTTAAGGCGAATTGTGAATGAAGAAAAAATCCCTCATGAAGAGAAAGTATTTTCAATTTTTGAAGAGTACACAGAGTGGCTGACAAAAGGCAAAGCCGGAGTTTCTCAGGAATTAGGAAAAAATGTTTGCATAATCGAAGATCAGTTTGGTTTTATCCTAAATCATAAAATAATGGAAAAGCAAACAGATCGTGATATAGCAGTAGAGTTTACCAAGGAAACTATTGCTAAATTTCCAAATGTAAAAAGATGCAGTTTTGATAAAGGCTTCTGGAAACCGGATAACAAAGAAGAGTTATCCAAAATCCTGGATAAAGTGATAATGCCTAAAAAAGGGAAATTAAGTCAAAAAAATAAAGAAGAGGAATTTGCTGATGATTTCAAAAAGTCAAAAAATCAACATTCAGCAGTGGAGTCTGCAATAAATGCTCTTGAAAATCATGGTCTTGACAGATGCCCGGATAAAGGAATGAAGGCTTTTAGACGTTATGTATCATATGCTGTACTTGCCAGAAATATCCAGATATTAGGAAATATTATTCAGGAAAAAGAGAGCCTGCGCAAAAAGCGTTCTGAGAAGATGAAACAGGTGAAAAGAAGACTGGCAGCGTAAGCTACTTTTTTATTCTAAATTTTGTAGGTTGTTTGATTTGACATGTAGCCGATGTATCTAAAAATAGGCACTTTGAGGTATTATTTTGAAAAAATAAAGTTTTTAGTTTTGTTAAACTGGTTAATTTGAAATTATCATAAAAAAATAGTGGCGACAATTTCGAAAAAAAAGATTTTTCGGTCAGCCACTATATATTCAACCCCGGGAGAAGTTCACTGCCGAGTAGGCAGCTTAGAAAACTCCTTCAATCCATTTGCAGTATTGTCTGTGTTCACTGCCGAGTAGGCAGCTTAGAAAATAAATAACACCAAAAGTGCTAGAATAGAAAAGTTCACTGCCGAGTAGGCAGCTTAGAAAGGGCTGTACAAGCACGACGGGGTTGGCAAATAGTTCACTGCCGAGTAGGCAGCTTAGAAAATATACCAGGTGGAACAAAGCCATTACAGATAGTTCACTGCCGAGTAGGCAGCTTAGAAATTATTGAAATTAAACAGAATAATAATACTGCTGTTCACTGCCGAGTAGGCAGCTTAGAAATTTTAAAATTATGCCAGAAAACGAAAAAAATTGTTCACTGCCGAGTAGGCAGCTTAGAAAATTTCAAGGTCGTGTAGAGTTTCAATAGCATCGTTCACTGCCGAGTAGGCAGCTTAGAAATCGGATAATTAGTAATAATATCTCCTGTTATAGTTCACTGCCGAGTAGGCAGCTTAGAAAAATAATTGTATTTGTCTTGATATTCATTTTTAGTTCACTGCCGAGTAGGCAGCTTAGAAAAACACCGTAATTACCTAACTGAACATTCATTAGTTCACTGCCGAGTAGGCAGCTTAGAAAAGTTCTTTTATAACTCCAGCATAAGCAATACCGTTCACTGCCGAGTAGGCAGCTTAGAAAATGCTAATTAATGTATCGTACAATGTACGATAGTTCACTGCCGAGTAGGCAGCTTAGAAATTTGCCAGTCCCGGCAACCCTGCAGGTAAATTGTTCACTGCCGAGTAGGCAGCTTAGAAAACATCCTGCAAACTCAACAGAGCCAGACACAGTTCACTGCCGAGTAGGCAGCTTAGAAATCAAAGATCAGCTCACTCAGTACCTGCTTTTCGTTCACTGCCGAGTAGGCAGCTTAGAAAAGTAATCATTATCGAGAGAAAAAGTTGTTTTATGTTCACTGCCGAGTAGGCAGCTTAGAAATTCCAAAAGAAGCTGTTGATTTTCTGTAGGTTGTTCACTGCCGAGTAGGCAGCTTAGAAAGTCGCAGACTGTTTTCCGTTCCTCCGGGAAGTGTTCACTGCCGAGTAGGCAGCTTAGAAATACCCACAGCCTACGAATGCCCGATATGTAAGGTTCACTGCCGAGTAGGCAGCTTAGAAAATCAATTATACTCCCGCAAACAATACATCTTTGTTCACTGCCGAGTAGGCAGCTTAGAAAATTGTTTTTCCTTCAGGACAACGCCATTTGCCGTTCACTGCCGAGTAGGCAGCTTAGAAAATATATAATTGCCTGTAGTTTTGCGTATTTTTTGTTCACTGCCGAGTAGGCAGCTTAGAAAAACCAACGGAGGGCGATGTGAAGAATATAGTCGTTCACTGCCGAGTAGGCAGCTTAGAAATCAGAACCAATACCCATAAATGGACTTAAGACGTTCACTGCCGAGTAGGCAGCTTAGAAAAAATGAAAACTAAATTGCACAACCAAATATCAGTTCACTGCCGAGTAGGCAGCTTAGAAAATATTCAAAACTTTCCAAATTCATTCGTTGTGGTTCACTGCCGAGTAGGCAGCTTAGAAAATACTGAACTTTTACTGCATCGAGATAATCCTTGTTCACTGCCGAGTAGGCAGCTTAGAAAGTCCGGGTTGACTCATGAAGAATATATGAAGAGTTCACTGCCGAATAGGCAGCTTAGAAAACAGAAACATTTAACTAGCTCTAGCTCTAAAAGCTTTATAGAGGCATTGTGTTGTTAACACTACCTTCTAAATTTATTGTTTATTTTCAAAAAGTTATTTCTGGTTCAATTTCTTTTGTTATTTTCATAACAATTCAAATTTAAGATCAAATTTACTAAGGTATTTTCTAAGCCTGTCTGAGTCATTGATAGTTTTGTGTTTTAAACGTGAAACAGCAAACAGTTTTTTTCCTGCTTCCGCAAGTGACCTGCTTTCATTACAAACCTTTAAAATCTGGTCAAGTTGCAATTTATCAAACAAATCGAGATTTTTAATTTGTTTTGAGGATAGATGTTTGTACAGAATACTAGCATTATTACCTTCAGAGTAATCTCCAGTATTCCAATGAGTTCTAAGGATTTCAATTTCATGTTTAACTGTTTTTACATCTATTCTGCCTGAGGGTGCCAAAGTTCCCATTCTTGTTACTGAGCTATTTAAATCCCTGAAGTTAGCTATCCATAAAGCCTCAGAAGATACAGCAAATTTCAGATATAATTCTTTCGCTTCTTTATTAAACGATATTGTGGCCAGTCAAATATGAGTACAGATTTATAGGCACTTTCATCAAAATGAAGAGTTAAAAATATCAGAATCAAATAACTCAAAGGATTAAGAAGTTATATTGACAATGAAATAAGTCCGCATAATTTATATTTATGATGGTGTATGTGAAATAAATACTTTTTTATCAAATCTGGACACTATTTGACCTATAGAATAAAGTATCTGTATGTCTAGATTAACATTTTAATACAATTTAGTATCAAGGAGAAAAATATGTTACATTTTTTATTTGAGCTTGGCTTATTTCTTGCTGAAGCCATCATCATTGTTGTAAGTATACTTACAGTCTTTCTTGTAATTTTTGTACTTTTGACAAAAGACAAATTAAAGCAAAAAGGGAAGATTGAGGTTAAATCTCTCAATGAACATTTTGATGAACTTACAGATAGTATTAATAAAGCTGCCCTATCTAAATCTGAACAAAAAAAGTTAAATAAAGAAAAAAAGAAAGCACTAAAAAAGAAGAAAAATATAAAAGTTAAAAAATCACACAGAATATTCGTAATTGGTTTTGAAGGAGATATTTATGCCCATGCAGTAAATGGTCTGCGCGAGGAAATATCAGCTATATTAACTGTTGCTACACCTGAAGATGAGGTTGTTATTTGTGTTGAAAGCAGTGGCGGTGTTGTAAATGGCTATGGACTGGGTGCTTCACAACTACAAAGAATAAAGGATAAAAAAATTCCACTTACTGTTGCAATAGATACTGTTGCTGCCAGCGGTGGGTATTTAATGGCATGCGTTGCAGATAAAATAATATCAGCTCCTTTTGCAATAGTTGGTTCAATCGGAGTAGTAGCACAATTGCCGAATTTTAATAAGCTGCTTAAAAAACACAATATTGATTTCGAACAGGTCACCGCAGGTCAATACAAGCGTACATTAACATTGTTTGGTGAAAATACTGACGAAGGAAGAAAGAAAATACAGGAAGACGTAAATGAGATTCACGATGTATTTAAAAATTTTGTTCTTCAACATAGACCACAGATAGAATTAAACGAAATTGCTACTGGCGAACATTGGCTGGGAACAAGAGCACTGGAGCTTAAATTGGTAGATAAACTTCAAACAAGTGATGACTATTTACTTCAATACAGTTCAGAGAAAAAAATTTTTAAAATTGAGTACAAAGAGAAAAAGAAACTGTTGGAAAAACTAGAACTCATGAGTATTACTATTTTCAATAGATTATTTACAAAAACAAAGATCTAAATTATTAGCAAAACTGCTTTAACAGAATAAAACATAACACACAAATAAATAGAATCATTAATATGAGAATACTACACACGTCAGACTGGCATTTAGGACGAACCCTATATGGCAAAAAACGCTATAATGAGTTTGAAGCATTCCTAGATTGGCTTGTTCAGGCAATTGAAACAGAGAAAATCGATGTACTGCTTATTGCCGGTGATGTTTTCGACACTGGTACTCCCAGTAACAGAGCACAGGAACTATATTACCGGTTTCTCTGTCGTGTTTCTGTATCCTGTTGCCATCATGTAGTAGTCATTTCGGGAAACCACGATTCACCGTCATTTATAAATGCCCCTAAAGAACTCTTGAAGGCATTGAATGTTTATGTAATAGGTTCAATGGCTGAATCACTGGAAAATGAGTTGATTATTATCCAAGATAAAGAACAAGTAGAAGCTATTATCTGTGCTGTGCCTTATTTAAGAGATAAGGATGTAAGATCATTTGAACCTGGTGAAACCATAGACGACAAAAACCGAAAATTAGTAGATGGAATAAAAAAACACTATACAAATATCGTAAAAATTGCAGAAAAAAAGCGTAATAAAATTATCAAAAATTCCAGAATGAATAATCAAAGATCAGAAATTCCCATTATTGCTATGGGACATCTCTTTACTGCCGGAGGTAAAACTGTTGATGGAGATGGAGTTCGTGAGTTATATGTAGGTTCACTGGCACATGTGGAGACAGATATATTCCCAAAATCAATAGATTATTTTGCACTTGGTCACCTCCATGTTCCACAGGTTATTGACAATAAAGCTAACATGCGTTATAGCGGTTCCCCCATACCGATGGGATTTGGAGAAGCAAATCAGCAAAAGTCTGTTGTAATTATAGAATTTAATACTGATTGCTTAAACACCAATGACACTGAAACACAAGTAAGACAGAAAGCAGAAATCAACCTTATACATATTCCGTGTTTTCAAAAGTTAATTCATATTGACGGAGATTTAAAAACTATTCTCGATAAATTAGAAGAACTTAAAAATACAGAAAGTAGCGCTTGGTTAGAGATAGAATATACTGCTAATGATTATATAGGAAATTTAAGAGAAGTAATTGATAAAGCAATCTCAGATTCAAAAATAGAAGTTGTCCGAATAAAAAATAAACGTGTTATGAATAGGGTCATGAAAACAATTTCAAAAAGTGAAACTCTTGATGATTTAGATCATGAAGAAGTGTTTATACGCTGTTTGGATGCTCATGAGCTATCCGGCAGTGATAGAGAAATATTATCAAATACCTACAGAGAAATAATTAAAGATCTTCATGAAGAGGATGTTAATGCTGAATAGAGAAATTTACAATGAAAATACTTGAACTTCGTTTTAAAAACCTTAATTCTCTATATGGAGAATGGATAATTGATTTTACCTCTCCCGAGTATACATCAAACGGTTTTTTTGCATTAACAGGTCCAACGGGTGCAGGAAAATCAACTATCCTCGATGCAATATGCCTGGCTCTATATGGGGCAACACCTCGACTTGGGAAAATACAGGGTAAAGAAAATGAGATTATCTCCCGTCAGACTGGAGAATGTTACTCGGAAGTTTTATTTGAATCACAAACCGGACAATTTCGCTGCCACTGGGAACAGAGAAAAGCCAGAAAAAAATCTGATGGTAAACTACAGCCTTCAGAACACCAAATTACAGATGCTTATACCGGCAAGCCCATTGAAACTAAAAAAAGCTTAGTCTCTGGCATTATAGAAAAAAAAACAGGTATGGATTTTGATCGTTTTACAAGATCTATACTATTGGCTCAGGGTGGTTTTGATACATTTCTAAAAGCAGATATAGAGCAGAAATCCAGAATTTTAGAGCAGATTACCGGAACCAAAATATACTCAGAAATTTCACGTCGAGTTTTTGAACGTAAAAAAACTGAAGAAGAACAACTTAATCTATTGAAGGCAGAAATTTCAGGCATAATTATTCTAAACTCTGAAGATGAAAAAGAAATTAAAAATAAACTTGGCTTAAATCGTACAAAAGAAAAAGAACTTGAAGCTGAATTAATTAATACAGATAAGGCTATTAATTGGCTTAATTCTATCAATAACCTGAAAAAAGAAATTTCAGTTCTAACTGATGAACAGCAAAAGTTGCAAGTTAAAATTGAATCTTTCAAGCCAGAACAATTTAAATTGAATCAAGCTGTAAAGGCTGCTTCATTGGATGCTGAATACGCAACCCTATTAGCTCTGAGAAAACAGCAGTTTGAAGATCAAACCACATTAAAAGCAGAAATAGACTCACTTCCTATACTGGAAAATTCTATAAAACTGCAAGCTGATGCTCTTCGAAATGACGAGCTGCAAACCAAAAAAGCTAAAGATAACTTGAAAACTGCAGCTCCAATAATACAAAAAATCCGCTTAATAGATCAAATGATTGATGAACAGGCTAAATCAATTTCAGAGTTTAAGAAAAACTGCTTAAAAGAAGCTGAAATAATTAAGTTGAATAGACAAAACCTACAAAAGGAATGCGAACATAAAACAAAAGCCAAAAAGATTTTGAAAAATGTAGATAAATATCTAAAAGACAATGCTCAGAATGAATGGTTAATCAGCGGTTTAACTGGACTTGAAGAACAATTTGGAAACTTAGTTGATAAACAAAAAGTAATAACTCAGAAAGAATCTAAACTCAAATCTGCTAATACCTCATTAAAGAAGTTAATAAAAGACCTTGATAAGGCTAAAATGCAATGTTTAAAGCAAAAACTAGCACTAGATAAAACTACAAAAAATCTTATACAAGCCAAAGATACGTTAAACAAATTGCTTGGTGATAAATTACTTCGGGAATATCATGCAGAAAAAGAATCGCTGCAAAAGGAAAAAGGATATTTAGAGAAAATCGCTGCACTTGAAGATCATCGAACCCAGCTGCAAGATGGTAAACCCTGCCCACTTTGTGGTTCAACAGATCATCCTTTTGCCAAAGGAAATATTCCAGAAGCAAGCAAAATCGACCTAAGGATAGAACAATTGAACAACATGATCACTAAAGCTGAGAATCAGGAAGACACTATAAAAAAATTTGAAGTATCAGAAAGTTCAGCAAAACAACAACTCAATGAAAGTCAAAAACTTGAAACAAATGTTTCTAATGAAAGGAAATTAGCTGAAAATAAAATAGAGGACTTAAAAGAGGAAGTGAATCAGTTAAAAATTGATTTTGAAACACTTAAGTTAGCTGTTTTACAAAAACTTCAACCACTTGGAATTATTGAAATACCAGATTCAAAAGCTTCGCTATTGCTTGAATCTCTTAAAACCAGATTAAAGGAATGGCAGAAGCAGGCTAGTCAGAAAAATAAGAGCGATAAGCAAATCTCTAATATCGAAGCTAATATAAATCGTTTAAAAGCCATAATTGAAACTCAGGACAAAACCCTTAAAGAGAACCATGAAAAGCTGAAACAGTTGATAATAGAATTTAATGTAAAGAACGAGGAACGTAAAAACTTGTATGGAGACAAAAATACTGATATTGAAGAAAACAGACTTAACAAAGCAATTTCAATTGCTGAAGAAGCAGAAAAAAAATCCAGTAAGATTTATATCCAATTTAATCAGAAACTAACAGCAGTCAAAACTCATATTGAATCTCTTACAAAACGCATTAATCATAGAAAACCAGAGATATCCAAAACAGAAGCTGACCTTTATAAATCTATGATATTAAAGTGTTTTAATAATGAAAAACACTTCCTTGAATGTAGGCTTTCAAGTGAGCAACGTGAAAAGTTGTCTTTACGAGCTAAAGAGCTGGAAAACGCTCAAACCGATTTAATGGCCAGGTATAGAGATCGACATAATCGTATGCTTGTTGAAACAGAAAAAAAGATTACAGAAAAAACACTTGAAGACCTGGTACCACAATTTAAAAAGCTTGATACAACTTTAAAAGAACTGCGTGAAGTTTCTTCTGCTCTCAAACATAAACTCTCTGAAAACTCTTTAGCTAAAGAAAGAATAAAAGATAAGCAATTCAAGATAAATGCTCAGGAAAAAGAGTTTGATCGTTGGGAGATACTTAATAAATATATTGGCTCAGCTGATGGCAAAAAGTACCGCAATTTTGCTCAAGGATTGACATTTGAATTAATGGTCTCTCACGCTAATCAACAGCTAAATAAAATGACTGATAGATATTTACTTCTAAGAGATAAGAAAGAACCTCTTGAACTGAATGTTATCGATGATTATCAGGCAGGTGAAATCAGATCTACAAAGAATCTTTCAGGTGGAGAAAGTTTTATTGTCAGCCTTGCTTTGGCGTTGGGGCTATCCAAAATGGCAAGCAGAAAGGTTAGAGTGGATTCTTTGTTTCTAGACGAGGGTTTTGCTACCCTGGATGATAATGCACTGGATATTGCTCTTAATGCTTTATCAGGTCTACAGCAAAGCGGTAAAGTAATTGGAATGATCTCTCATGTTTCTGCTTTAAAGGAGAGAATCAGTACCCAAATAGCAATTACCCCACTTTCTAATGGGCGAAGTTCACTAACTGGTCCAGGATGTAAAAAATTGCATTAGAAAGTTCTTGATTGTTTCTTTTGGTATTCGCTTTTTTAGGGTTCCGTAAAATAATCTGTGTAAATGGCTTCCTAAGGGGTTATCAATATTTTTGTCAACGAGACGAGAATGGGCCTTCTCTGGTCGTCGGAGTATTGTTGGCAAAACTGTTGATAACTCGTCCGATTTTATCATCCCGGAAATCTTACCTCAAATTTTATAGTGAACATATTAAATGCACTTTTCAAATTTCTTATCGGCTAGTCCACTTTTTAGATGCATTTCTCGGTGCTAGATAAAGTATTTTTATTTGAATGATCTGTACTACATTCAATAAAGGTTGTTTTCAAAAGAAATTATTTTTATAGATTTTATCTACCATTAACAAGAATTATCATATTTTCACTATTTTGTTTTCTGTTTAAAGAAAATTTTGAAAGATTTAGCATAATGAATCTAACAAAATATAAGAAATCTTTATAGTTTTATCTTTTTTTATCTGAAAAAGAACTGATTAATTAATTTGCTAGTAGAAAATATCAAGTTTTAAGTAGGAAAACAGGTACACTTGAGGTACACTTTGTTTTATTAAAAGTACACTTTTAATATGTTCTTAAATGTACGCACATTTGAGGAAATTTAGAGATATCTGAGGCTAAAAAAGGAAAATAACTGGTGGAGCATAGCGGATTCGAACCGCTGACCCTCACACTGCCAGTGTGATGCTCTAGCCAACTGAGCTAATGCCCCTTAAAAACAGGCTATAAAATATAATGATTTCATTATATTGCAAGATTGTAAATAAAGAAACTTATTATTTTAATTTAAAAATCTTTATACTGCTGTTTTATTTGACAATAGCCTGATTTTTGAACATAAGACTAATTTCACTGAAGTTTTTAGGTCGAATTCTCAAATGAGAGTAAAGCTCTGAAAGTTCAGCAAGTTTTATTTTTAAACTCTTTGCTTCTTCATTGATTTGCTCTGGAGTAAGAGGCATTTTAGGATTATGCTTGAAGTGAAAAATTACTTTTACTGTTTTGTTTCTTTGGGGATTGAGCATATAAACTATTAATGAATTTGGATCATAGAGATTGATTAGCTTTATCGTAAATTCAGGATAATCAGTAGTAACTAACGATATTAGAGTTAATGCAGGCATTATTTGCGGGAGTTCCTTCCCAAATGGTATAATGTTATTCTTGTAAGATTTAGCTGAAAAATCAGGTTCCTGTAATACAAACCCAGTTATTATCGGTAAATTATTATTTATACTGATGCAGTATTTTCTGTTAATGAGTATCCCGTTTTTATCAACAATGAGATTTGATTTTCTATTGTAAAGCAGAGCGCGTGGAATTCGTTCAGTAATATCAAATTTTAATGTGTCAGGCAGAACTCTGGAAACTTCCGCATCCTCTATGGAATACATCTTTTTTTCTTTAAGAGTCTGTCTTAATATCTTAGGGCTAACTTCAAAGATATTTGTTGAACCTTTTTTTAATTTTAGAATATTTGCAATTCTATTTGAACGATTATTCCAATAACCCGAACTGTTAACGGAAATTTTTTTCAAAGTGAAGCGTGGATTTTCCATAAAAAGATATTTATAGCTTAAAGTAACGATAAAAAATATAGCTGCAATAACTAGTAGAATAGAACCGATTACAATGAAAATTCTAATATATGGATTTCTTAATAACTTTTCTTTTTTCTTCATTAATACTTAAGTGATTGAGTTTCTGCCGTTTTTCTTTTCATAATGCGCTACAGTGGAATAGAGTACAACTGCAGCGCAATTACCTACATTAATTGATTCTTTCTTGCCGAACATGGGAAGGTTAACTGCTCCATCGCAAATTTTAATTGTATCTTCAGAAATTCCTAATGCTTCGTTTCCAAATACAAGCGCTAATGGGTATTCATAATTCATTTCCCAGG
The DNA here is from genome assembly GCA_963678745.2 of Victivallales bacterium. Taxonomy (GTDB): domain Bacteria; phylum Verrucomicrobiota; class Lentisphaeria; order Victivallales; family GWF2-38-69. The sequence continues at coordinate 60,734 of CAXXMS010000019.1, read as the reverse complement.
CGGATTTTGCATCTTCAAGAGTTTCGACGGCCAAAACCATTTTAATTCCTTCTTCTTTCAGGGAATTAACAGCTTCAAATGAAGAATTGAAATGTCTGCATGGCACGTAATTATCTGTTCCCATTGCCGTCTTGGCAAGTTTAGGATGTGGAGGATACGGAGTATATCCACAAGCGATTATTTCCTTGGCATTAAGTGCGTCAGCTAAACGAAAGATATTCCCGGTGTTATGTGCACTTCTCAGTCTATCAAGAACAATTGTTATCTCATATTTTTCTTTATTCATAATAATTATTGAACAATAATATATTCTTTTTCTTAAAAAATTATAGTGATTAGAACTGATTGCAAAATATGCACTGGTTACGGAAACAATCAAGCGTCGTCCTAACAAACTATGCCTTGGCCAGCGGAAGGTTCCCGTCATAGCATAATAGCGAAGGCGGATCAAAACCGAAACACCCCGTATTTTACAATTATCTCATTATATTCTAATAAATATTATACCATAAATTAAACTCATAGAAAGTTGAATAGATAAATTTTTATAATTAAGGAATAGAATGAATTAATAGAAAACTTATAGATTTATAGATTTAAATATTTATATGGAATTTAGCTTATCCTTAAAAATTTTGTTTATACCATAGTTCAAAAATGATAAGAGACCAAATTAAATAACTGTGATCTGCTTTATTCTTTTGGTGTGAGTGTAACATTTCAGAAACAGTTTTAGAATTAAAAAAGCCATCTTTTATACTATTGCCGTCCAATAAAAGTTCAGTTGCCATTTTCTTCCATTCGTTTCTTAGCCATGATGCGACTGGTACACCAAATCCCATTTTAGAACGCTTCTGTAATGTTTTAGGAATTAAATCTGAACAGGAATCGATTAATATTTTTTTTCTTGTTTTCATTCCAAGCTTATATTTAAGAGGAAGTGAAGCTGCAAAATTGACAACATCATGATCCATAAAAGGACTTCGCACTTCAAGAGAGTTCGCCATAGAAGTAATATCAATTTTTGTTAGAATATCGTTAGGTAAATAGGAGTGTAGGTCCAGTTCCATTACTTTTTCTGCTTGATCTAAAGAAGTTACAGTATTAAATAATTTCTGCATGTGTAGTTTAGTAGAACTTGGATTAAAATCCTTTAACTGTTCCCCATATAATGGTTGTTTGATTTCTTCGGAACATTTACTGATCATATTTAAATATCTATTCGGAAGATCAGAAGATAAAGCTTTAGAAAAACGTTTTATTCTTTCTATAAGTGCTTTATCATTATTCCCTGCAGGAAGAATACTATTTAAAAATTGATGTATTTTTGATTTGAGAGAATTTGGGAAAATATCACTTTTAGCTGTGAGCCAATAAGCATAATATCTCTCATATCCTGCAAAAAGTTCATCTGCTCCATCTCCACTTATCGCAACTGTCGTGTTTTCTCTGGCAAATTTACATAATAAGTATGTAGGTAGCATAGATGAATCTGCATAGGGTTCGCCAAAATGTTTTACAAGTTTAGGTATAATCGAAAAATCTAACGGGTTTACAACTTTTTCGTGGTGTTTAGTTTTTAAAATTTCAGAAGCAGTTTTTGCATATTTTCTTTCGTCGTATTTATTTTCTTCAAATCCAATAGTAAATGTAGAAATAGGTTCTTTAGTGATATTATTTGATATCAAACCTGATATAATCGTTGAATCTACACCTCCGGAAAGGAATGCGCCTAGAGGAACTTCAGACATAAGTCTTTTTTCTACAGCTAGCTCTAAAAGACGCCTTAATTCATATTTTGCGTCATTATACGATATAGATGTTTTATTGCTATAATTTGGCTGCCAGTATTTTGATAAGCTTCTTCTTTTCTTTTTTATATCAAACTCAAGGTATGTTGCAGGGGGAAGTTTGAAAATATTTCTATAGATTGTATTGGGGCACGGAATATAGAGTAAAGTTAAATAATCATGAATACTTTGATAATTAATTTCTTTATTGATATTTGGATGTTTGGTTATTGCTTGTATTTCACTTGAAAAGATGAACTTATTACTATCAGTGTAGTAATGAAGGGGTTTTTGACCTAAGCGGTCTCTAGCTAAGAATACTTTGCAATTTGCTTTATCATAAATTCCAAAAGCAAACATTCCTTCCAGGTAATCTACACATTTATTTCCATATTCTTCGTATAGATGAATTATTACTTCAGTATCGCTGTCTGTAGAAAAAATATGACCGGATTTTATTAATTGCTTTTTTAAGCTTAAGTAGTTATAGATTTCACCGTTAAAAGTTATCCAGATATTACTGTTTTCATTTGTCATTGGCTGTTTACCATTATCAAGAGCGATAATTGACAGCCTTCTATGAGCTAATCCAATATTATTGAAGACCACTGAGTTTCCTTCATCAGGCCCTCGATGAAATTGGCTATAGTTCATTTCATCCAGAATTTCTTTAGAAACTGGAGTATTACCAAAATTTATTATGCCGCTTATTCCACACATTTTTTATTTAAAGTTTATGATATACCTAAGGTGTTATTGTTTCTTCGTTTATATTGTGTAACTATTATCTCTGAAAAATTATTGTTCTTCTTCAGCTAGGCGTATTTAATGGAAGAATATTAACAATAAAAAATTAAGGATTGAGATATTTCATCTCAATCCTTAAATCAATAAATTAGATTATTTTTACTCTCCATCATAAACCAGTTTAGGCTTTCTTGCAGCAAGAGCTTCATCGAGCCTTTTAACAGGTGTAGTTAATGGACATTTAATAATGCTTTCCGGATTGGAGTTAACTTCTTCTGCGAGCTCAATCATAGCATTTGCAAATGCATCAATTGTCTCTTTACTTTCTGTTTCTGTAGGTTCAATCATTAAAGCTTCATGCACAATTAAAGGGAAATACATGGTTGGGGGATGGAAACCTTTATCAAGCAGTCCTTTTGCCAAGTCAATTGCATGTACTCCTTTTTCACCCTGCCAGTCAGCTGAAAATACGCATTCGTGCATACAGTGTCTATCGAATGGCTGTTTATAATATGGCGCCAGTTTTTTTCGAAGGTAGTTTGCATTTAATACTGCATTTTGAGAAATCCTTAATAAGCCTTCTTTTCCAATTGTAAGTAGATATGCGTATGCTTTTAATATGACACCAAAATTTCCATAAAACGGAGCTATGAAACCTATGCTTTCAGGGAATTCGTACTCAAGATCATACGTACCGTCATGACGCTTACAAACACGTGAAACCGGTAAATAAGGAACGAGCTTTTCTGCAACACCCACAGGGCCTGAACCTGGACCTCCTCCTCCATGAGGGGTAGAAAACGTTTTGTGCAGATTAATATGCATTACGTCAAATCCAAGATCGCCGGGGCGAAGTCTTCCCATAATTGCATTAAGGTTGGCTCCATCACAGTAAGCTAAAGCGCCAACTTCGTGTACAAGCCTGCAAATTTCCTTAACATTTTTATCGAAAAGTCCTAAAGTACTTGGAGCTGTTAACATAAAACCTGCAACTTCAGGGCCTAGAGCTTCTTTTAAAGCATCGATATTAACATTGCCATGTTCATCTGTAGGTATTTCTTTTGTAGTAAATCCTGCCATTGCTGCGCTTGCTGGATTTGTTCCATGAGCAGCATCCGGGATAAGCATAATTTTTCTCTTATCGTCATTTCTTGCTTTATGGTATGCTGCAATCATCATAACTCCGGTTAATTCACCATGAGCACCGGCAAGAGGCTGCATTGTAAATTGAGAAAAACCAAGAATTTCACTAAAAAGACGTTCACTTTCATAGATTACTTCTAAGGCTCCCTGTGCTAAAGCTGCACCGTGTTTTAACTGAGGAAGTAATGGGTGAAGATTTGCAAAACCACATAGATTAACAATTCTCTCATGAAATTTAGGATTATATTTCATTGTGCATGAGCCTAGAGGATAGAAAGTTGTATCAACTCCAACATTCATATTGCTCATTAGAGTAAAATGTCTTACTGCATCCTGTTCTGTAACTTCCGGTAGTTCTGCCGGTTCTGATCTTAGCATGCTTTCCGGTATTGCTGTTACTTCAGGTACATCGAATGCAGGTAAAGTTGAACCACGTCTGCCTTTTTTGCTTTTTGAATAAATCAGTTCCATAATACAGCCTCCATAGCATTTGCAAGTCCTTTTATCTCTTCCTTGGTTCGCTTTTCGGTGACGGATACAAGAAGCTGATCTTTTCTATCTTCATAATAGGTTCCAAGCGGTAAGCCTGCTGCATAGCCTTTATCAATTAACTTTTGAACAATTGTCGCTGCATCATCAGGTAGTTTTATTACAAATTCATTGAGGAATGGTTTGTCTTCAATTAGTTCAATACCTTTTATTTGGGTTAGTAGCTCTTTTGCAAATACAGCTTTCGATGCTGACAATTTGGCAACATTGCGTAATCCTTCCTTGCCTAAGAGAGTCATATAGGTTACAGCTGAAAGTACACAAAGATTTTCGTTAGAACAGATATTAGACATGGCTTCACTTCTTCTAATATGCTGTTCTCTAGTTTGTAAAGTAAGAACATAACCTGTTTTTCCATCTTTATCTACAGTTTGTCCCACTACACGACCAGGCATTTTACGCATACATTTTTTTGTAGTTGCCATAACTCCGAGGTAGGGTCCACCAAAACTTAAAGGAATTCCAAGGCATTGTGCCTCTGCTGTAACAATATCAAACCCCATTTCTCCAGGAGTTTTTAAAAGTGCAAGGGCTGTTGGATAAACAGAGCAGACAGCCAAAGCTTTTTTCTTATGAACTTCTGCTACAAAATCAGTCCAGTCTTCCACTACCCCAAAGAAATTTGGGAATTGAACAAGTACACATGCTGTTTTATCATCGATAGCATCTAATAACGCTTGCTGGTCTGAATCACTAATACCCGAAGGTATTTCAACTAATTCAACATCAAGGTTGTCACTATAACAATGAATCATTTTTCTGAAAATAGGAGATACAGCACCGCATATAACAGCTCTTCTTTTTCTTGTAGCTCTTACAGCGAGCATCATAGCTTCAAATAAAGCTGTACCGCCATCATAGAGTGAAGCGTTGGATACATCCATACCTGTTAATCTACAGATGGCCGTCTGGTATTCGAAAATAGCCTGAAGCGTTCCTTGTGAAGCTTCAGGCTGATAAGGCGTATATGCTGTGTAAAATTCAGATCTTCCGGTTATTTCATTTACTGCAGATGGGATAATATGATCATAATATCCACCACCTACAAAGTTAACAAGGTGAGTTGCATTTTTGGCAGCCAGTTCCTGAGTAATACGTGTTACTTCAAATTCTGAACGACCATGCGGAATATTGATTTCCGGATATGGTTCTGTTACTTCAGATTTTTCCCACATTTCCTCAAAACTGCTGCAGCCAATAGCATTAAGCATTTCCTGTTTATCAGAATCAGTATTGGCTATATAAGGCATTGATACCTCCTGTCCTATTCGCTATTTAAAAAGCTGCTTAGATTTTTTTAACAAATAAATTAAAAATTCATAAGAACTGATTATTTAAAATATTCTTAATATAACAGTTCTTATGAATGCGAATATATAGAACTACAAGCTCTTTATAAAGTCGTTATATTCTGCTTCTGACATTAATTCATCAAGCTCAGATATGTTTTCTGCTTCAATTTTACAGATCCATCCATTTTCTTCAGCTGATTCATTAACCATTTCAGGATTGTCTTCAAGTTCTTCATTAACTTCTACTATTTTACCGTCTACAGGAGAAAAAACATCTGTAGCAGCTTTAACAGATTCAACAACTGTGAGCACATCACCGGCAGTAGCATCGTCATCAACTTCAGGAATTTCAACAAAAGTTATATCGCCAAGTTCTTTTGCAGCATAATTTGTGATTCCAACAGTTGCTACATTACCTTCAATAGATACCCATTCATGATCTTTTGTAAATTTCTTCATCTTTTACTCCTTGAATGAATTTTAATATTAAACTAAATACTTTTTATAAATTGAATGGTTAAAAATTAAATTTCCATACGAACCGTACCTTCTTTGTAGAAAGGAAAGGTTACTACTTTACCCTGAAGCTCTTTTTTCCCTATTTGGAGAAGTACATCATCATCAACTTCCAACTTATCTTCGGCGTTTATATAGGCAAGTGCTATGGCTTTTTCTACTAATGGAGAAAACATTCCTGAAGTGACAATGCCTATTTCTTTTCCATCTGTTGAAAGAACTTTATTACCATGTCTTGCAGCTCTGCGCCCTTCCAGTACAATTGGCGTTAATACTTTTTTAACTTGAGCAGGATCTTTAAGAATATCTGCAGCAATGAAGTTACTGCGTTTTTTTAAACCCATCATTGGAGCAAAACCTGCTTCAACAGGAGTAGTTTTCTCATCCATTTCATTGCCGTAAAGTGGAAATCCTACTTCCAGTCTTAATGTATCTCTTGCTCCTAGACCTGCTGGTTTGACTTCAGGGAAAGAAGTTAAAATATCCCATAGTTCTTCAACCTTGTCGGCTGCAACGTAAAATTCAAAGCCAAGTTCGCCGGTATATCCAGTTCTACTGAGTAAAGCAGGAATGCCTTTTACAGATGTTTTGATCCATTTATAGTTTGTAGGTAGTTCCTTTTTATCAAAACCAAGCTTTTCAAGTATATCTGCACTTAAAGGACCTTGAAGGTCAAGTTTTCCTGTTGCTGTTGATTCATCAACAAATTCAGTTGTATCTGAAAGTAAAGATTTAATACGTGCTGCATCATTGTCAATAGTCCCTGCATTAACAACAATTAAAAACTCTTCTTCATCCATTCTATAAATTAGGAGATCATCCATTACAGTTCCTTGATCGGTAAGAAGAAAATTATATCTTGCAGTACCAACTTTTTGCTTAGCAACACCCCTTGGAAAAATCCAGTCAAGTTCTTTTGCAGCATTAGCACCTTTTATTCTGAATTCACCCATGTGACATGTGTCAAAAAGTGATACCTGCTTTCTTGTATGATGATGTTCTGCAATAATTCCTTCGGCATATTGTACCGGCATATCCCAGCCACCAAAAGGAACCATTTTTGCTCCGAGTGAAACATGTTTTGCATTCAACGGGGTCTTTTTTAAGTCTTCCATAACTAAATTTCCTATTTTAAAGTTTATGCAATATCATCTTGAAAACGAATTCAGTCTGGTATTAAAAAATACAACACTAACCATGTTGATAGTTATACTCTCTATAGTTTAAATTTCAATAAACTTTTATATGTTTCATAGGTTTTATTATCAAAAGCTGTAAATATTATTTTATGTGGAAATTCTTCTTTCCAGGATAGTGCAGTATTTATAGCAATTGTAGTTGCCTGTTCGAGAGGGAACCTATAAATTCCTGTGCTAATTGCTGGAAAAGCTATGGTTGAAATCTTGTTTTTATATGCCAGTTTTAAGCTGTTCAAATAACAGGATTGCAGTAATTCAGGTTCTCCTTTGTTTCCTCCATGCCATACGGGGCCGGGAGTGTGAATAATATATTTACATGGGAGATTATATGCATTTGTGATTACAGCTTCCCCTGTTTTACAGCCGTTAAATTTCCTACATTCTTCAAGCAAACCTTTTCCTGCTTTTCTATGAATAGCTCCATCAACACCGCCACCTCCAAGAAGTGTGCAGTTAGCTGCATTTACAATTGCATCCACTTCTAATTTAGTTATATCTTCTTTAATTATTACAATTTTCATAGCTTATAATTTGAAATGTTTGTCAAAAAAAACGGCGCACTTAAAAAATAAGAGCGCCGTTCTGTTAATTAATTATTTTTGAGTGCATATTTTAATTTTCAATATCTTTCATAGTAAAATCGTCACCTTTTGGATCAAGGAAGAATATACCGGCAAGAAAGTCTACTGCCTCAAAAGGATGCACTTCCAATTGAAGATCAAGTAAGACTGCCAGCTGTGCACCTATAGAAAATATATCACGTGGACCTGTCCAAAAATTATATACACTGTTATCTATCGAAGGGATGCCTTTTTCGTAAAGAAAATATTTTTGCACGTCACGAGTTGTCTCATACATTTCAGTATCTTCAGCAGATAACATTAAAAAACTAGCATTCCAACCTTGCTGCAAGCCTGCTCCGTATTGACGGTTATATGCTTTTATCAAACTTGCTGAGCCACCGAATCCTGCACCGAATGCGACATATCTGGTTGCCCATAATTTTGCTTTTAGGGTAGGTCCTAAACCAACTGATGCATCAGCAATATCAAGGAAATCTACTACTCTATTAGGAATATACAGTAATAACCTGTTTCCCCATGATTCACTTGGGTTTGGTGGGTACTGTGCTAAATTTGACTCAATTGATTCGTTTGAATCTGCAAAAGCAAATGATGCCATTGTAAGAGCGAGTAATGCTACTCCGAAGATTTTTTTTCTCATAAAGTTTACCTTTATTTCGTTGAAAATAGTTTGAAATAATGTTTAGCTATGTGTAGAACATGTGCTTGCCGCACCCTTATATAGTATTAATTGATTAATTATAAAATTCAATGCAGATAAAACAATAATATTATAAAAAAACATATTTTATAATCTTGAAAAAATACGATGTACTGTCATAATTTATATACCTTGAATTTTAAATTCTCTTTCATGAGGATTTCTTATCTTAAATTGTCGGGATGTAGCGCAGCCTGGTTAGCGCGTTTGACTGGGGGTCAAAAGGTCGGAAGTTCGAATCTTCTCATCCCGACCATTTTTTTGCCCTTTTTTAGCCTCAAAAACACTCATTTCAACTATCCATGTACGCATTTGTCAAAGTATGTCTTTTTATGTCATAAATGAGCTTAATTGTAAACAAATTGTAAACAGTAAAAAGTACAGTTCTCAGGCACGAATTACAAGATAGCAAAAATTGAAAAAGAAATCATACTTAGTGACAATTTTTTTTGCCTGTAATAATTTCTTATTCATAATAAATTTCATTCCCGCAGATACGTTTCCGCAATTCGGTTTTCGGTTGCGGGTTTCCGTAACGCGCAAAAGGTGCTACTACTAATAAATAAAGAAATAATAAATAACAACCAACCAATAATAACTAAATAAATTGTATATAGCCCACAGTTTGAACCGTATTTTTCTTAACTTCTGAATAGATTGCTTTTTTTATATAGACTATCGTCTTAGCAAGCTAAGAGTTTTTAGTAACTTCAAACAGTTCTCTAACAGTTTTGAAACAGTTCTCAAACAAATATCCCACAGTGTTAGAGAACTGTTTGAGGATTGTTTGACAAGTGTTTGATATTTGTTGGATGTGTAAAACCATTCTTTTTCATTGAACAACACTGGATAACTATAGAGTAACGTTGGGAAATCTTGGGATTAAGCTGGGAAAACTTGGTAATTTGTTGGTATTTATAAAACCCTATCCCAAGTATATCCCAACTCTTTTCCAACTTACAAATTTCCTTAGCAAAGCTAAGACGATAGTCTATGAGATTAGATCAATATAACTTAAAGGTAATCAAATCAGTAAGACTTTTTTCTATCTAAGCAATAAACTGTTGAAAACAATTATTGTTAAAACTGAGATTAGAGATTATAATTAATAATTGCATATGTAGTACCTGTTATAAATATTTACTTGAGATATGATAATGTTATTGAATCCTTTAAAATTAAGAAAATCTTTAAATAAAGCTTATCTAAGGTTAAAACCTGAAAGAAGACAAATTGATGGTTTCAAATCTAATCTTGACATTTTGTTTACTCAGATTAATGAGCAAGAATCCGAGGAGTTTCATAAAAATTTAATATCTCATTTTCTTAAAAAAACATACTACGATCCAGAATATTTTATCAACACAAAGGAAAGAAGTGATCTTGTAATTCATACAGGAATTTCGGCAAAATCAACTGTCGGTGTAATTATTGAAACCAAAAAACCTACCAATAAAAGCGAAATGTTGAGAATTGACAATATCAATACAAAAGCTTTCCATGAATTAATTTTATATTATTTAAGAGAAAGAGTTAAATATAACAATATCAATCTTAAATATATAGTTGCTACAAATATATATGAATGGTTTATATTTGATGGTTCATTGTTTGAAAAAATCTTTGCCCAAAATAAATTCTTAGTAAAACAGTTTAACGATTTTGAACTTGGAAGACTAGGTGGAAAAACTACTGATTTTTTCTATAAGAATATAGCAGAGCCTTTTGTTGATAAAATAGAAGCCGAAATTTCTTTTACTCATTTTAACATTAATGATTATAGAAAAGCAGAGAAATCAAAACTGATACCTTTATACAAAATACTATCGCCTGAACATTTACTGAAACTACCATTTGAAAATGATAGTAATACACTTGATAAAAAGTTTTACAATGAATTATTACATATTATTGGTCTGGAAGAGATAAAAGAAAAAGGCAAAAAGCTTATCAGACGGAAAGTTGAATCTGATCGTAACTTTGGCTCATTACTTGAAAATACTATTGTTCAACTGGAAAGCAAAGATAAAATATCAAGGTTAAATCATCCTGAACACTTTGGTAGCAATCTTCAAGAGAGACTATTTGGAGTAGGGCTAGAGCTTGTTATTACATGGGTAAATAGAATTCTTTTTCTTAAGCTTCTCGAAGCCCAGCTAATAAAATACCATAAAGGCAATAGGGATTATGCTTTTTTAAATTGTAAGAAAATACAAAATTTTGATGATCTTGAATATTTGTTTTTTAATGTTTTGGCATGCAATTATTCAAATAGAAAAGGAGAAGCTTTAACTCTTTTTAAAAATGTTCCATATCTCAATAGTTCTCTTTTTGAATTAACCGAGCTTGAACATGCTACTGTAGAAATTAGCAATTTAAGGGATGACAGATATCTTCCAGTTTTTTCAAATACTGTTTTAAAAGACCCTAAAGGAAAAAAATTATCAGGTGAACTTAATACAATTGAATATCTTTTTAAGTTTCTTGATGCTTATGACTTCAGCAGCGAAGGTTCAGAAGAAATACTTGAAGAAAGTAAAACTTTAATCAATGCCTCTGTGCTGGGATTGATTTTTGAAAAAATTAATGGTTATAAGGATGGTTCCTTTTTTACTCCCGGTTTTATTACAATGTATATGTGTAGGGAAACTATACGAAGAGCTGTAGTTCAGAGATTCAATGAAGAGAATAAATGGAACTGTGATTCATTAGTTGATGTATATAACAAAATATGGACAGAGCTTAAAGACTTTAAAAAGGCTAATGAAATTATTAACAGTTTAAAAATTTGTGACCCTGCTGTAGGATCTGGTCATTTTTTAGTTTCAGCCTTAAATGAAATAATTGCAATAAAAAGAGAATTACAAATCCTTGTTGACAAGGATGGGAAAATTATAACTTATGATATTGAAGTTGAAAATGATGAATTAACTATAACAGATATTGAAGGTAAACTGTTTGAATACAATCCATCTAACAAAGAAAGCCAAAGGGTTCAGGAAACATTATTCCACGAAAAACAGACAATAATTGAAAACTGTTTGTTTGGTGTAGATATAAACCATAATTCAGTTAAAATTTGTAGACTGCGTTTATGGATAGAACTACTGAAAAATGCCTATTATAAAGGTGGCACTAGTGAGCTGGAAACACTTCCAAATATTGATATTAATATAAAATGCGGTAATTCTCTGATAAGTCGCTATCCTCTTGATTCAGATTTGAAACAGGCTCTCAAAAAGAGTAAATGGAGTATTGATAGTTATAAAAGTGCAGTCAGAATGTATCAAAATGCCAAGAGCAAAGAAGAGAAAAAAGCTCATGAAGAGATGATAAAAACTATCAAATCTGACTTTGAAACTGAAATTGCTTATAATGATCCGATAATAAGGTCTAAAAAAGAATATGAAAAACAGTTATTTATTCTTCAAGAACATCCCTTTTTGCTGAATTCAGAATCTGAAAAAAAAGATGATTTAAAAAAAATAAAAGGAATCCTTTCAAAACTAAAGAAAATAGATCAGAAATTAGAGAAAATAAAAAAGAGTAAAATTTTTAAAAATGCTTTTGAATGGAGATTTGAATTCCCGGAAGTGTTAAATAGCGAGGGTGATTTTATTGGGTTTGATGTAGTTATTGGAAACCCACCATATATGTCTATTCAAGAATTAAAGAAGCAAAGTAATAATGTATGCCAATATTATTCGAAAAATTATTATACTGCAAATAAAGGGAATTTTGATATTTACTTACCTTTTATCGAAAAATCATATGAATTACTTAAAAATAATGGATGCCTTGATTTTATCCTCCCAACATTATGGATATATAACGAATATGGCAAAAATTTAAGAGACTTTATTTTAAATAGAAAATGTCTATCTCGTTTTCTTAACTTTGGTAGTTCTCAAGTATTCGCAGATGCAACAATTTACACAGGCTGTCAACAGTTTATAAAAAGTGAAAGGTCTAGTTTCTTATATGGGAAAACAACGACTAGCGAGTTTCCGCATTTTGAAACTTTTAAAATTGAATATAATAATTTGAGTGCAGATTCTTGGTGTTTGGTCAACAAGCAAACTTGCAACTTAAAAAATAAATTAGAAGCAAACGCAATTCCGTTAGGAGATTTAGCAGATATTTTTGTAGGAATTCAAACAAGTGCAGATATTGTATATCATCTAATTAGAAGCTGCACGAAAAGTTTTTCGCGACTCGCTTCTAATTAATTTTTTGCTATCGCAAATGTAAATTTGCCTTTCAACGCTCTATATTGAGCGTAAATGAATAAAGTGAAAGGCAAATTTATGATATATAATGTTCCTTACCTACCGTTTGATTTCAACATAATTGAAGAATTAGATACCGATTTAATGGAAATTTTTCGAAAAAGTCGCGAACTTCTGGAAAAGTTTCCTGAAATCAGAGAATCAATAGTCCGAGATCAGGATATACACGGTCAGAAGAAGAAACTGATCCGCAATGAAGTAAAACGTTATAATGATGTGCACATAAACGGAAATTACTATTTGTTTGACTGTATAGAAATAACAGAGCCGGTAAAACTCGAAAAAACAGGTCGGGAACGTTTGAAGCCGGAATTAGTACTTTATTTTCTTATCATCAGAGGACTGTGGGGAAGCATAAGTGACCACGCAGCCAAACAGGCAATACATGATTCAATAAGTATTAGCGCGGTTCTTGCTCATCACAGCTATAAGGTTCCCGGTTCGAACACTGTGCGTGAAAACCTGAATGCAGTTTCCAATAAAACAAGACGTTTGATAATGGATAGCCTTTCCATGCTTATTCTCCTTAAAGGTCTTGATGATTTCAATGAAGTTTACATAGACAGTACAGATGTTGCTGCAAATACAGCATATCCAACGGACATTTCAGTTTTATATAAACTTCTTGACCGGGTTTACAGAAGCTTCAGGTTTCTAACTGATGAGTTTGGCTTTCCCATGCTGAGTGACGGATGGCTTGATACAAGAATGAAAAAACTGAAATCACATCTTGCTTTTATCAATATGCAGATAGGCAAAAAGGGAATGAAAGGAAATGTTAAGGAAAAATTTAAACTCTTTGTAAGTCTTGCAGATAATATTATAAAATCTTTTTTCGACGAACAGGAAAAAATGTTGATCAAATATGAAACATCTGACTTAACCCCGGATAAAAGTCTTGCTCTTGACAGGCTCTGGTTTAAAATAGACAGTGATCTTAATGATGCCGCTTATGTACTGTATTATGCCGAACTTCTTGTTAATGAAAATATAAAACTTCCGTCAAGAGAGAAAATCCTCAGCATTTCGGATCCTGATGCAGCTTTCATACAGAAAGGACAGAGAAATCCCACCATTGGATATAAACCTCAAATCGGAAGAAGCAGAAATGGTTTTATAAGTGGTTTTCTACTTCCAAAAGGCAATGTCAGTGATTCCGAAATGCTTGTTCCCACAGTAATGGAAGTATGCCGTTCCACCGGAGTTAAGCCGAATCTTGTAAGTACTGATGACGGTTATGCATCAGAAGACGGAGTTGGTATACTCAAAAATGATTTAAACATTTTAACTGTCAGTATTAATGGAGCAAAAGGTAAAAAAATAACATCTGAAGATTGGGATACTACGTTATATTCTGAAGCCCGAAGAATGCGGTCTGCTGCTGAATCAGGAATGTTTACTCTTAAATACAGGCATAGTTTCGGTAAAATGAGAAGACGTGGGTAAGCGTCAATTAGCCCCCATCTTTTAATCTTCTTTCACAGTGTTAATTTTATAATATTTCTGTAATGAATTATTAACATCTTTGAGGAGGTTCAGTAATGGCGAATCATAAATCCGAGAATATAGTCAAGTGGAAGCATGAAGTATCTAAGTGGTCTGCATCAGGTTTAAGTCAGCATGAGTACTGCCGCAGAATGAATATTCCCTGCAGTACATTTCATGGCTGGTACAGCAAGTTAAAGAAGCTTGATGTAGAAGTTGCAGCTGCGGTTACAAGTAGTTTTGTCAGGATGAAGTTCAATGATTCAAGGTTATTATCTGAAGAAGTTCAGTCAAAGTTATCAGGAGTTAATATTTCGATTGGTGAATCTGTTAATATTTGTCTCAGCAGAGGATTTGAAGTAAAGGATTTTCAGAGAGCTGTTAAAGCACTGCTGGAGGTGTTATGATCAATATCAGTCATTCATTAATATATTTATACGATAGGCCTGCAAATATGCATATGAGTTTTGAAGGTTTGAGCGGATTAGTTGAGTCATCTTTTCCCGGCAAACTTCTAAGTGGAAGCTGTTTTGTTTTTCTAAACAGACTTAAAGATAAAATTAAAGTATTAAGATTTGATGGCGATGGTTTTGAAATTTACTATAAACGTCTTGAAAAAGGTAGATTTATCATAGATGACAGAGGTAGAACAGAACTTTCAAGACGAGACTTTCTAATGCTTTTTGAAGGTATAAAACCCAGTAGTCTGGATAAAAGATTCAACTTGAAAAAAGTTAGCTGAAATCTAAATTTTGAGTGTAAATAATACTGTTGCGCTGTATCTTTTTATATGGATGCAACAGTAGAACAATCAGTTAAAACAATAGAAGAGCTTGAGAGTAAAAACCGCTTTCTGGAAGCCGAGCTACTTTGTCTTAAAGAACAGCTTGAGTGGTTTAAGAGACAGGTGTTTGGACAAAAATCAGAGCGTTTTATAGAAGAATTTCCTCCTGAATTGCCTGTACTTCCGGGATTGAATATTCCAGAAAAAGATGAAACAAAAGTAGGGTTGAAGGTAATTCCTGAGCATAAACGTAAAAAGAAAAGCAAAAATAAAAATCAGTATAAAGTAGAGTACCCCGATACTCTGGATGTCAAAGAGGAAGTAATAGATATTCCTCCTGAAAACAGAATACACCCTGAAACGGGAGAAGAGTTAGTAGAAATAGGTCGTGATGTTACAGAGAAGCTTGGGTACAGAACATCTTCCTACTATATACACAGAACAGTTACAGTTAAATACGCAGTAAAAAACAATTCACTTGCCGGCGTTGTTCAGTGTTCTGTTCCTGACTGTATTGTTACAGGTTCAAAGTTTACACCGGAATTTATGGCTCATATTGTTACTGAAAAATATGCATACCATATGCCAATATACAGAATACAGGAAAAGCTTGCAGCTCATGATATAAAAGTAACACGGCAGACATTAAGTTCGCTTATTATGAATATTGGCCTTAAATTGACACCTATATATGATCAGATGAGAGAAAATCTTTTTAAATCAGGTTATCTATTTACAGATGATACCGCTGTAAATATGCTTGACCCAGGCAATGGTAAAACAAAAACTACAAGAATATGGATATACTCCTGTGCCAATCCCAATGCACCTCCATATCAGATATATTCCTTCAGCCCCGACAGAAGTCATTTCTATCCAACAAATTTTCTTAAAAATTTTGAAGGTGTCATTCATGCTGATGCATATGAGGCATATGTAAAGCTTGATGCTGATGAAAGCTCATGTATTGACCGGGCTGCATGCTGGTGTCATGCACGCAGATATTTTGAAGAAGTAAAATCTATTGACTTGAAACTCAGAGATAATGTCCTGAGAAAGATCAGGTATTTGTTTATGTTTGAAAGGCTGGCATGGAAAGCTGATTCGCAAACAAGGCTGAAAATAAGACAGGAACATGAACTTAAAATTATTGATGAAATTTTCACAATGCTCAGAGAAAAAGTAGTAGAAGGTACACTGCTACCAAAATCCAATCTGGCAAAAGCTATAGGATATATGCTTAAATATGAAAATAACTTCAGACTCTATCTGAATGATCCAAATATCAGAATGGAAAATAATACTGCTGAAAGAGGATTAAGAAAAGTTGTACTCGGCAGAAAAAACTGGCTTTTCTTTGGAAGTAAAAGAGCAGGTGAAGCTGCTGCTGTTATATACTCGCTTATTCAAACATGCAGGATTATGGGAATAGAACCATTTGAATATATGACTGATATCTTCAAAAGGCTGATGACACACCAAAACAACAGACTCTTTGAATTACTTCCGGACAAATGGGCTGAAGCCAGGAATATATAACACTGATGTAAGAATTGACTGATTGTACATAAATCATATATATGGACAGATTTTACGTTTACAAGCAGTGGAAGCTGAACAGCTTGAAAAAATTATTGCGTATAATTTTATACATATGATTAAAAAGGAAAAAAACGGCTAAACCAGCCTGATCCAATTTAACATATCAAATATAAAAAAATATACTGCAATGTACCCGGTTTATAAATGTTCAAGAGTTTTCTCTTATAATTTGTGGAGGTACGACATAAATTTTAAAAATAATTAGAACGCCTTAAAAAAAATTGGATATCAGGTTATAATGTTATATAATTGAAAAAAATATTAATAACAAAAAACGTTTTCGTGGGCGTTCTAATTAAACTCCCTAATGGTAATTATTTTTCAAGATCATTGCAAAGAGAAGTTGAAATTGAAAACTCAATAATGAAACCATTAATTTCAGGTTCTAATGCAAAAAGATACATTTACCCTATAACAAATAAGTATCTACTACATCCTTATTATACTAGTGATAACTTTAATTTAATACCTTACCAGTCTTTAGGTGAAAATTTTCCAAAAGCTTTTAGTTACTTAAAAGCCAATGAAAAATTTCTTCGAGCTAGAGAAAAATCTAAGATGAATAATGATAGCTGGTATGGATATAATTATCCAAAAAATTTGAATAAACAAAATATAGTAAAGATAGGTGTTGCTCAAACAGTAACAGATCTACAGTGTTTTATGGATGAGCAGGGCAACTTCTTTATTAATAATGTTCGAGTAAATGGCATTACTCCAAAGAATGATAAAATTATGATTAAATATTTGCTGGGGGTTCTTAACTCTAAAATTGCGAATTTTTATTTTAAGTTAATTGCTAAACCAAAAAACAATGGATTTTATGAAGCAAACAAACAATTTATAGCACCTATCCCAATCATTATGGCCTCCTATGATCAACAAAAAAATATAATTAATTATGTTGATAAAATATTGCAAAAAAAACAATCAAATCCGCAAACAGATACAACAGAATTTGAAGCTCAAATCGACCAATTAATTTATAAGCTATATAACTTAACAGAAGAAGAAATTAACATAATTGAATCCTATAATGAAAAATAAATTTAAATCTCCAATTACTGATAAAAGGTTGAGAAGACCAGGACAAAAACTAGAAGAGGACTTTGATACACTTTTGAATGACAAAATCGTACTACTTCTCATAAGTGTTGGAATTCTTTTTGCAATAACATTGTTGGAATGGTATAAATGGTTTCTAAACGAACCTCCCCGCCCAATATTATATACAGTCTTTCTTGTAATTGGTTTTATAATTTGTTTTTATAAACTCCTGCAATATAAAAAAACAGCTCATAAAATAAAGCAAGGTTTATCAGGGGAACGTTTTATTGCTGAAATCTTAGATACATTTAGAGTAAAAGGTTGCAAAGTTTATCATGATTTTTCAATAGAATACGGAAATATTGATCATATTGTAGTTAATCCGTTTGGGATTTTTACCATTGAAACTAAAACTATTAGTAAGAAAATAGATAAGAATGATAAAATTAACTATGATGGGAATATAATAAAATTTGAATCTGAACGATATTTAGAAAGTCCAATCGATCAAGCAAAAACAGAAGCTAGCTGTTTAAAAAAATACTTAAATAAAAATATTCCAGGTATAAAAATCAGAATTCAACCAATTGTCGTTTATCCTAATTGGTATGTTATTGGAACAAGTAGAAATAATAAACACAAACATAATGTATGGATAGTAAACCAAAACTACTTAGATGGTTTAATAAATGCTGGAAAACCAATACTAGAAAAACACCAAATAAAATTAATCTGCAACGTAATAGAAAAAGAAATTAAGAACTAGCAAGGTTCATTCTGTTTGTAACTCAATGGCGATTGGAGGTTTATAATGCCAGTAAAGGATTTACACTCAAAAGCTTTTGATAATAGCACATTTTTTAAATTAGACTTATTTAAAGAATACTTTGAATCATGGTTGCCAGTTTTTATATATTCTAATTATTATAATGAAATATCAATATATGACTTTTTTGCAGGTACAGGGAAAGATACCAATGGACAATCTGGCAGTCCACTGCTTATATTGGAAATACTAAAAAAATATGAATCTCATATTTTAGCAAAATCTCAAAAAATCAATTTATTTTTCAATGAATATAACAAATCAAAATTTATAAAATTAAGAGTAAATATTGAAAGTTATTTGAATACATTAGATAAAGTTAAGTCGCAAATACATGTAAATTTATACAATAAAGATTTTAAGGCTTTGTTTAAAGAGCTATATCCACAGTTCGGTATTTGTCCTAACTACATGATATTTGACCAAAATGGAGTAAAACAAATAACAAAGGACATATTTCAAGAAATATGTAATGTTTCTAAAACTGACTTTATTTTTTATATCTCTTCCTCTTATTTTAAAAGATTTAGTAATCAGTTTAAATTGTTATTTCCAGATTTAGATATTTCATTAGTTAAAAAAACTCACATTTCAAATATTCATAGAATAATATTAGATATGTATAAGAAAATGCTCCCAAGTAACTCACAGGTAAAACTCTATCCATTCTCAATTAAAAAAAATAATAACTTTTTTGGAGTAATTTTTGGTGCAGCTCATCCTCTTGCAATAGACAAATTCTTAAAAATAGCCTGGAATAAAAATAATATAAATGGCGAAGCTAATTTTGATATTGATAACGATCTTGAAGCAATTCAATGTTTGCCTGGTTTCGAGCAAAAAACAAAAATAGATGATTTCAAAGATCAATTAAGAGACTATATTTTATCTCTTGATACAATTACAAACAAGCAGATATATGATTTTACAATAGAGTCTGGTCATATTCCAGAACACTGCAAAAGTATTCTAAATAAATTAAAGAGAGACAAAAAAATTAACTTTTCAAGAAGTGCAAAAGTCAATTACGAGAATTGCTATAAAAATAAAAATATAATTATATTACGAAATAATAAATAATGGCAACTAAATCAAAAATAGAGTGGACAGAATCAACCTGGAATCCAGTTACAGGTTGCACAAAAATCAGCGATGGTTGCAAAAATTGTTATGCAGAACGAATGGCAAAGCGTCTGTATCTTATGGGGCAACCAAACTACAAAAACCAATTTAAAGTTACTACCCATGAACATGTTTTATCAGCGCCATTATCTTGGAAAAAAGCTCAAATGATTTTTGTAAATTCGATGAGTGATTTATTTCATGAAGAAGTCCCTGAAGAGTTTATTATAAAAATATTTGATACAATGCAGCATGCCAATTGGCATACATATCAAATTTTAACAAAACGCTCTGAACGATTTGCTAAAATAGCTCATAAATTTAACTGGGAAAAACATATATGGGCTGGGGTAACTGTTGAGTCATCAGAATACAAGCATAGAATTTCTGATTTAAGAAATTCTTCTGCAAAAATAAAGTTTATATCTTTTGAACCTCTATTAGATTCTATTGGTGACTTAAACCTAATAAATATTGATTGGGTAATAGTTGGTGGAGAATCTGGTCCCAAAGCAAGACCCATGAAAAAAGAATGGGTAAAAGAAATTCAAATTCAGTGCAAAGAGCAGAATGTTCCATTTTTTTTCAAACAGTGGGGAGGGGTAAATAAAAAGAAAAGTGGGAGATTATTAGATGGTGTAACTTGGGATGAAATGCCAATATTGTTATAGTCAGCTTAGCTGTTATTAGCTTAGAATTTGAATAGAACTTCTTGACAGCTTTTTGTATCGAATTTGTTTATACTGGCAAAAGAATGTCGACAATAATGAAAAAGCATAAATCTAACAAGAAAAAGTATATACCTTAAAGGGCATAGTTTTATGTGACTGGTATGTGATTGTAATTTGTTGTATGTACTTTATATAGTTTTAAAATTGGTTTGTTGTACTATATCTTGTATAGATTGCGTTTCTTGGTTATGTGACTAGCATGTGATTTTTGCGTTAAGCATTCGACTAATTCAAAGAGTTAGGAATAGTTTGGGGTTATTGTAAAGAACCTTTTTGTTCAATAATACTATTTCGTAGAGATATGAGGCTGTTTATTGACATTTTGTTTAATTTGTCATTGATTTCACTGATTAGTTTATCTCTTTCTGAATTTTCTGAAATCAGTTTAGTCTTCTTGCCGACTAGGAAAATATCATTAAAGGTTTTTTTAATTACTTTATCATCAATGTCTATATAGTATTTTTCAAGAGTTTTTGTATCATCTGCTAAAATCTGAGCTAGCATTGTAATATTATAGCCGTTGGAAGCCATAATACTGGCAAAAGAATGTCTGAAAGAATGAAAACCATAACGGCAAATATTATATTGTCTTTGTAGTTTACCTTTTTCTTCTGATGTATCTAGTCCTGAAAATTTAAAAACTTTTATACAGTCCTTTCTTATTCCATCAGGATTCCTTAAATATCTTTCTGCAATCTTAGGTAATACATAATTATCTTCAGTTTTCCAGTTTAAAGCATTGCTTAATTTTTCCTTTAATTTAGATGTCAGGGGAATAATAGCCTGTCTTTTAATTCTTTTTGTTTTTCTTGGAATACATTTAATTAAGTCTTCGTTAAGATAAACAGTTTCCCATTTCAACAGGCAACAATCAGCAAGCCTTAGTCCTGTCAGTGCACCAATATAAAAAAGAACTTCCATTTCCTCTTTTTGCATCAAATAAAGTTCAGAGCTATTAAAGCAGTCAAGCAATTTTAATATTTCATCTTCTGATAGTTTCTTATGCCCCTGCTGTTTTTCGTTTTTACGGACTATATTTTCTTTTGCAAAGGGGATTTGCCTCTTTTGGGTATCAAAATGCGATAAATCAACGCCAGAGCCTTTATATAAGCGTTATATGTGCGTTCTGACACTTTCCTTTCATTCCATAGATACTGTGCATATCCTTTGCCGATTTCTTCGTTAATCTCAACGAAATTTGCTACTGAAGGGAAAGCGTTTTCTATCCAACGGGAAAAATCATTAAAAGCGCATTTATAACCTTTGAGAGTTCCTTGTGAACTGTCAGGGCGTGATGGTGAGTTTAAATAGTAATCCCATGAATCAATAATTTTAACAGAATTTACTTTTCTAATAAGTTTTCTTGATTCTGCAACATGTACAGCGATCTGTTCTTTACTTTTTGCCTGTAAAAGTGGTAGGTATTCTTCTTTAATTATTTTTTTTGCTTCAACCTCTGTTGTAACTTTAAGAGAAACATCTTTAAGTTTACCGTTTATCATGTAACGGTAATAATAAATCCTACCTCTTTTGTGTAAATGTCCTGTACTGTTTGATTGCCGTTTAGCCATAATATAGTTTTTCTTATTTTTTATGTTTAGAAGTCTCTAACAGCAACCTCATTTCATCTTCCAGTACCTTTCTATCAGGGAGGTATAACTGATACCGTGAAACAAATAGTTTATTTGATATTGAGCCAGTAGCATATTCAACCAGAATTTCATCTTTGTCTGCAGCAAGAACAATTCCAATTGGAGGATTGTCATCATTACTGTTCTCTTCATTTACAAAATAGTTTAAATACATATTCATTTGTCCTATATCCTGATGGTTCACTTTGCCAAGCTTAAGGTCAATAAGGACAAAACATTTAAGAATTCTATGGTAAAAAACTAGATCTACATGATAGTGATTATTGTCAAGCGTTATTCTATATTGCTGACCGATAAAAGCAAAGCCTTTGCCAAGTTCAAGCAGGAAATGACCAAGATTGTTAACAAGTTCTTTTTCCAGATCAGATTCTGAATATTTATTGTCTTCGGGAAGTTTTAGAAATTCAAATATATAAGGATCTTTTACAATGTCTTCAGGAATTTTTATGAGATTTCCTTTTTCCGCAAGTTTGAGAACTTCCTTTTTATCTTTGCTTAATGCAATTCGCTCAAAAAGTGCGGAGTTACGCTGTCTTTTTAATTCTCTTACAGACCAATTTTCATTCAAACATTGATTAAAGTAAAAGGAACGGGCAAGATCATCTGAAACAGAAACGAGTTCAGCATAATGAGACCAGTTCAATTTTCCAGACAGTGTCTGGAATTTTGGGAATTGGATGTAAAATTGTCTCATTAAGTATATATTTGATTTACTGAAGCCTCTTCCATAAAGGTTTTTTAGGTCTTTAGATAATTTTTTCAAAAGCTCGCTTCCATATTCAGCTTTTTCTTTTCCAGCCTGCTCGAATTCAACAATTCTTTTTCCGATATTCCAGTATGTTTCAATTAAAATTTTATTGACTCTTTGAAAAGCTTTTTGTCTTCCAGTGTTAAATAAATTACCTATGTCAGAAATAAGAGCATTATAATTGTTTTTATTTAATTCATAATTCATTTATCAACCTCAATGGTTTACGGTTTATGTTGTTTAATTGGTAATTTTTTTATGAGAATGATTATTTGCTCATTTTACATAATATCCGCCTGTTTTACGGCTACCACGACGTTCAATAAGTTCTTTATCAATTAACTGCTTGATTTGCTTTTCGATAGTATTTATTGATCTGTCAAGAATCCCTGCAAGATCTTTTGCTTTTATTCCCGGAGAATTTGCTATTAAGGCAATAAGCTTATTGAGAGAATCATTTAATCCGCCATTTAATCCGCCATTTAATCCGCCATTTAATCCGCCATTTAATCCGCCATTTAATCCGCCAACATCATTCTCTACTGAAGCATTCTGTTTTAATCCCCCATTCGTTTCAGTAAGCTTTTTGAAAGCAATTTGGAAAAAACCTCCCTTTTCATAAAATTCCGGTTTAGGTAATCCAGCCTCTTCACAAATAGAAATTATCTTCTTAAAACCTGTTCCCCACTGCTCAATAAAATTAATTTCCCTGAAAAAACGGGCTATAACTTTATTTCGGATTTCTGAACGTCCACTGCCAATGTCATCTAAAGTTAAAGCTCCAGGCATTAATCCAGGAGATGTAATTTCTACAATATCATCAAACACAGCAATTTTTATATCGGCTCCACTGATTGAATAGTCACGATGAGCAACAGCATTAATTACGGCCTCACGTAAAGCTTTAATTGGAACAGAATATTTATCGACCCTCTGAATTCCCTCTACCTTGCCTGAAAGCTCTATATGGGTCATGAGAAATTTCATAGCATTTTCAACTTGCTCATATAAAGGGCCGCGAAATTCTTTTCGATCAATGAAAATATCAGTAGTTGCTCCCTTGAAACGGGCACATTTTATTGCTGACTGGAAATATTTATCCGGATTTTTCCCCGCTAGTAAATAGCCTCCAATAGTCGGAATTTCCAAACCTCCGTTTTTCTTTAAAATTTTTAGGTTAATCAGTTCATTTTTGGAAAGTTTTTTTTCAGTATATTCATAAAAATCTTTTGACAACTTATCAATATCTAAATCTACTAAATCTGCATCAAAATCTTCAATTTCATCAAAAGAAATATTTCTGGACTTACGCTCAAGTTCCTGTATTTCTTCCAGTCCTGCTTTTTTATTATGAGAACCAATTCTTATATAAACTCCATTTTCTCTACCCTCTTTTCTCAGATAATAAGGCAAACTTCCACCCGGATAAATATTTACAACTAATATTCCTTTATCATCTATTGAATAACGATAAATTTCAGGTCTAATTATTGGATAACAAAGATCATAAACACTATTTATAACTTTATCAGTATATTCTGAGCATTCCCTATCACTTAAGCCTTTGATAAGTTTTGTATTATCTTCAATTCCAATTAGAACTTTTCCTCCGGCACCATTGGCAAATGCAATAATACTTTTAACTAAAGTATCGCTTTTAGGCAGTTTCTCCTTGAATTCTACTGTTCTGCCTTCACCTTTTTCTATAATTTTACTTATGCTTATATCCATAATTAATCTCAATGTTTATTATTCCAAGCCTAACATGTCAAGAAAATCAGGTTGATTTTCTTTCTCTTGATCCCATTTCTCTTTTAGTTTTCGTTGTTTTTCTTCATGTGCAAGCTTAGCTCGTTCATCCATTTCTACTAAACGTTTTGCCTGTAATTCTTTTCCATATTTTAATTGTTCTGCTTCTATTTTGCGTTTTTCTTCTTTTCTTTTTCTTTCTGATAATTCATGATATTCAGCAAACTTCTTGTCAAAATTTTTACGAGTTAGTTGCCCAACCATACTTTCTATCTCTTTAAAATGCTTAATTGTGATAACAAACCCATTTGGTAGTTGAATAATATTTATGCTATCTGCAATTTCTTCTCTTGAATAGTCTTCATTACCCATATTCAAATCCAGCTCATTCTGAATTTGTGATGCCTTGTTTCCTACTGTATGTTTATTTGTTTTGAAAAAATCACAAATAGTATTTAAGCCTTCTAAACTTCCAGTTTTTGATTTGTCTAATAAATAATTTAATCTACAAATAATCAAAATAATTGAAGAAGCCCATATTTCAGGTTTTCCACGAGATATATCTAAAAATTCATCTTCCTTTAATTCATCAAGAAGCTTATATAGAAATGAAATAATTTCCTTGTCTTCACTAAAGTATTTGTTGGCAAATTGAGTTAAATCTTCTTTTATTGTTTTATATGTTTTTTTAGTATCCATAGAGCAGCTGGTCCTTTACCTTCACAGTAAATTAATTCTTGACTTTTTAAATCCTTTAACACTTTCCTAATCATTTCTCTGCTGACACCAGGAGATTTAAACTCCAGTTCTCTAATAGAAAAAGGTTTATTGAATGAATTTATAGCATTTATTACGGTTTCTGTTTTACTACCTTTATAATTTTGAATACTTTTGAATTTGTTTTCAAAGCTTTTATATAATTCTTTTACTATAAACAGTACATAGTTAATATAAGGCCATGGATCATGTTTTCCTTCATGCCACTTTTGAGAAGAAACTTCTAGCGTATCGTAATATTGCTCTTTAGTATCCTCGATAATTTTCTCCAAACTAACATAACGCCCAGCTTCAATACCAAAACGATACATCTCATTTAACAACAAAAGTCTTGAAACTCTACCATTTCCGTCCCTAAATGGATGTATGCATAAAAAATCAAGATTAAAAGCAGCAACTCCAATTAATTCCGGTATTATCTTATTGTTTATGCACATTCTTTCGTAACCTGATAGTGCCTGTTCCAGATACAAATGAGTTTCTCTTGCAGAAACTGTCTTAAAACGTATCCTTTGACTGCCATCCTGAAACGTTTCAATTATATTTGAATCTTCCTCTTTAATTTTTCCAGCATCCCAAAAATCGCCTCTCATTACCTGATGCATTTTTAAGATACTTTCTATTGATAATATTTTTCTTTTTGTGTCAGAATGAATTAAATTTAAAACGTTTCTATATCCTCGAACCTCTTCTTCATTTCTATCTTTTAAATGCTGTTTACCAAATATAACAGTGCCAATTCTCTTTTTATCAATTTCAACTCCTTCAATTCTATTTGATGAAACAGAACTCTCAATAACAGCATTTTCTTTCAATACCTTTAAAGTATGGGGTGACTGATTCGTGTATAATTGTTGACGTCCCTTCATCTCTGCAATATCATTCAACATCCAAGTTGTTGCTAAAGGGATTTGTTTCAATTCTTTTTCAAAAATTTTAAATGTATTCATGGAAAGTATTCTAGTGTCTATTTTTTTTTAACCTTAATTACACATATATAATTATAGTCAATTTTCAGAATAATCAAGCAATAATTTTAATTATTACCCTTACTATTACCCTTATGTAGTGATATTACCTCTACTCTTATCTCATTAGCATCATAATTACAAATTCAAAGACCTCTGCTAAACGTAAAATATTTAAGTTGACAGCTCTTTTCTTTTTAGTTAATTACTTCTCAGTCTCTTATTGTCTTAATAAGTCAATATTATAAAATAAAAACAAGTATTTATAAACAAATTATAAACAAAAAAATAAATAATGTGGTTAAGCAAGTTTGACTGGGGGTCAAAAGGTCGGAAGTTCGAATCTTCTCATCCCGACCATCTTTAAATTATTGATTAATAGGTATTTATAGTGTTTTAATATTTTATGTTTTGTTGGCTGTGTAAATATCTATCATACTTTTATACTACCTTTTTTCAGGTTTTATTCTGTCATACCACCATAAACACTTAGTATACTGTCAGTATCTTATACTATTAATCTGGCAAGCCATTACTTATTTTATATTATTTTCTTTTCAGCTATAAAAATATTGGTGATATTAAAACATGCCGGGGGGTCTGAGACCTTTTATTTTCTCCCACGTATATATTAGACCTTCAGAAAATCATATCAAAAATTTAAAAGTTATGCACACTTTGGCGACAGTATTAAAACTTAGTGTCGACAAATGTCGCTACGAAAATTCACATAATGCTATTAACTACCAACTTGGCTCACGTTTTCTCAAGCTCTGAGCTTAATTGTTAATTCATCTGTATTCCTATCACAAAACGGGAAAGGCTTGACAAGATATGGTATTTATAAAATTGTTCGAAAACATACTAAGTGCTTTTCAAAAGAAAAATCAGGTAGAAAGGTGAATATTTCACCTCATATTATTCGCCATACAACAGCTGTTCATCTTTTGGAGTCAGGTGTAGAAATAAATGTAATTAGAGGCTGGCTGGGGCATGTGAGCATAGATACAACAAATCGTTATGCTGAAATAAATTTAAAAATGAAAGAAACTGCCTTACAAGCATGTAGACCTCCTTCAATTATTTCAGAAGAGTACCCCGGAAAAGCTATATGGAGGGATGATCCATCAGTACTTGAATGGCTTCGTTCTCTCTAAAAATTATGTTCTCTAAATTTATGATAAATTAGCTGAATACCAGATACGTAAGAGAACTAAAGGCAACATAATAATACTGGGAACATAATATTGATTATGTGTCTAGACACATAATCGACCACTACAGTTTCCGGAACTCCACCAAAATAACGAAAAGCATTTTCTAATGAACGTAAAAAACTTTCAGTATCCTGTGTTTCCGTTACTTCGCTGTAACCTTTGCGACTACAGCTTAATACTATTCGAAATAAATGGGTTTTCTTACGTTTCCCACCTTTATCGTAAATCCATCCACCTGTACCATAGTCTACCTGAACTTCTTTGCCGGGACTTGTTTCCATTCGCCTGAATGGTAGCTCCAGATTATCGCTAAGCTTCCTTACATGTCTTTTTACGGATTGGTAGCTCCCTGTAAATCCATACGTGCTTACTAAGTCATGGTATATTCTTTGGGCTGTTAAATTCTTCTCAAGTCCTCTGAGAATGTAATCTGAAAATTTAGAACAAAGACTTTAACGACCGGCACTGGAAGACCCGATGGTCGAATTGGTGCACTTTGAAGTATCTTTTTCAGAAATCTCAACTGAAGACCCGGTGGTCGAAATGGTGCATTTTGAATGGTTGTTAAGGATGTATTTCTTAACTGTTCTGCGGTTTACTTCTAACTCCCTGGCTATTCGTCGCTGGGACCAACCTTTCCCATAAAGCGAATTTATTGTCTCTTGCATACTTACCTTCAAATAGTTAGACATAAATACCTCCTATCAAAATAATAGTTCTTTGATAGAAAATATTATAATTTATACTACTTAAAGTGGTGCATTTTGATTCGACCTTTACTGGTGCATTTTAACTGACACCTGACAAAAAAATTAAGAAGTTATCGAAGTTACCTGTAGTAAAACAAACCAAAACCAGAAATATCTTCGGTATATCTAATTTTTTTGTTATTTGCAAAGCAGCCCTCTTCGTCACAAATATAGTAGTAATGAAATTGAGATTTTAATGCAAATAATTCCTGAAATAATATAGACTTATAAGTATCAGATAAAATAAACAATATATATAAAGAAGGAAAGTTCACCTTTTAAAAGACATATAATGCTCAGAAAAAGCTTAATAAGTACATTTTTCCTGAAGCATCGCAATTTTATGTTTATTTATAAAAATGGCAAACCCATCCTCTGTAATAAATTCAATAAAATTTGATTTAGTATTTAGAAAATCTGAAATCCTATCATCGATAGCATTCTTTGGAATTTCAACTTTTAATCTCGTATTATTTTTTAGTGTTAATGTCACCGGTCTTTCAGATTCAGCCTCTGTTTCTACCGTTTCTTTTATATAAATAATGTTATTTATATTCATTAATTCAAATGTATCGTTACTTTTGTGAATAATAGGAAGGAAAAGTCGGTTATCTTCATGAAGAAATTCTTCAAGGGTTTCTGATTCCTCAGTGTCCTCTTCCACTCTTAAAAAAACTATATAATCTTTAGGAAAATGTGCATTTTCTATTAAAATTTTCACATCTACCTTTCTTTTCGGAATATATTTACTATTTTCTTCATTCATTGAGATACCTCATTATTCCAATCCTGATATTGCTAAAAACATTAGATTAAGGAATTACTATGTTTTAATCACTTAAACAATTCATTTAGTGGAACTTCTTCTCCACTTTCTACATCAATCGATACTGTATTATTATAAGCAATTTCAACGAGCTCGTCAATATTCAATCTCTTCTCTCCTCCCAATATCATTCTTTTTGGAGCTCCTGTACTTGGATTTGAGGGAGAAAACACTGTACAACTATCCGGCACCTGTTCTTTCGATATGTCGAATGTTCCTATTTTTTCAGCAAGCCTGAGTATTTCAATTTTATCCATACCGATTAGCGGACGAAGTACCAGCATATCTATAGCATTTGCAATGTTTTCTAAATTTACAATAGTTTGACTGGCAACCTGCCCTACAGATTCACCTGTTACTAAAGCTTTATTGCCATTTTTATATGCAATTTTTTCAGCAAGGCGGAACATAAATCTTCTGTAATAGATTGTTCTAAATGTTTCATAGGTATCAGCACAAATAACTTTCTGAACTTCTAAAAAGTTGCATACAAATAGACGTCTATTGCCTTGATACTTATTTAATACTTCCGCTAATTTTTTTGTTTTTTCAACTGTAGCTTTAGGAGTAAAAGGATAGCTGTGAAAAGTAAGATAATCACTAAATACCCCACGCTTCATCATCATATAGGCAGCAACAGGAGAATCAAATCCCCCAGACAGCAGTGTCAAAACAGGGGGATTGCTTCCACTCGGCAACCCTGCGGCACCTTTTAACTTGTCAAAGAAAATAAAAGTTTCATCTTTATGAATTTCACAAAAAACAGAAAAATCAGCTCTTTCACTGAGATCTACGGAAAAAGTTTTATTAAAAGAATAAACAAGTTCTGCAAGTCCTATTTCAATATTCTTAGTTGACATAGGAAAGCTTTTGTCTGCTCTTTTCACTCTTATTCTATATGTTAAAGCATCAGTCTTTAAAAGTTTGGTTATTTTTTTTATTACCGGAACGGAATTGTTTTTTACAATTTCACAAATCGAATCATAAACAGATTTACTCCTTACAGCAAAAGAAAAAGAATCTAATCCAAAAACATATCCTAATGATTCAGAAATAAATTCAACTTCATCAGGACTGAAAACCTTAAAGTCATTATAATGAATTAATATTCTCCCTCTGATTTTTTTAACTTTTAAAAAGCTGAATTTATTAAGTAAACGATTAATTCTATCAATCATTTTTTGCTCAAATCTCCAGCGATTCTTACCTTTAAGAGCAATTTCACTATATCTGCACATAACCACATTGTATTCAGGATTTTCTTTTAACATATTATTTTCCTATCATATAAAAATTATTTAAAAAAATTAAAAATATTATTAATAAATGTATAGCTTTTTATCAGATAATATAATATAATCGAAAAATAATGGAAGAAGAGGACTGCTTTAATAGAGACAAAATACTGAAACTTTGTCAGTATCATCTATTTTCAGCCTTGATAATTATAACTGATGAAAGCTTTAAGCATAATTTAACAGTTATAAATAATTCCAGAACTATTTTTGCTGTCTAATTTAAAATAAGAAATAAACAAGAGTAATTTACGAAAGGAGTATAGCGTGAATCTATTTAAGTCAGCTTTACTTACAGCAGGCGTTGTCGCTCTAACTTTAACCTCGGCATGTGTATCACATAAGCCGCCACCACCAATTATCCATGCGGATAACTACACTGCAGAAACAATGAAAGAACAGCAGGTAATCCCTCCTGCGGACAGAATTCTGGGTCTTGATGAAGCAATCAGGATTGGATTAACAAATAATCCTACCTACCAACAGAAACATCTTGCAATTGTAACTGCATGGGCTTCATTCTACACAGCATTAGCTGGTTATTCACCAGAGTTATCAGCAAGTTTTGGTGCTGATCAAACTCAATCAAACAATTTTGGAACAAACGGTTCAACATCAACGCAACCTTTTAACAGCGTCAGCACTCCATGGTCAGGCGGTTTAAGCGCAACTTGGAATGTTTTCAATGGACTCCAGACAACGATGGGAGTACTTGCAGCCAGAGCTTCAGCATTAAGCGCAGAAGAACTTGACAGAGATTATCGCAGACAGCTTATTTATCTAATCACTGAATCATATAACGCAATTCTACTCGCACGTGCACAGATTCAGATTGATCTTTCTGACGAAGCTTTCCAGGAACAACAGTTAAAAGACAGTGAACTCAAATATAATGCCGGTGCAAGTTCTCTTGCTGACCTCCTCAACTATAGAATCTACAAAGCCCAGGCTCAGGACCAAGTCATTTCTGATACAGCAGCCTATAAAATTAATCGCTATGCATTAGCTGCCTTATTGGGATTGACAACAGCTGACCTTCCAGAAGAAACACAATTCCCTGCAATAGAAGTTTCAGAAAATGAGGAATATTCACTTAATGTTGAATTTTATCTTGACTTGGCTATTGCACAAAGACCAGACCTTAAATCAGCAAGATTAGAACTTGACAAGTTAAAATACTCTCTTTATTCAACATGGGGTGCATTCTCTCCAACGGTTGACCTTGCTATGAATTATGGATATAAAAGAACTGGCGGCGGAAACGGTAACTGGGGATCTAGTCAAGCTAGCCCTAGAGGACAGGACTTAAATTACGGCTATGGATTTACAGTTGGCTGGAGTATTTGGCAGGGTGGAGCACGAATAGCCGCTGTACGTTCAGCACAGGCAGCAGTAGATTCACAACAGGAAACATTGATGAACACATGGATAACTGTTGTAAAAGAAGTTAGAAGTGCTTATGTGAACTTACTGGCAGATGAAACACATAGAAAAATTCGTGCAAAAATCATGAAGTTTTCACTTGAACGAAGAAATCTTATTAAAGAAGAATATAATGCCGGTAATACTGACATTACCACACTTAATGAAGCTCAGAACATTCTTGTGGGAGCTGAATCAGCACATATCCAGTCAGTTATTAACGTAGCAAATTCAAGAGCCAAACTTAATGAAGTTTGCGGCTCAAACGTATTACGTTAAAAATTGCTAGAAAAATAGTATCAAAAAGTTCGCTTTATAGCGAACTTTTTTTATGCCAACTAACATAAACTGAATACATCTTTAAGTATGTTCAAAATGGCAGTTGTGTTTTTTCGAGTTCAAAAAACTTAAGTGAACCCCTTTTCAAGACAAGCCCAAACCAGAACATATCAAAAAAAAAGGATTAAAACTATATAAAGTCCGGTTTTGAGTAGAAAATTTAAATTATGAATGCAAGTTTATATTATCTGTATGAGTTCACAGCTTTAGCTGTGTCTTTCATCAAGCGTATTTTTCACAGCTAAAGCCGTGAACTCATACAAATTTTCTATTCAAAACAAATCGAATACCCTTTTCAGATGAGCACTAACTAAAACCAAAAAAATTTAAACCTTAACAATGCGCTGTTTTTACTGTGAAAATTTGAATAGTACCTATGCTGATCTAAGCGATTTTGACAAAAAACATTTATTTTCAGTTCTTAGAGCTAAACCAAATACCAGAATTCTTTTAATAGACGGCATAGGAAATAGTGCTGAAGCAATAATAGAAAATAACAAAGTAATAAAAATAGAAAAAAAACATCAACACCAACAGCCAAAAGTAAAAATCCATCTCTATGTAGCCCCTCCCCGCAAACAGAAAATGGACTTACTGCTTTCTCAGTGCACAGAAGCCGGAGTATGGTCAATCCAGCCAATTCTTACTGAAAACTCAGTAGCTCTTCCTCAAAAAAGAGATGCTGTAGAAAAATGGGAAACAAAATTAATAGAAGCCTGCAAACAGGCACACAATCCCTTCATACCCAAAATCGCCTCATGCATAACATTTAAAGAAGCAGTAGAGAACATCTCAGATTGCAAAATAACAGCATTTTATGGTTCAACAGATTTCACTAAACCTTCATCTCTCTCACTAAATATAAGCAGCACTACTAATATTGCATGGTTTGTCGGCCCGGAAGGCGGTTTTTCTAAAGAAGAACTAAACATTATGCAAAATGCTAACTTTCATGGACTATCTATTGGCAACTGGATAATGAGAGTAGAAACAGCAGCAGTGATAGGAACAGTCTTATTGCAGCAAATATTATATATTTAAAAAAATATCGAGCAATAAACAATCAAACCCCCTTCAATAATGTCAATAGCATTTTCTAAAAAAAGAGAAAAATAGTTATAAATTTTAGCATTTCAGAAACTTATAAAAACTATATTTTTTTACCAACAAACTATTGACATTTTACCAACATATTATAAACATAGAAAAAATCTTTTTCCCAAATTTTCCACAATATATAGTTGCTTTATCTCTCATCATACACTATATATATGGTTAGATAATCAAAACACTATATTCCAAATTTAATCATTTTATATATTCAGATAATTGAAAAAAACTTAGATGGAGTTGTATTTTCATGTCAAATTTACCGTACACTAAAATCAGAAAAAGAGATGGGAGAATAGCAGACTTTGAACCCGAAAGAATTACCCTTGCTGCAGAAAAAGCATTACGTGCAGCAGGTACTGCAAATCCAAAATTGGCAAAGACAATATGCAACGACGTAATAAAATCTCTTGAAGAATATAAAGATAAAATTGATGTACCGGATATTGAATTACTTCAGGACCTCGCAGAAACAGCTTTCATCCGCAGAAGTTTAACAAAAGCTGCTAAATCTTTCATCCTTTATCGTGCCCAGCATGAGAACTTACGAAAAACCCGTGAACTTATGATGGACATACAGGATTTAGTGGGTAATTATCTTGACAGAAATGACTGGCGCGTAAATGAAAATTCCAATGCCGGCTATTCATTTGCAAGTTTATTAAACCATATCAGTGGCTCAGTTGTAGCCAACTACACATTGGAGAATATATATTCACAAGAAATCGCAAATGCACATTCGGATGGAGATCTTCATATTCATGACCTATCATGTGGAATAGTTGGGTATTGTGCGGGGTGGAGCTTAAGACTTCTTCTTTCAGAAGGTTTTAGAGGAAGAGAAGGACGTGCGAGCGCGTCTCCGGCGAAGCATTTCGATACAGCTTTAGGACAAATTGTCAATTTCATGTGCACTCTTCAAACTGAATGGGCAGGAGCACAGGCGTTCAGTTCTTTTGATACATTACTTGCTCCTTTTATCAGAGAAGATGAGCTTGATTATAAAGATGTCAAACAAGCAATGCAGCAATTTGTTTTTGGTTTAAATATAGCCAGCAGGTGGGGACAAACACCGTTTACAAATTTAACGTTTGACTGGGTTGTACCTGAAGATCTCAAAACAACCCCAATTATTATCGGCGGAAAAATACTGGATGGTAAATATTACGGCGATTATCAGCCAGAGATGGATATGATAAATAAAGCCTTTTTGGAAATAATGTCTGGTGGAGACAGAGATGGAAGAGTTTTCACCTTCCCTATTCCAACATATAACATTACCGAAGATTTTAATTGGAATACAGAAAATGCCCGCCTGTTATTTGAAGTTACAGGAAAATATGGACTTCCCTATTTCCAGAATTTCATAAAAAGTGATCTTGATCCAGGCGATGTACGAAGTATGTGCTGCCGCCTGCAAATGGATATAAGAGAATTAAGAAATAAAACCGGCGGTTTATTCGGTTCGGGAGAACAAACCGGTTCTATAGGGGTCGTAACAATAAATATGCCTAGAATAGGCTATCTGGCAGATACGGACAATGAATTTTTTGCAAGATTAAGCAATCAAATGGATATAGCAAAAGAGTCTCTGGAAATTAAGAGAAAAGCAGTACAGCGCTATCTGGACAATGACTTGCTGCCTTATACAAAAATATATCTTGATACCTTAGATAATCATTTTAACACAATAGGCCTGGTTGGACTTAATGAAACATGCCTTAATTTCCTAGGATGCAGTATTGTTGATCCTGAAGGAATGAAATTTTCCATAAAAGTTTTAGACTTCATGAGAGATAGAATAGCAGATTACCAGGAAGAAACAGGCCATATTTATAATTTAGAGGCAACTCCGGCAGAAGGAACAAGCTTTCGTTTAGCCAGAATAGACAAGAAAAAATATCCTGAAATTTTATGTGCCGGAGATACAAATTATTATTATACAAATTCGTCACAGCTTCCTGTGGGTTATACTGATGATATCTTTGAAGCATTGGACCTTCAGGAACCTTTGCAAGAGCGTTATACAGGCGGAACAGTATTTCATGGATTTATTGGTGAAAGAATAGAAGATCCAGATCAGGTGGCAACTTTGGTGAAACGTATTGCTGAATCTTATGCAATTCCTTATTTTACAATTAGCCCTACGTTCAGTATATGTCCAATACACGGTTATATTCCTGGAGAGCATGAGGAATGCCCTTATGAACTTTCTTCAGAACCTACACATTTAAAAGTAATAGGATAATAATAGAGCTGATTGCAAAAAGAACGCTGGAAACGGAAACGACGGAGCGTTTCCCTCCACTTTGAATTAAGCACTGGAGGGTTTTGCTCAGTCAAAACCGGAACACACTGCGTTTTGCAATTACCTCAATAAATTAATAATAAAATAACCTGACCATAACCATTAAGTTAAAAAAGGAGAGCAGAGATGGCAAAATGTGGTAGTAAATGTGAAATTTATTCAAGAGTAACAGGCTACATGAGACCAGTTAGAAGCTGGAACAAAGGAAAAAGAGAAGAATTTAAAGACCGTAGAGCATACAATATTCAACAAACTCAGGAAAAAGTAAATGTTGCATGAATATTCGTGGCATCAATAAGTTTACTTTAATTGACTATCCAGGAAAAGTTGCCTGCATAATATTTGTAGGCAATTGTAATTTCACATGTCCCTACTGCCATAACCCGTTTTTAGTAGTAGACCCTGGAAGTCAACCGCAAATATCAGAAAAAGATTTCTTCAGTTTTTTAGAAAAAAGAAAGAATAAATTGGACTCAGTAGTAATAAGCGGCGGAGAACCCACTTTAAAAGGAAATTTACTTTCTTTTTCAAAAAAAATAAAAGAAATGGGATTTTCGGTTAAGCTTGATACAAACGCATCAAACTCAAATGCTGTAAAAGAACTTCATTCAGAAAAATGTCTGGATTATCTTGGCATTGACTTTAAATGCCCTATTAACCGATATCATGAAATGACACGTATTAATATGTCTAATCCCGGAGAAGAAGTACAGAAAACTATTTCATATGCAGTAAAACATGAAATTCCATATGATATAAGAACCACAGTTCACAAAGCACTTTTATCTGAAGATGATTTATTCACTATGAGAAAAGAATTGGATTTATTTGGAGTAAAAGAATGGACTCTTCAACAATTTAATCCTGCAGAAATATTGGATGATGACCTATTAAAAGTCTCAACTTATAGCAATGAAGAATTAATCAATATAGCAAAAAAACTGCCCCAAACCAAAGTTAGAGGAATAAAGCAAATAAAGTATTAAAAACAAAATTACTTACAATCAATATTATTGATTTACAAGATGCATACCGCAATCAATAGTTATAATTTCCCCTGTAATACTATCGTTTTTAGCTATAAATAAACATGCATCTGCAATTTCTTTCACATTTGTTGTTTTTTTCAAAGGAGCAGCAGCTATTGATTTTTCCATCTTTGAGTTTGGTAACGATAAAGGTGGAATAACAATTCCCGGAGCAATTCCATTTACTCTTATCTCCGGAGCCCATTGCAAAGCTAACATTGAAGTTGTTTCAGCTAAAACTTTTTTTGATAATAAATATGAACCATCATTTTTTCCATGCGAAAAGATTCTCTGATCTAAAATATTTATTATTAATCCATTTTCAGGTTTTTGTTTTCTAAAAAGCTGCATCAAAGTTAAAGGAGTCCAGAAATTTATTTCAAATTGCTTTCTTGCAGATAATAAATCTTCTTCAATAATAGGCATATTATCAAAAACAGATGCATTATTAATAATGATATCAATATCATCAAAAGTAGACATCAGCTCAATAAGATAAGTCTGAGAAGTTAAATCTCCATTTGTTAACGAATGCCCATGTTCCTTTCCTCCAATATCACTAAAAAGTTTTAGAGCAGCAGCCTCAGACTTATTATAATGAATAATTACATTTGCCCCTTCGGCAGCAAAGATTCTACAGACACACTCACCAATTCGAACAGCCCCTCCTGTAACCAACACTTTTTTATTTTTTAAATTCATAATTAAATAACTATACTTTCCCGGCAACACTTACTGTTTTACGTAAGTTTAATCTTTTTGAAAGCTCTTCTCTATCTTTTTCTGTTAAAATCGGCAAATAAATAAAAAATGCAGTTCCTAAATCAATTTGACTCTTGACATGCATAAAACCATTGTGATTCGATATTTCCCCATAAGCCATTGCCAACCCCATTCCAGTGCCTTTACCTACTTCTTTTGTAGTAAAAAATGGCTCAAATATTTGGTTCATAGTATCTTTATCCATACCGCTGCCATTGTCTTCAACAATAATCTGAAAGTAATCATCAGGTTCAGCATCAGCTTTTAAAGGTTTCCAGTCCTCAGGAAATTTTAGCGCTTTTTTAAGCACAAGAGAAATTCTTTTAGGTTTATCAGTATTTTTTTCAGTCGCATCCATTGCATTTATTAATAAATTCAAAAAAACCTGCTGTAATTGAAGAGTATCTCCTTTCACCTGACATTCATATTCCGGAACATCAATTAAAAGCTCTATCTGCTTGTGAGCTAAAGGTAAAAACATCTCTTTTGTACCATCAATAACATCACGAAGGTCAATAATTTGTTCCTGATATTTGCTTTTTCTTGCAAATCCTAAAAGCTGAACAGTAATATTACCTGCCTTTTCTACAAGCCCCATAACACTGTTTAAATGTTTTTTAGCAGATTCGTCTTTAATCTTACTAAACAATAAAATAATATCAATGTGTCCCTGCAAAGCATGTAATATATTATTAAATTCATGAGCTATTCCACCAGCTAATCTTCCTAAAGATTCAACTCGCTGAGCATGATATAATTGTTCTTTTAGTTCATCTTTCTCTTTTACCAATCTATTTTGCTCTGTAAAATTACGACAAACAACAATAAGAACAGGCTTATTTCTAATATTTATTTTTGAAAATGAAGCATCAAGTTCAATATTTTCATTATTACAGCTTTTCATTGTAATTCTTTGACTTGGAGTATTATCTTCTAAATCTATACCGGCAACCTCATCTTTATCTTCCCACAGTTTTTCCCACATACATGGTAAAACTTTAAAGGTATCAACTATATCAAAAAAAGACCTGTTAATTAATTTTTCATTAGATTCAAGACTAAGAAATTTCAAAGCAGAGGGATTAGCATCAAGAATACTACCATTCTTACTAAGAATCATAATCATATCACTTACATTTTCAATAACCATGCGATAGCGCCCTTCCCATTCAATAAGGTTCTGCTGTAAAGCTTGAGCTCTTCTGCTATCACCCAGGAACGAAAACACAATATCCAGTGTTTTTCTGCTTTGACCGAAAATATCTTCCTCAACCCTGGTAAGGTAAAGACTAATGATAAAACTTAACCATATTGTTGCAAAAGCTCTTGCAATATACGTAGAACTAATCTGAATCCACCATTGCGGATCACCCCAGTATGAAATGGTAAGAGAAACTAGCGAATCGACAATCTGTGTCAGCATTAATGAACCCAGTACAGCAAAAAACACTCTTGCTCCCAGATTACGAAGCCTCTGATAAAATATTGGAATCAAAAATAGATCTAATGCTAATGCCGCAGTAAGTCCTGTCATATTGACAAGACTTCTACCTAATAAATACTCAAGCGAGTTCGCTGTTGGTCCCTGAGATATCCTAAAACCGTGCCAGGAACATTGCACTGATGTAATATATGAAACATAAATATAGAAAATCAGAACAACAACAGCACCTATAATAAGTCGCTGAGTTACAATTGTTCCTTCAGTAATATAAACCACCATAACAGCAGCTAATAGCGGCAAAAACAAAATAGAATTAGCAATATAAAAATCTGCCCCTGAATAACCGACAACTACTTTAAGTTCAGCTGTACTTACCATTTGGATGAAAACAAATAAAGCTCCAAGTGCTACATAAAATGCTGTTTTTCCTATTTGATTTCTCAACCCATGCAGGAGAAGAAGTCCACACGTTATAAAAGTAATTTCAAGGAAAGATAAAATGATAGCAATACTAAGTTCCACTAAACTATTTCCTATGAGGTTATTATTTATTATATAAGCTTCTGCCTAACAATTTCAGCTCTTAAAATATCTCTTTCTTGAGAACTTAAAGTTCTTGATGAATATTTCTGTAAATGTGCAGGTTGTACTGCAACGAACAATTCATTTATTTTTTTTATATCAACGGTTCTGAACATATTCAAATCTACCCCCATACGAATTGCCGACAAGGCATTAAGTGCTTCTTTAGTTGATAAAATATATGAATACCTTAAAACGCCGTATGCTCTTCCAATATAATCCTGCAGAAAATTCGGCTTTGTTTCGATCAGTTTTAATCTTGCATTTTTCTCATGGTTAATGATTTGAATAATAATGTTCTCAAGATACTGAATTATCTCAGATTCAGTTTCGCCCAAAGTACTTTGATTTGATACCTGATATAAATTACCAATGCTATCCGAACCTTCTCCATTCAACCCTCTAACCATCAGGCCAAGCTTTGCAAGCCCATGAATAACAGCATTAATATAACCTGCCAACGCCAATCCAGGCAAATTAAGCATTATCGAAGCACGCATTCCTGTTCCAATATTTGTTGGACAGGAAGTCATATATCCTAAAGTTTTATTGAACGCATATGAAATATTTTTACTAAAATTATTATCTATATCATCAATAATAGACCAGGCTTTTCTAAGTGACATACCAGGCTCCAAAACCTGAAGTCTTATATGATCTTCTTCATTTACCATAAGACTAAAAGACTCAGATTCGCCAATAATCAAATTACTGCCGTCATCACCTATACAAAACTCACGACTAATCAAATGACGCTCTAAAAGGATTTCTCTTTCTAGATCAGTTAAAGATGAGATATTAATTTCAGTAAATTCATCAAATATTCTATTTTTCTGAATTGCAGAGACTACAAGGGAATAAACCTGATTTTTATCTATTCCCGATGAATTAATTGGAAATGTAAACCCAGAAATATTTCTCGCCAGTCTTATTCTGGAGCTAATAGCAATGTTACCTCCAAAATCATTATCTGTAAGCCAGCAGAGAGGAGATGAATATAATTTATCAATTTCAATATTATCCATTATTTTCAGTATCTAAATCTTTTTGTAGTTCATTAATACGATCTCTTAATTTGGCAGCTTCCTCATATTCTTCCCGCTTAACATGTAACTCAAGCTGTTTCTGTAAATTTAAAATATCAAGTACTAGAACACTTGAACTATTCTCACACATTTCAGGGCATTTTCCAGTATGTACAATGCCTTTATGCATACTGCTGAGAGTTTTCGTTAAAACTTCAGAAAAAGCTTTATAACATTCCTCACACCCCAAGCGTCCTGTTTCCTGAAGTCTCTTGCTTTCCCAACCGCATTTTGGGCAAATTATGTTTGCAATCATTTTCTGTGAAGGAAGCATTTCATCCGATTTATGCTCTTCTGAAGAGTAAGGTAATTTTTTTTCTGATGATGCAGAAAGTTTATATAGGAATTCAGCAATGTTAATTCCTTTTTGCCCCATCAGGTCAAGCCCCTTTTTTGATGCACAACTATCACATATATGAATAGTTTTTTTCTCTCCATTATTAAATTCCTGAATATGAATCGTAGCTTGATTTATTTTACAAATTTCACACAGCATTATTTACCTTTAATAAAAGCTTAAACATCTTCTAACACAATACCATCTTTTATAGAAACAACCCGATCTGCATAATTTGCTGTTTCTCTACCATGTGTTACCATTATAATAGTTTTTGAATAAATTTTATGCAATTGTTCAAAAACTTCCAGTATTTCAGTACCAGTTTTAGAATCCAAATTTCCAGTTGGCTCATCCGCTAAAATTAATTCGGGATCATTTACTAAAGCTCTTGCAATAGCTGCACGCTGCTGCTCTCCACCTGAAAGTTCTCCGGGCTTATGCTTCAATCGACCCTCTAAACCTACTTGTGATAATAATTTTTTTGCAATATTATTTGCATCTTTCAGCTTCACTCCATTCAACATTGCAGCCAATCTCACATTCTCTAATACAGTAAGTTCAGGTAATAAATGATACGCCTGAAAAACAAAACCTATCTTTGCTTTTCTATGCTTTGTACGACCAAATCTGGATAACTGATTTAAATTAGTATCATTATATTTAATTATTCCTTTATCAGGTTTTTCAATACACCCAATTATGTTAAGTAGAGTTGTTTTACCACTGCCTGAAGCTCCAAGCAAAGCAAGCCACTCACCTTTTGCCACATCAAGGTTAACTCCCCTAAGTACATTTATTTTTGTTTTACCCAACTTGTAAGTTAAATGTATATCCTGAACAGATAAAAAATTTTCTGGATTATTCATAACGTAATGCCTTTGCAGGATCGAGATTAGCAGCTCTATATGCCGGAATAAGAGCACCCAAAGTGCATAATATTATTGTACATAAAATAATAAATAATACATCATGCGGAACTATTGAAGCCGGCAATTCACTCAACATATAAAACTCTTTTGGAAAAATTTCCATATGAAAAACAGTTGACAATATTTTAAGTATTGCCATGCGCCAGTGTATTACAACTCCCCCCAGTACCAAACCAAAGCAGGTACCAAAAAAACCTACAAAAAATCCCTGAAGCACAAATATTTTCATTATTGTAGCAGAACTTGCTCCAAGAGCTCTAAGTAATCCTATTTCTCTTGTCTTTTGTACAACTACAGTTATAAGAGTATTTGTTATACTCGAAGCAGCAACCAGCACAATAAATATCAAAACAAAAAACATCATATTCTTTTCTACAGCAAGAACGTTTAAAAACTGTTTATTTGTTTGTTTCCATGTCAAAACCCTGTAACCAGGAAAAGCTTTTAACATTTTCTTATAGATAGGATCAATATTAAAAGGATCTTTTGTTTTAACAGAAATCAAAGTTGCAGCACCCCATGGATATCCTAACAGCTCGTCAGCATCATTAAGATTTGTGATCATAGTTTTAGAATCGTAATTATAATCACCTACACTAAATATTCCGGTAACCGTAAACTCTCCCGGGAGATAAACTTCTCTATCCTTTTTTTCTGTTATCTTTCCATCACGCCCAATATTCACCATATCTTTTAACTTACCGGGAGAATGAACCAAAATTTTATCTCCAAGAAAAAGGTTAAGCTTATTAGCAAGAACATAACTTACTAATATATCACCAGGATTATCCAGAGAAGCACTCCCGTCAACAATTGATTTTGATAAAAAATCGTCTTTAGGCTCCTGATCAACATCAATACCAATCAATGTTTGAGGTAAAACTTTATCACTTTTCTGAACCAGGACCTCTCCATAAGTTACTGGTATAGCCTTAGCTCCCAATTCGTCAATTCTTTTTAAAATGCGTCGGGGACTCCTAATATATTCGCCATAAGGGCTGGTAATAGATATATGCGGATTAATATCGAGTAGCTTTGTCTTTATCTCGTTAGTGAAGCCTGTCATAATTGCAAGAACAACCATTAAAACACAAACCCCTAAACCAACACCAATGACTGAGATTAAAGTAATTACTGAAACAGCATTTCGTTTAGGTTTGAAATATCGCCATGCTAAAAACAATTCTGTAATAATATTCATTTAATAAGTATCACACCTCTTAAATTATTCTGATTTAAATTAAGTACATATTACTAAAATAGTATCAAACTTTCTTTGAAGTTACAAAAAGTCTTAACTTAAGGTTTAGTTAACTTGTACTATTTATTCCCGATTTCAATAAATCTATAAAAGATTATTCTCAAATTTTATATACCTAAAGATAGTTTAGCTTTGGGCTATATATTCCAAAAACAGCTTTGCTCTTAACAGAGTTTTTTAAAAGTTAATCGCCCTAATATATCCAAGGTTTAACTTTTCATAATAAAAACAATTTTAGAAAATACCTTTATATTGCCAAAGACAATACTTGTGTATTTTATTTCGAATGATAAAATTATAATATTTAAGTCTTTAATTACATACCCAAAATAATATATTTTTCAAACAACTACTTTAATGAAAGAAAAAAAATGCATAGAATCATTAATTTTAAAAGAATATTTTTATTCAATCTAACACTATTTTCTTTTTTGGCTTTTAACATAAAAACAACTCAAGCTGCAAGTTATAATAAAACAAGTACTAATATAGGTTCTTCTGATTTTTTTGACAAAAGTGATTCTGCCGGTAAAAGAGTAACAGATCCCAGCAAAAAAGTTCCCGCCAGTAAAGGAGAATATATAGATTATTTCACCAAAACTGGAAACAATAAAGGTATTCCTCTTATATCTAAAGTTAACATTAAACCTATAGCCCAAGACATTAGCTTTGAAGACGGATTAAGCTTAGATTCATATCAGATTCTAGTTAAGGATATGATATGTAAAAAATATCCAAAATTAAACCCCGATTCTGCTGATTCAAAATATCTTTTTAGAGCATTAGCTGAAAACATATACAGTCTTAACGGCTATTTGCTTGCTGATACTTTTAACTCTATTATTGAAGCACGAAGAATATATTTTAAAATTTATGGCTATGTCTCTTCGTTAGATATAAAAGAAAAGATAAAAATACCTTTATTACAACTGTATTTAGTAGCCTGTATATATATGCGCAGAATTGATGAATCAATCAAAACTTTAAAAAAACTGAAAGAAATACCACAAGACAGTATCTTATTTGAATTAAGTGACTATAAAGGCAAAACTCTCCCAGGAGAATATGTGGCAGGTGAAGAAGGTGAGAACTTATATTACATTTGTGCTGCATTCTACGGCGATTTCACGAAATTAACTAAAAAACAACAAATAAAAGTTCTTGATTATATTTACAGTTTTAACCCAACGTTAACAGAAGTAGATATGATGGTTGCTGATTATGACTTTGCTCATTTAATACTTAGCCTTTTTTCAAATGAACCTCAACTTTTGAAGTATTGCGTAAGAGGCCATATTGGTTGGTTAATTCTGCCCAAAACGATATATTTTGACCAGCAGAATAATTAAAAAACTTAACTTTCTAAAAATCAGAAGCTTTCATGTTAATATCATTTATTTTTAAAAAAGCATTTGCTGTTTGACAATTCTTTGATACATTTATAGTTTATTTTTTTATCAAAAAACTTTTTTATAAATTTTTATTTAGATATTTTTCAAGGATATAACATGAAATTACCATCACTTA
Organism: Victivallales bacterium; assembly: GCA_963678745.2. GTDB lineage: Bacteria > Verrucomicrobiota > Lentisphaeria > Victivallales > GWF2-38-69. The sequence continues at coordinate 16,210 of CAXXMS010000019.1, read as the reverse complement.
AAATCAGAGACTTTGAAGTCAAATATCCTATAATTCAGGCAGGCATGGGAGTCAGGGTTGGAAATTCAACTCTTGCAGCAGAAACAATTAATCTTGGCGGAATGGGAACAATAGCCAGTGTTGGATTAGGGGACATTGAAAAATCTAAGAGCGACTTTGTAAATGAATCGAATAGAGTCTTAATAGAAGAGATTCGCACAGCCAGAGAACTTACTAACGGCAAGGGGCCTCTGGGAATTAATGTTATGGTTGCTCTTTCCAATTATGAACAGATAATAAGAGCAGCAGTGAAGGAAGGCGTTGATTTTATCTTATCAGGAGCGGGTTTACCTATTCCTCTTCCAGAATATGTAGGAGATGCAAATATCGCATTAATTCCAATTATTTCAGGTGGCAGAGCTTTGAAAGTTTTGCTATCTGCCTGGAAAAGAAAATATAACAGAATTCCAGATGCAGTAATAGTCGAAGGTCCGTTATGCGGAGGACATTTAGGATTTACTTATAAGCAACTTGAGGCTCCTGAAACATGCTCATTGGAAATTCTATACAAAGAAACAAAAACAGTTCTCGATGAATTTGGATATGATATTCCGATAATTGCCGCAGGCAAAGCTGCCTGTAGAGAAGACATCGAAGAATACTTAAAAATGGGATACGATGCTGTTCAAATCGGTACTTTTTTTATTATAACAGAAGAAGCCGGTATGGATATAAAAAGCAAGGAAGTATATATCAATGCTACAGCTGATGATGTTGTTGTAATTAAAAGTCCTGTAGGACTTCCTGTCAGAGTCCTTAAAACTCCATTGGTTGAACGTGTTCTTTCAGGTCAAAGAGAAAAATTCGGCTGTCCTTATAGATGTTTAAGAACATGTAATCCGGGTAAGGTCCCTTTTTGTATTGCAAAAGCACTTCTTGCCACCTGGGGTGGAGATGTTGAAAACGGACTATACATGACAGGCTGCAATGTTGATGCTATGAAAGAAATCATTCCGTTAAAGAAATTCTTTGACACATTGGATTAATAACTTATTAAAAACAACTAAGTTACACTTATTTTAATATAAATACAGAGTTTATTAAGATAATAGCAAAACACCCTGTGTTTTGCTATTACATATTTATTATATATAATTTTTAAAGAGGAACTAATAAATGGCCCAGGAATTATCTTATGTTTTAATCACTCCTTATACTATACAAAAATCAAGGACAGGTGGAGTTATTGCTAGACTTTTGGCTAGAACTGACCTTGAAATAGTTGGAGCTAGAATGTTAGCACCAGATGAAAACTTCGTAGAGCAGCTTGCAGCTGATATAATGGAATCAACATCAGAAGACAGCATAGAAATTGCAAAACTTTTAAGTTCATATGTCAAAGAAAATTTTGCTCCTCATAATGGCAGATACCGCAGAGTAATGATGCTGCTTTTTAAAGGAGAAGATGCTCGAAGAAAGATTTATGATATTGTAGGAAATTTAAGGCATGGAACTCGCACAGGTGAAACAATAAGAGATACATATTCTGATTATATACTAAATAATGATGGAACTGTTCGTTATTTTGAACCTGCAGTTATTGTTACACCTCTTCATGAAAATTCTTCAAAAACAATTAATATTTTCGCTGAGCTTATGGATTCTCAGCCTAATATTATAGATAAACCGCTCATGAGCGGCGAAAACAGTAAGCACAGATCTTTAGTTATTATCAAACCTGATAACTGGAGATATCCCAGCTCAAGGCCTGGAAATATTATTGACATGCTAAGTAAAACCGGGTTACGTATAGTCGGTTGCAAACTTTACCGTATGTCTGTAGAAGAAGCTTTAGAGTTTTATGGTCCGGTGAAAAACGCTTTAAGAGAAAAACTAGCTCCAAGAATTGGAAAACAGGCTAAAGAAATACTAGAGAAAACACTGGAAATAGATTTAGACAACTCAACTTGCAATATATTAACTGAATCTGTAGGATATGAATTTGCCGATGACCAATTTTCACAATTAGTTGAATTTATGTCTGGTGTAAGACCTGAAGATTGCCAATCTGCTGATCTTTCAGCCCCGGGCAAGGTAAAATGCTTAATTCTGATTTACCAGGGTGAAGGTGCCATAAGAAAAATAAGAAATGTTTTAGGCCCAACTGATCCAACAAAAGCTCCAGGAGGAACTATTAGAAGAGACTTTGGTACTGATATCATGATTAACACAGCTCATGCATCTGATTCTTATGAAAATGCAAAAAGAGAAATGAATATTGTTAAAATCGAGAACAATGATATTTATAAAGTAATTAAAGATTTTTATCAAGCTTAATCCAATTCTTAATTAAATTCTAAGATAAATGGTAACAAAAAGACAAAAGTCAAAAAACCAAAAACAAACATCTAATGATATCCAAAATGAAAGGGGAAGTATCTTTTGGAAGATATTTTTCCTTTTAATTTCAATATTGTTTTTCTTATCATTAGTATCACAGCATTCTGAAGATTTAAGTATTATAAATGGTGGTCGTGAAGGCCATATCCAAAACTTAATAGGCATTACAGGAGCTTTTATATCAAGGGGGATGTTTTTCTTATTTGGCCTTGGAGCATATATTTACTCTTTATTTTTTTTATTTTTCTCAATCCAGGCCTTTTTTCCAAACCCCTATTACCGTCGTAAAAGTTTTATACTCTCTCTAATTTCACTGATTATTGGAGTTTCAATATTATTTGGACTCAGCCCACAATATTTTGCGTCAATTACCGAATATTTAGGAATTGGTAGTTCTAGTTCTCCATATTATGCATTATCAGGAGGTGTCATTGGTCAGTTCCTTGCAGCTCCTCCTGAATGTGGAGCTGGATTGATCAGATATTACACTGGAACAGCAGGCGCAGTAGCAGTGGCAATAGCATTATTAAGCATAAGTATAATTTTTTTATGGAATTTCTTATCTTTTAAATTTCTATTGTCCCTTTTCAAACTCAGGAAATTTACTCCAAAAGAAAATCCTAATTCTGACAACATTTCTCAAACTAAAGATTTGAAGGAAAAAAGCAGAGAAAAAATAGAGAAGAAGCGCAGAAAACAAAGAGAACTAAAAGAAAGCAAAGAATTGAAGCTGGAAGAATTTAAAGACGAGAAACCTCTATTCTCAGAGCCCAAGAAAAAGGTTCCTAAAGAATCTTCAACAGCTAAATCTTCAAGCACAAATCTTATTAAGAAAAGTTTAGGAAAAAACTCTACTTATAAACTACCACCGGCAAAATTATTAAAAGATTTACCTGAAACTAAAGGCGACTCTAAAGAGTTTGTAAAGATAGCGAAAGAAACACTTCAGGACACACTGGACAGCTTTGGAATCGATGCACAGGTAACAGACGCTGTCACGGGACCAAGAGTAACAAGACTTGAAGTTGTTCCTTCTCCTGGTGTAAGAGTACAAAGAATCAGTTCTCTAGAATCAAATATCAAGCTGGATTTAAAAGCAGAAAGTATAAGAATTTTAGCCCCGATTCCAGGTAAAGATGCTGTAGGTATTGAAATCCCCAACAAAGCCTCTTCTATGGTACCGCTAAAGAGTATATTCCAATCTAAAGCCTGGATCAATAATCCAGGAGAGATTCCAATAATTCTAGGAAAAGATGTTGCAGGAGAACCAGTTATTACAGATTTGGCTCGGGCCCCTCACCTTCTAATTGCCGGGGCAACAGGAAGTGGTAAAAGTGTTTGTGTCAATACTTTGATAATGAGCCTTCTTTATAAATTTCCTCCTGAAGAACTTAGATTGATTTTAGTAGACCCTAAAGTTGTCGAATTCGAAATGTATCAAAAACTACCGCATCTAATTACGCCAATAGTTAACGAACCTAAAAAAGTTCCACTTGCATTAAGATGGGGTATTAATGAAATGGAAAGACGTTATAGGGTGTTGGCCAAAGTTAGAGTTAAAAACCTTGAAGGTTTCAATTCAAGACAAATCCCCTCTGAACCAGTACTTGATGATGAGGATAATCCTATTCCAGACAAACTTCCTTTTATAGTAATTATTATTGACGAATTGGCAGATATAATGATGATAGCAAAGGCAGATGTAGAAACATCTATTGCAAGGATTGCTCAAAAAGCACGTGCAGTTGGTATACACTTAGTCCTTGCAACCCAAAGACCAAGCGTACAGATTATAACCGGAGTAATAAAAGCTAACCTCCCAACGCGAATTGCCTTTAGAGTTACATCAGTTGTTGACAGTAGAGTAATACTTGACCACAAGGGAGCTGAAACTTTGTTGGGAAGAGGAGATATGTTATTTATTCCTCCAGGAAGTGCTAAACTTGATAGAATTCAAGGAGCAATAATATCTGATAATGAAATTGAAGATGTAGTATCATTCTGCTCTGTACAAATGGAACAGGAATTTGACACCAAAGTAATGTCCCAGGAAGCAAGTGACTCAGATATTTCAGAAAAAGGAGACAGTTTTACTTCATCCTCAAACTTAGCAGATAACGAAATTGAAGGAGATATTGTTGAACAGGCAATCGATATTATAAGAAGAGAACGTAAAGCAAGTACAAGTTATCTCCAAAGACGCCTAAAAATAGGCTACAATAGAGCTGCAGAAATTATTGATATTCTTGAATCAAGAGGTGTTATCGGACCACAAATTGGAAGCGCCCGTCGAGAAATCTTTATAGATACTGAAGAAAATTGAAAAAGCAGAAAAACGTCTAAGTTGTTTTTTTTAAAAAAACACCTAATATTTATTGATGTTATTCAGTTTGCTCTTTGTATTATTCTATAATTAAATCTACATTTATTTTGTAGTTTCCTTATAAATCTAAATATTCCTATTTAAATTAAAATGATTAGTAATAAAAAGAAAAGCAGTATTAAAAGTCTAAATAAAAACAGCATGCCTCTATTCGATAATATAGAAGATCAAAATAATGCTAGTAATGTATCATCAAAAAAATACAATAACAATTCAAGCATTAAATCTCAAAATAAAAGTAACCTCAATACACTAAATAAGAATAAGCAGAATCCTGACTCAAGTAAAATTGAACAAGGTAAACCTAAGCATTTGACTAGCTTAAATTCAATTTCTGACAATAGAAAAAATGAGCAGAAGAATACGATTAGCCAAAGAAAACCTTTAACTCCAAAAGAATCTCAAAACAAGCACCTACCGTTCCGCTCCACTTTAGATACAAAAACTCAAACGTTTAGTTATTCCTCTGGAAACATTTCACTGGGTATATACCTTCAGGAAGCAAGAGTCAAAGCTGGATACAGCTTGAACCAGGTAGCAATGATCACAAAACTTAATATTCATTATATAGAAGCAATCGAAAGAGATGATTTTAAAAACACTCCTCCACTAATTTATATAAAAGCGTATGTTAAAAAATTGGCAACTTTATATAAAATTGATGTAGAAAAAGCATTAACCCTTTTAAGACCTCCTGAGAATAATGATAAGCAAATTCCAAGTAAATTAATTCAGGAATTGCAGGAAACAAAACAGGTAAATCAAAAGGACGAAGCAAAACTAAAAATGATTTTTCAGATTTCTACAGTAACACTTCTAATTGCTATAGTTATATGTCTTATCATAGGACTCATTTATTGGCTAAGCAGCGGAAGTAGTAATGAACATGTACAAAGTAACAATATAAACACTTCTTCTGCATCAAAAGTCAGTAATGTTAGTACAAACTTAAAACCTATAACTGTTACTGATAAAACTGAAATCTCAAAAGAAATGGAAAAATTGATTGTTCCTCAATCAATTAAATTAACCGAACTTCCAATACCTCAAAAATAATAAGCTTTAACAAATTTCTTAGTTTTCATTTTAAAATATAGATTTACTATTAATAGCATACATATATCAAAGGTATACTAATGAAAATACTTGTTCTAAATGGCCCTAATTTGCAACTTTTAGGCAAAAGAGAAACTGATATATATGGAACAACAACTCTAAAAGATATAGAAAACAGACTTTTAGAAATAACATCAGCTTTTAATAATTCGATAAGTTTATCTTTTTTTCAAAGCAACCATGAGGGAGAACTGCTAGATAAAATAGGAGAACATTTTGCTATAAAATATGATGGAATAATAATTAATCCTGCAGCTTTTACACACACAAGCATAGCACTATTAGATGCATTAAAAGCAGTAAATATTCCAACCATTGAAGTACACATTAGCAATATACATAAAAGAGAAAATTTTAGACATCATTCAGTTATTGCTCCTGCTTGTACAGGCCAAATCTGCGGATTAGGTGTCTATGGTTATGAGCTTGCACTAAAAGCACTAATTAAGATCATAAAAAAATAATAAACAAAGAAGGAGATTTTTCTATGGAACTTGATGAAATTAGAACAATTGTAGAGTTAATGGCAAAACATAATCTTTCAGAATTTAAAGTTGAAGCAGATAATATGCACCTTTGTCTCAAAAGAGATATCATTGGACCTCAGCAATATGTTGCGTCTCCTATGCCGGCTGCCATGCCAATTGCTGCTCCACAACCTGCTGCTCCACAAGCTTCTGCAGCAGAAGCTCCCAAAAAAGAAGATACTGCTCCAAAAGGAGTAACTATTGATTCTCCTATTGTAGGAACATTTTATAGAGCCCCAAGTCCTGATTCTGAACCTTTTGTAAAAATTGGTGATAAAGTCGAAGCAGAAACAGTTGTCTGTCTAATTGAAGCAATGAAAGTTTTAAATGAAATCAAAGCTGAAAAATCAGGAGTGATTAAGGAAATATTAGTTGAAAACGCTCAATCTGTAGAGTACGGATGTCCATTATTTATTATTGAATAAAAAGTTTTTGACTAGATTGGAATAAAATTATGTTTGGTAAAATTTTAATTGCTAACAGAGGAGAAATTGCTCTCCGAATTATACGTGCATGCAAAGAACTTGGTGTAAAAACAGTTCTAGTGTATTCAGAAGCTGATGCAACAAGCCTCCCTGTACAACTTGCGGATGAAGCAGTATGTATTGGGCCGGCCCCATCAAATGAAAGCTATTTAAATTATAAACAAATTATCAGTGCTGCTGAAATTTGTGACGTTGACGCAATCCATCCAGGTTATGGTTTTTTAGCGGAGAATGCTGCTTTTGCTGAGATTTGCGAATCATGCAATATAGAATTTATCGGACCTAAGCCTGATCAAATTACAGGCATGGGAGATAAAGCTTCGGCAAGAAAAAAAATGCGTAAAGCAGGTGTACCTGTCACTCCAGGAAGCAAAGGACTGATAGCAGACGATAAAGAAGCTCAAAAAATAGCTAATGAAATAGGTTATCCGGTAATTGTAAAAGCAACAGCAGGCGGCGGTGGACGAGGAATGCGCATAGCACATAATAATGCATCCTTAATCCAGGGATTCCATGCTGCACAGGCAGAAGCTGAAGGTGCTTTTGGCAATGGTGACTGTTATATTGAGAAATATATTGAAAATCCAAGACATATTGAATTTCAGATATTAGCTGATAAACATGGTAATGTGGTCCACTTAGGTGAGAGAGATTGTAGTATTCAGCGTCGCCATCAAAAACTTATAGAAGAAACACATTCACCGGTTTTATCTCATAAATTACGTGATGCAATGGGGGCTGCTGCTGTAAAAGCTGCTCAAGCTGTAAACTATTCAAGCGCAGGAACAGTTGAATTTATTCTTTGCGGAGATGAATTCTACTTTATGGAAATGAATACCAGAATTCAGGTAGAACATCCTATAACTGAACAGTTAACAGGTGTTGATCTAATAAAAGAACAAATTCGTGTTGCTGCAGGCGAAAAGCTAAAAATCAAACAAAAAGATGTTAAATATCATGGTCATGTAATAGAGTGTCGTATTAATGCAGAGGATCCATTTTTTAATTTTGCTCCTTCGCCAGGTCTTGTTGACACATTTATTTCTCCAGGCGGTTTAGGAATACGTATCGACAGCCATGTTTATAGCGGCTATAAAATTCCTCCATACTATGACAGCATGATTGCTAAATTAATAGTTTTTGCAGATGACAGAAAGCAGGCATTAGCAAGATGTAAAAGAGCACTTGATGAATTTTATATTTCCGGAGTTAAAACAACTATTCCAATGCTGAAGTTTATCTTGAAACATCCTGATTTTATTGCTGGGAAATATGATACCGGATATGTAGATAAAATACTTGATAAGTTTCTTGCTACTAAGAAGAAATAGCACATTATAACAGCCGGATTAAATTTCGGCTGTTATAGATTCCACCAAGGCTGATTAATTTTAAAATATCAGGAAGGGATAAGGATATGAAACAGGTAAAAAAAACAAAGAAGACACCTGAAAAATCTTCTATAATTTCTAATGCTATAGAAACAGTTACAAAATATGGTAATATTACGATTTCTGAAAATGTGATTATTGATGTAATTAAGAAAGCAACGTGTTCTGTCAAAGGTGTTACTAAACTTTCAGGAGGAACTTTTGTTGATAGCATTGCCAACCTAATAGGCAGTCAAAGAATTTCTGACAGGGCAATTGTAATTAACATTGATGGCGATCTATTAACTGCAGAAGTAAAAGTAAATATGCTTTATGGTGAACATATCCCTGAAGTTGCTGCAAGAGTACAGAACACTATTTCAGAAGAAGTAAAACGTATTGCCGGTTTAACTGTAACACGAGTCGATGTCATTATACAGGAAATTGAAAAACAGGAAGAAGAGGAAAAAGAAGAATAACTGGACAGTTTAAATAAATTTTTAACTAAATAAGGGCTTATAAGTATGAAAGAAAAAGATAGCAGAGCTCAGTTCAGTATGCCTTTTGGCCTTGAAAGCCAAAATGAACAAGGAACTGTAAAGCTTCATGAAAGCGTTATTGCCTCAGTTGTAAAGAATGCTGCTGATTCTGTACCTGGAGTTGTCCATTTAGCAGGAAATAGCCTTTCAGATAGTATTGCCGGTCTTCTCGGAACAAAGAAAAGAAGTGACGGAGCAATAAAAATTGAAATTATAGATGATATTGCTACTGTTGAAATAAATATAATTGCAGCATATGGTGAGAATATCCCATCATTGGCTTTACAGCTTCAAACTACAATCATAGATGAAGTAAAAAAAATAGCAGGCATAAATGTTTCAAGAGTAAATGTAAATATTCAGGGAGTTGAAGAGCTTGCAAAGGAAGAAGAAGAAGAACAGGAAGAATAATAATTAATAAACAAATATAGGATATTTAGGATGGAAGTTTACTGGCAAAAAATTTTAGATTTAATCGGATATAATATTCCTGGGTTTCAACGTGGTTTTATCATTGGCATTATTGCTATTATTATTATAATGATAATTTTAAGAATATTAATACATCTCCTAAATCCCAAAAGATATAAATGTCAAGGCGTTGATACAAAAGGAGAAGATGGAGAATTATTTATTTCTTCAACTGCAATATCGGATCTTATCAACGCGTTAGAAGGCGAATTCGATGGTATTAAATTCAAAAAAAATATTCTATACAGACGTAAATCAAAATATTTTATAAAAATTTTTGCTGAACTTGAGACTAAAGATTTAAATTTCCCTGACTTAATATCAACAATCAGAGAAAGAATTTTTAGCTCTCTAAGTAAAAATCTTGGAGTAAACTGTATTAGTAAAATAGATATTATCCTCAAAAAAGTAAACTCAAATTACTAATAATCATAATTTTATTAAGTGTTTATTCTAGCATCAAAATCACCCCGCCGAGTTGAAATATTAGAACAGGCGGGATTTAATTTTATATGCTGTCCCTCAAATATTAATGAATCAGATATTATCGTTTATCCGCCTTTTACTCCTATAAAACTTGCAACATCCAAAGCTTCTGACATTGCAGCACAATACCCTGATAAAATAGTTATTGGAGCGGATACCGTCATTTATTTTCAAGATAGAGTAATAGGGAAGCCTAAAAATATTTATGAAGCCAGGCAAATTTTATTAACACTGTCTGCAAAAACACACCAGGTCATAACAGGAATAAGCATAATTAGAAGTATTGATAATACCTTCTGTTCATTTGCAGAAACAAGCTATGTTCAGTTTAAGAAACTAAATAATAAAATTATTGATGATTATTTTGCAAAAGTAAACCCTTTAGATAAAGCAGGAGCTTATGCAATACAGGAACATGGCAATATGATTATTAAGAATATTAAAGGCTCAAGAAACAATATTATAGGCCTCCCTACTGAAAAACTATTTGAAACCTTAAATATACTACTTAAAAATTAATCCTTATTGGTACATGGAAGTACTGTTCCAGGAGAAGGTTCAATTAAAGGATTTAACCTTTTAAACTTCTTTTTCTTTGATTTAGTCAATTCTGCATTTAGATCAAGTATGTCATTTACTTCAATTCCAGAACCATTAACACATCCTTTAGGCAAGCATACAATACATACTGCATTTTTACACTTTAACTTTATTCTCCAATGAGCAAAGTCCTCAACAATCTGACAAATATTATTTTCAATATCAACAAACAAAACATCAATATCTTCATCTGAAAATAGGGTATGAAGTCCTTTGCTATTTTGGAAAACAATTGCATCAAAATCAGAAAAGCGCCTTTTTATCATTCCTCGTAAGTTCGCAATTACACCATAAACAAAATACGGTTTATAAGCAATTACTTTCTTTTTAGTAAGATTTAAAATCATTATTCACCTAAATTTTTGATACTAATATTGTTATTCACTATTTATAACCATATAAGAACTCTTTTTCAATTATTGCCTTCCACTTTCATTATATATTATACCTAAAACAGATCATTCTCTTTGTCCAGTAACTAAGTGGAAAAGATTAAAGTAATTGTTTGAGTAGATTGCAGCAAAATAGTCAAAAAAAAATATACTTCAGTATAATTGCGAAAATACTTTAGAAGCACTAATTTATTTGGCACAATTCAGCAAATATAAAAATAAGATTTTCAAATGGGTTATTATAATGTATAAAGAAAGATTCAAAGGCATCATATTTGATATGGATGGAACTTTAACAGTTCCTACAATTAACTTTACTGAAATAAGAAAAGCACTCGGAATTCCTGAAGGCCTTGATCTACTGAAAGTAATAGAAACTTACACTGAAGATCAAAAGAAATATCATCTGGAGATAATAGAAAAATATGAGAAAGAAGCACTAAAAAATACAACCTTGCAAAAAGGAGTAAATAACACACTTCAGGAATTTTCTACCTCAAATATAAAAATGGGAATTATTACAAGAAATACAATCGAAAGTGCAAAAGAAGTACTCTCTTTAATAAAGATAAAATTCAATCCAATTTTAACCAGAGATTTTACCCCGGTTAAGCCAGACCCTGCTCCAATACAATATATTCTAAACAGATGGCATTTTGAGCCTAAAGAAGTATTGATGGTGGGTGATTACAAAGATGATATAACCTGTGGCAAAAATGCAAACACTGCAACGTGTTTTTTCTCAAACCCGAACAGTAAAGACTATTCATCTATAGCAGACTTTTCAGTTTCTTCATTTGATGAACTTAAACGAATTGTATATTATACCTGAAACAGATAGTTTTCTTTATTCGGGCGGTTAGCCGGAAGAAAATTAAAGTAATTATTCGTGTTAGGTTTCAGTAAAATAATCAAAAAATAAAATACCTTCGGGATATTAAGATGAATCCAGTTCAGGAAATATATTTTAAGCTTTATGAAAGCTACGGTCCGCAATACTGGTGGCCCGTAACTATTTGCGGTGAATTAAAGCCAACATATAATAAAGATATTATATTTAGCAATAAGCAGCGTTATGAAATAGCTTTAGGTGCAGTTTTAACACAAAACACAAACTGGACCAATGTAGAAAAAGCAATAATCAATCTAAATAAAAATAATATGCTGCTATCTGAAAAAATCTTAGCCTGCAGCGAAGATAATTTATCAGAATATATAAGACCTTCGGGATATTTTAGATTAAAGGCTAAACGCTTAAAATCAATGACTAAATGGTGGGCGGAAAACTATCCTCAAATTCTTTCATGTTCTAAAAATGTAGAGAATATGAATTATTGGAGAAATTCATTAATAAAAGTCAATGGGGTTGGTCGGGAAACAGCCGACAGTATACTACTCTACTCTTTTGACTTACCAACTTTTGTGATAGATACTTATACAAAAAGAATAATGCATAGACATTTAAAAACACCTCTGAATATTAGTTATGAAGGTTTAAGAAGTATTTTTATGGAAGGTTTAGACTTAAATACAGAAATATATAAAGAATTCCATGCACTGCTTGTAAAAAACGCAAAAATAGCCTGCAGAAAAAAAGAATGTCAAAAAAACTGCCCTTTGAGAAAATAAGTCTTAAATTTTTAAATATTCGTTCTTGATTTTTATAAAAAACAAAGTATGTTCTAACTTATTCCGAATATTATGCGGAGAGATGGCTGAGTGGTCGAAAGCGGTGGTCTTGAAAACCATTGAGGGGCAACCCTCCCTGGGTTCGAATCCCAGTCTCTCCGCCATTTCAATTTTATCATGTTATCTATTAAATATCTACAGTAATTTTCAATTATTCACAAGTGTCTTTACTTTTACATTTCAATTACACCGGAGGTATTCTAGTTTTTTATTTTTTCAGCAAAAGTTAATCTCAAAGAAAGATTAAGTTTTTAGAAAACTATTTTGTTTTGGGTATAATACAAATCAAAAATAAATCTTAAAAAAAGCTGTCAATAGACAACAGAGCGACAAGGGCAAACTCAAAACTGAACAATTGCCCTTGTCTGTTAAATATATTCTTATTTAATTTCTATTACCTCATAATTTCGAGTACCCAAACCAATTTTTTCAGCATGCTCCATACACGTGCGCCACTCAGACTCAGGAGTAGAGTTGGTAAAGTGATCATGATGATCAATAAAACCAGGTTTTGACATATTCTCAAAAAGCTGACTGCCTGGAAGCGGTGTAGCCTTCAGACACGCATCTACACAGGCTTGATCCAATGCCAGTGGATCAAAAGATGCAAACATCCCAAGATTCGGCAGGATTGGAACATCATTTTCACCGTGACAGTCACAATTAGGAGAAACATCCACTACCAGAGAAATATGAAAGCATGGGCGACCATCTACTACTGCCTTTGTATATTCTGCCATACGGCGATTTAATAATTCTGCTGCTGCAAAATTAGCAAAAGAAATAGCATCAAAATTACAAGCCCCCAAACAGCGCCCGCAGCCAACACAGTTCTCCTCTATCAAATACATTTTCTTAGATTCAGTGTCAAACCTGAGTCCCTCATTGGCACATTCTTTAAAACACTTATAACATCCACGACATTTGCTTTCGTCAATTTTGGCTTTACCACTGCTATGCTGCTCAGTTTTACCGGCCCTGGAGCCGCATCCCATTCCAATATTTTTTATTGTACCGCCAAAACCAGTCATTTCGTGACCTTTAAAATGTGTTAAGCTAATAAATACATCTGCGTCCATAATAGCCCGACCAATTTTTGCAGCCTTTACGTACTCTCCTTTGCTTACAGGCACATCAATATCATCAGTACCTTTCAGTCCATCTCCGATCATAATGGGACAGCCAACACTCAACGGAGTAAATCCATTTTCCCATGCACATTCCAGATGTTCCAATGCATTTTTTCGACTGCCAGGATACATCGTATTGCAATCAGTCAGAAACGGTTTTCCGCCTAATTCCTTAATTATATCTACTACAGCTTTTGCATAATTTGGACGAAGGTAACTGATATTTCCAAGTTCGCCAAAATGCAGTTTAATTGCAGCAAATTTGCCTTCCATATCAATCTGAGCTATCCCAGCCTTTTTAATAAGTTTTTTTAATTTGGTTGGTAATCCATCTCCAAAAGCCTTTGTTCTGAAATTCGTAAAATAAACTTTTGCCTTCTCCATAATTTTCTCCAATCTTATTAAGTTTAAAAGATTTTTATCTCTTTTGGTTTTTATTTGTAAATACCTCTAAGAATAATAAAAATTATAAACATTATAGTAACTCTAAGTCAATTCCTATCTAACGGAAAATATGAAGAAATATTATTTTCTTTAAATTTACTATTCTTTTTACTAAACTTAATAAGTTATAGTAAAGGACTTGGAATAAGATATTGTTTTTCATACACCTCAATATATGTTAGTATTAATTTTTACACTCAACTTTCAGAAGCATGAGGTTTATAATGGTAAAAAAATGTTCAACTTTTCAAGTTTCGAGAGATAAAATGCCCAAGTATACAGTTAAGGAAGTTGCTGACATGCTGGATATTTCTTCTCACACTATACGCTATTATGATAATATTGGATTGATTCCATCCATTGACCGTACTGACGGTAATATCAGAATGTTCTCGGATTATACAATAAGCTGGCTTAAACTGGTTCATTGCCTGAGAACAACTGGCCTGCCTATTGAAGACGTAAGACATTATATTCAAATGTGCCAGAAAGGTGATTCAACCATACCAGAACGTGCTGAACTAATTTTCAAACAGGAGAAAAGTCTTCGGGCACAAATAAAGAACCTGAAAAAGCAAATGGAGATTCTAAAATACAAAAAAAGTTATTATAAGAATCTTTTAGACAACAACCTGCAGGATATATGTAACCCTCAAAACTACAATAACCATGAACCTAATCTTATTCCTGATAACGAAAGTGAAATTGAAAAATAAATATAACTGTAAAAATTGAGTATCCCCAGAAAACGACTAAAATCAAAAATTCTGTAAAAATAAAGGGATTAAGCTGGATATCTTTAAAACACTATCATAAATCTGTCCCAAACCTATCAAGTTTATCCCTAAATAATTAGGAGAACAGTAAAAAATGAAAATTGAACAGAAAAAATTATTTGCAGTGCCACTTCTTTTTTCAGTGCTGCTCTCTGTAGTTTCATGTACAAATATTCCATCGCATAAAGAAAGCTCTCACTCATCAATAGTTGTTACCTATAGCTATTCTGCTGATGCTTTTTATCTGATGGATCAGGTTAGCGAAGCAATCCCTTCATTTTTTCTCGTAGAGGATTATCGTAAAACTTGGGAAGACCGTTATGGAATATCAGAAAAAGATGTACAATATTTTCAAAAGTATAAGAAAATCAGAGAAAAATATCGAAATATTCCTAAGCCCATACCTGTAGAGTATCCAAAAAATCTTTTTGCTTCAACTTTTGCAGATCCTATAGCAACTGCATTTTATCAATCAGAGAAGCTTAATGAGGCTTTTTCAGCATTAGATATTTCTAAAGAAGATCTGATTTTTATCAAAGAATTTTATAAGTTTTTTCATAATAAAATCAATAAGATCATAGGTAATTTAAGTATTAAATCTAGAAAGCAGATTCAGAAATCCAATGATTTTTTACATCAGCATTTTGTTCTTCAGTATCTTGAAGATATTAGGTCATTTTATAATTCAGTTGAGTGTAATTATACAGCACGAATAGTATGGAGACCAGGCGAAAATGGTCTCAGTGCAAGATTTTATAATGGATATATTCTTTTACAGCTTTCTCCAGAAATGTTGCCAATGCTGGATTCTGATTCAAAGAAATTTACTGAACTTTTCTGGGCTTATATGGGAGTAATTATTCATGAAGCAACGCATGGATTTTCCAGTGCACAGCAAGAAAAAGAAAAACTACATCTTACAAGTAGTTTTTTGGAAGGTTCTGGTCCACTTGAAGATGTTTTTGGTATCGGATATGAAAAATATACTTTTTTAGAAGAGCCGTTGGTACAAGTAGTATCCCAAGCTCTATTCTTTAAAAAATATTTCCCTAAGATTTTCGATCTCGAAAATCCTGCGGGTTATAGCCATCCTCTTGTACAGCGTTATTTACCCTTAGTAGAACCGTATTTCAATAAAAATCATGGCATTGATAATAAACTTGCGTATAAGCTTGTTCTTGCATGCAAAGAATACATGAAAAAAGGAGAGTTTTAGACTAAGAGTATTGCCAGGCTGAATATTAGACAGGAGGCCAGGGAACATTTTTCTTTATTCTGGAATTGCAGTGCTCCCAAAATATCTTCAACTAACTATTGCGGCTGTACATACACTTTCTCCTTAACTGCATTAATATTATGAAGCCAGTCATTAACTTTATTCTCAGCACTTAGAACAGAAGAGCCACTTACGACTAATCCATTT
>CAXXMS010000018.1:0-66886 GCA_963678745.2 Victivallales bacterium | reverse complement strand
ATTTTTGTTGTTGATTTTGTGGGAGAATATACCCATCCATATCTCTTCTTGTTCATATCTTATCTTTCCATTTAACAAAAAGCTCTCGTACAGGCGAATTGGAATAAATCTTTGATTCCCCAAGAGAACTTTATCTTTCCTTTTTTTTTTATTAAATCGCCCCCGAATATTCGCCTGTTAGGAGAAGCGACCTAGTTGAACAAAGTCGCTTTCAGCGACAGTTTTAGTGATTTAATCCCATTTATAGACTTATTATAATTTCTTATGTAATTGCATTCAAGGTGAATGCGTAAAAAACTAAGCATAAGGAGTATAGTAAGATGAGAGGATTAATTGCATCATCAGAAAAGAGCGAGTCAAAGATTAGCAAAAGGCATGAAGAACTTGCCAGAGCATTGAAACTTCAGGGGATGGCTGAATCAACAACGAAATGTTATCTTCGTGGATTTCGTCGTGTGTGTGAATATTTTGACAGGCTTCCGGACTATCTTTCAGTGTCAGAATTTGAACAGTACTTTGCAGATCTTATAGATACTCATTCATGGAGTACAGTTAAAATCGATCTTGGTTCACTTGTGTTTTACTGGAAATATGTATTGAAACATAAGTGGAAACATGTTGAGATAGTCAGGCCTCCGAAAGTAAAGAAAATACCTGATATACTAACTGTTTCAGAAGTATCACAGCTACTTGCCCATACAGAACTTCTCCGTTTCAGAGTAGTCCTTTTTGCTATTTACAGTCTTGGATTAAGAGTGAGCGAAGGCGTAAATATAAGAGTTGCAGATATAGACAGCAAAAGTATGCAGGTTCATATTAGAAACGGCAAAGGGCATAAAGACCGTCTGATTCCGCTTCCGGTATCGACCCTTCATGCATTACGCCGATACTGGAAGGTTCATAGAAACCCTGAACTTCTTTTTCCTAAAATATTTGGAGGAAAGGATACAGTTATGCATACAAAATTACCTATGAATATAGGTTGTGCACAGGCAGCTTTCAGGGCAGCTGCAAAAGACAGCGGAATCAATAAGAAAGTATCAATCCATTCACTGCGTCATTCCTATGCTACACATTTAATAGAAGCAAATGTTAACTTAAAAGTAGTACAGCATATACTTGGACATTCACAGATAGAAACAACAGCAAGATATACACATTTTACAAATGTAACATTGGAAAATTCTGATGCTGCGATAAATGAAATAATGCGAAAAATTCATTTCCATGACCTTTAGTTTCACTGCTATGAAGCTAAAGGATATCATAAATACCTTTGGTGAAGCCATGGAAATGAATTATGGTAATAAAATACTTACCGGACATAAAAAAGCAATGTCCGCAATTCAAAGATGCCGAGCCGAAGGTTCAGGAACAGTTCATGTAAAATGTCCCGAATGCGGAGATACAGAGATATTTTATCATTCATGCGGCAATAGAAACTGTCCTGCCTGTCAGCATCATGAAACGGTCAGATGGGTTAACAGGCAAATGGATAAACTTCTGCCTGTGGATTATTACATGGTAACGGTAACCGTTCCATATGAGCTTAGAACTGTAATATGGCACAATCAGAAGGAATGTTATAATGCACTTTTTGATTCAGCATCATGTGCGATGAAGGAAATAGCGGAAAGTCCGAAGTATCTTGGCGGAGATATTGGAATGACTGCGGTGCTGCATACTCATGCACGAAATCTTGATTATCATCCCCATATCCATTTTATAGTTGCAGGCGGAGCTGTTGACAGAAAAAATAATCTATGGAGAAAAAAGAAAGGCAAATATCTCTTCCCGTGGAAGAAGCTGAATAAACTTTATAAAGGTAAATTTCTTGCTTTACTCAAAGAGCTGGGAATAGGTTTTCCTGAGATTGCTTATGATAAAGAATGGCGTGTAAACATGGAGAATGTAGGCAGCGGCAGAGAGGCTTTGCTTTATCTTTCAAGGTATTTGTACCGGGGAGTAATATCAGAAAAGAGAATATTTGATAATCATGATGGTACCGTTACATTCAGTTATACTGAATCAAAAACAAATAAAACAAAATACAGAACAATGAAAGGTGAGGATTTTCTGTTTCACGTTATACAGCATGTGCTCCCCAAAGGCTTTAGGCGTTGTAGGGATTACGGTTTTCTTCACGGCAATGCGAAAAGAACATTAAAACTTCTGCAGCTGATATTAAATGTGAAACTTGAGAATAAAATAGAAGTTAAACGTCCGGAATATAAATGTCCAAAATGCGGGAGCTGTATGAAAATTATTTACCATACTTTTTTGGAAAGGGTAAAACTTTTTAAATATAGAAGGAGCTGTTTGAAAATCCCGGCATAGTGCGGCGCCGGTTCAGCGCCGCAAAAGAAATGTCATGGAAATTGTGATTTCTTTTCCTTGTTCCCGGAAAGGAGTGTAACCGTTTTGCCTGAAAAATTCTAAATTCAGGATTTTTCGGCATAAAAATATGATCAGACGAAAGAAAATTGAAAAAGAAAGAAAAAATGATAGTCAGTTACTTCAAAAATAAAACTGAATGGAAGAAAATGGAAATATTATGCTCCTTAACAATGGACAGGCACATAATATATTTGCTTTATATAATACTGTATAAAAAAACTCTCAGATGATGCGGACTTGCACAACCACTGGATAAGATTATTGTTCCTCTAAAGTACCACAGATCAAAACTATACTCTATATTTCGGAAAATAATCTATCCTTGCCTGTTATACATTTTAATTATTCTTTTTGAGGGAATCTACTCCCATTTTTAGTCATATCTATTAACATATCATGTATACGTAAAACTTCTTTAATGATAGGAAATACCTCATAAGATTGGTCAAGTAAATGAAAAACTTTTTTATCTGTAAAATAAGCTCTAAAAAGATGTGTTGGTGGATTATTATCATCTGGACTAGGGCCAATATATTGAGGGAGCATTATTCCCACAATTGGTTTTTCTAAATAATTGTCTAGTCTTTCATCAAAATGTTCAATTGCATTTCTTAAATCTCTTGATTTTAATGGATTGTCTTCTTTTATTTTAAAAGCTTCTTTTAATTGTTTTCCTCTCCAATTATGGGATTTTCGAATAGGCCAAAAATACTTAGATATTCCTGCTGCTTGGATAACAATGTTTTGGAAATTATCAAGAATCAATGTTCTATTCAATTTTCGTAAATCTTCAAAAGAGCATTCTGTTGGAATTTTCTTAAATTCTTCT
This sequence comes from Victivallales bacterium, assembly GCA_963678745.2. Taxonomy (GTDB): domain Bacteria; phylum Verrucomicrobiota; class Lentisphaeria; order Victivallales; family GWF2-38-69. Next base: position 63,660 of record CAXXMS010000018.1, on the reverse strand, counting down.
TCTAATTTATCAAGAGAATTAATTGCAGATAAGGTATTAAACCTAATGCTTTCCATATAGAAAACTTCAGAAGGAGGGCAAATTGTTTTTGATTCATTTTCCATTTTTTGTATAACGATTTTGATCACTTATAGCTATGAAGCGGAGCGTAATAGCTATTAAGTGCATCTTCAAGTTATGAGTTTTCTATTTCATTACTAGCGGGAAATATTTCCCACTAATATAACTCAAAAAGGTTTGTAGATTTTGAAATTCTTTTTCATCTATTTCGAAAAAAATTTCAATAGTAAAATTATCTTTGAATATAACTAAAATTGATTTTCTTTTGAGTTCAATTTTTTTTATATCTTTTCCTCCATCGTAATCTTTGTCATCACTCCATTCAGTATATGGAGGTCCTGGAAATTCATAATTTTGACTTATCGTAAAAGTAGGATACACAGTTTCTATATCATCGGTTGAGTCATCAATTACAGATTCAAAATAAACCTGTAAAATATCTCCTCCCAAATCTTCATAACATGATACTCTCAAAGCATTAAATTTCAGATTTTCCATATCATCTTGTCTTTTCTCATAACATAAAGCTTGTACATTGGAAAATAGAGATTTTTAAAGGTTGAGCGAAGCTTTTTGTAAAAGCGAAACCTTTATAAAATCTGAAAATTTTGCAGAACCCCACAGGATTTGGTAAAATAAACATTATCAGACGTTAACCCAAAGCAAGGAGGTTCCACAATGAATAAGAACATTTATTCGCATGAAAGTCAAGATGTAATAAGAAGATTTTCAAAACTTAATACTCGGGATTATATTATAATTCCTATAGATTATGCCGGTAAAGAACATACTGTTCAGTTTTGTCTTGGAACCGGTGAACTGTTGTTAAATAAGCCTATAAGAGTTTTTAACAATAATGAAGGAGTAAAATTTTTAAAATCAAAGATAGATATCCAATGCAGGAAACATCATATAAGGAGACCTAATGTCATTGTAGCAGTAGAGGATCCGCCTGATTTTATCCGTAATTTTATGAATGACTTAAAATTCAGCGGTTTGACTTGTGTAAGAGTTAACTCCAGAGACGCGTCTAAACTCAGAAACAGTAAAAGAGCCAGCTCTGATACAATAGATTTAACAGGTATAGCGCAGTGTGTAATTGATAAAAAATTCTATGAAATAAAAGAAGATATTGAGTTGTATTTTTCTATTAAAAGATCATCCAGAAACCGTCAGGCCCGCATAAAGGAACGCACTGCTCTTAAAAATCGTATAAGACGCTATTCCGATATTCTGTTTCCCGGATTTCTCAATTATAATAATACATCATTAACTCCGTATTCTATGGGATGTCTTATGTTAATGGAAGATGAATTTTCTGTATTCAAAATTAAGAGAATGTGCGAAACAACGCTTAGTAAAAACCTGAAAAAATGGAATGTTATGATGCCTAAAATAACAGCTGCTACTTTAAAATCATATACGGAAAAAGTGCTTCCTCCATCAGAATCAGAGATAAATGTTCTGAGTAATAGCTTAGGATATGCAGTAAAAATGTACCGTAATTTAAACGATTGGATAAGCCATGAAGAAAAAGTTATGGCAGAACAACTTGTGCAATCAGTATATTTCTATTTAACGACAATTCCGGGTGTTGCAGTAATTCTTGCAGGAGGCATTGCTGCTGAAGTAGGTGATTCTTCTAAATGGAAATATCCTGAAAAAATTGCTTCATATGGAGGTATAGCTGCAAGGGAAAAGCAATCCGGAGGTTCTGAAAAAAAAGCTGTCCAGTTTTCACTTCCAAATGATTGTAACAGAAGACTTAAAAACTATCTGATTCAGGTTGGATTGAACATGGGTAAATTCACACATCCCGCCGGAAAATATATTGAACATCTCGGCAAACATAAACTCTACAAAGATTTCTGGAAAGCAGAAAACAGAGGTTCTAAATCAGGACTCAGCACAGCGAGAAAATTCCTCAATATTGCAAAAAAACTTATTCTTGATAAACAGATCTATTATCCGCAGAAATTTATTAGCGGATCAGTAAAACCTACATTGGAGGAAAGTATTGCATGGTATCGCAGTACAATTGATATGCTGAAGAAAAAATGGGCTACGTATGATCTTTCATACGTTCCTGACGAAAAGAACAATTTGAAAAAAACAATAAAAGCATTAGAAGAAATAATAGAATTTTATTATAACAACAGGACGGATACTGACAACTGAAACTGTTCTCTGATATTTAAATCCGGACGACTCCAATTTAAGCTCGCAGATTCATTTAATGAATACTGCTCACGTGAGAATGTCGGCGAGTTTAGAACAGCCGTTAAGGTACTCAGGGAATTTCGTTCCAGTAACAGGATCCGTCCTGTTTCTCTTTTACTGAGAACTCGTTAATTACAAGCAAGTACAGGCTGTTTGTATGATTAACCCGTCTGTCCGCCGGAACAATATTTCAGAAAACAGGATCAGTTATCATTTCATCCGTAATATTAGTTTAACTCAAAATATAACAATTTGAGGTATAAGGGATATTTTTTTGCAAATTTTTAGAGAAATACACTTGATTTTTGTGGGGAATTCTCTCGTACAGGCGAATGGGAGTAAACTCTGACTCTCAAAGAGAGCTTTATCTTTCCTGTTTTATATTAAAATCGCCCCGAATATTCGCCTGTTAGGAGAAGCGATCTCGTTATAATTTTTCTTTTTAATTTTCAAATATATCTGGTTCTTCTTGAATATATTCCCACATCTCATTTTGATGAAGCCAAATCGAATCAGCATTTCTTCTTATAAATTCATCAATAGGAAGACCATCTATTGTTGGAGGTCTTTTTATTCTTTTCTGTTTTCCATTCATGAATACCGTCATGTATTCTTCTCTACGTTTTTTCTTTGCTGCTTTTTCTGCAGCTGTAAGTTTTCTTTTTCGTTTTGTCATTTATTTAAATCAAATTTATTCTTATAACAAAAAGCTCTCCTGCAGGCGAATGGGAGTAAACTCTGACTCCCCAAGAAAGCTTTTTCTTTCCTGCTTTTATATTAAAATCGCCCTCGAATATTCGCCTGTTAGGAGAAGCGACGTAGTTAACTTTTATTATTTATTTTTTTCCAGAAAGTAACGATCCCTTTACTTTGAACAAATAAGAATGTTCCTAATATGAACTGACTAATTAAGCCTGATGCTGTTAATAATATAGGTTTAATTATTGCGGAAATAGGAAATTCAGGATTCTCATAATGATATCTCAGAAAGTAATTCAAAAAATCACTGAAAGAAGTAATCATTAAATACAGACCAATTATTGCAAATATCGTTGACTGGAGATCTCCTAAAGTTGCATTGATATTCAAATCTATATCATTTCTTACAATCAACTTTGAAATCAATTTATTAAGAGAAAACAGGATTATAGAAGCAATAAAGAACACGGCAAAAGGAGCTAAAGAGTTAATAATCATATAAGTTTTTTCTTGTGTATTCTCAAAAAATGAAAACAAAACATAAATAACTGATTGAAAATACATCAGTGAAGTAATTAGTAAATACAATGCAAAAATTTTAACTCCAATTCTTACTAATTCTCGCGATTTCATAATTATTCTTTCTAGTTAACATTAAAAGTCTCTTATCTGGAAAAGAGCGGAGCGATTTCCAGATTAAGAGAACTGACTCGTTAGACTTTCTTTTGTATTGCAAATTCAAATTTTGTTAAAGTGTCTGAAACTGCTTTTAGCAATTCTTTTTGTTTTTGTTTATCAAGTGGCTGTTCAGGTGTTTTGTATGAATTAAAATAAAACATTCTTAAATTTTCAACAGCATTAGAAAATGAAAGAAAATCATTCTGTAACTCTGGAAAGTAAATCATTTGAGCTGCACGTATTGCATTTCTGTCCTCATCCAGTATAGGAATTCTTTCTTTTCTTAGAATTTTTAAAGACCAATCAAATACTTTGTCCTTATATTTGTATATATCTATTAGCAGAACTTGAGCTTTTTCTTTTTTAATTTCTTTTTTCTTAAATTGATGTCTAATTAAAAAGCCCACACCACTTGCTAAAAGAGCAATTAAAGTTCCTGAAAGAGCTAAAATACCTCCAATAACAGTATTGAGTATTGTTTTATCTGTTTTTAAAATATCAATTACAATTGGTGTGGAGAGTGTAATTATTTCATATAGAAAAAATAATACATAGAAACATATAAAATAAAGTATAAATCTATATAGAAATGCTTTAGTAAAAATTATGTCTTTGATTATTTTCATTTTATTTGTCTAACATTAGAGTTCAGTGGCGTGCGATTAGCACGTTCACTGCAACGGCTCGTTATCACTCCCCACATTGTAAGCTCTTATAACTTATGCAATATCAATATATACTGCAACCTGATTTTTAATTTTTTATAAAACATAGCTGAACCTGAAAGTGTTTGAATTAAGAAATATATAACAGGTGAACCAGTCAACTAATTCTTATTTTTTTTCACCACTCATCCACACTAATTTTCACTAATTCATTTTTTTATCAGTGTATATAAGCGTTTATCAGTGGTGACTCTAATGATAAATCTTTATTTTATTTTTTGTGATAACAAAAAGCTCACTTATCAGTGAAAAAGCGGCAGCGTTTCACTGATTAAGTGTAGCGGCTTAGTTCTCACAAATAATTTTATATCACATTTACTTGCAGATGTTTTCCTACAGCTTCTGCAAACTTTTCGAGAGTAGATAAGCGGATATCTTCTGCATGATTTTCTATCCTGGAAATCGCAGATTTTTTTGTATGCAACTGTTGAGCTACTTCTTCCTGTGTTAAGCCAGCTTTTTCTCTTGCTGCTTTAAGTATGACTCCAATTTTAAAATCCTGATAACCTGAATTAAAACTATCAGCAAACTCTCTACTTGTTTTTCTTCTTTTATTTATATATTTGTTTAAATCATCCATTTTTCTGTTTCCTTTCTAAATAATCTTTCTTTCGCTGTTCTGCTATTTTTATCTCTTTGCGAGGAGTTTTCTGTGTTTTCTTTTGGAATGAATTTGTAAGAATTATTAATTCTTTTTCTTCAAAAAAACATAAAATTCTAAATATATTTCCTGATATCGTTATACGGACTTCCCAAATATTATCAGTATTTACAAGTTTCTTGAAATATTGAATTGGGATTTTATCAAGCTCCTGTATCAACTTTAAAACCCAAAGAATTTTTTGGACTTGCTTATCATCCAGAGAATCAAGAAATTTTTCGACAGGACTAAATCCTTTTTCTGTTTTATAAAAATTAATCTTTTTCATATTTACATGTTAACATATATGTGAACTATTTGCAAGTGTACGTTGGCAGTTTTTATATTGAGAACAATTAGTTCAGTGGCGGCGCGATTAGCGACGTTCACTGAAACGATTTAGTTGAACAAAGTCGCTTTCAGCGACGGTTTTCGTAATTTAATCCTATTCAATATTTTACTATAATTTCTTATGTAATTGCATTCAAGGTGAATGCGTAAAAAACTAAATATAAGGAGTATAGTAAGATGAAAGGATTAATTGCATCATCAGAGAAGAGCGAATCAAAGATCAGCAAGAGACATGAAGAACTTGCCAGAGCATTGAAACTTCAGGGGATGGCTGAATCAACAACAAAATGTTATCTTCGGGGATTTCGTCGCGTCTGTGAATATTTTAACAGACTGCCTGATTATCTTTTAGTATCAGAATTTGAACAGTATTTTGCAGATCTTATTGATACTCATTCCTGGAGTACGGTTAAAATCGATCTTGGTTCTCTTGTGTTTTACTGGAAATATGTACTGAAGCGTAAATGGAAGCATATAGAGATAGTCAGGCCTCCCAGAGTAAAGAAGATACCTGATATACTAACTGTTTCAGAAGTATCACAGCTGCTTGCTCATACAGAACTTCTCCGTTTCAGAGTTGTCCTTTTTGCTATTTACAGTTTGGGATTAAGAGTGAGCGAAGGCGTAAATATAAGAGTTGCAGATATAGACAGCAAAAGTATGCAGGTTCATATACGAAACGGCAAAGGTAATAAAGACCGTCTGATTCCACTTCCGGTATCTACACTTCATGCTTTGCGCCGATACTGGAAGGTTCATAGAAACCCAGAACTTCTTTTTCCTAAAATACTTGGAGGAAAAGATACTGTTATGCATACAAAACAGCCTATGAATATAGGTTGTGCACAGGCAGCTTTCAGGGCGGCGGCAAGAGACAGCGGAATCAATAAGAAAGTATCAATCCATTCACTGCGTCATTCCTATGCCACACATTTAATAGAAGCAAATGTTAACTTAAAAGTAGTACAGCATATACTTGGACATTCACAGATAGAAACAACAGCAAGATATACACATTTTACAAATGTGACACAGGAAAGTTCTGCTGCTGCAATAAACGGGATAATGTCAAAAATTCATTTCCACGACCTTTAGTTTCACTGCCATGAAGCTAAAGGATGTCATAAATACCTTTGGTGAAGCCATGGAAATGAATTATGGTAATAAAATACTTACCGGACATAAAAAAGCAATGTCCGCAATTCAAAGATGCCGAGCCGAAGGTTCAGGAACAGTTCATGTAAAATGTCCCGAATGCGGAGATACAGAGATATTTTATCATTCATGCGGCAATAGAAACTGTCCTGCCTGTCAGCATCATGAAACGGTCAGATGGGTTAACAGGCAAATGGATAAACTCCTGCCTGTGGATTATTACATGGTAACGGTAACCGTTCCATATGAACTTAGAACTGTAATATGGCACAATCAGAAGGAATGTTATAATGCACTTTTTGATTCAGCATCCCGTGCTATGAAGGAAATAGCAGAAAGTCCGAAGTATCTTGGCGGAGATATTGGAATGACAGCGGTACTGCATACTCATGCACGAAATCTTGATTATCATCCCCATATCCATTTTATAGTTGCAGGCGGAGCTGTTGACAGAAAAAATAATCTATGGAGAAAAAAGAAAGGCAAATACCTTTTCCCATGGGAAAAGCTGAATAAACTTTATAAAGGTAAATTTCTTGCTTTACTCAAAGAGCTGGGAATAGGTTTTCCTGAGATTGCTTATGATAAAGAATGGCGTGTAAACATGGAGAATGTAGGCAGCGGCAGAGAGGCTTTGCTTTATCTTTCAAGGTACCTGTACCGTGGTGTAATATCAGAGAAGAGGATTTTTGATAATCATGATGGTACCGTTACATTCAGTTATACAGAATCGAAAACAAATAAAACAAAATACAGAACAATGAAAGGTGAGGATTTTCTGTTTCACGTTATACAGCATGTGCTCCCCAAAGGCTTTAGAAGATGCAGAGACTACGGCTTCCTTCACGGCAATGCGAAAAAAACATTAAAACTTCTGCAGCTGCTATTACATGTAAAACTGAATAGTGAAATAAAAGTTAAACGTCCGGAATATAAATGTCCAAAATGCGGGAGCTGTATGAAAATTATTTACCATACTTTTTTGGAAAGGGTAAAACTTTTTAAATATAGAAGGAGCTGTTTGAAAATCCCGGCATAGTGCGGCGCCGGTTCAGCGCCGCAAAAGAAATGTCATGGAAATTGTGATTTCTTTTCCTGTTTCCGGAAAGGAATGTAACCGCTTTGCCCGAAAAATTCTAAATTCAGGATTTTACGGCATAAAAATATGATCAGATGAAAGAAAATAGAAAAATAAAGAAAAAATGATGATCCGTTACTTCAAAAATAAAACTGTATGGAATAAAATGGAAATATTATGCTCCTTAACAATGGACAGGCAGATAATATATTTGCTTTATATAATACTGTATAAAAAAAACTCTCAGATGATGCGGACTTGCACAACTTCTGGATAAGATTATTGTTCCTCTGAAAAAACACATACCATAGCTATACTCTATCTTTCGGAAAATAATCTATCCTTGCCTGTTAGGATTTCTCATTTTTAATTCTTTTAACTCTTCTACAATGGGATGACTCTTAAAGTCTATGAATCTAAATTCAGCCATAAACATAATTTTATTGCCAAAAATAGTTTTTCTATATAAATGAATCCAAACAAGATGAGGATTTGACCACTTGTTTTCTGTTACATCCATTATTTGGGAAAAGGGAACTTTTATAGTCTTGAAAAAGTTTGAAATATATAGATAGTCCATATCTCTTGATATCTTTTTCAATGGTATTCCTAAAAATTTAATTAAGCATATTACAAGCGTTATGGCAATTGGAGAAAATCCAATACACATAGCAATGGAAGCCATATCTCCAAAAAATATTCCCCCAAAAAATACTATGCTAACTATAAAAACTGCATATCCACAAAAAATATATTTATAGAAAAAGGTTAATGATGAAGATATTACTATTTTCATTTTATTCCTAACAAAAAGCTCTCGTACAGGCGAATGGGAATAAATTCTAATATCTCAAGAGAACTTTATCTTTCCTGTTTTTATCTAAAAATCGCCCCTGATATTCGACTGTTAGGAGAAGCGACCTCGTTATAAGCTAATCTTCTTCTTCGTTAAACCATATTTCAGGTCTTCTGAAACTGTGATTTCTTTCATAAAATAACATATCTTCAATTTCTTCTTTATTTTCTAAAAGAAATTTTTCTTTCTCTTCATTTGTTAAATATGGGCAGATATTAATATAATCTTTTATTTGTTTTCCAATATTATTTAAATCTTTTTGTTGGCGAAGAGCATTGAAATTATCAAGCCATTGACTTGCATTACGCCAGTCTTCTACTCTTTTACTGTGTTCTTCATGATCTTTTACTATTGGTCGTGATATTTCTTCTATATATTTGTTCTTTTCATCTATCTTATTTCTTGATAATTTATTAAAATTATTAAAAATATTATTTCCCATATCAAACAAATTATACCAATGCCAATCTTTTTTTATTTTATCTATTTCTATCTCTGAAATTCCTATATCTGTCAAACTTTTTTCAATGCTTTCTAATAATTCACTTTTTTTCTTTCTAGGAATAATTCCTCCCCAACGCCCAGTCCTTGCTACATTTGATATTAATAGTTCTGCTGTTGGCAACGAAAAATCTTTTAATTTTCTTATTAGTAAATCTGCTTTTTCAATCTTTTCTTCAAGTAATTCTGCTTCAATTCCAAGTCCTTTAAATTTCTTAAATGAGGATAACTTTGCAAAAATCATACACAAAATTGCAGTAGTATAGGTAAGTCCTGCCGTGGTTGGTTTATTTTGAAATGATAGTATTATTCCAATTATGAGTAAAGCACTAAAAAATATTAATAATATTATTTTATCTATTTCTCTTTTATTCATTGTATTCCTTATAACATAGAGTTCAGCGGCGCGCGATTAGCGCGTTCGCTGAAACGGCTTAGTTAAGTTTTCTTATTTATTGCTTCATTGTTTAAGTTATCTTTTTTTGTTGCCAATTCATCAAAAAATTTTCTTAGAATAGGATTTGCTTCTATTATCAATTTATTAGTTAAACGGATGTCAAGATTATCAGGCTTATGGGGTGTTGCTAACAAAATATGATTTAAATACTCATAAATGGGCGGGTCTAATAAAATACAAGATTTTAAGTGCTGGAATATACCTAACATTAATATTGCTAAAGATTGACCATTTTTAAATTTGTTATTTTCAAAGTTTAAGGAAAACCAATAGATATCATCTTTATTAAGAATTTTATGGCAGTTCATTTCAATAGAACCAACCTTATAGCTATTTTCTTCTTCAATAATTGAGGCCTTTACAATTATACGTCCATCAAGAAAACATATAATATTGGGAAGATATGAATCTGGTAATTTAGAAAATATAGTTGCTATATCAGTTACTTCTAAATCTCCACTATTTGCAAAAATCATGAAAGAGAATAATGGATTTCTGTATTCTTCATTACAATCAATTTTTAAATTTTCTCCAAGGCTGATACCATTACCAATATAATTATTAGGGGTTAATTCTCTAGTTAACTCTTCTTTTATTTTTTTTATATTATTGGAAAAAGATGTAATATAGTCTGCCGATTTGTAATAAGTGGACTTTATTTCTCCTATACAATAAATTGATTCGTAAGGAAAGTATTGGATGTTTTTATCTCCCTCCAATAAAATAGGTGTTGCACTATTATCAGCAACTATAATATCTGTTTGTGGGCTTACTTCTAGTTGCTTATCAACTATGTGTCCATGCCCAACATAATATTTTGCAGGTAATCTACGTTTGAAAAAATCTCTTACAGTTTTTTCTACTTCATCGCCACTTGCTGTAATATTGCCTGAATTATGAAATACTTTACCTGTTTCTCTAGATTTAATTATTTTATCAGCTTCATTCTGATATACTTGTTCAATTTCAAATGTAAATTTCTTTTTCATGTTCTTATACTTAACAAAAAGCTCTCGTACAGGCGAATGGAAGTAAACTTTGACTTCTCAAGAGAACTTTATCTTTCCTGTTCCTATACTAAAATCGCCCCTGATATTCGCCTGTTAGGAGAAGCGACCTCGTTAGAAGTTTTTCTGTTTTTAATCTTTCATGAATTTTTTGAAATATTCTAAATCCACTTCATATATTGTTTTTGGAGATAAACCAAGTTCAACTTTTTCAAACATCTCAATTAATTTTTCTCCATCGACAAGTTCAATTTGTGGTGCACCTTCTCGGTTTGCTTCTTTGACGGCTTCATTTGTAAAAGTACCAGTGGTGAGGATAATTCCTTTTTCTGCTCTTCCAATCATTGCATTTCTGAAATCTCCTACTTGTGCTCGGCTAACAGAATTTTTATATCTTTTGCATTGGAATAGAACTTTAAAACTTACAAATGGATTTATTTCCAGTGTTCCATAGCCATCTATACCTCCATCATGTGAAGAACCAGTCACAACAACATTGTCAAAACCATGCTCCCTTAACAATTCTTTACAAATACGTTCGAATCCTGATGGAGTAAGGCTTTGTAAAACTTCTAGAAGACTCAATTTATTATCTTTATTGAATTCGTTAGGAGAATTTTCTTCTTGTTCTTCAACTACCTGCTCTAAATTTTTTTCTTTTCTTGCTTTCTGGTGTATTTCTACCCATTTTAGGAAAATCTCTCTTGATTCTCTTTCATTCAAATGAGTACTTTTACCCTTTTCTGTTAATTTCCAAGTTCCTCTTTTTGATGAATCCAATAACCCTTCCCAAACGAGATATTGCCTTGCCCAAGCTACTTGATTATGAAATTTATTTATACCAGATTTTATAGTTTCGTCTAAAATATCATCGGAAAGATTTAAATTTTCAGCGATCTTTGATGATACTTCACGAGGTTTTCCGGAATCACCCAAGTCTCTTAGTGCATCAAGCAATGGACCAAACCATTTTAAAAATTGAGCTTGTCTCTTTTTACTTCCCATTATTTTTTCTTTCCTTCTAACAAAAAGCTCTCCTACAGGCGAATGGGAATAAAATCTAACTCCTCAAGAGAACTTTATCTTTCCTACTTTTATACTAAAATCGCCCCTGATATTCGCCTGTTAGGAGAAGCGACCTCGTTAGACTTTTTTTCTATTTTTTCTGTTCTTTCGTATATATATGAAATAAAGAAAGTCGATAGTAAAGAGAAAAACTGATATAAGAAAAAAGTAAATTATTTCATTCAGCCAAATATCAGTGTCCTTTATATTAAACAACTTAACAAATCCATTTACTCCAAAGAATATTGCTAATAATGTAATAAAAAATACTCCTTTATAAGAATAACGAGATGATTTTAAAATTTTATTATCTTTTGGATTGTTTGGATTCAATAATCTCATTTTTTTTATGGTCTAACAAAAAGCTCTCGTACAGGCGAATGGGAATAAACTCTGTCTTCTCAAGAGAACTTTATCTTTCCTGTTTTTATATTAAAATCGCCCCTGATATTCGCCTGTTAGGAGAAGCGACCTCGTTATAGGCTTTTCATTATTTATTGATTGTATTTTCTCAGATCTCCAAGTATCTTGAATCTTTTATTTATGAGGGTGACATCTTTTCCACGAGCTAATAGGCATCTTTTCCATTTATCTAATGACATGCTGTTAGGTAGTGTCTTCTTTTTGATATATAATTGACCTTGAAAATTTATTTTGTGAATCTTGTCTGAAGAGACATTTTCCCAGTTTCCAAAGTTGATATTGAAATTGATCCCATTATTCTTTCTTGCAGGTTTAACCCAGCCTTTGGCACTCCAGGGAGCTGGATAAATGAAATTCTCACCACTTTGCAAAGGTAGTTTTAATTCATTCTTCTGACTTCCAAGATTAATATTATTTTTTACTTTAACTGCAATGGGACCTTCTGGAATTGATTTAATTAAAAAATATTGTAGTAGACTAGACTGAATCATAAATTCATGAAAAATATTTAATTCAGCACTTTCAGGAATGTCTCCATTTGTCAGCAGATATGTCCCATCAACAATAAAAATTGATCCTTTTTTGATCCCATTATTTTCTATATGAAATTCACATAACATATTTCCCATGCCGTAATTTTCATAATAGAATTTACTCGAAGCCTTTTCTCCCTTAAATTCACCAGAGATAAATAGATTTATGCAAACAGGGTTTGTGAGAGGTTTATTTATACTATCATCCTGCGATGTCTTAGTAATAGTGTTACCATCAGAAAGATTCGTTTGAGTTTTCCAGAAAAACACACGTTCAATGTTATCATAGTCTTTAGTACATCGAATCCATAAATCCCCATTCTTAAGGATAAAATGTATGCTTCCATTACCAATCATAATAGGAGTCGAGTTAACTAACTTAACAACATCATAGTAAGTCATTCCGAGTTTTAATTTTTTCTGAGTATCATCAACGCTATAACTACTCTTGCAGTCGGACAAAATATCTTCTCGATGATCACAACTGCATATAAACAAAAAAAAGGATAGTGAAAGAAATATGAACTTGCTTTTCTTCATTTTTGTTTTTTCCTATAACGTTTGAATTCACTTATAGCTATGGAGCGGAGCGTAATAGCTATTAAGTGTAATGACTGGTTGAACAAAGTCGCTTTCAGCGACGGTTTTCGTAATTTAATCCTATTCAATATTTTACTATAATTTCTTATGTAATTGCATTCAAGGTGAATGCGTAAAAAACTAAATATAAGGAGTATAGTAAGATGAAAGGATTAATTGCATCATCAGAGAAGAGCGAATCAAAGATCAGCAAGAGACATGAAGAACTTGCCAGAGCATTGAAACTTCAGGGGATGGCTGAATCAACAACAAAATGTTATCTTCGGGGATTTCGTCGCGTCTGTGAATATTTTAACAGACTGCCTGATTATCTTTTAGTATCAGAATTTGAACAGTATTTTGCAGATCTTATTGATACTCATTCCTGGAGTACGGTTAAAATCGATCTTGGTTCTCTTGTGTTTTACTGGAAATATGTATTGAAACATAAGTGGAAACATGTTGAGATAGTCAGGCCTCCGAAAGTAAAGAAAATACCTGATATACTAACTGTTTCAGAAGTATCACAGCTACTTGCCCATACAGAACTTCTCCGTTTCAGAGTAGTCCTTTTTGCTATTTACAGTCTTGGATTAAGAGTGAGCGAAGGCGTAAATATAAGAGTTGCAGATATAGACAGCAAAAGTATGCAGGTTCATATTAGAAACGGCAAAGGGCATAAAGACCGTCTGATTCCGCTTCCGGTATCGACCCTTCATGCATTACGCCGATACTGGAAGGTTCATAGAAACCCTGAACTTCTTTTTCCTAAAATACTTGGAGGAAAGGATACAGTTATGCATACAAAATTACCTATGAATATAGGTTGTGCACAGGCAGCTTTCAGGGCAGCTGCAAAAGACAGCGGAATCAATAAGAAAGTATCAATCCATTCACTGCGTCATTCCTATGCTACACATTTAATAGAAGCAAATGTTAACTTAAAAGTAGTACAGCATATACTTGGACATTCACAGATAGAAACAACAGCAAGATATACACATTTTACAAATGTAACATTGGAAAATTCTGATGCTGCGATAAATGAAATAATGCGAAAAATTCATTTCCATGACCTTTAGTTTCACTGCTATGAAGCTAAAGGATATCATAAATACCTTTGGTGAAGCCATGGAAATGAATTATGGTAATAAAATACTTACCGGACATAAAAAAGCAATGTCCGCAATTCAAAGATGCCGAGCCGAAGGTTCAGGAACAGTTCATGTAAAATGTCCCGAATGCGGAGATACAGAGATATTTTATCATTCATGCGGCAATAGAAACTGTCCTGCCTGTCAGCATCATGAAACGGTCAGATGGGTTAACAGGCAAATGGATAAACTTCTGCCTGTGGATTATTACATGGTAACGGTAACCGTTCCATATGAGCTTAGAACTGTAATATGGCACAATCAGAAGGAATGTTATAATGCACTTTTTGATTCAGCATCATGTGCGATGAAGGAAATAGCGGAAAGTCCGAAGTATCTTGGCGGAGATATTGGAATGACTGCGGTGCTGCATACTCATGCACGAAATCTTGATTATCATCCCCATATCCATTTTATAGTTGCAGGCGGAGCTGTTGACAGAAAAAATAATCTATGGAGAAAAAAGAAAGGCAAATATCTCTTCCCGTGGAAGAAGCTGAATAAACTTTATAAAGGTAAATTTCTTGCTTTACTCAAAGAGCTGGGAATAGGTTTTCCTGAGATTGCTTATGATAAAGAATGGCGTGTAAACATGGAGAATGTAGGCAGCGGCAGAGAGGCTTTGCTTTATCTTTCAAGGTATTTGTACCGGGGAGTAATATCAGAAAAGAGAATATTTGATAATCATGATGGTACCGTTACATTCAGTTATACTGAATCAAAAACAAATAAAACAAAATACAGAACAATGAAAGGTGAGGATTTTCTGTTTCACGTTATACAGCATGTGCTCCCCAAAGGCTTTAGAAGATGCAGAGACTACGGCTTCCTTCACGGCAATGCGAAAAAAACATTAAAACTTCTGCAGCTGCTATTACATGTAAAACTGAATAGTGAAATAAAAGTTAAACGTCCGGAATATAAATGTCCAAAATGCGGGAGCTGTATGAAAATTATTTACCATACTTTTTTGGAAAGGGTAAAACTTTTTAAATATAGAAGGAGCTGTTTGAAAATCCCGGCATAGTGCGGCGCCGGTTCAGCGCCGCAAAAGAAATGTCATGGAAATTGTGATTTCTTTTCCTGTTTCCGGAAAGGAATGTAACCGCTTTGCCCGAAAAATTCTAAATTCAGGATTTTACGGCATAAAAATATGATCAGATGAAAGAAAATAGAAAAATAAAGAAAAAATGATGATCCGTTACTTCAAAAATAAAACTGTATGGAATAAAATGGAAATATTATGCTCCTTAACAATGGACAGGCAGATAATATATTTGCTTTATATAATACTGTATAAAAAAAACTCTCAGATGATGCGGACTTGCACAACTTCTGGATAAGATTATTGTTCCTCTGAAAAAACACATACCATAGCTATACTCTATCTTTCGGAAAATAATCTATCCTTGCCTGTTATAAGTTAAAAATCTCTTTTATCATATAAAAAAGTTTAATCCCAACAATAAATATTTGGTAACCCAAAAAAATAAATATTAGGGAAATCATGCCTATAATAGGAAATTTCTTTAAAAGATACATGATAGTATAATAATAAAACCATATCATTCCCCATATAAACAGACCTAAAATCCAAAAATTTGGTATTATATCCTCTAAAGAAGAAAATAGAATAAAAATTAATATAGGAGTAGTAAAAAAAACAAAGAATCTACCCGTTGATAAAGGTTCTGGAATTTTTTTGCAATTAAAAATCCAAATAAAAATTGGGATACCTAAAATAGTCAAAATAATTATGTATCCGGAAATTTTTGATATAAAACCAAACTTCTCAAAAAAAGAAATAAATGGATCAAAAAAGATTGTAGAAATTCCCATTAAAACGAAAAGAGAATTAGTAATTAATACATCATAAAATGGGATTTTATTATATCTTTTTATATTCATCTTCTTATAACAAAAAGCTCTCGTACAGGCGAATGGGAATAAAACTTTGATTTCTCAAAAGAGCTTTCTCAATTCTGTTTTTATATTAAAATCGCCCCGGATATTCGCCTGTTAGGAGAAGCGATCTCGTTATCGTTTTTTATTTATTTTGTTGTTGATTTTGTAAGAATTCATTAGTTTTGTCTGAGATATATTCTGCCCTGGCTTGACCATCTAGTGGAATGCCTCTTTTTATACACCAACTATTTAATTCAAGTGCGTCTACATCAATTGGAATTACAGCTATTCCTTCTTTTTCAAGTTTTGTAACACTTTCTTTTAGAAGTTGCAACCATTCTTCGTATGTATCTTCAATTGTTTCTAAATCTGTAACAAGAGATTTTAATATTTCCCATTGTTCTTTTTTGTAATACCCGATCCCTACAGGAATTAATTTTCTCTTTTTACTCATATCTTTTCTCCCGATAACATTAATTATATGGATATCCACATTTTGATAAGGATTTCCATTTTTTAGTCTTTTTTCAATTTTATTAAAATTTGTTTTGAGTTCAACTAATCCATAAAACGTTTAATATTTAAGTGTTATATGGATTACCTAATAAAAAGATAATTAATTATACATAGTTATATGGATGTCCATATAATCATAACCAATTAGGTACAAAACAGTATTATTATATTGATTTTTACCACGTTAACCATATAATATAAAAAATATCCGATTGAATAACCTTATAATATTATATCAACTTTTATTAAATTTCTATCATAAAATGTTAAAAGATATGATATTTGCTAAGAGAGTATATTTAGATTAGTTAAGTGTAAAATATATCAACAAAAGCATAAAGTATTATGGAAAAATTGAATAATTTTAATGAGTTTCTGCGTGAGAAATTTAACATTGCAGATGATAAAATTAAATATTATGTTCATTGGGTAAATGAATATATAAACTACTGTGAAGAGAAAATTATTGATATAAATTCTGAAAATATAAGAAATTTTTTACTTTTTTTTGCTAAGAAACATGAGTCATGGCAGGTTAAACAGGCTGAAGAAGCGATTAGGAAGTATCTTTACTTTATCAGACACGATAGGAGTAAAGATTGTATTCAAAATACTTATGATATAGAATGGCAGAAAATTGCAGACGAAGTTAAAGAAATAATAAGATTAAAGCATTTTTCATTGAATACAGAAAAGATTTATTTGGGATGGCTTAGAAAATTTTACAGCTTTTTAAAAGGGAAAAATCCTGCGGAAATTACAAATGAAGATATAAAAGATTTTATTTCTTCGTTGGCTGTTGAAAGAAAAATTTCATCCTCTACACAGAACCAGGCTTTTAATGCAATATTGTTTGTTTTTAAGAATGCACTTCATAAAGATCCGGGAGATTTATCACAAACAGTCAGAGCAAAGAACAAAGTTAGAATTCCAGTTGTTATGACAAAAGACGAGTGTTTAAAAACCATTAAAAATCTTGATGGACTTTATTCATTAATGGTTAGATTAATATACGGGGGAGGATTGAGGATTACTGAATGTATTAGGTTGAGAGTTCAGGATATAGATTTTGAGAGACAGGTTTTAACTGTTAGAGGAGGAAAAGGAGATAAGGATAGGGAAACACTATTGGCTTCAGGTGTGGTTGATGAACTAAAAAGACACTTGACTGAGATTAGAAGCTTGTACGATAGTGACAGAGAAGAAAATGTTGACGGTGTTTATATACCCGATGGAATAGGGCGTAAATATATTAATGCAGGTAAAGACTGGAAGTGGTTCTGGGTATTTCCTTCAAAAAATTTAAGTATTGATCCCAGAACAGGAACAGTTAGAAGACACCATATAAAATCAAATACTTTTCAGAAAAAAGTAAAGGAAGCTGTTGATAAGGCCGGGATAACTAAAAGAGCTTCTGTTCATACGTTTAGACATAGTTTTGCTACTCATTTGCTGGAAGCCGGATACGATATCAGGACAATTCAGGAGCTTTTAGGACATGCGAATGTTCAGACAACTATGATTTATACACATATAGCTAAAAGAAATAAGCTTGGTGTTAAGAGTCCATTGGACATGTGAATAGTTGAAAGGTTGAAAGTTAAAGGTTAATACTGATTGCAAAAAATGTAACTAAAGTTATCTGTATATTATCCTTTTCCCTGAATTATTCATAAAAAAGTAAAAAAATATTATCTGTTTATTATAAGCTGGTTATAGATCTTCGTGTGAAAAACTCAGTTTTTCTTAAGATTTTTTCTACTTTTTACCCGTAGGGCAGAGAGATTGCACCATATCTACTCGTTATTAAGGCATTAGCAGTAGAAACTACAGCTTTAGCTTGAATAACGTCGCAACTACGGCACACTATCTTTGTGAATAATTCATGTTTAAGGATTTGTTAAATGTGTTAATTTAAACGTAGTTAAAGCGGATTTGATATATGGATAGTATAAAAAATAAAATGCGTGTGTATTTTTTAGGTTCAGGAAAGATTGCTGTACCTGTTCTGGAAGCTGTGGTAAAATCAGATAATATTGAGTTGGTTGGCGTTGGAACACAGCCTGATCAGCCTTCAGGACGAAAAAAGAAACTTTTACCGACTCCTGTAGGCTTATGGTCTGAAGAACATGGAATTGATATTGATAAGCCTAGTTCTGTTAACAAACTTGAATATAGAAAAAAACTTGAAGAACTTTCCCCTGATTTTATTCTCGTAGTATCATTTGGACAGCTTTTGAAGAAAAGAATACTTGAACTTCCAAAATTGTATTGTGTTAATGTTCATGCTTCTCTGCTTCCTAAATACAGGGGCGCGGCACCTATTGTTGCCCCAATCTTAAACGGTGATGAAAAAACAGGTGTTGCAATAATGGAAATGGAAAGAGGACTCGATACCGGGGCTGTTTTTACTGCATATGAATATGTTATGGACGGAACTGAAAACGCTGATTCTCTGGAGATGATTCTTGGAAATCTGGCAGCTGAAAATATTGATGATGTTCTTATGAAAATTTATAATCAGGATCTTAAGCCGGTTGAACAGGAGCATTCAGATGCGACTTATGTTGGAAAAATAGCGAAACAGGATGGACTTGTTGACTGGACCTATGATGCTGCAAAAATTGAACGCATGTCAAGAGCATATTACCCATGGCCGGGAGCTTATTTCTTTTTAAACCTTGGGAATAATAAAAAGAAAAAGATTCAAATAGTTAAAGCTGTTGTTTGTGAAAATGACAGAAACTATGAGTCCGGACAGGTTTTGAAAGCTGATAAAAAAAACTGGATTGTTGCATGCGGTACAGATGCTCTTAAGATCGAAAAACTTATTCCTGAAGGTAAAAAAGAGATGTCAGGAGCCGATTTTCTTAGAGGGTGTAAAGTTGCAGAAGGCGATTTTGTGTAAGAAGTTGTGATAGGTATAAGGTATAAGGTATAAGGTATAAGGTATAAGGTATAAGGTATAAGGTATAAGGTATAAGGTATAAGGTATAAGGTATAAGGTATAAGGTATAAGGTATAAGGTATAAGGTATAAGGTATAAGGTATAAGGTATAAGGTATAAGGTATAAGGTATAAGGTATAAGGTATAAGGTATAAGGTATAAGGTATAAGGTATAAGGTATAAGGTATAAGGTATAAGGTATAAGGTATAAGGTATAAGGTATAAGGTATAAGGTATAAGGTATAAGGTATAAGGTATAAGGTATAAGGTATAAGGTATAAGGTATAAGGTATAAGGTATAAGGTATAAGGTATAAGGTATAAGGTATAAGGTATAAGGTATAAGGTATAAGGTATAAGGTATAAGGTATAAGGTATAAGGTATAAGGTATAAGGTATAAGGTATAAGGTATAAGGTATAAGGTATAAGGTATAAGGTATAAGGTATAAGGTATAAGGTATAAGGTATAAGGTATAAGGTATAAGGTTTAAGGTTTAAGGTTTAAGGTTTAAGGTTTAAGGTTTAAGGTTTAAGGTTTAAGGTTTAAGGTTTAAGGTTTAAGGTTCAGTTTATCTGGGGTAGTTTTTTGATGTACATCAAGTTCAGGATAGAAAACTTCAATACCTTCAGTTTTGAATTTATTGTATATTGCCTCGGTTAACTCATCTTTAGACTGATAAATGTTGTTCATGCTGTCAACCTTGAATGCTACTAGAAAATCCATAGATTTTTCGCCGATACTTGAAAAACGTACAACATGCCATATTATGTGGTTGTTTGCTTCAGCTACTTCATTTAGGAGTTTTCTTACTTTTGCTGCGTCAGTACCATATTTTACACTGACTGTAACGAGGTTTCTTACAATATTTTTATAATTTGTGAGTTCATTATTGATTATTTCCGAATTTGGTATTGAGAGCAAATCACCCTTTGGTGAAATGATAATCGTATTTCTGATATTTACTTTTTTTACTGTTCCATAGAGATTTGATACTTCTATTATATCACCCGGTCTTACAAGCTTTGTTGCAACCAGTATCAGCCCGCATATAAAATTATTAGTTATGTCCTTTAATCCAAATCCGATTCCTATACCTAAACTGCTGCAGGCTATCAGTATTCCTAATATATTTACTTTTAACAGTGATAATGCCAGAATTATATAAACAAAGCAAAACAGATATGTAAGCAGGCTTTTAAATGAACTAGAAAAGCCAATATCTATTGTTCCGTCTTTTACAAAATCATCTAAAGCTATGTTTATTGTTTTTTTCATTGATATCAGTAAGAACAATATAAAAATCAATATTATAATAATATAAAAATAAATATGGAATCCTTGAATATCAGCATCTGCTTTTAGCAGCTGGTAGAAAAATTTTGGAGTCAGTAACTGATAGGAAATCCAATAGAAAAGGTAAAATATTACAATAAGCCATGTGGTAGGAACCAGTATGCCTTTTGCTATTATTAATAACATATGATTTTCATTACAAAATGGAATTAAGATAATTTTCTCTTTTATAATCCTGGTGATTGAAAGTCCCAGAATTATCGCTATATGAATGATAAATACGGCAATAAAAAGGAACAGAGATAAGTATACATAATTCAGTAAAGTAAGAATTATTAAAAACAGAAAGAAAAATAGATAAAATATAAAATACTTTGTTCTGAAGGTTAAATTATCCGAATGAAATTTGCGGTGAAGTATATATAAAATAGAAAGAATCCCCAAAGGCCATAAAAGTATTATGAAGCAAGGCTGGATTTGTAAAATCTGAAAAATAATTACAAGTATAAATAAATAATAGAAAGTTCTAAGTAAGGTTGAAAGTATCTGTTTTTTAGAACCATGATGACTGTCAATTAGAATTATTGCTTCAATTACTGCTTTAACATAGAATAAAACAGATAGATGATAAGCAACTATATCATGAGGAAATTCATAATAATAACAATAGGTAGAAAGAGCAGTGCCAATAAAAAACCAGCCAAGAGTGTAAGATAATTGTCTTTTAATATTTCTATCCTGAAAGACTTTCAGCTTAGATAATAATTTCTGTACTACTTTATAAACAACACCTCTAAAAAATAACAAGAGTAGTAATAATAAAATATAGTCAATATAACCGGTTGGAAGGAATAGAAAGATATTATTATAAGTTGTCCTTACAAAATAGGGAAAGTTTGAATAAAGATTTTCAAAAAAGTTGGCATTATAAAGTATTGAATTTTTAGAAAAATAATATGTCTGCAGCCTTTTAAGTGACTGTGTTTGAGATTCATGTAAATATAACTCGTTCAGTTTTGCTAGAAAAATTCTATAATCCTCCATTAAGGGCTTGAGTTGATTTAGCTGATTTTCAAATCTGTTTTTTACCCTTAAAAACTGTTCTTCAATTGAGTCATTATTTTTAGAGATATGAGAGGACTCATTCATGTTTTCTATTAGTAGGTTTAGGGCTTGGTACTGTTGTTTATAACCTGTTAAATATTTTTCATGAATGCTATATATATTTTTAAGTTCATGATAATCTTTTTTTGTATATTCAATAAGTTCGAGAAAGCCGTTAGACAGTAATCTGTATTCATAAGGACCTCTGTAATATGTTGAACCTGCAAAGAATAAAAACTGATCCATGATAAATTTTGATCTATGAAGTTCATTTCTATAATTTTCCTGTATGCTTTCAATCTGACTTTCAAATTTATTAAGAAAATTAATATCTGCTTTGATTTGATTTGAATAGTTTTCGATTTGTCCTTCAAGGTAAAGCATTTCTTTTTGCAGCCGTTTCCCAGCGGAAAGTTCTAAGCAAAATAAAAATAAGATAAAAACAAAAATAACAGGGCTAATGAAAGATCTAAGATAATTGATGGATTTTATACTGTGCATGAGGTGTATTTTTAAGGTTAAGGGGTTGTTAACATTAAATTTATTAATAATTATAACTTCAGAATGGTAAAATTTCAGTATTATACCAAAGGTTTTTAAACTTTTGATTTTTGTTAAAAATTTTGGTTCCGGCTACGCTGGTTTGTGGAAAGAGTAATATGCTATGTACTTATGTAACCTTTTTAGGTAGTGTTTAACTAATAATTGTCAGGAATTCTTTTATGCACATTTTTTCGATATCTAAAAGATTTTTAAAGGCATCTTTGTAATCTTTCTTGCCTACTGTAAAGAGACCGTGGCCATATACAATCGCACCTCTTCTGTTTTTTATTGCCGGGGGGAGTGTGTTGCATAATCCGTATTTGCCTGTTCCAACTTCTCCGGGCACAATCGGTATATCCTTAATAAAACGCTGTTCAGGACATTTGATATGACATTCACCATTTTTAGAGCAGCTTTCTCTCTGTTTGCAGATCATGGACATTATAACACAGAACTTAGGATGTCCATGCAGGATTGCGCTTATGCCTTCCTGGTTAATAAGTATTTCTTTATGAGCGCTTAATTCACTCGATGCAGTAAGGGCTGTGCATGTTGAATTATCAAGAGGGCAGGGGTCAATACATCCGGCAAGCTCATCCAGAGAGCTTGTTGTCTGACTGATAAATATTGTATTATCCAGTTTATATGAAATATTACCGAAGAATGAATCAACAAGACGATAATTAACCACCAGTTTTCCTGCCTGCAGCATTGCAGATACTGTTTGTTCGCTGTTTCTAAAAGGGCCTTCTTTAAGTCCAGTTTCCAGTTGAGCATTGTCTAAAAAATCAGAATAACCTTTATATGCTTTCAGCATTATATCAGTCTGGAATTCAGTATGATTATTATTGCTTTTATCGCGGTAATAATCTGTAAAAAATTTAACAAAACACGAGAAACACACTGAACTGAAAGTTATAAATGCCTGTTCAGGACTTACTGTGCCAAAAGCAACAATTCCATGATTGGGTATAATAACAGCTTTTCTGCTTTTTAGTGCTTCAATTATAGCATTTGCTTCTAATTTATCTATTACAGGGATATCGTGTAGAAATGTTCTGGTTTCGCAGTCTTGTGGATAGATTGCAGTGTTATTATTTTTTGTAAGGAAGTTTATTATTGAAAAATAAGGTTCTGCAGGTTTTGCAAATAGAATACTGTTTATATTAAGGCCGGCAATTACATGTTCTAATATTTTGATTTTTGGGGAACCGCTGTTCCAGTCTATTTCTGCATCCAGTTCGCCAAATATTACATCTTCAATATTGCATAAGCCATGCTTGACAAGTTTTTCTGTATATTTATCAATCAGTCTTTTCATTTTTTTATTCAGCTCTTTTATTTTTTTATTCAGCTCTTTTATTTTTCACACAAAGCCACTAAGTCACAAAGAATGCTATAAATCTCCATTTATTATTCTTGAAATATTATCTTTTATCAATGCTTCGCTAAAATTCAATAGGTGTCCTAGTTACAATATGTTAATTCTAAATATGTTAACAATAATTATTTTGCCTATTTGATTCTCATTCATTATCTTGGAGTCTTTGTTTTTTTGTGTGGTAATATTAGTTCTAATTCTTTTGCTTTACTTGCAGTTGGCAGGCCCTGTTCTGTCAGTCCTCTTATTTTATAATAATTTGAACGTGCTCCAAGAAAATCCTTTTTGCTTATTGGAGGAATATCTAGCCCTTCTCCGCTGCTTCCCGAATCTGTGAAAAAGCGTTCGGGAAGAATATCATCCTCAAATGTGAAACCATTCAGAAAATTCATTATTCGTTCATTATAATAAATTCTTTCGCCGCATTTCATGAGATCCTGCGCCGAAATTTTTATACCTGTTACGCCATAAAATGCTTTTGCATATTCTTCAAGTGAAGCCGCAAAAAATAGAAATTTACAAGTGGTTAGTGAGTCTACAACAGCGAAAATATCTTCACTGATTTTAATAATTCTTGCCTTCCCGCTAAATGAAAACCGATCTGTTACTACAGGTTTTCTTAAAACTTCATGTGAAATGGGATAAGCTCTCAGATGACATGCACCTCTTGTTGAAGTAATATAGGCCAGGGCCATTCCATAAGCTCCTCTTGGATCATAACCCGGGATTTCCTGTTTTTTTACTGTCATGGAACAATCAGTTCTGGAATGTTTTTCTGCATACCTGAACGAGCCCAGTTTTAATTCAGTTCCAATATTTTTTGAATAAGCTATGTCTGTAATAATGTTTTTGATATCATCCTGGTTTAATTTCTTTCCAGATATTTCACTATAACATGCTAATGTTGCTGCGGTAGAAATAGAATCCATTCCATAATCATTGCAGAGTTGATTAGCTTCTAAAACTGTTTCCATGTTCTCATTATCGATGAGAGCACTGAAATGACTCATTGTTTCAAATTCTGGAATTGCTCTTTGATCATTTGTTATTTTTTTACATAAAATATGGCATCCACGACATCCGCTTTTCCTGTAACCATATTTTTCTTTATAATGCCAGGCATTCATTTTTGCTGCATTTGGAAATGACGTTTCCTTGAAATTATTGGTAGGCATCATTCTTCTATTGCTGATAAGATCATAAAGCGCACCTGTGCCATAATTGGATATGCCGAGTTCGCCTGTTAATACAGGAGATGCCGAGGTGAGTCTAAATATTTCTTCTCTTGCTTTTTTTAAAATTTCTTCAGAATAGATTTCAGTTTTTTCATTTCCCTGTACTTTGATGAATTTTAGATTTTTGCCTGCCATTACTAAGCCCAATCCATTTCTGCCCGCAGTGAAATGTTTATCAACAATAATGCTTGCGAACAACACACCATTTTCAGCAGCAGGGCCGATTACTGCGTTTGAGCCGTCATTGCCAAGTAAATCAGCCATTGTGTTTACAGTAAACTGTTTCATTTTGGAGGCATCAATAATTTCAACCTTATCATTTGTAATTTCTATTCCTGATAAGTTTAAGCTTTTGCCTGTAATAATGATTCCGTCATAACCGGCTTTTTTTATATGACCGCCGAGCTTACCTCCTACTGATGCATCTCCTACGGTACCTGTTAAAGGAGAACGGGACATAATAGTCATACGTCCTGATGCCGGGGCTAATGTATTACACAGGGGACCGGTTAGGAATATAAGAGGCATATTTGGCGAATTGTAATCTTCGGTGATAAAGGGTTTCAGATAATATCCTGCTAATCCTTTGCCTCCTATATATTTTTTATATAAATCAGAGGAAGGGCGTTCGATATAATGAGTACCTTTAGTCAGATTAATATGAAGAATTTTACCTTTCCAACCATACATATTTCAAAAGAATCCTGATTATACCTGAGGTATTTTAGTTTTTTAATTTTTTTGCAGCAACCTAACTCAAATAATTGCCTGGATTTTCTAAAATAAAGTTCCATGAGAATTGCTTTTCGCGAAACATATAATTAAAAAATAAAAAGCATATAGAAAATTGCAGTTTATATATAATAATAGTAACTTATATCCTAATCTGTTTTTTTATACCAAAGGTATTTTAGTTTTTGATTTTTTTGCAGTAACCCAACTAGAATAATTGTTTAGATTTTTCCGGCTAACCGCCTGATTAAAGAGATTAATCTGTTTTGGGTATATCGTTGAAAATTTTAGTTTTTGATTTTTTTAAGTAGAAATTATGAAAAATAAATTTAATAAAACTGTGTTGGATTCAAATATAAAATCTGTTCATTTTGTCGGAATTGGCGGTATCGGTATGAGTGGTATTGCTCAGTTCTTTAATTGGCTGGGGTTTAGAGTCTCAGGAAGTGATAGAGCTCTTGATAATCCTGAAAATAAAGAGTTATTTAAAAAATTAACTGCTCAGGGAATTGCTTTGTTTGTTCAGGATGGCTCTTATGTTGATGGTAATAAACCTGATTTACTGGTCTACTCAACTGCAGTGGAAGAAGGTAATCCTGATTTTATAGCTGGGGAGGGTTTACCCAGGCTCCATAGAGCGGAAGCACTTGCCTATTTATGTAAAAGATTTAAGGATAAAACTTCTATTGCTGTTACCGGGAGCTGTGGAAAAACTTCTGTTTCGGCCTGGATTGCAGAAGCTTTTGATAGGTTATATTTAGATCCTGTTGTTGTGAATGGAGGTGTAATAAACAGTTTTAACAATAATGAGTATTCTGGAAACTTTAAGCCCGGGAATGGAGATTATTTTATATTTGAAGCAGATGAAAGTGACAAGAGTTTGGTTGCTTTTAAACCTGACTATTCTGTAGTTTTAAATATTGGAACTGATCATTATTCTAAAAAAGAGTTAATTGAGGTTTTTGAGCAGTTTTTGAGGAATACAAAAAAAGGTGCTGTAATTGAAGACAATGTTATAAAACTTTTAAATCCACGTTCCTATAAACATCTTGATGTTGTAGTTTTTTCCGGAAGTTATAAAAAATTACAAAAGAAAGTATGGCAGCTAAAAAGTTATAAAGTTAAAGATGGAATAGCTAAAGCTGTGTGTATTAAAGATGAATTTGAAATTGAAATTAATCTGCCTCTTTTCGGTTTTCATAATGCTGCCAATGCTTTGTCAATACTTGCTTTAACCTATCTTTTAAAACTGGAAAATTCTTTTCTTGATATAACCGGAGCATTGGAAAATTTTAATGGTGTTCACAGACGTCTGGAACATATCGGTAGAACACAGGCAGGTACTTTGGTTTATGATGATTATGCACATAATGTTGAGAAAATTGCTTCTGTGATACAAACTGCCCATGAGATTGTACCGGGAAATGTATTTGCTGTTTTCCAGCCTCATGGATACGGTCCTTTGAAGTTTATGAGAGAAGAACTGTTTCCTGCTTTAGAAAAAGTCCTTTGTAAAAATGATAAATTTATTTTTATGCCGGTTTACTATGCTGGAGGAACGAGTTCTTTCTCTCCGAAATCTTCAGAGGTTTCTGAGGAGTATGCATTAAAATCAGAAGTTGAAGGCAGATATTTAAGCTTTGATTCAAGAAAGACTGCCGGAGACTATTTAAAAGATAAAGCCGCCAGCAGTGATATTATATTAATTATGGGTGCGCGTGATGGTTCTCTGTCCATCTGGGCAAAGGAATTGGTAGGAAAGTTGAACGCTGAACTTAAAACGTTGAATTTGGAATATTAAACATTGAACATTGGGTGCTAAAAAATATGAATGAGATTTTGGCAAAAAAATATACATGGTCTTCAGCATTGGTATTGACTTTGGTGCTTTGTTCGCTTCACTTTAATATTCTCGCATTGACTACTCCATTTTTGACTATATACCATGTTATTGGTTCGAATGAAGTATATAGTCTCTTCGGTGCGGTGAAACTTATGTGGGGGTATAAGCTTTATATTATTGCAATATTAATAGTAGGGTTTTCAATAATATTTCCTTTTATTAAGCTTTCTGTTCTTTTTATAGTTTGTTTTGTTGTAAAAAAACCTGAAACAAGGCATAAATTGATTACAACTGTAGAAATTCTTGGTAAATGGTCAATGCTTGATGTCTTTGTTGTATGCATTTTGCTTGTTTTGACAAATAATCAGATATTTGTTTCATCTGAGCCTAATATAGGGGTGTATTATTTCCTTCTTGCTATTCTTATCAGCATTATATGTTCTCTTTTTGTTGACCATCTATGTGATAAAACATATTCTGTCCCGTCTAAAAAGCTGACGAATAAATTGAAATTTTTATCTGAAGAATTAAGTCTTGTAGAAAAAGTAATTATGGTAGTACTGCTTTTAATAAGTATTGTATTTTTTGCTTTTGCTATAACCGATAACTATATCCAAATATCAGATTTTCTACTAATGAAAAATTCTTATTCAATATTGCTGACTTGTCTGTCACTTAAGGCTATCTCGCCAATTCTTGCGTGGTTTGTTGCTTTTGTTCTAATTATTTTTCCTTTTATATCTTTTAATTACAGATTTATTTTCTGGACTACTTCATATCACCCGACATTTCATGTTAGGATAAGTAAATTAATACAGAAGTTATCGCGCTTTATGATGCTTGATGTTTTTTGCCTGGCTCTGATTTTATTTTTAATGGAAAGCAGTATTATTATAGCTACAGAAAGCAGAAAAGGACTTTATATGCTCGAGTTGTATGTTTTTATGTCTTTCTTTATCCCGGCTTTTATTGGAGTATATACGTTTGGAAGATATTTCTTTTCTCCTTCATATATAAGAGTTTCTCAGTTATCTGATAATAAAGAAACATTGGAAGCAGATACTGCTTCTGAATTAGAAAATTAGACTTACAGGTGTTCAGGAAAAAGTAATGAGTAATATAACAATACCGAATGAGTGGTTTAAGCTTGGGCCATTTACAATATTTGATGTCGAAACTACAGGCATGTCGCCGGTTTATCATAGAATTGTAGAAATAGCGGCAATTAGAGTTGATATTGACGGAGTACAAAGTAGATATCAAACCTTAGTTAATCCTGGATGTTCTATACCGTCGCGTCTTACTAAAGTCCATGGCATAAATGATTTTATGGTGAAAGATGCAGACTCTTTTACACAGATTGGATATGATTTTATGGATTTTTGTTATGGATCAACGCTAGTTGCTCATAATGCGAGGTTTGATTTATCTTTTTTACAGGAGAGCTTGGCTCGGGTAGGTTTGCCGCTATGGAAAGGAAAAACTATGGATACCATTCCTCTGGTGAAAAGGGCATACCCCGGGCTGCCAAGTTATAGTTTGCAGAATTTAAGGTATGTTTTCGGCTTGGATGATGCGGGGCCTGCGCATAGAGCATTTGCAGATGTGGAGTGGACTCTGGATATTTTTTCAATGACAATGAAAAGATTATTAGGAGCTGTAGATTGAATAAAGGATTTCTGAAAAGGTTAATGCATTGGGTATTTCTTGACGCATTGTTCCCGCAACTGCGGGACTACTAAATCTTGCGCATAATTAACCTTTGTAGATGCGCATGGCAATGCGTATCGAACAGTGTGTTTTGTACCCTTTTCAGATATTGTCTAATTAAAGTATATGATAAGCAATTAAAAAAAGAATTATTATTAATAAATTAGGAAATTACAGAATGTCAGAGCGGATTAAACAGTTATTTAAAAGATTAAAAGAGGACCAAAAACAGGCCTTTGTTTCATATATTACAGCCGGGGATCCTAACTACAACGATTGTTTACGTGTTGTAGACGAGTTGGTAGGCAATGCCGGTATAGATATTTTAGAGCTGGGGGTTCCTTTTTCTGATCCTCTTGCCGACGGAGAAGCAAATCAGCTTTCAGCACAAAGAGCATTAAATGCCGGTATGACTCCAATGAAAGTGCTGGATTTAGTAGCTGACATAAGAAAGAAACATAAGAACATACCGATAGTATTGTACACATATTTAAATCCGGTTGCATATGCATGTGAATTTGAGCTTTTCTGTAAAAAAGCAGTTGCTTCAGGTGTTGATGCATTACTGCTGCTTGATTTGACTCCTGAGGAAGGAATAGAATTTAGGAAAGTAATGGATAGAACAGGTCTTGCTCTGGTTGCTCTTGCTGCTCCTACTACGCTTGAAAGCAGGTTAGATTTAATTTCAAATTTTGCTTCAGGGTTTATTTACTATGTTTCCCAGGAAGGTGTAACAGGAACAAGAGATGATTTTGCATCTAATGTAGACGAGAAAATAAAAATGATAAAGAAACATTCAACTTTACCTGTTGTAGTAGGTTTTGGTATTTCAAAACCTGAACATGTGAAAACTGCGGCAAAAAGCGGAGTTGAAGGTATTGTAGTCGGTAGTGCGGTTGTTAGAAAAATAGAGGCTTTTGCAGAGGGCAGAGGAAGTTTGTCTGATATAGGTGATTTTGCAAAAAGTTTAACTTCAGTACTGAAGTAGTTCTAACTTTGGATATTTCCAAAATTAACTGCTTTTCTAATAAATATAAAATAATCTAATAGAATTTTTTTTAGCATAAAACAAAGAAAAAAAGGTTAAAAAATGATTACAGCAATTGGAAGTGTTTTAGCAATAATACTTGTTATTGCCTTTGGTGTTTTTGCCGGGAAAAAGAATATTATTAACCCAGAGTTAAGTAAAGCTTTGTCTGTATTTGTTATGTCATTTACTTTTCCTGCAGTACTGTTTACTTCAATAGCCAAATCCCCTGTTGAAAATCTGATGAATTTCAGTTTTATCTTCTCTTTTTTTCTAAGTTTAATGGTTTTGTATTTCGTAATCTATTTTCTGTATTATTTGGTGTTTAAGAAAAGTAAACAGGTCTCTGCTATGGCAGCATTTGTCTGTACCTTTCCTAATATGGCTTTTATGGGAATACCTTATCTGTCCGAAGTTCTTGGCAGTACAAGTTTAATTTCAGTTGCAATCGGAAATGTTATTACCTCGGTCTTTATGATTCCTATTACAATAATATATCTGGAAGGGAAAAGTGGTGATTCCAGTGTTTTCCTAAGAGAACTTTCTAAGCTGGTTAAAAAGCCGCTGATTATTGCTCCGGTACTTGGTATTATATTTGCAGTCGTCAGAATTCCGGTTCCTGATTTTATCATGCATGGACTTGAAATACTTGGAAGTGCCACTTCTCCTGTTGCACTCTTTGCTCTCGGTTTGATGATGGTAAAATTCAAGTTTAAACTTAGTAAAGATGCTGCCTTGAATATAGGTCTTAAGTTGATTATTCAGCCTGCAGTAGCTGTCGTATTCATTCTTGCCTGCGGTGTGTCGGGGATGTTTGCAAAAGAAATAATAATACTTACAGCGATGCCGAGTGCGGTAATTGTTTCAATGTTTGCAGAGAAATATGAAGTATACAAAGATGAAACAGTAAGCACGATTATTGGAGGGAGTGTTCTGTCTATTATTACTCTTGTTATGTTTACAGTGATTGCAAATATCTTTTAATTATACCGGGTATTATAAATTTTTGGTTAATTAAACTTTAACTCGGATCATGCTATCATGCATCTATAATAGTAATAATACACTGAGCACGGTCAGCTGACCTCCAATGTTATTGGCTTAAGGTTTTATAAAAATCAAGTGGAAATATAAATTTAATTTAAGAACTGGGATTTTGGAGGGAAACGCTCTGTCGTTTCCGAACGACCGATTGCATTGACAGGAAATGCAGCAATATACGAAAGATAAAATTTTAATTTTATAAATAAAGGTTTAGATTATAAGCTTAATTCTTACAAATATTTGCAATACACATGAATCCAAATCGGAGAGATAATAAAATGTCAGCAAAAAAGCTTTCAAGAAAAGCATACTTAACAAAGAATGTTGGAGAATTTGAAAATACAATTAAAATCAATGGAATAAAGTATGAAAAAGTTGAGGATCTGCGTTATGGAACTAATCCTCATCAACCTGCAGCATATTATAAACCTACTTCTATTGACACACCAATAGGAAGTATGGAAGTACTTAAAACAGGTAAGAATGGATTATCTCAGACGAATCTTGAAGATATTTCATATGCTTTAAATATTGTTAAGTTTTTTGATATTCCTGCATGTGCTGTAATGAAGCATGTAAACCCAAGCGGTGCTGCTGTTGCAAGAAATGATGAATCTGTAAAAGATGTTTATATTAAGGCAAGAGATTGTGATCCCCGGGCAGCATTTGGCAGTGTTGTAGCTTTTAATGTTGAGGTTGATACAAGTACTGCAGTAGAAATTATGGGCACATTTGTTGAGTGTGTTGTTGCTCCTTCATATACACCTGAAGCGTTGGAAACTTTCAGAGATAATGAAAATTTTAAGCTGAATAAGAGTATCAGAATTCTGAAGTGTGGAAATTTAAGTGAGCTGCCTAAATATGCGGGAGAGGCAGGTAAAGAACACCAGACAGTAAAAGTGCTTGCTGATGGTTCTTTGATAATTGCTGAACCTTTGCTTACAAATATAAAAAGTATTGAAGATTTAAAGCCGGCACAGGCTGAAAATAAAAGAGTTGGAAAACAGAGCTCAAAAATTGAAGCTACAAGAGAACAGATTGAAGATCTGCTTGCAGCCTGGTACATAAATCTGAATGTCCGTTCAAATGGTGTTGTCATAATGAAAAACGGTCAGACTTTATCGGTGGGAACCGGTGAACAGGATAGAGTTGGTGCTGTTGAACAGGCCATCTGGAAGTTTAAACAGAAATATGAAGGAAAAGAGCTTATTCAAAATTCAGTTATGTCAAGTGATGGCTTTTTTCCATTTCCTGATGCTGTAGAAGTTGCAGCTAAAGCCGGTGTTACAGCAATAATTTCACCTGCCGGTTCATTGCGTGATGCAGATGTAATCCAGACAGCAAATGAACTTGGTGTAGCATTAATTCATGCTCCTGAAAGAGTATTTTCTCACCATTAATAAATTTTGCTGTACAAAATTTATGATAAGGTTCTGAAAATTAATTTTCAGAACCTTTACAAAAAAATTATATAAAAGATGCCATCTGAAAAAGAACAAAACTTGTTTAATACAAACTTTAATATTGCTTCTGCTAAAAAGGAGGAAGTCTCTGGTCTGCAAAAGCTCTCAGGAGAGATTGTTCGTGTGGTTTTTGTGAGCGATGATGAAACCTATTCAGTTATTAGGATTAAAGATAAAGAAGGTAAAAAACATACGATTGTCGGTCCACTAGGTGGTGCATTTGAGGGGCAGGGAATTGAGGTAAAAGGTAAATGGGAAGAACATAAAGAGCATGGAAGACAGTTTCGTGCTTCAAACTTTAAATTCACTCTTCCAGTTACTTCAAAAGGAATAGAAAAATATTTATCTTCTGGTTTGATTCCGGGAATCGGTCCTAAAAAAGCAGAAATGATTGTCTCCCATTTTAAAGAGAAGACATTGGATATACTTGATAACCATTCTGCAAGACTAATGGAAATTTCCGGTTTCGGAAAGAAAACAATAAAAACTATCCGTAAAGCCTGGGTTGAAAATGCTGAAAGACGCGAGATAGATGTTTATTTTCAAGGGCTTGGCATAAGTCCAGCTTACTGTCATAAAATATATAAAAAATTTGGTTCAGATGCCCTCAATATAGTAAAAAATAATCCCTATCGACTTGCAGATGAGGTTTCCGGGATTGGTTTTTTAAAAGCAGATAATATTGCTAAAAACCTGGGTATAAAACATAATGACGATATGAGATTAAGAGCTGGAGTCAGATATTCTTTACTACAGTTGAGCCAGGCAGGTCATGTATGTTATCCCGAAAAAGAATTTTTATATTATACTTCAGAATTACTGGAAGTAGAGTTTTCTGAGGCCGAACGAGGATTGCATCTTGCCTGTCAAAAAGGAAAGGCTTATATCGATACTTTAGTTCTGGAAGGTAATTCTCTTTCAAGGCTTGTTTATGACTCAAATATGCTGGCAGCAGAGAGGGAACTTGCCGGTATTATTCCCAAACTTATAGGCTACCCTCATCATCAGGGAGCTGTACTAAGAAAGGTGAGGACACGTGATTCCGGAAATGTTATTTTGAACAAAGAACAGTTTAAAGCTGTCGATAATGTTTCAATTTCCCCAATTTCTATTATAACAGGTGGGCCCGGTGTAGGGAAAACAACAGTCATAAGCAAAATTGTAAATAAAGCCCAGATTGCAGGTTTAAAAATTGCTCTTGCTGCTCCGACTGGACGGGCCGCAAAACGTCTATCTGAATCGACAGGTTTCAGGGCCAGCACAATTCACAGACTGTTGAAATGGGACCCTGTAGGGAAGACGTTTGTATTTAATAAAACTAATAAACTCAATGCTGATGTAATTGTTCTGGATGAAGTTTCAATGCTTGATATCCAACTGGCAGTTGCGTTTTTTAAAGCCGTTTCACCTGGGACAACAGTTGTTCTGGTCGGAGATGCAGATCAGCTGCCTTCTGTTGGACCGGGTAATATTCTACATGATTTGATAAACTCAAAAGTCTGTCCGGTGACAAAGCTTATACAGATTTATCGTCAGGGGGCAGACAGTAAAATAATCCCGAGTGCACATTCCGTAAATTCAGGCAGAATGATTGATTTGTCGCCACCTTCTGATCCTAACATGCTTTATGATTTCTACTGGATTGAACAGGAGGACACAGCAAGAACAGCTGAACTGATTGTAAAAATGCTTGCAGAAAGAATCCCTAAACGGTTTGGTTTTCATCCTTTTAAAGATATTCAGATACTTTCGCCAATGACTAAAGGTGAGTGTGGAACTTTGAAATTGAATGAACTCGTCCAATCTGCAATAAATCCAGGGCCATGTCCACAGTTTGATGCGGGAAACAGGATATTTAAAGCTGGAGATAAAGTAATGCAGATATCTAATAATTATGATAAAAAGGTTTTTAATGGTGATATCGGTTTTATTCAGCACATTAATATTAAGGAAAAAATATTTTCAGTAAAGTATGATGAGACAATTGTTAATTATGAATTTTCAGAAACTGAGCAGTTGAAACTTGCTTATGCGGTAACAATCCATAAATCACAGGGAAGTGAGTTTCCTGCAGTTATAGTTCCATGTTTGACATCTCATTTTATTATGTTGCAGAGAAATTTGATTTATACAGCAATAACTAGAGCTAAAAAGCTTCTTATCCTTATAGGCTCTAAAAAAGCTCTTTCAATTGCGATAAATAATTTTAAGAGAGAGCCTAGATTCAGTGCTTTCCTCCCCAGACTGCAAAAAAATATGAAACAGTATAATATTTTAGACTTTTGACTGATTGTAAGATGAAGACTTCGAAAAAGAAGACAGTTTTATGGAAATTGAACAATTATACTGATGTTCTAATAATCAATTAATCAATTGTTCTATTAATAATAGTGTTTTATCTTTTTTTTTTATTTCTTCCAAGAAAGATATATTCATTTCGCCTTGGCACAACCGAATTAAAAAAGAGTTGAAATATTTACAAAATGGTTGTACAATATTTTGTACAATGTAAGTGATACTAAAAATGGAGATAAATATGCAGGCAATTACTTATTCTCATGCCAGAGGACAATTGGCAAAAACAATGCAAGATGTATGTGATAATCACGATCCGGTAATAATTACAAGAAAAAATCATCAGGCTGTAGTTATGCTGTCTCTCGAAGATTTTGAATCTCTTAATGAAACTGCATATCTGTTAAGAAGCAAGAAGAATGCAAAAAGACTACTGGACTCAATAGAAGAATTGGATGCTGGAAAAGGATATGTTAAGGAATTAATAGAATGAAGTTAGTCTTTTCTGAAAATGCTTGGAATGATTATTTATATTGGCAAAATACAGACAAAAAAATATTAAAACGAATTAACTCTCTTATTAAAGATATAATGAGAAATAAATATGAAGGAATCGGAAAACCTGAACCACTGAAGCATAATCTTGCTGGTTACTGGTCAAGAAGAATAGACAGTGAAAATCGGATTGTATATAAAGTAGATGATGAATCAATTTACCTGGCACAGTTAAGGTATCATTATTAAGCAGCGTTAATTTATGAAATTTTATATGCTCTAAATTCTTAGAGTGGATGGCATGATTTGTGGATAAACTTTTTTAACTTTAATTAAAGAGGTATGAGTTTGAATAAGAGTAAATGTAAAGTATTAATAATATTTTTATTAACTCTTTTTGTATTGACAGGATGCGGAATTTTAAATTTATCACAAAATGCACCTTCAAAAAAAGTTTTCAAAATTACTAGTGTCAAGTTTTACGGCTCTTTGTGGAATTCCAGTTACAATAAATTTGGGGTAATATCGCAGGATGGGGGAAGTTCTTTTAAGGTGCCTGGAGGAGCTATATGGGCTTTCGGAGATACATTTAAAGGAACAAGAGGTTTGGATGGAAAACCTAATTTCAAAGGTGGGGGTGTAAATTGTTCGTTGGCATTTTTACCTGAAGGTTCCAGACCATACCCTCCCAAATTTCAGTTTCTAGCCGGTGGTGACGGGACTGTAGTTTCTCCTTTTAGTTTTCTGGGGGATGAAACTCAGGATAAAAATAGTATTTGGCCATTGGCCGGTATTTATCTAAACGATAAGTATTATCTTTACTATACTGTGATAGAAAAAACCGAAAAAAGAGCATTGGGTTTTAAACATGTAGGGAATGGTTTGTCTGTAGCTGAAAAAGCTTTGGATAGTTACAAACGAATTATTGAAAACGGAACTTGGTATTTTCCGGTTAATCCGTCTGCAATTATAGAAACGAAGGATTGGCTGTACTTATATAGTGTTGAAAATACATCAAAATATGTCCAGGGAGTTTTTCTTGCCAGAGTAAAACCTGAAAAACTGGAAGATTATGATGAATATGAGTACTATTGTGGAGAGGGACTTTTTTCAAAAAACAGATCTGAGCAGAAAGTTATGCTGAGAGAAGTTTATGGACAGACTTCTGTAGTGTGGAATTCTTATTTAAATAAATATATATTAGTAGCTTCAAGTAGTTTTTGGGAGCCATTGTTAATTAAATTTTATGTTTCAGATACACCGGTTGGACCATGGTTTAATGCTGATGTAGAAATTAAAATTCCTAAAATAAGGCAGAATAAGAAAGTAGAGCTGGTTTATTGCGCATTTCTTCATCCTGAACTCTTTTCCGATAATGGCAGAATAATGTATTTAACTTATTCTCTGATGCTTAAAAATTCAGGGTTTGATGCTAATTGCGAAATGGTTAAAATTAAGATTGATAAGTTATAAATAGGATGAATAAAAGAATATGAGACCAAAAGTATTGATTATTACCGGATTTGGACTTAACTGTGAAGTGGAAACTAAGGCCGCTTTTGACTACTGCGGTGCTGAATCAGAACTTGTCCATTTAAACGATTTGCTTAAAAGAGAAAAACTATTGGGAGATTATCAAATTTTAGCTTTTATTGGTGGATTTTCTTTTGGCGATCATCTTGGGGCAGGGACTGTTTTTGCTAATAAAGTTAAATATGGACTGAAAGAAGATATAAAGAAGTTTATTGCTGACGGTAAATTAATTATCGGTATTTGTAATGGCTTTCAAACGCTTACAAGGCTTGGGCTTCTGCCAGGGACCAATAACGAGTATTTTGCGACACAATCTGTGGCTCTTACATGGAATGATTGTGGTGTTTTTAGAGATGCATGGGTTAATTTAAAAGTAGAAGCTGACAGTCCATGTATTTATACTAAAGGAATTGATACTTTAGAAGTTCCTATTAGACATGGTGAGGGAAAATTTGTTGCTGATGAAAATATATTAGACAAAGTTGAAAACCAAAATCTAGTTGCTCTCAGATATGCTGATTCTAATGGTCTTCCTACTGATGAGTTTCCTTATAATCCTAATGGTTCTCTTAATAATATTGCCGGTATTTGTGATCCGAGTGGAAGGATATTTGGTTTGATGCCGCATCCGGAAGCTTACCTGTCACCATATAATTATCCGAATTGGATAAGACAGAAAAAGTCAGGAGTGTTACCTAAAGAAGGTGCAGGTGTTATTATTTTCAGAAATGCTGTTGAATATGTTAAAAGAAATTTTTGAAGAAAACTTCTAAAGTCTGTTAAATGTTCATTGTTTGTCTGAAATAGATATAACTTTTTGTGTATTTTTTATTTATGCTTAATTCATGTATTGCAAAAGAAAAGTTTTTGCAAAAAAAATAGAGATATACCGAAGGTATTCTAGATTTTGGTAATATATCGAGAAATCGAACACGATTATTATCAAATTTTTCGAAAACCTTTTTGCTTTGAGTATATATTAAAAGCTTTTTAATTTTTACCGACAATTAGGAGATAGATTTTAAGATGGTTAGGACATTTTTTCTGATAGTAGTTTTCGTATATGCCTGTAGTTGTTTATTTGCTCTTCTTCCGATAAATAAAGATCATTCCAATAATGAATCTTCTTCAACAGTTTTATCAGATTCTACTATTATAAATCAGAATGGTAATGTTGAAAACAATGCAGTTGATAATTCCCGAATCAATTCCGGTATTGAAGCAAAAAATTCTGAAATAACAAACAAAAGTTTAATGAAAAATTCTAATATTCATATTAATAACCTTGCTTTGGAATCTTCTAAAATTAATTCCGGAATAAAAGCAGAACTCGTTGAAACAAAAAACTCAGAATTAAACCTTTATCCTTTAAATCTTGTCATTTTTTGGCAAGATATTTTCAATTTAAGTTTGGGATAAGATATAACTCTTTCATTCTAAATGTAGTTAAAAGAATATCTTTCCCATTTTCTGTCACATAGTATTTATTTTTATTTTTATCCCATACCTGCTTATCTATTAACTCATTTTCAAGACTTCTGTAATTTACACTGTCAGCTACGAATACATTGCCTGAAGTAACTGCAGATGCTAAGTAGGAATACAATATCATTACGAATCTTTTTATATCAACATATTTGATATTTTTAATTTTCTCAGGCTTGGAGGAGACTTTGACAGGTCTCATATAGGTAATATATTTTCTGTACCTGGCTGATATAAACTTTAGCGGTACAGCGGCGGCCTGCGGATCCATCGTTTTTTCGGATGATGTGAAATACTTTTTAGCAAATACAACAGCTTCCTTTAAATTGGCTTTCTTGTCAATGATCCATTGCTGTTCAAGAAATATTGAGCGAAGATTTCTTTTGATAGAACCGTGTTCTTTACTGTAGTATTCCCATTTATAGCTCATTGCATCAAAGTTAGGTTCCTGCAGTTTCAGTCTAAAATCTTTCAGCTCGGTTTTACTTACAATTTCATAGCACTTCGGGCGTATCTCGCTGTCTTGGATTTCCTCGTTTTCTACTACCTCTATTATTTGACCTGCTGTTTTGCGGTCACTCTCCGAACTGTCTTTTGCCTCTGCTACGCACTCTTTAGCATATTCTGAACCTTTTGTTTCAAAGGAATTTCTTTTATGTACGAAAAATGTGATTAAGTGATCATTTATTTTTATAAATCTCTGCCAGATAAAACATAGCATATACAGGCGGGATTTCTTTTTACTGAAGCCGTTTAACCTGCAGGTGTCATAATATTCACATAAATCAGAATAGTATTGAATATTGTGTTTGGATATATTCAGATCAGGAATAATTTTTCTCGATTTCTCAAACAGTTCGGCAATTGACTTTCTTTTGTCTGATTCTGTTTCCATTTCTGTTGTCATGAACCCTTTGAGATCTTTCTTAAGCATAGAAAGTTCAGATATCGTATTTATATTTGTCACCAGTTCATCAAGCTTTTCTCTGGATGCGCTGTCTAATGCTCTTGTCAGTCTTTCAGTCAGTCTGTTTTCTTCTCTTATTACGGCCTTGGAAACCAGCTTCTGAAATGTAGAATATTGCGGACGGACTATTTGTTTTGATTCACAGAAATGCAGCAGTTCATCAAATATAAATCTCAGAGCCATATCTATTTTGGAGAGCCGGTAAGCTTGTTTTTCCAGTTCTGCTTCAAATTCACTGCTGTACTTCCGATAGCCGTATATTTTTAATATTGCATCCTGGCCTTCATAATGTTTATCTTTTGAAACATTGTTTTTTGTAAGCTTAAAGGTCGGAAAGTAACGGTTTATAATATACCTGGTATCCTCTTTAGCATCTGAAAATTTGAATTTATAAAATTTTCTCGAAGCACGAAAGTAACCAACCTGTAATAAATAATTCACCTGATTTTCAACAACTGTCTGCCGGGATAAATAAACTTTATCTTCTCAAGTTATTTCAAATAGAAGTTCTCTGTCTGATTCATTAATTTTGGGGATACTGAAGAGTTCTTCTCTTTCATTCTCATTTAGTATTTCCAACCTGTCATGAATTGGCATAACTTTACTTTCCCCGGTTCATTTAAACGGTGGTTTTAATAAACTCTTTCATTTCTTTATATTGACATCTAAAAACAGATGATATATAATTAACAGAATCAGTGTTAAATTTACTTATTTATCTAAAATAAACTGAACTGCATTTATGAAATATGGATATGCTAGGATATCAACAAAAGATCAGAGTTTCAATCTGCAGCTCGATGCGTTAAAAAAATCCGGCTGCGAAAAAATTTACAGGAAAGTTGCAAAAGGAGCAAAAACAGACCGTCCAAAATTAAATGAACTTCTTGCAGCAATAAAGCCGAATGATACACTGGTTATATGGAAGCTTGACCGGATCGGCAGATCACTGCAGCATTTAGTAAAAATATTTAACGATCTGATTAACAGTAGAATTGATATTGTCAGTCTTCAGGATCCAATTGATACATCAACGGCCCAGGGTAAATTAATGTTTAATATTTTCTCCTCCCTGGCAGAATTTGAAAAAGATTTGATAATTGAAAGAACAAATGCCGGTTTAAACGCGGCCCGGGCAAGAGGACGCTGCGGAGGAAGGCCAAAAGGATTATCAAAGAAGTCAATGGAAAAAGCTAAAGCTGCTGAAATACTGTATAGTCAAAAAAATTAACAGCAAATCAGATCTCAGAACAGTTAGGTATATCAAAAACAACATTATATAAATATTTAAAAATAAGAAATGTTCCTATAGGCGGATGAAAATAATGAAAAAATTGAGAGTTTATGTTGATACATCGGTTATTGGTGGCTGCTATGACGATGAGTTCAGTCTTTAGTCAAATGGAATATTTAAAGATTTCAGACTGGGAAATTTTCAGGCGGTTATTTCCGAACTGACTGCAGTAGAAATAGGAAACGCACCGGAACGGGTTAGAAGTAAATATGCCGAACTGAAAGAATACGCGGAATATTTAAGTGTGTCCGACGAATGCACACAGCTAGCAGACATATATCATAAAAGAAAAATTCTTACTCCTAAATTTTATGATGACATGATGCACATTGCCTTAGCAACAGTAGCAAATGTAGATATTGTCGTCAGCTGGAATTTTAAGCACATAGTTCATTTTGATAAAATTCGCCAGTTCAACGGAGTTAACTTAGAATTGGGATACAGTACATTACAAATATATTCTCCAAGAGAGGTAACTAATTATGAAGAATAATAATAACAGTTTAAATGCTGTAGGCATGGTAAGAAAAATTAGAGATAAAAATTATCAGATGACTAAAAATATGACAGCAGCTGAAAGATTAGATTTTATTCATAGAAGAGCAGCAGCAGTTAATGAAAACCTGGGTGTTTTAGTTAAGAATTAAAAAAAGAACTGAAAATCAGCCTTTTTTTACATTTATTATAAAACATTAAGTATCTTATAATCAAAAGGTTATGAGTATAGTTATGTTTTTATTAACAGTATTTTACAGTTGTAAACAATTGATTATGAAACATTAATAGATATGATACGGACAAATGGTCGCTATATGGTTCAAACCCCATATAAAAACTAATCGAAAATTGCAGGTAAATGGAGTGTGTATGAAAAAAATTGTATTATTCCCAATTTTAAACTCAAAAATACATTTGTACAATTTTGATAATATTAGAAAGAATAATTTAGAAATAATTGGGATTGTAGGTAAACAAACATTCGAACAATTGACTCAGAAGCAGAAATATTTTTTTGATGAATTTGTTTTTCTTGATGATTATCCTATGGAACCGGGAAGTACTTATCTTATTCCAGATATTCCTACTTTCAAAAATACAATATCAAAACTTGTGGAAGAGAAAAAAAACACGTATGGAGCTGAAAATATTATCCTATATCATGATATAGAAACTGAAATTGAAATGTTTGATAAAATAATAGATGAAACCGGAATAAGAGGGCTTGATTCAAAGCACGGGGAGGTTTTTAGAAATAAGCATCTAATGAAGGAGGTTCTGGATTCAAAATGTATAAGAGTTCCTTTTTTTGGAAAAGTAGATCCAGAAATACTAAAAGGAGATATTGACAATGCATATGTATTATGCAGGGATAAATTCGGTTCCTGTTTTATTATAAAACCAGTTTTTGGTGTTGGCGGCGAGGGGGCATTTAAGATTTCAAATCAAGATGAATTTAATACATTTTTTGAATATTATCAAAA
Organism: Victivallales bacterium; assembly: GCA_963678745.2. Taxonomy (GTDB): domain Bacteria; phylum Verrucomicrobiota; class Lentisphaeria; order Victivallales; family GWF2-38-69. The sequence goes on along the minus strand of CAXXMS010000018.1, from coordinate 21,185 downwards.
ACATAGTCAAATAGAATTTGATATTGAAGAGTTTATAGATGGAGATTTATATCACTGTGATTTCTTAGTAAGTAATGGTAATGTTAAGCTGAAATACTGTATGAAAAATACCTGTACACCACTGGATAACATAAGAAATAGAAAAAATCGCGGAGATATTTTGCTGGATATTCACTCTAAAGAATATAAAGATACGCTAGAATTTGCAGAAAAAGCACTTTACGCTCTTAACCCAGTTAACGGTGCAACACATATGGAATTATTTAAGAGTAAAACTGGTGAATATGTTTTTCTTGAATGTGCTAATCGCCCTGCAGGTTTTTTTACATCGAATGTAGTAGAACGTAAGTTTGGAATAAATTTATACAATTCTCATTTTTATTTAATGACAGATCAGGAATTAGATGAAATAGTTGTAAGAGAAAATATTAATGCCGGTTTTATTGCTGTTCCTATAAAGAAAAAGGGAATTTTAAAGGCAATTGATATTCCAAAACTTGAAAGTATCAAAGAGGTACAAAATCTAAAAAAAATTGGAGAGAATTTAAAAGAAACGACAAGTTTAAATAGTGTATTAACAGTACTGTTTATTTGCAATGAAGATAAAAATGTTTTTGATAGAGATTTGGAATATCTTCTTGATGTTGATATTTCCGTAGTAGAGGCAGAAGCATAGAAATTACTTAAATGTAGGTAGAACTGATGTTTAGAGAATTGATAAATAATGTTAGGAAAGAAGAAGCGATATCTAATAATATTTTACACATGACTGCAAATGAAAATATTTTATCTAGAACAGCTTTAAGCTTTTTACAGTCAGATCTTTCAGGGAGGTATGATTTTGGATATATAAAAAAAATGATAGGCTTGAAAGGTTGTAAAAAAGGATCGCTAATGGTGAGGAACCTGAACGGAGTGCATGACCTGGAATTTGAAGCTTGTAAATTGTGTAATGAAATTTTTTCGACTGAATATATTGATTTTAATCCACTATCAGGTATACATGCTACACTTTCATTGATATTAAATACTACTGATGTTGGAGATATTGTTCTTGTTTTACCTAAAGATATTTACGGACATGCTACAACTCTTCCTATGTTGAAAAAATGCGGAAGAATGGCAATTGAAATTCCGATTAAGGAAAATTATGATATTGACTTTGAAAAGTTGGAGAGTATTATTGCTGAAAATATACCTAAAGCAGTACTTTTTGATTATGCCAATCCTCTTGGAGGACTCCCGCTAAGAAAGATTAGAAGTATGCTGCCTGATAAAACACTAATGATATTTGATGCTTCTCATGTCATGGGACTAATTGCAGGTAAAGTTTTTCAATCTCCTATCAATGAAGGATGTGATATCATATTAGGTAATACTCATAAAACTTTTTTTGGTCCTCATAAGGCTTTTATTGGGTACAAAGATCATGATTTCGGTAAAGCTATTACTGATGCAATAAGCAGCAGTACACTTTCAACCAGGCATACGGAACGAGCTATTTGTTTATTCATTGCAACACTTGAAATGAGTATGTATCGAGAAGCCTATGCTCAGCAAATTATTAGAAATTCGAGAGCTTTATCGTGGCATCTTGCAAATAAAGGATTTGATGTTTTTCAAAAAGACAATGATTATCCAGAAACCCATATGATAATACTTGAAGCAAATTCTAAAATGGAGCCTTATAAAGCATGTGAACTACTTATAGAATCTAATATTACTACAAACGCAAAAATATTATTTGGACGTTCTGTATTGAGACTTGGAGTACAAGAAGTTACAAGGCATGGCATGAAAGAGAATGAAATGAAAATAATTGCAGATTTTTATGAAAGAATTATTCTTAATAAAGAGAATATAATAAATGAAGTTACTGCATTTAAATATCAGTATCAGGATATTGAGTATTCTCTTGATGATCGTATATAATAAAGGTAAAATCGAATATTATTCCTATCCTATGTTTGTAGTTATACCAAGTTTTTTTGATATGAAATAAATTTAATTTTATGAAACAGAATGAAATCTTTGAGAAGAATAGTGTAAAAAGATTGTTGATCAAATTTTCTATTCCTGCAATTTTGACAATGTTGTTGCAGGCTATTTATAATTTAATTGACAGTATTTATATTTCACATGCTATAGGTAATGATGGACTTGCTGCAATGGGGATAGTCTTTCCTATAATAATGTTGATAATGGCTTTAACAAATTTGATTTCAATTGGAGGTGGTAGTCTGATATCAATTGCTTTTGGGAAAAATGATCATTTTCAAGTAAATAAAATAATATTTAATATTTATTTTTATGAATTTGTTCTATCGCTCAGCATCATGATATTTTGTCTCATTTTTATTAAACCGATCCTTTTTTTCTTTGGTTCGTCAGAAGCAATATATACTTATGTATATCAATATATGTTAGTTATATTTTTTACGGTTATTATTCAGATTTATTTTACGGCTACATATACTATTCTACGTTCTGTAGGTAAACTGAAGGAAAGGCTTTATGCAGGTGCTATATCTATAGTTATTAATGTGATTATAACTCCTATTTTTCTTTTTGTTTTTAATATGGGCATGTTTGGAGCAGCCTGGGGATTAATTTTGTCACAAGGAATAGTTTTGATTTTTCTTATTCGGTTTCTCGCTTGTAATGGTTTTTTTAGATATGAAACAAAACGAATTACTTCAATGCTAAAAAAAAACATTTTTATTGAATCAATTAGTATTGGAGCCAGTTCCTGTTTTAGAATTGCAGGAAGTATTGCTGTATTAATTCTTGTAAATCATATTGCCGATACTTTTGGTGGTGCAAACTCAATTGCATTATGTGGTGTCTCATATAAGGTTATGATGATTCTGATAATGCCTGCAATGGGGTTGATACAAGGAAACCAGCCGATTATTGGTTACAATTACGGTGCTGGCAGAATTGATAGGATAAATAAAACAGTTAATTTTTCAGTATTTTTGACCATAATTTACAGTATTTTTGTAGTCGTTTTACTTATATTGTTCTCAAAGACAATACTTTATATTTGGGGGAAGGAATTATATACCATTAAAAATGCATATTTTTATATTTTATTAATAAACCTTGCAACACCTTTAATTTCAATTCAAAGTATTATATCCGGCTATTTTCAGGCAGTTAAAAAAGCTTTGCTTGCCGGGATAACAGCACTTCTTGGACAATTCATTATTTTAGTTCCTTTTCTTATCGCTTTGTCGATATTGTATGGAATGATAGGCTCTCTCATAGCATTTCCGCTTAGCAATTCAGTCGGTCTGATTATATCTGTTTGGTTATACAAAAAATACAAAATATAGAATGCAATATAAACGATAAAATAAGGGGATGGAAATTTTTTGAAAGATTTTACAGTATCCCTAAAGTAAATTAAAACATCTTTAACCCTAAGGTAAGTATAATGAAAAATAATGATAAAGTATTTGAATGTAGTAGATATACTCGACTATTCTGGAATGAATGGCAGTTAGATCCGGATAATTGTAATTATAATGTAGGTTTTTCATATAGATTGGAGGGGGAACTTGATACATCCAAACTCGAATCGTCAATAAAATTATACATAGATCATAATCCTTTGTTAAAGGCAAATTTCTTTTCAACAGATAATAATGACTTATTTTTCAGAATAAACAGTAATATAGATAATTATGTTTATTTATTGGACTGGTTCGATATTGATGAGAATGAAATAAAAAATAAAGTATCTTTGCTTTATAAAGAAACGTTTGATTTAGAGAAAGCGCCTTTAATTAAATTCTATATAATTAAATTATCAGATAACTCATGCATTTTTTCTATAGTCTGGCATCATATACTTATGGATGGAACAAGTACGGATAAGTTATTGTCCGAAATTTCTCACTATTATAATAATTATAATGAACTAGAAAAAGAGAATATATCTAATATTAATCTTGATCAGTGGATCAATTATCTCAGTGAAGAGAAAGAAATGTTCAGAAAACTGAACAATAAATCAAATTCATCCTACTGGACAGAATCGACAAAAGGTCATGATTTGTATATAGATTTAAGAGATAATAATATAGCAAAACAGGTAGCAGCAGCTGAAGAGTTATATTTTAGCATTACTGGAACATCTTATAATAAGATAATGGAGTTTTGCAATGAGCAGAATACAACACCTTTTATCTTTATAGTATCTGCATGGAGTATCTTAATTTCCGTTTATGCAAATCTGGAATTTGTCCCTTTAACTTATCCTGTTAATATGCGCCCAAAAAATTATTCTTCGTTGAAGGCTGCTTTAATGAACATTCTTCCTGTAGTCGTACCATGTTTGAGTAACTCTTCAGTTAGAGATGTTTTGAAGATTGTCAGTAGAAAAATAAAAAGGTCTTTAAGATTTAGAAAGTTTCCTTTTGAGAACATGATTTCAGAGTTCAGAAAGGAAGGTATAGTTTCAAGGACAAATCCTTTTCTTAATTTTTCTGTTACAGAAAGCAGGGTCTCTCGTGACATCAATGGACCTAATTTAAAGAATGTTAAAAGTTCTTTTATAATAAGAAAAAATTTGGGGGGATCGGATATTGGATTGGAATACTTTTGCAGTGATAATCATATAGATTTTGCAATTAACTATAATAAAAATAAATATGAAAGTTCTTTAATAAGGGAGCTGATAGAAAAATTTAATATAATTATCTTTGATATTATTAATAAACCTGATATTAAATTTTCTGATTTGAATCTTCTTTCAAAATCGGAATTTCAGATGATAGTTTACGACTGGAACCAAACAGAGTCATCTTATTCTGAAAACAAGACTATACATCAGCTATTTGAAGAAATGGTTGAAATGAATCCGGATAATGTTGCTGTTGTTTTTGGCGATGACAAGTTTACTTATCAGGAACTCAATAAAAAAGCAAATAAGCTTGCACATACAATAAGAAGTAAGTATAAACTGCTATGGAATGAAGAAATTAAAGGTGATACTCTGATAGGACTGTACATAGAACGCAGTCTTGAAATGATTATATCTATACTTGCCATATTGAAGTCAGGTGCTGCTTATGTACCTTTTGACAATGCAGATCCAGAAGACAGAGTGAAGTTTAAAATATCAGATTGTGGCTGTAAGATGGTACTTACATCTTCTAAAAGCTTTAAAGATCTGCTCTTTTTAACAGAAACTGATACATTAACATTAAGTGTGGACAGTTATTGGAATGAAATAGAGAGAGCTAGCAAAGAAAATCCTACAAATATAAACACTTCTTCCGATCTTGCTTACATAATTTACACATCTGGTTCAACCGGCAAGCCTAAAGGTGTAATGCTTGAACATAAAGGTGTAATTAATTTGTATAAATCACATAATGACAGGTTTCATTTTTCAGCAGAACCAATGAGGATGCTCCATTTTGCCTCAATTGGTTTTGATGCTTCTGTTTCTACGATGTTTTCCTGTTTAATTTCCGGCAGTACACTTTATATTTGCGATAGTGAAACTCGTGAAGATGTTAATCTATTGCAAACTTATATAAACGATAATTGCATTAACTTCATGGATATTCCGGCTAAATTGTTAGAAGTATGCGACGTTAATGATTTTAAATTGACTAAAAAAAATCTAAATATTATAGTTGCAGGTGAAACCTGCAATAAAACTACTATGGAATTATGGAGTGAAAAGGTAAATCTATTTAATGCTTACGGTCCGACAGAGGCAACTGTTTGTACCACTTGCCACAAATTTAAGAAAGGGGATTTAAATACTAATATAGGTAAGGCTATATCCAATAAAACAATTTATATTCTTAATGATAGTTTAAAGCCAGTTCCTATTGGAGTTATTGGTGAATTGTATATAGGAGGCGACGGCCTGGCTAGAGGTTACTTTAATCGTTCAGAAATGACCAAACAATGTTTTATTGATAATCCCTATACTTCTGAAAATGATAGACAGAGAGGACGTAATTTACATATTTATAGAACAGGTGATTTATGTCGATATCTGCCAAATGGAGATGTAGAATTCATTGGTCGAAATGATGATCAGATTAAGCTTAGGGGGTTTCGTATAGAGTTAGGTGAGATAGAATATAAACTTTCAGCTCATGAGAAAGTAAATCAGTCAATAGTACTATGCAGGGAGCGTGAAAGTGGAGATAAGTACCTTATAGCATATTATACATTAAACTCTACAGTAAATAGAGTTGAACTTATAGAGAGTTCAGTTTTGAAAGAGTATCTATCTGGAGTTCTGCCAAATTATATGGTACCTTCAATATTAGTTGAGATGAATGAATTTCCGTTAAATGCCTCCGGTAAAATAGATAAAAAAGCATTACCTGTTCCTGAGTTAAATGTTGATAAGAGTAAAATTTTGCTGCCTCGTAACGAATTTGAAATTCAGGTTTTGAATATATGGAAAGAGCTTCTAGAATTGGAAGATATTGGAATTAATGATAACTTTTTTGACGTAGGTGGAAATTCAATACTATTAATACGTATGAAAGCTTTACTTGAAAGCAAATTAGGGCTTGAGAATATACAGATGTCAGATCTTTTTAAATATCCTACCATAGGAGAAATTAGTAATTTCTTTATTGGTACTGACAGAAACACTGAAGAGTCTTTTCACTTTAAAGCTGTAAAGGATTGTACGGAATGTAATGATATAGCAGTAATTGGATATTCAGGAGCGTTTTCCGGTTCTAATAGTATCGAAGAATTTTGGGAGGATTTACTTGATGGCAGGGAGTGTATCGAATTTTTAGATAAAACAGAATGTTTATCAATTGGAGTTTCAAAAAAATTAGTAGATAATCCATCTTATATTTCAGCTGGCGGAAGAATAAGTAATATAGAGATGTTTGATCCATTATTCTGGGGTATTTCTCCTAATGAAGCATCTTTAATGGATCCGCAAACAAGAAAGTTTTTAGAACATTCATGGAACGTTCTTGAAAACTCTGGTTATTTAAAGAATCGTTTTAGTTCGAATATAGGCGTTTTTGCCGGAGCTGGAAGTCCACAATATCTTAATAAGAATATTATACCTGCATCAGAGTATGATGATGGCATTGATTCGTGGGAAGGCAATACTTTATCAGGCAGCTTTATTGCTACAAGAGTAAGTTATCTTCTGGGGTTGACAGGTCCAGCTTTGAATATTTTTACAGCTTGCTCTACTTCTTTGGCAACTATTATTGAGGCATCTAAGAATTTAAGAGATTTTAGTTGTGATTTTGCTTTGGCCGGAGGTGTTACTTTACCTTTAATAGAAGATCATGGATATATCCATAGGGACGGAATGATAAACTCCAAAGATGGACATTGCAGACCATTTGATATTAATAGCAGTGGTACAGTGGGTGGAGCGGGAGTAGGAGTAGTACTTTTAAAACGATTAAAAGATGCGGAGAAGGATGGTGATCATATTCTTTCTGTCATAAAGGGTTATTCATTAAATAATGATGGAAATAGAAAAGTAGGATACACTGCTCCTAGTGTTAAAGGCCAGTTTGAGTGTATATTAAATGCTCAAAGGCAAGCTGGTATAACTTCAGACAGTATAGATTATGTAGAGTGTCACGGTACCGGAACTTCATTAGGAGATCCTATTGAAATATCTGCATTAGCTGACACGTTTTTATATAATAAATCGGAGGACAGAAATGCAGAATGTGTTTTAGGGTCAGTGAAGGCGAATATAGGGCATGCAGATGCCGGTGCAGGCATAGCCGGTTTTATTAAAGTTTGCAAAATGCTTGAGACAAAGATATTTCCGCCACAAATCAATTATACTGAACCAAATCCGGAATTGCATCTTGAAAGAACTCCTTTCAGAATAGTGACAGAAAAAGAAGATTGGGAAAAAAAACGGATATCCTAGAAGAGGAGGCATAAGTTCTTTTGGAATAGGAGGAACCAATGCTCATGTTATATTAGAAGAATATTGTAACAAAGTAACTGTAGACAAATCCAGATATTTAAAAAAACATCCTCATATCATACCTCTGTCTGCAAAAAGTAGTACAGCATTGAATGCTTATAAAGATAAGCTGATAAATTATATAAGATCAAACCCGAATGTTGAGCTTTGTGATATTGCATATGCACTTCAAACAAAAAAAGAGTTATTCGAATATAGGAATAGTGTAGTAGGTTGTACTTTTGAAGAAATAACAGGAAAATTAACTAAATTAAGTTCGCCTTTTAAATTAACAAAACAAAGCTTATCTTCCTCACCTGAAATAGTATTCATGTTTTCTGGACAGGGTGCTCAATATCCGAATATGTGTAGAGCTTTGTATAATTCCGAAATATGTTTTAAAAATAACATAGATAGATGCTGTAAGGTTTTATCAGAAGAAATGGGAATTGATTTCAAGACTGTGCTTTTTCCAAAAGTGGAAAATTCTGAAGCAAAAAATCTTTTGAAACAAACGAAGTATACACAGCCAGCATTATTTACAATTTGTTATTCCCTGGCAAAGCAGTTTGAAGAATGGGGAATAAAGGCAGTTTCATTAATTGGACATAGTATAGGAGAATATACTGCAGCAGTTTTATCAGGTGTCTTTACTCTGGAAGATGGGTTGAAAATTGTAGCAAAACGTGGTCATCTAATGCAGCAGATGACTAGGGGAAGTATGCTTTCAATAAATGCATCTGAAAGTGTAATTAGAGAATTTCTTCCTGATGATATTGAATTTTCTGTTTTCAACACACCAGAATATTGTGTAGTTTCAGGGGAACATACTGTGATCACTGATTTTAGCGATTTTTTGACATCTAGAAATATTATATCCACTCTGCTGCATACTTCTCATGCATTTCATTCCAGAATGATGGATGAAATGATAAAACCTTTCGAAGTTTTTTTGCAAAATATTAAAATGAACTCTCCGACAATACCTTTTATTTCTAATATAACTGGAGAATATATATCAGAAAAACAGGCTAGATCTGCACACTACTGGTCAACTCAAGTAAGAAAGGCTGTACAGTTTTCCCGTGGACTCTTAAATATCGGAAAAAAATATCCTAATGCTGTCTATGTTGAGCTTGGTGCTGGAAATATCCTTGCTTCTTTTGCGAAACAGCACTATATAATCAATAAAAATGGAAAAAAACAACAGTTAAAAGCAGTCTATAGTGTGATGCCGGCAAAGGAATTTGAATTGTTTAGAGGAAATGATCTTCAAACTTATGAGGCTTTAGGAAAACTTTGGAATTATGGATATGATATAAATTGGGATCTGATTCATCAGAATAAGACTGAGAAATTACAGCCAGTATCCTATTTGCTGCCTACATATCAATTTGACCGGATAAGATGCTGGATCGAAAAGCCTGAAGAAAATAGGAAAATAGTATTTGCATCATCAGAAAATCACTGTTTATACCAATCTGCAAGACAACAATCAAAATTAGAGAAAAAAACCAAAATAGAGAAACAGGTATTAACTGAAAAGGATGGAACAGATATTGAGAAAAAAATTGCTTCTATTTTTAATGAAGTACTTGGTATAGAAGAAATAAGTAAAAATGATGATTTTTTTGAATTAGGAGGAAGTTCACTACTGAGTATTCAGGTCTCATCTAAATGCCGGAAAGCAGGTTTTGATATAAGTATAAAAGATATATTTTCTCAACGAACTATAAGTAATCTTGCAGGTAATCTTCCCATTATATCGGACAATAAACTTACAGCTGAGGAGGAAACTCTAGTAGGTGAATTTGACCTTTTACCAATACAAAAATATTTTTTTGAAAGGCATTTGCTCGCAGGAAATACATGTAGTCAATCATTCCTTATAAGAACACCTGAACTTAATTTGACGAAATTAAAAGAAGCTATTAAGAATCTAATATCCTACCATGATAATTTAAGATTAACATTTCAAAATGGTAAGCAGAAATATAGTAAAAACATAGCAATACCTGAACTAAAAATCCTAGATAGAAAAACTGTTTCAGATGAGTTTTTTTCGAAAATTTTGGTTGAATGGCAAAGTTCGTTCAATATTGAAGAAGGACCTTTATGGAGTGTTGGATATATTTATGGCTACAATGATAACAGTGCAAGAATCTTTATTGCAGCTCATCACTTGATAATAGATTTAGTATCTTTGTATATAATAATAGAGGATATTAAGAAACTGTATAATGGAGAGGAGCTTAGTAATGAAACTCACCGTTACCGCCAGTGGGTAGCGGCAGTAAAAAAATATCCAGTTAATAATAAACTAGAGTTGAACTATTGGAAAGAAATCATAAAAAATCAAACTGACTATGCCGGCCAGACATCAGAGAAAACTATTTTTACTGAAATTTCTTTTGATAAAAATTTTACATCTAAGCTTATTAAACATGCATCTAAAGCATATCATACTGAAATAACAGACTTACTTCTTACAGCGCTGACGTATTCATTAAAAGATAGGACAGGAGAAAAAGTAGCTTATATTACTTTATGTAATAATGCTCGTGATCAGATTAATGATTCTTTAGATATGAGTCGTACTATTGGGTGTTTTACAAAAGCTTATCCTGTTAGGCTTGAATTAAAGAGTGATATTTCCAATAGCATTAAATGTATTAAGGAGTATTTAAGGAATATTCCTAAAAATGGAATAGGTTATGGTGCTATTAAATGTTACGAAAATTCTAATCCTTTAAAAGGGCATATACTTCCACTTGTGTATTTTAATTATCTGGGAGAGCTTGATAGCACAATAGATAATTGGCAGCTTTTATTAGAAAAACCTAACGATGATTTTTTTCCTTTTAATGAAAATGCAATAAATATTAATTGTTTAGTTTTTGAAGGTGAATTGAAGTTTTACATAACCAGTAAACTTTCAATGAACGAAACAGATAGATTTTCAAATTGTCTTAGAAAGCATTTTAATGAAATTATCAGACATTGTGTATCCAGAAAAAAAATTGAATATACTATAAGTGATTTTGAAATAAAAAGAGAATATGAAGAAATAGTTATACAGAATGAAAGAATAAATACTCCTTGTTTAATTATGTTGCATCCCGCATCTTCTGGTGCAGAAGCTTATATGCGGACTCTTTGCAAATATCTTAGATCTGATATCAGACTGATTCTTATAAATAATTATAAATTATATTCTCAAAGTTCTATCTTGCCTCAAAGTATTGAACAAACAGCTGAATTATATATTAAATTTATTTTAGATAAAAATATCATTTTGGACCAAGCCTATATAGTCGGCTGGTCTTGGGGAGGAACTCTTTCTTATGAAATCTTATATCAACTCCAAAAAAAAGGTTTTAATATTAATAAAGCTTTTTTAATAGATCCTGTATTTTATAATGAACTTCTAAAAACTTCAGATGATTTAAGTTCCTTATCTTGTGATATTATGCATAAACAATATTTCCCTAATAAAATAGATTCAACAAACACGGATATATTTTTACTAAAATGTATGAATAAAATTTATGAAGATAATGTTTCACAGGAACAGAATGATTATTGCCAATTTATTAATGCAGTAGTAGAAAATAAATCATGTGGTTTAAAGTTTCTTGTAAATAAATATAATCTTATAAAATTGCAATGTCACCATGATCAAGTCCTGGATAAACCTTATGTAGAAAATATTGCTGATATTATAAATAAAAACATTGGAGTTTTATAAATGGTTTTGTTGAATAATTATTTTTTGCAGACATCCTGTTATATCATTCAGCTATTTCGCAATCGTATTTGTTTTTGAAAATGTGGGTATAATTACAGATAGAGGCAAGATCCGCAATAAAACCCGCATTTTTAGTTAATTTTATAAAAATTTCATAAATTTATGCAGCTTTAAATCTTATAAGTTCATCAACCATAACAGTATCCTTATATTTTTGTTTCAAATTGCTGAAGTCATACGTGCCAAGTAAATTAACATGCCTCCAAACAATAACGGAAGCCTGTAAAATATTGTCTAATAGGGGTAGTCTGGGGATCACTGCATTTTTGAACGGTATAAAATTTATAAAATCGGCTTAAAATGTTTTTCTATATCCAACTTAGTGACCTGTGGAGTACCATAAAAACTAATTTTTCCAATAAAATTATAATGATTATGAGGGAATGGACTCAAAAACTTTAACCTGAAAAAGTGAGTTAAAACTCTCTTTCAATATAGATAACCTGTTGAAGTGTAGTATATTATATTAACGACCAAGTAACTATAATTACTAACTCAACAGGTTAAAAATTTATGAACATTAAAATAGAGCAGACAAACGAAAAAATCAATAGCATTGGTGGATTAGCTTTGATTGGAAGACAATTAATGAAAATAAAATTTTCAAAAAATATCAAAAAACTACTTAAGGGAATGAATAAAAGATCTGATGCTATTTTGAATTCTGATATACTTTTATCATATATTGGTCTTTTATGTATGGGAAGCACAGCTTTTGAAGACATAGAGGAATATCGTACCAACACTGCATTTAAACGTATGCTTGGCATAAAAATTGTCCCTTCTTCCGAAACCCTAAGACAGCGCCTTGATGAGCTTGCTAAGCTTCCTGAAGTTTTTGATATACTATTGGAAATGAATTTACTTTTGATTAGAGAAACTGTTCTGAAAGAAACCTCCGTTACCGGTATGAATCTTATTGTACTTGACATAGATGCATCGCCTATGGATAATTCCGGCAGTTCTAAAGAGAAAGTAGGTAATACATATAAAAATTTTATAGGGTACTGTCCTGTTTTTGCATACATTAGTGAAAACGGTTATATGCTGAACTGCAATCTACGACCCGGTAAAGATCACTCTATGGCAGGTGCAATTGAATTTACAAAAAAATGCCTTGAGATAACAGATAGACTTGGAATTACAGATAAAATTCTCATAAGACTTGATTCCGGTTATGACGCAGCTGATTTAATAGAGGTAATCAATGACAGATGTTATTATATTATTAAAAGAAACCTTCGACAGGAATCAAAATACTACTGGCTTGATCATGCTAAAAGCCATTGTTCATGGGAAAAAATAAGAGAAGGTAAAATTCGTTATACCGGCTTTGTTGAACATATCAAACCTGCTCAAAGAGAAGACATGCAAAATATTAATGTTGTAATTGAAGCTTTTGAAACTACAATCAGCAGAGAAGGACAGCATTTGCTAATTCCTGAAATTTATATAAATACCTTCTGGACTAATCTTCCACTTGAGCCTGAAGAGGTAATTGAGCTTTATCATATGCATGGAACTTCCGAACAGTTCCACAGTGAATTGAAAACAGATATGGATGTAGAACGCTTGCCATCAGGAAAATTTGAAACAAACAGTCTTGTCCTTCAACTTGCACAAATATCATATAACCTGCTAAGAAGAATCAGTATAGATATTGTTGAATTTGAAACAGTAAATGTTTCAAGAAGAAGAATAAGGACAGTCCTTCTTAAAATTATTTATTCAGCATGTAAGTTTATTTTTTCAGGAAACTATTACAGTTTAAAGTTTGGTTTGGACAATAAGTATTACAGGGCTATAAAAATATTGTATGCAAAATATGCATAAGACAAAAAAATGGAAATTTATATTTATCGATAACTCTTAAAGCTATCGGAAAGGAGAATACTGTACAAAAAAGCTATTCTTGTAAGATTTACCAATAAAATAAAGACTGAAATTCTCAAAATTTGAAAATTTTGGTTAAAATTTAAGAAATTCTAAAAAAATATCCTGCAAAGCAACTAAATCGTGGATAAATTTTCATTTATGAAAATTATCTCACGGATTCAGGTTTAACTGTTCCTCAGTGATTTTCATGCCTTCAGCTCTTAATTCTCTTATTTTCTGCTGCATTTCACTATATTTTTTTACCTGCTTTAAAGTTAACTTTTTGCTGCATGATTTCGATATAATATCCACGTAATGCTCTGCAAAATCTAAATCCATTCCTGTTGCACAGAGTATTTCAATTATGCGGATAAGGAGATTTTTATATATTTGATAGTCTCTATTATTTAAAACTTTGGGAATATTAAGTGAAAGTTCTCTTTGAAATGATATTGTATAATCCATGAAAGATATGCCTCTGACTATTATAATGATAGTTTTTGTTACTTATGTGCAAAATTTGATACGTTTAACACAAAGTAATATAGCATATCTTTCTGCTTATAAAAGAGATAAACATATAGGGACAAGCCCTATATTAAAGCAGAGAAAATACCTGCAAAAGGAGTATGAAAAATTGTATGGAATAAAAGACTATGATGTACAGTTTGACATTGTGGCGCATTCAATGGGAGGTTTACTTTCCCGTTAATTTGAGGTATGGTGATAAGGATATGCCGATAGATGGATCAAAACCTGAAATTACATGGAAAGGAAGTAAATTCATTGATAAATTGCTTATTGTAGGAACACCCAATGCAGGTTATTTAGATACCTGTATTGAACTTATAAACGGTTTACAGGTTGCCCCCGGAACTCCAACTTATCCTCCTGCTCTTATTGGGACTTTTGCTACTTATTATCAAATGATGCTGGTTTATGGTTTCAGGACAGTACTTTATGAAGATGATCCAATCGGTGAAGAAGTTGATATTTTTGATCCTGATGTATGGATAAAGTTGAAATGGGGGCTGGCAGATCCTAAACAGGATAAAATTCTTAAGATATTGCTCCCGGATGTAAAAACTGCTGCTGAAAGACGGAAAATTGCGATTGATTATTTAAAGAAATGTTTGGCCGGGGCTAAACAGTTTACTGCTGCTAGGCAGGAAAAGGCAAGGCCACCTGATGATGTCGCAATGTTCCTTTTTGCCGGTGATGCTGTGGAAACAAGACGTACTGTCATGGTAAATCGGGAAACAGGAAAAATCAAAGTGACAGAGTATGCTCCTGGAGACGGAAAGGTTTTGACTTCAAGTGCAAGGTTTGATTTAAGAGAGGATGGATATTGGACTCCTTATCTTCGTTCGCCTATTACGTGGCAGGGAACCTTTCTTTTATCGGCAGCACATATGGGAATCACCAAGAGTAATACTTTTAATAGCAACGCATCATTCTGTCTTTTGGTAACACCAAGTGTAAAACAGGACAAAAGAGATAAGAAATCGATATTTCTACATGAAGATATTTCTCCCAAAATACAATATCTGGTAAATGGCGTATTTGATAAATTAGAATAGTAATTTAAATAGGGTTTCCTTATGGATACAGTAAAAAAAGATTGGAAGTTTTGCCTTGGAATAATTTTATTTATTTATAGCTTTATTCCATCAATTTTTTCGTGGATACTTGTTTTTTCCGGTATACCTTTTGGTGAATATTTCATTTTTGTTGTGGTCTTTGTTGCATCTGGACAGATTGCTTTTATTATCAGTATTGCATTACTTGGCAAAACCGTTATTCAAATGATAAAGTCCAAGTTTTATAGCTATTTGAAATTAAATTATTTTAATAGGGAATCTTATTATATTAGTTATAGAAGACATCTATTTGGAATAATACTGCTTATTGCCAGTTTTGTTCCATATTTTATTACTGAAATTCTAATATTGTTCGGCTACTCAATAACATACGGAGAGACTCCGCTAATACTTTATATCCTGGTTGGTGGGGATGTAGCCTTTATTATTAGCTTATTTGTTCTGGGAAGTGGTTTTTGGGAAAGACTCAAAGATCTTTTTAAATGGCATCAAAAACCTACTGACGCCATTATAAAGTGAGAATAATATTAAACAATAGTAGAAATTTTTTTTTAAAATTTTAGTATTGTTTATATTTAGCAACCTGTATAGCTTGGCAATTTTTATTTACAGTTATATTCTCTGTGTCCCCGTGAGAGTTTTAAATAAATTGGTTGCGACTTGGCTGCTTCTGAGTTCTTTTTTAAGGTAAATTTGGACTGGTTGTGACGTTTCCTAACAAATAGTCCAATTTTACACATATGTCTATAACATTATATATTAAAGATTTAAAGTGTAATATGGCGTTAGTGTATAGTCAAGCATCAAATGCCTGTTAAAACGAGAGATTGCAAAGGAAGGGGGGCCTCAAACCATCGTGTCCAGAGTATTGCAGGTATTTAATCCTTAATTAATATGACAGGATTAAGGCCGGCTTGGAAAGCCAGCCCTACCTTTTAGTATAAAAATTGACATTGCATATATGACACGACATTAGACTTCTATCTTGAATTATGAATTTGGCTCACTAAATCTTTATTTTCTTTAAACCATGAAATAAAATTAGGAATCCCAACGCTGATTGGGGTTAATGGTTCATAGTTAAGTTTTAGCCTGGCCTTTTCTACATCTGCAAAAGTTTCCGGAACATCTCCCGGCTGCATTGGCATCATATCTTTAACAGCTTCAATCCCGAGCTCTTTTTCTATTATATTGATCATTTCCAAAAGTTGTTCGCTTCTGTGATTTCCAAGATTGAAAACTTCATACTGGTCGAGTTTACCAGAAAAGATAGAACCTTTAATTCCATTAACAATATCATCAATATAAGTGAAGTCGCGTTTCATATTTCCATGATTAAAAACTTTTATTGGTTGTTCATGCATCATAGCTTCAGCAAAAAGCCACATTGCCATATCCGGCCTTCCCCATGGGCCGTAAACAGTGAAAAAACGTAAACCAACCGATTGGAAACCATAAAGATGAGAATAACAGTGAGCCATCAGCTCATTAGCTTTTTTTGTTGCGGCATATAATGAAATAGGATTATCAACAGAATCGGTCTCAGAAAACGGTATTTTTTTGTTACCGCCGTAAACGCTTGAACTTGAAGCGTAAACAAGTCTTGGAACTTTATAGTGCCTTACAAGCTCCAAAATATTGAGAAAACCTGATACATTGCTTTTTTCGTATACAAAAGGATTTGTTATTGAATATCGGACACCGGCTTGAGCTGCAAGATTTACTACACAAGTGAAATTGTGCTTTTTAAAAGCCTTTTCCAGATTTTTATAATCACTGATATCAAGTTTGTATTCTGTAAAGTTAGAATACTCTTTTAGTATTTTTCCCCGTTCTTCTTTCAGAATAGTCGGATAGTAGTCATTGTAATTATCGACACCAATGACATTATATCCAAGCTTAAGCAGATCAAGCGACAAATTGAAACCAATAAATCCTGCGCTGCCGGTTACCATTATACAATTATTCATAATTAACGTTTCTTCTTTCTTTTTTTCTTCTTAGGTGTGAAGTTGGTACCGCGAACTGTTTTTCCCATACCTCCCATACTTCCCATTCCAGGTGGCATACCCATTCCCATGCTGCTCATAGCATTGCTCATCAGTGAAGGTTTGCGCATAACCTTTTTCATCATAAAGAATTGTTTCAATAGTCCACTGACCTGCTGAAGTTTTACCCCTGAACCTGATGCTATTCTTTTTTTTCTTGAGAAATCAATTATTTCAGGTGTTGTTCTTTCTTTTTTAGTCATAGAACATATTATTGCTTCCAATGAAGTAAATTGTTTTGTATCAAGATTTGCACCTGCTAGAGCTTTACCGCCGGGAAGCATTTTTAAAATTTTCTCAATTCCTCCAAGTTTCTTCATCTGTTTAAGCTGACTTAGAAAATCATTTAAATCAAATTTGTTGGCTTTGAGTTTTTTCTCCAGTTTTTCTGCTTCTTCTGCATCAATTTCTTCAGCTGCTTTTTCTACAAGTGAAACCACATCACCCATGCCGAGAATTCTTGAAGCCATTCTATCCGGATAGAATACATCGAAATCTTCTGTTTTTTCACCTACACCGGCAAACTTAATAGGACACCCGGTAACCTTTTTAATTGACAGTGCAGCTCCACCACGGGCATCCCCATCAAGTTTGGTTAATATAACACCGGTCAAACCTAGAGCTTTATGAAAATGTTCTGAGACAGAAACAGCTTCCTGACCAAGAGCAGAATCGGCCACAAGCAGTGTTTCTGTCGGGGAAACTGTCTGTGAAATCATGATAAGCTCATGGACCATGTCTGTATCTACCTGAAAACGTCCGGCTGTATCTATGATAACAACATTTGCTCCGTCAGCTTTAGCTTTTTCAACAGCTTCCTTTGCAATTATGTCTACCTGTGGCTGCATGCGGTTTGAATATACCGGAACTCCTATTTGTTTTCCAAGAAATTCAAGTTGGTCCACAGCAGCCGGTCTATATACATCAGCAGCAACAAGTAATACGCGTTTTCTCTGTTTTGTCAGATATGCGGCAAGTTTTGCAGAAGATGTTGTTTTACCGCTACCATGAAGTCCAACCATCATTATTACTGATGGGCTTTTGGAAAGATCAAGCTTAGCTTCATTTGTTCCCATCAATTCAACAAGTTTATCGTTTACTACCTTTATAACCTGTTGGCCCGGGGTTACGCTTTTTAGTACTTCATGGCCAAGGCACTCTTTCTTGACTGAATCAACAAATTCTTTTGCAATTTCGTAGTTTACATCAGCATCCAGCAATGCCAGACGAATTTCACGCATTGCTTCTGCAATATTACTTTCTGAAAGAACGGCCTGTCCTCTGAGTTTCTTAAATGCGCCCTGTAATTTATCAGATAAATTATCAAACATTATTCCTATTTCCTCAAATATCACTAATCATAAAACAGTATTAAACTAAATAAAATAAATTTCGGCTTAACCTTCAACTAATAAAAATGTATTAGTAAGTATTAAATATTTTATTGTAAACAAATAATCTAATATAGATATTAACTCAAGTCAAAAGAGATATAAATTTATAACTTAGTTTTATGAATTAAAAAATTAATTTAAAAAAAGTTGACTTTGTCAATTAAAATTAGTTGACAAAGTCAACTTATGTATTATTTTCAATTTCTTAACAGTAAAGTATTCAGAGGTTGCTGAGGCTATTTAATAATGAATGAAGATTATTTGATAAAAAGAGTTAGGCAGTTTAATCGCTTTTATGTTCATTTTTTTGGACTATATAATAATAAATTATTGGAAAGTAAATTTTCCCTTACAGAAGCCAGAGTATTCTTTGAATTGGGAAAAAGGAAATTCTGTACTTCAAAAGAAATAGTTTCTGCATTACAGATAGATACCGGCTATATGAGCCGCATGATAAATAAGTTTGAAAAAGATGGTTTTATCAAAAGAGAAAGTTCGCCTGAAGATGGAAGAAAACAGATTATTTCTTTGACATCAGAAGGTATAAAAATTCATAACAGATTGAATGATGAAACAGACGGACATATAAAATCTATACTGCGAAAGCTGAATGAGCCCGAAAGAGAAGAATTAAAAAACAATTTAGATAATATTGAACGTTTACTAAGAATAAAAGAAAGGTAGAATAATGCGAAGTGATATTATGAAAAAAGGTAATGAACGTGCACCGCATCGTTCATTAATGTATGCTACAGGAGTTAAAAAGGAAGATATAGAAAAACCTTTTATTGCAGTTTGTAATTCTTATACAAATGTTGTTCCCGGTCATTGTAAGTTAAACAAAGTAGGGGAGTTAATCTGCGAAGAAATACGTAAGGCAGGCGGTGTTCCTTTTGAATTCAATACAATTGCTATTTGTGATGGTATCGCAATGGGGCATGAAGGGATGAAATATTCTCTTCCAAGTAGAGAGCTTATTGCTGATTGTGTAGAGTCAATGGCAAATGCTCATCCATTCGATGCTATGATCTGTATTCCAAACTGTGATAAAATTGTACCTGGAATGATGATGGCAACAATGAGGCTTAATATTCCTACTATTTTTGCTTCCGGCGGTCCGATGAGAGCCGGTAAAACTAAAGATGGTTCTGTTTGTGATCTTATTTCCATATTTGAAGGAGTTGCCAAGCATAAGATAGGTCAGCTTTCTCAAGAAGAACTTTCAGAACTTGAACAGTGCGGATGTCCGGGAGAAGGATCATGCTCAGGGATGTTTACTGCCAATAGTATGAACTGTCTAACTGAAGCATTAGGGTTAGGTCTGCCTGGAAACGGAACAATTCTTGCTGATACACCTGAGCGTGTTGAATTATGGAAAACTGCAGCCAAAAGGGTTGTAGAAATGGCTAAAACCGGTGGGCCGCTGCCTCTGGATATTGCAACAGAAGATGCTTTCTTAAATGCTATGACTCTTGATGTTGCAATGGGTGGAAGTACAAATACAATCCTTCATTCTTTAGCTATTGCTAACGAAAGAGGTATTCAGCTGGATCTTAAGAAAATTGATGCAATAAGCAAGAAAACACCTAATATATGTAAAGTTTCTCCATCCTGTTCATTCCATATAGAAGATGTTGATGAGGCTGGTGGAATCAGTGGAATTCTTAAAGAAGTTTCCAAAATTGACGGATTGCTTAGAACTGACTGTTTAACTGTTTCCGGTGAGACTTTAGGACAGGTAATTGAAAAGGCTAAAGATCCTGATAATAATGTTATCAGAAAACTTGATAATGCATACAGTAAAGAAGGTGGATTAGCAATTCTGTTTGGTAATCTTGCTGAAAAAGGTTCTGTTGTTAAAACAGCAGGTGTTGCTCCTTCAATGCTTGAGCACAAAGGTCCTGCTGTAATATTTGAAAGCCAGGAAGAAGCCTGTGAAGGAATATTGGCTGGTAAAGTCAAACATGGTGATGTTGTTATAATTCGTTATGAAGGACCTAAAGGTGGACCCGGTATGCAGGAAATGCTTGCTCCGACAAGTTATATAATGGGGCAGGGGTTAGGCGAAAGTGTTGCATTGATAACAGATGGTAGATTTAGTGGTGGTACACGAGGAGCCTGTATCGGTCATGTAAGTCCTGAAGCTGCAGCCGGCGGTATTATCGGATTAATTAAAGATGGAGATATTGTTTCTATTGATATTCCAAACCGTTCAATTCAGCTTCATGTTGAGGATTCGGTTCTTGAAGAACGTAGAAAAGACTGGAAAGCACCTGCTCCAAGGTATACAAAAGGCTGGCTTGCTAAGTATGCCTCAATGGCAACAAGTGCTGATACCGGCGGTATTCTGAAAGTATAAGTTAATCTTATTTTACAAGTTGTTTAGGATTGTCTTTAATTTTATTGACAATCCTCTTTTTTTGTATTTTTTTTACTTTTTTAAATTTGACTAATTCATTTTTAATGTATTATAAAAACTCATTCAGATGGAAGTTTAATACTCCGGCGTAGCTC
>CAXXMS010000017.1:0-65121 GCA_963678745.2 Victivallales bacterium | reverse complement strand
CCGGCATCAATATGAGCTATTATGCCGATGTTCCTAATATTTGAAAGATTATTGATAGGAGATAAAGTTTTTTTACTCATATATTTATATTCCATAATTTATGGTTAAAGTTCAAAAGTATAATATATATTCCGGAATTAATATTTCATTTATATTTTATAAAAAGCTATTGATATTTCCTACCTAAAGGGATAATTGTTTGAAGTTTAAAGGATTATTTAATTTTAACTAAAACTAATTGTTTTTAGTTAAAATTAATAAATTGGGTTGGCTTGTAGCAAAATAACCCAAAACAAAAAATATCTACGGAATAAGTTTGAAAGCGGGCATGGGAATAATATACAATGAATAATTCAAGAAGAAATGAGTTAAACGGTATATTTACTGCTACTGCTGCTTTTATTCTTTGGGGAATTTTACCACTATACTGGAAATTGTTATCGCACATCTCCGCGACATCTATTTTAGCAAATCGAATTATCTGGTCTTTGATCTTTACTATGGTTCTTATTTTTGTTCAATCAAGATGGGAAGAATTTAAAGCTGGATTTGCAAATGGTAAAGATTTTTTTCTATTGCTCCTCCGTTCTTTTTTTATTGGTGCCAATTGGCTGGTTTTTATTTGGGGAATTAATAATGGACATGTATTGCAGTGCAGCCTTGGTTATTTTATTAACCCTTTAGTGGTAGTTGTTCTTGGCTGTATTTTTTTAAAAGAAAGATTGAATAAAATTCAGATTCTTTCACTATTGATAACATGTACAGGTGTTTTGATTTTAATTGTTAACTATGGACATGTTCCATGGGTTTCTTTTTTAGTTGCTTTAACATTTGGCTTTTACTCTTTACTGAAAAAGACTTCAAGTTCAGAGGCTCTTACAGGTTTAGCCGGAGAAGTTGCAGTTCTTACTGTTCCAGCTATAATTTATTTAGTCTTTCTGAGTGTTGAAACAGGGAGTATTTTATTTTTCCGCGTGTCTGCTTTTACAAATTTTCTACTGATTTTTTCAGGAGTAGTGACAGCTGTGCCTCTTTTACTCTTTGCAAATGGTATTAGAAAAATTAAGTTGAGTTTAGCAGGGCCACTGCAGTATATTGCTCCGACATGTACTTTTTTACTTGGGGTTTTTGTCTTTAAAGAAAAGTTTACA
The DNA here is from genome assembly GCA_963678745.2 of Victivallales bacterium. GTDB lineage: Bacteria > Verrucomicrobiota > Lentisphaeria > Victivallales > GWF2-38-69. Next base: position 63,970 of record CAXXMS010000017.1, on the reverse strand, counting down.
AACATTCATTTATATTCATTTATTTTAATATGGATAAGTTTAATTATTTTTACATGGAATAGTGTTTTAATTAATTCAAAAAAATAAAGGAGAAGGGGGATGGATATTAAAACAGTTTCTTTTGCGGGTTTTAGGCGCTTTGCGCCTGATATAACAAATTTGTTGTTTATAATTTAAGCTGCATTATCTTTATGATTTCTTATTCCTATTATACCAAACACTTTTTGAACTTCTTTTTGGATAAAGTAATAATGCTTATCTAATTCAGAATAATTACTCGGTTTTCTTCCATGGTGTAGTTTTCCACCATTAGCTAATAAAGGGTAAATAACTTTTTCACGTAAAATCAAAAGTGCAGCGATTTGTCTGATTTCAATATAGTTGATTTGATATTTTCTGGTTCTTTCCTTTTTAGCTATTAACCCTTTTGAACGGAATTTTCTTAAATCATATCCAGCGTTTCGTACTGAATATTTATAGTAGTCAGGAAACAGTTCTTTTACTTTAGTCACAAGATCAGATGCAGTAAAGTTGTCGCTGACAGCAGCTATTTGTATAAGTGCCTTTGCAACGGAACTAATGCGATCTTTATTAAAATCAAGCCCGGAAATACGAGTACCGTTAGTTATTGATGGCTTACACCAGTTCTTTATAGTTTCATTATCAATAAAACAACTGTCAACTGCATCAAGTATGTTCATGAAGCGTTCAAGTATTTTTTTGAGTTTTGCAATTATTTCGGGCAAAGCATCCAGTTTTTTGTAACATTTTAACTGCGAAACATTATGAGCAATTGATTCTATGCGTAGAACGTGCTCGCCTTTAGAATACATCTTAACTGTAAGTTTTCCAAAATGTATTTTGAAAACAGTAAGATTATACTTATGGTTCTCGACTACACATTCTACTTTAAACCCATTTTCTAATTGTTTCCTCTGAGGACGTTGTCCTGCACCAAAAATAGTACTTACCTTTTTTATATTGAGTGGAGTACGGGTTCGGTCAATTACTGAATTAAAAACCTTTTCCATTGTTCCTCCACGCTGAAAAAGAAGATTCAGGACTCCTGATCTGGATAAATCGTCACAAGAGCGTGTATTCAGGCTAAACCCTATATAATAAATGAGTTATAAAAAATCTACTGCAAAATAGTTTTAGAGCTTTGAGGAAAATAAGAAAGACACCTTAATTAGTGCTTGAACGAGAATTGTATAAACCTTTTATTGATAGTTAGTTGTATTAAGGCAATCTTAGTAAAAATAGTGTAATAAAACCTGAAATTTCATCTTTAAAAGTTATCATATCTGCAAAAAAATGCTACATTAAAATAATGTAAATTATTTATTATAAACGAGTTAAATATTGCATACAGATAGATTATTTAATAGTGATAAAATTGATAATATTCAAAACTTCGGAGTTAAGGTGTGAGAAAAGCATTCGATAGTCAGATGAAATTAGGAGAGGTTGATATTGCAGGGATACAATTTGATTTAAGGTCAAGAGATGAAATACCTAAGTTATTGATGGGGCTGCAGGCTATTTACTGCAATAGTGAAATACGTGAGAAAGTATTTACAGTACTTGAAGATTCTCTTCCAAAAGCATCTAAGAAAACTGGACGCCCCGGAATGGAGCTTTGGAAAATACTTGTACTTGGAACACTTCGTTTAAACTGCAACTGGGATTTTGACAAGGTTAAGGAAATGGCAGATAATCATTCTACTCTTCGCGAAATGCTCGGGCATGCTAAATGGATTGATGATAAAAAATATCCACTGCAAACATTGAAAGATAACATAAGTCTCTTTAAGCCTGAAACTCTGGATGCAGTTAATAAAATAGTTGTAGAATATGGTCATACTCTTAAAAAAAAACGGAAGATTTAAACTGCAGATGTGATTCTTTTGTTGTTGAAAGCAATGTTCATTATCCTACTGACATAAACCTTTTATTTGACTCAGTTCGCAAAACAGTAGAGTTAATTTCCAATGTTTGCAAAGACCTGAATATAAGTGGTTGGCGACAAAACAAAAGTCTGCTGCAAAAACTAAAAAATAAAATGCATAAGCTCCAGAAAATGAAGCATTCTACATCTAAAGACGAAAGTAAAAAAGAAGAGCGAAAAACTGAGATAAAAACAGCCTGTCAGGTTTATACCAAATATGCAGATCTACTACTGGAAAGAGCTACAGTCGATATTGAGAGAATAAGAGAAACAACGACTGACATTACAGTTGAACTTGTCCTTACACCTATTGTGAAATTTGCAGACTACGGTAAAAAATTTATTGATTTAACTTTGAGGCGAATTGTGAATGAAGAAAAAATCCCTCACGAAGAGAAAATATTTTCAATTTTTGAAGAATACACAGAGTGGCTGTCAAAAGGCAAAGCCGGAGTTTCTCAGGAATTAGGAAAAAATGTTTGCATAATCGAAGATCAGTTTGGTTTCATCCTGAATCATAAAATAATGGAAAAGCAAACAGATCGTGATATAGCAGTAGAGTTTACCAAGGAAACTATTGCTAAATTTCCAAATGTAAAAAGATGCAGTTTTGATAAAGGCTTCTGGAAACCGGATAACAAAGAAGAGTTATCCAAAATCCTGGATAAAGTCATAATGCCTAAAAAAGGGAAGTTAAGTCAAAAAAATAAAGAAGAGGAATTTGCTAATGATTTCAAAAAGTCAAAAAATCAACATTCAGCAGTGGAGTCTGCAATAAATGCTCTTGAAAATCATGGTCTTGACAGGTGCCCTGATAAAGGAATAAGGGCTTTTAGACGTTATGTATCATATGCTGTACTTGCCAGAAATATCCAAATTTTAGGAAATATCATTCAGGAAAAAGAGAGCCTGCGCAAAAAGCGTTCTGAGAAGATGAAGCAGGTAAAAAGAAGACTGGTAGCGTAAGCTAATTTTTTATTCTAAATTTTGTAGGTTGTTTGATTTGACATGTAACCGATGTATCTAAAAATAGGCAATTTGAGGTATTATTTTGAGAAAATAAAGTTTTTAGTTTTGTTTAGCTGGTTAATTTGAAATTATCATGAAAAAATAGTGGCGACAATTTCGGAAAAATAGAGTTTTCGGTCAGCCACTAATTATATATTTCACGATAAAATATAAACAAGAAAGAGTCTTTCTTATGCAGGAACTATTACCTATATTACCTGAAGGTGCAAGTCAAATATCTCAAAATCTATCAGTTATTCAGGAGAATGATAAATGGACATACTTTCATAGTTATCTTCCTGTTTTTATACATAAAGCAGACGATAAGAACTCTTTCCGAATGATAAGTTCTGCATTAATAGCCTCCGGCACCTGCCGTAATGTTGATATTCAAAGGACCTTTAAAGTTTCTCCCCGAAGCGTAATTCGTAATTGCAAAAAATATAATGAACTTGGCAGTGATGGTTTTATTAATATCAGTGGAAAAGGAAAACGCAAAGGAAAGGTGCTGACAGAGGCAAAGATAAAAAAGGCTGAAGAGTTATTATCGCTTGGTTTTACCCGCAGAGAAACAGCCGGAAAAATAGGAGTTGGTTATTCCGCACTATCTAAAGCAGTTCAGGATGGACGTATAAACTATGTTATATCTTCTGAAGATAGTATTTCAGATAAATCAGAACGCAGTGCTGCAGATACTAATGTAGCGGAAATATTTGGTGTAGCATGCACCAATGTTTTAGATCGGACGTTGTGTGCATTTGGTCTTAACGGGATTACGGGAAGTACTTTTCAACGCTGTAATGATGTATCAAATGCGGGTGTACTTGCTGCCTTGCCTGCACTTGCAGCTAATGGACTTTATTATCACAGCGAAGAGTGTTTCGGAGAATTTAAAGGATACTATTCTGTTCTTCATGTATTAACACTTTTAGGATTCATGGCTCTCTGCCGAATAAAGACAGTAGAGAAACTTCGCTGGGAATCTCCCGGTGAATTTGGTAAACTTATCGGCTTAGACCGCATTCCTGAAGTAAAATGCCTGCGGAATAAACTTTCAGAGTTAAGCAGTAACGGAGCTTCAGAAAAATGGAGTGAAATTTTATGCAGAAAATGGATGGATGAAGAGCCTGATTTATCAGGAGTACTTTATATTGACGGTCATGTAAGATTATACGGAGGAAAAGAAAAATTACCAAAGCAGTTTGTTTCCAGACAGAAACTCTGCCTCAAGGGAGTGATGGATTTCTGGGTAAACGACAAGCTTGGGCAGCCATTTTTTGTTATTCGAAAAGAAATAAATCCCGGAATGCTGGAAGTTTTAAGAAATGATATTGTTCCGCGTTTACTTGATGATGTTCCAAACCAGCCTACAAAAGAAATGCTTGAAGCTGATCCGTATCTGTACAGGTTTATTCTCGTCTTTGACAGAGAAGGATACAGCCCTGAATTTTTCAAGGATATGTGGGCAAAGCACAGGATTGCCTGTATCACATATCACAAATATCCCAAAGAGGACTGGGATAAATCTGAATTCGAAGAAATTACAGTTGATTTAATCAGCGGAGAAAAAACTAATATGAAGCTTGCAGATCGCGGAACTTATATCGGAGATAAAAAGAAGGGATTATGGGTGCATGAAATAAGAAAACTTACAAAAAGCAATCACCAGACAAGTATAATAACAACTGCATTTTCGCTGCCCATTATGCTTACTGCAGTACTTATGTTTGCAAGATGGTGTCAGGAAAACTTCTTTAACTACATGATGAAACACTTTGCTATTGATTTACTTAGCGATTATTTAAAGAAGGACCTTGATGTCACCGAAACGATAGTTTCTCCTCAGTGGAGAGCCCTTGATAAAAAAAGAAATTCTCTTACAGGAAAACTCAAAACCCGAAAAAGCAGATTCGCTGATTTCACGATTCATCCAAAAGCTGAAAACGATTTAAAGAAATACAGAGAATGGGAAAAAGTAAAGACTGAATTAGCTGAAGAAATTACAGTAATTGAAAATGAGCTTGAGATAAAAAAAGAAGAGCAGAAAAATACACCGAAGCATATAAATGTGGAGGATTTGCCCGATGAGTATTCATTCAAAGCTCTGTCATCAAGCAAAAAACATTTAGTTGATACTGTTAGAATGATCGCATACAGGGCAGAAACTTCCATGGCTGCTGCAATTGCAGATAAATTCAAATCATTTGAGCAGGCAAGAGCTTTGCTGAGAGAAGTGTTTGTTACTGAAGCAGATTTAATTCCTGTAGAGGAAGAAAAAACTCTATATGTAAGAATTCATAACCTTCCAACAATTGCAATGGATAAAAATATGGACTGCCTGCTGGATATCATAAACCAGGCAAATGTGAAGTTTCCTGGAACTAATATGCTGTTAAGGTATCAAAGGCTTGGAACAGGAAAATCATGCCATCAGTAAGTGTTCCAAGTCAAGATCCCTGAGATTACGGCTTAGTTCTATTTGACTAACAGAAAAACTGTAATTAAGATTAAATGGTTTTTGTTCATTGTGATTAAATAAAAATATAAGACATGCACTATATATCCAGCTATTGCAAAGTTGATGAATGCGCCCTTCACCTCCTAAATCGGTCATGGTCTCTGCACAAAGCTCTAATTCTGCAATACTGGATATCTTCGTAAAACAGTTTGCTTCTTTTTGAAAAATAATATTTTTATGTTTGGCCTTTCGTTCAACAAATTCATGCCCGTTAAGAATTATATTTACATTGAATGGTGGGTGTGGATTTATCTTAATAATGATTTTACCCCAGTACGGATCTATCAGATAGAAGGAGTAATGCTTTACGAATCTGTATTCTTTCGATATATTATTACTTAACTTTCGGATTTAATAAATACCAGTTAAGTTATTTATAATAAGAGAATTAACCTTAACATACAGTATATTATTAATGCTACTAAACATTTAATAAAAATATTATAAAAAGGTTAATTCAAAATATGAATAATACATTAACGCCAATATCGGATAATTTAAAACAGGATTATGTTTTTGCAGACAATGAAATTCAAAGTGCAATAAAGTCAGTAAACTTTTTCAAAATATTCAGAAAGCACAGTAAAATATCAAAACGGCATGGTTATTCAGTAGACACAATTATTTATACTCTAATAATCTGGAGTTTTCTTAAGCAAAATTCTATAAGGATGTTTTGTTCTAAATGTTTAAAAGCGTTTTTTCCCGGAGGAAAAGATGTTCTCTATGAAATGATGAAAAGCGAAGAGGTTAACTGGCGTCTTATATCACTTGACACAGCAAAGACTATTTATACTCAAAATAAATTAGCATACGAAAAGGAAAAAGCTTTTGTTTTCGATGATACAATAAAAAAGCGTAGTGGCAATAAAATAGAAGGAACCTCAAACCACTTCGAACATTCAGAATGCAGGACCGTAAAAGGACATCAGATGCTTGAGCTTGGCATTTCGTTTAAGAATGGTTTTCTTCCATTAGACCGTCAGATTTATATTGGTTCTAAAAAAACTCATTATCTCAATGAAGAATTCAAAAATGAGAAAAGCGCTGTTGCAAAAGACTTTCATTCAGCGAAAGAAAATAATAAAAATGAAATGTTCCGTTTAATGCTAAAAAGAGCAGTAAGGCATGGTTTTCAGGCAAAGTATACGCTTGCAGATTCCTGGTTTAATACAAAGGAAAATATTAAAACAGTAAAAGATCTTGGCATGACAGGAATTTTCAGAGCCAAAAGAAGCAAAATGCAATATAGTCTCAACGATAGAAAGTATTGCCTGAAAGAGCTGTATCTCCTCATAAAAAGACGCTTTAATAAAAAGAAAAACTGTAAATGGAAGACAGTGTCTCTTATTGTTAAGCTCAATATATCAGATGACAATATAAAAGAAGAATGGATAGATGTTAAACTTGTATTTTCTGCTCCCCGAAAGCAAAAGAAAGAGCAATGGGCTGCATTTTTAAGTACTGATACAGTTTTAACAGATGAAAAAATTCTTGAAGTATATGCTATGAGATGGGCAATAGAGGTCTATTTTAAAGAAATAAAGCAGAATTTTGGATGGTTGAAAGAACAATCACCGGCATATACATCTCATTACGCTTCTATTCATATAACGGCTGTGCGATATATGCTGCTCCTTCATGGAATGATTTCTGAAGGAGATATTACATTTGCTGAATACAGAAACAGTATTACAGATAGAATTGAAATATTAACTTTTGCAGCTATGCTGTGGAAATTATTTAAAAACATCATACACGGTGTACTTGATTCATTTGAAAAAATGATAGGGAAAAATACTTTAAACAAAATAAAAAATAAAATCTCATGCTCTATTGAAGATATGCTTGAAAAAGCTCTTCAACTTGATGATAATTACATTAAAGCAGAGATAAAAACGGAAAAAGTTGGGGCTTTAATTTAAGAAATTAAAACCCGAAACTTTAGTTATTAATAATTCCATCTTTACGTTTTACCTTGAAAACAGTATTGGGAGCTAAACCGGCGATAACACAATAAACTCCCCGAAATTCAGACTGCTTTGGCGGTATACAGTGTTCCGCAAGTTCATGATGACGTTGCTTAGCGGAAGCATCAATTAATGGAATACAGTTAGACTTACACCAAGCCCTGACTCTACGGGAAAAACGACCTGCAAAACGTATAAGATGTGTGTCATCCAGGGTATCCTCACCAAATATATTACGCCACCAAAGACGAAATCCACCTGGAGATTGTATCTGATAGATATATGCATTAAGCACTAAACGGTCAACACAGTCGTAAGTGCCATCAAGTAAATCCTGAAATTTTTCTGTAAAATTATCCATAATAAAGCCCCATAGAATATTCAGATGACTTTGATTGTTTAGACTTACAGTTATATTATAGCTGATTTTGTTATCAGATTAAAGTTACAGCGGTTTACCGGTGTCATTTTTTCAGGGTGAAATCCCTGAAAAAGCCTAGAGTCTTTCTTTTAAACTTCTATCATAAAAACGTGTCTAAAATTTTACATTAGGCTGTTTTATTATACAAAACCTTCTGCCAGCCAACATCATAGATATTTATAGCACTACCCATAACAGACCAGCCTTTTTCAGTTACAATCCATCTTCTTGATCTTGGTACTTTTGCAATCATTTTATGTGCTTTGAGTTTTTTTTAAAGTCTTGTTATTTTTGCCGCAAGACGTTTTTTTTCTTTATCTGTTTTCGGATGGTCATAAAGTTCTTTTCTTATATCTTTATTTTGAAATCCAAACGAAATATAATTACCATTCATAACAGCTTTAAAAAGTTTAACTGAATCATTACATACAGGATTAAATCCCGTATATTTGATATTCTTATATTTTACCGGTTCAACCAGTAATTTTAAACTTTTAGAAGCAGGCACAGGATTATCAACAACAGAAAGTGCATTAAGATAGCGGCTGTTTGCGGCTGTTCCTATTTCAATATATCTGTAGAGGTTCTTAATTCCTTTTGCCAGTGGATACCAACCGTAAACTTCTTCTTCTTTCCGAATTCCTGGTCTTAACACTTTAAAGTCATATGGATTATTTATAACTGTTTCTATTCGCAGTACACTTCCACTTTTGTTGTACATCTTCATCCAGTTCTTTCTTATCCAGTGCTTTATTCTTGATCCCCAGTAATATTTTTTTGAGGAATTTATCTGATCACCTTTAAAACGTCCGTCAAACCTTTTACCGACAAATGTCAAAATATCTCTCGGACCGAAGCGTCTTGTTGATTGCTCCAGTAATTTATCAAACAGACTTTCAAATTCGGTGGAATTATTAAACATTATATCTGTTGAACATTCAAACTGATCTGTGATGAAGTAATATTCTCCTGTTTCAGATATTAAAGGATTAACCTTGCGGGCAAATGCCCCAAGTATTCTACTCCATTTTATGTCGGCGAATTTCGATGCAAACTTCTGTGCACGCTCAATATCTTCAATCCAGGTAAAACAGTTATCATCCTTTTCATATTTTATTCCATGATAAGACATCTTCCTGGCCAGCCATTCATGACCGTTAACATGTATTTGTACTGTAAATGGAAAATAAGTTTGAATTCTTACATGCATGAGACCAAATATCTTATCCATAAAGTAATAATAAAGCGCAATATGCGGTATCATACTATGCTTGAGACGAGGATGGCTTTCTCCGTAAATCTTTTTAAAAGTAGGACTTGCTTCCATTGCAGATATAACACATACAAGACCGCTCTTTATATTGTCTCTGTCTACAATCATTTTTGCATATTCTTCTTTGTTATACTTTCCTTTTGGAGGAATATAAGGACGATTATACTTTTGAGCTGTTGCCAAAGCATGGTCTCTAAGTATTTTAGAATGTTTTTTGGCATAATTCGGAAAATCTTTTATTAGTATGCTCTTATGGCTTAAAAAATTTTCCATACTTTTAGAATTGCTCAAAAAATTGTAACCCTTAAAGATTACACGATCGACACAAATTAAAAATCCATGTATAATATCTTTATGTTTGTCAATGAACTTTTTCATGGTGTTACCTCATTAGTAGTGGTTAACTAATATTATAGGTTTCACCATGAAACTTTTGCAATACCCAAACCGAAACTATTGGGTTGCGGGCAAAGCCCGCCTTAAATATTCCTCCTGAAAACAGAATACACCCTGAAACGGGAGAAGAGTTAGTAGAAATAGGTCGTGATGTTACAGAGAAGCTTGGGTACAGAACATCTTCCTACTATATACACAGAACAGTTACAGTTAAATACGCAGTAAAAAACAATTCACTTGCCGGCGTTGTTCAGTGTTCTGTTCCTGACTGTATTGTTACAGGTTCAAAGTTTACACCGGAATTTATGGCTCATATTGTTACTGAAAAATATGCATACCATATGCCAATATACAGAATACAGGAAAAGCTTGCAGCTCATGATATAAAAGTAACACGGCAGACATTAAGTTCGCTTATTATGAATATTGGCCTTAAATTGACACCTATATATGATCAGATGAGAGAAAATCTTTTTAAATCAGGTTATCTATTTACAGATGATACCGCTGTAAATATGCTTGACCCAGGCAATGGTAAAACAAAAACTACAAGAATATGGATATACTCCTGTGCCAATCCCAATGCACCTCCATATCAGATATATTCCTTCAGCCCCGACAGAAGTCATTTCTATCCAACAAATTTTCTTAAAAATTTTGAAGGTGTCATTCATGCTGATGCATATGAGGCATATGTAAAGCTTGATGCTGATGAAAGCTCATGTATTGACCGGGCTGCATGCTGGTGTCATGCACGCAGATATTTTGAAGAAGTAAAATCTATTGACTTGAAACTCAGAGATAATGTCCTGAGAAAGATCAGGTATTTGTTTATGTTTGAAAGGCTGGCATGGAAAGCTGATTCGCAAACAAGGCTGAAAATAAGACAGGAACATGAACTTAAAATTATTGATGAAATTTTCACAATGCTCAGAGAAAAAGTAGTAGAAGGTACACTGCTACCAAAATCCAATCTGGCAAAAGCTATAGGATATATGCTTAAATATGAAAATAACTTCAGACTCTATCTGAATGATCCAAATATCAGAATGGAAAATAATACTGCTGAAAGAGGATTAAGAAAAGTTGTACTCGGCAGAAAAAACTGGCTTTTCTTTGGAAGTAAAAGAGCAGGTGAAGCTGCTGCTGTTATATACTCGCTTATTCAAACATGCAGGATTATGGGAATAGAACCATTTGAATATATGACTGATATCTTCAAAAGGCTGATGACACACCAAAACAACAGACTCTTTGAATTACTTCCGGACAAATGGGCTGAAGCCAGGAATATATAACACTGATGTAAGAATTGACTGATTGTACATAAATCATATATATGGACAGATTTTACGTTTACGTTAAAGTAATAAAAGCGAAAAAGATAATAACAATGAATCAGCTTGCATCAGCATTACGGCATAATATCGGACTCTCTTATTAATCCAATCTTACAGAACCGTTTAGAATGATTTGGTGCGCAGTTATCAGGAAATCAACACATAGAAGTTCTCGCAACAATTAAAGGCGGGAAAATTTTCAGTTAATAAAACTGATAAAAGTTTTTATTAGCCAGATACAGCTATCCTATTATTTAATTCATCAATTTGTTTAACAATTTTTTTAGCTGTATCAACTTTGCCATCAAAAAGAACTGCTACATTGCCATGAGCATTAAAAGGATGATCACGGAGAATTTTTTTATCCAGCATTCCGTTTTTGATAATGTATTTGATAATAAGATTGACAAATTCCATTTGATTGCTGTTAACCCATCTTTCGCATACAAAAATGTAACATTTTTGTCTTTGAACTCGAAGATTTTCAAATCGAGAAATTGTAAAATCAATGTAACAATTTAACAATTAGATAGATGTGAATGTTTTGGAGTTTTTAAAGCAATTTTGTCGTGCCTATAATAATAAACTATTTTAATAAATCCTCTTGTATTTTTATTAGTTCCTGTAATTTTACCAGTGTAGAAATATTCTTAAAAATTCATAAACTTTACGGCATTTGCCGGCAGATAAGAGAAAGGTAAAAATGTATTTCAGGGTTAAGAAAACTCCAAGCGGTGAAGTACTTCAGCTCATCGAAGCCTATCGCAACAGCCTCGGTCACAGTCGAAGCAGAACAGTAATATCTCTGGGCAGAGCAAGAATACCTGATAAATCCTGGAAACCGATAGCTAAAGCGGTAGAACACAAACTTTATAACACCTATTATGAAACCGATACTCTTTTTGAATTTGAATATACCCAAGCCGAACAAAGCTGGATTGACAGAATTTTGCGCCTTATTGATTTGAAGGGGGGCTGGAAGCCGAATGTAAAACAAACAGAGAATAAAGATACTGATAATGCAGAATCAAACATTCAAACAGAAGAAGATGTAGAAAAACCTGAAATTGTAGATGGGGTTGAAATCGAGAATATAGATCATTGTAATGATACTGAACTCGGTGCAGAACTTGTAGCCTTACATGCCTGGAATGAACTTGAAATAGAAAAATTTCTTAAAACTTTGGGATTTAATCCTAAACAGTGTGCCTGTGCTGCTGTTTCAGTAATCAACCGGCTGGTAAAACCTTTAAGCGAACATGCACTTGCCCAGTGGATTTCAACAACTTCGCTTCCCGAACTTCTCGGCTCTGAAATACTGCAGGGAGGAGATGATCCCTACTATAGGGTAAGTGACAAACTTTTTAAGTTTAAGGATCAAAAAAAAACATCTTATATACTCAAACTATTTCAAAATACTGGTTTTATTTTTTCAAAATGATCATTAATACGTGACCTTAAAGTTTCAGAAATATTGTCCCATTCATTTCTGAAAAAATCTAAAACATCAGATTTAAACTCTTTGAATGAGGTAAAAACTTTGTTATTTCTTACATGTTCGTTCATTACTTTCCATACACGCTCAATCGGGTTAAGATTTGGACTGTAGGGTGGAAGTATATGCAAAATGAATTTTTTATGAGGAGGCGGCTTTTGCAAAGCGTCAAGTAACATTTGAGCAGTTACTTTCTTTTCCTCTAAAATTTTCTTATTTATAAAGAATTCAGGTTCGTTTTTCAAAACCATACACAGGTTTTTTCTCAATCTCCCTGTAAGTTGTTTATTATTAGCCGGTAATTTTATCTGATAATAGTCTTCTAAATATTTTCTATTGAAAGGATCTTTTATTCCAAGATATGCACCAACTTCTTTACATGTATGAGCACCTCCGCCGTCTGCAATAAGATGTATGGTACCGCTAGAGGCGGTTGAATCATCAAGATATCTCAGAAAATCTAATGTAGCATTGCCATCTATTGTTTTATACTCTTTTGTAAAAATAGACATACTTTCTAAATCTATTGCTCCTGTAAGATTTATCCTGCTTCTGCCTGCAACTGTAGCTATCATTTTCTCAACACCTTTCCTTATCCAGCCTAATGTGATTTTTGTGGCTTGAGTTGGGTGAACACTATCCATAAAAAATATTTTATCATTTTCTTTGAGGTTATTCTTTATTTCATCATATTCTGCTTTAAAAGCTTCCTGCTTTTCGGTATTGTACTTAAGTGGGACTCCTTTTGGAGCTTTATAAGAAAATCTATTATGCTTTAACCAGTTATACATTCCCTGCTGAGTATATTTTATGCCGTAAGCATTGTAAACATATGCAATGATCTCTTTAGTGCTTGGGTAGGTATTTTTTTCTAAATGATTTATTAATTCATTAGTTTGTTCAGAAGTCAACAGGCTGCTTGAACCGCCACTTTCATTTTTCAATTTTTTATTATCCAAATAATCTTTAAGGTGAGTTGTTACTGTTGTTTCATGAATTCTTAATGCCTGAGCTATTTGTGATTGAGACCAACCCTCGGATGAAAGCAACACAGCTTTTATACGGTCACAGGCCTTACTGTTTCGCTCTTTTTTATGTTGTGCTTCAAGTTTTATTTTTTCGTCTAGTGTTAATTGGATATTCATATCTATCAATATAGGCTGTATTAGGATATTACAACTCATGCAACTGTATTTTCATTCAGTTTGAGTATATACAAGGAAAGAGAATATTTCAATCTTGAGAGAACAGTTCTGCTTTATGATTTAACCAATACATATTTCGAAGGTACGGCTCTTGAAAATCCTAAATCAAAACGCGGATGTTCAAAACATAAACGCAATGACTGTCCACAAATAGTTGTAGGAATGGTTTTTGATAATAACGGTTTTGAAGTTGGACATAAAATTTTTGAAGGTAACCGAAATGATGCAACAACTATTCCCGATATGCTGTCAGAATTGAAAAATGCTGTTGGGCAGACAGATGATGTTCTTCTGGATACTTTAAAGCCAATTGTTATTCTTGACGGAGGGATTGCAACAAAAAAGAATTTGCTTTTGCTAAAATCTGAAGGATTCAGTTATCTTGTAAATGATAGTCGCCGTGGAAGAAAAAAGTATAAGGATGAATTTTTAGCTGATGAGAAAACATTTACAGCTATTTCGGGAAGAGAAGATAAAACAAATGTTCTTGTAAAACTCATTTCAGATCCTTTTAATGAACAAAATGGTACAGAAGACAATATTGTGCTATGCAAGAGCTCCGCACGCCGGGAGAAAGAATATGCAATATGCTCAAAAATGGAGGAACGTTTTGTTGCCGGTCTTGAAAAAATCAAAGCGGGCATTGAAAAAAAAGGTGGTGTAAAAACTCCGGAAATTATTCAAAGGCGAATTGGTAAATTGCAAAAACAGTTTTCCAGAGCCGCAAAATACTATAATGTAGAACTCAAAAAAACAGAAGATAAAAATGTACTGAACTGGACTTTGGATGATGAAAAATATGGAATTGATGATGAACTGTTTGGATGCTATGTAATAAGAACCGACAGAAAGGAATATGATGAAAATGAAATCTGGAATCTTTATATGACACTTACAAAAGCGGAGGACGGATTTAGAATGTTAAAGTCAAATCTCGGAATCAGACCGAACTTCCATAGAATTGAAGATAGGGTGGATGCTCATGTTTTTATTACAGTTCTGGCTTATCATTTACTGCACTTCATTATGTACAAATTCAAACAGCGTGACGATCATAGAAGCTGGCCGACAATCAGAAGGATATTGTCTACACATTCGTATTCCACAATTAAAGTACCAACAAATTCAAATCAAATACATAGAATCAGAAAAGCAGGCTTGCCTGATGAAACCCAGAAAGATATTTACAGATATCTTGGCATTGACTGGAAAAACCTGCCCAAATCTCATGTGGTACTCAACTGCGTGAAAAAATAATTCTTGCTCATTGAAAACTTTTTGTCGTGCCTTAATTTTTCGATTGTTGACTATCAGGGAGTTACAAGTCAAGGTGCGAAACTCGGGCTAAGTGATCTGTCATTCAGAAATTCAGAGAATAGTTTATTTGCAGCTGACTTTTCCAGCCCTACAATACTGGCGGCAAGATTTTTATTAAATTCATAGCGTTAATAATCTATAGCAAAATTTCTTCAATTATGAAAAAGAAAAAGTTATTTGAAAAGTTTACTCTGAAAGAAATGCTGGTAGAAATGAGTAAAATAAGATGCTCATATTTTGACGGAAAATCCATTGTAAGCGAAATATCAAAAACACAAAAAGATATTCTTAGAGCTTTTGATGTTAAACCGGAAGAGCTGGAAAAACCTCGTTATTAACTTTTCTCTTCAATTTAGGTTATATATAATAGTAAAGTTCTCCTTTCGATACATCATAGCTTACTAATAATTCACTTGACGGATTGACTTTTGTCTCTTTTAATAATAGTTTCATTTTGTATTCCTCCTTTTCATTTATCTTATTAATAGTTTAAACTATTAATTCATGAGGAACACGCTTTTAAATCTTAATTAAACTATAGCATGTATATTTGGTTTTTACTTTTTTAAGTAATAATTTAATGTAAAGGTCTATAAAATTTTTTAAGAGAACAAAAAAGATATAAATCTAGAACTCATGTTCTTATTTTTACAAACAAAGCATGAGTTCTAATTTAAAAAATATTATTCAATATATTCAAATCGTTTAATTTTAAATTTACCTGTTGTAATATCTCTAACAACGGTAACAAGTATTTTTTGTGTTGCTAGAATGTTATCAGCATATTGGTCGTAAGATCCTATTTTGCAGCCAGATATAGTTTCATTTTCGTCGTTAGTATCACCATCATGATTCATATCTCTTTTAACAGTAATACCTCTTTCATTATTTGATCCTATATCCTGAATTGTTTGTACTACAACTATTATGTGGAATACATTGGATGTTAATGATGCATCAGTTAAATTGATAAGTTTACCAATAATTTCTTCTTGTTCAGCATCAGTATCACGGCTAAGTTGAATATCAGTTGTTTGAACTGCTCCATCACTGCTTAAAGCATTGGTTAGACCGTTTATATCTCTAACAATATGTGCCCGTGTTAAGAACATATTTCCGTTATTAGTGCTATTATTGTCTAAAACTTCAGCAGCAAGAGCTGATGCGTAGGTATTGTCAATTTCATTTGCTAATACTCCCGGACCATCAGAGCTTGAAATATCACTTCCAACATTTATTTTTTCGAATAGCAGAGTTAAAACTTCCTGAAGTTTCGAGTTAATATTTATTTTACCGTAAGTTTCGGTATCAGGTGTCATTTTTATCTGGTTGAGAATATTTGCATCTCCATAGGAGTAATCTTCACCTCCACCTGCTCCAATGTCGCTATTTGAATTATATTTTTTTAAATTAATTGTTTGGAAATCTGCACCTCTGTGAATAAAGCCAAGTTCCCATGGAGATTGCATTGCGCTGTTTCTTATATAGGCAGTAGATACTTCCCAAGGTGCAGCAGTAGAAGATTCCATATCACTGTCAACTCCGTCTCCTGCAGGAATCCAGCGAGTATTTTCTACGCCTATAGTATTTGTATCATTTGTTTTAAAAGTAGGATTGTTCCAGGTTCCAGGTTCTAAATTGTTGCGCGGATCAGCAACTTCACAATTTAAATATAATGTACCAATAGAACCATCTAAGGAAAGAGTTGAAGTATAAGTGCTGGTTTCACCTTCACCTACAGTTGATTCTCCAATTTCAGGCGTAATTATAATATTTGAACCGGTAATATTTATCCACCATTTTCCATTAGCCTTACCATATGTTTTATTTGCATTATTATGAGTATTATACAGATAAATAGTCATGTCTCCAGTAAAAGTATAATATGTATTTGTTGCAAGATTTACTTCTTCTCCATTAATATTAATTGATGTTCCACCTTGCCCAGGAGATTTAGCTTTAATTCTTATTTCAGTAGCTGCGCCGCTATATGTTACGTTTGAACCCCAGTCTTTTATATTATCAACATTAATTTCACCGTCATCAACAGTCTGCATGATAAATGGGTGAGAAGAATTCATTGAACCTGGGTTTATATTTAAATCTCCATCAATATTAACACCTCCAGCTTCAGTGCCGGTGTTAGCATAGTTATTTAAAGGTTCTATAAATGAAAAATCAAGAAGATTCGAATTTGAATCCATAAGTTTAACTTTTATAGAATCTATAGTAAAATTTTCAATTGAGGTATTTAAACCGCTACTTTCAGATCTAATATTGACTGTTGGACTAATATCTGAATCTGTAAGATCAAAGGAATTACTGGTTGAATAAGCATTACTACTGCCAGTAATACCTAAGTTAATATTCTTAGAAAAATTAACTTCTGAATCAACCCCATCAACTATCCAATTATAGCTACCATTTAAAGTTATATCTGCTTGACTGTTTATTGAAGTTCCATACATATCTACAAGCTCAAGTTGAGCATCTTTTAAATAAACATTACAGGTATAATCTGTAGCTGCCTGTTGAATTTCAGCAGCATGTGAAATATTAACAGAAGCACCTGTTATAATTAAATCGTCATTACACCATATAAATGCATTAGAAATATTAATACTGGCTCCAAAAATATAGATATCATTATCTGCCATAATTGTTCCGTTTGCAGCAATAACTGAAGAATTAATAGTAATATTATGACCGGCATAGATTAATAAATCCTGAAATGCCGGAGTTATACTTACGACAGTGTTGCCGGTAATACTAACATCTCCTCTTTCACTGATAAGAGTTACGCTTCTGCTAAAACTCTTATTAATAGTAATATTTCCTGTGGTGTATATTACACAACCATCGTTTTTTTGACTTGCTCCAGAAATATTTGTACCGGTTATTTTTACTTTGCCTGATCCACCATTTTCAACGACAATATCTCCAGTATAAGTTGTTCCTGTAGAATTAGCTTGTGTTTGATAATCACTAAGATCCGTTAATACTGGTGATGTTTCTGATGAAGCTGATTCGGTAGTTACTCCGCTACTATTATAGACACGTCCTGTATAAGTAATTGTCTTATCACAAGTTAAGCCTGAATGAAGATAAAGGTCATCGTTAGCATGAGCTATTACTCCATCATTATAAGAAGAAAGGCTCATACTGCTGGAATTAATATATAAATAATCATTTGCAAACAAAATATAACTTGAGCTGCTAGGAGATGGAATTTGAACTTCTCCTTCTATTTCCAATTTTAACTCGTTAATATAAGGACATTTTTCCAAACCTACATATGTAGGAGAATCTTCATCATCTGTTGTTGCAATAGTATTTATATCATTATAATCAATTATGTTTGCTGCAATTTGATTTTTACATACAGTATCTGTTGACATTTCTCCACTATAATTCCAATTAGCTAGCCAATTAATACCACCACCTTGTGAGGCAGTGAAAGCATTTGCAGTGTTTGTCAGATCACTTACTGTTAAACTGTCCCAATTTGTTCCTGATAAATTGAAACGATGGAAAAGTTCATTGTTCTCTCTGATATTATCAGCGTCATCGTCAACCCAAAATGCTTCAGGAACAGGAACACTTTCTAACGAAAAAAGCTGTTTAAATGAGTTGTAGTGTGATTCATTTATATTTAATTCATCAAAAAAGTTATAAATATCAATCCAGCTTGGTTTGTTATTATAGAGTTGAAGTTTACCTGGAGGAGATGCATTTACTGAACTCATATTTTGTGCATAGGTTGTTGTAAACCATGATGATGGAAGGCAGTCCAGGAATATTTCATTAATATTTCTTCCTGGTCTCCCTATTACATTTACTGACGTTGCTTCATTAATTGGGGCATCTTCTGAAATCGCAGTAATACCATTTCCTGAATCAACACATGCGTTTGGATCAAGTTTGCCAAAATCTGAAAGAACAATATACGCAAATCTACCATTAATAGGGTTGCTAAGACTATGATTAAATGGAAAATATTGCCAGGTAGGATGTGTAGAGGTATCATAATTTTCGTTTGCAACAGTATAGTATTCTATTTTATTATCTATTATGGTGTTTAATAATCCGTTTGTTCCACCAAGAGATTCCAGTTTAGCTTCATTTGATATTGTATCATCACTATTATCACTGTAAATCAATTGCGAGTTTAACTTATCAAATAATTCTAACCTTTTATCTTCATCATTTGGATCATTAAATTCTAATATATAGTTAAGATGTGTAACAGCTCTTTGAAGTCCAGATTGAGCTGATAATCTGGAAGTAGTCTGAGCACTAAAATTTTCAGCTGTTTTACGGTTAGTTATTGAAGTTACAGTAAAAAGTAAAGCAGAAATAGTAAAAAGAGCTAGAAAGCTCATTGCTAAAATAACAGCAATACCTCTTTCATTCTCATATTTATTTCCTTCTTTCATAATATACCTCCAGTAAAGCTTTATAAAATAAAGCTATAATATACGCAACTTTCTTTGTTTAGATTATAGCATAAACTAAATGAAGTTTCATCTTTTTAAATTAATAGTAATGCATGTAGACAAATGTGCATTTTTTAATAATGTTATATATAATATTTAAATATTATATATAAAGAAGTATTATCGTATATATATTAATATGCACAAATATTACATTTATTTTATATATAGTTGTAATTGGTATATATTCTATACTCAAATGATGATTTAAATAAATTCCAGCATTATACTATAAAAATAGAAATAAATATAGAAGAAGTTGGCAAAAAACAAAAGATATTTTTTGTCAACTTTTTTTGTTTATATAAAAGTTTATTTAAATACTTATAAATGAATAAAAAATGAAAGGTTATATTAGGTGAAATCAAATGAAAAAGCTATTTAAAAAATTATACTATTTCAATTTGATTGAATTGGTATTGGCTATAGGTATTATGGCTATTGGAATGGTTGCTGTTTTGTCAATACTTCCTATAGGGTTAACAGAAGATAAAGTTTCTAAAATACACAATTACTCGGCTTCAGCTTCCGATAGTATCTATTCTTTTATTTCCAGAGAATTAAGTGATGATTGGAATACAACACTTGCTTCTCTGCCTGAGTCTAAACCTGATTCTCAATTAAGTTCAACTGATGGTTGGAATCAATCAACTGAAGGTAATATTTTTTTCCCAAATTCAAATAATTCAGGCGTTTATGGTATACAAATGACATCGGCCAGTGGGGATATTACTGATGCTGTAGGCGAAGTTTTAATTTGGCAAACTCCTATTACAAATGTATCAATAGGAGGAGTAAGTACAGATTTATGTACAGATGAGGCAATTGGTATTAATATGGAAATAAGTTTTCCGATAGAAAAACCTTATGCTCAACGGAGAAAAGCAAAATATTATTTTGAAGCTTATAGTAACACGAGCAAGGAAAAAGGACAAGTTGCTGCAAATGTTGTTGATGATGAAGAACAAGCCGATGACTCTGTAGATGAAGATGACGACATAGAAGATGTTGAAACAATAGAAGAAAACCCTGAAGTTCCAGGAGAAATTATTATTAATAAAACAGCAACACTTAAAATTAAAATTGTTGATACGCAATTTTACAATGGTGCTGAACCAGTTTATGTTAGGGTATGTATTTATGAACCTGATAGTGATGATTCTGATGGAGAATACATAAAACCATTTGAAACAACAGAAACAACAACACAGCAAGTTGTTACAGGTTATACCACTGAATGGCAATGGGTTAGAGTTGGGAATAAATGGAAGTATAGGGAAGTTCAAGTACCAGTTTATGGATATCAAGAAGTTACTGAAACAGTAGAAAATGCTGTTCAAAAGGGTGATGAGTGGTCTATGGAAGTTCCAGCCGGAACCAAATATATAATAGAAGCTCTTCATTATTACGGAGGACCTTGTACTTCTTACTGGTCAACTAATGAAAACCAGGTTTTTACACTGTTAAATGGAGATCAGCCTCCGCTATTTATACCTGGGGCCATGGGGCAGGTTAGTCCAGCTGAGTGTATTGAAGAATATGTAAATACAAGCACAGGTAATATAGTATTAAATGAGAACCAGGTTTTATACCTTTATGAAATAGGTCAAACTGTAGAATTTTATTCTAATTGGAATGGGACATATAGGAATTCAGGATTTGATAGACAGGATGTTATAATTTTAGCTGAAGTAACTCCAAATGAATAATGGAATAATAACCATATTAGTAAATTTGAAAGTTGATCAATGATTGGAGTTAATTGTAGAGAAATACCTCAGGTATATTTACTATGAAGTTAAAAATAAAAAAAATAGTTTCTAATAATGAAAATGGTGTTATTATTATTTTAACACTTGGTTTATTGGCTTTAATTTCATTATTGACTATTGCTTATGTTAATTTGGCAGTAGTTGATAAAAAAGCTGCGTTTAATTACAATGCATTACATCAAGCAAGAATGCTTGTTCAATCTACTACTCAAAGAGCTATTGCATTGTCTGCTGCACAACTTTCAAGCAATTCAGCTAGAGCAACTGATGTTTACACTTTTAACAATAATCATGATAATGATGGTCTTGCAGAATTACTTCAAACTGAAGTTGAAGGTAAAACTTATTGTTCTATTCAGGATTTTATAGCGATTCTGACGGGCCACATTGGCAATATATACCAGAAAATTATGATACAAGCACACCTATAATTGGACGTTTTGCATATAAGGTAATGGCAGATCAGGGACGTATTGATCCTTCGGCTACTTCATATAATTATAGTACAGAAGATGGAAGTAGTATTAGTGGACGTCCAGGAAGAGATGTTGGTGAAGTTAAGCTAAATGCTATAGGAAGTTGGTTTGATAATAATGAATCAGAACTTTTGTTAGCAAATAACGGTAGATGGAATAGTTTTGACAGTATTTTTGATATTTTAGGTATAGCGGAAAATGATAACTCGGATTCATACAGAACCTTTTTTGTTTTGGATAATGAACCTGATCCTGAAGCCTTCTGGAGTGACAATGGTGATCTTCAGCGAGAATCTTCAGAACTATTTCATAGGTTTAATTTAGCACGTAATGACTGGAGCAATATTGAGGTTGACTCAATACTTTCTCAAGCTCTTCCTTATGATAGTGAGACGAGTTCATCTAGTATTTTTTCTATTCCATGGTTAAATAACTGGCTATCAGCAGGAGGGTTTCCAACTGCTGATAGTTGTAGAAGACAAATTACTGCAAACTTAATTGATTATTGTGATGCTGATACTATTGCAACAACTGATAATGAAGATTCTCCTACTTATGTTGGACTTGAAAAATGTCCGTATATAAATGAAATTAGGTTTGAAGTAGAAGGACAGGTTCAAGCACCATCCAGCGTAGGGAGTAGTTGTGCTTTTTTTGCCGATGGAGACTTATCTGTTAATGCTTCAAGTCTAACCCTTAATAGTTGTAATGGACACACTAATGGTGATCTTGATTTATCAGGAACTCCTATTACAGGTAGTGGAACGTTTACTTATACAGGTTCTTTAGAAAGCAGTGGAGGACTAAATGTTGAAGCTTCTGATTCTAAAACATCTCCAGTTTTTACTGATTTAAGCGATTATAAATCTAATGCTACGTATGATGGTAGCGTTAGTATTTTGTTAACAGAAGGTACAGGTAATAATATTAATATATGGAGGTCATCAAATTATAATTATATAGATACTGTAGCTAATGGAAGCATAATTTATGTATCTGGTAGTAATAGGAATATATCAATAAGTAGTAGTTTTAGTCGTACAGTTACTCTTATTAGTGAAGAGGGCGATGTAAATATTTCTAGTGGTGTTACCTTAACACCAGCATATCAAAATATTTTAATTTATGCTGGAAAAGAAGTAGATATAAGTGGTTGGAGTACTTATAACTTAAATGGATATATTATTGGCAAGAATAGTATATCTATTACACCAGGAGGTTCAGTAAATATATTAGATGCTTATATATGGAGTAATGGTGATATTGACATAGATGTTTTTGGATCTGTTAATATTTCTAACTCTAATACTAGTCAGAGTGATTCTGATGATTATATATGTAATGTTTATTTAAAAGATGTTCAGCTTGAACTTATTGATATGTATGGAACTTCAATAAATACTCAGGCAGAAATAACACTTGATGGCAGTTATTGCTGGGTTCTTGATGAGACAGATTCTGAAGTCAATTTTTCTAAAAGTTTTACTTTAGATATATCAGGAAGTAGTAATTCTTCTTATTTATTAAGCAGTAATTTTGATCTTGCAGATTCAGATTTAAGTCCTGACTCTCCAGTAGCTGCTGATGGTGGCCTATCATCTTCTATTGAGGACTTTCAGATTAGCAACTTAACTGTAAAATTAATTGATACAAATTCAAATCTTCTAGATTTTTCTTATATTGTTGATCCTAATTATACTGTTTCAGTTTCAGAAGAAACTGGAGTAGAAGTAGATGGAGATTTAAATATTAATCCAGGGTCAAGCAATGGCAGTCATCCATTTATTATGCAGACCTCAGGAGGACAAATAGATATTGATGATTTAAGGGCATGGTCTTCCAGTGATACCTATGAGGGTACGGCTTCAGAAATAAAAATAAAAGCCAAAAGAAAAGGTCAAGGTGGTACATCAATAGATATAAATGGTGAAGAAGTAGAACTTGCTTCAAGTACATATTATACTTTCACTGGCAATATGACTGTTTCTATAGAAAACAGGACTCATGGAAATGGAGAAGGAGAAGGAAATTGGTGGATAGATATTTCCGGTTCGAATATTTCAATAGAACCAGGATATTATAATACTGAAAGTACTTCATCATCTGAATCTTCTACGATTTCTTCAGATGGTAGTCAATCTACAAAGTATTTTGATTATCAGATTAACGATCCAAGACAGAATTTGCTCCATACTGACTGGGGATGATGAAAACTTAACGACTGATGGTTTATTTATCAATGAATCAGAAAATGGTACACTTGGAAGCAAAAATTCTACTTGTAATATTTATGTTCTTGATGACAATAGTTTAGATGAAGAAGCTGATGCAGATGAACCATGGGATATCTCTACTGCTTATATCAGGAATGCACCAATGGAATCACCTTGGGAAGTAGGGTTAATTCATAGAGGGAAACGATGGCAGACACTTAATATAAAAAAATATAATTTAAGTGAAGGAATGAAAGGTGGCGGAAATGACTATGAGGATGGAGATGCAAACATTCTTGATCAGATAAAAATGACAAGTGAAAATGCTGTTTATGGAAAAATAAATATCAATACAGAACTAAAAGGAGTTTTAAATGCTCTTTTTGAAGATATACCAAGAGAAAGTGACATTTCTACTCCAGGAACCGCAGAAACTGTTTTAAGCACAACTGAAGCAGAAACTTTTGCTGATAATACTATTAGTTCAAGCTCTATTCAACCGTTTTTTACAAGAGCACAAATCTTGCGACCCGATAGACAACTTGAGAATGAGCCTTTGGTAACTGGTGTTGATGAATTATATGATAGTAGTGTTATTTCTCAGGAAAATGATGCGCAACAAGAGGAAGTGATAGGCAAATTTATCAACTTAACAAAAGCTCTACAGCCAAA
This sequence comes from Victivallales bacterium, assembly GCA_963678745.2. Classification (GTDB taxonomy): domain Bacteria; phylum Verrucomicrobiota; class Lentisphaeria; order Victivallales; family GWF2-38-69. The sequence goes on along the minus strand of CAXXMS010000017.1, from coordinate 39,450 downwards.
TGAATATACTATTATAGTTATTGCTCAAAGTATACAGGATATAGGTGGAGTAACCGTTAATGATGTTGAATGTCAAACAGGAAGATATGATGAAGGAGGAGATTTAATTCTAGCAACACAAAAAGTTTTAGTTGTTGTTAGATGGGATGAAGATAGCAAAAAGTTCAGGATTTTAAGATATCAGTTTATTGATGATTAGGATTATAAATTTTGTCCACGCTCTCCTATTAAAACAGTTTCAGTAAAAGTTCTTTCGTGTTGTCTTCTAAAGTTTGCGGCTTTAGTTGATTCATCTTCTAAACTTAAGTCTACTCCTTCAATGCTAATCCATTTTCTCCATGCATATCTGTCCATTAATGAAATACTAATCTGTACAGAATATGGAAACTCCATTCCTGCAGGAGTAGTTTCAGGTTGTGTGCTTGTACTAACTGCATCTGTTGATGTTTGGGTATCAGGACTTATTATATTTCCTTCCCTGTCATAGCATGTGATTTCAAACTTTGTAACGTAGGGAATAAGTCTTTGATAATCATCATTTGATGCTGAGTTGGCTGTAAAAGATGCATAAGGAATACCATCACCATCTGTTGAAGAAGTAAATCCAACTAGAAAATTAGGAGAAGGGTCATCATCATAATTATTATTAAAATTCCATCTGAGATTATCTTCATCTTCATCTTCTCTATTTCCAGTAACACTTCTTGTAAGCCATCCTGCTAAATCATTATTAGGATCTGTAGTATAGTACAATTGATATTTAACTTCGCATAGATCAGATGTACAAACATTATTGGGAGGAAGTGGTGTTGTTGAAACAAATGCTAAAAGTTCATTTCTGAACTCTCCCCAGGAAGAAGGACTATTTCCATTCCAGTGCCAGAATGGAGCAGAGTCAGGTCCATAATAAATACATTGCAGGTCTCTTGATATGACATCTAATGCCATTCTTGAGTTTTCAAACATATTTTTTTCACCCCGAGATATATTTGAAGTTTTATGAATTGTTCTTAAAAATCCCATAATACCCAGTATTATAACCGAAAAAATTGCCATAGTAACAGCAATTTCTATTAGTGTGAAGTTTTTGTACACAGTTTTCATTTTATTAATCAACATATTCCAAGTCAGTTATATAAAATTTATCATTTACCGGATTTCTTCTTACTGTTGCAAGAATCTTTTGAGTTGCAAGGATTAAATCTCCACCTACATCATATCTTCCAGTCTGGCATTCTTTGTTATTAATAGTTCCACCTAAATCTTTTATTGTCTGGGCAACAACTATAACATTAAATTCATCCGGTAACTGTCTTAAGGCAGTTGAAAGATTTATATACTTACCAATAACTTCTTCTTTTAATGCATCGGTATTACCAAAGCTTGTAAACCAATTAGATATATTATTATTTTTTAATATTTCTGCACGCGTATAGAATTGTTTTGAAGAATCAGTACCGTTTCCATTAATAGCAATCAATGAATCAGCAAAAGTCTTAGCTTCATTATCAGTAATATATGAAGTTTGTGAGCCATCATAAGTTTTAAGGGCTCCTGGACCTTCTGTGCTTGCTATATTCGATCCAACCCTGATTTGGGCAAAAAGAGTTTTAAGGACTTCATTAATTCCTGAATTAATATTAAGTTTACCATAAGTTTGTGTATTTTTAGTCATCTTTATCTGATCAAGAATATTAGCATCGCCATCTTCATAACTGTTTCCGCCTCCATTATAACCTTCAGAAGAGTTATATTTTTTTAAATTCATAGTTTGCCAGGCTTTGCCTCTATGAATAAAACCAAGTTCCCATGGAGATAACATTGAATCATTTCTAATAAATGCAGTTGATAACTCCCATGGTTCAGTTGCGTATGGTTCTAGATCGGAGTCGGTATAATTTCCTCTATTTGGGGAAAATTTAGTATTAATTAAACCTATCGTTCCAACTGCAGTTTCAGTTTCAGTTTCAGAATTAGTAATGTTCTTAAATTCATAAACACCGGCCCAGTCTTCAGGGTTTAAATTTTGTCTTGGGTCAGCTACCTGGTAATTAAAATACAGTGTGCTAAAGGTACCATCGGAAGAAAGTGTAGGCAGCCCACCTTCTTCTTCAGTTTCAGTAACAGTTGTATCGGTAAAGCCAGGATCTATAGAAATATTCGATCCTGAAATATCAATCCACCAGTTTCCAAGGGCTTTGCCATTACCATGAGTCCTGTTTTCTATTGAAACAGACATTATTCCGGTAAATGTATAATAAGTTCCTGAATTTAAAGAAACAGTTTCGCCGTTTATTGTAAGAGAATTTCCTTCTTCCCCGTTGTTTTTAGCTTTAATTTTAATTTCAGAAGCAGTTCCTTCAAATGTGTCACTGGAAGACCATGCTTTTAAGTCATCAACATCTATTTGGCCACCAGAAGTCTGCATAATAAATGGATGACTGCTATTATTTGAACCTGAGTTAATATTTAAGTCCCCGTTAACTGTAACTCCACTGCTTTCATCTTCGTCTTCATTCTCTGTAGCAGTATATACAGTTGACGGTTCAATAAATGAAAAGTCAAGTAAATTTGAATCAGCATCAGTTAATTTAACTTTTAGATTAGTTATTTGAAAATCTTCTATTGAGCTCTTAATATCTTCATTATTGATAATTGTTGATGATGGAGAGATATCTAAATTAATTAAGTCACTATTTGAATTATATGAATAAGCTTTACTTCCTGCATTAATACCAATATTAAATGTTTTTGAGAAATTAACTTCAGAGTCTGTATCATCAACATTCCAGTTATATGAACCTTCGATTGTTATTTCAGCAAGACAATTGACAGAATTAGAGCTATCCAGTGGGTCAGTTGTAAAATTTGGAAGAATGGTTGAATACATATCAACTACTTCCAATTGTGCTTTTTTAAGATGCACATTGCAAACATATTCAGAAGAATCCCCGCTGCTTCCTCCTCCTCCTGAAATAGTACCTTCACACATTTTTATAGTAGAAGAACCTTTAGACCATAAATATGCATCTGTTAAATATAGTGTACTGTTAAGTATTTCTATTTCAGCATCTGCTTTAATAATTCCGCTAGCTTCAAAGTCACAATAATCAATATCAACTCTCCCGCCTGCATAAATAAGAGTATCTTCTACGGCTGGGGTTAAAGATACTGTAAGGTTAGGGTCAATAGATACATTTCCTTCAGCCACCAAAGTTACTGTACGGCTTAAATCTCCATCAATTGTTATATTACCTGTTGTATAGATAACGCAGCCTTCAGGAACATCTTTATTATCAGACTTTCCATTTCCTATATCTGTGCCTGAAATTCTAATTTCATCTGGTGATTTATTGCTAACAGTAATATCAACAGTAAAACTTGTTGAATTTGAACTGGCCTGAGATTTATACCAACTTAAACTTTGTGGCATAGCTGGTGTGCTTTGTGTCTCTAATACTTCAGTTGTAACTGATGAATTATAGGTATAGGCTGTAGTAGGTGAAGAAAAAATACCTGAAGCTTCAACATAGCCACCGTATAAACCACCTATTTCCAAGGAGCCGTTTGCATGTCCACTTGATAGATGCAAAGTTCCTGGATATCCAACTATGTGCAGAGTACCGCCTGAAAAAATAGAGTATCCATCATCACTGGCAGCCTGTAATGAAACGCTTCCTGTAAATTCAAGATTAAGCTCGTTAATGTATGGGCATTTTTCAAGTCCAACATACGATGGGCTGTCTGCGTTATCAGTTGTAGCTATTGTATTGCTATCGTTATAGTCTATAATATTGGCAGAAATTTGTTTTTTACATATATCTGCCGAGTTATAATCTCCAGCAGCTTTCCAGTTAGCAATCCAAGGGATGCATTTTTCAATATTCCCGCTATCACTTTCAGAGTACTCTTTTAAGCAATTTTCTGTATCAACCATATCATTTACGCTCAAATGTTCCCAATCATTTCTTGTAAGGTTAAAGCGATGATAAAGTCCATTATTTGTCCTAACATCATAAGAATCTTCATAAGTAAATGCTTCGGGAGTTGGAATACCATCAAAAATACAATTTTCACTAAAAGGAGTTTTATTCCCGATAGGAGTTTCATTTTCATTGAAGCTGTCACACATAGCTGATAGTGATTCCCAACGCTGTCCATATTGTAGTAGACCTTTAGGATAAGCGTTAGTTACACTTAGTTTTTCTGCTGTATCAGTTTTATCTATAAATGAAAGTGTTGATAAAAACAGTTCAGAAATATCTCTTCCCGGGCGCCCTATTACAGGATTTCCATTTCCATCAATACTAGTGGCTTCTGTAGTTGGAAAATTTTCGGAAACTGCATAAATATGATTGGCTTCAGCATTTAAACCTGTATCTACGCTTGCTGAAAGATCAATTTTTTCACCGAAGAGCTTATAGTTAGTCGGTTTAACTTTTGTTGGTAATGTGACATAGGCAAATCTATATAATAATCTGTTATTATTGGTTTCGTCTTTTATATATTGCCAGGTAACGCTATTGTTATTTGAAGAGTCATAATCACTTGGCCATGAATAATATGTAATATTATTCATGGTTGTTGGTAATAATTCTGATAAATCTTCATAATATACTTTAGACCCATCTCCTTCATGAGTATAAACATTACTAAAGTCCTTTTCTGCATTGATACTGTTGAGCTTCATTGAAGCAATAGCTCTTTGCAGGCCTGATTCAGCCAACAGTCTGGTTGAAGTTAAATTGTTATTATTATTACCAATTTCTTTTTGAATAATTGAACTTGTAAAAAAACCTAGGGCAAGAACAAAAAGAAGAGAAACTAATCCCAATGCAAAAATTATTGCAATCCCTTTTTCGGAATTTATTTCAAATTTATATTTCATGTTAACTTATCCAAAAACTTGACGTCTCTTTATCAGGCTGTTATCTCTGAAGAGAAATTTATTAATAATTGATATTGACTATAATAAAATAATTTAGAACAGAAAATACCTACGGTATATTAATTAGCTTTAAAAATTAAAACGATTGTTAAAATAACTCAACGATTTAAAATAATATATTCTTATACTACTATATATCCATAAACTAATTATAGATATATTTTTTATAAAAATTTTTAACTATCAACTTTTTTGCAAAATTATTAGTAGTGTTAAGAATTATACATTGGGATTTTCTAAATAGAAAAAAAACTGGATGAGTTAGTAGTTTGCAAAAAATTCTATAGAGGTTAGTAAATCTAACTCAAATATCTAATTGTTTACAATGAAGTAACCTGTTATTCAATATAGTTTTGTGAAAGTATATGAAACCTGTTTGATATAGGGTCTTTTACTACTCTTGCATAAATTTTTTGTGTTGATAAAATTTCATCTGCACCCGAATCATATCTTCCTGTTTTACAACCTATTCCATTAACACTTACTGTTTTATTTTCACTGGGAACTCCGATATCATTAATTGCTTGAGCAACAACAATTATTTCAAAAACATTTGGATATAATGTTGTTGTTAAGTTAATCATTTTACCTATAATTTCTTCTTGGGTGGCATCCGTAGTTCTATCAAATGTTAATTCAGCTCCTTGGATTTCATTATCATGGCATAAGGCTTCTGTTAATCCATTACTGTCTCTTAAAATTTGTGAGCGTGAATAAAATTTGTCAATTCTAGAATCATTGGTTCCATTATAGTTTAAAACCTCTTTAGCTAAAGCTTCTGAAAAGGGTGAAGTTAATTCATAAGCACCTGAACCATCGTTTTTAGATAAGCAACCTGGTCCATCTATATGTTCTATATTGCTTCCTACTCTAATTTTTTCAAATAATACTTTCAAAGCATCTTGATAATTAGTATTAATATTAATTTTACCATATGTTTCAGTTTCAGAAGTCATTTTTATCTGATCCAAAATATTTGCGTCACCATCTGAGTAATCGTTTCCTCCTCCATTGCCAATATCAAAACCTGAGTAATATTTTTTTAAATTTAAAGTCTGCCATGCTTCTCCTCTATGTATAAATCCAAGTTCCCATGGTGATTTCATTGGAGCATTGCGTATATATGCGGTAGATAGTTCCCAAGGTTCACGCTCTTCGCTAAAAGGAGGTTTTTGGGGTTCAGGATCATCACCAGATGATGGAGTATAGTATCCAGAATTTTTGGATCCTATTGTCCCAATTACCGGTTCGTCGGTATCAGTAAAGACAATACTGTTTGTCCAATCATCTACAATTAAGTTTTGTCTAGGATCGGTAATTTGGGCATTGAGATATAAATAGCCAGTTGAACCGTTAGATGAAAGAGTTTGGCTGTTTGTTGTATTGTCTGCATCAATAATTGTTGAGTAATCATACAGTAATGTATCATTTTCATCAGTAAGTCTTATGTGTAGGTTAGTAATTTTAAATTTCGTTATTTCTCTTTTTGCTCCTTCTTTATCAGTTAACGTATCGATATAAAGGGAAGCAGGTGAATCTATTGTTATTGTTCCATATGACTTTTCTCTTGCAGTAAAACTTTCACTTCCAATGTATTTGTCAGTGAAAGTAATAGTTTCTTTCATGGGGTTCCATTGAAACTCACCTGACACATATATATGTGCAATTATATTCATAGTAGAGTCATACATATTTACAATTTCAATAGCAGCTGATGATAGATTAACACGACAAGTATAATCGTATTGTGCTTTTTTGCCTCCTCCTTTTTCTTCTTTCTCTTTTTTTGCATATAGAGTGGGAGGTAAATATAAATCTTGCGGATTACTCTCTAGATTTCTGGCTATGCTTTGAATTGTTTCATAGCTGTTATTGTTAGCTGTTCCTGCTATTACTGCTTCAACCTCTCCATCAAATATTAACTTAACTTCATTTATATATGGACATTTTTCTAAACCTACATATGTGGGGGGATTATTAGTAGGATAGTCAGTTGTAGCATTACAGTCTGTATCATTATAATCTATTAAATTAGCTATAATCTGATTTTTACATTGTTCGCTGTTCCCTCTCCCAAAACCACCTTCATCTGTCCAATTTGCCAACCATGGAATTCCTCCGCCTTGTGATGATGAAAATTGAACAGGTTCGGCTTTTACACTATCAATAGTTAAGGTATTCCAGTCTGTTCTTGTTAGGTTAAATCGATGATAAAACTCTGATTCTTCTCTTAAATAATCACCATTATCAATCCAGTATGCTTCTGGGATGGGAGGGTTGTCAGTAGCAAATATATTAAAAAAATTAGTTTTTATAGAGTTTTCTGTAATATCAAGGCTGCTAAAAATAGTATGAAGATCAAGCCATCTTGTTCCATAAGCTAAGGTACCATCCGGGTCACTATCAATTGCGTTGGAGCTAATTTTTATAGCGCTATCAGTATTTCCTATACATGAAAGTGTGGCTAAAAATAATTCTGAAATACTGCGACCTGGACGACCAATAATTTCGTTGCCATTTTCATCAATACCAGTTGCCTCATTAGGAGGGTATTGCTCTGAAATAGCATCAACATTGTTATTATAGGCATTTAGTCCTGAATCAACTCCTGCTGCTATATCAATTTTGCCATTATCGGGAATAACTATATATGCAAACCTTGCTATAATGGGAACGTTAACATTTCCAATATCGGGTAAATAGTGCCATGTTAAAGAATCGTTATCTTTAGAATTATAGTTTTCTGGCCAGCTATAATAAGTAATTCCATCTATTTCTGTAGGAAAAAGATCAACCAAATCTTCATAATCATTTCCCTGATGGCTTACAACGTTTGTAAAATCTTTACTTACATTAATGCAGTTATACTGCATTGCAGCAATAACACGCTGAAGCCCTGATTGAGCAATTATTCGTGCGGTTTTTTGTTGATTATTGTTGTCAGCAGTTTTTCTTTTAATTATTGCATTTGTACTAAAACCAAGCGCAAGAACAAAAAGAAGTGAAATCATACCAAGCGCGAATACAATTGCTACTCCTGCTTCTTTTCTTGTAGTTTTTCTCATTGTTGTAACCTTCATTTTTTATCTATGAAGATTATATCATATTTACTTTTTTGAATCAATACTTCTTCTATGTTGAAGTACTCTTAATGAAAATAGATTAAGGAAAAAATAAGTAGAAAATGTTATCAAGGAATTTGTTACTGTATGTATTTTTTTAAATTAATAATATTGACCTCTATTACCTATTAATATGGTTTTAGTAAAAGTTCTTTCATTTTGTTTTCTAAAAGCTTCTGCTTCCTGTGTTTCTGTTCCAGTATTATTATTTATTACAACCCATTTATTCCAATCATCGTCATCAAGGATATTAATATTAACTTCTATTGAGAATGGAAGCTGAATTACTGCATCAGTAGTTCCAGTAACAATATTTCCGTTTTCATCATAACAACTAAATGATAAATTAGTTACACATGGAATTAGTTTTTGATATGAATCCCCTGAATCATTATTTGCAGTAAATGCGTTAGTATCTCCTGTTAAGCCTACTGTTAAATTTTTATAAAAATTCCATTTGCTATTATTTGAACCATTACTTGATTTATTTCCTGTTACACTTCTCATAAGCCAGCCAGCATTTTCTTCAGAATAATCATTTGTATGATAAAGCTGATACCTTACTTCACAAAGGCTTGATGTTGCACCTTCAGGTGGAAGTTCTGTTTTTGCAACAAAATCAATTGACTCATTGGAAAACTCATCAGTTCCTGATTGTCTTTTATACCAAAAAGGAATTTTATTTTTTTTATAGTAAATTGATTGAATATCTCTTGTTATAATTTCAAAAGCAATACGGACATTTTCAAATGTTGTCGTATTTCCACTTGATTTTGTCCATGCTTTTTGAGCAGTTGAGAAAACAATTGAAGTCAATAATAAAAGTATTGCAAAAACACCCATAACAACAATTAATTCAATCAAAGAAAAGAATTTTTTATAAATTTTCATTAAATTTGGTTGTAGTTAAATAATTCTAAATAGTATAAGTTTCTTTTTCGTTCATTGTATGGTTTCTCTATTGGCCAACTTATTTCGAGATGTAATGCAACAGCAGCGATATAGGATAACTCTGCAATATTCTCTCCTGCTGCTCTAATATCTTTAACTTTTGTCTTCCAAATGAGAACTTCTCCTGTAAAGTCGGTAATTTCTCCACTGTTTGAGCTAACCTTAAGTCCGAAAACTCCATTGTTTGCGGTACTAAAAATATCTCCTTCTTCATGAATCCATCCATTTGTATTAGTTAATACTGATGTAGGTCTAGAGTCAGGAATTTCTCCTCCATCTGTAACAAATAAGGTATTCCATGTTGAAGAATTGAAAGATTCTCTTGCAATAAATGCTAACATGCTATCAGCTGCCTCGCATGAATAATTTTCAGCTATGGAGTCTTTTGTTTCATTGAATCCAAGAGGAAATAAAGACATTATAGCAGTAATACCAACAGCAAGTATGGCTATTGATAGCGTTATTTCAATTAAATTATATCTTTTAATTTTCATTGTTTTATAGCAATTTTTTGTTTTTTCATTTATTCAGCCATAACCGCGCTCGATAAATTATTAATTTCTTCTAAAATCATTTAGTTTAGGCTTTCTTTTAAACTTCTATCATAAAAACGTGTCTAAAATTTTACATTAGGCTGTTTTATTATACAAAACCTTCTGCCAGCCAACATCATAGATATTTATAGCACTACCCATAACAGACCAGCCTTTTTCAGTTATAATCCATCTTCTTGATCTTGGTACTTTTGCAATCATTTTATGCGCTTTGAGTTTTTTAAAAAGTCTTGTTATTTTTGCCGCAAGACGTTTTTTTTCTATATCTGTTTTCGGATGGTCATAAAGTTCTTTTCTTATATCTTTATTTTGAAATCCAAACGAAATATAATTACCATTCATAACAGCTTTAAAAAGTTTAACTGAATCATTACATACAGGATTAAATCCCGTATATTTGATATTCTTATATTTTACCGGTTCAACCAGTAATTTTAAACTTTTAGAAGCAGGCACAGGATTATCAACAACAGAAAGTGCATTAAGATAGCGGCTGTTTGCGGCTGTTCCTATTTCAATATATCTGTAGAGGTTCTTAATTCCTTTTGCCAGTGGATACCAACCGTAAACTTCTTCTCCTTTCCGAATTCCTGGTCTTAACACTTTAAAGTCATATGGATTATTTATAACTGTTTCTATTCGCAGTACACTTCCACTTTTGTTGTACATCTTCATCCAGTTCTTTCTTATCCAGTGCTTTATTCTTGATCCCCAGTAATATTTTTTTGAGGAATTTATCTGATCACCTTTAAAACGTCCGTCAAACCTTTTACCGACAAATGTCAAAATATCTCTCGGACCGAAGCGTCTTGTTGATTGCTCCAGTAATTTATCAAACAGACTTTCAAATTCGGTGGAATTATTAAACATTACATCTGTTGAACATTCAAACTGATCTGTGATGAAGTAATATTCTCCTGTTTCAGATATTAAAGGATTAACCTTGCGGGCAAATGCCCCAAGTATTCTACTCCATTTTATGTCGGCGAATTTCGATGCAAACTTCTGTGCACGCTCAATATCTTCAATCCAGGTAAAACAGTTATCATCCTTTTCATATTTTATTCCATGATAAGACATCTTCCTGGCCAGCCATTCATGACCGTTAACATGTATTTGTACTGTAAATGGAAAATAAGTTTGAATTCTTACATGCATGAGACCAAATATCTTATCCATAAAGTAATAATAAAGCGCAATATGCGGTATCATACTATGCTTGAGACGAGGATGGCTTTCTCCGTAAATCTTTTTAAAAGTAGGACTTGCTTCCATTGCAGATATAACACATACAAGACCGCTCTTTATATTGTCTCTGTCTACAATCATTTTTGCATATTCTTCTTTGTTATACTTTCCTTTTGGAGGAATATAAGGACGATTATACTTTTGAGCTGTTGCCAAAGCATGGTCTCTAAGTATTTTAGAATGTTTTTTGGCATAATTCGGAAAATCTTTTATTAGTATGCTCTTATGGCTTAAAAAATTTTCCATACTTTTAGAATTGCTCAAAAAATTGTAACCCTTAAAGATTACACGATCGACACAAATTAAAAATCCATGTATAATATCTTTATGTTTGTCAATGAACTTTTTCATGGTGTTACCTCATTAGTAGTGGTTAACTAATATTATAGGTTTCACCATGAAACTTTTGCAATACCCAAACCGAAACTATTGGGTTGCGGGCAAAGCCCGCCTTAAGTATACGTTATTATTTTTTATAACTATTCAGCTTAAGTATAAATAGCTAATCTAACTACTGCTAAATGATACTCTTCCTGAAAACGAATCAATATTTATGTCTAAGTAATTATTTATAGTGCTGACTCCATTTTCAAGAGCAACTGCATCGCCAATAGTAATAAAAATACCTGATGCACGAACCCCTAAACATTTACCACTTGGAAGGAATATTATTCCATTTACATTGTCTGTGTTACTGGAACCATTTATTGATGAAAAGTCAACATCATTTATTTTCTCTGCCGAGCTGAAGTTTTTAATATTATCGGGTTCACTACTGCTGTCAATTTCTAAGATTGCTGTTCCCCTTGGTAAAAATTCCCATTTTTCATTTGGAATCCATTCTTCAAAGTTATTATTAATATCTACAATACATGCTCTATATGATTTATATAAATAGTCATTTGATATATCTTCTGTAGTTGGAAGTATCAAAGCAGTATATTTCCGATTTGTTATTGCATATGAGCGAGCAGCTTTAAGCTGTGATCCAAAGTTTCTAGCAGCTATATCTACGCTTTGTCCTTTAGACATTGAAAGAAATGCAGGTGCAGAAATTGCAAGCAAAATAAGGCACACAATCATTACTACTAAAAGCTCTAATAAAGTAAACTTTTTTTTTGAAATTCTCATTATAAAATTCATTAAAATATTAAAATAGTATTTAGTTAGAGGTGATTTTAAAACTCAATAAATGACTTTAATAAGTAAAGCTCCCCCAGTTTTGAATTCATAATGAGAGAAACATTATATTATTTTATATATGTTTTTTGTAATCAGCTCGTAACATAAAATATAACGTGTTTAATATTTTGCTACTGTATTAAATTTTATAGAAGAATAAGTTTGTATGTTTGTTATTTATGAATCGATTAAGTAAACGTAAAATCTGTCCATATATATGATTTATGTACAATCAGTCAATTCTTACATCAGTGTTATATATTCCTGGCTTCAGCCCATTTGTCCGGAAGTAATTCAAAGAGTCTGTTGTTTTGGTGTGTCATCAGCCTTTTGAAGATATCAGTCATATATTCAAATGGTTCTATTCCCATAATCCTGCATGTTTGAATAAGCGAGTATATAACAGCAGCAGCTTCACCTGCTCTTTTACTTCCAAAGAAAAGCCAGTTTTTTCTGCCGAGTACAACTTTTCTTAATCCTCTGAGGTAATTTCAAAACTAAGAAAATAAGTTCTTTTTAATAAAAACTGAGTTAAGAGAAAGAGTTCCATGCTATTTTATATAAACAAAAAAATAGAAATAGCAAAAACTACAGGAGTTTTAAATGGAACATCTTTCATGTTTATTTAATAGCATACAGAACTGGCTTTTGCCAGACCTTGAAGAAGAATTAGGCGAGTTAAGTTCCAGGCAGATAGAATTTATCAAAGCAGTAGAACTTCTAAGACCTGATATGTTCCTTGATAATTTAAGCTGGTGCGGAATAGGTAGAAAACCTTCCAGTCGGTTGAGCCTACTAAAAGCTTTTATAGCTAAGCCTATATTTCGTATTGCAGATACTGTGAGTTTGATTGATTTCATAAAATCAAATCCCAGTCTTAGGCGATTATGCGGATGGGAAAGTTATAATGAGGTTCCTTCTGAAGCAACATTTTCTAGAGCTTTTAAGCTGTTTTCTGAATTTAAAATAGCACAGAAAATACATGAAAACAGTATATGCAGAAATATTGGAGAAAAGCTTTTCGGTCATAAAAGTACAGATGCAACGAGCATTAAAGGGCGAGAGAAGCCCTGCCGTAAAAATACTCCGACTAAAAAGAAAAAAGGAAAGCCTGGTCGTCCTAAAAAAGGAGAAGAAAAGCCTAAAGAACCAAAGCGGGTTGAGCTTCAACTTTAGAGAAATCTTGATGCTAACCTGGAAGATCTTCCTAAAGGATGTGACTGGGGTTCCAAGAAAGGCTCTAATGGCAAAGTTTATAAATGGAAAGGGTATAAACTGCATTTAGACTGTGTTGATGGTGATATACCTGTCAGTGCTGTTGTTACATCTGCCTCATTACATGATAGCCAGGTAGCTATACCGCTTTCGCAGATGAGTGAAAAACGTATTATCAATTTATATGATCTGATGGATGCAGCATATGATTCACCTGAAATACACCTTTATTCAAAGCAGAACAACAGAATTCCTGTTATAGATAATAATCCCAGAAGAGGAGGAATAAAAAAAGAAATGGATCCTGCGAAATCTGTCAGGTATAATGAAAGAAGTTCTGCTGAAAGAGTTAATTCTGAGCTAAAAGATAATTATGGTGTTGAAAATATTAGAGTTAAAGGGCAGCAAAAAGTAGAGTGTCATATTTTCTTTGCTATAATTGCTCTTGCTGCTAAAAAGATATTTAAACTTATTCCGTAATAGTTGAATTTGATATAAATAATGTTTACATCTTTCTCTCTAAAATACAGAGACTAGAAAGAATGTATCAAAATAAAATTTTTTAAGTGTATGGTTTGCCGTTTTATCGGATTTTTGATGAAAAATATGTGAATTTTTACACTAATAAAAAGTTATTAACAATTTAAACGAAAAAAGTCTCAAACGTTTTGCAAGAGGCTCCTCTTTCAGCAGTATTATTTTCCATTCTGATATTTGGATCATTCAGATAGAGTCTGAAGTTATTTTCATATTTAAGCATATATCCTATAGCTTTTGCCAGATTGGATTTTGGTAGCAGTGTACCTTCTACTACTTTTTCTCTGAGCATTGTGAAAATTTCATCAATAATTTTAAGTTCATGTTCCTGTCTTATTTTCAGCCTTGTTTGCGAATCAGCTTTCCATGCCAGCCTTTCAAACATAAACAAATACCTGATCTTTCTCAGGACATTATCTCTGAGTTTCAAGTCAATAGATTTTACTTCTTCAAAATATCTGCGTGCATGACACCAGCATGCAGCCCGGTCAATACATGAGCTTTCATCAGCATCAAGCTTTACATATGCCTCATATGCATCAGCATGAATGACACCTTCAAAATTTTTAAGAAAATTTGTTGGATAGAAATGACTTCTGTCGGGGCTGAAGGAATATATCTGATATGGAGGTGCATTGGGATTGGCACAGGAGTATATCCATATTCTTGTAGTTTTTGTTTTACCATTGCCTGGGTCAAGCATATTTACAGCGGTATCATCTGTAAATAGATAACCTGATTTAAAAAGATTTTCTCTCATCTGATCATATATAGGTGTCAATTTAAGGCCAATATTCATAATAAGCGAACTTAATGTCTGCCGTGTTACTTTTATATCATGAGCTGCAAGCTTTTCCTGTATTCTGTATATTGGCATATGGTATGCATATTTTTCAGTAACAATATGAGCCATAAATTCCGGTGTAAACTTTGAACCTGTAACAATACAGTCAGGAACAGAACACTGAACAACGCCGGCAAGTGAATTGTTTTTTACTGCGTATTTAACTGTAACTGTTCTGTGTATATAGTAGGAAGATGTTCTGTACCCAAGCTTCTCTGTAACATCACGACCTATTTCTACTAACTCTTCTCCCGTTTCAGGGTGTATTCTGTTTTCAGGAGGAATATCTATTACTTCCTCTTTGACATCCAGAGTATCGGGGTACTCTACTTTATACTGATTTTTATTTTTGCTTTTCTTTTTACGTTTATGCTCAGGAATTACCTTCAACCCTACTTTTGTTTCATCTTTTTCTGGAATATTCAATCCCGGAAGTACAGGCAATTCAGGAGGAAATTCTTCTATAAAACGCTCTGATTTTTGTCCAAATACCTGTCTCTTAAACCACTCAAGCTGTTCTTTAAGACAAAGTAGCTCGGCTTCCAGAAAGCGGTTTTTACTCTCAAGCTCTTCTATTGTTTTAACTGATTGTTCTACTGTTGCATCCATATAAAAAGATACAGCGCAACAGTATTATTTACACTCAAAATTTAGATTTCAGCTAACTTTTTTCAAGTTGAATCTTTTATCCAGACTACTGGGTTTTATACCTTCAAAAAGCATTAGAAAGTCTCGTCTTGAAAGTTCTGTTCTACCTCTGTCATCTATGATGAATCTACCTTTTTCAAGACGTTTATAGTAAATTTCAAAACCATCGCCATCAAATCTTAATACTTTAATTTTATCTTTAAGTCTGTTTAGAAAAACAAAACAGCTTCCACTTAGAAGTTTGCCGGGAAAAGATGACTCAACTAATCCGCTCAAACCTTCAAAACTCATATGCATATTTGCAGGCCTATCGTATAAATATATTAATGAATGACTGATATTGATCATAACACCTCCAGCAGTGCTTTAACAGCTCTCTGAAAATCCTTTACTTCAAATCCTCTGCTGAGACAAATATTAACAGATTCACCAATCGAAATATTAACTCCTGATAACTTTGACTGAACTTCTTCAGATAATAACCTTGAATCATTGAACTTCATCCTGACAAAACTACTTGTAACCGCAGCTGCAACTTCTACATCAAGCTTCTTTAACTTGCTGTACCAGCCATGAAATGTACTGCAGGGAATATTCATTCTGCGGCAGTACTCATGCTGACTTAAACCTGATGCAGACCACTTAGATACTTCATGCTTCCACTTGACTATATTCTCGGATTTATGATTCGCCATTACTGAACCTCCTCAAAGATGTTAATAATTTATTACAGAAATATTATAAAATTAACACTGTGAAAGAAGATTAAAAGATGGGGGCTAATTGACGCTTACGTATGTTTGTTATTTATGAATCGATTAATACCAGAAGTATTTTACTTCTTGGCTAATTTTTTTGATAAATTATTGTTTTTTAAAACTATTCAGTTTTGATACTAAACATTCCTTATTTTTGAGAGTTAAAAAATTACCCGGCACACTGAAAAATGATATCTCTAATATAAATTTATCAGTGACTTGCCTTTTGAAGAGCAAATATCCATAAAATTAAAACTCTCATAATATTCGTTTTTAATTTTTCTTCTTATATCAGCAAAAGCATATGAATTTGCTCTTGCAGTTTTAAATTTTCTAACAGGAGCCTTCTCCTGTTTTATAGTGTATATCCATGCTGCGGTCATGGCAATGCAGCACAGATCAAAATGATTTTCTACAGAATTCCTTTTTCTTGCCTGATTATCCAGAGCACCGAGTTCATGTTTAAGTTCTTTAAAACCGCTTTCTATTTTCCATCTTGCAGAATAATATTCTATCATCTGCTGAGCCGTCAGGCTGCAGTCGGTAGATACAATTGGAAAGAACCATCCGTTTTTATAGTGAACAAGAACAACTTTAACTTTGGTTTTAAATCCTTTGTGCATACATAAAAATTCTGAATATTCACATTTTCTGCTTTTGCCGTAAATGAAGAAATAATCTTCTTTTTTATCAAGAGTCGCTGCCAGCTTCGATAACTTTGGTAATCGAATACCGTAAATTTTCTTTCTCCCTCTTTTTTTTGCTTTACTTTCAGGCGGAAAATCATAGAGAGCTGAATCAATTCTTAAACGAGTAAGGATATGCATTGATTCTTTATAGGAGTTTAAAACTTTTGTCAATGACTTATTACCAAACCAACTGTCAGTAACTACCAGCATAGGAATAGAAAACTGTTCATACAGCTCATTAATCAGTTCTCCGGCAATCTCTATCTTAGTTTTAAATTCTTTTTTATCTACAGATTTTTTAAGCCGGTAAACTTTTTGTTTTACGGGCAGACATGCCCAGCGTCCATGGATAAACTTTTGTATCCCGAGAACAACACGGCAATGTCCAAAAAGATATTTAGAGCTGTTCAGTTTAGCCGCATGATCGTAATGAGTATCGCAGTTTGCAATTTTCTTTCCTGTCTTTCCATATGTTGTATCATCAAGAGCTACAAGAAGTCTGCCGGATGTTTGGATATCATCACCAAGTATTGTAAAAAGTTTTTTCCATACTAAAGCAAGTTTAAGTTTTCCTGACTGCAGAAAACCGTAATATTTTTTTCTCGATATCTTATTAGACAGCATCATTATTGCAAACAGACGATAAATTGCTGAAATACATTTACTGCCTTCGCTGATAATCAAACCGGTTATAATGGTTTTAAAAATAATTCTTCTGTCTTTTCTCGGAATTACTGTTGCAACTTCATCTATTAATGTGCTAAATTTGCAATTACTGAACATGTTGTATTACTCCTTTTTTTTAATTTTGATAATAGAGTAATATAGCATGTTCAGCCACCTGACTGCAATTTGTAAGCTTTTTACAATAAACATGTTATGTCTTAAAACTTGACAAAAGTAAACAAAGCTCACTGAATAGTACTGCCAAAGACCTCAAAAAAATCATCTTTTCTCTTTCGAGGGGCTTAAAACAACTGAAAACGCTGATACTGGGCATCTCACAAAAAAGATGAGAAAAAATTTTTCAAAAATCACCATTGCTATAGATTTAAAAAAATTGCATTTTTTTTAATTCTAAAGTTTTCTGATGATGATTAACAGAAGTATAGTGGATCTGAGAAAATCAAGTTTTCAAAGAACACCCCAAAAAAAACGGGGAAACTTTAGTTTTCATAAGTATAAATTTTCATAAATAGCAGCTAAAATTAAAGATTGCTAATTTATAGTCTCACGGTTTCATAGTCCGACAGTCTTACAGTCTTACAGTCTTACGGTCTTACGGTCTCACAGTCTTACTGACATGTTTTGCAATGGAATCAACTACTTCATCAATAGTCATATTGCTGCTATCGACCAAAACAGCATCTTGGGCTTGTTTTAATGGAGCAGTTTTACGTTCAGAATCTCGTTTATCCCGTTCAGCAATTTCTGCTGCCACCTGGCTTATATTTTCCTGTGACGGTTGATTGCCATCTTGAGTTAATCGTCTTATGGCTCTAACTTCAGGAGATGCTGTTAAAAAGAATTTATACTTAGCATTTGGAAAAACATTTGTTCCAATGTCACGTCCTTCCATGACGATAAGACCAAATTTAACAAATGTCCTTTGTTCATTTACCAGCCATTCACGAATTGCTTTGCTTGCTGCGATTTTACTTGAGTTTTGTGATACTTCAGATGTTCTGATTTGTGATTCTCCCAAAGGTTTATTATTAAATGTTAAAATCATTTTTCCTTCATCAGAGATAAGATATGAAATACTGTTTTGCTGTGTAAATTTCAATATTTTTTCTTCATTAATATTGTTCAAATCAAGGTTATTTTTTACAGCAGCAAAGGCAGCTGCACGATACATATTACCAGTATTTATGTAGTAAGCATTTAGTTTTTTAGCGACTAGTTTAGCAACGGTACTTTTTCCTGATGCAGCAGGTCCATCGATAGCAATTACAGAATCTAGCATGATATAATCCTTTAAAAATGAAATCTAAATAAAAGTCCTAATAATAATACGATAATTTCAATATATTTTCCGGTAAACCCGATTACAGGTTCAGATAAGGTATTTGATTTTAAATAATTACTTTTGGCATTTATAGCAATAAGTATAGTAATGATAATTGCTAAAACTGTTATTGGTAAATGGTTGATTCCAAAAATTAAACATAAAATGACAGTAATTATCCACATAATATTAATGCTGTTTTTTTCTACTTTAATAGTCCCCTTTGTTTCAGGCTCATTTCCTGCCATATGTGCTTGAATTGCATATGCTAAAACTGTTACTATGATAATCCAACCCAAATTGTTAAAGTAAATAATGATACCAAGACATATAATTCTTAAAATGAAAACTGCAGAAAAAATATAGAAAACCATAAAATGATTTTCATTATTATTTATTTCTAAGCTTTCCTGATCATAATGATTGAAAATTCTCTGATAAATATAGTGAACTAAATAACTTGTATCTTTGGCATGATTTAATAGTTCCCAAAACAGGACAATAACAAAAGGGCATAATACAGCAGCAAGTATATTACCTCCAATAACAATAATAAACCATGAGAAGACAGAAGCAATAATGCCTAGAACTAAACCTATAAATGGTATTGCATAAAACATTGACAAAGTATTTGTTTTAAAATTTGGTGTAGGTAGTAAAATTTCGAAAAAAAGATTCCAGGCGTTAGTAAAAGGAGCTAGTATGTTTTTTAATAAAATATTATCTTTATTCATATAGAACCTCTAAGTATTATGTTTGTTTTTTATTTACTATGAAAGATAAAGTTTTTTATATTCGGAGTTCATTGCTTCGTGCGCTGCATGTGAAAATTCTTTTCTATTTTTTCCATGAGATATTATAGGATCTAAAATATGAACTTCCGCCTCAATTTTCTTCATACCAATAACTTTCCATACGTGCGGAAGTAATGTTGCATCTCCAAACCATGATATTATATGATCATCATCTTCTTTATAATGTAAAAGTATTGGGTATATAGGCAATTGACCTTTTGCGGCAGCTTCAAAAGTAGTTGATTTAAACGGAAGCAGTTCAACCTTGCTATCAGTAGTAGTTCCTTCAGGAAAAATTATAAGATTAATTTCATTTTTTAAAGTTTCAATAAACTCGTTAAGAGTTTTTTTAGAACTCTGTCTTGAGTTTCTATCGATCCATATTGGATCAGAAATACCAATAAACCAGCCCAAAAAAGGCCATTTAGAAATTTCTGCTTTTGGTGTAAAGCGGAGTGGAAAAGTTGAAGCAGTTACTAAAATATCCATATAGCTTAAATGATTTGAAACAATTAAACCTTTTACATTATTAGTATTTCCATATAATTTTACTTGAATATTTAAAATTCTTGTAAGCCCTGCTCCCCATACTCTAGCAGCTTTTGATAAACGTTTTGTTGCTTCAATTCCTCCTTTTCCACAGCAAAACCTAATGAATAGAGCATAAAAAGTCATAATAAAAAACCAGAATAAAATCAGTATTATTCTGTATAATCTTCTAAAATGAGCCATTTCTTTTTCCTCATTACCTAAATATTTATTTTTCCTTGTATAAAAAGAGATAGGCCAGCTTTAGTCGCTGACCTTAATATAATTAATAGCTAGGAATAAAATTTCAAGTTATTTAACAGCTTTATAATTGTAGTGAATTGCATACCGCTCTGGAATTGTAAAACTATCAAGTAAAATTAAGAAGTCAATAGTGCCAAATTCAAAGTCATAAACTGGTTCTCCACAAATCTTGGTTCCTAATCGTAAGTATCCCTTCATTAAAGGAGGCATATATTTTTTTACTGTTCCCCTAATGTCTTTAAGGTACTCATCAATTTCAGATTGAGGAGGCTTTTCGAGTGCATAACCTTTTTTGGGAGTACCCCAAATCTGTTTTGTTGTTTTACCTTCTTTTTGAAGATGTTCAAACATTGCCCATGCAGCGGCAGGATTTTTAACTTCAAGGCTTACGCATCCCATTAAATATTGAAGTTTGGCACGCATCATCAGTTCACCGATACCACCCCATAAAAGAGCTACAGCAGCACCTGTTCTAAATTTTGAAATGACACATGAACGCCCTACTTCCATCGTTTTATGGGCAATTTTATCAAGCCCTTCAATATCATATTCATTTGCTGAATAGAATCCCATACCATTACATGCAATAGACCCAAGATGAACTCTATAGGTTCCTACAGGATTTCTTGTTTCTTTATCGACGACCATCATCTGGAGACAGTATTCGTCAAATTCATCAACATCTAATCCGCAACCTTCAGAGTCATGTAGGCCTTTACCCTGCTCAATGTTGAAGACAGAGTATCTGAGGCGCAATGTTTTTTCTAATTCATCTTCTGATTCAGCCAATTTGATTAAAAATTTATCTGAATCAGCAAGTAATGTTGGCTCTACAATATTTTTTGGAAAATTTTTAAAATCAATATCATACATAAGAATTCAATAAGATAATATTTCTATTAATATTTCATGGTTGATTTTCAGTCATACTGAAATAATCAGAAACTGAAAAACATTATCAGTAGAATTATTTTTTGCCAGTATGCCTGATAAACTTGCTTATACAATTTCATACCATTATAAGGTTGTTTTGTGTAGAAAACCATATTTATTTTTGATTCTTTTTTAAAATCTTTTAAATAATTATTGTTATTTCAAGCTATTGAGAGTAGAATATTATTAAGTAACGTTACTTGTGGTAACTATAAGTTATATTTATTAACCACATTACTTATTGATAATAATGATGTTATTGCATTGATTTGAGAAGTAATGTGGCGGAGCCTGCCAAAATAACCACGAATTAAACAAATTATTCAAATTATTTGAGAAAAATGTCAGAGATTTTATATAGACAAGAGAGCTATAAGTTGATTGGTTTATGTATGGAGGTTCATAGAGAACTTGGCAGTGGTTTTCTAGAGCAGGTTTATCAGGAAGCATTAGAGATACTTTTTATTGAAAATAGAATTTTGTATTCAAAAGAAGCTGAATTATCAATAAACTTTAGAGATAGAAGACCATTAAATAAAAGATATGCTGATTTCGTTTGTTTTGATAAAATTATTCTTGAACTTAAAGCAGTATCAGAAATAACAGAATTACATGAGGCTCAAATTTTCAACTACTTAAAAGCAACTGGTTTTCAGCTTGGGATTCTAATAAATTTTGGTCAAAAAAGTTTAAAATATAAAAGAATAGTTTTAAATAATTAGGTTAATTCGAAAAATTCGTGGTTAAAAGATATTGGAATTAGATAAGAACAAATTACATGAATTGGAGATTTTAAAACAGGTAGATAAGTCACCTCGTTTAAATAATCGTATGGTTGCAGCAAAACTTGATTGCAGTGTTAAATTGGCTCATAGCTTGCTAAAGAAAATGGTTCAAAAAGGTGTGCTTGAAGTGAGGAAACTTAACTCAAGACGTTGGGACTATTATTTAACACCTCATGGTATTTCAGAAAAAGCTAGGCTTACATATGAGTTCCTGGATTTTTCAATGCATTTTTATAAGGAAGCAAGAAAGAAAAGTTCACAGGTTTGCAAAGATATTTTAGATGGCGGAATAAAAAAAATTTCATTTATTGGTTCAGGTGATCTTGCAGAAATTTGTTACCTTGGAGTTAAAGAATGGGGGTTAGAACTAGTAAATGTTTATGACAGTACTGATAAAAAGAAATTTATGGGAGTTCAAATTAGATCGTTTAACGAGCTAGTCAAAGAGCTTGATACTCACAACTCATTAAATTTAATTATTTGTCTTTATGACAAAGGTAATCCTATGACAGAGAATTATCTTCCACAAGAAATTAATAATTCAAGTGCAGTTAACTGCAGCTTTCAAACAACCAACAACCAACAACCATTAACTAATATTAATTTTTATTGGATTTTTTGAAATAGATTCATAGTAAAGAGTTATTTTGTCAAATAATAAGGTAATAAAGAATAGATTTGGGTATGTAAGATTGGCTGGTTCTATTTCACAAATTACTAAAAAGATGTTATATGGTTAGTTATTTGACAAAATGTATGTATATATGATTAGTTATTTGACAAAATGTATGTATATTGTATTCCTGTTTAAAGTTTGAATCATATATTGGATATTTGTAAGAATGGATATATTACATAGAGTTTTTGAATTTCATGATTTAGCAGTGAAGGATGCTGCTAAGTACAAAAAACATAGATTCTTATACTCAACAATTGAGGGGACACAAAGGGAAGAGCTTTTTAGGAATAACAGGGCTACGGGGTGTTGGTAAATCAATAATTTTAAAACAAATTGCTAAATCAGATATAAATTCAGTATATATATCATTAGATACACTAAAAGACATTGATTTATTTGAACTGGTAAAAATATTAAATCATCAATATAAAATAAAAACTTTTCTTCTTGATGAAGTACATTTTTATAAGGGGATATCAGAAGCTTTAAAAATAATATACGATTTACTTGATGTAAAAGTAATTTTTACAAGTTCAGTATCACTTGGAATGTTTCAGTCGGCTTATGATCTTTCCAGAAGAGTTCAGTTATTTAAGTTATATCCATTTTCTTTTAGAGAGTTTATATATTTTCATAAAAATATAAATTTACCGGTTTTATCTATTGAAAAAATCATAAATAAAGATTGGAACAGAGAGTATTTAAAATATAACTATCTTTTTGAGGACTACCTAAAAGGTGGTAATATGCCTTTCTCACTTGATGAACCTAATATATATTCATTATTGCAGAATATTCTTGATACAATTATTCAAAAAGATATTCCAAGAATAGCTAAATTAACAATCGATGAGCTTGAACTTATTGAGAAGACTGTAACTTTTATTGGCAAATCAGGAGTTGATGGAATTAACTATTCTTCTATATCCAGAAATATTGGAATAACCAAGTTTAAGGCACAACAGTATATCAGTATATTGCAGGATGCATTTGTATTAACATCAGTTTTTCCTAAAGGGACGAATGTACTCAAAGAACCTAAGGTATTATTAATGCCCCCGTTTCGGTTGCTGTTTCAGGAATATAAGACATGTATTGGAGCCCTGAGAGAAGAATTTTTTATTGAAAGTATTAGAAGCTGTGGGTTTAAATACAATTATTTGAAGTCAACGAGAGGAGCTAAAATTCCTGATTACTATATTAGCAATAAAGATAATTCGTATATTATTGAGATAGGTGGCAAAGGAAAGGGAAGAGAACAGTTTTAAAGGTGTTACAGATAAAAAACAGCTGATTTTAACTCATAGTGAACGAATTGATGGAATAAGAAGGCCTCTTGCTTTGGCTGGTTTTCTATAAAAATAATGAATCAAATTCGTAGTTTAAAATGAAAGAACATAAAATAGTAATTGAAGCGGGAAAAATACATCAAAGATATTTTCGTGATCTTTGGATTTATCGTGAATTATTTCTCTTTTTAGCCTGGCGTGATATTCTTGTACGTTATAAACAAACAATAATAGGAATAGCATGGAGTGTATTAAGACCATTACTGACGATGATTGTTTTTACAATTGTCTTTGGTAAGCTTGCAAAACTTCCATCAGATGGTGCTCCTTATGCTGTGATGGTTTATTGTGCAATGTTACCATGGCAGTTTTTTAGCAATACCTTAAATGAGGGAGGAAATTCACTTATATCTAATTCGAATATGATATCAAAAGTTTATTTTCCAAGAATAATTATTCCAACGTCTTCGATGATTGTTAGCCTAATTGACTTCTTGATCTCTTTTGTAATTTTAATATTGGTTATGGCTATATACCTATTTGTCCCTAATTGGAAGATAGTTTTGATTCCTCTTTTTCTAGTGCTTGCTATGATAACTTCACTAGGGGTAACATATTTGATTTCAGCATTAAATGTCAAATATCGAGATTTTAGATATGTGCTTCCGTTTATTATTCAGTTTGGACTTTATATTTCTCCTGTAGGCTTTAGTAGTGCAATAGTTCCGGTTAAATGGCGATTGCTTTATTCATTAAATCCAATGGTTGGAGTAATTGATGGTTTCAGGTGGTGTATTATTGGAACTGAGAACATTATTTACTGGCCAGGATTTTGCTTGTCAATTTGTGTTGCAATAATTATGTTCTTGACTGGGTTTACAATCTTTAGAAAAACTGAACGCGAATTTGCCGATGTAATATAAACTTAACCACTAATTTTCACTTATGGACACTAATAATAAAAATTATTTACTTAAAAAAGAAGGCTATAAATTAATTGGTGCTGCTTTTGAAGTTTATAATGAAATAGGAGGAGGTTTGTTGGAAGAAGTATACCAGCAGGCTTTAGAAATAGAACTAGGTTTAAGAAATATAGAATTTGATTCAAAACGCCAGCTAAATATTTATTATAAATCTAGAAAATTAGAGAAAGTGTATATTCCAGATTTGATTGTTTATAACGGAATAATTGTTGAGCTTAAATCTGTAAAAGAAATATTTAAAGAGCATGAAGCGCAACTTATGAATTATTTAAGAATTACTAAGCTTAATGTTGGTTATATAATCAATTTTGGTAATACTGAAAAACTCGACTGGAAGCGATATATACTAACAAAATAAGTGGATATTAGTGAAGATAAGTGGTTGAATATGTCTATAATTAAAGTAGAAAATTTGAGTAAAAAATACATTATTGGGCATGACCGTAATGCCGGTAATGCCTGTAACTATAAATCATTTCGTGAAACCTTAGCTCATTCTACCCGCGGTTTTTATCAACGTTTGAGACATCCCTTCTCTCCAAACAAAGAAAATACAGAATTGGAAGAGTTCTGGGCACTTAAAGACATAAACTTTGAAATAAAACAGGGAGAGCGTGTTGGAATAATCGGACGAAATGGTGCAGGTAAATCAACTCTTCTGAAAATTCTAAGTCGAATTACTGAACCAACAACGGGAAAAATAACTATTAATGGTCGGGTAGCTTCTCTGCTCGAAGTAGGAACAGGATTTCACCCTGAACTAACAGGACGTGAAAATATTTTTTTGAACGGCGCTGTTCTTGGTATGTCCAGAATGGAAATAAAAAAGAAGTTTGATGAAATAGTAGATTTTTCTGGAGTTAAAAAATTCCTTGACACTCCAGTTAAACGTTACTCTTCAGGAATGTATGTTCGCCTTGCTTTTTCTGTAGCTGCCCACCTTGAACCGGAAATACTTCTTGTAGATGAAGTACTTGCAGTAGGCGACACCGACTTCCAGAAAAAATGCTTAGGCAAAATGGAAGACATTTCTAAAGAAGGAAGAACAGTCCTTTTCGTAAGTCATAATATGGTTTCTATAAGTTTAATATGCAGCAAGGGTATTTTCCTAGAAAATGGAATATTAAATTTTGAGGGAAATATTAATTATTCAATTAAGCATTATCTAAATAGTAATAAAGAGATTAATAATGTTTGGGAAAATAGTTTTATTAATACCAATTATAAAGAAGCAGAACTTAAAAGAGTAGAAATTTATTCAAAAAAAAATACTAAAAACGCAATATTTACTCATAGAGAAGAACTAAATATTGCTATTTACTATTCAATAAAAACAAAACTTAAAAACTTTAGAAATTATTTGAGAATTTATGATGAAAATAATCAGGTTATATTTGGTTCTGGAGATTGGGATATAGATTTAACAAACCAAATTCATGAGCCTGGTAATTATATTGCAATATGTAAAGTTCCAAATCATTTTTTAAATACAGGAAAGTATTATTTACAAGTAGAAGGAACAAATCCAAGGACTATTTATTATTATAAATATAATCAAACTATTTTTTGGGAAATAAGTGATGAATTTGGAGCAGGAAATCCAATAAGTCATGATCGACCAGGTTTTATGAGGCCAATATTGAAGTGGGAAATAAAAAAACTATTTGCTTAAGCTGTTTAAGTAAAAACTTTTTTTGCAATGTTATTATTTATAAATTTTTGAGGTTAAACAAATAATGGAAAATCCTTGTAAGCTATTATTATTTGGAGATTCAATAACAAAGGGATATGCTCCAATTTTAAACAGATTATTAAACGAAGAATATCCTGAAATCGATTTAACTGTTTTTTATGAAGGAATTTCTGGTGAAACTTCAAGAGATGGCCTAAAAAGGCTTGAGAGATTGCTAGATATTAGACCTGATATTGTTGTGATTGGCTTCGGTATGAATGATTGGCGTAAAGGAGTTACAATTGAAGAATATAGAGAGAATTTACTAAAAATGTTGAAATCTTTTGAGTCGGTAGGTTCAAGAGTTATAATTAGTACAGTATCTCCTTCATATAATTTTGAAAGAAAAAAATATAATTTAGAGGTTGATAGATATAGTCAGGTTGTAAGAGATATTGCTTATGAAAAAAAAATAAAAATTGCAGATATTAATGCTTTGTGGAAACGGGAGATAAGAAAAGTTGAAAAGGGATTAAGAGATGAGTTGCACCCTAATCGACAAGGATATGAATTGATTTGTAAATGTTTAATGTGGATTGTAACAAGAAAATATACAACTGTATTGTGGCAATATAATGGCAGGGAAGCAAAATGTAATTATAGATGTCCCTATTGTTATTATTTAGGATTACACAATCCGGAAGATAGGTTTACTGGGAATATTGAACAATGGCATGATAGATTTAAAGAATCATTTGGAACTCAAAAACTTATTTTATATCTAGCATATGGAGAACCAACAATAGGTAAAAATTTTAATGATATACTAGATATGGTTGGATCTGAACCTAATTGGAAGATTAGGATAACAAGTAACATATCATCACAAATTGGTTTAATTGAAAAAAGTAAAATTGTAAAGAATAAGCAAATTAATATAAACGCTTCTTTTCATCCGAGCATGATAAAAAGAGAAGCTTTTATAAAAAAAATTTTAAAACTAAGAGATTTAGGTATAGAAGTGCCAATAATTTATGTGGCTTATCCTGAATATATTTCTCGACTGTCTGATGATATTGATTTTTTTACAGCATATAATTTTTTAGTTCACGTTAGACGTTATCAAGGAATGTATAAAAATAAACTATACCCTTGGGGCTATACAGACCTGGAAAAGCAATTTATAGCAAAGTATTCAGATGATGGGATGATAAAGTATTTGTTGAATCAGCAAAAGAATACAGATCAACTTACTTATTCAGGTTTACATTTTTTCGTGATGGATAATGCTGGTAATGTTGGTTATGACTCTAATTTGTTTCATCCATATACAAAATACAGATGTATATTCGGAAATATCAACACAGGGAATTTTAGACCAAACCTATTGCCTGAATATTATCCAGGAAAGCACGAAGGAACTGTTGATGGAGTCGCTAATCTTGTAGATTATAATTACAAAGAACTTGTAGAAAATAATATAACATCTTTTGCTAAACAAGGTGGTGTTTTTAAAGATGAGAGAGGAAAAGTTATTTATAGTAATTTGCACAAAAATTTTAATGATCCGTATATTAGAGCTGAATTTAATTTTCCTCCGAGGGATATAAAAGATCGTATTGCAATTTTAAGAGCTTCAAGAGTAAATATATCTAGAAAAGATTATTTTTATTATACGAAGACTAAAACTAAAAATGTATTAAATAAATTTCTTAAAATAAAATCTATGGCTAAAAACATTTTGAACAAATGAATAGAAAAATTAATATTTTGCCATTTGCTTTAGAATATCTAAAAAATAAAAACTACACTAAAAATCTTTTTTGGTATAAAAAGAATACAGGCAAACAATGGTTTCACGGTCAGAATTTTGGTGATTACCTATCAACAATAATTGTTTCTGAGATTGCAAAATCTTTGGGCTTTAAAAGATGTACTTTAGAAGGTCAAAGGAAGTTGCTAGCTGTTGGATCAATTCTGCATTTTGCTAAAAATAACGATGTTATTTGGGGTAGTGGGATAAATGGTAAAATTGACCGTGCAAGGTATACGTTCAAATCTTTAGATGTAAGAATGGTAAGAGGCCCATTGACAAGAGAATTCTTGGGTCATATAGGGATAAAAGGAATAAAAAAAATCTATGGAGATCCTGCATTATTACTTCCATTTTTTTTAAAAAAATACAAATATACTCCAGTAAAAAATAAAATAATTTATATTCCAAATCTTAATCAGAATCTTGATAAAGTTAAAATATCAAGAGATATTAAGTGTATTAATCCTATGAGACATTGGCATGATGTGCTTATCGAAATTTTAAGCAGTGAGTTAGTATTAGCTTCTTCCCTTCACGGTTTAATTTTGTCAGAAGCATTTAATGTTCCTGTTCGTTTATTGCCGCCACCTCCTAAAGAAACCTTATTTAAATATAGAGATTATTTACTTGGAACAGGCCGTAAAGCTGATAAGCTTTCATGGATAAGCGATCAAATAGTTTGTGTAAAAGAATCAATAAAATTTGAACCTCCAATGTTCAATATTAATAATATATTGTCAAGCTTTCCTAAGGAAATATTTATTTAATAATTAAAAAATGAAGACTGTTTATTTTATTCCTAAAGCGAGTAATCCTTACCAGGATATTTTAGCAACTCAACTGAAAAGATATGGGGTAGAAGTTAAATACCTTAATTGTCTGCCTTCTATTGCGTGGATTAGAGAAAACAGAAATAAAGGGATATATTTTCATGTTCATTGGCCTTCTAGATTATATAGGAACGGTAGAAAGACATTTATAAAACTGTTTATTTTTTTAATTAAATTACTATATTTAAATTATTCTAATATTCCAGTATTTTGGACTTGTCATAATATTTTACCACATGATCGAAGCTATCTTTTTTGGGACTATATTGCTCATTTTTTGCTTGCTCATTTTGTATCCCATATTTTTGTGCATGGAAATTTTGCTAAAAAAAAAGTACGCTCTTATTATTTCTGTTCAAATAAAAGAATCACAATTATAAAACATGGAAATTATATTAATTCATACGAAAACAGCATTAAACGTGAAGATGCAAGAACTTTTTTCAATATTTCCAAAAATGATTTTGTATTTTTGTTTTTAGGAAGAATTTTGCCTTATAAAGGTGTGGATGATTTAATAATAGCTTTTAAAAAGTTAAATACTAAAAATAATAAATTAATAATAGCTGGTTGGTGTGATAAAAATTACAAGAACACTTTAGAACAGCTAATTGATAATGATAGTAAAATAATATTTAATCCAGAAAAAGTTGATGATATAGAAATCCAATTTTACTTTAATGCTTCTAATATTATGGTTACACCATTTAAAAAAATTTTGACTTCAGGGTCTGTTATATTAGGGCTTTCCTTTGGAATACCTGTAGTTGTACCAAAGATTGGAGTTATTCCTGAAGTTTTAGATGACAGTTGCAGTTTTTTATATAAAAAAAAGAGTCAATTATTTGAAACACTTGAGAGATGTATTTCTACAAATAATTTGTCAGAAATGAGAAAAAATGCACTTAAAAAAGCAAAACAGTTAGATTGGGAAAGTATTGCTGAGATGACCGCAGAAATATACAAAAAAAACAGTAATTATTAGATATGAAAATTTCAGTAATAATTCCTGTTTATAATTGTGCTAAATTCCTTAGAAAGGCTGTAGAGTCTGCTTTAAATCAAGATGAAACTGAGGAAGTAATATTAGTTGAAGACTGCTCTCCAGACAATGCTTTAGAGCTTTGCCAGCGACTTGAAAATAAATACCACAAAATTAAGCTTTGTCAGCATCCTGATAAGAAAAATCACGGGGCAGGAGCTTCAAGAAACTTAGGAATAGAGAAAGCGCAATATAAATATATAGCTTTTTTGGATGGGGATGATTATTATTTGCCTAATAGATTCAAAAAAACAAAAGAAGTTTTTGAGAAATATGATGATTGCGATGGAGTATATGAGTGTTTAGATAGTAAATTCCTTGATAAAGAAGGTAAATTGAGGTTTGATTCAAAGCTTTTTATAACTACACTCAAAAAGGAAGTTGCACCTAAAAAACTACTTGAAGAGATGGTTTTTAATGATATAGGCTATTTCCATTTAGATTGTTTATGCGTTAAAAAAGAAATATTTAAAAGTCTTAATTTTGATGAAGAATTGAAGCTTCACCAAGATACTTATTTTACTTATCTGCTAGCTGCTTCTAGAAATTTATATCCTGGAAACATTGCGAGTCCAGTGGCAATAAGGGGAATTCATAAAGCAAACAGATATACGCATGACACTGGACTAACTCACTATAGGAAAATGTTGCTAGATAAAATGCTTGAAAAATCAATAGAGATGAATCTTGAGGATGAAAAAATCTATTTATTTTGGTGGCTAAAAATAAAGCTTACCTGTTATTATAATCAATTCAGTGCAATTCTGTCAATTATTTATCAAATAAAACATCAGGTTAAGTTTACATTTAAAAATCCGAATTATTTAAAGAAGAGTTGTTTCTATAAAACTTTGCCCATAGTTCGAAGCCTGCTTAGAGCTTTCAATAATTATTATAGTTAATATTCGGTATAGTTGATGTGTAAATATCTTCACACTTTAATAAATAAATCTATAAAAAATTTAAAAGCTAAAAAATATGTTTATAAATTTTCATTATCGGGAAATTGTTATTAAATAACTATATTTCTCTCTTTAAGCAATATAAAGAAATATCATTAATATGAATCCAAATGAATATCCTTTAGTAAGTATTATAATGCCAGTCTATAATGCCAAAAAATATCTTCAGGAATCAATAGAAAGTATCATAAATCAGACTTATACAAATTTTGAATTTATTATTATTGATGATGGATCAAAGGATGGTTCATTAGATATTATTAGTTCATATGCTTTGAATGATATGAGGATAAAATTTTTTAAAAATACCGGAAAAAAAGGTTGTTATGGGGCTAGAAACTTTGGAATAAATAAAGCTTCTGGAAAATATATAGCAGTTATGGATGCAGATGATATTTCTTTGCCAGAAAGACTGGAATATCAGATTAAATATATGGAGGCAAATCAGGATATCGGTGTTTGTGGAACTTGGTTTAAAGAGTTTGGAGCTAGCTCAAAAATAATAAGAACATGCTCAAATCATAATGATATTAATGCAACGATGTTTTTTCGTTGTCCTATTGGTCATCCAACAGCGATTATTAGAACCAAAATATTGAATAAGAATAATTTAAAATATAATGATAACTATTTATATTCACAAGATTATAATTTTTTCTCTAAAATTATAAAGTATACAAGGTTTGCTAATATTCCTCAAGTATTACTTTTATACAGAGTTCATAATTCACAAATATCAACATCGAAAAAATATATTCAGCAAAAACTAGCATTTAAAACTTCATTAAAATTACTTTTTGATTTTTATACGAATAAAACACTTAGCAAAAAAAATATAAATGTTCATAAAGTAATACTAGGCTGCTCAAAAAAGCATTTGGTCGCTATGAATGAGTTTACCGATTGGTGTTATATTCTTTGGGGCCACAATAAGAAAAATAAAATATATAACCACTATTTTTATACTCAAAATATTATTTATGCATGGAAAACTGCAATAATAAATTCGAAATATAATTTTAAATACCAGCTTAGAATTTATATTTACTCAATTTTAAAAAGAAAAGTAAGTTATTCTAACATAACTTTTTTTATAAAATTATCATACTTAAGTATTTTTCAGAAAGTATATAATTGGGGGAAGAATAAATAATAGATTTTCTATAAAATATAATTACCAATTTTTACTACATATTCTTGCATCAAGACAAAAGATAGAAGGTTAAGATATAAAAATATTAAGTATATTTGAAAAATGAATATTATAAGACATTTAAAATTTTTCAGTAAGTATAAAAATTTAATAAACAGCTTTAGATATGTTTATTACTTAATGATAACAGATGGAATTATAAATGGTTTTAAAACAAAAGCTTTTACTTATTATAAACTATTTTCATATTTGTCAATTATTGAAAATAAAAAAATAGTTACTGCATCGAGAAAGGGTTTTGTAATTTTAGCATCAGATAAAGATTTGTATATTGCTGATTATATAAAACTCCATATCGAAAAGTTCTCAGATAATGTTGTTGTGAGTAAGGAGATAAATAAGAAATTTGATGATAGATTATACTTTATACTTTGTCCTATAAAGTTAACAAAACTCCCTGAAAATTTTATATCACTTCAAACAAAATCAATTACCTCTCGCAATTTTAGCACTAGGAATTATATAAAAAAATTTAAGAAATCACTTGCTATTCTAGATGAAACTAATGAGAATATTGAAATTTATAATAAGCATAAAATAAGTAGTAATAAACTGTATTTTCTTCCTTATTATGCTAATGAAAAATGTGGTAATAATTTGCAAAAAAAATATTCATTTTATTTTTATCGTTTTTTGTTGGCAAACGATATTATTAATTTTGATGTTTTTTTTACTTTAACTCATAACTGTTTCTTCTTGAATAAAAACTTTCAATGCCTAAGTTTAAAAGAATATTCAAAAAGACAAAAAGAATTTCTTTTATCAAATAAATATAATATAGAAATTTTTAATGGGCTAAGATATAAAATTAGATGGATAGGGTGCGGACTTTCTTATAAAACTATAATAAAGAAAGCTCTTGAGCAAAATCTAGATTATATAATAATATGTGAAGATGATATAGAATTTTATGAAGATTTCCCTCAAAGATTATCTGTAATATTAGAGTACTTAGAAAAAAATTTGAATAATTGGGATGTTTTCTCAGGTTTTATGGCTGATGTTAAATCTGATGTAACAATAGAAAAAATTGAAACATTTAAATCAGAAGACTTTATTCAAATTGATAGAATTATAAGTACAGTGTTTAATATCTATAATAAAAGCATCTATTCTCATATACTTGCCTGGGATCAAAACAATTTTGATGTGGAAAATAATACTATAGATAATTATATCGGCAAAAAGAGAGATTTAAGGGCAATCACAACGATTCCTTTTCCTGTTGGACATAAAGATAACCAATTTTCAACAATTTGGGGTTTTAAAAATTGTGAATATAAGCAAATGCTTCAAAATACAATCAATATCCTCAAAAAGAAAAAAGATGAATTTAAACGTAAATAAAATTGTATTATACTCAAAACTAATTGGTCTTCGAAAAAGTTTATATAAAACAAGCTCGTTTATTAGGAGTTGTAACCAAAAATAAAAATACCTTCGGTATAATTACATATTTTTCACTGTATATAAACATTTTTACTCTTATTTATGAATACTCCATTCGTTTCAATTTGTATTCCGACTTACCAGCAACCTGAGTTGTTTGAAAAAGCTTTAATTTCTATTTTTGAGCAGACATATTCAAATTTTGAAATTATTGTAACAGACGATTCTATAGATGATTCTATAAAAAAAGTAGTTGATAAGTATAATAATGATAAAAGATTAAAATATTACAGAAACTCTGTTAAAAAGGGAGCACCTGAAAATTGGAATGAAGCAATGAGGTTAGCTAATGGTGAGTACATTAAGATACTACATCATGATGACTGGTTATTAAATAAGGATTCTTTGAAA
Source organism: Victivallales bacterium (assembly GCA_963678745.2). GTDB lineage: Bacteria > Verrucomicrobiota > Lentisphaeria > Victivallales > GWF2-38-69. The sequence continues at coordinate 5,156 of CAXXMS010000017.1, read as the reverse complement.
ATATTTGTTGAAACTGCATTAAATAATACTGATTATGATTTTATTTTTAGCTCATGTATAAATCATGATGATAAAGGAATAATAAAGAATATTAGAAGACCAACTAAGCTTCAACTTAATCGAATTAAAAGCAATCCTGAAGTTCTTTTTTTGAGCAATAAAATAGGACCTCCAAGTGCAACTTTTTTTAAAAATAAAAATATTATGTTTGATTGTAAGTTGAAGTGGCTGGTAGATGTAGATTTCTACATTAAATATTTAAATAAGGCAGATATTTGCTATATCAATACCCCTTTAATTGGAATAACGACTTATTATGATTCTCAATTAACATCGAAATGTTTTAATAATGTTAATATTGAGATTAAAGAAACAATTATAGTCAATTCAAAGCTTAAAGAAAAAAAAATAATGCCCTACTATCAATTTAAACCATTGCTTTATGTTTTTTTAAAATTTAAAGTAAACAGGGATGTTTTGACTAGATTCGTTAATAAAAAATTGATAGACAAAAATATTATTAATATTCTTTGTTTTACAAAAATATTTCCATTTAAAAAGGGATTCAGAAATATTAGTCTTCATATAAAAGAAAACTTTTATAAGAAATTATTAAATATTATATACCGAAAAATAATAATAAATGCATACGTTGATATAGCTTATTTGATTTATTCAGGTAAAGCAATAATTGAAAAATTCTATAATAAATCATAAATCTTTATGCAGCAAAAACAGATAACAATTGGGCTTCCATGCTTTAATGCAGAAACAACAATATTAAAAGCTGTAGACTCAGTAATTAAACAGACGTATGAGAATTGGCATTTAATTATTATAGATGACAATTCTTCTGATAATTCTATAAAAGAAATTAAAAAAGTGGAAGATGAGCGTATTTCTTTATATAAGAATGAGAAAAATCTGGGATTAGGAAAAACGTTAAATAAAATTATTGGATTAACGACAACAAAATATTTTGCAAGAATGGATGCTGATGATATTATGCATCCAAACAGGCTAAAAGAGCAGATTGAATATTTGGATAAGAATTCTGATGTTGATTTGCTTGGAACCGGAATAATATGTATAAATGAACATGAAGAAGTCTTAGGTAGAAGATGTCCTCCTCAAATTATTAAATCAGCATATCAGGTTTTTAAAGGTGAAATAATCTATCACCCTACTCTTATTGGGAAATCAGAATGGTTTAAGAAAAACAATTATGATGAGACTTTTATTAGAAGCGAAGATTTTGAATTATGGTGCAGGACTGCAGGCGAAGCAAATATCCATAATCTTCCTAGTCATTTATTATACTATAGAGAGCATAAAAATAATACAACATTAAAGAAGTATTTGCTCCAAAGTAAGATTTCAAGAAATATTATCTTAAAATATGGTATCAGAAAAATTGGTATAATAAGAACTTATTATTTATTTATGAGAAGAGTACTGAAGGACTTCATTTATATCCTTTTTTATTTATTTGGTGCCTGGGATAAAATTATTTCAAAAAGAAATTAAAATGTTGATTTAAGTATGAGTTATAAGAAAATAATTGTTGATCAGTGATAAGACAAATAAAAAAATGCTTGACAATTTTAAGTGTTGTCGTAAATTGGTACGGACCATTTTACGATAACACTTAAAACAATACAAGAAATGAATAGAATATATAATAAAATTTTTACTGACCATTTTAAAGAGAATAGGCAAATGATATTTGTCTCAGGTCCTAGACAAGTTGGTAAAACAACTATTGCAAAATTGCTTGCTGATCAATATGTTTCCTGGGATGATCAGAGCGATCGTATGCAAATATTACAAGGTCCCAAAAAACTTGCAGAAGAACTGAATTTATCTGATTTAGTAGTTGATAAGCCAGTAATTGCTTTTGATGAAATTCATAAATATTCTAAGTGGAAAAATTTTATCAAAGGTTTTTTTGATTTATATAGCTCAAATGCTAACTGTTATGTAACAGGAAGTGGTCGTTTAAATATATTTAAACGTGGTGGTGATAGTTTGATGGGAAGGTATTTTCTTTATCGAATGCATCCACTGAGTGTGCGTGAATTCCTAAATCCAAATCCGGATTATAAAGAAATACAAGATCCTCATGAGATCAGTCATTCTTCTTTTGAACAACTTATTACATTTGGAGGTTTTCCAGAACCATTTTTAAAAGCTGAAGAAAGGTTCTACAACAGGTGGAGAAGATTAAGGACTGAGCAATTTTTTCATGAAGATATTCGTGATATGACAAAAGTGCAGGATGTTGCACAGCTTGAGATTCTTGCAGAAATATTAATACAGCAAAGTGGTCAACTGACTAATTATTCTAATTTAGCAAATGCGGTAAATGTATCAGTTGATACAATAAAAAGATGGACTACTATTTTGGAAAATTTATTTTTTTCTTTTAGTATTAAACCATGGTTTACAAACATAAAAAAATCATTGATAAAACAGCCTAAAATCTATCTATGGGACTGGACATTATGCAAAGATGAGGGTTCAAAAAATGAAAATTTTATTGCTTCTCATCTATTGAAGGCAGTTCATTTCTGGACAGATATTGGTTTAGGTGAATATGGACTTTTTTATTTAAGAGATAAAATGAAACGTGAAGCCGACTTTCTTGTGACAAAGGATAGAAAACCATGGTTTATTGTTGAAGTAAAAACTTCGAAAGAAAATATTAGCCCTAATCTTGATTACTTTCAAAAACAAACTTTAGCTAAGAATGCATTTCAGGTTACATTTAATATGGATTATGTTGCAAGAGATTGTTTTGAAATAAATAAACCTGTTATTGTGCCTGCTAAAACTTTCCTGTCACAATTAATTTAATCTTATGCCAATTAAGAAAATACTTGTTGATAACAGAGAACATGCAGACATTCTTATTGATACTTTGATGTTTCAATATGGCTTTGAAGTTGTACCTGTGACATTAAAGTATGGGGATTATTTTATCGAACCCGATATTACTGTTGAACGAAAAACAACTGGCGATTTTATTGTTTCAATTATTGATGGCAGGCTTTTTAAACAGGCATATCAGTTGGCAGAGCATACTCAAAGACCGATTATTCTTGTTGAAGGCAAAAGTTATCATGATGTAGACATGGATTTTTCAATTGAAGCAATAAAGGGTGCACTAATAACTCTTGCTCAAACATTTCATATTCCTGTTTTACGTACAAAAGACGAAAAAGATACAGCCTGGTATTTAAATCAAATGTTCGAACAGCGATGTAGAGTCGGTCAGAATAAAGGTTGTTTGTTTGGATATAAAGGGAAGAAGATTGAAACTCAAAAACTTCATTTATTAAGAACATTGCCTGGAGTTGGTTCTAAGGCAGCTAAAGAACTTTTAAAGCATTTTGAGTCTATTACGGATATAGTTAATGCTTCTGAAAAAGATTTAATGAATATTAATGGTATTGGAAAAATCACTGCAAAGAAAATTAAAAATGTAATTGAAGAAGAATTGGGAAAGTATAATATTTAATATTGAAATCAATGTAATTTTAAGATATATTGAAATACAGTTTCATTTTATCTTAAAAATTAAGGCAAACGATGTGGATTGAGAGAGAAATAACATCAAAAATAATAAATGCTGCAAAAAGTAGACCTGTATTACTTTTAACTGGAGCAAGGCAGACAGGTAAAAGTTCTTTGCTTCAGAGAGTCTTTCCTAAGGCTGATTATATAACTTTAGATAGAATTCAGGTAGCTGAAGAAGCTGTGACAAATCCAACTTATTTTTTGAGTAAATTAAAATTACCGGTTATTGTTGATGAAATTCAATATGCTCCTTCAATATTTAGGGAGCTTAAAGTATTGGTAGATAGAGCAAGACAGAAATATGGAAATTGGATTGTTACTGGCAGCCAGAAGTTTACTTTAATGAAAAATATTTCAGAAAGTCTTGCTGGTAGGGTATCTATTTATTCTCTTGAAACATTAAGTGTAAAAGAACTCAGAAAATCTTCATTTTTCAGTCAGGAAGAAATATTATCTTCAATCTGGAAAGGAGGATATCCAGAGCTATGGGCAAACAAATTACTTGATTCCGAAACCTTTTTCGAAGATTATATTCAAACCTATATTGAACGAGACCTAAAAGAAATTATAAATGTTTCTTCTTTGAGAGATTTTAGACGTTTTTTAAGAATATGTAGTTTGCGAATAGGGCAACTGGTTAATTATACTCAGATCAGTAAAGATGTTGGAGTTTCTAATAATACTATTAAAAATTGGATAGCTGCTTTGGAAGCAAGTGGTATTATTTATATTCTTCCTCCATATTTTGATAATATAGGAAAACGTATGATTAAAGCTCCGAAACTGTTTTTTGCAGATAATGGGCTTGCCGCATATTTACTTGGTATTAATTCTTATGATGATTGGTATAATAGTCTTCATAAAGGACAGATATGGGAAAATTTTGTATTAAATGAATTGATAAAAGTATATAGTTTAATTCCAGGGCGTAATTTGTTCTTTTATAGAGATCAGAATGCGTTGGAAATGGATTTTATTGTAGAAAAAAATAATGTTCTGTTTTTTGTAGAAGCAAAATCTTCCGAAGTTGTAAATAAAAATAAATTAAACTTCAAAAAATTAAAAAAGGTTTTTGCAGACAGGAAAACTGTAAACTTACTTGTTTCCCCGAGTAATTGAGTCTAGGCCTATAATTTTGGATAATTATACAATTATTAATCCATTATTATGTGATATAAAACTTAAAGTTTAAAATCGGTCTTTTCTATAAAGTTGCAATGTAAATTTGTACTGCTAATATAAAATTACATTGCAACTTTATATTTTATGTTATATGATTTCAATTTATAAATGCTTCAGAATCGCTTAACGAACGAATCGTTAAGTTTCATAATATAGCTAGAATGGAGATATTTTTTTACTTATGAAATTATTTGATACGCATTTTCATTGGGATAAAAAGACAAAGCCTGAAATAATTGTTGAAGAGGCTATACAGTGCGGGATTGAACATGCAGTATGTATTGGGGCTGATTATGATAGCTCTTTGGAGTCATTAAAATTTGTTAAGCCTTTTGATAATTGGTGGTTTGCAGCTGGTATTCATCCGCATGAAGCTTCGAAGTTTGATGGTAATA
>CAXXMS010000016.1:0-371256 GCA_963678745.2 Victivallales bacterium | reverse complement strand
TACTCAGCAGGGAATGTATAACTGGTTAAAGCATAATAGATTTTCTTATAAAGCTCCAAAAGGAGTCCCACTTAAGTACAATACCGAAAAGCAGGAAGCTTTTAAAGCAGAATATGATGAAATAAAGAATAACCTCAAAGAAAATGATAAAATATTTTTTATGGATAGTGTTCACCCAACTCAAGCCACAAAAATCACATTAGGCTGGATAAGGAAAGGTGTTGAGAAAATGATAGCTACAGTTGCAGGCAGAAGCAGGATAAATCTTACAGGAGCAATAGATTTAGAAAGTATGTCTATTTTTACAAAAGAGTATAAAACAATAGATGGCAATGCTACATTAGATTTTCTGAGATATCTTGATGATTCAACCGCCTCTAGCGGTACCATACATCTTATTGCAGACGGCGGAGGTGCTCATACATGTAAAGAAGTTGGTGCATATCTTGGAATAAAAGATCCTTTCAATAGAAAATATTTAGAAGACTATTATCAGATAAAATTACCGGCTAATAATAAACAACTTACAGGGAGATTGAGAAAAAACCTGTATATGGTTTTGAAAAACGAACCTGAATTCTTTATAAATAAGAAAATTTTAGAGGAAAAGAAAGTAACTGCTCAAATGTTACTTGACGCTTTGCAAAAGCCGCCTCCTCATAAAAAATTCATTTTGCATATACTTCCACCCTACAGTCCAAATCTTAACCCGATTGAGCGTGTATGGAAAGTAATGAACGAACATGTAAGAAATAACAAAGTTTTTACCTCATTCAAAGAGTTTAAATCTGATGTTTTAGATTTTTTCAGAAATGAATGGGACAATATTTCTGAAACTTTAAGGTCACGTATTAATGATCATTTTGAAAAAATAAAACCAGTATTTTGAAATAGTTTGAGTATATCATCCCAGGATATCTATTTTTATAGACCGCCTGTTAATATGCACAGAAGTTTTGACGGTCTTAGTTATCTTGTAGAGAATAATTTTCCAGGTAAGCTTTTAAGTGGCAGTCTATTTGTGTTTGTAAACAGGAAGCGTAATAAGATGAAGGTGTTGTACTGGAATTCAGATGGTCTTGCTCTTTGGTACAAAAGGCTTGAAAGAGGTACTTTCAGTATTGATAAAAATGGTAAAACACAGCTTCTGAGCACTTTACCCCTATGATTTTATTTTGATACGAACTTGTAGAAAAGCTTCAAATTAGTTTCCGGAAATTCCATTTCAGTTTCATTTAAAAAGTTCATCAATGATTGAATTATTTTATCTTTTTTATGTGATGAAGTGTAATGCAATTCAACCTTCAAAATATTTTTATCATATAGAGGAATAATATTTGCCGGTGTTTTGAAAATAGATTCTATTATGCTCTTTGCAGTATCTTTTTCATATTTTCCCAGAATAGGCATGATGACATTTGACATAGCTACTTCAGCTCTGTATGCAATCATTTTTATAATATCAATAAACTTTTTTCTACCCCCATGAAACTGAACAAATTTAAATTCCTCCGGCAATTCTTTGACAGTAATATATTTATCTGTATTCTTTCTTGTTTTTTTCTTTTCGGTAATAGTTTCTTCAAATTCAAGTATTTCTTTTGTTAACATTCCTTCTCTTTCTTCAAAGTTCCTGCGTTCTTTTTCTGTAGGGTTTTCCTTTAAAGTCAACTGCTGTCTTTTAAGTGTTCTTCTTGCCAGTTTTGCTCTTAATGAATTTAAATCTTTCTCCAGTTGTCTATATACCGGGTTTACAACTGTTTCTGTCTCATCTACATTTGTTTTTTTCATATGAGTTAAGTGTATCTATATTATAATCTTGTCTTGCATATTTAAAAAAGTTTTCCTGAGATGTTCTACTCTGCATGTGACTGTATATGTATTCAGCTTTACTGATAAAATCTGTTGAAATTACTGACACCTGATGACCTGATTCAGTTAACTGTCTAACTTCTCTGCAATAAAAATCATTCGTTTTATCATATACCCTTTTTTCCGCTATTTTTGTTTTCTCTACATTATCAAAAGGGTGTATAACTTCAACTTCAATGAAATCATTTTCATCCCAGGCATCTTTTGGATATTTATTATATGTCTGACAGGCAATTCTGTGTTTTTCCCACAGGTCTTTGAAGAGTTTCATGCTATAGCCTTCTCTGTCAAAAATTATTAAAAACCTGTAGATATCAGGATTTTCAGCAAGTTCATATGCTGTCTTTTGACACGGCATTTCTTCAAGCAGTTTTGGTATTATTTTCGTCTGCAGTATTTCTATAAGCCCCTTTGAAAAAGGTGTTGTTACATTAAAAAATGGTGCCCCGTTCTGATCATTAATCCAGTAGTCGGTCATTCCGCGAAGACATAAATGCTGTCTTGATACATATCTTCTCGGCAGCTTTGTTTTTCCAAAATATGTTCTTACATGACCATCAACATAAAGCCTTCCTATAGTATCCTCATTTTTTTCCATCCAGGTGCTGGAATGTTCTGAAATCCATTTATCCAGATTTGCTTCATTCTGACCATGTGAAAGTTCATCTGCTTTTTCGCGCATGGTTTTAACAGCAGGAATACGGTCTATTCCAAGAAGCTTTCCCCATTCTCCGGGTGAAACATCACCAAGGCGGTTTATGTTTCCTACACGGGCCAGAACCATAAAAGCTATCGTCAGAAAAATATCATATATTCTATAAAAACCCTCTGTAAAATTGAATGAATTCATTGAATCAAGCAGACCGTTGGATAAAAGTGCAGGAACTGCAAGCAGTAAACCACCATTATCAATATCATAATTCTTATTAAATTCTGTAACTGCACTGACTCTGCCTAATGCTGCAAAAAGTCGTCCTGTGGTGTCTGTACACCCTTTGCCAAGTGCCTGACTGTTATCCTCTATATTGCGTTCTGATTTGGTTTTTCCTGTGAAGTTTTTTTTAGTGGTTCCAACAGCTTACCGGCATGTATGGCTTTAGATAGGGTGTTAACTTTTAATGACAGTTTTTCTGCTGTTTCTGAGCGACTGTGACCTTCATTTAAAAGGCACTGGGCTTCTGACAATACTTCAGACGTAAGAACTGTTCCACCTTTTCTAGTGTTTCTGGGTTTATAAAATCCGTCTATACCATCTTCTCTGAGTTTCTTAAGATTACGTTTTACACTTATTTCGCTTACTCCGAAAGCTTTTACAATCTCGCAGTTTTTACAGTGACCATTCAATATCAGTTGAGAAGTTGTTATATTAAAGCCGCGACGATCATCGTGTCGATGAAAACCTACAGGTGCACAATAAATAAAATAGTAAACATTACCATCTTCATTAAAATTATAGGATACGATGGAGTTTATGGTATTTTCTCCATATAAAAACAAAGGCAATAGTTGTTCCGCCATAATTCATCCTTTTTCTTTTTCTGTTTTTTTTGTATTCTAAAATTAATAGAGAACAACTAAAAATCCAATCAATTCAGAATTTATTGCCTATGGGACAGGTGTTCAGAGCTTAGTAGAAGAGAGTTTTACATGCTTCTTGAAGGGATAAAGCCCAAGAGAATGAACAGTCGTTTTTCTATAGATAAAAGTACATAAAAAATACTTGATTTCAGTACAAATTTTGTTGTTTTCTGCTATATTTTACTATGACAAACACAGTAGTAAAATCAGTAGAACCACTTAGTGAAGAGCAGGTAAAGATAGCACTTCTTGAAGAAGAAGTACGCTATCTAAAAGAGCAGCTTGGATGGTTTAAAAGACAGGTATTCGGGCAGAAGTCCGAGCGTTTTATAGATCAGGTACCCGCAAATGAACTTTTACCTGGACTTGAAGCCTCGCTGGATGAACTTAAAGTGAATGAAATAATAGTTCCTCCTCATAAGCGCAGAAAGAAAAAAGGCGGTAAAAATCAGTTCAAGCTCGACATTCCCGATGACCTTCCAGTAGTAACAGAATACAAAGATATACCAGAAGAAAAGAAGGTTGATCCTGCAACAGGAGAAAAGCTTGTAAAAACCGGAGAGGATAGAGTCAGAAAGCTTGCCTACAAAGAAGCCTCATACTATGTAAAAGAATTTATATATCCAAAGTATGCTTCAAAGAACAATTCACTATTCGGAGTAGCTCAGGAACCTGCCGATGACTGCATAATAGAAGGGTCAAAGTTTGATTCTTCATTTATGGCACATATTTCAGTTGAGAAATTCGCATACCACATGCCGCTGTATAGAGTTAGAGAAAAACTTTCATGCTGCAGAATAAAAGTCAGTGAACAGACTTTATGCGGATTAATGATAAATATTGGTCATAAAGTTCAGCCTCTTGTTGATGCGATGAAAAATGAACTTTTCAAGCAGGAGGTTGTTTTTACAGATGATACTCCTGTAAAGCTTATAGTTAATGGAAATGGAAAAACAAAGGAAGCCAGAGTCTGGGGATACTTCGGAGGTAAACCGAATGCACCGCCATATCATATATATCAATTCTCATCGGATAGATGCGAAATACATTCTATGACATTTTTTAAGGGATTTAAAGGTATTTTTCATGCTGATGCATATTCAGCATATGAAAAAATAGATGGTTCTCATCATAACTAAAGTTTCCCCGTTTTTTTTGGGGTGTTCTTTGAAAACTTGATTTTCTCAGATCCACTATACTTCTGTTAATCATCATCAGAAAACTTTAGAATTAAAAAAAATGCAATTTTTTTAAATCTATAGCAATGGTGATTTTTGAAAAATTTTTTCTCATCTTTTTTGTGAGATGCCCAGTATCAGCGTTTTCAGTTGTTTTAAGCCCCTCGAAAGAGAAAAGATGATTTTTTTGAGGTCTTTGGCAGTACTATTCAGTGAGCTTTGTTTACTTTTGTCAAGTTTTAAGACATAACATGTTTATTGTAAAAAGCTTACAAATTGCAGTCAGGTGGCTGAACATGCTATATTACTCTATTATCAAAATTAAAAAAAAGGAGTAATACAACATGTTCAGTAATTGCAAATTTAGCACATTAATAGATGAAGTTGCAACAGTAATTCCGAGAAAAGACAGAAGAATTATTTTTAAAACCATTATAACCGGTTTGATTATCAGCGAAGGCAGTAAATGTATTTCAGCAATTTATCGTCTGTTTGCAATAATGATGCTGTCTAATAAGATATCGAGAAAAAAATATTACGGTTTTCTGCAGTCAGGAAAACTTAAACTTGCTTTAGTATGGAAAAAACTTTTTACAATACTTGGTGATGATATCCAAACATCCGGCAGACTTCTTGTAGCTCTTGATGATACAACATATGGAAAGACAGGAAAGAAAATTGCAAACTGCGATACTCATTACGATCATGCGGCTAAACTGAACAGCTCTAAATATCTTTTTGGACATTGCCGTGTTGTTCTCGGGATACAAAAGTTTATCCATGGACGCTGGGCATGTCTGCCCGTAAAACAAAAAGTTTACCGGCTTAAAAAATCTGTAGATAAAAAAGAATTTAAAACTAAGATAGAGATTGCCGGAGAACTGATTAATGAGCTGTATGAACAGTTTTCTATTCCTATGCTGGTAGTTACTGACAGTTGGTTTGGTAATAAGTCATTGACAAAAGTTTTAAACTCCTATAAAGAATCAATGCATATCCTTACTCGTTTAAGAATTGATTCAGCTCTCTATGATTTTCCGCCTGAAAGTAAAGCAAAAAAAAGAGGGAGAAAGAAAATTTACGGTATTCGATTACCAAAGTTATCGAAGCTGGCAGCGACTCTTGATAAAAAAGAAGATTATTTCTTCATTTACGGCAAAAGCAGAAAATGTGAATATTCAGAATTTTTATGTATGCACAAAGGATTTAAAACCAAAGTTAAAGTTGTTCTTGTTCACTATAAAAACGGATGGTTCTTTCCAATTGTATCTACCGACTGCAGCCTGACGGCTCAGCAGATGATAGAATATTATTCTGCAAGATGGAAAATAGAAAGCGGTTTTAAAGAACTTAAACATGAACTCGGTGCTCTGGATAATCAGGCAAGAAAAAGGAATTCTGTAGAAAATCATTTTGATCTGTGCTGCATTGCCATGACCGCAGCATGGATATACACTATAAAACAGGAGAAGGCTCCTGTTAGAAAATTTAAAACTGCAAGAGCAAATTCATATGCTTTTGCTGATATAAGAAGAAAAATTAAAAACGAATATTATGAGAGTTTTAATTTTATGGATATTTGCTCTTCAAAAGGCAAGTCACTGATAAATTATATTAGAGATATCATTTTTCAGTGTGCCGGGTAATTTTTTAACTCTCAAAAATAAGGAATGTTTAGATCATAAGATAGGACGTAGAATTAACTTATCAACTAGCCTTTTCATAAACTCTCTGAGAGTGATTTTTGTTAAAATTGCATTATTTACGGATCTAATAGTTGAAGAGGAAATACGTGCAATTCTATGCATAAAGTGCAATGGGTTAACAAATTTTCCTTTATCTTTAGCTTTTTTTTGACGCTCAATCAAATTGTTTTTATATTTTATTTCAGCTGGATGGATCAGAACCTGTTTATGATCTTCTCAGCAACAATGCAATAAATGCAACATTTACCATTTGCATACTTGTTTCAATTTTTCTTTCACAGTTTTTCCAAAGCCTTCTACATTTTTCAAGCCACGAAAAACTGCGCTCAACAATCCATCGTTTTGGTAATACTTTAAACGTATGCAGCTCGTTTCTCTTAACAACTTCTACAGTAGAACCAATAATTTCTTTTACTTTTCCTGCAAATTTTTCACCAGTATAGCCTCCATCGGCTAAAACATTGATAACATTGCAGAGTTTCTCTTTTCTATTACTGAACATTGTTACTGCACCGTCTCTGTCTGTAACATTTGCAGTTGTAATGTATATTGCATGTGGTAATCCAAGTATATCAACTGCTATATGGCGTTTAATTCCTGAAACCTTTTTACCGGCATCATATCCTTTTTGTTCTGCTGTTTCGGTATTTTTAACACTTTGAGCATCAATAATACAGAATGTAGTTTCCTCATTTCTGCCATTCTTAATCCTCTCTTTGCCAACCAGCTTTTTTTAATGCTGCATCAAAAATACTTTCTCCTGATTCATTCCCGCTTTTCCATATTTTAAAATAAGCATATACACTCGACCACTTTGGATAATCTTTGGGTAACATTCTCCATTGGCAACCTGTTTTGACAACATAAAGTATTCCACAAAAAACATCATACAGATCTAACTTCCTTGGCTTTGTCTTTTTTCTGGCACCTTCAAGCATTGGACGTATTATTTCAAATTGGGTTCGTGATATGTCACTCGGATAACTTGCTCGCATAAAATATTTCCATAAAATTAATAATTGATAAAAATCATTTTTATACTCCATTATATAGAAAATTACTAGACCGTAAAAAGATTTTAAACAGATTCTCAGATCTGAATTATATTTTTTGCTCTTTTCTTCAAATAGTCTCATAAGATTATATGTCATTGCAGTCAGTCGCATTTGAATATCCATTGGAGTATTTTCAGATGACCATGCTTTTTTCTCTTTAAGATCACTTTTAGTATTATTAAATGCCTTTTCAATTGTCCATCTTTTATAGTAAAGAAGAGCTATTACTCCAGGTCTAAAAGAGTGTGAAAGGGTAGAAACAAATTTATATACCTTATCAGTCTCAGGATCTTTATAAGTAACAACAGTAAATGTTCCACTATTCTTAGTGTAAAGCTCATAATTGACAACACCGGCATTAACCGGATCCGTTTTATCGAAATCCAGTGTTTCGACAAACTTAATGACTGCATTTTCTTTTAAAAGAGAAATAACAAAAACATCATTTTTCTTTTGCCTATTCCACCATTGATAATCAACAGCGGCACGGTCATAAATATATATTTTTTTTCGTCTTGATGATTTCTTTGCATATTCAGTCTCAATCCAGTCTCTAAAACATGGGATTTCATGTGATCTTTTTGTTCCGTTTGTAACTTTACAAATAGGATTCAAAAATCCATTACGTAAATTCATGGCATATATAAAACCTGCTGCAAAGACTTTATCTTTTTTATTCCTGGGTGTATGACATGCATGTGTAATAAAATGTCCGTCCGCAGCCTCTATATCATAAGTATCCAGTTCAGGGAAATGGCTGAGATAATCAATTTCTGATTCCTCTGCAAGGTTGCAGACTATTCTATAACTTTCAGCAGCAACAGACCTAAGCATTTCTCTACGTCTTGTTGAATGAAGAGCAGTAAAATAGGTGGAATGAGGGAATGATAATTTATCCTGTTCCTGAATATTCTGAATAAAATGACGACCACTATCCACAGGCGAAATACATCTTAACACTCCTTTGCTCACAAATTCTATATCAGTAAATTCAGGACAATTCCGTTCCCAAGTTGTGTATCTGACTGCTGCCAGTGCATTGTTCATACTTTCAGTGCAGTGCTGTACGATATAGTCATACATAGTAATATCCTGATTCATTTTATAACACTCCGTGTAAATGGTTGATTATAAAGGATTTATGTCTGATAAAAAATTTTCACGCAAATACCTTAATGTCAAGCACTTATAAAATAAATATTGGCTTTTTTTATCCTTCTGTATAATATAAAAACGATTGATTAATTAGATTAAAAGATAGAAAACTGTATTATCTACTATAAATTAGATTTAAAGTTTTAACGATAAAAGGCTAATTTGCTCTGAAAAACCACTCTACAGCTATTCAGTGGTATGCTAGATATTTCAATTAAACCTTTTAAACAAACACCCATGTGGTTCTGATGATTATGATATAAAATGGGCTGCATGTTGGGCACATGCGAGAAGAAAATTTGAAAAAGCAGAAAGTATAGCTCCTGACTTCAGACTGAATATGCTCAGGCTGATAAAGTACTTATTCATGTTTGAAAGAGTAGCTCTTATAACAACAGAAAAGGAGAGACTGAGAATAAGGGCTGAAAAGGAAATGCCTATTGTTGATAAAATCTATAAATTGATGAAAGAAAAAGTAAAAGACAGTACTCTGTTGCCAAGTTCAAAATTGGCTACTGCAATTGGATATATGCTATCAAGAGAAAAAAACTTTAGACTTTACTTATCAAACCCTGATACCAGAATGGATAATAACATTGCAGAAAATGGTGTCCGCAAGCTGGTCATTGGAAGAAAGGCATGGCTTTTTATAGGGAGTAGAAGAAGCGGAAAAGCTATGGCAAATATACTCTCTCTTGTGCAAACATGCAGGGCTATGAAAATTAATCCGCAAGAATATCTGGAAGATATCTTCTGCAGACTACCTGCTCACCCTCATAAAAATCTATCAGAACTACTGCCAGATAAATGGCATAAAAAATAAAAAATTTAATGCTGCTCAAACATTATTTGAAAGTATATATGGTGCTAATTTAGTATTACAAATGTACAAAGAAGCCAGCATAGCTGAAAATGTAGAAAAACGATCAGAAAGCCTTAGATAATGAGCAATTAATTTTTTATATTTCAATCTGGTTAACAGATATCTTATAATTACTTTAAAAAATTTATAGAAGAATATCAATAAAATTAAACCTACAAGTATATTCATCCAAAAATAAGCAGTATACCCTAAAATATTGTATCTGAGAAATGAAGCATTTTTCAAACAATAATGTCTGCTAGTAAACCATAATGGGTCAGCAAACAATTCTGACATTTGCTCATCCATAAAAATTATACGGGCACTGTTTAGTACTTTTTTATTAAAAATCCAAATACTATCATCATTCTTATCTACTATCTTCTTTTTCAAATAGATGCTCTTTCCGGGTTTATCTGCAGCACACAAAAGCACAATATACTCAAACTATTTCAAAATACTGGTTTTATTTTTTCAAAATGATCATTAATACGTGACCTTAAAGTTTCAGAAATATTGTCCCATTCATTTCTGAAAAAATCTAAAACATCAGATTTAAACTCTTTGAATGAGGTAAAAACTTTGTTATTTCTTACATGTTCGTTCATTACTTTCCATACACGCTCAATCGGGTTAAGATTTGGACTGTAGGGTGGAAGTATATGCAAAATGAATTTTTTATGAGGAGGCGGCTTTTGCAAAGCGTCAAGTAACATTTGAGCAGTTACTTTCTTTTCCTCTAAAATTTTCTTATTTATAAAGAATTCAGGTTCGTTTTTCAAAACCATATACAGGTTTTTTCTCAATCTCCCTGTAAGTTGTTTATTATTAGCCGGTAATTTTATCTGATAATAGTCTTCTAAATATTTTCTATTGAAAGGATCTTTTATTCCAAGATATGCACCAACTTCTTTACATGTATGAGCACCTCCGCCGTCTGCAATAAGATGTATGGTACCGCTAGAGGCGGTTGAATCATCAAGATATCTCAGAAAATCTAATGTAGCATTGCCATCTATTGTTTTATACTCTTTTGTAAAAATAGACATACTTTCTAAATCTATTGCTCCTGTAAGATTTATCCTGCTTCTGCCTGCAACTGTAGCTATCATTTTCTCAACACCTTTCCTTATCCAGCCTAATGTGATTTTTGTGGCTTGAGTTGGGTGAACACTATCCATAAAAAATATTTTATCATTTTCTTTGAGGTTATTCTTTATTTCATCATATTCTGCTTTAAAAGCTTCCTGCTTTTCGGTATTGTACTTAAGTGGGACTCCTTTTGGAGCTTTATAAGAAAATCTATTATGCTTTAACCAGTTATACATTCCCTGCTGAGTATATTTTATGCCGTAAGCATTGTAAACATATGCAATGATCTCTTTAGTGCTTGGGTAGGTATTTTTTTCTAAATGATTTATTAATTCATTAGTTTGTTCAGAAGTCAACAGGCTGCTTGAACCGCCACTTTCATTTTTCAATTTTTTATTATCCAAATAATCTTTAAGGTGAGTTGTTACTGTTGTTTCATGAATTCTTAATGCCTGAGCTATTTGTGATTGAGACCAACCCTCGGATGAAAGCAACACAGCTTTTATACGGTCACAGGCCTTACTGTTTCGCTCTTTTTTATGTTGTGCTTCAAGTTTTATTTTTTCGTCTAGTGTTAATTGGATATTCATATCTATCAATATAGGCTGTATTAGGATATTACAACTCATGCAACTGTATTTTCATTCAGTTTGAGTATACTTTGCTGAGGAGAGCTACGCCATGAGACAGAAGTTGTATTAACATTTTTTGTTTCCAGAACTTTCAATAATAAAAATGCCAAAAACCTGCTATATTTTTTTCTTACAATTGGAGCTATCCAATTTAAATCCATCACTTGTTCTGCATCATGAAAATTGAAATTCAACTTATTCAGACACCCCATAACAAACCTGAAATAAGCAGGAAGAGGTAATGAGTACTTAGCTTCTATTCCCAATGTATTTGATGATTTCATAAAAGCTTTATAGATTTCTAATTCTTCAGGATTTGGATTTTCAAAATTCTTCTCAGAAAAATACCAATTTCCATCTTTTCTTTTTGAAAGATAAAAATTCTGTTCCTTTGTTTGTGTCCCAAGTCTTACAACACAGGAGTTTCCTTTAACATCTTCAGGGATATCATCAAGAGTGAAATTTAAACCGATAAATGCAGAAGTAAACAGTTTAAATTTTTTAATATATTGACTATAATCAATCTTTTTTCCTTTTATCGGTTCCGCAGAAATACAATCAACAATCTCATCTGCCACTCCATAATATCCGCTCCATAAAAGAATTCTGTTATATATAAGGAAAGCAAAAAGGTTTCTTGGAGTCTTCTGATCAAATTTTACATCTTTAAATTCTCTTCCATAAAGGAATTGCTGCAAGACAGCTCTACTGCTCTTTTTTTCTCCAACAACGAAAGTATCTGTCTTATGCAAATATGCATATGTATAAATAGAAATTACTCCAAGACATATAACTGCAATTAAAATATTACGAAAAAATTTAAATCTGACTTTTAACATAAAAAAAATTTGAATCCCTAATTTTAAATATAAAAATCGTAAACTGTAAAAATAATTATACCCAAAACGGTTGAGTCTTCGAAAAATCCAACTAAAATCCGAATTAGGTTTTATCGTATATAGTCAAAAAATAAAATACTTTCGGTATAATTTCCCGGGAAGTTGTATTTCATTTAATAACATATTGATATATATCAAAAAAGCCTTTATAACATCATTCAATGATATAAAGGCTTAAAATATTTATATAGAATTTTTAATTCTTATGCTCTTTTCTCTACAAAAGCTATTGCTTCAAGAAGAGTATTCATATCCGGATGTCTGAGAATATATGTATCATTTCCCATAGCTTCAGAATAAGCTTCAGGAATACGTGTTGCTTCTACAACAATATCACCCAACTCTCGCATTATATCATCTTTATTATATGCATAATTGATATAGTCACGCCTTGATACATTAGCAACATTATACTTTCTTTTGTACTCGAGATTATCATTACCATGTACAAGTAGCTCTGCCCATGCTCTATATAAGTCAACATCTGCAGTGTAATTAAGCATATCAAGCGAGAAACCTCCCGGAGGTCTTACATTAACTTCAAGTCCTAAATATTCACCTTCTGGAGTTAAGAAAAACTCACCATGGAAGAATCTTTCATGGATATTAAACCCCTTGATTACACGACGGCCAAGCTTTTCAAGTTTTGGAGAAATATCTTTAGAATAGATATAATGCATATCTTTCTTTTCTTCTAGAATTTCAAGAACGGCACCGCTTAACTCAAATGAAGAAGCAAACATTATCTCACCTGAACGATCAGCCAAACCATCAAATGTTACAATTCTTCCTTCTACAAACGGTTCAATAATATACCCAGGAGGTAAATCTCTAAGTATTTCTGAAAGCTGCGCTTCACTTTTAACTTTATAAGTATTTGATGCGCCAACTCCTCTATCAGGTTTGATTATAAATGGGAAACCATAAGTTTTTACGAAATCAGCCAGGATATCAGGATTGTCAATTGAAATAGCATCAGCAACAGGAACTCCAGCTTTTTTATAGACATTTTTCATCGCCAGTTTACTTTGATTAATATCAAGATCACATGGCTTTTGTCCATAAATATTGAAATCAAGTCGCAGACGTGCTTCAAGAGACAACCAAAATTCAGTCTGTGAATCTATTCTATCAATCTTTCCGTACTTACTTGAAAAATAAGCCACTGTTCTAAAAACCTGGTCATAATTCATCATATCAACACAGCTGTATTCCGTTATAACTTCTTTCAGTTCTGGAATCAGAGTATCATACGCTGCATCACCTATAGCTAGAACATTCGCTCCTGCTCTTTTAAGTTCTACACAAAAATGATAGAAATTTGGCGGAAAATTCGGTGATAAGTAAATCACATTCATATATGCGTCTCCTTAATGTTAGAGTTATACTTAAAGAATATCATAATTTAATTATAAGAAACTTAAAAAATATTGCAACAGCATAACTTGTTTTAAGAGACACTTTTAGCTTCAAAAAACACTTAATAGATATCAACAATAAGCGTTTGAGTCAGTAAAAGCTTTTTAAAGTGATTAAATTAACAGTTAAAACAAAAAGATTTAAATGTTAATAAGATTTTGAATGTCGAATAATTAATTTGAAGTTTATCCACTTCAACCTTTAGTGAACAACACAATTCAAATTCATCATTCAACATTTATTACTATAAAGAAAAAGGTGTAATATCAGTTTCACTGAACTTATATTACACCTAATCTAACAATTGTGAGATATTATTTTTTCTTCTCAATCTTTGCCCATGAATCCCTCAATGGAACAGTACGATTAAATACGGGCTGTCCATTAGTAGTATCCAAATCAGCACAGAAATAACCTATTCTCTCAAATTGAAAAAGTTCTCCTGAGCTCACATTAGCTAAGCCAGGTTCAACATAACATTCCCTGCGGATTTCTAATGAATCAGGATTTAAGTTATCTAAAAAACTCCCCTTTCCTGATTCTGGCGAACGTGTATTAAACAATCTATCATACAAGCGAACTTCTGCTCTGACCGCATGTTTTGCAGACACCCAGTGAATTGTTCCTTTAATCCTTCTACCATCGGGGTCAGTGCCTCCACGGGAATCAGGATCATATGTACAATGAACTTCGATAATATTGCCATTTTCATCCTTAACGCATCCTGTACACTTAACAATATATGCATATCTCAAACGTACTTCACGTCCTGGAACCATTCTAAAATATTTTTTTGGAGCTTCTTCTCTGAAATCTTCACGTTCTATATAGAGAACTTTAGAAAAAGGAAGTTTGCGAGATCCCATTTCAGGATCTTCTGGATTATTTATTGCATCCAATTCATCTATTTTATCATCAGGATAATTTGTTATGACAACTTTGATTGGATCTAAAACCCCCATCACACGTGTAGTATGTTTGTTTAGATCTTCTCTTACACAGTACTCAAGAAGCGATACATCTATAATCTGCTCACGTTTTGTCAAACCGGCACGATTAATAAATTCTTTAATTGAAGCAGGTGTATATCCCCTTCTCCTCATACCGGATAAAGTTGGCATTCTCGGATCATCCCATCCGGAAACTTTTTTCTCTTCTACAAGCTGTATAAGCTTACGTTTGCTCATCACTGTATATGTAAGGTTCAGACGGTTAAATTCTATCTGCTGCGGATGACTTTCAAGCTCAAGTTCATCTAAAATCCAATCATATAAGGGACGATGAATTTCAAATTCCAAACTACATAGAGAATGTGTAATACCTTCTATTGAGTCAGAAAGACAATGTGCAAAATCATACATAGGATAAATGCACCACTCATCTCCAGTTCTATGATGTCTCACATGTTTAATACGATAAATTGCCGGATCTCTCATATGGATGTTTGGTGAAGCCATATCTATCTTAGCTCTTACAGTCCTTGACCCTTCAGGATAATCTCCATTTCTCATCCCGGCAAACAATTCTAGATTTTCTTCAATAGAACGATTTCTATAAGGACTCTCTTTACCCGGTTCAGTCAGTGTTCCCCGATACTCTTTAATCTCATCAACACTCAAATCACAAATAAAAGCTTTACCTTTTTTAATTAACTGAACAGCAAAATCATAAAGCTTTTCATAATAGTCTGAAGCATAAAAGAGATTATCACCCCAATCAAATCCCATCCACTTGATATCACGCATAATGGAATGGATGTATTCATCATCTTCCCTTACCGGATTTGTATCATCAAATCTAAGGTGACACTTACCATTAAATTCATCAGCTATACTAAAGTTAAGGCAAAATGCTTTAGCATGCCCAATATGTAAATAACCGTTAGGTTCGGGAGGAAATCTTGTAACTACCTTTCCATTATTTTTACTGTTATTTACATCTTCTTTAATTATAGCTCTTATAAAATCAACCGATTCATTATTTGTTTCAGTATTATTGTTATCCATAGTTATATATTCTTTACTATTTAATCTTATCAATTGCTTCCAGAACCTTTTCTATGCGCTGTTCTGTACGTTCTTTTCCTAACAACTCAATAGTTTCATGCAATCCTGCACCAGATCTCATCCCGGTCAATGCAATCCTTAAACCCTGGTTCAATTTTCCCTCATCCAAACCAGCAGATTGTTCTGCATTATGAATCAAATTAACTATTGAATCAATACTAAAATCATCTGTCACCTTAAGACTATTACTAAAAGATATTAAAACCATTTCTGACCTCATCTTTTTTTAGGGCTTTTTTTAATGATTTTTATATCGTAGTTGAACATAGGCTCCTCAATGCCTGCAATACTTTCCTCATCTCCGAAAAAGAATGGAGAATTATCAAAAAAGAAAATACTTCCAATCAGATACCTGTGTAAATATTTTCGTCCTGGAATGAAACAGCGTTGCCACACTTTCAAACAATGCTGTACTCTCAATATTATTACCCCATTGCTGCTTTATTGTCTCATCATAAACAGATTGAAGAAATTTTATATGAGAAAGTTCAGCCATATACATGCCATTCATATTCAGCAGCTTATTTGAATCAAACTGTGCAGGTGCACTTTTTTACTCTTTCCAGAGTAAAAAGCTTCTACCACTTCTTCCTTTGTCATTTTTTTCTCTGTTATCACCTGGGGACCAGCCAAGAAGCGACAAATAATTTAAAAGAGCTTCAGGCAAAAAAACCCTTCTCTTTAAAAATCACCCACAAATGCATCTCCATCTCTTTTGCTATATGGTTTTCCAGCCTTATTGACAATCATAGGCATATGGGCATATTGTGGTACTTTATATCCTAAAGCATGAAACAGAAGTATATGACGATATGTATTTTCAACATGGTCATCACCTCTGATGATATGCGAAACACCCTGTGCAGCATCATCACAAACATTAGCCAAATGAAATACCGGTGATCCATCATTTCTTACAATAATAAGATCTTTAATTGTATCCAAAGGCTTTGCCAGCTCACCTTTGATAAGATCATTATAAAAGACTTCATGCCTTAAAAAAGAAACTTTTGTACAGTTTTCTAATTTAAAAGATTTTTCTTCATTCAGTATAGCTTCAATATTATCTTCAAGATCAAAAAACAACACTCTCATTCTGATCAAAAATCTTCAGTTTTTCTGAAACCTGCCAGGCAGCCGTAAAATTCAACAGGTTTTCCCCTTTTTTACTTATCTGTGCAAATTTAATACCGGTACAGTCCTATTTCCACAGGAACATCAACATGAATATTGTATTCGATATTATCGACAGATCTAACATTAGGGCAACTTTCAACATCCCAGGGAATCCTAAAAAGAACAGGACTATTTTCACCTTCAGGTACAGGTTTATGATACGCTTTTTTTTCAGAAATCAACTTTTCTGCTGCTTTCTGATGTTCTTCTTCATGTCTGCTTTGATAATAAATATCTTCATCATAATCAAGACCAAGCCATGTCATACAATCAAGCATTTTATTAATTGCTGTCTGAGTTGATCTTGCTTTATCAGTATCTTCAACACGTAAAAGGAATTTTTCCTTTTGTATGTCTTGCATATAGCCAGTTAAAAAATAGCAGTTCTGATATTACCAATATGAACATTACCCGTCGGAGAGGGAGCAAATCTTACTTTAGTATCCATTATTTTTTATAAATTTCTCCTTAGTTAAATTAAAATAAAAAAAAATAATCCTGTTATTATATATCTTATAAAGACAATAATAAAACAGGATCATGGAAAGTTTTGTATATTTTTACATACAAGTCATCTATAATGCAGAAAGAAAGGATCAGTATCCACTTTTAGCTGTCACCTAGCAGATCTTTGATACCGCTAATAATCATATTTATCGCAGCTTTGTTTTTTACCACCGCTTGGTATTATGATATCAGCAAAACTGTTTTTGTAGGTTTCAATAAACTGTATATGCATTGGACGGACTGTTTGAAAATATTGATTTTTTTACGCTATCAAGAGTTTCTACCGCGTTTCTTTAATATCACGTTCTATCCTGCGCATTAATCTAATATCAGAGGCTGTGTCTACAAAAATTTTAAGATCTAACAGCTCTCTTATTTTTCTATTCGTAAAGAGAAGAATTCCTTCTAATATAATAATTTTAGTCGGATTAATAGTAGTCGTATCTTTTGTTCTCAAATGTGTGGTAAAATCATATACAGGTTTTTCTATCGTTTTACCGTTCTTCAGGTCTTCCACATGCTTGATGAGTAAAGGAAAATCTATCGCTCTGGGATGATCAAAATTTATCTTGTTCCTATCTTCCGCTGACAATGCACTGAAATCCTTATAATAAGAATCCTGATCTATCTGAATCAGCCTGCGATTAACAAGCTTTTTCATTATCTTTTTAACAACGGTAGACTTTCCGCTTGCAGTACCACCTGCTATCCCGATAAAAATTGTATCCTGTTCTTCCATTTTAGACTCCATTGTAGATATATAAATAATATTTTGCTTATATGATTACAGAAAAAAGTTCGTACCAGGTCAAATAAAGTTTTTTTCACAAGTAATTATTATTGTAACATATAGACAAAAAATTATCTATACTTGAAATTATACGAATTACTGTTTTTTTACCCCCATTACAGTCTCTTCAAATTTCAACTTTCTATGTGGAGACTTTTCTTTCACATAAGATTTTTTTAACTTTGAAACCAGCTGGTCTTCATTGCATTTAAAGCTTTTTCCATCTTTAGTCTTACCCCAGCTTGAAACCCTTAATATTTCACAGGCCTTAAGTAATTTTTTCAAATTTAATGTAGATATCTGTTTTAAAACCTCATTGGTCTCAAAGCCACTGATTTCAACACTTGTAGGCTTATCTTCTCTTGACCACTGTTCCCCGCTTTCTTTCATAACCGGAACAGTTTTTATGCCTTCCGAAAAAGTATGTTTTGTAAAAATTTTACCATATTTGTCGTAAAAATTCTTTTTTTTCAGTTTTCCTGTCCTCTGAAAAGGATTTGTCTGTATTGATTTTAATTCTTTCATTTTTTTATCCTAAACTAACATATTAATCTCTCTCTTAAAATTGAGTTTTCTACTCAAAGCAAAACTCAAGATAATTCATAGTCGCTTTTTGAGGAACAGGATTAAACGCGATAAAAAAGTTATTTTCTCCAATCTTATAAACCAGAGACATCAATGTATCAGAATTATATATGTTATAAAAACCTTTTTTTGTTAATGCTGCACTCGCACGACACTGCATTATTTGCATAACATATTTTATATCAAATTTCTGGTCTTTTACATCTCCATAATCTGTTAACTCATAAAATTGAAGCCATCTATTTTGGTTGATACCGATATACTCAATATCAGCTTCAGGCAGCATATACGTATTTACTACAGCAATCTGCTCTTGTTTCCTATCAAATACAGGCGTAATCTTATCACTTAATATGCTATTGTAATATCTAATTTTTTTATCCTTTTTAAGTATAGTATTTTCCAGTACAACAGTTCTGTCTTGTCCTGATATAGGTTGTCATATAAACAATCTAAATTTAGGAGGGAGCTATGGGTAAAACAGTAATTCGTTACAGCGAAGCTTTCAAGTTAAAAGTTGTAAATGAACTTGAATCAGGTAAGTTATCATGTGTTTATGAGGCACGCATACGTTATGGAATAAGAGGTTGTGGCACAATCGAATGCTGGCTTCGGAAATATGGTAAAAATCATTTATTGTGCAAGGTGGTAAAAGTGAAAACAGTTGATGAAAAAGATGAGTTAAAGAAACAGAAAGCAAGGATAAAGCAGCTTGAAAAGGCACTTGCCGATGCACATCTGGATTTAATAATAGAGAAGGAATATTTTAAGATGGCCTGCGAAGCGGGTAATATATCTGATCCTGATGAATTCAAAAAAAAAACGAAATTTACGTTAACTCATAGAATAAGAGAATCCTGTAGTTCATATATTTCATTAAGAACAATCTGTAATAAAGTTGGAATGTCCCGTCAGAATTATTACAAAGAACGAAAGAGACACCGTAAAAAAGAAATAGATACAAATTTAATGATTGAACTTGTAAAGAATGAACGCAGGCAACAGTCTCGTTTAGGAGGCAGGAAAGTCTTAAATTTAATAAAAAGAAACCTGAATGATTCAGGTATTTCCATAGGTCGTGATCGTTTTTTTAATGTACTCAGAGAAAACGGTCTGCTCATTGAAAAGAAGAAATCAACTCCTAAAACAACTAATTCCAGGCATTGCCTTCCTGTGTTTCACAACCTTGTTAAGGATGCAGAGATTACAGAGCCAAATCAGGCATGGTGCAGTGATTTAACTTATATTAGGACAGATGAAGATTTTATGTATGCTGCACTTATAACAGATATGTATTCGCGTAAGATTGTCGGAGCATATATAGGAGACAGTCTTGAAAGTACCGGTTGTCTTATAGCACTGGATAAGGCATTAAATAATTTGCCAAAGGATAAGCATCCTATACATCATTCAGATCGGGGGTGTCAATATTGTTGTCACTCATACGTTGACAGACTGACTAAAAAAGGTTTAACTGTTAGCATGACAGAAATAAATCACTGTTATGAAAATGCAATGGCAGAGAGGGTTAATGGAATTCTTAAACAGGAATATGAACTCGATCATACATTTAAGACTAAAGAACAGGCAAGAGTAGCTTTTTACCAGGCCGTTGAGTTATATAATACCAGAAGGCCACACATGAGTTTGAATTATCGTGTACCTGCTGAAGTACACAAAAATGCCGCATAGAAAAATATTCTGTTATGATATTGATATTAAACAGTTTGCGTGGATATTGCAGAAATCCGGCCCATGAGCGGGATGCAGAGTACGAGTTACCAACAGTTTTGCCAACACTGCTCCGACGAGCTGGGCGGGCCCATTCTCGCAGCATTGACAAAAATATTGATAACTCTATGGGTAATGCAAAATAATCGAGCTTGCAATACGGAAGATAATTATTTTAAAACAAAGACAAAAATATAGAAATAAAAACTGTCAACTTTTAATCAGGACTTGACAAAACCACATTCTATACTCAAAACGATTGAGTTTTCGAAAAACTCTATAAAAATCAAATTCGATTTCTCAGTATATAGCCAAAAATTAAAATACCTCTGGTATATCAGTTTTTTTAAATCATT
Organism: Victivallales bacterium; assembly: GCA_963678745.2. Classification (GTDB taxonomy): domain Bacteria; phylum Verrucomicrobiota; class Lentisphaeria; order Victivallales; family GWF2-38-69. Next base: position 350,597 of record CAXXMS010000016.1, on the reverse strand, counting down.
TAGATATTAACACAACTTAAACTATTTTTTTTTACAAAAACATAGTATTTTTATTTATTAAGCAATTTTTTGAGGTCTTTATAACTAAGGATAGCTAACATGAAGAAAAAGGGGAAAATGTTTTTAATAATTATAATTGTTTTAATCGCCGCCTTACTCGCAATTTATAACTTCGGAACCAGTCAATATTGTATAAAGAATATTATTCTTCCAATTGTAGCAAAAAAAACTGATTCTAAAATAAACCTAAATTCAATTCAAATATCATTATTAGGCTCATCAATAGATATAGATGAACTCAAATATCAGTCTTCTTCTCTAACAGCAACGGCTGATAAACTGACGTTAAAAACAAGTATTTATGATGTAATCTTCAGTCATAAGATAAACGTTAAAAGTTTTCTTATGAAAAACGGGCACATAGATTTATCACTAGACTCAGCAAATGCCCCCGCAACAAAAAAAGTAACAAAAGAAAAAAGTAGTTCAAAAGACAAGACAATCTCAAAAAATAAATCCTATAAATTATCGCTTAATAATATTAAACTTGAAAATATTAACTTAATAGTACACAACAATGACACTCTGACAAAAATCACAAATTTAAACATAAATATACCAAAACTGGAACCCAATGAGACAAGTGATATAAGCCTTAACGGAAACATATCACTCAAAGAAGGACAAAAACTTATAAAAGGATCTGTAAAAAGCAGTACACACTTGACTCTGAATGAACAACTGCTACCAACCAGTATTAACTCAAATTCAATCATCGAACTGAATGGCAATAAAACCCCATTGGTATTACGCCTTGACACCCAAAACAGTAAAAAATTTAATTTCGAACTTACAGCATCAAATATTTTTCTTACTCCGATTGCAAAAGCTTTTATCCCCGGCAGATACAACAATACAAAAGGAATTATCAAAGACATCAATATAGAAGCAACAGGAAATGATATTAATGATTTAAGATCAGGATCATCTCCGATTAGTACTAAAATAAGTATAACAGGAACTGATATTTCATCACCTGGAAATTTCTCTCTAAAAAATCAGAGTTTTCTATTCAATATAGATATGGCATCTGTTATAAAAGGAACTCCTAAACCTGGACAAACTTTAATAAAAAATCTTGATACTGTATATACAATCAATAAAGACCAGCGAATCAAAATAGAAGATTTTAATCTCAAACTTACAACAAATGAAAACAATAGTGAATATAAAGCCATACTTAACAGCAACTTTATATTCGAAAAGGATAAAGAAATAATCAAAGGATCAGCATCGGGAAAACTTTCTGCTAAAGCTCCAGATATTATAAACCCACAGGAAGTTACATCTTCATTTGTTATAGTAGCCAACGGACAAAGAATGCCGCTAAATCTTTATTACAAAAACAATAACAAAATGGAGAAGGCATCAATCGATCTGGAGAACTTTGATTTAACCCCATTCTCCGCATTGTTAGAAAATAAGCTAAAAAACTTCCATGCAAGAGTTGCAAGCTTGAATTTAAACATCTCAGGACAAAGCCTGGATTCTATAAAAAACGGTTTAAAGAAAGGAAATAATATTCCGCTTGAAACAGTATTATCAGCAAAAAATATTGAAATTAACCAGGAAGATAAAATTTCTGCAATAGTTCCAGATATTAGTATTAACATTGATCTAAATAAAATTATAAATAAAAGTATAAAAATTAACTCATGTAAAATAGATGATGCAAAAATAGTATTTGTTCAGGAAACACAAGAAAAAGCATCCTCATCATATTCAAACAATACAGAAGGACAACCCAAAAGAAAACAGGAAAATATTCAACAGGTAAAAATAGAGGAAACCCCTGAAAAAGTATCCATATTAAACAGAATATCTTTAAATGATATTGCGATTAACAATGTTGATATAACATTGAAAAATGGAAACAACATAACTAACATTGACGGTCTTAATCTGGATATTCCTAATATAGAACCTGAACAGGAATGTAAAGCAACCTTTGACTGTAAACTGGCATTTAAAAATAATAGTAAAAATTTTGAAGGAGGACTTCAAAGTGATACTGTTTTCAAAGTAAATAGTAAATTTTTCCCTATTTACCTGAAATCTCAATCATTGATAGACCTGGACAACACAAAAACTCCTTTAAATATCAATTTGAATACAAAAGATGATGATTCTTTTGATTTTTCACTAAAAGCATCAGATCTTATAATTAAACCTTTAGCACAGGCATTTTTCCCGGTCCCATACAATAACACAACTGGGTATATCAAAAATATCAATATAACCGCATCAGGAGACAATATAAATGACCTTAAATCTACATCAGAACCAGTCATAGCATTAGTTGAACTAGATAAAGTTAATGTAAATTCAGCAGACAATTTTGCTGTAAAAAATAATCTTTTAAAAGCCAGTTTTAATTTATCAAGCATATTGCTGGGTAAACCGTTAATTGACTATATAACTATTCAAAACTTAAATGGGGAATATAATTCTAAAGGCCAAACATCCAAAGTAAACGGTTTAAATCTAAAATTAACCCAGGACAACTCAAATAAATATAAATTGATTTTAAACACAGATTTCGTTTATATAAAGGACACCAAAAAGCTCAGCGGATCTGCGGCAGGCAACGCACAGATCACAGCAAAAAATATGGCAAAACCAGAACAGGTATATTCAAAAATAAACCTGATTCTGAATGACAATCAGATTCCTATTGATATCAAATACAACAACAATGACAGCTCTGAGAGCGCAAATATAGAAATAAAAAACTTAAAAGTATCACCTCTTACACCAATACTAAGCACTAACATGCAAAACCTACAAGGCGGAGCAAAAGAACTTAAAATAAGTCTTTCAGCAGATGGTCATGACGGTTTGAAAACCGGCTTTAAAAAAGGGAAGAATATAGCAGTTGAAACTCGAATTACTGCAACCAATATCGATATTAAAGATAAAAATAACTATCTGTTAAGTATACCTGATATTGATGTAAAACTTGATGCAGCCAGAGCTCTTGACAAAAAATATTATATTGATTTACTACATATGAACAATGCAGAAATCACACTATATAAGAAAAACAGTTCAACGAAAGCAAAAAGCAAGAAAACTAAAAATGGAGGTTTTGACTCAACTAACAATACAGAAAATTCTAACTCGACACAAATTGCAAAGAGCACAACAAACGATACTGATCTGGATATTAGAGATCTGATCATCACTAAGATGAAACTAAATATTATATCTGATAGGAAACTAGCTTTATCAAATATCAATATAACTTCAAAAAGAATCAAAACATCTACTCCGGCTAATATAAGCGCCAGCCTGAATTATTTAGTTGACAATAAGCTTTCAGGAAAAGTATCAACAGATAACACTGTAACCATTTCACCTAAACTTTTACCGAGCAGCCTACATTCTAATATTGAAGTTGCCTACTCAAATAAAGTAAGTTATTCTACTCTCGACTTTACAAGCAAGCAAAGCACTGCTGATTTAATACCATTCAAGCTAAAAACAAATGTTAAAGATCTAAAACTTGATCCATTTTTAAAAACATTAGTACAACAGCCTTATAATAAAACCAAAGCCACTTTAAATGAATTAAAGATTAATTTATCTGGAAATAATCTTTATGATTTCAAAACAATGGATGGAAAAATAACATCAGATCTGTCAAAGGTTTCTGTACCGATAAATGTTGGAGATGAAAATATCATAGAAGTACTGTTCTTCCCGATAAGAATAATTGCAAACCTGGCATCAAGTACCGCTTTAAAATTTGTAACAGGAAATATAGCAAGTGCAATGAGAAAAATAGATGACATGTTCAACCGGAAAAAACGTATTGATTTTGTAAATGGAGATCTAAACATCAAATTGAAGAAAGGTCTTATTGATATTAAAAACTTTGACTTTTTCGGTGAAGCAGACAGTCCTGTAACAGAAATGAAAATCAATGGTCTCATCAATATGAATAATAAAGCTTTAGATTTAAAAACAAATACCATTCTCGCAGGAATAATAATTCCTCTTGAAATAGGCGGTACAATTCAAAATCCAAAAACAGATACTGCAAAATTGACAGCACAATTATTTCAAAAAAACACTAAAACACTAATAAATACCGGTCTGGAAACGACTGGAACAGTTATTAGCACTATCGACAAGATAAAGAAAAATAACTTTGTAGATTTGCTTAAACCAACTTCAACAAACAGTACACAAAGTAATCAGTCTAATTCCAGTTCTACTACACAAAATATTACAAATACAGTTTCTAATGTCTTAAACATACTTGGGGGTAGCGATGAGTATCAGACAAGCAGTCAAAGCCAGAATCAGTCCGGTCAGAAAAACAAGAAAAAGACAATAAAAGTAGATGATGCAATTAAAAATTTATTAAACTTCTAAGATAAGTTTCTAACTAAGAATCCTTGTTAGCATTAACAAATAACAAACACCAGCGGTAAACTATGAACAAAAAAATTAATGAAAAACGAAAACGCCTAGAAGAGGCTTCAGCATTCGCTGACAACAAAATTATCACGTTTGAAAATACTGTCCGGCTTTTGGAAACAGTAATAAAACCAGGTGACAGAGTTTGCATAGAAGGAAATAATCAGAAGCAGGCAACATTTTTAGCCCAAAAACTTACAGAAGTAGACCCTGATGTAATTAATGATTTACATATGATTCAATCAACAATAGCCCTTCCTGAACACCTTGACCTGTTTGATCTTGGCATAGCTAAAAAAGTTGATTTCGCGTACTGTGGCAGACAGTCAAAAAGAATTGCAGATATGATTGCATCTAAATCAATAGAAATCGGCGCAGTTCATACATACCTGGAATTATACGGAAGGTTATTCACAGATTTAACTCCAAAAATAGCCCTATTATGTGCTGATGAGGCAGATAAAAACGGCAACCTTTACTTAGGAAATAACTCTGAAGATACTCCGACAATAGTAGAAGCAACAGCTTTCAGTAAAGGAATTGTTATAGTTCAGGCTAATAAAATAGTAGACAAGGTTAAACAGATAGACATCCCTGCTAATTTAGTTGATTTTATTGTAGAAAGCCCCGAACCATTCAGTATCGACCCATTATTTACACGTGATCCGGCCAATATCAATGAAATAAAAATTCTGATGGCAATGATGACACTGAAAGGTATCTATGCCAAATATGGAGTTAAAACAATAAATCATGGTGTTGGGTTTAACTCAGCTGCTATAGAGTTAATTCTGCCGACATATGGAAATCAATTGGGACTTAAAGGTAAAATATGCCGAAATTGGATATTAAATCCGCATCCAACAATGATACCTGCAATTGAAGATGGATGGGTTGAATCAATATTTTCTCCGGGAGGAGAAGTCGGCATGGAAGAGTATGTAAAAAATAGAACTGATATCTTCTTCACAGGAATTAATGGTGTGCTGCACTCAGGTAGAGCTTCTGCCCAAACCGGAGGACATTACGGCATTGACATATTTACAGGCGCAACACTCCAGATGGATATCTACGGTAATAGTTCTACCGCTACCAAAGGAAGATTAGCCGGATTCGGCGGCGCTCCAAATTTCGGATGCGACAATCGTGGACGCAGACATGAAAGTCCAGCAATGTTACAGGCCGGACGTGAAGCAGGGACAGATCCCAGAATTTTCCGTGGGAGAAGATTAGTTCTTCAAATGATAGAAACTTTTCAGGAAGCAGGTCATCCAAGCTTCGTTGAAGAACTTGATGCAACAGCTGTTGCTAAAGATATGAACATCGAATCTCCTCCTATTATGATTTATGGCGATGATGTCACTCATGTAGTAACAGAAGAAGGCATAGCCAATCTGCTGCTCTGTCGCAACTTGCATGAACGAGAACAGGCTATCCGGGGTATTGCCGGATATACACCTGTTGGACTTAAGAGAAATAAAGATCTTGTTGAAGAACTTAGAAAACGCGGAGCAATTATAAGGCCTGAGGATCTTGGTATCCGTTTAAAAGACGCAACTAGAGATTTATTGGCAGCAAGAAATATCAGAGATTTAGTAAAATGTTCAGGAGGCTTGTATAACCCTCCGGTAAAATTCAGAGACTGGTGATATTCAATGATCAATCATCTATTAACAGTTAACAATTACTTTTTAGGATAGAAAATGGAAAATTATAGCTTTAAAGTTAAAACAAACAATTCAAATTCTGCTAAAAAAACTTATTTTGTCGCAGGTGTAGTAGCATCGGGAAACCTTGAGGTTTTGGTGGAAAGCAATGGCAAAAAAGATGAAGCAGTTTTTGAAATTAAGACTACAGCTGAAGGATATAAAGAAACATGGCAGGCCGTCATAACTGACATTGCCGAAGAATACCAGTCCGGAGGTTTAAAATTCTACATAAACGATAGCGGTGCAGTTCCTGCTGTAGTAAGTCTTAGATTAAGACAGGCCATTGAGGAAATTTCAACAATAAATAATTAACTATGGTTCTCATATGAAAACATATACTTTAGTAAAGAACAAATACTCTGAATCAGATGCAAGAAAACTGATAGACAACTTTTTGGATAAAGATACATTTAAAGAAATACTTGATCCGACCCAACATCTTACAAGCCCACATCTAGAAATGATAGGGAAACCTGTTGAATTCGATGATGGTGTTGTAATAGGCTCAGGAACGTTAAACAAACATAAAGTGTTTATTGCCGCACAACAGGGTGGTTTTTCCGGTGGTACCATAGGAGAAATTCATGGAGCAAAACTTATAGGCCTTTTTAGAAAAGCAATAATAGAAAAACCCGAAGCGGTGATTGTTGCTTTTGACTCAGGTGGAGTAAGACTGGATGAAGCAAATATTGGACTACTGGCCGCTTCGGAACTGAGCAGAGCTGTTCTGGATGCCCGAACTGCCGGAATTAACACTATAGCATTAATAGGCGGTTCGGTCGGATGTTACGGTGGCGCTGCTTTATCTGCTAAATGTTTTGATTATGTCATAATGAATGAAAAAGGACGCCTAGGTATATCAGGCCCTGTTGTAATAGAAACAAATAAAGGAGTAGAAGAGTTTGACTCCCAGGACAAATCATTGGTCTGGAGAACATTCGGCGGCAAAAACAGATATATACTGGGAGATGCGGACGATTATGCAGAAGATACTATTAAATCATTTCGGGAGAAAGCATCAAATATTATAAACAAGCCTAAGCTCCTTAATTTGGAAAATATTAAACAGGAACAGAAAATGCTGAAAGAAAGATTAGAAAAATATTCAGACTGCAATGATTCTGTCGAAATATGGGAGAAAGCCGGTTTTAGGGAACCGAAAAACATCCCGTCAATGGAAGACGATAAATTTATTGAAGAATACAACGCTTTAAAGGAGGTTAGGTAATGGATGCACATAATTTTTTAGAAAACCTCTTTCCAGTAGAACATCAAACAAAAATTGAAAACAACACCATTACAGGATATGCAAAAGTCAATAAAAATCTTGTATCTGTTGTTGGAACAACCGAAAGTGCAGAATTAACCCCAGAAATGGTTCTTAATATTTCTGAACACATAGTAGAAACAATTGAAAATCACCCAGGAATACCGATAATATTACTCTGTGATACAAAAGGCCAAAAATTAAGTAGAAAAGCTGAAGCTTTAGGTTTGAATGCATACGTTTCACATATGCTCAAGACTCTTCAGATAGCAAGAAATAATGGACATCATATTATCTCAATAGTTTATGGATACGGTTGGGGTGCGGCTATACTTGCGTTGGGACTTTCTGCTGATCAGACCTATGGTTTGAAGTCATCAAATATTGGTGAAATGACCCTCGAAGCTATGTCAAAAGTTACACTTCTTCCTATTGAGAAATTAGAAGAACTGAGTAAGACCTGTGCTACATTTGCCCCCGGAGCTGAAAACTTTGAAAAGTTGGGTGGAATAATGGATATATGGCATGACCACGAAGTGGCAGAGAAACTTGCTGAGGCAATAGAAGTAACAGAACGTACAGATAATAGAAGTCTATTAGGCCTGCAAAGAGAAGGAAGAACACTATCCTACAAAATATGTAATGAAGTTATTAATAGTTAATCAATGTTCAAGACAGTCCACAGTGTTCCTCTCTATAGTTTAGATCTTATGAACAAAGCTCTTTGGAGTACTGAATGTATGCTATTGCCGGAAAAACCGGCATTATTGAAAGCGATGAATCTAATCATCGCACTCCTAGTTACGCTTAATCGTTTTTTGTTATTTTATGGAGTGCTGCGATTTGATTCGCAGCTTTGTTTTCAGCCGATTAGATTCGGCTGAACAATGTGTTATCAAAGAATTTTAAATTATGAATATCGAAGATATTAATCGCCATTGGCTCGTCTGGCTAAAATCAAATTTTGATTATTCCAATCTTTCATTGGATCAGATAAACACCATACAAAAGCACATTGAAAATGATCTGCCTTTTGTATGTGCCAGATTTACCCCAAGCCAAATGGATCGCTTTAATCTTGGCTACTGCTGTACACCTGAATCAAAAAACAAAAAGCCTAAACGTTACTCTGTGCAGGCCAATAAAGAAGATATTAATAAATACTGCCCTCCCCTATTTATATCTAAAGTTACAGAAAACCTTCCCAGACAATATTCAGATAAATTGAATCTCTTAATAAATATGTTCACTGATGCCGGTTTATCTGAACCGGGTGTTTTCGGTTCATATTTATGGCAGAGCATAACACAAGAGCCTCATATCAGACAGAATTCTGATCTGGACTTAATTGTTTATACCGATAGTTTAGACAGTATGTGTGTTTGTTTTGATATCTTTAACAAATGGGAACTGATGTCCAACATAAAAATAGACTGCGAATTTTGTATAGAAAACAGTATATTCTTCTCTTCAGAAGAATTTTTCGACACATCAAAGCAGGTAATTATAAAAACCAGAAACCTTGTGGATTTAATCCATAAAAAAGAATTATTTAAAAAATTGCAATCAATTCGGTATAGTCCAAATTTATCTTCTATGCCTATATCAAAAAAAAATCACTTATCGACACAATTAGCTTTTCTTGCATGCAAGGCTCTATATGCAGAACTTATCTCCTATCCTAAACCTGGACTGGTAAGCTTTTATGATACCGGAAGTCATAAAGATATGGATCGTATAACTTTTACTAAAAGTATTAGTACCCTATATGAATATTTCACAAACATTGCAGATGCTGTAATGTTTAATTGCAGCTTTCAGGACATGGTAGATATAGGAATAAAAGCAGAACAAAAAATGTTAACAGCTACAAATGATATCAACACACATAAAGGAGCTATATTTTCTTTAGGATTATTAGTTGCAGCAACAGTTAAAACTTTAAAAAACAATATACCACTTACCCCCGAATCAATACAAAATACACTACTTAACTCCTGGAGCAATGATATTATTAATCACCCTATTCCAAATACTACTCATGGAAGAAAGGTAGTAAACAGTTATAACTCCAATGGGATATTAAAAGAAGCTGCCGACGGTTTTCCCATAATATTTAATATAGCTCTGCCATGTCTACAGCATACTTTAAAAATGACAGAAAACTGGAACTGTTCCCTTATACAGACTTTTTTTAAAATTTTATCTGTTCTGGACGATACGAACATCTTATTTCGAGGCGGAAAAGAGGCACTTAGTTTTGTTAGAAATGAAGCAGCTTCGTTCTTAAAAAACAATGGTGTTTATAATCAAAATTGGTATACTACTGCAAAAAGGATACATCAATCTTTCATAGAAAAACAGCTTAGTCCAGGTGGCTGTGCAGACATGCTGGCATGTACTGTATTTTTGTCTTATTTAAAACAGTTATTAGCGTCAGTCTTCGGAAAAATCGAAGTTTTATCTAACAGAAACACTCTGTGTTAGATTTCTCCAGGCTTAAATTATATTTTAATCAACAACAAAAAAAGCTGGAGAAATACTATGAAAAGTTATGGCAAGAAATCTAATAAGTCAAGAATCAGAATAACAAATGCAATGACAATGTTGAATCCTGATACAGCAGGCATAGATATTGGCTCAGAATTTCACTGGTCATGTGTACCTGCAACTCATACAGAAAAAAATGTTCAAAAATTTGGAGCTTATACTGGAGAATTGAAAAGAATGTGCCAGTGGTTTAAAGAATGTGGAATAACAAGTATAGCAATGGAATCTACAGGAGTATACTGGATACCAGTTTATCAAATGCTTGAAAAGTTTGGTTTTGAAGTGATACTTGTAAATGCCAGGCATTTAAAAAGCGTAGCCGGACGCCCTAAAACGGATATTTATGACTGTCAGTGGATTCAGCGTCTTCATTCCTACGGTTTGTTGAAAGCCTCTTTTCGTCCTGAAAATTCGATTTGTGAGATTCGTTCATTAAAACGTCATAGGGATAATATGATAAGAGATTTGAGCCGTCATGTTCAACATATGCAAAAAGCACTTCAGCTTTCAAATATTAGACTTGACAAAGCTGTATCGGATATAACAGGAAAAACAGGCATGGCAATAATTAGAAAAATACTGAATGGAGAAAGGAGTCCATCAGAGCTTGCAAAACTTAGAGACGGACGTTTGAGAGCTACAGAAAAAGAGGTTGCATCAGCACTTGAAGGAGATTATAGAGATGAGCATATTTTCATGCTTAAGCAAAGTTATGAAGCTTATGAATTTGAGCAGAATCAGATACTTGAGTGTGACAGAGAAATAAAAAATCTTCTTGATAAACTTAATAAAAAAATAGACAGCAATCTTGTACCACCTCCTCCGGCAACCGATGGAACTAAAAGATCAAATTCAAATCAGCCTAATTTTAATTTAAGGCCATATTTATATGAAGCTTTTGGTGTTGATTTAACGCAGGTTCATGGCCTTCAGTCTACAACAGTGCTTACTTTACTTACAGAAGTAGGAACAGATTTAAGCAAATGGGAGACAGATAAGCATTTTAAATCATGGCTCGGATTATGCGTAAATAAAGAAATAAGTGGAGGGAAAATTCTAAAAATAAAACCAGAAAAGTATCCAATCGTGCTGCAGCCGCTTTAAGAATGGCAGCCACATCTCTTAAAAACAGCAATAGTTATCTCGGCGCATTCTACAGGAGAATACGGGCAAGAGCAGGAGGCCCAAAAGCCGTTACTGCTACAGCAGCCAAGCTGGCAGTAATATTTTATAATATGGTAAAAAATCAAAAGGAATATAAGGCGCTGGACATAAATTTCTATGATGAAAACTACAAAAAAAGAGTCTATAAAAATCTAAAAAAAAGAGCAATGAATATGGGATATGAATTAGTTCCCATTGAAAAAGCAATATAACAATAAAATAATTTAAATATATGAAAATTAGGCAAACATATAAAAGCTCGGCACTTCTATGGTGGTTTTACCCCGGTAATTAGCGTGAGACGTTGTGTTATGTTTTTATCATTGGTGAATTTTATATCCCGTAGGGGAGACTTAGTCTCTAAAAAACACAACTTCGTTTGTCTTATTTATTATAATGAAAAATAAAATTTAAATATAAAACAAAAAAAATAACCCCTGATGTTTCAGGGGAGAGTCAGATTGCTGCAAAAAAGTCAAAAAAACTAAAATACCTTCGGTATAATCTTTCTTAGAGTTAACCATTTGACCAAAGAAAACTATTTTACATTGAATATAATACATTGACAAAAGAGATATGGACTTACTATAATATACTGAAAGTATTTTAGTTTTTGGCTATATACGATAAAATCTAACTCGGCTTTCAGTTAGATTTTTTAAAAATTCACTGTTCTTGGTATAACATAAAACAATTCATCCTTTTTTACTTTTTGATGAATGTTTTAAAATTTTTCTTAAACTAAATTTCCAGGTATGATATGAAATATGCAATTTTATTTGGGGGTCAGGGGTATCATCATGAGGGCATGTTTGATATAATAAAGAACTCTCCATCTGCAAAACTATACTTAGATCAAGCTTCTGATTTTTTAAAACTAACAACAGCTGAAATAGAAAAAATGGTTTCGGGCGAAATCCTTGAAGACAAATACGCCCAACCTCTTTTATGCACCTACGCCTATGCTATCTGGAAAACAATAGAAAACTCAATACCGACTCCATTAGTTTTCACAGGTTTTAGCCTTGGAGAAATAGCAGCTTACGGATGTGCAGATTCCATGAACTTTGACTCGCTATTAAAAATAAGCAGTAAACGTGCACAATATATGGATGAAGCAACTCCGGATAATATCAGTGTTATTGCAGTAATGGGAATAACTGAAGATATCATGCAGGAACTGTGCAATAGAACAAATACTAAGATAATGATTGAAAGTGCAGAAGAGCATTTTTCTATTGCAGGATTTTCAAAAGATATTGAAAATTTAAAAGTAATAATTGACAAAGAACACCATATCGCTGAAATTAGAGATGTTGCACTAAAAATTCCATCACATACCCCGTTTTTAAGTAAGGCATCAGAATTATTTAAAGTTGAATTGGAATCTGTTAATTTTGCGACTCCCAAAGTTCCAGTTCTAGCAGGTATAAACGGAAGATTGATAAGAAACAAAAATGCTGCTATAAGAACTTTGTCTGCTCAGATCAGTCAAACTGTTCATTGGCATAAATGTTATCTGAATGCCGTAGAGCGCGGAGCTGAATTTTTTCTGGAAATATCTCCCGGGGCGATTTTGACAAAAATGGTTCATAGAGAAAGCAGTCGATTCAAGGCCAACTCAACATCTTCTTTTAACTCAATTGAAGGTATTGCTAAATGGATAAACAAATACAGGATATAAAATGAGCAATAAAATAATAGATGCAAGAAATAAAAGCTGTCCACTCCCCCTAATAGCACTTAAAAAAGCTTTAAAGGAACATAAAGAAAATTTCACATTATTAATCAATGATACAACAGCACATGAAAATACTACCCGGTTCTTAAAAGATAATGGTATTAGTTTCAACTGCACAGAAGAGCAAGGAACTTTCAGTATAAGTGTAGGGACAACATTGAATTATCAACCACAAGTTAAAGCAGAAACTCCAGATACAGGAAAACATACTATATGTATCAAAAGTTGTAAAATGGGAGAAGGTTCAGAAGAATTAGGAGAAATACTATTACGCGCTTTTATCAACAATTTAAAAGAAGTGGCCCCCCTTCCCTCTGCAATCATTTTTTATAACAGTGGAGTTAAACTGACATTGGAAGACTCACCAGTAGTTGAAAGCCTTGAGGCTCTGCAAAAAGAGGGTGTCAATATATTCGTTTGCGGCACATGTGTAGACTACTATGAAGTAAAAAATAAAGTAAGAGTAGGCATAATTTCCAATATGTATGAAATTACTGAAACTCTTACAAATGCTTCACATGTTATAGTCCCTTAATTGAATAGACTTTAGACTCTGAACACCTGTCCCATAGGCAATAAATTCTGAATTGATTGGATTTTTAGTTGTTCTCTATTAATTTTAGAATACAAAAAAAACAGAAAAAGAAAAAGGATGAATTATGGCGGAACAACTATTGCCTTTGTTTTTATATGGAGAAAATACCATAAACTCCATCGTATCCTATAATTTTAATGAAGATGGTAATGTTTACTATTTTATTTATTGTGCACCTGTAGGTTTTCATCGACACGATGATCGTCGCGGCTTTAATATAACAACTTCTCAACTGATATTGAATGGTCACTGTAAAAACTGCGAGATTGTAAAAGCTTTCGGAGTAAGCGAAATAAGTGTAAAACGTAATCTTAAGAAACTCAGAGAAGATGGTATAGACGGATTTTATAAACCCAGAAACACTAGAAAAGGTGGAACAGTTCTTACGTCTGAAGTATTGTCAGAAGCCCAGTGCCTTTTAAATGAAGGTCACAGTCGCTCAGAAACAGCAGAAAAACTGTCATTAAAAGTTAACACCCTATCTAAAGCCATACATGCCGGTAAGCTGTTGGAACCACTAAAAAAAACTTCACAGGAAAAACCAAATCAGAACGCAATATAGAGGATAACAGTCAGGCACTTGGCAAAGGGTGTACAGACACCACAGGACGACTTTTTGCAGCATTAGGCAGAGTCAGTGCAGTTACAGAATTTAATAAGAATTATGATATTGATAATGGTGGTTTACTGCTTGCAGTTCCTGCACTTTTATCCAACGGTCTGCTTGATTCAATGAATTCATTCAATTTTTCAGAGGGTTTTTATAGAATATATGATATTTTTCTGACGATAGCTTTTATGGTTCTGGCCCGTGTAGGAAACATAAACCGCCTTGGTGATGTTTCACCCGGAGAATGGGGAAAGCTTCTTGGAATAGACCGTATTCCTGCTGTTAAAACCATGCGCGAAAAAGCAGATGAACTTTCACATGGTCAGAATGAAGCAAATCTGGATAAATGGATTTCAGAACATTCCAGCACCTGGATGGAAAAAAATGAGGATACTATAGGAAGGCTTTATGTTGATGGTCATGTAAGAACATATTTTGGAAAAACAAAGCTGCCGAGAAGATATGTATCAAGACAGCATTTATGTCTTCGCGGAATGACCGACTACTGGATTAATGATCAGAACGGGGCACCATTTTTTAATGTAACAACACCTTTTTCAAAGGGGCTTATAGAAATACTGCAGACGAAAATAATACCAAAACTGCTTGAAGAAATGCCGTGTCAAAAGACAGCATATGAACTTGCTGAAAATCCTGATATCTACAGGTTTTTAATAATTTTTGACAGAGAAGGCTATAGCATGAAACTCTTCAAAGACCTGTGGGAAAAACACAGAATTGCCTGTCAGACATATAATAAATATCCAAAAGATGCCTGGGATGAAAATGATTTCATTGAAGTTGAAGTTATACACCCTTTTGATAATGTAGAGAAAACAAAAATAGCGGAAAAAAGGGTATATGATAAAACGAATGATTTTTATTGCAGAGAAGTTAGACAGTTAACTGAATCAGGTCATCAGGTGTCAGTAATTTCAACAGATTTTATCAGTAAAGCTGAATACATATACAGTCACATGCAGAGTAGAACATCTCAGGAAAACTTTTTTAAATATGCAAGACAAGATTATAATATAGATACACTTAACTCATATGAAAAAACAAATGTAGATGAGACAGAAACAGTTGTAAACCCGGTATATAGACAACTGGAGAAAGATTTAAATTCATTAAGAGCAAAACTGGCAAGAAGAACACTTAAAAGACAGCAGTTGACTTTAAAGGAAAACCCTACAGAAAAAGAACGCAGGAACTTTGAAGAAAGAGAAGGAATGTTAACAAAAGAAATACTTGAATTTGAAGAAACTATTACCGAAAAGAAAAAAACAAGAAAGAATACAGATAAATATATTACTGTCAAAGAATTGCCGGAGGAATTTAAATTTGTTCAGTTTCATGGGGGTAGAAAAAAGTTTATTGATATTATAAAAATGATTGCATACAGAGCTGAAGTAGCTATGTCAAATGTCATCATGCCTATTCTGGGAAAATATGAAAAAGATACTGCAAAGAGCATAATAGAATCTATTTTCAAAACACCGGCAAATATTATTCCTCTATATGATAAAAATATTTTGAAGGTTGAATTGCATTACACTTCATCACATAAAAAAGATAAAATAATTCAATCATTGATGAACTTTTTAAATGAAACTGAAATGGAATTTCCGGAAACTAATTTGAAGCTTTTCTACAAGTTCGTATCAAAATAAAATCATAGGGGTAAAGTGCTCAGAGACTGATAGACTGTAGACGGATAAACGCTAGATGAATAGATCATTTTCCTGTTTGTGATTTTTTTTTGAAAAAATATATTAAAGCTCTTTATTTCTAAATGAAAAAATAAAATAAATCATAATCACGACTATAACTACAGCACTTAAAAACATCGCTTCCGAGAAAGCGAAAATCTGCGCCTTTCTTACAACAGTCAATACATCATTCCTAGATATCCCGGAAACAGTCATAAACATATCATTAATAAAATTACTATCACCAATTACCACTTTGTTAAGCTTCCCAAAGTTGAAATCTTTAAAAAAACTATTTCTTACCAGTAATATGTTACCGGCAGTAAAAAATATTAGGCTCCAAACTGTAATACCGGATAAATCACCAAAATATGTTATCAAATTCAGAATACCTGAAGTCTGTCCTGTTTTCTCCTTAGGAGATTTATTAATTGCTAAAAGTGAATAACATGGAAAAGACAGCCCTGCTCCAAATCCAATAATAGCAAACGGCACAATAAAATATGCATATGAAGTCAAATATGCGAAAAACGAAAGAAGAAAAATTCCGACAGCCTGTGATCCCAAAGAAATTATAATCGTTTTAAAATAATTAAATCTTTTAACAAATCTGGATGATAGAAATGATCCGATTAAATAACAAATATTTAGCGGCAATAATGCACATCCCGCAGCATAAGGAGTATATTTAAGAATATAATCACTCTGAGCATAGAAATTAAACAGATATGGTATTTCCATCAGTATAATCGAAAAAAGAGAAAGAGAACCGATCAGGCAAAATACTATCGTTTTATTTTTTAAAATAGAAAAATCAATAATAGGACTTACAGCTTTTTTTTCTATACGATAGAAAATTAATAGTGCGATAATACCAACAACAAATAGAATAATATTTAATAAATTATTCCATCCAAACTGATTTACCCTAACTAAGCATAAAACCACACATAATAGTCCTATCACCATAAAGACAATACCGGGAATATCAATTGAAGTTTTTTTAGATGATGATTCATCTTTTAACAGAACATGTCTGTCATGATAAAAGAAAAACTTAATCAATGTTCCGGCTATTAAAAGCAAAACTACAGCAAGCCAGAAAATATATTCCCACGACAGATGACTCGTCAAAAAACCACCTATAAAAGGTCCTGCACAAAAGCCCAGTCCTGCAATAGTTGACCACATTGATATTGCTTTCTGAAGTTTTGAATCAATAAAGGTAATCTTTATTATAGTTAATGAACCGGAAGCTAACATAGCAGCACCAAGTCCCTGAAAAGTTCTACCTATAACAAGACACAATGTATTTGGAGCAAAAGCAATAAATATAGATGCAAGAATATATTCACATATTGAAAACAGAAAGACATTTTTCTTGTCAAATGTATCGTAAAGCTTTCCTGCCAGAAGCATCAACGCTACAGACGCAAGAATATAAGAATTTAAAAGCCACTGCAGATTAGAAGGGTTTATTCTGAATTGACGTTGCAAAACGGGTAACGCGTTTATCAATGCTGTCGTATTGTAAGCAATAACTAGTACACTTACAGATGCAGCAACTAGTATTGCTGTTGTTTTAAAGCTATATGAATGTCTTATATCAGTATCTACTTTCATAACTATTCCAAAGGTACTCCTCTCTTTCTAAAATTTATTAGTTACAAGTAAGCCCTATCCTAACTTAAATCAATTATAAAAACATCAACAAATTGATTTAATTAAAAACAATTAAACTAATTAGAATATTTCTGAAAAGGATTTATCAATATATTGTTTTGACGTTACCCCTTATAATTTCTCCTAAGTTTTGCACCGCAGGAAATATTCTTATTTCATTTATCATCCCCCGGATGATAAATTCAGGAAAAAATCATCTTTTCATATAAATTTAAATAGAATCCTCCTGTTATTATTTTAATAACACAAATTTTTACAGGTTTAGCTGCCTTTAAGCAGCTAACTTTTCAAGTTTTTCGAGTCTGACTATCTTATGCAGATAATTATATGCGATAATTTTTCCGAGCATTTCACATTTTACAGCTTCTATACCTCTTCTTCTGAGTCTTCCGAAATGCACAGTATATTTTAATGAAAACATAAGCGATTCTACAGCCGACCTGTTTCTTCTGGCTTCTGTGTATTTTTCATCGTTCCAGAGTTCTTCTCCAAGAATTTTTCTTCCGACTGCACCGCTGAAACTTACATCCTTAACACCCAGTTCAAGGACATCGCTTCTTCCTTTTGAAGAAGAATATCCGTCATCTGCAGATACAAGATGAGGAGTAACTCCGGTATTTTCTATATGTTTTTTTACAAGAGGTGCAAAATAAACGGAATCTGATCCATTGCCGGGTTCAATTATAAGAGTACTGACGTAACCGTTTTTAGACATCCCTATCTGAGGCTTGTAACCGATAACTGAATTACGGTTTCCTTTCTTTATGAAAGCCGCCGTTTTATCTGAAAGACTTAACATTTTTTCTGAAGAAGGAAGTTTTTTATCAAGAAAAACTCTTTCCTCTGCATAATACAGTACTGCACTTACTGCAAGAAGATCATCCTCTAAATGCTCAAACAAATATAGAAGTTTTTCCATTTCAGACGGTTTAAGCTCAACTGTCCTCATATCATGTTCAAGTCTCATAAGTTGCTTTATATAGAACTCATTCATTTTGTGTGAAGCTCTCAGAAACTGTTTATAATCAGGTTTAATTTTCTCTTTCTTAGGATTGCCGGAGGTTCCTTTTGTGTTGTTTATCTTAAAAAGAAGCTCTGAAAGAATTTTAAGCCACTTTGTCGGATATTTGGCACTTATATTATCCAATCCGAATCTGTCAAATTTTGATGCCTGCTTTCTTATTCTCTTAAACAGTCTGTAAATAACAGCTGCATCAGTAGGCCGGGAACTGGAGGCATTTACTGAAGTACTGTCAAAAACCGCATAACTGAAATCATCAAGGTCTTCATCCAGGAACTGTTCAAGCTGACATTTATGAATAAATTCCATTGTTTCGCTACTTATAGCATTAAGATTTTCATTTATTGTTTTTGGCCCGGGCATTTTCTTATTCCTGTCAAGATAATATATCTGAAGGCTTACCGATTCAATCATTCTCTCGCAGGCCTCTTCTGAAGTTACTGAATCAAAATAACCCCTGTGACAAATAAAAATAAACACTTCTGCTGCTGTAATTCTAGGTCTTCCTGTTTCAAGTTCCGATACTGTGATCTCAAGATTGTCAGTACAGATAAATTCTTCTCCTAATATTGCAGTTTGTTTTGCTATATACATTCTGTCCTGAATCCGTATTTTCTTTTTCTCAAGACCTTTTCTGTCAAGATCTGATTCTATTCTTTTGTATATACCGAAGGTATTCTAAATTTTGGTAATATATCGAGAAATCGAACACGATTATTATCAAATTTTTCGAAAACCTTTTTGCTTTGAGTATATTTCATTATAAAGTCTGCCAGTTTCCAAAGAAAATTTTATTAATTTTGCCAAATTTGTATCAGGTATGCCAAAAAGTATCTTGTAAAAGTTAGTTTTACACATATCTTTGTATATTCCTTTGTGAGATGTTTATGTTTTTGTAACCAATTATAATATAACACCTTATAGAGGAATATTAAAGTTTTTCCTTCGTGTTTTTCGTGAGCTTCGTGGTTAAATATGCCTTTTCAGATACGCTCTAATTAATATCGCCATCTAATGAGATTTTATATTTACATCTACAGAATTTTCATCTTCGCTCAAACTTTGCTCTCCCCTCAACCTATAAAATATTATCCTCCGGTGATTGTTTATTATCATTGAGTTAGTATTGTAATATGAAAAGTATTGATCTAAAAAAATCAAAAAGGTAGTATCCACATTATGACAAAAATTCTCATACTCTATTACAGCATGTATGGTCATATAGAGACTATGGCAAATGCTGTAGCAGAAGGAGCGGGCAGCGTAGATGAAATTGATGTAACAATTAAACGAGTTCCTGATTTAATGTCGGACGATGCAGCATGTAGAGCAGGTGCAAAGCTTAATCAGACTGCACCCCTAGCCTCGATCAAAGAATTACCGGAATATGATGCGATCATTTTTGGCACTCCAACACGCTTTGGTAATATGTGTGCACAGATGCGAAATTTTCTCGATCAAACTGGCGGATTATGGGCTTCCAGACAGTTAGTAGGCAAGGTTGGCAGTGTGTTTATTTCTACAGGTACGCAACATGGAGGCCAGGAAACTACGATTACTTCTTTTCACACCACATTATTCCATCACGGTATGATTGTTGTAGGAATTCCCTACTTATGCCAGGAACTAACCGATATGGATAATATAACTGGTGGTACACCATATGGTGCAAGTACTTTGGCGGGTGCTGATGGCAGCCGACAACCATCCAAAAATGAATTGGCAATTGCCCGTTTTCAGGGAAAGCATGTAGCTAAAATTACTAAAAAATTATTTTCCTAATATTAATAAATATTGCGATTTAAAAAAAGAGTTTATTCAATATTACGAACAGAAGGCAGTAAATTGGTATAACACAACAAATGACCAATAATATTTTTTAACTCAGCAGGAAAATATAACTGAAACATTCAATCCTTATTAAAAACCAAATACTGATAACTCAATCATATTTTTGTATATTAGAATTGATTCATTAATGTTAGTATTTCTATGGGAGGGGCCGCAGTAACAGTTATTTCTTTTTTGGTATAAGGATGAGTAAATATTAATTTTCCTGCATGAAGCGCCTGATGGTCTATAATCAGTTTTGTTTTATCAAGACTGTTCATTTTTCTCTCAATAAAGCGAAGATAAATTGTATCATCTACTCCATAGAGTTTATCCCCGACAACAGGATATCCTAACGAACACAGCGTAGCTCTTATTTGATGCTGTCTTCCTGTTTTCAACCTAACTTTCACCAAACTTATATCGTTTGTATAAGTAAAATGTTTTTCAAGACTTATTATCCTTTTGTTTTTAGGCTTTGAGTTTAGACGACTTTTTGATATTAGCTGTCCAATACTGCTGACAGTTGCAGTTAAATCATTTTTACTGTTAAACTCAGATATAAATTTTTTAAATGAAACATCATAAATATTACCGGCTTTGATCAATTCAAAGTCTGTTTCTGAAGTTTCAAAATCTGCTTCAGATACCAAGTCTGGATATTCGTATTGAAACTTTCTTTTTTTTCTGACAGTACTTTTTTCATCATTGAGCAAATAGCCTTTTGTACTGAGGTTTTCAGGAAATTTGCCATGTACAGCAACTACATATTCTTTATAAATACTCTTCTCAATAAAATAACCGGCCAATATCCTGGCAGTCTCAGAATCTTTTCCAAAAAGAACAATTCCGGTAGTTTCTCTATCAAGCCTATTAACAGAACAAACTTTAATATTCAAATCTTCTTTGAGTTTATATGTTAATGTATTTTTAAAAAAAGGACCAACAGGATGAATTATGCAGTTATATGGTTTATTAATGGCCAGTATATAATCATCCTGATATACAATTTGGTAATTCAAATTGCATTCAGGCTCTTCAAAGTCATCAATCAAAAATTTAACAACATCCCCTTCCCTAATAGTTTTTGCTGATTTACATTGATTATTGTTTAAAAGAATAGTCCCTTTAGTGATTAAATTCTGCCATTCATTACGAGAATGATAATTAAATTTTTCTGCCAGATAATTATCTATTCTATATCCGGTATATTTTTCACTGACTATAGATGAAACTTTTCGTTCTTTATTTTCTTCAGGCATATAATTAAATACATGTTTAAGATGTTAGATTTTAGTTATTTAATTCCGAAATCTTGACCATTTTTGGCAAGGTTTGAACATTTTAAATACGAAATTAAATTAGTTTTTAACTCACTATTCTCAATTCCAGCTTGGCTGGATTAGGTATTAGATCATATTGTCAAATGAACTGGTAATTCGTAATTTATAAATTCATAATTACTTAACTATTGGCCAGTATCTCCCATTTGCTGTTTTTACCAACTCAACATCCAATTCAAAAAGATTTTTTATATTACTTTCAGTTATAATATCTTCTCTCAAACCGGAAGCGGTAATTCGACCATTTTTAATGGTAATGCCTTTATTAAAAAGAGGAATTATGTCTTCAATCCTTTGTGTTATAAATATAACTGTAGGAGAGCTTTTTCGTGAAGCAAACTTTTCTATAATATCTAACAAATGCTCCCTTGCTTTTAAATCAAGATGAACACATGCCTCATCCAATACCATAATTTCAGGTTCAGACATCAATGCTCTTGCAATTAAGACTTTAACCTGTTCGCCGGAAGACAAATTTCCAAACGTTTTATCTTTAATCTTTAATACATCAAAATCAAGATCGTATAAAAGTTCTTCTGATTTACTTAATTCTTCGCTAGTAGCTTTTCTATAAAGTCCAATGGTTGAATCTACTCCGGAAATTACTACTTTCTGAACACTCCATTTAGAATTAGATGTCCAGCTTACTAAATACGGGCTTATCCATGTAATCCTTTTTCTAAGTTGACAAAGATCACACTTTCCAAATGTTTTTCCAAGCACACTGATCTCTGCTCCATACCTAGGCCAAATATATCCAAGCATCATCCTTGTAAGAGTAGTTTTTCCAGCACCGTTTGAACCTAAAATAAACCAGTGTTCACCCTTCTCTATCTGCCAGTTTATATTAAAAAGAACCTGTTTTTCTCCGATAAAAAGATCAGCATTCTTTATATCAACAGCTAAGTTTTTCATTTGCATAGTTCCTCTCAAAAACAGATTTCAATCTAAGTAAATCTGAGCTTCTTTCAATTCAGCAAGAACCTTTTCGGCATCTTCAATATTCAGTTTATTAAGCTTTTCAAAATAGTGTTTATTAAAGCTTGTCCAGTTTAGCAAAGCTCTATTCATAGAAATAAACTTTGAGTAACCACCATCATTACTTGATATCAATTTTTTAAAAACTAAATAAACAATTTTATCTCTTGTCAAATCCTTATACTTTCTGACAGGAGCCAGATCTTCCTTAGTGCATCCATGTTTTTTAAGAAAAGAAATGATATCCTCTTTGGGCCAAATAATATTTAAAATACATTCTTTCAGTATATTCTGTATTTCTTTTGGAAATTTCATAATAAAGCGCCTTATACCATTAACATTTAAATTCCATTATCTTAATAAATAATTCATCAATACACAATTACAATTATTACAAAGCAATTATTTTTAGAGTAAATATAAAAGTCGTTTTTTTATAATTTTTTTTACAAAATTGATTTGCAATTTTTTTTGATGTGACTATATTTGTCATCCTCGTTAATCGAGAGGTCGTGAAAACGGCCGGAACATTGGAAGATTTCAAAGCGAAAGCAGAGAAATCCCCGGCATGGAAACATGCAGAGCGGTTTAAGAAACAGAGCTCAAAAGGCGAAATTGATTAAACTGTGAACCGATACTGGAAAGTAGAAGTTCCCTGCTGCAAGAAACTGCAGCGGGTTCCAAAACAAGCTGACAGCTGAAATGCTGTAAGTTGTTTTGGGGATGAGTTGACAATGAATACTGTGCCTTGATACGGGAAACCGTAGAGAGGAAGAAACGGGATGATCTGAGAGATCAGTTCTGAAGTTTCGAGGGTTTAAGAGGCAATGATATGGTCAATGCTAGCAGGAGACTGTTGAGCGGCCCGTTATTTAAACCCAGTAAGTCGGAGGTGTAAGCGAAGATACCCTTTCAAAAGAAGGGAGAAGCGGTAAGCTGAAGACTGAATATAAGGCGACGAAGTTCTATAGGCCAATGGGACGAGCGGAAAGACAGTATTACATATGAAGACGGATAGATGTAGCAAACCTGTATCTATGTCAGAAACAGAGGAGTCGGAGATAGTTTCAAAGGTTTTGAGGTTTCGGCATCTGTTACAAGCAGACGGCAAAAACCGCCGAGAGGTAGAAGATGTTACCTGATGTTTTAAGATATTTTGTGTATTGAGAGATACCGCTTAAGGGGTGAAAATATCTTACGGTTAATGAGGATTTTTAAGGATATTGAGAAACACTGTGAGAAATCACAGAAAATGGTTCCGGTACAAGCTTTGAAAAATAATTATTAATTATTAATTGAAAAGTTTGACGGGTTTGAGAAATCAATCCCGTGTGAAATGAAGATAGCAGCGAAAAATCACTGCTGGAGTTTCACTTAATACCTGTAAGATAATTACAGGTTTTCCAGAGTGTAAACTGAACTCAGAGACGTTTGATTTCAGGAAGCTCCGATGCCGAAAACAAAAGTATAAATGAAAATTTATAAACAAAACATCGGCTGACCGGAATCAGTATCTGCTGAATGAATTTGGCAGAACAGTTCAGTTCGAATTGCTGAAAAAGAATGAAAGGCGATTCCTGAAAGATGGATTCATCGGACTGAAAGTTTCTCGATATCCTTTTTTGTGTTTTTTTACAAGAAAATGGTATTTCTTACGTGATAAAAATATTACTTCTTTTCCATCTATTCTTTTTACTTTTCCACAGTGGTAATAAAACTAATACTGCTTTATAATATGTTTTATATTGTCTTAATAATTTCATAAGAAAGTTAGTGTAAATAAGGAAATACTCCATTTCAAAATTAAGGAGCCTGTTACAATGAATCAACCAAAACTATCTAAGCATTTCGAGTCAAGAAAACCTTCAGCTATTAGAATGGCACAAATCGAATTTATGAAGAGAACTGATAAAGTCGAAGCTATAAATACTGCAATCGGAAATGTATCTCTACCAATTCATAAAGCAATACGTAAACGTATCTTTAACCTTGATTCAAACAATAGTCCATTTAAAGACGGTATTGTCAAATACACACCTTCAGTAGGGATGGCAGAAGCAAACAAAGCTTTCTTAAATATAATAGCATCTTCAGGATTTGATACGGAAAAGCTTTATTCTATGGTAACAGATGGCGGAAGTCAGGCCATGGAACTTGTTCTTCTTGCTGTTTGCGGACCGGCCGGTTCATCTGATAATCCAATATTATTAATTGATCCAGCCTATACAAACTACAATGCATTTGCATCAAGACTTGGAAGAAAGACTGTTTCAGTTTCAAGAAACCTGCAGGATAATGGAAAATTTACTTTACCCGATATTGAAGAAATTGAAAAAACGATATTGGAACATAAACCAAATGCAATTGTTGTAATACCTTACGACAACCCAACTGGACACTTCTACGATAAAGAAACAATGATAACAATTGCTAAGTTATGTGTAAAACATAATATGTGGATGATCAGTGATGAAGCATATCGCGAATTCCATTATGGAGGAGATAGAACAACTAGCATATGGGGACTGACTGATGATATAGTTCCTGGCATAGAAGGAAGAAGAGTAAGTATTGAAACTGCATCAAAAGTCTGGAACGGCTGCGGTTTAAGAATCGGTGCGCTTATTACTGACAACAAAGATTTTCATGAAAAGTCAGTAGCTGAATATACAGCAAATCTCTGTGCAAATGCAATAGGTCAATATGCTTTTGGTGCTTTAGCTAACGTAAATCATAAAAAACTGAATAAATGGTATATCAAACAAAGAGATTACTATAAACCAATGATGTCTGTTTTACGAAGTGATCTCAAAGAGGAACTTCCGGGAATAATCATATCCAGTCCGGATGCTGCACTTTATTCTGTTGTAGATGTAAAGAACATTGCAAAACCCGGATTTAAATCTCTGGAATTTGTACTTTATTGTGCAAGAAAAGGAAAAGTTGCTATAGATGATAAACAGTTTACTTTGCTTGTTGCTCCCATGTCTGGTTTCTATAGTGTAAAAGAGGGAGAGCAGAATCCAGGTGATACTCAAATGAGAATAGCATTCATAGAACGCCCGGAACGAATGATACTAATCCCTAAATTATTTAAAACATTATTCTTAGAATTTGAGCAAAACCGTTAATTTTTCATAATTAGCTATTTTAAATTTATACCGCCTCCTTTAAAATTTATTAAAGGAGGCTTTTTATATATACTGAAGGTATTTTAGTTTTTGGCTATATACGATAAAACCTGACTCGGTTTTTAGTTAGGTTTTTCGAAAACTCAACCGTTTTTGGTCTATAATATAAGCCTTTGTTTGCATCTTTCTTTTATAAAACCAAATTAACAGCAGAAGATACAAAGAATAATGATAACAAAAGAAGAACTCTCATTTCCACAGCAGGCAAAAGGAAGAAAAATACTCCTTTCCTTTTCTTTTCTAAACGGTATAGCTCTTACTTTCATAACAGGTAATGTATTGAGCCTTTATTTGCTTAAGGTAGGATGTACAACTCCCGTAGTTGCTATTATCTCTTCATTTGGATATTTAGGAACCCTGTTCGCACTTGCCGGAAAGAATTCTATTGCAAAATTTGGAGCAGGCCTCACACTCAGGTTAGCCTGGGTTTTATGTGGTCTTACCGCAATCACATTAGCTCTTATACCATTTCTTTCTTATTTTAATATAAATAAACCCTTAATCATGCTGTTAATTACATGTGTTACATTCTTATTCTTTGTTTTCAAATCTATAGGAACAGCCTCAACTCAACCTTTAATGGGGGAATTTACAACCCAGGATAATCGAGGAGAATTCTCATCAAAATATTTCCTATATTATACAATCGCAAATATCATTGCAATGGGACTTGTACTCGGCCTTATTTCATGGCATAAAGCCTTAATAATATTCCAGGCAGTAATACTTTTAGGTGGACTGATAAAACTCGCCTGCAGCTGTCTGTTTATTGGCCTATCCGAAACGGAAGTTCCACGAAATTCAGCAAGATCAATTATAACAAAGAAACTATTTGCAACAATATGGAAAGAAAAAGATTATAGGATATTTCTTTTCTGCCGTTCATTTTCCAGAGCCGGCTTAATACTAATTGTCCCAATATCTATATTGGCTTTAAAGCAGTTATATGGAGTTTCTGATCAAATAGCGCTAGTATTTGCTTTCGTGCAAATGGGAGGTGGTATAGTAATAACATATCTCAATGGAATTATATCAGAAGAAACAGGACCAAAACCATTACTCTTAATATATGTGGCAATGCTTTTTATTATTTCTATTTTATGGATATTTGCTCCAAACTATTTTAGTTGGTGGTACAGTTTCATTATATTTTTTTCTGGTGGATTATGTCTCTGCGGCCTTGATTCATGTTTAAACTATTACTACCTGACTATAATACCAAGAGAAAATAGCGTCGGAATTTCACTATGGTATACTGTCATTAGCGGAGCGGTAGCAGGTGTTGCCGGTCTATTTTTAGGCGGTGGCTTAATTAAACTAATATCTATATATGCAGCACATAATAATGTATTCAGGTTTTACTACGCAATAATGATATTATTGATGATACCGGTACTGGTTATTGTGTATAAATTAAAGTCAGGTTCCAGCTGGCGTTTAAGAGATGTATTAAGACTATCAATAGATCCACATGAAATGCATACAATGTATATAATGCACAGTCTAAAAAAATATGCGTCTGCAGATGATGAACTAAAAGGAGTACTAAAACTCGAATCAACTGATTCTGACATAGCTCAGGACAAATTAATCTATTATCTTGATTCACCCAGATATAAGGTCAGGCTTCATGCGCTTAGGGCATTATACAACCTAAAATTAAAACAGGAAACACTTGATGCAGTACTTAAAGAACTTCAAATAGGAGAATATGCTACAGCCTATCTTGCCGCAATGATTTTAACAGAACAGAAAGATAAGAGAATTATACCGTTAATGAGAAAATACTTACATTCTAAAGATCATCATCTGGCAGGTAGCTGTATGCAGGGGTTGGTAAAATTACAAGATACTGAAAGCTATCCTGCAATACTTAAAAAATATAAAGAATCAAATAATCCTGCTATATTAATAAAGGGTGCTTATGCATTATCTTTAATAAAAGATCCTAAAACACTACCTATTTTGCTTTATAAATACATCGATTTAAATATTAAAACTTATAATGCGGTCAGTAGATTTAAAGGTAATGCTAATGAACACCGAGAATATGCGCAAAAAATGTATAGAAGAAGAGATGCTGTTACTGATGAAATTATAATAACAGCAGCTGATATTTGTAATGTTGGTGATATTTTCTACGAATTTATTAGAATGCATAAAAATCATAGAATAACAGGTGTACAAACTATATCTGAAAAAATAATAGAAGAACACAATATAGAAGGAATGCCTTCACCCCGTAAAATCTTTCATGACTTTGGCCTTGGTAAATTAAAAAAACATGAATTACTTCAATTTTTGATAGAGTCAGAAATCCCGGACAAAAATACTGAAATCAGCTCTGGTATTTTTGAATTCCTAAAAAATATCAATCATAATGAGTTAAACAATAAATTACTTTACTGTATTCATATCATTCTATTTACAAGCGATGGAAATAAAAAATGATAATTAACGGGGAATTATCCCTATCTCAACAAAAAAAAGGAAGACAGGGG
The DNA here is from genome assembly GCA_963678745.2 of Victivallales bacterium. Taxonomy (GTDB): domain Bacteria; phylum Verrucomicrobiota; class Lentisphaeria; order Victivallales; family GWF2-38-69. The sequence goes on along the minus strand of CAXXMS010000016.1, from coordinate 322,217 downwards.
TTACTTATTTTTTCGTTTTTAAACGGACTTGCCCTAACCTGTGTTACCGGTAATGTATTAAGTATATACCTGCTTAAACTGGGATGTATTCCTGCATTTATTGCAGCTATTTCGTCTTTTTCTTATCTGGGAACATTATTTACATTTGCCGGCAAAAGTTCAATGTCTAAATTTGGGGCATCTTCTACCATAAAATATTCGTGGCTAATATGCTGTTTTACTATAATGATTTTAGCATTTATCCCATTTTTCAATTCAATACATTACAGCAAAGTATTGATCCCTCTTCTTATAGTAAGTTCCTGTTTTTTATTTTTTATTTTCAAATCAATTGGTACAGCAGCACTTCAGCCTTTGATGGGAGAAGTAACAACAAAAGAAAATCAGGGAAGTTTTTCTTCAAGATTCTTTTTATTTTACAGCTCAGCTACAATTATTGCTATTGCAGCTGTTTTCAGCTTAATTTCAATAAGCAACAGTCTGTACATGTTTCAAGTCGTTATTTTTGCAGGTTCTTTTATTTTTTTAGCAGGCAGCTGTATTTTTTTACGAATAAAAGAGACAGAAGCCCCAAGTAAATCTGCAAGAGAAAAAACATCATTACAACTTTTTTCTACAATATGGCAAAATCAAACCTACAGACATTTTCTTTATGCAAGATCATTAGGCCGTTCAGCATTAATACTCATAATACCTGTTTCTATACTTGCGCTTGTAAAAATGTATAATATTTCTGATTCTATTGCATTATTATTTGCCATCATACAGTTAGGCGGAGGAATATTTATTACATATTTCAATGGTATTATTTCAGAGGAAACCGGTCCTAAACCGTTAATAATAATATATATTATACTTCTCTTTATAATTTGTATTTTCTGGATACTTGCACCAAAAGATATTCATTGGGGATATTGTTCAATTATATTCTTCACAGGAGGTATATGCCTTTATGGACTTGACTCATGTCTAAATCATTATTATCTGACCATAATTCCCAGAGAAAACAGTGCAGGTATTTCTTTATGGTATACAACAATATGCGGAGCAGTAGCAGGGATTTCGGGTTTAATTTTTGGTGGAGGTCTTATTAAAATATTATCTAAATTTATACCGTATACAGATTTATTCCGCTATTATTATACTGTAATGTTCATCTTTATGATTCCAGTGCTCTATTTAATGTTTAAATTAAAATCCACCTCCAACTGGACAGTATCAGAAGTTATAAGTTTGGCATTCAGTCCGAATGAACTTCATTCTTTACGTGTTCTGCAAAGCATTCAAAAGTATTCCACTGTAAAAGATGAATTCTCAAATGTTCTTAAGCTCCAGGGATTAAATTCAAATTTTTCTGAAGAAACACTTATATATTATCTAAAATCACCGCTATACTTTGTAAGATTAAGTGCTTTAAGAGCACTTAACAGTCTAACTATCGGAGAAAAAACAAAACAGGCTGTTTTTAATGAGCTGAAAAACGGTGAATATTCCACGGCCTATTTAGCTGCAATAATACTTGCCAGAAATAAACTTCCTGAATCAATTCCTTTATTAAGAGAATATCTGGACTGTGAAGATATTCACTTAAAAGCCAACAGCATGATAGCTCTTGCCAGTATGAAAGATGAAAAAAGTTATGCTAAAATAATTAAAATATTCAAAGAATCTACAAACCCAAGAATTATTACCAATGGAGCAATGGCATTTCAAATAATGAAAGATAAGGCAACGGTTGGACTTCTATTGGAAAAAACAACTCTTTTCTATAACAGCAAAAATAAACAAAAAGAATTTGTATTAGATGAACTAATCTGTGCAATAGCAGATATTTATGGTTTTTTCAACGTTTTCTATAAAGCACTCAGAATATTTAGTGATAACTTTAGTGCCGGTATACTGAATTTACTGGAATCTGTTGATAAAGAAAAAACATCAGAATTCGGAACCACTGTAGAAACAACCATAAAAGATTTTTTAGAAAAGAAAATTTCTCATACAATAATGGTTGAGTTCATAATAAAAGCAATAAATAAAGATAAAAAAAATGAATTACAGGATATACATGATTTCCTATTAGGAATTGATGTTAACAAAGTCAGTGGAAAATTATTAGTTTGTATATTCATCATACTGTTTTTTAACAAAGATAAAGAATAGCAGATTCTAAACGGTAGACAATAGAGTGTTAAAACAAATTCTAATTCAGTATATTAACCATCAATAAATTTCACAGCAGCCTTAATACCATCAACTGCACTTGATATTATTCCGCCTGAGTAACCGCTACCCTCACCAATCATAAATAAATTATTAAATCCTGCACATAATCCACTAGTTTCACGTACAACCTGAATCGGAGAAGAAGTTTTGGTTTCAAGTCCTATAATATTACCAGTTTCAAACCCCTTTATTTTCCAGGAAAAATCATTAATTCCCATACTGATAGCAAAACCTATTTTATTCGGAAGCATCTCCCATATCGGAGCAGAAACAAGACCTAAAGCATAACTTGTATCAAGTTTATCTGCATCAATTGTAATCTTCTGCTTTATAAAGTCATGTATAGAACAGGCAGGAGCTCTAAAATCATTAGAAAAATCATAAAATCTTCTTTCCAGACTTTCAAGCCAGTTCAAAGCTTCCATAGGAGTAGCTTCTTTATTTAATAATTTTTCAATATTTACACCGGCCACACATGCAGCATTTGCAAATTTTCCATCCCTATTATAATAACTCATCCCATTAACAATATTTACATTAGCCTGGGAAGATGCATTAACAATTACACCTCCCGGACACATACAAAAGGTATAGACAGGAAAAACATCGTTTCCTTTAGAAGTTAAACGATACTCAGCAGCTTTAATACCTTTAAGCTCTTCTTTTCCCCACTGAGCTTTATTAATTAAAGCCTGTGGATGCTCTACTCTGCAGCCTATTGCAAAATTCTTTGTTCTAAATTGAACACCTGCCCCCATTAACATTTTATAGGTCTCATATGAAGAATGTCCCGGAGCTATAAAAAAAGCATCAGCTGTAAAGCTCCCCTTGTTTGTAACACCACACAGAACGTTTCCATTTTTAACCTGTAAATCAGTCAATGAAGTTTCAAAAAAGATTTCACCGCCCAACTTTTTAAAGTTATCCCTTAAATTTTTTACAATTTTAATTAAATTGTCACTCCCCAGATGTGGATGAGTTAAATATTTTATTTCTTCATCAGCGCCTGCTTCTATATAGCTGGATAAAACAAAATCTTTTTCCAAAGAAATACCCTTTGTGCGGGAAGTAAGTTTACCATCAGAAAAAGTTCCGGCACCGCCTTCACCAAAAGCATAATTGCAAACTGGATTAAATACAGCATCTTTTTCAAAACGTTTAATCCCCATTGCTCTCGTAGAAACATCTGCCCCCTTCTCTATTATCATGGTTTGATATCCGGCTTTCTGCAAAACGTATGCGGAGAAAAACCCGGCAGGACCACTTCCAACAACAATAATTCTTTTGTTTCTTTTTTGGTAGGAAATTTCTAATTTATTTTTGTCTACATGCGTTGTTAGCCCGACAGTCTTTTCATAAACCTGTAACCGTACCAACCAATGTATATCATTTTTCTTCCTGGCATCTAAGCTTTTTTTAATGACCTTATAACTAAACTGCTTCCAGTCTTTATCATTAATTTTAGCCTTTTTCTTCAGTTTATTTATTAAAACTTTTTCTGAATAATCAGTAGGAAGTCTTAAGTCAAACTCTTTACAAAACATGATTCACCTCAATACACATGCAGGAAAACAGAATTAAAGTTAGTAAAACGAAAAAAAGTAAATATAAAAAATATCTTTTATTAAAAATTGATACTGTTTTAAAAAAAATTTCTGATATAATATATATAAAATATGATTTTATACGAACTTTAATTTTTATACTCAAGCTATTTCATATAAAAAACTTATAATCGCGAATAATAGTTAACTGATCTGACACTTTCTTATGTTATAACACAAACTTAAAAGTTTGTATTGCAATAATTCATGAAATCTAAAAAACGAAAAAATTTTTTATACAGTTTATTATTAGTCATAGCTATAATTGCAGTAGCCTATTTCTTTTTGACCAGTAGCTTTTTCCTATCAAAAATCTTCCTTCCTGTTTTTTGCAAACATGTTATGAAAGTAGATGTTTCAATTAAAAAAACTGATTTTGATATATTTTCTTCACGACTTTATCTGGAAGATATAACCATAGGAGATCGCAAAAATCCATTCATAAAAGCAGAGTACGTTGAATATGATATAGATTTGCTTTCTCTCTTTGAAAATGTAATGCAGTTTAACTTGAACGATATTGATGCCAAAAACGTTAATGTATACTTCAAAAAGGATTTGGACGGAACCTGGAGTATTCCATGGTTATACGTAAGCGTTCCACCTAAAAGAAAAATTAAATTTTCAGTAGATCTTAGTAATATCAATATCTCTAATATGAATATTTACTATAAGCAGGACATAGATTACGGCAAGGAACCTCTCGAAGCATCAATGACCAACCTAACGATAAATTTAGATCATTTAAAAAATCAGGAACTGTCTACAATTGAATATGCTGGAAAAATAGGAATTAAGTCATCCAGTACAGGCATAAGAAATGGTGGAAACATTACAGGAAAAACTAAAGTAACACTTGCTGACTGGTGTATCCCTTCTCATATAAGTATTAATTCAACAATTACCAATATTTTTACAGGTAAAGAATATCCTTCTCCTAAAAACAGAAAAATAACTTTTGATATGAACCTGGATAGAAGAAAAAAAAATCCTATTTACAACGAAATAACCTGCTTCAGAATAAGAGATTTTTTTAACAACAAACTCGACTCAGAACTCAATGCTTTCGGTCACCTTAACTTCTACCCCTTTAATTTTAAAGCAAATTTTAACGCTGCCCCAGTACATGCACCAGCACAGAGAGTTTTTACCAACCTAATTGGATATTGCGATTTGGGACAGACAGCTGAATTTTCATATAAAGGGGCGTTAACAGTTACCTCAAAAGAGGTTAAGTCAAATGGAGATTTAAGACTTAAAAACTCACTGCCAAGCCTGAATAACTTTCAATGTACTTACGGCATCCCAATAGACTACATGACAAATTATGATGTAGATATCAATTATTTTGAGAAATTTCTTAACCTGAAAAAACTTTTTTCAAAAATAACAAAACAAAATGAAGAAGTATTAAGAATATCACTAAACAAACCTATGCCGTTTTTCTTCAATGATAAAGCAGCAAATATCTCATCTGATGACCCTCCTTCCTTGAGCATTATAACCACAGATCTAAAACTGGATAACTTAAATGCCCTATTTAATAAAGAAGTTAGAGTGCTTTCCGGTGTAATTAATTCGGATATTTCGCTGACAATGGACTCACAGAACTCCAAAAATTTCATTATACGCGGAGTAACCAAAACAAATAACGGAAAAATAGAATTTATAAAAGCTAACAGGCTGGTTAATATTGATATGAGCCAAATATTGGATATTAAGCTGGAAAACTTTAAGAAAATCTTAATAAACAATTATGAGTTAAATATTATACAAAAACTATTAAAAGCAGCAAAATTCAAAATAACCGGAGACTACGACCTTAAAACAAAAAAAGGGAAAATTCATGCTTTAATTCCTTATTTAAATAAAAGCCTAATCAATCTCTACCAACTTATCCCAAACAACAATAAAAAATTATCCAACTTAATAAACAAGATGACCAATTTCAATACTTATATTGACAATGATATGAGGCTTGATTTCAATAATAAATTAAAGTTTTATGAGGATGAATTAAAAGTTGTATTAAGCAATCCACAAAGGAATTCTTCCATCACACTTACCCTTCAGGACAACTTCTCATTTAATATAAAACAAGGTGATATATTTCTCAACAAAGATGTTATTTTCCAATCAGACGTAAACAACTTGGAACTGGCCAAAATAATGGAAGTCATCCCGACAAGTTTCCCATTTAAAGTTAAACAGGGCAATTTTACTTATGATCTACTATTTATTGTTCCAAAAGAAATGGACTCCATCGAATTAAAAGGCCAGGTTGCACTGCTCTATTCCAGTCTTAGTTTCTATAATCAACGTATCAGAGACTTGAGTTTAACAAGTAATATCAATGCTGTAATTTTTGATACAAAAGCTGTCAACCTTATCGACTGTTATACTGAAGTATATGCAAATGGAGTACAATGTATAAAAGCCAAAACAAATGGGACATTGGCATTTAATGAAAAAGATGATACAAATTTAGTAATAACAATTGACGAGATGAATAAATACTTCGCAAATATTCTGTACGATGGAATATCTGTAAATATTGACAAACTGGATGCAGATGGAAAAATCTATTGCCGCGTATCCGAGTCTAACAATAAGTCATATTTAAAAGGGGCTATAAATATTAAAAATGCAATTTTTGGAAGCGGCCCTGATTCTAACATGAAAGGAACATTATTTTTTGACCTGTTAGGTACTGAAGATGTCTTTAATATTTATAAACTTAACTTACTTTTGAAGAAAAAAAATGAGGAAATAGCACAGCTTAATACAACCGGAACAGTTCCCCTTCCTTTAAATAGAGACAAAGCTAATATCAATATTTCGTCCAAACATATAGAACTTGATAAGCTTATTCATTTATATAAGAACCTGACAAAACCCATCAACAAAACATTCGTAAGTACAGCAGATAATAAAGCTCTGAATTTAAATAAGTTTAGACTACATGGAAATGTTAATTTAGAAAGCGTAACCTACGGTAACTTAATCAAATCAAGTTATTATAGTTCAATTGAACTTAAAGACAGTAAATTAACCCTCAAACAGGAAAAAGCAGAAATTAATGGAACTGAAATAAAATATGACGGAACAATTGAAACTAATCATAAAGATGGATACCCTTTTGATTTTAACGTAAATTTCAATAATCTTGATATGACACCTTTTATTCTTACTTTTGTTCCGGGAGAAAATAAGAATGTAAAAGGAACAATTGATTCATGCAATCTTTCAATAAAAGGTAAAGGATTTAGAAAGAACTATATACATGAAAACATGACAGGAAACTTAGATGTTAACTTAAGCAACCTATCTCTTCCTTATCAGATCGCTAAAAATAACGCATTAAAGTTCCTGCTCGCTCCTATTGTTATCATTGAACAGATCAGAGAAATGCTTCCAGGTGGATTTCTTGTACAAAATTTTGAAAAAGGTATCAAGTCTACTCAAGATATTCTCAATAACTTAAACAATATCGATTTAAAATCAGGAGTAATAAAATTAACCGCCAGAAAAGGTGAAATCTTATTTGATAAAGTGTCTTTTTTAGGTGCTTCAAATGACTCTATACACTACTCTGATTTCTATGGATCAATAAATTATGACGGAACAATAAACATATACTCAAAGTCAAATATTTCCGGCTTAATTATGCCTTTCTATCTTGAAGGTACGGTGGAAAAACCTACACCTGACTTTTCATTCTTTATTCCAAAATTTCTATTCCTGAACATATTAACTATTCTTAACCCTATCAATGTTTTAAGTTTCACTGCTGATATTCTTATTGGAATATACAGGACCTTTGAAGGAATAGGAATAGGAATATGGGATCTTATAACCTATCCTTTTACTTCTTCGGATGACAATAAGTCAACCGAAGAAACAAAGAAAAACAAAAACTCAAATAAAAAAGAAAGTGAAACAGATCCAACTGATAACTCTATAAAAAATGCCGCAGATAAAACTACAGATAAAACTACAGATAAAACTACAGATAAAACTACAGATAAAACTACAGATAAAACTACAGGTTTATAATCTTGACATAGGTAGAGGCGCCATATCAAAAGCCGTTTATTCGATAAATTTTTGTGTGATCTTTTAGACTTTTGATATAGTCCCACACAAAGTAGTTTGACTTTTGCATTAAAAGAACAAAATGACAAGCAACAAAACTCAAATAAATAACAAGAACCAATTATTTGAAATTCCAATATAAGAATATAGATATACTATACGTGGTTGAAAACTTAACTTTTAAGCTAGCGCATTTAGCCACAAAAGCGGGAAAGCGAAGCGATACAAATCTACCGTTTACGGTATAGCTGTCAATATTTATTCATGGATATATTTTCAATTAATATTTATAATCAGACTTTTTCAATACATGTATTAAGGCTATATTCTTTTTCAATCCAGATATTAATATTGTATTTGAATATACTTGTATAAATAAAATAAAAAGGAATAAATATGATAACAGCTAATAGAGTAAAATCAGGTTCTGTTATAGAGGTAAACGGCTCTCCTCATATAGTTCAAAGCGTAGTTAAACACACACCTACAGCCAGAGGCGGAAGCACCTTATTTAAAATCAGGGCAAAGAATCTTATAAAAGACGGTAAAGTTGATCTTACCTGCGGTGGAAATGATCAATTTCAAGAACCGGATTTTCAAAAACGTGAAGTTCAGTATTTATATGCAGCCGGTGATAACCATGCTTTTATGGACATTGAAAGTTATGATCAATACGAACTCACAACTGAACAAATATCTGAGCAGCTGCCATATATAAAAGAAGAAATGGAAGGTATAACTGCATTTTTACTTGAAGGCAATTTAGTAGCAATAAAACCACCGCCAACTGTAGTATTAAAACTTGTAGAATGTGACCCGGCAATCAAAGGAGCATCTGCAACAGCCAGAACTAAGCCCGCAGTAACCGAAACAGGTCTTACAATACAGGTACCTGAACATATTAAGAATGAAGAAATGGTAAAAGTAGATACTGAAACTGGTAAATTTATTTCCAGGGCATAATTTCTATATATCATGTAAAAACACACTAAGCTCGAATATTATTTGTAAATTCGAGCTTAGTGTGTTTATTCTTCCTTTTCTATTTACTCCTCCCCTAAAATCTAACGCTTAAAACTTTCACATCGTATACGACAATATTGTCTGGGATATCAATGCAGACAGTAACAGCCTGCCGCCAAAAACAAAAAATGCTACAATAATGATCTTCCAACTGAGTTTTCTCAGCTCTGGTATTTTATTTGAAACACTTATTCCCGCAAAAGCCAGAATGGGAGTTGTAATAGATAGAAAATCTACTGCACTAAGGTATTTTACTGTAAAACCTGACAATGGAATAAACGGCAAACACAGCACCAAAGATAAAGTTGAAACCCATGCAATAGCCGGAAAGTTAATCTTATTGAAAATTCCTCTCAGTCTTAATCCAGCCATACATATCACGATAATAACTCCAAGCCCTATTAAAGTATCTACAGTTATAGGTTTATTTCCGCTGTATTGACTGAAAAGAATAAGAAATACAGCAAGAATAAGTATCTTGAAATCATGAAGTAGATCATTAAATATATCGTTAATCATTTCACTTTCTCTCCTGTAATTTTTGAATAAATAAAATTAGATAGCGGAAATGCAATAAATATCATCATATAAGTTCCGGTTATTGAAGTTATCTGATTGCTTGTAGCCGCAAATGCCAAAATCTGATCTTTCATATCAGGGAAAAACTCTGCTATTGTCGCAGCAGAAGCTGTCATCATACTTGCACTCCCGACTCCGGAAGACATAGCAAGAGCAAGAGGACTGAATCCGCATAATGTCATTAATGGAATCAGCAGACAGAAAATTATTGCTCCGAAAACTGTTCCTATTAAATAAATAGATAAAACTCCGCGTCCTTCAGGAGAATTCAAAGTAAACATTTCGCTGATAAAGGCAAGCTCTCCTTCGCGTCCAATTCCAAGTGTTGCACCGCGCGCTTCTCCTCTCAAACCAATCATCAATGCAATGGGAAGTCCGAAAATCACAGTACCAATCGCACCGAATTCCTGTAATACAAAGCCAAGAAAAACATCAATAATCTCTTTAATATGCGGCCCGATAAAAGCTCCATATCTAGCCATTAAGGGTAGCATAATAAGTAGAATATATTTTCCACAAAACTCAATATGGTCAGTGGTGTATATACTGTTAAGATAAGGTATCCTGTTAAGAATATTAGTTCCGCCGAGAAGCATTGTAATTATTACGGCAAATATCATTGGCAGTAAAACGAGCTTTGTAAAACCTATATCTATTATCTGCGTTCCTATTTTTTCTGAAACAAAAATAATTAATAGCAGAAAAGCAAAAAATATAATTCTCTCTTTATATTTCTTCATCAATCTGTCCTGTTTTTAAAGTTTCTAAAAATTCTATATATTCAGCCTTTGAACTAAAATCCGGCTTATACTCCTTTTTAATTTTCTCTGCTGCCGTCTCCCTGTCATATAATAAATCTACAATTGAACATGCCATGATTTTTGCAGGTATAATATATGCTGCGTCATAATCTGTTACAGAAAAATCATTTCCATGCGGTGTTCCTTTAAAACCTCCAAATCCCATTTGTAAGGCCGGCATAAGTGTTGCTATATCTCCCATATCACCGGAAGCAGCAATCATTTCGCGCTGATTTTTAACTTTGGTTTTATCCAATAAATTACAGCTGTTTCCATAGACAATATCAACTAACTGAGAATCCTGAATAAACGGAAGATAACCAATAACATTTTCTATCTCATATTTAGTTCCGATTGCATAGGAAGCACCTTTTATACACCGGTCAAACTTATTTCCTGTTTCCAGAATAGCATCTGTTGTACCGGCTCTTACATAAGACTCAAGTTCTACTTTTTCCGGTATCACATTTATTGCCAGAGAATTATCTTTGATAACAGGACTTACTCTAACATTGTCAGTATCTTTAAAAGTTTCTCTTATTGCATTGATTGCATTGATAGACAACATTGCTGCACTTAAAGCATTAATTCCCTTATGAGGAGCCAACCCGGAATGCGATGGTTTTCCTGAGAATTTCACTTTCTTAATTATAAATCCTACTAAGTCTATACATAATTCAATGAATTTATCAGGATTGGGAGCAGCATGACTAGACAATACCAAATCGATATCATCAAAAACAGAATTTATTATCATATTCTGCTTTCCTGAATAATATTTGATTTTACCGGTCTTTATCAATTTCTCTCTATAATCCAGATCTAATAATTCTTCAGCAGGAGTTGAAATAAAAGTAACATTACCGTTAAGCTCTTTGTGAATATCTGTTTTAACAAATGACTGCAATACTCCAAGCATTATTGCTATCTGAGCATTATGTCCACAACAGTGAGAAGCTCCGTCAGGGCCGCACTGAATATGATTTGGATTATATACAGCATCCATTTCACCTATGAGGGCTATATTAACATCACTTCTCTTCCCTTTAAGCGTTGTTTTGGTACCTGTTACAGCAATATCTTTTTCATAGTTTAAATTGAGTTTATCATAAAAATCAGTAACAAGCTTATTGCACTTCACCTCTTTAAACCCAAGCTCAGGATTTTTATATAGATATTCCCCTATATCTATTATAGCTTTCCTGTTTCTTTCTATCTCATTAATCAGTTTTTGTTTTAATTCTTCTTTATTTTTCATTGTATTTCTTTCTTTACAAAAAAATGTAGAAATTATAAACCTATCCTAAATTTCGTAAATAATGATATATAAGAAGGCTATAGTAATTAATGTCCATGAATAATTTAGTTTCACATGATTTATTATCAATATTTAGCTAATCTTATTCTAAAGAATAATTGAACAAAGACAATATATCCATATTACAACATGAGATATGAATTTATTTAATCATAATATTTCCAATATAATTAACAAGCACTGTTTAAAAAGACTGAAAGAAAGTTAAAAAAATAATTGTACTATGCATTATTATAAGTATCTTATTCTTCTTTTAAAAAAAGGTCCGAAAAAAAACTGCTCTATATAGTCCGGCAAATGACTTAAAGAGAAGCAAAAATTATTAAAGTTAATTAAACTGATTGCAAAATACACTCTAACAGCGGGAACAAAAACGTTATTAAACATTGCAGGCGCGCCTGTGTCCTTTAGTTTTTAATTCAAAACAAAACACTGCTATTTGCGAGGCAAATAGTTTTATGGCATCTAACTCGTCACTGCTTTAGGTGAAAATAGATCAAAAACCTAAACGAAAGATATTTTGCAACTTGTTCTATTTCATAAAATTAGTCTAAGAGAAATACACAAAATCACATAATATTATAATAAAGGAAATGATGGAAAATAAAGTTTATATTGATGAATTAGAAAAAAGGTTTCAAAAAGAGTGTAAAAAGAAACTGCTTAACCCAGAATTAAAATTTGAATATATTTTTCTTGGCTTACTCCATAAGGGTGAAGCTTATAGTGATTATTTAAATGAAAATATAGATAAGATTAATCTTACTAAAGTAATTGTCTGCATGATTGGAAGTAAAAATCCTATTTATAAAGAAATTATTATTAGTTATTCGGATAAAATAGATTTTACATCGATTGTTTTGGAATTGAACAAGAATTTTTTACCATACAAAACCTTTTTAAAGGCTTATGAAAAATATGTTAACTTTAACTCTTTATATTTAGGCTTCGTCAAAATTGGTGAAGATTGTGAGGATTTGATTAAACATTATAAAAAAAGAATCAAAATTAATGCATTAATTTTTCAATTGATCAAAAATAAAAAGCAGTATTTACCATTAATAGAGAAATTTAAAAAAGAGATTAAGTTTGATACAATTGCGATACAGTTAATTAAAGAAAATATTAACTGTGAAAGTTTTATTGCTAATTTTGAAGACACAATTGATCTGGATCGTATTCTTATCAATCTGATAAATTCCAAAAGTAACTACAAAAAATTTGTAGATGAATATTTTGATGAACTGAGCTTTGATGATGTATTACTTAATCTTATAGATTACGATATCCCATATTATGATTTTGTTGATCAATATAAAGAACAGATTGATTTTCATTATATCAACTGTGAAATATCAGGAAATGATGAAAAGCAAAGAGATAGATTTCATTCAAAATACGCTAAAGAAATTTCATTAACCTAGGGCTTGTCCCTATATGTTTATCTCTTTTATAAGCAGAAAGATATGCTATATTACTTTGTGTTAAACGTATCAAATTTGGCACATAAGTAACAAAAACTATCATTATAATAGTCAGAGGCATATCTTTCATGGATTATACAATATCATTTCAAAGAGAACTTTCACTTAATATTCCCAAAGTTTTAAATAATAGAGACTATCAAATATATAAAAATCTCCTTATCCGCATAAATGAAATACTCTGTGCAACAGGAATGGATTTAGATTTTGCAGAGCATTACGTGGATATTATATCGAAATCATGCAGCAAAAAGTTAACTTTAAAGCAGGTAAAAAAATATAGTGATATGGGATAACAGCTCTAAGGTGCATGATTATAAAAAATCTTACCGGTCTCGGTTTTAGAGAGTTAAGTGTCAGGCTTGCAGAAAGTACACTTCTTCAGTGGTTTTGCAATTTAGAGAACATAGATGTAGTAAGAGTGCCATCGAAATCCCAGCTTTAGCGATATTCTCTTTGTGTAAACGAAGATTACCTGCGTAAGCTTATTGAATCTTTGCGCGGGAGAATTTCACTGCCGGAAAATATTTTAAATCTGAAAAGTCCATTCAACTGTGAAAATATTTATCTTGATGCCACCTGTCTTAAAGCTAACATTCATTTTCCTGTAGACTGGCTTTTACTGCGTGACGGAATGGTTTCTCTGTTAAAATCTATTTTGGTGATTCGCAGTCATGGTCTTAGACACAGAATGCAGTCACCGGAAGAATTTATTCATCGTGTAAATATTCTTTGTATTGAAATGACAAATGCGAGAAGGAAGCCTGACAGTAATAAAATCCGTAAGGCAATCCTTAGAAAAATGAAAAGTCTTTCTAAGGTTATAAGAGCTCATGCGGGAACATATTATAAACTTTTAAAAAAGCAGTGGAGTGAAAGAACAGATCTTACTGAAGGACAGGTAAATGAAGTACTTAAACGGATAAATGATGTTCTTGCAAAACTTCCCGAAGCCATAAGACAGGCTCACAGTAGAATTATAACAGGATTACAAATAGAAAGTAAGGGTAAAATACTTAGCTTATTCGATGATAGTGCAAGAGTTGTAAAAAGAGGCAAGGCAGGTGCAGAAGTTGAATTTGGCAATACTTTATTTTTAGCAGAACAGTCAGACGGTTTTATTGTGGACTGGCATCTCTATGAAGCTTCCGCACCATCTGATGCCAAAATGACAATTGAAAGCATCAATAGAATGAGTGACAGAAACATAGAAATCAAAAGTGTTGCCGGAGATAGAGGCTGTGACAGTAAGAGATGTCAAAAAATCGTTGCAAAGAAAAAGATAGCAAACAACATATGTCCTAGCCCGAGTTTCGCACCTTGACTTGTAACTCTCTGATAGTCAACAACCGAAAAATTAAGGCACGACAAAAAGTTTTCAATGAGCAAGAATTATTTTTTCACGCAGTTGAGTACCACATGAGATTTGGGCAGGTTTTTCCAGTCAATGCCAAGATATCTGTAAATATCTTTCTGGGTTTCATCAGGCAAGCCTGCTTTTCTGATTCTATGTATTTGATTTGAATTTGTTGGTACTTTAATTGTGGAATACGAATGTGTAGACAATATCCTTCTGATTGTCGGCCAGCTTCTATGATCGTCACGCTGTTTGAATTTGTACATAATGAAGTGCAGTAAATGATAAGCCAAAACTGTAATAAAAACATGAGCATCCACCCTATCTTCAATTCTATGGAAGTTCGGTCTGATTCCGAGATTTGACTTTAACATTCTAAATCCGTCCTCCGCTTTTGTAAGTGTCATATAAAGATTCCAGATTTCATTTTCATCATATTCCTTTCTGTCGGTTCTTATTACATAGCATCCAAACAGTTCATCATCAATTCCATATTTTTCATCATCCAAAGTCCAGTTCAGTACATTTTTATCTTCTGTTTTTTTGAGTTCTACATTATAGTATTTTGCGGCTCTGGAAAACTGTTTTTGCAATTTACCAATTCGCCTTTGAATAATTTCCGGAGTTTTTACACCACCTTTTTTTTCAATGCCCGCTTTGATTTTTTCAAGACCGGCAACAAAACGTTCCTCCATTTTTGAGCATATTGCATATTCTTTCTCCCGGCGTGCGGAACTCTTGCATAGCACAATATTGTCTTCTGTACCATTTTGTTCATTAAAAGGATCTGAAATGAGTTTTACAAGAACATTTGTTTTATCTTCTCTTCCCGAAATAGCTGTAAATGTTTTCTCATCAGCTAAAAATTCATCCTTATACTTTTTTCTTCCACGGCGACTATCATTTACAAGATAACTGAATCCTTCAGATTTTAGCAAAAGCAAATTCTTTTTTGTTGCAATCCCTCCGTCAAGAATAACAATTGGCTTTAAAGTATCCGGAAGAACATCATCTGTCTGCCCAACAGCATTTTTCAATTCTGACAGCATATCGGTAATAGTTGTTGCATCATTTCGGTTACCTTCAAAAATTTTATGTCCAACTTCAAAACCGTTATTATCAAAAACCATTCCTGCAACTATTTGTGGACAGTCATTGCGTTTATGTTTTGAACATCCGCGTTTTGATTTAGGATTTTCAAGAGCCGTACCTTCGAAATATGTATTGGTTAAATCATAAAGCAGAACTGTTCTCTCAAGATTGAAATATTCTCTTTCCTTGTATATAAGATGTTTTTTTATTTGATCCTTAAACTTAAAAAGTTTGTCACTTACCCTATAGTAGGGATCATCTCCTCCCTGCAGTATTTCAGAGCCGATAAGTTCGGGAAGCGAGGTTGTTGAAATCCACTGGGCAAGTGCATGTTCGCTTAAAGGTTTTACCAGCCGGTTGATTACTGAAACAGCAGCACAGGCACACTGTTTAGGATTAAATCCCAAAGTTTTAAGAAATTTTCCTATCTCAAGTTCATTCCAGGCATGTAAGGCTACAAGTTCTGCGCCGAGTTCAGTATCATTACAATGATCTATATTCTCGATTTCAACCCCATCTACAATTTCAGGTTTTTCTACATCTTCTTCTGTTTGAATGTTTGATTCTGCATTATCAGTATCTTTATTCTCTGTTTGTTTTACATTCGGCTTCCAGCCCCCCTTCAAATCAATAAGGCGCAAAATTCTGTCAATCCAGCTTTGTTCGGCTTGGGTATATTCAAATTCAAAAAGAGTATCGGTTTCATAATAGGTGTTATAAAGTTTGTGTTCTACCGCTTTAGCTATCGGTTTCCAGGATTTATCAGGTATTCTTGCTCTGCCCAGAGATATTACTGTTCTGCTTCGACTGTGACCGAGGCTGTTGCGATAGGCTTCGATGAGCTGAAGTACTTCACCGCTTGGAGTTTTCTTAACCCTGAAATACATTTTTACCTTTCTCTTATCTGCCGGCAAATGCCGTAAAGTTTATGAATTTTTAAGAATATTTCTACACTGGTAAAATTACAGGAACTAATAAAAATACAAGAGGATTTATTAAAATAGTTTATTATTATAGGCACGACAAAATTGCCTTAAAAACTCCAAAATACTCACATCTATCTAATTGTTAAATTGTTACATTGATTTTACAATTTCTCGATTTGAAAATCTTCGAGTTCAAAGACAAAAATGTTACATTTTTGTATGCGAAAGATGGGCTAATAATAGAGATACTCAATTATCAGATTAACCAAAGCTCTGAACTAAAAACTTTAATTACAAATTCCATATCAAATGAAAACATAGACTCTGAACACCTGTCCCATAGGCAATAAATTCTGAATTGATTGGATTTTTAGTTGTTCTCTATTAATTTTAGAATACAAAAAAAACAGAAAAAGAAAAAGGATAAATTATGGCGGAACAACTATTGCCTTTGTTTTTATATGGAGAAAATACCATAAACTCCATCGTATCCTATAATTTTAATGAAGATGGTAATGTTTACTATTTTATTTATTGTGCACCTGTAGGTTTTCATCGACACGATGATCGTCGCGGCTTTAATATAACAACTTCTCAACTGATATTGAATGGTCACTGTAAAAACTGCGAGATTGTAAAAGCTTTCGGAGTAAGCGAAATAAGTGTAAAACGTAATCTTAAGAAACTCAGAGAAGATGGTATAGACGGATTTTATAAACCCAGAAACACTAGAAAAGGTGGAACAGTTCTTACGTCTGAAGTATTGTCAGAAGCCCAGTGCCTTTTAAATGAAGGTCACAGTCGCTCAGAAACAGCAGAAAAACTGTCATTAAAAGTTAACACCCTATCTAAAGCCATACATGCCGGTAAGCTGTTGGAACCACTAAAAAAAACTTCACAGGAAAAACCAAATCAGAACGCAATATAGAGGATAACAGTCAGGCACTTGGCAAAGGGTGTACAGACACCACAGGACGACTTTTTGCAGCATTAGGCAGAGTCAGTGCAGTTACAGAATTTAATAAGAATTATGATATTGATAATGGTGGTTTACTGCTTGCAGTTCCTGCACTTTTATCCAACGGTCTGCTTGATTCAATGAATTCATTCAATTTTTCAGAGGGTTTTTATAGAATATATGATATTTTTCTGACGATAGCTTTTATGGTTCTGGCCCGTGTAGGAAACATAAACCGCCTTGGTGATGTTTCACCCGGAGAATGGGGAAAGCTTCTTGGAATAGACCGTATTCCTGCTGTTAAAACCATGCGCGAAAAAGCAGATGAACTTTCACATGGTCAGAATGAAGCAAATCTGGATAAATGGATTTCAGAACATTCCAGCACCTGGATGGAAAAAAATGAGGATACTATAGGAAGGCTTTATGTTGATGGTCATGTAAGAACATATTTTGGAAAAACAAAGCTGCCGAGAAGATATGTATCAAGACAGCATTTATGTCTTCGCGGAATGACCGACTACTGGATTAATGATCAGAACGGGGCACCATTTTTTAATGTAACAACACCTTTTTCAAAGGGGCTTATAGAAATACTGCAGACGAAAATAATACCAAAACTGCTTGAAGAAATGCCGTGTCAAAAGACAGCATATGAACTTGCTGAAAATCCTGATATCTACAGGTTTTTAATAATTTTTGACAGAGAAGGCTATAGCATGAAACTCTTCAAAGACCTGTGGGAAAAACACAGAATTGCCTGTCAGACATATAATAAATATCCAAAAGATGCCTGGGATGAAAATGATTTCATTGAAGTTGAAGTTATACACCCTTTTGATAATGTAGAGAAAACAAAAATAGCGGAAAAAAGGGTATATGATAAAACGAATGATTTTTATTGCAGAGAAGTTAGACAGTTAACTGAATCAGGTCATCAGGTGTCAGTAATTTCAACAGATTTTATCAGTAAAGCTGAATACATATACAGTCACATGCAGAGTAGAACATCTCAGGAAAACTTTTTTAAATATGCAAGACAAGATTATAATATAGATACACTTAACTCATATAAAAAAACAAATGTAGATGAGACAGAAACAGTTGTAAACCCGGTATATAGACAACTGGAGAAAGATTTAAATTCATTAAGAGCAAAACTGGCAAGAAGAACACTTAAAAGACAGCAGTTGACTTTAAAGGAAAACCCTACAGAAAAAGAACGCAGGAACTTTGAAGAAAGAGAAGGAATGTTAACAAAAGAAATACTTGAATTTGAAGAAACTATTACCGAAAAGAAAAAAACAAGAAAGAATACAGATAAATATATTACTGTCAAAGAATTGCCGGAGGAATTTAAATTTGTTCAGTTTCATGGGGGTAGAAAAAAGTTTATTGATATTATAAAAATGATTGCATACAGAGCTGAAGTAGCTATGTCAAATGTCATCATGCCTATTCTGGGAAAATATGAAAAAGATACTGCAAAGAGCATAATAGAATCTATTTTCAAAACACCGGCAAATATTATTCCTCTATATGATAAAAATATTTTGAAGGTTGAATTGCATTACACTTCATCACATAAAAAAGATAAAATAATTCAATCATTGATGAACTTTTTAAATGAAACTGAAATGGAATTTCCGGAAACTAATTTGAAGCTTTTCTACAAGTTCGTATCAAAATAAAATCATAGGGGTAAAGTGCTCAGAGACTGGAATGAATTTCTCCGTCTTATTGAATTTCACAAAGCCTATACTAATATTTATGATGTTATTAAAGGATTTGACTGTTTTCCTGTTGAAGTTATGGAGAACTTTTAAGCGGTACCGTTCACACTAGTTATATTAATTGATAATATATTACAATTATTCAAGTAACATATTTGAGTCTTAAACGAATTTTTTAGTAACCGTTAAGCTTGGTGATTACAGCGTACTTTCAGCACGCAATAAAATTGATATTTAATATCCCACATTGAAATGTGAGGCTACCAAACATAGCTACTTTGTAGCATTTGTGTCTGGAAAGTGAAGCTTAACGGTTACTATAAAACTCGTTTAAGACTTTTTATGTAATTTTTCCAATAAATGATCTACTACGAGTTCCACCTGTTAATACATTTAAACATCTTCATCAGATACCTGCCTACCGCCTTTGCCCGCATTGTCAGAGTAAGGTGTTATATGTGTATTACATAAACCCAGCAAAAGCTTATATCGATCCAGTCTTTTTTCCTACAGCTAAAAATTCAGTTCATTTAGACTGACGGCTGAAATAAGATTTATCCAGTTCTTCTTCAGGGTTTTGATTGATTGTAATACGGCAAAGCAATACTTACATTTGGTTGACTGCATCAATATCTATATAAATATTAACAGCTTTATTTCTATTCTGATGATAAATAAGCTTATTAAGATATTTTTTTATACGAGAATTTATAATCCCTCTAATCATTAACATATACCTATATTTCATTTTCATCTTTGATATTGGAGCAGGACAAACAGGAGATATCATAAGCTTATCACTTACAATAGGTTCAAGGTCTTTTTCAAACTGTTCAGCAATCTGCATGACCAACTCTTCATCTTCACCGACAAACCTAACAATTGCCAAATGCCCTTCCGGAGGATATTCCAACTGTTTCCTTATTTCTATTTCCTCTTTATAAAAACCGTCATAATCATGATTTACAGCATATTGTATTGCACTGTTAAAAGGTGTATGTGTTTGAACATATACTTCTCCAGGGATATTTCCCCTCCCCGCACGACCCGCGACCTGTGTCAAAAGCTGAAAAGTTCGTTCGCCTGATCTAAAATCCGGAATATGAAGACTAATATCTGCATTGATAATTCCAACAAGAGTTACATTAGGAAAATCAAGCCCTTTTGCTATCATCTGAGTTCCTATCAATATATCAATATCACCTTTACGAAAAGAACGAAGGACTGTTTCATAAGATTTTTTATGAGTCATAGTATCCGAATCCATTCTTTTTACCCGAGCTGAAGGAAACAGTTTCTCAGCTATTGATTCTATTTTCTCAGTCCCTACCCCTGAATATTTTATATCAGGAGCCTGACAACTCGGGCAGGTTTTAGGAGCCCTAATAACAGAACCACATATATGACATGAAAGATAATCCCTTGAACGATGATAAGTATAATCGATAGAACACTCGGGACAACTTGCAACATACCCGCAATGTACACAACTCATATGTGTTGCAAACCCCCGTCTATTCAGAAATAGAATAACCTGTTCGCCCCTGGAAATTCTATCATAAACTGCATCAATTAAATCTTTCGAGAAAATATTACTGCCGCCTGCCTGTGCTGATTGTATTCTCATATCAACTGTTAGGATTTTAGGCATTATCCTATCATCAATCCGCTTTGTTAATTTGAGTAATAGGTATTTCCCTTTTTCAACATTATAAAAAGATTCAAGCGAAGGTGTTGCAGAACCTAATATAACAGCAGCTTTTTCACGATAAGCGCGCATAACTGCCACATCTCTTGCATGATACCTGGGAGTTTCATCCTGCTTATAAGAATTTTCATGTTCTTCATCAACAACAATTAAACCGAGATTTTTAAAAGGCGCAAACAAAGCACTTCTGGCACCTACTACAATCTTAACTTTACCTTCATAAACCTTAGTCCACTCGTCATATCGCTCTCCATCACTTAATCCGCTATGTAAAACACTGACTAAATCACCAAATCTGGATCTAAATCTTTCTGTAGTTTGAGGAGTTAAAGATATTTCAGGCACAAGAACAATTGCCTCTTTACCTTGTTTTAATACCTCCTCAATAGTACGTAGATAAACTTCGGTTTTCCCACTTCCTGTTACCCCGTAAAGCAATGCACAAAAATGTTCAAGCTCACCATTGACCAGTTTTTTCAATTCAATAAAAACTTCAGCCTGTTCTTCTGTAAGTTTGGGCTTTTCTTCAGCTAAAATTTCAGAATCAGAAAAAGGATCTCTCAGGACAGTACGTTTTTCTTTTACAACTATCCCTTTTTTAACAAGTGAATCTATTACAGCACTGCTGACACCGGTTAATTTTCGAAGCAAATTAAGCGGCAAATCCGGTCTTTTGAGTAATTCTTTAATAACCTTCGCTTTTGACGGAGAATTTTGACATTCATCAAAAAGAAACTCCCCTGCTTTCTTAGGATCAGGCAAATAGATATAAATAACATTCTTTTTTGAAACCCTGCCACTCCTTACCGGCCCCGGAAGCAAAGCTTTAACGGCCTGTTCCCTTGAACAGCAATAGTATTCAGACATCCACTCACCAAGCTTTAAAAGAGACACCGGTATTTTAGGACGTTTTAAATAAACACTTTCTACATATTTTAATTCTGGATAAGGCGATGTTTCCGGAAAAGCCACAACACATCCACACATCATCCTCTTTTTTTTTGATTTACCAAAAGGAACATTCACATGAGAACCAATATGAACCTTATCTTCAAGCTCTTTCGGTATATAATAGTCAAAAGCCCGGTCAAGAGAAAGATCAACCAAAACACGCACTATCTTATTCTTATGTATCAAAACATTATTCATTTATAAATATTCTTCAATTGTTTTAGAATCAGCACTCTTTGGTTCCCACATTATTTCTATTGGAATAGTCGGCACTCTTTTAAACAATCTAATATTTTTATATTTTTTATTTATAGCAACAAGTGCATCCCGCGAAAAAAGAAATGTATAAGGCTGTTCTTCATGTATTAAGCTATGGAATTCATGGCATAATCTTACTCTTTCTTTAAAATCAAAGCAAATGCGGATTTTTTCTATAAGCTCATCAGCTTTTTTATTTTTAAAACCAATATGATTACTTGATCCCATTATATCTGCCATACTGCTGTGCCATATCTGAGTTGGATCAGGGTCGAATGACAATGCCCATCCCAGAGATACAACTTCAAAGTCTTTCTTTTCCAATCTCTGAACATACACAGACCATTCAACTTTATTTATATTCATCTTTATCCCGGCCTTCTTCATATCTTCTTTGATGATTGGAAACATTTTTTCCTGAGCTTCACTATTTGAAATAGTCAAAACAGTAAACTCAAACTTTTTACCGTCCTTGTCTAAAACTCCATCCCCATCAGTATCTTTCCAACCGGCATCATTCAGCAGTTTGACTGCTTTATTTATTGAAAAAGAATAGGGTTTAATACTTTTGTCATAATACGGACTGTCATAGAAAAAATTACCTGTTGTAATATGTCCCAGTCCCTCAAAGACAACATCAAGAATTTTTTTACGATCAACCAAATGTGTCAAAGCCTGCCTAACCCTTTTATCCTCAAAAAGTGGATTTTTGAGATTATAACCTATATATGAATAGGAACGGGATAAATATTTATATTTTCGAATCATAAACTCAGGACTTTTAGGATCAAATTTGGGAATGCCTGTTTTATTAGTCCATTGATCAGCAGTTAAACTCATTCTATCAATATCTCCCGAAAGAAGAGCCTGAAACTGTGTTCCGGGGTGTTTGATAATTTCATAAATAATTGCTGAAATTGATGGTTCTGCTCCATATCTTTTTCCAAAATAAGATTCATTTCTGGAAAGAAAAATTCTCTGTCCGGCATCCCAGCGTACAAATCTATAAGGGCCACATCCAACTATAATTTTATTACGTTTAAAGTCATCGTTAAATCTTTTTCCATCAAAAGGCCCGTCATAAGCGTGATAGAAATGCCTGGGTAATGGAATCAGTCCCAGTGTTATCGCTTCAGATAAAAAATACTTCTTTTTCCAATAAACTTTAAATTTATACTTAGATAATACTTCTATTCTATCTAAATCTTTCAAATAAGACCTTGACGGGGCACAATCAACATCTTTATTTTTTATTACATCAACATAAAATTTAAAATCATCTGCTGTTACTTCTACATCTTTCCATTTTTTACCGCTAACAGGATCTGTAAAGTCATGCCACATTACTCCTTTTCTTAAATAAACAGTATAGACCATCTTATCTTTTGAAAGTTCCCATTGTTCAGCAAGCATCGGTTGAAATTTTTCAGGATTCTCATAGTTCCTTTCTGCAATAGAACAATTAGTCAATCCCCAAAGCCCGGCAACAAATGCTTCATTATTTATTATATAATTCATATTTTTAGAAACACTTGTGACGGGAATAATCATACGTCCGCCTTCCTGTGCATCCGGATCAAAAAATTCCTGATTGGCAAAAGCTCTTTTTGTCCGCTCTGATAAAATTCCTTCCTGTTCTTTTATTTCTCCTGTTTTTACAAACTTCACTGATGCCAACTTATCAAGTTTTTTTTCTATTTGAATCTGTTTTGAACCTATTTTATACAGTCTTCCAAAAACCATTTCCATTTGGTATCTGTTATGATCCAGTGCCCTAACAATTACAATACCAAAAAAAATAATTGCGATTACACCAACTGTTAAAATAAAATATAAATATTTGTTTTTTGACATTAATGATTTCCTCTAATTATGCAGGAGTTATTTTTGGTTTTAGTTTATATTGCTATAATCAGCATTGAAAATTTATAAATCA
The DNA here is from genome assembly GCA_963678745.2 of Victivallales bacterium. Lineage (GTDB taxonomy): Bacteria > Verrucomicrobiota > Lentisphaeria > Victivallales > GWF2-38-69. Next base: position 298,172 of record CAXXMS010000016.1, on the reverse strand, counting down.
TTTCTAAAACCATTTAATTATAGGGATAAAACACTCTAAAATATATGATTCAGTTTCAAATTCCAAATATACCAAAAGTATTTTAATAAAAAAGAACAGCATAATTCTAAAATAATCTCTCCTTAATATATATTAACAAAAATCTTTTAGTTTTTTTAATTATTACTTAAAAACAGTTACGAAAAAATTGAATTTTGTACTATATTTTATATTTTAGTTGAAAAGTTAATAGCCAGTAATTATTTAATTATTTGCGCTGGATTTTATATTTAGCAATTAATCTACTACCACTACAAATTTGAAGGAAATACAAGTCATGGCAGAAAAAACCAAATCTAAAGATGAAAAAAATATAAAAGATAAAAACCTTTCACTTGTTTTAGGACAAATAAAAAAAGAGTTTGGTAACGGCTCAATAATGTATCTGGGAGATGATACTTTCCATGCTGATATACCTACAATAAGCACAGGTGCACTTTCACTGGATATTGCTCTTGGTATAGGAGGAGTTCCAAGAGGAAGAATCGTTGAAATCTACGGACCTGAATCATCAGGTAAAACAACTGTATGTCTACATGTTATTGCAAATGCACAGAAAGCTTCCGGTACGTGTGCAATAATTGATGCTGAACATGCAATAGATCCTGTATACTCACAGAAAATTGGTGTTAATCTTGATAATTTACTTATTTCACAGCCAGACTGTGGAGAAGATGCACTTAACATAGCAGAATCACTGATAAGAAGTAATTCTATCGATGTTCTTGTTATAGACTCTGTAGCAGCACTTGTTCCGAAGGCAGAAATTGAAGGTCAAATGGGTGACTCTCATATGGGGCTTCAGGCACGTCTAATGTCACAGGCTTTAAGAAAGATTACAGGTGCAGTAAACAGAAGCAAAACCTGCGTTATTTTCACGAACCAGATTCGTTCAAAGATAGGTGTTATGTTTGGAAGTCCGGAAACAACAACCGGTGGTAATGCTCTAAAATTCTACAGTTCAATAAGAATGGATATCAGAAGAATAGCTGCAATTAAAGACAACAAGGGAGAAGTTATAGGAAATAGGACAAAAGTAAAAGTAGTAAAAAATAAATTAGCCTCCCCTTTTAAAATAGCTGAATTCGACATTCAATATTCCGAAGGTATTTCAAGATCCGGTTCAATTTTAGATGTAGCAACAGATATGGGAATATTGGATAAACGCGGTTCCTGGTTCTCAATGGATGGAGAACAGCTAGGCCAGGGCAGAGAGCAGACAAAAGATTATATCAGCCAAAATGCAGAACTTCAAAATAAAATATTAACAAAAATAAAAGATAAGATCAAAGGTGATAAAAAACCTGTAGTTGAAGTTTCTGAAAACACTGAAATTCCTCAACCTAAATAGATATCTGGTATCTTTTTAAATAATATGAAAATTAATTTCAAGAAAGTTTTTATAGTTTTTTGTGTAATATCGTTTTGCAGCATTACATTGGCAAAAAATACTGTTCCTGTTGCTGAATACCGAAAACGAATTTTGGGAGATAATGCGTTTAATAGTGGTCTTTATGATGTAGCAATGAATTACTATAAAAACTATCTCAAAGATGCCGATGGAAACTCTCCGGCAATTAGAGATGCTTATTATTGTTTAATAGCAACCTGTCTTCGTTCAAATAACCTGCTTGAAGCACAAAGACTCTATAACGAAATAAAGCTTAAGTTTCAATATTATTTTTCATCCAGCCCGGCAACCGAATTGATCTTAGAATACTGGAATGCAGAAATACTGCTTAAAAAAGGAAATATCAAAAATGCAGCAGTTATTTTTGAAGGTATTGTAGGAAGTGCAACCGAGGATCAAAAGGAACTTAAAACTGATGCTCTTATAGGTCTTGCCACCTGTAAAATCAGGCAGGAAAAATGGGATGAAGCGAAAGCTATATTTGAAGAATTAAGCAAAGTTTCAACAGAAGAGGCAAAAACAACTGCTATACGACAGCTTGTTTATATTAATGTGATTCAGGGTAATCTAAAAGAAGCAAAAAAACTATTAAAAGATACTACTGAAGATCATAAACAATTAACATTGAAACTAGAACTTTTAAAGTTATGTACCTTAATTCAAAAAAATAAACTAAATGAAGCACAAAAGGAGTATTCAAAGCTTAAATTATCTGCTGAGGCTCCGGATTCTGTATGGTATATAGTAGCCACTTCTTTTGCTAATTCATACATTAATAAGAAAGAATACAAAAAGGCAATTCCTTTCCTTGAAGACGCCTCAATCATGGCCCCCAATCTTTACTATAAAGAAAAAACATCTCTTAATCTAATTAAAACACTTTATAAAGCTAAACAGCCAAAGAAAGCAGCCAAAACAGCATTATTCTTTCTTGATAATTTTCCTCATACTACAATAAGGGATAAAGTTTTACTACTTTTGATTGATATTGTAATCAGGGAAAAGAAATATAAGGATATAACAGAATACGCATCGAAATACTTTCTATTTGGGAAAACTGCAACTCAGGATAAAATAAAAATTGCCCAGGAAGTAGGAAATATTTTATTCCATCTTAAAGAATATGATAAGGCAAATAAATATTTTAGTTTTATAGATAATAATGCGACAACAGATCAGGAAAGAGAAATCGGCCAATATTGGAAAGCAAAAACACTTATTGCACAAGGCAAACTTGAAGAAGCTCTCACGATTCTCCAAAAACTTGAGACAAAAGATAGTAGATTGCAGGAAAAAGCAAAATTCAAAACTATTGAAATATTTATAAAACAAAAAGATTATAAAAAAGCTGTACAGGAATTAAAGCTATTTATTACCCAGTATCCAGAATCGCAATTAACACCGTCACCATTGTTTCTATATGCTATAATATTGAAAAGGCTTGGAAAAACTAATGATGCAATATCTAAACTGCAATACTTTGCAGAAAAGAACCCTGATAACTCAAATGCTCCCCTCGCCTATTTAGAAGCCGGTTACCTCTCTGTATTGCAGAATAATTATACAGAAGCCAAAAATATGTTTAATAAAATTTTAAAACAATATAAAGACTCTGCACAAATACCGGATGCACTATATTGGCTTCTTTATACAAATTATCTTGACGGTAACAATAGTAATTCAGAGGAATATGCCAAAAATTTACTTGAACTTTATCCGGAATCAACCTTTACAAAACAAGCCCTTCAATGGCAAATAAACTATTATATTGAGAATAAAGAATATGCTAAAGCTACGATTTCTCTTAAAACTCTTGAAAAATTATTTACAAATCAGGATGACATAATATCTGAAGTTATTTATTTAAAAGCATATGTTCTTTACAAAGAAAAAAAAATAAAAGAAGCATTAAACGCATTAAAAGAATTAGAAGACAACTATTCTACATCCCCTATACTTGCCAAATGCCTTTATTTAAAAGGAGATATACTTGTATCTGAAGGGGAATACCTTGATGCCATAGCCTCTTATTTAAAATCAACACAAGTAACAGATAATCCGTCTATTAATATAGCAGCCTGGGGCCGGGTAGGTGATTGTTACTTTGCAATGATTAACTATACTAAAGAAAAAGATGAGAAAGAAGATTCTGTTTATAAAGCAATAGAGTATTATGATAAAATTCTGGCAGAAGATGAAGTCTCTCCTTTATTCAGAATACAAACTCTCTATAAGTTAGGTAAATGCTATGAACTGCTGGACAAACCGGAAGAAGCCATAACTAAATATCACGAAGCTGTATATGGAAATATATTAAATAGCAAGAATGATATTAGCCCATGTCGTGAATGGTTTGCAAAATCAGGAATTGCACTTGCAAGACTTTTACAGGACAAAAACACACCTATTGCTGCAGAAGCTGCAATCAGTGTATACAAAACCCTGATAAAATATAATATTCAGCCCAAACAGGATTTTGAGCAGCGTATTAAAGAAATTAGTATGAAATATAAATTAAAGGAGTAGGATATATTATGTTATTTGCTGATATTATAAGAGATGGCGGCCCTGTCATGTGGTTAATAGCTTTTTGTAGTTTTATTGCATTAATAGTTGTTTTAGAACGCTGGTTCCACCTACACCGCCTCCAGGTAAACGTAGGAGAACTTTTAAACGGTTTAATTAATGTATTAAAAAGAGGGAACCTGCTTGAGGCTATCAGTCTTTGTGAAGATACACCTGGTCCTGTTTCTCACGTTTTAAGGTCTGTTATCTTAAGATACGCACAAAATGATTCAGATTTAAAACAGGCAGCTAAAAATGCTGCACTTGATGAAATTCCAAGAATGGAACGGAGAATGAATTTACTTGCAACAATTGCATATATCGCCCCTCTTCTGGGCTTACTGGGAACAGTACTTGGAATGATAGATGCTTTTCAGGTCATACAGGCTAAAGGAGCATTTGTTAATGCTGTAGGGTTATCAGAGGCGATATGGCAGGCACTGTTAACAACAGCAGCCGGGCTTTGTGTAGCTATCCCATGCAATATAGCTTACAACTATTTGGTAACCAGAATAGAAACAGTCGTTCTTGAAATAGATAAAGCATCTTCAGAAATAATATATTTTTTTAACACGCATAAAATAAAAATCGCATCAAAAGAGCAGGAATTCAAAAGGTGAAAATTAAAACGCGTTTAAAAATCATAAAAGGAAAATATTTTTTTGTTCCGCTAATAGATGTGATATTTCTTCTGCTGATATTTTTTGTCCTTAGCAGTTCGTTTGTACAGGTTTCCGCAATAAATATCCAATTACCATCTGCACCGGCACAATTGACAAGTGCAGAGAAATTAGTAGTAACAATAGATAGTCATGACAGATATTATTTCAATGATCAGGTAATGGATATTAAAACATTAAAGCAGCAGCTTGCCAGAATTTCCACCAAATATCAGATCGGCAGTATAATTGTCAGAGCAGATAAAGATACACCTCACGGAGTAGTTACAAAAATTTTAGCTATAGCTAATTCACTAAATCTAAACGTTTATTTTGCAGTATCTGCAGAAGCAAATACTCAGCCGATATCAATCGAGACTAATTAATAATCCTTCTTGAAAAAATGTATTATTATAATAATAAAAAAACTTATTCTAAAAAATATAAAAGGATAAATCCCTGGCTTTTTTCTATCAGTGTATCTTTAATAATGTATGTCGCATTATATTTTCTGTTTGGAACTTCAACAATTAAGGTTAGTAAGTACAAAAAGAACACTCCCCAGATAATAATGCTTCCGTTAAATGACAGTAAATCAAATAAAAAGCAAAAACAATTACTGTACTGGCTAAAAGATGATAACCCGACATTAATAGTACAACCCAATACCACATACGGATATAGCAGTATATTAAAACCTGATTATAGTTTTCCTACGACAAACGCAATTCCAAACATAAATCTGGAATTAAATTCAAATACTATTTATGTTCCTAATTTTACACAACTATTTAAAATTGAGGCATACACACCTCTCCAATTGCTATCAAAATTGGATTTGATTAATACACCTGATATACCTCCTTACCCATTCCGACTGCCAGAAACAGAAAAAACTACTTATCCAGATGTAAAATCATATTATACCGGAAAAACTGTTGATGTTAAATTCAATAATATAGACAAAATAGATAAATTGGTAAATAAATATAATCCGCAATTGCCGACAGTCTTGAAAGTAACACTACCTGTCAGCCCTCAATTTTTTCCTATTGTTAACATAATATCTTCCTGCGGTTCTGAGGAACTGGACAATATTGCTGTCAAGGCACTAACAATGACAGACATGGACAATTTTACTTTTGGCAAAAGGAATAGTATAACTACAAAGGTTTATGTAAAATGGCACTAGGTGTAATTAGTTATATATTAACATAACATTTTTTATTAAAAAAGAAGAATAGCGAAGAGAAAATACTATGATACCTTTGAATTATGAATTCGGTTTCTTTATATTTTTACTTATATGGTTTATCTATCTCACCATTTTATGGGCAAGAGAAACATGGAGAACAAAAATAAACTCATGGTCATTATCAGAAGGTAAATTATGCATTTGTGATGACTGTAGATTTGCATTTCTAATAAAGCCGCAGGAATCCATGGCAAGATGTCCAAAATGCGGCAATCTCTGCTATCTCAAGAAAAAAATCTTTCATAAGGAGTTATAACCAATATGGATCATCGCGAAACAATAATTATACTGGATTTCGGCTCACAATACAGCCAGTTAATTGCCCGCCGTATAAGAGAGGTCAATGTTTATAGTCAAATATTACCGTATAACACTCCCGCAGAGATAATTAAAGAAGAAAACCCTATAGGTATAATATTAAGCGGAGGACCGGCAAGTGTGCTTACGGATTCTTCCCCAAAGTGTGATCCGGCAATATTTTCTATTGGGATCCCGGTGCTCGGTATATGTTATGGACTTCAACTGATGATGCAAACTCTTAACGGAAAAGTATCACCAAGTACCGCTCGGGAATACGGTAGGACAGAATTAATCCTCAAAGAAAAAGAAAACCTATTTGCCAACATTAAAAAAGATAAGATTACAGTATGGATGAGTCATGGGGATAAAGTTGAAGCTATTCCTGATGATTTCATTACTATAGCAAGTACCGAGAACACAAAATTTGCTGCTGTTTCAAATGATAAAATGAAACTATATGGAATTCAGTTTCATCCTGAAGTTGTTCACTCAGAAGAAGGTCAGACAATAATTCATAATTTCACAAAATTAATCTGTGAAGCAAAAGAAGAGTGGACTATGAGTTCATATATAGATATTGCTGTGAAAGAAATAAAAGAAACAGTAAAAGATAACAACGTTATATTAGCATTGAGTGGTGGTGTAGACTCATCTGTTGCAGCAGCACTTATAAATAAAGCGGTTGGAAAACAACTACACTGTATTTTTGTTAACAATGGACTTCTAAGAAAAAATGAAGCAGAAGTAGTCGAAGATCTCTATAAAAGGAATTTTAAATTAAATCTGAAATGTATAGATGCCGAAGATAGATTCTTAACCAAACTTTCAGGAGTTAAAGATCCGGAAAAGAAAAGAAAAATTATCGGCCATGAATTTATAGAAGTATTTGATGAATCAGCTTCAAAAGTAAAAAACGCAAAGTTTTTAGCACAGGGAACAACATATCCGGATGTTATAGAGAGTATATCAATAGCCGGTAACCCAAGCGCAATGATAAAAAGTCATCATAATGTTGGCGGTTTACCGGAAAAGATGAATTTAAAGCTATTAGAACCTCTCCGCTGCCTATTCAAAGACGAAGTAAGAAAACTTGGTTTCGAACTTGGATTACCACATGAAGTAGTAATGCGTCAACCTTTCCCAGGCCCAGGTCTAGCTGTCAGATTGTTAGGACCTGTTACAAAACAGGAACTGGATATTTTACGAGAAGCAGACAGTATTGTCGTTGAAGAAATGAAAAAAGCAGACTTGTATTACAAAACCTGGCAGTCTTTTGCAGTTTTACTCCCAGTTAAAACCGTAGGTGTTATGGGCGATGAAAGAACTTATGAGAATGTTGTCGCTTTACGGGTAGTCGACAGTAATGATGGAATGACTGCCGACTGGGTAAGACTTCCATATGATCTTCTGGAAAAAATTTCAAGCCGTATTATCAGTGAAGTTCGCGGTGTAAATCGTGTAGTGATGGACTTAACTTCCAAGCCTCCCGGAACGATTGAGTGGGAATAAGTATTTGTCTATCCCTTCTTTTGATTTATAAAAATGTCAAAATTTATTAATTGCTTCCTATGTCAATATTTAAAAAACATCACTTGATAATAATTTTTCTGTTGTTTTTATCTTTTTCAGCAAAAACACAGAAAATAGAAAATTTCATTATTTACTATTCAGATAAAGCAGCTGAATCTAAATTTAATGAATACTCTTTAGTAGTATTTGATAGTGAATATCATCCAACTTTTAAGGCTCTTAAAGAAGATGGCATAACTGTTCTTGGCTATATCAGTCTTGGAGAAATAGAAAAAAGCAGATGGTATTACAAATTATTTAGTTGTGGAGATTTTATACTTCAGGAAAATCCTAACTGGCCCGGGAGTTATTTTATTGATATCAGAAATAAAAAGTGGATTAAGATTGTGATTGAGGAATTAATTCCATGGATATTGCAGAAAAAATTTGATGGAATATTCATAGATACATTAGATAATGCTATATATTTGGAAAGTATTGATCCTGTGAGATATAAAGGCATGAAACAGGCTGCAGTTCATCTTGTAAAAGCAATCAGGCTTAATTATCCTCAAATAAAAATAATGTTAAATCGTGCATATAATTTATTGCCAAAACTTGAAAACTGTATTGACTTTGAACTAGGAGAAGGTATTTGTACAGAATACGATTTTAAAACGAAAAAATATTATTATATTCCAGAAGAAGAATATATGCACCAAGTAGACCTGTTACATAAGGCAATGAAACAGGATCCAAAATTAAAGGTTTTTTCTCTTGATTATTGGAATCCGAAAGAACCTAATACTATAAAAAAAATTTATCAGACAGAATATAAGAATAACTTTATACCATATGTTTCAGACATAATATTAAATAAAATAATACCTGAGCCATAAAATTGTCTTAATATACCGGAAGTATTTTAGTTTTTGGCGAATAATAGTAAACCGAATCAGGTTTTCATAAAGTTTTCCGAAAACTCAATCGTTTTGAGTATATATTAAAAGACAGCTTATACACCACTCAAATACGTATTACCAACATAGAAGTCTATAATTACACTTATATTAATATATTCTAAATTATATGAAAAATTACGCTATAATTATATATTTATTATTCAGTACTGTTATTATTGCAGCAACTGAAACTAAACAGATACCAAGAACAATAGCTGCACTTTATGCAAAATCTGACTACATTAAAGATATTTCGAATACAAAGATTCATAAATTTGCTGAAATGCCTTTAAATTTTCTTGGATTTAAGCTGGAATATTTTGATATTAATGAAGGCCTGCCTGAACTACATACAAGACAGGATATTGCAGGAGTTATTTCATGGTATAATTTTAGTTATTTTATTAATTCACCTCTCAATTATATTGATTGGGCTGCACAAATTATTTCGTATAAAAAACCATTTATTATTATTGGAAACCCAGGATTTACAAGAAATACAGAAGAAATTAAAACACCTTTAATTTTCACGAATAAACTTTGGAATTGTTTAGGTATTGAAGATACAGGGAATTGGGTAGAATTAACTCTTGGTTACCAACTCAAAAAACAAAATCCTTTGATTTGTGATTTTGAAAGAAATTATCCTCCTGTTCTGCCGCCGTTTAAAGTTTTTAATAAAATATCTGAAGATATAACAACAGTTGTTGCCGCTTCTAACAGTACTGACAGCAGTAAAGACTGTCAGCTTATTACTGCATCAGAAAAAGGCGGGTATGTTCAAGAGGATTATTTTATTAACTTTTTAGGCAATTACTTATCTTATCCTGAAAGCCTTCAATGGTACATTGATCCATTTAAATATTTCGCAATGATTTTTAAATCTAATGAAATTCCAAAGCCTGATATTACAACATTGGCTGGTAGAAGAATATATTTCAGCCATATAGACGGAGATGGCTGGTTAAACTACACCAAAATTGCAAGTTATAGAGGAACTCCTGAATACTGTCCTCAAATTATTATGGATAAAATATTCAAAAAATATCCAGATATGCCGGTATCAGTTGCACCTATCATTGCAGAAATATATCCTAAATACTATGGAAACAAAGAATCAGAAAGACTTGCAAAAGAAATATTATCTCTTCCTCAGATTGAAGCTGCCAGTCATACTTATTCTCATCCATACTCCTGGAAATATTTTGAAAATAAGCAAAATATAAAGGAAGAATATGATAAGAAAAGTTTTTGGGACATCTTTAAACCTACTCAACACAATTCAGGTGGAGAGAGTAAACATGATGACTTTAGCGCTTACACCAAGCCTAGAACATATGCTTTTGCTCCTTTTGGTTTCAATAATGAATTTCAAGGATCATTGGAAGCTTTAAAGCCACTACTACCAAAGGGAAAAGAAGCAAAACTAATACAATGGTCTGGAGACTGTCGTCCTTACATAAATGCAATGAAAGAGCTACACAAATATCACTTTTTTAATATTAATGGCGGTGATTCAAGATTTGACAACAAGTATCCATCGTATGCGAATATAAGCCCAATTGGCAGACAGGTTGGCAAATATCATCAGATATATGCTCAAACCAGTAATGAAAATACATATACAGACCTCTGGACAAAAAACTTTTTCGCCTTTAAATACTACAGGCAGACAGCAAAAAACACAAATTCTCCAATCAGAATAAGTCCAATAGGTATTTATTACCATATGTATTCAGGAGAACATACAGCAAGTGTTGATGCTGTTATTTCAAATATTGAGTATGCTTTAACTCAAAACATCATACCTATTACTACTTTAGAATTCTGTAAAATCGCCGAAGGTTTTTATTCGACAGAATTTGTAAAGGCTTCAGAATCGAGCTGGATTGTTAAAAACAGGGGTGGGCTTGAAACTATCAGATTTTCAAAAGCACTATTTACAACTGTTGACTACTCAAACTCTATTGGAATAATAGGTCATAAACATTTTGAAGGGAGCCTTTATGTTTATTTAGATAGATCAATATCTGAACCTAGAATCCATTTAAAGTCAACTGATATTTACTGGCGTGATGCACCTTCTGAAAAAATGTACCTTTTTGACAGCAGTTGGCAAATCTGGGATCTAAGTAGAAACAGTAATGAACTTTCATTTAGCTGTAAAGGATTTGGAAACTGTGGAATGAATTGGATTGTACCTGAAAATGGTTATTATAAAATACAAATCCCTGGATATGCAGACTATGAATTTAAGGCTGAAGACAATATTTTGAGTTTCAATCTTAAATTTTCTCTTCACAATAAACCGTTGCTAATGACAATATCGAAAATAAAATAATGAGAAACTATTATATTCTATTTCTTTCCATATTTATTATAGGACTATTTTTAGGTTATTTATCATTGCCTACAAAATACAGTCTTGGTATGTTGTATTTGCAATCAGGCTTATATTCTCAGGCGATTAAACTTTTTGAAGAACATTCAAAAGAAGAGAAAATAGCATCTGCAGACTTAGCAATAGCCCTTGCTCAGTCTTATTTCAGTAAAGGCAAAACCAAAAAAGCAACTTCTATTTTAAAAGATTTTTTGAAGAAATATCCCCATTCTATAAGTGTTCGGGAACAGCTTGGGTACATCTATCTGCAACAGGAAAGAATAGCAGATTATATTGAAAATTTAAGAATAATATCAGAACAAAAACCAAATGAAAAAACATTTGATTATCTAATATCAGGTTATACCAGCTTAGGCAATTATAACTTAATGTATAAAGTTCTGGCAGATAAATATAAATACAATCCATCCTCGCTGTCTCAAAAAGAATACTACAGTTTAATTTATGTTTATACATCAAAACAGGATAAAGAAAAACTCTTTTCAGTTATCAACAATTACAGAAGTTTTTACGCTGATTCAATGAACTCTGATAATGTACAATTAATCATACATGTTTATTATCAGTATAAGGAAGCAGATAAAGCTTTTGATATAGCAAAAAAAGACATTCAAAATAAGTCCACTACATTAGTCAATAAAATTAGAACACTGAATTCTATTACTAATTATAATTCAGTTTCAGCACTCAAACTGATTTCACTGTTGAGTTTAAATGATAGAAAAAATTCCAGGATAATTTTGCTGGAACTGCAAAATGAACTTAATTTAAATCGTTCCGAGAAAGCATACAAAAAGGTGTTGTCTCTTTTAGATAAAAATAAAATAACACCTATTTTATTAGAAGCTTCAATTTATATTCTTCTTTTAAAACATGATTTTTCAAGTCTAAAAGAATTACTGCATAAAAAGAATATAAATAATATATCTGTCAGCACGTTAACTGATATAGCTATTTATTCTTTATTTTTCAAACAGCAACAGCTTGCAGACTATTTAATGATTAATATTCAGAAACCTATAATAAATAATGTTTCAATATTAAAAAAACTTCTTACATCCTGTATAAAAAATCTGTCTCCTAAAACAACTGTAAATAATATCATAGAAAAAAACTATGAGGTGAACTACAGACAACGTCTATTAATGGCTGATTTGCTGTATAATTCAGGGTATAAAAATATAGCTTTCAGATTGCTTAAAAAATTTACAGTTGAAGTTCTCGCGATAAGCCTTAGCAGCAGTATTGTAGTAAATTATGCTATTGCTGAAAAATGCACAGAACAATTTACTTCAGAACTTAATACATTATGTACAGAACATAATTGGAGAGTAAACAAATTTTTATCCTGTTATCTGGATATACTTGCTGCAACAGGAAAAACAGAAAAGCTTGCATCAGTTTTAAATAAGTTGAATGATATAAAAGCATTAGAAATCTATCTTAAAAATTCTTTCAGTACGGCAGAACAGTACAACAGCAAAAAGACAGCACTTTTTTTATCAGAAAAAATGTATAATATGAATAAAAGGCCACCTTTCACCCAATATTATATTAATTCTTTGATAATTAACAGCAGGTTTCAAAAAGCGCTTGATATAATTTTATTACCTGAAAATAATCCGCTAGAATATTTTAACGAATATACAACTGCTTTCTATGGGCTGGTAAAGAACAAAGATGAAAAAAATATAAATAAATATAAATCCAGCCTGATTAAACTTTATAATAAAAGCATTGATAATAAAAAACTGGATAACGAACAGCTTTCCAGTTTAGGTTATATTCTTGCCGAAACAGGATTAACAAAAAGGGCAAGAGATATATTCTTTAAACTTTCATATTATGCTCCTCCTGACAGTCCATATGTGAAACAGTTAATTTATTTATGGGGAAAACAAGACTGGAAAGAAGGTTTAGACTGGCTTATTATGCGAGCCAAAACAGCTACAAAAATAGAACAGCTTAAATGGCTTAAGTATTTAAATGAGACTGATAACCCCAAACCTGTAATATCCATTTTAAGACAAGAAGGTACATTTTGATCAATAATTTTCTATTAAAAAAGACAACTATAACCTTTATTTTACTTTTACTAAGTTTTTCAATTAAAGCTGATTATAAAACAGAAAGGTTAAATATTTATCTAACTTCTCTTCAGTTAATAGGTAATAAAAAAGAATTATCGGAAGAACTTACAAAAGCAATAAATATGAGTTCAGATATTACAGAACTTTTTATGCTTGCAAAATTTGCGGAAGATTCAAGCTTGACAGATGAAGCAAAAAACGCTTATAGGCAAATTCTTGTTTTTGCGCCTGATAATGCTAAAGCTATGATAAGACTTGCCTCGCTTCTTTATACTACAAATCGCCAGAGTGAGGCTAAATTTTATCTTATAAAATATAATTTGCTTACCGGTGGCGACTATATTTCAAATTATGAATTAGGCATATTATATTCTCTTAATGGTAATAAAGATATTGCAGAACAATTATTAACTGAAGCGTTAAATGAGATTAATAAAATACCTAAAAAGGATTTACATGTCAAATTGATTCAGGCTGATATTTTGTCTAACCTAGGCAAATATGAGAAAGCCGATAAAATATATTCTAAGCTTTTAAAAGAATATCCTGCAGATAGTAATCTGAAGCTTGATTATGTAGATATGCTTATCAAATGGGGACAGTTCGATGAAGCATCTAATCTATTATCTACTTTCCCTAAATTGAAAGATAAACCTAACAGCAGCAGGCTTATGCTTGGGACTAAATCTCTGGGGCAGAATTATTCTAGAATACAATTAAGGGTAAATGTTTATCGTGCATCTATATTTTTGCTTCAGGAAGAACTTGGGAAAGCATTTAAGCTTATAAAAAAAATGAGAATCCATTTTCCTAACGACTATGAAACTTTGGTATCAGAGGCTGATGCATATACCGTACAAGGTAATTGGAGAAAAGAAAAAGGCCTAATCGAAAAAGCTATAGAATTACAACCAGGTAATAGAGATCTGCTTAAAAGAATTAATGAAATAAACAGAGTTCATACATCTAAAATGAGCCTTGAAAACTATAATAAGTTTAGTTATGGAACAAGTAATGGAAATGCTATTGAGTTTATTCTGAAAGAATCAATAGATTTAAAAATAACTGATTTATTAAGTATTGGTGCCGTAAACAGACAGGATTTTATAAATACTAAAAATGTTAGTTTTTTAAATGGAAATACCGGTTCATATAATGGTTTGAAGCAAGAAACAGAAATTTATACACAGTTTGATTTTGAAGGGAATAATTTTTTCAACGGCAGTACATTGCGATTATCATATTTTCTGGCGGATAATTATAATATCCTGCAAAATTCAGGTTTAGGATTGTCATACAAGTATCTCGATAATTACGGAAATACCAGCTTTGAACTCTATTTTAGAAAACCATATAATGATTTGCCGGTAGCAGTAGTAAACGGGGCCAATAGAAATAGAATAATGCTGGGAAGGCAGTTAAGAATTATTCCTGAATTAGATATTTATGCAGATATTGCATTTAATAATTATGGGGCAAGAGATCAGTTTAACCTTGATAATGCACTTGAATATCATTTAAACCTGGCTTATACATTTCCATCTTTTGAAATACAGAAAGAATATCTTGGCGTGTCTTCTCAGCTGGGTATAAATTATTTTTTAGATTCAGAAATTTTCTTTACATCAAAAGAAGCTACTAATTCAGCAGGGAATAAATATAGAATTCTTCCATTGGATAGCAGGCTGGTAAATACAATAGCTCTTTTCTATTACAATGAATTTACTCCAAATTTCAGACTGAATCTGATGGCGGGGTATGCCTTTAATGTGCTTGGAACAATTTCACATGGCCCTGTCGCAAGCATAAATTTAACATATGTAATAAATAAATATTTAGAAGCTAACCTTAATGCTTCTCATTATATTGGAACAACCACTTCAACATATATAGGATGTGGAATAACACTCAACTATATTGAACTGTTAAAAAGAATATGGAAAGAAATATGAAAATTTCAGGGAAAAAATTTTTAGGAATTGAAGTATCAGCTTTATTTGAAATGATAATTCTTCTGCTTATAATCAGCCTTTCAAGCTATATTTTTGGAAATGGAGACAGATATATAAATGTATCGCCTCATCCATTCTGGCTTGTTCTGTTAATGATAATTATTCAGTACAATACAGCTGAAGTTTTAGCCTGTGTAATGATGATGACATTATTTTTATATTTTGACAACAGCGGCCTCCGGCAGCATCCATACAGAACAAATGATGAATTTTACTACTTCATACTGTTGCGGGCTGTTTCCTGGTTTGCTATTGCAATATTTTTAGATTTAATCAGAAAAAGAAGAATAAAGAGAACAGACATTTTAAAGGAAGAAATCGAACATAATAAAAAAATAGCAGAGAAACTGGCTACTTCCTATAAAGAAATTCAGAAAAACAATAGAGAACTTGAAACAAAATTAACAGGGGAAGTCAATACTGTTCTTAAAACTTTCAGAGCAACACGGCTTTTAGGCGATATTAATGCCAGCAGTATAAACTTAAGAATGGCTAAATTTGTGGAATCAATCATTAATCCCGAAAAGTTTTCTTTCTATATGCTTAATAAAAACGGGCTAACCCTTGAACTTGAGCATAATTGGAATAAAGATGACCATTATCCCAGAAAATATTCCAGTAATTCAGCATTATATGAACAAGTTATAGCTAAAAGACACTTTGTTTGCATCAGCAATGAAAAAGATATAGATATACTTAAAAATGATGGCGTTTTTGCAGGGCCTATTATTAATACTTCTACAAAAGAAGTTTTTGGGCTATTAAAATTTGAAGAGTTTAGATTTAAAGGACTGGTATCAAAAAACATTACAATGTTTAGAATTATCTGTGAATGGTTAGGGTTTGCACTTTCAAATTATAAACAGATACACTTGGCAAAAAGTAATACTCTTACAACTTTCAGTGATACCATCTATTCTGCAAAGTTCTTGGCAATACAGTCAAAATTTCTCCTTGAATTATCAAAAAGACATAACTTTGATGTATGTAAAATAATAGTTTCCATTATAAACTTCAATAGTTTAGATGTTCCAACGCAAAACATTTTAAAAGAGATGTTATCTGAAGTGATTAGAAAACATACAAGGACAACCGACATGATATTTGAATTAAAAGGTGATTTTAGCAGTTATACTATTCTCCTGCCCGGAACAAAACTTTCTGCAGCAGACATTGTATTAGATAAAATTAAAAGGCATTTATTCGATTATCAGAATGAAAAGATACAGCCGCAAATTAATTATTCTTTTATTATAACTCCATTGAATAAAAATCAGTAAAATTATGACAAAGAAAAAAGAAAACCTGCCTGCAGAAAAAGATATAAATATAATATTTATTACATTTGTGTTTGTATATGAGATATTAATATCCTGGTTACTTATTTATTCTTTTATTTCATTCAATTTATTCATCCTTGGTTATCTTTTATGTTTATTAGTTCTCATTAGTGTATTGATAGTTAAGATAATAAAAAAAAGAGATTCAAGAATACTTATTTTTCTTGTTATTTTTACAGCATCTCTTGGTGTATTGGGGCCTTTAGCTACTCTTATTATTATAATCACAAAAAACTATATTATTAAAGATTCAAAAAGTGCTATAGACAATATCATAGGTATCCTGAATGAGGATTATTACAATGAGGCAGAAACCCTTTATAATAAATTAACCTTTATTAGAGGTAGCAGCTCTGAATACACAAACAGCGAACCTTTTATTGATATTATGAAGTATGGAAGCTTTTATGAAAAACAGCAGGTGCTGATTCTGGCAAAAAGATATTTTAGGCCAAAATATTCGAAAATTCTATTTAACGCACTAAAAAACGAAGATAACAATATCCGAGTGGAAGCAGCTTCTCTTATGGCTTCACTGGAAAAAGATGCGACAGATAAATTTAAGGAACTTCAAAAAATTGTAGTCGATAAAAATAATATTATAAAAATTGGAGAAAGGTATTTAACTTTCTATAATTATTATGTAGAGACAGGAGTTCTAGTAAATATTGGATATGTTAATAATTTCTTTCGCAGGATTGAAGAAGGACTGAAAAATATAATAAAAAAAGAGATAAATACAACTAAATATGAAATTTTATTAGGCAAAATTCTGTTCAAGCAAAAGAAATATTCAGAAGCAATAGAAACATACCGAAAGAATGAACTTTCCAGCTTTATAAAAGACACAAAAGCTCTTTCATATTATCTTGAAAGCCTATATCAGCAAAAACAGTTTGTGGAAATTAGGGTAGTTGCAAGACAGGCGTTAGCGAAAAACAATAATTATTTCTCAATCAAAAAACTCGAACCTATTCTTAAATTCTGGACAGAATAATAATGAAATCAAAACAGGAAAAACGTATAAAAATTTTACCTAAAGCAGATATTTGCCTAATACTGGAGGGGACATATCCATATGTAAAAGGAGGTGTTTCCGGCTGGGTACACAATTTAATCAAAACACAAAAAGATCTTACTTTTAATGCAATAAGTATTTTGCCAAAGAATTTTAAACCTGAAATCAAATATGAACTTCCAGATAATTTGTTAGGAATATCTAACCTTTATCTAAATGAACTTCCACAGGGAACAGCTTTTTCTAATCGGAGGGATAAAACTAAATTGATAAAATTTCTATCAGTTACGCTTTCAGAAATTATTATCAGTTATGATATGAAATCTTTTGAAAAACTGGTTCATTATCTTTCATCAAATAAAAAATATATGGGTAAAAAAAATCTAATCGACTCCGTAATATCATGGGAAATAATTTTAAAAATGTATAAACAAATGATGGATAATTCATCTTTCTTAGATTTTTTTTGGTCCTGGCGAACCCTTTTTGGCGGAATGTTCTCTGTTCTGCTTGGGAATATACCGGAGGCGTCATGTTATCATTCACTATGTACAGGATATGCAGGATTAATGTTAGCTAGAGCTAGTTTGGAAAAAGGAAAACCATGTGCTTTAACCGAACATGGTATTTATACCAACGAGAGAAGAATTGAGCTTTCTACTGCAGACTGGTTATATGATAATGAAAATGTTTCACTGTCTATTGATAAATTAGAAAAAAAAACAATTACAGGTTTTCATGAGTTGTGGACACGTTTTTTCTCAACATACTCTCATTTATGTTATGAAGCTTCTGACAGAATAATTACTTTATATGAAGGAAACAGAACTCTGCAAATCAGTGAGGGTGCTAAAAAAAATAGAACATCTGTTATAAGAAATGGGATAGATCTAACAAAATACGCAACAATCGAAAAATTGAAATCAACAAAGAAATCTTCTACACCAACGGTTGCATTTATTGGCAGAATTGTTCCTGTTAAAGATGTTAGGACCTTTTTAAATTCCATTGCCGCTGCAAAAGGAACTATTCCATCGATAAAGGCATATATATTGGGGCCAAAAGATGAAGATCCTGAATATTATTCAGAATGTCTGAATATAATCAATGATAATAACCTTAGTGATACAGTCCACATTGAAGGAGAAGTAAATATTTTATCATATTTACCTGAAATTGATGTGCTGGTGCTAACAAGCTTGAGCGAAGCGCAACCTCTTGTTATTCTTGAAGCAGGTGCTGCCGGAATACCTGTTGTTGCAACAGATGTAGGTGCCTGCAGAGAAATGATAGAAGGTACACCTGATGAAAATCCACAGATAGGCCATGGTGGTATTATAACACCTTTATCAAATTCAAGATCTACTGCAAATGCAATAATTAACCTGTTAAGTAACAATTCATTTTATAAACAATGTTCATTAAATTTAAAAAAGAGAGTGGAAAAATACTATAATCTGGAAACCCAGAATTCGTCATACAATAAATTATATAATGAGTTAATCAGGAAAGACTACAAATAAATGGCAGGAATAGGATTTACTTTAAAAAAATTAACTGAAAAAAATAATATAGCAGGTCTTTTTGCGGCTGGATTCTATTCAATTTTCATTGCCTGCGGGCCCTGGCTTTTTACGATAATTACTCTAAGCTTTATCATGATTTACGGATTGAATATTGTTTCGGCAGGCATATTGCAGGAATTTCAGATAATACTTGTATACAACTTTTCGTTTTCATATATTTTTTTAGGTTTCTACTCTCTGGTTATTTCGCGATATGTTTCAGATAAAATATTTGAAAATAAGTTTAATGATATATCTGATGTTTTTTACGGCAGCCTTCTGTTGGTTTTCTTTATCAGTATAAGTTTTGTAAGCATATTTTACTTTACAGTTGCAAAAATGAGTTTAATGCTTGCATTATCAGCAATTATTAACTTTGCTGTATTATCCTGTATTTGGCATGCTTCTATCTTTATGACTGTTATGAAAGAGTATAGAATGATATCTACAATATTTCTTCTTAGCCTGGTTGTTGCAGTATTTACCTCGCTGTATCTGGGATATAAGTTCAAACTACTGGGATTAATAAATGGTTACACATTAGGGTTGAGCATAATAACTGTAAGTCTCTACATATTTTTTTACTGCAATTTTGATTTCAAATTAAATACCCCATTTAGATATATCAAATTTTATTTTGAAAATTGGAAACTTATATTATGCGGTATTTTATGTAATGCAGGAATCTGGGTTGATAAATGGCTTATGTGGCTCTCTCCTAATTCTTTTACAAATAATTTAAAACTTACATGTGACCTTGACTATAGTAATGCAATGTTTTTGGCTTCATTGTCAATTGTTCCATCATTGGCATTCTTCCTCTTTGGGTCAGAAACTCTTTTAGATAAAGAATTATTAAATCTCTTTAATTCAATAAGAAACAAAGCTTCTTACCAACAAATATTAGTAATACACAAAAATATGATTAAAAATATCTTTAACAACCTTCTACTCTTTATGATTATTCAAGGAACATTTAGTATTACCTGTCTCATGTATTCCAGAACAATACTTGCTATGCTTAGAATTCCACCTATTCAGCTTTATATTTTTGATTATGGAATTTTAGGAAGTTTTTATCAGTTTTTCACATTTTATCTCATAATGATGCTTTTCTATTTTAACAGGATCAACTCAATAATAATAATCTATGCGACTTTTATTATTCTAAACAGTATTCTAACATTAATTTCTATAAGGCTAGGATACGGGTATTATGGTTTGGGATATTTCATCGCATCAATTATTACTTTTATAATTACCGGAATCACAACTACGGTTCATTTAAAGAAGCTGATTTATCATATTTTTATAACCAACAACTCGTAATTTTTAATTCTAACAGCTTAATGCCAGAATAAAAAAACCAATCGTTTCACACAACTCACAGTTAGCTCCTAATACATCGCCTGTCACACCGCCTATTAATTTATATGAGATATCTTTTAGAAAAAAAGTAAATAATATTACCAGGACAAAAGCAAAGATTATTTTTATACTGAATAAACATGGAATTATAAGTATTGCTGAAAGAATCAAATTCTTTGGATTTATTTTTCCTATAACAAACTTACCAATTCCCTTATCTTGGGGATACTTAGAACTTGCAGCCAGTAAAACTATAATAAATCTGGCAAAAACAATAACAGATGCTGTTTCATAAAACTCTCTATTATTGAATAACACAGTCAATGATGAGAACTTAATTAAAAGTAATATTATAAGCCCAACAACACCAAAACTACCCACTCTTGAATCATGCATTATCTCAATTCTACGATCAATTGAATCAACCGGGCATAAGAACCCATCGCATAAATCAGCAAATCCATCCAAATGCAATCCACCAGTAATAATCACTAAAATTGCAACTGCAATCCCTCCCAGCAAAAGAGATTCTGTATTAAAAATATATGCTAAAAACATAACAGGCAATATTGTAAAAGCTGCTATTATATAGCCGCACACAGGATAAAAAATTACTCCTTCAGACCACATAGAATCCGTATAATTTTTTATTTGTTTAACAGGTATTACTGTTAAAAATGATAATGCTAATAAAAATTTAGAACTCATAATTTAGAATTTAGAATTTAGAATTTAGAATTTAGAATTTAGAATTTAGAAAAAATATACTACAAGTTCTTTCGAATAGTTTTACCTATGGCAGTAAATATAGCTAAAAGTTCCGTTGATTCATTCATAAGTTCCTTTAGACAAATGTTTGAATTTATAATTTCACTCTCATGTATAACCTCCAACCAATACTGTGTTTCTGAAGCCTCTTTCTGAACAATAGAGATTTTATGCATGAAATCCTTTCTTGATTCAGCTCTATTTGCCTCCCTATAATTAGCTCCTATCGAAGTAGCTGATTTAAGCAATTGTCCAAATAGAATATTATTAATAAGACTTTTTTCCTGATTAATTATAAATCGAATTAACTTAACAGCAAACTGTTTTGTCCTTTTTTCAAGCTCATATTTTTTGTCTTTACCTATCATATTTTTCCTCCCCACAAATGTTTTCTAATTTAGAAATTCTAAATTAGAATTTTCCTATTATTTCTTTACTTCAATTGGAAGCCCTGAAACCATAAAAATCACCTTATCAACAGCTGAAGCTATTCTTTGATTGACAAAACCTAAATTATCTCTAAAACTACGTCCCATTTCATTACCCGGGACAAGCCCCATACCAACTTCGTTACTTACAACAGCTAAAGGTACCGGAATTCTATCTTTTAAAAGTTCTATAAAAGATAGCACATTTTTATTATTTGCCATATCTGAACTGTTTCTATCTTGTACAAGTAAGTTAGTTATCCATGCACCTACACAATCGATAAGGATGAAATCTGCACCTTTATTTACTGCCTGTGTTAAAGCCGATGCAATATCAAACTGTTCTTCTATAGTAGTCCACCTTTCATCTCTTTCCATACGATGTTTAGCAATTCTTTTTTTCATTTCTTCATCACCACACCATCCGGTAGCAATATAAAAGGGATGTTCAGCTTCATTGGCGAGATTAAGAGCATAACTGCTTTTTCCGCTACGAACTCCACCTGTTAATAAATAAGATAAACTCATATTATCCTCATTTTTAATATTATCACTATTTGAGGTTAAGTATAACTTATAATAAAATTAAATTATAGAAGATAAATTGTTTTTTTTATATCTTTATGTATATTAGCAGGCATTTTTAACCCTGATTATGCAATTGAGCAGTATGCTGTAGATGCGAGGCAACAAAATGTAGTTGTAATAATTACTGCAAATTGCAGTTAACGAAGCAGATACAGTATAATGCTAAATCCCGTAGCGGTTTAAACTTCACAAAAATAGATGAATAATATCATCAATTGTGATAACGTAAAAAATCCTTTTAAATAAATTACTTATAACTTTTGTAAAGTTTAAATGCATTATTTGGGTTTAATATTGAAAAACAAAAGTTATAAAATAATTTTATATAGTATGTATGATTAAACAGTTAGATTGAATTTATGTGGAGAATATTTTGAATAATAAAGTCTATACAAGCAATTCAGAAGAAGAAACAGAGAAAATAGCATCAGATATAGCAAAAAAAATACCGTATGGTACCTGTATTGCTTTAAGAGGTAATCTGGGTGCAGGAAAAACTGTTTTTGCTCGTGGCTTTGTAGATGGCCTAGGCATTGATGATATTGTCTCAAGCCCAACTTTTACGATTGTCAAAGAATACCATGCAGGAAACAATAACTGGCTATATCACCTTGATTTATATCGAATAACAGACAGTAATGCTGCACTTGTTTTTGGCATAGACGAATACATGAATGATTCTAATGCTATTGTTCTCATCGAATGGCCGGAAAGAATAGCAGACTTATTTGATGAAAACACAATATATATTGATATAAAAAGAACAGGAGAAGAATCCAGAAAAATTACAGTAAGTTCAAAAAATGTTGAAAATCTTTAGGATATGGACTGGATATCAATATATTTTCACCAGAACCAGGATGAGGAAAAGAAATATTTCCTGCATGAAGCATCTGTCTTGACACATTCAATTTCTGCCGGCCTCCATAAACAGAATCTCCTAAAATAGGAAGCTTAATATATGCCATATGAACTCTTATCTGATGAGTTCTTCCTGTAAGAATATTTACTTTTAACAGTGAAACCGGTTCGCCTTCAATTTCTCCTGTTTTTAATACCTCATAACGAGTTACAGCCTCCTTACCATTTTTCAAAACAACGGCCATTTTTTTTCTGTTTACAGGGTGCCTACCGATTAAATTACAGATCTCTCCCGAATCTAACTTAGGTTTACCATAAGTTAGTGCAAAATAAGTTTTTTTTACTTTTCGAGTAGCAAAACTTTCGGATAAACGATGTCTACTGAGAGAATTTTTGGCAATTACTAAACAACCGGATGTATCTTTATCAAGACGATGTACAATTCCCGGCCTCTGCATATTGGATGAATCTAAATCATTAGCAAATTTTTCAATAAATCTCTCATCTCTACCCAGCAACGCATTGACTACTGTCCCCTCCCAATTTCCTGCAGCAGGATGAACAACTACCCCAGGTGGTTTATCAATCACAATAAGATCAGCATCTTCAAAAAGAATTTTAAAGGAAAATTCCTCTCCTTTAGGTATTTCAAAATTCTTTTCTTCAGGCCAATTTACAGTGACCTCGTCATTAATGCTCACTGTTACTTTAGGTACTTTACAAATATTACCATTTAAACTAATACAGCCATTTTTAATGAGTTTCTGAAAATATGATCTTGAATAATCATGGATATTAGAAGAAAGAAAAATATCAAGCCTAATGTTCAAATCAGAATTAGTTACTTTCAAGTTCGATATTTTTCTTTTATGATCAGACAAAATAAGAGTCCGGTAATAATATTGTTTATAATTATTCTTGGTAAATTAGCGACTGGTCTTCATAACCTTATGATGTATAAACATATACACTGCAATAAAAGCAGCAAGAAATAGTAATATCCAACCATAATTATGAACTAACATATCTTTACCTTTATGAACAAGGTCTGCATACGACATATTTCTTGAAATACTTCCAAGGTAATATCCTATAAAAGCCAGAATAGCAGACCAAAGCCCTGCCCCAAGAGCAGTGAATAAAGCAAACCTGCCTATAGACATTCTGGAAATACCTGCCGGTATCGAAATGAGCTGCCTTATCGCAGGCAATAATCTACAAACAAATGTAGCAGCGTCACCATACTCTCTAAAAATTTCTTCCGAGCGTTCTAGTGTATTTGGCTTAATAAAAAAGAATTTCCCCCATTTATACAAAAAAGGCCTTCCTAAAAATAATGCCAAATAATAATTAACAAACGCTCCAACTAATGATCCGAAAACACCAAATAGAATAACAAAAATAATATCAATAAAAGGAGCATTAAACGTCAATGCTCCCCTGTAAGCCAAAAAACCGGCAGGAATCATTATCACTTCACTGGGAAAAGGAATAAAAGAGCTTTCTACTGCCATTAAAACAAAAACAATTAAGTATCCCCAGATATGAGCATTGGCTGCTACAATTTCAATATGATTAATTAAATATTCGTCCACTGAAGGTATTCTTTCCTTTAAGATTTAACTATTATTGTAATCCCGCTGCATTTTTTTTAAGATTTCTTTCTGTCTTATAATAAGACCGGCTTTCTGAACTCTACTAAGCTTATCATCCAATTTTCTCTGTTTAGCTTCAATATCTATTATTTGAGTTCCATTTTTAAGGTATTCTCCTATTTCCTGTTCGGTCTGAGAAATTAAAGTCTTAAGTTCTGCAGAAGAAGGATATTCATTTGACATTTTCTGAAGTTCTGCAAGCAGATAAGCAAAATCTTTACTTTTCTCTTTTAAAGCAATTTTCTGTTTTATATACCAAACTTTAAATTCCTGTTTTCTAATTTCTTTAGGGTTATTTGCTTCGTATGCCTGAGATAAGGCTGCACCTGCATTTTTAAGATTGTTTTTAAGTTCATTACATTCAGCAGAAATATCTTTTACACTGGCAGGTTCATTCTTTTCATCTCTTACTTGTTTCACTTCCTGAGCACCAGGCAGTTCCATTTGCATATCATACTCGCCATCATCAGCAAATAATGTAGGAGCAAAAATCATACCGATCAACACCAAAGCAATAACTTTTTTCACGTTTCTTCCTTTCAATTTTATTATTAGAAATCAGCTTACATCACTTATAAAAATAAATTAATGCTAGTATATTATAATCAAAACATATGCTTTTTCGAATTAATCATATAAAAAACAGGTAATTTTCCCGAGGATATATTTATGCTTCAACGAAAAAGGAAAAATGACCCTTCCATAGGTTCATATCAGTCAGGACGTGTATATAGAGAATCTATAATTAGTGGTGCTGTAAGAAAATCAATCGAATATGAAGGCCCTTTAAAAAATCCAATAATTCTTGTTCATGGTTTTCTTGGTTCTCACCTAAAAAATTCTGCAACAGGAAAAGACGTATGGGGCAGCTTTGAAGGAATTGATGCAATACGTGGATACTCACATCGTGAACTTAGAGATATTAGTCTTCCAATGGGATATGGGAAAGACTTAACAGATCTAAAAGATAATATTATACCTACAGAGTTTCTTAATACATTTGATGTAAATTTCTTTGGCCTGCACTTTAAACGCGATGCATATGATAAACTCCTTGGTATTCTGGCAGATGTTGGATATTGCCTAGAAGGGAAACCACTGCTCAAAGGTAAAAAATATCATAACCTATTTACTTTCTTTTATGACTGGAGACGCGATTTACCTGAAAACGCAGAAAAACTTTATAAGTTCGTATTGGAAAAGAAAAAATATTTACAGGAAAAATATGAAGAACTTTATAACATAAAAGATTATGATGTTCACTTTGACTTTATTGGCCATTCTATGGGCGGCCTTCTGTCACGTTATTTTTTAAGATACGGTACTCAGGACCTGCCAAAAGATGGTTCATTACCTAATTTAGACTGGTTTGGTAGTAATTTCATAGATAAACTTTTTATTATCGGCACACCAAACTCCGGTTATCTTGATACCTGCATTGAACTAATAAGTGGTCTTCAAATAGCACATCATGCCCCATATTATCCACCCGCAGTTGTAGGTACATTTCATACATATTATCAGATGCTGCCTTATCAAAAAGTCAAACAGATTGTTTATGAAGATAATCCGAAAGAAGCTGTTGATATTTTTGACCCTCAAGTCTGGATTGATTTAAAATGGGGGCTAGCTGACCCGGAACAGGATAGATACCTGCAAATATTACTGCCAGATGTAAAAACTAAAACTGAAAGGCGCAAAATTGCAATAGATCATCTATCAAAATGTTTAAAACGGGCAAAACAACTCAAAAACGCAATGCAGAAACATTGTGAAGGACGTGATAGCATATCACCATATCTGTTTTTAGGTGATGCTGTAAAAACTAGAAGAACTCTAACAGTAAACAGAAAAACTGGAGAAATAAAAGTTTCAGAATATGCTGCAGGTGATGGCAAAGTATTAGCAGCCAGCGCCAGAATGGACGAACCGGTATATGTAACAAGAAGATTACCATATATAAAATCTCCTATAAAGTGGGATGCAGTAATACATTTAAGAGCTGCTCATATGGGGATTACTGCAGGTAACGGTTTCAGGCATAATCTGTTATATTATCTTTTGGTTGTACCACCTAAAGATTACGAAAAAAGAGTAGAAGCACTTAAGCAAGCAAATATTAACATATAAGGGAGCAGTAGAATGAAAAAAGAAGCACTGGAACGTTTTTTAAAGTATGCAGTCATTGACACACAATCTTCAGAAGAATCGGAAACTTATCCAAGTACTGAGAAGCAGTTTAATTTGGCAAATTTGCTGGTTGAAGAACTCAAAGAAATCGGATTAGATAATGCTAATGTAGATTCAAACTGTTATGTAACAGCAACGCTGCAAACAAATATTAATGATAAGAAACTACCTGTTGCTGCATTTATGGCTCATATGGATACAGCCCCTAATATGTCAGGATGCAATGTAAAGCCACAAATAATCGAAAATTATCAGGGAGGAGATATAAAATTATCTGCCAATCCTGAACTTATAATTACAGAAGCCGAAAACCCAGTTTTAAAGGAATGTTTAGGGCATACAATTGTAACTACTGATGGTACAACACTTCTTGGTGCAGATGACAAAGCAGGTATTGCAGCAATTATGACAGCAATAAATTATCTTATCAAGCACCCAGAAATTCCTCATGGCGAAATAAAAATTGCTTTTACACCGGATGAAGAAGTTGGACAGGGTGTTAAATATTTTGACATCGAAAAATTCGGTGCGGATTTTGCATATACATTAGATGGCGGTATGCCTGGAAAACTAAATAAAGAAACTTTTTCAGCAGATTCAGCCACAATTGAAGTAAAAGGAAAAGACATTCATCCGGGAGCTGCGAAAAATGCAATGGTTAACTCTATTAGAGCTATAGCTGATATAGTTGCAGCTCTTCCTATGGATATGGCACCTGAAACAACCGAAGGTTATGAGCCATTTATTCATCCATATCAGTTAACTGGCGAAGTAGAGTGTTCAAAACTTTGTTTTATCCTTAGAGACTTTAAAACTGAGGGATTAAAAAAACAAAAAGAAATATTGGAAGGAATAATTGAAAATGTCAGAAAAAAACACCCTAAAACTGAAATTTCATTAACCACATCTGAATCATACCGTAATATGCTGGATAAATTAGAGGAAAAACCGGAAGTACTTCAGTATTTATGGAAAGCAGCAGAATTAACCGGAGTTAATCCGGAATGGGAACCTATAAGAGGTGGAACTGATGGTTCAAAATTAACAGAAAGCGGTTTACCAACTCCGAATATTTATGCAGGAGGAAATAACTTTCACAGTGCCACAGAATGGCTTTCTGCAGACTCTATGGAAATTGCAGCTAAAACGGTACTGAATATTGTCAAATGCATCGTTGAGAAATAAATAAAATTCGTTTATCAATAAACTTTTTCAATGATAAATACTGAATGCTGAATAATTAATTTTAAATTTGGCATTCAGTATTTGATATTCATAATTCAATATTTACCACTTCTGTTGCTTGCTGACCGAAGCAAAACAGAATATTCAAGATCATTTAGGTTTTAATGTAAGAATACCTTTTTCACTATCCATTTCTACATGAAAAAGATGAAGAAAATTTAATCCTAGCAAACCTAAATCAGGTTGACCCGGAATATCCAAAATCAAAACTTTAATATTGTGAACAATACAATTACCAAGCTTAATAGAATCAAGCACTATTTCTTGAGCTTTTTTGACACCACCTGCAGTTGCAACATTCCTTGTAGGCAAACTACTATCTATTCTCAGTTTCAATGTTTTTATAGCTGAACTCGGCACGGTAACAAATGAAGCTCCAGTATCAAGTAAAAATTTTTGTTCCAGTTTACCATCCAACTCCGCCTTCAACGGGATATGTTTAGTTCCAGGTTTAAACCTGATAATTGTTTTCCCCTCACTCCCCTTTAATTCAGATATCCCATTTTTTAAAATACTGGCTCTACTTAACAATGCTTCAGGAATATCTATTCTTTCTAAAAGCAATTCTGCTTTTTCCCAATCCCCCTGAATCAATGCAATTTCAACGCCAAATAATTCAATTTCTGCATTTCCTGGAAATTCATCACCGGCAAATTCATAAATACTTTCAGCATCCTCAATATTATTTGAGTTTAACTGTTGCAAAAGCCAACTGCAATACAAAGATAAAATCGTATCATTTATACTTTTCTGCCTTTGTGGTGCCGTGAAAAATGGTTGATTTTTTACTGCCTCGGCAAATTGGATAGCCCTGCCATAACCAATTTCCTTTGTAATAAGAAGTAAAACATCTTTAAAGATATTAATGCTTTCCATTTTATTTAAAATCTCGGGAGTTAGTATTATTATAACCTCATTATCCTCCCCCATTTTATGTAGGCGTGAAATAATTTCACATATATTTTCTTCTATATCATGATTTCTTAATTTTGTAGGGGCATCTTCTTCTAATACAGAATTCAGATTATATCCCTCCACAAATAAAACAAGACTTTTTAATGGATCTGCATCTTTAAGTTTGATTGCCTGAATAAACAGCTTTTCTCTGGCACTAAGTTTTATCTTACTAGTTCCCTTAAGCTGTTTCTTATGCACATTTTCTTGACTAGAATCAGATAAAAAATTAATTTTCTTTGAAGGTTTTATCTTATGATTTTTTGGGTCAGATTTGAATTCTACAGTATTTATAGGACCTTGTATCGGATTAGTTTTTTTTATAAAAAAGAAAAATCCAAGAAATATTGAAACACATAATATAAGTAAAATAGAAAAATAAACATAGTTTTTTTTTCTATTCTCTTTTTGCTCAATATTAAGCGAAGAACCACATTTAACGCAATAGTTAGCTTTATCGTGATTATATGATTTACATTTTGGACAGCGCAATGGTGCAATAACCCTATTCTATTTATTTGATCTTATTTCGAAAAAAATTATAGAACAAACTTTATATCTTTACATTCATTAAACTTCTTATAAAGAATATCTTTTTCTTCTGAAGATAAAAGGGTTAATTTAATTTTTATACTTACATATTTACCAGTTCTACTTTTGTTTGACGTAGTCATTGTAAAAGTACGATCATTTATAACATCAGATGCAGTTTTTTTTATTTTATCCTCATCTGATCCGATAAGTTTTATTACCCATTCACATGGAAAGGTAAGAACAGGCTTTTGAATATTTATATTTTCCATAATAAATCTTGATTATTATTTTTTAATTAGTTATTGGATATAGAAGCCAGCATATTTTCATATTGATACTTCACCATATACCCCACTTTTCTATCTTTTTCTTTTCCATTTACAAAAAGAATAACTGTTGGTAAGGTTTTTATCTCATGCTGCTTACAAAGCCCATAACAACTATCAGCATCAACTTTTACTACGTCGTATTTTCCGTTAGAATTATTTGAGATATCTATCATTGTTTTATCAAGCAAATCACAGGAAGCACTCCAATCTGCATAAAAATACACTAGGACTGGAACTTTATCATTGAGTAATTCTGTTAACTGCTCTGCTGATTTTATTTCAGTAATATTATCATCCAATTTCTTTTCGACAGTTTTCTCTTTCTTGTTTACTGTTTTGTTTACGACAGGCTTTTCTTTCTCAGGTAAAATTAATTTTTTGGGATTTTCATCTTTGATAATGCCACTTTCTACAAGGCTTCTCTTATTCCTCTCTGATATCGCTTTAGCATGTTTAATATCTTCTACTTCTTTTTTACTAAAAATAGTCGGCTGTCCTTCATCATCCACTACATCAACACCTGATTTTTCTATACTGTGTTTGTCTTTTTCTGGTGAAAGATTTTCTTCAGGGATAGCATCATTAACTACAGCATCAACTTTTTCTTCTTTATCACTATTTACCTGCAGATTATCTTCCAACACAGTTTTTTTAATATCAGTTGAAGTTGGATTTGATATATTAGAATCATCTTCTGCATATATTTGACCGGAAATAAAAAAGATTAAAGCTAAAAATAACAGCACAGAAACAGAGCTAAAAAAGGAAACTTTTTTCATGGTTAAATTTACCTGTAGGTTGAAAATTAATATGCTAAATTAGATATTGTTAACCTCTGTTATATCTTATTTTATTGAAATATCAAGACCTATTTACAAATCATGCTATCCTCGTCTAACCAATTCTACTATTTTTGAATATTTAACTAAAAATAACAAATATAAAGGAAACAGCTGTAAGGATTTTGCAACAATCAAATTCTATTATCTATTTCGTTATTTGAATAATATAATTCTTAATGATAATTTTACATAGTTTCAGCTTTATAAAGGATTGCTTTGCTCAAAAATAAAAGGTTATTTACATGTTACTATCTTTTTTCAAAATACAATTTATTAAAACAATACTTCTAATTATAATTTTATTTACTCCGGCATATCTGGAGGCAAAAATAACCAAAGAGAATACTCCTTTTTCCCAAAAAGTACTCTATTATCTATATCAGCCAATAACACTCTTCCTACCTCATATTGAATTTCGTGAAACAATCTATGAGACAGAAACTCAATATTTCAATATAAGAATAGAAAAAGATGAATCAGAAAGACTGCATCTGGTATTCCTGCCAAGAAGAGGATCACAAAGTATTTTTGATCCAAATAACCCAAAAAATATTATATCTAATTTTATGAAACACGCTTTCCTCGCTCCACAAATCCTTGAACATGCTCCAAAGAATGTCCTTTTTATAGGTTTAGGTGGAGGTATAATGCCAAGATATATAAGAGACTGTTATCCTAACACACAAATAGATATTGTCGAAATTGATCCTGTAATTCCAAATATCGCGAAAAAATATTTTGATTTCAAATCTGACGAAAACATGAAAATTTATATTATGGATGGACGCGTATTTATCAATAAGGCACCTAAAAAATATGATTTAATTTTTATGGACGTTTATAATGCAGAAAACATACCGTTTCAATTTACGACCCAAGAATTTTTCGAACAAATAAAAAAACACCTTAATAAAGATGGTATATTTGTAGCTAATATTGCAAACTTAGGCAGAGAGGGTTTTATTTCCGCAGAACTTAACACTATAAAGAAAGTATTCAACAAATGTTTGGTTAGTGTTTGTGAAAACGAAACAAACTACGTACCTTTTGCGTTTTCAGATGACAGCATCAATATTGAAAAGATAGCAGAAAAGATTAGGGCTGCAGATTCTCCTATTAAGAACGGCTACAACATCAATTTTATAGAAATCTATGATACTGTACTATCTCCTGAAAATTTAAAAAAATTGATTGGCCCCTCCCCTGTTACATTAACTGATGATTACGCCCCGGTAAATCTATTATGATCATATGAATAAATTTTCTCTACATCTAATTGCATTTCTATCAGGCTTTTCTTTGATGGGATATGAAATCCTTGGCAGTAGAATATTAGCTCCATATTTTGGAAGTTCAGTGTATGTCTGGGGTGGACTTATTTCAGTATTCATGTTAGGCCTAGGTATAGGCTATTTTATTGGAGGAAAATTAGCAGATAAACATAGTTCACCTATCGAATTAGCAATAATTATTTTAATATCAGTTATATTTATTTTCTCTGTATCATTTTATGGTAAATTTATATGTGCTACACTATCAAACATTTTTATTGAAGTTAAATATACTGCCCTCATTGCATCACTTTTAATGTTTACCATTCCTTCTATATGTATGGGAACAGTCTCTCCATATTTAGTTAAATTATCAGCCCCAAATACAAAAAATATAGGAGAAAAAACGGGAAATATTTACGCTTCTTCTACTGTTGGCTCTATTTTTGGAACTATTTTTACGTCATTTTATCTGATATTATTAGTTAAAACCAGCACAGGAATTAGACTACTATGTATATCACTGATAATATGCTTTATATTACTACTTACCTCAAAAAAGAAATAGTACCCTGCAAATACTCAAATATAATTTGATAAACATCCAGTTTTATAAGAAAACTTCATTTTGCCTTAAAAATGCAAAGGTAATTTGCCATTTTAATCTCATTTAGTTATAATCATTAATAATGACCAGATAAATAAACTTCAATATTGCTATTTTTTCAGGATTTTTTTATGAAAAACCTAATTTATAAATTGCTTACCATTCTTGTATTTTTTTTTGTTACTATAAATATTCTGCTAGCTGATAACATTAGCTTATCACAACCAAATAAAGTTGATGCTATACAAACAAAGGAAATATCTTTTGAGTTCAGACAGGCATTCAATGTCGGTGTTGAAGTTAATAAAGACATTATTGAAGACAGTGATGGTTTTTTATGGTTCAGTTCTTATAAAGGACTTGTTAGATACGATGGTTATGGTACTAAATTTTTTAAGGCAGGACCTAATTCCTTATCTGCAAACTTTGTATCAGACTTATTTGAGGATAGTGACGGCTTGATCTGGATCGGAACCAAGGGTGGAGGAATTAACTGTTATGATAAAAAGACTCTGAGCACTTTACCCCTATGATTTTATTTTGATACGAACTTGTAGAAAAGCTTCAAATTAGTTTCCGGAAATTCCATTTCAGTTTCATTTAAAAAGTTCATCAATGATTGAATTATTTTATCTTTTTTATGTGATGAAGTGTAATGCAATTCAACCTTCAAAATATTTTTATCATATAGAGGAATAATATTTGCCGGTGTTTTGAAAATAGATTCTATTATGCTCTTTGCAGTATCTTTTTCATATTTTCCCAGAATAGGCATGATGACATTTGACATAGCTACTTCAGCTCTGTATGCAATCATTTTTATAATATCAATAAACTTTTTTCTACCCCCATGAAACTGAACAAATTTAAATTCCTCCGGCAATTCTTTGACAGTAATATATTTATCTGTATTCTTTCTTGTTTTTTTCTTTTCGGTAATAGTTTCTTCAAATTCAAGTATTTCTTTTGTTAACATTCCTTCTCTTTCTTCAAAGTTCCTGCGTTCTTTTTCTGTAGGGTTTTCCTTTAAAGTCAACTGCTGTCTTTTAAGTGTTCTTCTTGCCAGTTTTGCTCTTAATGAATTTAAATCTTTCTCCAGTTGTCTATATACCGGGTTTACAACTGTTTCTGTCTCATCTACATTTGTTTTTTTATATGAGTTAAGTGTATCTATATTATAATCTTGTCTTGCATATTTAAAAAAGTTTTCCTGAGATGTTCTACTCTGCATGTGACTGTATATGTATTCAGCTTCACTGATAAAATCTGTTGAAATTACTGACACCTGATGACCTGATTCAGTTAACTGTCTAACTTCTCTGCAATAAAAATCATTCGTTTTATCATATACCCTTTTTTCCGCTATTTTTGTTTTCTCTACATTATCAAAAGGGTGTATAACTTCAACTTCAATGAAATCATTTTCATCCCAGGCATCTTTTGGATATTTATTATATGTCTGACAGGCAATTCTGTGTTTTTCCCACAGGTCTTTGAAGAGTTTCATGCTATAGCCTTCTCTGTCAAAAATTATTAAAAACCTGTAGATATCAGGATTTTCAGCAAGTTCATATGCTGTCTTTTGACACGGCATTTCTTCAAGCAGTTTTGGTATTATTTTCGTCTGCAGTATTTCTATAAGCCCCTTTGAAAAAGGTGTTGTTACATTAAAAAATGGTGCCCCGTTCTGATCATTAATCCAGTAGTCGGTCATTCCGCGAAGACATAAATGCTGTCTTGATACATATCTTCTCGGCAGCTTTGTTTTTCCAAAATATGTTCTTACATGACCATCAACATAAAGCCTTCCTATAGTATCCTCATTTTTTTCCATCCAGGTGCTGGAATGTTCTGAAATCCATTTATCCAG
Source organism: Victivallales bacterium (assembly GCA_963678745.2). Classification (GTDB taxonomy): domain Bacteria; phylum Verrucomicrobiota; class Lentisphaeria; order Victivallales; family GWF2-38-69. Next base: position 263,536 of record CAXXMS010000016.1, on the reverse strand, counting down.
ATTTGCTTCATTCTGACCATGTGAAAGTTCATCTGCTTTTTCGCGCATGGTTTTAACAGCAGGAATACGGTCTATTCCAAGAAGCTTTCCCCATTCTCCGGGTGAAACATCACCAAGGCGGTTTATGTTTCCTACACGGGCCAGAACCATAAAAGCTATCGTCAGAAAAATATCATATATTCTATAAAAACCCTCTGAAAAATTGAATGAATTCATTGAATCAAGCAGACCGTTGGATAAAAGTGCAGGAACTGCAAGCAGTAAACCACCATTATCAATATCATAATTCTTATTAAATTCTGTAACTGCACTGACTCTGCCTAATGCTGCAAAAAGTCGTCCTGTGGTGTCTGTACACCCTTTGCCAAGTGCCTGACTGTTATCCTCTATATTGCGTTCTGATTTGGTTTTTCCTGTGAAGTTTTTTTTAGTGGTTCCAACAGCTTACCGGCATGTATGGCTTTAGATAGGGTGTTAACTTTTAATGACAGTTTTTCTGCTGTTTCTGAGCGACTGTGACCTTCATTTAAAAGGCACTGGGCTTCTGACAATACTTCAGACGTAAGAACTGTTCCACCTTTTCTAGTGTTTCTGGGTTTATAAAATCCGTCTATACCATCTTCTCTGAGTTTCTTAAGATTACGTTTTACACTTATTTCGCTTACTCCGAAAGCTTTTACAATCTCGCAGTTTTTACAGTGACCATTCAATATCAGTTGAGAAGTTGTTATATTAAAGCCGCGACGATCATCGTGTCGATGAAAACCTACAGGTGCACAATAAATAAAATAGTAAACATTACCATCTTCATTAAAATTATAGGATACGATGGAGTTTATGGTATTTTCTCCATATAAAAACAAAGGCAATAGTTGTTCCGCCATAATTCATCCTTTTTCTTTTTCTGTTTTTTTTGTATTCTAAAATTAATAGAGAACAACTAAAAATCCAATCAATTCAGAATTTATTGCCTATGGGACAGGTGTTCAGATCCTACATAACTTACATATTATTTCATGATTCAAACCCTGACTTTTTAGAAACAATGCTTCCATTTTTCTTTGCACCTTTGGATCAGGGTAATTATATCTTTCGTATTCAATATGGTCGATTTCTTCTTCTGTAAATTGTATTCTAATCATTGAGACTGCTTTCTTTATTACTATAGCATTTCTTAGCTTTCTCAATAATTATAGCATATTTATTTAAGATTTCATCCGTCTATAGTATATCTCTACCTGATAACGATGGTTTGGAAAATATTGACAAGTTAAAGAAAATCTCAAATAAGATACCAATCATACTGCTTACAGGTTTAGATGATATCGAAATAGGAAGGAAAGCTGTGGTTAAGGGAGCACAGGATTTTCTAACTAAAGGAAATGTGAATACTGATGCATTATGCAAATCTATTAATTATTCTATTGAACGAAAACAAATAGAATTGAAATTAAACGGATTAAATGAAACTCTTAAGCATACCATTCAATATGATAGTTTAACAGGAGTAATTAATCGAAGGCCTTTTATCAACCTTTTAGAAAACAATATAGCAAGGGCAGAGAGAAATCAGGAACAAATAGCTATTTTATATATCGATATTGAAGATTTCAAACAAATCAACGATACTTTTGGTCATCATATTGGTGATAGAGTTTTACAAATCACAGCACAAAGATTAAAGGAGTGCTCACGTAAAAGTGACTTTGTCGGCAGGCTGGGAGGCGATGAATTTATAATATGTTTAAATAATATAAAGTCTATCACAGATGCAGCTAAAGTTGCACATAAAATAAATAATTTATTTACAAACCCAATAATATTAGATGGAGTTATTATTAATATTGGCGTCAGTATTGGAATAGCAATATATCCTAATGATGGGGATAATGCCTCTATACTGTTAAATAATAGCGACATAGCAATGTATAAATCGAAAAAAATGCGCAAAAATAGTTTTCATATATTTAACACACAACTAAAAATAGAACAAGAATACAAATATCAGCTTAGTAATGCACTTTCGAGAAACGAGTATAAAGTTAATTACCAGGGAATATTCAACAAAAAGATGCAACTTGTTTTTATTGAGGCCTTACTAAAATGGGATATACCTAAATATAGAAATAAATCATCTATGGACTTTATCCCTATTCTGGAAGAAAATAAAAGCATAATAAAAGTAGGAAAATGGATACTAACCGAAGTATCTAGAGATTTAAAGTATCTATCAGATAAAATTGATTCGAACAATATACCAGTATCAATCAACCTATCTCAACAGCAAATAGAAGATAAAGATTTTTTGAAAAATATAAATAACATATTAGAGAAATATAATTTATCTCCTAACAATCTGATCATATACTTTACTCGGTTAATATCTTAACATTTTTAAAAGACTGGAAATTTAGTGACAACAGAGTTTCCAGTTCTTTCAGATTATTATAAAAATCCTTATCAAAACAACTTTTTATAGCTTTAACAAATTTGCTAAATGTATCATAATATTTGCAGTATAAATATTTTGTTTTTATAAATTTCCACAATCTTTCAATAATATTCAGGTTAGGAGAATATGAAGGTAAAAACAGCAATTCTATACCAAGGAGCTTTGCATGTTCTTCTACGATACTACATCTCTGATATGGAACATTATCTAAGATTATGGTAATTGGAATACCGCATTTTCTATCCGCAATTTTATTAAGCATTATACAAACGCTTTCGGCATTAATATATTTATCATTTTCCACTGTTAATATCTCCTTTGTCACAGCATTAACTGCTCCAAGTATATTCCAACGGTTTCTTCCTGATGGAGTAGGCATAAAGATCCTTTCCTGTGACCATAAATAGCCTATATATCCTTCATGGACAAAGTGGGCGGCATCCATAAAAAAATATCCCTTTCTCCAGATTTAGCCTCACTTAACCTTGGCATTATTTTTTCATTCAGAAATTTTTCCTGCTCTTTGATTTTATCTTCATCTGTTGTTTTTCCCGGAATTATCCCAACCTTCCTGTATTTAAAGCCTATTCTCTTTAAAAACTCTCTGACTTGAGTTAACCCCCGGCTTATTCCTGTTAAATCTTCTATTACCTGTTTAGCTTCTTTTGTTGTTCTTGGAGGGTGATTGTTAAAATGCTTTTCAAGTGTTGAACTGTAGTCTGCCAATTCATTTATTTTACCTTTGTAAAGATTCCGTTTTAATCGATCTAATCCTCCTTCAATATATTGTTTCAGATATTCCACAAGTGTAACGGATGAAATCCTACATAACTTACATATTATTTCATGATTCAAACCCTGACTTTTTAGAAACAATGCTTCCATTTTTCTTTGCACCTTTGGATCAGGGTAATTATATCTTTCGTATTCAATATGGTCGATTTCTTCTTCTGTAAATTGTATTCTAATCATTGAGACTGCTTTCTTTATTACTATAGCATTTCTTAGCTTTCTCAATAATTATAGCATATTTATTTAAGATTTCATCCGTCTATAGTATAGAACTTACATGCAGAAAACATTTAAAAAACATAGACAAGATAAGCACCGTTTTTAAAAGCTTAAAACAAGCAGGCATAGGAGGAATAATACTCGATGATTTTGGAACAGGTCACTCTACTTTTTCATGTTTAATCAACTTCCCTATTGACATAGTAAAAGTTGATACTCAATGTATTACTAAATCAGATTCTGAAATATGTTATACTATGTATTCAAAAATAATAAATTTTCTAAAAAACGCAGGAATCAAAGTTGCAGCCAAAAACATAGAAACCGAGAAGCAATATAAACTAATGAAAGAAATGGGCTGCGAATATTTTCAGGGATATTTCCTTTCTTCGCCGGAAAATAGCATTTCTGATTTAGCCAATGCAATTAATAATAAAACTTACTAATTGCACTAATAGTGTATAAAAATCAAAAAAATTTTTTTATATAAGTATAAAATAACAGCCTGACTTTTAAGTATTTTACGTAAATCAGAGATTTTCACTGCCAATTTTATAATTGAAAAAGATAAAAACAATGTTCTAATAATATAGTGTTCGGGGATATCCCGAAGGGGTTGTTTTACAAAACTAACATTGATAAGGAGAAGTCAAATGTTAAGGGCAAAAGATTTTTCAATCAAGGAAAAGAAATTATTAAAAAAGCTTACAGCTAAAATTAAAACTCCTAAAAGCGAAAATTTTTACCCAAAGAAGAAACTCTTAAAAAAGAGTATCTGTCCAACTTAAAACAGCATACATAAAATATATATAAGCTTGTCTAAATGACAGGCTTATATTTTTATAAAATATTATCTATTTTTTTCACATTCTTTAAGGAACTCTACAAATAGTTTATGCATTAGTTTATTGTTTTTCTGCATCATTTCCGGATGCCACTGAACTGCAATACAAAAAGGTCCTTCCTGCTTTTCAATTGCTTCAATAATACCATCTTTGCTTCTTGCCACAACCTCAAAACCTGGCGCCAAATCCTTTACAGCCTGATGATGATAACTGTTCACAACAGTTTTTTTACCAACCACACCGTGTAACCATGAACCTTCTTTTACATCAATAGAATGTGTACCCATTTCTTGATTTCCCAACTGTCTATGACGAACATTACTATCTGTCATTTTATGAATATCCTGATATAAAGTTCCTCCGTGAAAAACATTTATAAACTGCTCTCCTCTGCAAATACCAAATACCGGTAGTTTTTTATCAATAACAGTTTTAAGAAGTTTCGTTTCAAAAGTATCCCTTCTGGGCATTAATTTTTCTAACGCGGGATGAGGTTCTTCTCCATAAATCAAAGGATTAACATCTGCTCCGCCACTTAATATCAAACCATCAATAATTGATACCATACCCGGAATAACACTTTCGTCATCACTTATCGGCAAAATTACAGGCACGCCCCCTGCATCAGAGATTGCATTTACATAATACTCATTGACATAACTTTTTATAGTAGTGCTTGCAAGTGTTCTAAACATACTTGCAGATATCCCTATAACAGGTTTTTTTATTTCCACCTGTTCTTTTAAAGTATCACTACCAAAAGACATTACAGATATTGAAATGATTAAAACTAATGACAGAATAACTGTTCCGGTTTTTTTCATAATTAATTCTTTCTTACTCTTTTCTTAGTTAATAAATTCAAACGTGATCATCAAAAAAGTACACTGTACAAAAACAAAAACAAATTCTCATAATGAATTTATAAGTTATATAACAAATACAATCAATTTATGATTGACCACTATTTTCATTAACCATATCTTCAAATAATTTTGAGATAGTTCCATTATTAAAAAGTACCATAAAGGCATCAACTATTTTTGGATCAAATTTTTTACCGGCTTCCTTTTTTATTTCACCAACAGCTTCTTCCAATTTCCAAGCCGATTTATATGGTCTATTAGATATTAGAGCATCGAAAGCATCAACTACAGAAACAATTCTCGCCGATAAAGGAATTTTCTCCTCTTTTAAACCCTCAGGATATCCAGTCCCATCCCAATTTTCATGATGATAAAGTGCAATATCTCTTGCTTCTCTAAACCACAAAGTATCACCTATAATATCAGCTCCTATATGTGTATGCTGCTTCATTATTTCAGATTCACTTTGAGTAAGTTTTTTTGGTTTAAGGAGAATATAGTCAGAAATCCCTAATTTACCTAAATCATGAAGAATACTATTTTGTCCCATTTTCTCAGCATCTTTCACATTAAAACCTACCTGCAGTGCTAGTTTTGTTGTCATATGAGCAATACGTTTAATATGGGCACCCGTGTCTTGATCCTTATATTCAGAGGCTAAAGCCAACATATAAACTGCATGTTTTTGTGCATCTTCTAATTCTTCATTTACTTCTCTGAGTTTACCTGCCATTTCTTTGCGTTCAGTAATATCTCTACCAACCCCCAAAACACCCAACAATTCCCCTTCTTCATTATACATAGGGGTTTTTATCGTTTCGAGCTTTTCTTTATGGCCATCACATGCAAAGGTAATTAATTCTTCATTGATCGTTGGTTTATTTGCAAGCATGGCTGCTTTGTCTCTTTCTCTGAAAAAATCGGCCAACTCTTTATCAACAAAATCATAATCAGTCTTTCCTACAATATCACACCTCTTCGCTCCAAAGAAGTCTTCAAATCGTGGGTTGCATGTTATATACACTCCATCTTTATCTTTTAACCAAACAAGATCAGGCAGAGCCTCTAATAATGAAGACAGATGCGCCTCAGTTTTCTGCAGCATAGTTCCTTTATTTTTATATTCAGTAATATCACGCAAATGTTCTACCACCATCTTGATATTTCCTTTAGAATCCAGTATCGGATAAGCCCTAATATCAAGCCATGCGTTTATTTCTTCAACAAATTTTATTATTTTCTCAGGTTTTTTGGTTTTATAACATTTACTTGTCGCGCATATTTCACATGGAGAGGAACGACCTATAAGTTCATAGCATTTCTTCCCTACTACATCTCCGTGAGTTTTGTTCAGTAGAGCATAACCGGCTGTATTATATTTGATAATATTGTGTTCATTATCCTGAATACCTATAACATCAGGTATAACATCTAAAGTAGATTCCAATAATTCTTTAGTATTGGATAGTTCCTGTACAGTTTTCTTATTTTCTGTAATATCTCTTCCGATACCAAAAGTACCAATAACTTCTCCCCTATCATTTTTTTCAGGTCTACAGTTGTATTGGAAAATTTTTCCAGTGCAAAAGGTAAGTTCGATAATAACACTTTGCCCATTTATGACTTTTTTGAAAGCGTCTGCAGCTCTTTTCTGGGATTCTTCTTTAAACAAAGGTAAAAAAGTTTTATACAATAGTTCTTTAGAGGAAAGCTGAGTTGCCATCTCTGCAGCTTTATTGCAGTAGCTTATACATCCAGTCTCATCTGTTTTGAATGCAATATCACTAAGACTATCTAAAAGGTTCTTATACTTTTCTTCGTTAAGAAGCAAAAGTTTTTTATAACTGTTCAAATAGTAATATTTCACAATGACAATAATCAAAATAAGTAAAAGTACAATACACAAAAAAAACAGTATAGTAACAAATGGCATAGAAGTTGTATTGTTTCTAACACTCTTTACAATATGCAAATCATCTGAGTATAAAGAAGATATTCCCAAACAAGTAAGGACAAATAGAGTTAGTATTTTTTTCAATAATTTTTCCATAATATTTTATTATAATTTATTATCTTAGCTTAGCTTAGTAAAAGGCATTATAGTACGTTTAGAACGAAAAAGCTACTGATTAGATAATGTAACAAAATATGTTGATGTTTTTAAGCCATTAATTCCGCAAATTGGTGTAATGATATTCTATGCTTTTATTTCATCCCAAATGCTAACATATTTTTCATTATCCACACCTAAATCTTGAATTACTTCACTCTTCTTAAAAATTTTATCAGGAACTGTTATCTTTTTAATAAAATTTTCCTCTAGAAGTTCAAGTGCAGCTTTATTGGGACAAAGATAATAAATGTACTTCATATTTTCAGCACAATTCTTGGGGTCATAATAGAAATTGATAAATTCATAAGCTAATTCGGTATTAACAGCATCAGATGGTATAACCATCGTATCTACTCCGATAGAAGTTCCCTGCTCTGGTAAAATAAAATCTAAGTTAGAATTATCATCCTGCATTTGGTATATATCTCCATTATAAGCCTGAATCAATAATAATATACCTGCTCCCAAACTACTTTTAGCCGCATCAGACTGATACGCTGCAAGGTTATTCTTCCATTCCAACATCAACTTCTTGGCATCATTCAGTTGTTTATCATCAACAGTATTAAGACTATATCCCAGATATTTTAGAGAAGCTCCAATAGCCTCTCTCATATCATCCAGCATTGTCATTCTTTCTGCATACTGTTTATCTCCAAACATTCCCCAACTCGGTTTAATATTACTGACTTTCTTTGTATTGTATCCTATACCGGTGAAACTTATTGCATACGGTATACTGTAATCCATATTTGTATCTTCTGTTTTTTCCGAATATTTGTAGACTGCATATTTAAGATTTGGTATTTTGGATTTATCAAGTTTCTTTATCATTTTCTGTTTATACATTATTGAAGCCATATAACTTGATGGTACAATTAAATCATAGCCGGAACATCCAACTTTCAACTTAGCATACATTGCCTCATTTGAATCAAAATAATCAAAAACTAAACTGCAATCATATTTTTTCTCAAATTTTTTAATTAATCCAGGACTAATATAATCTGACCAGTTATAAACATATAAAGTATTCTTTTTTCTACTGCATGAACCACATAATATCAAAACGATAAAGAAACATAAAACTAAATAAAAAACTTTTCTCATGCTGTATTTTCCTTTGTAAGTAATTTTTGTGTAATGATTACAACAATAATCGTTACAACAAGAAATAGAACTGAAAGAGCATTAATAATAATCGGTGTTCCATGTCTTATCATACTATAAATATAAACAGGTAGTGTAGTTGAACCTGAGCCTGTTACAAAAAATGTAATTACAAAATCATCAATTGAAAGCGTAAATGCCAATAGTCCGCCAGCAATAATACCCGGCATAAGAAAAGGAAGAAGGATTTTTGAAATTATAATACTCCACCCTGCCCCCAAATCCCTTGCAGCTTCAATAACAGAATAATCAAAATCCTGAAATCTACCTAAGACAACCAAAGTGACATAGCTTATACAAAAAGTAACATGAGCTATAAAAATAGTAAGAAGACCTAATTTTATATTGATTGCAATAAAAAACAGCAAGAGGCTCATTCCCATTAGAATATCAGGTATTCCCAACTGCGAATAAATCATAAACTGTTGAAACATCTGATATTTACTCCGAAAATGATAAATACAGAATGCCGCGATAGTACCAAGCAGCATAGCAACGATCATAGAAGAAATCCCAATAATCAATGAATGTAATAACGCGTTTAGTATTTGAGGATCCTGACAAAGTTTAAAATACCATTTTAAAGTAAAGCCTTTCCATACAACTCCAAAACGAGAACTATTAAATGAATTAACAGTCATTATAACCATGGGTAAATAGAAAAAAAACATAACCAGGTATGTTATATATTTTGTAAATTTACTCTTATATTTCACTTTCTGCTAACTCCTATCACTTTGTTATCAAACCTTGCTCTTCTCCTTCTAGCTAAAAGCTGTGATGATAAAACTACCCCGAACGGCACCAAAATAATAACCATAAGAACAGATGACCATGCCGCAGCCATTGGTATATTTCTAGCAACAAAAGCCCTGGATGCTATGATATTGCCAATCATTTCACATCCTGTTCCACCAACTAGATCCGGTATTACATAGGAACCAAGACAAGGTATTAAAACCATAAAAGTTGCTGTCATAAGAGATTTTGATATATTTGGCAGAAAAACACTAAAAAAGGCTTTAGTACGACCTGCTCCAAGATCATGCGCTGCCTCTATTAAACTAAAATCAAATTTCTCTGCTGCAGCATAAATAGGAAGAATAGCAAAAGGCAAATATGTATAAATAATAACAAGAATAACAGTTCCAGGCTGATATAACAACATTGTATGCTCTCCTACAAGTCCTAGATAAAATAATGTTTTCTTTAAAATGCCTTCAGGATTAAGAACAAGCTGCCATGAAAAAATTCTAATAAGAAAATTTGTCCAGAAAGGCACAATAACCAGAACCATCATCATCTGTCTCCATTTTAAAGACAGCCTAGCCATATAATATCCGACAGGAACAGCAAATATAAGACAAATAGCAGTAGATAAAACACTAATCCAAACTGTTCTCCATATTATTATTAAATAGTAAGATTTACACAGAGCGCGAAAATTATCAAGAGTCCATCCAGGGAGAATATCGCCATAAGGACTTGCAGGATGAAATGCCATAATAATCACAATTATTGTTGGAATTAGAAAGAATACTACCAACCATGCAAATGGAGGCAGAGAAATCAGCCATTCTATCCAAAAAGATGTTTTTCTAGTGTGTTTAGTATCGTTTTTCATGTAGGCAGAGATAATAGTTTTTCATCAGCTTCAATGTAATTATCCAGGAGATAGCCATGTTCAGCATTCCATGATATCCATACTTCATCATTCCATCTAATAGGAACTTCGTCCAAAAGGTAACTTGAATGTAATTTATTTACAGCAAGTCTATATTCTCCTACCCTAACCCAAAATTTAGTATGTGCTCCCAAGTACACAACATCTTCTACAATGCCATTTAAAATATTCATATTTGGCCTGAATGTGGCCGGAGGCATACGGGAAATATTTATTTTTTCCGGTCTAACGCTTAAATAAATTTTCGAACCTTTTACAAGAAATTTATCATTGTAAACTAACAGTTCAGAAAAATCTTCTATCTTAACCTTACTCAATTCTTCATCCAGAACCTCTATCACACTACCTTCAAAAAAATTTGTATCACCAATAAAAGCTGCAACAAAACTAGTCTTAGGCGCCTCGTAAATTTCAATGGGAGTGCCTATCTGCTCTACTAAACCATTATTCATAATTGCAATCTGATTACTAATACTCATGGCTTCTCCCTGATCATGAGTTACAAAGAGAAAGGTCGTACCAATTTGGTCATGAATTTCATCCAGTTCCACAAGCATGCGCTGACGAAGTTTTAAATCTAAAGCAGCAAGAGGTTCATCTAAAAGAAGCACTAAAGGACGATTGATCAAAGCTCTTGCAATAGCTACACGCTGTCTCTGCCCACCGCTAAGTTGTGTTGGTTTTTTGTACTGATGTTCAGTCATCTGAATCAAATCAAGGAATCTGTCAACTTCTTTGTCAATTTCTTTTTTTGACCATTTAGATAATTTAGGACCAAATGCAATATTATCTCTAATTGTCATATTATTGAACAAAGCATAATTCTGAAAGACAGTATTTACCAGCCTTTTATTTGGTGGAATACCTGTAATATCTTTTCCATTTAAAATTACTCTTCCATTGTCAGCTTCTTCAAAACCGGCACAAATTCTAAGAAGAGTTGTTTTTCCACATCCACTTGGCCCAAGAAGTGAAAACACTTCCCCCTTTGGGACAGAAAAGCTCACATCATTTAGAACCTGTGTTTGTCCAAAGTTCTTTGAAATGTGCTCAAAAATAAGAAAATCTTCCATTAATCATACACTTTATATTAATTTTTCAAAAACCAAGGCGGAATTATTACCACCAAAAGCTAAGGAAGTAGATATCGCTATATTTTCTGTGACTGTTGTAATATCAGTTACAGGAGAAAGACCTACTTCTTCATCAAATTTTTCAAAACCAATACTGGTCGGGATCCATTCATTTTCAAGTGCAGCACATGTAAAAACAGCCTCCAACCCTCCGGAAGCTCCTAATGTGTGCCCAGTATATCCTTTAGTAGACAAGAACTTGACATCACCAAACAACTCTTTAAAAACTTTTGCTTCCACTCTGTCATTATCCGGTGTAGCTGTTCCATGTGCATTAATAAAACCAACATTTCCTGTCTTTAAGTCAGCACGTTGTAATGCATAATTAATAGCATTTTTTAATCCACTGCCATCAGGACGGGGCGCAGTCAAATGATAAGCGTCAGCAAAAGTTCCATAACCTGACACTTTAATATTCGATTTTTTGTTACGTTTCAATATTGTTTTTTCTGATTCCAAAATTATTACTCCGGCCCCTTCACCCAAGTTTAACCCCGATCTATTCTTATCAAAAGGCCTGCATACTTCTTCACTCATTATACCTAGAGAGTTAAACCCGGCATAGGGTATTGGGTTCAATTCATCTGCGCCTCCGGCAATAACAATATCGCAAATACCGTTATTCAACCATGAAATCGCAATACCTATAGCATCTGTTCCGGAAGAGCATGCATTAACAATAGTCAATGCAGGGCCGCTTAACTCATATTTTCTTTTAAAAGCAGCTGCTAAATTGCCGTCAAAATACCGTTTTAACGTTTTTATAGGCCCTTCACCTGTTTCTCTATAAGTCCTATAATACTCCAAATCATTCAATTGACTTGCTACAGTAGTACCCAAACAAACTCCAACTTTCAATGATGAAAGAAAATCTAAATCTAAATCTGCATTCTTCAATGCCTCATTTACTGCATATTTTGCTAAAGCATAAGTGCGCATTTCATTTCCCGACAGATAATCTTTTGGAATATTAACTTCAAAAACAGGTTTCTTTAATTCTGAGTTAAAAACAGTAACTAAGCCTGAATTTACACTTCTATTCCTAAAAGCTTTCAATGACAGCTTTAAATTTTCACCTACAGCAGAAATACAGCCTAAACCACTTACAAAAATATTCATCTTGTTACTTAGCAATATATTAATAAAAAGGCCAAACCTCTCAAATTAAAATGTCCGGCCTTTTGCACAAAAAAGTTTTTTTAAATAAAGAGCGACTTTATTAGATCATCTAATAATTGACAAATTTCAGGTATTATCATAGATAAACTGAGTGAGAGTTTCTATAGAATAGAAAACTTTTCTGGCTTTCTGAGCATCTTTAACTTCTATATTAAAATTACGTTGAAGCAGCACAACGATTTCAACAGCATCTAGAGAGTCAAGTCCTAATCCTTCACCAAATAAAACTTCATCATCTGCTATCTCATCAGGTTCAATATCTTCAAGAGATAAACTCTCTACCAACAATATTTTTAATTTTTCCCTAATTTCATTAAATTTCTTTTCATCAACAGCCATCAAACGCACTCCTAAATAAGTATTTTTTAATTCATCGTTCATTATAATAAAATTTGGTCTATTTTCAATTATTATTTCTTCCAAATATTATAAAAAATAAAACAATCATATGGATTTTTGTCAAGAAACTCGGAAATAATATCAACATACCTTTGAACCCATGGACGTAATTGTTCAGGCTTATTTTTTTTACTGAAGTATTTTGGATACAAAATATTACTAAGATTTACAGTATATTCTGCTTTTTTAATCCTGGAAGCCAGCAATATTGCTACCGGACATTCCTGTTCAGCAGCCAACTTAAACCCGGTATAAGGGAAAAAAGCCGAATCATTTAAAAAGTTAACTTCAGTAACTTCGGTTCCATAGCTTCTATCACCGGCAATTGCAACAATATCTCCTCTTTTCAACGCATTCATCATATCAATTACACCGCCAAAATTATCAACTGTTGGTGTAATTATTTTTATATTACCCATTTCGGTATTTAGCCTAAGAGCCTGTTGAGCTGCCTTATTTTCTTCTTCCCGCATGACAATATGAACAGTTCTTTTTAAATGTTTTAAAGTTTGTATTACTAATTGCCAGTTACCTATATGTGATGTTATGATTACCAATCCGGTATTATTCTTTTCTAACTCGCCCAAAAGTACTTCGCGTTCTTCTAAATCAACATTGAAGCTTGCTTCATTCAATAAATAAACATATCTATCAACCAGATATTTTCCTAAATTAATAAAAACATTAAAAATATGTACATATTTTACGAAAAAACTAGCTTTAGGGAATTTTCTTCTAATGTATGGTGTTATTGATTGAACAGCATCACGATCAAATATCAAATAATATGGAATAACCAAATACAAAAAGAAATAACAGCCCCCAAGTCCAAAAACTCTATATATTATCTCAAAAAAAAGAAACCCGGCTTTATTTCCGCGCTTTTTATTTTTCCATGTGTTATCTTTATTTTCCACTTAAACTAAAAATCCTAAAATCATAAATACTATCTATTTCTATTTCTACGTCTGCGACGGACCCTGGTTTTTAACAGCAAATCCCATAAGACGCCAATATGCCCCATCTCATGTAATGTATCAATATAATCATCCATTTTATTTGGAGGGAAAATACAGTTCCTTTCATTTTTAAAAGCATCATATAAAGTATTTTTCAGCCATTCTCTATCTAACTCCGGAGGAAAATAATACACAGGATTCAATAACTTATCATCAGGCCTTATTATTTTATCTTCTACTGCTGTTTTAAGTATAGATGTACCGGGTAATATACGAATTCCCATAAAAATAAATGATACAGTATTTTGTAAGCTTAAAATGTTCTGGATTCCTTCACGAACAAGATCTTTGTTTTCTCCCGGGACTCCAAACATAAAATAATGTGCTGTTGGTATATCATAGCTTCTAAGACTTGTGTTGAATTCAATAATATCAGCAAAACTAAAAGGTTTTTTAAGGCTTTTTAAAGAAGCATCTGTTGAAGCATCAGCCCCAACTTCTGCAGCCTTTAATCCTGTTTCCTTCATTAGTTCAATTATATTTTTAGAAATAGAACATGGTTTCATAAATGCAGCCCAGGGGATACTAACTTTTCTGCTTTTCATTTCTTTTAAAACATTTATATAATGTCCTTCGTCATCATTAAAAACAGAATCTGTAAAAAATAGAAACTTCGCACCATGTTCATCCCTAAGTTTTATAATATCATCAACAACTTCTACATCCTTTCTTGCTCTAAGCTTTCTCCCTTCAAGCAATGGATACGAACAATAAGTACAATTATAAGGGCATCCCCGCTTGGTTTGAACAGACAGCATACCTCCATGTTTTAAATAATAAGACATAATATTTGCATCGTAACTGGGTACAGCAATTGACTTTCCATCTAATTTAGAATCAGCATACAAACATTTTTTATCCGGATAAATATTTCTTCTTGCATTATCCAGGAAATTAACAAAAAGCCTTTCTCCTTCACCCACAATTCCATAATCAACATTTATACAGTCAAGTATTGTTTCAGGCATAATAGAAAAACCTGAACCGCCAATAACGATTTTTGCAGAAGTATTCTTTCTGATTATAGTTACAATATCTCTTACAACATCAACAAAAGTACGTTCGTCAAACTTGTTCGTAGTATCAATATTTCGCAAAGAAATTCCTATTATTTCAGGCAGAAAAGATTTGATTTTATCTACAAGTAAATCCACAGAGCAATTATTATGCAGATAATCAAACTGCTCAATACTATATCCAGCAGTAGTTAAAGCCCCGGCTACAGTACTCATCCCAAGTGGATACACAGGGTAAGGGCTTTTTGCTATGTTTGCTGAAATCAATAAAACTCTCATATTTAAACTACTTTAAAATCATGATGGAAGATTAATTAAAAATTATGTTTATCCTAAGATAAGGAACATTAACTATAATTTTAATTGTTACTTTTACGAGTAGGAAAACAAAAATATCAACAGAACAGTTAATATGAATAGTAGAATATAGGAACACTCCAAATATTTATTCTGAAATCACAGAAATATTTTTCTCGCACGTACTACATATGTCAAATCATTAGCATTAAAATGAGTTTTCTTTAAGATATGCTGCCAGCTTAATATCATCGGCTAGAAGTTCAGTTCTCAACCAATGTATGAGAGCGTCTGATATTTGAGAAAGGTAAATATCTATATCGTTACTTACTTCACAGGAAAAATTATCTAATATTTTATTGATTTCCAGTCTAAAGAGATTATGCTTTTCAAAATGTTGTGAATAATTAGGATATCTAACTGAGCGCATAATTTCTTCTTCATTATCTAAGTGTTCAACAGAATATAAAACAACATCATCAAGGCATTGCTTTACTTTTTTATAATCATACATAATATTGTTCAGTTGAAAATCAAGCACCTTGTTTATTAAAACAATTAGTTGCCTATGACCTTTATCTATAGCTTCAACTCCAGTCATAAACTCTTTTGATTCCAAATCCATAATTAATCTCTAAAATATTGAAAAAATATTAAAATATATTTTGCTATTATCATGCAGGATAAATTAAATTTTCTGCATGATAATTTTTACTCATGATAATAGTTAGGCATAAAAATAGCCAATAATATATACACAAGCAGTCCTATACCTCCAAAAAATAGAGAAACAAGAAAAATAACACGCCAAATCCAGGCAGGAACCTGGGTCGTTTCTCCAAGACCACCGCATACTCCGGTAAATACTATATCTCTATTAGACTTTTTCAGAGACTGTAAAAAATTTCTCTTAGTCATAATATAATTCCTTTTTTAACAATTGAATATTAAAAATTCAAGCCGGTAATATATCCCAACAATAAATTATTGCAAAAAAATAAACATAAAAATAAGATAATGATAAAATTGATTCTTTTCAGTAAACTTCTCCTTTGCTTCTTAACACCAAATATTTAGCTCAATCCGCTTATTGATTAGTAGCTGTTGCATTAAAATTAAAATCCAATATAATTAATGATACTTGTTTAATAAGAATCTTATTTATAATACAGAAAATATCAGGATCAAATAATTATGAAAAAAATTGAGACACTGGTCGTAACAGACAGGGTACACGCAAGAATGCAGCCCGAGATATTTTACGCTTTTAAAACCACAGCAGTAAAGCTAATGGGGAAAAACAAACTTGGCTTTGATTTTTTTGTTTTCAATCCATATATGGCTAAAGAAATAGGCTGTGAGCAGCATAATGAAGAATTGCTTGAAATAGCAGAAATTTTAGATTCTGATATAGTCGAGACAATCGTAGATATTAGAAAAAATTTGAAACCGGAAAGCTGTTTCCTTGATGATCTAGGCGTATACAGAAGGAGTAATCCCGAATCCTCATTAGCTAAATTATACAATTCCTTAGAAGCATTGGTTAAAAAATTTAATTTTATAATTTTAGAGTCAACTATAGTTACGGTTATTCACCCTATATTTTATAACCCTGAGGTGATTGATCAAGTGGAACTTGGCTATGCACATAAAGAAGATGTAATAGATACAATCTATGGCTTAATGATTGTTGACCTGGCAATTAAGTATAAGAAACCCGTTTTTGGCACCTGCCATGGCGCACAGTTGGCTTATTTGCATGCGGGAGGAACCCTAAAAAGAATTTTTGATGAGGGATTTCAAATTACACAAAAAGCATATTTCCCAAGAAAAAATCCGCATAAAGGACCTGACGAAATATGGCAGATAAATAAAATGTTAAATACAAGAGACCTTGAAGACAGCAGATCCTACTCTATGATAAAATATCCTTTGCCTGACATATTTAAAAGACAATCGGAAATAAACACAGAAAAATATATTAATAGAGATTTTAATCATACCCTTGCTATGACAATCCCTGTACCGCCAAACATTGATATTCATCTGTATCATCCGTTAAGCAAAAATACAACTAGTAGCAATGAAGATAAATATGAAATCAAAGATGATTTAAGCAAATATCCTCAAATTTCAAAAGAATCAATTGAGTTATTTAAATCATCAATTCGCAAAAATATTATTATTGATGCTTTTAAATATGAAAGCATATTAGGATTCCAACACCACCCACACTATACTTATGATGATGTTGATACAGCAGAGATATTTGAGTATATAGTAAAATATATTTTAGAAATGAACCGATTAGTCCCTTAATTTCTTAGTTTTTATTTTGACAAACTGGTTTTTGGGTAAAAAAATCAACGCAAATATTTGCAGACCTTATTTTTACCCATATGTTCTGCATTCAAAAGGGCTTTATTGGCCCTTTCTATGATATCGCTGATAACTTTTTCATTAGTAAACATAGAAGATACACCTATGCTTACAGAAAGTGGGATCTTTATATTTTTCTCTATATCAACTGTTATTTTTTCTATATTTGTCCTTATTCTCTCCGCAATCAAAACAGCTTGATTAATATTCACACCGGGACTCAAAACAGCAAATTTACCATTTAGAAAATAGCATAACGTATCATAGTTTCTAAGTAGTTCCTGAACTGATTCCGAGAATTTATGTAAGCACATATCCGTAATAGTAGTTTTATAAACATTTTGCATAGTATCAAAATAATCTAAACGTAACATCATAACAGAAAGATTTATCCTTTGTCTCAAACAACGATTACATTCTTTCGTCATCAGCTCCCTGAAATAAGACTGATTAAATAACCCTGTTTGCATATCCATAAATTATTCTACGTTTAATAAAAAGACAGAAAAGACTTTAAACAATAATAATCTTCATTATAGAAAGCAAAACTTATTGACAATTACAATAGCTTTATATATAATTTAAAAGAGTTTTTCATACAATATTTACCACAAACTAAGGAGTTTTACTAATGAAAAAAACGTTAGTATCTGTAGTCCTGTTAGTTGCGTTCTGTTCAATTTGTTTTGCTAAAGCACCTACTCCACCTCCAAACAAATCTCCTAAATTTAAAAAACAAATGACCCAGCTCAAAAACAAAATAACTAAATATGAATCTAAAACGCAATATTATCAAAATACAGCAGCTAAATATCAAAAGGCCAATAAAACAAAGATAGCAAAAGAATATATGAATCTTGCAGAAGCAAATAACAAGCTTGTTCAAGGTTTAAATACTATGTGCAAAAGTAAAGAGGCTTTTATTCTTGCCCAACAAAAGGTTTTAGATGAAGGAACAGCTTTTGCTGGAAAAGATAAAGGTAACGCGGCAATGTTTCCTCATAAGAATACTACAATTGATAACCGTATAAAAGCATTAAATGAATGTATAGAAATGTATGATAAACAAGGTACTTTAACAACAAAAGATGGAAGTTATACACAAGGTGTAGATTATAGTGCTCTAGGTAAAGCAGCAAAAGAACAGGTAATAGGATTAGAAACTGTGAACAGTGCACAAAAAGAGATGAAAGCAATAAGAACCAAAATCAGCAGTTTAAAGAAAAAGAACAACAAAACTGTTAGCAAATAATTTTTAATCGTTTTGTTCATTAGACAATTTCTAGGATGAGCTTATTAAAGCTCACAGTTATTGTTTCTGTGCATCATTTAATTAATTGAATTTATAATATTAATGTTTCGTATGCTAAAACATAAACTTCTAAAAAATAAAGTTTTTTTTATATTCCTGATATTATTAATATTAGGTGCTGTTTATTACTACTGGCTTTATAAAGAACCTTATACACAAAATGCATTTGTAGTAGCAAATATACGCCCGGTAACGTCTTTCGTTCCGGGTTATATAACAGAAGTTTATATAAAAAACAACACTCTTCTAAAAAAGGGAGATAAGTTATTTGATATCTACAAAAAACCTTATGAGCTTCAAATAACAAAGTTACAACACCAACTTTCAGAAGCACAATACAGTGCTAAAGCGCTGACACACCAAATAAAATTATATCAGTATAACGTAAACAGTTTAGAATACGAACTAAAAAATGCTTCCTATTTATCACACATGGCACACGTTCTTGCAGTAGAACAGGCTTTTGCACAAAAAACAGCTGAAATAAAGTTGAGAAAGTTAGAAACTATTACAGAAGACTATAATGCTGCTAGAGAAAAACTTGATATGTCAAAACAAAATTATAACGAAACACTATCAAAGATCAAAGTAATCGAAGCAGAACTGGACCTTGCTAGACTTAATTTAAAATGGACGACTATTTATGCAAAAGCTGATGGTTATGTAACTAATATGTATTTAACACCCGGTACTTATGTGAAACCCGGAGATGTACTTTTTGCCTTCATTGATACAAACGAATGGTGGATTCAGGCAAATTTCGAAGAGACAGAACTATCCAATATAAAAGAAGGACAGAAAGCATCAATAAAGCTATGGCAATACCCGGGAAAAGTCTTTGAAGGAACAGTAACCGCTACAGGCTGGGGTGTTCAGCGACGTAATATGTCCTCAAAAAGCGGAATGCCTGTTGTTGAAAAAGAAAATGAATGGTTCCTGCTTCCACAAAGATACCCAGTACAGATTAAGATCGAAAATACTGATAAAGAATATGAACTTCACCCTGGTGGTACAGCATGGGTAAGGATTCATACTTCTGCACAACCAATAAGACAATTTTTCTGGCAATACTTACAGTTTTAATAAGTAACACTAAAATAGATATCTATTTTTAATGATAAAAAAAGTGATATTCTTTTTTCAGCAGAGAGACCCTGACCTTGAAATATTCAGCCAGGTTTTGGCTATGTTTGTATCTAACCTTATTGGCTTGTTCTTCTGGATAATATTAAGATTCCCCTGCAGTATGCTAATAGTGCTCGCCCCGGGAATTATTGTAGCAATAGTTTTCAAGGAGACAAACACTAAATCTATAATAAAAATATCATTTATAACTGCTACAATAATTGCTATTTTTTATATTGGAACAATTATGCTGAACAGATTGCCAGTATTTCAGGTTACATGGGTAGCGTTAACAATATACTTCATGTTTTCTTCCCAAAAAACTCGATATATAGCATCATTTGCATTACTTCCCTGTTCACTGGCATTTCATATGCCGCCAGGAGCTTTATCTGTTATAGACAGAGTGATAGAATCATATTTGACTGCTATTTTTGCCTTTGCCACTGTCATTATTATTAAAGAGTCGTTAGCACAATATAAGATAAAAAGATTACTTCTGATCCTAATACAAGAGACTGAT
Source organism: Victivallales bacterium (assembly GCA_963678745.2). Lineage (GTDB taxonomy): Bacteria > Verrucomicrobiota > Lentisphaeria > Victivallales > GWF2-38-69. The sequence continues at coordinate 243,013 of CAXXMS010000016.1, read as the reverse complement.
ACCTTTTTTGTAAAAAAGCAAACAGAACCTCACCATAGCCTTTTTCTATTTAAATCAGAAGAAAGAATTAAAAAATTAACTTTGAAATCTGTCTATCTAATTGAAAACTATAAATACTTATTCCATAAGAATATTTTATATACACAGCACTCTTCAAAATTACTAAATACAATAATTAAAGTCTCACGTGCTATCACAATAATGAATAGATTTCTTCCGAATACTTTTGTTTCTGAAACAAAAGTAATTCAAACAAATCTCAAAAATATTTATTCATCTATTTTAAAAGGAAAACCTGTACATACAGAACAGGTAAATATACAGGAATTTGATCAACATAACTCAAGTTTTAATAATTATTTCTTCATAAAAAACATATTAGATGACTTTTATGAAATTAACAATTACAAACTAAAATGAACTACCTACATCTAAAACCTAAGAATCTATATAGAAAAGAAGCAGTAAGAATAGCCTTAGCTTTTGCTATCGGAATGATAATCCAGCGTATTTTTCATATTCAACATGGTTTCTGGGTTATGTTTACAATTGCCATTATTTATCTAGCAGGTGCAGCTCATGGCTATATAATGGCAAGAATAAACCATAGAATATTAGGTTCATTTCTTGGTCTGATACTTGGGACATATATGTTATCTCTATTCAGCTTTAATTCTCATTACTTCCTTTATGTTTCTCCGCTATTCTTCTTTCTGGCTTTTTACACATATTTTATTACAAACAATAACTATTTTTATCTCTCATTATTTTTATCAATCTACCTACTTATGATAGTCGGATTTACTACCCCATCTGATCATACAATCAATCTGGCAAACTTAAATTTCAGTAGAATCTTCTGCACAGTTTTAGGGACAATAATTCTTGTCTTTGTTGAAACTATCATTTTTCCTAAATCGACCAGACCCAAAAATACGACAACACTGCTACTAGAAAATATACTTACCGAATATTTTTATGCTGTAGAAATAATATGTAAAAAATATATTTCGAGGACAGAGATAGAAAATGCCCTTATCGAAAAAATAGCAACGTTAGCCTCAGATACTTTAGATTTGGAAAATCTTGCTAAAGCTGCAGGTTATGAATTAAACTTTATAGAGAAATATGAACCAATTTATAAAAAAATAATATTTCATAATAACTCAATATTAAGGACAGTAAAGCAATTAACTTATATATCTAACCACTATTCCCATAAAAAGATTTCAACAAGCAATATAATAGAAAGTATTATTTTAGAATTAAATAAGAATAACTTACTAAACCAACAAGAAGAAAAATTAACTAAAAGAATAGCCAGAAAACTTTTCTGTGACCACAATATAAAAAATATCAACAATGAAGAAATTCTCTTTTTAAAGTATATACATAGAGCTTTAAATCATACTCAGCAATTACACATATGCATACAATTAATATCAAAGAGTTAAAAAAAAATTAAGCCCAATTATCACAAAATAGTTTTTGTAAAACTAAAACAGTAAATAAGTAAATATAATTGACTATAACATTTTAAGCAGTAAGGCACCAATAGGATAAGCGCATACAACTAAAATCCCACCTAAAATCAAACTCCAGAAATAAATACCTCTGTAATTTTTATAGAAAGGAGCAAAACAGAAAATAAGGAATGGAGTTATATATAATATTATCGCTATAATAGGACCACAGATCATTCCCAATACTGTTTCAACATTGAAATTCATAACGGCTACAACTACTAGAAATACTCCTATAAACAAGTTTATTGAATAAAGTACTTTGGGTGAATTGACAATTTGATTACATTCAATAGTCTTATCATTTCCCATTTTTGCAACAAGATATGCCCTAATAAGGTTTCTAGCACTCTCTTTAGCTCCAAAATAATAACCTAAAAAAGAAGTCAAAATAGCACAAATAGCTACCAACGGACCTACAAATCGCAAAATGGGTTCTTTATGCAAATTTGCAAGAACATTCATAATGGAAAGATTTCTTTCCATCCCGGATTTTAAAGCTTCAGGTGTTGACGCTAAAAGACTTGATATTGTGAAAAAAATAATAAAACCAAGCAACACCACCTGAGTATACATTAATGTTTTATATCCTTCTTTAGATACATTATCCATAGAGCCAAGTTTTGCTCTGTAGTTTCTAACCATAGATGTAATAGGTGGAAAAAACATTACAGCAAAAATTAGAATCGGAATATTGAAAAGAAATCCGGAAACAAAAATTTTTGAATCTGGTACTGCAGTCAAATATGATAAGTTCCAATATTTTATCAAATATAGAGATAATGCAGTCAATAACACAATCAGAGGAAATGTAACAGCACCCATTATTTTTACTATTAACGCTGGATTTGCAGAAACAATTATAATCAAAACAATAACAATGGCAAGTGTAAATAAAAAGTACTTTTCAAGATTATCAGGAGCACCACACGTATTCAAAAAATGAGCTAAGCCCACATTCAAGCCTATAATATAAACTGCCAAATATCCCATAGTAAGGACAAAAAACAGAATTGTTACTAATAGGGAATAGTTTTTACCAAGAGTTCTCTTCACTATCATAGAGTAATCTCTCGGCTCATCAGCATCTATAGTCAGTTTTGCAAAAATCTTGTGTGAAATTACAGAAAAGAAAAAAGCAACAGCAGCTGATATTATAAAACAAAGAATTCCACCTACACCAGCCTGTAATGGAAGAAAAAGTATCCCTGCTCCAATACCTGTACCCACAAAACTCATAGTCCATGTAAACTGATCCGATTTAGAAATCCTGTTCATTATCCTTTACTCCCTCCAATTAAGATAGTTGCACAATTTTGAATTAATAAAGATATAATAAAAAAACCAAGAGCTGATTTTAATTATAGAGAATAAAAAAGTGATATTCAAGAGTAATATTCAAAATAAAATACATCAAAAAATATCTAACTTAACATGTTATCTGAAAAAACGTTTAAAATTTTACTCCACTCTTTTATCTTTATTTCTCTTGTAATTGACGCATTGGCGGGACTGGTTGAAGGTAATTGATAAAAGCTTAAATTATAATTTATAAGCAGATTTTTTTTAATAATAAAACGTTTAAAAAGAGCTTCTGCTTTCTTTCCATTGAAAAAAACAGTTTTTATTCCCTTATATTTTTCAAAAAAAGAAACAAAGTCATTTGGCTCAGTTGTAGATATTTTTATTTCTGAATCCAAACTACCCGGACGCTTGCATTGATAAACAACATCCCAAAGGGCAATTTTATTTTGTTTAAGTTTCTCCAAACGCATAGAATAAGGAATACTTTTATCAAATCCAAACATGTCTCCCATAAATTCCCAAAAAAGATTCCGAGGATGTGCATAGTATTGTTGCTGCCGCAGCGATTCCTCTCCAGGCATAGAACCAAGTATAAGAATCTTAGCATCTTTAGATGCAGAGTAAGAAAAACTTTTTATTTTTTTCAGCATAAAATTTAATCAGTTCAGAAAGTTATTATTTTCTGCTTCTAACAGTCCCACAATATCAGAAACAGGATTGGAAAACAAAAAACCCTGAAAATAATCGCACTCTACCTCTTTGAGTTTCAAGAACTGGTCTTCATTTTCAACTCCTTCTGCTACAACCTCCAGACCTAGCTTTTTGATAAGAGAAATAAGACCAAGTGTAGCATTGCATAAAAGTTCATCATTCATATTTTCTATTAACGGTCTGTCTATTTTTACAATATCGATGGGCAGTTTTGTGATATTTAAAAAAGATGAGAAGCCGGAGCCATAATCATCCAAAGCTATTTTAGCCTTACATTTATCTTTAAGCTCAGACATTATAGCTATAACATTTTCTACATCTTTTATTCTCTGCTCCTCCGTAATTTCAAAAATTATGTTTTGACTGCATACATCTGAATTCCTCATAGTATTCATAAATGAATCCAGAAATCCTATAGTCTCAATCTGTATACCTGATAAATTTACAGACATCCTGGTCTGATTTAAATGTCCATCAATACTATTTATTTTGTTTAACTTGTGACAAATCTTATCAAAAGCCCATAATCCAACCTCATTAATAGTTTTATGTTTTTCCAAAATAGGAATAAAACCATCAGGTAAAACATAACCAAACTCAGGACTGTTCCAACGTAGCAATGGCTCAATTATCACACATTTCCCATATTTATTAACTATTGGTTGATAGAGAATCTCAAACTCATTATTTTTTAGAGCCTGAGATAAAGCCTGTTCAAACATTACTTCCTGTCTATATTTTTTATGATATACTTTGAAAGAATTATGTAATTCCTTTTTAGCTTTATACATGGCAAGATCACTATTCTTTAACAAATCATCAATATCTCTACTATCATCAGGATACATAGAAATACCAATACTAACAGTAACATTAACAGGTATTCCATCTATGATATTAGCAGGAATAAACGCATCATTTATCTTTGCTGCTACTCTCATTACATCTTCCAGACTACGAATATCACCTAAACAAACTAAAAACTCATCACCACCAAGTCTCCCTACAATATCAGAAGTTCTTATGCATCCTTTAATGAGTTCCACAGCTCTAATTAAAACCTTATCACCAAATGTATGCCCGTAAATATCATTAACCGTTTTAAATTTCTCCAGATCTAGAAAAAGGAGAGCAAGTTTCTCTTTTTTACGCTCTGCACGCTTCACATTTCTGGCAAAAAGCTCAATGAAAGGCTTTCTATTAAGTGCACCAGTTAAAGTATCTTTATATGCAAGACTCTCAAGTTTTTTATTTAATTCTATGAGCCCCTGCTCCACCTTCTTTCTTTTATCAATATTTGATGCTATTCCTAATAGTTTTACATTGCCATCTTTTGCAGTCAAAGCCCTGCAATTAACATTATACCAGTAATAAAGATCGTCTTTATGATAAACCCTTATTTCAATATTTCCTTCGTTTTCATTTAAAATAAGATTATTTAAAAAATCTTTAAACATAGAAAGATCTTCTTTATGTATAACTTTCCCCCAGCTTTCAGAAGACTTCACATCTTCATATGTATATCCGGTAATTTCCAGAAAGGGACCTCCAATAAAAGTAACTTTCTTTGTATTGTTGTGAATTTCTATTTCAAATACCCAATCAGATATTAAAGCAGTTACTTTTCTATATCTAGTTTCACTGATTCTTAACTGTTCTTCAGCCTTAAGTCTATCTGTAATATCCAAACCAACAGCCAATATACCAATAACTTGTCCTCTATCACCTTTTAGGGTTTTATCATACCATTCTATCTCAAGCTCTCTACCATCTTTTGTTATTATGGAATTAACATTTCCTTTGGTAGACATATTGCTTATAGCCCGGTTAAATAAGGATTTTACATTATCCCTAATATCTTCTTTTAAAAATAAATCAAACCAATCTTTGCCTTTAACTTCTTCCTGTGTATAACCTGAAATATTTTCCAAATAAGGATTGATACTTACAATTTTTCCTTTAATATCTAAAACTAAGATTATTACTTGAGCAGTACTTATAATACTTTCAGCAAAATTTCTCTCTTTTTCCAGAAGCAACCTATTCTTTGCAATCTCAATAGCTGACTGCTTATGTTCTGTAATATCTTTCCCAAAACTGTAATATAATATAGGATTCCCATTTTTATCAAAAATAGCTTTGTCGTTCCAATTCTGCCATCTGATTTCACCATTTCCTGCAATAACTTTATGGGTATAAGTCCGTTCCGTATTCTCCATATTTAAAGATGCTATATTAGATATAACTTCCTTATGATCTTTTTCCGGAATCAACATAAGAAATTTTTTACCAATAAGTTCTTCCTTGGTCTTATTAAAAAAATTACAATAAGCCTTATTCACATACTTAATTGTAAAATCAGGATAATAACAACAAACTAAAATAGAAATATTATCAAGGATATTAATATAATATTCATTGTTAACAATATTCATTTTTTCAGACATATACTCTCCCATAGTTCTTTCACAGAAAGATGTTTGACCGGCATAAAATCAGTACAACAAAAATTTGAGGCTATTGCCAGCTTGTAGTCAGTATCAGAAAAATCATATAAAGATACATTCCAGCTTGAATTAGCATAATCGACTTTTCCCGAAACAGTAAACGGAACAGCAAACGAATCTAATGGAATTGATAGCCCTTTGCCTACTGCTTTTATTAAACTTTCTTTTTTCGTCCATATTTCATAAAAAATCTGTAAACTTTTTTCCATTGGCTGTTTAAGAAGAAATTCGTATTCATCAGAAGAAAAAAATCTCCTGGCAATATCTTTAAAACTATCCATTTCTTTAATACATTCAATATCAATACCTATCGGCATATCCGAAACTGCACCTACAACCCAGCAGCCGGAATGGGAAATATTGAAATTCTTTTCAGGATATTCTTTAATATAAGGTTTACCATATGAATTATATACCAATTCATAATCTGATAAAGAAAAAAGTTTTTTTATAAAAAATTGTGTTAACAAAATAGAAACAAATTTTCTATACTGATCTTTTTTCTGTCTATACTTAAATACCTTCTGAATGTCTAAATAATTAAACTTAGGCACAATCTCTTTAAAGTTATCTGTAATATTTTCAATATTTACTGCAAAAACAGAATTCATTTTATCATTTCTAAGCAGATGTTTCGGCTTCCTTTGTAAGCTTCAATACATAGAACAAAACAGCTGCAGTGAGATAGTCTATTCCTCCTGCCCAAAGACAGTCACTTGTAAAATGACCTCCCTGAAAAATGCGGGCATAGCTCATTAAGCAACCATAGGCTATTCCGAGAATCAACCACATTATAGCTTTCTTTTTTCTACGGCATGCACGATACAGAAAAAAAGGAAAAATCATAAAAAAGCCCATTGATGCATGACCACTGGGAAATGATTTCCCTCCGTTTGTATTATCAAAATAAGGTGTTCCTACCTTTTTAAAGGGGGATTTACCATTAAAACTAACACACTCCCTCGGTCTCGGTCTCCCCCAGTTATCTTTAAAGATAACATTAATTACCAAACCTGGACCTATAATTAAAAGTAATACAACAAAAAGGTTTCTATATCTATACTTTTTAAGAGATTTGATAAAAAAACCGGCAACAAATATAATTCCGGCAATAATAGTGCATATAACAGCTGGAAATTCTCCAACTTTATAAAAAAGGAACCATGGATAAGCCGATGTATCAAAAGCTTTTGATGTTGAATTATAAAAATTACCAGCTATTTTTAAATCCAAATCCGTATTTCTAAAAATAATGGTTACAATAATCAGAAAAAAGATCGGTATAAAAAAATCAAAAAATACTGTCCAGGAAAAGCTTTTATTATTTGTCATCAATAACACTCCATTAATAGATTTTATAAAATTCATTAAATAACTTATCATATTCTATTGAAAGCCCGGACAGAATAAATACAGCACCAAACAACAATAAAGTAATAAATATTGTCCTCATGAAATACAAATTCTTTCGCTCTATTTAAAAAATTAAGTTTTTATAGCTAAGGTATTTTTGTTTTGGCTATAATTTACAAATAAATGAGCTCGTCCTATATAAATTTTTTTGGAAACCAATTAGTTCTGGATAAATTAATGAATTGTTTTAATAATTATAACAAGTATAAATAAGAAAAACACACAAAAAGGAATTTTTTTTACTACAGATTCTTTAATTTAAAAATTTAGTTAATACATTTATATATACTTTTTAAACAAAAAACTGATTTTTGTCGGGAAGAAATAATGTCAGATAAAAAAAAACAAATTTCAGCAGTCAGATGTTCTAACTATGATATTGATGAACTCAAGTCCAAAATTATGTCTGCAATAGAACTTTCCGGCGGCTTACCTTCGCATATAAAACCTGGAGCAAAAGTATTACTAAAGCCCAATCTGCTGACTGCAGTCAAACCGGAAACCGGAGTAACTACTCACCCGGAACTTGTAAGAGCTGTTATTAAAATATTAAAATCTATGCATATAACCGACATAACTCTTGGAGATAGCCCGGCCGGAGGACACTCATGGGATAAATTATGGTCTAAAACAGGAATGAAAAAAGTAGCAGAAGAGGAAAATGTCAACTTAATTCCTTTTTCTGAGTTCAGAACAATATGTATACAGGACCAGGCAACTCTCAGGAAAATTCCTGTGCTTAAGGGAATAGATGATTATGATGCCATAATATCATTACCAAAACTTAAAACTCATTTATTAACAAAAATGACGGGTGCTGTAAAAAACTCATATGGCCTTGTAATTGGTGCGGCAAAAAGTAATTTTCACGGGAAATATCCATCTCCTGTTAAGATGTCTAATTTTCTAGCCAAATTATATGGCAGCCTAAAGCCTGACTATGTAATTATGGATGCAATAGAAATTATGGAAGGAGATGGTCCAAACTATGGTACAGTCAAACACCTTGGAACAATTGTTGCAGGCAAAGATGCAGTAGCGATTGACTCATGTATGTGCAGTGTTTACGGATATAATTATAAAGAAATCGACATTTTGGCAAAAGCGGTTGAGTTCGGTTTTGGTACCGCACAGGAAAATAAAATTGAAAGAACCGGTGATGCCTGGCATATAATTAACTCGGCAAATGCAAAACGATCTAAAGCTGATATATTATTCAAAATACCTGAAAAACTTTTCATTCCAATTACATTTTTCGTAAAATGTCGGCCTGTCATAGACAAAGATAAATGTATAGGATGCGGATTATGTTCAGAAGCCTGCAGCCAAAACGCAATAAGCATAACAGGCAGAAAAAGTAAGCTCAAAGCTTCAAAATGTGTTTTATGTATGTGCTGTATAGAAGCGTGCCCATATCATGCAATTGAATTAAGCTCCAATTCATTCTGGAGAAAATTTCTCCCTGGAAGATAGTAAAAAACTATCTTCCAGCAGGTGAGTAAAAATTGGATTAAATTATAGAATGTTGCTTTCACAATATTATGGTTTTATTGTTTATATATAAAAATCAACAATCAACTGCTGCCTTTGAATCAACATTAGAAGTTTTATATATCACAGTTGCAATCAACCAGCTTAAAACTAGAACTCCAATAATAATGAAACCAAGATAGCTGAAATTATCATTCAAATTATTAATAAAAGACCAGAATCCGCCTGTATAATTCAATTCGCTTGAAAGAATACCCAATGCTTCCACTCCACCAATAACAAAGGCTATCAGGAATGATATTAATGTTATTGTCATATTATAGAAAAGCTTTCTCATTGGCTTCAAAAATGCCCATCCATAAATTCCTAACATCATTATCCCATCAATAGTATCGATAAGACACATTCCGGCAGTAAAAACCAGAGGATAAATCATAATTATCCAGATTGAAGCACCCAATGCAGCTTCACTTGAAGAAATACCAAGAAGAGCTATTTCGGTAGCTGTATCAAATCCCAGGCCAAATAGAAAACCAACAAGATACATATGCCAGCTCCTTGATACAAATTTGAATAACGGCCTAAATATCCTGGTCAGAAAACCTTTTTTATTGAAAAGTTCCTCCAATTGTTCATCTCCGTATTCCTCATTCTTTTTCATCCCTTTAAAAACTCTGTAAATATCAATAAAAACAATCAGGTTTATCAGTGCAATAATAAAAAGAAAAGCTGCCGAAACAATAGTTCCTATAATTCCACCTATTCTCTGAAAATCGGGTAAATGGTTTTTCATGTACAAAGTACCAATAGCTACAAATACAGACATTACTATTACAACTGTTGAATGCCCCAGGGAAAAGAAAAATCCTATTGAAACAGGTGTCTTCTTCTCCTGTAAAAACTTCCTGGTTACATTATCTATGGCTGCTATATGATCGGCATCTACTGCATGCCTAAGTCCAAAACCGTAAGCAAGAAGACACAAAGCCAAAAGTTTTGGATAATTGGATAAAGAGGTATATGCTAATACCCAAACCCCAATATTCATAGCAATTACAACACCCATAATTAAATAAATCCTACCACGTAATTCATTCCATGAAAAAATACTGCTCCCACTCATAAACAGACTCCTTTTACTTTTTAAATCTATAATATTCTAATTATTAAGATATTATATAGTGTTATTTATTTAATTTTAGTAACATTACTTTAAATTAAATAACCTAAATAACAAGTTATTTTCTAAAAAATAAAATTAATAATTCTAAATTCTAAGATAAAATAAAAGATTGAAATATATAGATGAAAGGTTAAAGGGTAAACTAAAAGTGAACTATTTTGAGAAAACTAAATTTGAAACACTAATAGTGAATAGTAATTTAGAACTGAGGAATTAGCTTTTCCATTAATATTAAACTCTTGACCTATAAATTAATTTGAGAAGAAAATGAAAGTTCAATGTAATCTCTGTCCAAAATATTGTATTATATCGCCGGGACAAAGCGGTGATTGCCGTATTAGAGTTAATATTGACGGAAAACTTATTGCAACTACCTACGGTTATCCCTGCTCTTTACATGTAGATCCAATAGAAAAAAAGCCACTGTTTCACTTTCTACCTTCTTCAAAAGCTTTTTCTGTTGCTACAGTAGGTTGTAATCTTCACTGCAAGAATTGTCAGAACTGGGAAATATCACAACAGTTTCCAACAGACATACCTGCTTATAAAGTTCCTCCACGACAAGTAGCACAGCTGGCCTTAAAAAATTCATGCCAATCAGTAGCTTATACTTACACAGATCCTTCTGTCTTTTACGAATATGCTCTTGATAGTAGTAAAGAAGTAAGAAATGCAGGTCTAAAGAATATAATAGTAAGTGCCGGATACTTTAATCAAAAACCACTAAAGGAATTATGCAGATTCATAGATGGAGCCAATATTGACTTAAAAGCCTATTCTGATAAATTTTACAGAGAAGTATGCAGTGCAACACTTAAGCCGGTATTAAATTCACTTGTAACAATAAAATCTTCAGGAGTTCATCTGGAAATAACCAATCTACTTTTACCAACGCTTAATGACAGCGATAAAGATATTAAAAACCTCTGTGTGTGGATTAAAGAAAACCTCGGTAAAGAGATACCTCTTCACTTTTCAAGATTTTATCCTCAGTACAGGATGAAAAATCTACCACCGACATCTTTATCTACTTTGGAAAAGGCTAGAAATATAGCCATTGATACAGGTATACAATATGTCTATATTGGTAACGTTATTAATAGGAACTGGGAAAATACTTATTGCCCACGCTGTAAACATGAATTAATAGCACGTCATGGATATTATATAAAAAAGAATGTAATAAAAAACGGTAAATGTCCCTATTGCGGATACGAGATATATGGAGTATGGAAACATGAATAGAAGAAAGTTTTTAAAAATACTGGCAGCTACATCTGTTGCAGCAGCAATATCTCCTACTGCAGCATTTGCAAAAGTTTTTTCAAACAAAACAATAAAAGCATTGAAGAATGGTAAATACCCGGGAAAAATAAAACCATTAAACAGTTCCGAAATTAGCAAATCGGCAAAATGGCTTGGATAAATGGAAAAAGCAGGCAGATAAGATGAAAACTATTAAAGGAATTATTCCTCCAATGATCACTCCTCTTCTAGGAAGAGATAAACTTGATATAAAAGGTTTAGAACACCTAATAGAATATATATTAGCGGGGAGAGTTCATGGACTTTTTATATTGGGCACAACAGGTGAAGGTCCAAGTTTAAGTTATAGATTAAGATATGAACTGATTGAAAAAACATGCTGCCAGGTAAACGGCAGAGTACCTGTACTTGTAGGAATAACAGATACATCTTTTAATGAATCAATAAAAATAGCACAAGCTTCCAAAAAAAGTGGTGCTGATGCTGTTGTTTTAGCTCCGCCATATTACTTCCCAGCAGGAAACTCTGAGCTGCTTGAGTATTTCAAAGATATAATAAACCAAATAGAACTACCGGTTTACCTATACAACATGCCCAGTCATACAAAACTGAATATTGAACCGGAAACTATTTTGGAAATAGCAAACCATCCAAATGTAAAAGGTATTAAAGACAGTTCCGGTAATATGGTTTATTTCAACAACATTTTAAAAACATTAAAAGATAAAAAGGATTTTTCTTTTCTGGTAGGTCCGGAACAACTACTTGCTGAATCGCTTTTTCTAGGCGCAGATGGAGGAGTTAACGGCGGTGCTAATTTCTATCCGAAACTTTATGTAGAGCTATATAATGCAGCACTGGCTGATAACTGGTTAAAGGTCAAAGTTCTTCACAATAAAATAATGGATATCTGCACAACTATTTACAGTGTAGGACGTTTTGGATCGAGCTATTTAAAAGGAATAAAATCAGCATTATACCATATGGGGATTTGTAACGATTTTATGGCTGAACCTTTCCACTCATTTCAAAAACCGCAAAAGGATAAAATAAAACAATATTTAAAAGATTTAAAAATAATATAATCAGGATGAAAAAATGGATAATAGTATAGGACGTCTAGGCTCAACAGATACAGTAGTTCTTATCATATATTTGTTAGCAACACTTGCTCTCGGATGTTACTTCATAAGGAAAAATAAAAATCCGGATCAGTTTATGAAAGCTGGAGGAAAACTTCCTGCCTGGGCTGTAGGATTATCTATATTCGGAACTTATGTAAGCAGTATAAGTTTCCTTGGAAACCCAGGCTTGGCTTTTTCCAGTAACTGGAGCGGATGGGTGTTCAACTTATCAGTACCTCTTGCCACAGTAATCGCAGTTAAATATTTCATCCCCTACTACAGAAAAGCAAATGTTGTATCCTGTTACGAACCTCTTGAAGAAAGATTCGGACTATGGGCTCGTATATATACTTCAATATGTTTTCTCCTAACACAAGTAGCGAGAATGGGTGTAATTCTTTATCTGCTGGCGCTTCCTATTAACCAATTAACCGGTTGGGGGATTGTGCCAATTATTATTGTAACCGGTATTATGGTTATGGTATACACCTGTCTTGGCGGAATTGAAGGAGTTATATATACAGATGCGCTGCAGGCTGTTGTTTTGATTATTGGTGCATTGGTTTCTGCGTTCCTAATTATATACAAAATGCCGGGAGGTGCCCCTAAACTTATTTCATATGCCATGGAACACAATAAGTTCAGTTTAGGAAGCTTCAGCATCCTGAACAGTGTACAGACTACTTTTTGGATCATACTGGCATTTGGATTTACAAATAACCTGCAAAATCTTGGAATTGATCAGAATTATGTCCAGAGATATATTACAGCAAAATCTGAATCTGCAGCTAAGAAATCTGCATGGATATCTGCTATCATGTACATCCCCGTTTCTGCTGTATTCTTTTTTATAGGCACAGCTTTATATGTATACTACAAAACACAACCACATTTGTTAAATCCAAATCTTCTTCAACAGATGGCAGATGGCAAAGGCGATAATTTTTTTCCATATTTTATTGTACACAATCTTCCCTATGGCATGGCAGGAATAGTAGTTGCTGCAATATTTGCTGCAGCTATGAGCACACTAAGCAGCAGCTTAAATGCTACAGCAACACTAATCAATGAGGACTATTATAAACGTTTTTTTAAAGGTTTTAATGAGAAGAAATCAATGTTACTGCTTCGTATTACAACTTTTGTATTCGGTTTTATTGCTGTAGGCGCTGCAATAACAATGATAAATGTAAAAAGCGCATTGGATCTAAACTGGATTCTTGCAGGAATATTCGGAGGTGGAATACTTGGTTTATTCCTGCTTAGCATGATATCTCACAAAATCAGACATAGTGCAGCATTGATTGGAACAATAGTCGGAATACTTGTTATTGCTTATTTAGCATTGAATAACCTTAAAAATTTCTTTCCAACCTGGGTACCAAGTGTAACGCTCAATGGATTACTAACTCCTGTAATTGGAACTGCCCTCATTATTTTAGTTGGTTTTATACTTACAGTTATAATTAATAATCTATCAAAAAATAATAGGTAATAATTTAAAATAATCAGACAAAATACCGGAGGTCCAAAAATGAGTTACTGTGATTTTTTGAAGAAAAAATATATTTCAAGTTCAAAACTTTTTTTGCAGATAATAATACTACTTTTCCTATGTTTTATTTCGCTCTCAGTATTAGCTGAAGATTTATATACTTTAAACTCTCCACTATCCGGCAGTTGGTATACATCCAACGCAACTAAATTAGAAAAGCAGCTTAAACAGTATTTGGAAAATGCAAAGGAGAGAAAGTTAGAAAATATACTTGCCCTTTTATTACCTCATGCAGGGTATACTTATTCAGGGCAGACAGCTGCTTACGGTATTAAGGAAATAGCAGGAAAAGAGTTTTCTAAAATTATTATATTAGGACCATCCCACAGATATCCTTTAAAAAATAAGATATGTATCCCTGAAAATTTCAAAGCAATTAAAACTCCCTTAGGTGAAATTGAGCTGGATGAAACATGCATAAATCAATTGAATCAAAATAAAGATATTGTTATCTGTAACGATAATATACAATACAACGAACACAGTATCCAAATTGAAATTCCACTGCTTCAGGTGGCATTAAAACAATTTAAAATAGTCCCAATTGTTGTAGGTCAGTTGGACTCAAATCATATAAGTAAAGCAGCTTCTATTTTAAAACCGTTAATAGATAAAAATACATTAGTCATTGTCAGTTCAGACTTCACTCATTATGGAGAAAATTATAACTACAAACCATTTCCTCTAAATTTTCAGACCGAAGAAAAACTAAAAGAATATGATATGGCTGCTGTAAGAAAAATTACAGATTTAGATGTTATTGGGTTTAATAATTTCCTATTAAAAACCGGAATTACTGTATGTGGTAGCAACCCTATAAAAATATTGCTATCCATGCTCCCTTCAAATACTGATCCAGTTCTTCTTCATTATGATACTTCAGGTAAGCAAATGAATGATTTTACAAATTCGGTAAGCTATGTTTCAATGGCATTTACAGGCACATGGACTGACAATTTAGATAAAAAAGAGAATTTAGAATCTAAACAAACAGAAGAAGTATTAACTAAACAGGATAAAGAAAATCTTTTAAAACTTGCCAGAAAAACACTTATCTATTATATAAAAAATAAAAAAATGCCCATTCCGGAAGAACTTGGCATTAAGATTACACCTAATATGCGTAAAGTAATGGGGGTATTTGTTACATTACATGAATTCGGAATGCTCCGCGGATGTATCGGGGAAATAATGCCTACAAGGCCATTGTACGAAGCAGTAATGGATCAGGCTGTTAATTCAGGTTTAAGAGATTACAGATTCCCCCAGGTTAAAGAAAAGGAAATTCCGGATTTAGTTTTCGAAATATCAGCGCTTACCCCCCCTGTAATAGTTTCATCTTACAAAGACATAGTTTTGGGGAAAGATGGTATAATTATATCCAAACACGGACATCATGCTGTTTACCTGCCACAGGTTGCGCCTGAACAGGGTTGGAACATTGAACAAACATTATCTCATCTATCTTTGAAAGCAGGTTTACCATCAGATGCCTGGAAAAAAGATGCATCTTTTACCACTTTTCAGGCAATCGTTTTTAATGAAGAAAAATAGGAATATACCGAAGGTATTTTAGTTTTTGGCTATATACGATAAAACCTAACTTGATTTTTAATTAGATTTTTCGAAAACTCAACCGTCTTTGGTATAGTATAGATGAAGACAGTTTCTTTTTTCAATTCAATGGATTGACATGAAAATAAAATTATATACAAATTATACTTTAGTATTCTGCATGGGGTTTTTCGGATTATTATCCCAAACTCTTTTATTCAGGATTTTTCTAACAGTTTTTGACGGCAATGAACTCTCAATAGGTTTATTTTTCTTTTCCTGGCTGACTTGGGTATCTTTAGGAGCATGGATAGCAAATAGAAAAAGAGTACTAAAACTTTCCAAATATTTTCACATCCTGGTAATACTTTATATTCCATTATATTTGAGTCAGAGTTTGCTTTTTATTAATGCTTATGCAATTCTCGGCAATTATTCTTTTGAAATTATTTCATTAAAACATCTAATCCCTTTTATTTTATTGTGTAATGCTCCAATAAGTTTTATTTCCGGGTTTCTTTTTGTAATTGCCACAAAATGGCTTAAAGATATAACAGTTCCAGTGATAAAAACTTATATATGTGAGTCATTAGGAAGTTTTTGCGGTGCATTGATCGTAACACTACTTCTTTACTTTGGAATCACAGATGAAACAGTTTTTATTATTGCTTCATTAATTCTACTTATTTCTTCTGAAATTTATCTTCTAACTCATAAAGAATATAAGTTTAATAAGTTTTTCAATATCATTATACCATGTCTTATTATTATATTTTTCTATGTTTTAGCAGGCAATAAACTTGCCTTTATACAAAATTACACAAATCGTATTGAATGGAATAATTACCTGAAAGGTGGAAATTATTCCGGTACGTTCTATACTCCCCAGGCTAAATATCATTATGGTAGGTATAAAGATGAGTTCGTCGTAAGTGCCTGGAACTCCACTTATGAATCTCTACCAAACACAGAGGCATCGTCACTGTTGACTGCAGAATATTTATCTCAGAACCCTAAAGCAAAAAACATTTTAATCATTGGCCCCGGCACTTATTCTTTTTGCAGAACTTTTGCAAACCTCAACCAGATAGATAAAGTAACATGGCTGGATACAGATCCATATTATCCAAAGAAATTAATCAAAATATTGACGGAAAAATATCTAAACGAAAGAACAAAATTAATAATCCCGGGCATTGATATTAGAACTTTTCTTCAAACTAATACCAATAAGTTTGATATTATAATTTTAAACCTGCCTACACCAAACAATCTCTTATTAAACAGATATTTTACCTATGAATTTTTTCTCCAATTAAGAGACAATTTGTCTAATGATGGAGTTGCAGGTATAAGTTTTCCTGCCGAAGCAAATTACCTGGGACCTGAATTATCTTTTACCGGAAGTTCTCTGATGTTTACATTGGGATTAGTATTTAAAGATATTGTGTTAAAACCCGGCAGTGACAGTTGTTTTTTTGCAGCAAAGAAAAAAGGTATTGTTTCAGATAAAAGCACAAAACTCATACAAAGACTGAAAGGAATTAATGGAATTGATAAATTATTGAAACCTGAACTTATTGCATCAGCTTTTGAAAAGTCACGCATAGAGTTTCAACTTTCTAAATATAAGGAAATAATTAGAAAATATCCTGAAAAATTCATAATTAATACTGATAGAAATCCCAAATCCTTTCTTTTTACTTTACTTTTTACAATAAAAAAGCTGGGGAATATTGGGTTCTCTGAAACCAACTTATTTTTAATAATGCAAAAGGTTTTTCCTCTCGCTCTTTTCTCAATCCTGATATATTTTTTCCTAAGGATATTCTACTATTTCTTCTACTATGTAAAAAAAGAAAAATCCAATGTTTTGTCTAAACATGAACTTTATTTTTTTGTTTTTGCTGCAGCATTATCAAGTATTGGTATAAACCTGTTACTTATATTTTTGTTCCAAATATATTTTGGAACAGTCTTCCTGTATTTCGGTATAATTACAGCTTTTTTTATGCTGGGGCTTTTTTTAAGTGGTATACTGGCTGAAACTTTGCTCAAACTCTTTTCATCCAGAAACCTTCTTATAACTATTTCATCTGTTTTCGTAATTGTTTTACTGATTATTTACCTTAAACCTCCTCAGTATTCAGCATTGTATTTCAGCTGCCTGTTTTTTATTGCAGGATCACTTTGCGGCCCATACTTTGTACTTGCAGCACATGCTCTTAGGAAACAGAATATAGAAGAAACACAGACAGGTTCAAGATTGGAATCATTTGATAATTTGGGAGGAGCTGTTGGCAGTATTATATGCTCATTGATATTATTACCCACTATTGGAATCGATAAAACACTTATAGTTTTATCGTTAATTATGGTTGTTGTAATTTTACACTCTTCTTTATTGAAAGGGAGAAGAGTTAGAAATCAAAAAGGTCTGTCTCTATTTCTAAGAGTAACAGGATATATCGTATTCGCATTACTTATATTCTTTTTAATTAATTTTTATCTAAAATCTGACATTATTAAAGAAAAAACTTTATCAGAACCAACAATTGTACAATGGCAGTTAACTGATAAACAAAAACAGGAACTTGGAATTAATGATGAATCTTTGGAATCCTTACAACATAAATTTGACCATGCAGCCTGTACATATTATGCAATAAAAAAGAATAGTGCAACAGTAGGTTATGTTTTTAAAACAAATGATTACACAAAAGATATTCATGGATTTGCCGGGCCTATACATATGCTAAGCTATGTCAATCCTAAAGGAAAAATTCTTAACTTTACTATATTGGAAACAAATGAAACACCAGCATACCTCGAACATGTCCTTAGTTCAAAAAATATTTTTTTAGGACAAAATGTAAGTGATAAAGCAGATAAATATCATATTAAAACTGTTACCGGTGCAACAATAACATCAACGGCTCTTTCAAAAACTCTTCTGGATGCAGGTAATAAGTTTATTTCTAAAATTAATAATAAACCATCAAAAAGCAAAAACTTACAAACTTTAGAGGGAAAAATAAATCTTGATTTACCTCTAATTTTAATCATAATCCTTTCTATTTTAGCTATTTTATTAAGATTTTTTTATAACCGTACAATTAGACTTATATTCACCTGCACGATTGTTTTGGTATTAGGCTTTATTTTTAATATTCAATACTCAATAATAAACGTAATTTCACTTTTAAGTTTAAATATCAGTATAGATTATTTAAATGCATTTGTTTTTCTTTCTATCTGTGTACCTGTACTAATAATTTTCTTTGGCAATATTTACTGTGGGTACCTATGTCCATTTGGAGCGTTACAGGAATTAATATACACAATCAGTACTAAATTGTTTTTCAGGAAAAATATAAGAATTTCAAGTTATAAGATTTGGAATTTTATTTCTTCTTTTAAATACGTTTTTCTTTTCATGGTTATTTTTTGTTTCATTTTTAATACAAACATCAAAGCTGTTGAGAATACAGATATTCTTACATTCATATTCAGTTTTATTTATACATCAAAAACTAAATATTTTATAATAGCAATACTGCTAATCTCTGTATTCTATAAAAGATTCTGGTGTAGAGTATTATGTCCTTCCGGCGCATTTCTCTCCATGTTCAATGCAATAAAATTATTCGTTAAAACAGATAAAAGAATAAATCCAGGCAGATGTAATATGGGCATATTTAATATTAAAGCTATTGATTGTATCTGTTGTGATAACTGCAGAATAAAATCTTCCCGGAAACAACTTATATCTAAACCTTTTAAGTTAAAAAGTTATATTCTCCTATTTTTAAGTATCGCTTGCTTTATTTATATACTTATCCAAATTTTAATAGTAAATCTACCTTCACAACTAGATAAGAAAGTAGCTTTGAAGAATTTAAACATTACTCCGAAGCAAAAATCAATCCCTTCGCAAAATGCTCCTTTAAAAAAGAAACAGACACAGGCCATTAAACAATCAATTGGTTCTCCTAAAAATATTAATCTGAAACGTTACAAAGAGTTTATTCATAAAGGTTATCTATCTTCGAAAGAGGCAGAATACTACAAAAGAATTAAATAAAATTCTGTAGTGAAATATAAGAAAATTACCCCCTGCCTATTTCCGCCTCTATAAAAAACAATCGAAATGAATTCATATATGAGTTGTATTATCAAAAAGCACCTTTATAGAAGTAAGTATAAATCTTAAATTTTATTTTCTATACTATTTTCCAAATAGTGAAAAATAGTGTAAATTAGTTCCGTTTGTTATTATTTATTAACCCAAAGGTCCTTTTTACATATGTCTACAGAATTTGTCCATTTACACGTCCATACAGATTACAGCCTCCTTGATGGAGCATGCTCAATATACCAGAAAAGTAAAGATAAAGCAGATTTGGTAAAACTTGCTAAAGAATATAATATGCCAGCCGTTGCCATGACAGATCATGGTGTTATGGGAGGTACAATTGAATTTTACCAAAAAATGAGAGCCAATGACATAAAACCTATCATTGGTTGTGAAATGTATGTTTCACCCACAACCATCGATGACAGGAATCCCAGAACACCACATATTAAAGGTTACCATTTAGTACTGTTGGCAAAGGATTTTAAAGGATATCAAAATTTGTGTAGATTAAATAGTATCGCACATTTACAGGGACTTTATTACAAACCCAGAATTGATAAGAAAGTCTTAGCTGAACATTCAGAAGGTTTAATTGGACTTAGCGCATGCCTTCAAGGTGAAATCCAAAGAAATTTCATGAGCGGAAAAGAACAAAAAGCCAAAGATGCACTTCAGGAATATCTGGATATTTTAGGCAAAGATAATTTTTATCTTGAAATAATGGATCACGGAATAAAAGAACAAAAGGAAGTCAACAAACATGTCATTGCTCTATCAAAGGAGTTTAATATCCCTGTGGTTGCAACCAATGACGCTCATTATTTAAAAAAGGAACATGCTAAATCGCATGAGCTCCTTTTGTGTATTCAAACAAACAACACAATTAATGATAAAAGAAGGTTTAAGTTTTCAAGTGAACAGTTCTACTTTAAGAGCGGTGATGAGATGCTTGAGCTTTTCAAAGAAGTTCCGGAGTCTATTTCAAATACCCTGGAAGTAGCTGAAAAATGTAATATAGAAATACCGTTTGTCCCTAATGTAAACCATTATCCTGTTTATGAAATAAAAACAGGTATCCATGAAAAAGAGTATTTAAGAAATATCTGTTTGGATAACATGACAGAAAGATATGGTTTTGATCCTAGAAAACTGGACAAATTAGATAATGAGCAGCAGGAAGTAATTGATAGAATGGACTATGAATTGGGGGTTATTGATAATTCTCATTATTGCAGTTATTTTCTTGTTGTGTGGGACTTTCTGAACTATGCCAGAAAAACAGGTGTACCTGTCGGTCCGGGTAGAGGTAGCGGTGCAGGAAGTATTGTTGCCTATCTTACATATATAACAGATATCGAACCATTGAGATACAACCTTCTTTTTGAACGTTTCTTGAATCCTGAACGTGTCAGTCCGCCTGACTTTGATATTGACTTTTGTGAGCGTAGAAGATCTGAAGTCATAGAATATGTAAGAGATAAATATGGAGCAGATAGTGTTGCGCAGATTGGAACTTACGGAACTTTAAAAGCAAAGGCTGTAATTAAAGATATTGGTCGCGCATTAGGTTATACATTTGATCAAAGAAACCAAATTACTAAGCTAATGCCGAATGATCCAAAATTAACACTTGCTTCTTCAAGAGAAAACAACCCTGAACTGGAAGAGCTTATTGAACGGGAAAGTTGGATCGCTGATGTTTTTGAATACTCTGAACCATTAGAAGGTTTGAACAGGAACATGAGTATTCACGCAGCCGGCGTAATAATCGGAGATCAACCACTTAATAACCTTGTCCCGTTAGCGAAAGGTTCAAATGGCGAGGTTATAACACAGTTTCCTGCAGTACCATGTGAAACCCTCGGCCTGTTAAAAATGGACTTCCTCGGCCTACGAACACTTACAATTATTCAAGATAGTGTAGACCATATAAAAAAGAACAAAGGAAAAGATGTTGATATAAGCAAAATATCTTTAGAAGATGAAGAGGCTTTCGCTCTTCTAAACAGGGGAGATACTATTGCAGTATTCCAGCTTGAATCCGGAGGCATGAGAGAATTATGCAAAAAGTTCGGCGTTGATAAAATTGAAGACATTATTGCGTTAATAGCACTTTACCGACCTGGTCCAATGCAATTTATTGGAGATTTTATAAACAGAAAATCAGGCAAAGTTACTGTTGAATACGATGATCCTAAGATGGAACCTGTTCTCAATGAAACATATGGAATCATGCTCTATCAGGAACAGATAATGCAGGTTGTACAGGTTCTTGCAGGCTTTACTTTGGGTGGAGCTGATATTCTACGCCGTGCAATAGGTAAGAAAAAAATAGATGTTTTAACAGCACAAAAGAAGAAGTTTGTTGAAGGTTGTGCAGAACATAGTAATATTGATGAAAAAACTGCCAATGCCATCTGGGACAAGATTGAAATGTTTGCAGGTTATGGTTTTAACAAATCACACAGTGCTGCATACGCATTTTTAGCTTATAGAACAGCCTACCTGAAAGCGAACTATCCTGTTGAATTTATGACAGCAGTTCTAACAAGTGAATTAAGGAATGCGGAAAAACTTGCTTTTGCTCTCCAGGAATGCAAAGAGATGCAAATAGAAATACTGCCTCCGGATGTAAACGCAAGTAATCTGGACTTTACTGCAGATGGAGAAAATATCAGATTTGGACTTGCTGCAATTAAAGGAGTAGGCGAAGCAGCAGCCAGTGCTATTATAGAAAATAGAGATAAAGAAGGTAAATTCAAATCATTAAATGATTTTGCCGAACGCGTCGGAGATCAATTAACATCGAGAGTTCTTGACAATTTAATAAGAGCCGGTGCTTTTGACTCATTTGGTTTATTCAGATCCCAACTTGTAGAAATTATTCCTGACGTTGTCAATCTGGCACAATCTAAAGCAAAAGACAGAAAAGCTGGACAAGGTAATTTATTTGATTTCTTTGTAGATGACAGTAAACCAGAAGAACAGAATTCTATGGATATACCAATCCCGGAAATACCGGAATTTCATGAACAGGATATCCTCAAAGAAGAAAAAGAATTACTGGGTTTTTATGTTAGTGGACATCCTCTCGGAGAATTCAGCGAAATCATTAAAACATATTCAACCCATTCTATTTTAAAGATATCAGAATTGAAAGAAGATACAGGTGTTAGAATAGGTGGTATTATAACAGGCTTAACAATAAAGGTGTCTAAGAAATCAGGAAATAAATTTGCCATTTTACGTCTTGAAGATCTTGATTCAAACATTGAATGTCTGGTATTCTCTCAGGCATATGAAAAAGTAAAGGATCTATTAATAGAAAACAAACCGGTTTTTGTTACTGGAATTGCCGGTTCCAGAGACGAAGAAGAGTCCAATAAAATTACAGTAGAAGATATGATTGCTATTGAAAGTGTTCCTTTAGAATTTACAAAAGAAATCCACATAGCCATGCATGAAGCAAGCAGTACACCAAAAACTTTAGATGAACTACAAAATATATGTAGAGAACATACAGGAGAAACAATGACGATATTGCGTGTTACCTGCACTGACGGGGAAATAGCATTTATCGAGGCAGGTGAAAATTATAATGTTGGTGTCTGTGCAAAATTTATTAATAAAACGAAAAAGCTTCTTGGAGAAGATAGCTTGCGATTTATACCAGACAAAACTGTACCTGAACCAATCCGTAGACCATGGAAAAAAAATAATAAAAAAGATTAATGTTGGAAGTAATTGCAAATCACTAGAACTTTAATCTGTTTCCAGTATACTTTTTTACATCAATTTATCATAAGATAAAAACTGCACTCCAACTTTTTTGGCTGCAGTTTTTATTTCCTTTATAATATCATCAGTCTTAGTTTTATCTCAACTATCAGTTGACTCAAGCATAATATTTGGCAAATTCAGTATCCAAAAGTTTTGGAGATAAATCTTCATTTATTAATTCAGGAGAATTTATACATAACCCGGCAGCAATAGTTCCATATTGCATACATCTTTGGAAGTTATATTTATTTAGATAAGCATACATAAATCCCGACATGAAATTATCCCCTGCCCCGTTTGTATCTATCCTGTCATAGTCAGAAATTATAGGAACCTCTATAAATTTATTATCCGCAGGCAACATACATGCCCCCCTGCTCCCATGAGTACAAACAACAAATTCTTTTCCTAAATCAACTTCCTTTTGCATAAACTCCTTATAATTAGGCAAATTATCTGAACTTAGAAATAAATAATCAGCACAATCAATAAATTCATTATGATATGGATTAATACCATCATAATCATGTAAATCACACCATACTTTTTTATCATAGTTCTTTAGTAAAGGAATATAATCTTTACAATATGGTGCAATGTTCAAAACTATAATATCAGCATCATTTATTATCTTCTCTACTTCTTTTGTATCCCCTATTAATTTATAGGAAGCTTCCTGCATAAATATGGAGATCCGCTGTCCTCTTTCATTCATTAAGTTGGAATGCCTTTGCGTCGATTTAACATCGAAATTATAGAAGAAATTTAGATGGTCATATTTACTCATGAAGTTAATAATTTTATGCCCATAATAATCATCACCAATCTGTGCATGAAAATTTATATCAAATCCAAGTTTAGATAAGCTTAGAGCTTTGCCGGAACCTGTTGAACCAACTGTCTCATAAAATCTATCCGCAATCAAAGTTTGAGGAGTCGGTTCAGGGAAATTTTTCATATACATTATCGAGTCTACAGATGCACAACCTAAAACTGCAATATTTTTCATATCAATACCTGTGAGTAAATTAGAACTATTATATATAAAAATAAATTTATATATAACATAGCTCTAATTATTCACTTTTAAATTAAAAATAACTTCATTGGTTTTTAGAATAACTGTAAAGTTTGTTTATGGCATTAATATAGGCTTTGGCACTGGCTTCAACAATATCAGTAGATGCTCCATGCCCAACAACTGTTATATTATTTTCCTGAAGACGAACGGTAGCATTACCCATTGCGTCTGTGCCGCCACTGACTGCATCAATCTTATATTCGACAAGTTTATAGGATGAACCGACAATACCATTTATAGCTTTAAAAACAGCATCTACAGGACCATCCCCCACTCCTGAGCCCTGAACAGTTTTATCATTTACAACAATCCATACAGTTGCAGATGGAGCAGTATTTCTACCGATAACTGTATGCAGAAAATCAAGTTTATACTTCTCTTCTACAGCATGAATTTCATCAGAAATAATAGCTATAAGATCATCATCAAAAACTTCCTGCTTTTTATCTGCCACTTTCAGGAATCTCTGGTAAACTTGTTCTAATTCTTCTTTTGAGAATTTATACCCCAGTTCTTCTAAACGATGTTTTACACCATGACGGCCTGTTCTTGCAGTTAACACAACTTTACTTTTTGGAAAGCCAACAGCTTCTGGCTCCATTATTTCATATGTTTCTCTGTTCTTCAAAAAACCATCGACATGAATTCCTGAACTATGTGCAAAAGCATTTTTTCCAATAACAGCTTTATTATGTGGAACAGCCATACCAAGCTTTTCTGCTACCATTCTACTTGTTTTATAAAATTCGTCTGTCTTTATCCGGCATTTCCTGTCAAAATAATCATATCTTGTTTTTATACCCATAACGATTTCTTCAAGCGCGGCATTACCCGCACGTTCACCTATACCATTGATTGTACCCTCAACCTGTCCTGCTCCAGCTTTTACTGCAGCCAGAGAATTTGCAACTGCCAAACCAAGGTCATTATGACAATGTACACTTATAATAGCTTTATCAATATTTGATACCTGTGTTTTAATATTATAAATCAGGTCTCCAAACTGTTCAGGCATAGCATAACCGGTTGTATCAGGGATATTAACAACGGTAGCACCTGCATCTATTACTGTTTTAACAAGCTCAAATAAAAATGCCCGCTCTGCTCTGCCGGCATCTTCTGTATAAAATTCTACATCATCAGTATATTTTTTTGCGTGGATTACTGCTTTTGCAGCCATGTCAAGAATAGTCTTTCTTTTATCTGAAATAGTTCTTCCGTATTTTATATCTCTAAATTTACCTGATATATGAACATCAGAAACCCCAATCCCGGTATGAATACGTGATCGTTCAGCATTTTTCAGTGCTTCTGCGCATACATCAATATCTTTTAGTACAGCCCGAGTCAGACCACAAATCACAGGTCCTCTAATATTTTCCGAGATTATTTTAACTGCATCAAAGTCTTCCGGAGAAGATATAGGAAAACCAGCCTCAATTACATCAACATTGAGTTTTTGTAACTGCTTTGCAATTTCCAACTTAGCATGAACTCCCAATCTACTACCGGCTGCCTGTTCACCATCTCTCAATGTTGTGTCAAACACTTTTACAGTATTCATTTTCCTAATCTCCTTTCTTTGAGTGTTAAAGAATACCTTTATCAATATTTACAAAAAAAATCCCGGGGTCTTGCCCGACCCCGGGATTTTATGATTAAAATTTATTTATCTAATAAATTTACACAAAACCTCCTTCTGTCGAGCTATCACTTGATAGACCGAGTACATTATTTAGAAGGAGTAGAAGTAGACCGAAGCATGCAGATTCTATCTGCAGCATTTCAGTAATGATATTGAATTTTCTATTATTGCGATTAAAAAACATCTAAATTTTCCAGTCTACTTATTGATGTGCCTATTAAAGTCTATACGCTTTTTATATTACGTATAATTATTTAATGTGTCAATAGTACTAATTAATTTTAAAACAACTTTCTTAATCAGTTAATTGAAAAAGTAAACGCACATTCAATTTTCAAAACAGTGCATTTAGCTTTACAAAGTAGTTAAGGAACCTTTATTATTACAAAAATAAATATGTACTACAATCAATAAACTTCTTGTTTTTTTAACAAGGTTTTCATTGTGCAATATCCATAAGTTTCTCTACATCAACATTTGAAGCGTATATCAATGACGTAGAGAACTTCCGTCCCTTTTCTGTCAAAACATATCGATTTTCTTTGGGTACTTTCCTTATCAGACCATGTCCCCGCAATAATCTAATGTACCTTGTTGCTTTTCCAGAAAAGTATTTTTTATCTTTTTCTAAAAACTTTTTTGTATTACCAAACAGATGGAACTTTATATCAGAATTTCTAAACCCGTTAATACTTATTCCGCCTTTGGTTAGAAAGAGTAAAAGTTTGAAATCTTCAATATTCCATGGATTTATAGCTCTGTGCTTTCTGCCTTTTTTGGTTATTCGTTGACAGCAGCTGCCTGAAACTTCTTTTAATGTTTCTTTTACTTTAGCAGCACTTATTGCGTCTGCATATCTATTGTTTGACTTTTGACTTATTTGACACCGACAATATAGATCAGCTACACCTTTACGCATTTTTAACCATGATTCAGGCTTTGTATCATCATTCTCAGGTTTTCTGAATACTTTAAATTCTCCTGTATTTGTTATAGTCGTTTCAAATCTCAGAAGATTGTCACTTTTGTTATACATTTTTACAGAATTAGAGTTTATCCAATGTTTTAGCCTTATTCCTTCAAAACGTTTTCTGCAGTCACTCATTATCTAATAAGAGTGCAGCAGTCAGTTCGGACGTATAACTGGAACATAATAGAATCAGTCATATCATGATATACAATATTGGGATGTTAATGCAAGCCTGAAAGATCATTTTGGTATTACATGAATCCGGTGACTTGATTGAACAGCTGCAGCAGCTCTTTATTGCATAGCGGTTTTTACCGGATATCCACCCTCTGCCGATCCCCTTATATAACTGTCATATAGTTTTAAGCTATATTAAGTCCGCTTTTTGAATGATACGGAAAAGAGGTGAACCTGATTAATTTCTGAGACGCTGTTCTTCAATGTAGAGAACTGCATTTGTCAGCAGGGCAAACTGATCTCATATAGATGTTTGGCAGGATATTATCCTGAAACTGAAATAGAAATAAATATGAAATCTATGATTATCAGAGCTCATCCCCAAGAGCAAATAGAATCGCAAGTTAAACACTCTTTTTTTGTCCCCAGTCCGATCAATAATATTTTAGCAAGAAATTCATTTATATAAATTCCGATATAATGTAAAGTAGAAAATAAACAAAGGGAATTATATAAATGAACACCACTACATTACAGCAGATACTTGGTCCCGGCAAGGATGGAAATTTATTTTCATTACACAGTACATCAGAAAATCCTGACGATCTTCATGTTTACTTTGGCTTGGCTTATCTTGAAAAAGTAAAAAAGTCTACTGATAGCTTTCAGTATAAATATCTTTTGGGAAGGCTGTATAATGCAGGCTATAAACGTAAGATTCTTAAAGAGACTTTTGGTCATGCAATAAGCACATTGCAAAGTTGGGGAAACGCTTTGTTAACTGGAGATATAAATTTAATACTATCATCCTTTGGGGGTCAGGGAGGAAAAAGAAAAGTAACGGCTGAAGTAGAAAGTTTTATCAAAAATGAGTACCGCAAAATCAGTGTTCTTAAATTAAGATAGGACGTAGAATTAGCTTATCAACTAGTCTTTTCATAAACTCTCTGAGAGTGATTTTTGTTAAAATTGCATTATTTACGGATCTAATAGTTGAAGAGGAAATACGTGCAATTCTATGCATAAAGTGCAATGGGTTAACAAATTTTCCCATGGGTGTTTGTTTAAAAGGTTTAATTGAAATATCTAGCATACCACTGAATAGCTGTAGAGTGGTTTTTCAGAGCAAATTAGCCTTTTATCGTTAAAACTTTAAATCTAATTTATAGTAGATAATACAGTTTTCTATCTTTTAATCTAATTAATCAATCGTTTTTATATTATACAGAAGGATAAAAAAAGCCAATATTTATTTTATAAGTGCTTGACATTAAGGTATTTGCGTGAAAATTTTTTATCAGACATAAATCCTTGATAATCAACCATTTACACGGAGTGTTGTAAAATGAATCAGGATATTACTATGTATGACTATATCGTACAGCACTGCACTGAAAGTATGAACAATGCACTGACAGCAGTCAGATACACAACTTGGGAACGGAATTGTCCTGAATTTACTGATATAGAATTTGTGAGCAAAGGAGTGTTAAGATGTATTTCGCCTGTGGATAGTGGTCGTCATTTTATTGCGTTCTATAAAACCAGGCCCTATGGGCTTGGTCAGAGGCAATTGGCTTTGCCACTTTGCCGTTAGGTAGCTCAATGCTACTCTAAATTTGTTGTTCCCGCAACAGAATAAAGGAGTAGCGAATGAGCCGTTTCAATAAATTATCACAGGCGTTATGGCATTGCAAATATCATATTGTTTGGACACCAAAATATAGGTATAAAGTATTGCGAGGTATAATAAAGGAAGAAGTAAACAATTGTCTTAACATATTTGCAGGGCAGAAAGGCTGTAGAATAGAAGAATTAAATATATGTGAAGATCATGTTCATATAATAATTGAAGTTCCACCCAAAATATCAATATCTGATTTAATGGAGATTTTGAAAGGACGAACAGCAATAAGAGTTTTTAAGAAATTTCCATATCTGAAGAGAAAACCTTATTGGGGTAATCATTTTTGGTCTTCAGGATATTGTGTTGATACAGTAGGGTTGGATGAGGAAATGATTAAGAAGTATGTTAAATACCAAAATAAAAAAGAAAAAGCACAAGATATTGAACAGCAAAAATTAGGATTGTAAAACTGTAAATAAGAATTGCGGGAATAACGTATCTTTGCTCTTTCAGAGTAAAGACATTAGCTCCCTTTTAGGGAGTGGAGGGCAAAGCCGGGCCTTATAGGCTCGGTTGTTTACTCAGAATATTCAGGAACAGGATAAATTATCATTCCCTCATTCCACCTATTTTACTGCTCTTCATTCAACAAGACGTAGAGAAATGCTTAGGGCTGTTGCTACTGAAAGTTATAGAATAGTCTGCAACCTTGCAGAGGAATCAGAAATTGATTATCTCAGCCATTTCCCTGAACTGGATACTTATGATATAGAGGCTGCGGACGGACATTTTATTACACATGCATGTCATACACCCAGGAATAAAAAAGATAAAGTCTTTGCAGCAGGTTTTATATATGCCATGAATTTACGTAATGGATTTTTGAATCCTATTTGTAAAGTTACAAACGGAACAAAAAGATCACATGAAATCCCATGTTTTAGAGACTGGATTGAGACTGAATATGCAAAGAAATCATTAAGACGAAAAAAATTATATATTTATGACCGTGCCGCTGTTGATTATCAATGGTGGAATAGGCAAAAGAAAAATGATGTTTTTGTTATTTCTCTTTTAAAAGAAAATGCAGTCATTAAGTTTGTCGAAACACTGGATTTCGATAAAACGGATCCGGTTAATGCCGGTGTTGTCAATTATGAGCTTTACACTAAGAATAGTGGAACATTTACTGTTGTTACTTATAAAGATCCTGAGACTGATAAGGTATATAAATTTGTTTCTACCCTTTCACACTCTTTTAGACCTGGAGTAATAGCTCTTCTTTACTATAAAAGATGGACAATTGAAAAGGCATTTAATAATACTAAAAGTGATCTTAAAGAGAAAAAAGCATGGTCATCTGAAAATACTCCAATGGATATTCAAATGCGACTGACTGCAATGACATATAATCTTATGAGACTATTTGAAGAAAAGAGCAAAAAATATAATTCAGATCTGATCCATCCAGCTGAAATAAAATATAAAAACAATTTGATTGAGCGTCAAAATAAAGCTAAAGATAAAGGAAAATTTGTTAACCCATTGCACTTTATGCATAGAATTGCACGTATTTCCTCTTCAACTATTAGATCCGTAAATAATGCAATTTTAACAAAAATCACTCTCAGAGAGTTTATGAAAAGGCTAGTTGATAAGTTAATTCTACATCCTATCTTAATTTAAGAACACTGATGGTCAATCTATTAATGACCTTCTTTCTTTGTACAATCAGCATAAAACTATCATACAAAAAAAAGAAGGTAAAATACTCTAATATATTTAAGACATAGAAATATTTTTATAAACTTGTGCGTTCCTCTATCCAGGTAGCAATTCGTCTATTAATATCATCATTATCAGTCTCAAGATCATCTAAAAACTTCATAAAATAAGTTCTTAGAACTTCTTTAAAGATATGGACATTATTAACTCTTTCAGCAAATCTGCTGGCCGGATCCATTTCTTCCCCTTCAGGAAGTTTCATACCGGAGAAAGCAAAACCATCTGCATCAAAAGAACAACTCCACACTTCATCCGCTCTTGCAAAAGTCAAATTTGCTTTTTTAAGTTTTTTTCCGGTTGACAGTGCAGTTTTAGCCTCAGCACTCTTAAGTGGGTTTCCTTTTCTAACAACAGATTCAAAAGCCCCCTGCCCTTCGGATGCAAAAGTTAAAGGACCTTCAGGCATAACAGCAAATCTTCCGAATGTTTTTACATCTACTTCTCCACCCTTCTCCTCTGAGAAATACCAGAGCCAAGTAAGAAAATCTCTCCCCGGAGTATAATCATCAGTTTCGCCATTAGGAAGTCTTATACCGTTATAAGCTGACTGCATCATTTTTTTCTCGGCCATAAATTCTTCAGGTACAATCTGTATTGGAGCAATCTTAAAAGTATCATTGAACAATGCAATAAAAGTATCTGCAGCAGCTACTGAAGCAGCACCAAGATAGACAGTATTATCTGTTTGGTCTATAACAACCTGAGTTCCGGAAAACTGGGGTGTAGCTTCACTCATTAAGCGTTCAGTAACCTCTTCTCTTATCTCTTTTTTCTTTTTTCTGGACAAGTCAGGATTTCCAGATGCTCTAATATGTGCAAGCTCTTCTATTTTTATATCTGCTTTCAACTGTGAAGCAGGAACTTTTTTTCTGGCAGTTCTCAGGTTAGTAAAAACAAAACCGCCAAGTTGAATATTTTCTTCATTAATCTCTGTTTCCAATAGATGGTTACATCCTGTCCATCCAATCTGTGTTTCATCTTTTACGTCCTCAAGCCTGCCGGCTTTTCTGCTGTTAAAAAGTTCAGATGCATTTTCAGGTAAATCAGCAGTAAGTTTAAACATGGTTAACGGGAATGTTCCTCTTTCAAAAGGCATATTAGATATCTCCTTGTTTATCTATTATTAGTTCTAAAATCCTAGAATATCAGGCAAGCCTCATAAATATCAGATTTTGATATTTGAGTTTAACTGGTTAGGATTGATTTTAAGCAGATACAAATTTAGATAGCATTCAGAATATATCAAGGCAGTATTTCATCATTTATATCAAGAAATAAATAGCACTATCGTCACATTGGTTTATACTATTACTTTGCAGGTAAATTAGAATTACTGTTTATAAAAGAGATGAAAGAATATACTTATGCAGATTTTTGTAGACGCAGATGCACTGCCAAATGCAATAAAGACAATAATTTACAGAGCAGCAGAACGATTGCAGTTAAAGTTAATCCTGGTAGCAAACAGACAGCTCTATGTTCCACAAAAGCCCAATATTTCTATGATCAAAGTAGCAGAAGGCCCTGACGAAGCTGATGATTATATTGTAAACAGCGTTGATGTAGATGATTTAGTAATAACAGCTGATATACCTCTGGCAGATAGAATCATTAAAAAACAAGCTTATGCACTGGATCCCAGAGGCAACCTCTACACTGAAGCAAATATTAAGAGCCGCCTTGCAACCAGAGATTTAATGGATCAACTTAGAAAAGATGGAATTATTGAAGGTGGAGGCCCATCCAGTTTCAATTCAAAAGATACACAGCAATTCGCAAACCAGCTGGATCGCTTTCTAACCAAACACAGTAAACGTACAAAATAATAACTGCTTATACGCGCAGTCTAAAAAAGCTTGAACATATAGATACTCTCATATCTCAGCAAATGCACAAACAATGTGTTCCCTCTTTTCAGGTACCGCCTAATTATTCCTTAAAGCCTTTCTCGAAGCTCTATCAACCACCATAAAAAATTTATCGATATTGCTTTTATCCGCCAAACTTTTATGTCCTTTAACTTTAATAAAAGTACAGTTAATATTATTAACCTAAAGTTTCCCCGTTTTTTTTGGGGTGTTCTTTGAAAACTTGATTTTCTCAGATCCACTATACTTCTGTTAATCATCATCAGAAAACTTTAGAATTAAAAAAAATGCAATTTTTTTAAATCTATAGCAATGGTGATTTTTGAAAAATTTTTTCTCATCTTTTTTGTGAGATGCCCAGTATCAGCGTTTTCAGTTGTTTTAAGCCCCTCGAAAGAGAAAAGATGATTTTTTTGAGGTCTTTGGCAGTACTATTCAGTGAGCTTTGTTTACTTTTGTCAAGTTTTAAGACATAACATGTTTATTGTAAAAAGCTTACAAATTGCAGTCAGGTGGCTGAACATGCTATATTACTCTATTATCAAAATTAAAAAAAAGGAGTAATACAACATGTTCAGTAATTGCAAATTTAGCACATTAATAGATGAAGTTGCAACAGTAATTCCGAGAAAAGACAGAAGAATTATTTTTAAAACCGTTATAACCGGTTTGATTATCAGCGAAGGCAGTAAATGTATTTCAGCAATTTATCGTATGTTTGCAATAATGATGCTGTCTAATAAGATATCGAGAAAAAAATATTACGGTTTTCTGCAGTCAGGAAAACTTAAACTTGCTTTAGTATGGAAAAAACTTTTTACAATACTTGGTGATGATATCCAAACATCCGGCAGACTTCTTGTAGCTCTTGATGATACAACATATGGAAAGACAGGAAAGAAAATTGCAAACTGCGATACTCATTACGATCATGCGGCTAAACTGAACAGCTCTAAATATCTTTTTGGACATTGCCGTGTTGTTCTCGGGATACAAAAGTTTATCCATGGACGCTGGGCATGTCTGCCCGTAAAACAAAAAGTTTACCGGCTTAAAAAATCTGTAGATAAAAAAGAATTTAAAACTAAGATAGAGATTGCCGGAGAACTGATTAATGAGCTGTATGAACAGTTTTCTATTCCTATGCTGGTAGTTACTGACAGTTGGTTTGGTAATAAGTCATTGACAAAAGTTTTAAACTCCTATAAAGAATCAATGCATATCCTTACTCGTTTAAGAATTGATTCAGCTCTCTATGATTTTCCGCCTGAAAGTAAAGCAAAAAAAAGAGGGAGAAAGAAAATTTACGGTATTCGATTACCAAAGTTATCGAAGCTGGCAGCGACTCTTGATAAAAAAGAAGATTATTTCTTCATTTACGGCAAAAGCAGAAAATGTGAATATTCAGAATTTTTATGTATGCACAAAGGATTTAAAACCAAAGTTAAAGTTGTTCTTGTTCACTATAAAAACGGATGGTTCTTTCCAATTGTATCTACCGACTGCAGCCTGACGGCTCAGCAGATGATAGAATATTATTCTGCAAGATGGAAAATAGAAAGCGGTTTTAAAGAACTTAAACATGAACTCGGTGCTCTGGATAATCAGGCAAGAAAAAGGAATTCTGTAGAAAATCATTTTGATCTGTGCTGCATTGCCATGACCGCAGCATGGATATACACTATAAAACAGGAGAAGGCTCCTGTTAGAAAATTTAAAACTGCAAGAGCAAATTCATATGCTTTTGCTGATATAAGAAGAAAAATTAAAAACGAATATTATGAGAGTTTTAATTTTATGGATATTTGCTCTTCAAAAGGCAAGTCACTGATAAATTATATTAGAGATATCATTTTTCAGTGTGCCGGGTAATTTTTTAACTCTCAAAAATAAGGAATGTTTAGTAGTAGATAATACAGTTTTCTATATTTTAATCTAATTAATCAATCGTTTTTATATTATACAGAAGGATAAAAAAAACCAATATTTATTTTATAAGTGCTTGACATTAAGGTATTTGCGTGAAAATTTTTTATCAGACATAAACCCTTGATAATCAACCATTTACACGGAGTGTTATAAAATGAATCAGGATATTACTATGTATAACTATATCGTACAGCACTGCACTGAAAGTATGAACAATGCACTGGCAGCAGTCAGATACACAACTTGGGAACGGAATTGTCCTGAATTTACTGATATAGAATTTGTGAGTAAAGGAGTGTTAAGATGTATTTCGCCTGTGGATAGTGGTCGTCATTTTATTCAGAATATTCAGGAACAGGATAAATTATCATTCCCTCATTCCACCTATTTTACTGCTCTTCATTCAACAAGACGTAGAGAAATGCTTAGGTCTGTTGCTGCTGAAAGTTATAGAATAGTCTGCAACCTTGCAGAGGAATCAGAAATTGATTATCTCAGCCATTTCCCTGAACTGGATACTTATGATATAGAGGCTGCGGACGGACATTTTATTACACATGCATGTCATACACCCAGGAATAAAAAAGATAAAGTCTTTGCAGCAGGTTTTATATATGCTATGAATTTACGTAATGGATTTTTGAATCCTATTTGTAAAGTTACAAACGGAACAAAAAGATCACATGAAATCCCATGTTTTAGAGACTGGATTGAGACTGAATATGCAAAGAAATCATCAAGACGAAAAAAATTATATATTTATGACCGTGCCGCTGTTGATTATCAATGGTGGAATAGGCAAAAGAAAAATGATGTTTTTGTTATTTCTCTTTTAAAAGAAAATGCAGTCATTAAGTTTGTCGAAACACTGGATTTCGATAAAACGGATCCGGTTAATGCCGGTGTTGTCAATTATGAGCTTTACACTAAGAATAGTGGAACATTTACTGTTGTTACTTATAAAGATCCTGAGACTGATAAGGTATATAAATTTGTTTCTACCCTTTCACACTCTTTTAGACCTGGAGTAATAGCTCTTCTTTACTATAAAAGATGGACAATTGAAAAGGCATTTAATAATACTAAAAGTGATCTTAAAGAGAAAAAAGCATGGTCATCTGAAAATACTCCAATGGATATTCAAATGCGACTGACTGCAATGACATATAATCTTATGAAACTATTTGAAGAAAAGAGCAAAAAATATAATTCACATCTGATCCATCCAGCTGAAATAAAATATAAAAACAATTTGATTGAGCGTCAAAAAAAAGCTAAAGATAAAGGAAAATTTGTTAACCCATTGCACTTTATGCATAGAATTGCACGTATTTCCTCTTCAACTATTAGATCCGTAAATAATGCAATTTTAACAAAAATCACTCTCAGAGAGTTTATGAAAAGGCTAGTTGATAAGTTAATTCTACGTCCTATCTTAATTTAAGAACACTGATGATAAATCATATATATGGACAGATTTTACGTTTACAAATCTCGAAAACCCAATCGTTGCGAGTATATCAATGAACCAAAAGCAACTCGGGAAGAAAGAGCATTCGCCCCTCTCTTGCTCTTGAAGTTTTTGCTATAAATTTCTTCGATCTTTTTCCATGGAATTTTGGATGCTAAAATAACCCACATGTTATTTGAATCCAATGTACCATCTAGAAAAAGCGGTAACTTACCCATAGAGGCTATGTTTTCTGTACTACAATCAATAAACTTCTTGTTTTTTAAACAAGAAGTTTATTGTGCAAGATCCATAAGTTTCTCTACATCAACATTTGAAGCGTATATCAATGACGTAGAGAACTTCCGTCCTTTTTCTCTCAAAACATATCGATTTTCTTTGGGTACTTTCCTTATCAGACCATGTCCCCGCAATAATCTAATGTAGCTTGTTGCTTTTCCAGAAAAGTATTTTTTATCTTTTTCTAAAAGCTTTTTTGTATTACCAAACAGATGGAACTTTATATCAGAATTTCTAAACCCGTTAATACTTATTCCGCCTTTGGTTAGAAAGAGTAAAAGTTTGAAATCTTCAATATTCCATGGATTTATAGCTCTGTGCTTTCTGCCTTTTTTGGTTATTCGTTGACAGCAGCTGCCTGAAACTTCTTTTAATGTTTCTTTTACTTTAGCAGCACTTATTGCGTCTGCATATCTATTGTTTGACTTTTGACTTATTTGACACCGACGATATAGATCAGCTACACCTTTACGCATTTTTAACCATGATTCAGGCTTTGTATCATCATTCTCAGGTTTTCTGAATACTTTAAATTCTCCTGTATTTGTTATAGTCGTTTCAAATCTCAGAAGATTGCCACTTTTGTTATACATTTTTACAGAATTAGAGTTTACCCAATGTTTTAGCCTTATTCCTTCAAAACGTTTTCTGCAGTCACTCATTATCTCATTAGGTAAAACTCCTCTGATTTTTCCCGATGTTGTTATCTTTGACTTACCTAAATACCTGAGAACGCTTATACTATCTGAAACTTTCATTCCGTATTCCAAGAGA
Organism: Victivallales bacterium; assembly: GCA_963678745.2. Classification (GTDB taxonomy): domain Bacteria; phylum Verrucomicrobiota; class Lentisphaeria; order Victivallales; family GWF2-38-69. The sequence goes on along the minus strand of CAXXMS010000016.1, from coordinate 205,857 downwards.
AAAGGATATAGTTTATCAAGTTCGACTTTTGATTTAAACATAACATCTGTCGCCCACTCTGTATCATCTGCAGACCAATAATAATCCATTTTCAAAGGATTAAAAATATTATTTAAATCAGGACATAAAGAAAGAGCAATATTACAGAGAAATGAATTCCAATCAGTTTTTAATTGATCAAACAATAACTTTTGTGCAGTGTCAAGATCTCCTATCCAGGGAAAACTGTTTCTGTCTTTTATAAAAGCAATTTTATTTTTTATTAACTGCTTCTCAAGCCAGTGGCGACCATTAAGATTTATGAAAATATTCATGGGAAGCCATGTCTGCATCCTTACATGACCAAAACCAAACTCAGGATCATCAAAATATAAATAGAATTTCTTACACTTTCTTGTTATCATATGAATCTCAAGTTTTTTTGTTTCTTTATTGCCTATAATCTTAGGACTTATACAAGGTTCTACAACGCTGAGTATACAAATAGGACCATTCTTAATATTATTTTCATCAGCATATTTTCTTACATATTTTTCTTTATCAATTGCTCCGATTCTTAAGTAAATTATTTTAATTCCAAGCTTTGCTGCCTGTTTAGTACAACTGTCAGTTATAAATGCTGTTCTTGCCATAGCCCATTTATCAAAATCTTTAAATAATATTTTAGACCTACTAAGAAAAGTACGGATACCAAGCTCATTTGCAAGCCAACTAATTGTTCCTCTAAATCTGATTCTGTCTAAACCGCTTATTGCACCAAGTACATTTTTGCTGTATAATTTTAACAGTTTCATGATGACCTCCATATTTTTTTTGGTTACTATAAAAATTATAGTATGAAGGTCATCAATTTGCTTTATTTTTTCTCTGTGTTCCCTGTGACTCAGTGTGAAATAAATTGGTTGCGGCTATGGTATGAATTGCTGGTATACTATACTAAGTCTAGTTAACATTATCAATGTAAACATTAAAACGGTGAGGTTAGAATTATGACATAACATAAACCAAATCCTACCTGTGCGAAACCGTATTCGTGCAGAAATTACTACTCGAACTTCGTTAATGCGGAGGTAAGTAACCAGGATTGTGCAGTAATGGACAGTGATGAAGGGGTTAGGTAGTAATACTTTGGAAGGATTCACGATTCGGCGGATGTCAGGAGCACTAAATACCCGTAGCAGAGAGACGTGTGAAAGTCTGAAACCACTTTCGCTTTTGTATAATGCGGATTGATACAAAAGTCCCGCATCCGTGGCTGGTGGATTCGTTCAGAGAAAATGGTTAAGTATACTTATCAATGAAAGTCCTACGCTGTGGCAGTTTGCCTAAGCATATACTATAAGACCTGTCTAAAGGTATATGTTATGCAGTATGTTCGGGACGGAGTTTCTCAACTTTTCCCGTTTAAGGATGGCAGCGGATTCGGAGGAGTTTCAGAAAAGAAACAAAAGAATCCACCAATAGAAAGAGATATGAAAATGTAATAAGAACACGGATAAATATTAACAGAAGACTATTAACCTGCTCAAGGTGTTCTACCCTTTCAGAACAATGAACTTTGGATTAAAGACATATTCAAATATCTATTACATACCATATCCGGTAAGATTAATAACAGAGAACAGCAGTATGAGACAGAAGAAACTAAAAGTGCATTCCCTAACAGGAAGAATATTAATGCCCGTCATGCAAAAAGCATATAAAGCTGTCAGACAAAACAGAGGTGCAGCGGGACTGGATAAAGTAAGCGTAGAAATGTACGCCCAAAATCTTGAACAAAATCTCGAATCTCTTATGAAAAGTCTGAAAGATAAAACTTATATTGCCTCACCACTCAGACGGCACTATATACCCAAAGGCGACGGTAAATTTCGTCCGCTTGGTATTCCGAATGTCAAAGACAGGGTTGCACAGGAAGTCATACGTTCAATTATAGAACCTATATTTGAAAAGATGTTCCATGATAATTCTTATGGTTTCAGAAAAGGGCGTAATGCTCACCAGACGGTTGAACGCATTCAGGAGCTTCACGCTATCGGTTACAAAGTAGTAGTTGACGCAGATATTTCAGGATTTTTCGACAATATCCCTCATAAACTTATTGAGAATTCTATTGCTGAAGAAATTGCTGACGGTAATGTGATTAAAATTATTAAGAAGTTTCTCGGCTGTGGTGTTATGGAGGACGGCAAATATATTCACACAAAACAGGGAACCCCGCAAGGCGGTGTCATATCGCCATTACTTGCCAATATCGTTCTCAACAAATTTGACTGGGCTCTGGATGAAAGAGGCTTTCAGTTTGTTAGGTATGCTGATGACTTTGTCATTCTTACAAGAACACAGGAAGAAGCTGAAAGGGCACTGGCTTTCGCTAAAGAATTTTTAGCCAAAATGGGTTTGAAACTGCATTCAGGAAAAACCAATATTACTCCTTTTTCAAAAGGGTTTGATTTTCTCGGGTTCAATATAAATCATTTTGGTTGTAAAATGAAAGAAAAAGCTATAGAGAAATTTAAGAATAAAGTTAAAAAGGTTACAGTCCGCTCTCAAAATCTGGACAGCGAAGTCATTATACGGCTAAACAGAATTATCAGAGGAACTGTAAATTATTTCGTAAAGGAATTTACAACTGGATATCATACATTCAGAAGGTTCGCAAGTTGGATTCGACGGCGAATTAGATGTATGAAATACACTCGAATTTCAGAAAATGATAATTTCCGTTTGCGAAATAAGCACATTGCAAAATTAGGCCTTTTAGATATATTTGAACTATATCTTACTGCGAAAGGTTAATAATATTACTCCTCTGAAGTGAGGCGATTTCTAAGGGCACCGCCCAGTACGGGAAAGCCGTACGCTGGTAAATATAGGGAATTAACCCTATTGCGGTAACGGGGGCTCCGTGGTAAAGCCACGGATGCTACCCACTCTGCTCCGAGTTCTTATACATAAATATGCAAACTTTTAGGGGATTTATATGATATAAACATGTATTTAATATAGCACGTTTAATAGATATATCATTGACTCTTAAATATTTATCTATTATTCAGTAGCCCCTAGTTAAATATTGCATCTAATTGGAAATTAGATTTAAATATCAAGATAGGAAACTTATTGAAACGTGTTTCTATATTTTCATAGCTTGATATTTTATTGAGCATTAACTCAAGGCAATGTTTCAGTCTTAGCTACACTTCCTATATGTACTATATGGTGTAGTTTTTATTTTTCTATAATCTTTTATCTACTATATCCTTGTTCAAGAATGATTTAACATCATAAATTACTGTTCTATCATTAATAAAGTTTTTTAAATTTAATTCCAGAAACAGATTATGCGCAACAGCAAGTATTACAGCATCATAAACCAATTGCTTAAATGTTAAGCCGTTTAGTTGTTGAGCTGCATTATAATTATGCTCTGGGAGTAAATCTATATCATATTCATGCTTCACTTCTTTCTTATCAGCCCATGGGTCGTAAACATCTACATTACATTCAAACTCTTTTAATTCTTCTATTATATCAATAACTCTTGAATTTCTTATATCAGGGCAATTTTCTTTAAAAGTAATACCAAGAACAAGAACGTTAGCGCCTAAAATCTTATGTTCTTTTTTAATCATTAGTTTTACAATTTCATTAGCGATATATTTTCCCATTCCATCATTGAGTCGGCGTCCTGCTAAAATTATTTGCGGATGATAACCAACAGCCTGTGCTTTGTGTGTTAAATAATAAGGATCTACTCCAATACAATGTCCACCTACTAAGCCAGGTTTAAATGGTAGAAAATTCCACTTAGTACCTGAAGCTTCAAGAACCTCTGTTGTATCTATGCCAATTATATTAAATATTTTTGAAAGCTCATTCACAAAAGCTATATTCAAATCTCTCTGCGCATTTTCAATAACTTTTGCAGCTTCTGCGACTTTTATACATGATGCAAGATGCGTTCCTGCTTTTATGATAGTTTTATAGAGTTCATTTACTCTTTTACCAGCTTCTTGAGTTGAACCTGAAGTCACTTTCTTTATATCTTTAACTGTATGTTTCTTATCTCCGGGATTAATCCTTTCAGGAGAATACCCGCAGAAAAAATCTTCATTAAATTTCAGTCCGCTTATTTTCTCTAAAACTGGAACACATTCATCTTCTGTGCAGCCAGGAAACACTGTACTTTCATAAATTACAATATTTCCCTTATTTAAAACCTTACCTACAATCTCACTAGCGTTGTACAAAGGAGTTAAGTCTGGCTGCTTGTATTCATTTATAGGTGTAGGTACAGTAACAATATAAATGTTACAATCTTTTGCATCATTAATATCAGTTGTAAAAATAATATTGTTATTAAGAGCGTCTTGTAACTGTTTCTTGGTTAGCTCTAAAGTCCTATCATTTCCTATCCGTAATTCCTTGACCCTTTCCAAACTGATATCAAAACCAACCACCTGATATTTCTCAGCAAATGCATGAGCCAAAGGAAGCCCTACATATCCCAAACCGATAATGCAAATTTTATCCACAATTTAATCTCTCCTTTTTTTACTATAAACATACTAATTTAAGTTACCTTCACCACGAATCTACGCTAATGAACACTTATAATTACTTACACAGAGCTAAGAAAGCTAAGAAAGGTTTTTACTTGTTTTCGTTTATTTTATTTCCCAGCAACACAACAGCTAACAGTAAAACTTCAAGAAAAATCCATATAACGACCATACCTATAATTATTTTCTTTAAACTTAATGATTTGAGAGAATTAACTGTAAATGAACTTACAGTATAGAACTCTGACTGAGAATTTAAACTATACTCATTGATTTTATTGTAAAAAGTTTCTGTATCTTTAATTATCTTAATTAGAGAATTTAAAATCAAAGCCTGTTGTTCCTTAACAGAATTCAAGACTATCTGATAATCTTTTTTCGATATTTCCCTACTACTACTACTAAACTTCTTAAAAGCATCAAAAAGAGACTGATAATATTCAATTTCTTTTTCCAGTTTAATATACTCTAAACCACTTGCTATTTCTTTGTCTGTTAACTCCTGACGATACTTGATATTTGCATCCTGTTGTGCCATTCCTACTAATTTATCAAAAAAACTTCCATCAAACTGCGGTATTACTGTTGGACTATTTCCTGATACTGTGGACTTGGCAGAAGGATTTGTTTCCGAGCTACTTACAATACTATAACTCTGAAGAGTTTTTGAATACATGTCTTTCACAGCAGTAATAGCATTTCTATTTCTTTCAAGTTCATATAATTTTGACTGTAGATAAATCTTTGACAACGGACCTTCTTTTGAAACACCAAAACTTCTTATAGCCCCTGACAATGGTTCAAGCTGATAAGTCTGCATAAAATTAATTCTGAACTTTAAAGAACTTAAATTGATTTTGCCATTTTCACCATTAATACTTATTACTTTTGCTCCAGGTAAGTCAGAGACTTTATTAATATCTCCTTTGACAGTTTTTATTGTTTCTCTTAACAAATCCAAACCAACGATATAGTCAAGTGAGCTTAATTTCTCTTTTGATATTACATTCTCTGTAACAAGTGATATTTGATATTTATTAATACCCTTCTCTTTTTCAGCATTATCCAACCATACTTCTAATATATTTCTAAGTATCTTGTTAATAAGAACTACTGGTAATTTTATATTTCCTGAGCCACTATTCAGTACCAGTTTATAATTTGCATCTGCCAAAATCTCTTTTTTTCTGCGCTGATATTCAGACTCAAGCTTATCACGCCCTTCCACTGTTAATTTTTCCTCATCAAGCTTTCCTGCATATTCACTTCTAAGAACAACAAGCCTGAAATCATCTTTAAATATTGATAAACTACTTTGAAAATCAGAAAAATCACTATAGTACTTATCTAAACCATTTTCTGCATATACTTTTCTTAAAACTGTTCCCGAAATTATATCATTCGCTGAGAATCTAGAACCATTTGGATATTGCCCCTTATTTAATCCAGTAAAATTTAAGCTAAACTCCAATTCAGCAACAATATATTTCCCCTGAAATAAAAATAGACCACAACCTACAGCCAATACTATTACAGCAAAAATAACAGACCAGACAATTATTTTTCCTCGCTTTTTCCAAAGAACTAGAAAAATATCAAATAGATTAATCTCATCATTTACTACATCATTTTCACGATTTTGTTTATCGCTCACATGGCCTCCCAAAATAGTTAATAGTTAATAGTTAATAGTTAATAGTTAATAGTTAATAGTTAATAGTTAATAGTTAATAGTTAGAATATTTCTGAAAAGGGTTTATCAATATATTGTTTTGACGTTACCCCTTATAATTTCTCCTAAGTTTTGCACCGCAGGAAATATTCTTATTTCATTTATCATCCCCCGGATGATAAATTCAGGAAAAAATCATATTTTCATATATATTTAAATAGAATCCTCCTGTTATTATTTTAATAAAACAAATTTTTACAGGTTTAGCTGCCTTTAAGCAGCTAACTTTTCAAGTTTTTCGAGTCTGACTATTTTGTGCAAATAATTATATGTAATAACTTTTCCAAGCATCTCACATTTTACAGCTTCTATACCTCTTCTTCTGAGTCTTCCGAAATGCACTGTGTATTTCAATGAAAACATCAGCGATTCAACAGCCGATCTGTTTCTCCTGGCTTCTGTGTATTTTTCATCGTTCCAAAGTTCTTCTCCAAGAATTTTTCTTCCAACAGCACCACTGAAACTTACATCCTTAACTCCAAGCTCAAAAACATCGTTTCTTCCTGCTTTTGAAGAATATCCGTCATCAGCAGATACAAGCTTTGGAGTAACTCCGGTATTTTTCATATGTTTTTGTACAAGTGGTGCTAAATATGTAGAATCCGCACCGTTACCGGAATCTATAATAATAGCACTTACATATCCATTTTTAGACATTCCTATTTGTGGTTTATAGCCAATAACAGAATTACGGTTTCCTTTTTTTATAAAAGCTGCTGTTGTATCCGAAAGACTTAAGATTTTTTCTGAAGAAGGAAGTTTTTTATCAGAAAAAACTCTTTCTTCTGCATAATATAAAACAGTGCTTACAGCAAGAAGATCATCTTCCAAATGCTCATATAGAGATAAAAGCTTAATGCTTTCAGAGGGTTTAAGTTCTGCTGATCCTACATCATCACTGAGCCTTAACAGGTGCTTTATATAAAACTCATTCATTTTGTGTGCAGCTCTCAGAAACTGTTTATAATCAGGTTTTATTTTTTCTTTCTTTGGATTGCCGGAGGTTCCTTTTGTATTGTTTATCTTAAAAAGAAGCTTTGAGAGTATCTTAAGCCACTTCTCCGGATATTTTGAACTTATACTTTTAAGTTCAAATCTGTCAAACTTAGATGCCTGATTTTTTATTCTGCTGAACAGTCTATAAATTACACCGGCATCTGTAGGCCATGAGCTTGAAGCACTCACGGAAGTACTGTCAAAAACCGCATAGTTAAAATCATCAAGTCCTTCATTAAGAAACTGTTGAAGCTGGCACTTAAGAATAAACTCCATTGTTTCGCTGCTTACCGTATTAAGATTTTCATTTATTGTTTTTGCCCTGGGCATTTTCTTATTCCTGTCAAGATAATATATCTGAAGGCTTACCGATTCTACCATTCTCTCACAGGCTTCTTCCGAAGTTACAGAATCAAAATATCCCCTGAGACAAATAAAGATAAATACTTCTTCCGCCGTAATTCGCGGCCTTCCAACTTCAAGTTCCGATACTGTTATTTTAAGATTGTCTACACAGCTAAATTCTTCTCCTAAAATGCCAGTCTGTTTTGCTAAATAAAGCTTGTCCTTTATTCGTATTTCCTTCTTTTCTAATCCCTTTCTGTCTAAATCTGATTCTATTTTTTTATATATTTCTTTGTAAAGTTCTCCGGTTTCCAAAGAAAATTTTATTAATTTTGCCAATTTTGTGTCAGGTATGCCAAAAAGTATCTTGTAAAAGTTCCTTTCACACATATTTTTTAATATTCCTTTACTGGGTGTTATATTGCTTGTAACTAATTATAATATAACACCTTATAAAGGTTTCATAAAAATTTTTCTTCGTTGTTTTCAAGAACTTTACAGTTAAATATACCTTTACAGATAAGGTCTAGTTAATAGTTAACTATCTTGCGTTTATAAATCATATCAGCTAGCATAACATATTATTTAAGTAGTGACTTCGAACCTGTTTTTTGATGTGATAAAGTCTAAGTTATGCGTATTTAAATACTAAGAAAATTTTAAGCAAAACAGGAACAATATGATACAGCTTCACCCTGTCACTTCACAATAATTTAGAAGCAACATATTAATTTAAAAAAAAAAGACTTATTATTTTAACATTGTTATAAATCTTTTCCACTCAAAAAAAAACTAATTTATAGCAACGTATAAATTAGTTTTATAACAAATACTTTTACAATAATTAAGTAAAGACTACTGAATAATTCCTTATAATGTTTTACAACAGAATCCATTTTTCCAAAGAACTGAATAATGGATTCTGTTTTTTTATATATAACTCAAAAATTATAATATGATTAGATATAAAATTTAGGCACAATAAAATACTTTTGAGTATTTTATCAAGATTCATCATCAGAATAGTAAGTGCTACAGCAGTAAATGTGGTTTCAGGAAGTTTTTCCATTACAAGATTCATATTGTATCTTCTTTTAGCAAGCCCAAATTTTCTTTCAACTTCAATTCTTTCAACAGCATCACGCTTTATCTGCTTTTTAAGAGTATTATCCTTCTTTTTACGTCCCAGAGGAGGTCCTGATATTCTGATATTCAGTTCCTTACAGTACTTTATGTTTTCTCTATTTCTGTATATCGTGTCGCATTGTACTGCTTCAGGATAAATAACCAAAACGTTCAAAGTATTTTTTAATATGTTCTTTCAGAATTACACCTTCGTTGTACGAATCAAAACTGAAATGATCAAGGTAGATGAAACCGTCAACTACTGCAACTGATATTTTAGTCGGCACTTAAAAACACTCTATATAGTTTATTATAAGAGAGATAAAGTTGTTCTTGTGTGGTATATTATTGCAAGAAATAACAATTTAGAGGAGATTTTCTTGCAATATGTTAAACAAGAAGAATGAAGAATCAGAAGTACAGGGTTTACTTTTTAATACTCAACTTTATGATTTTAAAAAACATATTTAAGTGATTTATAGTAAGTGAATTAAGCATTTTTATGTAGTATATTATTGTTGTCAGACAGAACATAACAAAAAAAGGTTAATTCAAAAATGAAACATACATTAACACCGATATCAGATAATTTAAAACATGATTATGTATTTGCTGACAATGAAATACAGGATTCACTTAAGAAAGTAAACTTTTTTAGAATTTTTAATAAGCATAGTAAAATAGTAAAAAGACACGGTTACAGTATTGATTCAGTAATTTATACTCTTATTATCTGGGCTTTTTTAAAACAGAACTCAATAAAGATGTTTTGTGAAAAATGTTTGAAAGCCTTTTTTTCAGGAGGAAAAGATGTTCTTTCAGCACGATTAAAAGTGAGGATATAAACTGGCGTCTTATTTCACTTGAGACAGCAAAGGTTATGTAAGCGTCAATTAGCCCCCATCTTTTAATCATCTTTCACAGTGTTAATTTTATAATATTTCTGTAATGAATTATTAACATCTTTGAGGAGGTTCAGTAATGGCGAATCATAAATCCGAGAATATTATCAGGTGGAAGCATGAAGTATCTAAGTGGTCGGCATCAGGTTTAAGTCAGCATGAGTACTGTTGTAGGATGAATATACCCTGCAGCACATTTCATGGCTGGTACAGCAAGTTAAAGAAACTTGATGGAGAGGTAGCACCTGCCGCCAGCAATAATTTTGTCAAGATGAAATTTAATAATTCAAGTCTATTATCTGAAGAGGTTCAGGCAGATTCATCAGGAATTAATATTTCTATTGGTGGACATATCAATATTTGCCTTAGCAGAGGATTTGAAGTAAATGAATTTCAGAAAACAGTTAAAGCACTGCTGGAGGTGTTATGATCAACATTAGTCATTCATTAATATATTTATACGATAGGCCTGCAAATATGCATATGAGTTTTGAAGGTTTGAGCGGATTAGTTGAGTCATCTTTTCCAGGCAAACTTCTAAGTGGAAGCTGTTTTGTTTTTCTAAACAGGCTTAAAGATAAAATTAAAGTATTAAGATTTGATGGCGATGGTTTTGAAATCTACTATAAACGTCTTGAAAAAGGTAGATTCATCATAGATAACACAGGTAGAACAGAACTTTCAAGACGAGACTTTCTAATGCTTTTTGAAGGTATAAAACCCAGTAGTCTGGATAAAAGATTCAACTTGAAAAAAGTTAGCTGAAATCTAAATTTTGAGTGTAAATAATACTGTTGCGCTGTATCTTTTTATATGGATGCAACAGTAGAACAATCAGTTAAAACAATAGAAGAGCTTGAGAGTAAAAACCGCTTTCTGGAAGCCGAGCTACTTTGTCTTAAAGAACAGCTTGAGTGGTTTAAAAGACAGGTGTCTGGACAAAAATCAGAGCGTTTTATAGATGAATTTCCTCCTGAATTGCCTGTACTTCCGGGATTGAATATTCCAGAAAAAGATGAAACAAAAGTAGGGTTGAAGGTAATTTCTGAGCATAAACGTAAAAAGAAAAGCAAAAATAAAAATCAGTATAAAGTAGAGTACCCCGATACTCTGGATGTCAAAGAGGAAGTAATAGATATTCCTCCTGAAAACAGAATACACCCTGAAACGGGAGAAGAGTTAGTAGAAATAGGTCGTGATGTTACAGAGAAGCTTGGGTACAGAACATCTTCCTACTATATACACAGAACAGTTACAGTTAAATACGCAGTAAAAAACAATTCACTTGCCGGCGTTGTTCAGTGTTCTGTTCCTGACTGTATTGTTACAGGTTCAAAGTTTACACCGGAATTTATGGCTCATATTGTTACTGAAAAATATGCATACCATATGCCAATATACAGAATCTGAACACCTGTCCCATAGGCAATAAATTCTGAATTGATTGGATTTTTAGTTGTTCTCTATTAATTTTAGAATACAAAAAAAACAGAAAAAGAAAAAGGATGAATTATGGCGGAACAACTATTGCCTTTGTTTTTATATGGAGAAAATACCATAAACTCCATCGTATCCTATAATTTTAATGAAGATGGTAATGTTTACTATTTTATTTATTGTGCACCTGTAGGTTTTCATCGACACGATGATCGTCGCGGCTTTAATATAACAACTTCTCAACTGATATTGAATGGTCACTGTAAAAACTGCGAGATTGTAAAAGCTTTCGGAGTAAGCGAAATAAGTGTAAAACGTAATCTTAAGAAACTCAGAGAAGATGGTATAGACGGATTTTATAAACCCAGAAACACTAGAAAAGGTGGAACAGTTCTTACGTCTGAAGTATTGTCAGAAGCCCAGTGCCTTTTAAATGAAGGTCACAGTCGCTCAGAAACAGCAGAAAAACTGTCATTAAAAGTTAACACCCTATCTAAAGCCATACATGCCGGTAAGCTGTTGGAACCACTAAAAAAAACTTCACAGGAAAAACCAAATCAGAACGCAATATAGAGGATAACAGTCAGGCACTTGGCAAAGGGTGTACAGACACCACAGGACGACTTTTTGCAGCATTAGGCAGAGTCAGTGCAGTTACAGAATTTAATAAGAATTATGATATTGATAATGGTGGTTTACTGCTTGCAGTTCCTGCACTTTTATCCAACGGTCTGCTTGATTCAATGAATTCATTCAATTTTTCAGAGGGTTTTTATAGAATATATGATATTTTTCTGACGATAGCTTTTATGGTTCTGGCCCGTGTAGGAAACATAAACCGCCTTGGTGATGTTTCACCCGGAGAATGGGGAAAGCTTCTTGGAATAGACCGTATTCCTGCTGTTAAAACCATGCGCGAAAAAGCAGATGAACTTTCACATGGTCAGAATGAAGCAAATCTGGATAAATGGATTTCAGAACATTCCAGCACCTGGATGGAAAAAAATGAGGATACTATAGGAAGGCTTTATGTTGATGGTCATGTAAGAACATATTTTGGAAAAACAAAGCTGCCGAGAAGATATGTATCAAGACAGCATTTATGTCTTCGCGGAATGACCGACTACTGGATTAATGATCAGAACGGGGCACCATTTTTTAATGTAACAACACCTTTTTCAAAGGGGCTTATAGAAATACTGCAGACGAAAATAATACCAAAACTGCTTGAAGAAATGCCGTGTCAAAAGACAGCATATGAACTTGCTGAAAATCCTGATATCTACAGGTTTTTAATAATTTTTGACAGAGAAGGCTATAGCATGAAACTCTTCAAAGACCTGTGGGAAAAACACAGAATTGCCTGTCAGACATATAATAAATATCCAAAAGATGCCTGGGATGAAAATGAATTCATTGAAGTTGAAGTTATACACCCTTTTGATAATGTAGAGAAAACAAAAATAGCGGAAAAAAGGGTATATGATAAAACGAATGATTTTTATTGCAGAGAAGTTAGACAGTTAACTGAATCAGGTCATCAGGTGTCAGTAATTTCAACAGATTTTATCAGTGAAGCTGAATACATATACAGTCACATGCAGAGTAGAACATCTCAGGAAAACTTTTTTAAATATGCAAGACAAGATTATAATATAGATACACTTAACTCATATGAAAAAACAAATGTAGATGAGACAGAAACAGTTGTAAACCCGGTATATAGACAACTGGAGAAAGATTTAAATTCATTAAGAGCAAAACTGGCAAGAAGAACACTTAAAAGACAGCAGTTGACTTTAAAGGAAAACCCTACAGAAAAAGAACGCAGGAACTTTGAAGAAAGAGAAGGAATGTTAACAAAAGAAATACTTGAATTTGAAGAAACTATTACCGAAAAGAAAAAAACAAGAAAGAATACAGATAAATATATTACTGTCAAAGAATTGCCGGAGGAATTTAAATTTGTTCAGTTTCATGGGGGTAGAAAAAAGTTTATTGATATTATAAAAATGATTGCATACAGAGCTGAAGTAGCTATGTCAAATGTCATCATGCCTATTCTGGGAAAATATGAAAAAGATACTGCAAAGAGCATAATAGAATCTATTTTCAAAACACCGGCAAATATTATTCCTCTATATGATAAAAATATTTTGAAGGTTGAATTGCATTACACTTCATCACATAAAAAAGATAAAATAATTCAATCATTGATGAACTTTTTAAATGAAACTGAAATGGAATTTCCGGAAACTAATTTGAAGCTTTTCTACAAGTTCGTATCAAAATAAAATCATAGGGGTAAAGTGCTCAGAGAATACAGGAAAAGCTTGCAGCTCATGATATAAAAGTAACACGGCAGACATTAAGTTCGCTTATTATGAATATTGGCCTTAAGTTGACACCTATATATGATCAGATGAGAGAAAATCTTTTTAAATCAGGTTATCTATTTACAGATGATACCACTGTAAATATGCTTGATCCAGGCAATGGTAAAACAAAAACTACAAGAATATGGATATACTCTTGTGCCAATCCCAATGCACCTCCATATCAGATATATTCCTTCAGCCCTGACAGAAGTCATTTCTATCCAACAAATTTCCTTAAAAATTTTGAAGGTATTATTCATGCTGATGCATATGATGCATATGTAAAGCTTGATGCTGATGAAAGCTTATGTATTGACTGGGCAGCATGCTGGTGTCATGCGCGCAGATATTTTGAAGAAGTAAAATCTATTGACTTGAAACTCAGAGATAATGTCCTGAGAAAAATCAGGTATTTGTTTATGTTTGAAAGGCTGGCATGGAAAGCTGATTCGCAAACAAGGCGGAAAATAAGACAGGAACATGAACTTAAAGTTGTTGATGAAATTTTCACAATGCTCAGAGAAAAAGTAGTTGAAGGTACACTGCTACCAAAATCCAATCTGGCAAAAGCTATAGGATATATGCTTAAATATGAAAATAACTTCAGACTCTATCTGAATGATCCAAATATCAAAATGGAAAATAATACTGCTGAAAGAGGATTAAGAAAAGTTGTACTCGGCAGAAAAAACTGGCTTTTCTTTGGGAGTAAAAGAGCAGGTGAAGCTGCTGCTGTTATATACTCGCTTATTCAAACATGCAGGATTATGGGAATAGAACCATTTGAATATATGACTGATATCTTCAAAAGGCTGATGACACACCAAAACAACAGACTCTTTGAATTACTTCCGGACAAATGGGCTGAAGCCAGGAATATATAACACTGATGTAAGAATTGACTGATTGTACATAAATCATATATATGGACAGATTTTACGTTTACCATAAGCAGCTAAAGAATCGAAATTCTTAAAACGGCTGATATCTATTATTTCTGTTATAAATGTTGCAGCAGTTAAGAATCCCACTCCAGGAATTGTTCTTAATACTTTAAAAAGTTCTCCTCTTCCTGAGCGGATAACAGCCTCTTTTAGATCCGCTGTAACAGAGAGTATTTCCTGTTTCTTGCTTTTAAGTGAATTAGTAAGATGTTTTAAAGTTTCACCGTTGGGCAAATCTGCTGACAGCTTATATAACTTTTTAATGAAAGCTCCTATCCATCGGACTTCTCCGGGAATTTCTTTATTAAACAGATGCATATAAGCTGAAATCCTGTTTTTTATCTGTGCTAAGTCTTTGCCCAAAGAGAATCGAAGCCTGCAGAGGCTTTTTAATGTCTGATCTTCAAGTGACTGAATATATATTGGAATCAGATTATCTTTTTCAAGTTCCCGGGAAAGTTTCCTTGAATCCCTGGGATCTGTTTTACTGTGTTTTTCTTTGTTACTTGTCGGAACATCACCTGGGTTAACCACAATATTTTCTATTCCAAGCTTCTTTAGTCGATAGTGTATCCAAAAGCCAGAAAAACCAGCTTCATAAACTGATTTAAATATGCCTCCAGGAAAATTATTATTCAAATATGCAACTAACTGTTCAGGTACAGGATTCATTTTAAAAGTCTTTAACTCTAGTCTTTCTGTCCTTACTGTTACTGTCCAACTCTTTAAATGAACATCAATTCCAACAAAAAATACTTGACCTGAAAACTTTAACAATGGAGCCTCTTGCAAAACGTTTGAGGCTTTTTTCGTTTAAATTGTTAATAACTGAGCCTCTTGCAAAACGTTTGAGACTTTTTTCGTTTAAATTGTTAATAACTTTTTATTAGTGTAAAAATTCACATATTTTTCATCAAAAATCATAGAAAATTGTAAACTATACACTTAAAAAGTTTTACTTTAGATACATTCTTACTAATCCCTGTATTTCAGAGAGAAAGATGTTTATATATCAAATTCAACTACTACGGAATAAGTTTAAATATCTTTTTAGCAGCAAGAGCAATTATAGCAAAGAAAATATGACACTCTACTTTCAGCTGTCCTTTAACTCTAATATTTTCAACACCATAATTATCTTTCAGTTCAGAATTAACTCTTTCAGCAGAACTTCTTTCATTATATCTGGCAGATTTTGCAGGATCCATTTTCTTTTTTATTCCTCCTCTTCTGGGATTATTATCTATAATAGGAATTCTGTTGTTCTGCTTTGAATAAAGGTGTATTTCAGGTGAATCATATGCTGCATCCATCAGATCATATAAATTGATAATACGTTTTTCACTCATCTGTGAAAGCGGTATAGCTACCTGGCTGTCATGTAATGAGGCAGATGTAACAACAGCACTGACAGGTATATCACCATCAACACAGTCTAAATGCAGTTTATACCCTTTCCATTTATAAACTTTGCCATTAGAGCCTTTCTTGGAACCCCAGTCACATCCTTTAGGAAGATCTTCCAGGTTAGCATCAAGATTTCTCTCAAGTTGAAGCTCAACCCGCTTTGGTTCTTTAGGCTTTTCTTCTCCTTTTTTAGGACGACCAGGCTTTCCTTTTTTCTTTTTAGTCGGAGTATTTTTACGACAGGGCTTTTCACGTCCTTTAATGCTCGTTGCATCTGTGCTTTTATGACCGAAAAGCTTTTCTCCAATATTTCTGCATATACTGTTTTCATGTATTTTCTGTGCTATTTTAAATTCAGAAAACAGCTTAAAAGCTCTAGAAAATGTTGCTTCAGAAGGAACCTCATTATAACTTTCCCATCCGCATAATCGCCTAAGACTGGGATTTGATTTTATGAAATCAATCAAACTCATAGTATCTGCAATACGAAATATAGGCTTAGCTATAAAAGCTTTTATAAGACTCAACCTACTGGAAGGTTTCCTGCCTATTCCGCACCAGTTTAAATTATCAAGGAACATATCAGGTCTTAGAAGTTCTACTACTTTAATAAACTCTATCTGCTTTGAACTTAACTCTCCTAATTCTTCTTCAAGGTCTGGCAAAAGCCAGTTTTGTATGCTATTAAATAAACATGAAAGATGTTCCATTTAAAACTCCTGTAGTTTTTGCTATTTCTATTTTTTTGCTTATATAAAATAGCATGGAACTCTTTCTGTTAATCCATTTAGTTCAAATAATATCTAATTTTGATAGTTTTGAAATTACCTCAATGTATCTTCCATTTTAATGGCTCCTTTTTGTTACTTATAGTTAAATCTTTTACCTACAACTATTAATAATAAAATCGAGCCTTTATTTCAAGACTTTAAATAATATGGGAGTTTAACATATCATCTTAATAGCTATTACGCTCCATAGCTATAAGTGAATTTTTTATTATAGGAAAAGTAATAGGAATAATATGGACATAAAGAACAATGAATTGCATAAACACAGAATGCAACAATTAATAAAATTCACTGAATCTTCATTCAATACAATTCATCCATCTCCTTTTGGAGCAAGTATATATGAGATAAAATCTGGCAAATTGATAGCTCAGTCATATGATACAGTAATAAGTAAATGCGATCCTACTAATCATACAGAAATGAATGTAATCAGGATTGCTACAAAAAAGCTAAAGGCATTATCGCTAGAAGGATGCATACTCTATAGCACATGTGAGCCATGTCCTATGTGCATGTCAGCATGTATATGGGCAGAGTTAAATACAGTTGTGTATGGGGCATCTACAATGGAAGATGCAAATCAATATTGGCCTCAACCATCAGACATTTCCCCATAAGAACTTGTAAAGCATATTCTCTTTGAAAATAAGTGCAATATAATAGCAGGTATAGAACGTGAGCTATGCCAAATAATTTTTAAAAAATGTGATTCAAAATTAACGGGTACTAAAAAAAGTTTTTAATGTTATAACTTAGCGTAAAATAGCCAGAGATAAAAATACCTTCGGTATATACTCAAACTATTTCAAAATACTGGTTTTATTTTTTCAAAATGATCATTAATACGTGACCTTAAAGTTTCAGAAATATTGTCCCATTCATTTCT
Organism: Victivallales bacterium; assembly: GCA_963678745.2. GTDB lineage: Bacteria > Verrucomicrobiota > Lentisphaeria > Victivallales > GWF2-38-69. The sequence continues at coordinate 188,346 of CAXXMS010000016.1, read as the reverse complement.
GAAAAAATCTAAAACATCAGATTTAAACTCTTTGAATGAGGTAAAAACTTTGTTATTTCTTACATGTTCGTTCATTACTTTCCATACACGCTCAATCGGGTTAAGATTTGGACTGTAGGGTGGAAGTATATGCAAAATGAATTTTTTATGAGGAGGCGGCTTTTGCAAAGCGTCAAGTAACATTTGAGCAGTTACTTTCTTTTCCTCTAAAATTTTCTTATTTATAAAGAATTCAGGTTCGTTTTTCAAAACCATATACAGGTTTTTTCTCAATCTCCCTGTAAGTTGTTTATTATTAGCCGGTAATTTTATCTGATAATAGTCTTCTAAATATTTTCTATTGAAAGGATCTTTTATTCCAAGATATGCACCAACTTCTTTACATGTATGAGCACCTCCGCCGTCTGCAATAAGATGTATGGTACCGCTAGAGGCGGTTGAATCATCAAGATATCTCAGAAAATCTAATGTAGCATTGCCATCTATTGTTTTATACTCTTTTGTAAAAATAGACATACTTTCTAAATCTATTGCTCCTGTAAGATTTATCCTGCTTCTGCCTGCAACTGTAGCTATCATTTTCTCAACACCTTTCCTTATCCAGCCTAATGTGATTTTTGTGGCTTGAGTTGGGTGAACACTATCCATAAAAAATATTTTATCATTTTCTTTGAGGTTATTCTTTATTTCATCATATTCTGCTTTAAAAGCTTCCTGCTTTTCGGTATTGTACTTAAGTGGGACTCCTTTTGGAGCTTTATAAGAAAATCTATTATGCTTTAACCAGTTATACATTCCCTGCTGAGTATATTTTATGCCGTAAGCATTGTAAACATATGCAATGATCTCTTTAGTGCTTGGGTAGGTATTTTTTTCTAAATGATTTATTAATTCATTAGTTTGTTCAGAAGTCAACAGGCTGCTTGAACCGCCACTTTCATTTTTCAATTTTTTATTATCCAAATAATCTTTAAGGTGAGTTGTTACTGTTGTTTCATGAATTCTTAATGCCTGAGCTATTTGTGATTGAGACCAACCCTCGGATGAAAGCAACACAGCTTTTATACGGTCACAGGCCTTACTGTTTCGCTCTTTTTTATGTTGTGCTTCAAGTTTTATTTTTTCGTCTAGTGTTAATTGGATATTCATATCTATCAATATAGGCTGTATTAGGATATTACAACTCATGCAACTGTATTTTCATTCAGTTTGAGTATAGTTCTAACTGCAGTTGAAAACAATCAATTGAAAAAAGATAAGATTTTTTCATCGGACAGATGTATAATATTTTTAAAATTAGAATCTTCACTACCCCAAATAGAACACATAAGCCCTAAAAAACTATAACGATTATAAAGTTCCGGATTTTTCTGTGCAACTTCACATAGTTTATGAGTAAAAATCAGTTTTGGATCTTCATGCAGTATCATCTGCTTATTTAATAGTTTTGCCTCAATCCCGCGAATTAGGAATGGATCTTTTAATAACCCTCTTGCGACAGTAATACCGTGACATTTGGAATTCAGATACATTTCTTCGGCTGCACCTACAGAAAAAATATCACCACTTGCAATAATTGGAACAGAAGTTGCAGATGCAAGTTCAACAGCCAATTTTATTCTTTCAGATCCATTTTTCACAACTTTATACTTTTCTAGAGCTGTTCTAAAATGCAGCATAATAAAATCCACTTCCGAATTGCACAGTAATGGAATAATACTTCTTATTTCATCAGTGGATAAGCCCCCTACCCTCAACTTTAAACTAATTGAGATATGAGGGCATACTTCACGAATCTTATTAATTATTTCAAGCATGACTTCAGGCTGAGTCAAGAGTCCGGCACCCGACCCACTCTTAAGCACTGTAGCACTTGAACAGGCAAAATTCAGATTAATCCCTGCAATATTCAACTGTGTTAACTTATTCGAAGCATCTGCCAGCACATCTGCTCTATTACCTAGAAATTGAACAATATAAGGTTTACCTGAATCAATATAAGGCTTTAATTTTTTCTTTAGAATAAAGAGCCTGGGAGAGGCAGTAGAAAGTCCGACAAACGGAGTAATCCAATAATCAACCAAATTTAATTCATTCATCGCTCTTAAAAAGAGCGGATTCATTACCCCAAGCATAGGCCCGGGCATTAACCTGTTAGGTAAAATCCCCCCTCCTCTAAGTTTAATTGGCGTAAGCCAGGTATGTTGTTTTCCTGTCAACAATATCACCTCTATTTTCTAAATATACCGAAGATATTTCAGCTTTTGGCTATATATGATAAAATCTAACTCGTTTTTTAGTTAGATTTTCCGAAAATTCAACCGTTCCTAGTATATAATTATAGCCGAGAGATACAATTAAAAACTGAAATAATGAATATCTAATCGTATCAAGGTATCATTAGCAGTTGAGGACAACTGCCCCAATGTCATTGACTTAAGACTTTTTATTATTTCAAGCTTACTATTTATTATTTTCAGAAAAAACTTTTATATAAAAACGGCCTAGCAGATGCCGCTTTCCATTCCGCTTTAAATTAAATACTGGAGGGTTTTGCTCTGTCAAAACCAACGCCCTGTGCATCCTCTGCATTCAAAAATTTTATCTTTCGTATATTACAGCATTTCCTGTCAATGCAATCGGCCGTTCGGAAACGACAGAGCGTTTCCCTCCAGAATCACAGCTCTTAAATTAAATTTGTATTTCCGCTTGATTTTTTATAACCCCTTAAGTTAATAGCATTGGACAACTGCCCTCCAGAAAGTACATCTTCTGGAAGGTTAGCGCCACCCCACTCACCACTCACCACTCACCACTCAATCTCTGTTAAAATCTCAGTTTTCAGACAGACACAAAAAGAGAAAACCTATAGAAATTTTTTACTGTTTTTCAGTTCTTTATTTGATTTAACTGAAACGGATACAACCTCATTAGTTAAATAATACAAATAATCATAGGTTATAAAGTTGTTTCCTTTATCGCCACAATCTGCACCCCAGGAGTTTCTTAAAATAAAAACACCACTGTTTTTATCTTTCATATCATCAATATATCCTATAATTAACATTTGATGTGATTCGACTAAATTATCATTTTCTTTATTTTTTTTGATATACTCGACAAGTTCTTTATTTAAGCTCCAGGTATTATAATCTGCAATGTTATCCTGTGCAGCATCAGTAAAAACAGCTTTACCATTAATAAACCTAATGTTTCCAATCATGCCTGTATTACTATCTTCAATAGCAGTAGCAAGATAAACTCCAATGGAAACAATATTCCCCTTGTTTATCTCACTCTTTATTTTTCTAACAAATGCAGCTTTGGAAGCAAATATCTCATTTATATCACAAAGTTCATTATGATAAATTAAAGTAAAATTTAATTCAGGTATTTTTTTAAACTTTTTTATATATTTCTTATTCAGCGGTTTTTTCTTTTCTTTCTCTCCAAACTTTCCGTTTTGACTATTTTTATCTTTAGTTTTCACCATCCCAAAATCTTTAAACTGAGTAAAAATAAGAATGCCTTCGCTACCCTCCCATGGAGTTGGGATATGTATAGTTGTTAATAGCATTCATTATAGCTAACAATCCCTGCCCCGGAGCAAGCATTTTTAATGCTAAAGCATGTCCCAGGCATAAACTCATATAGTTACTGTAAATATCTCTTCCATCACCAAACAATATATCCATAGCAGCTGTTGATGAAAAAGTAGAACATGTTTCAGTCTGTGCCTGATCCAATGCAGGCATTCTTTTTATAGCACCTTCTCTGCCTTTTACATAATTTGGTTTTCCCATTTGAACATAATTGAAATTTAGAAAATCATCCTGCAGCACTGTATTCATGTTATCATTTAAAGTATTTAATGAGTTCTGCATAAAAAGATCCAGGTTTCGATCAATAGTCAACCTATCCTTTTTATCCAACTCCCGAACTTTTACTTTTTTGATTTCAGCCTGAAGCGGAATCTCACTATTCAATTTATCAGGGTAAGTATAAACAGTGGAATCAACATAATTATCAGAATCATCCAGCTTAACAGCTCCAATTAAAACTGTTTGCAGACATATAATAAACAGTACCAGTATTTGTTTCATTTCACTCCTTAATTACTTTTGTTTTGGGCTTATTTTACAAAAACCAAACTCCATCATATATTAGTTTTTGTTTGAGTAATCACTTTAGCCATCTCAACGGAGGTACAGTGTCACAATCTTAGTCGATAATACTCACCACCAATATCTGTTTTGGATATAAACGTTTATTTCATCATTCAGTCTTTCATTGATTTAAACTTTTTAAAGCATTATCTCTTGCAGCCACAAAAGCAAGAACAGATCTGGATACATCATCTTTAGTTGTAGCCCAGGAACATACGCTAATTCTGATTACACTTCTACCATCCCATTTAGCACCACCAACCCAACATTCGCCTGATCTTTGAATATGATGTATTGTTTCATCAGTTAAAGCATCTGATTCGCATCTCACCATAACCTGATTAAAAACTACATCATTTAAAACAGTAAAACCTTTATCTTTCAATTCCCGGCAGAACTGAACAGCTCTTTCATGCAATCCGTATACCAGTTCATCAACACCTGCTCTCCCAAGAAATTTTAATGCTGCCCATAACTCAACAACTCTTGCCCTTCTAGACATTTCAGGCGTATACAACATACCATCTCTATTTTTACTGTATACAATATAAGATCCAGAAGCTTGCAAAGCATGAACAAGAGCCTCTCTGTCACGACAAAGAAGAATACCACTATCATATGGAGCATTTAAAGTTTTATGTCCATCAACTGACCATGAATCAGCCTTTTCAATACCTTTTGTCAGATAATTCAATTTTTTGCATGCAGCAGCCCATAATCCAAAAGCACCGTCAATATGAATCCAAGCATCAGCCTTATTAGCTTTATCACAAATTTCATCAAATGCATCAAATGCACCCGAATTAACATTACCTGCCTGAAGTATTAAAATCGTATTTTGATCAAGCTCAGGTATAGATTCAGGTATTATCCTTCCCTGCTCATCCGCTTCTACCCATTCAATATTGTCTATACCAAACCCTAAAAGAGCAATTGCTTTTATCACAGTTCCATGAGCATGCTTTCCCGCAACAATTCTAATCTTTGGTGCACCATACAATCCTTTTTTATTAACATCCCAGTTATTTTTCTGAAGAACACGATATCTTGCTGCAGCTAATGCACAAAAAATAGCCATTGATGTACCGCTGACAAAACTTGCCACAACCTGTTCAGATAATCCAAGCAACTGTTTCAACCACATTTCAGTTACTTCTTCTAACTTCGAAGTAATAGGTGAAGTGACATATAGAGGTGTATTTTGGTCCCAGGAATCTGAAAGCCAGCGAACAGCAAGCGAAGCAGGAATTATACCTCCGTTGACAAGTCCAAAATATCTGCCGCCAATTTGAGATATTGTTGCAGGAGAACCATACTTATGAAGCTGAGTTAATATAGACTGTGAGTCTTCTGAAAAATCCGGCATATTTTCGATGAACTTGTCAAGATTTGCAATTGCCTCATCTGTAGGAAAGACATTTCTATCACAAGCTTTATCAATGTAATCAAACGCATAGCTCTGTGCATTTTTAAAAATAGTTTTATCTTCAAACTCACTGAACATTTTCTGTCTTATGCGCTTCATAACTCCTCCTTAATTAAACCGATTCGTAAAGCATTTAACACTGGACAATGCGTATGTCTATCTTTTGCAACCAGCTCAAAAATAATTTTTATAAACCAAGCTTCTGTTCTACAAAATCAACATCCTTATCGCCTCTTCCTGAAAGATTAACTAAAATACTCTCATCTTTTGGAAGTTCTTTTGCCAACTTCATTGCATAGGCGACAGCATGAGCACTTTCAAGAGCAGGAATTATTCCTTCTGTCCTTGATAAGATCATAAAAGCATCTAGGCATTCTTTATCATCTATAGCTACATATTTTACCCGTTCAATATCTTTTAAGTAACAATGCTGAGGCCCAACTCCGGGATAATCTAAACCTGAAGCTATTGAATATACTGGCAGCGGATTACCTTTTTTATCCTGTAGGTTGTAACATTTAAATCCATGGATCTCACCTTTGGCTCCCAAAGTTAATGTGGCAGCGTGTTTCTCTGTATCCAAACCCATGCCAGCCGGCTCAACACCAATTATTTTCGTTTCCTCATCTTTTAAGAAAGCAGTAAATAAGCCTATAGCATTAGAGCCTCCACCTACACAGGCCATTATATAATCAGGCAGCTTACCTGCCATTTTCATGAACTGTTCTCTGGCTTCTTCTCCAACTATTTTCTGGAAATCTCTAACCATCATAGGAAATGGATGCGGTCCGACAACAGAGCCTATTGCATATAATGAGTTAACAGGATCCTGCAGGTAAGATTCAAAGGCACTGTCTACAGCATCTTTTAACGTTTTAGTACTGCGAGTAACAGGTATCACTTTACATCCTAATACCTTCATTTTTACAACATTAGGATGTTCTTTCTGAATATCTATTTCCCCCATATGAATTTCACAATCAATACCAACCAAAGCACAGGCAGTAGCTAAAGCCACACCATGCTGCCCAGCACCCGTTTCAGCCAGGACTTTAGTTTTCCCCATATATTTAGCGAGAAGAGCTTCACCAAGACAATGATTGATCTTATGAGCTCCTGTATGATTTAAATCTTCTCTTTTTAAATATATTTGAGCCCCGCCGATCTTTTCGGAAAGTCTTTTGGCATGAAATATTGGACTGGGTCTTCCAACATAGTGCATCTGAAGTTCATTTAACTCATTTTGAAATTCTTTTGTTCTGGATACTTTATTGTATGCTACAGCAATATCATCCATTATCATTTTTAGTTCAGGAGGAATTATCTGACCACCATATTCTCCAAAAAAACCATTTTCATCCGGCATCGGCAAGAAATTATCCATTAAGAATCACCTAAAATTTATATTATTGTGCTCCCCCCTCCCCGAACAATAAATTCCCTTAAATTATAAAGAATCAGGAAATAATACAAGCACAAAAATACTTTTTATAAAATTGTTTTAAATATATATCATTAGAATACATATGCAGTCAGCATCAGTTATTTTATCTTTCAGTTACTCCTAATCTATTTTAAACATTTATTTTCATGTTTTTTCCCGCAAATTGGACACAGTTCATCATTAAAAATAGACTTTTTCCCTTCATTATAGGTAAACAACTTACCTTCATAATTTCGGAGGACTATTTTTCCGTCCTGGCTTTGAGATATTAGATAATTAGGTATCAGCGGTGCTTTTCCACCCCCACCCGGTGTATCTATAACATAGTGCGGAACAGCCAATCCAGATATATGTCCGCGCATAAACTCTATAGCCTCTATTCCGGAACTGACCGGAGTACGAAAATGCTGAATTCCTTCCGACATATCACACTGATGCAAATAATATGGACGAACACGAATTGTCAAAAGTTTTTTCATCAATTTTTTTAATATAACAGGACAATTGTTTATCCCATTAAGCAGTACAGTCTGATTGCCTAAAGGAAATCCATTATCCGCTAATAAATTACATGCATCTGAGGAGTTTTTTGTAATTTCATCAGGATGGTTAAAATGTGTATTTATGTAAATGGGATGATATTTTTTCAGCATTAGCACCAAATCTTCAGTTATTCGCTGCGGCAGAACAACAGGAAGACGAGTGCCTAAACGTATGATTTCAACATGTGAAATCTTTCGAAGTTCCTTCAATATATATTCCAATATTGTTTCAGAAATCAACAGACTATCACCTCCTGAAAGTAATACATCTGATATCTCAGGAGTATGGCGTATATAATCTATACATGCATTTATATTGTTTTTTGAGAGTGTCTGTTCATTTGTACCAGCAAACCGTCTCCTTGTACAATGGCGGCAGTACACAGCACACTTATCAGTAAGTAAAAATAATGCTCTGTCAGGATAACGATGCGTAAGCCCTTTTACCGGTGAATAAGAATCCTCACAAAGAGGATCTTTCCATTCATCCTCTGAATAATCAAGCTCAAGTGAAGTGGGAACTGCCTGTTTTCTTATTGGACAGTTTGAATCGGTACTATTTATTAAGGATGCATAATATGGTGTTATAGCCATACGCAATGTTTTCAGACAATTTTTGATTCCTACTTCTTCTTCTGGTTTTATCTCTAATACCAATTTTAACTCATCGACAGTAGTAATCCTATTTGCTATCTGCCACTGCCAACTGTGCCATTGACTATTTGTTATACTTTTCCATAAAGGTATTTTTCGGTAATCACGCATCTTATTATCCTGTTTCAATAAGAAAATGAAAAGCGGCAGGACCATATACTGCCGCCTATCACATCATATATATTTTTTATCAATTAGTTTCTGTTTATAACAAATACTATAATACCGTTAGAGGGTACTTCCATTATTATATTTTTCTTATTATAAATAGACTCTTATATAGAAGGTAAAATTCTTATCCTTTCAAAATTCCTGAGCAAATATTATATTTTTTTTGAGTGTTGATACAATTCACTTACTTAATTAATTGCACAGGACCTCTTTTCTACTGTTTGCCGGTATTTCTACTATAGTTTTTCCATTAAGCCAAACAGGAATAGTACTATCATTAATAATCATTCCGTCTTTTTCTTTCTCCATACCTATTTTACATTAAAAAATTTAATATTTGCAATGCACTTTATTGCTCTTTCAGCAAAGAAATCATTTCCCGGGAAAATTTTAAACTTACCCTCTGATTTATCACCTGATTTATCCAGTAGAAGAACATCTGCATGGTTGTTTTTATTGAATATTTCACTAAAAGAAAATGCCGCTCTGTAACCATCTTTTGAAATTACTGCAAACATTCCATTTATAATATTTTTTTTGTTTAAAGAAAAGTATCTTCCCAGAAAATATTGCAACGGTATACCGTTAAAATCACCTATCTTCTGGAAACCGAGTCCGCGTCCATAGAAAGTACATGGATATGAATATGTTTTATATTCTTCAGGAAAAGCATATAAATCAGTTATTTCTGACTCATTTTTTGAGATTCTAACCTGGTCTGAATATTCTCTGGCAAAACTATTTTTCTCTTTTTCTGTTACTTTTATTGATTCAACTGTTATTTTAGTAGGAGATAAAATATTTCTTTCTGATAAAAGATCTTCTCCCATTACAAGTTTCATGCTTTTAGGAATAGGCCATTTCGAATCAGTAACAAGAGGTAAAACAGGACTTACTTCTGTAGCTATAATATCATGATAACGAACAGAAGGATAATAAATTTCCCCCCATGAAGCCACAATTGAATCTCCTTGATCATTTTCTATTTTTACATAAAGATCAATGGGAGACTTAAAACTTCCGCCTTTTCTTTTAATAACAACTTTGTTTAAAATATCATAAAGGGAATATCCTGTATAGTTATATGCTCCTACAAACGTATCTTTGTCATCCTGCAGCACAGCTTCTTTGACTATTACAGAGCGTTTAGCCAGTTTGGACAAATCAACAATCATGCCGGGATTTTCTATCTCTCCATAAATTTTAATAGTATCCTGCTTCAATTCATAAGTTGGTCTGTTATCATAAAAATCATTTGTGCTGTCTGTTTTATCATAAGAATACAAAATAGAAACAGCGGCAAAAATCACCCCCAAAAAAAGAATTCCTTTTTTCATTTTCCCTCCAATTTATTTATAAACATTATTATATATAACAAATGTTTTTTTGATTATTTTATTGAAACCTAACTCGAATAATTGCTTAGATTTTCCTTCAGATAGTCGCCTGAGTAAAAAGACTATCTATTTTAGGTATAAAGTTTACACAATAGAATTCATCTACATAATCAAAAGAGAAACACCCAAACACCTATCATAATTAAGTGAATAATATATGCGTTGTAAACTCAAAAAACTACTCTGACCCAAGTTTGAGAATTTTCATGAGAGGTTTTATAGTTGTACCCTGCACTAAAAGAGTAAATAACACAATTCCAAGAGTTAGTTCAACTAGCAACTGTTGATCTTCAATATATTTTGATAAACTCAAGACAAGAGCCAGCGGTACTGCACCTCGTAATCCTCCCCAAAAAATCACAGCTTTATATTTTGCTTCAACTTTCCCAAATTTTAGCGGGAACATATACGGTACAATATAAACAACAATCAGCCTGGCAATAGTAACAGTAATTATTGCACAAATCACATATAAAACTATATTACTGCTATGTCCAATAAATCCCAGGAGCTGTAATTCAGCTACCCCTAACAAGAGAAAGATAAAACTGTTACATACAAATGTTGCATATTCCCAGAAGTGTTCTATCTGTATTCTGCTTGCTTTGGGAAATCTCTCTGCACCATACCAACTCAACAGAATCCCGCCAGCCAATACAGCCATTACTCCGGAAACCTCCATATAGTATTCAGCAACAATAAACGAAGTGTAGGCAAGCAGTGATGTTAATGCCAAATGAATAAGCGGATCGTCTTTTGAAAATTTTGTAATAAACAAAACAATATAGCCAATAATAATACCTACTAAAATTCCGCCGAAGAAAACAAAGAAAAAGTCCATAACACCGCTCAATATCCCTCCCAAATCCATGGGAATTTCACTAACAATTGCTACAAGAATTATATTGAACATCACAATAGCTGTAGCATCATTAAATAAACTTTCTCCATCAACAAGTATGCTCAATTTTTCAGGTGCACCAATTTCTTTAAAAAGAGATACTACCGCAACAGGATCTGTTGCTGAAATCAAAGCGCCAAAAAGTACAGCAGTCCCAAGATGCAATGGCGTTACAAGGTTCAATAAAAACCCCACAACAAAAGTCGACACCAATAATCCCGGAACAGCTAAAATAAGAATAGGAGTAATATTTTTAAAAAGTGCACGTGCATTAATATTAATTGCAGCATCAAATATCAAAGTAGGAAGCAATACATACATAATTACATCATGAGAAAGCCTTATATCTCTTACTGCATCTAAAGAATCAATACGTTTAAGGAAATATGCAAGAAAAACACCAATAACAACCAATCCTATTGTATATGGAATTTTTATTTTTTTTAGAACTATAGCAGATACGACCGCGATGAAAAATAGTCCGGCAAGAGCTAAAATATGAGGTGCAACAGAATAACTTTCCATAAAAAAATACCTTATCCAGCAAAACTGGAGTTAAAAATTAAAAATTTTCGAGTCCCGAATATCATTTTTTGATTTTTGATAAGTTGTTTATTGTAATTTTCGCTTTATTGTCCGCCAGAATGACTCATAAACCATTTTTTATATATTTTATAATAAGTTTTATTAAGTCTTATTTCTTTAAAAGCCTTCTTCCATTCCTTAACCGCTTTCTGAGAAGTTCCTTTAGAAATAGCAATATAGAGCCTACGATCAGCAACCTTAAAAACAGGCAGAATATCACTTATTGAATATCCCAATTTTTTAGCAAGAAATTCTGCTCTAAACTCTGCACAATCTATCAAATCAATCTCTCCATTCATGAGAGCATAGACAGCACCTTCCTGGGTTTTATAAACTTTTAAATTTTTAAAATCTAAAGCTTTAAGGTTATCATAGCTATAATAACCTTCAGTCACACCTATAGTGTATTTCTTTGCATCATCCATGCTGTTGATTTGTATTTCACTTCCTCTTTTTTCATAAAAAAATTCTTCAAATCTCATAACTGAAGGACTAAGCCAGTAGAATTTATCTTCCCTTTGAGGAGTTCTTGTGATTGAAAAAATGATAACATTGGGTTCACTTAATGCAGTTTCGTATGTTTCGGACCATAGTTGTATCTTTATATCAGGAGCTGGGATCTCCAGTTCTTCGGCTATTGCTTCAATTACATCAACAGCCATACCTTCAGGTTTTCCGTTTTTTAAATAATTTAAAGGTGCATATTCTTCTGACAGGTATTGGAACTTTGTCTTTAAGGAATGTTTGTAAGTATTCTGCTCACCATCACAAGCAGTTAAGAAGATAAAAAGAATGCCCATACTTAAAAAAGTGATTTTTCGTATTGTAGACACATACCCCATAATTTTTTCCTAAAATTTCTTATGCTACCTACTTATTATCATAATAATGTATATTCTATTGATATTTCAATAGTTATCATAGAATTTTATAAGATAAACTTAGAAAACAATTGTGAATTAAAAAGATGAATATTATTTTTTTCTCATTAATTTCTTATGGTTTTTAATCATTTTACCAAATGATTTGTCTTTTTTACGTTTTTCCAGGTAGGACATTTCATAATATGCAGCCTCCTTTTGGAGCATAAGATAATTATTGTATCGATCTATATCAATAATACCCTGTTCAACAGCATCCCTCACAACACAGCCTTTCTCATGCCTATGAGTACAATTATTGAAACGGCATTTAGCACCGTAAAGTGCAATATCATCAAATGTTTCTTCCATTCCTGTGTGAACATCAAAATTTCCCAGCTCTCTAATTCCAGGAGTATCAATAAATATACTTCCGGATTCAAGTCTAATAAGCTGTCTACGTGTTGTTGTATGACGCCCCTTACTGTCTTTCTCTCTGACTTCACTGACACTAAACCTCTGTTCACCCAGCAACTTGTTTAATAATGTTGTTTTGCCAACACCTGATGATCCCAGCAAACAGTAAGTTTTATATGGCATAAGCTCTTTTTGTAATGCTTCTATCCCATTGTCACTAATGCTGCTTATAGGTAATAAAGTATATTTATGGCTGATACGTCTTATCTTATCAGTTATTTCTTCAAGTTCAGCATCAGACAGTAAATCAGTTTTACTTAATATAATTATCGGCTCGATTTTACTTTCGTTTATCATTACCAGATATCGTTCCAGCCTATTTAAATTAAAGTTGGAATCTGCAGACTGTACAATAAATGCAAAATCAATGTTTGCTGCTATCAGTTGATAATCCACCATTTTTCCTGAAGTCTTGCGTTTAAGCAAAGACTTTCGCGGTAAAACAGAATGTATTATCGCAGGAGAACTATCATCAAAACACTGCACAGCACACCAATCACCAACAGTAGGATAATCTAAACTACTTTCAATAGAATATAAAAATCTTCCGGGTAATTCTGCCAAATACTCATATTGACCGTCAGATATTTTGTATTTATTTTTGTTTACTTCGATTATTCTGGCAACTGAAAAACTATTGTTAATATGTTCATTATTTTTTGAATCAAACCATTCATCGTAACCCAATCTTTCAAGTAAATCTCTTAACTGATTATTATTCAACATTTATTTTTCCCCTTTTTAAAAATCATTATTCACATCTTCAAGTCAGTTATATCATCTTATTCCACAGTATTACAAATTTTTTCTATTATTTTCCACAATTTCTACCACTTCCTGTAAAGTATAACCAAACAAATATAATCTTAGGAAATTTGAGTAAAATATAATCTACAAATAGTAAATAAGATTACCATATAAAAAACCAATATTTATATTCAAATAGCTGGTATTAGAACTATAAAGAAGTAAGCTATTAAGCTTTATTAAAAAATATGGTAGATAGTGGATTTTTAGTTTTTTGTCTGCGCAAAAAAGCTGACTGGACTTTTATCTATTTTTTCACCCTTCTATTAACAGGAATAAATAAAACCCTGATATTTTGGATATAATACCGGTTTGTTATGATAAAATTAAAATCTTTAAAAATGATTATTGCATTTAGCCTGATGTTTGCATCTTTTGGGCAGATTGCATCAGACCTCTATCTGCCATCCCTCCCCAACATAGTAGCAGACCTTCAAACCAAACGGGAACTTGTTCAGCTCACCGTTACCTGTTTTATGATAAGTTACTGTATAGCCAGATTATTTTACGGTCCACTATCAGATGGAATTGGCCGTAAACGCCCCTTAATAATAGGATTTAGTTTAGCTGTTGCCGGATCATTCATCTGTTTAATTGCAAACTCAATTTATCTGCTAATGCTCGGAAGACTTATCCAGGGATTTGGAGCTGCAGCCGGTTCAGTCTTAACAGCTGCTATTTTACGTGATTTATTAGAAGGCAGGAAATTGGCAAGAGTTAATTCTTATTTTGCTTTCATCAATATTATATTTGTTGCTTCCCCACCGCTTCTAGGAGGCTACCTTGAAGTATTTTATGGCTGGCGTTCCGCCTTTTTAGTACTTTTAATCTATACAATTATAATACTTATAGTTGTTTTTTTTGCATTTCCTGAAACAAATCTAAATGCAGATAAAAGCCATATAAGTTTTAAAGGCATAACTCATAATATTAAAACTTTAATGAGTAATAAACTGTTTATATGTTATACTTTACTGGTAATGTCCGGATATGCGGTTGTAATGGCATGGTTGACTTCCGGCCCTATTATTGTTCAAAATGAACTTAATTATTCTCCGGTACAATTTGGATGGTTCGCTTTATACGGAGGATTAATGTATTGTGCAGGGGCTCTTATTAATGCAAAAATCATAATGAAATCAAAAAGCGAATCGCTGATAATGTTTGGCTCAATTTCGATATTTATAGCCGGGTTATTATTTATGATAGTAGATCTAATCGGAATATTAAATATTTTCGTAGTGCTTCTGCCTGTCTTTATATTTTCTTTTGGCAACAGTTTTATATTTCCAAGTTCATATGCGGGAGCAATGACACCATTTCCAAAGCAGGCAGGTTCGGCATCAGCAGTTCTAAGTTCAATGCAGATACTTGGCGGCGTACTGGGCAGTGGATTTGTTGCAATTCTACCTTTCGACAGCATAACTAAACTGGGAGTCATTGTTCTTGTATGTGGTATTATTTTAATATCAATAACCACACTAGCCACTGATAAAAAACAAAAATAGAATCAACCTTAAATATATTACATGTTTCAAAACAGATTATGTGATTTTTTAACCTTAGATGTTACAGCAAAGCACTGGACATTTAATTTTTCTCCGACTACTCGTCTACAGGTTCAAAAAAAACAATTAATTTCGGCGATTAGCCTGGCTACAGTTTGAATTAAAAATAGAAAAAAGCCTCAGCTTTCGTCAAGGCTTTTGCAATTCGTTCGTTAATGAAAGTTTATACATTACAGGTTTAAATTACCCAATCTGCAGCAGTATTGATTACCTGATCCAAATAACCTATAAACTTTACAATATTATTAGCCACATCAATATTTGACTTTATCTCATTTATGCAAGTATTAATATCATTGTTAGTCTTCTTCATTTTTATTATAATTTTATTGGCCTCACCAATCCAATTGCTATACATCTCAACGAGAAGTTCATCTATTTCAACATCAAGCAAACGTTGGTTTTTTTTAAGTTCTTTTGCTTCAGCCTTCAAACCTTTTTCAACACAAAGCATTCTCGCATGGCTAGTCGCCTGATATGTACTGCATAATTCATCCAACAACAGTTTTTTCTCTTCAATATTCATATTTCATTTCCTTTTCTAACTGTTTTCACTTAATAATTGAGTATAAATCCGATATAGTCTTTGTCCAGAATTATACAATTCTGTTATACCCGCCGGATTAAGATCAGGATATTCTACAGCTTTGGCTAGATCTTTATGAGCTTTCGGCAAAATAATATATATATCTTTTAACTCTTTAAGAGTTGCAATCATATCAATTAATTTTTCATTTATACTCAACATCTCTTCTGTTATTTTTATGCGTTTGTCAACATTCTTTGCAGCCTGCCATTCTTCCTCTAAAGGTTCAACCATTTTAGGATAGGATCTCTTAAGTGAAATATAAATTATATCAATCAATTGAATACAATGGTTTGAATAAGTTTCAATGTTTTGCTGATTATTATTAATAAAGTCAATGAAATATGACTTTCTTTTGTATTCAATATACAATCTTGCAGCTTCAGCAGCAGCAGTAGAAATAATTGCGTTAGCTTTAGAGTCAACATCTAATCCTAAAGCTCCATATGTTTTATTAAGATTGGCATTTAACTCTTTAGCCATAGTTTCAAACTCATCAACGCTAACAAGAGAATCATCAGTTAAAGCCACCAGCAATTGTGAATAGCTATAAAGACATGAGTTTAACTCATAAACTGCAGGTCGCAACTTCTTCAATTCTAAATATATTTGTTTTTTGTTATCCGTAAATTCAAATAGACCATTTGTCCCTGTAGGAAAAATAATTTTTAATGAACTTAATTTTGAATCTGTATCACTAGCAAAGCCATTTATAAATCCATCTTTATTCCATTCATAATCAATACTCAAAGCCGAATCCATCCCGGACTTAACATTCTGGAGTGACGACGAAAATTTTGAAATCGGTTTTGGATTTATAGACGAGCATCCTACTATAAATATAAAAGAACCCAACACTATAATTTTAATTGACTTTTTCATTTTCTTTACTAACATTTTTTCCTCAGTATTTCCTACATTACATCTTATATAGGCTTATTAGTTCCTGACGTATCTTTCCAATCCAAATAACTAATTACGCCCTGTTTTCCGCTTTTAATTAATTCTTCAATAGTATCCTTTGATATATCAAAATCTGTTGCATCCACCTTGAATGTATTAATTGCAATAGTTCGATTCCAATCATTTTTATGCAAATGTTTTTTATTAGCCATTTCATAAATAAAATTTAAAAGAGATTTGGTAAAATCATGTAAACTATCAATTTCAGCAGGGACACTTGACCAATCCAATTTTCCCAGCTCTATTTCTTCCTGAGAATCCAACCTAAATCCCAACGTTTCGTGATTAAATACATAACCTTCTGATTGATTGTACTCTACAGGTTCTCCATTCCCCTGCTGCTGTAAGTACTTCTTATTATCAAAAATATTTATTGGATAATTCAATGATACACCGCCGTCGACATAGACATCATTATCAGAACCATATCTCACACATTTAAAGAAAAAAGGAATACTCATAGACATTCTAACTGCGTCTTTTATAGGAACATCAGGTGTTGTCTCATGAGAAAATATTTCCACTTTCTGATCTGAAAGATTAGTGGCAATTAAATATAATTCTTTTGAGCCGGGAATTTTTACTAATTCTCCAAAAGTAAGATCTCTATTTCCGACCTTATTTTCTATTAAACGTCCAATCCATTTTTTAAAAGCATCGCCTTTATTCCAGCCATATTCAGTAACCAATCTATTGATATCTCTTAAAAATAGGAAACTGTCATCAGCGAAATCGTTAAAATTTGTCTTAGCAATAATATTACTTACTTCCATGTGATTATATCCGACTGCCAACAAGACAGCATTTATCGCTCCGGCAGAAGTTCCAGCTACTCTTTTGATACCCTCTAAAATACCTTTTTCATGTAAAACTGATAAAGCTCCTCCATAAGCAATACCTTTTACACCACCGCCTTCAAATACTAAATTTTGATATCCCATAATACTTCAACTCCCTCTTCAAATTCTTATTTTCAAAACATTAAACTTTTGCACATTCTGTAATTAGAAGCTGCACGAAAAGTTTTTCGCGACTCGCTTCTAATTAATTTTTTGCTATCGCAAATGTAAATTTGCCTTTCAACGCTCTATATTGAGCGTAAATGAATAAAGTGAAAGGCAAATTTATGATATATAATGTTCCTTACCTACCGTTTGATTTCAACATAATTGAAGAATTAGATACCGATTTAATGGAAATTTTTCGAAAAAGTCGCGAACTTCTGGAAAAGTTTCCTGAAATCAGAGAATCAATAGTCCGAGATCAGGATATACACGGTCAGAAGAAGAAACTGATCCGCAATGAAGTAAAACGTTATAATGATGTGCACATAAACGGAAATTACTATTTGTTTGACTGTATAGAAATAACAGAGCCGGTAAAACTCGAAAAAACAGGTCGGGAACGTTTGAAGCCGGAATTAGTACTTTATTTTCTTATCATCAGAGGACTGTGGGGAAGCATAAGTGACCACGCAGCCAAACAGGCAATACATGATTCAATAAGTATTAGCGCGGTTCTTGCTCATCACAGCTATAAGGTTCCCGGTTCGAACACTGTGCGTGAAAACCTGAATGCAGTTTCCAATAAAACAAGACGTTTGATAATGGATAGCCTTTCCATGCTTATTCTCCTTAAAGGTCTTGATGATTTCAATGAAGTTTACATAGACAGTACAGATGTTGCTGCAAATACAGCATATCCAACGGACATTTCAGTTTTATATAAACTTCTTGACCGGGTTTACAGAAGCTTCAGGTTTCTAACTGATGAGTTTGGCTTTCCCATGCTGAGTGACGGATGGCTTGATACAAGAATGAAAAAACTGAAATCACATCTTGCTTTTATCAATATGCAGATAGGCAAAAAGGGAATGAAAGGAAATGTTAAGGAAAAATTTAAACTCTTTGTAAGTCTTGCAGATAATATTATAAAATCTTTTTTCGGAGACAGATAAGCATTTTAAATCATGGCTCGGATTATGCGTAAATAAAGAAATAAGTGGAGGGAAAATTCTAAAAAATAAAACCAGAAAAGTATCCAATCGTGCTGCAGCCGCTTTAAGAATGGCAGCCACATCTCTTAAAAACAGCAATAGTTATCTCGGCGCATTCTACAGGAGAATACGGGCAAGAGCAGGAGGCCCAAAAGCCGTTACTGCTACAGCAGCCAAGCTGGCAGTAATATTTTATAATATGGTAAAAAATCAAAAGGAATATAAGGCGCTGGACATAAATTTCTATGATGAAAACTACAAAAAAAGAGTCTATAAAAATCTAAAAAAAAGAGCAATGAATATGGGATATGAATTAGTTCCCATTGAAAAAGCAATATAACAATAAAATAATTTAAATATATGAAAATTAGGCAAACATATAAAAGCTCGGCACTTCTATGGTGGTTTTACCCCGGTAATTAGCGTGAGACGTTGTGTTATGTTTTTATCATTGGTGAATTTTATATCCCGTAGGGGAGACTTAGTCTCTAAAAAACACAACTTCGTTTGTCTTATTTATTATAATGAAAAATAAAATTTAAATATAAAACAAAAAAAATAACCCCTGATGTTTCAGGGGAGTTTCCGGAAATTCCATTTCAGTTTCATTTAAAAAGTTCATCAATGATTGAATTATTTTATCTTTTTTATGTGATGAAGTGTAATGCAATTCAACCTTCAAAATATTTTTATCATATAGAGGAATAATATTTGCCGGTGTTTTGAAAATAGATTCTATTATGCTCTTTGCAGTATCTTTTTCATATTTTCCCAGAATAGGCATGATGACATTTGACATAGCTACTTCAGCTCTGTATGCAATCATTTTTATAATATCAATAAACTTTTTTCTACCCCCATGAAACTGAACAAATTTAAATTCCTCCGGCAATTCTTTGACAGTAATATATTTATCTGTATTCTTTCTTGTTTTTTTCTTTTCGGTAATAGTTTCTTCAAATTCAAGTATTTCTTTTGTTAACATTCCTTCTCTTTCTTCAAAGTTCCTGCGTTCTTTTTCTGTAGGGTTTTCCTTTAAAGTCAACTGCTGTCTTTTAAGTGTTCTTCTTGCCAGTTTTGCTCTTAATGAATTTAAATCTTTCTCCAGTTGTCTATATACCGGGTTTACAACTGTTTCTGTCTCATCTACATTTGTTTTTTCATATGAGTTAAGTGTATCTATATTATAATCTTGTCTTGCATATTTAAAAAAGTTTTCCTGAGATGTTCTACTCTGCATGTGACTGTATATGTATTCAGCTTCACTGATAAAATCTGTTGAAATTACTGACACCTGATGACCTGATTCAGTTAACTGTCTAACTTCTCTGCAATAAAAATCATTCGTTTTATCATATACCCTTTTTTCCGCTATTTTTGTTTTCTCTACATTATCAAAAGGGTGTATAACTTCAACTTCAATGAAATCATTTTCATCCCAGGCATCTTTTGGATATTTATTATATGTCTGACAGGCAATTCTGTGTTTTTCCCACAGGTCTTTGAAGAGTTTCATGCTATAGCCTTCTCTGTCAAAAATTATTAAAAACCTGTAGATATCAGGATTTTCAGCAAGTTCATATGCTGTCTTTTGACACGGCATTTCTTCAAGCAGTTTTGGTATTATTTTCGTCTGCAGTATTTCTATAAGCCCCTTTGAAAAAGGTGTTGTTACATTAAAAAATGGTGCCCCGTTCTGATCATTAATCCAGTAGTCGGTCATTCCGCGAAGACATAAATGCTGTCTTGATACATATCTTCTCGGCAGCTTTGTTTTTCCAAAATATGTTCTTACATGACCATCAACATAAAGCCTTCCTATAGTATCCTCATTTTTTTCCATCCAGGTGCTGGAATGTTCTGAAATCCATTTATCCAGATTTGCTTCATTCTGACCATGTGAAAGTTCATCTGCTTTTTCGCGCATGGTTTTAACAGCAGGAATACGGTCTATTCCAAGAAGCTTTCCCCATTCTCCGGGTGAAACATCACCAAGGCGGTTTATGTTTCCTACACGGGCCAGAACCATAAAAGCTATCGTCAGAAAAATATCATATATTCTATAAAAACCCTCTGAAAAATTGAATGAATTCATTGAATCAAGCAGACCGTTGGATAAAAGTGCAGGAACTGCAAGCAGTAAACCACCATTATCAATATCATAATTCTTATTAAATTCTGTAACTGCACTGACTCTGCCTAATGCTGCAAAAAGTCGTCCTGTGGTGTCTGTACACCCTTTGCCAAGTGCCTGACTGTTATCCTCTATATTGCGTTCTGATTTGGTTTTTCCTGTGAAGTTTTTTTTAGTGGTTCCAACAGCTTACCGGCATGTATGGCTTTAGATAGGGTGTTAACTTTTAATGACAGTTTTTCTGCTGTTTCTGAGCGACTGTGACCTTCATTTAAAAGGCACTGGGCTTCTGACAATACTTCAGACGTAAGAACTGTTCCACCTTTTCTAGTGTTTCTGGGTTTATAAAATCCGTCTATACCATCTTCTCTGAGTTTCTTAAGATTACGTTTTACACTTATTTCGCTTACTCCGAAAGCTTTTACAATCTCGCAGTTTTTACAGTGACCATTCAATATCAGTTGAGAAGTTGTTATATTAAAGCCGCGACGATCATCGTGTCGATGAAAACCTACAGGTGCACAATAAATAAAATAGTAAACATTACCATCTTCATTAAAATTATAGGATACGATGGAGTTTATGGTATTTTCTCCATATAAAAACAAAGGCAATAGTTGTTCCGCCATAATTCATCCTTTTTCTTTTTCTGTTTTTTTTGTATTCTAAAATTAATAGAGAACAACTAAAAATCCAATCAATTCAGAATTTATTGCCTATGGGACAGGTGTTCAGAGACTTTACTTGTCAAACCCTGATGCCAGCATGGATAATAACATTGCAGAAAACGGTGTCCGCAAGCTGGTAATTGGAAGAAAAGCATGGCTTTTTGTCGGAAGTAGAAGAAGCGGAAAAGCTATGGCAAATATACTCTCGCTTGTTCAAACATGCAGAGCTATGAAAATTAATCCACAAGAATATCTGGAAGATATCTTCTGCAAGCTACCTGCCTACCCTCATAAAAATCTATCAGAACTACTACCTTACAATTGGAATAAAAAGTAAAATCTAATGCTGCTCTGGTATTATTCGAAAGCATATATGGGGCTAATTTAGTATTACCATTACACAACAATCCGTTTATTCATTACTTTTCATTTTATTTTTGACACTACCTAAACCAATTCATACTCGACAAATGGATCATTAATTTCTATTTTCTGTGCTTCTGTATCACCGGTTCCAACATAAAGCTCTGCCTTTTTATTTGATTTTCTAATCAATCCACCACTAAAAACAACATCCTTTAAATCCGGTTTCTTTGAAGGTCCTTCTTTAAACATACTGCGTTCAGCAATAATTTTCACACTGGAATAAGTTTGAGAAAGTCTATCAAAGACGAATGTCGCAGGAAAATAATGACGATCCATTTTATTATCAAACATTGCAACATGTCCAAGTACACCTAAGAGGCTATTATCTAATACATGTATTTCATTGGCTCCAAGCCATTGTTCATTTAATAATTGATTTTCAAGGATTTTGGCTTGGTTGATTTTTTGAACACATAAATCATTCAAACAATCAATTTCAGTATAGGCTATCGCTCCCCTACCCCCATCTGAATCAAGTTTGCCTGCAGCATTTTGCGGACGAGTAAAAATTCCCACTTTAGTATCAAGATCCACAAGCCTAATATCCTTCATTCCATTTGGCCCTTCTGAGAACTTTCTTAGAGAGAAAATATCTTTTCCTCTGTAAAAAACCGTCTTCCACCACAATCTACCTTTATTAAAAGGATGATCAAATATTTTGACTCCGCTCAAAACTAATTCATCACCAATTATAGAGATAGCCGGATCCTGTAATTCTAAACACGGCGTACCCTTAATTAAAACATATGAGTCTCCCACTCTTTCGAAAAACTTTATTTTCGCATGCTCAGAGTCTCTTTTTTCAACGCGACCGGCAATAATTATTTTATTATTAATTTTGATAGGAGCCGTAATATTATAAACATCGAAGTTGCCAATACCATTAAAAATCAATTTTTCTGCTTTGAAAGAACAGCTTTCTGTACGCAATCTAAATTCATTTATTAGCTTTGACACATCTTTCTGTTCATGTCTTAATTTCATAATAATCCTTAAGTTTGTAAACCATTTTTCGTCTATATATATCTTACTCAAATTCGATATCGAATATCGAATTTAGATATCTAGATGATTCCAAAGTTCATTCAGTGTAATTTCTGCCAATCCTACAACTTCGTCCGCTGCGCCGTAATAAACTCTAAGAGTTTCATTTTCCAATACCACTCCACAAGTAAAAACAACATTGCCGAAAAAACCATTAACCTCATAATCAGCTTCAGGTTCGAGTAAAGGTTTCCTGGATTTTGCAATAATTTTATGCGGATCATTTAAATCCATAAGCAATGCACCAAGACAATATCTCTCAGATTCATCGACGCCATGATAAATCTGCAACCAGCCTTTATCTGTTTTAACAACCTGTGCTCCACCTCCAAGTTTATAGTTATCCCAATCAGCTGTTGAAGCACCTAAAAAGTGTTCATGTTCTCCCCAGTGTAATAAATTATCAGACTTAGCCAACCACATATCCGGAGTACCAATATGCTTTGGTGTAGGCCTATGCAGTGTATAGTAATAACCATTTATCTTTTCTGGAAACATACACACATCTTTGTTATCCGGACCAAAAATTATGCCAAGCCTCTCAATACTTTTAAAATCATCAGTAACGGCAAGTGCTGTAGTAATCCCAATAGGAGATACAGCTGTATAATTAATATAAAATCTTCCCTCAATATGTGTAATTCTTGGATCCTCTATACCAAAAGTTTCATATTTGTTGGCAGGAAACATAAAAGGTTTTTCAGCAATAGAAAAATCAACTCCGTCAGTACTTCTGGCTAACCTAAAATATGAAAGCGATGTCAGATATATTTCTTTTTCATCATTAACAGATGTTATCTGTCTGGTATCTGAAAAGTCGTAATTTTTATCATTTTTATTAAAAGTTTTTATTTCAACATCCCAACTGCCATTTTTCTCCTTTACAATAGGAATACTAATATGATTCGGAGCTTCAGGTATCACACTTTCAGCTACACGGATTAGCATGACTGTCTCATCAAAATATTTTGTAACAGCAGCATTAAAAGCACAATCAACCTTAAAATCAGGCCTGCTGGGTTTTACATCTGCCGGAGTAATTATTGGATTTTTTTTACATCTTCTCATCATATATTCTCCATATTAAAATCTAACTTAATAAGTTATTTTATTATTCTTAAATGCTTTTAACTTTTGTAATGACAGAAGAGCCTCTATGGTGGATTCAGCTCCTGAATTTTTATTCCAACTGTCAAAAGAATTAATTCCATCAAAGACAAGGCCTTTTCTTAAATCAGGTTCTGGATTATACATAACAACTTTTGCCGGATTCTTTCCAAAGAACCAATCGGATAATGTCTCTGCCTGATCCAAATATTTTTTATCTTTAGTAATTACATATGCCTCTAAACTTGCATAAACCATAGGCCTCATAGCATATGCAATCTGTTCAAACTTTTTCTCAGAATCAGGTATAATAGCTACAGGATTAGTCTCTGTCCTTTCTACATTAAATTCTTTTAGATAATCTATTTTTATCAAATATTTTTGAAAATTGTCTACTTCCAGAAGTGCTGCATCTATATATTTTTTATTGTTTAAATATTTTCCTGCAAGTAACAATGAATAAGCTATATTATTACCCCATCCATGCCATGAATTTTTCCAGCACAATAATGCTCCGTTAACATCTGATTTTTCATCTTTAATCTGACCTATCAGCAAACCATCTGCAAGTCTGTTCATAACAGTTACTATCTTTTCTCTGCTCTCAGGGGCTATTTTAACATAATCAATCAAACTCATCAAGATAATTGCAGATTGATCTGAAGCAGTATTTGGTAACCAATCAGCATATGCAATTCCTTTTTCTGTTTTAACATTTCCTTCAAAAGAGAAATCATTACAGAAAATTGCAAATGTCAAATCAAGTGCTGATTTAATTCTAGTTGCAAGTTTCGGGTCCCTCTGGTCGATCTCAGTATAAATATAACCTAGAAACCACATAGCACGCCAAGTCCACCAATTTGGTTCAGCCTTACTGGTTACACCGTCTCTGTTAATAACCAACTTGCCGTTTTTTCTGTCGACAAAATTATAAAAATAGCCAAATCCAGGTGCGTTTTTATCTGTTTGATGTAGATACAGCACAAATTCTGCACATCGTTTAACCCTGTCAAAATAAACTTCATTATGAGTATTATTATAATAATCCAGAAAAAACACCCCTGCTCTTGCCACATCATCAATACATGAAATACCCTCACCTGGTGCAGGAGTATAATCATAATTTGGAGCCTCACAGTAAATATGTGTAAGAAGTGATTCCTTTTCGTTAGGAAGAACAACATTCTCGCATAAATAATCTAAATGTTCTGGATAAATCTTATATCCTTTTTCATTATTTGTACTTATATTTGAATCAACAAAAAAAGCACACCCTGCAATAAAAAACGGTATAAATAATAAAATACTTTTTCTCATATTAATTATATTTTCCATAACAAATAAACCTGTAGTTCAATCTTTGTTTACCCTATGACAAATTGTTAAGAGATAATAATCCCGCATAATGCGGGATTATTTTACCTTCTTCTCTTTATAATTATTTAAATTCGAAAGTTATTATTGAAGCTTCTTTATCAGCAGTAAATGCAAAGTCATATGTATATGCTCCATCTACGTTTTCAACATCGAAAGCCTGGTTTGCAGGAGTTCCGTTAACTGATACCTGAGCTATTTCTAAAGGAGAAACTACTTTTATAGCCACTTCCTGGTCTTTAACTGTTACTGCATTAATTTCAAGTTGCTTGCTTTTTATATTATAATTTACAGATTTTACAATGCATTCAGCCTGTGCCAAATATGGCATAACAGGAATACCTCTGTTTAATAAAATTTTCTTAGCTGACCCTGTTACAACAGCTGTATTAACAGCTTTTTTATCTACTTTTATATTTTTAAAATATTTGCCTGCTCCTGTATTTTTCACGTCACAGAGATCACCTGGAAGGGATACTTTATAACTAACATTTTTGAAGTTACCTGGCATTTCAGGAACAAAGTAAATATTCCATGGACATTCTCTCATACCAGCCAATTGGTAAAGGATATAGAAATACCAACCGCCCTGCCAGAGGAAAGAAGGTTTGTCAATCTGACCATACTGTTCGTTGTCTGCAGTAATTCTGGTTTCATAGAATGAAGGCTGTCCATTAGGACTGTTTTCTATACCGTTAATAGTTATATATTTTTTTATAACTTCTTCTGCTTTATCTGCCTGTCCATTTGCAATAAGAGCAACAGCATACCAGATATTCCCCTGAGGCCAGATAGCTCCGTTAAAATAATATCCAGGCATTCCTTCTTCATGATTGACAAACTGATACACTTTTTCTAGCTTTTCAAAATTCATCGGCATTGCAACGCGGATACCAAGTTTTTTATCAAGCAGTTCTTTTTCCGCAGTAGCCAGCAGTTCTTCGGATTTTTCTTTATCAAGTATGCCATAAGCAGGAGCAAGTAGTGAACCTATATAATAATGATCATCCATTGAACCATCTTTACCAATTAACTGGTTCATAAGATATTTTCTATCTTTATCCCAAAGCTTATCAACCAAAGCTTTTTTCATTTTCTGTGCAGTAACCAAATAGCCTGATAAGTTTTTACCTTTATCTCCAATTGTCAAAGCTGTATATACATAATCCTGTAAAGCCCTGTAAGCAAGGGTCGTAACATAAGTTCTTGCACCATAGACATTGCCTGCATCCCACCAATCAGGATAACGTGCATGAACAAGACCGTCTTTTTCTACACTTGTCAGAATTCTGTTCATACTTACAGTCATTATCGGAAATAATTTTTTTACTGTTGCAACATCGTTTGTATGTTTCAAATATGAGCTGGCAGCAATAATATACCAAAGATTGTTCCAGTGTGACGGGCTTACATATTCTGTAACATATTTGCCATCTTTCCAGTAATATGCATGTTCTAAAATATTATCTTTCTTATCATAATGCTTCAGAAGAAATTCAAAACCGTGCTTTACAAAACCGGGATCAAACAGAACTACGCCAAGTCCTGTTACCAGAAGATCATGTGTAAAGAAAAAGTTGTATTCGGCAGGACAAGGCATGGAAATATAATCACCATCAATATAGTGAGCTAAGCTTGCCACTTCAGCTTTTGACCACCACCCATTCTCCATTAAAATAGGATCGTCTATATTAAAATTATCAATATTAACAAAATCCAATACCCTTTTTTCCAGAGCTTTAACATTGGCTTTCCAATCTTTCAAAGACCTTTCAACCATTGCTGCTATCTCGCTATGCCTGCACATTCCGACAAGCCAGATTACTTCCATTTCCTCGCCGGGTTCAAGTTCTTTATTATAACCATAGGCTGTAACCGGATCTTTTACTTCCTTTCCAATTTTAGAATCGGATGAAGTTGGTTCCATTCCTGCATTAGCTATAAACACAGCTGCATGATCTGCATCTTTATAAGCATTAAAATCTGTTACACAGACCGAATTATTATCTAAATAACTTACATCTGCCTTATCAAGAAGCGTATATGTATGACATGTATGAATAGATGATCTGAGTGCTATATCCAAATCAAATGACTGTTTTTCTTTTGAAGTATTCTTAATTATTATTTTCATAACAGCTTCAGGAAGAATATCACAGAAATTATAATCAAAATCTACACTGTAACCTTCGAAATCTTTTGAAAAATTAGCAGCATACGGAACATATTCATATGTATAGGGATCACGTCCAAGCTGTATTTCTTTATCACCAACTTTCAGTTTAATGTCAAACGGTTTTGACTCATAGCGTTTCCAGTAGTCATTACTAAATTCTATACTGTTTGCTACTGGATAATAAAAACTTATCCTCGAAGGTGTTGGCCAGCTTCTGTGAAATTCAAATCCTACAGTTCTTCCACCGACTTCAACCTGGCCATAATGTTTATCAAACTTCTGCGTTAATTTTTCTGTTGTAATTTCTTTTGCAAACATTTGTCCTGCTATCAAAGCTATCGTTATAACTCCAATACATGTTAAACAGTGTTTAATGTTTTTTTTCATTTTTTAGATTCTTTCTAAATTTTGAAATTCATATTAATGATTGTTTTCTTCTTTATAAATTTGCATTAATATTTTCTATCGCATCCAAATAGACTGCAGCAGCACCTAAAACAGGCGAATCTCCACCCAATTCCGAATATTCAATGGTAAGGGATTTTAGCGAATTAGGATATGCAAAATTTTTCAGTTCTTCCCACATAGTTCCTTCATAGAATTTCCTGGCCTCAGCAATAGATCCACCAATTATAATATGTCCCGGGTCAACAACATATAATATAATTTTCAATGCATTTCCCAAATGAGTTCCGAACTGACCGTACGCACTTAAAGCAAATTCATCATTTTCTTTAGCGCGCTTGAACAATAGCCCTCCATCAGCTTTGATTTTATGTTTAAAAAATTGACCGCTTACATAGTCTTCCAGTTTTCCATCAAGATATGGCACTTCTCCAAATTCCCCGGAACCACAATTAGCATCGCTTAACAAGGTTCCTCTATTTATTATTCCTGTACCAATCCCTGTACCTAACGTAATACCAACGAAATTTTCATAGTCTTTCCCTTTACCATATAGTTTCTCGCCTATGGCAAAACAATTTGCGTCGTTATCAATAAAAACAGGCACATTGAAATGTTTTTCCAGTATTTCTTTTAAATGTACTTCTTTCCATGAGGATATATTCTGAACATCATATATTATCCCGTTTTTTCTATCCACAACACTGGGAATGCCAATACCTATACCTTCAGTATCTCCTGTAAAAACTTTTGAAATAGTATCTTTTAGAACATCAATCACTGAATCAGCATCATATTGAGCTGACGCAGGAATAAGGCTTGATGAAGATTCAACTATACTGTTTCCGATAATTCTCCCTACTTTAATCTTGGTTGCTCCAAGATCAACTCCAATCACGACATTATTTTTGTGCATCTATCACCACCACATATTTATTGTTAAATATCATTTTAATGATAAATTCATACCTGAAAGGATATACTTTCTGCAAACAATAAACCCTATCAGCATAGGAATCGTCAAAATAACCGTACCTGCCATAATCGGGCCAACATAGACACTGTAGTTTTTTGCAAACGTAGCAAGAAGCATAGCAAGAGTCATCTTATTATAATCACTTATAACAATCAAAGGCCAGAGAAAATCATTCCATACTCCAATAAAGGCGTTTATTGCCACAATAGAAATAATTGCCTTATTAAGAGGCATCATCAGTCTAAATACAATCCAAAGATCTGAAGCTCCATCAATTCTTGCAGCTTCAATATATGCATTGGGAGTCCCCTTGAAACTCTGTGATACCATAAAAATACCTGAAACAGTCACCACATATGGCAGGAACAATGAGGAGTACGTATTAAGAAGGTTTAGGTATCTCATCAAAATAAACTGAGGGACAATAAACATAAAAGTTGGAAGAACCATCTGAAAAAGTATAAGTTTGTCCATCAACTTCCTTCCGGCAAAATCAAGCTTGGTTAAAGCAAAAGATACTAGCGCTGAAGATATGACTACACATAACGTTGCTATAACTGTTACAAAAATAGAATTCCCCAATGCTCTTAAAAACGGACTGTGCATTTTTTCTGCAGTATACATTAAAAATTTATAATTATCGAATGTAAACGGGCCTTCCCATAAATATGTATTCATTACATATGCTGATGGTTTTATTGAAGACATAATCATCCATAAATAGGGATACAGCCAGACAATAGCAAGAGCGAACATTACTATGTGAATAATAACTGTAACTAATTTTGATTTGCTTTTCTTTTTCATGATGCTATTACCACTTCCTTTTCAATTGCTTTTCTGGTTACAACGATTGTAATATAACTTATTACAGCTACTACTATTGCCATTGTGGCAGAGAAAGTTGGATCAAGTTTCTTAAATGCGGTATTATACATAATCAGCATAGGCATCATAGTAGTATTCAAAGGACCTCCGCTTGTAATCATATATACTTCAGTAAATATCCCGAATGCTATTGTAATAGCCAAAACCATAATCATAACCAATTGAGAATTTAAAAGGGGTATTGTTATCTTCCAAAGTGTTTTAAATCCGCTTGCTCCATCGACTTCAGCAGCCTCATATATAGATTCGGGAATAGCATTCATTCCGGAATATATGATAAGTCCATAAAATCCTACAAACTTCCATGTTACCATCAAAGCTATTGAGAGCATCGACAATGTAGGACTGGTAAACCATGGAATTGTAAAATTGAACCAATTAAAAAGGATACCGTTTATCGGTCCATCCGGCGAAAATATCTGTTTAAATACAATTGAATAACCTACTCCCGGAGCAGCCTGGGCAATAAAAAAACACATTGCAATAAAAGTGACTCCGAACTTTAATCTTTTTAAACCTAATGCAAACAAAATAGAGCATATAAAAACCAATGGTATATAAAACAACATGAATTTATATACATTCCAGATTGAAACCCAAAAAAGATCATCAGTCAAAACCCTGATAATATTATGTACTCCATCCCATTGAGGAGTTCCCAGAAAATTCCATTTCGAAAAAATCAGTATAATCAGCCAAATGGTTGGAAAGACAAAAAACAAAAGACTGAAAATTAAATATGTAGACGTAAAACCAAGTGCCTTGGTGCCTGAACCTTTTTTATATTTAGTTATTTTATTAGACATAATATATTCTCCTGCAGATGGTTAATTCTTTTCCAGAATCTTGTTGATTTTACTGGTGAGTTTGGTTATTGCTTCATTAACCGTACTTGTTTTATACTGTAACGGCTCAATAACAAGATTTGTCATTGCCATCTGAACATCAAGAGTTTCAGTAATGAAAGCGGTAGGTATAGCTCTTGGAACATATTCGGCATATTTAGCGGCAATAGGATGATCTTTATAATAATCTTCAAATATTGGATTTGTCATCAAGTCTCCTCTTGCAGGAGGCATACTGGTTTCTACCAACCATAATTTTGAATACTTATCCTGTGAAAAAACCCATTCCATAAATTTCCAAGCTTCTTCTTTATTTGGACATGATTTAAATATTATCATACCTTTTGAATCAGCATAAGTATATAGGGGGCCCTTATGTGAATCAGGAACTAAAATAGGACCAACTTTAACAACTTTTAGAATTTCAGGATACATTTGCTCTGCAACCAGAATATCCCATGGACCATGAGTTTCACCAAAAACCTGTCCTTTATAGAAAATATCCTTCATATCTCCCGGCATGGTCCATTTATTATCAATACAGGTCTTAAAAAAATCAAGGACTTCCCTGCTGTATTCATTATCAAGTACAGCTTTGTTATCTTTTATATAAGGTTTACCATCACCTGCTGCATAATAGTAGGCAATATAATCAAACCATCTATCCCACCAGTCTCTTCCACGTACAACATAAATAGCATACTGCTTAAACGGTATAGTTACTTTTTTAGCCAATTCATACAGATCGGAATATGTCCTTGGTATTTTATTGTAACCGTATTTCTGCAGCTTATCCCAGCGCCACCAGTTTAGAGCAGGACTGCAATATAAAGGTAATATGTAATTCACACCTTTATACTTCCAATGCTCCATTATATTTTCCATTTTACGCTTTTTGATCAGCTCTTTATATCCTTTAAATTCGCTTAAAGAATGTATTGCTCCTAATGAAGATAGTTGAGCGCCAAATCCTGAAAAAATATTTGTACACATATCAGGATTCGTATTAGCCACAAGAGAAGTCAGGATAGCCTCTTCTGAACTGCCTGAAGCAGGTATTGTTCTGACCTTTACTTTTAGCCCGAGACCTGTTTTATTCCATTCCTTTACAACTTTCCCCCAGAATAAACCTTGGGCCTGATTGGGAGCAACCCATAATGTGAGTATATTAGGATCACGTTTCTGTGTTTTATTTTCAATAATAGAGAAAACATACCAGCCAAGTAATACAAGAATAACAATAATTATTACCCGCTCTTTCAATCTACTGATTTTCTTCATAATGTAAAATCCTTTTCAATGTTCAGAGTCAGAGACTGATATTTTTTTCTGTTTCAATATCAAAAATATGACATTTATCCATATTTATTGTAAAATCAAATTTACTATCAATATCAAGGCCGCTTGTTACGTTAGAATCAAGCTTGGCAATATATCTTTCATTTTCCATGTTAAAGTAACAGAAAACTTCACTTCCCATATTTTCCAACAAACTAATCTTTCCTTCAAGATATTCTTCCTGTTTATCAGAACTATGACGTCTAATATCTTCCGGTCTTAAACCAAACCATATTTTTCTGGATGTTTCATTACCTATATTTTTTTTGACAGCATCTGCTTTACTCTTCGGTAATTTAAACGTTTGTTCTCCAATCTTAACACAAAGGTCTTCGTTATTAAGAACTAAGTCAGCCTCGAGAATATTCATTGAAGGAGAACCTATAAAACCGGCAACAAATTTATTTGCAGGCTTGCTGTAAAGATTAATTGGTTTATCAACCTGCATAATTTTTCCGTCTTTTAAAACACAGATTCTGTCTCCCATTGTCATCGCTTCAACCTGATCATGTGTAACATAAATCATCGTTGCATTCTGACCTTCTTTTTTCAGTTCTTTATGAAGTTGTACAATCTGTACTCTCATAGAGACACGAAGTTTTGCGTCAAGATTTGAAAGAGGTTCATCAAATAAAAATACATCAGGTTTTCTAACAATAGCACGCCCTACTGCTACCCTCTGTCTCTGCCCACCGGACATAGCTTTGGGTTTTCTATCAAGAAGTTCTGTTATTTGAAGTTTTTCAGCAGCATCCCGTACACGTTTATCAATTTCTTTTTTAGGGACCTTCCTCAGTTTAAGACCAAAAGCCATATTGTCATAAACAGTCATATGGGGATATAAAGCATAGTTCTGAAAAACCATTGCAATTCCTCTGTCTTTCGGATCTAAATCATTGACCACCCGATCACCAATTTTTAATGTGCCTCCTGATATTTCTTCCAATCCGGCCACCATTCTAAGACAAGTTGATTTAGCGCAACCGGAAGGACCAACTAACACCATAAATTCACCGTCTTCGACACGAAGTTCAACGCCATGAACGGCTTTAAACCCGTTAGGATACACTTTCTCAATTTTGTCTAATACGACTTCAGCCATAACACCCCCCAAAATTTACTTTTTTCTTCTATTTGTTAAAAAATATTGATTTAATTCCTTTTTTGAAATAGTTGCTAAACCAATAGCAGAATCTGCCCCCCCGTAATAAACATAATAATCATCATGAACATCAACCATTGAGCAGGAAAATGTGACATGCGGTACACCACCGGCAATCTCCCATGGTTTTTCCGGTTCTAAAACAGGTTCTTTACTACGTTTCAACACCTTCGAAGGATCATTTAAATCCAACAACAGCATACCCTGTCTATATTTCAACCTTATTCCTGACTCAGATGCATTATACATTACCAGCCAGCCAAGTTCAGTCTTTATAGGAGTACCGGATATTCCAACAGTCATATTATCCCATTTATTTTTTCTGGGAGATAATACTTTTATCGGTTCCTCCCAATTAATCATATCTCTGGAAAAAGCCATATACATGTCAGGTTTTATACTATAAAACAACACATATTTGCCATTTATTTTTTCCGGAAGCAATACAGCATCTTTTTCAAAATTCTTGAGAATAATCCCTTGCCGCTCCCAAGAAATAAAATTTTTTGTTGATGCAATACCTACAGAAATACTTGCAGGAGAAAAAGCACTATAAGTAATAAATAATTTTTCGTTGATTAATGTTATTCGAGGATCTTCTACTCCATAAACTTCATCAAGTTTTTCAGGTTCAAAAACTGTGTCCGTCATACGATTAAAGTTTATCCCGTTTTTACTGACAGCATACCCAAACCTGGAAACCATATCAGGGCCCTGGGCCCTATAAAGCATATGAAAAATATCTCCATCATAATAAACAGCAGGATTAAAAACATATTTAGACTCCCAAATATTATACATATTTGGTTTTAGAATAGGATTAAGTTCATATTTTTTAAGCCTCATCAATATTAACTCCTTTAATGATCAAGTATGTATAATACAAAAAACCTTATCAAGGCTTGAATGTTCTTCTTCTATGATCCATTTCACGTACGCGATTTGCCTCTATTACGTACGCCATAATATCTTCTTCTAAAATAAAACCGGCCAGTATAAAAAGCTTGACAGTATTTACACTCAATATTACAGCAATATTACTCAACAATTCAGGTTTAGGCATACTTAACAGTTTCCCGTTTTCAAGCTTAGACCATAATGCTCTGTCAATACCATATTTTTTTTCGATATGAGTAATAGAGTATCCTTTTAGTATTCTTTGACTCTTAACAAATCTGCCAAGCTTAATCAATCTCTCCCTTTTTAAACTATCCAATCTATCCTCCAGAATAATTGTATTTTTTTACAACAAAAAGGTGATAAGCATTATTATAATAACAAAACAATACAATACAACAAAGATAACGAACTATTTTGTTGTATTTTTTTACAACAAGCAGGAGAAATTATTCAAAATAAAAATAAACCATAGAATAACCCAAAATATCCACATTACTGCACAAAATTATCGACTTTCAAAATAAATATGAACAAACAGCATTACAACATAACTAAAAAATCAACTTATTAATTTGACAAAACAGAAAAAAGCTATTTTTTTATTATTTATTTATATGTAATAAGATAGATACAGAATCTACAGCACATCAACATCAAAGCCTTAGAAAACACAGTTTCTTCAAAAAGAAATTTAACAAAAAAATACAGAAAGAACAAAATGGAATTTATTAGCAACTATATCATTTCGCCATTAAACACTGTTTTATGGTCCTATCTTTTGGTCTTTACACTCATACCTCTTGGAATTTATTTCACATTTAAAACTAAATTTGTTCAGTTCAGACTCTTTTTTCACATGTTCAAAGTAATAACAGAAGGAACTAAGAAAAAAACACATAAATCAGGAGAGAAAAGTATTTCTCCATTCCAGGCATTTTGCATTGGTTGTGCTTCAAGAGTTGGAACAGGTAATATTGCCGGTATAGCAATAGCTGTTACAATAGGTGGACCGGGGGCCATTTTCTGGATGTGGCTTTTAGCAATATTCGGTTCAGCTTCCGCTTTTGTGGAAAGTACACTGGCACAGATATATAAAGTTAAGGAAGGCAGTTCATATCGTGGTGGGCCTGCATACTACATGGAACAGGCTCTTAAAAAAAGATGGATGGGAATTCTTTTTTCTATACTGCTTATTACATGTTTTGGTTTTGTATTTAACTCTGTACAGGCAAACACAATTGCGAATTCATTTCAAAAAGCATTCGGTATTGCTCCATGGATGACAGGCGTTGCAATAACAATAGCAACAGCAGTAATTATCTTTGGTGGAGTGAAGAGAATTGCACATGTAACAGAGTTTCTAGTTCCGATCATGGCAGTAGCGTATCTATGCGTTGTAGCTTATATTTTCTTCACAAATATACAAATGGTTCCGTATGTATTCTCATTAATTTTTAAAAGTGCATTTGGTTTAGTGCAGTTTACCGGGGGACTAGCTGGTGTAACTGTAAAAGTTATTCTTCAAACCGGTATAGCTCGTGGTCTTTTTTCAAACGAAGCCGGCATGGGTAGTGCTCCGAATGCAGCAGCTACTGCTGAAACTTCCCACCCTGTAAAACAGGGTTTAATTCAGGCAATGGGCGTATTCTTTGATACTCTCGTGATTTGCAGCGCTACTGCATTTATAGTAATTCTCGCAGGAAAGTACACAGGTACAGGTTATGAAGGAGTACAGTTAACTCAGGAATCACTTTCCTGCTTTGTCGGAAACTGGGGAAACAGTTTCATAGCAATATGTATTCTAATGTTTGCCTATAGTTCAATATTGGGAAATTACTATTATGGAGAAACTAATATTGAATTTATGAATAATAAAGGAATCTATCTATTTATCTACCGTCTTGCAGTAGTGGCAATGGTCTTATTTGGATGTTTACAGAAAGTTTCAGTAGTCTGGAATATGGCAGATGTAACAATGGGATTAATGGCAACAGTCAACCTTATTGCAATCTTTCTGCTTGGTAAAATAGCATTCAGAGCTCTTGATAATTACACCCAGCAACTAAAAGCCGGTAAAGACCCAGTTTTTTACAATGACAGTATCGAAGGAGTAAAAGATATTGAATGCTGGGAAAAAGATGGAGAACATTAATTAGAAGGCCTACGAAAAGCCTTTTATTGGTTTTATTATTGTTTCTAAAACTTACCATAGTTACATTTTTTACTTTTTTCAGGCCTTCTAATTATGAAATATATTCCAATAAAACTACCACAAAAAGAAAGAGATAGCGGACATTTATTACAATATGCTTCGCTGTTATTGACAACTTCTCCTTAAAATATGATTTTAAAGTTGATTGTGTATTATTGTTTTTATACTCATCGAAACAGTGCATTATCCTACTTTTTTGTTTTTTCTGCTGCGGATTCTAGGATTATGTATAAATTCAGTTAGGAGTTTCATTTAGAAAAAATAGCGGAGAGCAATTTTTATATTACCGGTATTTTGGTAAAAGAAGAAATTACAGGATTTGTTAAGAGAAAATTATACTAATTTATTAAATAATACTCACCCCCTCAGAAAGGTTGTTTTTATGTCAGACCATATAAAAAAGAAAATAGGATTATTTTCTGTTGTCTCAATTTCAGTCAGTGGTATAATTGGAAGCGGCTGGCTCTTTACTGCTTATATCGGAGCCAAAGAAGCTGGCTCAGGAGTGTTTATTTCCTGGTTCATCGTTCTTATATTTTTCATACTAATGGCCCTGGTGCTCTCTGAAATAGTATCCATGTTTCCAATACGAGGGTTAATAGGCCGGCTCGGAGTACTCTCCCATAATAGATTTTTCGGTGCAATATTCGCCTTTGCCATCTGGCTTGAACTTGTAGGAAGTATGCCTGGAGAAGCTCAGGCCAGTGTCCAATATCTTGCCAGTCTCTCTCCTTCAATTTCACACCACCTTATGAATGGTGATACTCTATCTTTAACCGGTCTTTTTGTAACATTTCTATTTTTGGTTTTTTACTGGGTCGTTAATATTTTTGGAATTAAATTCTTTGCAAAAGTTAACAATACAATTACTGTTCTAAAACTTGTAGTTCCCCTCGTCACAGCTTTTGTAATACTCTATTTCTCTTTTAATCCCGTTAATTTTACCGCTTTTAAAGACGAGATCATGCCGTATGGAATAAATTCTGTTTTCATGGCAATTACCACTGCCGGTATGATCTATGTATTCAACGGCTTTCAACTATGTACCTCGTTTGCAAGTGAAATTAAAAATCCTTTTAAAACAATCCCGTTAGGGATGATAATTTCAATTATTTTATGTTTTTTTATATATATTCTTTTACAGGTTTCCTTTATGGGAGCTCTCAATCAGCACGAACTCGCTGCTAAAGGGTGGCACGTTCTCAACTTTGACTCTCCGTTTGTTCAGCTTGCCAGCCTGTTAGGATTAAACCTCATGGCTATTATTATTTATGCCGGTGCTGTTGCTGCACCTACCGGAACAGGAATAACCTTTGTCGGCAGCGCTTCCAGAATCCTGTATGGAATGTCAAAAGAAAAGCAGATGCCTCACCAGTTCTCAAAACTTGACCCGAAACTTAATTTCTCTAAATCTGCAATGGTCTTCAATTTTGCAGTTACACTGGTTTTTCTTGCGCTTTTCCACAGCTGGTCAGTACTGATTCTTTTCATAACGGATCTAATTGTGTTAATGTATATGGTTGTTCCGGTTTCTCTTATTGGATTGAGAAACGGAAATCCTGATCTAAAAAGACACTTTACACTTCCTTTCGCTAAACCTATCTGCTATCTGCTTTTCATTGTACAGGCCATGTTCTTCGCCTATGTTGGAGCACACGATATGTTTTATTTAAGCATAGCATTAACTGTTTTTATGATAGTTTTTATATTTATTAATATTCCCAAACACGGGAAGTACGGATTAAAAGAAATCACTTTTGTAAGCAGTCCTTTTATAATATATCTTTGGGTGATGGCACTGATTATTTTTATAGGTCCAAAAGAATTTGGAGGAATATCCATTATTAACACTGCAGCTATGTTCATATCTATAACCATTGTTTCGATTATATGTCTTTATTATATCACAAGGAAAACTTTTATTACTAAATGTCAGATAATGCGAGAACATGACAATGTTAAAGTTGATTTATATAATAGTAATTAGGTAGACCTCAAGTGTTTTATTGAGTCCTATAAAACCAGGCCCTATGGGTTTGGTCAGAGCAATTTTGCCGTTAGATAGCTCAATGCTACTACCGAAAAATTAAGCAGCTATTCGAGTTATGTTATCTCTGAAAATATGAAAAAATTAAAATACTTTCAGTATATCATGAAAAAAAATCAATACTGAGCATCTATACTCTTGGCATTGGGATCGGATAAATAATTGTAGGAAATCTTTCTGACAGCATAGCTAGAAAGCCCGTTAACGGGCTTTTGAATTAGCTTAGAAATTTGATATCAACCGGGTCCCGTTGCACTGTTCTAGCGTATTTAACATTTGAAAAACCAAACAGCATTATATAACCTATGCAATGTTCTTTCGGAATATTCAGCTTTTCTATTAATTCAGGCACTATTTTATTAATGGCAGTATTTGCCATGCCACACCATAATGTTCCTATTCCCTTTGAGGAAGCTAAAATTTCAAAGTATGTAAGTGCAATCATACAGTCTTCTTTTGGAGTGGGATTGTCAGATGGAGCAGATGCGACTATCATATGAGGTGCATTTCTAAATATATCATCTTTATTATCCTCTTTCCATTTTCTTGCTATTTCAGCAAAAGAGATTAAACTTTCGTCAAGTTCTCCTGATTTTGCTTTTTTGTCAATGCTCTCAAGAAGGTCACTTCGGAAAAATCTTAGCTTTTCCTTATCATCAAAAATAGTAAACCTTACTTTGCCGGCATTGACTCCTGTTGGAGCATAAAGCGCTGATTCTGCCAGCTCTGTAATTTCTTCCTTTGACATATTTGAGTCTTTAAAAAATCTGATTGAACGTTTTCCTTCTGCCAAAGTTTTAAGATCGTTATATGATATTCGAGGTTTGGAAGGCAGAGGAGTACTGTCTTCAGGATATTTTCCAAATATGGAAATTGCACCTGTTGGGCATATCGCAAAGCAGTGTTGACATTTTATGCATGCCTCCTCTTTACAAACAACAGGCAAATTATCCTGCATCACAAGAACATCAAACAGGCAGTCTTTAATGCATTTACCACAACTAATGCATTTTTCTTTGTTTACGTTAAAATCCAACATCTTGTTTACTCCTATGAAAATTTCTACTTCAACAGCTAACTCTCTTATATTTATTCTTGAATCCGTAAGATGATTTCCAAAAACAGAAAATTATATTACGAATTCAAACTTACCCCTAAAAAGTTATTTTGAAAAATATATTTTTAATTTTCACAGGATATTACTAAAGATTTTTAGTAATATCTTTTCTTCTCTTAAACCTTTTTGCGTATCCTGTGTATATCTATCAGAACCGTTACCTGCTAAGTATTAAAAAAGCCCGTAGCCACCAACCAATTTTTACCGCATTTTCAATTAAAAGGGCTGATTACAAAAAAAATACACCAGTTATGGAAACAACCATGTTATCCAGCATGGCAGGCATCACACCTGTTTCCCCAATGTCATTAACTTAAGCATATTTATAAATTCAAGCTAAAAATCAAAGAAATACGTATTTTTTTTAATATCCAATACGGAATAATCAATAATCAATATAACTGTATATAACAGCTAAAAAATTTTTATATTATACACTATAAAATTCATGATCATTGGATATTCAGTGTTGAATATTGGATATTGTAATCTGGCAAAAAATATAAAATATCAACTTGATTTTTTATAAACCCTT
Organism: Victivallales bacterium; assembly: GCA_963678745.2. Taxonomy (GTDB): domain Bacteria; phylum Verrucomicrobiota; class Lentisphaeria; order Victivallales; family GWF2-38-69. The sequence continues at coordinate 148,449 of CAXXMS010000016.1, read as the reverse complement.
AAGTAATAGCATTGCCTGTTTCCCTCCACTTTAAATTCAAGACTGCAGCACTAGAATAACCATGGTGTAACACTCAGGGAAAATAAACTTCATTTCTTCTAAAAACTGCTATAGGAGTGCAGTCTGGTGGAGGTGTAGCCAAAACCTGAAGACAGCCTTTATTATCCGGCAGTTTCCATGCAAAACTATATTCCAATGTATTATTATCCTTGTAAATTCTTGGTTTAGTTTTTGTTATTAAGTTATATTCTTCTTTTGTTAAGTTAGAGAAATTATCCAATGCATATCTTCTAATACTGTTTATATGATTTTGCGGTTTCTTTGCTGCATTCATTTCACCAAGCATGGTCTTTAACTTGAACTGGTAACTACTATTTTTTTTCTTAGTAACCTGCTTATTTTTATCTGGTAATGTATTGGAATTATCTGTATTACATCCAGCAATTGCAAAAACTAAACTTAGTAACAAACAAATTAAAACTGATCTCATAAAATATTACCTCACAAAACATTAATTATTTCATTTCTGCTCATTATAAACTGTTTAATTTAAAAAAGAAATACCGAATAATGTTTTTTTATTTGTGTTTAAGCTATTGTTATCTTAAATTATAATCATATCCAAAACTAAATAGTTTTATGGAAAGCCAATAAATAATCGAGATTGATTCCAAAAGACTAAAGGAGCTCAGGTATAAAGATTTTAATATTTAGATATCAGGAAATTTTATGAAGAAATATTTGCTTTTAAGTTTTATTATAGGACTGATTACAATTTCAGGCTGTATAACTCAGCAGGAAATTCCACCATCAAATAAAGTCTCAGACGACAATGAAAAGGTAACAAGATTTGATTTTATGGAACGCCGTTGGAATACACTAATAAATCGATGGGTAACTGCTGAAAAAGTCACTCCGTATGTTCTAATGACAACATATAATATACCGAAGGAACAGGCTGCAGAAGAAGTTAATCAGTTCATAAAAATACAGGATAACAATAACTGGTTCCAAAGGTTCTTTACATGGATAAATCTTTGTGGAGTAAGATACTACATCAATCCACCTGAATAATCAACTGTAAAAAAATATATTATATATTATATATTAACCATTAATTATTAACTCTAAATTATTAATTATTACAAAGTGCTTACCTGGCTTAAAATTAAAAATCTTGCCCTTGTAGAAGACGCAGAAGTGGAATTTACTCCCGGACTAAATATTATTTCTGGCGAAACAGGTTCCGGAAAGTCCGTAATAATTGGGGCCGTATCTCTGCTTTTAGGCAGACGTTCAGATAAATCAGTCATAAGAAAAGACAAGAAACGTTGTGAATTAAGCGCTGTAATTCAACTTTTTCCACCTCTAAAAGAACTCGTACAACCTTTGTTTGAAGAACATTGCATCCCAATCATAGATGATGAAATATTACTTAGAAGAGTTATAACACCGAGTTCAAGTAGAAATTATATTAATGATACTAATGTTACATTAACAATCCTTGCAAGGCTAAGCGAATATCTAGTAGATTTCCATGGTCCAAATCACAACCACTCATTAACTAAACCATCTACACAGCTTGACCTTCTTGATCGTTTTGGCGGACTTGAACAAAAACGAAGTGAATGTGCAGATATTTATTATCAAATCAGGCAGAAAGAGAAAGAGCTGAATGATTTACAAGCACACCTTCCTGATGCAATAGAGGCAGAATATTTAAGAAGAATAATAAATGATGTAAAAAAAGTAAGCCCACAACCAAACGAAGAAGAAGAATTATCATCTAAACATAAAATCGCGGCAAATGCCAAAAACATTCTAAGTCTGGCTTCGAACACAAAATACATGTTATACGATGCAGAAGAATCGATATTGAATAATCTTGCAGGTCTCAATAGAGAGCTAAACGAATTAACAAGAATAGATCCCGATAACGCTGATAAATTTACTACTCAGCTAGACACAATAACAGAAGAAATAAAAGAACTCGCTTTTGACCTGGAAGCTTATGCTTCAAATATAGAACTGGATGAATATGAGCTGGCTGAACTTGAAGAAAGGCTAAGCAATATCATTGCTCTAAAAAGAAGATATGGGCCAACTATTGAAAATGTATTAGAATCTTCTGAAAAAGCTAAAGAACGTCTAAATAAACTAGAAAACTTCGAAGGTCTTAAACAGGACCTGCAAAACAATTTAAACACTCTAAACCAAAATTATAACAAACAGGCATTGGAACTAAGAAAAAAAAGAAAAGAAGTATCCAAAGAATTTGTAACAAAAACAAAAGAAAAGCTTAACAAATTAGGTTTCTTAAAAGCTGATATTTCTGTTACATTTGAAGAACAGTCCCCTTCCCCGACGGGTACAGATAAAATCGAATTTCAATTCTGTGCAAATCCAGGAGAACAGGAACAACCTCTCCGTAAAGTTGCAAGTAGTGGTGAAATATCCAGAGTAATGCTTGCAATAAAAACAGTTTTGAGTAATGCCGACAACATACCTATATTAATCTTTGATGAAATCGACGCAAATATAGGAGGAGAAGTAGCAAACCAGGTAGGATTCGAACTGAAAAAACTTGGACAAAAGCATCATGTTCTTTGTATATCGCATCAACCACAGGTTGCAGCATTTGCGGATTCTCACTATCTGGTAACTAAAACAATCGGCAATGATCACAGAACATATTCTAAAGTATCAAGACTTGCAGATAAAGAAAGAGTTACAGAGTTAGGAAGAATGCTAGGGGGCGGGAAAGCAGCAGAACAGCATGCAAGCAAAATAATAACATTTCAAAAATAAAGTAAAAATATTTTATATACTAAATAGTTAACGGCATCTAAAAAGGGTATGACATACATCTGATTCGTCCCGCACAGGCGGGACCATACGCATCTACAAAAGGTGTTTAAACAGAAAATATTGTAGTTAGGATTCCAATTTCATACTGCAAGGCTGTATAGCTTAGTAAACCCACATTTTGATATGGGTGCAAATACATATCAAAAGTCGCACCACAAAGTGGTGCTGTAAAGGCATCTGCCGCACCGCGTTGCGGTGCATTGTTGTGGGTTTCCTAACTCCAGATTAAAAACCGGAGTTATCAAACATAATCGCTTTGCGATAAAAATGTTATTGTAAAGAAATATTCAAACTACAATAGAATATATTAACAGGATTCAACGCACATAGCGATTCCCATACCACCACCAATACAAAGCGTAGCAAGACCTCTTTCAGCCTCACGTTTTTTCATTTCATGTAATAGAGTTACTAATATTCTTGCACCGCTGGCCCCGATTGGATGTCCTAATGCAATTGCACCACCATTAACATTGGTTATGTCGGGATTAAATTCGAGTTCTTTCATAACAGATAAAGCCTGAGCAGCAAAAGCCTCATTTGCTTCAATCAGTTCTATGTCTCCAAGATTCCAGTCAGCTTTTTCAAGAGCTTTTTTTGTAGCTTCCACAGGCCCTATTCCCATAATCTTTGGATCTGTTCCATGATAAGCATAGGAAACAATTTTAGCCATAGGTTTTAAGTTATACTTTTTAACTGCTTCTTTAGATGCAACAAGCACAGCTGCTGCTCCATCATTAATTCCTGAAGAATTTCCAGCAGTAACTGAACCATCTTTCTTGAATGCAGGCCTTAGTTTTGCTAAAATTTCTGCACTTGTCTGAGGTTTAGGATATTCATCAACTTCAAATATTATCGGATCTTTTTTTCTTTGCGGTATTGAAACAGGAATAATTTCATCAATAAACGCATCGTTTTCAATAGCTTCTCCAGCTTTACGCTGTGAGTCTGCAGCAAACTCATCAAGTTCTTCACGCGTTAAACCATATTTATCAACGAGATTTTCTGCAGTAATACCCATATGATAGCCATTAAAAATTTCCCATAAACCATCATGAACCATTGTATCAACTACAGTACCATTTCCCATTCTTAATCCATCTCTCACCTTTGGAAGAACGTAAGCTGCATTCGACATACTTTCTGCTCCACCGGCAATAACAAGCTCTGCATCTTCAGACTTAACAGCCTGTGCAGCAAGTGCAACTGTTCTTAACCCCGAGCCACAAACCATATTAACTGTCATTGCAGTTTTATCATCAGGAATACCTGCACCAATGGCTATTTGTCGTGCAACATTCTGCCCATGCCCTGCAGTCAAAACAGATCCCATTAATACTTCATCAATACTGCTTCCATCAAGAGAATTTCTTTCCAACAATGCTGAAACAACAGTTTTTCCCAGATCAACAGAAGAAACTTTTGAAAGGCTTCCGCTAAAACTCCCTATTGCTGTCCTTACTGCATCTACTATATAAACTTCCATTTTATAACTCCCTTTTATTTATTATGAATTATAAATTTCAATTAACGAATCATTAAGATTAATATTTTAATTTATATATTACAACTCTTAATTTGTAATTATTAATTCATAATTTTTATTCTCATCTTATCCTTCAAATACTTTTTTGGCTACATATGATGCTACATCATCAGGATATGTACCGCGCCCAAATCCGGCATTATAGCCCAATTCTATTGCCAACCTATTGCTTATTCTCGGACCACCTATGACTACAATCATCTTATCTCTCAGGCCTTCAGCCTCGAGAAGTTCGATAAGATTTGTAAGATTATGAACATGAACATCTTTTTGTGTTACAATTTGAGAAATCAATATAGCATCAGCTTTAACTTTTTTTGCATATTCAACAAAATGCTCATTATCAACCTGTGCACCAAGATTGTGTGCTTCAATCCAGGGATACCTTTCAAGACCATAATGATGATCATACCCCTTCATATTCATTATTGCATCAATACCGACAGTATGAGCATCTGATCCAGTACATGCACCGACTATAACTAATTTACGTTTTATATTCTTTTCTATAAAATCATTTACTTCGTAAAAATCCATACCTTTTTCAACTTCGTCAACAACGATTTTATCATAATCAATCGAAATTCGAGAAGTTCCATAAGCCACAAAAAAGGTAAACCCCTTACTAAGTTCCTGGGTATGTGCTATCTCACACTCTTCAAAACCAAGTTTTCTCATATAAACAGATGCTGCTTCTGTAGCTTTAGCTGATGCATCTACAGGTAATGTAAAAGAAACTTGAACTTTTCCATCATTTAAAGTATCACCATAAGGTTTTATCAACATATCAAATATCTCCTATATTTGTAATTACGAATTAAAAATTACGAATTACGAGTTTTTAATTGTTTTCTGAATTGAACCAAGTAACTTTAATAGTTCATCACATTCATCAATTATAGAAACAAACGCTTTATGATCTATGTAATCACTATCATAAAGCAAACGTAACCAATAATGTGTCTCCCTCGCCTCCTTATAAGCTATAGACAATTTAGCTATAAAATCCTTCTTGGATTGTCCTCCAATGGCTTCTTCAATATTTGCACCTATTGATGTACCAGATCTAAGAATCTGCTTACTTAACTCAAATTCATTTTTTGTTTTAGATAGGAATTTATATAGTTTTATTATTTTAAGAGCAAATTTATAACTTTTGTCCCGAACAATATTATCTTTCATGTTTAATTCGTAATCCGTAATTCTTAATTTTTAATTATATTAAGTTTTTTTTCAAGGAAGGACTCAGCCGGGTTCCAGTAATCAGCTGATTTTTCAAAAACACCTTCAAGTCCTTTACCTCCATTTTTAGGACGACTTATATCGGCAAACATCTTTTTCTCTACTGCATTAAAAAGACCTAACTCATCCACATGCTCTAAGAAGTCAATAGCTTCCTGTAATACCTGCTGCGCTCTCTTCTGTATAATACCATCTTTTTTATATTCAATTTCATCCGAAAAGTCAGCTATATTATTCAGAACATATTTTGCATTTTCTACAGCAAGATACCTATCCTGCATAAATGGTGTATGAATAGCTTCTGTTAGCATACCTAAAAGAAGTATTCCCTGTTTGGAAGCACGTGCAACGAAATTAAAGAGTGTATTCATTGCATATCCTTTGAAAATATCACCTGTCATATATTTTGTAGGCGGCATATATTTTAATGGACATTCAGGGAAAATTTCTCTTGCCATTTCGGCCTGACTCATTTCATACAGGAAACCATTTTTAATTGTTGGATCCATTTCAAAAGCGTGTCCAAGCCCCATTTGATATGGTTTCATACCAGAACCAAAAGCAAATTGCTCATTTATTAACTGGGATGCTGTAACTGTATAAGCTTTTTCCACAGCATCGGAAGTTGTCAGATAATTATCTTCTCCTGTATTAATAACAATATCGGCAAAAGAATTAATCATTCTGGAAAAATGCTGATCAACAAATGTTCTATACATATTAATATCGCGGAACAGTATTCCATACATAGAATCATTCAGCATCATATCAAGTCTTTCGACTGCTCCCATAGCAGCAATTTCCGGCATACAGAGCCCTGAACAATAATTTACAAGCCTGATATATTTACCGATTTCTTCTCCTACTTCGTCTAATGTCTTACGCATGATCCTGAAATTTTCCTGAGTAGCATATGTCCCTCCAAATCCCTCTGTTGTCGGGCCATAAGGTACATAATCAAGAAGACTTTGACCTGTTGTTCTAATTACTGCAATTACATCTGCCCCCTGCTTAGCTGCCGCTCTCGCCTGTTTTACATCTTCGTAAATATTACCTGTAGCCACAATAAGATACAAAAGAGGTGAGCTTTCTTTGTCTTTATATGCAGTAATCTTCTCATTTCTATACTTTACGTTATCGGAGACTTTTTTATTAAAGGCATCAATAAGTTCAGCACCTTTCTCTTCGATATATTCAAAATCAACAAGATCAATTTTTGAAATATCAAGCCCATTTGCAATTTCTTTATTTAACTCTTCAACGGTCAGGCCTTTTTTTAGAAGCGCATTTATATAATACTTAGCTGCTCCTTCACCAAGCCTATCATGCAACTGCCTGTCAATAATATTAGCAACAGGAATACCCTCAGCATCAGCCCCATCTGCTCCAAGAATTCTGAGAGTTGCTCTTTCTACTGTATCTGTAGTATGTTTTAATATATACTTTTGTACAGGTTCAACAATTTTGGCTGCATGCCTTCTTGCCTCTGCTATTTTTTCAGCAGACAGACCAAGTTTTGACTTAAAAACCTTATTTTCTGTCATATTCTCCCCCTCTTTTTGTATCTTTATATCTAGACCATGATTTTACTCATTATCTTTATTTTTCTCAATCTTTGTCTTAGTCATGATCTTTGTCTTAGTCATGATCTTTGTCTTAGTCATAATCTTTGTCTTAGTCGTGATCTTTGTCTTAGTCATAATCTTTGTCTTAGTCGTGATTTTCAAACTCTACTTTTTGACTAGAACCAATCTCGAAACTAAGACCAATATTATTTAACTTTTATTAACAAAACACTTGGCTTTGGCAATAATACTTTTGTCTAATCCAAGTATTTCTGCTATTTTTAATGCATCGAAACTTTTAACTCTATCAACATCATGCACTAATTCATATCTCATAAACGTATTAATAAGCTTTATTCTTTCTATAAAATCATACTCTGATTTTGCTCTGTAATATTTTTCATACTTATCAGAATCCAATCCTTTCATTCTATAAAAAGAGAGATTCTCAAATTCAGGTAGATTCATAAAGTGTGTAGATAAGAATGAATATACATTACCCTGTTCACTAAACCTGCTAAGAATAGCTGAGATCAAAGCTTCAGCTTCAAATGAGTTTGTTGTTCCTGCAAATTCATCAATAAAAAATAAAGTTTTTTCTTCATTAGTTTTCACACATTTTATCAACTCATAAATTTCTATTCCATAGCTGCTTAATCCGGCAGAATGTTTATGACTCAAATCTCCAATATAATTAAGTTTTTCGAATACAACAGTTTTATATTTTTCTGCAGGGACATAAAACCCCATCTGTGTTAGAAGTTGAAGAAATGCTACTGTTTTAAGAACAACGGTTTTTCCTCCCATATTAGAACCACTTACAACTATCATCCTATTATTGAAAGCGACATCCAGGGGATAATACTCCGTTCCTAATCTAAAGCAATTTTCTTTTACAGGAATACATACTCCCTTCTGGATTTTAATGTTCTCTCCACAAGCAGCAATTGTTGGTTTTACCATAGAGAATCTACGTGCAAGAACAGCTTTGGCTAAAATTACATCAAATTTATGAATTGATTTTATATATTTTTTTATTTCATCAAGTTCTTTTTTTATTTCAGAAGAGAGTTGTATAATAACCTCTTTTTCTTCTTCTCTTTCAGTTTTTACAAGACTCTCTTTTTCCGTATGCAATTCAAAATATTCTTTTTGAAATACAGGTTTAACAATAACATTTGTGCTGTCATAGCTTTCCTTAAAAACATACTTTTCATTAATTCCAAGAACTTTGGCCTCTTCAATAACGATAAAATCCTGAAATCTAAAATCAAGATTAAATTCATTTTTGATAAACTCCAGCCTCTCTTTTTTCATCACTGAAAGCTTTTTATCAATCCTTTTAATTTTGAATCTAACGCGTTTAAGACCATCAGAATACTTTTCACTAAGAAAAAAAGTTTCTTTACCTTTATTTAAATCCAGCTTACCAAAAAGATTTATCAGTTTAAACTTGAGAAAACAAAGTTTTTCATGATCAGATGACAGTTTATCTGATATCTGTTTATAATTGAAAAGAAATTTTTTAATCTGAAAAATTTCAGATGCTGTATAATATGAGTTATCCAGAAAATCAAGTTTAGGTATTCTTTTTAAATAATACTCGATAGAAGCCACTTCATCTGAATCACCCAATAGTAAACAGATAAAATTATCTATAAATTTGTATTCATTATTAAGTAATTCTTCAGATGTATAGATTTCCTTATTTGACTTATCATTTTTACCATATGGAGTCAAAGGATTATAATTTTTATAAAATGAATCAAAATCTGTAAATTTAAATATATTCACAACTACACCTCAGAGAGAAATGTATTATACCGGAGGTATTTAAGTTTTTTGATTTTTTTTGCAGCAATTTAACTCAAATAACTGCTTAATTTTTCGAAAACTATTTTTTGTTTTGGATATAATACACTACAAATTAACTTTTATACGGATTAAAAACTATTTTCTCTTTTATATTATTTTTCTTTAAAATCTCATTAAACTCATTTTGATCTAAATCATAAAGATTTACTACAATGCAATTAAGGTTAAACTTTTCCTTATAATAAATCTTCTTTTTCTTCAATAGTTCATTTAACTCATTCCATGTAAGAAAATTCTTTGTAAAATCATTGAGTAAAATTGAACTGAACTTATCAGATATCTTATTTAGTTTAATAGCTGTTAACGCACCATCACAAACAAAACATTCATCCTCAGAGTGAATATCAGCATTATAAAGCGGAAAATTCTTTATTAATGAAAGAGTTTTTATATTATTCACCGATTTCATTAAATCACCTGCTGACACTTTCATTACGTATACAAATTCTGAATTAGAGACTGAACTGATCTGAGTCATTCGATTTACAGCGCCGTCAATTAAAATAATTTTAATTTTATTCTCATTCTTTAAAAAGTTTAAAATAAAACTTAATTGAGTATTATTTTCAGCACCAATTAACTCCAATTCTCCTTCACGCACAGCCCTAACCAAAACAATTGTTCCCAATTTTGTTTTAAAAGGAAAAACTTCTATAAATTCAAATACACCATCAGAAGAAAAAACCGCCTGATCTGTAGTAACAATAAAATCCCCCTTAACAGCTTTTACGCTGGGCTTAGGTGTGCCAAAGAGCATATCTTTATGCTCACCATCAATACCAATTGTTAGATATGCTACGGAATTAACATTTGCTCTTATAATTGGAAGCAGGTAGTTCATCAAGGTGGTTTTACCCGCATTTTTCTTACTTCCAGTAATAAAAACAGTTTTATTAATCAAATTTTTACATATATTGTTACCAAGCACTTTAACTACAAACTCCAGAATACGAATTATATCAAATACTTTTTTTAGAGCACAGTTTTTACATCAACAACCTTATCATTCTCAACATCGAAAGAAATCTTACCCGGTTCAAAAGAGTTAAGACAATATCCGGCAACAAACTCATCCAATGTAAGTTTTTGTGAATCATATACAGGAAATAATGAATTCTGAAGTGCAGATTCAGCACCATGAGGCATTCCATCTGATCCAAAAATTAAATCTTTTCCTGGCTCAAAACCAACTTCATCAATCAGCATTCTAAAAGGATTATTTCGTTTTAAATACTCTTCAGTCAATTTATGTTTAAATAATAGTGATTCGCCTGAAAAGTTAACCTGCATAGAAAGTGTAACACCACGATCTTTGCATTTTTTTGCTACGTCATATGATATATATTGAGCATGTTCAATTCTCAGACACGGTAATTTGATGTCTTCTTTTTCGACAATATCAACCAACTGTTCAATTGCTAATTCACCTAACGCATGAGCTGCCACAGCTCTACCTTCTTTTTCAGCATATTTTAAATCACGGATTAAAGCCTCATCACTATAAAGCTTAATTCCCCCATTGCTTTTCTTATTGATATATCCATTAAGTGCTGCTGTTTCAGGACTGATTGCACCATCCAAAAAGATTTTAAAACCTTCTACTTTATTCCTGTTCTCATCATCAAGCTTATCATAAGAGTTAATATCAACCCAATATTTTAATCTATGGCTATATCCGGTTCTTTCATACATTTTAATAAAATCAATATTTGGAAGCAGTAGGTCTTCCATACTGTATATTTGGTTTTTATGCAGCATATAATCAAAGAATTCATGAATATCACTATCGTTTATAGTTTTTATCTGAGGTATAAATTTGATAATAGAATACAGGTTATGCTCAATCCACTCAATATCTTCAATGTTTTTTACAATTACTGGATAATCATGAATAAGAATATCTTTTGCCTTCTGGTTCATTATATAATTATGAAGAGAACCATCAAGAATTAATGAAGGAGACAATTTCTCTATTTCTTCTCTTTTCTGATTACCAAATCTCCAACCTAATACAACATTAATATTGTCATTAAGTTTACTGATCATATCCAAAGCTTCATCAATATCATCAATACTTCTCACATCCAGACAGTTTCTTAATGCCATATAAAATGATGTATGATTGTGATAATCATTAAGAAGTGGTATTTCATAGTGCTTTTTCATATTATCTCTCCCTTAAATCTTTAATTTCAGCCTTAATCAAATTCCAAAAGATTAATTATTAAGATTATGACTTTCTCCAAAAATAATTTTCTACCCTTAAAAACTATTTACTGTAAATAATTTTTATTAAACATTTTGTGGAATATATCCCCTTGCTTTATTTGCTATCTGAACAACAATCACTAAAACTGTTATTAGCAACATAAAAAAACCGCAAAATATAAAAACATTACTTAATCCGGCAACTCTTTCAATATGACTTGAAATCAATGGTGCAGCTACAGTCCCTATCGCCCCTGCACCTAAAATAGCAGTTGTAAGACGTGTAGTTGCATGAGGCATCTGGGTTGTACCGGTTGATGCAATAGTCGAATATGCAGCGGCAAAACCAATTCCTAGAACAGCAACTAACATATAAGCAACTATAGGATGTACATGTACAAGAGATAATATCAACAGCAACCCACCAGACATAGTACAGATAATACAAATATATAATTCCTGAGTTATTTTCTTCAAAATATAGCCAGCCATAAATCGCCCTACAATAACACTTGTCCAAAAAACAGCAGGCAGTGAACTGGCAGAATCAAGACTCATTCCCATTTGTTTATTACCATATACAACTAACCACAAAACAAGAACAGTTTCTGCTACTACATACAAAAAAAGCGAAAATCCCATAAGATAAACAGTAAAAGGCCAGGAAATAATTTCTTCAGGCCAGGTTTTGCCTACTTTTAACTTTGGTGCATCTACACTCTTCTTATTAGAGTTTTCGTTTTCTCCAATTTTAAATTTTGCACTTAATGCTACAAACAAAGCAATAAGCATGATGACCGTATAACATGATAATGCCAAATTCCAGCTTATTCCATGGTTAAGCATATAACCGCTGATTTTCGGGGCAACAGCTGCTCCCACACTATACATTAATGACATAATGGCCATTTTTGATGCTCTGGATTTATTGTCTGTTATATACACAACATAATAATATCCCAGAGAAAAGCACATACCATAACCTATCCCATATACAAAAAGAGCAATACTGAATAAGGTCATACTGTTAGAAATCATTATTATTAAAATTCCAACAAATAGAAGAATTATAGCCAGAATGGAAACTTTTTTCAGAGATAAAAATTCAAGCAGTACTCCTGTTGTAGCAAATACCATTATTGTACATGATATGGTCATTAGAGTAAAGCTTGCAACAACAGTTGCTACTTCTACATTTAAGCTTTCAGCAACACCTCCTACCACTACACCGACACAAGACCAGCTAGCTCCAAGAAAAAACATAAATAAATATGCTATTAAAGCAATTTTTTTCTTCTCAATAGTATCTCCACTCCCCATAACATTCTCCTTGTCTTTTTGTCTGATTTATAACTTATTGATCTACAACATGTTTGCATTCAGACTTTTGTTTACAGCCATTCTCCAGCTTTCTTCTTTTTCTTAACAGGTTCTCAGGCTGAATAACATTCCTATCACCTTCCAACAAAGCTGCTATTCCACCTATTGGTTTATGCATACTTGCTCTTTCCTTGCAAATTTTACATCTTCCACAATCAGAGTCAGTATCATCAGGTATCGTATATGAAGAGATGACTCCTTCATAATTCCGGATAATTAACTTGCGTTCTCCCCATGATAACATATAATTAGGCATAAGTGGAACCTTGCCTCCACCGCCCTGCGCATCAACTACATAAGTAGGAACAGCCATACCAGACGTATGTCCTCTTAGGTTTTCCATGATTCTAAGACCGGTCCTGACAGAAGTTCTAAAATGAGAAATTCCTTTAGAAAGGTCGCATTGGTAAATATAGTAAGGTCTGACCCTTATCTGCAAAAGTTTATGCATAAGTTCTTTCATTACATGAGGACAGTCATTAACATCTTTCAAAAGTACTGATTGATTTGAAAGACTAATACCTGCATCAGCCAGTCTGCCACAGGCTTTCATACTGCTTTCTGTTATTTCATCAGGTGTATTAAAGTGTGTATTAACATAAACAGGATGATATTTTTTTATAATATTAACAAGGTCATCAGTTATACGCTGAGGCATCACCACAGGAGTCCTTGTTCCGATTCTTATCATTTCAACACTATCAATTTCACTTAATGTTTTCAGTATGAATTCTATAGTAGTATCAGGTAAAACAAGAGGATCTCCACCAGAGATGACAACATCGCGAACAACAGGTGTATTTTTAATATACTCAACAGCCTGTAAAAAATGCTCTTTATTAAAACCGCTATCCTTACATCCGACAGTACGCCTTCTTGTACAGTGACGACAATACATAGAACACTCTTTCGTTGCTAAAAAAAGAACTCTATCAGGATAACGATGTGTCAGGCCCGGCGCAGGAGAATCCACATCTTCATGAAGTGGATCATCCAGATCTGAAGGATGAGAAATAAGTTCGTTATACGAAGGAACAGCCTGTAATCTAACCGGGCAACGAGTATATTCTCTATCCATCAAAGCAGCATAATAAGGAGTAATAGCCATCTTAAATTTGTCAAGACATTTACATAAACTGCACTTCTCTTCATCAGTAAGTCTGATAACTTTCTGAAGTGTCTCTATATCTTTAATTCTGTTTTTAAGCTGCCATTTCCAATCATTCCACTCTTCTTCTGTTACGTTCTGGTAGAGAGGAATATTACGATACTCAACCTTTTTAAACTGCCTGGCCATATTTAACCCATCCTTTATTTTTTTTGTTTAAAAAATACAACTAACACAACAAAGATTGATAAAATTTCTATTCAAACTATTTAAGATCCAGAATATTTCACTGAATCTTACCTCTAATTTTTCCCAAATATGCTGGAACCTTATCAAGTGTAAACTTAAAGTCCTGATACAAAGATCAAGACTCCAAGACCTGAAATCATACTCACACATAAAGTCTTTCGTATAGTTCTCTAATATCATTGCTTTCACGAATAATATTCAGTGCTGTTTCAGCATGATTATAAGCATATCCGTTACCAATAATCATATCTATGTCTTTACCTACGCCTTCTGCTCCTAATGCAGCTTTTGTAAATGAAGTAGCCATACTGAAGAAATAAACTGTTCCTCTGTCTTTTGTCATTAAAACAGAGCCCATTTCTGTATTCTGTATGTTTACATTATTAATAACTACATCACAAAGTTCACCATTAGTAAGCTCAACTGCTTTTTCATAACATGCGACCGCATCAGTTGCATTCAGTTTTACAACATCGTCACATAGTCCAAGCTTTGAAAGCATTTCAAGATTTGAGTCAGAATAATCAATACCAATAACTTTACCTTTAGAACCAACAACTTTTCTGGCTGCATAAACACAGAGTATACCGGATTTTCCGGCAGCACCTATAATAGCAACAGTATCTCCTTCTTTTCCAAGTCTTTCTGTCTGTGCAGGAGCTCCGGCAACATCAAGTACAGCTAAAGCCAGTGATGGAGCAATATCATCAGGAAGTTTTGCGTAAATAGCAGATTCAAAAAGAATGGCCTGACCTTTAATAACAACCTGGTCAATTTCTTTTCTGACTTCAATAATCTCATCTATCCTTAAAGGCGTTAATGATAGAGAAACCAAACTTGCTATTTTGTCACCTTCTTTAACATTAACTTTGTCTTTTATACTATCACCGATTTTATCGACACAACCTATAAACATCCCGCCTGAACCGGTAACTGGATTTTTCAATTTCCCATTTTTATTTACAAGGTCAAGAATTATCTCTTTGATACTTTCTATACTTCCACCGGCCTGTTCTTTTATTTGAGTAAAACTGGCTGAATCAACATTTAATATATCAACATTAACGCGAATCTCGTTATCATAAATTTCCATATTATTAGAAACTTTAACAGCTGGTTGCGGTAATACACCTACAGGTTCAATAACTCTATGTGTTCCGTATGGATTTCCCTTCTTCATCTCTCTCTCCCTATTTATTTTATCATAAATTTGTGAGGTAATTGCAAGACCCTCGAGCTTTCGGTTTTGATCAAGCTATTCGCCTGAAAGGCGCCGCAAAACCATTTATCCCTACGAATAGCAGGGTTCCAGTGGTGAATTCAATATGGAGGGAAACAGGCGATGCCTGCCATGTTTAATAACGTGGTCGTTTCCGCCTCCAGCACACTTTTTACAACCAGCTCTCTTTCCTTACAACTCCATTTTTTTAATTTTTAAGCTTAAGCATTGTCCTTACATCATCAGGTGTCGCTATTTCATATCCTCCACCTTTGGCAATCTCAACAGCTCTTTTTACAAGTTGAGCATTACTTTTAGCAAGTTCACCTTTACCAAAATAAACATTATCTTCAAAACCTACACGCATAAAACCACCAAGTGACAGCGCACCGTAGTGAGCCATATGAGCAGCCTTGCCCCCAACACCTATCACAGTCCAGAAACTATCTTTAGGTATTCTTCTAACAAAGAAATCAAGAGTTTCAATATCATATTTTGCTGCACCTGGAACATTTAAAACAAAGCTATAGTTAAAAGGTGGTTCTACAAGACCTTCTTTGACCAACATGTTTGCAGAATAAATATGAGATAAATCAAAACACTCCAAAGTAGGTCTTATTCCCAACTTTTTCATTTTCTTTGCGAACCTGCGCATAGAAGGCAGAGTATTGATTATATAATCGTCTCCAAAGTTAACTGTCCCGCAGTCTAAAGATGCCATTTCCGGCTTCAAATCAGTAACAGCAAGACGTTCTTCATCTGACATACCGACACCACCGCCAGTTGTAACTTCGATTACGATATTACATTTTTCTCTGATCAGCTTCATTGCTTCTTTAAAAATATCTACGTCCATAGTAGCATTACCCTGCTTGTCACGTACATGCAAATGACAAATAGAAGCACCGGCCAAATAACATTTATAAGTACTTTCAGCTATTTGTCTAGGGGTCAGAGGAAGGTTTGGATTATGTTCCCTAGTTGTTTCAGCGCCACAGACAGCAGCTGTTATTATCATCTTATTCATAACTTAATCCCCTTATCAGTTTTTAAATTCAGTTGTTTTAAGATTATCTGAAACTATAAACTCCGCATCAGTAGCATTCTCAATATTTTCTACTGTAACGCCAGGTGCTATTTCAATAAGGACCAATCCTTCAGTTGTTACTTTAAACACACCCATTTCAGTAATAATATCAGTAACTTTACCGGCAGCTGTTAATGGAAGAGTACACTCTTTCATTATTTTTGGAGTACCTTTCTGTGTGTGAATCATTGCAACAATAACCCTCTTTGCTCCCGAAACCAAATCCATAGCTCCCCCCATACCAGGTACCATTTTCCCTGGAATTTTCCAGTTAGCAATATCTCCATTCTGGCTAACCTGCAATGCACCGAGGATAGTTGCATCCACATGTCCACCTCTGATAATACCAAAAGATGTTGCAGAATCAAAATACATTGCTCCAGGCAGTGTTGTAACCGGTTGTCCGCCCGCATTCGTCAACTCATAGTCTTCTTCTCCGGGTTTTGCAGCTTTCCCCAATCCCATGATACCATTCTCTGATTGAAATGTAACATCTTTACCATGTTCAAGATAATTTGCTACCAAAGTCGGTAAGCCAATTCCAAGATTTACAACATCTCCGTCATGAAGTTCTCTTTCTGCTCTTCTGGCAATAAATTCTTTAGGATTCATTCTACTGCCCTCCCCCATCAACTATATAATCAACAAAAATTCTTGACGTTACCACATTTTCCGGATCAATTTCACCTACTTCAACTATTTTAGCAGCTTCAACAATTACAGTATCACATGCCATTGCCATAAGCGGGTTAAAATTTCTTGCCGTTTTGCTATAACATATATTACCTTTTTTATCCACAATTGCGCCATGAATAAGTGCAACATTACCCCTAAGAGGTTTTTCCAGCAAAAACTCTTTGCCATCAATAACAATCTTATCTTTGCCGTTTTCAACTTCTGTCGCTAGACCAGTCTGAGTTAAAACTCCGCCAAGTCCACAACCTTCAGCTCTTATCTGTTCAGCCAATGTTCCCTGGGGAACTAAAGTAACTTTAGTTTCTCCTTCATTCATCTGGCGTCCAGTTTCTCTATTTGTTCCAATATGCGATGTTATTACATGAGAAACCTGTTTATTGACAATCAGTTTACCTATTCCAGCTTTATTATGCTCTGTATCTGCAGCAAAACCTGTATCATTGCTTATAATAGTTAAATCTTTCTTGCCCTGCTCACAAAGTTTTTCTATCAAAAAATGAGGAGCACCACATGAAAGAAAACCACCTATCATCAAAGTATCCCCATCATTTACTAATTCAGCTGCTTTATCAGCGGAAATAATTTTATCTTTCATCATTAACCTCAAACAACTTAAACATTAAGTTAAAAAATACTGAAGAAGCAGGGCATATATCCCTATTACAAATCCCTATTAAATCCCCTAACCACTGCATTAACTTCAATATTACTCCCTAAAACCACTATTAATCGTTATATTTTTTGCTAACATACTCAAATGCTTCACCAATTGCATTTATTGTGTAATCAAGATCTTCCTTCGTATGACTATTGCAGATATAGCCATGATGATAAGGTTGTAAAAAGACTTTTCTTCTTATTAGTTGTGTATAGAAATCTTTTCTTTTTGCTTTATAGGAGCCGGATTCATTCTTATCAAAAGTAATAAACATCATTGGCGGAATACCGTTCAAGTTTGCTCCAACATCATATTTATCAATTTGTTTCTGGATTCCATCCATGAAATATCTGCCCTTTTCCCAAATATTATCCAATACGTTGTCTCTCTCTAGTATTTCAATAGTCTTAAGAGCTGCAACATAGCTAAGACTGTTTGGAAAAAATGTTGATGAAATGAAAACTTTCTTTTCACCCTCTTTCATGATTTCACTTTTACCGGTAACAGCACCTATTGGATAACCGTTAGCCATAGCTTTGCCGAAAACAGCCATATCAGGAGTAACACCATAATATTTCTGTGCACCACCTATTGAAACTCTAAATCCAGTTCTAATTTCATCAAAAATAAGAACAGCTCCATATTTATGTGCCAATTCTTTTACCCCTTCAAGATATCCGGATTTCGGTTCTTCCATTCTTGCAGCAAGAGGATGCCCAAATGGAGTGATAATAACTGCTGCTGTATTGTCACCATGCTCCTCAAGCAATTTTTCTAAAGAACTTAAATCGTTATATTTAAATTCATGTACATCTTCATAAAGCTTTTCCGGAACACCACCCTTTACTTCTACACACCAGTCATGCCATCCATGATAACCGCATCTCATAATTTTGTCTTTTCCAGTATAGGATCTTGCAATTCTTGTAGCACATGTCGTAGCATCCGAACCTGTGGTAACAAAAAGACTCATTTCGGCACATGGTATCAATTCTGTGAGTTTTTTTGCAAGTACATTCTGATAGGTTTGTGTAAGAGAAAAACAGAAACCTTTTTCCTGAATCTGTTTAATTACAGCATTATCTACTTCTTCTTCTCTGTAACCAAGAATAATTGGTCCATAAGCACAAAGATAATCTATATATTCATTGCCATCAATATCTTTTACTCTTCCGCCTTTACCGCTTTCAAAAAAAATCGGAAATTCGCCTTCTACGAAATTGTATGGCCTTCTAATACCCAAAACAGCTCCAGGTATCAATTTTTTGGCTTTTTCATATTCACAGAAAGTTTTTTCAAGATTAAGTTTATCAGTCATATTCATCTCCCTTTCAATTTAGTTTTAAACAACTTAATTTTTGTATGTAACTAAATTATTCTTTCATAAGATGTTTTCTAAGAAAAATCTCAAAAATCCCATTAAATAAAACGATTATTTGATCAAAAGTCAAAAAATCGTTTTACTTTTAAGCAATTTAAGACAATATTGTACAGCATAGAATTAATTGCAAAATATACTTATGGTACTGGAAACAAAGGGGAGTTTTACAATTACTTCTATAAACTGCTATTGCATAAAATTAGGGAGAGTATTAATGAAATTATATTTTGAAAAAATTCGCCCATTACGTGAGGCTACAGGTTTACAGACAAAAGCATTCTGCCAAAAATTGGATATTTCAGTATCTACTTTATGGCACTGGGAAAAAGGCAATAAAACTCCACCTGAAAAAAAAGTCAGAAAACTCGCAAAAGTATTAAAAGTTCCTGTAGAAGAAATTTCAAATCTTACATCAGAATTCCAGAAGTCAGATCTTAACTTATCCGACTCAATACAGCTTTGGGGAAGAGACTACGGAAAACATGCCGGAAAAGCTGTATCTCAGTTCAAATATATGGTTTCCAAAATAAACGAACAATATGAATATTTATCACAGTATAGCCTAATAACCAATGCAATACTGTCATCTATTGAATCTATAATATACATAAAAGATATAAACCAGAATTACCTGCTTGCAAATGATGCTTTTTTAAAGAATTTATCTCTTAGTGAAAGTTTTAATATTAGCGGAAAACAAGACGAAGACCTATTCAGTTCTTCGGAAGCTAAAGAAGTAACGGAGCAGGATCAGCTCGTTATAGCTACTGGACAGCCTATTACAAATCTAGATGGTTATATACCCGGCACAAGAAAGAAAAAATTCGGACTTTTCTCTAAATTTCCAATATTTGATTCAAATAAAAAAATTGCCGGCATCATTGGTGTTATTAACGATATCACAGACAGGAAGAAAATTGGAAGAACCAGAGAAATTCTAGGTATCTACATTGATGCAATGAAAGACTGTCTTTCTATATATAATAACAAAACTTCCAAATATATATATGTAAACAATGCTTATGAAAACTTTTTCGGATATCCGATAGAGAAATTTTACGAAGGTGGGTTAATTGATTTCTTTCTTAATGTCTGTGTTCATCCTGATGACAGAGCCCAGGAAGGTCGTTTCATAAGAGAGAAACAATGGCCCGACAGAAGAACATATAGAATAATCAAGCCCGATGGTGAAATCAGGTGGATTGAAGGAAATATTGCTAAGAAAACCTATCTGGGAAATGAATGTTGTATTTCAATAAATAGGGATATAACAGAACGAAAGCATGAAATTGAGAAAAGTAGAATGCTTGAACAGGCGTTAAACGCCTCAAATGATGTTGTATGGATAAAAGAATTTCCCCCTTCCAGGAATCTGCTGTATGTTTCCGAATCTGTATTCAGAATTTACGGATATTTACCTTACAAGTTTTATGATGATCCTGACTTCTGGTTTGAACAGTGTGTACACCCTGAAGATAAAGATATCAGAAATAAAATATTCAACAATAAATCATGGAAATACGGCAGTATTGAAACCTGTAGAATTATTCGTGCAGACGGAACTGTCAGATGGGTTGAAGCCAAATCAACCACTAAAGATTTTTTAGGCAAAAAATGCATCGCATTTATTGAACGCGATATTACAGAAAGAATAGAAAACAGCAGAAACTCAGAAGAAGAAGCTATTTTAACAATGATAAGAAAACTCAAAAATAAAGGTGTTGATATTAATTTACTGGCTGAATCATCAGAAATAGATATTGAACTCATAAAACAACTTTAATTTTTAATAAAATTTAAGTTAATTACATTGCAGCTGCCCCTGCTTTTTAGATAATAGAGCGTCTTGTCCTCAAGGTGCCACACACTGCGTAATGTATTCATCCAGAATTATGATTAACACACTGAACACGGTCAGCTGAGGACAGCTGTCCCCAATGTCATTAACTTAAGCCCTCATTATTTTTCAAGTTAACTATTTATTATTTTTCAGAAAAAAACTTTTATATAAAAACGGCCTAGCAGATGCCGCTTTCCATTCCGCTTTAAATTAAATACTGGAGCCCTGCTATTCGCAGGGATAAATGGTTTTGTGGCGCCCATCAGGCGAATAGCCTGGTCAAAACCAACGCCCTGTGCATTCTCTGCATTCAAAAGTTTTATCTTTCGTATATTACTGCATTTCCTGTCAATGCAATCGGTCGTTCGGAAACGACAGAGCGTTTCCCTCCAGAATCACAGCTCCTAAATTAAATTTGTATTTCCGCTTGATTTTTTATATTTTTTGCCAGATTACAATATCCAATATTCAACACTGAATATCCAATGATCATGAATTTTATAGTGTATTATACAAAAAATTTTTAGCTGACATGGATATTGATTATTCCGTGTTGGATATTGGATATTTAAAAATACGTATTTCTTTAATTTTTTGCTTGATTTTTTATAAACCCTTAAGTTAATAGCATTGCAGCTGCCCCTACCTTTTAGCATGTATCGTATATATAACGATTTACTTCGCACATCAAAAATCATTAGTCCTTATCTATAAAACAATAATTTTTTAAATTTCTAAAGTTAACAGCATTATTCTATAATATTAAATAATACCATCTATTTCTTCCAGTTCACTATAAATAAATTTACCTTTCACAATTGTAGCAACAGCTTTACCTTTTACGTTCCAATCATGAAAAGGAGTATTTCTGGATTTTGAATAGAATTTATTTTTGTCTATTTTATGTTTTATGTCCACATCAATAATTGTAAGGTCTGCTTTCTTACCAAACTCAATCGAACCTGCCTCAATATTTAGAACTTCTGCAGGACCTTTGGTAAACTTTGACACAAATTCAGACAAATTTAATATACCTTTATGATAAAGCTCAGTTAAACATACAGGTACTGCGGCTTCAAGACCAATAATTCCAAACGGAGCATGAGCAAAGTCCACAGACTTATCAGATTCAGTATGAGGAGCATGATCCGTAGCTATTACAGAAATTGTCCCGTCTTTTAAACCTTCTATAATTGCCTGACGATCTTTTTCTGTTCTCAGAGGTGGATTCATTTTATAGTTAGTATCTAAAGTTTTTACACACTCATCAGTTAAAGTAATATGATGAGGAGTAGCTTCAACTGTTACTTTAACTCCTCTCTTTTGCGCTTCGCGAATATAGATAACACTTTCTACTGCACTTACATGCTGTATATGAATACTGCTTTTAAGTTCCTCTGCCAGAATAATATCACGGGCAACCATAACAACTTCTGATGCAGAAGGAATTGTTTTAAGACCACATTTATCACCCCAACAGCCTTTATGTACAGCCCCTCCTCCGGCAAGGTTATCATCTTCACAATGATCAAGAACAACAAGTCCATATGATTTTGAATCTTTAAGAACCTGATACATTAATTGATTATTATGAACACACTTTCCATCATCTGTTACTGCTACTGCCCCTGCCCTTTTTAGTTCACCAAGATCAGTTCTTACTTTGCCTTCAAGCCCTTTTGTAATGCAGCAGGATGGAAGAACATTAACAATAGCATTTTCTTCAGCATTTCTTTTTAAAAACTCAATAGTATCTACAGAATCTGTCGCGGGTTTAGTATTCGGCATGGCAAGAATAGTGGTAAATCCACCTGCTGCTGCTGCCATGGAACCTGTTTTTATTGTTTCTTTATCAACAGCACCCGGCTCACGCAAGTGAACATGAATATCAATAAAACCCGGAGCAATAATCAACCCCTGCACATTTACAATCTTTGGATTTGTAACTTGTTCGGGTTTGCAGACAAGGCCATTTTCTATGCCAATATCCATAATTTTGTCAACACCGTTTTTAGGATCAACTACCCTACCGCCAACTAATATATAATTTTTGCAATTATTATTCATTATAAGCACCTCTTTTTTTTATGATGTCGAGCAGATCTTTGGGAGAATGGACAATATAGTCAGCCCCATTTTCTATAAGTTCGTCATTTGAGCCATAACCGTATGTCACACCGCAAGATTTAATATTATTCTCTTTTGCTCCGATTATATCATGTTTTCTATCACCAATCATAATAGTATCTTTTTTATCAAGTTTCTCTTTTTCTATAAGGTAAGAGATTAAAACTCCCTTTTTAGACCTGATGCCATCTAATTCAGCTCCATAAATCCCATTAAAAAGGTCATTCAGTTCCAGGTACGAAATAATTTTTTCTGCCATTATTTTAGGTTTAGATGTAGCAATGTAAGTATTAAGACCTTTTTGATTTAGCTGTTTAATTGTTTCGACAATCCCGTCATACAACTTAAACTGATAAATTCCCTTTTTATTATAATTCACTCTATAAAGTCTAACACCTTCATCAACCTTGGCTTTTTCTTTTGTATTAAGCAAAATAGAAAAGCTTTCCTGCAGAGGAGGTCCAATACACCAAAACAAATCATCAGCTTCAGGTATTTCATCAAAACCTAATTCTTTCAATGCATATAGCAAAGAAGAGATGATCCCTTCTTTCGTATCAATAATTGTTCCATCTAAATCAAATAAAATATTTTTCATAATTAAGATCTAAAGTAGTTAAAGTCGTTAAAATAGTTGGATCACAAAGCTTCTAATCCTTAATTTTCACACTGCATTTAACATTGTTAATTGTTCATCGTTAGTTGAAAAGCTTCCTGTTCCAACCAACCGTTTTTCAAAGTAAACTCCAATTCCGATCTAAACTTAAAATCAGGATTTTTAGTTATAAAGTTTTCTATCTCTCTCTTTTTTACCATATTTACTTTCTTTAGTTTGCCAATATTTTTGCTAATATCATCAATTGAACAACGCCATAATTTAACATTGCAAATTTTATTTATAATGTTTGCAATTTTCAAACCATCTAAATCACTATCACCCCAATGATATACTTGATCAATACTTTCTGATAAAAATGTTATTAAAACTTTAACAGCACTGTTTGGGTAACCGGCAGTATAAATCACGGGTATTTTTTCGTTTCTTATCATAAAATTAAAGGGTGATTCGTTTTCGCATGTTACTAATTTAATTTCTCTACTTTCAGTATTATCCTCCAACCAGCAATCAGTAATACTTTGAATATTCTCTAAACTTAAGACAGCAGATTCACCATGTTCCCATAGTTTCTTAACCCAATCAAATAGAATTCCACTTTTATGTTTATATATTAAAGGGGCAAATATAGACACCTTTATTGCAGTTGGGTTATCAGACACTCCGACAATTTCAAATGCATCTTTTCTTGACATATTTGAATCATAGCCAAGGTTAACTTCACAATTAACAAAATCTGCAATAAGACTATAAAGCAAAGTATTTTTTCTAATAGATTTTGAATCAGTACAATGATTTGCACCAAGTGTTGAAAAATCTTTAATATTACTGTCTGCTAAAAGTTCTGTTGTTATTTTGCAAGCCGTTTCAAGTTGGTCATATGAGTATTTATTTAACATTCGAACATTTAACGATAAATATTCATGAACATATATTAGGCGGGGAAAATAAGATTCTAATTTTAACAAAAGAACTTCAGCTGCACTTCCATTTTTTTCTTCATTTAGTTCAATGCCAGTTAGTTTAAAAATTGACTGAATAAATAAACTTTCCTCAAAATCACTATCTTTAATTGCTTTTTCTAAGTATAGTTTATTGGCTTTTATATAATTATCAGCAAATATATCAGCAACACCAGAGCGTTCACTTAGACTAAATTCAATTGTCTTCTGAAGCTTACGTTTTAATTTATAATTTTTACAAACTCTTTTAAAAAAAACGATTAGATCAGGGTTCTTTTTAGCCGCTTCATTAATAATATTCAATAACTGATTTTCAGACATTACTGAACTTCACCTACTTTCATACCTTCATTCTGTTCAATAAACTCAAATGTTTCCTGTTTATCTCCATCCGGATTGGTCCAATATACAGGTTGAATCTGAATATTAAAATCTCTATCTTTCCTGATAAAAAGAGATGTTGAATACATTATTTCCTGTCTTACACCATCCTGATCAGGTGTAGCAATAATCACCTGTAATCCAATATCTCCAGCAAAGCCCATCAGCTGATCTCGTCTTCCGGCATCAATACCATAAAAAGCTTCATCGAAAAGTAGCACCGGAAGCTTAATACTTGATCCCTGATAAATAAAATGTGCAATTGTTAAAACCAAAAGATAATTGGGAACAGCCTGTTCGCCACCGGAACCAATGTTCTTAACATACTTATTAAGAACTTTTCCCTCTGAATCAGAAGATTTTACCAGCATTTCATATCCATACCAATTCCTGTAATCCAGAATTTCAGGAATTTCACCAGGTTCAGTTTCAACAATATCCTGTCTGTAGTAATCAAAAAAATCTCTTAATTCTTTTTCAGTCTCATTATTTAATGGAGAATATGTTTTAATTATTTTTACCAGGTTTTTATATTTATCAATTGGTCTGATTTTCAAAGAGTATTTATTATTTCCGAAAAGCCTTTTTCTAAGAATGTCATTAACATTTCTTTCCATATCTTCGACATGATTAATTCTTTCTTTAAGAAAACGAACTAGATCATCCATTATAATTTTTTTAAACAGTTCACTAGTCTTTTCATTAATAACTTCCTGCATATCTTTAATATCCAGTTCATATTGTTTCTGGATATCATAAACCGAACGCCCCTGCCTATCGATCAGCATATTCTCTTCATCATAAAATGTAAAATTATATTGCATGCCAAGATCTTTATCCCTAACTCTTTCATTAAGCCTGGTGGTGAGTATTATTTTTTCATTTGAATATTTATTAATCAAGCCTGAACACTTGATTAATGACCCTACTTTTTCTAGATGTCTTAATTCTTTTAAGTACTCAGTTAATACACCAACCTCTTTATAGATGGATTTGAAGAACTCAACTTTTTCATTAAGTTTCTCTTCACTCTCCTCTAAATCATTCGACTTATCTTTTATGAATGACTTTGAACCTTCAAGCTTCTGTTCCAGTTTACCACACTCATTTTTTTGGATATCAGCCTGCTTATCTATATTTTTTATTTGAGTAATAACTGAATTAATTTTTTCTTCAAGATTTTCCAAACCTTCTTCAGATATAATTTCTCTGATTTCAGAAAGGCGTTTTAATGAATCCTGCAACTCTTTACTGTTTTCTTCTACTTTGGTTTGTCTATCATTTACAATTTCATCACAATGCTTTAATTCCAGTTTCAATGTTGAATATTTATTTGCACTTTTACTAAAGATTAAGTCACACTTCTTTAACCCGCTTTCAAGGCTTTTCAACTTTTTATTCTTAAGTTTTATTTTCTTAAATTCCTGCTCAACATTACTGAAACCTACTTTTAAATCTCCTAATTCAGCTTTTATTTCTTTAATCTGATTTTTAATTTGTTTTTTTCTGTTTTTTTCACCAATTAAAAAAGCTTCTTTTCCAATCAGACGCCTTTTGTGACTTCTAAATGCTAATACCTCATTATCAAAACTAAATCCAGGTTCTTTGTCTGAATATAATTCATGCACAAGAGATTTAATACAAAGAGGATCTGAGTTTTTTAAACTAAAATATTTTTTTATCCAGGAAGGTAACTCCAATTTAGAACTAAGCAAAATTTCTTCATCAATAAGTCTTGTTCCCAAAAAGTTATCGTTTAGAATCAGTTGGGCTGCATCTTCAAACTGTCCGTTTCTTATAATAAATGAAGCAAGAATATCTTCCCCGATAAACTCTTCTATAAAATTCATTTCGCCTTCTGTAATTCCGGAATTCCACTCAAGCCCGAGATAAAGAGGCTTATATTTTATCATATTTGATCTGAGTGTTTCTGAAGTATCAGTAAAGTTATCAATATAAGGTACAGCTTCTTCTGTTGACTCAAGCTTTTCAAGCTCAGTTTCCAGCTCTGACATTTGTGTATTTAGTGAATCTATTATTCCGGTAGTCTCTTTTAACGCAATAGTAGTATCTGTTGTATGCTTTAACAGTAACTCTTGATAAGGTGTTAAATTAATATTTGACAGTAACTCAAAAAATATCTTTATGCTATCTTCATGAAGACACTTATCAATTGATGCAATTAGTTCTCCTATCGAAAAAGGCAGCTCCGGACTTATCTCACTAAAAAATGTAAAACCACCTTTCAGTTCAGCTAAAATGCTTGCATAAATTTCTTCAAGCTTTTTCTTTATTGTTTGATGTTCTTTTTTCTTACCATCGAGTTCTAATTGAAACTTTTTCTGACTTGAAGATAAAAGTTCAATTTTTTTAGCTAATTCAGATTCCTGTCTAACAAGTCCTGAACTATCACGCTGCTTATAATCATCAAGTTGTGTTTCAAGCGCAGCTCTATCTTTAGTTAAACTCTTGATATTTAAAGAAAATTTAGCAAGCTGCTCATTTAGAGTTATAACTTCTCTCTCTTTAAGTTCAATTGAGTCTTTTATGTCGTTAACACTAAATTCAAGTTTCATACACTCAAATGCCGCAACCAGCTTCTTTTTATATTTCAACTCATCAAGCAGCCGGGCTAAACTTGTTATATAATCTTTCTTTCCTATCAATGCATCAATATCACTTCTGCTTGAATCCAATTTGTTTAAAGAATCAATAACACGCTCAAACCTATCAACGCCGGGAGTAGGTAAAAGTTTTTTAAATAACTCATGATAATCTGTTGTTTGCGATGCTATTTCTCTATATGCTTTACCTATTTTTAGAAAACGACAAAACTCACTAAACTGCTCCAATCCTCCAAAAAGTTTATCTGCCAAAACATTCTTGTATCTCTGAAGCTGCAGGAAACAGTTTGCACTACCTATTTCTTTTTTCATTTCCTGCCCCGTTTTCGGTCTGGGGCCCTCGAGAGTATCACTGATAAAAGGAATATCCTCAAGCTTTCCGTTTTTGACAATGCCCCATCTGTTTATATTATCAGTAGGAGAATTTACCATCATTCCAATTGCAGCAACAATAGACTTATTATTGGAATTTATAAGCTCTAAAGCAGCATATGTAATAGCACCATTTGGATTTAAATGTCCTGAATCAATATTATAACGTGTAATAATATCCTGTACTCTTCTTCCCTGAGCTTTACTGCCGGCAATACGGGCAGCAGAGTTCAACTCAAGACTTTCGCCTGCTGTTAGCACATAATGTACAGCATCTAAAAGTGTTGTTTTACCTGAACCATTATCTCCAAGAATAAAAAGATGTCCACCATCTTTTACATCAACCAGTTCATCTGTAAAATTATGAAAGTTAATAAGTCTAATTCTATTAATATAATATTTTTGAGATTTATGTAATGCATTCATTAGACTTCATTTCCCTCTTCTTCAGATTCATACACACTCTCATCAGTTTGTTCTGACACTTCGTCTTCAATATCAGTATACACAGCATCATTCAATCTGGAGGCATTATAATGATTCAGAGCCGGAAGCGCTTCATAAATATACTGATCAAATTTCAAAGACGAAACTCCGCTGTCCGGCTTACAAAGTTGAATAAACCTAAATTTTATTAATTCGGGCATAATAGGACGCAAAACTTTTGCACGTATATATTCTTCAGAATATAAATTGTTATTATCAGGAAAAAGTTCATTAAATTTCTTATGGCAGTACTGCAGCAGATCTCCAAATTCAAATTTCAGGTTTTCCTTATCCTCTGCTGTCATGTTATTTTCTACTAACTGTTCTTCATAAAACTTAAGCAGACACATAAATGCAATACATTCATCGCGCCTTCTAAAATTGAACTGTTGTCTATCACCTAACTTAATTTTCTCATTATACCATTTATTTTTATAAAGCCTTGCACATTTGGAATCCATAATGAGTTCCCAATCATACATCTGTTTAAAAAATTCCCCAAATTCATTTTTATATCTATTTAAAAATCTAAAATATTCCTCTGAGTCGTCAACATAAAAATAAGGACTTTCAAGCAATATATTCAGAATAGCCTTTACCTTATCAGGACTTTTCTTTATTATTTCAAGCAGTCTAAGTTCCATATCTATTAAAATTCTTTCTCTACTGATTTGTGAAGTTTTATTGACTTGCACTCCAGTGCCATATTCCTTACAGCTATCTGTTCGCTTTTCTGTTTATCGAATTTCAGCTTTAGGTTAATATTACACAACTTCTTACCATTACCTAAATACCCGGCCTTAATAAGTTCTACTATCTTTTTTAAATCTTCAATACTCTCATATTTCCCGTCAGAAATGGAAACTTCATTCACAATACCAGGCAGATTTGTTTTAATCCAATTTTCAAGTTCATTTAATTTGGCCTGTTCTACTGAAACAAAATCTTTATTTTTATCTGATACAGTTTTCTTTGGGATATATTTTCCTGGGATCCTCGTGTGATGTTTACTATACCTTTTTAATACAGGAGGATCTGCATCCTCATGGTCATCCCAGTAATTAGGATCATACTTCATATATGCTGGAGACAAAAGATCCATAAGGAATTTTTTCGGTACATCATTTTCATCCAATTCCGCAAGCTCATGCAACCTCGAATCCAAATCTTCCAGTCTGGTATTACTACGTTCTAATTCTCTTAGATGGGCACTTAGTTTACCCCAGACTTTCATTGCTGACTGATTAATCCGCTCGCACAAGGTATCCAACTTGCCTTTACTAGAATAGAATTCTAAAATATTTTTAAAAACAAGAGTTGGTTTTTTGTCATATCTTGAAACTTTTGCCATACTAGGAAGTCCAACAAATTCACTTTCCATTATCTCATGGCATTTTTTTATCTTAATTTTACTTTCAGACGATAAGGTTATTTGTTCCAAATCATCTAATATCTCTGTTCTAAGTTTATAAACCTGCGAAAGATAAGCACCTGAATAGAAATCCAGAATATCTATTGCTTTTTTTGCTTCCTCAATATTGTAATTTTTTACAAGGAAAAATAGTAAATTTGCATTTAAATCGTTTAACTGTTTACTTATTTTAAATGTAAGATTACTTAGGCAGGAAGTATTATAAACAACGGTTCTAGCTGTTCTCAATGTTAGTTCATCATTCTCGTTAATATTCTGAACAGACACCCGATTTAAATCTCTGGATATCTCCTTGAGCCTCCCTGCTAAATCCAGAAGCAGATTTCTTGCATCTTCTGTCTTATCTTCAATGTCAGAATTTAATCGATCCTCTAACCAAACTAAAAAAGATACAGTTTCTTCATTTAATCTAAATCTGAACTTTTGTCTCCTGGCATCTTTATATCCACGAAGCCTCTCTTTCTCAATTCTTCTCTCAATAAGTTTCCAATCTAAAAGCTGCTGCATATCATGATTGAATGTATCAACATTATATTCATCTTCGCAAACACTCTCCTGAGCACTTTTTACAGAAAAGTAAATCTCATCATTAAGAGGTTCAAGTTCATGTTCACGTCTAAAACATAGCATTCTAAATAGTATATGAACATAATAAACACCACGCTCAGCAGCAAACATAGTGCCTATGTTCCTATTTCTATTTTTTACAAGAAAAGAAGCCAATCCTTCATTATAGGCTTCTAAATATCTTTCTGAAAACAGTTTCTCTATGCTGGTTACCATAAATTTATCCGGAATAATTCGTGTCATTAAAATACATAATCTAATTTCCATACAAATAAAAAGTATAAATATATTGTATACATAAAATTAATCAACTTTTTGTAGTTATTAGACTTATATAAACTGTTGTTTTTTGACGATAAGCAAAATATAATTATATTGTAAAATATTATTACAGGCTTTGCAAAGAGTCTAATGTAAATAGTAAATTTAATGTGTAGGAAAAATGAATATCGATGATTCAAGGACAGAAGAAAAACGTGAAAAATTGCGTTTGAATATATTAGTTTCCTGCATCCTTCGCTTTAGTACAACAGATAACGGTCATAAATATCCAACAAGAAATATTGGCCCTGGTGGAGTCTGCGTTATCCTATCTCATCCTATTGAAATAAACAAAAAAGTACTTATAACTCTCGAACTTCCAGACGGTGCACCTCCGGTCACTGCTATGGGACGTATTGCATGGAATTATCACTACAATCTGGAAATGAAAGGCGGCAATAGATATGATGTTGGAATAAAATTTATAAAAATAACCGATAAAGACGTTCAACGCATACATCACTTTATCGGCTAAATAGTTTTGACTATTTCAGTAAATACTCATATCTTTCTCTATAAGTAGTAAGATCAGCTAAATGCCTTTGTTCTTCACGAATCATAACTTCGACTGCATCAATGTCTTTTTGATTCTTCATTGTACTTTTAACTCCAAGATAAAAAAGAATCGCATCTTTTTCTCTTTCTATTGCAAAATCAAAAACATCCGCTTTAGAAGAAGATTCAGTTAACTCATTTTTATGATTACTTTTGTTGAATACATACTGAGAAGCTAAAGAGTTTATGTATTTACGACTTGTCTCATCCAAATCATCATTATATTCACTATCAGCAGCATACATCTCTTTATATCTTCTAAAAATATCCCCGTGATATTTCTCCTCTTCTTCAAGAAGTTTGAGAAGTTTATATATCTCTTCACTATCTTTGAAGATCTCAGCAGCTTTATTATAGAAAGCAGCCCCGTTATCTTCAATTTCTTCAGCAATCGTAAAAACTTCTTTAAGATTATAATTATTCATCGGTTTCTTCTCCATAAATTTAATAATCGAGTAGGGTAAGATAAGGCTATAACTCTTATCTTATCCCTCTCACAGAACCGTACGTACGGTCCTCGTATACGGCTCATGTTAATTATTATTCTATTTTAATAGAACAGTAATACCAGTTTGTACTTTGTAAATGTCAAACAGTCCACTTTCATCAAAGAAAGAATTTGGAATAGCATAATGAGCCTGTGGACTTGAAGAATTTCTCCATGAAGACATTTTGATTTTCTTAAAGTTGCCGTTATAGCCAAGCTGTCTAAGCCTCCTATGAAGTTTCTTTGGAGTTTTCCAAAGCTTCATCTGTTTTGCTCTAAGCCTGTGTCTGATCCAACTCATCAACTCTCTGTAGATTCTTTTACAGTTTGCAATTCTGAAATAGTAGGCAAATCCTCTGATAACTGGATTTAAAACTTTTATCATGCCGCCAAGATTACCTCCGCTGTTACGTTTGGTCAGGCGTTTAATTTTATTCTTAAACTCCTTTAATCTGCAATCCTGAATCTTTGTAAAATTGGTATGTATTTCAACACCAAGAAATTTTACTCCCATACAGGAATGTGTAACATGTGTTTTGGTTTTATTGACTGTAAGCTTTAAGTCCTTTTCAAGATAATCCGTTGCTTTTGCAAGTGCATTATAAGCTCCGCTCTTGGAAAAACAGAATACCAGGATATCATCAGCATAACGTACTATTCGATAATTTCTGTTCATCATGAATTTATCAAAATGATCAAGATAGACATTAGCTATAAAAGGACTGATTACTCCGCCCTGCGGACTACCTGTATCTGTATCTGCAAAAACACTGTCTTTCATTGCTCCGCTTTCAAGAAATATTCTTATTAAATTGAGAATACTTCCATCAACTATCCATTTTCTAAATGACTGGATTATTATATCATGATTAAGCGTATCAAAACATCTGCTCAGATCCATATCAACAACCCACTCCATATTGTATTTGCGGATAAACATACTTGCCTTACTGATTGCATTATGACCGCTTCTGCCTGGTCTATAACCATAGCTGGAAGGATGAAAATCACAATCAAATATTGGCTGAAGTATGTTAAGCAGAGCCTGCTGTACAACTCTGTCACGAACTGAAGGGATTCCTAAAATTCTTTCACCTCCGCTTTTCTTCGGAATTGACACCTGTTTTACAGGCTTGGATTTATAGGTTTTATTCTTCAGCTCAAAAAGGAGTTCATCAATTTCAACATCAAGATTAACGGCAAAATCTTTGACGGACTGCCCGTCTATGCCGGGAGCTCCATTCGCTGATTTTACTTTGTGGAATGCCTCTGTAAGGTTCTTACGGTTCAGCATTCTGTCATATAAACTGTAATATTTCAATTCATTATTCCTTTTTATGGTTACTGCACTGATTTATCCATTCTCCTAAATTGAACATTCAGTTGACCTTCAGTGCGGGCAGATACTTTCTATCCTGAATGGCAATATATATCTGTTGACCGTACTTACTCTGATGAACAGTCAAAACACACAGTGTGAAGCTTCCACTTCAACCATGTGTAAAGGACTCCATCCCGTTGGATAGTTTGTGTTCTGTTCTATCAGGTTAAATGTATAATATCAGTTTTCAAATTAACTTCACCCCTTCGCATTACAGCATATCTTTTGAATAATACTGCATTTAACTGATAGGCAGTTAATCATTTCTGTTTTATCCTCCAGTCTGTTACCAGCTTTCACAGGCAGAAATTTCATCACTACTACGGGTTCATCTGCCACCTCACACCACATCTATCAGTCTTACATTTCTGCTTGAACATCAATATCTGTAAAAAAAAACAGAACAGTATAAGGCTTCCCCAGTTAATACACTGGTCCCTGTAAACAATCTCATCCTCAATCACACTATTGGTATGTTCAGGTATCAGGCTTTGCGATATTTTGCACGCTTACCTACCAACAGCGCCGAAGCAGGTTCACTTTCGTTATGTACTGTTTACTTCCTATTGCTTCCTTCAGACAATACCGTTACCAGTAAAGCCCTTGCAATTCGGATTAACTTCCCCCTGAACTGGGTGTTTCATGCTTCTTTCTGCATGACGGGTTTGCCAGCTTTGCTGGGCAAACAAAAAAGCGCCTCCTTTAGAGACGCTTTTTAATCAACCTATTTAAAGATGAAATTATGCATCTTTAATAGCAGCCTGTGCTGCAGCCAATCTGGCAATAGGTACACGGAATGGACTACATGATACATAGTTCAAACCAACTCTGTGACAGAATTCAACAGATCTTGGCTCACCACCATGTTCTCCACAAATACCAAGTTTGATATTTGGACGAGTCTGTCTTCCAAGTTTTACACCGTTCTGTACTAGGCGGCCAACACCACCCTGGTCAAGAACCTGGAACGGATCATACTCATAAATACCTTTAGCAACATAGTCTTTAAGGAATTTACCAGCATCATCACGTGAGAAACCGCAACCCATCTGAGTAAGGTCATTTGTTCCGAATGAGAAGAATTCAGCTTCTTCAGCTATTTCGTCAGCTGTCATAGCTGCACGTGGAACCTCAATCATTGTCCCAATCATAACATTAAGTTTTACACCTTTTTCCTCTTCTACAGCTGCAATAGTTTTCTGAATAATAGCTTTCTGTGCAGCAAGCTCTCTCACGTTACCAACCAATGGTACCATAATTTCAGGTTTTGATCCGGCTACTTCTACTGCAGCTTCGCAAATAGCTCTTGTCTGCATTGCAGTAACTTCAGGATAAGTCATACCAAGACGACATCCACGATGACCAAGCATTGGGTTAAACTCATGAAGAGCTTCAACAATAGTTTCAATTCTTTCAACACTAACACCCATTGTGTCAGCCATTTCTTTTTGACCAGCAGGATCCTGTGGTAAGAATTCATGCAATGGTGGGTCAAGAAGACGGATTGTAGCAGATCTACCTTCAAGAGCTTTGAAGATTCCGAGGAAGTCATTTCTCTGTAATGGGAGAAGTTCATCAAGAGCCTGAATGTACTGTTGTACTGATTCGCAGTCAGATTTAAGATCATAAACTGAGTCTACACCAGCTTCTTCTTTAATTTTCTTAACTTCTTCTGCAACAAGAATCAAACGACGGAAAGAAACAATTTTATCAGGTTCGAAGAACATATGCTCTGTACGACAGAGACCAATACCTTCTGCACCAAATTTAACAGCAACTTCTGTGTCGTGTGGAGTATCAGCATTAGTTCTTACACCAAGTCTGCGATACTTGTCTGCAAGTTCCATAATTTCGCCGAATGGACCTGTTAATGCAGGATCTACTGTTTCAACTCTGCAGTTATAAACCTGACCTGTTGATCCGTTAAGAGAAATCCAGTCACCTTCTTTTACAACTTTACCATTAACTTTAAATTCTTTTGCTTTATAGTCAATTTCAAGTTCGCCGCAACCGGCAACACAGCATGTTCCCATTCCACGAGCTACAACAGCTGCATGAGATGTCATACCACCACGTGCTGTCAATACACCCTGTGATACATGCATACCGGTAATATCTTCAGGACTTGTTTCCACACGAACAAGAATAACCTGCTTGCCTTCTTCTGACCATGCTTCTGCGTCATCAGCATTGAAAACAACCTGGCCTGTTGCTGCTCCAGGAGAAGCTGGAAGACCTTTTACGAGTTTTTCAGCTGCATCTTCCGATGCTTTTACAAATACTGGATGCAATAACTGGTCTAACATTGCAGGTTCTATACGAAGAACAGCAGTTTTTTCATCGATTAAACCCTCTTTAACAAGGTCTGTAGCAATTCTTACAGCTGCTTTAGCAGTACGTTTTCCATTACGAGTCTGGAGCATGAAAAGTTCATCTTTTTCAATAGTGAACTCAAGGTCCTGCATATCTTTGTAATGAGCTTCAAGTTTTAGACGAATATCATCTAGTTCTTTGAAACATTTTGGCATTGCTTCTTCCAATGAAGGATATTTAGAAGCCCTGTCTTCTTCTGATACACCCTGTGACTCAGCCCAATGTTTTGAACCGGCAAGAGTAATCTGCTGTGGGGTACGGATACCTGCAACAACGTCTTCACCCTGTGCATTAATAAGGAATTCACCGTAGAAATATTCATTGTCTCCGGTAGATGGGTCACGTGTAAATGCAACACCAGTTGCACAACCTTCTCCAGCATTACCGAATACCATTGTCTGAACATTAACAGCTGTTCCAAGAAGACCACGAATATCGTTTAATTGACGATATTTAATAGCACGTGGATTGTTCCATGATGCAAATACAGCTTCAATACCTTTGTAAAGCTGTTCCATAGGATCCTGCGGGAAATCAGCTCCTGTGTCTTCTTTTACAACTTTTTTATATCTTTCAATAACCTTTTTAAGGTCTTCTGTTTCTAATTCGTTATCAAGATGAACACCTTTTTCATCTTTTACAGCTTGAAGCTGTACTTCAAAGTCATGATGTGGTACAGAAAGAACAACATCACCAAACATCTGGATAAAACGACGATATGCATCCATAACAAAACGTTCGTTTCCAGTAAGTTCGATCATTGCAGCAATAGTTTCATCATTTAGGCCTAAGTTAAGGACTGTATCCATCATACCAGGCATAGATGCTGCAGCACCGGAACGAACTGATACTAATAATGGGTTTGGACCTTTGCCGAAAGTTTTACCGGTAAATTCTTCAAGTGCTGCTAAATTTGCTTTGATTTCGCCATCAATTTTAGTAAAAAGAGCATCTTTTCCAATTTCACTGTATTCACCACAAGCTTCTGTAGTAATAGTAAATCCAGGAGGGACAGGCATTCCTAAAGATGCCATATCAGCTAGATTTGCACCTTTGCCACCGAGAATTTCTCTCATTGTAGCATTACCTTCAGATTTACCTTTTCCGAAGAAATAAACATACTTTTTCGACATACTTTTCTCCTTTTGATAATAAGTCGTTCTAAGTTGTTAAAAACGAATATGTGTTAAAGTTAATCACTTTATACTTACAATTCGAATATAGAAATTACTTTCATTATACAGTATTTGCAAAATTTTTCGACATTTTTTTGAAAAAAATAAATGTATTATGCGTATTGCGTTGCCAGACAGATATATTGGTATATTAAATTATCCCTAATGTTAATATGATTTAAGGTTAATTATAATAGAACAAGTCAAAAACAAAAATACCTCTGGTATAATAAAGTTTTAATAACAAAAAACAGTGATATTTCATTTAAATTCGATATAATTCTGTTAAAAATACAAATTTAAAAATTTTCACTAAACAGTAAATTTCTTTAAAATACAGAGGAAATTCTCTATGAATAAAATAGATCCATATCTTAAATTTATGATGAATAACAAAGCGTCCGATTTGCATTTCTGCAGTGGAACCACACCTCATGTTAGAATTGACGGCGATATCATCCCATTATCAGGAAATGACCCCCTGGATACAGATACAGTAAGAGAATTTGTAGACGAAATAATGCCTGATATAAATAAGGAAGAATTTGACGATACGGGTGACACAGATTTTGCCTATGAACACCCTGAAATAGGAAGATTTAGAGTTAATATTTTCCTTGATACAAATGGTGTTGGCGCTGTATTTAGAGAAATCCCCACAAAAATACCTTCAGCAGATGATATAAACCTACCACAATGTGTTAGGGATCTCGCATCAATGGAAAAAGGATTAGTAGTAGTGACAGGACCAACAGGAAGCGGTAAATCTACAACACTTGCAGCACTTATAGACCTAATCAATAAAACGCAGAGAAAACATATCATAACGATTGAAGACCCGGTTGAATTTGTACATCAAAATCATAAATGTCTTGTAAATCATAGACAGGTTAAAACTCATACATTAAGTTTTAAAAAAGCACTTAGAGCAGCTCTTCGTGAAGACCCTGACATTGTTCTTGTTGGAGAGATGCGCGACCTTGAAACAGTGGAAATTGCAATCGAAACAGCTGAAACAGGACATCTGGTTTTTGGAACTCTCCATACAACAACTGCTGCAACCACAGTTGACAGAATTATTGATCAGTTTCCTGCAGATCGTCAGGAGCAGATAAGAGCTATGTTAAGTACTTCATTAAAAGCAGTTATCGCTCAAACACTTTTAAAAAAGAAAAACGGAGGAAGAACTGCTGCACTGGAAATATTGTTAGTTACTTCAGCCGTTTCAAATCTAATAAGGGAAGCAAAGACTTTTCAAATCCCTTCCTTGATGCAAACAGGCAAAAAACTCGGAATGCAGGTTTTGAATGATGAAATTCTCAAACTTGTTAAAAATGATATTATCACACCTCTTGAAGGTTGGAAAAAATCACCTGATAAAGAGGGATTGATCTTGAACTATCAAAAAAACGAAATAGAGTTTGACCTTGATAAGTTGTAGTAATAATAAAGAACAGAAAATTATTTAATGAATATTAAAGATATAAAACCAAACATTGAAGTAGTACTATATCATCCGCAAATACCTCAAAACACGGGCAATATTGGTAGGCTATGTGTTAATACCGGTATAAGATTAAACTTGATTAAGCCATTAGGATTTTCTCTGGAAGAAAAATATATTAGACGTTCAGGTTTAGACTACTGGCAACATTTAAACTTAAAAGTACATGAGTCATGGAGCGATTTTGAAAAATCAGTCTGTAAAAAGTCTCTGTACTTCTTTTCTACAAAAACAAGTAGGCTATTCTGGGAATGCCCCTATAAAAGCAGCATAAAAAATGAACCTGCATATTTAGTATTCGGCAGCGAAACAAGTGGTTTATCTCAGGATATCTATGAAAAATATAATGACAGGCTTTATACAATCCCAATGTACGGCAAATATTCACGAAGCTACAACCTTTCTAATTCAGTTTCTGCAGTACTTTTTGAAAGTTTAAGAAAGCTTTGTTACAGTTAATTTTTAATTTTTGTTCTAAACTAATATTATCAGTTCATATCCAGTTTTATCTTTATACACTTTATTCAGACTTGAAACGATATTTTCGGGCATTTCAGCACCAACTTTTGCTTTAACCACATTATCAGCGGAGTAAATACTAGGCCCTTTTATAATAGCCTGATTATTATTCATAATTAATTCTCTTGCCAGTTCAATCAGCTCCTGTTGTCTCGGGTTAGGTGAAACAGCAATTCTCCAGCCGGTTATTTCTTTAATATCATCTATCCATTTATTATATTTCTGCCCAAGAATTGGTGTTAAAAACTGTAATTCAATGTAATCACCAAGTGCATCACTTTTAATACTGTATTTATAAACTTTAACTTCGGAAGGCTCAAATATATCCCTTGTCATATTCACAGCATCCTCCCGGGAATAAGAATTATTTGAATGGACAGGACTTCCGCCCGGAAGTTCTTCCTTAGTATTTTCCTTCTGTTCTACACTATGAGGAGTGATTATAACTAGATTAAGATGTGTAAGATTATAAAACTCATTACATAAATTATCTATATCATCAGGAATTGCAGTCAGATTGACTTTTACCTGTTTTTTATCCAGAAAACAGGATAACCTGCCAATTGAAATATTTTCTTCTTTTAAAAGTTTAGTTAGGACAGGCTTAATAAAGGAAGTATCGGGCTGATTATTCAATTCAACTTTCCAGCCTGTCTCTTTTTCAAAGACCTCAAAGTGACGAGAATATTTTTCCTTTGCTACAGAAGGAAATCTAAACGATAAAAGAGCTGTCCCGGTTTCAATTTTTGCACCTTTTTTATAGAGTCCGGTTCCAGCAGGAAAAAGCACTGCAGCTCTGCCCAACATTTGATTTACTTCCATCCTTATATTCTTTTCTCTATTATCACATAATTTTTTCACAGGATAAAACATAAATAATCTTTTCCTATCATACTCGAAAGAAGCAGTAGTATTAAGTAAATCAGTCATCTGTTTTTCCAGTTCATCATTAATATCTCTAATTCCCCATATTTTCAAAAGTTCAGCTGAAGTCCACGGACCTTCAGATTTTTTTAAAATAAGATACTCTGATAATTTCTGCATATTTTCTTTTGTAGGGAAATTATTCATAGACAACGATTGAGGTATTTTTCTTAACACCCGCTTTCCATACATTTTTTCAAATTTGTAACTGGAACCTACTGATGGCGCATGCACAAAGGTTTTACACCTTAGCTGCATATCATTACCCAAAAAATTTATAGTTTTCTGATCACCATGTACAAGAAATACTTCTTTGGGCTTCAGGTATTCCACTAAGTTTATAAGCTCATTTTTATCAGCATGAGCAGATAAAGTATAAGTTCCGGTTTCACAGTTAAATCTTACCTGCTTTTTATTAATCTTCCACAACTTTTCATTATCATCACTATTGCAGAATTCCTGAAGTCCTCTTCCTGGAGATTCCTCATCCTGATATCCTGTTACAGCAATAAAAGCATTTTCATCACCGGCAAACTTCTCTGCATATAATGCACTTGGACCACCAGACAGCATACCAGAACTTGAAATAATACAGAATGGACCTTTCTTCTGAATAAGTTTATTTCTTTGTTCATTTGAATTTACAGGTATTATGTTATCAGAGAAAAACACATCGTTTCCACGCCAAATCTTTTTTGCCAGAGATGCTCTAAGATAGTTAGGAAAAGAAAAATATATATTGCAAATCTGTCTTACCATGCCATCAACATATACCTTTGCTTCTGGCGGCAGAACACCTTTATTAATGGCAGATTTCAAAATTAATATTACCTCTTGTGCTCTACCTACAGCAAATGCAGGAATTAGAACCTTTCCATCCTGAAGAAGCATTTTCCCTACAGTGTCAACAAGACGTTTTTCCTCGAGTTTTCTGTCTGAATGAAGCCTATTTCCATATGTTGACTCAAGTATACACACATCTGGTTTCAGTCTGGGAATAGAAAAACCACTGATTGTACGCTGATCTGCCAAGGATATATCTCCAGAATAAAATATGCTTCCTTCATCTGTTTCAATATATATAGACGCAGCACCAAGAATATGTCCAGCCGGAAAGAATACAATTTTTATGGAATCACCCAATATATTTATTTCATTATTAAAACTGCAGCCAACAGTATTTTCCAACATTAACTCTACCTGTTTTCTGCTATATTTTGGAATTTCTTCTTCCATATCCATTATTTTAAGACTATCGTATAATAAGACTTTAACAAGCGCCAGGGTTGGATGAGTCATATAAACAGGTATTTCAGGATACTCACTACATATCACAGGTAAACAGCCTGAATGATCCATATGCGCGTGTGACAGAATAATAGCATCCAGCCTACCTGCATTTTTTATGGTTTGTAAATCAGGAAATGGTTCTTTTTTCATGCGCATCCCACAATCAAAAAGAATATTTTTACCTGACACCTTTACTAAAACACAACTGGCGCCAACCTCTTCAGCTCCACCACAAAAAAATATTTTCATTTTTATATCAACAATTATTTTTTATTTTAAACTTGGTATATAAACTTTAAATTATTACAAAAAATAAATTTTCAAACACAAAACTCTAAAGTTTGATAGAAATATCGCCTTTAATATGTCAATGTTTATTATTATTTTTGACTTTCAATATTTTTTTATTAGATTAAAAATGTTTGATGTTTCTATTTAAATCGATATTACTATATAAAATTAATCGGGAGAAACGACCAATGCTTCATAAAAAAGTACAGGCAGATAAATCTGAAGAATCATCCAGAGATGTTAATGATCCAATATTTGGCTCAAGATTTCTAAACAAACAATTACCTAAATATACTTTCCCACAGGAAGAAATCAGTCCCAGAACAGCTTATCAGACAATTCATGACGAATTAATGTTAGATGGCAATTCCAGGTTAAATCTTGCTACATTCGTTACAACTTGGATGGAGCCGGAAGCACGTCAGCTCATGAATGAAACTTTTGATAAAAATATGATCGATAAAGATGAGTATCCGCAAACTGCTGAAATTGAAATGCGTTGCGTAAACATGCTTGCCCATCTTTTTCATGCAGATTCAGGAGAAAAAGAGCTGGGATGCGGATGTTCAACAATAGGTTCAAGTGAAGCTGCTATGCTATGCGGTATGGCACTTAAATGGAACTGGAAAAAAAGAATGCAGGCTAAAGGCAAACCAACAGATAAGCCTAATCTTGTAATCAGCAGTGATGTACAATTATGCTGGGAAAAATTCTGTGTTTATTGGGAAATTGAGCCTAAATTCGTTCCTATGGTAAAAGGCAAATATACACTTGATGTAGATAAGATGGTAGAAATGTGTGATGAAAACACTATCGGAGTTGTAGGTATATTAGGAACGACCTACACTGGCGAATTCCAACCCATTGAAGAACTTAATAACGCAATTGATAAAATGAATCAGGAAACAGGTTATGAAGTTCCAATTCATGTAGATGGGGCAAGCGGAGGATTTATTGCACCGTTCCTGCAACCGGACATGAAATGGGATTTCAGATTAAAATGGGTTAAATCAATAAATGTTTCAGGCCATAAATTCGGTTTAGTTTATCCCGGAGTTGGCTGGGCTATCTGGCGTGACTGGGCAGAGCTCCCGGAAGAGCTCATTTTTCACGTCAACTATCTTGGCGGTGATATGCCTACTTTTGCTCTTAACTTCTCAAGGCCGGGAAATCAGGTTGTCGCCCAATATTACAACTTCCTAAGATTAGGTTTTGATGGATACAAAAAAATTCATAATACATCTTTAAGTGTAGCAAATTATCTTAAGGAAGAACTTGAGAAAACCGGTATTTTTGTAAGCATGATCAAAGATCTTCAAATGCCGTTGGTGGCATTCAGGGTTCATGAAAACCTTGTAAAAAAATTCGATGTTTTTGATATTTCAGAAAAATTGCGTCATAATGGATGGCTCGTTCCAGCTTATACCCTACCTGAAGATTGCAAAGATGTTGCAATATTAAGAGTAGTGTGCAAAGAAGGACTAAGCTATGACCTTGCCACCCTACTCATGAACGATATCAAGAAAATTATCGAGAACATTGATAAAACAGCAAAGTTAGCTACAAAAGAAGATAACAAGGACGCAAGCAAGTTTAAACTGTGTTAGCTAAAAATAGAAGCATCAATACTATATTAATTCCTTATGAATTATAATTCTGAACTACAGGAATAAAGCGAAAATAGCATGTATGCATTATACGATATATTCTATGTTATAATGCTTACATGCTATCGTTATAGATGGATATCTATCTAATTTTCTTGAACTTCCTTTCCTCTTTTATAGAATAAAGAACAGGTACAATTAATATAGTTATTATAGCAAAAAACATTCCTCCAAAAACAGGGACTGCCATTGGAATCATTACATCGGAACCTTTACCTACTGATGTTAGAATAGGTATTAATGCCAGAACAGTTGTTGCAGTCGTCATAAGACAGGCTCTTACTCTTCTGTTTCCAGCAGATAAAATGCTACTATGAACTTCTTCTATAGAAGCAGGCTGACTCTTTTTGAATGATTCATTTATATATGTTGCCATTAAAACACCGTCATCTGTAGCTATACCAAACAATGCTAAAAATCCTACCCAGACCGCTACACTTAGATTGATTGTATGCATTTGGAATAGTTCTCTAAAATTTACCCCAAACAAACTGAAATCCATAAACCAATGCTGTCCGTAAAGCCAGAGCATTGTAAAACCACCACACCATGCTACTGCTATTCCTGAAAATACAAAAAGAGAGGTTGATACAGATTTTAACTGCATATAAAGAATTATAAAAATTAAAACAAGCACAATAGGGACAATTAATTGAAGACGTTTTGAAGCAAAAATCTGATTTTCATAATTACCAGCAAATCTAAAGGAAATACCTTTGGGAAGCTTAATTAGC
The DNA here is from genome assembly GCA_963678745.2 of Victivallales bacterium. Classification (GTDB taxonomy): domain Bacteria; phylum Verrucomicrobiota; class Lentisphaeria; order Victivallales; family GWF2-38-69. Next base: position 104,739 of record CAXXMS010000016.1, on the reverse strand, counting down.
CCATTATTGATATCTTTATGTATTTTTTGCTGAGCCTGTTCTACTACATTTACTTCAGCAAAGTTACTTTTCTTATCAAAAAACACATAGTTTACCAGAAATCCGTCTTCACTTGTTATATTCTGCGGTCCGCGTCTGAATTCAAACTCTGCTAATTGACCAAGTGGAATATTTGAGCCGTCAGAAGAGGAAATCAATATATTTTTTAGAGAATCAATATTATCACGCAATTCTCTCATATAACGGATTCTTACAGGATAACGTTCTCGTCCTTCTATCGTGGTTGTAACAATTTTACCTCCAACACTAGCTTCAATAGAGTCCAGAACATCCTGCAGCATTAAACCATAACGTGCGATTGCTTGTCTATTTATATTTATTTCTAAATATGGTTTACCTATAACACGGCTGGCAAAAACTGTATTGGATCTAATTGATGGAACATTTTTTAAAACCTTTTCGATCTCAAATGCGGCTTCTTCAATATCATTTAAACTTGTTCCTTTAATCACGACTCCCATTGGTGATCGCATACCGCTTTGCAGCATTACAGTTCTTGCTTCAATGGGCTGTAGTTTTGGAGAGGATGTAACTCCCGGCATAGATGCAGCTTTAACAATTTCATTCCAAATATCATCCGGAGAATTTATACCCTGCCAATAATTTCTCCCGGGATTTAAAGAAGTCAGAAGTTCCGGGCGCCATAATCTGAACATATTTCCGCTGTTATCTGGAATAAGTTTTCCTTTACTGTCCCTAACAAAAGAACCTTTTACAATATACGGTTTACCATCTGGAGCTGATATTTTCCTACCCTCAGAATTTTTAAAATAATCATTTTTGTAAGGATTAAATTTAAATCTTAAATAATTTCCATTCTTATCGGAAAGATATTTTGACTTATAATTTATTATTGTTTCAATCATTGAAAGCGGAGCGGGATCAAGTGCAGTATCTGCTCTGCCAGCCTTACCTACACATTCTGCTACTTCAGGTATTTTACTTATAAGCACATCCTGCTTTTTTAAAATGCCGTTAACTTCGCGAATGGAAGCTGTCGGCATTAATGACGGCATTAGCAGAAATGAACCTTCGTCAAGCGCCGGCATAAATTCTTTTCCAAGTCCAGGAAATATACCAGCAATCTTTGTCGTAACCCTAGATTCTTTAAAACTAGTTGGCAAGATTGAAAGAACGGGCTTAATTCCCTGCCATGAAAGTAAACCTAAAATAATCATTATCAATGGAAAGACAAGAAATATCTTTTTATGTTTTAAACAGAAATTTAATATTCTTTTATAGAATATTTCAAATATATAATAAAATGTCAGGAATACTGCAATGGGAAGAACTGTAAAAAATATGTTTACAGCTGTACTTCTGTCAAACCCAACAGGGTGCCATTCTAAGGCAAGTACAATTAGCGCAATTAATGCAATAAACCATGAATTAAAAGAAGCTAGCCTGTTTTTAAGTTTTACAGGAAAGAATCTCACAATGATGTTATAAATCAGAGCAATAATTATTATTAGTGAAACTAACCTGCTTATCCTAAACGCTAAAACAGCAATAACAAAGAAAACAATATAGAAAGCATATTGGATCATATTTCTCTTTTTAAATTTAGCAGAATATTCAAATAAGATATGTGCAATCGGAGGAATTGCAAAAATCGCAAGAATACAGGATGCTGCTATTGTAAACGTTTTAGTAAAAGCAAGAGGTTTAAAAAGCTTCCCTTCCGAATGCTGAAGCATGAATACAGGCAGAAAACTTATAATTGTAGTTGAAACAGAAGTTAATATTGCCCCGGCAACTTCAGAGGAAGATCTGTAAACGATATCGAAATAATTCTTTTTACCCCGGGTTGATATTAAATGCTTATTGATATTTTCACAAATGACAATTCCGGCATCAACCACTGTTCCAATTGCTATTGCTATACCTGACAGAGCAACAATATTCGCATCAACCTTGAATATTTTCATCAATACAAAAGCAAAAAGCACAGATACTGGTAGAAGACATGATATCAATCCGGCAATTTTTAATTGCCTAATCATGAATAGTATTACGATTATCGCAATAAGAATTTCTTCAAACAATGCAGTGTTCAAAGTACCTAATGTTTCATAAATTAATCCTGTGCGATCATAAAAAGGAACAATCTTAATCTGTGAAACCAATCCGTTAGACAATTTTTTCTTTGGTAGAGAAATCGATATTTCTTTAATTTTGCTTTTAAGTTTGTTGATTACTTCAAGAGGATTTTCTCCATACCTGACAGTGACAACACCACCTACTGCTTCAGCTCCTTCCTTATTTAGAATACCTCTTCTATAAGCTGGGCCTAAATGAACTTCTGCTATATTTTTTATATAGATTGGTTTATGATCGACCTCTTTTACTACACTGTTTTCGATATCTTTTATGTTCTTAATATATCCAAGTCCACGTACAAAATATTCTGCTCCGTTTATTTCAATAGTGTTGATGCCTACGTCAATGTTTGCTTTCTTAATTGCTTTATAAACATCTGAAAGACTTATATTATCAATCCGCATTGCATCAGGATTTAAATCTATCTGATATTCCTTTATAAATCCTCCAACAGAAGCAACTTCACTTACTCCTTCAACAGAAAGTAGGCCGTATTTTACAATCCAATCCTGAATAGAACGTAATTCATCAAGATCCCATCCTCCTGTTGGGCTCCCTTTTGAATCAACACCTTCCAGAGTGTACCAGAATACCTGTCCTAAAGCAGTAGCATCAGGACCTAACTGCGGCTGCACTCCAGCAGGTAAAGTATTTGCTGGAAGACTGTTAAGTTTTTCAAGTATCCTTGTTCTTCCCCAGTAAAAATCAATATTATCTTTGAAAATAACATAAATAATTGAAAAACCGAACATAGAACTGCCACGTACTGATTTTACACCCGGTAATCCCATAAGGTTAGTTACAAGAGGATACGTAATCTGATCTTCAATATCCCTTGGCGACTGTCCAGGCCAATTTGTAAAGACAATCTGTTCATTTTCCCCAATATCAGGAATTGCATCAACCGGAACCGGAGCTCTTTCTATACCTAACTTCCAATCGAACGGAGCAACATAAATTCCAGCAAATATAAGAATTAAAAATATTGAAAATACTACCAGCTTATTCTGCAGACAGAGTTTTATAAGTTTATCAAGCATAACCTGTTTCCCGTTTTACTTAGTGTTTCATATCATGCATTGGCATTGGCTTAGCTTGAACATCAGGATTCTTATCATCAAACATAGAAATCATTCCGGCATTGCCTGATTTAATCTGCAGTTCACTGTCAATCATAAAGTTCCCGTTTGTCACAACTTTTTCTTCTGTTTTCAGTCCACTGTTAACGATATATAAATCTCCTACCTTAGGTCCGAGAACAACCTCTCTTGCTTCATACATCCCTGGTTTTAATTCAACATACACGATAACTCTCTTCCCTGTAATGAGAGGAGCTGTTGAAGGAATTACAAGAGGTAATTTGTTGTTGGATGACTCTGTGTAGAATCCCATTGTTTCAGCAGGTACAAGCTTCATTCCGCAAATCGGACAGTTTCCTGGTTTATCATTAATAATTTCTGGATGCATCGGGCTAATCCATTTACCTTTTAAAGATTTTGCCTTAATAACACCTTTATCTCCTATTTCTACAGATACTGTTCCAGTGGCAAACATTTCCGGTTTTAGCATGTTATCATTATTATCAACTAAAACTCTGACTTTTGAAGTCCTGTTTTTTGTATTCATTATTGGATCAATAAATACAATTTTTCCTGTAAAAATTTTTCCCGGTAAGGCATTGATTGAAAAAGTTACTTTCTGTCCATACCTCAAAAAAGGGATATCCATTTCATAGGCGTCAAGATTAAGCCATAGGTGTTTTAAATCTGAAATAATGAATAGGTTATCACCTTTCTTAAAATACTGTCCCTGAACAATATTTTTCTTAATGATTGTTCCACTGATTGGAGCATATATAATAACAGTGTCACTTAACTTCCCCCTTTTTATAATTTTCTCCACCTGCTCCTTAGTAAAACCGAGAACTCTCATTTTATTCATTACTGAATTGTAGGTTTGAAGCAATTCCTGTTTTCTTTCAGGATTGTTTTCTTTTTCAGCGGTAATCAGAGATTTGTGAGCAATAAGAATTTCCCGCTGGTCAACATAAAGCTCTCCGCCAAATACTGCTGCAAGATGTACTCCTTTTTTAACAAACATTCCGGTATAATTTGCATATAAAGCCTCAACTCTACCAGAAAAATTTGCAACTATATTTGCGGTGCTTGTTTCATCATAGTCTAAGATACCGTTAAGTTTCAGTTCTGCATACGCTCTCTTTCTTACAACCTTTGAGGTCTGGACTTCTGCAAGCTTTACTGCATTTGGAGAAAGGCTAACTGTCAGGTTAGAACTAGAATTATTATGTTTTTCTTTAAGCGGGATAAGTTTCATACCGCAGATTGGACATTTACCAGGTTTATTCATTCTAATCTGCGGATGCATTGCACATGTCCAAATTTTTACCTGGTGCTGTTTGCCGTTTTCATTATGTTTATAGCCAACACCTGAATACATGTTTGTTTCACAAAATAAAAACAAAACAAATATGAAAAAAAATCTTATATTATTCTTTATGAAAACTCTGATTATTGCTATTAGCATCTATTGGCTTCTCCAATCATACTTTATAATTTTTTGTAATACTAGATTTCTTGTCATTATATTTTAGCCCTGATACAATTAAAAAACAATAAAGTATACTATTCTTATAATAAATATCAAATATAAATTACCAGCAACTTTTATCTAATAAATAATTTTTCTATAGTCGATCAGCTTTTATCTCGAAAAAACTATCATTTACAGATATACCGAAGGTATTTTAGTATTTCATTTGTTGCTGCCTAACTCATATAATCACTTAATTTTTTTAAAACTATTTTGCTTTGTGTATAATTTCTAATATTTTGATATTATGGAATTACATAAACAAACAATATAGATAAATAAGGGAGAAAAGATGAGCAAAAGAATAAAGATTGCCGTTGCAGTCACAATCACATCTGCATTTTTAACAATATTAACACAATCTGCTTTTGGCTGCTTTGCAGTGGTCGTAGGAAAAAATGCTTCGACAGATGGTTCAGTATTACTTGGACACAATGAGCAAAACAGCGGACAGAGATTCTTAAACTTCAGAAAAATCTCAAAGTTAAAATATAAAGACGGAACCGAGATTGTAACAAAAGATGGACAATCAATACCTCAGACTAAAGAAACTTATGCTTACCTATGGTCAGAAAACCCGGGATGTACATCTAGCGACGCTTATATTAACGAATACGGTGTAGCAATAGTAAGTGACTTCTGCCCTGACCGTGGGGAAAACCTAGAACAACTAAAAAAAGAAGGGCAGATTCAAGGCGCTGATTTAGGATATCTTTTAAGAAGAATTGTAATACAAAGGGCAAAAACAGCAAAAGAAGGTGTTAAAGTTGCAGGTGACTTAATAGATAAATATGGTTATACAAGTTCACGTTCATTTGTTATTGCTGATCCTAATGAAGCCTGGATAATGGCTGTTACACAAGGCAAACAATGGGTAGCAGAAAGAGTTAAAGATGATCAGGTTGCCCTTCTTCCAAATGTTTACACAATTGGCGATATAGATTTCAAAGACAGTAAAAATTTTATCTTCTCAAAAAATCTTGTATCATACGCTGAAAAAAAAGGATGGTATAAACCGGAAAAAGACAAACAGTTCAATTTTGCAAATACTTATTCTGAACCACGAAAGCAGCTCGTTGATCCAAGACATTGGGTTTCAGAACAATTAGTTACACAAAAGAAAGTAGATAGGCTTAATAATAAACGCCTCCCGTTCAGTGTTAAGCCCGCGTATAAAGTGAATGTAAAAGATGTTATTGAAATACTTAGATATACCAAAGAAGATAACTATATCCCTGAAATGTATAAAATCATGACCAAAGATGGAAAGAAATTCAATCCTCCTGAGGGGTGGGTATACAGAGATATATGTATACCTAGAACACAGGAAGGTGCTGTATTTCAGCTAAATTCTAAATATCCTCCTGCGATAGGATGTATTTACTGGAGAACTTCAGCTGAACCAAAAACAAGTGTACTTCTCCCATGGTATTTAGGTATAACAAGAACACCTGTAAGTTATTATAACAAAGGAAAAAACAATAATATTCTGTCTGAAAAGAATCATTATTCTCCTGATTTCTATAACTACGAAGAAAACTTGAAAAAATCATGGTGGGTGTTCAAAAAACTACAGGATGAAGTAAATAAAGATACTGCTGTTAGAACTGTATATATAAGAAATATCTGGAATAAATTTGAAAACAGGCTCTTTAATAAACAACCTAAAATACAGGCCAAAGCCATTAAAATTTACAAGAAAAATAAAGACAAAGCTTATAAATATCTAACAAAATACTGTGCAAAAACATCCAAAAGAGCAGAGAAAGAGGCAGTTAAGCTTATTGATTACTTTGAAAATCAGGACAAAAATCTAAAACCTTCAGACAACAAAAAACAAGATGATGCCATACATGATGGAGATGCATGCTTAATATCAACATCAGACAAATAAATACTAACAATCAATAACATTGACTAACAAATAAAGAATAAGACAACTTACAAGAAAAATGAAAAAAAAAGTTAAACTATTTATAATTGCTTGTTACCTAACAATTATTTTGATATTATCATCCTGTAAAAGTAACTCAAACATACAGCCAGAACAAACTGCAGTTCTTAGCCATTCTATTCAGTACATAAGTAAAGACGGAAAAGTATTTACAGCCAAATATGGTTCCCTGGAAGATGACACTCTAAATTTTGTAAAAATAACAATGCCTGACGGTAAACAATACACACTTCCGCAAGTAGTATCAGCTTCAGGGGTAAGATTTACAGATGAAAGAGAAATTCAATGGTGGCTGCATCAAAATTCAGTACGTATTGACGTTAGAGATAGTAATGGAAAGTGGCAAACCCTATATCCAGATTTAAAAGAGATAAAATAGTCTGCTAATTTTCCCTGCAAAGTTTTATTTTCTACTTTGAATAAAAAAATCAGGCTGTCCTCAAAAAGAAGACAGCCTGAAATATTCAGTAAAAATTCTAATCAGAACATTCTATCTATTCTGCCATTTCCAATGCAATCTTCATCATATTTGTGAAAGCATTCTGACGCTGCTCACTTGTCGTTGCTTCATGATTGACAAGAGAATCCGAAACTGTCAGCATACATGCTGCATTTTTTCCTGTAGCCATTGCATTAGCAAAGAGGGCAAATGATTCCATATCTACAATCAAACAATTATGTTTGTCATGAATAGTTTTATAGTCATCAAAATTCTGTCTATAGAAAACATCAGATGAATGAAAACGGCACACACGAAGAGGAATACCAAGTTTCTTAGCATGTCCTATAAGCTCTTCATTAAGGTGTGGAGAAGCTTTCATCACATCACTCTTGCTCACTCCCTGTGTGCTTGCAAAAGAAGATTCACTCCATGTATCTTCTGCAATAACCACATCAAACAAATTAAGTTCAGGAGAATAAGCTCCGCCGGAACCAATTCTAATTATATTTTCAACATCATAAAAATTAAAAAGTTCATAAGAATAAATACCAATACTGGGCATTCCCATTCCGGACCCCATAACAGAAATTCTTTTTCCATTATAATAACCTGTAAAAGCAAGCATGCCTCTTACCTGATTAACCTGTTCAACATCTGTAAGAAACGTATCAGCAATAAATTTAGCTCTCAAAGGATCTCCAGGCATTAATACTGTTTTTGCAAACTTCTTTTTGTCTGTAACTTCGATATGGGGAGTAGGTATCATAAAAACCTCCTTTTTAATGTTAAAAATCTTAATTACTGGCTTAACTATGATTCTATTTATTATGAAATTATTTTCAACATACATAATTAAAGAAACCACTTTTTTATACAAAACTAAATGGTTTTAGTCTCGCACCTTCTGGAGAATAATTTATCGAAAGTGATTGTAACTGAATAAGTCAAAAATAAAAATACTCTATATTAATCATTTTTAATCAAAGTAAACGCCTCATCTTCTTCCGGAGGTTCGAAACCCGGAGAAAAGAAATCAAACATATCATCTGTGATTCTGATACTGCCTTCAGGCTGTTCCAGATTCCTTTTTCTAAGCCTTTTTAAAATCTCCTTATCATCACATTTTATATAGAAAAGCTCTACTAATGCACCAGAATTTATAGCTAAATTTCTAAATTTAACTCGTTCCTTACGTTTCCAGAAACTAAAATCTAAAATAACATCCCCTCCCCGTTTTACTATTTCACATGCCACACTCCAGGCAACATCACAGCATTTATAATAAAAGTTGTCAAAATCTTCTTTCTTCGGCATGTCAGGATACAATTTCAACATCCATTCGTCAGGAGTAATTCTAATAGCATTTGTTTCTTTCTCAAGTTTCTTTGCAAAAGTGGTTTTTCCTGAACCAACCTGTCCACAAATGAGATATACTATCGGTTTGTTTTTTTTTGTGCTGTTCATAAATATTTCTATATATTCTCTAAATCTCTAAATTTCTACATTTCTAAATCTACAAATTAAAAAATAGAATACCCTCCATCAATGATAAAATTATCTCCGGTATGATATGAACTGAGTTCACTCATAATATAAACAGCAATTCCACCGATATCGTCCGGTGTTCCCCAGCGTCTTGCTGGAATTCTGGGCATTACGGCATCAGCAAAACGTTTTGAATTCATCTGTTTGCTAATTATATCGGTTTCTATCCAACCAGGCATAATGCTATTGGCTGTTATTCCATATCTGGCAAACTCTACAGCAAGCGATTTAGTCATTGATACAAGCGCACCTTTTGTTGACGCATAGGGCTCATTACCTGAAAACCCTTCCTTAGCGGATAAACTTGATGTTACAATCAGTCGGCCTCCACTTCCATCTTTTTTAGATCTGGCAACCATGTGCGCCGCACTCTTCTGCAAAACATTAAATGCTCCGGTTAAATTAACATCTAATATTTTATTCCAGTTTTCCTGCTTTACTCTCAAAAAAGAAAGTGCATGCCCGGCAATCCCTGCATTTGAAAAACATGCATCAAGTTTCCCAAATCTCTTAATCAGTTCATCAAAGCATTTATCTACAGCATCGCGATCTGAGACATCACAGACCTGTTCCATTATTTCTGTATCAAATTCAGACAGCTCTTTTAAGGCAGAACTATTCTTTTCCTGATTGGTTCCCCAGATACAGACATTACCGCCAGCATTTGCGACAGCTTTAGCTATTCCAAGTCCAATTCCGCCATTACCGCCTGTTACCAATGCAACCTTACCTGTTAAATCAAATGGATTTTTACTCATATCGATACACCATTGTTTTTATAGTATTTTATAATTTTAGTTTAAGTTTAAGTAGTTAAAGTTGTTAAAACCGTTCAGAGTTCAGATTAAATTCAGAACTTTATATTTATTCCGGTTATTCCGACATTTTCAAATTATCATGATTTATAATATTATATTTGTAAATTACACACTGACACAGTCGGAAAAACCGACTAAAACCAAAGCGAAAAATCTAATTTTCGCACTCCAAAAAACTATATAAAGTAATAATACCCTCTTTTAAAATTTTGTATCAAATTCAACATTCAACATTTAGAGTTCAGCGTTCAAAGTTTATTCTAACAGTTCATAACTCCAGCGATGAACAGGAGAAGAAAGGCATCCGAGTACGCGTTCAAGCAGAAACCCTTCAAGATTATTATAAGAATATCCAAATGTTGCCCTAATACCCATTGACACAAATTCGACAGCTCTATCCAAGGCTATAGGTAAACTGTCTCCCTGCAGCAGAGCACCGACAATAACACTTGTAAACGCATCTCCTGTTCCCGGATAACTTCCGGGCAGATAGTCACATGATACTTTCCAATATCGCTTATCAGATTTATTATATGCAATGACCGACGTTGTTTTATTATTTTTTACATCAGGTACACTTGTAATTATTACTGTATCAGGGCCGCGTTTCGAAAGTTCATAAGCCCATTTCTTTACTTTTTTTTCTGTTATCTTTGCAGCATAAGGCTCGTTCAGCAATAAAGCGGCTTCTGTGAGATTAGGAGTTATTACATTTGCGTATTTGATAAGATTACGCATTTTAGAAGCCATATCATTACCAAAAGGGCCGTAAAGTTCACCATCATCGCCTAATACCGGGTCTACCACTACAAGCTGTTTTTCTCTTTTGAAATCCCTTATCATTTCTGCAACAATTTCTATCTGCTCTTCAGAACCTAAAAACCCGCTGTATATAGCATCAAAGTTAATATCTAATGTCTTCCAATGTGATAGAAAACTACGCATATTTGCTGTTAAATCAACAAGTTCATAACCTTCAATCTGGCTATGGGTAGAAAGAACAGCTGTCGGCAAAGGCGAAACCTGCATTCCCATAGCTGATAAAATAGGTATTACTACAGTTAGTGAAGATCTGCCAAACCCCGACAAATCGTGTATTGCAGCAACTTTGGGTATTGGATTCATAACTTATTTTCCTTTAAATCTATTTATGGTGATTTATCATTGCTTCTTTTTTGCGTTTTTCTTTACGTATTTTCTTTAAATAGCGATATTTTATAACCATTCTTTTTGTAACAAAATAACTGATAATTGAAGCAATCCCGCCAATAATAGTTCCACCGATAATATACGAAATAATTATATAAAAGCCGGCATCCCAGCATTTGGCCAAAGTAAAATCAGTAAAAATACTTTTTACCATTACTTCTATTTGATGAATACTTAAAGGTTCGCCAATAACCCTGGAGCCAACATAACAAAACCCTAAATACATAAAAGGTGTTGTGTAAGGATTGGATACCCATGTAACGGCAAAAGCAACAATCTTATTGGCTTTTAATAAAATCGCAAACAAAATGGCTAATACAGCCTGTCCAAGCGGAATAGCCGTACCCAGAAACATACCTATGGCAAAACCTAGTGCAATGGCATGTGGCGTACCATCCGCACGAATCATCTTATAATAATATTTTTTTATCAGACGCCACAGATTTTTAAATAGTTTCATTTACCTTTACAGCTATCTTATTTGATTGTCGTTCCTATGCCGATAATATCAGCAATATTGGCTTTCGGATCAATAACCGGTTCTATCATAGATGTTTTACAGGTCATAAGAGTTGTTACTCCGGGACCATGACCAGCACGCAAACAATCACTATGGACAACAATACCGATTGTTATCGCTCCTTTTCTGTAAGCCCTGCCATATCTGTTATCATGATCAATCAAAGCAACAAAATCACCAAACCTAATTTTATCAAGACCAAACTCCTTTACTGTTTCAGGATCGCTTGTCATAATATCATAATCACCACGAGCCGTATGAACAGCACCCAAACCGGAGCCCATGCACTGTGCCGGGACCAGTGTTGTAACAGGTACCCTAAGCTTCGAATCAACTTCTTCAATATTCATTTTTTCCAATAGCATAGGATCAAGATTGTACATCAATATATCCGGATAATCCAAAAGTTTTAATCCAAGACCTTTAGAATATATGATTATTTTATCATCATAGCTCATTTTTAATTTATCTTCATAGGGGAAATCAATTATTACATGCTCAGATCCACCATGCTGACCAAGCACATATCCGATCGCTCCTTTTGCTTCTCCACTGATAACTCTGGCTTTGTTACCTGCTGCAGCGTAAAGCTGAAGCGACGAATTCGGATGTTCTACATAATTTTTTGTATCGCAGGTACAACTAACTCCAGGCTCTACATGATCTCCGGCCCATCCAAAAGCAGAATCTCCTACCTGAACATTTAGTGTTATTCCACCTATCGCCGGCAAAATAAAAGGTTTACCGTCATGATCCAGACTCCACTCACCTTTTGCTCTTGGATAACCGGGTTGGCACTGCAATATAAATTCTACGACTTTATCTTTATTTGTATCTAACACTAAAAACCTCACATTTTATAATTTTTAATCTTTATTGAAATATTTTGTTCCAAAGCTAATAATTTCTTATTGGCATCGTTTATTTTTGTGCTAAGTCCATTTATCTCTTTTTCTGTTTCAGAAAGGGCATCTATCCATGTTGCCCTGAGATTCTTCTCCTTTGTGCTCATTCTATTATTAAGCATACGGATATTATCTCTTAAGCGCTGCTGCTTTTCAGACAACTGTTTAATCTGCCGCTGCCATTCCTTTATATGCCTCTTATATTCTGCTTTTTCTGTCATTAACTCAGAAACTTCCGAAAGAAACTTTCTTGTCTTTTTATCAAGATACTTCATAGAAGCATAAAATGCTAAGGTTTTAACATTGCTGTTGACAAGTGAAACAGTAGTATTTACATCACGTTTTTCTATTACATTGAAAATCTTCTCTTTATTGGCATCTACATCTATTTCAAAACGGTAACAGTTATCTATTTCTTTAATAGGTTTTGCAGGTTCAGTTAATGTATAGCCATAACTTTTCGGCTGATTAAGCCACAGTGTTATCTGCTTATCACTGCGATTATTAATTTTCCATTTATTAGTAACAGACTCTGTACATGTTAAAATTAATAAGCCATTAACTATTTTTCCTTTAAAATAACTTGATCGTTCATGATTGAGCTGAGGAATGACATCTACAGATGAAGATATAGCATACGGTATCACTTCCTGACTGCCTGATGTCAGAGTATGCCCCAATATCCCTTCACCTAACGATGTATTTCCCTCATAAAATGTCACAGCTCCTGCATCAAGCGTAAGTCCTGTATTATTTTCCAGAACAAAAGCATTAACAACTTTTGGAGAGAAAGCGGCTTTATAATACAACAAACGTCTTCCATCAACATGCTCTGTTATGATTGGAATCATAGCGGCCTCTCCACGAGGAATTGAAATTTTATCACTAAGCTCATAACTAAAAAGCTCCCCTACTTCAGCACCTGACACAGATGCTCCGGCACTTTGTGCCAATGCATCCTGCATAGAAATAGAAGGTGCGGGAGAGAATGCTGCTTCACATTCATCAACTACACTGTTTTCCATCATCAGCTCTTTATTTGGCGCACTTCTCATTCGTTTCGCATATAGTTTAGGCACTGCAGAACCAACAGATTTTGGCATCGTAATATTTTCAGCAGATGATTTAACACTCCAGTCAACATTCATATCCTGCAGTCCCGGTACAGGCACATGAGGCCTTTTTATATAAAGAGGTGAATACATATTCATAATATATGATAAAGGATTACCGGCAACAAAAGATATTTTTATGTTGTTCCAATCATCTTCTGTATTATTTTCAGCCTGTGCCCATCCCTGTATAAATGCTTTGCCCTGATCTTGATCTTTGTCCTGATCTTTGTCTTTGTCTTTATCTTTGTCCTGATCTTTGTCTTTGTCTTTATCTTTGTCCTTGCCCTTCTCCTGATCCTGTTCATCGAAAATAATTCTATAGGAACATTTCCATACCGGCATATTTATAAGATAACCTATTTTTACTATTCTTCTCCCATCGCCTGCAGCTGTCAGAGTCAGCCTTTTTCTGTTTGTATACTTACTGTCAAGCGCAATATTTAGAAGCTTCTCAATATCACGTTTTAACATTTTATTTTCAATTTTATATTCAATCAAAGAAGAAAGGCTTAACGATTTTATACTGCCGGAGTCTGTCAGCATTACCAGATTATAGTCTTTTTTAATAACTTTTCCTTCTACAAGCTCAGCAACAGGTTCAATTCCTAAAACCCGTCCCTGCACTGTTTCATCTGCTGTTTTTACAGATATTTCTGCACCTTTAAGCTGCACAAGCAGTTCACTCAAAGCCGCATGTTCGGGGATATCTATCTTTATTCCCTGTTTTTTTTGTGATACAGGTTTTTCTGTTTCATACAGAACAGAAGTTATCCTGCCGCCATTCAAATCCATGGCGTAAAAACTGGTCAGAAGATCATTCATTTGATTTTCACTGAAATACATTGAAAATCTGACATTATTATCAACAGCCCCTTCTCTCTCAATATATCCCATACCATGTTTGTAAAAAACAACTTCTTTAATCGCGGGAGCATCTACTTCTTTTAAGTCGGAGTTTTCTGAAGACTCGGCAAGAAGCGGTAAAAAGGTAACACCATAAATAATAAATACTGACAGAAAATACTTAACTGATTTAAACATTTTATACCTCCTAAAAAACAAACTGTTATTGGCATAACATTATAAGGCAAGAACCACATCATATCCACCGCAAAACTATCTAAAACCACCAACAGTCGCCGCTGGATATCAATAATTGCTGCTGCTGCATGTTTTATTGCTTTGAGTATGTTATGGATACAAATTTGGCAGAATCCCAAAAACAGATAGGAATTCCGGTTTATTGGTTTTCTTATAATTTTCCCTTTTGCGTATCAGCTTTACAGGGCATTAAAAGCCAGAAGACTTAGACAAAAACGAAATGAAACACCCTAATTAAACTTATAATGACTTAAAACTTTTATAGAGAAAGTTTCTTACCACAAAAAAAAGAAAAATTACGAATTAGAAATTACGAATTACGAATTATTCATGGCTTATTTGCATAGAGAGTATACTTTTTTAATATTTTTCTTCGTACTACAATTTGTTATTTTCTTGTTTTTCAAACAAGGTTTCTGCTCCGAGAATTTCGAATTCTTTGTGATAAAAAAATCATTTTGTCAAAAAAGCAAACCTATATGTAAAATATAAATAATTTTATATTTATATAATAGAAATATATAAGAAACAGATATACTTTTATTAAGTTACTTTAATCGGGATAAATACTTGTTCTTAAAGACTATATGTAAAATTCTATATAACAGTACAACTTTGTACCTGAGATGGCTTTGCTATATAGAATTCTATATAGCAGTGTATAATGAATTATTTTTTTATTCTTTATTCTATATAACATACTCAAGTGTTGCAGTTGAGTAATGGACTATCTTTGTAATCAAAAATTATACATTATTTCAACTGCTAAAAAAAGAAAAAGAGATTTATTGAATATACTAATATTGTAACCGAAAAGCCTAAGCTTAACGGTTACAGTTTATTTGCTCTAACATAGATAAAATCAAATATATTATACATAACTTACTTATCAAAAACAACTATAATGTGAACGGCACCGTTAGAATACTTCACCTCTTTAAACCCAAGCTCAGGATTTTTATATAGATATTCCCCTATATCTATTATAGCTTTCCTGTTTCTTTCTATCTCATTAATCAGTTTTTGTTTTAATTCTTCTTTATTTTTCATTGTATTTCTTTCTTTACAAAAAATGTAGAAACTATAAACCTATCCTAAATTTCGTAAATTATGATATATAAGAAGGCTATAGTAATTAATGTCCATGAATAATTTAGTTTCACATGATTCATTATCAATATTTAGCTAATCTTATTCTAAAAAATAATTGAACAAAGACAATATAATATCCATATTATATTTGAGGTATTTCTGTTTTCTATTTTTTCAACAGCAGTTTAACAGGCAAGGATAGATTATTTTCCGAAAGATAGAGTATAGCTATGGTATGTGTTTTTTCAGAGGAACAATAATCTTATCCAGAAGTTGTGCAAGTCCGCATCATCTGAGAGTTTTTTTTATACAGTATTATATAAAGCAAATATATTATCTGCCTGTCCATTGTTAAGGAGCATAATATTTCCATTTTATTCCATACAGTTTTATTTTTGAAGTAACGGATCATCATTTTTTCTTTATTTTTCTATTTTCTTTCATCTGATCATATTTTTATGCCGTAAAATCCTGAATTTAGAATTTTTCGGGCAAAGCGGTTACATTCCTTTCCGGAAACAGGAAAAGAAATCACAATTTCCATGACATTTCTTTTGCGGCGCTGAACCGGCGCCGCACTATGCCGGGATTTTCAAACAGCTCCTTCTATATTTAAAAAGTTTTACCCTTTCCAAAAAAGTATGGTAAATAATTTTCATACAGCTCCCGCATTTTGGACATTTATATTCCGGACGTTTAACTTTTATTTCATTATTCAGTTTTACATGTAATAGCAGCTGCAGAAGTTTTAATGTTTTTTTCGCATTGCCGTGAAGGAAGCCGTAGTCTCTGCATCTTCTAAAGCCTTTGGGGAGCACATGCTGTATAACGTGAAACAGAAAATCCTCACCTTTCATTGTTCTGTATTTTGTTTTATTTGTTTTTGATTCAGTATAACTGAATGTAACGGTACCATCATGATTATCAAATATTCTCTTTTCTGATATTACTCCCCGGTACAAATACCTTGAAAGATAAAGCAAAGCCTCTCTGCCGCTGCCTACATTCTCCATGTTTACACGCCATTCTTTATCATAAGCAATCTCAGGAAAACCTATTCCCAGCTCTTTGAGTAAAGCAAGAAATTTACCTTTATAAAGTTTATTCAGCTTCTTCCACGGGAAGAGATATTTGCCTTTCTTTTTTCTCCATAGATTATTTTTTCTGTCAACAGCTCCGCCTGCAACTATAAAATGGATATGGGGATGATAATCAAGATTTCGTGCATGAGTATGCAGCACCGCAGTCATTCCAATATCTCCGCCAAGATACTTCGGACTTTCCGCTATTTCCTTCATCGCACATGATGCTGAATCAAAAAGTGCATTATAACATTCCTTCTGATTGTGCCATATTACAATTCTAAGCTCATATGGAACGGTTACCGTTACCATGTAATAATCCACAGGCAGAAGTTTATCCATTTGCCTGTTAACCCATCTGACCGTTTCATGATGCTGACAGGCAGGACAGTTTCTATTGCCGCATGAATGATAAAATATCTCTGTATCTCCGCATTCGGGACATTTTACATGAACTGTTCCTGAACCTTCGGCTCGGCATCTTTGAATTGCGGACATTGCTTTTTTATGTCCGGTAAGTATTTTATTACCATAATTCATTTCCATGGCTTCACCAAAGGTATTTATGATATCCTTTAGCTTCATAGCAGTGAAACTAAAGGTCATGGAAATGAATTTTTCGCATTATTTCATTTATCGCAGCATCAGAATTTTCCAATGTTACATTTGTAAAATGTGTATATCTTGCTGTTGTTTCTATCTGTGAATGTCCAAGTATATGCTGTACTACTTTTAAGTTAACATTTGCTTCTATTAAATGTGTAGCATAGGAATGACGCAGTGAATGGATTGATACTTTCTTATTGATTCCGCTGTCTCTTGCCGCCGCCCTGAAAGCTGCCTGTGCACAACCTATATTCATAGGTAATTTTGTATGCATAACTGTATCATTTCCTCCAAGTATTTTAGGAAAAAGAAGTTCAGGGTTTCTATGAACCTTCCAGTATCGGCGTAATGCATGAAGGGTCGATACCGGAAGCGGAATCAGACGGTCTTTATGCCCTTTGCCGTTTCTAATATGAACCTGCATACTTTTGCTGTCTATATCTGCAACTCTTATATTTACGCCTTCGCTCACTCTTAATCCAAGACTGTAAATAGCAAAAAGGACTACTCTGAACGGAGAAGTTCTGTATGGGCAAGTAGCTGTGATACTTCTGAAACAGTTAGTATATCAGGTATTTTCTTTACTTTCGGAGGCCTGACTATCTCAACATGTTTCCACTTATGTTTCAATACATATTTCCAGTAAAACACAAGAGAACCAAGATCGATTTTAACCGTACTCCAGGAATGAGTATCAATAAGATCTGCAAAATACTGTTCAAATTCTGATACTAAAAGATAATCAGGCAGTCTGTTAAAATATTCACAGACGCGACGAAATCCCCGAAGATAACATTTTGTTGTTGATTCAGCCATCCCCTGAAGTTTCAATGCTCTGGCAAGTTCTTCATGTCTCTTGCTGATCTTTGATTCGCTCTTCTCTGATGATGCAATTAATCCTTTCATCTTACTATACTCCTTATATTTAGTTTTTTACGCATTCACCTTGAATGCAATTACATAAGAAATTATAGTAAAATATTGAATAGGATTAAATTACGAAAACCGTCGCTGAAAGCGACTTTGTTCAACACGATGCTTTACTGATTTTTCTTTCAGATAATCGCCGGATTAAAGAGACTATTTTATTTTGGGTATGCAATATGAAATATCTATTTATTTTATTATTTATTTTTATCAGCAGCAGTATCTCCTACGCTAATTCAAACACTGAATTAACAACGGGAATTGAATTGTTTCACGATAAAAAATATAAAGAAGCATACAAATATCTTCAGAAAGAAGCAGTTCAGAATAATTCTGATGCACAATATTGCCTGGGACTGATGTATAGATACGGCAACGGAGTTCCTATGAATTGCAAAAAAGCATTCAAATTTTTCTATAAAGCAGCTGAGCAAAATAATATCTATGCACAAATTAGACTCGGAAAAATGTACAGGTGGGGAACAGGTGTAAAGAGTGATTATAAAAAATCTATCTACTGGTATTTTAAAGCGTCGGAACAGAATAATCCCGATGCACAACGTGTTTTATGCTCAATATATTACATTGCCAAAGTAACATTTATGAATAACGCTGAATCATTAAATGATATTGCTCGATCTGCTGAAAACGGTAATCCAAAAGCACAATACAAACTGGGATTACATTACTATTACAAAAGCAGTATTTCAGAACATGATAAAGAAAAAGCCTTTTACTGGCTTAAAAAGGCTGCACTTGAAGATAATGCAGGCGCCCAGTTCTTTTTAAGCCAGATGTATTCATATGGAATAGGAACCGAAGAAAATATAAAAGAATCAGATCATTGGGTAAGTAAGGCTTATCACAACGGATGTCAAAATGACAAAGCATTCTGGTCCAAATACCAACCATAACAAAGATTAAATAGAATATCGAATTATTTCAGTATTCTTTAATTATTTATTGTAAAAATCCCTCTCTTTATCCCTTATTTCTGTTGCTCCAATAAAATCAAAGTACTCGTTAAAATCAATCATACTTTTCTCAAAGCCCAAAGTAGTACCCTGTTCTTTTAGATGCGTTGCAAGTTTTCTGAGCGCAAACACTGCAGTATACACACTTGAACATGGATATGCTACAATACTATACCCTAAACGTTCTAACTCTTCAGCAGGTAGGATTGGAGTCTTTCCGCCTTCCACCATATTTGCCATGCTGGGAACTTTCAAGCTTCCAAGCAGAGTATTAACTTTTCTCATTTCATCTTTACTTGTTACAGCTTCAACAAATAACATATCAGCCCCGGTTTTTGCATAGATTTCCGCTCTTCTCAATGCTTCGTCAAAACCTAAAACTGCTGCTGCATCTGTTCGGGCCATAATAGAAAAGTCGGGGTTTTTCCTTGCAAACAATGCTGCTTTCAGTTTAGGAAGATATTCTTCAACATAAATAACGTCTTTTCCCTGCATATGACCACATCGTTTTGGCCATACCTGATCTTCTATAAAAAGCCCGGCAGCTCCAATACGTTCACATTCTTTCACTATTCTTATGACGTTATTAACATCTCCATACCCGGTATCAATATCTAAAAAAACCGGAATATCCACAGCATCGATAATATTTTTATACTGATTTACCAGCTCCATTCCGCTTAGCAGCCCGATATCCGGTTTTCCAAGCAGACTTCCGGTTACTCCATAACCAGCCGCACATATCGCCTTGAAACCTGCCTCTTCAAAAACTTTTGCTGTAAGTCCATCATGGCAGCATGGCATAATAAATATTTCTTCCGCCTCAACAAGTTCCTTAAAAATCTTCTGTTTACTCATATATCTCACCTTTGATTCTTAAATCCCGACTCTAAATAATCATACTCCATTGTCTATAAAATAATAACAGAACATATGCGATATTATCATATGTGCGTCTTCAATTATACCCATATGATTATTTTCAACATGTATTGAAAGCTGAGATTTCTGCCTTAACCTTCCTCCATCCATTCCGGATAACCCAATAGTTCTGCAGCCATATTCATTTGCATAATCAATAGCTCTTATAACATTTTCAGAATTACCTGAACCGCTTAATGCAATTACCAGATCATCTTTATTTATAAAGTTTTTCAACTGTTCAATAAAAACATCTTTATAATCCACATCATTTGAGTATGCCGTTATTGTTTGAATATTATCAGTTAACGCTAAAACCTTAAACCTTTTATCACACTGATAACTTGCTCCTTTCACTAAATCACATGCAAGATGGGCTGCTGTAGATGCACTGCCCCCATTACCGAAAACAAAGATCTGACTACCATTATCACGTGCTTCTTTTATCCAATCAACAGCTTTTTTAACAACATCAATATCGACACTGTCAACAGCCAGTTTTAAGCTGTTTCTATAATCTTCAAAAAACTTCATTTTATATTAAACCTTTCTTTTACAAGAGCATAAGCTCCATACAAAACATTATGATCCCCAAGCACTGCAGGCAAAATTTCCAACTTTGATTTAATTTTATCTGATGCCTGTTTCTTAAGTTCTTTTCTCAACGGAACAAATAACTTATCTCCGGCTTTACTCAATCCACCACCAATAACAATTCTTTCAGGGTTTATTAACTTAACACATGTCATCACCCCTTTTGCAAGATAATATGAAAATTCATTAGCAAATTCACTGTCCTTAAAAAGATCTTCAGGCTTTTTACCATACCTTTTTTCTAGAGCAAGGCCACTGCAGTAAGCTTCCAGACAACCTCTGCTGCCACATGCACATTCCAAGCCGTTAGGAACTATTTCAACATGTCCTATTTCACCGGAATATGAATCAGCCCCATGAAAGATTTTATCATCAATAATAATGCCGCCGCCTATACCTGTCGAAACAGTCATATAAAACAGAGGATTACTATTTTTTCCCGCTCCAAACTTAGCTTCACCCAACGCAGCCAGATTTGCATCATTATCAATTACTGTTTTTAATCCGAGCTTACTTTCAAAGAACGGTACGATATCAAAATCGCTCCATCCATCAACATGCGTTGAATGATATATTTTCTGATTATAAAAATCTACAGGGCCGCCAAATCCGATACCGCAGAACTCAATTCTATAATTTTCTTTTATTTCCTGTATGATTGTACACAGATTACTGATCATCCAGTCTTTTCCACCGGTTTTGTTGGTTGGATATGTCCCTACCTTAATCAGTTTATCGTCTTCAAAAACAGCAGTGGAAAATTTTGTCCCGCCTATATCTATGCTAAGTATTTTCATTGAAAAGTACCTAATTTAAAATTTTACAATTAATTCAATCTATTACAGATATATTATTATAAACTATGAAACACATCAAAATTACCACATACATGATAATAATTCCAGTGTCTCAGCAGTTTTGATCAGGTAAGTTCGTGAAAGTGTTATTTTATTCCTTACTATCCATTTGCTCAATCATACTTGACAGATAAAAACCTTAACTCATATCCTCTTTAACTAGCTTATTATCAAAATCCTCCAATCCCCCTACTTCCCACTACATGGACAAATAACGGCTGGAAATTATGGCAATATTCACAATCCGGAACTTGTAGCGATATTAATTGTAATGTAGAATTAGATGTATTTAATGGCTCAGGATTTGATCTAAATACATTTATTGATATTAGAGCAGACTATCTCCTGAACACTATAACCTACAGTGCCATATAATATAGAAATTAGCTATGAATTATGAAATTAAATCCGGTTACACAAATTATTGACTGGCATCACAAGCTAGATCCGGCAAACGATGCATTAATACGGGCTTTAAAGTGTACAATACCCGGATTAGTAGGCGCTTTATGTTGGATATGCATAAGGAAGCCTCTTTCTTTCTGGATAATATTACTCCCAGTTCTCTCAATATATGTCATTAGTTATGCCTCAAACTATAAACAAAAATTTTTATATCTTATCAATTTTCTGTTTATTATTATAATTCTTCAATTAGGAGTTTCTCTTCTATACAATCACAGTTTCAGCCTTATATCCTTTTACTTTATTGTAATTATCTTTTCTACAGCCTCTTTTAAATATAGGTACGGAGCAATAATGGCATTGCTTGTAACTGTTGAAGGAGTCGGCAATTCAATGGGCTGGTATGCCGGGATAAATAGAAATATAGAAATATTTATCTGCGCCATAATAAGTTCTGCATTGATAATAGTATATGAATACCTATTTACAATAAAACAGTTGAAATCAACAATCATATACTTTTTTGAACTCGTCTTGGACTCTTATAAAATATCTGCCATATACTCTCCCGCAAAAGGGGAAGAAATAGTCAAAAACAAATATCTTAACAAAGATGAAATAAGCAAGAAAATTGATTTTGAGATAGAAAAAGCATATAAAACAGATAGAGAGAAATTCGCCCATAGAGTTATTATGGAAATTATCAACAAAGGTAAATATATTGACATAGAAAATTATATTTTCAAAAAAAACATAAACTATCATAATTACATATTTCCAGTTTATATCACAATACGTGATATGATCAGAAGCATTACTTACTTGTATAATTACAATGCAAACAGTAAGGAAATCTGCCGTCTATATCCAACAACTCCTGTACTGCTAAATAATATTAATGATGCAATAAACAGCATTATACTTTTTTTTAAGAAAAACCGTAAATTTGATTACCTACTCAAAAAAGAAATTATATCAGAATGGAATAAAGAATATGATAACATTTGTAACAATAAAGAAAACATCACTAATGATGAAGTAATTGAGTCAATTTACGGTATAAAATGTTTAATTTCAGATATAGAAAAAATTGAGGAACTGTTGTTAAACCAGGAGAGCCTTTAAAATAAGCCCGAAAAGTATGTCATTAGGTTGAGTTAGTAGAGATAATTGCAAAACGCTGGATGTTTCGTTTTTGACCAGGCTATTCGCCTGACAAGCGCCACAAAACCATTTATCCCTGCGAATAGCAGGGCTCCAGTGTTGAATTCAAAATGGAGGGAAACAGGCGATGCCTGCCATGTTGAATAACGTGGTCGTTTCCGTTTCCAGTGCGTATTTTGCAATCAGCTCAGTAATTAACAATTTTGATAAAAAAATTAAGTTTATGTTCAAATTACCGGAAAAAAGAATTCTACTATTACAGGAATCATTTTGCATTTCTATCGCTATCTGTTTTGGCATTGCTATAAAAATACTGTTAAAGAACGAACTTGCCAACTGGATACCAATGACAACCTGCATCATGTTCCTTGCCGCCAATCAGGGCCAAGGCGCAATCCTGAAAAGAACTTTTGAACGTATTTCGGGAATTATTTTTGGTACATTCTTTGGATTTCTTTATATCGACCTACTTATGTATGGGAACTATCATTGGGGCTACATGCTCCCAATATTGTGGTTTTTAGGGTTCTATACTTTTTACATTACAAATAATTATACGATACTCTCTGCTATGATTATGATGTTCTTTGCCATTCTTATGTCCATTGATACAGTCTACCCAATTAGTACTTTGGATATTATGCTGCAATGTGTTTTATTTACAATAGTGGGTACTATCATTGCTTTTGGAGCAGAATTGCTTATTTACAAAAATGCAGCATCTAAAAAAGAATCTCTAAAAAATGAAATTAAAAGTTACTTTTACTATCAGGGAGAGATAATCCGTCTGGCTTCAAACTTCTTTTTAGATGAAAAAAAAACGACACCGGCACTTATAGAAGAATTTAGAAAGTCATTCTGGATGATGATTTCAAATCAATCATCTATAGAGAATATGTATTTCAATATAAGATATGAATTCGATCATAATGAAAAGAGTGAGAAATTTTATCAGGCAATATTAAATCATTCAGCACGTATGGATAAAGCAACAAGAAAATTAGCCGGTGTAATTGCCCATGATAAATATAAAGATGGCAGTGACCTTGAAACATTAAAAAAGCTTAGCGAAAAAATATCTGATGAATTTAAAAATATCAGTTTTTCAATCATGAAAAAAAAGCCTGATAATACATCTTCTGAATTATTAAACTTAATAAAGAAAACTGATCGTTGCGAAAAAATGAATCCGGTATATCTGTATATAAAAGCAATATATGAATTTTCTATAATTGTTGATGAAATATTATCATATTGAATATTAAATATCCTGTTTCCACCTAACAAGCTATGCATGACAAAGCAAATCTCGGACATCGAATTAACCCCGGTATGTGGGTTAAAGGAAAATGCACTTCTAATGCAATGTTCCATAACAGGCAAGGATAGATTATTTTCCGAAAGATGGAGTATAGCTTTGATATGTGGTGCATTAGAGGAACAATAATCTTATCCGGAAGTTGTGCAAGTCCGCATCATCAGAGAGTCTTTTTTATACAGTATTATATAAAGCAAATATATTATGTGCCTGTCCATTGTTAAGGAGCATAATATTTCCATTTTCTTCCATTCAGTTTTATTTTTGAAGTAACTGACTATCATTTTTTCTTTCTTTTTCAATTTTCTTTCGTCTGATCATATTTTTATGCCGAAAAATCCTGAATTTAGAATTTTTCAGGCAAAACGGTTACACTCCTTTCCGGGAACAAGGAAAAGAAATCACAATTTCCATGACATTTCTTTTGCGGCGCTGAACCGGCGCCGCACTATGCCGGGATTTTCAAACAGCTCCTTCTATATTTAAAAAGTTTTACCCTTTCCGGGAATATATGATAGACAATTTTCATACAGCTTCCGCATTTTGGACATTTATATTCCGGCCGTTTAACTTTTATTTCATTATTCAGTTTTACATGTAATAGCAGCTGCAGAAGTTTTAATGTTTTTTTCGCATTGCCGTGAAGAAAACCGTAATCCCTACAACGCCTAAAGCCTTTTGGAAGTACATGTTGTATGACTTGAAACAGAAAATCCTCACCTTTCATTGTTCTGTATTTTGTTTTATTTGTTTTCGATTCTGTATAACTGAATGTAACGGTACCATCATGATTATCAAAAATCCTCTTCTCTGATATTACACCACGGTACAGGTACCTTGAAAGATAAAGCAAAGCCTCTCTGCCGCTGCCTACATTCTCCATGTTTACACGCCATTCTTTATCATAAGCAATCTCAGGAAAACCTATTCCCAGCTCTTTGAGTAAAGCAAGAAATTTACCTTTATAAAGTTTATTCAGCTTTTCCCATGGGAAAAGGTATTTGCCTTTCTTTTTTCTCCATAGATTATTTTTTCTGTCAACAGCTCCGCCTGCAACTATAAAATGGATATGGGGATGATAATCAAGATTTCGTGCATGAGTATGCAGTACCGCTGTCATTCCAATATCTCCGCCAAGATACTTCGGACTTTCTGCTATTTCCTTCATAGCACGGGATGCTGAATCAAAAAGTGCATTATAACATTCCTTCTGATTGTGCCATATTACAGTTCTAAGTTCATATGGAACGGTTACCGTTACCATGTAATAATCCACAGGCAGGAGTTTATCCATTTGCCTGTTAACCCATCTGACCGTTTCATGATGCTGACAGGCAGGACAGTTTCTATTGCCGCATGAATGATAAAATATCTCTGTATCTCCGCATTCGGGACATTTTACATGAACTGTTCCTGAACCTTCGGCTCGGCATCTTTGAATTGCGGACATTGCTTTTTTATGTCCGGTAAGTATTTTATTACCATAATTCATTTCCATGGCTTCACCAAAGGTATTTATGACATCCTTTAGCTTCATGGCAGTGAAACTAAAGGTCGTGGAAATGAATTTTTGACATTATCCCGTTTATTGCAGCAGCAGAACTTTCCTGTGTCACATTTGTAAAATGTGTATATCTTGCTGTTGTTTCTATCTGTGAATGTCCAAGTATATGCTGTACTACTTTTAAGTTAACATTTGCTTCTATTAAATGTGTGGCATAGGAATGACGCAGTGAATGGATTGATACTTTCTTATTGATTCCGCTGTCTCTTGCCGCCGCCCTGAAAGCTGCCTGTGCACAACCTATATTCATAGGCTGTTTTGTATGCATAACAGTATCTTTTCCTCCAAGTATTTTAGGAAAAAGAAGTTCTGGGTTTCTATGAACCTTCCAGTATCGGCGCAAAGCATGAAGTGTAGATACCGGAAGTGGAATCAGACGGTCTTTATTACCTTTGCCGTTTCGTATATGAACCTGCATACTTTTGCTGTCTATATCTGCAACTCTTATATTTACGCCTTCGCTCACTCTTAATCCCAAACTGTAAATAGCAAAAAGGACAACTCTGAAACGGAGAAGTTCTGTATGAGCAAGCAGCTGTGATACTTCTGAAACAGTTAGTATATCAGGTATCTTCTTTACTCTGGGAGGCCTGACTATCTCTATATGCTTCCATTTACGCTTCAGTACATATTTCCAGTAAAACACAAGTGAACCAAGATCGATTTTAACTGTACTCCATGAATGAGTATCTATAAGATCTGCAAAGTACTGTTCAAATTCTGACACTGAAAGATAGTCCGGAAGCCTGTCAAAATATTCACACACACGACGAAATCCACGAAGATAACATTTCGTTGTTGATTCAGCCATCCCCTGAAGTTTCAATGCTCTGGCAAGTTCTTCATGCCTTTTGCTAATCTTTGACTCGCTCTTTTCTGATGATGCAATTAATCCTCTCATCTTACTATACTCCTTATGCTTAGTTTTTTACGCATTCACCTTGAATGCAATTACATAAGAAATTATAATAAGTCTATAAATGGGATTAAATCACTAAAACTGTCGCTGAAAGCGACTTTGTTCAACTAGAAATTTTGCTTAACAGTTGAATGCCCTGATTTAAAAAATCTATAAATGTATTATTTCTACATCATTAAAACAATTTTTTAAAAACTCAGCTACCAATCTACGATGGCATGTTTGAGGTTCAGCTTCACTGCATAACAAACATGCATTGTTTAAATCTTCTTTTGAAATGGTATTTTCAATCTTACGTTCAACTAATAATCTATTAAATTGCTGGACAAAATCATCCCAGGTGATCTGTTTTTTCTTATAGCCATCAAAAATTAATTGAGTTGGAGCAAGCATTGGTTTATGCTCATATTTACAATTGCAAATTTCATTTAAAAAAAATTTTAAATCATCTCTCTTAGCAAAACCTGCTAATTGAGACACATTGTTCAATCTGACATCAATAACCTTTTTAATATTTGAAGATTTAATCATTTCAAAAAATAATTCAGCACTTTTTTTTGTAAAGCCAATGGTATAGAGTTTAATTGACATAGTAATGACTCTCATTTAAGTTTGTTAATATCATTCTCAGTTGATAAAAAATTGATTTACCACTTAATGATTTGAAATTAACTTTCAAACGATTAGAAATATTAAATAGATAATTTCGTAACCGTTAAGCTTGGGCTTTTCGGTTACACTTATTCTATAATAAAATCAGTATTTTAAATACTATATTATACCGATTTATATATATCTACTTTTTTACCAAAAAGTTAATATGCAATGACCATGATTACGCAACGACCATGATTACAAAAAAGCTATACCTTTTATTAAACTGCTAGCACATAACCAATTTCGATCTACGCTTCAGATTTATCCTATTGATGAAGTGGTTATTCCGTGTTTTTTGTATAGTTCAGAAAGACTCAAAGATATCTCTTCATATTTCCTAAATACATAATCCTCAAATTCTTGGCACCACTTAATATCTGGATGATCTGATAGCTTCCCTGGAAGTGCCCCCTCTTCGTTATCTGCACAATACATTGACCAAACAGAGGAACTGGTAACGAACTTAATAAAAATATCAGGCATTGGACTTTCATCAATCAAATGAGCATTGTCAATAATTAATCCAACAGCTTTCTTGTTGTTTTCTTTAAATAAGTTCTTAATCTTTAGATTTACCTCATCTAGCTCACGAGCTATCCAAAGATCATATAATTTTCTATTTGTCTTAAGCAATCCATACAAAGGCCCATATAGGTCACGAATTTGTGCTTTCCTATGTTCCAGATCGCTACTACGAACAAGTTCTACTTTATGAGCCTCAAGCCTCCAGAGATTTGCTAGGGATTTATCAATAACTAGTTTAGCAAACCACAAAAGAATGCCACCACTGGCAAGGACCGCTAATCCAACTTCAATAAATTTTCCCATATTACTTTTCTCCAATCATGAACAATCACTTATATATTCTTTAGGCTATCAAAAAAATATAAAAAGCATCTACTGTTTATTGTTTTGCTTCTTTTTTATCAATGCAGCTAATAGACAAAACCCTAGACATAGGAATAATCTCTTTTTGCTGATTGGATAGAAGGACTACAAAGTCTTTTGTTTTATATATAGAGTATCCTTCATAATTTTTTTCATAAGTTTTAACAATTGTATTATTCTTTTTATTAAATGCGCTTTTATAAAGTTCTTTACCCCTGCTAATTCCAGATTTATATGGAGAATCCATAAAATAGGAAAAAGCAACAATTATATATATAAGAAAAAATAGAAAATAAGATAGAAAGAATAAGGTTAAATCAAAATCGGAAAGCCTTTTTATTTGAACTTTAGGTAAAAATTCTAAAATAATATTCTTTATTTTAGATGATATTTTTTCAGAAATAGCAAGAATCCATCTTTTAATAAAAATCCAGGTAGATGTAAATATTATTATTATTATAAAAGCAAGGATAATTAATTTTAAATTATATTTATAGTAAGCATATGCTTGAAAGAGGTAATCAGCATATTGCAAAGGAAACATTTGTGACGATAAACCAAATGCCTTCAGTTTGCCAACATAGAAGTAAAACCCTTGTATATATAAAACTACTGTGGTAATGGCAACAAAAACAGTTCCTAGAAATACAATAAACCTTATTCTATTTTCTAACTTATTTGTTCTACTCTCCTTTTCATATTTCATAACTTTCATCCATTTCTTAATCCATGAGCGTTAAAGTTGGATTTTATATGATAAAAAATCTTAAATTGCTAATTTTATGATAAAATCAGCAATTTAAAACCATATTACAGCTATTAATATGTATATCTAGTTTGTTATTAAACTTTTAACGAGCAACGCCCCCAATTAGTACCTTTAGGAAAGTTCGGGGAAATGTTCTTTTTTTTACTGTAGCCTACAACTACACCGTAAAATAACAGCTCAGTTGGTTAGAACATTTGGTTGTGGCCCAGGAGGTCGGAGGTTCGAATCCCCTCTTCCACCCCATAGCTTTCAGTGAAACCTTAGTTTAATTTGTTTGGAGTCGCCTTTACTTTGTTCTCAGCAGATTAATAAAATTAAATTTCTTATTTAATGATTTAAAGTTAACTTTCAAACGACTTAAATATTAAATAGACGATTTCATAATAATCTCGATAACTGTTAGAAGCAGATAACAGTATAGTTTATTTGCTCTAACATAGATAAAATCAAATATATTATACATAACTTACTTATTACAAACAACTATATTGTGAACGGCACCGTTAGAGCACATAAAAGGATATCCCAACATAAAAGGGGTGTTAAAAATGAAAAATGAGGGTCTTAGAACTTTTTATTTCAGTACTAACACTTCTTCAAAGCGAATTGCACAATTTAAAGAAAATCCAAAAGCCTGTCTATATTTTGTTACATTTAGTAATTGGCAAGGACTAATGCTTATAGGCGAAATGGAGATTTTACAAGATAAAGAGTCAAAAGCAAAATTTTGGAAAAATGGATATGAAAAATATTATCCATTAGGAGTAAATGATCCTGATTATTCTGTATTACGTTTTACTGCAACTAAAGGAAATTATTACCATCATTTGTGTAATATTGATTTTAATATAAATGAAACAGAAAACTTATAACAGGCAAGGATAGATTATTTTTCGAAAGATAGAGTGTAGCTATGGTATGTGTTTTTTCAGAGGAACAATAATCTTATCCGGAAGTTGTGCAAGTCCGCATCATCAGAGAGTCTTTTTTATACAGTATTATATAAAGCAAATATATTATGTGCCTGTCCATTGTTAAGGAGCATAATATTTCCATTTTCTTCCATTCAGTTTTATTTTTGAAGTAACTGACTATCATTTTTTCTTTCTTTTTCAATTTTCTTTCGTCTGATCATATTTTTATGCCGAAAAATCCTGAATTTAGAATTTTTCAGGCAAAACGGTTACACTCCTTTCCGGGAACAAGGAAAAGAAATCACAATTTCCATGACATTTCTTTTGCGGCGCTGAACCGGCGCCGCACTATGCCGGGATTTTCAAACAGCTCCTTCTATATTTAAAAAGTTTTACCCTTTCCAAAAAAGTATGGTAAATAATTTTCATACAGCTCCCGCATTTTGGACATTTATATTCCGGACGTTTAACTTCTATTTTATTCTCAAGTTTCACATTTAATATCAGCTGCAGAAGTTTTAATGTTCTTTTCGCATTGCCGTGAAGAAAACCGTAATCCCTACAACGCCTAAAGCCTTTTGGAAGTACATGTTGTATGACTTGAAACAGAAAATCCTCACCTTTCATTGTTCTGTATTTTGTTTTATTTGTTTTCGATTCTGTATAACTGAATGTAACGGTACCATCATGATTATCAAAAATCCTCTTCTCTGATATTACACCACGGTACAGGTACCTTGAAAGATAAAGCAAAGCCTCTCTGCCGCTGCCTACATTCTCCATGTTTACACGCCATTCTTTATCATAAGCAATCTCAGGAAAACCTATTCCCAGCTCTTTGAGTAAAGCAAGAAATTTACCTTTATAAAGTTTATTCAGCTTTTCCCATGGGAAAAGGTATTTGCCTTTCTTTTTTCTCCATAGATTATTTTTTCTGTCAACAGCTCCGCCTGCAACTATAAAATGGATATGGGGATGATAATCAAGATTTCGTGCATGAGTATGCAGTACCGCTGTCATTCCAATATCTCCGCCAAGATACTTCGGACTTTCTGCTATTTCCTTCATAGCACGGGATGCTGAATCAAAAAGTGCATTATAACATTCCTTCTGATTGTGCCATATTACAGTTCTAAGTTCATATGGAACGGTTACCGTTACCATGTAATAATCCACAGGCAGGAGTTTATCCATTTGCCTGTTAACCCATCTGACCGTTTCATGATGCTGACAGGCAGGACAGTTTCTATTCCGCATGAATGATAAAATATCTCTGTATCTCCGCATTCAGGACATTTTACATGAACTGTTCCTGAACCTTCGGCTCGGCATCTTTGAATTGCGGACATTGCTTTTTTATGTCCGGTAAGTATTTTATTACCATAATTCATTTCCATGGCTTCACCAAAGGTATTTATGACATCCTTTAGCTTCATGGCAGTGAAACTAAAGGTCGTGGAAATGAATTTTTGACATTATCCCGTTTATTGCAGCAGCAGAACTTTCCTGTGTCACATTTGTAAAATGTGTATATCTTGCTGTTGTTTCTATCTGTGAATGTCCAAGTATATGCTGTACTACTTTTAAGTTAACATTTGCTTCTATTAAATGTGTGGCATAGGAATGACGCAGTGAATGGATTGATACTTTCTTATTGATTCCGCTGTCTCTTGCCGCCGCCCTGAAAGCTGCCTGTGCACAACCTATATTCATAGGCTGTTTTGTATGCATAACAGTATCTTTTCCTCCAAGTATTTTAGGAAAAAGAAGTTCTGGGTTTCTATGAACCTTCCAGTATCGGCGCAAAGCATGAAGTGTAGATACCGGAAGTGGAATCAGACGGTCTTTATTACCTTTGCCGTTTCGTATATGAACCTGCATACTTTTGCTGTCTATATCTGCAACTCTTATATTTACGCCTTCGCTCACTCTTAATCCCAAACTGTAAATAGCAAAAAGGACAACTCTGAAACGGAGAAGTTCTGTATGAGCAAGCAGCTGTGATACTTCTGAAACAGTTAGTATATCAGGTATCTTCTTTACTCTGGGAGGCCTGACTATCTCTATATGCTTCCATTTACGCTTCAGTACATATTTCCAGTAAAACACAAGTGAACCAAGATCGATTTTAACTGTACTCCATGAATGAGTATCTATAAGATCTGCAAAGTACTGTTCAAATTCTGACACTGAAAGATAGTCCGGAAGCCTGTCAAAATATTCACACACACGACGAAATCCACGAAGATAACATTTTGTTGTTGATTCAGCCATCCCCTGAAGTTTCAATGCTCTGGCAAGTTCTTCATGCCTTTTGCTAATCTTTGACTCGCTCTTTTCTGATGATGCAATTAATCCTCTCATCTTACTATACTCCTTATGCTTAGTTTTTTACGCATTCACCTTGAATGCAATTACATAAGAAATTATAGTAAAATATTGAATAGGATTAAATTACGAAAACCGTCGCTGAAAGCGACTTTGTTCAACTAAGCCACTTCACTTAACCAGTGAATCGCTCCGCTCTTTCACTGGCAAGTGAGTTCGATGTTAAAATGAAAATAAATTGATGAAATCTACTTTAATAATAAAACGTATTAAACAATCACATCTTAAGGGAGAATCATTTACATTATTTATTGATAAACTAGAAATTTGCAATTTATATACAGGAAATGAAAGAAAATTCAACATATCTTCAGGCGTACATCATGTTTGCATTCAAAACGAAATGCACACTGTAGAAATAGAGCAGCTAAGTTTAAAACCAGGAGAAATATGTCGTTTAGAATGTGGATCAAATTAAAAAGGAATAAGCTGGTTAATATGGCTAGAATACCTTTCAAGACCTTGGTCTATTTTATATATAAAACGTGTTAAATAATAAAACTTTTATTTTAACTAAATCGCTTCTCCTAACAGGCGAATATCAGGGGCGATTTTAATATAAAAACAGGAAAGATAAAGTTCTCGTTAGGAGTCAGATTTTACTCCCATTCGCCTGTACGAGAGCTTATTGTTATCGTGAAGAAAGAATAATATGGGCAAAAAGAAAAAATTAATCCCCGTAGGTGTAGGATATTATACAAAAGATCAGTGGACAATTCTAAAGTCACTTGCTACAGATCCTGAAAGACTTGAAGATACCTATGAAGAATGGTTAAAAGTGCTGGAGAAAAGTATAAAAAACTTTGAGGAAGGTGGTATTGCACCAATTCCTGTTGAAATTGATGTCCTTGAATTGAACACCTGGTGTATGCAGCAAAATATTCCTTTAGATGGTCAAGCCAGAGCCAGATTTGTCTCTTATGTCATAAAGGAATCCGCCAATAAAAAATAAATAAAAAAACGATAACAGGCAAGGATAGATTATTTTCCGAAATATAGAGTATAGTTTTGATCTGTGGTACTTCAGAGGAACAATAATTTTATCCAGAAGTTGTGCAAGTCCGCATCATCAGAGAGTTTTTTTATTCAATATATAAAGCAAATATATTATGTGCCTGTTCATTGTTAAGGAGCATAATATTTCCATTTTTTTACATTCAGTTTTATTTTTGAAGTAACTGACTATCATTTTTTCTTTTTTTTCAGTTTTCTTTCGTCTGATCATATTTTCATGCCGTAAAATTCTGAATTTAGAATATTCTGGACAAAACGGTTACACTCCTTTCCGGGAACAAGGAAGAGAAATCACAATTTCCATGACATTTCTTTTGCGGCGCTGAACCGGCGCCGCACTATGCCGGGATTTTCAAACAGCTCCTTTTATATTTAAAAAGTTTTACCCTTTCCGGAAAAGTATGGTAAATAATTTTCATACAGCTTCCGCATTTTGGACATTTGTTTACAGTGTATTCAACTGCAAAAATGTACCATTCTCT
Source organism: Victivallales bacterium (assembly GCA_963678745.2). GTDB lineage: Bacteria > Verrucomicrobiota > Lentisphaeria > Victivallales > GWF2-38-69. The sequence continues at coordinate 70,825 of CAXXMS010000016.1, read as the reverse complement.
GAACTTTGAAAAAGATTCAAATTCAGTTGTATTACTCATTTAACAATGAATGGTTAAACTTTTTATTCGTTTTTTCGTTTAATTCGTTGATAAAAGAACAATGACTTAACAAGCGTTAATTTAGCTAATCTTACTGGCAATAGCTTATTATTAATATTAGATTTAACTACAGGTAAAAGTTTAAGGATTTTTTCTACTGAAAGAGAAAGGTTAACCATCATCTCAATTATGATGCATGAAAACAGTTCATATTTCAGACTATTTCTTACACTTATAATAAATTTAATGATAACAGCTGTTGGGATATAGGAGGGAAGTATTTTGGATCATTATTTATTTTATGTAACGTCTTTGTTTTCAATGATCAACCCATTAGGCGTTGTACCTATATACATTTCACTTTCACAGGGGCTTGGAAGAAGACAGAAAAGAAATGTTATACTTAAAGCAACCTTAACAGCATTTATAACTCTTACTTTATTTGCAATTGCCGGAAGATATATTTTTGCATTCTTTGGCGTTTCCACCGGAGCTTTACAAATGGTGGGAGGCGTTGTGTTTTTCATTATGGGCTGGGAGATGCTAAGAGGAAAGACCGTTCCAAACAGGCTTGACACTGAAACAGATGAAGAATTCGGCGACGACATTGCAATAACACCAATAGGAATCCCTATGATTACCGGTCCCGGAGTAATAACCATGGTAATTATGTATATGAGAAGCGCAGAAGCTTTTTCTGAAAAGTCTGTTATTGTTTTTGCAATATTTACAGCCTGTGCTTTAACTGCTCTTGTATTGTTCTGTGGACGTTTTATTCTTGGATTTCTCGGTCCGGCTATCAGTAAAATTATGATGCGAATAATGGGGTTGATTGTTATGGGTATTGCTTTTGAATTTTTATTTTCAGGATTTAAACAGTTTGCGGAGATATATTTGGGGAGATGAATTTAGAATTTAGACTGGAGACTGGAAGAGACATTAGACTTTAGACTAGAGACCTTAGTAGTAAAAACAATGAAAGTTTAAAAATATGAACTGACAGTAAGAGGAAAAATCAATACTATAGAATGAGAAGCAGCAATCGTAGAACATAAATTCTTTTATGGAGTACTCATACAATGAATAATAATTATATAAAACTAAAAGCGAGTAGATATTCAATATTGTTATGGGATGAATGGGTACTTCAGCCTATAGATTCCAGGTACAATATAGGTTTTGTATATGAAATCAAAGGAGATTTCGATTATGAAAGACTTCAAAATGCCCTGCTCTATTTTATCAACCAGAATCCTTTGATCCGCTCATCATTTACTCTTGACAACGAAACACTCTTTCAAATTTTACATAATAAAATAGATAATCCTGTTGAGTTCTACGATTATAGCGGCAAATCAAAAGAAAAACTTGAAATTTTAATAAGAAAACTTTGCGAATACAGTTTCGACCTGACAAAACCGCCACTTTTTAAAATTGCAATTATTAAATCTGAAAATATTCACTACCTTGCACTGCGTTTTCATCACATTATTATTGATGGTACATCTGCACAGCAGGTTCCTTACGAAATTTCACAATACTACAACAATAATGTTTCAGACTTAAACAAAATAAGACTGGAATCTGCAGACTTAAACAACTACCTAAAACTTGAGAATGATTTTTTTGCCAAACATACACTGGATGAAGGACTTAAATACTGGGATGATTTAACACGCAACAGAAAATTCTATATCGACTTACCCAAGAAAAAAAATCGAATTGAAGAATCAATGTTCTCTGTTGAAACTATCAACTTCGAACTGGGCAATAATTTAACGTCTAAAATTTTTAAGCTGGCTCAAACACAGAAATGTACTGTGTTTCATATAATGTCGGCATTCTGGAGCATCTTTCTCCATAAGCATTCCAACCAGGAAAACATCTCTATGCTATATCCTGTAAGTATGCGTCCCAGAGAACTTAAAAACCTAAAAGGCTACCTTGTAAACTCTCTTCCAATGCTGGTGGATTTTTCTGAGTCTTCTACACTGTCAGATATAATAACTCAAATCAGAGATCAGCGAACAGAAACAAAAAAATTTCAGCATATTCCGTTTGATGAAGTAATAAGGCGTTATAACAAGAGCTCAAATGTCAAATACGGCATGAGATCAAATAACTATCTAAATGTAACTGTAGTTGAATCCAATGAAATACTCAGTTCTCCAATTAATCTCAACGGCCTCAGCACACAGAATATTCCCACCCAGACACTATGTAATTCAGAATTGAGTCTGGTATACCAGAAAAAAGAAGATTCAATCAAATGTCAAATATGCTATAACAATGATTTTCTCGAAGATTTTGTATTTGCTCTATCCAACGAGCATTTTTTACAGCTAATAAGAAAGTTTATTGATTCTCCTGATAAAGAAATATGTTCCATTCCTATACTGACAGATCATGAATTCAGACAAACCGTTTATGACTGGAACAGCATAGAAACTTCGTTTCCCATCAATAAAACGATACAGGAACTCTTTGAGGAACAGGTAGAAAAAACACCTGATAATATTGCCCTGGTTTTCGAAAAAATGAAATTTACATATAGAGAGCTTAACGAAAAAGCAAATCAACTCGCTCATACTATAAGACACGAATACCATAACTATACAGGTAAGAATATAAAAAGCGATGATCTTATTGGGCTTTATATTGAACGCGGAGTAAATATGATAATAGGTATTCTGGGTATACTGAAATCCGGAGCAGCTTATGTACCATTCGATCTTGCAGACCCCAAAGAACGTCTTAAATATAAAATAAATGACTGCGGCTGCAAAATGGTAGTTACTTCGTCTGATTCTCTGGAAGAACTGGTATTCCTGGCTGAATCAGATACCCTTCCCTTAAGCCTTGACGCATATCAGGAAGAAATAGATAAAGCTCCTATCAGTAATCCAACACTAATAAATAGTTCAAGAGATATTGCTTATGTTATATATACATCAGGTTCAACAGGTAAACCTAAAGGTGTTATGACAGAACATTACGGCGCTGTAAATTTTATTGATTATCATAAGTATAAGCTGTTACCATCAACTGAAAATAAAAACATAATACAGAGTATTTCAGTAAACTTTGATGCTTCCTGGACTGAAATAGCATTATCATTCTTTACCGGATCCAGTATGCACCTGATAAAATCAATAGCATCAATGTCTATAACAGAGCTTACAGATTATATAAAAAAGAATAACATAAACGTATTTGTTTCAACACCTGCAATAATCAACAATCTACCTAAAGAAGATATACCTTGCCTGGAATGCCTGATAGCCGGAGGTGATGTTGGTGATAAATCGTCAATGGACTTCTGGAGTGAAAGAATAATCTATTACAATGCATACGGCCCGACAGAAGCAACTATTTGTACAACTTATTCCAAACATAATACCTCACGTTCGAATAAAAATATCGGAAGGCCTCTACAGAATAAAAAGCTTTATGTTCTTGACAACAGGCTTAATCCCGCTCCAATAGGCGTACCGGGAGAACTTTATATTGGCGGCGAAGGCCTGGCCCGCGGATATTTAAACCGTCCTGAATTAACAGAAGAACGTTTCATTGATAACCCGTTTGTCACAGAAGAAGAAAAGCAGAGAGCTCATAATCTGAAAATATATAAAACCGGAGACCTTGTTAGACAGCTTCAGGACGGCAGTATTGAATTTCACGGTAGAAATGATGATCAGATAAAAATACGCGGATTCCGCGTTGAACTCGGTGAAATAGAAAATAAACTTGCAGAACACCCTTCAATTTCAAGCTGCGCTGTTATATGCAGAGATAATAACGGCAGTAAATATCTTACAGCTTATTATGTTCTGGATAAGACTGTAGACAGTAGACTAGGGACTAGAGACTGTGGCGAGTTGACAGTAGACAGTGGTCAGTCGTCAGTAGACAGTCGCGAGTTGCAAGTCGCGAGTAGAGAGTCACTAGTTACAAATCAAAAATTATCTGATTATCTGGCAGAACAGGTTCCGGATTATATGGTTCCGACCTATTTTATGGAAATGCCTGAAATGCCCCTGACTGTGAACGGTAAAATAGATAGAAAGAAACTTCCTGAGCCGAACATAAGAACTATCACAGCAGACAATTATATCGCACCTCAAAACAACACTGAAAAGGAAATATGTAAAATCTGGCATAATCTGCTGGGATTAGAAAAAGTCGGTATTAAGGATGACTTTTTTAAAATAGGCGGTGATTCAATTCTGTGCATTCAACTCTGCTCAAAACTTCGTAATTCCGGTTATGCTTTCAGTGTTAAGGACATTTATGACAAACGTACAGTAGAACATCTCAGCACAAGCACTTCTGAGGAAAATATCACTGTAAATATTGATGCTGAACAGGGCATACTCGAAGGAGAATTTGACTTTCTTCCTATTCAGCGCTGGTTTTTCGCCTTGGATTTACCTAAAAGAAGCCACTGGAACCAATCATTTTTAATAAAGGTACCGGAACTGAATATTGATGAACTTGAAAAAAAAATATATACACTGGTTCAGCAACATGATTCATTGAGAATCAGTTTCAAAGATAATACCCAGTATTATAACAGAAATACCGTTTTACCTGAATTAAAAACTCTTAATGTTAAGGGTTGTTCAAAAGAAGAACTGTCTAATACTCTGACTGAATGGCAGAGCCACTTTGATCTAGGTAATTCACCTTTATGGCAATACGGTTATCTGTACGGTTATGAAGACGGAACAGCCAGAGTATATTTTGCACTGCATCATCTGATAACAGATAGTGTGTCATGGCGAATTATAACCGAAGACTTAAAAACTCTTTTAGAAGGTGGCGAACTTAATGAGAAAACAAGCAGTTACCGTCAATGGGTAAAAACAGTAAAAGATTACGCAGCAACACACACTGAAGAAGTCCACTTCTGGAAAGAAGAAATAGAAAGGAGTGAAAGTTTTAATTCTGAATTCAACACAAAGAATGAAATAACAATATCAGAGATAGAACTTGACACTGAAAAAACAGAGCTGCTTCTAAATAAATCAGCCTCTGCCTACAATACAGAAATAAATGATCTTCTACTAACCGCCCTGGCCTATTCTGTAAAAAATATTACAGATAAAAATACCTGTATGCTTACTCTTGAAGGTCATGGGCGGGAAAACATTGATGATTCTATAGATATATCAAATACTGTGGGCTGGTTCACCACAATGTATCCTGTCAAACTGGAACTTAAAGACACACTTGCTAACAGTATAAAAAGCATAAAGCGACATCTAAGATCGATCCCCAATAAAGGTATTGGCTACAGCACTCTCAAATATTACGGCCCTAATAAAAAACTGAAAGAACAGAGTTTACCATTAATTGGTTTTAACTATTTGGGACAGTTTGATACAGCAGATAATAACTGGCAGATTGTTTCAGAATCTTCAGGAACAGCATTTCACCCAGATAATATAATCAATAATATTATAAGTATAAACGGAATGGTTACTGCAGGTAAGCTCACATTCAGTGTACATTCAAGACTATCAGAAACCGACACAGAAAAACTGTCAAAAGCCCTGCTTTCAAATCTGGAAGAAATAACTCTGCACTGTTCTGAAAAAGCTGAAAACGGAGACGTAGAATATACTGCAGATGATTTTAGATTCGTAAACATCAGCCAGGAGTTGCTAACAAGATTAACAGACAAATATGAGATAGAAAACATATTTCCAGCAGGCAGTCTGCAGCAGGGATTTGTATATCATGTACTAAGTAATCCGGATGATGATGCATATCGCTTACAGTTACTGTTAGATTATCATAATACTCTTGATGTAGCAAAGTATGCAAAATCCTGGGAATATGCCATCAAAAAGTTTCCTATACTAAGAACCTGTTTTAACTGGGAAGAAGAAATAATACAAATCATCTGTAAAGATGCAAAACAGGAATTTATTTTTCACGATATAAGTAATGAAACAGATAAAGAATCAGCAGTAGCAACTATCACTAAAAATGACCGAAGACGTAATTTTGACTTAAGCAGGCCCGGAATATTTAGAATACATCTTATCAGACAGTCACAAGACCACTACACACTACTAAAAAGTGAACATCACAGCATTGCAGACGGATGGAGTATTCCACTGGTATTAGGATTTGTACATGAAACATACAAAGAATTGATTAACGGTAAAACTCCACAAATAAAAGTCGAAAATACATATATTGACGCACAGAACTATATTTTCACCAATAAAGATGCAGTTCAGAAATATTGGCAGAAAAATATGGAAAGATTTGAAAACGTTAATGATATTAGCGCACTTTTTACAACAAAAACTCCTCTTACAGAGATAAAGGAAATTAATGATTCCGGGGAAATATCACTAAAAATTCCTGAAAACAATTATAAAGAACTTAAAGAATTATGTTCTGAACATGGAATAACCTTAAATGTTCTTGTTCAGTTTGCATGGCATAAACTGCTTTCTGTATACAGCGGAGATAATACCACAGTAGTCGGAACAACCGTATCCGGTAGAGATATACCAATAAACGGAATTGAAGAAAGTGTCGGTTTATATATCAATACCCTTCCGTTAATAATAAACTGGAATGACAAAAGTACTCTTGAGCAGCTTCATCATATTCATAAATGCATAGCTGAAGTCAATGCGAACAGTTTTATGGATGTAGCACAACTGCAGAAAAGCGGAGAAAGATTTTTCCACAGCCTATTTGTTTTTGAGAACTATCCTGACTCTTTTTATAATCAAAGCAAAGATGGAATATTGGAATACTCGTTCCGAGAAGGAATAGAGAAACTCGACTATCCTCTCGGAGTTGTAGCATATACCGAAGGCAATGATCTTTATATAAAATTGAAATATGCTAAAGAATACATGGCTGATCTAAAAGCAGAAGGAATTATGTCACAGGTAGAAAGTGTACTCTGTCAGATACCAAACATGCTTAACCAGTCTCATAGCAAAATATCTATTCTTGATGAAAAAGAATTTAATGAAGCCATCTATAAATTCAACGGCACCGAATCCGGCTATTCGTCAGGGAAAACAATAATTGAAGTATTTGAAGACCAGGTATTAAAAAATTCTGATCGCCCTGCCCTGATATTCGAAGATAAAACCCTGAGTTACAGAGAGCTGAATGAGAAAGCCAATCAGCTTGCACATACGATAAGAATAGATTACAGAGAATATTTCCAAAAAGATATAACCAAAGACACCTTAATAGGAATATATATTGAACGATCATTAAATATGATAATCGGTATGCTTGCTATCCTGAAATCAGGAGCTGCGTATGTGCCATTTGATCTTGCAGATCCGGAAGAAAGACTGAAGCTGAAAATCAATGACTGCGGATGTAAAATGGTCCTGACCTCTTCTAACAGCATTGAAGATCTGGTATTTCTGGCTGATGAAGATACACTGCCTCTAAGCATAGATGAATATACAGATGAGATAGAAAAGCAGCCAAAAACCAATCCTGAAAAGATCAACAGTTCAAGAGATCTGGCATATATAATCTATACATCCGGTTCTACAGGCAGACCCAAAGGTGTTATGCTTGAACATTATGGTGTAATCAATTTAGCTGAATCACACAGGAAGAGTTTTGAAATAACACCTGATTCAGTAATACTGCAGTTTGCACCTGTCAGTTTTGACGCATCTGTTTCCACACTGTTCTGCGCGCTTCTGAACGGAGCTGAACTTTGTTTATGTTCAGAAGAGGATAGAAAAGATGTAACCAGGCTCTGCGAGTTTATCAATAAACATAAAATCACTCTTATCGATATACCTGCAAAACTGTTTGAACTGATACCTCATGATTTTGATACATCAAATCTCGAATATGTCATAACTGCCGGTGAAGTGTGTGACAGGAGAACAATGGACTACTGGTGTGATAAAGTAAAGCTTATCAATGCCTACGGCCCGACAGAATCAACAGTATGCACCACATTCTCTATCTATACAAAAGATAAGAGCAACTCAAATATAGGTAAACCTATCGCCAACAAAAAAGTTTATGTTCTGGACAGCAATCTCAATCCGGTTCCAACAGGTGTTCCGGGCGAATTATTTATTGGAGGAGACGGTCTGGCACGCGGTTATTTTAACCGTCCTGAAATTACAGAAGAACGTTTTATTAAAGATTCATTCTTAAAGAATACTGAAGATTCAGACTTACATGATACGAGGATGTATAAAACAGGTGATATTGTCAGGAGACTGAATGATGGAAGTTTAGAATTTATCGGAAGAAATGACGACCAGGTTAAAATACACGGCTACAGAATAGAGCTTGGAGAAATAGAGAAAAAACTATCCGAACATGATTCCATTCTTCTTTGTGCTGTAAAAGTCTATGAACGCGAAAATAATAAACAACTTTGTGCTTATTATACTATAAATGAGACCAATAGACTTGAGACTGAAGACAGTAGGCTAAAGACTGAAGATTTATCCGCCGATTCATCCGCCATAGCTTCAGCGTCGACGGAAGCTTTAGCGAAGGAGGACAATCAACAATCAGAAATCAACAATCAGAAATTAAAAGATTATCTGTCGGCACAGTTACCGGATTACATGGTTCCGGCATACTTTGTAAAACTTGACAGTTTCCCGATGAACACGTCAGGAAAGATTGACAGAAAGGCACTGCCTGAGCCTACATTAACTTCTGATGATTCAAATTATGTACCGCCTAGCAACAAAACTGAAGAAGAATTATGTTCTATATGGCAGGAAGTCCTGGGACTGGATAAAGTAGGTATTAATGATGACTTCTTCAAATCAGGCGGTAACTCAATACTTGCAATAAAAGTTATCCATGAAATGAGTAAATTTTTTGAGCAGGAAATTTCAGTTGCTGAAATTTCAGCATATAAGACAGTCAGCGATTTCGCTGCTCATATAAATAAGATTAATGACTCAGAAGGAATAGAACTCGAAGATGAAGGAGAAGAGATAGAACTATTCATAGACACTGTCTACACTCTTTTCTATCAACTTCAGAAAAAAAATATTGCAATCTGGTATGATAACAATAAACTAAAAGCATTCCTGCCTAAGGGAAAGAGAATTTTATCAGGAGAAAGAAGTTTTCTAGACAGTAAAAAAACTGAAATCCTAAGAATATTAAAAGAAAACGAAGTATTCTCAAAAGAAGTCTTTAGAACAAGAAAAATATTCAAAGGCATACAGACAACCTACCCTCTATCATTTGCACAGGAGCGCCTCTGGTTTATCGAACAGTATGAAAAAGGCAGCACTGCTTATAATATTCCAATAGCGTTTGATCTGGATAATGACATTGAAATCGAATCATTTATAAAAAGTATCAATGATATTGTAACACGTCATGAAGTACTTAGAACTGTTTTCCGCAAAGATGAGGAAGGCAGCGATTACCAGTTAATTTCTGACACATCTGTAAATATGCAGAAAAGAGAAATTAGAGAATATGCTCTTTATGAAAATATAAAAAATGATATTGATACAAAATTCGACCTGGTCAATCAGGGGCCGCTGAAAGTATTTATTTATACAACAGAAAAAAGTACATACTCACTGCTGCTTATACACCACATCGCTTTTGACGGCTGGTCAACAGGAATATTTATTGATGAGCTTGAAAAACTTTACCAGAACTATAAAAAAGCAAAAGCTGTAAAACTGCCGGATCAGGATATTCAGTATAAAGATTTTGCATTATGGCAAAAAGAATATCTGACAGGAGAAGTGCTTGAAAAACAGCTGGCTTACTGGAAATCAAAAATATCTGATTGCGAAACTGTGGAGTTTCCTACCGATAGAAATAGACCTCCGCACAGTAATTATACTGGGGATAATATTTATTTTGAAATTAATCCTAAAACAACGAAAAAAATAAAAATGCTGTCAAAAGAGACTGGTATTACTTTATATTCAATACTGCTATCAACTTTCTATATTTTATTAAACAAATATACCGGACAGAATGACCTGATAATCGGATCTCCCGCAGCCAATAGAAATTATTCACAACTAAAGAATATTATAGGATTTTTTGTAAACAGCATTGCCTTAAGAGCAAACTTAGCTCCGAATTCAAGTTTTAGAGATTTGATCAATCAGACCCAGAGAAATGTTACAGAAGCTCAAAATTATCAGGATCTGCCATTTGAAAAATTAGTTGATGCATTAGATATAGACCAGGATATGTCCAGACACCCGATCTTTCAGATTATGTTCGGATTAAACAGTTTTGAACTAAAGGATGATGGTTTGTTTAAAGTACTGCTGCTTAATGAATATTATAAACCGGCTAAATTCGACCTAAGCCTTTTTATAGATGCAGCAGGAGATTCTTTTAAAGGAACATTTAATTACGCTCTAAGCCTGTTTGATACAAGCATAATAGAACGTCTTAAAAATCACTATCTAAATATCCTGGAACAGATAACAGAAAATACAGACATCAAAATAGAGCAAATCAATATTCTATCAGAAAGTGAATATAATAAGATAGTTTATGACTGGAATTCGAATGAAGCAAAATTCCAATCTGATAAAACTGTAGTAGAATTATTTGAGGAACAGGTAGAAAGAACTCCGAATGCAACAGCAGTAATGTTCGAAAACAAAAAACTGACTTATCAGGAATTAAACAGAAAAGCCAATCAACTGGCACATACTCTGAGGAGAGATTATCAGGATTACTTTAAAATTGAAATCACGGGAGATACACTAATCGGCATCTATATTGATCGCTCGTTAGAAATGGTTATTGGGATTCTGGGAATTCTAAAATCAGGTGCAGCGTATGTTCCTTTTGACTCGGCTGATCCCGAAGACAGGCTGAAATTTAAAGTTAATGACAGCGGATGCAACGTAGTACTGACAGTATCAGATAACGTCAGTGAATTAGTATTTCTGGCAGAAACTGATAAAATACCAATTGCCCTTGACGGTTACGCAGATGAAATAGAGAAAGCATCTGTTGAAAATCCAACACATATAAGCAGGCCTGATAACCTGGCATATATAATTTACACATCAGGCTCAACAGGCAGACCTAAAGGTGTTATGCTGGAAAACAGAAGCGTTGTAAATTATGCTGCCAACTTTGAATATTTTATAAACGGTAAAAATAAAATATTTGATCTATCAAGCAGTTTAAGTTTTGACCTGACAGTAACAACAACACTTGTTCCGCTGTTAACAGGAAACTGCATAGCTGTCTATCCCGGAGAACTAAAAGATATTGATACATATATTAAACATATAGAAGATAAAAAAGTTACATTTATTAAAACTGTTCCGAGTTTATTATACCTTCTTCTTCAAAAGAAAAAGCACAAATACCTGAAAGAAATATTCGTAGGGGGCGAAAAATTAAACAGAGAACTTCTGGTCAATACCGAAGGAATAAAAATATACGATGAATATGGTCCGACAGAAGCAACTGTAGGAACAACAATTTCAAATGTATGTCCTTCAAACCAAAGCGGAATAGGCAAACCATACAACAACTACAAAGTTTATATATTAGGTGCAAACTGTATTCCGGTTCCTGTCGGTGTAGTTGGTGAAATGTATATTGGCGGCGACTGCCTTGCCAGAGGTTATCTTAACAGGCCTAAACTAACAGCTGAACGTTTTATAAGAAATCCATTCCTTCAAAATAAAACCATATCAAATAAACAATATCAAAAAAGCCTGCAAGACACTGATAGATACGCATTGCCATGCGCATCTACAAAAGCAGGTATTGTAGCGGCGCATGGCAATGCGTCGAAAATCACCCACGATAACAGGATGTATAAAACCGGTGATATAGCAAGATGGTTCCCTGATGGAAACATCGAATATATAGGCCGCAATGATGATCAGGTTAAAATACGCGGTTTCCGTATAGAACCGGGAGAGATTGAAACCAGACTGTCAGAACATCCATCAGTAGACCAGTGCGCTGTAGTTTGTCGTGAACATAACGGCAATAAAATACTTGCCGCATATTATATATTAAATAAGACTGTAGACAATAGACTAGAGACTGGAGACAATAGACTAGAGACTGGAGACAATAGACTAGAGACTGGAGACAATAGACTAGAGACTGGAGACAATAGACTAGAGACTGGAGACAATAGACTAGAGACTGGAGACAATAGACTAGAGACTGAAAATAATCAGAAATTAACTGAGTATCTGTTTAACCTACTTCCTGAATATATGGTACCTTCTTATTTCATGCTTCTGGACAAAATGCCTTTAACTCCAAACGGTAAAGTAAACCGTAGGGCCCTGCCTGAACCTGAATTTAAAGCAGACGAAAACAGCTACACAGCCCCACGTAATGACACAGAAAAACAGCTTTGCAGCGTTTGGGCTAAAATACTGGACACAGATGTTGGAATCGATGATGATTTCTTTAAACTTGGCGGCAATTCCATACTGGCAATAAAGACAGCACACAAAATGTCCGAACTGCTGAATAGAGAAATTCCTGTAGCATATTTATTTGACAAAAAGAATATTAGATGTATTTCCGATACATTAACAGACACAAAAGGTCTAATAAAAATTGAACCATGCAATAAAAATAAAGTTTCTCTTTCATTTGCACAGGAACGTCTTTATTTCATTGAAGAATATGAAGGTGGAAGCAATGCCTACAACATACCACTCTTCTTCAAACTTAAACCTGAGACAAATATTACAACTCTAAAAAAAGCAATCAGCAGTATTGTTCAGCGGCATGAAGTACTTAGAACAGTATTTAAGAAAGAAAATGGAAAAACCTATCAACGCGTTATTGATTCTCCTTTTAAGTTTGATGAGACGGAAGTACAAGTAAACAAGTTTCAAAGCAAGCTGTTAGAAGATGTCAATAAAATTTTTAATCTGAACGATGAGCATCCGGTTAAAGTTACATTTTACAAAAAAAATTCTGAAAAATATATACTAATAAATATACACCATATTGCCTTTGACGGCTGGTCAACAGATATCTTTCTAAAAGAACTCAATGCTTTTTATCATCACTTTAATGACGGTGTAGAACTGCAACTGCCGGAAATGGAAATACAGTATAAAGACTTTGCTGTTTGGCAAAAAGAATATCTTTCAGGAGAAAGACTAGCCAACGAATTAAACTACTGGAAAAATGAGCTTGAAGATTACGAAACACTCGAATTCCCAATAGATAAAACGCGTCCGTCAGAAATATCTTATGAAGGTGATTTTTTTGTATTTGAACTGGATGCTGAATTATCGCAGAAAATACGTAATACAGTAAAACAATTCGGTACCACTCCATACACTGTTTTACTAAGTGCGTTTTATATATTCCTTCAGAAATATACCGGACAAAATGATATCGTAATAGGGAGTCCTACAGCAAACAGACATTACAGGCAACTTGAAAATCTAATTGGATTCTTCGTTAACTCAACTGTGCTAAGATGTAAATTTACGTCAGAAACTGATATTAAAAGTTTAATCAAAAAAACAGCATCAACCCTGGGTTCAATGCAGCAGCATCAGGATTTACCTTTTGAAAAACTAATAGAAGAATTCAACATTCCTAAAGATCCGTCAAGGCATCCTCTTATACAAATGATGTTCAGTGTTCAGGATTTTGGGAACGACAGTAAAACAGATAATATTGATTTTCTAACTCCTGTAAATGTTTCTGATTCATATAAAGTTTCAAAATATGACCTCAGCCTGTTTATGGATGATTCAGGAGAAAATATTTCAGGATGCTTTAATTATGCTGTAAGTCTGTTTGAAAGAAGTACTATTGCACGGATGGCAGACCACTATATAAATATACTTAATAATATAACTTCAGGGGAAAATAAACTTGTAAATGACATTCAACTTCTTACTTACGAAGAATATAATAGAATAGTCTATGAATTCAACGGCACCGAATCCAACTATTCGTCAGAGAAAACAATAATAGAAATATTTGAAGAGCAGGTATTAAAAAATCCAGATCGCCCTGCCCTGATATTCGAAGATAAAACCCTGAGTTACAGAGAGCTGAATGAGAAAGCCAATCAGCTTGCACATACGATAAGAATAGATTACAGAGAATATTTCCAAAAAGATATAACCAAAGACACCTTAATAGGAATATATATTGAACGATCATTAAATATGATAATCGGTATGCTTGCTATCCTGAAATCAGGAGCTGCGTATGTGCCATTTGATCTTGCAGATCCGGAAGAAAGACTGAAGCTGAAAATCAATGACTGCGGATGTAAAATGGTCCTGACCTCTTCTAACAGCATTGAAGATCTGGTATTTCTGGCTGATGAAGATACACTGCCTCTAAGCATAGATGAATATACAGATGAGATTGAAAAACAGCCAAAAACCAATCCTGAAAAGATCAACAGTTCAAGAGATCTGGCATATATCATCTATACATCCGGTTCTACAGGCAGACCCAAAGGTGTTATGCTTGAACATTACGGTGTAATCAATTTAGCTGAATCACATAGAAAGAGTTTTGAAATAACACCTGATTCAGTAATACTGCAGTTTGCACCTGTCAGTTTTGACGCATCTGTTTCCACACTGTTCTGCACGCTTCTGAACGGAGCTGAATTGTGCCTATGTTCAGAAGAGGATAGAAAAGATGTAACCAGGCTCTGCGAGTTTATCAATAAACATAAAATCACTCTTATCGATATACCTGCAAAACTGTTTGAACTGATACCTCATGATTTTGATACATCAAATCTCGAATATGTCATAACTGCCGGTGAAGTGTGTGACAGGAGAACAATGGACTACTGGTGTGATAAAGTAAAACTTATCAATGCCTACGGCCCGACAGAATCAACAGTATGCACAACATTCTCTATCTATACAAAAGATAAGAGCAACTCAAATATTGGTAAACCTATCTCCAATAAGAAAGTTTATGTTCTGGACAGCAATCTCAATCCGGTTCCAACAGGTGTTCCGGGCGAATTATTTATTGGAGGAGACGGTCTGGCACGCGGTTATTTTAACCG
Source organism: Victivallales bacterium (assembly GCA_963678745.2). Taxonomy (GTDB): domain Bacteria; phylum Verrucomicrobiota; class Lentisphaeria; order Victivallales; family GWF2-38-69. The sequence goes on along the minus strand of CAXXMS010000016.1, from coordinate 55,755 downwards.
TCCTGAAATTACAGAAGAACGTTTTATTAAAGATTCATTCTTAAAGAATACCGAAGATTCAGACTTACATGATACGAGGATGTATAAAACAGGCGATATTGTCAGGAGACTGAATGATGGAAGTTTAGAGTTTATCGGAAGAAATGACGATCAGGTTAAAATACACGGTTACAGAATAGAACTTGGAGAAATTGAGAAAAAACTATCTGAACATTATTCCATTCTTCTTTGTGCAGTTAAAGTCTATGAACGCGAAAATAATAAACAGCTTTGTGCTTATTATACTATAAATGAGACCAATAGACTAGAGACTGGAGACTGTAGACTAAAGACCGCAGATAATCAGAAATCAGAAATCAACAATCAGAAATTAAAAGATTATCTATCGGCACAGTTACCGGATTACATGGTTCCGGCATACTTTGTTAAACTTGACAGTTTTCCGGTGAACACGTCAGGAAAGATTGACAGAAAGGCACTGCCTGAACCTACATTAACTTCTGATGATTCAAATTATGTACCGCCTAGAAACAAAACTGAAGAAGAATTATGTTCTATATGGCAGGAAGTCCTGGGACTGGACAAAGTAGGAATCAATGACGACTTCTTCAGGATAGGTGGAGACTCTATCTTAAGTATACAGTTAAATAATAGATTAAGGGAAGAAGGAATTGACTGCTCAGTTAAAGATCTATTTAAAAATTCCACGGTTGAAAAACTGGCGCTGCACATCACTGAAAACAGTTCAGCAAAAGTACAGACTATAGCGGAAAAAGGTATATTAGAGGGTGAATTTGATCTTCTTCCAATACAGCACTGGTTCTTTGAAAATATAGATAGAGGTACACTCCCTAAATATAATCACTGGAATCAGAGCTTTATGGTAAAAGTGCCATTACTGGATATCGATAAATTAAACAAGGGAATAGCTCTTCTTGTATCCTATCATGATGCATTAAGACTTACATTCGAAAACGGAAAGCAAAAATATAACAGTTCTATAAATATACCTGAACTGAAAGTGCTTGATAAAAACACAATATCAGACACAGAACTGTTTGAAACATTTACAGGATGGCAAAGCCATTTTGATATTGAAGAAGGCCCATTGTGGCAGATAGGTTATATTTACGGCTATGAAGATGGAACAGCAAGATTATACTTTGCCCTTCATCATTTAATTGTTGATGCTGTAAGCTGGAGAATATTAATTGAAGATATCAAGAAATGCTATGAAGGAACACCTCTGTTTGATAAAACCAGCAGTTACCGCCAATGGGTTAATACAGTAAAGTCATATTTAAAGAACAACCCTGACGAAACTGAATACTGGAAGAATATCATAATTTCCCTTCCTGATTATAATAAGCATCATGAAAGAAACTATAATCATTCAGTCCAAAGCTTTACTCTTAATAAAGAAATAACAAAACAGCTGATAAAAGAGGCCAACGGCGCATATTCAACAGAAGTAAATGACTTATTACTCACTGCGTTTGCTTATTCGCTAAAAGTCTGGAATAAAAATAATATACAGGGATTAACCCTGGAAGGACACGGAAGAGTAAATATTGATGATACAATAGATCACACTCATACCGTGGGCTGGTTTACAAATACTTATCCGGTTAAACTTGAACTAAAGGATAACATCGAAAAAAGCATAATCAGCACAAAAGACAGTCTAAGACTAATACCTAACAAAGGCATTGGTTTTGGCGCATACCGTTATTATGAAAATATTGACTCAAATACAGGAACAAAATATCTTCCTCCTATCAGCTTTAATTATTTGGGACAGATCGATAGCGGCAGCAATGAAGTCTGGCAGTTTTCAGGTGATGCTTCCGGTCAAAGTATTAATTCTGAAAATATCGATCCAAACCTAATAACAGTAAACGGGATTGTCATAGATGATAAATTAAGATTCCAGGTTGAAACACGCCTCGGCAAACAAATGACCAAAATCATTACAGAAAGATTTGAAGACTCATTAAAAGAAATAACAGAACATTGTATTAAAATAAAAGAAATAGGACAACAGAAAAATTATAATGCTGATGATTTCGAGTATATCCCTTACATATTGCTAAACAAAGAGGCTAAATCATCAAAACTTATAATAATGATACATCCTGACTCTGGCTACGAAGCATATATGGCGTCATTGTATCCTGCCATATCGAAAGATGTGAAAGTAGTTTTGGTAGATAATTTCTACACAAAAAAATATCTTGCAGATGGAGTGACCAATCAAAAATATAATCTGAACAGCTTTAAAGATCTGGCTGAATATTACGTCGATCTCTTAACCAATGAACTTGAAGACTTGTTAATTGATTCAGAATGTCACCTGTTAGGCTACAGTTTCGGCTGTCCAATAGCTTATGAAATGGCTCCTATTTTCAAGAAACATTCAATTAATATAAACAGTTTTTATATGATAGATCCGTTAATACAGGGTCTACTTAAAAGACCACAAAAAATAGACTGTTTAGACTGGTATAATGGATATACTCCAGCTCCTACAAATATTCCAATAACACATTTCAGATGTTCTATTCCGGATAAAACTTTGCCAAACTGTACTGAATACTTTATAGATTCTAATAATGCTTCAATGAAACCTATAGCAGAGAATCTGGAAGAAATAACAATTGACTGTTATCATACACAAATTCTGAATAACCAGAAGTTTATCAGTGAATTTAAAGAAAGAGTAAACATTGATCTTGATGTACAATCAATAGTAGAAGAGCATAAACATTTGACACAAGCTGATTCTTCTATTGAAAATGAAATAAAAGAAATTCTACTGAGAGTTATAAAACCTGAAGCAAACAAAATAATTAATTCAGAAGAGAATATCTTTCAGCTTGGCTGCTCATCAATGCAGGTACTGTCAATAATATCCATGGTTAATGAGAAGTACAAAGTAAACCTCAATATAAGCGACATTATACAGGACTTCACCATAAAAGGACTGGCATCATCAATAATTAAATCAGACAATACACTCCTGAAAAAAGATGTATGGAAACCTGTAGAATTCAATTCTAAAAGAACAGATTCATCTTCACTTTACTTTTTCCCGGGATTTATCGGATCTGTCAGTTCATACAATAAAATGTGCAATCTGTTATCAGATAAATTTAACGTTATTTTCTTTGAGCCTAAAGGAATGTATGGCAGCTTGGTTCCTTTTAAAGATTATAATGAAACCATTTCAGCGTATGTAGATGAGATAATAAGAGCAAATTCACCAAATGACAAGGTATATTTAGCAGGTCACTCGGTAGGTTCGATTCATTCTTTAGATACAGCATTACAACTTGAAGAGAAAGGTTATAAAAACATAAGTCTGATTAATATTGACGGTTACCTTCACAAAATGGATGACATCAAAAAATCACTGGGTACAGATGATCCTGATCAGGCTTTAATAGCTGTATTAAAACTGTTTTTTGGAAAAGAGAATGAGAATACAGATAAAACAGAAGATAAAGATCCATTGCAGGAAATTGCCTCTATTCTGTTTCCTTCTGAAGATGTTAACAAAGATTATGCACTTAGAGTCGCACACGGTTATAGAAACATCTGGCACAAGCAGGTCACCGAAATGATAGAATACCAGGAACCAAAAGAAGAATTCAAAGGTAACGCGCTGGTTTTAATCGCGAAAGAAAGTAATTTAGAAGATGATATTTTAAAATCATGTGATAAACGTTATTCATCAAAATATATTAAAAATTACATTTCTGGAAATCATTTATCGTGTATAACACAAAAAGAATTTATACAGGAATTATGTAATTGTGTGTTTAATTGGAGGTTTTAGTTATTTAATTCCGAATAAGCTAATCGCTTATCTAAAGAGTCTTGACCATTTTATTTATTCCAGCGAATAGCTGGATGGCAAGACTTTAAGTAATAGAATAATTGCAAACAGGATTAACGATTTTCAATGTTTGAAGTAACTTGTAATATATGCCAAAATGTAGGCTCAGCTACAATTTTATTAACATAGAGCTTATAAAAAATAAAGTAACATACTAATGAAAATAAAAATTTTAAATCTGGTTCTGGAGGGAAACGCTCTGTCGTTTCCGAACGACCGATTATATAAACAGGAAGTACAATAATATACGAAAAATAAAATTTTTGAATGCAGAGGATGCACAGGGTGTTGGTTTTGACCAGGCTATTCGCCTGACGGGCGCCACAAAACCATTTATCCCTGCGAATAGCAGGGCTCCAGTGTTTAATTCAGAACGGAAGGGAAAGCGGTCCGTTTCGCCATAGTTTTATGCGAAGGCGAATCAAAGCATTTTGCAATTATTTCAAATAATTAAGAATTAAAAAAATATAGAAAAAGGAATTAGCCATGTTTAATTACAATTTTACAAACGCAAACAAAGATGAGCTAATAATTACACTTGAAGGTGAATTTGATACAGCCGGAGCACAAAGTGTCCAGGAAAAACTAGAAGCTTACGATATAAAAAAAATTGAAAAAATAATATTTGATCTTACAAATGCCACAATCATGGCAAGCTCAGGGTTAAGAGTTATTTTCTTTGCAAAAGATAAGATTAAAGAAAATATGAAAGTAGAACTGAAGGGAGCACAGGGACTTGTTGCAAAAGTTATAAAAATGAGCGGAATAAAAAAGTTTGTTGATGTAATTTAACGGTATATATGAGTAAAATATTCACAGCTGAATTATCTGAATTTACAAAGATAATCACCTACATTAAAGACATGATTATCAAACTTGGATTTGATAATAAAACTGCTAATGTAGCCCATATTGTCTGTGATGAACTCATTACTAATATAATAAAGAATTCATATCCGGCTGATAAGCCAGACACACATATAATAGCCAATAATACATATATTAAACCTCTTCAGATTTTATGTTCAAAAAAAACTAACGATTCAATATCTTTGGTAATTGAACTAACAGATTGGGGAATACATTTTGACCCGCATAAACATCAACCTTCTAAAAAAGCAGGAAAATTTGAAGGAGGAGTAGGAATCAGTATTGCCAAAGCACTCACTGATCATATTAAATATACAAGAAAAAATAATAAAAATATATTAAGAATCTACATTATTTCCAAACAGTAACTTAAATGTCAATAAAAACAGCAAAACTTAAACTTTCAATCAAAGCTAAAATTCTTGGGATATTGGCTCTAATACTTATATTATCCTTTTTAGGCTATATAAGTATTATAAGCTATATAAACAGACAGGTTTCTGCCATCACCCAAAGCGCTACATCTCAAATATATAATTTTGAAAACAAAGCTAATAAAAACCTAAAAAACAATATTCTTACAAAACTTTTAATAGAAGATGTAAAGGTATACGCAAATTATATTAATGATGAACTTAGTGAAATACAAACAGCAAATAAGAAATCAATAATTCCCTCTGATAAACTTCTACAGGATAAGAAAAAATATACATCCAGAATTCTGAGCCTGCTTGAAGTAATAGAAATTGAAAAAGATAGGCCGGGTTTCATGTTCATTATAAATCATCAGGGAAAGATAATTGCAGTTGAAAATAATGCAGACAAATCACCTTATGCTTATCATTTTAAACTAAATACAAACTTATTAAACTCAAACAATAAACTGATAATAAAAAAGACAGAAGAAATATTAAATTCAAAGACTACGGATGGGATAATAAAAGTAAAAACGATTAAAGCCGGCAATTTTTTTGTTTTATACAGTCGAATCAACTCAATAAACTGCACTCTGATAAAAGTACTGCCCCTTGATTATTTAAACAGTCAGGTTAAACAGTTTGCTGAAAAATTATACAATTTTATTGTTTCAATAAATGGCAATATTATTTCGGTTTATACAAAGACCAATTATATAGCGTTAGGTATATTCCTTTTGATAATTGTAATAGCCTTTGTTATCGGCTCTTTCCTTTCGCAAACAATCAGTAAGCCGCTGAATCGTTTAAAAGAAGCAACAAAATATATTGGAAAAGGAAACCTGATCAAGAAAATTAAAATTAATACCGGAGATGAGATAGAAGAACTTGCAGACAACTTTAACCTCATGACACGCGATTTGAAAGATTATATAAATAGACTTAGTAAATCAATATCACGAAGACAGGCCATAGAAGAAGAGATTAAACTTGCTGCAAATATTCAACTCTCTTCTTTGCCTCCCCCTACCCCTAATTTCCAAATAAACAGCATTGATTTAAATGCATATATTAAACCTACAAAAATTGTTAGTGGTGATTTTTACGATTACTTTTTAATTGATGATAATAACCTATTTTTTGCAATTGGTGACGTCTCAGGTAAAAGTATTTCTGCAGCACTGTTCATGATGACAACAAAGTTATTAATGAAAAGATTCGCTTTAATGAAACAATCACCGGACCAAATTTTAAAAAATGTAAACGACACTTTAGCTTTGGATAATCAAACATGTATGTATTCCACCATATTCTGCGGAATTTTAAATAAAACTTCAGGTGAACTAAAATACTGTAATGGCGGGCACACCTATCCTGCTGTCTATAATGGCAATAAATTCAAATATCTGGAAACCATGGAGAATATGCTTGTAGGGTTGACATCTAAATCAGAATTTAAAACGGAAACAACAACTTTACTCCTAGGCAATATGCTGTTTCTATACTCTGATGGAGTAACAGAATGTAAAAATATTAGTAATAAAATGTATTCTGAGGAGCAGCTTTTAAAACAACTAAACATAGCAAGAAGAGATAACTCACAAGTATTAATTGACAATATAAAAAACAATATACTTATGTTTGGTAAAAAAGCAGAGCAATATGATGATATTACTATGCTGTGTGTTAAATTGTTACCATCAGAAAAAAATTTAAAATAGGATTATTGATAAAGATAAGACTAAGCACTAAAAATAAACTATTTCAGATAGGAAGTCACATATATGGAAGACATGACAGTAGGCAATATAAGAAAGCATATTTTTATCTTTTCTTTTCCTCTACTCATAAATAACCTGCTTCAGATGGCAAACCTGTTCGTTAACAGAATATGGGCGGGAAAATTTTTAGGAGAAGATGCGATCGGAGCAATTTCTATAAGCATGATCGTCCTTTATATAATGTTTTCCCTTGCCATAGGACTTACAATAGGCACAAGTACTGTAATATCACAGTATTTTGGAGCGAAACAGCAGGAGAAAATAGGAAAAACAGTAGCACTATCTTTTTTACTTGTGTTCATTATTTCAATAATCATGACCGTAGTCTGTATAATATTTTCATCTTCTATTCTATGGCTTATGGATACACCCCCTAAAATACTGACAGAAGCCAGACATTATTTAATCATAGCAGCTATAGGTTTTGTATTTTTATTTGAACAGGTATTAATAGGTTTTATATTCAGGGCAATTGGAGACTCAATAACCCCTTTAATCTTTTCCGGTATCAGCGTTGTTGTAAATGTAATTCTTGACCCATTTTTAATGTTGGGGATTTATCCATTTCCAAGAATGGAAGTAGAAGGTGCAGCCGTTGCTCTGGTTATTTCACAGTTAGTAGCTTTCCTTTTTGCCATGTATGCATTACAGAAAAAAGGCGGGCTTGTTTCCTTTAGATGGAAAAACCTTGTTTTTGAAAAAGAAATTATTAAAAACTTATTAAAACTTGGATTACCGTCAGGTATCCAAAATGTTGTAATAAGTACAGGTATTGGCATTACCCAGGTTTTTATTGATAGATTTGGAACAGCTGCCATAGCATCATTTGCAGCAATATCAGTTGTTCTCAATATAATAATGTACCTGACCTGGTCATTTGCAGCGGGAGTATCAGTAATAGCAGGACAGAATATGGGCGCAAATAATATTGAAAGAGTTAAAGAAACACTGAAAGAAGGAATAAAAATCTGTATGTTTTTTACTGTTATTATTTCACTAGTAACATTCATTGCACCTAAACTATACTTAATGATATTCCTGCAGCAAGGAGCTGTAGAAGCAATACATCTTGGAATAATAGGATCGAGAATACTTGCTGTCCCTTATTTATTTCTTATTCTGCTTCTTGTTTTTGACAGTTTTTACTGTGGTGTCGGAGACAATTTCACTGCAATGATCTTAACAATAGTATCAATCTGGGGAACACGAATTCCGTTAATGTGGCTTTCTGGTGATTATTTAGGAGTAAACGGACTTTGGATTGGCTTGGGGTTGAGTTATGTTTGTTCAGGACTCATATCCTACGGTTATTATAAAACAGGCAGATGGAAAACTAAGGGAATAGTAGGACCTCCAGGCCCAAAAGAAGAAAGTACTTAGCCTTAGAATTTTTCTACAATGAGTTTAAATCATTTAATATTTTGAATTGATAATTTATTTAAAACTTCTAATTAGAAGCTGCACGAAAAGTTTTTCGCGACTCGCTTCTAATTAATTTTTTGCTATCGCAAATGTAAATTTGCCTTTCAACGCTCTATATTGAGCGTAAATGAATAAAGTGAAAGGCAAATTTATGATATATAATGTTCCTTACCTACCGTTTGATTTCAACATAATTGAAGAATTAGATACCGATTTAATGGAAATTTTTCGAAAAAGCCGCGAACTTCTGGAAAAGTTTCCTGAAATCAGAGAATCAATAGTCCGAGATCAGGATATACACGGTCAGAAGAAGAAACTGATCCGCAATGAAGTAAAACGTTATAATGATGTGCACATAAACGGAAATTACTATTTGTTTGACTGTATAGAAATAACAGAGCCTGTAAAACTCGAAAAAACAGGTCGGGAACGTTTGAAGCCGGAATTAGTACTTTATTTTCTTATCATCAGAGGACTGTGGGGAAGCATAAGTGACCACGCAGCCAAACAGGCAATACATGATTCAATAAGTATTAGCGCGGTTCTTGCTCATCACAGCTATAAGGTTCCTGGTTCGAACACTGTGCGTGAAAACCTGAATGCAGTTTCCAATAAAACAAGACGTTTGATAATGGATAGCCTTTCCATGCTTATTCTCCTTAAAGGTCTTGATGATTTCAATGAAGTTTACATAGACAGTACAGATGTTGCTGCAAATACAGCATATCCAACGGACATTTCAGTTTTATATAAACTTCTTGACCGGGTTTACAGAAGCTTCAGGTTTCTAACTGATGAGTTTGGCTTTCCCATGCTGAGTGACGGATGGCTTGATACAAGAATGAAAAAACTGAAATCACATCTTGCTTTTATCAATATGCAGATAGGCAAAAAGGGAATGAAAGGAAATGTTAAGGAAAAATTTAAACTCTTTGTAAGTCTTGCAGATAATGTTATAAAATCTTTTTTCGACGAACAGGAAAAAATGTTGATCAAATATGAAACATCTGACTTAACCCCGGATAAAAGTCTTGCTCTTGACAGGCTCTGGTTTAAAATAGACAGTGATCTTAATGATGCCGCTTATGTACTGTATTATGCCGAACTTCTTGTTAATGAAAATATAAAACTTCCGTCAAGAGAGAAAATCCTCAGCATTTCGGATCCTGATGCAGCTTTCATACAGAAAGGACAGAGAAATCCCACCATTGGATATAAACCTCAAATCGGAAGAAGCAGAAATGGTTTTATAAGTGGTTTTCTACTTCCAAAAGGCAATGTCAGTGATTCCGAAATGCTTGTTCCTACAGTAATGGAAGTATGCCGTTCCACCGGAGTTAAGCCGAATCTTGTAAGTACTGATGACGGTTATGCATCAGAAGACGGAGTTGGTATACTCAAAAATGATTTAAACATTTTAACTGTCAGTATTAATGGAGCAAAAGGTAAAAAAATAACATCTGAAGATTGGGATACTACGTTATATTCTGAAGCCCGAAGAATGCGGTCTGCTGCTGAATCAGGAATGTTTACTCTTAAATACAGGCATAGTTTCGGTAAAATGAGAAGACGTGGGATTGAAGCAGTGGAAGCTGAACAGCTTGAAAAAATTATTGCGTATAATTTTATACATATGATTAAAAAGGAAAAAAAACGGCTAAACCAGCCTGATCCAATTTAACATATCAAATATAAAAAAACATACTGCAATGTACCCGGTTTATAAATGTTCAAGAGTTTTCTCTTATAATTTGTGGAGGTACGACATAAATTTTAAAAATAATTAGAACGCCTTAAAAAAAATTGGATATCAGGTTATAATGTTATATAATTGAAAAAAATATTAATAACAAAAAACGTTTTCGTGGGCGTTCTAATTATAAAGACTATTAAGCATATTGCAAAAAACACACAACAATGCATCAATAATAATAGTTCTAAATATGCTTCTCAATATGAAGTTAAATGATAACTTCAAAATAAGAAATTAGTTGATATAAGCGCTTACCAATCCATCACCATTATAAATACCTGTGACTGTTATATTGTCCAACAACCTACAGTAAGGATTATTCTTTACAATTACTTTTACTTTTCCACCATTATCCTGTACAAATACAGCAAAAGTATCATCATTTACTACTGCCAAGCCCATGACTTTCCCCGTAACCTGTACTTTTCTATTGATATATTTATTTTCTGAATTCTGTAAATCACCGATTGTAGTTTTTACTGCTTTTTCCGGATTCACAACTTTATTTACTGTATCAACAGTATTGGCGACATCATCAAGCCAACCTGCAAATAAAGTACAACAACAGCTAATAAGAATAATTGTGATAAATGCTTTTTTTCTCATAATTAACAACCTTTAGACTATTTAATTTCTAATATGCAAAAAACTTGATCATCCATTTTTCCAGCGAATAATCAATAATACATTTATATAATAAAATACAATAAAAAACAACTAAGAAAATATTAAAAATCACACCAGCAGATTATTTCTTTTTAAGTTTTTTTTCAACATAATTATTTACCCATATTATAAGTTCGTCACTACCTGTTACTTCAACTATTTTTCTTTCTATTTTCTGAACTTCAGACCGAAGTTTCGGGCATGGATCAATAGCCCTTCTTGTAACCATTCATCCCCTTCGAGTAGTTTTCATTTTCCATGGTTTACTATCATACACTGCTATCTTTTTCTTTTTCGGCACCAGTTTTTTTACTAAGTGCTTTAAGCCCTTTTTCTGTGTATCGGTCAATTCTTTCTTTAAAACCTTTGCAAAAAAACGATCAGATTTACTTTCAGCTTTCTGACAGGATGTAAAACATATACCGCCAAGTACAAAAAACAGAATCAGAAATAATACATTAGTCCTCATTAATCCTCCCCTTCTCTAAATAACTTTTTCTATTCTTAATATTCTAATAATTTAAATAAAATATGTTGCGGTTTTAGTAACTATTGTAAATATTGATCTAAAAAATATAGTTGCTGTATCAAGAGTATAATCAATCATCAAAAATATCACAACAACCACATAACTTTATATTAAATGCATTTTTTTTAATTTCACCTAAATCTAACAATAAACATTATTTTTTTACTTAGAAACAAAACCAGCGCTAAATTAATAATAAACGATTTAAACTAGCAGTAAAAACATGGTAAATTATTTTAAGAGTAAATGGGATAATTTTACAGTTTTAAGCTCCAGTAAACTTTAAATCTTCCTTTATTGAAATATTTTAATCTTCATCAAATACAGATTTTATTATTAAAAATAAATAAGAGGAAGAGAATATGGATATTGATTTACTATTAACTTTATTTGTTGCTTTATTTGCGATAACAAATCCGATTGGAAGCCTTGCGATTTTTGCAGCAATGACCACTGATAGAACAGAAAAAGAGCAGAAAAAAATAGCTATTCAATCTAGTATTGCTATTGCAATCATTCTAATTATTGTGACATGGGCCGGCAGCATAATATTATCTTTCTTTGGCATTAGTCCATCAGCATTTGAAGTGGGTGGTGGTTTAGTAATCGTACTATTAGGTCTTTCTATGATGAATGGGCACAGTAAATCCGAATCAGGACATAGCAGCCTGCAATATGACGGTAAAGAACATAAAGAAAATTTAGAAAAAGAAAATGTAGCAGTTGTTCCTATAGCAATTCCTATAGTTGCCGGACCAGGCGCGATAACAACTATTATTATTCATACACATGCGCTTCATTCTATTGGTGATAAATTTGCTGTATCAGGAATTTGTCTCATTATCGCTATTATCTTTCTAATCTGTTTTTATTTTTCATCATATATTACTAAATTTATGGGACAATCAGGGATGAAAATAGTAACAAGAATTATGGGACTTATTATTATAGCTATAGCATTTTCAATGATTGCACAGGGAATGTTAGTTCTCTTCCCAGGCCTTAAGTAGTGAAATAAAATTTTGGATTTTAGCTCTATTAATTACTTAGGTAGAATTTGTCGAAACTTTACTAAATAACAAAAATAGATTCAGCTTTTATGTTATTGAAATTTATCTAAGAGTTACTTTTTGGATTTTGCTGTTTTGTTCAATTTGCAAAACAGCATCAAACCCGAAAATTAAGTAATAGATATTTAACTCTGATGACCTACTTCCTGCCAACTGGCAACATATATTTCATTATTATTTTCAATTATTTTACAAAATGTTTCCTGAACCGTTATAAGTTCACCGTTTTTTTGTATATACGATATGTAAGTTTATTATTCGGTTTGCCACTGTTAAATAACTTTTCTCATAACGGACTTATAGTTTTTTCATCTTCAGGATGTATGCGGTTAAAATCTCCTATCAAACCATTTTGAACATCTTCCTTACTAAAACCTGTAAGTTTAGTAAGATTCTCATCTGCTTCCAAAACTTCATTTGTAGTTAAATTCTTAACAAGAAAAGCAGTATTTTCAAAAAAATTCAGGGCTGTTGTTTTAAGTTTTAAAAGTTGCTTTGTTGCTTTTAGTTCTGTAATATCCTCAATCATGACAGTAATACCGGTTAGCTTGCCATTTTCATCAAACACAGGAAACTTTGACAAAGAACTGAATCTTTTCTTTCTTGAATTAGGAGTATAAATTTCTTTTTTAAGTATTGGCTGTTCATTAATTAGTGCTTGAACGAGAATTGTATAAACCTTTTATTGAGAGTTAGTTGTATTAAGGCAATCTTAGTAAAAATAGTGTAATAAAACCTGAAATTTCATCTTTAAAAGTTATCATATCTGCAAAAAAATGCTACATTAAAATAATGTAAATTATTTATTATAAACGAGTTAAATATTGCATACAGATAGATTATTTAATAGTGATAAAATTGATAATATTCAAAACTTCGGAGTTAAGGTGTGAGAAAAGCATTCGATAGTCAGATGAAATTAGGAGAGGTTGATATTGCAGGGATACAATTTGATTTAAGGTCAAGAGATGAAATACCTAAGTTATTGATGGGGCTGCAGGCTATTTACTGCAATAGTGAAATACGTGAGAAAGTATTTACAGTACTTGAAGATTCTCTTCCAAAAGCATCTAAGAAAACTGGACGCCCCGGAATGGAGCTTTGGAAAATACTTGTACTTGGAACACTTCGTTTAAACTGCAACTGGGATTTTGACAAGGTTAAGGAAATGGCAGATAATCATTCTACTCTTCGCGAAATGCTCGGGCATGCTAAATGGATTGATGATAAAAAATATCCACTCCAAACATTGAAAGATAACATAAGTTTCTTTAAGCCTGAAACTCTGGATGCAGTTAATAAAATAGTTGTAGAATATGGTCATACTCTTAAAAAAAAACGGAAGATTTAAACTGCAGATGTGATTCTTTTGTTGTTGAAAGCAATGTTCATTATCCTACTGACATAAACCTTTTATTTGACTCAGTTCGCAAAACAGTAGAGTTAATTTCCAATGTTTGCAAAGACCTGAATATAAGTGGTTGGCGACAAAACAAAAGTCTGCTGCAAAAACTAAAAAATAAAATGCGTAAGCTCCAGAAAATGAAGCATTCTACATCTAAAGACGAAAGTAAAAAAGAAGAGCGAAAAACTGAGATAAAAACAGCCTGTCAGGTTTATACCAAATATGCAGATCTACTACTGGAAAGAGCTACAGTCGATATTGAGAGAATAAGAGAAACAACGACTGACATTACAGTTGAACTTGTCCTTACACCTATTGTGAAATTTGCAGACTACGGTAAAAAATTTATTGATTTAACTTTGAGGCGAATTGTGAATGAAGAAAAAATCCCTCACGAAGAGAAAATATTTTCAATTTTTGAAGAATACACAGAGTGGCTGTCAAAAGGCAAAGCCGGAGTTTCTCAGGAATTAGGAAAAAATGTTTGCATAATCGAAGATCAGTTTGGTTTCATCCTGAATCATAAAATAATGGAAAAGCAAACAGATCGTGATATAGCAGTAGAGTTTACCAGAGAAACTATTGCTAAATTTCCAAATGTAAAAAGATGCAGTTTTGATAAAGGCTTCTGGAAACCGGATAACAAAGAAGAGTTATCCAAAATCCTGGATAAAGTCATAATGCCTAAAAAAGGGAAGTTAAGTCAAAAAAATAAAGAAGAGGAATTTGCTAATGATTTCAAAAAGTCAAAAAATCAACATTCAGCAGTGGAGTCTGCAATAAATGCTCTTGAAAATCATGGTCTTGACAGGTGCCCTGATAAAGGAATAAGGGCTTTTAGACGTTATGTATCATATGCTGTACTTGCCAGAAATATCCAAATTTTAGGAAATATCATTCAGAAAAAAGAGAGCCTGCGCAAAAAGCGTTCTGAGAAGATGAAGCAGGTAAAAAGAAGACTGGTAGCGTAAGCTAATTTTTTATTCTAAATTTTGTAGGTTGTTTGATTTGACATGTAACCGATGTATCTAAAAATAGGCAATTTGAGGTATTATTTTGAGAAAATAAAGTTTCAGGACTCCTGATCTGGATAAATCGTCACAAGAGCGTGTATTCAGGCTAAGCCATATATAATAAATGAGTTATAAAAAATCTACTGCAAAATAGTTTTAGAGCTTTGAGGAAAATAAGAAAGACACCTTAATTATATATTTCACGATAAAATATAAACAAGAAAGAGTCTTTCTTATGCAGGAACTATTACCTATATTACCTGAAGGTGCAAGTCAAATATCTCAAAATCTATCAGTTATTCAGGAGAATGATAAATGGACATACTTTCATAGTTATCTTCCTGTTTTTATACATAAAGCAGACGATAAGAACTCTTTCCGAATGATAAGTTCTGCATTAATAGCCTCCGGCACCTGCCGTAATGTTGATATTCAAAGGACCTTTAAAGTTTCTTTCTGAAGATAGTATTTCAGATAAATCAGAACGCAGTGCTGCAGATACTAATGTAGCGGAAATATTTGGTGTAGCATGCACCAATGTTTTAGATCGTACGTTGTGTGCATTTGGTCTTAACGGGATTACGGGAAGTACTTTTCAACGCTGTAATGATGTATCAAATGCGGGTGTACTTGCTGCCTTGCTGTCACTTGCAGCTAATGGACTTTATTATCACAGCGAAGAGTGTTTCGGAGAATTTAAAGGATACTATTCTGTTCTTCATGTATTAACACTTTTAGGATTCATGGCTCTCTGCCGAATAAAGACAGTAGAGAAACTTCGCTGGGAATCTCCCGGTGAATTTGGTAAACTTATCGGCTTAGACCGCATTCCTGAAGTAAAATGCCTGCGGAATAAACTTTCAGAGTTAAGCAGTAACGGAGCTTCAGAAAAATGGAGTGAAATTTTATGCAGAAAATGGATGGATGAAGAGCCTGATTTATCAGGAGTACTTTATATTGACGGTCATGTAAGATTATACGGAGGAAAAGAAAAATTACCAAAGCAGTTTGTTTCCAGACAGAAACTCTGCCTCAAGGGAGTGATGGATTTCTGGGTAAACGACAAGCTTGGGCAGCCATTTTTTGTTATTCGAAAAGAAATAAATCCCGGAATGCTGGAAGTTTTAAGAAATGATATTGTTCCGCGTTTACTTGATGATGTTCCAAACCAGCCTACAAAAGAAATGCTTGAAGCTGATCCGTATCTGTACAGGTTTATTCTCGTCTTTGACAGAGAAGGATACAGCCCTGAATTTTTCAAGGATATGTGGGCAAAGCACAGGATTGCCTGTATCACATATCACAAATATCCCAAAGAGGACTGGGATAAATCTGAATTCGAAGAAATTACAGTTGATTTAATCAGCGGAGAAAAAACTAATATGAAGCTTGCAGATCGCGGAACTTATATCGGAGATAAAAAGAAGGGATTATGGGTGCATGAAATAAGAAAACTTACAAAAAGCAATCACCAGACAAGTATAATAACAACTGCATTTTCGCTGCCCATTATGCTTACTGCAGTACTTATGTTTGCAAGATGGTGTCAGGAAAACTTCTTTAACTACATGATGAAACACTTTGCTATTGATTTACTTAGCGATTATTTAAAGAAGGACCTTGATGTCACCGAAACGATAGTTTCTCCTCAGTGGAGAGCCCTTGATAAAAAAAGAAATTCTCTTACAGGAAAACTCAAAACCCGAAAAAGCAGATTCGCTGATTTCACGATTCATCCAAAAGCTGAAAACGATTTAAAGAAATACAGAGAATGGGAAAAAGTAAAGACTGAATTAGCTGAAGAAATTACAGTAATTGAAAATGAGCTTGAGATAAAAAAAGAAGAGCAGAAAAATACACCGAAGCATATAAATGTGGAGGATTTGCCCGATGAGTATTCATTCAAAGCTCTGTCATCAAGCAAAAAACATTTAGTTGATACTGTTAGAATGATCGCATACAGGGCAGAAACTTCCATGGCTGCTGCAATTGCAGATAAATTCAAATCATTTGAGCAGGCAAGAGCTTTGCTGAGAGAAGTGTTTGTTACTGAAGCAGATTTAATTCCTGTAGAGGAAGAAAAAACTCTATATGTAAGAATTCATAACCTTCCAACAATTGCAATGGATAAAAATATGGACTGCCTGCTGGATATCATAAACCAGGCAAATGTGAAGTTTCCTGGAACTAATATGCTGTTAAGGTATCAAAGGCTTGGAACAGGAAAATCATGCCATCAGTAAGTGTTCCAAGTCAAGATCCCTGAATTTTTAGTTTTGTTTAGCTGGTTAATTTGAAATTATCATGAAAAAATAGTGGCGACAATTTCGGAAAAATAGAGTTTTCGGTCAGCCACTAATTAATATCTCACTGTCAGATACTTTTAATTCAGATATATCAGTATTATTAAATATCTCCTTGTCTTTTTTCCCTATAACCTCTGACATATCATCATAGTGTGTAAGCTTTAGAAAAGGTTCGTTGATATAAACATACTTTAGATCCAAAGATTTTACAGCAAAAGCAATGTTAATAGATGATGTAATACATTTTAGTGCACGTCATCAGTGTTCTTAAATTAAGATAGGACGTAGAATTAACTTATCAACTAGCCTTTTCATAAACTCTCTGAGTAAGCGTCACTTAGCTCCCATCTTTTAATCTTCTTTCACAGTGTTAATTTTATAATATTTCTGTAATGAATTATTAACATTTTTGAGAGAGGTTCAGTAATGGCGAATCATAAATCCGAGAATATTGTAAAGTGGAAGCATGAAGTATCTAAGTGGTCTGCATCAGGTTTAAGTCAGCATGAGTACTGTCGCAGGATGAATATACCCTGCAGTACATTTCATGGCTGGTATAGCAAATTAAAGAAACTTGATAGAGAAGTTGCACCTGCCGTTACTGATAATTTTGTCAGAATGAAGTTTAATAATTCAAGTTTATTATCTGAAGTTGCACCTGCCGTTACTGATAATTTTGTCAGAATGAAGTTTAATAATTCAAGTTTATTATCTGAAAAGGTACAGTCACATTCGTCAGGAATAAGTATTTCTATTGGTGGATATATCAATATTTGCCTTAGCAAAGGCTTTGAAGTAAATGAGTTTCAGAGAACAGTAAAAGCACTACTGGAGGTGTTATGATCAATATTAGTCAATCATTAATATACTTATACGATAGGCCTGCAAATATGCATATGAGTTTTGAAGGTTTGAGCGGATTAGTTGAGTCATCTTTTCCCGGCAAACTTCTAAGTGGAAGCTGTTTTGTTTTTCTAAACAGACTTAAAGATAAAATTAAAGTATTAAGATTTGATGGCGATGGTTTTGAAATTTACTATAAACGTCTTGAAAAAGGTAGATTCATCATAGATAACACAGGTAGAACAGAACTTTCAAGACGAGACTTTCTAATGCTTTTTGAAGGTATAAAACCCAGTAGTCTGGATAAAAGATTCAACTTGAAAAAAGTTAGCTGAAATCTAAATTTTGAGTGTAAATAATACTGTTGCGCTGTATCTTTTTATATGGATGCAACAGTAGAACAATCAGTTAAAACAATAGAAGAGCTTGAGAGTAAAAACCGCTTTCTGGAAGCCGAACTACTTTGTCTTAAAGAACAGCTTGAGTGGTTTAAGAGACAGGTGTTTGGACAAAAATCAGAGCGTTTTATAGAAGAATTTCCTCCTGAATTGCCTGTACTTCCGGGATTGAATATTCCAGAAAAAGATGAAACAAAAGTAGGGTTGAAGGTAATTCCTGAGCATAAACGTAAAAAGAAAAGCAAAAATAAAAATCAGTATAAAGTAGAGTACCCCGATACTCTGGATGTCAAAGAGGAAGTAATAGATATTCCTCCTGAAAACAGAATACACCCTGAAACGGGAGAAGAGTTAGTAGAAATTGGCAGAGATATTACAGAAAAGCTTGGCTACAGAACATCTTCCTACTATATACACAGAACAGTTACAGTTAAATATGCAGTAAAAAACAATTCACTTGCCGGCGTTGTTCAGTGTTCAGTTCCTGACTGTATTGTTACAGGTTCAAAGTTTACACCGGAATTTATGGCTCATATTGTTACTGAAAAATATGCATACCATATGCCAATATACAGAATACAGGAAAAGCTTGCAGCTCATGATATAAAAGTAACACGGCAGACATTAAGTTCGCTTATTATGAATATTGGCCTTAAGTTGACACCTATATATGATCAGATGAGAGAAAATCTTTTTAAATCAGGTTATCTATTTACAGATGATACCACTGTAAATATGCTTGATCCAGGCAATGGTAAAACAAAAACTACAAGAATATGGATATACTCCTGTGCCAATCCCAATGCACCTCCATATCAGATATATTCCTTCAGCCCTGACAGAAGTCATTTCTATCCAACAAATTTCCTTAAAAATTTTGAAGGTATTATTCATGCTGATGCATATGATGCATATGTAAAGCTTGATGCTGATGAAAGCTCATGTATTGACTGGGCAGCATGTTGGTGTCATGCGCGCAGATATTTTGAAGAAGTAAAATCTATTGACTTGAAACTCAGAGATAATGTCCTGAGAAAAATCAGGTATTTGTTTATGTTTGAAAGGCTGGCATGGAAAGCTGATTCGCAAACAAGGCTGAAAATAAGACAGGAACATGAACTTAAAGTTGTTGATGAAATTTTCACAATGCTCAGAGAAAAAGTAGTTGAAGGTACACTGCTACCAAAATCCAATCTGGCAAAAGCTATAGGATATATGCTTAAATATGAAAATAACTTCAGACTCTATCTGAATGATCCAAATATCAGAATGGAAAATAATACTGCTGAAAGAGGATTAAGAAAAGTTGTACTCGGCAGAAAAAACTGGCTTTTCTTTGGAAGTAAAAGAGCAGGTGAAGCTGCTGCTGTTATATACTCGCTTATTCAAACATGCAGGATTATGGGAATAGAACCATTTGAATATATGACTGATATCTTCAAAAGGCTGATGACACACCAAAACAACAGACTCTTTGAATTACTTCCGGACAAATGGGCTGAAGCCAGGAATATATAACACTGATGTAAGAATTGACTGATTGTACATAAATCATATATATGGACAGATTTTACGTTTACCTCTCTGAGAGTGATTTTTGTTAAAATTGCATTATTTACGGATCTAATAGTTGAAGAGGAAATACGAGCAATTCTATGCATAAAGTGCAATGGGTTAACAAATTTTCCTTTATCTTTAGCTTTTTTTTGACGCTCAATCAAATTGTTTTTATATTTTATTTCAGCTGGATGGATCAGATCTGAATTATATTTTTTGCTCTTTTCTTCAAATAGTCTCATAAGATTATATGTCATTGCAGTCAGTCGCATTTGAATATCCATTGGAGTATTTTCAGATGACCATGCTTTTTTCTCTTTAAGATCACTTTTAGTATTATTAAATGCCTTTTCAATTGTCCATCTTTTATAGTAAAGAAGAGCTATTACTCCAGGTCTAAAAGAGTGTGAAAGGGTAGAAACAAATTTATATACCTTATCAGTCTCAGGATCTTTATAAGTAACGACAGTAAATGTTCTACTATTCTTAGTGTAAAGCTCATAATTGACAACACCGGCATTAACTGGATCCGTTTTATCGAAATCCAGTGTTTCGACAAACTTAATGACTGCATTTTCTTTTAAAAGAGAAATAACAAAAACATCATTTTTCTTTTGCCTATTCCACCATTGATAATCAACAGCGGCACGGTCATAAATATATAATTTTTTTCGTCTTGATGATTTCTTTGCATATTCAGTCTCAATCCAGTCTCTAAAACATGGGATTTCATGTGATCTTTTTGTTCCGTTTGTAACTTTACAAATAGGATTCAAAAATCCATTACGTAAATTCATGGCATATATAAAACCTGCTGCAAAGACTTTATCTTTTTTTATTCCTGGGTGTATGACATGCATGTGTAATAAAATGTCCGTCCGCAGCCTCTATATCATAAGTATCCAGTTCAGGGAAATGGCTGAGATAATCAATTTCTGATTCCTCTGCAAGGTTGCAGACTATTCTATAACTTTCAGTAGCAACAGCCCTAAGCATTTCTCTACGTCTTGTTGAATGAAGAGCAGTAAAATAGGTGGAATGAGGGAATGATAATTTATCCTGTTCCTGAATATTCTGAATAAAATGACGACCACTATCCACAGGCGAAATACATCTTAACACTCCTTTACTCACAAATTCTATATCAGTAAATTCAGGACAATTCCGTTCCCAAGTTGTGTATCTGACTGCTGCCAGTGCATTGTTCATACTTTCAGTGCAGTGCTGTACGATATAGTCATACATAGTAATATCCTGATTCATTTTATAACACTCCGTGTAAATGGTTGATTATCAAGGGTTTATGTCTGATAAAAAACTTTCACACAAATACCTTAATGTCAAGCACTTATAAAATAAATATTGGCTTTTTTTATCCTTCTGTATAATATAAAAACGATTGATTAATTAGATTAAAATATAGAAAACTGTATTATCTACTATAAATTAGATTTAAAGTTTTAACGATAAAAGGCTAATTTGCTCTGAAAAACCACTCTACAGCTATTCAGTGGTATGCTAGATATTTCAATTAAACCTTTTAAACAAACACCCATGCTATCCCACAATCTTTTGGCTTTTTCAGGCTCAAAAGTTGAATACAATGATTCAGGTTTATGTGTATTCAGGTTATCCATTACTAAAGTAATTTTTTCTGCTTTATTATATTCTTCAGCAATATCTTCAATAAAATGAGCCCAATCAGGAGTAGTTTTTCTTTCGGTGATTTTTATAACCCTTTTTCCTGCTAAGGGCTCACAGGCCATAAAAATATTATATGTTCCTTTTCTGACATATTCATAATCATATTTCTCTGTACTTCCTGTTTTTGCCGGTATTACAGATTTGACTTCAGCAATGAGCTGACCTGGTGATTCATCCATGCAAACAACAGGTTTGAATGGATCATATGGTCGCTTATAAACATCCAGTACATTTTCCATATTAGCAACAAAACTGCTACTTTCTTTTGGCGGTATTACCCAACTATCAGCCTGATAGTTAAATTGACTTTCAAAATACTATTTTTTTGTTTTATAGTAATTTCTTATGGAATTATATCCTGACTGGATAAGTTCTTCTTTCTGTCCCTTATCAATATTAAAAGTCATAACCCCAATTTTACCGCAATCAATAAAAACAGTTCTTTTGAAATTTTCCGGATTTAAAGCTCTGTTTGTATTAAACATTACCAACTGACTTAAAGCATCCGAGAATTCGATAAAATTACCAACTTTTTTCCAGGGGGGACGAAGCAACTCTTTTTTAGAAAAAAGAGCAAAACCTAAAACCTTAGGCATGTTTTTGTCATAATTCTGACCCGTATCAAAGAAATTGACAGGATAATTATTTGCAGCACCTCCATCAACAAAAAAATCGTTATTGTATTTTACCGGAGCAAAAACTAATGGAATTGCCATAGAGGCTCTAATAGCTTTTATAACTTTCATGTCGGGAGCTGTTTTATAATCGAAATAAGCAGTTTTGCCATATGATAAACTACATGAGACTAAAATAAGATGTTTACTTGTCTTTTTATGAAGTTCAGCCAGAGTTATATTTCTATCCAAGCCAAATTTTTCTAAAGAATCACCAAAAAATTTTTCTATTCTTTTTCCATTGCATAGAGCATATTGGTACTTCATATCCAGGTAAGCAGACTGAATAGATGTAAATACATTATCCGTATCAAAACTCTTATCCTTGATTATTTTTCTTAACTGATCATTATCGATAAAATCAATAAAATTAGTCTTTTCTATTATTTGATTCACAAGAGACCAATATGATAAATCAGATGTTTTCCTGTTGTTTTCGTAATAGCTTCCCAGGCTAATAAAAGTACACATTATAGAACCGGCAGACGTACCAATAAAGCTATCTATGCTCTTTAACATATTCTTTTCCAAAAGATATTTTAAGATACCTGCATATGCCGGTCCCCTGGCACCGCCTCCTGAAAAAACCAGACAATTTGGATTTTCTATAGGTGCAGTCGGTTTAGCTAAGCTAGTTACTCCCTGCATAAGATATTTAGGGAAAACATTATTGTCCTGATTTTGATGCATCCATAATTTAGCTTGATTAATTTTTGACTTATCAAAAACAATGTCATGCTTGCTTTCAATCCAGGTATTACGGAAAAAGATAAAAATGAATAAGCCGAAGCAAACTACAATAATAACAAATATAGAAAAACAACAACTAAGGTTATTCAAAAAATTTCTCATAAGATTTTCAGTCTAATTTATGTTTAATTATATCTTCAATTAAAAACACTGTCGCTTTAATATATCTTATCATAGAATCATCAGTTACATGAATAACATCTACAGCATCGTGTGGTTCAATATTGTTAATTTCAACTATTGGTTTACTGAGAGTAAGAGCATGTGTATGTGATACAGTTTCAGGATCCTGTTTATTATAAGGATTATAATATAGGACAGACTTAAGTTTTTTATTAAGATTTTTAACATGAGCGTCATTTATATTGCTTACAACCCCCATAAAAGCTACACTAATATTATCAATAGTTCTTTCTTTCTCAGAAAAATACTTATCCTTATGCTCGAAGATATTTTCATGTTCAATAGGAGAGAAAGTTATAGACATCGATCTCAGATGACTTAGTTCACTGCATCCTGCAATAGCAAATGGCCCCCGAAATTTCTTATATAACTCTCTATATAATTCTTTAAATGATATATATTTCTCAAGAGTACAAAACTCAATACTGTAATTGGGCATTTGAGATTTGGGAACAAGGAAAATACCCGGTGTTACAAATTCAGGCCCCCACATTAATGGATCCCTTTGTTTCCTGGTAAAGTCGGTTCTACTCGAATAAAAGACATCATTAAACATTATTCCTTCTCCAATATTAAAAATGCCCTGTGGAGAACCGGCTTCAAAACCAAAGCTGAAATCTGATGCTCTAAACCTTCTATTTAAAAGTTCATTGGGTACTTTTCCGCTTATTACATTATTGACATGACCTATGTATTCCATTATACACGGCTGGTCTGAAAGTTTTGTTATTCTCACTCTTTGCATAAGAAATTTTTTAGATCCTTGAAATTATACCGTAAACGGTAGATTTGTATCGCTTCGCTTTCCCGCTTTTTGTGTCTAAATGCGCCAGCTTAAAAGTTAAGTTTTCAACCACGTATAGTATATGATATATAAATATATGAATTAACTAATGATTTATATGAATAACATCTTTCTCCTGTTTGTTTTCGTTATTCATTAATACAAATGTATTACCTACTTTTTGTATTATACCTTGCTTTTTTCCATTTTTATCAACCAATATTGCAATATTACCACTTGGTATAGCCATACCTAATGGTTTATAGTCTAAATCATACCATATGATATCTTTTCCAACTCCTTTTAATATCCCTATTTTTTCTCCTTTTTTATCTGTAAGAATTACAATGTCCCCATTTCTAACTGCACTTAAAGCATAAGAATTATTTGGTGCTGTGCTAACAGAAACAGTTGCAGCAGCATAACAGACATTTATAATTGTTGTCGATAAAAATAGAATAATAAATAATTTCAGTTTCATTATCAGTATCTCCTTATACTTTTCAAATCCGATAATATTTCTTATTTAGCGTTTACGTTCACCTAAAAGTACTGCATCTTTGAGTTCTTCTGTATTTCTTGCATCCATCCATTTTTTTTCAAAGCTTTTATCCTGTACGACCTGAGCTATTGCAGAAAGTGCTCTCAGATGAAAGTTTCTTTCATCTTTAGTTCCCATTAGAACAAATACTGTTTTTATATCCGGTGCATCATCAGAAAACTTAATTCCGTCTTTACATCTAGCCATCAATACAACAAATTTTTGCTGCCCTTCAATAATTATATGAGGTATAGCAAGTGTAGGACTGAGAACGGTTGGACTTTCTGTTTCACGTTCAATAAGCTTTTTATATATCAGCTCTTTAGATATAAAGAGCTTTTCAGATAAGCTGTCACTAACTTTATTAAAAAAATCTTCTAGTTCAATAGAATTCGGAATATCCATAACAATTGAATTTGAGATTACTTCATCAAATCTATCAATAATAATCTCATCTCTTTCCCGAATAATATCTTTTAATTCCGTCTCCAAACCACGTTCTGTCAGTTCTTTATCTGTTATTCTTTCAATTAGATGCAGGAGTGCAAACTCTCTATTACTGCGTATTCTTCCATAAAACCAATAGGCAAAAAGTCCCCCCAATACTAATATACCGCTAGAAATTAACGCAGGTGCTCCCATTTCAAAGATAAGAAAACCAGAACCGATAACACCTACTATTTGTATCCAGGGATATAATGGAGATTGAAATTTAGGACGGTAATTCTGCAAATGACTTTCTCTCAATATAATTACACATAAACATGAGAAAATAAAGGTTAAAAACAGGACAGTTGAAGCAGCCTTAACAAGCACATCCAATTTTAGAAATAATGTGGCGGCAATAAAAACAGTACTGACAGTAAGTGCCACATGAGGTGTTTGATATTTTTCACTTATTTTCATAAGAAATTTAGGCATTAAATTATCACGTCCCAAAGCCAGAGGATATCTTGCGGATGCCATAATTCCAGCATTGGCTGTAGAAACAAATGCAAAAATTGCAGCTATTCCCAATATTATTTTCCCTGAATTACCCCAGAAAACATTTGCTCCATCAGAAATAGGAGTTAATGATTTAGATAAAATATTTCCATCTAATACACCTGATGTAACAAAAACGACAAATATGTACAAAATACTTACAACTATTAATGCAAATATCATAGCAAGAGGAATAGTTTTAGCTGGATTTTTTACTTCCTCTGCAACACTGGCTACCTTTAAAAGCCCTCCATAAGAAACGAAAACAAGTCCGGCAGTAGCAAAGACAGAAGTAAAACCATTTGGCATGAAATTCTGCAAATTCTCCATTTTTATATCAGACATTCCTGCAAAAATGTATACAACCAATATTGTAAACATTCCCAGCACAAGAACTACCTGAAGTTTACTTGCCTCTTTTACACCTATAATATTGATAATAAGAAATATTGCACAGAGAATAATTCCTATTATTCTTATATCAATATCCACTATAAGTCCCATAAAAGCAGACATACCGACCAGAGCAAATGACGTTTTCATACAAAGTGAAAACCATGTAAGAATACCGTCTACTGTGCCTATTGCCGGCCCCATAGCCCGGGTAACATAAAAATATGTTCCTCCTGATTTTGGCATTGCGGAGGCCAATTCAGCCTGACTCAGCATTCCAGTCATTGCGAGTAGTGCTGCAAAAAAATAGGAAATGACCATTGCCGGCCCTGCTTTGGCAAATGCCAATCCCGGTAGAACAAACAGCCCTGAACTTATCATGGCACCTGAAGCTATACAAAAAACGTCAAGTAATGTTAATTCACGCTTAAGATCCATGCTACAAAATCCCTTCCGTTATTTTAATGAAACTTAACCAAAACGTGTTCCTGATTCCCCTTTGGTCCCAATATCGGGGATTTTATTACGTCTAATTTAGACCAGCCCAATTCTTTTTCAACAAAGGTTCTGATATTATAAATGCAATCATTAATAATAGATTCGTTTCGTACAACACCACCTTTTTCTATAAACTTTTTTTCTGCTTCAAATTGTGGTTTTATTAAAATAAAAGCCCATGCATCGGGAAATAAAACTTTGTTAACTGCAGATAGAATTTTTGTGACAGAAATAAAGGATACATCCATAGTAAGAACATTTACTTTTTCGGGTATAGAATCTTCTGTAAAATATCTTGCATTAACTTTTTCCATACATATTACTCTTGAATCCTGTCTAAGTTTTAAATGCAACTGACCATGTCCTACATCAACTGCATATACTTTCTCTGCTCCTTTCTGTAGCATTAAATCAGTAAATCCCCCGGTAGAAGCACCTACATCTATAGCTTTCTTTCCTGTTAGATTCGGTAGATATTTATCTAAGGCAGGTAATATCTTAAATGCTCCGCGGCTTACATATTGACAAGGTTCACCAACAGTAAAAACAGTATTGACATCAAATTTATCAGAAGGATTCCTTACAACAAAATCATTCCCGATTCGAACAAGTCCGGCCATTATTTTCTTTTTAGCATCTACAATATTGATACATAAATTATTTTTTAACAGTAGAGAATCTACTCTGTCTTTTTTTATTCTAATCATATTTTATCCAAAACTAAATGTTTTTTAGTCAAGTGGTTAGTCATGAGAAAAAAAGTAATTATACCGAAGGTATTTTTGTTTTTGATTTATTTTGCTGAAACCTAACTTGAATAATTGTTTAGATTTTCTAAAACTATTTTGTTTTAGGGTATATAAAAATAGATAAGCTAAAAGTATCCTATCCTATTTTAATAAATCATTGAGATGTTTTTTATACAAAATCCATTTATAGAAATAAAAAGAAATGAATAGAAAACATATTATTCCGCAAAAGAGTATGAATACATTGCCATATTTTGTATAAAAAGTAAGTCTGGGGTTTTTAAGTAATTTGGTATTAAATATGGCAGTGCCTGCTCCTCTTTTTGCAGGATCAGGCATAAAATTTCCAGTAGTTTTATTAACCTTATGAAATAAGCTGTCTGTTATCGCACCAGTCGGTTGAATTACGCAAGTCCCGGTACAGTTGCCTACTCTAATCATTGTTCTACCATTTTCGACAGCTCGAAAAATCGCATGTGCTAAGTGCTGTTCCGGCTCATCACTGGTTGGATACCATGCATCATTAGTTATTAAAATCAATAAATTTGCACCTGCAAGAACATGTTCTCTTGCTACATTAGGATATACATCTTCATAACATATAAGTACTCCTGCACGTACACTTTTATCTAAATTAAAAATAGTATTTCTAGTTCCCTGTGAAAGAGAACGTCCCATTCCAAATGTTCTTTTTATCCAAGGGTAAATATATTTAAACGGGAAAGTATTTTCTCCAGGAGTATATTCTCCCCAAGGGACAATATGTATTTTGTTGTATTTATCTATAACCTTACCCTTCCCATCTATGTATAGCGCACTATTGTAAATGGGTAAAATTCCGGCTTTTGCAGGTTCTCCAAACCCAAAATCAGTACTTCCTAATAAAATTGGAATTTTGAATTCTTTTATCAACTCACCAAGTTCATACCTATATTTTTCGCTCATATACCCTCTTCCTCTTAAAGGCTGAGGTACAGCAGATTCCGGCCAGATCAAAACATCAGGTTTAAACAGAAGTATTTTTTTAGATAAATCTATGTAAGTTGATAATGCAAAATTAGCCTGTTCTGCATTATAAAATCTGCATTGTGGAATATCGCCTTCAACAACTCCTGCTCTAAAGTTGGCGGTTTTCTCTGTTTTTTTATTTATTTGAATGTTTTTGATTTGAATTACACCAAATAAAAAAGCCAACGTAATAAACAGAATAGCTATATATAATGATAGTGGTCGCAGCCCTCTCTTTCCAAAATTTTTAAAACTGGAAAGAAACCTTAAAATTGTATCACCACAAGCAATATTAAAATAGATGATAATAAAACTTATACCATATATACCTGTTATTGATGCAATTTGAATAATAGGATATTCCTGCCATTGAGTGACAGCAATTAGATTCCATGGGAATCCTGAGAAAATCCAGGTTCTGAGCCATTCAAGGACACACCACCAAGAAGCTAAAAAAAGAGCAGAAAGACATTCTTTTATATAAAAATTATGATTTGTGTAATATTTTTTTATATTGTCATGCCCTTTTGAAAGTACATCAAGAGGTATAAATAAATATCTTTGTGTAATAGGAACAAAGATAGCCCAGAAAGCATAAAAAAAAGCCAGTATAAAAGCAAAGGTAAAGGGGATAAAAGGTTCTATTTCTCTTAACCAGAAACAGGATGCAACGCTCCATGCATACCCCCAGATATACCCTCTTATCCAGGCTTTATACCATCTAACTCTTCTTGTCAGAAAATATAGTGGAATTATTCCTATCCAGGCAATAAGATAGTAATTAAAATATGGAAAAGCAAAAACAAGACATATTCCTGAAGCACAGAGTATAAAAAAACGCAGTAGAGAAAACCATCTGCTTGTAATCATTAATTCATAATTCATAATGTAGGAATATAGTCAAGTGTTTTCAATTATTTAATTTAATCAGCAGAAATGTGTAACAGCCAAACCACCTTTAGCAGTTTCTTTGTATTTTAAACACATATCTTTTCCAGTCTGTTTGAGAGCTTCAACAGCTTCATCTAATCTGACTTTCTGACTATGTGTATTTCCAGTCATAGCAAGTAAAAAAGCATTATAAGCAGTAACAGCACCAACAGCATTTCTCTCAATACATGGGATTTGCACATAACCTAAAACAGGATCACATGTCATTCCCAGCTGATGTTCAAGACCAATTTCCGCGGAGCTTTCAATTACTTCTATAGAATAACCGTTTGCATGTGCTAAAAATGCAGCGCCCATGGCTGTAGCTGTTCCAACTTCTGCCTGACATCCGGCTTCAGCTCCTGATATACTTGCATTGTGTTTTACTATAAATCCAATCAAAGCAGCAGCCAGTAATCCGTCACGCAATAAAGGTCTAGTAGTTTTATGATGTTTTTTTGCTGCATATAAAATACCGGGAATCAACCCTGATGCACCAGAGGTAGGAGCAGTTACTACAATATTTCCCTGTGCATTTTCTTCTGATGCACCAAGTGCATATGCATTCAATAACATAATAAAACGGCTTGGAACATGTCTTAAGTGATGTGAACGGTTAACCAGAAGTTTTGCTTTTCTATTAAGTCCAATTGGTCCCGGTAATACTCCATCTGCGTTAATTCCTCGCTCAACAGCATTTAACATAGCATCAATTATAGCATCCAGATCGTTAATGATTTCCTTATGAGTTCTGCCTGTAAGAGCCATTTCATTTTGAATCATAATATCACTAAGGTCAATATTACTTTCATTAAGCATAGCTCTAAACTCGGTCATATTGCTATAAGGGTGAGGAGGTTCAGGCCGCTCAGGTTTTGTTTCACCTTTAACTTCGATAAAACCTCCGCCAATAGAATAATACTCTTTTTCTAAAATGATATTTCCGTTGGATTGGAACTGTATAATCATTGTGTTCTGATACGGGAAATTATGCTCATGCTCTCCAAAAACAATAGGATCAATCGGAATTGCTATACCTTTAATATTTGCATTATAAGTAATGTTTTCATCCTGTAATAGATTTGAGAGAAAAACCGGATCACAAGTTGCCGGCTCATTACCAAGTAAACCAGCCATTACAGATCTGTCTGTACCGTGTCCCTTTCCTGTAGAGCTCAATGAACCGTAAAGAGTAGCTATGATTTTACCTGCATTAGACAATTCAGACTCGGGTAGCTGTTCCAATTGTTTAGTAAAATGGAATCCCGCTTTCATTGGTCCAATCGTGTGAGAGCTGGATGGACCTGGACCAATTTTAAATAGGTCAAAGATCGATGTTTTAATTATATTTTTCATATAACCCATTTTTCCTTATAAAATGTTAACTGTATTTTAAAAAGTAAAACTTCCGATATTAGTTGTTTTACTGAAGCCGCATTGCAGGAATGTATTTACTCATAGTATTCGTTTTAATTACAGTAGGCACATCAATGGCAGGTTTTGTATCAGCTATACCCCATCTTCTGGAAAAAGGCCAGAAAACAAATAAAGCTTTACCTACAATATTTCGTTTTGGGACAAACCCCCAATATCTGCTGTCAGCACTAAAACTTGAATTATCTCCCAACATAAAATAATGTCCATCTGGTATCTTAACTTCTTTGCCCTGAGCAAGTCTACCGACAGGTAAATGTCCCTGATATCCACCTTTGTCCGAATATATTCTATTAATTGCCGATATTTTAAAATCAGTAATAGGCCTAAATTTGCTACTATCCTTAGTTTTAACATAAATCATATTGTTTACAATTTTAAGAGTATCTCCAGGCATGCCAATTAACCGTTTAACATAATAAAAACCTATTTTCGTTAATGGTTCTCCATTAGAATCATTTCTTAAATTTTCAGTTGTAAAAACAACAATATCCCCTCGTTTAGGGCCAGTAAAATGATAAGAAAATCTATTAACAAAGAGATGATCTCCCTGTGATAGCCATCCATTACAAAGATTGTAATCTTTAGGCAGCATAATAGGCCCTGGTTTGGCAGGCAACGGACTAAAACAATATTCGGCAACTTTTTCTCTTGTTCCTGGTAGTTCATATTTAATATCGCCTATTTCTAAAGCAGACCAGGGGAATATTAAATATTTAGTATAAGGAGGATAAAATCCTTGAATTACCCCTTCCCTTTCTGTTATCAATTCAGCTCTTAAAGTAGAATACAATGCATAATTTATAGGCTGAGGGATATTAGGGATAACCTTTTTGTCAACATAATGTATACCAAATAAAGTTGGTTGCATACTACTTGTTGGGATTTTAAAAGGCTGTAGATACAAAGCTCTTACACCAAAAGCAACTGTTAATGCTACCACAATAATTTCGGCATATTCACGAACAAGTTTCCAACTTTTGGGAGGAAGAAGCTTATTAAATTTAGCTGTTAATTTATTTAAACTCTCCTTAAGGTTTTCAGAATTATTCAAACTTAAAGAATTTAAATCTGACTGTATACTTCTTAACTGAGTTTTCATATTCTCCGGCAAAATATCATCATCTCTAATTAAAACATTTCTAACATGTTTTTTAAATGCCTTGAGTTCTTTAATAACTCCTCTTTTTTTAAAAAAGCTTGCAGCCATAATTTATAATTTTATCCTACTCTTATGTTGTTGATTTAAGTATTTTTACAAATGCTTCCTGTGGAATGTTAACTTTACCGATCTGTTTCATCTTTTTCTTACCTTCTTTTTGCTTTTCGAGCAATTTTCTTTTCCTGGTAATATCTCCGCCATAACATTTTGCAAGAACATTTTTTCTCATCTGTCTAATTGTTTCTCTGGCAATAACTTTTCCTCCGACAGCAGCCTGAATTGGAACCTGGAACATCTGTTGAGGAATAGCTTCTTTTAATCTCTGTGCAATCTGTCGTCCTCTTCCTTCAGCCATATCTTTATGTACTATTGAAGAAAACGCATCAACAGGTTCACCATGAACAAGAATATCCAATTTCACTAAAGTATCTGCCTGATAACCATATGGTTCATAATCCATACTTCCGTAACCGCGTGTTACAGATTTCAGCTTATCATAAAAATCAATAAGAATTTCATGTAAAGGTAGAGTGGCCGTTATCATTACGTGATTATTATCTACTGATTCTGTACAGGTACATAATCCCCTTTTGCTCATAACCAGGTTCATAATATCCCCAATATATTGGTTGGGAGACATTATATTAGCCAATATTATCGGTTCTTCAATTCTATCTATACATGTAGGATCAGGTAAATGGATCGGATTATCGACCTTCAGCATTGTTCCGTCCTTTTGATATACATGATAAATAACACTTGGATATGTTGCTATAATATTCATATTATATTCACGACGAAGTCTTTCCTGGATAATTTCCATATGAAGTAAACCAAGAAAGCCACATCTGAAACCGAACCCAAGAGCAACAGAGCTTTCTGCCTGATAGTCAAAAGCCGCATCATTCAGCTGGAGCTTTGCCATACTTAATTTTAACTGTTCATAATCAGCTGTATCAATAGGATATATTCCACTGAATACCATCGGACGTATTTCTTTAAAACCCGGCAGAGGTTTTTTACTCAGATCATCAGTTCTGGTTATTGTGTCACCAATCTTTGTGTCAGTGGGAGATTTTATATTTGCAATAATATAACCGACAGAACCTTCCTTTAGCACATCTGATGGTTCCATTCCAAGCTTAAAATAACCAACTTCCTTGATATCACTTTGTAGTGAGTTACTAAATAACTTTATTTTATCGCCACGTTTCAAGGAGCCGCTAAACATTTTTACATAGTTAACTACTCCCCTGTAGGCATTATACGTAGAGTCAAAAATAAGAGCATTAGTACCATTTAAATTACTATCAACTTTTGGAGCCGGGATAAAATTAACAACGGCTTCTAAAATTTCTTTAATTCCTGTTCCATCTTTAGCACTTGCTAAAATTGCCTCTTCTCTTGGAATAGCCAAAGTTTCTTCAATTTGTTCATAACATAATTCTATATTGGCAGCTGGAAGATCTATTTTGTTTATTATTGGGATAATAACAAGATTCTGTCTCATGGCTAATTTTGCATTAGCAACTGTTTGGGCTTGAACCCCTTGCGCAGCATCCACAAGAAGAAGCGCACCTTCACATGCAGCAAGAGATCTACTTACTTCATATGAGAAATCTACATGCCCCGGAGTATCGATTAAGTTTAATTCATAGGTATTCCCATCATTAGCAGAATATTCCATTCTAACAGGGTGTGATTTGATGGTTATACCTCTTTCTCTTTCAAGTTCCATACTGTCAAGTATCTGATCCTGAAAATCTCTTTTATTGACAGAACTGGTTGCTTCCAACAATCGATCAGCCAGTGTAGATTTGCCATGGTCAATATGTGCAACAATTGAAAAGTTTCTAATAAGATTAATATCTTTGTTCATATTTTTTTAGGTTCACGAATTTAGCTTTAATAAATTATGTTTATAACATAGACAGAGTTATTTACGAAAATTAATATTGCCTTTTAATATAATATAATTGGTAAATTAATAAAGAAGCTTTGATGAAATAATTCTGTCTAAATTGCAGGAAGTAAACAAACGGAAAAATAGTACTTATTTAACGTTTACAATATTGTTTTTATTCCAGTTTTTTATTGACAAGTTCAAATACAATATCAGAACTAAAACCTTTAGATATCAAATGTCTAGCCAATTTTTCTTTTAATTTTCTATTTTCTATGTTTTTAGTAGAAAGGCCTTTGAGCTTTTTATTTAGCAATTCCATGGCTCTATCTTTTTCATCTTCGGGTTCAACCATTCCTGCGATACTATCATCTATTATATTTTTAGGTATGCCTCTTTTTTGTAATGAATTGATGATTTTATATTTCCCCTGCCCCCTTGCGATCAGTTCGTCTATGTAGTTTTTAGCAAAAAGTTTGTCGTTTAGCAGGTTCATGTTTTGAGCTTCAACAATCACCTTGTTTACAATACTGAAGTTAAAACCTTTTTGTTTAAGCTTCGTTTTTAACTCATAAGTACTATGCATTCTCATAGCTAGAAGATTTAAAACAGTATTTAGGCAAAGTTTAAAATTATTTTCTTCCAAAAGTAAAGAATATTTATTTGAATCATAGATATTACCTTCTTTAAGATTGTATCTATAATAGATTTCAGAATCAAACCTAATATTAGTACAATTTGAAAAAGTAATATAGTAATATTTGCCCTTTTTTGAAATTTTTTCAATAACAATATTTTCGTTATTCATTTGATAATTACATGTTAATTTTTAATAAAGAGTAAAAGTTTAAACCGTCAGGATCATGTCCAGGTCCGTTTCTGGCGCCAGCAGCTGCCCTGTTTAATAAATCTAAGTTTAACTCATTATCATTTCGCTTAACAGCATAGGCCTTCATAGCAGAACCACCATCAATAAATATTGCATTAATTATTTTTCCACCAAAAACATTAACCTGTTCCATTTTTCTAACTATTTTACCTACATCAGCAACGCTTACACCAATGCTTAGTTCGTGTCTGCCGTCAAACATAAGCCAACCAATACTGTCTTTTGTTTGAAACAAAATTCCAGCCGGTTCACGAATATAAGGATCAAAATTATTAGTTTCTCTGCCTGCCTGTGCTATAGGAGAACACGCATTACCATACATGTGTAGATTATTTACCAAGTTTTGTACTTCTTCTACATCATATAAATGTCTGCCATTTATAACAGCGGGAACAAATCCTCCAAATATCTGTTCGTATTTATCAAATTCAGTTTTGCCTTCGGGTTTAATTTGAACAGACTCATTTACCAAATCTTTTTTGCCAAATAGCTTTTCATAATAGCTTTCGCCAAAAGAAAGTACTGCACCAAAAGATGGTATCGGCGCATTTCCTATCCATTTTTTTACGATTCTTTCAATAGGATATTTACCGTTACCTTCATTGGTAATAAAGAGATTTATTCTTTTTGAGTCATTATCAACAGGTATCATTGGAGCAAAGTTTTTCCAATTCTCAATGTTTTTTTCTACTTCTTTATTCCAGAAACCTGGAGTAAAAACTGCAACATCCTTCTTTTCTGTAGAAAGAGGATTTATATCGTTCACATCAAAAGATTTACCTGCTATTCTTAATATATATTTTTGTATATTCAAATTAGGAAGAATAGATATTTCTCCTGTTTTTGCGACAGCTACAGCTGCTGGATGCGCACCGTTAAAAGAGCTGTAGATTTCTTTTGATTCCATATCTCTTCGCATGTAAAAACCGAGGAATGATTTTGTTGTCTTTAAATGATATTCTTTTGAATAACGTTTGTTATGCGTCCAATCCAGCATACCCTCAACAAGATTTTCTGTCATATAATAGCCAAGATTTCCAATAACCCCTTCAAATGAATCTCCATTTCTTTTCAATCTGTCTAGTAGAGAAAGTAATACATTTTTGTTATAGCCATATTCTAAGACAGGCCTAATATTTCTAGCTTTATTTGGGAGTTGCAATACTGTTGCTGCAGTTGTAGCAAGACTCGAAGGTCTGTTAACAAAATCATATAGACATGGAATAACTTTAGTCGGAGGTTTCCAATATGGCATCATTATGTGAAATCGGTTGAGTTTTGCCTCAGAAAAATCATTTCTTACCCTTTTGAAAACTTCTTCTAATACATCTTCAAATATACAGGCAGGAAGCAGGGTATTTCCTGCAACACCATCTTTTCTGTTATAGCCAATAGGAACACATAGATTGTTTAAATGAGGTATTCGTTTAACTTTTACCTCTTTCCAGTCTTCTGGATTCATGTATCGTTCTTTTTTATTATTCATACAAAAAACCTATCCTAAATAATACATAACTTATAGATATACAAAAGCCGATATAAAATTCGAAATTTAAGAAGAATCTACATTGAATCATAATTCAATACAAGTACAGTTCATTATAGTTTTGCTTTTGTATATAAATTTCTCCAAAATTAAAATTTATCCGAAATTAAAAAAGAATACAGGACTATTCGCCCCACTAAAGAATTTGTCCAATTCCAGGATAAAAAAACTTAAAGAACTTCACAGAAGAGAAAGCAACCGTAAGTTTGCTGACCGTATCAAAACTATTCTTCTACTTGATAAAGGCTGGAACTATACTAGAATTTCTGAAATTCTTTTACTTGATGATCAGACCATAAAAAATATCGATTAAATTTTGTATATAAACTTACCAAAGTAATACCTTCAAATCCAGATCCGAATGAACAACTGAAACACTTAAAGAAATATGAAAGACTGAAGAATTTCAAACACGAAGACAGTGTGATAATGTTTATGGACGGTGCTCATCCCGAGTTCAATTCAAAACCTACTTACTGCCGGATAGAAAAAGGTAAAGACAAAGAAGTAAAAGCCAATACAGGACGTAAAAGGATTAATCTAAACGGAGCAGTTAATATTGAAAGTCTTGATCTTGTTATACATGAAGACAGTTGTGTTAACGCGGATTCCACAATTGAACTGCTTAAGAAAATTGAAGTTTTATACTTATTGGCACCGGCCATTTATATAATTGCCGACAATGCAGGATACTATAGATCAAAAAAAGTTCAGGAATATTTGAAAAATTCCAGAGTAAAAATTGTTTTTCTTCCTCCATATTGTCCAAATTTGAATCTAATAGAAAGGTTATGGAAGTTTTTTAGAAAAAAGATTCTTTATGACTGTTGCTGTAGAACATTTGATGAATTCAGAAAAACAACTATGGATTTTTTCAGAGATATTAAAAATCATACAGCTGAATTAAAAACATTATTAAATGAAAAATTCCAAATTATTGGCAGTCGAGTAGAATGAGGGAATCTCACCCTCAAGCTCTCACAGAACTGTACGGGATACTCTCATATCATACAGCTCCTATCTACAAACCGCAGGTTTACCCCCTATTTGCCAGTGTGCAAATAACTGAGGGGTATTAATTGCCAGTCGCCCCAGCCATAACCTTGCCCTTTGTCTACGTCTTCTAAATCTTTTAAATTTTCTAGTTGCCCACTTTGCAAGGGTTTCATTTAAATGCCTGAATACAGGATAAAGAGCAGACTTGCAATATTTTCCAAAATAATTTATCCATCCTCTTATTACTGGATTGTACATTCTTGATATATCCTGAATGGTTTTATCGCTTCTCAATCTAATTTTCCAATTTCTGGTAGTCTGTCTCATACTGATACAGGCACTGCGACTGACAGCAGGAGTAAAACTGATAAAGCACTTTCCATACCTGCTTTTTGATCTTCCAGGTCGAAATGTATAACCAAGAAAATCAAAGCCAGTTGTATGATAGTTCCCCTGACGATTATCATCTTTACAATAAACAATCTTTGTCTTTTTAGGGTGAAGCTCTAACTTGCATTCTTTGAATCTCTTATGAAGAGAATCCAATAACCTTTTAGCTTCAAGCTCTGTACGGCAATGTACTACCCCGTCATCCGCATATCTAACAATGGGGTTTTGGGGATAATTCTTATTCATCCAGTAATCGAAAACATAATGTAGAAACAGGTTTGCCAACAAAGGACTGATTACTCCACCTTGCGGTGTTCCTTTAACTCTTGTTTCTATTTTCCCGTTTCCTGTTAATATTGATGCTTTTAGCCACCGTTCTATATAAAGAAAAACCCATTTTTCTTTAATATGATGTTTAACTGCTTTCATCATGAGTTCATGATCTATGTTGTCAAAAAGACCTTTTATATCAAACTCCAGAACCCAGTTAAACCTCCAACACCTCTCTCTCACTTTACCTATTGCCTGTATCGCTGATTTGTTTGGTCGATACCCAAAGGAATCTTCATGAAAAATAGAGTCAATTATTGGTTCTATATGCATTTTTACTACCATTTGTGCAATTCTGTCTGCAACTGTAGGTATTCCTAACATACGTTCGCCACCATTCTTTTTCGGAATAGTAACACATTTCACTGGAGGGGGAAAGTATGTTCCAGAAGACATCCTGTTCCAGATTTTGTAAAGGTTATTCTTCAAATCCTCTTCAAAATCCATCAACGATTCTTTATCTATACCTGCCGAGCCTTTGTTTGATTTGACCTTTTTAAAAGCATCAAATACCATCCATTTGGAAATTTTAAACGGTTTTGGATTCATAAATTAAATCCTCCTGCTGTAGTAGCTGTTGTTTAATTCTGAATCCTCGCAGATGCAACTCCTTCGCTCCACTTTCATTACAGAAGTTTCAGCACTACTACGGGTTGCTCCGCCCCTGCTTATATCATCGGTAATGTGATTCTTGCAGGTGTTTCCTGCTTGAATTTTTCCCTTTACATCTATAAACAGGTTCCCAAGTTCCTTATAAAGGCCTGTATAAAAGTCATGCCACCTTAGTGCCGGGTGCCGCCTGGTCGGTAAACAGGTTTCTTCCAAACTTATCATGGGCCACGACTTTTCCCATTTTTGACATCCATTCCTATGTTTTCGACATTTCATCAGTGGTTCACTTACGTTCATCTCTTTCATACTTACCTGACAACTTTTATAAGTTGCCTTTTCTTTAAATGCTCCCCATACCAATCGTTGGACTGATATGACTTTAAAGTAGTTTGATACCTATTCCTGTAAACAGGCATCGGTGGGCCTACCACCATCCTTTATAAAGCATTGCAAATCATTGTTTCAACCTCCTAAAGTCCATTAAGCATTTAGGCTATGCCCATTAAACATAAACATGGCGGATTTGGTTTTCATTTTCCATACTCGCATTCTTGCCGCCCAATCATGTACATGATTTAATTATATACTCGCTTGGTT
Source organism: Victivallales bacterium (assembly GCA_963678745.2). Lineage (GTDB taxonomy): Bacteria > Verrucomicrobiota > Lentisphaeria > Victivallales > GWF2-38-69. The sequence continues at coordinate 16,771 of CAXXMS010000016.1, read as the reverse complement.
GCAAAGATAATTTCAATTAAGATTTTAGGTTAGAAGGGAAATATAAAATCTCGAAAACCAAATCGTTGCGAGTATATAATAAGAATACACATGAAACAGACAATGTTATCAAAGAAATTAATTTGGCTTATGATATTCAGGAAGATTTAGATAATACTGATATATTATGGATATCTACGTTCCAATACGGTTTTTTTAAATATAATAAAAAAACAAGTAAATTTAAGAACTTCAAAAACGATGGAAAAAATCCAGATAGCTTAGCAAGTAATTTTTCATTTTCTTTTGATCAGGATAAGTATGATCATGATGTAATCTGGATAGCCCTTCAGGGCGGAGGACTAGATAGTGCTTGAACGAGAATTGTATAAATCTTTTATTATGAGTTAGTTGTATTAAGATAATCTTAGTAAAAACAGTGTAATAAAACCTGAAATTTCATCTTCAAAAGCTATTATATCAGCGAAAAAATGCTACATTAAAATAATGTAAAATATTTGCTATAAATGAGTTAAATATTGCATACAGATAGATTATTTAATAGTGATAAAATTGATAATATTCAAAACTTCGGAGTTAAGGTGTGAGAAAAGCATTCGATAGTCAGATGAAATTAGGAGAGGTTGATATTGCAGGGATACAATTTGATTTAAGGTCAAGAGATGAAATACCTAAGTTATTGATGGGGCTGCAGGCTATTTACTGCAATAGTGAAATACGTGAGAAAGTATTTACAGTACTTGAAGATTCTCTTCCAAAAGCATCTAAGAAAACTGGACGCCCCGGAATGGAGCTTTGGAAAATACTTGTACTTGGAACACTTCGTTTAAACTGCAACTGGGATTTTGACAAGGTTAAGGAAATGGCAGATAATCATTCTACTCTTCGCGAAATGCTCGGGCATGCTAAATGGATTGATGATAAAAAATATCCACTCCAAACATTGAAAGATAACATAAGTCTCTTTAAGCCTGAAACTCTGGATGCAGTTAATAAAATAGTTGTAGAATATGGTCATACTCTTAAAAAAAAACGGAAGATTTAAACTGCAGATGTGATTCTTTTGTTGTTGAAAGCAATGTTCATTATCCTACTGACATAAACCTTTTATTTGACTCAGTTCGCAAAACAGTAGAGTTAATTTCCAATGTTTGCAAAGACCTGAATATAAGTGGTTGGCGACAAAACAAAAGTCTGCTGCAAAAACTAAAAAATAAAATGCGTAAGCTCCAGAAAATGAAGCATTCTACATCTAAAGACGAAAGTAAAAAAGAAGAGCGAAAAACTGAGATAAAAACAGCCTGTCAGGTTTATACCAAATATGCAGATCTACTACTGGAAAGAGCTACAGTCGATATTGAGAGAATAAGAGAAACAACGACTGACATTACAGTTGAACTTGTCCTTACACCTATTGTGAAATTTGCAGACTACGGTAAAAAATTTATTGATTTAACTTTGAGGCGAATTGTGAATGAAGAAAAAATCCCTCACGAAGAGAAAATATTTTCAATTTTTGAAGAATACACAGAGTGGCTGTCAAAAGGCAAAGCCGGAGTTTCTCAGGAATTAGGAAAAAATGTTTGCATAATCGAAGATCAGTTTGGTTTCATCCTGAATCATAAAATAATGGAAAAGCAAACAGATCGTGATATAGCAGTAGAGTTTACCAGAGAAACTATTGCTAAATTTCCAAATGTAAAAAGATGCAGTTTTGATAAAGGCTTCTGGAAACCGGATAACAAAGAAGAGTTATCCAAAATCCTGGATAAAGTCATAATGCCTAAAAAAGGGAAGTTAAGTCAAAAAAATAAAGAAGAGGAATTTGCTAATGATTTCAAAAAGTCAAAAAATCAACATTCAGCAGTGGAGTCTGCAATAAATGCTCTTGAAAATCATGGTCTTGACAGGTGCCCTGATAAAGGAATAAGGGCTTTTAGACGTTATGTATCATATGCTGTACTTGCCAGAAATATCCAAATTTTAGGAAATATCATTCAGGAAAAAGAGAGCCTGCGCAAAAAGCGTTCTGAGAAGATGAAGCAGGTAAAAAGAAGACTGGTAGCGTAAGCTAATTTTTTATTCTAAATTTTGTAGGTTGTTTGATTTGACATGTAACCGATGTATCTAAAAATAGGCAATTTGAGGTATTATTTTGAGAAAATAAAGTTTTTAGTTTTGTTTAGCTGGTTAATTTGAAATTATCATGAAAAAATAGTGGCGACAATTTCGGAAAAATAGAGTTTTCGGTCAGCCACTAGATAAGTTCAATAAAAAAACAGAAAAATTCACTCATCATAAAAACAATCCAAACGATGAAAATAGTATTAGTTCAGATATTGTGTGGAATGTTTTTCACGATTCAAGAGGTAATTTATGGATATGCACTGATAAAGGCTTGGACAAACTGGATAAAATAACAGGCAAATTTACGCATTATACTGATGGTTTCCCAGGTAGTGTTACTTATATCGCCGTTGAAGATAAAAATGGTAAATTGTGGGTAGCCACGGAAGGTGGACTTATAAAATTCAACCCTGTAACTGAACAGGTTGAAAGAGTTTATACTTCTGATGATGGTCTGCACAGTCATTCATTTTTCGGACAAGGAATGATTATAACTAAAGATGGTGAAATATTTCTTGGTGGATTAAATGGACTTAATACTTTTTATCCAAATGAGCTTAAAGATAATGAGAACAAACCTTCAATATATTTAACATTACTTGAACAGGGCGGTAACCCAATTAAAACTGGTTCATCTCTCGAAAAAACCAGAGAAATCATACTTGATGCAAACAATAACTTTTTTGAATTTGAATACGCAGCTTCGAACTACACTAACTCTTCCAAAAATCGTTACAAATATATACTGATAGGAAGAGATAAAGAATGGTTTGATGCCGGGACAAACCGCATAGCAAGGTATACTGGACTTGAACCAGGAATGTATATTCTTAAAGTACAGGGATCAAATAATGACGGGGTATGGTCTGATAAAGAAGCAAAACTGAATATCTATGTTAAGCCTAATATTAATAAGTCAGCACTATTTTATACTTTAGATGAGTTAAAGAATAACTCTAAACTATCATTATCTTATGATAATCAAAGTTTTACTTTTGAAATAGCCCCAAAAGATTTCAGTATAGTTGAAGACCAACGCTATTCTCACGTACTTGAAGGATATGACAGGAATTGGATTAATTCAGGTAACAAAAGATATGTCAATTACAGTCAAGTATCCCCAGGAAACTACAGATTAAAAGTAAAAGACGGATCTAAGATTGTTGTTGATATTCCTGTTATCATTAATCCCCCATTTTATCAAACATGGTGGTTCAGAACTCTTGTTTTGGTAATATTTATCATTTTGGTAACTTTTATCTACTATTTACGGACAAGAGCACTTAGACGTAAACATGCTGAACTTGAAAAAACAGTCAAAGAAAGAACTTATGAACTTGAGCTAGCCAAAGATAAGGCGGAATCAGCAACAAAGGCCAAGAGTGAATTCTTAGCCAATATGAGCCATGAAATACGAACTCCTATGAACGCTATACTCGATTTTTCTGAAATACTTCAGCGCAAGGAAAATGACCCTAAGCTTAGAAAATACATAAACACTATATACTCCAGTGGTAATTCTCTGCTAAAACTTATCAATGATATACTTGACCTTTCAAAAGTTGAGGCAGGCAAATTGGAAATACAGTATACGTCAGTAAATATAGATAATATTTTTAAAGAAACATCTTCTGTGTTCCAATTCAAACTAAAAGATCAAGGTGTAGACCTAATCCTGGACATACAAAAAGATATCCCTCAGGGCTTACTACTCGATGGAATACGCCTCAGACAAATATTAACTAACCTTATTGGCAACTCTGTAAAATTTACTGAGAACGGCTATATAAAATTGTCAGTTACCTATGAATACACCACTAATGCCAAAAGCCTCGTTAATCTAAAAATAGCAGTAGAAGATACGGGAATTGGCATTCCTGAAGAAGACCAAAAAACTATTTTTGAAGCCTTTACGCAGGTAAAAGGACAAAATCAGGAAAAATTCGGAGGAACAGGCCTTGGTCTTGCTATCACAAAACGACTTGTAGAAGCTATGAACGGTAATATACACTTTGACAGCAAAATAAATAAAGGTACTACATTCTTTATTGAGCTAAAAGATATTGAAGTAACAAGCAAAATTGAAACTGAAGAAATAGATATGTTTGATGTTTCCAGAATAGAATTTAAAAAAGCAAAAGTCCTCATCACCGATGATATTGAATATAATAGAGAACTGATTAAGGGCTACTTTGAAGGTTACGATTTTGAAATACTGGAAGCTGATAATGGGAAAGTTGCTCTTGATCAGATCAGACATCATCACCCAGACCTGATTCTGCTTGACCTTAAGATGCCTGTTATGTCAGGTTATGAAGTTGCCAACATACTGAAAAAAGATTCTGATATAAAAGATATTCCAATAATAGTTCTTACCGCCTCATCTATGAAACATGATGAGCCGCGTATTCATAAGTTTGCAGATGCCTATCTTAGAAAACCTACAACAAAAAGCAGACTTATACAGGAAATGATAAAATTCCTACCATATAAAACAATAGAAGAAAAAACTAAGTCTTCATTAGAAGAAGAAAAAATTACAGATCAAGAAATAATTAAACGAATAAACTCAGACATAATACCGATTATAGATAAACTGGAAACCAGACTGTCTATCAGAAACCTCGAAATTCTTACACGAAACTGTAGAAAAATAGGGGAAGAGCTAAACTGTAAACTACTTCTTGAACATGCTAACAAACTAGCCTCATATCTAGAAGACTTTAATCTTGATGCACTGGATATGATGGTCAAAAAAATAAAGAAAATGATATAAAGAATTTCAATCAAAAAATAAAGCTATATAAATGAAAAAGTTAAAATTTTTCCATTTAGCTGCAATACAGATGAAACCACTTTATAATAAATAAATTAAAATTATTTGTAAGTTTTTAATGCAAAAATGTGAGTTAAAGATATCTCTTTCTGCTACCCATTATACTATTGACAAGCTATATGAATTCAGCTATCATTGATTGAGAAGAATTTCTCTTAAAATAATCAATATATATTTTATATCATAAAAATTAAACTTAAAAAAGTAGACAGGAACCAACCAACATGAATCAAGAAAAGAAAAAAATGACTGCAAGAAAAAAAAGAATAATTGCCTACCTGGTAGTTATAATAATTGCTCTAATAGTAACTGCAGTATATTATTATTATGAAATTACACACTTTGTTTCTACAGATGATGCGTTTATTGGTGGTCAACCTGTTTTGATAGCACCACATGTTGCCGGCTATGTAAATAAGCTTTATATTTCAGACAATGAACATGTAGAAAAAGGGAAACTTCTTCTTGAAATCGACCCAAAACCATTCCAGATCCAACTGGATGAAGCTAATGTAAACCTGGAAGTAACAAAAGCAAAATTGGATGTTGCAAATGCTGAATATGAAATAGCCATTGATGCACAGAATACAGCAGCTATAGATATGTATAGAAACCAGTTGCTATCTACAGGAAATGCTGTTTCTCTTGAAAGATTTGAACATACAATAGCACTGTATCAGGCTGCAAAATCTGCAGTTGATGCAGCATCAGCAAACATTAAGCTTGCAAAAGCAAATGTAGACAAAGCAAAAGCAAATGTAGCCCAGGCAGAATTAACACTATCATATACAAAAATATTTGCTCCGGCAGCTGGCTATATTGCAAAGAAGAATTTTGATATAGGTTCATTCATAGCTACAGGGAACCCGGTAATGGCAATAGTATCAGATAAAAAATGGGTGAATGCCAACTTTAAGGAAACACAAATAACTGATATTAGAATTGGTCAACCTGTAGATATAATAATAGACACCTACCCGGGTCATACATTTAAAGGTAAAGTTCAGAGTATACAGGCCGGTACAGGTGCTGCATTCAGTCTCCTTCCACCTGAAAATGCCACAGGTAATTTTGTAAAAACTGTACAACGTGTTCCAGTTAAAATAGTATTTGATGAAATACCTAATCCTAAAAAATATTTCCTTGCATTGGGAATGTCTGTATTGCCTAAAGTAAGAATCAAAGAATAATCAGTAAAATTTAAAATGATAGAAGATAATATAAAAAAACCTCTTGGGAATCCGTATCTAATAGCATTTGTCGTTATGCTGCCTACTGCATTGGAAGTACTGGACTCGAGTATTGCAAACGTGGTACTGCCAAATATTGCAGGTGATTTAGGTGTAAGCGTTGACAAAAGCTCATGGATTCTCACCTGCTATCTGGTATCTAATGCTATTATTCTGCCTATAACCGGATGGCTCTCACATACTCTAGGAAGAAAAAATTATTTTCTCCTAAGTATTTTCATCTTTACTTTGAGTTCTTTTCTATGTGGAATGTCCGAGTCTCTAAATGAGTTACTGTTCTTTCGCATATTCCAGGGGTTAGGAGGCGGAGGATTACTGCCACTATCTCAGGCAATACTTATTGAACATTTTCCAGGAAAGAAACGACCTATTGGTATGGGTATTTATGGAATGGGTGTAATTCTTGCTCCAATATTCGGACCTATGCTGGGAGGATGGATAGCAGATAATTACGCATGGAATTGGATATTCCTTATAAATATTCCGGTAGGCATATTAGCACTTTTCCTTGTTTATGTATTTATAAGTGATGCAGATGAAATCAGAAGCAAAATAAAAATAGATTATATAGGCTTAGCCTCGCTCAGTTTAGGTATAGGTGCATTACAAATATTCCTTGACAAAGGACAGCACTATGACTGGTTCCAATCAAATATAATTATTGCTCTATTTGCAATAATGGTAATATCACTTGTTTTTATGGTGTTCTGGGAATTAAGAGTAAAAAACCCTGTAATAGATCTTAGGATGCTGAAAGATAGAAACTTTGCTATTTCCTCAATAGCAATGTTTGCTGTTGGCATGTCGTTTTATGCAATGACTGAAGCCGTTCCGGTAATGCTTCAAACACTTATGGGGTACACAGCATTTTTGAGCGGTTTAGTAATAGCAATATCAGGCACGTTTGTACTCTTTGGTATGCCGGCAGCAGGAATTCTATCTTCAAAAATTGACCCGAAATATACTACTATTGCCGGATGGCTTATCACTGCATGGGGTATATATATGATGGCAGGGTTTAACCTTCAGGTTGATTTTTGGAAAGTAGCTGAATCAAGATCTATAATGGGACTTGGTATATCTTTTGTATTTGTTCCGATCAATGCTGTTGCTTTTTCATTCATAGCAAATGATAAAATTGATGATGGGACGGGTTTCATAAATCTGACTAGAAATATCGGCGGCAGTGTTGGTATTTCCTTTGTAAATACTGTTGTAGCCAGAAGCAGTCAGGTTCACCAAAACTATCTTGTAAAAAACATAACACCGCTAAATCATACTTTTAATAACACGGTAAATTATATAAAAACAGAGTTCAATACAACAACGAAAGAAACATATGAGATGATATATCTAAGTGTTCAACAGCAATCGGCAATGTTATCATATATTGACGCTTTTAGATATCTCGTTTTTATTTTACTTATAACAATGGTTCTTTTACTATTTTTAAAAACTAAAAATACGGATACATCTGAAGTTTAGATATTAAACATATATTAATTGAAAGGTTCAATATGAAGAATATACTGATTTTAACACTTTTTTGTTTTATAATTTCTCTATCAACAATTTCTTTGGCAGAGAATAATATCCAAAAGCCAAATACTAATACAAGTCAACAAAATACTCTATATAATAAAAGTTCTAAAAATGTCGATCCACATAAATTACCTATGATAAATATTGTTAATAATAGAATCGAATGTGAAAGTTTATTAGCAAAAATGAAAAAAGATGTTCTTGCTCAATTGGATCAAAAGCTGGAAAATAATCCAAATGATTTATGGTCAATACTCATTAAAGGCTGGGCAATGAATTCAGAAGGAAAATATGATGAAGCAATAAAATATTTTAATAAAGCACTTAAAATCAAAAAAGTATCCGGAGCTTATATGGGACTTGGTATGGCTTATATCAACAAAGGAGAATTAGAAAAGGCAAATGCATATTACATGAAAGCATTGGAACAAAATGAATCCAATGATACATATTACATCGACAATTCAAACCTTCCTACACCATCATTAAAAGTTAAAGATAAAAATATAGGTGAAGTTCAGGATAAAACTTTTAATAAGTTGGATAAACAGTTAAACAAAATACATAACAAGGCTGTAAAAGAAGGCAGTGATGTGCTTATAGAAGGTAATAGCGAACCAAGCCAAACGCCTGTAAATAAACAGTAACATCTCAAATAATATGTAGTCAACAAGCTTTCAACATACATTGCAAATAGGATGCTAATCTGCTCTCTTGATAAATTCTATTCTTGTGTGATGTAATTTCATTAAATCTCACTTCCCTATTTGGGTTTGTTATAATAATTGGTGATTCTTTTATAATTACATTCTAATGGGATGAGATTATTAGATTAATATAATATATATGTACAGCTTATAAATGAATTTATTATCAATGACAAAAAGAGGGAGAAGGAAAAATGCCAACATGTAAGGATTGCAAATTTTTCGAACCAACGAGTAAAACTAAAGGAAAATGTTTTGGACATGAGGTCCCTGCAAATAGAGATACTGATAAATGCCCGGCAAAAGCATTTAAACCCAAAGGAAAATAATTTAAATGGGCTATTACGATCTCACCAAAGCACAACGTATAGAACTTTTAAACAAAATAAAAAAACAAATTGAGATTGATATAGACAACAATAGAACAGAAAATATTCGCGGTTATTCATCTGATAATGATACATATATCAGAAAAAACGTATATCTTGTTTTAGGAAGATTATATCGTGATAATATAGAACAAAGAAAAGGCATTTTAAAAACCTTAGAAGTATTGCTGTTTGATAAAAACGAAAAGATAAGACAAACAGCAGCCTATACATTAGGAGAAATAGGAAAAGTGGATTTTGATAATATATCCGCTATGCTTGAACAAATTCTCAATGACTCTCATCATTCTGTTAAAAATGCAGTAGTTGGCACGCTAAAGCAATTAGGAGAAAAGAATCCAAAACCTACATTGGGATTTGCGAAAAAACATCTGCATAATCCTAACCCTCAAATTCGACAGGAAATACTTCATGGAATGGAGCTTCGGGGTAGAACTCATCCTGAAGAAATCCTTCCTCTCCTCTACAGCTTGCAAAATGATGAAGATAAAAATATCATAAAAATGATAATTCATGTTTTGGGCCAGATAAGCTACAAAAAAAGTTGTCTTGAAAAAGTTCTTGTTCATTTAAAAACATGGAAAAACCAACTTTTAGTCAATAAAGCATTGAAAGAAATAATTGATGTTCACTATAGATACGCAAAATTTAGTTATATCTCGCCAGAAAAGGCTGAAAAACATATAAAAAAAGAATTTGACATGACCTAATCCAACCAAGCTGGAATTAAGAAGGAATCATCAGTGTTCTTAAATTAAGATAGGACGTAGAATTAACTTATCAACTAGCCTTTTCATAAACTCTCTGAGAGTAATTTTTGTTAAAATTGCATTATTTACGGATCTAATAGTTGAAGAGGAAATACGTGCAATTCTATGCATAAAGTGCAATGGGTTAACAAATTTTCCTTTATCTTTAGCTTTATTTTGACGCTCAATCAAATTGTTTTTATATTTTATTTCAGCTGGATGGATCAGATCTGAATTATATTTTTTGCTCTTTTCTTCAAATAGTTTCATAAGATTATATGTCATTGCAGTCAGTCGCATTTGAATATCCATTGGAGTATTTTCAGATGACCATGCTTTTTTCTCTTTAAGATCACTTTTAGTATTATTAAATGCCTTTTCAATTGTCCATCTTTTATAGTAAAGAAGAGCTATTACTCCAGGTCTAAAAGAGTGTGAAAGGGTAGAAACAAATTTATATACCTTATCAGTCTCAGGATCTTTATAAGTAACAACAGTAAATGTTCCACTATTCTTAACCCGAGTTTCGCATCTTGATTTGTAACTCCCTGATAGTCAACAACCGAAAAATTAAGGCACGACAAAAAGTTTTCAATGAGCAAGAATTATTTTTTCACGCAGTTGAGTACCACATGAGATTTTGGCAGGTTTTTCCAGTCAATGCCAAGATATCTGTAAATATCTTTCTGGGTCTCATCAGGCAAGCCTGCTTTTCTGATTCTATGTATTTGATTTGAATTTGTTGGTACTTTAATTGTGGAATACGAATGTGTAGACAATATCCTTCTGATTGTCGGCCAGCTTCTATGATCGTCACGCTGTTTGAATTTGTACATAATGAAGTGCAGTAAATGATAAGCCAGAACTGTAATAAAAACATGAGCATCCACCCTATCTTCAATTCTATGGAAGTTCGGTCTGATTCCGAGATTTGACTTTAACATTCTAAATCCGTCCTCCGCTTTTGTAAGTGTCATATAAAGATTCCAGATTTCATTTTCATCATATTCCTTTCTGTCGGTTCTTATTACATAGCATCCAAACAGTTCATCATCAATTCCATATTTTTCATCATCCAAAGTCCAGTTCAGTACATATTTATCTTCCGTTTTTTTGAGTTCTACATTATAGTATTTTGCGGCTCTGGAAAACTGTTTTTGCAATTTACCAATTCGCCTTTGAATAATTTCCGGAGTTTTTACACCACCTTTTTTTTCAATGCCCGCTTTGATTTTTTCAAGACCGGCAACAAAACGTTCCTCCATTTTTGAGCATATTGCATATTCTTTCTCCCGGCGTGCGGAACTCTTGCATAGCACAATATTGTCTTCTGTACCATTTTGTTCATTAAAAGGATCTGAAATGAGTTTTACAAGAACATTTGTTTTATCTTCTCTTCCCGAAATAGCTGTAAATGTTTTCTCATCAGCTAAAAATTCATCCTTATACTTTTTTCTTCCACGGCGACTATCATTTACAAGATAACTGAATCCTTCAGATTTTAGCAAAAGCAAATTCTTTTTTGTTGCAATCCCTCCGTCAAGAATAACAATTGGCTTTAAAGTATCCAGAAGAACATCATCTGTCTGCCCAACAGCATTTTTCAATTCTGACAGCATATCGGGAATAGTTGTTGCATCATTTCGGTTACCTTCAAAAATTTTATGTCCAACTTCAAAACCGTTATTATCAAAAACCATTCCTACAACTATTTGTGGACAGTCATTGCGTTTATGTTTTGAACATCCGCGTTTTGATTTAGGATTTTCAAGAGCCGTACCTTCGAAATATGTATTGGTTAAATCATAAAGCAGAACTGTTCTCTCAAGATTGAAATATTCTCTTTCCTTGTATATAAGATGTTTTTTTATTTGATCCTTAAACTTAAAAAGTTTGTCACTTACCCTATAGTAGGGATCATCTCCTCCCTGCAGTATTTCAGAGCCGAGAAGTTCGGGAAGCGAAGTTGTTGAAATCCACTGGGCAAGTGCATGTTCGCTTAAAGGTTTTACCAGCCGGTTGATTACTGAAACAGCAGCACAGGCACACTGTTTAGGATTAAATCCCAAAGTTTTAAGAAATTTTCCTATCTCAAGTTCATTCCAGGCATGTAAGGCTACAAGTTCTGCACCGAGTTCAGTATCATTACAATGATCTATATTCTCGATTTCAACCCCATCTACAATTTCAGGTTTTTCTACATCTTCTTCTGTTTGAATGTTTGATTCTGCATTATCAGTATCTTTATTCTCTGTTTGTTTTACATTCGGCTTCCAGCCCCCCTTCAAATCAATAAGGCGCAAAATTCTGTCAATCCAGCTTTGTTAGGCTTGGGTATATTCAAATTCAAAAAGAGTATCGGTTTCATAATAGGTGTTATAAAGTTTGTGTTCTACTGCTTTAGCTATCGGTTTCCAGGATTTATCAGGTATTCTTGCTCTGCCCAGAGATATTACTGTTCTGCTTCGACTGTGACCGAGGCTGTTGCGATAGGCTTCGATGAGCTGAAGTACTTCACCGCTTAGAGTTTTCTTAACCCTGAAATACATTTTTACCTTTCTCTTATCTGCCGGCAAATGCCGTAAAGTTTATGAATTTTTAAGAATATTTCTACACTGGTAAAATTACAGGAACTAATAAAAATACAAGAGGATTTATTAAAATAGTTTATTATTATAGGCACGACAAAATTGCCTTAAAAACTCCAAAATATTCATATCTATCTAATTGTTAAATTGTTACATTGATTTTACAATTTCTCGATTTGAAAATCTTCGAGTTCAAAGACAAAAATGTTACATTTTTGTATGCGAAAGATGGGTTAGCGTAGATAACCTTGCTGTATTAATCAAACTTGACACCTATTTCAAACATAAAGACGAACTGGAGTACTATCTGCTTAATTTAGAATATGATAATATTATAGGCACCCCAAACAGAAAGCAGAAAAATAATGATTATTACAAGCTAATTCAAAAAAACTTTTTAAAAATAGAATCATTGCTGTTTCAAACTGAAACAACTGCACACTGTATTACAACAGAATTGAATGGGAAAAAAACCTATGCTGCAGGCAAAATCATTAATGCTGCAAATAAAACCATGGCTGTAATAGGTATTGCTCCTTATAAAACGCCAATGAATTTCTCACAGGATTTCATCAGAAAAAGTTCATATCTGATAATTTACGTATTAATAATTGTCTTAATAATTACCATAATAATAATTAATTTCACCAGTGAACTGAAGAAATTAAAAAGCCAGGTAATCAAACTTAAAATAGATTTCGATAATAAACCTGCAATAGAAGAAACAAAACATATAACCGAATCAGATTATTTTAAAGAATTACAAACCAAGATTAAGAAAATAAAGGAAAATAGAGAATAATAAGTAGTTAAACAAATCTAAATTAAGCTTTTATCATTTTAGATATATTCTCTATTTTTAATAATAAATTCAAAGATCAACTTTATTAAAAACCAGGTCGTCTTTTATATTCTCCAACCAGTAATATACTCTTGAAATACAGTCATCAATATTGGAATGCAATTTAATTTCATGCATTTTGTAATCACCGGGTTTCTCATCGGTTTTTAAGATACCTTTTTCACGTTCACTCAATTTCTGATCACTCAAATTATACTCTTCTATATTAAAGGAATATTCAGGATATGATTTGAAAAAAATGCACGCTAATTTGTCAGAATCTAAATCTTCCGGAAAAGATATATCAAATTTTTCCATATCAAATCCACTGTGAAATAATTCATCCATGATTTGTCTAATTACAAATTCCCGCAGTTTAGGCATAATATCTCCTCCTATTATAATTCATTAAAATAACAGGCTAATTATTCTTCATCTTTACTCTAATAAAAAGTATATAATTTTAAGCCTTTTTTTATAAAAAAAAATCAATCTCGCAAAATAGATTAGAGCCTGTCCCAAAAACTCAGTTTTAATGATATTCAGTTTTCAGTAGCCAGTAGCGGGTAGTCAGTTTTCTAGATTGTGTTGCAAAATTTAAGATATTTATCAGGATTACTTCCAGAATGCATAATTTTAGCAGAACGGTTACGTCTAAGAGCTTGTTCAAAGATTTGATAATTTATGGAAAGCTTTAAGCCGCTACTTTTAATGTTGCTTCATTGTCATAATCAAGTCTTGCAAGAACCCAAAGATTATGAGTAAGAACAGCCCATGCAACAGAGATATCTTTATATTCAAATTTTTTGTTTTTTATTGGACTTCCTGTAAAGTTGTTTTTGAATATTCCAATTCTACCTTCTGTCTGACTTCTCCTGTTCTGATGGAAAACAAAATTATTATCCTGAAGCTTTTCTATAAGTTCATGCGGATTTCTAGGACATATGTTGTTTGCTATCTTTTTCTTTGCAACGATTTTTTGACATCTCTTACTGTCACAGCCTCTATCTCCGGCAACACTTTTGATTTCTATGTTTCTGTCACTCATTCTATTGATGCTTTCAATTGTCATTTTGGCATCAGATGGTGCGGAAGCTTCATAGAGATGCCAGTCCACAATAAAACCGTCTGACTGTTCTGCTAAAAATAAAGTATTGCCAAATTCAACTTCTGCACCTGCCTTGCCTCTTTTTACAACTCTTGCACTATCATCGAATAAGCTAAGTATTTTATCCTTACTTTCTATTTGTAATCCAGTAATTATTCTGCTGTGTGCCTGCTTTATGGCCTCGGGAAGTTTTGTGAGGACATCATTGATACGCTTAAGCACTTCATTTGCCTGCCCTTCACTAAGATCTGTCCTTTCTCTCCAATGCTTCTGCAAAATTTTATAATAAGTTCCGGCATGTCCTCTTATAACTTTTGAGAGTTTTTTCATTTCTCTTAAAACAGCTTTGCGTATTTTCTTGCTGTCTTGTTTTCTCCTTGCATTTGTCATTTCAATACAAAGAAGATTTACACGATGGATAAATTCTTCAGGTGGTTGCATTCTATGTTTGAGACCATGCCTGCGAATTACCAAAATAGACTTCAAAAGTGAAACCATACCGTCACGCAGTAAAAGCCAGTCTACAGGAAAATGGATATTAGCTTTCAGGCAAGTAGCATCAAGGTAAATATTTTCACAATTGAATGGACTTTTCAGATTTAGAATATTTTCAGGTAAAGATATCTTTTCTCGTAATGATTCAATTAGTTTGCGCAGATAGTCTTCACTTACACAGAGGGAGTATCTTTGAAGTTGTGATTTAGATGGTACTTTTATTACATCTAAATTTTCTAAATTACAGAACCATTGAAGGAGTGTACTTTCTGCAAGTCTGACACTTAACTCTCTAAAACCAAGACCCGTAAGATTTTTTACTATCATGCATCTTAGAGCTGCTATTCCGTATTTGCTGTATTTCCTGATCTGTTTCAGGGTAAGCTCTTTGCTGCTTTGTTTAGAAATTGTATTCACATAGTGTTCAGCAAAATCTAAATCCACTCCTGTTGCGCAAAGTATTTCATTGATACGTTTAAGGAGGTGTTCGTAATCTTGATAGTCTTTATTCTTTACAACTTTAGGAATATTAAGTGAAAGTTCTCTTTGAAATGATATTGTATAATCCATGAAAGATATGCCTCTGACTATTATAATGATAGTTTTTGTTACTTATGTGCCAAATTTGATACGTTTAACACAAAGTAATATAGCATATCTTTCTGCTTATAAAAGAGATAAACATATAGGGACAAGCCCTAGATTATATTTTTTACATAAAAGCAATTAATATTTTACATTACAGCAATTAATACAAAACATTAATTTTATGTTAAATCACTAAAACTATTGATTTTTGAAAATAAATACTTTATTTTTAAATAGAAGGATAAATCTTATAAATAAAAGATGTAATTAAAGAGCCTCTTGCAAAACGTTTGAGACTTTTTTCGTTTAAATTGTTAATAACTTTTTATTAGTGTAAAAATTCACATATTTTTCATCAAAAATCCGATAAAACGGCAAACCATACACTTAAAAAATTTTATTTTGATACATTCTTTCTAGTCTCTGTATTTTAGAGAGAAAGATGTAAACATTATTTATATCAAATTCAACTATTACGGAATAAGTTTAAATATCTTTTTAGCAGCAAGAGCAATTATAGCAAAGAAAATATGACACTCTACTTTTTGCTGCCCTTTAACTCTAATATTTTCAACACCATAATTATCTTTTAGCTCAGAATTAACTCTTTCAGCAGAACTTCTTTCATTATACCTGACAGATTTCGCAGGATCCATTTCTTTTTTTATTCCTCCTCTTCTGGGATTATTATCTATAACAGGAATTCTGTTGTTCTGCTTTGAATAAAGGTGTATTTCAGGTGAATCATATGCTGCATCCATCAGATCATATAAATTGATAATACGTTTTTCACTCATCTGCGAAAGCGGTATAGCTACCTGGCTATCATGTAGTGAGGCAGATGTAACAACAGCACTGACAGGTATATCACCATCAACACAGTCTAAATGCAGTTTATAACCTTTCCATTTATAAACTTTGCCATTAGAGCCTTTCTTGGAACCCCAGTCACATCCTTTAGGAAGATCTTCCAGGTTAGCATCAAGATTTCTCTCAAGTTGAAGCTCAACCCGCTTTGGTTCTTTAGGCTTTTCTTCTCCTTTTTTAGGACGACCAGGCTTTCCTTTTTTCTTTTTAGTCGGAGTATTTTTACGGCAGGGCTTCTCTCGCCCTTTAATGCTCGTTGCATCTGTACTTTTATGACCGAAAAGCTTTTCTCCAATATTTCTGCATATACTGTTTTCATGTATTTTCTGTGCTATTTTAAATTCAGAAAACAGCTTAAAAGCTCTAGAAAATGTTGCTTCAGAAGGAACCTCATTATAACTTTCCCATCCGCATAGTCGCCTAAGACTGGGATTTGATTTTATGAAATCAATCAAACTCACAGTATCTGCAATACGAAATATAGGCTTAGCTATAAAAGCTTTTAGTAGGCTCAACCGACTGGAAGGTTTTCTACCTATTCCGCACCAGCTTAAATTATCAAGGAACATATCAGGTCTTAGAAGTTCTACTGCTTTGATAAATTCTATCTGCCTGGAACTTAACTCGCCTAATTCTTCTTCAAGGTCTGGCAAAAGCCAGTTCTGTATGCTATTAAATAAACAT
>CAXXMS010000015.1:0-1013338 GCA_963678745.2 Victivallales bacterium | reverse complement strand
AATCTATGGTAGGTAAAAAATATAAACAAAAACTTGAAGCAATTCTTGATGCAACAGAACAAGCCGGAATAGAAATTATAGAAAACCAAAAAATTTCAAAAAAGACTTTGGAAATAATTACTCAGCCCATTGATGATAATATTTCCATTGTTAAAGATGTAAATCAACATTGGAATGAAAGCATAAAGTAAAAAGGTTTGGATTATTTGTTTTTAAATACCTTTTGATCTTTTCATGTAACTAGTTTATGAAAAGAATATTACAAAGAAATATATGATTCAGTAAAAGATCATTTTTACAAAAATGTTTACGAACCCAGCTCCCTTTCTCTGGAATTTTCTGTATTATCTTATAAAATTAGTATTAAATCCGAATAATGCAGATGATCAGTGTGGTATAGTTGCAAGGAAACAAAACGCTGCTGTATACCGAAGGTATTTTAGTTTTTGGTTTAATACCATGAAAACAAACTCGACATTCCATGATTTTATCGAAAACTCAATCGTTTTGAGTATATATAAACAATTTATAACTTTTGCAAAATTCAAATGCCATTATGTGGGTTAAATTCACAATATTAACTAATATAGAGCTGAAATAGTAAGATAATGTGCAGTAAACAAATAAGCAATGCAGAATACTCATCGAGTCGGTTAGAAGCATTTAGCGACGGTGTTTTTGCAATAGCTATAACCTTACTCGTATTGAATATACAACTGCCCGAGAATGCAGGTAAAATACCAATTGACAAAGCTTTACTTCTGACAATCCCCAAACTGGAAATATGGCTTATAAGTTTTTTTATAATAGGTGGAATGTGGATAAGACATCATAAACTGATCAAACAGATAACTGTAATAGATGAAACCTTTATTGTATTAAATCTAATATATTTAATGCTTGTAACAATAACGCCATGGCTTGTTTCTGTAGTTGTAACTTACAGTGGACAAGCAATGGCAATTGCTGTTTTTTCCGGAGGAATAACAATACTTGGAATCATAAACCTAATTACATGGATATACTTATCAAATATCAAGCACTATATAAATTCAAAGATATCTGAATACGAGAAAAAATTAACCCTTTACGGCAATATCATTTATGTTTTTATAGCTCTTATATCAATAATTGTTGCCTACAATGTGAATAACAGTTTTGGTTTATATTGTTATTTCTTAAACCCAATAATTTCAGGGGTACTGAAAAATATCATCAAAAAACCAAATTATTAAAAATTCCAACATTATTACAGCGGTGCTGGAGGGCGTTCGTCAATGTCACTAACTTAAGCATTGTCTTAAATACAAGTAATAGATTAAGAAATACAGGATTTTTTGAATAGGATATTCCGTGTTGAATATTGGATATTTAGATCTAATAAAAATAAATAATCTAGTAAAACTATAGACTTGCCTGTTGAGGACAACAGCCCTCCATTATGCGTATAAAATCATTGATGATTTATTATGTTTTCACAGCGATTCTGGAGGGCGTTCGTACCCGAACGCCTATATCAAATGCTAATATACTCAAAGCAAAAATGTTTTCGAAAAATTTGATAATAATCGTGTTCGATTTATCGATATATTATCAAAATCTAGAATACCTCCGGTATAAAATAACTTTTACTCAAAAAGTTCAGAAGGCAAATCACCTACACAAGGATAACTTTTCTGAGTTCCCGGTTTTTGAACACTTACTGCCGCAACTTTATTTGCTCTTTTCACAGCTTCTTCAATATCATATCCTGCTGCAATAAAATAGCCAAGACTTCCAATAAAGCTGTCACCTGCTCCGGTTGTATCAACAGCTTTAACTTTTTCTGTTGCTACATGTTTATATGAATCATTATCAATAATCAGGCTTCCTCTTTCTCCAAGAGTCATAATAATCATCCTGGCACCTTTCTTAAGCAGTGCTCTTCCGGCTTCAACAGCTTCTTCTATTGTTTCTACACTCATCCCTGTAAGAAGTTCTGTTTCAGTTTCATTCGGGCAGAAAATATCTGCTAAAGCTATAACATCCTCAGGTATCCCTTCTGCCGGCGCCGGTGCCGGGTTATAAACAGTCATCACACCTTCTTCGCGGGCAATCTGCAATGCTTTTTTTGTTACATTCAGTGGTATTTCCATCTGACATATCATTACTTTTGAATCTGAAATATCTTTTCTTGCTGCTTCGACTTCATCTTCAGTAAGAAGGTTATTCGCCCCGGCAACAACTATAATTGAATTGTGTGCGTTTTTATCTACAGTAATCGGAGCAACCCCGGAAGAAGCCTTATCTGTGAAATAGATATATTTATCGTTCATGCCAAGGGATTTGAAGTTGTTGAGAGTATCTTTACCAAAGACATCCTCACCAAGTTTAGCAACCATTGTAACATCTGCTCCTAATTTAGCAGCAGCAACCGCCTGATTGGCCCCTTTGCCGCCAAACCCCATTTCAAACTTATTCCCGTGAATTGTTTCACCTATTTTAGGCATACGGTCTGTATAGGCAATGAGATCATAATTTGAAGAACCGACAACACATATTTTAGGTTTATTATTAGACATAATTAAATCCTTATATTTAAACTATTTTTGACAATATTATTAAAATTAATCCAACTAAATAGGAAATAAACATTATTGAAAGAAGTGCATTAGTACCTTTAGGTGCAGATTTGAATTCTCTCCAGATAAAAACGCCCCATATCGCGGCAATTAAAGTTGCCCCCTGCCCTAAACCGTAAGAAATAGAAGGTCCGGCAACACTTGAAGCAAGAATACTGAAAGCCATTCCTATATTCCATATAATTCCGCCCAGAATTCCGATCAGATGCAATCCTGGAGTACCATCTCTAAAGTACTGTCCATACGTACATTTTTCGCCTGTAATAGGCTTGTACATAGCAATACTATTCCACAAAAAATTGGAAATAAGTAAACCAAAAGAGAAAATAACAACTGCAGTATATGGGCTTAATTTGCCGGGAGCCAAATTTTGAAAATCCATCGACATAGAAGCAGCAACAAACCTATAGAAGAAGCCCATTAATATACCAGCAATAAGTGAGATAATAATTCCTTTAGCTTTATTTGAAGAATTATCTTCATCAGAACTTATTCTACCGTATGCTATCGCAGTAATAACAATAGCTAAAACCACACCGGCAACGCCAATAAAAAGAACATAGGGATTACCAACGGGATTAGGGATATAATTAGCTATAACTCCAATTGCAAGTGCCAGCCCGACTGCGATAGGAAATGCTACGGCCATGCCTGCAATCTGAATTGCTATTACAAGCATAATATTAGATATGTTAAAAACAACTCCTCCAATAAAAGCAGAGCCTAAATTACCAAAAGTAGCCTGACTTAAATCAGTTAAAAAAGACCTGCCGCCTTCACCGAAACTTCCCATTGTGAAAGCAAGGATTAAAGAAAGAATTAAAACCCCAATAGCATAGTCCCAGTAATACAACTGAAAAGGCCATTTTTTCTCTCCAACCAACTTTTGAGTGTTTGCCCATGATCCCCAGCAGATCATTGTAATAATACACATTACAACTGCTACTGCATACGAGTTGATAATTACCATAATTTGACTCCTCTTTTATTTTATTGTTAAAGCTAAATTAAAAATTTACCAGCTTCATATATAAGCTCATTATCCGCATATATTCTACCATTCTTACTCATATCACACAGCATATCCCAGTGTATTACAGAATCGTTCTTCCCTCCTGACTCAGCAATAGATTTACCTACAGCTAAATGTACTGTTCCACCAATCTTTTCATCAAATAGCATATTCCTGGAAAAATGCTTAATATCATGATTTGTTCCAACTGCTATTTCACCTACAAACTTTGCACCTTCATCTGTCTCCAGAATCTGTTTAAGTATTTCCTCACCTTTTGCAGCAGTAGCTTCAATTACTTTACCATCTTTAAATTTTAATCTAATATCTTCAATTTCGTTTCCATTAAAAATACCCGGAAAACTAAAACGGATATGACCGTTTACCGAATTTTCAACCGGACCGGTAAATACTTCTCCATCCGGAAAATTCACCCTACCGGAGCAGTCAACCCATTTACGTCCTTCAACAGACATAGAAATATCAGTATCTTCAGCTACAATACGGAGATGTTTTTTAGTATCCAGAATACTGCAGAGCTTTTGCTGCTTCTCATGCATATCTCTCCATTTTTTTACCGGTTCTGTATGTTCCAGGCCACATGCTTCATAGACAAAATCACAATAATCATCATATGACATATCTGCTTCCTGGGCATTTGCAACAGTAGGATGCAGACTCAAACACCATCTAAGATCACCCTCGGCTTCTCTCTCATAAAAACGTTTTCTATATTCAGTCTGTCCTTTAGCTGAGAGCTTAAGATTTTCAGGTTCCACACTGCTTAGGATTCTTGTATTTGATGAACCTATAATTGAAAGCACCACATCAACTGTTTCTATTGCTTCATAGGCACTTGCCGGAACATACTGCAACTGCTCATTATTACCGTTTTTCAGCAAAACTTCAGCAATTTCTTCACATCCTATATTGATTTGAGGAAAAGCACCCTTCTTTAAAACCTGCCGATAACACTCTTTAATCAAAGGCAAAACAGCAACATCGCCTCTTATCATGACCTTTTCGCCTTCTTTAATATCTAAAGAGTAATTTATCAAAATTTCTGCATGTCTTTTTACTCTATCATCCATTATCATACCTCCATATTTATCGGTTATTAGTTGCCAGTTATCAGTTATCAGTTATCAGTTATCAGTTATCAGTAATTTTATACACTCAACACTCAACACTCAACACTCAACACTCAACACTCAACACTCAACACTCAACACTCAACACTAACTTATCGATCCTTTTATATACCCGACAATACCATCCAGAAACATCTGAACGGACATAATAATCAGCAGCATTCCCATAAGTCTCTCAACAGCTATAAGTCCTCTTTCTTTTAAAAGCTTATAAAAAGCAGTAGAAAACATTAAAATAGTAGAAGATGCGGCCCATGCTAAAACTATTGCTGATATACTGCCTATCATAAAATCATGATCAAGAAGTAGAATCACTGCCAAAGTTGACGGTCCGGCAACAAGAGGAACCGCCAAAGGTACAATAAAAGGCTCTCCATGCATATTATCTCCGGCAGCTTTATCCGGAGGAAATATCATATGCACTGCAATAAGAAAAAGTACAATCCCGCCCCCTATGCTTATTGACTCCTTACTCAGATGCAGAACACTTAAAAAATACTGTCCTGCGAAAAAGAATATAATTAGAAATCCCAAGGCAATCAAAAGCTCTCTTACCAGAACTTTATTTCTCCGGTCAGGGGAAACTTGTTTTAATGTAGAAAGAAAAACAGGGATATTACCAAGCGGATCCATAATAAAAAATAATGTAACTGCAATCGATAAAAAATGTTTCATATATGCCCTCTTAACTATAAATACTATTTTGCCATTTAATATTATTCTTAACCTGAGATAATATATACTTGAACATCTATAGTAAATAGCTAAATTAGCACAATAATTTTTATTTTTTTGTTCAAAAAAACTGAATAAATATACAAAAGCCGATTTAAAATTCGAAATTTAAAAAGAGTCTACATTGAATCCTAGTTCAATACAAGTACAGTTCATTATAGTTTGGCTTTTGTATATAAATTTCTCCAAATTTAGAATTTTTCCGAAATGAAAAATTTCAAATTATTGGCAAATCATGTACATGATTTAATTATATACTCGCTTGGTTGCAAAGATAATTTCAATTAAGATTTTAGGTTAGTATGGAAATATAAAATCTCGAAAACCCAATCGTTGCGAGTATATTTAGCCTGGCAATCGCCTGGAAGAAAAAGTTAATTTATAGAAATTGATTGCGGCAGGATAAATCAGAAATTAAAAAATATTTTAGACCTTTATGATTTTATTCTTGCACTTTTTTGGCAAGAAATTTGATGATTGAATTGTAATATGTTTGTATGTAAACATATACAATGTGAAAAATTTGAACGAACTTTTTAAAAAATCATATTTTTGGTTCCGGCTTAGCTGGTTTGTGTAATATTTAAATTAGGTGATGATATGAAAACTGTTATTTTTTATTTTAGCGGAACAGGTAATACATGGTGGGCTTCCCAGGAGCTGAAAAATGAACTTGAAAAACTTAAGCACAATGTTGAAATATTTTCCTTAGAAAACAAAGAACTTAAAGAAACAGATAAAATTAATGAAATTATCCATAACAATGAACACATTATTATAGGATATCCGACTTACGGTTCAGACCTGCCATTAAACATGAGAGAATTTGTTAAGAATCTCTCAACTATTAAAGAAAACAGTAAAAGCTTCAGCGTATTCTGTACACAGGCAGGATTTACAGGTGATGGTAATGTCTACTTCAAAAAAGACCTAGAAAATAAAGGCTATAGGTTTTCACAAAGCATACAGCTGACATTAACAACAAATTTTAATGTAGCAATGTTTCCGTTCTCACTATCAAAACCGGCAACAGGCAAAAAACTTGAAAAAAAGAAAGCTAAAGCACTGAAAAAAATTCAGAAACTTGCAAAATGTATAACAGACAATAAGAAATATATTGAAGGTACCAGTTTGTGTTTAGCTTTACCCGGCAGACTGCAAAGGCATTTTTTCAGAAAAGGCGAAAAGAAAATGCCTAAAAAATTTAAATTTTTTAAAGAAAGATGTGTCAACTGCAATCTATGTATTGAAACATGTCCGGTAGACAACTGGAGTTTTGATGAAAACGGCAATTTAAAGAGTGCCGGAAAATGTATTCTATGTTTCAGGTGTTATAATTTCTGTCCATCAAAGGCCATCAACTTTGGCAAAAACATCAAAAATC
This sequence comes from Victivallales bacterium, assembly GCA_963678745.2. Taxonomy (GTDB): domain Bacteria; phylum Verrucomicrobiota; class Lentisphaeria; order Victivallales; family GWF2-38-69. The sequence continues at coordinate 1,006,435 of CAXXMS010000015.1, read as the reverse complement.
CCGAAAAATACAAAAGATTCAAAGGACCGGTAGCAAACTTGAAACTATCAGAGATTAGAAAGTAATGATGATCTATAGGTTTTGATGATCTGGAGATTTAGAAATTTATTGATTTTGTTTCAAGCCTTGTTATTCTGGAAGATGATCTATAGTACAAAAAAATAAAATAACATGACCTTGAATTATGAAGTTTCAAGCCTTGTTATTCTGGAAGATGATCTATAGAGAGTAAAATTAAGTCTGTTAATAATAATAAATCTGTGTTTCAATCCTTGTTATTCTGGAAGATGATCTATAGAAGTATAAAAAATGATTATAATATTCAGGTTAATGGTTTCAATCCTTGTTATTCTGGAAGATGATCTATAGCGATTACAAATTAAAAATTACGAATTACGAATTTAAGGTTTCAATCCTTGTTATTCTGGAAGATGATCTATAGCAATAAAAGCTCCTTTCCAGTTATTTGTCATTGCAGTTGGTTTCAATCCTTGTTATTCTGGAAGATGATCTATAGTCATTTTCATTTCTCCTTATATCCATTACTTTTCGAGTTTCAATCCTTGTTATTCTGGAAGATGATCTATAGGTGCTTGCAAATGAACCTCATGCACCTTTCAGTCTGTGTTTCAATCCTTGTTATTCTGGAAGATGATCTATAGGTCTCAATAAGCAGCAAGACACACAAGATATAGTATGAGTTTCAATCCTTGTTATTCTGGAAGATGATCTATAGACGTGTAAACTTCAAGTTACCAGCTACCATATAATGTTTCAATCCTTGTTATTCTGGAAGATGATCTATAGCTTATGATACTCAATTGCTTCTTCAAGTTGTATTTGTTTCAATCCTTGTTATTCTGGAAGATGATCTATAGTATATTCGGCTTCTTTTAGCGTGTTATAACTCCACGAGTTTCAATCCTTGTTATTCTGGAAGATGATCTATAGAGTCGGGAACAAGCTTCAATCTCCTATGTATTTTTTGTTTCAATCCTTGTTATTCTGGAAGATGATCTATAGAAAATAAGGAGATTGAAAAATGAAAGTATCATTAAGGTTTCAATCCTTGTTATTCTGGAAGATGATCTATAGAAGAATATCAACCTGTAAGTTGTAGGCCTAGGAATGTTTCAATCCTTGTTATTCTGGAAGATGATCTATAGATCTTACATAAACCCTTGAGTATCCCCCATCACTGTTTCAATCCTTGTTATTCTGGAAGATGATCTATAGATCAAATCTGTTAATTGGGTTATCTGTTTAGAAATATGTTTCAATCCTTGTTATTCTGGAAGATGATCTATAGAAACCTATCGGAAATGCGATTAAATATTTTGTAATTCGTTTCAATCCTTGTTATTCTGGAAGATGATCTATAGCGGACGTGAGTATTTACTTGACGAAAATGACGAAGTTTGTTTCAATCCTTGTTATTCTGGAAGATGATCTATAGTAAATAGACTATATTCCAAAGAAAATGTTGATTTACGTTTCAATCCTTGTTATTCTGGAAGATGATCTATAGCGTACAACTCCTATCATAGTCTTATTCAAAAATACCGGTTTCAATCCTTGTTATTCTGGAAGATGATCTATAGTTAAAAGTTCGTAAGGTTCGTAAGGTTATAGGAAGGGTTTCAATCCTTGTTATTCTGGAAGATGATCTATAGGTTTTTTAATCTAAATTCAGTTCCTTTAGTTGACGTGTTTCAATCCTTGTTATTCTGGAAGATGATCTATAGCACAGAGGCTTTGCAGTGCGTCCTATTGTATCAAAGTTTCAATCCTTGTTATTCTGGAAGATGATCTATAGACTGGTGCATTAGGTATGTGGGATAATATCATGATGTTTCAATCCTTGTTATTCTGGAAGATGATCTATAGCTTCAATAGAAGACCGTGGACAGCAGGCTACTGTTTGTTTCAATCCTTGTTATTCTGGAAGATGATCTATAGTACGACTCGTAATTCCACGTTGAATCGAACTCAATTTGTTTCAATCCTTGTTATTCTGGAAGATGATCTATAGTCCCCATTCCTTGCGATTCCCTCCTAGTCCTGCATAGTTTCAATCCTTGTTATTCTGGAAGATGATCTATAGAATTGGAGTCGAAGTCTATATCTATATCGAATTTTTGTTTCAATCCTTGTTATTCTGGAAGATGATCTATAGTCAATACTCAGATACATTCTGGAAAATGGCTAAAGCAGTTTCAATCCTTGTTATTCTGGAAGATGATCTATAGCTAAACTACCGTCATAATCTAATTTTAAATTGCAATGTTTCAATCCTTGTTATTCTGGAAGATGATCTATAGACTTTCAGCCATGTTATAGGTTGAACCGATATTAACGTTTCAATCCTTGTTATTCTGGAAGATGATCTATAGCGTATACAGAAACAGATCATAACATGAAACATTCATGTTTCAATCCTTGTTATTCTGGAAGATGATCTATAGACATTTGCGGATAATCCCATTCAGTTTCAAAATAGTTTCAATCCTTGTTATTCTGGAAGATGATCTATAGAAATTACGGCAAGTCTGAAGGCGAAATTCTAAAAATGTTTCAATCCTTGTTATTCTGGAAGATGATCTATAGATCAAGTAATAATTTCAATGCTTCAATACTTGATTTGTGTTTCAATCCTTGTTATTCTGGAAGATGATCTATAGATAAACAATTTATAGCAATAGAAGCATGTACATCAGGTTTCAATCCTTGTTATTCTGGAAGATGATCTATAGACAGGAGATGTTACAAATGAGTGGGATGATGCGAGTTTCAATCCTTGTTATTCTGGAAGATGATCTATAGATAGAGCTATCAGAGCTATATCACGAGATACAAAAGTTTCAATCCTTGTTATTCTGGAAGATGATCTATAGAACGAAGAAAAATATTTCTTCGATGAGATAGATTATGTTTCAATCCTTGTTATTCTGGAAGATGATCTATAGTGATTGATGAAGAGCAAATAAAAGCAGCTGAAAGCTTGTTTCAATCCTTGTTATTCTGGAAGATGATCTATAGTTATTCTTCACAGCTTGCCAGTTCGGGTCATTTTTGTTTCAATCCTTGTTATTCTGGAAGATGATCTATAGTCCGAAGTTTTAAGAAAATTAAAGAAAAATGCCGAGTTTCAATCCTTGTTATTCTGGAAGATGATCTATAGATAAATATAGAGCTATTATATAAATAGTTGATTAATGTTTCAATCCTTGTTATTCTGGAAGATGATCTATAGCCAATCCAGCAAGATTAGGAACTCCCGCAGTATAAGTTTCAATCCTTGTTATTCTGGAAGATGATCTATAGAAAATATACCTGTGCTTTTGTTATATGCTCGAATGTGGTTTCAATCCTTGTTATTCTGGAAGATGATCTATAGTCCAGCTGTTGATGATGATATTGCAGTCGGTGGAAGTTTCAATCCTTGTTATTCTGGAAGATGATCTATAGTTGCTGATACAGAAGAAGAAATAAGAATTGATATAAGTTTCAATCCTTGTTATTCTGGAAGATGATCTATAGATTCTGTTGAATTATTGTTGTTATGTTGTCATCCTGTTTCAATCCTTGTTATTCTGGAAGATGATCTATAGAAATAGAAGTACATGTACAAAAATAAGGAGTATTAGTTTCAATCCTTGTTATTCTGGAAGATGATCTATAGATAAATATAGAGCTATTATATAAATAGTTGATTAATGTTTCAATCCTTGTTATTCTGGAAGATGATCTATAGAAAATATGCAGTGTCAAGGCTTTCAATATGAAATTGGGTTTCAATCCTTGTTATTCTGGAAGATGATCTATAGACAAAGCTAGGGCTGTTGCAAGGTGTGTTTTTGCAAGTTTCAATCCTTGTTATTCTGGAAGATGATCTATAGTACAGGGAGGCACACAGGGAACTATTGATGATTTTGGTTTCAATCCTTGTTATTCTGGAAGATGATCTATAGTTAACTTTAGTTGGAATTGCAACAACTCAGACATTAAGTTTCAATCCTTGTTATTCTGGAAGATGATCTATAGTTACAAAGCTAGGGCTGTTGCAAGGTGTGTTTTTGCAAGTTTCAATCCTTGTTATTCTGGAAGATGATCTATAGATTTTACAGGTGAAAATTCTAAAAAATGGGCATGGGGTTTCAATCCTTGTTATTCTGGAAGATGATCTATAGATTATTTAATTTTTGTTCATCATCATACATAGATGAAGTTTCAATCCTTGTTATTCTGGAAGATGATCTATAGATCCCAAGTCACAGCACCAGTTGCATTGTCATAAGAGTTTCAATCCTTGTTATTCTGGAAGATGATCTATAGGTTTTACTTTTTATGTTAAGGGAATTGATTCAGGTTGTTTCAATCCTTGTTATTCTGGAAGATGATCTATAGTTCCTAATTCGTCTTTTTGATATCGTTTTCCAGTTTGTTTCAATCCTTGTTATTCTGGAAGATGATCTATAGAGCTATAGACGTGAAAAACTAAGACTTGAATTTATTCGTTTCAATCCTTGTTATTCTGGAAGATGATCTATAGAATAAAAAACATATAACATCGCATAATACTTCATTATGGTTTCAATCCTTGTTATTCTGGAAGATGATCTATAGAAATAGCATTGCACCAATTTAAATAAGCTAAACTCTGTTTCAATCCTTGTTATTCTGGAAGATGATCTATAGCCAAATATTTCAAAACCATCAAATGGCTCATAACCCTGTTTCAATCCTTGTTATTCTGGAAGATGATCTATAGTGGATTCTGTTGCCAATGCATTTGCCAATAATCTGTTGTTTCAATCCTTGTTATTCTGGAAGATGATCTATAGACAACTACAATTCAAAACGGTAGTACATTAATCTCTGTTTCAATCCTTGTTATTCTGGAAGATGATCTATAGCATAGCACCATCTGTCTGTAAACTCGCTGCACTTTGAGTTTCAATCCTTGTTATTCTGGAAGATGATCTATAGAATAAATATAGAGCTATTATATAAATAGTTGATTAATGTTTCAATCCTTGTTATTCTGGAAGATGATCTATAGCCTGATAAGAAAGAGCAAATAAGATTAATAACCATGGTTTCAATCCTTGTTATTCTGGAAGATGATCTATAGGTATAATACAATTCATTGATTCTCTAAGTAAATAATGTTTCAATCCTTGTTATTCTGGAAGATGATCTATAGTAAGAATCTTGTTAACATTATTCAAGCGCCAGTAAGTTTCAATCCTTGTTATTCTGGAAGATGATCTATAGCGTATACAGAAACAAATCATGCTATGAATTTCACAGTTTCAATCCTTGTTATTCTGGAAGATGATCTATAGCAGTAGTCATGCCCGAAGAATGGGATTTAAGCACTATGTTTCAATCCTTGTTATTCTGGAAGATGATCTATAGAACGAAGAAACATATTTCTTCGATGAGATAGATTATGTTTCAATCCTTGTTATTCTGGAGATGATCTATAGTACAGATTTGTGGGAAATTTCTTATAGAGAGTCCTTGTTTCAATCCTTGTTATTCTGGAAGATGATCTATAGAAAAATATGCAGTGTCAAGGCTTTCAATATGAAATTGGGTTTCAATCCTTGTTATTCTGGAAGATGATCTATAGTATTGTAGATTCTAATAAAGATATTGTAGGATTTAATGTTTCAATCCTTGTTATTCTGGAAGATGATCTATAGTAAATAAAGCGTGAAATCATATGCTGAATCTACCCGTTTCAATCCTTGTTATTCTGGAAGATGATCTATAGACCTTCTAACACTTAATAAAAATTATTATGAGTAAGTTTCAATCCTTGTTATTCTGGAAGATGATCTATAGAATAAATATAGAGCTATTACTATAAATAGTTGATTAATGTTTCAATCCTTGTTATTCTGGAAGATGATCTATAGAACTGGAAACTTCGGGTAAAACTCAATCTGATATTTGTTTCAATCCTTGTTATTCTGGAAGATGATCTATAGCTTCCTAATTCGTCTTTTTGATATCGTTTTCCAGTTTGTTTCAATCCTTGTTATTCTGGAAGATGATCTATAGGGCACTGGACATGTTTCATAATTCTCGATAACATCGTGTTTCAATCCTTGTTATTCTGGAAGATGATCTATAGTTTTAGGGGAACATGGGGCAATTAAACAGGCATTAGTTTCAATCCTTGTTATTCTGGAAGATGATCTATAGCGAACTACAAATTATACAAAAAGGCAAACAATTAAAGTTTCAATCCTTGTTATTCTGGAAGATGATCTATAGACCCTTTAAATCTTCCAATGTTAGGCCTAATTTGGGTTTCAATCCTTGTTATTCTGGAAGATGATCTATAGATTGATATCCCTGAACTAGATGTAACTCCACCTTTAGTTTCAATCCTTGTTATTCTGGAAGATGATCTATAGTTTTCTGAAGCAGATAAGCTATTTCAAGTTCACCATGTTTCAATCCTTGTTATTCTGGAAGATGATCTATAGCAAGATACAGAGCATTTTCCAGACCTAGAAGAAGGCGTTTCAATCCTTGTTATTCTGGAAGATGATCTATAGTTCCCAGCTAAAAGCAGTAGAACAATGCACAATAAAGTTTCAATCCTTGTTATTCTGGAAGATGATCTATAGGTAACGGAGAAAAAACAAGTTTAGTCTTTTCATCTTGTTTCAATCCTTGTTATTCTGGAAGATGATCTATAGGTGATTTTTCAAAGCTTGCCAGTTCGGGTGATTCTTGTTTCAATCCTTGTTATTCTGGAAGATGATCTATAGATGGTAGGAGAGAAGATATGACTGTTGAAGAAGAAAAGTTTCAATCCTTGTTATTCTGGAAGATGATCTATAGACGAAGAAACATATTTCTTCGATGAGATAGATTATGTTTCAATCCTTGTTATTCTGGAAGATGATCTATAGTATCAGATGCAGTAGAACCACTTGCAGAACTCCAATGTTTCAATCCTTGTTATTCTGGAAGATGATCTATAGTTAAACGTGAAATAGAACGCATGAAGCTGTTTCCAGCGTTTCAATCCTTGTTATTCTGGAAGATGATCTATAGTGGGAATTGTGGAAAAGGATTAGATTCATATATAATTGTTTCAATCCTTGTTATTCTGGAAGATGATCTATAGGATACCGGGTGTTAGAGTTTGGAAAACAATGGAAGTTGTTTCAATCCTTGTTATTCTGGAAGATGATCTATAGATTGATAATTTCTTACAGAATATGCCTGATATAGATTGTTTCAATCCTTGTTATTCTGGAAGATGATCTATAGACATTTGTAGCAAAACTGACAGAAACCGAAGCGGAGTTTCAATCCTTGTTATTCTGGAAGATGATCTATAGGGCTTTTGGGAAGGTGTTACATTTTTTTCTTCAATGTGTTTCAATCCTTGTTATTCTGGAAGATGATCTATAGAAAAGGACTAAAAAAAAAGAAAATGCTCCACTAGTGGTTTCAATCCTTGTTATTCTGGAAGATGATCTATAGAACTTGAAACTTCGGGTAAAACTCAAACTGATATTTGTTTCAATCCTTGTTATTCTGGAAGATGATCTATAGACAGCAAGTGGAACTGTTGCAACAAAAACAGGAAAGTTTCAATCCTTGTTATTCTGGAAGATGATCTATAGTTGGCTCAAGCAACTGGACATTATCAAGCTCTGGCAGTTTCAATCCTTGTTATTCTGGAAGATGATCTATAGCTAACGGAGCTGAAGCAGGAACTAATGAATATGCAAGTTTCAATCCTTGTTATTCTGGAAGATGATCTATAGATATTTCTATTTGGATCTGCTCAACTCATTTTATACGTTTCAATCCTTGTTATTCTGGAAGATGATCTATAGTAGTAATAAAAAATTTACAGACAATTTTTAAAGGAGTTTCAATCCTTGTTATTCTGGAAGATGATCTATAGAAAACGAAAACGGAGCTGTACTGCTACCCTCTGTCCGTTTCAATCCTTGTTATTCTGGAAGATGATCTATAGGATTTTACATTTTCTGTTAGATATAGGAATATTATAAATGTTTCAATCCTTGTTATTCTGGAAGATGATCTATAGGTTTACATAAGAATAACCCCAGATAAGTACACCTATTAGTTTCAATCCTTGTTATTCTGGAAGATGATCTATAGGTTCTAATACAATCAAAGAGGCAACATTTGAATTTAAGTTTCAATCCTTGTTATTCTGGAAGATGATCTATAGGAATTAAAAGTTTAGCTAACATTTTTACTGTCCTTTCGTTTCAATCCTTGTTATTCTGGAAGATGATCTATAGGCGGTGTTTCGGATGCATCAACAGGAACTATAGAAGTTGTTTCAATCCTTGTTATTCTGGAAGATGATCTATAGGTAAAAATATGTAAATCTCTGATTCTTTCAGATGTAGCGTTTCAATCCTTGTTATTCTGGAAGATGATCTATAGGAAAATTACGGCAAGTCTGAAGGCGAAATTCTAAAAATGTTTCAATCCTTGTTATTCTGGAAGATGATCTATAGGGGGATCTGCTTATTTTGAAGACAGTCAGATCAAACGTTTCAATCCTTGTTATTCTGGAAGATGATCTATAGGTTTCCACATAAAACGCACTCTTTACATATTTTTTTAGTTTCAATCCTTGTTATTCTGGAAGATGATCTATAGGTTCATTAGTGTAACGAATTATTTTAGCAACCTGTTGTTTCAATCCTTGTTATTCTGGAAGATGATCTATAGGTTATTCCCTTTATACGAGCATGCTTGTTTTAAATCATGTTTCAATCCTTGTTATTCTGGAAGATGATCTATAGGTGCTTAACATTCTGCTCACATAACAACGATTTTTTCGTTTCAATCCTTGTTATTCTGGAAGATGATCTATAGGATTTCCACATAAAACGCACTCTTTACATATTTTTTTAGTTTCAATCCTTGTTATTCTGGAAGATGATCTATAGGCCTAATTAAAACCAATCATTTTCAACACACTTATTCGTTTCAATCCTTGTTATTCTGGAAGATGATCTATAGGTTCATATCTCCATTTTGATAACATAATGAAAACCCGTGTTTCAATCCTTGTTATTCTGGAAGATGATCTATAGGAAATAAAAATGAGGAGATATAGAGCTAGTTTTTATTAGTTTCAATCCTTGTTATTCTGGAAGATGATCTATAGGTCAGTTGTATAAGCCGTACTTCCGGATGCAGTAGAACGTTTCAATCCTTGTTATTCTGGAAGATGATCTATAGGAGCGTTTAAAGCATCTCCTATTGCCTGGTCAGGATGTTTCAATCCTTGTTATTCTGGAAGATGATCTATAGGTTATCATTATCAGGATCAGTTCCCTGCGCTTCTTCAAGTTTCAATCCTTGTTATTCTGGAAGATGATCTATAGGATTCTTATCCTTTAAATAATTGATAAATTTATTAATGTTTCAATCCTTGTTATTCTGGAAGATGATCTATAGGTTTATACGAGTTTTAGCATTCTTTGAATAATCAGCGTTTCAATCCTTGTTATTCTGGAAGATGATCTATAGGATTTTAAATTCTCTATGTCCGTCAACATTTACTGGTTTCAATCCTTGTTATTCTGGAAGATGATCTATAGGAATACAATGTCTATCATTATCCGAAGCTATTTTAAGTTTCAATCCTTGTTATTCTGGAAGATGATCTATAGGTTACAAACACTTCATTTTGATGCATCATTTCTCGAGTTTCAATCCTTGTTATTCTGGAAGATGATCTATAGGAGACTTTCTATCACAAAATCTTATAAATGAGCCTGTTAATGCTTTTTCTTGTAGTTCCATCTTTTGCATTAGTATACCTTGTAAACAATTAATATACATTAAAAATAATACATCTTCATAAAATTTCCAGTTATAAGTACAAATTGTCAAAGAACTTACAGCATAAACGCTATCAAATAAAAATAATTTTATATCAAACATATCCAATCAATTTGTTTTATTAGTTTTATTTATAGATAAATAAAATACCAACTATAGCAATAATGTTTTTTTCTCCCCTTTGGCCAGTTTTTCATCAAATGTCTTTCCTAGAATTCTTTTTTTGTTATAATCATCTTCTGACACAGGCAAGATAAAAATGCCATCTGTTTCGAGCTCAACTAAGTCTTTACTAAATTCAGCTATTTCATCTACACAGTTGTTTGGTAAATTACCGAAGAATACACTATATTGAACTCTTATAAGGCCATATTCCTTACATGCTTTCGCAATTTTTGTTCTACTTTTATCTGACGATATATCATAAAAGACCCAAACAAGCATAATCAAACCTATTATTTATTCTTTAATAATTTCTTCTATTTGTGTAATTTCAGGAATATCTTTAGCTGTTTTATTAAGCATAGTATTAGCAAGGGTATGTGCTTCTGCCTGAATTGTATCAATTCTCTTTATCTGTCTGGTTTTTCCTGTCTTAGAGCTTTTTACATGAAACCTAACCTTCTCGTCCATGTACTCATTAAATTTGCTAAGTAGCAGTTCTTTAGCCGATTTTTCAAGGATAATTGAACCTGAAGATTCTTTTCTGAACATACTATTTCTGCATTGTCTTCCAGTAAAGAGTTTCATTACAATTTTATCCGCATAATTTCTGAACGGTTCAATCATATCAAAAACAAGTGATTTCTTATTGTAATTATCAGTATGGAGAAAACCTATATAAGGATCAAGCCCCGCTATTATACATGCACGCTCAACTTTTGAATACAAAACTCCATAAGAATAATTGATCATAGCATTTACAGGATCAACAGCAGGATGCTGAGATCGGTTAGTAAACTTAAACTGTTCAGGCGGAAGTTTACCAAGTACTTTCCAATAGGCTGCTGCTGCTGAACCTTCATATCCCATTATTGTTCCCCTTATTTCATCAATATTCCCTGAAAGATTATCCAGTTTTCTCTGGTTCTCTTTCAGCTTCTCAATTGCCGGGTTAAAAATATTTTCCTGTCCTGAACGACGATGCAGGAGTTCCTTAAGAAAGTTTTCCTGATTTTTCAATTTTGTAATTGTCCAGTTCTTAACAACGAATAAACCATCATCTGATTCAGAATATTCTAGTTGTGCTCTTCGGATTGCCGCAGTACTTCCCATCTTTCCATTCCAGAAACGTCCATAAGGTTTACCATATTTATCCATTAATACAATATCAATATTATGCTCTGTTGCCAAAAGAATAGAATCGGATGAAAAATGACATCCTGTAGTTATTAGAATTGACTTTATTTTACGTGCAGCAAGTTCTACTTTTCTCTCATCTATCCTGAACAGAAAAAGTTCCCCTTTTCTATGAATACTTGTACCAAATGTATTAATAACTAATTGCATTATTGTTTCTTTACCTAAAATACAAATTCATATCTTTATATATCTACTTAATTTTTCTTTTAATATATTTTTCAAATCATCCTTTTCTTTATAATAAACAGAAATCAGTTTTTTTCCCTGTTGCTGATACAGTTTCTTTTTAATAAGCATACCGATCTTATAGTCAATAGTATCCATTCCCCAGTATTCGATATAAATGTCAAACTCCGGTAAATAAAAATCGGGACGTATTGCATATCCCTCAATGATTCTAATCCGCTCATCATATCTATATTTTATCTCTGAACTATCAAGAAAATTTGCGATTATGCGTTCACCGTCAGCCTGCACAAGAGTGCCATCTTTTGCTTTGATATTTTTATTCAGATCGACTTTTGTATCGTAATTTCTACGCATGATGTAAACTTCATCAAAACAGTGATCACAGTAAATACGGCTAAATGCTTTCATGCTTCTTGCAAACTCATCAGGAGTTACCTGTTTACCACATTTCGCGCAGATTTTCACCTGTTTTTCCTCGGCAATTCTACAGGCTTCTTTGATGATCTCAATGGCTTTTTCCGCATCACGTATATTATAGTCTTTTTCAATAGTAGAAGAAGCTATCTCATTTATTTCTATCAGTGACGGTTTGGCAAATTCTCCATAAGCAGATAGTGCTTTTATTGTATATTGCCTGACCTGCGGATGATTATCTTGCAGAAGAGGTATCAGATTCTTTACAGCTTCTTCCTGTTCTGCAAATTTTGCCAACTTGCCTATAGCAGAAACAGCCAGTCTTCTCACATGAATAGAATCAATAGCAAGGCATTTGTAAAGTTTTTCCAAAACTTCAGGATTATCAGAATTCCCGGCTTCAACTATTTTTTTCTTTAGATATTCTTCCTGCTGCTTTGTTATCGGTTTTAAATATCTATTCATCATAATACCTCAGCTTATTTCGTTACGGTGCATAGCGGAGTTAGAAATGAACTTACTTAACTCTGTAACGTAACGCTCATAACACTAATTATTTTACTTTTTCGTTCAACCAATACACAAATTTCGATAAGTACAATCGCTACACCGGGCTTTTACTTTTGTGGCTTCGGGATAATACCCATTTTGAATAATATCCATACACTCTTCAACCGCGCTTAACGCTTCTACGAAATCCTTATCCTTAAACTCCATCTCCACAATCTTTGATTTACTCCGGGTAAAACAGAGAAAAGCTTTCTTCACTTCCACATTATAAATATTTTTTATCATCAATGCATAAAGAGCTTCCTGTACCTTGAATGTCTTCCAGATCCTGTCCTTGTACTCGGCAAACTTATAATCAAACGGTGCCATCGTTCCATCTTCCAGGTACAGCAGTTCATCGACTTTTCCTTTGATACTAAGCTCGGGACATACCAGTTCGACCTCCTGCTCCTTCCTGACAACTCCAAGCTTCTTACGCAAATACCCAGGATTAATTTTTTCCTTGAAAACATGAGTATCTTTGCCTTTCTGAACTTTATGGCGTTTTTCCTGATGCTCTTCTATACCCAGTACATAATGATAATAAATAAATCTAGGACAATATAAAAATGCTAAAAGGTGTGATGGAGTAATGAAAACATTCATTAAAGTTGTTCTATTCCTATATATTTTTTGGGTTTAACTTGAAAACCTGATGATAATTCATAAACACATCCCCTTTGCTTATCATAAGATATATATTTAAAATATTTTTCTTCGTTTATAATAGTGGAATTTTCATATTCTTTTAACTCGTTAGGATATAAAGAAATCTGATACTCCTTAAGAAAACCTTTTATTTTTTCTATTCTTAATAATTTCTCATTAATCTCCTCTTTAGATATTTTGTCATTCGCAACATCATTCTTGAGTTCAAATAATTCATCCATTTTTTTCTGTGCTTTTTTTGTTGTAAGTATAAAAATACTTTCTGTTTGATATTCCTTTATAAGCTTAAAATCACATATTGGAATTTGATCTCTCATATCATCATCGTAATTTAAATCACAAATTGCATCAAAAAGTTTTTTGCTCTTTAGTTTAAAATCGAATTTGTCAAAATATTTTTTGGACATTTCATAGAATTCTTTACTTTCATAGTTTTTTTTGCTCTCATCTTCATTAAATATGTCATTGACAAATTGCTTAAGAATATCTTTATAAACTAAAGTACAATCAGCTAATGAAAACAAAAACATTTTTCCTTCCAGTATTCCATATTCACCATTTCTATTACAACGTCCAGCAACTTGAACAATGGAATCAAAAGGAGCATAATCTCTGTAAACATATTTAAAGCTTAAATCAACGCCAGCCTCAATTAGTTGAGTAGCAATAACAATAATTTTTTTCTTATACTTTATATACAGTTTAATTAATTTGATTAACTTGTTTCTATCTCTTGGAATTTGTCTAGTAGTAAGAGTAATAATTTTATATCCTTTTTGAATAAATTGATTCTGTATTTTTTCATACACTGATGAAACGGCTTTTTTAGTATTCAAAACAATTAAGCCATTATCACCGGTAAATGTTTTGCTGAAATTATTACAAAAACCATCAATAGTTGTTATGTCATGTGAATATTTTAAATTTACTCTATTAAATAAACTATTTGTCATATATTTTTTACTATCTATTAATTCAATAACTTCCCTTTTGTCTAATATTTCCGGCTGAGTTGCAGTTATTAATAAAAAATAAACATTAAATTTTTTGGCAAATACTTCTAAAATAATCCTGAGCATTTCATAATACTCAGGATCAATATTCTGGACTTCATCTAATATCACAATTGAATTAACAATATTATGAAGCTTTTTCAGCATATTATTTTTTACACCAATAATAGTATGAAAAAATTGTACAAAGGTAGTAATTACCATAGAAGATTCCCAAGACTCGACAAAGAGTTTGTCATCTAAATAATCTTTATAATTATAATCTTCTTCCTTTTTGCGATTCTCGATATTTTTGAAGGTTAAATAGTGATGTTTTAGTAAATAGCGACTAGGTCTATGATTGAATTTTTCTTTCTTATTAAACTCAATAATGTTTTTGAATTCTTCGTAATTTTGATCAATAATAGAAGTATATGGAAGACAATAAATAATTCTCCCTTCTCCGTTAGGAAGTAAATTTTTAAGTCTGTTTGCAAATGCTAAACAGCCAAAAGTTTTGCCAATCCCAGTTGGTGCTGTTATTGAATAGAAATGATTTTCAGGAATAATATTTTTATTAGAAATTATTTCATTCAGAAAATCATTTCTAATTTTATTTATAGGAATATCAGGATTAAATTTATCTGGATGTTTTTTACGACAATCATCTAAATATATAAATAAATCACTAACAGACTCTTCAAGGTTACCTGTAAAATAATCCATTTCCAATCTTGCAGCATCTTTTTTATCTGAATCTATCAAAAGAGAAAACAGCATATTAACAATAAAAAAAAGTTCTACATGCACTTCATCATTATCATTTATTTCTTTTATAAAACAAAATTCAAAATCTTCTGTTTTATCTTTAAACGATCTCAAATCAATCGAAGATAATATTTCTACAATATCAATATTATACTTTTCATAATATGGAATTAATTCATTAATATTGTTATCCTTGATATTGGCAAACTGTTTTTTAAAACAACCTATATCATCGCTTATTTCATGGATTACTTCTAAATCTCCATGATGTCTTTTTATTACAAGAAATGCTATTATTGCAGCCAATTCAGATCCTAATTTATGTAAAACAACATGGTAACAAACTATGGCAGATAACAAAGAATGATTAGTCAAATTGTCGCGTCCCTTTGAATGATCCGAATCTATATATTCTTGAAAATAAGTAGTAGCTTTACCAAAATCATGAAAAATACATATTAAAAGAATAAGTTCTTTTAATTCATCATAATTAAGAAGCTTTTCCGATAAATTTAATCTCATACTTATAAATTTATTCAGACAATAATCAGCAACATTTTTTAAATGTGCAACTAAAGGTTTTGCCGGTAAATTATTTTCCTTTGGATGTGAAATCAGCATTATCAGTCCTCAAAAAAAGAAATCACTTTATCATTGATTTTATAACAATTATCAAATTTACCTGTTATTCTTTTTCCATTACGTTCAAATAAAATCCTTTTGATTTCTTTTAATTTTCTTCCGTCATATATTTGCTCTTTATTTTTATCTTCCACAAAAACCTTTTCCATATTTATAGGCATTTGCTCTGTTGCTACTTGAATATCATCTGTATTAAAATCAGGATTAGCGTTTTTTACCGAAATTATTGAATCCAAATAACTAGAACTATCGACCTTTTCAATATCACTTTTTTCATAAACATTAATATCATCTATATATGCCTTGAATTGTCTTTGTCCCAAATAAATACCATAGCCAAAATTCTGTTTTTGTATTTTTCCCACTATCTTATTCAGCGTTAACAGCGATTTTTGATTATAGGCTCCAACAAATATCTGATATTCAATCTTATTCTTGATATTTTCATTAGATAATAATTCAATGATCCTAGGTTTATGAAATTTAACTTTTTTCTTTTTTTTTAATTGAAAAAAAAGGTTTTCAAGAAAAGGAGGATATTCTTCATGCAAATAATTAATAGTCTGCATCTCTTTCTTAATTCTACAGCCTTTTTTAATCTTTAAAGATATTTTTACCTCACTAATATCAAAATCTTTATAGTATTCATCTCTTCCTTTTTCTAAAATAGAAGCCAGCATTCCAATAATAGCTGTTCTCGAAGGAATAAGATAAGAAAGCGAGGAAGAGTTTGTATAAAACTTTCTAAAGTGCGCAAACTTACCTGATAAATTAAAAGAAATAATTTTTAATATATTTCCTGTCATAGAATGCCTCTCTATTTGATTTTCGCCTTGTTCTCACAGTCTACAGCTATTGAGAGTTCTTCAATCTCATTAGGATTTATTTCAGTTCTATTTTTTACTAATTCATCCCAACCTTTGATTTGTATTTTATCATCTTTCCAATAATAAATATTTGTTATATTTTTATCTTCTAGATATTTTGATAAATGAGTCAAATCAAGTTCATAATCTTTTATGCTCCGAACTTTGTATTCTTCTGCTTTGGGATTAAAACTGACATATTCTCTCAAATCCTTTAAGAATAATTTATTTTCAGATTCTACTCTTAAATATAGTCTAGGAGTTTGCCCCTGTTTGGTGTGTGTTTTACAAAACGGAACTGCATTAATGACAACCTTATCAAACAATTTCAAAACATCTTCTCCTAAATTATTTAGTTTTGCCAGTTTCCCGTTCACTGTGCCGTTAAATGCTATACATGAATAATTAACTCTATAATCTTTACCAACACCTTCACCTGAACTAAAACTTGAAGTAATTGTTTTGGATTGACATAATTCTACTTCATTTAATGAATAACCCCAATTAAACTGAACTGGACCAGTAATATGATCATTGCCGCCAGCTGTTCCAAATACTGCTCCGAATAGTTTAATATCTATACACTTATTTTTAATTGTTTGTATTTCATTCTCTGTTATTGGGGCATTTTTAGAGGGCTTTCTTTTTAAGATACTTTCAACATGTGCTTCAGCATCAGCAATATTTTCGGTTACAAAAACAGGCTCTCCTATAAATTTTTCATAATAGTCTCTGATATATCGTTTTAGCCTCACATCACTTACTAAATTAGTATTTGTATCGTAATCCATTCTTGGTTTATTTTCATTATCCATATCTCCATTAGGGTTCGATAGCTTTGCATCATAGATAAATAGAATTTCACTGTTTTTGTTATAAACTGTACCTTCTGATTTGTTACTCATTGCTTCGCTCCTACTTTTTAGTTTTTATTATTGAAATATATTTAGCAAATGAAATACCAGTTAAAATATAGAACACGACTTCTTCCGAAGTTAATGTAGAACTTTCAATTCCCTGCAACCTGTCTGTTATATTGCCCCAAATACCATTTTCTTCGAAAACATTATAGATCATGGAATACTCTCTAACATCAAGTATCAATTGTTTTAATTGTCTGGCAGGAATTCCATTATAGTTTAATTTATTAAAAAATGTAGCAGTTAACTTCTTATTTTTACTTTTATCACTATCCTCATTATTTTTAGCTTTATGCTTTTTCTGTTGCTCGCTAACAATGCCGTTTATTATAGTTCCTAATAGAAATAGCCCCTGTCTATAATAATTATTTTCATAAATAGCAGAATGAGTTTCAAAGAACTTGTTATAAGCTTCATTCTGTATAATTGTTATTGCCTGTCCTTCCATTTTTTCTGTTCCTCGTAATTGTTTATATTTGTTAAAAAAAGATAAAAGAAGTACCATTTTTAAAGGCGAAATTTCATCAACAGTTTTTTTATCAGAGTTCTTTGGCTTATGATAAAATCTCTTCGAATAAATATTCGTAAACCTATTTATTAATTCAAAATAACTGATACTTTTTTTGTTTACAAATTTTTCAAATAAATCCAATAATTCACGCCTAAATGTTTTATAAAAATTATCTTTCCCTTTTCTATCTTCAGGAATATCATAACAATATTTTGATGGGAAAAGCATAAAATATATAGAAGTCCAGTTTAGATGATATCCAATTACATCTAATTCATTCTCAAGCCCAATGTTTTCTAAAGCTAATAATCGCCCTAATAAACCGTAATAATCAACATTAGAAATTAATTTTAGTATATCAAATTGAGCATTTTCTGAATGAAAAAACATAAAATCGAAAAACAAATTTTTCTTTTCAGAAGATTTAATAATCTTTGAAAGTTTATCCAAATCTTTTTGTTTCGAGCCACTTTCTCTTTTAATTATTCTTGAAATTCGCTTATAATCTTCCTGTAAATTTATTTTCCCATTATATCCTTTGGGTATCATATATACTTGCGTTTCAAACAAATAGTCATACATGTTTTTTTGGATATATTTTATTCCAGCAATAGTACTTGCCAAACACTCAGAACATATTGAAAATGACTTGAAGGAATTCTTGTTGTCAATATTTGAAAAGTTAAGTTTGTTTGTAGTTCCATAAAATTTTAGAGGAATTTTTACTGTTCCTGTAACTTCCTCTTTAACCTCATTACAAACATGACACATTGTCCTTGTTTGTTTATCTTCAATAAATTCTTTATAGAAAAAAACAAAATATATCAAATTAATATATGCTTCTCTGTACTTATTATTTTCATGTTCTAAAATATGCTGATCGTTAAAAGTAACATAGCAAATTGAGGGAAAATCTTTATCATTATCTAATCCCTTTTGATCAATAGATTTTCCATATAGATAATTATTTATCAAACATCTATAAACTTTTTCATTTGGTGGTTTTTTATCTTTATTTGTTAGAGATTCTTCAATTTCCTTAAATCTTTTTTTCTGATTTTCGGTTAAAAAATTGGGATTCAGAGCCGAATCTTTATCAGTAAAGAATCTATTAATGATATCTTTTAGTAAATCATCATATTCTTTAAATACATTCTCGTTGAACCATGGTTTAATTTTTGTTGACTTTCTATATTTAGAAAGATTCTTTTGAGAATCAAAATAAACTTTACCTGTTAACGTGTCGATTTTATTTGTTGCAAGGAATTGTTTTGCAGTGTTCGAACCCGCATCACTCAAAGAAAAAGCAAAGAGAAATTTTCTATTTTCTTCTGATAATTCTTTGCCCAATTTAAAAGAGAATTCTTTTTTTTTCAGATCAAAATTTAAAACAAGAGCCCTATCCGTTTCTTCTTTATTTTGTGAATATGGTTTTATTGATAAAAAATCTAATAATATTTTTCTTTTTCCTATTTCATTTACTGCATTATCAAAATATCCTGATTTTTTCAAAGCTATCTTTCCAATATTTTTGAAATCATTAATCATTCATCCACACCGTCCTTTCTTTTTATTTCCAATTAACCAAAACCTTTATCTGTGTTAATCTGTCCCGGTCATTCAACGGGATAAACTGTTCATCTGTGGACTATTTTTTTATTCCGTATTGTGATAGAGCCGACCAGAGGTTAATTCTTCGGTAGTGGTTGGTTTTCCAGTCATTATAGAACTTTTTGTATGTATCCTGATTCAGTTCTTTCGCAATTGCCAGCCATTTGGCGTGCTCTGAATAATCTGATTTGTGATTATCTTTGGGAGATGGAATCAGCTTCCGGATGTTTTTCTTCCAGGTGTCTATAATATTATCCTTTAGAGATTCTTCACCTGCTTTATGTAAGTAGGACAAACGCTGTTTTTTCAGCATTCCTTTTTCGTTAGTTTCAGCATTATAATCATAATGAGAATAATCAGAGCCGGCAATATATTTTCTAAACAAAGGAGAGGAATTTAAAATATCTGTTTTTGGTAAAATATCTTGTGAGAGTTTCAGCAAAAGCTGAAAATGTTTCCCATGATCATAAGAGTTTGAAGTTTTGAGAGGAATTTCAAGCCACTTTTTTGTTTTTGAAACAAAATTATTTTTGTTTTCACCAAGCACAAAGTCTATCAGATAGTCCACCCAGGATTCCGGATCATTATCCGAATAGTGCTGATTGAGAGTTTTTCTAGTCGTAAACAATTTCCATTCTTTGGCATAATTATCATAACAAGATAGATCTTTGTTAGATAGAAATAGTATCTTAAGTTTGTCCCAATCATAAGGGTTCTGATAAAAAGAATATTGTATTTCAACAGCTCCGGCTTTCATGGAATCGTTTAATATCTCGCAAAGTTCTATCCAGTCTTTAAATATTTTATCGAGTCTCGAATCTTTTTTATCGCAATGCGCAGCATATATAGAAGTTTTTATATTCTTAGGAAAATTTCCAAAAGTATTCTGTCTGAAAAATTCTCCGGCTGTTTCTTCGCAATATTCTTCAGCTTTTTCGTAGTCTTTGTTTTTTAAATACTCTTCATAAACTGGAATACCGTATTCCCATTTCTGTGAAATCATATTCTGTGATGTTTTAAGAAATGCTTTTTTATCAACAACAGACTCCGCGGTATAAAAGATATCGTGCCAGATTGAATTAGCATTATCTATTTGATTTTCCCATTCAGGATTATCTCTTAATTTTATCAATTCATTATAGAGTTCTTTCAATACAGATACTGGTTCTTTAGCCATAAATGACTGTATAAAATATGAGGTTATCGGTTCTTTATCGAACAACTCTTTCGTTTCATTCAGAAAACTGTTTATTGATTCACGATTAAGCCAGTTCCACTTTAAAAAGCATTCAGCACCTGATTTTTCTATTTCAAATTCAGAATATTCCGCCCCCATCCATTCCGGATATGAATCTATTCCATTTTTAATTTCTTTCATAAGATTCAGAAAAAAATCTTTATCTTCAAGTTTCAATTCAAAAGCTTTATCAAGCATTGGGAGTATCTGTTGAAATATTTCTTCAAGGTCATAGGAAAACTGATAAGCATCAAATTCCGGACATTCCCAGTGATGTTCCTGAGAAACATATTCTCCCTCCTCGTCCCCAAGTTCCATTGTTTTTAACTCAATATCTCCAGCAAGAGAATAAAAATCATCAGAAAATTTACTGTCTGTTTTTATTTGCTCCAGTTCTTCTTCAGAATAATCTATATCATCATCTAAGCCATAAAATGTCTCATAACATTTCCTTACATCATCACCCACTTCTTCAAAAATTCTTTCAAGTGAATCAATATCTGTATATTCAAAAACAGCCTCAATTAACTCTCTTAACTGCGAAGCAGTAATACTCTCTATAAATTTTTTTGCTTTTCCCATTTCTATACTTTCTTTCTATATTAAGTTAGTTTAATTCGTAGTTAAAGTATTTTTTTGATAGTGCCGAAACCGCGGGAAACAGATTTTCCAATGCCTATATAATCAGGTATTATGTAGTTTGTTTTGAATATTCCTTTGAAACCTGACATATTAATTCCCTTAAACTTTGTTCTAACATGATGATGTTTCAGGCTGACATTGATTCTCTGATCATTGTCCAAATGAATTCCAAGTCCTTTTGATAACGACATAATATTACCAATCAAAATTTTTTCTAAAAGCCTGTTTCGTTCATCATATGATTTACACTCACGAAATTTTCTGTAGTTTATTTCATTTAGCGCCATCCATGGCGAAGCAAACTCGTAAACTAAAGTATCAGTAGAATATCCAACTTCACATTTTTCTATCGTTAAATCCTTTTCATGGATAGGAATTTTTATGCCTTTAAGTATAACTTCATCCAGTGATAGAAAAATTTTACTAAAAACTTCTATGGCTTTATCAGTAACTGCAATAATTGATGGCACTTTATCAATAATTTTAAATTGAATTAAAGGATATCTGACAATAACACTACCGTTTTCTGTATGATTATGAATTAAATCATATTCTTTGTACAAATTTCCAATATATCCTCTTAACTGATAAATCTGACCTGAATTAAGTTTTAAGTCTTTGAATGAAAGCGTTCCCTGTCTAAATATCATTTATAATTCCTCCCTATTATGTTAATAGAAAATATAGACTTACCGTAAAAATGTCAAGCATAAACAATAACTGCAATTTTAATAATTGTGTTATTTTTTTTGACATATTCAGCAAAATTTTTTAAAAATAAACAGAACACCAAAACGATGTTTAAAAGTAAAAGATCAGTCTAATAAAAAATATATTCACTTACCTCAGTCAAAACATGTCCACTCTGCTTATATAACCAAAAGAATATGCATAAATTCTGTAATTAAGATAAGAAATATTGTCCAGCATTTTAACTGAATATAAACAGTAGTAAATTATGAATTTAAAAAATTCATAATTTACAAAGTGAGGCACGAACGTGAAATACAATTTTGATGAGATAATACCAAGAAGAGGCAGTAACTGTTTCAAATGGGATTTTGATAAATATTCTAAAGAAGATATGATTCCTATGTGGGTAGCTGATATGGATTTTTTATCTCCACCATCGGTTATGAAAGAACTGCATAAAAGAATTGATCACGGAGTATTCGGATATACCTTTCAACCAAAAGAACTTGAAGAAGTTGTACTAGAAAAACTAAAAAAACTATATGATTGGGAAGTAAAAAAAGAATGGTTGGTATGGCTTCCGGGATTAGTAACAGGATTCAATGCAGCATGCCGTGCTTTTGCTGATAAAGGTGATAACATCGCAACTACAACTCCTGTTTATTACCCTTTCCTGCTTACACCTGATAATCATGGTCAAACACTAACAAAAATTCCACTAAAAAACGAAAACAACAGATGGACACTTGATTTCGAAGCTATCGATAAAGCAATCAAATCAAACACAAAAGTATTCCTGTTCTGCAATCCGCACAACCCGGGCGGAACAATGTTTACAAAAGAAGAGTTACTTAAGTTCGGAGAAATATGTGAAAAACATGATCTGATAATATGTTCTGATGAGATCCATTGCAACCTTATTTTAAGCAAAGATAAAAAGCATATACCAATTGCATCTTTGACACCGGAACTGGCAAAAAGAACTATAACATTAATGGCACCAAGCAAAACTTATAATATTGCCGGACTGGGATGTTCATTTGCTGTTATCTCTGATGAAAAACTTAGAGAGCAATATAATAAAGCAATGGCAGGTATTGTTCCGCATGTAAACCTTCTCGGTTATACAGCAGCACTTGCAGCTTATCGTGACGGTAGTGAATGGCTGAATGAGCTTCTTGAATACCTAAGGGGTAATTATCTGTTGATCAGAGAATTTGTCGATAGAACTCCCGGATTATCAATGTCAGATCAGGATGCAACATACCTGGCATGGATTGATGCGAATGGATTGAAGCTTGAAAATCCATCACAATTCTTTGAACAGTACAATGTGGGTTTGTCTGACGGTACTGCTTTCGGAGGAGCGGGTTTCATCAGAATGAACTTCGGATGCCCAAGATCAATACTCAAAGAAGGATTGTTAAGAATAGAAAAAGCTCTTTGCAATGTTCAATAAACAATAAACAATGATCAATGATCAGTTAACAATTAATAATTAAAAATGAAAAGTTAGAAGTTGAGAATTGATTCAGGATAGAGTCCGGATGCACTTTATTCTGAATAAATGATCAGTAATATTTGTATTTTTGAGTTTTATCAATATTTTAATCTATTTGCTTCACTGCAAAAAGATTGCCCTAAACTATTTTTAGCACAGTTAGCTTAATTTTTGGAATTGTATATATATTAAGCAAGTATAGCATTGTTTATAAAATCTTCCAAAAACAGAACAAATAATATTTTTAATAAAGAAGAAAACATGGAAAATTTTATAAACTTAGGATTATCAGAGAAAAGTCTGAAAGCACTTGAACGTAAAGGTTTTGAAGAACCTACAGAAGTACAGAAACTTACTATTCCCCTCCTACTCGAAGGAGAAATAGATATAATTGCTCAGGCACAGACAGGAACAGGAAAAACTGCAGCATTTGGTCTTCCGCTTATAGAAAAACTGGACCCAGAAGTTCAAAACGTTCAGGCAATTATACTAGCACCCACAAGAGAACTGGTCATCCAGGTATGTGAAGAAATAAATTCATTAAAGGGAGACAGTCCATTGTCTATTGCTCCTATTTATGGAGGACAGTCAATAGATATGCAGCTCAGGAAACTAAAAAGAGGACTTTCTGTAGTAGTAGGAACACCTGGAAGAGTACTTGACCATATCAGAAGAAGAACTCTTAAACTTGATAATATTAAATACTTTATTCTTGATGAAGCAGATGAAATGCTGAACATGGGATTTATTGAAGATATTGAAACAGTACTGGAAGAAACTCCTTCACAAAAACGTGTATTACTTTTTTCGGCAACAATGCCGGACAGAATAAAAAAGCTTGCTGAAAAATACATGGGAGAATATAAGCATATAAAGACAAAAACTGAACTTACTACAAGTTTAACTGAACAAATTTATTTTGAAGTGGCAAATAAAGATAAATTTGAAGCTCTATGCAGGATTATTGATATTGAAGATACTTTTTACGGACTGATTTTCTGCAGAACAAAAAATGATGTTGATGAATTAATAAACAGGCTTCTTGATAGGGGCTATCTGGCAGATTATCTGCATGGAGACATATCACAGGCACAAAGGGAAAAAACTTTAGGTAAATTCAGGAAACAGCAGATATCAATACTGGTTGCTACAGATGTTGCAGCAAGAGGAATAGATGTAAACAACCTTACACATGTAATAAACTACTCAATACCGCAGGATCCTGAATCATATATTCATAGAATAGGCAGAACAGGAAGAGCCGGCAACCAGGGAACAGCTATTACATTTATTACACCGTCCGAATCCAGAAAACTTGGATTTATTAAGAAAATGACCAAAGCCGATATTCGAAAAGAAAACATACCTGAAATAAGTGATATTATCAGTATAAAAAAAGAGAAAATTAATAGAAAACTTGAGACTGTCATTTCTGCGGGAAACACTGAAGGTTATAAGAAGTGGGCCAAACATCTTCTTGAAGATAATAATTCTGAAGATGTTATTGCAGCAATACTAAAACATTCTTATGGAAAAGTTCTCAATGAAAGAAACTACAAAAAGATCGCACCAATCAGGCAGGGTAAAGGTAAAAAAAGAGGACTTGAAATAGAAGGTCAGACACGACTATTCATAGCACTAGGAAAAAGAGATTCCACAACGAAAAAAAGGCTTGTTGAATTTATAGTAGATAAAGCTGGAATCTCTAAAAAATATATTGGTGATATAGAGATCTACGATAGATTTTCTTTTGTAAATGTGCCATTAAGAGAAGCAGAAATAATACTTAAGAAGTTCCGAAAATACAAAAACGGAAGAAAAGCTTTAGTAGAAAAAGCAAAATAGAAATAATTATAATGGATATCTTAGAATTAACAGACATAAGAAATGTCGAAAATTATATAGAATCTTTATCACAAAAGAAAAATAAAACGATAGCAATAGATATTGAGTGTGAAATGAATCTCCACTGTTATGGAGAACACCTCTGTCTAATTCAAATTTATGATCAGAATAATAAAGTCATTATTGATCCATTGCATATCAGAAACAAAGAAGAACTAGTAGAAATTCTAAAACTAATATTCGAGAACAGAAATATATTAAAAATTGCATATGATGCAGCAGGTGACGCATCTGTCATAGAAAAGCTTTACGGCGTCAAATTCAAATCTATTCTTGATTTGAAACCGGCTGTAAATTTATTAAAATATGAAAAGCAAGGTCTTGGCAACGTACTTCAACAGGAACTGTCAATTCCTCCAATATCAAAAAAGAGATTCCAAAAATATAATTGGATGAGACGTCCATTAGATCCTGAAGCACTTGAATATGCTATGTCAGATGTCATCTATCTGTTTAAACTCAAAGATATCCTTATGGATAGAATTATCAATGCCGGATTACTTGAACAATATATGCTTTTAAACCTTATGGCTCAAAATAAAGATTATGTTCCGGCAAATCCAGCAGAAATATATAAAAAACGCCCCGGTTACAATAGACTGCCGTCAGACGCAAAGAAAAGATATAGAAAATTATATGACATCAGAGAAGAATATGCAAAACAAATAAACAGGCCGCCCAATTTCATCATTAATAATGCAAAATTGTTGCCGCTGTCCAAGAAAGCAGTAGAATCAGGCATATACCTTTCAAATAATATTAACAGAAGAATCAGCGAAGCGATAAGAAATAAAATTATTCAAAATTTTTTAGAAGCTCTACGATAGACTACCGGGGACAAAGGAACAGAGAATAAATTTTTCGGAAATTTTTACATTGATATTGGTTTCCATAATTTAACCCACATTTTACATTTAATTTTTACAAATATATTTAAATGGCTTGTTATAAATCTGTTTCAAACGTCACGCAATTGCAGGATTGAGAAAATTATTTTTTTATATTTGTTTCCGCAGTCGCGGGATAAACCGCAAGGGGCTGAACCTTTGTTACTTTTTGCCTGATTTTCACGAAAACACCTTTTCGCGGAACACCCTACTCATTCAATTTGTATCTTTTAAAAAAATCTAAAGCAAACTCTTTGAATCTTTTATTGATACATATAACCTTGCCCGGAGTATCTGATATTTTTATCAGTGGGAAACCATCGCACTCTGTCATCTTGATTACAATTTGAAGGGCTTTAACTCCTACATCATTACTTAAGTTAGTACCGATTCCATATGCAATTTGAGCTTTACCTGAAAGTTCATCATATATTTTTTCTACTAAGTCAAAATTAAGTCCGTCACTAAACAGAAGTGTTTTTGTTTTAGGATCAATTCCAAGATCTTTGTAATGTTTTATAAATTTATACGCCCATTCTTTCCAATCACCGGAGTCATGCCGTACACCATAAAAGGAACTGGCTTTATTATAATCAAAACCACTGAGGAAATGATCCGTCGTATAAGTATCTGTAAGGGCTATACCAAGTTCACCTTTATAAAAATCAAGCCATCGTTGAAGAGCCAGACGGTCACTCTTATCAATTCTCGTTGCCCCTGCATGAGCCATAATCCATTCATGTGCCATTGTGCCGATAGGTTTTACACCATATTTCATAGCAAAGTAAACATTACTTGTTCCCATGAATCCTGAATAACCACTATCGATTATATATTTTATGACATATTCCTGCCATTCCTTTGAGTAACGTCTCCTTGTACCAAACTCACTGAATACTATATTTCTGTTACCTGTATTAAGTCTATCAATTTTATCCTGCAGAATAGCCTTACCATTTTTAAAAGCCTCTTCAGGTCTCACCAGAGTCCTGCTATATACTTCACTTATAATTGCCAAAACCGGTACTTCAAAAAGTGATGCTTCTATTATCTTGCCGGATATTTTAACCTGAAGGTCATTTTCATCATCAATAAACAAACTAATATTATCTCTGTTGAGTTTAAAATCTTTCAAAAATTCCAGGAATTCAGGTTTAATAAACGACAGTGTACTTAAATATTCCAACTCATCTTCTTTAACAGTTACAGTACAAAGTAAATCAATCTGCCTATTAATTTCAGGCAGAATATCTTTAAAATCTATATGAGGTGTTCTACATCGGAATTCATATTTTGAGTCAGTGTTTTTCTCATAATAATGAAAGACCTGAAGCATAGTAAATTTATAAAGGTCATTATCAAGTAAACTGGTAATTATCTGCTCCATTATCTATATCCTTTATTTAAATTTTAGTACAAATTCAGCTTTATCAATAACATATGGGGTAATTGTTTTTAAAAACTTAAACAAACTATTTTCTAATCGTTTCATTCAGTAACTTTCTATATTCTTACTACAATAACTATATAAAATTATAAGGGGCATTAACATATAATTCATTAAAGTAAACATAAAATTTAAATCAATGATTCTTTACAAACAACTACTAGAAATAGATACGATGGTATTTTTGTTCTTGGTTTATTTTGTAATAATCAATCTCGATAAATCATTTAGTTTTATACCTGAATCCGTGAGATAATTTTCATAAATGAAAATTTATCCACGATTTAGTTGCTTTGCAGGATATTTTTTTAGAATTTCTTAAATTTTAACCAAAATTTTCAAATTTTGAGAATTTCAGTCTTTATTTTATTGGTAAATCTTACAAGAATAGCTTTTTTGTACAGTATTCTCCTTTCCGATAGCTTTAAGAGTTATCGATAAATATAAATTTCCATTTTTTTGTCTTATGCATATTTTGCATACAATATTTTTATAGCCCTGTAATACTTATTGTCCAAACCAAACTTTAAACTGTAATAGTTTCCTGAAAAAATAAACTTACATGCTGAATAAATAATTTTAAGAAGGACTGTCCTTATTCTTCTTCTTGAAACATTTACTGTTTCAAATTCAACAATATCTATACTGATTCTTCTTAGCAGGTTATATGATATTTGTGCAAGTTGAAGGACAAGACTGTTTGTTTCAAATTTTCCTGATGGCAAGCGTTCTACATCCATATCTGTTTTCAATTCACTGTGGAACTGTTCGGAAGTTCCATGCATATGATAAAGCTCAATTACCTCTTCAGGCTCAAGTGGAAGATTAGTCCAGAAGGTATTTATATAAATTTCAGGAATTAGCAAATGCTGTCCTTCTCTGCTGATTGTAGTTTCAAAAGCTTCAATTACAACATTAATATTTTGCATGTCTTCTCTTTGAGCAGGTTTGATATGTTCAACAAAGCCGGTATAACGAATTTTACCTTCTCTTATTTTTTCCCATGAACAATGGCTTTTAGCATGATCAAGCCAGTAGTATTTTGATTCCTGTCGAAGGTTTCTTTTAATAATATAATAACATCTGTCATTGATTACCTCTATTAAATCAGCTGCGTCATAACCGGAATCAAGTCTTATGAGAATTTTATCTGTAATTCCAAGTCTATCTGTTATCTCAAGGCATTTTTTTGTAAATTCAATTGCACCTGCCATAGAGTGATCTTTACCGGGTCGTAGATTGCAGTTCAGCATATAACCGTTTTCACTAATGTATGCAAAAACAGGACAGTACCCTATAAAATTTTTATATGTATTACCTACTTTCTCTTTAGAACTGCCGGAATTATCCATAGGCGATGCATCTATGTCAAGTACAATAAGATTCATACCGGTAACGGAGGTTTCTTTCAGAACAGTTTCTCTAATCAAAAGTAAATTCATTTCCAATAGTATATCAAAAACTTCAGGAAGCTTAGCAAGCTCATCAAGGCGCTGTCTTAGGGTTTCGGAAGAAGGGACAATTTTTATGCCAAGCATACGTTTAAATGCAGTGTTGGTACGATATTCCTCTATGTCTTCAAAAGCTGTGCTTCCCATACATAAAAGACCAATATATGATAAAAGTATATCAGAATTCAAAATAGCATCAGATCTTTTATTCATTCCCTTAAGTAGTTTTTTGATATTTTTTGAAAATTTTATTTTCATTAATTGTCTTCCAATCAAAGCTAATCCACCAATGCTATTGATTTTTTCGTTTGTCTGCTCTATTTTAATGTTCATAAATTTTTAACCTGTTGAGTTAGTAATTATAGTTACTTGGTCGTTAATATAATATACTACACTTCAACAGGTTATCTATATTGAAAGAGAGTTTTAACTCACTTTTTCAGGTTATATATAAAAGATATCAATTTAATTGATTTTAATCCTTATATAAAGAAAAATCGACTTTCAATTTTATATATTATAAAGTATAATCAAAATAGTTTATCGGGTCTAAATCATTAAGCTACTATCATTAAAATAGCCTTACTTTCTAATGAATTTAAAAGCCTTTATTAATAGGATTTTTTGATATTCCCCATCAAAATACAATATTACCCCGCTTCTCTCAAGGGTTAATATCCTAATTAAGGTTAATTTAAATTACGGAAGGTAAAGGAAATAATGCAATTTTCTAATGATTCATATGATACTCCATCTACTCAAAAACGATGCCTACTTGATATTTTAGTATTAAATACAAGATTATATTTCTATTTAAAATTTCTTATTATTATTCTAAAAGCCAGAGAAGTAGCAAAACTTGGTAAGTTTAATGATGAAGAATATTGTAAAATTTCTGATAATACTTTCAGGCTTTTAGAAAATTGTGGTGCCAAAATCCATATAAAAGGTATTGATAACATAAAAAAAACTGATGGTCCGATAGTTTTTATCAGCAATCATATGAGTATGCTTGAAACTTTTATACTCCCTGGAATAATCATCCCCTATAAACCTGTAAGTTTTGTCGTTAAAGAAAGCCTAATAAACCATTCCCTTTTCGGCGGTATAATGAAAGCAACCAGGCCTATACCAGTAACAAGAACTGATCCTAAAAAAGACTTTAAGTCTGTTATGTTCGGAGGGAAAAAACTTCTTGATAAAGGACGCTCAATAATAGTATTTCCTCAAAGCACAAGAGGCATTTTTAAACCTGAAGAATTCGGTTCTATAGGTGATAAACTGGCCGAAAAAAATAATGTAACAGTTATACCCGTCGCACTAAAAACAGACTTTTGGAGTAATGGTAAAATCTTCAAAGATTTTGGACGGATATATAGAGACAGAGAAATTTACTTTGAATTTGGCAAACCAATTTTACCTAACACGGAGAAAAAAGAACGTCATAAAACAATAGTTGAATTTATAGCTGCCAAAAACAATCAATACACAAGCTAACATTCTCACATGATAAACAAGTTATAAAGTGTTCGAGCAAACTATAATTGTTCATGCAAAACTTTCAATTAACAGAAAAAAATAAAAGCTAGAGCCTTTCCTCAAACTGAATCTTATGGGAAGGCTCAATTTATTTCAACTCAAATCTATTGTTTATCTCTGTTTTTGTAAAAAGCCGCAAGATCTTTTTTAACTTTTCTAAATCTTAATACACCAAGTATAAAAACTATGATACTGACTGGATATAATGCGTGTCCAATCATGACGAGTAAGATATCATCACTAAAAAGTTTTACCAAAGTAACACCCGTAGCAAAAACCATTATACCGGTTCTTGCATAAGAGAGCAAAGTTCTTTCGTTTGCCAGCTCTGTTCTATCTTTTGCAAGAAAATCTCTAACAATAAGTTTATCATGTTCAAGGTTACTATAATGTGACATGTTAAACAATCCTCTTTTTTTATATTACTATTTTAATTTATGATATATGATCGCGAATTTCTGACAATCAAATACAATAATACTAATCATACACTTTTAAATCTACAATCGAAAATCATAAAACTGCAACTGTTTTAACCAGTTTTTCACTATTAGTTTCAACAACATTATCATCTTCAAGGTCATCTATAGCACATTCATTAGGAACAGATAAACCCGAATAATGCAGATATGTGGGATAAAACCATTTCTACATTCTTACCTGTAGTCATAGCATTGACAAACTGGAGAAAGCTAAAAAATAGTAAACCTCTTGAACTCAGACAAAAAAAATGCGGAAATGGAATACCCGATTAAATGTCCTAAAACAGGAAAAATCAGGTGGCTTAAAGAAGCTTATACTGTATATTCAGATTAACTATGCGGAACATGATATTACAAATCTAAAAGAATAAGTGGAATTGATTAAATTTACTGTTTATGATTAATGATTTATACTTAAAAAAACATAGTAATTATTGTTATGAATCTATATTCTATTGATTTAATTATAATAAACCACTAATATATTCTATAATTATAAAGATTTTTATCTTTCACATATAACCCAAAAAAAAGAAAGACAAACAATGAAAAAACTTATTTTGCTTTTTCTCTTCACAACTTCAATATTAATCTCAGCAAATTCCTTCTCGGAAAAGGTAAACCTTTTTAATCAGCCGATGCAAAATGATAACTCCTGTGGAATTCGTCAAACTTTAATTGCTGCCCATATTTTAAAAAATGGAAGATCGGGAGCATTCATGGGCGATATTATAAGTACCTGGAATTTTTATGATGATATTTTTCATAGAGAATATGACAAATTTCTAAATACTGAAACATGCAATCTACCATACCTCTTTACAAATAAGGTACCGGCAAACGAATCGCCTGAGGCACGGGCAAGCGTTAATGGCGGCCCATTTACTTTACCCAGCGGATTAATCAAGACAGCCCAGTGGCAGCAAAAACTAAAAGCCGTAAAAGTATACCTTTACAAACCGCTATTAAGTGATTTTTTCAGTTCATTTTACGTAACGGCTGAAACCACAATTATTGACAATGAAGTTAGACTTATGAAAAATTTTGACATTGAAATTATTTATTTACAGGCACCCCTTAACAAGGATAACTTTCCCGGAACAACAGAAGCAAATCCAGATAAAAAATACTATCAAATCTTGGTAAACGATGGACAACACTGGATAGGAACAACAACAACTACTACCTATGATTCACTAACCAATGGACCTGTTGATTTCGATACAACAAAAGTTTTTGATCGTTTTGCAGGAATTGTAATTGAATATGAATACCCAAGCGACACCATACAGGAATAATTGAAAAAATAACAAAATTCACAATACATTAAAACTGCTTTGTAATATTCGCACGAAGTAGTTTTTAATCGTTGTTATTCTGTTTTTCTTTTCCTTCAATAACGCTTAAACCCTCTTCTACCTTATTATCTTTAATTCTCCATAAAAAGAAAAAGGATATTATTAAACAAATAGGTACAAGAGAAAGTGCAATACTAAAAGGTTCAAAATGCAGGAAGCCTGTTATCTTTGCTCCTTTATCAGATTTTAAATAATAAACAAACCAACCTACAACAGGTTCAAGAAGCAGCGTACCAACACAACCGCAAATTGCATTTGTAAAAGACATAGCAGTTCCGCGTATATCATCACTTACTTTATCTTTGACAATAGAATAAGGTATAATATAAACAGTACTTGAGAAACCTGCTAAAAAAAGAAAAAGGTAGAGCAAAGGATGAGGTAGTTTAAAGTATAAAACCAGGCACATAAATACTAGGCAAACAAATGATCCTAAAAACATAAAAGCTTTTTTTCTATTAAATTTATGCCCCAGCCATGATACTATCGGGTTTCCAATTGCACCTCCGATAAAAACAATCATCATGCAGTTAGCAGCAAACCTTAAATCAACATTATACTTACTCATAACAAAAGGAATACCCCATAAAGCGGCAAATGTAGATAGAGGTATAAACATCATTGCACCATAAAGACTTAAATACCAAATCTGTCTATCTGTCAATACAAGCTTTAGTTTCTGTCCTATAGATGTACTCTCCTTTTTTAAGACTTCTGCTTCAGGACTATCATGTTCAACAACCCCCTTGTTAGTAATCATCCCCGCAGTTTTTCTATCTTTTACAGAATAAATAGCTAAAAAAGCAAGAGTAGCCGCAATACATCCGCTTAAAAGAGAAGTAGTACGCCATCCATAGCCAAGAATGAACCTTGAAAGAAAATCAGCAGCAAATGCTCCACCAAACATTCCAAGCATCTCTGTATAGCCAGCCACAGTTGG
Source organism: Victivallales bacterium (assembly GCA_963678745.2). Taxonomy (GTDB): domain Bacteria; phylum Verrucomicrobiota; class Lentisphaeria; order Victivallales; family GWF2-38-69. The sequence continues at coordinate 972,987 of CAXXMS010000015.1, read as the reverse complement.
AAATAAATTTCTAGGAAACCAAACAGCAGCCAGACAAAAAGCGCATGGAAAAGCAGAAGCAGCAAAAAGTCCCATAGCCACCCTTGCTATAATTAGTGTTGCATAGCTTTGAGCATATGCAAAAAGCACACAGGAATAAAAAGTTCCAACAACAGAAACAGCCAATACTCTTCTCACTCCGAACTTATCAATCATAGCACCGATAGGAATCTGCATTATAGCATATGTATAGAAAAATGAAGAAGCAAGAAAACCTATGCCGATATTATTAATATTAAAAGTTTCTTTAAGGGGGTCAATCATCACACTAACTGAAGCCTGAAGATAAAGAGCAAAAAAAGCAAATAATGCTGCAGCCCCCCAAATCAACCAAGGTTCCATTTTTTCTTTGTTCATTAAATCTTTACTGTGCATTTAATACTCCAATCATCAATTATTAATCTTTTTTATTTAGTTTCTCATAAGAATAACGATTAATTATATTTTTACTGAATATTATTATAACAGTAGTTTAGCATAAATTTTCTTCTACCACCCCCATTAAAAATAAAAAAATAATAAGTTTTATAGTAATCTTATGATTAAGACTTACCCGCACCCCAAAAGACAAAATTCAAATATAAAAGCATGTCAAAAATCAGAAATTTATTTGCACAAAAGCTATTTCCGAAATATTGCACCAACAGTAACTAAATATGGAGCAATAGCCTTATCATTTGACCACTTAAGTTCCACTCCAACAAACTTAGCAATCTCTCCAACCTTAAATCCTAAAGCCTCAAGCGAATAACGCATTTTATCTTTAAATATGCATGCTCTCCCCTCAGATCGCGTGCAGACACTACACTTATAACAGTTTCCGGCGATAACAGCTATTGACATTTCATTCTCCATATTTACCAAAGCATCAGAAAAAATACGTCTTTCTTTTTCAAAAATATTTTTCATATCCTCTTTTGTAGCTGTTTCTATATCCAGGTTTATCTTTGCCATATATAAATCGACACGATTATACTGACTTACATAATCATATGTGTTAAAATCATGCGGAGGACATGACCAGATTTTATTATAGTTTGGACAATCAACACAATCGCTATTTACTTTTTCCACATCAAAAAATTCTAATAATTTCTTCATCGTAGTCTGTTTCTCAAAGCATTCGATTGTATACATTCGATTCCTTTCTACTGTTTTAATTTTATAAAAATAGCTGTTTATTTGGCTCTTATTATTTTTTATTGTTATTTACTACATTCAATATAACTTAACTATGAATAACCACAGTAAAAGGCGGTTTAATTATAAACCGCCTTGAATTCACCTATCAGATTGATAATATTGTACCTTGTGTTTATTATCTGGTATTTAGCCAAAATGAGGCAGTTGCGGCATTTGCCCAGGTCCAGTTCATTATCACTCCCCTTCCCTTGTTAGCATGCTGTATTCTCTTATCACTTATTTTCAAAGTTATTTTAAGAATAGCTCTATAAGGCTGAGGTACAACTATTAATATTTTATCAGCAACATAAGCTCCATTGTGCAGATTTTTGCAATCTTCATTATTCAGCCATAGCCTTGGTCCCCAACCTTTTGCTTCCCATTTAGCCTTATTAGATTGAGATATACCAGATACATCAAGTTCCGAATACGTAGAATCCAGCTTTAATATATCCATTTCAGGAGCTAAAACATTATACTGCTTTTTGCAAACTGTTCTAAAAAAATCAAAACTATTATCCTCTTCAACCATTCCTAGAATATTTTCACGTTCATTATTTGACACCGCTATTCTCAAAGCTGTTTGTATATTTTTTAATATCTCATTACCATCTTTCTTCTCCAATGAAAAAATTATCGCGCTCAACATATAGCCACTTACATCATCTGGGTATAGTTTCTTTAATTCGTTCAATGTTTTAGTGGCATTTCCTTTATCTCCTATCATATATTCGAGCTGTACTTTGAATACCAACGCTTCTTTTGTAGTATTACATTCGTTCGAAAATTCCAATTCATTTAATGCCATAGGTAACTTACCTTCAATAAAACTGCTGTAAGCTTTATCTAAGTACTCTCTACTGAATTCAGCATTTTTATCGCTAACAGCAAATATTGAAAACGGAGCCGTTACTGTAAATGCAGCCAACAGCAATGACATTTTAGTTCTTTTAAATCTTTGTTTTAAAACCATTTTTTTTCTCCTTCTATTAGTGGTAATTGCAAAACGCTGGGTGTTTAGGTTTTGACCAGGCTATTCGCCTGACAGGCGCCACAAAACCATTTATCCCTGCGAATAGCAGGACTCCAGTGTTGAATACAAAATGGAGGGAAATACTCAGTCGTTTCCGCTACCAGCGTGTATTTTGCAATCAGCTCATTAGCTAAACTATTGATTTTCCTTCTAACCAAAACTTCTATTCCTGTTTTGATTGTTTGAGCCTTAATATAAGAAAAAAATTGATAGAAAGAAATTTGAAATAAGAATTGTCCTGTTATATCACACATAAACAGAGACATAAGACACATATAAATGACTTATTATTATAATAGTCGATATAATTCCGCCATAATCAATAGTTTAAATATCCAACTAATTGAAAAGTAATACCTTATTAGATATAATTGTAAAGATAATAAACATGTTTTTTTGATGGAGGGGGTAGCCATGAAGAATAATATAGCAATTGTCAAGGTTAGAACAGAAAACGCTTCTAAAGAAATAAGAATTACCAATCCTGAAAAGCCAGATATCCCAAAACATATTACTAACCAGTGGCAGTCAATACTTAATTTAATGGCTGAAATCCTTAATGTTCCTGCCGGACTTATTATGAAACTTCATTCAAATAAAATTGAAGTTTTTGCTAAAAGTATCAATGACAGTAATCCCTATAAATCTGGCGAAACCTGCTCATTGGGTGAAGGATTATATTGCGAAACCGTAGTAGGAAAACAGCAAACCCTCATAATAGTAAACGCAATAAACGATGAAATTTGGAAAGATAATCCTGATGTTAAGCTTAATATGGTCTCATATTTAGGTATGCCTATTCTCTGGCCTGATAAAGAGATATTTGGAACTATCTGTGTTCTTGACAATAAAGAAAATTCTTATTGCGAAAAATACATAAAACTAATTAAGTTTTTTAAAAGGAACATTGAAAATGATCTGGAAGTACTTCTGGAAAATACTGTTGTTAAAGAAAAATATCACTCTTTGGTTTCCAATATCCCTGGGATAATATGGACAGCTGATGAAAATGGAAGCACGTCTTTTATTAGCGATAATGTAGCAAAAATATATGGTTATACAGCGGAGGAAATATATAACTCGGGAGATAAACTTTTCCTTGAAAGAATTCATGCAGATGATATTGACATGGTTCTTAACTCTTTTGATAATTTGATTAATAAAAATATTCCTTTGGATATAGAATACAGAATAAAGAAAAAGGGTGGTAATTGGATTTGGCTGCATGATAGATCAACTGGGACTTATAAAAAAGAAGGAAAGATCTTTGCTGACGGTATTTCTGTCGATATAACTGATAAAAAGAAAATGGAAATCAAATTAAGGGAAAGTGAAAATAAATTCAAAACTTTATTTCAGCAGTCACATGGAGGAATCTTAATTTATAATAATTCTAAAGGTATTGTTGAATGTAATGATGCAGCAATACAACTGGTTGGCTGTAATTCCAAGGAAGAAATGCTTGGAATACATCCAGCCTATTTTTCACCTAAATATCAACCTGACAGTAAAGAATCTATTGAAAAGGGACGTGAATTGACGAGACAGGCTCTTAAAAGAAATTTTCTAAGATTTGACTGGATCCATAAAAACATGATAACCGGTGATAACGTATTTGTTGATGTTACATTGAAACCATTCGAATTTAATAAGCAAAAATTTTTATTTGCACTTTGGATAGATTTATCTGAACGAAAAAAAGCAGAAGAGAAATTAAAACAGAGCGAAGAGAAGTTAAAAGAAGCACAAAATATGGCTCATCTGGGGTATTGGATATGGGATATAAAAACAGGATATGTAGAATGGTCAGATGAAGTTTACAATATATTTCATCTTAACGCTGATAATTTTAAACCCAATATAAATTCTATTTTAGAACTATCACCATGGCCTGAAGATCACCAACGTGATAAAGAATTAATAATGAAAGCTGTCAAAAGTCATAAGACAGGTTCTTATGAACAGAAATTTTTAAGACCTGATGGTTCTATCGGTTATTACTATTCAACCTTTCAGGGATTATACGATAGTAACAATAATTTATTAAAGATAAAAGGAATTATTCAAGATATAACACCTAAAAAAAGAACAAAAAAAGAATTAACTCTTCTAAAACAGGCTGTGGAAACGTCCTCAGATGCAATAGTTATCGTAGATACTGAAGGTAAATATATATATAAAAACCATATGTATAAAGAACTATTCGGTAAACCAGAGAATAAAAATCCTCTTTCTGTTTATATTGACTACCACACGAGAAAAGATTTTCTTATGTCTGCAATCAATAAACAGTGGACAGGTCAGTTACAGATGTATAACAATAATATGGAAATACTTGACATATTATTAAGAACTCACTCTCTAAAAAACGAAAAAGGGGAAAATATTGGTCTTGTAAGAATTCACACAAATGTAACAGAAATAGAATGGGCACATAGAGAATTGATAAAGACACAGAAATTTGCTCAATCTACCATAGAATCTCTACCTGGCATCTTTTACATGTTTGACAAAGATAAACGTTATATAAATTGGAATAAAAATTTTATGGAAGTTACAGGACTTTCAGAAGAAGAAATGGAAACTACTTCTCTTTTTGATCTGCTAAAAGACAAAGATAAAGAACATATTGAAAATGAAATTGACAAAGTTTTTAACAAAGGCAGCGGAAATATCAGTATTGAGACTGATTTGTTAACAAAAAAAAGGGATAGAATTCCTTATTACTTTACAGGCAGGCTTCATTTTATAGATAAGAAACCTTATCTTATTGGTATGGGAATAGATATTTCAGAAAGAAAAAGAATAGAGAATTTCCTTAAAAAAGCTAATAAAAAACTAAAAGAAGTTGCTTTCAAAGATAGCCTGACAGGCGTAATCAATAAATATCCTTTTATAAATCTTGTCAATCATTATATCAAATATGCTGAAAGAAAAAACGAAAAACTCGCATTACTTTTTTTAGATTTTGATAAATTTAAGGCAATAAATGATATTCATGGGCATTTTGTTGGCGATAAAGTTTTAATCAAGGCAATTGATAAAATTAAAAAGTGTATAAGAAGTATTGATATCTTAGGTCGTTTTGGCGGTGATGAATTTGTTATTTGTTTAAATGATATTAAATCATTGGATAATGCAATAAAAATTGCCCGAAAAATTAATATGTCTTTCGAAAATGGCATAACTTATAATAACAATACAATGAACCTGTCTGTTAGTATAGGTATTTCTATTTTTCCAGATAATAGCAGAAAAGCAGATGAATTGTTTAAGTGCAGTGACCTAGCCATGTATAAGGCAAAAAATAGAGATAAAAATTCATATAAGATTTATAAAACTGAATACAAAGCAGAACTAGAAATGGAACTTGCTTTACTGAAAGCTTTTGAAAATAAAGAATTCTCTATTTATTATCAGCCAATAGTGGATAAAACTGGCTGTTGTATATCTATCGAGGCACTGCTCAGATGGAATAACACTGCATTTGCAGGAATTCCGCCTGATAAATTTATACCTATTCTAGAAAGACTACAGGTAATAAACAAAGTAGGAATATGGGTTCTCGATAAAGCTTGCGATAAAATCAATCAGATCAACAGTCTTAAGGATTTCAATAATATTTCAATCTCAATAAACCTGTCAAGAACTCAACTGGAGCAGAATGATTTCTTCGAGAATTTTTACTATATTCTAGAAAAAAAGAAAGTTAGAAAACAAAATCTAATATTTGAAATGACTGAGGGGCAAAGAATAAAAGATATGAAAAAAACAGTCGATATTTTTAATAATTTAAAGAAAAAAAGTATAGGTTATTTTGCTCTTGATGATTATGGTGCTGGCTGTACTTCATTTAACAGCTTACTGAATTTACCTGTAGACATTGTAAAATTAGATAAAAATCTATTAAAAAATATTGATTGCGATAAATCTTTTCAAGCGGTATCAGGTATTATCTCACTTCTAAAAAGACTTAACTTCAAAGTTATTGCGGAGGGAGTTGAAACAGAAGAACAGTTTAAAAAACTCAGATTAACAGAGTGTGATTATTTTCAGGGATTTTACTTTTCCAAACCAGTTGTAAATATTGTTGAAACTCTACAAACAAATAAAGGTATTTTTATAGGTAACTCAACTGCATATCTTTAAAATAGCTGAAATTTTTAATCAATAATATACAAAAGCCGATTTGAAATTCGGAATTTAATGAAGCAAATAAATTGAATCATTGTTCAATGCTGATATAGTTTGTCATAATCTGGCTTTTGTATATGTTTTCTCCCAAATTAAAAATTTTTCCGAAATGAAGAAGCGAATATAGGGCTATTCGCCCCACTAAAGAATCTGTCCAATTCTAAAATCGAAAAGCTCAAAGAACTCCATAGAAATGAAACAAATCGTAGATTTGCGGATCGTATTAAGACTGTTTTACTGCTTGACAAAGGCTGGTCATATACCAGAATATCAGAAATTCTTTTGCTGGATGATCAAACTATCAAGAATTATGAAAGTAAATATCTTGAAGGAGGACTTGACCGACTTCTAACATTTGACTATAAAGGTCGGGTGACAAAACTGACAACAGAGCAGGAAAAAGAATTAAAGGCTCATGTTGGAAAAATGTATTACAACGATTCAAAACTTTTAATCGAATATGTGAAAGAAAAATATGGAGTTATTTTTTCGGAAAGCGGGATCGTAAATTTACTTCATAGACTTGGTTTTGTATACAAACTCACAAAAGTAATACCGGCTAAACCTGATCCTGATAGACAACTTAAGCATCTCAGAAAATACGAAAAGCTTAAGGCGTTAAAGCATGACGACAGTGTAATAATGTTTATGGATGGAGTACATCCTGAATTTAATTCTAAGCCAACTTACTGCTGGATCGAAAAAGGAAAGGAGAAAGAAGTCAGAGCAAATACAGGACGTAAAAGGATCAATCTTAACGGAGCAGTTAATATCAATAATCTTGATCTGATTATTAGGGAAGATTGCTCTGTTAATGTCTATTCTACAGTTGAATTGTTTAAACAAATAGAAGCCTTTTACCCTTTAGCACCTGCTATTTATATTGTTGCAGATAATGCAGGGTATTACAGATCAAAAATGGTTAAAGAATATCTCAAAAATTCGAGAATTAGAATTGTTTTCATTCCACCATATTCTCCAAACTTGAACTTAATAGAAAGGTTATGGAAATTTTACAGGAAAAATATTCTTTATGATTGTTGCTGTAAGACTTTTGATGAATTCAGAAAAACTACAATGATTTTTTTTACAAATATTAAGGATTATTCAGATAAATTGACATCATTGCTGACTGAAAATTTTCAGATAATTGGCAAATCATGCACATGATTTGTATATATACTCGCACGATTGCAAAAGTTAATCTTGATTAAGATTTTAGCTTAGCTTGAAAACATAAAATCTCGAAAACCTAATTGCTGCGAGTATAATATCAGCTTATACTTTTTGTTTATGCTCTTTACGTTTAATTTTCCATCTGCTGCTATTTTCATAATTTTCCAATAAGACTTCTTCTTCTTCTTTTCTTATTATTTGCCTCAAATACCTTATGAGCTATTTTATTATGACAATAGATGCACATACTTTTCTCATACTCATCATTAATCAAAACAGTGAGTTTTGTATCTGATCTATTCCAACACTCAGGACATGAAAAAGATGTTTCTTCAACATTTTTTATTTCTAGTTTTTTTAACACATTTGTTTTCATAATTATATCTAAGGCGGGCTCTGCCCGCAACCCAAAAAAACAAAATTCAAGCATCAAATAACAAATAATTTCCAATATTAAAATCTCAATTATCAAACTTTAGACAATCAGATATTCGATTCATAGTTATTAATTGTTTGTGTTTTTATTTTTTGAAAATTGTTATTTATTTGGTATTTGTAATTTGTTTATTGTTATTTATTTATAATTTTGACACGTTTTTATGATAGAAGTTTAAAAGAAAGAATCTAGGCTAATTGGGTTTCGAAATAATCAATAAATTATCGAGATTTACTTTGGCAATTTTAGCCAAAGCCCGAAATACCTTTGATATATATTTTTCTATCCTAATGATAGTTTTCAGGCTTCTAATAATTCTTTTTAAAACGAATCTGTGAAACTGATTTAATAGCTCTATCTGCATAGAAATCATTTCCAGGAAACAGTTTAAACTTTCCTTCATTTTTAATATCTGGGCAATTAACAAGTAATATGTTTTGATGATTATTCATATTAAAGATTTCACTAAAACTGAAAGCACCCCTGTAACCTTCATCTGCTATAACAGAAAAAAGACCATTTTTTATGTTTTCATTACTAATTGTAAAATATTTTTCTAATACAAAATTAATTGGAGGACCTACAAATTTATGCACCCCATGAAAACCTTTTCCTGAACCAAAAAATATACATGGATAAACATATTGACTAAATCTATCAGGAAAGTCTAAAATTCTAGCAACCTGCTTGTCATTATCAAATACAAGCAATTCAGGACAACACATATTTTTCTTATGCTTTTTTTCTTTAATTGATTCCGGAAGTTTAATAGATTTTATAGTGATTTTTGCAGGAGAAGATATATTTCTTGCTGTTATATAATCGGTAGCAACAACAAGTTTTGAATACTTAGGCAGCTTCCAGTCAGCTTTTTTAAAATGCGGATCAATTGAGGTTACTTCTGTCGCAATAATACTTTGCGAACGTACGGAAGAATATATGATTTCACCCCAGGAAAAAATTGCTGTTTCACCATCTTTACCTTCGATCATAACATATAAATCAATATTATTACAAATTCCGCTCTCTGTTCTTTCAATATTTATACTATTGAGAATATCATACAGAGAATAACCTTTGTAGACAAAAGAGCTGTCAAACTGTATCTGACCATTCTTCAGAGTAGTTTCTTTGCTTATTACAGAGTGTTTTGGTAATCCAGAAAAATCTATGCTCATTCCTGGATTCTCCACCTCTCCTTCTATAATAATTTTGTTTGTTATCAAATTAGTAATTTGCTGTTTATTATCAGCAGTTAAATTAAATGTTGCTGATAAAATAAAGAAGAATAAAAAGACTAAAATCTTTTTCATAAAAACTCCTGTTATGATTGTTATAAATTATTATTAATGTTTTTGTATTATGAGGTTTAGATTAGTTACACAACAATCTTTGCCTGAACTTTCTAAACCATGCTCTTGCTATCAGCTTTCTTTCATTTTTCTAAATTTAATCGAATAACAGTCAGGTAGAACGATTTGATAGGCTTTGCTTTATGTCGGCAATCTCTTCTATTTGTGTTGCCTGTATCTCCATTAATCTATGCCATTGCTTTGAAAGGAGGTGATCTATCTTTTCATGAACCAGTCTTATTTCCAACTCTGCTTTCAAGTTAATCCGGTAATCATTCTGTGATCTCAGCCTATCTTTTTGTTCCTGACGATTTTGGCTCATCATAATAATCGGTGCTTGTACTGCCGCTAAACACGACAAAAGCAAATTTAATAGAATAAATGGGTAAGGGTCAATTGGCCGCCAAAATATAACCAGAGAATTTACAGCAACCCAGCACAGTAAGAAAAAAGAAAAGCTAATAAGAAACTTCCAACTACCACCAAATGTCGCCAGTTTGTCTGATAATTTTTCCCCAAGCGTTCTTTCCTTTTCAAACTCTCGTTCAATATTTGATGACAACAGGTCATGACGTTGAAGACTATTCAATACTTCTTTATCAAGGTCTGAAAGTTCTCCTACTTCTTCTTCGATAATTATTAACACTTCTTTGGCTCGGTAGGCTGTTAAGTCTAATTTGCAAATATAGCGACCTTCAGACCATTCGCTAAAATCACGTTTGATTATTTCAGAAACAAAATCTCTTACTCTGGAAAATGGAACCAGATCGTTTCGAGCAAAGGTATTTTCGCATACGATACAACTGTGTTTATCATTCTTCATTTGCAAATCCTATCTATATTAACAAACCCTAGCATTTATGGTCTCCTGTCAAGCGTATAGCAAAGTTATAAGAATCTACAGGTATGGCTTTGATATTGTTTTACAGTGTTATCATCATCAATAAATATATGAATTATCGATCGATAAGCTAATATTAATCCCCGATAGAAGTTTATTATCTTTTATATAAAGTTTTCTTAAGGGTCTTTCAAGCCTCAATTATTCTATTCATCAAACTTTCTCACAAGTTCATCATCAATATATTTATCCAGAAACAGTTTTATTACAGCAATAAAAACAGCAGCAATAAGAGAAACAATTCCTAACCATAAAAAGAAACTGTTATAAATGGACAAAGTTTGAAGTGAAGTTGCATTTGCAACTGGTGGAGCAGAAAAGTCAGCAACCCAGCTTCCAATCATACTCCCTATTGCAACTAATAAAAAATAAATACCATAAACAAAACCTGTGAGTTTTTTAGGTACAAACTCTGCAACCATTGCCAACCCTAAAGCTGAAATTAAAATCTCTCCGGTACTCTGGAATATATAAAACAGGAAAACCCATAAAGAAGATATTCTTCCTGTAGAATCAGCACAATATGTACTTACCCATAAGACCAGAAATGCTATTGAACAAAGGAAAAAACCAATAGAAAACTTTGTAGTAATTTTTAATATCTTACCCCTTCTTGCTCCATGATTGAACCACATTGCCAGAAGTGGACTGAAAATAATTATGATAATAGAATCAAACCCCTGAAAAGAGACCTGACTCATATCAATTCCTAAAAATGAAGGAAACACATTATGCACGGCAAAAAAATTAACTGAAGTATACATCTGCTGATAAAGAACATTAAACCAGGCCCCCTCCATTAAAAGAACAAATGCAACCAGCATCCTTTTCTTCTCTAAAGAGACATCTAATTTAAATAGAAAAACAAAATATAACAATAAAGCTAACACAGCAATAATATAAAAGAAAATATATGTTGCGTCCAAATGCCTGAGTAAATACGAAGCTAAAAGAGTAAGAATGCCTGTAATTATAACCATAACAATCAATTTTGAATATTTAAATGGCTGCAAATCAGGCTCAGAACCAATATGTTTAATTGCTTTTTTATAAACTAAAAAATTAGATAAAGCACAGATCATTCCTAATCCTGATACAATAAAAGCTATTCTCCAGCTGAAATATTCAGCTAAAATCGGAGCCAGAAAAGAAGCTATCAGTGCACCGATATTAATTGCCATGTAATAATAAGTATATGCTGTATGCAATCTGGGATCATTATCTTCATAACACTTAGACAACATGCTTGCAGGATTAGCCTTAAATAACCCCTCTCCGGCAGCAATTAAGCCTAAAGCCAGGTAAACAGTATTCCTGTCCGCAAAAGCTAGGCAAAAATATCCGCTCAATAATACAATTGCCCCGAAAATCATGGTTCGTTTAGTTCCGAAATATTTATCTCCCAGAATTCCTCCAAAAACCATAAACCCCCATAAAAAGCCTGTAAATGCACCAAAAATATTAAATGCATGAACCTGAGTAAATCCTAAATGTTTAACAAAATAATAATAAATTATTATTGTGTTCATTACATAAAATCCGAATCGCTCCCAAAATTCTAAGAAGAATAGCATATAAAACGATTTTGGATGTTTTTTCAATACAATTTCACCAACAGGATTTACACTTCTATTTGTAATCATATAAATACTTTCATTATTTGTTACACATTAAATCTATTATTTAATTCAAAAAAATAGATTTATTTAATCATCAGAATTATTAAAATCAAGAGCTTCATCAATAAGAGCTTCTGCTTCTTTATCATTTACCCTGAATTTTACAGCAGATATTGAAATAACAATACAAAAAACAGCTATTAAAATCAACATTACTATTGGAGCTAAAAGACCTAAACCACCTCCAAAGTTTCCAATATAAGAAAAAACAGAAATCCCAATAAAATAGGGGAACATCCACAAAGAAGCTTTCCAATTCAACTTATCTTCTATTCCTTTTATTTTCTGAGTAAAATGGAAAATTATAACTATTGCCAAACAGACTAACAAAAAGAAATCTACACTCATAATTGTTCTCCAGCCTGTCCAGTATATTAAAAGAGTACAAATATAAAATGCTATATATGCCCAAAAAAGACCAAAGGGAAGTTTAAGCGGACGTTTTCTATTAGGAACCTGATACCTTAAAGCCAACATACAAATCGGCGCAGCAGCATAAGAGATAGCAAAAAGACATGTAAGCAGCGTAGCTATTTCATCCCAACCTTTAAAGAAGAGAAAAATAATCATTCCTAATATGAAGTTAACCCAAATCGAATAAAACGGAATCGACCTTTTATTCATAAGCAAAAAGATTTTTGGAGCACAGCCATTTGCTGCAATACCAAAAAGAGACCTTGCTCCACCTGTACAATACATTAATGCAGCTGCAAATGGAGAAATCATTGCTCCTATAAATAGTATTGGTAAAAGCCATAAAATTTTGCTCTGTTTTAAAATGCTGGCAAAAGGACTATTATTATCCGAAAGTATAATATGTGCCCAACCATGGTCAAGATTAGAAAATTCAAGAGCAGAAAGGAATCCAGACTGCAATAACAGAAAAATGAATACACATATAAGAATCGAACCAACTATTGCAAATGGCACAGAAAAATGTGGTTTCTTAGCTTCTCCTGCAAGCTCCGCAGCCTGTTTAAATGCATTAAACGAGAAAATAACACCTCCTGAAGAAATAGCAACCAATACTCCTTCAAAACCATACGGTGCAAATTCAGTATGTGCCGGATGAATAATATTAGGAATTGAGAAAAAATAGTATAAAAGAACACAGCTAATACCAACAGGAATAACTATCTTTATTATTGTTAAAAATGTATTACAATTTATAAGCCATTTAATGGAAAAGTTATTTAATACCGCTACAATAAACATCAAAATCATAGCAAAGATATATCCACTAAAACTTAATCCTCCTTCCTGATACACTAGCCCTTTATAAAAATAACTTGTATATTGAACAACAGCCTGTACTTCAACAACCATTAAAGCAACATATGAAATCCAAATTATCATGGAAAAGAAAATTCCAACAACCTTACCATGAGTAAAATTAGGTATTCTCACGCTGGAACCAGAAATAGGAATCAAGGCACATACTTCACCAAATGTAAATGCTATAATACATACAAGCACACCACCCAATATCCAAGCTAAAATGGATGCTGGACCAGCATCTCTAGCTGCGTAAAACGCTCCAAACAACCAACCTGAACCAAGTATTGCGCTAACGGATACAGAAAGCAAGCCTATAGAAGAAATATGTCTTTTCATTAAACCACCTCTCATTTGAATTAAAAAATCTTGCTAAAATTTACAGTACCAACGAAGAAACTACGATAATGAGCCCGATCTATTTCTATTAATCGCTCAAGATATAATTAAATTCAATAAATTATCTAAGAATCAACTTTATTCAGAAAGATACGATTTAATTTTTATTACTCATCAACATTTAGAATTAACATCGGAGTTACAGTCAATTCTAATTTCTAAAATACAATTCTTACTAATTGGTCATTAAGTTTCTAAAAAAAAGGAAATCTTATGTCCATTTTCTTATATTATACCAACACTAAAATCAGAAATTTTGATTCAATAGAATTAATAATGTCACGATTTGATCATCATATGAATACTTTGATGATAATATTTCAATTGTTGAAGACGTAAATCAACATTGGAATGAAAATATAAAATAATAAAATCTCTTAAAATTGACAAACTTTTATTTTTTCCAGTATTCCTTCTTTAAGACAGAAATATTGTTCTCGTTATTTTCAATATCCCATCTAATTGTGGTTAACTTTTTCAGAAAATAAAAATCATGTGAGACCAGAAGCATTGCACATGGACATTCATTAAGAGCATTCTCAATACACTCAATTGAACTCAGGTCAAGGTGATTTGTCGGTTCATCCATAATAATAAGCTCAGGAGCTTTAGAAATACCAACTGCCAGACATAGTTTTCTAAGCTCACCAGGACTTGGAAGCTCAGATTCCAATAACCTTGCCGGCTCAGAACCGAGTCTTTTTATCAATGCCATAACTTTACCAAGGCGTTCGTTGGAAAGCTTCTTTACATCATTGATTATTTCTTTTGTCTTATCAATACTTATTTCCTGTGGAATATAAATATACTTTTCGGTTGTAACCTGAACCTGTCTGAGTACCTCCTTTATCAAAGTACTTTTTCCAGTTCCATTATTGCCGGTTAAGGCAATCCTGTCTTCACCTCGTATAGACAATTCTGGATATTTAAGAACAAATCCGGAATCAAAACTGATATTATCTTCATGCATGCTAAGTAAAGTATCTTTTTGTGATATCCCCCCTTCAACCCATATCCCTAACTCTTCTATTTTCTTCGCTCTTATTGTTTTGAGTTTCTCAAGATATTGGCTTAAACGTCCGGCTAACTGGGACTGAAGTTTTCCTGCATTTCCATCACGTCCGGTTACTATAGCTGCTCTTATACGATTTCTTGCATCATTGTCTTTTTTTGCAATTTTACGTTTAGAGCGTTTTGCATCAGCCAGCGAAGCTTCATGCTTTCTTTTTGAATGTTCTTTTTTAAGTTTATTATAATTACTTCTGGCAACTTTAAGTTCATTTCTAGCTCTATCTTCATCTACTTTTCTTTGTTCAAGACTCTTAGTATAACCACCTTTATAAACTGTAACTTCAGGCGGATCAATAAAGACACAGTTCTGACAAAGATCATCAATAAACTTTCTATCATGTGAAACAAGTATACCCGTTCCTTTATACATATTCATTAAATCAAACAGATATAACTTTGAAGTAACATCCAAATGGTTTGTCGGTTCGTCTATTATAAGAACATCCGGTTCGCACCAGACAGCTGCAGCAATCTGCATTCTCTTTCTTTCTCCGAAACTAAGTGTATCCCAGCGATCTATCCACTTGTCATCAATATCAAACTTAGCTTTTAGTCTACAGGCAAAAGAATCATAAGCATACATAAAATCACTTATAGACTCCGAGATAAAATCCATCCGCTGTTCACAGAAAACACACGACTCATTATTTAAAATTGTCCCTGAATCAGGTTCAAGCAATCCGGCCGCAAGTTTTAAAAGTGTGGTTTTACCGGAACCATTCGGCCCAATAACACCTGTCCATCCCGGAGCAAAAGTAACATTAATATTTTCAAATAAGTATTGTGTCGAGCTATCATACATAAAGCTCATATTTAATATAGTTAAAAATTTTTCATTAAGCATAACAGTTTGTTTCTCCCCCTATCCATTTATGATTTATAATTGCTGATTTATGATTATTTCAGCAACTTAATTCAATAAAATTAATTCGTAATTCGAATACACTGCTATACAAAGAAAAAGATCATTACTTTTTTAACTGGAATAATAATGGTCAGTAAAAAGAAGGTAGAAGTTTTTCAATAGACAGAATAACAGCATAGATATAATTATCGAATTAATCTCAATAACCTAATAATGCATGTTTAATTTAGTCTATCATTTCAAACTCCCTTTAAATATTCAAATAATTTAACAAGGTTGATAAAATACAATAATAATGATAGTTTTCAATTGATTATATTGATTAATAACAAAAAAGGCAGTTAATGAATAAGTATCATCAACTGCTTTTTAAAACTGAATAAATATAATTTCAACAATATGACTATCTGTAAATCCTACTGCACTTGCCAACGCCTTTTGTTAAATAAGCCGTTATTACATTAACTCTTCTATCTTTGCAAATAATTCCTGTCTACTGGGTATTATGGAGCTATATGCAAGTTTTCCATTTAGATATATACTTGGAAGATTTTTTACCCCCATAACTTTGCAGCGGGCAATAGATTCTCTTTCAGTAAATTTATATTCTATAATATCAATCTTCTCGCCAAAATGTTTTTTTGCATCATTTGCTGCCCCCATCATATATGTACAGGCAGCACATGATATTGAATCAAGAGTAAAAACTTCCACAAACGGTTTATCCAACTTATCATAATCTGGTATTTCTACTTCAATATCATCTGCTATTTCTGTATAATTCTTTAATATTACTCTTACTTCATCTGTTTGACGTATAGCCTGCTGTACTGCAATACTACTTTCCACAGGAAGATCATAAGGCATGTCACATCCTGGAGCTATTATCAATTTGCCATGATTTTCCACTCTATCAAGCAAATCGACAACGTACTTCATATTATCCTGCTGTGTTCCGTAAAGCATAACAGTAGTAAGTGGAATATTACCTCCGATAACTATATTATGTTCATCTGTTATTTTCTTGGCCTCTACTAAATCTACATTTTCATCGATTGATATCGAGTCAGGATTCGTCATACACATCGGTGTGATATTCGGGGTAGCATTACCACAGACAAAAAACGAAGAATAAGCGCCCTTCTGACGAATATGATCAAATACATCTTTATAATGTTCAAGCAGTAATCTTTTAAAATGTCTTGGTGAAATCTGTGAAACCAGAGGACATACGACAGCAATTACATCCATTCCTGCTTCAATAAAATAATCACTCATTGCTTTCGCTACTGCAGTAGTAAAAGTTAATAATTTTTGAGCATATTCAGGATCTTCTATCATATCCATAAAGAAGTTCTGCCCTCTTAAGTGAGATGCCAGAGTAAACGGCCCGGTAATAAGACCATAAAGAGCTACATCATCACCAACTTTTTCTTTTACTTCCTTCATAGCTTCCAATATCATCGGAATACGACCGTCTGTTTTAGCAGGTACAGTACAAAGACATGGGATATCTTTGGTATCCTGAAGAGGATGTGTCTTTACTGAAGGTGGATTATTATCAGCCCATAAAAGCTCACAACCAAGGATTTCTGCTTCTATCTGAAGATCAAAAACAACCGGCATCCCATCAGGCTGATAAATTTTCTTAACTTCTAAA
Source organism: Victivallales bacterium (assembly GCA_963678745.2). Classification (GTDB taxonomy): domain Bacteria; phylum Verrucomicrobiota; class Lentisphaeria; order Victivallales; family GWF2-38-69. The sequence goes on along the minus strand of CAXXMS010000015.1, from coordinate 955,725 downwards.
AGGGATTCAACAAGTTTATCCTTGTCATGCAAAACATCTCTAGCAGAATATCCTTTGAGTTTTCCTGCATGAACTCCGGCAAATGGAACCCATGGAATTTGATCTACTGTTTCTTTTTTCAACAGATTGATTATTCTTTCTTTGCCCGTCATACCCTTCTCCTTTCAGAAATTATCCAATATGTAATGAGTAATAATATAGATTTTTATAAATATACTCAAAGCAAAAAGGTTTTCGAAAAATTTGATAATAATCGTGTTCGATTTCTCGATATATTACCAAAATTTAGAACTAAAGTTTCGGGTTTTAATTTCTTAAATTAAAGCCCCAACTTTTTCCGCTTTTATCTCTGCTTTAATGTAATTATCATCAAGTTGAAGAGCTTTTTCAAGCATATCTTCAATAGAGCATGAGATTTTATTTTTTATTTTGTTTAAAGTATTTTTCCCTATCATTTTTTCAAATGAATCAAGTACACCGTGTATGATGTTTTTAAATAATTTCCACAGCATAGCTGCAAAAGTTAATATTTCAATTCTATCTGTAATACTGTTTCTGTATTCAGCAAATGTAATATCTCCTTCAGAAATCATTCCATGAAGGAGCAGCATATATCGCACAGCCGTTATATGAATAGAAGCGTAATGAGATGTATATGCCGGTGATTGTTCTTTCAACCATCCAAAATTCTGCTTTATTTCTTTAAAATAGACCTCTATTGCCCATCTCATAGCATATACTTCAAGAATTTTTTCATCTGTTAAAACTGTATCAGTACTTAAAAATGCAGCCCATTGCTCTTTCTTTTGCTTTCGGGGAGCAGAAAATACAAGTTTAACATCTATCCATTCTTCTTTTATATTGTCATCTGATATATTGAGCTTAACAATAAGAGACACTGTCTTCCATTTACAGTTTTTCTTTTTATTAAAGCGTCTTTTTATGAGGAGATACAGCTCTTTCAGGCAATACTTTCTATCGTTGAGACTATATTGCATTTTGCTTCTTTTGGCTCTGAAAATTCCTGTCATGCCAAGATCTTTTACTGTTTTAATATTTTCCTTTGTATTAAACCAGGAATCTGCAAGCGTATACTTTGCCTGAAAACCATGCCTTACTGCTCTTTTTAGCATTAAACGGAACATTTCATTTTTATTATTTTCTTTCGCTGAATGAAAGTCTTTTGCAACAGCGCTTTTCTCATTTTTTAATTCTTCATTGAGATAATGAGTTTTTTTAGAACCAATATAAATCTGACGGTCTAATGGAAGAAAACCATTCTTAAACGAAATGCCAAGCTCAAGCATCTGATGTCCTTTTACGGTCCTGCATTCTGAATGTTCGAAGTGGTTTGAGGTTCCTTCTATTTTATTGCCACTACGCTTTTTTATTGTATCATCGAAAACAAAAGCTTTTTCCTTTTCGTATGCTAATTTATTTTGAGTATAAATAGTCTTTGCTGTGTCAAGTGATATAAGACGCCAGTTAACCTCTTCGCTTTTCATCATTTCATAGAGAACATCTTTTCCTCCGGGAAAAAACGCTTTTAAACATTTAGAACAAAACATCCTTATAGAATTTTGCTTAAGAAAACTCCAGATTATTAGAGTATAAATAATTGTGTCTACTGAATAACCATGCCGTTTTGATATTTTACTGTGCTTTCTGAATATTTTGAAAAAGTTTACTGACTTTATTGCACTTTGAATTTCATTGTCTGCAAAAACATAATCCTGTTTTAAATTATCCGATATTGGCGTTAATGTATTATTCATATTTTGAATTAACCTTTTTATAATATTTTTATTAAATGTTTAGTAGCATTAATAATATACTGTATGTTAAGGTTAATTCTCTTATTATAAATAACTTAACTGGTATTTATTAAATCCGAAAGTTAAGTTAGAATACCTTCGGTATACCTTTACTGATTAAAAAGTAATTATAACAAATAAATACATATCAGTCAGTACTAATTTGAATATTTTTTATTTATCTAATTTCTTACTGGATAATTCTTCACCAGACCAGGAGAAAATACTCCTGAATTTAATAAAAAATTCAGGCCCCATCACAAACAGACTAATTATCATCATAACATCAAATGAAGCCATTATACAAAGTTGTGCATGAAGATTTATATCTACAATATCAGTTGCCTCCAAATAAGCACAAATCCAGTTTGTCAAAATAGAAATTATAAATATTACCACTCCTGTCATATATCTTACTTTTCCTGCAGGCTTCCATAATTTCTTCTTGACAAGCTGTACTGCTTCTTTACCGGCAAAAAACACACCTAAGAAAAATATCAATTCAGGCCCACCTATTACCAAAATACCGGTAACAAAAGCTGTTATAGTAGTCGGCAAATCCAGAAAAGGAACAACAAGAGCGGTAAAGGGCATAACACAACTTATTGCTATAAGGATAAGACCTATTTTATATTTTAATGAAGTCTGAGATGCTTCCTTTTTCTGCTCCATAAAATCTCACCACCAATTCTTTATTATACTCAAAACAAAAAGGTTTTCGAAAAATTTAATAATAATCGTGTTCGATTTCTCGATATATTACCAAAATCTAGAATACCTCCGGTATAATACTTGTAATATCTATATATATTTATTTATCGAAATATCCATCGATTATTTCAACAGCTGAACTAGCGTCTTCTCCATAAGCATGAGCCTTAATATCATCAGCAAACTTTTGAGAAACCGGGGCACCCCCAAGAACTATTTTTACATCGGGATGATGCTTACTGCAATAATCTACAACCTCTTTCATTCTTGGCATAGTAGTAGTCAGCAAAGCGCTGCAAAGTATAACCTGAGCACCATCTTTAATTGCTGCAACATACTTTTCCAAACTACAGTCAACACCAAGATCCTCAACTTCATATCCTGCCCCCTTGAGCATTATAACTATGATATTTTTACCTATATCATGTAAATCACCCTGAACAGTTCCTATTGCCAGTTTTCCTTTTGGTTCATATCCCTGCTTAATCAGTAGAGGTTCTAATATTTTCAAACCATTCTGCATAGCTTTAGCTGAATAAAGCATTTCAGGAAGGAATATTTCGCTTCTTGAATACATCCCGCCAATCTCTTTCATAGCTGGAATCATAGTCTCGTTCAATATTGTCAATGGATTTATATTATCATTTATTTTTTCATTTATTGAATCTACTACCTTTTCCTTATTTCCATCGCATATAGCCTGAAACAGCACATCATTATTATCCATCTTAAAAACCTCCAAATTATTATATACGAATTATTAATTTAGTTTAAAACTACAGAATATTACTTACTCTGCTTCACGAGCAATTCTCATTATTTCTTCTTCTTTTTCAGGCTCAATTTTATCCAATTGAGCTTTACTCATAACGTCAAAATAAGCCTTATCCAATCGGTCAAACATATCTAATGAAGAATCCGTTTTCTCATAGTGATAATACTTACCTCTCCATAAACACTTATTCATATTTTTAAGTGTATGTTCCTCAGCAATATAAACTCCTCCTTTTACCTCATTTATTAAATCAATAGGAAGAGTATTGGAATTAATTTCAACAGGCATCATTTTTATTTCCTTCTGTGCCATGTCAATCAGTTCATTAACAAATAGCAAAGCATGAGGAGAATAAATAATACCGGTTTCAATAGCTCCTACTCCCCAGTATCCATCTGTTACACCTTTTGTTAAACCTAGATATGAATCCCTAAAGTTATAAGATATCTCAAAAACTGCATCCTGATTAAATGAAAGAGCATTTGAACACGGGGTGGTTCCATCACAAGTAGGAATACCAAGAAGATTGTTCAGCATTGAAATTCTAAGATCTTCGCCAATATAATTTTCAGGCATACCTCCAACTTTACCGTTTGCCTGATCCATATAAGTGGAATGATACATATCAACACATGGATGTCCGGGTTTTGCTAACTGTGCTAAAATAATACCAAAAAATGTGGTACATACACCAAGCAGAATATTTCCAGGCATTGTAACAGGACCGGAAACACCGCCAACGGGCATTGTAGTTGAAAACATCGGAACACCATATTCAACACAAAGACGTATTTGCTCCAAACAGAAGTCAGGCCATTTCAACATTAAACCGCTGACTATTGGAACAATAAATGGTTTTTCTATAAGAGCTTCTTTACTTCCTCTTACAACCAATGCCATCTTTATCAGATTTTCCATTTCAGCTGCACTGTTTCCGGCACCCAGCATCATTGGCATTTTTGTATTACAGATTACATTTGCACTATCAAAATTATAATTATCCGTTGCAATTAAATTTCCATTTACATCAACATGCTCTAAATAGTTCATTAACTTAACAGAATCTATTAATGCTTCATCTGATGCAGGTTGAAGTTTTTTTGTAACGGGATCAAAATATCTTGGAGCCCTCATGTCGCCTACAACAATTTTCTTACCTTTACCGCCATAAGCAACATAATCATCTCCGGCTCTATTCCACCATTTAAAAGATGATGGAACGCTGGAAAGAGCTTGTCTTGCTACATCGACAGGTATTTTTACAAACAAGTCGTCAGTTATTGTGCAATTATTTGCCCTAAAAGTTTCAATTGCAAATTCATTATTTCCTATTTCAACACCTGTTACAGCTAAATAATCAAGTATTGCTTCCAGTAATATTTTTTCGTTCTTAAGTTCCATCCTAATACCCCTTAGTTAGATTCGTAAACAATTGATCAATTGTTTACTATTTCATTAATTTTTCTTAAGTTCAAAATATTTAGATAATTATTAAAAATATCACTCTTAAACTGGATATCATGAATACATGACTATATTGATAAGAAATAAATGACTAACCAGAAGACATTTGATAAGAAACTACATAAAGAATGTAGCAATAACGGACAGTTAAATTTATACCGAAAGTATTCTAAATTTTGGTATACCGAAGGTATTTAAGTTTTTTGATTTTTTTTGCAGCAACCAAACTCAAATAACTGCTTAATTTTTCGAAAAAAATTTTGTTTTGGGTATAATATATCGAGAAATCAAACTCGATAATTATCAAATTTTTCGAAAACCATTTTGCTTTGAGTATAAAACTATTTTTTTTTAATATTAGATTATTTGATTTCTTAAAGTTTAAATTTTACATATAACTTTTTAAATAATTCTTTGCCTTCACCGGAATACTTTTCTCTGAATCAAGGAATGATTTGATTTTCTCTAATTTTAGCTGAACATTATAGTGTTCAGTGATATCTCTATCCACAGCAATATCATATATTTCATCATAGAATTCCATGCAGGTAAAGATACTTTCAATATACTTATAACCGCCATCCGGCATTAATGCTTTAAAAATCAGAGTTTCAGGAACAAAATAAGGATTATCTTTCTTTTGTTCGACAAAGTCATTAAACTTTTTTATATAATTTTCTCTACATTCAGGCGCCAAAATTCTCTCATGCCAATACTCAATAGGATCATCAATATCTTTAAAAGAAACGCCATAAAGTTTATCAGCTGCCTCAGTAATAAGAATACAATTAATATTTGAGTCATAAACCCACATTGCATCTTCTATCTTACACATGGCCTTTTCCATTATCTCCCGTTTCAATTCACTTTCTTTTCTTGTTGTAATATCAGTATTAACGCCATAAAGAATTGTTCTGTTGTTACTGTCAGTAGTTTTAAAAACCTTGCATTCAATCCACCTCATTTCTCCATCACTATGAATAACTCTAAAAATATATTCACCGGGCAATAACGAAAAATATTTATCATCAATATTATATTTTGCCTTATCTTTAGGATGCATTATCTTTAACTGATACAGCGGGTCTTTTATAAATTCGTTCTTCGTTATTCCATATGATTCTACGAAATTATTTCCCCCTATGAATCTGTACTTAAACGGATTATCTGTAGCTATCCATATTTGCTCTTCGAGTTTATTGCTAACAGAGTTGAGCTGCTCCAGTTTATCAATGTTTTCTACTATATCTGTTATATTTTTGATACTTACAGCAATTTCTGACACTTTATCCATATCATCAAAAATAGGTTCTATAGAGATAAGCCCTATTTTTTTCCCTGCACTCTGCGGTATTTTTATTCTAATGTCTACAATTCTACTCCCAGTTTCAAAAACACTGCTCTCTAGTTTTATTATTTCTTCAAACTCTCTTCTTCCAAAAATATCAATAGAAGTTACACCTATAATATCCTCTTCCGTATATCCGGGCTTGAGATGTTCTATAAACTTATCGTTTACTTTTCTGAAAGTTCTTTTTAAATCCTTTATATATATTATTTCCTGGACAGAATTCATTATAGAAACAAACCTATTATTACTTTTCTGCAATGAACGATTTTTAGATGAAAGACGTTTATTTTCTTTTATTAAAGTTTCAACCAATTCTATAGCTTGTTCGGGATCATAATCAGACTTACTCATTTCGTTTACAAACTTTTGTTTAGCCGATTCAATATTAATTAAATCCTGTTCAATTTCACTTATAGGAGTATTTATTGGAAGATTTTTGTATTCAGAAATACTTGATATTTCAGTATCAAATAACTGTGCAAGAGCTATAAGATCAGTTTTAGAAGGCTCTGTTTTACCATTCTCCCAATTTGAAACAGTACTTCTTGCCTTGCCTAAAAGCTCTGCCACACGATTTATTGTCAATTTATTTAATTTTCTCAGCTCAGTTATCTTCCTTGTATGTATTTTCACCGCACTCTCCTAATCAAATCAAATAATGAAAAAAGACTTAAGCTATACCTATAAAGAATGTAAATATACATTTTAGCTAAATATGAACGTTTCATTTCAAAGTTATTTTTATAAAGCTATATTATATACTAAAACATTAGTTAATGAAATAATTAAACAAAAAACAAAAAGTATCTAATATTATAATATGAGCAGAACAATTATAGAAAAACCGATTAACATCTTAAAAAAATATTTTGGTTTTGAAAGTTTTAAAGGAAACCAGGAGAAAGTCATTAACAGGTTATTGTATACCCAGAACGGTCATTCACTGGTAATAATGCCAACAGGTGCTGGTAAATCTCTATGCTACCAAATACCGGCACTTTGTTTCAACAGCGGAACTATTGTTATAAGTCCTTTAATAGCATTAATGCAGGATCAGGTTAATGCATTGAAAAAAAGGGGAATACCTGCAGAATTTATAAATTCAACAGTTTCAAAGAAAGAAAGAGAACAACGTCTCAAACTATTTATTAATGGAAAGATAAAACTGCTTTATGTCACACCTGAACGTTTCACAAAGCAGGAATTCATAGAATCATTAACAAAAACAAAGATATCACTTTTGGCAATAGACGAAGCACACTGCATATCCGAATGGGGACACGATTTTCGTCCTGATTATAGCAGAATTAACGAATTCAGAAAACTTTTGGGTAATCCATTAACAATTGCTCTTACAGCTACAGCGACCAGAGAAGTACAAAAAGATATTATTGACAAACTAGGGGTATCTACAAAAATTATAAAAATATTTCATCAGGGTATCAAAAGACCAAATCTTCGTTTAGAAGCAGAAGAACTCATTGATAACGATGAAAAGATAGAGAAAATTCTTTCTGTCGTAAAAAAAATAAAAGGCTCAGGTATTGTTTATTTTTCCCTAATAAAGACTCTTGAGGTTTTCTCAGAACTCATGCACAAAGATAATATCAGGCATTATGTATATCATGGCAAACTTCCTGCAAAAGAAAGAAAGTTCATACAGAATAAGTTCATGAGGGAAAAAGATAATTTAATACTTGCCACCAACGCATTTGGAATGGGAATAGACAAACCCGATATCAGATATATTATTCATGCCGAAATACCGGGGAGTATAGAGTCATATTATCAGGAAATTGGTCGTGCGGGAAGAGACGGAGCCCCCTCTCTTTGTCTTATGTTATATAACCAAAATGATATCATGATTCATATGGATTTTATTAAATGGTCAAATCCTGATCCTGATTTCTATTTCAAACTTTATTCTATTTTAAAAAAGGATATAAAGTCTGTCAACATTTATGGCATGGAATATTTAAGAGATCTGCTTGTCTTTAAAAACCGCTCAGACTTTAGACTGGAAACAGCCCTCAATATGCTTGAAAGATATAATATCATTGAAGGTTCTCCTAATAGACAAAACCTAAAGTTAACGGGAAAGCTACCAGAACAGCTTACAAATAAATCAAATTATGATAAGAAAATACTCAATGATAGAAAAAAGCTTTTAGCGATAGTTAACTATTTCAAACAGAATACCTGCCGCAGAATATCAATAGAAAAATATTTTGGATTTGAAAACGAAGTTTCTTGCAACAACTGCGACAATTGCAATTAAATGCTATTTTTCACAAAAGATGAAAGTTTGAATTGAGCAAATGAAATAATAAAGTTAAATAACAAATACCAAGCCCACAGAAACAGTTTTAAAAGCTCATTGTTTCTTTTATTTACAAAATCTAACTGTCTAACTGTCTAACGACCTCACAGTCTCACAGTCTAACGGTCTAACGGTCTAACGGTCTAACTGTCTAACTGTCTAACTATCTACTCTCCCCTTCTAATCAATGCTCCATATGCGCCATCATTATCTTCTGATGGTAATAGCAGAACATCTTTAACAAACTCAAAGTTTTTATTTTTACTGAGAAACTTTTCTATCTGCAACCTGTTTTCATCTTTTTCAATACTGCAGGTACTATAGATCAATGCTCCACCAGGCTTAACCAGCTTAGATACTGAAAACAGAATATCCGCCTGAAGCTTTAGTATTTCATTAAGGTGCCTTTCTGAAAAACGCCATAAAACATCAGGCCTCCTACGAATAACACCGGTATTGGAACATGGCACGTCCGCAAAAACAAGATCGTAACTGTCATTTTTCAGTTTTGAGTCCAAGGCATCTGATATAATAGTTGTAATATTGTTTCTATTCGCTCTTTTTATATTGTCATCTACACGTTTGAGACGGTTAGCAGAACGATCCGCTGCCGTAATCTCAGCATTCGGAAATAATTCTGACAGCATTAATGTTTTTCCCCCCGGAGCAGAGCAAACATCAAGAATAAAATTGGCTTCCAGTCCCTTGGAAAGACTTACAGCCATAGCAGTCGCAGGATCCTGAATATAAATTTTACCCTTCTGTAATAATCCAGTCTCAATTATAAGATCAAGTCTTTTAGTTTTATAAAAGCTAAATATATCTTTGCAATAGTTCAAGCCAATCTTTTCACATTCTAAAGACTCAAGAGCGTTTTCATTTCCTTCACTCAAAAGCCTGAAAGTATAATCAGCCTTCTTTCCAATAATATTTATTATTGAAGAAAAATCTTTATCTGAGAAATTTTTCTGCCAGCGGTTCATTAACAATTTTGATAAATTATATTTCACATATTCAGGCGCATTTTCTAAAATACTTTTAAACTTTCCCCTTAGCGCATTTCTCAAAACAGCATTGACAAATCCGCTTGCTCTTTTATTCCGAACTTTTTTTACATGTTCTACTGCAACATCAACAACAATTTCCTGAGGTACGCCATCCTGATAAAAAAGCTGAATTAATGAAATGGATATTAACCTCCTGATAAAAGGTTCCATTTTCTTATTAGCAAGTCTGTCAATTACATAATCAACACAGGCTTTTTTTCTAAAAAAAATAAATAAAACAGAACTTACTTTACTTCTATATTCTTTATCACACCCTTTTAAAGAAAAATCCAATATATCATCAAGGCTTTTTCCCTTCTCCCAAATTTCCAGACATTTAATAGCTATAGAAAGCACTTTTTCAGGTATCATTTATCTAATCTCTTTGTTAAATCTCATTTTAGAATTACATTTTTACGTATTAAACTTAATATTAACAATAACAAGGAATCAATAAAAGGACAAATAATGATTTTAATTAAAGTAATTTTTCTAGCGATACTCCAAGGTATAACCGAATTTTTACCAATCAGTTCATCCGGTCACTTAGCAGTATGTCAGAATATTTTAGGTATAGAGGATGATTCATCATTGCTTCTAGCAGTAATTCTTCATGCAGGAACGCTTCTTGCTATATTAGTTTACTATTTTAAAACATTGTTAAGTCTGCTGGAAAAAAGAAATCATAAGGTCATACTACTTATTATAATAGGAACAATTCCTGCAGGCATATTGGGAATTCTAATTAAAAAAGCAGGTATAGAGGATAAAATTTTCACAAATATGCTATTCCCAGGATTTGGTCTTTTAATCACAGCTTCTTTACTAAAGTGGGGTATGAGCAAAAAAACAGAGGGAACAAAAGAAATTAGAGATTTATCTATTATCCAGGCTTTTGCTGTAGGATTATTTCAGGCATTCGCAATATTTCCCGGTATTTCCAGATCGGGCAGTACAATAATCGGCTCAATATCACAAAAACTCACAAGAAGTTCTGCCGCAACTTTTTCATTCCTACTTGCAATACCTGCAATAGGCGGAGCTGCTTTTATAGAAATTCTCTCATATTTTAAAAATCCACATTCAGTTGGCGGACAGTTCCCGTTACATACACTTATAATAGGTTTTATAATATCTGCTGTAGTCGGCTACTTCGCCTTATTGATCCTTCTTAGATCTTTAAAAAAAGGCAGTTTAAATGTTTATGCCTACTATTGCTTTGCACTTGGAGGAATAATTATAATATGGCAACTTTCAAAATTTTTTATTAATTGAAAAGCTGTAGATTTTTTTCTGATTATTTCTCTTTTAGCCTTTGAAAGAATAGATAATAAGGATATTTTATATCTCCCGAAAACAAACGGCCTTAATGGTGGACGTAGCTCAGTTGGTTAGAGCGCCTGGTTGTGGCCCAGGAGGTCGGGGGTTCGAGTCCCCTCTTCCACCCCATCTCTCTATATCTCACTTATTCTTAACAGAGTTATAATTTTTGATTTCAGTAAAAACAATATACAGTTCGCAAATATTAATATTTTACATGTTTCCTATATTAAAATACTAGTTTTAAAAACGTCTAAATCTCTCTTTTTTTGACTGAAAATCATTGAAATCTACTTTTTAATCCAATATACTGAAAATTGAATGGTTTTAAACAAAGTTTTAAGCCAAAAAACTTTATGATGTTTTCAATATTTAAACTATTTTGCATTCAGACACCTGCACGCTATCAGTAAAGCTTAGAGTGACGAAAAAAGGGGGTAAAATGATTAGAATAGCCAGAATAAAAAAATTGTCTCATAGCTACAAAAATATCAAACGATATAAAGAAATACTCCAAGTCCTTATTAAATACGGATTTGGCAATAAATTAAAAGCAGCCGGACTTTATAAATTTATTCATAAAGGAAAAATCCCCATACGCGAAATAGGTGAATCCGATGTAAGTGGCTTTTCCACACCTGAAAAATTAAGAATGGTGCTTGCAGAATTAGGCCCTACTTTTATTAAATTAGGCCAAATACTGGCAACACGGCCAGATTTAGTTCCAGTTGAATATACAAAAGAATTTTATAAATTGCAGGATGACGCACCTCACTTTTCATATGGTAAGGTAAAAAAAATATTCAAAGAGGAAACTGGAAAAGAACCGGAAGAAATATTTGATTCATTCAATAAAGAACCACTAGCTGCTGCCTCAATAGGCCAGGTTCACAAAGCTGTTTATAAAGGAGTAGATGTTGTAGTAAAAGTACAACGTCCAGATATAACACGTAAAATAACTTCTGACCTGGAAATTATTTACCATTTAGCACATATCCTTGAAAAACACATTTACGAAGTAATGCTCCAAAAACCGACAGAAATAGTAATGGAGTTTAAGAAAAGCTTAGAAAAAGAGCTCGACTTTACAATTGAACTTTCGCAAACAAAACGTTTTGCAGAAGATTTCAAAGACGATCCAACAGTTTACGTACCAAAAACCTACCCGGAAGTAAGCACCAGCAGAATTCTTGTTCTTGAATTCATAAACGGAATAAAACTGCATAACCGGAAACGACTTAACGAAGAAGGATATGATTTAAAACTGCTTGGTGAACGCGGAACAGATGCGTATTTAAGACAGATGTTTATAAATGGCTATTTTCATGCTGACCCTCATCCTGGCAATATTTTTATAATGCCGAATAATGTATTTTGTTTTATTGATTTTGGAATGATGGGAAAAATATCAGTGCAGGAACGTTCAGACTTTGCGTGGTTCCTACTTAATATTACAAAGAAAAGAGGTCCTAAGATAGTGAAAAGTATATTAAAATTCACTACTTATGAAGAAGAACCGGACAGAGAAGCGTTACAACGAGACCTTGCTGATATCATAGACGAATGTTTACTTCATCCTATGGGTAATGTAAGTTTCGGTTCATTCGTAGAAGGTCTGATGGAAGTTTTAACCGACCATTGCTTAAGAATAAGACCCAATATGTTCCTATTGATGAAATCTTTAGCATCGATAGAAACTGTTGCTTACGATCTTGATCCTGATTTACATTTTGTTGATATGTCAGGCAAATATGTACAACAAATTGCTAAACAGCGTTTTAGTAAAGAGAAAATTTTCTATAACCTCACAGATGCCGCAGAAGATTATCTGAAACTTATTTATGAATTCCCGGAAACCGCACATATTCTGTTAAAACAAGCCAAACTGGGAAAAATGAAACTCAATGTACACTTAGAACAGAAAAAAACCAGAGAAGCTATTGATAGACTTAGCATGAGAATAGCTGTATCCGTAATACTGGCAGCTTTACTTATATCACACTCACTTACAATGCTGTTGCCCAAAACAGCGGTTGGCCATGTATTAAGAGCCTGGGGTACATTTGGTTTTATAGTTACTGCCTTGCTGGGATTTTACCTACTGTTTTCACTTTTGCGAAAACACCACTAGCAGCCTGTCGGGCTTTGCCCGGCACTCTGCTAATAACAAATTTTATACATAAAGTTTGTTGGAAGACTTCCATAAAGCCCAATTTTAGTTTTATCTTTTATTTAATTCTTTTCCATTTTTGCTGTAATTAAGTCTAGAAGCACCTATATTCCAAAACAGGATTTATAAACTTTCTTAATAATATTAAAACGAGGACTTATGTTATGAAAACAATTATCGAACCTTTCAGAATAAAGATGACTGAACCTCTAAAAATGACTTCCCGTGAAGAAAGAATAAAAATCCTTAAAAATGCAAAATATAATGTTTTTAAAATAGATGCAGAAGATTGCTGCATTGATTTACTTACTGATAGCGGAACAGGTGCAATGTCTACCGAGCAGTGGGCAGCATTAATGCTGGGAGATGAAAGCTATGCCGGAAGCAGATCCTGGAAAAAATTTGAATCTTCCGTTCAAACTATTACAAATATAAAACACATATTCCCAACTCATCAGGGACGCGCAGCTGAAGCAATACTGGCCCAGACACTTTTAAAACCTGGTCATGTCGTTCCCAACAACAGCCATTTTGATACTACCAGGGCAAACATAGAATATGTTGGGGCAAAAGCAGTCAATCTCCTAACAGATGAGGGGCTTGACCCTACATCAAGAGCTCCTTTTAAGGGGAATATGGATATTGAAAAACTTAAAGCCTGTATAGAAGAATATGGAAAAGAAAATATTCCTTTTGCTATGATAACTGTTACAAATAACACAGGTGGAGGACAACCTGTTTCAATGCAGAATATTAAAGAGGTAAAACAGTTGCTGCAGCAATATGATATCCCGCTAATTATGGATGCATGCAGGTTTGCTGAAAACTCATATTTTATTCATGAACTTGAAAATGGTTATAAAAACAAATCACTTCTTGAAATAGCCCAGGAAATGTTCTCATATGTTGATGGCGCAACCATGAGTTGTAAGAAAGACGGAATGGCTAATATTGGTGGTTTTCTTATATGTAATGATGATAAATGGGCTGAAAATTTCCGTAACCTCCTGATACTGCGCGAAGGATTTCCAACCTACGGTGGCCTGGCAGGACGTGATTTAGAAGTAATCGCTGTAGGTTTAATGGAAGCACTGGATTTAGAATACCAGGTATACAGACACGCAACAGCAACATATCTTGGAAATAAGTTAGAAAAAATAGGTGTGCCGATTATGCGTCCGGTAGGAGGCCATGCAGTATTTCTTGATGCCAAGGCATTTTTACCTAAAATACCACAATTACAATATCCCGGAATAGGACTCGTCAATGCTTTATATATTGAAGGTGGCATCCGCGGTGTAGAACTTGGCAGTGTTATGTTTGGAAGTATTGATAAAACTGGAAATGAATTCCCATCTCCTCTGGAGCTTGTCCGATTGGCTTTTCCAAGAAGAGTCTATACACAAAGTCATTTTGACTATCTTGCTGAAGCAATAGAAAATGTTTGGAATGATAGAGATAAAATACCAGGTTACAGAATAACCTATCAACCTGAGTTTCTAAGACATTTTACATGTGATTTTGAAGTAATATAGAAGAATTAAACTTTATACAGCATTTCAATGTGTGGTATATTATCGAGTAGAAAAACTTCAGAAATAGCAATAAAGCCCAATTCTACATAAAACGTTCTAAGATACTCCTGGGCTTCAATTTTTATTGAAGTTCCAGTATAATATTCATGGATATAGTCAATGATTTCTTTCATTATTTTTCTTGCAAAACCATTCCCTCTATAATTTGAACTTACAGCTACTCTGCCAATTGATACCTCTTTGAAAGAAATGCCGGGAGGAAGTATCCTGGCGTAAGCCATTATATCTTTATTATTTTTAGCAAAAAAATGAATAGCTGCATAATCTTTGCCATCACATTCGTCATAAGGACAGTTTTGCTCAATAACAAAGATATTGATCCTTAATCTTAAAATCTCATATAACTCATGATTTGTAAGCTCATCAAATCTTTTATGATACCAGTTCATTTATACACCATCGTACATAATCGTTATTTTTTTGCTTAGCAATAAAGTTAGTCGAGTTTGGTTTCTTATTCAATTGTAATAGATTAATTCTATGCTATTATTGAGCCTTTACCGTTTGTTTTCAGAGAAAACCGGTAGAATTAAATAATTATTTAGAATTTAAAAATCGGAAGAAGTTATGAATAAAGAATACGATAATCCATTTTTAGCATTTATTTTCAAATATTTTGGTAATTATTCAATTTATGTGCTTGCCGTTCTAGCCGGTATTCTTATAGGTGTATTTATTTTATTACCAATAAACGAAATAATTTATTTTTATGAGCTTCATACCCAGGATGTTACATTAAGACACTATATCTATAATTTACTTTTCAGGATTTCTACAGGTGATTTTACTGTAAAAACATTTTCCTTTTTATTTATCGGCGCATGTTTGGGAATATTGACTTTAAAATTAGGTAAGTCTTTACACAAACGAACTCTCCAGATCAGACAACTTAGCGGGGAACTTGAAAAAAATTTCCCAGTACTAATATCACAGGGAGAAAATGCCTTAACTGAATTTAAGTCTTCTTTCAGATGGGATTACAAAGATAATAAACTGAATAGAAATCTGGAAAATGTAGTAATAAAAACTCTTGCCGGCTTTATGAATGCCGATGGCGGCACATTACTAATAGGTGTCGCAGATGATGGAACCATATTAGGGCTTGAAAACGATTATCAAACTTTGAAGAAGAAAGATAAAGACGGTTTTGAGCAGGCTATGATGAATACCATTGCGGCAAAACTTGGCACAAATGTATGCACACAGGCAATACTTGTTTTTCATGAAATAGAAGACAAAGAGATATGCAGAGTAATAATAATGCCTGCACATCGTCCTGTTTTTGTAAAAGACGGTGCAACCCCTAAGTTATATTTAAGAACAGGAGTTAGCACACGGGAACTAAATATCCAGGAAGCACTGGAGTATATATCACTTCACTGGGCAAGCAACAGAAGAAGTTTATTTAATTTCAAATTATAATTCTATTCTAGCTGATTCTCCTTTTGCAAAAAGAATCATTACACCAAGAATTATACCAATTGAAGATAAACAGGCAAGATAAAATAAATCTGTCCACACAAATGTATTCAATACAATCAAAAGATTATACGACATAAAAAGTAGTCCGTATAATCTTTGTAGAATAAAAAAAGCAAGGGATACTATAAAAAGAAAATTTAAATATAACACTGCTTTTGGGCGATCTTTTTTAAAAAAAAGCTGATAAACAATAATTAATATAATAAATACTGAAAAGCATAATGATACTATTCCCAATTTCCCGAATGACATAAAAATCTGGTATACATTAAACTCTGCAATAAGCGTATCCTGATAATATTTTATTAGCCAATGAAAAGAAAAAAATAATATTAAAAACTGGGCAATAAATAAACTGATCAAGCTGAAATACATTTTATTTTTATTATACATTATCATCCACATTTTTTCTTAAAAAATTAACTATTGAACTCAATACACACTCCACTTCCCAGTTCAACAATATTTACAACTTTTGATAATTCTATCTTGGATTTTAAGTCCGTACAGTGACATGCAAAAACTTTTTCCACCCCTGATTCTTTGAGATATTTCAATGTTCCATCAAGCTGCTTTTTAGAAGGTTCCAATAGATGAAATCCTCCAATAATACTAACAATCCTATTTTCTCCGCAAACCTTCTTCGCATACTCTACAATATTACAAATTCCGGCATGAGAACACCCTGTTATTATGTGAAGGCCTTTTTCTGATTTATAAACTAAAGCAGAATCATCAAGAATGAAATCAGGTTTCCACGAACCATCCTTATAAAACCTTCCTACCGGTTTTTTAGCCTCAAAATCATTATTACGATCAATTTCCCCTAAAAAGAATAAATTATCAGTTATCTTTATGACTTCAGACGTTAATTTTAAATTAAAACATTCCGATAAAACGGAATCACTTAAAATATTACCTATAACAGTAGAGCGTCCTATTTTTTTAGGTAAAAAAGTAAAAGGGTGTGCAACCAGATCAGGTTTTATCATCTTATTCTCTTTTATTAAAGACATAACATCATAATACTGAATCAAATGATTAAGCCCCCAGGTATGGTCATTATGACCATGAGATAAAGCAACTATATCTGTTTCAGTGAGGTCAATACCCAACTTTTCTGCATTCTTTATGAAAAGATCGGAATAACCTGCATCAAAAAGTATCTTCTTGCCATCAGCTTCTATAAAAAAAGATAATGCAGGCTCAGCATAATAATATTTATCAATGAGAGAATTATTGTCGACAAGTACTGTTAATTTCATTATTCACCTTTGTTATACCGGAGGTATTTTTGTTTTTGACTTATTTTGCTACAAACAACCTCGGTAATTTGTTAATTTTTTCTAAAACCAATTAATTTTAGGTATAAATTAAATTAGCCCCGTTACCAGCTCCGCAGATAACTGTTTGTATTTCAATATTTTTCTGAACTTTAAAAGCTGTTCTTATTCTGTTTCTATAATCTTCTGCTTTATCTTTTTCTACTAGATGTATCGATATACCTCCAAAACCTCCACCGCTTAACCTTGCACCAACACATCCGGGAATAGATTTGGAAAGCTCAACTAAATAATTGAGTTCAGGGCAACTGTTCTCAAAATTTTCTATAGAACTTTGATGTGAATCATACATTAAAGAACCAAATTTTTGTATATCTCCCGATTCGAGAGCCTTAATTCCTGCTAAAACACGCTCATCTTCACCTACGACATGCAATGCGCGCTTGTAATCTACAAAATCCATAAGTTCTTTACATTCATTAAGCATGCTCATAGTAACATCTCTTAATGCTTTTACTTCAGGATATTTTTTTCTTATTCCAACAACAGCATTTTCACAGCTTTGCCGTCTTAAGTTATAATCTGATTCTACCAAATTATGCTTAATCATGGAATTTGCAATAACAAACACATAATCTGATGGAAACGGAACGGTTTTTAATACTTTAATTTTTCTAAAATCACAAAAGATTAAACTATCCTTTTTACCAAAAATAGAACTGAACTGATCAAGCAATCCACTTTTAAGTCCCATATAGTTGTTCTCTACCCTCTGGCCTAACTTAGCCCACTCTTCAGGCAAAAGTTCAATTCCATACAGTTTTCCAAGGGCAAAACAGGCAGAAACTTCTAACGCAGCAGAACTGCTCATCCCGGCAGATAAAGGCACTGTACTTATTATACCGGCATTAAAAGCAGTAATTTTATCTTTCATTCCGGGCAATTTACTTATTTCACACATAACACCTTTTATATAATTACTCCAATCACCGGAAACAGGATTAGCAATATCTTCAAGTTTAAACTGTGCAGTCAAATTTGTATCAAACGAATTTAGAGTACAAACATCTCCTTTAACAGGTGAAACAGCAAAAAATGTACTTAAATCTGTAGCTGTACTTAATACATAACCATCATTATAATCAGTATGATTTCCTAATACTTCCAAACGGCCGGGCGCTACAGACACAATTGCCGGTAAAACCCCATATTCATCATTGAACCTTGCCTTTAATTCTTTAATATTATCCATAAAAACAGCCCTTTTATTATGATCAATAAGCTAAACTATTTCCTATAAAATATAAATGATTAATAATAGCATTGTTTTCTAAAATTACATGTAACCATGATTATATTTTTTAATTGAGAATTTTGTAGAAACAGCTAGAACGTGGATTCAAGTAAAAACCAAAAATAATAACCTTCTTTAAACAGGAGTTTTTAAAAGAATTTTCTATTCTTTCCTTGCCAAAAAAAGACTATACACTATTTTTATAAACACATAAAATTTGATTTTATTAAATATTAAATAGAGAGGTTTACAAATGAGCGCTATCAATATTGATGATCTTATGGAACATCTGATGGAAAGAATGGAAAAAACAGTTGAGCATATGAAGTCAGACTTTTCAGGTTACAGAACCGGTAAAGCTTCACCTGCACTTGTTGAAAATATTATGATTGACTATTATGGAACTTCCACAAGATTAAAAGAATTAGCAGGAATTACGGTTCCTGAACCACGTCTTTTAGTTATTCAGCCATACGATCCAAGCTCTGTTCCAACAATAGAGAAAGCTATCAGCAGCTCAAATATAGGTATAAATCCAGTTAGTGATGGAAAAATACTTCGTTTACCTATACCGGAACTTAGTGAAGAAAGACGTGCTTCTCTTACCAAACAGGTAGGCGCACGTTCAGAAGAAGCACGCATTGCTGTAAGAAATATCCGCAGAGAAGGTAACGATATTGCAAAAAAAGCACAGAAAAACAGTGATATCACAGAAGACGATCTTAAAATCACATTAAAAGAAATACAGGATTTAACTGATAGCAGTATCGAAGAAGTAGATAAAATCTTAAAAGCCAAAGAAGAAGAATTGATGAATATTTAGCTTTTTTGCAGCTTAAAGACCTTTTTAGAGCCTCAAAAAGATTATTTTCTATTTGAGGCTTTGATATTTTATAGAAAAACCAAACACGTTTGCTTTATAACTGACTTATACCATCAATAAATCTACCAATCCCCTCAGACACTGTTTTTTCTTCTAAAGCACCATAAGCAAGTCTAATATAGCATCCATTATACACTCCGAATGTATCTCCAGGCACAACAGCCACACCATATTCAAAAATTAATTTTTTCACTAATTCCATAGATGACAATTTCGTATTATTAATTCGCATAAAAACATAAAAAGCACCATCAGAATGTGAAAAAGTTATTTTATTGCCTAACTTTTTTAGTTGTGAGAATACCATTTTCTGCACTTCTTTTAGTTTTTTTCTATACGAAACACTATATTCAGGACCAAGCTTCATTGCCGCAACGGCCATATACTGAGAAGCAACTGACGCACAAATAACATTTGTATCCTGAATCTTTTTGAAAGCCATTTCCAAATGTTTAGGTAAAATAATGAAACCAATTCTCCAGCCAGCCATACCATAAGCCTTTGAAAGCGAATAAACAGAAATAGTATAATCCTCCGAATTTTTAATAGAACCTGGAGAAAAATGTTTCTCTTCACCATAAACGAAATATTCATATGCTTCATCACAAATATGATATATACCACATTCACGGCACAAAAGATTTATTTCAGTTAATATTTTGTGTGAATAAACAACTCCAGTAGGATTATTTGGACTAATCGTCACAACAGCTCTGGTTTTCGAAGTAATAGCTTTTCTTATAGCAGCTAAATCTGGTTGGTAGTTTGAATCAGTGGAAACACAAACTGCTTTGCATCCAGCAATGGAAATAGCCATTTCATAATTAAAGTAATATGGAGTTAACAGTATAATCTCGTCATCAGGATCAGCTATTGCAAAAATCAAATTGTAAAATGCCATATTTGCACCTGCAGTTACAAAAATTGAACTTCGTACTGCATTAAAAACTATATCATTTTCTGCATACAACTTTTTTTTAGCTATCTCTAAAAGTGGTTCAATACCTTCACCAAGTGCATACTTATTTACAACCCCTGCCCCAAATTGTTCTTTCACATAACTAAAAGCTTCTTCAGGAGGACCATAATTAACTACTCCCTGCCCTAGTGAAATAGTCCCGGGATTTTCTTTTATCCATTGTCCAATAATCGGAATAACCGGCATTTGAACTCTTTTTAATCTTAAAGATTCCATATCTGATTACCTCAAGCAGTTTTAAACAAAAAATGATATTTTCAGAATAACAGCTTTTTCTATTAAAACAAATATTATTTCTATAAAACACTTATTGATTTAACCATATCTATCCAAGATAATAACAGACATAGTTATTGTCAGTTTAGGTTTGACATAAAGCTCAAAATTGGTATAATAACTTAATATTATTTTCAAACTCAGTCACAATGTTTTAATTTAACATGAAAACATCTATAACCCAGAATAATCAGGAACACAATGTCATGAACGCCTCAGTAAAGATTGGAGTACTTAGAGAAACAAAAAATCCCCCTGACCAACGCGTAGCTGTAACCCCCGAAGAGGGTAAAAAAATTATTGATTTATATCCTAATGTTGACCTCTATATTCAATCAAGCAGTAACAGATGCTACCCTGATGAAGAATACAAATCGGCCGGCCTCAATGTGGTAGATAACATAGATCACTGCGATATTTTAATAGGAGTAAAAGAAGTAGCAATTGATAAATTACTAGCAGGTAAAAAATATTTGTTTTTTTCGCATACCACAAAAGAGCAGCCATATAATAGAGATTTGCTCAGAGAAATACTTAAGAAAAATATTACTTTGGTAGATTATGAACACCTAACAGACGAATCACATATTAGAATAATAGCATTTAGCCGCTGGGCGGGAATCATAGGTGCTTATAACGGATTGAAAGCATTGGGAGAAAAATTAAATATTTATAATTTAAAACCTGCTTCTAAGCTCAAACATATTTACGAAATGTTTGACGAACTTAACGCAGCTAAAAGCAAAATGCCGCCACTAAAACTGCTCATAACAGGAAAAGGACGAGCCGGAACAGGTGCTGTGGAGATTTTAAACTATCTTGAACTGCCGGAAGTTTCACCGGTTGATTTCGTAAATAAAACTTATGATCATCCTGTTTTTTCTGTAGTTGATCCTCATGATTATGTAGAAAGAACGGATGGTAAAAAATTTACTTTACAGCATTTCTTTGATAATCCGAAAATGTATAAATCTGTCTTCAAAAAATATACAAAAGTTGCAGATCTACTCATTTCATGCCATTTCTGGGATCCGCAGTCGCCTGTTCTCATGACACAGGAAGATATGCAGGCAGAAGATTTTAAAATAGCAACAATAGCTGATGTTACATGTGACATTAAAGGTTCGATACCTTCAACAATACGTCCATCAACAATTGAAGATCCAATATACGGCTACAACCCGTTGACAGGAAAAGAGACAAATCCATTTGATGAAAGCTCAATCACAATAATGGCAGTAGATAATCTTCCGAGTGAACTGCCAAGAGATTCATCTGCAGATTTCAGTAAAACTTTGGTAGAGAAAATCTTTCCTTCTCTAGTAGTTGAAGATGAACATAACATTATAAAAAGAGCAATAATTGCAACGAATGGGAAACTCACCAAAACATATTCTTATCTTAAAGACTATGTTTCGTAAATTATAAAATATATTCTAGATAGAGCAATATAAACTATAGAGGTAATTGCAAAACTCTTATAAATTAAAGGAAAAAAGTATGTGTTCTTATAAAAGGTTAAAAATTACAATTATATTTTCATGTCTAATGTTATTGGCCTTATTACTATCAGCCAAAAACTTAGAAATTATTTCCTTTAATGATTTCCATGGAAGGTTAGAAGAAGATACATCTTCTAATGGAAAAGATGTAGGTATGGCTAAGTTTGTTTCTGCAATAAAAGAAAAAGTCAAAGCTGCAGACGGAAAAGTTATTATTGTTGCAGGCGGAGACAACTATCAGGGATCCGCCCTGACAGTTCTCACTAAAGGTGCTCCTGTCTCTGATATGATGAAAGAACTGGGAGTAGCAGCATCCGCTGTTGGCAATCATGAATTTGACTGGGGAGTTGGATCTTTTAAAAAGTGGGAGGAGGATGGAGGTTTTCCTTTTCTAGCATCGAATATAATAAATAAAAAAACAGGTAAACCGGTAACATGGGCTAAACCATATTTAATTATAGAGAAAAATGGTATTAAAGTTGCCTTTATAGGACTGGCAACAGTTGACACTCCATACGTTACAGCTAAAAAAAATATTGAAAACCTTGAGTTTACTGACACTGCAGAGGCCGCCCAAAAATGGATTGATTTTCTCAAAAACGGTAAGGCAAAAGAAGGTAAACCTGACGTCATTATAGCTCTAACACATATTCCATCTTATCAGGAGAATCCAGGAGATAAAATAACAGGAGATGAAATAAACGAACTTTGCAAACAAGCAAAAGGGCTGAATGCAGTTATATCTGCTCATAGCCATAAAATAGTTTGTGGCTATATCAATGGTATTGCAGTTGTACAGGCATATTCTAACGGAAGAGCACTTGCCATTTTAAACATCAAACTGAATGATAGCAACAAATTAGAAAAAATAATTCCATCAATAATCCCAATATATACAAACAAAGCAAATCTAAAAAAAGATGAAGAAGCTTCCGCTATTTTAAAAAAATATATGGAAGAAATGAAAAAAATAGATATTCCAATAGGAAAAGCAGAAGCAAATCTTACAAAAAATGAAAGTGGCAATTCTATATCGGAAATTGGTGCATGGGTTACTAAGTCAATGGCAGAACAAGCAGGAACACAAATTGCAATAACTAACAGCGGCGGATTAAGAACAGGCCTAAATAAAGGTAACATAAAAGTAACTGACATGTATGGATTAATGCCTTTTGACAACCAGGTAATGACAATGAAACTTTCCGGAAAAGATTTAAAAAGAGTTATTGAACACAGTATTGATGGAACAGGCGAATTTTATGGTTTAATAGTCCATTATGACAGCAATAAACCAAAAGGAGACCAAGTCATTTCCATGGACTTATTAAATGGCAAACCAATAGAAATGAATAGTTACTATACAGTATCCACTCTGGATTTTGCTTATAACGGAGGAGATAAGTTTGACTTCAAAGGCGCTAAAGATATAAAAAATATACAGGAAACACTTAGAGATCTGCTTATTAAAGAAATAAAAAAAGAAAAACTGGTTAAGCCTGTTAAATTAGATTATTTAATAAATGTAGCAGAAGAGAAAAAGGCAGCCTAAACAATTAACAATTAACAATTAACAATTAACAATTGAAGCAATAAAAATTATTTTAACAATAATCCATCTGGAACCCTAATAAATATGCAAGAAAGAGAAACCTGGAGCAGTCAGTTCAGCTTTATTTTAGCCGGAGTAGGAGCAGCAATCGGAGTAGGAAATTTATGGTTGTTTCCCTGGAGAATTTCTACATACGGCGGAGGTTCTTTCTTAATTCCATATCTTTTTTTTATTTTTGTTTTTGTAAGGTTGGGATTGGCAGCTGAGTTCGCTTTTGGAAGATCACAGCAAAAAGGTCCGGCTGCAGCATTCAAAGCCGTTTTTCCTAAAAAATATAAAGTACTGGCCACAGCACTTGGAACTCTTCCTGGAATAGCTCTTTTTGGAATATTAAGTTTTTATATCGTTGTTGCAGGCTGGATTGCATCCTACACTTTTCTCTTTTTGAAAAATTATGACATTATTACAAAAGATCCTGTTACTTATTTTAACTCATATGCAGGAAGCACTGAAACATTTGCAGGATTGATAATTGTAACATTAATAATTACAATTACGATTATTCTGGGTGTAACAAAAGGGATAGAAAAATGTAATGCTATTGCAATGCCCCTGTTTTTTGTAACACTGATAATACTCCTTATTACAAGTTTAACCCTCAAAGGAGCTTCAGATGCTTTCTATTACATGTTTACTTTCAGCTGGGATAAATTACTTTGCTTCAATACCTGGGTAATGGCTCTGGGACAAAGTTTTTTTACAGTAAGTCTGGGAGGTATGTTAACGTATGGATCCTATCTAAAAAAAGATTCAGATATCCCAAAGGCATCATTTTGGACCGTATTCTTTAATACAATGGCATCAATACTTGCTACTCTTGTAATTATGCCGGCGATTTTTTCATTCAAAATGGACTTGAATTCAGGACCTGCCCTGCTTTTCATAACAATCCCTGAAATATGCACACAAATTCCATATGGAATAATATTTGGAGGTCTTTTTTTCTTTTGTGCATTACTAGCCGCGTTAAGTTCTGCAATAAATTTATTTGAAGTACCAGCTGAAACTTTAATGTCTATTTTTAAAATAGAAAGAAAACAAGCTGCTATAATAACATTAATTCTAATGTTAATTGCAAGTATACCATTATCCCTTAATATGAAGTTCTTCGGGAACTGGACAGATTTTGTAACAATTTATTTTTATCCTATAATTCCACTTGTAATACAAGGAACTTTTTTCTGGATATACGGAAAAGATAATGCAGTCAAAGCAATCAACGAAGGCTCAAAACATCCATTCTCAAAATTTGACACTTTTATGCTAAAATATATTTTTACATCTATTTGTATTATTGTTATAATCTTAAGTATTTTATACAAAGGAATCGGATAAATATTCAGCATGAATTACAGTATTAGTTAAAAAAGTCAGACGCTTTTAATGTATTGTTTTTTTAAACTTTTAAACTACACTTAATTGAACATGAATTAAGTTCAAGCTATAATTTCTAATCAGACTGATAGTTTATTTGGATTAGAGATTTACTGTTTATTAACTTTCAACATAGCAAAGATAAATATTATGAACACCTGCAAAATTAAAAGTATTTTATTTCTCTGCGTTTTTTCTCTTTTATGCACATTTTATATAAATATATTTGCTGACCTTCAACCTGAAGATAATTATGCTATTATTTCAAGGATTATTTCAGCTGTTCTTGCCAGTGAACATTATACGACCAAAACAAACGAAGTAGAAATATCAGAGCAGTTATTTAATGAATATCTGGAAACATTAGATCCAAATCATTTATACTTTACTCAAAAAGATATAAACCATTTTAGAAGGCTTGCTGCACCTTCTCTTTATAACAAATTGAAAAAGGGAAATACCGAATTTGCATTTATTGTTTATAATACACTTGTAGATAAAGTTAAAGAACGGGAAAATTTTGCTAAAAAACTTGTTAAAAAAGGTTTTGATTTTTCAAAAGATGAAAAATACAAATATGATAGAAGTGAATCAAAATGGGCAGACTCAGAAACAGATCTTGATAATATATGGAGAAAAAAACTAAAAAACGATATTTTAACTTTCAAGCTCATGAAAAAGGTTGCCGAAACAGAAAAAAACGACAAGAGTAATAAAAAAAGAACTGCTTATTTAAACAAACCTCCTGAAAAAAGGACACTAAAAAGGCTTAAAACATATAGACGTTATCTGGAAGAAAACGATGCAATAAATGTTCTCGAGCTCTACCTTTCAACACTCGCACATATATATGATCCTCACTCTTCGTATATGTCGCCTCAGACTGAAGAAAACTTCAATATCCAAATGCAGCTTTCTTTTGTAGGTATTGGAGCGTTATTAAGTTCAGAAGATGGTTATACCAAAGTAGAAAAAATAATACCAGGCGGCCCGGCAGCAAGAGATGGCCAACTTAAAGCTACCGACAGAATAATTGCAGTTGGTGAAGATGATTCAAGTCCTGTTGATATTATAGATATGCCTCTGACAAAAGTCGTAAAAAGAATCAGAGGAAAAAAAGGAACGAATGTTCATTTGACAATATTGGAAGGAACAGAAGGAGCAAGAGCAATCCCTAAAGAAATAACAATCAATCGAAATGTTGTTAAACTAAAAGATTCTGAGGCTTCTTCCGAAATTAAAGAAGTTACCTTAAAAGACGGTCAGAAAGTTAATATTGGTATTATTACACTTCCATCATTTTATTACGATTTTCAATCAGCAATTCAAGGCAAAAAAGATTTTAAAAGTTCTACAAGAGATGTGAAAAAAATTCTGAAAGAATTTAACAGTAAAGGCGTTGACGGAATAGTTCTGGACTTAAGAATGAATGGTGGAGGAAGCCTGAAAGAAGCAATAGATATAACAGGTTTATTTATTGATGAAGGTCCTATTGTTCAAACCCAGAATCAACGTAAAAAGATTTATGTAGAGAATGATACAGACCCTGTTAGTTATTATGATGGGCCTCTTGTTGTTTTAGTAAGCAATCTAAGTGCCTCAGCGGCTGAGATACTGGCAGGAGCTATACAGGATTATGGTCGGGGAATCATTGTTGGAGATAAAAAAACTCATGGTAAAGGAACTGTACAGACAGTCCTTGACCTAGGCGAACTTTTATCCAGATTCAGACTGGGCTTTAATCCAGGAGCAATTAAACTCACAAATGCTAAATTCTATAGAATTACAGGAAGTTCAACTCAAAACAAGGGTGTAACACCTGATATCATATTCGCTTCTTTTATGGATTACATGGATATTGGTGAGGATAAAATGAAACATGCACTAAAATGGGATACAATTTATCCTGTTCAATATACTAAAAACTATGAAATAACAAATTTATTACCAAAATTAAAAGAACAGTCAGAAGCCAGAAGAAAAGATGATGAAGAATTTATTCATTTGAAAGATTCTATAGAACTTTTCAAAAAAATACAGTCTGAAAAAGAAGTTTCGTTAAACGAAAAGAAACGCTGGGAAAAATATCTAAAAGAAAAAGAAGCTACAGAAAAACAGAAAAAGCTTATAACTCAGCTTAGTTCAAAAAATGAACTTACAAAAGATGATGAGACAGAAATACCGGCAAAAGATATATATCTGGATGAAACAGTAAATATTATGACTGACTATATCGTTTTAAACAAAAATGAAGACAGTAATTCAAAAAAACTAGCGACAAAATCTGTTCAGTAAGATTAGATTATTAAATTTAAGAAAAAATCTGAATATTTTCCTTGACAATTTATCAAACAATAGTACTTTTTAACTTCATCATTAAGCGGGTGTAGCATAGTGGTAATGCACCAGCCTTCCAAGCTGGCAAGGAGGGTTCGATTCCCTTCACCCGCTCCAAATAGTGGTGGGATTGCGGAGCGGCCAAACGCAGCAGACTGTAAATCTGCCCTCTACGAGTTCGGTGGTTCGAATCCACCTCCCACCACCACTTTTTTTATAAAAGTGTTCTTTTAAAAGTTAATAGAATTTTAACTTCATCATTAAGCGGGTGTAGCATAGTGGTAATGCACCAGCCTTCCAAGCTGGCAAGGAGGGTTCGATTCCCTTCACCCGCTCCAAATAGTGGTGGGATTGCGGAGCGGCCAAACGCAGCAGACTGTAAATCTGCCCTCTACGAGTTCGGTGGTTCGAATCCACCTCCCACCACCACTTTTTTCTTAAAAAATAAAAATGTTCTATATTTATATACTTCAGTTAAATAATAATCAGTTATATACAGTTTTTACTAATAATCTGAAACGACGTATTACTGAACATAAATCTGGTAACGTTAAATTTACTTCTCAAAGGCTGCCAATAAAATTGATACATTACGAGGCATATATACTCAAATCAGATGCTGAGAGAAGAGAAAGATATCTCAAAACTACTGAAGGAAAAAGATTTCTCCATCAACAAATAAAAGATTACCTTAAAAGCGTTAGTCATTATTAATTTTGGTTCGCCATGTCATCCGACATGGCGCCATATCGGATGATATGGCGAATCCACCTCCCGCCACCACTTTTTATCCCTGTTTTTATCATTTATAACTTCTTATTCTATCGCTTGTTATAATACATTAAGCAATTACAAAACAATTGTTTTGATTTTTACTATCCTACCCATATCATACTTTATTTTCTGTTTTGGAAAAGATTTTTATTCTTATTCTACAAAAAACTTTTTTGTATTTCCAACTTCTTGAACATCAAACTATTCCGAAGAGAAAATTTCTGAAAAACAGTTTCCTTCAGTGATATCGTATTCGACATACAAGGAGCATACTTTGCCTTTAAATCGTGCGGTTGAGATTTCACAATGAATAGATCTTAGCTGTCCATCAGGTTTCATGATCTGATAATTTATGTTTGTATGGAATGGATTTTGAAGAAGCTGCTGCCTGATTGAAATAAGCCGATCATAGCACTTTCTCTCTTTATCATAAAGACAGTTATTTAGAAAGAATTGAAATCCTCCGTTTATCATTTCTTTTCTATTTCTTCCATATATTTCTAGGCGGGTATTATTTATATACAAGTATTCTCCAGTTTTGATATTAGCAATTGATATTCCGGGTTTAGCGATATCCATATAAATTTTCAATAAATCTTTGATATCTTCGTTATTCTTCTCTTCTGTTATGTCATATCCTATACCGAACCTAAGGCTTCCCTTTTTATACGAAATTTGCCTTATCCATCTTTCAGCTTTATCTGTAGGCCTTATCAACTTATAATCTAACTGTTTCGGATAATGCTGTATATTATTGTATTCTTTAAGAGCGTTGACAAAATCGGGATGGCAATGCTTTTCAATAATAAAAGGATCTTTATAAAATTCTTCAGCTTTTATACCAGTAACCTTTTCTACGGCTGCATTAATAAAAATCTCTTCTTTGCCAATGAAACCTGTTTCCCAGAACCCTATCACTTGATTGATGTTGTTTATTATAAACTCTAATGTTTTTCGTTTTTTTTCTTCAGTTTTCATGGTGGTTATATCAATAAAGGTAGCAAGAATACCCATTGTTTTTGAATTCTCATCTTTTAAGGGAAATTTTGAAATCAACCCAAATCTTTTCTTTCTTGTTCCGGGAATACAGCCTTCTCTATTTAAGACCGGTCTCCCGGTTATCATTACATTCATATCTTCTTCTGTATTTTTTTTTGCTTCAGCGCGTGTAAAAAAATCCCGATCTATTTTCTCGAAATACTGGTTTCCATTTAAATTTGACAAAGTTTTTATAAAAACTTTATTAGCCAGTATGTACTTCAAATCCAGATCTTTTACATAAAACATAACATTAGTTGAGTTCATCAATACGTTAATAATAGCAGAATTATATAATTGTTTTTTTTGCAGAATGGACAAAGAATCCTTTATCGAAGTAAAAATGTTTTCATTATAATATCCCTCATCATCTTTATGAAATTCAAGACATAGAGTTTCATCAATTGGTTTTTCAGATATTTTTCTGTTGTCATCAAGATTGGATATCATTGATACAGAAATATTCATGGCCCTTGCAAGTTCTCTTATTCTTTTCCCCGTAGGTACTATTTTACCGTTTTCCCAGTTCCAATAGGTTTTTCTACTGATATTAAGTTTGTTTACAATATATTTTACCGATATTCCTGTCTTCTCTCTTATTTCTTTGAGTTTTTTAGTATATATCTGCATATTCAATCTTCCCGGTTATGAATGAGATAGTTTTATTATGTCGTTACATGTATTACACATTAATTGTAACAATGTTACCTATTTATGTAAAATGCTATACAAAATAAGAAAAACATATTGATTTCTGTTAAAATTCCTTTTTATTTGAAAAAACTACTTAGTTTTTTCAAATAAAAAGTTTTTGACTGAGGGACTACACTGATTGTATTAAATGCAAGTAACAACCTGAGATTGTGTGTTTATGGAGAATAATATTCAAGCAGCAATGAAGAAAGAGTTATTTGGAATAAGTTTATATTCCGGAAATAATGATAACTCAACTTCAAATGGGATTAATGTAAAAATACTTACAAGCACTTCTTCTAAAGAAGATATTCACCATTACAGCTGCAACATGGCAGAGGATTTACTCGAACTGCAACTTCCAAAACTGGGAAAATTCAGAGTTGAATCAGGCAATCAAATAACAATAATTCATAATTATAATACTGTTCCGGAAGAAACTTTAGTTTTTCTTTATGGGAGCTGCATGGGAGCAGCGCTTTACCAGCGTGGGATAATACCGCTGCATGGAAGTGCTGTTCTTACTGAAAAGGGAGCTGTTCTTTTCCTCGGAATTTCAGGAGCGGGAAAATCAACTACTGCAGCAGCTTTGATGCACAGAGGCTATACGATAATAAGTGATGATATAAGCGCAGTTAAACTTGAAGGCAAAAGAGCTGTATTGATTCCAGCAAAAACAGATATAAAACTCTGGAAAAAATCGTTAAACATGCTTAATAAAGCAACAGATGGCCTTACTCCTGTTCGTAATAAATTTGAAAAATACTATCTGCCATTAAATAATGAAGGATTAAAAGAGCATTATCCTGTCCATAAAATCTATATACTTAATGCTCATAATGAAGAATCAATAGATTTTTCCAAACCTCTAAAGGGAAAAGAGAAGTTCAACAGGGTTGAGCGTCATGCCTACAGAAGAAAATTTATAAAAGGGCTGAACAGGAAAAGGGAATTTTTCAATACTGTGATGTGTTTACTTTCTAATGTTGAAGTAAAAACAGTAACACGTCCGAAAGAGGGACGCTTTAAAGGACTGATAGATAAAATTGAAGAAGACATGCTCAGGTAAATGGAAAGTTGAAAATTGAGAATTGAAAATGACTGAGAAAAGCGGGAACATTGTAATGGATAAAGCTTATGACTTTGCCTTACGAATTATAAAACTCTATAAACATTTGATTAAGGGAAAAGAATTTATTTTATCAAAACAGGTACTTCGAAGTGGAACAGCAATCGGAGCTTTAATAAAAGAAGCTGAGCATGCACAGTCAAAGGCAGATTTTCTTAATAAAATGAATATTGCTCTAAAAGAAGCAAATGAAACTGAATATTGGCTAATGCTGCTAAAAGACAGTGAATATATCGATGAAGCAGGTTTTCTATCTATTCATCAAAACATTGTTGAGTTGATTAAGCTGTTAGCAAGTATCGTGAAATCCTCAAAAAAATCACTTAAACAATTTAAAAAGGAAAAGTGAGAATGGAGAATGAGTAAGGTGGAAAAAACAAAATTTATATTCATAAACAAACTAAGCGATCAATTAACTTTCAACTTTCAATTTTCAATTATGATGAATAGGTGTCAATCACTTTCAATTATTAATTTTCAACTTTCAACTTTCAATTCTCAATTATGAATAACATAGTCTGGCTTGCTTCCTATCCGAAGTCGGGGAATACCTGGTTCAGGATATTTCTGTCTAATCTTCTTTCCGAAAAAGAAGAGGAACAGGATATAAACTCTCTTTATTCAACGCCGATTGCAAGCTGCAGAAGCATGTTTGAAGAATCTCTGAGTATAGAATCTTCAGACCTGTCAAATGATGAAATTGACCTTATGAGGCCTGAGTTTTACAGAAATATTTCATCTGAGGTTAAGGACGAAGAGAAGTCTTATCACAAGATCCATGATGCCTATATAAAAAATCAGAATGATGAATGAATATTCCCCCCTGATGTGAGTTACGGAACTGTTTATATTATTCGTAATCCTCTTGATGTGGCTGTTTCTGCTTCAGTTCATAATGGCTGTACAATAGAACAGTCTGTAAAGAATCTGAATAACAACAAATTTGCTCTGGCTGATAAGAAAAATTCCCTACCTGACCAACTTAGGCAGGTATTGTTATCCTGGAGCGGACATGTTTTGAGCTGGATGAATTCCCCAATTCCTATCTGTTTTCTGCGATATGAAGATATGAAACTTGATTCGTTCAATACGTTTAAGAAAGCTGTTGGATTTATGGAGCTGAATAAGCCTGATGATGAAATAAGAAAAGCTATAGATAAAAGCAGTTTTGACAATCTTCAGAAACAGGAGAAGGAAAAGGGATTTAAAGAAAAATCAAGAAAAGCTGAAGCGTTTTTTAGAAAAGGCGAGATTGGTGACTGGAGAAATCATCTTAACAATACACAGGTAAACTCAATTATTGACCATCATAAAGATGTCATGGAAAAGTTCGGATATATAAAAAACGGAAAATCTGTTTTTTAAATTAATAGTTAAAAATTGGTAATTAGGAATGTTTTTGGTATGTATTCATTCCTGCAATCAGATGAGTTTAAAGACGTTAATTCTTTGGGAATTGACGTGGCGGAGCGTGGAAAGACAGGTATGAATTATTGACAATTGAAAATTTAAAGTTGAAAATTTAAAAAAATAATTCGGTAATAAAAGAATTGAAAATTGATAGTTGAAATTCTTAATAGTAAGCCATTGATTTGCTGTTACTTAAAACTTAATACTTAAAACTTAATACTTAAAACTTAATACTTAAAACTGTAATTCGTGGTTAAACAAAAAAGGATTTAAATATGAAAATAACAGAAAAAACAATAATAAGCAGGAATGAGAATCCCCTAGCTAACGACCTTGACGGTGAAGTAATAATGATGGACCCGGAAGACGGTAATTACTACAACCTCAATAGGGTCGGCAGCGTTATCTGGGAATTTCTTGAAAAACCTGCAACTCTTGATGCAATATGCAAAGAAATAACTTCGAGATTTGATGTAACAGAAGATGAATGCAGAGAAGATGCGATAGAATACATTGAAAAAATGCACGGCTATGGCCTCATGAGAATTGAAAATTGAAAGTGGAGAATTGAAAATTAAGATTGTCTCCAAATTAATGAATAATTAAAAATCCAAAGATATAAAATGTGAATATTTAACATTCAGGGATCAATGTTCAAATTGAAAATATTATAAGTGAAAATAAGCGAAGATTAGTGGTAAAAAACAGTTCGTTCAATTCGTATTATTCGTGGACAAAAAAATGTTTAAATCATTGAAAAGTTTTATAAAGCTTCCAGGGAAAGAAAAAAAGACTGTAATAGAAGTTGTTTTTCTTCTGCTATACGGGCGTATTTTGTTACTGCTTCCATATAAATACATGAAACAATACTTCGGGAACTACAATGAAGTTAATTCTGATAGCTCCTTAAACCTTCGTGAACTCAGACGCATTTCAAGGCTAATTCAGAAGGTAGGGAACCTGATGCCGTGGAAATGTACGTGCCTTGTTAATGCGATTACAGCTAAAATCATGCTCAGAAGAAGAAATATTCCTGCAACAATATTTTTTGGCATGGCAAAGGATAATGATAAAAAAATAGCAGCTCATGCCTGGGTAAAGTGCGGGGATATATATGTAACAGGAGAGCATACAGAGTTTGAATATAAGGCGGTTGGGCATTTTACATGAAAATAGACTTTAGACTGGTAGACTTTAGACTGGTAGACTTTAGACTGGTAGACTTTAGACTGGTAGACTTTAGATAAACCATAAGTTTCTATGTTGTTAGTGGTCAATCAATGTATTGATTAGCATATACAGTGTTTCTTTTTATTGTTCTGTGTTTAGGAGCGAAGCTCTCTGGAGTGCGAAAATTAGATTTTTCGCTTTGGTTTAAGCCGATTAGATTCGGCTTTTCCAACGTGTGAATTGCAGGTTTTGTGTAATATAGCTGGACAACGCGCTGGCAATGCGGAACAACCGCCATTATTGAAAGCGATGAATCTAATCATCGCGGTCCAAAAAAGGACATTGTGTATAACGACTGCTAAGTAGTTAGTTGTCAATAACAGGTGAATGTTGGTTACTCCGTGTTGGATATTGGATATTAAAAAATTAAAAATCATTCAATATTTAAGTAAAAAAGTCAACGAATTAAACTAATTAAGCAAATAAAAGAAGAAAACAATTCGGTTTCATTAGTTAATTCGATGACAAATAAAGAAAGGGATTTGACCTCTGGGCTATCATATCAGCCCAGAAGGATTAAGCATAGCTAAACAAAGTATTAAAAAGTTTGCGGGTAATATCAGGGAGAGGCTGTATCAGCCGGAGTGTTCCAAAGAGGACATATCCCAATATACCAAAAACTGGCTGAAATACTTTAACTCTGGATTAAGTTTAAAATCTAAAAGGAAGGGAAAAACAAAATGCAAAAGCAAAATCAGCCTAATCTACAACCTAAAGGAACTAAAATTAACCAGTTAGAGCCTTATGTTAAGCCAACTGTCAGCCGCGCAGGCGATATCCATGACTTCAAAGGGGCTACTGGTGCGGTTTCCGACGGGTCTGCGATGTCATCAGGGTCTTAATCTATTCTCGATAAATTTCAATTTATGCATCGGACACCAACTTGCACATAAGAAAAGTGTCTAGCTAATATGGGTGCTTGATTTGTCCCAAGCCGGCGTGGCACGTAATCCACACGCGCCTCCCCGCGCCTGTTCTATCAATAGGTGAGCGTCAAGGGCCTTGTCCTCTTCCTAAGGAAGTGTATCGGATTTGATTTTTCCACCTGTCGATCCTAGCCTTTACATCATTCGTATTTCGTCCCTGGGATGGTGCACAATTCAACTTCTCTTTCATTTCCATTCATCAACCATCTAGTCATTTTCCCCGGATGTGGGTATTATCTAATCTAATTAACAAATAAAACGAGAATAAATTTATCAAAATATGGAAAAAATAACCTTACAGCAAATACGAGACAGTAAAACACATCATCTTAAATCACCTAACCTGATGAACAAGGAAGATATAAAAGGTTTAGTAAATGAGGGCCGAAGAGAATTAACTGAGAGTGAAATACTAGAAGTGTATGTAAAAAAGTATGGTATTAAGGCTTTGATAATTGCTGATGGAAGCTTCTTGTTTTATAAAACCGACAAAGAGAAAGAAAAATTAACAATTGCAATCGGGCCTGATGGGACGACATCTTTGTTTTACTACGTAAATAAAGATTCAATTATAATATCGTGCTACTTAAAAGAACTACTGGAAAACAATAAAATTCCGAAAGACATAGATGAAAAACAATTAGCAGCAGTACTAAGCTGTCTTCCCCGAGATACAGAATCAACCTGTTATAAGTACATCAAACGACTCCCTCCAGGTCATATACTGACCTTTGATAAATTAGGAATAAAGGTTTTTCCATATAAAATATTAGAAGACATCCCTAAGATTCGTCTGAAAAATGATGCTGAATATGTTGAACGTTTTCTTGAATTGTATAGGAAGGCTATTAAAAGAAGAATTCCTTCAGAGGGAAAAACAGGTATAAGTCTCAGTGGAGGATTAGATTCAGGAACAGTTGCTGTTTTAGCAGCTGAAGAACTTGCATCTCAAGGTAACAATCTATATTCATATTCCCAAGTCCCGATATATGATACGAAACCTTTCTTACCTGCAAGCCGTTTCGGAAATGAAAGCAAGTACATAAAAAATTTGTGTGACAGCTATAAAAATATCATACCAAAATTTTTGGATACAAAACAGATCAGTCCTGTTGAAGGGATAGTAAGATCACTTGATATGTGTTGCCAGCCTATGCATATAGTTGGAAATATGTTTTGGGTTCATGATATTAGAGAAACCGCTCAGAAAGACGGAATCGATACCTTGCTGACGGGACAACGTGGAAATATGGGTGTATCTTTTGCAGGATTGGAAAACCATTCAAAAGGAATAACCGATTTTATAAATAATCTTGGATACTACAAACTTTATAATGAAAAGATTTCAGGAAAAGCTGTAGCAAAATTAATCGTTCCTGAACTGATATTAAATATTATCAGAAAATACAGGCAGAATCCGCAGCCTTCCCGCAGTGAAAACTGGCATAATTTTTCGGCGATAAACCCTGCTTTCGCGGAAAAACTTGGAATTGCGGATTGTCAGCCTTTTTCAAAGGAAACGTTAAAAAATATAAATCTTCAACACACAATGTATGAAAACAGTTTAAGTGGAATTGGTGCAGATATACTTCCTGCCATGAATGAAAAATATGGTGTAAACTGTCTGGATCCAACTTATGATAAGGAACTAGTTGATTTCTGTTTCGGTATACCTGATGAACAGCATCAAAGATACGGAATGGCAAGATTTCTGATAAGACGGGCATTTAATGAAAAAATGCCTAAGGAAATACTTTGGAATACAAATAGAGGTAGACAGGCAGCCGATATAAGCTTTAGAGTTAGAGATGAATATAAAAGAGTAAAGCATATCCTTGAGGTATTAAAAAAATCTCCATCAGGAAATGAGATTCTTGATATAGCAAAAATGGAAGCTGTCCTAGAACGCACTCAAACAGAACTGAGTACCAAAATTCAAAGAGATACCGGCAGTGTTTTATTAAGAGGATTAATGGCTGGACTTTTTCTACTTCGTAATGAGGGAGACAAGAACGAATACTGACAATATCAGGAAACATGAAGAACTTCAACACTTTTAAAAACAAAGAATTAAACCTGATAATAGAGATACTCAATTATCAGATAAATCCAGGTTCTGAGCTTAACGCTTTGATTACAGAAACTGTATCAAGTGGCAGCATAGATTGGGATGAGTTTCTCAGGCTTGTAGAGTTCCATAAGGTCTATACACTTGTTTATGATACGGTAAAAGAATTTGAGAGTTTTCCTGCTGAAATTATAGAAAAACTCAAGCAGCTCAATCACAAGAATATAAGAAAATCACTTGCCATTGCAGCAGAACTTAAAAACCTCAATATGCTTCTAGGTGAAAATAATATTTCCTTTACTGTGTTCAAAGGGCAGCCTTTGAGCCAAATGCTATATAGGAACTTACACCAACGAAGCTCGAAAGATATAGATATTTTAATAAACAAAGAAGACCTGGGAAAAATCCTTAAAATATTCAAAGCGGACTATAAGCCTTTAATATCAATCAATCTCCAGTTAAAGTATCTAATAAAATATTATAATCATATTGGATTTGTAAATAAGAATAGCGGTGTGATTATTGAAGTACACTGGAAGCTTATAGAGAATGAATACCTGGCTCCGGGATTTAATTACTGCTGTATTTAAGAACATTGAAAATATTATACTTTCCAATGAAAAATTTAATATTTTAGGCTTCAACTATAATCTTCTTTATTTTATTATTCTTGGCGCTTGGCACAAATGGTTTAGGCTTTTCTGGCTGAGAGACCTTGCCCAATACTGTATGAATAAAGAATTCGATTTAGATACGATCATAGAATTAAGCAAAATCTATAAAGTTGAAAAGCTTACCATATCTTCATTGCTTTTCTGCAGTAAAATTTTTGATGTTCCTGGAATATGTGAAGTCGGTTTACATAATAAAAGAATGAATTCTCTTTTAGATGCTTTTGAGAATTCATTAAGTAAATCAGAATTGTTTGATTGTGCTTCTTCGTACAAACTAAGAATCAAAGAAAAAATAAAATCGTTAAAAATAAATCTCCAGCTTGGTCATGGGTATAGATATAAAATCAGTGCTCTTGGAAAAAACTTTATTTCATCAACTGATATCGAAATGCTGCCATTGTCTGAAAAGCTATTTTTCCTGTATTATCCTCTGCATTTGATTCTTGGGCCGATAAGGTGGTATAAACTGAGAAAAGCAGGAAGAGACATTAGACATTAGACTGTAGACAAAGATGGAGTCACCTAATTAACCGAAAAGCACGAATTTAATTGAAAGTTGAGAGTTGAAAGTTGAAAATTATGAAATAGCACTGAGTTTTTTTCACGCCCGTTCATTGTCATTCACTCAAGACGCAAAGTCACGGAGAATAAATTGCTATCATGAAATGATAATAATAAAAACAAATTAAAAATATAAGAATTCATTTTTATTTTTAAAT
The DNA here is from genome assembly GCA_963678745.2 of Victivallales bacterium. GTDB lineage: Bacteria > Verrucomicrobiota > Lentisphaeria > Victivallales > GWF2-38-69. The sequence continues at coordinate 917,479 of CAXXMS010000015.1, read as the reverse complement.
TGTTTTTATTTAATGAGCTGTACAGCTCAGCAATTTATTTATTAGCGTTAATAAGCGATCATTAGCGGTTAAAAATCTTTGTGTTCTTTGTTCCTTTGTGTGAGGCAAATTTGGTTGAGGCTTGGCTGCTAAGTGTTCATTAAAGGTAATAAACATGAAAGAAAACCTGCCAATATTTTTTAAATATATAAAGCAGTTTATATCTTATTCAGGTATGGGAATTGTTAAACTGGCATTCTACTCTCTTATGACAGGCATTACACAGGGGGTAGGTATCTTCATGCTGATTCCATTCTTAAATGTAATCGGAATATCAGGCATGGATAAAGGCAGTACTGACCTTAACAGAATATCCGGACTTTTTATTGATATATTTAGATTCCTTAATGTCCCTTTAAATCTTGTATCAATTTTAATTGTTTTTATGCTGGTAGTCTTTTTATCCAAATTTATAACATATAAACAAACAATACTGTCCACTGAAGTTCGAAACAGCTTTATAGGCAATTTACAGGCAAGACTCTTTAAGTCGGTAATTTTGCTGAATGGCAGTTTATTTCAAATGAACGTTCTTCCAATATTTCACATGTTATTACAACGGATTTGCCTGCTATTAGCTTAGGAACATTCTTTTTCCTAAAAATATTTACAAGTCTGATTTTGAGTATAGTTTATTTTATTTGGGCAATGCTCATATCTGTTGAACTGACTCTGTTTACTTTACTGTTTGCAGGATTAAGCTTTGTTTTTATAAAAAAATGTCTTCCTTATTCAATTAATTTTGGACAGCTTGCCAGAAACGCAAAAGCTGAAATACAGAGACTGGAAAGAATGTATTAAAAATAGTACTTTTTAAGGGTATGGCTTACAGCTTTATTTGATTTTTGATAAAAAATATTTGAATTCTCATACTAATAAAAAGTTATTAACAATTTAAACGAAAAAAGCCTCAAACGTTTTGCAAGAGGCTCTTTATATATTTTGACTATTCTCCCCCACTATTGAAGTTAAGCTTATGAAATTATCTATTTTGAATCGTAAACCTTTCTTCCATTTATCCATGTTGAAATGACTTTAGGATTATCTGCTGTTAATTCTTCAGCGGAAACCGAATACAGATCCTTATTATAAACAACCATATCTGCACGGTACCCGATATCAAGTTTACCTGTATCCTGTATTGGAGTAGTTACTGCACTGCCAACAGTAAATCCCTGAATAAGGTTCTTCATCTTTAATGGTGGATGATTAACAGGATCACCTGCCCCGGTCATTGCAAGTTTCATTATAGTTGTCGGAGCGCAAAATTCCAGTTGAGATGCCGGAAAGTCAGTGCTTATGCCGGTTGAAACACCGGCATCCATGAGTTTCTTTATTGGATAACAGCTTTCAAAGCGATCACCATAATACTTATATAAGTCTCCCTGTGTCCATAACTCAGGCTGAACTGTTGCTACAACTTGTCCATCAAATCTTTTTATTCTTTCAAGCTGTTCATCTGTTAAAAAAGCAAGATGAACAAAAACATGTCTACTTGAAAGTTGTCCTTTTTTTTCAACCACAGCATCCAGTGCATCAAGAACAGCTTCAATCGCATTATCCCCCTGCATATGATACTGTATATTCAGCCCAAGATCATTAACTTTCTCAACAATCCGGTTTATATTATACTGTTTTCCGTAAGTATCATCCGAATATACAAAATAAAGACCATTATTTTTCATTTCATTTTTCCATGTCGTCCAGGCTTGTCCGGCAGCAAAAGCTCCATCTATAAATATTTTCAACCCTGCAAAACGAACCATATCCGTATCTCTGCCTATATACTTCACAGCGTTGTCAACTTCATCCAGATGGTAAAAAGTATATGTATAGTTTACTCTAACAGGAAGTACTCCGTCTTTTTCCATCTTCCTTAATAAATCCGGTCTCATTACCCGACCCAGACTCCCTCCCATAAGGTCTACCAGGGATGTATATCCCAGAGATGACCAGTGATCAAATAACTTTTTCGAGTGTTTAATTATTATATCATCATCAAAAAGCGGAAAAATTGTATTTCCAGCTAAAGACATAGCTGACTCACGAAGCATACCGGTAGGCTTCCCATCCTGAAGAATCATTTTCCCTCCCATAGGAGCCGGCGTTTCCGCAGTTATACCGCACTTAACCATTGTCGCAGAATTTACAAACATATTGTGTCCCCACTGATCATAAGCTATAACAGGGTGTAATCCTGTCACATTATCAATCTTAGCCAGATCCTCTAATGACCATGCATCGTAATTATTGAGTAAAAATCCCGCGCCTATTATAGGTGTTTCTTCAGACAGATCCCGGACATGACAAGCAAGAACTTCTGCGATTGTATCTGAATCAGTACATCCTGAAAGTTTAACATCATTGAATGTTTCCATTATATGAACGTGACTGTCATTAAAACCTGGATATGCAAAACAGCCTTTAAGATCAATAATTGTCGTATTTTTTATTTCAGACAGGTTTACATCATAAGCCTGGACCTTTCCTTCATTTACAAGCAGGTTTTTTACTTTGCGTTCTGAGTCTATGTAAATGGTTCCGTTTGTAAAAACTATTTTACGGCCTGATTTCGGATGTTTTTCCATATTGTACTTCCTTTCCTCTGCATTACAGCTTAGACTTTTTCCTAAAAACAGCATTAGAAAAAAATAAAAAGGTATATACTGGTTGTATTGAATTATTTATAGAAATTTATTCTATTTTATAACACAAGCAGTACTACAATAATCATTATATGTCAACAGTTTTTTTATACAACTGTTTACACTCAAAATACCCTATAATGAAACATGCATGTTCTCTGAAGAATCATAAATATTCTATTTAACAGTATAATTATTAACGGATATTGAAGAAAAGTTCCTAAATATTATAATTAACAAATATGAACTTATAGTTAAAGCAAATAGAGCTATTTATGAAATTTTACTATAAAAAACTTAGAGAAATCCGAACAAAGAAAAAAATACGGGTTGATGCACTTTGTGCGCAAATGGAAGTAGGACGCACTACTATATGGGCATGGGAAACCGGTAAAAGGATTCCATCGGAAAGGATTATCAGACAGCTTGCAGATTTACTGAATATATCTGTAGAGGATATATCAGAATTAAAGCCGGATAAAGCTAAAAATGAAACAGTCAATTCATCACATATTGATTCTTTACTCAATGCTTTTACCAGCACAGAAATCAACGAGCGTCAGAAATATCAGAAAACTCATTTGAAAATTATAGAAAATCAATTGAATGAACTTAATCAAATATCTATGATTATCAAAATATTTCTAGATAGTATAGATACTATTTTCTATTCAAAAGATATGACTTCAAAGTACATTTTTGCCAACCGTTCATTTTTAGATAATGCCTCGAAGATAAAAGATTTTAAGGTTCTTGGCTGTACCGATAAAGATTTTTTTCCAAAAAACGAAGCTAAAGAAAATAATCAGGAAGACAATAATGTAATAGTTAATGGCCAATCGATTAAAAGAGAAGGTTATATTCCAGGAAACAGGAAAAAGAAATGGGGAATTATTTCTAAGGTGCCAATATTTGATTCAAATAATAGAATTCTTGGTATATTAGGATATTTTCATGATATTACAGAAAGAAAAAACGCTGAAAGAATGCGTGAACTTCTGGATATCAATGTAAAGATGATGACTGACGCTATTATGGTGTATGATTATACAAATGACAAGTATTTATATGTCAATAAGGCCATAGAAAATATTACCGGATATACAGATGAGTATTTTTATAAAAATGGATTGAAGTATTGGCTCTCTACAGGTATACATCCAGATGATAAAAAGAAAAGTTACGACTTTTTAAATAATAATAAACGTCCTAAAAGAGCTGAATTGAGAATCATTACAAAAGACGGTAAAATAAGATGGATAAAAGCTAAAGTTTATAAAAAAGTCAACTTTATGAACAAAGATTGCAGTATTTCAAAAATACAGGATATTACAAAAAGAAAAAGACCAGAACTTATTGTAAAAAATCTCATAAATAGTATAGAAATGCTGGATGTGACTATCTGGATGGCTCGTAAAGCAAAGGTTATTTCAAATGGCGCAGTCAAATTTGATGATTTTCTTTTTATAGCTGACAATGAACTGGTAAAAAGATTGAAAAAAGAACAGGACATGACCTACAATGAGTTACAGGAATATATCCATTCTCTAATTATTAATACTGAGAATAGAAAAACACTCGATTTAAATATATTAAAAAAATATGGATTTGATAATGCAGCATACGATATAATGATTCCGGGGAAAAAACACCCTGTTCATGTCAATGAAAAAGTATTTCTAGATTCAGAATCCGGTTTATATATTGGCATAACAGAAATAGATAAAGGAAGAAAAAAAAATGAGAAGCTTATTACAAGCCTTAGAAAACACGGAATTGATGAAAAAATAATAAAAGAAATTTTAAGTGAAGTAGAAATCTAGAAGTTATTATGTACACAGATTTTACTTGAAAGACAGAAAATGATAATTATGCTCTTTCTCATAGCTTTTGCTCAAACTAATTAGAAGCAGCAGTGGGAAGATATCAACAGAGGGAGGAATATATGAATGAAATAAAGAACAGTAAACCTCAGGAAGATAATATTTCATTATGGCCGGCAATATTTTTCTGTCTGATACAGTTGTGCACAGTAACAGATAATTCCGCACTTATGAACGCGTCATCTGCTATTGCCGATACATTTAAAGCTAATGTGGCTGAACTACAGGCAGCAAATATTATGTATCCGCTTATGGCCGGCTCAATAATGATAGCGGCGGGCTTTCTCGGTAATGTATTAGGCTGGAAAAGATTAATGCAGGCAGGTCTGGTCATTCTGGCCGCAGGCGAACTGTTATCAGTAATCAGTCCGAATATAACGATCTTTGTCTATGGAGCAAGGACTCTTGTCGGAATAGGAGCCAGCTTGTCGATTCCAGCAATTTTGGGACTTATCACTATAATGTATAAGAAGAAACAGCAGGCAGTAGTTTTCGGATTAATTGCCGGAACGATTGCTCTCGCGTCCGCGCTTGCTCCCGTTATAAGCGGCTTAATAATTGTATACCTGAACTGGCAAACTGTTTTTGTTATTCTAGTTGTTCTTTTTCTGACTTCTCTGGGATATGTTTCGTTCTGTATAAAAACAGAACAGAATAATAATAGTAAAAAATCAATTGATTTTACCGGTTTTATTCTGCTATTTATTGGATTATGTATTTTTATTATGGGGTTAATGGGAATTGTAAAATGGGGTCTGATCAATCCTGTAACTCCGCCATTTACCATACTGGGATATTCCCCATGCATTCTATTTGTAGTTGTCGGCGCGGCAATCTTATGGCTTCTCTTAAAATATGAATGGAAACGTGAAAAAAACAAAGGAGTTGATACTGTACTTATTCCCAAAGCATTTATAAAAAACAGACAAACTTTTTCCTCTTTGTCTATGAGTGCCTTTATTTATCTTACCATGGGAGGCGCAATTTTTCTGATGTTTATTTTCCTGCAGATATTCTTTAATGCAAACGCTGTTAAAACAGGACTGGTAATGGTTATATTTGCGGCGGGAATGATTCCGTTTTCAATCTTTACACCCCAGTTTGGAGGAAATTTTTCTCCACGGGCAATCTGTACATCCGGAATTATTATTTCAGCAGTCGGATGTATCTGTATCGGATTCGGAATTTCAGTACATGGAATCGGTATTCTATTCTATTTAGGTCTGCTACTTTTAGGCATAGGATCAGGTTTAGTAGCCTCTCAGGCAAATTTTATAACAGCCACTTCAATAACAGATAAAAGGCTTGCTTCTCAGTCATCCGGGATGCAAGGTGCTATGCGTAATATTGGACAGGCTGTAAGTATTGCTGTTATAAGCGCTGTATTCCTTATCGCATTCAATGTTTATTTAAAGGCCAGTCTGGCTGAATCAAAAAATTTCAATAAGGAATTTAAAGAAAAAATTATCAAATTAAAAGTTATACCTACGAGTGAACGCAATACGGTCATTAAAATACTTAAAACTAAATATTCTGTCTCAGAAGATGAGATAAAAAAATTCCTTAGTATTTATTGGAACTCAAGTGTTGACGCATTCAGATTTGCCAATGTGACACTCGCTGTTATACTGCTGTTATTTCTCTTCCTGGCAAAAGATATCTGTTCTGATAAACTTAAAGATATTCTTAAACAGAAAGAAAAGCAGTAAGTTCCCGAACATATTTTCACTATTAATTTTTATAACACTGGAGTATATCATGAATTTTAAACGAATCTTTAAGAGAAATAAGGCTGTTTGTATAGTTTTTTTAGTTTTATTCCTGCTTTTACTTTACTATCTATATCTGCATAGGCATCCAAGAACAGATAATGCTTTTGTTGTAGCTAACATAAGACCGGTATCTGCCTTCGTCCCGGGCCATATTACAGATATTTATATAGAAAACAATCAGGTAGTAAAAAAGGGAGACAAGCTTTTTACTGTTTTTACTACTCCCTATAAACTCAAGGTTAAGAAACTGCAAAACGAGCTTAAAGCGGCTAAATACAATGTTGAAGCGTTAAAGCATCAGCTTAAGGTAAACGAACTTGAGATCACAGCTCAGTTAGCCAAAAGCAAAGATGCTGATTATCTTGCCAACCAGGCTATTGGCCTTTATGAAAAGAATGCAGTTGCACAAAAACATGCGGAAAAACTGGACAGACAGAGAGAATACGCTCTTACAGAACTTGATAAGGCAAAAGCCAATCTGAAAGTAACACAAGAGAAACTAAAAAATTATAAAGCCCAGACAGAAAGCCTTGCTGCAGAACTTGAAGAAGCAGAATTAAACCTTGAATTAACCACTGTATATGCAGATTCAAATGGCTTGATCTCCAATATGTATATCACAGAAGGTGTTTATGCAAATGCAGGTGAACCATTATTTTCATTTGTAGATGACGAAAAGTGGTGGATACAGGCCAATCTGGAAGAAACAGTACTTGCTAAAGTCAGAGAAGGAGACAAAGTATGGATAAGGCTCTGGCTTTATCCGGATATAGTTTTTGAAGGAAAAGTATCAAAAATAGCCTGGAATGTAAACCGTCAGATGACAGCCAGTATAAATTATCTGCCTGAAGTCCAAAAAGAGAATGAATGGTTCCTCCTGCCTCAGCGTTTTCCTGTACAGATAGAGATTATCAACCATGATAATAAAAAGTACCCCCTTCATGTGGGCGCTTCTGCTACAGTAGTCATAGATACTTCCGGGATGTTATGGAGACAGATATTCTGGAATATTGATTGGTGGTGATCAGAATATATCCTGTTTAATCTATTACTCTTTTATTAGACGGTCTCACAGGCAATCCTAATATTGGTAAACCTCCAGTTTTACTGGAAGTATATGACTAAACAACTGAATTGAAGAATAATCTATAAAAATTTGATCTATATTTTAATAATGGCTAAACTATACAGAATAATCAAATATTATGATCCGACAAACGAACATTGTGTTTTTGCGTTAAAATTTGCTTCATCACTGATTCTCGGAGCAATATACTGGCTTTACACAAGAAGACCATGCAGTGCGGTTATACTAATGGCGCCCTCTATATTAACAATGTCAACCTATAAAGTCCCCAGTCTGAACAGAAAGCTTTTCAATATGCTTATTACAAGCCTGGGATTAATAATAGGAATTATTTCAATATGTATGCTGATAAACTATAAATGGTCATTAATTCTAATACTATTTCTTTTAACTTTAACCTGCTTCTTTTATGCCAAACTGGTTTTCACAACATCCATACCCTGGGTTTTGGCAACATTCCTGACAAGTACTCCCGGATGGCAGAGCGCTGTAGACTGCAGCCTTGAAGTAATAATATCCTTTTTACTTGTACTGTTCATGATTCTGTTTTTTGAACTACTCACCGCAAAAATCATTATGAGGTCTTCTCTAATTTATGCCGCAGAACTTATTGGTGAAGCATTTTCAGTCAACTGTTGTATTGATGATGATACAGTTAAAGAAAAAATCTTCAATAAACATCTGTTAAAAAAGGATCAGTTCGACAGAACTAACCGGCATATAGAAGATATTTACACAAAAGCTATCGACAAATTTAATTATAAAGTAACATCAGCGCTAAATTATGTAGATGCGGCTGCAATTAAAGAAGAATATTTTTTCAAATCAAATTTTTTGTATTCAAATCTGATTATCGGCATATACAACTGTTATTTGAACCTTTACAGAAGTATTCTTTTTCTAGAAAACTTCGAGAAAAACCGTATATCAATATTAAAAAAAATCCCTCAGATGATAGTTATAATAAAAGAAATAGACTCTTTGCTGCAAGCTTCTTTTTTTGCGCTTAAGTCTGAAAACAATAGTAAAATAAGCTTAATAAAAATACAGCTAATAGATAATTGGATAGAGGACATTAACAATTATATAAAACAGAATAATGTACTGAATCAGGATGAATTAATTGTATGTTACGGTATCAAATGTGTTTTGATAAATTCAAAAGCTCTTATAATGGAAATAAATGAAAACGAATTCAACAGTCAATAATATAAACACTTTCAGACAAGCATTTTGCGCCGCGACTGCTTACTCTATAGGTTTAATTATTTCTCTTTTTTTTAAAACGGATCATACTTACTGGATACCTATGACAATCGGTCTGATGTTCTCAATACCTATGAGAGGTATGATAATTCAAAGATCTTCAGATAGATTTTTTGGTACTGTAATAGGTTTAATTGTATTCTTTTTTTACGCTAATATTCTTCTGTATTCAGATTATAGGTGGATTTATTTGGCGCCTGTTATTTTTTTCTTTATGATGTATCCAATGTTTGTCACAAAAAATTATACCCTATGTGTTATTTTTATAACTGTATTTGTATCTCTGCCAGGTATCGTATTGACAAAAGATCAATATTTTCCGTTAAACCTTACAATAGCAGAACGCTTTGTTTATACTATTGTCGGAATCGTAATCACAATTTTATGTGAATTCACAATTTATAAATATTCTTCACTGGTTACAGGTAAATATAAAAAAGCTATTAGGAGATATTTCTATGAAGTTGGCGATTTACTGTTGTTCTGTAATGAATCATTTGTTAATGACACCGTCCTAAAAATGGAGCTGAGAAATAAACTGCAGAATCTGACCGGCAAAATAGGTTCCATAGAATCTATTTACCCATGCACTAAACATGAGTATGAATATTATGAAGATAAAAAAAGAATACTGTTTATAACTGTTAAATATATTTATAAAATAGAAAAAGAACTGAATAAAATTATCTACATTCTGGAAAATAATTCATTTGATAAAAAAACAGTAAACAGGAATGAATTCATTAATCTTTCCAATTCAATATCCTCACTGTATAAAAATGCAGTGAATGGCTTTCATAAAAATATAAGTACAGACAATATATTACAGGAACTGTCGGATGTCATTGTCAAAGCAAAAGAACCCGAAAGCAGTACATCCTCTTATCTTTATCTCATTCATCTTAAAAAAATCACATTATTATTAACTGAACTCTTATCTGAAGTAAAGCAGCCTGACATAGATGCCAATACTTTTTTTTAACTCATTATTAAACCCAAGTTTTTAATTCAAATTTATGTTTTCATGCAATTTCCAATTAAACTTTTTTGATTGTTAATTATAAACGAAACCATTACTATTAGAATTACGCATTTGCGGAAATTAACAAATTATTAGGACCAGTTTTCGCTTTTTGAGCTACGCCGAGGCATAATCGATTTTAATAAATCTTAAATCAAATGTTCTATTAATCGTTATTACTAATAATCTGAAAAGACGTATTACTGAACATAAATCTGATAACGTTAAATTTACTTCTCAAAGGCTACCAATAAAATTGATACATTCCAACAAATGACATACTATATGACTTTAAAGGTTGAAACTCCAAATTAAATGTTATACAATAAAAAGTATCAATGCTAGGTTCCAATTTCGACTAATGAATAAATCTAACAGAAAGGGATAAAATGAAAAAACGACTATTTGGTGTGTTCTTTTTCGTACTTGCACTGCAACTCTTAACTGTAAATGTCTATGCATTAAACACAATGGATACATTTATGGGAAAATACAATGATGCTAGATACATGCAGTACATGATGGATTCAAAGGTAAACTGGGCTGTTAAACTTATAGCCGAAAAAGGAGAAAAAGCATTTCCTGAACTTGAAGAATTTGATAAAACGTCCGGTATTGATATTTTTGTTTATGACCCACAAGCCAAAAAAATGGTTGTAGCTCCGGACTATGTCTCTGTTGTAGATGGTAAACTAGAAGTAAAAGATGTTAACCCGGATTTCTTTTCAAAGGAAATAATCAAGAAAACAATGGAAGACTTAACCAGTGACAGTCTAAATAATTTTGCTTCTGTATTTGCTCCATATGATTTCAAAAATCACATAGGAAAAGTGGCTTTGACACAATCCGGAAAAGTATATATCGTAGCAACAGGTTTGAAAAATATTTCAATAGCAAAAGAATTTATTGTATCTCTTGTTAATTCAGCCTGTCAGTTAATAAAAAATGAGGGTGCTGAAGCTGCATTTAAAGAATTCAACACTGAAGGTTCTATATACAGAAAAAATAATACTTATGTTTATGTTTTCACAGATAAAGGAGATTGGCTGGTAGATCCTAACTACCCTGATATTGTTGGAAAAAATATGTATAATTATGCAGGCCCAAATAATACATACCCTGTTCAAAAGTTTATTAAAGCAGTTGCAAATCCACCATATTCTTCATGGATTTACACACAATCACTAGAACCGACAAAAGACAAAGATGCGAAAAGCAGAATAGATCTTGACAAAGAAGGAAAAGATCTTAAAGACAAACTTAGCTTCTTAAAGAAAGTTACTATTGACGGAAAAGCATATATTGTCGGATCAGGAGTATATATCGAAGATGCAGGAAAATAATATTTTTCTATAAGTTTAATTTAATCCCGGTTTTGAACCGGGATTTTTTTATACCCCTGTACATTTTTTAATAATTTTAAAATCAATACCATTATTTCGCATTTTTTCAGCTATCTCTTTTCTTATTTTCATACCAAGATTAACATATGTATGTTCTTCTCTTTCTGTTACATCCCTTTCAACAAAAGCAATATAATTATCCGTACTGCAGTTAACTAAAAAAGATTCTATCCACCTTATTTCCCCATCAGGTTTTACAATTCTAAAAACCCGTTTCCCTGCGGTTTTCGTTTTGCCATATATCCAATCAGGATCAAGCAGTTTTCTATCCTCCGAAAAAACACACGTTTTATACCAGAAATCCTTATCATTCAAAAATTTTTCAGCAGGATAGCCATAAAGAGGTTCTACAGATTCAGAAACATAAAATAGTTTATACTTAGGGAAAATATACTGTAACCAAACAACATGCTGTGAATTGTTTAAAGCAGCCTCAAGTAATGTTCTTATTTCCTCAGCTTTCTTTCTTTCTGTGATATCAACAAACGTTCCTACTACACCAATTATCTTTCCGGATGAATTTCTAACAGGAAGTTTGGATATCAACCCCCACTTCTTTTTTCTTGTACCAGGAATATAGCCTTCTAAATTCACTAAAGGCTGATTAGTCTCAAATACCTTATTATCCTCTTCAGTATTTTTTCTTGCTTCTGCAATAGGAAAAAATGTTGAATCATCTTTATCCGCCACTTTATAACTTGAATTCAAAGACACATTCTCAAGAAAAATATCGTTTGCTGTAATATATCTTAGTCTTGCATCTTTTATGTAAAACATAGTTCTCATTGTAGAGAGCAGTGCATTAATAATCACAGCAGCCTGATTCATTTCCTTGTTTAAACTGTTTATTTCATTTATTATTCTATCAAATTTAGACTGCCTAAAAGCAATATCCCTACCCCCAAGTGATAGCCAGCCATCCACAGATTCAGAAAACTTATTATCTATTTTACTGACAGTGTCCTTTAAACTGGAAATATCAGAAACATTCACACCAATAATTTGAGCCATCATTTTAATACTTGCTTCTGAAGGAACTCTCTTATTAGTTTCCCACTCCCAAAGAGTTGATCTGGCAATCCCAGCTTCTTTACAAAAATCTTTTACAGAAAACCTGGCTTTCTTTCTTAACTCCTTAAATTTTAAAAAATAAAAATCCATAACCAAAACCTCAAAAAATTATTATCTAACACATCAATGCTATTGAATTAAGGCTTTTTGGGTAGGGCGTTCTGCAATGTCATTGACTTAAGACTTTTTATTGTTTCAAGTTAACTATTTATTATTTTTCAGAAAAAAACTTTTATATAAAAACGGCCTAGCAGATGCCGCTTTCCATTCCGCTTTAAATTAAATTTGTATTTCCGCTTGATTTTTTATAAACCCTTAAGTTAACAGCATTACAGCTGACCCTACCTTAATTCAATGACATTGTCTAACACATTATAATAACACAAAACAACAGGACTTAACAGTATGAATTTCAAACATATTTGTATTATATAATAACAATATTTATTTAAAAATTCGAATTAATTAATAAAAATATTAACTTTTATATTGTAAATATATTAATTTTTAAAACTTAAAACCACACAGGTAGTAACATGATATATATTGATGGTAATTCTTTGACAGTAAAAGATGTTATTAATGTTTGCAAAAAACATGAAACGGTTAAACTGTCGCAATCTGCTGAGCCTAAAATAAAAGAATCACGCAGTTATGTCGAAAAAATTCTAAAAGAAAATAGAACTGTCTATGGAATAACAACAGGATTTGGTGAACTTGCCAATAAAAGCATTTCTCCTGATAAAGCAGAAAAACTTCAGGAAAATATTATCCGCAGCCACTCCACAGGCGTAGGAAAACCTTTTGATGAAGAAGTTGTAAGAGGCATAATTCTTCTAAGGGCTAATGCTTTAGCAAAAGGACATTCCGGTGTCAGAGTTAAAGTTATTGAAACTCTTCTTGAGTTATTAAATAAAAAAATATATCCTTATATACCATCTCAGGGCTCTGTTGGAGCAAGCGGTGATTTAGCTCCTTTATCTCATCTGGCTTTAGCACTGATTGGAGAAGGCGAATGTTTTGTAGACGGAAAACGTACAGATTCAGGAACTGTACTGAAATCAGCTGGAATAGCACCATTAAAACTTGAAGCTAAAGAAGGTTTGGGACTTATAAATGGAACACAGGTTATGGCTTCGCTTGGCTGTTTAGCTGTTGAACAGGCAAAAACTCTTGTTAAAAATGCCCAGATTGCCGGAGCAATGAGCCTTGAAGCTTTAAAAGGAACAGCAAAAGCTTTCGATGCAAGAATACACGAACTGCGTCCTCATCCCGGACAATTGAAAGTTGCCGAAAACGTTAGACACCTTATTGCAGACAGTGAAATTATTGCATCACATAAAGACTGTGATAAAGTACAGGACGCTTATACTCTAAGATGTATTCCACAGGTTTATGGTGCTGTACTTGATACAATCGATTATGTTCATCAGGTTTTATCAATTGAAATTAATTCAGCCACTGATAATCCATTAATATTTCCAGCAGAAGATGAGGCAATTTCAGGTGGAAATTTCCATGGAGAACCCTTAGCATTTGCAATGGACTATCTAGGAATAGCCCTTTCTGAAATTGCAAATATTTCAGAAAGAACAGTTGATAGACTCGTCAACCCTCATAAATCCGGTTTACCTGCATTTTTATCACGTGATAATGGACTGAATTCAGGATTCATGATAGCACAATATACTGCTGCATCACTTGTCTCTGAAAATAAAGTTCTTGCGCATCCGGCAAGTGTTGATTCAGTTCCTACTTCTGCCGGTCAGGAAGACCATGTAAGTATGGGAACAATAGCTTCACGACACGCAAGAGATATTACCCATAATGTCGAACAGGTACTGGCAATAGAAATGCTAGCCTCCGCACAAGGAATGGACTTCTGGAGTATGAGTCCGGGAAAAGGCACAAAAATAGCACACGACTTCATTCGTAAACATGTATCATTTATGGATGAAGATAGAATTTTATATAAAGATATGGAAGTTGCAAAAAAGCTTGTTACTTCAGGTGAAATTGTAAAAGCTGTAGAAGAATATATAGCACTTAAATAAAAGGAGATCTGTTATGTCAAGACCTATGTATATGGAAATGATGCCATCTGAACCGATAAGAGCTAAAAGAGGCCCTGAATTAAGAGCAAAAACATGGGAAGCTGAAGCAGCCCTTAGAATGCTTGAAAATAATATTGACCCGGACAATGCTTTAATACCGGAAGAACTCATAGTTTACGGTGGAGCAGGAAGAGCTGCTAGAAACTGGAAAGAATATCACAAAATAGTAAAAGCTCTGATTAATCTTGAAAAAGATGAAACTCTTATAATTCAATCTGGAAAACCCGTCGGTATTATAAGAACTTACTGTAACAGCCCAAAAGTTTTAATCGCAAACAGTAATATTGTTCCGGCGTGGTCTACCCAGGAGAATTTCGATATCTATGATCAAATGGGATTAACAATGTATGGCCAAATGACTGCCGGAAGCTGGATTTATATTGGCACACAGGGAATATTACAGGGAACATTCCAGACACTGGCTGCAATTGCAGATAAACACTTTGGCGGAACACTTGCCGGCAGATTTGTTCTAACAGGCGGACTTGGCGGAATGAGCGGAGCACAACCACTTTCAGTAACAATGAACGATGGTGTTATTATTAATGTTGAAGCTGATTACGACAGGACAAAAAGAAAAGTAGACGAAGATTACTGCGAAAGAATGACAGAAAGTCTTGATGAAGCTATTGTATGGATGCAGGCTGCTGTTGCTGCCAAAAAACCTCTATCAATTGGTCTTGTCGGAAATTGTGCAGAAGTTTTACCTGAACTTGTAAAAAGAAATATCATTCCTGACATTGTAACAGACCAAACTTCAGCTCATGACTTAATGGACTATGTTCCTATCGGCAACTTTAAAGAAACACAGGAACTAAAAAAATCTAATCCTGAAGAATATAAAAGACGCTCATTAGAAGCAATTAAACTCCATACACAGGCAATAATTGATATGCAGACAAAAGGCGCTATTGCATTTGATTATGGTAATAATTTACGTGGGCAGGCAGAAAAAGGCGGTTTAAACGTAAGAGATGAGAATGGCAAATTTCTTTACCCGGGATTTGTTCCGGCATATATTAGGCCTCTGTTCTGTGAAGGTCGCGGACCATACAGATGGGCAGCATTATCAGGTGATGTTTCAGATATTGATAAACTGGATGATCTGGTTCTTGAAATGTTCCCTGAAGATAAAATTCTTTGCCGATGGATTAAACTTGCCAGAAAAGCAGTTCCTCAGCATGCTCTTCCAAACCGCGTCTGCTGGCTCGGACTTGGAGATAGAGACAGGTTTGCACTTAGAATGAATGAAATGGTAAAAACCGGCGAACTCAAAGCTCCTATTGTTATAGGACGTGACCATCTTGACTGCGGTTCTGTTGCTTCTCCAAATAGAGAGACAGAAGATATGCGTGACGGCAGTGATGCTATTGCAGACTGGCCATTATTAAATGCTATGTCAAATGCAGTATGCGGAGCTGACTGGGTTTCTATCCACAATGGCGGAGGTGTCGGAATTGGTAACTCTACACATTGTGGACAGGTTATTGTTGCTACCGGTACTGATGAAAAAGCTGAAGCACTGAAACGTGTTCTCACTGTAGATCCTACTTTTGGTGTATTCAGACATGCTGATGCAGGATATGAAGCAGCAATAGAATGTGCAAAAGAAAAGAACGTTAAAATACCTGGTTTAACAGTATAGTATAACAGTTTTAAGTTTTAAGGGGGTAAGTTTTAAGTAGTTTAATATAAAGGTTACCATTATGAGCTACCATTCTTTTGAAGAACTTGAAGTTTGGAAAAAGGCATGTCAATTGAGCGTTGACATCTATTATGAATTATCGGTATTATTAATATGGATAAAAGAATAACTTTTTGTAAAGAACTTCTTACTATATCTAAAATGTTACATTCATTAATAAAATCTCTTTTACCTAAAACTTAAAACTTAAACCTTAAAGCCTAAAACCTAAATATAAGGATCTTAATAATGAAAATAGTTGAATGTGTTCCAAATATATCTGAAGGCAGAAATAAACAGGTTATCAATGCTGTAGTTGATGCTGTGAAAAATTCATCTGATAAAGTACAGGTACTTGATGTTGATCCCGGATACGATACAAATAGAACTGTTATTACGTTTGTAGGAGAACCTGAAGCTGTTGTTGAAGGTGCTTTTCAATGTATTAAGAAAAGTTATGAACTAATTGAAATGAGCATACATAAAGGTGCTCATCCACGTCAGGGATGTACAGATGTATGCCCGTTTGTACCTGTTTCAAATGTTACGATGGAAGAGTGTGTTGAACTAGCCAAAAAACTCGGAGAAAGAGTTGGAAACGAACTTGGCATTCCAGTTTACTTATATGGCTATGCAGCTTCTACAGAAGAAAGAGAAAATCTTGCAGTAGTAAGAAAAGGCGAATACGAAAGTTTAAAGGAAAAACTTCCAGTTCTTAAACCTGACTTCGGCCCTTGTGAATTTAATGAAACAGCAAAAAAATCAGGAGCTGTAAATATCAGTGCCCGTGATTTTTTAATAGCTTACAATATCAATTTAAATACAAGAGATCGTCTACTTGCAAAAGAAATTGCTCTTAGTATAAGGGAAGCAGGAAGAGCAAAACGGGATGAAACTGGAAAAATAGTACGTGACGAAAACGGAAAAGCAATCAAAGTGCCGGGACTACTTCAGGCAGTTAAAGGTATTGGCTGGTATATTGATGAATACGGTGTTGCGCAAATTTCCATAAACCTTACGAATTATAAACTGACCCCCCTCCACGAACTCTTTGAAACATGTGTTAATGAAGCTGATAAAATCGGTTTAAGAGTTACAGGCAGTGAACTTGTTGGATTAATACCACGTGAAGCAATCCTTGACACAGGTAGATATTTCCTTAGAAAGGCTAAACGTTCATCCGGTGTACCAGAAAAAGAACTCGTACATATAGCAGTAAAGACACTCGGCCTTGACGAACTTACTGTTTTTGATATGAATGAAAAAGTTATTGAATATAAGATAGCAGGTAATCCACAGCTCTGTAGTATGAAACTTGATGATTTCATTGACGAAGTAGGGAAAGACTCCCCTGCCCCTGGAGGTGGTAGCGTATCAGCTCTTGCCGGTGCACTGGGTGCAGGATTAGGTTCTATGGTTGCAAGTTTAACTCCTGCCAAAAAAGGATATAAGAAAACACTTGAACCATTGACAGCCAGAGGAGAAAAACTTATAGACAGTCTGGAAAGCTTAAAGAAAGGAATAGACCTAGATACAGAAGCTTTTAATGATGTTATTGCTGCAATGAGACTGCCTAAAAAAACTGATGAAGAAAAAACTGCTAGAACTGCCGCAATTCAGAATGGCTATAAAAATGCTACACTGGTTCCTTTTAATACAGCAGAAACATGTGTTAAAGTTATCGAGAACCTTTTGGAAGTAGCTGAAATCGGTAATCCTAACTCTGCAAGTGATGTCGGTGTAGGAGCACTGATGGCATACGCAGGATTTGAAGGAGCTGCATTAAATGTTAATATTAACCTACCCAGCATCAAAGATGAAACTTTTAAAAATGAAATGAAATCAAAAATTAATGATCTTAGGCAAAAAGCTATAGAAGGTAGAGATAAAGTACTTGAAGCAGTAAATGCAAAAATTTAATATATAAAACTTGCAATGTTTTATACATAACTTACGTCTAAATCAGACGGTTGACAGTTAGAGCAAATATTGGTTAAAAGTTTTAATTACGAAATATCAGGTTAGAATACAAAATTTCCATAGTATCTAACCTGCTTACAGTATCCGCACTTCAAGATTTAGTTGTCTAATTGTATGAGTTCACTGTTTTAGCTGTGTATATATATAAAAGGTTGCTTATGTATAATTGGCGAAAAATGACAGAGAAACAAAAAGAATATGTTCTCAAAAAAAGAAAACAAAAAAATTTCCCTTTACACAGTCTTCCACACTTTTTAAGTAAAACAGGATATTACCATATTTCTGCTGCTAACTATGAGCATAAATCCATAATAGGGAAAAATCATCAAAGAATCTCTGAATTTGAAGATGCTCTTTTCAAAATTGCTGAAAGGAAAAACTTTAAATTTGATGCTTATGCGGTTTTACCTAACCACTACCATATACTTTTAAGTACTACAAATATTAAAAATCTTTTAAAAGATTTTTTCTTACTGCACCAAAAAACTGGCTTCTATTGGAATAAAGAAGACAACTTAAAAGGACGTAGGGTTTGGTGTAATTTATTAGATTCTCCAATAAAATCTGATCGTCATTATTGGGCAACAATTAATTATATAAACAATAACCCTGTAAAGCATGGTTACGTAAATAAATGGCAGGATTGGCCATTCTCAAGTGCTGTTTTATATTTAGACAATATTGGCAAAGAAAATGCAGAATGTATTTGGAATAAATATGATATATCGGGAATGTGCAAATGGGATACACATCTAAAGCTGTGAACTCATACAATTGCATAATAACACAACTTAGGTTGCAAACTCAAACTAACAAAGAGATAAGATATGAAAATAAAAGTAGATTTAATTATTTATAACAGTTCTAATTTAATTACCCTTGCCGGTAATGAAAACTATAGAACCGGTACTCAAATGAGTGATTTGGGGATAATCAAAAATGGTGCCGCTGCTATAAATAATGGACAAATAGTAGGAATCAGCAATACTTCTGATATTTTAAACAAATATTCCGCTCTAAAAAAGGTTGATGCTCAAGATAAATTAGTAATGCCGGGATTTGTGGATTGTCATACTCATTTGGTTTTCGGCGGTTCAAGAGAATATGAACTCAGCATGAAGCTCGCAGGAGCAACTTATATTGAAATACTCAAAGCTGGGGGTGGAATTCATTCCACTGTACAGGCTACAAGAAATGCTCCATATCAAGAACTGAAAGCAAGTTCCATTAAGCGCTTAAACGAAATAATGAAGCATGGCACAACAACAGTTGAAATAAAATCAGGTTATGGCCTTGATTATCAAACAGAAAAAAAAATCCTTGATATCATTAATGATTTAAAGAAAGAGCATTGCTTAGATATTGTATCAACCTTTCTGGGAGCACATACTGTTCCTAAAGACTGTGACAGACAAGAATACATTAAAATGCTGCTGGAAAAAGCAATTCCTGACTTCAAAAATATTACAGAGTATTGCGATATCTTTGCAGAAGATGGTGCATTTACTTATGAAGAAACTGAACAAATATTAGGAACAGCAAAAAAGTACGGCTATAAATTGAAGATTCATTCCGGTCAGTTCAATGATATTAAAGCAACTGGCCTTGCAGCCAATCTCGGTGCAATATCCGCAGACCACCTGGAAAATATATCTGATGATCAGTTAGATTTAATGAAAAAAAATAAAACTGCTGCTGTTTTAATGCCTGGAGTTTCATTTTTCTTAATGTCAGATATCTATCCGGATGCAAGAAAAATGATAAATAACGGAAATATTGTAGCATTGGCAACTGACTTCAACCCAGGTTCATGTCCATCATATTCCATGCAGATGATGATTGCTTTAGCATGTTATAAAATGAAAATGTCCCCTGAAGAAGCAATCACAGCATCAACAATCAATGCTGCCTACTCAATAGGAAAAGCAGATACGGTTGGATCATTGAATATAGGTAAAAAAGCTGATATTCTTATTATGAATATTTCTGAACCTGCACATATCCCGTATTATTTTGGTGCAAACCTGGTAAATAAAGTAATTAAAAACGGCGAGATAGTCGAATAAACGTTATTGCCACTACTCTTTTAGATTCAAAAGGCGCATTTTTACACCTAAAACTTGTTGTTCTCTTTAGTCCGGCGATTAACTGGAAAAAAACTTAATAAAAACCGAAGCTAAAACACCTTCGGTATAATAAAGATAAACATGCGCCTTTTAATATCTATTATAAAATATGATCTCTTAAATAATCTAGAAGCGCATCTTCAGAAAAGCGTAAGTTACTTGATTTTGTACAACCGACTCTTGAACAAAAAGAAACTCCAAAGTTTCTATCTAAATGGTCATCAAGATAAACAACATATAAATGCGCACCGCACTCACAATCCAGTAGAACTTCTAACTCTGTATGACAAACAGGACAATATGCTCTTACTATCTCATCTTTCTTTAGATCCTCGCCGGAAAGAGTTATTATTTCATGTTCTCCTAAAATAGGTGATATTACAATTTCACTTTCATTTTCACCATTAGTGTCAGTTAGATAAAGCTTTATACCTTTACGTCCATTAATCCTTATCTTACTCATCATACTATGCCCTTTTGGACAGTATGCTTCTTTAACAATAAACTGTTTACCTGAAGTTTCCACTTTAGCTCCGGATTCATGAAGCTTATCTAAAATAGGAATATGAAGTTTTCCATCTGTATCGAACATGTGACCCATAATTATACTCCTTTTAAATTTAAAAAATATTTATCCATTATCGTATAAAACAACTTAAGTGAACAGACACTGCTATAGATCTCAGTATAAGTTATATAGGAAAAAATAGCTTTAAATTAAATATTTTCCATTTATTATTTTAAGGATTTTGCTTTATCTTCTATTTCCTTGAAAAAATCACTCTCAGAAATATCAGTCAATTCTTTTTCCTTTGCCCTTTCATCGATAATAATTTCAAGCCTG
This sequence comes from Victivallales bacterium, assembly GCA_963678745.2. Classification (GTDB taxonomy): domain Bacteria; phylum Verrucomicrobiota; class Lentisphaeria; order Victivallales; family GWF2-38-69. The sequence continues at coordinate 896,544 of CAXXMS010000015.1, read as the reverse complement.
GAGATCTTTTTTTGCAACCTTTTAACAATAATTTCAGAGTAAATAATAAAAGTTGCAATTAACAAAAGCATAAACACAATATAGGCAATAATTAATGTTATTCTTCGAGAAAAATCTGCAGAATAATTAACTGTTATTTTATAAGGTAACACAGCAACAACAGCCAATTTTTCTCCACAAATATCAATATGATTTACGCACAACAGCACTCTTTCTCCAGCTATGTTTACTATTCTAGTATATATTTGTTCATCTTTTCTTTCAGCAATCTTAAATATAAAATTTTTCAGTTCTTTATCATTCTTAAATAAGTGCGTAAAATTGTTCGTTTCTGAAGAATATGCTAACTCCTCTTCACCTGAATGTATTACTAAAAAAGATATATTGTTATGATATTCTTTTTCAGCATTTGCATAAAATAAGCTTTCCAGGCTCGAAACATCAAGATTAAGAAGCAAATACCCTGCTACTACGCCTTCATTACTTTTAACAGGGGAAATTATAACAAAAGAATTATATTGTTTAAATAAATCGTTTGGTGCATAATTTTCCAATGGCTTTGACAAGATAGGTCTATTTTCTTTCCTGACTCTCTGAAAATATCTTCTAAAAGAAAAATTAACTCCATTCGAAGCTAAATACTTTTCAGGATAAACAGCCAACTCTGTCCCATCCTTATCTAAAAAAGCAATATTGATAAGCCCAATTTGTGGTTTTTTTGTATTTTCGTATAAAAAAGCAAGCTCTTTTATTGATGGAGGTATTTCGTTTTTTGTAACTACAGCTGACATCAAATTAATATCAGAAATATAATCATTAAATAAAAACCAAATAGAATTAGATAATGAAACTGTCTGCTGTTCAAGTATTCGCGTTAAAGATTTCCCATACTTTACCTGTTCATAATGATATAATCTTTTAAATAGGTATCCTGTTGCAACTAAAACAACGATAATAACTGTCGCGGGTAATATTTTTTTTCTCATCAATAAATCCAAGTATTTAAATCTAATAGAATTATAACTGCTTAAAAAATAAATTGGAGCCAATTTTCATATAATAAATATAGTTTAAAGTAGAGCCAAAAACAACTGCTGAGTATTTATGGAATTCTTAAGAAAATTCTCTTCGATAAAAACACAAAGTCTTTATTATACCTTAAATTTAATTGGTCTCTTTGATCCGGCGATTAAAATTAATAAACTAGCCAGGTTGCTTATGGCAAAATAAGCCAAAAACAAAGTTACCACTGGTATAAGTATGATTTTTTTCAATTATTACAAATAAAATTAATCAATAATATGGCAAAATACTAATTGTTAATATAAACTAAATTGTCTTAAAATTTAAAATCTTTAATTATTAATAAAAATAGGTCTCATAAAACATGGAAGAAATTATAAATATTGGAGGACAGTCGGCTAAAATTCTTAAAAGAGATACCACAGATGGTATTTTTTATGTCTTTGAAAGGTTTGATATTGATTCTAACCCCAGAAAAGTAGAAGTATTTCTACCTCCAAGCTATCGTAACTCAAGAAAAAGATATCCTGTAATTTATATGAATGATGGACAGACAGCATTCGAACCGGGAGGGCTAAGCCCGTGGTACTGGAACGTTGACACTACTTTAAATAGGTTTTACAAAGAAGACATAATACCTGAATTAATTGTTGTAGCAGTAAGCCCTATCAGCAGAGCTGATGAATATTTAACAATTAAAGAATACCTTGATTTTGATAATAGTGTCGTTGAACTGCAGGGAGGACTTCCTGAGTATGCTGAATATCTAGCAAAAGAATTGAAACCTTTCATAGATTCTAATTTCAGAACTCGGCCAAATCCTAAAACAACAATGATCATTGGATCTTCTTTCGGGGGAACAGCATCTTTTTATACATCTTGTTTTCATCCGGATGCATTTGGAATCGGCGGCGTATTTTCCCCTTCTTTTTCAATAGGAACAGGCATACAGTTGAATCCTCAGCCAATTGAAGAAACCGAATATATCAAAGATACAATGAATGCACTTAAATCTGCTAAGCCAAAACCTAAACTGTGGATAGATTGGGGCGGTCAGGAAGGTGATACCGGAGAAAAAGCAAAGGAAGTAATTGAAATACTTAAAAAGCAGGTATCATACAAGGAAAATAAAGATTTATTCTTTATGGAAGATAAAATCGCAACTCACGATGAAAGAGCCTGGGCTTATAGATTCGGTCTCATCGTTAAACAATTTTACGGAAATAAACCTAAAGAAAAGGCCAGTTAAGCGATTAATCATCTTTCAGCAAAAAATAGAGAAAAAGTATATATGGAATGCAAATATAAAAGAAATCTGAATGTGTGTAATTGCACATACGAACCATGCCCGACAAAAGGGGTATGCTGTGACTGCCTTGCAAAGCATCTTAGAAGTCGCCAATTACCGGCATGCTGTTTCCCAAAATCCTCCGAAGCAACATACGATAGGTCTTTTGAACATTTTGCCGGACTTGTTAATAATAAAAAAGTTTAGCTGGAGATAGTAATGCCGGATAAAAAAATATTAGTAATTGTACAATGCCATATAGTAAAAGAATATTGTTCCGGCTATTTTTGCGAATATCATTTCACTGATCGATCCAGCGCTTTTAATATTTATTCCAAAAACAAAGATCTAAGATTAATTACGCTGACGTGCGGAGGATGCTGCGGAAGAGCAATACATAGAAAGCTTACAGATTTGATTAAAAGAGCTAAAACTCATGAAAAAATAGAGAAAAATCAAATCGTGGTTCATCTGGCGTCCTGCATAGCTTTTGATAATTATCATGGTCCTGCCTGCCCTCACAAAGAATACCTCAAAACAATGATTCAGGAAAAATTGGGTTTGGACTTAGTAGAAGGATCAAAAATAAGTAAACTATCTGATAAAAGACGCACTGAAGGAATATATGAGAATGTTGAACTCTGAACTTTGTCAACATTCATAATACAGTATTCGACATTCAATATTTACTTTAGTGAATATTACCATTAGGGGAATCATCCGTTTATTGTATAGTCTCTTTCGTCAGGCAATTAACCTAAGCAATTATTAGAATCAGGTTTTAGTAAAATAGTCAAAAACTAAAATTTTTCCGTTATAATTTAGCATTGATCCAGATTTAAATTGGATTATATAAATAAAAGAAACCGATATTCAACTTATTAATAACTTGAATATCGGTTTTTGTTATACAGTTTGCAGTTGAATAAATCCTATGCAGACTACAAACTGTTGTTTAAATTTTATAATAAACTCATATGTTCTGTACAACCTGAAACTTCCGGAACAAACAGTACAAATGACTGATCCCTGTCCCAACAGTATTGTGGTATAAAACCTGGCCTTTCAGGCGTTTTATAATTGTTTATCTGCATTTGCTTGTACGCATGTGGGTTTACATTAAATCCCCAGTAACGCAGAGTATAGTTTTTTGACAGTGTATAGTCTACAGCTGGAGCAAGAAAACCATAACCATTTTTGGTTGTATCATTTGTATAAGTACGGGAAGTACTTCTTGCTGTTACGTTGCCGGCATTTTCACTTAAACCAACTTTGAACTTCCAGTAACCACCATGACCCTGTTCAGCTATATCATCCTTGTTTTTGAACTTGGAAAACTGCATCTGATATAAATAATCAGCTTTCCAGCCATATCCAAAACTCTTACCGGGAGAATCAGGAGTTAACCATTTTACCGGACGATCTTTAAATGTATCCTTATCAGAAGCAGCCGTTGAATTAGCTAGAGTTTTTAATTCATCAAGAAACTTATAATTTGCATTACTTGTTGCATTAACCTGGTTTGATAAGTCACTTTCATCAGTAAATTCAAACAGATTCCCTTTGCGATTATTAAAGCTAGAACTTTTATCTTCAAGACCGGCAGTCATTGCACTATATGTACTTCCATAATCCCCACACATAACACTTGGATCGTATAAATCAAAATGGCTTATATCTATCATATCAGCATTATCATCCGGACGTACACCACCTGATATCGGAACTATAGTTCCCAGTCCTTTAACTTCTGCGTATTGATTACTATGCCAGACTAATTCTCCTGATACCAGAACAGGCACTTTTCTGCTGAAAAATATCGTTCCTTTATTTCTGTAATTAGAAACATAATTGTTAAATTTTTTCGATATTTTTAAGTTCCCTGTGAAACTTGAACTATCATGTTTTTTAACTGTATTGTTTAAGAATCCCTGATATCCAACATGATATCCAACAGGCAATATCTTGCTTTCATGTCCAAAACCGCTCGATAACTCTGTGTTTACTCCGGAACCTGTCTCAACTCCATTGGTTTTGACTTTTTCATAATTTACAAAAAGTTCCGTTCTATCCACACTACTGGATGGGGTATTTTTGTGTACAGCGGTAACAGGATATCCAAGAAATATTGCTGAAACCTGTCTGCCCTGTTCGTCACATCGTCTTAATGCTTCTCCTTTAGTTGAACTTTTGTATTCATCCTTTTCTATAAGTTCTCCTTTGTTATTATCAGTTACTTTAAGCTTTCCTACAAAACATTTATTTCCAGATTTCTTTTCAAGTATTGATCTGACTCCTCCCCGTATAACATTACCGGTTATACCATTACCTTTGATATTAAGGTCATATTCATAAAGAGCCATTGCCGGCCCTCTATTGTGAAAAAATATTGAATCACAGGTATCTTTGAAATCAGCCAACCAACCATATATTTCGGAATTAGTAAATGCACTTTCGTTCATTTCCCAGTATCCGCCTGTACCGCCACTGTGTAGTTTTATAAATTTACCGCTTTGTTTATCATATTCGAATTGATGCAACTTTGAACATATATACCAACTTAGATGCACAGGATCACCTCCACCATGTTTTTCACTTATCTTATATGTTCCCTGTGCCTCTAATGTATGATAAGTTAATGTCGGTTTTTTTGTATCAGCATATGTACCCAGTACACTTACTCCGCCACCGCATATTCCTTCAATACATCTACTCTTTCCGTGTTTATTGTCCATGGCATCTATTATTTTTTTCGAATCATAAGTAGCTATCGAATCGTAGCCCTTTTTATATGAACCGAAAGCAGAATCTTTATTAGGCTTACCATCTTTCATCAATATATTATGAAATATAACCTCTGAAGATACTCCCCAGAAATCACCACCAGCTCCATCATTTCCAGATGGTCTGCTGACTTCAACAAAAATTGGAGGGCAACGTCTGTCCTGAGGCGCAGGATCAAGAACGAGTGAATTCAAATCAAGCACATCTATTCCCCTGACGATGTGACCAAAATCCCAGTATGTCCAATATTGAAGCGTACGTTTTGTTACAGAATTGCTGCCTTTATCATATGTTTCCTTATATTTGAATAATCTACAGTGATGACTAAAGCTTGAACAATTTACAGCCCAGAGTTCAGGTTTGTCTCCAAACTTCTCACGCATATCAAACCAAAATATCTGCATATATTTTCTTGGATCCTTATAGCTAAAAGACATTTTATCCAGTGTAGTACCTTCTATATCTATTATAGAGGCATTATTTCCATCCCAGGAACATGTCCCTACTCCATCTCCATCATTACTGCTTCCAACACAGATATTGTCAACTAAAAACAGCTTTCCGTTCAGCTTTGAATGAGTCTGGTTATAATCCAGCATTGCTACATATTTTTCTCCAAGTTTTCCGACTACAACAACCTGTATGTTGTTGTGGCTTGTCAGCTTCATACGAGAACCACCCTTTCCTAATACAAAACTGTCTCCTTTTCCATCCATATGAGTGGAATCCGCATTCGCACTTTCAAAACCAAAAATTGCTATAAGTATAAATGCAGTTAAGATAAACACTGTCATCTTTATTTTTTTCAGGATCATTTTTCTCATAACTTCTTCCTCCTATTTTTCGTTTTCTGTTTTAGATTAATTGAAATTCTTGATATGACTTAATTTATAAAAGAAGTATTGAAAAAAAAGTAAAACCTCTATACAATAAAACACATCAACCTTTTATTAACCATAGAATGGTTATTTTAACCATAAAGATAGGAATTGATATGGAATTCTATAAAGAAAAGCTCCATGAAATAATAGAAAAAGATAAAATTACACTGCGAAAACTTGCAAAACTAATGGGGATATCACACGCAACAATATCTTTATGGCTAGCCGGTAAAAGTGTCCCAAGAGAACGTAATATCTATATGATGGCAAGAGTACTAAATATTTCCGTAAAAGAAATATCTGACCTTGAAGATATAGAAGACATAAATGCTGAGGTCAGCGGATATTTTCAGGGCTGGGGAACCAGTTTGAATAAAGATAAGCAGGAACTTGAAGACCCATGTATCAAAGCTATGAAACAAATTGAAAACATTAAAAATGAACAGTATAGACTGAGATCTGTTATAAGAGCTTTTATGTTGACATCACATTCAATGCTTTATGCAAAAAATTACCATGGAGATTATATTGTAGCAAACGAACACTATTTAAAAGCTATAGGCCTTAATACAAACATTAATATCATTGGAAAAAAAGACAGCGATATAATGTCAAGAAAGACTGCAGTAAAGAATTCCACTCAGGATTTATCAATAATTAATACCGGTAAACCTATTGTAAAGAAATCATTCAAGTTTCCATTTCCGAACAGTAAAATAAAATACTGTATCATGAGCAAAGTCCCACTCAGAGACAGTAAGCAGAATATTGTTGGAATAGTCGCGTCTTTTACTGATATTACAGAAACCGAAAAAATTAGAAGACATGATAAAATGATGATTGAAGCTATAAAGCAGTGTGATTCGGCAATTGGTATAACCAGAATTATTTCTTCTGATAAAAGAACTTTTGTCTTTGCTAATGAATCATTAAATAAAATATTAGGTTTTAACGCAAATGCTCTGAATGAAGATATGAACCGGATCAATGAATGTATACTGGAAGAAGATAAAGCAAAAATGGATGAATATATAGCAAGCTACAAAAAAAATTTTCGCAAAACTACAGTAAAATATAAGCATCCGGTAACATCTGAAGTCAAATATCTTACATTCAAATCGACAAAGGTAAAAGATAGTAATTTGTACTATCATTGGGTGTATGATGATACGGAAAAATATAAAAATTCCAAAGAATAGCAGTTCAATAAAAAAGACTTAACTTTTCTGTCTTCAATCTGGATTATTCGCAAAAATAGTGTACCACTGCTGCGTCTTTATTCAGGCAATCCATCAAGAACATCAACTTTAATGTTTATTGAACAATATTTCATAGAAGGACCAAAATAATTGTATACTGCTACATCAGCTGCATCTCTGCCGTAAGCAACTGTTACACGGCTCCCCCTGGGATATTCCTGCGTAGGATCAAAAGCATACCATTTTCCTCCTACATATGCCTCAAACCAGGCATGCAGATCCATCGGTTCAAGTTTATCTAAATACCCGACAACCATTCTGGCAGGAATACTTATCCCTCTACACAACGCAATACATAAGTGTGCTAAATCACGACATACACCATATCCCTGATGCTGTACTTCAACAGCAGACATAGGATAAAAACTTGAACCAGGTGCAAACTCTATAGTATTCTGAACCCAATCATAAATTTTATATACCTGCTCATAACCATCTTTGGCACCCTCAACAATCTTTCCTGCAAGCTGCCCTAATCTATCTGATTCACAATATCGACTGGGAAGTAAAAAAGGAATAGCATAATCAGGTAAATTCTGTATCCTTACAAAACCAGCATCAAAGTTTACATCTATTTGTTCCGGAACCATAACGATTGCAGAAGAACGTATTGAAAACTCGCCTTTCGGCGCAGTTAATCTCTGACATAAATTTCCAAAGCTATCTTTATATTCTAAAACTGGAATATCAGGTTCCAGTACATATTCTTCACGACTAACCCACTGGTTTATATCTCCACGCGGACGCAGCATCAGTAAAAAAGGTGTTTTAACAGCAAGATCAAAATTAAATCTGCTTGAAACATATAACCACATTTTTGTTTAAAACCTCTAACTTATAAATAAAACGAAATAATTCTTTAAATTACGGGTTGTACCTTTATATTGTCATTTAATAAATGTCAATTCGTTTAAATAAAATATAATAAAGATGGTATTGTTAAATGAATATTTTAGTCTGCATAAAACAAGTCCCCGGAACTTCAAATGTAGAAGTAGACGAGAAAACTGGAGTTTTAAAGAGAGAAGGAATCGACTCAAAAATGAATCCTTTCGATTTATACGCTCTTGAAACCGCTATTCGCATTAAAGAAAATCATAATGCAAAAGTAACAGTATTAACAATGGGACCTCCCCAATCAAAGGAAATAATAAAAGAAGCTTTCATGATGGGAGCAGATCATGGTGTTATACTCTCAGACAAAAAATTTGCCGGTTCTGATGTTTTAGCTACAGCATATACTCTTTCCCAGGGAATAAGCAAGATAGGAATCCCCGATATTATTATTTGTGGAAAACAGACAACTGACGGTGACACAGCACAGGCAGGACCGGAAATAGCTGAATTTCTTAATATCCCGCATGCTGCTTATGTATCAGAAATAAAAAGGGTCAATAAAGATTCAATAGAACTGGTAATGGATATGGATAATACACTGGAAGAGATTATGATCAATTATCCATGTTTAATAACAGTAGATAATACAGTGACTCAGCCCAGGCTTCCGTCATTCAGACTTAAACTGGCAACAGAAAATAGAAAAATTACTACTTATACCCTGGCTGATTTTTCTGATTCAGATGAAGAGCAGTATGGACTTGACGGTTCACCGACTCAGGTTATTAAAATATTTCCTCCAACCCCAAATACTGACCATGAAATATGGGATGGAACAGGTGAAGAATTAGCAACCCGTCTAACTGATAAACTGAAAGAGTTGAAATTTATATCATGAATAAGATTCAAATAGATCAAAGTAAAATCCATAATATTAAGGATGCAATAAAACTATGCCCATTTGGCGCAATAGAATATGTTGAAGGAAACTTACAGATAAATTCAGCCTGTAAACTCTGTAATCTTTGTATAAAAAACGGTCCTAAAGATGCTTTTACTCTTATAAAATCTAAGAAAAAAGAGATAGATAAGTCTAATTGGAAAGGGATTCTGGTTTATGCAGAACATTTTGAGGGAGAGATACATCCTGTAACTATTGAATTAATAGGTAAAGCAAAAGAAATGGCAGGGAAAATTAATCATCCCGTCTACTGTATCATCGCCGGAAACAAAATTGGAAGTACGGCAAAAGAACTTTTAACATGGGGCATTAATGAAGTTTTCATTTATGATATGCCGCAACTTAAAGACTTTAAGATAGAACCATATACTGCTGTATTTGAAGATATTATAAAAAAAATCAAACCATCAGTAGTACTGGTTGGCGGAACCAACATCGGCCGCTCGCTTGCTCCCAGAACTGCCGCCAGATTCAGAACAGGCCTGACGGCAGACTGTACAATCCTTGATATCCAGAAGAATACAGACCTAGACCAGATCAGGCCTGCATTTGGTGGCAATATTATGGCACATATCCAAACTCCTAATCACAGACCCCAGTTTGCAACAGTCAGATATAAAATATTTTCTCCTCCGGAAAAGCAGACATTGGGAAACAGCAAAATAACTCAATGTGTAATCGATGGAAGTAAACTTAATTCAAATATTACTATTAAAAGGATTAAGGAAAAAGAAAAAACAGTTAATATCGAAGATGCTGAAGTAATTGTAGTTGCAGGAAGAGCTTTTAAAAAAGAAGAAGATTTAAATATGCTTCACAACCTTGCAGATCTTATTGGGGCACAAACAGCAGGAACAAGACCTTTAATTGAAGCAGGATGGTTTGATCCAAGGAAACAAATCGGACTTAGCGGAAGAACTGTTAAACCAAAACTTATTATCACATGCGGAGTTTCGGGTTCAGTTCAATTTGCAGCAGGAATGAATGGCTCCGACACAATTATTTCAATTAATACAGATAAGAATGCTCCAATCTTTGATATTTCTCATTACGCAATCATTGGAGACATATATGAAATCCTTCCAAAACTGATCAATAATATTTCAGATTTTTGATTTTAGATATATGATTATCAATTTTTTATAGGAAATAATACCAGTGGATTTTTGACAAAGACAAAGACAAAGACAAAGACAAAGACAAAGACAAAGATTAAGATTAAGACAATGATAGGGATTATGTGTTAAGATTGATTTCTCTTAGTCTTGATCGTAATCATAATCATAGTCATAAGTTTATGAGTTCCCTATACATCAATAATAAGGAAATTTATATAATGAAACATAGAATAGAATACAAGAAAATTATACAAGCTGATATAGACTTCTTAGTATCAGTCTTAGGTAAAGAACGCGTATTAACTACCGAAGATATAAGTGAAGACTTTGCTCACGATGAATTGGCCGGCAAACATTTTCCGCCGGATGTATTGATAGAAGTAGGTACAACTGATGAAATCTCCAGAATAATGAAATATGCGTATACTGAAAATATTCCGGTGACACCGCGTGGTCAGGGTACAGGGCTTGTCGGTTCATCTGTCACAACTCACGGCGGTATAATGATGAATATGTGCGCGATGAACAAAATTTTAGAACTTGATGAAAACAACCTGACTTTAACAGTAGAGCCGGGTGTTTTACTTATGGATATAATATCCTACCTTGAGGGTACAGGGTTCTTCTACGCTCCTGATCCTGGAGAAAAAAGCGCAACTATTGGAGGCAATATAAATACAAATGCAGGCGGTATGCGTGCATTCAAATATGGTGTAACAAGAGAAAACATAAGAGGCCTTGAAATAGTCTATTCAAATGGAGAAGTAGAAGAAATCGGAGGTAAAGTAGTAAAAACCAGCTCCGGTTATAGTTTAAAAGATATTATTGTTGGTTCAGAAGGAACATTAGCTGTCGTTTCCAAAGCAATATTAAAACTTCTTCCGGTTCCCAAGTACAGCCTTAGTCTCCTTGTACCCTTCCCTACTCTGGAAGAAGCAATAGAAACAGTTCCTAAAATAATCAAAGCAAAAATAATACCTACTGCGCTTGAGTTTATGGAAAGAGGCGTAATACTTGACGCAGAAAACTTTCTAGGTAAAAAATTCCCTGATAAATCATCAGACGCCTATCTACTGCTTACTTTTGACGGAAATACTAAAGAGGAGATAGAAGAATCTTATGAAAGAGCAGCGCATGTATGTTTAGACTCCAAGGCTATTGATGTTTTTATTTCCGATACTCCTGAAAGGCAGGAATCTATCTGGAATTCAAGAGGAACATTTCTAGAAGCAATTAAAGCATCAACAACGATGATTGATGAATGTGATGTAGTTGTACCAAGAGATAAAATTGCAGATTTTGTTAAATACTCAACTACACTTCAAGACAAATTTAAAATTAGAATTAAAAGTTTTGGACATGCCGGAGATGGCAACCTGCACATATATGTTTTAAAAGATGATCTGAATGATACAGAATGGGAGGATAAATTAAGTAAAGTATTCAAATGCCTTTATGATAAAACAAAAGAAATTGGCGGTAAAGTTTCAGGCGAACATGGAATCGGATATGCTAAAATTCCATATTTGAGAAAATCATCAACAGAAAATGAACTAAAAGTCTTTGCCGGTATAAAATCAGCATTTGATCCTAAAAATATTTTAAACCCCGGAAAGATCTTTTAAGGAAAAACTATGAACAATGCAAAAATAAGATGTCCATGGGTACCGTTTGATAAATCCGATTATATTGACTACCATGATAAAGAATGGGGAGTCCCTGTTCATGATGACCGCCTAATGTTTGAATATCTGACCCTGGAGTCAGCTCAAGCCGGATTAAGCTGGTATACTGTTCTGCGCAAACGTGAAAACTATAGAACCGCATTTAGTGATTTTGATCCGGTGTAGGTGGCAGAATATAATGAACAAACAATACTGTCTCTCTTAAATAATCCCGGAATAATCAGAAATAAGCTTAAAGTTCGCTCTGCTGTTAATAACGCAAAGCTGTTTTTAAAAGTTCAGGAAGAATTTGGCTGCTTCGATTCTTATATCTGGAGATTTGTCGAAGGTAAACCTATTATCAGCGAAATAAGAGATATTAGCGACTACCGGGCAACTTCTCCTGAATCAGATGCATTGGCTAAAGATCTGAAACAGAAAGGCTTCAAATTCTTGGGTTCAACTATATGTTACGCTCATATGCAGGCAACAGGAATGGTCAATGACCATTCCATTGACTGTTTTAGAAGACAGGAAATAATTGATACCTATAACAAATAATAAAAGAGACTTTCAAGGATCAGACACTGGAACTTGAAAATAAAGCTTTAGAATAATCACTTATCCCAAACCTATCATTATCAGATATAGAAGTTGTAGTATCTTTGAAATTGTTAACTTTAGTCATAAGATATAATTTTAGAATTTTACTTAACCTTTAAGAAATTTATATATACTTACGTGTTAAAATTAATATAGAAAAAAAGTTAATATATGATATTATAATATCATAAGTTAGCTCAGATGTGTGTTTTATGCAACCTTCTAAGCTGTTGGGAATGTTGGTCATAGCTGAATTGTTATTCAGTTGAGCTATACTAATGCTTTCTTTTAATTAATTTGCCTGAAATTAAGGATTTTTATATGACCTCTGATTTTTTGAATGATTTGGAAAATAGACTTTGGGATGCAGCCAATACTTTATGGGCCGGAGCATCACTTAAACCTTCACAATACTCACCTCTTGTTCTTGGATTGATATTTCTGAAATTTGCTGATTTTCGTTTTGCAGTAGCTGAAAAAGAACTGGAAGGTAAATCTACTGGACGGCGTAAGATTGGGAAAACTGATTATCAGGCAAGAGGAATACTCTATTTACCTTCCGAAGCCAGATTTAATGTTTTGATAAAATTACCGGAAAGTGAAAATATTGGCAAAGCATTAAATGAAGCAATGAAAGCTATTGAAGCTGAGAATATTGAATTGAAAGATGTGTTGCCAAAAACATTTCATATTCTTGATAACAGTATTCTTATGTCACTTCTTAAAACCTTCAATTCAATACCAATGGATGTCGAAGGAGATATGTTTGGTAAGATTTATGAATATTTCCTCGGCAAGTTTGCTATGTCTGAAGGCCAAAAAGGCGGAGAATTCTTTACACCTACTTCTGTTGTAAAACTTATTGTTGATATCATAGAACCATTTCATGGCAGAATTTTTGACCCTGCATGTGGATCGGGCGGTATGTTTGTACAGTCAGCAAGATTTGTTTCAGAACATAGAAAAAATCCAGGCAGTGAAATAATGGCTTATGGTATTGAGAGAGTAACAGAAACAGTCAGGCTCTGTAGAATGAACCTTGCTGTACATGGCCTTTCAGGAGATATTAAACAAGCCAACAGCTACTACGAAGATATACATGAAAGTCTGGATAGATTTGATTTTGTAATGGCAAATCCACCTTTCAATGTAAGCAAAGTTGACAAAGAAAGGGTAAAAGATGATCCAAGGTATCCATTTGGTATACCACGGATTGACAACGCGAATTATCTCTGGATACAGCAGTTCTATTCTTCGTTAAATGAAAATGGCAGAGCCGGTTTTGTAATGGCTAATTCTGCTAGTGATGCTAGGGCTTCCGAACTTGAAATAAGAAAGAAACTTATTGAGGATAAAGCTGTAGATGTAATGGTTGCTGTTGGTTCAAACTTTTTCTATACTGTTACTTTGCCATGTACATTATGGTTTTTAGATAGAGGCAAGAAAGGAACTGATCGAGAAGATAAAGTTCTTTTTATTGATGCTAGACATATTTATAGACAGGTTACTCGTGCTGTACGTGATTTTACTCGGGAACAGTCTGAATTTTTATCCAATATTGTTAGGTTGTATCGTGGACTTGATCCTGAAGTAACTAATGGCAGTCAAAGTCTGATTGTTGAAAACTTTCCTGAGGGACAATATCATGATGTTCCAGGACTATGCAAAGTCGCAACAATTGAAGAGATAGAAGAACAGGGTTGGAGCTTGAATCCCGGGCGTTATGTAGGCGTTGCAGAAAAAGAAGGCGATAATTTTGACTTTTACGAAAGACTTGAAGAATTGAACGAAGAACTTGAAGTCCTAAATTCCGAAGCCAGTGAGTTCGAATCTCAAATTGCTGAAAATATTGCAATAATTCTTGAGGGACAAAAGTGAAAAAAATCTGGAATACAAAAAAATTAGGTCTTTTAGCTAATTTCAAAAATGGCCTTAATTTTTCTAAAAAGAACTTCGGGAAAGGAATGAAAGTGATTGGAGTGAAAGACTTTCAAGACTATTCATTCCCAAAATATGATACACTAGATGAAATTAATCCGGAAGGTGTAGTTAAGCAAGCCGATTTATTAGAAGAGGAAGATATACTTTTTGTAAGGTCCAATGGCAACAGGGAATTAATAGGAAGAACTCTGTTTATAACAAATCTAAAAGAAAAAATATCTCATTCTGGATTTACAATAAGAGCACGGTTTTTTTCAGATGAAGTGCATGTTCCATTTTATTCATATTTATTCAAATCAAAGCTTGTTAGAAGTCTTTTAACTGCATATGGAGGTGGAACAAATATAAACAATTTGAATCAACAGATTTTGTATAACCTACAAGTGCCAGTTCCTTCCATTCAAGTTCAAAAACGAATTGCAGATATTTTATTTACTTATGATGATTTGATAGAGAATAACAAAAAGCGGATTAAAATCCTTGAAGAGATGGCACAAAATCTATACAGAGAGTGGTTTGTTAAATTACGTTTCCCAATTTATCGTTCAGATGGAACAATAGAACGAATCCACAATCCCGAAACCGATCAAATGAAAGATTCCCATCTTGGTAAAATTCCAAAAGACTGGGAAGTGAATATATTAGAAGATTTCGGTAAAATTATTACAGGGAAAACTCCAAGTAAAAAGAAAAAAGAATACTATGGTAATTATATGCCATTTGTAAAAACACCTGATATGCATAATTGTCCATTTGTATCAAATTCGGAAGAATATTTATCAGAACTGGGCGCAAATTCGCAAAGACTTAAAACATTACCTAAAAATACTATATTAACAAGCTGTATTGGAACTCCAGGAATAGTTTCAATTACTTCAGTTAGTTGTCAGACAAATCAGCAGATAAATGCATTGATTCCATATGAAATAAAAAATCGAGAATATTTATTTTTATCTATATTAGGTTTAAAAGAAACTATGAAACAATACGGGGCAACTGGAGCTACAATGTTTAATTTAAGCAAAGGAAAATTTTCATTACTAAAACTTCTAAAACCTAATAGTTTATTTTTAATTAACTTTAATAAGCACTGTAAACCTATATTTGATTCTATTGAAAATTTATTGATTAAGAATCAAAACCTTATAAAACAAAGAAATTTATTATTACCTAAACTGATTTCAGGGGAGATTGAAGTTTAAAACATGAAAATATTACTTGATACAAATATTTTTATACCATTAGAACCTACAAGCTATGATGATATAGAATATTCAACAGATCAAGTAATGGAACTGCAGAGGATAGCAAATGATGATAATCATGAAATATTTCTTCATCCTGCGAGTTTAGATGACATAAAAAGGGATAAAAACTCAAAGCGTATGCAGTTAAGAGTGCTTGAGTTTTCAAAATATTCAAAATTAGAAACCTCAGAACCTCCAAATCATTTTCTAAAAAGCATAAAGGCAGAGAACAAATCTCCAAACGATCAAGTTGATAATGCCTTATTGTACTCAACTTATAATAATGCTGTTCACTTATTTGTAACAGAAGATAGGGGAATACATTCTAAAGCAAAATCACTTGGAATTGAGGAAAGAGTATATTTAGTCTCTGATGCACTTTTGCTATTAAAAAGTCTTAAAACCAAGGAATTATTGCCGCCACCTGCTGTAGAAAAAGTTAAATGCTATAACGTAGATGTTAAAGATGAAATATTTGATTCATTACGCAAAGATTATGGTGGTTTTAATAAGTGGTTTGAAGATAAATGTCAAAAAGCACATAGGGATTGTTTTATTATTAAAGGAAACCAAAATATAAATGGTATTTGTGTATTCAAAGATGAAAACAATTTACATAAAATGCATGGAAAAATATTGAAACTTTGCACTTTTAAAATAGCTACTCATGCAAAAGGATTTAAATATGGTGAATTATTACTTAGAGCAGTTTTTAATTTAGCTTACAGTAAAAACTATGACTGGATATATGTTACAGCTTTCCCTAAAAATTTAAGAATAAAACTTTTTTTAGAAAATTTTGGATTTAGGGTAATTGGCTGTTCTGAAAATTCAAAAGAATTAATAATTGGGAAAAGATTAAAGCCAAAAGAGATAGATTTTAATTTGTCTCCATTAGATTTTCATATTTTAGCTGGACCTAAATATATTCATAAAGATTCTACTTCATATATTATTCCTATTCAGCCAAAATATGCAAGTATTCTTTTTCCTGAACTGGAACAGCAAGGATGTTTTTTTGAAGGTTGTCATTCATTTGGAAATAGTATTTTAAAAGCTTATCTTTCTCATTCTAAAATTAATACAATTTATCCAGGAAACACAATTTACTTTTATCGTTCTAAAGATATTAAGGCTATACAAGCTATTGGAGTTGTTGAAAAAACATTTAGATCAATAGATCCTGATGAAATATATTCTTTTGTTGGAAAAAGAACTGTATACACAAGACAAACAATAGAAAGAATGTGCAATAAAGAAGTTTATGCAATCCTTTTTAGACAGGCAAATAGTTTTGAAATGCCAATTACCGTAAAATTACTTAAAGATAATAACGTATTTATTAGACCACCTCAATCAATCATGAGTATAAAACCGGAAGGAGCAAAATGGCTGGCTCGACAGAAAAGAATGTAGTCTTACTACCTATAAAACCGAAATATGCTGAAGCTATAAAAAATGGAGTTAAAAAAATTGAATTTAGAAAAAAAGAATTTTCTAAAAATGTAAAATATATTGTGGTTTACTCCAGTAATCCTAAGAAAGAAATAATAGGTTTTTTTGAAATTGAAGATATTGAAACAGATTCTCCTAAGAGCTTATGGGACAAATATTATCAAATTGCAGGCATAGAAAGTGAATCATATGATGAATATTATAATGATTCTAAAGTCGCAGTTGGTATAAAAATAAAAAAGTTTCACAATTTAAATAGACCAATAAAATTACATGAATTAAATGTTAGCCTAAAAGCTCCACAGAGTTTTTGTTATCTTGAACCGGGTTATTTCGAATTTATTAAAGAGTATATTTTAGATACAGAGGATATTGGTTATACTGAAAGTTATTAATGTTTGACTGCAATGGAATTAAAAAATGAGCTATCAGGATCAACAATCAGAAGATGCATTGGAATTTGCAACAGTAGAGCTTTTTCAAAGTTTAGGCTATGAGCATGCCGATCTAATGCATGAAACTTTTGGAGAAGACGCTTCACATGGCAGAAAAACGTCCGCTGAAGTAATCTTTACTCCACGCTTAAAAGCAAAACTGATTGAATTTAATCCAAATATTCCAGAAGAAGCACTTTCTGATGCTATTGAAGAATTGTCCAGAGATAGAAGTGCAATGAATCCTGTATCTGCAAATCAGGAGGTTTATAAGCTTTTAAAAGATGGAATTCCTGTTGCCTGGAAGAATGAAGATGGTGAGGAAGAATCTGATAGAGTAAAAGTTATAAACTGGGAACATCCTGAAAATAACGATTTTTTTCTGGCACAGCAGATGTGGATAAGCGGAGATCTTTATAATAAAAGATGTGACCTGGTTGGTTGTATAAATGGAATTCCACTTGTTTTTATTGAGTTAAAGAAACCATCTGTAAATGTTAAACATGCTTACGATGATAATTTGAAAGATTATCAGAATAATACAATTCCACAGCCTTGGTGGTATAATGCCTTTATCATACTGAGCAACGGCAGTGAATCAAAACTTGGGAGTATTACATCGCAATGGGAACATTTTGTAGAATGGAAAAAGATTTCTGATGAAACAGAAAAAGGAATAATAAGCCTTGAAACAATGATTAGGGGGACATGTGAGAAGCATAGACTGATTGACCTTGTTGAAAACTTTATTATTTTCAGTGAGGTTAAAGGTGGCATTGCGAAGATTGTAGCTAAAAATCACCAATTCCTGGGAGTGAGAAATGCAGTTAATGCTGTTAAGCAGATTAACGATAATAAAGGGCGCTTAGGAGTATTCTGGCACACACAGGGTAGTGGTAAAAGTTTTTCAATGATTTTCTTCTGTCAGTATATTCAGCGTAAAATACCGGGTAACTGGACTTTCTTAATAGTAAATGACAGAGCAGAGCTTGATGGACAAATTTACAAGACCTTTACAAACAGTGGCTTGATAAATGAAAAACAGTGTCAGGCTGAAAGCGGAAACCATCTTCAGCAGCTTCTGAAAGAAGATCATAAATTTGTTTTCACCCTGATTCAAAAGTTTCAAACAAATGATGGAAGTGAATATCCTGAGCTTTCCATTAGGTCTGATATTATTGTTATAACAGATGAAGCTCACAGATCTCAATATGACACACTTGCAATGAATATGAGAAAAGCTCTTCCTAATGCAGCATTTATTGGATTTACTGGAACCCCTTTAATTGCCGGAGAGGAGCGTACAAAGGAAGTTTTTGGTGATTATGTGTCTGTCTATAACTTTAAGCAATCAATTGAAGACGGTGCTACAGTGCCGCTTTATTACGAAAACAGGATTCCGGAACTTCAACTTACTAATGATACGCTTAATGATGATATATATGAAATAGTTGAATCAGCAGAGCTTGATGAAGAACAGGAAAAGAAACTGGAGAAATATCTGGGAAGAGAATACCACCTGATTACAAGAGATGAAAGGCTTGATACTATCGCAAAGGATATTGTGGAACATTTTACAGGTCGTGGAAATCTTGGCAAAGGCATGGTTATATGCATAGACAGATTTACTGCTGTTAAGATGTATGATAAAGTTCAAAAGTTTTGGAAAGAAAAGTTAGTTTTATTAAAAAAACAAAAATCTTTTGGAGCTAACAAGGAACATTCTGATTTAATAAATTATATGGAAACAACCGATATGGCTGTAATCATATCAACTTCCCAGAATGAACAGGCAGATTTTGCAGCAAAAGGTCTTGATATTTTACCTCACCGCAAAAGGATGAAACAGGATGACTTAGAAACAAAATTTAAGAATTCTGAAGATCCACTTAGAATAGTATTTGTCTGTGCTATGTGGCTGACTGGTTTTGATGTGCCATCGTGCAATACAATTTATCTTGATAAACCGATGAAGAATCATACATTGATGCAGACAATTGCCAGAGCCAATAGAGTATTTCCAGATAAGAATAATGGACTTATTGTGGATTATGCCGGGATATTTAGAAATTTGCAAAAAGCATTGGCAATTTATGGTTCAGGCTCAGGAGGTGGAATTGATGAGGGCGACAGTCCTGTAGAAAATAAAGCTGAACTTGTTAAGATGCTTACAGCTCAGACTGAAGAGATAAAACAATTTTGCTCTGATAAAAATATTAATATTGAGAATATTCTAAACAGTAAAGGATTTCAAACTGTAGCATTGATAGATGATGCTGTTGATAAACTTGTCTATCCTGAGGATACTAAAAAAACTTTCCTTTCAAAAGCTTCCTTATTCATAAGAATTCATAAAGCTGTAATGCCTGATCCAATTGCTCATAAATTTGATGAATTAAGGGCCCTTATAAAAACTCTTGAAAGTAAACTTAAGCCTGAAAGTATCGTTGATATAAGTGAAGTTGTAAAAGATATTGATGAACTTTTAGATAAATCTATTGCTACAGAAGGGTATGTAATAAATAAACCCTTAAAAACATTTGGTATTGGAGATAATAAAACGCCATTTAATGAGAATAAACTTCTTGATTTAAGTAAGATAGATTTTGATGCTCTTAAAGAATATTTCAGTAAAAGTAAAAAGCGAACAATAATAGAAAAGCTTAAAACTGCAATAGATGCAAAATTAAAAGAGTTTATAAATTTGAATAAAACCAGGATGAATTATCTGGATAAATTTACCAGGATGATCGAAGAATATAATAACGGCAGCAGAAATATTGAAGAATTCTTTAAGCTCTTAACATCCTTTGTAAATGAATTAAATAATGAGGATAAAAGAAACATCAGAGAAGAATTAACTGAAGAAGAATTGGTAATATTCGATCTGCTTACAAAACCTGAAATTAATTTGACAGATAAAGAGCGTAAAGAAGTAAAAAAGGTAGCTAGACAGCTCCTTACCCGTTTAAAGGAAGAAAAGCTTGTTCTTGACTGGAAGAAGAGACAGCAATCCAGGGCTGCTGTGCAATTATGCATTGAAGAAACACTGGACCAGCTCCCGACTGCATACGGTAATGATATCTGGCAATCCAAATGCCAAAACGTATACCAGCATATTTTCGACAATTACAAAGACGCTACCCACAATACATATGCCAGAGTAGGGTAATACAAAATTGGTGGATATTTTTTTACCTATATTTGTAAAGTTATCTTTACAAATATATATTAAACAGCTAAACTTAATGTAAAGAGAGGAAATTGTATAAGTTAAACTTTACAATTAATAAAAGGTGCAGCTATGAAATGGTTAGGAGAAAAATTAAAAGAAATTGTTACTAAATCAGGCTTTACACAATCAAAAATTAGTGATGAATTGAATATTAGCAGACAGACTTATATTGACTGGACAAAAGGTCAGATTCCTAAAGGTAATCATTTATTAAAGCTTTGCAGGCTTTTAAAGTTAAATCCAACAGAACTCTTTGAGGAAGAATATTCAAATATTACTGTACCATTGCATATGACAAGAGGCACAGCTAAGTTGACAGATAAAAGGCAGAATCTATCTTTGGATTTAGCAAAGGAATATGAAAATGTAATCAATTCTTCTAAATCACCAGCACTTCAATTTACTGTAAAATCTGTTGAAAATGAATTTATACCTGTGCTTGCGCAAAATATACGACAACTTGCTGGACTTGAGCAAGAAACAGATAAGCCGCTTGATTATCAACATGTTTTTAGATTATTAGACAAGCTTGGGATCTGCTTGGTATTTAGAAAGTTTCCAATAGAGATAAAGAGTTACGGTTTTTTTACAGAAATCAATAGTCAGAGAACTGTTTTTATTAATACTTCTACAAGTGTTATTGATCTTATTTTTCCATTACTTCATGAATTAATTCATGCAATTATCGAGAGAAAAGAAGCAATAGATATTACAAAGGAACAAGAAGAAGAATTTTGTAATAAAGTTGCGGGTCTAGCTCAATTCCCTGATAAATATATTAACCTTATTTATGAAAATATAAAAGCACTTCCCTCTTCTCATAAAATAAATAATTTAAAAAATTATTCAAGAAATAACCATCACGCAATGTATGGTGTTGTCAAAGCAATTGAAGAAAAATATGGAAAACTAAATATTAATACTGGTGGAGCTGATACTAATCTAAAAAAAGAACTACCTAAAGTAATAGATATTTTAAATCATAGTGAAGACGCAGAAGATTTTTTGAGTGGATATAAAGCTTTAAGCCCAATATTTTATGAACTGCTTTTAGAAAATTATGACAATTTTACAGATAGAAAACTCGGAGAAATACTGGATTTAGACAATTTTTTAGATGCTTCTGCTATAAGGAAAGTATTGGACAAGCAAAAGAGGCTTTTAAACAAATGATAGTTTTATGTGATACATGTGTTATTCTAATGTTATTGCGTATTGCACCAGATATGTTCAATAATGAAGAATTTGGATGCATCACTGTTCAAGCTGTTTGGAAAGAATTTACAAAAACTCAAAAATTTAAGTCGAAGTATCCATGGCGGAAAAATCTGAAAAATCAAATAAAATCAAAACCTAACTCTGAAATAAAAAAAGATAGTTTTGATTTAACTTATTCTGCCATAAAAATGACCAATAATTCATCCAATAATACTAGAAATAATAAAAAGTATGGTTTAAGTCCAGTTGATTGTGAAATTGCTGCAATTGCTGTACATAATGAATTTTCTATATCTACAACAGATAGAAATTTAAGGGAATTTATTGAGCAGCAATACGAAATGAAAAATTATGAGCCACTAGAACTGATAAATATTTGGCTGGGGAATAAACTTATAGAATGGGATGATCATAAGCAGGCAATTTTAGATGATTGGATTATTTGTGGAGAAAAATATCCTTCTCGCAAACATACAAGAATTTTTCAAAAAATAACCGGTTACAAGTTTCCAAAATAAGTTTGGCAATTTTTATGTAAAGGGCAAATCACCAAAAACAAATAATGATGACAAATATCTTACCCCTTAGCACTTAATTTCCTTGCGCCTCGGGGGGTGATTTTTGATATTACCTATGCTTTATACAAATCAAAACTTCTGATCTATAGACACAATTACATAGTTCGCCAGAACTTAAGGTTCATTGTTTCTATTTCTCTCAAACTAGGCATTGGGTAAAACAGGCATTCACCTTTGGAAGCAAATGTAAAACCATTTCTTATACGTCTATATGAAATACTGTCCATATCGCTATCCAGTGCCAATCCTTTTGTTTTCTTCTTAGGCTTCTTCATAAGCTCAATATATCCATCTCTAATTGTAGATGGATGTAAAGAAGCAATTGGAGAAGGCTTGAAAGGGTTTTTCTCAAATTCTTTTACAAATTCAACCAAATCCAGATTCAATTGTGTAAAAAACTGACATGGAGCACTTTTATGCCTGCTGGCATCTGTGATATAACTTCCGAAATTTTTTGGTGTAAGCCTGGACATAACAAGCATATGCATCGGACCGATCTCTGCGAAAATTCGAATAAAACCATCCTGATGTTCAAGACAGGGGCCTTTTTCCAAGCTGATACAATGTCCTTCCTGTGTACTGATATAAAGCTTACCTATTGCTGAAAGTTCAACATGTTCCAGAACTCTGTATGATGCAATAAATTTAGTTGCTTTAGGTGTTCCGTCTGAATGAGGTTTAAGTTTATTCAAAACATTTTCTATATCCAGAAAATCGTTTCTATAATCAATATCAATTTCTGAAAAAATAACTTTCCCTGAATAGTGCCTGCTTGAGCCTGATGTATAATGTTTAGCAAACATCTCAGGACTCAGATGAGAAGCAATCAGAGACTGATTCGGATATAACACCATATATATTCTTTTTTCGTAACTCATTATTATAACCCCCAGTAACTTTTAAGCATTGGAGCAATTACCAAAGAAATAATTGCCATAAGTTTTATTAAAATATTTAAAGACGGCCCTGCTGTATCTTTGAAAGGATCGCCCACTGTATCGCCAACAACAGAGGCTTTGTGAGCTTCAGAACCTTTACCCTGACTTGATCCGGCTTCAATCATCTTCTTTGCATTATCCCATGCACCACCTGAATTGGACATAAAAATAGCAAGAACTACTCCTGACCCTGTAACACCTATAAGGGTTCCGGCAAGCATACTTGGTCCGGCAATAAAACCGACAAGAATAGGCGTAATAACTGCAATTATTCCAGGGAAAATCATTTCTTTAAGAGCCGAAGCGGTAGAAATATCAACACATCTTTTATAATCAGGATCTTCTGTTTCATCTAAAATACCTGGTTTTTCTCTAAACTGTCTACGCACTTCTTCAATCATAGCAAATGCAGCTTCTCCAACAGCATTCATCGCCAATGAAGAAAATAAATATGGCAAAACAGCACCAAGAAGAATACCTGAAATAACAAGAGGATCAACAAGATCTATGATGCCTACACCCACCTGCTCTCTAAAAGCAGAGAAAAGAATTATTGATGTAAGGGCTGCTGAACCAATAGCAAAACCTTTTCCTATTGCAGCGGTTGTATTTCCCACAGCATCCAATTCATCGGTAATATTCCTTACTTCGTGTGGAAATTCAGACATTTCTGCGAGTCCTCCGGCATTATCAGCGATAGGGCCATAGGCATCTACTGCAAGCTGAACACCTAATGTCATCAGCATTCCCAAGGCTGAAACGGCAATACCATATAATCCAGCAAGAAAATAACAGGATAGTATTGCCGCAATAATGATAACTATTGATGGAAATACCGAAACCATACCAACTCCCATACCTGTGATAATAGTAGTAGCAGAACCTGTCTCACAGGACTTAACAATTTTTATTACAGGTTTATTATCTGTTCCTGTATAATATTCTGTCACTATTCCTATCAGAGAACCGGCAGCCATCCCGATAACAGAAGAAATAAAAATATTTAAATATGTAACACCACCATTATTTGTGCTGTCTCCAAGGAAAAAATAACACAGAAAAAATGAAAATACAGCTGCAATACCGGCAGCACCGAAGGATCCCTTATTAAGTGCAGTCTGTGTTGACTTCCCTTCCTTAACTCTTACCAACCCTATTCCGATCATAGCCGCAATAATACCTGCAACAGCCAGTAAAAGCGGAAAAACAATAAGCTTAATTCTATAAACTTCACTAGCAGTTACAATATTAGCTCCCAATACCATAGCACCAATGATTGACCCCACATATGACTCAAAAAGGTCTGCTCCCATTCCGGCAACATCACCAACATTATCACCGACATTATCTGCTATCGTTGCTGGATTTCGAGGGTCATCTTCAGGAATACCGGCTTCAACTTTACCTACAAGATCTGCTCCAACGTCTGCTGCTTTTGTAAAAATACCACCGCCGACCCGGGCAAACAAAGCCATAGAACTTGCGCCAAGACTAAAACCTGTAACAATTGGAAGAAGCTGGTTTGAAAGAACCTCCAAAGAAGTACCAAGTATTAACCCTCCTATAAAAAGAAGTATTAAAAAACCCAAAGTAGCAAGTCCCACTACACTCATTCCCATTATGCTTCCACCAATAAAAGCTACTTTCAGTGCCGGAACTAATCCTTTTTGTGCAGCATGTGTTGTCCTTGAATTTGCAGCAGTAGCAACCTTCATTCCAATAAATCCTGCTAATGCTGAAGCAGTAGCCCCAACAATAAATGATACTGCCTGAAATCGTAAAGATCCTTTATTCGCAATAGCAAGAAATGCACCGACTAAAAGAACAAACGGAATTAAAACCTTATATTCTCTTACAAGAAAGGCCATAGCACCATCCGCTACATATCCCCCTATTTTTTTAAGCTTGAGATTTTCTATAGGTTGCTTGAACACCCATTTTGTTTTAATGACAGCATACCCCAGGGCTAGAAAACTTCCAACCGCAAGAATAAATAACGAACAACTGAATATATCCATCTATCTCCCCTTTTGCATTGCACACCAGCCTTATCATAAGCATCTATCGCAATATTTTTTATAATTGAAATTATTAATATGTTTTGCCAATAAATGTAGCTTCCAACTACACTGTTTCAATATTTTTTAAACAAAAAAACTACCAATATGTCCATAAAAAAAACTCAAGGTAAATTTACCTTGAGTTTCTGTTCAAAATATTTTTATATGAATTTATTTATTTTCTACATTTAAACGAAGAGCTTCTTCATAAAAACTTTTAAAGAAGTTAGCCATTTCAAGTTCATCTTTTTTAGATTTATCTATCAACTCAATAGCTTTGGACTGCATCTCTACAGCTCCTTTTAATTTACCGATAAAATAATAAACTCTAGCTAAAGATTGATAGTATGAATTAAGACTCTTCTTCTCATAACTATCTTTTTCTGCTAACTCTAACCCCTTTTTGCTAATTTTTAACATATTATTTAATGGTAAAATAGGAAGAGGAACATCTCTTGATACGACAATAATGAAAGTATTTAATGCATGTGGGTTATTGCTAAAGTCTTTAAAATAACTGGTTGACATCTCTTCCATATATTTCTTACCTTGGGAATCATTCAAATCACGAATCAGGCTTAACTCCTGATAATAAAGAGCTCTAATAATGTATTTTTTACCTGCAGCTTTCTTCCTTGTTGAACGGATAAAATTAACTGCCCTATCTACTTTATTTTTAACAATATAATTATCAATAATAATATCCATTGCTATGCGATCAGTAGGATCAAGATCAAGAATTTTTCTTGCATAAAAAATCTTTTCTTTTGTATCCAGCATTTGGGCAGCTTTATTAATACGTTCACGATATTTCTCTATCTGAGCTTGAGTCTCTGCATTGAATGTCCCGTTTAAAGCTCTTATAATAACCCTATTCACTTCAAAAGGAGAACCTTTCCATATGAGTTTTTTATCTTTATCGAAAATAAAAAACATAGGTACACCTTTAGTTCCCTGCATATATTCAGTATACGTTTTTGCCTGATTATCAACCCCTATACTGAAATCTACTTCCGGGTATTTTTCCAAAAAATTTTCAACTCTTGAAGGAGCTTCTTTGCTTATACCGACAAACTCGACACCATCTCTCGCAAAAATTCCCTCCTCCTGCATTATAAAGTTCATTAAATTAGGGCTAATATTACGCTGCCAAGTCGCCCAAAAAAATATTACATAGAGTTTTTTATTTGAATTTTTTCCCTTATATAAGTTTACCGGATCACCTCTCAACCATTTTGCTACTCTTATGGCTGGAGCTTTTTCTCCTATTTTTAATGTATATATTGAATGCTCTGATTCTTTTTCCTCATTGTCAACAGCAAACAAAGCATTAGAAAAACCGAAAACACAAACTGCAGCAATAATAAATTTAACAAACTTCATCAAACTCAGAACCCCTTTGTTATAATTTTAAACTTACTCAACGAACTTCTAATCAGTTAGATCAATAATAAACTATTTATGTAGATGTCTAAATAGTTTACTAAAAACTTATTAAACAGTCAAACATTTTTTTTTAGAAAAGACCAAAAAAGAAAAATAACTACTGAATAATTTCTAAAAAAGTGTTTTTTTCTTTTTTTGAATTAAATTAGAAAGATTATAATTTTACTAGGATTAATAATTAAGAAAGGTTTTAATGTCAAACAATATACTAATATCAGTTACAGCACAGGATCAGGTTGGCATCATTGCAAATGTAACTAAAACAATAGAACAACTAGGTGGAGATTTGACGGATCTAAGTCAAACGGTTCTTGATGGATATTTTACAATGATCCTTGCTGCGGTTTTTCCCGAAAATATATGCCCTGTAAAGCTTAATAAAGTATTAAAAGAAAACTTCTTAAACTTAGACTCTGAAAAAAACTTTGAAATACTGACCTGGAAAATAGACAAAACAAATAGCACTGTAAAAAGCACAAATAAAAATAATATTTATATATTAACTGTAAAAGCCAAGAACAGAAAAGGACTTGTTGCTGAAATATCATCATTTTGTTCAGATAATAATTTAAATATCATCAACCTGTGCTCAGAAGCAAAGAATAATAATTATACAATGATATTCTTTATAGAACTGGAAGATAGTATTATTATAAAAGATATCCGTAATAAATTAGATAAACTGGCTGAAAATTTAAATTTAAAAATAATGCTTCAGCATCAGGATATATTTAGATCAACAAACGAAATTTACACATAATAGCAGGAAATATCTATGTTTAGAACAGAACATGTTTTACAGACAGTTGATATGATACTTCAGGAAAATCTGGATGTTCGTACCGTGACAATGGGCATAAATCTATTGGACTGTCGTACAGGTAATGTTGATACGACCTGTACTAATATAATTAATAAAATAAATAAACTGGCAGGAAACCTTGTTGAAACCTGCAATGAATTTGCATCAAAATACTCTATCCCGGTAGTTAATAAAAGAATATCCGTAACACCTATATCACATGTTGGAGCAGGATTTACAAAGGATGAATTTATTAAAATAGCTAAAGCACTTGATACAGCAGCAGCACAGGTAAATATAGATATTATTGGAGGATATTCTGCAAATGTAGAAAAAGGCATTAACAATGCAGATAAAAATCTGATTGATTCTATTCCTGAAGCACTAAAGCAGACAAAAAAAGTTTGTTCTTCCATTAATGTAGGTTCAACAAGATACGGTATCAATATGGATGCCGTTAAGCTTTTAGGAAAGATCATTAAGGATACTGCTGATGCAACCATTAGCACAAATGGTTTTGGAGCAGCAAAGTTAGTAGTTTTCTGTAACCAACCTGGAGACAATCCGTTCATGGCAGGAGCTATTCACGGACTTGGAGAAGCGGAAGCAGTTATCAATGTCGGAGTAAGTGGCCCAGGCGTTATAGCGCGTGCATTGGAAAGAAAAATTAATGAAAATAAGAACAATGAACTACATCTGCACGACTTAGCGGAAGAAATCAAACAGGCCACTTTTAGAGTAACCAGATGCGGGGAACTGATTGGCAGACAGGTAGCAAAGGAGCTCAATATACCATTTGGCGTTGTTGACCTTTCTTTGGCCCCTACCCCAACAATTGGAGACAGCATTGGTGAAATTATTAAAATTTTAGGTCTTGATGCAATAGGTGCTCCTGGATCAACGGCTATTATTGCAATGTTAAACGACGCAGTCAAAAAAGGCGGTGCGTTTGCAAGTCAGTCAGTAGGTGGATTAAGCGGTGCATTTATTCCGGTAATGGAAGACTCTGAGTTAGCAGATGCAGTAAAAAATGGTACTCTCTCCTTAGAAAAGCTGGAAGCAATGACCTGTGTCTGTTCTGTAGGACTGGATATGGTTGCAATACCAGGCTCTGTAGATGAAAAAACTATTGCCGCAATTATTGCTGATGAAATGGCCATTGGAATGATTAATTCTAAAACAACTGCTGCAAGATTAATCCCTGTTCCTGGAAAAGAAGCCGGTGAATTTGTTTCATTTGGAGGATTATTCGGAGAAAGTACAATTATAAAAGTCAATAATATAGGCAAATCATCACGTTTTGTTGACTTTGCAGGTAAAATACCAGCCCCGATACACAGCCTGAAAAACTAAAAAACTCTGCATATAGAAAGTTCACAACACTCTATAAAATAGTATAACACGACAAAGCACAATCAGGAATGCGATGATTAGATTCATCGCTTTCAATTATGCTGGTTGTTCCGGCATAACATATGCAGCTTAGCCCGGCTATATAATACTCTACTCGTAAACAAAGCACTGTTCAGCCAAATTAATCGACATAAACTAAAGCTGCGAATCAAATCGCAGCTCTCTATAAAATTCAACCAATAAGATCTTCTATAATAGTTTTATAAAGTTCTACTACTGTATCTTCATATCCAAACCTGATTACATTATCAAATCCGGGCGAGGAATTTGTCTCAATAAGCCACATTTCATCATTTTTATCAATAGCTATGTCTATACCACAATAATTCATATCCAGTTTATCAAAAATTGGCAGGCAAAACTCCTGAACCTTTTCTAAAAGTCTAAAATCAGAAACAAGAACAGCCTTGGCGCCTTCATGGTGAAACGGACTCAAATTGCCAATGTAAACCGCTTCTGTAATATCCTTTTCATAGCAGAACTGTAATTTCCCATTATAAAATACAGCCCTGTACTCGAATTCAATATCAATATACTCCTGTGCCAATGCAATATAATCATACGAACTGCTATATCTGTTATAAATATCAAGAAGTGCCTTTTCAAGTTTACATCTTTCTTCAATTTTGAATACGTTTCTTCCCCAGGAACCTCGATTCTTCTTTATTATTACAGGATAATCAAAATCTGACTCAATATCTTCAATAATTTCTGCAATGGATTTCTGTTTGAGAAACATGGCATATTTCGAGTCACTATGAGGATTAAAATATGACTTCGTTTTAGGCATTTTGATCAAATCTTTGAAGAAAGTATAGAAATAGTCTTTATCCTGGTTTAACTGGGCATAACAATGTCTATTCAAAGGGGTCGACCAATTAATAAATAAATATGACTTATCTCGCACTATTATCTCAAATATATTTTCAGAAGTATGATGAATTTCATACTTTACATTCAATTCATCACATGCTTTTTGAAGACATTGTAAATTTCTATTCATGCAGCTAATAAACTCCAGTATTAATAAGTTATAATAATTTAATTATTATTAGATATAATGATATCTTTATTGCTCAATAAAACCTTTTATAACAGATACAAATTTATAAAAAGGAGGCAGTGGCATTTTTCTACCTTTTCTATCCAATCCTCTAAACATACTCTTTCTAACAGATATATCCAATTCCAACTGAACACCATTTCCGCTTAAACATCTATTACAAATATTATCAGGCTTTACCCCGGATAATTCGTCGGGAGGATTATTGTCCGCATCAAAACCGGCATTAGTAAGCAGTAAAGTCAGTTTTTCTCTATTATCCAAATCTAATCCACCCACTAAAATCTTATTATCATATCCGGCACAACCATGTAGAGTAATAGCATACTCAGCAGATTGTAATATCTCAGAAGCTCCTTTTTCATCAAAAAATTCACTTGTAATGTGTAAATTGGAGTTTTTACTTTTCTTTATTCCTCCGAATATGTAATAAGAATAATTAATACCTGCAACAGCTGAAACGATTTCACTAGTGGCGGGTTCAATTCCTCCACCATGAGGTGCAATAATACACCATTTAGTATTCCTATTTTTCCATTCTATTATATAATCAATTCCTTCCTTCTCGACTGACAGAAGTTCTGTGAAATTTCTATATTTATCATTAGCCATATATTTTTACTCCTATAAAATAACATAACACGGCAAAGCACAACTTGTAATGCGATAAGACGTAATTGTATGAAGCCTGATTCATCGCTTTTTATTATGCCGGTTGTTCCGGCATAACATATGCAGCTTAGCCCGGCTATATAATACTTTCGTGCAAACAAAGCACTGTTCAGCCGAAACAATCGGCTTTAAACAAAGCGGAAAATCTAATTTCCGCACTCCATAAAACAGCATAAAACGACAACACAACGTGAAGTTAAATCTAATCCAAAGTTCTTCTGTATCTCAATACACCTAAGATCAAAACAACTACAAGAAAGATTATTATATAGTAAAGCTGCATCTGAAGATCTTTAAACCCCGCCCCTTTAATCATGATACCCCTGACAATAATATTAAAATGTGTTAAAGGTAAGCTTTGTCCAATATACTGAGCCCATACCGGCATAGCTTTAAAAGGAAACATAAAACCCGAAAGCATAATAGACGGTAGAAAAAAGAACATTGACATCTGAACAGCCTGAAGCTGGTTCCTGGCAATAGTAGAAAAGACGATCCCCACAGAAAGTGTAGCTATTATAAAAACCAACCCTAAACTAAAAAGCAGCAGCAGACTGCCATTTACAGGCACATCAAAAAGATAGTAGCCCAGAACAATAATTAAGACCATCTGGATCAGGCCCATCACAATATAAGGTCCTATCTTACCTAAAAGAACTTCTATCGGTTTAACAGGCATACAAAGAAGATTTTCCATTGTCCCTCTCTCTGACTCTCTTGTCATAGAAAGAGCAGTTATAAAAACCAAAGTCAAAGTCAAAATAACTCCAAGCAAACTGGGAACTGTAGAAAACTGCATAACCTGATCTGGATTATAGTTTTTATGTATTTTAAGTCCAACTAAACCGGGATTTCCTTTTAAGTAATCAAGCGGGCCTACAGCAAAAGTTGAAACAGTATTATTAAACACCTGATTAGCAACAGCCAAGGCAGCCCCTACTGTTTGAGGGTCAACAGAATCAGCTTCAAGAAGAATATTCGGTTTTTCTCCCCTTACTAACTTTCTGTCAAATCCGGGAGGAATATTAATTATAAAAGTTGCTTTTCCTGATAATAAATCTTTTTCTGCCTGTTTCTGAGAATAAATAACTTCTTTTATATCAAAATAATCGCTGTTTTGAAGAGATGCTGTAAAGTGCCTTACAAATGAGCTGCTTTCACCGCCATTAATAATATATGTTGGAAGATGTTTGGGATTAGAATTAATGGCAAAACCAAAAATGATTAACTGGACAATAGGTATTCCCACCATCATAGCAAGTGTAGGTTTATCCCTTTTCATCTGAATAAACTCTTTCTTAACTATTGCAGCTATACGTGAAAAAGAGATTTTACTCATAAATATACCCTGTTTTAAAAATTATCTTTTGCCTTTTTCATCAAATGAATAAATACATCCTCAATAGAAGTATCTGCCTTTGACCAGCTGTAATCAGTAGATTTAAACTTTTCAACAACTTTATTGAGGCCAATTTCATCTTTACCGCTTAGATGCATTACATTTCCAAAAGCAAGCACCTGCTCTACCTCTGGATATTTTTTTAAATCCATGGCAAGCCCAAGAAGATTTTTTCCTTTTACAACCCAGGTTGTTAAACCTTCATGCAAAATAATATCATCAATTGTTCCTTTGGTCAGCATATTCCCATATGCTAAGTACGCAAGCCTGTGACACCTTTCTGCCTCATCCATATAATGAGTGGTGACAAGTACAGTGATCCCCTTTTCATCAGACAATCTGTGTATTGTATCCCAAAAATCACGTCTAGCCAGAGGATCAACACCAGCAGTAGGTTCATCGAGCAGAAGCAGTTTAGGTTCATGAAGCAGACAGGCTGCAAGCGAAAGACGCTGTTTCCAACCACCCGAAAGTTTTCCTGCCAATTGTTTCTGACGTCCGGCAAGAATGTGTTCTTCAAGAATTCGGTCGACTTCCTTTTTAACTTTTTTCACTCCATACAATTTGGCTACAAACTCAAGGTTTTCCCGAATCGACAGGTCTTCATATAAACTGAATTTCTGAGTCATATAACCTATCTGCTTTTTAATCAGATCCTGTTCTTTAAGCACATCATAACCTAGACATGTCCCTTCACCTGAATCTGGCAGAAGCAAACCGCACAACATCCTCAAGAAGGTAGTTTTACCACTGCCATTGGGACCTAGAAAACCGTAAATTCCACCATATTTCACCTGCATATCAACTTTATTCACGACAACCTTTCCACTGAAAGATTTCGTGATATTTTTTACATCAATTGCATATTTAGTCTGGTTCATAATTATCAAGCGCCAATTGTTAATTGTTTATTGATCATTGTTAATTAATATCAACTTCAACTGGTTGTCCCGGATGTAGATTCTGTGAATCTTTCGCTGCAAATCTTGCCTCAATCATATACATAAATTTTTTATTGTTTTTTAAACTGTAAATAAAAGGATCTGTGTATTCCGGTTTTGGGGAAATATAACTAACTTCAGCAGCTACAGTTTTAGTATCACCAGTAGCTACCGATACTTTACTTCCAAGTTTTAATTTTCCTGCGATGTCCCCATTCACAAAGAATACAGCTTTTATATTTTCAGGAGGCAGTAAAACTACTACCGGTTTGCCATTTTGGACATTTTCACCTTTTCTATATAATATATCAAAAACTATAGCATTATATGGAGAAGTTTGGATAGTTTGTTCAAGTAACCATTTTTTATATTTTATCTGTGACTGTACTGCTTTTTCTAATTCTCCGATAGCTCTGTGAACATGTTCGACAAACCATAAATCTTTCTCTGCTGCAGCATTCACACTTGTAAGTTTCTTATACATATTGTATCCGATGCCTGACCCCTCATATGCAGAAGCAGCAGCAAGTTCAATATGTTTAAACGTTTCAAGATTCGCATCGGCTTGATGTATATCCGTTTCAAAAAGCTTCTGACCTACTTTTACTTCCTGCCCTCTGGCTACGTATAACTTTTCCAGAATACCACTTTCATATGCAGAGATATAGACATAATCAGCATCAATAAAACCACTGGACAGTTTTTTCTCCTCTTTACATGAAATAAGGAAAGAAACAGATACCGAAAGAAAGATTATCAGAAGCAAAGATCGTACCATAAAGCCCCCCTTGTTTATTATTCTTTAATTTTATGATTATATCATGATGATAAGTGTTTTCATATAAGACTTAACTCTTCCTCATCAAGAACTAAGTTTATGGATAAAAAGTAAAAATATCAATAGTCAAACCCTATCAACGTATTGAACTAATGAAACTAATCGACAGACAAGAAACAAAACTGGGAATATTGTAAGCTATAAATGCAATTAACAAATAGAGAAGTCGGAATATAGATGCTATGCATTAATCTCAAATAGCTGCTTTAACAACCATTAAGTTATTATCAGCTACTCTTTATTGGGGTCAACAATAATTAGATCCTGCTGCTGTCTGCAGTAAGTCTCTTTTATAAAGAAAATACTAATAAATAATCCTATTAGACATAACAAAGGAATATAAAGCAATGCATAAAAAAAGTTGCTTGAAGCAAAAACATCACTATTCTTATTATTAAGGGTTATCATAACCAGAAAGCCAAATATAATTGGATTGACAGTATCGAAGAGAAGCATCAAACCGTTATTCAAACCCATTGATGCAGCACTTAGATTATTTGAAACTTTCTCTACTATAGTAGCAAAACCTATATTCTGCCCCCCTCCAGAAAATCCTATAAAAAAGAATATAACTAAAAATACATCAAATGGAGCTGAGGGGATTAGACAAAGACATAATGTAGAAACAAAAGCCAATGCTGCTAGGAAAATTAATGTATTCTTTCTTCGCTGTAACAAGTCTGAAATCAAACCGGTCACAGGACATCCTACAGCATACCCTATCCATAGAACAGAAATAGCAGATGCCGCATGAACATGTGTTAACCCCTTAGCAATTAGGACCCTGGTTCCCCAAATAGCGCCCAATGTTGCAATTGAAGTATAGATTAGGGCTGAATAAACGGCAACCATCCAGGCTTGCTTATTACTGAAAAGATTAATAAACTGATCTTTTGTTTTTACTTTTCTTTTAAGAAATAAAACTTCTTCTTCGCCAATATTTTTCTTTGTTGTTACAAAAAGCAAACTGGCAATCGTCAAAACAAAACCAACCAAACCAATGATAATAATAAAAGTTCTCCAGTTTATATTTGAGGAACTCAAAAACATTATAAGCGGCCCTCCGGCCAAGATTGGCCCAAGCGTACCAATAAACTGCGATAATCCGGCAAAAAAACCAAATTTACTTTTAGGAAACCAGGTTCTTGCAAGAACAAGCAGGCATATAAATGCAAATGAAGATGCAAACCCCATAAAAAGACGACTTATAAATCCACAGAAGAAATCAGGAGAAAGACCAAATGATATTGCAGAAAGACTACATAAAGCAGTAGCAAATACCATTGTAAACTTAACACCGAACTTATCTACAATAAAACCAACAGGAACCTGCATTATGCCATATGTCAAATAATAACAGGAACCCAATATTGAGAATGTCTCAGCATTCAAGCTTAAAGACTTCATAATTTCAGGTTCAAGACTTCCCAAAAAAGTTCTTAGAAAAAACTCATAAAGAAAAAAGAGTGCTGCAATACTCCAAATAAATACACCAATAACTGTTACCTTTTCCTTCATGTCGATACCTGAAGCTCGTTGAATCATAAAAGATATCCTCAAAAAAATATAAGATTAAAAGTTCTATTAAAAATAAATAAGTCTATAAAAATCAAATTATAGAGATTCGTTTTCTGTCGAATTTGAAGTTCCATCCTGATTTTCTGACCAATTCTGAACAGAAGCCTCAATCTGCTCGTCCTTCTCAAATGTTGCTATTTTAAAAAGAGCTTCACCTTCATATACAAGCGGCATTTCATTTAAACTTGTTATAAAACCTTCATATGGTGCTTTTACAATTATTTCCTGAGCATTTCCAAGGGGTTCACTTATTTTTGAAATCATTTCTCCGCATGCAACCTTGTCTCCCAAATTTTTATAATTAGTTGCTAAACCACTCTGGGGTGTATATATCCAATCTCCCTTCGTTGAAACAACAGGTTGTGTTTTCTTAGATTCCTTTGTATTCTTTGACGTTGAAAGCATATTTAACTTTCTGATAAGACTCATCGTACTTCTTACACCAAGATTTATTGCCTTATAATCAAACCTCATAGCTTCACCAGCCTGGTACACCAACATAGGTTTATCACGCTGCGCGGCCTCATATTGAATAGAGCCGGATTGTGGTTTCAAATCTGTAACAATAGGAACCTGAAATGATTGTGCCAACTCTTTATTGAGTCCATAAGTTAAATCAGTATGGACATGAGGCAGAGAGTTATAATTAAGACGTCCAGAACAAAACTCAACACAACAATCACATTTTGAAAAAACTTCACGAACAAAAAGGTTTGCTAAACGTGAACCATAATCACCAGACTCTTTTCCCGGAAAGCATTCTTCAAGTAGTCCTTCACCGGGAAGAAACTTGGATCTATTCAGCATACCATAAACATTGAAAACAGGTACTGCAATTATTGTACCTTTAATTTTTTTAAGGGTCGATAATTTCATTAACCTCTTAATTATTTCCATCCCATTAAATTCATTTCCTCTCATGGTAGCAAAAACCAATAGGCATGGGCCGGCCAGTTTACCATGTATAATTTTTACAGGCATATAAAAAGGTGCATAACCAAGTATTTCGGGTAACGGTAAGGCAAGTGAAATACTCTCTCCTGGATTAACTACAGTATTAAATATGTTTAATTTTGTATTCTTTTTCCCAGTACATAATATTTCAAACCTTTTCATTAACTCACTCATCTTCAATACTCCTCTATACATAAAAAATCATAAAACTAAAGTATTAACCCTATATCAGATTTAAGATAAGTCAAATTTTTCTACTTAAACAAGAATTACTGTAAAATGCCATTTTGTTGACATCTCTTAATTAACTTTTATGTGAATAAAAAATAAATTGACATAGGCTTACATCCATATTTCTATTTTTGATCATTGATCAAATCTTTATCCTTGAATCTCTATTTTTCACAACTGCTCTAATCATCACGAAGTAAAGTAAAAAGCATAAATATAAAAATATCGTTGTACATAGCTTCACTTTTTACTATAATATTTTAAAGAAGGTTACTTAGTTAAAAAAATATCTCATAAATATAATAAGAGATTAAAAAGATGCTGAAGAACATAAAACTTAAGACACTGTTTACAATAATTGTTGCCATAGAATTCATCTTGATGGTACTGATAATATATTTTTTAGGCATGAATATAAAGCTAAACAAAGAACTTGGAACAGCAGAATTCCAACGTTTTGAAATGGACCAGACGGCAGATAAACTAAGACACAGTTCGGATGACTTAACACGTTTTGCACGAGCTTATGTTGTAACAGGAAACAAAAAATACAAATCAAATTATTATAAAATATTAGACATACGTAATGGTAAAATTCCAAGGCCGGTTAATTATCAAAATATCTATTGGGATTATATGGAACCGAAACGCTCTCAACTACACCCTCCAGAAAAAACTGTTTCATTAAAAAAAATAATGGATAAACTACCATACTCAAAAGAAGAATATGATAAGCTTTATGAATCTCATAGAAATTCTGATGGTTTAGTTAATCTTGAAATAGAAGCGTTTAATGCTATGTCAGGCCACTTCAAAGATAGACAGGGAAACTACACAAAAAGAGGAACACCTGATCAACAAAAAGCTATTAGTTTATTATATTCAAAAGAATACCTCATAGCAAAACAAAAAATCATGCAGCCTATTGATGAATTCATATTGATGATGAACAATAGAACTTCTACAATAATAAACAAACTGAAACAAGCTACAGAAAACAATAATAATGCTTTCAAAATGGTTTTAGCGTTTTTTGTTATTATTAATATTTTTGTATTCCTAGTATTATACAAAAGAATAATACAGGTCATTTTCTATGTCACTGATAAATTAAAGAAGCATAAGAAAAGAGACTCCTCCTCAACCTTATTAAAAATAAAGTACAATGATGAATTAGGTTTAATGATAAGAGAGTTTAATTCAATGCAGTCCGCTATAAACAATAGGACTAAAATTTTAAAGCAAAAAAATAAAAACATAAAAAATCAGCATAAAATGATAGATAAATATATTATAATCTCTGAAACTGATCTTATGGGAAACATTACCTACGCATCAGAAGCATTCTGTAAAATTTCAGGTTATACTAAAGCTGAATTACTAGGGAAAAACCACCGTATTGTAAGACATAAGGAAATGCCTGACAAACTCTATGATGAACTTTGGAAAACTATTACAAAAAATAGAAAATGGACAGGGCAAATAAAAAATAAAAGAAAAGACGGCTCGTCCTATTGGATAGAAGTAGTTATAGAACCAATACAAAATAAAAGTGGGAAGAAAATCGGTTATAGAAGCATCAGAATAGACATAACTGATAAGAAGAAAATAGAAGAATTATCCGTAACAGACAGGCTGACCCAACTATATAATCGTTTGAACCTGGACGAAATACTGGAGAATAATATCAGCCTGGCTAAACGCTATAATAAAACATTTTCTATTATTATTTTAGATATAGACAAATTTAAACATGTCAATGATAAATACGGACATATAACAGGTGATAAGGTATTACAGCATTTCTCAGGGATACTAAAGGATAATATAAGAATCACAGATTCTATCGGTCGCTGGGGAGGAGAAGAATTTTTAATTTTATGTCCGGAATCCGATACATCAGATGCATCTGCCCTTGCAGAAAAGCTGCGTAATATTATTGAAGAATATAACTTTCCTATAGTAGGTAAAAAGACAGCCAGCTTTGGAGTAACTTCCTATATTAAAGGAGATAGTGAAAAGAGTATTGTAAACAGAGCAGATAAAGCTTTATATAAAGCAAAAGAAAATGGACGAAATCAAGTAATAGTGCAGGAAATAGACTAAAATAGTACTTTAATGTTTTAGAATGTTTTAGAATGTTCTATAATCCCCAAAAACTGGATAAATTAATATTCAATTTAATATGCTCTATCACAAAATAAACTCATCTGACTTGGAGGAAAAATGAAATATTTTTTAGAAACTGAAAGACTTGGGTTTAGAAATTGGATAGATCATGATCAGAAAATAGCTATTGAACTTTGGGGCGATCCAAATGTAACAAAGTTTATTGGAGGACCATTTTCTAAAGAACAAATTATAAAACGCCTGTCAAATGAAATAAATAACCAAAATAACTTCAAAGTTTCTTATTGGCCATTCTTCGTACTTAAGACAAATACTTTTATCGGCTGCTGCGGATTGAAACCATATAACATAGAAAATAATATCTATGAATTAGGATTCCATCTAAAAA
Source organism: Victivallales bacterium (assembly GCA_963678745.2). Classification (GTDB taxonomy): domain Bacteria; phylum Verrucomicrobiota; class Lentisphaeria; order Victivallales; family GWF2-38-69. The sequence goes on along the minus strand of CAXXMS010000015.1, from coordinate 857,165 downwards.
AATCTCAATGGGGATATGGATATGCAAAAGAAGCAGCCCTAGCCATAATAAACTGGGCATTCAGTAATTTGAATGCAAATAAATTGTTTGCCGGCCATCATCCCGAGAATAAATCGTCCAGTATTTTACTTAAGAAGTTAGGTTTTGAATATACACATTGTGAATATTATCCACCAACCGGGTTACAACATCCAGCATATACATTAAAAAGGCAAGAGTAATAATATGGCAACAGTAAAAGAACATTACGACAAGGTGCTCTCAGACGTCTATTCATGGATGTTTGGAGGCTTTGAATCTGCAAATCAGCGAACAACTGAGTTTTTAAATAAACATAGCTAAAAAATAAATATTTCGGTACACTATGAAACTATTATTAAAAGACTTTAAGCCTGAAGATTATCAGGATCTGATAAACTGGGCGCAAACACCTGAATTCATTCTTCAATGGTCTGGATCTATATTTAAACATCCGCTTTCAATTGAACAGCTTGACAATTATAGACAAACTGCATTGCAAAAGAACTCCTCAAGAAAAATCTATTCAGCTTTTGAATCAGAAACAGAAAAACACATAGGGCATATTGAATTAAATAATATAGACTTAAATAATAGGTCAGCAAGAATATGTAGAGTTTTAATAGGAGATAAAGCAACAAAAGGTAAAGGTTTTGGAAAAGAGATTATTAAAGCTATACTAAAAATAGGATTTGATGAACTTAAACTGCATAGAATTGACCTGGGTGTTTTTGACTTCAATGTTGCAGCAATAAAATGTTATGAATCTGTTGGTTTTATACATGAAGGAATTAGCAGAGAATCAAAAATAATGGGAGATGAGTATTGGAATTTAATTCAGATGAGTATATTGGAACAGGAATATAGAAAAATAGATAACACCTAACCCAGCCAAGCTGGAAATAAAGAACCCAGCAGATATCGATAACGAGTATCACATTCATTATTTGAAAAACAGGAAGAAATAAAATGAAACATTATCTTTTTGATATTGGTGGCGTATTGATTAATTTCAGTATTGAAAAATTAGTTAATAATCTCGTATCAAAAACAGGTGTTGAGAAAGGAAAAATCGAGAAGATATTTTCATATAACTGTTTATATCAAGTTGAAACCGGAAAGATATCACCTGAGGAATATTTGGATACATATATAAAGCCTATCCTTAACAGATTTACTTATGAGGATTTAATCGCCTGTTGGATGAATAATTATAGCCTTAAAGAGAATGGTCTTAATTTAATGCTTACATTAAAAAAGCTAGGACGTAAAGTCTATATTCTAAGCAATCTAGCGGAACATAATACCATAGCTATTAATAGAAAATTCCCGGAACTATTGAATTATACAGAAAAAAACTTTTTTTCTTATGAACTTGGATACCACAAACCTGAAGCTGAAATATACCAGACAGTGATAAATACAGTAAATGCAAAACCGGAAGACATATATTTTTTTGATGATACAATACAGAATATCGAAGGAGCTATAAAAACAGGGATAAATGGCTATGTCTTTTCAGATGATAATTACCGAAAAATCAAAGAAGAACTAATAATAGATGTTAATTGATCCTCAACCTCAGTTTTTTACGGGCTAGTTTTCCACAATGCCAATCATAACAAGTAAAATAATAAGACGAATGATAGAATATATTTTAATATTTTTAGTTATAATAACATGCTTAGTAATTTTTCGCAGCTATATAGAAAACAGCATCTTATTCCATCCTACTCATGAAGATTCAGAGAAATTAGCTAAAGCTTCAAATTTTGAGAAATGGTTTATAAAAAATAAATATACAGGATGGAAAAAATTAGTAGGTAAGAATAATACAATTTGGTTATTCCTACATGGCAATGCTGGTCAAGCTATTGATCGCCTTTATGCAGAAAACTGTTTTAACAGGAACAATAATATTTTCATATTGGAATACCCTGGATATGGTGAACGAAAAGGAATACCATCAATGAAGACATTCAATAATGCAGCTGTAGAAGCTTATAACTACCTTAAAAAAGATTTCCCGAAGAATAAAATCTGTGTTGTTGGTGAATCAATAGGAACAGGCCCTGCATGTTATTTGGCAAATCAAAATATACCCCCTGATAAAATCGTATTAATTACACCATTTGATAAGCTGGAGGACGTAGCAAAAGAAAAACTCCCATTTCTGCCTATATCCAAAATTATGAAGAATAAATGGAATAACATTGAATCATTAGAATCCTTTGAAGGTGATCTAGAAATTTATGGCGCCAAAGAAGATCAGATTATTCCGGTAGAACATGCATTAAAGCTTAGCAAATCAAATAGAAATGCTAAATTTCATCTCATTCCAGGTGGTCATAATGACTGGCCATACTATGTAAAACTCAATAAATTATCGGAATAATTTTTTTAATAATATTATTAAAAAACATCGAATTCTCTATTGATTTATTTCATAACAAGAATACTAGTTTCTTTCCGCAATATTTAGTCTATTTAAGAGAGACAGTTTATACTCAGCATTGCCATCCAGTTCCCTGCCAGAATGAATAGATCAGATGTTCCCGATGATGAACTGAATGACAAAATATGAGCATTTAATAATGATTAAAAGATAGAGCATTGATAGGCTCTTAAGATAAAATAGAAAGAGAATTATGTTATTAGAAAAATTCACAAGAGGATATGATAATACTGTCAATAAAAAGTTGAAAACAGTACAACCATTCAGTATTGATTTATTGCTGTCTTCGGATGGAGACATAACTATAGATTATAATAATATCGATTTATTTACAGTTCATAATAAAATCATCATATTTGATGCATATAAAGGATATCTATATAAGTATGACCCATTGACTGATATCCAGGAAATCATTAACAGAAACAGCGATATTCGTTCCTATACGGGTTTTGCTGTCAAAGATAATAAATATTATTTTATTTATCGGAAACGACTTCTTGAATTTGATAGTAATTTAAACATGATAAATGAATGGTTACTTGATATAGCTCCGGACAGTTTCACTATAGATGGAAATATTTTCTATTTTTATGTAAGAGATGAGTTTAAAATTTATAAAGGAAAAACATGCGATAAAAGCAATTCTGTTTTAATAATAGACAATTTTGAAATAGAAGGTATAGGTTACAAAGGTTTGTTCGTTGAGGACAATAACTTATGGCATTGTGACAGCATTAATAATTTAGTATACTGTTGCGACAAAAACACAGGTATTACTAAGCTTACTATACCAACACCGTTTCTCCGCCCAATAGGCATAACTGTTTTTAATAATGAAATATATATATGTTTTGAAGGGAATACTTTTATCCATTTTAAAAAATGTGCCAAAGTAAATACTGTTGCCGGAGAACGTTACAGAAAGCCTTTTGTCCATAAATTAAATTATAAAAAGCATGAAAATAAAAACAGGAAATACATAACTTCAAATTCTTTTCTTGTCGAATTCATATATACACTTGAAGCTGATGTAAGATATAAAGAAGATAAATTTGAAGATTTTTACACAAGAGTAGCACTTCCATATAATACAGATAGACAGGAGCTGATATCTGTCAAGCATGTCGGACTTCCTTTTAAAATTGTAGATGATAACGGTATTAAAATGGCAGAGTTTAAGGTTGGTAAACTAGCTAAAGATACAAACTTGCTCTTTGGCTATAAAGCTCTAGTAAAATTATCCGGGATCAAATATGAATTTGATCATTCAAAATATAAAAAATCAATGATAGATTACAAGGATAATGAAATCAGGAAATATTTAAGAGCAGATGATGATCTTGATATGGATGATATAAATGTCCAGAAATTTGCAGAAGTAGCAGAGTCTGATAGCATAATAGATATTGTAAACGAAATAAGACATAAAGTCTACAGTACAGTAAAATATGATTATGAGCTTATTAGATCCAGCTATCCAAAAGATATTATATATGACAGAAAAACAGGGTGCGGTGGTTACTCCAGATTAATTCTGGCATGTTTGAGGTTAAACGGTATTCCTGCAAGAGACAGCGGTAAATACAGCTGTCAATCAGAGACATTCGCCCAGTATGAAAATGAAACTGTGATATTTAATCACAGCTGGCTGGAATTCTATTTACCGGAGATAGGCTGGATTCCGATGGAAGGAAGTCGGGATGCATACATATTAAACGGTAGAAATAGAGAAAACGGCTGGCTCGGTATTGATTGGACTCATATAGAGTGTCTATCAAACAGCAACAGAAATTTTGAATATGCTTTTGAAAAAGATGCTTCTAATCGCTTTGGCCTTGGAGGTCTTATAACAAATAATCCATCATTTAGAATATTAGGCGAGTTTTCATAGTTGAGTAAATAGCGGGTATCATTCTATATTCAACTATATTTTTCTATTACCTTGATAAGTGTTTTAAAATTAACAGGTTTAGAAAACATATCGACAAAACCTAAAGATTCAGCCTCTTTTAAAGACATATTACTGAAGCCTGATATAAGAATTACAGGAATATCGGGCTTTATTTCTAGAATTTGTCTGCATAATTCAGAACCTGACACCTTAGGCATTACCTGATCCGTTATTACAATATTTATAATATCCTTATTCTTATCAAAGAACTTCAGTGCATCTTCTCCGTCTGATACAGTATAAACTTTAAAACCGTGTTTGTTAAGGATTTTTTCGTAAATAGTTAGCAGTTCTTTCTCATCATCAACAACAAGTATAGTTATTCTGTCTCTTTTGGGATGCTCCAACTGTACATCATGCTTTTTATTTATATTCATTGATAACGGCAGGTACACCTTAAATTCAGTTCCCACACCAATATCGCTTTCAAATGTAATAAATCCGTTATGACTTTTGACTATTTTATGTATAACACTTAGCCCCAATCCAGTACTTTTCCCATTTTGACCAGTGGTAAAAAAAGGATTAAATATTTTAGTTTTAAGTTCTGGAGCTATTCCATTACCTGTATCTTTGACAAAAATCTTTAAATACGATCCTTTTGATAGAGATAAAACTGATGCTTTAGTTTTATCCAGAAATTCTGTATCTAAGGTAACTACAAGTTTTTTTCTTGTAGAATTATCCATGGCATTAATAGCATTATTTATGAGATTAAGCATTAACTGCTGAACTTTTATTAAGTTTACCGAAATAAACATATCTTTAGGAGTATTATTGATTAAACTTACACTGATAGATTTATTTCTAGCTAAATTTAATATTATATCAATATTACTGACAATCTTTCCTATACTTAACAGCTCTGTTTTTGATTCTGATAATTTAGATACATTTAATATTTGTTTGACAATGTTTGCTGCTATATCAGTTTGTTTAACAATTTCTTCTATATATTTTATACTATTGTCTTTGCCTTCATATTCAGATAGAAAAAGATTAGCATACCCCTGAATGTTTGCCAAAAAATTATTAAAATCATGCGCTACACCGCTTGCCAAAGTTCCTATAGCATCCATCTTCTGTATTTGAAAAAGCTGCTCCTCGACAGCTTTTCTATCTGTTATATCAACGCCATAAATATTTATATATTTAGCTTTAGTAATAGGAATAATATGGAAAAGGTAGATTCTGTCATCTATTTTTAGCTCTATCGATTCTTTAGCTCCAGAAGCTAAAACTCTATTCATTACCGGTTTCCACTTTCTTCTTAATAAGTAACTCCCAATCTTCTCATTCTCAAAAAATAGTTTTTGACTTGCTGTATTCCTGTAAAGCAGTTTGAAATCATAAGAAATTCTAAATACCGGATTAGTATCTTCCTCTGGAAACTTTGCCATATCCAACAATTTTTTTTCAGCTTCTTTACGTTCAGATATATCTTTAGCAATATGAACTATTCTAGTAATTACACCTTCATTGTTAATAATAGGAAAAGTGGAAACAAGCAGAGGTATATCCAAATAGGGTTCATTAATTTCTTTAAAATGTTCCTTCTTATCCATAATCGTTTTGTCGGCAGGACAACCAGGACATGAAACATTCAGTTTATGCATAACTTCATAACATTTTCTTCCTATCAGATCATCTGCCTTAATTTTAATAAATTCACAAAAAGCTTTATTAGCTTTAAGAATTTCATGATTGGCATTAAGAATAAAAATAAAGTCTGTTATAGAATTAAATGTTTCGTCCCACTCAGCAGAAAGTTTTTTTGCCTTTTCTCCCGCGGCAAGCTCTGCTGCAATTTTCTTTTGACTATCTGTATATATCTTCAAGTTTGCAGCCATAAGGTTAAATGCTTTACTTAATATTCCTACTTCATCATTAGAAGAAGATGTGGCTCTAATATCAAAATTTCCTTTACCTAAATCGTTAACAGAACGTACTAACATTGAAATAGGCAGTGACAGTTTTTTTGTCAGATAAATCATTAATAAAATAGAGAATATAACAGTAGGAATTACCATCAAAATCCATTTGTTCATCAGGTTTGACAGTGGTTTATAAATAATCGAAGTTGGATAGTGAATTACTAGTAACCAGTCGTTTCCTTTAAAATCAAAATAACCTTTTTCTCTATTGTAAACGGCTATAAATTCAGAACCATTATGACCATGCTCTTTTATTACTCCATTTTTCTTTTCTTCACTAAAATATTTATCCACTCCAGCTTCTAAAACATCATATTTCTTTTTTAAAATATCTTTTGTGTTATAATTTGAATAAATCAGCAATCCATCTTTATTGAACAAGTCTACCTTTAAGTTAGGAGCAAAGCTCGAAAAATCACATACTTTTCCTATTAATTCATTTAATCTTAAAATACTTACTCTTCCAACAACTGCTCCAAGTAAAATATTGTTTTTATTTACAACAGGTGTAGCAAAAAATATTACAGGTTTCTTCAATGTTATTGATTCCTGAACTAAACCAAAACTGCTTTTTCGTTGCATAATTAATTTCCAGAATGAATGATCAATATCTTTCATACCTATATTCAATCCGGATGTATCTGCTATTCTGGTTCTATCAGAGTTAAAATAAGACAACGAGATATAAGTTTTATAAGTATTTCTATAATTAATTAAAGTTTTCTCAATCTGATTCTTGGTAGAGTTCTCAGAGGTTAATATTGGATTTGAAGCAATAGCTTTAATATTGATCATCTTCTCATATAAAACTCTATCAAGTGTATAGATAATGTTGTTGGAAATATCCTTAAGATGGCTTATGTTTTCTTTAAATAGGATTTTTGAAATGGAAATAGAAGTAATATAAAAGATTCCCAGTAATGCTACCAGGCTGATAATCATCAGCAAAAGAGTATGTTTATAGAGTAATTTCACTTTGGATACTTTTTACTTTATTTTTTTTAAGCCGGATATAAACTTATTGCAAATTATTTCATCTGGTCTTATTAATGTCAAAGCCTGTCCCCGGTTTATATAATAATCCATTATTATTTTAGTTGATTCAATTAGAGAAATACTGCCTTTAACCTCAGTAAACGACATTAACTTAATATTCTCCTCTAAATCAGGAAGAAAAACTCCATTAATCCCCATATTGACTTCTTCTTGTGTTATATTTAAGCACGAAGCCATGATTTTTAATGATTCTTCTTTGTTGTTTTCCAAATAATTCCTAGCTTGAATAAGTGATTTTATGACAGCATTAACATCTTCCGGTCTCTTTTCTATAAATTCTTTTTTAAACGCGAGCACATCAATAATAATACCGGGACAATCGGAGGCATTTGCAAGAACTTTATAACCTTTATTTAATGCCTTTGACAAAGTAGGCTCCCATGTATGCCCAGCATCAATCATGCCTGTTTCTAAAGCTTCAAGAACATCATGTGCCTTAATATTAGCAAAATTAAGGTCGTACTCCATCAGTCCGACTCTGGATATGGCATCAAATACGAATATATTAGAGAAAGTATCTACTCCTACAAAACTTACTTTTTTCCCTTTTAAGTCAGATAATGAACGAATATCTGGTTTTCCTACAATTACATCACCTGAAATAGAATAATCTGCTATATATACAACCTTAGCCGATATGCCTTCAAGGTTTGTCATTACAATATCAGGAAATACATCGAAACAACCATCAACATCCCCATTTTTAAAGAGTTTTAATGAATCCAATATTGAAGTTTCCAGCACTAATTCCACATCAACATTATTTTTCTTAAAAAAACCTTTCTCTTTTGCTATAAACGCAAATGCATAACCCGGCCAGATATTAATAGATATTCTCACTGGTTTGTTTATGCTGACTTTTTCGGAACATCCAAATATAAACAAATTGAGTATTGATAAAAGAATCAGTAGAATTTTAAAAAATTTCTTCATATGAAACTATAGTTTTAAGCTTTGAATTTCTACTCTATTAGTATATTAAGGAATTGTTTGCTATCATTTTTTAGAGTTTTTGTCGCAAAGGGTCTCTATATATTGTACCAGTATATCAAGCTTAAAAGGCTTTTTTAATGTAACATCGGCACCTTGCTGGCTGGATTTATCAAGAACAAATTTAGTAGTTCCTTCTGATAGTGCTGCTCCTGATATTGCTATAATCTTTATATCTGAAGAAAACTCTTCTTTTAATTCATGTATAGTTTGAACACCATCCTTTTCCGGCAGAAATAGATCCATAATAACTAAACGACATGGAATTTCTGCACATTTTCTACAGACATCAGCACCATTGTCAGACTCATATACATCATAACCTTCTTTCTCAAGCCTAATTCTAAGTATATTTCTAAAACTGTCATTATCATCAACAATCAATATCTTCATCTTAACCTCCCTGCTTTAATAAGAGTTTTATAAACTATTGACATAAAACCTGGTTCTTTCCATTTTTTTTAGCTTTATAAAGCATTGTATCAGCAAAAGATAAAAAATCTTTTTCAGTATAACTGCTTTGATATTCTACAATACCGGCACTTAAAGTAACACTTATATCTGATGCAAAATCAAAAGTAAAATCTTTTATCTCCAAAATAATTTTATTAAACTTTTGCACAGCTTCAGATTTTGAGGTATTTGAAAATATAATTAAGAATTCATCTCCTCCAAACCTTCCAAATACATCAGACATTCTTATAGATTCTTTAACGTAATTACTTATTTTGCGAAGAACGGAATCTCCTGCGTCATGCCCAAATGTATCATTTATATTTTTAAAGTTATCAATATCTACTAAAACCAGAGACAAAGGTTGTTTGTACCTGTTAAACTTATATATTTTCAATTTAAGCTGTTCAATAACGTATCTCCTGTTGTGTATGCCTGTGAGATCATCTGTTATTGAATTTTTTTTTAGTATTTTATTTGTAGTTTTTAATTTTAATATAGTTTTTTTTAGTATTCTTTCTGCTCTTTGCAAACGTATAACATTTTTCACTCTTGCCAACAGCTCAAGCTCATTAATTGGCTTAGACAGATAATCAATAGCTCCAGAATTAAAAGATTCTCCAATATAACTGTTATCTGCTCCTGTTATAATGATTACAAAAATCCCGGAAAAATTGTTTCGAACAAAGTTACTTAATTCATAACCGTTAATTTCAGGCATAACAATATCAGTAATAATGATATTCGGAATAATTTTTGTATTATTATTTAAAAAATTGACTGCTTCTAAGCCATTATTAACAGAAGTTACATTATAGCAGCCAGTTCTTTCCAGCAAATGATGAAGATATAATTTCTGCCCTTCATTATCTTCTACAAGAAGTATTCTTTTTGTGGACATATAACTACCTGTTTTTTCTCTCTATTCCATACCTATGATAAGTATATCATGATAAAAACACAAAAACAAGAATGATATTATATAAGACTTATGTTGTTCGTTTAATCTGAAACAAATCTTATATTCTGCGTTTAATTCATCACACTAATTTTTTAACACTCGCCGCAATCAGATCAATAAAGCCTTCCCTGTCTATATCAAATAATACTTCAGCATTTTTCTCTTTTTTCAAAACATTCCAGTAGTCAACAACTGTTGCTCCTGTTGTGTATTTCCCCTGAGTTTCAATATCTACATGACAAAGTCTAGATTCAAAAAGAGAAGGATTGATAAGCCATGCTACAGCACATGGATCATGAAGAGGACTACCTCCAAAATCAAAATTCTCATCATGAAATTTAACAAAAAAATCCAGCAGTTCTGCTACTAACACTCCGGTTTTAGTACCAATACTACGAAATCTCTCACAATCTTTATAAGTAATAATAGCCTTATGTGTAACATCAAGTCCACACATTGTAATTGGAATACCCGATCTAAAAACAACATCTGCAGCTTCAGGATCTACAAGAATATTAAATTCTGCTGCCGGGGTCCAGTTTCCACCAAAACATGCACCCCCCATAAGAGATATTCTTTCAATACGACTTTTAAGCTCTGGGTAAGACATGAAAAACAAAGCAATATTTGTCATTGCACCTGTAGGCACTAAGGTTATTTTATCATTTGACTCTCGAACAGTTTTAGCAATCAGTTCCACGCCCGAAATAGATTCAGCATCAAAAGTTGGTTCAGGTATATCAGGACCATCCATACCGGAATCTCCATGTACTTCAGGTGCAATGATAAGATCTCTGAATAATGGTTTAGCACATCCCATTGCAACAGGCACTTCAGCACCAATAAATGAAAGAATTTTTCTAGCATTAAGCGTCGTCTTTTCGACAGTCTGATTACCGGCAACAGTTGTTACAGCTTTTAGTTCCAACCTCTCACTTGCATGGGCCAAAATAAGAGCAATAGCATCATCATGCCCCGGATCACAATCTATAATAATCGGTTTTTTCATTATTCAATCCTTTACCACATTTATCTTGACCTTAGTCCTAGTCTTGACCTTAGTCCTAGTCTTGACCTTAGTCCTAGTCTTGACCTTAACTATTGTCCCAATCTTAATCTTAGTCTCAATCTTGATCTTTGTCTTTTTCAAAATCAATATTATGACTAAGATAGAGAAAACCATTTTTTTATCTTTTTACATTATACTTAATGCAGTATTGAAATACAAATTAACGTTTGATAAAATCACTGATAGTTAATCACTGGATAATTATTATAAAAGAAGAAGGTAAGCAATGAATACTAAAAGAAATAATATGTCTGTAATAACTATTATGATGGGATTATCTTTAGGAGTCTTTAATGTAGCTTTATTATCCCCTGCCCTTCCATCAATAAAAACCTACTTTAACATATCTACGGCAGACTCTGAACTGGTTGTTATAATATTTCTTGCTGGATATTCACTTAGTCAGATCAGTTTTGGTCCTATTGCAAATATATTAGGTTATAAAAGAAGCCTATTCATTGGTATGCTAATAGGAGTACTGGGTGCATTATTGTGTGTTGCTTCATATTTTTTCAAATATTTCAGTCTTATAATAATAGGCCGGTTTATTGAAGGATTCGGCGCATCATGCGGATTAGCCCTGGGATTTGCAATTATCAATGAGCTTTATAAAGATAAAGAAGCCAGAGATGTTACTACCTTAGGTTTAATGGCAGCAGCACTTATTCCTGCTTTATCTAATTTTGTAGGAGGAATACTTGTTTTCCACTTTGGCTGGATATCATGTTTTATTCTTTTAGCTATTGGGAATCTAATTGCATCATCCACCTGTTTTCTACTACCCAGTTCGCTCGATGAGAAAGAGAAGGATCACTTTTCATTAAGGACAATCCTAAAAGGTTATTCAAAAGCATTGTATAATAAAAAGATCGTACTTGGTGGAATAATGTATGGAATGTTTCTGGCAATAATCTATACAACTATTGGCCTGCTTCCTTTTATAGGAATAGATAATTTAAAACTATCTCCAAAAACTTTCGGCCTGCTTTTTCTGCTCTCATATCTCGGGTATTTCACAGGAACAATAATTTCAAAATTAACTACAGGTATAATAAAGGCAGAGAAAGCGATCTTCCTAGGTATAATAATAACTGTGATCGGCAATATTGTGTTTTTAATCAGCTCCTTATCGGGTATAGAAAATGTTTACATTGTTTTTATATGCATGTATATCATTTTCCTTGGGCTGCCATTTGTGTTTATAAACGCATCAGCTCTATCAATTTCATCTCATGATGATAAAGCAAACGGTTCATCTATATTCAATTTTATATACAGTTTGTTTGCATTGTTTTCGGTGCTAATTACACAGTTTGTTAACATTAACCCAATTATTGTTCTTCCCGCAATAATTATTATGCTGTCAGTAATCGGGCTTTTAATATTCATAAAGTTTATAACAATCAAAGTTATTTCTGAACCGTAAAAAAGCATCAGGAATTTACCAGCAGCTATTTAAATACCAGATATCAAGTTTTCTTATAAAAACATTACAAGTATCAGCAATAACAATATCCTTATTTTCAGATTCAATATAATATCTGACAGTACCTGAAATTTTATAATCATTCGCAAATACTTCAATACAGCTACAATCAAGAAATATTTTTAAAGATAATCTTTTTTCTGGCAATGGTTCTAAATACGCAGAATACTTATTAACACAATTCTTTTCATTATTAACGATACTTATCTCACATTCTGCAATATTGTATTCAACAGAAATAAACTCACTATTCAAATCATTTTGTCTAAATTTAATACAAAAAATACTGTTGTCTGACAATTCTGCATCAAGCAGAACTTCCAGACAATTATCACCATTTAATGGTATTTTTTTTATTTCTGAAGTATACACAGCAGATCTACTATAAACTGGTTCAACCGTTTTTCTAAGTCTCAAAACTTCATCAACAGGCTTGGATTTAAGCCTGTTGTTTGAATCCAGATAAAACTCACGAGGAAGACTCATTGCACCTGAAAACCCATAAGGTTGAGTTTTTATTTCATTCATCCAGTTTTCAATCCAGGCAATACCAATTCTTCTGTCTTTACCATCAAGAAAAGTTTGAGTAGCATAAAAATCTGGGCCAAAATCTATAATCCCCATATACTCAGCATCAAACCTGTTATTTGCATAATCACCAACAATATACCTGGTAAAATAGTTCTTTGTGTTTCCCTCCTCCTGAAAGACGGACAACATTAACACATATTTATCTTTATATTTAAAAAAATCCGGGCATTCCACGGCTCGTCCCGGAATATTTTTTTCCTGATACAAAGGACCTTCAAAATTCCAGTCAATCATATTATCTGAGCTGTAAATCAAAACACTGGGTAGATTATCATATGCTCCACCTAAAATCATTTTCCATAACCCATCAGTATCTTTAAAAACTTTAGGATCCCTGAAATCTTTTGAAGACTTTTCAGGTTTAACAGCAATCACTGGATTATCTGGGTTCAGTTTAAAATGTATACCATCACTACTTTCAGCAATGCACTGTTCTTCAACAAAAATCATACTGTCACTTTTTGACTCAAAATGATCTGTGAAGAAAAGATGCATTTTCTCATTATATTCAATAGCATTGCCTGAGAACGCACCTCCTAAATGATTTTTATCCAACTTTTTTCCAGGCATAAGAGCTATAGGAAAATGTTTCCAATGAATAAGATCATTGCTTACTGCATGTCCCCAATGCATATTTCCCCAACAAGCCGCATGGGGATAATATTGAAAAAACATGTGATAATATCCCTTGAAATAAATCAGTCCATTCGGATCATTTATCCATCCTTTCAAAGGGGAAAAATGGAATTGATTTCTATATTTATTTTCAGAATAATATGAATTCATATCTTTAAGACCAACAAACTTCAAACTATCCGATTTTACATCAAGGTATACAACTCCATTTTTATATAACTTCTCATCATAGATCACAAAATATTCCAAAGATAAAACATTGTCAGTATCCAGTATTTCAACGGCTATTCTTTCAGGTTTATCTATTTCAATATTTTGAAGTTCAAACTCTTCTAACGAAAAACTATCTTTTTCAAAAAGAATATTATTATTTCCACCTATAATTCTGATACAAACATATTCACTTGTCCTATATTTAAGTTTGGAGGTAAAGCTTATTCTTGTTCTTGAATTAACACAGATAGACTTTGTTCTCATTTAGTATCACCATTATATAAGTTTAAATACTTAGTTCTATTCTTCTTCCTGATCATTATCGACTAAAATCACAACTAAGATTGCAATCAAAACCAATAAGACTCATCATGAAATTTTTCGATATTGTCCGTTTAGATGCCTAAAGAAATTACTTTGTTTTGAATATAACAGTTTCTACTTTTACCTTCAGCATAACTCAAAGAGCACTGGGTTGAACTTCATAGACAATGTTAACATCAACATTGAGTTTAATCATACCGGGATTAACAGGCACACTGTTGAAGGAAGAGCCATCTTTAAGAGCAAAAGACGCATTGGACATCCTCAAATTTGGTACATAAAAATTATTTAGACTAATATCAATTATTTTTGTCAAAGATAATCCTGCAGCATTTGCCAACGCCATTGCATCATTATTGGCATTATTAACTGCGGCTTTTATAGCATCACCTCTATAAACATTAGGATTTGAAAGCCCAAAATTAATATCGCCTATTTTATTTGCTCCCGCATCTGCTGCGCTCTGTAAAAGTTTGCCAATCAGCTTAATATTTGTGGATTTAACCTCAAAGGTATTACTTACTTCATAGCTAATAATCTTTCGTTCCCATTTCGAAGATACATTTTTAGGCCTTGGAGAAAAAACCGGATTTACAGAAAAACCGGATGTTTTATATTCATCTTTACTCAATCCCAAGCTACCAAAAACTTCTTCCACGTTTTTCATCTTATCAGAATTCATATTCATAGCCTGATCAAGTTTTTTATCAGTGGTTAAAACACCAACACTAACCTTAAATAAATCAGCTGGGACTTCTATTTTTCCATTACCCTGAACTGACAATTTAGAGACATTATTTTCCCTATTCCTATCAACTCCAAAAGCACATGTTGTTAACACAAAAAACACAATACCTGATGACAATGCTATAATTTTTCTCATGATATACCCTCCCATTGGTATTATTTTATAAAAAAACTTAACTATCTGATGGCCTCTTCCGCCCAATTCTTACAATAACAGAGAAATGGATAATAACCGAAATAACCATCAAACTTCAAAATATTTTTTGTAGATTTTATTACTATAAGTAAGATACTTTCTTAGAATCCTCCTCTCTTCTCTACTATTCAATAACAAATAAAAATATTATACAAATACTCAACAGTCAAAAAGTAGTACTAGAATATACCAAAGAAATTTCTTGTTTCCGGCCTAGTTTGTTACAATCAATTTATCTCAATTATTAGAGCTGATTGCAAAATACACGCTGATAGCGGAAACGACAGAGCGTTTCCCCCCATTTTGTATTACACTGGGGGGTTTTGCTCAATGCTATTAACTTAAGGGTTTATAAAAAATCAAGCGGAAATACAAATTTAATTTAAGAACTGTGATTCTGGAGGGAAACGCTCTGTCGTTTCCGAACGACCGATTGCATTGACAGGAAATGCAGTAATATACGAAAGATAAAATTTTTGAATGCAGAGGATGCACAGGGCGTTGGTTTTGACCAGGCTATTCGCCTGACGGGCGCCACAAAACCATTTATCCCTGCGAATAGCAGGGCTCCAGTATTTAATTTGGAATGGAAAGCGGCATCTGCTAGGCCGTTTTTATATAAAAGTTTTTTTCTGAAAAATAATAAATAGTAAACTTGAAACAATAAAAAGTCTTAAGTCAATGACATTGGGGTTTTGCTCTGTCAAAACCTAAACACCCAGCGTTTTGCAATTACCTCATTAGTTTTTTATAAAAGTTTGGATATAATTAAGAATAGCTTTTAAAATTAAAACAGAAAGGACATTAACAATGAAGAAAACAGTAATTCTAACATTTGCAGCTTTATTTATCTGCCTTACTGCTTTTGCCGACTATGTAGGGTACACCAACAAAGGCATTGAACAAATTGCAAATCCTGTATTAAATCGAATACTAACAGGTATTAAAGAGAATAATTACAAAATATACTCTTCAGATTTTTCTGATACGGTAAAAAATGCTGTTACTCCTAAAAAATTTACTGCTGATAATGAACAGATAGAAAAAGCATTAGGCAGTTACCTGTCAAGAGAATATCTAGGCTATTTATGTGTAAATAATATGAATGTTGTATTATGGAAAGCTCATTTCAGCAAAACCAGCAACGATGTCCTTGTTAAACTTGTTCTAAGTCGTATAGATGGCAAAGTTGCCGTCATGGGATTATTCTTTGAATAATTTTGATTTGAGACTGTATCAAAAGTCGTTTGTGTGATAAGTTTTTGTATGAGTTCACGACTTTAGTTGTGCTCAAATAGTATTAAAAAACACATCTAAAGCTGTGAACACATACTGTGTATTAGACTTTTGATACAGCCCAATATCTATCACAAAAGCCTAACGATACTTATTAATTACTTTCTCAATATGAGTTGAGTATTTATAAGCTTGTGTTTTTCTATTGAAATTATTTCTTACAAGTTCTCTGGCGTTTTTACTGAAACTCTTAAGTTTTTCTTTGTCCGACCACAAGCTTTCAATTCTGGAAGCAAGTAATTCTACATTTCCAGGAGGAAGCAGAAAACCGTTTACATTGTCATGTATTAATTCAGGTGTCCCTGCCAATCT
This sequence comes from Victivallales bacterium, assembly GCA_963678745.2. Classification (GTDB taxonomy): domain Bacteria; phylum Verrucomicrobiota; class Lentisphaeria; order Victivallales; family GWF2-38-69. The sequence continues at coordinate 840,474 of CAXXMS010000015.1, read as the reverse complement.
TGATGCTATACATGGAATTCCCATAGACATAGCTTCCAGTATTACATTAGGCAAACCTTCTTTATAAAGACTCGGCAATACCAGCATATCCAATTGTTCATACACATAATTTGGTTCATTAGTATGTGGAAAAAATAATATTGAATCATGAAGTTTAAATTCATCAACATATTTCTTTAGTTTAAATTCGTCCGGCCCCTTGCCTACAAACATAGCAAGTATATTAGGCATGGAAGTCTCTTTTAAACGTTTTATTGCTTTTAAAAGAACAACATGCCCTTTTCTTTCTTCAAAAGAACCAATCAATCCTAAAACCGGGCCATATTTTCTATTGGGTAACGGATATCTTCTTAAAGATTCTTCTTTTGTCGCTTCTCCGACTTGGAATTTATCAATATTTGTTCCCTGGTATAATACTTCAATTCTATCTTCAGGAATAAGATAATTGTTAACTAAATAGTTTTTTGTGAAAGCAGTTATAGCTATTATTTCAGTATTTATCTCAGGATCAGGTAAATAATATTCTTTAATATATGATGGAACAATAGTTCCAGTTTTAGGCAATAAAACAGCTCTGCTTCCAGATTCTTTTATACATTCTGCAGCAAAAGAGGTACAGTGAAAAGTATTCCTAGGAGGATGAACACTGCAGATTACAGCATCTGAATTCTTCAGCGCCTTTATCCATGAACACTTATTTTCCCAGGTACTAATATTAGTTAAATCCCAGTCATAAGTAAAAATGTTTACATCTAATAATTTAGACTTTTCAATCATAATACTGTTTGATTCAGGCACAATCAGATTTACTTCGTGCTTCAATCCTTTGAATTCTGCCATCGTATCAACAGCCCACTCCTGCCCCCCGCCATAAACCGGAGTATCTTCGATGAAACAAACATTCATATTGTCTCTATATTTCTCCTAATAATAATGTTAGCTAAATTTAAAGCTCGTATTTGCTGATATTTTAACGCTGGAAAGAGAAAATTTCAATATAATAAAAATCCTACAACAAACAATGTTTACATTTTTTTAAAAATTAATCTTTCTATCTGGTGTTTACTCGTGTCAGTTCCATTATATCAACCTCAATTGGTTTTGTAGAGTCTAAGAAATGCTGTTTCTTTCCAATAGCATTAAATGCATTAAAAACCAAGTCATAATATTTTTTTGAAATAACGCTTTTATTACAACACTTTCCTTCTTCATAAAGTCTAACAGCTTTTTCTTTACCTACATATGCCCATACTATGTCATTAAATTTTCTATCCAGAAATTGATTTATTTCTATTCGATCATAATTACGCTCTCTTTTATCAACAACATCAAATTTATCATCATTAATATAAAATACCGAACCCAAAATTTCAGCATTACTATTTCTGACAATATTAAGAAAAGTCACATAAATATCCGGCCTTAACCCATTTTTATCAAGATAGTATTTATATCCTTCTAATTGTTGCATATTATTAACAGAAACATTAAAAACGCGCTGAAAACCTTCTGCTCTAACATAATATATATCTGTCTTTTCAGTTAAATACTGTCTTATCTCATTTGGTTCCACTAAAGAACCATAACCAAAAATATACGGCATCTTTCACACTCTCCTATATTCACTCTTTTATATTTAGTCGATAATAACATAATTGTTAAAAACTTAACTACAAAACATATACAAAAATGTAAAACGATCTTAATAATAAAAACTACTTCATTCCTAAAACAAAAAAATATCAGGTTCAAAAAACATAGAATTAAACAGAAAACAAACATCATCAATATAATTTGGCATGTATTATGCTTAATAAGAATTAAACCATAAATTAAAAATATCAGCAAAGGAAGGTGTATTATGTTTGACTGCTATACAAATAAAGTAACAAGACTAAACTCTGTAATCATTTCTCCTGAAATATCATTAAACGCTAAAACACCTAACATAAAAGATTTTTTTCGAACACTGTATGACGGAAGTATAATTGCAGAATTTACGAAAAACAATATTCTCTGTAAAAACTATAACACAATTGATGACATTAAACTGGCAAATTTTTTCGATTTGGCAGTTAAATATCTACTAACTCCCACTAGAATAAAATTAAAAACGAATGAATGGCATATTAGCAAATCCAGGCATATTCTGAATGACTGTAATTTATTTATAAGAGCTAAGGTTATTTCAAGAAATATCGATGTCTATAAATACCTGTGTGAACTAACAGACAATGAAAAAATATATGTCAGCGAAATAGGAACGATCCAGACAATGGCGGAAGTTTAAATTACTGAACAACTTCTAAAAACTCCAGCCAATAACCTTATACGCATCACAGAACATACTAAAAACTCATATAGAGAGTCATATACCTCCAGTCAAACTGGAGGCATGATTGTAACTTTCTTAAATAGAGCTATTACCAAATACCAAACAATAACTTTCAAATAACAAATAGTTCAAAAAACAATTCAAATATCGAAACAGATAAAAACACTGAACACTATCTGAATTACAGTTCATAACAAACAAATTTTGATAGCATACCTATATTCTTATATTTGAGATTTTACATAATTGATTGTTGTTATTTATTTGAATTTTGTTGTTTGTCGTTTTGTTCTTTTGCCATAAAACTTTAGCTACTTTGAATCTTCTTCTTTAACTCTCCGTAAATTATAGTAAGTTTTTATAACACATTTATTTTTGTATAAAGCTAATTAGAACATTTCTGTAAAGGATTAAAACTATATAAAGCCCAGTCTTGAGTAGAAAATTTAAGTTATGAATACAAATTTTCTACTCAAAAAAACCGAATCACATTTTCAGACTAACTCTAACTAATAAAAACATAAAGGAAAACATGGATTTAACTAAACTTTCTATTGAAGAAACGCTTTCTCAATGTTCCAAACCAACAGGAGAGATAGGAATTGAAGTAGGAAAGAAAATGAACGAGCATCACAAACCATTACTCGAGTGGGGATTACCATTATTGTTTGATAATATTAAAAGTACTAATTTAAACATCCTTGATGTAGGTTGCGGAGCCGGACTCGCCATAAATCTAATGTCCAAAATAAAACCTAACTCAAAATTTTATGGAATTGACTACTCAACAGAAATGGTTAAGTCTGCCAATTTATTTAATGGAGAGTTAATAAAATCAGGTAAAGCAAAAATAGAGCACGGTAATGTCGAAGAACTACCATTTGAAGATTCATTTTTTGATATTGTAACCGCATCAGAAACTACTTATTTTTGGCCTAATTTGTTAAATAGCGTTAAAAACTTATATAGAATATTAAAAACTGGCGGACACTTTGCAATAATAAACGAAGATTATTATCGTGATACAGAAAGTCTAAATCAGCATTCAAAAACAATGGTGGATTCAGATAAAATAAACTTTCTCAAAGATCATGAACATGTTGATCTGTTAGAAAAAGCCGGATTTAAAAATATAAGAAAATATTCTATTCCTTCAAAAGGCTGGATAACTATATTTGGAACAAAATTATAAAAACAAAATGCAAAAAGTATATACTGGAGGCATTTTATTTTTGGGTTATTATTCTACAAGCAACCTCAACAATTTATCAGCTTTTCTTCCGGTTAATCGCCGGACTAAAGAGATCATTTAATTTTGAAAAAATATAAAAGACAAAGATATTTCTCGTTCTTATGAAAAAAATAGTATTAATATTAATTTTTTTGAAGGTACTCTGCTGTTATGCAGAACAACTTCCACAAATTATAGTTAAAGAAGATAAATTTATAAACATTAAATCAGGTAAGGATTTTTACCCTTACGGTGTAAATTATGATCATAACTATAAGTTTATGTTGTTGGAAAACTTCTGGCAGAATAAAGACAAGATTTCAGAAGATTTTACATACATAAGAAAATTAAATTTTAATATTATAAGAATACATCTTCAGCAGTTTGTTTTCCTCAAATCGCCCAATGAAATAGATACAGAAGCATTAAAAAATCTAGACTGGATAATACAGGAAGCAGAGAAGAACCATCTTTATCTTGACATAACCGGTCTAGGCAGATACAAAGGAATAATCCCTGACTGGTACAAAAAGCTGAATGATAATGAAAGAATAAAAGCAGATGCATTCTTTTGGAAAAGCCTAGCAAAAAGATATAAAGGAAAAAACTGTATTTTCTGCTTTAATTTTCAAAATGAGCCAACTATCAATTATGATAACAATAAAGGTTATGTAGGACCTCCGTTCCACGATAAGTTTCATTATATCAATAAACACTTTCAGGAAATAAGAAAAGCCTGGAAAATTTATCTGATAAATAAATATAATTCAGAAGATACATTTAATCATTCCTGGCTTAAGAGTTCATATCAAAACTACAAAAACTTTAAAGAATCGGAAATAAATATACCCCAATTAACAGCAACAGTAAAAGAGCAGAAAGATTTTTCAATTTTCAAAGATACGCTTGCATTAAAATGGCTAAAAAAGCTTTCAGAAACAGTCAAGACAATAGACCCGCAAAGATTAGTTACACTGGGGCTATCAGCACTGAATTTACCAGGTTCAAAATACTATTCTTCTTTCAGTCCGCAACTAATAAAACCTTATGTTGATTTTATTTGTTTTCATGCTTATCCTGTAATTTTAGATCAGAATCCCGACAAAGATAACAGAAAAGAATTCATAAATCAGATTATATTGATGAAAACGAATAAGCCATTGGTTATTGAAGAATTTTATCCACTGGTACCACTTAGCACATTATATCCAGAGTTTATTAAACCTGTACAAAAATATGTTAGTGGATGGATATCATTTTATTGGGGTAATCCTATTGAAAAGTTAAAAGACAGTAATAAAATATCAGATAATATTACTGCGGAATGGCTTGAATATTTTTCAAAAAACAAAAATAAAATAATAGAGATTGAATTATGATATATGAAAATAAATTCTTTAATGGTCCAGGTAACAGGAAAATTTATTACCAGACATGGTTTCCTGAAACTACCCCGAAAGCAGCTGTATTAATTGTTCATGGCCTATCAGAGCATAGTGGTCGTTATTCCAAACTTGCCTCAATACTTGTATCTTCACAATATGCAGTTTATGGGATAGACAATATTGGCCACGGTAAATCTGATGGAAGAAGAGCTTTTATTACAGACTTCAATATATACAGAGATACAATAAAGCAGTATTATGATATAATAAGAGAATCCATTTCAGGACCAATATTTATGTTAGGACATAGTATGGGAGGACTTATAGCAGCCAGCTATTTACTAAAATATCAAACTGGACTTTCCGGCGCAATATTATCTTCCCCTGCCCTAAAACCCCCAAAACATATATCAAAAGCAACTATCTTTTTAGGAAATATTATTTCATCAATAGCACCAAAATTAGGTGTAATGAAACTAAATTCCAGTCATATCAGCACTGATAAATCCATCGCAGACTCGTATAGAGAAGATCCATTGGTATATAAAGGTAGAGTTTCTGCCAGATTAAGTTCTGAAATGATTAAAGCAATGAAAAATATCTCTATCAATGCTCAAAAAATAGAACTGCCGATCTTAATAATGCAAGGCGGTGATGATAAAATAGTAGATCCTGAAGGTGCAAAAAACCTTTATAACCTTATAGCTTCAAATGATAAAGAGTTAAAAATATATAAGGGGCTTTACCATGAAATACTAAATGAAACAGACAATAAAGAGATTATTCAGGATTTAAAATCATGGATTAGCAAACATTGCTAAAAATTCACACTCAAAAATAACAGGAAAAAGTTATAAGAATATAGGTTTTTAATTGATTGTATTGACAGGAAATACAGTAATATACGAAAAATAAAATTTTAAATGTATATAACACACACAGCGTTGGTTTTGACGGAGCAACCCCTCCATTCTGTTACGAGAATAATATGAATGATAATAAAATATTAAAATCCAGAAAAACACCTGTTCATTTTGTGCCTCTAAAAAGGCACAATAAGCCATCAATAATTTTTCTGACTGTTTGCAGTAAGAATAAAAAGAAAATATTTGCAAGAAATGAAATACATAAACTTATTGTTCATTCTTGGAGTAAAGCTAATTTTTGGGCTGTGGGTAAATATATAATAATGCCAGATCATATCCATCTGTTTTGTGTAAATGCTGACTCTAAACATCCCGATTTAAAGTCCTGGGTAAAGTATTGGAAATCACTTGTATCAAATAATTGGCCTTCTCCAGAAGAACAGCCTATTTGGCAAAACAATTTCTGGAATAGGCAATTAAGAAATAATGAACATTAAGAGCGCAAATGGTTATATACCGAAGGTATTCTAAACTTTGGCAATATATCGAGAAATTGAACTCGATTATTATCAAATTTTTCGAAAACCATTTTGCTTTGAGTATATATACGAAATAATCTTGTAAATCATAGGTTAGTTAAAAATCCTGATAATTGGCTTTTTCAAGGGCAATTGGAAGTACTCTTTTAGTAAATATAAGTAATACTAATTATAGTTTAATCTATGGAGGGAAACGCTTTGTCGTTTCCGTGCGATCGATGACATGGATTGCAAAAATAGTATAATACGTATGATAAAAGTTTTGACAGCCGGCAATGCCCAGTGCATCGGTTTTGACGGAGCAAAACCCTCCAGTGCTGGATGCAGAATTGGAGGAAAATCCCGCGACTGCGGGATCGTTTCCGTTTCCAGCGTGCTTTTTGCAATCAGTTCATATAATAAAAAAAAGAGAAAGGACAACATAATGATCAACGTAATAGCATCAATCAAAGTAAAACCGGGGAAAAAAGCTGAGTTTATTGAAATATTCAAATCTAATGTACCAAAAGTATTACAGGAGAAAGGTTGTATTGATTACACGCCTACTGTAGATGTTAACTCATCAATACCAATACAGGTTTTAGAGGAAAATACAGTCACTATTTTAGAAAAATGGGAAAGCCTTGAATGTCTCAGAAATCATCTGGAAACTCCACACATGATAGCATATGGAGAACGGGTAAAAGATATTGTTGAGTCAGTATCAGCAAAGGTATTAGAGACAGTATAACCAACCCTAAAATCAATAAATATAAAAAATCCTTCCAGTAGTTTATATTGGAAGGATTTTTTGATACAGACCTATTAACCCGAATAATTCAGATATGTGGGATAAATTGTAGCAAAAAAATGTACTTACCATTTAATCTTCCATATGTAATACAAATTATATCAACCAATCTGCATTCATTAACTCATACAAGCAGCAATTCTTTTTTATAAAAAAATCAAACAGAAACTTGCTTTTGCATATTATTACCATATTATTACCATATCAATCATTAAACATACTAAACAGGAAATATTTTTGATATGGAATTCAAGATAAATCGTAATGATAAAAGGCCGCTATATATCCAGATTAGGGATCACCTTTATGATTTAATAAAAACTGAAAAACTAAAAGAGGGTGACAGGCTGCCAAGTGTAGTTGGTTTTGCTAAAGAATTCGGAGTTACTCAAGCTACCATCAACAAAGCTTTAGAAGAACTTTCAGAACAAGGCTGGATAACTTCACATGTTGGACGCGGCACATTTGTAAGTAAACCAAAAGCTTCTAAAGCAAATAAATCTATTACTACATCAAATAATAGCACATTTGAATCAGGAAATAAAAGTTTTGTCAGTGCAGCCCGCAAACTCAGAATGGGTATTGCACAAAGTCTTGAATCTTTAGATACTCTATTAAGAACTCCAGACTTAATTAAGTTATTTTCAGGTGTACCTGATCCATCGATTGCAACTCCTGGAATTCTGGAAAAAATGACTTCAGATGCATTTCAAAACTATGGACAGGATATTTATCAGGGATATGCACCTCCCACGGGTTTACCCGAACTAAGAAATGTAATAGCTCAAAGATATCAGAAGCAGGGGATAAAGGTCTCACCTGATCAGATAATAATAACCAGCGGTTCGCAACAGGCAGTTTCGATTATATCTCAGGAAGCTCTTGATAATAAAAGAAGAATTATATGTGAAACTCCAAGCTACAGAGGGATTTTTAATGCTTTTGGAGCAGTGGGGCATTGGGTAGAAACATTGCCAAGAGATACAGACGGACCTATTATCTCTAATCTGGAAAGATTCAATGACAAAAAATCATCAGTAATGTATTTAGTTCCTGAACTTCATAATCCAATGGGAACAGATATAACAGAAGATAAAACTCTAAAAATAGCAGATTGGGCACAAAATAATAATTCTTATTTGCTTGTTGATGAAATATTCAGAGATCTCCGTTTCGAAGGCTCTACTCCCAAAAGTCTGCTTTCTGTTGCAGGTGCAGAAAACTCTGTAGTAATTAGTTCTCTTTCTAAATCTTTCATGTGTGGTTTAAGAGTAGGATGGATGATTAGCAGCAAAGATAGAATTCAGTCTATAATATCCCTTAAAAAAGCTATTGATATATCATGTCCGCCTCTCATGCAGGGGATAGCTCTTTCACTTCTAAAAACAGGTGAATATGATAAACATCTAAACAAGGCCAAAGAGCACTATAAAATAAGAAGAGATGCTACGTTGGAGGCACTTGAACGATTTATGCCTGATGGAGTAAAATGGACAATACCTCCAGGTGGTTTTCATATGTGGTGTGAACTGCCTAAAGGATATTCAAGTATTGCACTTTTCCTCATGGCAGTAAATAGAGGTGTTGCAATAATACCGGGACCAAAGTTTGATTTAGACCATAGATTTATCAATGCATTCAATATAGGCTATGGTTCACTTAACCCTGAGCAAATTTATGAAGGCATAGAATTACTGGCTGATGCTATAAAAGATCTGTTAAGAGTACCTCCTGCAGACACAGGACTTAGCGGACTTGGAGGGATAATCTAAATCAATTGGCATTTAACAGTAAACAATTCAATGCTGTTGAATTAGCATTCGAAGGTAGGGCGGTTTTTCCAAAACCGCCGGATTCAGTGTATTGCATTAATCTAGTATCTAGTCCATACTATAGACTTACGGACAGCTTGGAAAGCCATCCCTACCTTAATTTTCCTTGATTCAATGACATTGATTATTAAACTATAAGCAACAAGAACTAAACAAATGGAGATGAATAATGGAAGAGAAGAAGGGAAGCTTTGAGTTAAAAGTCGGCCTGGCTGAAATGTTAAAAGGCGGAGTCATTATGGACGTAACAAACGCCGAGCAGGCAAAGATTGCCGAAGATGCCGGCGCTGTATCTGTAATGGCCCTGGAAAGAATCCCCGCAGACATAAGAAAAGCCGGTGGAGTCGCCCGAATGACAGATCCTAAAATTATTCAGGAAATTCAAAATGTCGTATCAATTCCTGTAATGGCAAAATGCAGAATAGGTCACTTTGCAGAAGCACAAATATTAGAATCATTAGGAATTGATTTTATTGACGAAAGCGAAGTACTTACTCCTGCTGATGAAGAAAATCATATATGGAAGCATGACTTTAAAGTTCCTTTTGTATGCGGCTGCAGAAATTTAGGTGAAGCTTTAAGACGAATTGGCGAAGGTGCAGCAATGATACGAACAAAAGGAGAACCCGGAACAGGAAATATTGTCGAAGCTGTTAGACACATGAGAACTGTAATGAAAGAAATGCGTCAGCTTACAACACTCTCCAAAGATGAATTGATGGCTAAAGCAAAAGAACTGCAGACTCCTTTTGAACTTGTAAAGCAAATTTCAAAAACTGGAAAAATGCCGGTGCCTAATTTTTCAGCCGGAGGAATTGCAACACCTGCAGATGCAGCACTTATGATGCAGCTTGGTGCAGAAACAGTTTTTGTTGGTTCTGGAATTTTTAAATCATCGAATCCACAGGCTCTTGCTAAAGCTGTTGTTCAAGCTGTCACACATTACCGTGATCCTGATATCTTATTGAAAGTTTCTACAGGACTTGGTGAAGCAATGCACGGTATTGACATAAGAGATATTGAAGAAAAAGACCAAATGCAATATAGAGGTTGGTAAATGCGGACTATCGGTGTACTGGCTCTCCAGGGTGACTTTGATAAACATAAATCTGCCCTGCATTATTCAGGAGTAAAAACACTCGAAATAAGAACCTCAGAGCAATTGAAAAAATGTGACGGATTAATTATACCTGGAGGTGAATCCACCACTCTTACAAAATTGATCTCACTGTATGATTTTTATAATTCTCTTGTAGATTTTGGTTTAAAGTACCCAATCATGGGTACCTGTGCCGGTTTAATCATGTTGTCAAGCTCGGTAGATGATAAACGGGTAAAACCATTGAAGTTAATAAACGCAACTACTTCAAGAAATGCATACGGTAAGCAAATAGATTCATTTATAGCTCCTGTTGAGTTTGAAGGAATAGAAGATAAAGTTAATGCTTATTTTATTAGAGCTCCCAAAATCAAGAAAATCAGTCCGGAAATAAAGGTTCTAGCTATGCATAAAAATATACCGGTAGCGATTGCAAACAAAAATATTCTTGCTATGTCGTTCCATCCGGAACTTGGAAATGACAATAGAATACATAAAATGTTTATTGAAAAATTTTAAGAGTACTGATACACATCATAAAAATGAGTTTAATCAAAATTAGATTAGACTCATTTTTTTTATACAAACTAATAATTTACTGGCATTAAACTTTAAAAAAACTATATTCCTTAGATACATAAAAGAAATCAACCGTTCACAAACAGGTATAGAATTATGACTGATACAAATAACTGGTATAAACAGGAAATACCGGAAATAGAAAACACTTTTGAAACAAATAAAACAACAGGAATTTCAAGTGAAACTGCAGAAAAAAGATTTACCAAATACGGTAGCAATGAACTTGTAGAAACAGGCGGTCGTTCTCCAATAAAAATTATAATGGAACAACTATTCAGTACAATGGTACTGATACTACTTGCAGCAACAGCAATATCAGGATTTCTTGGAGATATCACAGAAGTAATTGCAATAGCTGCAATCGTTATTCTATTTGTTGCTCTTGGCTTCTTCCAGGAATATAAAGCTGAAAAAGCCATGGCTGCTTTGAAAAAAATGGCGGTTCCTCTTGTTCGTGTCTTGAGAAATAATAAAGAAGCAGAAATCAAAGCCACACAGCTTGTTCCGGGAGACATTGTTCTTCTTGAAGCAGGTAATATAATACCGGCAGATGGCAGAATAATTGAATCGGCAAATCTAAAAATACAGGAAGCAGCTCTAACAGGAGAATCAGAACCTATTGAAAAAAAAGAAGAAGCCATTACAGGAGATGAACTTCCGATTGGAGACAGAAAAAATATGGCTTATATGGGAACTGTTATAAGTTACGGCAGAGGAAAATTGCTAATAACAGAAACAGGCATGAAAACCGAATTAGGTAAAATAGCAACTCTTATACAAAACGTAAAAAAAGGCATGACCCCTCTTCAAAAACAGCTTGATAATGTAGGAAAGCTCCTTGCTGCTGCAGGAGTTGCTGTTGCAATTGTTGTTATGATTATAGGTTTTATTATGGGCGGCTCTTTTCAGGAGCTCCTACTAACTGCAGTCAGTGTAGCTGTCGCAGTTGTTCCTGAAGGTTTACCGGCAGTAGTGACTATAACACTGGCTCTAGGTGCACAACGAATGCTTAAAAGACATGCTTTAATCAGAAAACTTCCTGCTGTAGAAACACTTGGATCAGTAAATATCATCTGTTCAGATAAAACCGGTACATTAACAGAAAACAGGATGACTGTAACAGTTCTGGATGTTGCAGGAAAATACATCGATCTTGTCAATAAACAACAAGAGAAAAAGCAAGGTTTAAAAATAGCAGAGAACATTCATGACCTTTTTGAAAGCTGGCCTACAGCTTTAGGTTTTACACTGGTCGGCGGAACTCTATGTAATGATTCATCAATTAAAAATGAAGACAAAGCAGGCAATTATACATTTCATGGTGATCCAACAGAAGGCGCACTACTGGTTGCTGCTAAAAGATCAGGCATTCAAAAAACAGAACTGGAAAAATCATTACCAAGAGTCAATGAGCTTCCTTTTGAATCCGATAGAAAAAGAATGACCACAGTTCATGAACTGAAAATTAATGAAACAGAAATTCCGTCAAATGCTAAAAAAACCGGAATATTAGATTCTAAATATATTGCATTTACAAAAGGGGCGGTTGATGGACTATTAAAAATTTCAGATCATGTTTTAACAGATAAAGGAATTGAGGAACTCAACGATTTTTGGAAAAAACGAATAGAAGAATCAAACAATAATCTTGCATCAAACGGAGTCCGTGTTCTTGGTGTAGCAGTAAAAGGACTTGACACCCCAAATGCTCCTCTTGAAAAAAACATTGTTTTTACTGGTTTAATCGGAATGATAGACCCACCGCGGCAAGAAGTTAAAGAAGCAGTTAATATCTGCAAAGCTGCCGGAATCCGTCCGATTATGATAACTGGAGACCATCCCTTGACAGCACGATTCATAGCAGATGATCTCGGTATTTCAAATAATGGTCTTGTTAAAACTGGTGTAGAACTGGATAAGATAGATGATAATGAATTAAACAAAACAGTAAATGAAGTATCTGTATTCGCCAGGGTCTCTCCTGAACATAAATTGAGAATAGTAAAAGCGCTTCAGAATCAAGGAAATATTGTAGGGATGACAGGAGATGGAGTTAATGACTCCCCTGCCCTCAAAAAAGCAGATATTGGAATTGCAATGGGTATAACGGGAACAGATGTATCTAAAGAAGCATCTGAAATGGTACTTCTGGACGATAATTTTGCTACAATAGTAGCATCTGCTGAAGAAGGTCGAGTTATCTATGATAACATGAAACGTTTTATCTGTTTCTCTGTTGCAGGAAATATAGGAAAAGTAATAGTAATGCTTATGGCTCCTATATTTGGAGCTGTCGTTGCCTTGATGCCTCTGCAATTACTCTGGTTGAACCTCTTAACTGATGGATTACTTGGACTCGGGCTTGGTGTAGAAGTTTCAGAAAAAGGAGTTATGAAACGACCTCCTAGAAACCCAAAATCGAGTATATTCGGTAATGGAGCAGGTATAAGAACAATATGGGTAGGAATAGTTATAGGGATAGCAACCTTGATATTAGGATGGATGTATTATGAGTTTGCTAACGACAAGTGGCAGACTATGATGTTTACTGTACTGACATTCCTTCAAATAGGTCAGGCATTTGGTTCCAGATCAAATACAGATTCACTTTTCAAAATGAAGTTTCTTTCAAATCCTCTTTTGATATGGATGATTATTTGTACAATAATACTCCAATTAATTGTAATTTATATTCCGTTTTTAGCAGGGATATTTAATGCAGTTCCGTTATCACCATTAGATCTAATCATCTGTATCATATTTGGATGCATACCATTCTTTGCGTTAGAGGTAGCAAAAGTTATTAAATGTAAACAATCAGAATAATTAGATCTATCTGAGACAGTTGCTCGTATTATAAATATTGCAGTCAATAAGTAGGGCAATTATTTATCCATGCGAATTAGTAAGATGTCCTCAAGACACTGTTTACTACACAATATAGATAGCTATTATCCTAAAAAACGCAGTTGATTTTGAAGGTTTATATGCGAGGCAGCGAGGTGAAGCTGTAGTTTCTACTGCAATCCGACGCTAACGAAGCAGATAAGTCTTCAAAATTAACCTTGATGGTAGAAAAAACAAAAAATCTTTTTCACCCATTAGGTGAATATTAAATTTATTTTAAAGCCTTATTTATAAGCAATATCCACCTTTTTTGTTTTTTCCACTGCGGATTCTAGGATTATTCTAATCAACACACTGTATGCGGTCAGCTGAGGACAGCTGACCCTAATGCTATTGACTTAAGAGGTTAGAAAAAATCAAGTTGTTTTTTTATTAGATCTAAATATCCAATATTCAACACGGAATATCCAATGATCAGGGAAAGATTCCATCTATTCAATTTTTTTTGAATTAGTGGTAAATATTAAAACGGAAATTATTTGGATATTGATTATTCCGTGTTCGATATTGGATATTCAAAAAAGTTCTATATTTCTTATATCTATTACTTGTATTTTAAATAATGCTTAAGTTAATGACATTGTAGCAGACCCTACCCCTATACAGCCCCAATATACTAGGATAAATTGATATTACGCTGTCCCTTTAGCTTTAGGTAATTTAGGAAGTCTAAATGCAACAACAGCCAAGAGTATCATAACAACAGCAGACACAAAGAATGTTGTCGCAAATGCAGTATGCGATACCGGTTCATTTAGCTTTAATGACCTTTCTGCCATTGCAGCGTAAAAAATCAATACAGCAAAAGTTATAGAAAATGCAGTACCAACCTGACTGGAGAGAATAGAAATAGTATTACATGAGGGCATATCCTTTTCATCTACAACCTTGTATGTATACGCATTATTTGCAAGCTGAAATGAGCCAAGAAAGAAACCTGTTAAAATAAGCACTATCACCCATCCAATATAAGTAAAATTAAGAGATATAAACCCGGCAGAAAATTGGAGAGCAGCCAAAATAATTAAGCATATAAGCATTGTTATTTTAAAATCGAACTTAGTTATAAACTTTTTCCCCAATACCTTTGATGCAAACGTCCCTACAGGAACAGTAGTCATCATTAATGCACACATAAAAGAGTTTAAACCATTTATAACATAAAGATATACAGGCCAGGAAAAAAATATCCAATAGAGTGAAAGTTTACATACTCCTGTCATAATAATGTTTGACCTAAATAATTTTGCTTTAAAAAGGTTTAAATTTATAATAGGATTATTTATTAATTTATAAGTTAGAATGTAAATAGTGAACATTCCTATAGAAATTAATGCCAGAATTACCTTAAAATCAATAGTATACCCCTTATATGTTACAATATTGCTAAAATAGAAAATACATGCAATAGCTCCGCCTAAACTTAAAAAACCAATCCAGTCAAACTTCATATTCTTGCTGGTATCTTCTTTTGGGAAATATTTAGCTATTATAACGAAAGCAATTGCCCCCAATGGAACATTAATGAAGAATATTAAGCGCCAGCTTACCCACGTAGCTAGAGCTCCGCTTAACAGTGATCCTAAAAATGGAGAAATAAGGGCTATCATCGATACCTTGGCCATAATATCTACAATATCATCATACATTTTAACCATTGCGAGTCTCATAACCGGAGCTGTAAATGCAGCAAACATACCTTGACAAGCTCTAAAGAAAACAAGTTCATACAAACTTCTTGACATACCGGAGAGAGCTGAAAACACCACAAACCCAATAAGAGAAATAATCAGAGTCTTCTTTAGACCCATTTTTACTGCAAGCCATCCGGACAGAGGTGTGAACAAACCTAAAGTGACAATATAAACAGTAATCGCAAGCTTAAGCTGAAGTGGATTTACACTAAGATCATGTGCAATTTGAGGTAAAACAGGATTTAATGCAGCTGCATCAAATAACTCCATAATGAAAATTATGGACATGCCGATAAAAATAATGTTCTTGTGTTTCATAAAAATACCCTACAATTTAAATATGTGCCAAAAACAAACTATATAAATTACACATAATTTTAGCTAGTTAGTATTAAAAAAACAATAGTAAACAAATATTATGAAATAAAAACAAACTTATACAACATTAACAATTTAGCAATCTAACACTCAAACAGAATAAACAGGATGATAATTTATCTAAATTGGATCGTTTGTGTATCTAAAAGCAATCATCTCCAATAAACGATCTTTAAGTCATACAAAAACACATAAATCTACACAAGAAACACATAAAATTCACACATCTGACTCCATGCATTAATCATCTAAAAAATCATCAATTACTATCACATAAAAAACCAAGAGGCACTATAACTTTTTAGGTACAAAAAACAGATAAATTCAGATAAACCAATAGTCATCCATACATCATCTAAATCATCTATATTTTATCACTCATTTTTATCAAAAAATATAATAATTTATGTTATCTAAACTACATCATAACATTATCTTTAAATAATCATGCAAATGATGTTTGACATCTACTCTTAATGTGTTATCTTTGTGCTTTAATAAATAAAAATCATTTAAATATTTTTATAAAATAATTAAATTTACAGTGTTTTATGATTAGAGAATCAAATTAATACTTACATATATCTACTTTAGCTGAGTTTTACTCAGTCATTATTCCCTTTTCTTGGCAAATAACTTATTGCCTTCAAATATCCAGCAAATACAAGGAGTGTTTTGTATGAATGAAATAGATTTTTACTGTTTAAAAAGAAATGCATATGTAATTATGCCTATAAGCGAATGTTACAAAATGCATACAACGAAAAAAACAAGATGTAATTATACAGTTAATGCTGTCGATCCAAACGGCTTACGTCTAACTAAACAAATAACAAAAGAAGTTTATGATAGACTTCAATGTAGAACTATAGATAACCATTAAATAATAAACATTACTAACAACCACTGTCTTTACGGCAGTTTTACATAAAGAGCATTAAATTATTGAATCAAAAGAAGGATGAATCGTTAATGATTAACTGTAAAAAGTGTAATTATTGGCAAAGCAAAGACAGAACAATCGGATTATGCCTTAAAAAAACAGAAGAATGTAAAAGTAACAGCAGAAAACACACCATAATGAAAACTCTTTACAGTGATTTCTGCAATGGGTTCTCTTCTGAAAAATAAAATTAAAAATTATCAGTTAAACCTTAAGTAAACATTACAGAATGCAAAAAGCACCGCCTCAAATAGAGGCGTTGCTTTTTTAATTTTATACGCTTAATCCCAAGTCTTTAATCATTTTCACATCCTCTCCTGGAGATATTCCAAAAGAAGTAAGATAATCACCGGTCATAATAGCATTAACACCTAAATCATACATTTCATCTTGTCTTTTACCCAAAACTGTAGGTCTTCCACCACATATTCTAACAGTTTTATCCGGAAGAATAAATCTATATATAGCTACAATTTGCAAGGCTTCGTCCGGTGTCAGCCTTGGTACAGTTTCAAGCGGCGTACCAGGAATTGCATTCAGAAAATTTATAGGAATGCTGTCTACATCAAGTTCTTTTAACGTTATTGCCAAATCTATCCTATCTTCCCAAGTTTCACCAAGACCAAATAAGCCACCAGAACAAATCTTAAACCCGACATTTTTAGCTCTGACCACTGTATCTACACGATCCTGCCAGGGATGAGTTGTACAAATATTAGGATAATAATTTTCTGAAGTTTCCAAATTGTGGTGATATCTAGCCAGTCCTGCAGATTTAAGTTTAATAAATTGTTTTTCATTTAAGCACCCTAACGAAGCACATGGTTCAAGTTCTGTTTTCTTTTTAATAAGTTCTATTGTACTGCAGATAGAGTCAATATCCTTATCTTTTAATGCAGGTCCACTTGTAACTATACTAAAGTTATGAACACCTAAAGCATCAAATCTTAAAGCTTTATCAAGAATTTCATCTGTCGACATAAGAGAATATGATTCAATGCCTGTTTTATAATGCGCACTCTGAGCACAAAATCTACAATTTTCAGAACACTTGCCATTTTTAGCGTTAACCAGAGAACAAAGACTTATCTTGTCTCCAAAATATTCTTCTCTGATTTTTTTCATTTTCTCCTTTAAATCACTCAGTTTATTATTTAGCAACTTAAAACTTTCGGTTTTGAGCTTATATTTTTCGTTTTCGGATATTTTCATATTAACTTAAAAACTCCCATTATAAAGTTATCTGTTATCAGCGTATTAATGACAAATCATCTTAAATCTCAATCGTTAAAGTCCAGTCTAAAGTCTAAAGTCTAAAGTCTAAAGTCTAAAGTCTAAAGTCTAAAGTCTAAAGTCTAAAGTCTAAAGTCTAAAGTCTAAAGTCTAAAGTCTAAAGTCTAAAGTCTAAAGTCTAAAGTCTAAAGTCTAAAGTCTAAAGTCTAAAGTCTAAAGTCTAAAGTCTAAAGTCTAAAGTCTAAAGTCTAAAGTCTAAAGTCTTAATCACAGCATTACTTAAAATTGATATCATCTTTCCTAGTTCTTCTTCTGTAGCAATAAGAGGAGGCCATAGATATACAACCGGTCCAAGTGGACGAATAAACAATCCCAATTCACGTGCAATTTCTTTAATTTTAGCAGCTCTACTACTACCACCATCTTCATCACTAAATTCAAGAACTCCAATCATACCTAAACTAAGCACAGTAGAGCTTCTCAAACTTTTACCAATTTTTTCAAAACCTTCTCTGAGTTGCTCAATTCTAGGTTTAATTAAGTCAAGAATTCTAACCTCTTCATACAATTCAAGAGCAGCAATTGCCAGACTTGAACATATTGGATTGCCACAATAAGTATGTCCATGATAAAAGGTTCTGTCATTATTCTCATCTGAACGAAAAGAGTCATATATAATATCTGCAACAAGAACACCACTCATAGGCATATATCCGCCAGTCAAACCTTTGCCAATCAGCATCATATCAGGAACAATACCGGCAAGTTCACAGGCAAACATGGCTCCAGTCCTCGCAAATCCTACAGCAATTTCATCCGCAATCAATAAAACATTATATTCATCACACAATTCACGTAATTTCACCAAATACTCTTTAGGATATATCCTTATACCACCAGCACCCTGGCATAACGGTTCAAGTATTACTGCTGCTGCTTCTTTATGATGTTCAAGGATAAGTTTCTTCATAGACTCAAAACAATCTACGTCACATGAATCAGGTTTCTTGCTGTAAGGACACTTAGCACAGTGCGGAGAACAGGCACGATATGACTTTTGGATAACACTGTCAAAGTTTTTATGAAATTTCTCAACATATCCAACACCAACAGCACCTAATGTATCACCATGATATCCATCCTGAAGACATATAAATTTAGTTTTATCTTTGACGCCAATATTGCACCAATACTGTAATGCTATCTTTAAAGCTGCTTCAGTTGCACATGACCCGTCTCCAGCAAAATACACATGATTCAAATTACCAGGAGCAAGTTCACATAATTTCTCAGATAATTTTATTGCAGGAGGATGAGACATTCCACCCAAAATTGAATTTTGCAAATTCTCCGCCTGCTCCTTTATTGCGTTAACTAAACGCGGTTGACTATGACCTAAATTAACGCACCACCAGGATGCAATACCATCTAAAAGTTTTGTTCCATCTGTTTCGTATAGATATACCCCTTCAGCATGTTCTACAATAGGAAACTCTATTTTTTCAAAAGACTCAATATCTGTATAAGGATGCCATAAATGCTTAACAGCAGTTCGTCTTAATTCTCTATCATTATCCATAATATTTATCCTTAAGTTTTATCTTACATTCTAATATACTATTTCCATTCCATATCATCGATCGCGGAAACGACCACGTTATTCAACATGGCAGGCATCGCCTGTTTCCCTCCAATTCTGCATCCAGTACTGGAGGGTTTTGCTCCGTCAAAACCGATGCACCGGGCATTGCAGGCTGTCAAAACTTTTATCATACGTATTATACTATTTTTGCAATCCATATCATCGATCGCGTGGAAACGACCACGTTATTCAACATGGCAGGCATCGCCTGTTTCCCTCCAATTCTGCATCCAGTACTGGAGGGTTTTGCTCCGTCAAAACCGATGCACCGGGCATTGCCGGCTGTCAAAACTTTTATCATACGTATTATACTATTTTTGCAATCAATATCATCGATCGCACGGAAACGACCACGTTATTCAACATGGCAGGCATCGCCTGTTTCCCTCCAATTCTGCATCCAGTACTGGAGGGTTTTGCTCCGTCAAAACCGATGCACCGGGCATTGCCGGCTGTCAAAACTTTTATCATACGTATTATACTATTTTTGCAATCCATATCATCGATCGCACGGAAACGACAAAGCGTTTCCCTCCATAGATTAAACTATAATTAGTATTACTTATATTTATTAAAAGAGTACTTCCAATTGCCCTTGAAAAAGCCAATTATCAGGATTTTCAACTAACCCATGATTTACAGGATTATTTCGTATATATAACCATTTGCGCTCGTAATGTTCATTATTTCTTAATTGCCTATCCCAGAAATTGTTTTGCCAAATAGGCTGTTCTTCTGGAGAAGGCCAATTATTTGATACAAGTGATTTCCAATACTTTACCCAGGACTTTAAATCGGGATGTTTAGAGTCAGCATTTACACAAAACAGATGGATATGATCTGGCATTATTATATATTTACCCACAGCCCAAAAATTAGCTTTACTCCAAGAATGAACAATAAGTTTATGTATTTCATTTCTTGCAAATATTTTCTTTTTATTCTTACTGCAAACAGTCAGAAAAATTATTGATGGCTTATTGTGCCTTTTTAGAGGCACAAAATGAACTGGTGTTTTTCTGGATTTTAATGTTTTATTATCATTCATATTATTCTCGTAATGGAATGGAGGGTTCTGCAGCGCCAATCAGGCAAATAGCCTTCAAAACCGATGCACCGGGCATTGCAGGCTGTCAAAACTTTTATCATACGTATTATACTATTTTTGCAATCAATATCATCGATCGCATGGAAACGATCACGTTATTCAACATGGCAGGCATCGCCTGTTTCCTTCCAGTCATGAAATTAAAGATATGATCTTTTCGATATTAATATTATTCTTAAAACAATTTTTCATCTTATTAAAATTGTTCTCAACAACTTCTCCAAAATTATCAATAACTCCTAACACATTAACTTTACCAAAACGACCTATAGTCTGAATATTATCTTCAATTATAAATTTGTTATCTGAATTAGTAGATACTGTATTATTAAAGATAACACCTAGCACATTTATACCATGGTTTTTTAACACCTGTAATGACATCAATGTATGGTTGATTGTACCCAATCCAGTTCTAGAGACTAAAATAACCGGGAAACTTATCTTTTTCATAAGATCAAGCATCATTTCACTTTCATTTAAGGGCACCATAATTCCCCCTGCTCCCTCCATTAAAATAAACTCCCGCATCTCATTCAATCTTTCAGCCTTAACTATTATTTCCTTTATTGATGGGTAATAGCCTGCAAGCTGTCCGGCAAGATGCGGAGAACACGCAGGTTCATATCTATAAGGAGCCATACAATCATATTCTTCACATGTACACTCCAAACCCGAATATCTAATAGAAAAATCAAGATCAGGCACATCAAATGAATTTTCCTTTTTTGTACAACCTGTCTGAACCGGTTTCATCGGAGCAGCATCAATATCACAACTTCTAAGCAAATCAAGTAAACCGGCAGCAACAATGGTTTTTCCGGCATCAGTATCAGTACCTGTAATAAATATTCCTTTATGTTTCATATCTTCCCCAAATGTAGTATTCAATTAAATAACATTTTTATTCAAAATTAATGACGGCAGCTGAGGACAACCGTCCTCCATTTCTGTCAAACAATAAATATGAACTAGATCAAGCTCAAAAAGTCTTTTTTATTTCATATTCATATCACAACTGTCAAAATGACTATACAATCAAGTAGAGCACTTTATGTGTAATTGGTAAAAAAGCATCATTCATAGCAAAGTTATCTTTATAGCATTTTAACAGTTTATGTATATCTTTAATTTTCAGCGGAATATAATCATGATTATACTGAAATGTGGCTCCAATATTCTTAAAATACTTTAAAACATTAATATCTTTGAAGTACCCATAAACAATTTCAGTCTTAGCAGTATGTATTTTCATATCACACTCTTCGAGCAGGTCCAAAAAATAATTCTCTGATTTATAATTTAAACCAGGCATATTAAAGCCACATACCATTTCAAAAGAATATAGAAGCTCAAAAAAAGACTTTTCAATCAAAACAGCAATTGCTATGCGGCCTCCAGATTTCAAGTGAGCTTTAAGATTTTTTATAACAGCCTTAAAATTTTCTACCCATTGAAAAACACAGCTGGATAATATTAAATCATATTTTGCTGGCGAATTGAAAGTTGAAATATCTTCTTTTGTGAAATGAAAACTATACGGATCACTCCAGCGATTTCTGCAATGCTGAACCATACCATCCGCAATATCTACTCCATGAACCTTCGAAAAAGTTCTTCTTTTCAATAATTGTTCTATTACATTGCCAGTACCACAGCCAAGATCAAGGATATCATGAAACTCTTCATTCCCAGGTAATAATTCAACAAGTTTTTGAGCTATTTTTCTCTGGGGCTCAGCCCACACATCATAACTCTCTGATGCACCAGAAAAACTTTTACTTACCGCTTTCTTTTCTACTGTCATATAGCCTTTAGTCTCCAAGAAGCATCTCATCAATACTGTTTATTATTATTTCATGTTTAGTCTGAGGTAGAAAATGACCTTCTCGATTTATGATATTAAGAGTTGAGTTTTCTATATTTTGATTTAAATAAACAGCATTTTCAACATTCATAATCTGATCATATTTCCCATGTAAAATATGAACAGGCATTTTTAATCTGTTCAACAGATTTCTAAAATCATTGTCCATCAAAAAAGTTAATCCGGCTGAAAGTTCACAGCTTTCAATTCCCAAAGCATTATTAACAAACTCAGAAATAATAGTTTTGTCTTTTGAAGGAGCTATTCCCATTTCAGCAAAATCATTAAGCAATCCTGATTTATCTGTTTTCAATCTTAGTTTCATAGCTTTGATAACTCTTTTATTAACTCCGACATATCCTGCATCCTGAATCATTCTTGCCGATGCTGAAACCAGGATCAACCCGGAAACTTTTTCAGGAAACTTTGCCGCAATTCTCAATGCCACCATACCTCCTAAAGACCATCCAACTAGAATTACAGGCTTCGATACAGAGTTCAAAAACTTCGAAATATCATCATTGTCTATATCAGTTTTTAAACACTTATACCACGGGATATATTCAGAACTGTTTTTTTTATCCAAACCCTTTATTACATTGCTCCAGACTTCCTTACCTGTCCCCCATCCTGATATAAATAATATTTTTTCTGTATTCATTTCAAATTCCTAACTCATCAGCACATTTTCTTATATTAACTGCAGCCTTTTCCAAATCCTCATCTTCGTGAGCAAGCGATACTGAAAGTCTAAGACGAGCTGTACCTGGAGGAACTGTTGGGGGTCTGATAGCAACAGCAAGGATATGATACTTTTCGAATAGCTTTCGAGAAAATTCTACCGCTTCGTTATTTCCACCAACATGAAGCGGTAATATCTGTGATTCAAATTTCTGGACACCAAAACCTAAAGAAACAAGTAGAGAATGGAACTTCTCTGTTCTTTTCAGTAAAACTTTTCCCATATCAGGATCTTCATTCATTAAATCAACTGCAGCAATAGCACTTCCGATACAGCCAGGCGGTAAACCTGTGGAATATATAAAACTCCTTACTTTATTCACCATATATTTACGCATTCTATCTGAACATACAGCAAATCCACCATATCCGCCGAAAGCTTTACTCAATGTACCAAGTACAATATCCGGAATACCGGCAAACCCCAGCTTTTTACATATACCTCCGCCATTACCGAAAACACCGACCGCATGAGCTTCGTCAATTATTAGTAAAGCATCATATTTCTCTGCCAGAAAAACCAGTTCATAAATAGGCGCAATATCTCCATCCATACTAAATATAGAATCTGAAACAATTATTTTTTTCCCCGTAACTTTAGATTTTTTCAGTAAAGATTCCAGATGATTCATATCCTTATGTCTATATCTGAAGGATTTTGCTCCGCTAAGCAAAACTCCATCTATAAGGCTGGCATGATTAAGTTTATCTGCATACACTTCATCATTTTTACCTGCCAGAACATTCATAACTCCAATATTAGCTAAAAATCCACTTCCAAATACAAGTGCAGCTTCATTGCCGCATAGTTCGGCTAACTTTTCTTCAAGCTCTTCATGAATATCCAAATTACCTGAAACTAGACGTGAAGCAGTAGCACCGCAACCATAAACATTGACAGCATCACAACTTTTATCTTTCAGATATGTATTTAAAGAAAGGTTTAAATAATCATTTGAAGAAAGATTTATTACCTCATTGCCTTTATATATAAATTTACCTCCATTTGAAGAAAACTGTCTTAAAGAACGTAAAAGTCCTTTCTCTTCAAACTGTGCTAATTCAGCACTCAAAAAATCCGTTTTGCTTTTATTCGTCATAATAATTTCCCGATAGCAGAAAATTCAGTTTATATACTCTTCCATTAATATCTGATAAAAAATAAAATAGGCTATATAAATATCAAAAATTAAACATTTTTTAACAAAAAAAGACTATTTTTATTTACAGAAAATGTATATTTTATACAATTTAAGCATTCCTTTAGAATATTTGAATTACTAAATTAAGAAGTCAAAAGATATGAAATTTAATAAAAATAAATTTAAACAAATCCGTAAACAGCAAAGATGGTCATTATCTGAACTTGCAAAACGCAGTAATATAAGCAGAATATCACTATCTAATTGGGAAAACGGAAAGACAAATCCTTCTGAAAAAAAAATCCGTGAACTGGCACACTTTTTAAATATTTCAGTCAGTGAAATATCTAACCTTGAAACAGAACATCCAATATCATCAGATAAGTTATCCAGTATAACCGCTGACTTTATTTCATTTGCAGATTTTGACGCTTTAAAACATAAAGAAAATATGACCGCACTATATTCGGGAATTACAAAGATGGATAAAAGCATTAAAAATGCCACTACTATTATTAATGCATTAACGTCATCTATGCATTCTATTTTTTATGTAAAGGACAATAGCCAAAAGTATATTATGGCAAACAAGGCATTTTTAAACATCTCATTTCTAAACAGCAATTTCAATGTTTTAGGCAAAACAGATAAAAATTTTTTCCCATCACACGAAGCAGTTAAAATATTTAACGAAGACAGAGAAGTTCTCCTTTCGTGTAAACCTATTGTAGATCGTGAAGATTATATACCTGGAACTAGAAAAAAAAGATGGGGGCTAATATCAAAAATACCTATATTAGATAAGAAAAATCAAATATTAGGTATAGCAGGAATAATTGTTGATATCACAGAAAGAAAAAAATCAGAAGAACAGAGGCTAGCGTTAATCAATGCTATTAATCAGTTGAAAGAATGTATCTGGGTGGCAAAAGTAACAAACTTAAAGAAAAACAAATATAAAGTTGTATATATTAACGACGCAATAGAAAAAATGTCCGGGGCCAAAAAAGAAAATTTTATTTCTGATCCTGAATTATGGATGAAATTTATACACCCAAAATATAAAAACAAAATTAAAGAACTAAGAAGCTCGCTTGAATTTCCAAGACACTATCAATATAAAGCAATACGCCAGGATACCGGAGAAGAATACTGGCGGGATGATGTAACTTACAAAGACGGGGATATATTTTTTGGGATAGCAAGAGATATGTCAACCTTAAAACAAGAAATTGACAACAAGTTAAACAATATTGCAGTAAGGCTTTTAAATGAAGGTGTTGAAGTTGATGTTATATCAAAAGCATTAGAAATTCCAAAGGAACAATTACGAAAAATAAAAACTAAAGAATTGTTATAAAATATGTTCTTGATATTAATCGGTGATATATTATAAATTATATTTAATTATTCTGATTCATTTTATGATATAAAACATATTAATGATATTCGAATATCATTAATTTTAAAATTTTAATTTTTAACGCAGGAAGTTAGATTTTATTATGAAAACACTTGTTATTAATGCAGGTTCGAGCTCTATAAAATTTCAAATTTTTGAGGAAGAGAAATCAATTATTGAAGGAATGTGTGACGCTATAGGACTCAATACTTCCAAAATAAAAATTAAACAGAATGGAAAAAAAGAATTTGTAGAATTAGTCCTTGCAAATCACGAAGTGGCTTTAAAAACTTTGATTGATGTTCTAGAGAAACGTAATATTTCTTTTGATGACATTGATACCGTAGCACATAGAACAGTGCACGGGGGAGAAGTTTTCAGAAAAACTACTGAAATAACAGATGAAGTTATTGCAAAAATGGAAGAATTAATTCCGTTGGCTCCACTTCATAATCCAGCAAATATTATGTGCGCCAAACTCCTTATGAATTTGATGCCTAACGCAAAACATTTTGCAATTTTCGATACGGCATTTCACAGCTCGCTTCCTCAAAGAGCATATCTTTATGGTATTCCTTATAAATATTACAAAAAACACGGCATTAGAAAATATGGTTTTCACGGTTCTAGCCATAAATATGTAATTTCAAGAGCACTGGAAAAATTAAATAATCCTAATGCAAAAGTAATAAGCTGTCATTTAGGTAACGGGGTAAGCGTATGTGCTGCCGTAGGTGGAAAATCAGTTGATACCAGCATGGGATTTACTCCTCTTCAGGGAAGCATAATGGGAACAAGATGCGGACTGATTGACCCGGCTATAGTACCATTTCTTATGAATGCTGAAAACTTAACAGCTAAACAGGTTGATAAAATATTAAATAAAGAATCCGGACTTTTAGGATTATCTGAAATAAGCTCTGATCACCGTATCATTGAAGAAAAAATGTTTGCAGGAGATGAATCTGCAAAACGTGCACATGAAGTCTTCTGTTACCGTCTTGTAAAACTTATGGGAGGATATGTTGCGGCAATGGATGGAGTTGACGCAATAGTTTTCACTGGTGGAATAGGAGAAAACGCATGGTCAGTCAGAAAAGATATTTTGGCACATTTCGGTTATGTCGGTTTTATCGAAGATGAAGAAGCAAATAAGAAACATGCAGACATAATAACCAAACCAGAATGCAAAGTAAAGGCTTTTGTTATACCTACTAATGAAGAATTACAAATGGTAAGGGAAGTCAAAGAGTTGCTAAATAAATAATTTTTCTGTTCAAGATGATCGCAAAATGTACACTGATAGTAGAAACAACGGAGCGTTTCCATCCATTTCGAATTCAATTCTGGAGGGTTTTGCTCTGTCAAAACCGAAACACCCAGCGTTTTGCAATTACTTTGTTTCTTAATAACTAATTTAAAATATAAAGGGAGATATAATGCAAAATTTTGATCCGGAACAGGCTTTGGCAGAAGTCCAGAGAGAATTTGGTGAACATGGCGGAGTTACACCGTCAATATCACGTTCGTCTACTTTCACAGTAATGGAACCAGGGACAATGCCCAAAATTTTTCAGGGAGTCAGAGGACATAAAGGAGGCTGTTATCTTTATAGTAGACATTTTAACCCTACAGTGGATATTGTTGACAGGTATTTAGCAGCAATAGAAGGAACAGAAGCTGCTTTAAGCACAGCAAGTGGAATGTCAGCAATAGCTTGTACTCTATTACAAATATGCAGATCAGGAGATCATATTGTTGCAAGCAACACTGTATATGGCGGAACACATGCGCTGTTAGGCGAACTGTTTGCAGAAATGGGAATAACAACCACCTTTGTAGATCCATCCAAAACAGAAGATTTTGAAAAAGCAATTACACCTAATACTAAAATTATTTATACCGAAGCGGTAGCTAATCCAACATTAAAAGTAGCTGATATATCCGCACTTTCAAAAATAACTAAAAAAAATAATCTCAAGTTAATTGTAGATAATACATTTACCCCAATGGTAATATCTCCTGCTAAATTAGGAGCTGATATCGTAGTTTATTCTATGACTAAATTCATTAACGGTGCTAGTGACTTAATTGCCGGTGCAATTTGTGGAGACGAAGAATTTATCAACCAATTAATGGACTTACACACAGGCCGCGTAATGCTTTTAGGCCCCACAATAGATCCAAGAACTGCCTTTGACCTGATACAAAGAATACCTCATTTAGCTTTACGCATGAGAGAGCACAGTAAAAGAGCTCTTGCGATAGCAAAAAAACTTGAGGAGCTTGGAGTTGCAATATCTTATCCAGGTTTACAGTCTCATCCTCAACATGAACTAATGACTTCAATGATTAACGACAGCTATGGCTACAGTGGATTAATAACTATCGACTGTAAAACAAAGGAAAAAGCAAATAGACTCATGGAAATATTACAAAATAAAGAGAAGTTTGGTCTGATAGCAGTTTCTCTTGGATATTTTGATACTTTAATGAGTTGTTCCGGTTCATCAACCTCATCTGAAATTTCAGATAAAGAACAAAATGAAATGGGCCTATCTCCAGGATTGTTAAGAATATCAATAGGAATAACAGGCTCATTAGAGAAGCGCATTGAACAAATAGTAAGGGCAGTTAAATCTGTTTTGGGTATTTAGAAAGGAATTATTATGAAAAAGTCAATTTTTAAAATTTTATTATCCTGTTTATTTTCGACAGTAATATTTATGAGTATATCGGTGTTCGCAGATATAGACCAAGACGAAAATCCTGCAAACTACAATATAGTAGATGTCTTAAACAAATTAAAACAGGATGGTTTTAAAACAGTCAATTCAATTGAATTTGAAGACAATACCTGGAAAGTTGAGGTTAAAGAAAATGCAGAGATCCCACCAAAAACAGAAGCTGTAGGAGATACAACAGTGCCGTCAGAATCACAAATACAGCAAACGGAAAAAACATATACTGTTAATCCTGCAACATTAAAATGTTCTCTGCTGAAAACTGAAACAGAAGATGACAGTGATCCTTATCCACCTGAAAGTTTAGAAAAGCTTACTGCTGCTATTGATTTAGTATCCAAACAATACAAAACTATTCAAAGTATCAGTTATGACGATGACTTAAACTGCTGGGAAGTAAAAGTAATTGAAAATAATACTGTAGAGAAAGAACTGAAAGTTGATATTGACGGTACTAAAATATTATCAACTGAGATAGATGATTAGTATTTATGAAAATAGAAATTTATAATTCAGCCCTGAAAATCATAAAAAAGCTACAGGATAACGGTTTCACCGCTTATATAGTTGGTGGAACTGTTAGAGATATTTTATTAGCTAATTCTGATAAACAAATTACCTCAAGCAATGATATCGATATTGCAACATCTGCAACACCTCCTCAAATAAACAATCTCTTTGATAAAACG
Organism: Victivallales bacterium; assembly: GCA_963678745.2. Taxonomy (GTDB): domain Bacteria; phylum Verrucomicrobiota; class Lentisphaeria; order Victivallales; family GWF2-38-69. The sequence goes on along the minus strand of CAXXMS010000015.1, from coordinate 811,325 downwards.
TATAATATTGGGGCATCATTCGGCATAGTTAATGTCATTGAAAACGGAATACCATTTGAAGTTGCCACATTTAGGGAGGAAACAGGTTACAATGATGGTCGCAGACCTGATATAGTTAAATATACCGATAGTCCGGAAAAAGACGCATTACGTAGGGATTTTACAATTAATGCTTTATTCTACAATCCGTTTAACGATGAAATATTGGATTTTGTAGGAGGACAGGAAGATTTAAAAAAAGGAATCCTTAGAACAATCGGTAATGCAGAAGAAAGGTTTTCTGAAGATTATTTAAGGATATTAAGGGCGATACGATTCGGAGTAAGATTCGGCTTTAAAATCGACAGACAAATATTATCAGCAATAGATAAATTATCATTAAATCTTTCTAAGCTATCAAATGAAAGAATAAGAGATGAATTAAATAAAATATTTACAGGCCCCTCCCCTGAAAAAGCTTTTAGGTTATTATCTAATACAGGAATTTTAGAAGTTATTCTCCCGGAACTGCAAGCAATGAGAGAAGTACCTCAGCCTAAACAATATCACCCCGAAGGAGATGTTTTCGAGCATACAGCATTAATGCTTAAGCACATGGCAATACCATCAGAAGAGCTTGCCTGGTCAATCCTTCTGCATGATGTAGGAAAACCAATAACTTTCAGCATAGATGAAAACAATATAGAAAGGTTTGTTTTACATGCAGAAAAAGGAGCTGAATTAGCAGAAAAAATTTTAAGAAGGTTAAGATTTTCCAAATCATCAATCACACGTATAAGCTTTGCCATAAAAAATCATATGCGTTATGCAAATGTAACAAAAATGCGATCGGCAAAGGTCAAACGTCTAATTGCTGAACCTACATTTCCTCTTGAGTTAGAACTGCATCGCTTAGATTGTCTAAGCAGTCATAGAAAAATGGATAATTTCGTTTTTCTTCTTGATACTGTTTTAGAGCAGAGAAATGAGACAAAACTTCCTCCTCCTATACTTACGGGAAAAGATCTAATCAAATTGGGTATACCCCAAGGCCAGCGCCTAGGGAAAATATTGTCAAAACTTGAAGAACTTCAAATAGAAAACATTCTCAAAACAAGAGAAGATGCCCTAAACTGGCTTAAGGCTAATATAAAAAAATAGTACTTTTTTACAAATATCTTTTGTATTTAATTATTTTTGAAATATTTTAAATCCCTTTTTTTAAAGAATTTAATTATATTATGATAGGTATTTTTTATAATGAGCGAACTGGTTTTTGCTGTTTGTGTTGTGCTTTTTATGTCTGCAATCTGTTCGGGAGCTGAGGCTGCACTTCTTTCTGTTCCTTTAGTAAAAGTAAAAAAATTAGCAGCCTCTAAAAAACCTAATGCAAAATTATTACTATCGATTAGAGAGAAAATAAACCGTCCAATAACTACTATAGTAACACTAAATAATATAGCCAACATTGGCGGCAGTATATATGTAGGAGCAGTAGCCACTTCTACTTTAGGTAATAGATGGTTAGGAACATTTACCGGGATATTAACTTTTTTAATAATAGTCTTTGGAGAAATAATACCAAAAACTGTTGCAGAAAACCATGCTCTGCCTATATCTCTTTTTGCGGCAAAACCAATCTTATTTCTGACTAAATTATTAACTCCTCTTGTTTGGTGCATTGAACTTATAACTGCACCTTTTATTTCTAAAGAGAAACGCAAGACAACAGATGAATCTGAAATCAAATATTTAGCTTATATTGGAAAACAGGAAGGAGTAATTGAACACAGAGAATCTGATATGATACAAAAAGTTTTTGACTTCAATGATATAACTGCAGAAAACATAATGACTCCGCGAGTTGCAATGACTTATCTAAATATTAATGATAGATTATCAGATATAAAAGAAACCATAATCAATTCCCAGCACTCGAGAATTATTGCAATAAAAGATTCTACTGATGATGTTGCAGGAATAGTTTATAAAAGTGAATTACTAACTGCAATAGTAAACGGAAGAAAAGACGAACCGATATTGAATTTTATCCATGATGTTCAATTCGTTGCAGAGTCAACACGCACCAACAGACTACTTGAAGTTTTTCAGAAAAACAAACAGCATTTAACTGTTGTGGTTGATGAATATGGAGGTGTAGCCGGTGTTGTTACTCTTGAGGACGTACTTGAAATAATAACAGGTGAAATTGTAGATGAAACAGATAAAGTTGCGGATCTACAGGAATTTGCAAGAAAAATGCGAAAACGCAACTTTTCTAAACGAAATAAAAGATAAGATTATAACAATATCAGCATAACACGACAATGCGTAATTTGTAATTTGGAGTGCGATGATTAGATTCATCGCTTTTCATTATGCCGGTTATTCCGGCATACTATACGCATCGTAAGGATATATAACACGAAAACCCCAAACAACACACTGGACAGCCGAATCGAATCGGCTTAATCCAAAGCTGCGAATCGAATCGCAGCACTCCATAAAAGAACATAACACGACAATGCGTAATTTGGAGTGCGATGATTAGATTCATCGCTTTCAATTATGCCGGTTATTCCGGCATAGCCCAGCTATATAAAACCGAACATCCAAACAACACACTGGACAGCCGAATCTAATCGGCTAAATCCAAAGCTGCGAATCGAATCGCAGCACTCCACAAAATTACATAACACGACAATGCACTATTTGGAGCGCGATGATTAGATTCATCGCTTTTCATTATGCCGGTTATTCCGGCATACTATACGCATCGTAAGGATATATTACACTAAAACCCCAAACAACACACTGGACAGCCGAATCGAATCGGCTAAATACAAAGCTGCGAATCGAATCGCAGCACTCCATAAAAGAACATAACACGACAATGCACTATTTGGAGCGCGATGATTAGATTCATCGCTTTTCATTATGCCGGTTATTCCGGCATACTATACGCATCGTAAGGATATATAACACTAAAAATCCAAACAACACACTGGACAGCCGAATCGAATCGGCTAAATCCAAAGCTGCGAATAGAATCGCAGCACTCCATAAAAGAACATAACACGACAATGCACTATTTGGAGTGCGATGATTAGATTCATCGCTTTTCATTATGCCGGTTATTCCGGCATAGCCCAGCTATATAAAACCGAACATCCAAACAATACACTGGACAGCCGAATCTAATCGGCTAAATCCAAAGCTGCGAATCGAATCGCAGCACTCCATAAAAGAACATAACACGACAATGCACTATTTGGAGTGCGATGATTAGATTCATCGCTTTTCATTATGCCGGTTATTCCGGCATAGCCCAGCTATATAAAACCGAACATCCAAACAATACACTGGACAGCCGAATCTAATCGGCTAAATCCAAAGCTGCGAATCGAATCGCAGCACTCCATAAAAGAACATAACACGACAATGCACTATTTGGAGCGCGATGATTAGATTCATCGCTTTTCATTATGCCGGTTATTCCGGCATACTATACGCATCGTAAGGATATATAACACTAAAAATCCAAACAACACACTGGACAGCCGAATCGAATCGGCTAAATCCAAAGCTGCGAATAGAATCGCAGCACTCCATAAAAGAACATAACACGACAATGCACTATTTGGAGTGCGATGATTAGATTCATCGCTTTTCATTATGCCGGTTATTCCGGCATAGCCCAGCTATATAAAACCGAACATCCAAACAATACACTGGACAGCCGAATCTAATCGGCTAAATCCAAAGCGCAAAATCTAATTTGCGCACTCCACAAAATTACATAACACGACAATGCACTATTTGGAGTGCGATGATTAGATTCATCGCTTTTCATTATGCCGGTTATTCCGGCATACTATACGCAATGCCCAGCTATATAAAACCGAACATCCAAACAATACACTGGACAGCCGAATCTAATCGGCTTAATCCAAAGCGCAAAATCTAATTTGCGCACTCCATAAAAGAACAATTTACACTATGTGTTCTTCTTTCAATACACCAGAAGATACATTCTATTTATTACACTTTTTTGCTGCCAGCAAAATCCATTTCGCATCTGATGTTTTAAATTCAGTTGCAGTTTCTTCCAGTATTAATTCGGATTTATCAGGTTTGATTATTTTAAACTGTCTGCTTTCAGGGAAGTTAAATGAATTCAAGTAACTCATTTCCTGCGCCTTATCATCAGGATGAACACACTGTGATATTCTAAAATACAAATCATCATATAAAAAAGACGGATGATAACCGTAAAATTCCTCAAACTTTTCAGAAACAAATATGACTTCTTCCGTACTAGTATCCAGAATTATAATAGAGTCGTTCGAATTAAAGAGAAGACTTTCAAAGCTTTTAAGAGGATTCGGTTTTAATATAACTTTCTTAACAATAGTAAAAATTGCCAGACAATAATTTTTTTCTTCATAATAATGATAATTAAACCAATTCGACTCTCCGGTATACTGATTAACAAGTTTTAACTTATAAAACTGTTCAGGGCTGCCCCATTGTTTCTTATTTTCTATTTTGAAATATTCTTTTGAATCATCGTGTATAAGTTCTTCCCAGGCTCTGGTATTTTTTAGAAAATCATCCGGTGTTAATCGCGTAAGCTTAGTTAGTGATTGGCTAAAAAAATCTATCTGCAGGTGTTTATGTGAACTATCAAGATATTTTCCCATAAATATCGCATCGCCACTATTAAGTCTTCCAAGCGCCTTATGAAGCATTTTGAGTTCACTCTCATATTTTTTACGCTCGGTAATATCAAAAAATACCCCAATTAAACCGGCAATGTTTTCTCTCTCATCATAAATAGGAAGTTTAGAGACTAAGCCATACTTAAGCCTTCTTGTACCGGGAATATATTTTTCCAGATTATGAATTGAAATTCCGCTATTTATTACTTTAGAATCCTCTGAAGAATTGTCTTTTGCATCTCTGGTACTAAAAAAGTCTTCATCAGTTTTTCCAAAAACATCATAATTATTTTTAATCCCGACAATATTCAGAAACTCACTATTAACAGTTATATACTTAAGATCAGGGTTCTTAATATAAAAAGCAAATGGTACAGCTGTCAGTATAGTTTCAATCAGCATTGATGATACTTTCAGTTCTTTTCCAAGCTTTACTGTTTCACGAAGAATATTGCTGACATGCTGCTGAGGTTTATTTTCCGGTTCATTATTTGATAAGATTGAATTAATCAGACTCGATATTTTAACATTAGATTTTTCAATTTTTGGAGATAAATCAGAAATAAGTTCAGGAGAAATATCCAAAGCCTTAGCAAGTTTATAGACATCATTCACTTTTGGGACAGTAACCCCAAATTCCCATCTTGCAATAGTTTTACGACTACAGTTCATAAGTTTGGCTAATGCAGTCTGTGAAATAAACTTCTCTTTTCTTATTTTTTTTAGTTTATTCTGGTAAAAAATCATTTTTTCATTTTTTCATTTTATGATTATCTTGATTTAAAATTATAACATAACAAATAATTAAACCAATTGTAATAAATATTTAGTTTATCCTGCCAAATAGTCCCGATAATGTTCCATGCAGCACCTATATGCGGGACATTTAATATTATTAGGAGCAACATCGTTGTTAAACATCAAATCTCCGAATATATAAGAGAATATAAAGGTGTTTTTATTTTTATCCAGACAGAATAGGAAAAAGGATTTTAAAAAAAAGGGAAGATGAAACCATGAAGAAATTAACAATACGGGAATTTTCAGCATTAATGTTAATCCTGATTATTTCAATGTGCCAGTTAGCTTCAATAAATGCTGCAGAAACCAAAATCATTCCAAAGCCGGTCAGCAGCACAATGAAAAAGGGTGATTTTACTATTTCCTCTAATACAGGAATTTACGTACAAAGTATGAATCCCGCAGAAATGGAAGAAATCCTTAAGATCAGTCAATATTTTGCCGACAAGCTGAATTCATCAACCGGATTTAATATCAATGTTGATGTAACAGACAATCCTCCTGCCGAAGGTATCTATCTTTCGACGATAAATGGAGATTTTGCTCCAGATAGCGAAAATGATCAGCTGGACGCAGCATCAGCTAAAGAAAGTTACCAACTTGATGTAACAAAAAGCTTAGTAACATTAAAAGCCCAAAAACCGGAAGGTTTGTTTCGCGGTATTCAGACCATTCTACAGCTTCTGCCGGCAGATATTGTAAAAAGCTATCCTGTACAGGAAATATCCTGGACCATACCATGCTGCAGCATTACTGATTATCCTTCCTATCCAAGACGCGGCATGATGCTGGATGTAGCACGACACTTTTTCAGTGTAGATGAAGTAAAAAAACTGATTGATATTTTAGCCCAGTATAAAATAAATATTTTTCATATGCACCTCACCGATGACCAGGGATGGAGGATTGAGATTAAATCAAGGCCTGAACTGACTAATATAGGCGGTAGTAAGCAGGTTCTTGAGTGTCAAAAAGTTAAATTGGTAGTTAAAAATTGGAAATTGAAGTTCCCATTTGTTCCTGTTCCTCCCGGAGGTAAAGTTGGATATTACACACAGGAACAGTTCACTGATATTGTCAATTACGCGAAGGACAGGTATATAACTATTGTTCCTGAGATCGACATGCCAGGACATTGCAACGCCGCACTGATGTCATACCCATGTCTGGTCGCCAAAGGGGCTGAAAAACCATATTGGCGTCTCAATTCAGAAGTTGGTTACAGCTGGCTTACATTTAATGAAGAGGATTATCCTGAAGCAACAGAACAAACAAAAAAATTCATTGATGATGTAATTAAAGAAATTGCAGCTCTTACACCCGGCGATTATATCCATATCGGAAACGATGAAATTCCGCCTGAAGCCATTGATGCTTCTAAACACAGCCCTCTCTACTTAAAACATTCCGAATTTATAAAATTCGTGGAATCCACTGTTAGAAAATATAATAAGAAAATGATTGCATGGAACCCCTGCATTGGTGATGTAGCAAATGATATTGCTGCCGACAACATAATACAATACTGGAAAGGGGACAAGAGTTATCCGCAGCCTATGATCGTATCAGATGCATGGAGAACCTATATGGACGAACGATACTCATTTATTGAGCCGGTATGCTTACCGCTTTATTTAAACAATATATGGATATTGGGTATAAAACCAACAAAACATTTTGACAGGGTGTTACTTACTACAATCATTAAAGCATATATCTGGGATCTTAGTGATTATACTCCGAAAAACAGCAAATGCCTGGGAATAGAAGGCGCGTTATGGACGGAATCTCTTCCAACGATGGATCTTGTTGAAATCATGACCTTCCCGAGAATATTAGGTTATGCAGAGATTGGCTGGACCCCCAAAGACAAAAGAAATTTAATTGATTATTTATGGCGACTGAAGTGTCACTACCCAAGAATGGAAAACCAGAATATTAATTTTTATAGATCTCCACTTCTTGAAGATTATTTAAATCTATAAATTTCACTACCCTGAATTTATAGATAACAATAAGAATGTTGAACTAAATGTCAGATATAATAATAAAAATAGCATCGGCGCGTTATACCTGGAAGAGCTGGACAATATCTTTAAAACTACAAAATCAATACTTTACTGTCGGTTTATGGACGACTGGATTGTATTGTCAAACAATAAATACCAACTAAGGAGGTTCATAAAAAAAATAAATGAAACTTTAGCGGGGCTGAAATTGGTAAAGGCAAAAGATAAAACCTATGTGGGAAAATTAACGAATGGCTTTGATTTTTTAGGCTTTCATTTCAAGCAGAAATCAATAACTGTTTCAAATAAAACAGTTGTTAAATTTTTAAACAAATTAACAGCGAAAGTCCACAGTTGGATGAATAGATTTTATGAATCAGGATTATACGGTTTGAAAAAAATGAAAGGAGAATCAAAACTTGCCGAAATAATCTCGCTGTATGCAAAAAATTGGTTAAGATGGTATAGCCTCAAAAATAATTTTCAAATAATAACTAAACATTCATAAAATATGGTTAAAGTATACAATAGGCTATGCAATATATGAAAACAAAACATAAAGGATTGGTGTGCTATGATAAGAAAAATTGTAATAACTACTATTGTACTACTAGTATGTGCAATTACCTCATACGGTGATGGATATAAATATCCAATCGCAAGTTCTGTGGTGCCATCAGGAGAAGTCAGATTTCCAAATGGTGTATATGGAGATAACTATTCCATTATTAAAGCTGATAAATGGAGTGATGGGAACTATTTAAAATATTTTTGGTCATGGGTTAAGAGACCTAAATAAAGACCTCGATTCAACGTTTGGATATGTTGACAGCATCGACTTTAACCCATATAACCCTGAGATTTATATGGTAACTGAATATCCATCACCTGATTCTAAAGATGGAATGCAGTATAGTTACTCAATGTATAAAAATAACTCTCCTGTATGGTCAAAAACAGAAAACATTGAAGGGATAAGTGCGTTGGCACGCAAGAACTATTTTTGTCTGTTTAAAGAAAGTACTACTAGTGTTAACCTTTGCTGGAAAATGTATAAAGAGGTGATAAACAATCAAATTGTAGACGGTGGGATGGAAATTCTTAATGCAGATACCGGAGAATCACTTAATAGTTTCTCAATTAAGGAAGATAATTATCCTCTGGGGTTGAACATGCATATATCTGATGATGGGACAACAATACTTGCGTTTCCAATAGGAACGAATGGGTTAAGTAAAGATTTATTTTACTGGAACATAAATGAAGGATCAGAATTTTTATTCAATGCTGACAGTGCTGAAGGGTATGGTTTTCCAGTAAACATGATCTTTAATGACAATTCTGGTATATATATACTAGCAACGAATAGCGGCTATTTATTTGCTTTTCAAAATAAAGAACAAATATGGTGTAAAAACTTAGGTAATGGTAGTAATAATGATTACACGTTTACTTTTACTTTTGATAACAAAACAAAGACTGTGTTCGGATGTATGTTTGATAATGCGGCTGGCGATAAGCTTGTTAAATTTAATATTACATGGAGTGGTGATATAACAAAAAAAATCCTAAACTTGAATAATACAAGTAATTCTTCTAACACATATTCTAATGCTTTTGTTCGCAAAATAAATGACAAGGACGTGCTTATAATTGGTGATGGTGCTTTCTGCATTTACGACTTGGTTGATGAAAAAATGATGTATACTAACCATATAAGCCTTAGCGGAGGTTTAGGTTTACAATGTTCTGATGACTTAAAACACCTTATAATCTGTGATGACGATGGTAATTTTGAAATAGTTCAATACAATTCATTCATGTGGATCCGTGATTGGAAAATGTGTGGAAGCGGTAATTTCTGTGATGAACGGGGAATGTCGCGCTATAAAATTGATGCGTTTAATAATAAATTCTATTTTAATTATTTTTATAGCATGAACGGTGGAACTGGATTTAAAATTGTGGGCGTAGACTATAATGGAGCTACGAATACAAAATTTAAGGATGGTAATTCACCCGCTAATTGTATATATACTACTTCGTTTATTGATAATTATGTTGTGAAGTATATACCTATTGATACTAACGATTATACCACAGCAAATCTCGAATGGATTGATCTTGACAACTCATCATACATCGCAGGTTTTAATGCACACTATTTAACATTTTTAAAAGATAATAATGGTGGATTTGATACATGCTTTTTATCTTCATGGCCAGGAACTAAAGGGCCTCGTGATTACTCAGAATGTCCTCCAACGCCGGATGATTACTCAAACGAGAAATACGAACGCCAAGATATTGATGTTATTTGGCTGAATAAAGGACTTTGTTTGAAATCTTATCAAACAAACTACGATAACAACAGATGGTTTGTAGCAGTTAATAAAAAAGATTGCGACAATCCGGTGTGGATACCTGCCTACGGGTGGCGTGGAAGAAATGTGAGTGGTTTTAGTGTTTCTGCTGATAATAAATATATTGGATTTTTTACACATGTGAATAAAGGATTCTTGTACTTTATGGCATGGGAGAAAGTTATCGATGAAGTTACGTCAGTCGCTATCAGTGCTGGAATTAGTGACTTACTTTCTCTAGGCTTTGATAGTGCAATAAGCTATTTTGGAGCTATGCCCGTAACTATCGAAGGTACAATGGAAATGGAAGAAGAATTTAGTGCTGCGGCTGAATCTGGTACAGGTATGTCGGAACGCGTAGAAATGAGCTCAGATAACGTATTAGAGGAAGACTGTGATTATAGCGATACAACACAGGTTAGCGAAAAACCTGTTGGGGCTAGTGATATGAGTGCAGACTTTACAAGGCAATCAACTTTACAATCTAGGCCCATTGGGAGGGGATATAACGCTATGAGAAAATTAATTATAATACAGCAAGACATAAGTGGTAACAGGTTTGAAGAGATTGATGAATTAACACAGATGGAAGCAGAAGAAAGCCTGAATGAACTCGGTATTGATATTGAAGTAAAATCCGGGGGGAGGACTGCGCGTTTAGGATTTACTAAAGACTGGACGGAACTCATTGATGGTGGACTTGATGCAACAACTTCTAAAAATGATATGGCAGATGAAGCATGGGAGTTAGATAATAATATACATACTATAAATACAGGCTTTTGATGTACAAAAAGTTTCAAATTCATTTATCCTTTGAAATTGTAATGAATGTTATAAAAATTGTGGTAGGCGAAAAAGCTATAACGATATAGCGTGTTATTTGCTGATTAACAAAAAGGAAAATAAATAAGATTCAATTTACTTGGCTTAAGACCTTAAATTCAGCAAATCTAGTATTTTTTGTTTATTCATAAGCATCAATTTGTTAGTCTTTGATAAAGATCAAATAAATATATGTAATATTCAATTAAAAAGAGTATAGATGTCTACGCTTAAAGGACATATGTACAAATCGTAAATTATTATGTTTTGCAAACTGGTCAATCAGAAATTGGTTGGACAGCAAATAGCTGTTGATATTTAGCTATTTTCTAAACTAAAATATTAGTATGGAGGGCAAAGCCCTCCATAAATTTTTGCATAATTACAATTTTTTGGGTCTTTGCCTGTTTTTATGGGTGAAATAATTTTTCATTGTTTTTAACTCCCTGTTGTTCAACGAGTGAGGAGTTAAAAAAACAAAAAAATATCTGGTAGTCAAATTGTTTTGAGCCTATGTGCGCTTGAAACTACCCACAAATTCTGGTAAAGAGGCAATTTTTTTGTAGTATTTGCGTCTAAAACAAAATTAAATATTTATTAAATTTTAATGTGTAAATTTGGAAATTAATGATGTGATTTAGAGTTTCTGAAAAAATAAATTTTGAATTGCATAAATAATACCAAAATCGTAAGAGGCATAAAAAACTATTACATTTTGAAAGAGACTCCTGAAATTCATAATTATTAGAGCACTCAATTGTAATTAAAATTGAAAGAACATTTTTTTATGAAAAAATTAATATTATCTAGCTATTTTTTTATCTGTTTTACCCTTGCTGCGCTTGCAGATGCAAAATTTCCTACTTATCCATCTGTTGATTATAGTAACACAGACTGGTTGAAAGGATACCACATTACTGATGACACCGATTTTACTAAAAATGTAGGCGCAATGAACATTGGAAGTAGGTATGAATGGAATATTTTTGGCGGTGGAATCACGTATTTTGGACACACAATGCTGAATCCTAGAGGAGACTATAATACTAATGATTATACTATCAGCTGCAATGGCAGCATGATACAAAAAGTTATATTTAATCCTTATGATAAAAATAAATATTTAGTGGAACTGCTTGATGGCTTTAAGAACGATGATGAAGACTATTCGAAAGCACTTGGTTACTATGATGGTTCTACATTACAATGGGCTATATACATACCTGAAACCAGTAACCCTGAAAAACGCTATGATTCATATACGTTTTTATCAAAAGACAGAATTTTATATACAAGATTGTATTTTGAAGAAGGCGAGTATTCCAGTGATTACTGTTACTCAAAACTTATAAATGCCGATACAGGCGATAAGATGCTTAATTTTTATTATGTTTGTAACGAATTACTTTATTGCACACCAGACGGGAATGCAGGTTTCTTTTTCTCGATAAATGATTCTAAACCTGATAAAAATGCCCTTTATTACTTTAATGTACAAGACAATATTTGTAATAAAATTGACGATAATATGCTACAGGGCAATGAAGTCATACTGAGTTATCTATACGATGCTGCAAAATGTATAGGATACTTTGCCACAAGCTATGGGAATATTTTTAAAGTAACAAAAGGTATTAAAAACTGGGAAACTCAAGTAAATAAAAGACAGTTTGAAACCGCTTATGGTAGTAATTATTATAATCATTCATATATGTTAATGTATTTTGGTAACGATGGAGAAACATTAAATTGTATCTCAACATTTACGAATTCTTTTGGAAGCCAGTTCTGCTCATACACATTTGATGATTTGGAAAAAGGTACACTAATCGCTGGTAATGGCTTATTTGATAGCGCACCTGAAAATGCTGTTCCATCTTTTCTTAATGATGATGGATCTTTGTTACTTTTGGCTGGGCCAAAAGAGTACTGGATATATTCTGTGAATGACACTAAAACGATATATAAAAGTAAAAAAATTACCGGGAATGATCTTAGTATTTATACAACAACCAATGGAGAGTATCTGCTGACTGTAGAAGATTCGGGTCAATATGAACTGAAAAAAATATCAAAAGGATTGTTTGGTGGTTATTCAGTTAAAGATATAACCTCTGGAAAACTAGCCGAAACTGGTTTTAAAATGATAGATTATAATGTAAAGAATTCAAACGATGATTCTTTTAATATCATGGCAACGTTACGATCAACTGATGGTGTGCCTTTTGTTCAAATACTAAAATTAAAACTTTCCGATGGTTCACATACTGTAGACCAAGCCTTTACGCCAATATATAATGGTCAAACAATACAGAGTAGTTTTTATGTTGTTTCTTATGATAAGAATTTTGTTATAGAATATACTCCCCTGGAAGATGATGATTATAATACTGTTAATTTAAGATGGTATGAATTAGATACTCGTAATCCTATCGGTGGAACAAATGCACATCATGCAAAATTTGTAACTACAGATGACGGCTCTATATATACATATTTATTATCTAATTGGCCTGGCAAAGAAGGCCCTAGAAATTACAGTAACTTTCCAGAAAGTTCAGAAGCCGCACATGACACATCTTTAAAAATGACTCAGGCAAATGTGAAGTCATGTGATGAATGTAGATATCTAGCTGTTATAAAAAATGAAAACATTAATAGTCCTGTATTTTGGAAGAATGCTTACCCTGATGTTTTTCGGAAACCTGCAGATCTATTTGTCTCATATTACGGAGACTATGCAATAACTACGCCATATCCAACTAAACACTTTATGGCCGGAATGACTGCTAAGCATTTGGAAGCAACAGAGCATGCAGGCCTAATAGCAGAATGCATCATGATGCCTTTGATACTAATCCCAGGCGTTGGTGAAATTTCAGGAGCGGTATCCGAAGGTACTGCAGTGGCTGCTACTGAGGTTGCTACCGAGACTGCAGCAGAGGTAGCAACTGATACAACTGAATCTTCAATCGAATTAGCCGATATAGCAACAGATACAGTGGATGACGCCTCTGAAGAAGGAGAAGAAGTAACAAATACCGAAACAGAGGAAATACAGGAAGTTGCACAGGATCAGATAGAAACGGGTGAAGATACATCTGCCGATGTGGATCAGCAAGAAGGAAACTTGCAGGAATTTCAAGACGGAGATAGCCAGGAACAAGGTGTTGTAGAAGAAGACCCCCAAGAAGAAGGACAAAAAAATAACCAGCCAGAGCAGGAGGATGCTCAAGAATCACAGCAGAAAAGAAGTGCAAAAACACGTTCAATGAGAAAATGGATGGCTTTTGGCGCCTTGGTAGATGGTACAGGCGGAGCTATCTCCGCAGCCATAAATGATTAGAACATTAAAAAATTATTTTTTTATACCTGTAGTAATTAATATTTCAAAAGAAATAACAAAATCTATTTTTGAGTATTAATTACTACAGAAACTATATCCTGATAATATCTATTATCAATATACACTCTATAGGAATAGATTTATGAAAAAATTTATATTCAGCATTACTATTCTTTTATTTATATTGATTTCATCTTTTTTTATTTCAATTCATTTTTATCGCAATTCCATGTTTAATACGGAAAGCATAGCACTGTCTGAGCTAAAACTTACAGCTTCTGAAATTGCCGGAAAAATATCATTCATTCTTCAGGATGACCTTACAAACCTGGAATGGGAATCGGAGCGGCTTAACAGTTTCAAAGATACCAAATCAAAATTTGATGAAATCGACAGAGTATTTAAAGTTATGAGTAGAAATAATCATAATCTTTCAAATTTATTTTTTCTCAACAAGAATGGAACATTGCTGCATATGGCTTCAAACGCAGTTGGTAGTCATAAGATATCCACTATAGGTAAAAATTTTTCGTTTAGACAATATTTCAAACAGGCAAAAGCCACAGGAAAAATAACTGTTTCAAACATTATAGATGTCAAAAACGCTGAAAACTCAGGTTATAAAACTATCGTTATCGCAATGCCTATGAAAACAAAGGATGGTAAGTTTAATGGAGTTTTAGGATCAAACATAAATTTGAAAGAACTTGTCTCTGATATTAAATTTAATTCCCCTACCCCAATTGCAAGCGATGAAATTATTAAGTTTTTCTTTCTCTCAAAGAATGACGGCCTTATTGTAAGCGGTCCCGAATCACAAAATATTGGCAAACCTATAAGAATAATTAATGCTGAACAATTTATAAACCTTGCAAAAAATCTATCATCAGATGGTAATAGATCGATTTCAGCTATAGTTAAAGGTACAAAAGGTAAAATGATTGTTGGCGCGTCAATTATTTATTTGAAAGATATTGAAACACCGTATGTTTTACTTATTGCTATACCCTACAAAAAGATAAGCCATCAGTTATTTATGCTTTATTGTAAGCTGACAATATTATTCTGCATAATCTTTATCGCTGTTATTATTATTATGTATACATTGATTTCGAGCAAAAATATTATTATCAGACAAAAAAAGGAAATTCAGAAACTAGAAATTCTAATTGATAAAGAAAAGAGTTGCAGGAGTATAAAAGAAATAGAAGAAACAGAATACTTTAAGACACTTAGTGAAAAGGCAGAAATTCTTAAAAAAAATAATTATTCATAATAAACAATCAGATTTAAGAATCCCGCAACATCGTATACTCATCAACCTAAGCTTTATATTGTTTATATACCGAAGGTATTTTAGTTTTTGGTATACTTAGATGTTTATTAGTATTTTATGGAGTGCGCAAATTAGATTTTGCGCTTTGGATAAAGCCGATTCGATTCGGCTTACCTATCAGTGTGTTGGTTGCATATTCAACAACTATAGAGCAAGGCAATGCACTGATAATGCCGGAACAACCGGCATAATGAAAAGCTCAGAATAAAATCTGAGCACTCCAAATTACGCATTGTCGTGTGATGTTCTTTTATGGAGTGCTGCGATTAGATTCGCAGCTTTGGATTTAGCCGATTCGATTCGGCTGCACAGTGTGTTGTTTGGGATTTTAGTGTTATATATCCTTACGATGCGTATAGTATGCCGGAACAACCGGCATAATGAAAAGCGATGAATCTAATCATCGCACTCCAAATTACGCATTGTCGTGTGATGTTCTTTTATGGAGTGCTGCGATTAGATTCGCAGCTTTGGATTTAGCCGATTCGATTCGGCTGCACAGTGTGTTGTTTGGGATTTTAGTGTTATATATCCTTACGATGCGTATAGTATGCCGGAACAACCGGCATAATGAAAAGCGATGAATCTAATCATCGCACTCCATAGCGGCTAAACGGCAAAAAGAGCTTTGTGTATAATGAATGTTGCTTAACAACTATTAACTATTAACTATTAACTATTAACTATTAACTATTAAAATGGAACTTGACGACGTAATAAACTTATCATTATTTTACAGGAAGAAAAAAGGTCTTTATAATTTTACTCCGGAAGAGGTTATCTCTATTGGGTATAATTCGTACCTTATGACAGACAAATTCTACAATCCGAACTGCGGAACCAAAAAAACTACTTATTTTATGCAGATTCTTGAATGGAACTTCAAAGAAGAATTCAGGAAAACCTCACATGTAAAAATACCTAAACATGCCTGGAATAAGGGAACAAGGACGTCTGCAGTAGTACTTGAGAAGAAGGAATATGAAGCATCAAAGTCATTTCATCCCAATTATCACTTTGATGAATATGATCACGTGCTGAAAGTCTTGAATAAACTGCCTGAACGACAAAAAAAAATAATTTCACATAAATATGAACTGGACGGTAAGGAAAAGCTAACATTTAGAGAACTTGCACGAAGAATGGAGCTGTCACCACAAAGAGTGAGAATGATCTATTTAGATGGCCTGAAAAAAATGAAAAACCTTATTGAGGATAACCCGGAATATTTTTGAGCATAATTTATGAAATATAAAAAATACATACTGCCTGTTGGAATTATTATTGCTTTAATAATCTCGCTAATAGCACCTAAGCCCGGAACATTTATTAAACAGTATTATGCAGTGGATATATTTGTCATAGTTATATTCCTTGTTTATGGATATCAACATAAGTTCAATAATTTAAAACTGAATAAGAAGTTTATTTACACGGTTCTTATAACAGCGCTGATTAATTTAGGATTAGCTCCAATACTAAGCCTGGGGTTTTCAGTTATGCTATTGCCGGTATCAATATCAATTGGCTTGATAGTAATGTCATGCATGCCCCCTACCCTATCTTCAGGTGTAGTTATAACAGAAGTAGCTGAAGGTGACGCAATCCTGGCATTGATAATAACTTTAATACTCAACATATTATCATTCGCTGTAGTTCCAATAACACTGAGTCTTACTATTGACAATATTTCCAGTATAAATATCAATCCCCTTTATCTATTCTATAAGTTAATTATAATAATTCTGCTTCCTTTTGCCACAGGACAGATATTACAGAAATATTTAAACGTTTTCAAGAAGAGTTCTTTTTTAAAACTTACTCCTACTATATGTGTATTGCTTGTTATATGGGTTTGCATATCGGCAGCATCAGGAACTTTGTATAAAATAAGGTTTTCGAGTTTAATATTAATTATTTTCAGCGTAATATCTATTCATGGAGTACTGCTGATTATTAATTATTTTTCTGGCAGCTTATTAAAACTGGAAGGTTTTACTAAAAAAGCAATGGTATTTGTAGGATCTCAAAAAACACTGCCTCTAGCTGTTTTTGTTCTTGCTACATTATCTGTAAACGATGCAACAGCAATCATAGTTTGTATTCTTTTTCATTTTTTTCAGCTTCTTATCGACTCAAGTATTGCTTCTTTTATAGTTAAAAGAGAGCCTGTAACAACAAAAAAGTAGCGAGTAGAATCGCAGCACTCCACAAAGTTACATAATACGGCAATGCACTATTTGGAGTGCGATGATTAGATTCATCGCTTTTCATTATGCCGGTTGTTCCGGCATACTATACGCAATGCCCAGCTATATAAAACCGAACATCCAAACAACACACTGGACAGCCGAATCGAATCGGCTAAATCCAAAGCTGCGAATCGAATCGCAGCACTCCACAAAATTACATAACACGACAAAACGTAATTTGGAGTGCGATGATTAGATTCATCGCTTTTCATTATGCCGGTTGTTCCGGCATACTATACGCATCGTAAGGATATATAACACTAAAATCCCAAACAACACACTGGACAGCCGAATCGAATCGGCTAAATCCAAAGCGCAAAATCTAATTTGCGCACTCCATAAAAGAACATAGCATCGCAAACCAATTCAAAACTTATCAAACACCCTTATATTATCATATTTAAAAGATTTAACCGTTTTATAAAAAACAGAATCCAGCTTATATTTAAAATATGCTTCAGAACACCAACGATAATCTTCTGCTTTTTGTACAAGGTTATGATGTACAGGATTTTCGTTTACATAATTCAGTCTTGAGTAATATGATTTCTCATAAGTTAGCTTTGTATCCCAATAGTTGTACCAAACCTTTCGGCCTTTTTGGTCATCTATCTTATTTAGTAAAATTGCTGTTTGCCGGTGAAAACTGTTAATAAATTTCTTAAAATCACCAGGTTCATTTACTGATATAATAACATGATAATGGTTAGACATTAAAGCCCATGCATTAAAATTAATATTGTTACACTCTCCAATAATAAGCATCTGCTCATATAGCATATCCAGCTTATTTGATGAACTAAACAAATGCTCCTTCTTATAAGTTCCAGCTGTTATAATATATGAACCATTTTCTAATATTCTATGAGGCGGAGCATGTGGCCAGTCAGTCATTAAATTATCTCCCTGTAATACGTTAACATACAGCCGAATCGAATCGGCTAAATCCAAAGCGCAAAATCTAATTTGCGCACTCCATAAAATAACATAGCACGACAATGCGTAATTTGGAGTGCGATGATTAGATTCATCGCTTTTCATTATGCCGGTTTCTCCGGCATACTATACGCATCGTAAGGATATATAACACTAAAATCCCAAACAACACACTGGACAGCCGAATCGAATCGGCTTAATCCAAAGCTGCGAATCGAATCGCAGCACTCCACAAAATTACATAACACGACAATGCACTATTTGGAGTGCGATGATTAGATTCATCGCTTTTCATTATGCCGGTTTCTCCGGCATACTATACGCATCGTAAGGATATATAACACTAAAATCCCAAACAACACACTGGACAGCCGAATCGAATCGGCTAAATCCAAAGCGCAAAATCTAATTTGCGCACTCCCCAAAATAATATAAAAGATAATGCATCGTTTGATGCCAAGTTACTATTCCATTAATCTATTGTTCAATTATTTCTCCTTTTACCATCCTTGCAAAAAACAATGATACCAGCGCCAGAACCGCACCTGCAATAAATGGAATCTTAAAACTGTACATCCAGAATATTCCACCAAGCAGTGGAAAAAAAACTGCAGTAATATGGTTAATAGTAAATCCTACAGCCATTGAAGATGCAATATCACGCTTATCAGCTACCTTTTGAAAATAAGTTTTAATTGCAATAGAAAAGTTAAAAAGAATATTATCAAGCACATAAAGAATTACTGCAATCCACGAACTATCAATGAAAGCATATGCTAAGAATAGAAAAAACAAAGAGGTGTACTCCGTATAGAGCATTTTTCTTTCCCCAAATTTGTTTATAAACTTAGCAATAAGAGGAGCTGCAAAATAATTCAAAACATTATTAATTACAAAAAGGATAGTAATAGCTTTCACTGAAAAATTATAATGCTGAACAAGTAAAAAAATAGAAAAAACGACAAATATCTGTCTTCTTGCACCGGAAAGAAAGTTTAATACATAAAACAGCCAATACTTTTTTTTAAGGATCATTTTCTTATGCTGCGGCTCTCCTTTTATTTCAGGGTATTTTCTAAAATATGTACTGCCAGCAATCAAAAGTACTGCAATTCCCAATACAAGAAACATACTTTTCATAGAAAGAAACATTGATGCTAAATATATAATTATTCCAACTGAAATATTAGTTAAAGCAGTAACACTTCTTAAGGTTCCAAGAACAATTGACGTTTTATGTTTTTCAAAACTCTGAAGAACTAATGACTGTCTTAACGTTTCATAATAATGAAAACCAAGCGACATTATCAGTATTGTAAAAACTAAACCTATATGCGTTGGTAAAAAACCAGTTAAGCCAACGCCTAACCCCATAATAATTACAAAATGAATAATTAATCTTTCTTCTCTAAAGAAATAAAGGAAATAGACAACAAGCAAAGCTAAAAAACCCGGGATCTCCCGAACAGATTGAAGCAGGCCAATCCAAAACCCGTCAACCCCTACCCTATCTACAGCAAAGTTGTTAATCAGAGTTCTCCACCCCTGAAATCCTGCAGCACAAGCAATAGTGAGAATAAATAAATAACTATATGCCGGATTCCTCAATAGATTTCTAATCATAAATATTTATCTTTCAAAGTAAAGTTCTTAGTTTCTTTTAAATCAGTAATATCATTAATATACGAATAAATCGAATCTTCTTTTTTTAATGACTTATGAGAAAGCCATTTTATTCTCCCATTATCAGTTTTCACCCTGTATTCGTTATAGATCAGAGTTTTTGTTGAACTATAGGAGTCAATCACTCTTTGCCGATCTTCTTCAACAATACATTCAAACCATATGTTGTGCTTTTGCTGCAATTCCTGTTTGGTAATACCCCATAATTTCATAATTTTATTACCTATATAAACATATGAATAAGGCTTTCCAACACTATTTCTATTCTTTCTTTCAACAATAATTAAACTGTCACTGTTATTAATAGCTTCCTGAAGCTCCATTCGCTCCTGTTCCCCTGTTCTCAGCTCAGTAAAATCTCTAATAACTCCATATATCAAATTATCTTTTTTATCTACTTTAAGATTGATCCATTTTACTTCACCGTTAAAAGTAACCATTCTAAAATCCATTTGCTTTGGATAGCTTCTATTATTATGAAACTCAAAGGCTTTATCAAAATCTTCCGGATATACAGCCTGCAGCCATTCTGCAGAGTCATTTAAAATAGCTTCTTTTCTTATTCCCAATAATCTATAAATATTATCACTTATATAGGTCAGCTGTGGTGAATTCGATTTCTGTTTTTGCAAATTTAAATCTGCTACCCACACGACTGTATTTGAAATATCAACTGCGCGATCTAACTCTTCCCTATCTTTTTGTTTTTGATATGTTTCAGTTATATCTCTAATCGTTCCAAAAATAATACTGTTACCAAAACGATCAGTCTGCTCAAAAAGCTGTCTTTGAACCCACCTTACCTTGCCTTTTTTATTAACAATCCTAAAAGTCTCAGGTTCATTTGAAATATCATTTCTATTGAAGTAATCAAAGATTTTCTTTCGGTCTTCCTCAAAAATTATTTCATTCCATAAATTCGGGTTTTCAACTAATTCATCACTGGTATATCCATAAATTTTTAAACATGAATCACTTAAATATATAAATCTTGGAGCATTGTCTTTATTTGGAACAGTGTCTTTATAACGTATAAATACTATATCGTTTAAAGAATTTATTGCCTGGTTCAAATAATTTTGTCTTTCCATTGCTTTTGATATTTCTGTAATATTTTTTATTGTTACCACTATTTCAAACAACTCTTTTCTTTCTCTTCCTGAAAATCTGGGGATAATATTAACCAGTCCTATCTGGTTATCGTTTGTATTCGGTATCACAATTCTGGCATTAACTATTTTCTCGCCTGTAGCAAAAACACTTTTCTCAAGACCAAGCAGTTCAACATAGTCTCCTCTATCAAATAACGGTCTATGAGTTATGCCAATAATATCCTCCCTTGTAAACTCTGTTCCGGTAATAGTCACAAAAGAATCATTTACATATTTATAAGTATGATCAGAAGCTTTTACGTAAACAATAGGATCAATGTTATCCAGAATACTTTCAAACCTTTTAGTTCTGCTTTTAAACCTTTCGTTCTCTTTTGATAATTGAATTACACTATCATATAAATTTAATATACTTTTTGTATATTTTTCCGGAAGCATATTTAAGTTCAAAACCTTCTGTAAATCTCCCAGACTATCCTTTTTTCTTCTTTCCTCGGCTATTCTAAAAATATCATTTTTCTCAGAATCTGCTTTAATATCTGAAATCTGCGAGATATTAATATTTAATATTTCACAGATTAGTTTAACCTCACTAAATGTAGGTTTAGTATTTCCTATTTCCCATGAGTAAATAGTTTTTCTATTTACACCAAGCATATCTGCCAATTTTATAGAAGTTATCTTTTTAGCCTTTTTAAATTCTTTAAATTTTCTACCATAAAATTCCATAATGAGTAATTCTTTCTCATTTATCTATTACAAGCAAGTAAAATGTTACTTTAAGTAACATATATCATTGTAATAATAGCATAAGAATATTAGAAATAAAACCGATTTACGATAAAATAAACTCTCTCTGATCATGAGATAGCAATACGAAAATAAAAGGATAGTAATTATGAATAATAAAATCAAAAAAAAATTAAGTCATATTCTGCACATATCTGCTGAATATGTAGGAATGTCATCAACACTAACTTCAACAGGAAGTGGCAAACCGGCAAGTTTTATTAGTAAAAGATAGAAAAGGAGAAAAAATAGCAATGACAGCAATTGAACATCAGGGAGTAGCAAATCCCATAAAGCCATTTTCACTAATTTTTTTCATTGAAATGTGGGAGCGTTTCGGATATTACGGAATGCAGGCTCTAATTGTAATTTATTTTATAAATCATCTTGGCTTTTCAGACACAATAGCAAATATTACCTTCGGATCATTTGCTGCAATGGTATATGCATTTATCAGCATAGGCGGATATATTGGTGATAATATTCTCGGAACCAAGCGAACAATGCTTTTAGGAGCAATTGTACTGGCAATTGGATACGCTCTTTTATCTTATCATCCACAACAGACTATTTTTTATGCCCTTGGAACAATCATTGCCGGAAATATGCTTTTCAAGGCAAATCCCTCAAGTCTTGTTTCAAAACTCTACCATCCTGAAGATCATAGATTAGATGGTGCTTTTACTATATATTATATGTCTATTAATATAGGTGCATTCTGTTCACAGATTTTATGTCCAATCTTACAGGCAAATTTTGGATTTGGAGCAGCTTTTCTCGTATGTTCAATAGGACTTATTATTGCTATTGTATCTTATTTTATATTTAATTCTACTCTTAAAGAAATAGGTTCAGAAGCTGATTTTAAACCACTTAACCATCTCAAATTATTATACATAATAGTAATTCTTATAGCTATGGTATTTTTATGTTCATGGCTTCTCAAACACTTACTGGTAACAAACATATTATTAGGTGTAGCTCTTATTTTCACCTTTGGCATATTATTTAAGTTCATCTTTACATCTAAAGATACAAGCGAACGCAATAAATATATTGTCTGTTTCGTGCTTATTGTAGAAGCAATTCTTTTCTACATACTTTATCAGCAAATGCCAAGTTCATTGAATTTGTTCACAATAAGAAACACAGATCATGCTATATTAGGATTAACTATACCAGGTCCATCATTTCAATCACTTAACTCTTTTTGGGTAGTTGTAGGAGGTCCTATATTAGCATTATTCTACACAAAAATGGGCAAGAAAGGTAAAGATTTCTCAATGCCTGCTAAGTTTGCGTTTGGAATGTTCCTCTGCTCACTGGCTTTTTTAACTATTCCTATTGCCATTAGATTCTTCGTTCCAGGCAAAGCAATAATATCAGGAAACTGGCTGGTTGTAGTTTATGCTTTCCAAAGCTTCGGAGAACTGTTAATCTCAGGACTTGGACTGTCAATGGTAACAAAACTTGTTCCTCAAAAAGTAATGGGATTTATGATGGGAGCATGGTTTATGTCATCAGCAGTTGCTATGGCTCTTGGCGGTTTTGTAGCAGCTCTTGCAAGTGTTCCTAAAGATCAAATCAGTAATCCAATGATATCACTGCATATATACTCTGATCTTTTCTTTAAACTTGGTGCAGGCGCATTTATTATCTGTATTATAATGTTTGCCTTTGTTCCAAAACTTAAGAAATATATGAATTAGAGATTAAATATTACTTTTTTTTCACAGAAAAATTAACAACTATTCTATTGCAGTTATTGTAACAGAATAGTTGTTAAATAATTTTAGGGTAAAATTATGAACGATCATTTTTTCAATTTAATAACCCAATCATCGCTACATGTTTATATTGGTTCTATGATTTTAATACTGACTATTATGAATCCATTGGGAATGCTGGCCATTTTTATGGGAATGACAAGTGATTTTTCTCCTTCAGAGCGAAAGAGAATAAGTATTAAATCCTGTATTGCTATTGCTGTTATATTAATATCAGTCACATGGCTCGGAACCGGTATTCTCAGTTTTTTTGGAGTAAAGCTCCCTGCATTCGAGGTTGCAGGAGGTATATTGCTTTTTCTAGGATCGCTTCCAATGGTCAGTCCTAAAAGAGTAAAAGAGAATATGCCAAACGACGACGAAGATGTGGAGAATTCTGATATGGCAATTGTTCCTCTTGCTTTTCCCACAATAAGCGGACCTGCTGCAATATTACAAATTATGATCTGTCTTCAAAAATACGGTAACAACATCCAGGTAAAATTGATTTTATCTCTAGCCGCATTAAGTTCAGTTTTTGTATTGTTTATATCATTTTACTTCAGTGATAAATTAACAAAATATATAAGCATAAACGGACTAAGAATAATAAAGATTTTTGTAGGAATTATACTTCTCTCTCTTGCTGTGAATATTATTTCCCATGGAGTTATCACAATATTCCATTTATAATGCATAATGTTTAAATTATACTCAAGACAAAATATCCTTTTCAGTCAATTTCTAATTGAGGGTGTTTTTAGTTCAAAAAACTAAAAACAAAATACCTCCGACATATCGAAAAAAGACAACTGAACAAATTATTATTTAGAAATTGAATTAACTTCAAAAAACTATACATTAGAATGATTTTAGTTAGAACATTTCTGGAAAGGGGTAATTCAAAACTTCTTTCCAGAACTATATTCTCCTTTTCTTATTTAATTTATTCCCAGTTTACCGAAATGTTCGTCTAAATTTCTATTTTCAATATAAATTTAGTGAAATCATCCATATTGCTAACTGAACTTCATAATTTTTTACAGTCCCCTCCTGTTAGATTATTAAAACAAGAATAATTTTTAAATAAAAACCTGTCAGCCTGTTTTTTTATACTGTTTTTCAGCATCCGCAAATTTTCTTATCTTATGCAGATAGTTATATGCTATTATTTTCCCAGGCATTTCTGATTTTACAGCCTCAATGCCTCTTCTTCTTAGTCTGTCAAAATGAACTACATATTTCAGGGAAAACATAAGAGACTCTACTGCCGAGCGGTTTCTTCGCCCGTCAATATATTTTTCATCCTCCCAAAGTTCATCACCGAGAATATTCTTCCCTTTTGCTCCGCTGAAACATACATCTTTTACTCCAAGGTCCAAACAACCTTTTCTTCCTGCAGCAGAAGAGTATCCATCGTCCGTAGAGACAAAATCAGGAATAACTCCACTGTTTTCAATATGTTTTTCAACAAGCGGAATCAGATATTTT
This sequence comes from Victivallales bacterium, assembly GCA_963678745.2. Classification (GTDB taxonomy): domain Bacteria; phylum Verrucomicrobiota; class Lentisphaeria; order Victivallales; family GWF2-38-69. The sequence continues at coordinate 785,916 of CAXXMS010000015.1, read as the reverse complement.
GCATCAGCGCCGTTCCCCGGCTCTATGATCAATGCACTTACAAAACCGTTTTTAGACATGCCGATCTGAGGTTTATATCCAATAACCGAATTGCGCTGTCCTTTTTTGATAAAAGCGGCAGTAATATCAGAAAGACTTAGAATCTTTTCAACAGAAGGAAGTACTTTTCCGTTAAAAACACGCTCTTCTGCATAGTACAGTACAGAACTTAAAGCCAAAATATCATCCTCCATATTATTCCACAACATGTTCAACTGTTTCCTGAAACTGGGTTTTTAATCTGCTGCTGCTACAGTTTGCTCAAGTTTCTCAAATTCACGGATGAGATATTCATTCATTTTATGTGCGGTTCTGATAAACTTTCTGTAGGCAGGTTTTATCTTTTCACTTTTAGGATTACCGGATGTTCCCTTTGTATTGTTTATTTCAAAAAGCAGCCTGGAAAGTTTCTCCAGCCAGTACGGAGTATACCATAATCCCATATTTGCAATCTTAAAATTTTCAAGTTTTTGAGACTGTATCTGTATTCGTGTTAACAATTTGTATATTACCGCGGCATCTGTAGGCCATGAACTTGAAGCCTCAACAGAAGTACTGTCGAAAACGGCATAATTAAAATCATCAAGGTCTTCATTAAGAAACTCCTGAAGCTGGCACTGATGGATAAATTCAAGTGTTTCAATGTCTATACAGTTTAGATTTTCATTAATTGTTTTAGGTCTTGGCATTTTTTTATTCTTATTCATATAGTAAATATATAAACTCTGAGATTCCACCATCCGTTCAACAGATTCCTGACTTGTCACAGAATCAAAATAAGCACGGAGACAGATAAATATAAATACTTCTTCAGCTGTTATTCCCGGTCTCCCTGTTTCAAGGTATTCTGAACACTGCTCTATATCATAATCTTCAAATTCTACATTTAAAAAATCTGTCTGATTTTCAAAATATTTTTTATCAAGAAATCTTTCCTGTTTCTTTTGCAGACCTTTTTTATCAAGACATTGATTAATCCGTTCATAAATTTTATTGAAAATTAAACCCGTTTTTAAGCTACATTCTATTATTTTTGCAAAATCTGTGTCAGGTACTCCTAATAACAGGTTGAAATAATTGTTTTCAAGCATATCTTTTATATATTCCTTTTAAAGTGTTTTTGTGATTATAAGTTATTACAATATAACACTTTACAAAGGAATAAAAAAAGTTTTTCCTTCGTGTTTTTCGTGAACTTCGTGGTTAAATTTACCTTTACAGATAAGGTCTAGTTAGTATAAATTTGTATATATTTCCCGCAATAAATCTCATATATACCGAAGGTATTTTTATTTTTGGGTTTTAAGAATGAAAAAGGCTTTCGATTTATTTTATTTTTTTAAACCATTCAATTTTTAGGTATAATAAGCTATATTTAATGTTTCTTTTAAAAACATTTGTATAAAAATAAAGAACTAACCAACAGGCAAATATTTATATAAAATATTATGAAGAACATTTTAGTTGTAGATGATGATGAAAACATACATGAATTATTAAAAGATCATTTGACTGATTACAATATTATCTGCACGACTGATGGCTATGAAGCCCTAACAATGATAAAGAAATACTCTCCTGATCTTATTATCACAGATATTATTATGCCTAAAATGGAAGGTTTGGAATTTATCCGCAAAGTTAGGGCCAACCATAATATTCCCATTATTGTAATGTCCGGCAACAACATTGGGAAAAAGTTTTTAGAATTATCACTTAAACTGGGGGCAAGTTATAAACTGGTAAAACCTTTCGACCTCAATGAATTAAGTTCAGCTATTAGAAATATTATTTACTAATGGGTTAGATAGACAAATATGAACAATAATCTTTTAGAAAAGATGAGTTTAAGGGAAAAGTTGGGTCAACTTATAATGATGGATTTCAGATTTTATGGAAAAGATCTGAAAGGAAATTATCTACCAACAAAGAAGTTTTCACAGGATATTTTAAAACTTATAACTAACTATCAGTTAGGTGGAACAGCACTATTCAGAGAAAATACCGAAACTCCTGAGCAAATATTAAAATTTATAGCTGATATACAAAATTCTTCTAAAATTCCACAACTAATAGGCATTGATCAGGAAGGCGGAATAGTTACAAGATTACAAACAGGAACCAATATGCCAGGCAACATGGCACTAGGCGCAGCAAATGACTATGAACTAACAAAAGAAGTTGCTGCGGCAATTGGAAAAGAATTAAAGGTTCTTGGTATAAACTTAAACTTTGCTCCAACCGTTGACGTTAACTCATGTGCTGCAAATCCAATAATTGGAGTAAGATCTTTCGGCAGCAGCCCTGAACTTGTAGCAAAGATGGGAAAAGCATATATCGAAGGCCTCAACTCTGAATCAGTACTAACCTGTTTGAAACACTTTCCGGGCCATGGCAACACAATAAACGATACTCACTTAGGTCTTGCTACCGTAGATTACTCATATGAAGACTGGGAAAAAATCGATTTAGAACCATTCAGACAACTCATAAATAATGGCGTTGACACTATCATGGCTGCTCATGTAATAGTTCCTGTTTTAGACAACACCAAATGCTTGTCAAAACTTAATGGAAATAAGATAGGAACTCCGGCAACATTATCATATAAAATTTTAACAGAACTTTTAAGAAATAAACTTAATTTTGAAGGTTTAATACTTACGGACGCAATGGATATGAAAGCGATCAGCGATAATTTTGGAGCAGAGGAAGCCACAGTTAAAGCTATTCTTGCCGGTGCAGATATTGCAGTGATGCCCGTAAGAGTTTGGGAAAAAGAAGATATTTATAAACTTGAAAAACTATTCAAACATCTTGAACATAATTATAACAATAATACCGAATTCAAAGAAAGAGTAGAAAACTCTGTCAAAAGAGTAGTTAATTTCAAAATAGATAAAAAACTCTTTAAAAAACAATCCAGCATAATCACAGAAGATAAAATTGATCAGGCAAATGCAATTGTAGGCTGTAAAAAACATAAAGCCCTGGAACAAAGAGCATCCGCAAAAAGTATTACCTTGATAAAAAATGAAAACAATACTCTTCCCATTTCTCTGTCAAAAAACACAAAAATATTAATACTGGATGAGGATAGTCTAAGAATAGAAATAATGAAAGACAGTGTCTCAAAAACAGCAAAACAGTTTGCCGATAATATTCAAATAAAGGTAGATCTTATTGACTATAAAGCAAAGCTCAATAATAACCTTAAAACAAAAATCAGTTTATCTGATATTATTTTAATGATAACATATAATCTGGATTCCAGTAAACAATTACCTGAAGAAATAGCCGTCTACTCAAATAAGAATAATAAAAAATTAATAACTATTTCAAGCAGGAATCCATACGATATAGCATTTATGCCAAGATCTAAAGTTAACTTAGCAATCTATGGGGCTACAAGTTTCGATCAGACAAATTACAGGCAGACAGAATTAACAGTCAATCTAAAAACAGTGGTAAAAACACTATTTACAAATAATGATAACAAGATCCTGCTCAAGCCAACCGGCCAGCTGCCTGTAGCAATAGAAAATCCTAGGACAGGACAAATTATTTTTAATATAGGACACGGCGTAAGCTATTTTAATTAATTTAAGATAATTGCTAAATGTTAGAATTGGAATTTTATATCAGGCAGGTTAAAGATAAAAAATTCAATCTAACAGCGGGATAAAGATTTGATAAGATATTATCCCGCTGTTTTAATAGAGATATGGAGAAAATATTATATTCCTCTATAAAAGATAAACAAATCTTATTTTAAACAGCTAAGAGCTTCTTTCAAATCCAGCTTAGCTCTTTGCAGCCTTACATAAGCTCCACTATTCGTTACGGCAATAGGATCTGTAACTGTTTTATTGACCTCATCTAAAAGACTATTCAACTCTTTTTTAAACTCATTAATATTCATAATTATCACCTAAGAATTAAGTTAAAAATAAAAAGGGATGTACAATATTAGTCTCTTAGTATTTATCAACAGTTAATAGTAAAATTTATATGAAAACTTTAGTAGAAACAGAAACCCGATTAATTTCAATCACTGGAAAAATCGGGTTAAAATTTTATTATAATAAAAAAATTAAGTTATGTTCTTTCGACAACAAATTCGGCATATTCATCCCCTGTTTCTATACCTTTTGTCTGCTTACAGCTAAAAGTTTTTAGTCCAGTTTCTCCTGTAGAATCATATTCACCGCCGTACACAAGGTCCATAAATGCAGCACAAACCCCTGCAACCATATATGAAGAATGCTTATCTGATACACCATAAGAAATAATGTCTGACTCATAATATTCATAAGCATGAACTACCATTCTTTCGTTAGGTATAATTTCAACAGCTTTGGCCTTTCCCCACCCCCAGGCAGTAAAAACGGCAAACGCACCATGCAAGACATCTTCTTTAGTTTCAATCATAGGTTCAACAACAGCTTTCCACTCTTCTGAACTTATTATACTATGACCGGTATGATAACCACACTCCTGTGCTGCATTTATCAAAAGCCACTCTGCAGAGCTTAAAAGATCTTCCGGCACTTTTCTTGTAAGTCTTTCAGCAAAACTATTCCAGAACCTTGTAGGAAGCTGAGTAATAAAAACTCCAGACATAGGGATAAGTCCTTCATCATTACCTACTATTCTAATTTTAGACAAATTATCTATAATGCTCTTTCTATCAATAGCCATATTGCAACCTTCCTTATCTTAAAACAACATTAAATACGGAATTTTCAGCTCCTGAAACAATACCAGTTATCTCATGTACTTCATAGGTTCTTACTGGAGAGTCGAAAATTGCCGAAAACATACCGGAGATATAACCACAGGCAATATAATTAACCGGTTTTTCTCTTTTTCCCCATTTTTTTATCCAACCTTCATCTACATGACTATGCTCTAGAATAACCTCACCTGACTCTGTTCCTGCATATTTCACAATCATCCTGCCCAGACCAGATGCAACATAATATTCCTGTGCAATTTTAATTCTATCTTTTATCTTATCTATTTCGTTATTTTTAAAGTAAGAAGTCAATGTTTCATAAAAACAATCTTCCGCGCACTCGGCAAGCAGCTTAACCCCATCAAGCATTTCACAATCTTCAGCAAGCTGTGTATACAAAGTAGCATAATGATGACAATGAAGAACCGAAGAATTTCCATTTACAAAATGCCTACAATTTTTTCTATCAAAATAATGTTCCAGTTTAAGTTCTGTATCTTTAAATTTAACCATATTAGCAACTCCAATTAAGGGTAAAAATCACTCTTCAGTTTAGCTCGATATTTCTCTATAAGCTTTCTCAAATTTCTGAATATTCTCATGTGAATCCGGCACTGTTTCTGCCTTAACAGAGGTTATACCAGTCTTCATAGCCAAGCGTACCTGGAATAAAACCCCCCCCTCCTTTTTAGCTTTTTCATAGTACTTTAGTAATCTTTCACCCATAGATATTTTCTCCTTCATTAAAGTTTATTTATCATAATCTGAAATTAGTCTTTATTGAAAAAAGATTCAAATGAATCCTTAAGTATAATTCTATCCTTTTTAGGAAAAATTACACGACAACTGTTACCCCCACCTACCCCTTTAATATTCAAACCACTACTATTTAATATCCTAAAAAAAGGACGCGGAAAATCTTTATAATATTCAAGCTCTCCAAAATGTTTAAACACTAACAATTTTTTATAGTCCCATACAACATCAAAAATATATTCATAGATAACACTTCCATCAAAGCAGTCTTCAATTTTTTGAGATGAAACTATCTTCATTTACAGCTACTCAGTTTTTTAATCGCATCCAATACTCTATCTATATCATTGTCAGATGTACTACCGGAAGGACTCAATCTTACAGTTCCATTAGGACTACTGCCAATAGCTTTATGCATAAGTGGCGCACAATGAAGCCCGGCTCTGTTAATTATTCCAAAACTCTCAACTAACACATATCCCAAATCTTCAACATCCCAGCCGTTTATAACAAATGATATTATTCCTAAATGGTTCTTAGTACTGTTATCAAAAACTTTTATATTAGAAATATCTTTAATACCCTTTCGTAACTTTTCAGTTGCCTGTTTACATTTGTCAATATAATCATTTCCACCTTTTATAAACCATTTCAGAGCAGTATTCATGCCGGCAATAGCAGGAATATTATACGTTCCTGCTTCAAGTCTTATAGGCATATTTTCCGGGTGGAAAGTTAAATCACTTCTAATTCCTGTTCCACCAACAATAACCTGTTTTAATTCTATCTCAGAAGAAACATACAGGAACCCTACTCCCTGCGGCCCCCTTAGAGCCTTGTGCCCGGTTACTGCTATAATATCTGCATTCAAAGTTTTCGTGTCAATATTTATATGTCCTGCTGCCTGAGATGCATCTAAAACCGTAATTGCACCACGTTTTTTTGCCTCTAAAAAAAGAAAAGCAATATCATTAATAATTCCGGTTACATTAGAGACATAATTCAGAACAACTACTTTAGGTTTTAAATCCAATGCTTTTATATATTGTTCACAGTCAAGCTCATAATTCTTATCCAAACCAATAGTAATAACCTTAATATTTCTACTTTCTTTAAGATGGTTTAAAGGACGTAAAACAGAATTATGTTCCATAACAGAAGTTACGACAACATCATTTTCTGTCAAGCCAAGCCCTAATAACGCCAGGTTCAAAGAATGTGTAGCATGTTGAGTTATAATGATTCTGCTTGGATTTGAAATATTAATTAACTGAGCAAATAATTCTCTGGACTCAGTTAAAATATCAGTAGACCTGGATATTGATCTACCGGGAGAAGAGGGAATATTAAGAAGAGTATTGCTTACAGTATTTGCTACTCCCGGCGCTTTTGGCCAGGAAGTTGCTGCATTATTCAAATATAAAATATTATCCAAAACACTAATTCCCTTTTATAAGGAACTAAAACATAAATCACTATAATGCCTGATATTAAGCAATAAAACTGACTTTATATTAGTCCTGACACTTAATATATTCTCTTTATAAATTTAAGTTATTTTTTCCTGAGTTCAAACCACTTTTTTATAAAAAAACAGTAGCAGACAAGGAAGTATCTTATAACCAAATAAATACCAGTATCTTAATATCTTGCATATATACTAGTGTCATATATTCCATTACTAGATTAGAAAAAAAATTTTATAATATAAATTCACTGTATAAACTCTTTAACCAATACTTAAATACTTTAAGGTATTAGCAGCACATTAAAATTTAAATGGATTTGACGTATAGAAATTATGAATGAAAAATTAATCTTTGCAGTTACTCTTTTCAGGCATGGTGATAGAGCACCATACTCAGAACTAAAAAAAAAGCAGGTTTCGTATCAATGGCCAAACGGTATAGCCCAGCTAACCCCAAAAGGAATGCGACAAACTTACCTGCTCGGAACTGAGCTTCGTAAACGATATATTGACAAATACCACCTTCTTTCTGCAATGTATAAAAAAGATACAATTTATACATTATCTACATCTTATCCCAGAACAATAATGAGTGCTCAATGCTGCTTGACGGGTCTCTATCCAATGGGAACAGGCCCAAAACTGGCTGATGGTTCCTTTGCTGTTCCTGATGGATACCAGCCTATACCAATTTATACAATAGGTAAAAATAAGCACAATATAATTAATCCTGAAAATTCTGATAATAATGAATATCACAGATTACTGGACACTGAATCAAAAATCCAGCCAGACTGGATTCAAAAAGACAAGGAACTGGCCGAAGATTATAAAAAATGGAGTGAAATTTTTGGAGTTAAAATCAATAATTTGTATGATATATTACTGCCAGGTGATACTGTATTCTGTCTTTCAGAACATGGACTGCCGATGCCTAAAGACCTTACGTCTGAAGATATAGGAAAAATAATAGATGCATATCTTTATGTTTGCCTTACCAGAACGGCGCCAAAAACTTTTACAAGGTTTATGGCACATGGCTTTGTTAAAAAATTATGTTCGGATATTTTGGCTGCAACAAACGGAACACAAAAATATAAATATATGCTATACTCCGGGCACGATATTTCAATTGTCAGTATTATGTATGCCCTGGGAGCAACACCAAAATTCAACCCTCCTTATGCATCACATCTTGATTTTGAACTTTATAAACAGGAAAATAATTATTATATAAAAGTTTTTTTGAACGGAGATACTGTTAAATTTCCTATAGATGATAATCAAGGATCCTATAAATTTGAAAGTTTTTTAAATCTATATAAATATACTCGCAGCAATTAGGTTTTCGAGATTTTATGTTTTCAAGCTAAGCTAAAATCTTAATCAAGATTAACTTTTGCAATCGTGCGAGTATATATACAAATCATGTGCATGATTTGCCAATTATCTGAAAATTTTCAGTCAGCAATGATGTCAATTTATCTGAATAATCCTTAATATTTGTAAAAAAAATCATTGTAGTTTTTCTGAATTCATCAAAAGTCTTACAGCAACAATCATAAAGAATATTTTTCCTGTAAAATTTCCATAACCTTTCTATTAAGTTCAAGTTTGGAGAATATGGTGGAATGAAAACAATTCTAATTCTCGAATTCTTGAGATATTCTTTAACCATTTTTGATCTGTAATACCCTGCATTATCTGCAACAATATAAATAGCAGGTGCTAAAGGGTAAAAGGCTTCTATTTGTTTAAACAATTCAACTGTAGAATAGGCATTAACAGAGCAATCTTCCCTAATAATCAGATCAAGATTATTGATATTAACTGCTCCGTTAAGATTGATCCTTTTACGTCCTGTATTTGCTCTGACTTCTTTCTCCTTTTCTTTTTCGATCCAGCAGTAAGTTGGCTTAGAATTGAATTCAGGATGTACTCCATCCATAAACATTATTACACTGTCGTCATGCTTTAACGCCTTAAGCTTTTCGTATTTTCTGAGATGCTTAAGTTGTCTGTCAGGATCAGGTTTAGCCGGTATTACTTTTGTGAGTTTGTATACAAAACCAAGTCTATGAAGTAAATTTACGATCCCGCTTTCCGAAAAAATAACTCCATATTTTTCTTTCACATATTCGATTAAAAGTTTTGAATCGTTGTAATACATTTTTCCAACATGAGCCTTTAATTCTTTTTCCTGCTCTGTTGTCAGTTTTGTCACCCGGCCTTTATAGTCAAATGTTAGAAGTCGGTCAAGTCCTCCTTCAAGATATTTACTTTCATAATTCTTGATAGTTTGATCATCCAGCAAAAGAATTTCTGATATTCTGGTATATGACCAGCCTTTGTCAAGCAGTAAAACAGTCTTAATACGATCCGCAAATCTACGATTTGTTTCATTTCTATGGAGTTCTTTGAGCTTTTCGATTTTAGAAATAGATAAATTCTTTAGTGGGGCGAATAGCCCTATATTCGCTTCTTCATTTCGGAAAAATTTTTAATTTGGGAGAAAACATATACAAAAGCCAGATTATGACAAACTATATCAGCATTGAACAATGATTCAATTTATTTGCTTCATTAAATTCCGAATTTCAAATCGGCTTTTGTATACCAATGGTCTCAGAACAAGGATTAATGATTGTTGTCTGCCTTCGTTCCAAAAAACTGGAACTATGACGGATAAAATTTTCTTCTTAATTCTCAAATCGTTAATCTTTATTCTGACCTGAATCCGTGAGATAATTTTCATAAATGAAAATTTATCCACGATTTAGTTGCTTTGCAGGATATTTTTTTAGAATTTCTTAAATTTTAACCAAAATTTTCAAATTTTGAGAATTTCAGTCTTTATTTTATTGGTAAATCTTACAAGAATAGCTTTTTTGTACAGTATTCTCCTTTCCGATAGCTTTAAGAGTTATCGATAAATATAAATTTCCATTTTTTTGTCTTATGCATATTTTGCATACAATATTTTTATAGCCCTGTAATACTTATTGTCCAAACCAAACTTTAAACTGTAATAGTTTCCTGAAAAAATAAACTTACATGCTGAATAAATAATTTTAAGAAGGACTGTCCTTATTCTTCTTCTTGAAACATTTACTGTTTCAAATTCAACAATATCTATACTGATTCTTCTTAGCAGGTTATATGATATTTGTGCAAGTTGAAGGACAAGACTGTTTGTTTCAAATTTTCCTGATGGCAAGCGTTCTACATCCATATCTGTTTTCAATTCACTGTGGAACTGTTCGGAAGTTCCATGCATATGATAAAGCTCAATTACCTCTTCAGGCTCAAGTGGAAGATTAGTCCAGAAGGTATTTATATAAATTTCAGGAATTAGCAAATGCTGTCCTTCTCTGCTGATTGTAGTTTCAAAAGCTTCAATTACAACATTAATATTTTGCATGTCTTCTCTTTGAGCAGGTTTGATATGTTCAACAAAGCCGGTATAACGAATTTTACCTTCTCTTATTTTTTCCCATGAACAATGGCTTTTAGCATGATCAAGCCAGTAGTATTTTGATTCCTGTCGAAGGTTTCTTTTAATAATATAATAACATCTGTCATTGATTACCTCTATTAAATCAGCTGCGTCATAACCGGAATCAAGTCTTATGAGAATTTTATCTGTAATTCCAAGTCTATCTGTTATCTCAAGGCATTTTTTTGTAAATTCAATTGCACCTGCCATAGAGTGATCTTTACCGGGTCGTAGATTGCAGTTCAGCATATAACCGTTTTCACTAATGTATGCAAAAACAGGACAGTACCCTATAAAATTTTTATATGTATTACCTACTTTCTCTTTAGAACTGCCGGAATTATCCATAGGCGATGCATCTATGTCAAGTACAATAAGATTCATACCGGTAACGGAGGTTTCTTTCAGAACAGTTTCTCTAATCAAAAGTAAATTCATTTCCAATAGTATATCAAAAACTTCAGGAAGCTTAGCAAGCTCATCAAGGCGCTGTCTTAGGGTTTCGGAAGAAGGGACAATTTTTATGCCAAGCATACGTTTAAATGCAGTGTTGGTACGATATTCCTCTATGTCTTCAAAAGCTGTGCTTCCCATACATAAAAGACCAATATATGATAAAAGTATATCAGAATTCAAAATAGCATCAGATCTTTTATTCATTCCCTTAAGTAGTTTTTTGATATTTTTTGAAAATTTTATTTTCATTAATTGTCTTCCAATCAAAGCTAATCCACCAATGCTATTGATTTTTTCGTTTGTCTGCTCTATTTTAATGTTCATAAATTTTTAACCTGTTGAGTTAGTAATTATAGTTACTTGGTCGTTAATATAATATACTACACTTCAACAGGTTATCTATATTGAAAGAGAGTTTTAACTCACTTTTTCAGGTCTGAGATAAGGAAGTAACCATAATTTAATAGTTCAATTTTATTTTTCATGTCATATTATTTTGATCTTTAGTTTGTTATAATTCTGTTGTAAAATTTCTTACCAATTTCTGACAAGATTAAAATCATAAAGGTTTAAAACCTAACCCAGCCAAGCTGGAAATTAAGAACAATTGATTAATAGAATAACAGAATTTCGATTTTTAAAAATCTTAAATCAAATGTTCTAATGTTCAATTATTCTATTGTTCAAAGTCTTGCCAAAAACGGTCAAGACTTCGGAATTAAATAATTAACACTTTAAGCTGTTTCTAGTCAGAAACTAAACGATGCTAAGCCCTGGAAAAATTTACATAGTCCTCATACATTTTTTTCAATAAATTTGGTGTATCTAAATCATAAGGACATCTTTCCTTACATTTACCACAATTTATACAATTCTCAATTCGAGCCATTTTCTTCTTCCACTCATCTGTAAGAAAATTTGCAGACGGCATCCGCCTCAATAAAAAATACATTCTTGCAGCCTGCGGTATATCTATTTCTGCCGGACATGGTAAACAATAACCACATGATCTGCAAAATTCACCGGCAAGTTCAAAACGTTCTTTGTTAAGACGTTCAAGCATATTTTTATCCATAGCAGGAGGATTTGCTTCTAATTCTATAAATTCATCAAGCTCCTCAAGTTTCTGTACACCCCAGATTGGAACAACATTGCAATATTGTCTCAAAAAAGCAAAAGCAAGTTTAGCATCAAAAAGCAAGCCTCCGCACAAAGCTTTCATTGCAATAAGACCCACATCTTCTTTTCTGCATAAATCAATAAGTTTTAACTCTTCATCAGATGACAGTGCACTCATTGGAAATTGCAATGTTTCATAATAACCTGATTTAACAGCAGCTATTGCATCATCAAGCTTATGTGTTGTAATACCAATATGTTTAACAATCCCCTTCTCTTTAGCTTCAATCAAAGCTTGATAAGAAGATTCTTTATCATTTGGATCAGGTAAAGTTCTGGGATAATGAAGTTGGAGTAGATCAATATAATCTGTTTTCATGCTTTTAAGGCTTTGATTTATATGTTTCCAAACACCTTCTCTATCCTTTGCTCCACTTTTAGTAGCAATAATTATTTCATCTCTAACATCAGAAAGCGAATATCCTATTTTTTCTTCAGAGTCAGAATACATATTAGCCGTATCAAAAAAGGTTATACCACATTCATAGGCTCTCCGCAAAATAGCCTTTGCCGTATCAAAATCAACCCGCTGAATAGGTAATGCTCCAAAACCTGTCCTACTTATAACCAACTCTGTTTTTCCAAGCCTCATCTTTTCCATATCCAACCTCAATAATACATTGTAATGTTCTAAAAAATAGATTAGTTTTTATTCAGTACATTTGCATAAGCATTTACTAATTCTTCTGCTCTTATTCTCCAATCATAGTTCTGTACTGCAATTTTTCTCAGTTTTGAAGAACTAGAGTCAAAATTAAAATTCTCAAGCAAAAATAATAGATTATTAACAATAGTGTTAATTCTGTCTTCGGGATTTATAGATATTTTCATTTTATCAACAGTTTCTCTGCCTAAATACTGTTCAAGCTCGTCAATACCATCTTTAAAACCACTAAAATAACTAACAACAGGTAAAACTCCATTAGAAAGAGACTCCATCAAAACAAGTGGATAAGCTTCTGGAACAACAGAAGGAAAGACAGCAATATCAGAACATGGAAAAATATATTTTAAATTATCATGATCTAGACGTCCTAAAAAATGAACATGTTCTTTTAGATTAGAACCATTTTCTATAATTATGTTAATATTCCAATCTAAATACTTTTTTACATCAGTCCATTCACCCTTTAACTCATTTTTATCCAGATCATATCCCTTAAAACAAAGTTCCATTAGTAATTCTTTCTTAGCTCCTGAAATAGCATAAACAAGCCCCTCAAGAACTTCCCTGTATGCCCCTGCTCCAACAATAACCAAATGTGTATCAGGTCTTCTAGTAATAATTTCGGTCAAAGCAATAATTAGACTCTGTAAACCTTTACCAACAGTTAATGCTCCTACAAAAAGCAAAATATTTTTATCCCAAGGTATTTTTTTCAGTTTTTCCTTAATATCATCATCAGGCATCGAATGATTATACTTATCCCAATAATCTCTAGCAGCAAAAATATTTCCAGCATTTAATCTGTTAATCAACTCTAATGTCTGACCATCTTTTTTGCCGCCAGCTAAATCTTTTTTTAACAAATAAGAAATTTCATTATGTCTCTGCATTTTTTCAACAGGTTTAAAAAGCTCTGTATCTACGCCAACCCCAACAATCTGTGATTTTTGGAGAATAAATTCTTTATATTCAGGGTAAAGATTAATAATTCTATCTCTTACTTCTTGGTTACCAATAATTAAACCATCACATTCCTTGATAGCATCAAAGGCAAGTTTCTTATATCTTTTATCAGGTTTAACCACATATTCAATAGAACTACCATGAGGATAAATAATAAAAGGAGTGTTAGTTTTTTTACATGCTTCATACACTGCAACAGGTTGATAGATCAGATGATTCGCATGAAGTATATCAAATTTATGTTCTTTTAAGATATTCTCAATAATACATTTATTCAGATCGTGATACTGTCTAAGTTCATCATCTGTTAGATTTACAAATGACTTCACATTTCCCTGTCTTTGCTTATCTGTCAAGAAAACAGGTTTTACTGTTGTATCAGGTAACTTATGAACGAAACATTTATTTTGAATATATTCTTTTTCAAAGATAAGTTTACTATATCCTTCTGAGGTATATTCATAGGCTCTTGAAATAAAATCTATTTTTTCAGAAGCAGGTTCTCTACATATAACATGAACCTCATGTCCCTTCCGGGATAAAGTTTTAGCAAGATACTTTGTGTATTCATTACTTCCTGACCCCGTCAGTTCATAACCATGATATATACCTATTTTCACAAACACCTCTAAATAACTGGATTAACTGCATTTTCTTATTAACTGGATGTCATCTAAAAGATAACTATTAATTATTGAGCTACTCATTTACATGACGATAGTTATGCTTTTATTTGAATACAAATTTTTATAAAACCCTTTTCTGCAAAGATCTTATCTAAGAATTAAATATGAGGATAAGGTATTTTAGATAATAATGCAATATAAAAAGAATCTAAATAAAAAGAAGATATTAGTAGGTACAAAAAAAGGATATCGAGAAACTTTCAGTCCGATGAATCCATCTTTCAGGAATCGCCTTTCATTCTTTTTCAGCAATTCGAACTGAACTGTTCTGCCGAATTCATTCAGCAGATACTGATTTCGGTCAGCCGATGTTTTGTTTATAAATTTACATTTATACTTTTGTTTTCGGCCTCGGAGCTTCCTGAATTCAAACGTCTCTGAGTTCAGTTTACACTCCGGAAAACCTGTAATTGTCTTACAGGTATTAAGTGAAACTCCAGCAGTGATTTTTCGCTGCTATCTTCATTTCACACGGGGTTAATTTCTCAACCCCGTCAAACTATTCAGTTAATTGATAATTTATAATTAACAATTAATAATTAGCCTGTACCGGAACCATTTTCTGTGATTTCTCACAGTGTTTCTCAATATCCTTAAAAATCCTCATTAACCGTAAGATATTTTCACCCCTTAAGTGGTATCTTTCGATACACAAAATATCTTAAAACACCAGGTAACATCTCTACCTCTCGACGGTTTTTGCCGTCTGCTTGTAACAGATGCCGAAACCTCAAAATCTTTGAAACTATCTCCGACTCCTCTGTTTCTGATATAGATACAGGTTTGCTGCATCTATCCGTCTTCATATGTAATACTGTCTTTCCGCTCGTCCTATTGGCCTATAGAACTTCGTCGCATTATATTCAGTCTTCAGCTTACCGCTTCTCCCTTCTTTTGAAAGGGTATCTTCGCTTACACCTCCGACTTACTGGGTTTAAATAACGGGCCGCTCAACAGTCTCCTGCTAGCATTGACCATATCACTGCCTCTTAAACCCTCGAAACTTCAGAACTGATCTCTCAGATCATCCCGTTTCTTCCTCTCTACGGTTTCCCGTATCAAGGCACAGTATTCATTGTCAACTCATCCCCAAAACAACTTACAGCATTTCAGCTGTCAGCTTGTTTTGGAACCCGCTGCAGTTTCTTGCAGCAGGGAACTTCTACTTTTCAGTATCGGTTCACAGTTTAATCAATTTCGCCTTTTGAGCTATGTTTCTTAAACCGCTCTGCATGTTTCCATGCCGGGGATTTCTCTGCTTTCGCTTTGAAATCTTCCAATGCTCCGGCCGTTTTCACGACCTCTCGATTAACGAGGATGACAAATATAGTCACATCAAAAAATTTTGCAAATCAATTTTATAAAAAAAAATGTTTTTTTATATGATATCATTATTTTTCTAACTCATAGGCATTGCAATGAAAGAATATTCATACAATCAAGAATTGAAGATATTATTAAAAAATTTAAGCTTAACCTCTTCTTTATGCTTTAAAATCAATATCAAAGAGCTTGCTCAGAGGAGCATTGCCCAGGTCTATAATCCTTGTACTTTTAACATTAGTGGCCTTATCCAGAATTGAAGACTTGTGTGCAGATATTGTGCTGCTGATCAGTTCTTCCATATTAACACCACGTAATAAGAAAAGTAATTCAGGGTTAGAATCAAGCTTGGCTCCCACAGCATATAAGGTGGCGGAAATATGTTTGCACATTTCTGCCCAGTCAGGACATGAACAATCAAATTTGATTTCTTTTGGCGACGGGAAGATGCCTTTGCCTTTCATTGAAAAAACTTCCTGAAGTTCTTTTGGAAACTTTCCGTCAATTAATATCTGTAAAGAAGCAAATTTCGATTCAGTCAAGGATTTTATATTGTCCCATTTTTTACTGTCCAGCTGCGATATTTGTATAGTGCATTTATAGGGGTTAGAACCTGATCCCTGAACCAATGATTCGATTTTACCACGACTCATTTTCAGGTCTATAACAAAACCGTTTTTTACATAACTTCTTCCTCTTCCAATTCTATTCTCATAATCAGAATAGCTTTCAAGGTTTTTACACCATGCTTTTCCCCACCAGCTTTTTGATATTGTACGGCCTTCAATAACTATGGGCTCAATATTTTGATATTTTTTATTTTTTTTCAGCTGGGCAAGTTTTTTCTGTGCTTTAGCTTTTTTTTCAGCTACTGTAACGTATTCTGGATAACCCCACATATTAATTTACCTCCATACTGAACATTTTGATGAGTTCCTTGTCATCAAGCTCTGTAATCCATGAAGATTTTGTATCAGAAAGTATATTTTTAGACAATGCAGTTTTATTTTTCAGCATTTCATCTATTTTTTCTTCAAAAGTGCCTTCGCATATAAACTTATGTACAACAACACTCTTTTGTTGTCCAATTCGGAAGGCTCTGTCGGTAGCCTGATTTTCAACAGCCGGGTTCCACCATCTATCAAAGTGAACAACATGATTGGCTTTTGTAAGGTTTAATCCAGTTCCTCCGGCCTTCAATGATAAAATAAAGAATGGATAGTATTCATCACTCTGAAATTTATTAACCAGTTCTTTTCGTTTTGTAACCCTGGTGCTGCCATGCAGTGTCAGCCCGGGCCGTTCAAAAACCTCTGTTAAAAAATCATTTAAAGGATCGATTATTTCCTTAAACTGAGTAAAAACCAAGATTCTTTCTCTTTTTTCTTTGACTGTTTCACAGATTTCTTTCAGGCGAATAAATTTACCACTGTCCTTACTATTGTAGCTGCCATCTCCTAGAAGTTGTGAAGGGTGATTACATACCTGCTTAAATTTCATCAATGATGACAATATCAGCCCTTTACGTTCTATCCCTTCAGTACCCTCTAATGCTTTTT
This sequence comes from Victivallales bacterium, assembly GCA_963678745.2. GTDB lineage: Bacteria > Verrucomicrobiota > Lentisphaeria > Victivallales > GWF2-38-69. Next base: position 768,586 of record CAXXMS010000015.1, on the reverse strand, counting down.
CAAGCAACTCAATCTGATCCTGATAAAGCGCACCCTGTTTTTTAGATAAATTAGCAAATACATCCATCTCAATTTTATCAGGTAGGTCGGTTATTACTCTCTTATCTGTCTTTAATCTTCTCAGGATATATGGTGTAATTATCCTGCGTATTTTACTGTAGCTGTGATCTTCCTTCTTAATCAGTTCTTTAAACTCTTTTCTGCTTCCAAGCAGTCCGGGATTAAGAAAGTCAAAAAGCGACCATAAATCACCAAGACTGTTTTCTATAGGAGTGCCCGTCAAGGCAATTTTATTTTTACAAATCAAAGCTTTAACTGCTTTTGACTGTGCGGTTAAAGGATTCTTTATTGCCTGAGCTTCATCAAGAACAATATAATTCCAGTTAAATTCCTTTAACCATGATGAAGTTTTGACTAAACCATAAGTCGTAAGAACAATGTCACAACCTTTAATTTTTTGAAGATCAGGAGTTTTACCGGTATAAAGTTTTCTTCCGGACGGATGTGCAACCATTACATTAATACCTCTTGAAAATTTATTGATTTCCGATATCCAGTTATGAATCAGCGAGGCTGGTACAATCAATAAATTAGTAGAAAAGTTTCCTGCTTTTTTTAAGTAATTTAGAAGAGCAATAACCTGAATTGTTTTTCCCAATCCCATATCATCAGCCAGACATGCCCCCATGTTTATAGAACCTAATAAACCAAGCCAGTTTAAGCCGTGCTGCTGATATTCTCTTAGTTCCGCCTTAAAATCGTCTGGAGGGGATATTTTCTTAATCATTTTAGGGTTATGCAATTTTTCAAACAGGTTTCTTATCCAATCCCCAAATTCAACATCAACAATAGTCTCACTATCATCAGGGAAAAATGAATTCAAACCTGATACATACCTCATAGCTTCTGCAAAAGTTAATCCGTCTTTTATAAGTTCCTGCAGCTTGCTCCATTTATCTAAGGTATTTTTTAGTCTATCTTTATCAATAGCAACCCATTTACCTTTTATCAGAGTAAGGCCGTTTGAATCCTCAAGAATCTTTCTTGCTTCAGCGAGAGTTAGCTCTTCTCCGGCAACCGAAAGCCGCATATCAAAATCCATAATTGATTTAAGGCTCAATAAAGATTGTTCTTTGTTGCCGATACTGCCTGATATGCTGATCCCTTTTCTTGCTCCTTTCCACCAGTTTGGAATTCTGCAGAGAATTCCGTTTTCTTCATAAAGCTCTGCTTCCTGCAGGAATGAAAAAGCATCTTTACTTGTAAAACTCAGCGGATAAAACAATTCACCGTTATCCAATAAAGTTTTTATAAAAGTGCTTTCTTCTGCAACTTTATATACTCTGGAAAGCAACTCTATTAACTTATCCTGTTTTTGTGAGTACTCTGAAATAACATTTCTAAGCGGTTTATGCTGTGAACGGCCATCTTTAGACATTCCGGCTGAATATGTAGCCAGGAAGGCAAACGGTGCACTGGCTCCCTTTTTATTTTCAACTAGGTGAAAGTAAATTTGGTCTGCTAGATTTATTCTCTTCGTGTATTCACGAAAAAAATCTTCTACTTTTCCGTCAAAACTCTTTATCTCTTTTTTAAAATATAACAGTAGTTTCTTCCAGTAACATTCCAGCGTATCCAGGTTTAAATATTCACTACCTTGAAAAAAAGGTTTATCCTCAAGGAGTTTTTGCAAGGTTTCGATATTTGCAGGCAGTTTTAGTTTATCTCTAATTTTATTTAAATTTTCTGAAAGCCTAAGATTTTCAATAAATATCCTGGAAAATTCATGCCAGAAATTAAGTGTTGATGACAATTGTCCCTTTTGTTCTACAAAACCTAAATAAAATAAAGCATTTTCAATGCCTTCTCCATTGTATTCTAAAAACTTACTCTGTATGTAAGAAACAGTTTTAGAGCTTTTCCTGGTAGATTTATTATATTCAGGGATAAGTCTTCCCTCTTCAGTTAAAATAAGCTGCAGCTCACTCATATATGATTTATTCTCCAAATATTATTATTTATATTTAATTCCGGGTATCCTCAAAAATTAAACATATGTGAATTTATTTGCATATGCCAATAGCTTTTCGTTTCAGCTAAGTTTTAGTTAATAAACTTTGCTGCTGAATTAATATCAAGATAAAAGCTCCAGTTTTCATGCTGCTTAAGCATAGTTGACGGCACCATATTTGTTAATTTATTTGAAAATGTATTTGCAACAGCTTCTGCCTTTGCTTCATGAGGCACACATGAAATAATAACTTTACTCTGCATTATCTGGTAAACCGTCATTGATATAGCTTCATCAGGCACATCATTAATTGTATCAAACCAACCTTCTCCAACCTGCTGCATTTTGCATTTATCATCAAGCTTTACTCTTATATACGCTTCTTTTGTTTCAAAGTCAGCTGGTGGATCATTAAAAGCAATATGCCCATTAATTCCAATTCCAATTAAAGCAACATCGATAGGATGTTCTCTTAATTTTTTGGTCAAATCAGTAATTAACCTTTCTGTATTCGTTTCGCCATCAACAAGATAAGCTTTTTTAACATTAACATGAGCTAAAAATCTTTCTTTAAGATATTTCCGAAAGCTAGCAATATGAGATTCAGGCAAACCGATATACTCATCAAGATGAAACATTTCAACTTTACTCCAGTCAACATCCATTTTTATAAGGTTGTTGATAGTTTCAAACTGAGAAGCACCAGTTGAAAGAAGCAACCTTGCAGCCCCTTTACTGCCAATTGCATAATTCAACTTATCTGCTGCAAACTCAGCAGCTTTCTTTCCTAATGTTTCAGCATCTTTTGATATTATAATATTCATTCTATATTTCCTTTATTTTAATTATAAATAATAAACTAAATCTGATAAATCAATCACAAATTGGCAGGGCATGTTGGCCTAAGCACACCGTACACAGCATAACTCATTCATCTATAACTGCAATCAATACCCAGTTAGCGGTCAGCTGGGACAGCTGACCCCTATGTCATCAACTTAAGCATATTTAAAAAATCAAGCAAAAAATTAAAGAAATACGTATTTTTTTAATATCCAATATCCAATACGGAATAATTAATATCCAAATAATTTCCGTTTTAATATTTACCACTAATTCAAAAAAAGCTGTTTTTAGATTTATACAAAAACATACAAAATTTTTAAATCTACACTTATATTATTGAATAGCTGGAATCTTTCCCTGATCATTGGATATTCCTTGTTGAATATTGGATATTTAGATCTAATAAAAAAACAACTTGATTTTTTCTAACCTCTTAAGTCAATAGCATTGCAGCTGACCCTACCTAACAATACCATAAATTTTAATTCAACAACTATAACGAACAAACAAACTATTTAATATGGCTTGGCAGCCATAAAGATATAGCCGGAATATATGCTACTGCAAAAATAAATATTACCATTACAATATAAAAAGGTAAAAAACCTTTAAAAGATTTTTCAATTGGTAAGTCTGCGATAGCACATCCCACAAAAAGTGATGTCCCAACAGGAGGCGTACAAAGTCCTAAACCTAAACTTGATAACATAATCATAGCAAAGTGTATTGTATCTATACCTATTCCTTTGGCTACCGGAAGCAAAATCGGAGTAAGCAGCAGTACAAGTATTCCCATATCCATAAACATACCAAGAACAATGAGTAAAATAATCATTAAAAAAATTATTACATTGGGATTACTCGATACACTAAGAAAAAATTCTGTAACTAGTATCGGCACTTTAAGATAAGCCAGTAAAAATCCAAAAGCAGACGATGCAGCAATAATAGCAACAATAACAGCTAATGTTCTTATTGCATTAGTTAATATTTTATAGAGTTTTGAAAAAGACATTTCTCTATAAACAAAAGTTGTGACTATTAAAGAATAAACAACAGCAATCGCTGCAGATTCAGTAGCAGTAAAAACTCCAATCAAAACACCGCCAATTATTATAACAATAGTTATCAGCCCCAAAACAGCATCAGCTATAACTTTTAACACTTCATTACCTGGAACACCTTCGTTTTTTAAATATTTTCTTTTTACAGCAATAATATAGGCAACAAACATCAGCATACCGCCAAGCAATATACCGGGAAAATAGCCGGCCACAAAAAGTTTTCCAAGAGAAATGCCGCCAGCAGCAAGAGAAAAATATATCATATTTTGACTTGGCGGAATAATTACACCCTGAACAGAAGAAGTTACTGTTACAGCAACACTATAATCCTTGTCATACTTCTGCTTTTCCATAAAAGGAATAATGAAAGAACCAATGGATGAAACATCCGCTACAGAAGAACCGGATATACCTCCGAAAAACATACTTGTTAAAATATTAACCATTGCAGTTCCCCCTCTGATTCTACCTACGAGCATATCAGAAAACTTTAAAAGTCTATCACTGATCCCACCTGCGGTCATAATATTCGCGCCAACAATAAAAAAAGGTACCGCCAGAAAAGTAAAACAATTGAGACCATTTACCATTTTCTGAAACAATATTGTAGGCGGAATGCCGATATACCATGTTGTAACAACAGAAGAAAAAAACAAAGCAAAAGCAATTGGAAATCTTAATGCCATAAGTATAAAAAACAGCCCAAATAAAATTAGAATAGCATTTATATCCGTTGGCATCTATTTATCCCCTACTCTTTTTGAATTTGTTTCCGTGCTCTGAAATATTCTCAAAATATTTTGAATAGAATATAAAATAATTAATATTCCCGCAATAATCAGAGTAAAATACAATATAGCTTTGCTTAAACCGGTAGCAGGAAGTTTTTGTGTAATAGTAACACTACAAAGCAATTTTCCATTATAAATCATAAGCACAGAAAATATGATCAGGCATATATAGAAAAATATATCAAGAATATTTCTGTATATCGGTTTTAATTTATCATACAGCAGGTCAATCGAAATATGTCCTCTTTCTTTCACAGCCAAGGCAATACCTAAATACCCAAACCAAATCAAAAAAATTATTGCAAGCTCACCTGACCATGAAGTAGGATTATTAAATAGATATCTCAATATCACCTGATAGCATGTAGTAATAACCATTAATACAAGAAGTACAATTGAAATAACCTCAATAACCTTTGCCGTAATATTAGAAGTTTTATATAACAGTCTCATTTACAATCAATCTTCCAACTATTTAATTCTATTTATTGATGATTTCTAATCTTATTTATTCTATCCTTATAGTCTGGATATTTTTCATAAATTCCTTCCACAGCTTTTTGAAAGGGGCTCTTATCAACCTTAACTATCTTCGAACCTGCAGCCCTAACCTTTTTCTCAGATTCTTTTTCAAATTCAAACATTGCTACCCTTTGCCATTGGACTGCCTCTGCAGCAGCTTCGATAATAATATTCTGATATTCTGAAGGTAGTTTATCAAATGTCTTTTTACTCATAAGTATAAGAGCAGGAGGACTTAAATGTCCATCCAAAATATAATTTTTAGCTACTTCATAGTGACTGGAAGTACTATAACTTACAAAGTCGTTTTCAGCACCGTCAATAACTCCTGTCTGAAGAGAACTGTAAACTTCTCCATAATTCATAGGCGTAGGCACAGCACCAATCATTTTCACCATAGCTAGAGGAATATCAGAAGGCTGAACCCTGATTTTCATACCTTTCAAATCCTTAATTGAAGTTACAGGTTTATGCGTATAAAAATTTCTTGTTCCAGCTTCAAGGTAACCTAGATTAAGCATATTATATTTCTCTAAATCCCTAGATACAGCTTCACCAATATATCCATCGAGAATTCTATATTTATGGCTTCTGTCCTTAAAGATATAGGGAAGAGTAAAAACACCGACTTCACTTGCAGTCTGCCCCAAGGTCACAGAATTAACCCTGATAAAATCAATCAGATCCAATTGTATCTGCTCAATACTTTCTGTTTCACTGCCAAGCTGTCTGCTTGGATAAACGTCAATTATCATCTTTCCTTTTGATTTTTCTTTAACCAAATCAGCAAACTTAAACATGGCTTGAGTTACAGGATTACTCGGAGGTTGATTTTCAGATAACTTAAAAACAATTGTTTTATCTGAAGAAAGATTTCTAGTTCTGCCACATGCAGATAAAAGAACTATTGCAGCTAAACTTAGATAAAGAAATAATTTTACAAATCTTCCAAATAACATCACAATTACTCGTTCTCAAATATTTAAAAAAATACCTAAAACTCTTTGAAAGACACACATAAAAACGTTAATAACGTATATACAAAGTATATCAACTTTTAACTAATTCGCAATTTATTCTTTTAATATTCTATAATCATTTTTCTGCTGTGTTGACAAAATTCAAATGAGCATTTAAAATACACATTTAAATAATTTTATTCACAAACTATTATGGTTATAAAAAATGAATGCAAAAGAAAAAATAATTTTTGCAGCGAAAGATATTTTTGCTGAAAATAGATATGAAAATGCGACAGTAAAAATGATATGTGATAAGGCTGAAGTTAATATTGCTTCAATTAATTATCATTTTCACAGTAAGAAAGAACTTTATTTAGAAGTAATAAAATCCCTGCATGAAAAGGTTCACTTTAAGATCCAGAATATTCTCAATTATAAAATAGAGATTATTAATCAAGATGAATGGGAAAAATTTATAAAAGAAATGACTCAAACTTTTCTAACCCAATCAGAAAATCAGGATTTAATAAAATGGCAGAAAATAATATTCAGAGAATTTAATACTCCCTCTGAAATATTTGATGAACTATATTCAAACTATATTAAACCAGTAGCAGATAAAATTGATTCAAACATTAAATCTTTTTTTCCGAACATGCCTACTGAAGAAAGAACAATGTGGTTCATTTCCCTGATCTCTCAAATAGGTTTTATACACAATTCCAAGTCATTAATCACAAAACACATAGGAAACAATTTTTATCAACATGGAAATTTGCATAAATATGCAGCCCACATAAGCAAAAATATATGTACTCAATTAAAAGTACCAAAATCTAATATTAATCAGGAGTAAAAATGTTAAAAAAAATCATAATATCAGTAATATTTATTTTTTTTATAATACTAATAATATTCGGCCTTTTTCTAGTTCGAAAAGACAAAAAGCCTATAGAATATGTTCGTTCTGTAACAGCAATTAAGCTCAAAGAGATGAATCCTGTTGATAAGACAAAACTAACAGGAGTAGTTGAAGCATGGAAAGAAGAAAATTTAAGTTTTGAGGTTCCGGGTCAGATTGAATGGATTATTGACAAAGGAATAGAAATTTACGGAAATAAGAATGCTTATTCTTTAACGAATGGTGATGGTGAAATTGTAGCAATACTCGATCCTGAAGAATATGAACTCAGACTAAAAGCTGCAAATGCAAATATTAATATAATAAAAGAACAGATTAATGCTTTAAAAGTCACTATTTCAGATGTTTTTAGAGAACAGTTAGATGCAGCAAAAGCTGGCATGGACAACGCCGAAAAAGAATACAAAAGGCTTAAAATTCTGCTAGATAAAAAAGCAGTTTCCGAAAAAGTTTTTGATGCAGCTGAAACAGCTTTCAAAAAAGCCCGGGCAGGATTTTGTGAAATTAATGCACATGTAAAAGTTAAAAAAGCAGAATTAAAAGGCATGGAAGCCAATCTTGAACAGCTAGAACAAACAGCAGCCGATGCCAAACTTGATATAAAAAGAACAAAATTAAGAATTCCATTTCAAGGACGTATAGCAGACGTATATGTAGGTGTAGGAGCATATGTAAATCCAGGGCAGCAGATAGCCAAACTTGTTGCAATGGACCCTGTTGTTGTAGATCTCAATATTTCAGCACAGCTTGACAGGAAGCTATATCATAACCAGTTTGTAAATGTATACCCTCCTGATTCAGACAAACCTATAATTGGAATGATTAACAGAAAGGCAACTATTGCAGACCCAAATACACATACATTCAGTTTAGAACTGCTAGTTAGAAATAAATTCGTTAACCCTAAATCAAACCTAAATAAAAACATAGCAGAATATCCGGAAATCAAGGAAGCATGGCCGATTGCTAACATAGAAGTTGCTGGAAAAGAAGAACTGATAGTAAAATCAGATTGCGTATATAATGATGATAATGGAGACTATATCTGGGAGTTACATGAAACAGGCTCTCCGCTCCCTGATACCCAAACCTATAAAATATCCAGGGAATATGTAAAGTTAGTTCCTGAAGAATTTACTTTTTTAGGAGTCTATAAATACAGAGTAATAAAAAATTCCAAAACAATAAAACAAGGTGAACTTGTTGCATCCGGCGTTCCAAACAATGTAAAATCAGACCAAACTGTAATTTTGATACATAAACAGCGGATGTTCAGGCCCGGAGATTTGGTAAAAGTCGTATTAAATACAAAAAGCAGCAAAAAAGGAATATATATCCCTATGAAAATAATATCAGGGGATTCTTCCAGATACTGGGTATATAAAATTATCCAAAATAAAAACGGTTTGTCAGAAGCAAAACAAATATTCATTCAACCTGAAGAATTATTCAATGATTTGGTTAGAATCCAATCCCCCGAATTAAAAACAGGAGATCTTATTGTTTACGAAGGTTCACAGTTTCTAACAACCGGGGAAAAGATTAATGTTAAATCCATTGAAAAGGCAATTTTATGAAAAACCCACTGGAATTATCAATAAAATATAGAACCATTATATTCAGTTTTGCTGTTATTGGACTAGTCTGGGGCGCTTATCAGTTTATCAAAGCTCCACGTAGAGAAGATCCTGAGTTTACCATAAGAATATGTTTAGTCACTGCTCAATGGCCAGGAGTAAATGCAGTTAAAATGGAAGAACTTGTAACTATCCCTCTTGAACGTGCAATTGAAGAAATTGATTTTGTAAAAAAAACAACTTCTACAACAACCCAAGGCAGCACTATTATAAAGGTTGAGATGAAAGATAAGGTAACTGATGTTGATCAGGCTTATGATAAAATTCAGTCAGAAGTAAGGGGAGTTAATCTTCCAAATGGCGTCAGCACCCCATACGTCAATTCAAATTTTGCTGATTCCAGCGCAATGATGCTGGCTCTATATCAGGTACCTTTACAAGGTAATAAAAAAATCAAAAATCCATATTCTATGAGAAAATTGGAGGAGTTTTCTGAAGATATTAGAGATGAATTGTATCAAATTGATAACGTTGCAACTGTAACAATACTAGGAGCACCTAAAGAAGCAATATACCTGGAACCTGATCCTGGGGTATGGAGCCATATTAATGCATCCATAGATAATTTAAAGTCTATATTAAATGCAAGAAACATTCTTGTAACAGGTGGAACAATAGATACCGGTAAAGACTTACTTAATGTCTCAGTAGAGGGTGATTACAATGCTGTAAACGAAATAAAAAATACTACACTTATCTGCAGCAACGGACTGCCTGTAAATCTTCAGCAACTTGGCATTAAAATAAAAAGAGATTATATAGATCCCCCTTCCCTAATAACAAAATTCAGTTCTTCTGAAATTCAAAGCCGTCGCTGTGTAGTTATTGACTTTACAATGAGAAAAGAGCAAAATATTGTTGAACTCGGAAATGAGATCAAAGCTAAAATAAGTGAGTGGGAAAAAACTATTTTACCTCCTAATATTAAAGTCGCAGTTATATCTGACCAACCTGCAGTTGTAACAGAAAACATAAAAATATTTACAGACAACCTAATACAGGCTATTATCATCCTGATTTTAGTAGCATGGCTCTTAATAGGAAAAAGAGTAGCTTTAATAATGGGAATATCTATTCCTGTAATTGTAGCTATATCTTTTAGCATAGTGCGAGTATTTGATGTTCAATTGGAAATGATGTCTATTTCATCATTAGTTATTTCTTTAGGGATGCTTGTAGACTGTGCTATTGAAATATGTGATAATGTTCATCGTCTGCAAGATAAAGGAGTATCACGTTTTACTGCAGCAATAGAAGGAACAAAGCAGGTAGCATTCCCTATACTGATAGGTACTTTAACTACAGTTTTTGCATTTCTTCCGATGCTTGGTGTTGATGGAAACGCAGGTGAATATATTAGAAGCATTCCTATTGTTGTTTCAGTGACACTTTTGGTAAGCTGGATTGTTGCCATAACATTCACTGTCGCATTAACCTGGCTGATTCTAAAACCTGGAACAGATAAAATTCCTCCCATTTTAAGACTTGCAAACCTTTTCAGACAAATAACGGGTATCTCTAAAAATAATACTAAAAAATTTGCTTTTTATAGAAACTTTTTGAGATGGTCACTCAAACATCGCTTTTTTGTATTGGTTTCAATCTTTTCTATTTTTATCATATCAATCGCATTGTTGGTAACAGGTTTTATTAATACTGATTTTATACCGGCAGCCGGAGGAAAAACATTTTTAGTTGATGTTTGGCTTCCCGAAGGAGCGTCGGTAAAAGAAACATCTCGTGTAGTAAAAAAAATAGAAAAAATTATCAAAAGTGAATCGATCATAAAAAGAAAGGATAAAGAAATAGATGCTCTTGATAATATGGTAAGCTTTATTGGTCAGGGCACGCCGAGGTTTAAGCTTTCAATAATGATAGAATTTCCAAAAAGCAACTTTGGACAAATCATTGTTAATGCAACATCAGCTGAAAATGCAAGAATCCTATCCGAACGAATATCAGATAGATTTAAAAATGAAGTAACAGCAGCAAGAACAACAGTAAAAAGACTGGGATTGGGACCAAACTCGAAATATCCTATAATGATACGCTTAAGAGGCGATGATTATACTGTCTTAAGAAAATATGCAAATCAAATAGAAGATGTATTAAAAAATATCCCCGGAGCAATAGATATACATGACAGCTGGGGAAACCTTTCTGCACAAGTAGATATTGAACCTGATAATGAGAAGTGCGCAGCTGCAGGAATAACACGCCTTTCAATAGCAAATACTTTAAATGCATTTTTTTCAGGCACATACTTAACTTCTTACAGAGAAAATGATCATCTAATACCGGTTTATTTTAGGCTTCCATATCAGGAAAGAAATAATATGAATAAGCTAAAAGAACTCTATATAGAAGGAAATCATGGAAAAATACCTTTACTGTCTGTTGCAAAGGTAAAAACATCCCTTCAACCCGGCAGAGTAGAAAGAGAAAAACAGAAGAGAAATATGGAAATATTAGCTCAGCTTTCAGAAGGTTTTCTTGCTAATCCAATTATAAACCAGGCTTTACCTGAATTAAATAAGATAGAGTCTAAAATGCCTGCCGGTTATTCGATTGAGATAGGTGGAACATATGATAGAGCTAAAGACGGCAGCGAAAAAATTGGAAAAGCAATGATCATTGCTTTAGTATTAATTATTTTGTGTCTGCTCATTTATTTCAACTCAATATTAAAAACCCTGGCAGTTACACTGACATTACCATTGGCTTTTACAGGAGCCTTTTTAGGTTTATTAATTATGAATCAACCCCTGGGTTTCTTTGCACAGCTGGGCTTGCTTTCATTGTTTGGTATTGTTGTAAACGGAGCAATTGTTCTTTTCGATTTTATAGGTATGCTTATAAAGGAAAAGACAGAACAAAATGGAGCAGTAATCACTGAACGTTTCTGCGGACTGAAAAGAGAGGAATTCATAGATTGCGTAGTAGAAGGAAGTGTTTTGAGAGTAAGACCTATTGCATTGACAACACTTACTACTGCAGGAGGACTAATGCCTTTAGCACTCGGAGGCGGCCCTCTTTTTGAACCAATGGCTGTTGTACTGATTTTCGGCCTGCTTTATTCTACAGTTCTGACATTAGTAGTTATGCCTATTATTTACACAATATTAGAAGAAAAACTTAATATGGGAATCAACCGTTCTCAAAGTATCGAGTGAGATTAAAGTAAAATTTGATTTACGAAAGTAAATGCTTTAAATATATTTTACCAGCTACTTCAAAATAACAATGCATTTTTTTTGAGGAAACTGCTATAAAGCTTCAAACAGCATTATAGTTTTTTGATAACATATAGTATATATTACGTAACCATTAAGCTTAATTTTTCGTGCAGAAAAGCTACAAATTGTTAGCCCCACATTTCAATGTGGTGGATTTTGTTTTAGTAGCATTTGCGTGCTGACTAGTCTCGGCATAACTCAAGGAAGGTACGCTGTAAAGCCAAGCTTAACGGTTACTATACTTATATATTTATACTACTACGTTTTTTTGACACAAATACCATTAATATCAAACAGATAATTAATGAAAATATCATTAAAATTATTGGGAGATAAAAACTATAATCAGCTGTCAAAGAGCTCAATATTCCAGAGAGGAAAAGCGAAAAACTTGTAATGGCACCAAGTCCTCCCATAACCTTTCCCTGTTCATACATTGATACTGAGTTTGAGCAAATTGTAACCATGCTACTATAAATAATTAGTTGACACATCCCTAAAATAAAACCAGAAATAAAATCATAAAAAATGTTTTTTTGCAGGAAAACAAGCATAATTGAAATAACAAGTAATATAATTAAGAAATAAATTGAAGCACTAATAAGATTAATTCTATTCAAAACTTTTTTTTGAATAAACAATATAGAAAAAGCTATACCTATGCCTATTATGCAAAAGAAAAAACCAGTAGACTGAATTGTTGCATTAAAATTCTTTTCCAGCAATATAGGCATCACTGTTATGTAAATACCAAATGCTATTTGATAAAAAAGAAAAGCAGTCCCAACCATCGCAATTCGAGAATCTTTGAATGCAAACATGAATAATGAAAAAACTTTTTTAAGCTCTGCATTGATATTTTTTTGAGGAATAAATGTTTCTTTAAATGATATCGCAATAAAAACTGTGTTAATAAATGCAAATGCTGTGGCAAGCCAAAATGGAGTAGTTAAAGTAAATAGGAACAATAAGTTTGAACTAGTAGTAATCCCTGAAATAACAGGTCCAAAAATAACTCCGACAGAAACAGCAAATGATATCATCCCAATATTTCTTGCTTTATTATCAGGAGAGCTTATATCGGCAATACTTGCCTGTGCAATATCATAGGCTCCTCCAAAAAAACCTCCAAAAAAGCGTATAAATAAAAAGAGAACTATATTATGTGTGATTATTGCAATTCCAGTTAAGGCATAGCTCAAACCTAATGCAAAGAGGCAGACAATTAGAAGTTTTTTCCTTCCATGCTTATCAGACAAAAGACCTAAATAAGGAGTTCCCAAAAACGTACCAAGAGGCCATAAAGAAACCCCTAAACCGTAAAATAAATAAAGTAAGTTAATAGAATAACCAGAAAAAACACAGTCTTCGATAAAAAACAATTGAGGGAAAATAGGAATAACCAACCCCATTCCCATAACATCAAATACAATTATTCCCATTAATATAAACAAAGTTTTATTTTGAAATTTAGAAATTGTCATAAAGTTTTTTCATAAAGATATATTGAAGGTTGATTTAGAAGGAAAAACTACCTCAGAGGAGATCCACCGAGGTATCGTTAAAAAAATGCTTAACAAATTTAGAGTCAAAACATTTCTTATTATTGAATAAATAAACTCAAACTATCAGTTTACTATTTGCAGATTAACTTATAATCATAAAAAATTTAAGAGGTTTTTTATTAAAAGTCAATATCTCTTCATATTTATAAGAAAGCGTTATTTTATAATTTCAACAAAATTATTCATACCACTCATTTTCATCACTTCTAAAACCAATTTATTAGAGTTTTTTGCAGTTATTTTTATATCATGTCCAAGGCCTTCCTTTGCAAATACCATTACTCTTAAGCCAGAACTTGCAAGAAACTTTGTCTCGGCAAAGTCAAATATAATATTCTGCAGTTTAGAGTTTTTATACTTCTGTTCAAGTTCATTTTGCATCTCTCTAGCCAATGCAGCATCAAATTTTCCTTCAATTTTTAGACATAAACGGTCTTCTGTCTGTTCAATAATATATGGCATAATTTTACCTTTCTTTATTTATATTTTATTGTTAAATAAGTAACATCATCATTATATGAATTATTTACAGAGAAGCTTTTGATAGTTTCTGTAATTTTTTCTTTAATTTCCAAAGCACTTTTATCAGCTATTTCACTAAAGCATTTAATTAATTTTTCTTTACCAAAATATTGTTCATTTCTATTTTGCAAATCAGTAAGCCCATCTGTATACAAAAACAAAACATCCCCATGATCCAAATCAAAAGTAATAGTAGCAAAAAATACATTTTTTAAAGGTGTACCTATTATAGTGCTCTCAAGAAGCATAACTTCTTCTATTTTACCCGTAGCTTTTCTGTAAACAAGAGGTGGATTATGAGCAGCTGAAACACAAGATGCTTTTCCAGTTTTTAAATCTAAAATCCCACAAAACATTGTAGCAAACATAAATGATTTATTATCTCTACCAAGAGCATTATTAACTTTTAACAAGATTTCCTCCAAAGAATACTTTCTTACGCTTTCATAGAGGTAATTTTTTAAAATTGTTTTTATCGTCATCATAAATAATGCAGCCGGCACACCCTTCCCTGAAACGTCTCCTATTGTAAAAAATAGATGATTATTATCATCAAACAAAACATTATTCTCAATCATAAAGTAATCAAAGAAGTCACCTGCAATAAACTTTGAAGGTATACAGCAACTTGAAATGTCAATATATTTTTCCTGCCCATCTTCAGTAAATTCTAATCTTTTAGGCAAAGCAGAAAGTTGTATTTCAGCCGCAGTCTCAATATCAGCAACAATTTTCTCTTTTTCTCTTATTGTAAAAGCCAAATTTTTTATATAACTATTCAAATCATTAGTCATTCTATTAAAGGCTAAACTTAATTCTTCCACTTCATCTCCTGTTTTTATGCATGGTACTTTCTGCCTTATCTTACCTTGTCCTACAAGATTCACTGCTTTACGTAAGAATTTTAATGGTTTCATTGTTTTTTTTATCATAACAAGAAACAGTATAGCTATTACAATAAAAGCACTTATCAAAATGGAGAAAATATAGTAAATATTTTTATGAAGAAGATATAAATACTTTTCTATACAAATATTTTTTATTTCATTAAATCCTTCTTCAAGTTTTATTAGCCCGAACATCATATCTTTTTTGGAAACAATTAATATAACATTCCAGCCTACTTGATTTATTTTACTGTACTGTAAAAAATATTCTTCAGAATTATATTCGAATGGCTGAAAGATATCCGACTCTTGACCCATATTATTTATATCATTTAAGCATGCTAAATTTTCTAACATATTTGATTTTATTTTTAACAAATGAGCCAGCCTTTTTTCGTCAGAATCACAGGCATGAGAAAAAAGAATATTAAACTTATTGTCAGTTATTATAAAATATCCAATATGAGTTAGATCTAAAAAACGTTCAACCTGCAACATTAACTTATTCAGGTTTAATTTTGTACAGATTACCCCAATGTTTCTATTATCATCAACTCGAATATTATTTATTAGCATTAAGTTATTATTGTCTCTAGGATAACTGTAAAAAAAATCTCTACTTTTTTTAAGCAGATCTATTACACTTGAACCTGATTTGAAGTCCAACATTCCCGTAATATTTTTTTTAAAATAAGAAGATTTGGAATTCAAAAAAGTAATTTCATTAATAAAGTTTGAGGCAGATATATTTTTTATAAGTAATACTGAATTTATGGTATCAAAAATAAACTCTGGAGAAAAAATTTTCTTAGCATTAGAATCAATACGGGAAAATTTATTTATATCAATATCATAATTAAAGCTATTTTTCTCTTTTATCTCTTTATTTTCATAAAGATTAACAACCAGCTTTTTTATAAAAATAATATTTTCCAGTCCATTATTGATATTTTCTATAATAATATCATTAAATGCTTTTAAGTATTTTTTATAATCTTCTTCCTGTTTTGCAACAAGTTCAGTCTTCCCTTTTTCAAAATATTGATTTGCTAAAACATTTACATTATCAATAACTTTTCTACTATAAAAAATATGCCAAATGATCAATATTAGAAACATTATCATAAATGACACGGCAAATAATGTTAGAATTTTTTGTGTAAGGCTATTCAATTTAAATATCATTTGTTTATCGATACTTTCAATATATTTGTTGTGTCAATTCTTGAATACTCTAGAGAATCTGATAACTCTTTAATAACAAGAATACCGACACCGCCTATTTGTGGAGCATGCATTGGTAAAGCTTTCTTGTTAAGAATAGAACCGTATTCTTTTCCATTATCCCTAATTTCAATTACAATTCTATCATTTTCATCATTCAAAGAAATAGAAATTTTATTTTTATCAGATGATCCCATGCCATATCCATGATAAATAATATTAGTTAAAACCTCTTCAAGAACCACTTCAATTTTACCTGAAACATATTCTGTAATATCTAGTTTTTCTAAAACCATACCTATTTCATCAGATAACTTGCACAGACTATCTTCTGTAGCCAAAATTGTTTTGTTATAGTCCACTAGTTTAGCAATTCTTCCTTTATGATATAATTATATTTAGTGAAAAGCAGAAGACTATTGAGACAAAAGACTGGTATAAAGTATCAAATAAATTAATATTTGTACCAGTACAAATGAAGTATAAATAGACATCTTTTTTTAAAAGAAAACACTATTACTTAGTGTAATAAAATCATTTTTGCAAAACACACTTTACCCTTACTGTTTTCAAATCTTCAACAGGGTATTTTTTATAATCTGTATGTATTTTATTTTCAATAGACGTGGGAATTTCATCTATTTCCGAATCCCATTCTAAAATGTTAAACCCTGAACGGATAATTACTTCTTTCATCTCAATAGGTCTTAACCTATTATGGAAATCATCACTCCAGCTTTTATCTAAAGTAAGCAAGCCAAATTTATTATATTTTTTGGGGTTGAAGTAAGCCTTATGATCAGAAAAATCAATAAAATGATACATTATACCAGAAGGAGCCATCATTTCATACATTTTATTCATAGCGTTTTCAAAGTCAAAAATATGCTCAAGAACAGCACGGCTTGCAAGCAAATCTACCGAATTAGCAGGTAAATCTACTTCTTCGATAAGCTTCTCCTTAAAAAAAGTAATAGGCACATTGTTTGTAGACTTTTCAATATCGTTTTCAATAAGACTTCTAATATCAAATTTATCAAGTTTATCAAAATATTCTTTTAGTGAAATATTTTTTTCATTTACCAACCAATGATCAGGATAAGCTTTACAGTTAATAATTAGATTCAGTAAAGCTTCACAAGACGCATAGAAGTAATCATCTCCCAAAAGGTCAGGTTCAACACTATAAGCTTCTTTTACACCGTTTAGGTACATTACTGAAGCTATTCCGTATGGGTGAAACCCTGAACCTAACTCTAAAAATGTCTTACCGCTAATATTTTGATATTTAGTAAATTTTTCATAGATATCCGAAAAGATTGAATGAATTCTATTAGTTCCTCTTCTCCAAAAATTATTCTTATACAGATCTTTTCTTGAACGCAAGTAGATATTTTCTAAATCAACATAATTCAGTTCACTTAAAATATCTGGACATTTAGAACATACATTTGCCGAAAACTTTCCAATAGTATTTCTTATATATTTATTTTCTAAAATCTTTTTGTATTTAATATTTAAATTCTTTGCTCTAATTTTGTTTATTGTATTTTCGAATTCTTTTTTTTTCATATGCAAACCTATATTTTGTTATAAAAAGAACAACTTTGTTAATGTTAATCTCCAAGTTAAGGTTTATGTTCTAATATATTCTATTACCAAATGCAACAGCAAGTGACCATAAAATTTAAAAACATATTATTAGCCTTATTTTTTTGGTTCTTTTACTTTTAATTCAAGACATATTTCCTCCTTCTTATTTAACTATAAAACCTGGACAAGTAATTGATCTATTGTTAGACTACTTTTTTTTAACCCAAATGAATGTAAGGTTCTTCCTTCACTGAAATAATCTATGTTATTGTATTCAGATGCTATTGCAATCATACTCTCTATCACAGGAACTTTTACATTCGCAATTCTTGCCATCTCAAAAACAGGAGTAAGCAGGAATGGAACATCTTCAGTTATATATCTATGTTTAGAAGTCAAGGGAAATTTCATAGTTAAATATGGTTTAAGATCATTCAATATACTGTTTAAAAATGCATCTTTAATTGTCATTATTTCTCTATTCATAATATTATGATACTTGTTGTATGTATCTATAAATGAATCCAGTTTGAGGCCATAGGCGTTGGCAACTTTAAGTCTTTCATTATCTATAGCCAGCATAACTCTAGAAGTACTTTCAGATATACTGTTCAGAAATATATCCTTATTACCAGTATATGATTCAAAAACACCCATATTAAGCAGCAAAGGCGGAGTATGTGCAATCATATGGTCATTTGATAGTATAGATGCAAATAGGTTCTTAAGAGGTTTAACTTTAAAATAGAATTGTTTTAAAATATCATTAATATTTTTGGATGTCATAAAACCTATTTCCAGGCTAAACTCATTCTGTTTTCCAAGAACTATAAGCGAATGGGAGTCCACTTCCAATATACTCACACTGGGAAAAACCTCTCCAAATATTATATTTTTACTTATGTTGCTTTCATTTAATATTTTTTTAAAAAGAAGAGAACATAAATTGCCATAAATCGAGATAATAATCTGATTATCTTTTAAAAAAGGCATAATTTCTCTAAAAACTTCTTCCTGAGCAAACGCAGCTGTATTTAAGAAAATTATATCTGCTCCATGAACAGCCTTTTTAAGATTGCCGGTTACTTCATCAATCTTCACACAGCCAGGCTGAATAGAGTTATATACAACATCTTCACATTCAATTTTATCTGCAACATTTATTATTCCATTTTTCACTTTTTGTTTTAAGTTATCAAAATATGGTGCCCGTTCGCACAATGTTACACAATGTTTATTAAGTTTTGAGTAATATGCAAACACCCTTGCACAAACCCCAGAACCAATAATTGTTATCTTAGACATAATAAACTCCTAATTTTTCTTAAATATTTTCTATCATTAGATCAAATCTTTAAAGTGCTGTTCAAGCTGTAAAATATTTTCATTAATTTCAAAACCATAGAGTATTTTCTGTATATAGGCATTATCCCTTATTACATCTTTGCTCACATCAAAAGCGATATCATTCATCCAGCTTAATATATAAAGTTTAAATTCTTTAATGGTTTTAGTTTCAGCAACATAGAATTTTTCTTTATTAATAATTTTATTTATAAATTTTGAGGAGTAACTATTACTTAAAGGTTCTTTACAGTATTGCCTAATATTATCAAAATTAGCTATAAAATAAGGAAATAACGAAAGTTTATCCGCATCACGTAGCATGTTGCAAAGTTTTAGTATTTCGCCTTTACATTCATTATCTATTTCAGATTTGTTATGCTCTTTTATAATAAATCGAATAGTCTCAATATATTTCTTAGATAAGGAATTGAAGACATCTAGCTCGGGAATCATTTCTGCAGCAATATTACCATGATCTATCTCTTTGTCATTTGCAGTATTAAACTCAGCAAACTGCTTAAATCTACCAATATCATGATATAAACCTATAATAAAAAGAAAATTCAAAAATTTAGAATTGAAGTTCATTTTTACTCCAAGCTTGACAATAATTTTAGCAACATCATAACTATGCTTAATCTTCTGATCATAAAAACTTTGTTTAAATTCATCGTTGCTTTTAAAGCCACCTGTAAACTCATCAAAAAAAACTTTATACTTATTTAAATCATCAATTACAACACACATACCTATTCGATCTTCTTTGCACATAGTCTAATCCTCGCACAGTTTCTCTAGTTCTTTCTGCGTTTGATCTAATATTTCTTTAATAGTAGAGTCATCATAGTGAATTGAAGAATAATAAAAACTTATAGAAAATTCTTCCTTTGAAGCCCAGAAATTGATATTTTCATAGTATGCACTTTGACTATCTTTTAATGAGTCACATTTTTTTTCTATAATATCAAAAATTTCATCAATATTGTTCTCTTCACTACCTGAATTAATGTTCTCTGTTTCATGGTAGTTTAATAACATTGATGGAATATTCTTCTGAATACTCTTTTTGAGGTCTATATATCTATTATCTCCCCAGGCACACTGGTTATATGAAAATTGATTTTCATTCAGTTCGTTATATAGGTTGCCAATTTTACGCAGTGCACTATTAGGTTTATCCTCTAAAATATGCTCATCAACAATCAAAGGTGTATGCATAGCAAACTGTCCAAAGGCATCAGTGCAGTCTATAGAAAAATCAGAGGTACTTCTTCCATGAGAAACAAAATTTGCTACAAATAATTTTTTATTCATTATAGAGCAGAATGCACGCATAAACGCATAGATTGCAGGAATGACAAAAGGTATGTTCATATTTGTTTTCAGTTTGTTTTTCAAGTTTTTCTGTTGTTCAAAATTCAACAGCGGCTTAAAATAATTCTTCATTTGAGAATGATTAACAACCGGCCTATTTCCATCTAATTTTTGCCTCAACAATTGAGTATTCCAATATTGGCTTAATCTAAGTTCTTCTTCTTGTTTTAAGGTAAATTTATTCAGCCATGCTTTGTAATTATCATAATCAGGTTCAAACGAAATATTTTCTACACCGCTTTTGCATATACTTATAATTTCATTAACCACCAGCTCCAAAGAGATGCTGTCGCTATTGATATGTGGAGCTAAAAAATACAGGAATTTACTTTTCGGGCATTCAAAATAGCTTATAAAATAAACAGGTCCATCGAATATATTTAAGCTCTGTCTGTCATTATAAATAACCTGTGCCACTTCCTCTTTATAGTTAGCATGATTAAAAGAATAATTACTCAGTTTTAAAATATTATTATTATGTGCGTTAAACTTAATTTTTTTAGTACTTTCATACTCTGTAAATTGAATTGAAAGGTTTAAATGTTTCTGTTTTACAACACGAACAGCATTTTTTATCTTTTCAAAAGTAATTTCCGAATCGATTTCTTTTATATGCTCACAAACAATAGCACTTACATTTGAAAGACCTCTTTCAAAATATCTATTCTGCAAAGGAGATATATTGAGAATTTCTTCAGTAAGCGTTTTTTCTGTTTTTTCATTATTCTGTGTTTCGACAAGATTACCTTCTATCTGGACGTAATCACTTAGACTTTTTATATTAGGATTTTCATAGAACTGGCTGATTTTGTAAACAATTCCCTCTTTTTTACATCTTACAGCAATTTGTGTTGCGATTAAAGAATTACCTCCCAATTCATAAAAATCATCAGTAACACCAACTTTTTGAATACCTAAAACATCTTGCCATATCTGTGCCAGCATTTTTTCAATATGAGACTTAGGTTCTTCATACTCATTCATCAGTTCAGGTCTAGGATAATAACCATCTTTAAAACTTTCTAGTTCTTCTATATGATGTTCCTCTGAACTATCATCTATATCGGAACTATATGCTAGTTTAGCACCTGCATCCCTGCTTCTGCTAATATCTGCGGCTGCCCAGTATTTTCTATTGGAAAATTCATACAGTAAAAATTGAGGAAGTCTCTCTCTTTTTTCGGCCCCATAATAGCAACTAAAATCAACATCATAGCCATTGAGCCATAATTTACCCAGTGCTTCAATCATATAATCAGAAGAATCTGTACTATTTGAAAAACCCGGAAGAGAACTAATTACTGAAAGTTCAGATGATCTTGCAGGATGTCTCTGTGCCAAGTTTGAAAGCACATTACCAGGACCAATCTCAATAAGAATATAGTTTTCATTACTAACAAGTTCTTTAACCCCTCTACTGAAGTAGACAGGCTTTAATATATTCTGCACCCAATAGTCAGGAGATTGGGCTTCAGAATTTGATATCCAGGTACCTGTACTATTTGAGATAAAAGGTATAGCAGGAACTTTCAGATCAATGGAATCAAATATCTTTTTGAAATTATCAAGCATTGGTTTCATCATATAAGAGTGGAAAGCATGTGAAGTATTGAGTATTTTATATACTGTTCCTAATTTATTTAATTCTACTTTTAGTCTTTCAACTTTTTCATTTTCTCCTGATATGACACAACTATTTTCATCATTAATTGCTGCAAGAGAAAGACCATATTCCTCAATGATATCAGATACTTCATCATATGGTGCCATTAACGAAACCATAAAACCTTCATTCATCTCAGACATTAGCCTACCTCTAGCCTCTACAACTTTAAGCGCATCTTCCAGAGAAAAAACACCCGAAATACAGCCAGCAACATACTCCCCAAGGCTATGTCCAATAAGCATTGAAGGCTCAACACCCCATGATCTCCAGAGTTCAGATATAGCATATTCTATAACAAAAAGTCCCAATTGAGTATATCGTGTATTATTAAGAAAATTACTGAACTGTTCTTTTTGATCAGATGGAGGATAAATTATATCAAGAAGGCTATACTCAAGTTTATCTTCAAGAATCAAAGAGCAACGTTCAACAACTTCTTTGAAAACTTCTTCATTTTTATATAGAGCAAGTCCCATGTTAATATACTGAGTACCCTGTCCTGAACATAAGAAGCCAATTTTTTTATTACATGTTTTACGTTTTGATGATAAAAATTTAGAAGGCTTTCGTTCTTCAATACTTGAGATTGCATCAACAACATCATCACAAACAATCAAACGTTTTAAAGGATGGCTTTCTCTCCCAACCTGTAGAGTATAAGCTGCATCAGCAATATTAATTTTATCATTATTCTTAAAGGTCTGATGAAGTTTTTCTGTTAAAACATCAAGGGATGTTTTTGATTTTGCAGAGAAACAAAGAAGTTTTCTTTTTCTTTTATGATTCGAAGAAAGTTTCTTCATTGGTGGTTCCTGAAGAATCATATGAGCATTTGTACCACCAAGACCAAAAGAACTTAATCCGGCAATACGGGGACTGCTGCCTGAATCCCACTCTAATGGTTCTTTGGTAATATCAAACGAAACATTATCGAAATCAATTAACGGATTAAGCTTATTATAATTAATCTGTGGTGGAATTAAACCATTCTTAAACATCATACATATTTTTATAAGACCAGCTATACCAGCAGCTGTATCGGTGTGCCCTATGTTCGCTTTGATAGAACCAAGATAACATTTTCTCTCAACTTTTTGGGTGTCATTTTCTACCGTTTCAGCATGGTAAGCCCTGGTCAAAGCTTGCAGTTCAATCGGATCACCAAGTTTTGTTCCTGTTCCATGGCATTCAATATAGCCTATATCATCAGGAAGTACTTCTGCATTTCTTAATGCCTGTTTAATACATTCCACTTGTCCTTCAATACTAGGTGCAGTAAAACCAACTTTTCTTTGGCCATCATTATTGATTCCATATCCTTTTATTACACCGTAAATATTGTCATTAGCTTTCATGGCATCAGACAAACGTTTCAGTACAATAACACCTACCCCATCACCCGGTATTGTACCTGAGGCAGATTCATCAAAAACTCTACAATGACCATCTTTAGAAAAGATAATTCCTTCTTTATATTTATATCCATAATTACTAGGCAACCTGATTGTAGCACCACCGGCAATTGCAATATCACAACTTCCTAAAACCAAATTATTACAAGCTTGAATAATTGAAACAAGAGATGTAGAGCATAATGTATTTACATATATAGAAGGCCCATGAAGATCAAGAAAAAAACTACTTTTTGTTGATATAGTAACATTTGAAGCATTATATAAAAGTTCCCATTCATCAACAGACGATAAAATATCAGAGCTATTCATTAGTATTTTATTTAAATAAAGATCTAGCCCCGCACCGGCAAAAACACCAATCCTTTTATTTTTTCTATTCTTTGTGTTCCCTGAATCTTCTAATGCTCTCCATGCATGCTCAGTAAAATGTCTCACTTGTGGATCCATTACTACAGCATCCCTTGGAGAAAGATTGAAAAATGAAGGTTCAAAGTTTTCAACATTATGAAATCTTGCGCCACAATTAATATAGTTACCATCTTTCAATGTATCATCAGAAACTCCCATTTTGAGAATTTCATTATTATCCAAAAATTCAACAGCCTCTTCACCCCCCTGTATCGTATCCCATAATTCATTAATCGACTGTTTGTTGGAGTATGCAGCGGAAATACCAATAATAGCAATATCTTCAAAAAATAATTCCTTTTTTGAAGATAGAATATTTTGTTCCTCGACAGGAGGCTGGTTTATTTTCGAAAGATATTCCGCCTGTTGAGAAATAGTATAATAGTTAAATAGATCCGTAATACTTATAGAAATACCTATTACATCTCTAATTTTAGCCTGCAGTTGCATAAGTTTAATAGAGTTTCCACCTATATTAAAAAAGCCGCTATCAACTCCTACTTTATTAACACTAAGAATATCCTGCCAAATTTCACATAATTTCTCTTCAATATCTGTAGACGGAGCAGTATAATCTTTTTCATCTCTTTTTAAATCCGGCTCTGGTAATGCTTTTCGATCAACCTTGCCTGAAACATTTAAAGGAAATTCTTTTAAGTAAATAAAAACTGCAGGAATCATATAATCAGGCAAAAGTCCAGAGAGATAATTATGTAAAATATCACTAGCTATTTCATTTTTTGCGACATAGAATGCAACTAGATATTTATCATCAGCACCACGAGTTTTACATAACACTACACTCTGATCAATATTTTCATAAGAAGTTAGCTTGCTTTCTATTTCGCCAAGTTCCACACGAAAACCGCGAATTTTTATCTGATTATCATTACGGCCAAGAAACTCAATGTTCCCATCAGAAAGATAACGGCATACATCACCAGTCTTATAAAGCAGAAGATTTTGTTTTTGAAGTTTATCTTCAGCTGTAACAAAATGATTCGGGATAAAACGCTCTTTTGTCAGATCATCACGGTTCAGATATCCCCTGGCCAATCCTTTACCACTTATATAAAGTTCTCCAGACACACCAACAGGAACAGGATTTTGATAATTATCAAGAATATATGCTTTATAATTATGCAAAGGTTTTCCAATCTGTTCTACTTCAGATTCCAATATTTCTTTTCCAATAGAATAAATTGTTGTTTCTGTAGGGCCATAGAGATTATATACCTGTTTTTTACTAGACCAATAAAAACAGGCTTCCCTTGGCCCCAGTTCTCCAGCATACAAGATAGAATGTAGGCTATTATACTCAAACTTAGGCAAAACAGATAATATTACAGGAGGTAAGTATACCAAATTAATTTTATTTTCATTTATGTAATGTCCTAAATCTTCAGGCGATTTCTTTAGATTTTCAGACAAAACATGCAATGTTTTACCTTTTGTTAAAGTACAGAAGATTTCAGAAACAGATACATCAAAATTATATGAAGTAAAGAATGTACAGTTCTGTATATTTTCATTATATATGTAAGATATTGCGAAAATCAGATTAACTGCAGACTTATGTTCAATCATTACTCCTTTGGGTTTTCCTGTCGATCCTGAAGTATATATAACATAAGCTAAACTTTTGTTGGAATCTGTTAAAGTCTTTGGATTTACCTTTGCAGCTTTATTTAGTTCAAATTTATATGCATCAATACTTAGAACAAGAGTATCTATTTCTGACAAAAATAAAAGTTTATTCATATTCATGCTGGAAGTTAATACCATTTTGCAACCACAGTCGTTTATCTTAAATTTTAGCCTGTCTTCAGGATCTGCATTATCAAACGGCACATAGGCTGCACCTGCTTTAAGAATACCTAATATTCCAACTATCATATCAATACCGCGCTCAATGTAAATACCGATCAAAGTATCACTTTTTACATCTTCATCCCATAAGAGTTTATACTTATCCCTTATAGTATGTGCAAGCTGATTTGCTTTTTCATTTAGTTCTCGATATGTTAGCTTCTTCCCATTAAAAACTACTGCTACACTGTCAGGAATATCATCAACCTGTTCTTCAAAAAGACGGTGAAGAGTTTTATTTTCAGGATACTGCATTTCAGTGCAGTTCCAGTCAAGAATAATTTTCTTATACTCAGCACTGCTTAATAATTGAATGTTTTTTATTTCAATTTCAGTATTCTCTACTACCTGTGCGACAATACTCTTAAAATGCCTTGACATCTGTTCAATTGTTGACCGATTAAATAAATGAGCAGAGTATTCAAATAAACATTCCATGTTCTCTGTTCCGTCATCAATAAACAGAGTTAAATCAAACTGAGATATTTTTAATAACTCAGTTATAGGTGTCTTATATGACTTAAAATAAGGAGAATCGTTACAATGGCCAAAACTCTGAACGCCAAACATTACCTGAAAAACAGGGTTTCGACTTAAATCTTTTTCCACACCTAATAGTTCAACAATTTTTTCAAAAGGGATATCCTGGTACTGCTGTGCTTCAATCATTGTATTATCAAGTTCGTGTAGCAGTATTTTTACCGAATTATCATGTACAATATTTGCCCTAATAGCCAAGCTATTTACAAAAAAGCCAATAATATTCTCAATTTCCCTGTAATGCCTATTGGCAACAGGTACACCAACAACAATATCATTCTGTCCACTATATTTTGAAAGCAATATGTTAAAACAGGAAAGAAGGAAAGAATTAAGTGTAACACCTTTATTTTTTGCTGTTTCTTTTGCTTTTTCTGCTATTTCTTTTGAAAGGTCAAACCTAAAATTATCTCCTACATAGGAAAATTTAGAAGGTCTTTTCTGGTCTAATGGTAGATTCAAATTATCATAGCCAGATAATTTATTAATCCAGAATAATTTTTGTGATTCAAAAACATCACCCTGCAGATACTTTTTCTGCCAAACAGTAAAATCCCGATAATTAATTTCCTGCATAGAAAGTTCTGCTGCTCTATCCTCTACCAAACTCTGATATACTTCATTGAATTCTTTTAAAAATATATTTACTGACCAACCATCAAACGCAATATGATGAAAATTTATTATGAGGACTTTGCCATTTAAAATCCAAATTCTAACAGGATGTTCATCTTTTATTTTAAAAGGCAAATTTATTAATTCTTTAATTTGTGACTCCAATTGGCCACCTTTGACATTAAGCTCAGCAATATTTACTTTACTATCTAAAACAACCTGTATGTTTCTTCCGTTATTCTCGCCAATAACCGTCCTTAAAGCCTCATGTCTTTCTACCATAAACAATATAGATTCTTTAAGTTTCACAATATCAATACTTTCGCATAATTCTAGAACAACTGGAAGGTTATATGCATTTGTACCACCTTCATATTCTTCAATAAAAAATAGTCTTTCCTGTGCAAAAGATAATGGATACTCACTAAAATCTGTTTTTGCTATTACTGCTCTAGTTTCTATTGGATTGTTGTTTTGTAGTATTGCCCTGATAGTTTTATGTTTGAAGATATCAGTTACTGATAAATTTATATCCAGAGTATTATTTATTTTATTATTTAGGCGAATTGCAAGTATTGAGTTTCCGCCTAATCTTAAAAACTCATCATTTACACCAATTTTTTCAATTTCCAGTACATCCTCCCAGATTTCGCATAGTTTTCTCTCAACATCAGTAGAGGGTGCCTCATAATTATTTTCATTACATTTAAACTTAGGTTCAGGCAAAACCTTACGATCAACTTTACCGGAAGTATTTAGAGGCAACTCCTGCATATAAACAAAAACAGAGGGGATCATATAATCTGGCAACTGCTCTGATAAAATATCAACAAAATTATCATAAGATAATTCTTTTTCAGATACATAATAACATACAAGATATTTATTACCTTCCCGCTCATAACATATAACTGCACACTGTCTAATACCTGGCACAGAACAGATACTAGCTTCAACTTCGCCAGGTTCAACTCGATAACCTCGAATTTTTATCTGATTATCATTACGCCCGATGAATTCTATATTACCATCAGCAAGATAACGACAAATATCCCCTGTTTTGTAAATTATGAGATTACGCCCTAATACTTTATCTTCCTCACTGACAAAAGGATTATCAACAAAACGCTCTTTTGTTAAGTCTAATCGATTTAAGTAACCGCGAGCCAACCCATCTCCTCCTAAAAACAATTCCCCAGGTTCGCCAATAGAAACAGGTTTCATATTAGAATCTAGAATATAAGCTTCTGTATTCACAATAGGCTTGCCTATACTTATTTTGTATCCCTGCTTATAGAACAACATTGTAGATGTTACTGTTGTTTCAGTAAGTCCATACTCGATAATTACTTTCGTTTTATTCGATATTAGCTCTAGGATTTTCTTGTCGGGAGTTTCACCGCCAACTACAAGGTACTTTAGGTATTCAAATTTTTTATAATCAGCAGTTGCAATTAAAGCAGCAGGAAGTGTAATGGCATCAATTCTTTGTTCATATATGAAATTTTGAATATAATCAAAGTTTTTTCTATGTTTTTCAGGAACAATATATAACCTACAACCATTAAGCAGAGCTGAAAAAAGAACTTCTACTGAAACATCAAACACAAAAGAAATTATGTGCATAACTTTTAATCCAGAAGTATATATCTTCTGTTGCTGTCTAACCAGATTAAGAACTGTATGATGCTCAATCATTGCCCCTTTCGGATTCCCTGTAGAACCAGATGTATAAATAACATATGCAAGGTCTGTCGGCTTACTAATGTGATCAGGATTTTGTTTTGAAGCTTTTTCTATTTCATATTTATATGAATCAATACTTAATACCAATGTATCTGAATCTGCTAAAAATAGAAATTCCTTTAAACTTTCTGAAGATGTAATTACCATCCTGCAGCCACAATTATTTATCTTATATCTCAATCTTTCCTCAGGATCAGCATTATCAAATGGAACATAAGCCGCGCCAGACTTAAGAATACCCAATATCCCTATAACCATCTCAAAACCACGCTCCAAATAAATTCCAATTAGAGCGTCACCTTTTACTTCTTCGTCCCATAAAAGAGTATACTTGTTCCTTATCGTATAAGCTAACTGGTTAGCCTTTTCATTAAGCTCACGGTATGTCAATTCTCTTCCATCATATATTACAGCAATATCATCAGGTGTTTTTTCTACCTGTTCCTCAAAAAATTGATGGATTGTTTTATTTATTAAGAAAGGTGTTACTGGATTATTAGAATCAGAAGTCAACTTCTGATGATCAGGAATATTAATGGACATAGATAAAAATCCTTATTGGCAGAAAAACTTTAAAATTAAAAAAAACTCCAAAATGATACATAATAATTACAAAAAAAAATTACAATTTGAATTTTAATACATATCCGTAAACAAGAACAACAATAATTCTAAGAGCAGTTCAAAAATAAACAAAATGAACATTTATCGGAACAGTTTGTTTTTTCACCTTCACAACAAATCATAATTGATAAAGATTTAGGTAGAGAACTGCAGTCAAATTGGCAGCTTCATTTTTAATTCTGCAACAAGAAACTTGTGCAAATAGCATTATCTTTCAAGATATTCTTTTAATATCATATCACTATACGTTACTCAATGCTGTTGAATTAAGCATCAATGCTTAATTCAACAGCATTGAGTAGTTTATTTGGTAAACTGTTCGGAGATAAAGGATATATCTCCAAAAAACTTTTTGATTCGCTTATGAAAAAAGATCTTCAGCTCATAACTACAATTAAAGGTAACATGAAAAATAAGCTTATACCTTTGATAGATAGAATCCTGCTAAGAAAAAGATATATAATTGAAACAATAAATGATCAACTGAAGAATATTTCTCAGATAGAACACTCAAGACATAGAAGCTTTTTAAATTGCATGGTTAATATATTAGGTGGATTAGCTGCATACTGTTTACAAATTAAAAAACATTCTATACGTTTAGAAAAAAATCTATTACAAATTGTCTGTTGAATCTTTAAGCATAACTCAGGTTAATTATGAACTAACCCCTGGAATTCTTTGCACAGCTGGGCTTGCTTTCATTGTTTGGTATTGTTGTAAACGGAGCAATTGTTCTTTTCGATTTTATAGGTATGCTTATTAAAGAAAAAACAGGCCAAACCAAACTCATAAATAAACCTTTCTGTGGATTAAAAAGAGAAGAGTTTATTGATTGTGTAGTTGAAGGAAGCGTATTAAGAGTAAGACCTATTGCCTTAACTACTCTTACAACAGCAGGCGGATTAATGCCGCTAGCTATGGGAGGCGGACCGCTTTTTGAACCTATGGCTGTAGTATTGATCTTCGGTTTGCTATATTCTACTGTTTTAACATTAGTTGTCATGTCTATAATTTATACTATATTAGTTGAAAAGTTCAATATGAAGATTCATCGTGCACAAAATACTGAGTAATATACAAAAGCCGATTTAAAATTCGAAATTTAAGAAGATTCTACATTGAATCCTAGTACTATACAAGTACAGTTCATTATAGTTTGGCTTTTGTATATATTTCTCCAAAATTACAATTTTTCCGAAATAAAAAAAAGAATACAGGACTATTCGCCCCACTAAAGAATTTATCCAATTCCGGGATTAAAAAACTGAAAGGTCATATAAAGAAGTCATATTACAATGATTCCAAATTATTGGCAAATCATGAATATGATTTAATTAGAACGCCCACGAAAACGTTTTTTGTTATTAATATTTTTTTCAATTATATAACATTATAACCTGATATCCAATTTTTTTTAAGGCGTTCTAATTATTTTTAAAATTTATGTCGTACCTCCACAAATTATAAGAGAAAACTCTTGAACATTTATAAACCGGGTACATTGCAGTATGTTTTTTTATATTTGATATGTTAAATTGGATCAGGCTGGTTTAGCCGTTTTTTTTCCTTTTTAATCATATGTATAAAATTATACGCAATAATTTTTTCAAGCTGTTCAGCTTCCACTGCTTCAATCCCACGTCTTCTCATTTTACCGAAACTATGCCTGTATTTAAGAGTAAACATTCCTGATTCAGCAGCAGACCGCATTCTTCGGGCTTCAGAATATAACGTAGTATCCCAATCTTCAGATGTTATTTTTTTACCTTTTGCTCCATTAATACTGACAGTTAAAATGTTTAAATCATTTTTGAGTATACCAACTCCGTCTTCTGATGCATAACCGTCATCAGTACTTACAAGATTCGGCTTAACTCCGGTGGAACGGCATACTTCCATTACTGTGGGAACAAGCATTTCGGAATCACTGACATTGCCTTTTGGAAGTAGAAAACCACTTATAAAACCATTTCTGCTTCTTCCGATTTGAGGTTTATATCCAATGGTGGGATTTCTCTGTCCTTTCTGTATGAAAGCTGCATCAGGATCCGAAATGCTGAGGATTTTCTCTCTTGACGGAAGTTTTATATTTTCATTAACAAGAAGTTCGGCATAATACAGTACATAAGCGGCATCATTAAGATCACTGTCTATTTTAAACCAGAGCCTGTCAAGAGCAA
Organism: Victivallales bacterium; assembly: GCA_963678745.2. Taxonomy (GTDB): domain Bacteria; phylum Verrucomicrobiota; class Lentisphaeria; order Victivallales; family GWF2-38-69. The sequence goes on along the minus strand of CAXXMS010000015.1, from coordinate 737,017 downwards.
GACTTTTATCCGGGGTTAAGTCAGATGTTTCATATTTGATCAACATTTTTTCCTGTTCGTCGAAAAAAGATTTTATAACATTATCTGCAAGACTTACAAAGAGTTTAAATTTTTCCTTAACATTTCCTTTCATTCCCTTTTTGCCTATCTGCATATTGATAAAAGCAAGATGTGATTTCAGTTTTTTCATTCTTGTATCAAGCCATCCGTCACTCAGCATGGGAAAGCCAAACTCATCAGTTAGAAACCTGAAGCTTCTGTAAACCCGGTCAAGAAGTTTATATAAAACTGAAATGTCCGTTGGATATGCTGTATTTGCAGCAACATCTGTACTGTCTATGTAAACTTCATTGAAATCATCAAGACCTTTAAGGAGAATAAGCATGGAAAGGCTATCCATTATCAAACGTCTTGTTTTATTGGAAACTGCATTCAGGTTTTCACGCACAGTGTTCGAACCAGGAACCTTATAGCTGTGATGAGCAAGAACCGCGCTAATACTTATTGAATCATGTATTGCCTGTTTGGCTGCGTGGTCACTTATGCTTCCCCACAGTCCTCTGATGATAAGAAAATAAAGTACTAATTCCGGCTTCAAACGTTCCCGACCTGTTTTTTCGAGTTTTACAGGCTCTGTTATTTCTATACAGTCAAACAAATAGTAATTTCCGTTTATGTGCACATCATTATAACGTTTTACTTCATTGCGGATCAGTTTCTTCTTCTGACCGTGTATATCCTGATCTCGGATTATTGATTCTCTGATTTCAGGAAACTTTTCCAGAAGTTCGCGGCTTTTTCGAAAAATTTCCATTAAATCGGTATCTAATTCTTCAATTATGTTGAAATCAAACGGTAGGTAAGGAACATTATATATCATAAATTTGCCTTTCACTTTATTCATTTACGCTCAATATAGAGCGTTGAAAGGCAAATTTACATTTGCGATAGCAAAAAATTAATTAGAAGCGAGTCGCGAAAAACTTTTCGTGCAGCTTCTAATTATATACTCGCAAGGTTGCAAAAATAATTTTGATTAAAATTTTGTTTAGTGTGAAAATATCAAATCTCGAAAAATCACTAGTAGTGGGTATATTATGATAAGATTTGAACTATGCTGTCTTTTCAAAAACGAAGATATAAAATACAGAAGGGTTACAGCTAAACATCTTTCCAAAGTGAGTAGAGAAATACAGCTTCTCAAAATTTCAGAGATAGCATTACATAATGTTGAAACACTTCAGAAAGCACTAATTACATGCAGAAATCTGGGAATTAGCGCCTATAGAATAACATCTCCTTTATTCCCGCTTTATACACACCCTGAAGTAGGATATACACTGAAAGATTTAAGCTGCAAAGATCAGATATTAAAACTCTTTAAAAAAATTAAGAACTTTTCTAAGCATAACAATATAAGAACAACCTTCCATCCTGATCAATTTGTTGTTTTATCAAGCCCAAATGATCAGGTTTATCAGAACTCTGTAAATGAACTTGAATACCACAGATTGCTGGTTGAACTTATTGGAGCCGATGTAATAAACATTCATGTAGGCGGGGCATACGGAAATAAAAAAGAAGCAATCGAAAGATTATTAAATAAACTGCAACAAAAAGAGTTAAAAAATATCCTAAAGTACCTTTCATTTGAAAATGATGATAAAATTTACACTCCTGAAGATATTCTTTATATCTACCAAAAAACAGGTATCCCGTTTGTATACGATGTACACCATCATAGATGCAATAAAGATAAACTATCAGTGGAAGAAGCCACATATCAATGTATCAACACCTGGAAACAAAGCAAAAGAGAACCGATTTTTCATATTTCTTCACCAAAAGAAGGCTGGAAAAGTAAAAATCCAAAAATGCATGCAGATTATATCGATATAAACGATTTTCCAGAACTCTGGCTTAAACTGGGAAATAATATAACATTGGATATAGAGGCAAAAGCAAAAGAGTTGGCAATACTGGAGCTCAATAATGGTTTATTACAGAAATATAATATAAATATAGGATTAACAGTTAATCATATATGATTTCTCAATTTAAACTCAGCTAGCAGCCTGTCGGGCTTTGCCCGGCACTCTGCTAATAACAAATTTTATGTATAAAATTTGTTGGAAGACTTCCTTAAAACCAAATTTTAGTTTCAATCTAAGGCGGGCTCTGCCCGCAACCCAAAAAAAACAAAATTCAAGCATCAAATAACAAATAATTTCCAATATTAAAATCTCAATTATCAAACTTTAGACAATCAGATATTCGATTCATAGTTATTAATTGTTTGTGTTTTTATTTTTTGAAAATTGTTATTTATTTGGTATTTGTAATTTGTTTATTGTTATTTATTTATAATTTTGACACGTTTTTATGATAGAAGTTTAAAAGAAAGGCTCTAGGCTTTTTCAGGGATTTCACCCTGAAAAAATGACACCGGTAAACCGCTGTAACTTTAATCTGATAACAAAATCAGCTATAATATAACTGTAAGTCTAAACAATCAAAGTCATCTGAATATTCTATGGGGCTTTATTATGGATAATTTTACAGAAAAATTTCAGGATTTACTTGATGGCACTTACGACTGTGTTGACCGTTTAGTGCTTAATGCATATATCTATCAGATACAATCTCCAGGTGGATTTCGTCTTTGGTGGCGTAATATATTTGGTGAGGATACCCTGGATGACACACATCTTATACGTTTTGCAGGTCGTTTTTCCCATAGAGTCAGGGCTTGGTGTAAGTCTAACTGTATTCCATTAATTGATGCTTCCGCTAAGCAACGTCATCATGAACTTGCGGAACACTGTATACCGCCAAAGCAGTCTGAATTTCGGGGAGTTTATTGTGTTATCGCCAGTTTAGCTCCCAATACTGTTTTCAAGGTAAAACGTAAAGATGGAATTATTAATAATATATCGAAAGAATACAGATTCGTAAAGCATTACTCCTTCTATCTGATAGATCCGTACTGGGGTAAAATCATTATTAAGATAAATCCACACCCACCATTCAATGTAAATATAATTCTTAACGGGCATGAATTTGTTGAACGAAAGGCCAAACATAAAAATATTATTTTTCAAAAAGAAGCAAACTGTTTTACGAAGATATCCAGTATTGCAGAATTAGAGCTTTGTGCAGAGACCATGACCGATTTAGGAGGTGAAGGGCGCATTCATCAACTTTGCAATAGCTGGATATATAGTGCATGTCTTATATTTTTATTTAATCACAATGAACAAAAACCATTTAATCTTAATTAGAACGCCCACGAAAACGTTTTTTGTTATTAATATTTTTTTCAATTATATAACATTATAACCTGATATCCAATTTTTTTTAAGGCGTTCTAATTATTTTTAAAATTTATATCGTACCTCCACAAATTATAAGAGAAAACTCTTGAACATTTATAAACCGGGTACATTGCAGTATGTTTTTTTATATTTGATATGTTAAATTGGATCAGGCTGGTTTAGCCGTTTTTTTTCCTTTTTAATCATATGTATAAAATTATACGCAATAATTTTTTCAAGCTGTTCAGCTTCCACTGCTTCAATCCCACGTCTTCTCATTTTACCGAAACTATGCCTGTATTTAAGAGTAAACATTCCTGATTCAGCAGCAGACCGCATTCTTCGGGCTTCAGAATATAACGTAGTATCCCAATCTTCAGATGTTATTTTTTTACCTTTTGCTCCATTAATACTGACAGTTAAAATGTTTAAATCATTTTTGAGTATACCAACTCCGTCTTCTGATGCATAACCGTCATCAGTACTTACAAGATTCGGCTTAACTCCGGTGGAACGGCATACTTCCATTACTGTGGGAACAAGCATTTCGGAATCACTGACATTGCCTTTTGGAAGTAGAAAACCACTTATAAAACCATTTCTGCTTCTTCCGATTTGAGGTTTATATCCAATGGTGGGATTTCTCTGTCCTTTCTGTATGAAAGCTGCATCAGGATCCGAAATGCTGAGGATTTTCTCTCTTGACGGAAGTTTTATATTTTCATTAACAAGAAGTTCGGCATAATACAGTACATAAGCGGCATCATTAAGATCACTGTCTATTTTAAACCAGAGCCTGTCAAGAGCAAGACTTTTATCCGGGGTTAAGTCAGATGTTTCATATTTGATCAACATTTTTTCCTGTTCGTCGAAAAAAGATTTTATAACATTATCTGCAAGACTTACAAAGAGTTTAAATTTTTCCTTAACATTTCCTTTCATTCCCTTTTTGCCTATCTGCATATTGATAAAAGCAAGATGTGATTTCAGTTTTTTCATTCTTGTATCAAGCCATCCGTCACTCAGTATGGGAAAGCCAAACTCATCAGTTAGAAACCTGAAGCTTCTGTAAACCCGGTCAAGAAGTTTATATAAAACTGAAATGTCCGTTGGATATGCTGTATTTGCAGCAACATCTGTACTGTCTATGTAAACTTCATTGAAATCATCAAGACCTTTAAGGAGAATAAGCATGGAAAGGCTATCCATTATCAAACGTCTTGTTTTATTGGAAACTGCATTCAGGTTTTCACGCACAGTGTTCGAACCAGGAACCTTATAGCTGTGATGAGCAAGAACCGCGCTAATACTTATTGAATCATGTATTGCCTGTTTGGCTGCGTGGTCACTTATGCTTCCCCACAGTCCTCTGATGATAAGAAAATAAAGTACTAATTCCGGCTTCAAACGTTCCCGACCTGTTTTTTCGAGTTTTACAGGCTCTGTTATTTCTATACAGTCAAACAAATAGTAATTTCCGTTTATGTGCACATCATTATAACGTTTTACTTCATTGCGGATCAGTTTCTTCTTCTGACCGTGTATATCCTGATCTCGGACTATTGATTCTCTGATTTCAGGAAACTTTTCCAGAAGTTCGCGGCTTTTTCGAAAAATTTCCATTAAATCGGTATCTAATTCTTCAATTATGTTGAAATCAAACGGTAGGTAAGGAACATTATATATCATAAATTTGCCTTTCACTTTATTCATTTACGCTCAATATAGAGCGTTGAAAGGCAAATTTACATTTGCGATAGCAAAAAATTAATTAGAAGCGAGTCGCGAAAAACTTTTCGTGCAGCTTCTAATTACAGTTTTTCTGTTAGTCAAATAGAACTAAGCCGTAATCTTCTTTTTCAGCGTGGAGGAACAATGGAAAAGGTTTTTAATTCAGTAATTGACCGAACCCGTACTCCACTCAATATAAAAAAGGTAAGTACTATTTTTGGTGCAGGACAACGTCCTCAGAGGAAACAATTAGAAAATGGGTTTAAAGTAGAATGTGTAGTCGAGAACCATAAGTATAATCTTACTGTTTTCAAAATACATTTTGGAAAACTTACAGTTAAGATGTATTCTAAAGGCGAGCACGTTCTACGCATAGAATCAATTGCTCATAATGTTTCGCAGTTAAAATGTTACAAAAAACTGGATGCTTTGCCCGAAATAATTGCAAAACTCAAAAAAATACTTGAACGCTTCATGAACATACTTGATGCAGTTGACAGTTGTTTTATTGATAATGAAACTATAAAGAACTGGTGTAAGCCATCAATAACTGACGGTACTCGTATTTCCGGGCTTGATTTTAATAAAGATCGCATTAGTTCCGTTGCAAAGGCACTTATACAAATAGCTGCTGTCAGCGACAACTTTACTGCATCTGATCTTGTGACTAAAGTAAAAGAACTGTTTCCTGACTACTATAAATATTCAGTACGAAACGCTGGATATGATTTAAGAAAATTCCGTTCAAAAGGGTTAATAGCTAAAAAGGAAAGAACCAGAAAATATCAAATCAACTATATTGAAATCAGACAAATCGCTGCACTTTTGATTTTACGTGAAAAAGTTATTTACCCTTTATTAGCTAATGGTGGAAAACTACACCATGGAAGAAAACCGAGTAATTATTCTGAATTAGATAAGCATTATTACTTTATCCAAAAAGAAGTTCAAAAAGTGTTTGGTATAATAGGAATAAGAAATCATAAAGATAATGCAGCTTAAATTATAAACAACAAATTTGTTATATCAGGCGCAAAGCGCCTAAAGTCTATGCTGTGCTGTTTTTATTATAAAAATATCAATATATCAATTATAGTACTGTTCTTTAAGATATTCTTTTTTATATTTTATGATTCTTTTTCAATGCCTTCTGCCATCGTGAATAAACAAATACCCTCTGAAAAAAATTATTTCTTAAAATCGTATTATGTATATCTTTCTCATTAATTACCGGTGTAAGTGGAAACTTTTCCATAAATGCTCCGGCAAACAAACCTGACACTTTTCTATTAAAAGTCCCGTCGTAAGTAAAAAGCTTAGCATCATCAAGAGCACAACTCGGAGATTTTATTTTAAATACAAAGCCTGAGAAATCACACTTCTCTAGTTCAATCAACTTCTCTTCAATCCACATCTGCATTTGCACTGTAAGATTCGATTTAGTATTTACTGTAATAAGTTGAGGGTTAGAAGATTCACCTACTAAATCCATCGCCTCGCGTGGAATTGAAAAGCCACATTCAACTTCAGGGCAGAGTGGAAACCAATCAACAAAAGCACTAACTTCATCTCGTAAAAAACGATCCAGCTTATGCTGTCCATTATAACGGACTTTTTCTCCAAGCAGACACTTACTTATCCCTAATTTTATCTTTTCATCCATGCTATTTAGTATAGACTTCCCGGCCATCAATAATCGTTTTTTGAATATTCAGTTTTAGATCACCTTTATTGAAGGTAAACAATACAATATCAGCAGGTTCACCAACTTCTAAAGAAATATTTTTACCAATAATTTCAGCAGGAGTTTTAGTTACTGCAGGAAGTACATCTTTCATGTCAGTATTAGTTAAGTTCATAAAATGAGCAACAGACCAATCCAATAAGTGCCCTGCTCCGGCAAGATAAGGAGTACCTTTAAGTTCCAAATGACCATCTGCATGTACTTCAACATTTATATTACCCCATCTATAACACCCTGGTTCTTTTCCGGCCATTGGTCCAACATCACTGACTAAAAACAGATTATTCATAGATTTTGCTCTTAAAAATACAATCAACTGCTCCCTGGTAAGATGAAAACCATCAGCAATAATACCTGACTTAATTCTATCTTCTGACAACTGGGTCCAGAGTTGGTTTTCTCTTCTGTCTATAGTTTGAGCAATACCATTACCAAGATGGGTTGAAAGTGATAATCCGGAATCAACAGCTTTTTTAATTTCTTCAGGTTTTGCATTACTATGCCCTATTGCTATTTTTATACCTAACTTGTCAGCTTCTCTAATAAATTTATCTGCTCCCTCAAGTTCCGGTGCCAAGGTTATTATTTTTAGCATACCTTCAGATGCATCATTTAGTCTCTTTAGCTCTTCTATTGAAGGCAACTTGACAAATTTCTTATCATGCGCTCCACGCGCTCCATCATCAGGAGAAATGTATGGCCCTTCAAGATGAATACCAGGAATTGCGTTTCGCAGATACTTGCTTCTTTTTACAACACTGACAATTGTCCTGATATTATTCACAGTCTTATTTATTTCACCTGTTATAATTGTAGGAAGATGACATGTTGTACCTGATACAGTCAGATCGGAAGTTATGCTGTAAATATCACCAATAGATAAACTGCTTGAACTATAATCACAACCACAGAAGCCATTAACCTGAAGATCGATAAATCCTGTTGAAATATAAGGAAGTCCTTCTTCTTCTATTTCTCGTATTTCTCTAATCTGTCCACCACCGATTGACAATTCAATAGCTGAACCTCTTAAAACATCATATCCTTTTATATTCTCCATCTTTTCCTCAAGTAAATTTAACTATATCTTCTTAAAGTACATAACTGACAATTATGAAATTATACCAAAAAATAATTTTGACAAGCTTATTTTATTTTTTTGCTTTATTCTGTAACAATTCAACCTCAATGAGTTATTATACTGAAGATATTTTTGTTTTAAGCTATAGTTTCAAATAAACAACTCGTTTTATATAATTTTTAGAATCAATTAGTTTGGGTATAATCCTTCATTCTTATTGAAAAAGATTGATAGGGCATATAGTTTTATTGGTTGTAATTTGTATTAAAAAAAGAATTAAGGATAGGTATAAAAATGGCTATTATTACAATCAACTCCAAATCTCACACTGCTATGGTTGATATAACACATGAAATCGAAACACTTATTCCCCAAAACTTAACTTCTGGAATCTGCCATTTATTCTGTATGCACACAACAGCAGGCCTAACAATTAACGAAAATGCCGACCCGGATGTTGTAAGAGATATGACTGGTTTTATCGCTGATCTAATACCCTGGGATAATCCTAAATTTAAACATATGGAGGGAAATAGTGCAGCACATCTCAAATCTACTTTTTTCGGTCCCTCTTTAACGGTTCCAATAGAAGATGGAAAACTTGTGCTTGGTACATGGCAAAGTGTTTATTTCTGCGAGTTTGACGGACCAAGAAATAATAGAAAAGTAAATGTTAAATTCTTAAAAGATTTTGAGTAGTTGTATAATACGTCAGAATAAACTTTTTTCGGACTGTTATAGATAAAAGGTGAAATAAAAATGAAAATATGTATTGAAGGTTATGTCGCATTTTTAGATATATTAGGATTTTCACGAATTGTTGCAAATGATTCATTCCACGAAAGATTCGAATCATATATTGATATTATTAGATCAAGCATAAAAATACCCGGTAGTTCCCTGGAATTTGAAATAACATCAGATAGTGTAGTTATTTATTCTCGAGGGTTAGAACTGAAAAATCTAAAAAACCTGGTTTCTGCAGTTTCTACTATCTCTTACCGTTTACTAATTGAAATACAAATACCTGTAAGAGGTTCTATTTCAGCGGGAAAATATTGGCGTTTTGACAGCAAAGACGGACATTTAATGTTTTCAGGAGCACCGATCGTTGATGCTGTACAATACGAAAAAGAACAAAGTTGGCTGGGGGTTTTAATTACCCCAAAAACATTGGAACACGTACCTGAGCTACATGACTTGCACTATCTACCACAAGATATTGATGATGATGAAATCAATTCCTTAAAATCAAAACTTCCATGGCCACTTCTTGTATGGAGACATGAAAGAATACCATTCAGAACAACAAGAAATATTTCAGTAGATCGTCTTTTCGCAGGTATCATAGTCGTACCAGGTCCGGAAAATTGCAATACACCGGAAAAACTTATAGCAGGTTTAAAAAAATACATTAAAAAATTAAGAGGATTAAAGCTTTTAGCTCCCTACCCTGAAACTCAGCAAAAATATATTGCTACGATGTACTGTCTAGAGCAGATAAAGAAACGTTGGGAAAGAATTATCTCAGAAGATAGCTGGAAAAATTAAAAGTTAAAAAGTAAAAAAGTAAAAAAGTAAAAAACCCGATGAAATAAACCTTATGTACATAAGGACTAAGAACTACAGCCAACCTTCGTTTTCATTCAAAATATCCATGTCTTTATCCGAAATGAATTTAGACTTATTATTGTGTTCAAGTTCTTTATCTAACTGGATAATGCCTTTTTTAGAAATATAGAAAAACTTATCTCTCTCACTCCAGAAGTTAAATGAAGAGTAGTAATCAATAGGTATTATCAGTTTCCACGGAATACCAGCCGGTAACTCGGCAACAATAATCATATAATCATCGCTTTTCCAAAAATTCCAAATTGAATCATTTTCAGACATTCTCTGTTTCACCGGAGTAGTTAAGTCAAATATAAAGCTTTTTCCATGAAGTTTGATTCTCAACATACTATCTTCATTCCAGAATTCTTTACTGGTACATTTTGAGTATTTGTTATATACATCTTCTTCAATACAGGCTACATCAACATATACTTTGTCTTTCCAAAAATAATTACTTATTTCAATTGAAACGTTACAACGGCGGGACTGACATGCAGATAAAGCCAAAATAGATAAAAAAAAGCATATGATAAAAGTTTTCTTAATAAAGGCAATCATTATATTCCTACCTCGTTCTTAAATTTTTGAACATAATACATTTCGAGACTAATCAATTATATTATTTGAATTAACAGTATTTTCAACATACTTTATTCATATAATCTATAGTTATACCCAAAACAAAATAGTTTTCGAAAAATTAAGTAGTTATTCGAGTCAGGTTGCTGCAAAAAAAGTCAAAAAGCTAAAATACCTTCGGTATATTTACTTTAAGGTTTGAGATTTGACTGAAAACATTTTTATATCGAAGGTATTTTTGTTTTTGGTTCATTCTACTACAATCAAATAAATCTCAATCAATTATTAATTTTTCTAAACCATTTAGTTTTAGACTTAAAACCAATTTCTTACAATAGATATGAAGAGAATCATTTTTCTTATATTAATCTTAATATTTTTACTACTTCTTTTTGATGGATATGTATTTAATTTCTTCAATTTTAATGAATACAAAATAATGAGTTCGGGCAAGAAAAGTGCGCAGAAATTAACTGCCTTTTTTTTAAGAAATAATAATAAAATTAGTAAAGCCTATATTACATATCTTGCAGATTTATACATCAAAGAAGCTTCAGATGAAAATGTCAACTCGGATATAGCATTCTGTCAAATGTGCCTGGAAACAAATTTTCTTAAGTTCGGTGGTCAGGTAATAGCCTCACAAAATAACTTTGCAGGAATCGGTTCAACTGACAATGGTGCAATGGGTGCAGGATTTTCTACCCCACAGCAAGGAGTAAGAGCACAGATACAACATTTAAAAGCTTACGCCTCTAAATCTAAGCTAAAAAATAGGACTATTGATCCACGATTCAACTATGTAGAAAGAGGATCTGCTAAATATGTATCTGAGCTTGGAAATGGAAAATGGGCAAGTGATCCGAATTATGCAGGTAAAATTATCAAACTGCTAAAACAACTCTAAACTTTACGGTGAATTTATATAAAATTAAAACGGCAACAGGTCTTTCAGAATCTCTGATTGAGGAATATAGTAATTTAATTGAAAGGAAAAAGGAAAATAAAGAATATTTGCCTTTCTAAAAAGCTTAAAAACTACCCGGGAATAGACCCTTCTGGAAATAGACCCGTATTTACTTTGGTAAGTTTATATACAAAATTTAATCGATATTTTTTATGGTCTGATCATCAAGTAAAAGAATTTCAGAAATTCTAGTATAGTTCCAACCTTTATCAAGTAGAAGAATAGTTTTGATACGGTCAGCAAACTTACGGTTGCTTTCTCTTCTGTGTAGTTCTTTAAGTTTTTTAATCCTGGAATTAGACAAATTCTTTAGTGGGGCGAATAGTCCTGTATTCTTTTTTTCATTTCGGAAAAATTCTAATTTTGGAGAAATTTATATACAAAAGCCAAACTGTAATGAACTGTACTTGTATTGAACTAGGATTCAATGTAGACTCTTTTTAAATTTCAAATTTTATATCGGCTTTTGTATATTACTAAATTTATAGGGCAATCTGGGATGAAAATTGTAACAAGAATTATGTGGCTTATTATTATAGCCATAGCATTTTCAATGATTGCACAGGGAATGTTGGTTCTTTTCCCGAGCCTTAAGTAGTGAAATAAAGTTTCGGATTTTAGCTCAATTGATTACTTAAATAGAGCTGATTGCAAAACACGCATTGGAAGCGGAAACGATCGCGCAATCGCGAGATTTCCCTTCATATTGAATTCAACACTGGAGCCCTGCTATTCACAGGAATAAATAGTTTTGTGGAGCCTGTCACGCCATAACTTTATGCGAAGGCGGATCAAAGCCAAAATTTCCATTGTTTTACAATTACCTCTATTACTTGTATTTTTAATAATGTTCAAGTTAATGATATCAATGGCGTCCTCACCGCCCACTAACATTGGCCTACAAAGTAAAATTTCTCTTAATACAGCAAAATTGACTAGGTAGTCACAATATTCTTTCCTTTTATGAGCAAAGAACTCTTTGGAATGCGGAGATTTGATTTTCCGCTTTGTTTTCAGCCGATTTGGTTCGGCCGAACAATGTATTACTAAAGTTTCGGGTTTTAATTTCTTAAATTAAAGCCCCAACTTTTTCCGCTTTTATCTCTGCTTTAATGTAATTATCATCAAGTTGAAGAGCTTTTTCAAGCATATCTTCAATAGAGCATGAGATTTTATTTTTTATTTTGTTTAAAGTATTTTTCCCTATCATTTTTTCAAATGAATCAAGTACACCGTGTATGATGTTTTTAAATAATTTCCACAGCATAGCTGCAAAAGTTAATATTTCAATTCTATCTGTAATACTGTTTCTGTATTCAGCAAATGTAATATCTCCTTCAGAAATCATTCCATGAAGGAGCAGCATATATCGCACAGCCGTTATATGAATAGAAGCGTAATGAGATGTATATGCCGGTGATTGTTCTTTCAACCATCCAAAATTCTGCTTTATTTCTTTAAAATAGACCTCTATTGCCCATCTCATAGCATATACTTCAAGAATTTTTTCATCTGTTAAAACTGTATCAGTACTTAAAAATGCAGCCCATTGCTCTTTCTTTTGCTTTCGGGGAGCAGAAAATACAAGTTTAACATCTATCCATTCTTCTTTTATATTGTCATCTGATATATTGAGCTTAACAATAAGAGACACTGTCTTCCATTTACAGTTTTTCTTTTTATTAAAGCGTCTTTTTATGAGGAGATACAGCTCTTTCAGGCAATACTTTCTATCGTTGAGACTATATTGCATTTTGCTTCTTTTGGCTCTGAAAATTCCTGTCATGCCAAGATCTTTTACTGTTTTAATATTTTCCTTTGTATTAAACCAGGAATCTGCAAGCGTATACTTTGCCTGAAAACCATGCCTTACTGCTCTTTTTAGCATTAAACGGAACATTTCATTTTTATTATTTTCTTTCGCTGAATGAAAGTCTTTTGCAACAGCGCTTTTCTCATTTTTTAATTCTTCATTGAGATAATGAGTTTTTTTAGAACCAATATAAATCTGACGGTCTAATGGAAGAAAACCATTCTTAAACGAAATGCCAAGCTCAAGCATCTGATGTCCTTTTACGGTCCTGCATTCTGAATGTTCGAAGTGGTTTGAGGTTCCTTCTATTTTATTGCCACTACGCTTTTTTATTGTATCATCGAAAACAAAAGCTTTTTCCTTTTCGTATGCTAATTTATTTTGAGTATAAATAGTCTTTGCTGTGTCAAGTGATATAAGACGCCAGTTAACCTCTTCGCTTTTCATCATTTCATAGAGAACATCTTTTCCTCCGGGAAAAAACGCTTTTAAACATTTAGAACAAAACATCCTTATAGAATTTTGCTTAAGAAAACTCCAGATTATTAGAGTATAAATAATTGTGTCTACTGAATAACCATGCCGTTTTGATATTTTACTGTGCTTTCTGAATATTTTGAAAAAGTTTACTGACTTTATTGCACTTTGAATTTCATTGTCTGCAAAAACATAATCCTGTTTTAAATTATCCGATATTGGCGTTAATGTATTATTCATATTTTGAATTAACCTTTTTATAATATTTTTATTAAATGTTTAGTAGCATTAATAATATACTGTATGTTAAGGTTAATTCTCTTATTATAAATAACTTAACTGGTATTTATTAAATCCGAAAGTTAAGGTATTATTTACGAATTTAGAACAATAGAGCCGAACAACGCCTAGATAATGCCGGAACAACCGGCATTATTGAAAGCGATGAATCTAATCATCGCATTCCAAGGCAACTAAGTCGCAAAAGCGAATATTGTGTATAATGATTGTTAATTCGTAAATAACAAAAATAGATTCAGCTTTTATGTTATTGAAATTTATATAAGAGTTACTTTTTGGATTTTGCTGTTTTGTTCAATTTGCAAAACAGCATCAAACCCGAAAATTAAGTAATAGATATTTAACTTTGATGACCTACTTCCTGCCAACTGGCAACATATATTTCATTATTATTTTCAATTATTTTACAAAATGTTTCCTGAACCGTTATAAGTTCGCCGTTTTTTTTGTATATTCGATATGTAAGTTTATTATTCGGTTTGCCACTGTTAAATAACTTTTCCCATAACGGTCTTATAGTTTTTTCATCTTCAGGATGTATGCGGTTAAAATCTCCTATCAAACCATTTTGAACATCTTCCTTACTGAAACCTGTAAGTTTAGTAAGATTCTCATCTGCTTCCAAAACTTCATTTGTAGTTAAATTATTAACAAGAAAAGCAGTATTTTCAAAAAAATTCAGGGCTGTTGTTTTAAGTTTTAAAAGTTGCTTTGTTGCTTTTAGTTCTGTAATATCCTCAATCATGACAGTAATACCGGTTAGCTTGCCATTTTCATCAAACACAGGAAACTTTGACAAAGAACTGAATCTTTTCTTTCTTGAATTAGGAGTATAAATTTCTTTTTTAAGTATTGGCTGTTCGTTAATTAATATCTCACTGTCAGATACTTTTAATTCAGATATATCAGTATTATTAAATATCTCCTTGTCTTTTTTCCCTATAACCTCTGACATATCATCATAGTGTGTAAGCTTTAGAAAAGGTTCGTTGATATAAACATACTATAGATCCAAAGATTTTACAGCAAAAGCAATGTTAATAGATGATGTAATACATTTTAGTGCACGTTTTAATTTATTTATGACAATATCATCTTTTTTAAACTGCTCCAGAAGTTCATGCTTTCTTCTGTTCCGTTCAGATATTAAATTGTTTATGTCAAGTAAACTATCATTCAGAGTTGTATCAGTTTTTATATTTGAAACAGTGAAAGTTTCAATATTTAGGAAATCACAGATTTTAATAATATTATCTTTTGTAGGTATACTGCTACCTTTTTATCCAATTATTAATTGTGGTTCTATGGTAACCAATATACTTAGATAATGCAGTTATCGTAATACCTTTACTTTTTATAATCTGTTTAAACTTGCCACCATTAAACTCTATCATCTCACACCTCCATACCACGCTCTTTCATCAATTAAGTAGACTTAATCATCAAATATATAGATAATAACATTTTTAAAACATAAATCAATAGAAAAAGTATGATCTTGATAATATTCTAAGCAAAATGGAAACATAAAAATCAAGAAGGGGGTAAACATGAATAGGTATTTAAAAACTTCATTAACGTTCACTTTTATATTTTCAATACTAATTACATTTTCCAGCAATACTTTTTGTTCAAACCTGCAATACACATTAAACAATCAGAAGATAACCTTAACTGCATCAGATATCACAGATTTTGTTATAGTTCATCTGTCTAAAGATGGAACAATAAAAGGTGGATATTTCATGTCTAAGATTGACCAAAATTTATATTCTTTGGACTATCCCATTCCAGAAACAGATTGGGATCAGTTTAGATTTGTGTATATGACTAATGAAGGTCAAACTGAAACTCAATGGTTTGATAAAAACGAAGCAGAAAGTTTACCTTCTGACCCTCCCGAAACTGTAGATAATAATCAAGATTATTTTCCGATTAAAATAATTAACAACACAGGAAAATCTGCATCAGATATATGCCTGACAATGACAGGTAATATCCCTGATGCCTCTGAGAAAACTATGGCACATTTGGATTTTCAGAATTCAGAGCTAATCCCAATAAGTTTATCAGATAATACTTCAGTAAACGAAAACTGTTATACTTACAGCAAAAAACTTTCAAGTTTGCAGAAGATCGGAGACAATACATATCAGTTTAATACACCTCATTTTGTATCAGGCAGATTATATATTTCAATTGATGCCCCCCTTCCCTTTCGCATAAACAGTATTCCAAACGGGTTGGCAGAACCTACAGCACTATCAGACGATCCATTCACAGGAGCAATGGATATTGTATATGACATAGTAGAAATGAACTGGAGTCCAGATCAGAATCTTTTTGTTAACACATCAAATGTTGATTTTCTTAGTATTCCTTTAAAAATACAGATGAATTTATTTGACGGAACTAAAATAATTCGCGGATACAATATACCGAGAAATGAAATTCTTGAAAGAGCTACTGCATACAATGATCTTTTAGGTGGATGTATTGTAAGAAACGACACAGGAGAAATTGTAAGGTTACTGGGAGGAAGTTATGGAACTATATTGGGATATATTCCAGAAGATTACCTCAAACCTGCAATTGACAATGCCTGGGATAATTTAAGAGGAAAGCCAATTGATACATCTTTTGAAGGTTGGGATATCAGTGGTCAAGTTGAAGGCGACGACCTTCTACATATCACAGCTTCACATAATTACTTTGGAACAGAGAATTTTACTATAGAAAAATTCTCATCAGCAGAAGCATTTGGCGGCGACGGAATACTGTCACAGGGAAGTATTATTGAAAAGAAAATACAGGCTTTTATATCCGCAGCTGTCCATCGGGGAGTTTTTCATAATTCAGACTTGTGGTGGAACAACAATAAATATTACAAAGAAAACGACTTTAATACGGGACTGTATAACCTTTATTCTAAATTTCTTCACTCAGTTTCTATAGAAGGAAGATGTTATGCCTTTTCATACGATGATGTAAACGGACAGGAACCTTCTATATGGCTTCCAAATCAGAAAGAACTTATTATAACTATACCGAGTCTAGCGGATCAACCTATTAGTGAAACTGAAATTATTGCTGAAAATGACATATTATCTATAGAGCAAGACAGTTCTGCTATTATTGATATACTTTCTAACGACTATAGTACAACTGGGTCGTCGTTATCAATAGAAAGCATATCATCACCTCAAAATGGAACAGCTGCAATAACTGGAAATCATATCAGCTATACTCCATCATCCGGATTCTACGGCAGTGATGCATTCAGTTATAGTGTTAGCGACGGACTCAATACAGCTACAGCTATTATAACTGTAACAACAACCAAAGCAGATGACAATGTAACTGAAAATACAATTGCAGCACAGAATGATACTGCTACAACAGACCAGAATACAGCAATAATAATTGATGTTCTAAAAAATGACAGTTGCTCTGCCGGAAATCAATTATCAATATCTGAAGTAAGCAATCCTATAAGCGGAACTGCTGAAATCATTAACAATAAAATAAAATATGTACCAAATACATCGTTTTATGGAAGTGACAGTTTTACCTATACAGTTACAAACGGCATTTCCGGTATAAATGCAAATGTAAACATAACAGTAGAGGAAAAAATCGTACAGGAACAATTAACACACTCAATTGAAAAAGGCATACTATCAATCAGCTCACAAATTTTCAATGGGTATGTAATTGCACAACTGGCAAAAAATGGACAGATAGTTGGCGGATATTTTATGAGTGATAATAAGAATGGAAACTTTTTATTGGATACAACAGGTTTCTCTGATGACTTTTGGAATGAGTATAAGTTTGTTTATATGACCAAAGAAGGCCAGAAAGAATCAGGGTGGTATCAGAAATCAGCATCAACTTCAGAAGCCAAGCCGATAAATGAAAATCAGGGTACAACATCAGAACTGAGTTATAACTTTAACAATGGCAATATAACAGTTAGTTCAGATGCTATCACAGGCTACATTATAATATATTTTGCCAAAGATGATAATATTCTGGGTGGATATTATATGAATAACATAGGAAATGATAGCTTTACTTTAGATTATCCAATTTCTCTAAACGAATGGAATAAGTTAAGATTTATCTATATGACTAATCAAGGTCAAAAAGAATCAGAGTGGATTACTATTGATTAACAAAAAGAAAGATTCAATATATATTTCTTCATCAATGTAAAACGGCTTTAAAGATAAAAAACTTGATTTATAGTATATTTTTATATATTTCTCTTAAATATAATGGCTATGTCTTATTTATAGCCATTATTTCATTATAAAAAAGGTTTTTTATATCTATGCTATATGCAGAAGACGAATTTGATCATTTTCTCAACCACTTGGAATACCTGGAAAAATACCGGGATAACGCTGAAAAAGATTTAGCAAGTGTAGAAGATTTGGATTTTTGGGAACCAACGCCATATGAGAAATATGTACTTCCATCACTACGCCTTGCAAACTTTGATTATTCAAAAGAGGTTACATTACTTAATACTGCAGATTTACATGTCCATACACACTTTTCAGACGGAGACATTTTAAATAGAGTACTTGCTGCTGCCTGCTACCAGAAATTAGATGCCATAGCAATAACAGAACATAATACACTAGACGGAGCCATTGAGGCTAGAAGAATGGTTCACAAACGCAGACTAAAATTTGCTGTTGTACCTGGCACAGAAATATCATCGAAGGATGGACATATTGGAGGACTCTTTTTAACAAGAAATATTCCAAAAAATTTAAGTGCACTTGATACAGTAAACCTCATACATGATGCGGGAGGAATAGCTGTAGCACACCACCCTTACACTCCACCTTTTTTAGAGAAATTATTTAGAGTTAAATTTGGGTGTGGAGACTTAATAAAAGAAATTCCATTTGATGCTATAGAATGCACAAACGCAGTTCCGGGCTATGGTTCTCATTATAACATTGCAGCTCTTGAATCAATGCGTAAAAATAATATTCATAGAGCTGTTACCGGAAGTAGCGATGCACACTTTGCCGGATTTGTAGGTAAAGGAAAAACCTACTATTCGGGCAACTATGGTGTCAGCTCACTCTATGCAATGCTTAAACTGGGATTGACACAAGGAAGCGAAGGTTATTGGAAATTTTCAGAGAAGATGATTTACAGGATAAGATTTGCGAAAAACCTTATTCGCGGAATTATAAAAAAGATACCGTCAATAAACTGAATCAATGTTTTTTTAATAACTCAAGTTCTTTAGCAGCAGATTTAAGCATATTATCACTGAGTTCCTTTTTAGGAAGAACAATATTCTGGAAAATATTATCAAATAGCTGCTTCACAACTTCCCACTTAATATAATCCTGACTTGGTACATTTGATACGATAATATCACTTCTATTCAGTTCATCAACAGCTTTTTTAATTACAACATCCTGTTTTTTATTCCCTAAATATTTTAAAGACCCCAGTGTTGCCGGGAAAAAACCACCTGTTCCCCGAGCAACCTTTATCTGTATCTTAGGTTCAGAAAAATATTTCAAAATCTTAAGTGCAGTTTTTAGGTTTTTTGAATTTTTCATAACCGCCATACCGGAAAATCCTAAAATAGCCCCTCTTCCCATATCTCCTTTCGGCATTGAGGCAATAATAAAGCTATCCGGATCCATAGTATAAACTTCACAGGCTCTAGTGCTGTTTATAACAGTAAGCCACGCCTGATGTGTCTGCAAAACAGTCGTACAATCTCCAACAATTCTAATATTAGGAACAAACGCATTGGCTTCAGCAATTCTTTCAAAAATCTTCCAGGCTTTTCTTGCTCCTTCTGAATCAATATCAGGGAAGCTACCTCCATAAGATAAGGCACATGATCCAAACTGGTAAATAAAAGAATTTTGGGAAACACCGCTCATAACTGTACGTCCATAGCCATTAAATTTTTTCATATTAATAGACCATTCAACAAACTGCTCCCAGGTGAGATTATTATAATCAGCTCCTTTTGGCAAATATGGTAAAGCCTTCTTATTAATCATCATTACATAAATATTCCCAATAATAGGCATGAAAAACTTTCTCTCATATTTGCCAATACCATTTCTAAACGCAGGAATTACATCAAGTTTTTTCCAGAATTCTGTTGTAACAGATAAATCTGCCAAATAATCTTCTTTAATTAAATTGGCCATAGTACCAAAAGGTCCTAGTTCAATATCTGCAGAAATTCTATACTGTTCTGATCTTTCTTCCATATCTTTCAAGCCAGGCACACCTTCAATTTCCATATAATTAATGTCAATATCCATTTTCTTCCCCAGAGGAAAAAGAATTTTATTCACAAAAAATTCTTTTTCAAAAGCTTTACTGAAAATGTTACTAAAAATTACTACTTGTTTTTTTTGAGGTTTATCTGTAGTGTTTTTGCTACATCCACAAAGAACAAACAATAAAACTAATGCAAGCGAAAACGAAGAAAGTCTGATTTTCAATTTTAATTCTCCTAAAAAATATGTATGTTTCAAAGTCATAAAAAATTTAACAAAAAACTCTTACTGGAAACATATAAAAATAATTCACCCCATCTACTTATTATAACAGTTATCAATATGTATCCAACAATAAAGTTTTTATCGTTATAGATAATTTTAACATCTTTACTTGGAATATTATATCAAATAATAGTGTTTACGACAACAATTATTTAAAACTTCAGCTATGCTTTAAAATCAATGCTGCGTTTATTCCCCCAAAACCGGCATTAACTTTTAACATATACTTATTTGATATAATCCGTTTTTCTGATGATATCCAACCTTTATCAAAATCATCAGAAGCTTCACAAAAACCAATTGTAGGAGGAATAATGCCGGTTTTAATGCTTTTTAATGCCAGAATAGTTTCAATTAATCCGGCAGCCCCAAGTGTATGCCCCGTACCGCCCTTTATAGAGTACGAAGGTATAGGTTTGTTAAATACAGTTTTAAAAGCATTAATTTCCATAGAATCATTATATAGAGTTCCAGTGCCATGAGCTGATATACTGTTGATATTTTCAGCTTTTAAACCGGCTTTATGAAGTGCTGTTTTTATCGCATCAGCTAATCCTGCTCCATCAGGAGAAGGACCTGTCATATGATAAGCATCACTACTCAATCCCCACCCGACAATTTCTCCTGATACTGATATATTATTTTTTCTGGCTCTTTCTTCGTTTACTAGTACAATATAACCGGCAGCTTCTCCCAAACTTAAACCACTTCTATCTTTATCAAAAGGTTTAGCAATATCAGATGATAGCGCCATTAATGCTGAAAATCCTGAAAAGGTAAACTCACTCAAACAATCACATGCAACAATAATAGCACAATCTGTTTCTCCCGAAGAAATCATAATCCCGGCTTTTGCAATTGCTACACTAGCAGAAGCACATGCTGACGAAACTAAAACACCGGTACCTTTCTTCAGGCCTAATTTTTTTTCTATTTTACTTAATAAAAATCTCAAATTACTTCTGTCTGAATGAGTTTTGTCTACAAGAACATCTTTTTCAAGTAAATCAATTTCACCTGTTGCAGTAGCAAGCAAAAGAGCACTTTCATCTTCTATTTTAAAATCTCTTTTATCAAATAATTCATCTAACATTTGCATCACAAGCGATTTATCCAGGCTTGGATTAAGCCCTGGAATAATTGCCCCGTTTTTGGCAATAAAATGTTCTGTTTCTATTCTATCCAATAACTGAATAGCAGATTTATGATCTAATAATCCTTTCCAACACTTCTCCACCCCTACCCCATATGGAGTGATCATGTCATAATCAGCAACTAAAACTTTACTCAATTTTGAAGACATTCAAAAACTCCGTCTTTCCAGCTTTTTAGACATTTCTTTAATAATTCAGGCTGTTCAAAATAAGGTTCTTTGGATATTGCATCTATAAACATCTGCACATTATAACCTGTAGCTGCAATAACGCCATTCTTTTTAATCAATTTAAATTCTGTGTTCAGTCGTGCACCCTCATTCCAAATAAGCGACGCATAAATAGTAAATTCCTCATCAAGAAATAATGGTTGATAATAGTCCACATGATGCTGTACAATCGGAGCAAAAACGCCTGCATTCAGATAATCTTCATACGATAAACCACATTGTCTACCTAAAGCGGCACTCCCCTCTTCAAAATACTGGCAATACCTTCCGTGCCAAACAATTCCCATTACATCAACTTCGTTAAAATTCACTCTTCGAGTTAAATTGATATTCAAAGACTTAGGAGCATCGGCATCAATTTTAAAATAATTTCCTTTTTTTCTTCGATCAACCATAAATATAATTATTCCATCATCTGTTGGGACTCAAGCAAAAGTTTAAGTTGAGCTGTTCTTTTCCCATTACAAGTTACTTTTGATCTCAGCATAATGCTTGGTTCATTCGCATTTCTTTCAAGTTTAGTATCATATTTTAAATAGCTACCAGGCACCACAGGTAAATAAAACTTTACTGAAATCATTTTTTTTAACAGGCAACTTTTGCCCAGTAACTTTTCCAAAGCAACAATTTGAGCTTTTACAATACAAATTCCCGGCAGAATAGGATTATTTGGAAAATGTCCTTTAAATCCAATAAATTTTTTAGAAAACAACACATTTGCTTCAAAGTAATTAACACTTGAATTCTTTATCTCAGTATTTTCTCTTATTTCTAATTCTACTTTATTCATCCTGATTATACCAAAGGTATTTTTATTTTTGACTATTTTGCTAAAATCTAACTCAAATGATTCCTTAAATTTCCTTCAGGTCAATCACCTGACTAAAAAAACTATTTTGTTCCAGTTATAAGATTAGCCCATATCTAATATTTTATTAAAAAAATAATAAAGAATATAAAAAAGCAATATAATTTGTTACATAATCCATAAATACACAAGCATTATTTAATGTTTTTGTAGATATAACAATAAAAAGTTTACCTGTAGGTTTTCCTGCTCTTGTTTATCACTCATTATGTAGTAAATTAATTATAAAAAATATATGTAAATTTATTCAGTATTTCAAGAGGAGTTATAGCAAACTTTTATTTGCATTATACTAAGGTATAAAATTCGAAACTGCAACTTTTTCAAATATATTCCAACGAAGAAAATCACCTTCTTGAAATTTGTCTTTTTTTCTAATTTATGAAAAACAACAATATATAGTGTATTATTAGCATATTTATTTACTGCAAGTTCGTATATAAATAGAAATTAAGCTAATGGGAACAAGATTAATATTTAAAATGAATTAATTATTTAGATATATAAATATAGTAGATAACAAAAAGGAGACCGACCCCTAATATGACCGAAACGCCTGATATTACTCAAAATGATATCCCTATTAATATTGAAGACATAATGCATACAGCATATCTTCAATACTCACTAAGTGTTAACGTAGGGAGAGCAATACCTGAAGTCCGAGATGGACTGAAACCGGGTAACCGCCGTATTTTGTATGCAATGAAGCAACTTGGCTTAACCAAGTCTCACTCATACACAAAAAGCGCTAAGGTAGTTGGAGAAGTTATAGGTAATTACCATCCACATGGCGATTCTTCAGTCTATGATACATTGGTCAGAATGGCACAGGACTTTGCCATGAGAGAACCTCTAATTGATGGACAGGGTAACTTCGGTAGTATTGACGGTGATCCAGCTGCAGCATACCGATATACAGAATGTAGAATGGAACGCCTTGCGGAAGAACTTCTTGCAGATATTGACAAAGATACTGTCAATATGATGCCTACCTTTGATGAATCTACAAATGAACCGGAAGTACTTCCCGCCAGATTTCCAAACCTGCTTGTAAATGGAGCAACAGGTATTGGCGTAGGGATGGCAACCAATATTCCTCCCCATAACCTAGGAGAAGTTATTGATGCAACTATCCATCTTTTGGATTATCCTACTGCAACAATCCTAGAACTAATGGAATATGTTCAAGGCCCCGACTTTCCAACTGGAGCCATGATTAGAGGTGTAAGCGAAATACATAAACTTTACCATACTGGACGCGGAGTAATAAAAATTCGTTCTAAGGCCGAAATAGAAGAAAATAACGGCAAAGAACAAATTATTGTTACAGAAATACCATATGCTGTAAATAAAGAAAATATGGTAAAGAAAATAGCTGATTTAGTTCGTGATAAGAGAATTACAGGAATATCAGCTTTACGTGATGAAACCAGCCGACGAGTAGGCATTAGAATTGTAATCGAAGTCAAAAGAAATGCGATGGCAAGTGTTGTACTAAATCAATTATATGCTCACACTCAACTTGAAACCGGTTTTGCCTGCTCATTACTCGTAGTTGACAAGAACAGACCTAGAGTAATGACCCTAAAGCAGATACTTCAGGCGTATATAGATCATAGACTTGAAGTTGTAACCAGAAGAATCCAATATGAACTCAGAAAAGCAGAAGCTAGAGCTCATATTTTAGAAGGTTTACTGGTAGCTGTAAAAAATATTGATGAAGTTGTTAAGATTATTAGAGAATCCAGAGATAAAAAAGAAGCAGCTCAGGCGTTACAGGAGAGATTTGAATTAACAACAATTCAGGCAAATGCAATTCTCGAAATGAGATTACATCAATTAACCGGCCTTGCTATAGAAGATCTGGAAAATGAATATAATGAATTAATCAAGCATATTGAATACTTAAAATCTCTGCTTGCCAGCAGACAGCTAAGACTTAATGTAGTAAAAGAAGAACTTATTGAAGTTAGAGACAAATACGCAACTCCAAGAAGAACAGAAATAGTACATGCAGCAGATGATTATTCTATTGCAGATTTAATTGAACGTCATGCATGTGTGATAAATGTTTCAAGTACAGGATACATCCAGCGCGTACATACTGATACTTTTAAAACACAGCATAGAGGTGGAAAAGGCGTTAAAGGTATGGATACAAAAGATGATGATTATATTGAACATCTTTTTGTCGCTGACAGTCATGACCTTATATTCTTTTTCTCTGATAAGGGTACAATGTATTGGCTGAATGTCTACGAAATACCAGAAGGCAGCAGAACAGGAAAAGGCAAAGCTATTATTAACTTAATAAAGGTTGATCCCGGAGAACAGATTAAAGCTATGCTTACCGTTAAGCATGATGATGTCGAACGTGATGATCTATTTATAACTATGGCAACAAAAAATGGTTATATTAAGAAAACATGTCTTTCTGCATTTAAAAACCTGAGAAAAGGTGGAATTAGAGCAATATCCATTGAAGATAATGATGATTTAATTGATGTAGCATTAACTGATGGTTCTTACGAAATCCTTATGAGCAGTGAATTAGGTATGGCCTGCAGGTTTAAAGAGTCAGATGTTAGACCAATGGGCAGAACTGCCAGAGGTGTTACAGGAATTAAATTCAAACTTGAGGGAGACAGCCTTGTAAGTATGCTTGCTGTAGCACCTAATAGTGAAGATGATGATATTCCTATAGAAGATGATGGATCAGAAGAAGATATCATCGATACAGATATTGAATCGGATGAATTAGAAGATGAATCTGATGAAATACAGGATATTGATGATTCACCTCAGGTTCTGGTCATTAGTGATTCCGGTATGGGCAAGCGCAGCTATATTAATAAATATAGAATGACAAAGCGAGCAGCAAAAGGTGTGGTAAGCATTAAACTCAGTGATGATGAAAAAGTTATATCTGCTCTTCAGGTAGAAAAAGGTGATGAGATATTAATCACAACTAGAAACGGGCAAACGGTCAGAATTCCTACTGACGAAATCCGTACAATTGGAAGAGCCTCAAAAGGTGTAAGAATAATGGATCTCAGAGGTAAAAATGATATAATAGCAAGCATTGCAAAACTTGTAGAAGTAAAATTTGATAAAGAGAATGAAGAAGAAGAACAAGATTCTAAAGGCTCAATAGAAGAAGAGAACAACACTAATTCCGAAGAGACTATTCAGAAAGTTGAAACATCAACTGACCCAGAACCAGATACAGACGTTGATTCAAAAGAATAACTTGTCTATTGGAAAAATTAATATCACCAGATAATGGCAAATATTTTATATTTGCCATTATCCTTTTTATAGTTATCTAATAGATCAAAGTTAACAGCTAAAAAACTGCATCTTATACTTGCTGTGAATATCAGTTTTCATGTATACCACCAATCAGATATAGATATAAGAAAGAACTGTATATGAGAGAAGTTTTACCTTCTCTCTTTCTGGCATCGCATCGCTATCTATAGCATTACGCCTCATGCAATAGCAGATTCCTCCAATTCAAGTGATAAGACACCCGGAGTCGGATATTGGAATCAAAAATTCTTCCTTTTTGATTATCTGAAATCTTTATCTTATCAGTCTGCAAATAAACCGGGTATAATTATCACAACATAAAAAAATTTACAGATTTAATAAAACTTTTATATGTTATTGGAAGTATAAATATCTAGTATAATAAGAAGAAGTGGTGGCAAGGGGCAGAATCGAACTGCCGACACAAGGATTTTCAGTCCTCTGCTCTACCAACTGAGCTACCCCGCCGCCGGTACAATCAATCATAATTTTAAAAAAGTGGTGGCAAGGGGCAGAATCGAACTGCCGACACAAGGATTTTCAGTCCTCTGCTCTACCAACTGAGCTACCCCGCCGAATTCTCTTTCATTTTTAATTAATTGAGTTCTTAATAAACAATAAATTTCTAATTCTTCAAGTTAAGTTTTGTATTATTTTTCTAATTTATTTTTAAAAAGATAGACTGAAGATACAAGTTCATTGTTTTATATATACGACTGTGTTATAATGACAATAAGCTTGAACGTGAAATCAAAATCTTCAATAAGACGAAAAACTGGAACTGTTATGAAAATAACAGAAAAAAATTATGAAAAATATTTTGACAGGGAATTCTTTGAATCTTCGTTCAAAATATTCCATGAGCTTATGCCTAATAAAATCAGAGAAATACTTCTGGTTTCGTCTCCGTATGATGCATTCATACTAGAAGAAGATGGTAGACTGGCAGAACGAATAGTCAATGAATACAAGGGTCTCAACCTCTCATCTCCCCCTAAACTAACATGGGTCTCATCAAGCGAAGAAGCTCTTGTCCTACTTTCAAAAAAGAATTTTGATCTAGCCATAACAATGCCTAGATATGACGATCCTGATCCATATTATTTAGGAAATAAACTGAAAAAAAATCATCCTGAACTACCAGTTTTAGTTCTAGCTCATGATACTGTTCCTTTAGCTAAAAAAGATATAAATTTTTCTTCCAGTGTAAACAATTCATTCGTATGGAACGGAAATACTGACTTGCTTCTCGCAATCATTAAAAGCGTAGAAGATGAAATGAACGTTTCAAGTGATACTAAAAAAGCAAAGGTAAGAGTAATAATTTTTGTTGAAGATTCTCCTACATATCTATCTTCACTTCTTCCTGTATTATATAAAGAAATAGTACTCCAGACACAAGCAGTAATCGAAGAATCTCTCAACGAAGAAGAACGTTTACTGAGAATGCGAGCCCGTCCTAAAATAATTTTAGCAAAAAGTTATGAAGAAGCAGAACATAAATTCAGACTATATAAAAACTATATTCTGGGAATAATATCTGATACTAACTTTAAAATTAAAAATAAAGAAGCAAATAATGCAGGATTCCAACTTAATGAACTTATAAGAAAAGAAGCACCTGAAAAACCTTTTCTACTACTAAGTAATGAAGAAACCAATAGAGAGAAAGCTAAGAAAAAATCAATCCTCTTCGTTAATAAAAATGCACCAAACCTACACTCTGAAATAAGACGGTTTTTTACAAAAAACTTAGCATTCGGAGAGTTCATATTCAGATATCCTGATGGAAAAGAAATAACCAGAGCTTCAAATTTACGTGAAATGGAAAAACTCCTCCCTTCCATTCCTAATGAATCATTTCAATTTCATGCAAACGGCAACCATTTCTCAACTTGGCTAATAGCACGTTCTGAAGTAGTACTGGCTTCAATTATCCGTTCTTTATCGTTATCAGATTTCGATACTGTTGAAGGCGCCAAGAGAATAATGATTTACTGTCTCAACAGACGTAGATACGGACATCAAAAAGGAATTGTAACTGATTTCTCATTTACTAATTTTGATCCTGACACAGATTTTATAAAAATAGGAAAAGGATCACTTGGAGGCAAAGCACGCGGTCTAGCATTTATAACTCCCCTCCTCCAGAAAAATAAAAATATACATAAGAAATATGAAAGAATAAAAATAAAGACTCCCAAAACTCTAGTTATCTCCACAGAATATTTTGACATATTTCTAGACAATAATAATCTTAAAAATATTTGTGATAAAAAACTTAATGATAGCAATATAATTGATCTTTTCATAAAAGCAAAACTACCATTAAATCTTGAAAAGAATCTTAAGCATTACATAGAACAAATTAAATATCCATTAGCCATCCGCTCTTCCAGTTTATTTGAAGACTCTCATACTCATCCTTTTGCAGGGATTTATAATACATATATTATCCCAAATAATATTCCAGAGACCACCAAAAGACTGCAGCAACTTTTAGAAGCTGTGAAAAAAGTATATGCCTCAACATATCTGCAAGCTTCGAAGAACTTATCTAAAAGCATATCTCAACGGATTGAAGAAGAGAAAATGGCGGTCATAATCCAACAGGCAGTGGGCTGTAAATATGGAGAATACTTTTTCCCCGCGATATCAGGAGTTGCACAATCATATAACTTTTACCCAATTTCAAGAATGAAACCTGAAGAAGGAATAGCTAACATTGCCCTAGGTTTCGGAAAAACTGTTGTTGAAGGAGAAAACTCTTTACGTTTTTCACCTGAGCACCCGCAAATCATGCCCAATTTTACAACTGTAGATGATATCCTTAAGAATTCACAAAAAAATCTATTTGCATTAAATATGTTCAGCAAAAAAAATATCTCTCCTGCTACCAAACAGTATTTGCAAAAAATTGAAATCGAAGAAATTTTTAATGAAGTATCTAAAGGAAAAGAACTTAGAGAACTTTTTAGCAGTTATTCAGTACATGACCACAGAATAACTGATGCATACAATTCAAAAAATCTGAATATAATTACTTTTGCTAATATATTAAAATATAATGAATTTCCTCTGCCTGAAATATTAAAAGATATTTTACACATATGTAGAACAGCAATGGGCAGCCCTGTTGAAATTGAATTTGCAATAAACTTAAAAAAACAGACCATTCCCGAATTCATTTTATTACAAATCAGACCGATGACAGTTCAGAAAAGTAATACAAAAACAGAAATTACTCCTAAAGATATTAAAGAAGCCTTTTGCTATTCAGAGCAATCTATGGGAAATGGTATCATATCAGATATAAGCAATATTGTCCTTATATCACAGACGGACTTTGTTACAAATGATTCTAATAAAATTGCATCAGAAATATCAAAGATAAATCATAAGCTGATAAAAGAAAATAAAAGATATCTGCTTATTGGACCGGGAAGATGGGGCTCATCAGACAAACACCTGGGTATCCCTGTAAAATGGAGTGATATATCAGGAGTAAAAGCAATTGTAGAGTTAAACACAGAAACTGTCAATACCGAACCATCTCAAGGATCCCACTTCTTCCACAATATATGTTCTATGGGAATTGCTTATATAACAGTTTCAGCCAACCAAAACTCTTTTATAAATCTAAAAAAAATAAGTACAAAAGCAACATTAAAAGAATATAAATATCTTCAACATTTTCAATTAAACAAGCCATTAAAAATAAAGTTAAACGGTAGAAATTCACAGGCAGCAATTATTGTTTAAACATCGAAAAAGGAGAAAATAATATGCAAAATATAATGAATCAGGTAAAATCAAGAGATCCTAATCAAAAAGAATTCTTTCAGGCTGTAAATGAAATATTGGAATCAATAAAACCTGTTTTAGACAAAAACCCTCAATACAGACGAGGAAGTATTTTAGAAAGGTTAGTAGAACCGGAAAGAATCATTATGTTTCGTGTTCCATGGATGGATGATTCTGGAAAAATAGTTGTAAACAGAGGTTTTAGAGTTGAGATGAACAGCGCCCTGGGACCATACAAAGGAGGCCTTCGTTTTCATCCTTCGGTAAATTTATCAATATTAAAATTCCTGGCATTTGAACAAGTATTTAAAAATGCCCTTACAACACTGTCAATGGGAGGAGGAAAAGGAGGTTCTGATTTCGATCCCAAAGGAAAATCAGATAATGAAGTAATGAGATTCTGTCAAAGTTTTATGTGTGAACTATTTCACCATATCGGTCCAAACACGGATGTCCCGGCAGGAGATATAGGTGTAGGTGCCAGAGAAATCGGTTTTCTTTTCGGCATGTATAAAAAACTTGCAAAAGAATTTACCGGAGTTTTAACAGGTAAGGGAATAAACTGGGGAGGAAGTCTTATCCGCCCAGAAGCTACAGGATATGGCAATGTTTATATGGCTGCTGAAATGTTAAATACAAGAAATACTAATCTAGCCAAAAAAGTATGTTTGATTTCAGGATCAGGAAATGTTGCGCAATACACTGCAGAAAAGATATTGGAACTTGATGGTAAGATTGTTACCATGTCAGATTCATCCGGTTATATTTATGATGAAAGCGGTATTAACCGTAAAAAGCTGGATTATATAATGAAATTAAAGAATATAAGACGAGGCAGGATAAAAGAGTATTGCGAAAAATATCCTAAAGCAGTTTATACTCCGGTAAATCCAAATCTAGACCATAACCCCTTATGGAATCATAAAGCAGACTGTGCTTTTCCTTCTGCAACACAAAATGAAATCAGTGCTAAAGATGCTCAAAATCTAATTAATAATGGAGTTTTTCTAGTTAGCGAAGGAGCAAACATGCCTACAACTCCAGAAGGAGTTAATATTTTTATTGACAATAACTTACTCTATGCTCCAGGCAAAGCAGCAAACGCAGGTGGTGTAGCAGTATCCGGACTTGAGATGGCCCAGAACAGCATGAGAATAAGCTGGCCAAGGGAAAAGGTTGACCGACTACTCCAGAATATTATGAAGAATATACATAGAACCTGTTTGGAAGCAGCCGAAGAATATAACACACCCGATAATTACGTAAACGGTGCAAATATTGCAGGTTTTGTAAAAGTAGTAGATGCTATGTTGGATCAAGGAATTGTTTAACAATTATCAATTATCGATAAACAATTAAGAATTAAAAATTATTTTCAACTTGATTATTTGTGTTAAATTGTTTATAATGCTGCATAGTCTTTTATCTTCTTTTTTTATTAACTCAAATACAAGATTTCTCATGACATCATATATAAAATCATTTAAAGAATGGTTACCGCCGCATAGGCTCAAATCAATTTATATAACTCTATCAATATCCGAATTTGCTACAGGACTTTCAACTCCTGTTTTCATATTCCTGTTTTTTTCCGACCAGTCAACAATGCTGTCTACAGGTTTATCTGTAGCAGAGAGAGGAATAATTTACGGTTTATTTATGTCATTATTTAGGTTTGCCGGAATGCTGGCAAATCCTGTTTTTGCATCAATTTCTGATATGCTTGGAAGAAAGAAAATAGTATACGTTTCCACTTCCGGTATGTTCTTCCTTGGTCTTCTAGCTGTGATAGCACTCATTATCGGCAATATTTGGATTTTTGTAATAGGCGCTACATTATATTCATTTTTCTGGGCAATAAGAGCAGTATGCTCCGCTGCAATAAATGATGTTACAAAAGATGAACAGAAAATAAACGGACAGGCTTTTATTCAGTTTTTTATTGGAATAGGGGCATCGCTTGGTCCAATGATTGGAGGGTGGCTTGGAGATTTTAAACCATTCGGATACCCTTTTATGCTACCATTTATAATCCTAATAGCTATATCACTGTTAATATTTGTTTATGCAAAAATTTCATTTCCTGAAACCCTATATTATAAAAACAAACAAAGTTTAAAAGAATATTTTAATCCTTCAAATATAAAAGAGATCTTCAGTAATAAAGTTTTCTATCTACTGATGGTGATCCATATACTGGATCAGTTTTCATGGGGAACGTATTACAATTTTGCCCCTGTGGTAACCAAAACAGTCTTTGGCTATGACGTAAAAGCAGTAGGCATATTTATTGGTCTAATAGGTTTATGGCTAATCGTATCTACCGGTATTTTTATTCCAATACTACAACGTTTCGTAAATACCACTCAGCTTATTATCATTTCTTCTGTAATAGGTACATTTGGTGTTTGTATTACCTATGCAGTATCTTTTTTCCCACACAACATAATATCACACTATATAATGTGGTTTACAGCTCTGCCTGTAGCTGCAGGCGATGTCATGCTTTTCTGCCTTTTAATTAGTTTATTATCTTCTTTTGTTAGTAAAAAACTTCAGGGAACTGTAGTAGGTTTAATTTATATTGTGGGAATGGGAATGTGGTGTCTTGCAGCACCAATAGGTGGATATTTAATGGAATGGAGAGCAAATGGAGCACTAATATTGTGTCCTATTTCTATGATTTTACTGCTGATATTTTTATTCTTCTCCTATAAAAAGCAGTGGTTTTTATCATTAAACAACTCGGAAAAAGCCACTGTAGAAGAAAATTAAAATGGAAAGTACGTTTTTTATGTAATAATCTCATCCGCCAGCGTCTTCCCTTTTTTTCCTTTATAGGAGGCTCTTCAGACATCTATATTGTCGGGTTTCATGACACAAAAGAAGCTTTTGGGTATTATTTTGCACTCAATGCATTTGGAATGATGGTTGGTGCATTTAGCAATTCAAAACTTATTGATATTATCAACTCAAATAAAGTTTTATCTATAGGTTTTGCCAGAACATTCATATTATTTTTTTGCTGATGGAGCTAATTCTTTTGCAGTAAGGAAACAAATAGTTTTATATATAAAAAGCTATTAATTTTCCATAGAATCACTGTCTGAACAATCTGACTAAAGCGGGAATTTTATAATTAGGATCATTTGTACGGATAGGATTAATATCGAGCCCTCCTCTTCTGGTATACATTGCCTGGACTGATAATTTTTCAGGATCACATTTATTTATCAAATCTACAAAAATCTGTTCCGAACAATGTTCATGAAAACCATTATGATTCCTGAAAGATACAATATATTTAAGCAGACTTTCATGACTAATTTTTCTCCCTTTATAACCTATTATTACGGTGCCCCAGTCAGGCTGCCCGGTTACAGGACAATTTGATTTCAGAAGATTTGAATAAATAACCTCTTCTGTAGATATATTGGTCAATTCATCTAAACACAACAAATCAGAATTAATATTATAATCTTTGCATGTGATATCTAAATTATCCAAACATATATGCTCAGGAGTTGTGATACAAAAGTTTAGAAATTCACGTTCGCGATAAAGTTCTATTTTTATATCAGAATCAGTAGCTTTTGAAATATCTTTATAAAGTATACTTTTTACCTCATCAGCAGAATCAAAAACACTTCCATTAAAAGAATTAAGGTAAAGCTTAAATGATTTTGATTCTATTAAATATTTTGAATCACACGGAATAATAAATCGACACACTGCTATTTCAGGCTTTCCTTTAACGTTTAACCAGGAAAGTTCAAAAGCATTCCATATATCATGACCAGAAAATGGTAAAGAATCACTATTTACACCCAATATTTTTCTATTCTCATCTCTATCTATAGGAAATAATAAACTTTTATCATACTTATCTTTATAAGTCGCAACCTTTCCCAATGGTGAAGCTTTCATTTACTCCTCCTTTTCTTGTAATAAAAAAAGACCTTCTCTATCAAAACTCTTTAATTTCTCTCATATCCAAACCGGTTACATCACCAATAAGCTCAGCAGAAATACCCCTTTCTTTCATTTTTCTTGCCAGGCAACGTTTTTCCTCAGCTCTCCAGTAATTCTCACTTTCTCTATTTTTAACTTTATCATTGACAATATCAGTTATATCACGATCAATACATCCAACACATTTTTGATCAATAAAATCTTTATAAAAAATACTCGACTCAACCCAGCGAATTTCACCCTGTGAATTAATAATCCTATACCTGCGTATATGAGGCCATGATTTAGAATCACGAAATTCTCTCTGCTGGCCCCTATCATCAGGATGAATACACTTTTCCAACCAAAAATCTCTGTTTTCAAAAAACTCAGATGCAGGATAACCACAAATAGCTTTAACTGACTCTGAAACATAAATAAGTCTATTTCCTGGAGGAGGTTCACGGAGCCATACAACATCAAGGGAATTATTAAGTGTTTTCTCAAGCAGTTGTCGAATTTCTTCAGTTTTCCTACGAGATGTAATATCAACAATCGTGCACACAATTCCTGCAATCTTACCAGTTGAATCCAATATAGGTAACTTTGAAATTAACCCCCACTTTTTCTTTCTTGTACCTGGAATATAATCTTCAAACTTTATAATCGGTTTTCCTGTTATTAAAACTTCTTCATCCTGCATATGATTTTTTTTAGCCTCATGAGCCGGAAAGAAATCTTCATCATCTTTTCCGGAAACCCGATAATTAGAGACCAATGAAACATTTTTCAGAAATGAGGCATTTGCAGTTATGTATTTCAACTTAGTATCTTTTACATAAAAAAGTGTATGCATAGAAGATAATAAAGCTTTAATAACTATAGTAGCCTGTCGAAGTTCATACTGCTGCTGCCTAATTTTAGCAATAAACTCTTCCTCAAGCTGCATTCTCTTCTTTTCATCCGGGTCTGCAAGAGAAATCCATGAATCAACAATCCTACCATTAAAAACATTCTCTGTCACAGGTTTTTCTTCTAAATCAGACAATTCTGATACATGCACATTAAGTATATGTGCAATCATTCTCACATTTGCTTCTGTAGGATCTTTTTTATTATTTTCCCATTTCCAGAGAGTTGTCCTTCCTATATTCGCTATCTTACAAAATTCATTTGTAGAGAGCCTCTCTTTTTTTCTATAATACTTTAGTTTCGCTGAATAAAAGTTCATTACAACCTCGATATCTACACTGTTACAAACCAATTACTATAGTAATTGACTTTATGACGTATTAAACAAACAGCAAACAAATATGTTCTCTGCATGAACAATTTTGTATTTATTCTTATAATACTGTAAAAAGAATTAGATTTAAATAGCATATGTTCGATATTATGTTATAAATTATAATATAAACTTTCTTAAACTTATTTAGGAGTAATTAAAAATGAATATTAATTTAGATTATCTTGGAATAAAAACAGCAAAGATTCAAAGAAATATAGACGGAAAAGAACTTTGTAAACTTTCTGTAGAAAAAGGTCATGGTAAATATACAAAAACTGGTGCATTACTTGTTGAGACAGGCAAACACACCGGAAGATCACCTAAGGACAGATGGTTAGTAAAAGAAGAAAAAACTGAACATCTTGTCAACTGGAATAAAGTACATAAACCTATATCAGAAGATAATTTTAATATTTTATTTTCAAAAATTACATCATACTTATCAGAGAAAGATGAAATATATGTTTTCGACGGTTGTGTAGGTGCAGATCCAAAAAGCTCACAAAATGTTAGAGTAGTATCAGAATACCCACATCAATGTTTCTTTTTATCAAAGCTTCTAAGAGAACTGGATGACAAAAGTAAATTAAATAATTTTAAGGAAAAATTGCTTCTTATATCTGCATCTGACCTGCAGATCGATAACTGGCAGGAGTTAGGCTTAAGTTCTGAAGCATTTATAGTTACACATCTTTCAAAGCATATTGTTATTATTGGTGGTACACATTATGCAGGAGAAAGAAAGAAATCTGTATTCTCATGGATGAACTTCATAGCTCCTGATATGGATATCTGTCCTATGCATTGTTCAGCAAATACTGCAATGGATGGAAATGACACAGCTCTTTTCTTTGGTCTTTCCGGAACAGGAAAAACAACATTATCAGCTGATGAAAAAAGGCTTCTCATTGGGGATGATGAACATGGCTGGACATCAGAAAACACTGTTTTCAACTTTGAAGGCGGCTGTTATGCTAAAGGGATAGACCTTGAAAAAGAAAAAGAACCAATTATATGGAGTGCAATAAAAGAAGGAGCACTTGTTGAAAATGTAGTAGAAAAGAAAGGCATAAATGATTTAGACCTTGACTTTACAGATATTAGTTTAACTCAAAACTCCAGAATTGGCTATGGCCTTGAAAACGTTCCTAACAAAGTAGATCATGGTATGGGCAAAAACGTAAAAACCATAGTCTTTTTAACTGCAGATGCATCAGGAACTATGCCTCCTATTTCTAAATTATCTATACCTCAGGCCAAATATCACTATTTATCAGGGTACACATCAAAGCTTGCAGGAACAGAAGTTGGTGTAAATGAACCTCAAGTTACGTTTTCTGCTTACTTCGGTGAACCTTTCTTTGCCCGTATGCCAATGGTTTATGCTGATATTTTAGCAAAAAGAATTGAAGAAAATCCAAATGTATCTGTCTTCTTGGTAAATACAGGTTGGAATGGCACAGGAAAAAGAATGTCACTAAAAGATACAAGAGCAATGGTCACAGCAGCTCTTGAAGGGAAACTGGACAATGTAAAATATAATGCTCATCCAGTATTTAAAGTTGCTGTTCCTGAAACATGCCCAGATATATCCTGCAACTCTATTTTAGATCAGATAAACAGTTGGGAAGATAAAGAACTCTACTGGCAGAGTGCAAATAAACTCGCAGCACAATTCCAGGAAAACATTAAAAAATTCCCGGGTTTAACTGAAGAAATACTTAACGGCGGTCCATCACCAATTACCCGTTAGAGGTATTTCGAAGATATTTCTTTAATTAATTATAAGTTTATAAAATAAAAGAGGTTTAAAATGTTTGAAAATATTACAATGGCACCGGCCGATCCAA
Organism: Victivallales bacterium; assembly: GCA_963678745.2. Taxonomy (GTDB): domain Bacteria; phylum Verrucomicrobiota; class Lentisphaeria; order Victivallales; family GWF2-38-69. Next base: position 700,371 of record CAXXMS010000015.1, on the reverse strand, counting down.
TATTAGGAATAACAGAGGCATTTAAAAAAGATACAAACCCTGAAAAAATTAATCTTGGAGTTGGAGTATACAAAGACGAAACAGGCGTTACTCCAATACTAAAAAGTGTAAAAAAAGCAGAAGAGCTCCTTCTTAAAGAAGAAACAACAAAGAGTTACCTTAGTATCCAGGGAACACCTGAATACGGTAAATGTGTTCGTGAACTTGTTTTTGGAAAAGACAGTGAAGTTCTCGCTGAAAACAGAGCTGTTTCTGTGCAGTCTCCAGGCGGAACAGGCGCACTTCGCCTTGCTGCTGATTTTATCCATAAATTCATCCCTAATGCTAAAATCTGGATAAGTGACCCAACATGGGCAAACCACAACCAGGTTTTCAATGCAGCAGGAATCGAAGTATGCAAGTACTATTATTATGATAGTTCACTAAACGGTTTAAACTTTGAAAAAATGCTTAGCTCTTTGAGCAATGCTGCTAAAGGTGATGTTGTTCTATTCCATGCCTGTTGCCATAACCCAACTGGTGTTGATGTTTCACATGAACAATGGGAAAAATTAGCCAGAGTAGTGGAAAAACAGGGATTATTACCTCTTTTTGATTTCGCATATCAGGGATTCGGCAATGGTCTTGATGAAGATGCATTTGGTATTCGTTATTTTGCTAAAAGAATTAAAAACTTTATTGTCGCTAATTCATTCTCAAAAAACTTCGGTCTTTATAATGAACGTGTTGGAGCCTTCACATTAGTAGCAGAAACTGCTGAAGAAGCTGAAAAAGCATTCAGCCAGATGAAAATTTGTGTTCGTGCAAACTTTTCAAATCCACCGGCTCACGGCGCAGCTATTGTAACAAAAGTGCTGACTACTCCTGAACTTCGTACACAATGGGAAGATGAAGTAGCTGAAATGCGTAACAGAATAAATGGTTATAGAGAAAAATTTGTTGCAACCTTAAAAGCAAAAGGTGTTAAACAGAACTTTGATTTTATCAAGGAACAGCGCGGTATGTTTTCATACACAGGGCTATCAGTGGACGAAGTACTTGAGCTTAGAAGTGACTATTCAATTTATTTTGTTAATTCAGGACGTATTAGCCTGGCCGGAATCAATGGAAAAAATATTGACCGACTCTGCCAATCATTTGCAGAAGTTCTAGCAAAAAGAAACTAAGTTCATTAACAAATAAGGATTAGACTTCAATTCACCCGTAGTTTTTTTATTACTACGGGTTTTATTTTATAATAACAACATCTTCATTATATTATCCTGCTCGAAAAAATTACTCTCACACCTTAGAATATTCATAACAAAAAAACTAAACTACCCTATTCCAAAAAGATAATAAAAAAACATGAAACTAGGCAAAAAGCAATTATTATTAGCAATAACTTTAATTATTATATGTATAATTATTATTTTATATTATAGCTCAGTAGATAATAAACTGACAAAAGAAGATAAAGAATATATACCCAAATATTTAAATACATTTGCTCCCTTAACAAATCACCCCACATACAACGAAGAATTAGAATTTATTTTATCTGTCCAAAATTCAGTTCTCAACATTGCACAAAAAAATGAAGGAATTCCTTATGAACAAAAAAGGGAACCTAAAGAATTATTCAAAGCTAAGACAGGGCTATGTTATGATAGAAGTAGAGTTATAGAAAAAATTTTAAATTATTCCGGACTCAAGACTAGACATATTTCAATTTATTCTAAATCTAAAACCCATTCTACTGCTTGGTCTTTGATAAACTCTGGTATATCTTCACATGCAGTTACAGAAGTATTAACTAAAAATGGATGGATGGTAATCGACTCTAACAACAGATGGATTTCTATAGATACAAAAAAACAACCGGTTTCAATACATGACATTATGCTTGCATCAGAAAATATAAAAAAGATAACTTGGTTTCAACCTCTTCCATCTGATATTTACAAAACTCCATTCACCTATATCTATGGATTATATTCACGACATGGAAAATTTTATCCTCCATATAATTTTATCCCTGATATAAATTATTATGAATTTATCCAAAATTTTCAGTAAAATGAGCTAATGTAACAACTTATTTACCTCATTGAATTCTTTGTATACTTCTTTTTTGGGTTTCTTATCTAATAAACTGACAACAAATATTGCTAAGGATGAAAACAAAAAACCGGGAACAATTTCATAGAGATCAAAAATAGCACCATGAAGCTGCTTCCAAATCAAGGCTGTACAACCTCCAATAATAATCCCGGCAACAGCACCTTTAACCGTCATGCGCTTCCAAAATAAAGATATCAGAACCAACGGTCCAAAAGTAGCTCCGAAACCCGCCCAGGCATAAGAAACAAGATCCAACACGCTGCTATTAGGATTGAGTGCAATTAGAGCCGCTAAAACAGCAACTACAATTACAGCAATTCTACCAACCCACACCAACTCTTTATTTCCGGCTCTTCTACGAAACATGACTTTATAAAAATCTTCCGCAATGGCAGAAGAAGTTACCAATAATTGTGAATCAGCCGTACTCATTATTGCAGCAAGTATCGCGGCAAGAAAGATACCTCCAATATAAGGAGAAAATAATTGATATATAAGCCCAATAAAAACAGTTTCAGCTTCAGTTCCGGAAAGAGTATCATTTAAACAAATAATACCAAGTACACCTATAATAACTGAACATGCCAAACTTATAATAACCCATATCATTGCAATAAGCCTGGATTTTTTTATTTTATCAGAAGATGAAATCGCCATAAATCTGACAAGTATATGAGGTTGTCCCAAATATCCCAATCCCCATGCTAAAGAAGATATTATCGTAATCAACCCAAGAGTAGAACCATTCGGCATTTTAAATATATTTAATAAATTTGGATTTTCAGTACAGATATCATTTATACCGGCATTAATACCACCAATCAAATACAATGCGTAAGCAGGTATTATTATTACAGCAAAAAACATTAGTAATCCCTGAAAAAAATCAGTCCAGCAAACTGCAGAAAAACCTCCTAAAAAAGTATAACTTATTATAACTAATACAGAAATAAGCAAAGCAATATCATACGGAACAGCAAAAATAAAACTAAAAAGTTTTGCTCCTGCAACAAACCCAGATGAAGTATAAATTAAAAAGAAAATAAGAATAAATATTGAAGAAATAACACGTAGTATTTTTGTTGTATCCTTAAACCTATTTTCAAAATAATCAGGTAATGTGATAGAATCACCTGCAATCTCAGTATAAACTCTCAAGCGTTTCGCAATAAATTTCCAATTAAAATATGTTCCAATTGAAAGCCCGGCAGCTATCCAGACTGCCTGTAATCCTGTGAGATAAGCAAGTCCCGGTAACCCCATTAAAAGCCAACCACTCATATCAGAAGCCTGGGCACTCATTGCTATAACCCAGCTTCCTAATTTCCTTCCACCTAAAACATAATCCGATAGATTCTTTGTTCTCCTATAAAAATACAGTCCTATCCAAAACATACATATAAAATACAATACAAAAGTTATTAGAATCCATCCTGAATCGGGTATCACTTTAGCTCCTTCCTATAACAATATTAACTGATTTATCTTATTATATTCTTAATAAGATAAAGTTTGTTTAATAAAGACATTATGTCAAGAAAAAACGCTGTCAAAGACAGCGTTTTTTTAGAAATCAATTTATAAATAGATGTATAACTATACTCTAATAATAATATGTAGATTCAATTTTATCCAATGGAACCTGTACATCATTCACACGTTTATGTTCGATTCTTTCAGGTGAAGATATAGTTTTTTCAACTGTAATATCGCAACCATCATAGAGAAGCCCCAAGTCTGATCTGTTATTAACAACAACAACTTCTTCTCCTTCTTTTATACCATTGCCAACTATAGCATAATTCCCAAAGCATGTTCCAGCAAGTTCAACTGGAACAAGTTTAGCTTTTCCACCATCATTCACATAAACATAGTTTTCGCCTGCAGCCTGGGTAAGGATAGCATTTTTAGGCACATATAAACCTGACTGTGAAAGTTGGGGGATAGCAACCTTTACAAGTTGTTCCGGCAGGAACTGCCATCCAAGCTCAGTATAAACAGCCTTTCCCTCTTTTATATCATTAGAGCAGACTGCAATTACAATATCATCTTCTTTTAGGTTACCAGCATCTTTAAGAGACTGGATTTTAAAGACTTTCTGAGTTCCCAAAGTATAATCTCTTACAATATTTCCAGGGACAACTTTTACTTTTGAAACTTCAACAATATTAGAATCTTTTTTCATATCTTTTGCTACAAATACATAATAGGAACCATCTGCATCTTTCCTTATAGATTCCTGGGGAACAGCAAAAGGTACATTATCATCAGAAGGTTTTCTATTTGCAAGGAGAGCCTGCACTGGATTATTATGATATGCAGGTAATACAGGAGCTACCTTATAAATTTTAGGAAGTTTAATTTCCTCATCTGTTAATGGTTTGGCCGAAACAATCTTGTTTGCAACATAAGCATAAATATTTTTTGGATCAATTGAACGAATCTGAACCCATGAATCAACAGGTTTATCTGTACCTTGTGGATAAACCATTACTTTTGTATCTTTGTTCATTGCTTGAATAATTTCAGGAGGGAAAGGTATTTTCACCATCATTGGATCCATACGCTGAATAGTAATTACTTCATCACCATCACCTGCCCAGCGATTTTCAGCTCTCCATATCTGGGTAACAACACCTGTAAAAGGAGCTATCAAATCACAGGATTCCAAATTCCATTTAGCTAGTTCTACAGCATTAGTTTTTTCATCAAGTGTCAATTCGGCTTTCATAAAAGCAGTTTTATCTTTTAAGTAATCTTTGCGACTAATAGCATTTTTTGCAGCAAGCTTATCCGATCTTTCAAAATCTCTTTTTGCTTCAGCAAATGCTTCTTCAGCAATTTTTTTTCCTAAAACAGCTGCTTTCAAAGCATTTTCCTGTCTTTCTTTGTAAGCAGAAACAACAACTGTACCTTCTCTGACAAGTTTACCATCTTCATCATAAATAGGTCCAAATACAAGACTTCCCACAGGCTTAACAGTTTTAATTCTAGCCGATATATCAAATGCTAATATTCCAGGTTTTGCATCAGCTCCGCCTGCAGCATCACTGCCAACAGCAACTGTTTTACCTGTATAATAAGTATCTACAGGAGTTAAACTTTTCAATTTGACAACAGATACCGGTACTGCAGCCATACCAGTCATACATGCTGCAACTGCACATAAAAACACACTTCCCACAATTAATAAATTTTTCTTCATTTATCTTTTTCTCCTTTTTCATTTTGAAATTATTATTAGGAAACTTTACTTAATATAAATTACTTACACAAGCATATCTATATTACATAGATAACAAAAAAAAATTAACAATGCTATTTGTACACCTCCCTTCTCAAAATTGAAACATTTTTTATTGTTTGTACACATTCAGTAATAACTGAGCAATATCAATTTATTAAATTAAACCTGTTCTAAAATGAAAACCTTATCATTTCTTCTAACTTTTACCGGAAATGGTATACTGACCAAACTACCTTTTTCTGCTGATTTTACTTCACAATTATTAAACCTAATTTCAGAAACAAAACTCTTTTCCACACCAGTGGTAGGACCTATTACCATTATTTCATCATTTATAGAAAGATTTCCTTCTTTCAGATCAACTTCTGCAACACCTATTTTTGAATAATATTTTGTAACTATACCAATCCTAATCTTTTTCTTAGTTGCCTGATTATTTGCATTACCACTCCAAATATCTAAACTCTCACCTAAATAGTAACCTCCATGCCAAAAATCTCTATTAAATACTGTTTTAAGTTCATTCTCCCAAATATCTATCTTTTCTTTCGCGTACTCACCATTTTTAATACTTTCAATGGCCTCTTTATAAACCTTTGTTACAGTATGAACATAATCAGGAGAACGCCCCCTCCCTTCAAGCTTTAAAACTTTAACACCGGCATCCAATATTTTATCTAAACATCTAATCAAACAAATATCTTTAGGAGACATGACATATTTATTATCAACAACAAGTTCAGTTCCATCCGTTTCATCAATAACCCGATAAGATCTTCTACAATTTTGATAGCATGCTCCACGGTTCGCTGATGCATTATATTTAGCCAAACTCATATAGCATTTGCCAGACACAGAAACGCATAAAGCGCCATGAGTAAAAATTTCAATTCGAACAGGCTTACCATTGGGCCCCAATATTGGAGTATCAGAACTCTCTCCTTTTACCGCATCAGTTATCCCCTTAATTTGTTTAATTGTAAGTTCACGTGCTAAAACAATTACATCGGCATATTTTGAAAAAAACTTTACAGCTGAAATATTACATACATTTGCCTGCACTGAAATATGTACGCTTAGTCCTAACTCGTAAGCCATCTGTATCACTGAAATATCACTAGCAATAATTGCATCTATTCCAGCATATTTTGCTGCTTTTAACACATCCAGTGCAGATTCAATATCTTCATCATATATTAGAGTATTTAGTGTAAGATAGCTTTTAACATCGGCTTTATTGCAAATATCAACAACTTTAGAAATATCATCAATACTAAAATTATATGACGACCTTGATCGCATATTCAGTTTTCCTGCTCCAAAATATACAGAGTCAGCGCCTGCTTTTATCGCAGCAGTAAGAGCTTCATATGAACCAGCAGGAGAGAGAAGTTCTATATTTAAATTATTCATAAAACAATCATTACCTCAATGTATGTAATTAATGGGTAAAAAGATAGAAAAATATATTTTTAAAGTATTCAATTCCATTTATTAATAACAGGTACTAAGTTCATTTTCTATATATTTAAAAAACCTATTCACTTTAAACAAGATCAAAAAAGCCCCAGCTCTCCTTGTAATTTAGTATAAGACTCCATTTCATTTTCTTCATTTATAAATGCTACGATATTTCTTCCCTGCTGTTTAGCAAAATATAGGGCTGTATCAGCTTTGGTTATTAATTCATCAGAAGATTCAACATCGGAAGTTAATTCAACAACACCAAAAGACAATGTAACATTCAAAGGGGTATAATAAGTATCACTTGTATAAAGATCCAAAATTATAAGTCTTTTGAATTTATCCGAAAACTGGCACACATGCATAACTTTTTCTCTGATACTTTCCACAACTTTTGCTGCTTTTTTTACATTAATATTAGGAAACAATATTATAAATTCGTCTCCACCATTCCTACCTGAAATATCTGTTTTTCTTACCCTTGAAATAAAAATATCTGCAACAGCTTTTAATATAGAATCTCCTACCATATGACCATAATTATCATTAATTGATTTGAATTTATCAATATCACAAACAGCAAGCGAAAGAGGAAGTTTATACCTTCTTGAAAACAAAATGTGCTCATCAATACTTTTTATCAAAGCTCTACGATTATATAAACCAGTCAATTCATCTATTGTAGCAAGTTTTTCAAGTTCCTGCTGCTGTTCATAAACAATGTTAACAAGCTTCTGTCTTTCAATAGCTAAAAGAATTGTTTTAATAAGAGTATTTTTAGCATAAAACCCCTTAACTAAATAATCACATGCCCCCAAATGAGTTATTTCCTGCACAAACCCTACAGAATCATGTTCAATTAACATAATAACAGGAATTTTTCTACCAATCTGCTCATCTCTCTTCAATCTTTGTAAAATTTCATAACTAATGTTATTATCCTGATTATGCCCAAGTAAGATACAATCTGGAGCTTCTCTCCTCACTAAACTTAATATATCTGTCCCTGTACGATTAAATGAAATAACATTACATTTGTCTAAGAGAAGTCTAATTACTTTTATATCAGTCTCATTGTTATCGCTAATAAGTATTTTTTCCCCATTCAACATAATATTATACCCTTCAACTTATCCTATTGAACCATGAAAAAGTTCAATTTTATCTTAATCAAGCTAGAAAAGAACAAACGTTAGAATAAAACCATTCTGCCACATATGTTTAGAATTAAAAATCAACAACTTACATTAGCCGCCAATTGAATTAAATCAACTACTAGAGATACATTATTATTCCAATGATTTACTCTTTAAATATCTTTTCCAAGTTAGGGTTTGGTTCTATTCCATAGGCTAATGCAATATTATACCACTTCTTTGCCTCCCTGTTTCTAGCTGGTTTACAGGAAAGCAAAACTACTGCAAGATTATACGCTGTTTCAGCAGAATCTGGACGGATTTTCATAGCCTTTTCAAAATTTTCTGCTGCAGCATCATACCATCCCAATTCTCCACAAACTACTCCCAGGTAGTTAAATAAATCCGAATTATCTTTTTCAATACCTGCAGCTTCACTAAATACAGCCAATGCCTGGTATAAATCACCATTATTAAGACAACAAAAACCTAGAGCTATAAGAACATCGATATCATTTTTATTTCCCTCTGATACTTTTGTTAGATAAACTTTAGCTCTAATATAATCCCCAAGCTTCATATATAGCATCCCTAATTTTCTAAAAGAATCTGTATCTGCAGGATTGAGTTTGCATATTTCTTCGTAAAACTGTAATGCTTTTTCGTTATCTTCAGCTTTAATTGATTTCTCTGCTTCTTGTTTCAGATATTCGATTTTTTTATTTAATACAATCATTTTATTTTTGGTAGTTTCAGATTTTCCGGGCTCTACTGCAGGTACTACTATATCATCAAGAATCAACTGTCTATTTAAATCGTTTATAGAAAAATTTAATTCCTTATTTCTTTTCTGTAAAGATTTTACCTGTTTTTTTAGAGACTCCATTTCTACAGTACTGTTGTTATCGTTAACACTACCTGCTAATTTCTTCATATTTTGAGCCTGGGCCGTTTTTAGCTCACTTACAAGTTTATTCTTCTCATAAAGCTTATCTTTTGCTTCATCTAATTCAGTTTTTACCATAACATAACGATTATTAAGGCTTTTATATTCACAGTCTTTTTTCTTTAATATAGGTTGAACATCATTTAATCTTTCTAGCAATTCTGATCTTTCTGTATTTAAACTAATCAATTGGCTCTCTATTTTTGACATTTCAGTTTTTAATTCATCTCTTTCAGTATTAGATTCCATCACTATATTCTGCATATTTTCCAATTCTTTTCTTACTGATAAATATTGAACTCTTAGTTCTGAATAATCGTTACTCTTCATTTTTAAAATTGGCACAGTTTCTTTTAAATCATTAATCAATTTCAATCGTTCCTGATTAAGTCCATTAATAGTACTCTTTGCCTGAATAATCTCAAGTTTTAATTTTTTCTGTAAATCCTGAGCAGAAACTGCTTCATTATTTACTATATTAAGCTCTGATTTTAAGTGTTCAATTTCGTTTCTTTGAACTTCAGATATTCTTTCAAGCTCTTTCGCGAACTTATCAGTTTTAGTTAGCTTCATCATTTGATTTTTTCGATTAAGGGCATTTTTTTCGGCCTTATTTTCTGCTATTTCGAGTTCATTTATTAAAGCTTGTATTTTTACTTCCTGTAATGATTTTGTTTTATCCAAATCCACAAACTTTTTGTTTGCAGTAGAATATTCCTTTTGCAACTTAGAAAGCTTAAGTTCTGTTTCTTTAGATCGTTCATTTGTAGTTTTAACCTGTTTAACCAAATCATTAATTTTAGATATATGTTTCTTCTGTTCAGCCTTAAGCTCCTGAAGCTTAGCTTTAGCCATGGTTAACTCATTATTTAGTACTTTGGTTTTCTGGTCTGATTTAATGTTTTTAGCCTTATTCAATTCTTCAGTCAAATTATCTATTTTAGCCACCTGTTCATTTTTTATAACTTCTAATTCCTCTACAACTTTTCTGGTAGCATCCAAATTGTTACGAGTTAAAACATAAGATTCTTTCAGGTCAATAAAATCTTTTTTTGTATCAGAAAGTTGAGTTTGGGTATTTTTTAATAAATTTTGGTAATTTATCAATTCATCTTTTGCTTTAAAAAGCTCTTGCTTAGTTTCCCGACTCTCATATTCTGAAAGCTTCAATTTTGAACAAATAATCTCTTTATCTTCTTCATATTTTAAATTTAAGTTTTCAAGTTCAGCTACATCATTCTTTAAAGCTTCAATCTTTACTTTTGTAAAAGTTCTATCATTTTTCAGTTTCTCTATCAATTTATCCTTTTTAGATATAACAATATTAAGTTCAGATATTTTTTTAAAAATTTCTTCACGTTCAGAAGTTAGTTCTTTTACTCTATCAGTAGAATCGGCTAAATTTACTAGAGCATCTGAATGAAGTTTAGAATTTTGAGAATTCTTTTCCTTCAACATTTTCATATCAGCCTTGAGTTTCTCTAGCTCCTTGATCTTTTTTGAATATTCCCCGTTTAGTTGATGTATTTCAGCCTGTGCAGTACGTAACTTATTTACAACTTGATTTTTTTCTTTTGAAGTATTTTTTTTCTCCAGATTCATTCTCTCAAGAATTCTATTGAAATCTTTGATTTCACTTTGAAGTCTTTGCTTTTCGGCAATTAAACTTCCAACTTTATTTTGCATCATAGAATATTGTGATTGAAGTAGTATTAGGTCTGCACTTGATCCAGCCATTCTTTCATTTGACATACTTATTTTTGTCATAAGATTACTAATCTGAGTCAAATTATCATTCTGTTCAGATTCCAGTTGCACTATTTTTGTCTGGGCAGAAGTTAACTTTGCTTTTAACATATTTTTTTCATTAACATCAACTTTGTTTGTTTCTTTTGCTTTCTCAATCTCGTTTATTAAACTCTCGATTTTAGCAACCTGATCAACTGATAACTTTTTATACCTATCTAAAGAAATATTTGCATTAGTCAATTCTTCTTTCGTTTTTTGTCCAGCCTTTTCTAAAGCTTTAGTTTTAAGCTCAGTTCGTTTTATTTCAGATAATAAACTTTCAACCTTTAAATCTTTGTTTTTAATATTCTCAAGTAATTCATCTATTTTCAGTGATTGTTTTATGCTTTGAGATTCAAGTTCTCTGTTTTTTTCTTTTGCATAATTCAGTTCACTTAGAATCTGGTTCTTTTTTATAATGAGTTTTCCTGCTAATTGAGTATTTTTAGAATCAGTTTTTTCTACATTTAGTTTCACTATTTCAAGTTCAGTATTTAACCTGTTAATTTCCTTAATATACTCAGCCTTCAATTCCTCAAGTTTTTCGATAGTACTTCTTGCTTTTGAAATATCTGTTTTAGATTTATTAGATATATTTTGCAGCTCTTTTATTTCAGATTTTGACTCTGCAAGTTCTGTTTGAATTCTGTTATAAGAACCATGCAACCTCATAAGCTCTTTCTGTGTCTTATCGTGTGAACTTAACGAAGCTTCTAATTTTTTCTCAGATGTTTCCACCTTTTGTATTAGAGTTTTAATTTTTATAGCCTGGTCGATTTTAACTTTTTCTATGTTAGCAACTGTAGCTTTTAAATTATTTAACTCTTTTTCTACAATGTCATTATTACTTCTCAACTCTCTTATTTGTTTATCCTTAGCATTAATTACAGTTTGCAGGTTTTCCAATTGTTTTAAAATAGAATCTTTCTCTAGGTTTAATTTATTAATAGTATCATTGGTCTCATCCAGTTTCGCTAATATTTCTGAATGATTCTTATCTCTAATAATATTTTCAGCCTTTAACTTATTTATGTTGTTTTTTAAAGTTTCTGAAATATTTAATTGTTCGTTATAATCATCATTTAGATTTCTGCTTTCCATTTTCAGAAGATCAAGTTCTGTTTCTAATGTTTGCCTATGCTTTTTTTCATCAGACTTTTCAGTTTTCAATTTACCTAAAAGAGAATTAAATTCATCTATTTTTGATTTATAGTTATTCTGTTTCAAACTTAACTCTGCAACAACTTTTTGTGATTCAGAATATTGAGTCTGGATACTGGAAAGTTCTGCAGTCGTTCCGGCAATTAACTTATTAGATTCACTTACATATGACATCAATTTGCTTATTTTAGCCAAATATCCTTTCTGTTCGGATTCCAACTCCTCAATCTTATTTTGTGAATCAAGTAATTTCTTAGCTATTCTTCTTTTAGTCTCTGCACTTATTACTTGCTTTTTCTCTGCATTTTTGAGTTCACTAACTAAATTCTCAATTCTAGTTATATGATTTTGATTCAAAGCTTCAAAATCTTTAATAGTTTTATTTGCTTCTGAAAGTTGCTGACGAGTTTTAGTTTGTGCATCATTTAAAACCTTGGCTTTTGATTTACTATTTTCAGCATCAGCAAGAAGTTTTTTAACCCTTTTATCTAAAAAGGATTTATCTTTCTCTAATTTTTCTACTTCCTTAATTGCATTGTTAAGTTCTACCATCGTTTTCTGATGTAATGAGTCTGAATCAGAAGACTTTTTTTCAGCCTTTTTAATATTCTCTGCCAATTCTTTTATTTTATTTAGCTGTCTAACATGCCTTTTTTCCAAATCATCAATTTTATTCTTAGCAGCATCAAGTTCCGATGAAACCTTGGCAAGTTCCATTTTACTTTCTGCAACACTACCCCCTTTAATCCTGGCATCTCTTGCAAGTTCCTGTAATTGCTGCTTCTGTTTTTTATAATCACTCTCAAGTCTATTCATTTCTTCTTTTGCATTTAACAGATCATTATTAATTTCCTTGTTTTTTGCTTTGAATTTTGCTGTTTCACTTTCTGCTGCAGCAACCCTATTTAAAAGTGTTTTAATACTCTCAGAACTTTTAATTCTTTTATCCTCAAGTTCAGCAACTTTCTTATTAGCAATATCAAGTTTCTCCTGTAAATCAACTTTTCCTGCAATTATCTTGTTACAGCTTAATTCATTCTTATTAAGTTTGTTTAAAAGATTTTTTATTTCATCAACCTGAGCAGTATTCTCTGTTTCAAGTTTTTTTATTTTTTCATTGGCTGCAAGTAATTCAGAAGATATTTTATTTTTAGAAACAGCTGCATCAGAAGATGCTGCTTTCAAAACTTCAATTTCATTCAATAACTCCTTTATTTTTTCATCGTAACCGCTGTTATCCTTAAGCATATCCTGAAATCTTGAATTAAGAACAATCATTTTTTCCTGAAGTAAAGATCGATTCAACTCTGAGTTTTTGTATTTACGTTGTTCAGCTTCAAGCCTTGAAGCTAAATCTTTAACTTTATTCAAATAATTTGACTGTTTTAACTCCAGATCAGAAATTCTATTCCTGGAAATTTTAAGCTCATCTTCCAGGGCATTTCTATGTTTGGATAAATTCTCAAGATCACTTTCAGTTTCAGCAATTTTATTTACCAAAGAATCCGCTGTCTTTATTTTAGACTCCAATTCCTTTTCATAATCTTTAATTTTCCGACCTGCACTAAGTAAATCCTGACGCAGTCGATCTCTTTCCTTTAAAGAACCTGTATTTTTTCTATCCAAGTCCTCAAGTTTTTTGTTGAGCTGCTTAATCTCATCAATATCCACCTTATGGGTTCTTTTTAATTTTCGAAGACTTTCGTTTGCAGCAGCCAAATCATTTATAGCCTTATCTCGCAAACCTAATAAATTATCATTTTTAGAGTTGGTAGATTCAAGTTTTTTTAGTAACTCTTCAATTTTCTGAAGAGACTCTGTATGTTGTTGTTTTAGTTGTGAATTTCCCTGCAAAGCTGAACGAAGTTCGTTTGTAAGACGGTCAGTTGTCTTTTCAGAATCAGCGACTTGTCCTGCAGCCTGTTTTATTGAATCAAGATACTTCTTTATTTTTTCAGTCTGATTCTGATTAATTTGCTTCAAATCTCTTATAGTATTATTAGCCAGTTCCAATTCGCCTTTAATTCTACTGTTTTTCTGTTGTAAAGTATCTTTACTATCTCTTTCCTGACGAAACTTTTGGAGAAGTTTCTTTATATTATCAATTTGATTTATCTGTTCGGCAGCAAGCTTATCAGATTTGGCTTTCACATTGTCAAGTTTTCTACGTAAACCATCTCTTTCAACAGTTCTACGCTGCAATTCTTTTTCCAGATCTTTGATGTTTTTAAGCGATTCATTAATTTTGTTTAGTTGATTAGAATAACGTTCTTTTAAACTTAAATTTTCAGTATTGGCTTTATTAATCTGTTCCAAATAGTCGTTGTTTTTTTGTGTTTCGCCTGCAAGTTTATTTTGGTTAACTTCAGCCTGCATAATTAATTTTTTTATTTTGGCTACTTGTGTTTTTCTTTCTGAGCTTAGTTCAGCTATTTTCTTTTCCGCAACCTTAAGTCTGGTATTTTTCTGATTCAGTTCATTATCTTTTAAACCTTTAATTTTACTGTTTTCGTTAACCAAACGTTTATATTCATTTTTCAATTCATTTCCAGCAAGTTCAACCTTCTTTTTTTCCTCTCTAATTCTATTTATTTCGCTTTTAAAGTTACCAATTATTTCATTTAGTTTTAGGTTTTCCTGCTTCAATATTACATTTTTATTCAAAGTATCATTAAACAAAACATTTTTTTGCTCAAGAGCAGTAAATTTACTGGCAAGAAGTTTGTATTCCAGAGTGCTTTTGCTAAGAGCTTCTTGTAAATCACTAACTTTCTGTGTATACTCAGCTTCCTTCTTGTTTTGCTTTTTCAGTTGTTCTCTAAGAGTTTTTGCTTCAACAGCAATAGTGTTACTTTTTTTCTCAATGGAAGCAATTAGATTACTTGCTTCAGAATATTTACTTTTAATTTCCGTCAATTCAATGGTATAAGTCTGTTTAAGTCTCAATAGTTCATCTAGTTTTTTTTGACTTGTATTTAATTGATCTCTTAAATTAGAAATTTCTGTTTGGTATGCAGGTATTCTTTCATCTACTTCATCTTTTGTTTTTTTAAGACTTTTATTTAGTTCAACTCGTCCATAGTATTCATCTTTTAATCTGCGTGCAGTTTCATTGAGCGTTTCCCGCAAAGTTGTTTTTTCTTCTTTCAGTCTATTTATTTCATTGCTTAGTTTTTCCAGTTGATTTTTAGAAAGTTCCAGCCTGTTTTTATATACTACAGCACTTCTTAAATTCTTATCTCTAGATAAAGCAATGTTTGTTTTTTCGATACTTAACTTTTGATATCTTTCTTTTAAGCTTAAACATGCTTTTTGTAGTTTATCCCTTTCCTTTCTGGCCTTTTCAAGTTCAATTCGGTAACGAGCAGTTATTCGGCGCAGATTAATCAAACTTTCTGTGTTATTTTTTTCGTTTCTAAGTTCTTCCATCTGGGAAGAAAGAAGTGCATATTTCTTTTCCAGTTCAAGTTTATCCTGTAACAAAACTTTCAGTTCTTTAGAGGCATTCTTGTTTTTAAGAACTTTATCTTTACTCTTGTCCAGATTATTTAAAGCAGTTTTCAGTTTATTTTGTTCATCCATAAGTAAAGATTGAAATTTTACAATCTTGGACTGCAAATCCAAATTTTCCTTGATTAGTTCACCTGTTGTCTTATTTTTTCTGATATTTGAATATTTTTCGCCTAATTCTTCAATTCTTTTTTTGCATGATTTAATTCTATATTTTACTAAAGAACTATTCCAGGAAGGGTATTTAGCTGAGAGATT
Organism: Victivallales bacterium; assembly: GCA_963678745.2. Classification (GTDB taxonomy): domain Bacteria; phylum Verrucomicrobiota; class Lentisphaeria; order Victivallales; family GWF2-38-69. Next base: position 684,758 of record CAXXMS010000015.1, on the reverse strand, counting down.
ATTGAACTTGTTTAAGGCTTTCTTATAGTTTGAAAGAGAAGACGTAAAATCTTTTGTCTGATATGATTTATCTGCATTTTCACATAACTCAAAACCTTCAAGCCACAAAGCCCCTGGATCTTGAGTATTTACAGAAAAAACATTTATTGTATTTAGTATAAAAAAAAGAATTAAAAAAACTTTTTTCATATTATGTGTAAAGAAGAATATCATGTTTTTTACATAATACTTATAATCAACGTACAATTATAAACTTATGACAGAAATATTAAATTATTTAGAGTTGTTAGTATTTTAATAGTAAAACAAAGAAATTATTTTTTTATAAATAAAGCTATTTTTATTTAATGAGTTATACTTTAACATAGTTTTACATAAAATAAATAGCTTTTTATTATACATAGCTAAACATTCCTTATTTTTGAGAGTTAAAAAATTACCCGGCACACTGAAAAATGATATCTCTAATATAATTTATCAGTGACTTGCCTTTTGAAGAGCAAATATCCATAAAATTAAAACTCTCATAATATTCGTTTTTAATTTTTCTTCTTATATCAGCAAAAGCATATGAATTTGCTCTTGCAGTTTTAAATTTTCTAACAGGAGCCTTCTCCTGTTTTATAGTGTATATCCATGCTGCGGTCATGGCAATGCAGCACAGATCAAAATGATTTTCTACAGAATTCCTTTTTCTTGCCTGATTATCCAGAGCACCGAGTTCATGTTTAAGTTCTTTAAAACCGCTTTCTATTTTCCATCTTGCAGAATAATATTCTATCATCTGCTGAGCCGTCAGGCTGCAGTCGGTAGATACAATTGGAAAGAACCATCCGTTTTTATAGTGAACAAGAACAACTTTAACTTTGGTTTTAAATCCTTTGTGCATACATAAAAATTCTGAATATTCACATTTTCTGCTTTTGCCGTAAATGAAGAAATAATCTTCTTTTTTATCAAGAGTCGCTGCCAGCTTCGATAACTTTGGTAATCGAATACCGTAAATTTTCTTTCTCCCTCTTTTTTTTGCTTTACTTTCAGGCGGAAAATCATAGAGAGCTGAATCAATTCTTAAACGAGTAAGGATATGCATTGATTCTTTATAGGAGTTTAAAACTTTTGTCAATGACTTATTACCAAACCAACTGTCAGTAACTACCAGCATAGGAATAGAAAACTGTTCATACAGCTCATTAATCAGTTCTCCGGCAATCTCTATCTTAGTTTTAAATTCTTTTTTATCTACAGATTTTTTAAGCCGGTAAACTTTTTGTTTTACGGGCAGACATGCCCAGCGTCCATGGATAAACTTTTGTATCCCGAGAACAACACGGCAATGTCCAAAAAGATATTTAGAGCTGTTCAGTTTAGCCGCATGATCGTAATGAGTATCGCAGTTTGCAATTTTCTTTCCTGTCTTTCCATATGTTGTATCATCAAGAGCTACAAGAAGTCTGCCGGATGTTTGGATATCATCACCAAGTATTGTAAAAAGTTTTTTCCATACTAAAGCAAGTTTAAGTTTTCCTGACTGCAGAAAACCGTAATATTTTTTTCTCGATATCTTATTAGACAGCATCATTATTGCAAACAGACGATAAATTGCTGAAATACATTTACTGCCTTCGCTGATAATCAAACCGGTTATAATGGTTTTAAAAATAATTCTTCTGTCTTTTCTCGGAATTACTGTTGCAACTTCATCTATTAATGTGCTAAATTTGCAATTACTGAACATGTTGTATTACTCCTTTTTTTTAATTTTGATAATAGAGTAATATAGCATGTTCAGCCACCTGACTGCAATTTGTAAGCTTTTTACAATAAACATGTTATGTCTTAAAACTTGACAAAAGTAAACAAAGCTCACTGAATAGTACTGCCAAAGACCTCAAAAAAATCATCTTTTCTCTTTCGAGGGGCTTAAAACAACTGAAAACGCTGATACTGGGCATCTCACAAAAAAGATGAGAAAAAATTTTTCAAAAATCACCATTGCTATAGATTTAAAAAAATTGCATTTTTTTTAATTCTAAAGTTTTCTGATGATGATTAACAGAAGTATAGTGGATCTGAGAAAATCAAGTTTTCAAAGAACACCCCAAAAAAAACGGGGAAACTTTAGTTATACATAGCTTTATACAATAATTAAAAAACAGTACAGTCAACTTAATTATATCATATAAAATCAATAATACCTTTTCCTAATCATGAACGTTTGTAGTTATTTTTGCAAAAAATGTAATTCAAAATTCCCTATAACAGATCAAAGATATAAATGTGAGTGCGGAAATTCGCTGGAGCTTAAATTCTACCCTATTTTTGATACAGATAAAATAACTTCAAGAAAGCCTAATATGTGGCGTTACAGAGAAGCTATTCCAATTATTGAAGACAGAAATATAATTTCTTTCGATGAAGGTTTTACTCCATTGTTAGATGTTGAATTCAACAATATAAAAGTAAAAATTAAACAGGATCAATTATTTCCTTCAGGATCTTATAAAGACAGGGGAGCCTCTGTTCTGGTAAGCAAAATAAAAGAACTCGGAATCACAGAAGTAATTGAAGATTCTTCAGGAAATGCCGGAAACGCAATTGCTGCTTACTGTGCAAAATCCAATATTAAATGCGAAATACTTGTGCCGGAATCAACATCTCCGGGAAAATTAAAACAGATTCAAAGCTATAGCGCAACACTCACAAAAATACCAGGAACAAGACAGGACACAGCAAAAGAAGCTTTAAAAAAAGCAGAAAATATTTATTATGCAAGCCATACATGGAATCCATTTTTTATTCATGGAACAAAAACATATGCCTTTGAAATTACAGAACAATTAAACTGGACCGCCCCCGATACAGTTATACTGCCTGTGGGCAATGGTACTATTTTACTTGGAGCATATATTGGGTTTAATGAATTGTATGCAGCTGGAATAACAGATAAAATACCTAAAATTATAGGAATTCAGGCTACGAACTGTGCCCCATTGTATAATGCTTTTTTCGAAGAACAAAAAACAATAACTCCAACGTTAATACTACCTACCATTGCAGAAGGAATAGCAATTTCAGAACCTGTTAGAGGATTAGAAATCATAGAAGCAATAAAAAATACAAACGGAACAATAATATGTGTTAATGAAGACGAAATAAAATCTTCTCATGAAAAAATACAGAATAAAGGGTATTGCATCGAACCAACTTCCGCAGCAACAACAGCTGGAATAGCAAAATATACAGAACAATTAGCAGAAGATGAAGTCATTGTTTCAATATTTACTGGGCACGGATTGAAAGCAATGTAATCAGAATTAAAAGTTTCTAAAAACGATTTGTTTTCTTTTCTAATATTTAATAAAATCAATATAAGCTCTGTTTATTTTTTATATAGTTTAAGCTTTATATCCAAAACTAATTGGCTTTAGAAAAATTGACAAAAATCACCTAATTATTTAATTATGGTTGAAACTTTTATACAATATATCTGATTATATCTCGAAAACTCTCAGGATAAGATTATATTAATAAAAACTTATAGAATTTTTAACCATAAAATCCATATTATAATTAGTAGCAAAACTATTAAAATATACCAAAAACGGTTAAGTTTTCGAAAAATCTAATTAAAAGCCAAGTTAGATTTTATCGTATATAGCCGAAAACTAAAATACCTTCGGTATATTTAAAGTTAAATCGAACTTTTCTTGAGGAAATAATTTTAGCCATGAAAAACTCTCCCGGAACAAAAGCAGAATCAAAACAAAAGTCTTTCCAACATTTTCTTTTAATAATCTCAGCATTGATACTTCTAATATCAATTTCAGGATGCGGCAAAGAAACTGCCAGTTCAGATACACTACTAAGACAGGCTATTACACTTGCTTCCAAAGATGGCAACTGGGAAGAATCACTTGAATATGCAGAAAGAGCAGTTAATGCCGACTCTCAAAATATTAATGCCCTTATAATGTATGCTCTGGCATTGGAACATAGTACTCAGATAAATAAAGCAAAAACAGAGTTAAGAAAAGCTATATCAATAAACCCTAACAATTTTATGGCACAGTTATCAATAGGAAAGCTTCTATATCAAAGTAGAGATTATGAAGGTGCATATGAATACTTAACAAATGCTTATAAGCTGGATCCAAACAACATTGATGCACTAATTTTATTTGCCCAGTGTTCTGCTAAACTTCAAACAGTTAATACTGATCAAGTTTTCCAGAAACTCGCCAAAACAGAATATTATAAAAACAAACCTGAAATATATAATGAACTTGGTACTTATTATGCAAAAGCAAATAACCTTAGTAAAGCAGCACAAAATCTAACAGAAGCATATAAACTGGCACCCAATAATCCTATAATTGTAGTAAATCTTGGAGTTTTTTGTGATAAATACCTAAACAAGCCTAAAAAAGCGCGATTTTTTTACAGGAAGTTTATTAGTCTCACAGATAACAATCCAGCATTCCAGATTCAAAAACAACAAGTTACATCAAGGATAAAACAAATTTCCAGATTATAACTTTTAAAGCTCAACTCCTAATATCAAACAAAAGAGTAATTTATTTCAGTTTTAATCTTACTGTAATATCAATATTCTATTCATAAAAAATGAGTCGTTACATTCCAGAAGAAATTATAAGAGATATAAAGGCAAGAGCGGACATATATGAAGTCATTTCAAGCTATATCCCTTTAAAAAAACTTGGTAATAGATGGAAAGCATTGTGTCCTTTTCATCAAGAAAAAACCCCATCATTTACTGTTTCTCCAGAACGCCAGGCATACCATTGTTTCGGCTGCGGAAAGGGAGGTAACGTTTTTACTTTCATAATGGAAAAAGAAAATGTAGACTTTGTAAATGCAGCACATATTTTAGCTTCAAGATACGGCATCATCATTCCCGAAAACTCCAGTAAAAACCTTACAGATGAAGACAAAAAGAAACTCAACCAGAGAGAACAGCTTTATACACTGCATAAAGAGTTAGCATCATCTTATACAAATATGCTATTTTCACCAAAAGGTATTGCCGGACTAACATATTTAAAACAAAGAGGTATTTCAGAAAATATCATAAAAGATTTCATGTTGGGTTTTGCACCAGAATCATGGGATTTTGCCATTAATGAAGCAAAAAATTATGGATATTCAGAAGAAATATTAGTTACATCAGGTATTGCTGTAGATAAACAAAACTCAAAAAGAATTTATGATAGATTTCGTAACAGAATAATGTTTCCAATATGGAACGAACAGGGAAAAATCGTTGCTTTTAGCGGAAGAACAATTGAAGCAGAACCTATGGGCGGAAAATATGTTAATAGCCCGGAAACACCAATTTTCAAAAAAGGAAATATTCTTTACGCATTACCTATATCTAGAGATGGTATTAGAAAACATCAGTTTGCAATATTATGTGAAGGGCAAATAGATGTAATAGCAATGCATAGAGCTGAGTTTAATAATGCTGTTGCACCTCAAGGCACAGCTTTCACAGATGAACAGGCAAAATTACTAAAACGTTATACAAACAAAGTATATATATGTTTTGATGGAGACACTGCCGGCATTAAAGCAACATTTAAAGCTTTGAATATACTTTTAATCAATAACATCGAAGTTAAAATTATTGAGCTCCCAAAAGGCTCAGATCCTGATTCAATTTTTACACAAAAAGGAAAAGACGGTTTAGGAGAATATGTAACTGCCGCACAAGACTTTCTTGACTTTTCTATTAAAGAATTATCCAAAAAGTATAACTTAAACTCTCCATTTGAGAAAAATCAGATTCTCCATAAACTTCTTGAAATTATTTCTAAAATAGAAAATACTATAGTTAAAACAACATATATATCTCTTGTTGCCCAACATTTAAAACTCCCGGAGAAAACTGTACTGCAAGAATTCAATAAAGGGAAAAAACAAACTTATTATCAAAACATTCCTGTACCAAAAGAATTCGAGTTTGAACAAAAGAATAAAAAAATTAAAGAAAAAATAGATCCGGCTGTTGCAGTTGCAGAAGAAACCTTACTGGAACTATCTATAATAAATGAAGAAATACCAAGAAGACTGGAAGAAGAACTTCCAATAGAAATGATTAGTGACACGCCTATTGGTAAAGCTTTAAACCTCGCTATTTCTCTAACTTTGAATGATGAAAGGGAGAATATTCACAGTGAACTTGGTATGCTTCTAAATGAATACCCTGACAGTGATTTATCTCGAATATTATCATTACCAATGAAAATCAGCAGTAATTATGATTTTGACAAATCTGTTAGTGAATGTATTAAAGCTATAATATCAGTAAAGCTCAATGAAGAAATCAACAAACTTATGACTGATATTAAACAAACTCAGGACATAAACAAAAAAAGAGAAATAACTAAAAAAATAACGCTTTTAAGAAAAGAAATAATACAATTAAAACACAACTAACTTATATAAGAGAAAATGGACAGGATTTTTATCACGTTTTTAGAGTAATTCAACATTTTGGATATTCAAAATATTGAGTTTTTGTTATTATTTCAGACAGCTTCGTCTCAACATCAATTCTATATCCCTTCATATTAAGCTCTATGTTTCAGTTTTTTAATAGATAAAAATGAACAAGTTATCCATTTAAAATATTGAAGCTTTCAAGACACAACATATATTATCAAGTTAGTTAATAAAATCTTAATAATATTAATAAATAAGCTTTAAAATAAAAATGAATAATTTTCAAAATCATAGCAAATATGCTCTCGTTGTTGATGATCGTGATACACATCTTGAAAAAGTAAAAAGAGTTATCGAGCATCAAGGTTATACTGTAGATACAGCTATGACGCTAAAAGCTGCAAAACAAAAAATAATAGATATGAACGCTTCCAACGAAAGATACGAATTAATAGTTTCTGACTATGATCTAGGGAGAAAAATTTGGCTTAAGCATCGTATGTTCTATGGTTTTTTCTTTTTATTATGGTGTATTAAAAGAGGTATCAGTGCAAAAATGATATTACATTCAACAGCATTTGAAGCTGATTGTAAAATTGGTCTTTTTATGCATAAAAAAGTTTTCAAAGTAATATCGATAGCAGAAGCACTTGGTATCCAGGTACAGGCAAAGTCAAAGATATTAAACGAAGCAGATAACATCTAATTTACCAGAACACATTTATTAACAGTTCATAATACTTTAAGTGCAATAAATCCAAATAGCATAATTAATATAGAATTAGTTTCATCACATATCATATTAAAAATAAAACATCAGGAGAATTCAATGAAGCAATTAAAAAACTATGTTTTTTTTATCGCATTACTAACAGGAATAGCATTTTCATTTACTTCATTTGCAAAAACAATCAATGGAGTAGAATTATATGAAGCAGGACATTTCCCTCATGGAAAAATGTTGAGCATGAGTGATCTCACAAACCTTCCAAATGGAACATGGGAAGGTAAAGTTTATCTTATTGAACCAGTTGAATTTAAAGGCAGTGGAACACCTGATGGAAGAGGCGGTTATATTTATACAGCCAAAATTAATCACACATGGGTTGGTGGACTATTTGTTTCGGTCACAGATTCTTCTGCTGCTAATTCAGTACTTAGAGTAAAAATACCATATAATACTCCAATACATAATGGTACGGTCTATAAATTTACAAGTGCACAACCCCTAACTGTTATATCTAAAAAAAGTCAACTCGATAGTAATGGTAAAAACTTTTCTATATATGACTGCATTTTCCAAGGTTATATGATAATAAACAACTCAAGATACCCAGTAAACAACTAAGAAACTCTATCTAACTATATTGAGGTGCAATGCAAAATGCACCTCTTTTTTTTAGTTATCTGTCTCTAATTCTTTAAGTATCATATCAACGGGAGTTAGATATTTTTTTTCATTATTACATTCTTTGCAGCAAGGTACAACATTTCCTTTAATACTCTTCCCTCCTCTAGACAATGGTACAATATGATCCATAGTCAATTCCTGCGGAGGAAATTTTTTCTTACAATAATGGCAAATACCTTTATTTATTAAAGCCTGCCACCAATTAGTTTTCTTTAATTGTGTAGCTTTTTTTCTTTCTCTAGCTATATGGGCACTGTCCTTATTTATATCAATCCAGTCATTCATCTTAGTATTAAATTCCAAACAATATTTAAATATTTCTATAAAAAAATATACTGCGAAACCAAGGTAGTTGCGCAGTATTTAAAAGAATAAATTTATCGATTATTAATGCTTCTTGCTTTCAAAAGTTTTTAATACTTCTTTTTCAGAGCAATAGTATGCTGATACAATTTTTTTAACAGCAGAAGTCACAGCCCGGCTTGATATAGTGGCACCGCTGACATATTTAAAATCACCACCATCTTTAATAACCTGCCATTTAGAGGCAGGAATAATATTCGGATTTTCTTTATCTTCTGAAGTGTATTTATCATCAGGAACATACTCTTTACCATTAAAAAAATCCATTACAGGGTTGGGGGCAAGTTTATCCTGATCATCTTTATATTTGCCCTCGATTATTCCCCAAATAGATTTTTTTATTTCACGAGCAAAAACAGCAGTACCCAAACCTGGAGTTTCATTCTGATCTGTGACAACAACGTTAATAATACTAGCATCAAGCTTCATTGCCAAAAGCACTGTAATATTCCCTCCATATCCCTCAGGACTAACTCCTTCTGCAAATAAAGAAACAAGTTGCCCATCTTTCTTTGCAGGATAAATACTAACTACATTTGTTCCATACTTTTCAGTTGATTCGCCTTGAGGGAGTAAATGCCAATCTTTTCCATTATCAGAAACTATAATTCTCTCCTCTTCAACAGGCTCATTATTAAAATCTGGCTGCAACTGTTTAAAAGCATTAATTGTTACTTTTAAAGCAGCTTCTTCACGGGGTTTTTGTGTAACATAATCTACAACAGCTAAAACACCGGCAGCTACTGCTGCAATTATCACTAAAGCAATTATTAATATTAAAATATTATCTTTTTTCTGTTTTACTTGAGCATCACTCATGCCTTTACCTCCTCTGCTTTAGCATTCTTTGCTACACCGAAAGGACGCCTGGAAGTCCAGCGATCAATTAAAGGAGTACAGGCATTCATAAGTACAATTGCAAACATAACTCCTTCGGGATACCCTCCCCAATCTCTTATAACACATGTGATAATACCACAGCCGATACCAAAGATTACACCACCTTTTATTGTCATTGGAGTTGTAACCATATCAGTGGCCATAAAGAATGCACCAATTAACAATCCACCGGTTAAAACCTGAAAAACAGCACCAGGCAATGCCGGTGGAGCCTGACAAAAATGGACAATTGTACCAAAAATAGCAACTGTTCCTATATAAGCTACAGGTACCTGCCATCTAATAATCTTCATAATAATAAGAAACACACCGCCAATAATCAAAGCTATTGCAGATGTTTCGCCTATACATCCTCCTATGTTTCCCATTGAATAATTCCATACACTATTCCAATCAGTCATTGTACCAATTAACTTTTCCGTAGCTGTTCCAAGACTAATAGGTATTTTAACCATATTTAAAGGCGTAGCACATGTCACACCATCTATTACACTATTAAAAAAAGGTAGATTAGGCATATGCTTAATAGCTTCTATCTGAGTTTGGGATAAAATATTATTATCAAAAATAAGCTGGCTCTTGTCCATAAATCTTGTAGGTACCCAGGAAGTCATCAATTGTGGAAATCCTATCATTAATGCAATACGTCCTACACAAGCAGGATTAAAAGGATTATAACCAATTCCACCATAAACCTGTTTCCCCAGAACTATTGCAATAAAAGTACCAATTATACATACCCACCATGGTATACCGGCTGATAAAAGCATTCCCATCAGCAGACCGGTAACAATTGCACTTCCATCTTTCCAATCATTCTTACGACCAAGCATCTTACACAGGACATACTCGAAAATTACACTTGATATAACACATATTGCTAAAACTTTCACAGCTGCAAAACCAAAATAATATATCCCCATAGCACAGCTTGGAAGTAAAGCAAGTATGACTAAATACATTATCTTCTTAACGCTGGAGCCATCATGTAGATGCGGAGAAGAACTTACCACTAATTTGCTTGTATCAGGTAGTTTTACTTCTACTTTCTTTTCGTTTGACATTCCTTTTTCCTAAATTTCAGATTATTATTTCTTATTTCTTTTTAGCAGCTATTACTTCAGCTTTTCCACGTCTCATGTGTTGAACCAATGGTCTAACAGCAGGACACACATATGCACATGATCCGCATTCGATACAATCCATTACATTCGTATATTCTGCAAGATCAAAATTCTCACTTTCAATCATAACACTTAAAGTACCAGGCATTAATGACATAGGACAGATATCCACACAACGTCCACATCGTATACATGGATGCGATGAAAACTGTGCTATTTCATCTTTAGCTAAAAGCAAAACACCGGAAGCATTCTTCATTATAGGTACATCAAGAGAAGTCTGAGCCATTCCCATCATAGGACCGCCTAAAAGAATTTTGGCTGGCTGTTTATTTATTCCACCAGCAAGTTCCAATACTTTTCTTAAAGGGGTTCCAACTCTTAACTTCCAATTTCCAGGATTACAGACAGTAGAACCAGTAACAGTAGTAACACGTTCTATGAGGGGTATTCGTTCTATCACAGCGTCTGAAATCGCAGCGGCTGTTCCGACATTCTGCACAACACAGCCTACATCCATTGGTAATTTCCCAGATGGAACTTCTCTACCTGTAATAGCATAAATCAATTGTTTTTCAGCACCTTGAGGGTATCTTACTCTCAAAGGAACTACTTCAATATTCGTTTTTTCGCAAGAACTTTTTAATTTTTCAATAGCATCAGGTTTATTATTTTCAATACCAACATAAACATTTGAAACATTTAATACTTTGGCAATAAGCTGAATTCCATTTACTATTCTTTCAGGTTCTTCAAGCATTAATCTATGGTCTGCAGTAAGGTATGGCTCACATTCAGCACCATTTAATATTAAAGTGTCTATTTTTTTATCTGAAGGCGGAGAAAGTTTTACGAATGTTGGAAAAGCTGCACCTCCCATACCAACAATCCCCGCATCTGCAATTCTTCTCTTAATATCATTTCCAGTTAAATCTTTCCAATTTGGATCATGTTGTACAGAATCAGCCCATTCATCTTTACCATCGGCTGTTAGTTCTACTGTTTTTACGTTAGTTCCGGCAGGTCCTGGACAATCCACCATCTTAATTTTTCCACTGGTCGGAGCATGAACCGGAGCAGACACAAAACCACCAGTTTCAGCCAGCATCTGACCTTTTTTTACTTCGTCTCCCGTTTTAACCAATAACTTTGGAGGCGCTCCAATATGCTGATGCAATATTACAAAGTATTTTTCCATTAGCGGAGCAGTCTGAATAGGCTTTTTACAGGATAATTCCTTACCTTCTTTTGGATGAACCCCTCCTCTAAAATGTCTAACTATAAGTGACATTTAATAAACTCTCCTATTATATTAACTGTTATATATTATGTATAAAAAAGATTATAAGTTTTTTTATTTACTATACTGTATCTACTCTCCTTAGACATTTCGTAGGACATCCTGAAGCATCAACCAATTCAGGTGGTGGCGGTGCATCATAATTAACCTGAGCTAAGAAACCTTTCATTTTCATCTGATTCTCTTCAGCATTTTTCAAGCATTTTCTACAACCAATGCATGCAACTTTACAAACCTTCATTTTTACAGGCCCTTTTTCAGGAGAACTGCAAAACACATGAACTTTTACTGTTTCAGGTACTATTTTTATCAAATTCTTTGGACAGGCTTCTACGCATTTACCACAACCAACACACAACTCTGGATGAACAACAGCAATTCCATCTTCTATTATTTCAATAGCGTTAAAAGGACAGGCCCTGGCACATGTACCAAGCCCTAAACAACCATACTTACATCCTTTACCTCCAGAAGCAACAAGTACAGCAGATTTGCAATCATTTATACCATTGTATGCGACTTCCTTTTTTGCTTTCTTATTATCACCACCACATAAAACAACAGCTACATTTCTAACAGCATTAGCTGATGCTTCTCTTCCTAATATTTCAGCAATTTTGGCAATTCCATCTGAAGTACAAACAGGACATTTGGAAGCTTCTTCATTCCCCGCAACAATTGCTTTGGCAAGATCATTACAACCAGCTAAACCACAACCTCCACAGTTAGCTCCAGGTAATGCATCGGCTACAAGCTCTATTCTGGGATCCTGTTTTACTTCAAAAACTCTGGCTGTAATACCAATACCAAGCCCTAATAAAATTCCCATACATACAACTAACCCGACTGATAAAAAAACTAACTCAAACATAGTATACTTTTAACCTTAAATTTTATAGAATTTTCTGAAAAAAATTATAATACAAAGAACAAAACTAATGTAAATAGAAATAATAGTTTAATATGTTCTATTTTTATTTTGTAAGCCCTGAAAAGCCTGTAAATCCCATAGCTAAAATACCTGCAGTTATCAATGCAATAGCAGTTCCCTCCATCGCTTTCGGCACTTTTGCAAGATCCAGCCTTTCTCTTAAACTGGCAAAAAGGATCAACGCCAATGAAAATCCCAGTGAAGCACAAAGGCCATATACAGTAGAATGGATAAGGCCTCTGTCTTTAGAAGCGTTAAGAACAACACAACCCATAACAGCACAGTTGGTTGTAATAAGAGGAAGAAAAACACCAAGTGAACCATATAACGGAGGGCTAAGTTTTTGTAAAGCAATTTCAACAATTTGAACTAATGAAGCAATTACAGCAATAAATATCAACGTCTGAAGAAACAATAAATTCCCTTTAAATAAATGACCAAAAACAGGAAGAGAAACACTTGATTTTAAGATGTGGTTAAAAATCAGCGAGGCAATAATAGATGCCATCGTCATAACAAAAATAACAGCTCCAGACATACCTATCGCCGGTCCCAATTTTCTTGAAACACCAAGAAACGGACAAATACCTAAAAACTGTGCCAATACAAAGTTGTTAACAAGAATTACACCAATTGTAATCGCTAGCCATTCTCCAGTCATAAGAACTCCTAAAACGTCTAAAAGTTAAAAATCAAAAAAAGAGAAATAATTATAAAAACTATTCAAAAAAAACAAATAGAATTATATGGAAGAGTTATTAAAAAGCATTTCTAAACTAATCAACTAAAATACTACTACCCTTTTTGTCGTAAATTACAGCCAATTACAAGTATTTCAACACAAACATTATGTTTTTTGAGTGATTAAAAAATGTTCTACTTACCAAGGAGTTCTCACAATATCTTCAGGTAATAAATTTTCTCTTGGCTTTATAATATAATTGGAATCAGGAGTAAAACCTATCGAAGCAGAAATACTTTCTTTAAACTGTGTGCCCGATCCACTTGTATTATTCTGTTTTTCAAAGCCGAGAGTAACAGCAAACTCCAAACCACAAGGTAACGATCTGATAATTGTAAAGTTTAATCCAGGCATGAGTTTCTGTTGAAAATCGTATTCCATACTGATAACCCCTGCCGTTCTTTCATTTAGTTCAAAATCCAATGCTAAATTAAGATAAGATGAATTCGTAAACTTTCTCATAAAAACAGAACCAGCCTGAATTGTTGAAACCATACTTCCCATCGAATACTGCCCCTGAGAATACCCTAAATTGCCAAAGTAATATGTTCCTGTTATCCCCCAGTTCTCAGCAAAATCCCAATCAACACTAAACGACGCCTTATCAACTGAATTAAGTAAATTGGAAAAATCTTCAATCCTTGAACCATCAACCAGCACTTCCATTGTAAAATTTAGATTTTCGTAAGGTTGGAGAGTCAATTTTGTACCAATATCACCTAGGTTTTTCCAACCATTTCCAGCATATTCCCCTCTATCAGTAAATATAAAATCAACATAATTCTCCATAGATGCCCATGTGTAAACCTGTGAAGAACCCCAGTCACCACGTCGTGTTTGCAATCTATTTGACATTCCAACTCTCAACCAGTTCTGTTCATCAATCCTATCTACATCATCAAAATAATAAAGATAGTCCCTGTTAACGGTAGGCTTAGCAATATAAGTATAATTAACATACGGTTCAAACACGTGTCTAATACCATCCATGTCAAAATAAGCGTTTTTGACATCCCCCCAAGATCTGGAAATTTTTGTATTTGCCTGGAAACCAAACTCAGGAATTATTCGAAATTTGCCTCCCCCATCATTATTGTAATTACTAAAAGGTAATCTTGAACGTCCTTCAGGAGCATCTGCAGCTATCATGCTATCTAAATCAGCAGATGTCACAGCAGCACTACTTGACCCTCCGTAAACAGTCATTCTAAGACCAGCTCTAGGAATAAAGTTAATCCAATCTAAATTCACCGGATAGTAAGCAAAATTTACAGAATCCAACCTAAATGTGCCATAATCGCTAAGCTCGTCACTACCTAAACCAGCCTGACTTCTAGAAATCTTAAAGTCACGCCATTTCATATTATAGTAACCAATATTAGTTTCACTTTGGAAATATACGTTGTCAATCAATTCCTGCCTTGGAGCAGTTAAATCAAGTCTAGGCAAGGCTTCAACAACACTAAAGAAATTGTTAAGCCTAGGACGAATAATTAAGTTTGCAGAAGCATTATCAAACTGATAATTAAGATTACCATAAGTTGCAGGTTGCGGATCTCTTCTTGCAATATCATCAAAATAGTCATACAGGAAATATAAATCACTTAACTTAGCAATCTGTCCTCTAAATGATAACCTGTCAGTAATATTGCTGATATTTTTTAATTCCAGACCATACCTAAAAGAATTTAATTTACCAAACCTACTATCATCAGGCACATTCAGGTTTGCATTTCCATCGATCAAACCATAAACCATCAATTCTGTCTGAGTATCTTCTGTAAACATTTCAGTTTGGTTACCAAGAGCAAGCCCATGTCTGGCATAGTAGTCAATCATATTAGTAGTAGCTAATGAAAGATCCTCACCTTCATATATTTTCCAGGAATTAGTTGTAAGAACAAAAAATCCCCAATCAGTATTGGAACCTATCGTTATACCCCATTTACCCTCATCCCCTTTAGGGGGCTTATAGATAATAGGAAGCCATAAAACCGGTATTGCACCAATATAAAGAACATTATTATAACCTAAAAAATGATAGTTATCTACACTTTGCCCGGCAGGGGTAACCTGAGCCTGTTGGCTACCTGGAGAAGAACTTCCTGATGGTGGATAGGCTACAAGCGACGAAGTAGCCCAACTGAATGTACTATGACCTTCCAGTATTGATTCACATGGTGTCACTGTCGCATTTTCAATTGTTATTTTACCATTAGCTTCTCTTTTTCCTCTATTTCCCAAAGCATACCAGCCACCGAACTTCGAAACAAAATCTCCAAATTCAAAAACTCCAGTTTTCAAATTTCCGGCAACACGGCTACCGCTCCACGACATTTCTTCCCTGATAATATCAGTAACTAACTTCTGTCTGCCTGTCGGAGTAAGAACAGTACCAACAACCTTTAATTTTGTATAGGGATTTTTCTGCAGCTCTTCAAGTTCCCAATACTCCAACTCTTCCCTTTTTTTAACTAAAGTACAAAATTTAACATTTCCAGCCAACTCAATATTTTTAGTATTATTGTTGACAATAGCCATATCTGAGTAAAGAACTAATTCTCCTTTACGAATACATACATCTCCTTTAGCTAAAAAATTGTCCCCTATGAATTCGAACGAATCGGCATTAACATCCACACCAGTTGATTCTTTTAAGGCTTCTGTGGGACTTTGAACTTCAATAGGAGGCAATGTTCCAAGAGTCGCACCACCTTTTACATCCTTACTCCAATCAAGTGCTTCAATACTATTAAAGGCGAGAAATAAAACAAATATTATGATTAATAACTTTTTTTTAAATATTTGCAATGCAGAAACCTTTCTATAGTCCTACTTTGGTTTTCAAATGTTCACAAAAAACATGCATAATTGTAGCGTAAAAAATATTTCGGATATTATAGCACAGCTATAACAGAATAAATAAAGAATCTTATAATAATGACCGTAATTTCGGGTAATTAAAATAAGAATTATACAATAAAAGTAAACATATTATTTTTTTTTACAAGCTGTTTCTTTGTGTTTATTTTGATAATTTTTTAAACAAAATCAAATGATACTTTAAAAAACAAAATTAGCTTCTATATTCAAATCAAATATCTATTTTCATATAATAACAAAAACATGATGTGATTTAATGTTTTATGTTATATTTTAATTAGTCATTGATAATAATTATGATAATAACCTGATTTTTACAAGGAACAAATTATATGATAAACGTACTTATTGCCGGAGCTGCCGGTAGAATGGGAAAATTATTAGTTAAGGATGTACTAGCAGCAGAGGACATGTCACTTACTGGGGCAACAGAACATGCTAGCAGTCCCTATCTAGGTAAAGATGCCGGAATAACAGCTGGCCTTCCAAAAGCAAATATTGAAATAATGCAGAACTTAGATTCTTTTTTAAATAATTCAGATATTCTTATTGATTTCAGCACTGGAAATGTTGTAGAAAATGCGAAAAAAGCTGTTAATGCAGGACTTGGCGTTGTAATTGGCACAACAGCGCTTTCAGATGAAAAGAAAATGAAACTAAAAGAATTAGCAGAGAAAAACGGAAGGATAGTTTTTGCTCCAAATATGAGCATTGGAGTAAATTTACTTTTTTCACTAGTAAAAAATGTAGCTAAAACCCTTAACGACAACTATGAAATAGAAATAGTAGAAATGCATCATAACCAGAAAAAGGATGCCCCAAGCGGAACAGCAGCAAAACTTGTAGAAATAGCTGCTGAATCAAGAAAATTAAACCTTAACAAAGATATTTGCTATGGAAGAAATGGAATAACCGGCTCCAGACCACAAAAAGAGATTGGAGTTCATGCGCTACGAGGAGGAGATGTAGTTGGAGAGCACACAGTAATATTTGCTGCACAAGGTGAAAGAATTGAGTTGACTCATAAGGCATCATCAAGAGAAACTTTTGCACTTGGCGCACTGGAAGCAGCAAGATTCCTGCAATCAGCAAATCCCGGGCTATACTCAATGCAGGACGTTTTGGGTTTATAAATTGAAAATAAGAAAAATATTTATCCCGTTAAAATAGAATTTACACTTCTTTGCAAATAATATAAACATGTCAAAAAAACAGACTGTATTAAAAATAGAAGACCTGAAAGTTTGTTTCCCTAGATACAGCGGTATTTTCATTAAAAAAAATCTTGGAAATATCAATGCTGTAGATGGAGTATCATTAACCCTTAAACGTGGGGAATCATTAGGCATCGCAGGTGAATCAGGATGCGGTAAATCTACGTTGGCAAAAACAATACTAAGATTGATAAACTCTTCGGATGGAAGGATTTATTACAAAGAAAACAACATAACACAATTACCAGAAAAAAAACTCAAAAAACACAGAGCACAACTTCAAGTAGTTTTCCAGGACCCATACGCTTCTCTTAATCCAAGAATGACTGTTTACGATATACTTGCTGAACCATTATTAGAGCATAAAATTGTCCCTAAAAATGAAATACAGAAAAAAATAAATAAGCTGATGAATCTGGTTGGACTATCGCCAAAATTAATCAGGAAGTATCCACATGAATTTTCAGGGGGACAACGACAAAGAGTAGCAATAGCAAGAGCACTTTCACCCAACCCTGAAATACTTATAGCGGATGAACCTGTTTCAGCCCTGGATGTATCAATACAGGCACAAATACTTAATTTAATAAAAGAAATTCAACAAAATATGAATTTTTCTCTGTTGTTTATATCTCATAATTTGGCAGTTATAAGATATATTTGTAATAGAGTAGCTATTATGTATGCAGGAAAAATCCTGGAAACAGGTAATACTGATTCAATTTTTTCAAATCCAAAACATCCATATACAAAATCATTACTAAAAGCTATTCCAGTAATTCCCAGTAATTTTAAAAACCGAAAGTCATTGCTTCTCTACAGCAAAACAACTAAGAGTTTAAGACCAACTAAAACCTTTCCAGGCTGCATTTATTATGACAGATGCCCCAACCAAAAAAGCTCTTTATGTTCTACACAGCAACCACAACTAAACAAAAGTACTCCTGATAATTCAGAGCATTATGTGGCCTGCTATAACCCCTAAAATATAACTGTATAAATAGTTCCTATCTCTAATATTTTTTCAATAAATAAGATGTTTTTCCTTATTTTGCTTGATAATAAGCAACATATATTTTATTTTATTTGACGTGTCGAGACTTTATTAAAGTTAAGATGTGCTCTTAAGAAGTAAGATATCGGACCTAAAATTATACTATTTAGATATTTAGACTATTGAATAGATAACATAAACCATCAAGGAGTACAAAATGGCAGAAGAACTTCAGGGGTTGCTGGAAAGAATCCACAAAGAGGGAATACAGAAAGCTGAAAATGAGAAAAATGAAATTTTATCTCAAGCAAAGCAAGAAGCTGATTCTATGATAAAAAAAGCTAATGAACAAGCTGAAAGTATTCTAAAGAAAGCACAGGAGAAAGCACAAAAAGAAGAAGAAAAAGCAAAAGCTTCTATCCAACAGGCAGCCAGAGATATTTTAATTACTTTAAAATCCGAATTACTTGAGCGCCTGAATCAATGTGTAAAAGATATTACTTCTGAAGCTATGACCCCAAAGCAAATGTCTGAAATTATCTCTAAGATGGCAGACGCTTTTGCAAAATCCACAGGAAAAGACACTGAACTAACATTAGTGCTACCTGCAAAAGATTTAGATAAAATGGCTGACCAGTTTAAAGCAAACCTGGCAAAAGACCTTAAAAACCAACCTGAAATACTCAAAAGCAGTGATTTTAGTGCCGGATTACAAATCGGCTTCAAAGGTAATGATGTTTTCTTCGATTTCTCAGATGAGGCCCTCTCTGAAATCATTAGTAATTATGTTGGTCCTAAATTAGCTTCAATTTTAAACAATAAATAATTCTTAACACTTTAAGCAATTATTTAATAGTCATTCAATATTGAAGCTTTAACAGGAGAAAGCAGATGGCATCTTACTATTATTTGATAAGCTCGCTTTCGTCACTTGTGCTTGGAGAAAAACCTCAACTCACCTTGACGGATTTTATGGAACTATGCTCCGAGTGGGTATCAAGTTCAGAATATGAGCAATTGGACAGTGTTTCACTGATCCCCTCCCCTGAATCTTTGCCAAAAAACATAACAGTTAAAAAATGGGAAGACTGGGAAACATGCCTAAAAAACCAAATCGTTAAATTAAGAGCCGGTGATTTAAAAAAGGATCCGTCAAATTACACCCAGGAAGAGAAAGATTATTTTTCAGAAATAGAGCGTGGAGTACAGGAAGCTTTTTCTGCTCAGGACCCATATCTGAAAGAAAAAATACTTGATGAACTAAGATGGAATGCTCTTAGTAATTTGGAAAGCGGACATCAATTTGATTTATCGACTCTCTGCATTTATAAACTTCGCTTAATGCTTTGCGAAAAATGGTTAACAAGAGAACAGGAAAAAGGTGAAAAAAATCTTGATGATATTCTCGCTAAATTTTATACTCCTGACTCAAACTTAACATCAGGCGAGGAATAGAATATATTTTATACAAAAATAATGAATAATTTTATTAATACACAAAAGAAATGGGAGGCCAGAAAATGATTGAAAGTAATCGCGGCCAAATCGTTGGAATAAACGGAAATATGTTAACTGTTGAGTTTAACACTTTCGTTACCCAAAACGAAGTGGCTTATGCGTTACATGGCGACAAAAGATTAAAATGCGAGGTCATACGTGTACGCGGCAAAAATGCAGATATGCAGGTTTTTGAATCTACAAATGGACTTAAAATTGGTGACTCCGTAGATTTTACCGGTGAATTATTAAGTGTTGATTTAGCTCCCGGCTTATTGAAGATGGTATTTGATGGACTTCAGAACCCATTGGATAAATTAGCTGAGCACTCAGGATTCTTTCTTGAAAAAGGGGTTTACCTTGACCCACTGGATAAAACAGTAAAATGGGATTTTACACCTACTTTAAAGCCTGGCGACAAGGTTATTGCCGGTGATTATATAGGACATGTACCGGAAGGAATACACACACACTATATTTGCTTCCCTTTTGCATCAAGAGGAACCTGGGAACTCACGTCAATTGTTGAAGCCGGGGAATATACTATTGATGAAGTTATTGCTACTGCAAAAAATGATAAAGGCGAAATAAAAGAAGTAAAAATGCTTCAAAAATGGCCTGTTAAAATTCCCATTACTAGCTATAAAGAAAAAATCTTACCTGAAAAGCCACTAATAACTCAGCAAAGAATTATTGACTCATTCTTCCCTGTTGCTACAGGTGGTACATTCTGTACTCCTGGTCCTTTCGGTGCCGGAAAAACTGTTTTGCAGCATGCAATAAGCCAGCATGCACAGGTAGATGTTGTAATCGTAGCAGCCTGCGGTGAACGTGCGGGTGAAGTTGTTGAAATTCTCAGAGAATTCCCTCATCTTGAAGACCCAAAAACAGGTAAATCATTAATTGAACGTTCAATTATCATATGTAATACAAGTTCAATGCCGGTTGCAGCAAGGGAAGCTTCTGTTTATACAGCTGTTACATTAGCAGAATATTATAGACAAATGGGGTTAAATACACTTCTTCTTGCTGACTCAACTTCACGCTGGGCACAGGCTATGCGTGAAATGTCAGGCCGCCTGGAAGAAATACCTGGTGAAGAAGGTTTCCCTGCATATTTAGAGTCACTCATTGCAAGTTTCTACGAACGCGCAGGTTTAGTAAAACTTAACAACGGAAAAACCGGTTCTATTACAATCGGAGGAGCTGTCAGCCCTGCCGGAGGAAACTTTGAAGAACCTGTAACACAAGCTACACTTAAAGTTGTAGGTGCATTCCTTGGGCTTTCCAGAGAACGTGCTGATGCCCGTCGTTTCCCATCAATCCACCCACTTGACAGTTGGAGTCATTATCCAAGTATCATAGAAAAAGAAGATATTAAAAAAGCACAGAACGTACTGCGCAGAGGAAATGAAGTTAACCAGATGATGAATGTGGTTGGTGAAGAAGGTACCAGCATCAATGACTACATAATTTATCTAAAAAGTGAATTTATTGATTCTGTATATCTGCAGCAGAATACATTTGATAAAGTTGACGGAGCAACAGATGAAGCTCGTCAAAAATATGTATTCGGTAAAGTTTTGAAAATTTTAGATACACAATTTAATTTTAAGAAAAAAGAAGAAACTAGAAAATTCTTTATGGAACTTAGACAGCTATTCATCGACTGGAACTACATTAGAAACGATTCTGATGAGTTTAAGTCTATGGAAGCAGAAATAGACAAGAAAATAGAGGGGTCTGCCAATGCGTAAGGTTTACCATAGAATAATACAGGTTGCCGGTAATGTTATTACCGTAGAAGCAGAAAACGTTGGATATAACGAACTGGCAGAAGTTTCAAGTAAACGCGGAACATCACTTGCTCAGGTTATCAGAATGGAGGGAAATAAAGTTTCCTTACAGGTATTCGCCGGTAGTCGTGGTGTTTCTACAAATGATGAAGTTAGGTTTTTAGGTGCTCCTATGAGGGTATCGTCGTCAGATAATCTTTTGGGCCGTGTATTTAACGGTGCAGGCGAACCTAGAGATTCACGCCCTGCAATAAAAGATGATATGATTGAAATCGGCGGGCCTTCTGTAAATCCGGCAAAAAGAATCATACCAAGACGTATGGTCCGTACCGGTATACCAATGATTGACGTTTTTAACTCATTGGTTGTTTCACAGAAAATCCCTATATTTTCAGTTGCTGGTGAGCCTTATAATGCACTGTTAGCAAGAATTGCTATGCAGGCTGAAGTTGATATTATCATCCTCGGAGGAATGGGCCTTAAATATGATGACTACCTATTCTTCCGTAACACTCTTGATGAACAGGGAGCTTTATCACGTTCATCAATGTTTATTCATACAGCATCAGACCCGATTGTGGAATGCCTGCTCGTCCCTGATATGTCACTAGCTGTAGCAGAAAGTTATGCACTTGAAGGAAAAGATGTTCTTGTCCTTCTTACAGATATGACAAACTATTCCGATGCAATGAAGGAAATTGCTATTACAATGGAACAGATTCCTTCAAACCGCGGATATCCCGGAGATCTATATAGTCAGTTGGCTGCCAGATATGAAAAAGCTGTTGACTTTGATGATGCCGGATCTATTACAGTCCTTGCTGTTACAACAATGCCCGGCGATGATGTAACACATCCTGTTCCTGATAATACCGGTTATATTACTGAAGGACAGTTTTATCTTAAAAATGGCAGAATTGAGCCATTTGGTTCACTTAGCCGTTTGAAACAGCAGGTTAATGATAAAACACGTGAAGATCACCGCGTTATTATGGATACAATGATACGCCTTTACGCTAACTATCGTGAAACATGTGAAAAGCAGTCTATGGGATTCCAGATGAGTAACTGGGATAATAAATTATTGAAATATGGTACTTTATTCGAATCCAGAATGATGGATCTCTCAGTAAATATTCCATTAGAAGAAGCCCTGGATCTAGGTTGGAAAACTCTTGCTGAATGTTTTGATAAAAACGAAACAGGAATCAAGACTGATATGTTAAATAAATTCTGGCCAAAAGATTAATAATTAAAGTTAGGTGATTTGATGCAGAAAAGCATCGAGCTATAACATTAACATAATAATCTGGAGAAAATAAAAATGCCGAAAATTAAACTGACAAAAAGTGAATTAAAGACACAGCGTGATTCACTAAAGCAGTTCACCCGTTTTCTGCCTACGCTCCAGCTAAAAAAGCAGCAGCTGCAACTTGAAACACGATTAAGCCAGGAACGTATTGAAAAAAATAAAAAACGTGAAGTGGAGTTTAAATATAATATTTCGTCTTGGGTTCCCCTGTTTGGAAACGATGAAGAAGTCGAGCTTTTATCAAGTTATATTGAAGTAGAGAAAATCGACACAGAACTTCATAATATTGCAGGAGTAGAAATCCCAATATATAACAAAACTAAATTTAAGATAGCGGAATATAATTTGTTTTCAGAATCTCCCTGGATAGATGATGGAATTAAAGCAATTTGTGAGTTAATTGAAATCAGAGCTGAAAGAGACATTCTGAAAGAGCAGTACAGAAGAATAAGTAATGAACTTCGTACTACTACACAACGCGTTAATCTTTTCGAGAAGGTAAAAATACCTGAATGTAAAGAGAATATTCGAAAGATACAAATTTATCTGGGAGATCAGCAGACAAGTGCAGTTGGAAGGTCTAAAATAGCTAAAAAGAAATTGGCGGAGGTAGCATAATGATTGAAAAAATGTTAAAGACAAGTGTTATCTGCCGAATTGAAGATCGTGATGCTACTTTGGACTCACTGCGTTCACTTGGAGTGCTGCATGTAGAACAGACTAAAAAACCCGATTCCCCTACTCAAACAGCTATAACCCACGAAGTAGATAGAAAGAATTATATTGTTGGTATTTTATCAGGCGAATATAAACCTGTAAAAAAATCAACATATAAGGATCTATCAGGAGAGAAGCTTGCAAATGAAGCTATTAAACTGTTTGAAAACAATAATGATCTAAAGAAAGAACGCGAAGTTTTAAGAAGGAATTATGAAAGACTTCTTCCTTGGGGAAACTTTGAATTTACAACTATTGATGCTTTAAAGGAGAAAGGTCTTTATGTCTACCTTTGTGAAACAAATAACAAAGAAGATATTAATAAACTTGAAGAAAAAGGCACAGTAGAAGTTATTAAAACTGCTAAAAATAAAATTTATTTTGTTCTTATCACTACTGAAGAACAGAAGAGAACGGATTTACCTTTAGCAAGTTTACCGTCTGAAAAGCTTTCTTTAAAACAGCTTGAAATAAATATAAATGAGCTGGATAAAAAAATTGCAGCAAATGATACTTCAATGTCTGTAATAGCTTTTGATCTTCCCAAAATTAAAGATCATATCGAACAACTGGAAGAAGAACTTGAGTTTATTACAAACAAGAATGGGATGGGAAGTGACTATATACTTTGCTATATCAACGGTTTTATTCCCAAAAAGAAACAGGCAAGTCTTACTGATGCAGCACATGAAAATGGCTGGGCAGTAAGATATGCTGAACCTACCTCAGAAGACAAAGTACCAACCCTATTGCAAATTCCAAAAATATTCAGGATCGCAAGTCCAATATTTGAATTTATAGGAATTTCACCGGGATATAAAGAATGGGATGTTAGTATCTGTTTTCTGTTTTTCTTCACAATATTTTTTGGAATGATTGTTGGTGATGCAGGATACGGAACATTATTTTTAATAATAGCAATAGTAGCTAAAATTGTATTCAGAAAAAAGAAAGAATTAAAGCTGCCATTAAATCTATTTTTGGTTTTAAGTATTGCTACAATTGTCTGGGGACTTCTAACATGCTCATTCTTTGCGCTTCCACAGGAACTGTTCCCTGCTCAGCTGCGAGGTCTAAAATCGTTGACTGATCCTGCAATTAAGGATAAAAACATACAATACTTATGCTTCCTTATTGCAGCAATACATCTTTCATTTGCCAGAATTTGGAAATCAGTACTAATGTGCAATAGTTTCAGAGCTCTGGGACAATTAGGCTGGGCTATGATTATCTGGGGTAACTTCTTTACTGCAGTTAAATTAATTGTATTCAGCCAGGATCCATTTCCAACATTTGCATTTTACCTATATATCATAGGTATAGTATTAGTTCTTGTTTTCTACGTACAATGGACAGATATTGGGAGTGTTTTCAATCTGCCGTTTGGTTTTATCGGTAGTTTTGTAGATGTTTTATCCTATATTCGTTTATTTGCAGTTGGACTTGCAACATATTACATAGCAAACAGCTTTAATAATATGGGTTCAATGCTTCTTGAGCTTTCACCTCTACTAATTGTAGGTACAATAGTAGTGCTACTATTTGGACATATTCTAAATATACTTTTAGCCCTAATGGGGGTGCTTGTTCACGGTATTAGGCTTAATACTCTTGAGTTTTCAAATCACATGGAACTTGAATGGCTTGGACATGCTTACAATCCTTTCAAGAAGAAGTCGAAAGATGTAGAAAACGAAGAAAACGATATTATTGATAAAGAAGATTAAATTAGAACATATATTGAAATTAAAATAAAAAAATCAACAAAAGGAGATTCTTTCATGGACGCAGCAACAATGACAGCATTAGGACAGGCAGGAGCATTTGCCGCAATTTCACTGGCAGCAGTGGGATCAGGACTCGGTTGTGGAGCAGGCGGAGCTGCTGCTGTTGGAGCTTGGAAAAAATGTTATGCACAAAGCAAACCGGCACCTTTCCAGTTGGCAGTATTTGCCGGTGCTCCTCTTTCACAGACAATTTATGGTATGATTATCATGTTTATTATCAATGGTAAAATTGCTGAGAATCCAGGAGCATGGCCACTTTTTCTTGTACTTGGTGTACTTGGTGGTATAGGAATGGGAATTTCAGCCTGGATGCAGGGTCGTGCAGCAGCAGGTTCCTGTGATGCTTTTGCAGAAACAGGCAAAGGATTTGTTAATTACCTTATGGCTCTGGGTATTATTGAAACCGTTGCAATATTTGTGATGGCATTTGGCATTGTTCTCTTAGCCTCAGTAAAATAATTAGTTTTTTTTAAGCCTGCCCTTTGGCAGGCTTTTTTTTTTATTCAAATCCTATATATTTGTATAAATATAAATAATATATATAAATATAAATACCTAAAGGGAAAAAATATGAGTTCTAAATTTGCCTACAGAAGAGTTTTATTAAAAGTAAGTGGCGAAGCATTAAAAGGAAAGAATGAATTTGGTTATGATTCTAACGCAGTCCATGCACTTGTAAAGAACCTTTCAAAAATTATAAATCAGGGTATCGAACTTGGATTAGTAGTAGGAGCCGGAAATATTTGGAGAGGCGAGTTTGGGAAAAAATTAGGAATGGAACCTGTAAAAGCAGATTACATGGGAATGCTTGGAACTATAATGAATGCTTTAAGCTTAAAAGAAGCATTTGAAAGCAACGGAGTAACCTGTGAAGTAATGACTTCTATTCCAATGTCACCAATAGGTCAACCTTTTGATCATGCAAAAGCAGATAAATATCTTGAGGAAGGAAGAGTTGTTATATTTGCCGGTGGAACAGGTCATCCATTCTTCACAACTGATACTACAGCCGCACTAAGAGCACTTGAAATAGGGGCAGAAGCTGTACTAAAGGCAACAAAAGTTGATGGAATCTACTCTGCAGATCCGGTAAAAGATCCAACTGCAACCCGCTATGAAAAAATTACATATAATGATGCTCTTTATCAGAACTTAAAGGTTATGGATTCAACAGCATTTTCTCTTTGCAGAGATAATAATATGCCAATAATAGTATTTAATTTTTCTAATCCTGATAATCTTGAAAAAGTTTTACAAGGACACACAGATATAGCAACAGTAGTATCATAAAAGAACAATTTTTACATTATGATATTGGAAACACCCAAAATTACTTTTAGTTGATGACAGATCTGAAAATTTAGTCGCTCTTGAAAATATATTGGACGAATTTGAACTAAATATCTACAAAGCAACATCAGGTAGAAGAGCTTTATCATTAATTCTTAAACATGAATTTGCACTAATATTATTAGATGTACAAATGCCTGAAATGGATGGTTTTGAAACTGCTGATCTTATTCGCTCCCGGGAAAGAAGCAAAAAATATTCCAATTATTTTTGTAACAGCTATCAGCCATGATAAACAACATGTGTATAAAGGTTATAGCAAAGGTGCTGTCGATTATATGTCAAAACCTTTAGATGAACATGTTTTATGTTCCAAAGTTAATGTTTTTCTTGAACTATACAAAAACAGAAAAATCCAGGAAAAGCTTTATATTCGCTTAAAAGAGGCACAGGAAGAACTTGAAGAACAAAATGAGAAATTATCATTTATTGCAATGCACGATTCTCTAACAATGGCATGTAACCGCCTCGCCTTTGATAGAGAAGGGAAAAAAGTTTTCGAGTTAGCCAAATCCAACAATACTGATTTTGCCCTTTTATTAATAGACATTGATGATTTTAAATGGATTAATGATAAATATGGGTCATTTTGGCGGCGATAAAATTCTCAAAGAAATAACCAATATTCTTTTAAAATCCATAAGACCCGATGATTTTTTAGCTAGAATTGGAGGAGATGAGTTTGCTATAATACTTAACCGAATCAATAAAATTGAAGATACAGGCATAGTCGCGGAAAAAATATTGTCTCATTTTGATAATTCTATTGATATTCCAGAACTAAAAAGCATAGATTTGAGTATAAGTATTGGAATATCATGTTACGCTCCAGCAACAGAAAATTTTAATGCTATTTTTAAACAGGCAGACATAGCTCTTTATAAAGCCAAATATACAGGCAAAAAGCATTTTGAATTTTATTCAAAACTTATCAGGGATCTATATCTGGAAAAAAAAGATATTGTATATGAACTGAAAAAAGCTCTTGAAAATCGGGAATACGCTTTATTGTATCAACCCATTATAAACATAAAAAATGGTAAGATACAGGGGCTTGAAACACTAATTCGCTGGAAAAATGAAAATCTGGGCAATATACCTCCCTCAAAATTTATACCAATAGCAGAAGAAACAGGAATAATTACACGATATAGGAAAATGGGTCGTAAATAATGCTTTCAAACAAATATCCAAATGGAAAGAATTAGGAATAAAAGATATTTTTTATACTGTTAATATTTCACCTATTGAGCTAAATGAAGATAATTTTTTAGAGAACCTTACTACTTCTCAACAAACTTACAACATAGATCCAAACACGATAGAACTAGAAATTACAGAATCCAGTCTAAGTTCAAGATATAATACTAAACTAGAATCGTGTATATTTCACCTTAACAACTCAAAAATGAAAATATCTATTGATGATTTTGGTACCGGATATTCATCTCTTAGTAGATTGGGAGCACTTCCGATAAACACTCTAAAAATAGATTCATCTTTTTTTGTTGATTTTAATACAACTCAAAAAAATATTTCTATAATTAAAAGTATCATTTCGCTGGCAAATAATTTATCAATGAAAACAATCGCAGAGGGCATCGAAAAAAAGGAACATGTTGATTTTCTTAAGCAAAATAAATGCTATCTTGCTCAGGGTTTTTATTTTTATAAACCAATGACTTCAGATAAAATAACTAAGATACTATTAGATCAGTTAGAAAGATAAACTATTAAGAGATTGGTTACTTTTTTCACTAAGCAGTTGTGTTTTGGATATTAGTAATTTTTTAAGAATCAGTGAATTTCTTATAAATAAACCATCTAGAATATGTTTGTAAAATAATTAGAAGCTGCACGAAAAGTTTTTCGCGACTCGCTTCTAATTAATTTTTTGCTATCGCAAATGTAAATTTGCCTTTCAACGCTCTATATTGAGCGTAAATGAATAAAGTGAAAGGCAAATTTATGATATATAATGTTCCTTACCTACCGTTTGATTTCAACATAATTGAAGAATTAGATACCGATTTAATGGAAATTTTTCGAAAAAGTCGCGAACTTCTGGAAAAGTTTCCTGAAATCAGAGAATCAATAGTCCGAGATCAGGATATACACGGTCAGAAGAAGAAACTGATCCGCAATGAAGTAAAACGTTATAATGATGTGCACATAAACGGAAATTACTATTTGTTTGACTGTATAGAAATAACAGAGCCGGTAAAACTCGAAAAAACAGGTCGGGAACGTTTGAAGCCGGAATTAGTACTTTATTTTCTTATCATCAGAGGACTGTGGGGAAGCATAAGTGACCACGCAGCCAAACAGGCAATACATGATTCAATAAGTATTAGCGCGGTTCTTGCTCATCACAGCTATAAGGTTCCCGGTTCGAACACTGTGCGTGAAAACCTGAATGCAGTTTCCAATAAAACAAGACGTTTGATAATGGATAGCCTTTCCATGCTTATTCTCCTTAAAGGTCTTGATGATTTCAATGAAGTTTACATAGACAGTACAGATGTTGCTGCAAATACAGCATATCCAACGGACATTTCAGTTTTATATAAACTTCTTGACCGGGTTTACAGAAGCTTCAGGTTTCTAACTGATGAGTTTGGCTTTCCCATGCTGAGTGACGGATGGCTTGATACAAGAATGAAAAAACTGAAATCACATCTTGCTTTTATCAATATGCAGATAGGCAAAAAGGGAATGAAAGGAAATGTTAAGGAAAAATTTAAACTCTTTGTAAGTCTTGCAGATAATATTATAAAATCTTTTTTCGACGAACAGGAAAAAATGTTGATCAAATATGAAACATCTGACTTAACCCCGGATAAAAGTCTTGCTCTTGACAGGCTCTGGTTTAAAATAGACAGTGATCTTAATGATGCCGCTTATGTACTGTATTATGCCGAACTTCTTGTTAATGAAAATATAAAACTTCCGTCAAGAGAGAAAATCCTCAGCATTTCGGATCCTGATGCAGCTTTCATACAGAAAGGACAGAGAAATCCCACCATTGGATATAAACCTCAAATCGGAAGAAGCAGAAATGGTTTTATAAGTGGTTTTCTACTTCCAAAAGGCAATGTCAGTGATTCCGAAATGCTTGTTCCCACAGTAATGGAAGTATGCCGTTCCACCGGAGTTAAGCCGAATCTTGTAAGTACTGATGACGGTTATGCATCAGAAGACGGAGTTGGTATACTCAAAAATGATTTAAACATTTTAACTGTCAGTATTAATGGAGCAAAAGGTAAAAAAATAACATCTGAAGATTGGGATACTACGTTATATTCTGAAGCCCAAAGAATGCGGTCTGCTGCTGAATCAGGAATGTTTACTCTTAAATACAGGCATAGTTTCGGTAAAATGAGAAGACGTGGGATTGAAGCAGTGGAAGCTGAACAGCTTGAAAAAATTATTGCGTATAATTTTATACATATGATTAAAAAGGAAAAAAACGGCTAAACCAGCCTGATCCAATTTAACATATCAAATATAAAAAAATATACTGCAATGTACCCGGTTTATAAATGTTCAAGAGTTTTCTCTTATAATTTGTGGAGGTACGACATAAATTTTAAAAATAATTAGAACGCCTTAAAAAAAATTGGATATCAGGTTATAATGTTATATAATTGAAAAAAATATTAATAACAAAAAACGTTTTCGTGGGCGTTCTAATTACAGTAATACATAAATAAGGAGGTACAAGTTATGCTGGAAATTCTTAAAGGCACACCATTCTGGGTATATCTCTTACTTTTTTTTCTTATTTACAAAGGAATAAAAGCTCTAAAACCTACTACAATAAAATTAAAAAAATTGGTAATACTTCCGGCTGTTTTTTTTATTCTATCGTTACATAAAATAGCAAACCCTTACTATTATGTTTTTTTTCTAATATGCGGCATTATTATCGGTTGGCTACTATATATAAAAATTAAAGTCAAAGCAGATAAAGATAAAAAATTAATTGGGCTTCCAGGCAGTGTACTTCCTTTAATACTTATTATAGTTGCATTTGTTAAAGGATATTATTTTGGATATGAATCAGCAGTACATCCAGAATATTTAAACCAATATTGGTTTATCATTACCAGTCTTATTGTTTCCGGACTATTCTCCGGTATTTTTATTGGACGTGCCCTCACCTTTTTGTATAAATATTACAATGCTCCTCATGAAAATCTCCAGGAATTCTCCAAAAAAAGAAAATGTAAATACTGAAACAATTATACCCAAAAGAAAATAGTTTTCGAAAAATTAAGCAGTTATTAGAGTCAGGTTGCTGCAAAAAAGTCAAAAAAGCTAAAATACCTTCGGTATAACAGTAAATACCGTGTGTATTATTCATTTCTTTAAAAAAAAAGAAACAATTTGTAGAGTAAAATAATAAATTTTCAGTGCCATTTGTGGTGGTTTCCCAGCTTCATCATCAAACACTCTATCAAAGCTATTGTCAAAGGCTTCCAAAAAAGTTATAATTAAAGTAAAAGTATATAAAAAATTTCAAAAGGAATAAGCTAATAAAAATAAATATGTAAAAAATAGTTAATAATATCTTTCTATAATTAAGGGAGGCCTACAATGGAAAATAAAACAACTAACAGTTTAGATTTTCATATAAAGGAAGTACTCAAAAATAAACGAAGGTTTGAAAATGTCTTTGAAGCAGTCTCCAGAATGATATTAGACAGGCCAAATGCTTTTAAAAAAGTAAAAGTAAACGGCAAAACTACATATGATTTTAAAATTTTCCGTGAAGGTTCCAAACATCTGGTAGGACTATATAACGAAATCAATAGTTTCGTTTCTTTCGTTAAAGATGCAGCAGAAAAAGGTTCATCATCTGAAATGGCATTTGTCCTGGTGGGTGAACCAGGAAACGGCAAAACATTTTTTGTAGATTATACCTGTAAAGCTTACCGCAATTTTCTCTCCCAGCCCGGCAACAGAAGATATACATTTAAATTCACTAACCTTGATAAAATAGGCAAATATGGAAACATAAAGGAAATTGAATCTCAAACTTTTGAGGATCCAATGATACTCGCAATGAATTTATTTTCATCAAAAAATGAAAGTCTAAATAAAATTGCTGAATTTGGATTTAAAAAAGATGAGCTTGAAAGATTCAACGATAGTTTTAGACCCCTAGGAGCATGTTCAAATTATATTCTCAATGATATACGCGAATTTACTAATGGCAAAATAGAAGATATCAAGAACTTTATAAAAATAGTACCTGTACCTATGAGTGAAACAATGGGTACTGTCACCGGAAAGTATTCCGCAAGAGACAAAATTACATCCTCTGCAAAAGATCTGCTTGGAGAAGAATCTATTCAAAGACTACTTCACATATCTGATACAAACAATCCATATAGGATAGACTTAAGAATCGGAGCTCTGGCAAGAGTTGGCGGAGGTGGAATACACTTCAGCGATGAAATTTTCAAAAACAAGAAAGATCTCGTACAGGTATACCTTGGTGTCATCCAAAACAGAAATATTGAAATTGACGGATATAAATGGCCTATTGATGCATTAATTATCGCAACCAGCAACAATGAAGAATTTTATCAGTTTATCAGTGCCAAGGAAGAGTCGCCGATTGTAGATAGATGCAGAATATGTTATTTCGGGCATAATACTGACTACAAACTACAGGAAGAATTAACCAACTATGCCCTTGGCCCTCATAAAAAGACAACACTTTCAGGAGAAGATCTGCATATTGATCCAAACCTTAATTTCGCTGTATCAAACGCAGTTATCTTATCCAGACTTCCAAAATCGGAAAAACTTACTTCTCTTGAAATAAGAAAACTTGCAGCAGGCGAAATTGCAGGAGATAAAAGCATTAAAGCTTTGATAGAATTGATTGATGATCTTCAAAGAGAACCGGATGTAACAAAACGTTTCGGTCAGAGAGGAATTGGACATAGAAACCTCGGCCGCGCACTTCAACTGCTGATGGAAGATTCAGAAACGCAAGAAGGCAAATGCTTATTTGCTGAAAATGTATTCAAAGCACTTACTCAAATAGTATTAGATTATATTCAGGAGCCGGATTTTAGAGCCAAATATTTAGAAGATATAAAAGTTGCTAAATCATTATATCGGGAAAAAGTCAGAACTACAATGTTTGACGCATATATGGATGAACCTCAAGCTATAAAAAAAGAAGTTCTTAATTATGTTAATATGATTATTGCTATAGACTCTCAGGAACTCGGCCCCGATAATCTATGGAGATATACTGATCCATCTACAGGCAAATCCAAGGCAATTAAAATTGATGAATCATATATAAAAAGTGTAGAAGAAAGACTCGGTTTAAAAACAAATGAACAGAAAGAATCATTTAGAACAACAATTAGAAGAATCTATGGCAGAAAAGCACATACTGATCCAAACTACGATTTTATGGACAACCTGGACCTAGTCAAGGCTGTAACTGATGTAAGGCTACAATCAGATGTCGCCGGAGCAGGTAGTCTTGTCGGAGCACTCGCAAATAGAACAAATGAAGAAAACAAAAAATTATATAACAAAATAATAAATACTATGTGCGAAAAATTGGGTTACTGCCAAACATGCGCACAAAAAACCATTGATTATTTCTGTACTAGACAAGATGAAAGTTGAACACTGAGCAGCGAACTTTAAACTACTTTGCTAAATTTTAAGAATTTAAATTAAAGAGAATTTAAATGGCAGAAAAAAAGACACAATCTGATTTATCAGGAGAACAGAACCTAATCTGCTCTAGTCAAGACGATATATATGTCAATCCATCTCAACATCTTCAAAGTCTTGATACGACAGCACCATATTACCATAGCATTAAAACCCTTGATGAACTTTTAGAAAGAGATAAACAAAGAGAAAAGGATGGATTTAGAAGAAAAATTAATATAGGAAAAATTGTTAAACCCGGCAAAGGACAGAAAAATAAAGTTGTAGTAGTTCCGACAACTACTGAAGATAAATTTTACCATGATAGCAGGGTTCAGGAAGATTCAGAGGGAGAAGATGCTTCTGAAGGAGAAGTAACAGGCACTGCAGAAGGAAAAGAAGGAGATATTATTGGAGAAACTCCTCTTCAACCCGAAGGAGAAGGTGAAGGCACGGGTGCCGGATCTGGTACAGGTGGAGAACACGAAGTCTTATCTAATGCCTATGACTTAGGAAAAATTCTGACCGAAAAATTCCAACTGCCAAATTTAAAAGAAAAAGGAAAAAAGAAATCATTAACGAAGTTTGTCTACGACCTGACAGACAGTAACCGTGGTTCAGGCCAAGTTCTTGACAAGAAAAGAACTCTTAAGCAAATCATAAAAACAAATATAGCTCTGGATAAATTTAAACCCGAAAAACACAAACCAAAAGAACTTATTGTAAACCCCCATGATTATATTTATAAAACATTATCGAGAGAAAGAGATAACGAGGCACAGGCTGTTGTTTTTTTCATTAGAGATTATTCAGGTTCAATGTATGGCAAACCGACAGAATTAGTATGCAGTCAGCATATAATGATTTTCAGCTGGCTCATATATCAATTCAAAGAACAGGTAGAGAGCAGATTTATTCTTCATGATACTGAAGCAAAAGAAGTAAAGGATTTTCATACGTATTACAACACCAATGTTGCAGGTGGAACATCTATCAACTCATCAATAGAACTGGTAAATAAACTAGTTGAAGACGAACAACTGGCAAAAGATTATAATATATATGTATTTTACGGGGGGGATGGAGATGACTGGAATCCCGAACAGGATAACCTAAAAGCGAATATAAAGAAAATGCTTTCATACGTAAGCAGAATGGGTATAACTATTATAAACTCTGGATTTGGAACAGCAAAATCAAAATTTGAAACTTATTTAGAGTCAACAAATTTATTAAAGGAACTTCCCAAGTTAATTAGGCTGGATTCTGTAGATATATCAGTAGATGAAAAAAGATTAATCGAGGGAATTAAGAGATTAGTTTCAGAAGAGAAAGCTAAATAGGATTAAGTTTATAGAAAAATATCAATTCTTAATTAGAAGCTGCACGAAAAGTTTTTCGCGACTCGCTTCTAATTAATTTTTTGCTATCGCAAATGTAAATTTGCCTTTCAACGCTCTATATTGAGCGTAAATGAATAAAGTGAAAGGCAAATTTATGATATATAATGTTCCTTACCTACCGTTTGATTTCAACATAATTGAAGAATTAGATACCGATTTAATGGAAATTTTTCGAAAAAGTCGCGAACTTCTGGAAAAGTTTCCTGAAATCAGAGAATCAATAGTCCGAGATCAGGATATACACGGTCAGAAGAAGAAACTGATCCGCAATGAAGTAAAACGTTATAATGATGTGCACATAAACGGAAATTACTATTTGTTTGACTGTATAGAAATAACAGAGCCGGTAAAACTCGAAAAAACAGGTCGGGAACGTTTGAAGCCGGAATTAGTACTTTATTTTCTTATCATCAGAGGACTGTGGGGAAGCATAAGTGACCACGCAGCCAAACAGGCAATACATGATTCAATAAGTATTAGCGCGGTTCTTGCTCATCACAGCTATAAGGTTCCCGGTTCGAACACTGTGCGTGAAAACCTGAATGCAGTTTCCAATAAAACAAGACGTTTGATAATGGATAGCCTTTCCATGCTTATTCTCCTTAAAGGTCTTGATGATTTCAATGAAGTTTACATAGACAGTACAGATGTTGCTGCAAATACAGCATATCCAACGGACATTTCAGTTTTATATAAACTTCTTGACCGGGTTTACAGAAGCTTCAGGTTTCTAACTGATGAGTTTGGCTTTCCCATGCTGAGTGACGGATGGCTTGATACAAGAATGAAAAAACTGAAATCACATCTTGCTTTTATCAATATGCAGATAGGCAAAAAGGGAATGAAAGGAAATGTTAAGGAAAAATTTAAACTCTTTGTAAGTCTTGCAGATAATATTATAAAATCTTTTTTCGACGAACAGGAAAAAATGTTGATCAAATATGAAACATCTGACTTAACCCCGGATAAAAGTCTTGCTCTTGACAGGCTCTGGTTTAAAATAGACAGTGATCTTAATGATGCCGCTTATGTACTGTATTATGCCGAACTTCTTGTTAATGAAAATATAAAACTTCCGTCAAGAGAGAAAATCCTCAGCATTTCGGATCCTGATGCAGCTTTCATACAGAAAGGACAGAGAAATCCCACCATTGGATATAAACCTCAAATCGGAAGAAGCAGAAATGGTTTTATAAGTGGTTTTCTACTTCCAAAAGGCAATGTCAGTGATTCCGAAATGCTTGTTCCCACAGTAATGGAAGTATGCCGTTCCACCGGAGTTAAGCCGAATCTTGTAAGTACTGATGACGGTTATGCATCAGAAGACGGAGTTGGTATACTCAAAAATGATTTAAACATTTTAACTGTCAGTATTAATGGAGCAAAAGGTAAAAAAATAACATCTGAAGATTGGGATACTACGTTATATTCTGAAGCCCGAAGAATGCGGTCTGCTGCTGAATCAGGAATGTTTACTCTTAAATACAGGCATAGTTTCGGTAAAATGAGAAGACGTGGGATTGAAGCAGTGGAAGCTGAACAGCTTGAAAAAATTATTGCGTATAATTTTATACATATGATTAAAAAGGAAAAAAACGGCTAAACCAGCCTGATCCAATTTAACATATCAAATATAAAAAAATATACTGCAATGTACCCGGTTTATAAATGTTCAAGAGTTTTCTCTTATAATTTGTGGAGGTACGACATAAATTTTAAAAATAATTAGAACGCCTTAAAAAAAATTGGATATCAGGTTATAATGTTATATAATTGAAAAAAATATTAATAACAAAAAACGTTTTCGTGGGCGTTCTAATTATTATTTGTTAATTCAAAACTGGCGGTAAAAAAATGGAAATCATCAGTCAGCATACAAAAAAAATAATGGAAAAATGCAAAGAGAGGGCTAGAGATGCCGGCCTCTCATTTGCTGATGAATCACTTGAATATATCGTAACCAACCGTGATATGCTCGAATTGTCACCAAAAGGAATGATACCAACATTATATGACTACTGGGTGAATGATCTTGAAATTATAAAAGGGACTAAAGAATACGAACTTTACCCTCATAATCCTTATGAAACAGTTATTAACTCAAAACCTGCCCTTTCATTTTATAATGACAACAATCCTGACTGGCTGAATGTTATGATATTTTATCATGTTCTCGGCCATATTGACTTTATGCAGAATAATAATTATTTCAGAAAAACCTGGGATGATGATTTTGTGGGGCAGGCTCTGGCAGATAAGAGGTTAATTTCAAACTTAAGAGGTAAACATGGGCGCTGGGTAGACTATGTTATTGAATTTACTCGCGGAATAGATAACATTACAGGCTATTATCAGGAGCTGTCTCTCTTAGATAAAGAAAAACCAAATAAAATATCCAAAGTTGATTATTTCTTTAATATTTTTCTTCAGCAGGTAATAAAGGTTAAAACACCTTTATATTTGAAAAAAATTGATAACTACAACAAAACTATTACATCAAACAAAAAAAAATCATCAAAACAAATTGATAACTTATTTATTACAGATGTAAAAACTCAGTACCCCGAATTTGAATCCTTATATGAGAAACACGTTAAAGAAGCAAAAATAAAACCTGTTGACCTTATAAAATACCTGATTGAAAATTCCGATTTTTTAAAGAAAGATGAAAACAAATGGATGAAGCTGGTAATGGAGATTGTTCGAAATACTGCACTCTACTTTGAACCACAAAGAAGAACAAAAATCATCAATGAAGGATGGTCTACATACTGGCACAACGAATTATTTATCAAGGACAACAGAATAAAGGGTCATGAAGCTGATTTTGCCAGAATCAATGCATATGTAACCTCAATCCCAAAAGTAGGCCTGAATCCTTACGCAATAGGCTACAGGTTGTTCGAGTTTATTAAGAATTCATCAGATAAAGGCAAATTCACTTATGAATTTGAAAAAATCAAAGACTTTGAAACTAGAAAATTTTACACTAAGAAAAATAAGAATAAAAACAATTATCTTTTTGATGTAAGAAGGAACTTTTGTGATTTTACATTTATAAATACGTTCACCAACCAGGAATTTGTGGATAGATATAAGCTTGTCTTAGTAGGAACAAGAATCAATCAACAGCGAATGACCAGAGAATATTATATAAAAAGTAAAAAGGCGGATGATTATAAAAACTTTATCTTAAATAACCTCATACACCCACCTCATATTACAATATCAGAGACAAAATCTAAAGACGGAACATTATATCTAGTTCACCAATACGAAGGCAAACAACTAATAAGAGAATTTATTGACAACACTATGATTGGCATAGAGTTTCTCTGGGGTAATGAAGTTAAGCTTGAAACTTATAAAATAGTAAAAGGAAAACCTGAAAAAATTATTTATACCGCCAAGAACAGAAAAATTTCTGAAACAAAAGGATAGTACAAAACTTTGAATATTGAAACTTGAACGAACCAAACCATTAATTAAGGTGATGATATGCCAAGGGGTAATAAAATCGACTGCAGTCTGAAGAAGTTGACCAAAAAGCTGCAGAAGGAAAATAAACCTGTAAATTTACCTTTAAAAGATTTTTTACAGTTACTTACTAAAGATCCTGTATTAAGTTTAAGAAATGTTTTTCAACTTATTTACGATATGATGCATCATTATATACCTGAAGGTTTTAATGAATACCCTAATGACCCTGAATC
Organism: Victivallales bacterium; assembly: GCA_963678745.2. Classification (GTDB taxonomy): domain Bacteria; phylum Verrucomicrobiota; class Lentisphaeria; order Victivallales; family GWF2-38-69. The sequence continues at coordinate 646,163 of CAXXMS010000015.1, read as the reverse complement.
AATAAACTATATAAAATATGACTGTAGTAGACTTTTTGTGCATAATACAGATCAGCCGTTTTTTGCAGACCGCCTGCTGGCAAATAAACTAATCAATGTTTTTGATTCATTTAGACAGGGTGTGGTTACCAATAAAATGCTTTTATTCGTTGGTCCTCATGGAAGTGGAAAGAGCATTTTTCTAAACAATCTCCTAAATAAACTTGAAGAATATACAAAACTTGATGAAGGAGCAATGTTTGAAACACTATGGCAAATTGATACAGAAAAACTAGCATCTGTTCCTATTCAGGAACTATTGAAAAATATTACATCAAATGATAAGAATCTGGATTTAAATAGTAATATTGAAGTTTTATCGAAACACTATTTCGATAAAATTCTAATGATTCCATGCCCAAGCCATGACCATCCAATTATTCAAATCCCCACACAATACCGTAAAGCATTACTTGATGAAATAATTGAAGACAAAGCATTTAAGCAGAAACTCTTTTACAACAAAGAATATGAATGGGTTTTAAAGAAAACACCATGCGCTATCTGCTCTTCTATTTTTAAAGCCTTGTCAAGCAGATTGGATGTAGAAGAAATACTGCAGATGATATATGCAAAAAGATATGAATATGACAAAAAAATAGGAGAAGGTATTACAATATATAATCCGGGGGACATAGTTGACAATAGACCTATTATAGACAAAGAACTTCAGAAATGGATTGATACTCTTTTTAAAAGCAGTAACGCAATTACTTATATTTACTCAAAGCAGGCCAAAACAAATAACGGAATATTTGCAATAATGGATGCAAAATCAAATAATATTGAAAGAGTAAAAAATATCCATAGCATTATAAGTGATGGAATACACAAAGTTGAAACTTTTGAAGAAAGAATCGACTCACTATTTATTACACTTATAAATCCCGAAGATTTAAATATAATAAGTGACGAAAAATCTTTCCTGGACCGCGTAATAAAAATACCAATTCCTTATATAAGAGATTACAATACAGAAGTGGAAATATATAAAAGTGTTTATGGAGGAGTGATAGTTAATTATTTCCTGCCTAATGTTCTTGAATGTTTTGCAAAAGCAATAAACTCCAGTCGCTTAAACGACACATCTCCCACAATAAACAAATGGATAAAAAATCGTTCTCTATACTCTAAATTCAGTGATAAAAACTTATTCCTTTTAAAACTTGAAATCTACAGTGGCAATATTCCATCCTGGTTATCAGAAGAGGACACAAAAAATTTTAGCAGAAAACTCCGTCATCAACTCATTTTGGAAGGGAATGAAGAGGGCTGTAAAGGCTTCTCAGGCAGAGAATCAATAGAAATATTTAATAATTTCTACACAAAATATAAGCATAAAGATTCATTGATAACTATTGATAATGTAATATCTTTTTTTAAAGATAAAAAATATAACAAAAGCATTCCAACAGGATTTCTTGATGCTTTAAACAACTTATATGACTATACAATTTTACAGCAAATAAAAGAATCTATGTTTTTTTATAATGATGAACAGATAGCAAATAATATTATTAATTACTTTTTTGCCATCAATGAAGAATTTGGTACTCAGGTCAAATGTCCTTACACAAAAGAAACAATTACAATCACTGAGGATTATTTTCAAACTATCGAAAATATCTTACTGGATAATCACCCCTCAAATAAAGAAAGAGAAGAATTCAGGAATGATGTACTTAAACAATACGTAGCAAAAACATTACAGGAAGTAAAATCCGGGACAAATATAACAGAAACAAAACAATACCAACATCTTCATAACAGATATAACCAAAGTCTGAAAAAAAACGCTTTGGCTCCATTCATACATAACATCAACTTTAGAAGAGGAATCAAAGACTTTGGAACCGACGCTTTCAAAAACTATGATAAAAGAGTTAAAGAAGAAATAAAACAGCTTATAAAAAATTTAGTATTTAAATTCAACTACACAGATCAGGGAGCAAAACAAATAACTTTATATGCAATAGATAACGATCTTTGTACAAAGTTTCCAAGCAATTAATAAAAAAATCAGAACTTCGAATGATAAATACCGAATACCGAATATCGAATTCATAATTCGACGTTCGATATTCTGAATTTAAAGCAATGAACAATAAAAAAACTTCAATAGGATAAAACTACTAATCCAGCTGTTCACACTATCTTGAAACTTCCATTGCCACCAACCCGCTTCTAGCCACTTCCAATATGCAATATTCGTTAAAAAGATCAATAAAATGGTCAATTTTATCTGTTGATGCGGTAATTTCAAAAATCATGGTATTGATACTAATATCCTGTATTACAGCACCAAAAGCCTCTGCAATAGATATTATTTTCCCCTTCTCATTATGATTTGCCTGTATTTTTATAAAAGCAAGTTCTTTTTTCACTGTTTCTTTTTTTGAAAGATCTCGAACTTTTATAACATCTATCAATTTATTAAGTTGTTTTTTTACCTGCTCAAATTCAGCATTACTACTTCTACAGACAAGAGTTATTCTTGAAGTATTAGGATCGGGTGTAACACCTACAGCTAAACTCTCAAGGTTATAACCTTTCCCGGAAAACATACCTGAAATTTTTGCCAAAACACCTGAATGGTTTTTAACATTTAAAGCTAATATCTTTAACATTATTCATTTCTCCTCAACAAAATTATCAAACAAAATCAAAACAGCAGAATTAGGTAAAACTTACACCATTTTCCTCAAGCATCATTTCTGAAATATTACCTCCGGCCGGAACCATAGGCATAACATTCGCTTCCTGCTCAACAACAAACTCTATGACAATAGGTTTATCATTACATTTTACTGCTTCATCCAATGCCGGTATAATATCTTTATCATCTGCAACACGTATACTCTTTATATTATAAGCTTCTGCAAGTTTTATAAAGTCTGGAACATAAGGTGGACAATGTTCGCCGAATTTATTACATTTTGCAGGACATGACTTTGTCTGTCTCAAACATGTTCCTGAATAAGTTCTATCAAAAAATAGCTGCTGCCACTGTCTTACCATTCCAAGATAATTATTATTTAGAATAATAAATACAACAGGTAACTCTCTTTGCGCTGCAACTGCAAGCTCCTGTATATTCATTTGAGCACCACCATCACCGGCAATACAAACAACTCGTTTGTCAGGATTACCAATCTGTGCTCCAAGCGCAGAAGGCAGTCCGTATCCCATTGTTCCAAGTCCACCGGATGTTAATAATGATCTAGGATGTCTGAACTTACAAAACTGTGCAGCCCACATTTGATGCTGTCCTACATCTGTAGAAACAATAGCATCCGGAAAATGTTCAGAAATTGAATTCACTATTTTCATTGGAGAAAGTCTTGTATCACCTGCTACAATTTTCTGTGAATACTCTTTTTTCCAATCTTCTATTTCATCAAGCCAACTCGTAATATTACAGTTTTCAACGAGAGGAATCAAATCATTTATAATGTTTCCGGCATCTCCAACAATCGGAACAGCAACAGGAACATTTCTAGATATACAGGCTGAATCAATATCAATATGTACAATCTCTGCATTCATAGCAAATTCGCTTAATTTTCCTGTAATCCTATCACTAAATCTACAACCAATAGAAAAAATCAGATCGCAGTTGGACAATGCCATGTTTGCAGGATAAACTCCATGCATACCAACCATACCTAAATATAAAGGATGAGAACTTGGAATAGCACTTATCCCCATTAAAGTAGAAACAACAGGAACTCCGGTAATATCTACAAATTCAGTAAATACATCTGAAGCATTTGAAATATTAACTCCGCCACCACATAAAATAACAGGCTTCTTAGCAGACATAAGCTTAGCTGCAGCCTTTTTGATTTGTAAAGGATGACCGTTAACAACAGGCTTATAGCCTTCAAGTTTTATGCTGTCAGGATAAATATCATCTGCAACTGTTTTTAAAACATCAACAGGTAAATCAACAACTACAGGTCCAGGACGTCCTGATGACGCAATATAAAAAGCTTCTTTCACAATTCTAGGAAGATCTTTCCTATCCAAAACAATATAGTTATGTTTCGTTATTGAATTCGTCATACCAACAATATCAGCTTCCTGAAAAGCATCATTTCCTATTAAATTATGTTTTACCTGACCAGTAAAACACACTAAAGGTACAGAATCATAATTGGCTGTAGCTAAACCGGTAATAGTATTTGTTGCTCCCGGGCCACTTGTAACTACACAAACTCCAACCTTACCGGTTGAACGGGCATAACCATCAGCCATATGTATTAATCCCTGCTCATGACGTGGCATAACAAGATCAATAGAGGGTTCACTGTAAAGTTCATGAAAAATGGGAATAACAGCAGCACCTGTATACCCAAATATTGTATCTACATTTTCTTTCTTTAATGCTTCAATGAGCAGTTGTGCTCCAGTTCTCTGCATCATAGCCTCCTTCTATATTAAATGTTTTTTTAAATTTATCGATTATACAAAAAGCCCTACTATCGTTTTTTTCGACAGTAGGGCTATAAAAACTTTGCCTATTTATTCAATAAAAAAACTAAACCCCGCCTGCCGAATCTGCGGACACTTCATTTAGTGCCACACCAGCTACGACACCTACGAGGAATAAACCAATCCATGCATAAACTAATTCAGCGCCAGTAATTAATTCATTCATTCTAATTTTGTTCATGCATGACTTCATATTTGTTTTTTTATATAGTATACTTGCGATATTTTTTTGCTTTTTCGGTTATTCTGTTGCAATCAACCTAAATTACTTATTAGTTCTTCTTTCCATATAGGTCAGATTAAAGAGAACTCTTAGTTAAGGGTATATCAACAGATTTATTTTTTAGTTATGATAAAAGAAAAATTATTATTGTCAATATACTTCTCTAAATTTTTCTTATTTTTTTATAATCAGAAGGAATTATGGTTCACAAGTCATTTGTTTTAGTTTTTGGATAGCTTTTAACTCAATCTGCCTTATTCTTTCTCTTGAAAGGCTAAAGTGTTTTCCGACTTCTTCTAAAGTTCTAGGAACATCATCATCAATTCCATACCTCATTTTTAATATCAGTTGTTCCCGCTCCATCAATGATGCAAGTACCTGTTTAAATTTTTCTCTCAAGGAAGAATAAACAGCCTGCTTTGCCGGGTCTTTAGCATTGCTTTCAAGAATATCTTCAAGGGAAGTTTTATCATCTTCTTCAGGAGAAAGGGAAGCTTGTAACGAAAGGGGCTGCATTGCCATTTTTCTTAATGCTCTAACGCGCTCAACAGTTATTTCAAGGATTTTTGCCAACTCTTCCATACTAGGTTCACGCCCGTTTTCTCTAATAAATATTTGTTCTTTCATAAACATTCTATTTATTGTTTCCAGCATATGTGTAGGAATTCGAACAATTCTTCCCTGTCTTTCTATCGCACGCCTAATAAAAAGTTTAATCCACCAAGTTGCATAGGTGCTGAATCTAAAGCCTTTTGAACAGTCAAACTTATCAACAGACTTCATTAACCCAATATTCCCTTCCTGAATCAAATCGACAAACGGGACACCTCGGTTTTTAAATTTTTTTGCAATACTTACAACAAGTCTAAGGTTACTTTCCACTATTTTCATTCTAGCCTGTTCAGCCGCTTCTTTTAAAAACTTGGTTTCCTTTACAAGCTCAACAAATTCATCAGCCTTTAACATGACTTTATCTTCAACAAAAGCAACCTTTTCTTCATAACTCCCAAATTTCATAAAATCAAAAAGAGAAGGTTCTTTATCATTTGAGAATATATTTACACTCTTGTCTTCTTTTAGAAAAGAAACATATTCTTCAGCATCTTCAAACCACTCCTCAACAACTTCATTCAAAACCTTATGTCTGTTTAAAACATATATCAACTCTTTTCTAAGGTCTGGAATAGCATGCTGCAAATCATCGTGAAAAGAATATTTAAGTTTTAATGAAGCTTCTTCAATATCATGTTTCCAATCTTTTAAGCTGGCAAAGATATGGTTAACAGATTCATTGCTTCGGTTTTTTACGCTCGTATGAAAATATTCATCAATATCCCAGATATCCAACCCGTCAATCAGCTTAACATGTTCGTCTGCAACAAAACCTATTTTATAAATATTTTCCCTGACAATATCCATATTATCAAAATACATATTCATTAGGGATTTTTCTTCATCAACAGTGAGTAAAGTAGATTTGGCAATTTGTCTGAAATACGAACTTAAGGCCGGATTTGAACCAAGATAAATATTAGAGATTTCGGGTTTAGTCTCATTCTCCGATATAGCAGAAGTTTTTTTCATAATCACTGTTAAATTTTTCCAAGGTTAATTTTATATAAAATTATTATTGTTGCAATTCTTAATAAACTTAGAACTAAATGCGATTTTCTATTAAATTTAATGAAAGAATATTATAAAATGTTAATGAAAAACATTATGTAGTATCAAATTGAAATTAGTATATATTTAATGTGCTAAATAGTCAAAACGCAAACTAAAAAATTTTGTTAAATAAACATCTTTAAAGGTTTGTTATCTAGAATATTTAAGAAGATATTGTAATATTATACTATAATCAAATGATTTGTACTATTTTTTAAGAAAAAACTAAAGAACAACTTATAGTAATTTCCAGAATAATCTAAATATTAAAATATGGGGCTGTAGCTCAGATGGCTAGAGCGGAACGTTCGCAACGTTCAGGTCACGGGTTCGATTCCCGTCAGCTCCACCAATCTTCTACACTGATTTTCAACATTTTAGCCTCAATCAAACAAAAACATCTTTCCCTTACTTGCCTTTATTTTACCCTCTTTTCTAACTCAAAGGTAGCACAAAAGTGACACACAAACTTACACTATTTAAAACTACCATAGGAAAAAATAAAAATTAAGCTTGATTTATGTAACCTTTAGAGTTACAATATTAATAACAAGCAAGGATATAAAATATAATGATTAAAAGTTTTAAACATAAAGGTCTGAAAAAGTTTTTTGAAGAAGGAACTGTAAAAGGTGTACAGGTTAAGCATAAAACAAAACTAAGGCTTATACTTGACAGGCTTGACAATATGGAAAACATACAGGATATAAATATACCATCTTTAAAGCTTCATCTTTTAGAGCCTAAGCAAAACAGTATTTATAGCTTAACAGTATCAGGCAATTGGAGAATAACTTTTAAATTTGATACTGGTGATGTTTATATTGTTGATTATCTGGACTATCATTGAGGAGGTTAATATCATGAATACAACTGAAGAAAGAGTTTTACCGGTAATAGAGCGTAAAGTATGCCCTACTCATCCTGGCGTAATTCTCAAAGAATTTTATCTTAATGAGCTTCATATAAGCATTAAAGATTTTGCTGAAGCAATAGGGGTATCAAGAAAAGCGGTTTCAGCTATTGTTAACCAGCACAAAAGCGTAACTCCTGAAATGGCTGTAAGGTTTTCAAAGGCCCTGAATACTACTGCAGTTGTATGGTTGAATCATCAAAGGAGTTATGATTTATGGCAGGCTGTCCATGGCAAGAAAACTATTTTTGATAAAATAAAACCTCTTGCAGCTGCTTTATAGCTTAACCCTATATTTTGCACAGAAAGTGCTCTGTTATTTACTGATTTTTGACCTCCATCCCTGTACTTCTGTACTCCACTCATTACCCCTGGTATCGCCTACATGTGTTACTTTTAACGCGTAAAACTGCCCGTTTGCTGACTTGTTGGTTAAGTATTTACGATCCAGAGTTCCCATTGATAAGGTGCTATACTTGCAATCGACGTCGATTATGTCATTGAATCTTATTCTGTGGTTAATGAAAGTCTTAACAGTAGTTCCCTGGTCTGTTTTTATTGGAATACCTAGAAGCCCGTTTTCTTCATTGATTTTGTGAGTAACGGTATTTTTGCCTTTTGTCCCTGTTTTGAGCGCAATAAATTTATATCCTTCAAGATACCAATCAAAATCATATTGATCTTTCATTGCATCAAGACAGTCTTTAACTTTTCCGCTGACCGGTTTATCGTAGTTAAATGTTTCGGTTGCTATATTCTCGTCAATTTCAACCTTCTTAATCCAATTGAACTGAAGCGCCAACTGTTTGATATAGTCTTTGTTGGTGATTCCTCTGTTGAAAGTTGTATTGATAAGCGTTTTATTTTCATTTTTTATTGACGGTCTTGTATACAGTTCCATAACCATGTCAACAGCCCCCTGCTTAGTATAATTGCCGTTCATCAGCGAACCTGTAAATATATTTCCAAAATTATTTTTGTAGCCAGCATCAAGTATAATAACAGCTTCGCCTGATTTAGCTATAAGAACTTTATCAGCGTCTGCAATTGAGGGATTATAAACTGTAATTTTTGCAGATGAACTGTTAACGCTTCCACGCTTCATAATTCTGAATGTTATTTTCATGTTTTCGTTATAGGTTATTTCCTGATCATCAGAAAACTTAATTTTTAAGTTGCAATATCTACCCCAGAATTTACTCATTATTCAAGTACCTTTCTTTCTCTAATCTCATGACTGACACTGGCTCGTAAATGTCCGGTATCAATCAAAGGGTTTGAACTCTTCTTTCTTGCTATAGTTTTAGCGCTGTTTTTTGGTGATCTAATACTTGTAATTGTTTCCTTAACATCTTTTTCAATAATAAGTCCTAGTTTATCAAGCTCTTTCTTTTTTGTTTCTTTTCCTGTTACAATCCTTTTTAGAGATGCTTTTAATATCTTTTTGTATTTGCTCCTGTTATTGTGCATAGTAGTCTTTAAAAATGGCCTTGCAGGAATTTTGTTAGATTCAGAACCAAATTCATTTAGTGCTGCAACCTGAGCCACAGGAGTACCATCTGGATATGCATTCTGTTTTTCTTTAGGATACCCAACAACAAGTATGTCATTTGCAGCCACTTTCTTTAACTGTTTTTGAATGTCCAGATATACTTTATGTTTTTTATTAAATTGAAACATTTTTTACCTTAAGCCTTATATTCTATTGTGTTATTTTTAGCTCCTCGGGTTATAACTTCATCCATGCTTTTTTCAAAAATTCCCTGTATTTCATTTCTATCTATATCTGTCTTCATAGGGATATTTGTATGGAAAGTATTATTATAAATTACAGTTGTGTTTTTAGAAGAAGATCTGTTATTATGTATTGCTGAAGCAGGCATCATTCTGTAACCAGCATACATTCCACCTGAAGCAGGTGCAAGATATGAAGCAGCCGAGCCTATAAAATCTGTAAAACCTTCAAGAGTATCTGAAGCAATACTTTTAACTGTATTCATAGGATTTTTAACTATATTCTTAACCTTATCAACTGCGCTTGTAATCTCATTAACCATTTCTTTTACCCAGTCAATTACAGGTTTGATATAGTCAGGAATGGAACCGATAAGGTCATATAACCAACCTATAGCATCACCTACTTTCTGAATCGGAGCATATATGTAGTCAAGAATAAAATCAGCAATACTTTTAAATGTTTTACTTTCCAGATACATTTTCGTGAACCATTCTGTTACCTCTTCAATATGAGTAGCAAGCAGTATCAGCCCGGCTATAGCCATAGGAATCCAGAAAAAAGGATTAGCAGCTGCCAGAAGCATTTCCGAACTAAGCAATTTTACTGCAACCCCCAATCCTTTCATTGCCATTATCAGTTTTACAATTTTACCTACAAAAGAAGCTCCTATAATTCCTGTTAATGCAATGAACGCTATTTTGTTTTCCAGAAGCTTGTTTGTCAGATCTGCAACAATCTGTAATATTTCCAAAATATACGGAAGAATAGGCCTAATGTTTTCAAAGAGCTTTTTTACTGCTTTTCCCAAAGATTCAAAAAACTTTCCGAGTTTTAATTTTATCAGCTTTTTATTCTGAATAATGAATTCTTTAAAGTCTTTAATCAAATCAGTAAAAACGGGTGCTACCTTTTTTAAAATAACATCACGGATTGTATTTAAAGTCTGTCCAAGCTCTGTCAAAGCATCACGAAACTTTTGAGCATTATCGGCGGCTTCTCTCGAAATTAGCCCCTGCTCTCGAGCTTCTAGTCCTAAAGCCTTAATTGCTTCAGGGCCCTGTTTAAGAAAATTCAACATAGCAGGACTGGCAGAAATACCGAGACTACTTAACCATCCCTGCAGATCTGAGCTTTTCATATCCTTAGCTGTTCTTGAAATATCTATTAGGGTTTTAGTTACACTTTTACCGTAATCGTTAATTCCAAGCTCGGCAGCTGCAATAGCTTGAGAATCACCTGCAAAGCCGTTATTCAATGCATATTGAGCGCGGGAAAGAGCCATAAGGCTGCCTTTTAGTTCTCCGGCACTACCACCGCTTTTTTCCATTGCATATTGAAGTTCCTGCATTCTCTCATAAGAAATGTCAAGAGAATCTGCAAATTTAACATTTTCATCTGCGCTTTTAGTAAGACTGTTTGTGTAGGTAAACAGTGCTGTTCCCGCACCAACTACAGCTCCTCCTATAGCTGTTATGCCAAGAGAAATACCTTTTAAACCTTTCTGAAAGTCATTAATTTTCCGCTTGGTTTCAGGCTTTAAATCAATATCCAATGCTACAAAAAATTGCTCAATTAATGTTTTACCGGCCATTTTATTTACCTCTTATGTTGAAGTATTTTTTTAAATATGTTTCTGCGATTGTTTTATCTCCGGTAAAGCCCTGATGGTAAATAAAACCATTGTAACTTTCACCTTTAAGTTTTTTTAAGTGTTCTGAAACTATTACAAAATGTTTCGCCTGAATTTCAAGCTGATGCCCCTGTTTAGGGCATACCATAAAACCACCCGGTAATTTTCGGGCCTTTGCAGTGTGATTTGCAAGAACAGTTGCTTCACCGTTTCTAATAACAAAGAAGCAGTCATATATACAGTCTGGTTTAAAATATGCAGTATTAAGGATCTGATCCACATTAAAATGAAGAGCTTTTATGTCTGTAAGCTTTTCAGCAAGTTTTACTGCCTCAAAATTAGTTTTAGTTTCTTCGAACCACTTCTTTAGAATTCGCTTATGTGTATCGGTTTGTATTGGGTAATCACGTTCAAATGTCTGATTCATTTTAGTTAATTCCTTTCTGCTGCTTTAGGTACTTCTCTATATATCTGGTCTTTATATTTTGAACAGTCAAATTTAGGAGAATCACTATATATTTTCTGTTTAATGTCCTTATATATCGTGTAAAACTTTTGAATCGAACAAAATTTTATCCTACCTGTAACAGCAACATCATAACCAACTACCGTTAATAGCTCTTCTAAAGTGGATATATTTCTAGCTTTCCTGTATTTTGTCAATCCTTTTCTTAATAGATCGAAGGGCTTAGGTGCTATATGCCACCCTTCTTTTTTGGAGTATATTACTTCAAAGCCAGCATTATTTATTCTTTCAATTATATGCTTTGGAAATTTATCGCTTTCAGGTATAGCCTTTTCAATTCTCTTTATTCGGTTCAATATATTAGTTCTCATCTTCCACCTCTTTTATTGTTGTCTCCAAGTTATTACGATCATTCATAACCACAAATATTAAGTGTCTATTGCTTTCTTCTTCAGGGTCACAATACCTCGCTATTTCGTCTGTATCTGCAAACAACTTACCGTTTGGAGTGGTTACACCGTTTTTATATTGAGTACATCCATGAAGCAATAAAGGTATATGGCTTTTTCTATCTGATCTTTCAATATTAAAGCCTAAACCGATATAGTTATCTGCTACATGATTCGGTATGTATTTTGGCTTTTTACTGTTAAATTCCAGTTCCAGTTTCTTTACTCTTTTATTGATGTTGATTTTCATTTTCCTGCACCTCTTTTATTGTTTGTTCTAATTGTTCTAAACGTTCCTGTAATTCCTGAAGTTCTTTAACCTGTAGCGCCTTATCAAGCAAATAACTGGCTGATTTAAACACCATTGATTCGTTATTCGATTCCATTAGTTTGACAATTTTCTTAAGTGCTGAATCGCAATGTGTTTTGATTTTATCAATGTTTTCATCAAGCAGGATTGAGCGTTTTTCTATTAGTTTGGTTCTGAAATGATCCTTTTGCAGCCACTTATAAATTGTTGTTTTTGACACTTTAACAGCTCTGGCTACTGCTTCAACATCTGCATTGAGTGTCAGCTGTTCTAATGCAAGTACCTGTTTCGCTGAAAGTTGTTTTAAATCCGTTCGATTTTTAGGCATAATTACCCCTTATCTTTCATTGAATATTAATTTCTTATTTTGAAGTGTAATATCTGCAATCCTTGGTTTCCATACCATAGCCCTACCGCCTCGTTTTACTTTTAACTTTCTCCAACCTATCAGTAAAAGCTCTGTATTAGGTGTAGAAAGCCATTTAACAGTGTTTTCTGCCTCCTCATGCATTATTTTGCTCTTATGCTCTGCAAAGTCATAGCCGCATACCTGAACGCCTAGGACGCCCCTTTCTGTTAAAGAAATGACATCAATGATATTGAATAAATCTATATTGATCCGGGCTTGATAAATAAACCTTTCAACTACTCCGCAATGATACCCTAATTCTTTTAGGTATTTTAAAGATCTCTGCATGTAAGTCATTTGATTACCCCCTATGCTCGTGTTTAAACCATTCGGGGAGTTTATTATCGTCGCAACACTCAAACTCTTTCATAAATGGTCTGTATTCGCCTAATTTATACTTTTCTTGGTAACTGTTCAGTCTTGGGTCAAACTTTAGATTAGCTACATATTTCAAAGGGCTGGAGTTACGCCTGCATTTACAAACTCTAAAATATGTTGGGTATAAGTAGTCGTGAACTAAGCTGTATGAAGGAGCAAACAACACTATCTTTGTGGCAATTTTGGCAAGGTCGCTACTTCCGTGCAGATCTTCTGTATCAGGAACTAGACCATCATCTTTTTTATTGGTTTTTCTTAGGTGAGCTATTACTATAATCGGTTTCTTATAAAACAGGTTGTTTGCCCGGATACATTTAATTATATTTTTTAGGCCCTTGTTCTCGTTATTATCCAATATGTCAATATAGTGAATATGATCCAATATGATAAGATCAACATCTTTACAGCGGTTAAACTGTTGATTAAGGTCATCAATGGTAAATTCATTAGCCCGGTACTGTACAAGAATATTAGACGCCCATTTAGCCATTTCAGCTTCAACAATAGAATTATACTTATTTAGCTGTGAAGCTTGTCCGGAAAGCCATTTGTCAAAAGAAACAGGATAAATCAGCTTAGGATTGTCAGTAAAATACCTGGTACATAAATTCCTGAATTTAATCCTTGAACCTATTTCAGCCTGTTCTGCTTCCAGTGCCAGGAATAATACTTTCTTGCCGTTTCTAGCGTTAGTTTCTGCAATCATGCACGCAAGCTGTGTCTTGCCGTGTCCAGTTTTTGAACCACCTATTATTGTATCTTTGTTATTAATGCCATTTAAAGCGTCATCAAGGAATGTTACTCCAAAGCTATACTTTTCTTCGGAAGGGCTATTTTTAATTTCCTGAATATCATCTAAAGCGGTTCTTCTGCTTTGCTCTTCAACAGTATAAGTTGAAAGATTAATAACTTTGTCTGCATAAGCTCTGAGTTGGTTCGTTGGGTTGTCCGTACAATCCAATCCGTTAAGCAGTTTCTTAGATTCAGCTTCTACCTTTCGTTTGATAGTGCTGTTCCTTAATAGCCGTGTATGCTCATCAAGATTAGCTGTAGTTGCTATTGAATTTTCAATTTCAAGTATCATGTCAAGATCTATACCCGATTTTTCACTAAGCTCAAAAGTTTCAACTGCTGTTTCACATTCAGCAATAGCTTTAAATATTTTTTTGTTATCCGGATTATTAAAGTCAAAAGGTTTCAGCTTTTTTACTGCAGCCTGGAGTAAAGGAAACTCAAGTGCCATTAATTCTCCTAATATATTTTTCTCTAAAATATTTTGATTCATGATTAAAAGTTCCTGTCATCTGGTGTTAACTGTTTTGGCCTGGTTGGAGTATTGCTATTCATAGCCAGTCTACAATTTTCAAACTTAGGTAAGCCGTTTTTGCTTTTATTGCGTAAACCCTGCAGGCTGATTATTTGTTTACTCCAAAAGGGGTTGTTAATTGAGAAGTCCAGAACTAGTTTTATATCTTGTAGGTCATACTGATCAAGGCGTTCAAGTTTTTCTATTTCTTCTGCCCATTGGGATATGTTTGCATTTTGAAGATATTTGTTATCTTTAAATGCTTCGTCTTGTTTTTTATTTTTAATGAAATTTTCTACTGTGAAAATGTGTCGTTCCAAAACCCTTGAGGATTTGGGACTATATATATTCTTTTCATTCTTTTCATTCTTGTTAGTGGATACATCCTTGGTTACATCCTTGGTTACATCCTTGGTTACATCCTTGGTTACATCCTTTGCCCTACTTTCAATAATTTTATCTTTATTTTCTATGCCCTCATTTTGTTCTTGGTATTGGTAAGTATCATAATTACAAATAGTTAAGATACGTCTTTGCTTTGCCCCAAAAGGTTTATTTTGTGTTATAAATCCTATGCCCAAAAGTTTAGTTATAGCTATTCTAACTGTTTTTTTAGTTAAAAAGCACTCATTACAAATTGTTTCTAATGATCTGCATACTTGCCCTCTTTCAACAACTATCCCTTTGAACTTTAAAGGCTTATGATTTGCAACAACTATAATATAGGAAGCAACTTTTAAGACTGAAGGGGAATATGTCCATAATTCAGAGTCCAGTATCTTTCTATGAAGCTTTATATGTCCTCTATGCATTACAGCCCCTCCAGTATATCACTTATTTTAAATAAATGGTGGAGGTTACCGGCTATAAAAATTTGACTTTGAGCCAGGTGAGCTGTATTATAAAAAAGACTGTTTTTCGCCCGCTGGTTGCCTGCCTCGGGCTTTCTTATTTTAGGCATTGACTTCACCCCCAAAAATTCTGATAACATCAGATTCAAGTAATCGAGTTCCACGACCTACTTTTATTTTTTGGAGCTGTCCAGAATTGATATATCTGTATAGTGTAGGTTTACTTATTTGCAGTTTTTGACATACTTCTTTTGGGGTAAGCCATTTTTCTTTAATAGTTTCGAGCTTCTTATTAAGAGCCAATTTTAGTATATTGGCCATTCCCTGATAAGCTTCTTCTGAAATTTGGCAAGTTTGAACCGCAGGTTTTAAAAAAGTTTTAAAGCGGCTCACATCTTCATTGGTATAGTTAACATTTATTCTCATTTGCCTTTTACCTCATTTTAAATTAGTATTTTGGGCTTCTGAGGATAATGTTAGTTTATATAGTATGGACATATAAAATGTGTGTCCATAATAAAAAATTTATTTTATTCCTTTTTCCTTTTTAAATTTATCAAATTCTTCTTTAAAATATCGTTTTATAGCGTTCCTATATTTATCGGTAGTACCTCCGTTTTCTTTTCCTTTAACAAGAAACAGAAAAAAATCATGATCTGATTTATATGAACACCTATATTTTTTATAATCATCTAAATAATCTCTAGCCGCATTCTTTCCTTCTTTCTTCCTATCTTTATTTAAAAAATCCATACCTCGCTTTTTTTTTAAGCTTCCCTTCATTCGTCTATTTGTGTCAAATAACCTTTCATTATTTATTAATGCAGTCTGATATCCTAATTTATATACAGCTTCAAGTAGAGAATATTTATGACCTTTTTTTAATTCACGGTTGCATTTATCAAGTTGACTTAATAATAATTCAATATCTTCTTCTATCATTACTGGGATTTGCTTCTTTTTTATTGCTTCCATTATTGCAGCAAGGCTAACCTCTTTATTCAGTACGCTAATTAGAAGCTGCACGAAAAGTTTTTCGCGACTCGCTTCTAATTAATTTTTTGCTATCGCAAATGTAAATTTGCCTTTCAACGCTCTATATTGAGCGTAAATGAATAAAGTGAAAGGCAAATTTATGATATATAATGTTCCTTACCTACCGTTTGATTTCAACATAATTGAAGAATTAGATACCGATTTAATGGAAATTTTTCGAAAAAGTCGCGAACTTCTGGAAAAGTTTCCTGAAATCAGAGAATCAATAGTCCGAGATCAGGATATACACGGTCAGAAGAAGAAACTGATCCGCAATGAAGTAAAACGTTATAATGATGTGCACATAAACGGAAATTACTATTTGTTTGACTGTATAGAAATAACAGAGCCGGTAAAACTCGAAAAAACAGGTCGGGAACGTTTGAAGCCGGAATTAGTACTTTATTTTCTTATCATCAGAGGACTGTGGGGAAGCATAAGTGACCACGCAGCCAAACAGGCAATACATGATTCAATAAGTATTAGCGCGGTTCTTGCTCATCACAGCTATAAGGTTCCCGGTTCGAACACTGTGCGTGAAAACCTGAATGCAGTTTCCAATAAAACAAGACGTTTGATAATGGATAGCCTTTCCATGCTTATTCTCCTTAAAGGTCTTGATGATTTCAATGAAGTTTACATAGACAGTACAGATGTTGCTGCAAATACAGCATATCCAACGGACATTTCAGTTTTATATAAACTTCTTGACCGGGTTTACAGAAGCTTCAGGTTTCTAACTGATGAGTTTGGCTTTCCCATGCTGAGTGACGGATGGCTTGATACAAGAATGAAAAAACTGAAATCACATCTTGCTTTTATCAATATGCAGATAGGCAAAAAGGGAATGAAAGGAAATGTTAAGGAAAAATTTAAACTCTTTGTAAGTCTTGCAGATAATATTATAAAATCTTTTTTCGACGAACAGGAAAAAATGTTGATCAAATATGAAACATCTGACTTAACCCCGGATAAAAGTCTTGCTCTTGACAGGCTCTGGTTTAAAATAGACAGTGATCTTAATGATGCCGCTTATGTACTGTATTATGCCGAACTTCTTGTTAATGAAAATATAAAACTTCCGTCAAGAGAGAAAATCCTCAGCATTTCGGATCCTGATGCAGCTTTCATACAGAAAGGACAGAGAAATCCCACCATTGGATATAAACCTCAAATCGGAAGAAGCAGAAATGGTTTTATAAGTGGTTTTCTACTTCCAAAAGGCAATGTCAGTGATTCCGAAATGCTTGTTCCCACAGTAATGGAAGTATGCCGTTCCACCGGAGTTAAGCCGAATCTTGTAAGTACTGATGACGGTTATGCATCAGAAGACGGAGTTGGTATACTCAAAAATGATTTAAACATTTTAACTGTCAGTATTAATGGAGCAAAAGGTAAAAAAATAACATCTGAAGATTGGGATACTACGTTATATTCTGAAGCCCGAAGAATGCGGTCTGCTGCTGAATCAGGAATGTTTACTCTTAAATACAGGCATAGTTTCGGTAAAATGAGAAGACGTGGGATTGAAGCAGTGGAAGCTGAACAGCTTGAAAAAATTATTGCGTATAATTTTATACATATGATTAAAAAGGAAAAAAACGGCTAAACCAGCCTGATCCAATTTAACATATCAAATATAAAAAAATATACTGCAATGTACCCGGTTTATAAATGTTCAAGAGTTTTCTCTTATAATTTGTGGAGGTACGACATAAATTTTAAAAATAATTAGAACGCCTTAAAAAAAATTGGATATCAGGTTATAATGTTATATAATTGAAAAAAATATTAATAACAAAAAACGTTTTCGTGGGCGTTCTAATTATATTATTAATATTTCTTTGTTTTATACTATCTCTTTTAATTTGTATCCAGTCTGATTCAGAAAATCCTATTTTATCAAAAAATGTTTGAGTTTCTTCATAAATGTCTAAATCTTTTTCTACTTCTACAAACAAATGATCTATTGCTAAAGAAAGATGTTCAATCGCTGGTTTATAGATTATTTTACCTCCTTTCGTTGCGCTCTCAATATTAGGAGCTAGAGTATAATGACATGAATTAGTAGGGTAATATTTAGAAATAATATTCAATAACGTTTTTTCTGTTGATATATCAAAATTAGTTAAAAAGTTATTTAATGATATTCTCGAATCAATATTAAATTGCTTGATCTGTTCAATTGCTTCAGAAAACTTCAAATAAATATCCGGTAGCTTTTTCTGCAGCTCTTCAAGGAAAGAATCCAACCTTTTCTTGCCCGTTCTATTATCATTCTGACCATTGTTATTCATTTTCTACTCGTACGTTTTCGGTTTTATAAATAAGACTCAAAATTAATACCAGTAAGATTTCAAGCAATACCCCTAATCCAAAATAAACTATATGGATCTTATTAAGAATACCAAAAAGGCCAAAAAGTGAACCCCACATAAATGTGCTATATGCTATAAAGGTTGATATAATTGCCCCACATCTAAGAAGATCTGCTTGCTTCCTTTTTTTGGCAGCCTCCCTGTTATAACCTTCTATTTCCCAATATGATGTTGTTGTATACCTAAATTGACTAAAATACACAAACCCCATGGAAACAACGCCGGATAATACACCTACTACAGCAACTATTAACGAAATAGATAAATAATCAATATTCAGGTTATCTTTAGTGCTATAACATGTTCCAAGGAATGCTAATATGGCTATTGCTAAAGCACCATTTATTAAAATTGCATTTTTTATCGTCTCTTTTCCAATGTCAAAAGTATATTGATTTGATACATTTAAAAAGTCTAGGTCATATTGCTTGCGGATTTCTTTCTTTTCCAATTCATTATAATTCATCCCTAAAACGTCCCTTTGTTTTGTTATTTTTTACGTTTATTTTTCATGAATATTTCCTATAATTGATATCAGTTTTTTATTATAAAATTGATATTTTGGTTAGATCCAGAACTTTGTTATTTAATTCGGCCCACTGTTTCAGTTTAGAAAGCTTTATAATTATTGCCCTGCCATTTTTGGAAAAAGGCATTTTTGCATTCCCTTCGTGAGTGTAGTTGTATTGATATAATGATGATTTCTTAAGACCCGTAACTTTTGCAATAAGATCCATATTTAACACCTTGTCATCTGATACACTCATGCGAAACTTGAGTAGCTTGTTGATTTGACTATCTTTTTCTTCCAACTGTCTTTTTAATTCACATACTGGACAATCAGGTTCTAAAAACACTATAGTAGGATGTTTGCTACATATATTCATTCCAGTTTTTCCTTACCTCCAAATACTTACATTCAATAGGATTCGTTTTTAAATAAAAGCCCGTCAAGAAAAGTATCTTCGGAGCTATATAGAGTTCCTGTTTTTTTTGAATCAACTAATTTATAACCAATATTTTTCTTTAATTTATCTGGAATATAAAAATTGACTAAATCACTTATACATTCGTATTTAAATAGAATGCCTAAATCTTCATCAGCCTCAAATTCAATCTCTCCTTCTTTTATTCCACCAAGAACAAAAAATGAAAGTGAGTCATAAATAATTACACTATCAAATTCATTGGTTCTCATTAAATTCACCCCCTGTTGCTTGTTTATTTTGGATATTGAAATTAATTACGTCCTAATCTTTTAACTAATTTATTTATTAAATAATCTTTAATTGTTTCAATATCATGGCTACCGGTTTTTATCAATAGCTTCTTCAAGTTCATCATATGTAGCATTTAGTTCAGTACACCACCATTTAACTTCTAAACTATCACCCCAATAAATTTTACTATCGTCTCGTGGAATTCTTGTTCCATTACTTAACTTTGTAGCCATCCCTCAAAATTCCCCTGTTTTAGATTTTTTGAATTCCATTAATTGAAATAAGTAAGAAAAATAAGGCGGTATTTTGTTTATGCCTTTTTTTATATCACTTAATGTACTGGTTGGAATCCCTGTTATTTTCCCAAATTTATATTGCGTTATTCTGTGTTTTTTCAAAAACGTTTCAAATTCGTTCATAATATGGCCTTTTTGAGTTATAATTATATTTAAAATCTTTCTAATCTTATATCAAATCTAAAGCCTCAAGTATTATTAAGATTAGCGCTATTTTTAAGTTAATATCTATTTTACTTAGAATTATCTGTATTAATTCATCTATCTCATTTTCAGGCATTTCTTCTAATTTCTTTTTTAAATAGACTTTCATTTTTACTCCCTGTTTTTTAATTAAAAACTTACCCCAAAATCAAATAACAAGAACAATCAGTTCTGTTTTCTATAATGGACTCTCGGCCTAACTCCTCTTGACAAAGCATCGATTGTTTTATCAATATCGGTGAAGTTGTAAACCTTGGTCTTTTTATTGATTGGAGATGTACGGACATAGCCTTTAGCTTCCCACTCATTCAGAGTTTGACGCTGCACAGAGAAGTTTTCTAAAACCTTTGAAGCATTTCCCCAGCAATTATGTTTTACAACCATTACCTGATTCATAAATTACTTTTAACCTCCCTATTTGTTATTTAATATTTCTAGAATCTGGTTAAGTTCTTCTTCAGTTGCATTATATAATTTTTCATTTATTGATTTTCTAAGCTCTGCTTTTTGGTCCATTGTTCCTATAGACAGTTTATTAATCTGCTGCTGTCTATAGTCGTTTGGCAGCCGGGTATAATGTGCAGTCATAGCAGGGTTGCCATGCCCTACAATTGATTGAACAAGAATTGCAGGAACACCAGCTTTTGCACAAACACTAACAAAAGTATATCTCAAACTGTGAAATCCATATAAACAGGCAGACTGTTTTCTTGCATCGCCACCGGTCTTTTCTTTACTGGTAACATATCCATTAAATTCCAGTACTTTAGTTATTAGATTGCGTGTATATTCCCGATATTTATTATATCCTGCAGCAAGTTCAGGTAATACATATTCGTTTTCCCTCCACTCCTGGGCTTTGTATAGTATTTCTCTTAAATCCGGGTGAAGCGGTATTATTACGAAAGTACCATATTTTTTGGTTTTATATGGTACAACCGAGATTGTGTTTCTATCAAAATTTATGCTTTCCCATTTAAGCAGACAGGCATCTTTTAATCTTAGGCCACTGAATATTCCCAGATAAAATAATACTTCAAGCTCATTTTTATGTTTAATCTGAATTGTATTAAAACTATTAAGAATGGCTTTTGCTTCGATTTCAGAGAATTCTTTTCTGCTGATAGGATTTTTGTTTTTCCTTGGAAGATTATCTTTTCTGAATGGATTATTAATTATGCCAGCCTTCTCTCTGAATGTATCAATAGACCTTGCAAGAGCGTTCAGGGATTCATTATAGGTTTTATTTGAAATACCGGTATTAGAAAGCCAGTCCGCAAAATCTATTGCAACACTATCTGTAATATCAGCTAGATTGTATATTTCCAGATCTGAATTATTAAGCCAGTCAGTAAGCTGGTTTATTCTGAATTTATATCTTTGAATTGTGTCTGGTGAGCTTCCGTTCCTTTTAACACCTTTTCGAACTCATCCCATAAAACGGAAACAGGAAAGGTTATTTCTTTATAAAAGTCCTGTGCTTTTTCTTTGGCATGAATAAAGTCCAGTTCGGTTTTTAAACCTCTTAAGGAATCTAATATTCTGTTTTTTTCTTTTTCAGCTTCCTGTTTATTGGTAAGCCCTAAAGATTTCCTGATAAGCTTTCCGTTAACCTTGTATCTTATCCAGTAGGTTTTCCCGCGTTTAAAAAGATTGGTTTGTTTTCCTGCCATAGTTAAAATAAAATATTTGTCTTTGTTTTACTTATTTTACTTTAACTTAACTATATTTAAGAAAAAAACAATTCAAAGTAGCACAATAGTAGCACATTTTTAATTTTCTTATGGCTATTATGACGGGTTCGATTCCCGTCAGCTCCACAATTATAAAATCTCTACTCGACAAATATTTTCAATAAAAATAGCTTAAATAGATCTAAAGCTCATACAGAAAATTCCATTACTACAACATTTTCTCCTCTATAATTAACCTTTTCAATAGTTTTCCAACCAAGCTTTTTATAAAAAAATTCCTTATCAGGAGTATAGAGATAAAATTTTCTCACGCCATTATCCTGCGCTAACTTCATTATATGCAGCACAAGTAACGTACCAACACCGTTATTCCTTGCTTTTGAATCAACATAGACACTTGCAAGCCATGGTGTTAATTCAGGCCTTATGTCCATATCTGACTCTACAAACGCAGCTGAACCAACAAGATTTGAATCACTTTCTGCTATGTAAGTAGTTGGAATAACAGAATCAGTTAAATATTTCTGCATCTGATTTTTTCTAGTTTCAAGAGTTGTATCAGGATATAGATACCCCCATTGTTTATGATGCCATTCGGCTAGAGTATCTAAATACTCAGGTACTTCTTTCAAGTTTTTGATTTTTACTTTTAGCATAAGTTTTCTATCTCCCTATTTTTGACTAAATTAATTAGTCAAAAAATTTTACCCCCAAAGGCTGAATATGAGGATTAGGTTTTGTTCCGCAAAGTCTATCACCGGCATCTCCCAAACCTGGAACAATGTAACCTTTATCATTTAGTTTCTCATCCAAACATGCAGCATGAACATCAATATCAGGATGCGCTTCGCAAAAGTTTTTTACACCCTCAGGTGCTGCAACAAGACACATGAATTTAATTCTTTTTACACCTATCTGTTTTAATTTATCAGCTGCTGCTATTGCTGAACCACCAGTAGCAAGCATAGGATCTATTAAAATAATTGTACGATTCCAACTATCAACGGGCAGCTTACAGTAATAAGAAATGGCTTCAAGCGTTTCTTCATTACGTGACATTCCAATATGCCCAATTCTAGCAGACGGCATAACTTTCAGAAAACCGTCAAGCATCCCAATGCCAGCTCTCAAAATCGGGACTAGAACAGGTTTTTTACCAGCCAGGATCTGGGCTCGAGTTTTACATATGGGTGTTTCAACCTCAACTTCTTCCATAGGGAAATCTTTAGTTATTTCACAAGCAAGGAAAATACCAACTTCATCAAAAAGTTCCTTAAAAACTTTTTTACTTGTGTACTTATCTCTAATATAAGTAAGCTTATGTTTTACCACAGGATGATCTAAAACATGAAAGTTTTTGTAATTCTTCATCTTTAATTTTCTCCTATTCTGTTATTATTTCCTTGTATGTTTTACCTGGAGGAAGCATAGGAAGGACATGTTCCTGGTACTTAACATGAACATCTAATAGAAATGGTCCAGGAGTTTCCAGCATTTCCTTTACGGCATCAGCCAGTTCTGATTTTTTGTATACTTCTCTACCCGGAATAAGATAGCCTTTTGCTATTGTAACGAAATCAGGATATGGTCTGCTAACCCTTTTATTTGCAAGAACTGTATCACCTCTTCTACTGCCATAGAACCTGTCTTCCCATTGAGCGACCATCCCCAAGTGCTGGTTATTCAGTATGACAATTTTAACTCCAATTTCATAAGAATGAATGGTTCCAAGCTCCTGGATATTCATTTGGAAGCTACCATCTCCTGATACACAAACAACTGTTTTATCAGGCATTGCAACTTTTGCTCCCATAGAAGCCGGCAATCCAAAACCCATTGCACCCAAACCACCTGATGTTATCAGCTGCCTTGGATGTTTATAAGTATAAAACTGAGCAGTCCACATCTGATGCTGTCCGACACTCGGAACCATTACAGCCTCACCATTTGTCAACTTATCAACTGTTTTTAATAACATCCTGAGGAAGCAGTTCTTCTTCTTTTACGGTATACTCAAGAGGATATTCTTTTTTCCAGGTATTAATTAACTCAAACCATTCTTTATAATCTTTCCTGACAGGAACCTTATTAAGTTTCTCCAACAAAAATTTAATATCGCTGACAATACCGATATCAGCTCTTTTATTTTTGTTTATCTCAGAGCGATCTATATCAACATGAACAATCTTTGCATATTGAGCAAATGATTTTACAGGCCCTGTTACTCTATCATCAAAACGGGCACCAAAACATAATAGAAGATCACATTCATTTGCTGCATTGTTACCAAAAACAGTTCCATGCATCCCTAAAAACTTGAGAGATAAAGGATCATCTTCAGGAAAAGAACCTATCCCCATAATAGTCGTAACTACAGGAATATTGTAACCATGCGCAAAATCAATAAGATCTTTAGAAGCTCCGGATGTTATTATACCTCCTCCTGCATAAATACAGGGACGTTCACTATCCACTATTGCTTTTTTTAATATTTCAATATCCGAATCTGTAGCTTTAGGATCAGGGAAGTAACCTCTTATTTTCACGTCTTCACAATAATTCGGTATTATTTTTTGCTGTTGAATATCTTTTGGCACATCAATTACAACAGGTCCCGGGCGACCGCTGTTAGCAATATAAAAAGCCTCTTTAATGATTTTGGGAATTTCAGCCGCATCCATTACCAAATAACTATGTTTAACGATTGGGAGTGTCATGCCAACCATATCTGTTTCCTGAAATGCTGTTTTCCCAATTAGAGGACTGGGGATTTGACCTGTCAATACTACAATCGGCACAGAATCCATATAAGCGTCAGCAATACCGGAAATAAGGTTTGTAGCCCCTGGCCCACTTGTTGCCATACATACGCCTACTTTTCCGGTTGCTCTTGCAAATCCTCCTGCTGCAAAAGCCCCTCCCTGCTCATGTCTAGGCAAAATAACTTCAATATGGCTGTCACATAATGCTTGATGAAATTCCATCGAAGCCCCACCTGGATACGCAAAAATTTCTTTTATGCCTTCTTTTTCCAGGCATTTTATTGCAAGTTCAGCCCCTTTTATCGGTTGTGCATTGAGTTCACTAGTGCTTTTCATCGGTTCCTTTCCTTAATTGATAAATATATATTCAAATTTTTTATATCTTTCGTATATAGAAATAGATTATATGACTACCATAAAATGAGGTAGAATAATTAGATTTTAAGCTCAATAGACAATTAAGAAGATAAGATTTTATATAAAAAAATCAACAATTCATTAAAAGAATAATAAATAATTATCAATAAAAATAAAACAACTATCCTATAAAAGACATATCAAGGTTTGCAAAAGTTAACAATTTAGCATATAGTTGACCTCTCATAAGAGATAATGTTTTGTATTACAAATATGCCTCATTAATAAACTATTAGCAGAAAATTATTAGGTAATTTATTATGACTTTATTTATCGTGTTCGCAGCACTAATACTTTATTTAGGCTGGGGAACGTTCCTCGTAATCGAAGATTTTGCAAACAGATCATGGCGGGCACCAATGTATGTTGTTAATTTCAGAGAGAAGCGAGATAGGCTTTTATGCTGTATAATAGCATTAATTAAGTTATTATTTTGGCCTTTGATTTACATTTTAAAATTCTTTTAAAGGAGAAATTTTTAATGAAGAAATTCAAGTTGATCGTACTTGTAATTATTGTAGCGCTTATTGCAATCATTTTTTGGCAAAACAGGCAGCCAGTTGATTTTGATTTACTCTTCTGGTCTTTAAATGCCCCTAAAACAATTGCGCTATTTATTACTTTGGTTGTTGGTTTTATTATTGGTATAATTTTCTGTTATGTAGGTTCTAAAAAAAAGAAGCAATAACAACTATACACCATTTTCATAAACACAGTTTTTATCTTTAAAAAAACGCAACGAAATTTCGTTGCGTTTTATATTTTTTACTCAACTTTCTTTAGTTATCAATATTGCAATGCTTCTCCCCATCACTCTATAGTTATTTTCAGAAATAGTCCTCTTCATTATTATCATCTGCAAAATCTTTTGGTGAATCTTTATCAGTATCAACAACCAGAAACCAATTTCTACAATCAACAACAGGAATTTCAAAACTTAGTGGTTCCCAGTACATATTAATCATAATATGAATATCTGTTTTATTACCGCCAAGAGTAAATGCAAAAGCACGGGCTGAATCATCATCCCAACCAGGTTCATTCAATTTTACTCCATGCCAGGAAATATCTTTCAGACCTCTTGAATTAACCGCACCTGTAAAAAATCTGCGTTTATGAAGAGTGACATGTTTTTTTCTGAAGGCAATCATTTTTTTCCAGAATCTGAACATTCCACTATTTTTTTCAGTTAAATTCCAATCAAACCAACTTATCTCATTATCCTGACAATACGCATTATTATTCCCCTGCTGTGTACGTCTTACCTCATCGCCGGCAAGTATCATAGGAACCCCTTGTGAAAGCAATAAAATCACAGCATAATTCTTTATCTGCTTCTCTCTTAAACGTTCAATCTCAAGATCATCAGTTGGTCCTTCTACTCCACAGTTCCAACTGAAATTTTCATTAGCTCCATCTTTCCCATTTTCACCATTCGCCATGTTATGTTTCTCATTGAACGAAACAAGATCATTCATTGTAAAGCCATCATGAGCACAAATAAAATTAATACTATTAATAGGGAGTCTTTCTGTTGCCTCATATAAATCTACACTTCCAGCAATTCTTGATGCAACCTGTTTAATAAGCCCTGGTTCCCCCCTTACAAAGCGTCTAACATCATCTCTGTATCTACCATTCCATTCGGCCCATCTGTATCCAGGAAAACCTCCTACCTGGTAAAGCCCTGCCGCATCCCATGCTTCAGCAATCACTTTAGTATCAGCCAGGAAATCATTAAGCTCAATTGCCCATAAAACCGGAGGATGCTTTAATGGTTGACCATCTTCCCCCCTTGAAAGAACAGATGCTTCATCAAACCTAAAGCCATCAACATGCATTTCAGTAACCCAGTATTTCAAGCAGTCAATAATAAACTTTGCAACTATTGGATGATTGCAGTTCAAACTATTACCACAACCTGAAAAATCTCTATAATTACCATTTTCATCGATCATATAATAAATCTTATTATCTATCCCCTTGAAAGATATTACAGGTCCAGATTCATTTCCTTCATATGTATGATTAAAAACAATATCTAAAATAATTTCAATACCAGCCTTATGAAGTGCTTTAACCATATCCCTAAATTCATTTACGTGTTCCCCTGAACCAGGAGCAACACAGTAATCAGAGTTAGGAGAAAAAAAGCTAATCGTATTGTACCCCCAAAAATTATTTAAATTACTTCCCGGAGCATAAGGAAGTTCAGACATTTCATCAAAAGAAAAGATTGGAAGCATTTCTACTGCAGTCACGCCAAGCTCTTTCAAATATGGTATTTTTTCAATAAACCCTTTAAATGTGCCGGCATTTTTCACTTTTGAAGTGGATGACTTAGTAAACCCCCGCAAATGAAGCTCGTAAATAACAGTATGATTCATTGATCTATTAAGAGGTTTATCCCCTTCCCAGTCATAATCAGAAATATCAATTACTGTACTTCTCATAGAATGTTCAATATTATCCTCTGAGCTACAGGCCATATCATAATTCCAAAGAGATTTATTATTTCCACGGGCGTATGGATCCAGTAAAATCTTGTTTTTATTAAAAAATTGTCCAGTTTCAGAATCCGAAAGGCCATCAAATCTGTAAGCATAATGAATTCCGGCTTTCAGTTCTTTAACAAAAACATGCCAGAAATGAAATGTCCTATTCTCTTTGGGATTAAGATTTATTATCTGTATAGGTTTTTTATCATTATGTTTTTCAAAAAGAAGAAGTTCCACCGATGTTGCATGTTCAGAAAATATCGAAAAATTGACTCCTCTGCTACATACACTCGCCCCCAAAGGATGAGCTACTCCAGACTCAAGTTCATAAATACAGTCACTCATTTTAGCCCCCTTTCATATTATTTTTTCAACGTCGTAATTACAATAATAAATAGATTAAAGAAGAAATTCTTTGTAAGTATATTATAGGTAAAGTATATTTTATTGCGACCTTTTTTAGGCGTAAAAGCTGCTTATATTGAAACAGTAAACTACAAAAAACAAAAAAAATAAAAGACCTATGAATAAATATATCGGAGCACATGTAAGTGCAGCAGGTGGTGTTCAAAACACAGTAAAGAATGCGCAACAGATCAATGCCAAAGCTTTTGGAATGTTTGTAAAAAATCAAAGGCAATGGAATGCCAAGCCGTTAAGCGAAAAAACGATTGAAGAATTTAAAACAGAACTAAAAAATACAGAATATAGTGCCGATTACATATTACCTCATGCCGGATATTTGATTAATCTTGGAAATCCGGATATAGATAAAAGAGAAAAATCACTTAACAGTTTTATTGACGAGCTTAACAGATGTAACCTCCTAGGTTTAAAATATTTAAATATCCATCCCGGAAGCCATTTGAAAGAAATTTCCGAGTCAGAATGCATTAAATTAATTGCTGATAATATTAACCTTGCGATTAAAAAGGTTAAAGACATAATAATAGTTCTTGAGAATACAGCCGGTCAAGGTTCTAACCTTGGATACAGTTTTAAAAATTTAGCTGATATAATAGAACAAATTGAAGAGAAAAGCAGGATCGGAGTTTGTCTTGATACTTGTCATGCCTTTGCTGCTGGATATGACTTAAAAACAACTGAGGGATATGAATCCACTTTTAACGAATTTGAGGAAATTATCGGCATAAAATATTTAAAGGGAATTCATCTCAATGACTCTAAATTCAATTGTGGATTAAAAAAGGACAGACATCAGAGTATTGGTAAAGGAAAGATTGGTATTCCATTTTTCAAACGTTTTATGAATGATAAACGTTTTAATAATATGCCTATAATATTAGAAACTATTGATCCGGACATTTGGAAAGAAGAAATTGAAATGCTTTACAGTTTCGTTAGTCTGTGAAACAGTAAACTTCTAACTCACGGATTCACAGATTTACGGTTTCAATGTTTTACAGACTAACAGTTTTACGGTTTCAATGTTTTACGGTTTCAATGTTTTACGGTTTCACGGGTTTACAGATTCATGGTCTCACGGACTTACAGATTCTTTATTTCTACTTCACCTCGTGTTTTATCTTTAATTTCTTTTACAAAATCTTCAGCAATATTTTTTGGAAATTCAACATTCATGGTAACTTTGTCGTTATATGAAATATTTTTTATTTCTATACTGCCAAATTTGTCAAAAATATATCTAATAGCATTCTCGTATGAATAAGAAAAGGTTAAAGTTAAAAAGTTCTGTTCTACAAATTCTTCTGTCTTCAACTTATCCAAAGCCATCTGCACTGTACTGGAGTAAGCACGAACAAGACCTCCGGTACCAAGCTTAGTCCCTCCAAAGTACCTTGTAACAACAACTACTATCTCGCCAACACCACTATATTGCAATATACTCAGCATAGGCTTTCCGGCTGTACCCTGAGGTTCCCCATCATCACTCATGCCAATCTCTGAAGTATTTCCAGGACATCCGGCAATGTAAGCATAACAATGATGTCTTGCATCAGGGAACTTGCTTTTTATTTCAGATATAAACCTATTAGCGGAATTTCTGTCTACAGCCCTTGACACAGAGGCAATAAACTTACTTTTTTTTATTTCCTGTTCTACTCTTATATTTTCTTTAGGTACTAAATATGATGACTGATTGCTCATAGAATTAAAAATAAATATATCTTAGTTTTTTTAAAGTATTGTCATATCAACATTAATAACTATAATTTAAACAGGCAATTAATAATAGCATAAACTTAAAATAATAAACTAAAAAACATATTTTATATGATTTTCTTATCAAAACTCAAAATTAAATACAAAATCATATTATTAGTAACGATAACAATATCACTGTCTTCAATAATTTTTGCCTTGATTCTATATCTTGAAATAGAAAACAGTATATTAGATAAAGTTAATGAAAAAATATTAATAGTAGAAAAAACAAATAAATATCCTCCTGATTTTTTTTATAAAACAGTAGACAAAAACATTTTGCCTCCTGAGATTTATAAAAAAATTAAAAATGAATACAATAAAACCACAAGCCAGGCTTTGGTATCATTTTTATTTTATAATATTATCGTATTAGTAATCATATTACTTATTGCATCATCTATTTGTCTGTTCATATCTCAATCTATAACATCTCCTATCTATAAATTAATAGAAAAAACAAAAGAAGTTATAGGAGGCAACTTTGACACTCAAATAAATATTGAAGGTGATTATGAGCTTAATATTCTGGCTAAACATTTTAATCTAATGCTCATAGCAATCGAAGAAACAGTAAATGAAGTAAAAAAAAGCGAAAAAAAAGTAAAAGTAATTAAAAATACTCTGGATAACTTTATTGATGTAATACCACATATTTTTTATTCATTTAAAGTTGATGGACAACTTATTATATGGAATAAAGCGTTAGAAAAAGAAACCGGCTATAAAAAACATGAAGTAATTCAAATGAAGGCTACGGATTTCTTTGATAAAGAGGAAGTACCTGTTATAAAAGAATCAATTAGAAAAGTTATTAAAAACGGACATGACACTGTTCTAGCAAAAATTTCAACGAAAGATAATAAAAAGGTTCCTTTCTCTTTTACAGGCAACCTATTAACACTTGAAGATAATACACCATATGCTATTGTCGGCGTTGGTACAAATATATCAAACCAGTTGAAAGCAGAACAACAATTAAAGTTGCAAACAAAAAAACTTACTGAAGCTGCTCAAAGCAGCACCGAACTTCAAAATAAAATATCTCATGAATTTATTGATTCAGTCAATAAAATACTTAACTATTCCGAACACATAACTAAAGATGTATCAGACAATACAGCACTTGAGGATGCAAAAAATATTAATAAGTACGGTTTGAATCTACTTAAACAGATTAATAAATTATTTAAAATATCAAACAATTCATCTGATACAGAAAAATGACTGATTTCTTAGATTTAGTAAAGCAAAGAGTTAGCTGTAGAAGTTACTTATCAAAAGATGTTTCTGAAGAAGTTATTGATTACTGCCTTGATGCAGCAAGACATGCCCCATCAGCCTGCAACAAACAGCCCTGGAAGTTTATAATTGTAAAAGATAAGAGTTTAAGAGAACAAATATGCTCAAAAGCACTTTTACCAGGAATACCAATGCCATGGTTAAAAGAAGCTCCTGTCATAATAGTATTATGCGCTGAGACCTCACTTATAACTCATACACTTGCACCAACAATATCCAAAGTAAGATACCATATGATTGACATAGGAATAGCTGGCGAACATTTTGTTCTTGCTGCGGAAAACAAAAATCTTGGATCATGCTGGATTGGATGGTTCAAACACAAGCAGATAAAAAGGATTCTCTCTATTCCAAAATCGGTGGAAGTTTTATCTTTGATAAGCCTTGGATATCCAAAAGAAGCAGCAACACCAACTGTAAAAAAAGAAATATCAGAAATTGCATACAGAAATACCTGGAATTGAATTTTATTTCCCAGAGCTAAATAAATCTATCGATCGTAAGAAGAAACAGTTAATAATCAGAACTATACTCAAAGCAAAATGGTTTTCGAAAAATTTGATAATAATCGAGTTCAATTTCTCGATATATTGCCAAAGTCTAGAATACCTTCGGTATAATTGCTACAGAATAAAGCAAAAATAAAAATTTTAGATAAAATTATATTGTATAATTTTTTAGATTATTCTATATTAATTTATTCACTTAGAACTTTCTTACTATTCATAAAAAATAAAGGTAAAGGTAAATACTATGGACTTTAACTGGAAATCACTTCTCGCTAATCATTTTGTATGGGGTTTGGCAATTGGCTTGTTTATTTGGCTTATTACGCTTATTAAGTTTTATTTTAACTACAGAAGTCTGAAACGTACAAAAAACGGTATAATAAATTCATTAAAAAATGAAAAGAACAAACTAAAACAGCATTTACAGGTTCAACTTGAAATAGAAGCGGACGCAAAAGAAAGACAAAAACATAATCTTGATAAGATAAAAGAAGAAAATGAAAATCTTAGAACAAGTATTCAGACTCTTCGCCTCAAACCAAGAAGGGAAGAACTTATTCTATTACAGGTATATGATCGTGCAATTCATATTATGCAGGAAAGAGCACCTGGGTTTGCCCCAACCTGGGAAGCTACTTTGAAAGAAGCTAAAACCGAAATAGATAAAGCAAACAGAGGTGTTATTCCTTTTATTAGAAGAGTTATTAGACCTTCTTCTACTCCACAGCTTGTAAGTGACCCAAGAAAACAACTGGACACTTCTGACGATTAAAAAACATTTACGATATTACTGGAGGGGCACATTGTGCCCCTTTTTCATATACAATTGATAGTATAAATAAATTTAATAATAGGTTGAATATTGCTTACTAAAGATTTATTACGATTTAGAAAAGCAAACGGTTATCTTAAACCTTCTTTTATTGATGTTTCAGATAAAAGTTTTTTAAAAACAGCTGAACAACTAATATCACTCTACTCATTAGAAAATAAATATTCTAAAAAAGAACTGACAGAACTAACTACTCCAATAATTAAAACCTGTAAAAACCAAATAATAGCCAAAGGCTTTAATAAACTTCTACTTGATAGGTGTGAATTCACAAATATATCAGACACTGACTTCCCAGAACTGAGGAAAAAAATTTTTATAGCATCTGCCAACTTATTGAAATCAGGATCTTCTTCGTATAAAGAATACAGACGAAAAATATCTTCATCCATATCTGAGGTTAAAATAAAGGAAAAAGCTAAGAATAAAATCGAGACAACTGGAAGAAATTTTTGTACAGACAATATATATGCTGATCTACCTGATAACGAAAAATTGATAAATATAAAAAGAATAACATCAATACAATTATTGGAAAGATATAATTGCTCATTAGTTCAATCGTTGCTTCTTAATAGCAATAAAGTTACTGTAACAGTAGAAGATGCCGAGCCTGCTAAAATGCGCAGATTACTAAAATATTTAAAATTTTTTAGACTTCTTGCTTTAATACGACCTGTCGAAAAAGGTAAAAATAAGTTCAAAAAAATAATAATCGAAATTGATGGCCCCACCAATCTGTTTGAAAACACAAAAAAGTACGGTTTGCAACTGGCATCGTTCTTCCCTGCAATATGTTCCTTGTCCAAATGGAAGCTTACTGCTGATATAAAATTAAAAAATGGTTTTTATAAATTAACTCTCAACGAAAAATCTAACCTAAAAAGTCACTATCATAACTTTACATCATATATTCCAGAGGAATATGCAATGTTTTATAAACTTTTTAACTCCCAGATCAAAGATTGGAAAATCATCGACAATTCTTCATTTATTGACATTGGTAATCAAGAACTTATTTTCCCGGACTTCAGCTTCAAAAGTGAGTCAGGCAAAACTATAAATATAGAATTTTTTCATCGCTGGCATTATACGCAACTTTTACAAAGAATTATTTTCTGTGAGAAGAACGAAAATAAAATTCCTTTGATTATAGGAGTTGACAGATTTCTTTACAATAAACCGGAAGTAAAAGAAAAGCTTGATTCAAGTATTTGGTTTAGTAATTATGGACTGCTTTTCAGAGACTTTCCCGGAGTAGAAAGAGTTCATAAAAAGCTAACTGAAATAACTGGTGGTCAATAGACAGTAATCAGTTAAATCAACGGAACAAATTTAAAACCAAAATATTCTTTAACTTCAGCCTTACCGCCTCTTTTGACTATTCTATAAATAGAATTTTGAACGGATGAAACAATAATACCACCATCATTAAGTTGTTCCAATAAGTAATAAGGAATTTCTGGGCATGCAGCGCTAATGAGAATTCTATCAAACGGTGCTTCTTTTTTTAAACCTTCTTTACCATCCCCACATATAACAGTAATGTTGGAATAATTAGAAGCTGCACGAAAAGTTTTTCGCGACTCGCTTCTAATTAATTTTTTGCTATCGCAAATGTAAATTTGCCTTTCAACGCTCTATATTGAGCGTAAATGAATAAAGTGAAAGGCAAATTTATGATATATAATGTTCCTTACCTACCGTTTGATTTCAACATAATTGAAGAATTAGATACCGATTTAATGGAAATTTTTCGAAAAAGTCGCGAACTTCTGGAAAAGTTTCCTGAAATCAGAGAATCAATAGTCCGAGATCAGGATATACACGGTCAGAAGAAGAAACTGATCCGCAATGAAGTAAAACGTTATAATGATGTGCACATAAACGGAAATTACTATTTGTTTGACTGTATAGAAATAACAGAGCCGGTAAAACTCGAAAAAACAGGTCGGGAACGTTTGAAGCCGGAATTAGTACTTTATTTTCTTATCATCAGAGGACTGTGGGGAAGCATAAGTGACCACGCAGCCAAACAGGCAATACATGATTCAATAAGTATTAGCGCGGTTCTTGCTCATCACAGCTATAAGGTTCCCGGTTCGAACACTGTGCGTGAAAACCTGAATGCAGTTTCCAATAAAACAAGACGTTTGATAATGGATAGCCTTTCCATGCTTATTCTCCTTAAAGGTCTTGATGATTTCAATGAAGTTTACATAGACAGTACAGATGTTGCTGCAAATACAGCATATCCAACGGACATTTCAGTTTTATATAAACTTCTTGACCGGGTTTACAGAAGCTTCAGGTTTCTAACTGATGAGTTTGGCTTTCCCATGCTGAGTGACGGATGGCTTGATACAAGAATGAAAAAACTGAAATCACATCTTGCTTTTATCAATATGCAGATAGGCAAAAAGGGAATGAAAGGAAATGTTAAGGAAAAATTTAAACTCTTTGTAAGTCTTGCAGATAATATTATAAAATCTTTTTTCGACGAACAGGAAAAAATGTTGATCAAATATGAAACATCTGACTTAACCCCGGATAAAAGTCTTGCTCTTGACAGGCTCTGGTTTAAAATAGACAGTGATCTTAATGATGCCGCTTATGTACTGTATTATGCCGAACTTCTTGTTAATGAAAATATAAAACTTCCGTCAAGAGAGAAAATCCTCAGCATTTCGGATCCTGATGCAGCTTTCATACAGAAAGGACAGAGAAATCCCACCATTGGATATAAACCTCAAATCGGAAGAAGCAGAAATGGTTTTATAAGTGGTTTTCTACTTCCAAAAGGCAATGTCAGTGATTCCGAAATGCTTGTTCCCACAGTAATGGAAGTATGCCGTTCCACCGGAGTTAAGCCGAATCTTGTAAGTACTGATGACGGTTATGCATCAGAAGACGGAGTTGGTATACTCAAAAATGATTTAAACATTTTAACTGTCAGTATTAATGGAGCAAAAGGTAAAAAAATAACATCTGAAGATTGGGATACTACGTTATATTCTGAAGCCCGAAGAATGCGGTCTGCTGCTGAATCAGGAATGTTTACTCTTAAATACAGGCATAGTTTCGGTAAAATGAGAAGACGTGGGATTGAAGCAGTGGAAGCTGAACAGCTTGAAAAAATTATTGCGTATAATTTTATACATATGATTAAAAAGGAAAAAAACGGCTAAACCAGCCTGATCCAATTTAACATATCAAATATAAAAAAATATACTGCAATGTACCCGGTTTATAAATGTTCAAGAGTTTTCTCTTATAATTTGTGGAGGTACGACATAAATTTTAAAAATAATTAGAACGCCTTAAAAAAAATTGGATATCAGGTTATAATGTTATATAATTGAAAAAAATATTAATAACAAAAAACGTTTTCGTGGGCGTTCTAATTACTAAGTCTTTTAATAGATTCAACTGCTATACCTTCGTTTATTTCAATTCCGAATATTCTACCGTTTTTTACAATATAATTTACAAGCGCCAATACATAACGTAAACGTAAAATCTGTCCATATATATGATTTATGTACAATCAGTCAATTCTTACATCAGTGTTATATATTCCTGGCTTCAGCCCATTTGTCCGGAAGTAATTCAAAGAGTCTGTTGTTTTGGTGTGTCATCAGCCTTTTGAAGATATCAGTCATATATTCAAATGGTTCTATTCCCATAATCCTGCATGTTTGAATAAGCGAGTATATAACAGCAGCAGCTTCACCTGCTCTTTTACTTCCAAAGAAAAGCCAGTTTTTTCTGCCGAGTACAACTTTTCTTAATCCTCTTTCAGCAGTATTATTTTCCATTCTGATATTTGGATCATTCAGATAGAGTCTGAAGTTATTTTCATATTTAAGCATATATCCTATAGCTTTTGCCAGATTGGATTTTGGTAGCAGTGTACCTTCTACTACTTTTTCTCTGAGCATTGTGAAAATTTCATCAATAATTTTAAGTTCATGTTCCTGTCTTATTTTCAGCCTTGTTTGCGAATCAGCTTTCCATGCCAGCCTTTCAAACATAAACAAATACCTGATCTTTCTCAGGACATTATCTCTGAGTTTCAAGTCAATAGATTTTACTTCTTCAAAATATCTGCGTGCATGACACCAGCATGCAGCCCGGTCAATACATGAGCTTTCATCAGCATCAAGCTTTACATATGCCTCATATGCATCAGCATGAATGACACCTTCAAAATTTTTAAGAAAATTTGTTGGATAGAAATGACTTCTGTCGGGGCTGAAGGAATATATCTGATATGGAGGTGCATTGGGATTGGCACAAGAGTATATCCATATTCTTGTAGTTTTTGTTTTACCATTGCCTGGGTCAAGCATATTTACAGCGGTATCATCTGTAAATAGATAACCTGATTTAAAAAGATTTTCTCTCATCTGATCATATATAGGTGTCAATTTAAGGCCAATATTCATAATAAGCGAACTTAATGTCTGCCGTGTTACTTTTATATCATGAGCTGCAAGCTTTTCCTGTATTCTGTATATTGGCATATGGTATGCATATTTTTCAGTAACAATATGAGCCATAAATTCCGGTGTAAACTTTGAACCTGTAACAATACAGTCAGGAACAGAACACTGAACAACGCCGGCAAGTGAATTGTTTTTTACTGCGTATTTAACTGTAACTGTTCTGTGTATATAGTAGGAAGATGTTCTGTACCCAAGCTTCTCTGTAACATCACGACCTATTTCTACTAACTCTTCTCCCGTTTCAGGGTGTATTCTGTTTTCAGGAGGAATATCTATTACTTCCTCTTTGACATCCAGAGTATCGGGGTACTCTACTTTATACTGATTTTTATTTTTGCTTTTCTTTTTACGTTTATGCTCAGGAATTACCTTCAACCCTACTTTTGTTTCATCTTTTTCTGGAATATTCAATCCCGGAAGTACAGGCAATTCAGGAGGAAATTCTTCTATAAAACGCTCTGATTTTTGTCCAAACACCTGTCTCTTAAACCACTCAAGCTGTTCTTTAAGACAAAGTAGCTCGGCTTCCAGAAAGCGGTTTTTACTCTCAAGCTCTTCTATTGTTTTAACTGATTGTTCTACTGTTGCATCCATATAAAAAGATACAGCGCAACAGTATTATTTACACTCAAAATTTAGATTTCAGCTAACTTTTTTCAAGTTGAATCTTTTATCCAGACTACTGGGTTTTATACCTTCAAAAAGCATTAGAAAGTCTCGTCTTGAAAGTTCTGTTCTACCTCTGTCATCTATGATAAATCTACCTTTTTCAAGACGTTTATAGTAAATTTCAAAACCATCGCCATCAAATCTTAATACTTTAATTTTATCTTTAAGTCTGTTTAGAAAAACAAAACAGCTTCCACTTAGAAGTTTGCCGGGAAAAGATGACTCAACTAATCCGCTCAAACCTTCAAAACTCATATGCATATTTGCAGGCCTATCGTATAAATATATTAATGAATGACTGATATTGATCATAACACCTCCAGCAGTGCTTTAACAGCTCTCTGAAAATCCTTTACTTCAAATCCTCTGCTGAGACAAATATTAACAGATTCACCAATCGAAATATTAACTCCTGATAACTTTGACTGAACTTCTTCAGATAATAACCTTGAATCATTGAACTTCATCCTGACAAAACTACTTGTAACCGCAGCTGCAACTTCTACATCAAGCTTCTTTAACTTGCTGTACCAGCCATGAAATGTACTGCAGGGAATATTCATTCTGCGGCAGTACTCATGCTGACTTAAACCTGATGCAGACCACTTAGATACTTCATGCTTCCACTTGACTATATTCTCGGATTTATGATTCGCCATTACTGAACCTCCTCAAAGATGTTAATAATTCATTACAGAAATATTATAAAATTAACACTGTGAAAGAAGATTAAAAGATGGGGGCTAATTGACGCTTACTACA
Source organism: Victivallales bacterium (assembly GCA_963678745.2). GTDB lineage: Bacteria > Verrucomicrobiota > Lentisphaeria > Victivallales > GWF2-38-69. Next base: position 608,019 of record CAXXMS010000015.1, on the reverse strand, counting down.
TAACCACATCCGGAACCTATTTCTAAAAACCTCAAACCATCGTTATTCAGTTCAAGTAAATCAAGCATAAACGCAATTGTAGAAGGCTGAGATATTGTGGAGCCCTCTCCTAAAGGAAGAGGATGATCCCCATAAGCATTTGCTTTAAAAATAAAAGGAATAAAGCTTTCTCTCTTAATATTCTCAAAAGCATCTATAACTAAAGTAGAAAAGTTGCTTTTCCTCAAATGATTTATTAATGTCTTTTTTCTCATAATATCCCTTTGCTAATCATAACTTATACTATAGTTAAAACAAATTTCAAGAACCAAGCAATACATTATATTTCTCTAGTTATGCTTGTAATTATTTTGAACATTACTATTGTTGTAAATAGGCTTTTTATAGTATATAAGCAAAAAACCTAAACAAATTGGAGGTTAAAGATGAGTACTAATATAAAAGGAACTAAAACCGAAAAAAACCTATTAAAGGCATTTGCTGGAGAGTCTCAGGCTAGAAATAGATATACATATTTTGCCTCAAAAGCTAAAAAAGATGGATTTGTACAAATTGCAGATATTTTTGAGGAAACCGCTAATCAGGAAAAAGAACACGCTAAAAGATTCTTTAAATTTCTGGAAGGCGGAGTAGTAGAAATTACTGCATCATTCCCTGCCGGAGTAATCGCTTCTACTGCAGAAAATCTTAAAGCAGCAGCTTCAGGTGAAAATGAAGAATGGACTGAACTTTATCCTTCGTTTGCAAAAACAGCAAGAGAAGAAGGTTTTGAAACTATAGCAAAAGTTTTTGAAGCTGTTTGTATAGCAGAAAAACAACATGAAAAAAGATATCTTGACTTATTATCAAATATAGAAAATGGAAAGGTTTTTACCAGGGAAAACGAAGTAATCTGGCGTTGCAGAAACTGCGGTTACCTTCATAAAGGTAACAACGCTCCTAAAGCTTGTCCTGCATGTGCTCATCCACAGGCTTACTTTGAACTTTTAGGCGAAAACTGGTAGTTTTTTATAAAATTAATAAGGAGGTGTATTATGGCAGAAGTAACTTTAAATGGGAATAGTTTTAATACTATTGGCGAACTTCCTGAAATAAATTCATCTGCCCTGGATTTTACTTTAGTAAAAAATGATCTTTCAGATGTCAATTTGAATGATTTTGCCGGAAAAACTGTTGTTCTTAATATTTTTCCTAGCCTGGATACTCCCGTATGTGCTGTTTCCGTTAGGACGTTCAACCAGAAAGCAGCAGAACTAAAAGATACTGTAGTATTATGTATATCAAAAGATCTTCCTTTTGCGCAGGCTAGATTCTGTGGAGCGGAAGGTATTGAAAATGTAATAACGCTTTCTGACTTCAGAACAGGTGATTTTGGCAAAAAGTATGGAGTCACTATTTCAGATGGTCCTCTTGCTGAATTATTTGCTAGAGCTGTTGTTGTAATTAAGAATGGTAAAGTAATATATAGAGAACTTGTAAAAGAGATCTCACAGGAACCAAATTACGATAAAGCTTTAAAAGCTATTGCTTAAATAAATCGAGTAGGGTAAGATAAGGCTATAACTCTTATCTTATCCCTCTCACAGAACCGTACGTACGGTCCTCGTATACGGCTCATGTTAATTATTATTCTATTTTAATAGAACAGTAATACCAGTTTGTACTTTGTAAATGTCAAACAGTCCACTTTCATCAAAGAAAGAATTTGGAATAGCATAATGAGCCTGTGGACTTGAAGAATTTCTCCATGAAGACATTTTGATTTTCTTAAAGTTGCCGTTATAGCCAAGCTGTCTAAGCCTCCTATGAAGTTTCTTTGGAGTTTTCCAAAGCTTCATCTGTTTTGCTCTAAGCCTGTGTCTGATCCAACTCATCAACTCTCTGTAGATTCTTTTACAGTTTGCAATTCTGAAATAGTAGGCAAATCCTCTGATAACTGGATTTAAAACTTTTATCATGCCGCCAAGATTACCTCCGCTGTTACGTTTGGTCAGGCGTTTAATTTTATTCTTAAACTCCTTTAATCTGCAATCCTGAATCTTTGTAAAATTGGTATGTATTTCAACACCAAGAAATTTTACTCCCATACAGGAATGTGTAACATGTGTTTTGGTTTTATTGACTGTAAGCTTTAAGTCCTTTTCAAGATAATCCGTTGCTTTTGCAAGTGCATTATAAGCTCCGCTCTTGGAAAAACAGAATACCAGGATATCATCAGCATAACGTACTATTCGATAATTTCTGTTCATCATGAATTTATCAAAATGATCAAGATAGACATTAGCTATAAAAGGACTGATTACTCCGCCCTGCGGACTACCTGTATCTGTATCTGCAAAAACACTGTCTTTCATTGCTCCGCTTTCAAGAAATATTCTTATTAAATTGAGAATACTTCCATCAACTATCCATTTTCTAAATGACTGGATTATTATATCATGATTAAGCGTATCAAAACATCTGCTCAGATCCATATCAACAACCCACTCCATATTGTATTTGCGGATAAACATACTTGCCTTACTGATTGCATTATGACCGCTTCTGCCTGGTCTATAACCATAGCTGGAAGGATGAAAATCACAATCAAATATTGGCTGAAGTATGTTAAGCAGAGCCTGCTGTACAACTCTGTCACGAACTGAAGGGATTCCTAAAATTCTTTCACCTCCGCTTTTCTTCGGAATTGACACCTGTTTTACAGGCTTGGATTTATAGGTTTTATTCTTCAGCTCAAAAAGGAGTTCATCAATTTCAACATCAAGATTAACGGCAAAATCTTTGACGGACTGCCCGTCTATGCCGGGAGCTCCATTCGCTGATTTTACTTTGTGGAATGCCTCTGTAAGGTTCTTACGGTTCAGCATTCTGTCATATAAACTGTAATATTTCAATTCATTATTCCTTTTTATGGTTACTGCACTGATTTATCCATTCTCCTAAATTGAACATTCAGTTGACCTTCAGTGCGGGCAGATACTTTCTATCCTGAATGGCAATATATATCTGTTGACCGTACTTACTCTGATGAACAGTCAAAACACACAGTGTGAAGCTTCCACTTCAACCATGTGTAAAGGACTCCATCCCGTTGGATAGTTTGTGTTCTGTTCTATCAGGTTAAATGTATAATATCAGTTTTCAAATTAACTTCACCCCTTCGCATTACAGCATATCTTTTGAATAATACTGCATTTAACTGATAGGCAGTTAATCATTTCTGTTTTATCCTCCAGTCTGTTACCAGCTTTCACAGGCAGAAATTTCATCACTACTACGGGTTCATCTGCCACCTCACACCACATCTATCAGTCTTACATTTCTGCTTGAACATCAATATCTGTAAAAAAAAACAGAACAGTATAAGGCTTCCCCAGTTAATACACTGGTCCCTGTAAACAATCTCATCCTCAATCACACTATTGGTATGTTCAGGTATCAGGCTTTGCGATATTTTGCACGCTTACCTACCAACAGCGCCGAAGCAGGTTCACTTTCGTTATGTACTGTTTACTTCCTATTGCTTCCTTCAGACAATACCGTTACCAGTAAAGCCCTTGCAATTCGGATTAACTTCCCCCTGAACTGGGTGTTTCATGCTTCTTTCTGCATGACGGGTTTGCCAGCTTTGCTGGGCAAACAAAAATTAACTACTAGCGAAGTTATTTTGTATATAAAAAAATAACTTCGCTTTTTTATAGGCCCATATCATACTTTACAATTTTTCTATTTCCTTTACAGATAATCCGGTAGATTGTGCAATTATTCGAACTTCAATATTATTATTTTTCAATTTTAAAGCAATAGCTTTTATTTCATTTTTAAGCTTTAAGTCTGCTTCAATCCTTAATTTATTTTCTCGGCTAATATCACTTAAAATAATACTTCCGTATAATACATCATTTAACCAGAAATAGTTTATATCAAACTTACACTTCTTTTTTCTGTTTCCTCTGTGATTAATCACAAATCCATATTCAGATGAAAACTCTTCGCCAAGATAAAAACTTTTTTCAAGAACACTTCTATTTTCACCATCTAAAAGATTCAATATCGAATCCTCATTTTTCAAAAAATACTCCGGTTTATAGCCTGTAATCGATTCTGCCTGAGAGCTAACCGATAAGAGTTTAATTTTACCATCTTGACTTGATGGCAACTTTACACAAAAAACACATGTATGTTCTAGATTATTTATTATATGAGATTCTAACATCAACCGAATTTTCTCTTCCATATCGGATGTAATATCTTTACTGATCTTAATATAATACTTTTTTTCCAGAAATGATATTTTTTTCATATACTGACTAATCCAACGAACATCTTCACTTTTTCCCAAATCAACATATTCCCTAAAAACGGCATTAAATTCATCTGTTTTTTTATAGTAAAAATCATTTAACTTTTTATAAAAAGGCTCTCTATCTGATATAAATACATTTTTATCAATTCTCTCTTTTATAGAATCTTTAATATAACTGATAGGAGGAGTATCAATCTTTTTATTATACTGATCGGAAAAGAATAGGTAGTTATTAGTATTCAACTCTTTAAGAAATACATTGTAATCTATTTGCCCTAATGCAATTTTGAGCAGACGATTGATTACGTCCTGTTTTACTTTTTCTGTTATATCAACTATGACTGCAATTATGCCTAACTCTTTTCCTGCATTATTAAATATTGGCATTTTAGAGACAAAACCCCATTTTTTTCTGGATGTCCCCGGAATATACTGTTCTTTGCCAAGAATTGGTTTTTTAGAAATAAAAACAATCTCATCCTCTTTTTCATTTTTCTGTGCTTCTTTTAATGGAAGTAAATCTGAATCTGTTTTCCCAAAAACATTATATGTCTTTTTAAGTTTCAGATGATTCAAGAAGGCTGTATTTGCTATTATATATTTCAATTTTGTATTTTTTACATAAAAAGCAATATTTGTATTTTCAAGTATTCCACTCATCAGTATAATAACATTTTCAGCAGAAGTGTTTAAGTATTTCAACTCCTGCATGGTTCTTTTAAACTTTTCATTATATTGCTTCAAATAATCTGATATATTATTTAATGAAGGGAAATTTTCTGATAGTGATTTTTCTTTTATACCAGGTGTTTCGATAAGTTCGTTAGAGTTAACATTAAGAACTTTTGCAATATTTATTACATCTTTGTTTTTTGGTTGTGTAATACCATTACGCCAACGCCAAAAAGTACTTGTGCTGACTTTACAAGTCTTACACAATAGGGAGATATTTAATCCGTTATCCTTCGCCAGAACTATTATTTTTTCAATATCTATTTTCATATGATACACTATCTCCAAAACTTATAAGAGTCTTTTCAATAAATAACAAAGTATTATAAAAGATAAATACATAGAAGTTATCTTTTATAATACTTTGTATCTAAAAGTAAATCTACATAAACCATTAGATTTTTAACTGCAAAACCTATAATGAAATGTTTTTTTCACAAATAATTTGCATTTATCAATAATTAACCAAAAAAAGTTGCACTCTTCTTTTAACATTTCAACTTTAAATATAGTGGATAAATAAAACCTATTTTTCTGTATATAGTGGCTGACCGAAAACTCTATTTTTCCGAAATTGTCGCCACTATTTTTTCATGATAATTTCAAATTAACCAGCTAAACAAAACTAAAAACTTTATTTTCTCAAAATAATACCTCAAATTGCCTATTTTTAGATACATCGGTTACATGTCAAATCAAACAACCTACAAAATTTAGAATAAAAAATTAGCTTACGCTACCAGTCTTCTTTTTACCTGCTTCATCTTCTCAGAACGCTTTTTGCGCAGGCTCTCTTTTTCCTGAATGATATTTCCTAAAATTTGGATATTTCTGGCAAGTACAGCATATGATACATAACGTCTAAAAGCCCTTATTCCTTTATCAGGGCACCTGTCAAGACCATGATTTTCAAGAGCATTTATTGCAGACTCCACTGCTGAATGTTGATTTTTTGACTTTTTGAAATCATTAGCAAATTCCTCTTCTTTATTTTTTTGACTTAACTTCCCTTTTTTAGGCATTATGACTTTATCCAGGATTTTGGATAACTCTTCTTTGTTATCCGGTTTCCAGAAGCCTTTATCAAAACTGCATCTTTTTACATTTGGAAATTTAGCAATAGTTTCTCTGGTAAACTCTACTGCTATATCACGATCTGTTTGCTTTTCCATTATTTTATGATTCAGGATGAAACCAAACTGATCTTCGATTATGCAAACATTTTTTCCTAATTCCTGAGAAACTCCGGCTTTGCCTTTTGACAGCCACTCTGTGTATTCTTCAAAAATTGAAAATATTTTCTCTTCGTGAGGGATTTTTTCTTCATTCACAATTCGCCTCAAAGTTAAATCAATAAATTTTTTACCGTAGTCTGCAAATTTCACAATAGGTGTAAGGACAAGTTCAACTGTAATGTCAGTCGTTGTTTCTCTTATTCTCTCAATATCGACTGTAGCTCTTTCCAGTAGTAGATCTGCATATTTGGTATAAACCTGACAGGCTGTTTTTATCTCAGTTTTTCGCTCTTCTTTTTTACTTTCGTCTTTAGATGTAGAATGCTTCATTTTCTGGAGCTTACGCATTTTATTTTTTAGTTTTTGCAGCAGACTTTTGTTTTGTCGCCAACCACTTATATTCAGGTCTTTGCAAACATTGGAAATTAACTCTACTGTTTTGCGAACTGAGTCAAATAAAAGGTTTATGTCAGTAGGATAATGAACATTGCTTTCAACAACAAAAGAATCACATCTGCAGTTTAAATCTTCCGTTTTTTTTTAAGAGTATGACCATATTCTACAACTATTTTATTAACTGCATCCAGAGTTTCAGGCTTAAAGAGACTTATGTTATCTTTCAATGTTTGGAGTGGATATTTTTTATCATCAATCCATTTAGCATGCCCGAGCATTTCGCGAAGAGTAGAATGATTATCTGCCATTTCCTTAACCTTGTCAAAATCCCAGTTGCAGTTTAAACGAAGTGTTCCAAGTACAAGTATTTTCCAAAGCTCCATTCCGGGGCGTCCAGTTTTCTTAGATGCTTTTGGAAGAGAATCTTCAAGTACTGTAAATACTTTCTCACGTATTTCACTATTGCAGTAAATAGCCTGCAGCCCCATCAATAACTTAGGTATTTCATCTCTTGACCTTAAATCAAATTGTATCCCTGCAATATCAACCTCTCCTAATTTCATCTGACTATCGAATGCTTTTCTCACACCTTAACTCCGAAGTTTTGAATATTATCAATTTTATCACTATTAAATAATCTATCTGTATGCAATATTTAACTCATTTATAGCAAATATTTTACATTATTTTAATGTAGCATTTTTTCGCTGATATAATAGCTTTTGAAGATGAAATTTCAGGTTTTATTACACTGTTTTTACTAAGATTATCTTAATACAACTAACTCATAATAAAAGATTTATACAATTCTCGTTCAAGCACTATATAAAAAATATTTTAAAATCATATATTCATAAAACTGATAATATAATTGCTTTTATTTATTCTCTTGCTTTATCATTACCAAATGACCCAGAATTGGCTTCAACTATAATTTCAACCAACCTTGAAATATTAGATATGATAAAAAAAGAAATAAATGAAGTAATACCTCATGAATAAAAAACTGTTTTTTATCAAGGGAAATAGAAAATATGCAAAAAAGAAAGGAGTAAAGAAATGGCAAATAGCAAAAGAATTACAGGACAATATCTAAACTATTAATAATAATCATTGAAACAATTAATATTATTACAAACTGGAGTAAAAAAAATGAAAAAAATTATTTGCTTATTGTTAACCTGCCTGCCCATTGCTTTATTTGCAAAAGCCGCCCCATTTTCTCTATCAGAAGATGTACCTCAATATGTAAAACAGTATTATGAAAAAAGTAATTTACTTGCTTTGGATTCTAATCCTGATGATTTAAAAGTAACAAAACCACAAGCTGCCTGTTTCAGTGGTGGCGGAGCTAAAGGTGTAGCATACCTTGGTACATTGGAATATCTGCATAATGCTGGACTTCTAAAGAATATTAAGAATTTTTCCGGGGCATCTGCCGGAGCCATTAGTGCAGGTCTCGTAAGTATTTGTTACAAAAATGGGAAATTAAATGAAACGCTTTACAAAAAGCTTATAGATAAAATGTATGCTATGGACTACGGTTCATTTATTACAAGAGACCAAACGTATGATATTGACTTATACCAAATCCTAAATAATATGAGTACAAATCCTGGAGAAATGCTGGCTGCCTGGGGACTAGAAATATTTAAACAGGAAGAAAAAACAAGAGGGATAGTTACCGGAGATAAAGTTCTCGATGTGTTCAATCAAACTTTTGAAGATTTTACAGGTAACTCTCAATTAACATTTCAAGAACATTACAATAAAACCGGAGTACATCTGGTCCTTATGTCATGCAGTCTTTGTTATTGTTCCAGCATTGTTTTTGATTACAAATCTGTTCCTGATATGCCGGTTACCACGGCAATGAGAGCATCAATGGCAATTCCATACTGTTTCACTCCGGTAAATTACAAAAACGACTACTTTGTTGATGGTGGAACTAAGAATAACTATCCTGTCTGGTACTTTGATGATCAGGACAGTGTCCAGACAATCGGCTTTGTTTTGAGCCCTGAAAAATCACTAACTATCCAATATAAAAATCTTGATGGCAAAAGTAAAGATCTAGCGTATCTCGGACAGCTTGCAGGACTTCTTATGAATAATGAAGAAAACTGTTACTTGAGAAACAGTAGAAGAACTATCTGTATAAACACAGGAGAAGTAAGTACCATGTCATTCGGTATGACACAAGCACAAAAAGATACAGCAATAACAAATGCATTTAATGCAGCACAGGATTACTTCGGAATAAAAGCTGAATTAACCCCATATCCATCAAAAGAAGATGAAAACAGTGATTCATCAGAACCATCACCAGATGAATATGAACTGTAGTTAATTTAATATTATAATAAAGAAATTACTGGTATTAACAATTTACTATATTTTAACACTCGATTTTTGATAAATCATAATCTATCAATTTCTAAACGAAGTTATTTTAAGATACAAAATAACTTCGTTTTTTGTATTATCACTACAAAACTTCCATGCAATCTGATATATTAATAACCTTTAATTCTTTTATATTACATATATTGAAAACTAAAGTAAAGTATTTATGAATTCAAACCAAATAGAAAAAAGAAAACAGGCTATCGCCAAAACTAGAAGAGTAGTGATAAAAGTTGGAACCAGACTTTTAACTGATACATCAAAGATCCCACTTTTAATCGAACAAATACATAAACTTAGACAAAAAGGATTAAAAGTTATTTTAGTATCTTCAGGTGCTGTTGGAATAGGTATGAATACAATAAAACTATGTAAAAGACCACAGCAGCTTTCAAAAGTTCAGGCTCTCGCATCGATTGGGCAGGGAAAATTAATGTCTTTATATGAAGAGGCAGCAAAAAAATGCGACTTTCACGTAGGACAGCTCCTTCTTACTCTCTCTGGTCTGCAAAACCGTGAGCAACATTTAAATATGCTTAACTGTATTAATACTCTATTGGATATGGATATCCTGCCAATTATAAACGAAAATGATTCCGTATCTGTTGAAGAGCTAACATTTGGAGATAACGATAGACTTGCAGCACTCGTTGCTGCAATGACAAGATGTCAAACCACTATTATTTTAACAACAGTCAATGGCCTCCATAATATAAAAGATGATAAATTTGACGAAAGGATATCTGTAGTTGAAAGGCTCACACAGAAAATAAGAAATATGGCAAAAGGAACAGATGATACGAATACATCTATCGGGGGAATGGCCAGTAAACTTAAAGCAGCAGATATTGCTACATCTGCCGGAGAATATTTATGGGTTGCTGATGGAAGAAACTTATCTGTTCTTGAAAAGATTTTTAATGCTGAAGATGTTGGTACACTCTTTCTTCCCTTACAAGATAAAAGAATGTCTTCACGAAAAAGATGGTTATCGTTTTTTACAAGAATAAGTGGACAGGTTTTTGTTGACGACGGTGCTTCTAAAGCAATACTGGAACATGGAAAGAGTCTATTACCATCGGGAATTAAAGCCATAAAAGGAGAATTTAAGCGTGGAGATGCTATCGAAATCGTAAACATGAATGACAGAATAATTGCAAAAGGTCTTGTAAACTACAATGCTTCAGAAGTTAGCAGAATATCAGGTCTTAATTCTGAAAAAATAAAAAGCGTATTAGGTTATACTGGAGATTCTGAAGTAATACATAGAGATAATCTGGTTCTCGAAGACATTTAGAGAATCAAAGGAAAAATTATTATTGATCTTCTGAGGTTGGCTGTTTAGGGATAGATTGTATACTGTTAGTTCCGGGAGGGTTTATTTCAAAAGCATTTTTATACTCCAAGAAACTTGGAGAAGGCAATACTTTATCAATAGTAATTTTCTTCCCATCGTACAAAGCAGCTAATTGAGTTGAATCTTTAAAAACTATAACCTTTCCTCCAGGGGAAATACCTTTTCCTACAATAGAATAGTAATCGCCATTGAAACTAACAACTCTAACCTTTGTTAATTTTGCTTTACCATTTTTAGCTAAATAAACAAAGGTGTCATTTTCACCTTGGTAGATGACTGAATTCAAAGGTACATAAACCCCTTTCCTATTCAACAATGGTATTCTAACTTTAACCAACTGTTCCGGATAAAACAGCCATCTCTTATCAACATGTACAACAATATCATTATTTTTAAAATCCTGAGTTAAATCACCTATTACTATATCTCCAGCTTTTAAAGAACCCCTTTTCTTTAAAGTTTGGGTAGTAATACTCGATGTGGAATCAATAAACTTATCTTTTATAATATCGCCCGGAACAATATCAATACGTTCTAATTTTAAAATATTATCACTTAAAAAAGATATTTCATTTTTTTTATATTTTACAGCTTTAAAAACAAAATAACCTTTATCATCATGTCTAATACTATTAACAGGAACTGTTAATAACTCCTCCATCCTATTATCAAATTTACCACTTTCAATTTCATCCTTACCGAAAAATAAAGAAACTTTGTACAACTGATTGACCTGAGAAAATTTTAAACTTTTTACGTCACTATTTTCATATAAGGTATAATTAGATAGAAAAATCAAGACACTGTCTTTATCAATATCGTTTTTCTTTATATATGCCTGTATTGGTTTTTTTATACCTGAAGGATAAACATATGCTAATGAATTTTCTTTGATAATGGACTTGATTTCATAAGGCAGCGTCACTCTGATAATAACAGGATCCATCTTCATTATTTCAATAACAGGCGTACCCTGTTTAACCCAATCGCCTAATGTTTGATTAACATTACAAACAATCCCAGAGAAAGGAGAATATAAAGTACATGATGCTAAATTATACTTTGCTTCCTGAAGTTTATTTCTGGCAATATCAAGATTTATACATGCATTAAGATAATCGTTCTTAACTTCCCAGTAAAATTTATCTGCAATAACTTCTTTTTTAACTAAAGACTCTATTCTATGTAAAGTTCTTTTAGCCAACTCTAACTGTGACTCAGCAGCTTTCTTAGCCATACTCACAATTTCTAAGTTCAGTTCAATTCTTTTTTTTATATAAGAAGCAACAATAGTACCTTCTCTAATAATTTTACCGTTCTTATCGACAACAGGGCTATAAACCAACTCACCAACGCCTAAAATTTTATTAAGTTTTCCTGGAAGATCAAATGATAAAATAACTTTTTGAACAGACTCAACCCGCCCTTTAAAATAGTAGTTGGCAGGTTTAACAATGTTCAATTTCATAACAACAACGGAACTAACAGAAGAAGATTTATCCTCAGCTAAGATACTATCTTCTTCTGAAAAGCTAAAAAGATTTAATGAAGTAAAATAAAAAACCGCTAACAATATTTTTTTATAATTTAATTTTCTCATCATCAGCCCAAATAACCTAAATTCAATCATCACATTTTTTATACAGAATAAATTTTATATATAGCGCCAGTAGTATCAATACTTCAAAAACTAAAAATACTGCTGCTAATTTGATAAACAGTATTTTTTTATTAAGTAAATGTTTTGAGTAGGAAGAGAATGATACAATATTATAATATTTAGAATTCGGATCTAAGTTATATTTGCTTATTTTTTCATAAAACTTATTAGCCAAAAGATTATTATATAAGATATTCTTTTTTAATTTGTTCTGTTTATTATCGAAATCTTCTAATAACTCTGTCTCATCATTTGCTTTATCATCAGAAAAAGCAAATGAATTATTTATCTTATTATAAAACTGTTCCTCATTTATAAGGCGGAAAATTTCCAAGCTTTTATCTACTATATGTTTGGGTTCATCAGCTATGTTTTCCTCATACATCTTTGTAAAAAAATTTCTTTCAGAATTAATTAAATTGATCTTTTCCTTAATACTGTATAACATGTTATTTAAATAAATCTTAATATTTGAACTCTTTTTACAAACACCTGACAATTTTACTTTTTCCATCAATGGCAGTAACTCATAATTCAAAATATAGTCAAGCTCGAAGCTGATATCTTCCAATGTATAATCTTTATTATCAACTGTAACTGTTATCTGGTTGCAATTTGGTAGATTCTTCAAATCCGAAACACTGTCTTGGATCTTCAAAATAATTCTTCTTAGAAAATCCATGGAAATAAAATAGTCCATTTTTTCTAAATCCTTTTGAATCAATTTTGAAGTTAGCAATGGAACATTATATTTAAAAGTTCCCTTCTGTCTCTTTGTAATATCAAGCCAAATAGATAAAATATCATTAAGCGCTTTACTAATAACTATATCTGGAACAAAATACTTAGAATTTGTATAACTGCAAACAAGACTAAAACTCGTTTTACTAAGCAGTTCATCTCTTTTAGAATAGTATTCCTGCTCAATTTCAGTTCTTTCAGAAGTTTTAAGCTCTGAATTAGAGAGCTTGCTTGTATACTTCAGCCTGTTCAACTCCAATAACATTGCATTTCGAAAGATAGAAATTGTCTTTTTAAAATTTTCAAAATCATTAAAAAAGACGTTAAGCTCATTCTCCTTATAAACCTGATATAAAATGGTATTGGAAATAATATCTTCTTGAAGAAAAGGAGAACCATTTGGATATTTATGTTGATCTAAACCATCAAAATTCAATGTAAAACCTAAACGTGAGGAATGAAAAAACGGCTGCTTTGAATACTCATAAAAATAAGCAGCAACAAGAAGCAGCAATAAAACGATACTTACAAAAAATATCAATAACCTTTTTCTCATTACATATAAGAAAAATTCAAGAATAGATAAATCAGAATTTATCGTGGCTAAGGTTTTTATATATTCTTTCTCAGATTTCTTCTTTTCAGTCATAATAATTTCCTATTATCATTATCCTTTATATTGTTGAGGTAAATTGCAAAACGCTGGGAATTTCGGTTTTGACCAGGCTATTCGCCTGACAAGCACCGCAAAACTATTTATCCCTGCGAATAGCAGGACTCCAGTGTTGGATTCAAAATGGAGGGAAACGCTCAATCGTTTCCGCTACCAGTACATATTTTGCTATCAGCTCTGTTTATTAAACTTTTTATACAAAGCAATTAAAGCACTAAAATAGACCTGTTCTGAATACTTATCTCTCAAAGCTGATTTAGCTGCTCTTCCCATTTCCTCACATATCTTTGAATTATTATATAAGAATTTGATTTTTTCTGCCATATCGTTTGGATCTCCAGAACGAAATAAATATCCAAAATTACCATTATTTATTATTTCTGTAAAAGCTCCGATATCAGGAACGACCACAGCTTTGGAATTACTCATAGCATCAAGGAGGCTCATTGGAAATCCTTCATAACAGATACTTGACATTATCATAACCCTTGCATTCTGAATTATCTCTTTAAGTTCTGCTCCCTGTTTAAATCCAGGCATGTCTACATTATCAAAAGAATAACCTAAATAATCCTCGTAACCATTCCCCAATAACTTAAACTTAACATCTGGAAGGATTTCAGCTGCTCTGAGCATAACATCAATCCCCTTCTCCTCACTGAATCGCCCCAAATATAAGACGTAATCTCCTAAACCGCCATTTCCATCACACTCTGTTGCATTACCATGAAATGCATTAGGAATAACAGAAATTTTTTCTCCGGGAATACCGTTTTCTGACAGTTTCTTTTTTTGAAATTCAGACAATGCAATAAAACCGTCAACAGAACTGATATATATTTTCAGAACTCTGGCAACCCAATTTCGTAAAGCATATCCAATACTTTTAGGCAAGGAATGTTCACAATTGTTAAGAATACAATTCCACTCCTTCCCGCCTGCACACTTCTCACATATCTGACCTTTATTAAAAAGAAGGCCATTTGGGCATATCAATCTAAAATTATGCAATGTCATAACTACCGGAATCCCCATTCTTTTACAAACATCGATAATTGAAGGAGATATTAAAGGAAATAAGTTATGAATATGAACAATATCCGGCAATTCATCAACCAGAAAATTTTTAAATTTAACAGCAGACATCGGGTTATAAATACCAGAGAAAAAAGCTCTGAACTTCCCAAGTACCATTTTATCTATTTCATCACTTGATCGAGTATAAGTACAAACATCCACTCCATTTTTTTTCAGAATGTCTTTCTGGGTATTGACAACAGCTTCCTCTCCAGAAAATTTACCATAACAGTTATGAACAAGCATGACTTTCATATTAACCTTCAGCATATCCTTATATATAGTTAAATTTCACTACAACAATATTTTTTGCTATAGAAAATTATTAATTCGATAACTTTCTCGGACTTAGATAAATTATACTCTCTAATCAAACAAATAATGATTATGAGTTTTAAGCGCAATTCATCAATATTGTATAGATCCATCATTTTATCATGTATCTTTTTAAAAATCTGCTCACACCCAGGCCATGGACCAATCAATACTGCATTACGATAAATTAAATGAAAAACGTCTATTCCTGCAGGAGCATTTTTAACACCATCTTCCCAATCATATACAAACAAATTGTTCATATTCATTTTTACATTCCACGGAGCAAAATCGCCATGAGATAAGTGAGTAGGAAGCTTAACATCCAGATTCTTCTTCAAAAAAGATATAAGAATATCTAAATCTGAATTATTTCGTAAGAGAAAATCATTATCAAATAAAACTTTAATTATATTTTTAATGTTATCCTCTGATAAATTAACTTTAGAAAAGATTTTTAACAACTCTAAAAGCTCAGTTTCTAAAGGCTGTGAATTACTCCTCATTTTATCAGGGCAAGTTTGGATCTGCATAGAACACCGGGCCCACGTTCCGGAATAAATAACTTCAGGAACATAACTTTTCGCTAAAGTAGTGCTTAAAAATTGAAGTATTCTGGTTTCATTATTTAATGCATTGCCTCCATGTGAGGTATCTGCAATCTTGACAACGTATTCTTTTTTAGAAAGAGTTTTAATTAACAGTGTAACTTTACGCTGTGGCATATCAGATCCGGCATATAACACCATATCTTCCACTTTTTCATTTAATCTTTTAGATAGTTCTTCTACTAATTGTATTTCACGTTTAGTTTTTGATAGTAATACAACTCTTTCTTTTCTAAGTATATTAAAATAGCCTAGCCGACATAAAAATTTTAACAAAGCTAACTTTGCTTTTGATTTAAAACTTCCCGGCACATGAAAGTTCAATCCCAACAGGACAGAAGAAACACTATTAAGAGAAACAAAGATACGAGGATTATGAGATGGAATACCTGCATATTCTAAATAAACTTTCCAGTCAGTATCACTGATGACTTTACTAATGTAAGGGCAATTTCTTAAAAGAATCCAGTCTACGTTTAATTTATTTAGCAGATCAAAAAAAGCGGTTAAATCCTCCATTTTATCTATAACAGCAACCTCACAGCTCAAATCACCAGTCAAGTGCTCTACAATATTCGAAACATTTCTACCCAAACTCTGCTTCAAGTATCTGTTATTTGTTTTTAAAAAAAGTCTGTTAACCCCATTTAGGGGTAATAAAAACTTCCAGGTGGCAACTCTCTCTTCCGGGTTGTATTTTTCGTTTAACATTATTTAATAATTACTCATCTTTGAATTAAAACTTACTGCATAAAAACCAAATATTTTTCCTTTTAGTATACTCTTAAATGCAGTAATCAAAAGCTGTTATTCTCTTCAATTAAATCACTAATCAGTTGAATACTTTGGACAACAGAATCTTTGAACATCATCGGCATAAGTGAATCTCTCAGTCCAATTTTATTTCCATCAAATACCTTGATACCCGAAAGCTTTTCTTTAATACATTCTTTCAGAGCATTCTTATCATAAGGATCAAATACCCTCCCCTGCTCCGCTGTACTAATTAATGAAGCAGCACCTGCCAATTCAGATATTATGCATGGTATTCCTGCAATCAAAGCTTCGTTTACAACAGCCCCGAAAACCTCACTGATACTTGGCAAAATAAAACACTGTCCCAGTAAATACCAGGCTAACAGGTCTACTCCCTCAAAACGTCCTGGACATAATATATTTTTGCTTCTCTCCCGGGCTAATTCAGTTAATTCCATGTACAATTCTCCCTCTCCAATCATCACAAGAACTGTATTCTGCATAGATTCCATTTCACTAAAAGCCTCAATAAGAGCTATTTGATTCTTCACAGCAGTAAATCTACCGACATAAAGTAATATTTTTTTATTACCTAACGAATATTGTTTTGCATAATCATTTGCTATAGGTAATGCAGCAATAAGTTGCTTTTTAAATTCAATTTCATTTTGAATTAAAGGAGAAACAGCAATTTTACTAGTATTCATTCCATAATTAGCATAGAGCTTTTTAACTTCATCTGATAAAACAATTAAGCCGTTAAGATGACGTAAAGCCCACCCCCTTATATTTCTTTTTATAAATGAGTTAAATTTACATCGAACCATAGCCGGAGAATCGTCTATTATAGTTATTATGGGTATATTTTTTAATAACTTAATAGTTTTAAATATAAGAACCTCCAAAAGAATTGGGGAAAATTCAGAACATATTATAATATCAGGCCTATTTTTACTAATACATCGAAGTGTCTTTCCAAAATAAACAGGCCTTTTCCTCCAAAACAATAGAGGTTTAAAAACAAAAGAACTGCACAAAAGCATTCCTCTAAGCTTCTCCTGGTCAAATTTCTGACTTGATGCATTTGATTTTGACAAAGCCAGAACTACATCATATTTCTCAGTCAGAGCATTGAAATAATCAACCCTATACGGAGCTAAAGCAGGATGAAAGATTAATATTTTCTTTTTTTTATCAGCCATCTAAATCTCAATTCTATAACGCATATAATTCATCATGATTTTTAACAAAAGTTTCAAGAGAAAATTTTTCTTTTACATTTTTTTCTGCATTTATTCCCATGTTTTTCAAGCTTTCCGGATTTTTAATAAAAAATAGAATTTTTTCAGCCCATATTTCTGCATCAAAAGCGGGTGCAATAAAACCATCAATTCCATTCTCTACCAACTCTGGCAGAGCTCTTTTATCAGAAACAATTACAGGTTTACCTTTTATCATAGCTTCAGTAACAGCGATACCAAAACCTTCATTATAACATGGATGCACGTATAATTGACAATTCTCAAGAGCAGACCCTATATCTGTATTGTACCCCCAAAAAATAATATTATTAGCAAGATCCAGTTGTTCAACTTTTTCTTTCAGAGAATTCATTAAAGGTCCATCTCCAATAAAGTGGAAAAAAATATTTTTCATTGATTTTCTATTTATTAATATCTCGGCTGCTTCTATTAATACTGAATGATTTTTCAATTCAATCAGACCTGCAGTATAAACAATAGAAAAAGGCCTAAACTTATTATCGAATGAATTATTACTCTGTCTAGCAGCAGCACCATTATATATAATTCTACTATCTTTCTTTTTTAAGACCGGAAAGCAACTTTCTTTTGCTGCTTTAACTGACTTAGAAATATAAATAACCTTATCAGCTTTTTTAATCAACCAGCTCTCAATAGTCCTTTTATACCCTGAGGGGTCTATATTGTTAACAAAAGAAATTACAAGCTTAACTTTAGGCCTCAATGTCTTTATAATTCCTCCAAGAAGTTCACCAAAAAAGAAATAGCATTGAACAACTTCAATTCTATTTTGATCGATATATTTTATTATTTTTTTTATATGTTTATAAACATTTCTTTCATATTTATATCCTTCAAGATATGCACAATAAGACTCGAATTTCGACAAATATTCCGAATACTGACTAGAGTCACACCCTTTACTATAAAAATAAACAGAATGATTATGGATAGAATTCTTAACCATACACAACGTTTTCTGAGGAGTTCCACCAATTGTATTAGGACTTGATATGATTGTTAAAATATTTTTCTTCTCTTTAAATATATCTTTATTCATTTCTTTTTTCATTTTTCATAATACCCTAATAATTCTTCATTCCAACAAAGAGTTTACATTTAATTAAATACCGTATTATCAATATCAGCGCAACACATATCTACATCTTCCATAGCTAAATAATTATATCTCAATATTTCTAAAAGATACAAGAAAAATAAAATAATATTGTATTTTACAAAAACATCTGTTTGCACAGGATTAATACAGTTCGCTAAAATAACAGCAACCACACATATTGAAACGGCCTTCAGCTTGGGTTCATAATTCTGAAATATTCGATATAAATTACAAACCAGCAATGATAATATTGGCATAATTCTTAGAAACAATCCCAATACCCCTTCAGTAAAAATAACCGGCGCAATATATGTATCTTCGCCCAAAACATAATCATAGTTCCTTCCACCTACATCAACTGTTTTAGGAACTCCTGATTTTTTATAACCAAGCCCAAGTAATCTGCTATCCTTAATTCTCCACCAAGCTTCTTCTACTATTTTTACTCTAAAATCAAGCGTACTTGAATTAAGCTTTTCATCTTTATCTCCAAACCCCCACTTATCCAAATATCTTCCTGTATATCCAGGAAATGCAATACAAAAAACAGTTACAATACTAACAACAGCTATAAATGCTTTTAAAGTCAAGCCAAACTTTCCCTTAATATGTTTATTTACCAATATATTTAAAAAAAATATAAGCATTATAGTAAATACTGTAATAACTGACTGAGAACGCAGGATAGTTAAAAAAGGAAGAGGCACCATTATCCCCAGAAAAAATAAAACTTCCCAAATGTTTTTTTTCTCAAAAAAAACCATACCAGTCAATAAAGCAACAACTGGAAAGAAAAACCTTGGATAAGCCCAGGTATTCTGAATAATTGTTGCACCCTTAAAACCTTGCTTGTATCCTCGAGACTGATTCATAAAAAAGTTCACTCTGAGAGTGCATGCCAGAAATAATAATATCCCCTGAACTAAAGTAATAATAATTATATACCTTGTAATTTTATATAAACGACTATCCTCTACGCTGCATAGATAAAGAATAGCGCAAAGAGTTGATGTCACATATACTAATCCCCTAAATGCTGTTATAACCTCTGTTACAGCAATACCTCTATAAATTGAAAAAAAGAAGTTAAATACGCAATACAATGCTGCTAAAGCAAACCACTTACTACCTGGTAACTTAAAAAACTTGTTAATATCCACACCAAAAAAGATCAGAGGAAATGTTAAAAGCACAGCTAAAAACCTATAATCAAATAAACCTGGAATATAAAATAATTTACGATCAACCAGACATAGAAAACTGGTTGGAATAATAATTATTGCAAGAATTACAAGATAATCTGAAAATAACAGTTTTGGATCTTCTTCTCCTTCTCGGGCAAAAAATGATGGATAAAAGTAATTTTTCAAAAGACTCCTTACTTAAAAAAATAAATCAATTTTAAAATAAATATACCTAAATATTCATGAATAAGAACACTAGCATTTGAAAAATTATTTGTTGACTGTAGAAATGCCAACTTATTTATCCACGGTCGCGGATAGCTCACCGGTGCCGGTATAGGGTTAAGGTCTTTATGTCGAAATACCATCATAGCCCTTCTCATATGATAAGCAGAAGTTATCAGCAGAAAAGGTTTATCTTCTATGACCTCGCTTATTCGATTTGCCTCCTCAGTAGTAGAAAATGCATCACTAATACGAATCATTGAGTCATTCGGAACTCCAAATGCTAATACCGTCTGGAATCTTTTCCTAAGGGTAGAGCTTACAACTAATTTGCAATTAGGATATTTCTTGAATAATTCAATACCATACACCAACCTATCTAATAACTCTAAATCATTTCCACCTAAAACTACAATAAAATCGAACACCCTGTCTTTATAACCGTCCTTAGGATATTTCGTTTCAAGATTCCTCAATAGAGCATCAGTAATACCGGTAAAACCAATCAAAAAAATTAAAATAAATACAACTGTTATTACAAGTCTTCCAAATATCTTCTTCTTAGTAAACCAGCTATAACAGAGCCCGACCATAAAAAGAATACTTATTATGGCCATAGGCTCAATAAAATACAATAGAATTTTTTTCAAAAGGAACATTAATTATTCAATCTGCCTAAAGTCTATTATCAACAGAGTCTTTATCCCAAACAGACTTAATATCATATATAACGGTACTCTTCCCTGATAAACTCTTAATATCCAATTCATTAAACTGGCTATGCGCTACTGCCATAACAATAGCATCAAACTTTGATCCTGAATTTAGAATATCTTTACTTATAAGTTCAAATCCATATTCTTCATATATCTCTTTTGTATCTGCCCAAGGATCATAAACCAATACATCACAACCATAAGTTTTCAATTCCTCAATTAAATCAATAACTCGTGAATTTCTAATATCTGGACAGTTTTCTTTAAAAGTGGCACCCAAAACTAAAACCTTTGATGAAAAAATTTTCAATTCTTTTCGAATCATTAATTTTATTACTTCTCCTGCTACATATTTCCCCATACTGTCATTTAACCTACGCCCCGCCAATATTATTTCAGGATTATAACCTACCGCCTGCGCTTTATACGTTAAATAATATGGATCAACACCTATACAGTGTCCGCCAACCAACCCTGGCCTAAAAGGTAAAAAATTCCACTTAGTTCCAGCTGCTTCCAACACTTCTGTGGTATCAATATCAAGTATATTGAAAAGTTTAGCCAGCTCATTAACAAAAGCTATGTTTAAATCACGTTGTGAATTTTCAATTACTTTTGCTGCTTCAGCTACTTTAATCGACGATGCAAGATGTGTACCCGCCCTTATTATTCTATTGTAAAGATTATCTACCCTAACCCCTATTTTAGGCGTTGAACCGGATGTTACCTTTTTGATATCACATACAGAATGTTCTTTATCACCGGGATTAATTCTTTCAGGAGAATATCCGCAAAAAAAATCCTGATTAAATTTCAAACCGCTGTTCTCTTCCAGGATAGGTACACATACTTCTTCTGTACAGCCAGGGAAAACGGTACTTTCGTATATAACAATATCACCTTCAGACAAAACTTTACCTACTGTTTCACTTGCTTTATGAAGAGGAGTCAAATCCGGCTGCTTATATTTATCTACAGGAGTAGGTACTGTTACAATATAAATATTTGCATCTCTAATCCCATCAACTCTGCAGGTATATTCCAAATATTTAGCTGAGATTAAATCATCTGATGTTGTTTCCAGGGTTCTGTCATAAGCATCTCTCAGCTCATTTATCCTCTGTTCATAAATATCAAATCCAATAGTTCTTGCACTCTTACCAAATTCAACCGCAAGCGGCAACCCAACATAACCAAGCCCAATTATAGCAACTATATCATTCATCATCTTACTTTCTTTTATATCTTAATAATTTTAACTTTTACATAGATCCGTGAGCTGCCGGCAACACCCCAGCGGGATAATTTATAAAAAATCCTTTTTTTGTAAATTAGCTCACGGATTCAGGTTTTATTCTATTCTTAAAAAGATGGTAATATACAAGAAAAGGTTCAACCATAAAAACCACAAAAAACGCAACCAATGTACCAAGTAATACACCTGAAGTACCTAACCCTAAATATTTTGCAAAATAAATCGACGCAGGTATATTTATTAAAGCTGCAATAACAGAACAAATTGTAGTCAGCTTTATCTTACTTATTGCGTATAATACTAATGCAAATACCTGATGTAAACTCAAAAGTAAAACATATAAAACACCAAAAAGTTTTAATAGTAATGGTATCTCAACCTCACTTCCTATCCATAACTTCACAATAAAATCAATATTGAAAGTTAATAATATTACAAAAATCAAAAATAAAATAACTAAAACTAAATGTAAAGCCATTTTCTTTTTGATCCAAGGAAGATCTCCTTTTTCATAAGCTTCAGTATATGCAGGCCACAAAGGCAACGTTACCATTGACATTATCATAGTTATAGCAAAAAAGATTTTAACAACAATACTATATGAAGTAACTGCTGTCGGTCCAAATAATTGCGTAATAAGAATATTATCAGTAGAGAATATAACTACTTTAGATATATTAGCAACAAAAAAAAGAATTGAAAGTGACAGCATATCTTTTATACAACTTCTATCAAAAAAAGTAAACGAAGGTAAAAGATAATCATATTTCTTAAATACAATAACATTTACACACAGCCATATAAATATGCAGGAAAAAAAATAACTTACAGCAACATATAAAATATCTGCAAAGTGAAACATATTTAATGTATATAAGATAATAATGAAAAGCACATTCGTAAAAATTGGAACCAATAATGTAAATGAATTTTTCTGAAAAGCTTTTAAAACCGAATTACTTAACTGAAAAACAAAACCGGCAATAATAGCAATAAAAACAAATACTACTGTAAAATGTAGTTTTATTTCTGATAGAAAATTACAGTTAAAAACAGATTTCAGATCGATAAACGGTACTAAAACAAACAATCCTATTATCATTAATATTGCAATACCGCCAATACAAATATATGCAGATGAAACATATTTCCTGGCATCATCCTTATTACCTCTGGAAATTGCAATATTCAATTTATTTATAAGCCCTGATCCAATACCTAAATCCGCAAAAGATATCCATGATGTAATTGAAAATAAAGTAACCCAAACACCATATTGCTGTTTCCCAAGTATAGCTAACTGTACCGGAACCAGTATGAAAACAATAACCTGAGATATAATTTTGAATATTAAAGATAATGCAGACTGTAACATTAAATTTTTTGTTCGCCTGTTTCCGGACTTAATATCTTTAATTCTATATAAAAGTTTTTTTAACATTATCATAAACATCCTAAGTAATACTACTCCAAATTACAATTACCCTTAAGACAAATTTATCATAAATTATACTTAAAACGATTCAACCTTCTGCATAAGTTTCTGTTTATGAATATATGCAGCAGCAATCATAGAACATAAAACGAAAGCCATAACAGTTGAAGTTGCAGTTACAGAAAAAAATGCCTTTGCATAGTCAGAATGAAACAATATTTCATTTAAAAATGAATAACCTATAATCGACACAATTGCAACCAGAAAAAGACTAACAAACTGCACATATACATTATTTGCAAGCACTTTAATATTCTCAGGCAGATTTTTAACTATTAATATTGTATTTCTTATTTCAAAAGTGGCTATCCAGTCAACTACCAGCAGAATTACAGCAGCTATAACAGCCAGAGCTGAAATCCCCATAATACTGTCAAATATCATAAGAAAAAAATCAGAAGCACTCAGAACAACAGCTAAAAAATAAAGGACAAGCACTGCTTTTTTACAGTTTCCATATTTTCTCAATATTCTATGGTGAACATGGTTTACATCTCTATCCGCAATCCCCATGCTTCCATAAACGTATTCAGGTGCAAATTTACTTAGAATTTTATTTCCAAGTCTACGCCACACAACTAAAACTCCGTCAAGCACTGGAACACCACAGGCCAGTATAGGTATCAAAACAATAGAAATAGTTTCTATGTTTGCTGAAAATAAAATACCGAACATAGCAAAGATAAAACCTAAAAGCATACTTCCGGTATCACCCATAAAGATTTTGGCCGGATGAAAATTATACCTGAGGTAACCACTGCATGAAGCTGCAAAACAAAAAAGAATAACAGTTGCATTGTAATGACCTGACAAAAGGAAAAAGGCACCAAGTGATAGTGCTGAAAAAACACCCAAACCACCGGATAATCCGTCAAGACCGTCTATCAGGTTGTAAACATTTATAAAAAAGACTATCCACAGAACAGTTAATGTCAAAGAAACAAACCAGGGCAGTGTAAAACCCCAAAAATTAGTGAATGCTACTCCTATATACCAACAGTAAACACCAATTCCCAACTGGACAATAAACCTATACCTGAAAGGAACACTGTATTTATCATCCATAAGGCCGACAATAACCAATACTGCTATCGGAAGCAGTATTTTTACAAAAAGACCAGCATCAATAACATGGATAAAACGACATAATACTCCACCTTCAAATAAAAAAACAGCCACAGGCAAAACAAAACTAATAACTATTGCTATCCCTCCTGCTGTAGGTACAGGTTTATCATGAATATGCTTATCTTTGGGTTGATCTACAAAACCCAAAACAGGTAAAACTTTTATGCATATTCTAGTTAAAAGCAAAGATAAAAGCAAAGCTGTTGCAGGAAAAACAACAAATGGATAAATATTGTTTAATAGTACATTCATTTTCTCTACATTCCTTTATTATTTTGTATTTGTATTATTTTTTTTTAAATAAAGGTAAAATAATATTAACATCATGTTTTTGTAGAATTATATTAAAAAACAAAAGACATTCTAACAAAACGTATCTATTTTTGAACATTTTTATCAGAATATCTTTTATAAATTTATATTCAACTAATAAATCAGAGAGCATCAAACTCTGGAGCAGTCATACAGATATTGTGATACCTGACATAAAGATGATCTATTTCAGTTAACTGTAAACTTACCGGTAAATCAGAGGGTGCAGCTTCCAGCAGAGTTTCCTGAAGATTTGCAATAATCTCTTCCCAATTTCCATACTCATTGTCAGGCAATAACTTATAAGCCCAGTACTGATCTCCGTTTTTCACACTAAAACGTGTCTCTTCTCCACGGAATGAACGGCTATCGTTTGTGTAGGCTACAAAATATACTGCTCCGTCATCTCCTATACATCTAAATACAATTCTGTAAAGTTCTCCTGGATTATATTTCATCTTCCAGTTTACATCAAAACCGGAAACCGCACTCAACTGAGGTTTATATTTAGATGCCTGATAAGTATAGTCTTCTTCCGGACCGTAAAGTTCAAAATATTTGCCTATACTGCTGTCTTCCATGTTTCTTACCTGTCCAAGACGTACGGAAGTATAGCGACTCCAGTTTTCAGGAAAATCATTGTCGCCGACAAATTTTATATAATCTACAAAACCGTTTCCACAGAAGACCATTTTGTCTATTGATTCTAACTGAAGAGCTGTATTTCCAAGCGCTACCTGCAAATCTACTAAAATATTTTTTGTCCTGGTAAACCATCCCGACCCCATTGTATTTTCACCTAATCCATAGACAACATTATCTGAATCTTCGGCATAATATCCTTCACTGTCACCTGTGTAGGTTACACATTTTTCGCCTTCGTCAGTTGTACAATAAACCGATACACTGTAAAATTCTGGAAATTTTACTCTGAACTCTACACTGTGTTTATTCAATACAGGAGCTCCTTCCGGGATAAATTCATATGATGAATCCATTCCATCTCCTCTTAATTCTGTTATTCCGGTTACAGGATCTATTATCACGTCACCTGTTGCTGAATCAACGTTCCAGTCACCCTTTGAACCTTCTCTTTGGTAAAAACTGACATTTACTGAATTTGTACCCGTTGTAAGCTCATTACATATTGCTGTTCCACTAGTAGTATATCCAGAAGAAACATCGCCACTCCAGCTGTTCAGAAAATAGCCGGTATTAGGTACTGCTGTGAAAGACGGTGTATCGAATGCACTGTATTCAAGACTGTAAACTCCGGGACCGTAAACATCTCCACAGTCTGATCTGACTTTTCCATTTGCTCCAACTTTTAAAGTCAATGTACAGTCAAGCTTCTCAAATACAGGCTTGACATTTAAATCTGATTCCAATTTTACAACCAGAGGATTACTATAATTATCTTCTGTAACACCTTCCCAACGGGCAAATCTATAGCCTTCATTAGCTATGGCTTTTATTGTTATGATATCACCTTTTTCATAAGTTTCAGAATTTGGGTATATTTCTACAACTCCATTTAAGCTTTCTTCATCCAAAATATTTACTTTGATAGCATCTTCAACAAGCTTGATTTTTAAGGTATGGTCCTGTTTTATACCGCCTAGTGTAAACTCATTCATTTCCGTACCATATAATTCTAATCCATCAAGAGACCAGCTTTTTACTCTCCATCCATCCTTCGGTACCACCTGAGAAACAACAGTCCCTTCCAACTCAACAACCTGTTCTGTATTTCCAATTACAGCAGCATCTTGAGGTTCACACACAGTTGTTACTTTATGTGTTTTTTTTCTAAAAAATGCATTAAGATCATAATCACTATTAACAGTTAAATAAAGAATATTGTTCGTTTTATCTTTATCAGGAATATTCCCTTCCCAGGAAACAAATTCATACCCTTCTTTAGGTTCAGCCTCCAAAGTAATGCAGGTACCTTCGTTAATATCAGACAAATTTTCGAGAGGAACAGGAAAAGATGATACACTACCTCCTTCAATACCATCATTCAGTTCAATATTGAACTTTGCCTGATTCTTTTTTACAAGATTATAAGTAAAGTCCTGTCCTTCCTCTTTAATTGCATTAGAAGCTTTTATAAGTTCACCATCAATCAACCAACTTGTCTCCAAAGTAGAATCAACATCATAAACAATTGGAGAAAACAAAATTCCTTTTGAAATATCGACATTTTCAAACACTATTATCTGATCAGATGCTGTAACAATATCGCACACACTGTTTCCATCAAGTTGTGTATAACTGTAAAGTAGCTCCACCTTTTTATCTACGGCCAATTGATTGAAACTAAGAGTAGCTTTACTTACATTATTTTTGATAATGAAACCATTGTTACCATTAGTAAAAGGGTTAGATATTTTTTCACAATTCTCAAGGTAGTTTTCAAGATCAAAACTTGTGTAAGATGTACCCCAATTTATCAAGTGCTTATAAATCCCGGAATACTCTTCCCAGTTCTTACCACCAAAATAAGCAATTTTAATTGTCCCGTTCTTATAAAACTCTAACTGAACATCATACTTCCCAAATTGATTATTTCCCCATGCCTGGACATTTTTATAATACATGACAAGCGTTGTTCCTTTGTAACCGATATACCCCTTATTTGAAGAATAAATATTAGGAAGTATTGTAAAACATGATACAAATTTTTCATTAGCATCTCGGAAAAATATGCTCTGTCCACAATTTGCATGATGAATTAAATAAGCCTCCGAACCGCGCATAAAAATAGGATATTTTAGAGAAACATAACCACTTCTAGGCCCATTAACTTTTTCTAAATCTGTTAACTCACTCTCTTTTATTTTATCTATTTTACCAGGATATATACTATATTCACCATCACCATAATTTAATATTCTATTTTCATTATAGCGCCATGGGTAAGCATACGCCATATTTCCAAAAGCACACAATAGGACAGCACAAAGAACGAATTTTATTTTTTTCATTTTTTTCCACCCAAATTAATTATTTTTAACTCAAATTATATTAACGATAATTACTTTTAACTAATTATAAATTTATATTCATGTTTCAATGAGTTCCATTTTTTAAATAAAAAGAGCCTTTTTTAGTGAAAAAATCTTCAAAAAACGAACATTTATGTTCAGTTCAACACATAAATATTTTATACAATTGTCTTCATAAGCCTGGAGAAAGAAGCCTGTATTTTAAGCCTTAATGATTTTAATCTTGCATTTTTTTGGCAAGATATACAAAAGACGATTTAAAATCCGAAATTTAAAAAGAGTCTATATTGAATCCTAGTTCAATACAGGTACAGTTCATTATAGCTTGGCTTTTGTATATAAATTTCTCCAAAATTAGAATTTTTCCGAAATGAAAAATTCCAAATTATCGGCAGTCGAGTAGAATGAGGGAATCTCACCCTCAAGCTCTCACAGAACTGTACGGGATACTCTCATATCATACAGCTCCTATCTACAAACCGCAGGTTTACCCCCTATTTGCCAGTGTGCAAATAACTGAGGGATATTAATTGCCAGTCGCCCCAGCCATAACCTTGCCCTTTGTCTACGTCTTCTAAATCTTTTAAATTTTCTAGTTGCCCACTTTGCAAGGGTTTCATTTAAATGCCTGAATACAGGATAAAGAGCAGACTTGCAATATTTTCCAAAATAATTTATCCATCCTCTTATTACTGGATTGTACATTCTTGATATATCCTTGTTAGCTGCAAGTCAAAACACCTGATATTTTGCAAATAAGAATTCCTGTTTTTCAGAGTCAGTACATAAAACTCCCATCCGTAGACTTAAAAGACAACGGCAGGAGTTTAAGTTGCAATAATTTTTAAATTCTTAGTTTTCTATTCTATCCTTCATTCTATAGCTGCCACCTTCAATAACGATAACTTCACTATGGTGCAGCAGTCTATCCAGTACGGCACTTGTAACAGTATTATCGTTATTAAATACTTTGGGCCAGTCTTTAAATGCTCTATTGCCTGTAAGAATAATTGGACCTGTTTCATATCTTTTTGATATAACCTGAAACAATAAATTTGCTCCTATTTTGTCAATAGGGAGATACCCTAACTCATCAATCACCAGTACTTTTGGCAGGACATACTTTTTTATTGCCTTTTCGAGTGAATTTATAGCATTTGCAGCAGCAAGATTGTTTATAATATCCACAGCCGGAGTAAAGAGAGTAGAATATCCCTTATTGCATGATTTCAGAGCCAGAGCTATGGCTATGTGTGATTTACCAAGCCCACAGTTACCAATAAGGATGATATTCTTATTTTCATTTATAAAATCAAGCCTGAAGAGATTTTCTATCTGCATGCGGTTGATTTTATCAGGATGATTCCAGTCAAAATGATCCATAGTTTTGCTATACGGGAATCTGGCTTTCTTTATCCTGTTTGCTATAGCTTTTTCCTGTTTTACTGCTGTTTCTCCTGAAATAAGATTTTCCAGATAGGCAATATAGTCGAGTTTGTTTTTTCCTGCATGTGAAGCTGCTTTTATGAAGTTTTCAGCAGTATAACCTAGTTTCAAAAGGTTAAGGTTATCAATAAGAGAGTTATAGTTTTTTTGCATTTTTATTATCTTTCTCAAGGCTTGTGTATACGTTCATATTAGTCGGCTTAAGTTCAATATCAAGACAATCTCTATTTCTTAGCAGATGCAGTGGAGATTCTGCAGGAGTAAAGCGTTCCCGCTGTTCCAGCAGGTTTGCAATGTATTCACTGCTGAAAGCACCAAGCTCAAGAGCATCTTCCCGTGCTGAAGCTGTTTTATTTCTGCCGTAACGGTCACACAGAGTCAATATCTTTCTTACATGATCTTTAGAGTTAAATCTTTTTTCCTTCAGCCCTGCATAGTAATCAGGAGCTTTATCTGTAATTGTCAGAAATGAACATATCATCTTCTGTTCTCTGGCATTGCGTTTGTATTCAAGCAGCTTTCTTACATGTTCCGGATTTTCAAAGTCCATATGCCTTTCATATGATCTTTTATGTTCTGCTATAAGAGAGTTGTCATGATAGAACAGAAGTTTTTCAGGGTATATTTTAGCTGTAAGTACACTGGAGGCAAAGTCAGCAGGAACTGAATATCTATTTGTATCAAAAATAACCCTGAACTGGCTGTTTGCTCTTACGGTTTTTATCGTAGAACAATCATATGGAAGTATATTTATGTCTCCCAGTAGTTCTTTCTCTTTCTGCAGCATATCTACCGGTCGCTTCCGGGTAGTTTTATGTACTCTGCAGTTTGCCATATTATCAAGCCAGTATCTGCAGATACTGTTCAATGAACCAATATCAGTTATGTTACTGCGTCCTCTTAGAAAATTACCCTTGAGATAATCAACAGCCTTTTCCACCTGTCCTTTTTCATGTGGTTTTCTGACACCACAGGCTTTTATATTAAAGGCGTAGTGATACGCAAAGTCCAGATAGTGCGGGTTAAGCTTTACGCTACCGTATCTACTATGCTCAAGTACAGCAACTTTACAGTTATCAACCATTATATTTTTAGGGATGCCTCCAAAATACTCAAACGCATTTCTATGACACTGTAGAAAATTCTCCTGATTCTGATGATAAATAAATTCAGCATACATCATTCTGCTGTGGCAAAGCACCATTATAAATGCATAAATTTTTCTGTTTGTACTGTTAAGTTTTATACTGCCGCAGTTTGCAAAATCAACCTGAGCATATTCTCCAGGCTCAAAATTAAGTGTCAGATATGCTTTTTTCTGCCTATCTTTAATTTTAGCAACATAATGTGCAACAGTGCTGTAGGACCCCTTATAGTCTTCTTCACATATTATCTGAAATATCTGCTGAGCACTGTAATGAGGGCATTCTTTTATGAGACTGTCGATTCTTTCTTTAAAACTATGAATCACACAGTTACGCTGAACTGTTATCTTTTTGCTGAAACGTTTTCTTTTAGCCCACCTTGAAGCGGTTTTCTGGTCAATACCAAGTATTTTTCCTATTTTGTTAGAAGACATATTTTCTTCATCATACATGCGTCTTATTTCACAGAAGGTCTGATAGTCTATCATCGTTTATCCTCCGCAAACATTTGTTCAAGTATTTCACTTACCTTTTTGCTTCCATCATAAGCTGTTTCATCCTGTTTAACTTTGCTGACATCAAGGTCAAGAACCTGATAAATACCGTCACGGTATGCCACTAAACCGGCATCAAGAAGTTCTCTGCGTAATTCGTCAAGTTCATTTCCATTTATATTTATTTCTCGTGAAATACTGCGGACTCCATAAAAGCTAAGTCCCTCACTGTCTGATACACTTAACAAAAAAAGATACAGACCAAGTGCCCGGGCAGAACACTTTCTACTATAACCATCTCTGACAAGTCTGTGATCAATCCAGCTGAAGTGAGCAGGTATTTTTCGTCTTTTTTCAGGCAGAATTATTCTTTTGTGTTTCATTGCAGTTCCTTTCATTAAGCAATTTTGTTATTAAAGAATTTGTTTCAGTATCCACTCCTGAAACCTCTCTGCCCCTATCATACATTCTGCGGATATAATTGCTTATGTCATCACGTAAACCACACCCTGTCAACTGTGATATAACTCCTTGTAATATAATAGATTGCAAATTAGCGAAATCACGTAAAACTGATATGTCAATCTGTATTTTTTCTACCTGAGCGAAATCACGTAAAACTTCTTTGGAAGAAACTTTTTTGCAACTTTTTTTCCTGTTTTTAACTTTTAGACTGTGTTTTGAATACCAATCTTTTGCACGGTTTGATTCTGATTGCCTGTAAGATAGGTCTCTTGACTTCTTTTCACGATACTTATTACTTGACTGTCTGCGACTGGCTCTTCGGCATTCTGTTCGACTGCAATATTTTTGATGATGGTAGTTGTATTTGTCGGGATAAAAATACTTACCACAGTTTCTGCATCTTATTTTCCGATGTTTCATCTGAAATTCCTGGAATAAAACTTTAAGAAAATAAGAAGATATGGGTTAAGAAAGATTTTAGTGTAAGAAAATAAGAAAAACTAAGAAAATATTTTTGATAATTGGAGGAATAAGAAAATAATAGAAGAATATAGGCTGACAGAATGGGTATTCTTATTTGCAAAATATCAGGTGTTTATAAATCTAGCTGTCAATCCTGAATGGTTTTATCGCTTCTCAATCTAATTTTCCAATTTCTGGTAGTCTGTCTCATACTGATACAGGCACTGCGACTGACAGCAGGAGTAAAACTGATAAAGCACTTTCCATACCTGCTTTTTGATCTTCCAGGTCGAAATGTATAACCAAGAAAATCAAAGCCAGTTGTATGATAGTTCCCCTGACGATTATCATCTTTACAATAAACAATCTTTGTCTTTTTAGGGTGAAGCTCTAACTTGCATTCTTTGAATCTCTTATGAAGAGAATCCAATAACCTTTTAGCTTCAAGCTCTGTACGGCAATGTACTACCCCGTCATCCGCATATCTAACAATGGGGTTTTGGGGATAATTCTTATTCATCCAGTAATCGAAAACATAATGTAGAAACAGGTTTGCCAACAAAGGACTGATTACTCCACCTTGCGGTGTTCCTTTAACTCTTGTTTCTATTTTCCCGTTTCTTGTTAATATTGATGCTTTTAGCCACCGTTCTATATAAAGAAAAACCCATTTTTCTTTAATATGATGTTTAACTGCTTTCATCATGAGTTCATGATCTATGTTGTCAAAAAGACCTTTTATATCAAACTCCAGAACCCAGTTAAACCTCCAACACCTCTCTCTCACTTTACCTATTGCCTGTATCGCTGATTTGTTTGGTCGATACCCAAAGGAATCTTCATGAAAAATAGAGTCAATTATTGGTTCTATATGCATTTTTACTACCATTTGTGCAATTCTGTCTGCAACTGTAGGTATTCCTAACATACGTTCGCCACCATTCTTTTTCGGAATAGTAACACATTTCACTGGAGGGGGAAAGTATGTTCCAGAAGACATCCTGTTCCAGATTTTGTAAAGGTTATTCTTCCAATCGTTGGACTGATATGACTTTAAAGTAGTTTGATACCTATTCCTGTAAACAGGCATCGGTGGGCCTACCACCATCCTTTATAAAGCATTGCAAATCATTGTTTCAACCTCCTAAAGTCCATTAAGCATTTAGGCTATGCCCATTAAACATAAACATGGCGGATTTGGTTTTCGTTTTCCATACTCGCATTCTTGCCGCCCAATCATGTACATGATTTAATTATATACTCGCTTGGTTGCAAAGATAATTTCAATTAAGATTTTAGGTTAGAAGGGAAATATAAAATCTCGAAAACCAAATCGTTGCGAGTATATTTCTTAACTATGTTATATCTTACTTATATTTAATCTGATACAAAGCAATTTTTTAAAGAACTTTTTTTAACTACAAAGCTCCTGGAGCAGCAGCAACCAATTTTGTTCACCACGAGCGCACGCAGATCACAAAGAAAAAAATTTAGAAAAGTTTTTCAAAAAGGTTTGTCTCAACCTGAGCAAATGCGAAGATAAAAAACAAAGACATTCTAACAAAACATATCTATTTTTGAACTTTTTTGTCAGAATGTCTTTTATAAATTTATTTTCAAGTTATAAATCAGAGAGCATCAAACTCTGGAGCAGTCATACAGATATTGTGATACCTGACATAAAGATGATCTATTTCAGTTAACTGTAAACTTACCGGTAAATCAGAGGGTGCAGCTTCCAGCAGAGTTTCCTGAAGATTTGCAATAATCTCTTCCCAGTTTCCATACTCATTGTCAGGCAATAATTTATAAGCCCAGTACTGATCTCCGTTTTTCACACTGAAACGCGTCTCCTCTTCACCGAATGAACTGCTATCATTTGTATAGACTATAAAATATACTGCTCTGTCGTCACCTATACATCTGAATACAATTCTGTAAAGTTCTCCTGGATTATATTTCATTTTCCAGTTTACATCAAATCCGGAAACTGCGTCCAGCTGCGGTTCATACTTGGATGCCTGGTAAGTATAGTCTTCTTCAGGGCCGTAAAGTTCAAAATATTTGCCTGTATCGCTGTCTTCCATATTTCTTACCTGTCCAAGAACTACGCTGGAACTATAGCGACTCCAGTTTTCAGGAAAATCATTGTCGCCGACAAATTTTATATAATCTACAAAACCGTTTCCACAGAAAACCATTCTGTCTATTGATTCAAGTTGAAGAGCTGTATTGCCAAGCGCTACCTGCAAATCTACTAGAATATTTCTTGTCCTGGTAAACCACCCTGAACCAGCCGTATTTTCTCCTAATCCATAGACAGCATTATCTGAATCTTCGGCATAATATCCTTCGCTATCACATGTGTAGGTTACACATTTAACGCCTTCGTTAGTTGTACAGTAAACCAATACATTGTAAAATTCTGGAAATTTTACTCTGAACTCTACACTGTTTTTGTTCACTACAGGAGCTCCTTCAGGAATAAATTCATATGATGAATCCATTCCATCTCCTCTTAATTCTGTTATTCCGGTTACAGGATCTATTATCACGTCACCTGTAGCTAAATCAACATTCCACTCACCCTTTGCAACATCATCTTTTTTATAAAAGAAAACTGAAACGGAATTGTTACCGACAACCAATTCATTGCATACTGCTGTTCCACTGTTGGTATATCCAGAAGAAACATCTCCACTCCAGCTGTTCAGAAAATAGCCGGTATTAGGTACTGCTGTAAAAGACGGTGTATCGAATGCACTGTATTCAAGACTGTAAACTCCGGGACCGTAAACATCTCCGTTATCTGTTCTTACACTACCGTTAGCTCCGACCTTTAAAGTTAATGTACAGTCAAGCTTTTCGAATACAGGTTTTATGTTTAAATCATCAGTCAATTGTAAATTAACCTGATTCTTTCTGGTACTACCCGTAATTCCTTCCCAATGATCAAATTTATAACCTTCATTAGCGTTCGCTGTTATTGTTATCACATCGCCAATATTGTAGTTATCAGTATCAGGATACAGAGTTACATCTCCTTCTGAAGAATTGTACTTTAAAATATTTACATGCAATTTCTTTGGCTCAAGCTTTACAACAAGTTTTATATCATGATTAACCTCATTAATAGTAAACTCATTATCTTCATCAGTTGTATCAAATCCATCATATATCCAATTTTTTACCTGATAATCCGAATTTGGAGTAACTTTTGCTGTAATACTGTCACCTGATTTCACTGTTATTATCCCAGGTAAAACAACCCCGGCATCTGATGGTTCACATACAACTTCAAAATTATAATGTGTCTTTACAAAGTGAGCAGTAACATCATAATCTGAATAAATTTCGCCCAAATTAACAATCGCATCATTCTTATACTCGTTTGGAACATCACCTGACCAATATGAAAATTCATAGCCTTCTGCTTTTTCAGCGCTTATAGTAATATATTCCTTCTCCTTATATTCACCTGTTCCATACACTTTACCACTACCCACAACACTTGCCTGCACTTCATACGTATGAACTTCATCTTTTGAAACAATATTCAGCGTAATATTGTTTTCATATAAGTCTAAAGCTGCATTAGGATTGCTAAGATTTTCATCTGAAGTATACAATTGACCATCAATAAGCCAGTTGCATTTATACTTACTATCTAAAATCGGATAAAAAGATACGCCCTCTGAAAAATCAAGTTCTTCAATATGATATTTTAAATCTTCAGCACTCGAGTTCAACAAGAAACTTTCTGTTTTATTATCCCCATTCATTTTGACAAAAATTAAGCTGTTAGCAAGCAACTCAGAAGAAGGTTCAATATTGAAAGAAATGTCCAGCTTACTATTACTATTAAATAGAATACCGTTATTGCCGTTTTTAAAATAATCAGTGACATTCTTATAATTCAGAAGATAATCATTTAATGAGAAAAATCCTCTATTCCCCTCTTTTATATAGACGTTAAACTCTGTTTCTGAACCTTCAATTTCACTCCAAGTTTTTATCCAGGCTTCATCTTCGCCAGTATACATCCCTGTATAAGAAGTTTTGTAGAATGAGATTTTTATACTCCCATCATGACATAGTATTATTTGTAAATCAAATAAAGGAGTCCAGGAATCACCCTGCCCATTTTTGGATAGATTTTCAAAACACATAACAATATCACCATTATATGCCCCAATATATCCAGTACCTCCTTTTTTAGGGAGCCCTTCTCTAGTATTTTCATAATAGTTTAATTTATAAGGAAAATACATATATCCAACCGCTGTGCCATCATGCTTAAAACACAACATGTTTCCATCGTTCACAATCAAATCAATTGGTTTACCATAAAATTTAGTAATAAAAGAATCATTATTGCTTTTAGCATATTCTTTGTAATCTTCCAGTAAATATTCCTGAGTCTTAGTACTATGATCACGATCCACTGGCATAAAAAGCAGTATTTTTGATTTATCAATCTTTGGAACCTGTGCTGTTTCAATTGTGTACTTTCCTGTTTTACCATACGAAAGCAAATCTGTCTCCTTATTTGTCCAATCTATTCCTGCTGCAGCATTAACGCCAAGCATGCAAAGAACAATAAAACTTGTTAAACTAATACTTTTTCTCATACCTCTCTCCTCTTTTCTAAAACTTTGTTACTTAATATTTTTATTATTTTTCTATTCAATTTCTAACTTCTCCCCTGAAACATCAGGGGTTATTTTTTTTGTTTTATATTTAAATTTTATTTTTCATTATAATAAATAAGACAAACGAAGTTGTGTTTTTTAGAGACTAAGTCTCCCCTACGGGATATAAAATTCACCAATGATAAAAACATAACACAACGTCTCACGCTAATTACCGGGGTAAAACCACCATAGAAGTGCCGAGCTTTTATATGTTTGCCTAATTTTCATATATTTAAATTATTTTATTGTTATATTGCTTTTTCAATGGGAACTAATTCATATCCCATATTCATTGCTCTTTTTTTTAGATTTTTATAGACTCTTTTTTTGTAGTTTTCATCATAGAAATTTATGTCCAGCGCCTTATATTCCTTTTGATTTTTTACCATATTATAAAATATTACTGCCAGCTTGGCTGCTGTAGCAGTAACGGCTTTTGGGCCTCCTGCTCTTGCCCGTATTCTCCTGTAGAATGCGCCGAGATAACTATTGCTGTTTTTAAGAGATGTGGCTGCCATTCTTAAAGCGGCTGCAGCACGATTGGATACTTTTCTGGTTTTATTTTTTAGAATTTTCCCTCCACTTATTTCTTTATTTACGCATAATCCGAGCCATGATTTAAAATGCTTATCTGTCTCCCATTTGCTTAAATCTGTTCCTACTTCTGTAAGTAAAGTAAGCACTGTTGTAGACTGAAGGCCATGAACCTGCGTTAAATCAACACCAAAAGCTTCATATAAATATGGCCTTAAATTAAAATTAGGCTGATTTGAATTTGATCTTTTAGTTCCATCGGTTGCCGGAGGAGGTGGTACAAGATTGCTGTCTATTTTTTTATTAAGTTTATCAAGAAGATTTTTTATTTCTCTGTCACACTCAAGTATCTGATTCTGCTCAAATTCATAAGCTTCATAACTTTGCTTAAGCATGAAAATATGCTCATCTCTATAATCTCCTTCAAGTGCTGATGCAACCTCTTTTTCTGTAGCTCTCAAACGTCCGTCTCTAAGTTTTGCAAGCTCTGATGGACTCCTTTCTCCATTCAGTATTTTTCTAATTATTGCCATGCCTGTTTTTCCTGTTATATCCGATACAGCTTTGTCAAGTCTAATATTTGAAAGCTGAAGTGCTTTTTGCATATGTTGAACATGACGGCTCAAATCTCTTATCATATTATCCCTATGACGTTTTAATGAACGAATCTCACAAATCGAATTTTCAGGACGAAAAGAGGCTTTCAACAAACCGTAGGAATGAAGACGCTGAATCCACTGACAGTCATAAATATCCGTTTTAGGGCGTCCGGCTACGCTTTTTAAATGCCTGGCATTTACAAGTATCACTTCAAAACCAAACTTTTCAAGCATTTGATAAACTGGTATCCAGTATACTCCTGTAGATTCCATTGCTATACTTGTTATTCCACATTCTTTAAACCACTGGCACATTCTTTTCAATTCTCCAGTATAAGCTCCAAATTTTTGAACATTTTTTTCTGTATGAGTTGCAGGTACACATGACCAGTGAAATTCTGAGCCAATATCTATGCCTGCTGTATCAGGATTCAACATTGTCATTGCATTTGTTATTCTGATTCTTGACTTATTAGATTTCTTGCCATAACTTTTCATAGTATTTCTCCAGCTTTTTTTGTTGTTGATTAAAATATAATTTAAGCCTGGAGAAATCTAACACAGAGTGTTTCTGTTAGATAAAACTTCGATTTTTCCGAAGACTGACGCTAATTAGAAAAAATATAATAGGAAATCTAAGGTCAACAAAAAAGAAGAAAAAAGAAATAGTAAGATATACAAAAGAGAAAAGTATCATTTACATTCTATGTATATTAAAAGATATAGAAAAGCAAAGCATGATTCAAAAATTCAAGAAGATAATTACACTCTATCATCGAATTAAGCAAAATAACGAAGTTTTACGGCAATACACGACTGTAAGACTTAAGCGAGTACTCCAACAGCTTAATTCAATGCCACGGGGTCGTAACAGCAGCATCTTTTGGATGATAAAATATAAAAAAGAAATATTATTATTCGAACGGTTGATTAATAGACTACATGAACAATAATTTTAAATAAATCTTACATCAACTAATATTCTATTAATAGTTGTTCTATAAGAATTATATGCTTAATTTCGCCAAATCAAGATTTCCGAATATCCCTACACAATGTTGCCGCAACACTAAAAAAATTGGAGATTGATCCTAAGATAATAGAATCAATCTCCATATTTAACATGTTTTTAAAAGTTTATTTAAAAAATTAACTTATCTTTGACTTAGCATGTTTTTTAATTATTCAAAAGTAGGAGCAGTCATACAGATATTGTGATACCTGACATAAAGATGATCTATTTCAGTTAACTGTAAACTTACCGGTAAATCAGAGGGTGCAGCTTCCAGCAGAGTTTCCTGAAGATTTGCAATAATCTCTTCCCAATTTCCATACTCATTGTCAGGCAATAATTTATAAGCCCAGTACTGATCTCCGTTTTTCACACTGAAACGTGTCTCTTCTCCACGGAATGAACGGCTATCGTTTGTGTAGGCTACAAAATATACTGCTCCGTCGTCTCCTATACATCTAAATACAATTCTGTAAAGTTCTCCTGGATTATATTTTATCTTCCAGTTTACATCAAAACCGGAAATCGCACTCAACTGAGGTTTATATTTAGATGCCTGATAAGTATAGTCTTCTTCCGGGCCGTAAAGTTCAAAATATTTGCCTATACTGCTGTCTTCCATATTTCTTACCTGTCCAAGACGTACGGAAGTATAGCGACTCCAGTTTTCAGGAAAATCATTGTCGCCAACAAATTTTATATAATCTACAAAACCGTTTCCACAGAAAACCATTCTGTCTATTGATTCAAGTTGAAGAGCTGTATTGCCAAGCGCTGTCTGCAAGTCTACTAGAATATTTCTTGTCCTGGTAAACCACCCCGAACCCATTGTATTTTCACCTAATCCATAGACAACATTATCTGAATCTTCGGCATAATATCCTTCACTGTCACCTGTGTAGGTTACACATTTTTCGCCTTCGTCAGTTGTACAATAAACCGATACACTGTAAAATTCTGGAAATTTTACTCTGAACTCTACACTGTGTTTATTCAATACAGGAGCTCCTTCCGGGATAAATTCATATGATGAATCCATTCCATCTCCTCTTAATTCTGTTATTCCGGTTACAGGATCTATTATCACGTCACCTGTTGCTGAACCTACATTCCAGTCTCCTTTTGTACTTTCTTCTCTTTGGCAAAAACTAACATTTACTAAATTTGTACCCGTTGTAAGCTCATTACATATTGCTGTTCCACTGTTGGTATATCCAGAAGAAACATCGCCACTCCAGCTGTTCAGAAAATAGCCGGTATTAGGTACTGCTGTGAAAGACGGTGTATCGAATGCACTGTATTCAAGACTGTAAACTCCGGGACCGTAAACATCTCCACAGTCTGATCTGACTTTTCCATTTGCTCCAACTTTTAAAGTCAATGTACAGTCAAGCTTCTCAAATACAGGCTTGACATTTAAATCTGATTCCATTTTTACAACCAGAGGATTACTGTAATTATCTTCTGTAACTCCTTCCCAACGGGCAAATCTATAGCCTTCATTAGCTATGGCTTTTATTGTTATGATATCACCTTTTTCATAAGTTTGGGAGTCAGGGCTCACAGACACATTTCCTTCTGCTAGATTATAATTAGATATATTTACACTTAAAGGTTTAGGCTCTAAGTAGACTGCAATATTAAGGTCCTGACTAACATTATCAATTGAACAATTATTTTTGTCATTTTTTAATTCAAAACCGTTATAACTCCAGTTTCTTACCTGATAATCAGCATTAGGTGTTACATGAACAGTAATATTACCTCCCGATTTAACCGTTTTATCAGCTGATACTGTTCCTGCATTTTCCGGATAGCATGACAAACTGACTGAAAATTCAGTTTTTACAAAATGTGCTGTCAAAGCAACATTAGAATATACATCTCCAAGATCAAGGTAAGCATCATTCGCTCTATCAGCAGGTACATCGCCTGACCAATACGAAAATTTGTAACCTTCAGCCGGAATAGCTTCAAATACAGCTTTTTCTCCCTCTTCATAAACACCACTGGTTTTAGTTCCTTCAATCTGCCCGTTGCCTTCTAAGCTAATTGAAACTTTATATTTGTTTGGTATTATTGGTTCTTTAGGTACAATATTAAGAGTAAACTCTCTTCCATCAAAATTCTCTACAGCATTAGGAAAATTTGTACCGTCAGCAGGTATATAGTTCACACCGTCAACCAACCAATGGCATTCAAAATTTTCTACATCGTTAAGAACCGGATAAAAAGATAATCCCTGGCTAAAATCAACACTGTCAAAATATAAATCCTGCTGACCTGAAGAAATAGGTAAAAAATCTGATACAATCTCATTTGTCTCTTTATCTTTGTATCTGTAACAAAGCATTGAACCATTAATGTCAGAAGGAATATTAAATTTAACATGTAAACGATTACCACAGTTTTTTAATATTATTGAGTTATTAGTATCGGTAAATATTTTTTGTTTTTTGTAATTTATTAAATAGTCGTCAAGACAAATTGCACTAAATATCTTGCCTGATTCACCACATCCATCAAGATAAATATTAAAATAATTAGTTAAATTATAGTTATTTACCATATCAACAAGTCCCCTGTGTTCCTGCTGATATTTTGTCTTGAAAAGTGAAATTTTTATTGTTCCATTTTCACAGAAAATAACCTGCATGTCAGAAATCCGATATATGTTCGGCACTTCAGGTAATAAATTTCTATAATAAATAACAAAATCATTACCATAGTATCCAGAATATGCAGATCCTATTTCTGCCGGCCATTCTCCTGAGTCAACTCCACTTCCAGATAGCGTTCGATAATCAGTATAAAAAATCGTATTAACCCCCCCCAACATCTTTTTATTATCTTTACCATAAAGTTGCAAACGATTACCAGGATCCCTTATTTCATAAATAGTTTGACCACAAATTTCAAACGGTTTGGTTAAAGTAAACACTTTTTTCTCAGTTCTATGTTCTTGTAGATCAGTTAAATCGGATTCCAATATTTTATCTACATGCCCACTCAAAACAACGTACTTCCCATTATTAGGATAAGAAAGAAGTTCTTTCTCTTTATTAGCCCAGTCTGTTGCTGCTGCTAAACCGAAACTGCATAAACACAAACAAAAAAAACTCAAAATACCTACTGCTTTTTTCATGACTACTCCTACATTGTTAAAATAAAAATTACTACTTATATTCCAAAATTTGCTAATTCAAAAAGGATTTTGCACTCCACAAAAACCCTTAAAATTGATTTTCAACACTAAATATACCAAAAACGGTTGAGTTTTCGAAAAATCTAACTAAAAACCTAATTAGGTTTTATCGTATATAGCCAAAAACTAAAATACCTTCGGTATACTACTTTTTTGTATTTAGGGAATATAAAAGCATAAGCATGAGTTTAAATTCAACATTGCAATTTATGAGAATATTTGAACATTATAGAG
This sequence comes from Victivallales bacterium, assembly GCA_963678745.2. GTDB lineage: Bacteria > Verrucomicrobiota > Lentisphaeria > Victivallales > GWF2-38-69. The sequence continues at coordinate 565,759 of CAXXMS010000015.1, read as the reverse complement.
CTTTTTTCGAACATTTACATTCATTTATAAAGTAAGATATTACACTGCTGCCAAAACTTAATTCTCACTTTACCTTTCCATAGTGTATCACTAATTAGAGCGTATCTGAAAAGGCATATTTAACCACGAAGTTCACGAAAAACACGAAGGAAAAACTTTAATATTCCTTTATAAGGTGTTATATTATAATTGGTTACATAAACATAAACATCTCACAAAGGAATATACAAAGATATGTGTAAAAATAACTTTTACAAGATACTTTTTGGCATACCTGATACAAATTTGGCAAAATTAATAAAATTTTCTTTGGAAACTGGCATAGTAAAAAATGAAGGACTTCAGTTTTTCCATAATGTTGGCAAAATTAATAAAATTTTCTTTGGAAACTGGCAGACTTTATAATGAAATATACAAAAGAATAGAATCAGATCTTGACAGAAAAGGTCTTGAGAAAAAGAAAATACGGATTCAGGACAGAATGTATATAGCAAAACAAACTGCAATATTAGGAGAAGAATTTATCTGTACTGACAATCTTGAGATCACAGTATCGGAACTTGAAACAGGAAGACCTGGAATTACAGCAGAAGAAGTGTTTATTTTTATTTGTCTCAGGGGTTATTTTGATTCAGTAACTTCAGAAGAGGCCTGCGAGAGAATGATTGAATCGGTAAGCCTTCAGATATATTATACTCAAACCGATTGAGTTTTCGAAAGACTTTAAAAAATTGAGTTCGACTGCCAGATATATAGCCAAAAACTAAAATACCTTCGGTATATCTTGACAGGAATAAGAAAATGCCCGGGCCAAAAACAATAAATGAAAATCTTAATGCTATAAGTAGCGAAACAATGGAATTTATTCATAAATGTCAGCTTGAACAGTTCCTGGATGAAGACCTTGATGATTTCAGTTATGCGGTTTTTGACAGTACTTCAGTAAATGCCTCCAGTTCCCGGCCTACTGATGCAGCTGTTATTTACAGACTGTTTAAGAGAATAAGAAAGCAGGCATCAAAATTTGACAGATTCGGATTGGATAATATAAGTGCCAAATATCCGACAAAGTGGCTTAAAATTCTTTCAGAGCTTCTTTTTAAGATAAACAACACAAAAGGAACCTCCGGCAATCCTAAGAAAGAGAAAATTAAACCTGATTATAAACAGTTTCTGAGAGCTTCACACAAAATGAATGAGTTCTATATAAAGCAACTTATGAGACTTGAACATGATATGAGGACAGTTGAGCTTAAACCGTCTGAAATGGAAAAACTTCTATATTTGTTTGAGCATTTAGAGGATGATCTTCTTGCAGTAAGTGCAGTACTGTATTATGCAGAGGAAAGAGTTTTTCTTGATAAAAAACTTCCTTCTTCAGAAAAGATGTTAAGTCTTTCAGATAAAACGGCGGCTTTCATAAAGAAAGGAAACCGTAATTCAGTTATCGGTTACAAGCCTCAGACAGGGATGTCTAAAAACGGTTACGTCAGTACTCTTATAATTGAACCCGGCAATGGATCAGATTCCGTTTATTTTGCACCTCTTGTAAAAAAACATATAGAAAATACCGGAGTTACTCCTCATCTTGTATCTGCAGATGACGGATATTCTTCTTCAAAAGGAAGAAGCGATGTCCTTGAACTGGGTGTTAAGGATGTAAGTTTCAGCGGTGCAGTCGGAAGAAAATTCTTGGAGAAGAACTCTGGAACGATGAAAAATACACAGAAACCAGAAGAAACAGGTCGGCTGTAGAATCGCTTATGTTTTCATTAAAATATACTGTGCATTTCGGAAGACTCAGAAGAAGAGGTATAGAAGCTGTAAAATGTGAAATGTTCGGAAAAATTATCGCATATAATTATCTGCATAAGATAGTCAGACTCGAAAAACTTGAAAAGTTAGCTGCTTAAAGGCAGCTAAACCTGTAAAAATTTGTTTTATTAAAATAATAACAGGAGGATTCTATTTAAATTTATATGAAAAGATGATTTTTCCCTGAATTTATCATCCGGGGGGATGATAAATGAAATAAGAATATTTCCTGCGGTGCAAAACTTAGGAGAAATTATAAGGAGTAACGTCAAAACAATATATTGATAAACCCTTTTCAGAAATATTCTAATTAGCGTGAGATGTTGTGTTTATGTTTTTATCATTGGTGAATTTTATATCCCGTAGGGGAAACTGCAATGTCATTGACTTAAGACTTTTTATTATTTCAAGTTTACTATTTATTATTTTTTAGAAAAAACTTTTATATAAAAACAGCCTAGCAGATGCCGCTTTCCATTCCGCTTTAAATTAAATACTGGAGCCCAGTTAATTGCTAAGATAAATGGTTCTGGGAAGCCTGTCAGGCGAATAGCCTGATCAAAACCAACGCCCTGTGCATCCTCTGCATTCAAAAATTTTATCTTTCGTATATTACTGCATTTCCTGTCAATACAATCGATCGTTTGGAAACGACAGAGCGTTTCCCTCCAGAACCTCAGTTCTAAAATCAAATTTGTATTTCCACTTGTACTTTACAATATAAGAAATATAGATTTTTTAAATATCCAATATCGAACACGAAATAATCAATATCCAAATAGTTTCCGTTCTAATATTTGCCACTTATTCAAAAAAAAGCAGTTTTAGGTTTATACAAAAATATACAAAATTTTTAAATATACACTTATACTTATTGAATAGATGGAATCTTTCTTTGATCATTGGATATTACGTGTTAAATATTGGATATTTAAATCTAATAAAAGTAAAATATCACTTGACCTTTTGAAAACTCTTAAGTTAACAGCATTGCACCAGCCCTCCAGAACTCTTACTTGATGGAGGGCGGTTGTCCTCAACTGCCATACACATCGTGTCGCCCAATTCAATGACATTGACTAATTATAATTTACCTAATAAAGCGAAGAAAGATCGCAGACATTAACATCAAGGTGGCTACAGAAACACAGTTAAGGTTTCTCTTGAAAGTTTTTTTACCACCGGTTAGCATTCGATAAAGCCATTCTGTTCCTGTTTTTCTAATAATTTTAGGTGCCCATGGTCTGCTTCCGGCATGAAAGTCAAACGCAGCACCAATACCGAGCATTACCGGTACATTTATTTTTTTCAGGTGTTTATTCATCCAAAACTCCTGCTTAGGCCCACCAAGTCCAACCCATAGCATGTCAGGATTAGATGATTCAATTATATTCTTCACTTCTTTCTCTTCATCTTCTGTAAGCTCTCTAAATGGAGGACTATATTTACCAACAATTTGAGCATCAGGATATTTAGCTTTTAGTTTTGCTTCAAGCTTATCCAATATCTCTGCCGTTCCGCCATAAAGAAAATGACGCCATTTGTATTGTTGACCATAATCAAAAGCTTCTAGCATAAATGTTGGCCCGGAAACACGTTTTAATGAGCTGATCCCCATTATTTTGGCTAACATACAAAAAATTATCCCATCAGGAAATACTATTTTAGCTCTATTTAATACTCCTGTAACTTTTCTGGAACTTACTGTCTTTGATAAAATATTAGCTTCGCAAAAACATATATAACTGTTTACTCTGTCTTTTATTAACTGGCCTATTTCTTTCAACCCCTCATTAATATCTGTATCTGCTATTTTTATTCTGTTTATTAAAATTGTTTTCATAATATATTAAGCTCCAAGATGTAAAATAATATTTTTCCATATATTTTATCGAATTATTTATTTTTATATTTAAAATTTATACATAAATCATTTTATTAATACTTTAACACTTGAAAAACTCATAATCTTGTACATTTTAAATCTGGATTCGGACATTATTGTTCATTCTAATAAACATATAAGAATGCAATCAAATCGTTAGTCGTTAAAGACAGCAGTACATTGTAAGATTTTAACTATTTCCAACTTTAAAAAAGGCTATTACTCTATGGAATTTTACCCGGAAAAATTTAAACAACTACGTAAGAAAGAAAGATTTTCAATTAAAGAAATATGTTCCAGAGCTAAAATAGCAAGAACAACTCTCTGGGAGTGGGAGAATGGTAAAAGAATACCCTCTGAGTCAAACATACGAATGCTTGCCAAAATTATTAACAAGTCTATAAGTGAAATTTCAGATTTAGAATCAGAAAAACATTATTCTAAAGGTGAATTTTCAGAGGTTGTTGATTCGTGGCTATCTCTATCTGATATCAATAATTCAACACGACATAAACAATGTACTTACTTAATTGACGGGATAAATAAACTTGATAAAGAACTATCACAGGCTACTATCGTAATCAAGGCACTTCTCTCTTCACTTGATGCAATTTTTTATATAAAGGATTCACAATCAAGATATATAACCGCAAGTGACACTTTTTTAGAAAATGTTGGACTAAAATCAAGTTTTGTTGTAAAAGGAAAAACAGATTTTGATTTTTTCCCTAAACAAAATGCAGAAAATAATGACAGAGAAGATTCTAACGTTCTATCAACAGGAAAAGCAATAATTCACTCAGAAAATTTTATTCCAGGATCACGCAATACAAAATGGGGATTAATATCAAAGCGCCCTATTCTTGACCCACATGGTAAAATTGCAGGTTTAGTTGGTATTTTTGTAGATATTACTGAAAGAAAAAAATCAGAAGAGGTACAGGCATTATTAAAAAAATGTCTTGACTCAGTGCCGGCAAGTGTGATTTTACAGGATATACATACTTATAAAACTTATTATAATAACAAAGCATTTGAAAATTTTTACAGTTTTACTCAAGGAGAAATGTCTAATGCAGCTCCGAAAGAACCTTTCAGCACATGGATAGATAAATGTGTCCATCCGGATGATAAAAAGAATGAAAGAAGATATCTAAAAGAAAAAAACTGGCCAACCTCAAGAATTCTTAGAGTATTATCTCCGACAAAAGAAATTAAATTTCTGGAAGTAGATACAATCAAAAAAGAAGTTAACAAAAAAGAATGTCTTTTAAGTATACTTTCAGACGTGACTGAATTAGTTGCTTCAAATAAAAAAATCAGTAATCTAATAAATATAATGGAAAAAGTGGATGAATGTATCTGGCTAGGAAAATTTAATGAAGAAAAAGAATTTGAATTCACATACGTCAGCAAAGCTTTTGAAAAAATGAGTGGATTACCTAGACAATCTCTTATTGATAATCCAAATATCTGGACTGAATATGTACATCCTGATTACTTTGACAAGGTAATGAAAGAACGAATCAAGCAATCTAACAGATCTTTATTACATGCTTCATATGAATATAAAATAGTACATCAGAAAACCAAATTAGAACGCATTATGTTTGATTCTGTATACGTTGAGAACTCTGTACTATTCGGAATAACCCGTGATATTACTGAACATCAACATTTGCATAAGCAAAACTACCAATTGAAAAATTTAATAGATTCATCTGATGAAATTGTCTGGTATGGAGAAATGAATGAAAAAAAGATTGTTGAAAAAGTAGATTACGTAAACAAATCAATATACGAACTTACAGGAATTAGTGTTGAAGAAATGTTGTCAACAACAAATAATTCAGCTCTATGGCACAGCCTGCTTCATGAAGATGATATAAGTGCATATATGGAGTGGAGAAAAGCAGAAAATAACCATAAAGAATTTGAGTATAGAATTATTAATACAAAAAACAGAAAAACATACTGGGTAAGCGCAAAAAACTATATCATAGATAATATAAAATATGGATTAGTTAGAAATATAACCAAAAAGAAGCAGAAAGAACAACAACTCAAAATCCTCGAATATTCAATTAACAACATAGATGATGGCTTTTGGATTATTAAAGACAATAAGTCTGAAGGAATTGAAGATGAAGTAGAATATATCAATTCAAGTTACATGAAAATGTTTGGACTAACAGAGGAGGACTTAACAAAAAATCCCAATACCTGGCATAATATAATACACCCAGATGATAAAGAACTAGTTAACAAAATGATAAAACAAACTGAATATCCAAAACATTACAAATACAGAATAACTCGTCCAAATGATAGACAACTGAGATGGATAAGCGAAATTGTATACTTAAAAGATGGATATAATTATGGCATTGTTAATGATATTACTGACCAGAAAACCGAAGAACAGCAAAATAAAAATGATATTAAAATAGAAATAGCAAAACAGCTTAAAAAAGAAAAAATTGACGATAATACGATAGCAAAGGCTACAGAATTATCGATTTCCACAATTAAATCCCTTGATAATTAGTCAATGTCATTGAATTAAGCGATACGATGTGCATGGCAGTTGAGGCTCAGTCTTCGCCCGACTGACAAACTGCCCTCCATCAGGTAAGAGTTCTGTAAAGCTAGCGTCCCCCCCCCGGCAACTAAAGTTGGTTTTGCAGTGCATAATCTTTCTTAATTCAACAGCATTGACTGGGTATACACAGTATACCAAATAAACATAATATAAAATATAACCTGAAATATATTATAAGGATAATAAACAGCACCGCGTTACGGTGCACAATGCATTATGGGGTTTCCTGCATTAAAATGTAGGACTACCTAACATAGGGTTTGTAACTATGTTGTTATCTCTTTAATAAACAGAAAGATATGCTATATTCTTATGTGTTAAACCTATCAAATTTGGCACATAAGTAACAAAAACTATCATTATAATAGTCAAAGGCATATCTTTCATGGATTATACTATATCATTTCAAAAAGAACTTTCACTTAATATTCCAAAAGTAGTAAACAATAAGACTATCAAATCTATAAAAATCTACTTACCCGTATAAATGAAATACTTTGTATAACAGGAATGGATTTAGATTTTGCAGAACACTACGTTAATATGGTATCCGAATCAAGCAGTAAAGATTTAACTTCAAAGCAGGTAAAAAAATATAGTGAATACGGGATAACAGCCCTAAGGTGCATGATTATAAAAAATCTCACAGGTCTTGGTTTTAGAGAGTTGAGTGTCAGACTTGCAGAAAGCACACTTCTTCAATGGTTTTGTAATTTAGAAAACATAGATGCAGTAAGAGTGCCGTCAAAATCACAACTTCGGAGATATTCTCTTTGTGTAAGCAAAGATTACCTGCGTAAGCTTATTGAAACTTTACGAGAGAAGATTTCAATACCTGAAAAGTCCATTCAACAGTAAAGATATATATCTTGATGCCACCTGCCTTAAAGCTAATATCCATTTTCCTGTAGACTGGCTTTTGCTACGTGACGGTATGATTTCGCTGTTAAAATCCATTTTGGTCATTCACAAACATGGTCTCAGGCATAGAATGCAGGCACCTGAAGAATTTATTCATCGTGTCAATATTCATTGTATTGAAATGACAAATGCGAGAAGGAAGCCTGACAGTAATAAAATCCGTAAGGCAGTCCTTAGAAAAATGAAAAGTCTTTCTAAGATTATAGGTGCTCATGCCAGAACTTATTATCCTAAAAAACGCAGTTAATTTTGAAGATTATCGCAACTTCATAGAACAAAACTGATGACTGATTACTTCTCACTGATTACTAAGCTTTACAAAACCGGGGTTTTGGGACGGGCTCTAACGTAACCGCTTCGCGGCTATTTATCGCATAGCGATGAGGTGCTGCTGAAAGTAGCTAGCTCAAACAAGAAACACAATTTCTGATACAGCTCTCTATTAATTTAGCTCAATTAGAATTGTTTTTAACATGATTTGTATTAGTATTTTCAGAATGTTTATAAATATCTGTGTTCAAAAAGCATTGAGTTTAAATTAAAACCAGAATTAAGACATACAGGAATATGTTATTTTCTATTAAGCTCTTCTGTCATTATATGAACAATCAATTACATAAATACGTATACTTTGTTTACTTTTTCAAAAAACAGAATATAGATTTATTGCTACAATATAAAACTTCCTTAAACTTCTTACAAAAGCCTGCCTTTTAGCTATATTATTTTCTTTTTATAATTAAATAATAGCTAAAATAAAGAGCCAAACAGAAACGACCGTCCAAAAATTTTTAATACTTATAAAAGGAGTTTTTATGTTTTTTAGAAAGAGCCTAATATTTACAACGACATTATTTCTGTTAACAACCACATCCCTTTTCACAAATGCATCTGACACGAAAATAACTGGTAACAACTGGATGGGCAGTATTACAACGAATCCACCTTCTCATAGTCCATATTTAAGCGAACTAAATATTCCTGGCACACACGACTCAGGAACATATAGGTGGCCCTTTGGTCATATAAAATGTCAAAATTTTTGTATGAATATTGAGAAACAACTCAATCTTGGTTGTAGGTTTCTAGATATAAGACTTGTTCTTAGTGAAGGTATATTCTGGGTTCACCATGACTATTTTTCATGTATATTCCTGCAGTTTGATAGAATTATGTCGGCGTGTAAAAAGTTTTTAGAGAAAAATCCATCCGAGACAATAATTCTATCAGTAAAACAGGCAAATCCCAAAAAAGATAATTTTGCAATCAGACTATGTAGTTATTTTTTATCCGAACCATACAAAGATATTATGTTTTTAGATGATTATATCCCAAAACTGGAAGCTGTTAGAGGACGCATAGTACTTATGAGAAGATATAGTAATAATTATCCTACTCCACCTATTGGAATATATACTGACTTTAAATACAATGACACATTCAAATACAAAATAGGGACAAAACCCGGAACGTGGTCGAATTGTATTAGTATAGATGAATATCTATATTGTGAAGATAACTGTAAGACACCTATAGAAAATAAAAAAAAGAAAATAATCGCAAACTTGATGGAAGCAAAGAGCAATTCAGGTTTCAATCCTAGTAGTGAACCTTATGTCTATACAAATAATTTATTTATTACTTTTGCCAGCGGTGTTCATATTTCCTGCGGCTTGGCCAGTCCTTTTATGTATTCGCGCTCAATTAATCCATGGCTTTTAGAGCTATTCAAAAAAAAGACTTACAGTCCAAAAGGGATAATTGTATGGGATTATGTCAATGAAGAATTATCAAAAGTAGTATGGGAATCAAATTTTCCTGATGGGAAAAAACTCTGAGATAAAGTTTTCCTGTTATGCTATAGTTTTTTTCCAGCAGAAAGCACGCTCGATTTATTATTATTATTTCGAATAATTAATAGCATATCTTTCTGCTAATTAAAGAGATAATAATATACAGAACTCCTTTATTTTGTAAATAAGATAAACGCAAATTTAAATAGGCATTATTTCTTATGCCTATTTAAAATCTCAACCAGCATTAAGTAACTAGCTAATAAAAAAGCCAGTGAGCCCCAGAAAGTTGAAAAAGCTCCACCCCAGTAGCTGAGAGAAGAATCTATTAATTGTGGAGAGTTACAGATAATACCGAAAAGACCGCACAGGAAAAAACCGATTGCCCCGACTAAATTCCATAGTCCGGCCTGCCAGCCGATTTTACCTACAGGAAAGCTGAAAAGGGTAAGCTGCACTTCACGCATTGCCATCCAGGAAGCAACAATAAAAAAGACAGCACCAACAACCTGAGGCATCCAGTAAATAGAATTCTCGATAAAAACCTGAGTTGGAATTACTCCCGGAACAGCAGTTACACATGCAGTAAAAAAAACAAGTGCCCCACAAAGTTGAACCGTATTTAGCCACCATCCCCAATCACTCTTCTCATAACCGTAAAACTTCCAGTTTCCCCTCACCTCTTTAAGTTTATGTTTAATTAAACTCATTTCCTGCTTTCCTGTTAGAGGTTTCATATGATGTACTATTTCTTCTGATTCCTCTATAACTTTTAATAGGTGTCCTAATCTAATTTTCTTATGTTGGTTGAGCACTTCCAAAAAAGCTGCATACCCTCCAAAGATAAAAATAAGTCCACCAGTGAAAGCAGTCCATCCGGAAAGCAAATTCTGAAGTTCATCATTCTGGAGCGGCCACATGGCCAATGTACCATTTACAGTCCAAACAATACTCCCCCAAAAGAAAAACTGTGCAACCCACCAGGAAAGATTCCACCACTCCCATCCCCAAAATTTTACTTTATATTCTAGTTCTCCTACTTTTGCAGGATTCTTATGGTTTTCTAGAGGTATAACTTTTGGGTGTCTGTTTTTACGATGATCTCTTGACCACCAATCAACTTTATAGCCATGCTCATGGTCATGAAAGATCCTATGGTGAGGTTTGAATTTCCCAATAGAATGTTTTTCTATGCATTCATCAAAAAAGTGTTCAACAATTTTTACTAATTTTGCCATACAAATTACGAAATACGAATTAAAATTCACATAAACTACTAACTACGAGTCACGACCCTCTAGTCATATATTTTAATCTAACATAAAATCTAAAAATATGAACCCTTTAAAATTCAATTTAAAAAGCTTTTACTTTTTTTAAATCAGGCTAGATTAATAGAAATAAATAGAGTTTCTTATAAACATTGCAATACATTGTTCGATACGCATTACTATGAGTATCGGCAGTTTAAATAAAGGAATTATACCTATGTCACATAACAAAATAGATATTGCTGAAATAAAATCATCTTTAAATGCAATAGGTGAAAGAGCTGTTTTTGCTTCAAGACAACTTGCTATTATGTCTTCAACAGAAAAAAATGAATGTTTATCCGCAATTGCAAACCAATTGGAAAAAGATAAAGATACTATCTTAGAGGCTAATGAAAAAGATATAGATAATGGAATAAAAAATGGTCTATCTTCAGCTATGATAGATAGATTAAGACTAGATGAAAAACGAATAAAAGAAATGTCTAAAGGTTTAAAAGAATTAATTAAACTTGAGGACCCTGTCGATAAAGTACTGTCGACGACTGTAAGGCCAAATGGGCTTGAAATCCAGAAAGTAAGTGTACCCATTGGAGTAATTGCAATAATCTATGAATCACGTCCAAATGTAACTATAGATGCAGCAGGCCTTTGTATAAAATCAGGAAATGCTGTAATACTAAGAGGTGGCTCAGAATCAATTAACTCGAACTTAGCGCTTGCTCATTCAATATCAAGAGCCTGTTTATCAAAAGGAATAGATAAAAGTATTGTACAATTATTACCCTGGACGAACCGTGAAGCTGTATCCCTGCTATTAAAAATGGATAGCTACATAAATCTTGTTATTCCAAGAGGAGGAGAAGGCCTTATAAAAAAAGTAGTTCAGGAATCAACAATACCTGTAATCAAACACTACAAAGGAATTTGTAATATATTCATAGATAATGACTGTGATGAAAAAATGGCACTCGATATTATTGTTAATGCAAAATGTCAACGCCCAGGTGTATGTAACGCAGCAGAAACTTTACTGATTCACGAAGATATAGCTGAACAAATTGCTCCCAAAATAGCTAAAACCTTAACAGAAAGAGGAGTTGAACTTAGAGGAGACAAACAGTTCTGTAGTATCATACCCAATACCAAAAAAGCAACAGAAGAAGACTGGGGTACAGAATACCTGGATTTGATCCTGTCAATAAAGATTGTTCCTAATATTCAAACAGCAATAGATCATATAAACAGATATGGTTCCCAGCACAGTGACCTAATAATTACAAATAATGTTTATAATGCTAAGAAATTTATGAAAGAGATAGATTCTTCAACAGTATATCATAACGCTTCAACACGATTTACCGATGGTCATGAGTTTGGCATGGGAGCAGAAATAGGAATAAGCACAGATAAGATCCATGCTCGCGGGCCAATGGGCTTAAAAGAACTTAATACATATAAATATCTGGTTTTCGGAAACGGACAAACCAGATAATCAATAGACGGTAAACAATTAACAATGATATATTATATTACTTGATCATTGTTGATTGTTTATTAAAAATAGCTAAAGAGATTCAGTATCAGGATCTTCTAGAGGATTTACATCTTCATCTTGATTGCTGTCTATAGGTGAATAGTTAAAAAGTGGAAGAACAGGAAGAAGACCATCATTCATAAAATTTAGTGCACCTATTTGCAAACCACTTGATCCTTTACTCTGATTAAAGAGCCCTAGTTGGAATATTTTTGATCCTTCAACTGCAATATTAAAAAGCCCCAACTGTACACCTTCATAAAATCTGGCAGCATTAGCCACACCTGCCTGTACTCCTTTGGAACTTTCCCCCACAGTAATAAGAGCAAGCTGAGCACCTTCTACATTTGGTGTTTCACTTATTACACCAATATCCAAGCCATAAACTTTAGTTTGAATATTACCCTGGGCTCCTGGAAATCCTAAATTTAATCCCCATACATCCATATCGTCAGGCCAAATAAATGTTGCCGGCCAAAAAGAAATTCTAAAAGGAGTTATAGGTAGTGATTCTTCTTCATAATTCTCATCCTCAGCAACAGCTGAAAACATAATACCGATAAGGCAAAAACCTGCAATGACAACGCTCAATAGCTTTCTCTTCATACTCTTTCCTTGTTGTTTTATTATTTTCTCTCTAAACTCTAACTTATTAAGTTACAATTAGTAAACTTCTTAGTTTTTTGTTTTATATAAAAGTTTGAAAAAAAACTTTATTTGATAGCAATATCTGTAGAAAAACAATATTATTATAAGTGCGAATAAAGTATTATATATAGAATTTAAATCTAATTTTTAAAAGGTAAAACTACTAAAACATGAAAATGGAAAAAATAGGCTGTTTTTTTATTTATTCCTTATTGCTCATCATATTAGGAATGGGGTTGTACAAATATCGTACAGAGGTAATTGAGTTTCTCGGAGAAAAATACGAACAGGCAATTCAATATATAAAAGAGAAAGCTCCAGATAAAATAGATGACATCAAAAACACGGTAAAAAATACTATAGAAGAAAAATAAAGCCTCATTTTATTTTTGAACATAGTAACATATCAAAGCCTTGCACTAAGTAAGACTTTGATATGTAATATATAAAAACTATTCTTTTATAAGTTTATCTAAGATTGGTTTAATTATAATAAAGATTACAGAAGCAACTAACGTTCCAATTGCTACATAAAGGAAAAATCCCTGGAATATTGGTAAAGTCTGAAGTGCAGTAGCTCCATTTGGCACTGCTGCCTGTACTGCAAGTTTCGCGCCAAAAATACTACCTAATGCACTTGAGAAGAAGAAAATACCATAAACAAATCCAAGATATTTATCTACAACAAGTTCAGCAACCATAGCTAATCCAAGAGCCGCTATAAGTATTTCTCCAAAGCCCTGGAAAACATAAAATAAAAGAATCCATAACGACGTCATTCTGCCTTCTGCATTTGGGAAAAAGGTACTTATCCACAATATAAAGAAAGCCAAAGTACAAAAGAAGAACCCAATACAAAATTTTGTTGTAATTTTAATACTCTTACCACTTCTGGCATTTTTAGTAAAGAAAGCCCCAAGTATTGGACTGAAAACTACAATTATCAGTGGATCAAAACCTTGGAAACTAACCTGAGACATTGGTATGCCTATAAATGATGGAAACACATTGTGCAAAGCAAAAAAGTTGACAGAAAGATACATCTGCTGATATAAAGTATAAAAAACGATTGCCTGTCCAATAAGAATAATAGCAACTATCATTTTCATTTTATCATGCTTATTCTCTAAATTAAAAGTAAAATAGAAGAAAATTATAACAGCTACAGCAACCAGAATATATGTAAAGTAATAAGCAATATTAACATGCATAAGCATCAAAGAAGTCACAGCTGTCAATATTATAACAAATAATACTACTAAACAGAATCGACCAAGTTTAAATGGTTCAAGATCAGGCTGTGAACCTATAGTATGAACAGTTTTTCTCTGGAAAGCAAAATTTAAAAGAGCAATAATCATTCCCAAACCTGAGAGAACAAAAGCTAAATTCCATCCAAAATGTAAAGCAACTACAGGTGCCAGGAAAGTAGCAATCAATGATCCAATATTAATAGCCATATAATAATAAGTATAAGCAGTATGAAGACGTGGATCATTCTCTTCATAACTCTTCGAAAGCAGACTTGATGGGTTAGCTTTAAACATACCCTCACCAACAGCAATCAAAGCCAGACTCACATACATTAGTTTCACATCAGCAAAAGCTAATGAAAAGTAACCAATTAAAAGCATAAAAGCACCCAGAACTATAGTCCTTTTGGTTCCTAAATACTTATCTCCTATATATCCCCCAATAATAATGAAAGCCCACATTAATGCAGCAAAAGCACCAAACAATTCCTCTGCATGTGCTTCTGTAAAATTTAAAGCTTTAACAAAGTAGAAGTAAATGATTACAGTATTCATTACATAGTAACCAAAACGCTCCCAAAATTCCAAGAAGAAAATCATGTAAAAAGCTTTTGGATGTTTTTGATGGGCTAGATCAGCCTGACTAACTTCTGTTGACATAAGCACACTTCCTTTCTTATCCAGTTATTTCTTCTTAAACCTGCATTTTTTGATTATATGGTAAATAGTTAATGCTTTCAATAACAGCTATTCATTTATTTAAATTATAATGAAGAATGATTTTTATTATACCGGAGGTATTTTAGTTTTTGTATTTTTTTTAAATTACCTAATACGAAGATTTAATGAATTTTTCTAAAACTATTTTGTTTTGGGTATAAAATCATTTGAATAAACAATGTTGTTGTTGACTTTTCTTACTTTTCCATTAGTTTCATTAATATCGTTTTTAAGCTTTTTCGCAGTTAAAACTTTATTAAAATCGGGGGTGTTAAATGAGTACAAAAGATACAATCAGGAATTATTTCAGGGAAAATCAACAGGAAATTCAGGCAGCAATTACTAAACTTGTTACAGAAATGGTTAAAGAAAAAACTGTAAATGTTTTAAACGAAAAATTACCTGAACACCCCTACTTAAAAGTTCGCGGTGAAGAATATCGCGTTGGTGATATTGTAAAAAGAGAACTTGAAAATACAAATATTCCTTATAATGAATACTCTTTAATAAAAGAAAGACCTAACATCGTAGGGAAACTGGGGAAAAATAGTAATGGTAAAAGCCTTTTTATGGCAGCACATATGGATGTAGTCCCGGCAGGAGACGGCTGGGCAACAGATCCCTTTGAAGTTATTGAAAAAGACGGCAAACTTTACGGAAGAGGTACTTCAGACAATAAAGGACAATTGGCATCAATACTTGTTGCAGCTCAAATATTAAAAAAGCTTGGACTTGATAAAGAACTTGAAGGGGAGCTGCAAATAGCCGCATTATCAGATGAAGAAGAAACAGGTGAAGACGGTGTCGAATATGGTATTCACTACCTTCTTGAAAATAATTTTGTAAATCCAACTTATTCTGTAATTCCTGATATTGGAATGTACATGAAAGGTATTGATGTTGCTGAAAAAGGAAGAACACAGGTAAAAATTACTTCTACAGGAAGACAGGCACATGGTTCTACTCCTGAAAAAGGAATTAATGCAATAAATATGATGGCTGAACTTCTCATGCATCTTAAGGATATTAAATTTGAATATGAAGAGCATCCGATTCTTGGACATCCATCAATTAATGTAGGCTATATTCAGGGAGGCGCAGCAGCGAACATAGTTCCCGGCTCATGTTATGTATCAATTGATATAAGAACTGTTCCTGGCATGACACAGGATAACCTCATAAAACAGCTGCAAAACTATTGCAACAAAGTAGAAAACGGCAATTTCGCAATAGAAGTAGTTGGAAGTAGTGAACCACATGGAATCGATCCAGATAATATCCTGGTAAAAACAATACAGAAAAATGGAGAAGAAGTTCTTGGTTTCAAACCAGAACCAATAGGTTTAGGAGGAGGAACTTTTGCAAAAGGTTTATGTCTCAGCGGCAGTTTAGCTGTTGGCTGGGGTATAGGAAATGAAGATACTTTCCATGTAGCAGATGAATATATAGAAATTCAGCAACTAATGGATTTTGCATTATTAACATGCCTATTGACAGCTGATCTTCTATCATAAGAACTTCAGATACAGAAAACTGGAATTAAAGAACTCAAAACCCAAAAAACAAATAAATGATAATATAAAAATTCAATATAGAAAACAAATACTGATACTTTGAATATCAGAGTTCGGATATATTTTGGTGGTATTGATTTTATAATTTGGTATTTATTTGTTTTTTGGAATTAGTTATTTGGAATTTAAACGTAAGTTTCTATGAGTATTACTATTAAAGATATTGCAAAGCTTGCAGGAGTATCACATACTACTGTTTCAAGGGCATTGAATGACAGCTCACTTATAAGCGATAATACTAAGAAAACTATTAAAGAAATTGCAACAAAGTATGGATATGCTCCAAATCACAACGCCAAAAGTCTGGTTCTAAATAAATCTTTTAATATTGGTGTTTTTTTTACTACTTTAAATTTCGGCGTAACGCCTGATTACTTCTTTCAAATTATTAGAACACTTCAAAAGCAGCTAAAGGGTAAATACAAACTTGTTGTCAGAGGCATCGATGATTATAATGAGGAAGATTACTTTCAAATAAACAATAAAACGTTCGATGGAATCATTACTGTAAGTCAGGATATAATAGATGATAAATTCATCTATTATGTTGAGAAAATGAAAATTCCACAGGTCATTATAAATAGAAAATTTTTAAGTAATTTTAGCGACTGTATATATACAAATGAAAAAGAAATCGTAAAATCTTCAATTAATCACCTTATAGCTCTCGGGCACAAAAAAATAGCTTTTGTCAAAGGAACTAATAACTACGCCTCAACCAAAAATAGAATTTCAGGATATTTTGAAGCTTTACAAGAAAGCTCAATTAATATTAACGAAGAATTCATACTGGATGGAGACTATAATATTAATTCGGGATTTAAAGCAATGCATAATATTCTATCTTTAAATCCAAGACCTACTGCAATTTTTTTCGGCAGTGATAATATGGCTTTAGGAGCATTGAAACATATTTCACAGAAGAATTTTAAGGTTCCACAGGACTTTTCAATCATTGGATTTGATAACGCAGAATTTACTTACTACTTAACTCCCTCATTGACAACAATAGAAAGGCCAAATTACACAATTGTTAATGAAGCATTAAACTGTCTTCTTAATAGAATTGAATCTAAATCCCATATCCAGCCATTATTAAAATGTATCCCATCTAAATTTATTATTAGAGATTCTACCAGAAAAATCTAATTTTTTATAAAAAAAAGTTTTTTTTGATTTGCAAATTGTTAACGTGTGCATATATTAAAAGCACATTAAAAATTTAACATGTGTTTTAAATATTTTAATTCACATGTTAATACTATTAATAATGGTGTTTGACAGTAAGATTGAAGTTCAATTTATACTGTTTTAAAATTTAATAATTAACAATGCATAAATATTTTTACATTGTAAGTAAAATTATTTATTTTTTTACTCTTAAATGTTAACGTGTGCATTAAATATATAAGGTGATTAAAATGAATGCTAAATTAAGTAAAATATTAAAAAGTTATCATGAAGCTTATGAAGGTTACAGTAAATGTTGGTATATGTATTACACAACAAATAATGATAAGAAAAAAGATAACTTCTTAAAATAACAGAAGTAGAAAAATGTTTAAAAGTAATACTAAAAAATATATAAAAAGTAATACAGAAGCCAAATTAATATATGTTAAAGCCATGGCTTCATATTACAAAAATTACATAAAATTTTAAAAGCCTTTTAGGAGGTATCAAAATGAAAATTAACTTTAAAAAAATGTTTTCAAATTATTGTGAATCTTTTGATGGATATAGTAAAATGATGGCAGCTTATTACAAAAGCTACATTCCAGAAAAAAACGATAAAACACAAAAATAACTAATTTGATAATAATAATCAAATTATAATAGCTCTGTCCACTACAATCAGAGCTTTCATATACACCAAGGCAGATTATTTCAATAATAATCTGCCTTTTTAATGTACACTAATATCAGTTCTAAAATTTACATTCTTTGTCACTCCACAATCATTAACATTAATACTAAAAAAGTTAAAACTACTCTTCTCAATGAACTTTTTGAGTCCCCCGGGAAAATCTCCTTTTTCAATACTTAACGCAAGTTTCTGAGGGATAATTATTGGATGCCCACCTTTATCATTAAATTGTGGTTTGATAACAGAATTAGAATTAGCTATAAAAGCTATTATAAGTTCTCTCAATGTATCAGTTTCAAAAAAAGGATGATCAACCGGAAGTATTATAAAACCTTTTTTTTGCTGAAATAATTTTATTCCATAAAAAAGTGAAGAAAACATACCTTCCTCAGGAATAGGGTTTATTACGTATTTAATTCCGGGTAATGAGGGAATAGAATCTTCACGAACCACACAGCCAACATCAAGAATACCCACGTTTCCCAATTTCTCAATAATAATCTCAAGAAAAGACCTTCCTCTGAAGTCAGCTTTCCATTTTGGAAAACCAAACCTCCTACCTGCACCGGCAGCTAAAACAATACATGCAAGATCTTTAGCATCCATAAATAAACATAAAAGCTTTTTCAGGTGTTATTGGCAATGATGGAAGATCATTTCTTTCCGGATTTGCGGCATTTAATGCCTGCATCAACGCAAAATATGCACCGATTCCATGGATAAATGGAGGCTCTCCTACTGCTTTCGAATTACAAACTGCATTTGGATTTTTTACTTTTTCCAAAAAGTCAATATTAAATTCATTAGGTCCAAACCTGATATCAGGAATTTTATATGAGTTCGTAGTAGATAGTAATTTCCCATTCTCGTTATAAACAATATTCTCAATAGTTGACCATCCTAAGCCTTGAACAATACCGCCCTCAAACTGCCCTTTATCAATAATAGCATTGAGGCTTTCTCCAATATCATGCACTACATTTACAGAATCTATTTCATATGTTCCGCGAACACAATCTAATGTAACTTCAGTTAATGAAGTACCATAGCTATGATAAGCAAAAGGATGTCCCTTTTCTTTTTCTCTATCGAAGAAAAGTTTTGGCGTTGCATAGTAGGCGTGACAGGATAAATCCGTCTTAGACCAATAGGCTGTATTAACAAGTTTTTCCCAGGTTATCTCTGTTTCATATCCTCTTAAAAAAACTTTTTCATTTACAATTTTAATATCTTTTGTACTTTTAACCTCCAACATTTGCGCTGCAATTTTTTTCAAACGGCCAAGTATGGCTGCAGCTGCCATTTTAGCGGCCATACCATTTAAGTCTGCGCCTGTACTTGCTGCAGTAGGAGAAGCATTTGCAACTCTTGTCGTATTTGTAGTTTCCATTCGGAACTTACTTACATCAACAGAAAATTCACGTGCTACTACCTGGAGTATTTTCATATTTACTCCCTGCCCCATCTCAACAGCCCCGGTACTAACGCCAACGCTTCCATCAATATAAACATGCACAAGCGCCCCTGCCTGATTTAGAGCTGTTTGTGTAAAGGAAACGCCAAAACAGACCGGTTGAACAGCAATACCTTTTTTAGTAAGCTTATTTCTCTTATTATAATTTTCAACTGCATCAATTTTACCCTGTATATCATGTTGACGGTTGAGTTCTTCCCAGCACTTCCCTGCAGTACACCGTTCCGCTTTCATACCATATGGGAAAATATCACCTTCAGCTAAAAGATTTCTTCGCTGTAATACGGAAGGATGTAGTCCAAGTTTTGCAGCTGCTTTATAAATTGCAGTTTCTATAATAAACACAGCCTGTGGTACCCCAAAACCTCTAAAAGCTCCGTTCGGAATAACATTTGTTCTACAGGAAGCAACTGTTATTTTAGTATTTGGTATTTTATACGAACTCACTGCATGTAAAAAAGCCCTCTCCAACACAGGAAGTGAAATGTCAGCAAAACCTCCAGCTTCCTGAAACATTTTTACTTCATAAGCTAATATCTTTCCATTCTCATCTAAACCAAGTTTAAAATCACTGGAAAAAGGATGTCTTTTAGGAGTTGTAGCAATATCCTCAGCCCTTCCGAGCATTACTTTTACAGGTCTCCTTAATAATTTTGCCCCAACAGCAGCTAGTGCAGCCCATAAAGCACATGATTCTTTACCCCCAAAAGCACCCCCCAGGCGCCTTATATCAATTTCAACTTTATGCATTGGAAGTCCCAGAATTTCCGAAACTGTATGATGAAAACCACCCGGAGATTGACTACCAGCATAAACTCTTATTTTACCACCTTCAAGCGGAACAGAAAGAGCCCCCTGAGTTTCAAGGTAAAAATGTTCCTGTCCTCCTGAATCTACCCTTCCATCAAGAACAACATCACATTTATTCCATGCATCTTCAATATCACCATGTACCATAACTCTCTCAGCCCTAATCAATTCACCTTTATCATAAGCTTCTCTGGGATCAATTATGGGCTTAAGCTCTTCAACTTCGAGCTCTATTAATTTCAAAGCAGCTCTAGCTTTCTTCTTCGTTTCTGCAACAACAAACGCAATAGGCTGTCCAATATACTCTACGCAATCTTCAGCTAATAAATGCTGATCCTGTATAATATGTCCAAGCTGATTTTCTCCCGGAATATCAGAACAGGTAAAAACACCTAAGACACCATCTGCTTTTTTAGCACGTGATATATCAAGTTTAAGAATTCTTCCTTTTGCAATAGGAGATGTAAAAATAGCACCGTATAAAAGTCTTTCAGGAGCCCTGAAATCATCAATAAATATAGACTCTCCCCTAACATGCATTTTCATATCAAGATTTCTCATTATAACACCTCCTCTGCTTTTATCAGTTTGGGAGTAAGTTTTATAAAGTGTGCCAAAAGAAGTTGTTTCATAAGCAGTTTTTTATACTTTGCACTCCCTCTAATATCATCAATAGGAGCAATTTCATCGGTAAGAATTTTTCCTGCTTCTTCAATAATTTCAAAGGAAACTTCTTTACCTTCTAAAAATTTACATGTATTATTAAGAATCATTGGAAACGGAGCAACTCCACCGGCAGAGATCTTAACATTTCTAATAATACCATTATCAAGTTCAAAACCTATAGCCGAATTACATGCTGCAATATCAAGATGCTTTCTATTAGAAACCTTTTCAAAATTAAAACAGCTTTTTCTGTGTGGAATTGATAAAGCAAAAACTTCAATTATCTCATTTTTTTTCAGATCTATAGTTTTATATCCACTAAAAAATTTATTAAGAGCAATCTCCCGTTTTTTCAAACTCTTCTTATTATGAATAATAAGTTTGGCATTTAGCGCAAGCATAATTATTGCAATATCCCCAATCGGCGAGGCATTCACAATATTTCCTGCAATAGTTGCTCTATTCCGCATAATTGTCGATGAAATTAATAGAAGGTCACTCTTTATCATAGGGAAATATTTATTAATAACATCTGAAGTACGTAATTCTTCAGTAGTAACCCCTCCCCCAATAAATATAGTTTCGTCTTTCACCTCTATTTTTGACAAAGATGGATGATTCGCTATAAACTCTAATTCGCAATCTTCCAATTCATCAGGTTTTTGAACAAACAAATCTGTTCCTCCCGCAACCAGCACAGGATCTTTTATATCAGGTTTTATTACAATTTCATCTTTAAGTTCCATTAACCTTCTGTTAATGTCCAAAAAATATTTAGGTAAAACAGAAGTCTCCACAAGTTGGATAATTCTTAATCCGGCAGAAAAGCCCTTTCTGGAAAACTTATTACTTAACTGTTTAGCAGCATTACGTATTGCGACATACCCAGTACATCTGCAAATATTCCCATCTAATGCTGTTATTGCATCATCATAATTAAAATCCTTACTGGTAAGAAGAAAGCCGGTCAAAGACAAGACAATGCCAGGGGTACAGAATCCACATTGAGAAGCACTGTTATCGAATATTGCCTGCTGTACCGCATTCAGTAATCCACTTTCCATATTTAATCCTTCAACAGTAACAACATGTTTATTATTTACTTCTCCTACGGGTAATAAACATGACGCACAAGCTTTATACTTCATACTTCCATCTTCAGCTAACTCGCCAAGCAAAATAGTACAGGCTCCGCATTCGCCCTCCCTACATCCTTCTTTTGTTCCTGTTAATTTAAAATCTTCACGTATTAAATCCAAAAGAACTGTTCCGGATGAGCATTGAGTTTCCACTAAACTGTTATTTAAAATAAATTTAACCATCACACCACCTAACCATATTAATAATATATATAAATAAACCGCTTAACTTTGGGAGAAATAGATAGAACATAGAAGAAAAGAGCAATTGTTTTAAAAAAATAAATGAACTCTTTCATTGTAAACATAACCTCATCATTAGTATCAATTAAAGTACAACATAAAAATAAGATTCTGCAATAAATATTTCAACCTTTCTAATTATATTGACAGGAAAGTATTCATAAATGAAAAGTATTTTTGTTAAATGTTTTTAGTTTTCCTGAAAAAGCTCTTATATTAAATATATTAGTCCATGATATTTCGAATATATTAAGATAAAAAATAATCCGGGAGGAAGGCCATGTCTGATAAATTTATCCCTACCAGTATGCATCAACTTACAAAATGGATTTTTACAGAACTAGAAGAAAAGAATTCAATATTCGGCATTCCTAAAAGCCTTTTTTTCACACCGGAAGATACAGATAAGTTCAAAGTTGAAATCTACAGCAATAAATTGGAAACACCATTTGGTGTGGCTGCAGGCCCACATTCTCAAATGGCACAGAACATTATTGCTGCATGGCTATGCGGGGCCAGATTTATTGAACTGAAAACAGTACAAACTCTTGATGAACTGGAAGTATCAAAACCATGTATTGACATGCTTGATGCTGGATATAATGTCGAATGGTCACAGGAATTAAGGCTTTCCCAATCTTTTGACGAATATCTGAGAGCATGGGTTTTAATACATGCTCTACATAGAAAATTAGACTTCCCAGGCAATTCTCCGGGAATAATATTCAATTTAAGTGTTGGATACAATTATGAGGGAATTCTAAAACCTAACGTCCAGCAATTTCTGAGAAAAATGAGAAATGCAGGAGAATATCTGGATGAGGAAATTAAAATAGTTTCTGAATATTATCCGGAGATTAATGATATCACAATCCCGCACTGCCTATCAAATAATATTACTCTTTCGACCATGCACGGCTGCCCTCCTGAAGAAATAGGCAAGATAGCAACATACTTAATAGAAGAACAGGAATTAAATACCAATGTCAAACTTAACCCTACATTGTTGGGTCCTGAGGAACTAAGACGAATTCTTAACCAGAATTTGGGATACAGAGAAATAACTGTTCCTGATATTGCTTTTGAACATGACCTGAAATATCCGGATGCAATATCGTTACTTGTTGACCTACAGAAGAAAGCTGATAAGAAAGGTGTTATTTTTGGTGTAAAACTTTCGAACACCCTTGAAGTTGAAAACCATCGGACTGTTTTTGATAAACAAGAAAAAATGATGTATATGTCAGGAAGACCGCTCCATGCATTAACCGTAAACCTCGCAAAAAAGCTTGCAATAGAATTTGATGGAAACCTGCTAATGTCTTTTGCAGGAGGAGCAGACTGCTTTAATGCCTCAGAATTACTTCGCAGCGGAATGTCAACTATTACTATTTCTTCAGATATTCTTCGCCCCGGAGGATACACAAGATTACTTCAATATATTAAAAATACAATAGAAGCAATGGAATCTATAGAAGCAGAAGACATATCAGATTTTATATGCAAGTCTGCAGTATTCCTTGAGCTTGACAAAGTTATCCCGGAAGATCTTGAACTTAAAGATTTTATTAAAGCTAATGCTTTAGAAAATCTTAAACAATATGCAGAATACGTTTTAACAGATCCACTTTTAATTAGAGACAGCTTCGAAAGAAAAAAGACAAAAACAAACAGAAAACTTGAACTCTTTGACTGTATTAAAGCCCCATGTACAGATGAATGCCCTATCAACCAGAAAGCCCCGGCATATATCGAACAAATAAGCAAAGGCAATATTGATGAAGCAGCAGAAATTATACGAAAAGACAACCCACTCCCGACAATACTTGGAAAAGCATGTAATCATCAATGTGAAACAGTCTGCACAAGAACACACTATGATGAACCTATTGCAATTAGGGAATTAAAACGCTTTGCCATAGAAAATAGTAGCACTAAAGCATTATCCTTGATAAAAAAGAGCAAAGCAAAAGTTGCAATAATCGGTGCAGGCCCATGTGGTTTATCAGCGGCACATCACCTAACTCACTACGGTTTTAAAGTTACAATCTTCGAAGAAAGAAGTAAAGCTGCAGGAATGGTATCACAGACAATTCCAAGCTATAGAGCTACTGAAAACTCAATAAAAGAAGATATCGCCTCAATAGAGAATTTGGGCGTAGAAATGCGCTATAATACCAAGTTTGGAAAAGATATCACTGCTGAATCATTAAAAGGTGATGGTTATGATTATATCATTATTGCTGTAGGCGCTCAAAAAGGAATGTTGTTAGGAATTCAAGGAGAAGATTCTGAAGGAGTAGTTGACGGCATTGACTTCTTACGCAATGTCAAATTAGGAAAAGAACAAAACTTAGGAGCTAAGGTCGGTGTTATAGGCGCAGGTGATGTTGCAATGGACTGTGCCAGAGTTGCCAATCGACTTACCGGAGGAAAAGTCTATATCATCTATAGACGATCAATAGAACAAATGCCGGCTCATAAAGAAGAACTTGATGGAACAGTTGAAGAAGGAATTGAAATCAAAGAACTTGCAGCTCCAAAAACAGTTATTACAGAAAATGGACATATTACCGCACTAAGATGCTCTAAAATGAAATTAGGTGAACTGGATTCTTCCGGCAGAAAACGCCCTATAGAAATCCCTGATTCAGAATTTGATATTCAACTCGATAATCTGATAATAGCAATTGGACAGCAGCCAGACTTTTCATTCTTACAGGGCCTCCCTCTGGAATTAAACAAAAAAGGTTATATAGATGTTAATTCTGATACACTTGAAACATCTATAGAAAACGTTTATGCAGGTGGAGATGCGATTCAAAACGGTCCTTTAACAATAGTAAAAGCATGTGGTGATGGGAAAATTATTGCTGACAGCATCAATCACACATATACAAGCGAATATAATAATGCGATCAAAGAAGTAGATGAAATCAACTTCTTAGCAAAACGGGCATTTAGAGAATTCAGAACACTAATACCGCATATTCCTCCTGAACAAAGGGATGATTTTAATGAAATAGTACAGTCTCTTGATAAAGAATCAGCAGAAGAAGAAGCTAACAGGTGTCTTAAGTGCGATAGATATTGCAATACATGTGTAACTGTATGTCCAAACAAAGCAATCCTATCTTATAAAATCAAGCCATTTGAACTGCAGCTCCCGATTATCAATAAAAATATTACAGAACATTTCGAAATATCCCAACCATATCAAACAGCAATATTCACATCTTACTGCAATGAATGCGAGAATTGTGCAATATTCTGCCCTACATCAGGAAAACCGCATAAAGATAAGCCTCGTTTATACAATAATATTAAAGAATTTGAAGCTGAATCAGATAATGCCTTCATGATTTTCAACGATAACGGTAACTGGTCAATAAAAGCCAAATTTAATAATAAAAGACACGAACTTATTTTGGCTGATGAACTGCTTTATTCTTCATCAGATTTAAAAGCCAGATTGGATGAAAAATCATTTAAACTGATCTCCGTAGAAGTTTCTGAAAAAGCAAAAGAAGATGATTTGTCATTAATGAATTGTGCTATTATGTATACCATTATGACAGGAATAAAGGATTCTATGCCTGAATTACCGGTGAATTAATAGTTAATACATTGGACGGCGCATGACCATGCGCCGCTACAAAGCAATTCATTGTTATTATAATAATGGATAAAAATAAAAGAATACTAGAGCCTAAATTCGATGAAAAAAACGATAAATATACAAATATCTTTTACCGGTGTTATTGATATCAAAAATATCGAGAGTGGCAGTACTTTACAAATTAAACTTAACTCAACCATTGAGGATGTTTTGACAACTCTCGGCATAAAACGAGAACACAAAAAATATATTATCACAATTGTTAATGACGAGAAAAGAAAACAATCTTATGTTTTACAGGATAATGATCACTTAAGCTTATTTCTGCCGATTGGTGGAGGGTAAATCAATTATCAATAAAACTATTAACAATAAATAATTTTAGAAACCTGCGTTATCGTAGCAATACTTGTGCATAATTATGTGATAAGAATATTATTGAAAGTGTAAGTGTAAATATTGAAATAATCGTACTTAAAATAATTATTTCAGTACTTTTTAATACATATATCTAGTATTTCTGGGCAATTATATAACTTGTTGCTGCAACAGGAAGCCCTGCTAAAATAAAGCCTGAAGATATCATAAACTCAGAAGCCCCAAACAATATCAACAGTCCCAGAGTAATAACCGGCATAATAATAAGTTTAACAAAACTTAAATAACAGATCTGTCTTTTATTTTTAGGTAAGAAGATGCTAACTCATCGGTGCTGAAAATAAATATTCTATATACCGAAGTTATTATTGTTTTCAGCTTATTTTGAGTCAATTAATTTTGGGTATAATATCAAATACACAGACAAACACTTTCTTTTATACCTTCTAAGTATTTCTTGTATTAATAATTTTTACAGTGTATTTTTATTTTTTATAGAAAAGTTTTACCAGTATTATTTGGATATTATAAAAAATGAACAAGCTCACTAAGAAAACCTTTTTAGAAGAATTAATGTCAAGAAATTATAAACCTCTAAATGAAGTTCTGCCAAAAGTAACAATAGGAATAGCAGGCTGCGGAGGACTAGGATCAAATATTGCTCATATGCTGGTTAGAACCGGTATTGGCAAAATAATAATTGCCGACTTTGATAATGTTACTATGTCAAACTTAAACAGACAGTTTTTTTTTACTGAAGATATAGACAAACCAAAAGTTGATGCTCTTGAATACAAACTAAAAAAAATCAATCCATTCCTTGAAGTTGTAAAACATTATACAAAAATTACAGAAGACAACATTTTTACTATCTTTAAACAAACTTCAATCATTGTAGAAGCATTCGATAAAGTATCAGAAAAAACAATGCTCCTAAATACTTTTTTGGAAAAAAATAACAGAAAACGTTTTTTAGTATCAGCTTCGGGCATGGGAGGAATTGAGTCATCAAATTTAATAGAAACAAAAAAATTGGGCAACAATGTTTTTTTGTGCGGGGATTTTTCAAATGATTCCAGTTGCGGCTTAATGGCCCCCAGAGTCCATCTTGTAGCAGCACACCAGGCAAATATGGTATTGAGAATCATAGCTGAAAACTTTACCCCATAACTCGTTAGGCAGCAAGCAACAAATAATAGTTAATAGTTAAAAGCTCAAAACATCTGAATAATCATGACTGTTGAAATCTGATAGTATTTGATTTTTTTATATTTGTATATTTATTGGATATTTGTAAATTGCTTATTGTAATTTTTATAATTATAGGAGGTGTATATGGGATCGTTATTAATAAAAAACGGGACAGTAATCACATTAGGCAAAAATAATAGAATCATAAAGAATGGCGCTGTTTTAATAAAAGATAATTTAATTCAGGAAATTGGTTCAGCAGATGAATTAAAAATCCCCCCTGAGACAGAAGTAATTGATGCAAAAGGCAAACTTATAATGCCTGGATTTATTAATCAGCATATGCACTTCTACTCTACGTTTGCAAGAGGCATCACTCCTAAACAGCCGCCGGCGAAAAACTTCGTAGAAATTTTAAATAAGCTTTGGTTTCCCCTTGATAAAACTCTTAACGAAAAAGATATCCATTACAGTACACTTGTTCCGGTTATAAACGGAATAAAAAGAGGAACTACTACTTTTTTTGACCACCATGAAAGTCAGGGATTACAAAAAGGAAGTCTGGATATTATTGAAAATGCTGTAAGAAAGGTTGGAGCAAGAGCAAACCTTTGCCTTGGTGCATCTGACAGATATGGTAAAGGAATGGATGGAGTTGATGAAAACATCCGTTTTGTTAATAAGATAAAAAAACTGAACAAAAATAATGACAACCTTATTTCTGCTATGTTCGGTTTGCATGCTCTATTTACAGTAAATGATCAGACGTTATACAGTTCAGCAGAAGCAGCCAAAGATTTAGGCATAGGATTTCATATTCACACAGGAGAAGGAAAAGCTGATCAGGAAGAAAACTTAAAAAAATATGGCTTATCCGTAATAGAACGTCTTTACAAAGCTGATGGGCTGGGCAGAAACACATTGGCTGTACACTGCATTCATGTTTGGGACAAAGAATTAAATTTGATTAAAGAAACAGACACTTGTGTTATTCATAATCCACAGTCGAATATGAATAATGCTGTAGGTGTAGCTGATATACCTAAAATGCTTAATAAAGGAATTTTAGTAGGTCTTGGAACAGATGGAATGACTCCGGGAATGCAGGACGATGTAAGAGTGGCAAATATTTTGCATAAACTTTCAAACTCTGATCCCCGGGTGTTTTTTTCAGAATCATGCCAGCTTCTTCTTGAAAATAATGCAAAAATAGCAAACAGATTCTTTAAAAGCAAAATAGGTGTCCTAGAAGAAAATGCGTTTGCGGACATCATTATTGTAAACTATAATCCACCTACCCCATTAAGCGAATCTACATTTCTAGGCCATTTTCTTTTTGGTATATGTGAAGCCAATGTTGCGACGAGTATTATTAATGGTAAAATAGTTATGAAGGATGGTATTATATTAACAATAGACGAAGACGCTGTTAATGCTGAAAGTAGAAAACAGGCAGAAGATTTTTGGAAAAGATTTTAAAATAAAACCACGGGACGCACAGAAGAAACGGAAAATCTTTTAAGGTTATTAAGTTTCCGTACTCTAAGTATATTCTCTGGTTTAAAAATAATGAGGAGGAATTTACATGAAAATAGTAGATTTTAAAAAACCTAAAATATTAAGTGATGCCTATAATATGGCCATAGATTTAGGAAATGACTGCATAATAATGGCTGGCGGAACCTCTTTTCAATTTATGCCTGACGGCCCTGAAAAGACTGCAATAAATATTAATAAAGTAATAGGTAAAAAAATAAAAGAAGAAGAAAACTCTTTTATAATTGAGGCTGGTTCAAGGATAGCTGATATCCAGGAATTTAAAAAAGAAGGTTGGGTTTTAGACACAGTCGCAACAAAATTATCTACTCAGCAAATAAGAAACATGTCAACTATAGGTGGAAATATAGCAAGAATATTCCCATGGTCGGATTTTCCTGTTGCCTTATT
Organism: Victivallales bacterium; assembly: GCA_963678745.2. Taxonomy (GTDB): domain Bacteria; phylum Verrucomicrobiota; class Lentisphaeria; order Victivallales; family GWF2-38-69. The sequence goes on along the minus strand of CAXXMS010000015.1, from coordinate 536,406 downwards.
GGCGTTGAAAGCCAAAATCAGAGCATTTGAAGGCTGTAAGATTGACTTCAAAGCAAAAGACTTTTTTGCTCAACAGCCGGCAAATTTACTAAAAAATAAAGCAATTGTCACCTCCGTACAAATTCCTAAACTTACAAGTAGCTCAGGATTTGGATATCATAAAGAAGTTCGCACATCAGGAGGATTCAGTACATTGACTGCTGCAGCTTTCGTGCAGATTAAAAAAAATAAAATTAAAAAAATCAGAATAGCTGCCGGTGCTGCACTTGGATTACCTACTCGCTTAAAAGCAATAGAAAAAGATATAAAAGGGAAAAATGCTACAGAGCAAACAATAAAAAATGCTGTCATAAAACATATTGAAAGCTTTTCGTGGAAAGGCAAAGAAGGTGCTTCGGATAAATATGCATTAAACCTTGCAAAAACAATTATTAGTGATGTTGTTTTAAGCGCTTTGAAACAGGCTGAAGGAGGTAAGAAATGAAAACTATTACATTCTCTATCAATGGAGAGAAGAAAAGTGTTGACATTAATGCTGATGAAAAATTATTAGACCTCCTTCACCGACTTGGCTATAAAGGTCCAAAATGGGGGTGTGGAGAAGGATCATGTGGAGCATGTACAGTCATTATAGATGGTCGGACAGCATACTCCTGCATAACATATGCTTTCCTGGTTGACGGTCGGGACGTATGGACTATTGAAGGGATAGGAACTCATGATGCCCCGCACCCAATACAAAAGGCTTTAGTTGATGAAGGAGCCGTACAATGCGGTTTTTGTATTCCCGGGATGGTATTATCCGCAAAAGCTTTATTTGACAAAAACCCGACACCGGATAATGATACAATAAAAGAATATATGGATGGGAACTTATGCCGCTGCACAGGTTATGAAAAGATATACACTGCTCTACAAAAAGTATCAGAAGGCAATGCAAAGGGGGATAAAAATGAGTAAAAATGATTTTAAAGTCGTAAATAAATCTGTAGAAAAGATCGATGCATTATATTTATCTCAGGGTAAACCTTCTTATGTTGCAGATTTTGTCCCGGAAAATGCATTGCATGTAAAAATGTTATGGAGTCCTCACCCTCATGCATTAATTAAATCTATTGATATAAGCAAAGCAGAAGAAATGCCGGGTGTAAAATGTGTTCTATATCATGGAAATGTACCACGTATACCACACTGTACTGCAGGTCAGGGATATCCTGAACCATCACCTTATGATACATTTATGTTCGATAGAAAAGTTCGCTTTGTTGGAGATAGAGTTGCAGCTGTAGCAGCAGAAACCCTTGAGGAAGCAGAAGCTGCTGTCAAAAAAATAAAAGTAGAATATGAATTACTGGAACCTGTTTTATCTATAGATGATTCAATAAAAGAGAATTCACCTATTATCCATGACGAACCGGAAGCCTACGTTCCTATTCCAATTCCTTTTGAACCTGAGAAGAATATTGCTGCACGAGTAGGAATGCAATCAGGAGACTTTGAACAGGGCTTGAAAGATGCAGATTTTACTTTTGATGAAGTTTTTGAAACAAGCTACGCACAGCACACACCAATGGAAACATATGTTTCTCTTGCCCATATAGATAATTTTGGAAGAATAGTAATTAAAACAAGTACACAGGTACCTTTTCATTGCAGAAGACTTGTTGCGCAAACACTTGACATTCCGGTTGGAAAAATAAGAGTAATTAAGCCTCGTATAGGTGGAGGTTTTGGTAGCAAACAGGAAATGCTGCTGGAAGATGTTACAGCAATGTTTACGCTTAAAACTAATAGGCCTGTCTTTTTCAGATTAACAAGAGAAGAAACTTTCAAATACGGACGTACACGTCATCCAATTAGGTTCAGATTACGTTATGGAGTTAAAAAGAGCGGCGAAATTACAGCTCTTGGAATGGATACAATAAATAATACAGGCGCATACGGCGGACATGGTTTAACTGTAATGAGCTGCTGTGGAAGCAAAGTCTTCCCATTATACCATGTAAGCAATATACATTTTGACGCAAAAGCCATATATACAAATCTCCCGGTTGGTGGAGCTTACCGCGGCTTTGGAGCAACACAGGCCTTTTTTGCAGTGGAATCAATGATGGATATGATGGCTGAAGCTATTGAAATGGACCCTGTTGAATTTAGAAAAATAAATCATATAAAAACAGGTGAAACACATCCAGCGTTTGCCGCCCTCGGTGAAGGTAAAGACGGAACACCTATGACAATAGGAAGCTGTGCTCTGGCAGAATGCATAGAAAAAGGAGCTGAAGCAATAGGTTGGCATCGCAGAAAAAGTCATAAAGAAAAAACAGGCCGGTTTCGTCGTGGAATCGGAATGTGCTGCTTAATGCAAGGGTCAAGTGTTCCTGAAATTGATATGGGTGCAGCTTCAATAAAAATGAACGAAGACGGTTCATTCAACCTTCATGTTGGAGCTACAGACCTTGGAACGGGAAGCGATACTGTTCTCGCACAGATAGCAGCAGAAGCTCTTGAAACAACAGTGGATAAAATGATTGTCTACTCATCTGATACTGATATGACACCGTTTGATGTAGGAGCCTACGCATCGAGTACAACCTATCTCAGTGGAGAAGCTGTAAGAAAAACTGCAGCAAAGGTAAAAGAACAAATACTTAAAGTTGCAGCAGAAATGCTGGATAAAAAAGTAGACGAACTCGAAGTATTAGATGCCTCTGTTGTAACAAAAGATGGAAAAAAAAAAGTCACATATTCAGAAATTTCAAATTACTCGTTATATGAACATAATCAATTTCAAATTGCAGCGGTAGAATCACATATAACCCACAAATCCCCTCCCCCATTCTCTGCCCACTTCATCGAAATCGAAGCAGATATGGAAACAGGTGGAATAAAAGTACTTAAATATGTAGCAGCAACAGATTGTGGAACTGCAATAAATCCGGCATTAGCCGAAGGACAGGTAGAAGGTGCTGTTTTAAATGGAATAAGCTATGCACTTACGGAAGAATATCGTTTTAACAAGAAAGGTAAAATGACCAATCCTTCATTGAAAACATATAATATTTTCTCAATGAGAGACCTACCTGAATTGACAACAATATTGGTACCGAGTTATGAAGATACAGGACCATATGGAGCAAAAAGCGTTTCGGAAATATGTATCAATGGTGCTATGCCGGGAATTGCCAATGCATTTTATAATGCTACAGGCATCAGACTTTATAAAGCACCTTTTACAAAAGCAGTTGTTTGGGATGCTATTCAAAAATACAAATAGATAAACTATTGAACTTAATATAAAAAAAATGTATTTTTTTATATTAAGTCCTTAACTTTTTAAACATTATGCCTTAAAATTCTTTCTTGAGGCATACTTCGTAAAAATTTAATTAACAAAAAAGAAAGGGAAAGTAATGCAAAAAAAGAAACTTCTAGGTTCAATCTTTGCGATTCTAGTACTAACCACAGGCTTCAGCATGTTCGCTGATAACTCGACACAGGGTTTTTCATCTCCGCAGGAATTTGATGCAGTTGCAACTCCGGTTTGTACATTAACAGTAACAATGGGGTTTAACGATGATTACAGAGGTTTTGTAACATATACTCCACCTGCCGGAACTTTCTTTAAAGGACCAACCCTTGATACAGAAGGAAACGTTGTTGAAGAAGGAGATCTTCTAATACAAATGGCTACAATATATCGTCAAGCAGATGTAGATAATGCAAAAGCCAATATAGCAAAAGATGAAGCAATCCTTGCTGAAAAAAAAGAGGTATACCTTAGAGATAAAAAACTAAATGAAACTCACTCTGTCAGTCTTCAAGCCTACCAGGCTGCTAATTCAGACTACCTTCAGGCAGAAGCTCAATTAAAAGCTGATAAAGCTAACTTAATCCTCAAACAGAGAATATTAGAACTTTGCCAATATCGCGCACAGTTTGATGGAATAGTAAATAAAATAATATTCCCGGCCGGATATACAGGTGGAGAAAGACCAATCATGGAAGTATCTCAACTTTTCCCAATGGGAATAAATATAAAAATGCCTAGAGCACTTGCCGATCAGATAAAAGTCGATACACCAATTACAGTATACCCTGTCAATAGCAATGAAAAAATAGGAGCCATTCATGGCTATGCAAAATTAACAGATAACGGCGTACAACTAGTTGTTAATAATTTTCCATCAACACCAGAATATGTAACTGAAGACGGAAAAAAGCTCAAGGTAGTTTATGAATTCGATACAGTAATGCCTTTTGACTTCATCAACCAAGACGATAAAAACAAAGTACTTGCTATCAATGAAGCCTGTATAAACAAAGATAGCAAAGGTGGATATTATTTATGGAAAGCAGTTGGAGAGAAAAATGGTCAACCTGGAAAAGGTGTAAGCAAAGTAATCCAAGTTAAAAAAGTAGAAATAACACCAGGTAATGAAGTTAAAAGAATATCACCTAGCGTAAAATATATAAATCTAAAAGATGCTGATGGACTTGAACCTTATGATATGGTATTGAGAGACAAAGTTTCTGACTTAAATGACAATGACAGTGTTTACTTCTGTTATGAGCAGGAAAGATACCTCTTTATGCCTGGTGATCCAGTTAAAGTAATTATTGGCGGACAGCAAAAATAATAAATAAGAACTCTAAAAGCCCTGATTTTCAGGGTTTTTTCCTTTTCTAAAATATATTTTTTTTTTAGAAAAATACTTATTATAATAGAAAGATAAAACAACAAACGCACTTACCAGTACAACTCCTGTAGCAATAAACGGCATACTAACTCCCAACCAGCGAGCTAATACTGCACCGATAACTGGAGCAATTAATAAATTAACTCCAGTACTAAAAAGTGACATAGTACTGGCCTTTCCAATCATATTTGTTGATACCTCCTGCATAACTAAAGAAGTATACGGAATCGTGGCATAACTAACCCCTAGACCAACACAAAACCATACCGCTAAAAAAAGCCAAATCCCAACTCGTCCGGCAATAGGACAAATCAATGAACCAATAAGCATGCTGGTACCTGTAGTAATAATTCCTATTAGAATCAATAAGAGTAGATTTCTTTTCTTTTTCTCCTGTCCCAACAAAAAAGCTCCTAAAACACCCCCAAAACCTATCCATACAAAAACTAATGCAAAATAACGCTCTGTAAATCCAATATTTTTAGCAAAAAGAGTAACCATGCTGTCAGAAAGATAAAAAGCAAATGTAACTAAAGTTATTGAAATAAATCCAAATAAAAGCCTGTAGTTACAAAAAAACATTCTGGACATATTAACGATATCTTTAAATATAGCCCCGGCATTAAACTTTTCGCTATCCACATGTATCCTATCATACTTTTCCTGAATAAAAAACAAAAAAAAACCAGCCAATAAATAGCATGAAGCAGTTATAGTAAAAATAAATCTAGGTCTTAACAATAAAAGCAATCCTCCCCCAATAACTGGACCGATAATTTTAAAAATCTGCATCATACCATGAACAAGACTATTTGCCTGAATAAGTTCATCCTTTTTAAACATAAATTTAATAACAGAGGATTCAGCTGGATAATAAAATGTTTTAGAACAAGCTCGAAAAAAAATTATTGTTAACAAAGAACCTACACCATTTACAAACACAAGCAGTAATGTTAAAGAAAAATCTACTAGACATGAAACAATCATAACCCTTTTCAAGGGCCATTTATCTACCAGTGCCCCGGCAAAAGGAGATATGATCAGCGGAAATGCATAAACAATAGAAAAAGATGCAAGGTCATCAGGTCCCTTCTTCCAAACATATACTAATAAGGACATTAATGCTACATAATCAAGAAACATCCCAAGATTATTAGTAAACTGTGAAGCGAATAGCCATCTAAAATCTTTATTTATCAGTGGTTTTAAAAATTTTATCATTTATTTTATGTCCCTTCGAAATAATTTAAAATTAACTAAAGTTAATATAATAAAAGTTCTCTACTGAAAAACAGAACAACTACACCGATGTATTTTTCTAGTTTGCAAACAAAATTAATTTATTTTTTATCACTTTTTGAGAAAAACAACTGTCTCTGATATATCTCTACTAAGAGTACGACTTAATGTTTATTTATCAAACTGATTAGAATAAACATTAAATATTGCTTTCCCTTAATTATAATAAGTTATTGAAATTAAAGCATATCCAGTATATTTTTATTTTAAACAAAGCTTTTAGGGACCGTCAGTGTATAGAACTAATTGCAAAAAAACGTACTGGAAATGGAAACTACAAAGCATTTCCCTCCACTTTAAATTCAGTTCTGGAGGGTTTTGCTCAGTCAAAACCGAAAATCCTGACGTTTTGCAATTACCTATATAATCGTAATTTGTATTTCCACTGACTTTGTCAACAGTACTTACTTTATACTGAAAAGAAACAAAAAATGGTTATATGAGTATACAATTTAGATAAAAGCAAGATATTGATAAATTAATAATAAATACAACTTCAAAATGAAAAAAAACAGTTTAACCTTAAATAAAAAAAAAGAAACAAAAACTGGCAACTCAACTAAAAAAACTTTATTTCCCGCAGGTAAAACTATTCATCAGGTCTTTGAAGACCAGGTAAAAAAAGCACCAAATAAAACTGCACTTATCTTTGAAAATAGTAAAATGACCTATAATACTCTAAATGCAAGAGCCAATCAGGTCGCTTGTTATATAAGGAAATTATATAGAAAAATAAACAAAACTAAGTTAAAACCAGATACACTAATTGGAATTTTTACAGAAAGGAGTTTTGAGTCAGTAATTGGAATACTTGGTATATTAAAATCAGGAGAAGCCTACGTCCCTATAGATCCTAAATATCCTCAGGAGCGAATTAATTTTATTATTAAAGATGCAAATATCAAACTTATATTAACACAGGATTCTCTTGCCGCAATAATTAATAACAATAAGAAATTCAAATGTAAAACTCTCATTATAAATAATAATTCTAAGATATTAGAACAACCTACAGAAAACCCGGTTCCAATTAATAAATATAAAGATTTGTCTTACATAATATATACTTCGGGCTCTACCGGTATTCCAAAAGGTGTGTTGCAAATTCACTGGAATGTTTTAAGGCTATTCAATTCATCAAACCCTTATTTCAATTTTAATAATAGAGATGTATGGCCCTTGTTTCATTCTGTAAGTTTCGACTTTTCAGTATGGGAAATTTGGGGAGCACTATTATTCGGCGGAACCCTGTTAATTTTATCTCATGATCAGACGCGCAATTCTATTAAATTTTATGAATTATTAAATAAATATAAAGTAACAGTCTTAAATCAAACACCTTCAGCATTCAGTATGCTGCAAAAATTAGATGAAGGAAAAACTGAAAAACTAAATTACTTAAGATATGTAATTTTCGGAGGTGAAAGACTTAATTTCTTCAAGCTAGAGAAATGGATAAAGAAGTATGGCTGCGATACTCCGGAGCTAATTAATATGTATGGAATTACTGAAACAACAGTTCATGTTACATATAAGAAAATCAGCAAAGAAGATCTTTTATCTACATCATCAAACATTGGAACACCATTATATGACCTGAAAGTATTTATTCTTGATTCACAATTCAACGAACTTCCCGCTGGAGAAGCAGGAGAATTATATGTAGGTGGAGATGGACTTGCCCGGGGATACTTAAATCGCCCTGAACTTACAAAAGAACGTTTTATAAAAAATCCTTTTATTAATAAGATTGAAAAAAAAACAAACCAGAATCTTCGTCTATATAAGACTGGAGATATTGTACGAAAACTACCAGATGGCAACCTTGAATATATAGGAAGAAATGATAGACAAATTCAATTAAAAGGATTTAGGATTGAACTAGATGAAATAGAAACTGTTATTACTAAATATTCAAAAATTGACCAAAGTGTTGTAAAGGTATTTCAGCATAATGATAACAACTTTCTCATTGCCTATTATTCTATAAAAAAAGACAACGATTCAGTTGAAAATAAATTAAGAAAATATCTATCCTCCAGGTTACCTGATTATATGATTCCGTCACAATTTATCAAAATTACATTTTTTCCTATAACGACAAATGGAAAAATAGATTTCGATGCTTTACCAAAACCAGTATTTAAAGAAAGAAATGATACCTATATTCCACCAAAAAATAAAATAGAAAAAGAACTTATACATATTTGGGAAGAAGTTTTAGGTCTTTCTAAAATCGGAACAAAAGATAATTTCTTTTCACGTGGAGGCGACTCAATACTTTGCATACAAGTAATAGCCAAAGCTAACTCAAAAGGAATCTTTTTAGAAACTACAGATCTATATAATCATCCAACAATATCACAACTTGCACAAAAAACTATATCATCAGAAAAAAAACTGATCATTCATGATTTAACATCAGAAGATTTCCATTTATCTCCTATTCAAAACTGGTTCTTTGAACAGAATTTTGAAGACTTTAACTATTGGAATCAATCACAATTAATAATCGTACCTTATATTGAATACCAAAGATTCCATAATGCTTTAAATAACCTTATCTGCTACCATGACTCATTTCGGCTAAGATATAAAAAAAAGGGAAATAACTATATACAATATTACTGTAAGAATATCTTTTTAAAGGAAATACACAAGAAAGATATTTCTAACGAACTCTATCAAATATCTACCATTAAAAACACATGTGCGGCCTGGGAAAATTTTTTAGATATAGAAAATGGGCCACTTATAACCGCTGGAATTATAACTGGTCACAATGACGGTATGGTTAGAGTTTTTATATCAGCACATCACTTAATTATAGACGGAATATCCTGGAGAATTCTTCTTGAAGACCTGCAGAAGCTCTATGAAGGGAAAGAACTTCCTGAAAAAACAAACAGCTTTAAAGACTGGCAAAAAGCACTGGTGGAATATTCACAAAAAATAGATTTACAAATTCATTTACAGTACTGGAATAAGGTTAATGATAAAATTGATAATTTCAAAATACCATTTGATTTTAAGACAACTGAAAAAGACTTAACTTTTAACACAGAAAAAGCTGAATTTGAGTTGAATCAATTAAATACAGTAAAACTTCTTAAAAATTGTTCCTACCCATATAATACACAAATAAATGACTTACTGATTAGTGCTTTCTGTCTAAGCTTATCATTATGGTCAAATAATAGCTATGTAGCATTTAAGCTTGAAGGACATGGAAGAGAGAACTGCATAAATAATATTAATATAACAAGAACAATTGGCTGGTTCACCTCCCTGTTTCCTGTCTGTATTGAAATAGAAAAGAAAGGTACCATAGAATCATTAATAAAGCAGGTAAAAGAACATTTAAGAATAATACCAGATAAAGGGTTATCTTATGGTATACTTAGATACCTTCACCCTTATTCAAAAGTTAGAGAAGGCTTTGATACAAGCTACCCTACAATTACTTTCAATTATCTTGGACAGTTTAACAAAAATGATAAACAGATAAATAACTGGCAATTATACAATACAATGACTGGACATGATTCATACAGTAAAAAAAATCATAGTTCAAACTTAATAGAATTCAACAGTTCGGTCGTTAATAATACATTAACCATAAGAGTTACATACAGTACTGATCACTTCAAAAAAGCAACTATTGAATCTCTTGGGAATTTATATATCACAAAACTAATTGATATTATTAAGCACTGCACCAATAATGGAAAAAGATATTTTACACCTAGTGACTTCCCTTTAATAGAACTCACCCAGAATGAATTAGATAAAATACAACATAAGTATAATGAAGAAATTGAATCTATATATCCACTTACAAACTTACAAAAAGGTTTGCTATTCCATGCACTTCATTCACCCGCATCAGATCAGTATAGTGTTCAGCTAGCATGGAACTACAACTGTAAAATAAATTCACATGCATTAAAAAAAGCCTGGGAAAAAATTATATCTACTCATAAGGTTCTAAGATCATTTTTTATTTGGGACACAAAAGAACCTTTACAATGTATCACTAAAAAAGAAACAAACATTCCATGGAAAGAGTATGATCTTTCACCATTATCACATAAGAAACAAAAAAAGAGAATTAACGACATATGCCTTAAAGACAGGGCTAAAAAATATTCACTTCAGTCTCCAAAAATGATGAGGTTTAAGCTGATTAAAAAAGCTGAAGATAAATATACTTTTGTTTGGAGCAATCATCATATAATTATTGACGGCTGGAGTTGTTCATTAATACAAAGCCAAGTAAATGAAATTTACTTAAGACTTACAGAAATGAAAGATAATATAGAAATACCATATTATCAATATACCCATTATATTGAACACCTTTATAAAATGGAAAAGAATCCAATAATAGAGTTCTGGAAAAATGAACTTAAACATTTAACTTTCCCTACAGATTTACCAATTAAGAAAACGGGCTATAAGCTTAACCCAAACATACCAATACGAATTCAAAAAAGCCAATGCCTAATTTTCAGTAAAAAAAGAACAGACTCAATCCAACGTTTTGTTAACAACTTACAAATAACAATTAGTACGCTGATACAGTGTGCCTGGGGAAAAGTATTAAACTCGTATACTGACGAGAACTACACAATATTTGGTACAGTTTTTTCAGGAAGAGCATATAACTTACCCAATATAGATAAGATGGTAGGACTTTTCATTAATACCTTACCGGTAATAATTAACTGGTCAAAGAAACAGACAGTAAAAGAACTTTTAAAATATATTCAGATAAAGCTTCAACAGATAAATAATAATAGCAATATATCCATTACAGAAATACAAAAGCTTAGCAATATCAAAGATAAATATTTATTTAATAACATTTATATATATGAAAAATACCCTGAAGCCAACATTACAGATACTAGTCTAAAAACAACTAATTTCAAAGAAATGGAAAAAACAAATTATCCGATTTCTATTATAAATTACCTCAAAAAAGGAAAACTTGTCTTTAAATTAAAATACAATGCAGAAATATTCGATGATTTTTCTATAAAAAATTTACTTAATCACCTTAAACAAACTATTCTTTCGTTTTCTCTAAATCCTGATTCTTATGTCAATGACATATCAATTTTATCTCCCACTGAATATGCTGCTATCATTTATGACCAGAGAACAAAAGGAACACAACTTTCAACAGATAAAACAATATATCAACTTTTTGAAAAGCAGGTTGTAAAAACCCCCAACAACACCGCACTATTATTTGAACAAAGAGAAATGAGCTATAGAGAATTAAATGAAATATCAAATCAACTCGCTCGTTATATAAGAAAACAGTATAGGAATATTACAGGAACTGAACTAAAAAGAGATACACTTATCGGAATATGCTCTGAGCGAAGTATAGAAATGATAATAGGAATTTTGGGTATATTGAAATCAGGCGCAGCTTATGTCCCAATAAGTCCCGAACTTCCAATAAATAGATTAGATTACATAATTGAAGATACCAATATTAAGTTACTCCTTACACAAAAACATTTAATAAGAAAACTTAAAAGATTATATACAAATGTTGAAAAGATTATCCTGAACAGTGAAATATTTTCTAAAGAAAACAAAAATAACCTTAAGCGAATAAGTAATCAAAAAAGCCTTGCTTACTGCATTTATACTTCAGGCACAACCGGATTTCCTAAAGGAGTCTTAATTGAAAATAATTCAATATTAAATACAATCAACTTCTTGGCTCCAATATATCTAAATCATGGAAAAAATAAAAGGAGCACATTTTATACTTCTTACTCTTTCGATGTTTCTGTTTCAGAGATATTTACACCACTTCTAAATGGAATGGAATTATATATTTTCCCTGAAAAACTTAGAAAGTTACCGGAAGAAGCAGCACTTTTTATAAAAGAGAATAATATTAATATATCATATTTTCCACCAGCTTTTTTATCATTATTACCCCTGGATGAATACAAAAGTTTGAATACTTTAATATATGCAGGAGAACCTTGCACAATTAAAACAGCAAAAAAATGGAGCAGTTCAAAAAAATTGTTCAACTTATTCGGTCCTACAGAAGCAGCAGTATACTGTATAGGAAAGAAAATAGACTACGATGAAGTCAATATTATTGGCAAACCAATTCCCAATACAAAAGTTTATATTCTTAATAACAATCTTAAGCCAGTACCTGTAGGTGTTCCCGGAGAACTGTACATTGGAGGTGCCGGACTTGCAAGAGGTTACCTAAATAACACTGAATTAACCCAAAAACATTTTGTAAACAATCCTTTTTCAACTGCAAAAGATATAAAAAAAAGAAATACCAAATTATATAAAACAGGAGATGTATGTAGATATCTTGAAGATGGAAACATTGAATACATAGGTAGAAATGATTTACAGGTAAAAATCCGTGGTTTTAGAATAGAACTTAGAGAAATAGAAAACGTATTGTTAAAACATAATCTAATTGAAAAAGCTGTTGTTAAAGTTATTAATAAACAATTACCTTCAAACTCAAATGATAACAATGAGCACAAATATCTTGCAGCATATTATAAGAGAACAGAAAAAGGGTTAAAACAGAATTTTGGAGAAGAAGAATTTAAAAAATTTTTAGCCAAAAATATTCCTGAATATATGATTCCATCATTCTTTATTGAACTAGATAAATTCCCATTAAACACAAGTGGGAAAATTGATCGAAAAGCATTGCCGCTTCCTAAAGCAAATAACACTTCAAATATAACCCTACCGACAAACCAACTACAGGAAAATATTCGTAAAGCCTGGTCTGAAACTTTAGGAATACCCGAAAATAATATAAGTATTATGGATAATTTTTTCAGTCTTGGAGGCAATAGCATTTTAACGATACAACTATATGCAAAGTTAAAAAACAATTTACATTTACATAAGATAGAAATAGCAGATTTATTTACATATAAGAATATTCACAGCCTATCTAAATATCTAATTTCAAACAGAGAAATTGATATACAGCAATTAAATATTAAAAAGACAAAGAAAAAAGTTGAAACCGATATAGCAATAATAGGTTGTTCTGCTGCTTTTTCAGGCACATCAAATATAGATGAATATTGGCAGCTAATTCTGGATAAAAAGGAAGGGTTTACAAAATCACAAGAAACAGTTATTGATGAGCCTAATTTTATACCTGTCATTGGTAAAATAACAGGTATAAAAGAATTTGATACTGCATTTTGGGACATAGCTCCTCAAGAAGCAAAATTAACTGATCCTCAAATCAGAAAATTTCTGGAACACTGCTGGTATGTTTTAGAACAAACTGGTTATACGACTAATAATACAGAACATAATATCGGTGTTTTTGCCGGTTCGGCTGATCCGGTATACTTATTAAATAATATTTTAAAAAGCGATTTTGCTGAAAATATTGATATGTGGTCAACGGTTCAGATGAATGGTAAAGATTTTCTGGCAACAAAAGCAAGCTATCATCTTGGTCTTACCGGACCCGCAATAAATATAAATACAGGATGTTCAACTTCTCTTGTTGCTATTACTGAAGCCTGTAAAAATATTTCTAGTGGAACTTGTAATATGGCTATTGCAGGGGGAGTCTCTCTTAACCTTCCGGAAGATAAGGGGTATTTCTGGAAAGAAGGAATGATAATGTCCAAAAACGGACATTGCAAACCTTTTGACAGTGAAGCCTCTGGGATATTTAGCGGTTCTGGCATTGGCATATTATTACTTAAACAACTCTCTGATGCCCAAAGAGATAATGATTTTATTTACGGCATAATAAAAGGATATGCAACTAATAATGATGGTTCCCGTAAACCTTTTTACACAGCCCCGAGTGCTAACGGACAATCTGAATGTATTATTAAAGCACAAAAGCTTGCAGGTTTATCTTCAGATAAAATTGATTATATCGAATGTCATGGAACAGGGACTAAACTTGGAGATCCTATAGAAGTATCTGCTCTTACCACAGCATTTAAACTAAATCAGGATAAACCGAGAAAAGATAAGTGTGTAATAGGTTCTGTAAAAGCAAATATTGGACATGCAAACACAGCTGCAGGTGTAGCTGGAGCTATCAAAGTATTAAAAATGATAGAGAATAAAATAATTCCTGGTCAAGCAAATTTTATAACTCCAAACTCTAAAATTAATTTAGCTCAAACTCCATTTAAAGTAATTACGGAAAAACAAACATGGCAGACTGATTCAAAACCGTTTAGAGCTGGAATCAGTTCTTTTGGAATTGGAGGAACAAACGCTCATATTATTATAGAAGAATATAATAAAACAATCTATAATGCTTCTCTTTCCACTATTGAAAAAATACAACCCAATAAGAATAAATATATTCTTCCACTGTCTGCTAAAAGCAAAGAATCACTTACCGAGTATAAATCAGCTTTTCTTGATTATCTCTTAAAAAATATAAATAATAAAAGTTTACATTTAGAAAATATTGCTTATACACTGGAAAAAAAAAGAAAAACTTTCAAGCATAGAAGTTATCTATATGGGGCTTCTATATATGAGCTGATAGAACTGTTACAACAAAATAAAACTGGTTATTTTTTTAATAACAATGATACTCCCCCTAAATTAATTTTTGTCTTTCCTGGACAGGGTTCGCAATATCCTAATATGGGACTTGATCTATACCTTAAAAACCATGTTTTTAGAACACATATAGATGACTGTATAAGAATTATTGATAGGCTTTCAACAAACAGAAATTTTAAACAAATAATGTACCCAGCCCTCTATAGTATTGATAAAATTGAAGCAGAAAAAAAGATTACTCTTACACAATATGCTCAACCTGCAATTTTTATCACCAGTTTTGCATTGTCTAAATATCTCCAGAAATACAATATTACTCCAAGTATTTATTTTGGACATAGTATTGGAGAATATACTGCTGCTGTATTGGCCGGTGTATTTTCACTTGAAGATGCTATTAAAGCTGTTTGGGAAAGAGGACAACTGATGGGAAGTATGCCAAAAGGCTGTATGCTAGCAGTTTACTCAAAAAAAGATTCAATAAAACCATTTTTAAAAAGATCTCTGGAGATATCGGTATACAACACTCCTGATCTTATCGTTGTTTCAGGTAACAATGCTGATATTGATAATTTAAGCTATACGCTTGAACAAGAAAATGTTTCGTCATCAAAATTACATACCTCTCACGCTTTTCACTCAGAAATGATGGAACAGGCGGCAAGAAAATACAAGATATTTATGCAAACTATTCACAAATCAAAACCTTCCTGCCCTTTCATTTCGAATATTACCGGCAAAATGATTACTGATGAACAGACAACATCAAGTCAGTATTGGGCTGATCAAATCCGTAAACCTGTACAATTTTCCAAAGGAATAATTTTCTTACAAAATAAATATCCAAATTCAATCTTTGTTGAAGTTGGCACAGGCTCTACTTTGACTTCTTTTATTAAACAGCATAAACAAAATAACACTGAAGAAAAATACTGCATCTCAACTCTACCATCTATGAAAGAGCAGAATACTACCGAATCTTTTAATATATATGATATTAGAAGCAAATTATGGGGGTACGGTTTAAACATACCATTAAATAAATATAACAAAGAAAAACAAATATCACATATTAATACTTTACCATTATACCAGTTTGCAAAAACAGAATATTGGATTAGCCCAAACGAGAAGAACAAAACTACTGATAAAGAACTTTCTTTAAACCATAAAATGGAAGATTGGATTTACACTCCTAGGTGGGAAAGGTTATATAAACTAAAAACACAAAAGAACTTTGAATTTTCAAGTAACAACGGATATATAATTTTTATAGATGAAAACAGCCCTATGTTAGATAATATCCTGCAAAATATGCCGTTAACTAATAGGTTATTGGTTTATAAAGATTATTCAATAAAGAAAGAGGCTTTTTACGATTCTATAAAAGGAATTTTCAGAATAAATCCTTTAAATGAGCATAATTACAAAACACTTGCAATAATTGCTAATTCTCTGCCAGTTAAATGCATAGAAATATTACATTTATGGAATATTAATACAAAAAAACAACCTGATATAAGCTTAAGAAAACAGCAGTATGAAGGGTTTATTAGTGCATATTTGATACAGCAAAACATATTTAATAGCCAACAAGAATTTAACTTTATGGTAATATCAAATAATTCCTTTCAAGTAACAGGAGAAGACAATTTAAATATCGGTAAATCTTCCCTTCATGCAGCTTTAAAAGTAATTATGCATGAGTCTTTAAATGTTTCTGTTATGTATCTTGATATTGATACTGATAATATTGATATCTCAATTATCCTTCCACTTATGAAAGAATTAAAAATTTCTCAAAGTAGTACTCTAGATGTAAACGCTTTAAGAAATAACTTTATATGGCAACAAAAGATTACCAAGGTAAAACTTGATGACAATAATTTTGAACCGGCACTAGAAAACAACGATATAGTACTTATTACAGGAGGCACAGGAGGGGCAGGTTTATCTACTGCTCTACAATTATCTCAAACTAGAAAGTTAAAATTTATACTTGTAAACAGACATGACCTTGCTGATAATGAAAATGATAGCTATAGAGAATTCCAGATCAATCATCTTAAACAGATAACTGAAAACGGTTCTACTTACCAAATTTTTCCTGCTGATATTAGTAAAGAGTCACATGTAGAAAATCTTATTGTTAAAGTTCTAAAACAATGCGGTAAACTTGATGTAATTATTCATACTGCCGGTACCCTACCCTTAAAAAATAAAGAAAGAACAATTCAAAAAATTGAGGAAAGTATCGCTTCAAAAATATATGGAACTGAGCACTTACTAAAATATACTTCAAACCTTGAAATTAAAGTATTTATAATGATATCTTCACTGGCAGCCATTATGGGAGATGTCGGTAGAATTGAATACTGTGCTGCAAACGCTTTTCTAGATTGTGTATCTCAAAAAAGCTGGACAAATATCAGAAATATTATTTCAGTCAATTTACCTGAACTAAAAGAATTAGGAATGAGTTTGAGATACGATAATTCACTGTCAAAAAGTAAAACTCAAAGTAATGATATTATCAGAGATAATAACCTTACAGAAGATAATTTCAAACAACTCATTAATAAATTATTCTGTCAAAATCTCTATAATCAAGTTATTATCTCAAAGTTACCTATTTACAGATTTGAGAAATATCTCTTTGCTGAAAGGAAATCAAAACCAGTAAATAAAAATATAATAATTGAGAAAAACATTACTGATAACGAAAGAGTATTTGCAGATATATTTTGTGAAACCCTTGGTATCAATAAAATAAGTATATTAGAAAATTTTTTTAATATTGGCGGAAACTCAATACTGGCAATCCAGATGTGTTTTAAAATCAGAAAGCTATTCGATATAAGCTTCTCTGTGACAGATATTTTGCAGAATCCTACTGTTAAAAAACTTGCCAACCTAAAAACAAATTTATTGGAGAATAATATTATTAAAGAGCTTAATAAAATCGAAAAAGGGAAAGATTCAATCTTTCTTATTCATCCAGCAGGTGGTGGTTGCGAGGTATATAATAATATCTGTCATAAATTATGCAGTTGCTATAACTGTATTGGTGTTGATAATTATAACATTAATTCCAGAATAAAGATTTCTTCACTATCATCATTATCTGAACTATATTCCAAACAAATCAAACAAAGTAAGTACTTTAATAAAAACAGAATAATAATACTAGGCTGGTCTCTTGGTGGCATTATTGCCCTTTCAATTGCAACACAGATGGAAAAAGAAGGATTAGAAAATATCAATATTTTTCTACTGGATTCATTTATGTATGATGAACAAATTACAAAAATAAGAAATGAAGCAGCAAATTCAGAAGACAACTGCTATAAATTAATAGAAAAAGATATGTTAAAGCAAGGTTACAGCAGAAATTATATTATTGAAGCCATGAGAACCCATAAAGCAGAAGATAGTATCAGCCAAGGAACTATACCTTTGCTTGAAAAATCCAAAATTTTCCTTTTCAAAGCTACAGAACCTGATTTAAGCAGTAATCTTGGTGAAATGAAAGAGGTTAATAAACATATATTAGCTATACCTGATAATAATCTCAAAAAGATTTCACATAATTTAAAAGTTTTCAGTTTACCCTGTCACCATGGAAACATATTAGAACATGACAAAAAAATAATTGATATAGTAAATGCTCAAAATATACAATGAAATTATTAATAACTGGTAAATTATTCCAATTATTGATATAAATATGAAAGCATAATAAATAAATTTGATAAACCACTGCATTAAATTGCATTTTGTTTTAAATAACTGCAAATTATTTTATCTTTAAAAATTCAATCATAAAAAGTATATTTTATTAAACTAATATAAAATATATTACAAGGCAGCAGCAACAATGAAATATCGTAAATTTGACAAGTTAGGTATTGAAGTTTCAGCTTTAGGATTCGGAGCAATGAGACTTCCTGTTATTAACAATGAGGCTAAAAACATTAATGAACCATACGCTCATGAAATGATGAGTTATGCATTTGATAATGGTGTTAATTATGTAGACACTGCTTATCCATATCATGAAGAAAACAGCGAATTAGTTGTAGGGAATGTTCTAAAAAACGGATATAGAGACACAGTATATTTAGCAACGAAATTTCCTTCATGGGCAATGAATACTACAGAAGATTTTGATAAATATTTAAATGAACAACTAAAAAAATTACAGGTAAAGCAGATAGATTTTTATCTACTCCATTCTCTCCATTTAAACTCATGGAATAAAATGAAGAATCTAAAAGTTCTTGAGTGTGCTCAAAAAGCAATAAATGATGGAAGAATAAAATACTTCGGATTCTCTGTTCATGATACATTTGATGTGTTTAAAGATATCATAGACTCCTATGATTGGGATATGTGCCAAATTCAATACAATTATATGAATGAAAATATTCAGGTTGGGACAAAAGGTTTACATTATGCAGCATCAAAAAATATACCAGTTAATATTATGGAACCTCTCCTTGGCGGTACTTTGGCAAATTTGCCTGAACCAATTCAAAAATTATGGGATTCCTGCAAACTGGATCCGGTTGATACAGCCTTTCAATGGCTCTGGGATAAACCTGAGGTTAGCTGTGTTTTGAGTGGCATGAGCACGCTTGAACAAGTAAAAAACAACATAAAAAGCGCAAACTCTTCTCAAATCAATTCTATGCAGAAAACTACTTTTGAATTAATAGAAAAAGTTATTAATGAGATATCAAGAGTTCGCCCAATTCCCTGCACTAAATGTAGATATTGTGTTCCATGCCCCGTTGGAATTGATATCCCGCGACTGCTTGAGATGTATAACGCTCTAAAAGTACATGAAGGCGCACAGGATTTTTTAAATAAAGCATTATATACAAATACTATACCAAAAGAAAACAATGCCGGAGCATGCATAGGTTGTAAAAAATGTGAATCAAAATGTCCACAAAGCATAAAAATAAGCGAATGGATGCCTAAGATACACGAAACTTTATTAATGAAGCAATAATATCAATTAAATAATAACATGGAGTAAAAAATGGTATCAGGAACAATGGCGCTTGTAGCATTAGCTGTAGCAGTGTTTTTAATTATTTTTCTAACAGCAAAATTAAAGATGAATGCTTTTATGGTGCTTATATTAGTCTCATTCATCTACGGTTTCATGGTAAAAATGCCCCTTGATATAATTGCTAAAAATATTCATAATGGATTTGGCAATACATTAGGATATATAGGTATTGTCATTATAGCAGGGACTATAATGGGCATAATCCTTGAAAAAACAGGCGCTGCTTTCTCTATGACAAATTTCATATTGAAACTTGTGGCAAAGAAATATCCCCAGTTAGCTTTGAGTATTTCAGGATACATTACATCTATAGCAGTATTCTGTGATTCAGGTTTTGTAATATTAAACTCAATTAACAAAGCATTGGCAAAAAAATCAAAATTATCGATAACAGTTACTTCAACTGCGTTAGCAACAGGACTTTTTGCAAGTCACTGCCTTATCCCCCCAGCAACCGGTCCTATAGCTGCTGCAAATATAATTGGCGCTAATTTAGGTGAAGTTATGATTTATGGTGCCATTACTGCTCTTTTTGCTATGTTAGCAGGTTTTATATGGGCTACATTTTTTGCAAAGCGTTTCTATATTGAACCCAAACTTTCTGAATCATATGAAGACCTTATGAAAAAATACGGCAAGCTTCCTCCGGTAGCATTATCATTTATGCCAATTGCTGTACCGATCTTACTGATTTTAGCTGATGCGTTAGCAAACCCTAAATTAGGTTTATTACCACAAGGCGAGTACATTAAACTATTAAATTTCTTTGGAGACCCAATGGTAGCCTTAATAATAGGTGCACTACTCTCTCTTCTACTTGTAAGAAAAGAAAATTTAGGAAAAGCAATTAATGAATGGTTTACAGAAGGTATAAAAAGAGCAGCACTAATTGTAGCAATAACAGGTGCCGGCGGAGCTTTCGGTCAAATTCTAAAAGCTTCTCCAATTGGAGATTTCTTGAGTTCTTCTTTAACCCAGATAAGCATTGGTATTTTCCTTCCTTTTATCATCTCATCAGCCCTGAAAATATCACAGGGCTCATCAACAGTAGCACTTTTGACCGGAGCATCTATCGTTATGCCTCTAATTCAGCCTTTAGGTATTAATCCAGCTTTAGCTGTTGTTGCAGTTGGCGCCGGAGCAATGACTTTCTCACATGCAAATGACTCATATTTCTGGGTTGTTACGCAGTTTTCCGACATGGAAACTAAAACTGCATATAAAGTATTCACTACTGCAACGTTGTTAGAGGGTTGTACCGCTATGTGTGTTGTAGCGATACTATCTGTTCTCGTGTAAAAAGATATATATCATTCAAAAATTAAACAAAAAAAATACTTCCTAAAACAGGAAGTATTTTTTTTATAAGATACTAGCTCAATTTATTATATTTTAAGCTGTTGAGTATCTTTTACAGATACATCAAAAATTACTTCTACTGAATCACCAGGCATAAATAGATATCTACTTGTCTGGAAATAAGCAGTATCACCCTTAATATCTTTGATTTCTTCAGCATTTAAAGTTATATCGCTTAATTCAAGACCACTTCCATCTTTAATTTTTACATATTTTACACCTGTTTCTATCGGATTGACAAGATTTAAAGTTTCAACATATACTTTTTTCAACTTGAAAAGAGGATTAAGCGGCTGTGTCATTTTCTGTCCCTCTACAGCAATAACATAAGCACCTTTATCATCCTTTTGAATACTTTTTGTATTCACTCCTAATGCAAATTTTCTGTGCAGTTTTGTTTCCCATTCAAATGGTATTACAGGACTGATTTCACTAATTACAGGTATTTCTTTACCATCAATAACTTTTATTTCATCTTCTGATCTAAAATTAGGAAGAATAAACATTACACCATTATCAGTAAGTTTTGTAATTCCACGATATGGACCAACAGCCTTTGTCTGCCCCATCGGGATAATTCCTATCGGAGTATTTATATTGTAATTAAAAGCTTCTTCTCTAGTCATCTCAATTTCCACACCAATAGGAATCAACTGTGATACTTCGAGAACATCTCTATCTGCTTCAGTAGTATAACCTCCTGGAAATAATAATTTATTTACAACACCATCAAATTTTGCATGGTACTCTGTTGTTTCCAATAGTTTCTTTGCTATTAATAATTCAGCTTCTGCTTTAAGATAATCATTTTTTGCCTGCAGTAAATCCTGTTCGCTAATTGCGCCCGCTCCACCTTTTGCAACAATTCTTTGACATCTATTATAATGTGCCTGTTTTGTATCTAAATCAGCTTCTTTCTGTTTTAAATTCGCCCTTAATGTATCACCTTGTAATTTAGCAAGAAGTGTTCCTTTTTCAACAATATTACCAGCTTCATCAAGTGTCGGACCCTTAAACAGAGTTCCAGGCATAGCAACATAATCAATTATGCCCTTGTATGTCTGATCTACTCCCATTTTCACATTCGTTGTACACAATGAAACAACTTTTCCTTTAAACTTCTTTGGTGTTTTGAATTTTGACACATCAACCACAGCATAAAGATTGCCTAGGCAAAATAGTGCTGCAGCAGCGGCTAGCATAACTTTCTTTCTTGACATAAGTCTTTTCCTTCTTTTTGGGTTTGTTTTTTCACGTTTCTTTTACTACTAAACTAAATATAAAAATCATTCTTTTCTTGTTACTGGTGAAGCTTACTTGATAGTCTGTATATAATTATACGGAAATAAGCACAAAAAATAAACGTTTTATCAAAAAAAAATTACTTAATTCTTATTTACTAATATTCCTATATAAAAAACATAGAAAATATTGTAAACATATAGTAGTAATAAGTAACTCCTCAGTTATAATTGTTGTATATTTTTATATATATGTATATATGTTTTCAAATTTAACCAATTTTACTAACAAATTCCTGTTATTAAACACGAGGTACGGCCTATGAAAAAATTAGCAGTTGTAGCTATTGGGGGAAATTCTTTAATAAAAGATAATGAGCATCAATCAATCAGTGACCAATATAATGCAGTTTGCGAAACTGCCTGTCATATTGCAGATCTCATCGAAGACGATTATGATGTTGTTGTCAGTCATGGCAATGGTCCTCAGGTAGGCTTTACACTACGAAGATCAGAAATAGCTTCTGAAATAGCTAATATTCATCCCGTCCCACTTGTAAATTGCGATGCAGATACTCAAGGCGCTATAGGTTATCAAATACAACAGGCAATGGACAATGAATTTCGAAAAAGAAATTTAATAGAGATAATTGATAACTCTATTATGAAGGGAAAAACATTAAAAACAGCAGTAACTCTTGTAACACAAATAGCTGTAGATAAAGATGACCCTGCCTTTATAAATCCTACAAAACCAATTGGAAAATTCTATACAGAAGCCGAAATGGAAAAATTATTAAAAAAACATCCGGATTGGCAAATGATAAGTGACGCAGGACGTGGCTTCAGACGAGTAGTTCCTTCCCCTAAACCTTTAATGATTCTTGAACAGGAAGCAATAGAAATATTGTTAAAAACCGGATTCTGTGTTATTGCAGCAGGAGGCGGAGGAATACCTGTAATAAAAACTGATGATAACCAGTGGGTAGGAATAGACGCTGTTATTGATAAAGATTTTGCAACAGGCTTAATGGCTAAACAATTAAATGCTGACCTTTTAGTTATATCAACCGGCATAGATAAAGTTTACATTAACTTTGGAAAACCAAATCAAAAAGGGCTTGACAAAATTACCATAGCAGAAGCAAAACAATACATAGTAGAAGGTCATTTTGCTCCTGGAAGCATGCTTCCAAAAATACAGGCGGCAATACAATTTTTAGAAGATGGAGGCCAGGAAGCAATAATAACAGACCCTGAACACTTAAGAGAAGCAGCAAACGGAACTGCAGGAACACACATAACACCTTAACCCACATAAACTGAAACTGGAGAAGATGAACATAGAATAGCAAACTAAGTTAAACTTAGTATACTATATTTTGAGATTACTTCAGCTAGAAAAAATAAATTGTCAAAACTTCTAAATCAAACAAATAGAAACTAAAAACATCTTCTCTATATATTTATATTTAGCCAGCAGAAATCTCTGCTGGTTTTTTTGTTTCTAAATAAAATCTTTAATTTTTTTAAAATTAATGTTTACTTTCTAGATAAACATTATATAGTATCTTGTTTTTTACAGAAAAAAAGGAGCAAGCAATATGAAAATTTCAAAAAAAGATTTAAAAGATTTAATACCTAAACTGAAAGAAAGAAAAACAAATGAAGTTTTAAAATGGGCTGCAGATATATACAAAGGAAAGATAGTATTGACAACGTCACTGGGCCCTGAAGATCAGGTAATTTTAGATATCATACAAAATCACTCACTCCCGATACATGCATTCACAATAGATACAGGAAGACTTTTTAATGAAACCTACGAGCTAATAGAAAAAACAGAAACTCATTACGGTATAAAAATAAGAACCTACTTTCCTGATACATCTGAAATAGAAGAAACAATAAATTCTTCCGGAATAAACATGTTTTATAAAAGTATTGAACAGAGGAAGCAATGTTGCAAAATCAGAAAAGTTAACCCCTTAAACAGAGCATTAAAGGAAGTAGAATGCTGGATAACCGGTCTTCGTAAGGACCAATCAAAATCCAGAGAAAAACAAAATATCTTATCATGGGATCAAACAAGAGAAATATTAAAAATCAATCCTTTAATCAACTGGACAGAACAGCAGGTATGGGACTACATCAAGAAAAATAACGTACCATATAATACTTTACACAAAAAAGGTTATCCAAGCATTGGCTGTGCATGCTGTACTAAGGAGGTAATTCAAGGAGAACATTTTCGTACAGGACGCTGGTGGTGGGAAGCAAATGAACACAAAGAATGCGGAATTCACATATTAGATGGAAAATTAGTTAGAACTGGCAGTAAATAGTAGTAATTAGGAATTAAAAAAAATGACACATTTAGAAAAACTGGAAGCTCAAAGTGTTTATATATTAAGAGAATCTTATAGAGAATTCAAACATCTGGTAATGCTTTGGTCAATTGGGAAAGACAGTACGGTACTTTTATGGCTGGCCAAAAAAGCTTTTTTGGGACATGTCCCCTTTCCTCTTATGCATATAGACACAAATTTTAAAATTCCTGAAATGATTCAATATAGAAATGAAATAGCAAAAAAATTGGGACTAAATCTAATTATCGGACAGAATAAAAAAGCAATAAGCGCTAAATCTACTTATCCAGACAAAAGTATAGACAGAATAACCTGCTGCAAGAATCTAAAGAGTGAAGCCCTTAAACATACACTTTCAGGAGAATGGCCGCGTTATCGACTAGATAATAAAACAGGGAAATATAAGCTTGATACAGATAAAGAAGAATTTACCGGAGTTATTGTTGGAGTAAGAGCTGATGAAGAAGGCAGTCGTTCAAAAGAACGTTGTTTCTCTCCGAGAAATAAGAACAATGATTGGAATGTTGATGACCAACCACCAGAACTTTGGAACCAGTACAATACTGATTTTGCACCGGGCACACACCTGAGAATACATCCTTTGCTTGATTGGACTGAATTGGACATATGGGAATATATACATAAAGAAAACATACCAATCACATCTCTATATTTCTCAAGAAATGGAAAAAGATATAGATCTCTTGGCTGTTACCCATGCACAAGTCCTGTAATCTCAAATGCAACAAATGTTAAAGAGATCATACAGGAACTTAAAACAGGTAAATTTGCAAATATTGCTGAACGCTCTGGACGGGCACAGGATAAAAATGAAGGCGGTCTGGAAACACTTAGAAGAAATGGATACATGTAATTTCTTTATAGAAATGAGTATAAAGCTGAAACTTATATAATTCCCAAGGAAGAGAAATATGACTGATACAACAAATAATTTAAAAGTAGTCATTGTAGGACATGTCGACCATGGCAAAAGTACAATAATAGGCAGACTTTTGGCTGATACCAATACCCTACCTGAAGGCAAACTACAAGAAATAAAAGAAAGGTGCAGAAAAAATGCAAAACCTTTTGAGTACGCATTTTTACTTGATGCTTTAAAAGATGAACAGAAACAGGGTATCACAATAGATATGGCTAGATGTTTTTTTAAAACATCTAAAAGAAATTACATAATTATCGATGCACCAGGACATATAGAATTTTTAAAAAATATGTGTACAGGTGCAGCTAAGGCAGATGCTGCACTGGTTGTTATAGACGCAAAAGAAGGAATTCAGGAAAACTCAAAAAGACATGGGTATTTGCTGTCAATGCTGGGAATCAAACAGATTTCAATACTTGTTAATAAGATAGATTTAGTAAATTATGACGAAAAAATATTTGATGCTATAAAAAAAGAATATACAGAATTTCTTAACACTATCGGAGTCACAGCTGTAAGCTATATACCTGTAAGTGGTCGTGGAGGCGATAATATTGCTCAAGAAAGTAAAAATATTGAATGGTATAACGGAATAGGCGTTGTTGAACAACTTGACAGTTTTCATACACAGGCAATGAAACAAAGTAAAGCATTCAGAATGCCGATTCAGGACATATATAAATTTACTGAGAATAATGATTCAAGACGTCTAATTGCAGGAACTGTTGAGTCTGGTTCAGCAAAAGTAGGTGATAAAGTAATTTTTTTACCTTCGGGAAAAAAATCCAAAATTAAAAGTATTGAAAACTTCAATAAGCCCAAATCTGAAAAAATTTCTGCGGAAAATGCCACAGCTGTAACTTTGAGCGAACAGATATATATAAAGCCAGGTGAACTGATGTGCCTGGAACAAGAAACTAAACCGTTAGTTGCAACAAGCTTTTTCGCAAATATTTTCTGGCTTTCAAAATCTCCTATGATAAAAGGAAAAACATATAAATTGAAAATTGCATCGACAAGAACAACTGCTGAACTCGCAAAAGTAATAAATGTACTTGACGCATCAGAATTAAGTTCGATAAAAGAAAAACAGCTATTTGAACGTCATGATGTAGGAGAGTGTATCATTGAAACATCAAATCCAATAGCATTTGATCTTGTGAGCGAAATAGAAGGAACAGGTAGATTTGTTATTGTCGACAATAATGAAATAGCAGGAGGAGGTATTATTCTCAAAAAGTGCAGTTCAGAAAACACTATAATAAAAAAACATATAAAGGAACGAGAATATATATGGGAAAAAGGATACATAACTGAACAGACAAGAGCACTCAGAAATCATCATAGGGGAAAATTTGTTGTCATCACCGGGGGTAATAAAGATTTTCAAAATGAATTGGCAAAACAGTTGGAATATACTCTTTTTAACATGAATTTAAATTCCTATTATATGGGAATGGCAAATGTATACAAGGGGCTCGGTTCAGATATATGCAGCAACATGCATAGCAGGAACGAACATATAAGAAGACTGGGTGAACTTGCAAGAATACTCACAGGCGCCGGTCTTATCTATATTACCTCGATAGAGAGCCTGGATACATATGAGAAAAATAAACTTGAGAAACTTAATTCTCCTAACGATATATTGTTTATAAGCATAAACGAACAGCGTCTTGCTAATACTCATAAAGAGTTATCTTTCCCAAAAAATTTCGCAGAGGAAGATATAATCAAAAACATAATTTTGAAATTAAATAAGCTAAGTATTATTCCGGAATACTGCATATAGCGAGCAGCATATAAAAATACAATTAAAAGAGGTAATTGCAAAACGCTGGAGGATGTCGGTTTTGACTGAATAAAACCCCAATATTATTTACTTAAGGTTTTATAAAAAATCAAGTGGTAATACAAATTTAATTTAGGAACTGAGGTTCTGGAGGGAAACGCTCTGTTATTTCCGAACGACCGATTGTATTGACAGGAAATGCAGTAATATACGAAAGATAAAATTTTTGAATGCAGAGGATGCACAGAGCGTTGGTTTTGACTGAGCAAAACCCTCCAGTGTTGAATTCAAAATAGAGGAAAATCCCGCGACAGCGGGATCGTTTCCGTTTCCAGTGTGCGTTTTGCATCAGCTCAAAAGAAGTACAACAGTAAAGGAATAACATTAATGAAAGAGATAATCGAATCCACAGCAAAAGACCGACACTTAAAAAGTATTTTAAAAGGAATCACATGGAGAATAATAGCCACTTTCACAACAATATTCATCGCATATTTTATTACAGGAAAAGTGATCTTTGCCCTGGAGATTGGAGGGATTGAATTTATATCTAAAATTATCATTTATTATATTCATGAAAGGCTTTGGATAAATCTACCAATATTCAAAACAACCTTTGTACAAAAAAGATACAACTATTAAACTCATATATAATAAAAAAAGCACAGAAAAATTCTTTAAGATGAGTTATATAATTTTATCAAATAAAAAGAGTTATGTTTTTTCTATATATACTTTACTAACTATATAATATCTTTATAGTATTATGTTTAAAAATAGTTTTTATTAATCTCAATCGGGCAAGAAAAAATATGAAACTTACAACTAAAACCAGATATAGCTTAAGAATATTATTACAGTTAGCGTCAAACTATAACGGTAAACCAGTAAAAGGAAAGGATATCGCTACTATACAAAACATAACAGAACCATATTTAGAGCAAATAATGATATCTTTAAAATCAGCATGCCTTGTCAAAACCGTAAGAGGCTGCTATGGAGGATATGAGTTAAATTTACCCCCGGAAAAGATTTCAGTACTTGATATAATTGAGATATTTGAAGGAAAAATAGAATTTGCTGACTGTTTGGAGAATAGATTTGAATGTAGCGGTAGATCTAAATGTTTTGCTGCTGATGTCTGGAAGCAGCTTGCCGATTCGTTCAAAAGTGAAGCAAAAATTTTTACGCTTCAATACATTTTAGACAACTCAAAACAATCTAACATTTTGGAGTATGTAATATGAAAATATATGAAAATATCAGTGAAACAGTTGGAAATACCCCTTTAGTACAGCTTAATAATATTGCTGAAAAATATCCTGCAAATATCCTGGCAAAAGTTGAATACTTCAATCCAACTTCAAGCGTCAAAGATAGAATTGCAGTAAATATGATTAATGATGCAGAACAGAAAGGATTATTAAAATCAGGGGGAACTATCATAGAACCAACAAGTGGAAACACAGGACTTGGACTTGCAATGGTAGCAGCATCAAGAGGATATAAACTTATAATAACAATGCCGGAAACCATGTCTGCAGAAAGACAAATGTTAATGAAACAACTCGGTGCGGAGCTAATCCTCACAGATGGAACAAAGGGAATGACAGGTGCCATAGAAAAGGCCAATGAATTAAAAAATGAAATTAAAAACTCATTTATGCCGCAACAATTTCAAAATTCAGCAAATCCGGAAACCCATTATAAAACAACAGGCCCCGAAATATGGAACGATACAGATGGAAAAGTTGACATACTGGTTGCCGGCATAGGAACAGGCGGAACAATAACCGGTACAGGTAAATATTTAAAAGAGCAAAATCCAAAAATAGAAATCATAGCAGTAGAACCTTTTACATCGGCTGTATTATCAGGTGATTCACCGGGAAAACATGGAATCCAGGGAATAGGTGCAGGTTTCATACCAGATATTTTACAAATGAATTTGATTGATAAAATAATTAAAGTAGCCGATAAAGATGCTATTAAAACTTCAAAAGATTTAGCTAAAAAAGAAGGTATTTTATGTGGAATAAGTTCAGGTGCTGCAGTTTATGCTGCACTCAAGACAGCATCTAGAAAGGAAAATACTGGTAAGAATATTGTTGTTGTTTTACCTGATACTGGAGAGAGATATTTATCAACAACCTTATTTGAGTAAATAATAACTTACATTATACACAAAATAAAAATATAATTTTTTAAGGATATAAAATGACTAAACTTGGAACATCAAGCTTATCTTTGCATGCCGGTCAAATTTCTGACCCAACAACAGGTGCATGTGCTGTACCAATTTATCAGACTGCAAGCTATGTATTTAAATCATCAGAGCATGCAGCAAAACTTTTTGCATTAGAAGAATTCGGTAATATTTATACCCGATTAATGAATCCTACCACTGATGTACTCGAAAAACGCATTGCTGCATTAGAAGGCGGAACAGCAGCACTTGCTACATCAAGCGGCATGGCAGCCATATTCCTGGCAATTACTAATATTGCCCAGGTAGGCGATCATATTATATCATCTGGTTCTCTCTACGGAGGAACAGAAACACTTTTTCGCTATACATTACCAAGAATCGGAATAGATGTAACTTTTTTGGAAAAATTCACTCCTGAAACAGTAAGAAATGCTATAAAACCTAACACAAAACTTATTTATGGGGAAACTATTGGAAATCCTAAAGGAGATGTCCCTGACTTTATTTCAATATCAGAAGCAGCTCATAATAAGAATCTACCTTTGATCATAGATAACACTTTTGCGCCAATAATATGTAAACCGTTTGAATACGGTGTAGATATTATTGTATACTCTACCACAAAGTGGATAGGTGGCCATGGTACATCTATTGGTGGTATGATTGTTGACAGTGGTAAATTTGATTGGTCAAATGGTAAATTTCCTGAATTTACAACTCCGGATCCAAGTTATCATGGTGTAGTATACTGGGATGCTTTAGGCAATGTTCCAGATATAGGTAATATAGCTTATGCTGTTAAAGCAAGAGTTCAGGGGATGAGAAATATTGGTGCATGTCCAAGTCCTATGAACTCATTCAATACTTTACAGGGTGTTGAGACTTTACCTTTAAGAATGAAAAAACATTGTGACAACGCATTAAAACTTGCAGAGTATTTAAATTCCAATCCTCTTGTTACAAAAGTTAATTATACTGGTTTGCCGGAGCATCAATATCATAATATTGCAAGTAGATATCTAACAGGTTTTGGTTCAGTGTTTGGTTTTGAAATAAAAGGTGGACATAACTCTGCTGTTAAATTCATTGACAATGTAAAACTGGCAAAGCATCTTGCTAATGTCGGAGATGCAAAAACACTGGTTATACATCCAAGCTCAACTACGCACCAACAACTTAGTTCAGAAGCTAAAGAAATGTCAGGAGTTACTGAAGGGTTAATAAGAGTATCTGTTGGTATAGAAGATATAGAAGACATTATTTCTGATTTTAAACAGGCCTTAGAGGCTACGACAAAATAGTAGAGGACAATTATAATGCAGAAATGTTTTAAAAAAGACAATAGCAAAGTAATATCAACCAGTTTTATTCCCGAAATAGTGGAAAAACTTTGTTCAAGTTACCAGGACAAACAGGGAATTAATCATATTGAAGGTTTTAATCTGCCGAGCAGAAAAGAAATTTATTCAATTCTAGAAGATTTAAGAGAAATACTGTTTCCCGGATTTGCAGAAAGAAAAATCATCAATCTTGAAAATGCCAAATATTTTATTGGAGATATTATTTCAAGAGTTTATGCAGATTTATCAATTCAGATATCAAAATCTTTAAGATACCAATGCACTCTTGACCAATGCAGTTTATGCAATAATATGAAATCAGAAAAAGCAGATGAATTTGCAATTGCTCTAATAAAAAAATTACCTAAAATTAGGGAAACTCTTAAAAAAGATGTAATTGCGGCATTTGAAGGTGATCCGGCAGCCAAAAGCCTCGAAGAAATAATTTTAAGTTATCCGGGAATTTATGCTGTTACAGTGCACAGGATTGCCCATGAGCTTTATAAAGCAAACATCCCGTTATTACCAAGAATGATGGCTTCAATAGCCTATTCAGATACAGGAATTGACATACATCCGGGAGCTGAATTAGGTTATAGTTTTTTTATAGACCATGGAGCCGGAGTAGTTATAGGTGAAACAGCAATTATCGGTGATAACGTAAAAATCTATCAGGGTGTTACTCTTGGAGCTTTATCATTTCCAAAAGATGAAAGAGGTAATATAATAAAAGGGAAAAAACGCCACCCAACTCTGGAAGATAACGTAACTGTTTACTCAGGCGCAACTGTTTTAGGAGATATAACTATAGGACATGATACAGTCATTGGAGGCAATGTGTGGCTGACAGAAAGTACTGAACCTTATACAAGTCTTACAATTACAAAACCTGACCTAAGAATAAAAGTCAAAAATAAGTAATATGTACAAAAATTTGACTCAAAATTTTAGTTGGTCTCTTTTTAAGCACAATATTTTCGGATATTGTGAACGGGCATATTATCATCATTATTACGGTTCGTGGAACGGATGGGATCAGTATGCCCCGCAGGAAGCCCAAGCTTCTTTCAGACTCAAACATCTAAAAACCAAAGAGCTTTGGGCTAAATCAATACTAAAAAAAGCCATTATTAATACTATAAGAACGAGAAAAAATACATCTACTGCTTTTACAAAAGAACTAAAAAAACAACTACAAAAAATACTAACCTCTGATCTAAGAAACATTCATTCTGAAGCCTGGAAAAAAGATCCTAAACAAACATGCATCGATAAAATATATTATAAAGAGGAAAATGTTAATGATATCAGCTACTGGATAAAAGAACAAATGTATCAACATTTGGCATCACTTCAAAATTCTAAGCTCATTCAAAAACTATCTAACATTCCTTACCCTGCATTCACAAATACAGAACAACCTTTATTTTTTTATCTTGATGACTTAAAAGTATGGTGTTCCCCTGATTTAACGTGGCAATATCACGGACAATATAATATTCTAAACTTCAATTTAAATAATAGAAACTGGGCTTTTTTGGCAGGAATAAATACTCTTCTTTTCTCTCAAAACAATAAAATACATTATTCAGAAATAATCAGTCATACTGTCTTTTTTGAGAAAAATAACTGCATTGAAATTTATGGAATAAAGCATCCAAAAGAAATTAAAAAAATCATAAAGGAAAGTGCCTCTCAGATACATTCAAGATTAAGTTATAATCAAAAAGCATATAAAGATAACTTCCCTAAAACAGCTAAAATAGAAAAATGCAAACATTGTTGTTTTAGGGAAATTTGTTTATAAAAATAATAACTATTTCAGTTTGATGATTTAATCACTTCTGGTTATATTTTTCCAGCTTCAGATTAGCTCTTTTAAACGCTTCTCTACCAGATACAATTTTTTCTATCCCTGCAGCTTCTTTTCCTTTTGCGTCCGCAATCTGGTTACAGGTTATAGCTTTCTGTGCATTACTCTGCTGCATTGCCTGTTTGGCTTCATTAGCAAAATTCAGAGAATCTGCCACTAGCTTATCAGCTAATTTTTTTATATCTGCGTCATCTTTTGGTATCTCCAATTTAGATACTATCATTTTTTCAGCAGGCTTTAATTTGTTATATTCATCAACAGCTTTAATATAATCAGATCTCCCATCAATTGTCTCACTTACTCCTTCAGAAATCTTTTTTTGTGCACTTGCGCACTCATCATAAATTAAATAAAGATCTTTATCTCCTTTTTTATGTGCCACTTTTGCTTTAGCCATGTATTCTTTAGTTATATTCTCATACTTATCAGCTATATCCTGAAATTTAGCCTTAATATCATTCATCTGTTCATTAAATTCTTTTTTAACTATCCTCAAATTCTGAGTAGCATTAAACAACTCTTCATTCGCACTATCAATCAATTTCTGCTTATTCTGCACATAACCATCAGCTATTTTCATATTAGCTTCAGCACATCTTTTATATGCTTCTGCAAGTTTAGTATGACCTTTATTAGCCTCATAATCTGCTTTTTTAGTTAATTCATCAGCTTCTTTTTTATAATTTTCTGCGTTTAATTTACGTATACTATCTTTCAAAGTAGCAATCTGTTCGTCAACACTTACAGATTTTTTTTCATTTGAATCATTACCAAAAATACAACAGGTAACCATAAAAACAGCCAATATTACTGCAATACTTTTTCTCATACTAAATCCTTCATTAAATGTGTTTAGATACTAGAAATCAATCTAATTCTTATCTTTGTCTATTATCATATAGAAAATATTATATAATTTGGTTTGAAAATGCAAGCTTAGCTTGTTTTATTAATTGGATTATTTAATAGATGATGTATTGTGCAAAGTTTTATTGGTAAATACTAAAGTAAGATTTCTGTCCAGTTGTATTTGCCAATATTAAATGAGTTGATTGCGAAATACGCAGTGGTTACGGAAACGACTGAGCGTTTCCCTCCACTTTAAGTTCAACACTGGAGGGTTTTGCTCCGTCAAAACCAAAACTTCCAGCGTTTTGCAATTATCTCAAATATATAGAAATTATTTAATGGAGAAAAAATGAATAAATTAGTTTTAGGAATTCCAAAAGGCAGCCTCGAAAACTCTACAGTTGAAATGTTTGGCAAGGCTGGTTACAAAATAAAAATCAACTCAAGATCTTATTATCCATCAATTGATGATGTCGAAATCGAATGTATGTTGATTCGTGCTCAGGAAATGGCAAGATATGTAGAAGAAGGCATATTAGATTGTGGATTAACCGGGAAAGACTGGATTGTTGAAAGCGGTGCAGATGTTGTAGAAATAACAGAACTTATTTATGGTAAAGTAGGAAGAAGACCTCTCCGCTGGGTTTTAGCTGTGCCTGAAGGTGGAGATATCAAAAAACCAGAAGATCTGGAAGGAAAACGTATCTCAACAGAAGCTGTTGGTATGACAAAACGATACCTTGCTGAAAAAGGAATAAACGCAAGTGTTGAGTTCAGCTGGGGAGCAACAGAAGTTAAACCTCCAAGGCTGGCTGACGCAATCGTTGAAATTACAGAAACAGGTTCATCCCTTAGGGCAAACAATTTAAAGATAATAGATGAATTATGTCAATCAACAACAAGATTTATTGCAAATAGAGGTGCAGTAAGAGATATCTGGAAAAAAGCAAAAATAGATAAACTTGCCCTTTTACTTAATGCTGTTTTAAGAGCAGAAGGAAAAGTAGGTTTAATGCTAAATGTAGAAAAACAAAATCTGGAAAAAATTACAAACTTATTACCTGCTCTCGAAAATCCTACTATTTCACATTTAGGAAAAGAAGGATGGTTTGCTCTAAACACAATTATAGACGAATCCACAGTTAGAGATTTAATACCAGAATTAATAAAAAACGGTGGACATGGAATCGTAGAATTCCCGCTTAACAAACTATTTTATTAAATTTGTAATTAGACGTTCCACGAAAAGTTATTTTCATGGAACTTTGTTTTAATTATTTAATTCCAAAATCTTGAACATTTTGGGCAAGACTTGAACATTTTGAATACGAAATTAAATTAATTTTTAATTCAGCATTCAGCATTCAACGTTCTTAATTCCAGCTTGGATAGTTTAGGTGTTAAGCTTTAAGTAACTCATAAAAATTTTTAATCTAAAACCTAAGCCAAGCATAAATTAGGCTTTGTTATTAACTAAAACCTTTTAGTGCGGATAATTACTTACAACAAAGAGTTTTTTTCTTTTATATGTCAGAACAGCAATTACAATCACAAATATCATATAGAGGAAAATTAAAAGTTACATATCTTTCGGTTAATTCCTCATATTCTCATAGCTCTCTTGCCTATGGACAATTAAGAGGGCTTTGTGAGGATTATGTCCCGGAATGGAAATGGGATATTATTGAATGTACCATTAACGACAATATAAATGAAGTTCTTTTAAAACTTTTAAACCAAAATAGTAATCTAATTGTTTCTACTGTATATCTCTTCAATAGGAATTTTATTTTAGATTTAATATCGAAATCTTCAATATTACTCCCCGAAGTAAAATTTGTTTTAGGAGGTCCTGAATTTTTAGGTAGAAACGAAGAATTGTTAAAAAGATTTCCTCAAATTTCAGCTATATTTAGAGGAGATGAAAGTTCTTTTCCCTTATATCTGAGAACAGTAAACGCTCATGCGACAAATGAATTAGAACAAATACCCGGGATCTGTTTCATAAACAGAAGGAATTCTTATATTGATAATGGAACAGCTATGATTCAAGGGAAACTTGATAATCTCCCCTCCCCCTATACAAATCAGTATATATCACTCAATAGACCTTTTATCCAGCTGGAAACTTCACGTGGCTGTCCCTCAAAATGCTCTTTTTGTACAAGTTCTTTATCCAGAGAAGTCAAATATTATAGTTTAAAAAGAATCTGTAATGATTTAGAACAGATTAGAAATTTAAAAATAAAAGAAGTAAGAGTACTGGACAGAACATTTAATTATCCCCCTTCCAGGGCTGCAGAGATATTAAAACTGTTTAGAGAAGAGTTTTCTGATTTAAGATTTCATATGGAATTTAACCCGTCATTACTAAAAGATGAAGTTATCCAGGAATTAAAACTATCACCTAAAGGCCAATTTCATATTGAAGCAGGAGTACAAACTTTTAATATAAAGGCATTAGATTTTATAAATAGAAAAATCCCTCCTGAAATAACTATTAAAAAGCTAAAAGAACTAATTGAGCTTGATACCATAGAAGTTCACGTAGATTTAATATACGGGCTGCCTAAACAGACCTCACTCTCTGTCTTTGAAGATTTAAACACACTTATATTAATGGGACCAGAGGAAGTCCAAATTGAGAATCTCAAAATACTTCCTGGTACTCCAATAAGTAATGCACACGAATTAAAATATTCTCAGCAACCTCCATATGAAGTATTGTGCACTTCAGAACTGACTCTAAACGATATACAAAGTTTTTCCTATCTATCTAAAATAATAGACTCGTATTATAATGTAAAAATGACAAAAAATTTGTTTAGGCTTGCAGTTAGACATGATAATTTATTTTTACAAAAGTTTTTAAATTATGCAGGAAAGCACTTTTCTAATCCCCAAAAACCATCCCATTCAAACCGCTATAAATTATTATTTGACTACTCTGAAAAAGAAAAAGATGAACTGCTATATTCTGTAGTTCTTTTTTGCTACTTCTGTTCTGGTTTCTTTCAAAGTCCAAAGGACAATATTAAACTGGTTAAAAGAGATGAACTTTCTGAACTTTTAAACAACCAACATACTGTAATATGGGATACAGGCAAAAAAGTAATAGAAAAACCGGCTTTTTTAGCTTCATTCAATTTTAACGCTGCAGACTTCTGGATAGATCCTAATACTGATTTTCAAAAAGGTGAATTTAAATATTTATTTTTATTGTCTCAAGGAGGGATGAACAGGAAAATATCAAAAATTTATAAAATAAAAGGCTAGACTCAACTATGGGGGGTTAAATATCCTCTTTGAAGTATCTTTTCAAACTCTTTAGCTGAAACCGGCTTACTATAATAATATCCCTGAATAGTATTACATCCTATTGATCTAAGAAATTTTATCTGTTCTTCATTTTCTACCCCCTCACAAATAACATCAATTTGAAGAGATTTAGCTAAACCTGTAATGGTCCTGGCAATTATACCATCACTTTTCTCTGGATAGTCTTTTATAAATGAACGATCAATTTTAAGCACATCGATATCAAGCTTTTTCAAATAACTGAGAGAAGAATAACCTGTACCAAAATCATCAATTAAAAATTTAAATCCTTTTTCCTTCAATGTATCAATTTTATTTTTTACAGCTTCTATATTATTAATTAGAGCCCCCTCAGTTATTTCAATTTCAACATCATCACCAGTAACATCAAACGGTGAAATTAACGATAAAAACTGACTAATAAAATCATCCCGTTTAAAATCAATTGGTGACAGATTAAATGAAACCGGTTTATATTGCAAACCAATATTTTTCCATCTATCAACCAGAGAACAAAGTTCGCAAATAATCCATTTACTTATCTCATTTATCAGACCATTCTCTTCTGCCAATGGAATAAAGACTATAGGGGAAACATTTCCAAATACATCATTATTCCATCTTATAAGAGTTTCAGCTCCGACTAACCTATTATCAATTGAATTTACCTTGGGTTGAAAACTAAGGGAGAATTCCTGCTTTGTTAAAGCTTTTTTCAAAAGATTAAGCATCATTGTCTTTTCTTTTATCATATTAGATAGTTCTTTTGAATAAAAACTGATATTAACCCAATCCTCATTTTTTACATTATGTATTGCCAGACTCGCAGCCTCAATAAGATCTTTTACAATTCTTCCATTTTCCGGATAAATTGAAACTCCAATATCCAATGTAATATAAATTTCTCCACTTCTTAAAATAAAAGGCTTTTGTACACATTTGTTAAAAAGACTTTTCAATTTGGATGTTTGACTTTCAAAGGAATTATAGTTTGTAATCAACAAAAAATGATTATCTCCTATACGCCCTAAAAAGTCCATTTTATTTAACTGCTCTCTTATTCTTTCTACAAATAATAATATTACCTTATCACCAATATCAAACCCATATGAATCATTGATTTCCTTGAGGTTAGTGATTATTACAGAAGAAACACAAAATTTACAATTACTTCTATTACATTCATTAATTAGAACGCCCACGAAAACGTTTTTTGTTATTAATATTTTTTTCAATTATATAACATTATAACCTGATATCCAATTTTTTTTAAGGCGTTCTAATTATTTTTAAAATTTATGTCGTACCTCCACAAATTATAAGAGAAAACTCTTGAACATTTATAAACCGGGTACATTGCAGTATATTTTTTTATATTTGATATGTTAAATTGGATCAGGCTGGTTTAGCCGTTTTTTTCCTTTTTAATCATATGTATAAAATTATACGCAATAATTTTTTCAAGCTGTTCAGCTTCCACTGCTTCAATCCCACGTCTTCTCATTTTACCGAAACTATGCCTGTATTTAAGAGTAAACATTCCTGATTCAGCAGCAGACCGCATTCTTCGGGCTTCAGAATATAACGTAGTATCCCAATCTTCAGATGTTATTTTTTTACCTTTTGCTCCATTAATACTGACAGTTAAAATGTTTAAATCATTTTTGAGTATACCAACTCCGTCTTCTGATGCATAACCGTCATCAGTACTTACAAGATTCGGCTTAACTCCGGTGGAACGGCATACTTCCATTACTGTGGGAACAAGCATTTCGGAATCACTGACATTGCCTTTTGGAAGTAGAAAACCACTTATAAAACCATTTCTGCTTCTTCCGATTTGAGGTTTATATCCAATGGTGGGATTTCTCTGTCCTTTCTGTATGAAAGCTGCATCAGGATCCGAAATGCTGAGGATTTTCTCTCTTGACGGAAGTTTTATATTTTCATTAACAAGAAGTTCGGCATAATACAGTACATAAGCGGCATCATTAAGATCACTGTCTATTTTAAACCAGAGCCTGTCAAGAGCAAGACTTTTATCCGGGGTTAAGTCAGATGTTTCATATTTGATCAACATTTTTTCCTGTTCGTCGAAAAAAGATTTTATAATATTATCTGCAAGACTTACAAAGAGTTTAAATTTTTCCTTAACATTTCCTTTCATTCCCTTTTTGCCTATCTGCATATTGATAAAAGCAAGATGTGATTTCAGTTTTTTCATTCTTGTATCAAGCCATCCGTCACTCAGCATGGGAAAGCCAAACTCATCAGTTAGAAACCTGAAGCTTCTGTAAACCCGGTCAAGAAGTTTATATAAAACTGAAATGTCCGTTGGATATGCTGTATTTGCAGCAACATCTGTACTGTCTATGTAAACTTCATTGAAATCATCAAGACCTTTAAGGAGAATAAGCATGGAAAGGCTATCCATTATCAAACGTCTTGTTTTATTGGAAACTGCATTCAGGTTTTCACGCACAGTGTTCGAACCGGGAACCTTATAGCTGTGATGAGCAAGAACCGCGCTAATACTTATTGAATCATGTATTGCCTGTTTGGCTGCGTGGTCACTTATGCTTCCCCACAGTCCTCTGATGATAAGAAAATAAAGTACTAATTCCGGCTTCAAACGTTCCCGACCTGTTTTTTCGAGTTTTACCGGCTCTGTTATTTCTATACAGTCAAACAAATAGTAATTTCCGTTTATGTGCACATCATTATAACGTTTTACTTCATTGCGGATCAGTTTCTTCTTCTGACCGTGTATATCCTGATCTCGGACTATTGATTCTCTGATTTCAGGAAACTTTTCCAGAAGTTCGCGACTTTTTCGAAAAATTTCCATTAAATCGGTATCTAATTCTTCAATTATGTTGAAATCAAACGGTAGGTAAGGAACATTATATATCATAAATTTGCCTTTCACTTTATTCATTTACGCTCAATATAGAGCGTTGAAAGGCAAATTTACATTTGCGATAGCAAAAAATTAATTAGAAGCGAGTCGCGAAAAACTTTTCGTGCAGCTTCTAATTATCTTTTCTACTTGTTCAATAGCAGATTTCTTATTTGGAAGTGCAGTTAAATAATCCGAATTTATAAGTTGTTTTATCGCATTCTCTGAATTTCTAAGCTTAGTTACATCTTTATACAACCCCATAAAAAAAATCTTATCAACTCTTTTATCTACAATTTTTTCTATTCTCAAATGTTTTATCTTTTTTGTTCCATCAGTAAGAATGTCTAAAATATCGCCTTCCCATTTTCCTGTAGAATCAATTCTATTCCACATAGCAGTATAGAAATCTTTATCATGATAATTTGACTTAAATTTTGAAATATTGTATCCTATCGTTTCTTTTTCAGAACACATGAACATCTTCATAAAAGCCGGATTAACATAGTTTATAATTCCCTTTTCATCTGTCATTACCACTCCTTCATCTGAAAGCTCAAGCAATTTTAAAGTCTTGCTGAGTTTTCTTAAACTTATGCTGAATATAAAGTAAAGGAAAATTATTGTAAGGAAGATAATTAAAACTACTATCCAAAGAATAATTGTTGAGAAAATAACTCTATTCCAAATTCTATCCCTAAAAAGAAAATATTGTTTTTTCGGATTCTCAATCAGTAAAACTAAAAATTTATTATTTGAATCAACCCCCACCTGCAATGGAAATCTTAATTTATAATAGAAAGAATTATTTAAATCAAAAAATTCTTTCGAATCAAACGAGTTATCGATAAGCTTTGCATAGCTCAATGACTGCTTATTTATTTTGTCTAGCTCACTGGAGCTGGATTTATAAAAAAGAAACTGTTTTTGATTATTAAGCAGGTAGATTTCAAATCCGGTAGCTCTGTTAAAAGTTTCAAATTCCTTCTTTAAAATATCATCATCAAAATTAATAACCAAATATGCAAGTTTTTTATCATTTTTATATACAGGAGTTATCAATCTGAATGTAGGTTTAATAGGTCTTTCTATTTTACCATTTTCAATATTATAGTCATAATCTGATACAACTATTTGACCTTTTTTAAGCCTTAGCGCCTGTTTATAATAATACCTGTTACTCTTATTCTGAAGACTTTTATCGGGAACAACTATTGCTTTCCCATTCTTATGATCCATCCTAAATAATTCATATCCGGATAAGCTTAAAATTCTTAATTGATAATAATATTCACTTTTCTCTATTATATTTTTACTGGTTTCATAAAGGTCATATTTATTTTCTTTACTTGAATTCAGGATATATTTGGTAACGAGCGGAGTATTGGCCAAAATAGAAATATCGCTTTTTATATTATCAACATATATCTGTAGAATATTTTGCAAAGCTAAAGCTTCGACTCTTTGCTCTATTTTTACTTCTTCTTCATAACTTGCGAGACTAAGCTTATAGAAAAGAATTCCACCTATGAAAAAGATAATTGAAATAATAACTGTTGAAAATATAAAAGTTTTGAAAAAAAGCCAATATTGAAATCTGTTTAATAACCTTTTCATATTGTTCTTTATATCATTTTTCCTAATAAAGTGGTTAGATTTGATAAAAACAAACTAATTGAAAACAGTATCATACCATCTACTAACTCTTTCTTTCAGCTCTTTTTTTTATTATAGCATTCTTTTTCTGTACTTTTTTAACTATGAAATAATATGGAATCAGAATAAGTGATATTATCACAATTGGAATAAGTGGTACTTTTATTGCAGTTAAACCGCCAAAAAGATTAAATAGTCTACCAATAATATTGGAGCCTATTGTTCCGCCTAAAGCTGAAAAGAAAAGTATAAGACCTGCAATTGAACTTTGCATTCTTGTTGGATGAGAACTCAAAACCAATGAACATACTGTCGGATAAACAGGTGCTATACAAAAACCAATTAAAGGAACTAGATAAGCAACATATGGTACTTCTCTCCAGGTATGGGCAACACTTCCATAAAGATTTACTTTTTGTGAAAAATAAATTGTTGCTGCTAGAAGAATAAAGGCCAAAGCAAGCCCTCCAAGTAAAACATACAACCATTTTACTTTCTTAATTATATATGCACCAACAAGTCTTCCTGCAGCCAAACCTCCGGCAAATAAACTTGCGACTCTTACGCTCAACGCCGGATCAATATTGAGAATCTCAGTCTTAAATGTCGGCAGCCAGTTGTTCATTCCCTGCTCAATAAATACATAGAAAAATGCAATAACAACAAAGATAATTATTATAGGAGTATACAAAAGCTTCAACATATTTTTCATATCATCCCAAACCTGAGATTTCTCTCCTTCACTACTTCCACTATGTACTTCAGATTCATCTATATATGTAACAAGAATTACAAAAAAATTAATTATACATACAACTCCAAGAAAGAGAAAGGTTGTTGTCCAAAAATAGTTGTCCATAAAAAAGCCATAAATCCAGAACCCTGAAAGCACAGTAATCATAAAGAAGCCTTCCAGTACTGAAATATTACTTGCATGTTTTTCTGGTGTTTTTGCAATCAGACCAACAAGAGCAAACACTGTAGTTTTCATAATAGCAAAGCCAACACCACAGAAAATAAAATAGACAATTGTCATTCCATATGAGGCAAATTTCCACATCAGAAAACAGCCTATTGCTTCTAAAATTGAACCAACAAGCAAGGATTTCTTATATCCAAAGCTGGGAATAAACGATGCAAGGACAAAGGCTCCAACAATAACAGCTCCTCCCTGATAGGCTTCCAGCCAACCGCAGGCACTTTTTGAAACTTTGTGAATCGTTGTAAGGTTAAGTATTATAACTCCCATTGAATTTAGAAGTACCGCAGGAACTATAAATGAAAAAATCAGTGTTATTCTCAGCATTACATTGCCTTTATTAGCATCGGACATATTTACTCCTTGTTGTTGTTATACTTATATAATTAATAGACAAACTTTGTTTAATTATCATTATATAAAAAAAATACAACAGATACAATAGGATATGTAAAAAAATGGTTTTAAGCTAAAAAAGACAATATAAATATTAGAAAGAATCAACAGACT
Source organism: Victivallales bacterium (assembly GCA_963678745.2). Lineage (GTDB taxonomy): Bacteria > Verrucomicrobiota > Lentisphaeria > Victivallales > GWF2-38-69. The sequence goes on along the minus strand of CAXXMS010000015.1, from coordinate 493,410 downwards.
TTATGCTACCATTTTTAACAGAAACGCACACATAAGAGCAGCATAAGTTCCCAAAACATAGCCTGCTATCCCAAGCATAACACCAACTGACGCAAGAGCCGGGTGAAATGCAGAAGCAACAATAGGAGCTGAAGCTGCACCACCTACATTAGCCTGTGAACCTACTGCCATAAAGAATAATGGAGCTCTTATAACTCTCATGACAATAAACATTATAATAACATGAATTGCAATCCAGGTTATCCCCATAGCAAAAAGAAGCGGATAGTTCATAACCTCTCTTACATCAGCCCCTGCACCAATCACTCCAATCAGCATATAAAGAAGAACAGAACCAATTTTTGAAGCTCCAGCTCCATCATAGTTTTTGATTCTTGTAAAAGACAATATTACACCAACAGAAGTAATAATAATAAGTCTCCAGGTACTATGTGAAATGATTGTCCCAATTTCCGGCAAAATATTCCCAACCTTCAATGCTATCCAAGTGATTGCAAATGTGCCCCCAAGCATAACCATATAGTCAACAGTTGATGGTATTCTTTTGGTTTTTTCCTGGAATTTAACTGTTTTTTCGATAAGATCATCAATAGACGAACTATCAGCTTTAAAATACTCATCAATAACCTTAGCTTTACCTGCAAGGAAAAAGACTCCACCACGCCATATATTTGAAGCTAATACATCTACAATCACCATCATACCGAGCATTGTACTTGTTGCTCCAACCGCATTTCCAATAGCAATAAAATTAGCACCACCGCCAATCCATGAACCAGCCAAAGCAGCCATCCCCTGCCAAACATCCGGCGGAAGCATATTTTTAAAAATCAATAGGGATAATGGACCACCAATAACAATTCCCGCAGTTGCAGCTAAAAACATGATTACAGCTTTATAACCGAGCCCTAAAATACCTCTAATGTCTACAGAAATTGTAAGTAAAAGCAAACTTGCGGGAAGAAGATATAATTTTATATCAGAATATACAGGAGCCTTCATTGGAATAACATAACATGCAGACAATATAGTCGGAACAAAATATGCAAAAACAAGACTTGGAATAATAGCAAAAAGTTTTGCACCACCTTTTGTTCCGGCTAATGTATAAATAACCGCCGGCACTACTAATAAGACTGCAATAATACCAAAAGAATCATTAATCAATGCAGATGACTCCATATAAGTTTCCTCCTCTAAATATATAATATTTGTATTTAATTTTATTGAGTAATTTATAGGTAGAATACACCTAAGATGAATTTACTCTTCCCCGAAAGTAAAGGTTAATAATATATAAAAAGTAGAAATAGATTCAAGCTAAATGAGGATTATTTATAAAGTCGAAAAATTCCACTTTATTTTTACACATTATAACAAGTTTATCTCCGACAAGAATTTTAGTATTTCCTTTCGGATGTATATATTCATCTTCTCTTTTTATAAAAATAATTAGAGAATTATCAGGCAGTTTTATATCTTTTATTTCTTTATCAATATAATCTGAATTATCTAAAACGCTTAATTCAAGCATTTGATCTTCAAAATATTCGAGTTCCTCCGTATCTGATTTCTCTTTAATTACCTCTTCTTCATCTTCATTAAGCTTTAATATTTTTGCACCAAGAGGCAATGTCATACCCTGAATAAGTACTGAAACAATAACAATAAAGAAAATGAGGTTAAATATAGTATTAGCATTTGGCACATCGGAAACAGCTACAAAAATAGCAAAAACAATAGGAACAGCACCTTTAAGACCACCCCATGAAAGATATATTTTACTTTGAGTATTAAGCTTTTTTCCAAAAAAATACAATGTCCCAAAAACACTCAATGGACGAATTACAAAAACAAGTATCAAAGCCAATATTATACCTACTATAGAAAACTGCCATAATTGAGACGGAAAAACTAAAAGTCCCAAACATATAAAAAGTATCATCTGCATAAACCATGAAATTACAGAGAAAAACTTAATTGTACTATTTTTAAACAGGTATTTTTTTGTTCTAAGCATTATCCCTAAAATATAAATAGCCAAAAAACCATTTCCATAAACAAGGTTAGTCGCGGAGAATGTCAATAGCAGAATACCTACAAGAACAATGGAATATAGTTCTTCTATCCTTAGCTTTAATCTTTTTAAGATTATTTCAGACAAATACCCGCAAAGAAACCCCATGCCAAGTCCTATCGCCATCTGACTTAAGAAAAAGCCTACATAATATAAAAAGGAACCACCTTCTGCCTTGGCAACAGAAATAAATACCAAAACCAGGATGTAAGCCATCGGGTCATTGCTTCCTGACTCAAACTCTAAAATATTTCTTAATCTATATTTCAGATTTATATTATTAAATTTCAGCAGAAAAAAAACAGTTGCAGCATCTGTTGACGCAACTGTAGCTGATGCAAGAAAAGATTCTGCCCAATTGAGCTTAGTAAAGAAATATATCGGAACAGCGAATAAAATCGCATTAAGAAAAACCCCAAAAATAGAAAGAGACGCCCCTTCTTTAAGAATAGGCTTGATATCTGCAACCTGAGTTTCTAATCCTCCTGTAAAAAGAATAAAACAAAGAGAAAGCGTGGCAATAATATAAGCAATGTTATTATCATCAAAATAAACTTTCCCTATACCTTCTGATCCTACAAGCATGCCTATAGCCAAAAATATGATAAGCAAAGGAACATTAAACTTTTTTGAAAGCTTAGTTGAAAAAGCACTGACAAGTATGATAATCGAGACTCCGAACATTACCTGTTCCATTCTATATTCCTTTCTTTATGATATTTTTCAGGATAATTTCGTTCTAGAAAATGAATAAACTTCAAAGTTTTAAAAGCATCAAACCAAACATGAAATGCCCAAATAAGTTTTTTGTAATCTGATGCAACAATCTCTTTATTTCTTTTTAAATTATTTTCTAAAATTTTAGACCAGATAGAGTTAAAATTCAATAATCTGAAATATTCTTTTGCCTCAGGTGATAAACCCTCAATAAATTGCTGTGGATTATCGATTTCTCCAGTTCTTATCCAACTTTCTAAACCGTGAATCACTTTTTTCAGAACTTGAAAAATTTTATGATTATAAAATAATACATTATGCCCATCAATACACTGTTGAATTTTTGGTCCAGTACCAAATGGCACTCTATCTGAAGGTCTGGCTGATTGGTAAACTGTAGTATCTGTAATATTTCCCACTTCACCAAGTTTTCTCAAGTCCTGTAAAAAATAGAAATCCTCCCCTCCTCTATTTTGCTTCATACCTCCAACTCGAATATAAGCATCTCCTCTGCAAACCATTGCTGAACCTATTGTAAAAAATGCATAAGGAGACCCGGCATATCTCAATTTATTCACATAGTCGTGAATAAATAATTCATATTCACGAATAGCTTTCTCTTCTTCTTTTGATGCACCCGCTAAATGTTTAAAATTTACAGTAGCTGCAACAATTTCACTATTCTCTTCAAAGAAGATATTTATTACTGATAGATAGTTAGGTTCAACAATGGTATCAGCATCAAGACTGATAATCACTGGAGCATAATTCCAATCAAGGAAATTAAGAATAGAATCCATACCCAATTTTCTGGCAACCCCTACACCACCTTTACCAGGAAGAACTTTATCTTCATTCGATGCTGCATCGATCCATGCTAAATTTAATTTACCTAAATCAAACTTTTCAATAAAAGATTTGTTTTGCAACTCATATAAAAGATTTTTATTCTCTTCAACATAAATAGAATTAGAATTTAACTCCGGACTATTTATAACAAGTAAAACTAAAGTTTCATCTAATACTTTTGATTCATTATTAGACAGAGAAGCAAGAGTATCCCCAATAAACTCATATTCGCCGTAAACAGGTATAACAACGCCAATTTTAAATTTTTTCAAATCAAGGTATTTATTAAAGTAGACCTCTCGTATCATACTTTTTCTTTTCAGATATTTATCTAATTTTAAATTTCTCATATTCCCATCTTAGCCTACTTGCCATAAAAAATCCACTGACACAGAAAAGCTAACAATTAAAAATAATTTATATAAAACTCGAAATATCCGTCTATCTGTTTATATTTAGTAGTTTGAATATTGGATTTTCAAAGCTTTCAATAGAAATAAAATCCAAGATTATGATTAAGAGAAAGTAATTTTCACTCTTAAGTTTGATTTTGCATTGATTAAAACCAAATGATAGAAATTATATTTTTATTTGAAAATTATATATAAATGGAGATAAACATACTTATGGCTAAATATGCGGCACCGCGAGGAATGCGTGACTTCTATCCTGAAGAATATAGAGAACATGAAGCAATATTTAATTTTTGGCGTAATGCTTCAAAAGTTCATGGTTTTGAGTTCTACGATTCACCCGTAGTAGAAACTCTTGAACTGCTTGAAAGAAAATCTGGAGAGGAAATTTCCGATCAGATTTATACTTTTGAAGATAAAAGCAATAGACGCCTGGCACTCCGACCTGAATTAACTCCTTCTCTGGCAAGAATGATTATAAGCAAACAAAAAGCTTTAAATTTTCCGGTCAAATGGGCTGCAATAGGACAATGCTTCAGATATGAAAGAATGACAAGAGGTCGTAAACGGGAGCATTATCAATGGAATCTTGATATTATTGGTGAAGATTCTGTAATGGCCGAAGCAGAGGTACTGGCAACAGCAATTGAAGCCATACAGGCAATGGGACTAACAAGCAGTGATCTCAAAGTCCATATTGGAAGCAGAAAAATACTTGGCGAACTGTTTGACAAATCGGGCATTGATTCTAAACACTTTGCAGCATGTTTTCTGGTTATAGATAAAAAAGGTAAAATTTCAGACGAACAGATGAAGGAACTGCTGAAAGAAGAAGGTGTTCCCCAGGAAGATATTGATAAAGTTTTTGAACTAATGAACATTCAATCACTTGAGCAGATAACAGAACAATTAGGAGCTGGCAACAGTTCTATTGCAGAAATAAAAGAACTGTTTACTATTGCAGAACAAATGGGTTTTGCAGACTATCTGGTTTTTGATATTTCTATAATTCGAGGCCTGGCTTATTATACCGGAATTGTATTTGAAGCTTTTGATGTTAATAGAAAATTAAGAGCCGTATTCGGAGGGGGAAGGTATAACAATTTATTGAGTAAACTTGGCGGAGAAGTAATGTCATGTGTAGGACTCGGTTTTGGGGATGTAGTTATTGCAGAGCTTCTGGCAGATCTAAATAAAACACCTGGTAAAGATTCTGAAATAGAATATTCAATAGGTTTTATGAGTTCTGACTGCCGTAAGATGGCTCTTAGAGTTGTTTCAAAACTTAGAGCAAAAGGCTCAAATTGTGACATATCATTAAAACCTGAAAAACCAAAAGCTTTCTTCAAAAAAGCAAACCGAACAAAAGCTGCAAATGCTATTTATATCGGCCCTGAAGAAGCAGAAACAGGTAAATTCAATATTAAAGATATGTTGACTGGTAACTCACAGGAATCTACACTTGAAAGCATCTTATAAAAAAGACTAGCAATATCCTGATGTATGACAAAGGCTGCCAAAACGAAAGTTCTCCATTATCAGTTTAAAATTATAATTATTTTTAAAGAGAATTATTTTGATATTGATTATTCCATATCTTAATTAAACAACATTGACTGAATATATGCAGTGTTCTTTTTTATAGTTCCGTATTTAAAAGAGAAGCTCTTTGGAGTGCGAAAATTAGATTTTTCGCTTTGGTTTAAGCCGATTAGATTCGGCTTTTCAAACGTGTGAATTGCATGTTTTGTGTAATATAGCTAGACAACACACTGGTAATGGCGGAACAACCGGCATTATTGAAAGCGATGGATTTAATCATCGCACTCCAAAGCGGCTAAGTCGTAAAAAGAACACTGTGTATAACGACTGTTGAGTTATACACAACAGTCTACCTTTATCCGACAGAGATAAGATTTATAAAAAAAATTACATTCTAACCGGGAAAATAAAAGAAACCTGAAAGATATTAAATTATTATGACAGAACTGAACAACATATATAATACAATAAGACAGCTTGCCAGCCATGAACAGGCAGAACACCATCAATGTTATTTTAAAACCGGTGAAGGTGAATATGGTGCAGGTGATATTTTTCTAGGAATAAGAGTTCCGACAATAAGAAATTTGTATAAACAATTTAAAAACACCTCCTTTAATACTCTCACAGAACTTTTAAAATCAAAATATCATGAAGAACGCCAATTGGCGCTTTTCATTCTTGTTCTTCAATGCAAAAACAAAAAAACAGACCAGATAACCAAAAAACAAATATTTGAACTCTACCTTGATAATACCAAATATATAAACAATTGGGATTTGGTTGACTGTTCTGCTGAACATATTGTTGGGGCTTACATTTTTGATAAGGATAAAGATATTTTATATCAAATGGCTATATCTGATTCGCTATGGGAAAGAAGAATCTCAATAATGTCAACTTTTTATTTTATTAGAAAGGAAAAGTTTGAAGACACCCTAAAACTTTCTGAAATATTATTGCAGGATAAAGAAGATCTTATACATAAAGCAGTTGGCTGGATGTTAAGAGAAATCGGAAACAGAAACTTAGCACGAGAACAGGACTTTTTAAGAAAGCATTATAAATTAATGCCAAGAACTATGCTGAGATATGCAATAGAAAAATTTCCAAAAGATCTAAGACAAAAATATCTTAAAGGATTAATTTGATCAAAACTTTTATCTAAGGTAAATATTTTTTAAAATTTCTTCAGTAAAGCACCTTGTTTTTATACCTGATTTAGATTAAAACATAATTTATTGGGAATAAACCTTTTATACTACAATGCCCTAGGATTATTATAACTAAAAAAAACAAGGAGATCAAATGACATCAAGCAAGAACAAGTTTAGTCGGCTTCTAGCCTTAACCACAGCATGTCTTATGACAGGCAGCCTTCTAGCAGCCTCAGAAACGCCAAATGCCCCTTTTACAAAAAAGGGTACAGCATTGGCCACATCACATCTGGAAGCAAATATTGCAACTAAAGATAATGTTTTCCAATACAAGAGCAAAGATTATAAGTGTTCATCTATCCCCGGTGCAATGGTTGCTGCTCCTGTTGATAAATCTTCATCACTGGGAAATGGTTACGAATACACATGGGCCAGGGATACTGCAATTTCTATGCATACTATTGCATCTTTATATGAAAAAGCTATTCAAGCAAAAAATACACAGGATATCCAGAAGTACGGACATTATCTCTATAACTACATAACTAACTGGCTTCCAAAAACAGTATTTCAAAATCCAGCCGATATCAGCATGTTCTATGTAGATTCAAAACAGGCTCCAAGAACTTTCCAGGCTGACGGACCTCCTGCCAGAGTAAGAGGGTTAACTTATATGTCTGAAATATTTATTAACAATCCTCAAACCATAAAAATATCAGATGATAAAACAGTTGAACTAAACAAAGAGTTTGTTGTAAAAAATATTTTCAATCCTAAAACTCCAAAAACAGACCTTATTGGTTATGAATTGAAATTTATTACAAAAAAATGGAATGATATAACTGTAGGGCTTTGGGAAATGACACATGGTCATCATTATTATACTCAAATGCTTGATCTGATCGCTCTTGTCAAAGGTGCTGCACTTGCAAAACAACTTGGATATAAAAAATGGCCTGGAAAATGTTTAAAGCAGGCATATAACATTGCTGTAAACCTAAAATCATTCTATCAGGAATGGGAATATTACGGAGAAAAACATAACCTTCCTAAACCACAGATTACAATGACAATTATTACAGAATTGCAGGATGCTAAAGAAAAGCCTATCAAAAATCTGGATAAATGGTATGAAAAATATCAGAGAGCTGCAGGATTAAATATTTCAGTAGTACTTGGTTCTTTATATGGTAATATTTTTGACGATATGCAGGAAGGATCACAAACTTACAACACTCTTAAACGCTTTAAATACTACAAGAAGCTAAGAGAAGAAATAAATAGCTTCAATGTATTGCCCTATAGCAATGAAATGATTCAAACTGCTTATTACCTATTAAATGCTAATGTTGCAACAGATGTAAATCCTCCGTATTCATTAGGTATTGATGTATATGCAATCAATAACAAAATACTTTTTGAAGATGGATGCGGTCCATACCTTGGTCGTTATCCAAGTGACCACTATACCGGTTTCAGCTGGTCAGACATAACTAAAAAAGCAAATCCATGGTTTATCTCTACAGTAGGTATGGCACGCTATTGTTACAATTTGGTTTCTGAGTACAAAGTACTTGGTGAAATCGTTATTCCTGATGAAAAATCTTCTACACCAAAAGTTATAAGCTTTTTCAGGCAGATAACAGGAAACAAAGATTTTAAGCCAGGTACTTATAAAAAAGATTCAAAAGAATTCAATGAAATAATTTCAGGTCTAATAAACAGTGGAAATGCTATAGTTAAATCAGCAAATGTAATTGCTGAAAAATATGACATGCATATGTCAGAGCAAATTGATAGAAATACTGGAAAAGAAACCAGTTTTCCAAATCTGAGCTGGAGCTACAGTTCATATTTAGATACAGAATCAGCTTATAATAATGCTGTAAATTAATCGTTAATACATTATTCTGAAAGCTGAATTTGCTGAAAATACTTTTTATCAGCAAATTCAGCTTTTTTTATTAAAAGAAGGTATCTGATTTTATCTTTTACAATTATAGTATATATTTTATGCTCGAAAATACTGAGGAAATATAATGGCTAAAAAAGATAAAAAACCTGATAATACACTAATTAGAAATAAGAAAGCATTTCATGACTACGAAATTTTAGCTAAATACGAAGCTGGGATTGAACTTCAGGGAACTGAGGTAAAAAGTTGTCGTGAAAGAAATATTTCTATGGCTGACACATATGCAAAAGTAGAAAATGGAGAACTCTTTCTTTACAATGTGCATATCTCTCCATATGAACATGGAAATAGATTTAACCATGATCCAAAACGTCCAAGACGTCTCCTTATGCACAAGAGAGAAATATTAAAACTGCATCAGCAGATAAAAGAAAAAGGAAACACCATCATTCCTCTAAGATTTTATCTTAGTAAAGGAAAGATAAAAGTTGAAATAGCCATTGGAAAAGGGAAAACCAAGGGCGATAAAAGAGATTCTCTCAGGAAGAAACAGGATAACCTTATAATGAAAAGGGCTGTTAAGCAATATTAAGGCACTCTTCGAGTTTCAGCGGATAAAACGGACACCCTCCAGTTGTGCAATCATTGCATTTTATTATAATCGGGGCATGGAGGGGCGGCGTACACGCCGACCGCACATTAAGTATTGCATGGATTATTCATCCAGTCAATCATGCTTGACTCTAGGCGTCCGGGGACGGACACCCTCCAGTTGTGCAATCAATTACGCTTGACATTAGGCTCCCGAGGCCTAGCCTTCACTCTTCGAGCTTCAGCGGATAAAACGGACGCCCTTCATAAAAATAGCTGCAATAATTTTACCATCTAAAAATATTTAATTCCCCTTGATAAGGCCACTCCTCAGGACTGTTTACAAAACCTTTAACTACAGGGTTACTTCTTAAATAGTACCATTTTCTCTCGTAATTTTCACCAGTTCTCAACTGCCTATCCCAAAAATCACGCTGCCATATTGGAAACTCATCTTTATAAGGCCAGTTTTTTGATACTAAATGTTTCCAGTATGAAATCCATGTACTCAAATCAGTATTATTGTGGTTTGCATTAGCACAGAAAAAATGGATATGATCCGGCATAATAACAAATTTTCCTATCACCCAATGATCAGCTTGCCTCCAACAGTCTATAAGTAAATCAAATATTTTATCCCGGGCAAAAATCTTTTTCCTGTCCTTACTACAGACTGTAATAAAAACAATGCTTGCCCTATTGTTTTTATTTATAATAGGACAATGTGCCGGATGTCTGCGTGATTTATATTTATTGTCCATAGTCCAAACAAACTATATTTTAGATATTTCAATATAGTAATATATTCAGAGTAGCTGATATTTCAATAATTTCAGGGAACAACTGGGCTGTGGTACTCCGTAGCCAGGCATTAAGTATTGCTAAGATCATTACTCCGCTCATCACACACGTTTGGCGTCCGAGGACGGACGCCCTCCAGTTGTGCAATCATTGCGTTTTATCCTTAATCGGGTCATGGAGGGGCGATACACGCAACCAGGCATTTATTATTATTTCCTTAACAATGGTTAATTTCAACATAACATGGTTAATATTGGGTTGATTTCAGCACAATCATGCTCTTTTTCTTTCAATTCTACATTTCTCCAATAATTTATCACTAAACCAAGAAATTAAACAAAATAAAAAAGAGAACAGAGTGAAAGGAATTAGAAGATGAAAAAAATTAAACTCTTAACATTAGGGCTTATAATGATGTGTATAAGCGCAGGCAATTTAATGGCAGTAGTCAAAATTGATGTTAACTATTCTGATCATGGACTGGTTGATTTAAATGGAAAAGTCGTTACTACAAAAAGGATTTCATATCTGGCAAATGATTTATCCGGCAATGGAAGAGAACCTGTTAAAAGAGATGATTCAAAAATAGGCGTAAAAATTGGCGACTATCTTTTCAGGGTTGATACCGACAGTGTCTTTACTGTTAAAGATACAAAGAGCGGAGTTGTAAAAAAAGTAGCACTGCCAATTACGGTTGAGAATGTCAACGGTTCTACATTATATACAGTGCTGCAGGGACAATCATATGATCATCCGGTCTATAAACTGCTTGTAAAAACTAACTGCGGGACTGTAATATACTTTGAAACTAATATTTACAAGGCTTTTGAAAACGGAGAAAAACTTGCAGTGAGTGAAGCCTATCCCTATGGCGAACACAAAATCAATGGAAAGCTGCTCAGCCTTATAAGAGTTCCTTCTCTTGATCCAAATTATAATGCGAATATGTTTAATAACGAAGACTTCGCGATTGCTGTTTATGATCCTTACAACAGTGCTTCCGATGAAGTTTATATACGCACTTTTCAGTTCAATCAGGAAAATCAGACTGGACAAATAACTAAAGAAAAATGCTTCCCTGATTTTATACCACCACTTTTTCCTGCTGAGTTGAGTGTAATAAGCGCTACAACACGAGTCAATAAAGATGGCATATACTGTGTAGTTATTGGCTTTTCCAGTTTTCATAATGTTTCGATGGATCAATATGCTCAAATGAGGATTGTAGAATATGGCATCGAATTTGATGGTAAATATAGTTTAGATTTAAATTCAAGAGCTGTGATTGATAAAGAATTGCCTGTGAAATATAATCCCTTTAACTCTGCACATTTTGGTACTGTTGTGACTAATTCGTATAAAAACGCGTCCTCAAATAGAGGATATCAGCAGCTTGCAATATGGATACCTGGATACAACCCCGGTGACGAATGGCTATATATAGACTCCATAAGTTTGGGAGATGCAATATTTGACTGGAATAAAACAACACTCGACAGATATGGTGTAGAACCTAAAGTTGCTGAAGACTTAGATCATGACGCCGGTGAAGGTATGCTTGTTCAGGGAATGATTCTGAGTGTTCCACCTCATCCTGTAAAAACCATAACTGATGAAAAATTGTCATATGTTACTACAAGCAGTACTTTTAATAATTATATTTATGAAGGTAAAGCAGATACATACGGAGAAGAAAAAACTGTTCAGCTTGGAGGAATCTACGACAGGCCGTCAATGGCTGTAGGAAGTTCCCACAACTGGGCAGACACAACAACTGAAGGAAAACAAAAATCTATCACAAAAGGAATCAAATACAGATTGGATGAATGGAAGTATAATATGGTAATCGGGATAATGCCCAAGTGGGATTTTAAATCCGCTGTACTAACTTCAAAATTTGGATATAATGTTAGATATGCTAATATGCCGCTTCATGAAAAACCTTATGTAATTACAACAGCTGTAATGGATGAGAGTTCATCCGTTGAAATTAGAAAATCCTTAACTGATGTTCCGGGAAAGGGTTCTAGCGGTAAAGATATTGCAGTGACTAAAGGGATGGCGTGGTATGATGCGTCAGATGTGTCCGGAAACAGTAATATAAGAATGATATGTGATAATCTTAGAGATTTAGCAGATAGAGATAAAATTGAAGTACTATACAAATCCTGTGGAAAAATCACAAATCAGGCTGGATGCAGTGAATCTTTCAATATAACAGAAGGTAGTAATTTTGACTATTCAACAACTAATTCATGGTCTTCAAAAATGTCTATTGGATTGGAAAATATATTTTCTGTATCAAATACAGTTTACGGTTCAATAACTAAAACCAGTGGAACATCGACAAGTGACAGCAAGGCCTGGGAATTTGGTTTTCGCAGTTCATCAAAGTCCGGAAATGTTTCTATGAATACAGTAATATATAACATACCAGTAAAAGCGCTAAAAGCTGAATTTGGAGAAAAAACACATCAAAACAAACTGACCTTCATCCCGGATTATATGTGGGATCACGGTATGGATTACTGGCTCATAGCCTATGACGATTTCGGTACTCCTTATTGATATTTAGGGAGACCGACATTTAAATTAAGACGCGTTAATTCGCGTCTTTTTTTTATATTTGACTTAGCTAATGTTAACACTGAAAAACTTTATAAAAATCGAATTTGATTTCTCGGTATATAGCCAAAAATTAAAATATACTCAAAGCAAAATGGTTTTCGAAAACTTTGATAATAATCGAGTTCAATTTCTCGATATATTGCCAAAGTTTAGAATACCTACGGTATTTTTTTAAATTTCAGTTATTATATCTTCCGGCAAACCGGTTGATTTTGAAATAATATCAATAGAAACATTATTTTCTTTTAATGTTTTTGCTGCTTTGAAAGAATCAATTAGTCTTAATTCCTTTTTATCAGTTATATCGCTTGTAACAGCAATCATATATTCATTATCCATAAAATCGTGTGTCCTAGAACTGTAAACCTTAGCCCATTTCAATTTGCCATCCTTGCATTTAAACTGTATTTCTCTATCTTTGGGCCAGACTCCTTTTTTTCTGTATTCCAGTGCTTTTTTCTTTTCTTCTTCAGAATAGAAAATATTTAGCACTAAATCTTTTTTCTTGTTAAAAAGTTCATCCATAGAATATCCCGTTATACCTGCTGAATAAGGATTAGCATATACTATTTCAGAATCAGTTACGTTATAAATAATAACAGCTATATCATCAATATTGTTAATTGAGTGTTTCAATAAATTATTAGCATGTTCTGTTTTTCTTCTATTTGTAATATCAACAATATTTGTAATTAGACCGACAACATTATTATTTAAATCGAATACTGGAACTCTTGAAATTATTCCCCATTTCTTTTTCCTGGAACCCGGGATAAAACCTTCTTCAATACTTTTCTCTTTTGACAATATTACTTTTTCGTCTTTTAAACCATTTTCTTCTGCTTCTTTTTTTGGAAAAAAATCCACATCTTTTTTATTAAATACAACATAACTTTTATCATAACCTAAATTTTCAAGAAAAGCATCATTAGCAGTCATGTACACAAGTTCTGTATTTTTAATATAAAATAACGAATCAATCCCGGTGGTAAGTGCTTTAATTATAACACCTGCTTCATTAAGTTTATTGCTCAAATTTATCGCTGTAGTTAAGGTATCAGTTACTGTTTTCTTAAAACTTCTGTTCTCTGAAGTGTCAAAGAAAGAAAGCCAGGAACCAATATTTTCAGACAGATCAGTAGATTTTTTAAGGTTGTTATCAGTTAATGCCACCAGGTCAGAAATTTCAGAAACTGATACTTGAAAAAAATCAGCTAATTTTCTTATTTGTTTTGGTTTTGGTATAGTTATTCCCTTTTCCCACTTCCAGTAAGTTGCCCTGCAAATATTCAATGCCTTAGTAATATCATTTACTGAAATGTAATTCTTTTTTCTTATATTCGATAACATCTCATAATAAAATTTCATACTCATTACCTTTCCTAATTTTCAACTCATAAAGATATTATAACTCATTTATATTTACTTTGCATTTATTAAATGTATACAATTTGTTTATTTTATTGAATTAAGAAAAATAAAAATAGCATAACAGAATACCAGAATTAAAATAAAGTCGTGGTTAAAAATTTTCTGTTTTATAAACAAAACATTAGAAAGGAAAATGGAAAAATGAAACAAATACTAAAATTAAACAAGGAAAATCCTATGAGAGAAAGAATTTTCAAAAAATTAAAAATGATGATGCTTGTATTGGCAGCATTTATTTTTATAGCTGTTGCCGGCGTAGAAAGTGCAAGAGCTGATTCTACCCACATGGATGGAAAAGGTGATAGTTTTGTTCTTGGAAAAAGCGGAGCACGTATGAAGATGAAGTTAAGCTATGGTGATGATGTAATTGGACAGGTTGTCATAGTAGGAAAACTGGGAGACCGTTATGTTGCCATGCTGGATCATAATAATCAGGATTCTAAGCTTAATGGTAAACTTTTTATGGTGGACAATATTTGCGTAGGACATAATGATTTGGAAGATGGAATAGGCACATGTACCTGGGATGGAAACAGTACGTCAATAATCAATATCGAAAATATTAATCTTGACAATATGACTTATACTTTTCCAGATTGGCCCAAAAAGTATATGCAGATATTCTGGTTTGATTTGAGAGAAAAATTTGAAGATGAGCCTGAACTTTGGGCTATAAGCAGTTCATGCTACAGTCACGACTGCAAATTATTCAAATATACCGAAAGTTACACTGAAGACGGCAAGATTTTGACAGAGCGCAAACTTGAGTATAGAGGATCCTGGAGTTTTGGTAATATTGTCAGAGGTATTGACGTACTTGATATCAATTCAATGTTAGTCGATCCAATGCCCAGTGATAGACGTTGCCCTCCAATTTTTGTTCAGGTAAGCAGGCCGGCTGGAAATAATGGAGTAAATAATAATTTCTGGACTGTTTCATCCAGCATTTATTTCCACAATATATTGAAGGGAAATGAATTGCCGCATAGAGATCCGGCATTTGGAAATTATATAATGGATTACAAACCTTTAGGTACTTTTGATCCGTCAAAAATAATGGACTCCGTCAGTAAAGGTGAACAAAAATTTGTGAGAGGAATATGTGGTGGCGGAATAAGTGCATTGGGTTTATATAATGATACTAATAAGTCTACATTTACTTATCACACTATGGAATCTCATGCTAGATTTAAAAATGGTAAAGGCAGTGGGGGTGATGCATATTATTACGACTGGAACATGAAAACAGTTCCGCATACATTTGAATATGACAAGCAGAAGTCCTTATTTACTAAGGTTCAAAGTGGAAATAATTCAAGATATGCTTGCTGGAGTTTTGCCGAAGGCGGAAGTAAAAGCAAGGTTAAAGAAGATTTGGCTGAGTTGTATCGCAGCTGCGATTCAATATACTTTAACAATAGGGGGCCTGCTTTGACACTGGAAAAAAATGATCTTGAAATTAAAGGTAATGAAATGAATGGAACTAAGGTAAGAGGTGGTGTTAAAGCATTATTTGAAAAAGGAAGTAAAACCAACTCTTTTGTAGGTAAACTTAAATTAGGTCAAAATGATAAAAGAGAACTTATAGGAAAAGATGAGTACATAGATAGTGAGAATTCAATAAAAAATAGAAATGAAGGTGAAGCATTAAGACGTTGTGATGAACAGGGTAGACAGGTATTAGCAATATTTCTTGGATATCCGGTTACAGCTGTAAATGATAATCAGACCTCGAATGCAAACAAGACACAACTTTCTGTTAATTTCGGCAATGTTAAAACCCAGGGAGTAGAAACTGAATCCGGTGTTAATGCTGGATGGTCTGCCGGCATGGGAAAAGAATGCAAGAGGTTACCATTTGAATATCATGTTGGTTATCAGGGATTTTTGAATAATATGGTAAAGGAAAATGATGGTTCAAGTTTTTCCGGAGATCTAACAATATCTAAAAATTTTGATAAACTGTCTGATTACAGAAATAAAGGAACTATTATCTACACTAAAAAACTGCCTGTTCTGTTGACTGGTGAATTAGTCTGGGAAGATAATGAAGAAATGACCTATCCTGAAGTCAAAGGCTTAGGAACAGTTGTTCAACTGTCAGGTGGAGTGCGTACTGATAAAAATAGCGGACAAATTGATATGAACCATTTTGATTTATATAATCCTGATACTACCTGGGATGAAAGTACAGAAGTGTATAGCGCGATGTCTGATGGTCTGGAAAAGAAAACTATTGAATTTAATAACGGTAATGGAAATCTGTTTGAATTTGACAATGAAAAAGACTTAATAAGTCAGGTTTCTATGGCAAGCAACGAAAACTATAATATTCTCGATGAGTTGAAAAAACTTGCTAATGATGAAGAAAAGATTTATGCAGGTAAAGATACATTTAAAGATCGTCCTGTAAAATGGTTAGCACCAGAATCACCAGGCAAGTATTTTAGATATGGCTGGAAGTCAGATTTCAATTTTCAGATGGAATTTTCAACATTCAAAAATAGTGATGATATTGTGGAACAGGGACACGGCGGTTATTGGAAATTCAAACTCGGTTTAGCTGAAACTGAAGGAGAAGTAACAGTTAAAAGCACCAGTCGTACTTATACAAATTCTACAACTAAAAACGGTTATGGTTTTACTACTCCGTCTGTAGACTATAACTTAACAAATGATTATAGTATATGTTATTGGGGATTCAATGTTAACCCTCAGGCATATAAGCAAATGAAGGTTAACAAAAATGAAAAACCTGAAAGACCTGGTTTTATTCCGAAATACTGCTGGGACAGGGATCAGTCATTTGTACTGTTTGTTCCTGAAGTGGAAGGAAGTTCAGTTCATATGAATTTAATATAATTATTAAAAATAACTAGTTTACAAATTGGATAAAATCTATTCTCTGTAAACAATATAACAAAAACCGCTATTCAAGTTTGTTACAATGACTTAAATAGCGGTTTATGTTTTATAATTTCAGAAAATATCTAACTAAAGAAATTTTTTTGCCCAGGTTTTATATCTTTCAGTTGGGCCTTTTCTTACTTCTTCCATAAAAGATTTGAATTCATATAAAGATGATACAGTAGCAACTTTACATTTCAGTTTACCTGTATAGCCCCGTCCTCCAAGATAGTCAAGAATGAACTTTCTGGAAAGCTTCATTGCCATTTCCTCTCCATAATAATCAATAGTCTCAAGAACATGACTCTCTATTTCATCAGAAAGTTCCTCGGTTGTAGGATAAACATCATTCCCGTTTATAATTCCCTGAAAAATCCATGGGTTTCCCATCGCGCCTCTAGCTATCATTATTTCACTGCATCCAGTATCATTTTTAAGCTTTACATAACTGTCATAATCCATTACACCACCGTTAGCAATAACCTGAACCTTAACAGATTCCCGGACAGCATTAATAATATCTGTATAACAGGGACCTGAATAAATAGCTTTTAAAAGTCTTCCATGCACTGTTATAGTCTGAGCTCCGGCACTTTCTAGTTTTTTTGAAAGATATATTGTTGAAGCAGGGTCTTCTGTATCCTGTATTCTAATTTTAGCTGTAACAGGAAACTTAGATTTTTTAACCATAAGCTCCAGTATTTTTGCAGCAAGATCAGGATTTCTCCCTAAACCGCCACCCTTTCCTTTACGAACAACCTTTGGAGTCGGGCAACCAAGATTTAAATCTAAAACAGAAAACTCTCTCTGATTAATAATATCAACAGCTTTTTCCACTTCATCTATTTTGGCACCAACAATCTGAACTCCAAGCCAACTTTCATCATCAGCCCTGTCTAAAAAGTTTCTCGTAACCTTTTTTGCATATATAAGAGAACCTGTATCAACCATCTCCGTAAACGCATAGTAACATCCATGTCTCCTTAAAGAATGTCTATAAGGTAAATCTGTATATCCGGCAAGTGGTGCCATTATTACGCTATTTTTTGGATAAATACTCATAAAATAATTAATAGTCAAAATTAATAATTGATAATTCGCTTAGGCTCACTCCAAAGACAGAAAACTTAACACTTTTTCCTTCATAAGTACAGGTAAAAGTTTTCATTTTACTATTACTTTCTTATTTTTAATATCTTTGAACTATAATTTTCAATATATTATTTATAATCTATATTAAAGATTAACAATTATATATAAAAATGTCTAATTTAATATATATTTAACTGTTTTTACTTAGTTATACAATAAATCCAAATTAAGAGCAATATATAATTATGATAATTTTACTTAAACCTGAAGCTTCTAAAATCGATGCAGATGAGATTATGGAAAAGATTGCATCGCTAGATCTAAAACCATTGTATATGCCGGGAGTAGAACGTACCGTTCTAGGCGCAATCGGAGATGAAAGAAAAATAGCTCAGCTCCATATTGAAAACCATCCTATGGTTGAGAGTATTACACCAATATTATCTCCTTATAAACTTGTAAGCAGAGAGCTCTACCCTAAAGATTCTATTATAAAAATTGGAAATGTACCGGTTGGAGGCAATAATTTTACTGTTATTGCCGGACCATGTGCCATCGAATCTGAAATGCAACTTCAGAACACGGCTCAAATAGTAAAGCAATATGGTGGCCACTGTCTTAGAGGCGGAGCCTTTAAACCAAGAACAAGTCCTTACAGCTTTCAGGGTTTAGGATTGGAAGGTCTCAGGATATTACAAAGTATATCACAAGAATTTGATATACCGACAGTAACAGAAGTAATCGAAGTTCAGGATGTAAAAGATGTAGAGGAATACGCTTCTGCATTCCAGGTGGGTGCTAGAAATATGCAAAACTTCAGACTTTTACAGGCTGTAGGACAAAGCAAAAAACCTGTAATATTAAAAAGAGGAATGTCAGCAACTGTAAATGAACTTCTCCTGGCTGCTGAATATATTGTTGCTGAGGGAAACCCTAATGTAATCCTTTGTGAAAGAGGCATACGTACTTATGAAACTGCAACAAGAAATACACTTGATTTAAATGCTATTCCATTCATAAAAGAACACTGTCATCTACCGGTAATAGTTGATCCATCGCATGGCACAGGGGTGAGAAGTTTTGTAGAACCAATGGCAAAAGCAGCCGCAGCCTGCGGTGCAGATGGTATTATGGTAGAGGTTCATTATAACCCTAAAGAAGCTCTATCTGATGGACAGCAGACACTATTCCCTGAACAGTTCAAACAATTAATAGAAGATTTAAAACCCTTTGTAGAAGCCGCAGGTAAAAAATATAATATAATTTGATATTCAACTCCCTATAAATATTGAATATATATACTTGGTTATGCTACAGAAAAAAAGGGAAAATAATATGTTAATTCTGTTATCATTTTTAGTAAGTATTGATTCCTTTTTTATTTCTTCGTTAACATCAGGAAGAGCTAAATCCAATATTATTTTAATTGTATTTAGCCCTCTCCTTCATACACTACTTTGTTTTGCCGGAATTATGATTCATAAAGATATAATCCCGCCCTACAAAAATCATTTAATCCTATTATACCTGTTTATAATATTAATGGTATTATCAGGTATTTATCTTTATTCTGTCTACGATCCCCAACAAAAAACACTTACTAATGGAAAGTCAAATAGATTTATTTCTATAAAATCAATGATAATTATAATCATATTATTATACTGTTCTTTTGACGCGGCTGTAGCAGGAATAGTTTTTGCTTACTGGAACATACCGGTCACTAAATCAATGTTTGCAATTTATTCAATAAACCTGGTTCTGGTTTTACTGCCAATAATTTTTAAACAAATTCGAAAAAATATAAAAAATGAACCTGCCAAAAAATTCAATTGAAAACAGAAAAGCCTCTGACAAATATATTATAGGATGTTTTGTCATCATAGTTCTGTTTTTCATTATATCTCCAATAGTAGCACTATCGAGTTTCTACAGCACAATAGAAATACATGCATCACTGGAAATGGTCAGTTCGTTTATTGCTTTTATGTCAGCATTAGCCTGTATTGTTTATTATTTGAATACAAGTAATAGATTCTTTTTAATCATAAGTCTGGGATTTTACATTTGCGCAACAGAAAATTTGTTTCATGGAATTCTAGTTTACCATGATATAATAAAAATGGCACATATGCATGTGTGGAATTTAATTCCCGGCACGTATATCTCAGGAAGATGGTCTGTATTAGGAATAATGATTATTACAGCGGCAATGCTTGAGCATGAAACCCTTAAAGCAAGGAAGGATCTTAAGAAGAATGCAATTATTTTTTCAATACTTGCAATTGTTGTAAGTGGTATTACTACAACATTAGCTTTCTATACTCCGTTGCCTGATTTCATCTATTCAGGCAGAATTATTTCAAGGCCAATAGATTTCCTTACAGCTTTAATGTTCTGTATTGCATTTATGCTTATTGTAAAACGTTTTTTGTTTTACAGAGACATTTTTTCAGGGACATTGCTGGCTTGTATTATTCTAAATATCTACGGAGAATTTTACCTATCATTCTCAAAACAATTATTCGATACATATTTCGAAGTAGCCCAATGGTCAAATGTATTAAGTTACTGCTTCCCTGTTCTAGGTATTACATTTGAAGCAATACAAAAAAATAAAATAATAGAACAGGAAATAATTATCAGGAAAGAAGCAGAAGAAAAGGTTAAAGAAACAAATGAAAAACTTGAACAGCTTGTAATACAGAGAACCAAAAAACTTGAAAAATCGCTTCAAACACTTAAGGAAACACAACAACAACTGATCCAATCGGAAAAGTTAAATTCATTAGGGCTATTGTCTGCTGGAATTGCACATGAAATAAACAATCCAATAAGCTTTGTTATTAGTAATATTTCCACAGCCAATGAATACTTCCAAGTTTTGAAAACCCTTTTAACTGAATACAATTCACTTGAATCTAAAATCAAACTTATCAATTATACAGAAGGTATTTCTAATCAAATAGAAAAGATTGACAGGATTAAATCAAATGAAAATTTGGAATATGTATTAGATGACACAGTTACAATATTATCAGAAATTAAAACAGGTGCAGAGCGTATAAAAGATATTATTAAAAATCTGCGAACTTTTGCTCATATTGATAAATCTGCCAAAGATAAAGTTAATATTAATAAAGAGCTGGAAGTTGCATTGAAAATCGCTCATAACGAATTAAAATACAAATGCACTGTACATAAAGAACTGGGAGATATACCGCCTATCTCATGTTATCCGGGGGAAATTAACCAGGTATTTCTGAATTTGATTGTAAATGCAGCTCAATCAATACCTATAAAAGGTACTATCTCCATTTGCACATATACAGAAGGTAATAATGTAGTAATTACTATAGAAGACACAGGAACCGGTATTGCTAAAAAAGATATCGGTAAAATATTTGATCCATTTTTTACGACAAAAGATGTTGGTAAAGGAACAGGTCTTGGACTCTCTGTAAGTCATGGAATTATTGAGAAACACAAAGGAACGATAGAGATAGAAAGCAAAATCAATAAAGGGACAATATTTACTGTAAAACTTCCGCTGGACAAAAAATAGTAAATCAGTAGAAACCGTAAAGCTGTAAACAGATTTATTTAAGAATCAACAAATCGTATATTTAATAGGAGAAGATAATGACTCAAAAAACTATTTTATTTGTTGATGATGAACCAATAGTATTAAGTTCATTAGAAAGACTTTTTAGAAAAGATAATTATACTATTTATATTGCTTCAAATAGTAATGAAGCCTTAAAATTACTTGAAGAAAATCCTGTTGAATTAATAGTTTCAGACTATCGAATGCCTGAAATGAATGGTCTCGAATTACTTAAAATAGTAAAAGACATCTATCCCACTACGATCAGAGTAATTCTCTCTGGTTATGCAGATTTTCATAACGTAGTAGCTTCTATAAATGAAGGACAAATTTATCGTTTTTGTCATAAACCATGGGATAATGAAGAGTTTAAAATAACAGTAAAACAGTGTCTGGAATATCATGACTTATTAAAGCAGAATAGAATTCTCATGCGCAGACTTCAAAAACAAAATATAGAATTACAGGCAGACAATAATTATTTGGAGAAAAAAAACAAAACAAATAATTTCTCTATGAAGATATATCAGAACATCCTGCAAAAGCTTCCTACTCCGATACTTGCAGTAGACATAACAGGTAAAATTTTACTGGCAAATAACGCTGCAGTTAGCTTATTACCCCCATTGGCTGAAAAAGTTTATAAAACTCCTATCGAAGCTGTTTTTGATAAAGATATTTCTGAATATATTCTTTCTTTATTAAGAGTAGATGATGCTATTGATATATCTCGAACTTCTTTTGAGCTGGAAGAAAAATCCTTTTCAATTCAAGTAGAAAAGTTCGATTTGAACAATACAATAAAAGGTGGAATATTGGTTTTAACGCCAAGCGAAATATATAAATAAAAGCTATTGCAGGAATGGGGGCGCTCGTCTCAGCTCAAACCACCGGGAATATCCGGATATATGGAGGGCGCTCGTACCCGGGCGCCTATAACCAAAGATAATGATCAGATAAAAGATACATGCAATACGATTTGTACGGCTGTTGAGGACAACAGCCCTCCAGAACACGATTTAAAATCATAAATTTATTCAAGCGTTGTGGAGGGCGCTCGTCCTCGAGCGCCACTATCATAACTGCTAATTCGTAATTGAAATAAATTCTTTACCAACCCATTTTCTTAATGCTTCAGGCACTTTTATACTACCATCTTTTTGCTGATTCTGTTCAAGAATTGCAGGATAGAGTCTGCTGGTAGCCAACCCGGAAGCATTCAGGGTATGCAGATATTCATTCTTTTTTGTTTCTTTACGTTTAAACCTAATATTACCACGTCTTGCCTGATAATCCCTGGCATTTGAGGCTGAGCTTACTTCCTTATATTCATTCATACTTGGAATCCAGATTTCAATATCGTAAGTTTTAGCCATAGAAGCACTGCAGTCTTTTGCTGCAAGTTTTGATACCTGATAATGTAAACCTAATCCCTGAACAAGTCTTTCAGCCTTATTGATCAGCTCTTCTAAAGCATTATCTGAATCCTCAGGTTTTGTAAATTGAAACATTTCAACCTTGTTAAACTGATGACCGCGAATCATACCTCTTTCTGAAGCACGATAACTACCAGCCTCTTTTCTATAACATGGAGTATATGAAAAATATTTTCTTGGCAGATCATCTTCTTTTAAAATTTCATCCCTGTGATAATTAATCAGAGCTGTTTCTGATGTAGGAAGCAGGAAATGAGTACTTTCTTTTCCCTTTTCGCCTTCGAGATGGAATACATCATCCGCAAATTTAGGAAACTGTCCGGCAGTATATCCACACTGGTTAATAAGCAGATGTGGAGGTAATACAAACTCATAACCATCTTTAGTATGTTCTTCAACAAAATAGTTAAGCAAAGCCCATTCCAGTAAAGCCCCATCACCTTTATAAAGCCAAAATCCGGTTCCTCCCATTTTAACACCACGTTCATAATCAATCAAACCAAGTTTTTCAGCTAATTGCATATGATCTTTAGGCTTAAAAACAAACTCAGGTTTCTCGCTCCAGACTCTGATTACTTCGTTGTTCTCCTTATCACCTGGAACAACATCATCGGCAGGCATATTTGGCAATGAAATAAGAAGATCATTTAATCTGGTAGAAACTTCATTCAATTTTGAATCGATATTTTTTATATCGTCCCCAACCTGCTTCATTTCAGCAAGCAATTCAGATATATCTTTTCCTTCTTTTTTTAACTTAGGAATATTTGAAGAAACTTCATTCTTTTTAGCTTTGAGTTTTTCTCCTTCAAGAATACACTCTCTCTTCTGTTTATCCAGTTCCAGTATTTCTGTAAAATCAACACTGTCCATTCTTTTCAACAGTGCATTACGAACCATATCAGGCTCTTTTCTTATAAGATTGATATCTAACATTTTTTACTCCATAATATGTAAAACTTGTTTATTGGTAAAAGATAAAGTTATAATGTACGCAGAAAAACAGAATTTTCGACAAATTATAAAAGTATTTTTCAAACAAAAAATGCGATGAGTAAAAAAATGCTTACAACATCGCAATTAATTCTTTATATTGACAGCTTAAATCTATTCAGAAACATCACTATAAACGTACACTCCTGAACCGACTATGTATGAT
Source organism: Victivallales bacterium (assembly GCA_963678745.2). GTDB lineage: Bacteria > Verrucomicrobiota > Lentisphaeria > Victivallales > GWF2-38-69. Next base: position 469,088 of record CAXXMS010000015.1, on the reverse strand, counting down.
TTACCTTCTACATCAACACACTTGACATAAACATCTTTAAGCTGATCTTTGTCTGTAATCGGATTTTTTGTCATATCCTGAATCCATCCTTCACCATGATCATCAATAACTTTATAGAATTTTTCATTGTCAGCAAGATATTTTGAAGCTTCTTTCAACCTGTTTGTTCCAACATATTGAGGATAGTTTGGATTACACAACATAACTCCTCTATTTTCTTTGGTATTATCGTATACGAAAATATATGTATCCTCGAATCTAAACATACTATTTTTATCATTGAAAACCTTAATTGCTTTTTCAAGTCCCTCTTTTTGCATAAGTTCACATGCAGTATCAACAAGTTCTGTCACAAAAAGTTTCTGCATTTCTCCACTGTTTTTTCCAATAGCAACAACATATAATTTCCCTATAGGTGTTATTGCCAGCTTCGCAAAATAATTCCTATAAACAAGACCATATGCATGTTCCATCCAGTTAAGAAAACCTTCATTATCTCTTAATTTCTCGTTTTTAATAATCTCTCTTGCAAGAACTTTACCATTTAAGTCCTTTGATATTAAAGGATATTCACCCAATTTTTCTTTATGAGGACTAACTTCTAACTTTCCACTTATCGGATCAATAACAAAAATCCCAAAATTACCTTTTAAATTATCATTCATTTTTGAGATTTCAGGAAATGCTTTTTTTCCTTCTGCTTCGAGTAGCGCAACAGCATTATAGAGCTTGCCCTTAAGTTTATCAGAAGTTTGTCTCTGCCCTATAAATTTCGGACCGTGAATAGATGCTGCCTCATAGGAAAATGCATTCTGACAGCAAAATAATATTGAAACAATCATAAAACAGAACAACGATGATATTTTCATATTTTTCATTTTATTATTTCCTTATTTTAGAATAATTAAACATACCTTACTCTTCAACTTTAGCCGACTCTTCAACTTTGTCTGACTCTTCAACCTTGTTCGACTCTTTATTTAATTCTGTCCATTTTTTAAGTGCCTGTGCAGCATCTTCTTTAACTTCACCTGATTCCTCTGCACATGTTATTTCATCAATTTTTTGATTAACACGATCACTTGGAACTTTGTATTTTACAGCTAAATACATAATAAAAAAACAAAGTATTGCTACTAAGATCAATATAACAACAGGGTGCAGTATTCCATATCCGCCTCCGAAATTACCAAGAGATGAAATAATTAGAATACCAATAAAATACGGCCACATCCATAAAGAAGCATGCCAATCCAGATCACTCTTAGATCCTTTAATAATCTGAATAAAATGAAATATCAAAACCACTATTAAACAAAAAATAAGAAAATATCCAACCCTTGAAAGAGTTGTCCAACCAGTCCAGTAAATAAACAATGTACAAATATAAAATGCAAAGTATGCCCAAACCATACCAAAAGGAAGTTTTAATGGACGTTTTCTATCCGGTGCCTGGTACCTTAAAGCAGCCATACACACAGGCGCAATAGCATATGAGAAAGCAAAAAGACATGTCAAAAATGTTGCAATCGCATCCCAACCTTTAAAATAGAGAAAAATAACCATACCAAAAGCCAAGTCTACCCAAATGGACAGGAATGGTATTGATCTCTTATTTGTTTTAAGAAACATTTTAGGAGCACAACCATTTGCGGCAATACCGAAGAGTGACCTTGCTCCCCCAGTACAATACATCAAACCGGCAGCAAATGGAGAAATAATTGCGCCAAAAAATAAAATCGGCAGCAGCCATAAAATTTTACTCTCCTTTATAAGACTTGCAAATGGGCTATTATTATTAGCCAAACTTATATGAGCCCAACCATTTCTCAGATTTTCAGGAGTGAGAACAGACAGGAAACCTAACTGAAGCAGTATGAATATGAACATACAGACTAATATCGAACCAACGATAGCAAACGGTACGGAAAAATGAGGATTTTTTGCTTCACCGGCAAGTTCTGCTGCCTGCTTAAATGCATTGAAAGAGAAAATCACCCCTCCCGAAGAAATAGCTAAAAGAACCCCATGAAGTCCATTTGGTGCAAATTCAGAACCACCGGTATGAACTATTTGCGGTAAAGAACAAAAATAATATATAAAGATAAGACTCAATCCAACAGGTATAACAATTTTAATTACTGTCAAAAAAGTATTACAGCTAATCAGCCATTTTACAGAATAGGTATTTATCACGGCAATTACAACCATCAGAACAAAAGCAATAAAATATCCACTACCGGATAAACCACCATTGCTTTTTACAAGTACAGGATAAAAATAGCTTATATACTGTACAACAGCCTGAACTTCAATAACCATCAAAGCAACATATGAGATCCATATTATTAAAGAAAAGTATATTCCCACCACTTTTCCGTGTGTTATCTGCGGAATTCTTACACTTGATCCCGATACCGGAATCAAGGAACAAACTTCTCCGAATACAAATGCAATAACACAAACCAGACATCCTCCTAGAACCCATGATAATGTAGATGCTGGTCCTGCTTCGCGTGCAGCATAGTAAGCACCAAATAACCACCCTGACCCTAAAATTGCACTAACTGACACACACAACAGGCTAAATGCAGAAATATGCCTCTTCATTTACAACTCCTTTTTAATATTAGTTTATAACTTAATAAGTAATCAATTATACCTAAAAATTTTATATAAAAATACCAGACAGTATGTGTAATTATAGTATATTAAAAATCAGGGAGCTACATCTATATATAAAAATATAGTCTTTTATTTATTAAAAAATTCTTTGAACTTCTTAATAACGAAAGATATATCACCTTCACCAAAGTCCATATGAGTAACCAGACGGACAGGATTCATATTGTAAACCAGAATACCATTAGATTTAAGAAATCTATACAACTCATTTACTGTTTTTTTCTTTAAAGCAACAAACACCATATTTGTCTGAACATCCTGCATATCTATTGATAATTCATCTATACCTGATAATCCTTTTGCTAAGGCTTGAGCATTAAAATGGTCCTGTTCCAATCTTTCTACATTATTCTCGAGAGCATAAATTCCACCAGCAGCAATAATACCTGCCTGACGCATACCACCGCCAAGCATTTTTCGCCATTTCCTTGCTTCTTTAATCAAAGTTTTATTTCCACATAAAAGCGAACCAACCGGCGCACCCAAACCTTTTGACAAACATACTGAAACAGAATCGAAATGCTTAGAAATTTCTTTAACATCAATATCCATTTTGACAGAAGCATTAAAAATCCTTGCACCGTCAAGATGTAATTTTAAATTATTCTCATTCACAAATTGTCTTGCTTTAGTTAAATAATCTAATGGAAGGACTTTTCCTGACATAGTATTTTCCAGACATAAAATTTTAGTTCTGGCAAAGTGAAAATCATCAGGCTTTATCGCATTTTTTACTTTTCTAAGATCAAGTGTACCATCTTTTTCAAATTCTAAAGGTTGAGGTTGTATACTTCCTAAAACTGCAGCCCCTCCCCCTTCAAATTTATAAGTATGAGCCTGCTGTCCAACAATATATTCATCTCCCCGTTGACAATGTGAAAGTAGAGCTATTAAATTACTTTGAGTTCCACTCGGAGCAAAAACAGAGGCTTCCATCCCAAACATATCAGCAGTTAAATCTTCCAGTCTGTTTACTGTAGGATCATCTCCACAGACATCATCGCCTACTTCAGCTGTCAACATATACTCACGCATTTTAGCAGTAGGTTTTGTTACCGTATCACTTCTTAAATCTATTATTTTCATATAACCCTCTCATTAATACATACTGACTAAGCATTAAACATTTTAATTATTTCAGCAATATCTTCTACACTATTAGCAACATAATCAGGTGTCACACTCCACTCTTCCAATTCCTGAACTGAATCATACCTTGAGCAAATATTAACTATTTTAATATCATATCCCTTATCATTTAAGATTTTATTAGCATTAACAGCACACAGAGCATCACATTCCATATCTCCAATATAAAATATTATTCCGTACTTGATTCCCAATTCTTCAATGCACATTAAAAGACCATCAGGCTTCGGTTTTTGATTTATTCCTACTTCTTCATACCCAACAACACTATGGAAATATTCTAAAATACCATGCCTACTCAAAACATTTTTAATAACATCTTTAGAGTTCATAGAAAACACCCCATGAGGAATATTAGCGAACTCTTTTATTTTATCAGCAATACCCGAATATAAACTTATCCTGGTTTCATCATTTTTTTGGTATTCTGTCCACAAACACCCTGCTTCATTAATTTCAGATTCATTCATAGCAAAAGCATCAGCATAGAAAACTCTCCAGTTTGTCCTAGTATTTTTAATAAAATATTCATCAAGTGAATTAAATACCGAAAACTGCTCAGGTTCCCGGCCTGTTACTCTCTCAATAATCCTTTTAGTCACATTCATGTTTTTATGTTTAGTATCAGCAAGCGTGCTGTCAAAATCCCAAATAATCGCACTAACATTTTCACAATCCATATTAGCCCCCTTATCTTTCATCACCATAATCTTTTCCAGTCATCCAGAAAACAGAAAGTAAAATAATAGTAAAAACCATAATAATGCAAAAAACTATAACTGCTATAAAACCATACACAGCAGCATTTTTTACAATATTTATTGTTATTAATTCCATATCAACGGGCAAACGCTCTATCAAAATTTTCAGACTTGAATAATTATTGCCAAGCAGCAGTTTATCCAGTAAACTCTGAGATACAGAGAAATCTGAAATAGTTGTTATTGTTGAAATATTATTTCTTCCAAAAACAAAAAAACAAATACTTCCAATGGAAATAGCAGACATTTCTCCAAGATATACAACTGTATTGATTATTCCTGACGCTTCCCCTGAATTTTCCTTAGGTAATGCATTCATGCCAAGCACATTTAATATAGGATCAGAAATACCAATCCCGGCTCCACATAAAATCATGGCAAAAATAAAATTGGAATAGGATGTTTTAAATCCTGCAAAACAAAAAACAAATAATCCAATAAATAATACGACAAACGAACTTATTACAGCATATTTATACCCTAAAAAACGAGAGGCAAACACAGAAAGAAAAGTAAAAATTAAAAGAGAGATGGAAAAAGGCAGAATTGCTTTACCTGCTTCTCCCGCACCAAAGTTGAAAAGAGTACAGTTTTGGAAATAGAAATTTAAAAAATAAGGAATTGCAATCTCTACAAAAAGAACTATGAATATTCCCAAATTGGCTAATACAAACACTCTTTGTCTAAAGAAACTCAAATGTATAAGAGGATTATCTGCAGATAATTCCACCTTCACAAAAACACCTAATAATATTACTCCAACTATAATAAAAGTATAAGTCAAAGGATGAAACCAGCCTAATATCTGCGTTTCTGAAAGCCCGTATACTAATAAAAACACACCCGAAACAGATAATACAAAACCCAAAACATCAAAATTCCCTTTTCTATCATCTTTCGTTAAATTATTAGAAATACATTTTAAAGACATTAGAAGAACAAAAGACATAATAATAACATCAACCCAAAAGATATACCGCCAGGATAAGTTATCTGTCAATAAACCACCAAAATATGGACCTAATGCATTTCCTCCCCCAATTCCAGTACCCCATATTCCTATTGCCAAACCAAATTCTTTTTTACTAAATATATTTTTAAGTATTGAAAGTGACCCTGCTGCAATAAATGCAGCAGCAACTCCCTGCAACAGTCTTCCAACAATCATTACAGATGTACTATTTGAAATAGCAATTACAGCTGACACCAGGACAAACAAAAAAACACCAAAAATAAACAGTAATTTTCTGTTAAATATATCGCCAAGCTTACCGGCAATCATTATTGATGTAGCCGCTGCTAAAATATAGGCATTTATAATCCACTGTAAAGCTGCAGCAGAAATATCAAACTGAACCCAAATAACAGGAAGTGCATTAATAACGGCAGTCGTATTAAAAGCAAGCACAAAAACAGAAAGACTTAATGCCAAAAGGACAAACCATTTTTCATAATTACGCATTATTAGTACTCCCCCTTTTTCTTAAACATTAAGCAGTAATTTCAAGTTACTTAATATCTATTTTAAGAAAATACTATTATGCCTATACATCATAAATATCAATAACTTATTTCTTTAATTTCCTAAATTAATACCAGTACTCACACTTGAACCGTTTTGCGCATTTATACTTCCCCCATTAGCAGTATTAGAAAGACTAGTGCGTGACATTTTTGTATTATTAACATTAATGCCGGCATTAACTCTACTGCCTTTTACAGTTATATCTCCATAAGCTGCATTCTGATTAATATTCACTTCCCGAAGATTTGAATTTTCAGCCTCTACTCCTAAATTCAAATGAGCTCCGTCAGTAGCAGTAATCCTACCCGCAGAAACATTCGTATTTATTCTGGAGTTTTTTATTTCAGAATTATCAGCAGAAAGTCCTGTGTTTACTCTGCTGCCATTATTTGCATGAATACTGTTTAATGTTGTATGCGTATTTAAGTTTGAGTTATTAATATAAGCTCCATTTGCTTCAATAGCAGTATTTATAGAACTATGGTTATTAGCAGTAATATCTCCCTGACTTCCTGTATATGTTCTAATTTTAGAACCTTTAATAACTGAATCATTGGCTTCAAGACCTGTATTTACTTTACTGTAATTCCTAGCCAACGGATCTCTACGAGGCATAATCTCTGATTTTATATCTATTTGTGAATCTTTAATAACAGACCTATTCCCCTGCAAGCCTGTATTTACCTGAGAATTATTATGTGCCTGAATAACATCCATATTTGTATTAACTTTTATTCCAGAGTTCTTTATAAAAGCATCATTCGCCTCAACACCAGTGTTAACAATAGAATTATTTGAAGCATTTATACTAGCGCTACTTCCACTTGGACTGGTTTTTACATCTATATTAGCCCCTTCTACTCTACTTCTATTCCCCATAAACCCTGTATTAACTCTTGAATTTCTTACTGCTTCAATATTTGCATTTGAAGTATTTACATTAATATTTGAATCTTTGATATTAGACTGTTTAGCCATAACTCCAGCATTAGCAAGTGAATTGTTTTTTGCTGTTATATTAGTATTTTCTACTCTTGAACTAATTGTACTGTTCTGAACATTTGTTCTTCCACTCCTTGGTAACCCAAATACAGCAACAGAAATAGTCATACAAGCTACAACTAAAATTAATGTTTTCACTGTTTTTCCTTTCTTTGTAACAATTATTTTTATTGTAATTCAATCGAAATACTTATAAATTTACTCGTCTGTTTCTTCTGTTTGTCGTCCTGTACGCATAAACACAACTGCAATAATTAAACCAACCAGCGCCAAAACCCCTGCCATGTAATAGGCTGATGCAATGCTTTGACAAGCTGCTAACTTTAAATTAACAATAATACTATGCCAATTTTCTGATATCTGCGAAGCTATTTCCTGCTGCTCTTTGACTGTTTTTGTCAGTAGTCCGTGTAGCAGGTTAATCTTCTCAGGAGTTTTACCTGCATTCGTAATAATTGCATTCATTTTAGCTTTATACAATCCTCCGCAAACAGTAAATAATACTGCTATACCAATGGTACCTCCCATCTGTCTTGCAGTCTGAACCAAACCTGAAGCCTGTCCTCTAAGCTTTCGACCTACACTGTTTAGAGCATCAGTATTAACAGGAGTCATAACACATCCAATACCAATTCCCATAAGAACCATACTTGGTATAAGGTAATAAATATTTTCATAAGCTAATACAAAACCTTGTAAAAAATAACTTAACATAATTAAAACAAGGCCTGTTACAGCAGGTATTTTTACTCCTATTTTATCAAAAATTCTTCCACTAAACTGTGAAACTACTGCAATCATAACAACAGTTAAGAGCATCCACTCTCCAGCCTGCAATGCACCAAACCCAAGTATATTCTGCATGTAAATTGCGGAAAAAACAGTTTGACCTATTAAAGCAAACTGGATACAAAACAAAACAGCCGCATCAATCGTAAAGTTAATATTCTGAAACAGTTTTAAATTGATAAGCGGCTCTTTCTGTTTTCGCTCATATGAGATAAAAATAAACCCTATAATAATACCTCCGCCTAAAAGGCCCAGAGTTTTTATAGAAGTCCATCCCCATAGATTTGACTGCTGTATTCCGTAAACCAAAGACGAAACAGATATTATTAGTAAAACAGCACCAATTTTATCTATTCTCTGACCTTTAATTATCTCGTCTTCAGGCTTAACAATCAGAGTCATAATTATTGTGCATGCAGCGATTGGAATATTAATATAAAATGCCCAGCGCCATGATACATATTCTGTAAAGAATCCGCCAAGTAAAGGTCCCAATGCGAGGAATGCCATAGCAACACCTGCATATATCGCCATTGCTTTACCCCTTTCTTCCAAATCAAAAGTAGTATTAACAATTGCTGCAGATGCCGGCTGCATAAAAGCAGCAGCCATCCCCTGAACAGCTCTTGCTGCAAGCAGAATATAGATAGAATCAGCAACTCCACAGATAGCTGAAGCAATAGCAAACATAGCAGTCCCGAATAAAAATGTCCTTAATCTTCCAATTATATCACCAACCCTACCGCCAACAGCCACCATCACAGCCAAAGCTAAAATATAAGCATTAATAATCCAGTCCAGTGAACTTTGAGAAACACCGAAGTCACGCTGAATAGTAGGAAGTGTAACTGTTACAATAGTCTGGTCAATCATTATCATTGACAGAGAACCTGTCATTGCTATTAATATCCACCATTTATGATTTCTTTTTAAGCTAAACATAAAATACAATCTTTCAATAAAATCAGGGTTTAATGCTAAACAATTATATTATACCTAAACAGATAGTTTTTCTTTTATAAAGCGACTAACCGGAAGGAAAAATTCAGCAAATCATCAAACTAGTCAGCAAAAAATAACAAAAATTCCTCCTGCTCCATTTATATTATAAGATAGATAGCAGAAAAAAAAACGTTTGTATTACAAGACTTGTAATTAAGGAGATCAGGTAAATACAAAAAACATAGGAACTCTTTTGAGAATAAATTAAGAATAAACTTCTTTCCTTTTTTAATAACAGATAAAAAATTGTTAAAAGGGAATAAATAATACATCATAAATGACAAGTCTTTTTGATTATCCTTTAAATAAAGATAGTTTATTAATGAATAATCAAAATATATAATTATTGAGAATGAGGATAAAATATTGGCTAGAAAATATGCAACTGCAGTTACTATAGGATGTCGCCTGAATCAGGCAGACACCGCACTTATTTTTGATAAACTGAAAAATATGGGATACGAAATAGTAAAACCTAACGCCGGACACCCACTATCAATAATTGTAATTAATACCTGTTCAGTTACAGCATCTGCATCACAGAAAAGCAGGCAGGCCGCGCGTTCTATAAAAAAGAAAAACCCCGAGGCAATTGTTGTAGTTACAGGTTGCGGTGCTGATATAGAAACAGATTTTTGGAATGAAGAACAAGCTGTTGATCTTGTAATTCCAAATTCATCAAAAACCAAAATAGAAAAATATCTAGGTAAATTAGAAAACAGAATAAAATCTACTAATACAACGGATGAATCTGATTCATTCATAGAGAATGCTATAGGTTATTATCCATTTAAAAGCAGAGCCAACATTAAAATACAAGAGGGCTGTGACTGTTTCTGCACTTATTGTATTGTCCCCTATGGCCGTGGCAAGCCACGTTCCCGTAACTGGAATGATACAATCAGAGAGTTTAAAGAACTCATAAACAGAGGACATAAAGAAATAGTCCTTACAGGTGTAAATATTGCCACATATAATGACAACGGAAAGAACATCTTAGCCCTGATAAAAGAACTGGCAAATATCGAAGGTGATTTCAGAATTCGTCTCAGTTCAACAGAGCCGCAGTTTAATACACATGAGTTAATTGATGTTATCGCTTCTTCTCCTAAAATATGTCGTTTTCTACACCTCCCACTACAACACGGAACTAATGAAATTCTAAAAAGAATGGGACGAAAATATACAACACAGGATTTTGCAGAATTCGTTTTAAAAGCTGAGAAACAAATTCCTGATATATGCATCGGCACAGATGTAATTGTAGGGTTCCCAGGCGAAACAGAAGAGCTTTTCAATAACTGTGCAGATTTTATAAAACAGATGCCTCTATCATATTTACATGTATTCCGCTATTCAAAACGTGAAGGAACACCGGCTGCAGATTATCCTGATCAGGTTCCCCACAACATATCTCTTAAAAGGCACAAAAAGCTATCAGAAATTGGAAAAGAACTCTCTGATAAACTTATCTCGAAACAGTTAAATAAGAGTGTAAAAGTGCTCTTTGAAAAGCATACATCCAACAATGAACTGGTAGGATGGAGCGACAATTATATAAAAGTAAGAGTTAGAGTTAATGATGCCATGGCAGATAAATGGTTTAATAATTTTACAAAAGTAAAAATAACTAAAATAATTGGCCAGCGTGAAGCAGAAGGCATAATTATATAAACTATAACAAAATCAATATTATTGGATTAATAACACTTGAGGTTTGCATACATCTGTAAATTTCTGTATTCTGCATATATAACCAGATAAATAATTCACATTATTACAGATTAATGTAAATAAAATTTTCTTCTAATCCAGAAAGCAACATTTACTAAACTTATCAACACAGGCACTTCAACCAAAGGACCTATTACCGCGGCCAATGCTGCAGGAGAATTTATTCCAAATACTGCAACCGCAACTGCAATTGCCAATTCAAAGTTATTTGATGCAGCAGTAAAACTTAAGCTTACAGATTCTTTATAATCTGCTTTAAACTTATAAGACATGTAGAATGATACAGCAAACATAATAATAAAATAAATCAGCAGCGGAATTGCAACATGAATAACATCCATCGGAACCGTTACTATACTGTGACCTTTAGCTGCAAACATAACAATAATAGTTATTAATAATGCAATTAGTGTAAATGGGCTTAATTTTGGGATAACTACAGAATCAAACCATTCTCTTCCTTTTAGCGCAATAAAAGAATATCTTGTCAAAAAACCTGCAATAAACGGAACTCCAAGATAGAGGAACACACTTCTGGATATTTCTGAAATAGAAACATTAACGACTATCCCCTGGATACCTAAAAAAGAAGGAAGAACAGTTATAAAGAAATAAGCGTAAACCGAATAGAACAATACCTGAAATATTGAATTAAATGCAACCAAACCGGCGCAGTACTCCGTATCTCCTTCTGCAAGTTGGTTCCATACAATTACCATCGCTATACACCTGGCAAGGCCTACCATTATTAAACCAGCCATCAGCATTGGATAATTATGCAAAAATAAAACTGCAAGAAGAAACATTAAAACCGGCCCGATAATCCAATTCTGAACTAATGATAATATTAGTATTTTTACTTCTAAAAAAATTTTAGGCAGTTTCTCGTAACGCACTTTGGTAAGCGGAGGGTACATCATGACAATTAAACATATGGCTAACGGAATATTTGTTGTACCAACTGTTACTTTATTGGTCAGATCATCTACTCCAGGAACGAAATATCCTATTCCTATTCCAATAAAAATAGCAATAAATATCCATAACGTTAAATAACGATCCAAAAAACTTAACTTTCCAATATTACTCTTCATTCTTATAAACCTTCTTAAAAATCATTTAAATCATATTAAACTTTGAATTTATTAAATATAACAATGTTTTGTTATTTCGCCACATAGCGAAACAATAAATTTACTTATTCCTTAAAAATTCAAGTATATGATAAAACCGGACGGACTTAGAGGTTTCCAACTTTTACCCCATATAACAGCATTATACTAATGAGAAATTATAGACATAAGTTATCGTATAATAAATACCAACAAGGATAAAAATTATTCCGGCAGAATACCTGAACCAAAGTTCAATTTTTGCAAGACAACTATATACTTTCCCCAATAATTCACTCCCAAAAGCAATAATAAATGCAAAAAACACTACCGGTAATGCAGTTCCAAAACCATAAACAAAAGGCACAAGAAAAGAACTGTTTACTTTCAAGGCTAAAGGAATCAGAGCCCCAAAAAACAAACCTGCAGAAACAGGACAGAACGATAACGCTAAAATTATTCCCAGTGGAAATGAAAAAATAATTCCTTTACTCTGTATTTTTTCTTGTAATTTACCTGTTCCTGAAATATTTAATGAAAAAGAAGCTCCAATCATTCCTACCATAGTCATCCCCAGTAAAATAAAAACAGGCCCAAGAATTTCATTAAAATACTTTTGTAAAAATAGTGAGAGCTGAGAACTGGCAAACATCCCTCCTGTTATTAATGTGCCTAAAGCTACATATACAAACATTCTCCCTAGGATATATAGAATCCCGGAAATAAAAACACTTCTATCATTTCCTACAAATCTTCCAATAAATGATATCGCTGAAATATTTGCAGCAAGCGGACATGGACTTATCGCAGTAAGAACCCCAAGCCAAAAAGCAGATAAAATAAAATAGTAAGTCATTTTTATTTTCCTTTTGACGTTTCGGATAAACTATTCAAATAATTTCTAATGACCTTTGAAATATGATCTTTGAATTTTTTTTGATTATCCACCAATGTCCAAACTTCATCAAGTCTTCTATATTTCAATATTTTCTTATTTTGCTTTAATACAATTACAACACAGCTTGCAACAACTTCATATTGCTTTGCCAACATTTCATCTTCCTGAAAGTTAACATCCATGTATTTTATTTTTTTATTATCAAGTTGTTTGCTAAATTCACTTTTCAGAAGATTCTCTGTCATCTTTTCAATCTTGTTACATGTTGAACATCTGAAAGTCGAATGAAAATAATAGACATCTACAAAGCAGCCATTTTCAACAGATTTAACACTTTGCTTTAATGTACTTCTATTCTCATTTTTATAAGAGAAATTTTTACCTAAAACAAACCCAATACTTATTAACACAAATGCTAAAAGTAAATTTCTGATAGTTGACTTGATTCTTTTCATAAGTTAATAAAAAGGCTTTTTGTTTATCTTATTACAATCAGCCTCAATCATTTATTAGTTTTTCTTCAGGTAAGCCGCCTTACTATAGGTACCATTAAGGTTTAGGTATAAGATCATATCCGGCAGACTTACATTTAGCTAAAATATCTTTTTCCGAAATAAAACCTACATGACGCCAAAGCTCTTTCCCATTTTCATCAAAAAATATCTGTGTTGGAATTGACTTAATATCATTGTCTTTTGCACATTTTATGTTTTCTGATTTCCATACATCTGTAAATTTTACAATTAACTGTCCTTTTAATTCCTTTTCCATTTTTTCAAGAATAGGTGCCATCATTTTACAGGGAATGCATCTATCTGCACCAAAGTCCCATAGGACGGGAAGTTTTACTTTGTTATCAGAATTATTTGTTGCAAGAAGACTAGAAGATATTGTCATATAAGCTGATAACAAAAGCATATAGAACATCTGCTTCATAAAATTTGATTTTAACATAAAACCTATTCCTATTTCAACATTTCCTTTATTACATCAACTGAACATAACTTACCTGAAGATTTAACTTTTCCATCAACAGCAATTCCAGGTGTCATCATTATACCAAATGACATTATCTTATTTATATCAGTTACCTTTTCTATTTCATAATCCAATTCCAATTCTTTAGCTGCTGCTTCGGCATTTTCTGCAAGTTTTTTACATTTTGGACATCCTGTTCCTAAAATCTGAATTTTCATTTTTATCTCCTTTAATTGTTTTTTATCTTTATCTTTATCTTTGTCTTGATCCCAATCTTAGTCTTTGTCTTGCTCTCAATCTTTATTTTAGGCTTGATCTCAATCCCATATTAATTCGATACTTTAACATGAATAAGTCAATCAGGACTAAGATAAAGACTATGACAAAGATTAGTTTTTATATATTATATATTTTTGCATAAAACTTATAACACTACAATTTTAATTTTAAAAACATCCATAAAGCATCCCTGTAAATGTTGCCATAATAATGACAAGAGAGACAAATACAATGGTCTTCTTTGTTCCCATAACACTTCTTATTACCAACATATTCGGAAGACTTAATGCAGGACCTGCCAATAAAAGGGCCAAAGCCGGTCCCTTCCCCATACCACTGTTAATCAATCCCTGCAAAATAGGTACCTCAGTCAAAGTAGCAAAATACATAAATGCTCCGGCAAAAGAAGCAAAGAAATTTGCTCTCAATGAATTACCACCAACAGCCTTATAAACCCATTCGGAAGGAATCAACCCCTCGTGTCCTACACGTCCAAGCAGCAACCCTGCAACTAGTACTCCAAAAAACAGTAATGGCAATATTTGCCTTGCAAACCCCCACGATGAAGAAAACCATTCCTTCCCTTCTCCCAGAGCATCTGTCAATGTAATAATAGAAAGACATACTGTCCCTGTAAAAAACGCAACTGCCGGAATATTTGGAAACAGGATATATCCCAATATTATTATTATCGCGGAAAGTATTACTTTCCATAGTTTTATCTTAAACCACAATACAAGAACTATACCAAGCAAAATAGAGAAGAATGCTGTAATAATCCATTTATGGCTGTAAATAATAAACCAAAGTCCTGCCGTTTCATCAGGTTTCCCCCAATTAGCAAAAACCAGTATTCCTATAAGTGATAAAAGATATAGACCATTCTGAAACAATGTACGCTCTTCACCATCTTCAGACTCATACACTAAAACCGTCTCAGATTTTTTTCTTTCCTCTTTTATAAAAATCAAATGCATTAAAATCCCTATAAAAACACTGAAAAGAATTGCCCCAACAGCCCTGGCAATTCCTAACTCCAGTCCCAGAATTCTAGCAGTCAATGCTATTGCCAAAATATTTATCGCCGGACCTGAATAAAGGAAAGCACACGCAGGCCCTAAACCTGCACCCATTCTGTAAATACCGGCAAAAAGAGGTAAAACAGTACAGGAACATACGGCCAGAATAGTACCAGAAACAGCAGCTACACCATAAGCAATAAGTTTATTGGCTTTTGGCCCAAGATACTTCATAACAGCATTCTGATTAATAAATACTGTTATTGCACCGGCAATAAAAAATGCAGGAACCAGACATAATAGTACATGTTCCCTGGCATACCATTTAACGAGATATAATGATTCTAGAACTGCATTATCAAACCTTTTGGCTCCTACAGGCAAAAAATAAAAAAGTAAAAATACTGCTACAATATAACCAACTACTTTTCCCTCTTTCTTCCATTCCATATTTAACACTCCCAGAAATGCGTATTTGGCAAAATTGCCAATAACTATTTAAAAAAATTAGCTAATGTTATTTTTTCTTAC
This sequence comes from Victivallales bacterium, assembly GCA_963678745.2. Lineage (GTDB taxonomy): Bacteria > Verrucomicrobiota > Lentisphaeria > Victivallales > GWF2-38-69. The sequence goes on along the minus strand of CAXXMS010000015.1, from coordinate 453,624 downwards.
AACATTCTCAACACAATCAAAAAACTTTGTAACACAGATAAACTTTAATTTATAGAACATCTGATTCCCTTCTTTTCTTGCTTCGATTATACCTGCGTTCTTTAAAATAGAAAGGTGCTTGGATACTGTAGACATATCATTTCCAATCATTTTCTGAAGTTCACATACACATTTTTCAGATTTTGAAAGTTCGTCTACAATAAACAGTCTGGTTGGATGCGCCATAGCTTTGAAAATATTAGCCCTGCGCTCATAAAGTCTTATTATTTCACTATTCATTTAAAAATATAGATAAAAAGTTGTGTTATATTAAAAATACATCTGACTATACAATAAAATTTTCAATACTTCAAACATTGAGGTAAATTTTCAACAAACTCTTTTATTTGGTCTCTCACCTTTCTATAACAGCCCAGCTTTTCTTCTTCATCTTTTAAGTGTTGTGCAAGTTTTGGAGGATCTTCAAAACCTACATGAATTACTTTTGTTTTTCCTGGAAAAACTGGACAGTTCTCATCTGCATGACCACAAACTGTTACGACATAATCAAAGCAAATATTATCCAGAGAAGCAATAAGTTTTGATTCATGATTTGATATATCTATTCCCGCTTCTTTCATTACATTAACAGCATATTGATTTAGTCCATGAGTTTCAATACCTGCAGAATAGGGTTTAATTATATCTCCTTTCAAATACCTGCACCATCCTTCAGCCATCTGACTTCTACAGGAATTTCCTGTACATAGAAAAAGGATTTTCAATTTATTATCTTGAGTTCTTTCCATAATTCTTCTTTTTCAGTTCTGAGTTATCAATGAATCTTGTTGAATTAAAGACGGTAGGGCGGCTATTTATCCATGCGAATTAGCAAGGAGTCCTCAAGACGCCGCACCATTGGGCTAATCAATTACCACCTTAACTTTATCTCCCGGCATCAACACATATCTTGCAGGAGGACAATTTACTTTTTCTCCAGCAGTCAAATTATCAGAAGGAGAAATAACAACAACATCATGGAGTTCAAGCTTACCGCTGTCTTTAAGGATTCTTATTTCATCGCAACCATAACAAGCTCTTTTAAGATTCCCAGGGGTAATATATACTTTTTCAAGATTAAAAACAGGAGTAAAGCCTGATTCAGGTTCGAGCATCTTTCTATCTTTAGCTCTCCAGACATAAAAACCTTTATCATCTTTAACAACAGCACTTACAGGGACTCCAAGTTTATTTCCTTCTAATTTTCCAATATAAAAATTAACTACAGGAAAACAGTCTTTTACTTTTATCATATTATCATTAGTATTCTGTTTAGGATAATTTCGGGTTACTAAAATAATTCCATCATTAGTCACAAAAGAAAGGCCATTGTAAATCCCTATAGGGTTTTCATTGTCATTGAAATAAATAGTAATCGGAGTATCAAAACTAATTCTACTTGCTTTATCTGTATCCATAAATATTTTAATGCCGATAGGATTAAGCATAGATATCTCAATAACATCAGGGTTAGGAGCCAATATCCCACTGCTAAAAAATACTTTATCTACAATCCCTTCAAAAGGGGCGACATGAATACACTCAGATAAATCTCTCTCTTTCTCATATAAATTAGCTTCAGCTGTCTGATAAGCTCCATAAGCTTCATAATACTGAGCTCTCATATTCTGATAAATCTTAACTGAACTTGCTCCTGTAGGATACAATTCTTCATACCTTTTAAAATTATCATAAGCAACCTTCATTTCATTTTTTGCTGCAAGTAAACCTCCTCTGGCTGCATTGACATTGTCAAGCCAGTATTTTTCAGACATTTCAGTAAGTGCTGTACCTTTTTCAATAATTTTGCCGTCAATATCTTTTATTTCCGGCTTAATTATTTGTCCCCATTTTGCGGTAAAGTTTAAATACCCCCAGTAATCAGCATCAGCACCTGCAGGAATTTTATCTTTAACAAGCGCAACCACTGTTCCTGTATAAATTTCAGAAGAAGATACAACAAAAGCAAAAAAGAACAAAAAACAAAATAAATATAAAAATCTAGCAAAAAGTATACTCATTTTCACTCACCAATAATAACCTTCACTCTTTCGTTAGGCATAAAAATATATCTTTCCGGGACAAACCTTACTCTCTCTCCATCTTTCAAGCCTTCAGGTATTTTTATAAGTACAATATCATTCAGTTCCAAACCACCTGAATCTTTTAATATTTTTATTATTCCAAATCCGGCATAAGATCTTTCAAGATCTCCAGGAACAACTTTCTCTTTTTCAAACTCCAAAAAGGAATTCAATCCAACTCCTGGTTCCAAAAACTTCTCCTCTTTTGCTTTCCATACATAATGCTCTTTGCCATCTGAACATAATGCTGCTAAAGGAACACTTAAGGATCTATCAAAAGAATAGTCTATATAAAAATTCACTACAGAAAAACAATCACCTGATGCAACAGTTTTAGTATCAATATCAAAGCCCGATGGAAAATTCTCGGTTACAAATATGATTCCATCATCAACAAGAATTGAAGAACCGTTAAAAACACCAAATTTCTTATCACTGTTTAAGCTGTAAATTGTAACAGGCGTATTTGAGCCAATATGATTTGCCTGTTCTCTAGGCATTAAAACTTTAATACCAATTGGATTCAGCTGTGTAAGTTCTACTGTTTGAGGATTACCGGCAGCACGACCGGTTATATATAAAACTTTGCTTACAATACCTTCAAAAGGAGCATATTGTGTTCTTGTATCCAAAACCCTTTGATTAAATTTTAATGTAGCTATATTCTGTTTGTATTCCCCTAAAGCATTATAATATTCTTTTTCATATTGTTCAAATTCCTGAATACTTGCAGCTCCTATCGGCGAAAGTTTTTTATATCTTTCATAATTTTCAGTGGCAGTTTTAAGATTCTGTTCTGCTGCAGCAACATCAGCTTTACTACCTACAACAATATCTCTCCAATATTTGGTACCCTGTTGTAAAACAACAGTCCCCTTCTCTACGATATTTCCATCCATATCAGTAATTGAAGGCTTTACAATTAACCCAAGTCTTGCAACTCGCTCAACAGTTCCATAGAAATAAGCATCAGATCCAGAACTGATAGTTTCAACTACAAGCGGGATAACTTTACCTTCATATACTTTCTTTTCAGCATAAACACTTGAAATAAAAACAAATATAAATGTTAAAAGTAGACTTAATACAGATTTACTATTCATAATATGATCACAACTTACACACTTATACAGGTAATAAACCTATAGAGTAAAAATTCCTTTCAATTTGGAATTCAGCATCAAATAACCTTATAACAGCCCTTCCCGCTAAATGCTAATAAATACACTATAAATAAATCAGCATTTATCTATCAAAGCCTTAACGGGGCGAAGATCATCAAATTTATACCCTAAGCAAAATAGTTTTCGAAAAATTGAGCAGTTATTCGAGTCAGGTTGCTGCAAAAAAGTCAAAAAACTTAAATACCTTCGGTATAACTATCTGATTCTTTTCTGAGTTTCTTTATCAAATAACATTATTTTATTCTTTTTATATCCAATATGAATCAAATCACCCTGTTTTACCTTACGATCTCCATTCACTACCATTTTAACCTTTTTATTATTTATATAAATAACTATAACTTTAAATGCTCCCTGGGGCTCAACCACTCCACACTTGAGAGAAATAAAAGATTTTTCAGCCTCAGTAGCTAAAGTCATATTTTCCGGGCGAATTCCAAGCACAACCTCTTTATCGTCATAAGCTTTTAAACTTTCAACATATTTACCGGTATATTCAATTTTAAAATCTTCGTTAATAAGTTTACATCCATTTTTGGATACTTTTACTTTTGCATCAAAGAAATTCGTAGGTGGAGTACCAATAAAATCAGCAATAAACATATGTTCGCAATCATCATAAACTTCTTCAGGTGTTCCGATTTGCATGATTTCGCCCATCTTCATCACAACAATTCTATCTGCCAAACTTAAAGCTTCAGCCTGGTCATGTGTAACAAAAATTGTAGTTGTTCCTGATTTTCTCTGAATTTCTTTCAAATCTGTTCTCATAGATTCTCGGATCTTTGCATCAAGAGCAGAAAGAGGTTCGTCCATTAAGAATATTTTTGGTTCATATGCAACAGCTCTAGCCACAGCTGCTCTTTGACACTGTCCACCGGATAACTGATTTATATGTCTATCAAGATACGGCTCAATTGCAGTCATCTTTGCAACTCTGTCAATTGTTTCATTAATCTTCTTTTTGGGATATTTTTTCAATTTTAAAGGGAATGCTATATTTTCTCTTATTGTCATATGAGGCCACATAGCGTATCTCTGAAAAACCATACCAATATTTCTATGCCTTGGCTCAAGATTAGTGATATCTTTCCCATCCAGATAAACCTTGCCTTCCGTTACTTCTTCAAGACCTGCAATCATTCTCATTATTGTAGTTTTGCCACAACCTGAAGGTCCAAGTAATACAAGGAATTCCCCTTCTGCAATTTCAAGGTTTGCCTTTTCTACGGCAACTACGTTCTTATCATAAACTTTCTTTAAATCTACTAATTTAACTGTACCCATATTATTATCTCATTTATAATTGTTAATTGTTCATTTTTAATTATTAATTAAACAGATACTCCGCCCCACATCTGTTTGATGTACTTCTTAATAATAAGAGTAAACAAGACAGCAGGAATTGCCATACAAATACCACCGGCAGCAACAAGGTTAATTTCCCCTGATGCATTTACAAGCGTCTGATATACAACAACCGCAAATGTAGGATTGTTCTGAGTTAAAAGCAAAGCACATACAGTTTCATTCCATGCGCCTAGAAATGCATACATAGAAGCAGCAGCAAGTCCCGGTAAAGCTAAAGGAAGCGTTATTTTGAAAAAGACTCTCAATCTGCTTGCACCAAAAACCAGTCCTGCTTCTTCCAAATCAATAGGAAGACCTACAAAAATACTTGCCGTAATCCAGGCTGTTAACGCAATTGAACCTACTGAATATACAAGTGATAGACCGAAGGGACAGTCAAACAAACCTATTGCAGTAAGAATAAGTACCATAGGCACTGCTAAAGATACTGTTGGAAACATTCTTACAAAAAGTATTGTTATTTTTGTTATATCCTTACCTTTATAAATATATCTGGCAAAAGCATAACCTGCCATCCCGCCAATAACAAGCGAAATCAATATAGTTAGAAAAGCCACTTCAATACTTCTCAATAAAGCAGGTACGGCATCTCTGACAACCCTGAAAAATGTAGTATAATTATATAACAGATCTTTTCGAAATGAAAAATATTTAACATCTCCATTCTTCATTTCACCAACTTTTCCCATTATGTCTTCATTAGTAACAGTAACAGAAAGCTGCTGTCTAAAATAAGTTCTGATCTGATCAATACTGCTTGTATCAAGAACACTTTCATAATCTTTCATTGTATTGTTATAAATACTGATAAAATAACTGTCTCCCCATTTAGATGGATGTTTTTTTACCTGAAAATTATAACTGAACGCAGGAATAATAGGAAGTGGATATGTATAAGCTTCATTATTAGACATAAAAGAAGTAGTAATTAGAAAGAAAATCGGTGTCATAATAACAATTACAATTGTTGTTATGAGAAGATAAAATATACATTTTTTTGCTGGTTTTGGCATACTCATGCTTTTTTCTCCTTCTTTGACCCGATTGAACCGGAAGCTTTAAGATAGATGAGCGCGGCAATTGTAACAATAATTGATACAACAACGGTATACGTGGCAGCCATCTGCTGATGATTTCTCAGCCCAATGACTTTTTCTGAATAGTAAACAATTCTTGAAAGCAGAACCGGAAGTCTGCCAAAATTAACAAGCATAACTATTATCATCCAAATCTGTATAGCAGATATAAGTCTTAAAATAACAGCAGTTACAATCGTGGGTTTCAGCATTGGAACTGTAATTTTTCTTAAAACAGTAAGTTTTGTAGCTCCAAACGTGTAGCCTGCTTCTTTCGTCTCTTCCGACAGTCCCTGAAGTCCTGCTAATAAAATAATCATTATAGTAGGAATAGTATTCCATGCATCTACAATAATAATCAAAGCTAAAAGAGAAAATCTTCCTCCACTCAACCAGCTAATTGGAAATTCAGAGGTAATAATGTTTAAATGATAAAGAACCGAATTGATCCAACCATAATCTGTAAATCCTGTTTTCCAAATTGCACCCAATGCCGCTGCAGGCAATGCCATAGGAATCATAGCTAAAAACAATAAAATGCCTACACCCTTAAACTTCTGGTTAACAATAATAGCTAAAAATAAAGCCAGGATAAACTCAAGAGTAACTGAAATAATAACTATTATAACAGTATTCCAAAATGATACAGGAAATTCCGGATCATTAAAAACAGCTACATAATTCTGTAATGTTGCAGTACCATCAGGTGTCTGAAATGACATCATCACACACTTAATAACAGGAAACAGCCAAAAAGCTGCAAAGTACACAAAAGTAGGCAGCAGCAGCCAATATGGCATAGTTTTTTTGTTGAATATTTTTTCCATAAGCTCTATTTCCTCAACTCTTTTATTTTTTCTGCAGCTTCATCCAGCATCTTATCTGTAAGCTTTTCTTTTCTCAAAAGGACTCTTTCAAATATATTATCAAATACCATCTTCACCGCACCCCAATCCTTGTATTTGGAACCCGGTACCCCTGAAGCAACAACATTACCTTTTAATTCATGAATTGCTTTACGTATTACGATATCCTGAGGATCATTCACATCCAAAAATTTAAGCGCCGCTTCAACTGCAGGAACAAATCCTCCTGTACCTCTGGCAAGCTGAACCTGAATATCGGGTTTGGTAAGATACTTTATTATTCCTAAAGCTGTTTTCTGATTCTGCGAATTCTTTATTAAAGCCATTCCGCTAAAACCAACAATAATACCACGCCCTTTAGGACCTTTAGGCATTTTAGCTACTACAAATTTGGTTTCATTAGTTTCAAAAACCTCACCAACTTTGGTATTATTTAATATTGAAAGCCAGGCCTCTCCTCTAATCATAGGAAGAGAACAATCGGCTATTTCTCTTATATTAGGTATAAATGCATCTGCCTGCGAAAGCTTTTCAAAAATAGTCCAAGCCTTCTTTGCTCCTTCTGAATTTATTTCCGGAAATTCTGCTCCATAAGAAAGAGCACATGTCCCAAACTGATAGATAAAAGATTTTAAGGGAACTCCGCATACTACTGTTCTTCCAAAACCGGTTCCCTTTTTAATATTTAAAGCCCAATCAGCAAACTGGTCCCAGGTCAACTCATCAATTTTTGCACCTTTAGGTAGATATTTTAAGGCTTTTTTATTTGCTATTAGGAGATAAACATTACCTGCTATAGGCAGGAAGTACTGTTTTCCATCAATCTCAATACCTTTTGAAAAAGCAGGAATAAATTTCAAATCTTTCCAACCAGCCACTTTTTCAGTCAAATCTACAAGATAACCGCTATTGATCCAATCTGTCATTGAGCCTGATGAAGCAATTTCAATATTGGAACAAATATTTCCGGAAGCCGTTTGAACTTCCAGTCTTTGAAGTGCGGTCAAATCGTCCATTGTTTGGAAACTGATACTGATCCCCAGTTTTTCCGCAAGAGGATTCAGTATTTGACTAACAACAAATTCACCTTCTGTCGGTTTGCTCCACAAACCACTAAGAATAACAATCTGTTCTCCTGATGTTTCATTTTTCCCATCACCGGTCTTACCGCAACCTGTCAATAACAGCATTGCAGCCAACGACAAAAAAGCAAATTTCAAAATTTTACTTTTTAGCATTCAAACTCCTTTCTTTGTAGAACTATTTTTCTAATTTTTTAATTTTTTCAGCAGCTTTGTCCAGAACTTCTTGAGTTATTTTTTTACCTTTTAAAACGTATTCGGTAAATATGTTATCAAAAACTTCTTTAACAGCACCCCAACTCTGATATTTACCTCCAGGCACACCTGAAATAACACTGTCTTCTTCAAGTTCTTTAATTGCTTTCCTAATAACCATATCCTGCGCATCACCACCCAAATGAGAAATTGCTTCATTCATCGGCGGAACAAAACCTCCTGGACCTTTGGCTATCTTTACCAAAATTTCCGGCCTGGTTATATATTCAACAAACTCCTGCGCCAGCTTTTGCTGTTTTGCTCCTCTAAGAATACCAACTCCATTTGCAGCAGCAATCATTCCTCTGCCCTTCGGTCCTTTCGGCATTGGAGCCACAACATATCTTGTAGGATTTGATGTATAAACATCGGAAACTCTTGCATTTATCATAACTGTCAGCCATGCTTCCTGACGTTTCATAGGCAAAGAACAGTCATCAATATTTCTTACACTTGGTATAAATGCATCGTGCATTTTTTCAAAGATTTTCCAGGCTTCAACAGCACCTTTTGAGTTAATATCCGGAAATCCTGCGCCATACGAAAGAGCACATGAACCAAACTGATAAATAAAGTTTTTATCCTGAACACCTGTAACTACTGCGCGGCCGAAGCCGGTTCCTTTCTTAATATTCACAGCCCACTGAGCAAAATCTTCCCAGGTTAGATTATCAATTTTCTTTCCTTTTGGAAGATAAGGTAATGCTTTTTTATTTGCCATCAACAAATAAACATCAGCTGCGATTGGAACAAAATAAGCTTTTCCATCTTTAAATGAATTCTTATTAAAATCTTCAAAAATAGTCCTATTCTTCCATTTACTTATCAATGGATCCAAACATTCCATATCATCTGCTTCTATCCAGCTTGACATATCACCTGTATGTGAAATAATAACATCAATCAGAAGGTTATTTGAAATCTTCTGTATTTTTATTTTTCTAAAATTCTGATTAAAATCATTGTTACAGTCCATTTTTACCCGAACATTATTTTTCTTTGCAAACGGATCGAGAATTTCTTTTTCAATATAAATCTGCTCTGTAGGTCTGCTCCATAATTTACTTAAAATCGTCAATTCAGGACCGCTGCCACCACCTGAGGCTTTATCATTACCTCCACATCCTGTAATAAAAAAACAACACAGTAAAAAACATAAAATACTCAGATTTCTCCGCCAACCTCTTTGGATTTTGTTTGTCATAGTAACTCTTTCTTTTTGAAGCAAAAATATTTTAACCATTTGTGTATATGATTATTATTCTCCCGAATAACATAATTGTAACAAAAACTTTAGAGCAGGTCAACCCTTATTTAAAAGTAAGCACTATTGTTTTCACTATTTTATCCCTATAAGCTTTTCTCCATCAATTGAAGCAACTGTAACCGATAAAGATTGGCCATTTAAATCAAGCAATCTGGGAATACTCTGTTTTCCTGACATAAGCCCGACTCATTGTAATAACACTAAAATAATTAACTAAACTCTTATCATTTTATGCTTCTATATTAAAAAAATATCTCAGAACATAACCTATTATAAAACTCAAAAATGCTACCCCAAAGCTTATTATGGCCATTTCCCAGAATGTTCGTTTGAAGGAAAGATTTTTTGTTACTGAAATATAGAAGTTAAAAAATAGTATTATAAGCAACGATAAAACAAGTGTTAAAATAAGCGCAAATATATAGTTACTGAAAAAAATAAATGGAAATGTCAAAATAAGCACAGTAAAAAAATACGTCAACCCTGTATAAAATGATGCTCTGGCTGGCGCCAGCGAGTTCTCCTCAGTTCTTTGTGACAGATATTCAGAAGAAGCCATTGACAATGTAGCGGAAATACCGGTAATGAGACCTACCAGTGCAATCATACGACTGTCTTTCAATGCAAGCGTAAATCCTGCAAGAGCACCAGTCATTTCAACAAGAGCATCATTAAGCCCCAAAACCATGGAACTTATATATTTTAGATGCTCCTCATCAATCATCTCTATGAGTTTTAATTCATGGAGATTTTCTTCACTAATAATTTTTTCTTTTTTATTCTTACTGACATTTAGACTACTGTATTCTTCCTGAGCAGAGACCTCTCCCGACTCCATTAATTTAAGAGTAAATGTCAATCCAAAAATACGACAGAGAAAATACATTTTCCAAAGAAGAAAATAGTAAGGTTTAACGTCTTTCCCTGTGAAACTTTTCCATTCTTTATAGTGTTCCAGTTCGTTATCAGCAATATCGAGAAGTATTTTTCTGTGCTTCTCATTTCTTGAAGCAGATGCAAGTTTTTTGTAAATATAATATTCTGTAAGTTCTTTTCTCTGATGCACTATAAAAGTTTTTTTCTGTTCTCTACTAAGCATTAATTTCTCCTATTTCAACAAATATACAGAAAGTGTTTTTTGATTTTAATTTATTCTAATAATTTATTAAGTTTTCTTAAGACTAAAGAGATCATTAAGTTTTGGATATAATATTATCAACTCAAAAATTTAATAGTAAATAGTATAAAAATTAATATAGTTGATTTCTTATATATATAAAATATTGTTATAATTTCCTATTACTTTAATTGATTAGTATTCATTTCGTTACATCTTGACAAAAAAAAGAATAAAATCTACACTAATATCAGTTAGATGTGATTTTTCTGTATAAGCAAATCCGAAGATTTTTCTGACGATTAAGCAAAAATCTTGCTAACATTAAATATGATTTTAAATATTGCAAAGGGAGAAAAATTATGGATTTTGTTCAGAGAGAAATAGAAAAAAAGCCAACACCTAGAGCAGAAAATTTGAGAGATTTATTTTTTGACTCAAAGTCCTCCTGCTCTATGGAATTTCCTTATTGGTATTCCAGAAGATGGAATGAGCTCGAAGGAGAAATTCCAATTGTCAGAAGAGCAGAAGCTTTGAAAGCCGGATTTGAACATCTGACTCCAACAATCTACCCAGATGAACTGATAGTAATGGGAAAAGCCGCATATCTTAGAGGTTCATTTACAATGCCATGGCTTTCAGAGTCTTTCTTTTTAGCCTCTGAAGAAGAAATGTACAAAGATGCATTAAATGCAGAAAATGCATCAACTGACAACCTTATAACTGTAGGAACAGGAGGAGGCAATGTTACTCAAAGTACAGGTAACGTAATATCTATTGCCGGAAAATTCGGTATCCGAAAAGAAGAACTGACAATTATGCTGGAAACAGCAAAAAAATGGAAAAATAAATCAGTAGAAGATATCGGCCACAAGTATGAACAGATTGTTCCGGGATATGATGAAAAAGAAGCAATTATGCAATCCTTAATCTGTATGTTTGACTCAGGTTACACAATACCCCAGGGGCGAGAGGTTATGAATTACTATTATCCTCTTCAATATGGTTTTGATGAACTTATCAAAATATGCAAGGAAAAAGTTTCTGAAGTTGCAGGAAAACCTGAAATGGACAGACTTTATTTCTATAAAGCTTGCTCACTGGTTTTAGAAGGGATTAAAACCTGGATATTAAATTATGCTGAAGAAGCTGAATTTATGGCTTCATTAGAAATCGATAGTAATGTAAAAGAACAATTGCTGAAAATCTCAGAAATATTAAAGAATATATCATCAAAACCACCAAAAAATTTTAGAGAAGCCTTACAGCTTTTATGGACATGTCATATAGCTGTTCTCAATGAAGATGCTGTTTCAGGCCTTTCACCTGGAAGAATTGGGCAGGTACTTTATCCTTACTGGAAAAAAGATATTGAAAACGGTTCGATTGATGCCCTCCAAACTCTTGAATTAATGGAATGTCTCAGAGTTAAGTTTACCGAAATTGACTGTTTCGCATCAATGGGAGTAGTAGGAGGAGTTCTTTCAGGAAGTACTTTTAATAACCTATGTGTTGGAGGTTGGGATAAAGAAAGAAAAAGCGCTGTCAATGAACTTGAGATGCTTATTGTTGAAGCAGGAATTACCTGTGCGACCCCGCAGCCGACATTATCAATACTTTACGATGAAAAACTTCCTGAAGAATTTTTACTCAAATGTGTAGAATGTGTTAAAACAGGTGTAGGCTATCCGGCCTGGATAAATAATAGAACAGCAATGGACTTTATTTTACGCAATTATGCGCCTGAAGGAATGAACGTTGAAGAAGCTACAGCTTATTCAATTGGCGGCTGTCTCGAAACTTCTGCTGGCGGATGGATGCCCTTAAACTTTGATGGTAAAGTTTATTACATACCTGGAGGAACAGCTCCTGCAACAAGCGTAGGAGTTCATTTTGTTTCACTGCCTAAAATACTTGAACTGGTTCTTTTTGACGGTATGGATGCCAGAACAGGAAAAAGAATATTCCCTGCTCATGGGAAAAAACTGGAAACCTTTGAAGAGCTTTTAGAAACTGTAAAATATTACTTCAGACGTGCTGTAAATGTTCTTACTCTCACAAATAATATACAACATGATGCCTGGAGAAAAATTACTCCATCTGTTGTAAACTCAATACTTAAACCTGACTGCCTGGAAAAAGGTAAAGGTATTGGCGAACAGGGAGCAAGATATAATACAACATTTAACATTGAAGTCACCGGTACAATAAATCTGGTTAATTCATTCTCTTCACTAAAGAAAAATGTATACGAAAATCAAAAGTTCTCCTTATCTAAATTAATAGATGCTATGAAAGCTAATTTCGGTTTTAAAACAGCACAGGAAACTGGTTCCTTCTCTATGTTTAATCAAATTAAAACAGATGAATACTTGAAGTGGAATGATGTATACAAGAACTGTGTCAATGCGCCTAAGTACGGTAATAATGACAGCTATGCAGACTCAATTTTGAAAGATTGGCAGGAATGGTTCTGTCAAATGGCACACGATTACGTATCACTTTATGACAAACCTATGTATGCATGTATGATATCTGTTTCCACGCATGGCCCAATGGGAGCAGCAACTCTGGCCGGTCCGGATGGAAGACTATGCGGAACAGCATTTGCTGACGGATCAATGTCTGCCTCACCGGGAACTGATAAAAACGGCCCATATTCACTATTCAGTTCAGCAACATGCTGGGAACATTCACACTCACAGAATTCCCAGTTAAATATGAAAGTTCATCCTTCAGCAATTCATGGACGTGAAGGTTCAAAAAAATTCCTGGAATTTGTAAAGGCCTATATGAGAAAAGGCGGATTTCATGTTCAATTCAATATCGTTGATTCAAAAATGTTGAAAGATGCTCAGAAGCATCCTGATAATTACAGAGGCCTAATGGTACGTGTTGCCGGTTTTACTCAATACTGGGCAGAATTAGGGAAACAAATTCAGGATGAAGTTATTTCCAGAACAGAATATGAACAGATATAAGAGGTGAAAATTATGAAATATGTTTGCAACGATTGTAGGTTTTATCTACCTGTTGACGTTTTTAAAGGCATCTGTAAACTATCCAAAGAAAAAGTTCTACCGGAAAATGAAGCATCAGATAAATTTGAGAAACAGAAGAAATGTAAATTCTGTAAACATTTTACATTAAGCCAAAATAACGAATTTATCGGAAAATGCATGTCAACTACTGATGCATATCCGGATATGAATGCAAAAAACTGTAAGAATTTTTCCTGGGAACAATAGTATTTCTATCAGTAGATTATCGACTATGACAAAGATCAAGATTAATTAGAGCGTATCTGAAAAGGCATATTTAACCACGAAGTTCACGAAAAACACGAAGGGAAAACTTTAATATTCCTTTATAAGGTGTTATATTATAATTGTTTACAGAAACATAAACATCTCACAAAGGAATATACAAAGATATGTGTAAAACTAACTTTTACAAGATACTTTTTGGCATACCTGATACAAATTTGGCAAAATTAATAAAATTTTCTTTGGAAACTGGCAGACTTTATAATGAAATATACAAAAGAATAGAATCAGATCTTGACAGAAAAGGTCTTGAGAAAAAGAAAATACGGATTCAGGACAGAATGTATATAGCAAAACAAACTGCAATATTAGGAGAAGAATTTATCTGTACTGACAATCTTGAGATCACAGTATCGGAACTTGAAACAGGAAGACCTGGAATTACAGCAGCAGAAGTGTTTATTTTTATTTGTCTCAGGGGTTATTTTGATTCAGTAACTTCAGAAGAGGCCTGCGAGAGAATGATTGAATCGGTAAGCCTTCAGATATATTATCTTGACAGGAATAAGAAAATGCCCGGGCCAAAAACAATAAATGAAAATCTTAATGCTATATGTAGCGAAACAATGGAATTTATTCATAAATGTCAGCTTGAACAGTTCCTGGATGAAGACCTTGATGATTTCAGTTATGCGGTTTTTGACAGTACTTCAGTAAATGCCTCCAGTTCCCGGCCTACTGATGCAGCTGTTATTTACAGACTGTTTAAGAGAATAAGAAAGCAGGCATCAAAATTTGACAGATTCGGATTGGATAATATAAGTGCCAAATATCCGACAAAGTGGCTTAAAATTCTTTCAGAGCTTCTTTTTAAGATAAACAACACAAAAGGAACCTCCAGCAATCCTAAGAAAGAGAAAATTAAACCTGATTATAAACAGTTTCTGAGAGCTTCACACAAAATGAATGAGTTCTATATAAAGCAACTTATGAGACTTGAACATGATATGAGGACAGTTGAGCTTAAACCGTCTGAAATGGAAAAACTTCTATATTTGTTTGAGCATTTAGAGGATGATCTTCTTGCAGTAAGTGCAGTACTGTATTATGCAGAGGAAAGAGTTTTTCTTGATAAAAAACTTCCTTCTTCAGAAAAAATGTTAAGTCTTTCAGATAAAACGGCGGCTTTCATAAAGAAAGGAAACCGTAATTCAGTTATCGGTTACAAGCCTCAGATAGGGATGTCTAAAAACGGTTACGTCAGTACTCTTATAATTGAACCCGGCAATGGATCAGATTCCGTTTATTTTGCACCTCTTGTAAAAAAACATATAGAAAATACCGGAGTTACTCCTCATCTTGTATCTGCAGATGACAGATATTCTTCTTCAAAAGGAAGAAGCGATGTCCTTGAACTGGGTGTTAAGGATGTAAGTTTCAGCGGTGCAGTCGGAAGAAAAATTCTTGGAGAAGAACTCTGGAACGATGAAAAATACACAGAAGCCAGAAGAAACAGGTCGGCTGTAGAATCGCTTATGTTTTCATTAAAATATACTGTGCATTTCGGAAGACTCAGAAGAAGAGGTATAGAAGCTGTAAAATGTGAAATGCTCGGAAAAATTATCGCATATAATTATCTGCATAAGATAGTCAGACTCGAAAAACTTGAAAAGTTAGCTGCTTAAAGGCAGCTAAACCTGTAAAAATTTGTTTTATTAAAATAATAACAGGAGGATTCTATTTAAATTTATATGAAAAGATGATTTTTCCCTGAATTTATCATCCGGGGGATGATAAATGAAATAAGAATATTTCCTGCGGTGCAAAACTTAGGAGAAATTATAAGGGGTAACGTCAAAACAATATATTGATAAACCCTTTTCAGAAATATTCTAATTAGTCTTAGTCTTGATCTTAGTCTTAGTCTTGATCTTAGTCTTAGTCTTGATCTTAGTCTTAGTCTTGATCTTAGTCTTAGTCTTAGTCTTGATCTTAGTCTTAGTCTTAGTCTTAGTCTTAGTCTTGATCTTAGTCTTAGTCTTAGTCTTGATCTTAGTCTTGATCGATTCTTTTATTTCAAAAAAATTATTAATAACATCATAATTCAGGCAATAGTTTTATGGAACAATTAAAAGGTAATATTTTTGATGTTCAGGGGTTTTCTGTTCATGATGGGCCAGGTTGCAGAACTCTTATTTTTTTAAAGGGATGTACTTTAAAATGCAAATGGTGCTCAAACCCTGAGGGGCAATCTTCGTACCTTATTCCTATGTATAATAAAGAGAAATGTATTTTAGATGGTTCCTGTATCAAATCCTGTCCGAATAAAGCAATTTCCATATTCAACAATGAACTGGTGATTAACAGAAAACTATGTTCAAACTGTGAAACACAGATTTGTGCAGAAAAATGTACTACCGGAGCCTTAAGAATTGCCGGCTTAAGTATTACATTAAACGAACTAATAGGTAAAGTAGAACACGACAGACAATACTGGGGCGATCAGGGTGGAATAACTCTTACCGGGGGAGAACCGCTTATGCATCACGCTTTTGCAACAGAATTATTAAAAAGATGTTATAATAAATATATACATACCGCAATAGAAACATGCGGAGATGTAAAATGGGATATTTACAAAGAGGCTATTAAATATCTGGACTGGATATTTCTTGACATTAAATTCTTTGACAAAGAAAAACATATTGCTTATGCCGGTACATCTAATGAACAAATACTAAATAATGCCCGTAAACTGGCAGAAAATTTTAAAGGACGCCTCATATTCAGAACAGTAATTGTTCCCGGGTATAATACCAATCATAAAGATATAACCGAACTTGCAACTTTTTTATCCAGTTTAAACAGACCTGATACAGAAGTAAACATTCTACCAGTTCATCATTTGTCTAAAGAAAAATACAGGATGCTTGATTTGAAATATTATATTGATAATTTGAAAATTCCATCAAATGTTGAAATGGAAAAAATAAAATCAATCTTCGAATCATATAATCTAAAATGTTATATAGGAAACAATACCCCTTTTTAAGGGCTACGAGTAGAATAACAAGATTGTAGTATGAGTGTTTCTTACTTGAAGCTTCATATATTGTTTGAACCAACAAAATATATTATAATGTTTTACTAGTTCAAATCTATTATTGTTAACAAAATAGGCGTTAATTTGTGGCATATATGGCTTTTATATATGCAAAAAGCTACTATATCCAAGAGCTAATTTACAATTTTAAAACTTAAAACATATTTTAGCTTTAAAAGACAGCAAATAAGGTTTTATCAAAAAGTTAAGAAATAAAATAAGGAAGAATTTGATATGAGGGAAAAAGTACAAAAGAGACTGGTTTTTATGATGCTGATACTGGTGGCATTTGTGACAATGCCATTGGCTGGTTTTGCCGATAAAAATCCACCTGTTTCTAACAGAGAGAATAGTTCATTTCCACTGATTGGTACAAACTATCGTGACCATGGATTAGTGAATACTAATGGAACAAGTGTAACAACTAAAAATTATAGTTTTATTACAGAAAAATGGCAGGATAATTCTACAAGAACAATGTGTGGACCAGATTTCGGAGATTACGGAGTAATAATTGATAATTATTTATTCTACATAGAAGATAATAGTAATGGCGTATTTATAGTAAAAGACAGAACAAGTGGCGTTAAGAAAAAATTAGATATTACCATACCTGACTTAGCAACTGTTAGAAAGTCTTATGTATATACCGTATTAAGAGGATTTAAAGATAATGATGATAAACCTTACTATACTCTATTAGTTTATCAGCAAAAATTTGGGGGCATAAAATGGTATGAATTCCAACCTGACTCTG
Source organism: Victivallales bacterium (assembly GCA_963678745.2). Classification (GTDB taxonomy): domain Bacteria; phylum Verrucomicrobiota; class Lentisphaeria; order Victivallales; family GWF2-38-69. The sequence continues at coordinate 436,157 of CAXXMS010000015.1, read as the reverse complement.
CATTTTTCAATGCTGAAGAAACAATAAAAGCAAAAGAAATAAATAGCTGGAAACCTAACTTTACACAACAAATGCCAGTTGGAGACTACAAATTTGTTAGTTTGATAAGAGTTCCATCGCTGCTTCCTGACAGTAATGCAAAAGACTTTTGCAACAATGATTTTGCCCTTGCTATTTTATATCATAATAAACTTTCATCTCAAGAAGTGTTTTACGTACCATTACAGTTTAATGGATATACGCCATTAGATGGCAATATAACAGATAGATCTATATCATATAGGCCATATGTTGAATATAAGGAGCATATTAGCCATTGGTCATATTTATATAAAGGATATCTGTCAAATCTAACCGCAATAAGCGGGACAACATATATAGATAATGACGGCACATATTGTCTTCAGGTCAGTTTTAACTGTTGGGGTACGCTCAAAGCAGACAGCATACATTCAGCAGATTTTGCAGCCATGAAAATGCAATATTTTAGTATTAATTGCCATGGTTCAAAAAATTCCGGGAAATATTACTCAGTAACAAAAGGTGGAAATAAAGAACATAGATTAGTAACTATGGGAAATACACACCTTGAATCACACTATGCAGTTGCGTCCACATGGGCTGAAGCAGCCGGTGATAAAAAAGCTAAGCAATATTTTGGTTTTGTAAGCCCGTATAATAGAGAAGATGCAGTGTTTTATAAGAGAGCTTTATACTCTGACGCTAATTATGACTGGTCTGAAGACACATTGAAGAAATATGGTATTGAAAACGATGAAACAACTTTTCCACAGCCGGATAAGAAAACCGGAGATGGAATGATCGTTCAGGGAATGGTTCTTTCTGTACCTCCGCACCCGGAATTGTACAAAAATATATTGAAATCCAGTATTAAAATAAAGAATTCTATAAGTTGTAAAGAATTTCATGGTGTTGAAAGCTCTCTGGGGAGTACAAAAGCAGTTGAAGCTAATGCATGTACTCCAGTTATTTCAATTGCAGCCAGTGCTTCAGCTTCCTGGACTCGTAATGAATCGTCAACAGATTGGACAACTTTCAGCAGTGGTACAGACACAACACTTGCAAATTATGAAGAAAATCTAATTTTTTGCATAATGCCTGACTGGAAAGCAAAATGTGCTGTATTAAAAGGTAATGATAACAAAAATGTGAGGTACGCAAATTATGAAGAAAACCCTTTTGCATATGTTACAATAGCCGCTGTAATGGGGAAAGAAGCAGATATACATGTGTTTCCGGGAAGTACTGAAAATCCCGGGGAAAGTATAAGAGGTGATGAACTTGCTCTTACCGCCGGAATGCAGCCATATAAAGCTGCAAAATTTGATGAAGATGACAGTAAAAAGTTGTATGATGACTATATCAGAATGTGTAAAAACTTAGAAAACTTAAAAGACAAAGGTGATATTGAGGAGATCGTAACAGCTGGACTAATAAATTCAGATTTGAAAGAGAGTAAAACCTGGTTTGATATCAAACACGGTAAAGAACAATCGTATTCAACTACTGATTCAATGTCGACAAAATTGACTGTAAAATTTGGGAAAACTTCTAATCTATCCAACGAAACAAGAGCATCAATTACTAAGTCTTACGGAACTGGATTTAGTAAAGAAGAAGGATGTGAATTTTTATATAATGGAGGGGATACCAGAGATGTAGGAAATCCTCATAAAGTAAAACCGATTGTATACAAAATTCCTGTTAGTAAACTAAGAGCAAAATATAAAAACAGGACGGATAAAGTTGATTTAAAATTTATTCCTGATTATATGTGGAATAAATCCATGGATTACTGGCTTATCGCTTATAAAATAGATAGCAAAGTCGTTACAAATCTGTAGGTAAGAATGATTTTTCAACTACAAACTTTTGAGAAACCCATAAAAAAATATAGATCAATCTATTAAACAAAGGAGAAAAACGTATGAGAAAAAACATTATTTATTGTGTAATCGGTCTGCTTGTATGTTCATGTGTAAGTTTATTTGCAGAAAATTCTAATGTTCAAAAAGAAATAAGTCCACCTTCTACATCAACATCCAAACAAGAACAGGGCAAAGATAAAATAATTACACCAAAAGATGGTACCTATGTAATTGGAACATGGACTCAGGGGTATTGGGCTGTTTCAGACTTTACGACTCCGGAAGACCTTAATACATATAACCATGTTTCATGTGGTATGATAACATATCTTGATACTTTAAGTACTGGAACTGCCACGGATCAACGGTGGAGTAGATCTGCCGCAAGACCATGGGATAAGCTAGAAGAATTATCCAAAATGAAAGCTAAATATCCAAATCCGATTTATGGATATTCCATTGGAGGAGCAGACACGGCTGGGACTGTTCACCCTGAGATGGTAACAGCAAGCTTTGATACAAATACGCCATGGAACGCATTTGACCTTGATGCTGAAGGTGTAGCTAATACAAGAGAATTTTTATCTGTTTATAACGACGTTGCTAAAGCTAAAGTAAAGCCACAGCTGACAACATACACCTTTGAAGTGACTGATGGTGCAAGCGCAGGATTTGCAAGCGTTGCTGAAAGAATACAATATCTTGAAAAAATTGATAACCCGCCTGACCGGTATATTTTAATGTGCTACTGGGGAACTCAATGGAACAAAGGTAGTGAAGATCTTAGCGGAAAATTGTATAAAAAAATACCTGATATAATTAGTGATATATGTGGAATCCACGGTATTAATACTAAAAAAGTATTTCTGGCACTTTGCACTAAACCTTATGAAGGTCAAACTCAGGATCCTCAGTTTAAAGATTTCTGCGAATGGATTAAGGAACATAAGCTGGGAGGCTTGTATATTTGGCTTACAGCTGGATTTCCACTTACACAAGCAACAGCTGATATTCTTAATACAGAACTTGGACTTACACCGCCACTTGTAAATCGATAATCATCCAATTAATTATCATTACCGATAAAATCGACATAATAAATCATCCCGCTCCACTCATAAGCGGGATTTTATTTAAAAAATATCATATTTTATCTGGATTAACTTATCACGTTATTAACCTGTACAAAACATTTTTTCCCTTTAATAAACTTTGGATAACTTATCTTTGATTTAATTTTCTTTGTTTTTCCGTTCAAACATATGACATCATATATTATTGTTATTTTCTTGGATTTTAAAGGAAAAATATTTAACAGATTATCTCTGAATTCAGCTTTAACGCAAAGATCAGCCCAATGCCTAAAACCATGTTTATATAATACTGAATCTTTATAACCGAATATTTCTTCATTATTTTTATTTATAAACAAGAACTCTCCGAGTTCATCATATATAAATATACCATCATCAACTAAATCATCATAAACTTCAAGAAGTTCTTTAAAGTGACACTTTTTTTCTTTTTTCGAATTATCATGTATAATACCTAAAAAGTAATTATCTCCGCAGTAATAGATTTTTTCATTTACAGGAATATTATGATCATCACTATTTTTAAATGAATAGTGTTTCTGTATAGGATAGTTTGCAGAAGGATCTAGTTTATTAAAAACATTATGATAATATGAAGATAAAATCTTTTCCATTTTTGACGGATTTGCAATTATATCGTTTTTAGAAAATCCGGTAAGGTCCTCTATAGCATTGTTTATATATTCTAAATGAGGCATATTAACATGTCCGTCTGATCTGGCAATCCAAATACAGTCATTTATCTGATTCAGAGCATAATCAAGAACCCTAAGATATGCTTCTGTTTTCTTTCGCTCAGTTATATCAATAAAAACTCCGATTAAACCACAAATCTTTCTGTTATCATCAAATATTGGATATTTTGAAATTAACCCTATTTTGCTCTTTCTCGTACCTGGGATATGAGTTTCAATATCAATAAACCGCTTTCCATATTTAATAACAGCTTTATCCATCTCAAGGTTTTCTGAAGCCTCAGCTTTGTTAAAAAAAGTATAATCTGTAGAACCGGCAGAAAATGAACTCATCTTATTTCCTATAAGTTTCATAAAAGCATCGTTCACTATGATATATTTGTGTTCAATATCTTTTATATAGATAGGAGTATGAATCACAGACAGAAAAGCCTTTAAAATTATTGAAGTACTTGATATTCTTTTATTCAAAGCTGCAACATACTGCCCAAAGCTTTTAATTTCTTTCATTGAATCAGTAAGAGGACATGTTTTGTTTAGAAAAATTTCAGCCTGCTCTTTTATATCTATTTCAGATACTGGATATTCTTTCTCAACGGTAGCAATTTCTGCCACATCTACTTTTAATATTTCGGCAATTCTGAGTATCTGTTTTTTTGCCGGCAAAGTTTTTCCGTTTTCCCAGGAGGACACAGTAGATCTAGCCACATTCAGCTTCTTTGCCAAAGCACTTTGTGACCAACGCATTACACGTCTTAATCTTCTGAAATTTTCAAAATAAAACTGCATCTTTATACTATTAAGTTGAGTTATGCTATTGTGTTTCTAATATTTCCCACAAGATAAAATTTACCTATAAGATAGAAAAATACAACTATCAAAAATTGTAAAATTTCACAGTTTTTGACGTATTTATTTCACGATTTATGTTTTATCGACATGTTTTTAAAGAACTTATTATAGCAGATTAGTTCCAGTAGCATTATTATCGTTTCTAAACTTAAGAGAGCCCATTTAAATAAAAAATTAAAATAAGTTCTCAATATAAATTATTTAACAATAAACTATACACTTTTTCGCATAGGAGAAATTTTACAAATTTAAACATATGTATTCAAAAAATATTCCCTGCTATTAATGATTGTTAGTAAACATTTAGCATAGTGGATTTAAAATACCCTCTCTTTCAACTTTTAAATCTTCTTAGGACATAGACATTCATTTCGGCAGTTATTAATAGCAGGTAATTTATATAAACTTAAATATTCTTAAGTTTTTTAATAATAATAAAAGGGGAAAAAAATGACAGTTAAAATTGGAATCAACGGTTTTGGCAGAATTGGTCGTCTTGTATTTAGAGCTTGCTGTGAACGTAATGATGTTCAGGTTGTCGGTATTAACGATCTACTTGACGTAGAGTATTGCGCATATATGCTCAAATATGATTCAGTCCATGGAAAATTTAAAGGTGAAGTTGCTGTAAAAGACGGTCATCTTGTTGTTAATGGCAATACAGTGCGCGTTACTGCAGAAAGAAATCCTGCTGACTTAAAATGGGATGCAATTGGAGCTGATTATGTTGTTGAATCAACAGGCCTTTTCCTAACAAAAGAAAAAGCTGAAGCACATCTTCAGGCAGGTGCAAAAAAAGTTGTTATGTCTGCTCCATCAAAAGATGCAACTCCTATGTTTGTAATGGGTGTAAATCATAAAACAATGAAACCTGAAGATACTATTGTTTCAAATGCATCATGTACTACAAACTGTCTTGCTCCAATGACAAAAGTTATCCATGACAAATTTGGAATCATTGAAGGATTAATGACAACCATTCATGCTACAACAGCAACACAGAAAACTGTTGATGGTCCTTCACACAAAGATTGGAGAGGCGGACGTTCTTCACTTTGTAATATTATACCGTCTTCAACAGGGGCTGCAAAAGCTGTCGGTAAAGTAATTCCTTCTCTTAACGGGAAACTTACAGGAATGGCTTTCCGTGTTCCAACTCCTGACGTCTCAGTTGTTGATTTAACCTGTCGTCTTGAAAAAGCTGCTACCTATGACGAAATCAAAGCCGCTATGAAAGAAGCTGCTGAAGGTGAACTCAAAGGTATCTTAGGATATACAGAAGATGATGTAGTATCTACAGATTTTACCAGTGAAGTTAACACTTCTACTTTTGATGCTAAAGCAGGTATTGCTTTAAACAGTAACTTTGTAAAATTAGTTGCCTGGTATGATAACGAGTGGGGATATTCTCATAAAGTAGTTGATTTGATTTGCCATATGGCATCACTTTAATAGTTTGTTTTTAATATAAGATTAATCCCCTGGAAATATATTATTGTATATTTTCAGGGGATTTGAAGCTAGAAAAGTTAATATTGCAATATTAAGATAAGGATAAATCAGCTATGGGATTAACTAAGAAAACAGTAAAAGATATTGACTTAAGAAATAAAAAAGTCGTAATGCGTGTTGATTTTAATGTTCCTATCAAAGATGGAAAAATCACTGATGACACACGTATTGTCAAAGCTCTTCCAACTATAAAATACATAATAGAAAATAATGCCTCTTTAGTATTATTAAGCCATCTGGGCCGTCCCAAAGGAGAAAGAAAACTTGAATTCAGTCTTAGACCTGTAGCAGACCATCTGGCAAACCTTATAGACGCTCCGGTAAAAATGGCATCTGACTGTATAGGCCGACTGACTGTACAAAAGGCAAATGAACTTAAACCGGGAGAAATTCTTGTTTGTGAAAATACCCGTTTTCATAAAGAAGAAGATTTAAAGTGCAAAACAGATGAAAACAGAGAAAAACAGGACGCATTTGTAAAAGAACTTGCAAAACTGGGAAATGTTTATGTAAATGATGCATTTGGAACAGCACATAGAGCTCATGCATCAACGGCTCTTATTTGTAAATATGTAAAACCTGCTGTTGCAGGATTTTTAATGGAAAAAGAAATTGAATATCTGGGGGAAGCAGTAGCTGCTCCTAAACATCCTTTTATTGCTATTATAGGAGGTGCAAAAGTTTCAGGTAAATTGGAAGTACTACGTCATCTTATAAATAAAGTAGATGCTATCCTAATTGGTGGAGGTATGGCTTATACTTTTTTAAAAGCACAGGGATATGACATTGGAAAATCACTTTGTGAAGATGATTTAGTCACTACCGCAGCAGAAACTCTCAAAGCCGCTGATGCAAAAGGAGTAAAATTTATGCTGCCCACAGACAATATTGCGGCAGATAAATTTGATAATAATGCTCAGACAAAAATTGTTGCAGATGACATACCTGAAGGGTGGATGGGATTAGATATTGGTCCGGAAACTGTTAAAGCTTATGAAAGCGAGATTAAAAAGGCTAAAACAATTGTATGGAATGGCCCTATGGGATGTTTTGAAATGCCAAATTTTGCAGAAGGCACAATGGCAGTCTGTCGTGCAGTCGCAGAAAGTAGTGGTGTTAGCATTATTGGTGGTGGTGATTCCGTTGCCGCAGTAAACAAAAGTGGTTTAGCTGATAAAATGACTCATGTTTCAACAGGTGGCGGCGCTTCTCTTGAATATCTGGAAGGTAAAACTCTTCCTGGAATTGCAGCACTTGATGATAGATAGAAGCTGTACGTAAGTTTTAAAAAACTAACTCAAAATTCCATGAAAATAACTTTTTATGAAGCGGCTAAATAATAAATAAAACAAACATATGAGAGGGATGTTCAATGAAAAAATTATTCGCACTATTAAGTCTTTTGGTATGCACAGTATCTTTTGCTTATGACAAAACCGACGCAACAAACGATTTTTATGATAACCAGCCAATTTACAAACTAAATACCAGTGAAATAAAAATTTACGGAGAAATAGAAAATCCAGGTCAGACTGTAGACTTTTCAAAGCTTCAAAAACGTTCTGTTATTGCAAAAGAGACTGTTTTTAATGGAGAAGAAGAAAAATTTGTAGGGACATATAATTACTGGGGTTATTCTCTTTATGATATTTTAAATAATGTAAAAATCAAAAGAGTAAAAGGTGATTTCAAGTCTCCGGTAGACCTTTATGTCTTAATAGAAAATAAAGATGGTGAAACAGCAGTAATTTCATGGGAGAAATTTACTATCCTAATGCAAGATTTCAAAAAATAATTGCAACAGGAGTTTCTCCAATTTTGCCACATGTAGGCGGAATTAAATGGCCTATTCCAAAAGACATGAAACTGATAGTAGGAACAGACCTTGTTACAGAAAGAAATATTTCAAATCCTGTTAAAATAACTATTAAACCAATTAATATGGATGGATATGACGATAACCAGTTTAAAAAAGGTACTATATCTCCTCAAATATCAGTCAAAAATGTAAAAGATGAAGTTACAATAATTAAAAATTATCCTGAACAATATAAGAACTGTACATATCCAAGTATTTTTTATGGAAGAGGAAGAGGAATTCACGGCATAGATCTTTTTACAGGCATTCCGCTCAATTATGTTTTAAAACAATACTTTGAACTTAACAAAGAAAATATAATGAACGGTCTTTTCGCGGTTATTGCAGCTGATGGTTATCGTTGTGCTTTTACTTTCAGTGAAATATTTAATATTAATAACCAGGCAGATGTATTGTTTATTGACAGCCTTGCTCATGCTCAACCTGAAAATGGAAAATTCATGCTTTTCCCCGGGAACGATTTCTTCTCAGACAGAGCAATCAAATGTATTTCAGAAATACGTTTCACTAACGAAAAATAAAAGGTTGAACTATTGCAAAGGCAATATTATTTAGCTATAAATAGCAATGGTAGAATTAGAATAGCATCTATTGATAGATTCAAGACCAAAATAACAGCTAAGATTATGTCAAAGACAAAGACTATGACTAAGATATTTAAAATATAATAGTTTCTCTTAGTCATGGTCACAATCTTAACCTCAACTTTTATATAATACCTATAATATTAATAAAATAAATAACCAAGGAAATCAGTTATGCGAAAAAAAACCATCACATTACTCATTAGCACTGCCGTTGTACTTGCCATACTATGTGGCTGTTCAAAAAACACACACCCCCAAAAGAACAATGCAATAACAATCTTTCACGCAGGTAGCCTGAGTGTACCATTATCTCAAATGAAGGAAGAATTTGAAAAAATCAATCCAGGTACAAAAATACTTACAGAAGCTGCAGGAAGCAGAATGTGTGCCAGAAAAATTGCTGATTTACACCAACTTTGTGATGTTATGATGTCAGCAGATTACACGGTAATCAATGAAATACTTATACCAAAATATGCATCATGGTGTATAAAATTTGCAAGTAATCAAATGGCTATCGTTTACACTGAAAAGTCAAAATATGCCAAAGAAATCAACAGTAAAAACTGGTATCAAATTCTTTCAAGACCAGATGTTATATGCGGTCATTCAAATCCAAACGATGATCCTTGCGGCTATAGATCAATTATAACAATGAAACTCGCAGGTATTTTCTATCATGATAAAGATCTTTTCAATAAAATTGAAAATAAAAAAGACGGCATGATGATAAGACCAAAAGAAACAGATTTTATTTCATTACTTGACGTCGGTCAGGTAGATTATATTTTCTTATATAAATCAGTTGCAGTGCAGCATAATTTAAAATATGTTGAATTACCACCACAGGTTAACTTAAGCAGCATGAAATATGCAGATTTTTATAAACAGGCCAGCGTAAATGTTTCAGGCAAAACACCTGGAACCCACATTACCAAACACGGAGCTCCAATCCTATACGGCTTAACAATTCCTAAAATTTCACCTAATCCTGATCTGGCAATGAAATTTGTTGAGTTTGTGCTTAGCAAAAATGAAGGTTTGAAGATTATGGATAAAAATGGACAGGATCCTGTAGTGCCGGAAGTATCAAATACTTATAAGGAACTTCCTAAAAACCTGGAGCAATATGCTCTTCCACCAAAATAATTTAAAATAATAATAATAACCGACATAATTCTATAGTTGTTTCTAAGTTTAACATAACTTGCTTAGAAAGAGAGGGTGTTTTGTGTCTAAACCAGAAAGCAAACACTAAGGAATTAGAAGTATCATGGCAAAAAAACAAACAAAAAACGAATTCGATCTTGCACAAAAGATTAAAGAAGTAGCAAAAGCACAAAAGGCTTATTCAAAGTATTCACAGGAAAAAGTCGATATCATTTTTGAAGCAGCAGCAAAAGCAGCAGCTTCAGAAAGAGTAATGCTTTCAATGCTCGCTGTAGAAGAAACAAAAATGGGCATTATCGAAGATAAGGTAATCAAAAATCAATTTGCTGCTGAATACGTATTTAATAAATACAAAGATGAAAAAACCTGTGGCGTTATAAGTAGAGATATTACTACAGGAACAATGGAGATTGCAGAACCTATAGGTGTTATTGCAGGAATTATTCCTACAACCAACCCTACTTCAACTGCAATTTTTAAATCTTTAATTGCGCTTAAAACCAGAAATGGAATGATTTTTTCACCACATCCAAGAGCAAAAGCCTGTACAGCAGAAGCAGTTGAAATTGTTTATGAAGCAGCAGTAAAAGCAGGTGCTCCTGAAAATATACTTGCATGTATTGAAGAACCAACAATAGAACTGACAAATGAACTAATTCATAATAAGTCAGTTAATATGATACTGGCAACAGGTGGACCCGGAATGGTCAAAGCTGCTTATTCTTCCGGCAAACCCGCTATTGGTGTAGGTGCAGGTAACGTTCCGGTAGTTATTGATGAATATGCTGATATAAAGATGGCGGCAAATTATATTTTAGTAAGTAAATCTTTTGACAACGGCGTGATCTGTGCATCAGAACAATCAGTAACTGTAGTAAAAAGCAAATACGAAGAATTAAAACAGGAATTCATTAAAGCTGGCGCATACATTCTCACAACTGAAGAAAAAAAGAAAGTTGGTAATGTTATTATTCAAGACGGCAAGTTAAACGCTAATATAGTTGGACAATATGCCTGGCAAATAGCAAAAATGGCCGGAATAGATGTCCCGAAAGAAACCAAAGCTTTAATAGCTGAAGTTGAATCCAATGATCTGGATAAAGAACCTTTTGCACATGAAAAACTATCTCCAACACTTGCTCTTTATAAAGCAAAAGATTTTGAAGCAGCTGTAGAAAATGCTTATACGCTTGTCAGTCAACTGGGAATTGGACACACCAGTGTACTTTTCACAAACCAAATTACTCATCAGGATAGAGTCCATTATTTTGGTAACAGAATGAAAACCGGCCGTATTCTGGTAAATGTTCCGGCAGCACATGGAGCTATAGGAGGAGTATTTAACTTTAAGCTGGCCCCTTCTCTTACTTTGGGCTGTGGATCATGGGGTGGTAACTCTGTCAGTGAAAATGTAGGTGTAAAACATTTGATTAACGTTAAAACCATAGCAGAACGAAGAGAAAATATGTTAGCATTTAAAGTTCCACAAAACATTTTTTATAAGTTTGGCTGCACAGAAAATGCTCTTGCAACTATAACAGGCAGAAAACGTGCATTTTTAGTAACAGATAAACCTCTTGTTGATATAGGTTTCGCAGCAAAAATAACCGCCCTTCTGGAAAAACAGGGTATTGAGGTTGAATTATTCTTCGATGTAAAACCTGATCCAACACTTGCTGCTGTTCATGAAGGCGTTCACATTATGCAGATTTACAAACCGGATCTTATTGTTGCACTTGGCGGAGGTTCTCCTATTGACGCAGCAAAAATGATGTGGGTTCTATATGAAGATCCAACTGCAAACTTCAAAGATCTTTCCATGCGCTTTATGGATATGACAAAAAGGATTTGCAAATTTCCGTCAACAATGGGACAAAAAGCATTTTTCGTAGCAATTCCAACCACATCAGGAACAGGTTCAGAAGTAACTCCATTTGCAGTAATAACTGACGAAGAAACCGGTAAAAAATATCCATTAGCGGATTATGCAATAACTCCAGATATGGCTATTATTGATCCGGAACTGGTACTAAGCATGCCTAAAAAATTAATTGCAGCTAGCGGATTTGATGTTTTGGTACATGCAATGGAAGCTTATGTTTCAGTTTTAGCAAGCCAGTTTTCAAACAGTTTTGCAGTAGAAGCAATCCGACTTGTTTTCTCAAATCTTGTCGAATCATACAGCAGTGAAGGAACGGAAGGCTTCCATGCTAAAGAAAGAATGCATTATGCTTCAACCATTGCAGGGATGGCATTCTCAAATGCGTTCCTTGGGATCTGTCACTCCTTAGCTCATAAATTAGGAGCAAGGTTCAATATACCGCACGGTATGGCAAATGCGATGATGCTTTGTGAAGTTATAAAATACAATTCAGCTGTATCACCAACAAAAATGGCAACAACTCCTCAATATAAATATCCACAATCCCAAATGCGTTACGCTAAAATTGCTGACCTTATAAAAGTTGGTGGAAAAACTGACGAGGAAAAAGTTGATAATCTAATAAAAGCAATAAATAAACTTAAAAAGGATATTAATATACCTTTATCAATTAAAGAATACGGTATCGATGAAAAAGATTTCATGAACGCTATAGATGAAATGTCAGTTGATGCCTTTGATGATCAATGTACAGGCGCAAATCCAAGATATCCTTTAATATCCGAATTAAAAGAAATATACATTAAATCATATTACGGGAAATAAATTTTTATTAATAATCAATTCGACTGTTTATTACAGTCCGAATTGATTATATAACTGAACTAAAACTGAAAGGAAAAAAGCTCTTAAAATGGAAAAAATGTTGATTTTGACTGTAGGAATGGTTTTCACCGGAATAATGGACGCTGTTGCGGGTGAAGGTGGCCTTTTGTCTACTCCCCTTTTAATAATGGCAGGCCTTCCTCCAAAAACTGCAGTAGCCTCAAATAAGGCAATAGCAATGTTTGGCAATATTGCAACCTGTACGGGATTTATCCGGGGAAAGAAAGTAAGATTTAAAGAGCTTAAATTAATAATTCCTGTAATGCTGGTAGGTACAATAATTGGAATAGAAATACTCAAATCAGTATCTAACAGCTTTATGGGACAATTTGTTCCGGCAGTTTTGATCATATTAATTTTATTTACGGTTTTCTTCAAAAAAACAGGATTGGAAGAAAGAAAGGTCAAAAAGACAAGTTTTACAAAAATAATCACTCTTCTGGTACTCTTTGCAATTGGAATTTATGATGGATTTTACGGAGCTGCCAGTGGTGCATTTATGAGTTTAACTTTCATGCTTGTGCTAGGCTTCGAAATAGTAGATTCACTAGCTACATCAAGATTTCTTAATCTTTTGATATGCACAACAGCAACAATTATGCTGATCCCTACAGGTCTGCTTGATGTTAATTATATACTAATTGCCTCAGTTGGCAGAATGATCGGAGGATATTTTGGCAGTTGGATTGCAATTACAAAAGGTGCAAAATTTGTAAAACCAATATTTCTTATAGCTGTAGCTATTGCTGCAATAAAAATGTTTATGAAATATTATTAATAACTAAATACGGCATAGGTAACAATTAAAATATAACTAACCTAGAGGAGAATATTATGCCGAGTAAGCAATATAAACTTGAAGAAGAACTTAAAAATTTAAGTTGTACTACAGAGGGACTTTCATCCTCTGAAGTCAAAGAAAGAACTCAAAAATATGGCTACAATGAACTTGAAGAAAAAAAGAAAAGTAAACTGAAAATTTTTCTCCATACATTAAGCGGCCCAATCAATATTCTAATTATAGTAGCCTGCCTTCTTTCGTTAATAATGAAAGACTGGACAGACTTCTGGCTCATTCTATTCATGCTGTGTATTAACTCTGCCATAGAATATTTCCAAACAATAAAAGCCAGTAATGCTTTAGAAGCACTTAAAAACTCAATGGCTCCAAAATCAAGAGTAAAACGAGACGGCAGCTGGAATGATATACAATCTCGGGAACTCGTTCCCGGCGACATTATCAATATTTCAAATGGCAATGTAATTCCTGCAGACTGTGTAATGGTCAAAGGAGAATACTGCTCTGTAGACCAGGCAGCATTAACAGGTGAATCTCTACCCGTAAACAAGAAAGTTGGCGATACCGGCTATTCAGGTTCTGTAGTAAAATCAGGCGATATGGACTGTTTAGTTGTTGGAACCGGTGCAAATACCTCCTTCGGCAAAATTGCAGAACTGGCTCAGCAGGACTCTGAACTTTCAAACTTCCAGAAATCAGTTAATACTATCGGAAATTATTTGACAATAGTTTCGCTTATTTTCTGTGCAATTGCCTTTATTGTTTTAATGATGAAACATCAGGATCTCGGACATACAGTATCTCTTATTCTGGTTATTATTGTAGCATCAATACCGGTAGCTATGCCTGCTGTATTAACAATTACAATGGCCCTTGGAGCAATAATGCTTTCAAAACAGAAAGCAATAGTTTCCAGACTACAGGCTATTGAAGAACTTGCAGGAGTAAATATTCTATGTTCAGATAAAACAGGCACACTAACTCAGAATAAGCTTTCTCTGAAAGAACCAATCTTATTTTTATCTAAAGACTCTAAAGAGCTTAACTTACTGGCAGCATTAGCTTCAAAACTTGATTCTACAGAAGCAATTGATGCTACATGCGTCAGCAACGCTGATCCAGACACTCTTAAACAATATGAACAGACAAAATTCATACCCTTTGATCCAGTAAGCAAAATGACAACTGGATATGTAACAGATAAAGACGATAAGAAGTTTACTGTTATAAAAGGTGCTCCGCAGGTAATAATTGAAAAATGTTCTGATTCTCAGAAATTAAAAGATAAAGCGCTGGAAGATGTACATGAACTGGCAGAAAGAGGATTTAGATCATTAGGTATTGCCAAAGCAGAAGGAGAATCTGATAAATTTGTACTTTGCGGAATTCTTTCATTATTTGATCCTCCGCGTGAAGATTCAGCCAAGGTTATAGAAGATGTTCATAACTATGGAATTAAAGTTAGGATGGTTACTGGAGATGACCAGGCAATAGCAAAAGAAACCTCTAATCAACTTGGAATGGGAACAAATATTAAAATTGCATCTGAAGTTTTTGAAGGAATTGAAGATTTAGATCATGTTCCTAAATCACTGGAAAGAAAAATCATTACAGCTGATGGTTTTGCAAGAGTTTTCCCTGAACATAAATATGGCATAGTAAAAGGGTTTCAGGCTATCGGACATACTGTTGCTATGACAGGTGACGGAGTTAATGATGCCCCTGCCCTGAAAAGAGCAAATGTCGGTGTAGCAGTACAGGGTGCTACTGATGCAGCAAGAGCATCTGCTGACCTGATACTAACTGCGCCCGGACTTTCGGTAATAAGTAATGCAATCAAACAATCAAGAAAAATATTTAATATTATGATTGCATATATGAATTATAGAATAGTTATGACATTAGACGTGCTGCTTTTCCTCTCACTTGCAATTATTTTTGCACCTCTTCCAAAAGTAGCTTTAGGTACGCCTATGACTGCAATTATGGTTGTTCTGGTAGCATTGCTTGACGATATCCCAATGATGGCAATCGCTTATGACAAAGCTGAGCCTGATATTCTTCCAACAAAATGGCATAAGAATGAGGTGTTCATTATTGGTATTATAATGGGACTTGTAGCAGTAGTACAGAATTTCGTACTGTACGCATGGCTAATGCATCCCGACATACTCCAACACATAAGCGGCATGTTCAGGAACCCGGTATTTTCTTTAGGATATTACCAGGAAATACAAACAGTTCTATTTCTGCAAATAGCTGTTGCTGGGCATCTTATACTATTTATTTCAAGATTTAAAACAAAATGGTTCTGGCAAAAACCAAGACCATCTGGTATATTATTACTGGCTATCTTTGGGACACAAATTGTAGCTATGATAATATGTTATATGGGCTGGCTTGAAATGGAAAGTATCTCATGGGCAATGATAGGTCTAATCTGGGCATATAATATTGTCTGGATGTTTATATTTAATGCTATTCGTATTGTAGTTGAAAGGCTTTTCACACCTAAATCTGAAAGTGTTAAATATAAACTATGGAACACACACTTAAATAAGAATATGTAATTTATTTTATTAACATAGTTTACAATTAAGAACAGCCGATTAATGAAAATTCCCATTAATCGGTTGATTAATTCTTCATTGAAAGTAGCTTTATACTTATAGAACCAATAATACTAGATACGACACATTACATTAGCAAAGGAAAAAAACATGAAAGTACGACACGATATTCCGCGACAAAACTCCCCTCCCCCAACTGCACATCTTTTACTCTATTCTAAGAAGTTGTACTGACTATCAACAACTCTGAAAAATGATTTTTTAATAATCTTCAAATACAACAGATTATTATTACATATAATTTAAATGTCAAAAATATAAAAATATTTTAAGGTGATTTTTATGTCCAAACCAAAAAATGATTCCGCCCCGAGTCCCAAATATACAATAAGTATTTTTACTCTTACCATGCTTTGTGTAGCCACTGTAATGAGTTTGAGAGGACTTCCTCTTATGGCTTCAGAAGGGCTTTCAATGTTCTTTTATATTATATTTTCTGCAATATTTTTTCTTGTACCTGTATCACTTGTCTGTGCAGAGCTGGCGACAGGTTGGCCCAGTTCAGGTGGAATATACAGATGGGTCAAAGAAGCATTTGGAGAGAATATTGCATTTGTCACAGTCTGGCTCCAATGGAGTGCAAATGTAGTATGGTATCCAACAATCCTTGCTTTTGCAGCAGGTTCACTTGCCTATCTTTTTATGGATAAATCTCTTGCAGCCAATAAGTATTTTACTATAGCGATTATTCTAATTTTTTACTGGGGCTCAACTTTTATATGTCTTGGAGGCATTAAACTTGCGGGTAAAATATCATCCATAGGAGTTATACTTGGTACACTTATACCCGGAGTATTAATAATTCTACTTGGGATAGTATGGATAGTAATGGGTAATCCTATTGAAATATTAAAGGATGGGGCAGTAACAGGCATAAGTACATTTTTTCCTGATTTTACTAAATTCAGCACCATATCAACACTGGCTGTGATAGTATTTCTGTTTACAGGAATGGAAGTGGGTGCAGTTCATGTAAATTCAATAAAGAACCCTAAAAAGAATTATCCAATTGCAGTTTTCAGTGCCATGTTTCTAATCATAATAATATACGCAGTTGCTTCATTTTGCGTTTCTGTAGTTATGCCTCTTGCAGATATAAGATTAGATTTGAATGCCGGATTAATGGCCAGTTTTGGCGATTTATTCAAAGCTTTTAATATTTACTGGCTTTTACCTATTATGGGGCTTTTTATTACTTTCGGTTCTATTGCATGTGTTATTGCCTGGGTTGGAGGGCCATGTAAGGCTGTTGTTGCCGCCGCTGTAGATGGTACTGTACCCCCTTTCCTTAAAAAGAAAAATAAACACGATGTACCGGTCAACATACTTATAATTCAGGGAATCTCTGTTACAGTGCTTAGTTTTGTTTTCCTTGTTATGCCTACAGTAAGCAGTGCTTATTTTGTATTAGCAATGCTCACAGCCGCACCATATATGATTATGTATATGGTTTTATATGCCTCAGCAATAAGATTACGATATTCACAGCCTGATGTAGAACGTTCATACAAAGTACCTGGAGGTAAAATAGGAATGTGGATAATATCCGGAGTAGGTCTTATATCACTCGTTTTTGCTTTTATTCTTGAGTTCTTCCCTCCGTCCAACCTTCCGGTAGGCGGACCGGTTTTTTATGTCTGTTTTCTATCAATACTGACTATTCTTTTTGTTGTTACTCCTTTTATTATGATTGCATTCAAAAAACCGCACTGGAAGCATGATGATGAAGAAAAAGAATAAATAGAAACCAGAATTATTTGAGGTAATTGCAAAACGCTGGGTGTTTCGGTTTTGACCAGGCTATTCGCCTGACAGGCATCGCAAAACCATTTATCCCTGCGAATAGCAGGGCTCCAGTGTTGAATTCAAAATGGAGGTAAACAGGAGATGCCTGTCATGTTGAATAACGTGATCGTTTCCGTTTCCAGTGTGCATTTTGCAATCGGCTCATTTATAATAATGATTATATGTGTAATAATGAGATAAAAATTCAATTTAGACACAATAATTAATAGTAAAATAAATTAGGGGGAAAAATGAAAAACACACAAGGCAAACAACTATTTACAGATCATCACAATCACGTTTCAACTAACATTGTAGGTAAAGATTCGGCAACTGTCGCTAACTGCAAAGATATTGATGAAGCTTATGATCTAGTAAACAGCTTAAAACCAAACAGACTTTACAACGTTCTGGCATGGCAATGGCCGAATTGTGATTTATCGAGAATTAATGAAGAACTGCCAATGATCATTTCACATTATTCATTACATGATTATCACATGAATAAGAAGGGAGCAGAAGTATTATTGGAAAAATCATCTAATCCGATAAAAGAAGGTTTTGTTCAAAATGTACACGTAAAGAAAGATCCAATCTGGATAGAAAAAAATCTAGCTGAAATTTTTTCTATGCTGAATGGTCTATATGTATTCAATGTTGAAGGTATCAATGAATGGTTCGATGAACTTGAAAAAAATTATGGAATATACTCTACACAAGATATGTTAACCCCTTCTGAAGACTTTATTGATAAAGTAAATCAATCAGCCTGCGCAGGAAGATGTAAATTCTGGGTTGGACTCAGTGACTACAAACAATGGGGAAAAAATGCCAAAGATAAATTTGAAGGTGTAAAAATATTTATTGATGGAGGAATGGGAGTAAGAACAGCTGCCGTAAAAAACGGTTACCAGAACCCTCTGCCCGGATATAAAAATGGATTATTGATTTATACAGATGAAAAACTTGGAGAAGCGCTTAAAGTAGTAGAAAAATCAGGATTAAATGTCTCTATGCATTGCATTGGTGATCATGGAATAGAACAGATATTAAGAGTTATTGAAAAAAATAACATTAATATTCCTCTTATAAGAATAGAACATGCTCAGTTTATCACAAAGGAACAGGCATTAAAATGCAAAAAAATGGGTATTGTTCTATGTATGCAGCCCAATTTTTCATACGATACTGTTGCAGACATACCTCTAAGAAACGATATAATGAACCCTGAAGTTTTGAGAAATAACAATCCTTTTAGAATGCTTATTGATGAAGTGGGCTATAAACCGGGAGAAGACCTCATTTTCGGCTCGGATGGAATGCCTCAGGGAATTCCTCAAGGCTATGCAGAAGATGAATCTCTTTATCCTCCTATGAGGCTTACAAAAGAGGAACTCTTAAGCGGCTACGCACTGTAACTGTAAGTGATTAATAGATAATCCTAAAAAACGCAGTTGATTTTTGAAGATTTATATGCGAGGCAGCTAGGTGAAGCCCTGTGCCGGGACTACTGGTATGTAGTTTCTACTGCAATTCGACGCTAACGACCTGTCCGCCATAGCTCAAAGAGCGACGCCGGAAACCAATGCATACTAAAAATTAATCTTTATGGTAGAAAAAACAAAAAATCTTTTTCACCTATTTGGCAGGGCTATTTCAAAAAAAACAGAATTCCAATTTCATACTGCAAAGCAGTATAGTTTGGTAGCCCCACATTTTAATGTGGATGCAAATACATATCAAAATTTGCACCACAAAGTGGTGCGGTAAAGACATCTGCCACACCGCTTTGCGGTGCATTGTTGCGTGCGGAATTCCTAACTCCGGATTAAAATCCGAAGCTACCAAACATAATCGCTTTGCGATAAAAATGCACTATATGATCTGAAGGTATCCAAAATAAATTTATATAAAAATATAAGCAGAGTGTCGGGCAAAGCCCGACAGGCTGCTAGCGGGATTTCTTTTAATTCAAAAATACTAATAAAGTCTCAATAAAAACATTAAGCAGCAGCTTTTCTTGCCCTACGGTTATCTTTTAACTGCAATCTTATCATTAACAATGCCCCGATAATTATTGTTATACCGCCTAAACAGACTATTTCCATTGCATTATTATGGAATAGGTCTTCAGAAATTATTCCAAGAAGCAATGAACAGATGATTTGCGGAATACAGATCGTAATATTAAAGAGCCCCATATACATACCTAATTCTTTCTGAGATATTTCACTTGCAATAATTGAATAAGGCATTGTCATGATTCCGCCCCAGGCCATTCCAACACCAACCATACAGGCGATTAAAGCATAAGCATCATGAATGAAATAAGCACAGACCAAACCAATTCCACCTGCAATTAAGCTTAATCCATAAGCAGCCTTACCACCGGTTTTTTTTGCAATTGACGGCAAAAAGAAACAATAAATAAAACTTACAATCTGATAAGTAGCAAAACATATTCCACACCATGTAGCACCACTAGTCAATTCCTGAGAAAAAATTGGATTGCTTTTCACATCTGCTCCAGGAGGAAGACCGTATACATTCTGTGCAATCCCAAGACTGAAGTAAACCCACATACAAAATAGACCAAACCAGATAAAAAGCTGGGGAATCCAGAATTCCTGGATTACACGCGGCATATGTGTAACTTCGTAAAACATGGTTTTTGTTGCTGTTCCAAATCTGACAAACGGATTGATTTTCTTGAGTTCAGCTCTTTCTGCAAGAAATGCGTCCATATCTTCCGGGGGATATTCTTTAGTAGTAAAAATAGTAATACAGGTAAAACCAAGAAAAGCAAAAGCACCAATGTGAAAAGTTAACCTTATCGGAAGAGGGATTTCACCATTTGTAGAAACATCTGACAACCCAATTATATGCTGCATAACCCAAGGCATTATAGCTGCCAATGTTGCACCTAAACTTGCAAATATGGTATAATAAGCAAAGGTTTTGGTCATCTGTTTTTCATTCGTCATATCACCTATCATTGCCCTTAACGGTTCCTGTGCTCCGTTAGTAGACAAATCCATAACCCATAAAAGCAGGAATGCCATAAGCAAACATGTTGAGTTAGGTAATATCATTATACCAAAGAAACCAATAATTGCATAATAGAAAATATATGGCTGTCTTCGTCCACGCCTCCCGGGAATAAATTTAAACCAGGTTCTATCACTCATAAACCCAATAATCGGCTGAGCAATCAAACCTATAAGCGGGGCAGCTATCCAAAGATAAGCCATATCATTTACATCGGCTCCCAAAAATTTATAGATCGCGCTCATATTTGACATTTGCAGAATACTTCCGAACTGAAGTCCAAAAGCAGCAATAGTCATTAAGAGCATACCTTTTAAGCTCAAGTCTTTTCTTACCATAAATCTCTCCTTCTTTGTTAAAATATTACTTGTCCTTAGCATTGTTAACTCTCATTATAAATTACTTTACCAATTCCCAATGTTTTATCTATCAGAAAGTTTGTAAAGCATAAAAAATAAAAGTTGGGATAAACTATCTAAAAACTTCTTATAAATACCGTTAAACTTAGTGCCCTCTTATGAAAGCAACGTTTTAAACATGTAAACAGAAAACACTACTTATACAATTTATAACTTCCTTTTTGGTTAAGTTTCGCTTGATACATTGCCAAATCAGCATAATGCAGTAGTTGTTCAATTGTATTAGTATTTGAATTGGAAATACTTATACCAATACTACAGGATATATTTAAAGGTAAACCGTCAATTTTTATATTTCTTACTCCATCTATATAACGTTTTGCTATCGTTTGAAGATGTGTTTCCTTATAAAAATTATTTATAATTATACCAAATTCATCTCCGCCTAGCCGCCCTAATATATCACTTTCTCGCGATAAGGATTTAATTTTACAGCTTATCCTGTTAATCACTTTATCTCCGATAACATGCCCATAAGTATCATTTATTTGTTTGAGATTATCTATGTCCAGAAAGAATACTGCCAATCTTGATTTTTTATTTATAAAATTTGTGAAAGCTTTTTCTAAAAAAACCATAAAAGCAGATCTACTGTATACACCTGAAACTGTATCGTAAAAGGCCATTTCATATAGAGCCTTTTCATGATGCTTAATTTCTGTAATATCGGTTAGTATATTTAAGTAGGTATTATCTGAAAATTCAGTATATTTAGATAAAAACCATTTATGTATATTCTCAATATTAAAGTGTAGAATCAAATTAATTATTCTTTGAGTTTTCTGTACTTTATACTTATTAATACAGGCTAAAAAATCACTATGTGATTCAATATCTAATAATGACAGAAATTGGTTTACTGTAAATAAATTAGAATTATGTTTAATATCTAAACAATATAGTAATGTCTTTGATATATGTATTTGCTCTTTTGGTAAATCAAAAAACCACCATCCATCGCATATAATATTCAGTTGTTTTATATCTATTTCGTTAAAATTCATCTTCACCTCTTCTAAATTGTTATTTACAATTTATATTTTATAGATGTAATGGTTTCTTGATACTCGCCTTTTTTATATTATCAAACAATTATTTGAACTAGATGACTGTAAAAAAATCAGGAACTAAAATAAATTTGGTATAACTCCTTTCTGTTTCATAACCATAATATTACGCTATTAAAAGTAAATTCTAAAATAAATTTTAAAATATGTAATTAATAAACATTATTTCGGTGTTTTCTGTTTACTAAACTTTTATTTGTTTAATATCTACAGTTCATTTTCACAAATTGAGTCACAAAACAATGAACTTTTTTGTGTATTTTCTCGAAGTTAACTGAAGTTCTATTGTACAATTCGCATTTTAAATTTATAAATAAGCAAAACTTAAAGAAATCGATTCTAATTTTACGGAAAAATATAGTAGTGGCCATCGATTTGGATTATCTAATTACATCTTGTTAAAGTTGATTTAGATAATATTACTTATATTGAAAAAATGATTAAAAATATTAAATAAAAGCACAAAAATTAATTCATGGAACTAAAAGACGTTATTTCATTATCATTGTTTTATAGACAAAAGAATAACTTATTCAGTATTACGCCAAACGAAGTTATTTCTATCGGATATTCTGCATTCCTTCAATTTGAAAAGTTGTATAGACCGGATTTAGGGGTAAAAAAGTCTACATATTTTATGCTTATCCTGGAATGGGGTATAAGAGAGGAGTTTAGAAGGCATTCTCATGTTAAGATACCTAAGCATGCCTGGAATAAAGGTGTCAGAGCCCCTATAAAAGAATTAAACATTAAATCGTATGCAAAAGAATACAAGGTAAATCACGGTTTTGAATTTGATAGATTTGATGCACTTATGGCCGAATGCGATAAATTGTCTGAAAGAGAGAGATTAATTTTGTTTCATAAATACGAGCTGAGAGGAAAGGATAAACTTACATATAAAGCATTGGCTGAAAAACTCAGTCTTTCTCCGCAGAGGGTTAGAATGATACATCAGCGGTCGATACATAAATTGCGTAATAGATTAATAGAAGAAATAGGGAGTACGCCTGTATAATTCTTATACTTCCCGTAAGCTTAAAAAAAGCAATACATACAGGTTAATAAGTCTGACTTCAGGATATACAAAAATGAAGCATTGCATAAATATATTAGTTTTAATAGTTTTGATAATAATGGGAGTATCGTATTACTTTCATGATTTATATATTTATGAGTACAACAAGCTGAGCCAGGCCAGAAAATCTGAAATGGAGATTAGTCTCTCTATTATTCTTAACTCATTATTACTTTCGAATAAGAGTCAGGTTAATGATTATCAAGGGAATGCATTAACGGTAAAAAATAGTAACAACTCAGGAGATGTAAATTTCATCAGTAAGAAATATTCAGGAGATAGGCGGATAAGTGAGATATTAGGCATGCAGACCGGAGATTTTGATTCAGAAGATATAATAGCCAGGCCTGATAACTGGGTTGATGTTTTACCTGACTGTGAATATTATTTGATAAATCTGAATACTGATGAGATTTTTTGGTTCACTTTATCCGGGCCTAAAAAAAACATTTTCTTATCAGCAATCAAAGCAGACATGAATTCAGTTAAGGACACATTCCAAACCGCAGAGGAGAACAAAATCAATAGTTGCACGATAAACAGGAATGATTTGGCATTAGAAATAGCAGGGATAAAACTAAATAGAAATGATAACTCTTATGCTGTAATAGGAGTAAGGCCTGATCGAAACCTTTTAACCATATTAACTAGCATTAGACATAAATTATTATTGATAATAATTTATGTGGTTATTGTCATATCAGTAGTGATTGTAGAAGCCTTTTTCGTTTATTTTGACATAAAGAAACTTAAAAACCAGGTTGCGAACCTGGCGATACAACTTAATTATAAAGCCAGAGATTCAGAAGTAAATGAGATAACAGATTCTCAGTTTTTTATAAATTTGCAAGACAAGATAAATGAGCTGAGGCAGGATAAACCGTAGCTGTTTAACATGGAAGGTCTTTTTTGCATATTGCCAAAAAAAAAGAGCAATTTGAGAAGACAACAAGATAAATTCATAGGTTTATTTCACATATGAGAATTATATTCGACTATTTTTTCAATAATGAATCAGTGTATAAAGTCAAATAGGGCATAGTATGGTATACATGATTGTACACCAAGACGGTTATAAAAACGTTAATATTAAGTAGCCGGTGAGATAAAGAGGTATAATCTGATGGTTTACGATGTATTACAATATGAAATATTTAGAATCACTTTTCTCCCGCATATCCGGCTTGATTTTATCAAATCTTGTCCGTGTTATCATACTTATTTTTTTTATATAGTACATAAACGGAGATTTGTTAAGCTTGCTTAGATGACTATACAAACTATTTATTTTTAAAAATTTAGTAGATACTGTGTTAACAACAAAATCAATTAAAGGAATTACAATTTTATGGGGCCCTAATCATTATGCACACATTTTTCGGCAATCTTAAAAGAAACGAAAGGTTTCAAAAGGATTTTTTACAACCAAATTTTGATTACAGTTCAAGCGATTAATACGATTTTTTATGATAACAATTAACATACCCCAAAA
Organism: Victivallales bacterium; assembly: GCA_963678745.2. Classification (GTDB taxonomy): domain Bacteria; phylum Verrucomicrobiota; class Lentisphaeria; order Victivallales; family GWF2-38-69. The sequence goes on along the minus strand of CAXXMS010000015.1, from coordinate 411,394 downwards.
AGTTTCATTTAAACTACAAAAAATGGCATTATAGATTTTACGCCATGAAAATAGAGAGGATGCCCCAAAAAATAAAACGGTATTATTGCTCAGTCTATAGTTTAATAACGGTGTGGGGGTAATATAAAAACATAGTATTAGTTTTCGTATTTATTGTAATTAGATGAATTTAGAAGAACATTTATCAAAAGATGTTAAAACAAATAAAATAAAAGGATAAGATTACAGAATGTTAAAAGCGACTACTTTTCCGAGATACAATAGACGGATATGTGAACCATGTATAACTAATATTTTTACACGAATTCTGTTAGTTGGAATACTGTTCATATGTTTCATTCCATTAAATTATGATTTGATGGCTGATCGAGAAATCAGTGCCAAGAACTTATTAATGGAGTTGTTCCCAACTGAGCTAAATGGTATGATCCTCGGAACCGGGGTCAATACAAACAGCGGTACCATACATCCGTTATATCCTATATTCGAGGCGGACCGGGTGTTCGAGATGCCTATTCAGACCACAAATGTTACTTACGAAGGGGAGTGGCGGTCGGAATTGCGGTCGACTAGCGACTTAAAAGAAACTGCGTATGGGACATCGAACGAAGGGGGATTTTCCGGATTTGGTGTTGCCATCGCCGCATCCATCGATTATGAGCAATCATCCGCTTCCATCATAGATGATGATATCGAGAATCTGGCAGGGCTGTCCATTGCACGAACCTCGATTCGGATCCTCGAAGGGAATTTGAAGTATAGCCCATCGAATTATGATGATGTCTACAATATACTAACTGGTTATTTTAGGGATAAATACGACGAGCTCTGCGCGTTATGGGGGGAAACGCCCCTTCCTCAGCAGAAAATTATTGCATTACAGGAAGAAATATATGAAGAATTTGGCGATTCGGTGGTTATACATAATGATCTTATACAGGCAGGTTGTATCTTAATAACAAGGACCCATCATGGCAACGCTTTAACGGCCACCGAGGATTTCGCATTTGGGGTGGCAGCAGGAGGGTATGGCGCTAACTTGAGTACATCAAATTCCTGGCATAAACAAAATAGTAACAGTTATAATCTAAGTGACACAAAAATCACATATTATCAAATCGGTGATACCTTTAGCGACGTACAGACAACAGCATCAGATCTTCAAGGTAATACCTCATTGACACAATTCCCTAGTCCAAGCAGTAAGGCAGCTCCAAGCGCACCCACGCTCCCTAATATTGACAAAAAAGAAACAATAGAACCAAAGCCACTCCCCACGGTCACTGAGATCCAAGATAAACGAGTCGAGGGAGTAAAGCGCAGAGAGATGATGGAAAAAGGGCTCGATGGTAGCGGGAACGACCCATGGACAGGGTCATGGTCAGGTTTTGTTGCAGCCATTGAAGACATGTCAAAAGCAGCTAATCGGGCAGCGGTCCCCACTTACGACGTCGACCAGGCTCTCCTTTTTGCAAAGCAAGCCAATAATGGCCAGGTGGAAGGTAGTATCAGCTCAAACGTAATAAAAAAAATGACTAAGAAACCATCCAGATCATATTATGTAGATAAGAATGATATATATACCACCTGGCAGGTCTATAATATTAAGACCATGCCGTTATCAGAGATCTTTCCATGTTTTCAGCGACCTGTGGGCTCACCTCAAACGGTTTGGTTGGGCATGTGTTGGCAGGAAGTTGCTAAGGTCGAAGACTTTATTAGGTATTTAGACAATATGTACAGTCTTTTCGGGAGTTACTTGGCGGTCGATGATCAGGAAGATTATGACACAGGAATAACGGCAATGAATAAGAGTATCGCAGATCTGCGTACAAAACTCATATCCAATTACTCGCCTGAGCAAGGTACGGATACCCAGATTGACGGCAATTTAACGGAGGATGAAAAGAAGGCATATCATGCAGAGCGGTTATACCAATTCGTGTGCATGACCATTACGACGGCGCTACAAGACGCGTCTTTGTACGAGACCTACAATGGCGTGTGGCAAAAAATAAAGGAATACCCTTATGGAAAGATTTCATCTAAATGGTCCGAAGAAACAGTACAAATTTTGCCGCTCTTATTAGACATAAATGGTGCGGTGCGAGTTGTAGCCGTTGGGTTCGTTAATGGTTTTAGATATGAACGAGATTGTATATACGCTCTGGATTATTGTGACTATTATCCCGTGAAGTGCTTAAAAGGCGGCATGATTGCTTCCTCCGGCGAAGCCGTATTGGGGCAGTTTTTGTTTAACCCATGCGCAAATGACGACTATGGTGAGACGGGCTATTTTCAACCCCAAACTGAATGCTTCTTTAAGCCCTTGAATCACAAATATGGGGACAAGATAGAAATGACCAAACATAGTGGGTACGGTCAGAAAGACTGGTATGCCTCACATGGGTTTGATTTCGATTTTGAAGAACATGGTTTTATGTTCTTTGAAGCGAAAGATAAAGGGTGGACTGACAGTTTTGCAGCAAATAATAAACGGTATGTGAATGGTTTCACTACTCCGGAGGATGACTACCAGGCGGGGGTCGGGCGGCCCCAGTTATCGTTATACGACGTCGGCTTCAGCAAAAGTTATTCCGTGGTTTTGGATAATTATTTAAAATCAATCTCAAATGATGATATTTAATATTCCAGTATGGCAAATAATAAGTAAAACAAGTTATTCGATCAAAAGAAAATAAATAGATAATTTATAGCATCGGAGAATACGGAAATAATACACTTGACTTAGTCGTTATACCGATAGAGAGCGACTAAGTCAACTAGAATCGAATACAAGTAACTAAACACCAAGCTTAAAATGTATATTTCACATTATAAATCGCATTATAAGGGCGAGGTTTGGTTCACACCAAGTTAGTTTTCTATGAATAGTCATTAACGTATCCTTTAAGGTTCATTTGCCTTTCCGGTGTCATCATACGAGATTTGATAAAGACAATAGGAAGGTGTCAAATGACGAGATAGCTATATCGGACCTTAAATTCCACATTTTGTCCGAACAAATAGTTGCATTCATATATGAATAAAAGGACCAAACCGAAGAGAGGAGGGTAAGGGAACTTTAAAGTCTGTACTTTGACCTAACCCATGTATAGTAAATTATACCATTAATAATTTAAGGAAGACCGACCTGTAGACATAATTGCAAGGAATCAGAAGACATCCGTTATCAAGGAGGATTTATAGTCATCACATATTTTTTTTAGTATATTGAGACACATAGATTGTGCTTATAAGAGTCACTTTGTCCAGCCTCAAGTAGGTGTTACTAGCCGCCTGTCAGGCTTAGCCCGGATATCTGCTAGAGTCCTTTATTTTTTGTTGTAACCTGGAATTAGGGGGGTCCAGTGGCCCGGTGTATGGTATTTAATGCGACCATAAATACTAAACTTTGATTACAAGTAAATAAATTGAGGCCAGGAATTAGGGGTATTGACAGTTACGGCAACTATGACGGACAAGAAAGATTAAATACTAATCATCAAAACAACCCTGAGGTAAAGAAACAAGTGATCAATTGCATACGTAAACGCGAAACGCGTATTCCTTAACGACTCATTAGGTAGCATATGTTAATTTTTGCGGTAGGGCTGTTCAATGTTTGTCATCAGCTCATAGCTTTGTCATATATTGCATGCTAGGTCGGTCGTTAGCATAATAGGATCCTTAAACGTTTGAACGATGGAAAGGAGGTTTACGTCATGAAAGTATAGTATTTTATAGTTTTTGAGGCGAACTCGAAGAAACCCAGCCTCAATATAACCGTCTAGAAAATTATAGATAAATTTGAGCAATCACGGAAAAAGAGAAGAGGAAAATAATATGATGAGAATGAAAAATTTAATAATTTTGTCGGCACTTTTTTTAATGCTTACAGCAACCCTCACATCACTAGGAGGAACTACCAGTGACGATACATTCACGCTCAAAATGACCTTAAGCAATACTGGCCTTAAATATACGGGTGCCGATTCGGATGATTACGATCTGGGAACAGCCATGATCATCGCGCACAAATCCGATATCGATAAGGCAGGTACAGGTTTTAAAGGAGATATCCTCGAGAGGACCTCCAGACAGGTAACACTTGAGTGCACACAGCGCAATCCGATTAAGACAATTTATAATGTCCTAAGTAAGGGAAAAATCGAAAAGTTAAGTAATGGTCAGATAGTATATGAATTCGCCATATTCCCGGCTGATGCTCAATTGAAGGGAAAATATTACTATGAGGGTAGACTGACCCTTAAGCCGATAGGCCCGGGGGTCTCGGTGACCTTAACGAAGATAAAGGGCAAAAATGTAACCTTAGACATGACCAAAGAATACTATGATGGGAAAAAGACGATTGTCGATCAGATCGCTTATAGTATACGGGTTAATGCGGCGATAAAGTTGTAGATTACGCAACCTAAATTGTTATAATGGTGATTGTGGAAGGTTTACGGGCGCCCGCTTATTTTTAACCGGTACCTTCCAAATCTACAACTACATAGTTAGTTAGGCACAGGTGTTGGTGAGCGTAATCTTCACCACATTCTGGGTTTAACTAGTTAACTATTTTTTATGTAAAACTGTTTAATTTTGTTTTAGCCCCTTTGATCCGGTAGTTATCCTTTTAGCTTTTTCATTAAGACACTCATGCAGTCTCCTGTAATTATCTTCCTGATATTTTTAGATGTAAAAATCTTCGATGCTCCGCATGGTGAGACATGCATGACGCAAAATGATAGAGAGCCAAGACCGCCCGCTCATGGCCGTTCGATGAACATCCATTTTTTTTCTTCCTCGGACAACTTTTCTGTTTGCTCGAGCAGGCAAGATTTCCATTTAAACGCATTAGGAATACACAGGTAGAGATTAAAGCTTTTTTCATGATTGAGCATGTATATTATTGCTGCAGTCTGTTAAGCTTTTGGAACGAGTATTTCAGTTTTTATTTTATGCCACAGTTTTTTCAATTATTTCCTATAACAATATGGGAGTTCAGATTCATTACCAGTTTACATCTGATCTCTTTATTATGCTTCCAGGCTATTTTTTCATACCTATCGAGATTCCGGATAGATCTGAGAATTTACGATTCGGACATATGTCCTATAATCGTAAATAATCTGTGCATAAACTAGCTGGCATACCTCAATCATCTATAATTATAATTAGATTGAAAAAAAAAGAAAAAAGAGGTATACCATGATAAAATGTAGCAGCAGTAGTTATGAGAGTCAAGATCGTCGTTTAGCAATCAAGAACCTTAGCAGCAAGATGAAGAACCTTGCAGTAAATGGAACAGGGTTGAGTCCCTGGGAATCCGAAGTACTGGTTGATATAATAGAGGAAGTGTATTTTAGCGGTACAGGTTTACGTGAGCTATCAGAAGGACAGATAAAAAAGAACTGTGTCTCAACAGCAGAAGGCCCGGGAAAAGAACTTAAAGATTGTGAACTCACCACTGTAATACTAACCCTTTTTCATGAAACAGACAGCAGTGATTTATCTTCAGCAACTTTGGTGGGGCGCAGTACAGAAATTAGAAGACGCAGATTAATGCGTATTGCAGTCGAAGCAAAAGATCAGGGAGGCCTGCTTACTCAGGAGGATTTATCTGAGCTCTTAATGCACGATGTAAGAACAATTAGACGTGATATTCATGTTTTGAAGCAAAAAGGTATAGTGGTACCAACTCGAGGGACAATAAAGGATATAGGCCCCGGAATAACTCATAGAGAGATTACAGTTCGTTTATGGCTTGAAGGTAAAGAGCCTGTAGAAATAAAAAAACACATAAATCATCATATAAAATCAGTAGAAAATTATCTTGAGAAATTTAAGAGAGTTGTTTACCTTAGGCGAAAAGGATTTAATGATTTTGAAATTGCAATGACTGTTGGAATATCAGTTAAAGCTATAAGAGTATATTCAGAGCTCTACAATAAATATAAAAACACTAAACTGTTTAAAATGAGGCTGGAAGAAATTGAGCTTACTGGATCTGATTTTTATAAAGCTCAGGATGAAAAAAAAAGAATACAACAGTTGAATACCTCTATGAAAAAAGAATGGAGGATGCAATGAATAAAAAAGTCTCAGCAAATCAGGCTGTTTACACACCACAGTTTTATAAGACTTTTCTCGGAGCACTTGAAGCTTTTCTTTATGAGGAATGTCCACAGCTTGGAGGTTTTAGAACAAGGCAGGTTCTGGCAAGAAGTATTTATGATATGGTTTTAAAGTTTTTTCCCGAAACAACACACCTCAGGCAGGGGCAAATACCATGGACTACTGTACATAAAGATGAAAAGATGTCATATGGCAAGTCAGTTAGAAAAACAAAGCTTACAAATGTAATTCTTGAGCTTGTACAGGAGTCTGATCCTCTGGATAGAGCTAACGGCAAAAAACTTAGAGATATGAAAAAGGAAGCTATTGCAAGGCTTCATCATCAGGCATATGAACAAAGTGGATGTCTTACAAATGCTGAAACCGCTGTCCTGTTAAAAATATCTCCATCCACGGTAAGTAAATATATCAAAGAATGGGAAAATGAGAATAATAAAGTAATTCCAAGAAGAGGAACAATTCATGATATCGGTCCAAGTTTAACTCACAAAAGAATTATCATTGAAAAACTATTTATAGAAAAGAAAACCGTTCAGCAGACAAGTAGAGAAACATATCACTCCCTTCAGGCTATACAAAGATATATCTCTACTTTTAAACAGGTTCTTCTTTGTGTAAAAAAAGAATTTACAGTAGAAGAAACAGCTTATGCCATAGGTAAATCCACCAGACTTACAAAAGAGTATTTTGATATTATTGAAGAATATAAAGAAAGAGGGTATGTTATTGAAAATATTGAAAAATATGAAATTGTAAATGAGTCTAATCTTCAAAAAGATATTAACGATATGATTGAGGAACGAGGACAGGTGTCAGTATAGGACAAGTGCCCTTATTAATACAAGTTTCAAAAGAAAGACCTCAAGTGGGGGAGTGGGGCGCCCTTTGTCCGCGTCATTCGTGTGCCCTACTGATCACATAACCCGGAGACCGTGCCAAGCGGTTTCGTAATTATGTTATTTTACACTCTTAATTTAACTGAGCTTGTAGAAGACGTTTTACATATGAAGGTTAACAGAATAGATACAGATGCTTAGAAGCATGATTTAACCTCGTATAAGGTGATGAGTTTACCGCTTTACATATAAGCTCTAACTAATATTTAAGTGACTTTTTTGTATTTTGCAAATAAATAAATCATATTAGGTGCAGGGATTATAAACAAGATTAATCTTGCCTGCAAGACTTGTACCTAATCTGTAGTCAATGAACTTTATATATTTTTTTAAACGTTTATAAGTTACATAAAACTGTAATCCACTACGAATATAAGATATATAATTTTCAGCGTAAAACAGGAGTTTGGTTATGTCTCCCTGCTCCATAAGCTGTTTTGCTCGCTGAACAAATTTTTCAAGAGATTTTTTAGACGGTCTTATTTTTCTATTTGTTTTGAAGAAATATCCTAGAAAATCAAACCCCATATCAGTCCTGCCAACAAATCTTTTTTTACTTCTGTGTATTTTTAGCTGCAATTTATCCATAGTTATATAAAGAATTTTGAGTGCTGATTTTAATTTCCATCTTGTTTTTGCCAGGATCAATATATCATCAACATATCTTATATAAAAAATATGACCTTTTTTATATAAAATATTCATGGCAATATCAACTCTATTCAAATATACAGTTCCCAGTAAAGTGGATAGAGCGCCTCCGGCAACTATTCCTTTTCCATTATTGTTAGAATCAGGAATGATTACATATTGGTAAATTACATTTAAAAGAGCTTTATCCAGTTTTAGGTGGGTCAGTTCCTTAAATAATATTTGATGTTCAATCGATGCGTAATAAGATTTTATGTCAAATTTGGCAACATAAGTATATTCAGGAAGTTTTCTCTGAATCAATCGTGCTGCACCTTTAATCCCGCCTCTTCCTTTTAGATGCATACAGTAAGCTCCGGATTCTCTCAGTATTATTTCCCTTAATAGAAAAAAGACTTTTTTTAGAAGTGTCTTGCTGGCTGTACTCCAGCTGGCAAGCTGAAGGTTACCATTATGCCATTTAGAATCAAGTTTTAGCATTGTTCTATTCCTTGCCTTCTGATTTTTTACGCATTATCTATAATATTACTTTTGTTTTTTAAAATGATAGAAAAGTTATTAAGATCAGAGGTAATTGCAAAACACCGGGAGGTACGGTTTTGACAAGGCTATTCGCTTGACAGGTTCCACAAAACATTCATCCCGGAGATTAACCGGGCATTTATCTCAGCGATTAGCTGAGCTCCAGTGTTGAACACGAAATGGAGGGAAACCGGCGATGCCTATCATGTTGAATAAAGAGATCGTTTCCGTTCCCAATATGTACTTTTGCAATCAGCTCATTAAATTGTTTTATTTAATATGCAGAGTTTTTTTTCCAAAAATAATGCATTTGAACTTTACAAAAAGTATAAGTTACTTATTTCTAAATATTTTCAACTGCATTGCTTTTGAAAATATTATTCAGTTATTTTGTAAAGTCCAAACCACTGCGGGATTGAGCATTGTACTGTATCTACTTCCTCCTACGCTAAAGCTTTGGCGGATAAATCGTTAGTTGCAGCTTGCAGTGGATACCACAGCTTCGCTTTGCTGCCTAGTATCTACAGCACACTGCTCAATTACATAATCTGGGTTTATGGCTAAAAAAAACTGATGATAAGAGTGTATTTATTCTTTACCCTTCGCTCCTCAATGGCATTTTTGGAGTTTCTATGAAATTTAAAATTCTATAATAATTTCACATTAGTGAATTATATATGACTAATCTTAGAAAAATTAATAAAAAGTCAATGCAAAATTTAATATATATCGTTATATAAATGATCACAAAATTATTTACAAAAAAAGCAATTTAATTTTTAAGAACAAAAACAAGGAGAAAGGAAAAAATAATGAAGTCAATTTTAGTAGCCATTATTGGTTTAGTTTCGTTAATGAACACTGCGTATGCACAGATGGTATCTCTTCAAATTGGTATTTTTAATCAAAATTATGCAGAGAAAGCATCAGCGGGAGCGAATGAAAAATGTTCTGAATATGTCCTGTTTTCTGTAGATCAGAGCATTATTAATTCATTAGGATCAGCTTTTTCGATGACATTGTATCCTGATCAACGTGGTATGAAAGGTCATGTTTCTACAACGATTCTACGAGACAAGGCAGCAGCAGCAAACATTTTTGTTTGTCCACCCGTGGTGAAAAAATTACCCGCTCAGGAGCTTCCCATAAATTTCAGCTTCAATAATGAGCATGGAGGGGCAAAAGCAAAAGGGACAGTGACACTTAGATATATAGATGGAGGTCATTTGCAGTATAATGTAAAATACGATAGTAACGACGGGGTGACAAATAATATAGATCAGGATACTATCGGAATATTAGGGCAGACTGAGTTATCATTTATATGCAAAGGTTCTGTATCTTAGAAGGTGATACAAATATTGAAGTAAATAAAGTTACATATTGCTGATTTGATATAAGTAAAATATATACAAATATGCACGTGAGTAATTTGTCTAAACGGGGGGAGGTGTTATGGCCAATACTGTTGAATAAAGATTTTTTTCATAGTCAAGTAATTTTTTATAAAAAGTAAATAGAATTTGATTTATGAATACGGATTAACGATATTCGAAGTATGAAGTAAAATCTAAAATCCAAAATCGTTAATCTTTGTTCTGATATCCTTGACGTTTTTTATGTAAAAAATTTTAAAAATAGAATCAATAAATAACTAGAAAAAATGGTAATGCTTAACTTAATAGCATTAGGTGTTATGGCTGCTTATGAAAGGCTATTTAATAATATACCTAAAACAAAATAGTTTTAGAAAATCTAAGCAATTATTTGAGTTAGGTTTCAGTAAAATAAATCAAAAACTAAAATACCTTCGGTATAAAGGTTGTATTGCTGTTAATTTTTTAACAGGATTGTTGTTTGCAGAAGTTTTTTTTGGGGTTATAGCTTCAAAAAAACTAATTCGTTTTGTATAAACTATTTTGCACGTTAGCTACGGCGATAAATAAAACCAATTAGTTTTTGGCATAATAAAAAATATAGATAATAAAAAGGATAAAGACATATGGGATTAAGAGCTAATATAATTATTGCATTGGCATCAGTCTGTTTGGCGGCGGTCTATTCGCCTTTGTTTGCAACAGAGGATGCCGAGCAGGTTTTGAACGAATTGTATCCAAAGGAATTAGGTCGAGTTAGAATAGGTTCATCGGTCAATAAGTCTGATGGCTCAGTAAAACCTAAAATGATGATTTTTAATATCAATAAAGCTTTGGGGTTGGCATACTCCTCAGAGGAAGAGAATATTAGTTCCTACAAGACAGAGCTAAGATCATCATCGGATCTTCACAAAGACTCGTTTGGTACCTCAAATAATGCAGGGTGGTCTGGATTTGGGGTAACAGTGGCAGCCGCTGTGGACTATAAACAGTCAGCCGGATCTGTAATCGAAGAGTCTAGCGAAAACCTCGTTGCATTGTATACTACTAAATGTTACCTAAGCATAGATGAAAGTTCACTCATTAAAGGGAGCGAAGCGAACTATGGTAGGGTTTATGGTATGTTAGATGACCATTTTAAATATATGTATGATGAATTATTGGCCGAGATTGAAAAGGCGAAAGACAGTAAAGAGTGGTCGGACGTATATACTAAACAGCAGGCAATTTATAAACAATTTGGTGATAGTGTTGTTATAGGTACAAATATTGTACAGGCCGGTATGATTTATGCTACACGGACACATCAGGGGTCAGCCCAGACATCATCATCGGAATTTGATTTTGGATTACAATTTGATGGTTATGGGGTCAACGTCGGAACCAGTAATGCATGGAAAAATACCGACAATTCTTCATATAATTTATCAGGATGCAATATAAGTTCACATTCTTTTGGAAGTGCGTATGACACTAAAATTAAAGAATTAGAAGCGGAGTGGAGTGGAACGCCCGCCAGTGTTACTACAATTGGAGAAGTTGAATTGCCTACACCACAGGCCCCCCCTACATATTCCGGTACAAAATATGAACCTGAATCCAAAGAATTACCAATCACCGCAGACGACGCTAAGAAAATGTTGGAAAATATTAGTAATCGCCAGAAGGTCATGGATCTCGGTATAACAGGCGATGGAAACGATCCCTGGACTGGTTCATGGGCTGATTTCTGTAAAGAACTAAAGCGTATAGTCAATATCGAAACAGATGAATCCATAGATGTCAACTATCAGGATCAGGATGCAGTGTCTGAAGAAGAATCAAAAGATTATTATTCAAATATTATGAAGCGCTTTATAAGTGATCAGACTAATTACATTGGTCAGACTGATCCTTATGAAGGCTGGCGTACATATGGTGTCAATGTGGTTCCATTATCTTACATTCTTCCGGGCTTCGAAGAAATGCCGATTACTCCTCAGAATGTATGGACAGCTAAGACCTGGCTTCTGCTGGCAGATGTTCAAAATTTCAGTAAGTATTTATCTAATGTAGACAGATTAATTGGTCCTCACATGGTAATGGATGATCAGATTGCTTATGAAGCCATCACAGCTGCACTCCCATTAGCCATCAAAGAAATAAGAAATAATCTTTCTGAGAAAATTACCCCTGCAGCGTCTACCTCATCAGAGGACAATGCCAGCCAGTATTATGACATTGCATGGTCAGAATTAAAAGATGAGTTGACAAAACTTGGTATACTTGATGTTTATACAGGTGTTTGGCAAACAGTAAAAGATCATCCAGTGGGATGCGTTACAACATATGGAGCAAAGTATCCAGCCCAGGTTTTACCAATAATTATTAATATTAAAACAGAACCGCAAATTATTCCTTACGCCTTTTTGTCAGGCTGGGTATATGATGAGCAGTCAAAATGGGTTAGAGTAACAGGTAAAACCGGAGTAAAGGCATGTCCTAACGGGGTGGCTCAGGGGCCCATGGTTACAGATGATGGCTTCGGCAAGACGTTTATGTACGTTCTCACTGAGGATGAACGTATATGCTCGAAAGCACCGGCAGGAGGCAAGTATTGTAATTGGTCAGAGTATGGCTATGCGCTCTATGCACAAGATAGAAATCGTGCTTACCTGAACCCGACATATGCAGCAATAGCCCCTACCCCCTATGCACCACAAAAAGGACAGCCTAAACTGTCACTGTTTGATAATACGTTTGTAACTAAATTACAGAAGGAAATAGATAGTGCATTGGACAAGGCAATTGCAAGTGAATAAACAATAAACTAACTCAATGCTCGCTCGCAGTAGTAAACTAGATGTGCGAAGCGAGCATTAATAAAATCTTTGAGAGAATCAAACTTTAGCATATTCCTCGCCGTTATGCGTATCAAACTTCAAAAAAACATCCTATCAAGCCTATATTGTTTCCATTTTTATCAAAAATGCAGTATTTTGATTTTAACCCATGTTTTTTATTTCTTGTCCCGGGAATAATGCATTTAGCAAATGAGATATTTTTTTTTGACAGCAAGACCATTCTGTCCTCCTCAATATTTGCCTGTGCATCTCTTTTGGAGTAAAAAGAAAAATCGGTCTTATTAATTACTTTAGTACTGCAGGAGAGAGAACAGCTTCTTAAAAAAGCTTCATTTGTAATTATATATTGCTGATTAATATTTTTTATATATATTGAAAAGTCTACTGAAGAAAAAAAAGATTTTATAGTATATATAGATAATTCAAAAACCTGTTTTATTTCCGCAAGCTTTTCATTAATACAGTCAAAATTATTTATATTTTTTTCAATCTCAAAATGTGACCGAATTCTATTTGCCGGCAATAGATTATTTTTCAAAAAATTTATATCCGATTCTTCCTTTATTGTAGATATTATATTTATTGGAATATTTAATATAATAGCAATTTCTCTGATTCTTGCTTCCTTAGGTAAACTTCTCCCATTTTCCCAGTTATAATATGTTCTTCTGTTTATACCAAGCTTATTTGCAATTTGCTGTACAGACAAACAGTTTTCGATTCTTGCCTTTTTCAATTCACTATGCTTAATTTTCATTGCTTCCTTCCTTTACAAGATATATTAAAAATTATTTAAAAAATTAAAAAACAAAAACACCTCAGGTATAATTGTTGATTTCTGCATAGTATATTATTTGCTTTAAAAAAAGCTAAAGGGACATTAGTTTATACAAGAAGTATAAACATTTTGATGTATGATATGTTTATAGTGCTTTTATTTTTCGTAATTATTAGTATTTTAGTTAAATGTTATTAACTGCTAAAACAAGAGGATATTAAATATGCGTTTTTACAATGATAAACTTGTATTATACAGAAAGCAGAGTCATCTTTCAGCGATAAAAATTACAGAGTTAATGGGAATCTGCAGAGCTACCTACTGGAAATGGGAAAAGGGGAAATCTGTTCCGAATAAAAAACAGATAAGAAGTCTTGCAAAAATTCTTGAAGTTTCTGTATCTGATATATCTGACCTGGAAATACCATCAGAATCAAATATTGCTATGAATATAGATTTCTCTTCCAATGTTGAGTCCTGGCTTTCATTTATGAATATGGAAGAAAATAAAAATATTAAATCCGTAATAACAAATGCACTAAAAGGAACAATAAAACTGAATGATAAATTGCATGAAGCAGGTGTTATTATAAAAGCTTTGCTTTCAGGGATTGATTCAATATTTTATGTTAAAGACAGTGATTTAAAATATATCACAGCAAATGAAGCTTTTCTAAAGAATGTTTCTCTAAAGTCTACTTATAAAGTGTATGGAAAAACTGATGAGGATTTCTTTTCAAAGCGTGAAGCAAAAGAAAACTATTTAAAAGATGAGAAGGTTTTATTAACTAAGGAGGCTCTTGTAGAAGAGGAATTTATTCCCGGAACAAGAAATCGAAAATGGGGAATAATAACAAGAACTCCTGTATTGGATATAAATAATAACATTTCAGGAGTAATAACTAATATTGTAGATATTACAGAAAGAAAAAAGGCTGAAAATTCGAATGAATTATTAAGAAATTGCATAATGGGTATGACTGATGGTGTAGTCATTTATGACCAGATAAAAAATAAAAATATTTATATGAATGAAAGTATTTCAAAAATCCTGGATTGCCCTTTAGATGTACTTTATCAAACAGGAAGAAAATACTGGTTAAACCATAGTCTGTCACCGGAAGATAGAAAAATAGCAGAAGAAAGAATTAAAACTAAAAAATGGCCCAAAGTTAGAGAACAGCAAATAAGATGTAGTGATAACTCAGTAAAGTGGATTGAAATAAGAAATTCAGTTCTCAATTTTAGTGATGGAAAAGAATATGTAATATCAATTATTTCAGATATTACAAAGGAAAAAAAGAATAAAGAATCTCTGCATATGCTTGAAGTAGCGATGGAAAACATAGATGAAGGAGTTTGGGTCGCCGGCTTTTCAGACTCAGATATGAAAACAATAAAATTCAAGTATTTAAACAAAGCAGTTGAAAAAATTCTGGGAACTAACAAAGAAGATATGCTTATAAACCATGAGAAATGGGCAGAAAATCCAGAGTTATGGGCAGATATTTCTGATGAGGAGAAAAAGAATATAAATAAAACCCGGTATTCCGGTATCTGGCCAAGATATTACAATTATAAGGCCGTTAGAAAATCGGATAATAAGGAGATTTGGGTCTCAGAAAAATTATATAAACATAAGAATATGACCTTTGGAACTATTAAAGATAAAACAGACTTCGAACGATTGGATGAATATAGAGACCTTTTATTTAGTTTTATGGATATGCAGGACTTTACTCCTTTCTGGCTTGTTGAACAGCAGCCAATTTACAGGTTTCTTTATGCCAATAGAAGCTTTGAAGAACTTGTAAAACACAAAAAAGAAGATTTCTACAATAAACCTGATATGTGGAAAAACTGTATATATCCTCCGGATCTGGATAAAGTTGTAAGTAGAGAATTTAAAGAGAATGAATCTTTTGTTCTCGAATACAGGATGCAGCAGCCGGATGGAACAATTATTCCTGTCATTGAAAGAACTATGAAAATAGTAAAGTTTGGAAAAGAAGTAATTGGAGGTACAATTATTATAAAATAATAGTTAATTAGGATAACACCCATTTTTGTATTTTACTGCCTGATCCATTGTGATAAACTGAACGTATTCTATTCTCAATAAAAAGAATATCAATGTTATTAGTTCCAACAACTCTTAAAATCAGTTCAATTCTATGATCGCCAATACAATGCATAGTTTTTTGAAATATAGTATAAAAAATATATTTATTCTTTCTGCGGTAAAAAATAAAACATTATCCCGACAAGCATTATTACTATAATTATAAATAGAATATACCCACTAATATTTCTTTGAAAAAAAAAGCCACAATAAAACAAAATAAAAGCAACAATTACTAGAATGACGCTTATTACTTTTCGGATAATTTGCAAATAATGTCTGCTCATTTTCGTATATCCTTTTCAACTGCATTATTTATATCTAGCATGAGGTAAAATACAGATAAGATTAATTTAATAGTAATAATCGATATGCAAATACAACCACCCCCAAACACATACATAAAGAACATTTTACTACACAAAGACATGCTTATTTGTAACTATTATGTTTTTTTCAAAACAAAGAGTTAGTCAATCATTTATTTATATCTTACTTTTTCAAACTGAATGATAATTCTGTAAGATCGTTAATGGTTTCTTATCTTTTTGGAGTATCGTTATAACAAATAACGATAGTTTATCATAATTGTTTAATGGGGAGGGAACAATTTAGTTATGAATGAATTGAATATAAAAAATAATAAACAATCTGCATGCGAACAAACTAATTTCATACTTACAAAATCCGTAAAATATCCAATCATATATAACATGGGATATTTGGCTATCCAGTCATTTCTTTTATATAACCTTCTATTATTTACTGTACACGGATTGGGAAAAACTACTGAATGGGGAAATGCTATTTATTCCGTTGTATGGAGTTTGAATGCAATTATGGCAATATTTGTCATCAAATTTTCAGATAAATGGGGTTATAAAGAATCAGTTATATTAGCTACAGGATGCCAGGTAATTGCATTTATTCTTCTGTCAATGTCAACAGTACCTACTTTTATTATTGGAACCAGTATTTTTGGTGCTGGAGCATGTCTTGCTGTGAGCCAGAACTATGTAGTTCTATCCTGTACTATGACAAACGATTACAAAGGACGTTATAATATCTTTTTGCTGTCTTATGCATGCATGAATGCTTCAGCTTTTATTGCAGGCATCATTTCAGGGTTCTCAAATATAATAGGTTTTTCAAATGTTTTTTTAATCAGTGGCGGATTTTCCCTGGTAATGCTTATATTTACAGTTGTTTTTTATTCCAAACTAAAAATAGTCAAAGGAAACATCTGTCATGATCTGGACAATAGACCAACCAAAGAAAAAAGAAAAGGCTTCTACAAACTTTCTTTAGTTGCTATAGGATGTTCTTTGATTTTAATGTGCTGTATGTTAATAGCAGACTGGATTAACAATCTGGTGGTATTGTCTTTAATCGGTGTTTTCATCTTCCTTATTGTGCAGATATTTATACATCATGGAGTAGAAAGGATGAAAATATTGACTTTCACAATAATAATGCTGCTTTCACTGGTATTCTGGTGTGGTTACAATATATATTCGGCTACAGGATTTGTGAGCGTATTAGATACAGCTACAAACCTACATGGATTTGCTGTTCAGGATATTCTATCTGTAGATCCCCTGATGATTATTATTGTTGGAATAGTTATTACAATAATACTTACAAAACTTGAAAAAAAGGGTATTCATATAAATGGTGTAATGAGATGCATAATAGGATTACTTCTGTTGGGTGTTGCCTTCTGTATTCCAGTAATAGGTTTTCATTTTTCAGGTTTCAAAGAAATTAATGTAAGCTGGATGATTCTGACTATAGCAGTCTGCGGACTTGGCGAGATTTTTATTGGACCTGTAGCACAGGCAATTGCAGGTCAATGTGCAACAAAGAAACTAGAAGGTGTTTTTATTGCCTTGGGATTTGTCATAGTCGGTGGTTCCTCATCATTCAGCACTCTTTATTCCGATTGGATGATTGATGCCGGAAAAACAATTACTGAAAAAGCACATCACTTCAGCTATACAATAGGAATATTCGCAATTATAGCAGCAACATCAGGCATTATTCTTCTGCTTTTATATAAGCATCTAGTCAAATGGGGTAAATTAACCAGATTTAAGAAAACAGATAACGCCAGTTAAGAATTATCAAAAGATTTTCTATGAAAACTCCATTAATCATTACTGATTACTCGGAACAGCAAAGCCATACCCAATTTATTTAACTCTTCTGGAGCAGCATCAGTCTTCGCATAAGCTTCGCCGAGACAGATAGCCGCAACCAATTTAACTCACACAAAGGCACAAAGAACACAAAGATTTTTAACCGCTAATGATCGCTTATTAACGCTAATAAATAAATTGCTGAGCTGTAAGCTCATTAAATAAAAACTCCCGCTAAAATGACGAAGCCGGGATTTTATCGGGCAAATTAAAATACAACAACATAAACAAACTAAGGCAAAATCTAATAAATTCACCCGATAAAATCCGAACTATACACAAATATTACTGTAACTTTTTTACTATTCCCCCTATTACTATCCTATCAGACATTACAACTTTCATAGATATTTCACAAACAGGAATGAGTGTATTATCGGGCTGCACTATCCTATATTTCAGCGAACTCATTCCTTTATCATCAAATGCACGACCATGTATTATTGGGATATCATCCTGATGTACGCATTTTTTCCAAAGCTTACAGTCAGAATAAAAATCTTCTTTTTTTCGCCTTAATAAGTTTTCAAAATTTTTATTAATTAGTAAAAACCTATAATAGGGCTTTTCTTCAAATAGCCAGAAAGGAGGTATTTCATCCATATCAAGGAACTTGAATAATAACTCTTTGTTTTCATTTAATTTACAAATATCGGTTACATCTCTTGCAAAACCAAAAGTCATATTGAGATGTTTATAAATTCTTTCAGTAATCCAGATTTCTTTGTTATCTGATTTTCTTACTGCTTTGTAGTTGTAGTTTCTAGGCCAGATATTAGAGAAACGGGTCTTGTTAATTTTTGTCTTTTCTGCCGGAGTAATATCAGCCCAAATTTCAGGGTTTTTAAGCCATTCTTCTGAATTTTCTATCATTTCTGTTTTAGAGGTACCGAATATATTCTCTACTGCTTTATTAATATAATTAAATCTATATGATGAGCGTTCTTCGTCTTTAAATTCTCCGGTCCAGACTCCCTCATCAATTTTATTCATAGCAAATTCAAGAGAACGTATAGCTTTTTCATCTTTTTTGCGCTGTGTAATATCAGTTATTATTGAAATAACATACTCTTTTTCATCATCAAACTTCAGTACAGAATTTCTTACTTCAACCCACTTTTTAACACCATTCGTGCAGTATATTTCCTGTTCTCTAACTTTAGGCCATTTTTTTACTTTGCTTCTTTCAAGTGCTAATTCTCTATCTTCTGGAGAAAGGTTGTGATTTAACCAGAAATCTCTCCCGGTATTATATAATATATCTATTGGACAATCTAATATTTTAGAAGCGCTTTGATTCAGATAAACGTTTTTCTTTTTTTCAAGATCATATATCACAATTCCATCGGGCAGATTGATTAAACAGCTCAATAATAATTTATTCGCAGTTTCAAATTTCTTTCTTTCTGTTATATCAACAAAAACACCCAGAAGCCCGGCAATTTTATTTTCTTCATTTATAATAGGAATTTTTGATATTAATCCCCATCTTTTTTTTCTCGTTCCCGGTATATACGATTCCTTATCTATTATAGAGTTCCCTCTGTTTAAAGCATTCTGATCTTCATCAAAATTTATTTTTGCTTCCGTTTGCGAAAAAAGGTCATAATCGTCTTTGTTAAATATTTCCAGGTTTTTATTGAAGTTCAAAACATCAAAAAAAGCATCATTAGCTGCAATAAATTTATTGAAAGGATTTTTTAAATAAAAAGGAATATTAATAGTTGATAGTAAAGAGCTGTTTATTAATGAAGATCTTTTAAACTCTTTATAAAGTTTATTTAAATTAGCCATAAGCTCTTCATTAATAAATTTTTCTGTATCAAAAGTTTTCTTTTTTATTTTTTTTGCAGAAATAGAAAGCAGATCAGAAATTTCTTTATCTATAGGTTTCAGATTAGAAATTTCAGTCACCTCCACTTCTAAAAGCCTTGCCAAAGCCCTTATATTTGGTTCTGAAGGTGTTCTTCTGCCCTGCTCCCATGCCCATACACTGCTTTTACTTATATCGGTCGCATCAGCTAAACTCTGTAAGGACAATCTTTTTACAAGCCTAATTTTTTTAAACCTGTCTGCATAAAAAACCATATTCTAACCTCATTTCGATATGTTTCCTGAACTTCTGCAATTACTATAACAAGTATAACCTTAACATGCAAACATGCTTAAAACTAAACAAACACGATTGAGAACGAGTTACCACAATACAAAATAGCTATCCGTAACAAATATATCCTTTTTAAAAGAGCACAATAGCCTTCTCTTTTTTCTAAATTATCTTATAACCGTTAAAAATAATTGATATTACCTAATATAGCAAACACAATGAATGTTTTGAATCAATACAATGAACAAAATAATCAAACAGTTAAATATAAAAGAAAACTTATTTGGAATAGATATATATAACACTGATAATCTTATTCCAGTACGCAGCAACCTTGAAAAGTACTATCTGCCATTTGAAGATAAAAATTTGAAAGACCATTATCAGGTTTGCAAAATTTATATAATAAATTCCCACAATAAAGAGTCTATAGAATTTTCCGACCCCCTGAAAGGAAAAGAGAAGTTTAATAAAGTTGAGAAGAATGCCTACAGAAGAAGATATATAAAAGGGTTAAACAAAAAGAAAGAATTTTTTACAACAGTAATGAGATTGCTTTCAAATGTGGAAGTAAAAGCAGTTATTTGATTAATAATAAAGAGTTCGTTTTATCGAAGCAGGTGCTTCGCCAATGCTATTAACTTAAGGGTTTATAAAAAATCAAGCGGAAATACAAATTTAATTTAAGAGCTGTGATTCTGGAGGGAAACAGGCGATGCCTGCCATGTTGAATAACGTGGTCGTTTCCGAACGACCGATTGCATTGACAGGAAATGCAGTAATATACGAAAGATAAAATTTTTGAATGCAGAGGATGCACAGAGCGTTGGTTTTGACCAGGCTATTCTCGCCTGACGGGCGCCACAAAACCATTTATCCCTGCGAATAAGGGCTCCAGTATTTAATTTAAAGCGGAATGGAAAGCGGCATCTGGTAGGCCGTTTTTATATAAAAGTTTTTTTTGAAAATAATAAATAGTAAGCTTGAAATAATAAAAAGTCTTAAGTCAATGACATTGGGAAGGTGGCTGTGATGCTTAAAAAACCCTTGGTTACTAATATTTTATATAAGAAATAATAAATTTAAAGAATAGGTGGTGAAAATGGCTATTTATGAATTAGAGGAAAGAGTATATCTTGATGCCGCAGCAGTGGCTGATGTATTGGAAGCAACAGAGATAATGGATGCAGAACAGCAGGCGGCTGAAGATGCTGAAAATATAGAAAACAGCGCGGATGACAGCTCGTTTGATACAGATTTTGTCGGAGATGCGGATGGCGTAGATACGGATGAAATTTCCGCTTATTCAGATCTGGTTGATGATATAGTCATAAACGGCTTCGATTTAAATGTTGACACAGTGCTGGCTTCAGATATTGACGATGCCTATGATTTTATCTTAGGCGATGAACATGCTGATTCCCTTTCAGCAGATGTTGATAGCCATGATAATGAAATTTATATTATAGATTCAGCCATTGACGATGCCGGAGATATAATTGACGCAATTCCTGACAACGCGACTGTTGTCCATCTTGCTGAAGGTGAGGGAGTTTCAAAAATAACTGAAATAGTAAATGAAAATTCCGATATAGATTCCGTTCATATAGTATCCCAGGGAAACTATGCGCAGATCATACTCGGTGATAATGTTATAACAAAGGATAATATTTTAGAATTTCAGGACGATTTTTCATCCTGGCAAGATAACCTTTCCTCCGATGCGGATATTCTTTTCTACGGCTGTGATATAGCTAAAGAGGCGCAGGGACAGGAAGTCCTGGGGCATATAGCCGACTGGACAGGTGCCGATATTGCCGCTTCCAGCGATATTACAGGTGGAGAACTCACTTCTCAGGATTCAGCTTTCGTAATCACTGGAGACTGGAATCTTGAATATAGCACCGGGACTATTGAAACAGATGTCTTATATGTCGATAATTACAACCACCATCTTGAAACCTACACCGTAACCGATATAACAGACGACGGCGACATAGCAGATGAAGGCTCTCTCTCATGGGCGATAGCTCAGTCCAACTCAACAACATCACTTGACGACACAATTACTTTCAGCCTGGACTCAGGTGATACTGTAACTGTATCAGGTATTTTAACTGTATCTGATGATGTAACAATTGAAGGCAATGGATGTGTCGTCGCGTTTGAAGGCGATGACAGCGGCTTTGTTTTCGATGATGCAAATTCAGATATTCAGATAAGTATCACTGTAAAAGATATTAATATTGTAGATGCGTATGGCAATACGTCTGCTGATACAGAAGAGTCTGATACAGAAGAGTCAGTAAATCTGATACGTAATTCAGAAAATCTCACAATAGTCAACACAAATATAGATGACATCGGATATGTCTATGCTCATGTTCCAAGTATTGTTGAAAACCCTAAAGTCCTTCTTGTCTCTTCAATACTTAATGATGTTGACGATCTCGTAGCAGCGGCGAAAGATAATGTAATTGTTCTGGAATACGACCCTCAGTCCACAACCATGGATCAGCTCTCAACCATGGTTGAAAATGCCCTTAACGGAAGAAAAGCATCTTCTGTTGCATTTGCAAATCACAGTACCGCAGGTAATGAGTTCTATCTAACGGATTCAGAAATCATAAGCCTTGATTCAACCCTTTCAGACAGTGATCAGCATGAATTCTGGCGTGATATTGCCTCTAACATAAAAGAAGACGGCAGAATCGATCTTCTCGCATGTAATCTCGCTGAGGGTACTGCAGGTGAGCTTATTATATCAACGCTTGAATCTATAGCCGGTATAAATGTAGCTGCATCCACTGATGAAACCGGAAATTCGGAAAATGGTGGAAACTGGATTCTCGAAACTGATGACATCAACTCGGAAGAATATTTTAATAGTGAAACTATTAAATATTATTCCGAGTTGATGGGAAGCGTTTTAGGGCCGGTTTCTGTAGCGAACATCGGCACCGAAACGGACAATACCCGGTCGGTGGTACTTGGCGATGTTAACAGCGACGGTCATCTGGATGTAGTCGCCGGAAATGACAGTTACAATAAACTCTATCTGGGCAGGGGTGACGGCACCTTTGAGGCGGCATTGAAAATCGGCACCGAAACGGACAGTACCAATTCGGTGGTACTTGGCGATGTCAACAGCGACGGTCATCTGGATGTAGTCGCCGGAAATAACGGTCAGACCAATAAACTCTATCTGGGCAAGGGTGACGGCACCTTTGAGGCGGCATTGAACATCAGCACTGAAAAGGACAATACCCGGTCGGTGGTACTTGGCGATGTCAACAGCGACGGTCATCTGGATGTAGTCGCCGGAAAATCCAGTTACAATAAACTCTATCTGGGCAACGGTAACGGCACCTTTGAGGCGGCATTAAACATCGGCACCGAAACGGACAGTACCAATTCGGTGGTACTTGGCGATGTCAACAGCGACGGTCATCTGGATGTAGTCGCCGGAAATATGTTTGCAACCAATAAATTCTATCTGGGCAACGGTAACGGCACCTTTGAGGCGGGAGTGAACATCGGCACCGAAA
This sequence comes from Victivallales bacterium, assembly GCA_963678745.2. Classification (GTDB taxonomy): domain Bacteria; phylum Verrucomicrobiota; class Lentisphaeria; order Victivallales; family GWF2-38-69. The sequence goes on along the minus strand of CAXXMS010000015.1, from coordinate 388,209 downwards.
CGGACGATACCGCTTCAGTGGTACTTGGCGATGTCAACAGCGACGGTCTTCTGGATGTAGTCGCCGGAAATTTAGGTCAGACCAATAAGCTCTATCTGGGCAAGCGTGACGGCACCTTTGAGGCGGGAGTGGACATCGGCACCGAAACGGACTATACCCAGTCGGTGGTACTTGGCGATGTCAACAGCGACGGTCATCTGGATGTAGTCGCCGGAAATATGTATGCAACCAATAAACTCTATCTGGGCAAGGGTGACGGCACCTTTGAGGCGGGAGTGAACATCGGCACCGAAACGGACAATACCTATTCGGTGGTACTTGGCGATGTTAACAGCGACGGTCTTCTGGATGTAGTCGCCGGAAATTCCGGTCAGACCAATAAACTCTATTCATTTTTAACGACTGTTAGCATCGGCACCGAAACGGACGATACCTGGCAAGTGGTACTTGGCGATGTCAACAGCGACGGTTTTCTGGATGTAGTCGCCGGAAATATGTATGCAACCAATAAACTCTATCTGGGCAAGGGTGACGGCACCTTTGAGACGGGAGTGAACATCGGCACCGAAACGGACAATACCTATTCGGTGGTACTTGGCGATGTTAACAGCGACGGTCATCTGGATGTAGTCGCCGGAAATAACGGTCAGACCAATAAACTCTATCTGGGCAAGGGTAACGGCACCTTTGAGGCGGCATCGGAAATCGGCACCGAAACGGACAGTACCTGGTCGGTGGTACTTGGCGATGTCAACAGCGACGGTCTTCTGGATGTAGTCGCCGGAAATTTAGGTCAGACCAATAAACTCTATCTGGCCAAGGTTGACGGCACCTTTGAGGCGGCATTAAACATCGGCACCGAAGCGGTCTATACCTATTCAGTGGTACTTGGCGATGTCAACAGCGACGGTCATCTGGATGTAGTCGCCGGAAATGCCAGTCAGACCAATAAACTCTATCTGGGCAGGGGTGACGGCACCTTTAAGGCGGGAGTGAACATCGGCACCGAAACGGATAGTACCGCTTCGGTGGTACTTGGCGATGTTAACAGCGACGGTCTTCTGGATGTAGTCGCCGGAAATTACGGTCAGACCAATAAACTCTATCTGGGCAAGGTTGACGGCACCTTTGAGGCGGCATTGAACATCGGCACCGAAACGGACAATACCTGGCAAGTGGTACTTGCCGATGTCAACAACGACGGTCTTCTGGATGTAGTCGCCGGAAATAGTTATCAGACCAATAAACTCTATCTGGGCAAGGGTAACGGCACCTTTGAGGCGGCATCGGATATCGGCACCGAAACGGACAGTACCCGGTCGGTGGTACTTGCCGATGTCAACAACGACGGTCTTCTGGATGTAGTCGCCGGAAATTTAGGTTACAATAAACTCTATTTTCTAAATTTAAACGGCACCTTTGAGGCGGCATCGGATATCGGCACCGTAACGGACTTGACCAATTCGGTGGTACTTGGCGATGTCAACAGCGACGGTCTTCTGGATGTAGTCGCCGGAAATAACGGTCAGACCAATAAACTCTATCTGGGCAAGAGTGACGGCACCTTTGAGGCGGCAGTGAACATCGGCACCGAAACAGACAAAACCTATTCGGTGGTACTTGCCGATGTCAACAGCGACGGTCTTCTGGATGTAGTCGCCGGAAATGCCGATCAGACCAATAAACTCTATCTGGGCAAGCGTGACGGCACCTTTGAGGCGGCAGTGAACATCGGCACCGAAACGGACAAAACCCTGTCGGTGGTACTTGCCGATGTCAACAGCGACGGTCTTCTGGATGTAGTCGCCGGAAATGCCGGTCAGACCAATAAACTCTATCTGGGCAAGCGTGACGGCACCTTTGAGGAGGGAGTGAACATCGGCACCGAAACGGACGATACCACTTCAGTGGTACTTGGCGATGTCAACAGCGACGGTCTTCTGGATGTAGTCGCCGGAAATTACAGTCAGACTCAGACCAATAAACTCTATCTGGGCAAGCGTGACGGCACCTTTGAGGCGGGAGTGGACATCGGCACCGAAACGGACAATACCCGGTCGGTGGTACTTGGCGATGTCAACAGTGACGGTCTTCTGGATGTAGTCGCCGGAAATGCCGGTCAGACCAATAAACTCTATCTGGGCAAGCGTGACGGCACCTTTGAGGCGGCATTGAACATCGGCACCGAAACGGACGATACCTGGCAAGTGGTACTTGGCGATGTCAACAACGACGGTCTTCTGGATGTAGTCGCCGGAAATGCCGGTCAGACCAATAAACTCTATCTGGGCAAGCGTGACGGCACCTTTGAGGCAGCATCGGATATCGGCACCGAAACGGACCGTACCCGGTCGGTGGTACTTGGCGATGTCAACAGCGACGGTCTTCTGGATGTAGTCGCCGGAAATTACAATGCAACCAATAAGCTCTATTTGCAATATAATGTAGCACCTATTGAAGAATACTACTACAAAGCAGATTTTGATGGAGGAGATTGGTACGGTACTGAAACCTGGCTTCGTTCAATGACAGGTGGTGATGCAGGCTCATATTTGATAACTCATGTGGCTCCTACTGTTGATAATTCAGTGGAGGTTACTATAATTAACGGTGCTACTGTTTCAGCTTCTTCCAGTGTGGAAATCGATAATATGACCGTAGCTTACGGGGGAACCCTGAGCCTTATCGGCGGAACATATACCGTATTAAACGGAGACGGAACCGACTTAACTGCGGACGGTGATATATCAATTGGCGGTGCTGCGGTACTGCTGATCAACAGCGGAGCCGTGGTAGACAGCAACGGAAGTTTTACATCAACCGGCGGAGTCAGTTTTGATGACGAAACAGCAGAGGCAGCCGATAACGGGACCCTGACTATAGCAGCTTCAGAAGCTTCCTTCGGCTCATTTACAGCCGGCAGCGGAACAGTTACCTACGACGGAAACGCAGCCCAGACTCTGGCAGCCGAAACCTACAACAACCTTACAATCAACAAAACCAACACTACCGACACAGTAACTCTTGCCTCCGGCACAGCTAATGTAAGCGGTGACCTTTCTATTACAAATGGTATTTTAAATGCCTCATCAAATGAAATCAATGTTACGGGGAGTACAACTGGAGCGGGGGAACTTGAAATCGGCACAGGCACTGTAGATGTTGACGGCACATATAATGTAACCGGAAATACCACCTTTACCGGAGCGGGAAATCTTAAACTCGGCGGAACAGTAACAAGCTTCGGAACGCTTACAGATACTATGGGAACAGTAACTTATGACGGCAATTCCGCCCAGTCATTGCTTGAAGATACATATTATAACCTTACAATCAATAAAACCAACACTACCGACACAGTAACTCTTGCCTCCGGCACAGCGGACGTGAACGGTAATCTTACTATTAGCAAAGGTGTATTCTCCACAGAAAACCTTGATGTAGAGGGAACGACGTCCTTCAGTTCCACCGAAGACGCCTCAAAACTTGTGCTTACCGGAACAAGCGTTTCTTTCGGAACTCTTGATGCCCAGAAGGGCATGGTTGAGTATGGCGGCAGTGCAGTCCAGACTCTGGTTGCTGACATATATTACGACCTTACAATCAATAAAACCAACACTACCGACACAGTAACTCTTGCCTCCGGCACAGCGGACGTGAACGGTAATCTTACCATTAGCAAAGGTGTATTTTCCACAGCAAACCTTGATGTTGAGGGCACAACGTCCTTCAGTTCCACCGAAGACGCCTCAAAACTTGTGCTTACCGGAACAAGCGTTTCTTTCGGCACCCTTGTTGCCGGTTCAGGAACAGTAACCTATGACAGAGCCGGGGCCCAGACCATTGCCGCCGGCACCTACTACAACGTTGCCTTTTCGGGGGGCGGGAGCAAAACTTTACTTGGTGTACTTGATGTAGGAAATGACTTTACCATAAATTCGGACAGCGTAGTTGACAGCGGTAACTTTGATATAACAGTTGGCGGCGACTGGATCAACAATGCCGGCACAGCGGGTTTTACAGCCGGCAGCGGGACAGTTACCTTTGACGGAACATCAGCCCAGGGTATTGCATCCGCAACCTTCTATAATCTTGCTTTTTCGGGGGGCGGGACCAAAACTTTACTTGGAGTACTTGATGTAGGAAATGACTTTACCATAAATTCGGACAGCGTAGTTGACAGCGGTAACTTTGATATTACAGTTGGCGGTGACTGGATCAACAATGCCGGCACAGCGGGTTTTACAGCCGGCAGCGGAACAGTTACTTTTGACGGAAGCGGCGATTCACAGATTCTTGGCAGTACGAACTTTAATAATTTCAGCTGTACAACAGCGGGCAAAGGTATAATATTTGATACAGCCGGCACTCAGACCATAGGCGACACCTTCACACTTACAGGAGCTGAAGGAGAAGGCAATCTTATTACCGTATCATCAACTAATGCGGGAGATCAGGCTGATATTAATGTTGCAGCTTCATCAGTGAGTTATGTAGAGGTAGTGGATTCCAATAACACCGGAACCCTGATTCAGACAACAAAGAGTGAAGACCTCGGAAATAACAACGGCTGGCAGTTTGCATTATACTACAAAACAATAGACACTGGCGGAGCTTTAACCTGGAGTACAGAATCAGACTGGTTAGTCTCCGATGATCTGTTAAGCTGGTCTGAAGCGGAAGCAGCTCCCGACGCGGATAATGCCCTTACAATACAGATTCAGTCTAATGCCAATGTATCTGTAACTTCAGATGTAACCGCTGATGAAGTGGTAGTTGACAGCGGTGGAACCCTGACTCTTACCGGCGGAGTATTTACAGTGGCCGATGGTGATGAAACAGACTTAACCGCAAACGGTGACATATCAGTAGTAGGCAGCGGAACGCTTCTGATCAACAGCGGAGCTGCAGTGGACAGTAACGGTTTGTTTAGTTCAGACGGGACTGTAAGTTTTGCAGATGACGGCCAGCTCAGTCTTGCGGCAGAGAACGCGACACTTGGAACATTATTAGCAGGCAGCGGAACAGTAATTTATGACAGAGAAGGTTTACAGACAATCTACGGCGCTGAATATAACAATCTGACAGTAGGCGGCAGCGGAGTAAAGAGTATAGTTGACGATATTACTATTGCAGGTACAGACCTGATAGACGGCAGTGCACAGATCGGCCTTTTCGTCACCGGGTGTTCTATTGAAACCAGAACCTATAACGGAACAGATACAGCCACAGTAATATTTGGTTCAATAACCAGTAACAATTCATTCAGCAGTTATACTGACTTTTCGATAGAAGCCGGCAGCGCTTTATTCGACACTCCGGATGCCGGCGTCGGGAAAACTGTCACGGTTGGTGCATTCAGTACCACCGGAGCAGATGCTTCTAAATACGTTATTAACAATAATGATTTTTTTACAGTAGGAAACATTGATCAGAGAGTGCTTGGCGTAGGCGGTTCATTTACAACAGCAGCAAGTAAGGTTTATGATGCTGATGCGACAATAGCCGCCGACACTTCCGGAGTTACTTTCAGTAATGTAGTAGGAAGTGACGATGTATCAAGCAGTGTCGGGGTCGGAACCTTTGACAGCGGCAGTAATGTAGTAACCGACGGAACAGTTAATCTTACAAGCCTGACACTTACAGGAACATCGTCCGGCAACTATACCTACAGCGACCTTAGCGGCGTAGCGGCAGCAACAGCGTCCATAACCCGGAAGAGTGTAGATCTCACCGGTGAGCGTGCTTACGACGGAACAGCGGTTTTAAATGCAGGAATATTCACCATATCAGGAGAAGTCGGTTCCGAAACTCTTACGCTCACAGGCGCAGGAAGTATGGCCGATAAAAATGTTGGTGAAGACAAGGCTGTAAGCTCACTTGGAACACTGACCCTCGGTGACGGGACAAACGGCGGTCTTGCATCCAACTATACGCTTTCGGGCGGAACAGATGTTGTAACTGTTACAGAAAAATCAGTTACTCTTACAGGCAGCTTTACTGCCGCAGATAAAACCTACAATGGCTCAACCGAGACTCTGATTCTTACAAGCAGTCTCGGACTTGACGGTGTAGAGACAGGAGATACCGTAAATATCAGCACAGAAACAGCCGCTTTTGATACAGCAAATGCCGGTACTGGCAAAACAGTTGATGTTACGGTATCAATCAGCGGTGCTGACAGCGGTAACTATGCAGTAAGCTATACCGGAGCGCCTACAGCAGCAGCAACCGTGTATCAGAAGTCTGTTGATATCAGCGGCAGCAGAACCTATGACGGTACTGCAGTGGCTGATTCGACAGATCTTGAAGTGACAGGTGAAGTATCCGGTGAAGAGCTTGGTCTCAGCGGAAGCGGTCTGATGTTCAGTAAGAATGTCGGTGTGGACAAGACCGTTTATAATCAGAATCTTACGCTTGTAGACGGAGACGGCGGCCTTGCTTCGAACTATACATTATCGAACGCTGTAATAACTCTTACGGTAACCTGTGCTGATGTAACGTTTTCAACATCAGATGTAAGTAAGACCTATGACGGAACTACCGATGCAGACGGTACTGTTACAATAGTATCCGGAGAGATATTCGATGGAGATACAGCTTCAGGCGGCACCTTTGCCTATGCAAATGCCAATGTAAGCACAGGAAAGACCGTAACTGTATCCGGCGTAACAGTGGATGACGGCAACGGAGGCAGCAACTACTCAGTAAGCTATGAGGATAATACCTCAAGTGAAATAACAGCAGCAGTGATCAGCCTTTCCGGAACCCGGACCTATGACGGAACAACATCTGTTGCCTCCGGCAGCCTTGTAATGAGCGGGCTTGTGGGCAGCGAGACACTTACACTCAGCGGGTCCGGAGTGATGACCGACAAGAATGTTGGTACAGGCAAAAGCTTTACATCCGGCACCCTTGCACTTGGAGATGGGACAAACGATGGTTTAGCTTCGAACTATACTCTTACAGGCGGGACAGATACTGTTGATATAACCACAGCTTCGATCAGTATCACAAGTTCAGATGTAAGTAAGACCTATGACGGCGATACCACTGCGGACGGTACAGCAGTACTTGCCTCAGGAAGTCTATACGGCACCGACAGTATAAGCGGCGGCACGTTTACCTTTGACAGTAGCAATGTTGGAACCGGCATGACCGTAGCAGTAAGCGGAGTAACGGTTAATGACGATAACAGCGGCAGCAACTACTCCGTAACTTATGTTGATAACACCTCAAGTGAAATAACAGCAGCAGTGATCAGCCTTTCCGGAACCCGGACCTATAACGGGACGGTTTATGTATCCTCAGGTGATCTTGAAATGAGCGGCCTTGTTGGTGATGAAACACTCACACTTACCGGAACAGGGTCGATGGCCGACAAGAATGTCGGAATCGGGAAAACATTCAGCCTTGGAACTCTTGTGCTCGGTGATGGAGATAACGGCGGTTATGCTTCGAACTATACTCTTACAGGCGGGACAGATACTGTTGATATAACCACAGCTTCGATCAGTATCACAAGTTCAGATGTAAGTAAGACCTATGACGGCGATACCACTGCAGACGGTACAGCTGAACTTGCCTCCGGAAGTCTATACGGCACCGACAGTATAAGCGGCGGCACGTTTACCTTTGACAGTAGCAATGTTGGAACCGGTATGACCGTAGCAGTAAGCGGAGTAACGGTTAATGACGATAACAGCGGCAGCAACTACTCCGTAACTTATGTTGATAACACCTCAAGTGAAATAACAGCAGCAGTGATCAGCCTTTCCGGCAGCCGTGAATATAACGGGGAAACAACAGTTGATGCCGGCATACTTGCGCTTAGCGGCCTTGTTGGTGATGAAACACTCACACTTACCGGAACAGGGTTGATGGCCGACAAGAATATTGGTGCAGGCAAAAGCTTTACATCCGGCACCCTTGAACTTGGAGATGGGACAAACGATGGTTTAGCTTCGAATTATACTCTTACAGGCGGGACAGATACCGTTGACATTACAGCAAAAGCTCTGACATTCAGCGGCAGTTTTACAGCCGCCGGGAAAGTTTATGACGGCAGTAATGAAACAGTGATATTAACCAACAGTATTTCACTTGTCGGCGGGGTTGCAGGAGACGATGTGTCGGTTAATGGTTATTATGCGGAGTTTGCCGATAAGAATGCCGGAACCGGGAAAAGCGTTGTACTTGACCAGGATCTGATGTCTCTGAGCGGAACGGACAGCGGTAACTACAGCCTGAGTTTCAGCGGAGCTCCTACGACTACAGCAACGATAGCCCAGCGTTCACTTGATATTTCAGCATCCAGAACTTATGATGGAACAAGCACTCTTGAGTCTGATACTTTTGTAATAGACAGCGGGCTTGTCGGTAATGAAACACTCGTTTTCAGCGGCAGTGCCTTAATGTATAATAAAGATGCCGGCACAGATAAATATGTATATCTTGACAGTCTTGTACTCGGGGATGGAACGAACGACGGCCTTGCTGCGAATTATACACTTGATGAAGGTGAACATACAGCTGATATTTCCAAAGCTACTATAAGTATTACAACTTCAGATGTAAGCAAGACCTACGACGGCGAAACCACGGCAGACGGTACAGCAGTACTTGCCTCAGGAATTCTATACGGCAGTGACTATTTAAGCGGCGGTACTTTCACCTTCGATAATAAGAATGTCGGTACAGACAAGACTGTAACGGTGTCCGGAGTTACTATAAATGACGGTAACAGCGGTAATAACTATACCATGTCCGGATATGTGGATAATACTTCAAGTGAAATACTTGCAAAGGATATAACAGTATCCGGCACCCGTTCCTATGACGGAACGGCTGATTTCGAAAGTACGATTCTTTCGATGAGCGGGCTTGTTTCAGGAGAGAGTCTCAGCCTTACAGGTACAGGAACGGTATCAAGTATTCACGTAAGCGAGGGTGCCCAGACAATAGACGTTACGGGTCTGACTCTCGGTGACAGCGGAAGCTTTCTTGCTTCCAACTATGAACTTGTATCAGGCGGTACAGGAACAATAACAGCCGTGGAACTTACAGTAGACCTTACCAATACGGGTATAACTAAAGTTTATAACGGTACATCAGATGCTCCAACCGGGTTCAGTCCTTCATACAGCCTGAGCGGTTTTGTCAGCGGCGATACGGACGCTTCCATATCCAACAACGGAATATCCTACAACAGCGCCAATGTTGCTGAGGCTGATACGCTGACCGTATCCGGCCTTTCCATAAGCTCGGTAAGCGGCAGTCTCGGCAGTGCCGCAACAGACTACAGCCTTGATACAGCCACACTTTCAAAGGATGCTTCAATAACAGCCAGGGATGTAACAGTATCCGGCACCCGTTCCTATGACGGAACGGCTGATTTCGAAAGTACGATTCTTTCGATGAGCGGGCTTGTTTCAGGAGAGAGTCTCAGCCTTACAGGTACAGGAACGGTATCAAGTATTCATGTAAGCGAGGGTGCCCAGACAATAGACGTTACGGGTCTGACTCTCGGTGACAGCGGAAGCAGTCTTGCTTCCAACTATGAACTTGTATCAGGCGGTACAGGAACAATAACAGCCGTGGAACTTACAGTAGACCTTACCAATACGGGTATAACTAAAGTTTATAACGGTACATCAGATGCTCCAACCGGGTTCAGTCCTTCATACAGCCTGAGCGGTTTTGTCAGCGGCGATACGGACGCAGCCATATCCAACAGCGGAATATCCTACAACAGCGCCAATGTTGCTGAGGCTGATACGCTGACCGTATCCGGCCTTTCCATAAGCTCGATAAGCGGCAGTCTCGGCAGTGCCGCAACAGACTACAGTCTTGATACAGCCACACTTTCAAAGGATGCTTCAATAACAGCTAAACCACTTTCAGTGACAGCAGATGCAGTTGACAAGGTTTACGGAATAAGCTTAAGCAATGAATCCGGTTATACCGGCTTCAGCAGCAGCGGGCTTGTAGCCGGAGACTCAATAGACAGTGTAACCGTTGTCTATACTGACGGAGCCGATGCAGCAGATCCGGTAGCTGTATATTCCGGCGCGGTAGAGGTCAGCAACGCAGTAGGGGGAGTGTTTACAGCCAGTAATTATGAAATAACCTATGTGAGCGGTGATCTTACAGTAGTTGCTTTAAGCGACAGTTATTTCAGAAGTGTTGCCGGAGTGGTAGACTGGAACGATGTTACCTCCTGGGAGGTATCAGCAGATGGAACAAACTGGTATGCAGCGCCGGCGACTCCTTTTGCTTCAGAAGCCGGAGCAGTTAATATACAAACCGGCTCGTCTGTCAGTGTAACGGAAGCATTGAGTATAGATCAGACAACAGTTAACGGAACACTCAGTGTGTCCGGTGCGGAACTGACAGTAGTGAACGGAAGCGAAACTGACCTTACAGTAAACGCAGGAGGTACGCTTTCAGTGGATTCGGAAAGTACTCTTGTAATAGGGGGCGGTTCAGCAGTAGATAATGACGGAACATTCAGTTCTGCAGGAACAGTTACATTTATAAACGGAACAAATGACGGGATATTATATAACTCTTCATCAACTATAAGCTTCGGAACATTGACAGCCGGCAGCGGAGAGGTTGTTTATGATGGAAGCGGAGCGCAGGTTATTACCTCAGGAGATTATTTTGATCTTTCAGCAACCGGCAGCGGAGTGAAGACCTTAAGCGGAAATATTTCGGCAGGGAATGATCTGAGCGTAGGTTCTGGTTCAGGGCTGACGCTTGGAACAGAGACAGTAACTGTGTCAGGCAGTACCTTAATAGAAGGTACCCTTATACTCGGTTCCCGCGCAGTTCTTGACAATAACGGAACCTTTAGCGTAGTAGACGGGGTATTGAATAACAGCGGCAAAATATTTGCCGCCGGAACAGTAACGATAGATATAGCAGAAGGAGAGTCAACCTCACTCGGCGGCAGATTTATTTATGACGGTGCTGAATCTCAGGATGTTGAAGACAGTATTGACTACAATCAGCTTTACTTCTCGGGAGGCGGCAATAAAACGGTAACAGACGATATAACAGTCAGCAGTTACCTGTGGGTTGCACCTGACGCGATACTGAACATATCGTCCGGAACATTAACCTCCGAGTTCTATACATATGTGAGCAGCGGTCTTACAGTTGCGGAAGGCGCAGTTCTTGACAACAACGGAACCTTTACCGTAGCCGGCGGGGTATTGAATAACAGCGGCAGGATATTTGCCGGTGGAACAGTAACGATAGATATAGCAGAAGGAGAGTCAACCTCACTCGGCGGCAGATTTATTTATGACGGTGCTGAATCTCAGGATGTTGAAGACAGTATTGACTACAATCAGCTTTACTTCGAGGGAGGCGGCAATAAAACGGTAACAGACGATATAACAGTCAGCAGTTACCTGTGGGTTGCACCTGACGCGACACTGAACATATCGTCCGGAACATTAACCTCCGAGTTTTATACATATGTGAGCAGCGGTCTTACAGTTGCGGAAGGCGCAGTTCTTGACAATAACGGAACCTTTACCGTAGACGGCGGGGTATTGAATAACAGCGGCAGGATATTTGCCGGTGGAACAGTAACGATAGATATAGCAGAAGGAGAGTCAACCTCACTCGGCGGCAGATTTATTTATGACGGTGCTGAATCTCAGGATGTTGAAGACAGTATTGACTACAATCAGCTTTACTTCGCGGGAGGCGGCAATAAAACGGTAACAGACGATATAACAGTCAGCAGTTACCTGTGGGTTGCACCTGACGCGACACTGAACATATCGTCCGGAACATTAACCTCCGAGTTTTATACATATGTGAGCAGCGGTCTTACAGTTGCGGAAGGCGCAGTTCTTGACAATAACGGAACCTTTACCGTAGACGGCGGGGTATTGAATAACAGCGGCAGGATATTTGCCGCCGGAACAGTAACGATAGATATAGCAGAAGGAGAGTCAACCTCACTCGGCGGCAGATTTATTTATGACGGTGCTGAATCTCAGGATGTTGAAGACAGTATTGACTACAATCAGCTTTACTTCGAGGGAAGCGGCAATAAAACGGTAACAGACGATATAACAGTCAGCAGTTACCTGTGGGTTGCACCTGACGCGATACTGAACATATCGTCCGGAACATTAACCTCCGAGTTTTATACATATGTGAGCAGCGGTCTTACAGTTGCGGAAGGCGCAGTTCTTGACAATAACGGAACCTTTACCGTAGACGGCGGGGTATTGAATAACAGCGGTACGATATATAACGCCGGAACAGTTGCTATAACGCTTGCCGAAGGCGAATCTACAAGAATCGGCGGGGATTTCGTATATGACAAGGCCGGTGAACAGACCATAGATGCCGGTGTTGATTATACAGCCCTTTATACAGCAGGCAGCGGAGATAAAATACTTGATGGCGATGTTACAGTTGAAGAGGTTCTGAATATAGGATCGAATGCCAATGTTAACCTGAACGGCAATGTTCTGAGCATAAGTTCAGACGGGGGAGTGATCGCCGGTATGAATAATAACTATATTACCAACAACTCTGTTGACGGCGGTCTTAGAAAGTATATTACTGCTGATGGATTTAATACGTTCGAAGTCGGTACTTCCAGCGGATATACACCGCTTGTATTGGCTGTTTCCGGAGCAGCATATGATGACGGCGCCTATATACAGGTTAACTCTGTAGCTTCAGCGCTGGATGGTATAGTTGAGGCCAGCTCTCATCTTAACAGATACTGGAAAGTTGATGTCAATGGAGTCAACGGCAGCACGTCTGAAATGTTTAATGCTACTTATCTTCAGGGAGATGTTTCTGGAACAGAATCTTCTATATATGGGTATGAAAAAAATGTAGATGGTACATGGACTAAATTTAAGCAAGTTAATCAATACTATCATAATTTCCAGGGAATATCATCAAGTATTATGGAAGAAGGCACTCAATACATTACCGGTGCTCAGACCATTGCCATGAATGAAATAGATGAAGCCCTGGTGGATATTATTGATATGGATTTAAGTGATATGCAGATCGAATTCAATGACGTTCACCCACTGTTGAAAACTGAACTCGATATTGCTATTGAAGAGACTATAATGGCGTAAATATACCGAAGGTATTTTAATTTTTGGCTATATACTGAGAAATCGAATTCGATTTTTATAGAGTTTTTCGAAAACTCAATCGTTTTGAGTATATATTGATCCTGGATGGCCTTAATTCGGATATTATAGACCCCGTCCTTTGGGCGGGGACAGTATAACGAGCTTTGCGTAAAAAACGACTCAATATTAATCTGATATAATTGGTATGTTGAAAGGAAAGGTTGCAATGGATATTTTTAAGAACTTTCCCGGACTGAGAACAAAAACATACTGGGGAAATCATTTTTGGGCTCCGGGATATTGTCTTGATACTGTTGGTATAGATGAAGATATGATAATAAAATATGTAAAGTATCAATCGAAAAAAGAGGATGAAGAACAATTAAAATTTAAGTTTTAACGAATAACTTTAATAGCGGGGGTAATTTTGTAATTATCCACTTTAGTGGCTAATTGAAACTCCCTTATAGGGAGTATAATTAGAACATTTCTGGAAAGGGGTAATTCAAAACTTCTTTTCAGAACTATATTCTCCTTTTCTTATTTAATTTATTCCCAGTTTACCGAAATGTTCGTCTAAATTTCTATTTTCAATATAAATTTAGTGAAATCATCCATATTGCTAACTGAACTTCATAATTTTTTACAGTCCCCTCCTGTTAGATTATTAAAACATGAATAATTTTTAAATAAAAACCTGTCAGGCTGTTTTTTTATACTGTTTTTCAGCATCCGCAAATTTTCTTATCTTATGCAGATAGTTATATGCTATTATTTTCCCAGGCATTTCTGATTTTACAGCCTCAATGACTCTTCTTCTTAGTCTGTCAAAATGAACTACATATTTCAGGGAAAACATAAGAGACTCTACTGCCGAGCGGTTTCTTCGCCCGTCAATATATTTTTCATCCTCCCAAAGTTCATCACCGAGAATTTTCTTCCCTTTTGCTCCGCTGAAACATACATCTTTTACTCCAAGGTCCAAACAACCTTTTCTTCCTGCAGCAGAAGAGTATCCATCGTCCGTAGAGACAAAATCAGGAATAACTCCACTGTTTTCAATATGTTTTTCAACAAGCGGAATCAGATATTTTGCATCAGCGCCGTTCCCCGGCTCTATGATCAATGCACTTACAAAACCGTTTTTAGACATGCCGATCTGAGGTTTATATCCAATAACCGAATTGCGCTGTCCTTTTTTGATAAAAGCGGCAGTAATATCAGAAAGACTTAGAATCTTTTCAACAGAAGGAAGTGTTAGCTGCAAGTCCAAAGACCAGATATTCTGCAAATAAGAAAACCTGATTTTTTTCAGTGAATACAAAAATCCTGCCCGGTATTTTTACACAATATCGGCAGGATTAATTAATTTTTTTAGTAGTTATTTTTCGATTTTATCTTTCATCCTATAGCTTTCACCCTCAATAATAATGACTTCACTGTGATGAAGAAGTCTGTCCAGAACAGCACTTGTCACAGTGCTGTCATTATTAAATACCTTCGGCCATTCTTTAAATGCCCTGTTGCCGGTAAGAATAATTGAGCCGGTTTCGTATCTTTTGGATATGACCTGAAAAAGGAGGTTTGCCCCCTGTTTATCTATGGGTAAATATCCCAGCTCGTCTATAAGCAGAACCTTCGGAAGAATATATTTTTTAATTGCCTTATCCAGAGAATTAACAGCAACAGCGGCAGACAATGAGTTTATAATATCTACAGCAGGTGAAAATAATGTAGAATAACCTTTTTTACATGCTTTAAGAGCAAGTGCCACAGCCAGATGAGTTTTGCCTAAGCCGCAGTTTCCAAGCATAATTATATTTTTCTTATCTTCGATAAAATCAAGTCTGAAGAGGTTTTCTATCTGCATTCTGTTAATTTTAGACGGATGATTCCAGTTAAACTGTTCAAGAGTTTTCAGATACGGAAACTTTGCCTTTCTTACTCTGTTTATTGTACTGCGTTCTTTTTTTAATGCAGCTTCACCTTCTACAAGGTTTTCCAGGAATGCAATATAGTCAAGTTTATTGCGTCCTGCATGAGCAGCTGTTTTTACGAAATTCTCAGCAATATACGGAAGCTTTAATATTTCAAGCTTACTTACAAGCGAAGCATATTTTTCAGCCATTCTAATTTTCCTTTTCAAGTTTGGAGTATTTATCAATATTAACCGGTTGAAGTTCCAGATCCAGGCAGTCTTTGTTTCTCATCAGATGAAGCGGAGACTGCATTGGAGTAAAGCGTTCTCTCTGTTCGAGTAAATTTGCAATGTATTCACTGCTGAATGCACCAAGCTCCAGGGCATCTTTCATTGCAGAAGCGGTTTTATCTCTGCCGTAATGCTCAGACAATACCAGTATTTTTCTTACGTGGTCTTTAGAATTTGGACGTTTTGTTTTCAGTTTTGCGTAATATTCTTCCGCACAGTCTGATATCTGAAGAAATGAACTCAGCAGTTTTTGATCCTTCGCATTTTTCCTCTGCTCTATAAGCTTTTTGATATGTTCAGGATTTTCAAAATCCTTATATTTCTCATATGAACGCCTATGTTCTGCTATCAGGTTGTTACTGTGATAAAAAATAAGCCTGTCAGGATAGATTTTGGCTGTAAGTTCTGTAGATGCAAAGTCGGCGGGCACCGAATAGCGGTTTGTATCAAAGACCACTCTGAACTGACTGTTGGCTCTTACCGTTTTTATTACTCCACAGTCATACGGCAGAATATTAATATCGCCAAGCACTTTTTTTTCTGTCTCAAACATATCACAGGGACGTTTCCGGGTTGTCCCCGTGCGTTCTTACATTTGCCAGATTATCCAGCCAGTGCCGGCAGGAATTATTTAATGCATCAATACCGGTAATATCTTTTTTGCCTCTGATAAAGTTGCGTTTTAAATAATCAACCTCTTTTTCCACCTGTCCTTTTTCATTGGGTTTTCTTACTCCGCAGGCTTTAATGTTAAAACCGTAATGATATGCAAAGTCCTCATAATGCCGGTTAAGTTTTATCTCATTATGACGACTGTGACTGTTTACTGCAACTTTGCAGTTGTCAACCATTATATTCTGCGGTATACCGCCAAAATACTCAAAAGCATTACGGTGGCACTGCAGAAAATGTTCCTGATTCTGATGATATATAAATTCCGCATACATCATCCGGCTGTAGCATAAAGTCATTATAAAGGCATAATATTTTCTGACGGTGCTGTTCAGTTTTATCATACCGCAGTATGCAAAGTCCACCTGCGCTGATTCTCCAGGTTCAAAAGTCAGCGTAAAATATGCTTTTGCCATTCTCTGCCTGACTTTTGCTGTATAATGTGCAACTGTACTGTAGGAACCTTTATAATTCTCCTCTCTTATGATCTGATATATCTGCTGTGCACTGTATTGAGAAACATTCTTTAAGGAGAAAAATCTATTCTGTCTCTGAAGCCTGTAATAACAGAGTTTCCTGCGTGTAGTCAGCTTTTTAGTAAAAACGTTCACGTTTTTACCCAGCGGGATGCCGTTTTTCTGATCTATTCCAAGAATTGTGCCTATTTTTGTTAGGGGGACAGCTTTAACTCATTATGCAGCCGTTTTTATTTCGCAGAAAGTCTGATAATCAATCATTACTCTTACCTCCAAAACATGTTCATCAGTATATCATTCATACTGTGAGTTCCTTTAAGCACTTCATAATCTTCTGTTTTTTTTGATTTCATCTTTATCTTCAAGTTTCAAGAACCTGGTATATTTTTATTACAGTAGGCAATAAGCCCTGCTGAAAATAAGCTCCCGGCGAAGCTGCTGAACTTTTTTCAATACTGCAGTTTTATTTTCACAGGATATACTTCTCTCGCTGTAATAGCTTAATCCCTCACAGTCGGAAAACTGTTATCAGGAAAAAGATATAGGACCTGCCGCCTCTGCCGAACATTCTCTGCAGTGGCCGTCTCTTACAAAACGATGATCTATCCAGCTGAAGCGGGTGGGAATACGGCGTTTTACGGTGATGGACAAATTAACCTTTTGGTGATCATTGTCCGTCCTTTCATTTAAAGTCTGTAAAAATATTAAACCTTTTCAGGAACTACTCCTGAAAACCTTACAGGCTTTATCGTACATTTGACGGATAAAAATCATCAATGTTATCACGTAAGACATCATCTGTTAAGGCAATGATAAACTCCTTTGATTACAAGATATTGCAAATTAAACGATATCACGTAAGACTGTCATATCACTCTGCAGTTTTTTCTACCTGAGCGAAATCACGTAAGACATTATTTTTTTCTCTGATATTTTTTTTTGTTCTTTCGGGATTTCTTCTTATAATCCGGATTATCTGACTGCCAGCTCTTTACCCGGCTGGATTCATGGAGACAAAAAATCTGGATTTTTCTGACTGCTTCTTTCGGTAATTCCTCGCGCTTGCTCTATGACTGGCTTTCCTGCATTCATGACGACTGCAGTACTTCTGATGATGACGGTTATAATTATCAGGATAAAAAGTAGTTACCACAGTTTTCTGCATCGTATCTTCCTGTTTTTTCATTAAAAATTCCTAAGAAAAATAAATTAAAGAAAAAGAAGAAGATTACTTTTTAGGAAGTTTTTTTGGAAGAATAGGAAGAAAATTTTTTGAAATAAACATGGATAAGAAGATTAGGAAGAAAAATTTAAACGGAAATATCAGGTTTTTCTTATTCGCAGAATATCAGGTCTTTGAAAAATCTCAATGACAGAAGGAAGTACTTTTCCGTTAAAAACACGTTCTTCTGCATAGTACAGTACAGAACTTAAAGCCAAAATATCATCCTCCATATTATTCCACAACATGTTCAACTGTTTCCTGAAACTGGGTTTTAAATCTGCTGCTGCTACAGTTTGCTCAATTTTTCTCAAATTCACGGATGAGATATTCATTCATTTTATGTGCGGTTCTGATAAACTTTCTGTAGGCAGGTTTTACCTTTTCACTTTTAGGATTACCGGATGTTCCCTTTGTATTGTTTATTTCAAAAAGCAAGCCTGGAAAGTTTCTCCAGCCAGTACGGAGTATACCATAATCCCATATTTGCAATCTTAAAATTTTCAAGTTTTTTGAGACTGTATCTGTATTCGTGTTAACAATTTGTATTTTTACATTGTTTTGCTGGTGTGATAGCTTGTGAAGGTGAATTTTAGCCCAAGTTTGATCGTTTTAGTCCTTCATTTTGAGGCTGTCGGTCATTTTTTTTTGGTGACTACAACCTTTTTTGCAACGATATACTTTTTTCAGCATTTTTCCCGGGCTTTATTTTTTAGCATCTCATATATTTTTAGTATGGACCTGGTTTCAGGAGTTTCCTGATATTCTCACATGATGAAATCCTCTGTTCTTTATCCGGTATTATTATAGTAGACCTCTGATGCGTACCAAGTACCTGGTGGATTTTTAGACCACCTTCTTTTTATCACCTGCCTGCCTTAATTTATATTCAATATTTATAAGCAGATGGTATGCAAGAACAGAAATAAAGAGATGTCCCTTTGTCCCTTCTTTCTATCTGATGATAAAACCGGTTTTTGTTCCAAGATCTGATTTTCATACACCTAAAGGCTTCTTCAACTCTGGTAAGCGTCATATAGAGATGCCGTATTTTCCTCTGCACTTTTTATCTTTATGTACTGTTTTCTATTACATAAGTGCCCTGAAGAGGGTCTGAGTCATTTTTATCAATATCAAAGACCTGATTTTCCTGAAATTTCAGTTCTGATGCGTATCCGGGTCTTTGATCGTCTTCGATCAATTCTAATGAAAAATATTTATTAAAACCAGCATAACGCTCTTCAAGTCTGCCAAGCTTCCTGTAAATTTTATCCATTAATTTTATAGTTCCTTTAGAAACAGATCTTTGCAGAGAAGCAAGATCTTCACAGGCCCGCTCGGTCCATCTTCTGTTTATGGCTTCTTCTTTTTCTTTTTTACCCTGACTTATGCAAAGAACCTCAACTACATCAGAATCAGGCTTTTCTATTTTTTTAATTTTTATCTCTTTTTTATTTCTGATGATTGATTCAAATTCAGGATCTGAACTGTGATTTTCAAATTCATTAAGATAATGTTTATTGCGGGGACCTCTGGTTATAAGAATATAAGGCAGGTTTTTAGCTTTCAAAAGTTCTATATTATCCTTCGTGGCTATACCCCTGTCCATTACAAGAGTAGGGTGAAGTCCCGGAAGATAATCTTCAAAATAACCCATCTTTTCAAGTATTTCTGATAAGGTGACAGGTTCTCCTATATTACCTGGAAAAATCTTACTTGATACCGGAAAGCCTGATGAATCAACAATGAGACCAAGCGAAACAAGAGGACAGTCATTGCGTTTTTCTTTTGACTTACCGTGTTTGGCTATACTGTTACCCAAAGCCTGGCCTTCAAAATAAAAATTGGTTAGGTCAAAAAGATAAAGTGTATCGCGTCCGGGGTGCAGTTTTGCTTCTCTTCTAAAAAGATGATCCTCAAGTTCGTCTTTGTGTTCAAGAAGTCTATCGCCAATTTTATATACTGAACTGAGACCTGCATTGTCTAGTTCAATTTCGGTAAGTTCGCCTATTGATGAAAAATTTCTTATCCATTCCCAGGTAGCAAGTTCACTTGCCGGATTTATTAAACGTCCTGCTACTATTGCTTCTGCAAGGCTTCTTTCTCTTCCGTTAAATCCAAACTCCTTAAGCTTTTGAGGAAGTTTCAGGTCATTCCAAATGCAATGTGCTGTAAATTCAGGTCCGAAGCTTCTGTATTTTGTAGCACTGAAATCATTAATATTTACTGTAATTTCTTCTGATGATATATTTTTTCGATTCTCTATTCTCCTTTCGTCACGAATAACAAAATTCTCCATTGCTGTATCTGCTGCACGTTTTACTTTGACAGGAACTTTTACCCCGGGAAGATTTAACGAATCCTGACCTGACAAACGGCTCTCAAGTTCTGCTATTAATACGGGCCACAGTTCTTTGGAAAGCTTTAAATGACCAGGCTGCATTACAGTTCTGTGACGGGGACCCTGTGGTGTACGTATAGATTCAATAAGAGCATGCTTTACATACTCTTTACCGGTTTTCTTATTTCTGGTTTTTATTTCTTTGATAAACATAATCTGAAAATATAAACAGGCTATGAATAATGCAAATAACTCAAGATATGTTAGGTGACTACATTTGGAGTGATCACCCTCAAAATAAATTTACGCCCTTGCCTAATAAAAAAATAAAAATTTTTTAAAAGCCCTAAAAAAACAAACCCGGGATAAGAACTTTACTTTCGGGCTTTGGCGGAGATGAATTTGTTACATCAATTCATGGTGATATCGCTCTAAAAGAGCTTCTGATTGATAGAAAATATAAAGAGCTCTATAATAAACTTCCCGGAAATAAGCTGACTGCATTTTTAAGACTGCTGAAAATGTATTACAAAATTAATCATTCAGCTCCCAATGAGTATAATAAAAGATTTTTTAATGCCTGGAAACAGCGCTGGCCGTATTTTGGAGTAAAAGATAATATTGCAGAGTTTTACTCACTAAAGAGAAAATATTTTGATACTGCTAAATTTGATGCAGGATATACAAATTTAAATAAGTTTACCATTGAAGGTAGATTCCAACCTTTTGTTCCGACAAGAATGAACAACTGTACAAATATGGCTTATGCTTATGGAGTTGATTATGCGTGGCCGCTACTGGACGTAAAACTTATTGAGTTTTTCCTGTCAATACCTACAGAATTTAAATACTCTAGAGGTATGGGTAGATATTTTCATAGAAAAGCAGTGGAAGAATTTGTACCTAAAGGTGTCAACTGGAAACAAAGCAAATATATGGGGAAAAAAGCTCTTTCAGAAAAGAAAGGAAGGCCGAAACTCAATGACGGCCTTCATCCGGATATAATTTTATTTGCCGATACCGAAAAATGCAGAAAAGATCTTCTGCAGATACCCGAAATGGATTTTGTTGATATTAAACTAATGAATGTTAGAGGACAGGCGAACACAATTAATATCCTTGACTCCTGGCTGAAAAAATTCTATCCGAACGGAGCAAACTGGCAGAATACTCCGCAGTAATGGTCAATTGTCAATTATCAGTCGGCATACACAAAGTTCCTTTTGCGGCTTGGCCGCTTTGGAGTGCTCAGATTAAGTTCTGAGCTTTTAAATATGCCGGTTGTTCCGGCATTACCGGCACGTTGCCCAGCTCTATAACACAAAATCTGCAAATTATCACACTGATACAGCTGGAAAAACCAGCTGTATCCAAAGCGGAAAAACTAATTTCCGCACTCCAAAGAGCTTCGCTTAAAAAGCTGAAAATATAGAGAGGAACATAGTGTATGATTACCGGTAAATAACTAATGAAAAAACATTAGGTATATTCGTAATCAGGTGATAAGAAATATAATGATAGGAAAAATTATTAAAAGATGTTTATATGAAGCTGAACCTTTTCCATTGTTCAACTTTTATCTTTTCTATTTTGGGAAAGACAGTTATAAACAATTTCATAAAAAATTACTGCAAACGAAGCTGAAGAAGTTGTTTCTTCATCCCTTTTTCTTTGGTATATCTATTTCAGAAAAGATTTACCGTATTTTCATGATTACATTAACAGAGAAATCTGTGATAATTATAGAAAACTCATTGCTGATAAACAGGTATTTTCGGAAGAAATGAAAAAGCTAAATATTCCTACAGTAAAGACAATTTTTATAACAGATAATAATACAGAGGTTGAAACTTTTTTTAGAGGAGATAATTTTTTTTGTAAACCAGTCTGCGGTTCACAAAGCAAAAATGCATTTGAGATAAAATATTTTTCAAAAGAGAATAAATATGAAATACATCCAATAATTGGACAAAAGATAATAAAGGAAAATGAAATTACTGCCTTTTTAAAGCAAATTATCAAAAGTGAAAAACTGCTCATACAGGAAAATTTACAAGACCATTCATCACTATCAGAAATTAATGATTCGGATGAAATAACAACTATCAGAATTATCACGGCAGAATTTAAGGATAAACAAATCAAGCCTATATATATGCAGCTTGAGGTTCCTCTTGAAACAAAACATGAAAAAACCTTTAGACAGTTCTATAAAATCTATCCGCTTGATTTAGTTACTTTTGATGTTGCAGAAGAGTGGAAGCTGAAAACTGAAGTTAATTATGAGACCGATATAAAAATCACGGGTGATATAAAAAAAATAATATCCGAGTCAATTGAATATTCTTTAAAAGTTCATAAAAAATTATTGAAGTTGAAATCCGTGGCTTTCGATTTGGCTTTAACACCTGATGGACCAGTAATGATTGAAGCAAACTACAACTGGAATATTGAAATACTTTATAATATTATTGAAACAGAAGCTCTGAATTATAATGATAAACTTAATGCTACCAACTGGTTAAAAGGAATCTTTCATGAAAAGCAACAACATATTTAAAAACAAAGAATTAAACCTGATAATACAAATTCTTAATTATCAGATTAGTCCAATTTCTGAATTTAAAACTTTAATTACAAATACTGTATTGAAAGAAGACATAGATTGGAATGAATTTTTCCGCCTTGTCGAATTTCACAAAGTCTATACTCATGTTTATGATGTTATCAAAAGTTTTGACTGTTTTCCTGATGAAGTTATAGACAAACTCAAACAGATTAATAACAGGAATATAAGAAAGTCCCTCTCTATAACGGCTGAGTTAAAAAGTCTAAATAAGCTTCTGGGAGAGAATAATATTTCCTTTACTGTTATCAAAGGTCAACCCTTAACTCAAATCCTTTATCAAAATACCTATCAGCGAAGTTCAAAAGATATTGATATTCTGGTAGATAGAAAAGATATACGGAGAACTATTATTAATGTATTTCAAAACGACTATAAGCCCATAAAAGCAACCAATACTAAACTTGAAACACTGATGCTGTTTCATCATCATGCTGCCTTCATTAACATTAAAACCGGAGTAATAGTAGAAGTGCACTGGCAGGTTATTAAAAACGAATACCTTGCACCCGGTTTTAATAAAGATATCCTGATTAACACAGAAAACATCTTCATTGGCAATGATAAATTTAATATTCTGAGTTTTGACTATAATATTTTGTATTTTATAATGCATGGAGCCGGTCATAAGTGGTTCAGGCTTTTCTGGCTTAGAGATTTGGCTCAGTTCTGCAACTTAGATAGATTTAATATTGATGAAGTTTTAAAAATCGGACAATATTACAAGGTTAAAGATATAGTTATTTCTTCACTATGTTTATGTAATGAGTTTTTTAGTATTCCTTCTCTACAGAAACTAAGCTCGACAAATAAAAGCAAAAGAACGTTAAATCTTGTCAAGCTATATAAAAAGCAAATTGAATATTCTAAACTTAAAGACTCTGATTCGACATATGTAGATAGAATAAAAATGAAATATATGGATGTAAAGCACAGCTTACTTCTTAAATACAGTTTTAAATATAGCCTTGACGCACTAAGAAGACAGTTTATCTCCGCCAGTGATGTTGAACTACTGCCATTACCTAAAAAGTTGTTTTTTCTGTATTACCCATTGCACTGGCCCCTTGCATCCATAAAATGGTATAAACTTAGAACAAAAGGAAAAGGACAATAAACAATAAACAATAAACAATAGACAATAGACAATAGACAAATATGGAGTCACCTAATTAACCGAAAAGCACGAATTTAATTAAAAGTTGAGAGTTGAAAGTTGAAAATTATGAAATAGCTTCGATTAATTTGAGTAATTCGGTGATAAAGAAATAAAAATATGAAAGAAAATTTATCAATATTTATTAAATATATTAAACAGTTTATATCTTATTCAGGTATTGGAATTGTTAAACTTGTTTCCTATTCTCTTATGACAGGCATTACCCAGGGTGTAGGTATTTTCATGCTGATACCGTTTTTAAATGTAATTGGAATATCAGGTATAGACAAAGGAAGCAGTGACCTCAATAGGATATCCAGACTTTTTATTGATTTATTCAGATTCTTTAATATCCCTTTAAACCTGTTATCCATTCTGATTCTTTTTATGATAATAATGATTATCAGCAAATTTATAACATATAAACAGACAATATTATCTACTGATGTTAGAAACAGATTTATAGGCAGTTTACAATCTAAACTTTTTAAGTCCGTTATCTTTGCTGAATGGCAGTTTATTTCAAATGAACGATCATCTAACCTTTCTCATGTGCTTACGACAGATTTACCAGCTATAAGCAGTGGGACTTTTTTCTTTTTAAAAATATCCACAAGCCTCGTCTTAAGTTTTGTATATTTTATATGGGCAATGTTTATATCTGTTGAGCTGACTCTGTTTACTTTACTGTTTGCAGGATTGAGCTTTATTTTTATTAAGAAATGTCTTCCATATTCAATAAATTTTGGACAGCTTGCCAGAAACGCCAAAGCTGAAATATACTCTATTCTGCTGGATCACATACATGGACTTAAAGTTGCAAAAAGCTATTGTGCTGAAGACAGAGAGTACAGTAATTTTAAAAGGATATCATCAGAAATAGCTGACACACAAACAAATGTTATTAAACTGAGTTCAAAAATGAGGCTGTTTTATGCTGTTATAACAAACCTGCTTTTATGTGTTTTCCTGTATATTTCAATAAATATACTTGATGTCCAGCTTGGTTCGCTCTTCCTCTTGATAGTTATATTTTCAAGGCTTATGCCTAATATTTCATCATTTCAGAATGACCTGCAGCATGTATTCAGTATGCTGCCATCCTTCAAAGCTTCAGAAGAACTCCTTAATAAAGCAGATAATCATAGAGAAGAAATCAATAAAAATGAAAATGTAATTTTAAACCTTAAAAAGCAAATAAAGCTGAATGATATATCTTTCAGTTATCAGAAAAATGACAGCAGTTTCAATATAAAAAATCTTAACATTGAAATACAGGCATTAAAAACAACAGCTGTTATCGGTGAATCAGGAACAGGCAAAAGTACAGTAGTAGATATTATTACAGGGATACTTAAAGTTGATTCAGGATGTATTACAGTTGATGATGTTATTATTGATAAGAATAATCTATATCAATGGAGAAAAGCTGTCGGATATCTTCCGCAGGAAGTGTTTCTTTTCCACGATACAATCAAGAATAATATCCTCTGGGGTAAACCGGATGCTAAAGATAATGAAATCGTTGAATCTCTAAAACTGGCTTCTGCTTATGATTTTGTTATGAAACTGCCTGAAGGACTTGATACAGTTGTCAAAGACAGGGGATTAAGATTATCTGGGGGAGAAAGACAGCGTATTGCTTTAGCCAGAACTCTTATTAGAAATCCACAGCTTCTAATACTTGATGAAGCTACATCCTCACTTGATAGAGAAAATGAAGCTAAAATATATGATTCAATATCAAAGCTTCATGGAAAAATGACCATTATCTTTATTACTCACCGAACTGAAACTCTTAAATTCGCGGATAAGGTTATTGATCTTGCTGAGCATATAAACCTAGAATCCGCAGTAGAAAAAATAAAAAAGGCGGATATTGCTTATAAATAAGGCTTTAAAATAAATTTAATATTCACCAAATGGGTGAAAAAGATTTTTTATATCATTGTTTATTATTGTTAGGCATCTCATTTTTAGGTGGAGAAGTTTTCAACTGAGATAATTTGATAGTAAATAAATAGTTACAGTCAAGAGTCATATCAGTAGCACTTATAGTTCCGGCAAATCCAGCGGGTTCAATTTCCACTTGTATACTATCATCAAATATATTTACTGAATTTTTACCAGCTTTCATTACAGCACAAACATTTGTTACACTATTTTTTTCTGTTGCAAAAAAAGATATTTGTACTTTGTTTTCTTTTTTATCACTTGTTCCTTTGAGTTTCACTATCAAATCAATCAAAACAGGTTCTGTCTCTGTTCCAAAATCAGAAAGAAGCGAGATATTTCCTGTTCCCCCCATTCCCAGATAAAGAGTAGAGCTCAAATTTGTTGGAACAAATGTATTGAATGAAGAACCGCTGCTTAGTGTATAGCCTGAAGATTTTTCTATATTTCCGAAAAAAAGAACTTTATTATTTATTTGTATATCATCGTTTTTAAAATAAAGATTAACCTCATAATCCGTTTCATTTATCAGGTTTACACCATTATAGCATTTTAATCCTCTGTCAGAAAACAATACAGTTCCAGTCAAATTATACCCAAAACAAAAAATCAATAAGATAGTAGTTAGAGTTAGCAGCAATCTATTCATTTAACGTTCCTCCAAATTTTAATTTATTTATACACACTAAACAAGGCTTATTCAGCAGAATCAATATTGTTAAATCATTATATCTTATTCACTTATGAAGCACAAGTAATTCTATAATACTATTTAAAACAAATTCTTTTAAAAACTCGGAGCAGAGTGGGTAGCATCCGTGGCTTTACCACGGAGCCCCCGTTACCGCAATAGGGTTAATTCCCTATATTTACCAGCGTACGGCTTTCCCGTACTGGGCGGTGCCCTTAGAAATCGCCTCACTTCAGAGGAGTAATATTATTAACCTTTCGCAGTAAGATATAGTTCAAATATATCTAAAAGGCCTAATTTTGCAATGTGGTAGAGTAAAGGCAGGAGTTATTAGCTCCTGTCCCTCCTCATCAAACCGTGCATGCGATTTTCCCGCACACGGCTTTCCTTTAGTTTTCATCTCAAGCATTCACAGCAAGCCTGCAGGGAATGTATTTTGCCGGGTCTATTAAACCGTAATATTTAATAAGATAATCCAGAGCTCCTTTGGAATAGAGCTTACATTTCCTTTGGCTTTTTCTCTTATAAAATTGTCTTAGTTTTCTGAAAAGGTAATATCTAAGAGTTCTCTTAGCTTTAGATGGATAACTGACTTTATCAATTGAAAAGTAATTAATCCAACCTCTAATAACTGTGTTTAAGTCATCAACTAATACAGCAGGCGACTTGTGTCCGTTATGCTTAAGAAATTCCCGAATATTACCCCTAACTTTCTTCTGTGACTTCTTACTGGGTTCAACTTTCCAGTATTTTATGTTTCTGCCGTAAATATCATCACTATACCTGAAAGTAAACCCCAGAAAATCAAATGATTCCCTAAAAGCATTCAGATTACGGCTTTTATCATAGTTAATACTGAGTTTCATCCTTGATAGCAATTCCTTTAAATACGAAGAAACTGCCTCGGGAATATGTCTTCCCATTAACACAAAATCATCCGCATATCTTACAATGTCCACACCGTATTTTTGAAAAATGCCGTTCAATCTATTGACAGCTTTATCAAGCAGGTGTAAATAGATATTTGCAAGCAGTGGAGAAATGACTCCTCCCTGCGGTATACCAACTTTGCTTTTCTTTCCTCCTGTATATCTTTTATTCTCATATACGGGAGCTTTTAGCCACATCTTTATAAGGTGCAGAATATTTTTGTCGCTTATCCGTTTCGCAATAAGTATCAAAAGTTCCTTATGCGGTATTGTATCGAAATAAGAACTCAAATCTGCATCGTATATTTCCGTTTTTCCCTGTTTTAGCTTCTCCTTTATTTCTTTTACAGCCTCGTGCGCCGAGCGTTGCGGACGAAATCCGTATGAAGAATTTTCAAAATCAGCTTCGAATATGGGTTCTATAACAAGTTTTACCGTCATCTGAATTACTCTGTCTTTTATCGTAGGTATTCCCAATGGACGGGTTTTTCCGTTACCTTTAGGAATATTTACTCTTAGAACTGCCTGCGGTTTATAAGTAAAGTTTTCCAATTCGGATATTATATCCATTATAAACTTTTCCTTCCCGGACTTTTCTATATCAGAAAAAGTAACTCCATCAATCCCCGCTCTACCTCCATTCGCTTTACAACGCTTATAGACTTCACGCAGAAAATGCGGCAATCTGATTTTGTCATAAAGAACATAAAAACGAAAATCTCCGTTCTGTTTGGCTTTTTGATATATCTTACGCTGAAAGTCACGGACTCTCTCCAAATCACTCATAAGCCACTTGGGTTTTGGTTGTAGATTACTCAATACATTGTCCTTTCTCTCTTTGTAAACACTGACTAAAGCAATGCCCCTTTACTACTTCAGAGTTGTGTTGTCTCTGATATCAACATTACTATGGGCATCTCCGACTTCCTGATATTCCAATGTTAATTTCAGCAAGCCTTATATAACACTGTTACGGTCTCCAGCCTAAATAACAGGACCTCCCAAGTTCATACATATACCATGTACAGGCATACCGCCACTCTCAACTCCGACAGCCCAATATACCTGTGACCGTTTGATATTTGTTAATACGCCCAATATCTTATTATGTATATTGTTGCAGGTTTCACCCAATAAGGGAGGCTCACCAACTGTAAATTAGCGTAACGAAGCCACATGTTCGCTTGCGCTACGGTCTGCCTGCTCGCTATAAAGAACTTCGCATTAAACGTTACCGTTTAATACGTCTTGTGCTCCTGTCAAGGAACTATCACTACCGTCTGAACGGTAAATTGACGGGTTGGAATTTCACCAACTGATATATGTACGCCTCTTGGCGTACCTTATTTCGCAAACGGAAATTATCATTTTCTGAAATTTGAGTGTATTTCATACATCTAATTCGCCGTCGAATCCAACTTGCGAACCTTCTGAATGTATGATATCCAGTTGTAAATTCCTTTACGAAATAATTTACAGTTCCTCTGATAATTCTGTTTAGTCGTATAATGACTTCGCTGTCCAGATTTTGAGAGCGGACTGTAACCTTTTTAACTTTATTCTTAAATTTCTCTATAGCTTTTTCTTTCATTTTACAACCAAAATGATTTATATTGAACCCGAGAAAATCAAACCCTTTTGAAAAAGGAGTAATATTGGTTTTTCCTGAATGCAGTTTCAAACCCATTTTGGCTAAAAATTCTTTAGCGAAAGCCAGTGCCCTTTCAGCTTCTTCCTGTGTTCTTGTAAGAATGACAAAGTCATCAGCATACCTAACAAACTGAAAGCCTCTTTCATCCAGAGCCCAGTCAAATTTGTTGAGAACGATATTGGCAAGTAATGGCGATATGACACCGCCTTGCGGGGTTCCCTGTTTTGTGTGAATATATTTGCCGTCCTCCATAACACCACAGCCGAGAAACTTCTTAATAATTTTAATCACATTACCGTCAGCAATTTCTTCAGCAATAGAATTCTCAATAAGTTTATGAGGGATATTGTCGAAAAATCCTGAAATATCTGCGTCAACTACTACTTTGTAACCGATAGCGTGAAGCTCCTGAATGCGTTCAACCGCCTGGTGAGCATTACGCCCTTTTCTGAAACCATAAGAATTATCATGGAACATCTTTTCAAATATAGGTTCTATAATTGAACGTATGACTTCCTGTGCAACCCTGTCTTTGACATTCGGAATACCAAGCGGACGAAATTTACCGTCGCCTTTGGGTATATAGTGCCGTCTGAGCGGTGAGGCAATATAAGTTTTATCTTTCAGACTTTTCATAAGAGATTCGAGATTTTGTTCAAGATTTTGGGCGTACATTTCTACGCTTACTTTATCCAGTCCCGCTGTACCTCTGTTTTGTCTGACAGCTTTATATGCTTTTTGCATGACGGGCATTAATATTCTTCCTGTTAGGGAATGCACTTTTAGTTTCTTCTGTCTCATACTGCTGTTCTCTGTTATTAATCTTACCGGATATGGTATGTAATAGATATTTGAATATGTCTTTAATCCAAAGTTCATTGTTCTGAAAGGGTAGAACACCTTGAGCAGGTTAATGGTCTTCTGTTAATATTTATCCGTGTTCTTATTACATTTTCATATCTCTTTCTATTGGTGGATTCTTTTGTTTCTTTTCTGAAACTCCTCCGAATCCGCTGCCATCCTTAAACGGGAAAAGTTGAGAAACTCCGTCCCGAACATACTGCATAACATATACCTTTCGACAGGTCTTATAGTATATGCTTAGGCAAACTGCCACAGCGTAGGACTTTCATTGATAAGTATACTTAACCATTTTCTCTGAACGAATCCACCAGCCACGGATGCGGGACTTTTGTATCAATCCGCATTATACAAAAGCGAAAGTGGTTTCAGACTTTCACACGTCTCTCTGCTACGGGTATTTAGTGCTCCTGACATCCGCCGAATCGTGAATCCTTCCAAAGTATTACTACCTGACCCCTTCATCACTGTCCATTACTGCACAATCCTGGTTACTTACCTCCGCATTAACGAAGTTCGAGTAGTAATTTCTGCACGAATACGGTTTCGCACAGGTAGGATTTGGTTTATGTTATGTCATAATTCTAACCTCACCGTTTTAATGTTTACATTGATAATGTTAACTAGACTTAGTATAGTATACCAGCAATTCATACCATAGCCGCAACCAAATTTGCCTCACACAAAGGAACAAAGAACACAAAGATTTTTAACCGCTAATGATCGGTAGAGTAAAGGCAGGAGTTATTAGCTCCTGTCCCTCCTCATCAAACCGTGCATGCGATTTTCCCGCACACGGCTTTCCTTTAGTTTTCATCTCAAGCATTCACAGCAAGCCTGCAGGGAATGTATTTTGCCGGGTCTATTAAACCGTAATATTTAATAAGATAATCCAGAGCTCCTTTGGAATAGAGCTTACATTTCCTTTGGCTTTTTCTCTTATAAAATTGTCTTAGTTTTCTGAAAAGGTAATATCTAAGAGTTCTCTTAGCTTTAGATGGATAACTGACTTTATCAATTGAAAAGTAATTAATCCAACCTCTAATAACTGTGTTTAAGTCATCAACTAATACAGCAGGCGACTTGTGTCCGTTATGCTTAAGAAATTCCCGAATATTACCCCTAACTTTCTTCTGTGACTTCTTACTGGGTTCAACTTTCCAGTATTTTATGTTTCTGCCGTAAATATCATCACTATACCTGAAAGTAAACCCCAGAAAATCAAATGATTCCCTAAAAGCATTCAGATTACGGCTTTTATCATAGTTAATACTGAGTTTCATCCTTGATAGCAATTCCTTTAAATACGAAGAAACTGCCTCGGGAATATGTCTTCCCATTAACACAAAATCATCCGCATATCTTACAATGTCCACACCGTATTTTTGAAAAATGCCGTTCAATCTATTGACAGCTTTATCAAGCAGGTGTAAATAGATATTTGCAAGCAGTGGAGAAATGACTCCTCCCTGCGGTATACCAACTTTGCTTTTCTTTCCTCCTGTATATCTTTTATTCTCATATACGGGAGCTTTTAGCCACATCTTTATAAGGTGCAGAATATTTTTGTCGCTTATCCGTTTCGCAATAAGTATCAAAAGTTCCTTATGCGGTATTGTATCGAAATAAGAACTCAAATCTGCATCGTATATTTCCGTTTTTCCCTGTTTTAGCTTCTCCTTTATTTCTTTTACAGCCTCGTGCGCCGAGCGTTGCGGACGAAATCCGTATGAAGAATTTTCAAAATCAGCTTCGAATATGGGTTCTATAACAAGTTTTACCGTCATCTGAATTACTCTGTCTTTTATCGTAGGTATTCCCAATGGACGGGTTTTTCCGTTACCTTTAGGAATATTTACTCTTAGAACTGCCTGCGGTTTATAAGTAAAGTTTTCCAATTCGGATATTATATCCATTATAAACTTTTCCTTCCCGGACTTTTCTATATCAGAAAAAGTAACTCCATCAATCCCCGCTCTACCTCCATTCGCTTTACAACGCTTATAGACTTCACGCAGAAAATGCGGCAATCTGATTTTGTCATAAAGAACATAAAAACGAAAATCTCCGTTCTGTTTGGCTTTTTGATATATCTTACGCTGAAAGTCACGGACTCTCTCCAAATCACTCATAAGCCACTTGGGTTTTGGTTGTAGATTACTCAATACATTGTCCTTTCTCTCTTTGTAAACACTGACTAAAGCAATGCCCCTTTACTACTTCAGAGTTGTGTTGTCTCTGATATCAACATTACTATGGGCATCTCCGACTTCCTGATATTCCAATGTTAATTTCAGCAAGCCTTATATAACACTGTTACGGTCTCCAGCCTAAATAACAGGACCTCCCAAGTTCATACATATACCATGTACAGGCATACCGCCACTCTCAACTCCGACAGCCCAATATACCTGTGACCGTTTGATATTTGTTAATACGCCCAATATCTTATTATGTATATTGTTGCAGGTTTCACCCAATAAGGGAGGCTCACCAACTGTAAATTAGCGTAACGAAGCCACATGTTCGCTTGCGCTACGGTCTGCCTGCTCGCTATAAAGAACTTCGCATTAAACGTTACCGTTTAATACGTCTTGTGCTCCTGTCAAGGAACTATCACTACCGTCTGAACGGTAAATTGACGGGTTGGAATTTCACCAACTGATATATGTACGCCTCTTGGCGTACCTTATTAACGCTAATAAATAAATTGCTGAGCTGCAGCTCATTAAATAAAAACAACTTTAAAAATGATTTTTTTTATTTTTAAAGTTGTTTTTATTTTTATCATTTCATGATAGCAATTTATTCTCCGTGATTTTGCGTCTTGAGTGAATGACAATGAACGGGCGTGAAAAAAAATCATCGTTATATTTTTTCAATATGATTGTTAAAAAAACACTATAGACAGAACTGTTTTAGTCTAATAAAATATTTATTACTATCCATTTAAAATTTCAATAAAAACCAACCATGGAGAACATTTACAATGAAAATGTTTAGAAAAGCCTATACAACAGTGTTTTTACTGCTTATAGCAACAGTTTTATTCGCAGAAACAGCTCCCCCGTCACAAGAAAAAAACCTTAATCTTGAAAAGAAATGGTGGAAACAGGCTGTATGCTATGAAATTTACGTAAGATCTTTTAAAGATTCCAACGGAGATGGTATCGGAGATTTAAATGGAATAGCAGAAGAACTCGATTATCTCAAATCTCTAGGAGTCGATGTTATCTGGATTACACCATTCTACCCCTCCCCCGGCGTAGATATGGGTTATGATGTAAGTGATTATAAAAATGTGGATCCTAAGTTTGGAACTCTTAAAGACTTTGACAGACTTATCAAAAAAGCTCATGAGAAAGATATAAAAATAATACTCGATATGGTGTTCAGTCACACATCGGATCAGCATAAATGGTTTAAGGAAGCAAAACAGTCTAAAGACAGTCCTTATCATGATTTTTATGTTTTTGAATCTCCTAAAGATGGAGATAAAATGCCCAATGACTGGCAATCATGGTTTTCAGGACCGGCATGGGAATTTAATAAAGAAACCGAAGAATACTATCTTCATATCTTTGCAGTACAAGCCTGCCCTCAACTGGAAAAATCCAAAAGTCAGAGAAAATCTTGAAGGCGTAGCAAAATTTTGGCTTGATAAAGGCGCAGACGGTTTACGTTTTGACGTAATAACACTTATTGCTCTCCCAGAATTAACTCAGAGCGCATCTCTCTGGGGCACGATGCCGATGGCTCACACCTATTTAAAAGAACTAAATAAGAAAGTTCTTTCGAAATACGATCTGCTTACTGTTGGAGAAATGCCGGGAGTTAATCATGAAAACGCCTGGGAATATGTTGGTGCAGAACAAAAGCAACTGGAAACCATTTTTCAGTTGGATATTATGATGGGAATTGACAACAAAGACGGAAATAAGTTTAAACCGGCACCAATGGATCTACTTAAATTCAAAGAAGTCTATGAAAACTGGTACAGCGGCCTATACGGCAAAGGCTGGAACAGTGTTGTTCTTGGAAATCATGATCAGGCAAGAGCAGTATCAAGATGGGGTAATGACAAAAAATACTGGAAAGAATCCGGGAAAATGCTCTGTACCTTCCTATTTACTCAATGGGGAACACCTTACATTTATGAAGGCGATGAAATTGGAATGACAAACTGCAATTTCACTAAAGATGAATTCAGAGATGTTGAAGCCATTAATTACTACAACGAACAAATTAAATCCGGCAAAGAAGAAATAGACTTTCTACCGGGACTTCTAGCAAGAAATAGAGATAATGCAAGAACACCTATGCAGTGGAATAATACTAAAAATGCCGGATTCAGTACAGCCGATAAAACCTGGATAAAAGTTAATCCAAACTATAAAGAAATTAATGTTGCAGCTGAAGAAAAAGATCCCAATTCTATTCTAAGCTACTACAAAAAAATGGTTAAGTTAAAAAAAGAAATACCTACTTTTTCTTACGGCACATATGAACAGGTTGACCCCGAAAACAAAGATGTATATGCCTACATTAGAGAATGTCCAAAGAAAAAATTCATTGTTGTTCTTAACTTCAAACCTGAAACTATTTCTTTTGATACCGGAATAGAAAAACTAAATAAAAAGTTCCCGTTAATTAGAAATTATCCAACAGCTCCTGATATAGACAGTAAAGGAGTAGTAAAAATCAAACCTTATGAGGCATTTATTATAGAATTAGATAAATAGCCTTATATAGTTTAAAATGATTTGACAACAATATTTTTTAGATCTAAAAATATTGTTGTCTTTAATCCCGTAATTGACTGGAAAAATATTAATAAATTATCGAACTTGCTGCAGTAGAATAAATCAAAACACCAACGTGTGTAATATACTGGAAGTCGATGTATAGTCAGCAGAAAGATAATTTATGGACGTAAATTCACAATCATAACATTGAAGTTTAAATAATGAAAAAAGTATCTGTAATTAAATGTAAAGACTATAATTATACTGAGCTGAAAGAAGCTTTAAATATAACATTTAAAAACCTGGGAGGTATTGAAAAGTACATCACCAAAGGAACAAAGGTTGCTTTAAAACCTAATCTCCTTATGCCCTGTAATCCAAATACAGCAGCTACAACCAATCCCTATTTAATACATGCATTAACAGATATTTTAATTGAGCACGGAGCAATTGTTTCCATAGTAGAAAGTCCCGGCGGGCCATACATAAAAACAAATTTAAAAAACGTATATAAAGCATGCGGCATGGAAGCAATTGCAGAAAAAACGGAGTTAAAATTAAATTTTGATCTGAGCGTTAAACTTCATAATATTGCTGACGGCAAACTCCTTAAAAAAGTTGAAATAATTGAACCACTTCTCAATGCTGATATAATCATTAATCTCCCTAAACTGAAAACACATGGTCAAATGACTTACACAGGGGCTGTAAAGAACATGTTTGGTTCTGTACCGGGAGCAAAAAAAGCAGAATATCACTTTAGGATGTCACAATATGACTTTTTTGCTAATGCTCTAATAGATATCTTTCTGGCAACAAAACCCGGACTATCAATTATGGATGCAGTAGTCGGTATGGATGGCAACGGCCCATCAGCAGGCACACCTAAAAGATTAGGATTCATAGCAGCAAGTAAAGATGCATTCGCATTAGACCTAACATGTTTGAAAATTGTTAATGTTCCCCCAGAGCAAGTACCAATAATTGAACAGGCTATAAAAAGAGGACTTTGTCCCTCAGACATTAGAGAAATAAATATTTGCGGTACACCCTTAGATGAAATAAAAATTGATGATTTTAGCATTCCTGAACCTGATAAATTAAACTCAATAAATTTCACTGACAGCAAATTTTTCAACTTAATGGCAAATTGTATCTTAAAACCAAAACCTGTTATTAATAAAAAACTCTGTACCGGTTGTAAAATTTGTGCAGATAACTGTCCTGCTAAAATAATGGTTACAAATAATAAAATTCCCAGAATAGAGCTTTCAAAATGTATAAGATGTTTTTGCTGCCAGGAACTGTGCCCGCAACATGCTATCAAAATAAAAAGACTTCCAAGAACTCTGCAGTCAATCTTAAACACTCTATTCTTAATATTCCCGATGCTTATATCAAAATTCCGTAAACTGTCTTTTAAGCACTCCTCAAAATAAACCATAAGTTTTTTCTTGTTAGTTGGGAAGATATTAAAAAGCAATGTATAATATGAAGATATTTAAATCGTTTAGTATACCGAAGGTATTTTAGTTTTTGACTATATACGATAAAACCTAATTCGGTTTTTAGTTGGATTTTTCGAAAACTCAACCGTTTTTGGTATATAATAAATTATAACAGGTATTGGAAGAACAGATTATAATACTTAAAAATTAACTGATTATATTTATTATGCTTTAATCACGCTAAATAAATAATTAAAATAAATACTATTTTAAGGAAGATATAAAATGATTAAAATACATCCGACAGCTACAGTAGAGAAAGGTGCAGAAATAGGCGAAAATGTAACAGTAGGCCCATACTGCTATATTGGCCCAAATGTAAAAATCGGTTCAGGCTGCAATTTAATTCGTCATTGTAATATTGAGGGTTATACTGAAATCGGTTCTAATAATACTTTTTATCCATTTGTATCTGTTGGCTCGGCTCCCCAGGATAATTCATTTGACCCAAACAGTGTTTCATATGTAAAAATTGGGAACGACAATGTTTTTAGAGAGCATTTTACAGTTAATGCCGGAGCAAAACCAGACTCAGTTACGACTATTGGTAATGGTAATTTATTTATGACCGGAAGTCATGTAGGCCATAACTCAACAATACACAACAATGTCATAATTGCCAATAATTCTTTATTGGCAGGTTATACTACAGTTCATGATAGAGTTTTTATATCAGGTAACTGCTGTGTTCATCAGTTTTGCTCAGTAGGACAAATGGCTATGATAAGCGGTGGCGTTGCAATATCTCAGGATCTACCACCTTTCTTTATAGTTGCAAGCAGAAATGCTATTGGCGGTATTAATCTTGTTGCTTTGAAAAGAAACAAGGTTGCACGTGAAACAATAAGGGAAATAAAAAAACTATACAGGCTTTTTGTTGGTGAGGTAATCAATACAACGAATGCAATAGAACAAGCCAGAGCTGAATTACCTACTGATATTCCTGAAGTAAATGATTTTCTGGATTTTGTTGAAAAATCACCAAGAGGAATTATAACCAAACATAGAGTAAGATAAAAATTTACTTTTATTACAATCGGAAAAGATACCGAAGATATTTTAGTTTTTGGCTATATACGATATAACCTAACTCGGTTTTTAGTTAGATTTTTCGAAAACTCAACTGTTTTTGGTATATATATTATTTTATGAGCCTCAGATATTTAAATGAGGCTCATATTTTTATTGGACTACTCTTCACTCATCTCCTTAATTAAATCAACAAGTACTTTCATCTTAAAAGGTTTTTTAAGAATAGCATCTGCGCCATGTTCTTTAGATTGATTCAATACAAATTGCGTCCTACCATCAGAATAACATGCTCCTGATATAGCAATAATCTTCATTTTACCGGAAAATTCTTCTTTCAGCTCATGAATTGATTGTACTCCATCTTTTTCCGGTAAAAACAGATCCATTATAACTAAATCAAACTTTTCCTTAAAACAGATATCACATCCATCTTTGCCATTATCAGCTTCTCTTACTTCGTACCCTTCCTGTTCCAATACGGTTTTAAGCATTTCACGATATGCTTCATTATCCTCGATAATCAGAATCCTTTTAATCATAGCTGATACCTCCCTTAAACATCATCAAAATAATTTCTAACTAAAGCAGTAAGCTCAGGTAATTTTACAGGTTTTGTTAGAATCTTATACACATTAGAATATAAATTCCTGTTGATATCTATAACATTACTATAACCGGTAGCAAAAATAAATGGGATTTTATTATTTATTTTATTAATTTTTTTGCACAGCTCAACTCCATCAATTTCAGGCATCATATAATCAGTAAAAACAAGATCAAAATTTCCCGGCTTATCTTCAACCATTTTCAAAGCTTCAGCACCGTTAAATGCCAAAGAAACTTTATATCCCAGTTTTTCTAGTCCTTTTTTATAGATTTCTGCCAATAAAACTTCATCCTCAACAACAAGAATCCTTTCTTTACCCTCTCTGGCTTCTTCAACACAAATTAACTTTTTCTCCACTTTTTTATCAGCAACGGGAAAGTAAATATTTATACAGGTCCCTTTACCAGGTATACTTGATATTCTTATTTGTCCTTTATGTTTTTTTACAATATTAGCCACAACAGAAAGCCCCAATCCAATACCTTCACCTAACTGTTTAGTAGAAAAGAACGGATTGAAAATATGTTGAATAGTTTCAGGATCAATACCATATCCTGTGTCTGAAATTGAAATTTTAACATATCTCCCTAATTCCATATCTAAATCATAATTACCGGCATACTTATGCTCAAAACATGTAGTCGTTATATTTAAATTCCCCCCTGTTTTCTGCATAGCGTGAAGAGAATTATTACAAATATTAAATATTATCTGTTGAATATTTGTCTTATTTCCCATTATTGGCTGACAGTTATCATCCAGAGTATACCCAATATGAATATTTTTGGGGAACATGATCCTCAATAAATCCGAGATATTAGATATCTGCTCATTAATATCAATTACTACAAAAGAATCTGTATCAGCAGCAGTAAACGACTGCATATTCTTAATTACCTCTACAGCACGCTCACCCTGTGTATAAATACTTTCAATATGCTTTTTATCTGCATCCTTAATATTATTGCTGTTTAATAGAAGTTCCGATAACCCCATTATAACGCCTATGATATTATTAAACTCATGTCCCATTCCATTAGCCAGACTGCCTATTGTCTGCATTTTACGGGCAAAACTAAGCTGTTTTTCCATCAACAGACGACTCTGCTCACTTTCTTTTTGTTTTGTAATATCCAGTACAGTACCAATAACTTTTATAGCTTTTCTATTTTTATAAATAACTTCTGCACTTTCTCTTACCCATCTAATATTATCTTCAGCATTTATTCGATGTTCAATATCAAAAACTTTCCCCTCTGCAATGCCTATCCAGTAATGCTTAACAAGCGGACGATCATCAGGAAAAATTGATCTAATAAA
Source organism: Victivallales bacterium (assembly GCA_963678745.2). Taxonomy (GTDB): domain Bacteria; phylum Verrucomicrobiota; class Lentisphaeria; order Victivallales; family GWF2-38-69. Next base: position 349,077 of record CAXXMS010000015.1, on the reverse strand, counting down.
AACATCATATGTAATTCTGGTATTTTCTTTAATTCCAAATATTCTGTAAGACTCCTTAGTAAACTCAAGCACACCTGTTTTAAAACTATATTCCCAAGTCCCGACATGCGCAATTTCCTGTGCTTTCAGTAAATGATAATGTTCTTTTTCAAGCTTTTGAGTTTTATCCTTGACCATTTTAGTCAGTTTTTTTCTATGCTGTTCAAGTATGATTTCATTATTTTTTATTGCTGTTATATCCGAATCAAGCCCCCTATATCCCAACAACTCTTTATCTTCTCCCAAAACAGGTGATCCGCTTGTTAAAAGATAAACTTTTTTTCCATTTTTTGATATATTGATATTCTCAAAATTTCTAAATGGTAATCTTTTTTTGAAAGCTTCAAACGCTTTCAATTTTAAGGTTTCTTTGCCCTCAGGTTCGAATAAATCATAAAAATACTTTTCCCCAACAATTTCCTCTTTGGAATATCCCAGAATATCATATACTGAATCATTTGAATATGTGTATAACCCTGATGTATCAACTTCCCAGACCCAATCTTTTGTATCTTTAATAATCTGATTTAACCTTATTGCATCTTCTTTAATTCTTCTTTCTTCTCTCTTCTGTTCCGTTAGATCACTGTATACTGATACTATCTCTCCTGAAGGAAGCTTGTAAATCAGATTTTCTCTCCATCCACTGATTCTATCATCTTTATATAAAAAAATAGGGAAAGTTTTTGCCTTACCAGTCCTATACACCTCTTTAAATGCTTTGAAAAGTCCTAATTTCTTAACCCCAGGAAATACAGAAGTAACCTTTTTCCCTAAAACACTCTCTTTATTTATTTGCTCTATTTTTTCAGCCGTTTTATTAAAATCGACAATTATAAAATCTTCAACTTTATCAACTGCTTTATATACTACAACACCGTTAGTAATATTATCAAATAATTCCCTATATCTCTCTTCACTATCTTTTAGTTTTATTGCAGCCTTCTTGGATTCAGTAACATTTCTGAAAAAGCCAAAACAATAAACTAAACCTTCAATTACCAAAACTAATACTTTTATATCAAAAAATAACAGTTCCTTTTTTTTACTGAGACAGGGGACCTCATGACTAATACTTGATTTACCTCTTGACATTTTCTTAAATTCAGAATAAACGTAATCCCAATCTTCCTTAGGATGTATATCTTTTATTCTCATTTTCAAGAGTTCTTCCCGAGTGTATCCGAGTTCCTGAGCAATTATACGATTAGCATAGCAGAATTCTCCTGTTTCAGTTTTCGCAACCAGGATACCATCAGGATTATTATCAAATAAAGATTTGTAGGCTGTGATATTTGAAACAAATTTATCAAAACTCTCTTCTACATCATTAATTACACAAAACTCTCCTTTTACTTCTGTTTCTTTTTTGCTTTTTTGAATAACAACATCATATGTCACAGGTAATTTTATATAGTTTAATTTATGTAAAAGTTTTATGTTCCCCTTAACTCTTTGTTCTACGTCTGAATCCCCTACTATAGCAGTATAGAGTTTACTGGATTTCGATATTATAGTCTTAAAGTGAGTATTGATCAGTTCTTTTCTTGAATAGCCTAGAAGCTTGGAAAGCTTGTTGTTTAGAAAAATAAAGTTTCCTTTAGTGCCAACCATAAACATTATTTTAGTTTTTTTCTGATTATCAATGCTCATGGTCAGCTTTCCTTAGGAAAAATTATAGCTTTATGATACGCAATTTTTCTGATATACTATTATATGCCTTTCTTCATCTATTTGCAATAGATTGGATGTCAGCTTATAATGAACGATAATTATAAAATTCACTTTTAACCACAGAGGTAGTTACAAAACGCCGGATGTTTCGGTTTTGACCAGGCTATTCGCCTGACAGGCATCGCAAAACCATTTATCCCTGCGAATAGCAGGGCTCCAGTGTTGAATTCAAAATGGAGGGAAACGCTCCGTCGTTTCCATTTCCAACGTGCGTTTTGCAATCAGCTCTACAGATAATATTAAAATAAACATATATGAAAAACAAAAAAATAGTAATACCTGAATTATTGGCTCCGGCCGGCAGTTTAGCTGCCGGATTAACTGCATTTGATTATGGTGCTGATGCAGTATACGCTGGACTTCCTAAATTTAATGCAAGAGAAAGAACTGAAAACTTTACTCTGGAAGAAATGTCTAAACTTATTGCATATGCACATAAGATTGAAAAAAAAGTCTATATCACATTCAATACCCTAATCAAAGAATCAGAACTTGAAGAAGCAGCTGAACAACTATATGAACTATCCTGTCTTCAGCCTGATGCTGTTATAGTCCAGGATATTGGAATACTAAGAATATTAAGAGAACATTTTCCAAATCTTGAAATTCACGCCTCTACTCAAATGGGCATACACAATAGCGCAGGCGTAAATTTTGCGGCAAAGCTTGGTGTAAAACGTGTTATACTAGAACGTCAGGTTGCATATGATGAATTAAAACAATTAGTAAAAAACAGTAACCTCGATGTAGAGGTATTTATTCATGGAGCATTATGCTGTTCTATGTCAGGAAATTGCCTTTTATCATCATGGATGGGAGGCTGGAGCGGTAACAGAGGAAAATGTAAGCAGCCATGCAGAAGAAGATATTATAGTGATAATGGAAACGGTTTTTTCTTCTCGACCAAAGATTTATACTCTCTGGACTCTATTCAGGAATTGAAAAAAATAGGTATTAAATCATTAAAAATTGAAGGTAGGTTAAGAAAACCGGATTATATCAAAAACGTGGTTTCTGCGTATAGAATGATACTTGATACCCATCCGAACGAAAACAGTACTGTTATCTTAAAAAAAGCCAGGAATATATTAAGCAGATCATTAGGAAGAAAATGGTCCGCAGGATTCAAGGATAAAGATTCCTGTCGCGATGTTATTCAGCATAAACTGCTCGGTGTATCCGGTCAACCATACGGCAAAGTCATTTCAACTCAGAAAAATGGTTTTTATGTTTCATTAACACAAAGACTTCATATCGGTGACAGAGTTCGCGTTCAGCCAAAAAACGGAGATGAAGGCCCAACAATTACAGTTACTAAATTAACGCAAAATAAAAAGCAGATCAATAAAGCACAAAAAGACACTAAATGCTTTATCCATTGTGACAAAGAAATTCCCAAAGACGGAATTCTTTATAAAATAGGTGAGAGCGGTGGTGATTTAACATCAAGAATAGCAAATCTGACTCAGCAAGCTACTAATATTGATTTTAATATTACTGTTTCTTCAAATGGTTTTTTTATCAATTTAAATATTCCTGAACTTCCAAACTGGAAAGAAGAAATTAATATATCAAAAGCACTAAAAAGAAGTTTAACTCAAGACACAATAATCAATGAATTTAAAGCATCCAATTCGAAAGAATTTAGTGCCGGAATCATTAAAGTATCCATTCATGGAGACCTATTTATCCCTGCAAGTGAGCTTAAAAGAATAAGACGTGAATTTTGGAACTGGTTAAAAGATATAATAAGGCCTGAACATTTAAACCAAAATTCCATTGCAGGATTTCAAAAATTTAAAGAAGCATATAATAATACTATCACCAGCCTAAATAATCCTAACGAAACTTCTGTACTGTTGCCTGTCAATACAAAAAATCAGATTCCAAACAGTACTACCATTCACTCATTGGAAGAATTTGACAATACAACAGATGAAATATTAATACCTAACTACTGTTTCGAATACGATTTAAATAACACTAATAGAAAAATAAGAGCTGCAGTAAAAAAAGGCCATAAGAAATTCAGGGTGACTTCTCTATATGGATTTGAGCTATTAATGAGTTATAAAGATATTCAAATAACAACTTCATATCCATTACCTGTGTGTAACTCTTCCGCTGCTTTTGAAATTAAGGCTATTTGCGCAAAAGCTGGCTTTAAGCTAAATAAAATTCAGGCATGGCTGGAATTAGAAAAAAATGAGATTTTAAACCTGCAAAGAAAATCCCCTGCTCCGCTGGAAATATATTCTTATGGAAGACCACACCTTCTAGTAACCAGAGCCTTCATCCCAACGGATAATATTATAGCCGATTCTAAAGGTAATAAATTCATTATTATTAAAGACAAAAGAAACGGGCTTGTTTATCTTTATTCAGAAAAAGTATTATCAATTCCGGAAATAGAAAACACATCAAAATTTTTTGATATGACTAACGCAAAATCTAATGAAAACAATACTTCAACTTTTAACTTTGATTATGCTTTGATATAAAATTATGAAAGAGTGGAATAAAGAAAAGATTATTGATCTACTGATTCAATCAAGAAAAACCGCTTTAGAATATTATGATTCTCCTGATATGGAACTAAAAAAAGATAAGAGCATTGTTACGGTTGCCGACAAGGCAATAGAGTCACTGTTGGCAGTACACTTTGACAAACCTGAAAATGGTTCATATTTAATAGGTGAAGAGACTGTTTTTCAAAAAAATGAAGAATATATCAGAAATGCGCTTAATGAAACAACATGGATAGTGGATCCTATTGATGGTACAGCTCCCTACTCACATCATATTCCTACATGGGGTATTTCAATAGCTTTTATGAAAAATGGAATAATTGAAGAAGGAGCAATATTTTTACCACCTACAGGCGAAATTTTCATTTCAGAAGAAAACACTGTTTATTACAAGTCCTGTGGAAGTAATCCTTAAAACAAAAATAGTATTAAGATCCTAAATATACATACATGTTAAATTCAACACTTTCAAAAAGAATCCAACAATATCAAGAACACTTTAATTATCATAAATTTACATTCAAATTAGATTTATTTTTATTGATTTGAACATTTGATATGCTAGTTTAAACCCACTGTTCATTTGTTTAATCATCAAAAAACTTTTAATAATAATATGGAGAGAGATCGAATGAAAAAAGTTCTTATTCCTACAAAGCTGGACACAGTCGCAGCAAATCTTCTTAAAGACAATGGTTATGATGTAATTCAGGACGCTGACAAATCATTAGATGAGCTTGTTAAAGATCATTCTGATACAAATGTTCTCATTGTCAGAAGCGAAAAAGTTACCCCGGAAATAATTGATGCTCTCCCTGATTTAAAACTGGTAGTCAGAGCCGGTGCCGGTTACAATACCATTGATACTAAATATGCAAGAAGTAAAAAAATTGATGTAATGAACACACCTGGAGCTAATTCAAATGCTGTTGCCGAAGAAGTTATTGCACTATATCTTGCCGGCTACAGACACCTTGTAAAAGGCGACCAGACAACTCGCCAGGGATTGTGGGAAAAGAAAAAACTTATGGGCCGTGAACTTACCGGTAAAACAATCGGTATTATTGGACTCGGCAATATTGGTCGTCTAGTAATAAAACGCCTCCAGGGATTTGAAATGAAATTTTTAGGCTATGACCCTTTCATCTCAGCTGATATGGCAGAAAAAATGGACGTAAAACTCTGCTCAATGGAAGAAATCTTTGAAAAGGCTGACTGTGTAAGTCTGCATATCCCTGAAAATGATAAAACAAGAGGAATAGTTAATAAAGATCTTCTAAGCCTAATGAAACCTGGTGCTGTTTTAATTAACTGCGCAAGAGCAGGTATCATTAATGAAGATGATCTGAGAACAATAAAAGCAGAAAAAAACCTGGTTTTCTGCAATGATGTATATCCAAAAGATGCTGCCGGAGAAAAAAGCGTAGCTGATATTGCTGATGTAATGCTTCCTCACCTTGGCGCCAGCACCCGCGAAGCTAATTATAATGCAGCTTCACGTGCAGGTGAACAAATTATAGATTATTATAACAAAGGAATTACAAACTGCGTCGTAAATAAAGATCTTCCGGATGGAATGGATGAAAAATACCAGGAACTTGCAAATGTTATCACCGTTATTGCCAGAGCTTACCTTGGTAAAAATAATGCTCCGCATAAAATTGAAACCAGTTTCTATGGAATATTAAATAAATTCAGTAAATGGATGACTGCTCCAATATTAAAAGGCATCTGTTCAGATTTCAATCCATCAAGTGAAAATGCTGATACAGAAGACTACCTAAAACAATGTGGAGTAACAATTGTTAACAGAGAAATTGATGATCTAAAAAAATATGAAGATTCAATGACAATTGACCTCTATAGCGGGGATAAAACTATAAATAAAGTATCAATCAGAGGTACAATTACAGAACGTAACCTGATGATTACAAGAATTAACGAATTTGATAAACTATATCTTGATCCAACAGGAAGCCTTCTTTTTGCAGAGTACCCTGATACCCCGGGAATTATCGGTAAAGTAGCTACAATACTTGGAAAACATGATATCAACATTAGCGGAATAAGAGCACCACAGGATCAGGAGAAGAAAAACTCTCTTTTGACAATAAGAACAGTAAAACCAATTTCAAAAGAAATTTTGGAAGAGATCAATAATACTATTGAAGCAAAAAATGTTTTCTCTGTAAATCTTTAAATCTCTTAGTCTTGGTCTTGGTCTTGGTCTTGATCTTAGTCTTAGTCTTAGTCTTAGTCTTGGTCTCCAAAATCTTAGAAACTACGATTAAGACAACGATCAAAATTAGTTAGTTTTCAAAAATACCACATCTACTTTGTGGTATTTTTATTATTGTTATTTAATCAAACTGCTCTTTTTATATACTTCTTCAAAGCTTTCAGCATCTTTCATTCCTGAATCAACCCAATGCTGATAAGAATCCGGCATATGCTCTTTAAGATCTCTGACCTTGCTTCTCATCATAGTAAAGATAAATTCCATTGTTTCTGATGTTATAAACTTCTTCTCTCCGGAAAGATATGGATAGATTTCATTAGCAGCCTTAGCAGCACTTTCTTCTGCTCCAGGTATCAAACCACCATCATGCCCTAATGCTTCAAATTTATTTATTATCGGAGCTCCCATAACACTCAAAAGAGCTTCATTAAGGTTATGTACCTGTTCAAAACCGTCATGTCCTGCTGTTGAAACAGATATAGCAAGTTTTCCCAAAAGCGGCATAACATGATACCATGAACAAAACCTATCCATTATTACCTTCATCTGTCCTGCTACACTATAAGCATAAACAGGAGACCCCCAAATAATAACATCTGCTTCTTTGGTCTTATGCTTTATCATTTCAAGATCATCTTTTTTATCTTGAGGACACTTACCGGTTTTTACGCAACTCCCGCATCCTGTACAAAAGTTTATTTTCAAATCCCCAGCAGAACATATTTCATACTCAAATTCAAGTCCCATCTTTCTTAATTCTTCAAGCATCATCTTAGTTAACGCAACTGTATTAGATTTACTGCTTTTTCTAGGACTCCCGATTAACGCAAAAACTTTTAACATAACCTTCTCCTCCAAAATATTTAAAAAGTTTTAAGATTTAATTTTTAGGTTTTAAACAGCAACTCAACACTCAACACTCAACACTCAACACTCAACACTCAACACTCAACACTCAACACTCAACACTCAACACTCAACACTCAACACTCAACACTCAACACTCAACACTCAACACTCAACACTCAACACCTAATTTATTTCTTAGCACCAAAACTAATTCTGGGGTCTACAAGTACATACATAATATCTGCAACAAAAATTCCTATTAATGTCAATGCTCCGGCAAAACAGAATAATGCCATTAACAATGGGATATCTCTACTGCTTAAGGCTAACATAGATAAGTCTCCCATCCCGGGAATACTAAAAACATATTCTACAATAATACTTCCAGTTATTAATCCAGGTATCAAACCGGCAAATAAAGTAATCAAAGTTATTAAAGCATTACGGAGCGCATGTTTTAAAATCACAACATATTCAGGCAAACCTTTTGCTCTTGCAGTTCTTATATAATCTTTTCTAACAACCTCAATCATACTTGTTCTTGCAAATCTGGATAACCCGGCAATACCTGCATAAGAAAGACAGACAACCGGAAGTACATAATGTAAAGCAGATTTAAACATAATACTCCATGTACTCAGCCCCTGAATACTTTCTACATTAATACCTTTCAAAGGAAAAATCGGTATACACCCACCACTACACAAAGTAACCTGTAAAAGCAAAGCCACCCAAAAAACAGGAAGAGAATATAAAAGAAAGAGTATCACTGTAATAAATGAATCAATTCTAGGACTCATTGAAACAGCAGAATAAATCCCCAAAGGTATAGCTATCAGGTAAGTAACAAGCACAGCCCAGAAATTAATTGTTAAAGTAACAGGCAAACGCTCCATTATAATCGGAATGACAGAACGACCTTTATCAACTGCAACAGAGACTCCAAAATCACCATGCAAAAGAACATTCTTCAACCATAGTGTAAAACCAATATAAACAGGTTTATCCAAATACAGCTTTTCACGTATGCTATTATTTTTTATCAACTCATTTCTGTCTGCTGAAATTCCATTTGTAACACTACTGTTTTCACCTAGAAAAGAGCTCTTTGAAGGATCACCGGGAGAAAGTCTAAGTAATAAATAACTTATAGCCATTATTACAAAAAGAGTAAAAACAGCCAATAGTATTCTTTTTAAAAAATATAAAATCATTTATTTGCCAGTTAATAATATTTAAAATTAGATTCCTAGATACTTAGGTGAATATAAATAAAGAAAGTAATAATATAATTTCCCTTGTTTTGTTGAAGAAAATAGTTTAATAAGTTTAAACTTGTTTAAAAATTTATTGCTATAATTCAGTTTCTCTTCTGTGCTTCTAAATAAAACAAAAATGCTTTTTTTGTTTGAGTGTAATTTATTACATAACTCTAGAATATAATCAGGATTGAATTTATTATTTTCAACTTCAATAAACTTTCCTGTAGAAATATAATATGAGACTCTCTTCTGATCACAATTTTTAGGAGCAATATAGATAGGTTTTGTGTTTTCTTTATTAATTTCAGTATTAATTTCTCTTATTGGAATTAATAGATAATCACAACCTCTACCTTCTAATTGAGAAAACGAGAACCCAAGACATATTATAGTGCAAATCATTATCATAATGACTGTTGGTTTAAAATTAAAAAATATTTTTCTAAAAAAAGATGATTTTTCTAAAAAATATCGCAGTTTTTTTGTAATAATAAAAAAGCCTAAAGTTCCTACCCCAAGCATTATAGGTATAAGTTGATAAAAATATCTTATATTAACGATTTTATTTTTATAATAATAGTAATAAGGCTCAGGATAAAATATTAATAAACAGAATAAACAGAAAAATAGTACTGACTTGTTAAATTTGGTTTTATACAGAAAAATAAAAGCAATAATAAAAAAAACTAATGTTAGCCAGAATAGTCCAGAAAAAATTGAGTCATTAAAAAAATCAAGCCAAATATTAAAAGATAATGTAGCCATAATATTATTCTACTAAATGTGGTCTTCCTAAATACTTTAAAGAAATGAGATCTGTATTACCCCAAGTGGCCTTAGTACCAGAAAGATTGAATCTTATATAAAAAGTTAAACTAAAAAAAACAACTATAACCAAAACTGAGCTTAAAGCAAAATATTTAAGCTTGACAAGAAAACTTCCAGTTTCAAATAGTAGATCCAATATACCCCAAATTAAAAAAATTGGTACCATTACAATACCTTCAATTCTTGTTGCAGAAGCTAATGTTATAAAAATAGAAAACAGTAGCCAATAAAGAAATGATTTGTTTTTTATAGCCAAACATGCAAAAGAAATGCCAACTGTCAATAGTGGTAAATATAAAGCATCTCTTAGCAGTCTTACGCTTGTTAAAATAAGATAAGGCTGTATTGAAGCTAAAAAAGAAGCAAGAAATGAATAGTCATACCTATTAAAAATTGAATAAGAAATTAAAAAAACAGCAATTGGAATAAACGCTCCACAGGAAATACCCACGATCATACCCACTTTTATAGGATCAATCCCATAACTAACTCCTACAGATATTAAATAGCTATACAGTGGAGGTATATCCATTAAATCACAATGATCATACGCATATGCAGCTCCATGTAGAGCCCATCTTTTTGCTAAATCAATATATCTTGTAGAATCGGGATCAATTATCAACATTTCATATTGCTTAAGCCACCTTAAGATAAAAGAAAAAGCATAAACTCCTACTAATCCTAAAGTCACCTGTTTTAATGAATAACTATTTACTCCAATCTTAGAACTAATATGCATTTTTATTTATAAATCCCTTAATAAAAGTCAGCAATATTATTTTTAAATCAAACCAAATTGACCAGTTTTCAATATAGTATATATCATATTCAATACGCTTTTTAAGATCAGTATTTCCACGCCATCCATTAACCTGGGCCCATCCTGTCATTCCTGCTTTTACCATATGCTTTTTCATATATAATGGAATTTCATTCTTGAATTTATCAATTAGTTCAGGCCTTTCTGGTCTTGGACCTACAAGGGACATATCACCTTTAATTACATTAAAAAGTTGAGGTAATTCATCTAAACTTGTTTTTCGCAGAAAACTACCAAATTTTGTTGTTCGTTTATCGTTTTGAGAAGCCCATACAGGCCCGGTTTTTTTTTCAATATTAACAGGCATAGTTCTAAATTTTAAAATAGTGAAAGTAGTGTTATTAATACCAACTCTGGTTTGTCTATATAATACAGGTCCGGTAGATGAAAGTTTAATAATAATAGATATAATCACTAATATAGGAAATATTATAGCAAGTATTATGCTTGAAAGTATTAAATCTTCAATTCGTTTAAATATCAAATTTATATTATCCTGCATAGGAGAAATGCTGATATTAACATAAGGCATACCCATTATTTCTGAGATAGAGTGATTGATTAAATTATAGGAACTCAGGTCAGGAATAAATCTTATATCAGTTGTTTTATGTCTCATCTCATAAACTATTCTTCTAATAATTTTTATTTTCTCCAGAGGGATAGCTATCCAGACTTGATCCACATCATTGTTTTGCAGCCAGTTAAAGCTATGACTTATATTCCCTAAATATTTATCACCGTATATTTTATTTTGCTTGTTGGAAAAAACAGCAGAAAAATTATAACCAAGCCATGGAGAATTTACTGTTCTTAAAAATACTCTTTCACCACTATCTCCATATGCAATTAGGCATATCCATTTTTGATTAAATCCTCTTTTTCTATAATAGCGAAGAATTATTCTAAGAAAAAATCTATAAAATAGTAGTAAAAATAAACCTACAATAAACCATGTTATTAACCATTCGCGAGAGTAATAGGTAGAAATTTTTAGGATGAAGCTAATAACCATCAATAATAAACATGATGTTAGCCATGCTAAAAAAGTTACTCTATATTCTGTTAGAAGGCTCATACCACGCCACGAACGATAAAGTGGAAGAGTATTAAATATTATAAAAGTTGCTAATAATCCTGATAAAATTAATATCCAGTATCTATCATAAATATCCTCTTTAATGCCGAATTTATAAATATAAGCTAACCATGATGAACAAAAAATAATGACCAAATCAAGTAGGCGCTTACAGTAATCAATGATTTTTGAATGTTCTTTCAGAACACCTTTTTTTATCATATTATTCCTTGCTATTTCCTATTCTTTTTTGATATACCGAATGCATTTAGTTTCAGGCATTTTCTGAATAAATCAAAATCTTTTAGAGATTATTATATAAAAAATATTTCAATTACAATAAATAATACAGGAAAGACAAAATATCCTATATCTTCAAACTTATTCAAAACTTACTTATATACTATAATATTATCATCTAAAAAGTTAACAATCTTTTTTTTGAACTTTTCTTTTGAAAACTGTTCTACTGTTTCAGCAATTTCAGTTGGTGGTGATAATATGCTATCTCCATCCTCAAACTTTTGTATGGTTTCAAAGATAGTTTCAGGAGTTTGTTTATTGAAGAACAGTCCTGTTTTATTTTTTTAATGATATCTTTTGCTCCACCTTTGCCATAAGTTATTACCGGAGAGCCAGCTGATAATGCTTCGGTAAAAACTATTCCGAAATCTTCTTTTCCTGCAAATACAAAGGCTTTGCAGGTTTCCAGCTTTTCTGTTAGAAGACTATTATTTACATATCCTAATAGTTTTATATTATCATTTGCTATTGATTTTATTCTACTTAGTTCTGGGCCTTTTCCTATTACAGTTAAAGGTAAATTTAAAAGATTAAAAGCTTTTACAACTATATCTACTTTTTTATAAGAAACCAGTACAGAAACACAAAGGTAAAAATCTTTACGTTTTCTGCCAGTATTAAATTTTTCTACGTTAACTGGTGGATGAATTATTACTGATTTTCTTTTATAAAATTTTTTAATCCTGGCTGCAATAAATTTGGAATTTGCAATAAAATAATCAACTTGTTTGGCTGAATGTTTATCCCACCAACGCATGTAACAGGCAGTAACTTTCCAGAGAAAAGAGAAAATAATATTGGATATTGAGCATTGAGTGCTAAAAGTTTGTTTTTTAATTTTCCTTAATACTGACCTTTTTTCAGTCGAACCCCGATTCCAGGCACCCGATTCCCGCTTTTTTACTAACTTCTCATGATTCATCAATGACTGAATATATTCTTTCTTCATGTCCCAGATATAACGCATTGGTGAATGGCAGTAGCATATATGAAGTTCATCTTTTCTTTTTCTAATACCTTTAGCCAGTCCAGATTCGCTGGAAATAATTAAATCATATTTTTTTAGATTCAGACAAAGTAAAGCAATTGGCATCAGTGGTAGATAGTAACGGTAAAACTTTTTTGCAAAAGGAAGTTTACTTATAAAAGTAGTGAAAACTTTATGAGCAGTTATTGTTTTTGGAAGTTGCTCAGTTTTATAAATATGAGTATAAATGTCAGCAGTAGGAAACATTTCACACAAAGCGTTAACTACCTTTTCTCCCCCTCTATAATCATCCAGCCAGTAATGTATAATTGCTATTTTATACTTATTTATCATGTTGAGGGCATCAAATTAAATTTTATACATCTCTCTAATCTTCCCTTGGAGGTAAACTATAAATACTGAAAATATATCACACATAAATAGATTTGCACTGGGATCAATTATAAATCTATTAAAACAAAACGGCCAAATGGTAGAAGAGCCAGCTGTTTCAACTGGCTCTTCTCAAGTATATCGATAGCAATTATAGCGAATGAGCAAATGTATTATAAAGTGTGCGACGTCTTGACGATAAGCCGCTTTACCATTTGTTTATTTTGTATCGAGTATTATTAAAAAACCTTCAATTTTTTACTTGTATTGTAAATAACTTCCTTTCAAAAGTGTCTTATCCTGATATATATTGACACTTGAAAGGAGAAAATTAAGTGGCTAAAAGAGATGTAATGCGTTACAGTGAAGCATTCAAACTTCAAGCAGTAAGAGCAATAGAGTCAGGAAAATATGATTCTTGTTTTCAAGCAATGCAGGCGTATGGTATTAGAGGCTGCGATACAATGCTATTAACTTAAGGGTTTATAAAGCGGAAATACAAATTTAATTTAAGAGACTGTGATTCTGGAGGGAAACAGGCGATGCCTGCCATGTTGAATAACGTGGTCGTTTCCGGACGACCGATTGCATTGACAGGAAATGCAGTAATATACGAAAGATAAAATTTCTTTGAATGCAGAGGATACACAGGGCGTTGGTTTTGACCAGGCTATTCGCCTGACGGGCGCCACAAAACCATTTATCCCTGCGAATAGCAGGGCTCCAGTATTTAATTTAAAGCGGAATGGAAAGTGGCATCTGCTAGGCCGTTTTTATATAAAAGTTTTTTCTGAAAATAATAAATAGTAAGCTTGAAATAATAAAAAGTCTTAAGCCAATGACATTGGGCTGCGATACAGTTCAGCGCTGGATAATAGAATTATTGGATTGTCATTTTGTAGCTGAAAATAAATGTTTTAAAGGAAGAATAAAGTGAAGTTATCAATAGTTATACCCGTTTATAATGAAGCAAGAACGATAAGAAAAATTATAGAATTAGTTGAGAGTGTTCAGCTTGTAGATAATATTGAAAAAGAACTAATCATTGTAAATGACTGTTCTACAGACGAAACAAAGAATGTTTTGGAAAACCTTAAGGCTCCTCAAAGAAAAATATACCACCATAAGCTTAACTGCGGGAAAGGGGCTGCTTTAAGAACAGGGTATTCAAAATGTACAGGAGATATAGTTATTGTACAGGATGCTGATTTAGAATATGATCCTCATGAATATAATAAGTTGATAAAACCAATCCTGGATGGCAAAGCAGACGTTGTTTATGGCTCAAGGTTTATGGGCGATGAAGCTCATCGAATTGTGTATTTTTGGCATAGTATTGGAAATAAAATACTTACATTATTGTCAAACATGTTTACAGACTTAAATCTTACTGATATGGAAACATGTTATAAAGTTTTTAAGTGCGAAGTAATTCAACAAGTAAATTTAAAAGAAAATAGATTCGGTATAGAGCCTGAAGTAACAGCCAAAATAGCAGAGTTGGCAAAAAATAAAGGTATAAGAATTTATGAAGTAGGGTATATTCATATTATGGGAGAACATACGATGAAGGTAAAAAGATTGGGTTTAAAGATGCGATAAGAGCTGCATGGTGTATATGGAAAATATAATACAACAACTGTTGCCAAAATTATAAAGTACTGTGTTAATGGTGTATTAGTCTTATCTTCTCAGTTAATTGTTTTTGCCATATTTATAAATGTATTTAAAAATAAAGATATATTTTATGAAAATTTAGCTAATATTATAAGTATCGAAATTTCTGTTCTAGTTGGTTTTGTTTTGCATGCGTTAATAACCTGGTATTATAATATAGCTTCATTTAAGGAACTATGCTGGAAAATAATAGAGTTCCATTTGATTACAGGGGTTTCTATTTTTATTAGACTAATTTTGTTTTACTTTTTATCATTATCAGGTTTTAATTCATATTTAAACCTCTTTTTATGTTTAGTTTATAGCAATAATTATCAACTATTTCGGTTATGACAGGATAGTGTTTTCAAAATCTTCAATTGTTTCAAAGAAAATATAAGATAAATGAACAGACTCTAGAGCCCGTCCCAAAACTCCAGTTTTGTAAAGCTTAGTAATCAGTGAGAAGTAATCAGTCATCAGTTTTGTTTTATGAAGATGTCATAATCAAGCCTTGCAAATTTACCCGGATGGTTATGGGTAGCGGTTCCGTAAAATAATCTGTGTAAATGGCTTCCTAACCCAAGTTTGTTAGTTTAATGCCAATTTTGAGGCTAAAGTTATTTTTTTAGGGTACTACAACCTTTTTTTGAAAATGTTGAAATTATTTTTCAAATAACACCAAAAAAATGGAATTTTTCACACAAAATAATATGAACAATAAAAAATTAACAAGTCAAATAAGTTGAAATATTTTAGGTGACTACTTTTAAAACAATCAGCCTTAAGCTAACTTTAAGTTTGTGCTTAGAAAAAAAATGATTTTTTTTTATTCACGTTTTCAAAAACAAACTTGGGCAAAGAATCTGTTTAAAATCTTTTTAAGGTCTAGTAACTCAACTTTCTGATTTAAAAAACATATTTAAGTGATTTATAGTAAGTGAATTAACCATTTTTATGTAGTATATTATTGTTGTCAGACAAAACATAACAAAAAAAGGTTAATTCAAAAATGAAACATACATTAACACCGATATCAGATAATTTAAAACATGATTATGTATTTACTGACAATGAAATTCCAATTCTTCCTTCAGTCTGACTTCTTCTGTTCTGATGAAAAACAAAATCTTTATTCTGTGTAAACGTAAAATCTGTCCATATATATGATTTATGTACAATCAGTCAATTCTTACATCTGTGTTATATATTCCTGGCTTCAGTCCATTTGTCCGGAAGTAATTCAAAGAGTCTGTTGTTTTGGTGGGTCATCAGCCTTTTGAAGATATCAGTCATATATTCAAATGGTTCTATTCCCATAGTCCTGCATGTTTGAATAAGCATGTACCTCAAATCATAACCTCAGATTAATTCAAAATATTTTCTATTATTGAGTTTACGAACAAAAGACTATTCCCACAAAGAAATACTTTGAAATTTTAAGTCACATCCTTAATACTAAAATATTTATAATTTTTACCTAAAAAGTATGCGAAATATCTTAAACAAATTATAAGTATAAATTTTATAGTATAAAGAGGCTTTATTTTTAGTAAAATTTTAGAGATTTGAAATATATATACCATTCCTTCTTTGTTAGCAGATTTAAAATTTTCTAAAATCCATTTTTCATTCGAATGAAAAGCTCCAATATTAAAATTTCTTCTAAATCTTTGCTTTAATGTATAATTATGAGAATGATAAACTGTTGCTTCTGCATTGTAATATACTTTGTAGCCAGACAATATTAATTTTGCAGCGATAAACATATCTTCTCCAAAAATTATTTGATGGGGGAAATTTCCTACTTCTAATAAACATTCTTTTCTGTATGCAGCAAACGAGTTAGAACAGAAAGCAGCTTTTATCCCTATTTCATCTATTGTATGCTTAGATTTTAATACTGATTTTTCAGGATAATTGAAATTACGAGTATACCTTTCAATCAGACTAGCATCTCTCTTGGAAATTTGACGACCATACGTACAGGCAATTAATTTATCAGTTTTTAAACCATTTATCAGTTTTTCAACAGTAGTATTATTTTCTATGATTATATCCTGAGTAAGATAAACTAGAATTTCTCCCGTTGCAATTTCAGCAGCAAAACGTCGTGTTCCGCCATGATTAAATTCTTCTTTCTTTATTACATGAACAATGCATCCATTTTTTTTAGCTATTTCAACAGTATTATCATCTGAAGATGAATCAACAATAATAATTTCAAAAGGATAAATCGTCTGATTTTTCAAAGAAAAAATTAATTTTTCAATAATATTTCCTGCATTTAAGGTAGGAATAATAACTGAAATTTTGTTTTGTAAATTATTCATTTTGTATTACAATTTATTTTTTTTGAAAATAAAAGAATTATAATCCAAAAAATACATCTAAAATTTTTTTGAGGTAACATCTTTTTTTGTATCACATAATAAATTCTTTTAATACGGTTCATTTTGTTTAAGTTATAAAAATTATATAAAATTTCTTTTTTTTCTTCGTGGATATATGGACCACCTAGGTTTAATACTGCTCCGGCTCTATCACAAACATAGCAAAATTTATCATTAATTGTAATTCTTTTTTTCAATAGATTCTTTATCATATTTTTTTCAGAAACACCAAATACATTATCATTGTGTATTCTGTAGTACAGCAAAGACTTATTAATAAAACTAAAGAAACCACATGAATATGCGATTAATGCAAACCATGAATCATGCATTCTTTCACATTCCGGAATATCATATGCTATATCTAATAATTTCCTGTTAAACATCATAGTACAGCCTACAACAAAGTTATGAAGTATTAAATGATTTAAATTATTGGTCGGTATCAGGTTAGATTGTTGATAAAATGAAGCGTTAATCACGGACAAATTTCTATTAACAGGAATTAGTTCAGAAAAAACAAGCAGTGGAATATTTTCGTTAGAATCGGTTTTCAATTTTTGTATTTCATTAATACTGGCTTCAATTTTATTTTTAAACCAAACATCATCCTGATCACAGAAGCAAAAATAATCTGCATCGGATTCTTTAAAAGCTTTTTTAATTAAATCAGAAAAACTTTGTTTTGCTCCAAGATTAACGGTATTAGTTTCAGAGATTAGTTTTATATTATAATACTTGTATGAGAATTTTTTTATTATATCTATTGAATTATCAGTGGAACCATCATCCCTTATCCAAAGTTCCCAATTAGAATAAGTTTGATTAATTAGACTTTCCAATAATTCTTCTAAAAAAGACTCCCCATTGAAAGTGGATAAAAGAATTAAAACTAAAGGCTGATTACTCTTAATCATAAAATTTATAACTCCAGTTATGGATAATAATATCACACAAAGGTTCAAAGGCACAAAGTAAAAAGTCTTCTGAACTGAAACTATTTTTTAGCTGATTATTTATAGTTTCGATTATATATCTTTTTCTTATAACAAGAATCTTAATGGGCGCCATTGTGCAAACAAAATCATAACCATTATCAATGATTATTTATCAACATATTATAAGATCAAATTCCTTCCTATACCATTGAGTTAGTCTAAAATTCTATTGTATTCTTTTTTTAAGAAATCTCGAATTCCTAAAATAATATACTTTATTTTAAGTATTCTGTGTTTTTCTAAAAAAATAGTAGTTATTAAAGTGCCAAACAAGAATTTAACAACATATTTAATTTCAGGGACTTTTTGTCTATATTTAAAATATACATACAAACCGTTTCTGAACTGATAATATTTTCTTATATAGTTATGATTCATTACTTTAAAGGTTTTGCCCAAAACAATTTTCTTAGCAAGTTTTCCTAAATAATGTTTAAGAAAAACATTATTTAAAACTATTACTTTATATCCATTAATAACACACCTGCAATAGTAATCCATATCAACCATATCAATAAACAGCTTTTCATCAAAGCCATTAATTTTTTTCCAAATATCCAGGTTTATAAAATTTCCTGAAGTCATTGTTTGGATAGTCTCTCTATATTCAAAACCAGAAAGTGATTTCTTTACCTTAATTTTTATATTCTCCTGTAAAATATGAACAGGTGAAATAACTGCAAGTTTTTTAAAATTTCCAGAATTACTGATAAAATTTTCCATTTTTTGAATGAAAGGTTGACTAATATGAGAATCTTGATCCATTGTTACAATCCATTCATAACCACTTTTTATTGCAAAGCTTGCACCAATATTCAATGCCTTTGCAATTCCCAGATTTTTATTATTAAAAATAATCTTAACATTTTTCTTTGAAGCTAAAATCTCTGATGAAAACGGAGTTTCAGTATTATCAATTATAAGATATTCACAATCAGGAACTATACTGTTTTCGAGTAAATCTATTTGAGGATTATATGTAATTATAATAACTAGAAAACTTTTCATTGAATATATTTTCCTATTCAAAATTAAATTAGAAATATTCCAGCAATAAAATGCTATTCTAATTAATCTTTTTCAGTCACAAACCTAATATTTATTTTTTCTTTATAATCATTGCTATTTGAAATAATTTTAAAGCCCAAAACATTATTCTGAAGATTATCGCTAAAAAGTTCTTTTAAAGAATTAATGTCTGAAATATATTCAGATATCAGCACACCATTATTTGCTGTAGTAAAAATAAATCGATAAGGTTTTGTAAGAGTACCATTCTTTAATAGAAACTGTATATAGAGCGGCTTTACTTTAAAAACAAGATTTTTTATTTTACCAATAATAGAAAGTTGAACATCAATAGCAGCAAATATTCGTTTATTTTTTATATCCGGAATATTAATAATGCTGTTCATATTATATTCTGTACAACTGTTAATAATGGATATCTTATCTATTTTATGAATTCTATTTTTTTTTAGTAGAATAAATTTATCGTTGGGTTTTGATAAATAAGTGTAATTATTCAAAATAAACCTAAAAGTTTTTGGTTCATCAAAAATCGGGTATCTGCCATCAATTGATGAAAGTGAATATAGAATATACTCAGGAGAGTTATCCGATAAATATGCAGCAGTATAACTGTCCAGCTCTGTCGAATAATCTGCATATGACTGCAAAGTTGGCCTTGGTTTATAATTTAAACCATAACCATAGCAAATCGAAAGTTCTGTAGGAAATACATCTATTGTTTTATTGCCTACTTCTGCCTTTAATTTATCACTAAATTTATAAAAATTAAAAAATCTGTTTTTTGATTTTTCGATGTTTTTTCTAAACAACTTATGTGTATAATTGTTATTTATACAGCATAAAGGCATTTTTTTTATATTTTTAGCCGGTTTTATAACATAATTTGAACCTTTGTATAATGGCCAATACACAAAAAATAAGAACATACAAAAAGTACAAAACAAAAAAACAAAAAAAGTAAATAAACTATATTTAGTTTTTCTTATTTTAAAAAATAAAATTATGTTTAATAAAGTAAAAAAAATTAAAGTTGTACTACCAAGTAGTATATGTATTGGTTCACATCTAACAAAAATATATTTATAAACAATAAACAAATATCCAATGCTAAATAGTATAAATAAAACATGACGACTATTTCTTCTTAAAAATGCTGTCAATATTAAACTCAGATTCAATATTAACATAAGAACAAAACAAAATCTAATATCCCTAGTAAAATGTTCTGTATACTCTCTTGCCATAGCTATGTTATAATATTTACTTGTATAAAAGCCAAACTTAAAATAAGCAGGAAGGTTAGAAATATCTTGTAATAATAGTGTCCAGATCAAGAATAGGAAAAACATAAATGCTAATCCTAAAATTATAAATTTATAAATAGAATGCTTAAAAAATAAGCTGTAGCAAAAAAAGATTCCAAACATAGAGATAACTAAAGGAAATGTTGAGAACTTTGTAAGAATAAGAACTGACAAAATACTCCCTATATATATCAAATGAATAAACGGTTTTTGAAAAGAATTATCTAAAACTAGAATTAAAGCAATAATACAAACTAAGAATAAATTAAAAATAAAAGAAGCAAAATTGATTTGAGCAAAATATATAAGCAAGAAAAATATTAAAATTTTAAGATATATATTAGTTACAAGTCCTTTAAAGATTAACGATATTAAATAATACCAATAAAAATAAAACATATAAAAATACAAAAGAACAATAATAAAAAACTTGAATCTGGAATATTCTAAGATTGAATAATGAGTGGGTTTACACAGATAATATAATGGACCATAGGTAAAAACAATATCTTTCCCAAACTGAAGATGATTCTGATCAGCATATGATAATGCATACAACCATGATTGATCAAGTCCAGGGGCAACATAACTAAATGACAAAAAAAATAATGAATAAATAGACACTATTATTACAAGTACAACAAAGATATATTGTTCATTAAATTTAGTTTTCTTTAACATCAAGAGAGCTTCTTCCTAATTAACTTTGATAGTACTATCTGTCCAGCGATATAAAACTTTTCCATCATTAATAATTTGAAAACCGATTACATATATTCCAGGTGAAAAGTCATAAGAATTTAACGGGATATAAAACCCGGAATGGTCATAGAAATATCTCTTATGATAAAAAGCAGATACATCCTTTCTTATTTGTGAAGTAGCCCTTATTCTAAAAATTCTATCATTAGACTCCTTCTTAAAAAGAATAAAAATAACTGATTTGTTAGCATCATGATTCTCAATTAATGCCCATCCTCTAATTATTTTTTTATCTATTCTATCAATATTATAGTTAATTTTGGATTCTATTTCATTTTTCAGACAGGCTAAATCAATAATTTCAGGCTTAACTTTTTCTGTAGTATCATTGAAAAAGAACTCAGATTTCCATTCATATATACTCTTTTTTTCATTTTGTACCAATATACCTATTTGATATACACCTTTAGGCAAATCAATATTTGAAAAATTTAAATAAAAACCTGAGTTATCATATTTTCCTTTTGTTTCTAAATAACGGGAAACGTCTCTTCTCTTTGTATAAAAAGGTCTTACTTTAAATACTTCTGTTTTATTTCTAAACAAAATAAATATTTTATTATCTGAAGATTCCATATTGGGAATACAGGCCCATCCCTGAACATAGCCTACACCAGAACTAGCAGACAATAACATACCTTTTTCTATTTTAATATTATCAAAAAAATCTTCGAGTTTTACACTCTCTCCATAATTGATCTGAATATAATTTTTATAATTAAAATCTTTCATAAGATGCAGTATTTTATCGGAATTAATAATTTTATTGAATATATTAATAAAAGGATTTATTTTAAAACCATAATTTTTATAAAAGTTTTCCGCACCAATTCTATTACCGTTTTCAAAAATATATAAAGCCTGAAAAAGACCATTCCTTGCATTATCATTGTAATCTTCTCTTGTTTCTAACCTCACAATTGAATCCGGAATAGAAAGAAAAAATAAAATGATGATGATTATTTTGAAAAAATTTAAAGGTAAAAATCTAATTTTTTTAAAAAAATAGTCTTTATAAAATAAATCTATAATAATTAAACATCCAACAGCAAAGCTCAATAACAAATCCATATGCCTATCTCCTGCTGATCCCCTTGTATAAACTGCAGAAAAAAAGGTTAGATAACCAAAAACATAAAGTAAAAAAGGGAAATCATATTTTTTGTCAGGCAACCTTGCTCTTAATATATAAATTATTATAAAAATAAGAAATGGAATAGAAACAAGGAGAATCCACAAATACTTCAAGCAGGCAAGCTTTAAAAAGAAAACTAAAACAAAATTTGTATGTAAAAAATTCCCCACTCTCGGAGTTATAATAAAAAATAAAATAAAAAATAAAAATAATACAAGAGAATAATATAGAATAAAAATTTTCTTTTCTTTAAGATATCTGTACAAGCAGTAAAACGAAATAATTAATGTTGTAAAAACACCTCCGGCCAAAGATAAAAATGCAAAAAAAGCAAAGGTTGCTGATATAAACACCTTAATAAAATTAATTTTTTCTGAAGCTATTATTCTTAATGACAATATCGTAAAGAAAAAACATAAATGCATACAAATTTGAAAGCCGCTAAGTAAATTTTCTATAGAAAAAGGATATGCAAAAATCAGCACAACTAAAACCGTTGAAAAAAAAGACCTTCTGTTAATATCTTTTAAAAGCCAAAAGTTTATTAAAAAAGCAGATAAAGCAGGAATCAATGCCTGGCATTTTAATTCAAACAAAATATCCCAATAACCTCTTACACAGTATAATAAAATCCACCATAGCTTCGGGAAAAAAACTATATGATTAACATGAGGACCAAAAAGGTATTTTAATGTCAGAGAATTTTCTTTAAATAAAATTATTGAATCAAGTTCAGTCCACCATTCATCTACAAACGGAATATTGACACCATAAATGTTAATTATCAGTAAGCGAATTGCAAGAACCGAAAGAAAAACGAAAACTGAACTGAAATAAATATATTTCTTACCTAATCTTATTTCATGAATATCATTATTATGTGTTATCATAACCTACTTTTTATTTGGACAATTTTTGATAGGCTTTTTTATTACTGCTAACCAATACCATCTTAAATATTTCGGAATCCATTTCCACATTTTAAAATTTGATTCTCCTGCAGTTCGATCCTTCCATGTTGAGGGTATTTCTGTAATCTGATAGCCATTAATATAAGCTTTAACGAGAATTTCAAGACCAATCTCAAAACCTCCGGTACTTTCTAATGTAAAAGTCTTAACCATAGATGTACGATACATCTTAAAACTATTTGATATATCATGCGTAGGAATCCGTGTTATCAAATGCAAAGAGAAACCGGCCATTCTGGAAAGAAATTTCTTAAACCTTGGCCCTCCAATCTGCCTTCCACCTTTCATATAACGAGAACCACAAACAAGATCATAACCTAAAACAATTTTTTCAAACATTAAATCAACAATACCCAAATCATCAGAAAGATCTCCCATCACTACTAATGTTGCTAAAGATCCTACCGAGTCAAAACCTTTCTTTAAAGCATTTACCACTCCTTTCCCATAATCATTTTTTAATAAAAAAATATTATCGGCATCATTTTTTTTAATGTATTTTTTAACTACAGGAAGCGTATTATCTTCATCAAAATCATAAATTATGAAAATTCTGTACTTCTTTTTAACTTTATCTTGAATTTCAACAAGAGTAGATACGATTACTTCTTTTTCATTGAATACAGGAATAATTATGTCTATTTCATATTTGTTGTTTCTCATAATTTTTTCCCAACTAACAAACTTTGTTTTCCAAAAAGTCTCCATATTATTGGTAAATGAAGATAAGTTTTTATCAAAATTGAACTTTTAGGCATTTTACTTTTAGTGGTATACGGCAAAAATTTTGGTATCACTTTTAAAATAGAAAAATTTGCTAATAACAAAGCTTCTATAAGAGACTTTTCTGTTAAAGGTATGACATGATCAAAAAAATCCCAATATGCCCCTTTTACATACTTAATATTTGGCTGAAGAATTATAATTTTACCATTTATTTTCAGAATTCTATAACATTCCTTTAAAATATCTAAGATTTTATCTCTACTCTGTATATGTTCAAAGAAATTACTGATAAAACATACATCAACACTATTATCAGGAAGTGTTGTATCTGCAGCATTTCTGATAATAATAGTTACATCATCTCCTGCAAACTTTTTAATATCCTGATTTAAATCTAAAGCTATTTTATTAGCACAGCAAACATTATTGATAAACTCACAATAACCCGCTGCAAGATCAATTACAGTATCAGTAGGAGAAATATATTTATTGAAGAAATAGTTTACGATACAACTCCATATTTCATATTTAATTTTCAACTCTTTTTCTAAGAACCTTTTTCTATATAATTTTTCCAGCATAAAACATATTCCTTAGATAACTCATTATTTAAATTACTAGAAAACCTTAATATAATACTCTGTACTACAACCCGTCAAAACCTTGTAAAAAAACAAGAAAATTTTTTGACAAATGTCTAACTGTATGATAATTAAAATAATATAAATAAAATACGAGGGGTAGAAGAGCCCGAAGTTAATTGCTTTTTGAGAGCAAAAAGCAATTGAAATCTTTGTTTTCTTTGTTTTCTTTCTTATCTCTGTGTGAGTAAATAATTGGATGCGGCTTGACTGCTCCAGGAATTCAGTTGGCATAAAAAAGGAGTGAGCCTGCTACTTTATTCATTTAAGCATTTAAGCTAAATTCCCCCTATTTCAATTTGTTTTACTATCCATGGAATTATTTCGTCCAATGCATCATTCAATGGGGTTTTAGCTTCATACCCAAGAAGTTTTTTAGCCTTGCTAACATCCGGTACCCGTTTCTGGACATCATATGTATAAGCTTCATCACAAACATAATTAAAAGGTATACCTTCGTTTATTTTGTTCCAAATCAATCCTGCAAGCTCAAGCACTGAAGTTGACACCTGTGTAGACAGGTTGAAATCCTCATTAACAGCATTTGGATTTTCCAAAGACATAAATATACCCTTTGCCAGGTCAGCTCCATAGGTATAATGTCTGATCTGATTACCTTTTCCCAGTATATGGAGCGGATTCTGTCCTTTTACTATTTTCTGAACCAAATCTGGAACAACGTGACTTAATGCCAGGGAAATATTACCCGATTTAACGTCTTTATCACAAACAGCTCTTTTCTCTCCGGTCCCAATACAATTAAATGGCCTTAGAATAGTATATGGAAGTTTGTATTGTTCCCAGGCTCCTTTAGCAAAATATTCTGTTGCCAGTTTTTGAAAACCATAAGTAGAAAGAGGAGGTGGACATCTTAACTGTGATCCTTCCGGCGTTGGATAAATATCAGCGCTTTCAAAAACCATTGAAGATGACATCACAGTAATCTTTTTTAATTTTCCATTTTTATGCGCATCAATCGCAGCGTCAAAAGAAGAAGCAGTTATACGTTCATTTTCTGCAATAAGATCATATGCAAATTCATGAAAATATGAAATCCCCCCTATCATTGCTGCGCCGGCAATAAAATGATCACAATCCTTTAGTATCTCTTTCATTAACGAAGTATTTTTTACATCATTTTTTATAAAAGTATAATTAGGATGATTGTCATAACTTTTATCAACAGGGCCATATTTAGATAGATTGTCTATACCAACAACTTCCCAGTTATTTGACAATAATTCCTCAATTAAATATCCAGCTATAAAGCCTTTAGATCCTGAAACTAATATTTTCATTGAAAATTCTCCTTGGGTATATGATTCCAGACATCAACAACTTTTTTCCCTTTAAAGTCTAACGTCTTATATTTTTTATGAGGTGAACCAATTATTATTATATCACTATTGTCTATTAATTGTTGCTCTGTTACAAATGCATCATTTTTAACATATACATCAGAACACAATACTCTTTCATTAGACTCTATTTCTAAGATTTTCTTTAATTTATAAGAAAGAGATTCTCTTATATCATCGCTTTCAGCTTTAAAAGCCATTCCCAGTATTCCAACTTTTGTTTTGAGTAAATCGTAATCTTTTTTCAATTGCATAATTAGAAAGTTTGGTAATCCTTCGTTGACAAGCATCGCAGAATGTCCTAAAAAAAATGTATTATTATCACAAGCAGCTAGTTGCATACAATCTTTAAAAAGGCATGGCCCAGCAGCAAAACCTGCCTTTGGGAACCCTTCCGTTCTTTTATACTTAAACGTCATAGCATTATAAATATTATAAAAATCTGTATTATATTTTTCTGCCATCATATAGAATTGATTAGCAGCAGCAAACTGTATATAGCGCCAGGTATTTGTAAAAAGTTTCGCTAATTCTGCTTCCAACGGATCAACTATTACAATTTCATCTGTTAAGTTTTTAAATAATAATTCGACTTCTTTAACCGTGTTTTTGTTAAATCCTGATACAATTTGCGGTAATGAATAAATTTCTTCTATTGCTTTACCTTCAAGAATCCGCTCGGGACAAAAACATACATTTGTTTTCAAACCTTTCTTTCTTATTAATTCCTGCAGTTTTTTTGTAAGCCCCGGATATAATGTACTTCTTAAAATTATAACCTGGTCATCGTCAATAAATTCTAAAATCTCATCAAAAAATGCTTTTATAGCTGTAAACGATGGATTCAGATGTTCATCCACCGGTGTACCGATAACAACTACAACAAATTTTGCTTCAGAAATTACATTTATATCAGAAGAAAGTCTCAGGTTTTTGTTAAGCACTTTTTTAAGTATTGGTTCCATACCTTCTTCCATAAAAGGAGCCTTGCCATCAGATATTGTTTTTAAAACCTCTTTGTTAATATCATAAATAACTACATTCTTATTTTTACTTGCAAAAGTTACTGCTAACGGTAACCCAACATGTCCTCCTCCGCCAACAACACAAATATCAAATTTTTTCATAGTTTATTATATTAACTTTCTTTTTTTAGATTACCCAAAACTAATTGTTTTAGAAAAAATTAATAAATTATTAAGGTTGATTATTGCAGAATAAATCAAAAATAAAAATACCTACGATATAATTAAATTGATATATTTGCGACATAACCGCTTTAATGAATATAGTAAAAGTTTTACAGTAATACGCACTGGTAATTCAAGTTTATAAATATTCGATAATTCAGGCAATCGTGCTTCAGACATAATATTATCTTCATACATACGATAGCTTTTGATAAAAATATCAGCTGATGTTATATGCTTATAAGAAAAACCGTGTCCCTGGATAATATAAGAAATAGCTCTTTCCAGTCCATGTACGCTGGTACCTTTAACAGGAAGCGGCTCATCAGGAAAATCTTTAAGTTTAATGTTGTAATTTATTAATTTCTTTATTGCTTTTGGCCTATACCAAAACATTGTACCAACAGGAAAAACAGGTTGATTGGTTTCAGCTGGAGGATCCAGATTCAAACGTTTTAGCCATATCTTTATAAAATCACACTCTTCTGTTGAACTGGAGTAACAATGAGGAGTTACTAAATTAATTATTGGAGGATAACTGGGATAAACAATTCCTAAATTCTTGTCGTTTAAAAATAAATTAATAACTCCTGAAACGTATTCTTCAGAATACAATAGCGATTTCATTAAGTATTCATTCCATTTATATCCAAAATTTTCTGGTGCATATGAGCTCTTTTTCGTTTGTATTTTTAAAGCAATATCATAATCCAAATGTTTTTCTTTAAATTCTAAAAGCCATGGAGCAACATCTCTTCCACGATTTTCTACTACTAATGTTTTGAACATGTTTACTTTCAATTTTGATTTATTTATCTTATCATGAATCCGCTTTTCAGAAGAATTACAGCCTGTTGTAATAAATAAATCAAAATTATATGGAATATTAGATAGAAAACTAATAACTTCATCAAACATATCATCAAAGTAAAAATGTCCAAAAACACCAATCTTTATATCATCTATTAATGGAATAATTCCCTTAGTTATATCAATTATTTCTAATGTTCCAGGGAGATTTTTTTGCCATGTAAGCGGTTTTGTGCGTTTTAGGTTATTAACTATTAAATCTATCGGATAATCGCTACCAGATTTGTGAATAGTATCTATTATAAATAAACTTATATTAAATGGTCGAACTGGAGTATGCTGAAATGCCTTAATTTTGACAAACGGTATTTTATATTTATCAATTAACAAGTCTGCAGCATTTAAAGAAAAGGATTCAGTAAACCCGATTTCAGGCATCTTCCCTGTATCATCCAGTTTTGTATAAACTTCATATTTATAACCATGCTTAGTAAGATATTGAGACAATTGTATTTCACCTTTAACAACGTAATACCACCAATGTTTATTGTCTTCAAGAACTTTCCAGAAATCCCAGAATAAATCAGATAAAAATAAATCTCTTTTAAAAAGCACAAAATATGACTGCAGATGTTCAGGAAACTCATTATCATTAATATGTTCAGTTATTCCCCAAAAATCACAGTCTTTCACAGACATAGTATTAAATAAATCTTCCAACGGAAAAAGGGGACCATAATATGAAGAATTAGTTAATATTAGCTCATCATATTCAGAAAAAAAAGTCCTACCATAACTAAACAGTACTTCTTTCCAGGCCCCAAAATCATAACCATTATTATCTCTTAATACTATTTTCTCCGAATAACTGGAAACCTTATTTAGTTCAGTTGCCGATAAGTCAGAATTACTAATGAAGATAATTTTAATATTTAGATTATAAAAACGTTGAAGACAATATACGACATAATCATCTATTATATTATCCCTATCATAATGAGCATAAAGTAAAATTTTTTGAAAATCATCCATATGATTATATCATTTATATTTCCGGGTCAGTTTTTTAAATGCTTCTTTTAGACCTTCATTTTTTAAAATATCCATCAAATTAATAAAAAGACCCTGTAACAGTATAATCAAATAGAATCATTTTCACTAATCCCATAGATATGCGGAAGGGTCTTGTCATTTTCCATGAAGTAGAATTTGCTATCTCATCATAGTCAGAACAATTTTCATAAAACTCAAGCAAATAACCCATTACATATTCACCATGTTCAGATTTACATAAGTTCTTCACGGCCAATTTATAGTCATCAGGTACCAGATCTGTTTTCATATGCCTAAACTGATCCATAATAAGACGTTTTTCAAGGATTTTAAAAATATCTTTGTCTTTTTCAAATACCTTTTGTTCATCTAAAAAAGTTCTTATTGCTTTTATAACATCATAAGATTTCATCCTGGATTCAAAAAACTTAAGACTAACCTCACGAAAAGTTGATGTCCCGTTTCCACAGTGATAATAATAAAGCGGAAGTTTAATATATCTATACTTTCTTGCAAAAAAAGCTATACATGTATAAATATACCAATCTTCAGCAAGGACAGCTCTTATAGGCTTTATATGCTTAAAAGCTTTTTTAAGTAATTCTGATTTATAAATTTTGGACCAGAGAAAGCATATCGGTTTTATCTCCAACATAAAAGTTGTAAATATATCATCATCATCTTTTGATAAATTATTATTATTGTTTGCCCAAACAGCAACTGCTTTAGATATTTTTTCATACTTGATTTTTAATTTCTCATCATGATTATCTTCCGGCGGAACACCCACAATATCAAAACCAAGTATATCAATATTCCTATCTTTACTTAATATATTATATAATTTCTCTGCAGCAGTCAGCTCCAAAACATCATCATTATCAACAAACATAATATATTCACCAGTGGCTAAATTTACTGCTGTTGTTCTAGTGCAAACTGTCCCTTTATTTTCCTTATGAAAACATATTTTTATTCTCGAATCTTCTTCTGCATATTTTTTTATTAACCTTGCTGAATTATCAGTTGAAGCATCATCTACCAATACTACTTCAATGTCCTTTAAGGTTTGCCTTAAAACACTATCCAGACAACGTAATAAATAATCTCCTGCATTATACACAGGAACAAGAAAAGATATTTTAGGTTTTTTTTTCATTTCAATTACTGATTAATCCCTATTTTATGTCTACAAATCTTTAAGATAAAAATTTCTTACCAAATCGCATAAATGGTCTTTCAATTAAGCTATATAAGATAAAAGAAGAAATATAAGTAATAGCTAATATAAAAATTAAAGAAACGATGAATGCTAAAACTGAATTTAATCTTGAAGATATAAAACTGAAAAATCCAAAATTTGCTAACGCTATGATTAAAAAAGGATGCACTAGATAAATACTATAACTCATCTTACCAAGGTAATTAGTAAATTGATTTTCAATAATAACCGGAAAACCTATTATAGACAATGAAATAATAATAATCCAAGCTATTGAAAGAACTATTTGACTTGGAATAATATTTTTTAAATACATATAGTAGATTACTATCACTATAATTGTAAAAATTAAACCAAGTAGCGAGACAATACTTGAATGATTCCCCAAGCCGTTTTTTTAACCTATTTATATCCGGCAAAAAATAATATATAATGATTCCTGTAATAAAATATACAAGATGATATGAAATATTCCTGTAAAGAGCCGGTTCTACTGCGCCTTTCGCATCTTTCCTTATATAACCAATTATAATTGATGCAACCAGAAAAATAAAAAAACTTAATATTGCAGATTTTTTATTTTTTAAGAATAATATTATTATCGGAAACAAAAGATAAAAAACTACCTCAACACCAATCGACCAGCCAGCCCACACGGCACTTGATTCACAGGATGGAACAAATGGAAACACAAAAAAGAAAGATAAAAATATTTCACGAAGCGGATATGAGCTCTTCCCTTTGCAAACAAACATAAAAGCTAATTCTACAAACATCATAAACCAGAAAAGCGGAGCTATTCTAAAAAATCTTTTAATATAAAAATTTTTTAAATTAACTTTTGAAAATAATTCATCTCCGCCATAATTATATGCAATAGCAAATCCGCTTATTGCAAAAAATAAAGGAACACCAATATTAAAATGTCTGCTAACACAAAATACGACTCCGGGATACTTTACCCCGGTTAAAAAAACTAAATGTAACACTATTATTAGACTTGCTGCAAATCCCCTTAATATATCCGGACCTTCAATTCTATCTTTCACTTTTAAGGCACCTTATAAAACCAGTTTGTTTTTATTTTTCTAAGTATTTCATGCTTCAAGTATTTAATATAATGCCTGAAAATCTTTTTTGTATGAATATTTAGTACCGTTTTCATTTTTTCAGCAGCATTTTTCTTGATGATATCTTCTGAATTTAACGCTTTAAGTACAGCTTTTCTCAATGAAAAATAAAAAGTAGGTTCCTGTTTCAAATATTCTTTTGTTATTTCAATTAATTTAGCATCTGAAAGAATATTTGGCACTTTCTCTTCCTGGTAAAGATTTGAATTCGGTAACGACGACAATGAATAAAATAAACATCCATCTATTCTGTTAAGATATTCTTTTGCAATATATTCGTTACTTTCAGAAACAAACGAAAGTATCATTTGTCTTTCTTCCAAATTATAAACCCCGTAATATTGAGATTCTGTTCTGGATTTCAAGTTTAGCAAAAAGTCAGTTAATTTTCGTGTATATTTAGGATTAGGAGACAATATATTTACTAAGCGCCTATACTCCAATTTTTCTCTTGTTAAAGATACATTCAATTTATATGAAGGAAGTAAATACTCATTAGTAAGTTTCAAATCAAGTATATTTAAAAAATCAGAATATATTGTACCGAATTTAAATTGCTCTTTCTCAAAAGGACGAATTATTACATTATCTACACCAAAAATATTTACCCACTTTTCGCATATAACTTTATAATTAATCTGCTGTTTCCGTAATTCAAAATATTCTAATGGAGAAAGACGGCTTTCCTTTTTAAATCCAGCCTTAATATCTTCAGAATAAAGAGAAGATAAATATTCATCCTGCCTTCTTAAATAGATAATTATCTTAACAGATTCAGCTATATCTTTCAAAATTCTTAGTCTGTCAAAATCATTATTGAAAGGTATTTCTGAAAACATTTCAGATGATATTAACACTGTTTCAAACGCAGAGTTTTCAGCTATAATTTCTTTGATATACTGTTCAAACTTTTTTTCCGGTTTAAAGAAAGGATGCGAGTGTCGAAAGCAGGCAGCAAAATTATGATGGGCTCCAATTCCTTCATCTCTTCCTGTTTTTGGATATAATATACCATATTTTTTTAATGTGTTGTCATTTCGGCTAAAAAAATATTGTAAAGCTGTTGTAGCTGTTCTATGCAAACCAATATGGATAAAAAGGCTTTTAATCTTTTTTAAATACATGATTAAACAATTATTTTATTTTTCCTATTTAATTAATTGCCTTAAGTATTTTTCCAGATGTTTCTTTTGGTATCAATTAATTATATTTTTATTTTATAGTTTTTAAACGATTGAAAAATTCTAATATTCTGTTTAAAATTTTCATTCTAAAACTTTTTTGGGGTAAAAAAATATCCTTCAGCTTAAAATACTTAAGCATAAAATTATAATAAACAGACTCTTCAAAAAAAGAATCCGGCATTGGATTAATTTCACATTCAATTTTCAACGTTTGAGGTGCCTTATCAAACTTTAAATTAACCCTAGGTATCGGCGTATAAAAATATATTAATAAAGGTTTTTTTCTTTGAACGCTGCCGTTCGAAAAAATTTCCTTTAAGTTATAAGTCTTTAATTTGCCATCATCAATATTGTAAGTTATCCTATGCAAAACTAGAATACTCGGTTTTTTCATTGGTACCCAACAAAATTTTTTATATAAATTTGGCATACCATTATTTCCAAGATGAAAAACAAAGTCAGGATGCTTCTTCTCTTCTTCTGAAATAGAAAGATTATTTAAAATCCTTACTGTCTTTCTATTCTTTTTTTCAGGATAAATATATAAAAATGAATCAAAAATTACTTTGCTAAAATTCTTCAAATAATTAAGTTTTTTATTAATCAAATTATTTTTGTATAATTCATTTTTATCAAAAAATTCTATTAGTCTATCTAATGTAGTTAATACTGAAAGAGAATTTTCCAGAACTGTCTTTGAACTAAAAATACTGCAGCTGTGAATTCGATATACAGCCATGCAATCATCTAATTTCTTTATCTTTCCATATTGAGCATTTATTATATGCAAAGCATAATCGCCTAAAGGAGATTTATACAATATATCAGGTAAAGGGTTACCTCCGAAATTATTTCTGAATACACAAGATACTGTATGGATATAGTTACCATTTATTAAACAATTTAATGTAGTGGTTTCAGGCACTTTCCAAGTTAAATAATCATTATTAAATTCACTATCTTTCAAAACTTTTACATTATGAAAACATATCGAATAACCAGAATTCTTTTCAAGAAAATCAACCTGTTTTTGTAATTTTAATGGATCTGTCCAATAATCATCTCCTTCACATAGAGCAATATATTTCCCCTTACAAGCTTTTAAGGTTTCAGTAAAGTTGAAACGCCCGGTTGCAAAACCATTCATATAAATTACATCTTTTCTGGAACGCAGAAAAAGTCTAATTTTATCTGAATATTTTTCAGCATACTCTTTACAAATTTCTCTTGTCCCGTCAATTGATTCATCTTCTCCAAGACATATCTCAAAAGGGAAATCTGTTTTTTGCATTAATATCCCATCAAGACATTCTCGTATATATCTAGCGTGCTGATATGTCATTACAGCAACAGAAACAAAAGGTTTAGATACATTCATTATTGGTTACGTTTCTTTTATAATTTATATAAAAATATTATATGTTCCCTAAATTAAAAATTGTTCTAATACTGTTCCAATTAAATCTTTATAAATTTCATCAATAATATATTTCTCTAATTCTGCTTTCCATTTATCATCATTTGTTTTTTTATTGAAAACGGAATAAGGATGATAGGTTTTTTCAGCTCCATTCCTAATAAAATCTAAAGTTTGAGACGTAACATTTAGTCCGCAAAATGAAAAAAGTTCCCTTACACATACTTCAGTGCTAGTAATTAGATCTTTATATCTTAATAAATAAAAATTTGAAGAATAACTTTTTGCTAATCTTAAAAAAAGCATCGACACTTCTTTCCATTTTTCAAAACCATTAAATTCTTCTTTTAAGTCTTTATTTTTACGTGATGCATACCTCCATTCATTAGAAACCTTCCAACCAAGTTCTCTTCTAAATTCTTTTGGAGCTTTTAACCAGGAATTAATAACTGAACAAGGATGACGAATTATTCCAATAATTTTTATGCCATCTGAATTTTTTATGAGATTTTCCAATATATAATGATATCTTACTTCTTTATAAGCAATATGTGTAATTTTTTCTTTTTTGAAAAAAGGCGCTATTTCTTCTGATATTGACTTTTTCTGTAAAACAAATTCGTCATCGGTCTGTAATATACTATTAAAAAACAATTCAATCTCTTCTTTTGTTGAATTCTCTTTCAGCTGATTTTTATGTGAATATGAAAAGAGCGGCTGATAACGATAGGCAACGTTTGGACTGGAATCAAATGTACTTCCCACCCATGAAGAACCTGAACGTGGAGCACTATGTATAGCTACTTTTTTCATATTAATTTATATTGACTCAGCATTCCATGAATCTCTTTTTTTGAATTAAACATCATTACATCAATGATTGATAAACCAGGTACAAAAGAATGATTAAACTGATTGTATTTTATTCCAGTATCAGTGGATATAAACCATAGCTCAATATTATTCTCTGAAAAATTTTTCTTCGAATATAAATCTATTCCTCCAATTAAATTTATATATGCGTCAGCTTTTAGATATTTACATATATTAATTATCCGTTCTTCTTTTTTTAAATTCTCATATTTCTTAAGTTTACTGGAAATAAAAAACTCTGTCGATATACCCAAATATAAACAAAGCTCCGTCAAAGAAAATGAAATAAATTCTGCTAAATTTTTAAGATCTGTATTTAAAATCTTTTCTAGAATAATAAATGTACTCTTAAAATATGGAGCTCTTATATAATTATGTTTTATTGTACTAAGCAATTTATCCGGTTTATTATTTATACTAATATTATAGATTTCTTTATTCGAACTGGCTCCAATTAAATGCATCGTAAACCATGAAGACTTATTATTAATCAGAATTTTATTTCTATTTATCCATCCACTTTTTATAAAATTGACATCATCATATATGACAAATTTATCAACAGCGTTAATTAATTGAAAATATCCAATATATGGAAAAAAATATGGCTGCATTATTGCAATTTTCATAATTCAATCATTCACCAATTATCTTCTCTTATTCACACTATATTCGCTTAAATACGGCAGAAAACTTAGTCCTTTTGCTACTTTTCAATTAGCTCTTTGCACTTGCCCTTATCAATATAAAATTAGATTAGTGATTTAATACTCTTTTACAATTTTAATGATTCTGTTTTGTGTTTCTCTTTCCAAATCAGGATAAATTGGTAAACATAAAACCTGTTCGGATATTCTATTTGATACCGGTAATAACTTTTTTTGAGCACTTTGATAGTCTTGATATAATTTCAAATTACTAATTAACGGAAAAAAATATCTTCTGGCAAAAATATTATTCTCCGTTAATTTATAATATAAATCATCTCTGCTTAAACCATACTCATTTTTATTTATAAGAATTGGAAAATAAGAATAATTGTATTCTACATCTTCATTTTCTTTTAAAAACATAATTCCTGGAACACTCTTCAATTCTTCTCTATAATATTTTGATATTGATTTATTTTTTTTGATATTATTTTTTATATATTTTAGCTGAAGTAATCCTAAAGCAGCCTGAAATTCATTCATTTTTCCATTTATTCCTAAACCTGAAATAGTTACTTCATCCTCAAATGCAAAATTTTTAAGTTTATCAATTTTCTGTTTTAATTCATAATTATCTGTAACTAGCGCCCCACCTTCGAAAGTATTAAATATTTTTGTTGCATGAAAACTTAACATTGAAAGATCACCGAAATTGCAAATTGATGTATTTCTTATCTTAACTCCAAAAGCATGTGCAGCATCATAAAATACTTTTAGATTATATTTGTCTGCAATTTGCTGTATTCGATCAATATCACAAGGATTTCCATAAACATGAACCGGCATAATTGCTTTTGTTTTTTCTGTAATTAATTCTTCAATTTTATCAGGATTAATATTATAAGTTATAGGATCAATATCACAAAAAACCGGAGTTAAGCCGGCCCATTTTATTGCATGAGTAGTAGCAACGAAAGTAAATGGTGTTGAAATAACTTCGCCTTCAATTTCAAGAGCTCTTAATCCTGTAAGAAGTGCTATAGTACCATTACAAAAAAGTGAAACATATTTGACTCCAAGGCACTCAGCCAACATTCTCTCAAATTCTTTATGAAAATCTCCATTATTTGTAAGATTTTTTGATTCCCAGATTCTCTCTAAATAAGGAACAAATTCTTCTAAGTCAGGTAGAGAAGGTTGTGTAACATATGTTTTTTTCATTTTTAAAATTATGCTTTATTTAACCAAGGAAATTTTAATTCCTTATCAACTATAACGTTTAAGAAATCTGCAAGTTCACTATAACTATTCTCTTTTTTCATATTTAAAACAAATAAATCTTCTGTTCTGGATTTAAAATAAGACTTAACTTCCTGAATATGATTTATGTATTGTTTTTTAAGATAACCTTCATCATAAAGTTTCACATCAGGATAATTTCTAAACATTCTTTGAAGATCTAAAATAAATCCTTTATATACATATCTTGAATTAGCTAAATCTTCCTCTGTAGGAAGATTTGGCTTATTTGTTGAAAAAAGTTTAATATGAAAATTAACCAAAGATTTATACCATTGCTCTTCATTATCCCTAACAGACAATATAAATTTACTATTTGGAAAATTTTTATCCAATTCTTTATATATTCCGGGAAGACTAAAAGGAAGATCCTGAAAAGCATCAGCTGTCTCACAAAAACTTATAATTCTATCTGTCCTTTTGTTGTACCAATCTTCACATAACATTTCCCCTATTGATTGATCTCCCAGCTTATATCCAAATTTTTTTAAAACAAATTCAAGTGATGTCGTTCCTGTTTTATTAAAACCAATACAGAAAACCTTTCCTGAAAATTTATTTTCACAATCTATTATTATATCTCTATTTATTTTACTGTGTTCTTTTTGAATTCGCAATTTTATCAAACCATAGGGTAATATGTTTTTAACAGCTCTTTTTATTATTAACATTCTATTACCTATTTTAATTCCCAGTCAAATTGCGGTTTTAAATACCCTTTAGAAACCCCCATCCATTTACCAAACTCAACCTCCGATACAGAAACATTAAAAATTAAATAATCAATTGCTTCAATAACAGGAATTCTGGAATCTGCAACTACTAATATATTAACTGAATATTCTATTGAATTAAAAAAATTAGAAGGTATGTCACATGTTATTTCAATATCTCCTAATTGATTAATCTCTAGACAATGAGCAGAGTTAGTAACAAAAATAATATCTCCATTATGCATAAATTGTAAAGTAACTGAAAACTTATGTGATACATTTTTAACTCTTAATTTTACATTGATCTCAACATTATCCTTTACTTCAATATTGCTATCAATAGATCTACCCTTTACTGAAATACTGGCCTCTTTTAAATCTATATAATTAGACTGAACCGTTTCACTCCGTAATCGCAAGTTATCATTCTCCGTATGAGCTGAAAGATATTTTTCAACACAAGAATATGCATTATTTTCAAATTCTTTTCTGCCGTTAATCAAAAGTATACCTTTATTGCATAATGACTTAACAGCTGTCATATTATGGCTAACAAATAAAATTGTTCTTCCATGCCCTTCAGATACTTCTTTCATTTTTCCTATGGCTTTTTTTTGAAATTCCGCATCTCCTACAGCAAGAACTTCATCAACAACAAGAATATCAGGTTCTAAATGTGCAGCAACAGCAAATCCCAAACGCACCATCATACCTGATGAATATCTTTTTACCGGGGTATCTAGGTATTTTGCAACTCCGGCAAAAGCAACAATTTCATCTAACTTTTTTGCAACTTCCCATCTGTGCATTCCAAGAATTGTACCATTCATATAGATATTTTCTCGCCCGGTCAATTCCGGATGAAAACCTGTACCAACCTCAAGTAACGAACCTATTCTTCCTTTTATATTTATCTCCCCTGTAGTTGGACCTGTAACTTTTGACAGAATTTTTAGTAATGTTGATTTCCCTGCACCATTTTTTCCTATAATTCCAATTCTATCTCCATGTTTTACTTCCAGGTTAATATCTTTTAACGCCCAGACATAATCTGAATCACCGATTTCAGTACGGTCATTTATTTCTCCAATCTTTAGATATGGATCTTCTTTTCCTCGAATTTTATGCCACCAGCGATTAATGTCATGAGACAAAGTTCCTGTAGAAACTGTCCCTAATCTATATTGCTTACTCAAATTTTCTATTTTTATTACTGTATCAAGCATTAGTTGTTAGTTGATGGTTGATGGTTGATGGTTTGTGTTGGAGTTAAAACTTTTTAAGTAACGAATATATCCGTTTAATAATTTTAAAGTGGTGTTAGCCAATTCTCTTAAATTAGAATATTTTTCCAGTGTAAGATATTCTTCATCCAATCCAATATTTAATTGTTCTATACTTTCTGTTAAAGAACCTCTGGCAATCCTGCAGAATTGTAAATTTTCCTGATTATGATGTCTACCATAACCTTCTGCAATATTTTCAGTTACTGATCTTGATGAACGGATAATCTGATCTTTCAATCTATATTCTTCACATTTAGGCAGAGTCTTGCAAAATATTGAAACTTCAACTCTAAAATTCCTAGCAGACTTATAACAATCTAATTCTTCAAACGAATTCATCCTTTTCTCCCATCAACCATCAACTAAACTGTGTCCATGAAATTTTTCTCTATCTTGTTAAATATCGCGATTGATATAAAAAGTAATATAATCATAAAAATAAAACTGTATAGCAGATAAAACCAATAAAATATTTCATTTCCAAAAAAAGCATATTTGAAAGTGGCTACAATACTTGTCATTGGATTTAGAAACAATATCCATCTTTTATCTTCAGAAATATTTGTTAAAGGATAAATAATTGGAGTTGCATACATCCACAGTTGAATCCCAAACTGAAGAAGGTGTTTTAAATCTCGATATTTTGTTGTAAAAGCAGAAAACAATATACTGAAGCCTAAACTTAAACCTGCCGTTATTAATATTAATATTGGCAATAACAACACATAACAGTTTAAGTAAATGTCTGCACCTTTTAGAAAAAAATAAAAGTATATAACTAAAAAAAGAATAAACTGTAATCCAAATTTTATTAGGTTAGATATTATCGATGATAGGGGCACAATCATTCTCGGGAAATAGACTTTACCAAAAATTCCTTGGTTGTTTACAAATATACTTGAATTAGTCATCAAACATTGAGAGAAATAATTCCACATTGTTAAACTTCCTAAATAAAAAAGTACATGCGGAACTCCATTAGTAGACACGCCTACTATTCTGCCAAAAACAACTGTAAACATTGCTGTAGTCAGTAATGGTTGAATTATATACCATAAAGGTCCCATTATAGTTTGTTTGTACTGAGTCACTAAGTCCCTTTTTACAAACATGTAACATAGATCTCTATACCTCCACAACTCTTTAAGTTTTAAGTTGAAAAGTGGAGTTTCTGCGCTAATTGTTTCAGTCCAACTGTCAGCATTTGTATTCACTATTAATTACTACTTTCAAAAATTTGATTTTCTATTTCTAAAATCTACTAATGACATTAAGCAACTGTCAAAAAAGAACTGGACTAGATAATATATGACTACCGTTAGAATAACTCCGGGATATGTTTTTACAAATACCATAGCCCAAATAGATAAAGGTACAGCCATATTCTTTTGACATGCTGTAATAACAACAGAAATATTAACATCTTTAGACAACCTCAAAATATGCTTTCCTACTCTTGCTGTAATTAAAATATGAACTAAATGAACAATTATACATGGACCAACAAGCAAAAGAATCCTGCCTACTGTTAAACTGACCAGCTGATCATGCATACATGAAAACGCAATATAAGCAAGAAAAAAATTTGACAATATAACCAGCCAATTTAATACTTTATATATTCTAACTACGTATTTTTTGAAAAAGAGCCTAATCCCCTGCCCTAAAAAACCCGGAATAATCATAAGATATACCATTTCAAGAATAAGGCTTCCCTGGTCTATCTTTGCAATAGCGCCCAAAAATAATCCAAGCGCTACCGGTATTAAAAAAATACCTACCACTTTTACAATAACAGAGAAAGCCGTAGAAA
Organism: Victivallales bacterium; assembly: GCA_963678745.2. Lineage (GTDB taxonomy): Bacteria > Verrucomicrobiota > Lentisphaeria > Victivallales > GWF2-38-69. The sequence goes on along the minus strand of CAXXMS010000015.1, from coordinate 308,418 downwards.
CTTCAAAATTGCCCCCCATCTGTCCTGACATAATAGGTCCAGCAACTAAGGTAGGAGTAGAAGCACAGATTAAAACAACTCCAATTACCACTTCAGAACTAAATCCCATTTCAGATAAGCAGTAGTAACCAATCAAAGGAGCCAAAAATGAAGAAGCTACAATGGCCCATATTAAAGCTCCAATCATTTTAGGAGTAAAAATATTACCTATTTTATTCTTATCAAAAGTTAACCCAATACAGGCAAAAATAATTACTATAAATACATTTAAAAAACCCAGATCAGACATTTCACTACCTAACTGTGGATAAAATCTAGCAATAATAACAGCAACAAAAAAGCATATTAGAATCTGATATTTATTAATTATCTTAATCATACATCCTCCATTTAGATCACTATTTAGCTATATTAAATTTATAACCAGCTATTAATTAGACCTTATCTGTAAAGGTAAATTTAACCACGAAGTTCACGAAAACCACGAAGGAAAAACTTTTTTATTCCTTTGTAAAGTGTTATATTGTAATAACCTATAATCACAAAAACACTTTAAAAGGAATATATAAAAGATATGCTTGAAAACAATTATACTTAAAGCAAAAAGGTTTTCGAAAAATTTGATAATAATCGTGTTCGATTTCTCGATATATTATTAAAATCTAGAATACCTCCGGTATATTTCAACCTGTTATTAGGAGTACCTGATACAGATTTTGCAAAAATAATAGAATGTAGCTTAAAAACGGGTTTAATTTTCAATAAAATTTATGAACGGATTAATCAATGTCTTGATAAAAAAGGTCTGCAAAAGAAACAGGAAAGATTTCTTGATAAAAAATATTTTGAAAATCAGACAGATTTTTTAAGTGTAGAATTTGAAGATTATGATATAGAGCAGTGTTCAGAATACCTTGAAACAGGGAGACCGGGAATAACAGCTGAAGAAGTATTTATATTTATCTGTCTCCGTGCTTATTTTGATTCTGTGACAAGTCAGGAATCTGTTGAACGGATGGTGGAATCTCAGAGTTTATATATTTACTATATGAATAAGAATAAAAAAATGCCAAGACCTAAAACAATTAATGAAAATCTAAACTGTATAGACAGTGAAACACTTGAATTTATCCATCAGTGCCAGCTTCAGGAGTTTCTTAATGAAGACCTTGATGATTTTAATTATGCCGTTTTCGACAGTACTTCTGTTGAGGCTTCAAGTTCATGGCCTACAGATGCCGCGGTAATATACAGATTGTTAACACGAATACAGATACAGTCTCAAAAACTTGAAAATTTTAAGATTGCAAATATGGGATTATGGTATACTCCGTACTGGCTGGAGAAACTTTCCAGGCTGCTTTTTGAAATAAACAATACAAAGGGAACATCCGGTAATCCTAAAAGTGAAAAGATAAAACCTGCCTACAGAAAGTTTATCAGAACCGCACATAAAATGAATGAATATCTCATCCGTGAATTTGAGAAACTTGAGCAAACTGTAGCAGCAGCAGATTTAAAACCCAGTTTCAGGAAACAGTTGAACATGTTGTGGAATAATATGGAGGATGATATTTTGGCTTTAAGTTCTGTACTGTACTATGCAGAAGAGCGTGTTTTTAACGGAAAAGTACTTCCTTCTGTTGAAAAGATTCTAAGTCTTTCTGATATTACTGCCGCTTTTATCAAAAAAGGACAGCGCAATTCGGTTATTGGATATAAACCTCAGATCGGCATGTCTAAAAACGGTTTTGTAAGTGCATTGATCATAGAGCCGGGGAACGGCGCTGATGCAAAATATCTGATTCCGCTTGTTGAAAAACATATTGAAAACAGTGGAGTTATTCCTGATTTTGTCTCTACGGACGATGGATACTCTTCTGCTGCAGGAAGAAAAGGTTGTTTGGACCTTGGAGTAAAAGATGTATGTTTCAGCGGAGCAAAAGGGAAGAATATTCTCGGTGATGAACTTTGGGAGGATGAAAAATATATTGACGGGCGAAGAAACCGCTCGGCAGTAGAGTCTCTTATGTTTTCCCTGAAATATGTAGTTCATTTTGACAGACTAAGAAGAAGAGGCATTGAGGCTGTAAAATCAGAAATGCCTGGGAAAATAATAGCATATAACTATCTGCATAAGATAAGAAAATTTGCGGATGCTGAAAAACAGTATAAAAAAACAGGCTGACAGGTTTTTATTTAAAAATTATTCTTGTTTTTATAATCTAACAGGAGGGGACTGTAAAAAATTAGGAAGTTCAGTTAGCAATATGGATGATTTCACTAAATTTATATTGAAAATAGAAATTTAGACGAACATTTCGGTAAACTGGGAATAAATTAAATAAGAAAAGAAGAATATAGTTCTGGAAAGAAGTTTTGAATTACCCCTTTCCAGAAATGTTCTAATTAACAACTATACAGCAAACACAATTATAAAAAATGACTTATTTCATCTGTCAGGGGTCGAAAAACACTGAATCTTACACTATTATATAGGTTATACTTATTCTAAGTCAAGACACAGAGTTCTTACAAGACTATTATATTAAGATTTTCTTATTTAAAAATATCTAACATATAAACTAACTTGAGGTCATCATGAATTTAGAGAATTATGAAACCACTGGCTTCTACGACGAAATGGTAAGTCATGATGGAAAAATCCGTCCAGCATACGAATCATTATTTGAACAGCTTAAACAGCTTTCAATAGAAGAAATACAACAGAAACAGCAGGCAGCTGAAAAAGCCTTTATGTCAATGGGTATTACATTCAATGTCTATGGAGATGGAGAGGGCGTTGAAAAAATATTCCCATTCGATATTGTTCCAAGAGTTATCACTGCAGAAGAGTGGGAACCTGTTGAAAAAGGCCTTCAACAGAGAATGAAAGCTCTTAATTTATTTATTGATGATATCTACAATGATAAAAAAATTATCAAAGATAAAGTGATTCCCGGAGAAATAGTACTCTCCAGTAAAGATTACATGAAAGCGTGTGAAGGATTCAGCCCAATCGGTGGTATCTGGTGCCATATCGGTGGAATAGATCTAATAAAACATTCCGATGGAAACTTTTATATACTGGAAGATAACCTTAGAGTTCCCTCAGGAGTATCATATGTTCTTGAAAATAGATATATCCTAAAAAGAACCTATTCTGCTCTTTTTGAAAAAATAGGAGTTCTCCCTGTTAATGATTATCCAACAAAACTTCTAGAAACACTTCAACACGTATCAGGAAAAGATGAACCACTGGCTGTACTACTTACTCCCGGAATATACAACTCAGCATATTTTGAACATTCATTCCTGGCAAGACAAATGGGAATAGAATTAGTAGAAGGTCAGGACCTTGTTGTTAAAGATGGTTATGTTCAGATGAGAACAACCAAGGGACTTAAAAAAGTTGATGTAATTTATCGTAGAATTGATGATGCATTCCTTGATCCTAAAGTATTTAACCCAGATTCCATGCTAGGTGTTCCGGGAATATTTGAAGTATTTAGAAACAAAAAAGTAGCAATTGCCAACGCCCCTGGCTGTGGTGTTGCTGACGATAAAGTTATCTGCAGTTATGTCCCTGACATGATAAAATATTACTTAGGTGAGGATGCTATTATACCGAATGTTCCTACATACCTGTGTGCAGACGAAAAGCAGAGAAAGCATGTTTGTGAAAATATAGAGAAAATGGTTGTTAAAGCAGCAAATCAATCTGGCGGCTATGGTATGTTAATTGGTAATGCTTCTACTAAAAAAGAACAGAAAGAATTCATTGATAAGATTAATGAAAACCCAAGAGGTTACATTGCTCAGCCAATAATGTCTTTATCCAGAGTACCTACTTTAATTGAAGATCACCTGGAAGGACGTCATGTTGACTTAAGACCGTTTATATTATCCGGAGAAGAAACTTATGTTGTTCCGGGCGGATTAACACGCGTAGCTCTACGCAAAGGATCTCTGGTCGTTAACTCATCACAGGGTGGTGGCAGCAAAGATACATGGGTTCTTCAAAAAGCACTTCATGAAAATAATGGAGAGGAGGCACAATAATGTTAAGTAGAGTTGCAAGTTCTATATATTGGATGAATAGGTATATCGAGAGAGCTGAAAATTATGCTCGTTTAATTCAGGCAAATCATAACATGATACTTGACCTACCAACAGGTATTCATGGTCAATGGCAGCCACTCATTTTGACAACAGGAGACTATTCTTTATTTCAATCTAAACATTTGGATAATTATACAAGAGAAAATGTAGTGCATTTCCTAACTGCTGATACTGATAACCTTAATTCTATTGTTTCATGCATTTCCACAGCAAGAGAAAACGCAAGGACTGTCAGAGAAGTAATCTCAAATGAAATGTGGATGCAAATAAACGGAATGTACCATAAAGTTTTAAAAGCAACCAGTAAACGAAATTGGTCACGCATCAATCTTGAAGACTTTTTAACTGAAGTTATAAAAGGATGTAATGCTTTTTGGGGTATAACTGAAGCAACACTAACACATTCTGAAGCATGGGATTTCGGATTTATTGGCAAATGTCTTGAAAGAGCAGACAAAACAGCCAGAATTCTTGATATGAAATATTATTATCTCCTTCCTTCAGCAAATATGATAGGCTCACCTCTTGATATGCTCCAATGGTCTGCACTGTTAAAATCAGCAGGCGCATATGAAATGTATAAACAATCTCACAGATCTGTAAATATTCCTGATATTATTGATTTCTTAGTCCTCAATAGGCATTTCCCGCGCTCTATTCATTATTGTATGATTAAAGCAGAATTCACAGCACATAGAATAAATGGAACAGAAATTGGAACATTTACTTCTAAGTCAGAAAAACGTATGGGTAAACTTCGTTCTCGTCTGGATTTCACAGATGTCAATGAAATTATCAAAACCGGACTCCATGAGTATATTGTTAAAATTGAGAAAAAATTATTAAACATAGATAAAGCTATTAATTCATGCTTTGCACTTTATCAGGAGTAGTCTGAATATGACATTTTGTCTTACAATGAAAGTAAAAGATGGATTGGTAGGTTTAGCTGATACCATGATTACAAGCGGTACATCATGTTCCACCGCTACAAAAGTAATTATTCCGGTAACAACAGGCCATCATACATTTTATATTATGAGTTCAGGGCTGAGATCTTTACGTGACAAAGCGCTGACATACTTTCAGGAAGTTATTGAAGAGGAAACCCCTAACTACAATAAACTTTATAAAGCTGTAAATGCTTTTGCTAAACAGGTACGAAGGGTGGCCAATGAAGATAAAGCGGCACTAAAAGAAAGCAGTCTCGCATTTAATATTCATACTCTGGTTGCAGGTCAGCTTGAAGATGACGAAGAACACAAACTTTATCTTTTATATCCTGAAGGCAACTGGATTGAAGTAGGTTACAGTTCTCCTTATGCTATTATCGGTAACACCGGATTTGGCAAACCTATATTAAACATGATGCTGGACTATGAATCTTCTATGGAATATGCATTAAAGGTAGGTTTTCTTGCTTTTAATGCAACAAAAATGAGTGCAACAGATGTTAATTATCCACTTGATATTGTTTTATATAAAGCAGATACATATAAAATTGTATCTCACAGATATACCAGGGATGACCTTAACAAATATGCTTTGTTATGGAAAGACAAACTTGCAGATGTTATCCGGGAATTGCCTGATGACTGGATGAATACTATTTTAAAAAAACTTTAAATAATAGTTCTAAGCATTCTCTAAAGTAAATGGTTATTTTTTATTAAATAACCATTTACAGACTAAAGTTATGTGTTATATTTAAAAACTTTTAAATCTCAAATGTGCTCGGGTAGCTCAGGGGATAGAGCAACGGTTTCCTAAACCGTGGGTCGGAGGTTCGAATCCTCTCCCGAGTACCATTTTACACTCAATTTTCTGCTTTTTTTGCCATTTTTTGCCATTTTGTTTTTCATATCTTCAATAATAAGCTATAATGAGTCATATCAGATATTTTTATTACTTTATCAATATTTGAGGAGATTGTTATGAGCGAGAAACCAGTTCAGCTTGAAATAGGCAGTGTTTTTAAAAAGAAGGCAAATGGAAACTATTATTTTCGATATCAGGTTAACGGCCAACGCAAGTGTGTCAGCTTAAAAACCACTAAAAAGCAAGATGCAGTTTCTAAAGCTAAAGAAATGATACCTGTTTTAAAAGCAACAACTGTAGAGATAATTTCCGCTCATGTTAAACATGCCAGAGACCTTGTAAAAAAGCACAAAACAATCAAGTTAACCGATGTGTGGAAAGCTTACTCAAAACATCCCCAGAAAGCAAATCCTTCTACAGTAGCCGAAGTTCTTGGCTACAAAAGCACATTTAATGAATTTATTGATTACATTAATGATGAAAATAGAATGTTCCATGAGATAAACGAAGAAGTTGCTTTTGAGTATTCTGAACATCTACGCAAACAAAATATTTCAGTAAGTACCCATAATAGAAAAATTGGTAGATTAAGAAAAATATTTGATGTTTTACAGGAATACAGAGATTATAAAAATCCATTTGAATCTAAGTCTTTAAGAAGAAAAGTTAGGGAAGAACAAGAAAACAGCGTAAGACGTTTAAGCTTTACTTATGAACAGGAACAACAGCTATTAAATGTTTTGGAAGATGATAAACATAAAGTAATGTTCAAACCTGAAATGAGAGTGGTTTATTACATTGGAATGTTTACAGGGCAAAGGTTTAAAGATTGCGTTCTTTTAAAGTGGCAAAATGTTGACTTGAATAAAAGAAGAATTTGGGTAAAACAATTTAAAACCGGCAAAGAAGTTTCAATTCCAATTGCTCCAAAGCTGCTTAGCGTATTGAAAGAAGCATTAGCTTGGAAAACTGATCAGTATGTCTGCTCTAACGTTGCAAAGCGATATAATAGACTTGATAAGAATGGTAAAAATGTTGGAAACAATCTTGTAAATATCGATGCATTGAGAGTCATAAAATGGATAGGTCTTGAACCTTCAATAGAAGTTCCAGGAAGAAAAAAGAAAGTAACAGTCTATGGATTTCATTCACTAAGGCACAGTTTTGTAAGTCACTGTGCAGAAGCGGGGGTTTCCCGTGCTGTTGTTATTTCAATTATCGGAGCCAAATCTGAAATTGTCGATAAATACTATACCCACATCGGAGAAGAGGCTCAGGAAAAAGCCATTGCCACAATATATGGAAATTTTGATATATCCTCTGGCAATAATACTCCACAGGACAAAATTAATAAAGTCCTTGACTACATAGATAGCCTGAATGACAAATCAGATATAATACAAAAAATTAAATCACTTTTAGTTTAATTCAATAATTTTTTGGTCAAAAAACATGCGTAAAAATAGATATGTAAAAATTATATAAAATAGTGTATTTACAGTGTAAAAATATATCAAAATTGACTATATTTCTATACAATATTATTATAAGTATAAAAATAAATATATACAAAACTAATCAACCAATTTTAAAAGAATATGTATAAAGATATAAATTTGCTCTCTGAGAAAAATAAAGATGATTCATGTATAGAGAAATATTTGAATGAGTTATCATGGTCAAATCTGCCCGTGAAAAGTGATTGGGATCTTGAAAAATATATTCTATTGGCAGCCAAAGTCGAATTTAAGTTAATATGTACATTGAATAACTCAAATAAAACAAGCACATGGTTACCAGGAGTAAAAATAAGTGGAGCTTGGGTTACTTCATCAAAATATAAAATTAACTTAAGACAATTATGCTATAATCCATATTTTATAACTCGCAATGTGCATGATATTAATACTGAAACCCAAATTGCTATTAATACTTTACCAGAATTTAATAAAAGTAGTTTTGTATTAATCCGCCTTTTTGCTATCCATAATAATATTTATAATAAAAATAGGGATTATGATGATGTATTAGCTACATACAAACTTGCGGATCATTTAAGAATTAATACTAATGATGATAATATATTCTCTCCTTATAATGAAGTAAATCAAGGACCTTGGAGACGAAGCGCTATTAATAATCCCAAGAGAATAGAACTTGACAGCATTAATACTTATAATTTTTATGGTGAAAATGGAGTATTATTGTATACCGTAAGAGAAATTTTATTCAATGGGGAAAATGTTATACTGCCAGTAACGTATTGGATAAAATCAGGAGAGGTCTGGGGTATCTCACAGTGTTTGTTACCAGGTATAAAGCAGCCTTTATTTAATCTTGACTGCATTATCAAATATAAACGTGCCTTTATTGTAATAACTGAAGATTTAAAACTAGCATCTAAGTATAGCCCAAATGAAAATATGGTTTTTACATCATGGTATGGAGGAAAAGATGCTATTGAACATGTAGCATGGAGTACTTTCAATAATAGAAAGGTATATTATTTACTGATATATAATAATACTTCTGAGTTTAAGATAAGATTTAAAATTGCTCTTGAGCTTTTTGAAAAATTTATGGAAAGTCCTTATATAGACTTTTCCATAATAGATTGTTCAAATAGAGCTCTAAAATTTATGGAATTTCCAGAACTACTTCCACAATATAAATTTAACGTAATAACTGGGAATGGATTAATAGAGCTTGCAAAAACAAAAGGGTTTTCATTACCTAAAAAAGTCCTAAACTATATCAATAGATTTATAGTATCAGATGGAGCTTATCAAAAAAATAAAGATGTTTTTATACTAAAACCTTTTCTTAAAAAAAATAATATAGTTGTTTTATATGCACCTGCAGGGCTTGGGAAAAGCTGGCTTGCATTATCTATTGGATTAGCTGTTTCAAAGGGAGTTAATGTCCTAGATGGATGGGATGTGCCAACTGCTAGAAGTGTTTACTATATATCAGGAGAAATGAGTAGAACAGATATTGAGGATAGAATTTCTTTACTTGATAAAGGCTATATCGAAAGTGATTCTTCTGTTAAGGGTGAATTTATCGCAAGAAGAGTTAGCACAGATTTATCATTGAGAGAAAATCAATTAAAGATGGAAAAAGATATTAAAGACATTAATAGACAACTTGCTCTTAAAGGTAGAAAAAAACTAAAATTAATTATCTTTGATAATCTTACAACCCTTGTGCCAAAAGGTTTTTATATTGGTAACTTTGAAAAATTTTTTACTTGGCTTGATGCTTTAAAAGAATCAGGGCTTTCTGTCTTGCTTATTCACCATGCTAATAGCAGAGATAAAATACTGGGAACCAGTGCTATAAAAAACAAAACAGATTTTCTATTAACTATGTCTAACTATGAACTTGAAATTGATTATATACGTTCTTTAATAAGAATTGTAGATAGTGGAGATAGATTGGCTGCCATATTGTTTTTAGAAGAGCTAAAAGAAAGAAAAGAAATTGTGCTTTATATATATCCTGAGAAAATTAGAAGTTCATCAAAGAAAGATATAAAACCAATTTTAGTTTCTTTTGATCCTGCAGAGGAATATCCAAGATGGAAGTTAGAGGAATGTATAGATATTCACTCATTTACAAACGAAAAACTTCAGAAAATTAAAGCTAAGTTAATTAAAGAAAAACTTGTTGAGTTGCAAGATAATAAAACAAATAAAGAAAAAATAGAAGAAAAAAATATTTTAAGAAATATGCCGAATGTTCCATGGAAAAAATTAACATTGAGTCAAAAAAGAGATTTAATAATAGAAATGCGCAACAGTAATATGACTTCAACTGAAATGGCTGAATATTATAAAGTTTCAAAAAGTAATATTGATAAAATAAGAGCTAAAACCAAAACGAGAGACTCAGATTTGGGACCACGGAATCCCAAATCTGAAACTTGTTAATTTTGATTAAACATAATAAATTCGATAATATCTGTATTTCTAAATCGAACACTTGAACCGACAAGCCTTCTCTTAAATGGGAAAGCTCCATCTCTCTCAAGTTTTTTAAAATTTGATATTCCAATTCCTAACATTTCTGCTGCCTGATTCATATCGACTAATTTTGGAACTATTGGTGGAGCTAATGTTCCTTTATCTGCCAGATGCTTTAAATTGGTAAGAATTTCTTTTTCTTCTGATACCGACAGTACCCCTTCTTCAGTTAATGGACGGAGTAATCTTGAGATAAGTTTGACTATTTTAGGTCTTATTTGTGAATGTGTATTCATTTTAAACCTCCTATGTATGAATTACATAGGATGATTGAGGTTAATATTTTTTAACACACATCGCACATTTCTAACCGTTTATTAAAAATGTATTGTATCATATTATAAGTACTTAAGTTAGAGAAATATACTTCCAAAGAATAATCAGAAGAATTATCAAACTTTACAGTCTTTGCTCTGTTGTCAATACACCCTGCTAACTAGGTATATATGTAATGTATATATAGAGAGAAAGATATATAGATAAATTATATTGTTAAATTAAAGAAATATAGATTTATAGAGAAGAGTATAAACCAAAGAGAATAACATCTTCATTACTTACCTATTTACCTAGATTACACTCAAACAATTATTACTACATACAGGGAGCTTCAAAGACTTAGAAGATTAATCAAAACATCATTAACTTAAAGGAACATAATTATGAGACAACATAACATCATAACCAACTCTAAATATAATGGTATCCTCAATTCAAACTACAATTACCACAATGAAATAGTACAAGCATTACAAGAACGTTTAGACTATGCAATAAAACATCATTCAAAAGTATATTTTGTAATGATTACAGTTAACTTCCCTCAAAACATGAAGTATCCGGTAGATAACACTCTGTTTGGATGTTGGAAAGAAAAGTTTATTAAACAACTAGATTATAAAGTATACGAGCCCCACTACATTTGGGTAAGAGAACAAACATCAACAGACTTAAATCATCACTATCATATCTGTTTCATTCTTAACGGCAATAAAATTCAATCCTTCTATTATCCTGGATTAGCAGCTCAAAGAACATGGACTAAGACTTTGAATATAGAAGATGCAGGAGGTTTAATTCATTACAGACAACAGGGTATAATGATAATAAGACCTACTGTAAATAATAATTATAACTTCAATCAAACATATAACTCAGCTATGCAATGGGGTTCATACATTGCCAAAACTAAAGATAAGTTTGTTATGCAGGGTATTCGAACATGGGATAGTTCAAATCTTCCCAAGGTCATATCAATCAATAATCACTAAAACTATATTTATATAATTCATAAAGACTTAAGTACTTCTAAAAACTAACAAAAATTGCTATTAAATAGCATACTCAATATAACTACCTTAGTGATATGATTATTTGATGATTTTGACATATAAATGCTGATTTCAGTCTGCATTTTATGCCTCTATTTTTAATAACTTTATTTTAGCTTTAATTTTAGAGTTTATTGAATTATCCTTAATATTTTAAAACAGCAGAGTACTAAACATACATGTGAACATGATAAAGAAATAGAGTTGAAAAGAACCGTATTATCGTATGTAAGCGTATGTTTTTCATACAATTCATTGCTAATAATTACAATGATCAGTAAAAGTTTATTCTAATTATGATAGATCTATATGTTAGCTTTAGTTGAAAACTCCGAATATTCTGCAAATAAGAATTCCTGATTTTTGTATATGAACGCAAAAATCCTGTCCGTTTGCAGTAACGAAAACGGCAGGAATTAACGTTGCAAATATTGTTTAATTTTCTATTCGATCTTTCATTCTGTAGCTTTCACCTTCAATAACTACAACTTCACTGTGATGCAGTAGCCTGTCGAGAACAGCACTTGTTACAGTGCTGTCATTATTAAAAACTTTGGGCCAGTTCTTAAAAGCTCTGTTACCTGTCAAAATAATAGATCCTGTCTCATAGCGTTTTGATATAACCTGAAACAAAAGATTCGCACCGAGCTTGTCAATAGGCAGATATCCAAGTTCATCAATCACCAGAATCTTAGGGAGAGTATATTTTTTGATAGCCTTTTCCAGAGAGTTTATTGCATTTGCCGCTGCAAGATTATTTATTATGTCCACAGCAGGAGTAAAGAGAGTCGAATATCCTTTAGAACATGCTTTTAATGCAAGTGCTATTGCAATATGTGATTTGCCAAGCCCGCAGTTACCTATGAAAATAATGTTTTTGTTTTCATTGATAAAATCAAGTCTGAAGAGATTTTCTATCTGCAGGCGGTTTATTTTGTCTGGATGTTCCCAGTCAAACCCGGTCATAGTTTTGCAAAATGGGAATCTGGCTTTTTTTATTCTGTTTGCTATACTTTTTTCCTGCTTTGCAGCAGTCTCTCCCGATATAAGATTTTCCAGAAATGCGATATAGTCAAGTTTATTTTTTCCTGCATGAGCTGCAGCTTTGATAAAATTATCAGCAGTATAACCAAGTTTTAAAAGTTTCAGATTGTTAATAAGTGAACTGTAGTTTTCAGACATTTTATCTTCCTTTCTCAATAGCTGTGTACACACTCATGTCAGTGGGTTTAATTTCAATATCAAGGCAGTCTCTGTTTCTCAGTAAATGCAGTGGTGATTCAGCTGGAGTAAAGCGTTCTCTCTGCTCTAAAAGATTTGCAATATATTCACTGCTGAATGCTTCAAGTTCAAGCGCATCTTCCATTGCCGACGCAGTCTTTTGCCTGCCGTAGCGATCACATAAAGCAAGAATTTTCCTTATGTGATCTTTTGAATTAAATCTTTTTTCTTTTAAGCCTCTGTAGTAATCAGGAGCTTTAGGTGTAATAGCAAGAAATGAACACATCATCTTCTGATCTCTTGCATTTCTTTTCTGTTGAAGATGCTTTTTGATATGCTCTGAATTTTCGAAATCCTGATATCTTTCGTATGAGCGCCTGTGTTCTGCAATAAGAGAGTCATCATGGTAAAATAAAAGTTTATCCGGATATATTCTGACCGTAAGTACCGTTGAAGCAAAATTTGCAGGAACTGAGTATTTGTTTGTATCAAAAACAACTCTGAACTGGCTGTTGGCCCTTACAGTTTTGACTGCAGAGCAGTCATAAGGAAGCACATTTATATTTCCAAGATCGTTCTTTTCCTGCTGCAGCATATCAACAGGCCGCTTACGTGTTGTTTTATGAATTCTTGTGTTTGCCAGATTGTCAAGCCAGTATCTGCAGATGCTGTTTAGAAAAGCAATACCCGAAACAATACCTCTCCCTCTCAGGAAGTTTCCCTTAAGATAGTCTACGGCTTTTTCGACCTGACCTTTTTCGTTTGGTTTTCTGACACCGCAGGCTTTTATATTGAAGCCGTAATGATAAGCAAAGTCAAGATATTGAGGGTTGAATTTTATATTTCCGTGCCTGTTATGTTCAAGCACAGCTACCTTACAGTTATCAACCATTATATTTTTTGGAATACCTCCAAAATACTCAAATGCATTCCTGTGACATTGGAGAAAGTTCTCCTGATTCTGATTATAGATGAATTCAACATACATCATTTTACTGTAGCAAAGTACCATGATAAATGCATAATACTTCCTGCTTGTGCTGTTCAATTTTATGCTGCCGCAGCTTGCAAAGTCAACCTGTGCGCATTCTCCCGGTTCAAACTTAAGTGTCAGGTAAGCTTTTTTATGTCTGCTTTTTACTTTTGCAACATAATGTGCAACTGTACTGTATGAACCTTTATAGTCTTCTTCGCTTATCATCTGAAATATTTGCTGAGCGCTATACTCAGGACATTCTTTTATAAGGTTGTCGATACGTTCTGAAAAACTGTGAATAACACAGGTACGTCTCAATGTTACTTTTTTACTGAAACGCTCTCTGTTAGCCCATCTCGATGCCGTTTTCTGATCTATTCCAAGTATTTTTCCTATCTGATTCGGACTTAGTTTTTGCTCATTATACATGCGCTTTATTTCACAAAATGTCTGGTAGTCTATCATTTTTTTACCTCCGAAAACATCTCTTCAAGTATTTCACTTACTTTACGGCTGCCGTTATAGGTATTCTCGGGTAACGTTTTATTCTCTGATTCAAGCTCAAGAACCTGATATATACCCTCGGAATACGCTATTAAACCGGCATTTATAAGCTCTTTGCGTAAATCTTCCAGGTCATTTGCCTGTATATTGATTTCTCTTGAAATTCTTTGATTTCCGTAATAACTGAGACCATCAATGTCTGATACGCTAAGCAGAAATAAATAAAAGCCAAGTGCCCGCGCTGAACACTTTCGTGTATAACCGTTTCTCACAACTCTGTGATCTATCCAGCTGAAATGTGCAGGAATTTTACGTCTTCTTTCCGGTACAATCATTCTTTTGTACTTCATTTTGTTGCCTTTCATAATGCAGGTTTTGTATTAATAAATTTGTTTCAGGACTTGCTGCTGAAACCTCTCTGCCTTTATCATACATTCTGCGAATATAATTGCTTATGTCATCACGTAAACCAAACCCTGTCAACTGATATATAACTCCTTGCAGTATAAATGATTGCAGATTAGCGAAATCACGTAGAGACACCATCTCGTCCTTGAGCTTTTCTACCTGAGCGAAATCACGTATAACTTTTTTTTCAGAAACTTTTTTGCAACTTTTTTTCCTGTTTTTAACTTTTAGGCTGTGTTTTGAGTACCAATCCCTTGCGCGGGATGATTCTGACTCGCGAAAAGCAGCTTCCTTTGACTTCTTTTTTCGGTAGGTTTTGCTTGAAGCTCTGTTACTGGCTTTACGACATTCGATTCTACTGCAGTATTTCTGATGATGGGAATTGTATTTGTCAGGATAAAAGTAATTACCACAGTTTCTGCATCTTATTTTCAGCTTTTTCATCTAAAATTCCTAAAATAAAAATGAAGAAAATAAGAAGATAAGTCAAAAAGAAGATTTTAGGGAAGAAAATAGGAAAATTTAAGAAAATATTTGTAATGAATGGGGTTTGAAGAAGATAATCGAAGAATAACAGGAAGAAGATCAGGAATTCTTATTTGCAGAATATTCGGAGTTTCAAAATCTCGCTATGAATCTATATAACAGTTTTAACCATTAATAATTTACTTTAAAGCGAAATGAATGGAATACAACAGTTACATAATGGCATATGGAAATTTGGCAATATGCCTCGGCGTAGTAATTCTAGGTAATTATATTGCATTCATTGGTGGTATTATTTCTCATCATGGAGAACTGACTATAACAAGTGTTATTATCTCAGCAACTATAGGTGCTATGCTTTATAATCATATGCTATTTACAGTTGGTACTTTTATTCGTAAGCGAAAGAGAACAATTAATCGGCGTAATTATAAATATATAAAAAAGCTTAAATCTGTTAACTACTATTTTGCAAAATCCCCTTTTCTTGTAATTTTACTCTTTAGGTTTGTACCGGGAATGAGATACGTAGTTCCAGCAACTATAGGTGTATTAAACTATAGCAGAATTAAATTTATTATCTTCGATCTTATAGGTTCATTATTTTATTCTTTAATTGCTGTATTTCTTGGTTATACATTTGGCAACTTAGTCGAAAAAGTAATTCTTGGAACTAAGAAATATGATCTGTATATTGGATTAGGTGTTTTAGTTATTTTTATAATTTATCAGATTTGCAAAAAATTGACGTTTAAACAAAAAGATATTATTAGTGAAATCGAAAATCTAGCATCACAGCATGAAAAATGGCACTGATCCCTTCAGCTTTTCCACTATTATTTATTAAAATAACCTTAAAAACACTATCAAGACCATCTATACTGAGATAGCTGTTTTCATTACAAATATTGAAATAAAATCAGTATTCATGCTGGAAATATTAGCATTATTTTGGTTCATTGATAATTGGGTAAACTTCTAGATGATATCTATTATTCCTCAAAAATATCACATACACAAGGCTAAACTTCATCTTTTGGGAAATAATCTATCCTTATCCATTAGGTAACTGTCATTCATTTCGACATATTTTGTCTCGAAAAAAGACTTCATTTTACTTAATATTTTTCCTTGGACAGCTAATAGATTAGTAAATTCTTTACACTTATTTTTCATGTTTTTTTCATAGATCTCATATAATATATTAAAGAAAATCTCTGCAGAGTTATCGAGAAAATTACATCATTTTTAGATTTTAAACTAGAGCTAATACGTACAATTACAGCACCTTTGTCTAGATCATAATTAAAACATTCACCCTATATTTTGAGATTATGATGAATGTAATCTGAAAAATAACCATTTAATTTTCCTGATTCTGGATGGATTTCTTTTCGTGCTGAAATACAGGCATGCGGTTTTATTTTATTAATATCTATATTATCTTCTTTAGCACATTATATGCATAGGCCATTTGCTCCAGTATAACCCTAAAAAAGAAATTGTTTCTGAATTAAATCCAGTTTTTATTAAAACTAAACATTCCTTATTTTTGAGAGTTAAAAAATTACCCGGCACACTGAAAAATGATATCTCTAATATAATTTATCAGTGACTTGCCTTTTGAAGAGCAAATATCCATAAAATTAAAACTCTCATAATATTCGTTTTTAATTTTTCTTCTTATATCAGCAAAAGCATATGAATTTGCTCTTGCAGTTTTAAATTTTCTAACAGGAGCCTTCTCCTGTTTTATAGTGTATATCCATGCTGCGGTCATGGCAATGCAGCACAGATCAAAATGATTTTCTACAGAATTCCTTTTTCTTGCCTGATTATCCAGAGCACCGAGTTCATGTTTAAGTTCTTTAAAACCGCTTTCTATTTTCCATCTTGCAGAATAATATTCTATCATCTGCTGAGCCGTCAGGCTGCAGTCGGTAGATACAATTGGAAAGAACCATCCGTTTTTATAGTGAACAAGAACAACTTTAACTTTGGTTTTAAATCCTTTGTGCATACATAAAAATTCTGAATATTCACATTTTCTGCTTTTGCCGTAAATGAAGAAATAATCTTCTTTTTTATCAAGAGTCGCTGCCAGCTTCGATAACTTTGGTAATCGAATACCGTAAATTTTCTTTCTCCCTCTTTTTTTTGCTTTACTTTCAGGCGGAAAATCATAGAGAGCTGAATCAATTCTTAAACGAGTAAGGATATGCATTGATTCTTTATAGGAGTTTAAAACTTTTGTCAATGACTTATTACCAAACCAACTGTCAGTAACTACCAGCATAGGAATAGAAAACTGTTCATACAGCTCATTAATCAGTTCTCCGGCAATCTCTATCTTAGTTTTAAATTCTTTTTTATCTACAGATTTTTTAAGCCGGTAAACTTTTTGTTTTACGGGCAGACATGCCCAGCGTCCATGGATAAACTTTTGTATCCCGAGAACAACACGGCAATGTCCAAAAAGATATTTAGAGCTGTTCAGTTTAGCCGCATGATCGTAATGAGTATCGCAGTTTGCAATTTTCTTTCCTGTCTTTCCATATGTTGTATCATCAAGAGCTACAAGAAGTCTGCCGGATGTTTGGATATCATCACCAAGTATTGTAAAAAGTTTTTTCCATACTAAAGCAAGTTTAAGTTTTCCTGACTGCAGAAAACCGTAATATTTTTTTCTCGATATCTTATTAGACAGCATCATTATTGCAAACAGACGATAAATTGCTGAAATACATTTACTGCCTTCGCTGATAATCAAACCGGTTATAATGGTTTTAAAAATAATTCTTCTGTCTTTTCTCGGAATTACTGTTGCAACTTCATCTATTAATGTGCTAAATTTGCAATTACTGAACATGTTGTATTACTCCTTTTTTTTAATTTTGATAATAGAGTAATATAGCATGTTCAGCCACCTGACTGCAATTTGTAAGCTTTTTACAATAAACATGTTATGTCTTAAAACTTGACAAAAGTAAACAAAGCTCACTGAATAGTACTGCCAAAGACCTCAAAAAAATCATCTTTTCTCTTTCGAGGGGCTTAAAACAACTGAAAACGCTGATACTGGGCATCTCACAAAAAAGATGAGAAAAAATTTTTCAAAAATCACCATTGCTATAGATTTAAAAAAATTGCATTTTTTTTAATTCTAAAGTTTTCTGATGATGATTAACAGAAGTATAGTGGATCTGAGAAAATCAAGTTTTCAAAGAACACCCCAAAAAAAACGGGGAAACTTTAGATTAAAATAGATGTTGCTTGAAATGATGAAATTACTTTCATAACTGTATTAATCAAAATGACTAATCTTTGCAATTTAATTTTGTTTTGATCCATTATTGTTATAATTCTAAGCATTCCATTACAACTGGTTCTGACCATTTGGATAGGATCGTTGATTTTATTTCCAATTTCTGTGTTATATCAGTATGCTTAAATTTCCCAGCAAGCTTAGCATTGCCAGTGGCCCACAAGTTAATATGTATTTTCATTGGTAAATCGGGGATAGGAGTTGGGTAACCTGTTGTTCTTACGTGAACTAAATCATTATCAACAAACCAACGAATCTCATAAGGATCCCATTCTATAGCATAATGATGAAAGTCAATAGATGCATCAAAACCTAGATCAATTAGGACAGGTGTACCACTATCTCCATAGTTATTCATTGTCCCATCTTCGCCAGGATTGAAATACACGTTTGCAAGCATTTTTGAAGTATCAAATCCTAAAAACTCAATGTCAATTTCTTGCCAAGGATCAATACGGTATAAGAAAAATGCCGAAATTAAGCCATTTGCTTTTACTGGTTTTATTTCGATTTCAAATCGCCCAAATTTATACTCAGATTTAGTTCGTAATGCTCCAGATGTATAATCTCTTTCTACAAGCTTCTCTTTTTTAAACTCAATATTAATACCTCCCGTACTTTTTAGTTTTACATTATTTGGAGAAAATTGAACAAGATTATATGGGAATGTATTTTCTAAAAGTTCCCAGTTAATGGGACTTATCTTATTAAAATTGTCAGTAATTTCAGGTAAGAAAGAGCCTGTTCTATTTCCAAAACCAACAATATCATTACTATTACCAATGTAGTTTTTAATATTATTTGGTTTTTTAATCCATGGTTGATTGTCATGCCTTAAAGCTATACTACTTCTACCATCAATTGGAATACGATTCATCAGGCTGCGACTTAAGGTTTGTAGCTTAATAAGGGGGTCGACATTCGGAAAGGCTGCATCAGGTATTGGTAATTTAAGAAAATTGCAAAGAGGTTCCCACTCTTCTCCACCACAGATATCTAGAACAAGTAACTTCTCTTTCCTATTCTTAAAATAATTAATTACTCTATCATGATGTTCTTTTCTTTCTTCTTTCCAATATTCGATATTAATATCAACCCAAGAATGACTTGCTCCTTTTGAATTCTCAGTTCTATTTCTGATAACATGTCGAGATCTGCTTGAAATCCAATCTTCTAATTTTCGAGTAGTCAATATAAATGCTGCATCATGGTATTGTCTGTCTAACTCTATATAATTCTTTGTAATGCTTTCTACATCAGTGTAAGCATCAAATGGTAAAGGTCTTTTATTTTCGATTAATTCAGAGGTTACTTTAGAAAAATCTTCACTAATCCAATGGCAACATTTGTAACCTAATAAAGTGAGTGCAAAATGCAAGCTTGTCGTTCCTGTTTTATTTAGTCCAATTGCAAATATTGGTTTTTTTGTAATTAATGATTTAGATTTTCTTCCTTTTTCTTCCAAATGTATTCCTGTTCTTGAAAGAATTGGCATAATTGAATAAGAATTGTCTGATTTCAAATCTCTTCTTTGGTGAATAATTGAATTTGAAACTGAAAAAACAGACAAATTTTGGAATTGCATATTTATCCACATATCTACAGGCCCACAGACAGGTAATAACTTAAGTAGTTTTTGGGCTCCCTGGTATGAAAGAACATATCCAGATAGCCACCAATATCCTCTAACAGGTCGCATAAGATTTGCTGAATACTGAATTTTCTCAGCACCATTATCAACCTCTCGAAATGAAAAATATAGAAGATCAAACTTTTTATTCCCTTTGTTGTCAATGGGGAGTTCTTCCCATGCTTTTTTAGAAGTCATAGCGAATTTATCATCAAAATATATATCATCTTCAAGGATAAGCGCTGAAGGGATTTTTTCTTGTACAATTTTTCTCCAAATTTTGATGTGTGATAAAGCTACAGCAATCTCAGCAGCTGTCATACTTATTTTTATATCCTTGTTTCGAACTAGATGAGATAATCTGGGATCAGGATCAATAAAAAAATGTTCTTTTAGATTATACAAACCATTTACTTCTGGTGAAGAATATCCAGCAGGATTGATAGAGTTTCCATCAATTGCTGTTACCCGCTCCAGAAAGTCATACAAGGTTTTTCCTTTTATTGATTTCTGTACTTTTACTTCTTTTATTAAATTCTTCCATCGGGATTTTTGCCTGTCAAGATTTACAACAAATATCTTATTTATATGTGTCAGAAGATTCTTCTTTTCTATATCAAAAATTCTAATCTCTGATTTCAGACGTAGATTTCTTTTGAGTTTTTTTATATTTAGGATCAAGCGATCAAAAGATTTTGATTCGTTAACAATATTCATAATACTTTGCGAATGGTAGCTTTCGTTTGAGTTTGAGAAGTTTTTGTTTTCCAACGTCTCCAATTTCTGATATCTTTTCTATAGTTTAAATTCCATTGGCATTGTGAATATTTTCCCCAATCAATAAAACTAATTGCGTCATCCTCTTTGCCTTTATTTTTATTGCACATTGAGAATTCTACAAAGGAAGATGTAAGATTGCCGGGGCCTGTAATTGATTGAATGTCATTATAAGCATAAATGGAATTAATTATATTCTGAGTTGCTTTGTTAAGTGCTTTGAGGATAAGGGAATGATTAGGAGGAGCTATGATTGGATTATTATTAATATAAAAAATCCATTTTTCAGAGTAATTCCTTTGGGTGACAAATGTGTCAAAAGCTATCATCGATTTAGTATTTACATCATAACAAAGTGGTTGAAGTTTAAGTTTTTCATTGAATAGGAGCATTTCTATATCTTTTCCATTATAAACTTCATCTGCATCAATATAGATTCCCCCATTGTTGTAAATGTAGCATAATCGAAAATAATCACACCTCATTGCAGGGTGCTTGCATTGATTAAATGCAATTAGATGCTCGCTACAAAAATTTTTTCGTATAAAACTCCTTGCTAAGTTATCATTAAATAAGATGATCCTAAACCCCTTTGTTTTTAATTTTTTCCAGCTATCTAAACATTTTTGGACATCTTCAGGAATTTCAGTTGGATTGTGCCAGTATTGAATAATAATTTTTGGTATGACAAGTTGGTTATTATTGGTTTGAATAGACCTGTTCTGTTGAACTATGTTTCTAACATAATTTGAGCGCAATTTGTGATTTTTAACTATTTCATATATTTCCGTTTTGATATTCATATGCTATTGAAGTTATATTGTGCTAATATTTGTTTTGAGAAAACCCTATTGTATTTACTCCGTAAATTTGGGCCATTATTAATTTTTTTTAAATTTTATTAGATTGGTATTTTTTATCATTATATCCTTTGATATAATGACAGATAGGTTTTACCTGTTCGGTTTAAGTTTTATACTCATAAATACTGCCAAAAACAGCTTCGATACCGCTTCGAAAATCAGTAATGTCATTAATGTACAAAATCCGTAAATTTTTTATTGCACGTGAACATGAGACATAGAGCAGGTTTTTGGTATTGATAAACTTCTCTAAGTCATCACCAGTTAAATTGTTTTCATTTGAGTAATTATTAAAATAATATGCAAATTTATTCCTATCTCTTCCAAAATCATTTTGCATCACTATGATAATGTTTTCATACTCTTCACCTTTTGTTCCATGATAGGTATGGTAAACAATCTCTTGATTTTCGATTTTATTTACAAATTCAAACCAAGCAATATATTCATCATAATCTACTTCTAATAACTCAGAAATAGTTTGTTTTGCACTATCAATTGCATCTTCTTCAATATTTGGAAACAATCTATATAATATGTAATCCATTAGCGATTCTGTATTTATCACTTCTATGTCAAACAACTCTTCAATTACTCTTTTATATTTTTGGATTTCTGTTTCAGAGTATATATGAAACATTGACTCAACAAAGTCTTTTATAGAACTTCCATTTATTGATTTTAGAAGTACAATTAGTTCTTTTAATTCTGCAAAAGTGAGATGCTTATATATCTTTTCATTCAAAATATCAATAATAGGAGTTTTTGGATTTTCAATTTTTTGTTTGAAATCAACTAGTCTGTAAAGTAAATTTGAGATTACTCCAAGTTTTGACAAATCGTTACTTAAAATCTCTGTGGTAACACTATTCCAATTTATCTTGTAATATGGTGTCAATTTGAGTTTTTGAAAAAAATTATCAAACTTATTGTATTTTGCTACTAGTTCATTCGTCAGCACTAAGCAATGCAATTTATTATTATGGCTTATTTCCCATTCTGCTTTATAGTGCCCAATAAAGTCGTCGATAGAATCTTCACTTCCCTGATAGAACAAAACCGATCCACCATCTGCATCACTATAAATTGACACTTGATTAATAGTGTCATTTCGTATTGTATTTATGACCTGAATAATTTCATTAGTAGAGCGTCTATTAAACCTCTTATCTATAGTAGTCAATCCAGTGTGCAATTCGAAGATTCGTTTTCCAACGCCAGTATTATAAATATTTTGAGCTGTGTCCCCAAAATAGCCGATGAAAAGATTGTGATTTATTTGTTGGGAATAATCATCCAGCAGTTTTAATATTCTAATTACTTTTCCATCAGTATCTTGATACTCATCCACTAGTATAAAGGGATATTTGTCAATGATAATCTGCTTGACCATATTATATCTATCAATGAGACTATATGCATATTCTAAAACAGTATCATGACTGATCATCATTTTATGAAGTCTGTCATTATTGTATCTTGCATCATAAACGACTTGTTTGTATTCTCTCTGTTCAATCTTTTCAAGACAAATTTGATAGTTTTTAAATTTGTAGAGTTTGCCGATAAGAGATTTGAAATTACTAACGTTTCTCAGTAAGTCATGAAACTCTTGACTTAAAAAGTCTTTGATAGCTGTTTTAAACCCAGCTGCATTTTTGTCTTTGTTTTGATAATAGATGCTTTTGTGCTCAAACATCAAACCAATAAATGTATCTTTGTCTTTAATATCACGATATGCTTGGAACTTTACTTCTGTATCCAACTCACGTTGAATAATTTCTAATTCCTCATTCAGTTTTTCATTATGAATTTCAACTAACTGTTTTCGGTAGGGACTGATCAAATCCCATAACCTTTCATGAATAGTAGAGACCTTTACTAATTTTGTATTTCCTAGTCTTTCTTTTATCTCATTAGTCGCGACATTAGTATATGTAATACAGATAATATTTTGATTATGGTGTGTAAGTTTTTTAGCCTTGTTATTTATGATATATTTCAGGCTTTCAATGAGTGAATACGTTTTACCAGCCCCTGCACCAGCATTGAAAATAATATTTTGATATCTATCTATAGCATCAAAAATATCCTGCTGGATTTGCGTCTCCTCCTGAATTGCCTCAGGTGATTCTTGAGTTAAACTCATGCTTCTACCTCTTGAGTTTCTTCGACAGGCTTTAATTCATTTTTTAACCAGTTAAGTGCATCTTGTATATACCCTGGCAAAGCAGGTACATCATCGCCATCGTCTTTTATGCTAAGCTGATACAAGAGCTCGTTTGCAAAGTCACTTTTGCTATTTGATAATTTTCTCTGCAATTTATAAGAGGCACTTAATAAGTTTCTTCGGTTTTCCTCTTCACCAACGATGTCTCGGTATATTGTCGGTTTTATATTTTTCAAGACTATATTTAATATATCGTTCTCAAAATTACATAGTATAAAAGCTTCTTCAAAACTTGTAGCAAAGAATTCTTCGATTTGCTCTGATTGGAAAGTCAGATACAAGTTATCTATATTAAAATGATTGCTTATCGAAGAGATATCATCACTTGCATTGTATTTTACTACTGTCTTATTTGTCGTTTTTCTATCTTCCAAACTTCTGATTTGAACAAAAGCTTCTTTTTCATCTGGAGATCTTTGTATGTCTAAATCAGTAATGACTATGGTTGGGATTTTTAGCAGATTGATAAGGCTGTGGTACACAAGACCATGAGCACCGTTTATATTGAAGATACTAATATAATATTTGTTTAGTTCATCATTTTGAGCGATGTAGTATGACAGAAGTGTCTCTTCTGTAATACCTTCGACAAAGATAACTGCGTCTGAGAAAAATAGCTCTGATACTTTGTGCTTTATATGCTTTTTAATGAATTTTAATCGATCTATCTGTTCTGTAGGGTCAGGGTAGTCCTCTTCACTGATAATATTTTTATCATGCAAATTGACGACATTAGATAGGTTGTTGATTATTGTGATATAATTGATATTATTAAAAGAATTACTGGTCTGGATTTTGCTATTAAGTATGTGCGATGAATGAGTCGTAACTATCAGTTGGCTATTAATTTTTTTGGTACTACCATCAAGCAAATGCGTGACGGCTTCATTTATGTTTTTTATAAATAATTCTTGCATTTGCGGATGCATAAAAGCTTCTGGCTCTTCTATACATATCAAATTCAATTTGCTGTGAAATTCTTCATCTGGATATTGCTCAATATAGTCTATTATTTCACCGATAATACTCATAAGGTTTGAATACCCTAGTCCGAACTGTCCTTCTGGAATATGAAGTCCTTGCTCATCATATTGGTACCTAATCAATTGTTTCATCAAAATATCAAAATTAAGATCGGAGCTAAGTCTGATTTTCAATTTCTCTTTATTTTCAATTGCATGCAACGCCCCATTGATATATTCTGAATGGCTTGATGAAATTCTTTTTGTCATATTCTTATTGATGGTATCTATTTGGCCATTTATTTCGTCCATGTTTTCAGTTTTGTATTTGTACTGAATGATTTTGCTAAAGATAGCTGACAGGCTTGTATCACTAATGATTTTATTTGCAGCAATTGGTTTGATATTTACTAAATCCGATAATTTAAATCTACTCTTTTCAATTATTTCGTCATCTGAATTATAATAATTGATTTTTTTTTCTGTTTTATCTAGTAGTTTTAAATACTTTTGGAATCGAATGATAGAATCATCGTAAACACGAATAATCTCTTTAACTTTATCTATAAATTCTGTTGTCTCTGCCAAATCTAATTTTATTTTTATATTGAATTCTTTTGATTCCGTATCCTCAATATTCATAAATGGAACAATATTTGTTATGAGGTCTTGATTGTCGTCACTTTCATCTAATCCTATGATCATTTCAAATTCAAGAGTAGGAAAGTTTTCAAATTCATCAGATATGTATTCTTCAAGGAGTTTATTCAGATAAGAAAAATTATAGTCATTTGCTTCAAAACTTTTATTATCAATTAATTTAATCAAAGCTTTTGTAATTGTTGTTTTGCCTGAATTGTTTTTTCCGACTACTAATGTTGTTGCTGTCGCAATATTGATCGTATCGGTTTGCAAACCCTCTTTTGAATCAACAAATTCCACAAAATTGTTTTTATCGCCAAATTTTCTAAAGTTTATTATTTTTAAGCTTTTGAGATACATTTACACTTCCTGATCTTTTGTGATACAATATAAAGCTTATAGCTATTAACAGTGCATCTTCCTGTTATGGTGATATTTATTCTACTATACAGTCCCAATAGGATAACTAAGACCAGTTTTATTTCCCGTGAAATTTATTTTTTTCTGTCTATCTCTAATTGTTTGACAAGACATACTATTATTTCTTTCTTTAAATGTTTTTCTTTTAGGTATATGACTTATTTTAGCCATTTCATGCGCTTTTAAACTTTCTGGTAAATCACTACATAATTCAGTTCTTAATTCATCAAACAATGAAAAATCATATTCTTGTAGAAATTTTCTTTCATTGAAAAAATAATAATCTTCTTCTAGGAATTTTATTTTTTGAGTATCCCATTTATTAAATTCATCAGGAGCTAAGTAGAAATCTGCGTCGGACATGATAATTGATTCTATAAGATTTAAGAGCCCTATTTTATTCTGGAAAAATTTTCCATATTGACCTGTAATACTTGGGTGGCATAAAATTATTAGGTTTGTTGATTCTTTAGATGGAGTAACAACAATTATACTATGTTGAAAAATACCATCCATTGATACTGTAAAATCTTTTTGTAATGCTAAAGGGCATAGAAAGTCAATTTTTTTATAAAATATCT
The DNA here is from genome assembly GCA_963678745.2 of Victivallales bacterium. GTDB lineage: Bacteria > Verrucomicrobiota > Lentisphaeria > Victivallales > GWF2-38-69. The sequence goes on along the minus strand of CAXXMS010000015.1, from coordinate 282,097 downwards.
CAATATTTAAGTTAATTTTATTCGAGAATGGTCTTGTTACGAAAATTTCATCTGGTTTTATTGATATTGGCTTATCTAGTTCTGGAAAATCTATTAGTAAATCATTAAGAAGGAATATTATTTTATCTAAACTTATAGGGATTTTTTGTTCAAACTCACTATTTGAGTTATATTCATAACCGTGAACATTTTTTTGCTCTGCTTCACTTATTATATTGTAAGTGAAGAAATACATACATGCTGTTCTATATAATTGTAGAAAAATATCTCTTTGAGTTACTATCCCTCTATTGTCAATATTGGTAAAAATTGAATTATCATGTTCATGGCAAAATCCTTTAAAAGTTGATGCTTTACTCAAACCATTTTCTTTAAGTTTTAAATTAATCCTATTATCTTTAAGAGCTTCTTCAAAAGTGCCCTTAACACAATTCCTATCGAAAATGGGTTCAATGATTTTTCCATTTTTTGCTATCAAGCTTAAGATACTCTTGGATATAGAATGAGATAAAATTGCTTTTTCTTTACAGCCAGGATATAAACAAATATGAGAACTTCGTTTTGATAATAGTGAAGTGATTTTTAGTTTTACATCTCTAATTTCTTTTGCTAAATTATCCATAACTATCTCCTTTATATCCATAATATTAGCAGAACTATTTGGTTTAGTCTTTAAATCATTTTTTTCATGTCTTTAGTATATTGCTTTAAGGCTGAAATAAAAAATAAAAATATCTTAATATGTTATAATTACTCATATTGCGTGATATAAATGCTCTTATTACGAGTACAACAATCAAGCCACCCAATCCAAATTTGATTTTTTTCTCCCATGACTTTTGATTAAAAGACTTATAATTGCTTTTACAGGTTTATCTTGCAAACTCGACGATTAGTTTTCTTCAATCTTTTTCTTTTTATCAAAAACTCCTTTTACTTAACAATTTTGTATATTTTCCTCTTTTTTAGAAAAATTGTTATTATTTAGTACTATTTAAGAATATATGTTATTTATTTAAGCAGAAATAATTAAAATAATACTTTTCTCTCTATGTTATATAGAAATTTATAATACACTGACAATGCGTTATTTCCAAACAATTAATGACTTTATTGTTTGAAATCTTAACTTTATAGTAAAAAATGTAGATCATTGTGTTTCATTTATATATTATTAAATTAGAATAGAGATATTAGCATCAAAAAAAACACTTTTATTCCCCTCAATATATCCATACTTATCCGTTAAATCAGTCTACTTTTTCAAAACAAAAATCAACTCTCAATTTAACAAAAAACCGCCTAAAAATATTAAATATAAAATTATACAAAAAAAATAGGATTAAAAAATTATGCTTATAAACCTTCATGCTAAACGGTATAAATTTAGCTGTTCAACTTGCAACTGGTCAAGAGATATCCTAATAAGAGATTTTTCATTCTCATTATTGAGGAGTAACCCTGTTATTCCAAGGAAATGTCCAATGTGCAAAAACAAGCTAAAAAAGGAACAAATTCATACTTATTTATGAACATTTTCAGTATTGAAAGTATACTGATTTTATAATACCTGTACCATTACCCACAGCCTCAAAAAAAGTATCTATTTACTATTACTTTTTGAGTCTAAAAACTGTAAAAAACAGACCTTTCAAAGATAATATCATTTTGATGTTAAAATCAACCAAAGAGAAAATAACTATAAACCAAGCTTCCCGACTCCATTATAGGAGCTGGGAAGCTTTTTTATTATTAATTTATAGGAGAATACAAAAATGTTAAAACTAAATGCATCATTCAGTAAGAAAGTACCTGCTGAAGTTGAGTTCAGCAGTAAAAGCTATCACGCTGCAATTGAGGTTGAATTACCCGATGGTCTAACTCAGCAACAATTACAATCAAAAATTCATGATACATTTGAGCTTGTAAAAGAATCTGTTGAGGCTGAGATAAACGGAACGACACAGAACAACAATAAAGATTCTACTATTCCGTACCAGAATAAAAAGGAATCAGGAAATAAGAACAACAATTCTTATGCAACCCCTAAACAATTAAAATATCTGGCTGACCTAGCCAACAAGAAAAATATTAACCTTTTTGCCTATATTCGGGATTACGGACTTAATAAAATTGAACAGCTCAGCTTTGAGCAGTGCAGTCAGTTAATCAATAAATTCAAAAGTATAAAAGCAGCTTAGCGGAGGTTGTATAATGAATGATAAATTTCAAAAGTTAAGAGAAGTCCCACACTGGAGTTTTTCGAGTTTGAATGGATTTATCAATATTTGCAGTTTACAATGGGCTTTTAAATACATCTATAAATATGAACCTGAGTCAATTCCTGTAAATTTATTATTTGGTTCAGTATTTCATAAAGCTGCTTCATGGATAGCATTAATGCGGAAGCAAAATATTTATCCTGCTGATGAAGAGGCTATGGATGTCTTTACAGAAATGTTTAAATTGGAATTAAGATGTTCTGATGTTGAAAAACTAACTGCCGATAATAATGAGCTTAAAGATTTGGAAGCTAAAGGCAGACAGATGATTGAATGTCTTAACAATGAGTGGCAGGAAGACAATGTAATTGCCATATCAAAACAATTTTCTGTTATGCTTCCGGGAACAAGCAAGCCTCTTATTGGAGAGGTAGATGTAATTGTTAAGGATGATAATAATAAGCATATCTTAATCGATTGGAAAACATCTTCATCTAAATGGCCTATTGAAAAAGCTCAAAAAGACCTTCAGGCTACACTTTACATGTATGCCTATGAACAGTTAGAGAAAAACTACATTGCTTCAGATAATGTCTTTAGATATGATGTAATTACCAAAACCAAAGAACCAAAATACATTCAATACCCAACATATCGAAATAAGAATGATTTCATCAAGCTTGGACAACTAATACAAATTATTGAAAGAGCTGTTAAGAATGAAATCTTTTTACCCAATGAAACAAGCTTTTATTGTAGTAGTTGTCAGTTCAAAAATGCCTGTAAATCATGGCATATTAAACAATCTACAAAAATATTCCCTGCAATTGCAGCATAACAGTCAACATATCTAAAACTCAATATATTTCTAAAGAACTAATAAATCAAAAAACGTACTTTTTGTATCCAAAATTAAAAAAAAGGAAACGATAAAATGCAAAGTTTAATGTTAGAATCAAATGCAACCAAAGTAAGACGGTCTGATCTAATGTCAATACCATTACCAATAGCTACAAAATCCTATAAACCAGTATCACATGTCCATATTGCTGAATTAATTGCTGATGAAGCTTACAAGCGAGGATACCCTATTTCAAAAGAGGAATACGGGCTATCCAACGATGGACAGAAGATGTTTGGACTATTTAAATTTCATCATAACAATCATCCGGAACACACACGATGCTTGGGCTTCAGAAATAGCTATGACAAATCATTAGCCGTTGGCTTAACTGTAGGTCTTAGCGTTTTAGTGTGTTCAAATCTTTGTTTTGGAGGTGAGACTACAATCAACCGTAAACATACTTCTGGCATTGAAATTGAAGAGCTTATCCCAGAAGCATTTGACAGCCTGTCAGAACAATTCGAAAGACTGGAGGAAAATGTTAACCAACTTAAATTCGAATATATGCCTCTTAGTCAGGCAAAACTGAAAATAGTCAAAGCAGCAGAGGAAAATGCAATTCCTTCTTCTGATATTCTGACTGTTTTAGATGAATATAAAAATCCCAAATATGAGGAGTTTGCAACAAAGAATACATGGTCTTTATATAATGCATTCACAGAAGTAGTAAAAAAGTACAGCCCTGTACGTGCAGATATTTCTTACAGAAAACTTGGTAAACTATTTAACCTAAGCTAAGGAAAGACATAGATATGAACTGGATCAAATATATATCAATAGTAATTGCAGAAATAATTACTAACGTCATCGCCATTTTAAAAGAGAAAAATAAAAGAGCATAGACTTAATATGCCTCCATATTTAACTAAATTGCAATAAACAAGGTATTGATAATAAGCTTGAAAATACTATAATCAGAATTGGACAGTTAGTTTTAATCAAAAAGCAAGGAGATTTATATAGATTAAAGTTATATAAAAATCAATTTGAATAAATTTTACCTATCAAGTAGTACTCACAAAGAAAAACGCCAAATTCCAGATTAACAGAAGTTGCTACAGATTAGGTACGTCATATTTTTGGCGTACCGGCTTAGGCATTCTGTTATGGTATTGGCGTACCTTCTTTGCTGCTTAAGCTGAGTACGCCTTTTTTATTGCTAATATCAAATTATAAGAAATGGAGGTTTTATATAGAATTATAGAATAACACTTAATTTCAAAAGATTTTCCCGATCGGTGGTGTCACAAAAGAAAAACGCCAAATTTCAAATTAACAGAAGACACTGCCGATTGGGTACGCTATATTCCCTTTAGCGTACCCTCGCTATACATGTGTTCTGTTATGGCATTGGCGTGCCATCTTTGGTCACAGAGAGGCAGGGTACGTTTTTACTTATCAGTCAAGTCTATCCGTATTCCAGCCTCTTTTTAATTTAAAAACATAGAATTAACAGAAAGTTAGAAAGGTAATTACAATGAAAAGACTGTTTTTATTAATTGGAATATTAACACTGTTAGCATCAGGCTGTGGAGCAGGCAATCCTGTTGATATAGTAAAAAACGGTAGATTAGGACTAGATGAGTCTATTACAATCGGCAAAGCTTTTGATAATTATAAGTATTTTAAAAGCACAAAGTGGGAATCATTTAAAGATTCACAGGATAGGACTATAGTTCAATTTACTGGAACTCTAAATTTTGATTCGTATGAAGGAACTAAATTTTTCTCATTTTCCTATACTTTCAGCAAAGAAGACCTTAATGCTTAAAAAAATTACAATCCAGTAAAGGACTACAAGATAGCTTATATCTGCCAGTTCTATGTTAACACTGATGACAATAGTTTTAAGGTAAATTATTCAGGTATTAATATAACTGGACTCGAAAACGGGGAAGAAATAAATAAAGAAATTCCTGATACAGGATACAATTATTTGATTAAGGATATTTATGAAAATAAGTCTGGAGATTACACTTTAAATGTTTTATATACACAGATAAAAGCCTCGCTTGAGAATGAGGGAAAGGCAGAAAAAGAAAAAAGTGATAATGAATTCCTTAATAAATTGAAAGATCCACAATCAATCACTGCATATACAAAAGCAACATCTGAAGCATTAACAACTTTTTCAGAAGAGGTTAAGAATGCTTTTTACATGCAACCAGATGAATTTGAGAAAAAATCTGAATATAAAAAAAGAATTTCTTCAAAAGTTGACCAGGCAATTGATCAGTTAAAAAATAAAGGGATAGCTAATGATCAGTTATTTTTAATGGATAGTAGCTGCATTAAGGATGATGATATTTTCTTCTTTTCATATAACAGCGATACAGAAAAGGTATATTTGAGACTTAAACCAAATTTAGACTTTTATAATGGTGATCATGCAATGATAGAGCTGGCCGGAATAAACTTTTTTGGTACAACTGTTAAAGCAGTAATAAATAAAAACTCATATTTAACAGTTCCATTTAGTATAGATCAAGCTAAAAAACTTAAATCTGAAATTGGAACACTATATGCTAAATATAAGATTCCAGCTAAAATGAAAATCTCATATGTTGTTTTATTTCAATTTTGTAAAAGAGAAAACTTTTCAACTAGCAATAATTATTACTTAACTATTATAGGGGCTGTTTTTACTGTAGGAAAATAGCTGTCTGAATCTAAGCGTAGTAGTCAGGAGCAATAAATTGTATATAAAAATCCTGACTGCTGCAGCTTATCAAATTTGATTATCGCTTTATTTAAATTGCTACACATTATGATTTTTTTTTATCTTACTCTCACCAGTTCTACATACTTAAAATCTTCTTTTAATATGGTACCAGTACAGTTATACTGGCTCATATCAAAATACTCTTTTTTTGTTAAAAACTTCAGTGTGAAGCCTCAAAAATATCATGTAAAATCAACTCGCCATAATAATAACAAATTCATTTGTACCTTTTCTTTATCTTATAAAAAATACCTCTATCTAAACTGACACCTTCTACTTTACCCTCTTTCTCTAAATTTCTTAAATATTTTCCTACTTCAGTTACTCTCATATTCAATATTTTTGCAATATCCTCTGAAGTACACGGTCTTCTTGAAATAGTATTAAGTATTTCAATATTAGCATCTTTTACCGATGAAATTTCTTTATTGTTTTTACTTATAGCAGAAGAAATAATTTCAGTGTTGGGATAATCTAAAATATTTACTATTTCTGTTAATTTAAACTCATCTGCTGGTATTAAATCATAAATTCTTCCTGGTCTGTCAAGAGTATTTATCTGTATTTTTTCAGGCTGAATTTTTTGTATGATTCTCTTTAGTTCAAGTATATCTAAATCAGAATCATTGTAATGAGGTAAAATAAATACTTCCAGCCAGATAGAGCCATTAAATTCTTTTCTAAAATCTATAAGTCCCTGAATATATGATTCGAGTTTAATATTTTTATGAGGTTCATTGATTTTTTGAAATGCAGCATCAATTACAGCATCAAGAGATGGTATAACTAAATCTGCATTTAAAAGTTCATTTCTCATTTTTTTTTGAGAAAGCAAAGAGCCATTGGTCAATACAGCAACAGGAATATTTGGTTTTTCTTTTTTTATGAATTTTATAATATCACCTATACGTGAATTTAAAGTAGGTTCACCGGAACCTGAAAAAGTAAAATAATCAGGATCAGGTTTATTAATAAAAAAATATTTTAACTCTTCTATTACCTCATCATACTTTATGTATTCTTTTCTTTCAACAGTTAAATCTGTTGTACTTCCACATTCACAATACACACAGTCAAAAGAACAGATTTTATGAGGCACTAAATCAATACCAAGTGACATTCCCAAGCGCCTTGATGGAACAGGCCCAAAAAGATGTTTCATTTCACTAACTTACCTTTCTCATAAATTTTGCATTAGCTACAGCCATATCCTTATCTTTATATACCAGTTTTGCCTTAGTATAAAATATTTTTCTTTTATTACTTACAATCTCACCATAGAGGTCAAGTTCAGCTGTAATCGGCACAGAGTGTATAAAGCGAATATTTAAATCAGCTGTAACAGCTTCAATTCCATTATGAAATAGGCAATGAACCATCGCACAATCCATTAATGCAGAGATTACTCCTCCATGTAAAATGCCATTATATCCCTGAAGCACATGCAATGGCTTAAATTTTGTATGTACTCTGCCATCATCTAATAATCTGAACTGCAAACCTAACCCCCATCTATTATGTTCTCCACATAAAAGGCAGTTATAATGTCCAAATTCCCTGCTTTTAATATCTTCTCTAATTTTATCCATTATATTGCCCCTACTGCTCACAGTACCTGTTAAGATCTAAAAGATGTGTTGGCCCTGCTCCTGAAACACCATAAAAAATAACTTTTTTATCAGAAACAATGAATTTTTCTGCTGTACCGTTTATAAATGAAGAACTGGTAACAAAAAGAATATCAGCCCATTTTATTGCTGACTCTGTCCTATCTTCTGATTCAATTGAAACATTGTTAATAGTCCTGCCAATATTCTTTGTATCTAAATCAATAATCCTTGTTTTGAAATTTTCAGTTAGTGTTTCAGCAAACCTTGGCTGGTATCCTATAAGTAATATTTTTGGATTTGAGTTAAGTGATAAAATAAAATCCTTTAGTTTCTTTGCGCAGTTAACAGGACCTTCATTCCTGCAGTGCTCGGTTTTCTCTATCAAACCAAGATGTTTTAATACTGCATTTATTGTTGATATAAAAATTGCCCTTTTAAAATTATTAGTCAGTTCCATATTTACTATATCATTAATCAAGCCTTCATAACTGCCACACATATCTGAATATGCAGCTCCTTTGGAATTACAGTAATTTGACTCTACAAGGCTTTCTCTGCCTTTTAAAAGAGGATAATCATCATGCTCGGGTTTGCCAATTGCTTCATCTTTGCTTAAAACCTTTGAATTAACAAAAACTTTTGAATTTCTAATTCCGTTTTTATCTACAATTTCTGCAAAAGATGTTCGAATTATTTCATACATCTACATATTCCTTTTCATCATTCTGTTATTCAAATATTTTCTACTATTGATTCATTTGCATAGTGCGTAGGAGCCTTTATTCTTGTAAGTTTATTTTCTAAATAGTGTTTCAGTCCCTCATCAATAGTCAAATCACTTTCTCCCACCTTATAAATATCAATGTAGTTATCCCTAAGTTTATAGAAAGCAATTTCTCCTATCTGGCTTGTAAATATCATATTGTAATCATATTTAATTATTACATTCACTACGCTTAGTCCAATATGAATCTTCTTTCCAAGAAATTCATTAAGAAAGAAATCTTCAACTTCATAGTTACCATTAGAAATTCTTATTGATGCAAAAAATGGAGCCCTACCAAAATGACCGTAAATTTTTGAGCTCAGACCATCTACTTCTGATACAGGAATAATGGCTTTTATATCTTTATTCTGTGATGGTTCTGTATGTATAAATACAGATTCAATGCTGTTATATCTATTCTTAATTAAGCTCTCTATTTCATTACCAATATCATGAGAGTGATATAAAGAAATAGAAGGATTTGCCATAAATTCCAGTTCAACCATCCGAAACGGACCTGCCTGCCGTATTTTAATATCTGAAACCTGTTCTACACCCGGAACACTTTCTGCTATTTCAAGTATTTCATTTTGCAGTTTTTCATCCAGATTGGCATCTAAAAGGACAAGAAATGAGTTCCAGGTATTTTCAAGACCAAGCTTAACAATCAGAATACCGATAATAATTATTATTACCCCTTCAATATATGGTATTTTCCAGTATGACATAACAATGCCAATCAGAACTACAACAGAAGAAATTATATCAAGAAAAGACTCCTGAGCATTAGCTATTAAAGAATGAGAGTTTACTTCAACACCAACTCTCTTTTCTATCTTTGCAATCAAGTAGGCAACAATAATTGAAAATATTGATACTGCCACGGGTAAATAAGGAAATGCTATAACATTCTGTACAGAAGAAAAGGTACTATACCCCTGTAAAATAAGCTCTATACCGGCCCAGCAGATAAAACAACCAATAATAAAAGTAACAAAAGTTTCCGCTTTGAAAAGACCATATGGGAAGCGTCTGTTTTTTTTGCTTGATGCTATCCATAATCCAAAAGCTGAAGCAAAAATAGCGATAGTATCTGCTCCACTGTGAAATGCATCAGCAATCAGTACATCTGAATTAAAATAATATCCAATCAGACCTTTAAGTCCTGCAAGCAAAAGTGTTATTAATGCAGCCCACAATGCTACTTTTCGACCTTTTTTTAACTGTACTGCAGTTTTATCCATATAAATGTCTATCTACTCTCATTATCGTTTTCAGTTACACAAAACTGCCTTAACATCGAAGCTCCGCATTCAGGACATTTAGTCATATAACACGGAACTCCCCTCTGATGAGGAAGTCTTGTATTACATTCAGGACAAATACAGTAACAGCTTTTGTTATCATTATCTGATAAGGCTGATTTTCTTCCTTTACATGGTCTTTTTCTATTTCTGAATCTCATTTGACATTCCTTATTAATTAAAGAAAGTAACTTTCCATTCTGTCAAAAGCTTCATTTATCATATCTTCAGGAACACAGAATGATAATCTAATATGGCCTTCTCCTGTTGACCCGAATGCAACTCCGGGAGTAGCTGACACCTTAATATCATTCAGCATTTTCTTACAAAAAGAAAGAGAATCACTATCATTTTTACTAAGGATTTTAGGAAACATTAAATACGATCCTTCAGGCTTTACATATGAAAAAACAGAGTCTAATCTATCAAGTCTTTTACACATTAAATTTCTGGCGTTGAAATAGTGATTATTGAACTCGTTAATACATTCCTGACTTCCTTTCAATGCAGCTATTGCAGCATATTGAGATACTACAGGAGCACAAATAGAAAATGGAATATGAGATTTTTTAATCTGAGATATATTATTTTCAGAAGCATGAAGATATCCAATCCTCCATCCTGTCATGGCATAAGTTTTTGTAAATGTAAAACAGCTTATTACATTATCTTTGAGCTCAGGAATTGAAGCTATGCTAAAATGTTTTGCATTATCAAAAACGAAATATTCATATGCCTCATCTGTTATAATAGTTAAATCATATTTCAAAGCTATTTCAGCAAGTTGTCTCTGTTCTGATTCAGAAAAAACAGTTCCTGTCGGATTACTGGGTGTACAGTACATGATTGCTTTAGTTTTAGATGTAACAGCTTTCTCTATAGCAGCAATATCCAATGTATAATTCTTTTCTTCAATCAATGGAACCAGAACAGGTGTTCCGGAAGCTAATTTTACCTGAGTAATGTGTGTAGAGTATGTTGGAGTAGGTAAAATAACTTCATCTCCTGGGTCAACTACACTCATAACAGCAGCCATTAATCCTTCAATTGCACCAATTGTTACAAGTATTTCTGAATTCTGTGCTGAAATGTTATTATCTCTTTGTAGCTTCGATACAATTTCATTCCTTAATTCAGGCAATCCTTCGTTTTGAGAATAGCCACCTGATAAACCACTTTGAATAGCTGATATAGCAAAATTATTAATATGCTCTGGCGTTCCTGATGTAGGTTTTGCCCATGATAAAAATGCTACATTTTCATATTGCTTTGACAACCTTGTCATTTCATGAATTGCTGATTTATTCAGCTGACTTACCCGGTTTGAAACTCTCATTTTTTGTCTTTAGCCTCTTTCTGTTTTACCTATCTTTATAAAAAAATTATCTTTCTCTAGTCATTTTTGCTCCACACTTTGGACAGTCTCTATTCCCGCAAGGCTGCCCTGCAATATGTGCTGTCTTATAACCACATTGTGGACAAACACAATTTCCTCCTGGACCAGCAGAAAAAGGGCCACCCATTTTTCCTCTTCCAAAACCTCCTCTATTTCCTCCACTTACTGGACCTTTTCCGTCCGGACCTGTTCCATCTTTACCAGGCATAAGAACCTCCTTCAAGTTTAAATTTCAACATTCAAATTTAGCATACAACAGCTAATCGACATCATCCACCAAGTGCATAGAATTTATTGCTTGCTGCTATACCTGACTCAGGTTTATGGTTTACGGCCAAATTTACTGCCTTTCTAACTCCAAATTCTTTAATATGAAAAGAAATATTACTAAACAAACATGGGAACAATCGACCATCACTCGCAAGCCTTAGCCTGTTACAATTCTTACAAATTCCTCCATTACCTCCTTCAACAGGCCAGAATTCTCCTTTTTCAATATTCATCATTCTGCTAAAGCGGATATCAAATCCATTTTTTTCAGCAAACTCTGATACTTCTAAAGCATCTTTTTCTTTTGATGATTGTTTTACAACACAATTTATTTTAATTGGATTAAATCCAATTTCTTTTGCTATTTTCAACCCCATTAATACATCATGGAGTTTATCTGTATTTGTTATTTGCTGGTAAGTTTTAGGGTTAATTGAATCCAGACTGACATTCAGCCTGTTTATACCGTTTTTCTTTAAATCCTCAGCGTATTGAGAAAGTAAAACTCCATTGGTTGTCATTGATAAATCTTTTATCCCTTCAATGCTTGATAACATTTTAACCAAAGAAATAATTCCCCGCCTTACCAGGGGCTCTCCACCAGTTAACCTTACTTTATCTATTCCCATTTTAACAAATTCTTCAGTAATCTTGAAAATTTCTTCATAGGAAAGTACTTCTTCATGATTTATTAAAGTAACTCCACTTTTTGGCATACAGTAATAACAACGCTGATTACATCTATCTGTAACTGAGATTCGAAGATAGTTAATTTTTCTACCAAATCTGTCAACCATTAACATTGATCCTTTATCAATACAAAACACTGGATACCTTGGGGGAACAGCCTTAAATTTAACTGATTAAGTAACCACAGGCTATTTGAACAATTTATAGAAGCTTTTCTGCACCTGAAAATATTTCTTCAACAGCTAATATTACAACACCATGCCCTGGAAGGTCTTCTCTATTCCATTTTTTCATATCATCAAAATACTTTCCTTTTTTTTCGTATGATAATGAACCTTTTATCTGATATGCCTTGGTTTCAGAAGTTATGAATAAAACTGAACCTTTACTTCCTGATAAAACATTTTCTTTCGTTTTTGATAATTTATTGTCAGCAATTAAAAGTGTATTTTCGTCATACAAAGAAGCATATCCTATATAAACTGAATTAGGGATTGATTCCTTATTAACTGTAGTAAAAACTATATAATTCTGTCTATCATTCCATTCTTTTAAAATTTGATCCTGTATATTACTCATCCTGTTTCTCCTTTAATAAATTTTTTCCTATTATTTGTCACGGTCAAAAGGCCATGCCATAATACCGCCTTCCATTACTTTTACATTTTTCCATCCATTTGCCATAAGAATTAGTGCAGCTTCATAACCACGAAGTGAAATCTTACAGTAACAGATAATTTCATGTTTTTTATCAATTGGAATTTCGCTAAAACGCTTTCGTAATGTTCCAAGTGGAATTAATACTTCTCCAATTCCTAAACGCATTTGTTCGAACTCATCTGATCCTCGTGCATCCAGAATAAACGGTTTTTCTCCATTCTTTATTTTTTCAAAAACTTCTGTAGCAGAAATACCATCCATTCTTCTTTGAATTTTATTTTCCATAATATGAGCTGAAGCAATGAAATGGTCCAGTGCCAAAGAAAATGGAGGTGCATAAGGAAGGTCGGCATAACCTATATCTTTAATAGTGAGTTTGCCTTGTATTGCTATTGCTGCTGAAGTTATCTGCTTGCTCACATCTCCCGGTCCAACACACTGATATCCAAGAATTTTGCTGGAGCTTTTCTGTATTATTAATTTGCTAACAAGAAGTAATCCTCCCATAAATCCAGGTTTGTCAGGGCTGGCATTAATTACGGTTTCTATATCAGTATACCCGAACTTTTTTGCAGCTGTTTCAGAAAGTCCAGTTGATCCGGCAGTATAATCAAAAATCTTACAAATACTTGTCTGTATTGTTCCTGGAAAAATAGTCTTATTACCATTAATAATATTTTCTCCGGCAACACGTCCTTCCAAATTCGCCAAGTCCCCTAATGGTGCATAAACTTTTTCCGCAGTTATCAGGTTATTTATTCCAACACAGTCTCCGGCTGCATAAATATCTGGATCTGAAGTCTGCATATATTCATTAACTTCTATTGCGCCGGATTCTCCGATCAACAAACCAGCATCTTCTGCAAGTTTGGAATTAGGCTTTACTCCAATAGCAATAACAGCAAGCTCACATGCCAACTCTGTTCCATTTTGCAATTTTACTGCAGCAAGCCTATTCTCATTGCCAAGAAATGCTGCTACACCGTTATCAGTAATAATATTTACAGATTTACTGCGTATATAGTTTTCAACTAATTTAGCAAGTTCAGGATCAAGGAATGTAAGAAGCTGTGGAAGAAGTTCAATAACTGTTACTTCTATCCCTGCAAGCTGTAACGCTTCACATGTTTCAACTCCAATCAAACCACCTCCAATTACAACAGCTTTTTTAATTCTCTTTTCATCTCTTACTTTCCTAAGATAATCTGCGTCTCCCATTGACTGCAATGTAGTTATTCCTTCAAGCTCTATTCCAGGAATAGGCGGCATTTTAGGGCTGGAACCTGTGCAGATAACAAGCTTATCGTATTTATGTGTTGATTCTGTTCCATCTTTTATGTTTTTAGCAGTTATTTTATGATTTTCACGATCAATCTTGATAACTTCAGTTGAAGTCTGTGCATCAATAGCTTTTGCATTCATAAAGAAAGTAGGATTTCTTATTACACCTGTTGGTGTACAAACAAGCTGATTTCTATCGTTGAAAGTTCCACCTACGTAATAAGGATACCCACAAGATGCCATTGAAAGATCAGCGTCTTTCTGAAAAATTTTTATCTCTGCATTTTGGTCAAGCCTTCTTGCTCTCGCAGCAGCTTTAGGTCCTGCAGCAGAACCACCAATAATAATTATTTTCTTTTTTTCCATAATAAATTTTTTACCTATATTAATGATTGTGATTTAAATCATTTTGTATATTTCTTTTTGAAAACTGTTATTGAAAAAAACTTTGGTTATAAAGAATAGCTGACAGATTATTGGCAGTAGCTCAATCCTTTACAACAAATGTTGTTTGAATATTTAGTAAAAATAATATTATTTCCATTTTTCACTTTTCTTAACAACAAAACTTCCGGCTTTATGTCCAATATCGCGTCCAATTACCGGGCATTTTATCATTAATAAAAATATAATATTTTGTTCAATAGAACTCATTGTCTCGTAATTGCCCTGACCTTTTGATATTACCAGGTCTACATCAAAAAACAGCTTTCTGAATTCTTCCGAACACTGTTCAAGTGCAGTTCCCGGCAGTGGAGCTGAACCATTGCTTATCACAGGTAGCATTTCAGTTAAACCTATCGTTTCAGCATCTTCCATCAATACATCATTTAAAATAGGTTCTCCTCTAACAGCATAAGTAATTTTCTCTATGGGAAGTTGTTCAAGAAATAATTTATCAAATACAATCTCCCCGGTATTATCTCCAACGTAAAGTATTTTTTTTGCCTTTTTAACTTCCTGCTTTAACAAATCAGAGCTTAGTTCTTTAGACGCTAACACTTTTTCAATTTCAGCGTGAATCAATTCATCATTAAAATCATGTTTAGCACCAAAATCAATAATATTACCAGCTATAGCTAAGCGCATTGCTGTATCAAAAGGGTCATCTGAATTTTCTATTATATCAGATAGCTTATCATACATATCCAAAATATATTTGTTAGATTTTAGCTTAGCTTCAGCATAATAATCTTTTTTACCACAGTAAAATTCAATTACCTTAAAAACTTCCTGTACCATTTCAGGAGGTGATAAGGAAAAATCTGTATCTCCAAGTTTATGGAGAACTTCCTTAATTATTTTTTCATGATAAACAGGTTCAATCGCATCTAGTGCGTGAACAGTCTGTTTAAGAAAACAGGGAATACATTCATAATAAGTTTTCATTTATTCAGTTTTTCTTTTATTTTCGATTATTATCTTTTTCAGGCATATAATGTATTTCATTGACTTGAACTTTAGCTGATTCTTCTGAATTACACTTAGGACAATCTTCATCTTTTTTACTTTTCCACTCAAATCCACAGTTTGAGCACAAATATAAAAACAAGACTTCCAAACCGCTACATTCTATTTGAATTGCTTTTCCATTAATAAGAGCATCAGCTATTTTTTTATGTGCCTGTTTTATGATAAGCCCAAATGTCTGCCTTGATACATTCATCTTTTTAGCTGCATCAGCCTGATACATTCCTTCAAAATCAGCAAGGCGTAAGGCTTCAAGTTCATCAAGCTTTAGCGAAACCTGTTCCAAGTCTTTCAAAGGCACTCCTTTAGGCTTGTAATAGGTTACAGAAACACTTGAGCTGATATTTCTTTTTATAAATGGTCTTGTCATATTTTATCCTTTTTAAATACTTTTAATATACACTTGTAATTAGCATATGCTAATTATATTATTAAACAATATTTATTTATAACTGTTAACCTATAATAATATCGTTTATTGGATTTCCACTTAAATAACTGTAGTACAAATTATAAAGAAAGTTTTATGGATGAAATTATGGAACTAAAAAAAGAATATTCCAGTGTTTGTAAGGACTTTATTGATGATGCCAAAATTTCTGATGTTATTTCCGACACAAAAGAAGATATTAAGCATGTAAGAGATGTAATAGCAAAAAGTATGGACAAACAGCCTTTGTCTGTGGAGGAGACAGCAGTTCTGCTATCAGCAGAAAAACAGGATATTGTAGAAGAAATATTTAATGCTGCCAGAGAATTAAAAAAATCTGTATATGGAAACAGAATCGTAATATTTGCTCCATTGTATATAGGAAATTACTGTATAAACGACTGTTTGTATTGTGCTTTTAGAAAAAGCCTTAAAACTACTGTAAGAAAAACACTAAGTGACAGCGAAATCAAAGCTGAAGTTACTTCACTTGAAGACGTAGGACACAAACGACTTATTCTTGTCTTTGGAGAACATCCAAAATACTCTGCAGACTTTATTGCCAAAACAGTAAGAGATGTTTATTCAATAAAAAGTGGTAACGGTGAAATAAGACGTGTTAATATCAATGCTGCTCCTATGAATAAGGATGATTTCAAAGTTGTAAAAGAAGCAGGAATTGGAACCTACCAGATATTCCAGGAAACCTATCATCATGCAACCTATTCAAAAATGCATCCTTCAAATACCTATAAGGGTGATTATCTCTATAGATTAGATGGATTAAACAGAGCATTTGAATCAGGTTGTGATGATGTTGGCATAGGTACTTTGTTTGGACTTTATAATTGGAAATTTGAAGTTTTGTCAATGGTCACTCATTCACTTTTTTTACAGAACAGATACGGAGTTGGGCCTCATACCATAAGTTTTCCCAGACTTCAGCCAGCTCATGGTATTAATATAGATAACAAATACTTCGTCAATGATTTTGACTTCAAAAGATTAGTTGCAATTTTACGTTTAGCAGTTCCTTATACTGGAATGATACTTACAGCACGTGAATCTCCCGAAATCAGAAGAGAGATTATGAGTTTTGGAGTATCTCAGATTGATGCCGGTTCGAGAATTGAGCTGGGAGGTTACTCAAACTCAGATGAACAGCAAAAAATGAAAGAACAATTTACTCTGGGAGATATGAGATCACTTGATGAAATAATTTATGAGCTTTTGAATAGTAGCTATATTCCAAGCTTCTGTACTTCATGCTATCGTCTTGGAAGAACAGGTGAACATTTTATGGAATTTGCAATCCCAGGATTTATAGAAAAATTCTGCACTCCTAATGCACTTGTTACTTTGGAAGAGTATCTTATTGATTATGCATCAGAAGAAACGAGAAAAACCGGAACTAAGCTTATTGAAAAAGAGCTGGCTAATATATCAGATATTAAAATAAAAAAAGAAATAGAATACAGATTAAATAGAATCCATAAAAATAATGAAAGAGATCTTTATTTTTAATAAAAAAACTATACACAAGACAAATTGGTTTTTAAAAACATAAAATAAATCGAGTGCAGTCTTGCCACAATAGGCAAAAACTAAAATACCATCGATATATTATTAGGAATCAAAAAGGTTGATAGAGATGAACCAGATATATGAACAGCAGTATAAAATCAGATATTTTGAAACTAATAAATTTATGGAAGCGACTCCAATATCAATTCTAACCTTACTTGAAGAAACTGCAGCCAGTCATATTCTGGAATCAGGTTACAATATCTATGACTTATTGAAAAAAAATATTGGATGGGTGTTGATTTCAGGCTTTATTGAAATGAAGTATTACCCAAAATATAAGGAAGATATCATAATTCGAACATGGATCTCTTCTTATTCTAAAATTACGGCAATCAGAGAGAATATGATTCTTAATAAAAAGGGAGATACTATAGGGTTAGCAAAAGGGAAATGGTTATTTTTTGATATAAAAAACAGGAAACCTTTAAAAATATTTGATGATATTATTAAAAATTGTCCTGTTATTCCTCAAGTATGCTGTAAGAAAAATATACCACTCAAAATACCTGCTCTTAAATCACATGAATTTCAAAAGTCATTTTCTGTTACCAACTATGATGTAGATACCAATAAACATCTAAATAATATCCGATATTTACAGTGGCTATTAGAAACAATACCTAATACAATTCAGGAAAACTATTTTCTTAAGTCAATTGCAGGATGCTTTGTAGATGAAGCTCAATATGGAGATAAACTCAAATCCTTAACATGCCAAGGTCTTAGGGAAAATAGCTATATTCATACAATTAAGAAGTATTCACAAAATACAATCTGTCTAACAGCTACTTCTGAATGGGAAAAAAGAAAAGTAGATTTTTAGAAAATAAGTTGTAGCAAAACTACAACTTAAAAATCGAATATATAAAAAAAGATTAATAGTTTTCTTTTCTTACTTCAAAAAAACTTTGTGGATGATCGCATACAGGACAAACTTTAGGGGCAGTTTTTCCATTTACTAGATGTCCACAGTTTCTACATTCCCATACTGTTTCTTCGGATTTAGAAAAAACTGTTTCAGATTCAATATTTTCCAATAAAGCCCGGTATCGTTCTTCATGATGCTTTTCTATAGCAGCTACCATTCTGAACTGTACTGCCAATTTAGTAAAGCCTTCTTCTTCTGCATCCTTGGCGAAGCGCTCATACATATCAGTCCACTCATAGTTTTCACCATCTGCAGCATGTTTTAAGTTGGTTTTTGTATCACCTAGCTCATTAAGAGCCTTGAACCATAACTTAGCATGTTCTTTCTCATTACCGGCAGTCTGCTCAAAAATAGCTGCAACTTGCTCATACCCTTCTTTTTTTGCCACTGAAGCAAAATAAGTATACTTATTTCTAGCCTGAGATTCACCAGCAAATGCTTCCATTAAATTCTTTTCTGTTTTAGAGCCTTTTAATTCCATTTTGATACCTTTCTCTTCAATATTATTTTTACTTAACATTTTTAATAATTCTGAAATTGTTGTAATTGGTAGTCTTTCTAACTGCTTTTTAGTCAACTTTTCAAGCAATTCAATAGAATATTTTCCCTGAGGCAATAAGAAGCTTGCTTCTCTTGTGAGGTCTTCTGCCATTTTTTTATTTGATAAAGCCAGTGCTTCAAATAATCTCTTATCTAGTTTATCATCTACTTCCTCTTTAAGACCTTCTAAAATTTGCATGACTTCTATCTTGGATTTAGCAAGTTTCTGTAATATTGCCTTAACATTGTCCTTTTTTTCCTGTTGTTCTGGAAAAACAATTGGAACAAGCGATAATGCATGAGAAGGACATGCATTTACACATACACCACATCCAATACATTTATCTGCATCAACCTGACCAGTTTCTGTATCAGTTGCTCCTGTTGGACAAACATATAAACATAGACAGTCTTTAGTGCATAATTTTACATTTCTAACAGCATAAAATTTTTTCATATTTGCAACCTCCTATAATACTTCATGAATTTTTTCTTTTGGCACTTTGCAAATAGGGCAAATATCAGGCAATTCATTACCTACATAAATAAATCCACATATTTCACAGACATATATTTTGTTACTCTCAAGAAACTTAGAGCCTTCCTGCTTATAACGTTCAAGTATAAATTTTAAAATAGCCGTTACTTTTTCACTCCAGACAACAGTTCGTAAAGCTCCTCTGTCTTTTTCAGCTGATGCTATTTGTGATGCCTGAGGAAAATCTGATGTTATATTACGTTCAATCAAATTTTCTATATCAGCCAATGCTCCTTCTTTAACCTTAGAGTTATTTCTAAAATAATCAGAAAGTTCAAGAAATAGTTTTTGTTCTTCAGGCTTATACTGTTTCTCGCATCCCTTTGCAAAATTAGAAAATACTATTGATAATTCAGAATTTGATAACTCTGTCAGTTTTTCTTCTATTTGAACAACTGCTTTTTCTGCGATATTTTTTACTTCAGGCTCATCTTTTTGAAGGACAAAAGCTGATTTAGGAGCAGAACATAAGGGGCAGACAAAACTATCTGGAATATCCTCCCATTTTGTTCCAGGCGCAACACCTGCTTCTTTCAAGCCTTTTTTTTCTTCAAAAACATACCCACATACAGAACAAGTATATTTTCTCATATAACAGGTCCTTTCCGGTTAATAACTTATTAAGTAATATATTTAAAAAAAATTATTATACAGGTTCAATAAAAGTTTAATATAGTTCCAAAATTCAAGAAAACTTATTTAAATAATGAAATAGACATTTAAAAAGTTGTCTTCAAAAACGTATCATAAATGCAAAAAGTTTAATTTTATGATCCCAAACATGCAGAAAAATAATAATTCATTAAAACAGCTTAAAATAAGCTTATCAATTGTTGATTAAAAACATCTGTAATGTATAATAAAATTGAGGTTAGATATTGACTTTTTATAGCTAATTTAAGAGGTGCCACTTTTTGCCATTTAAGCTATTTAAAATGCCAAAAATTGCCATTTTTTGAAGATTGTTTTTCTTGTGCAAAGAGAGCCAAATTAGATATTTTCGAGGCTAATAATAAATAAATCAAGGAATTTTGAGTGTAATACAAAATGTATAATGGTGCATCTCCCGAGTACCATTTTAGCCTCCTAGTTTCTAACATATTACACAAATCAACCTCATTCAAAAAGTCTGTTTTTGCCTATTTACGTTACGATTCGGGCATATATGTCCTATAATCGTAATACATTTAAATACGACATTAAATTAGTTTTAAATTCAGCATTCAGTGTTCTTATACCCAAAACAAAATAGTTTTATTTATCCCTGTGGTTAACGGGGCAAAAAATTAAGCAGTTATTCGAGTCAGGTTGCTACAAAAAAAGTTTAAAAAACTAAAATACCTTCGGTATAATTCCAGCTTGACTGGATTAAGTGTTTGCTAGAGAGATTTACATAAATTTTTTATGGGATCTCTAAAACATTTCGTTTACAGCCTTTAATAAAGTTTCTTTGCTTTGTTTTCCCCAGAAAAAATTAGCAACTAAGCCATCTTTAAAGATAAAAATAAACGGAACACTTTGTATACTTAGTCGTTTTGTCAAATTATTGTTTTCATCTATATTTATTCTATAAATATTAGCTTTATCTTTTAATCTTAATGCAATATCTTTAAGTATTGGCAACTGTAACAGGCAAGTACTGCACCAAGGAGCCCAGAAATAAACCATAGAGGTTCCGTTTGCCACATTTTCATTAAAATTCGACTCATTAAGTTCAAGTAAGTTGTCAAGCATTTTTTCTTTTTTTGTATATATTTTTATATTTTATAGATATTTTAAAAACTCAATAACCTTCAAATCAGGTTATTATCATACTCCAACTATCAGTTCTGTTAAATCCTATGCTGTTAATTTTAAAATCTCACTCAACATACTCATACCTTTTAACTTTTAACTTACCACTATCAGCATCCCTTATTACCGTAGCAAAAATTTTCTGTGTAGATAATATGCTATCTGCATACGGTTCATATGTACCTTTTTTACATCCTATAATTTTTTCATTTTTATCTTTAGTATCTCCATCATGATTTAAATCTCTTAGAATAGTAATCCCTGAACCATTATCGCCTCCAATGTCTTTAATTGCTTGCGACACCACTATGATATTAAAAGTATTGGGTATTATTGATGAATCAGTTAAATTTATTATTTTACCAATTATCTCTTCCTGCTGAGCATCTGATTCCCGATTTAACTTAATATTTGTGTTTTGAACAACACCGTCTGTAGAGAGCGCTGAAGATAATCCCTTATCAGCTCTGACTATTTGCGCTCTTGTTAAGAAAAAACTGCCTCCTTCTTTAGGATCAGCGCATTTTCTTAGTTCTGAAGCCAGTGCAGATGCATAACTAAAATCAACTTCTTTTGAGGAGGCAGAGTTTGCATCAACTGAAATACCCGGAGAATCAACGTTACATCCAACCTCGACTTTCTGAAAAAGGGCTGTTAATATTTCTTCAAGCTTAGAATTAACATTTATTTTAGCAGAAGAAGTCTTTATCTCCGGTGTCATTTTTATCTGGTCTAGAATATTCGCATCACCACTTGAATAATCACTTCCTCCTCCAGTACCAATATCATCATTATCATTATAGTTTTTTAGATTTACTGTTTCAAACGCTGCACCACGATGAATAAAACCCAATTCCCAAGGTGAATTCATTGGAGCATTACGTATATAAACTGTAGAGATATCCCACGGTTCTTCCGCCTTAGGTTCTGCGTCTGGACCATTATCAGGTGTAAAGTTAGAATTTTTTTCTCCCAATGTATTAGTGTCATCTGTAGTTTTAGTCAGGACCCAATCTCCTTCATTGTGATTTTGCCTTGGATCAGCGACTTCGTAGTCCAAATACAAAGTTCTATTTGTCTCATCTGAAGGAACTAATTCATCAATATCGTTTATCGAACTATATTTATCTTTTGAACTAAATGGTGAAGGAGTAATTTGAACATTGTCTCCCGAAATATCCATCCACCATTGACCTGTAGCAGATGAATAAGCGCTATTAGAACTATACTTGGTATTATAAAGTTTGACTGTCATATCACCTGTAAAAGTGTAATATTCATTAGTATCAAGCTCAACTTCTTTATCATTGATGCGCAATAAATTTCCATCCTGTCCAGGTGATTTGGGATTAACTTTGATTTCAGTAGCTGTGCAGGTGTATGTTTTATCAGTTGGCCAGTCATTTACGTCATCAATACTAAGTTCTCCACCATCTGCTGTTTGTATAATAAAAGGATGTGATGATGATGATGATCCAGGATTGATATTTATAGGTCCTGAAATTTTATATGCTTCAGTTAAACTTGGATTCACACCTCCCCTAATCCCCGAGTAATCCAATAATTTAAGTTCCTCATTATTATAAAGTAGTTTTACATTTAAAATATTAATTTTAAAATTACTTATAGAGCAGTCTCGATCATATGAAGATTCAATAATTTCATTAGGTATTATTGTTGAACTTAATATTGGTTTGTTATTTTCCAACTTAGCTGAGTCATAAAATTTAGTAGTACTATAATTTTTATCATCGCTATCTTTATAATGATATCCCAATTCTTTAACATCATCTATCGGAATATGTGCCTTTCTTTTAAATGAAACAGTTCTAGTAATTGTTTCCGGTTCAGACTCTGTTTTACTAGAGCTATTTCTAGAATTTGGACGATAATTCGGACTATAACTAAAATAAGAACAACAATTATCATAAGAAATATAACTATCATTGGAACTATAACTAGAATCATTATTACTAGCGCTAGCAATGAAATCATAAGAGCCTTCAATTGTAATATCAGCCCAGCAATTTGAACTATCAAGATCAAGGATCATGTCATTATATAGATTAGCCAACTCCAGTTGCAAATTATTAAGATTAACATTGCAGTTATAGGTGTATGTACCTTTGCTACTATTACTGTCCAAATTAAAATGAACTTTACTATCATAAGCCTTATAAAGGTTTAGTTTGATATCATTATCTGATATAATATTAATATTTTTGAAATTAATATTTCCATTGGTAGCTGTCATATCAATCTTTTCTTTAGAGACAAACTCTCCTTCAATCGTTTTTATTTTAGAAAGTTTTATGCCTATCATTTCTGTTCCACCCCGACGGCCACCACTTGATGATTCACCACCCATTGCAATCATTGTTGTATTATCCAATGCCGGGAAAACTGTTAATTGATTTTCAGATTTTATATAGCCTTCACTAATGAGAGTAATTAAGCCGCTGAAATCGCTAGTAAAGGTAATGTTTCCTGTAGAGTATATGGCAGCATTTTGGGGATTAAAAGGAGAGTTAACTCCATTGCAGGTAATACTTGTATTTGTTATTGTAACATCGCCGTCAAAATAGGTATTATTACTTTCAGCAATTTCTTTATAATAGGTTAAATCTTCCGGAAATAATGATTTCTGTTTTGGATTAACCGAGTCCGTATTTAAAGTAATTGGAGACCCATTATTAGCATACAATATTGCTTTCCCTGAAGAACCACCATAAGTAAAAGTAGCATTATGTTTATCATCACCAGACTCATCAGTGCAACCATCTAATTTCAAATCTCCATCAGCATGTGCAATAAAATTTTTTGCCGTGTCATCAAAGTATACCAAAACTGCTTCAATATCTAATTTTCCAAGAGCATAAAAAGTATACCCGTATCCAGTACTTTTTTCAATTGTATTCCCTTCGACTTCCATTTTAAGTTCGTTGATATACGGGCATTTCTCAAGTCCAACATAAGTTGGTCCATTTTCTGTTCCTGCTTTCCCGGTCCAGGTATCAGGGTTAGCTGATGCATCATTTGTCGAGACAAAATCTGAGTCAGAAGTTATATCAGAATCAGAGGGAATGAAATTCCAGTCATTTCTTGGCAACGAATTGTCATCACAGTAATCAATAAGGTTTGCCGCAATTTGTTTAGCTCTATATTTAGAAGTTTTGAAGCTTCCTGCATTTGACCAGTTGGCTATCCACGGAATACATTTTTCTATGTTGCCGTCATCGTTAGTAGAATATTTTATGAGGTTATTTTTTTTTTCAACAATATCATCAACAGCTATATCGTTCCAACTTTTTTCAGAATCGCCTTTACAATCATCATCTGTTCTTGCCAGATTAAAGCGATGATAAAGTTCATCATTTTCCTGTTTTTTATCTCCATCATCTACCCAGAAAGCCTCTTTTTGAGGATTCTGTTTTAAATTAAAGATTTTATAGAATTCTAGTATTTTTTTGTAATTGGATGGGTCTTTAACATCAATGCCAAGATCCTCGCATAATTTTACAATACTCTGACGCCACATATTATCCTTCTCATCATCGCTAATAATACCTTTTGGAGAAGCATTTGCTGAACTTATTTTTTTTGCTAAATCTGATGCCTCATCATCATTATCAGAAATATAATTCTGAAACAAAGTTTCAAGAAATATTTCATTGGTTTTTACACCCGGCCGTCCTTTGACATCAGCAGATGTATTCTTATCATCATCCTCTGATATAGCATTCGACGCAGTATCAACACATGTAGTCACATCAATCTTTCCTAATTCAGGCAACACTTTATATGCAACTCTAGTTGTTATTGGATTTGCTGCATTGTGATTTATTGGAAAATACTGCCAGGTGGGATGAGAATCTGTATAATCTTCCTCTACATTATAATAAACTATATTATCAATTGTTGTATTCAAAAGACTATTTCCTCCAACTAGAAGCTCTTCCTGCTGTTCATTTGACAAACCAGGCTGCGATTCACTGTGAATTTCTCCATTATTAAGCACGTTTATTAGATCTATTCTTTTGGATATAATGTGATTAATACTTACAAGTGCCCTGTTTAAGCCAGATTGAGCAGAAATTCTTGAAGTAGTTAATGAATTATATGCATTAGCTGCTTTTCGGTTGGAAATAGCTGTAAAGGTGAACAGTAGAGCTGTCATCATAAATAAACTTAAAAAACCCAAAGTAAGAATTATAGCAAAACCGCTTTCTTTATCTTTTATTTTATGAGAAGTCATTTACCCACCTATTTTAATTTGAGGTTAAACCAAATAATATCAGCTAAACAAAAATCTATAAATTGTACTTCTTTTAGTCCGCTTCTGGTTTATACACTTTAGAGGTAATTGCAAAACCTTCTCCAGTGTTGGATTCAAGGTAGAGGGAAACGCTCTGTTGCTTCCATAACCAGTGCGTATTTTGCAATCATCTCTTTAAACTAAAAGTAACTCTAGTTGTCTTTAGATGTTTTTCAATCTTATATGTTGTTTTTTGTTGTTTTTTGTTGTTTTTTTTAGAAAAAAAATTTTTTTTTGACAACTCTCAGCTATAATATGTTTAAAATAGTTTTTAATGATAAAAGTTTTTCGGAGATATAGAAAGTGAAATTTGATAATAAGAAATTTAAAATATACAGACAAAGTAAAGGTTTCACTATGTCTGAACTTGCTAAGAAGCTTAACGTAAATAAATCGACAGTTTCAGTGTGGGAGAGTGGGCAGAAAACCCCTAGAATAAATCAAATTTTTAAAATAGCAAAAGTTCTTAATATTAAAGCATCTGATTTTACTGACCTAGAAGATACCTCAACACATGAACAGCTTATTAAGTCAGCCCCATCAACAGTTCAAGCTATATTAGAAAAAACTTTAAAACTTGATAAAGAACACCAGGAATTTGTTCTTAAAATGATTGAGAATTTACCTAATGAACCAACACATGAAAAATGATTCTATTTTTACCTGTTACATTCTTTATGCCTTATACTCGACAGTAATTTGCTAAAGATTTCCTGCTCTTCTATACTCAGCTTTTTAAAGTCTTCGATAATCTCTTTAATTTGTAGTTCATATTCTATACTTATTTTCGTATTTTGTTCATTATTTTTTTTAAAAATTTTCATTGTATACCTTCTCTCTGTTTAATTCTTTTTTTTGTTAGTTTGAGGCAAAGATAATCTTATAAATATTTAATTCAAAAAAAAATTGTAAAACAGATATCATTTTTTACAAAAGATAAAAACTGTAATAAAAACTGTCAAACATGTAAAACTACAATAGAATAAATCATTGTTATCAAGGGAGAAAAGAGAATGATTAACGTTTTGCCAATTGCATTTTTTTCACCATAAAGTATAATTTTCTTGTAAGTATTA
This sequence comes from Victivallales bacterium, assembly GCA_963678745.2. Classification (GTDB taxonomy): domain Bacteria; phylum Verrucomicrobiota; class Lentisphaeria; order Victivallales; family GWF2-38-69. The sequence continues at coordinate 255,594 of CAXXMS010000015.1, read as the reverse complement.
TGTCAAATTTGTAAAAAATATTATTCCTATAAAATAATACGATAAAATGCAGGTGTTATTATGTTTCGAGGAGAAAAACTAAAAGCAATTAGAAAATCAGGCAGACTTAGTCAGGAAAAATTTGCTAAAAAGCTTGGAATCACAAGAGCAACACTGTCATACTGGGAGAACAACAAACACCAACCACCGCCTTCGGAAATTGATAGAATAATAAAAGTATTAAAAATAAAACGTTCTGATATAACGAACCTTGATACGGCAGACAATATAGATACCAATGTATTGAACAGACTTAAAAAATCACAAATACAGGATTACAAGAATGATTTATCAGTCATGGTAGAAAAAATTACTAGAGATATTGATAAAGCTTACACCCTTTTTAATGCCGTAATAAACTCCCGTTCTTCAAAAGACTACTTCTATATAAAAAATTCTGAAAATCGTTATATCAAAGCTTCAAAAACCTTTTTAAAGCTTTTCAACAAAGCTCCGGATTTTGATGTAACCAACCTTACAGACAATAACTTTTTCTCTCATCATATTGCGCTAAGAAATTCTAAAGAAGATTTAGAGCTAATGGCCAATCGCAAAAGTAAAATTGAAATAGAGGAATTTCTGGAAAATAAAAAAATTTATCGTGTCAGAAAAAATCCTATTTTCAGCCAGGACGGTAAAAATGAAGTAGCAGGGCTACTATGTGATTTTATTGACATCAGTAATGAATTTGAAGAAGATAAGCATCATGATATACTTGCAAAAACGTTAGACCAGACTAACCTCGGAATCCACATATTAGGTAAATCAAATAAAAAGTACTGTAATCTTGTATATATTTCCGAGTCAGTAAAAGAAGTGTTTGGCTACAGTCAGGAGGACTTTAAAGATCCAAACATAGATTTTATTGAAAGTATAATGGTTGAAAAATTTAAGAAAGAATATAAGAAAGCAAGAAAAGCTCAAACCCAATGCCAGTACCAGATTGTTGATAATGAAGGTAATAAACGCTGGATAGAAACAAACTTTCTAAAAGTCCGCTACAGAGCTAAAGATTGTCTGCTTATGGTGCATAAAGACAAATCAGAAACTATACGTCAGGAAATGAGATTACAGTTATTTATTGATTTAATGGAGCACAACTTTTTTACCGGCATAATCTGCAAGCAAATGCTTGAAAACGGCAAGAATAAATTAATAGGCTACAATAAACAGGTTCTAGAAATACTGGAATTATCTGAAAAAGAATTTAATTACAACAGCCACAAAGAAAAAATTTACAATCTCATGCACCCTGATGATAGGAAACCTGTTACTGATGAGTTGGAAAACGCAAAAGAAAAATCTACTCCTATTACTAAAGAATTCAGAATAATAACAAAAAATCATACGAAATGGATTCGTGAACAGATATCATTTCTGGAAATAGGCGAACGTAAATTTTATTCTCTGTTTCTACAGGATATTACAACAGAGAAAGAAACTTTTAAAATTTTTGATAATATGCAGATAGGTATTGCCGTATATGATATAGAATATGACAAATATATTTATGCGAACAAACTGGCTTGTGAAATTTATGGTTACACATATGAAGATTATAAGAGAAAAAATATTTCTCAATTAACAGGTGTTTTTCATAAAGATGATGAAGAAATAAGAGGAAAAATAATCAAACATTACTTTCCTGAAGGAAAAACAGAATGGGATGTTGATTACAGAATAATTGTAAGCGGAAATATCAAATATCTGAGAACAAAGCGTAAAAAATCTACTTTTGGGAATAGGGATTGTGTAATAATAAATATCATTGATATAACCGAGAGCATAACAGAAAAGAGTAAAAAAGATTTACTTTTAGCAGCACTTGAATGCTCAAAAGTTGGTTTTTGGGTACTGCCTTACAATAATAAAGATACAGACGAGTACCTTTATAAATCAAGTGCCTTAGCAGAAGTCTTAAGCTATCCGTTAGAACAATTTAAAACTCCTCTTGATTTTAAGAAAATAGTGCTTCAGGAGGATTGGAAGGAAATTTACATAAAGGACAATCAGCTTATTCCAATGACTTTTAGAATTAAAGCAAGTGATGGAAAAATCCGCTGGATAAAGACAATTCCCAGTTATTTTAACTACTTAGATCAAAAACTACTCCTGTTGATTAGTACAGATGTTACAAAAGAAAAAGAAAGTGCAATTGAACTTGCAGCGACAAAACTGATTTTGGAGTTAAAAAATACTGTTCTTGATAACTTGGGAGATTCAGCATTTTTTATAAAAAATTTAACATCAGGAGAAGTTATAGAAGTTGACGAACAGTTTACAAAAATAACCGGGTTTACTAAAGAAGATGCCCAAAACGGTTTAATTGGTAATTTCAACAGAATACTTCCAGAAGATTCAGTACAATTAAAACCACTTTGGGAAGAATACATTAAAACTGAAGATGTTAACGAGGTTACATACCGAATGAAACGCAAGGATGAAAAAGTTATTACCGTTATTGAACGTTTCAGTAAAAAAACACTTAATAACGAAGTCTATTATATTCAGACAATAAAAGATATTTCTGAAGAAATCGAGAAAGAGAAATATTTGGACAAAGCCATAAAAAGCGATTTATATTATAATCTATTCAAAGACAATAAAGAAATAGGCTGTTACATCGTTGACGGTAAAGTCTTTGAGGAATACAATATCGGCATGCAAAATATTACCGGCTATACACACGAAGAAATAAACCAGATTGGCTGGAGAAATATCATTCCAAAAAATGAACTTGAAAAAGCTGTTATAGTCTTTGAAAACTCCATACAGTATAATACTCCGTTTGAAGAAGTTTATAATATTAAATGCAAAGATGGTTCGATAAAAAAAATCAAGGATGTCGCTAAGTTTCAATATTTAAAAAATAGAAAACTCTTTTTTGGTGTTATAACAGTAGTAACTTAAATATAATAGATAATAATAACTGGATATTCTTTATTTATATATTACCTCCCATAACTTTATCTAAATTTTTACAAAAAAGTTTGAGGCTAAAAGAAATTATTTTTAGTTTTTTATCAAATTTTAATTTGCAAAAAATTGGAAGCTTTGTATATCCATCATCTCGTTAATCGGGAAGTCATGAAAATGACGGATAATAGCGGAAGGTTCCGAAACGAAAGTTAAGGAATCCCTGACATGGGCAACCATGTTTGAACAGACATTTATGTCTGTGAATCAAAGCTGAAAAAGCTTATGATTCCCTGTTATGAGAAATTGTAACAGGTTCCGGACAGCTGACTGCTGAAAAGCAGGAAGATGTTTAGAGGATGAGCTGATTAACTGTATTGTGCCTTGAATGCGGGAAACCGCAAAGAGGAAGAGATGGGAAAGTTGAGAAATCAGCAGATAAGTCTCAGGGTTTTGAAAGGCAATGGGAAAAAACCAGGGCGAATGGATAAACCTGATGCCGGAAACGGTATCATGAAGTTCAAGCCAAAAGCTGGACCGAAAGATAATACAGGATTTAGAGGCGGGTTGATATAAGAGTTATATCAGCATCAGAAACTGAATACTGGCGATAGCTTCAAAGGTGAATATGTTTCGTCATCATAGTTCATAAAAGCAGAGTAATCTGCCGGCTGGAACTGAGATGATCCCCGGTATTAGATATTTTGTTGTGCTGAAAAGCGCAGACCTCAAAAGGGTTTGGAAATATCATTTGTCGAGCAACGGAATTTAGGATGTTAAGAAACAACTGCGGGTAACTGCAGAGGATTCTGGAATAGATTCAGACAAGAAATTGAAAGAATCTGGCAGGTTTGATTCGTCAATCCTGCGTGGGTCTGAATTTGATACTTAGGTATTGAAAGATGATTCCCTGATGTAATTTATTATATCAGGATCCGGAATGTAAACTTAAGCGTAAGTTTAAGGATAGAAGTTCCGAGGCTGTTAACAAAAGTACAAACCAAGTTTGTATACAAAACTAACAGCTAACCAGGATCGACCATACTAAGTGTAAACGAGGTAGGTCAAAGTTAGTTCGAATTGCTGAAACTTAAATGAAAAGGCGATTCCTGAGATATGGACATGTCGGATTAACTGTTTCTTAATGTCCTTTTTTTTATTCCATTCTAAACTCAGCGTAATTTGTATAATTCATGTTTATCGCCTTTCAAATTAGTCTTTATCATCGACAATCCTTATAGAAAATTATGTTACTTCACATATAATTATATATTATAATATATCTCTTCGTACTATATCTAAAACTAATTGGTTTTAGAAAAAATTAATAGATTATTGATGTGGCTTGTAACAAAATATATCAACACAAAAATACCTCCGGTATAAATAAAAACAGTATAAACATTTATGATTAAAATAACAAAAAACATAAAACTTAAGAATTTATTTTTATTTGTAACAGCCATAGAAATTATTTTAATGGTAATATTAGCATTTTTTTCTAAAGCTAATACCAACTTAAATAGAGATCTGGCTGATGCTGAATATCAGCGTTATCTCATGAACCAAATAGCAGATGAACTTAGACATTCCTCTGATGATCTGACTAATTTTGCAAGAGCTTATGTTACTACAGGAGACAAAAGATATAAACAAAATTATTTTAAAGTGCTTGATATTCGTAATGGAAAAATTCCAAGACCAGTTCATTATGAGAATATTTACTGGGATTATTTAGAACCTTATCGCTCAAATATACATCCTGATAGCAAGCCTGTTTCATTAGATAAAAAAATACAGGAAATTAAATTTACAGAAGAAGAGAAGAAAAAGCTGGAAGAATCACATATTAACTCTGATAATCTTGTGGTTATTGAGAATGAAGCTTTTAATTTGATGCTTGATTTTAATAAAAAAAATGAGCAAAATAAATTTACAATAGAAAACAGATCTACTCAGCAGAAAGCAATAAACTTGCTGTACTCCCAAGACTACCTCTCCGCAAAACAAGGAATAATGCAGCCTATAGATGAATTTATCATAATGATGAATAAGCGTATTTTGTTAAAGGTGGAGAATCTTAAAAAAAATTCTAATATTAGCAATAGAATATTTCAATTAACACTTTGGATCTTTATTCTTCTCAATTTGCTTATTATTATGGTATTGCACAGAAGAATTATAAAGGTCATTTCTTATATAACATCTGAAATTACCAAAAGTCGAAGTAAAGGGCTTTTTATAAGTACTCTGAAGATAGAACACAATGATGAACTAGGCATGATGATTCGCGAATTTAATATTATGCAGGAAGAAATAAAAAAGCAATTGTTATATACATCTGCAATATTAAACAATAGTCCTTATCTAATGTGGTTGAAAGATGCTGAAGGTAAGTTTCTTGCAACGAATGAAAACTTTGCAGTTTCATGTGGAAAGAGCAATTCAAAAGAATTAACCGGATTAACAGATTTTGATATTTGGCCCCAAGAACTTGCCCAAAGTTATGTTAGCGATGACAAGAAAGTAATGAATTCCAGAAAACAAAAAGTCGTCGAAGAACTGGTCGCTGATAAAGGTGTACAAAAATGGTTTGAAACAATAAAAACACCAATTGTAGACAGTGATAGTAATATTCTAGGCACAGCCGGTATGGCAAGAAATATTTCTGAACGAAAAAAAGCAGTAGAAGAACTAAAAGCAAGCAGAGAACAATTTATGCTTGCAGTAAGAGGAACAAATGATGGAATATGGGACTGGGATATAAAAGATAATAAACTGTTTCTATCTCCTAAATGGAAAGAAATTTTAGGTTATAAAGACAGTGAACTGCCAAATACTTTTGAAACTTTCGAAAATAATCTATACACTGAAGACAAACCGAAAGTAATGGCATATGTAGAGAAATATTTTAGAGGAGAGGTAAAAGATTACAGTATAGAATTCAGAATGAAGTGTAAAAACGGTTCTTTGAAATGGATACTTGCTAAAGGTGCTGCTGTTTATGATAAAAATGGAAAGCCATATAGAATGGCAGGCTCACATTCTGATATTACAGAGAGAAAAACTTATGAAGAAAAACTTTTTAAACGTGATAATCTTTTATCAGCATCAGCCGAATCTTCTCATATTCTTCTTTCTGAGAAAAATATAGACAATGCAATTCAACGCTCTCTTGAAATTATCGGAAAGGCTTCTGGGCAGGATCGAGTTTATATTTTTAGTGCCTTTGACGATAAAGCTACCGGTGAACATCTTATGAGCCAAAAATATGAATGGGTAAAAGAAGGCATATCCATTCAGATAGATAACCCTGAACTTCAAAACCTTTCTTTTGATAAGATGTTTCCAAGATGGTACAAAGTGTTAAATTCAGGAAAATATATTTTTGGCAATGTATCTGACTTTCCTGAATCTGAGCAAAAAATACTTGAGCCGCAGGACATAATTTCCGTTTTGACTGTCCCAATTATTTTTGATAATAAATTCTGGGGATTTATTGGCTTTGATAACTGCCATGAAATTTATGAATGGAGTAATACAGAAAAAGCAATTTTAGCTGCAGCATCTTCTACAATAGGTATTGCAATAATCAGGAAGCAGGAAGAAAAATTAATAAAGGAAAATAACATTAAACTTCAAGAATCTACCTCAAGAGCAAATGAACTTGCAATTGAAGCAAACATTGCAAATAAGGCAAAGGGTGATTTTTTAGCAAATATGTCTCATGAAATAAGAACTCCTCTTAATGGAGTAATAGGAATGACAGAGCTATTACTTAAAACAACCCTGTCAGAAAACCAGCGTTTTTATTTGGATACTATTACAAAAAGTAGTGCTTCTCTTCTGGCTATAATTAACGACGTTCTTGATTACTCAAAAATTGAAGCAGGAAAAATGGAACTTTTAAATGACGAATTTAATTTTAATGATGAAATATCAGAATTAATAAAAATCTTTGTTCCAAGAATACAGGTTAAAAACATTGAATTTATTGTTATGCTTAGTCCTGATATATCCCCATATCTTATTGGAGATGCATTAAGATTAAGACAAATTCTTTCAAATCTTATAGGAAATGCTATAAAGTTTACATCAGAAGGAGAAATTTCAGTTATAATTAATAGTTTGAATGAAGATGATGAACATGTTGAAATCCATTTTTCCGTAAAAGATACCGGAGTAGGAGTTCCTGAAGAAAAAGTTGACTTGCTATTTGAACAGTTTTCACAGGTAGATGCTTCATCAACCAGAGTTTTCGGAGGTTCAGGACTTGGTCTTGCAATCTCGAAAAAACTTGCACAGATGATGAACGGAAATATTGGTTATAAAAGAAATAAGACAAAAGGGTCTGAATTTTGGTTTACTGCAAAATTCAAAAAACAGCATGGAAAGAAAAAAGAAGAACATGATACCCATAGACTTAAGAATAAGAGTATTCTGATAGTAGATGATAATGAATCAAATAGAAAACTTCTAAAATTATATCTGGAGCGATGGGGACTTACTGTTAAAGATGCAAAAGACGGAGCATCAGCAATTAAACTTATTAATGAGACTTCAAATAGAGATTTATTTGATGCTGCAATAATTGATATGGATATGCCTGAAATGAATGGTTTAGAACTGGGCAAAATAATATCTAAAAATAAATATTATTCAAATATTAAAAAGATGCTGATGATTGCAGTATCAAGCAAAGCAGAATTAAAAGAAAAGCTATATAAGAATTCCGGGTTTGATATACTTCTTTCAAAACCTGTAACCCAGTCTGATCTCTTCAATAATATTTATTATTTAATAACTGGAAAACCAATAATACAAGAACCTAAATTTGCAATTACTAATTCAGAAAGCTGTACCTGGAAATTTTTAGATAAATCAATATTACTAGTAGAAGACAATAAGGTAAATCAGCAGGTAGCTTCAGGTATGTTGAAAAAATTTGGTATTGAAGTTACTGTTACTCAAACTGGAAAAGCAGCTTTAGATATATTAAAAGAAAGAAGTTTTGATCTGATTTTTATGGATATTCAAATGCCTGGAATGGATGGACATGAAACTACTCAAAATATTAGAAATAGGAAATCAGATATAAAATGTCATGAAACAGTTATAATTGCATTAACTGCTCATGCTTTAGAAAAAGAGAAAACAAAGTGCATTAAATCCGGCATGAATGACTGTTTGATTAAACCTTTTAGTTTTAGTGAAATGAGTGAAATGCTTGATAAATGGTTAAACATCGAAAATACGCCTGATTCAAATATAACTGAGGCTGAGATTAAGAGTGAGACTGAGAGTGAGACTAAGATTGAGATTAAGACAGAGAAAAGCAATAATGTAAACAGTACGGATATAATTTTTGATGAAGCAGGATTCTTAGATAGAGTTATGGATGACATCGAAATAGGAAAAGAAATAATGGTAGGCTATTTCGAAGATATTCCCAAACAATTCTCAGAGCTTGAAAAGTTCATCGAGAATGAAGAGATTGCAAATATTGAAAGAGGCGCTCATACGATAAAAGGTGCATCTGCTTTAGTGGGAGCAGAAAAAATAAGGGCTGAAGCGTATAACCTTGAATTAGCAGCAAAATCAGATAAAACAGATAATTTCAAAAAACTTTTTCTAAGAATAAAAGAAACTTTTGAAGAATTTGTTGAAGAATTGAAAAATAGTAAATATACCTAATCCAGCCAAGCTGGAATTAAGAACGTTGAATTTTGAATGCTGAATTAAAAATTAATTTAATTTCGTATTCAAAATATTCAAGTCATGCCAAAAATGGTCAAGACTTTGGAATTAAATGAATATTGAAAGTAAATGCTGCTGTAGTAATAATCTTTGATTAATTACTGAATTGTAATTAATCAACATAATGAAAAATACCTAACACATTGCAGTTTATTCTTTCTTATTATATAATGTTAATAAACTATAGTTTCTTATTAATTTTATAATGTGGCCAGCAATATGAAAATTTTGATATTAGATGATGATTTTACTACAAGAAAAATGCTTGAACTGGCACTGTCAAAAATTGGCTACGAAACGGTTGTAACAGCTAAACCGAATGAAGCTTTGGATATTCTGACCAGCAAAGACTCTCCTCCTAAACTTGCATTGATAGACTGGATGATGCCGGAAATGAGCGGGCTTGATTTATGTAAAGAAATAAGAAGCCTTGAAATAAGCAGTCCTCCATATTTAATAATGCTTACTGCCAGAAACAGTAAAGAAGACATTATTACAGGCCTTTCAGCCGGTGCTAATGATTATATTGTTAAGCCATTCGATAAAAATGAACTGATTGCAAGAATCAAAGTTGGAAAACGAATGATTGAACTTCAGGATAAACTGCAGGAAAAAACTGAGGCTAAGAGTAGATTTTTAGCTGCAATGAGTCATGAAATACGAACCCCGATGAATGCAATTCTAGGAAGTTCCCGACTTCTTAAAACTACAACCGAAATACAAAAAAAACAGAAACAGTATATTAATATAATTGAAACTTCAGGAAATTTACTTCTGGGAATAATTAATAATATCCTTGATTATTCCAAACTTGAAGCCGGTAAATCCGATATACTGAATAATAATTTTAACTTAAAACAAATTACTGATACTATATACTCAATAATAGTGGTAAACACTGAAAAAAAAGGGCTCAAATTTTCAATAATTTCAGAAACAGAACTATCTCAGGAAATAACCGGAGATGATATTAAGCTGGAACAGATATTAATAAATCTGTGTAATAATGCAGTTAAGTATACTAATAATGGAAGCATTTCTCTTAAAATAGAAAAAATAAAAGAAACAGAGACAGCTATAACTTATAAATACAGTGTAACAGATACCGGCATAGGTATCTCAAGTGATAATCTCGAAAAACTTTTCCAACCTTATTCTCAATTTGACCATGAAAAAAACAAGGGAATAGAAGGAACAGGGCTAGGTCTCTCTATCGTAAAAAATACAGTTGATCTGCTTGGAGGGAAAATAGGTGTAGAAAGCAAACACGGATCAGGCTCCACTTTCTGGTTCGAACTTGAATTTAAAAAAGCTCAAAATGAACAGAAAACAGATGTATCTGCTTCAGCTGATGACGATAATCTGTCACAAACCAGGAAAAAATTAAAAATCCTTATTGCTGATAATGATAAATTTTCCAGATTTATTGTAGAAAGAATGCTTAATAAACTGGGATATACTACAATTGATTCTGCAAAAAATGGAAAAGAAGCTGTTAAACTATGCGCTATAAATAAATATGATATAGTTTTTATGGATTATATGATGCCTGGTATGAATGGACTTGAAGCTGCAGCAGAAATAAGAAAATTAGAAAAAGAAGATCATCACGCTTATATTATTGCACTTTCAGGGAACGCATTTACTGAAAATAGAGAAGAATGCTATAATGCCGGAATGGATTCTTTTCTTATAAAACCTGTTACTCCGGAAATGCTGGACAATGCAATAATAAATATTATCCGTTAGATATTATCTTTTTTACTTCATTCCATTCCATAATTAGAACGCCCACGAAAACGTTTTTTGTTATTAATATTTTTTTCAATTATATAACATTATAACCTGATATCCAATTTTTTTTAAGGCGTTCTAATTATTTTTAAAATTTATGTCGTACCTCCACAAATTATAAGAGAAAACTCTTGAACATTTATAAACCGGGTACATTGCAGTATGTTTTTTTATATTTGATATGTTAAATTGGATCAGGCTGGTTTAGCCGTTTTTTTTCCTTTTTAATCATATGTATAAAATTATACGCAATAATTTTTTCAAGCTGTTCAGCTTCCACTGCTTCAATCCCACGTCTTCTCATTTTACCGAAACTATGCCTGTATTTAAGAGTAAACATTCCTGATTCAGCAGCAGACCGCATTCTTCGGGCTTCAGAATATAACGTAGTATCCCAATCTTCAGATGTTATTTTTTTACCTTTTGCTCCATTAATACTGACAGTTAAAATGTTTAAATCATTTTTGAGTATACCAACTCCGTCTTCTGATGCATAACCGTCATCAGTACTTACAAGATTCGGCTTAACTCCGGTGGAACGGCATACTTCCATTACTGTAGGAACAAGCATTTCGGAATCACTGACATTGCCTTTTGGAAGTAGAAAACCACTTATAAAACCATTTCTGCTTCTTCCGATTTGAGGTTTATATCCAATGGTGGGATTTCTCTGTCCTTTCTGTATGAAAGCTGCATCAGGATCCGAAATGCTCTGAGCACTTTACCCCTATGATTTTATTTTGATACGAACTTGTAGAAAAGCTTCAAATTAGTTTCCGGAAATTCCATTTCAGTTTCATTTAAAAAGTTCATCAATGATTGAATTATTTTATCTTTTTTATGTGATGAAGTGTAATGCAATTCAACCTTCAAAATATTTTTATCATATAGAGGAATAATATTTGCCGGTGTTTTGAAAATAGATTCTATTATGCTCTTTGCAGTATCTTTTTCATATTTTCCCAGAATAGGCATGATGACATTTGACATAGCTACTTCAGCTCTGTATGCAATCATTTTTATAATATCAATAAACTTTTTTCTACCCCCATGAAACTGAACAAATTTAAATTCCTCCGGCAATTCTTTGACAGTAATATATTTATCTGTATTCTTTCTTGTTTTTTTCTTTTCGGTAATAGTTTCTTCAAATTCAAGTATTTCTTTTGTTAACATTCCTTCTCTTTCTTCAAAGTTCCTGCGTTCTTTTTCTGTAGGGTTTTCCTTTAAAGTCAACTGCTGTCTTTTAAGTGTTCTTCTTGCCAGTTTTGCTCTTAATGAATTTAAATCTTTCTCCAGTTGTCTATATACCGGGTTTACAACTGTTTCTGTCTCATCTACATTTGTTTTTTTATATGAGTTAAGTGTATCTATATTATAATCTTGTCTTGCATATTTAAAAAAGTTTTCCTGAGATGTTCTACTCTGCATGTGACTGTATATGTATTCAGCTTTACTGATAAAATCTGTTGAAATTACTGACACCTGATGACCTGATTCAGTTAACTGTCTAACTTCTCTGCAATAAAAATCATTCGTTTTATCATATACCCTTTTTTCCGCTATTTTTGTTTTCTCTACATTATCAAAAGGGTGTATAACTTCAACTTCAATGAAATCATTTTCATCCCAGGCATCTTTTGGATATTTATTATATGTCTGACAGGCAATTCTGTGTTTTTTCCACAGGTCTTTGAAGAGTTTCATGCTATAGCCTTCTCTGTCAAAAATTATTAAAAACCTGTAGATATCAGGATTTTCAGCAAGTTCATATGCTGTCTTTTGACACGGCATTTCTTCAAGCAGTTTTGGTATTATTTTCGTCTGCAGTATTTCTATAAGCCCCTTTGAAAAAGGTGTTGTTACATTAAAAAATGGTGCCCCGTTCTGATCATTAATCCAGTAGTCGGTCATTCCGCGAAGACATAAATGCTGTCTTGATACATATCTTCTCGGCAGCTTTGTTTTTCCAAAATATGTTCTTACATGACCATCAACATAAAGCCTTCCTATAGTATCCTCATTTTTTTCCATCCAGGTGCTGGAATGTTCTGAAATCCATTTATCCAGATTTGCTTCATTCTGACCATGTGAAAGTTCATCTGCTTTTTCGCGCATGGTTTTAACAGCAGGAATACGGTCTATTCCAAGAAGCTTTCCCCATTCTCCGGGTGAAACATCACCAAGGCGGTTTATGTTTCCTACACGGGCCAGAACCATAAAAGCTATCGTCAGAAAAATATCATATATTCTATAAAAACCCTCTGTAAAATTGAATGAATTCATTGAATCAAGCAGACCGTTGGATAAAAGTGCAGGAACTGCAAGCAGTAAACCACCATTATCAATATCATAATTCTTATTAAATTCTGTAACTGCACTGACTCTGCCTAATGCTGCAAAAAGTCGTCCTGTGGTGTCTGTACACCCTTTGCCAAGTGCCTGACTGTTATCCTCTATATTGCGTTCTGATTTGGTTTTTCCTGTGAAGTTTTTTTTAGTGGTTCCAACAGCTTACCGGCATGTATGGCTTTAGATAGGGTGTTAACTTTTAATGACAGTTTTTCTGCTGTTTCTGAGCGACTGTGACCTTCATTTAAAAGGCACTGGGCTTCTGACAATACTTCAGACGTAAGAACTGTTCCACCTTTTCTAGTGTTTCTGGGTTTATAAAATCCGTCTATACCATCTTCTCTGAGTTTCTTAAGATTACGTTTTACACTTATTTCGCTTACTCCGAAAGCTTTTACAATCTCGCAGTTTTTACAGTGACCATTCAATATCAGTTGAGAAGTTGTTATATTAAAGCCGCGACGATCATCGTGTCGATGAAAACCTACAGGTGCACAATAAATAAAATAGTAAACATTACCATCTTCATTAAAATTATAGGATACGATGGAGTTTATGGTATTTTCTCCATATAAAAACAAAGGCAATAGTTGTTCCGCCATAATTCATCCTTTTTCTTTTTCTGTTTTTTTTGTATTCTAAAATTAATAGAGAACAACTAAAAATCCAATCAATTCAGAATTTATTGCCTATGGGACAGGTGTTCAGATGCTGAGGATTTTCTCTCTTGACGGAAGTTTTATATTTTCATTAACAAGAAGTTCGGCATAATACAGTACATAAGCGGCATCATTAAGATCACTGTCTATTTTAAACCAGAGCCTGTCAAGAGCAAGACTTTTATCCGGGGTTAAGTCAGATGTTTCATATTTGATCAACATTTTTTCCTGTTCGTCGAAAAAAGATTTTATAACATTATCTGCAAGACTTACAAAGAGTTTAAATTTTTCCTTAACATTTCCTTTCATTCCCTTTTTGCCTATCTGCATATTGATAAAAGCAAGATGTGATTTCAGTTTTTTCATTCTTGTATCAAGCCATCCGTCACTCAGCATGGGAAAGCCAAACTCATCAGTTAGAAACCTGAAGCTTCTGTAAACCCGGTCAAGAAGTTTATATAAAACTGAAATGTCCGTTGGATATGCTGTATTTGCAGCAACATCTGTACTGTCTATGTAAACTTCATTGAAATCATCAAGACCTTTAAGGAGAATAAGCATGGAAAGGCTATCCATTATCAAACGTCTTGTTTTATTGGAAACTGCATTCAGGTTTTCACGCACAGTGTTCGAACCAGGAACCTTATAGCTGTGATGAGCAAGAACCGCGCTAATACTTATTGAATCATGTATTGCCTGTTTGGCTGCGTGGTCACTTATGCTTCCCCACAGTCCTCTGATGATAAGAAAATAAAGTACTAATTCCGGCTTCAAACGTTCCCGACCTGTTTTTTCGAGTTTTACAGGCTCTGTTATTTCTATACAGTCAAACAAATAGTAATTTCCGTTTATGTGCACATCATTATAACGTTTTACTTCATTGCGGATCAGTTTCTTCTTCTGACCGTGTATATCCTGATCTCGGACTATTGATTCTCTGATTTCAGGAAACTTTTCCAGAAGTTCGCGGCTTTTTCGAAAAATTTCCATTAAATCGGTATCTAATTCTTCAATTATGTTGAAATCAAACGGTAGGTAAGGAACATTATATATCATAAATTTGCCTTTCACTTTATTCATTTACGCTCAATATAGAGCGTTGAAAGGCAAATTTACATTTGCGATAGCAAAAAATTAATTAGAAGCGAGTCGCGAAAAACTTTTCGTGCAGCTTCTCCCCTGAAACATCAGGGGTTATTTTTTTTGTTTTATATTTAAATTTTATTTTTCATTATAATAAATAAGACAAACGAAGTTGTGTTTTTTAGAGACTAAGTCTCCCCTACGGGATATAAAATTCACCAATGATAAAAACATAACACAACGTCTCACGCTAATTACCGGGGTAAAACCACCATAGAAGTGCCGAGCTTTTATATGTTTGCCTAATTTTCATATATTTAAATTATTTTATTGTTATATTGCTTTTTCAATGGGAACTAATTCATATCCCATATTCATTGCTCTTTTTTTTAGATTTTTATAGACTCTTTTTTTGTAGTTTTCATCATAGAAATTTATGTCCAGCGCCTTATATTCCTTTTGATTTTTTACCATATTATAAAATATTACTGCCAGCTTGGCTGCTGTAGCAGTAACGGCTTTTGGGCCTCCTGCTCTTGCCCGTATTCTCCTGTAGAATGCGCCGAGATAACTATTGCTGTTTTTAAGAGATGTGGCTGCCATTCTTAAAGCGGCTGCAGCACGATTGGATACTTTTCTGGTTTTATTTTTTAGAATTTTCCCTCCACTTATTTCTTTATTTACGCATAATCCGAGCCATGATTTAAAATGCTTATCTGTCTCCCATTTGCTTAAATCTGTTCCTACTTCTGTAAGTAAAGTAAGCACTGTTGTAGACTGAAGGCCATGAACCTGCGTTAAATCAACACCAAAAGCTTCATATAAATATGGCCTTAAATTAAAATTAGGCTGATTTGAATTTGATCTTTTAGTTCCATCGGTTGCCGGAGGAGGTGGTACAAGATTGCTGTCTATTTTTTTATTAAGTTTATCAAGAAGATTTTTTATTTCTCTGTCACACTCAAGTATCTGATTCTGCTCAAATTCATAAGCTTCATAACTTTGCTTAAGCATGAAAATATGCTCATCTCTATAATCTCCTTCAAGTGCTGATGCAACCTCTTTTTCTGTAGCTCTCAAACGTCCGTCTCTAAGTTTTGCAAGCTCTGATGGACTCCTTTCTCCATTCAGTATTTTTCTAATTATTGCCATGCCTGTTTTTCCTGTTATATCCGATACAGCTTTGTCAAGTCTAATATTTGAAAGCTGAAGTGCTTTTTGCATATGTTGAACATGACGGCTCAAATCTCTTATCATATTATCCCTATGACGTTTTAATGAACGAATCTCACAAATCGAATTTTCAGGACGAAAAGAGGCTTTCAACAAACCGTAGGAATGAAGACGCTGAATCCACTGACAGTCATAAATATCCGTTTTAGGGCGTCCGGCTACGCTTTTTAAATGCCTGGCATTTACAAGTATCACTTCAAAACCAAACTTTTCAAGCATTTGATAAACTGGTATCCAGTATACTCCTGTAGATTCCATTGCTATACTTGTTATTCCACATTCTTTAAACCACTGGCACATTCTTTTCAATTCTCCAGTATAAGCTCCAAATTTTTGAACATTTTTTTCTGTATGAGTTGCAGGTACACATGACCAGTGAAATTCTGAGCCAATATCTATGCCTGCTGTATCAGGATTCAACATTGTCATTGCATTTGTTATTCTGATTCTTGACTTATTAGATTTCTTGCCATAACTTTTCATAGTATTTCTCCAGCTTTTTTTGTTGTTGATTAAAATATAATTTAAGCCTGGAGAAATCTAACACAGAGTGTTTCTGTTAGATAAAACTTCGATTTTTCCGAAGACTGACGCTAATTAAGTTATTAAACATTTTCTGGTGTTTTTCTTTTTTAAAAGTGTAACTCATCTCCAGCTGTAATGCTATATCTGCCATATACTGAAAATACATATTCCTCGCAGTTCCTTTTATTTTATGAGATAGAGATTTTACCTGTTCAGAATTTTCATTACCTATCTCTTGTTCTAGTTTACTTAAATCTTCAGTTAACTGTTTTTTAGCTTCTTCAAGAAACATTAACAAAGTGTCTTCTTCATTATCAAGCTGTTCCAGAAATGTATCCCGATCAAAATGCTTCATTCCTTCATCTCTTTCTGACTAATTTCAGGACTCCTGATCTGGATAAATCGTCACAAGAGCGTGTATTCATGCTAAACCCTATATAATAAATGAGTTATAAAAAATCTACTGCAAAATAGTTTTAGAGCTTTGAGGAAAATAAGAAAGACACCTTAATTATATATTTCACGATAAAATATAAACAAGAAAGAGTCTTTCTTATGCAGGAACTATTACCTATATTACCTGAAGGTGCAAGTCAAATATCTCAAAATCTATCAGTTATTCAGGAGAATGATAAATGGACATACTTTCATAGTTATCTTCCTGTTTTTATACATAAAGCAGACGATAAGAACTCTTTCCGAATGATAAGTTCTGCATTAATAGCCTCCGGCACCTGCCGTAATGTTGATATTCAAAGGACCTTTAAAGTTTCTCCCCGAAGCGTAATTCGTAATTGCAAAAAATATAATGAACTTGGCAGTGATGGTTTTATTAATATCAGTGGAAAAGGAAAACGCAAAGGAAAGGTGCTGACAGAGGCAAAGATAAAAAAGGCTGAAGAGTTATTATCGCTTGGTTTTACCCGCAGAGAAACAGCCGGAAAAATAGGAGTTGGTTATTCCGCACTATCTAAAGCAGTTCAGGATGGACGTATAAACTATGTTATATCTTCTGAAGATAGTATTTCAGATAAATCAGAACGCAGTGCTGCAGATACTAATGTAGCGGAAATATTTGGTGTAGCATGCACCAATGTTTTAGATCGGACGTTGTGTGCATTTGGTCTTAACGGGATTACGGGAAGTACTTTTCAACGCTGTAATGATGTATCAAATGCGGGTGTACTTGCTGCCTTGCCTGCACTTGCAGCTAATGGACTTTATTATCACAGCGAAGAGTGTTTCGGAGAATTTAAAGAATACTATTCTGTTCTTCATGTATTAACACTTTTAGGATTCATGGCTCTCTGCCGAATAAAGACAGTAGAGAAACTTCGCTGGGAATCTCCCGGTGAATTTGGTAAACTTATCGGCTTAGACCGCATTCCTGAAGTAAAATGCCTGCGGAATAAACTTTCAGAGTTAAGCAGTAACGGAGCTTCAGAAAAATGGAGTGAAATTTTATGCAGAAAATGGATGGATGAAGAGCCTGATTTATCAGGAGTACTTTATATTGACGGTCATGTAAGATTATACGGAGGAAAAGAAAAATTACCAAAGCAGTTTGTTTCCAGACAGAAACTCTGCCTCAAGGGAGTGATGGATTTCTGGGTAAACGACAAGCTTGGGCAGCCATTTTTTGTTATTCGAAAAGAAATAAATCCCGGAATGCTGGAAGTTTTAAGAAATGATATTGTTCCGCGTTTACTTGATGATGTTCCAAACCAGCCTACAAAAGAAATGCTTGAAGCTGATCCGTATCTGTACAGGTTTATTCTCGTCTTTGACAGAGAAGGATACAGCCCTGAATTTTTCAAGGATATGTGGGCAAAGCACAGGATTGCCTGTATCACATATCACAAATATCCCAAAGAGGACTGGGATAAATCTGAATTCGAAGAAATTACAGTTGATTTAATCAGCGGAGAAAAAACTAATATGAAGCTTGCAGATCGCGGAACTTATATCGGAGATAAAAAGAAGGGATTATGGGTGCATGAAATAAGAAAACTTACAAAAAGCAATCACCAGACAAGTATAATAACAACTGCATTTTCGCTGCCCATTATGCTTACTGCAGTACTTATGTTTGCAAGATGGTGTCAGGAAAACTTCTTTAACTACATGATGAAACACTTTGCTATTGATTTACTTAGCGATTATTTAAAGAAGGACCTTGATGTCACCGAAACGATAGTTTCTCCTCAGTGGAGAGCCCTTGATAAAAAAAGAAATTCTCTTACAGGAAAACTCAAAACCCGAAAAAGCAGATTCGCTGATTTCACGATTCATCCAAAAGCTGAAAACGATTTAAAGAAATACAGAGAATGGGAAAAAGTAAAGACTGAATTAGCTGAAGAAATTACAGTAATTGAAAATGAGCTTGAGATAAAAAAAGAAGAGCAGAAAAATACACCGAAGCATATAAATGTGGAGGATTTGCCCGATGAGTATTCATTCAAAGCTCTGTCATCAAGCAAAAAACATTTAGTTGATACTGTTAGAATGATCGCATACAGGGCAGAAACTTCCATGGCTGCTGCAATTGCAGATAAATTCAAATCATTTGAGCAGGCAAGAGCTTTGCTGAGAGAAGTGTTTGTTACTGAAGCAGATTTAATTCCTGTAGAGGAAGAAAAAACTCTATATGTAAGAATTCATAACCTTCCAACAATTGCAATGGATAAAAATATGGACTGCCTGCTGGATATCATAAACCAGGCAAATGTGAAGTTTCCTGGAACTAATATGCTGTTAAGGTATCAAAGGCTTGGAACAGGAAAATCATGCCATCAGTAAGTGTTCCAAGTCAAGATCCCTGAATTTTCATTTTTATCTTTGTCCATAAAGATAAATTTTTCGATTTTTTCTTTTAGCACAGGAAAAGTTATAGGTTTTGTAATAAAATCATCCATCCCTGCTACCTGACATTTTTCAAGATCTGATTTAAAAGCTGCTGCAGTTAAAGCTATAACTGGAACATGTTTACCTTCTTTGTTTTCTGCTTCATATTTGCGGAATTTTTCTGTAAACTCCAAGCCATCCATTCCCGGCATTTGTACATCTGAAAGAATTAAATCAAAATCCTGTTTCTTTGCCTCATTAAAAGCCTCTATCCCATTCACGGCTTCAACTATTTCCACATTTGGAAGAACTTTTTTCAGCATTTTTACTGTCAACAGCATATTAATGGCAACATCTTCTGCTACAAGAATTTTTTCAGATTTATCTGATATTATAATTTTTTTATCTTTAGCTGTTTCTTCCATTAAATCTCCTTTTTTAATAGCTGTTTCAGCTACTGCCTGATAAATTCTATCCGATGTAATTGGCTTAATAATAAATGGTATTCCTGATTTTTCTTTATAACCTAGAACTTCAGTAGTATCACAGGAACTGCAGAGAATAAGTCTTATATTTTTATATTTTTCATTTTCTCTGATTTTTTCGGCTGTCTGCATACCATTCATTCCCGGCATCTGATAATCTAAAATTACAACATCAAAATCATCTGATTTATCTAATATTTTTAAAGCAGTTTCACCACTTTCACATGATACAGATTTAATCCCTGAAAATTTAAAAATATGCTCCAAGATCGTACAGTTCCTTCTATTATCATCTACTATAAGTACCTTATTAATATATTGAAGTTCCTTTGTGGAGTACTTACTTCCTTTCATATATTCAGTTTTTACAGTAAAGTAAAAAGTTGAACCTTTATCTACTTCAGAGATAACTTTTAGAGGTTCACCCATTTTGGAAGCTAACATATACGAAATAGCCAATCCAAGCCCGGTACCGCCGAATTTGCGGGTAGTAGAGCCATCCACCTGACTAAAAGAATTAAACAGCTTATACTTTTTATTCTCGGGAATACCAATGCCTGTATCCCTGACAAAGAATCCAAATTCTCCAACAGTCTCATCAACCTTATCAAAGGTAATTTTTAACTCTACTTCGCCTTTCTCTGTAAACTTAACAGCATTGTCAAGAAGATTGATAAGTATCTGCTTTATTCGTAATGGATCAATAAGTATCAGTTCCGGAATATCATTTTGTATATCCAATAAAAGTTCAATTTCTTTTTTATCTGAATTAAATCTAATTACCTTTATCACCTCTTCCGCAATTGCTCTTATATCAGTTTTAATCCACTCAATGTCAAGCTTTCCCGCCTCGATTTTAGAAAAGTCAAGAATATCACTTATTAAGCTTAACAGTGCATTGGCAGAAATAGTAACATTATTAAGATATTGTTTTTGTTGAGGCTCCAATTCAGTATGATTCAAAAGATCTGCAAATCCAATCACACCATTAAGCGGAGTTCTAAGTTCATGGCTCATATTCGAAAGGAATTCGCTCTTTGCTTTACTTGCAGCTTCTGCGGCTTCCTTCGCCTCTTTGAACTTTTCCTGAATTATTATCTGCTCTGTAACATCAGAAACTGTTCCAATAATCAGAGCAGGAGCCCCATCTTTTTTCCTTTCAGCAACTGAGGCTTTAGATAAAATCCATTTTATATTTCCATCGCTCATTAAAACAGGATATACATTATTAAGATATTCTCTTTTCCCTGAAATAAGCTCATAGAAATCCTGGATAGTTTTATCAATTGCTGTTTTATATTTCTTATTTGCCTCGGAAGTTTTTGTAACTAAGTTTCTCCATATAGAAGTTTTAATTTTTTTTGTTGGAGATGTAGGTAATCCAAAAAGTGTTGGTGTAAAATCATTGGTATGAAACTCAATTTCCTCACAATCATCTCTGAGATCAATCCACCATGGACCGGTATTGCTAGCTTCAAATGAAAAGTTTAACATCTGGTTTGATCTTAATAATTTTTCTTCTGCTTCTTTTCTTTCTGTAATATCCCTGAGTATAGCTACAGCCTGCCATTCGTTTTTAATTTTTATAGCAGAAAGAGAAAGTTCAACAGGTATTTCTTTACCATCTTTCCTCAAAGCCGGAAGTTCAAGGGTTTTACCTATCGCCCCTCTCTGCCCTGTTTTTAAAAAATGAGGGAACGCAGCTTTGAATTTTTCATAAAACCGTTCCGGTGCTATCAATCTATGCAGTTCCTTACCAATTGCCTCATCATACGAATAGCCTAGAATTTCTGTTGCAGCAGGGTTCCAGAAGGAAATATTTCCTTTTGAATCCATCATCAAAATAGCATCTTTTGCCGAATCAGATATGGTTTTTAGTCGTGATTCACTCTCTTTTAATTCTGTGACAGCTTTTTTATATTCGGATATATCTACAAAAGATTCAATCAGGTATTCTTTCCCTGAAATTTTGCAGCTGGATACTGATTTTATAATCGGAATTTTATCCCCCTTCGAATTTAAGAGTACTCTTTCAGAATTATCTACCTCCTGTCCTAAATCCATAATTGGGCAATTATTAACTTGCGCAGGACAAATAAAATTATGGCAGATATTGCCAACAATCTCATCTTCCTTTTTACCGAATATCTTTGCGGCATAAGAATTTACCTGTACAATTTTCTGGGTCTCCTTGTCAATAACAACTAGTCCCGTCAAAATTGTATTTATTATTGTATCAAGTTTTCTTTCTTTGTTTACCTGCTCTGTTATATCCAGCAACTGTACAACTATTTGAATAATCTTACCTTTTTTATTAAAAACAGGATATCCACAAGCATTATAATACTTTTCTTCATTAGATTTGTCTTTGACTATAGTAGTACTAAAAGGTTTACCTGTTCTTTTTATTTCTTTAACAAGGCATGTATGATCTTCATTACTACATACCTCTTCTTTTCCGAAAACAAGAGAATGACAGGTTGTGCCTGCATTAAAATCTCCAAAATCATGCGTCGCTTTGTTTGCCATAACAATTTTATATGTTTCAATATCAATTACATAAAATGGAGTTGCTAAGTTTTCAACATAATTTTTAAAGTAAGCTCTTTCAGCTGCTTGCAATTCCAAACTGGCTATTTTTTTTTCATTTTCAATTGATTTTTTTAGATCTTTCACCATTGAATTAAAACTGACAGCCAAAGCTCCAAATTCATCATTTGTTTTTTCATCAAGCTTAATATCTAAATTCCCTTCTCTGATACTTAAAGAAGCATTTTTGAATGCTGAAAGATTTTTTGAAATAAAATTTATAAGATATAAAACAACAGTAAATGATAGTGCAAGTGCTATGAGTAATGAAAACAAAAGAACGGTTTCACCCTGTTTTTTTATTGTTTCATATTCCTTACCCACATCTAATAGATGCCTCTCAAGTTTAAGGTCTTCTTTATAAGTTTTGTCATTAATATTTTTTATATTTGTATTTCTGCTATTTGTCTGCGTTAAAAGCTCGTTCACAAACACTTTTGTATCATTGCGATAACAATAAAAATACTTATCAATTTTATGAAGTAATGAAATACCTATAAAGGCCATAACACAGCTTGCTAATGTTATAACAAAAAGACAGACTGTAAGTTTTTGTTTAAGCTGCATAATACCTCTACTAAATAAGATTTTCTAAAAAGATAAAGACAGATATTGCTATAATAAACGACATAATGCATACAAATAACAGTTTAACCCCTCTAGTTGTAAAAAGTGATCTAATGTTTGTATTAAGTCCTATTGCCGCCATCGCAAAACTCCATAGATATGAAAGTGTAATATTACAGTATGACTTTATACCAATTGTTTTTTCCGGGAAAAGAGAAAAAATTATACCTGTAAATATAAAACCCCATAAAAACCATGGAATATAAAATTTTCCTCTTACAAGTGAAGCAAATAAAGGAATCAGTAAAATCAGGGCAATGTAACGAACAGCTTTAATCGATATTGCCAAATTCTTTATCTGAGGACTTAGTCCAAATACAGATTGTTTTACAAAGCCGGTAAACTGAACTGTTGTTCCGGCACATATTGCATGAGTCATTTCGGAGTAGCCGAATAATCTGATGATAAAAGGGATTACTATAAAAATTCCTATTAAGGCTGATATAAAGACAGAAATAAGGCTTATCGAAATTTCCCTGTCTTTTGCATTTAAGGCTTTTGAAGCTATAGCTATGGCTGAGGCTCCACAAACAGCAGACCCAATTGCTACGAGGTAAGTTTCTATTTCCCTAACTTTTAATAAGTTAGCAATTATTATTGTAGAAATAACATATACAAAAAAAACTATGATTAAAATTATAATATTTATAGCTGAAATACTGTTTACATTATTAAAATTTAAATTTGCTGCACCATAGAAAAACACGCCTATTGGAAGAAGGATATTTGCAGTTCTGCTAAATGCTGCTTTAGAAAAATTTCTAAATTTGATAAAACTTCCTACAATACAACCGACCACTAAAGCAACAACTAATGGATCTAAAATATAAATCCCCAGCATTTTATTAATGAAAACAGAAACAACACCAATAACAACAGGAAGAATAATCCATTCAAATACCCTGTAGTTGGCTAGAAGATTTTTCATAGTGAGTCTTAAATTTACTTTATCATATTATTTATATAGAAATTATAAATGATTTAATATTGTATGTCAATAAAATCAGAGCAATTTCCAAAATTGAGACTCAAACATCAAAGATAGTGTCAAAAATAAAGAAGAAGTATAATGAAAAAGACAGATTGTTTTAATCTATTTTTATCATACTTTATTGTATATACTGCTTTTTAGCTAAAAACAATATTAATTATAATTTTCATTTATAGACTTCAAATATGGAGAGTAAAATGAATACAAAATCCAGAAAGATTACTGAAGAAGAAGCTAGAAATGCTTTATTTGATGAAGCTAAAAAAATAGATAGATCTAACTTCAACAGAGTTCTTAAATACAAGGATAAAATCATCAAAAAAGCTAAAAGCAGCAATTCTTTGAAAGAATTTCTTGGAGAATTTCAGGATCTTTTTTCCATGCTCAAAGATTATACAGGCGGAAAGTATAAGAAAGTCCCTTTCTGGATGATAGCATCAATAGCCGGAGCTTTAGTATATGTATTAAACCCTATGGACTTGGTCCCGGATGCAATCCCATTTGTGGGATTACTGGATGACACAGCAGTCTTCTCTACGTGCTTATCTATGATAGGTTTAGAATTAAAAAAATACAGAGAATGGAAGACTGAGAGTATTAAAGAAAAAAAATAGTCATTTAGTTTCGAGTATATCTATACTCTACTCATTTTTTAATATACATTTTCAGGATTTTAAATGAACAGAATCAGACTACCTTTTATACACAATATTTCTACAATGGCTTCCGATGAAGCAGATAAAATTTTCTATCTGGATGACATTAATGGTTTTTTATATAAATTAGACATCACTGACCAAAATAAAATAGAAATCATTAACCATCAGGATAATGGAGAATTTACTGATATAACAGCTTTAACAATTGACAACCAATCATTCTTTTGCTCAATATCAGATACTTTATACGAATATAGTATAAAAGATGGACAGACATTCCTGCTGTCAAAACATATTCTAAATGATGTAAAAGAAATTACAGGAATAGCATATAAAAATAGTCTTTTTTTTGTAGCAGATAAAGCTGGAAAAATAATTGTTTATGATAAAAAACTGAGATGGCTTGAAACATGGAATATTGAAAATGGAATAGATGATATAACAATCCACAGACATAAGAATACTAACTGCTTATTCATATTAGATGGAATAAGTAGAGCAGTCTATGTTTATAGTTTATATGGTGAACATCTGTTTTCAATAACTGTTCCACATGAAGATGCTACCAGCATTACATCTATTTTTTCAAGTAATACCAATAACTATGAACTATATATTTCATATGCAAAAAAAACCTGGGAAATTTATGATGACACACATCCGGAAAGATGCATAGGTAATTATATTAACATTGAAATGGAGAAAGATACCTATCATGTATTTCTGGAACCTTTTAACTATAAAATAATTAAAAGAAACAGTAGCCATGCAGTATGCCTCTCCAGTGGATACCAGGTTGAATTCACTTACCACAGCATGCTATATCCAAAGTCTGAAATTTTATCCGATATTAAGAGCATAAAGCCAATAGTAAGAATGTCAATACCTACAGATACTCTAAGACAAAAGGTAGTATCAATAAAGCCTGTTGGTCAGATAAAAGGGAAAATAGGAAAAGATGAAGCAGGCGAGGATATCATTGAATTTGACTTTACAAAAATTTTACTGGATAGAGAGTTTGCCATCTTTGGTTACAAAGCGATATTGGATATTTCTAATATAAGATATATGATAAAAAATGCCCCCTTCCCTAACAAATTTACTAAAGATATAGAACAATTTTTAGCAGAAGAAAAGAAATTTGATATGCATAAAGAAGAGCTCCAAAATATTGCTGAAGATATTATTAATGGCATATCAAAAGGAAAAAGGAAAAATATACTTGAAGTTGTCAAAGCAATACGCAAATACGTCTATAGTAAACTTGAATATAAATATAACAATCGCAATACCACGCCCCTCGAAACTCTTAAAGATGGAGAAGGTACATGCGGTAAATACACTGAACTCCTTTTAGGCCTTATGAGACTCTGTAATATCCCCTGTCGGGCAGTCGGTGATTATAAAGTACCTGACTATAAACTTGAATGGGGTATTTTAAATACTTATACGCAGCCGGACTATGACCATGTTTGGATTGAATTCTATATACCAGGCATAGGATGGGTTCCAATGGAAAGTTCTTCGGATGATCTTCCCGGCAAACATAACAGATTTTTAGCCGCCCTGCCCTGGGTACACATTGAAAGTTCCAGGACAGGAAAAAGCAAAGAAGTTGCTAAGCAAAATTCCTGGGAAGCATTTGATGACAGTTATAATTTTTCTGATTTTTTTATGCATGATATATCAATAAAGGTTATTGATATTTTAAGCCCTTTGTGCTAAACTCAAATTTGTTAAAAACCTAACCGAGATATACTCGCAGCAATTAGGTTTTCGAGATTTTATGTTTTCAAGCTAAGCTAAAATCTTAATCAAGATTAACTTTTGCAATCGTGCGAGTATATATACAAATCATGTGCATGATTTGCCAATTATCTGAAAATTTTCAGTCAGCAATGATGTCAATTTATCTGAATAATCCTTAATATTTGTAAAAAAAATCATTGTAGTTTTTCTGAATTCATCAAAAGTCTTACAGCAACAATCATAAAGAATATTTTTTCTGTAAAATTTCCATAACCTTTCTATTAAGTTCAAGTTTGGAGAATATGGTGGAATGAAAACAATTCTAATTCTCGAATTTTTGAGATATTCTTTAACCATTTTTGATCTGTAATACCTTGCATTATCTGCAACAATATAAATAGCAGGTGCTAAAGGGTAAAAGGCTTCTATTTGTTTAAACAATTCAACTGTAGAATAGGCATTAACAGAGCAATCTTCCCTAACCCTGAAATACATTTTTACCTTTCTCTTATCTGCCGGCAAATGCCGTAAAGTTTATGAATTTTTAAGAATATTTCTACACTGGTAAAATTACAGGAACTAATAAAAATACAAGAGGATTTATTAAAATAGTTTATTATTATAGGCACGACAAAATTGCCTTAAAAACTCCAAAATATTCACATCTATCTAATTGTTAAATTGTTACATTGATTTTACAATTTCTCGATTTGAAAATCTTCGAGTTCAATGACAAAAATGTTACATTTTTGTATGCGAAAGATGGGTTAATACGATCCGCAAATCTACGATTTGTTTCATTTCTATGGAGTTCTTTGAGCTTTTCGATTTTAGAATTGGACAGATTCTTTAGTGGGGCGAATAGCCCTATATTCGCTTCTTCATTTCGGAAAAATTTTTAATTTGGGAGAAAACATATACAAAAGCCAGATTATGACAAACTATATCAGCATTGAACAATGATTCAATTTATTTGCTTCATTAAATTCCGAATTTCAAATCGGCTTTTGTATAGAATTAAGAATTTTTTCAAAATAGATTCCGATATCGAGTATCCATTCATCAATTGAAAATCGTTTGATTTAGCCACTGTCTTGTCCAAAATAGTCAAGACTTCGAAATTAATGGCAAAATTTGAGTGTAAATAAATTTTCTCTGTTTTATTTATAGGAAATCTTTGTAACTTTACATAATGGGTTATACCCAAAAGAAAATAGTTTTCGAAAAATTGAGCAGTTATTCGAGTCAGGTTGCTGCAAAAAAGTCAAAAAAACTAAAATACCTTCGGTATATTTCCAGGGTATAATCCAAAGACAAAATTTATCCAGATATAGAAATTATACCTTGAAACAACTGGAATTTACAGGCATTAATAACAAAAAGGTTACAGCTTCTTTTTAAGACAGCCTTATGAATAGCAACTTAAGCACAGTAAAGGAATTTATTTTTTTACAAATAACAGCTATACTGCAATACCCATTTTTATTACTTTTTTCCGTAACACTCTTAATCTCTAGCAAGTTTTTTCTTTGGAAGAGCTATTATACTGAGCACATTCGATTTCAGCATATTTTCAAAGCTATAAGCTTCCAGAACTATAGCAGTATCAGCACCCTGTACTCTTCCGCCTAAAGCTATTACTGTTTTCCCTTCCGGAATCAAGCCTGTATCTACACACATTGACGCACATTGTATAGCAACTTTAAAACCTCGGCTTACGACTCTCCAAGCGTTAACAACATCAGATTTTTCCTTATCAATAAAACTAACCTTCGGATCATCAGGAAGAAATTCTATATTCATTTTTTTGCATTCTTCAATTATTTCATCAATAGGAGCACCCCATTTGGCCTGTCTATCTGATTGAAAAGGAACAGCAATAATCCTAATATTGTTATTTAATAATTGACCTGCCTTTAAGGCTGTTCTCCCGGTAGTTGATGCAACTATAACCGTATCTATTCCGCAATTCTCATAAAAATCATTCACTGCTTTTAATACAGCTTCAGTATATTCTTTTCCCTCATGTTTAAAGTATAATGTATTTTGAAACTCCATAATAATACTTTCCTCACTAACAAAATATTCTATATGCAAAAAAATAAAACAGTATAACAGCTTTATTGCAATGTTATACTGTTTTTACAAAAAGCAATAACTAATTAGAGTCCATTCTGCTTATGATTACTGATTAACTTTGCAAAGTTATTCAGTTGGTCTCCATAAGCAACGTCCCCTACCCTAAGTATTGTTATGCCATCATACCAGCACCAGCATATTGCATTATTAATATTCCACCAGAATCCACCAGTACTCCATGTTGATCCATTATTTGGTGCCAATGCATTTTCACCTTTGATCATTAAACCTGTATCATGCGCCTGTTCACCGACACCGAAAACGAGTGCGCTTGCCATAGAATATGCCGGGGAATAATCCTCGTTTGACATTTCAAGGCAGGTAAAATAAACCATTGGATCATGTTTCCCTGCAATAGCTTTTAGGTTCTGAACAGCATTAAGAAGACTTGAATAGCCTGGCCCGCAGCCATCTTTATTTACATTGGTTTTAAAGCTGCTGTTAAGAAGCCCGGCACATACCTCAGCTGAACGCGGCATAGTTGGGTCACCCATTGTCCAATGAACACCTGGTATTTTTATTTCAAGTTCAATATTTACAAACTCGCGATCAAAAGCCTTGATAGCACAGTTAAGCATATTCTTTCCATGCTCAGCTATCTCACCGCTATACCAATCTATGAAATCTCTTCCATATTGAGAATTAACATAAGCCTTTGGATCTTTTATATTGAAAAAATCATCTCCATTTGAAGGAGGATTCACATAAGAAAAACTTGAAAGGCTTGTTCCCCATACAGCATTCAGCCTCATAATATCTTTATATTTTTCTTTCATAGCATCTTGAAAAGCTGTTACAGCCTGATCTGAATAACAATACAGGTAACCTCTTGTAGGATAGCCTCTACCATAACTTTTTCCATCAATCTCATAAACATCGTAAGAAGGATATCTGCACTCACCTGCAGGACCACAGCTTATATTAATTGACTGTAATTTATCGGCATAAGAAGCAAAGTGTTTTTCAAATTCATCCATAAATTCAATATACTGATTATCTACATCATCCGCATTTTGTGCCCATAAAGCTACTACTTCGTCATTACCGGGATTATGAAGTTCATTAACATACTGTCCTCCGGGACCTGCTACTTTCCATATCCATGTTGGAATCGGAATGTAAACAGTATCGCCGACATTTCCGCCGCATTTGTGAAATGACATAATAGCCTGCACCTGGAGATTGGCGTCAGTAATCATTTTAAATATCTTATCATAATAACTCCAGTCAAATTTCTGATCGCCAGCACCTTCAACCATTCCCCACCAAACATCTATACTAACAGCATCAACACCTTTACTTTTTACATTTTGAAGCTGTTGTTTAAAACCGTTTACTTCATTCTGATTTGCCAGATCAATTTTCAAAGGAGCCATAACATTTGCAGTAAAATGGCTAATTTTATTTCTTGCGTTTGTCGGCAAATCGGCTAATAATGCACAACTTAGTAACATTGCAGATACAACTGCAATCAGTAATAATGTTTTTCTTTTCATATCAACACCCTTCTTCTTTCAAAATATTTTATAGAGTTCTTAGTCTTCTTGAATACAACTGCCCCTTTCTTATTCATCTATAATTTATATTCATGGTAACTTATTAAGTTATAAAGGAAATTATGAGATTAATCAATAATCAAAATCAGCCGGAATTTAAAAAATAGTAATATTAATTCAGAACTCTTTTTTCTAATAGTTGAACTTGAATTCAAAATAATAGTATTATGAAAAGATAAAAAATGTCGCTTTAATAATGAAATCGAGCCTAACATTTATTATTTAAAATAATAGAGGTAATTGCAAAACACTGGGTGTTTCGGTTTTGACAGAGCAAAACCCTCCAGTGGTGAATGCGAAATGGAGGGAAACGCTCAGTCGTTTCCTCTACCAGCGTGTATTTTGCAATCAGCTCAATAATGATAATGTTAATTCCTCTCTAGTAGAAATACCTAAACTTATAGTAACCTCAGCAAGAGTCAATTTTCCTGGTTTAAATAAATATTTTCCAATTTCTGTTTTTTACGAAAGCCAAAAACTTCAGACGCATCAGTGTCTATATTTCGCACATTGTTTTTATCAGAAAAAATTTACTTTCAACTCTATTACGTCAACTTTCTTTAGCCTTAAACAGCCCCCTTTTGTTTTATTGCTATACAGCAGAAAAAACTAAAGATCAAAGGAATTAGAAGAAAAATAAAACTTACAATAAATGCATGAGGGTTTATCATATTATCTGCAGAAGTACCATTTACAATTAAAAATATTTCTCCTACCAAAGGTTGGAATATAGCACCGCAAATACCAATAAACATATTTATAAATGCTATTACAAATCCATGCTGTTCAGGTTCATATATCTCCCTGGCAACAGCAAACGCAAGCAGCATACTTGAAACAAAAAAGCCAAGCCCGAAATAGATAATAAACAACATCCACTCAACTAAGAAATTTGAAAACAAAACAAGAATCCCAAATAAAACAATTGTGATAATATTCGAAATCAGCATCCATATTTTTTTACTGTGTAAAAAACCTGCAATAATTCCATGCACAGGACCTCCACAACCAATACCCACAAATATCATACTGCTTATTGCCGCACCATCCTCAACTGAAAGATGAAAATTATATTCAATAAAAACAACACCATACAATTCAGCAAACGCATTGACAACAGTCCCTACCATAATACCGGCATATAAAGCCAAACACCACAAAGGAAGAGTTTTGAGTATTTTTAATGAAAAATTTTTCCTTTTTACTGCTTCACCTTTAGAAGATACTTTGCTTTTCAGTAAAACTATAATAAAAACAGCTAACAAAAACCCAAAAGCAGTAATAATATAAACAGCAGTCCTCCAATTTAACTTATCAAGGAGCCAGGCAAAAAAACTTACTCCAAAAATACCTCCTAAAACTCCGATTGTATTTGTTAATCCGACCGCTAAAGGAAAGAGTTTAGCCGGTAACCAATCCGATGCAATCTTTAAAGCACCAATAAAAGCTGAGCCTGAACCAATAGCAATTAAAATCCTTCCAAGTAGCAAAATCAGATAACCATTACTTAACCCCATAAGTAAAAGTCCTAAACTGACAATGGTACATGAAATCGATAAGACTTTTTTTGTCCCGAAACGATCTAGAAAATATCCGGCAGGTAATTGGGATATAGCATATAAAGGAAAATAAACGCTCATAATATCGCCAACATAAACTAAGTTTAAATTGAGACTTTTAGAAATAGGTTCCAGTAAAACACTTGGTGCCGTATGCTGAAAATAATCTAATGCATAAAAAAGAGCACCAATAGCCCACATAAACCAACCATAAATAAGGATATTTCTCTTCATCTAACTGCCTGCCTTAACTCAATTCTAGTCTTTTATTCATTGTCTTTACATACTTTTATAAATTCATCAAATATTTTTTTATCTTCCAAAAGCTCAGGGTGCCATTGAACACCAACACAAAAATGTTCTCCAGTCTTTTCTATTGCTTCAATAATTCCATCAGAAGAATGAGCAATATCAGCAAAACCGTCTGCTAGAGACTTTACAGTCTGATGATGATAACTGTTTACAGTAGCTGAAGCACCATAAATATTATACAACCAGGATCCTTCTTTTAATTCTACTTTATGGTGAGAACTATCACAAAGCCTCTTTTGCCAATGCTTATAAATACCAAACTTTTGTGTTTTTATATCCTGATAAAGAGTACCTCCAAAATATACATTCATCATTTGAGCCCCCCTGCAGATACCAAGCACAGGAATTCTTTTATTTACAGCATACTCCAATAGCTTCCAGTCAAAATAATCCTTTTCAGGATTAATTATTCCCAATCCGGGCAACTGCTCTTCACCAAAGTAATCAGGAGTTATATCATCACCTCCAGGAAGAATTAAACCGTTAATATGTTCCAATTGATATTTTATCTGTTCTTCATTAGAAATAACCGGCAGTAATAACGGTACAGCTCCTGCATCAGATATCGAAGTGATATATTCATTAACAATACTGGAAACCTTATAGTGTATCAATGGTCCACTGTCGATCGTACTAATATTTCCGGCAATTCCAATCGTTATCATTATTATAGCTTTCTACTAAAAATTTTATTTTCTAAACTTTTAAATCTACAACATTAAAGAAACGGCCAAAAACTAACATATAAAATAACATAGTTGTTTCCTTTTCTGAAATACATTTTGCAATCAGCTCAAACTAGTTACCTGTTTTATTTGCCAAACCATTTAAATAATCTACAACTTTTTTATCAAATAAATATTTCTTATAATTCTTCGGCTTTATTTTTAAAAGCGCATCGTTAAAAAGTCCAACAAACAGGAAAGGGTTTTTCCTACATTCTAATACCCCTTTCTTACCATACTCCTGATAAATCACTCCTATCATTTCTGCACCCAGATAATAATATCTAGGTTGAATAAACTTCTTCCCCGGAGCATACTCTCCTGAAGACCAAAACCAATGATTCATAAAAGCTTTATCATAATCTTTATAAGTTTTATACTTATTATCAACAATATTTATTAAAATATTATCAGCACATTTAAATATTGACTGCGATTCATTAATAAAAAAATTCCAATTAGGTTCGTTTCCGGTAACAGCAGAATATTTATTTGGATAAACTTTTTTCGAAATAACTGTTTCTGCATTCTGACAGCATTTTATTGCAATCCCTTCGAATATTGCCGGCCATATAAAATCAGAGATCATTCTCTCTTTGGAATTTTTTGAATATTTACGAAACTCAGGATGCCCGGAACCCAGTGCATGATTTAATTCATGAGCCAATGTGAGAACAACATCTTCTTTCTTCAAATTTCCATTATTGTCAAAAAAACCTAATCTACTATCATACAATCTTAATAAGCAAAAAACAATATCTTCGGATTTTTCAGTGCTGTACAGATAAACGCCACAACTCCAGTCTATTAGCAGATAAAAATTATACTTCTTAAACTTATTAATAGGCAATGACCACTCATAAGCTCTTCTTATTGCATCTTGATAAAGGCTATTTGGTATTGAGTTGAACTGACCTATTAATTTATAATATTTCTGGGGCGTTTTTATTGCGTTCAAATATAGAGAAACTGCCCCGTCCAGTCTATAATTATCATCTGTTTCAGGATATCCATCTGCCAGACTGATAACAAATTTTTTATATTCATCTATTGTAATGGGAGGCTTGGTATCCTTATAACGTTCTATACATATTTTATATTCAGGCAGTTTTAGAACATTATCCAACATTGTTTCTATATGTGAGATTTGATCTTGGTTATGTATTGCATTTAATACATCCATCATCTTTGCAGCGCCTGTTGTATTAACATTCAGCTTTATTTCCGGGATAGGTTGCTGTGCAAAGATTTCAGTACTTATAATACTTAAAAACAACAGCATAAATAATACTTTTTTCATAATTTCCCTATTTAAAAACTTAAAATTGCTATTACTGCTTTTTTATATACCTGAGTATAATTACAAATATTTCAAAAATCATTCAACCTAAAACATAACATAAACAAATTCCTACTTTCATAGTACGGAACCAACCAAATATTACAATGACGTTTTTAAATAAATATAAAAAGGATTTAAAGTTGATATTATTATCAATGATTATTATCATAATAATGGTGTTGCGGTATTTTGTATAAAAAAGGTTTGATTATAAACAACACCCATTAAGCCCAATATTGCAAACGCAAAAATCTCTCTTTTATAGTTTTTTTATAATTTTCGTAAAAATTATCTAAAAACTATTCTATGTTTAAATCACAGTATAAAGTTCCAGTTTTATTTCTAATGACTGGTACTACGGAAATATTATCCGCCCAAACACCCATATGAGTTCAAGCAGGACCTTCTTTTGGAAGGTTCTGCTGCAAAAAGATACAATGCCTTTTTGCGACTCAGAAATTATCTCGGTCAACCCTTTGCTGTTCCATTCAAAGAAAAATGAATTCAGTAAATTTAACAAAACTGTTTCAGTAAATCTCGGACTCAGTAAGGGATGGATACTTTTTATATGATTAATTTTAAAAAAGGACCGGCATCATATTCCAATCAAGGAAGTAAGCTCATTATTGCTCCATGAATAATTTTTGAACTTTTTTCATTATAAAATTTATTCATTACCCGGAATCATTTTTAGGCTCAGTTGTTTATTTGGAATTATGATACCTTCCTTATCTCTTTTATATTAATTTTTCCCTTTAAAAACATTTCCAAATCAAAAGCAGTTCCTCTTTTAAGCATATAGTAGACAGCTATTGCAAGACGGTGTGCAATAATAACATTCCCTTTGGCTTTTCCATATTTCTCTATTAGACTGTCAGAAAATTTTTTTAATGGAATACTCCTGCCTTTTCCTAATACAGCAGCCTGCATGAAAGCCCATTTCAGATAGTGATTTCCTATTTTATGTCCCTGATTTCCTACTTTTTTCCCGGCACTTGTCGAATCTGAAGGAACAAGCATTGAATAGCTGCAAAATTCTCTTGCTGTTTGAAACCTACTTATTTCATCTGTTTCATATAATATTATAAGTGCAATAATATCACCTATACCAGGAACTGTTCTAAGTAAATTAAAAGTACTTGAAAATATCAAACGTGTTTTGTTAAATATCTCCTTTTCTACATTATTTATAACTTTGTCGTAATAATCTGCAAGATCAGCATCTACTGCCATGGAAAATTGAATGGTATCATCAGTAAATTTTTTAGTTATATTTTCTTTTCGTCCAGACTTATATTTTTCTTTTTGAGTTAGAGGTGGCTGACCATACACCTGCACTGATGAGCTCATATGTCCTAGAAACTGGGCTCTTTGCCTTACAAGATAAATGCGCCTGCGAAGCAAGTCGCGAATAGCACGTTTTTCAGGACTGCAGCAGTGTGCTTCGGGAAGCAGGTTACTACGAAGAAGATGTGCAATCTTTTTTGAATCTATTTTATCATTTTTGGTCTTGGTTCCATGAATTGCTTTCATGTATAAGGCATGTCCAAGAACAAAGAAAATTCCATTTTCTCTGCAGGAATCAGCCAGCCAGTACCAGTTAAAAGTAGATTCGCAAGCGACTGTTAAGTCAGAACGATAAGGATCAACGATTTTAAGAAAGTAATTAAAATCATTATGCTTTATATTTCTGTGTACTAATATTTTTCCATCTCTATCCATAACACACACGTACATATTTCTTCCATGAAGATCTATGCCACAGTTGAATTTTGTCTTTGTCTGATGTAGTTTCATCAAGTGCTCCTTTCTAATGTTAAGCCCGCTTTTTTACACTTTATATGTAATGGGATAATAACAGTTAAGGAGCCTACCTTAAAAAGCAAAGTAAATTACTGTATTAAAGTAGGGCTTAGACTAATATCAAGTACAACTAAAAGGAGAGAAGAAGATGCAAAAAACAGTTTTACTTATTCTTGTCGGCAAAAGAAAAGATGCTGCAGTAAATGTACAGAAAACTTTAACAGCCTGGGGCTGTCTAATAAAAACCAGACTTGGACTTCATACAGGAGTACTCGATAACTGCACAGATAAAGGACTTATCTTTTGTGAGCTTGTAGGCGAAATGGATAAGATACAGGAACTTAGAAGAAAATTAGAACTGATAAAAGGAATAAAAACAGAACTTGTCAATATGAAACTTGATGAAGAATAGTAAATAATTGACAATAGAATATTTCGGGAGACAAATTTGTCTCCTTTTTTTATACACTTAACACTAAATGATTTATAAAAACTAATAAATACTCGGAGTTGCCTGCAGCAAAATAATTAAAGAATAAAAAAGCCTCTCAGTATAACTATACTCGCAGCAATTAGGTTTTCGAGATTTTATGTTTTCAAGCTAAGCTAAAATCTTAATCAAGATTAACTTTTGCAATCGTGCGAGTATATATAGTGCTTGAACGAGAATTGTATAAATCTTTTATTATGAGTTAGTTGTATTAAGATAATCTTAGTAAAAACAGTGTAATAAAACCTGAAATTTCATCTTCAAAAGCTATTATATCAGCGAAAAAATGCTACATTAAAATAATGTAAAATATTTGCTATAAATGAGTTAAATATTGCATACAGATAGATTATTTAATAGTGATAAAATTGATAATATTCAAAACTTCGGAGTTAAGGTGTGAGAAAAGCATTCGATAGTCAGATGAAATTAGGAGAGGTTGATATTGCAGGGATACAATTTGATTTAAGGTCAAGAGATGAAATACCTAAGTTATTGATGGGGCTGCAGGCTATTTACTGCAATAGTGAAATACGTGAGAAAGTATTTACAGTACTTGAAGATTCTCTTCCAAAAGCATCTAAGAAAACTGGACGCCCCGGAATGGAGCTTTGGAAAATACTTGTACTTGGAACACTTCGTTTAAACTGCAACTGGGATTTTGACAAGGTTAAGGAAATGGCAGATAATCATTCTACTCTTCGCGAAATGCTCGGGCATGCTAAATGGATTGATGATAAAAAATATCCACTCCAAACATTGAAAGATAACATAAGTCTCTTTAAGCCTGAAACTCTGGATGCAGTTAATAAAATAGTTGTAGAATATGGTCATACTCTTAAAAAAAAACGGAAGATTTAAACTGCAGATGTGATTCTTTTGTTGTTGAAAGCAATGTTCATTATCCTACTGACATAAACCTTTTATTTGACTCAGTTCGCAAAACAGTAGAGTTAATTTCCAATGTTTGCAAAGACCTGAATATAAGTGGTTGGCGACAAAACAAAAGTCTGCTG
Organism: Victivallales bacterium; assembly: GCA_963678745.2. Taxonomy (GTDB): domain Bacteria; phylum Verrucomicrobiota; class Lentisphaeria; order Victivallales; family GWF2-38-69. The sequence goes on along the minus strand of CAXXMS010000015.1, from coordinate 218,350 downwards.
CAAAAACTAAAAAATAAAATGCGTAAGCTCCAGAAAATGAAGCATTCTACATCTAAAGACGAAAGTAAAAAAGAAGAGCGAAAAACTGAGATAAAAACAGCCTGTCAGGTTTATACCAAATATGCAGATCTACTACTGGAAAGAGCTACAGTCGATATTGAGAGAATAAGAGAAACAACGACTGACATTACAGTTGAACTTGTCCTTACACCTATTGTGAAATTTGCAGACTACGGTAAAAAATTTATTGATTTAACTTTGAGGCGAATTGTGAATGAAGAAAAAATCCCTCACGAAGAGAAAATATTTTCAATTTTTGAAGAATACACAGAGTGGCTGTCAAAAGGCAAAGCCGGAGTTTCTCAGGAATTAGGAAAAAATGTTTGCATAATCGAAGATCAGTTTGGTTTCATCCTGAATCATAAAATAATGGAAAAGCAAACAGATCGTGATATAGCAGTAGAGTTTACCAGAGAAACTATTGCTAAATTTCCAAATGTAAAAAGATGCAGTTTTGATAAAGGCTTCTGGAAACCGGATAACAAAGAAGAGTTATCCAAAATCCTGGATAAAGTCATAATGCCTAAAAAAGGGAAGTTAAGTCAAAAAAATAAAGAAGAGGAATTTGCTAATGATTTCAAAAAGTCAAAAAATCAACATTCAGCAGTGGAGTCTGCAATAAATGCTCTTGAAAATCATGGTCTTGACAGGTGCCCTGATAAAGGAATAAGGGCTTTTAGACGTTATGTATCATATGCTGTACTTGCCAGAAATATCCAAATTTTAGGAAATATCATTCAGGAAAAAGAGAGCCTGCGCAAAAAGCGTTCTGAGAAGATGAAGCAGGTAAAAAGAAGACTGGTAGCGTAAGCTAATTTTTTATTCTAAATTTTGTAGGTTGTTTGATTTGACATGTAACCGATGTATCTAAAAATAGGCAATTTGAGGTATTATTTTGAGAAAATAAAGTTTTTAGTTTTGTTTAGCTGGTTAATTTGAAATTATCATGAAAAAATAGTGGCGACAATTTCGGAAAAATAGAGTTTTCGGTCAGCCACTATATACAAATCATGTGCATGATTTGCCAATTATCTGAAAATTTTCAGTCAGCAATGATGTCAATTTATCTGAATAATCCTTAATATTTGTAAAAAAAATCATTGTAGTTTTTCTGAATTCATCAAAAGTCTTACAGCAACAATCATAAAGAATATTTTTCCTGTAAAATTTCCATAACCTTTCTATTAAGTTCAAGTTTGGAGAATATGGTGGAATGAAAACAATTCTAATTCTCGAATTTTTGAGATATTCTTTAACCATTTTTGATCTGTAATACCTTGCATTATCTGCAACAATATAAATAGCAGGTGCTAAAGGGTAAAAGGCTTCTATTTGTTTAAACAATTCAACTGTAGAATAGGCATTAACAGAGCAATCTTCCCTAATAATCAGATCAAGATTATTGATATTAACTGCTCCGTTAAGATTGATCCTTTTACGTCCTGTATTTGCTCTGACTTCTTTCTCCTTTCCTTTTTCGATCCAGCAGTAAGTTGGCTTAGAATTAAATTCAGGATGTACTCCATCCATAAACATTATTACACTGTCGTCATGCTTTAACGCCTTAAGCTTTTCGTATTTTCTGAGATGCTTAAGTTGTCTGTCAGGATCAGGTTTAGCCGGTATTACTTTTGTGAGTTTGTATACAAAACCAAGTCTATGAAGTAAATTTACGATCCCGCTTTCCGAAAAAATAACTCCATATTTTTCTTTCACATATTCGATTAAAAGTTTTGAATCGTTGTAATACATTTTTCCAACATGAGCCTTTAATTCTTTTTCCTGCTCTGTTGTCAGTTTTGTCACCCGACCTTTATAGTCAAATGTTAGAAGTCGGTCAAGTCCTCCTTCAAGATATTTACTTTCATAATTCTTGATAGTTTGATCATCCAGCAAAAGAATTTCTGATATTCTGGTATATGACCAGCCTTTGTCAAGCAGTAAAACAGTCTTAATACGATCCGCAAATCTACGATTTGTTTCATTTCTATGGAGTTCTTTGAGCTTTTCGATTTTAGAAATAGATAAATTCTTTAGTGGGGCGAATAGCCCTATATTCGCTTCTTCATTTCGGAAAAATTTTTAATTTTGGAGAAAACATATACAAAAGCCAGATTATGACAAACTATATCAGCATTGAACAATGATTCAATTTATTTGCTTCATTAAATTCCGAATTTCAAATCGGCTTTTGTATATTAACTCTCGTATAAAGAGAACCTGCCTTGTAAAACCTGTCAATCAAAATGTTTGAAGCTAAATATAGATTTTTCTGTTATATCTCTCTTTTTTTTGGAAAAAAAGAGAGATTAGATTTTTTGTACCTAAGAATAAAAAATATGTATTTTTTTAAAATTTAAGTGTTGATTTTTTGAATGATATCAATAGATTTTATATAGTGCTCGGCGCGGTTAAGACACCCTTGTTGATAACCTGTTAATAAGTGTAGATAACTTCTTGTTTTCTTTCTTAACTCCGCTTATTTAAGCATTTACAGAAAAGTTTAATGTGTTTTTGCTGCTTTTCGTTTTTCTGAGTTAGCGTTAGCAAAATTAGCCTCAAAACTATTTTTTTTTATGTATTTAGAAAATATTTGAGCTTAACTTTTGAAAAATATTTTACATGTTTAAAAATAAATTTTGTTAAATATCTGATGCTGTTAAGTAACTGGAAAGAATGTTAATAAATAACATTTTTCTACTAAAATCTATAAGGTTATTGTATGAGTGATATTTCTTTTAAAGATAAAGTTTGGCTTTCAGCAAGAGATTTCTTACGACAAAGACTCAATGAAGATACATTTAATAGATGGATTCGTTCAATAAAGGCCTTGGATTTTGACGAAGAAAAAGAGCTTACACTTGGAGTTTCAGATGATTTTTTTGCTGATTGGCTGGAGGAACATTACAGCGCACTTATAGAAGAAGCTTTAACAAATGCCTCAGGAGAAAAAATTGCTTTTAAATTTGAAGTTATTGATTTACCAGCTGAAGAAGAAAAGACAAACGATCAACCGGTAGAACAAAAAATCGAAGAAGAGCTTGAATTCGTTCCTATCCCAAACTGTAACAGCAAATTTACATTTAATGCATTTGTAGTTGGTGACGGTTGTAATTTTTCATACTCAGCAGCAAAAGCTGTCAGTCAGGATCCCGGGATTTCATTTAATCCTTTATTTATATATGGAGGAACAGGGTTAGGAAAGACACATCTAATTCAGGCTGCAGCACATGAAGTTGCAAGAACTAAAAGACATTTTAAAATAGAATATCTTACCTGCGAAGAATTTTTTAATGCATACATAGACTCTCTACAAAACAATAATGTGATGGAGTTTAGAAAACATATGCGAACTGTTGATATGCTGCTTATAGATGATGTTCAGTTTCTAGCAAAAAAGAATAAACTTCAGGAAGAATTTTTTAATACTTTTAACTCATTGCTAAATGATAATAAACAGATTGTTCTAACTTCAGACAGAACTCCAAGTGAAATTGATGGAATGGAAGCACGTCTGGTTTCAAGATTTGAAAACGGCTTGACAACAGATATTCAGCCGCCTGGCTTGGAAACACGTATGGCAATTCTTAGAAAAAAACAGGAAGAACAGGTTGTAAAGCTTGACAACGAAATACTTTTTTATATGGCTAGCAGGATAACATCCAATGTAAGAAGACTCGAGGGCGCATTGATTAGATTGACTGCTTTCTCATCTATGGCAGGGACTTCAATAACAATGGATATAGCAGAAAGACTCCTGCACCCTGTAGTTATGCAGGAAGAAGTAACCAAAATAACTATTGAAAGTATCCAGAAAAAAGTTGCGGAATATTTTGATCTACGAGTTCAGGATTTACTGGGAAATAAACGTCCAAAAAATATTGCACACCCCCGTATGATTGCAATGTATCTCTCAAGAGAAATGACAGAATTATCACTCCCCGAAATTGGTGAAGCATTCGGCGGACGAACACATGCTACTGTAATCAATGCTATAAATAAAGTACGTAAAGATATTTCTAAAGATAAAAAAACTGAACACTCAGTATCAATAATAGAACGCCAGCTCCAAAACAGTTAGAGCCGGCGATTTTTATAAACTATTTTTTACACTACCTGATTTACTTATCCCAAGGAAACTTATAATCTAAATTGTTTCTTGTTCTTAATTCATTCATCTGATCTTGAAGAACTTTAGGAACTGGACATCCATGTTCTTTTCTATATTGCCATGCAATATATTCTTTCTCTCCTGCAGTATATATTCTATCTTCTCCCGGAGCTTTTCTTGAAGCTCTAAGTTCTCTGCATATCTGCCCTGATATTTTTTTGAACAGATCAAGGCCTAAGAAATGGTCTATATCAATTGCAATGAAAAAATGCCCAAGAAGAATTGGAATTTTCTTTCCATTTTCGTCAACACCGTTCAGCATTTTCATAAAATTAGCATCTGAAAGCGCTGTACTTAGTATTTCTACTACAGTAGAATATCCATAACCTTTAAAACCGGCAGTAATTTCACCGAGCCCTCCTAAAGGAGCTAAAGCAGCTTTTCCGCGAGTCAAGTCAACAAGAACCTGATCTGTATCTGTTCTTGTTTTACCATCTTCACCAATAACCCAGCCTTCCGGTAATTCTTTTCCGGCTCTACCGTAAACTTCCAATTTACCACGTTGTGAAACAGATGTTGCACAATCAAGTACAAAAGGAAATTCCTCATCAGTAGGGCAACCAAAAACCAAAGGATTTGTTCCAAGCATATTTTCAACACCAAATGTCGGTGCAATGGAAGGTCTGGCGTTAGTACCTGATATTCCGATACAACCGGCTTTACAGGCCTCCAGAACATAATATCCGGCTATTCCGTAATGTGTAGAATTACGAACAACAACCATTCCCAAACCATGTTTTTTAGCCTTTTCGATAGCCATATCATTAGCCTGCTTTGCAATAACATGTCCAAGACCGTTATTTCCATCTAAAACAGCTGTTGTTTCAGTTTCTTTAATAATATCAACTTTAGTGATAGGATTCTGTGTTCCTGCAACCATACGATCAATATAGATAGGTTTTAAGCGACCTATTCCATGAGAATCTATTCCTCTTTTATCAGAAGTAATAAGTACTTCTGCTGCTATTCTTGCATCTTCTTCCGGAACACCCTCACCTTTTAAAGCATCAACCATAAAGCTTTCAAGTGTGTCAAAATCCATCCATTCACAATCTTTGTAAGCATCGCCGTAAGACATTTTCTACTCCTTTTCTTATTTGTGTTTAAGCATTGAAATTAATGCATTGGATTTTATACAGAAAAAAGACTTTTAAATCTTTTAGCTAAAATTATAACTTATCTCTATTCAATATTTACTCTAAATAACAAAAAAAATCACTTTTTTTTATTAAATCTATTTGTTTTTCCTTATAATCTTACTATTTTATAAACTCTTAGATGATGCGGGGTGGAGCAGAGGTAGCTTGTCAGGCTCATAACCTGAAGGTCATAGGTTCGATTCCTATCCCCGCTACCAAATCATTTAATACCTTCCTTAATGCGGGGTGGAGCAGAGGTAGCTTGTCAGGCTCATAACCTGAAGGTCATAGGTTCGATTCCTATCCCCGCTACCATTTTATTTCCTTAATAATCAACAATTTATGCATTTCTAATTTTCTGCTAAATTTATTGAATTTTGGGCTTACAGGCTTTTAACCTGAAGGTCACTGTTTATATAAAGTATTTATTACCAATATGATAAATTGTTTCTGCTAGGTATGTTGTAGTACTATTGACGTACTATTGCGATCTAATAATAATTTTAATTTTGCTTCAACCTACCAACTCGTGAGAATGCTTGACTACTCAAGGCCAGTGGTAAGTAATAGCCTAAAAAGCAATGATAGAGGAGAAAAAGGATACGGAACATTTTCAAAAATAAAATATTTGGAAGGATTTGACCCACACCAATATAACATAAAATTCATCGGCCGAGCAAAGCTAGGTTCACTGAAATGATATAGAAATAGGTAGGAAATAAGTTGATATATATGTTAATAGGCTACTTATAGGCTACTATAATTCGTAAACATCTACAGAAACTAGCCACAAAATAATTCATAATATTCCTCTGATACACTACAGTTACAGTTATAAACACAAATAATGAATTATTCATCTTTTTTTATATGCAGTTCTTTCAGTTTTTTAGGACAAATATCTTTCGCGAGAAAAAGAAATAGCAACAGAATAGCTCCCAGTGTTATGTTAGCGAACCTAAATGCATCAACACTCGACTTCCAGTATAAATTAATGAAATCCTTTGTTTCACTATCCGAAAGCGAATATTTTGTATTTAAAACACTAATAACTGTTTTACGGTTGCCTGTGGGTATATCTTTCAAGTGTATAACCTGCTGCTTAAATGTATCGTTAATACTTTTTGACTCAGAAAGATTGCTTTTTACATTAATACTAAAAGCTATTAGAAATATAGCACTGACAACAGCAATACTGATAGCCGAACCTATATTACGCATAGCTCTCTGCATTCCAGACGATTGGGACGCAAGTTTTTTGTCTTTTATTGAAGCTGCTACGATAAAGCTTGATTGCGATGCGATTAACCCGGTACCTATCCCAAGTATCAGCACTCCCAGATAAAACAATATCCCAATCCCATTAAGAGTGATTCCGAATCCAACTGCTATACAACCCATAGAAGAAATAATTATTCCTGATACACATATTTCCCTAGGAGAAAAATTTTCTCCAAAATGCGGCGTAAAAATTGAAAAAGGAATCATCCCCAATGCAAAAATCATCATAATATACCCTGTCTTTATAGCATTTGCATGAAAAAATATTTGCAGAAAAATAAACATTAAAAAAGTAGAGCCTCCAAGAACCAGAAAGATAAAAGCACTCATAGAAATAGAAGAAAGAGTCTGTCTATTCGTAATGAATATTCTAGGAATTAATACGAAATCTACGCCTTTGTTTTCTTCCAGTTTTCGCTCCCATCTAATCAGCAATCCAATAATTATAAAGCTTCCTATAATAAACAGTAAACAGGGAGAATAGCCAAATAAAGTAAAAGGAGGAGAAGTTGGATAAATAATACCCCACTTAATAATTCCCATTAATCCCATAATCAAAGTACACAATCCTAAAAACAGTAGAATAAAACCGACAAAATCGAATGTTTTTTTTGAACTGGAAACTTTATCATTCTCTATACAAAATGATATGTAAAGTAAAGAGACCATAAATAGTATAATAAGAATAATGTAGACAGCCTGCCAGTTTAAATATACAATAATATAACCGCTTAAAATCGGGACAACGGCAGAAGCAAAGGCTATAGTTGCCGCAATCATTCCAAAAACAACAGCCTGCTGCTTCTTTTGATACATTATCGTTATAAGTCCCAAAACTGCCGGGATTGACAAACTGGCCCCTAGTCCGACAAGTATTCTGGCACAGTAAACAAAAATTAATATATTGGGGCTAGTAATAGCTATAAGTTCGCCCACTGCCAAAATAATTAATCCACATTGCATTAATCTCTTCCAGCCCATTATTTTTCCAAGAAAACCCGCAACAATCATTATCGCGCCTGCCGTCAACGGATACATAATATTAGCTGCCTGCAGCTCAGAAACATTGGTTTAAATGTAGCAGCTATTGCTGATGATGCGTTCATTAAAGCGACATTATCTGTTACTGTACAAAACTGAATTAAACAAAATAACATTGCCGGCCATAAAGTAATTCTCTCTTTTTGAATATTATTCAGTAACTCTGCCATATTTATTTACCTTTTATTCTTTTCAAATGTAAAATTTTGGTTTTACATATCTTTTGCACAGTAATTCAGTTTGAAATAACTATCAAGCTGTTCTTATTTAATTCTTTCTGTATTTACATACCCATTGTTGAACTGTTTCAGAACCGCTAATACCATAAGCCTGCTTCGTCTGAAAACAAGTTTCATACTTGCCCGTTTCTATCTCTCTTACAATCTGGAGCTTAAATGCTTCACTATAACGAATAACTTCTTTTTTCGCCACTTGAATTACTCCTTTCAAGTGTCAATATATTTCAGGACAAGACATCTTTTGGGCGTAGTTGTTTATTTGACAAATCTTAATAAATCCCATATAATAATTTTACCATACTAAAATTATATTAATTTTTGCAAAAAATGAAAAGAAAAGATAGTAAAATATTTAAAGGTACCTGCCGAGTTAAAGGTAGTGTCGAAGGCGAGGCTTTGGTTACTACAGAAAAACTAAGTCATCTTTTTAATGCAATTAGTTCAGACGGAATAATCAGGATGAGTAATCATCCTCTGATGGGGCAATCTTACGCGGATAAAATTATCGTTTATGATACAGATATCTTTTCAACCGCCGGAGCCTGGGGCTTATATTTTAAAAATAAAATTACGGGAAAAGGGCCGAAAGCAATAATATGCCGGACTGCTCATCCTATAAGTATAGGCGGTGCTATAGATGCGGAAATCCCCGTAGTCGATAATTTTAATATTGATCCATGTCAGGAAATTAAAACAGGCGATAGAGTGAAAATCACAGCTCCTGTACCTGGAGAAAACGCCATTGTAGAAGTTCTCCAAAAATACAACGGTAGAAGTTTTGCAAATTATAATAACAGCAGCAAAACTTGTTCAATTAAAAATTCAAATAAAACTCTGAATCTAACTCCTTACGAAACAGAAATGTTAAATGGAACACACGGCAAGGGAAAACAAATTGCAATGGAACGCCTTGTAAAATTTGGACAGGCAGTTGAATCTAAACGTATGATAAAAATCTGTTCGGCTCATATTTTCAGTGACTGGAAAACTGACAGAATAACAATTGGGGCCTGGCCGGTATATGAAGAATTTGCAGCATTAAATCCAAAAGTTGCAGTTCCGACTACAATAGAAAGCGGATTTATGTGCGAAGAGTTGGTCGATGACCCTGGAATGCCATGGCACTATAAAGCAAAAATTACGCCTAGCGAAGTTTATAAAGGTGTTAAACCTGTTATTGATTGTTTGCGTTCAATCGGAGCAATCCCTATTCCAACCTGTATCCCATATATGCATTTAAGCATTCCTAAGTATAATGAATATCATGTCACTTCTGAATCAAATCATGCCGCTTATATCAATACAATGGTCGGAGCCCGTATAAACCGTGATCCGGCAAATATGGTACTATATGCGGCTCTGACCGGAGTCATGCCCGAATACGGAATGCATCTTACAGAAAACCGTAGAGGACAGGTACTTTTTGAAATAGAGCCTGAGTTATTGCCTGAATTGCAGGATATTGGCGATTATGTAGCATTAGGAGGAGCCATTGGCTTCAAAGCGGTTGATCGTGTTCCTGTAATTTCTGGGCTTCCCTGCATGACTAACGAACAGGCCAAGGCTTTCTGTGCATGTGTTTCACCTGCACTAACATATCCAATGATTCACATAGTTGGAGTAACTCCGGGCAGCCAAACACTGAAAGATGCTTTCGGAGGTTCTATACCTAAAGACATAGAAAAAATCCGAATCGGTAAAAAAGATGTTCGCAATCTTTATCATAGTATTAGGCAAACTGCTAAAGTTGAAATAGATGCTTCAATTATTGGATGCCCATTTCTCACACTTGAAGAATTTGTTGAAATAGCGAAAATGCTTGAAGGAAAAAAGGTAAAAAAAAGACTATGGCTTTACACGGATTTTATTATATATTCCGCAGTTAAGAAAGCCGGTATTCTTTCAAAGATTGAGAACAGCGGCGCAAGAGTAGTTCATTCCTGTTGCCCGGGTATGATTGATCGTGACTTTGACGTGGCAGAATCATTAACCTTTGCTACAGATAGCCTTAAAGTGGCAACTCTTGGTGCAGGTATTGGTTTCCCAAAAAATTGGCTTGGAACAAGGAAAGATGTAATAAATGCGGCACTTACAGGTAGGTTTGAACGGACAAGATGGGTTTAGCTCATATTATTTGATTATTTCTATGACTGCATTTAGAAAAATTTCTATCAAGCCTTTCCAATATAACTCTTTTTTTGTCCCTTTAAACTCTTGAGACATAGTTAATTCATGCCATTTAAAATTACTAAAACCAATTTCCCTGAATATTTTGTTGTAGGTTTTTCTGGAATTGTAATAATTTGTGAAAGAAACGTGATACAATTACATTTTCAAAAATAAAATGTTTGAAATGATTTGACCTAGTTATCTTAATTATTTTTTACAATGGACAAATAGTATATGAAATTTATTCAGGTCGTATATATCTATTGCCCATACATCACCCTTTGGATTTAAGTAAATAGGCTTAGTTTCAATTATGGTTAACCCTGATTTTTTGAGCCATTTGATAGCGTCTAAGTCGTTTGCCCATTCCATTGTATGAGACGGGAAATACCCCATAGCTATAGGTAATGTGAATATTAAATTATCACCATTCCTAATATCACTCGCTAGATTATGTAAATATTCTGTAGCATTTGTAAAATGCTCTATAGAATCCATAAAAATATATAGGTCATGATTTCCTAAATATTTATATTTGTTCAAATCATCTGTAATAAAATGAATTTTATCTTTTGCTGCATTTGAATGATACTCAAAAACTAATTTAGCAAAATCAAAACTTATAGGAAATAAGTCAACGAGTTCTAATGATATATTATCATTTTTCAATACATAATCCAAAGAATATTTTCCTGGAGTACCAAAGCCCAAATCAATTATTTTTTGAGGTTTTAATTTTTTAACAGTTTCTAAAACATATTTTTGTTTTGTATGATGATGGCAGGTAATTATGTATTGCTTGGAATACATTATTAATCTAGTTAATAAGTCATCATAAACTTTATTATCTTCTTTATTTGGGATTAAATCAAAGTCACAGAATTTTTTAATAAAGTGATTTTGGTTACAGTTTAATTTATTTAAATAGAAGTTTAACTCATCTCCAATAACATCAGAACTTAAAATCTCTTTTGCTAATTGAATTAAAATAATTTCTTTGTCTTTTAAATCCATATAGTTTGTCCTGTAGTTATATTTTTCTTGATAACATTGATTATGTGGATATCCACTTTTCCTTTAATATAGTGTGATCTCACAATAAATTTGCTGAATAAAAAACTAATGCTAATGCATGCTTAAAAGAAGTCCTTTCTCCATGTTTTGATTGAATAAAATATAAAATATGGATGTCCATATAAAAGATATTATATAATATACATTGCATGACCCTAATTTAACTACTATCTAATAATATTGACTATTAGTCAAACTTACTCAAATAAATATTGTATTATTTATTCTTGAAGCTGGCGTACTATTGGCGTACTATAATTCCTTGACAAGGGCTGACAGAGCATGACAGCTAATGACAAAAAATAGAAAATTTGAGATTAAAGAGCCATTTTTGAGTTCAGATGAAAAGTCTTAAAAACCGACTTATAACCTGAAGGTCATAGGTTCGATTCCTATCCCCGCTACCATTTTTTTCGGGAATCCATCAAAATGTATTACTGCTATGTTCTGCAAAGTAAAACTTCAAGAAAACATTATATAGGAATTACTGACAATGTAGCTCGACATTTTTTATCTGATCATAACAATGGTGTTTCAACGTGGACAAAAAATAAAGGTCCTTGGTGTTTAGTTTGGAAAAAGAATTCACCAATCTATCCGAAGCCAGGAAATTTGAAAATTTGTTAAAACGCCAAAAAGGAGGATCAGGTTTTTATAAACTCACAGGTTTGAGCAAACAAGGCTCATAATCCCGCGACTGCGGGATCATAGGTTCTCCCGCAATTGCGGGAATATCCCCGCTACCAGTCTTCGTTTCGAGTGCAACGAGAATAAGAAGACTGTTGCGGCGTAATGAAATGAAGACGAACCAAACTTTAGATACTCTCAACTATGACTCGGCAGGCCAGCTTTCATGAAATTCTATTATGTATACATTATCAAATCAGAATCACATATAGACAAATACTATACTGGATTTACCAAAAATCTGGAACTAAGACTTTTATATCATAATTCCGATTGAAATTTTTAGGTCACAATAGTTGAGAAGACAATTACTTGCAAAGAGCTATTATAAGCCCATACAGCTTTTGGGTTATTCTGATATAATCACTTTTGATAGTTTATTATAGATAGTATTTTTTCTTAAATAATATTTATAATGCTTTACTACAGGATATATTATCATAACAAAAAGAATAAATATATTTTGTGTTTTTCTGTGTATCCCATAGCTAAAAACAAGGAAATAGATAAAATGAGTTTGGATTATAAGCCCCCCTATAAAATTACAGATTTGATACTAAAACTTATTTCTGAAATAAGCGAATGGGTCGGAAAATATTCTATTATATCTAACTCAAATATAACTCCCAAGCTTCGACGTGGAAACAGAATAAAAACAATACATTCTTCACTTGCAATAGAAAATAATACTCTTTCTCTTGAACAGGTAACAGCTGTAATAGAAGGAAAAAGTATTCTAGGAAATCAGAAGGAAATCCAGGAAGTAAAAAATGCCTTTGATGTTTATGCCAAACTCGAGGAATATAACAGCTGCTCATTTAATGTTTTTTTGAATGCTCATAAAATACTGATGCACGGACTTATGGATAATCCCGGCAAGCTGCGTAATTCTTCCGTCGGCATTGCCAGAGGTAACGAAATCATTCACACAGCTCCACCATATGATAGAGTTCCATTCTTAATGAAAGATCTTATTCATTGGCTTAGTAATAGTAAAGTTCATCCTCTTGTAAGCAGTTGTGTTTTCCATTATGAACTTGAGTTTATCCATCCATTTAAAGATGGTAATGGTAGAATGGGCCGCTTATGGCAAACCCTCATTTTAAGCAAATGGAAACCATTCTTTTTATATTTACCAATTGAATCGATCATTTTAGAGAATCAAAGCGAGTATTATAGTGCTTTAGCTATATGTGATAATAAAGGTGATTCTACTCAATTTATTGAATTTATGCTCAATATCATCTTAAAAACACTTAAAACGGTTGCTACCCCCGAAGTCAACCATGATGTTACCCCTGAAGTAAAAAAACTGATTTCTGTATTGGAAAACGAAACATCAAGAAAAGAACTCCAGCATAAGTTAGGATTAAAAGACGAAAAAAACTTTAGACAGAAATACCTAATTCCTGCAATTGAACAAGAGCTTGTAGAAATGACAATTCCTGATAAACCTAAGAGCAGATTTCAGAGATACCAATTAACAGAAAAAGGCAAAGCAATAAAAAAGTAAACCGTCTAACCTGGAATCACTTTTGAATAGCTTGATGCTAAGAAATAAAATTCTATTGAATTTATACTAAAATTTGATATACCTAAAATAGGATATATTAAGATTACTTGTAAAAGGGACATACCATACGTAATTTTTCTAAATTAATAAATTAAATATTTAGGATTAGAGTGGAATTCTTATTTATGGCAAAGAAAAAAAACAATTCTCAATTATCAAATATCAATCATCAATTAATTCGTAATAGTACTGCAGAATTTTTGATATTCACTGCTCAGGATGGGGAAAATAGCATTGAAGCCAGATATGAATATGAAACTATATGGTTAACACAGAAGTTAATGGCACAGCTTTTTGATGTTGATGTCAGGACTATTAATGAACACTTGCAAAATATTTTTAGGCAGGGAGAAATTCTAAAGGAAGCAACTGTCCGGAAATTCCGGATAGTTCAAATAGAAGGACAGAGAAAAGTGTCAAGGAATGTAGATTTCTATAATCTCGATGCAATAATATCTGTTGGTTACAGAGTCAACTCAGTTCGGGCAACTCAGTTTAGACAATGGGCGACGAAAGTATTAAGAGATTTTGCAATTAAAGGATACGTTATTGATAAGAAGCGTTTGGAAAATGGTTCTTTTCTAGGAGAAGACTATTTTGAGAAACTTCTTGCTGAAATTAGAGAAATAAGACTCAGTGAAAGAAGATTTTATCAGAAAGTAACAGATATTTATGCAACAAGTGTTGACTACAATAAAGATGCACCAACAACAAAAACTTTTTTTGCTAAAGTACAGAATAAACTACATTACGGAATACATGGACATACAGCGGCAGAGCTTATTTACGAAAGAGCCGATTGCCAAAAAGAACACATGGGACTGACAAGCTAGAAGAATTCACCTAATGGTAAAATTATTAAAACCGATGTTTCAATTGCAAAAAATTATTTAAGTAAAGATGAGCTGGAATCATTAGGAAGAATTGTTAACGCATATCTTGACCTTGCCGAAGAACGGGCCAAAAAAAAGATTCCTATGACAATGGAAGATTGGTCAAAACGTCTTGACCTGTTTTTGGAATATGATGACAGGGCTGTTTTAAAAGATGCTGGAAAAATTAGTGCTTAAATTGCCAAGTATAAAGCCGAATCAGAATTTGAGAAGTACCGTATTATTCAGGATAGACTTTACACGTCAGATTTTGATAAATTGATTCTTGGACAGCTTAAAGGCAATGAAGATAATGAGTGAGTGGAAAGAAGTTAACATAGGCGATTTATAACTAAAAATAATCAATTATCAAAAGCAGTGGCTGGGAACGTGCCTTTTCTGATATTGAAGAAGGCCAGTTCGGGAAGGCTGAAAACAAACCCGCGCATTGATCGTTTCAGTAAACTTCCTTCATCTATCGGAGCCAATACAACTCCACCAACCATATTGGCAGCAGCATACACTGTATTTCCAACTCCATATAAAGGCCGGGTATAAACAACATCATCAGTAAAGAACAGGAATGTTGTATCCTCATCCCATGGATAATAAATATCTGAACTCAATGTATTTGATTCCTTTATCAATGTCCAGAGCCCCTGCTCTTCGTAAATCCTATCTTTCTGTCTTCTTCTATACGAAGGAAAAACTTTTACAGATGCATGTGGGAACCTCTGCTTCATGAGATAAAATGCACAGAAAGGAATATAGGAAACTGCCCCACCCGTTTCCATATAACCTCCAAGTTCAGCCTCAGCCTGTTGTTGTGAGGAAAAAGACGAATTGATAGTATTAAAGAGTTCAGTAACACAATTCTTTGCAACCAGGTTATAACCATATAACTCATTCAACTGCTCTTTCAGAATAACTTCATTCGCCTTTAACACCGCAATGCTATGCAGTAAACTTTCTTTGTTAGAAGTCAAAATTTCGGTCACCTCCCCTATTTTACCCGGCAGCAGCACACCTTCCTCAACTCTTACTGATTCAGTATCATCGTCTACATTGTTAATTTCAGAAAATCTACCAAGATCAGCCTCGAGCTGATTAAACGCAATATCTTCATTTTCCTGTTCAGAGAAAAATTGTTTTTTGGCATTTTTGACATCAAGAAGCTGTTCAATTTGTATCTGTTCAAAATAATTCCTTCTGGATAAAGCTTTTTTATTATTATCGGAATTATCCGGGACAGCAATATAAGAAGATAACAAACTATCCACTTTCAGCAATTGCGCATTTTCAGAAAATGGATCGAGTGTAATAAGGTGCCCATGCTCTAAGCTTTCAGTCAGTGCATAAAATCGAGCTGCCTGAATCAGTAAAGCACTCCCCTTGTCCGGACGTGAAGAAGATAGAATAGTTAAAATAGAATCTTTTACTTTTTCCCTATACTTCTGTAATCTTTTCAATTCTGTTTCAGTAAGCTGACCTATTTTAGAAGATGTATTAATAAGTTTACTACCTGCAACAGGCCGTGCCTCCGCAATCACACGCAATGCTTCCTGAAACTCGCATAATTCCAGGTATTCATTAACACTGCTACCTGA
This sequence comes from Victivallales bacterium, assembly GCA_963678745.2. Lineage (GTDB taxonomy): Bacteria > Verrucomicrobiota > Lentisphaeria > Victivallales > GWF2-38-69. The sequence goes on along the minus strand of CAXXMS010000015.1, from coordinate 202,437 downwards.
ATAAACAGATGTCCAAGCATTTAAGTTATTGCATTCTGGCAAATTAAGCTGAAGGTTTTTTATAGTTTCGTCCAGATTAGCGGTTATTTCCTTCTGCTTACCTGTAATATATGAGACACCCAGCTTATTATTTATAAAATCACGCAAAAGCAATGCTGTTGAATTATTTTCATGCCCCGAAGAAAAAAAGCCCAGGCCTTTAATCGAAATGGAAAGCTTCCCTGATCGAATTTTATTAAAAAAATCTATCTCGCCATTCAGTTGTTCTAAGCTTGATAACCTTCTGTTCTGAATAAGATAAGAAGTAAGAAATTGTGTTTTAACCTTTTGATACGTTTTACTGGACAAAGGTAGCTTAATCATAGAAAGGTTACGATTATGAAGATTATTATATGAATATAAGAATTCGGGCCAACTCTCTTTGACAAGTAGACAAAGACCATTGTGATGATATTGATAATGAAAAACTGTTTGCTCAAAGCGAACAGCAGCGTGTCCCCCTGCCGACTCATCAACAGAACTGTCAATGTAGATAAAATCCATTATCGGACATACTGCATCCTTGCAATAACCGATGTCTGCAGAAAACAGAAAAGATATTGAAATACTAAAAACAAATATCAGTCTGAATATCGTTCTCAAATATTTACTGTTAAACGTAAACTCTTTCATGTATTCCAACATAATCAGTAATTATACCGAAGGCATTTTAGTTTCTTTTCTTTTTGCAGCAATCTAACTCGAATAATTGTCTAGATTTTCTAAGTCTACTTTATTTTGGGTATATTGTACGGAGCTGGCTGACAAAAACGCACAGAAATAAAGTATCTATTTATTTAAAGAATAGATACTCTATTTTCCTTCTTGATATCTGTAATTGGAACTTTTTTAGAATATCCAGCACGGAACAATCAATATCCCAAAACATTAATTACAGCCAGTATATCTACAACTTAAGATGTAATAACATCCTCTGACGAATAATAACCGGAAAGAATCTGAGAATAATGATCTATAAAATTATCTGTCTGAAGAAATGGCAAATTTTTAATTGACTGATCCGACACACCACTCTGTTTCAATCCCATACCTATTGATTCATATGTCAACACATCGTTTTCCCAATCAACAATACCATAACTGCCTGAAACAATACTCAATTCCCTCTGAAAACCTTTTGAGGTTCCGCCTGATTTAGCATATAAAACAGTCAAAGCAGTAATTTCATCGCTGTAACTATTGGCCGCAGTCTGTACACTATTTTGTCCCCCTTTACTTGATCTGCTTGACCAGCGGAACGGAGATGAAGATGATATTGAACTGTGTTTGCTCCATTTAGAAAATGAACATCCGCTAATAATAAGACAAACCGGGATAAGTACCATTAATACAATACAGCATCTTCTCATTTCTATTTCCTCCTTTTAAGTTTATATTACTCTAAATTTTTTATATCTTTAAATTTCCCGGGATCATGACCAATATGAATTAAGACACCCTGTTTCTTATAAAAACGAATTCTATTAAGTGAAGCAGCATAATCTTCTGCAGAATAATATAACCCTGCTACAGGAATAATACCTTCATCTATGGTTCTCCAAAGATGGGCTGCATCACCTGTTATCAGCACCCTACCACTTTTCGGCAGATTTAACATAACAGACTGATGTCCTATTGTATGCCCCGGGGTAAAAAGAATCACTATTCTTCCATCACCATAAAGATCAAAATTATTATCATTAAAACCATTCAGCAATACATAATTATCAGTTTGTCTATTTAAATCTTTTCTACAGTAAATTGCTTTTTGAAACAAATCCGGATTCATTGAATATTCGAGTTCTTTCTTCTGAACAATAAATTCCGCACCGGGAAATCTCCCTAAAGCTCCACTATGATCAATATGAAGATGAGTCTGAATTACATACTTTATGCTTTCGGGTTTAATCTTAAGTCTTTTCAACTGTTCAAGCACAAAATCCGCTTTTTTCATTTTTACTTTAAAGTGGTTGGCCGCATCCCCCCAATGGTCAAGAGGATTTTCAGCCACTTCAAGGGCATTGCCACCGTCTATAAGTACATTGCCGCCAGGATGTTCGATAAGATAAAACGGTACAGGTATTGAGATTTTCCCGATTCTAGAATTATCTGCGACCAGATGATTGTACTGAGATTCAAGAAAACCTGATTTTAAAAAGTGTACTTTCATAATATTAATTATTTCGTTTATTTAAATAAATAATTCTATCTACTATTATAAGATTATATCTAAATTAGAAAACAATGCTTTGATAAATATATTTATTCTGACTTTTTTTTGTTTTTTTATATTGTAAAAAATTGGTTATGGTGTCAATTATAGGCCCGGCATTAGAAATAAGTATTTTCTGAGTTTTAAATACTTTTCACTAATGTTAATTTTCAATGTTTACATATTAAAAATTGCGCTTTTTTATCTGTAAATTTTGTAGTTAATATGTTTTAAGCGCAGTTATATGGAGAAAGATATGAATATCTTTGTTGGATCAATATCATATGAAGTAGCAGAAGAAGAATTAAGAGCTAAATTTGAAGAATTCGGCACAGTCACTTCAGCCAGCATTATTAAAGACAGAGAAACAGGCAGATCAAAAGGTTTTGGTTTTGTTGAAATGGAAAATGATTCAGAAGCTAAAAAAGCTATTGAAGAATTAAACGGTTTCAGTCTTAATGGCAGAGCTATTGTTGTTAATGAAGCAAGAAAACGTGAAGAAAGACCAAGAAGAAGTTTTGGTGGCGGCGGACGCGGCAACCAAAGAGGCGGCTTCAGAGGAAACAATAGTGGTGGCGGCAGAAGATACTAATTTTTTTTGCTAATACTATTATTAGATAAAAAGGTCATACTTTTAAAAAGTATGACCTTTTTTTTGATGTTTTTGAAAAAAATTATACCACAATAAGTGCAAAACGTTATAAAAAAATTTCATGCACTTTTAAAATGTGCCGCCTAGTTTTTTTATAATCCTATAATTCAGTGTTCTTTAATTAAAAGCGACGAATCTAATCGTCGCACTCCAAGTGGCGCTTTAACGTGTTATATAATTTTTGGAGTGCGGAAATTAGATTTTCCGCTTTGGTTTAAGCCGATTTTTTCGGCTTTTGCAATTATCTCAGTATTCTTTAATTATTAATTCCAGCACCGGTTAGGGTTAGAAAATTGTTTTAAAATCATTCTTCATACTTATTACATGCCACCCCTGCTCTTCAGCAGCCCTGCTTACTTTTTCGCCAAAATCGTATTCGTATTCTCTTAACGGGTCATCATGTTTTACAATAAGACATATTGATGGAAGTTTATTCTGATGTGTATAAGTAAGCATTGCAATATCACCGGAACTGTTTCCGACAGCAATTATTGGAACTTTACCTATCATTCTTTCAATATCTACAACTTTACCGTCATTGTTACTTATAGGCTCTACAGCCGGACCAGTCTTATATATTTCTAATTTTCCTTTTTTATCTGTCTTCAACTCTGCATTGTAATTCCAGCCTATAACATTTTCTTTTGGAATACCAATATTTTCTGAAAACTGTCTAAGATAATCCGTTGTGCTTCCACTAACAAAATACACTTTAAACTTATTTTCATTAAGATACTTAATCAATTCGATCATCGGTCTAAAAATCAGTTTTACAGGCGGTTCATTAAATCTGATGTGTCTATAGTTATATACATAATAATGCAAAGCATTGTTTAATGCTGTCTGGAAGTCTGAAGTATTTGCAAGGTTGAAAAGCGTTATAATATCATCGTATTTCATTTTAGCTAAAATTCCGGGAAGTTCTGTTAATTCAGTTTTTACAAGCTTCATTATTACCGGATTACTTTTCCACTCTGCATACTTTTCAGTAAGATGCTCAGGATTATTTATAGCCAAATCCCTTATTCTATATAATGCAAACATATCAACAAATGCATAAGGCTTTTCGACCTGAACAGTTCCGTCATTATCAAAAACCGCTATCCTGAATTCAGGATTGATATAGTTTTTTGAACCGGTATCAGTAACATCTTTTACAAATTTAATAATGCTTTCTTTGTTCTTTCCATCATTCCAATCGGGAAGAAGATTATCTCCGCCAAACACATTTATCGAAATTACAAAAAGCAGGTTACAAATGCCGACAACAAATATTTTTCTCATTTTCAAATTCATGATTAATTCCTTATTATTTTAATATTTTTTATGAGTATAGTCCAAATCATTACTATAAACAATAGTAAATCAATTCAGTTAACTTTAAACCCAACAACAGAGACATGTGTTTTTCTTGCATGCCATAGATCCCATTGAATCTGAAGAATTAACCAATACTCAGGCTTAGTTCCCAAAGCTTCTGAAAAATAATATTATTATATATTTGATTTTTTGACGTAATCATTATATTGGTAAGCGATATATATTTTATGGGGTTGCTTGTTTTCCAGAAAAGAGGCGCTCAACCATAGCTTAAGCTTTTAATAACTTTTATAAGATATTTAGTGATTAATGAATCTTCTTTTAATTTCTATAATTATTCTTTTAATAACCGGCCTGATCTCCGCATGCCTACCAGGTAAAAAGACTGCCAATTATATTGGCGCTTCAGGATCACTTATCTCATTAATTTTATGTATAGTCCCAACTCTCAAATGTACATTTGAAAATAATATTATTACAACCAGCTTAGCCTGGAAAATTCCTTATGCCTCATTCAGCTGCGGCCTTGATCCGTTATCAGGTTTTTTCCTTATTTCTGTACTGATACTATCTGCTGTCGGTTCTGTTTACGGAATCAAATATATGGAAAAAACATTTTCAACCAAAGATAGGCATGCAAGCTGGCTTTGGTATAACCTGCTTGAAATAGGTATGATGGGAGTTCTGCTTTCAAGAAATTCCATAATGTTCATCTTCGCCTGGGAAATCATGTCAATATCTTCGTTCTTCCTGGTTATTCATGAACATACTGAAAAGACTTCAAGAGATTCAGCCTGGATTTATTTAATAGCAACTCACATAGGGACATTCTTTATAATAACGCTTTTCATAGTTCTGGCAGCATTTTCCGGCTCATTTGAACTGACTGAAAGCATGAAACTATCATCTACTGTTTCTTCAATAGTTTTTGTACTGGCAATTATGGGATTTGGTTCAAAGGCCGGTTTCGTGCCATTTCATATATGGCTTCCGGAAGCACATCCGGCAGCTCCAAGCCATGTTTCCGCTGTTATGTCTGGAATCATGATTAAAATGGGGATATATGGAATATTGCGTATAATGATACTGCAGCAGGAAATAATAATATGGTGGGGTATTTTACTGTTGGCCATAGGAATAATTTCAGGTTTTTGGGGAGTGGTGCTTGCTATAGCACAGCAGAATCTAAAAAGACTTCTTGCATATTCCAGTGTAGAGAATATAGGAATAATAGCAATGGGCCTCGGGCTAGGTACACTTGGTCTGTCTCTTAAATTACCTCTAGTTGCAATTTTAGGTTTTGCGGGAGGAATATTACATGTTTTAAATCATAGTTTTTTCAAAGGATTATTATTCCTCGGAGCAGGATCAGTTCTACATGAAACCGGTTCTGTTGATTTAGATCAACTGGGAGGTTTAGGAAAGAAAATGCCATTTACTTCATTCGGTTTCCTAATAGGCTCGGCATCAATTTCAGGCCTTCCGCCATTCAACGGTTTTATAAGTGAATTCCTGATATATATTGCAGCACTGAAACTGTTTGCACAGTTTGTTTCGCTAAGCACAATCATGGGATTGACAATAATTTTTATGCTGCCTTTGATTGGAGGACTTGCACTGGCATGTTTCACCAAAGCTGCCGGAATTATATTCCTAGGGGAAAGCCGTAATATTTACCTGGAGAAAATTAATGAAAGTCCCAAGTTAATGATAATATCAATAATATTCCTTGCTTTAGGCTGTGCAGTAATACCTTATTTATGTCCATTGATATTGAATGCATTAAATAATATAGTTATGGAATTTCCGAATATGCCCAGCCTCGCAGCACATTACAATTTAACAGAATACAGTACAGTTTTGATTAGACTCAGCTGTTCTTTCCTTATTTTCATAATATTAGGAATTGTAATATGGTTCATCAGAGGAAGAATCTTGGCTGGAAAACCTATAAACCATACACCAACCTGGGATTGTGGTTACTGCAAACCTACTCCGAGAATGCAGTATACCGGCAGTTCTCTTACAGACCCGATTGTTAAGTTCTTTAAAAAATTCATTTTCCCAATAACAAAAGCAAAGCATCCGGATAAAAAGTTTTTTCCGAAAACAACTTTTGTTGAGTCAGAGACTCCAGACCCCTTCAACAGGTTCTTCTACGGAAAAATATTCAAAGGTATCAGCAGAATCTTGTATATTTTAAAATGGATACAGAATGGTAATGTCCAGTTATATATACTTTACATAACGATAACATTATTCATCCTAATTATCTGGGAGCTTATATAGAAATGAGCATCAAGCTGTTATATTTAGTTTTAGCTTTAATATTATCCCCGATCCTTATAGGAATCATTAATAAGGTAAAAGCTTTTTTTGGTGGAAGAAAAGGACAATCCATACTTCAACTTTACTATGATATTTCTAAGCTTTTAAAAAAAGGTGCAGTATACAGCAATTCAGTCTCATGGATTTTTCCTCTGGCACCAATAATAAACTTAGCTTCTCTGATTACAGCATTAATGCTGATCCCATTCCCCGGGTGCGAAGGCGCATTAATTTCATTCAAAGGCGATATTATACTTTTTGTCTACCTTCTGGCGTTAGGAAGATTTGTTACAGTTCTAGCTTCACTTGATACAGCTTCGAGTTTTGAAGGTATGGGAGCAAGCAGAGAAGTAATTTATTCAGCAATAGCAGAACCTGCATTTTTTATAGCTCTTTCTGTACTTGTATGCAAGACTTCGGGATTTTCTTTATCTGATATTTCACAAAGCATGCTGCATGCTGACTGGGCAAAAAATACAGCAGTTTTAGTCCTTCTGTTTATAGCTTTATTTATTATTATGTTAACAGAAAACTGCCGGGTTCCATTTGATGATCCAAATACCCATTTGGAACTCACTATGATACACGAAGTAATGATACTTGATTACAGCGGACCAGACCTGGGAATTCTCTTATATGCATCTTCTTTAAAACTTTTTGTTTTTGCATCCGTAATAGTTTTATTTATTATTCCATCTTTTACATCAATACCAATTCTCAACTATATAATATATCTTGTTGAAATCATGATAGTTGTCACGATTGTAGGTATAACTGAATCTATTTTTGCCAGGGCTGATTTTCTAAAAGTTCCCATGATGCTTTTATTTGCCACAGCATTATCACTTGTAAGCTTAATACTAATGTTGAGGTTTTAGATGAACGATACGATTAATTTACTGTTGATAATTCTGCTGTTTCTGAATCTGTATATACTGTCTTCAAGCAGTATAAAGACCTGTATTAAAATCATAGCAGTTGAAGGTTTTATAATTGGTGCGCTCTCTCTGCTTTTACATGGCGGAACTTTATCTTATTTTTCTATCTCGATTGGAATTTGCACTATTATAATAAAAGCTTTTATCCTTCCATATCTTATATTCCGTAGTTTAAAAACCATCAATATCAAGAGAGAATTTGAACCGTTCATCAGTTACACTGCATCTGTTATTATCGGAATTATTTTCTTTATCATAGGACTAATCATCAATACAAAAGTACACTTTCCGGGAATATCAGGAATCTACCTTTCATGTCCTGTCGCAGTAATGACTTCATTTACCGGTTTGCTCCTGATTCTTTCAAGGAAAAAAGCTATATCCCAAATTTTGGGCTATTTAGTTTTTGAAAACGGAATATATCTTTTCGGAGAGCTGCTACCTCTTAAAGACAGTTATATCATCGAACTTGGAATATTGCTGGATGTATTTGTATTCATCTTTATTGTAGGGATAACAGTGTTTCATATCAGAAGCGAATTCCATCATATTGATACCGATAAACTGAGCCATCTGTCTGACGTTTACGGAAGGAGAAAAAATAATGATTGATTACAGCATTGTTATACTTCCATGTTTGTTTGCAATAGCAGCTCTTTTTATCAAAAAAGATAACCTGAGGAGGATGACCATTCCCATAGCAGCTGTCATTCACTTTATTCTTACACTGATGATTGTTATGCATCCTCATGATGCTGCTCCTGAAGCCTGGATATATTTTGGAAAAACAGGTAAATTTTTCCTGGTTATTGCCAGCATTCTGTTTCTTATGACTTCTTTCTATACCTATAATTACCTAAGAAAATATGAAGAGGAACATCCAGGAGCTACAAACAGGAAATCAGAAAGTATTTTTATCGCGTGCATGCTCGTATTTTTCTCTACCATATCACTTGTTACAGGCGCACAGAATATCGGTCTGTTATGGGTGGGAATGGAAGCTACAACTCTTGCCAGCGCACCGTTAATATATTTTAACAGATCACGATATTCACTGGAAGCAACCTGGAAATATCTTCTGATATGTTCTGTCGGTATAGGACTGGCACTATTGGGAAATATTTTTGTTGAGATGAGTTTCTACGCAGGTAATATAGAGCCTTCATTGTTTATACGTTCACTTGTTAATAACGCTCATTCGCTCAATCCTGTCTGGCTGAAAACAGCTTTTATATTCTTTTTGATCGGCTATGGAACAAAAATGGGACTTGCACCTATGCATACCTGGCTTCCGGATGCGCATAGTGAAGCTCCTGCAATGATATCGGCTTTAATGTCAGGCACACTTCTTAACTGCGGCTTACTTGGTATTCTTAGAATACATCAGGTACTGGTATCGGCAGGAATTGCAGATTATGGTAGAGGACTCTTTATAATATTCGGTTTAATATCATTGTTCATTGCTGCAATATTTATTGTAGGGCAAACTGATTTTAAAAGAATGCTTGCTTATTCGAGTATTGAAAATATGGGAATTATTGCTTTTGGAATTGGATTAGGAGGGGAAGCCGTTTATGGTGCTTTCCTCCAGATATTAAACCACTCTTTTATAAAAGGAGCATTGTTTCTTCTTGCCGGAAACATCTATCTGCATTACCGCACAAGAAAAATAAGCGAAGTGAGCGGGGTAATTAAAGCTCTTCCTATTACCGGAATATTATGGTTTGCATGTTTTCTTGCAATTAATGCAGTTCCGCCATTCGGTTCTTTCATCAGTGAATTTTTAATCATTAAACATGCTATTTTCTCAAAACAATATCTGGCTATCATAATATTTATCCTGTTATTAATTATCATATTTACAGGTATGTCTTTTATTTTCATAAGAACATGTTTTGGCAATTGTCAGGAAAAGACTATTTCTAAAGAAAGAGAATCATTAGCTGCAATAATACCTCCTCTCATATTAACATTGTCGGTTCTCTTTCTAGGTTTATATCTGCCGTCGTGGCTTGATCATACAATAAAGATTATATCTTCCTATATTCAGTAAAAGGTAACAGCAGATGAGAAATAAAAATTATATTCAGGTAAAAAATGAAGAACCTTTCAATATAGCAGATATTCCGGAACTGAATATTTCTGAATTCAGAGATACTGTTGTAGAAAAGATAAAGAGGAATAATGAAAGGATCCTTTCTTTTTTTGGGCATAAGCACAAAAACAATACAGTCAAACTTTTTATGGTTCTTGGCAGTGACCACGAAGGATTGTTATCTATTTTTTCCACAGTTGTAGAAAAATCCTATCAGGCTTTAACTCCGATTTGTATGCAGGCAAATATGTTTGAAAGAGAAATAGCTGAACAATGGGGTATTATACCTAATGGGCATCCATGGTTAAAGCCAGTGAGATACCATCATTCATATATTGACGGACAGGATGCCTGGAACAGAAGCAGCACTGACAGTATTTTACCTGCAGATACGAACTTTTACAGAGTAGAAGGAAAAGGAATACACGAAGTGGCAGTTGGCCCGATTCATGCAGGTGTGATAGAACCTGGACATTTCAGATTTCAATGTGAAGGCGAAACAGTATTAAATCTTGAAATAGCGCTTGGTTTTCAGCATAGAGGTATTGAAAAAGCCATGCTGGGAGGGCCAAATCTTAAATCAATACATTTTGCTGAAACCATATCAGGAGACTCAACAATAGCCCATACCACCGCTTATTGCGGAACTGTTAAAGGATTGGGAAAAATAGCAGTATCCTCAAAAGCACTGATAATTCGAGGAATAGCATTAGAACTGGAAAGAATGGCAAATCACATCGGCGATCTTGGAGCATTATCCGGCGATGTAGCATATTTACCTACAGCTTCTTTCTGCGGAAGAATCAGAGGTGATATTTTAAATTTAACAGCTGAAATATGCGGTAACCGATTTGGCAGAAGCCTGTTGTCTCCAAATGGTGTATTAAAAGATTTAAATAAAGAAGAAGCTAAAAAAATCGGTTCGATATTGGCCAAAAGATTTGATGAAGCAGAAAATGCAATTGGATTGTTATGGAAGACACCTTCTGTGCTAAGCAGGTTTGAAAATACAGGTAAAATTACATCATCAGTATGTAGTTTATTGGGTATTGTAGGAATGCCGGCAAGATCATGCGGATTGAAAGTTGATACCAGAATAAATTATCCGACCGGAATATACAGCAAATTTGGAATACAAATGACAAATACCGACACAGGAGACGTTCATGCCAGAGCAATGTTAAGATGGCAGGAAATAGTTAATTCTAAAAATTTTATATTAAAATTATTAGACAGGATTACTTCAGAAAAGGAAGATATTTCAGAAAAAGCTATTACTCTTATGGCTGATATGGGAATAATATCTCTTGTTGAAGGTTGGCGCGGTGAAGTTTGTCATACAGCTTTTACTGATAATCGTGGAAAGTTTTCTGCATATAAAATAGTCGACCCTTCTTTTCACAACTGGCAGGCCTTAGCAATGGCTTTAAGGAATGAACAGATTTCAAACTTTCCACTATGTAATAAAAGTTTTAATCTTTCGTACTGCGGACACGATTTATAAGGAATTATTATTTATGTTTAAAGAACTTCTGGCAAGATTAGAACAGGGCTATAAAACAAATAAATTCCCAAAGGAGGCCCCACCTCTGCCTAAAAGATATCCAGGTCGTCCTATGATCGAAAATACATTATGTGATAAGGACTGCAAAGAATGCATAGAAAAATGTCCAACGGCTTCAATTATTAGGAAAGATAATTCTATCAGCATTGATTTGGGGAAATGCATATTCTGCAGAAAATGTGAAGAAGTATGTAAGTCAGGAAAAATCAAATTCACCGGTGAATATTGGCAGACAGTTGATAAAAGACAATCATTATATATATCCGATAATGAGATTTATAATATAGCTAAAGGCCTGAATAAAGATATTATAAAAGTATTTGGTCGTTCATTAAAACTAAGACAGGTAAGTGCCGGAGGCTGTAATGCATGTGAAGCGGATATAAATGTATTGAGCACAATAGGCTGGGATCTGGAACGTTTTGGTATTCAGATCGTAGCTTCGCCAAGACATGCAGACGGTATAATCGTCACAGGACCTGTAACAAAAAACATGAAAGCAGCTTTAGAAAAAGCATATGCTGCAATTGCTGAACCAAAAATTGTTATTGCAGTAGGAGCATGTGCAATTTCCGGGGGGATTTATTCAGATATGGAAGGACACAATGGACTTGATTCGCTTCTGAAAGTAGATTTATATATTCCGGGATGTCCCCCGCATCCGTTAACAATTCTAGACGGCTTACTAAGACTGCTGAAAAAAATCAAATAAAAAATAAGCTATATTTGATTAAAGAGAAAGGCTGCAATCTAAATCAACAGCCTTCTCATCACTAAAAATAAAGCTTTATAGAGCTGATTGCAAAAAGCACGCTGGTAGCGGAAACGACAGAGCGTTTCCCTCAACTTTAATTCAACACTGGAGCCCAGCTAATCGCTGGGATAAATGATTTTGCGGCGCCTGTCAGGCGAATAGCTTGGTCGAAACCGAAATTCCCAGCGTTTTGCAATTACTTCTATACTCTTCTATTACTCAGACCAATATCTTGTTTCTTCAAGGTTCTCTTCCTTATCAGGCAATCCTCTTGAAAGTCTTGGTGAATTCTGAATCAACACCTCATAGCTTACACGATTTGCATATTTACAAATTTGGTGGATAGATGAGTAAGTTAAAAAATTATAAGCGTGTTTAGGTGAATTAGGAACAATAGATTTATGAAAACAGTTTGCGGATATGTCATGCAAAAGTGCAGCCAAAGCAGCATCTCCTGCACCATTAGTATTCTTTATACTATCTCCAGGTCCTCCCATATACGGATTCAAGTGTGTATATATTTTTATAGGCTCACTACAGTTCTCTTTTATCATACACCGGCTGTACTCGTATTTATTATATTCAGCTATGGATTTACTACGAATCTTATGCTTAGTTTCCACTGAAGCTATTTGATCAACATAGCCTCCCAAATAAAGGCCATCGGGTCCAGCTGTTAAAAAAACCATATCAGCATACTCTAAAGATTTATTTAAAGCTAAAAGAGAATCAGACTCTCCGACGAAAGCCTTAGCTTCCAATTCATTGGTTGCAATAACAGTCACATAATCTCTTATAAAATTCTTAAAAAATTCATTTTTCTCTTCTATTAATGCACTTGTTCCAAGTGACAATATTACCGGAACATTATTCTTTTTGGCAATTTTTACTGCTTTCATTGTAGCTTTGAACATTGGAGCAGTTTCATCTCTAAGTAAAAATGTTGTAATCAAAAGAGCCCCAGAATTACTCACAACATCCTCTGGAATATAATCTTGGGAAAGTTCATTCATTATACCTTTCCCAAGGGCAAAAGTTCTCTCTCCGTCTTCTGTAACAAAACATATCGCCCTGGCCATCAACCCATCACAAGGTTCTAAATATGAAAAATCAACATGTGAATTAGTAGTGCAGATGTATTTAAAAGCGTAATCTCCAACATTAATACGTTTTGGTATAGCAGCCAGACATACAGATCTATTATCTGATAAAACAGAATAATTATGCAATGTATTTCCTATAGCCCCTCCAGCAAATTCTCCTACTACCTTATTTTCTGCAGATAATTCCTGATAAATCTCTTCAATCGTTGAATCATCTAAAACAATAGATTGTCCTTTTGAAATGTTATGTTTTAACAAATATTCACTGCTCACTCGAGCTTCTATATCAACAATCAACTGCTCTATACCAATAATGTATGTATTTTGTTCTGACGCGAAATCTGTTTCTAAGGGAATTCTTTTACGTTCACCGACAGGAAAATAGTGTCGGCTTTTTCTGCGGCCGGGAAATTTCATAATACTGCTCCAAGGGGTATAGTAATTAATAATACATAAAGATTTTGACGTATAATTATAATGTAGAGTTAATTACAAAACGATAGCATTTCTAAATTTTACCTTAGTTTTACCTTATATCTGCAAATCTTTGATTCTGATCTAGATTATTTTTCTTCACTGCAGCATTTTAATATTTGTGTTAGCTTTTCTTCATCACTTATTATTGTAGAGTTATCTTTAAGATTATCAGCTAAAATCTTTATAAGAGAACAACAGGCAGGTTTGTTTGAATCTTTAGTTAAGCTGAAATAAATCCATTTACCATCTTTACGTGACTTAACTAACCCTGCATGTTTTAATATCGATATATGTTTAGAAACGGTAGAAGGAGCAAGGTCCAGCATTTCTGTTATTCTACACACACACAACTCATCGTTTTTTACTAAAGCCATAATAATTCTTGCTCTAGTTAAATCCGAAACAGCCTTAAGAGTATATATAAAATTTTCCATAGTATTTCCTTTCAATATCTTTATGTATTTTACTGCAAAATCTTATAAATATCAAACCTCTCCGAAAAGCACGAGTTAAAGCTGCTTTTTACAAAATCCATATACTTCGTTTGATATTATTATCTTCCTATTTTTAGCCTTAATCTCAATCTTGGTCCTAGTCTTGATCTCAACCTTTGTCCTAGTCTTAGTCTTAAGCCTAATCCCTATTTTATATACTAAAAAAAGACTAAGATTAAGACTAAGACTACGATTAAGATTAATAAATCTGACTTTTACATTACCTACTAAGTAGAAATCTTATAAATATAATACACAGTTATATATTTCGCTACATAACGAAATATATTCATATTTTTTTCATTTCGATATTTGACGAATTATAGAATTGTATTATTTTATAAAGCTTTAAAAATAATGAAGATTTTTAACTTATTGTCAAGATTAAGTTTAAGATCAAGACAAAGATTTAAACAAATATTGTTTTAGGGAATTTAAGATGAATAATTTATCATTGATATTAGATATTATATTGTCAAACGGATTAGTAAAAGACCTTTTGAAAGGTAAGTTCGGCATAGAAAAGGAAAATTTAAGAGTAGATAAAGATGGTAATATTGCAGCAACAAAACATCCTGAAGCCTTTGGAAATAAATTAGAAAACCCTTTTATAACAGTTGACTTTGCAGAAAGCCAGGTGGAAATGATAACCCCTCCACTCCCCTCAATACAGGAGATGTATAATTTCCTTGAAAACCTCCATGACATCATTTCTATGGAAATAGACAATGAATATTTATGGCCCCAAAGCACACCGGCAAATTTACAATGTATTAATAATACTCCTTCAGCAGATTTTGATAATAGTGAATCAGGTCAGAAAGCAAAAAACTACCGTAAAATGCTGATAGAAAAATATGGCACAAATAGGCAGCTCTTATCGGGAATCCATTATAATTTTTCATTTGATGAAAAGTTTTTGAAAAAGCTATATGAGAAAACCAAAACCGAAGATACTTATAAGAATTTTAAAGATAATATATACCTGAAAGTAGCAAGAAACTATACAAGATACAGATGGCTGATTATATACCTCATGGGCGCAAGTTCATCTATTCATAAGTCATATAATAAATGTACAAAAAATTTAGAAATTCTCGGAGATGATTATTTCTTAAAAGACGGTGTTTCTTTCAGGCATACCAAGTGCGGTTATAGAAATACAGATAATTTATTTGTTCCTCTGGATTCTCTAGATACATATACAGAGAGTCTAAAGAATTTGATTAAAACAGGTGTACTAAGCGACCACAGAGAATACTACAGCCCGATTCGTTTAAAGAATACTAAAAACACTTTAGATAGTCTTTTAGAAGAAGGCATAGAATACCTTGAAGTCAGAACAATTGATTTAAATCCCTACAGCAAAGTTGGCATAGAGTTAAAAGATTTATATTTTCTTCATATGTTTTTGCTATTCTGCCTTTTCAAAGATGAATTAGATAATACCGAAAATTTATTGAATAAAGAAGAATTTGATATTGTCTCTACAAATCAGGATCTAGTTGCAGAAAAAGGCTTAGATAAAAATTTAATACTAACCTGTGAAAATGGTAAAAGTATAAAAATACAGGAGTTTGCAAATAAACTTATTGAAGAAATAACTGAACTGGAAAATAAACTTGGAATTAATAATGGCTTATATAAAGATGCAATTAGTTTTGAAAAAAATAAAGTATCAGATAATTCTTTAACCTATGCCAGTAAGCTTTCAAAGGATATCAGAAAAAATACTTTTATTAAATTCCATATAGATAAAGCCAAAGAATATTTAAACTCTACTAAGAAAAATGAATTTTTATTAAAAGGCTACGAAGATCTTGAACTCTCAACCCAGATATTAATAAAAGCAGGAATAAAAAGAGGAATAGCTTACGAAATAATTGACCGTGACGAAAACTTTGTGGAATTCAAAAAGTCTAACCATAGAGAGCTTGTAAAACAGGCTACAAAAACATCTCTGGATAGTTACAGCAGCGTTTTGGCCATGGAAAATAAAGTGGTAACAAAAGTAATGCTTGAAAGACATGGAATTTCGACACCCAAAGGTGTTACATTTCAAAACAAAGAAGAAGCATTAGACGCTTATAACCTTTTTGCAGGCAAACCAATCGTTATAAAGCCAAAATCTGAAAACTTTGGGATTGGCATAACTATTTTTAAATACAAATTCGATAAATCAGAATATACAAAAGCTATAGACCTGGCATTCAAAAGTGGTGGTAATATTATCATCGAAGAATTTGTCGAAGGAGATGAGTATCGTTTTTTAGTAATAGATAATGAGGTCCCGGGAATTTTAAGAAGAGTTCCGGCAAATGTCGCAGGTAATGGAATTAATACAATTTCAGAACTTGTTGATATAAAGAATCAGGACCCTCTCAGAGGAAAAGGTTATAAAACTCCTTTAGAGAAAATATCTCTTGGAATTACTGAAGAAATGTTTTTAAAACAAACTAATCGTACTTTTAACACAATTCCTAAAAAGGGGGAAACAGTTTATTTACGTGAAAACTCTAATATCAGCACCGGTGGTGACAGCGTTGATTATACCGATGATATTTCAGATACTTATAAGCAAATTGCTGTTGAATCTGCTAAAGCTGTAGGAGCAAAAATATGCGGTGTAGATATGATTATAAAAGATATAAAAAAGGTTGATCCAAAAGGAAATTATTCTATTATTGAAGCTAATTTTAATCCTGCAATACATATACACAGTTTTCCGTACATAGGCAAAAACAGAAAAATTGCGGATAAAATACTTAACCTTCTTTTTTAAAAGATTTAGACTCTGGATCATTCTCGACGCATTGCCATGCGCCGCTACATGATTTCATACACAAAAGGTTCTCATGAAAAATTCTAATAGAAAATTTGATTTATTAGAAGGGAATATAAGACAAGCTCTTATACTCCTTGCTCTTCCTATAATTGGCACAAATTTCATTCAAATGTCTTATAACTTAATTGATATTATATGGGTTGGAAAACTGGGAAGTAATGCCGTAGCAGCAGTAGGAACAGCTGGCCTTATAATAAACCTTGGATATGCTATTGGTTCTTTATTCATTACAGGAACAACAATTAAGATATCTCACTGTATAGGAAGTAAGGATAATAACAAAGCAAAAGGATATATGGAAATAGGCATTATACTGATGTTCATATTCTCCATAGTATTCGCAGCAGTTTTAATAATTGGCAGAACACAGATTATTAGCATATTCAACATAAAAAATGCATATGTAAATAAACAGGCTGCTCTCTATCTTGCTGTATTCAGCCTTTCTCTGGTCTTTAATTTTAGCAGTATGATGATTGGAGGTATTTTCAATAGTATCGGAAACAGCAAACTTCCATTTAAAATAAATATGCTTGGAGTAATTATTAATATAATCCTTGACCCGATATTAATATTTTACTTTAACTGGGGAATTATCGGAGCTGCTATAGCCACAATCATAGCAAATGTAATAATTTTTATAATGCTATTTCACTGTTTGATACAACAATATGATATTAAACTTTCTCTTAGATTTAATAGAGAAAAGATTTTTGATATATTCACTTTGGGATCACCAATAGCAATTCAAAGAGTCATCTTCACAGCCATAGGAATAGTAATGGCTATGATAATAGCTAAATGGGGACCCGACGCAATAGCTGCACAAAAGATTGGCCTGCAGATTGAAGCTATTACTTACATGTCAATTGGCGGTTTAAACAGATCCCTTGGTATTTTTGTAGGCCAGAATTACGGAGCCGACAGGTTTGACAGAATTAATTCAGGATATTGGACAGGAATACAGATAGCTGTAACTATCGGATTGATAACAACTGCCATATTCATGCTTTTCCCTGATCTGTTAATGAAAATATTTATAAACAACCCTGAAACAGTCAAAGCAGGTGTTTTGTATTTACGAATTGTGGGTTTATCACAAATATTTATGTGTATTGAGATGATTAGCAACGGAGCATTCACAGGTATTGGGAAACCTCATATTCCCTCTCTCATCAGTGTAATCTTCACAAGTTTTAGAATCCCAATGGCATTATTCTTATCAAGTTCTTTTATATTTGGACTGGAAGGCGTATGGATGAGTATTTCAATATCAAGTCTCATCAAAGGAACTGTAAGTATGACTGTATTTATTCTAATCATGCACAGTTTTGGAAATAGAAAGTTCAAAAACCTGAAAATTGCAAGATTATGCAAAGTAAAGTAGACTGATTGCAAAATAAGCATTGAGCGCTTCCCACCATCTTAAATTTAACAACGAAGCTTTATTTCAGCACATAAATTGTATCAAAACCTCCTACATCAACAACAGAGCTTAAAATTAAACACCAAAAAACTAATTCAATCGATTGAATTAATCAAATGATTGATTTATACTATCATTATTATTAAATCAAAAAGACAAAGAAACATGAAAGCTATAAATAAAATGACCAACACGAAAACACGAAGTGAAAAAACAAAACATGCTTTAATTATGGCAGGAATAGATTTATTTGGAGAATATGGTTTTAATGGAACAACTACAAGAATGCTATCTGAAAAATCCGGGGCAAATATTTCTGCAATCCCATATTATTTTACAAATAAAGAAGGACTCTACCTAGCAGTGATCGATTACATCACAGATAAAATGTCCGAGTTCATAAGCGAAGCAGCAATAAAAATAGAAAGTTCCATTAAAACAGGAGAAATTACAAAAGATACAGCAAGGGAAAACTTAAAAATTCTGGTGAACGTTTTGACAAATATCTTTGTTCAATCTGAAGAAGTTAAGAAATGGGCACTAATCATAATGAGAGAACAGCTTAAACCTACTAAGGCCTTTGATAAATTATATAATAAAATAATGAAAAGAATGCACACTACGGCCTGTTTCCTTATTGCTATATGCCTTGACGCAAAACAGGATGATGAAGAAATTATCTTTCGTACTCATTCATTTCTCGGGCAGATATTAGTTTTTTTATTCAGCCGTGAACTTTTACTGCGACGTTTAGATGTAAAAAGTCTCACAGATAAACATTCAAAAACGATTTATAAGGTTCTGGAAGAAAATATAGAACGTTGTTTAAACTTTTAAACGGAAAAGAATTATGAAAAAAATTATTATTGCAGTTGTTTTGATAATCCTGATTGCAGGCGGGGTAAGTTTCTTTTTTGTTAGAAAAGCAGAAAATAAAAAACAAGCACTTACACTATATGGCAATGTTGATATCCGTGATGTAAATCTGGGATTCCGAGTTTCAGGAAGAATAGAAAAACTCAATTTTGAGGAAGGAGATCGCGTAAAAAAAGGCGATATAATGGCCGTATTAGATAAAGAACCTTTTGAAGTAGATCTGGCTATTGCAAAAGCTGATATGTCAAAAATAAAAGCAAAACTTGCCAATGCAGAAATAACATATAAACGGAATGCAAGACTTGTTGAGAAAAATTCTGTTTCACAACAGGTTTATGATGAATCCAAATATGCATTGGAACAATGTTTAGCAGAAGAGGTGAGCGCTAAAGGGCTTATAAACAAAAGTGAAATAAAATTGAAGGACACAGAAATCCTTGCCCCAAATAACGGAACAGTTTTAACCAGAGTTTGTGAAGTAGGGACAATAATTGAAGCCGGCTCAATAGTTTATACTTTGGCTCTTGACAACCCTGTCTGGATACGCACATATGTTAGTGAACCGGATCTGGGACACATACATCCGGGACAGACAGTAACTGTCTTAACAGATTCAGGGGGGAAGTACAAAGGACAAGTCGGTTTTATATCTCCTCAGGCAGAATTCACACCAAAAAATGTTGAAACAACCCAGTTGCGAACAGATCTCGTTTACCGTTTAAGGGTAATAATAAACAGCCCTGACAATGGATTACGACAAGGAATGCCTGTTACAGTAAAAGTTCAGGAATAAAGCAAAATGTCAAACCCGATCGTTGAAATAAACAATTTAATCAAAAGATTCAATAAAACAGACAGTCCTGCTTTGAATAATGTTTCACTGAAAATATTTCCAGGAAAGATGACAGGTTTTGTTGGTCCGGATGGAGCAGGAAAAACAACTCTAATCCGTTCTCTTGTAGGACTTTTAAGATTTGAATCAGGAACAGTATCAGTTAATGGTTATGACGTAAAACACGATGCAGGTAAAATACATGAAATCATTGGATACATGCCCCAGAAATTCGGACTATATGAGGATTTAAGTATAATTGAAAATCTTAGCCTGTATGCGGACTTACGTAAAATTAAAAAAAGTAAGCGCACTGAAGAATTTGATAAATTATTACAAATCACAGATCTAAAAGGGTTTGAAAGCCGTCTGGCCGGAAGGCTTTCTGGTGGAATGAAGCAGAAATTGGGTTTAGCCTGCGCTCTTCTTGGAGAACCTAAATTGTTATTACTTGATGAACCAAGCGTTGGTGTTGACCCTGTTTCGCGAAGAGAGTTATGGAAAATGGTAAAAAAGCTATTATCTGAAAACATGACTGTTGTCTGGGCAACAGCCTATTTAAGCGAAGCAGAACAGTGTGATGATGTCGTTTTAATCAATAATGGAGAAATACTTTTTAACGGTCCGCCGGAAAACCTATTAACAAATGTTAAAGGACGTACATGGCAAATTCGAAATGTTAATACTAAAGATAAACGTTCATTGCTGATGGATGAATTAAAAACGGATGGTGTCATCGACGGAGTAATACAGGGTAAATATATACGCATTGTAATGGATGAAAATAAAGAAAAACCTAAACTGACAAAAGGTAAGTGGCATGAAGTAAAGCCATGCTTCGAAGATGCATTTATCGATATTCTTGGGGGCGGCCCGGGAGGATACTCAGAACTCGCAGAACAAATAGAGAAAAAACCTCATTCTGAAATACCTGTTATTGAAGCAGTAAATCTCACAAAAAAATTCGGAAATTTTACTGCAGTACACGAGAATTCCTTTCGAGTTAAAAGAGGTGAGATTTTTGGTCTGCTCGGTCCAAATGGAGCGGGAAAATCTACAACATTTAAAATGATGTGCGGATTACTGCAGCCAACAGATGGACAGGCACTTGTGATGGGGTTGGACCTAAAAAAAGCTGCATCCATAGCACGTTCACGTATAGGGTATATGGCTCAAAAATTCTCACTGTACGGAAATTTAAGTGTAATTCAAAATCTACGCTTTTTTTCAGGATTATATGGATTGTCAGGTAATTATCAGAAGCATCAAATAGAGCTAATAATAAAAATGTTTGACTTTAAAAAATATCTAAACACAAATGCAGAATCCTTACCACTGGGTTTTAAACAGCGATTGGCTCTTTCATGCGCAGTTATGCACCAGCCGGACATCCTGTTTCTGGATGAACCTACATCGGGGGTTGATCCGATTACACGCAGGGAATTCTGGACTCATATAAATGGATTGGTAGAAAAAGGAGTAACTATAATGGTTACGACACATTTTATGGATGAAGCAGAATATTGTGATAATGTAAGTTTAATTTACAGGGGGGAAAATATTGCAACCGGAACACCGGATGATCTAAAAGACAAAGCAGGAAAAATATCATCAGGAGCTGAACTTCCCACACTGGAAGATGCCTTTATCACATTAATCAAACAAAATAATATCATTCAAGGTATAGAAGAATGAATAGACTAAGAGGATTAATAAAAAAGGAATTTTTACAGATCATTCGTGATCCAAGCTCTATTCTAATTGCTTTTGTACTGCCTTTGATTTTACTGTTTATTTATGGTTATGGAATAAATCTGGACAGCAATAAACTTAAGATAGGCCTGGTTCTTGAAGATAAAAACCAGGATATCACAAGCCTGACAGAGGCTTTTATGAACTCCCGTTTTCTGGATGTAAAAATTGCCTATAATAGAAAAGAATTTGATGGAGATCTTGTAGCAGGCAAATTAAGAGGATTGGTAATCATTCCTCAGGATTTTTCAAAAGGTTTAACTGCTCCGGGAGATAGTGCTGGACTACAGATAATCACAGACGGCTCTGAACCCAATATAGCATATTTTGTTCAAAGCTATGTAACAGGAGTTGTGCAAACCTGGCTGCATTACCAATCAGAAGATAAAGGTAAACTTCAGACAAATTCATTAGTCAGGCTAGAACCGCAATTCTGGTATAATCCTGAGTTAAAAAGTAGAAACTCACTGGTTCCAGGCTCAATTGCTATCATAATGACACTCATAGGAACACTTCTCACAGCACTGGTAATTTCACGGGAATGGGAACGCGGCACAATGGAAGCAATGATATCAACTCCTGTTTCGATAATAGAAGTTATACTCGGAAAACTGATTCCTTATTTTGTATTGGGTATTTTCTCAATGACTATTTGTACTGTAGTTGCAACATTAATTTACGAGGTACCATTTAGAGGTTCTTTCGGTTGGCTGTTTCTAACAACCTCAGTTTTTCTATTCTGTGCGCTTGGGCAGGGATTGTTAATTTCATCTGTAGCAAAAGATCAGTTTGTAGCTTCACAGATAGCTCTTATGACAGGATTCCTACCCGCTTTCATGTTGTCAGGCTTTGTTTTTGAAATATCCTCAATGCCAAAAGCAATACAGATTTTGACATATATACTGCCTGCAAGATATTTTGTAACATGTCTACAAACCATTTTTCTTACAGGTGATGTTCTGCATCTATTCCTTAAATGTATGGGATATATGGCGATAATAGGAAGTGTATTTTTTTTAATTACTATTAGTAAACTAAAAAAGAGATTGGATTAAAATTGCAGTAATCATATGAAGAAATATTTAACAAAAATCAATAAATTAAGAGCTTTAATCATTAAAGAGGTTTTAACCCTGTTTCGTGATCCTCGAACCAGGATAATTTTAATTGCTCCTCCAATATTACAGTTAGTTATTTTTGCTTTCGCAGTAACTCTGGAAGTAAAAAATGTATCTCTGTTAGTATGTAATCTGGATAAAGGCAAACATGGATATGAGTTAATACAGCGTTTCTCAGGATCACCGACATTTGCAAAAATAAAATTTACAGATAATGACAAATTCCAAAAAGCTATTGACAATCAGAAAGCAATGGCTGCAATAAATATACCGCAGGATTTCTCACGAAATATTAACGCCGGTAAAAAAGCATCGGTACAGCTAATACTGGATGGAAGACGTTCAAATGTTGCACAAATCATCAATGGATACGTAGAAAGAATAGTCTCAAATTACAATAAAGAAATCCAATTAAAAAAGTCGAACACAAATTCATCAATAGTTATTACCACACGCAACTGGTTTAATGAGAATCTCATCTATCTATGGTTTACAATTCCTTCTCTTGTTGGGATACTGGGAATGCTTGTTCCCCTGATTATTACGTCTTTGTCAATTGCACGTGAACGAGAGCTTGGTACTTTTGATCAAATACTGGTATCTCCACTTGTCCCGCATGAAATTTTAATAGGCAAAACCATTCCCGCAATCCTAATTGGAATGCTTGAAGCTTCTTTTATATGCGCATTAGGAGTAATGCTTTTTAAAGTTCCTTTTACAGGTTCTGTTTTACTGTTTTACCTTGCTTTGTTTATGTTTATAATATCGATTGTTGGAGCCGGCCTGTTTATTTCCTCCTTATCAAAAACGCAACAGCAGTCAGTATTAGGTGTATTTATTTTTATGGTACCGGTTGTTACTCTTTCAGGATATGCAGCACCAGTGGAAAATATGCCTCAGTGGCTACAGTATGTTACTTCAATAAATCCTCTGAAATATTTTTTAATCATAAGTAAAGGTATTTTTTTAAAAGACATGCCTTTAGCCGATGTCTGGACAAATACATGGCCATTGCTTTTAATAGGAATTTTTACACTTTCTTTTACTGCATGGTTCTGTTCAAAAAGACTTGAGTAAAATATACCGGGGTATTTTTGTTTTTGGTTTATTCTGTTACAATTAGCCTCAGCAATTAGTTAATTTCTTCTAAAATCAGTTAGTTTTGAGTATACATTTTTTACCATCCATTTATCCTGGGCAAAATCTTAATTACATCAGCTGTTTTTTCCACAACATGATACTTATCATGCATTGCTCCTGTTGCACATGCATGGTTAGGGAGTATTCTAAGTCTGCTCCCGATAGGATAATCATTCCAATTTATTGATTTACCTGAACGGCTTGAAATAATACCATGCTCCTGGTTAGCAGAAGTTACGATAAGATCAAAAATAGGATTACCATCGATATCACACACTACACCATAACCCTGATCTATATTTTGAGCTGCAGTTCCTCTATCCCTTGATAATGCCATCCAGCCGGAATCAGTTATTATCCAGTTTTTCTCTTTCTGATAACCAATTACAGATGTCATTACTGAAAGCGCTATTTCATCCTTGCTACATACACCAAGCCCTGCCATAACAAGATCCTGAAACATATAGACCCCTGCCCTAACCTCTGTTATCCCGTCAAGATTCTCTGTAAATGTAACAGTCGGAGTTGAACCTATACTTACAACAGGACATGGCAAACTATTTTCTTTTAGAATTTCAGCGCATATTACTGCAGATTTTCTTTCATTATCAGCTGCAACTTTTATCTCATCTACAGATTTGCAAAGATATGAATCACCTGCATGAGTAATAACTCCCTTCAACAACACACTTGAACTGCTATTTAGAAGCTTTGCAATTTCTATCAAATCCGGACTGCCAGGTTTTACACCGGATCTATGATCATCTGAGTCTATTTCGATTAAAACAGGTAGTATTATACCAAGTTCTTTGCATTTGTAGATAATAAGTTCTGCCTGCTCAACAGAATCCAAAATTACTGTTATTTCTGCGCCTTTTTTGATCAAACGTTCTATTCTATCAAGTTTTGACGGAACAATCCCAACTGCATATAATATGTCTTTAAAACCACTTTCAAAATAATATTCCGCTTCTTTCAGAGTAGACACTGTTATTCCACTATTTACACTATCTGCTACCATTTTTAGAATATCACTGTTCTTTGCAGTTTTTCCATGAGGCCTAATAGGAACTCTAAATTCTGAAACATGCCTGTTAAGCTTATAAATATTATCTTTTACTTTTCCGATATCTAGTACTAAACATGGTGTTTCAAGGTCATAGAGTTTCATTATAATACTCCTTGGGGTATGCTTTTATTGATTTATTTTTCTTATAAACTATATAATAGTTCTTAAATATAATATACTATTAACAGAGAATTTATCTGCATAATGCTTAATAATTACAGGATATGAAAAATGTGTTTAGAAGTTTACTTCACTTTTATAGCATCAGCATTTGTATTAATAATTGTGCCGGGGCCGACCAATATGGTGATAGTTTCGAGTTCAATGAAACATGGATTCAAAAGTTCAATATGGACAGTTGCAGGTGCTGCTTTATCACATACTCTTTTTTTATCTATTACCTGCCTTGGATTAGCAGCTGTATTACTTGCATCAGCACAGATATTTGAAATCATCAGATGGTTTGGTGTTTTATATCTAATTTGGCTCGGGATTAAGCTGCTTATATCAAAAGACACACAATTTCATACGGGAAATAAACCTGTTAAGACATCTGCCCATTCTCTTTTTTTACAGGGACTTACAGTAAATACTACAAACCCGAAAGCTTTGATATTTTACTCAGCTTTTTTCCCACCTTTCATTAACCCCAAACTGTTGGTGACTCCACAGTTGATAATACTGGGATCTACATTTATTATGATTTTTCTAATAGTAGCACTGTTCCATGGATATATTGCAGATCGAATAAGAATTTTGTTTTCTAAACCCGAACATATAATACTCCAAAACCGTATTTCCGGGGTGTTTTTAATTGGAGCAGGCTTGCTTTTAGCCACTGTAAAAAGGAATTAAGACGTTAACGGCAATATATTATAAATATGTAGTGCCAGATCAATTAAAGAAAGAAAAAACTATAAATGAAAAAGTATATTTTTGCACCAGGATGCGCACTCATTTTATACAAACCCCACCTTGCAGATAAGCTGCATAAATTCCTTAATTCAAAGTATGGAGTTATGGATAAACTGTTAACCTGCTGCCGTAATACCCCGCAAATTCCTTCCGATACCTGTGTTATTAATATTTGTCCCGGATGCGATAAGAGATATCGTGAAAACTATGAAAACCCTTCAACTATTTCATTATGGGAACTGCTGGCTGAAGACAATTCTTTTCCTTTTCCTAATTATAACCATGAAGAGATGACCATTATTGATGCATGCCCAACCAGAGATCAGGACAGAATACATAACTCTGTAAGAACATTGGCAGAGAAAATGAATATAAAAATAGTAGAGCCGAAAAAGACAAGAAGAAAAAGCACATGCTGCGGAGATTCATTTTTTGGCATACTCCCTGTTGAGAAAGTTAAAGCATTGATGAAAACCAAAGCTCATGAAATGCCCCTTAACAATATTTTGGTATACTGTGTATCATGTAGTAAATCCATGTTTATAGGCAATAAACAGCCAAGATATCTGATAGATCTGCTTTTCAATGAGAAAACAGTTCCGGGAACATTTGAACCAACGGCCTGGCATAATCAACTGGATGATTTCATTGATAGTCATGTAGACTATGAAGCAGAACCATTATAACAAGAATAATTATGCACACATTGTCTCATGAATAAGTTATACATAATTACAGGCAGCCCGGCATCGGGAAAAACTACATTCGCCAAAGAACTTGCCAAAAAGGAAAAAGCTGTTTTTCTGGATATTGATGCTGTTACGGAAACAATAATTAAAGTATCAATGAAAGAATTAACAGGAGATGAAAATGACAGAGACAGTAAAACATTCAAATCACTGTTTAGAAATCCTATTTATGAAACACTATTCAATATAGCTAAAGAAAATCTGCCTGTCAGCAATGTAATTATAACCGGCCCATTCACAAAAGAAATCAGAAATAGCAAATGGCTGGAGAAATTAAAAACTGAAATATGGCCGAATATTTCAATTTACTATATTTACTGCAAACCACAAATAAGGTATAACAGACTAAAGTTAAGGAATAATAGTAGAGATCTGAATAAGCTCCAAGACTGGAAAGAATTCAATAAATACTATGGAGCTGAATCACCACCAGCATTTGAACATATTTTTATTGATAACAGTTAAAAAATTATGAAATAAAGTTTGAACAATGAAGACTTTCAATTTAAATGGGAAATGGACAGTAAGACAGGCAGGCCAGACTAAACTAATGCCTGCAGTTGTTCCGGGAGATGTTTACGCTGATCTCCTTCGTAATGGAGAAATTCCTGATCCTTTTTTCAGAGATAATGAAAAAAAATTACAATGGATTGGAGAAACAGACTGGATATATTCAAAAGAATTTTCATTGGATGAATCATTCTTTAAGCATGAGAGAATTATCCTCACTTGTAACGGCCTTGATACTCTAGCCACGGTTACATTGAATGATAGGAAAATAGCAGAAACTGATAATATGTTCCGTACCTATGAATGGGATATAAAACCCTTTTTAATAACCGAAATAAATAGAATAGAAATTTATTTTAAGTCTACTATCCCATATGCACTGAAAAAACAGAAAGATCACTACCTGCCCTGTTGGGGAATCGGCAAAAAAGAATACGATAAAAACTGGGTAATGAATATACCTCATAAAGTAAATATTTCCCATGGATGGATCAGAAAAGAACAGTGCAATTTTGGTTGGGACTGGGGATTAATGGCCGTTACCTGCGGTATCTGGAGAGATATAAAAATAACAGCATTTAATACTGCAATAATAAAAAATGTGTATATTAAACAGCAACACATCAAAAATAGAGTAAACTTACTTACTGAAATAACATTAGATGCAATTTCTAATAAGGATATTACAGCAAATATTACTGTTTCTCATAATAAATTAGTCAAAAATCAAAAGATACAATTTTCAAAAAATAAAGCAGATACAACATTCACATTGGATACTCCAAGCTTATGGTGGCCCGCCGGCATGGGAGATCAACCTTTATATAAAGTTAAAATCGAACTAGTAGATAGCAAAAATAATATACTTGATACAATCTCTAAAAAAATTGGACTCCGTACTGTAAAACTAGAAAGAAATAAAGATAAATGGGGTGAATCATTTTTCTTTTCAGTTAACGGACAGTCTTTTTTTGCTAAAGGAGCCAATTGGATCCCATCTGATGGAATTATAGGCAATATGCAGGATTCTCGTTATCGCATTCTACTACAATCAGCTGTAGAGGCAAACATGAATATGATACGGGTATGGGGTGGTGGAATATACGAAAAAGATATTTTTTATGATATATGCGATGAGCTCGGTTTACTCGTATGGCAGGACTTTATGTTTGCATGTTCCACTTACCCTACATATGATGACAATTTTATTGAAACAGTAAAAGAAGAGCTAAAAGACAATATTAAGAGACTCCGTCATCATCCATGTATTGCATTATGGTGTGGCAATAATGAACTGGAACAGGGACTTGTAGGCAGAAAATGGACCAAAGAAACGATGAGCTGG
Source organism: Victivallales bacterium (assembly GCA_963678745.2). Taxonomy (GTDB): domain Bacteria; phylum Verrucomicrobiota; class Lentisphaeria; order Victivallales; family GWF2-38-69. The sequence continues at coordinate 173,884 of CAXXMS010000015.1, read as the reverse complement.
AAAGATTATAGCCGGTTATATGATAGAATAATGCCTGAAACAATCAAAAGACTTGATCGAGACACAGATTACTGGCCGGCAAGTCCACATTCTCCAATTGGAGATAGAACCGATTTTAATAATCCTACATGCGGAGATTCTCATTTATGGGATGTTTGGCATGGAAAAAAGCCATTCGAATGGTATCGCACAACAAATCACCGTTTTGTAAGCGAATTTGGTTTTCAATCATTTCCTGAGCCTAAAACAATAAATAGCTTTACTCTTCCTGAAGACAGGAATATAACAAGCTATATAATGGAATATCACCAGCGTTCAGATATTGGGAACTCAACAATTATGCACTATATGCTTGACTGGTTCAGACTGCCTTTAGGATTTGAGAATACTATATGGGTTTCTCAAATACAACAGGCAATGGCAATGAAGTACGCTGTCGAACACTGGCGGCGAAATATGCCGAGAAGCATGGGAGCTATATATTGGCAGTTAAATGATACATGGCCTGCTCCCAGTTGGTCATCAATTGATTATTTCTGCCGCAGGAAAGCCTTACATTATATTGCAAAGAAATTCTTTGAACCTATTATGATAAGCGGAGTGGAAAATCTGAACTTGAAAGAATTGGAAATACATATTACGAGTGATTTATATCATAAAATCCCAGTTAAAGTCATCTGCGAAATCACCGACCTAAATGGCAAAATATTATATTCTGCATTTTTCGACACTGAAACACCAACTTCTGGAAATATTAAAATAAGAACACTGTCTCTTAAAGAAATAATAGATCATCACGGTTCTAAAAATATTTTAATCTGGCTTGAACTTCAGAATAATGATAAAGAGACTATTTCAACAAACTTTATTAATTTGGAAAAGCCCAAATACCTTGAACTGAAAAGACCTAATATTTCAATAGATATTTCAGAATGTAAAAACGATTCATATGAAATAATACTTAAAACTGACACCCCGGCATTATGGACATGGCTGGAACTAAAAAATACCGATGCAAAATTCAGCGATAATTTTTTTCATTTACGCCCTAATAAAACATTAAAAATAATAATAACACCCAACAAAAAAATAACCAAAAATGAATTAGAGAACCAGCTAATTATTAGAAGTTTGATTGATACATATTAATTAGTATATTTTTATTTAAGGATTCAGTTATGAAAGAAACTCCTCCTGTTCTACTGATAAAATCCCTTATACTTTTTTTAAAAAGAAAAGTATGTTTCCCCAAAAATCTTAGTGGAAAAACAATAGATAAAAACTCCCCCTTTATAGCTTATAGAAAAGTAGTTTTAAAATCGAATAAAAATTATTCAAATACTAAAATAACAATTCTGAGAATATTCTTCAAGTTCGCAAAATTCTCTCCTAAAGCAAACAAACATCTTTCAGCTTTCCCAATACCCTTTATAATATCTCAAAAGGGTTTCATCTCAAAAACATGGCTTTACGACCCAGATACTGAAGATTTCCAGGGTCTCTATGAGTGGGAAAGTGAAAGTGATGCAAAAGAATATATGAATTCTTTTATTATTAGACTCATGAAAACCCGTTCAATTCCGGAAACTTTTAAGTATGAAATCAGCAATAGCGGGAAAATCAATAAATGAAAAATTTGTCTATTAAAGAAAAAATTGCTTTTAAGTTTATTTTTAACGAACGCAGAGTTTATAGACATATGTACACAAGATTTATAATTTGTGGCGTAAATTTAGATAGAATCAGACGTGTAGTATCAAGAATAAAAGCATGGTATGACTGGTGCGATGAATGGGATAAAGAAGGTGAGATTCTTGAGAAAAAAGCAGAGAACAGTTTGTTGAAAGGTAATACCTACTCTGCAAAAAGTCTTTTCCACGAAGCAGCTGGATGTTATCATATAGGCGAACATTTTTTTTATATAAATCCTCAACAGAAAAACAAAACTCAGGAGAAAGTTAGAATATGTTATAAAAAAGCTCTCGAGTTATACAATGAAGATGAAAGAAGGCCTTCAGAATTAAATATTCCATTTAGGAACACCGTTATACCGGGCTATCTATGGGAGACAAAGAAAGCAAACTCTCCTCTAATAATATTCATAAACGGAATGGATAACCTGAAAGAAGTAGAAAATCATCTATGGAGCAGTTTATTATCTGAACAGGGTTTTAATGTTTATACGTTTGATGGCCCAGGTCAAGGCGAAATGTGGCAGAATATGAAATATATTAAAGACTATCATAAAGCCGTATCAACCATAATTGACTGGTTTACTGAAAACAAAAAAAATATTAACTGTTCTAAGATCGCAACCTTAGGTTTCAGTCTTGGAGGATATCTTGCACCACGCTCTGCCGCATATGATAAAAGAATCTGCTGTGCTGTTGGAGATGGTGGCCCAGCTTACGGCAAATGTTTTTCTGATGAGAAAAAAGTAAATCCGATTTTTATTAAAGGTTTTCCATATATCACTGGAATTAAAAACTACAAAAAATCTATTGTAGCATTGGATTTTGACATTAAAACTGCACCTTCTCTAGACCGCCCTCTCTTAATCATTCATTCAGGAAACGACAAATTAATTCCGAATGGAAAACTGCATGCTGATTACTTTATTGACTGGGCAAAAGGAGAAAAAGAGTTAAAATTCTATGAGGATGGCGATCATGTCTGCGCCAATTACTTTGATGAAGTTTTTCCATATATTGTTGACTGGCTTAAGAAATATTTATATATATTGAGCTTATAAACAGCCAATTACTCCACTATTTCAAACAAATTAAACCAATTTTCATACTATTTTGTCTACAATACCGTTCTTAATATATTTTAAAGAGAAAAAATAAAATATAGTATAAAAATATGTAACATTTTTTAATTTTTAGAAGATTAGGCAAAGTTTGAATATTAATTAAGCAGTTAGCTTGTATAAAAAAAAGAAATATTTCCCTGATTATGAATATATTATTAGTTGACCCGGCAAGAAAATTTTCAGAGATGAAAACAGATGGAAGCATTAAATGTTTCCCTAGTTTGGGATTGATTTATATAGGTTCTTTCCTAAAACAAGCAGGATATGATATTAACTATCTGGATATTCAGATATCAAAACTCACAGAAGATGAGATAATAAACTATATAAAAAAAATTAATCCCGATGTAGTTGCATTAACCACAATGTCTTTTGCAATGGATGATGTTTTTACTTTTGCCAACCTTATAAAAAATATTAAACCTGATGCGTTCATAGTATGCGGCGGAGCTCATGCTACAGCAAAACCAGAAGAACTGTTAACCAATCCCAATATAGATTTTATAGTATTAAACGAAGGCGAATATACATTTTATCATTTGATTAAACAAATTGAAGGATCTAACTATATATAAAAATGCAGGACCTAAAATTAAAAACTAAATCTCAGGAAAATCAACAACAGTTTTCTCAAGAAATAAATCAGTTTTATGAGCATAAAGATAACTCATCAAATAATAGCTATACTTTATCCTCTGAAAAGGAAAATGAAGAGCTAGTATATAAATGGAATTTTACTGATAGGTATTTTCCACATGACAAAACTCTACATAAATTATTTGAGGAGCAAGCAAGCAAAACACCCAATAAAAACGCATTAGTTTTTAATAATCATAAAATCACATATAAAGAACTGAATAATAAGTCTAATACTCTCGCACACAAAATTATTGAAAAACATAAATTAATGTATGAAGCTAACATTAAACCTGATACTATTATAGGTATTCATGTCGAACGTTCTCTTGAAATGATAATAGGTTTACTGGGAATATTAAAATCAGGAGCTGCATATGTTCCACTTGACATAAACGAACCATATGCCAGGCTCAAATTTAAAATAACAGACAGTAAGCCAAAAATTATTATTACGCAAAAGCAATACTTTAATAAACTCATGGAGATTACAAAATCCTCTACTACACTAATAGATTTGAACTGTGAAACTCTCCCCTGTTATAATCATGATATTAAGAATCCAGAAAGCATAAGCAAATCATCAGATACAGCATATATAATTTATACATCTGGTTCTACAGGCATTCCTAAGGGGGTTAGAGGAACACACATTGGAATGGTTAACAGATTTTACTGGATGTGGAATAAATATCCATTCAGCAACGACGAAAAATGTTGTTTAAAAACCAGCATTTCATTTGTTGACTTCATTTGGGATGCTTTTGGCGGATTGTTTAGTGGTATTGAAACTTTTATAGCACCTTATGAAACTTATGTTGATGCAAAAAAACTATCAGACCTAATCAAAGAGAAAAAAATTACAAGGCTCGTAGCTGTACCTACTTTACTAAATGAACTACTCATTTACTGGAAAAATGAAGGTATCCCAACCTCATTGAAATTTATCACTTCAAGTGGAGAAAGTATTACTAAAAATATAATCGAAGACTTAAAGCACTTAAGTTATAGAGGGAAAATACTTAATATTTACGGTTCCAGTGAAGTTTCAGCAGACTCCTGCTGTTATGAAGTAAAGTTCACAGATAAAATATCATACAGGAATATTGGATATCCTATTGATAACCATTCAGCATATATATTAAATGATAATCTTAACCCTGTTTCAATACATACATCTGGAGAGCTATATATAGGAGGAATTGGCCTGGCTAACGGTTACTTATATCGTGATAACCTAACCAAACAATATTTTATTCCAAATCCTTTTTATGATAAAGAGAATAAACTAAAGAAAAGTTGCAGTAAACGCATTTATAAAACAGGAGATATCTGTCGCAGGCTGCCTGACGGATGTATTGAATTTCTTGGTAGAAAGGATCACCAGATTAAAATACGAGGTTTTAGAATAGAACTGGGAGAAATTGAAAATAATATAATCTCTCATGAATCTATCTCAGCATCTGCAGTTATAGTTAAAGAAGGAAAACTAAAGAATAAGCTCATATTGGCATATTATGTTTCAGAAAAAGAATTATCACAAGAGGAACTTAAAGAATTCATATCGAAAAAGCTCCCTGATTATATGATCCCAACAATTTTTATCCACTTAAACAAAATGCCACTTAATTCATCTGGAAAGATTGATAAAAATTCTTTACCAGAACCAAATAACTTTATAACTTCAAACAATGTCCTTCCAAGAAATAAAACAGAAAAAAGGCTTCTCAAAATATGGAAAAAAGTATTTATGTCAGATGAAATCGATATTTATAGCGATTTCTTTTTCCTGGGAGGCGACTCAATAATTGCAGTAAAGCTCTCCAATGCTGTTTATGATGCTTCACTAGGTAAAATAACTGTCTCAGATATCCTTAAGTGGAAAAATATTGCTAAAATAGCAAAAAAGCTCAAGAAAGATGAATATTTTTCAAAAATCAAACCTAAAAATGTTAAAGATTATCCTTTGAGCTTTGCACAGGAACGATTGTTCTTTATCAATGAACTTGAAAATGGGACAAAAGCATATAATAATCCATTTTGTTTTAAACTAAAAAATAATATTTGTATTACTTCTTTGAAAAATGCTGTTAAATCAGTTGTTAGACGCCATTCAATACTACACTCAATATATAAATTAAACGGTAGACAAGAAGTAATTCAGGTAGAAAAAGGAGGAAATTTTAATATAAGTGAATTTGAATTGGATGAGAAAAAACTGCTCGATAAAATTTCAGTAGATGTTAATAACATAATTGATATAAAAAATAATTTTCCAATTAAGGCTAGTATTTATAAGACCCAATTTTCTTCATATTTACTAATAAATGTTCATCATATTGCTTTTGACGGATGGTCAGAAGATATTTTTATAAAAGAAGTTAAAGATTTTTATAATCTTTATGAAAAAAATATTTCATCAGAATTACCTAATTTAGATATTCAATATAGAGATTTTGCTATATGGCAAAAGCAACAGTTTAACGAAAATAATTACTTTAAAGAAGCATTCAGGTACTGGATAAATGAGCTTGAAGGTTATGAACAACTTCAACTTATTTCTGATTTTCCCCGACCAACAACGGTTTCATACAATGGAGAAAATTTTTCGTTTAATATAGACTGTAAATTAACTAAAAGTTTACGAACATTTGCAAAATCAAAACAATTAACACTATACCCTATATTGCTAAGTTCATTTTATCTTTTACTTCATAAATACACAGGACAAAATGATTTAGTTATAGGAACACCGGTAGCAGGTAGAGATCACTTACAACTCGAATCATTAATTGGTTTTTTTGTTAATACAATTGCATTACGTACAATAATAAATGAAAACAATAATATAGACACTTTAATTGGAAAAATAGCTGAAAAATATCAAAAGCATTACAATATCAGAATTATCCATTTGAAAAGATTGTTGACACTCTAACAATACAGAAAGAATTATCAAAACATCCTATCTTTCAAATAATGTTTTCAGTACAGAGCTTTGGAAAAACGGAAAACTCTTCTGACATTTTTGAGCGTTTTGAATTAAATAGCATATTTAAAACAGCCAAGTTTGACATTAGTCTTTTTATTGACGATTCTGGAGAAAATCTAACCTGTAATCTAAACTACTGCACAGCTCTCTTTAAAAATGTACTATTGAGAAAATGGCAAATTATTATTTAATGATACTTGATAAAGTTATATCAACTCCATCCACTCTAATTCAAGATCTTACTCTACTCAGCAATACAGAGTATAAAGATCATCTTTATAAATACAACATAACAGAGACAGATTATCCTCATGATAAACTTCTTCATGAGTTATTTGAGGATCAGGCATTATCAACGCCGTATAATACAGCAGTAGAGTTTAGCGGCAAGACTTTAAATTATCTTGAAGTCAGCCATGCCAGCAACCGTCTTGCGAACTTCATAACAGAATATTACGAAAAGATAAATATCGCTCCAGGCCCCTGCAGTTTTATTGGAATCTATCTTGACCGCAGTACAGATTTTGTAATATCAGTATTGGGGATACTAAAGACCGGTTCAGCCTATGTGCCTTTAGATACCGGAGATCCTGAATCAAGGCTTAAATACAAAATAGAGAATTCAGAACTTAAGCTGATAATAACTTCCTCATCGCTTTCCGGAAGACTTTCTGAACTTTCTTCAGAAATAAAGGTGTTCTGTCTTGACAGTCCAAAATCCGATCTAAAGAGTTATTCATCAAATTTTCCTTTAGTAAGAAAGAGCAGTACCAGTCCTGCATATATGATTTATACTTCCGGTACAACCGGACATCCCAAAGGAGTAATAATAGAACACAGAAGCATAGTAAATTATACAAACTGGATAATAAAAATATGTAACCTTAACGAAAGCGACCGTTCAGCTTTTCTTCTTTCTCCTGTATGGGACGGCGGACTTACAGTTTTCTATCCGTCTCTTCTCAGCGGAGGCAGTCTTTGCATTGGAGATGAATATCTGTTTTCCGATCCGTCAGAGCTGATAAGATACCTCAGCAGTAATCGAATAACTTTCACAAAACTTACACCTTCACTATTCAGACATATTGCCGCCCACTCTGAAAATTTCAGATTTAACAGAAGCTATCTTAGATATGTAATACTGGGAGGAGAGGCGCTGAATATCAATGATATAGAGAAGTTTCATGCAGTATCACCTGATACAGTCTTCATGAATCATTACGGTCCTACAGAAACAACAGTCGGAGTGGTATACCATCTGATAGACTTTAATAATATTGATATTTACCGTGCCAGATCGATAATAGGCAAGCCTATATTCAATGCAAAAGCCTATGTTCTTGACAAAAAACTGAACCCTGTTCCCTATAATGTCGAAGGAGAACTTTATATAGGAGGAGCATGTGTAGGCAGGGGCTATCAGAATATGCCTGAACTTACCACTGAACGTTTTATCCAAAGTCCTTTGAGAAAAGTATCAATAATTCACAACCATCCCGGCTGTACCGCACCGGAGACAGGGTCCGCAGACTATCTGACGGAAACCTTGAGTTTCTAGGCAGAAACGACAGGCAGATTAAAATTCGCGGTTACCGAATCGAATTACCTGAGATTGAAACCGCTGCAATGCAGCATCCTGCAATTACAGGCTGTACATCTATTTTCCGCAATATAAGGGACAATGAATCAACAATACTGTATTATACTGCCGATTCAGATATAACTCCCGGTGAAATAAAAACATATCTGTCACAGGAACTGCCTGCTTATATGCTGCCTGAATATTTTATCAGGCTGGACAGTTTTCCTGTTAACAGCAGCGGTAAAGTAGATACTTCCCGGCTTCCAGAACCTACCGCAGAATCTCTTGCTGTAGATGATAGCAGTATACCGCGAACAGAACTTGAGCAGAAGTTCCATAAAATATGGTGTGATATACTTGAGCTGGAAAGCGTAGGCGTCAACTGCAGTTTTTTTGATGCAGGCGGTAACTCTTTTAAAATAATAAAGCTCCACAGACAGATTGAATCTTCACTTGGAATAAAAATTAAAGTAGTAGATCTTTTTACCTATCCTACCATATCCGGCCTTGCAGAGTTTATATCGCCGAACAAAGAGGATAAAGCACACGCTGTCCGTAAGACAACATCCTCTGCCAAATGCAGCGACATTGCAATCATCGGATTTTCCGGAGCTTTTTCAGGTTCATCCGATATAGATGAATACTGGGAGAAAATAATCAGCGGAGAGGACTGCATCACAAGGCTTGACCTTGAGAGCTGTAGAAACCGGGGCATATCAGAAGACATAATCAGTAATCCTGACTATATACCTGCCCGGGGAGAAATCAGTCAGACAGATAAATTTGATCCTTATTTTTTTGGATTTTCACCTATGGATGCAAAATTTCTGGACCCTCAGATCCGTCTTTTTGTAATGCACTGCTGGAAAGCACTCGAACAGTCAGGTTATATCAGAGAACGAAACAGGCTTTCCATCGGACTGTTTACCGGAGCCGGAGCAAACAGTTACCTGCATGACAATCTGCTCAGGAACAGTGATATTACAGCAAATTACAGTTTATGGGATATGATGTCCTACGGAGACAGAAAATACATAGCCTCGCGTACAGCTTATCTTCTGGGATTGAAAGGCCCTGTTTTCTGTTTAAATACAGCATGTTCTACATCTCTTGTTTCAATTACAGAAGCATGTTATAGATTGGCAGATAACAGATGTGACCTTGCCATCGCAGGTGGATGTACACTTCACACTCCGGAAAGTTTCGGCTACATATACTCTCAGGGTACTATTCTTTCTCCGGACGGTAGATGCAGAGCATTTGATAAAGATGCAGCAGGAATCGTAGATGGCTCCGGCGTCGGTTCACTTGTTCTAAAGCGTTTTACTGACGCTGAACGTGATAAAGACAATATCATAGCTGTAATAAAAGGATATTCAATAAATAATGACGGTTCAAGAAAAGTGGGATTTACAGCTCCTAGCGTAACAGGCCAGAAAGAATGTATAATTGAGGCCCAGCATATGGCCGGGATAACATCAGAACGTATAGGATACATAGAATGCCACGGCACAGGAACTGAGCTTGGAGATCCGATTGAACTTGAATCTCTTAAAAAAGTGTTCAGTGAAAATTCGACCGGCATCACAAGATCAGATAAATGTTATTTAGGTTCTGTCAAAGCGAATATAGGACATACCGATACTGCTGCCGGCATTGCCGGAGTTATTAAAGTATGCAGGATGCTCCAGAACAAACTTATACCGCCACAGATAAACTATTCTAGCCCTAATCCCAAACTTGAGCTCGAATCTTCTCCTTTCGAAATATCAAAAAATATAATAGACTGGAAGGCCTCTGATAATTCACCTCTTATGGCAGGTATAAGTTCTTTCGGTATAGGCGGAACCAATGCTCATATTATTCTTCAGGAAGCACCGCAGACGAAAAAAGAGAAGCCCAATAAAGCTGAAGATATCAGAATCAACTTACTCTGCATGTCTGCAAAAACTGAAAAAGCCTTAAACAACTATAAGAAAAAGCTTTTAGAATATCTCTCATCAAAGCCTGATTTAAATATTTCGGATGCTGCATATACTTTAAGAACAGCAAGAGAAAAGTTTGATAAAAGAAAAACTGTTGCTGTATGCGGGAATGACTTTGAAAACAGTATAGTAAGTTCAGCCACCGCACACAGCGATAAAGGTTCGAATACTGCATTTATGTTCCCGGGACAGGGATCACAGTATCTTTATATGATGCATGACCTGTATAAAGCCAGCGGAGTATTTAAAGATGTACTGGATGAATGTGCAGAGTTCCTTATCAGAGACGGATTCTGCGATATTAGAAAAATACTCTATCCGGAAGCCGGCAAACAAAAAGAAGCTGAAGCACTTCTTAATAATACTCTATATACACAGCCAATCCTGTTTTCGGTGGAACTTGCTCTGGCATCTCTATGGATATCACTTGGTATTAAGCCTTCAATTATGATAGGGCACAGCCTGGGTGAATATACCGCTGCATGTATTGCCGGAATATTCTCAACAGAGAATGCACTGAAAATCATCAAAAAAAGAGCAGAACTTATTTCATCTCTCGAAGAAGGCAACATGCTGGCTGTAGGTATCAACAGCTGCTGTGCTGAAAAATATACTGAAAGTCACATTTCTCTTGCTGCTGTAAATGCACCCAAACTGTGTGTCTTTGCAGGACAGAAAGATAATATTAATACTTTATACACAAGATTCGCTGAAGATAATATTTTCTGTAAAAAAATTAATACTTCACATGCCTTCCACTCATTTATGATGGATCAGATTCTTGATGAATTCAGAGAATTTATTAGCAATATAAAATTAAATAAACCGTCAATTCCTTTTATTTCAAATATATCAGGAAATCAGATCACTGGCGAAGAAGCTGTAAGCCCTGACTACTGGACTGATCACATCAGAAAAACTGTAAATTTTTATAAAGGAGCAGATAAACTCATAAATGAAGATAAATATATCCTGCTTGAAGTAGGCCCGGGTAGAACTTTATCTACACTCATTAATATGAATGAATCTGCAGCAGATAAAACTATCATTCAATCTCTTCCCGAAAAAGATAAAAATTCAACACTGATGTTTTACAGTGCTGTAGGAAATATGTGGTGTTTAGGAGTTGAGGCTGATTTTGAAAAACTAGATAACCAGCAAGATAAATTTATTATTCCACTACCAACCTATGAATTTGACCTCAAATCATACTGGATTAAACCGGATACTGATAAGCAGAACAATATTCAAAATCAAAAAAGAAACTCTACAAATAAATGGTTCTATGCTCCGGCATGGAAAAAGAAACAGATAGTAGCAAATTCACACACAGAGAAAAAAGTTAAAAATTATTTAGTTTTTACAGATAATACCGGTATATCAGAAAAACTTTTATCTAAATTGCACAGCAAAAATATTTTTACTGTAAAGTTTGAAAAGAGTTTTACATATAACAATGCAACAAAATTATTCACAGTAAGATCTGGTAGTAAAGAAGACTTTCTCAAAATATTTAAAAGCTTAAAACAATACAATATAATATTAAATCAAATTATATACTTACCGACTCTAAATAAGTATGATCAAGATCAGGAAAAGGAGGATCAAAGCATTTTATATTATATGACCCTTTGTTTTTATAATCTGCTTTATATTCTTCAGGGAATAACAGAAGTATTTGGTAATATAAATATTAACTTTACAGCAGTAAGCTCAAATATTTTTTCTGTATTAAATACAGAAAAAATAATCCCATATAAAAGCATTATTAGCGGTATAATAAAGTGTATACCAATAGAGTTTAGCGAGATTCAGTGTAAAATCATTGATATTGATACAACAAATAATTCTATAGATTTAAATATAAATTCTATTCTAAAAGAATTTGAAATTCCTAATATTTCATCATCTATAATAGCATATCGTGGAAGAAGCAGATGGTTTGAGACTTATGAACCTGTAGAATTGGAAGAATCTCCAGATATCAATAATACATCATTCAAACATGGAGGCGTATATTTAATAACTGGTGGATTAAGCGGAATAGGTTATGAAACCGCAAAATTTCTGGCATCAACCTACAATGCAGTTCTAATATTAACCGGCAGGACTAAACTGCCTCAAAAGGACTTATGGAATAGTCCTGATGTATTGACTGATAAACATATACTTGAGAGAATAGAACGCATTAAAAAACTGGAAGAACTTGGCGCAGAATGCTGTATTATCAGCGCAGATATCAGTTTAGAAAAATCTGTAAAAGAACTTTATGAAAAATCTATAACAAAATATAAACATATTGACGGAGTCATACACTGTGCCGGAATTCCGGCAGGACAGGCTATGTTCCTAAAACAGCCTGAAGATTGTGAACCTGTATTTGCCGCTAAAGTTTACGGAACACCGTTACTGTATAAATACTTCGCTGGCACAAAACCGGACTTCTTTATTGTATGCTCTTCGATGACGGCTATTACAGGAGGCTATGGACAATCTGATTATGCTGCGGCAAACTCATTCATTGATGCGTTTGCCAACTGTATTAAGAATAAGAATCCTGAAGAGAATATCATTTCAATAAACTGGAGTCTATGGAAAGAAACAGGCATGGGAATTAATACCCTACTACCAAACAATATGCAGAAGGAACAAAATGAAAGGTTGAAAACAGCCATAACAAACAGTGAAGGTATAGAGGCATTTAACAAAATTGCTGATACTAAAGGAATTCCTCAAATTCTCGTCTCTCCTTTTAACATTGAATCAAAAAATAACACTGAAACTGATAAAAAAGAAAATAGTAATATAGAAATCTCGGATCAAACTGATGATAACTTTTTTGAAAGGCCTGACATTGATTCTGAATATGATCCTCCTCAGGATCATGAAGAAAAAATATTAGTTAGAATATGGGAAAATGTACTGGGAATAAAAGGCATAGGCATTAATGACAACTTCTTTAAACTGGGAGGGCATTCTCTAAATGTTACACAGGTTATTTCAAGACTTAATAAAGAATTTAATACCAGTTGTTCACTTACTGTTATTTTTGAAAATAATACTGTTAAAGAACTAGCTGAATATATAAAACTGATTGCTAATATGGATGATGAAACAGATGGAATTGAACTATAAAAATGTAAAAGATTTTCTAACAGAGCTAGAAAGAGTCGGGATAAAAGTTTGGCTTGATAGCGGAAAATTAAAATACAAAGACAAAAACAATGTTATAACCCCCGTTGTTTTAAATACCTTAAAAAAACAAAAACGCGAAATAATAGAGTTTCTAAAGGAACTTACATTTTATAAAGGCCAAAAAGATAGTCTTCATGTGAAACCTATGTCAGAAAATATGGTTGAATTTCCATTGTCTTATAATCAACAGCGTCTATGGTTTCTATATCAATTGGAAAAAACTTCTGTTAAAGCATATAATCTAACAATAGCAATTAGACTTAAAGGATACCTTCAGATAGATTTTTTAGAGGAAAGTCTTAATTATCTAGTAAAAAGACATAATATTTTCAGAGCTGTTTTTGAAGAAAAAGCAGGCATTCCATATCAAAGATTCAAAGATTTTCAAAAGTTTAAGCTTGAACAGGAATATGTATCTAAAGAAGAAATTAATGATAGAATCAGAGAAACCGCTAATTATAATTTTGATTTATCAAAAGAATTACTTTTCAAATTTAAGTTATTTAAACTGTCACAAAATGAATACTATCTGGTGATCAATCAAAACCATATAATAACTGACGGTTGGTCTATAAAAATAATACTAAACGAGTTGAGTGAAACTTATAACACTCTGATTGAGGGCAGCTCTCTTAAAGTTCCTCAACCTTCTTTACAATACACAGATTTTGTCTTATGGCAGAAAAAACGTATAAATGATGGAGAGCTTGATTCACAGAAAAATTACTGGACAGAAAAACTAAAAGGATACAAGAATACAGATTTTCCGACAAGTAATCCAAGGCCTGTCATAAAAACCTATAATGGGAAAAGCTTTATCTTTAAAATAGAAGATAAAATAACTGAAAAAATTTACAATCAGTGCAAAAACACAAATTCGACGTTATTTATATACTTACTATGTGTATACAACATACTTTTTCAAAAATATACAAATCAGAAAGAAATACTTTTAGGAACCGGCATAGCAAATAGAAACATAGAAGAATTTGAAAAAATACCAGGTTTTTTTGTTAATACTGTAGTACTTAGAAATAAAATCAGAGCTAATAAAAATTTTATAGAAAATCTAGAGAATATTAAACTTAACTGTATTGAAGCTTTTAAAAATCAGGACTTACCTTTCGAACAGGTAGTTGACAGTTTGAATCTAAAGAGGGATATTAATCGAGCTCCCCTGATTCAACATATGTTCATGCTGCAAAATTCCCATAATACCGCAAATTTAACGCTAAAGAATATTGATGCAGAATTTGTTGATATTAATACAACTATTTCAAAATTTGATTTTTCCATTTATATAAAAGAATATAATAACTCTCTACAGTGTTGCATTGATTATAACACAGATTTATTCAGACCAGAAAGCATAAAAGCATTTGCAGAACATTTTGAAAATTTAATTATAGAAGTATTGAATTCCCCCCTTCTCCCATTGCAAGAACTTACTCTACTCAGCGATACAGAGTATAAAGATCATCTTTATAAATACAACATAACAGAGACAGATTATCCTCATGATAAACTTCTTCATGAGTTATTTGAGGATCAGGCATTATCCACGCCGTATAATACAGCAGTAGAGTTTAGCGGCAAGACTTTAAATTATCTTGAAGTCAGCCATGCCAGTAACCGTCTTGCAAATTTCATCACAGAATATTACGAAAAGATGAATATCGCTCCAGGCCCCTGCAGTTTTATTGGAATCTATCTTGACCGCGGCACAGATTTTGTAATATCAGTATTGGGGATACTAAAGACCGGTTCAGCCTATGTGCCTTTAGATACCGGAGATCCTGAATCAAGGCTTAAATACAAAATAGAGAATTCAGAACTTAAGCTGATAATAACTTCCTCATCGCTTTCCGGAAGACTTTCTGAACTTTCTTCAGAAATAAAGGTGTTCTGTCTGGACAGTCCAAAATCCGATCTAAAGAGTTATTCATCAAGTTTTCCTTTAGTAAGAAAGAGCAGTACCAGTCCTGCATATATGATTTATACATCCGGCACAACCGGACATCCCAAAGGAGTAATAATAGAACACAGAAACATAGTAAATTATACAAACTGGATAATAAAAACATGTAACCTTAACGAAAGCGACCGTTCAGCTTTTCTTCTTTCTCCTGTATGGGACGGCGGACTTACAGTTTTCTATCCGTCTCTTCTCAGCGGAGGCAGTCTTTGCATTGGAGATGAATATCTGTTTTCCGATCCGTCAGAGCTGATAAGATACCTCAGCAGTAATCGAATAACTTTCACAAAACTTACACCTTCACTATTCAGACATATTGCCGCCCAC
Organism: Victivallales bacterium; assembly: GCA_963678745.2. Taxonomy (GTDB): domain Bacteria; phylum Verrucomicrobiota; class Lentisphaeria; order Victivallales; family GWF2-38-69. Next base: position 158,377 of record CAXXMS010000015.1, on the reverse strand, counting down.
TCTGAAAATTTCAGATTTAACAGAAGCTATCTTAAACATGTAATACTGGGAGGAGAGGCGCTGAATATCAATGATATAGAGAAGTTTCATGCAGTATCACCTGATACAGTCTTCATGAATCATTACGGCCCTACAGAAACAACAGTCGGAGTGGTATACCATCTGATAGACTTTAATAATATTGATATTTACCGTGCCAGATCGATAATAGGCAAGCCTATATTCAATGCAAAAGCCTATGTTCTTGACAAAAAACTGAACCCTGTTCCCTATAATGTCGAAGGAGAACTTTATATAGGAGGAGCATGTGTAGGCAAAGGTTATCAGAATATGCCTGAACTTACCACTGAACGTTTTATCCAAAGTCCTTTTGAGAAAAGTATCAATAATTCACAACCATCCCGGCTGTACCGCACCGGAGACAGGGTCCGCAGACTATCTGACGGAAACCTTGAGTTTCTAGGCAGAAACGACAGGCAGATTAAAATTCGCGGTTACCGAATCGAATTACCTGAGATTGAAACCGCTGCAATGCAGCATCCTGCAATTACAGGCTGTACATCTATTTTCCGCAATATAAGGGACAATGAATCAACAATACTGTATTATACTGCCGATTCAGATATAACTCCCGGTGAAATAAAAACATATCTGTCACAGGAACTGCCTGCTTATATGCTGCCTGAATATTTTATCAGGCTGGACAGTTTTCCTGTTAACAGCAGCGGTAAAGTAGATACTTCCCGGCTTCCAGAACCTACCGCAGAATCTCTTGCTGTAGATGATAGCAGTATACCGCGAACAGAACTTGAGCAGAAGTTCCATAAAATATGGTGTGATATACTTGAGCTGGAAAGCGTAGGCGTCAACTGCAGTTTTTTTGATGCAGGCGGTAACTCATTTAAAATAATAAAGCTCCACAGACAGATTGAATCTTCACTTGGAATAAAAATTAAAGTAGTAGATCTTTTTACCTATCCTACCATATCCGGCCTTGCAGAGTTTATATCGCCGAACAAAGAGGATAAAGCACACGCTGTCCGTAAAACAACATCCTCTGCCAAATGCAGCGACATTGCAATCATCGGATTTTCCGGAGCTTTTTCAGGTTCATCCGATATAGATGAATACTGGGAGAAAATAATCAGCGGAGAGGACTGCATCACAAGGCTTGACCTTGAGAGCTGTAGAAACCGGGGCATATCAGAAGACATAATCAGTAATCCTGACTATATACCTGCCCGGGGAGAAATCAGTCAGACAGATAAATTTGATCCTTATTTTTTTGGATTTTCACCTATGGATGCAAAATTTCTGGACCCTCAGATCCGTCTTTTTGTAATGCACTGCTGGAAAGCACTCGAACAGTCAGGTTATATCAGAGAACGAAACAGGCTTTCCATCGGACTGTTTACCGGAGCCGGAGCAAACAGTTACCTGCATGACAATCTGCTCAGGAACAGTGATATTACAGAAAATTACAGTTTATGGGATATGATGTCCTACGGAGACAGAAAATACATAGCCTCGCGTACAGCTTATCTTCTGGGATTAAAAGGCCCTGTTTTCTGTTTAAATACAGCATGTTCTACATCTCTTGTTTCAATTACAGAAGCATGTACTCATCTTATAAATAACAGATGTGATCTTGCCATCGCAGGTGGATGTACACTTCACACTCCGGAAAATTTCGGCTACATATACTCTCAGGGTACTATTCTTTCTCCGGACGGTAGATGCAGAGCATTTGATAAAGATGCAGCAGGAATCGTAGGAGGCTCCGGCGTCGGTTCACTTGTTCTAAAGCGTTTTACTGACGCTGAACGTGATAAAGACAATATCATAGCTGTAATAAAAGGATATTCAATAAATAATGACGGTTCAAGAAAAGTGGGATTTACAGCTCCTAGCGTAACAGGCCAGAAAGAATGTATAATTGAGGCCCAGCATATGGCCGGGATAACATCAGAACGTATAGGATACATAGAATGCCACGGCACAGGAACTGAGCTTGGAGATCCGATTGAACTTGAATCTCTTAAAAAAGTGTTCAGTGAAAATTCGACCGGCATCACAAGATCAGATAAATGTTATTTAGGTTCTGTCAAAGCGAATATAGGACATACCGATACTGCTGCCGGCATTGCCGGAGTTATTAAAGTATGCAGGATGCTCCAGAACAAACTTATACCGCCACAGATAAACTATTCTAGCCCTAATCCCAAACTTGAGCTCGAATCTTCTCCTTTCGAAATATCAAAAAATATAATAGACTGGAAGGCCTCTGATAATTCACCTCTTATGGCAGGTATAAGTTCTTTCGGTATAGGCGGAACCAATGCTCATATTATTCTTCAGGAAGCACCGCAGACGAAAAAAGAGAAGCCCAATAAAGCTGAAGATATCAGAATCAACTTACTCTGCATGTCTGCAAAAACTGAAAAAGCCTTAAACAACTATAAGAAAAAGCTTTTAGAATATCTCTCATCAAAGCCTGATTTAAATATTTCGGATGCTGCATATACTTTAAGAACAGCAAGAGAAAAGTTTGATAAAAGAAAAACTGTTGCTGTATGCGGGAATGACTTTGAAAACAGTATAGTAAGTTCAGCCACCGCACACAGCGATAAAGGTTCGAATACTGCATTTATGTTCCCGGGACAGGGATCACAGTATCTTTATATGATGCATGACCTGTATAAAGCCAGCGGAGTATTTAAAGATGTACTGGATGAATGTGCAGAGTTCCTTATCAGAGACGGATTCTGCGATATTAGAAAAATACTCTATCCGGAAGCCGGCAAACAAAAAGAAGCTGAAGTACTTCTTAATAATACTCTATATACACAGCCAATCCTGTTTTCGGTGGAACTTGCTCTGGCATCTCTATGGATATCACTTGGTATTAAGCCTTCAATTATGATAGGGCACAGCCTGGGTGAATATACCGCTGCATGTATTGCCGGAATATTCTCAACAGAGAATGCACTGAAAATCATCAAAAAAAGAGCAGAACTTATTTCATCTCTCGAAGAAGGCAACATGCTGGCTGTAGGTATCAACAGCTGCTGTGCTGAAAAATATACTGAAAGTCACATTTCTCTTGCTGCTGTAAATGCACCCAAACTGTGTGTCTTTGCAGGACAGAAAGATAATATTAATACTTTATACACAAGATTCGCTGAAGATAATATTTTCTGTAAAAAAATTAATACTTCACATGCCTTCCACTCATTTATGATGGATCAGATTCTTGATGAATTCAGAGAATTTATTAGCAATATAAAATTAAATAAACCGTCAATTCCTTTTATTTCAAATATATCAGGAAATCAGATCACTGGCGAAGAAGCTGTAAGCCCTGACTACTGGACTGATCACATCAGAAAAACTGTAAATTTTTATAAAGGAGCAGATAAACTCATAAATGAAGATAAATATATCCTGCTTGAAGTAGGCCCGGGTAGAACTTTATCTACACTCATTAATATGAATGAATCTGCAGCAGATAAAACTATCATTCAATCTCTTCCCGAAAAAGATAAAAATTCAACACTGATGTTTTACAGTGCTGTAGGAAATATGTGGTGTTTAGGAGTTGAGGCTGATTTTGAAAAACTAGATAACCAGCAAGATAAATTTATTATTCCACTACCAACCTATGAATTTGACCTCAAATCATACTGGATTAAACCGGATACTGATAAGCAGAACAATATTCAAAATCAAAAAAGAAACTCTACAAATAAATGGTTCTATGCTCCGGCATGGAAAAAAACAAATCAAAATATTCGAACCAAAACAATACCTTCAGCTAATCTTATAGTTTTTATTAACAACATTAGTGAAACAAAATATTTTGATTCATCCCTGAGAGAAACACATTTCTTTGTTTTACCTGCTAAAAAATACTATTTTGATAGGGAAAAGAATATTTTTAATATTAGATCAGGATCTAAAGAGGATATTTACAGACTTATTGACAATCTTCATAAGAGTAATATCTCATTTGAGAATATTATCTATTTATGGAACATTAATAATACCATAAAATCTGAAAATAAAGCGTATTATTCTTTCTATAACATTTTGTTTTTAATTCAAAAAATAAGCAGTAAATATCCAGAAAAATCTATTTCATTACTTGTTGCCTCCGATTGTATGAATTCAATAACAGGTTGTGAAAATATTATTCCTCAAAATGCATTAACAATAGGATTACTGAAGTGTATACCACATGAATACCCAAATATAAACTATAAAATTATTGATATAGATTTAGATAAGTACAAAAAAGAAAAGATTTTAGAAATAGTTTTGAATGAACATTATGATACAGAAAAAAATAATACAGTTGTAGGCTATAGAAATGGATATAGATGGTTTGAGACTTATGAACCTGTAGAATTGGAAGAATCTCCAGATATCAATAATACATCATTCAAACATGGAGGCGTATATTTAATAACTGGTGGATTAAGCGGAATAGGTTATGAAACCGCAAAATTTTTGGCATCAACCTACAATGCAGTTCTAATATTAACCGGCAGGACTAAACTGCCTCAAAAGGACTTATGGGATAGTCCTGATGTATTGACTGATAAACATATACTTGAGAGAATAGAACGCATTAAAAAACTGGAAGAACTTGGCGCAGAATGCTGTATTATCAGCGCAGATATCAGTTTAGAAAAATCTGTAAAAGAACTTTATGAAAAATCTATAACAAAATATAAACATATTGACGGAGTCATACACTGTGCCGGAATTCCGGCAGGACAGGCTATGTTCCTAAAACAGCCTGAAGATTGTGAACCTGTATTTGCCGCTAAAGTTTATGGAACACCGTTACTGTATAAATACTTCGCTGGCACAAAACCGGACTTCTTTATTGTATGCTCTTCGATGACGGCTATTACAGGAGGCTATGGACAATCTGATTATGCTGCGGCAAACTCATTCATTGATGCGTTTGCCAACTGTATTAAGAATAAGAATCCTGAAGAGAATATCATTTCAATAAACTGGAGTCTATGGAAAGAAACAGGCATGGGAATTAATACCCTACTACCAAACAATATGCAGAAGGAACAAAATGAAAGGTTGAAAACAGCCATAACAAACAGTGAAGGTATAGAGGCATTTAACAAAATTGCTGATACTAAAGGAATTCCTCAAATTCTCGTCTCTCCTTTTAACATTGAATCAAAAAATAACACTGAAACTGATAAAAAAGAAAATAGTAATATAGAAATCTCGGATCAAACTGATGATAACTTTTTTGAAAGGCCTGACATTGATTCTGAATATGATCCTCCTCAGGATCATGAAGAAAAAATATTAGTTAGAATATGGGAAAATGTACTGGGAATAAAAGGCATAGGCATTAATGATAATTTCTTTAAACTGGGGGGACATTCTCTGAATGTTACACAGGTTATTTCAAGGCTTAACAGAGAATTTAATATCAATTGCTCACTTACGGTTATTTTTGAAAATAATACTGTCAAAGAACTGGCTGAATATATAAGAATTGTGATTGAAGCAAACAACAATATAGATCTGGAGGATGATGGAAACGAATTATAAAACCCTTGGTATAAAGAGTTTTTTTACATATCTGAAAAAAGATGGTATACTTTTATGGTTACATGATGGTAAGCTAAGATATAAAGATACAAATAATAAGTTAAACAGTGAACTGCTTTCTACTATGAAAGCTAGAAAAGATGAGCTGACAGCTTTTCTAGGTGAACTTAATACAAGCATAAAAAAACCAACAGAACAATTAAATATTCAGAATAAAAGTATTCAGAAAGCTCCACTGTCACCTGCACAAAAACGTTTATGGTTTATAGATAAATATGAAGCTGACAATAAGGATTTGTATAATATTCCTCTTGCATTTTCACTTATAGGAGAACTAAATTTAGAAGCTTTGGAGTTTTCTTTTAATTTTCTTATTAAAAAGCATGAAAGTTTGCGAACTTTCATAAAGGAAGACAACAATGGCTCTCCATATCAATATGTAAATGAATATAAAGATGATGTTAAGATTAAACTTGAATTTGAAGAAATAAATGAATTAAATATAAAAGAAATTCTTTGCAAAAGAGCTCAATATAGTTTTTTACTCTCAGAAGAGCCATTAATCAAAGTATCAATTTTTAAATTAAAGAATAACCTAAACTCTTATATTTTATTTATAAATCAGCATCATATAATTTCAGACGGTTGGTCTGTGGGAATCTTACTAAAAGAACTTTCCGATGTATACAACAATTACATAAACGGCAAAAAACCAAATCAAACTGAATGTCAATTTCACTATACAAATTATGCGATTCAGCAGAACAAGAAACTTGTCGAACAGCATTTTCAAATAAACCTGAATTATTGGAAGAAACAATTGACAGGTATTGAGCCTTTAAATATACCTACTTTTAAGGCTAGGCCATTAAAACAAAGTTATAAAGGGGACAGACTCGAAATAAAAATAGAAAAAGATCTTTTCAGGCAAATCAGTAAATTCTGTCAAACTACAGGCACAACACTATTCACGTTCTTTTTAGCATGTTATTATATACTGTTAAGAAAATATACCGGGCAGAAAGATATCGTTATAGGTTCTGCTCATGCAAACCGTGAAGATGAACACACAGATAATATTATTGGTTTTTTCATCAATACCCTTCCCCTAAGAATTAATTATTCTGCTGGAACTTTTTATTCTCTTTTAAACAAAGTTAAAAAAGTATGTATAGATGCATATGCAAATAAAGACATACCTTTTGAAAAAGTGGTAAAAGAACTAAATATAAAAAGGGATCTCAGCAGAAACCCTATTTTTCAAACAATGGTTTCTTTGCAAAACTTCAACAATCATAAAAATTTCAAACTTAATAATATAAAAATAGCCCCTTATACTTTCGGACATAAAAAATCCGTTCTTGACCTTAGTTTCGAATTAAAACAAGCTAAAGATCATTTAACTGGAGTCATAATTTTTAATACAGATATATTAACCTTTCAGTTTATAGACAATCTACAAAATCATCTAAAAAATATATTATATGAAGTGTCAATAAATCCTGATATTGCCATTAACAAAATTAATATGCTGACGCTAAAAGAACGTAAGACTATGCTTTATGAGTGGAATCAAACAAAATGCCCTCTTCCAAAAACTAAAACTATTCATGAATTATTTGAAGAAACAGCTAAAAAATACCCAGAAAGCAATGCTCTAATTTTTGAGAATAAAAATTTAACTTATAAACAATTGAATGAAATGTCAAACCTAATAGCCAATAGGCTTGTAGCCGAATATAGAAAATACTGGAAAGAAGAATTAATCAAAGATACTTTAATCGGTATTTATTTTGATCGTTCTGTTGAAATGATAGCAGGGATATTGGGTATCTTGAAAGCAGGTGCAGCTTATGTTCCATTCGATACAGGCGAACCGGATCAAAGGCTAATATTTAAAATAAATGACAGCAGGTGTAAATGTATTATTTCTACACAAAATAAGATTAAAAAACTAAAGCATTTATCACAAATAAATTGTTTTCTTTTTAATATTGAATCAAAGCTTAACAATGCACAACATGAAGATCTATTAAACCTTAAACGTATTTATGATCCTTCTGATTTAGCTTACGTAATATATACATCTGGCTCAACAGGTAACCCCAAAGGTGTAATGATAGAACATAACAATGTTATAAATCTGGTAAAAACACATGCTGTGTACAAGAACAGGATAAATGTAGTTCACATGATACCATTTGCATTCGATGTATCAGTAGAAGTTCTATTTTCATCTTTGTTATCCGGATCAACACTATATTTAATAAAAGAAACCACAAATCTCGAAGTTCTATCAAAATTGATACAAAATACTAAAATCCATAGTATAACAATACCAGCAGCAATGCTTTCGAATTTTGATAAAAAAACACTAAAGTGCTTAGATAATATTATTATAGGAGGATCAAGTTGTGACCAAGAGTTAATAAATAACTATTTGCAGTATATTGATATTATTAATGAATACGGCCCAACGGAAGCTACAGTAACTTCAACCAGAATAAATTTAAACAGTGAAATTAAAAGTAATGTAATAGGTAAACCGGTAGGGAATAAAACAATTTATATTCTTGATTCTGATATGAACCCTGTTCCAATTGGAGTTATAGGAGAATTGTTCATAGGTGGAAATGGTATAGCGCGGGGATATTTAAACAGACCAAAACTTACATCTGAACGGTTTATTAATAATTGCTATGCAACAGGAAAAGAAAAGCAAAAAAAAAGAAATCTCAGACTTTATAAGACAGGCGATCTCTGCCGATACCTTCCTGATGGAAATATTGAGTTCATAGGACGTAATGATGATCAGGTAAAAATAAGAGGGTTTAGAATAGAACCTGAAGAAATAGCTGCAAAACTTAATTCATACGATACTATTGAAAAAGCAATCGTGATCTGTAAAGAAAAAAATAATCATAAATATCTTATAGCGTATTATGTGACGAATCAACAGACACAGTTATCTAAATTAAATGATAACTTAAAAGAATACTTATCAGACAAACTCCCAGATTATATGATTCCTGCTGTTTTTATCAAGTTAGATAAACTACCATTAAATACTTCAGGGAAAATAGATAAAAATGCTTTACCAGCTCCAGATTTTACATCAGACATCGAAAATTATAAAGAACCATCAAATGAAACAGAAAGAAAACTCTGCAAACTTTGGCAACAGGTACTGAGACTAGACAAGATAGGAGTTAACGATGATTTTTTCAAGCTTGGAGGAGATTCTATAATCAGCATAAGCCTTGTTACTAAAATGAGAAAGTATGGTTTCAACTGTTCGGTTAAAGATATCTTTGAATATAAAACAATTGCTTCACTTATGAAAGGGGCTATAAGCAAGAATAATAGTAAGGTTTTATCTGTAGAAAAAGGGATACTTGAAGGTGAATTTGAACTTTTACCAATACAAAAATGGTTTTTTGAAAAAAGCCTTACTAATATTGATCATTGGAACCAATCTTTCTTGCTTAAAATTCCTAATTTAGATATAGATAAATTGAAAGATTGTATTAATAAGCTTGTAAATCATCATGATGCGTTGAGATTAACCTTCAATGACAATAAGCAAAAATATCAAAAAGATATAGCAATACCCTTATTAAAAGTTCTTGATAGAAGTAATCTTAGTGAAAACAAGCTAGACACAATACTCACCGACTGGCAAAAGTCTTTTAATATAAACAACGGCCCTTTATGGCAAATAGGCTATATATATGGTTACAGGGATAATACAGCAAGACTTTATTTTGCTTTTCATCATCTTATTATAGACTCTGTATCCTGGCGAATTTTAACTGAAGATATTAAAGCATTATATACTAATACTAAACTATCACAGAAAACATCAAGTTACAGACAATGGGTTAACTGTGTTAAACACTATGCACAAAATAATTCACAACAAGAGAAATACTGGGAAAAAATATTAACAGATAGTCTAGATTACAATATTTATAATACTGGTTCAATAAGCAGAGCAAATATCATATTGAACAAAAATAAAACTTCAACACTTTTAAAATCAACAGCAGCAGCCTACAACACTAAAATAAATGACCTGCTTCTCACAGCCTTAAGCTACACTTTAAATCAATGGAACAATCAAAAAGATAATTTTATTACACTTGAAAGCCATGGTCGTGAAGATATTGATGATACAATTGATATATCTAATACAATAGGCTGGTTTACAACAGCATATCCGTTACGACTAAGCTGTACAGGCAACTTACCCTATGACATAAAGTTTACAAAAGAATCCTTACGTAAGATTCCAGATAAAGGCATAGGATTTCTTGCCTTAAAGTATAGTAAAAATTCGTCTTTAATTTCATTAAAACTTCCTCTAATAAGTTTTAATTATCTTGGGCAATTTGATAATAACGAAAAGTTATGGCAAGTCTCATCGGAAAGCTCAGGCAAAACAATAAGTAACAAGAATAAAGATGAAAGTATATTGAGTATTAATGGGAAAGTTATTGATAGTAAACTTGTATTTTATTTTAAAAGCAAATTTAATGCAGAAGATACTGAAAATATAGCTCAATCATTTAAACTTAATCTTTTAAACATAATCAAACACTGCAGTACAAAACTAAAACCAGAATTTACTCCTTCTGATTTTAGTTCAGTTAATTTAACAATCAGGTTGCTTGACAAACTCCAGGAGAAGTTCAAAATAGAAGCTATATATCCTGCAAACAGCCTACAACAAGGATTTATTTATCATGCTTTAGCTTATCCGAATGATGATGCATATAGAGTCCAGGTACTTTATGATATTGCAGGAACACTGGATGCCAGTTTATACAATAAAGCCTGGAATTTGGCTGTAACAAAATACCCATCACTTAGAACCTCATTTAATTATGAAGACAATATCATACAGATCATTCATAAAGAATCAACGGTAGATTTTTATTATCATGATATCAGCGACAAGAAGAATAAAGATAAAGCTATTCAATTTATACAGGAATCGGATAGAGAAGTCCCTTACGACCTAACCTCTCCAAAACTACTGAGAATACATCTAATCAAACACTCTGATTTATATTATACAGTATTAAAAAGTGCCCACCATAGCATAACTGATGGCTGGAGTAGTCCTATTGTTTTAGAGTTTGTACATAAATGCTATTCAAAACTTTTAATCAATAAATATTTTACAGTAACTCAAGAAAAAACATACTTAGAAGCACAGGAATATTATTGTAAAAATTATGAATCATGTAATCAATACTGGCAAAATGAAATTCATAAAAATATTTCAGCAAATGACATAAGTTTATTTTTTAACAAAAAAGTTGTTCCTGATTCAATAAGAAATATAAGCAGTTTGCATGAACATAAGATAAAAATAGGAGAAAATAAATACAGCAGACTTCTAAAATTAGCAGAAACAGAAGGAATTACATTAAATGTTATACTTCAGTTTATGTGGCATAAAATATTAAGTATCTGCACTAGCAATAATACTACCATAGTAGGAACAACCGTATCAGGAAGAACAATTGATGTAGACAACTTAGACAAAAGCGCTGGTCTTTATATTAATACATTACCCCTTATTATTGAATGGGATGAATGCAGCATAAAAGAACAGCTTAATAAAATACAAAAAAAGATAAGTGATATAAATACCTACTCTTTTATTAATCTATCAAAACTTCAGCATAAATCCAAAAGACTTTTCCATTCAATTTTTATATTTGAGAACTATCCTGTACCTCCCAAAAACAATAATGATAGTTTAAAATTATCATATAGATACTCTGTTGAAAAATTTGATTACCCTATAGGAATTGTCATAAAGGAAAAGAGCAAGTCTCTAATTATTAATATAAAATATGCTAAAGACTATATAAATAAAAATATTCCCAAAAAGCTGGAAACATATTTCAACGTATTAATAGAACAAATAATTAAAAATATAAACTGTTCCCATAATAAACTGTCATTACTTACTGAAACCGAATATAATAAGATAGTATATAAATGGAACAATACTTGCACACCATATCCAAAAAATAAAACAGTTCATCAGTTATTTGAAGAACAGGCAGAAAAAACTCCAAATAATATAGCTATAGTTCATGGAAATAAACAGCTATCATACAGGGAACTAAATGAATGTGCGAATCAGCTTGCACATACAATACGAAAAGAATACCAACTAAGATGGGGAAAAAAAATTAGACGAGATACTTTAATTGGAATTTATATAGATCGCTCAATTGAAATGATAACAGGACTTCTCGGTATCCTAAAATCAGGAGCTGCCTATGTTCCTTTTGATACAGCTGACCCAGAAGAAAGATTGAAATATAAAGTAAATGATTGTGAATGTGAGATGGTAATAACATCTTCTGCCCAAGCTAAAAACTTGATATTCCTGTCAGATATGGATACTCTTGCACTAGCAGTTGACGCTTATCGGAATCAAATTAAAAAGGCATCAAAGTTAAATCCTAGTAATATTAATAAGTCAACTGATCTGGCATATGTAATTTATACTTCAGGCTCAACCGGCAAGCCAAAAGGTGTAATGATAGAACATAGAAATGTAACTAATTTTCTAAATTCATTAAATTCAATTTTTTCTTTTAAGAAAACTTATAATGGTTTATTAGTCAGTAATCAGGCTTTTGACGTTTCTGTTCATGATATTTTTAGTATAATATCATTTGGTGGAACTCTGCATCTTTATGACAAATATGAGTTGGCGGATAAAAATAAATTATATAAAATCCTTCTTAATAAAAAGATTAATTCCTGCTATATTCCTCCATATATGCTTGGTGACTTGCATGAACTAATTATATCAAATAAATCTGCCTTATCACTCCGCAGAATGCTAGTTGGTGTAGAGCCAATTAAGCACTCTATTTTATCTGATATGATTAAAGCAACCGAAGGTTTAAATATTATAAATGGCTATGGGCCAACAGAAACTACAGTTTGCAGTACTTTTTATCTTGTAGATACAGGTGATAAATATAACCGGACACCAATTGGTAAACCATTGAACAATAGTTCTGTTTATGTTTTGAATTCAGATATGAACCCCGTCCCTGTTGGAATTTCAGGAGAATTGTATATTGGAGGTGATGGCCTTGGAAGAGGATATTTGAATCGACCTGAATTGACTTTTGACCGATTCTTAATTAATCCATTTATGTCTGAAGAAGATAAATTGAAGGGGCGAAATTCTAAAATTTATAAAACTGGAGATGTAGTAAAATGGCTACCTGGCGGGAATCTTGAATTTGTTGGTCGTAATGATAATCAGATTAAAATTAGAGGATTCCGGGTTGAACTTGGAGAAATTGAGGATAAGCTATCGAACTACCCTTCTGTAACACAGTGCATTATACTTTGTAAAGAGCATGATAATAATAATAAGTATTTAGCAGCCTATTATCTTGCGGACAAAAAGATATTGCATGAAGAACTAAGCAATTACTTAAAAAACATCCTACCTGATTACATGATCCCATCATCTTTTATTTATATGGATAGCTTTCCATTAAATGCCAGTGGTAAAATTGATAAAAAGTTATTACCTGATCCAGTCTTAAAAGCAAGTGAAGAAAGTTATATTGCTCCTAACACAGAACTTGAGAAAAAGTTATGTAAAATATGGCAGGATGTACTTAATGTTGAGAAAATAGGAATTAACGATGACTTTTTCATGATAGGAGGAGATTCAATTTCAGCAATAAAAGTAATCAATACAATAAATAAAAAGTTAAAATACCAAATCACTATTAATCAGCTGTTAAATTTTAAAACAATATCTAACCTGTTAACAGGAATAACAAACAGTAAAGATTATCAGCCAATAATTCATATGTGTAATCAACATATTAACAAGAAACTTCCAAACCTTTTCTTTATTCATCCCGGTAGTGGCGGATGCGAAGTATATTCAGAACTTGCTCAAACGTTAAATTCGCAATTTAACTGTTATGGTATTGACAACCATAATCTTAACTCAAACGAAAAGATTAAAAATTTAAATTCCCTTGCAAAGTATTATCTAAATCTTATAAAGAAGACACAAATTAATCCACCGTTTAATTTGATAGGCTGGTCACTGGGAGGGATAATAGCCCTCGAAATTGCAGCTATCCTTGAAAGAAATGGAGAAAACCGTATAAATGTAATCCTTCTCGATACAATTTTACCAGATAAATTTATAAATGAATTTCGCGCAGGCATAGATAACAATTATGCTACCAAATCACTAAGAAAACACCTGATATCATTAGGTTTGGAAACAGATTATATTGAAAGGATAATATCCAACGCACCGGTGGAAAGAAATATTGGAACACAAAAAATATCACACTATCTTCAGAATACACAAGTCTTTCTAATAAAAGCAATGCTTAGAGATAATAGTGTAGAATATATGAAGAAGATATCAGACTATGTCTTGAATCTACCTAATAACAACATAGATAAATGCTGTAAAAAACTCGTTAAAAAAGGATTGATATGTGAACATGGAAATATTCTCACTAAAAACAATGAAATAGATTCAATAATTAAAAGCTTTACTGCAAATTTTAATTTATATTAAAAAAATATTACTGATACATATATATAAAAAATGAAAGAGAAAAAATCATGAGACTACCCAAAATAGTAATTCCACTTAAAAATAAAGATTTTGTAAAACTATACATTTCACAAATATTTAATAACAGTGGAATATATTTTGATTTTATTGCAATCAATGCACTAATCATATACCAATGGCATAAAGGCCCTAAAGAACTTGCAGAACTTGGTTTTTCATATTCACTGCCTTTGATATTATCTGTTTTTGCAGGAGCTCTTGTTGATAACTGGCGCCTGAAAAGAACAATGATATCCAGTTGCTTTTCTGTTACCATCCTCTCTTTCTTGCTATATTTCTGTTCAAATATTTATGAATTAATAGCAGTACTTGCAATAAGAACTCAGGTACGAATGTTTTATAACCCTGCAGAAGCTGCTACAATAAAAATGATGTTTAAAAAAGAAGAACTGTTGATAGCCAACAGCCTCGTCTCTACAACACGTCAAATATTTAGAATATTAGGACCAATTATTGGAGCATTATTTCTCTTCGTATTGCATCCTAAACAAATATTTCTTGTTACAACATGCAGTTATTTTATTTCTGGATTGATGATTATCTTTATTCCTAAAAAATATAATTCTAAGAAGTCCCTCCAAACAACAGGAAATGATACAGATAGTAACAAAGGAATTCTAATAATGCTATTAAAGGCATTTAAATTATATTTTGGCGATATTAAACTCCGGCTAGCTTTTTTTTCTATGTTCTTAACTACGTTTGCCATGTTCTGTTCCGACAGTTTAGATATAATATTTGCTGAATCTTTTGGTTTTAATTTGCACAATTTTGAGTGGGTACTCGTAGCAATAGGCTTTGGAGCTTTTATAGCTGCTTTTTATATGTCAAGAAAAGGAGATCTAGCAGGAAACATACTTTTAAAGTATATCTTAGTAGGAATGGCATTTGCAGGAGTATCTTTTATTTTCTCATCCTGTGTCTGTCATTATTTTGGAAGTCTATCATCAATCATATTTATTCTCTCATGGATCCCGGCAGGCATAGGTTTCAGCCTTGTTTCAATCCCGTACTCAACTCTTATTATGAAAATAATCCCAGGCAATATGATAGGAAAAGTAAGTTCAATTTCTACAATATGTGTAGGTATATGTCTGATGTTAGGGCCTGTAATAGGCGCAACTCTTTCCGAGTGGTATGATATTACAATACCATTCAAATTATCTGGAATTATCCTTATCCTAGGATCCATAATATTTTATATAATCTTTAAATTGCAAATAAATTATACTAATATCAAACCAAAAGAAATCGAATAAAATTAAGAAATACGAATAATATGGAGAAAAAAATGAAAAGAACTATGTTAAAATCTAAAATTCATATGGCAACAGTAACAGAAGCCAAATTGGAATATTTTGGTTCCATAAGTATCTGTCCTAACCTCTATGAACACGCTGACATGCTCCCTTTTGAAAAAGTTGAAATATATAACTGCAATAACGGAGAACGCTTTTCCACTTATGTTATTCCTGGCAAAGAAGGGGAAATTTGCCTCAATGGCGCAGCAGCAAGACTTGTATCTCCTAAAGATAAAGTGATTATCGCTTCATATGCAGAATATAATGATCAAGAGGCAAAAACATTAAAACCCACACTGGTTTTTGTCGATGAACAAAATATAATTAAAGATATTCGACATAAGAGTTTTTAATTTTTATAAAAAGAGGATAAAATGAAAACTGGTATATTAGCAAGTTTAATAATGATCACCGGACTGTTATTATCAGCAAATGATAACATTTCAAGAGTAGAAAAATATAACGGTAAAATTACACCGGAAGGAGTAATCGAAGTTTATGGACATCGGGGTATCAGGGCATTAATGCCTGAACAAACAATACCCGCTTATAAAGCTGCCCTAAGAATAGGTGTAGATTATGTTGATATGGACGTAAACATGAGCAAAGACGGTATTTTAATAATTACTCATGACCTAGGGCTTAATCCTGATATTACCAGGGATAAAAACGGAAACTGGATTAAAACTCCAACTCCAATCCATAACTTGACTTTAAAAGAAATAAAAGAATACAATGTTGGAAAATCCAAACCGGGGATAAATTACGCTAAACTATTTCCTCACCAGGCTAGAATAGACACTGTCAAACTTCCCACACTCGTAGAAGCAATCAAATATGTAAAAGAAATAGCCGGAAATAAAGTAGGTTTTCAAATTGAAATAAAAAACGACCCGACAAAATCGGATATGTCTGCCACACCAAAAGAATATGCTGAAGCCATCTATAAAATACTCAAAGATGAAGATATTATCGATAGAACAGAAATACAGGCTTTTGACTGGAGAGATCTTATTGAATTAAATAAACTTGATCCAAACATCAAAACAGCTTATCTGACAGACCATACAACTGAAACTCTTTCAGATTCAGAACCTGGAACATGGATGGCAGGCTATAAACCTAAAGATTTTGATTACTCATTTCCTAAAATGATAAAACACCTCGGCGGCTACTGCTGGGAACCTTTCATAAGAGATTTGACAGAAAAAGATCTGGATGAAGCCCATAAACTGGGTTTAAAAGTTGTTCCATGGGGATGGGTCGAAGAAGATAAAACAGATTTTGACTATAATATGATGTATAAAATGATTTCCTGGAAAGTCGACGGTATTATAACAGATAGACCTGATATTCTAAGAGGTATACTTGCTTCCAAAAACTATAATGTTCCAGAAGGGTTTTATATAAATAATCAAGAGAAGCAAAAATCTAAAAAATAATTTAAATAAAGCAGCAAGTCATATTATTCAGTTTGGACAGCAATATAAGCTGTCCTTCTTTTTTAAGATATATTATTCAGAAAAAAATGTGATTGAATTTTCTTATTCGAACCGAACTTAAACCATTTCTGTACAGCACTGCATATACCTGTCTTATTTTCTATTTTAGAGTCACTAAATTGATTTAAAAGTTTATTTATATCAATTAGTTCAGGTTTCTTTATATTTGAGTCAGCAGTTGCAACTTTATACTCCGAATATGATGCAGTTTTTTTCGTTTCAGTAAAGGTGATACTATTTTCTTTACTTTCATTCAGCACAGATCCATTATCAGAGATTAAATAACTGTTTTCCTCAACATCATTCTCTCCATATACCTGAAAACTACTATCCTCACTGATTCCTGCATTTGGTTCCACATCATATAAAACACTGTATTCGTTGTCATTATTGAAAACAGAACTCGTTTGTATGTCTACATCATATTCTCCATCTTTATTATCAATATTATATTCTTTATTTGAAATCTTCGATTCATAAGCTCCAGACTCATCTGAAAGAGGATCTGTATAACCTGCCACCCATTCTACTCCTTCATCGTAAAAGTCTTCAGTTTTATCGATCGACTTCCATCCTAAGCGGGTTTTACTGTAAAAACCATCTGTATCATCAGCTACCTTTTTATCAATGGCAGTTCTCCATTTAGTACGGGTTTCTAAATCTGTCCCATCGTTTATCCCCCCCCCCTCACCTGTCACTACTATATTGCCGCTCACATAGGTTACTGTATAATTTGAAATATCAAAAGTCCCTCCGACAGCATCACTGATTACAACAGAATCCTCATACACTCCCAAAGGTGCCAAAGCTTCAGCACCCTCTCCATAATTTACAGTAACACTTCCTATATTCTCTCCTACGACAAGACCATCGGCATTAAATTCAGTATATCCTGTCTCTCCGGTTAGAATATCTCCATACCCTTTCACTACATTATCAGCTGTTATACTCAAATCTTTAGGAGTTATATCTGCTGTTGTAATATTAGCTCCTTCCATTGAAAGTACTAAGCTATAATTATCTGCATCAGTTCCATCTATTGATATACTTTTAACAATTACAAGCTCTGTTCCAACATTCTTATCAGCAAATTCAGCAGAATCATAACTAATATTAACAGTATCCCCGACTAATATATTATCACTACTTAAACTGACAGTGGCAGAAACTGTTCCATCATATACTTTATTATACGCAATAATATTTACAGTCATTTCAAGTTTATTAACAGTATAATTTTTTTCACTCGTAGTATAATACGATATTGTATAATTAAGATTATCATCTCCCCCCAACCCTGAATCATCTACTGTCTGATTATAACTCCCGGCCTTTAAATGCCCGCTAGAACTATATTTAGGGTCTGAAATTGATGCTTCAACTGAAATATCATCTCCATCAACTCCGCCGGTCCATTGTACTGTCCCGGGAGTAACATCTCCTCCATATATACTGGAACCCTCATCGATTGAGCTTACAATCAATACTCGTTTTGACACTTCATAATCTCCGACTACTGAACTATATGTATAGTTGGACGCATCTGTTCCTGTTAAGCTGCTTATATATTCAATATCGTCATAACTACCCGCATTAAGGTGGCCTGTACTGCTTTCATTACCACTTGTATCTACTGATACTACAGCTGTAATGTCGTCTCCTGCCAAAGCATTATCAAAACTGGCTACTCCGGGATTTAAGGCATCGCCATACACAGAAGAACCTTCGGCTATACTTCCAGCCAGTGCAAGCTTATAAACTGTATAGTCATCTGCTGTTGGTGTGTAGGATACTGTATAATTACCAGCATCAGAACCACCAATATCAGAATTCTCTACTGTCTGCTTATAACTGCCTGCTTTAAGATTATTGCTGCTACTGTATTCAGGGTTTAAGATTGAAGCTGTCAAAGTTACGTCATCTCCTGAAACCGCTCCGGTAAATGTTACATTTCCTGTTTCCAAAAAATCTCCATAAGTACTGCTGCCTTCGCCAATTCCGTTTACTGTTAATTGCCTGGCACGGATTGTGGCATCGGTCAATTCAACTGTATCACCAAGGGTATAGTTTCCATAATCATTATTATCAAGACTCAGACCGGAAACTGTTACTGTATACGTTCCTGCATTTTTACTGCTGTAATCACTTACTGATGCAGAATCTGTATTCAGGCTTACACTGTCTCCGCTTATTATTTCATCTGGATCAAGCTCTGCACCGGATACATCAAGATCACCTGTTGCTGTTCCGTCATAAGTCTTATTATCGGTCATTCCGCTTACGGTAAGCTCTTTGGCACGGATTGTGGCATCGGTCAATTCAACTGTATCACCAAGGGTATAGTTTCCATAATCATTATCATCAAGGCTCAGACCGGAAACTGTTACTGTATACGTTCCTGCATTTTTGCTGCTGTAATCACTTACGGATGCCAAATCTGTATTCAGGCTCACACTGTCTCCGCTTATTATTTCATCTGGATCAAGCTCTGCACCGGATACATCAAGATCACCTGTTGCTGTTCCGTCATAAGTCTTGTTATCAGTCATTCCGCTTACGGTAAGCTCTTTGGCACGGATTGTGGCATCGGTCAATTCAACTGTATCACCAAGGGTATAGTTTCCATAATCATTATCATCAAGGCTCAGACCGGAAACTGTTACTGTATACGTTCCTGCATTTTTGCTGCTGTAATCACTTACTGATGCCAAATCTGTATTCAGGCTTACACTGTCTCCGCTTATTATTTCATCTGGATCAAGCTCTGCACCGGATACATCAAGATCACCTGTTGCTGTTCCGTCATAAGTCTTATTATCGGTCATTCCGCTTACGGTAAGCTCTTTGGCACGGATTGTGGCATCGGTCAATTCAACTGTATCACCAAGGGTATAGTTTCCATAATCATTATTATCAAGACTCAGACCGGAAACTGTTACTGTATACGTTCCTGCATTTTTACTGCTGTAATCACTTACGGATGCCAAATCTGTATTCAGGCTTACACTGTCTCCGCTTATTATTTCATCTGGATCAAGCTCTGCACCGGATACATCAAGATCACCTGTTGCTGTTCCGTCATAAGTCTTATTATCGGTCATTCCGCTTACGGTAAGCTCTTTGGCACGGATTGTGGCATCGGTCAATTCAACTGTATCACCAAGGGTATAGTTTCCATAATCATTATCATCAAGGCTCAGACCGGAAACTGTTACTGTATACGTTCCTGCATTTTTGCTGCTGTAATCACTTACGGATGCCAAATCTGTATTCAGGCTCACACTGTCTCCGCTTATCACTCCGTCAAGTGAAGCCGAGGATACATCAAGATCACCTGTTGCTGTTCCGTCATAAGTCTTGTTATCGGTCATTCCGCTTACGGTAAGCTCTTTGGCACGGATTGTGGCATCGGTCAATTCAACTGTATCACCAAGGGTATAGTTTCCATAATCATTATCATCAAGACTCAGACCGGAAACTGTTACTGTATACGTTCCTGCATTTTTGCTGCTGTAATCACTTACTGATGCCAAATCTGTATTCAGGCTCACACTGTCTCCGCTTATCACTCCGTCAAGTGAAGCCGAGGACACATCAAGATCACCTGTTGCTGTTCCGTCATAAGTCTTGTTATCGGTCATTCCGCTTACGGTAAGCTCTTTGGCACGGATTGTGGCATCGGTCAATTCAACTGTATCACCAAGGGTATAGTTTCCATAATTATTATCATCAAGGCTCAGACCGGAAACTGTTACTGTATACGTTCCTGCATTTTTGCTGCTGTAATCACTTACTGATGCCAAATCTGTATTCAGGCTCACACTGTCTCCGCTTATCACTCCGTCAAGTGAAGCCGAGGATACATCAAGATCACCTGTTGCTGTTCCGTCATAAGTCTTGTTATCGGTCATTCCGCTTACGGTAAGCTCTTTGGCACGGATTGTGGCATCGGTCAATTCAACTGTATCACCAAGGGTATAGTTTCCATAATTATTATTATCAAGACTCAGACCGGAAACTGTTACTGTATACGTTCCTGCATTTTTGCTGCTGTAATCACTTACGGATGCCAAATCTGTATTCAGGCTCACACTGTCTCCGCTTATCACTCCGTCAAGTGAAGCCGAGGATACATCAAGATCACCTGTTGCTGTTCCGTCATAAGTCTTGTTATCGGTCATTCCGCTTACGGTAAGCTCTTTGGCACGAATTGTGGCATCGGTCAATTCAACTGTATCACCAAGGGTATAGTTTCCATAATCATTATCATCAAGGCTCAGACCGGAAACTGTTACTGTATACGTTCCTGCATTTTTGCTGCTGTAATCACTTACGGATGCCAAATCTGTATTCAGGCTCACACTGTCTCCGCTTATCACTCCGTCAAGTGAAGCCGAGGATACATCAAGATCACCTGTTGCTGTTCCGTCATAAGTCTTGTTATCGGTCATTCCGCTTACGGTAAGCTCTTTGGCACGGATTGTGGCATCGGTCAATTCAACTGTATCACCAAGGGTATAGTTTCCATAATCATTATCATCAAGGCTCAGACCGGAAACTGTTACTGTATACGTTCCTGCATTTTTACTGCTGTAATCGCTTACTGATGCCAAATCTGTATTCAGGCTCACACTGTCTCCGCTTATCACTCCGTCAAGTGAAGCCGAGGATACATCAAGATCACCTGTTGCTGTTCCGTCATAAGTCTTGTTATCGGTCATTCCGCTTACGGTAAGCTCTTTGGCACGGATTGTGGCATCGGTCAATTCAACTGTATCACCAAGGGTATAGTTTCCATAATCATTATCATCAAGGCTCAGACCGGAAACTGTTACTGTATACGTTCCTGCATTTTTACTGCTGTAATCGCTTACTGATGCCAAATCTGTATTCAGGCTCACACTGTCTCCGCTTATCACTCCGTCAAGTGAAGCCGAGGATACATCAAGATCACCTGTTGCTGTTCCGTCATAAGTCTTGTTATCGGTCATTCCGCTTACGGTAAGCTCTTTGGCACGGATTGTGGCATCGGTCAATTCAACTGTATCACCAAGGGTATAGTTTCCATAATCATTATTATCAAGGCTCAGACCGGAAACTGTTACTGTATACGTTCCTGCATTTTTGCTGCTGTAATCACTTACTGATGCCAAATCTGTATTCAGGCTTACACTGTCTCCGCTTACCACTCCGTCAAGTGAAGCCGAGGATACATCAAGATCACCTGTTGCTGTTCCGTCATAAGTCTTGTTATCGGTCATTCCGCTTACGGTAAGCTCTTTGGCACGGATTGTGGCATCGGTCAATTCAACTGTATCACCAAGGGTATAGTTTCCATAATCATTATCATCAAGACTCAGACCGGAAACTGTTACTGTATACGTTCCTGCATTTTTGCTGCTGTAATCACTTACTGATGCCAAATCTGTATTCAGGCTCACACTGTCTCCGCTTATCACTCCGTCAAGTGAAGCCGAGGATACATCAAGATCACCTGTTGCTGTTCCGTCATAAGTCTTGTTATCGGTCATTCCGCTTACGGTAAGCTCTTTGGCACGGATTGTGGCATCGGTCAATTCAACTGTACCACCAAGGGTATAGTTTCCATAATCATTATCATCAAGGCTCAGACCGGAAACTGTTACTGTATACGTTCCTGCATTTTTACTGCTGTAATCACTTACTGATGCCAAATCTGTATTCAGGCTTACACTGTCTCCGCTTATCACTCCGTCAAGTGAAGCCGAGGATACATCAAGATCACCTGTTGCTGTTCCGTCATAAGTCTTGTTATCGGTCATTCCGCTTACGGTAAGCTCTTTGGCACGGATTGTGGCATCGGTCAATTCAACTGTATCACCAAGGGTATAGTTTCCATAATCATTATCATCAAGGCTCAGACCGGAAACTGTTACTGTATACGTTCCTGCATTTTTGCTGCTGTAATCACTTACTGATGCCAAATCTGTATTCAGGCTCACACTGTCTCCGCTTATCACTCCGTCAAGTGAAGCCGAGGATACATCAAGATCACCTGTTGCTGTTCCGTCATAAGTCTTGTTATCGGTCATTCCGCTTACGGTAAGCTCTTTGGCACGGATTGTGGCATCGGTCAATTCAACTGTATCACCAAGGGTATAGTTTCCATAATTATTATTATCAAGACTCAGACCGGAAACTGTTACTGTATACGTTCCTGCATTTTTGCTGCTGTAATCACTTACGGATGCCAAATCTGTATTCAGGCTCACACTGTCTCCGCTTATCACTCCGTCAAGTGAAGCCGAGGATACATCAAGATCACCTGTTGCTGTTCCGTCATAAGTCTTGTTATCGGTCATTCCGCTTACGGTAAGCTCTTTGGCACGGATTGTGGCATCGGTCAATTCAACTGTATCACCAAGGGTATAGTTTCCATAATCATTATCATCAAGACTCAGACCGGAAACTGTTACTGTATACGTTCCTGCATTTTTACTGCTGTAATCACTTACGGATGCCAAATCTGTATTCAGGCTCACACTGTCTCCGCTTATCACTCCGTCAAGTGAAGCCGAGGATACATCAAGATCACCTGTTACTGTTCCGTCATAAGTCTTGTTATCGGTCATTCCGCTTACGGTAAGCTCTTTGGCACTGATTGTGGCATCGGTTATAACCGTCGTTACAGAACCCAACGTATACTGTGTTGTATTATCCAAAGAAAGAGTAACTGTAACTTCAATATCATCTCCTGCATTTTTAGTATCAAACGTTCCAGTTCCAGATACAGAAACACTATAGAATAATTCAAAAATATTGTTTATAATAGTAACATCAACTGTAGCATCAACTGTGCCATCATAAGTTTTATCTTCGGCTGTTGCTGTTACTGTAATCAGAATCTTAGCATCATCAATAATATATCCTTGCTTACTTATTGAAGCTCCATCTTCAACAGTTTTTACTCCTGTTCCTGCAGCAGTAAGATTATAATAATCAGCAGCAATTATAGTCTGGTCACCTCCGTCGTATACAACATCTGTAAAAGGGTCAAGCTTCAAACTTCCAGTTCCGGACTCAGATATTGTGCCGGAAATAGTTAAATCATCGCCTGTCCCATTAACTACGGTAAACTCAATACCATCCTCAATAGTTACACTACCATTTTCGTTTATCGTTGTCTGATCGACATTTACATTATTATCTACTGTTATATCATTCTGCACCAAAATACTTAAACTATTTTCAGCATCTGGTGAATCCATTCCGTAATTTTCTGCTTTTCTCCATAAAACACCATTTGCGGAAACTTCCCAGTTTGAATTATCGCTCCAATCACCATCATTATCTGTCCTGTAATAATAGTAAGTAGGATTTGAATAAAATGCTCCTACACATGGTAATTCAGATATATCTACACCCCGCTGATCTTCTGTAATTTTATCAACAGCTTGTGTAACACTGGAGCCGTCCTCAACAGACTTCCATGTAGTTCCACCATCTTCACTAAATGCCAAATCTGTAATATTATAATAACCTGTAAATATCCCTGTTCCTTCTGCAATACTACCATCTGCCAATGCTACAGTCTTTGTAGTTCCTCCATTTAAAGCTAATTCAGGTTGATAAATATTATTGGTTCCAGTTACTAAGCTGTAATCATCAAAGAGTGTATCACCTTTCCCATCAGATTTATAAGTATATTCTGTATTATTATCACCTGTGCCCCAATCAGGCACAGACGATACTGTTTTACTATCATATTCACCATATATAATATAATTACCATAGATCTTTCCATAATAATTATATACATCCTGATAAGCAGATGAAGCACCACTACCTTTCCAGTTATAAGCTATTATTGAATTAGCAGCTGTAAACTCCGGCAAACTATTCTGCTTAACACTGTATATACCACCTCCTTGGTAAATTGCGGTATTTCCGCAGACAGTGGAAGATGTTAAAGTAAGAATTCCATCTGTATTATTAATACCTCCTCCATAACCTGCCTCATTATTACTAATTGTAGAAAAAGTAATTGATAAATTGGCATTACTATAGTTATAAACACCTCCACCTCCATTGACTGCTTCATTTCCGCTGAAAGTAGATGTTTTTACAACAACAGTTCCCTCATCATTATCTATTCCACCACCATTCCATGCTGCAGTGTTTTCTTCAATCGTAGAGTTAATTACGGTAAGGGTTCCTTCATTGTTGTATATCCCACCACCATTATATGCACAAGAACCCGAAATAATAAAACTATTCAATTCAACAGTACCCACTGCTATATAAATTCCACCTCCATAACCAGCTTCAGTATCAGCATTTTTTGAAATATCTCCACCATGAATAGTCATATTTGATATAGTAATGGTTTTATCAAGAGCATTTATACTGAAAACACGATAATCAGATACAGTTAAACTCGTATCATCCAGATATTCAGCATATGATACTTCAACTTTTACAGTTACGCCATCACCACCGTTTATAGTGACACTATCTGTAATAGTCGGTAACTGTGAACTTATTTCGATTTCATCAATTGAATCCTGAATATTAATAGTATCATCTACATCTACTGACGTATTTGACTGATTAATAGCCCAGCGAAGAGTACCCGCTGTATCAGTATCATCAGCAGAAGTTACAGTATATGTTTCAAGATGGTGACTGTAGTCATCTACATTAATAATTTCGCTTTCAATATTACCTGTAGAATATTCCAAGTCCCAATCGCCTGATTCACCTCCTGTTATATCAGTTGACGCAGCAACATCAGCTCCTGTCCACTCAGATATTTGTGTAACTACGTTCTGCCCCTGAATTTCCTTTGCAATATCACAGCCATAAAAGAGAATATCAGCATCTTCTGTAAGATTATCATTCCATGATGAAAATAATTCCTGATAATCAGATATATTTTCATCCGTAATAACATCATTCCCAAGCATAATCTGAGCATAATTAGCTTCTGATACTATGTGAATGGAATCTATATTTGTATAACTGTTGATAATTTCAGAAATTTTTTCAATACCTTCTCCCTCTCCAAGTTCAACAACAATTGAATCTTCAGGTATTTCATCAATAATTTGATCAGTATCTTCAACAGCCGAATCTATGATATAGATAGAATAATTAGTAACAAGTTGTGAATTGTCAGCTATTATATCTGCTTGAGTATTGCTGTCCAGCTCAGCTAAAATTTCAGGTTGTGACAGGACTTCATCGGACAAGCTGGAAGGTAGAGCTTCTTGTGTGATAGTTAAAGATTCCTCTGCATTCTGTATATTCTCAGAATTATCCAGCGATAATTTATGATCTGTAATATCAGATATTAAATCTTCCGCTGTCAGACCAATAATTTGAGTCAATTCATCAGCCCATTGCGAATTTTCAGTAACCAGTAATCCATCATCGGTAGCAAGCCCTGTAATATCTACATTTCCATCGGCAGTAGCTAATTCAATTAAAATGTCAGTAACTTCAACATTCAGCTCTAAAACTTCACTTCTAATACTTTCAAGCAAAAGTTCAAGAGAAGTATCAGAAGTATATTCAACGACAAATGTACTATCATCTGCTGTTACTATATCAGATAGTTCAGAAGAAACCAGAAGCAACTTTGGCACCTGAAATTCAGTTATACCATTCTGCAAGTCTTCTATAATATCAGAAAGCTCAACAGTTTCAATGTTTGCAATAGCAGTTTCTAACCCATCTAAATTTGTACTATACTCTGATGGTTCAATAAAATTAAAATAATTAATAATACAATCTTCTATACTCTCAGTAGCGGCATCTAAACTTTGTATATCATCAACATCAGTTGAATCATCCAAAACTTCTGAAACTTCTGCTACATCAACAGCAATTGCACCATCAAAATACACTCTCTCTTCAAGTTCATAAATAGCCAAGGCCTACATCCCTCCCCAAGTTAGGTTTAAGAATTTGACTCTTTTGAAATATCACCTTCAGTCTCTATTATTTTGTCATAATGATTTACTAGACGATTTTCTTTTTTATTACATATTTCATCTTCTTCTTTAATCATTTTATCTATCGCTATATTATATTTAGATATTTTTTTATAATGCTTATTTTTTACATTTGTTGATATTTGTAGCTTTTCCTGAATTTTTGATTTCTCTTTTGTGTAGTAATTTATTTTTGTTTGATATCCCCTTATAGTCGCCCAATATTTCTCAATATTTTTATTATAGTTATTAAGTCTAATCAAATTTTCTGAATTATAGGTCTTCACAAAAACTCCATCTTTCATACAAACTCTTATATCATATTTATTTATTTTAGTCTTTTTAAGCTGAAGTTTTATTTTCTTTATTTCGCCATTTATTTTATTTATAGCTATTTTATATTTATTCATATTTAATGTTAAGCGTTCTATTTTAGCTTCTATTTTGTCTATTTCTTTTTTGTAGTCTGCAATATCATTAAGAACATCTTCTATCTCATTATTAATTGATGCTTCAATACGTTTTTCAAGCTTTTCAAGCTCGGTTTTGTCAAAGGACTCAATTCCGACCGCATTTAAAAGACGAAAATACGCAAGATAATAATTACCAAGTGCCTGTGTACGTTCTATAGCTCTCTGTGCAGATTCGATCTTTATTCTGCTGAGATCGATTTTAGAAAGATCTCCTGCTGACTGTGCGTGTATTTCCGCCACATCCTCGTGTTTTTTGTAAACTTCGTAAAGATCTTCTGCAAGTTTATATCTGTCCTTTACTTCTATTAGATTGGCATGAGCTATTCTCACCTGCGCTATTATACCTACAGAAAGTGCTACTGTCTGAGCCTGTATCTGGTCACTTTCTGCATCAAGCGCGAAATACTGTTCCATTCTCTGCGGAAGCTTTAACAAATTGTATGCGGCTCTTGCTCCCATTTCCCACCATGACATGTGATATAGAAACGGATTAGTGGAATTGGTAAAGTCAAGGAATAACTGTACGTTAGGAAACATTGTTATTATGGTCTTTCTTGCCTCCATTACCGTTATATGCTTCTGAATATCAAGCTGGTAGAGTTCTGGGCGCTCTATCAGTGCCGCCTCTTCAAGAAGTTCTATATCGGGAACAGGAAGTTCTGTAAGTTCATTCATTGCGGAAGTATCTACTTTAATTTCATGTGTAGGATAATATCCCATAAGAGAACGAAGCTCAATGCAGGAATTCTGATAGCTTCTTTTATATTCCATCAGGGATTTTTTTAATACTATGAATTTCTTGTTCTCCTCAAGTACACTTACCAGGGGTACTGTTTTACGTTTTGCCATTTCCTGGAGGAGTTTCTCTGTTTCTATGGAAAGTTTTATCATCTTTTCTGTCTTTTCCATTGCATACTGGGCGGCTGCAACGCGTAAGTATGACCTGGTAACATCAAGAATAAGATTCTGGGCTGCACGTCTCCGCTGCTCGGATGTCAATATCTGTCTGTCATCCTGCTGCACATAGGTACAGAAGGCAAGACCGAAGTCAATTGCACTGAAAAGAAGTTCCGCTCTTACACGATTTTCAAAAGGATTAGTACTTTTACTGTAGGCAAGAGAAGTCTGCCCAGCCTGCGGACCTGTCAAATATACACTTTTTGCTCCGGGTTCATTTGTTCTGTAGGTAAGATCATTGGTTATCATCAAATCAGGAAGCATGCCAAGCATTGCTGCTGTTTTCTTCTCTTTATTAACTGCTTCTTTGAGTTCGTAGACTTTCAGGTCAAGATTATTTTTAAGGGCAAGTTCTATACAGTAGGGTAATGATAAGATTGCGTCTGTGGGAAATTTGTTCTCTTTGATCTGTTTAAAGGCACTATTGGCTTTCTTTACACGCTCTTCACGATAATCATCAAGATTCTTACAAGCGGATAATATTAGACTTATCATAGTCAAAAAAATAAATAATTTTCTCCCCATTATTCCTCCTATATATGTACTACAGAGATTGTCTTTAAAAGAAGTTTTATTCGCTTGTAATAAAGATTTTTTGCTAATTAATACAGTTTAATGTAAGAACTTTAAGATTCGTTCTCAAATTAAAAAAAAATATTGTCTTATTTTTCCGCTACTGTTTCTTGTTTGTGGGTATTATTATGTAACTTTTTACTTTTTTACCGACATCACAGATTGTTTTAATTACTTTTTTCTTTCAACCATTAGCAGAATGCTACAACCTTAAAAAACAAAATAGAAACAAAAAACTATTAATTAAAAAATATTAACTATTCTCCCCTATTACCATGATAAAAAGTATATATACCCAAAACAAAATAGTTTTCAAAAAACTTAATCTTTCTTCGAGATTAACTTTTGCCGAAAAAATAAAAAACGAGAATACCTCCGGTATAAACTCTCTTGCATGTAACCTAAGTAAAATAGCTTGTAGACCTTCTCCCTCATTAAAGAGCAATATATAGTTAGATAAGTTTATTAGTAGTAGAGATAACATGATACATCTAAAGCGACAAGAATATTTTATGGAATACAATAAATTGTAGACAAGTTCATACAAAATAAATATCTATATGTTCTTAAAGAGCAGATTCGATCATTTGATTATTTTAACTATTTAATTTTTATTCAAGTGAATAATTTCTAGGACATGTATAAATTTATACCTACATTTTCCTGTTTTGACTTCTCGTTTTCTTATCTTCTTAATATTCAAAAAACTTAGTAGAAATTCAAAACTTAATAAGAAATTCAGTTTGAATCATTGTTCAATACAAGTACAGTTAGCTCAACATAGTATAACTTTTCATACCCATATATAACTAAAGTCAATAAATAAACTTAAAATTGAAAGAAAAACATGCTAGAGAATTTTTTTAAACTCAAAGAAAGAAACACAACAGTAAAAACAGAGGTAGTTGCAGGTATTACTACTTTTATGACAATGGCATACATTCTTGCTGTTAACCCAATGGTACTTTCGCAAACAGGTATGGATATGGGTGCACTTGTTACAACAACTGCACTTACAGCAACAATTGGTACTCTAATAATGGCATTCTATGCAAACCTTCCTTTTGGACTCGCCCCGGGGATGGGATTAAATGCTTTTTTTGCTTATACTGTTGTTCTAACTATGGGGTATTCATGGCACTTTGCTTTAACAGCAGTATTCCTAGAAGGTATTATTTTCATTATTCTTACTTTGACAAATATTCGTGAAGCAATTGTAAATGCCATCCCATATACTCTCAAACAATCAATATCATGCGGGATAGGTCTTTTTATTGCCTTTATTGGATTGGTCAATGGAGGTATAATTAAAACAGGTATGTCAATCGCACACGATGGCAAATCATTATCAGGAATACCTCTCACACTTTCACCTATTTCTTCTGAAGCGATCATTGCATATATCGGAGTTATTATCGGCGGCTACCTTCTTATAAAAAATATTAAAGGCGCTCTTTTGATTGCTATAGTTGTGTCTGCATTAATAGGTATTCCATTTGGAATAACTCACCTTCCGGAAGGGCTTAAACTAATGAGTCTTCCGCCTTCAGTAGCACCAATTTTCTGTAAATTTCAATTCTCAAATATTTTTACCCTAGATATGCTGGTAATTGTTTTAACTTTTCTTTTTATAGACCTTTTTGACACAATAGGAACTCTGGTAGGAGTTGCATCAAAAGCTAACATGCTCGATAAAAATGGAAAAATGCCAAATATGAAAGAAGCTCTCTTTGCAGATGCTATAGCTACGACTGCAGGAGCTGCTTTAGGAACAAGTGCAGTTACAACTTATGTAGAAAGTGCTGCAGGAGTTGCTGAAGGAGGAAGAACAGGACTTACTGCTTTTACAGTGGCAATCTTATTTGCGCTTTCACTATTTTTCTCTCCTATATTTTTAATGATCCCATCATGCGCAACAGCCCCTGCTCTAATATTGGTTGGACTCTTTATGCTAACACCTATTCTAAAAATAGACTTCAACGATTTTTCGGAATCAATACCGGCATTTTTTTCAATAATAATGATGCCGCTTGCATACAGTATCGCTGAAGGGATTGTATTTGGAGTAATTACCTATGTAATATTAAAATCCGCTACGCTGAAACTTAAAGATTTAAATCCATTGCTGATTATTTTAGCAATACTTTTTATACTAAGATTCTTTTTTCTTTAAACCTTAAAAGATGAAAATGCAGTAACTACAAAAGTAGGTACTGCATTCACTCTTTTAATACAAATATACCAAAGGTATTTTAATTTTTTGCTTTTATACTAAAAAATAAACTCGATTTTAATCAGGTTTTGAAAAAAACGTTTTCGAGTACAACAATACAACTCTTACTGATCAAATTTATCCAATTGTTTTTTACAAATATCTTTCAGATCAACATTTCCAAAGCGTTTAGCGTCGAGACTTGGAAACCGTCTACCTAATAAGTCCTGAAATGATACACCACTATCAGCTAATGATAAAACACTTTCCCAATACTGTTTCACATCCTCCTTATATTCAGGAAGCCAAAAAGCACGGGAACCGGCATCATATATTGTGCATCGTTCCAAAGGATACGAAGGATTTTCATACTGCGATTCAACAAATTCCGGAGCCATATGAGAGTTTAGTCTTAATAAATCAGTCCCCGTTATTTTTATATATAAATCAGTTTCTGTGTCCGCCACTTTAAAGCAGCCTTCAAAATAAACAACAATAGAGCTCTCATAATCAGGAAATAGCTGCCTGCATTTTTTATCAGCTTCTTCAATTATCCTTTCTGATCTCTCTCCTCCTATAGTAAAGAACACAATATTCCTTAATTGTGAATTGCTTTTTTTAACTGAATGAATTAATTCATTCATTGCATGATGAAGACTAGTCCCAGTTGCAACAACGTCCCCCAACACAACTGTAGCTATTTTGGGAACATAGACTTTTTTATAATGGCTCTCAGTAATATGCCATTGTTCTGAATCCTTTTTTATTCGAGCCCTTTGGGCACTAATGAATGCTGAACCATGTTCATTCCAGCCATACGCATCAGCTAAAGCTTCACGAAGACCAAAATTCAACCCTCCTCTTAAAACATTAAATACAATAGTTTCTTTCTCTTTTGGCAAAATAAGCCCTGATTCAGTTAAGCCTGACATAACAAATGAACAGGCCTTTGAAAGCATCCCTGTATATTTTACACCGACAACAAATGGATCATTACATATTAGTCTTGTTTCTGCCGTTGTTGCAATTACTTTTCTCACATTTGAATGATCTTCTTTTAAATACAGCTTACAATTTTGAGAACTAAAAATACTTTTAAACATAAAATTCCTTATAATTTATAAAACTACCCCCACAAATATCCCTCAAATACAATATCAGTTAATATTTAATTATATCTCAAATACAAACTTATTGTATATTTTAAGGAGTAAAATTTGTTTTTTTTACTGTTTGTATCTGTATCGCTATATATTATAGCATAAGCATTTACAATGATATCAGGCAAATATTTATTTTAGGAAAAGGTATTGTTACTAGTTTACATTCTATATCACACAATTTTTAAAACCACTTTTCCAAGAGTTATTTCAAATAATGGTAACGAATAAATTCGAAAATACGGTGAAATATGCTAAAATTTGGATTGAAACTACCTAACTTATTCTTTTTAGATATAAAAAAAAATTTATTGGAGGAGAGTTTTTATGATAGATCTGTTAAAAAGAAATGTTGAATTCCCATGCGGTAAAAAAGTTGAAGTAAATCTAAATAACCCTGTTGAACGTTATATAGACAACCCTATTATTACCGCTGAAGATGTAAATAAAATTTGGATTGATCCTAAGTATCAGGTAATGACTGTTCATAATTCCGGAGTGGTTTTTACAGGAAATGAATACATTATGCTATTTAGATCTCACTTAAGATGCGGCATTAGTGTAATTGGGCTTGCCAGAAGCAGCAATGGTGTATCTGAATGGAAAATAGACTCAAAACCAGCATTAGTACCAGCAAAAGAAAATGATCTTTTTGGAGAAGGCACAGACAAAACCCAACTAATAGAAAATGAATCAGGTGGACTTGAAGATCCACGAATAATGAAACTTGATAATGAATATGCAATAATTTACAGCGCCTATCATAATACAGTAAAAGATAGAGTAAGGGTATCATTAATTACAACTAAAGATTTTAACACGTATATTAGAAGAGGCCCGGTTCTTGATTGTGATATGAGGAACGTAGTACTTTTTGATGAAAAAATTAATGCTAAATATGTTGGACTTTTCAGACCAAATGATAACACAGAAGGTGATGTAGGCGGTATTTTTGCCCAAATAAGAATTGGTTATTCTGATGATTGGAAAAGCAATATATGGAATGTTGTAGATAAACCTTTAATGCAAACAGGATTTGGCCCAAGTGCTTTTCAGGCAAAGATTGGGCCCTGTGCTCCCCCAATAAAAACAGATAAAGGTTGGTTGAATATTTTCCATGGAGTAAGAACTACTATGGATGGCAACCCATACGTATTATGTGTCGCACTTCATGACTTACACAACCCAGATAGAATTAAGATGTCAAGTATTCCAATATTATTTCCAACAGCAAGTGATTGCTGTATTAACAACAGAACATACGTACATGTCCCAAATGTTGTTTTCTGCTGCGGTGCTGTCTCTCTTGGAGATGGCAGAATTCTTATTTATTACGGGGGAAATGACAGTGTGATGAATGTCGGAATTACACATGAAGATATTTTAATTGAATTATGCGAGAAATACGGACAGAATCCGTTAAATGGAAAATTGTTATATAACCTTTAACCCAGATAATGCGTTTGAATGCTTTATATTTCAGCAATCATTAACATTGCATATTGTTATAAAGTTCTTCAACGTATAAAACATGTACGCTTCAGAATTTTTTAACAGTCTGATAAGCAAAGCATTACCAAACTATTTAGCATTCAATCACACAATCCGGGTTTAATTTTTAATTATACCGAAGGTATTTTTGTTTTTAGTTATTTATTGAAAAATCTGACTCGATTATTATCGAGTTTTTCGAAAACCTATACAAAACCTGGAGGAACAAAACCAAGGAAAAGAAAGTATATACTAAGGCATTTTAGTTTTTCTGCAACTATTTTGCCTCGGATATAAACATCAATCGAATTAATTATCAATAAAATCAGTAAGAATTCTTTCAAAATCTGACATAAAAGCACTATGAACTGTTAGTTGATCTTCAACTGATACATTATTTATACTGTTTATTATATCTGAAATACTACCATTGTAATAAGTTAAGTCTCTTTCTATAGGATTTGGAATCTCTTCAATAATTTGTGCATTATCAGTATTGTGTGTATTATTTAAAATATTAAAGTGAACATACGAACTATCAATACTGTTAATCGTATCATTGTTATAAATCCCGCCACCATTTCCTGTAGCACTGTTGAGTAATACAACAGATTGGTCTATTGTTCCAATTGTATCATTATTATAAATTCCACCGCCATTTGTAGCACTGTTCAGCAGTATTGCTGACTGAGTTATACTTAAATTACTATCATTATAAATACCACCACCATTTTGGGCAGAATTCAACACAGTTATCGTCAAGTTCATAGATTCTATTGAACCATTATTATATATCCCGCCACCATTTGATGAGGCACTATTATTTCCGACAACACTTAAGTTAAAGTCATTAATCGTTCCATAATTATATACCCCCCCACCTGATGAAGCTTCATTACATTTTATTGACACTCTGGTAATTGTGTCAATGTCACCGCCACTGGAATTTAAAATTCCGCCGCCTGAATAGGTGGCTGTGTTATCATAAATGATACAATTATCAACTTGATTAATTACGTTATTATTATATATTCCTCCGCCGTTTAGTGAATCATTCGAGCTAAGTTCACTGTTCTGAAGAAGTTCAATCAAACCATTATTATATATACTTCCGCCTCTGCTTCCTGCAGAGTTGTTTGCACTAGTCAGTTCAGAAGCAAGTTTAATAGTTCCATAGTTGCATATACCTCCACCATACAGTTCTGTTTCATTAGAACTGATGGTCACATTAATCATATTTTCAATTAAAGAACCATTGTAAATACCACCACCAACGCAAAGTGATATATTTCCGTTCAAAGTAGTATCGCTTATTTGAGTAATTAATCCACAATTGGTAATCCCGCCACCACTGGCATTAGATGTATTATTGTTTATTTTAGAGCCGCTAATTGATAAAATTGTTCCATAATTTGTAATACCTCCGCCATTTCGAACAGAACTGTTGCCATTAATTTGAGTACTGATAATTTGTAGCAGTCCCCTATTGTAGATACCTCCGCCATACTGATTGGCTGTATTATTCAATACCGATGCATTCTGAGATAGCTCCATTTCTCCATTATCATTTGCAATTCCACCACCATTACCTGTAGATGTATTGTTAGATATTATTACTCCGGCAATATT
Organism: Victivallales bacterium; assembly: GCA_963678745.2. Taxonomy (GTDB): domain Bacteria; phylum Verrucomicrobiota; class Lentisphaeria; order Victivallales; family GWF2-38-69. The sequence goes on along the minus strand of CAXXMS010000015.1, from coordinate 122,851 downwards.
ACTTATACCCGTATTGTAAATTCCTCCGCCATTTCCAGCTGAAGAGTTACTGCTAATACTTCCCCCATCTAAACTGGTGATTGTGCCTGTATTATATATTCCACCTCCACATCCATTAACAGTTGAGTTTAAACTTAAACTAATATTAGTTAAACTTATGATAGTCCCCCCCAAACATGCAATCCCTCCACCATCCAGCTCTGCAGTATTAAGTAGAACAGTTATTGAATCACTGGAAGTTATTGTTCCATTCTGATTACATATGCCCCCACCGCTCTTTGCATGGTTAGTACTTATTATACTACTATTAAGTTCAAGAATTGAGCCTGAGTTATAAATTCCACCTCCTACTCTTATAGCTTCATTGTTATTAAGAGATATATTATTAACACTAATAACTGTACCTGAATTATATAGGCCGCCACCTGAAGTTGCTGTGTTATTCTTAATGTCCCCTTCACTAATTATTCCTATCGTACCTCCTGAAGTATTATATACACCTCCGCCTAGGCTTGATGAATTACTATCAAAGTCACAGCTGGTAATAACTCCAATACTTCCCTTATTATAAACAGCTCCGCCATAATAATTAGATTGATTTAAAGTAAAATCTGAATCAGTAATACTATTAACAGCTCCACAGTTATATATTCCTCCACCAGAAACTCCTGCAGCATTAGCAGTAAAATATACTCCATACACAAGCCCTAAGGTTTGATAGTTACATATTCCACCACCATATATATCCGCACTATTTGAAGTTATTGTAATATCTATCAAATTATTAATTGTCCCACCATTAAATATTCCGCCGCCGACACATGTCGCAGAGTTCCCACTAAAAGTAACATTTTCAAGCTTTACAATATTTCCTGTGTTAAAAATACCTCCGCCACTTACTGAAGTATTATTCTCGAAAGAAGAATTAGCAATTAAGTTAATTTCAGTGCTAATGTTTATTATTCCTCCTCCTTTACGGGCAGCTGAGTTATTATTAACTTGTGTACTATCAATTTCATTTATGGTTCCCTGATTATAAATACCACCACCATCATATAATTTTGTTTCATTGTTTTCTATTGAACTGTTTTCAATTATACTTATTGTCCCGCCAAGATTGATTATCCCCCCTCCAAAAGCCTTAGCATCATTATAGGAAATTGTTGAACTCGTTATATTCCCAATTTGATTACTGTTATATATTCCTCCACCATTACTGTTAAGTGAAGTATTATTTATAATATCAGAGTTGACTATGCCTGTTATTTCTCCACGATTATATATTCCCCCACCATTTTGTTCAGCATTATTATCAGAAATTTCACTGTTAATAATGCTAGAAATTGTTCCCTCATTAAATATTGCTGCCCCACTATTAGTAGAGTAATTATCGGAGATAGTAACATTGTCCAGGGCAAGAGAACAATTTGAACCTATGAAAATACCAGCACCATTATCACTATAACCATTCATTATAGTCAAATTAGATAATTCGATATTAATATCTTCTGAACTATTATTAAATAGCCTTAGAACCCTATGATCAGAGTTATCAATGTCTTCTGCAGCCTGGATTATTGTATTTTCAGTTCCATTACCACTAATTACTACATTATCAGTGATTACATACTCCTGTTCAGATGTTATAATCATACCGTTGATACAATCATCAAAAGTTATTTCATCTACCCCTATAGAATTATTTGATTGAGTTATAGCCCATCCTAATGAATTCTCAGAGCTTAGATCACCATCTGTATTTGTCACTAAGAAATTTGTTAAATTATTATTATAATTAGTTATTTGAATTGATTTGGAATTAATATTTCCAACAGAAAATTCCAGTTCCCAGTTACCGCTTACACCTGTAATATCATCAGATGCAGCCACATCACAACCCGTAATATCAGAAAGATTCTGAACAAACTCTTTTCCTTCAGAAGTTTCTGCCATATTACAGGCATAAATCATAATATCCCCATCTTCAGAAAGTGCATTGCCCCATTTTGCTATATCACCTGCATTTTGATTAATAAAGTCATTATCAATTACTTCATTATTTAGAACAAAATAACCTTCATTTCCATGAGATATGATTCTTATTGTATCAATATTTTCTTTTCCCTCAAGGTAACTGCTAATTTCTTTTATTCCATCCATTTCTGAATTTAAGTATACAATATCGGCATGCTCGGGAAGATCATTAACAACTTCTTCAATATTTACTACAGAAGAGTTAATAAAAACAACTTCTGTATTGCTTGTTTCGTTAATAGATGGATAATAATCTGACAGATAATCATTCACATCTACTTCGACTTCAGAAGATAAATCTTCTATATCAGACAAATCAGTATTATTAAAATTTTCAATTATTGAATTAATATCCGAAGAAACATATTCTGCTTCTGTTGTGTCCTGAGTTGCAGCAACATCAACATTAGAGGTTTCAGTTATTCCAGTGTTTCCTTCAGTAACATCAATGTCAGTATTTGCTTCCTGAACATCATTAGTATTAGAATCGCAAGTTTCAACTATATCTCCAATTCCAACACCATCAAAATATACTCTTTCCTCTAACTCATAAATTGCCATATTTTTTACTTTCCTGATAAGAATAATAGTTAGCTTCCCATGGAAGAAACATTTGATTAAAACTATAAAGATAAACAGACAAGATTATCAACGAATAATAAGCTTAATAAGTGTAGAATTATTCTAACTTAACATAACTATATAAGAATATCGAATTGTTTTAATTCCTCCTATGAAATTCCCCATATAATTTAAGTAATTGATATTTTCTAAGGATTATAACAAAAACTCTATCCAAATTCAATACAATAATTTTCTTTAATCATATATTTTGTTCTAAATAATTTTATTTTAGGCAGTTAATCGCATCGTAAAAGATTAAAATAAGCAAAGAACTGACCTTACGATTTGCATATGGATAAATGCTTCAAATATTTTGAATTATTTTTTGCACTTTTACACACTTTCAGACTTACACTGAAAGCCTTTTCACATATTTGTGTTTTTTTTACACAATTAACATACTTTAATAGCGCCAACATGACACATATAAAAACAAATACATTAGACTTTGAAAGAGTGATATTTTTGCAAAAAAAATAATTTTTCTCCATGACTTCAGTAGTGCTTTCATTTGATAAATATATACTAAAAATCAACCTTTCTATATCCTTCATAAAAAAGGAACAAAAAAATTTGGCATAGAATATGCTAATGTTCAACATAAAGCTTTTTAAGTCGTTTTTAAGTAATTTTAACAAAAAGAACGGAGGTATAAAATGTGGAAAATAAAAAGCTATAATCCTTTTGAAGAGCTGAATAGTCTTCAGGAAGAGATGAATAGATTGTTTAATGACTATGGAGTTCGATACAGCAAATTCCCTGCTGTCAATATCTACTCAACCAATGAAGAAGTAATTCTCACAGCGGAAATACCGGGACTAAACAAGGAAGATTTAAATATTTCGGTACATGATAATAATATCACTATCGAAGGAGAAAGAAAAGAGCCTAAACAAAAAGCAGACACTACTTTCCATAGAAAAGAAAGAGGTTTGGGAAAATTCATAAGAAGTTTCAGGCTTCCTTATGAAGTAGATAGTGAAAAAACAAAAGCAAAATATCAGGATGGAATTTTAACAGTCACTCTTCCAAGACTTGAAGCAACTAAGCCAAGAAAAATATCTGTAGTTACAGAATAAAATGGAGGCAGTAAAATGAAAAATAATGAAAATTACACAGATAATAAATCTAATGAAAATATTGAACTTGCAAAGGAAGGATATACAAGAACTCCTCCTGTTGACATATACGATAACTCTAATGAAATTATTGTATTATGTGATATGCCGGGAGTAAAAAAGGAAAATGTTGATATTAACTTCGAAGATAATGTATTATCAATTGTTGGCTGGCAAAATGATATAAACTTTAAAGATTATGAAAATATTCATGATGAATACAGGAAAGGAGTCTTTAAAAGATCATTTAATATCCTTACTGAAATAGATGTTGAAAAAATTAAAGCAAAAGTCAAAGATGGAGTTTTAAATATTTCATTACCTAAACATGAAAAAATAAAACCCAAAAAAATAACTGTACAAGCAGAATAAAACTCAAGCTTAAATCGAGTAGGAGATAGCTGATTAATTCAGCTATCGTCCTCTCACACCGCCGTACGTACCGTTCGGTACAATGCTATTAACTTAAGGGTTTATAAAAAATCAAGCGGAAATACAAATTTAATTTAAGAGCTGTGATTCTGGAGGGAAACGCTCTGTCGTTTCCGAACGACCGATTGCATTGACAGGAAATGCTGTAATATACGAAAGATAAAATTTTTGAATGCAGAGGATGCACAGGGCGTTGGTTTTGACCAGGCTATTCGCCTGACGGGCGCCACAAAACCATTTATCCCTGCGAATAGCAGGGCTCCAGTATTTAATTAAAGCGGAATGGAAAGCGGCATCTGCTAGGCCGTTTTTATATAAAAGTTTTTTCTGAAAATAGTAAACAACCGAGCCTATAAGGCCCGGCTTTGCCCTCCACTTCCTAAAAGAGAGCTAATGTCTTTACTCTGAAAGAGCAAAGATACGTTATTCCCGCAATTCTTATTTACAGTTTTACAATCCTAATTTTTGCTGTTCAATATCTTGTGCTTTTTCTTTTTTATTTTGGTATTTAACATACTTCTTAATCATTTCCTCATCCAACCCTACTGTATCAACACAATATCCTGAAGACCAAAAATGATTACCCCAATAAGGTTTTCTCTTCAGATATGGAAATTTCTTAAAAACTCTTATTGCTGTTCGTCCTTTCAAAATCCCCATTAAATCAGATATTGATATTTTGGGTGGAACTTCAATTATTATATGAACATGATCTTCACATATATTTAATTCTTCTATTCTACAGCCTTTCTGCCCTGCAAATATGTTAAGACAATTGTTTACTTCTTCCTTTATTATACCTCGCAATACTTTATACCTAGTGCTTGAACGAGAATTGTATAAACCTTTTATTGAGAGTTAGTTGTATTAAGGCAATCTTAGTAAAAATAGTGTAATAAAACCTGAAATTTCATCTTTAAAAGTTATCATATCTGCAAAAAAATGCTACATTAAAATAATGTAAATTATTTATTATAAACGAGTTAAATATTGCATACAGATAGATTATTTAATAGTGATAAAATTGATAATATTCAAAACTTCGGAGTTAAGGTGTGAGAAAAGCATTCGATAGTCAGATGAAATTAGGAGAGGTTGATATTGCAGGGATACAATTTGATTTAAGGTCAAGAGATGAAATACCTAAGTTATTGATGGGGCTGCAGGCTATTTACTGCAATAGTGAAATACGTGAGAAAGTATTTACAGTACTTGAAGATTCTCTTCCAAAAGCATCTAAGAAAACTGGACGCCCCGGAATGGAGCTTTGGAAAATACTTGTACTTGGAACACTTCGTTTAAACTGCAACTGGGATTTTGACAAGGTTAAGGAAATGGCAGATAATCATTCTACTCTTCGCGAAATGCTCGGGCATGCTAAATGGATTGATGATAAAAAATATCCACTGCAAACATTGAAAGATAACATAAGTCTCTTTAAGCCTGAAACTCTGGATGCAGTTAATACAATAGTTGTAGAATATGGTCATACTCTTAAAAAAAAACGGAAGATTTAAATTGCAGATGTGATTCTTTTGTTGTTGAAAGCAATGTTCATTATCCTACTGACATAAACCTTTTATTTGACTCAGTTCGCAAAACAGTAGAGTTAATTTCCAATGTTTGCAAAGACCTGAATATAAGTGGTTGGCGACAAAGCAAAAGTCTGTTGCAAAAATTAAAAAATAAAATGCGTAAGCTCCAGAAAATGAAACATTCTACATCTAAAGACGAAAGTAAAAAAGAAGAGCGAAAAGCTGAGATAAAAACAGCCTGTCAGGCTTATACTGAATATGCAGAACTACTGTTGGAGAGAGCCATGGCAGATATTGAAAGAATAAGAGAAACAACGACCGACATTACAGTTGAACTTGCCCTTACACCTATTGTGAAATTTACAGGATATGGGGAAAAATTTATTGATTTAACTTTGAGGCGAATTGTGAATGAAGAAAAAATCCCTCACGAAGAGAAAATATTTTCAATTTTTGAAGAATACACAGAGTGGCTGTCAAAAGGCAAAGCCGGAGTTTCTCAGGAATTAGGAAAAAATGTTTGCATAATCGAAGATCAGTTTGGTTTCATCCTGAATCATAAAATAATGGAAAAGCAAACAGATCGTGATATAGCAGTAGAGTTTACCAGGGAAACTATTGCTAAATTTCCAAATGTAAAAAGATGCAGTTTTGATAAAGGCTTCTGGAAACCGGATAACAAAGAAGAGTTATCCAAAATCCTGGATAAAGTCATAATGCCTAAAAAAGGGAAGTTAAGTCAAAAAAATAAAGAAGAGGAATTTGCTAATGATTTCAAAAAGTCAAAAAATCAACATTCAGCAGTGGAGTCTGCAATAAATGCTCTTGAAAATCATGGTCTTGACAGGTGCCCTGATAAAGGAATAAGGGCTTTTAGACGTTATGTATCATATGCTGTACTTGCCAGAAATATCCAAATTTTAGGAAATATCATTCAGGAAAAAGAGAGCCTGCGCAAAAAGCATTCTGAGAAGATGAAGCAGGTAAAAAGAAGACTGGTAGCGTAAGCTAATTTTTTATTCTAAATTTTGTAGGTTGTTTGATTTGACATGTAACCGATGTATCTAAAAATAGGCAATTTGAGGTATTATTTTGAGAAAATAAAGTTTTTAGTTTTGTTTAGCTGGTTAATTTGAAATTATCATGAAAAAATAGTGGCGACAATTTCGGAAAAATAGAGTTTTCGGTCAGCCACTACCTATATTTTGTTGTCCAAACAATATGATATTTGCAATGCCATAACGCCTGTGATAATTTATTGAAACGGCTCATTCGCTACTCCTTTATTCTGTTGCGGGAACAACAAATTTAGAGTAGCATTGAGCTACCTAACGGCAAAGGGGCAAAGCCAATTGCCTCTGACCAAGCCCATAGGGCCTGGTTTTATAGAACGCAATAAATAGTAAGCTTGAAATAATAAAAAGTCTTAAATCAATGACATTGCCGTTCGGTATACGGCAGTTCGATAAATATTAATGTAGTTTAGCATAAACTTCCGTTAAACTCAAAAGCCCTAAATTATCAAAGTATTGATTATTTAACGATTTAGTCAATATCCAGCTAAGAGCAACTCTCCAGTATCCTTTTCTTGAATTTGCATATTCCCAGGCTTTGTAATTGTTCACTCCAAGTCTAACAAGATTATCATGTTTTGTTTTGATTTTCTTCCACTGTTTCCAGTAGCACATCCTAAGCCTTCGCCTAGTCCACTGGTCAAGTTTCTCTGCCAGCGATTTCATACTGGCAATACCAAAGTAATTACCCCATCCTCTTGCTAGAGAATTCAGTTTTCTAACTTTGTTATCCACAGAAATGGAATAACTTCTGGAGGTTATCTTACGAACCTTGTCTTTGTATCGCATAACAGATTTAGAGTGAACTCTAATTCCTGCACCATTGCTGGAAAAGTAAAATGAAAAACCGAGGAACTTACGTTTCCAAGGTCTATCAACTGCACTTTTCTGTTGATTAACTTTAAGTTTGAGCCTGTTCTCAAGAAAGTTTGTAATGTTTCTCATCACTCTTTCTCCAGCCCTTTGGCTTTTTACATAAATGTTGCAGTCATCCGCATAACGGCTGAATTTATGTCCTCGCCTTTCAAGCTCCCCATCTAGTTCATTAAGCATAATATTGCTTAATAAAGGTGAAAGAGGACCTCCCTGAGGGCAGCCTTTATGCGTGTCGACTATAACTCCGTTAAGCATTACGCCTGATTTTAGAAAAGAACGTATCAACCGAAGTACTCTTTTATCAGCAATTCGTTTTGATATTATAGACATCAGTATATCATGATTGACTGTATCAAAATACTTTTCAAGGTCAATATCAACTGTCCACCTATATCCTGATTCTATAAGGTCTCTGGAATATTCAACTACATTTTTAGCACTTCTATTAGGTCTAAAACCAAAACTGCTATTTAAAAAAACACTTTCAAATATCGGTGTCAATACCTGTGAGACTGCCTGTTGAAGCATGCGGTCTATTACAGTAGGTATTCCAAGAAGTCTGACTCTCCTCCGTCAGGTTTGGGAATCTCAACTCTTTTAACCGGATTAACTTTATATTTACCCGATAGTACAGACTCAATAAAATCATAACCTTTATATTTTAGAAACCATGAAAGCTCATTTACTTTCATATTATCAATACCGCTACTGCCTTTATTCTTACAGACACGTTTTGCGGCTAATCTTAGATTTCTTATATCGAGAATAGATTCAAGAAGCCTGTTATGTTCTTCTACATCGTCATCTTTGCTATCGGAAGCCGAAAAAATGCTATACACTTCTGCTATTTCTCGAGCTTCCAGCTCTACATCAAACAGATAGCCCTGTACTAAGGTTTTCTGTAATCTGTGCATCTTTTACGATTCCTTAATAGTTAAGTTGACTATTTACCGTTCAGTCCTTCCTCTGAATAATCAGAGTACTATGACCTCTGCTGACTTCTCACAGTTCAGTCTGCTGTCACCAGCAGGGTTAAAGTTCTGATTTTTTTTTCAGACTTTGTATCTGTGAGACCTCCCCAGGTAAGCACATATACCTCCACTCCATATATCTGCTGTATTTACTCCATAGGTCCCGGACAGTTTTGGGCTTCGTTTTGTGTTGCAAACTTACCCGACCTACAAAAGCCTTATATACAGTTCGTATTCCTCAGACCAGAGTTTTGCCGCCGACTTCCTTCAGATTCCACCTCGCGATGGACACCATTGTCTTAAGCTGGCACTTGGCATTGTCTACCCGTGCAATGGACTTTAACCATCAAGTATACATGCATGCTGGGCACACAACAAAACAGGCAGTCAGAAAATTTTTCTAACTGCCTATTTTTATTTTACAAAAAAATTAAAAAACAGATTATTGATCTTCCGGATAAACTACAACTTCTTTCTTTTCAAGATCATATTTATAACCTGCAATTAATGAATGCACATGAAAGTTTTCCGCAGCAATAAGTTTGCCTGAGCTTATCTTGTCAATATTTGATTTTCTCAAATGTGAACCTTCAACTACGACAACCGTTCCACTTCCAATAACTTCCATTACATGTTCATCATGCATTACAATAGCTGTATCTTCGCTAAGTCCAATTCCCACATTGGCAGGATTCTGAGCAACAACCTGAAAAAGCCTAAGAATTCTTCCTCTTCCAATACAATGTGTATCAAAAGCAATATTTTCTACAAACTCAAAGCCTCTTCTCATACTTACATTGTCTTTGACAAGGCCGTATTTGCTCTCTCCTCTATAAATCATTGTATCGGACAAAGCTGCTGCTCCTGCACTTGTTCCTGCTATAACAGCACCCTCTTCATAACGCTCTCTAACAGCTTTCAAAAAGTCAGAGCCTCCTAAAATATCAACTAAGCGTAACTGATCTCCACCAGTAAAGAAAATTACATCCGCTCTTTTCACACGTTCGATATAATTACGCCTGTCAGCTTCATACTTATAAGCTATATTAAAAGCATCAAACCTTTTTACTCCAATTATGTCAAAAGCTTTTTCATATGTTCTTTCCAGTTCACGTGGTATTCTGCTGGCCGTAGTTACCACTTCAACATATGTATCACGACCCTTTCCTTCATCTATTACGCGCCTGAGAACATTTAGCTTATTTCTCCGGTCCTCATTACCCCCTATGGCAATTAAGGTTCCCTTCCCCTTTTTCTTCGCTGTCACAAACTAAACCTCCATTAACTTTATCGCATAAATTACAATAAAAACAAATAACTGAAAGGTATAATCTACACTGTAAAATGGCTTATGATAACAGTGAAAATAATATAAATTATACCTTTATTTCCCCTTAAAATACTATAATTACAAAAATGTTATTTCAGAGGAATCAAAAAGAGATTAATATCACACAATATTCCTATTTTTCAAAGTATATTGAGCAAAAATAACAAATTTAAATTAAAGCTGTAACAAAAGTCTGTTTTAAATACAGTTTTAACTTATGATACAGCTTTTTAAATTCTAGTTTTTTGTTAAGATTATACGCCAGTATATGAAAAGAATTCTTTTTCTTTTTTCTTGAGCATCTGCTCAATCAAAGGTTTAACTTCATCATCAACCTGAACGACCACAACTTCGTCTTCTTCTACAATTTCCAAAGCTCTGTCGACAGCATCATGGAACTCATTAATTATTTCAATCTTACTTTCATCAAACCCTTTTTCAAGAATTCCTTTTTTAACAACTCCAGGTGTTGCGCCAGGCTCTCTTCCACGACGATCAGGATCACAAAGTACTATATAATCATAAACACCTGCAATTGTATTACCGAATTCAAGCAATGCTTCATCAGTTCTACTACCTGTACCAAAGGAAACAGCAATTTTTCTACCATGAGCAAATTTTGGAAGTACTTTACCTAAAGCTACGATAGCATGTGTATTATGACCATAATCAAGTATTACCTTAGCTTTATTAAAGCCGAAGACATTCATACGACCAGGATTCTGTTTGGCTGAAGGATGGAAAGTAACAATACCATTATGTATTTTTTCTCTCTTAAATCCAAGGCCATATAATGCACCAACAGCAGCCAGAGTATTTGAAACATTAAAATCAGCAGCACCGCCAAAAGTAATTGGAACTTCGTTGACTGTAGCAATAACTTTATCAAAATGTTTATTTCTTATTACAATGTTATCATTGACCACAACAACCACTGTGCCATCAGCTTCAACATGCTTTTTAATATGTTCATTTTCCGGATCAAGCGCAAATAATATCACACGACCTTTAGCTCTTTCTAAATGCTGCATCACATATTTATTTTCAGCATTGAGTACAGATGCACCATCATCTTTTACAACCTCAACAATAATGGATTTGACCATGGCTAAGTCTTCAACAGATTCAACAAGGTCATTTCCAATATGATCTTCTCCAACATTTAGAAATACAGCTACATCACATTTATCATAAGCTAAACCTCTACGTATGATAGCCCCACGAGCTGTTTCCAACACTGCATGATCAACAGTTGCATCTCTAAGTACAAGACTATGCCCTGAAGGTCCACTATAGTCACCTTTTACTATCTGAATACCGTCAATTTCAACACCGGTTGTAGTTGCCAATCCAACAGTATTACCGTTATATTTCAAAGCATGAGTTATAAGTTTACTTGTAGTTGTTTTACCATTTGTACCTGTAACTGCAATAAGAGGCATTGAGTCGCGATGTTTTTCAGGGAAAAGCATATCAATAATTGGAACAGCAACATTCCTTGCTTTTCCTTCACTAGGCTGTAAATGCATCCTTAATCCAGGAGCAGCATTGACTTCAACAATACCCGCTCTCTGCTCATCCAAAGGTTTTGATATATCTTTTCCAATAAAGTCGATACCGATAATATCCATACCTACAATATTAGCAGTACGTTCAGCCATTAAACGTATTTCTGGGTGAACAATATCAGTAACATCAATTGCAGATCCGCCCTGACTTAAATTAGCAGTAGTTTTAAGATATACTCTTTCAGCTTCTTTTGGAACATAATCAATATCAAGACCTTTACTTTCCAAAAGACGATGAGTCATTTTATCAACAGTAATCTTTGTAAGAACATTTTCATGCCCAAAACCTCTACGGGAATCTTTATTAATCTCATCAATAAGTTCTTGAATAGTTAATTTACCATCACCTAATACATAAGGAGGTACACGATGGGCAGCAGCAACCATTTTTCCATCAATACATAATATACGATAATCTTCACCTTCCAGATACTGCTCTATAATAACTGTATCAAAAACATCTTTGGCTGAATCATAAGCTTTTTCCAGAGCATCCCAGTCTTTAATATTGACAGAAATACCGCGTCCATGATTTCCAACTTCAGGTTTTACTACAACAGGGAAAGAAATATCATCAATTACATCTTCTACTTCATCCCAGTAGCCAACAACTCTTCCTCTTGGAACAGGCAAGCAGGCATCTTCAAGAATTTCCTTAGTTCTGGCTTTTTCGTCGGCAATTTCAACACCGATAGCTGAAGTATCAGAGGTCATACTGGCCTGGATACGTTTCTGATATTTACCATATCCCAACTGCACATAACTATTAGTATTTAAACGGGTAAACGGAATACCTCTTTTTACTGCCTCTTCTACTAAACTCTGAGTAGTTGGTCCCATTTTATCTTCTTCACGAAGAACCTTAAGATAATGGACAGCATCTTCTACATCATAATCTTCATCATAAATTGCTGCTTCAACAAGCCTTATAGCCTCTTCAGCCGCTTCCAAACCAACAGACTCAACTTCATATCTAAATACTACTGCATAAACACCAAGATCATCAGTAGAAAAAGATTTACCAAAAGCAACATCCATACCGGCAAGACATTGAAGCTCAATAGCTACATGTTCGCAAATATGCCCCATATAGGTTCCTTTTTCGAGCCTCTGAATAAAACCGCCCCTTTCACCTACAGAACATTTATGCTCCACAAGACTAGGTAAAAATTTCAATAAACGCTCATTAAAACCCGGAATTTCATTTGAAGCCTTTTCTTCATACTCACCAATATCCAATAGCATAAATATTGCTTTTCGCCTGCTATAACGATTTGGTCCGCGAAGTGCGCGCAATTCTAGAATTTCTAAGCCCATTTTTTCCTCCTTTGTGAAGTTATAAAATAATCCTTGAATAAAATATCAGTTTTCTAAAGATAAAATTTATAAACTGACTGTCTTCTCCAAAACACGGAAACAGCTAAAAAATGCTGATATTCAGCACTATTATGTAGATTTTATCATATAAAAATAAAAATTACGATAGGGAATATATTTAAATTTCATTAAATCTAATTCAATGTTTTATACCTTGCAAAAAACTATAATACATTTAAACTACAGGCAGAATAATGATCGATTCCAGCAGCCAAAATCGGCAATTCTGTATTTCTACATTTTGCAATACTATATTTACAACGTGGTTCAAATGGACATCCAGTTATTTTGTCAGTTATATCCGGAGGCATTCCGGGAATCGAATACAATCTCTCAATCTTTCCCTCTATCTTTGGAACAGATTTTTTCAGCATTAAAGTATAAGGATGCTTTGGAGCTGTAAAAACATCTTCAACATTTCCTTTTTCCATAATTTGTCCAGCATACATTACATAAACTTTATCACATATTTCAGCTACAACCCCAAGATCATGAGTAATAAAAATAATTCCCATACCATATTCTGTCTGAAGTTTTTTCAGCAACTTTAATATCTGTGCCTGAACAGTAACATCTAATGCAGTTGTAGGTTCATCAGCAATTAAAAGATCAGGCTTAGTTATCAGTGCCATTGCTATCATAATTCTTTGGCGCATTCCTCCTGAAAATTCATGAGGATATTGTCTAAATCTTTTATCCGGTTCAGAAATACCTACTTCATCCAGTATTTTCAGAACTTCCTTTTTAGCTTTAGAAAAAGGAACTTTATAATGCTTAATAAGGGGCTCTGCTATTTGTTTCCCTACAGACATATAAGGATTTAATGAAGTCATTGGATCCTGAAAAACAATAGAGATTGATTTTCCTCTAATATTTCTCAGTTGTTTTTCTGAAAGTTTGAGTAGATCTATTTTTCCCTGGGATGAATCACCTGAATCAAAAAATACACTTCCATGAGTTATTTTTGCCGGCGGCGAAGGCAACAAACCTGTCATCGCATAACATGAAACAGATTTGCCTGCACCAGACTCTCCAACAATACCTAAAATCTCGCCTTTATTCAAATCAAAGGACACATTATTCACTGCATAGCATATTTTTTTTCTTAATTCAAAACTAACACTTAGATTTTTTACAGAAAGCAGCATTGTTGATTGTTGATTGTTGATTGTTGATTGTTGATTGTTGATTGTTGATTGTTGAAACTATACAATAAAAAAGGCTGAAAACCATCAGTTCTCAGCCTTTTACAAAAATAAAATTAAGATTTTAGCCTAATTCAGCAAGAGCTTCCTTGCGGCTTAATCTTACTTTACCACGATTATCAATGCCGACAACCTTCACTGACATTTTGTCGCCTTCTTTACAAATATCTGAAACTTTATTCACCCTGTAATTTGCAAGTTCTGAAATATGAACTAAGCCTTCCTGTCCAGGCATAAACTCAACAAAGCAACCAAAATCTTTTACACTTTTTACTGTTCCACGGTAGATTTTTCCTATTTCAGCTTCACCTGTAACAGCTTCTACTTCCATAAGAGCATCTTCCATAGCATCCAAATTAGCAGCAAAGATACTAACTGTTCCATCATCGTTAATATCAATTTCAGCTCCTGTTGCCTCACAAATACCTTTAATTACTTTTCCACCAGGACCAATAAGAGCACCAATCTTTTCAGGATTAATCTTAACTTCTTTAATTCTTGGAGCATAAGGACTCATCTCTTCACGAGGTTCAGAAATACATTCATTCATAACATCAAGAATCTGCGTGCGTGCTGTTTTATTTCTTAACATTGCCTCATACATCAAATCAATAGAAATACCTGCAATCTTAAGGTCAAGCTGAAAACCGGTAATACCAACAGTAGTACCTGCAACTTTAAAGTCCATATCGCCAAAATGGTCTTCAGAACCAAGAATATCTGTTAAAAGAACAGCTTTATCGCCTTCTTTTACAAGTCCGCATGAAATACCAGCAACATGTTCTTTAATAGGAACCCCGGCATCCATCAAAGATAATGATCCACCACAAATACTTGCCATTGAAGTAGAACCGTTTGAACCCATTATCTCAGAAACACAGCGAACTGTGTATGGATAATCTTCAGGAATAATCTGAGCTAAAGAACGTTCTGCAAGGTTTCCATGACCGATTTCACGCCTTCCCGGACCTGAAATTCTACCAACTTCACCAACACTATAATTAGGAAAATTGTAGTGTAAATAAAACTTGCTTTCTACAACTTTATCTTTAGTTGTAATTGAATCATTCTTCCTAATGTCTTTAGAAGACCCGAGAGTAGTAACAATTAAACCCTGTGTTTCTCCACGAGAGAAAAGCCCTGTTCCATGCGTACGAGGTAAAACACTAACTTCAGCAGATAGGGGTCTTAACTCATCCAAGGCTCTACCATCAGAACGTTTTCCCTCAACTAAAATTGCTTCGCGAACAGTTTTCTGTACAAGTTCATCAAATGCAAGATGCATCATAAAAGAATATTCAAAGGTACCTTCTTCTTCTTCAAACTGCTCTTTTAATGCCTCATAAGCTTCATGATGAACAGCTTTTAATGCTTCAGCACGTTCTTCCTTACCAGGAATAAAACATGCATCAAGTTTGCCTTCACAAACAGCAGCAAGAGCTTTTTTCATTTCTTCCGGAACAATTACAAGCTCTGGAGTAATCTTAACTTTACCAGCTTTTTCAGTCAACTCATTCTGTGCCTGAATCTGAATCTTAACCTGTTCATTAGCAAAAGCAAAAGCATCACGCAAAGTTTCTTCACTTACTTCTTTTGCATCTCCTTCAACCATTATAACTTTATCTGCAAGTCCTGCGTAAACTAAATCAAGAGAACTTCTTTTCATTTCATCTGTAGTAGGATTTGCAATAAATTCACCATCCACTAAACCAACTCTTAAAGCACCAATCGGTCCATTAAAAGGTAAATCTGATAAGCATAATGCCACAGAAGAACCAAGAATACTTAATACATCAGGTTCATTAACTAAATCACAGCTTAGAAGCATTGACTGAACCTGAACTTCATTAAAAAAGCCTTTTGGAAAAAGTGGTCTGATAGGTCTATCAGCCATACGACAAATTAAGATTTCTTTATCAGAAGGCCTTCCTTCACGTTTAATATATCCACCAGGAAACATACCGGCCGCACTGAATTTCTCGCGGTAATCAACCTGAAGCGGAAAAAAATCTGTTCCTTCTCTTGCTTTTCCTGAACAAGCAGCTGAGAAAACTATTGTATCTCCCATTCTCACCGTACAGGAACCATTAGCAAGCTTAGCAAGTTTACCAGTAGATATAGTGACCTCACGGCCGCCATGCATTTCAAATGTTACACTATGTTCTGACATTTTAACTTCCTCTTTCTTTTCTACATATAAGTAAAAATTTTAATAAATATTCAACTTTAGAGGTAATCGCAAAACACTGATCTTTTCGGTTTTGACTAGGCTATTCGCCTGACAGACGCCGCAAAACCATTTATCTCAGCGATTAGCTGAGCTCCAATGTTAAATTCAAATTGAAGGGAAACGCTCCATCGTTTCCATGACCAGTGTCTTTTTGCAATCAGCTCTTTAATAATCTGAATTGACAATAAGAGGAAAGTTTCCAGAATAAATAACAGCTTCGCAGCAATATTTTATTGAATAGCTTACCATGTCATATTTAATGACTTAGTGGAATCGCGATATCAACCCCTCGGAGTTATAAAGAACCTGATATCGTCAAGGATTCCACAATTATCCACCTGAAAATCCACCCTTATTCCCAAATAACTTCTGAAATAACAAATATTTCAAGGCATCAGGAACTGGTATTACCAACAGTTCCCTGCCCTCAATTGAAAATTAGTGACGTATTTTCAATTCACCAACTAAAGATGTATAACTATCGTTATTTTCTTTCTTTAGATAATTTAAAAGTTTACGGCGTCTGTTAACTTTAGCAAGAAGACCTCTACGTGTGCTATGATCTTTTTTATGTTCTCTGAGATGATCTGTCAGATGTTTGATCTCAGCAGTTAACACAGCAACCTGAACTTCAGTTGAGCCTGTATCACCTTCTTTTCTTCCAAATTTCTTAATAATTTCCTGTTTCTGTTCTAACTTCATCAGTATTTCCTTACTTTTAAAAATATTCAATATTAAATATTATTCGACAGCATAAATAAACATAACTAAAGCTTATAAAATTACAGGAATAAATAATTATTGCAAGTCTTTTTTCATATAAGAAGTATTTTTTTAAAGGGAAGCCGTTTTAAAAGTAGCTATTTTTTAGATAAACCTTTCAAAATAGTAAATATATCATTTATACCAAAGGTATTTTTACTTTTGAGTAACTAGACCTTATCTGTAAAGGTAAATTTAACCACGAAGGAAAAACTTTAATATTCCTTTGTAAAGTGTTATATAGTAATAACTTATAATCACAAAACACTTTAAAAGTAATATATAAAAGATATGCTTGAAAACAATTATTTCAACCTGTTATTAGGAGTACCTGACACAGATTTTGCAAAAATAATAGAATGTAGCTTAAAAACGGGTTTAATTTTCAATAAAATTTATGAACGGATTAATCAATGTCTTGATAAAAAAGGTCTGCAAAAGAAACAGGAAAGATTTCTTGATAAAAAATATTTTGAAAATCAGACAGATTTTTTAAGTGTAGAATTTGAAGATTATGATATAGAGCAGTGTTCAGAATACCTTGAAACAGGGAGACCGGAAATAACAGCTGAAGAAGTATTTATATTTATCTGTCTCCGTGCTTATTTTGATTCTGTGACAAGTCAGGAATCTGTTGAACGGATGGTGGAATCTCAGAGTTTATATATTTACTATATGAATAAGAATAAAAAAATGCCAAGACCTAAAACAATTAATGAAAATCTAAACTGTATAGACAGTGAAACACTTGAATTTATCCATCAGTGCCAGCTTCAGGAGTTTCTTAATGAAGACCTTGATGATTTTAATTATGCCGTTTTCGACAGTACTTCTGTTGAGGCTTCAAGTTCATGGCCTACAGATGCCGCGGTAATATACAAATTGTTAACACGAATACAGATACAGTCTCAAAAACTTGAAAATTTTAAGATTGCAAATATGGGATTATGGTATACTCCGTACTGGCTGGAGAAACTTTCCAGGCTGCTTTTTGAAATAAACAATACAAAGGGAACATCCGGTAATCCTAAAAGTGAAAAGGTAAAACCTGCCTACAGAAAGTTTATCAGAACCGCACATAAAATGAATGAATATCTCATCCGTGAATTTGAGAAACTTGAGCAAACTGTAGCAGCAGCAGATTTAAAACCCAGTTTCAGGAAACAGTTGAACATGTTGTGGAATAATATGGAGGATGATATTTTGGCTTTAAGTTCTGTACTGTACTATGCAGAAGAGCGTGTTTTTAACGGAAAAGTACTTTCTTCTGTTGAAAAGATTCTAAGTCTTTCTGATATTACTGCCGCTTTTATCAAAAAAGGACAGCGCAATTCGGTTATTGGATATAAACCTCAGATCGGCATGTCTAAAAACGGTTTTGTAAGTGCATTGATCATAGAGCCGGGGAACGGCGCTGATGCAAAATATCTGATTCCGCTTGTTGAAAAACATATTGAAAACAGTGGAGTTATTCCTGATTTTGTCTCTACGGACGATGGATACTCTTCTGCTGCAGGAAGAAAAGGTTGTTTGGACCTTGGAGTAAAAGATGTATGTTTCAGCGGAGCAAAAGGGAAGAAAATTCTCGGTGATGAACTTTGGGAGGATGAAAAATATATTGACGGGCGAAGAAACCGCTCGGCAGTAGAGTCTCTTATGTTTTCCCTGAAATATGTAGTTCATTTTGACAGACTAAGAAGAAGAGGCATTGAGGCTGTAAAATCAGAAATGCCTGGGAAAATAATAGCATATAACTATCTGCATAAGATAAGAAAATTTGCGGATGCTGAAAAACAGTATAAAAAAACAGCCTGACAGGTTTTTATTTAAAAATTATTCTTGTTTTAATAATCTAACAGGAGGGGACTGTAAAAAATTATGAAGTTCAGTTAGCAATATGGATGATTTCACTAAATTTATATTGAAAATAGAAATTTAGACGAACATTTCGGTAAACTGGGAATAAATTAAATAAGAAAAGGAGAATATAGTTCTGGAAAGAAGTTTTGAATTACCCCTTTCCAGAAATGTTCTAACTAAATAAAAATATTCAAGTAGCTTTATGCTCTTCACAGAATTTTCTATTTACTTTTTCAGCCTGCTTCAAATTATCACGATTTTTTTTCTGTTCTAACCTCAAAGTGCGCTCAAGAAGAATTTCATAGATTGGATTTCCTCCTAAGAAATATGTCGTCATTGAAGCACTGAAACAGGTAATGATTAGAGGTAAAATAAGAGCATAGTTCATTGTCATCTCAACAACAATAACAATACCCGTCAAAGGAGCTCCAACAGTTGCAGCCAAAAAAGCCCCCATTCCCGCAACAGAAAATATTCCAGGACTGGCTATTAAACTAGGAAACCAGTAATTAACAAAAAAACCAAACCACATTCCTAAACAAATCCCCAATGCCAACATAGGAATAAAAAGACCTCCGGCCGCTCCAATACCACAACAAAGCCAAATACCTAACATCCTAACAAAAAAGATAATGAATAACGCTATTACAGGTATCTGAAAAGTTAAAACCCGAGGGTTAAAAACATATCCACCTCCTGTTACATCAGGATAAACTTTAGTCAGAACACCAATAATAGCAGCTAAAACTACAACATGAATCCAGTATGACTTATTACTTAACGCACTAAAATAATCAAGAAAAAATACGAGATAGCGATTAAAGATATAGCCTAACACACCAAAAAATATACCACAAATTACAAAAATCCATAATGATGCCAAAGGCGGAGCAAAGTAATGAGACATAGGCAGGTCAGGAGCCTGTCCAAAAAATAATCTTAATACAAATACACTGCAAAAACAGGCTACAACAACACACTGAAGACTTTTAAAGCTATAATTAAAGCGAGAATGCATCTCTTCAACAACGAAAAGTATTCCTGATAGAGGCGCATTAAACGCAGCGGCTAATCCTGCTCCTGCCCCTGCAGCAACAAGAATATGTGTAATTTCATGATTAACCTTAAACCTGGAGCTTATCATTTTTCCTATAGCACCCCCCATATGAATACTCGGGCCCTCTCTTCCAAGATCAACCCCACTCGCCAAGGTTATGCTGCCGGCTATAAATTTAAAAGGCAAGACTTTAAACCAATTTAACTGCCTTTTTCCACCAAGAAAACCTTCAATCTCATGAACACCACTCCCTCCGGCTTCAGGAGCAAAGTATCTTACAATCCATATCCCAACAACAAGAAAGATAATTGAAAAAACAATTGGAAAGCCCCATTGCCATATAAAACTGAGCGGAAATAAATTGAGCAAATACCCTCTAAAACTACAAAGATAATCAAATGAAATTATAAAAAAACTTGCAACAACACCTGTTAAAATTCCTACTATTATTCCCAGAAAAAATAAAAGTCTGGTATGACTTCTTTCTTTGGCTAAAATATAAGGTAATTTTCTTAAACTCCGCATATAAAACCTTTTAAAAAATAAAAAACAAAATTATGAATTTCGAATAATGAACACTGAACTTAGAACTATACCCAAAGCAAAACAGTTTTTGAAAAGTTAATATACTTTTGAAGTGGGAATTTTGCCGAAAAAATAAAATATATTCAGTAAAAAACAACTAATATATTTATATTGTATTGTATTGTTTTAAATTTTTAAAGATAAAAAATAAAAATATCATTCTAAATTTTTAAAAGTGTCATCTCCAATTAACTTTTATATCAGTTTTTTTTCAATAAGCACATCAAAAAAACTGATCTGATTTCTGGAAGAATTCCAAAAATTAAAAATAATAAGCAGAAATGCAATATTATCAATAAAACAAAGTTTTGTGCCATTGAGAAAAAATGAAGCTACTATAATTGCAATTAATAAAAACATACAACACCCTTCCTGTGCTTTAGCTTTTGCAAACTTCTTTACCAATTCTAAATCAGAACCTATAGCCTTTGTAATCGTTTCACCATAAGAGTTGTTATCTCGAAGCTTCTTAGAATAAATCCAGGAAAGAATTATAGAAATTGCTGTCATAATCAGAAGAGCATAAAAGGAAATATTATCTGCCAACTTTATATTTATTTTATAGTAAACACAATATAATAAATAAATAACGGAAATTCCCGAAACAACAGTAAACAGCTGTGCTATATTAAAATTTCTCTTTGCCTCTAGCCTTAATTTTCTCAAATCATCATTCGTCATAGCAAGTTCCAGTCAGGTTAAATATTAATACAAACTTAGCCAGACCATATAATACATACAGCCTGGTTTTTTAAAATTACATAGCTTCAGGAATATTAATCGTCAAAGTATTCAAACCATCTTTAAGAATTGCTCTTACAGAAGCACTGAGCGCAAGCCTGGCTTTACGCAGTTCTACGGTTTCTGCATTCAGAACTGAACACTCTCTATAAAATGAATTAAAAGCTTTGGCAAGATTAATCAAGAAAGCAACTAAACCTGAGCAATCCAGCTTCTCTGCTGAAGCAAGCAATGTATTCTTATAAAAAGCAGAAAGAATTGCAAGTTTTCTTTCCCACTTAGTATCAAGGAGTTCCCAGTCGATATTTCCTTCACACACATCTTTACCAAACTGATCTTCAGCTTTTCTTTGAATCGAATTAATCCTAGCACAAACATATTGCACATATGGGCCTGTATCACCTTCAAATCTAATAGAAGCCTGTGGATCAAACATAATAGTAGTTTTTGGATTAAACTTAAGAAGCATAAATTTAAGCGCCCCTAATCCAATAATTTCAGATCGGTTATCTATGTTTTCCGGAATTTCACCATTACAGCGTTCTAATGTTGCCTGTTTTGCAAGCTCTACCATTTCATCAAAAAGATTATCTGCATCCACAACTGTTCCTTCACGACTTTTCATTTTTCCCGAAGGCAGATTAACCATACCATATGCCAAATGATAGAGATTATCAGCCCAGTTATAACCAAGCTCTTTCATTATGGAAAAAAGAGTTTTAAAATGATGTATCTGCTCATCTCCAACAACCCAAATTTGTTTTTCAGGGTGAAAATCATTATATTTTAGAAGAGTAGTTCCAATATCCTGGGTTATATAAACACTTGTACTGTCCGGACGCAGCAAAACCTTTTCATTCAGTTTATATTTTTTCAGATCGGCAAAAATAGCACCATCATCACGTTTCTTAAAAATACCATCTTTTAAACCTTTAAGAACAATATCTTTACCAAGTTTATATGTGTCGCTTTCAAGATAAACTTTATCAAATTTTATTCCCATACGCTCATAGGTTTCGTCAAAACCTTTAAGCACCCAGCTATTCATTGTTTTCCACAATTCAATGGTTTCAGGATCATTACTTTCCCATTTGATAAGAGTTTCCTGTGCAGCTGCACCAATTTCAGTTTTGGCAAATAGCTCTTCATCCGACTTCTCGGCAAAATCAGAATTATTTTCTTTCAACTCTTTGATCTGTTTTCTCAATTCTTCATCAAATTTAACATAAAAATCACCGACAAGATGATCTCCTTTCTTTCCAGCCTTTTCAGGAGTTGTTCCGTCACCAAACAATTTATATGCCAGCATGGATTTACATATATGCACTCCTCTGTCGTTAACTAAATTAACGGCAGTCACATCGTTTCCAACACGCCTTAATAAGGACACTAAAGCCATTCCAAGAGTATTGTTTCTTAAATGACCAAGATGAAGAGGTTTATTGGTATTTGGAGCAGAATATTCTATTAATGTCTTTACTTTATCAGCATCATCCAATACAGCATCTTTTAATAATTCATCAGTATCGGCCAATGTTTCTGTATATAAAGCCTTAGAAGTCAAACTAAGGTTAACAAAAGCTTTTACCCTTTCCACACTCAAAACATCCTCATGTCCTTCCAAAAAAGCTATGGCTTTTTCTGCAATAACATCAGGTTTTGAACGCAAATCCCTAGCTAATCTAAAACAATTCACCGTTATATCCCCTGTCATATTTGGAGGACATAATTCGGGGAGTATTTCAACATTATTAATAGCCGTTGCTCCTAAAAAAGATTCGGTTAGAGCCCCAGAAAGCTCTTTAATACATTTAAAATTCATATCTTTTATTCCATTTCATTCACATTTAAAAACTAAGCCCTATTTTAAGAATAGGACTTATCGATTTAACAAAAGTAACAGATTTACAGCCTGTACTGACAATATTTATATAGCTTTAAATAGATCTGTAAATTAAAATTATTTAAAGCGTTGTTTTTATTACTGTTGTTTCCTTATTTGCTTCTACCTCTATCATATAACTTCCAAACGCAGCCGGAACCAAACAATTTCTTCCAACACCAACTTCTGCTACTACATCATCTTTAACAACCCTGATAGGTCTGTTAACAGTAGTAAGCAGATGAAAGCTTTCCATTCTGGTATTATCTGTCCATGACTCAGCAAGTCTTAAATCATCAACCTTGAAATATCTACAGCCTTTTACTATAGGAAATTTTCTATTATGAGATGCAGTACCGACAACTCCAGTTATTTTAGGAGAATTCCTGTAAGAAAAATTAATACACTCCATAGCTTCATTAACATGCAGTTCTCTTGGTTTCCCATCTGCGCCTAACCTTCCCCAGTCACTTATCCTATAAGTAGTATTACTATTCTGCTGTATCTCAAGAAGAAGGTTTCCTCCCCCTATTGCATGAACGGTCCCAGCGCTTATAAAATACGCGTCCCCCGGCACTGATTTTGAAATCTGCAAATTGCTTTCTACTGCAGTTGTCTGATAAGTATCCATAAAAGCTCTTTTTGTGCATTTATAATTCAAACCTGCAATAATATTAGCATCGGGTTTGGCTGCAATAACATACCACATTTCAGTTTTAGGCTCAGCTCCTGGTAATTTTTTACATGCCTGTTCATCAGGATGAACCTGCAAAGAAAGACGCTGACCGGCATCAATCATTTTCACAAGCAACGGAAACTTTCCACCTTTAAATTTCGTTCCCATTATATCTGCGCCATAGCTTTCAATAAGTTTTCGAATTGTTGTTCCTTTTAAAAAGCCATTATCTACAACACTGACTGCATCATCTCTATCAACAATTTCCCATGATTCACCAATAGGAACTTCAGTTTTTGGCAACTCTCTATTTAGATGTGTTCTCAACATTTCTCCACCCCATATAACCTCTTTATAAATAGGTTCAAAAATAAGCGGATACAATTTTTGTTTCTCAAATCTGTTCATAATTACTCCATCCTTATAGAAAATTAATATAATATTACAATATTATTTTATAATAGGCTAAACCTTTACTTAATTTATACTAAATTAACACAATTACCATAACAGAAAACAAACAATACAAAAAACTCTATAACCCTTTGATTTATTCATCAATAACAGTTAAAATTGTATTCAAAATATAAAGACTTAATCTGTATATTTAAAGAAAGGTTAAATTATGGAAAGCAATGAACTAAAAAGGCTAGAAAAGTTTGCCACTGAAATAAGGTTGGAAACCTTAAAAGAAATAAAGACTCTTGGATTTGGTCATATTGGAGGTTCCTTATCGATAGCAGATCTTCTTTCTGTACTCTATGATAAAGTTATGAATTATGACCCTAAAAATCCACAATGGGAACAGCGCGATTTCTTTGTTTCATCAAAAGGACATGCTGGACCTGCGGTATATGCAACGCTGGCACTAAAAGGTTTTTTCCCTATTGAAATGCTTTCTACGCTTAATCATAACGGAACAAATCTTCCAAGCCATTGCGACAGAAATAAAACTCCGGGAATAGATATGACAACGGGCTCACTTGGCCAAGGAGTATCTACTGCTATAGGAATGGCCCTAGGAACCAAAATCAGTAAAGCAGATAATTTCACCTACCTTTTAGTAGGAGATGGAGAAATGAATGAAGGACAGTGCTGGGAAGGCATTATGTTCGCTTATCATCATAAATTAGATAATTTAATCTGTTTTGTTGACTACAATAAAAAACAGCTTGATGGTTATGTAAAAGACATCAATGATCCTGTAAACTTCGCTGACAAGTTCAGGTCATTCGGATGGGATGTACATGACATTAATGGTAATTCTGTAAAAGAAATCAATGACGCAATAGAAAAAGCGAAAGCTGCAAAAGGAAAACCTTCTGCAATAATTCTAGATACAATAAAAGGCAAAGGTGTAAAGTTTGTAGAAGAAACTTTTGCAAATCACAGCATGAAATTCGGCCCAAAAGAACACGAATTGGCTGCTAATGCCATTGCTGAACTTGAAAGTAAAATTAAAGAATTTGACTGCTAGGAGGAAAAAAATGTCTGCAAATACAAAAATAGCTAAAGTTAATTCACCTGAAGATCAGGAAATGCGTAAAGTTTATACACAAACTCTTATAGAACTGGCAGAATCAGACGAAAATATAGTAGCACTTGACGCTGATTTGGTAAGCTGTATTGGAATGGGTGCATTTGAAAAAAAATTCCCGGACAGAATGATTAACTGCGGCATTCAGGAAGCAAACATGATGGGAGTAGCTGCAGGATTATCAGCTGTAGGAAAAATACCATTCGCCCATACATTTGGTATTTTCGCTACACGCAGATCTTTCGACCAGGTCTTTTTATCATGTGGATATGCCAAAGCAAACGTAAGAATAATTGGTTCAGACCCAGGAGTAACTGCTGCATACAATGGCGGAACACATATGCCTTTTGAAGATATGGGACTTATGAGAATTGTTCCAGATGCAGTAATATTTGATCCATCAGATTCTGTACAGCTAAGAGATATTTTGATTCAAACTTCAAAATTATTCGGTGTTTTCTATATAAGACTTCTTCGCAAAGCAACAGTCAAAGTATACGAAGAAGGCTCAACATTTGAAATAGGCAAAGCAGTTCAACTTAGAGAAGGAAATGACGCAACAATTATTGCCCAAGGCGTAGTTACTGTACCGGAATCTCTTAAAGCAGCAGATATACTTGCCGAAAAAGGAATAAATGTAAGAGTTCTTGATATGTTTACCTTAAAACCAATTGATAAGGATGCAATAATTAAAGCAGCAAAAGAAACAGGAGCTATTATCACTGCAGAAAATCATAATATTATAAACGGCCTTGCTTCAGCAGTAGCTGAAGTGCTTGTTGAAAATATTCCTACACCTATGGGCAAAGTTGGAGTAATGGATAGATTTGGTCAGGTCGGAGATGTCGAATTTCTCAAAAAAGAATATGGTTTAACTGCTGAAAAAATCGTAGAAGAAGTTGAAAAAACAATTAAAAGAAAATAGTCTTCACACTCTAACGACGGGCTGTATAGATTAACATGAATCTATACAGCCATCGTTTTTCACCCTCCTCCATTCCAGATCTTGCTATATTTACATGATAACTATTTGATAAAGATATCATTTCGGGCTAAAAAAAAACATTGACAAAAAATATTCATTTGATATAATGATATTGCTATTGTAATCAAGTGTATTTTTTTATACTTATTTTTGATGCACTATTACATCCTACAAGAAAGCTATTATGATCCAATAGCGTAATCCCCTCTATATTGTAATTACTCAATAAAAATTTATTAAAGATTTGATAATAAAGAATAAGGACATAAGAAAATGAAAATAAGCATTATACTGACTTTGTAGATTATAAGCTGCATTATATTGGTATAATTAGCATTAGGAATTACATCTAGCTTTATAATGGAAAAATACTTATTACAGCAAGCTAAAGCAAGACTAAACGATACTTCAAAATTTATTTGCTTCAAGACAACAAATTTCATTAAATCTCATAAAGAAAAGGTCAGTTTTTTATCTGAAAATGTTAAAATCAAAAATACATATGGCTATAGTAACAGAAGCAAATCTGGAGTATCATGGTTCAATAAGTATCTGTCCTGATTTGTATACAAAAGCAGATATGCTCCCTTTCGAAAAAGTAGACATTTATAACTGTAACAACGGAAATCGTTTTTCAACTTACGTGATTCCCGGGAAGAAAGGAGAAATTTGCCTAAACGGAGCTGCAGCCAGACTTGTTTCCCCAAAAGATAAAGTAATAATAGCATCATATGCTGAATATACAGATGAAGAAGCTAGGAATCTTAAACCGATACTGGTCTTCCCGAATGAAGAAAATAATATCAGCTAAAATAAAAAACGGGAGCTGGCTCCCGTTTCATATATACTGATAAACTCTTAACTGGAAACTTATTAATTACTGCTTCCAGCTTGGGCTGAAACAGCATTATAAACCCTACATGTAAACAAATACATAGCATAACTCCAGGAAAGATTCTGGAAGCTACATTGTTTCCCTGTATTACGGTTAAACTGTTCAGACATTGTATTATTCTCATCCATGTGTGGCAAAACACCTAAATTCATTACTTGATTTCCAAGACTGACCTGGTTTGTCAAATAATAATATTGAGCTAACCCCATTGTCGAGATAAACCATGCGTTAGCAGGAGTATCAGGATTATTCCAGGTGCCACCACTATACAAATCACCAGGATAGCGTCCCAGTACAGCAACACCTTCAGGCATATTTGCATTAAGCCCATACGGATCCATACCGCCACTTGGCATGAAAGACTGAATTAATAAACCAACTGTGCTTTTAACTTCATCTGAGCTAACCTGAGGCATTCCATTTAAAATATCATTCAGGTTTGCCTGCTGATTTGCAGGAAGATATTGTTCTAAAAATGTCTGCTGTTCTGAAGTTATTCTTCCATATAGTACACCAAACAAAGCTGATATATCCAGACCTAATCCTCTATAATTATTAAAATTACTTTCATTTGTTGCTGGACTGGTTGGGAAAACATTTTCCGGCGCATTTAAACCCTCAAAATAGCAATTTCCCTGGTTATTCTGGTTGTATTGATACATCTTATAATATTTTTTAAAATTCGGATATAACTTCAAAGCAGTCTGCAGGTATGCCTCGCCAGCACCACTATCATTCATTCTACAGGCAAAACCAGCAGCAAGAACAAGACCTTTTAACTGTGCCATTTGAGTGAAAAAATGAACAGCATTGCAAGATTCCCAAAGACCATAGCAGTTATTATTTACATTTTCATAAACATATTGAATATTATATTTGATAATACCCCATTCATATTGATTCAAAGTAGCCTTATATAAGTTGCTTTCAACATATTGCTGTCCATATACTTTACCATTTATTTCTACTGTTTGATCAAGCAAAAGATTAGCAAAGTTTATTAAAACTATACTTCTTAGAGCCGGACCATCATTCTGTGGCTGCATCCAGGAAGTATCAGCTACTCCATTTATAAAACATCTTGCTATGCCTGGATAAAAACTTGCATTTGCATCAATAACATTCAGCCAACTTACATAATTAAGCATATATTGACCATATTTATTAATATCAGCCTGATTTTTGTTATCAACAGCTTCTTTTAAAAGATAGAAGACTTCGTTCATAGTAATAGCAGTATCTCTAGCCCATGTATACATATAATTATTGCCAGGTGAAGGATTAGACTCACTATAAGAAGACGCAATAACAGCACCTACTATTGTTTTAGCTCCTTCTGTTGATTTATTTGCCTGAGGAAAATCATTACTGCTAGTAGCAATATTAGCTAACATATGCGAAATAACATTATCTCGAATAGTAGAACTAAATGGTGAAGAAGCAGCCTGTGTGACAGCTGCACTTAAAAATAGAGTTAATACAACTAGATACCTGACAATAAAATTCATCGCGTTCTCCTTGTTATTGTTTAATATACACATAAAGTTAAAAGTAAAAAAACAAACAGAATATATTTTACATATAGAGTAGCAAGACTTATCCTACAACATAGAAAAATATTTTCTTAATCATAATATTTTATATGTCGCTATAAATTCTATTTATAACGCAAACCTCAATAAACAATAGTTTTTAAATCAAACACCAAATATTACGGAATATATAAGGCTCCTAATACAGCATCTCTTTTGGCACCAGTAACACTTGAAAGGTTGCCTGGTTTCAACTCAATCCTTTGTTTTGTCAGCCAGGCAAATGCTATAGCTTCCATCCACTGCACTGAAACACCCAGCTCGTCTGTAGTTGAAATTTTGGCACTCGAAAGATAAAAGCTTAA
This sequence comes from Victivallales bacterium, assembly GCA_963678745.2. Lineage (GTDB taxonomy): Bacteria > Verrucomicrobiota > Lentisphaeria > Victivallales > GWF2-38-69. Next base: position 93,601 of record CAXXMS010000015.1, on the reverse strand, counting down.
TCTATCCTGTAAAAAACCATTATAAGCCCCTCCTCCACATGAATAAACAGCATCTGCATCCGGACAATACTTATTAATTTCATCTGATATAGTTTTTGCTGTCAGTTCACAAAGTGTAGCCTGGACGTCTTCTTCCTTCATCTTTGGATAATTTTCTAATATAGAATTCAGCCAATCAAGATTAAAAAGCTCTTTACCTGTACTTTTTGGTGCCGGCAGCGAAAAATAATAATTACTAAACATCTTATTTAATAACTTACAGTCAACTTTTCCGCTTTTTGCCCATTCTCCATCTTTATCGTATGCCTCACCTCTGCATTTATGTATCCAAAGATCCATCAGACAGTTTGCAGGCCCTGTATCAAAACCAATAACATCTATTTTATCGTAATCAAGAATGGTGATATTAGCTATCCCACCCAAATTAAGAATAATTCTTTTTTCTGAAGTACTGCTCAGATAATCAGCATGAAATGCTGGTGCAAGCGGCGCACCATCTCCGCTATATGCTACATCCATTCTTCTAAAATCGTTTACAGTTTTAATACCAGTTCTGGCTGCAATGATATTTGCATCACCAATTTGCATGGTAAAAGGGTATTTACTTCTGGGATCATGAAAAACAGTCTGACCATGACATCCAACCGCAATAACTTCCGAAGAGTTTACAGAAGCTTTTTCCAGAAGTTCATTTACACATTCTGCATAACAGCAGCCAAGTCGATGATCTATTTCACCAAGTTTTTGGAGGTGTATCTGAAAAGTTTTAAGCAACTTTTCGATATCATCTTTCAAATCATCAGGAAATGCCATAGAATAAGTATCAACAAGCACCAGTCGCCCATTGCTATCTTTTACAAGAACACCATCTATGCCATCAACACTTGTTCCTGACATCAAACCAATATAATACATAAAATCTCCCTAAAATATTTGAACAATAAATAAAACACTAATGCTTATTGAATCGAAGCCATTAATTTATAATAATTTAAATTTATATTCATCTGGCCTTGAATATCATCTCCAACCGGATAAGTAGTAGAAGCAGGAAGTTCAATTATTTCCAATTCTTTATTCCCCTGATAATTGAGTATAAAAACAGTACTAAAATCATCACTTGCCCAACTGCCTTTGGCGGGAATCTGCCCCGATGTAACCTTAAAACCTTTAGCAAGTTCATTTATAATTTTTGGAATTCTGCCATGATCCCAGCAAATCAAAATGGTTTTATCCTGTAAATGTTTTTTTGAATAAATATAACTTACCAATTCTTTATATTGATCTGTTGTAAATGGTATATCAACCAATTGAGGTGATGTTTCCTCCTGTCTGGCTTTATAAAGATATGTAACCAAAGGCGAAACAGTCAATAATTCACGAAAACCGTTTGAAGCCCCGTAATTTAAAGTTCCAAGATATGGGTTTGAAGGAAAAATAAAATCGGGGAAAGGGTAATTCCCTCCAGCATCTGTATTCAGCTGATTAATATAAAACAATGCAAAAGCCATCGAACAGGAAATACCTTTTGGAGTCAAGGCAGGACCGGAATTAGGATATTTATCAGGAAGTTTATCTGCATGCCTTATAATAATAATTGTTTTAGGGGTAGTAGTGCCATTACTTCCTGAAACAGCACTTCCCAGACATGTAAATATAATAAAACAGTTGATAAACAAACATACCAACTTTCTCATGATTCATTCCTTTCAAATATTACAATGCTACCTTGCAGGAAAATTGAATATAGGGAAGACAGGTAAAAAACCATTTTTCATTATATTTACAATACCAAATTGTACACCGCCATTTGAACTTCTGGCAAAATTAACTATGCCAAGCTGAGCTCCACCTTTACCGGCTTCAGTCTTGTTATATACTCCTAACTGAATACCAGTTAAATCTTCTGCTATATTTATAAGCCCAAGCTCACCGCCACTAAAATCATCTGTCCTGTTATAAACAGCAGCCTGAATACCATCAAGCTTTGCCCCGGTACAAACTGGGGCTGCCTTAAACCCTTTTACATTTAAAGAATTACCCCACATTAACGAAAGATCTGCCCCAGTAACAAGAGGAACTCCATAAGATGAAGGTAATCCTAGACTTACACCTGTTATCATAGAACTTTTCGGCCATGAAAGTTTTTTTGGCCAAATACTAATACGTAAAAGCGAAGTAGAGTCATAACTACCACTGTCAGCTACAACATTTATTGTTCCAACAGAAATAAAAAAACTTAAAAACAAAATACTCAGGGCTAATTTTTTTCTCATAAATATCTCACTCTTATCACACTTCAGATTAAATTTAGTTTAAAAGAACACTCTTTTTTATCTAAACAAAAAAAATTTACTCTTAAACAAAGTTAAGAGTAAATTTATGTTAAATAGTATCTATTATAAAACTTGTTTTACAGCAACAGCTACTGCAACAGAAGCACCAACCATTGGACTGTTACCCATACCAATTAACCCCATCATATCTACATGAGCCGGTACTGATGAAGAACCAGCAAACTGAGCATCTGCATGCATTCTTCCAAGTGTATCAGTCATACCGTATGAAGCAGGTCCAGCAGCCATATTGTCCGGATGCAATGTTCTACCTGTTCCTCCTCCTGAAGCTACAGAGAAATATTTTTTGCCAAGTTCAACACACTCTCTTTTATATGTTCCGGCAACAGGATGCTGAAATCTTGTAGGATTTGTTGAATTACCGGTAATAGAAGCATCTACACCTTCATGATGCATTATTGCAACGCCTTCACGAACATCATCTGCACCATAACAGTTAACTTCAGCTCTTGGTCCATCAGAGAAAGGCTTTTTGCTTACTATCTCAAGTTTGTTTGCTTTATAATCAAATTTGGTTTTTACATAAGTAAAACCATTGATTCTTGAAATAATATAAGCAGCATCTTTACCTAATCCGTTTAATATAACACGTAATGGTTTTTTTCTGAATTTATTTGCCGAATTACAAATACCAATTGCACCTTCTGCATTTGCAAATGACTCATGTCCTGCAAGCATGCAGAAACATTCTGAATTATCATCTAAAAGCATTCCAGCAAGTCTTCCATGACCAAGTCCTACTTTTCTGTGGTCAGCAACAGAACCGGGAACACAAAATGCCTGAAGTCCAATTCCAATACATTCCGCAATATCCAGAGGATCAGAACTACCTTTTTTAATTGCAATAGCAGCACCAACAGTATAAGCCCAACAAGCATTGTCAAAACATATTCCCTGGACATCTCTAACTATTTTTGCTACATCAACACCCTTCTCTTTACATATTGCATCTGTTTCTTCTATAGAGTCAATTCCATATTCCTTTAATACAGACAGAACTTTATCTGCTCTTCTTTCATATCCTTCAAATAATGCCATTTCAATATCTCCTTAAATTATAAAGTTTAAATAAATCTTATAAAAGTAAATAAAACTGTTTATTCTTTTCTTGGGTCGATATATTTAACAGCATCATTATATCTGCCATAAGTACCGGTAGCTTCTTCAACTGCTTTTGCTGCATCACCAGCTTTAACACCCTGCATAAGTTTACCTAAGTTCACATACTTATAACCGATAATTTCATTATCTTTATCAAGAGCAAGTTCAGTAATATAACCTTCTGTACACTCTAAATATCTTGAACCTTTAGCACGTGTACCAAACATTGTACCTATCTGACTCCTTACAGTCTTACCTAAATCATCAAGAGATGCACCTATAGGAAGCCCATCATCAGAAAATGCTGTTTGTGATCTTCCATAAGCTATCTGGAGAAACAGTTCTCTCATGGCAGTATTGATTGCATCACATACTAAATCAGTATTAAGAGCTTCTAAAATTGTTTTTCCAGGCAAAATTTCTGAAGCCATAGCAGCTGAATGAGTCATACCTGAACATCCAAGTGTTTCAACCAAAGCTTCTTCAATGATACCATTTTTAATGTTAAGTGTAAGCTTACAGGCACCCTGCTGAGGAGCACACCAGCCAACACCATGTGTCAGTCCTGAAATATCTTTTACTTCTTTTGCCTGAACCCACTTTCCTTCTTCTGGAATTGGTGCCGGTCCATGATCACATCCTTTTGCGACACAGGTCATCTCTTCTACTTCTGATGAATAAATCATTTACGTCAACCTCCTATTTTTTATTCTTAATTTTAAGGCTACAGTTTTCTTATTAATTTCTAACGATTATTCATGACAAATTTGGGTAAGTAGCGTATAGCATAGGTTATACAAAGAATAGCCTACAATACTTACTTTAAAAGTTAATCATAACTGATTTGCTTTTATATGTCAATCTCTTACTTAAATAAATATAAGAAATAGATATATCCCTATCTTATATCTAAAATAGTATTTACTGGCATAATTCATAAGAATAGACTATGCTTATTATTAATAAGCACTTAGTTAAAACGCTTTCGATGCTTAAATCTAAATATAATGAAGGAGGTCAGTAGATGAAACTTTTCAAACTTTTTATTATCGCTCTGTTTCTAGTAACAAGTTCATCCTATCTAACAGCAGCAAAATCAACCCCAACCAAGAAATGTGTTGCAAAACACAGGAACAAAAAAGTCAGTAAAAAAGCTGATAGAAATAATGACGGTCGTATTGACCAAAAAGAGTATCACGCCTACAAGAAAAAGCAATCAGAAGTTAACAAACCATGGGAAGTAAAAGCTGATAAAAATAATGACGGATATGTTGACAGGAAAGAACTGAAACAGCATAAAAAACGCAGCAGAACTCCAAAAATAAACGGCGTTAGCTTAGCTGAGTAATTCTCTTGGAGTTGTATCAAAAGTCTAATTTTCAGTATGAGTTCACAGCTTTAGATGTGTTTTCAATAATGTTTGAGCACAACTAAAGCTGTGACCCCATACAAATATTTATCTCCAGATAGACTTCTGATACAGCCCCAAAGTTGAACAGAAAAATTAAATTGAACCTGCAACAAAACTTCTAAAGTCACCTGATACATTTAAATAGGCATCAGTTAACGCCCTTAAATAAGCAGAATAATAATACAACCACGCATCCTGACTTTCTAGCCCTGAAAAACTCCTTTCAGCAATAGTTTTTCCCTGTGCATTAAGAATCTCTGCCTTAAAGTTCAGATGCGAAAAGCCATACGAATATGGAGCTCCCAATATTTGAGGAATAACACCAATTATACTTAGCCCATACATAGTAAAATCGGCCTGCCAATCCATTCTATTAAGAGTCAGTTTAATAATGTAATCGGGTTTGTTCTTTCCAGTTAATAACGGATTGATCCTTGTTGTTTCAGGTGAAGCTACAACATCGGAAGCTATACCGGCAGCTCTTAAATCCTTTGCAACCATCTCAGAAAAGTTCATACAATAGTCAAAGCTGCTACCATTCCATCTATACACAAAAGTTTCAGGCTCATCAATTTCCTTTACAAAAGGATAGAAAGGTATAAATGCCTTATACACAGGTGTTGTTCCTGAATGCATACGATTATCTAACGATTTCATTACAATAATTTTTTTAGTAAGAGGCGCTTCAACCATTTTAGCTTCAGGCTTAAAATCATAGGTAAGTTGTGGAACAACCTGACATCCACTAATAAAAATTACTCCTATAATAAACAAAAAGCTTAAAAACTTCAACATTAAAATTCCTCCAGCTTTCTAATCTGTTTTTCATCACTCCATTCAAGAATACCGGTCCTTAGGTTTTTTAAACTCATTGTGAATTTATAATAGACATCTATTACGTTATTATTCTTTTGTTTTATCTCTGATAAATTTGATACCAAAAGAAATTCAGCATTATAATGTGATCCGAATTGAGTGGCAGTTTTCTGATCATTCAATCCACTTTCCTGCTGGGCACGAATTTCTTTAATTGTTGCATCATTTGAACTTCTGTCTGTAAAACGAAATTTCCCTGAACGAATCAACTGTGTGCGAATAGAATCTGTAATTGACTGTGTATCAATGTGCTGCATTGTTTTATTATTAACTTTAGCAACTTCTATAATCGGCCTGCGGTTTTGAGTTTCCTGAACTATAGGCGGAAAAGTCAAAAGTGAATTTACCATTTTTGTAGCTATCTGCTGTAAGTCATTTGATCCAAAATCAGTAGAAACAGGTGTCGCCGAAACGGCATCTCCATATCTAACAGTAGGCGTTGAACATCCCGCTATAAAAATTACAAGTAATCCACCAAATAATAAAGTTACTAAACCTCTATTCATAATAATTCTCTCCTGTTCTTTTTTATATTATTAATAATTTTCTGCGTTTTTGATAACCACTTTAAATGACCTGGCTACAGGATTAGGCGCAAGCCCCTGTAAAGATTTAACTTCTCTTCCACTTAAATATAATGGTTGCCAGGGGGAATTATCAGAATCTATAGACATACCATCAGAGTCAAACCACACAAATTTATAATTTAATTCTGTCGGATCACTATCATCTGACTCCAGCTCAACCTGCGCCTGAAGCATTCCATTCACAAACCTACTTTTAGTAGATAAAACTTTAACATCGACAGGACTGTCTTTAAAATTAACCACAGAATTACCTTCTGAGTTTGCATCTACATCCATTACAGACATTGAACCGCAGCCTGTAATAAACATCACAGAAAGTAAACCTGACAAAATAATTACAGATTTCAATTTCATAAAAACTCCTTAATATTTACAATTATTGATTGTTCGTATCCTGATTCTCGTTTGTACCAAAATCTATAGGTTTTTCCGATGACCCGGAGGAATCCTGAACTTCAATATTATCACCTGTTCCAAACTGTATGGGCTTTTCCGATGATCCTGCCGTTGGTGTTTCATTTGGTACCGGAGCATCTGAAGGGTTTACAGGAAAAGAACCGCCAGGCGCAGAAGAAGGTATTGGTTCTTTTTTAGTCGGTTCACTTGTATCAATTCTAACAATACAACCTTTTGCAATACCTAAGTCATCACCCTTTACAACAGCATATGACTGTCTGGCATTCGAACGCGTTATATATCCCTGACCAACAGGAATCTCGTTGGCAAAAACTTGTCCGGTATCATCATCCTTAACATTTTGCATTGCAAAAAATGAAACATTCAAGCCACGATCAAAACCTAAATTCTGTCCCTGATTAATCATTATCTGTTTTCCCGTTACGGCTAAAACCTTAGCAGGTCGTAATACTGATACAACACTTTGGCAAAGTTCATTTGCAGCCTTTTTGGCCAGTTCTATAATTGCAGAGTTACTACCCTGAAGATATTTTTTAGAGCGGCTATTTACAACTTCCTGTTCCTGGGTCAATTGAGCGCTCGGTACATACGGAAGCATTTCTCCTGTTGTTGTATCAACAATTGTAGCAGTAACGGAAACATAAAGTTTTCGAGCCATAGAAACTCTACCGATATCTTTATAATTCTGAGTATCTACAAGATCCTCAAATCCATCAACCTGTGGCAATAGTACATATTTAGCTCCGGCCATTTTTCCCATTTGAGCAGCATCTTGATCATTTGGATTAACAGCTGTAGCTGCGTATCCCTGTTCTAATTCCAAATCAGATTTTCTTTTTCGTTCAACTAAACGGAAAGTTCCTGTTCTGCTTAAAGCTGAAATTAACTGAGTATCTAAAGATTGTACCAACATTTTTAATGCAAGTTCTTTTCCATCCTTTTTTGCTGATTCAATAACAGATGGCATAATTTCAATTCTGCCGACAAAAATTCCCTGACGCCCACCTTTAGCCAAACTGTCATCTGCAGATATATTTAGAGCAAAACCTAAAATCACTATACTAAAAACAATTGTAAAAATATTTTTGTTTTTTATCATATTATCCTCCTTATCTGAAATTAATTATTATGCAACATTTATCAAAACTTATTCTCATATTATTCATTATTATTTGGGCATTGATTATTCCATGTTGGATATTGATTTTCTTTTTTTAATTTAATATCTTATCTTCAAAACCAACCGCTTCCATGTATTACTTTTTCTAATTGGTCTGCAAAACCATCAGATCTTATATAGCTGTTCTTATAATATTCTTCCTGACCTGATGAAATTTTTTCTTTAGCATCGGCATCAGCTTTGCTCTGTTCTTTTGCGATATCAACCGCAGCAGTTGTTTCCATTTTCTGCAGTTCCTGATCCTGATTAAACGCAGTAATATCTTTGTATTTTGCCATTCCTGATTTTGAAAGTTCCAATGTTACATTAAGCTTCTGCCCGGGATAAATATTTACTGTCCTTTCCCATGGTTCAAAATATTCTCTTGTAATGCGCATCTGATGTACACCTGGGGAAACCTCAAATGTTCCTGGAGTAGAACCGATCGCAGTACCATCTAATTCTACAGTTGCCCCGCTAATATTACTTCCAACTGAAAAATTAACTAAAGCTGCCTGTTTTACATCTATTTTCCTAGCTTCATCAATTTTTTCACCAATTGCATTCGAAAGCTCAGTAGTGCCTGAATTAATTATTTTATCAACAATGTTATTCATTTCAATTTCGATACCGGCATTCTGATAGATTGTTGTAGAGGCAATAAGAGAATCACCATAGATAGAAGCCCCTGTATTACCGACAAGAACTCTTGCAGTCATTGGCATTGTATAAATATCGGCACTATTATCTGTTTTATAAATTGTCCCTTTTCCCTTGAATGTTCTTTTCTCATGACCGAGCGTCCCCATACTGGCAACAATCAGATAATCTGCACCTATCATCTGAGAAATTCGCAAAGAAGAAGAATTTATTGGCGAATCAGTGTTATCTGCTACATCTGTATTTGCTGCTTTCATGAGATTTCTGGCATTCTGAAAGATTTGTTCATCTGTTTCATTAGACTCACTGAGTTTTTGTATTATATCCTGCCAGCTCATTATACTAAAGCCTTTGGAACTAAGTTTTGCAGATAACATTTCAGTAAATGTGTTTACATCTCCCGCAAGCTCTTTCCCTCCGTTATTTCTTATAAAAATAGCAGTTTTCAAAGGTTTGGAACCAACTGTAGATTCACTGTTAACGGTAAGAGCAGCAATGCAGTTACTACCTAATAAAACTGCAAACAGAAGAACGTTAAACAATAAGACAAATTTTCTCAATAGTAAAATCATAAACTATCTCCTTATTTATTTTCTATTTTAGAATCTTTTTCTATATTTTCATTCTTTTCAGCATTAGGCCAAAGCCTGGTAAAGATTAATCTCTGACCAACATGTACAATCCAAACAACTGTTGTTTTCCCGGAAATTATATTAATGTTTTTTTCTCCGTTATGCTGCTCTGTTAATGGCATAAAAGTTAATTCATGCTTTCCTTCAGGAAGTTCAGCAGTAAAGATCTGGATATTTTCCGGTAAAGTCATCCAGCATCTTAAATCAGCATTTTCACTCATATTATTATAAACTGCAGTAGCTGCCATAACCCCTAACCCCGCAAGCTGCAAAGAAGAACTGCCACCTATTGCACCTGCTGTCGTCATAGCCGCTCCTGCAGCAAATGCACTACCTTTAGCAGTAACCCTTGCAGCCTGTCTTATAACTCTCCATTTTTGTTCCTCTTTTAAAGCTCTAAGAGTTAAAGCATTCATATAACATATTGGGAAAGTTGAACCTAACGTTTCACCTTTGGTTTTTATATTAAGTGGACTAGGCTCTATCCATTTATAATTATAAACAGGATAAGCAACTGCAACTGCACCTAATGATATTTTTTCCTGCTGTTTCTTTTCGATCCATCCATCTTCGTAAATCACAACCAAACGGCCGTTATCTTTTGAATCATTCTTTTTATTTACTTCTTTCCATGCAACAGGAAACTCGGACTCAAATTTACTGAGTTCTTCATTCCTGCCTATTTTTTCAGCAAGCCTTATAACATCTTTTTGAAGATATATATTTGAAGGCATTAATTCTAAAGCCTTTTTATAAGAAATATATGCATCATCAAACTCTCCTCCAAGCTCATGGATAAGACCGCTTACAAAAACAACATAAGGATTTAAAAAAGAGGATTTAGATTTCTGCAATACCTCTTTCATATCAGCAAAGCTTTGATCAGCAGCGCTTCGAAGCTGATCCTCATATTCAGTCTGTTTACTATCTTTTGGTTCCTGGTTCTTATTTTCTTCCGATTTACTGTCAATTGTCACAGAAGAATCTAACTTAACACCATCATCAGATGAAAAATTCAAGTTATTCTCATTTTCAAAAAGTTTCTTCTGAATACCAGCTTCAGTTTGTCTAAAATATTCGTCATCAAAGTTTTCATTCCTTCTGGCTTTTTCTGCTTCATTCATAATAAAATCTGATCTTCTAATCTCAACTAAAGCTCCATCAAGACTTCCCTCTCCTAAATAGTTATATGACTGATACAGATATATCATTTCTATCTCAAACAGACGGGCCCTGTAGTCAAGAGTATTATCATTAACCAAAACAGAACCTGCGCTTATCTGAGCTTCTGGTAATGTATCATCGTAAATTTCTCTCTTTCTCAATATATCTATTTCATCTTTAAAACTTGACATACTGACTTTATAATCCCCTTCGAGTTGAGCAATACGTCCCTTTTCCATTAAAACAAGTTCCAGGTTTCTCCCTTCATCTTTAATGTCATCTTCATAGAGAGATTTTACATCCAGCGGTTTATTCTGTTCTATTGCATCCATGTACTGTAACGTATTATTACTGTTGCAACCGGTCAGATATACGATTAACGCTAAAAAAGAAAAAATTAATAGATACTTCTTCATAATACCCTCCTTCTTATATGTAAAAAAATAGATTATCAAATTCTTAATGCATCACACAAGCTATTTCAAGCTTTTCTGTTCTCTATAATTGACATACATCCAGAAACTTTTATCCATTGCAACCGATGGATTTCCTAAATAAGGCAGATGAAAATATTTCCATGTAAGCTCTTCAGATGCTGACTCTTTTGCTGTTTTACCCAGGATAGCATATTCCCATATAGCAGAAACAAACCCACTTCTATCTGCTCCCCCATTGCAGTGTACAAGTATTGGCTTATTGATTCTTTTTAAAAGAGCAATAATTTCCTTAGTCTGATCTACTTCTACAATCTTAGATGTTGAAAGTTTAATATTATAATGAGCAACATCAAGTTCCCTGCAAACCTCTATTTCGTTCTGATACCATAAATTGTTCGGATTAGCACCTTGAAGATCAACAAGACTTTTTATCTTATATTTATTTAAATAATAGGTGAGTTCTTTTTTATCCATCTGACCACTTCGATAAAATTTGCCGGGAGTTACTGCATGAAAATTACACCAGAAATGCATATATATAACATATGAAAGTCCTAAGGCTCCGGCAATAAGTGCTATTCCCAATATGACATAAAGAAATTTTCGAATCTTATAAATAATTTTTAATATCATTTTTCCCTCAAATTTTATAAATGTAAAACAAGCATCCTGCTTGTTAAGCTAAAACTGGAAGATTGAGCTAATTTGGATTATCAATAATATATCGTTCAATTAAATATAGTTGTTTTTCGCTTCTTACAATAGGATCATAACTCTCATGCTGCCAAACAATACCTTTTTTATTAGTTTTCCTATTAATCTGATTAGCCGTAAATGATTTCCAAGAGTGAGTAATTTTATCTATAGAATAACCATTTAGGGGAGTAATTAAAACATGTACATGATTTGGCATAATAACTCACTTACCTAGTTTATATCTATCTCCTTCAAAATGGAGTAAAGCATTTCTTACTATATCAAAAATGGCCTTGTTTTTCAAAATACATGAACCTAAATTTGCATCTAATAAATTTTGAATTTTTACTGAAAAAAGCTTATTATATTCAATCCATTCTTCAGTTGAATGTAGATCTCAATAATATTATTAAAGCAAATAATCACAATATATTTATCACACACACTATTTAACTTTTAAGTATTTTACAATGATTTTGTTGAATCTGAGTACGTTGGTTGATCAAAACAATGTTTGCTTCAAGCTGGAAGCTTGAGCAACATTCTACTAAAATGGATACCAAAATTTTGCATTGGACTGAAATCTAAAAATTACAAAAAGGGCAAAGACAACTACCGTAACCAATAACATTATATAATCAGCTTTGGTAAACTCGGTTGCATTATACCATGTTCTTTTATTGTGCTTACCAAAACCTCTTAAATCCATAGCATTAGTTACTTTATCTATTCTATTTAGCGCTGAATTAATAAGTGGAATTGTAATATTAAATAAATTTTTTACTCTCTTTGAAAATGATTTTTCATCTTTACCAAAACTCAAGCCTCTTGCAGCCTGGGCATGTGCAATTGTTTTGAATTCATATTGAATATCAGGAATATACCTAAATATAATATTGAAAGTATAAGCTATTTTATAAGGGACTCCAACCTTATTCAGACTGCTGGAAAAGCGGCTCGGATGAGTTGTAAAAATCAAAATCATTGCTATTGGAAGTAAAGAAATATATTTAAGCGAAAGTGTTATTATATAGAACAGAGTTTCAACTGACAGCTGATAACGCCAAACCCCGCAGATAATATTAGTTTTACCAGTCAGCACAGTACCGTACCCGGGAGTAATCAGAAAGATAAAGACAGCATTTATTAAATTAAAAACTATAACAACAATAAACAGGTTCTTTATTGTCCTAAATGGAATTTTAGAAAAACTAAGAAAAATAATACCAAGAGCAAGTAAAATTACATCTATTCTAATATCTAAGAACATAAAAACAGTGATTGACCATAGAATAAAAATAAGAAGCTTTAGACTCGGATCCATTCTATGAAAAAATGAGTCACTGTCAACATAAAGTGTACCAAACTTACTCACTTAGACTCCTCTCATTATCAATAAAAAACTGGATAAAGTCATTCTTATTATGTATTCCCATACCATCAGCCAACTTGCCTAGAGATGTTTCTTTCAGGTTTGCTCTTTCAATAATCTCTTTTTGTGATAAAACATTTGCCGGCGTATCATCCGCTATCACTTCTCCACCTGAAAGCACAATACTTCTTACACTATACTCCAAGGCAAGATGTATATCATGAGTTATAAGCAGAATAGCAATCCCCTGCCCTGCAAGTTCTTTAATAAACTCCATAAAAGCTGTGTAAGTTCTATAGTCCTGCCCGGCAGTTGGTTCATCCAATATCATTATCTTCGGATCAAGCGTTAAAATGGAAGCAATTGCAGCCCTTCTCTTCTGCCCATAGCTAAGAGAATTAATAGGCCAGTTTCTATATCCGTAAAGCCCACAAGTCCTAATAACATCTAAATACTTTTCTTCTATACCCTGGGAGTCCTGAGTTCTTTCCGATGTCTTTTTCAGGATACGGTTTAACCAGGATATACCTGCAGTTTTCTGTCTTGCTTTCAAGCCTAATATTACTTCATCCCTTATCATATGTTTAACTATCATACTATTAGGATTCTGCATCACATATCCAATATTCTCACCAACCTTTTTAATACTCCACTTATTAATAACTTCATTACCAAATCTGATTTCGCCTAGTTCAGGTTTGATAATACCTGAGATTAAACTGGAAAGAGTTGATTTACCTGCACCATTATTTCCAAGAAGACTTACTATTTCTCCCTTATTCAAATCGAATGTAATGTTCTTTAAAATAGGTTTGTCCTGCTGATAACTAAAAGACACATTATCTAAACTTAGAATTCTCTCTTTCTGTGCACTATCCTTTGAGTTCAAATCTGATTTAAACCATTTCAATATCCCTTCTCTAAATTCAGGCTTGCAACAATTTTCAATCTTATCAATCTTGTCATCACTACTAAGTTTCAAACCTGAATATTTCAGAACTTCTACATACAATGGCTCTCTTAAACCTGCTTTTTTAAGTACATTTGAAATAAGAAGTTTATCCGGAGAATCATTAAATATTATTTCACCTTTTTCTACAACAACAACCCGGTCAATGCTCTCCTCGAGCACATCCTCTATTCTATGTTCAACAATAAGAAAAGTTCTACCGGATTCTCGATGAAGTTTATCAATAAGCCCTATTACATTTTTTCCGGAAGCCGGATCCAAATTTGCAAGCGGTTCATCAAAAAGAAAAATTTCCGAATCGGAAGATAATACACCAGCTAAAGAAACCCTCTGCTTCTGCCCGCCTGAAAGTTCATAAGGACTTTGATCCAGAAAATTCTTCATTTTTACAATATCAAGAGAATCAAGCACCTTCTTTTTCATTTCAGAAAGTTCAGTCATATTATTTTCTAAAATAAAAGCAACATCTTCACCAACGGATAAGCCTATAAATTGTGAATCCTGATCCTGAAGAATAGTCCCGACTTTTTTACTTATCTCAAATATATTTTCTTTATAAGGCTCAATTCCATCAATAACCAGTTCTCCTGAGATCTCCCCATTATAAGCGAAAGGAATTAAACCATTTACACAATGCATCAATGTAGATTTTCCCGAACCGCTCTGCCCGGCAATCAAAACCTTCTCTCCTTTATTAATCTTTAAATTAATATTTTTAAGAGTTGGCTCTTTTAAATTATTATATCTAAAACTAAAATTTTTAAACTCAATTATACTCATTCTTCAATAACTAAATCGCAGTTCTTTTTATTAGTAATAAGGAAACTTAAAACAACAGGCAAGGCAAAAATCACATAAACGACGGAATTAGTAGCAGAAATAACAACTACCTGAAAAAGAATTTTGGCCGGTGCTTCACCCATTAATACAATATCTGTAACCCCGGCAAATAAATAACCGAAAATGAATCCAAAAATACCAAGAAAAAATAGAAGTATAATATGCCATGTTCTATATAATCCGTATTTTACATCGAACCCCTTGAACAAATATATAAGCCCAACAAAAAATCCAAATATACCGGAACTCAACTCCCAGTTCCACCAAATTCCCCATCCAGCAAGCATATCTGTAAGCATGTGTCCTATGAAACCGGAAAGAAAACCTACTACAGGTCCAAAATATACACCAAAAATCGTAAGAATTATTATTGCGGGCCTAATCTGTACGTTAGGCCCAATGGGAATACCTACAAGTCCGATAATTCCATAAAGAGCAGCACCAATACTGATAGTAACGACAGTCTTTGTGTTAAATTTTAATATAGAATCATTCATATGGTAAAGCTATCAACCCCTAATAACAATAACCCTGAAAAGAGTTAAATTTTATAATTATAGAATAATGATTTAATTATATTCTATAATCTATCCAAATAAAATAGTTTTAAAAATATTTAACAAATCTTCTAATTAGGTTACTGCTAAAAGATAATAAAACTATAAAACCTTCGATATAAAATCTATCAATCTATACTAAAATTCAAGCTTTAATATAATATTATAAGGTAAGAAGCAGTCTTAAGATTTACTTTTACGGGAAAACATACTAAATGCACTGGTATAGAACATCTTCTGTCCCGGTATGTGTTTACGATAATAATTTCTTGCCGCATTTATTGCATCAATATTACTATCAATCAACTTTTCTTTTTTCAACACTTTTTTAAGAGTATCTTTTAAAGTATTAAATTCCATATAGTTTGTTCCCATAATATAAATGGCAATCATTACAACTGTTACAGCAGCTTCCAAACCTATTTCCTGAGCTATTTCTGTTGCAGGTACATAATATGCTTTAACATCATCTCTTAAAACTTTTCTTTTAACAAGCGAAGAGTTAACAATTATTGTACCTCCCGGTTTAACAGAAGATTCAAAAGTATTTAAAGAAAGAAGATTTAATGCTATCAAAGTATTAGGCTTATTAACAAGAGGAGAGCCTATCATTTTGGATGAAATTATAACACTTGCGTTTGCCGTTCCCCCTCTCATTTCCGGACCATAAGAAGGCAGCCAGGTAGAATTAAGACCTTCATTTATCGCAGTATTAGCAAGTAAAATTCCGGCAGACATTATTCCCTGACCACCACAACCTGCAATTTTAATTTCCTGAACATCTATTTCCTTTACCGGAATATGCTTTGACTTTCCAGCAGAACTACTGCCTCCAAGCAATTTAATTAACTGTTCATCACTAATAGGAGTTTTAGCTATAACAGTTTTATTTTCTTTTTGTATATCTTTAAAGTTCTTTACAGGGAATTCTTTTTCAAGCACATTTTTAACCCACTCTCTGGCTTCAACAGGAGTCATCTTCCAGTTAACAGGACATGGGGATAAAACTTCAACAAAAGAAAAACCTTTCTTTTGTACCTGATTCTCTAATGCTTTTTTGAATGCTTTTTTTGCTTTTATGATATTTTGAGCATTCGATAAGCTTACTCGTTCTATGAAAACAGGAGCTTTCAATGTACTTAGCATCTCACATATTGCAATCGGCAATCCATCTGTTTCTTCATTACGCCCATTAGGAGTTGTTTTTGTCTTTTGGCCTATAACACTTGTAGGAGCCATCTGGCCACCTGTCATACCATAAATAGCATTGTTTATAAAAATTACTGTTATATTTTCACCTCTATTTGCAGCATGGACAATTGCACCAGCCCCTATACTGGCTAAATCCCCGTCACCCTGATAAGAAATAACAACAGCATCTTTATGAGTTCTTACAATACCTGTTGCAACAGCCGGATTTCTTCCATGAGCACCCTGTACATTTCCTGTATCAAAATAATTATAAGCAAAGACACTGCATCCTACGGGTGAACATACAATACTTTTATTCTGTATATTTAATTCATCAATAGCTTCAGCCAACAATTTATGAGCATTCCCATGACCACATCCCGGACAGTAATGTGTTGATTGAAACTCTTTGTTTTTTCTTGTAAATTTATCAAAAAATGATTTTGGTTTTGAGTGTTTAATCATTATCAAATATCCTTTTTAACCTTTTCAATCAATTCTTCTACTGTAGGTACTTTTCCACCAAACCAATTGTATTTTAGAACAGGAACCTGACTTTGAACTGTCAATTCAACATCATTTACCATCTGTCCATTGTTCAACTCAACCACTATTATTTTTTTTACTCTTTTAGCAAGCTTTCTTAAAGGTTTCTTAGGAAATGGAAAAAGTGTCTTTGGGCGTAACATTCCTATTTTTACACCATTTTCTCTTAAATATTCAACTGCCGTCATACAAATTCTTGCACTTACACCAAAAGCTGTAAACAAAAACTCTGCATCATCTGTTTCAATCTCTTCGTATTCTACAAGATTTTTCTCTATATGCTGATATTTTTGCTGAAGTTTCAAATTATGATTGCTTAACACATCGGTATTCATCAACAGCGATGTAATTAAGTTATTCTTACTTTCCCTGTCTCCATACAAAGCCCAGCCTTTTCGTTTTGAATGCTTAACTTCTTTTGGAAGTTCAATAGCTTCCATCATCTGTCCTATATATGCATCAGCTAAAATGAAAACACTCATTCTGTATTTATCTGCAAGTTCAAAAGCTTTATAAGTAAAATCCCCCATTTCCTGAACAGAATATGGAGCTAACACAATATTTTTATAACAGCCGTGTCCACCACCTTTAACAACACAGTTATAATCGCCCTGTTCCGGCCAAATATTACCTAATCCAGGCCCTGCCCGCTGAACATTTACAATAACGGATGGAAGTTCTGAAGCAGCCATATAGGAAATCCCTTCAGCCATTAAAGAAATACCGGGGCCGGAAGAAGCTGTCATAACCCTTGCACCCGCTGCTGCTGCACCGTAAAGCATATTAATTGAGCTGACTTCACACTCTGCCTGAAGAAAAGTTCTATTAGCTTTAGGAAATAAATCTGCTGCTGCATGTGCTATTTCGCTGGCTGGAGTTATGGGATAGCCGAAAAAATGAGTTGCCCCTCCCAACAATGCACCATGGACAACTGCATCGTTACCTTTCATAAACTGTCTACTCATTGTCACTACCTCCCTTGATCACAGATATAGCACCCGGTTCAGGACATATATAATAGCAAAAGCCACAAGCAGTACAGTTATCACCACTGAATACTGCATATTGATATCCCAATTTATTTATATTACTACTCATAGAAATTGAATTTTTGGGACATGTACTAACACAAAGCTTACAGCCTTTGCACTCATCAGAACTTATTTCAACATAATTTTTATTCATTGTTATCATACTTATTTTTAAGATAATCCAAAAATTTGACTTAAAACCACCTGTATCTTTTAATACAACAGCCAAAAACACCGCTTTTTCAGCATTCCCACAACAATAAGCATCTAATTTCTTTTTACAATAAAACTTCCAAAGACACTTGAAAATTTTACACTATTAGCCTAATCTATGTTACACTTTATTAACATAACAGGTACAAAACATGAAATTTGACATAGACAGTTTCAAAAAAATAAGAAAAGAAAAGCGTTGGTCATTAGCAGCTTTGGCAAAAGAAATGAGTGTCACAAGAGTAACAATGTCCAGATGGGAAAACGGCAAGCAGCCTTTAACAGAAAAACGCATAAGAGAGCTTGCTGAAATACTTGAAGTACCTTCTTCAAGTATTTCAGACCTAGAAGATAAATTCGGATCATCACGAGAATTATCACAGGTTACCGGTGCATTTATGTCATTGATGAAAACTGACAATAATGCCAGATTGGAACAACATAAACATGTATTGAAACACATCCAGGAACAGTATGAGGAAATTGAAAAAGCCTCTGTTATCATTAATGCAATAATGGTCTCAATGGATGTTATTTTTTATATCAAAGATACTGAAAACAAATATGTTATAGCTAGTAACGCATTTTTGAGAAATGTAGGAATTAAAAAAAAATTTAATATTCAGGGAAAATCCGATTCTGATTTTTATTCTATGCAGGAAGCTAGAAACAATCATATTGAAGACCTGCATGTTTTAGAAAATGACAAAATTCTTGAAAAAGAAGATTACATCCCGGGAACACGCAAAAAAAAGTGGGGAATTATCAATAAATATCCAATGAAAGATAATAATGGAAAAATCATTGGATTAATCGGATCTATAATTGATATAACTGAAAGAAAAAGACAGGAAGAGGAAGAAAAACTACTAAACGAAGTTATGGTTCAATCACATGGCATGGTGTGGGCCGGGCATTATATACGTAAAAAAAGATTATGGAATAATTTCAGAATCACTTATCTTAGCGGAGCCATTGAAGAAATATTCGGTGTAACACGGGAAGAGTTTATTGATAAGCCTAGAATCTGGCTTGATAATGCAGAAAAAGATCAGCATGATGATATTGTAAAATGGCTTTTATCAAGAAAATTTCCAAAAAATATTTATATCAGATATAGACATCCAAAAGGAAAACTATTATGGTTGGAAATTAATATTATTAGAAGAGATAGATTCTATTTTGGAAGCATAAAAGATATCACCCATTTAATGACAGGAAAACAATGATTTTTGATACTACTGCATGACTGCTCAATCCTTTTGTCCTTATGTTTCTGGTTGTAGTTACAGGATTGGCATTCGGCAATATTAAGTTTGGAAGTATTTTCTCTATTATCAGGTAATTTTTTTGATTTTTTTGCAACAATTTGACTCAAAATAATTTATTAATTTCTTTTCGGGTTAGCAGCATAACTAAAAGACTTTTTTGGGGATAAAAATATGATTTTAATATTATCTTTCAAAATAGCTTTTGATCTAAAATTGACCGAACAATTTCACATAACATGGAAATTCAAAATATCATTCCCGTATTATTACTTCAATAGATTTGATTATATTTTAAATTTGATATATCTTTGTGCATTTATAGTAAAAAATAATTTTTATCTCACACAAAAAAACTCAAATCAAATAAAGATTTGTTGAATATTAAACAATAATAATATTATTATATAATGCATCTATTAGGCATTACTCCTACAATAATATTTTGCAGGAGAATTATTGCACAAGAAAAGAAAGTAGAACAATAATCTATAAATATCTATAGCAGAGGTAGTTGCAAAATGCTGGGTGTTTCGGTTTTGATAGAGCAAAACCCTCCAGTGTTGAATTCAAAATGGAGGGAAACGCTCCGTCGTTTCCGTTTCCAGCGTGCGTTTTGCAATCAGCTCAGCAATATTATTTTAACAAAATTCAAATAAAAGTTTGAATATAACTTAACTTTCCCATGGGGCAGTTATGAAACTAAATAGAAAACAATTTGAGTTTATTAGAAAAAAGTTAAGATGGTCCTTTTCATCAATAGCCAAAGAACTCAACATAAACAGAAAAACAGTTTCTAACTGGGAAAAAGGAGTAACTGAACCATCTGACAAAAGAATATTAGAACTGGCAAACATCTTCGGTGTTTCGGTTGATAAAATTTCTGATGCAGAAAAGAAAAAAAGTACAGAAGTTGATATTGAAAAAGCTACAAAATCATGGATGTCACTTTTTAAAGAAAAAGAAGATGCAAAAAAAGATGTCCATTATATTTCGCAAATTCTGGATTCTCTTCATAATAAATTAAATAATGCTTCCGTAGTAATGTATGGTATTTTAAATTCTTTAAATTTTCCTACTTACATAAAAAACAAGGAAAATAGATACATTATGGTAAATAAAGAATTTCTTCTTAATGTTTCATATCATGATATTGATGAGATTAACTTCTTTAGTAAACCTAAAAATGATTATAATTTTTTCTCAAAAAAAGAAGCAAAAGAAAACTTAATTGAAGATTGGGATGTTATTATTAATAACAAACCTGTAATAGATAAGGAAAGGAATATTCCCGGAACAAGAAAAAAGAAGTGGGGCATCATTAATAAAATACCAATAATTGATAATAATTCAGAAGTTGCCGGACTTATCGGAATATTTGTAGATATTACCGATAGAAAAAAAGAAGAGCATAAAAGAGAAATTCTGGAAAAGATAATTAATCATATACATTTATTCGTATGGATGGAAAATACAGAAACAGAAGAATTTGTTTTTGTTAACGATTTCTTTGCGAAATTCTTCAAACTGAATAAATTTGATATCTACTCAAAAAGCAAAAAATGGCTAGAAACCCTCAATACAAGCTTTTTGAAAAGAAGATATAACTTTTATGAAAAAATCAAAAAAAAACCAACCCAACAAATCATTATATCAGAAGAAAATAAAGAGGAAAATGGCAGAACATTCAGGGAAACAATTTTCAGTTTAGAAAAAAAATATTTATTAGGAACATGTCTTGATATTACAGAAAAGCAAGAACTGGAAAAAATCAAAAACAACCTAATAGAGCTCAATGATATTTCTGAAGAAATTGTAGCACTGGTTGAATTTGATGAGTCTTTTACTAAGCGTAAAACTGTTTATGTAAATAATGCTATAGAAAAAATGACAGGCCTAAAAAAAGAACAATATACCCAAGGTGATTTTGTATGGAGAAGTTTAATATATGAAGATGATAAAGATAAATTTTTTGATTGGTACAACAACTTGACATTATCTCCAAAAGAATTGGCATATCGTATAGTCCATGCAAAAAATAAAAATATAATATGGGTTAATCACAAAAAATATAAAATTGGTAATGTAGTATATTCAAATATAAAGGATGTTACTGAATATAAAAAATTAGAGATTAAGAATAATACTCAAATCAAATATTGTAATATGTTATTAAATCATTTAGATGATAATATTCGAGGTTTTTTTATAATAGAAATTAATCCAAATTTAAAAGTAATTTATGTAAGTGATAATTGTCCCGAATTATTCAATATTTCTAAAGAATATTTGTACCGTTATAAATTCTGGAGCAAAATACTGAAACCAATAAACCCCAAAGAAATAATAAAAGATATTAAGCAGAATATACAAAAGTATGAATCAAACACTGAAAGAAGTGAATTCAGTGTGAACAGAAAAGTTAGAGAGAATTTAATATGTAATTATAAAGCAACAGTACAGGAGAATAATAAATATATTATTACCGGTTTTTTCAAAAAGGGTTCTATAAAATAAAGCAGATTTTATCCTTTTGAGAACTCGTTTATTTTTATAACGATAAAATTATCTTTCCTGCTACCTTCTTTGTAAAGCTTCTTCTAAAAATTGATCCATAAGTCTCTGCATTGAGTCAAATGTTTTCAAAAATCCATCACGAGATATGACAAGTCTGACTTTTTCTCCCATCACGGGTTCTCTTCCATCTTCTGAAGATTCAAGAATAACCATATCATATCTGACCATACCTCCCCAAAAATGTATATGTCCAAGTCTCTCTACAAATAATTCATGTTTCTCTGTCATAAAGCTTTGCCTTTTCATATTCAAAGAATTAAGATCGCATTAATTAAGATAAGCTGTTTTCGTTTTTATCCATAACATCCAACCATATTTCTCATACTACGAAATAGTTTTTTTTACATATTTAAACCTTTTATTCTCTCGGGCAAAGATCTATGTTTTTTTTTGCTTTGAAGAAACCTATTTCAATAAGATGCTGTATAGTGTTATAGCTTTTAATAAAACTTTCAGGCGTCATTACAACTCTGAGTTTTTCTTTTGGAACTGGTTCTTTATTTTTGTCAAAAGAATCAAATGCTATCATATCATATTTAATCATACCATCAGTAAAATAAATTCTATTAACTGCACCTACAAAAATCTCTTTTTCTACAACCATACCCTTACACCTTCTTTTTGTATAAAAAACACAAATAACACTAAAACTTTTTAAAGTTTTTCAATAATTCTCTTAGCATATTCTACAGGGGGATTTTACATCTTAAAGACTATTTTAACTTTATATTCCTCCTCTTATCTATGATTTCAATCTTTCAATTTCATCAACTTTTTAAGCAAAAAAACAGTTTTTCACTCAATAACAATTCTACTAACATAAATAATGAAAATTTTTATATAAAAGTTTCACTAAAAAATACGTCTATATTTATATAAATCTATATCAATAAAACAAATACATATAAATGGGGCTATTACTTTCCCACAAATGCGAAAGCTTTCTTCTCAAAATCATCCACTTATAAATAGAGAGAAAAGAGTAAGTAACAAAACGCCAACTGTTTTGAAATCCTATTATTCCTTTATCCTTTTATTTAACAATTCCTTAACTTAACAGTATTGAATGAAACATAGGAACATAGTTATTGGGAAGATCAATGAGAGATAGTCATTCAATACTGCTAAGTTAAAAAATTGTTATAAAACCTTAAAATTATGCGTACAAACTAATTCTTATTACTTGCAATATAGTCTAGTTGTCCTTCAAAGACTTTTAGCTCAAGAAGAAGAAATTCATATGCCTTATCTGTTCTCAAATTGCTTTTTAAATCTTCACATAAAGCATGCAGTTTCCTACACACTTCTGCATAGAACTCATTAAATATAAATTTAGATTCAAAATAGTAAGCCCCAATATCCATACCTTTAATAAGTAATTCTTCAATATTTTTTTTGATTCCAGAGTCAATAATCTTCTCGTTTATTAGTGAGTAAATTGCCATAACTGACTGAAATACCTCCTGATCACAATATTCACTAATTTCTTTTTCATTCATAGCCATTTTACCTACTTCCTTATTAAAACAATCTATTAAATTTAGAGTCAAATATTAAACTAAATTACTAATAACAGCATGAAAAATACCAAAATTAAAAACTCATAACTGATGCCAAGCACCTTTTCTTCTTGTGCTTTCTTTTTTTAAATAAAAATTTATATGTAGAAACAATTAGTGTTTTTATAGGCAATACAATAATTAACTAATAAATATATCAAATTGGAATATTAGCTTTCTCATTTTAGGGCAATTAAAGACTACCATCTTAAATATTAAACCTCTAGCACATTTATAATGTCTAATGTTTTGGTTTTTCTAAAAAAAATACCTGCATAAAAGAAATAACTCAAAGAGCCCATATAAACTCCCATAAACAAGAAATCACATTAGACATATCAACAATTTTATTCATTAGTATTTTACATTTTTCCTTTAAGTATTACTTCTACTTAAAGAGCTAAGTTTTTTTGTAAACTGTCTTGATTCATGAATAGAAAATACAGACACTTTTAATAAAGAAACATGTAAAATTCCAATTATACCTAAAACTAATGGTTTAAGAAAAAATCAATAAATTATTAAGGTTACTTACAGCAAAATAAACCAAAAATAAGATACTTTCGCTATAATTTGGAAATAGCTCAAAAACAAATAAAATAAACCTTGCAATAATAAATAGGACTTTAAAAAACAAATACGTTTCAATGTTTGTTAAATATCTTTTTTTCCTTCAAAATATAAATTAGAACTAAAGGTTTTTAGAGTGAAGAAAATCATAACCAACAAATCGATAATTTGTAAAACAGAAAATCTTCTTGAATGCGAACTTGACGGAGAAATAATAATTATGGATTCTGAAAGTGGAAATTACTATAATCTTAATAAAATTGGAGGTATAATATGGAATTACCTGGAAAGACCTACAATGTTCAAAGATATACCGAAGGTATTCTAAATTTTGGTAATATATCGAGAAATCGAACACGATTATTATCAAATTTTTCGAAAACCTTTTTGCTTTGAGTATATATATGAAAAGATAATATCGGTGAATTGAAAAGTTAAATGCACCTTTTTATTTTTTGAGCGAAGAATATGTGCATTTAGTCTTACAGTTGCGTTTAGTGTTACATAAATTTATATTTGGTGTGCATTTAAGCTTACAAATAGTGTGTTTACTCTTACAGAAACTGCATTTACTGTTACAATATGTGCGTTTAGTGTTACAGTAATTTAGGCACAAAAAACGCTCCCGCTCAGCGTACATGTTTAAATTATTTTTTTGTAACAGAAAATGCACACTGTCAAATTTGCATTTTATCAGTCTTTATATTGTAATAGAGAATGCACCAATTTTATCTTAAGTTCCAGGTTATATTTTACCTCTCAGCAGCATTGGTTCTAGAATAACATCATCAGGATCAATTAGGTTAATATCCAGTAATTCAAGTATATTTTTACCGTAAATATTATTAAATCTTGTTATTGCAGGAATATCATCATAGCTTTTACGCATATAGCTGTTCAAGTGGGATAGGACTAAGTTAATGTCATTTTGGTTTAAGTTGTTAAAACTGGTTCCTTTAACTAGAATTCTACGTAAATTGGTGTGGTTATTTTCGACTTTAGCCTTTTGCCACGATGCATAAGGGTCACAGTAAAATACTCTTGTGCGCTGCTGTTTTGAATGAATACTTGTTTCAATTGCAGTTGGATTAGAAAATTCCGAACCATTGTCTGTTAAAATTACAGGGAATATTTTTTTAAACTTATCAGTACCAAATTTTTGTTCTAACATGTCAAAATAATCAATAACAGACTGCGAATTATTTGTATCTCTTATTTGAGCGAGCATAAGACCGAATTCAAATTGTAATGTTAATAAAACCTTTCCACCTATAACTCCAATAACAGAGTCCATTTGTACTTCAGTAATATTTGGGTTTTCTATTTTGAATTGTTTATAGTCATTCAGAGTCCTGTTTTGTCTATATTTTCTATCAATCTTATGTGTTATTTTTTCATGTTTACGCGGCTTTCTCATGCATATTTTTGGCATGTCTCCACGTGGTAATGAAAAATATCCGCTATGAAAATAGTTATAGATACTCTTCTCACATTTTTGAAATATATCTTTATGCGCGACCATAACATGATGAATACTTTGTCCTTTTTGAACTCCGGACTTAATCAGGTTATTGTAGATTTTTATCTCACTTGTGGAAACATCTATTCCCTGGCGAGATTGAACTAACAGTGTTTTATACTCATCCATAGCGTTATTTGCACAATAAAAGTATTTACGCTTTTTACATTTCTTCATATCAGAACAACCATTGCAGACATAAGGAGTTTTAGACAATTTATCGCAATAATCCTCTATAAAGTCACGGCACAGGTCATTGCAGGAAAAATAACTGCATGTACTACATCTATTTTTACATGTTGGAGGCGGAGCTTTACACAAACTTCTCTTCATGCAGTTATTATTGAGGGTGCAAAAGTTTTTGCGATGCCTTTTACTCGCTTCATCTACTATGCGATGTTTTTTTATTTCTCTTGAAATTGTTGTGTGACTCTTATGCAAGGATTTACCTATCTTCCTAAGAGATAATCCTGCATTTAGAAGATTTTCGATTTTGCAGCGATCTTGTTTGGTGAGATGTGTCATAATATTGACTCCATGTTAGTTGTTAGTGTTGTAAGACTAAACGCACCTACCTCCCTACGTAGGGAGGTAGGTGCGTGCCTGCAAAACCTAACCATGTTGTCTGTATTCTTATAATACTAAATAATTATAACACATAATGCACATATATATCTTTGTAATAGTAAACGCTCATTGACCACCTTGTAGAACTAAATGCACTGTTTTGAAAATCGAATGTGCATTTACTTTTTCAATTAACAAAAAGATAATATCTGTATTTATGGTAAAAGAAGAAATATGCAAAAAAGATGTATGATTACGGTTTGATGAAAATTCATAATGATTATTAAAAGAGAAGTGTAAAAAATGTGTAAGGTTAAAAGGTTTTAATGACTAATTTGAATCAAATAGAAAAGCAGCAAAAAAGAGACAACGCTAAAAAGCTAACCTGTTACCAAAAACCCGATGTTTGTCTGATCTGCTCACATACAGCTAAAAGACAACTGCATTTTCGTTTTTAAGAAATGGACTGCAACCCTGGCCTTTTTAAATTTTTAAATATCTGAGTTAATTGCAAAACACTGGTTATTCAAAGTTTGATCCTCCATCACACTAAACATGTTATAGCAAAACAGATCGGACTATCTGTCTGAAAGGCATAGCAAAATATTCATCTCAAAAAACTAACTGGATATTTCCCTCAACGAGCAAACTTCCAATCTAAAATAAAAATGGAAGAAAACTCCACAACTGCAAGATCGTTTTCCCTGCCAGTGTATATTTTGCAACTACCTTTATTTTATTACTGTTATTACTGAGCATTTCTTACATTAAAATTATGGTAGTACATCTTTATTTTAAAGTTTATTAAGTGTATAATTATTTAACAGTTATTTGCTATTTTAGCATAATTAATTAGAAAAAGTCTACTATAAATTAAATTCATCTTTAGATGAGTTATTTAACATGAAATTTAGTATATAATCTGCAAGTGGAGGTCTTTATATATGATAAACGATAGAATAAGAATGAAATCACTGACAAATAAAGTAATGTCAGCAAATGAGGCAGCAGAATTTATCAAAAACGGAATGACTGTAGCCACAAGCGGTTTTACACCTTCCGGTTATCCAAAAGCCGTCCCCCTGGCACTAGCTGAAAAAGCTAAAAATGGGAAAAAAGTTGAAATCACATTAATTACAGGAGCATCCGTAGGAGACGAACTGGATGGAGAACTTGCAAAAACAGGTGTGATAAAAAGAAGATTTCCATATCAGACAAACGGTGAAATGCGCAATGCAATCAATAGTGGAAAAATTGCTTATCAGGATATGCATTTAAGCCATGTCTCCCAATTTATAGAATACGGATTTTTTGGAAAAATTGATGTAGCTATAGTTGAAGCAATTGCTATTACTGAAGAAGGAGGAATAATACCAAGTACTTCAGTCGGTATTTCTCCACAAGCTGTAAAAGAGGCAGATATTGTTATAATTGAAATAAACACCTCTCAATCCCCTGATCTCGAAGGAGTTCATGATATTTATTATACCCAGAAACCTCCTCACAGAGATCCAATCCCAATCACACATACAGGCGATAGAATTGGAACAGTATATATTCCATGTGATCCAGGCAAGGTTGCTGCAATTGTAGAGACAGATATTACAGACAAAGTAAGACCACTAGGCAGTATAGATGAAAGTTCACATAAAATTTCAAAATACATTATAGAATTTTTAAAGGATGAAGTGAAAGCAGGAAAACTTCCCAAAAATCTGCTTCCATTACAGTCAGGAGTTGGCTCTGTGGCTAATGCCGTACTTGGAGGTTTACTTGAATCAGACTTCACTAATCTAACCTGTTTTTCTGAGGTTATCCAAGACAGCATGCTGGATCTTATCGATGCAGGAAAAGTAACCGTTGCTTCCGGTACTTCATTCACACCATCAGAAGAAGGACTTGAAAGACTAAACAAAAAGATGAAGCATTACACCAAACACTGCATTTTAAGACCAATGGAAATTTCAAATAACCCTGAAGTTGCAAGAAGAATTGGTGTTATCTCAATGAATACAGCAATAGAAGTTGATATCTATGGTCATGTCAACTCAACAAATATTATGGGTTCAAGAATGATGAATGGAATCGGAGGTTCCGGAGATTTTACAAGAAATGCATATATTTCAATATTTACTACAGTATCAACAGCTAAAAATGGCGATATATCTTCAATAGTGCCTTTTGTTTCACATGTAGATCATACTGAACATGATGTAGATGTAGTTGTTACAGAACAAGGAATAGCAGATTTAAGAGGACTGTCTCCTAAAGAACGCGCAAAAGCAATTATCGAAAACTGTGCGCATCCGGATTATAAGGAAAAATTAGAGGATTATTTAAACAGAGCAATGAATGAATGTAAATTCAAACATGAACCCCATTTATTAGGTGAAGCATTATCATGGCATGATAAGTTCTTAAAAACAGGTAGTATGAAATAAAAAATATTGTATTGTTAAATAGTTTGTGTAGCTTTATATCATATTTTAAAATTTTTAATTAGAAAATAATTTAATATGAAAAATCCCTGGTTAGAAATACCTGCCTCTGATTATGATAATCATATGAATAGTCCATCCGTTGGCCAATCTTCCTTTATGGCTGAAGAATTAAAAATTGCTTTACAGAAATATACCCCGGATTCTATTGCAATTTTAGGCTGTGCTACTGGAAATGGTTTAGAATATGTTAAGAATAATACAGTAAAAAAAATAACAGTTTTTGATATCAATTCAGAGTATTTAAAATTACTAAAACATAGATTTAAAAACAGAATAGCAAATTTAGAAACAATCCATGCAGATCTTGAAACTTACAGTTTAAAAAATAACGAATATTCATTTATCCTGGCCGCCCTAATATTTGAGTATCTTACTCCGTTGAATCTTCTGAAAAATATTGAAAATAGTTTAAAGCCAAATGGTATTATATTAAGCATACTGCAACTCCCAGCAGAAAATATATCAAAAGTTTCAGAAACACCTTATAAGAGCCTAAAAAAATTATCTTCAATAATGAAGCTAATATCACCAAAAGATTTTGATATAATGATAACAAAAGTTGGATTAACAAAAGTTGAATCAAAAACAGTTACACTAAAATCAGGAAAACGTTTTTACATTGGGAAGTATCAAAAAAAAGATGCAAAGTAATTATATTATTAAATTCGATAAATCAATTAGAAAACTTTTTGTTTCTGCTGGTAAAATATCACTAAAAAATCCATCACAATTGCTGTTTTTTATAAGAATGTTTTTCCAACAGATAAAAGCAATAAAAGTTAGAAACAAATATTTAGAAAAAGGAATCCGTGTCCCTCCTTTTTTAATATTCAGCATAACTAATAAATGTAACCTAAACTGCAAAGGATGTTATCAAAAGGCACAAAAACGCCCTGAACTAAAAGATATTAACGAAGAAAAATTCATAAATATTCTTAATGAAGCTAAAGAACTTGGTATTTCAATAATACTACTTGCCGGCGGTGAACCTCTTATGCGCCCGGATTTATTGAAGGCAACAAAACTTTTTCCGGAAACAGTATTTCCGATATTCACAAACGGAACACTTATTGATGAAGATTATATTAATACCTTTAAAACTCAAAAAAATTTAATCCCAATTCTTAGTATCGAGGGATTTGAACAAATCACAGATAACAGAAGAGGAAAAGGCGTTTACCAAGCAATAAAAGAAGCTGTAGAAAAATTTCAAAGCAAATCTATTTTTTTTGGTATTTCACTAACAATAACCAGAATGAATTTCGATACAATAACCAATAAACATTTTATAATGGATTTCGTAAATTCAGGTTGTGGTCTATTTTTCTTTGTTGAGTATACACCTATGACAGAAGAAACAGAAAACTGGATACCAACAGATGAACAGAGGGAAAAACTTAAAGAGCTATCTGAAATTTTCAGAAAAAAATATTCTGCATTAGCTATCTGTTTTCCAGGAGATGAAGACGAATACGGTGGTTGCCTATCATCAGGACGAGGTTTTGTACATATTAGTGCAGAAGGAAAAGTTGAGCCCTGCCCTTTTGCACCATTTTCGGACTCCAACCTAACTGAAATGTCCCTAAAAGAGGCACTCCAATCAAAATTTTTACAAAAAATCCGCAGCAATGAAGACGAACTAAAAGAAACAGGTGGAGGCTGCGTCCTATGGCAAAAACGTGAATGGGTTAAAACACTACTGAATGAATCCGGCAATACAGAAACCAGCTAAGGTAATTTGTGCTTAATTAATGTTTTTTCCGAAATTCATAGAAGCTCTTAAAAGTAAATCTCTATTTTCTGGTGCTTTTAGAAAAGATTCTCTTTCTTCGCTCATTTTTTTTACATCTTTATATGTTTTGTTTTTCATATCAAATTTATCCCTTAAAATTTAAATAATTAAAATTAGATATTAATTAAATGTTTTTCAAACATAAAGCTATTGAACAACAATATTGGTTACGACTCTATATTTTTTATCATTGTATATTTTTATAATATGGCTGTTTTTTATTGTAACAATTTCACCATCAGGTCTTATAATTCTATACTGACGATTCTCAGGGAAATCACCTAACTTAACATGATTAAGCTGTTCTTCTCTGTCATCCGGATGGACTATATTGTTCAGCCAGAAATCCATATTTTCAACCTGTTCCTTAGAATATCCAAAAACCTGTTCTAGTTGATTATTAGCATATATTACTTTAAAATCATCATAACTAACAACCTCTACAGCCATCGGTATAGAATCAAAAATAAACTCATAATTACTAATTTCTTTTAGCAGCAGCTTTTGCTCTGTAATATCAACAATAATACCAATAATACCGGCTGCTTTACCATAAGTATCAAATATTATCTGCTTGGTTGACAATCCCCACTTTTTCCTTCTTGTCCCTGGAATAAATATTTCTTTATTAATTATTGATGAACCAGTTAAAAGAACCTGTTCATCTTCTATATAATTTTCCTTTGCATCATTTACAGAAAAAAAATCTGAATCCTCTTTTCCCTTGACATTAAAACTTTCAAGAAGCCCTGCATTGTCAAGAAAAGCTTTATTTGCAGTAAGATATTTTAAATTTTTATCTTTAATATAAAGAATAAACTGCATAGAATTCATTAGAGCATTTATTAAAATAATGGCCTGACGAAACTCTATATATTCTTTTTTTATTTTCTCAATGTGCTCACTTTGTCTTTTAAGTATATCGATATCAGCTTTATTTGCGAAAGAAAGCCAGGTATCGGTAAGTTCTGAAAATGGAGCTTCTGATTCTTTATATGTTGATTTAAGTTCAGATATATAATTAACCGGAACATGTAATTCAGCTGCTAATGCTTTAATACTGGAAGGAGTTGGATTTTTTTTCTGTTTTTTCCATGTCCAATAAGTTACCCTGGAAATACCGGCTCTTTTACAAAGCTCGGTTTCTGTTATCCCCATTTTAGAGCAAACTTCCTGAATTTTATCATGATATATCTTCATGGACTTCATCCCTCCAATATAAAAAACTTTATTTTAAGCTGTAAAAACAGTTTCCAATCCTACTTTAAAAAATCAATAGCATCTTCAATATCACGTCTAGCTCTTCTCAAACGTGCATATGAATGAGTATTAGTAACCGCAATCGGATTACTAATAATACGATTAACTTGATTTAAAATAGTTGTTAACTCCTGTGAAAATTCTATTTTACTCATTTTTATCACCTAAAAAACATTCTGAACAAATTGTAAAATACGTATTGATTGTAAAAACTGCTTCGTCATAGTATGTTTAATACAACGGCAAATTAAAACAAAATATCCAACGCTTTACAATGAACTCATATTATTATATATTTTTTATTCACTCTAGAACTATAGAATTTCATAGTTCACTCATTTTTAAATTATAATAACTTCATGTTTAATAAAACTTAATACTCATTTAGTAATGAAAAACAACATCTACATGTTTTCTAGTTAACAAAATATGTTAACTGGTATCTATAAAACAAACAATATCAATTTATCTGAATATTTATACAAAAACATGAAAAAATCCGATTTGGAGATATGCTCTAAATCGGATTTTTTTATTCATAAACTAATATGAAACTATTTTATTCATATTTTTTTCCAAAATTCATAGAAACTTTCAAAAGCAATTCTCTATTTTCCGGTGCTTTAAGAAACGCTTCTCTTTCTTCTTTCTCTAATAAAACATTTTTATCTATTATGTATTTCATAATCAAATCCTAATATTTCTCTTTTTTACAAAAAGGACATAATTTAATGTTAAACACCAAACTTTCTAATAATCTGACTAAAAATTTTTATTTTTTTTACTTTACCATTTAATTTAGATATATATAATATCTTGATTTTGTACTATTTAATTTATAACAATAACATTAAAAAGATATTTTATTGTTATATATATCATTAGATATCACAAACAACACAAACTAAATATCACATATATAAGACATTCATTGTTTTTCTAAAAAATAAAAGATAAATACATAATCTGTTTAGAAGCTTGTAGCTATTCTCTGCATAATATCATGAAAGAATAATAAAGTTTATTAATGAAAGGCCTATATGAGAAAAATTGCTTTTATGGTAGCAGGTACAACCAGTGGTGCAGGAAAAACAACAATTACCCAGGGAAAACTTGCCCTTTTTATAAAAAAACAAATACAATGAGGTAATTTCAAAACTATCAAAATTAGATATTATTTGAACTAAATGGATTAACAGAAAGATTTCCATGCTATTTTATATAAGCAAAAAAATAGAAATAGCAAAAACTACAGGAGTTTTAAATGGAACATCTTTCATGTTTATTTAATAGCATACAAAACTGGCTTTTGCCAGACCTTGAAGAAGAATTAGGAGAGTTAAGTTCAAAGCAGATAGAGTTTATTAAAGCAGTAGAACTTCTAAGACCTGATATGTTCCTTGATAATTTAAACTGGTGCGGAATAGGCAGGAAACCTTCCAGTAGGTTGAGTCTTATAAAAGCTTTTATAGCTAAGCCGATATTTCGTATTGCAGATACGGTGAGTCTGATTGATTTCATAAAATCTAATCCTAGCCTTAGGCGGTTATGCGGATGGGAAAGTTATAATGAGATTCCTTCAGAATCAACATTTTCAAGAGCTTTTAAGCTGTTTTCTGAATTTAGAATAGCACAGAAAATACATGAAGGCAGTGTATGCAGAAATATCGGAGAAAAGCTTTTTGGTCATAAAAGCACAGATGCAACGAGTATTAAAGGACGTGAAAAATCCTGCCGTAAAAATACTCCGGCTAAAAAGCAGAAAGGAAAACGTGGTCGTCCTAAAAAAGGAGAAGAAAAACCTAAAGTTCCAAAGCGGGTTGAGCTTCAGCTTGAGAGAAATCTTGATGCCAACCTGGAAGATCTTCCTAAAGGATATGACTGGGGTTCCAAGAAAGGCTCTAATGGCAAAGTTTATAAATGGAAAGGCTATAAACTGCATTTAGATTGTGTTGATGGAGATATACCTGTCAGTGCTGTTGTTACATTTGCCTCATTACATGACAGCCAGGTGGCTATACCGCTTTCACAAATGAGTGAAAAACGTATTATCAATTTATATGATCTAATGGATGCAGCATATGATTCACCTGAAATACACCTTTATTCAAAACAGAACAACAGAATTCCTGTTATAGATAATAATCCCAGAAGAGGAGGAATAAAAAAGGAAATGGATCCTGCAAAATCTGTCAGATATAATGAAAGAAGTTCTGCTGAAAGAGTTAATTCAGAACTCAAAGATAATTATGGAGTTGAAAATATTAGGGTTAAAGGACAGCAGAAAATAGAGTGCCATATTTTCTTTGCAATAATTGCTCTTGCTGCTAAAAAGATATTTAAACTTATTCCGTAATAGTTGAATTTGATATAAATAATGTTTACATCTTTCTCTCTAAAATACAGAGACTAGAAAGAATGTATCAAAATAAAATTTTTTAAGTGTATGGTTTGCCGTTTTATCGGATTTTTGATGAAAAATATGTGAATTTTTACACTAATAAAAAGTTATTAACAATTTAAACGAAAAAAGTCTCAAACGTTTTGCAAGAGGCTCACAATGTTCAAAGTTTTAAACTTGGACCCGATTATATAGATACAGGATTTCATACTGCAATAACAGGAAGACCGTGCATAAATCTGGATAAATTTCTTCTTACTCCAATAGGAAAGGAAAATAATTCAACAGAAATTCTTCGTTCTCATTTTTACTCTTATTCAAACAGTGCTGACGTTTTAATAATTGAAGCTGATGGAGGAATATTTGGTGATTGGTATCATGACGGTAACAGTCCGGCACAGATTGCCTGTGACCTTGATTTACCCGTAATACTTGTTGCAGATGCATTTACTTATTGCCAAACACTTGGAATAATGTTAAATCCATTATTTACCTTTAAACCTGGTTTAAACTTAGCCGGAATAATTTTAAACAAAGTTACTTCCAAGCAGCATTTTGAAAGAATCACTGAAACAGTTGACACAAAAAATAGAAATAAAATTTTCGGTTATATACCGCCGGAAGAAACACTTTTTATAAATGAAAGACATTTGGGGCTCAAAACAAAATCTGAATTATCTGAAATAGATATTGAGACAAAAATAGATAAGATATCCAGCTTTTTCTCAAAACAGATATCTATAGATTGTTTAAAGAAACTACAGGTTGAACAGCCAGCTATAAAAAAAACTCAAACATCAAAACAGAAAAATATTAAGTTTAAAATTGCTATAGCAAAAGACAAAGCTTTTTCATTTTACTTATGTAAAAATAGAGTTAATAAAAGATTGTCTGATTGGCAAAGAAAATGATAAATTGAAAGGCCATGTTTTTCATCAATCAAAAATCAAATCTGAAACAGAACTTAATAAAGCCTGCCGAATAACAGAACAGACCAATTTAAAAGAAATAACAGAAGGTTATACCTTTAAGAACGTATATGCATCATATGTTCACATACATTTTAAAAGCTGCCCATCTGTTGCAAATAATTTTGTAGCAAAAATGAATAGATAGTATTCTTTACTTTGAATAAGGTATAGATGAATGGTGAAGTACAATTCTCACTCTTTTGAATTTCATAATATAAAGCTCCATTCTTTTACTATTTTATTGTAAAATATCCTGTTAGTGTTGAAAGATCACAACCATTAAAAGCAAGCTGTACAATAGAATTAAGCTCCATATTTTTATCTATTGCAAGCCTGGTTTCAAACGCAAGTTCGGGAATAATAAATGTTCCTTTGTTTTCATATTTATCCACCAGAACAGCCTCCCCTGTCCATTGCATTTTTTCCATATAAACCAGTTTCCAATGCCTATTAGAACTTCTTTCAACCAATACCCTGTCTGCAACTGAATCTCTAACTAAAGCAATTTTACTCGAAATTTTTTCGCTATCCATCAAAGGTTCATCATTTAAATAAGCTCTTATCTGCTGATGCACAAGCAGGTCTAAATATCTTCTTAGCGGGCTTGTGGTTCTAATATAATGTTCCAGTCCCAATCCAGCATGTCTTTGAGGTTCAATCTGAAGAACTGCAGCCTTCAATTTCTTTCTGGCAGCAAACATTCCGGCTAAATCATTAGAAAATACAACTTCATCAACAAGTGTCTGAGTAGCAAAAGGCATAGGGATTTCATTATCTTCTGCAAATGCGGCAACAGCCTCACCAACCATAAGCATAGCATCAGTAACCATCTCTCTCGATGATAGTGATAAAATAGGTTTAATAACTATATCATCTCCATCTTTCTTAATCTTTGTTTCAGGTAATTTTAATTCCACAGCACCATTTGCAATTCTTCGCTCTCTATATTTGCCGGTTAGTTTGTAAATACTACTCAACGGTTCTTTTTCAATAAGATTATCTGCCTTCTCATAGCTTAGCATTTTCACCTTGACCCAACTAGGTACAATTTTTTCAAGAGCTATCGAATCTGAATCGTCAAACTTTAATTTAAAAGAAAGAGCCGGAGAAACATCATTCAATCCTAATCCTAAAACCTTTGTTAAAGCTTCCGGCAACATTGTTACAACCAATTCGGGAATATATAAGTTAACACCCCTGTTCTGAGCGTATCTATCTAATTCGCTTCCTGATTTTACAACTGCTGCAGCATCAGCAATATGAACCCATATGCAGCCATCTTCGAAACTGATAGCATCATCAGGATCATTACAGCCTTCATCATCTATAGCATATGTATCTAAATATGTAAGATCAAGTCTATCTTCCTCAGGTAAAATTGGTATTTCAGGCACACCTATTTGATCGGCTAAAATATTAAAACGCTTGGGGTAAGGATTTACACTGCTGTCCCAAAATCCTGTTTTCAATAAAATCGAATGTGCTTTTTCAGGTGTCTGTTCCTGTTTAAGATCCTGCATTAAACGACTTTTAGAAATTTGACACAAGGCTATCTTCTCTATTTCTTTGAGATATTTTTCATCCTTAGGTAGAACATTACAACTTTTAATTCTTTCTATAAGCTCTTCTCTACCCTTAGCTTCTTTTTCTTTAAGTTCTCTTTGCTGAAGGGTATCATTAACCTCTTCATCTGTTCTTGAACTTATAGAGTCAATATCCCCTTTAAAATAAAGTTCATCAATAAGCAGATTCCAGGTAGTCCAAACAGTAGAAGGAGAAGATCCATCAAAGATCAATTCCGCAAGTTCAGATAAATACACAGGTTCATCCAAAATAAGTTCCCGAACTTCATTTATCTTTTCAATATCAACAGGAATAGTTTTTAATTCAGCTAAAGAATTAAGTGGTCCTTTGTGCAGTAATACTAAATCTTTAGGACGTACTTTCTTTACAGTTTTAGCAGATAATTCAATTTCTATTTTATCACTCACACTTACGACGTGTGCAGGACTGTTTTTATAAAGAACTAAACTTCCTTTTTTTATATCCATAACAACTTTCTTTTATTAAATATAAGCTTCTATATCCATAACAAAAACAGAGTACAAACTGTACTCTGTTAAATTAAAACATCTTTTATTCCCGCAAACAGGAAGTTAACTAAACGGATTATAAATGTAATGTAGAAGAGTGTCACATCTAATTTCTACACGTCTAATTGCAACGCATATATCAAGCGCAGCACTTGGGTAAATAACAAGCTTAGCACTAGCCCCAAAATGAATTTGCTGCTTTGTACCTTCTAATAACTCAATCTTTACAAAAAATTTATTTGATGGTTGAAATGCTTCAATAGAGGGCATTTTACTACTTGCAAAAAACTGTATATTCCCCTGTGCCCAAACCATATCAACGACTTTTCCATAAAGAATTTTCCCCGGGTACATTTCCATAGCAATTTCAACAAAATCTCCAGGCCTCACATATTGGACAGACTGCTGCTTCAATTCTGCAACGATCCAAAGCTGATCTGTACAAATAAAAGGTAAAGCATTCTTGTTCAATATACCAATATACATACCAGACTTTATAAACAATATTGGAATATATCCATTGCATGGAGCATATGTTGTTGCATGTTTCAAATTATATTCAGCAGTATCAACCTCAGCCTGTATTTTGTCTACTTGTGCTTTTCTAAAAACCAAATCTTCCTCACGCATAGCACCTGACGGAGTCAATTTTAATGCATCTTCATAACGTCTCAAAGCAATCACAAGTTCGGCCTTATGCTGATTAAGTCTATCTTCCCACTTCTGAGTATCCATCGTTAAGATGGGATCACCTTTCTTTACCAATTCATTTGCTTTTACATGGACTTCTTTAATATACCCTGACCAATTAGGCTGTAATTGAAGGACAACAGCCTCAGTAGCTGCTTCAGAAGAATAAGGAGTAAGCTGACCTAAGACGACTACATCAAGCAAAATAGCTGCCCCGTAAAGAAAACAATAAAAAACCCCTACCCATAAATTAAATCTAAGCCATTTAAAGCGGAAATGAATTAACCAAATCAAAAATACATATGCAACAGTAAACAGAATTTCCATAATATTAACTTATTCCTGTATTTGAGTTTTATCAGTGCTTTCAGAGTTCTCTTCAACAACTTCTACTGTCTTTTTCAATGATACATCTCTATCATCTTTTTGAGAATTATCTGTATCCGAACCAAGTGTATCAAGTCCGTCTTCATTTTCATTAGCTTCAGTCTCAACAGCATCCTTTTCATTATCATTTTCATAGGTAGTGCTATTTTGATGTTCTGCTCCAAAATAACTAACACCAGAACGCATATAGGCCCAAACCATTGATAAAAGCCATAAAGGAAAAAGCACAAGCCCCATAACAGCCATACACCTAATAGCATCCTGCTGAGGATGATTTCTTCTTCTGGCTATATGATATGGAAGATCATGAATTAGAATAATACCGATAATAATAATAACCACACTTAATAGAAGAATAAAAATCGAAAATCCCATAAAAAACATATTCTGAAAAGGCGTTGTATGATACATTTTATATAAAACCTCTCTTTAGCTAAACGTTGCAGGATTAATGTGATATAGGAACTTTTTAACAATGTTTAGTTTACACATTATAAAAATAAATATCAATATTATTTTATAGGAATATTCATAAAATTAAGTTTTATAGACGTATATTGAGCACTATATTTAATTTATCATTATTCAAAAAATAGCTCATTTAATAACCAAAAGGATAAAATATGGATTGTTTTATTATCGAAGGAACAGGAAAACCGATCGGTGGTGAAATTAACATAAGCGGAAATAAAAATGCTATATTACCAATGATAGCAGCAGCTCTTCTGACTGATGAAGAAATCGTTCTTCATAATGTCCCTGATATAGTTGATGTCAATATAATGCTACAAATAGCAGAATCACTTGGCATAGAAGTAATAAAAAATAATAATACTTTAAAACTGAGAACTTCAAAGATTATAAGGAACACTCTATCAAGGGCAAACTGCACAAAAATAAGGACTTCTCTTTTATTCGCAGGCCCTTTGATTGCACGAACAGGCAAAGCAACATTATGGCCTCCTGGCGGTGATGTTATAGGAAGAAGAAGGCTTGATGCCCATTTTTACGGTTTAAATACAATGGGTGCAGAAATAGTATCAGAAAACATTCCTTATAAATTTAAAGTAGAAAAGGCTCTGGAAGGTAAAGATCTGTTCTTTGATGAAGCCAGTGTTACAGCAACCGAACATATAATGATGACGGCAACACTAGCTAAAGGACAGACAATAATAAGAAATGCTGCTGCTGAACCACATGTTTGCGATCTAGGTGAACTGCTTATAAAAATGGGAGCTAAAATTTCGGGATTAGGAACAAATACAATAACAATTGATGGTGTAGAAAAGCTTAATGGGACAGAACATACTGTTGTTGGTGATCATATCGAAGCAGGAAGTTTTTTAACTCTTGCAGCCGCAACTGGTGGAGAAATAAAGATTAATGGAACACTACCGCGACACTATTGGATGACGAGAAGAATATTTGAACGTTTTGGTATACATTTTGTGTTAAATCCAGACCACATTTATATGCCGGAAAATCAAAAACTTACAATCAAACCTGATTTTGGAAATGCTATTCCTATAATTGCAGATGGTACCTGGCCTCAATATCCTTCAGACATGATGAGTTGCACAATCGTAATGGCAACACAGGCAAAAGGAACAGTTCTCTTTTTCGAAAAAATGTTTGAAAGCCGTATATATTTTGTAGATAAGCTGATCAGCATGGGAGCCAATGCTGTAGTATGTGATCCGCATAGGGTTGTCATATCAGGACCTGCAAAACTGAGAGGAACAGAAGTATCCAGCCCTGATATCCGTTCCGGAATGGCTTTAGTCATTGCAGCATTATGCGCAAAAGGAAAAAGTATCATCCAAAATACAAATGTAATATCAAGAGGATATGAAAATATTGAAAAGAAAATACAATCTTTAGGTGGAAAAATATCTAAATTAAAAACCTAAAGAGTTGATTGAAAAATATACACTGAAAATAACTATTTTAATTGATCAGAAAAACAATAGAAAACTTTTTAGATTCTGACACAAAAACAATAGGCTTAATATTAGGTCTATTAGGAATTTGTGGCTGTATTGCTGTATACAATGCTAAAATCTATGATTCAAACCCTTTTTATTTTGTATTAAGGCAATTTTTATGGGTTCTAATCGGATTAATAATATACTTCACAGCCTCAAGGATTAATTTTAAGTTTTATAAGAAAAATATAATTTTTATAATAGCAATATTTTGGATACCTTTAATTGCTGTCAGTTTTTTTGGGGAAAAAGTTAATGGCATGAATGGATGGTTCATTCTAAGTCATAATCCACTACCAATATATGTTCAACCGGCAGAGCTTGCCAAACCTGCATATATTCTTTTTTTATGTTGGTTATGCTGCAAAATAAAAAATCACTTCAAGAAGTTTATTTATCTCTCAATAGGATGTATTTCTTGGATATTACCAATAGTTATTGAACCTGATTTTGGGACAACACTAATTTATTTTGCAGGTTTTATTATCGTTTTATGGTTATGTGGAGGAAAGAAACGTTATTTTATATTTATTTTTATTCTAGCATTATTGGCATCACTAACAATAATGTTCTTAAAACCTTATGTTCTAAGAAGATTCATGGGATATTTATTCCCTCTTCATGATCCATATGGTTCAGGCTGGCACATAATGCAATTCAGATATGCTATGGCCAGAGGAGGACTTGAAGGAACAGGTTTAGGTAAAGCTATATGGTCAAGCACCTACCTTCCACTTTCGCATACAGATTCAATATTCTCATCATTAACCGAATCTCTAGGTTTAATAGGAATAATACCAATATTAATAAGTTTTGTACTTCTTATATACTTAACCTTTTCTCTTGCATTGCAGGCAAAAAGCAGATTCGTTGCATTGTTTGCATGCAGCCTTGTTTCTGTAGTCGTTTTTCAGGCTTTTCTACATATAAGTGTGAATGTAGGCTTTTTCCCTCCTACAGGAATAACCTTTCCTCTGGTAAGTTACGGAGGAAGCTCATTAATAGCAACGATGTTGGGATTTGGAATATTGTTGAGTGCTGTAAACAGCGAAAAAACCAAAAACTAAAAATATCTTAGATATAAAGTTTTGAATATGTGAACCTTTATTTATTGGCTGTTTTTTGTTTGAGCTTGGTCTTTAGCTTTAGCTTGGTCTTTAGCTTTTGCAAAAGGTTTTGCAATCAGTTTACCGGTACCTACCACAGTATTAGAAATTCCTTTTCCTGTATCAACCAGTAAATCAACAATATTCATTGGATTTAATATATTTGCCGTATTTACAACAATAAACTTAGGTATAAATAAGGTATAATTTATGGCAGGTTTTTGAACAGTACCAGCAATACTAATTGGAAGCCTTATTGAACTTATATTAGAGTTAGCATTAATATTCAGTTTACCGTCAATACCTACAGTCCCAGAGAAATCAGAATACTTTACCGCATCATTTTTACCTCCGGCAAAATGTATTTTATCCAAATTAATAATTCCATCTTTTGCCGTCATATAGATCTGACCTTCTTCCAAATCAATATTTTCTTTATTGACAAAAATACTTTTTGTTGATTCAATTCCTTCTTTCAGGTTTTTTACCAATAATCCACCCGGCAACATTTCTCTAAGCTTCACTAAAATTTCAAAAGGAATCAATAAAATATATAATAGATCATACTCTCCTATCTGATATGGTAAAGATAAGTCACTTAAATCTATTTTTAATTTTCCATTAAAAAACTTTTCCATATTTTCTTCCGTAAAACCTTTACCTCTTAAGTTAAGATAAAAACGATCAATTGTCCCCCTGGTTTCACTATATTGACCTGACACAAATGTTTTAATTAAAGGAATCATATCCAGTTTTTTAAAGTTTGTTTTCAATTTATAATCATAACCATCTGAAGCACCGATATTTATATTGCTATCAAATTCAAATTTAGTTCCGTTGAGGTTAAAATTCTTGTTAACCAAACTTATATTATTGTCATTAATATTCAACAAGCCGTAATATTCAGATTTAATTAAGTCACCACAGAAAATATTATTAAATCTAATATCTCCTTTTAGACTTAACCCCTGTAAATCAATTGGAGAAAACTCTACTGATTTCTTTGTTTTAGAAACTGTTTTTTTACTCCAGGATGCCAATTTGTAAACAATATTTGCAACTTCATCAAATGCCATGCAATTAGAATCTACGGTAATAGAAGAATCTCCTTTTTTTAAAGGTAGTGGAAAACCACCCCATATATCAATATTTAATATATGACTTTTATTTTTTATAATGTCAAAATCTAAGTCATGAATACTGAATTCATGCTTGCCTTTTTCTAAGCTAAAATTCAGGTTTCCTGTATAAGTGGGCATTTTATATGCCTGAACCATTCCCATATCAAAAGATGAATCATGGAGTTTAAAATCACCATATACCGATGATACATCACTTTTTATATGGTATTCATAAATTAACTTTCCAGTTATATCCAACTTGTTTAAAACTTCACTTATTCCAGGAGAAAAAATATCAAAAAAGTATTGATTCATATCTTCAACAGCTACTTCAAAGTTCAAATCATCACTATATTTAAAAACAACTTCACCGTTGGTAGCAGCTTTAAATCCCCTGACACCATTTATATACAGCTCACAAGAACAGTCATCATATTTCATTTTCTCTGTATCAAAGTAAATAGATCCCAAATCACATGAGATGCTGAGATTATTAAAATGCTTACCATATAAATCCATATCACAATAAAGCAGATCACCTTCACCTGTTAAATTAAAGTTATCAAGGTTTTTGGGTATTGTGAATGAATACTTATATCTCATTGAACCTTTTCTAAATTTCAAAGGAAAATTATAAGGCAAAAAACTATTTATTCTTTCCACCTGGAAATCATCCATCATAACATCAAATTTAATATCATTATTTAAGTGCAGACCTTTTTTATCAATTTTAAAAGTCAATGGAGAAACTAACACAAAGTCACTCTTAAAGCCTTCATTCTGTTTCATTAAGGCAATATTAAAATTATTAAGATTCAAACCATCGGTATCCAAATTCAGATTAACATCGTTTTTTATATTAAAATTCAAACTTTGTGCTGATGTTAATTTCATAGGATCAAAGTCATTTATCTTCAATGACAAATCTTTAACACTGGTAATACCGTTTAAACTAATATCACTATTCTTACAATTTATGGAAAGCCTCATATCAGAATCCAAAGTCCCTGTAAAAAAACGGATATTCCCTCCCATAAAAACATTGAGATATTTCAAATCCAGCCCCCTGGTATTAACAGTTATATCTGGAGTTTTTCTTGTATCTAAAAGACACCCTTTTTTATAATTAAAAGTAAAAGGCCTATTAAGATGTGAAGAAATAATATTCCTATCATCAAGAGACAATGATAACTCTGATTTTTCTAATGTTACTGTATCTTCATTGAAATCTAAGTTTACACTATAATCCTGATACACATTCAGAGGAAGACCTTCTGTTAACTTGAAATCTTCTGTTGCAAGTTTAAAACTTGAAAGAAGCATTTTACCCTGTGAACTAAAATCCGAATGAGATACAAGAATACTCCCTAAAAACAGCAAATTAGCATCACCGGCTCTAAAGTCCCCAAAATAATTATAAATA
This sequence comes from Victivallales bacterium, assembly GCA_963678745.2. GTDB lineage: Bacteria > Verrucomicrobiota > Lentisphaeria > Victivallales > GWF2-38-69. The sequence goes on along the minus strand of CAXXMS010000015.1, from coordinate 49,594 downwards.
ATATCAAGGACAGGAGAACGCACAGGTCCACCTCTTATATTCAAAAACAATTTAAAAGGATTAAACCTAATAACCCCATCAGTATCTATATAGGATTCTTTTGCTGTATCAATAGAATCTTTAATGTTTAAATAGGTAATATCATAGGAATGAGCATTGTTAACCTGTTTTTTTATCTCAGTATTAAGCTTTATATACCTGTCTATAATTTTAGTATTTCCTACTTTTCCATCTATAATAGAAAAAATTTGGGACATATTAAGATCAGCAGGGATACAATCCTCGTCCAGTTTTACTGAAATATCATTACTTATCTTTCCATCATTTACTAATACTGCACTGCCTAAACTTGCCTCTACTCCACCACTATACTCAATGGGAGACATCATCCCATTTTTAAAAAATTTTGACTTTAAATTTAGTCTTTTGAGAGTAATATTATTCTCAAATCTATCATGATAGTTAACATCAAGATTAAAAATATTTACATTATAAAAATCCAGTTGCAGGCCATGGCTGCCATCTTCTTTCTTCTCTTTTTTTGTATAAAGCCATGGAATACTCCATCTTCCAGTCTCTAATTGTATGAAGTTTGTTTTTATATTACGAATATATACACTATTAAGTTTGAGAGTATTTCTGAATATTGACAAGACATCAATATACCCTGCCCCATACTCTGCCACAATAAATGGATTATCTTTATCCCCTAGCCTGGCATTTTCGAACTGTAATAACGAAGAAAACGGATCATACTCAACATGCTCAATAACAAATTCAGCATCCATCAGGTGACCAACATATGGAGTAAGAATTCTTGTCAGAAAAAAATTACTGGTTATAAGAAAATACAGTCCAACAATTATAATGCATCCGCTTATAAAACTATAAATAATGATATTTCTTATTCTTTTGAATAATTTTTTCATTCACATCCAAGTTTAAAGATAGTTTTTATTTCAGTATTTAGATTATCTCATTTATAGTTTATTTGCAGAGTAATCAAAAATCTTTCAATGGTATTCTGGCTGTTTCTTTCATTTTCAATATTACGAAAATTATAGCAATACCACCCGCAATAAGATAATAGCACGGTGCTACAGAACTGCCTGTCCATGATATCAGCATAGTAGAAACTAACGGCGCAGTTCCTCCCAATGCAGCGTTACCTATATTATATCCTATAGACATACCACTGAATCTTTCTTTTGTAGGAAACAATTCATTTACAGCTGAAACAAAAGCAGCTGTAAAAGCAGTAACAGCAGTCATAAGAACAATAGCGGCAATATAAGCATAGAACAAGTTACCAGTAGTAAAAAGTCTAAATACAGGATACCCTCCAACTACAAAAAAAATAGAAGCACCCAGCATTAAAGGTCTTCTTCCAAATTTGTCGGATAGAATTCCCCAAAGTGGAGCAGTAAAGGCATATAATGCTGCAATTATAGTGGTTAATATTAAAGCTTCTTCCGCAGGATAGTGCACCACTAAAGTCAAATAAGTAGGTAAAAACGCTGCTACCATATAATACGCAATTCCAAGATAACCTGTTAAGCAGAATACGATAAATATTTTACCAGGATATTGTTTTAATGCTTCCCATGCTGGTATCTTAGCAATTTTTCCTTCTTCTTTTATTTTCTTAAAGTGAGGAGATTCTTTCATTTGAAACTGCATGACTAAAGAAAAAGCAGCAATAAGAATACCAATGAAAAATGGTACTCTCCATCCCCAGTCATACATACCCTTATCTCCTAAAAGAGCTGTAGTAATTGTAACAACCAAAGAACTCAACAGGACACCTGACCCGGATACACATGTACCCCATGAAGCAACAAATCCCCTATTTTCAGGTTTGGCCTGCTCTAAAAGCATAACCAAAACCCCTGTATATTCACCACCAACTGAAAATCCCTGTAACATTCTCGCAAGAAGTAATATAACAACAGCTGAAATACCAATTGAATGGTAAGTTGGTAGAAATGATATTACAATCATAGGAATAGCCATTAACCAAACAGCAAGAATCAAAACTTTTTTACGTCCAATCTTATCTCCCAAGTTACCTAAAATTATACCTCCAATTGGCCTCATTAGGTATCCAGCTGTAAATATTCCAAAAGTGGAGATTATTGCTACCATTTTATCTTCGCTAGGAAAAAACAACTTTGATAAAACAGGAGCAATGTATATAAATACAGTAAAATCATACCATTCAAGAGTTGTACCGATAGCAGCACAAAAAATTGATTTTTTTGAAATTTTCTCACTCATAAGTCAACCTTCCTCTATTTTGATAATTATAAAAGTTCTATTACTTCAGATTATTAACAAACTCAAAAACTCTATCCGGGTAATTAGTAAAAACTCCATCAACACCAATATCATACATTTTTTTAATATCATCCGGATGATTTACTGTATAAACAAATACCTTCAAACCTCTACTATGTGCATCAATTACAAATTCCCTATTTATAAACTCTATAGATAAATTGATTGAAAAAGCATTAAGCCTTTCAGCAAAAACAGCATAATCAACCGGCATTGCGCACATTAAAGCCCCGATATTTAATTCGGGAAACAACTCTTTAGCCTTACTAAGTTCAATGTGATTAAAAGAAGAAACTAAAAATTTATCTAAATCCCACTTATCTTTAGTAATACAATCTTTTATCAACTTAACCACAGGCTCTGCAGTACCTATCCCTTTTAACTCAATATTAATACCGGCACGACCATCAATAGTTTCAAGTATTTCACTTAAAAACGGTATCTGCTCTCCATTACCGGCATCCAGGCTTCTTAAATAATCAAGTGACTGTTCCTGAATATATCCTGTTCCATTTGTTGTTCGTTCAAGTCTATCATCATGAATTACAACCAGCTCACCTTCCACATAATAGACATCTAATTCCACCCATTTTACTCCAAAATCAAGAGCTTTTCTCATAGAACAAAGCGTATTTTCTGATGCATGTCCCATTGCACCCCTGTGACCGATACACAAGAAATTTCTATTATCCATAGTAAATGAATCCTTATCAAGTTTAAGAAATTATAAATAGATATATTATTATATTGTATTATAAAACCCTCAGATTCTCAATATCATAATCAACAATCAATTTTAACCTGATTTTACTCAACATTGATATCAAATATATGCAGCAAGGATACAACTTCGGGCATGCTAAATTCTGCCCCCGTAATTTTGTTATTTAAAGGGTTTATACGATAATTTAATGCATCCTTAAAATTTGCTTTAATTAAAATGGTATTTTCAAAAACACTATCACTTAAATCAGACTTTGTAAAAACCGCTCTACTCAAATCGGTATTTACAAAATCACACTCATGAACCTTAGAACATTCAAAAATACTTCCACACATTTTCAAATTTGAAAAATTACACCGCAATATCACGCAATTTTCAAAAATGACTTCAAAGATAAAATCATCGCAATGTTTGAAATTAAGCCCAACAAGTTTTGTCCCTTTAAAACTAACATTTCTAAATTTTGTTTTGCGCAAATTATTTAAACTAAGATTACAATCTTCAAATAGGCAATCTTCAAAAACGGCATCAGTAAAATCTGTTTCTACAAATCTACAACCAGTGAATTTGCAGTTATAAAATTCTTTATGTGTAAAATTAATTTCTTCAACATTCTCTTTACATAACGTCAAATTTTCATATTCAAACCTATCCACTATTCTTTTACACCTTTTTACCTATTAACCGCCTCTGAAATATTCAGTTTTTCTTTCATAAAGTCACCCTTTGGCATCCTAAACTTGAAGTACAGTTAAATTTCAGAACATAACCTGTTTTTCATATATCCTAATCATTGTCTTTGTCTTAGTCTTAGATTCTTTCTTTTCTCATATAATTTAAGCTATCAATATTTTTTAATTCCAGTCTTAGTCTTAGGCGCTTTGCGCCTGATATAACAAATTTGTTGTTTATAATTTAAGCTGCATTATCTTTATGATTTCTTATTCCTATTATACCAAACACTTTTTGAACTTCTTTTTGGATAAAGTAATAATGCTTATCTAATTCAGAATAATTACTCGGTTTTCTTCCATGGTGTAGTTTTCCACCATTAGCTAATAAAGGGTAAATAACTTTTTCACGTAAAATCAAAAGTGCAGCGATTTGTCTGATTTCAATATAGTTGATTTGATATTTTCTGGTTCTTTCCTTTTTAGCTATTAACCCTTTTGAACGGAATTTTCTTAAATCATATCCAGCGTTTCGTACTGAATATTTATAGTAGTCAGGAAACAGTTCTTTTACTTTAGTCACAAGATCAGATGCAGTAAAGTTGTCGCTGACAGCAGCTATTTGTATAAGTGCCTTTGCAACGGAACTAATGCGATCTTTATTAAAATCAAGCCCGGAAATACGAGTACCGTTAGTTATTGATGGCTTACACCAGTTCTTTATAGTTTCATTATCAATAAAACAACTGTCAACTGCATCAAGTATGTTCATGAAGCGTTCAAGTATTTTTTTGAGTTTTGCAATTATTTCGGGCAAAGCATCCAGTTTTTTGTAACATTTTAACTGCGAAACATTATGAGCAATTGATTCTATGCGTAGAACGTGCTCGCCTTTAGAATACATCTTAACTGTAAGTTTTCCAAAATGTATTTTGAAAACAGTAAGATTATACTTATGGTTCTCGACTACACATTCTACTTTAAACCCATTTTCTAATTGTTTCCTCTGAGGACGTTGTCCTGCACCAAAAATAGTACTTACCTTTTTTATATTGAGTGGAGTACGGGTTCGGTCAATTACTGAATTAAAAACCTTTTCCATTGTTCCTCCACGCTGAAAAAGAAGATTACGGCTTAGTTCTATTTGACTAACAGAAAAACTGTAATTAAGATTAAATGGTTTTTGTTCATTGTGATTAAATAAAAATATAAGACATGCACTATATATCCAGCTATTGCAAAGTTGATGAATGCGCCCTTCACCTCCTAAATCGGTCATGGTCTCTGCACAAAGCTCTAATTCTGCAATACTGGATATCTTCGTAAAACAGTTTGCTTCTTTTTGAAAAATAATATTTTTATGTTTGGCCTTTCGTTCAACAAATTCATGCCCGTTAAGAATTATATTTACATTGAATGGTGGGTGTGGATTTATCTTAATAATGATTTTACCCCAGTACGGATCTATCAGATAGAAGGAGTAATGCTTTACGAATCTGTATTCTTTCGATATATTATTAATAATTCCATCTTTACGTTTTACCTTGAAAACAGTATTGGGAGCTAAACCGGCGATAACACAATAAACTCCCCGAAATTCAGACTGCTTTGGCGGTATACAGTGTTCCGCAAGTTCATGATGACGTTGCTTAGCGGAAGCATCAATTAATGGAATACAGTTAGACTTACACCAAGCCCTGACTCTACGGGAAAAACGACCTGCAAAACGTATAAGATGTGTGTCATCCAGGGTATCCTCACCAAATATATTACGCCACCAAAGACGAAATCCACCTGGAGATTGTATCTGATAGATATATGCATTAAGCACTAAACGGTCAACACAGTCGTAAGTGCCATCAAGTAAATCCTGAAATTTTTCTGTAAAATTATCCATAATAAAGCCCCATAGAATATTCAGATGACTTTGATTGTTTAGACTTACAGTTATATTATAGCTGATTTTGTTATCAGATTAAAGTTACAGCGGTTTACCGGTGTCATTTTTTCAGGGTGAAATCCCTGAAAAAGCCTAGATTCTTTCTTTTAAACTTCTATCATAAAAACGTGTCAAAATTATAAATAAATAACAATAAACAAATTACAAATACCAAATAAATAACAATTTTCAAAAAAATAAAAACACAAACAATTAATAACTATGAATCGAATATCTGATTGTCTAAAGTTTGATAATTGAGATTTTAATATTGGAAATTATTTGTTATTTGATGCTTGAATTTTGTTTTTTTGGGTTGCGGGCGGAGCCCCCCTTAGTCTTGATCTCAATCTTTGCCTTTGTCTCTTTGGTCAACAAAGATTTAAATTAAAACTATAACTAAGATAGTTTAATAGTTGACCTATAATCATATCAAGCTACACAAAAGCTATAACTTTCTACTCACTACTCTCCGATAGTATCTTTCATTATCTGTATAAAACGTCCCCAATACTCCCTGAATGTAGTATTGTTAGCAAGGAATGGAGACATAATACAAGCCCTCAATACATATACATTTTTTACCCTTTGCCATTCATTTTCAGGAACACTCAACTTTTCGACAAATAATTTTGGAATATCTCCATATTCATGTTCAGTTAAAATCGTTTTAGATGTTATAAACCGTTTCTGATATACAGGTCCTGAAACATATGAACAACGATTATAAATTCTTTCGTTTAGCTCATTCATTTTTTCAAGATTTGTATTACCCACTTCATTAAATGCAAACACAACCACATTAAAATCAGGATTTGTAAGAGATGTAGCAGTATAAGTTTTACCATTTGCAGCAACAAAAGGCTGCATCTCTTTTATGCATTTATGAAAATAATCGGCTCCTTCAAGACTGCAGGCAATTATTTTTCCATAACCGGTAATATTAAGAGGAACAGCCCTATGAGTTACCCATACTGCTCCTGCCGCTGCACCTGCTTTTGACCCTTCCATAATAAAGGGGCCCAACTGTATCGGATCACCTTTTCCTTCTACATATGCAGCCTTATAAGTTACAATATCCAGAATACGTTTGTCTTTTACAGTCAGAGCTCCGGCCGGATAAGGAATATATCCCATTTTATGACAGTCAACTGTTATCGTATCAGCATTAGGCATAGCCTTAAAGGCTTCATAAACATTTTCACTAGGCCATCTAACATGATTTCCTGTGAAATTTTCATTAGCCAACCTTTTTACCAAAGAATTATATTCAATAAATTTACTATCTTCATCCAGAAAAACTGTTCTTGCATATCCCCCGTATGCAGCATCAATATGATAATAAAAATTAATATTTTTCTTGCTGTAATATTCTCTTAGTTCCACAACTTTATGAACTTCATCAACTGCACCTTCTTCTGTTGTACCAACTACAGATACAACCCCGAGTATTGGTATTTTTTTTGCAACTAGATCATCAATAGTAGTTTTTAGGGCATCAATATCCATTCTATAATCATCTTTTACCTGGACAGGAATCAGGTTATCACAGCCTATTCCGAATATATCAACTGCTTTATCCCAGGAATAATGACGCGATTGAGGTATAAGAAACCTTCCAAAATCAACATCTTTTATTCCTTTACTACGTACTGATTTTTGAAGTACTTCAGCCAAAACTCCATGTTCTTTTAACTCCTCTACAAGATCAAGTGTTTTTTCTGTTGAAAAATTTAATAATTGCCACTCATCTAAACCTTCAACAAATTCCGGCACTGCTTCTTTAACTGCTAAAGGAATAGATTTCAGGTTTCTAGCATGCCAAAGAGCTTCATAATTTGCAACAGTCCCCCCAGAAGTAATATGTCCCCATGTTTTATCAGGATCATACCCTAACATAACCCCAAGCTGTTCCCCTACTTCAAGCTCCATACCGGTAGTAGCCGGAGCACCTTCATATGCACAATTGTTTGGATTATAAAGAATTCCTGCCATATAACCTATCACGGCAGGCATAAGTATATCAGTATTCATATGCCCCAAATAACGTGTTGAAAACCATGGTACAGAACTTGTTTTGAGTTTGTTTGAAAGATCATAGAGAGCTTCCTGCACCCTATCCATAGTCACACAAAAATCATCTGACCGCTGCTCACTATGTGAAATACTTGATTTATCATCTGGGTGAAAATCTCTCCTCCAGAAGATATGTTCATCCATCATAGAATCTAACATTTCTCTAAAAAATTTGTGATTTTCAGACTTTGGCCCAAGAAATAATGCATTATTATTCTGTTTATTCATTATATTCCCCCCTTTTTACAATTAAGCACAAAATTTAAATTTGATTTAATATAGTATAATCGAAAGTTTAATATTGAGAACTATCGGGTTTTTGAATTTTATCTTTTGGTTGTGGCTAAAGTCAGCATTAATTTGGGATATAATTCTATCAAACACGGAATTTAAATATTAAGTAACTCGTTTTATTAAAAACCCTGCTTTAATCTTTTCTAAATTAGCAAGAAAATGCTGAACCTCTTTTGGATACTCTTTTGTAGTTTGAATTTCCAAATATGAATGAACTTCATAGGTATTTGCTAATATTTTTTCTAGTTCCTGATCTATTTGAAATTTCAGCAGACTACCAGGATCACGAATTAACAAACCATTTTCAAAATCTAAACGCCATGCCCTGGGATTTAAGTTATGTCCTGTAATCATTCGATAACAATCATCGGAATAAATCCCTTTTAAATGATATGTATTATTTCCGTTTTTCCATAAACGAACAGTTAGAAGATTTTTATCAATAGCTTCCTGATGATCTTTTATAAATTCTCTCAAATACTGCTCATAAATATATGGCAATCCTCCTATTTTTTTAAAAGCCTGATTCGGGGGGATAAAAAAATCACTCGCAGTTTTATCTCCTGCAACCAGAATTACTTTTACCCCTTCTTTGAGAAGCAATTCAATATCTTTAACTATTTGTTTGGGTAAATTAAAATATGGAGTTAATAATACTAACTGCTTAGTTGTGCTTCTGATTAAATGATGAATTGTTTTATTAAGAAGATTTTTATGTCTCCCAAATCCCGATATAGGAGTAACACCAATCTGCCCGTTTTTTAAAAATTCATTACTAAAATCATAACTTGCTTCTCTTAACTCTTTTACAAACCGCTGGATTGTTAGCTTCAACTCTTTTGCAGAAAGAATTTGCTGTCTATCTAAAAATTGCGGAGCAGAATTATTTACAAAATATCGATTTAAAAAATCTACCATACAATCTGCAAGCTGTCTGTTTTTAATAAAAAAATACCTGTCATAACGATACTGCTCTTTTTGATGAAGATAAACATCATTAATACTGGCACCGCTGTATAACACATCATCATCAAAAACAAAACCTTTCAAATGTAGAACACCAAAAACCTCTCTAGTCTTTATAGGAACTCCGTATACTTCAATTGGAATCGAATACTTATCCCTCATTTTACGATACATTACATTGTTACCGCCTTTGCCTTTTTGCCCGATTAATGACCTTTGAGCTCTATGAAAATCTACAAAAACTTTAATATCCAGTTTAGGATTCCTTTGTTTTGCTTCATAAAGTGCCTCCATAACCTGATTACCGACTTCATCGTCCTGAATATATAGAGCCGATAAATAAATGCGATTTTTTGCTTTATTAATACACTCAAATAGCTTAATTCTAAAATCTTTAGCAGAAAGTAAAACGGTTATATCATTTGCACCAACAGGAATTTGTTTTAATGCTCTGATTTGTTGTTTATAATAAGTGGATGATTTCATTTTATTTCCTAAACGGATTGATCAGTCAATCCATATTTAAATTTATAAATTACATAAAGTTTATTATATGTTTTTTACCGGGATGTGTCAATATTATTATATTTCTACCCGAAATAAAAAAAATATTTATTTTGTTAGTTAAACGTTTTTATCAATGATACAGTTTTTAAACATATTTTATTATTAAAAATCGCTCAGCATATACAAAAGTTTCAAATATGCTATATTATTAATATCTACAGACAATCTTTCAGTTTACTCTAAGTTAAATCAATAAAACAGGTTTTATACTAAATGAACAAAGAAAATAAACACTTTAGACTTATGCCATTTTTATGGTCAAATAAACTGGTTTTATTTATTGTTACAATATTAATGATACTTTTTGCCGCTTTTATTGCCGCAATTCCTTACAGTATGTCATTCATTATTGATAATGGACTTAAAGCGAAAAATATATCTGTTTTAAATATTATTTTTATAATAATGGGCATTTTTGCTATTGTAATAGCATTTTCCCAGGTATTCAGAGATTACCTTTATCTGGATTTCTGCTCACGTCTGCTTAAAGCGATCAGAGGTAAAACCTTTTCATACCTTCAGAGATTATCAATGTGTTTTTATTCAAAAACTGCACCGGGAGATGTAATCTCAAGATTTTCAAGTGATCTGGCAGTAATCGAACAGGCAATTGTTTATGCCCCGAATTATCTTATTATACCAATTTTCAATGCGGCAATTACAGTATTTTTACTTTATAATCTTGATATAACATTGGCATGGATATCAATGTTAATATTTCCTGCATGTTTAATCGGTCCAATATTTCTGACAGCAAAAGCTTCTAAAGCCGGTTATGTACGAAAAAAATCAGAGGCGATAACTATATCTGACGTACAGACTAATGTTGTTTCTCAATCAGTAGTTAAAGCGCTTAATCTTCAGGGGCTTTCAATTAACTTCTTTGAGAAAAATAATATCCGCCTTCATAAAAACATGCTTAAAGCCCTTTTCTATAGTTCTCTTGTTGAACGGTCGGGAATTATTGCTGCTATGATTTTACAGGTGATAGTTCTGGGTATAGGAACCTATATGACATTTTACGAATATCTTCAAGTAGGTAAACTTGTGGCTTTTCAAGGATTATTTTTAGGACTTACATATTCAGTTATTACCGGCAGTTCGTTTATACCAATGATAGTACAGGGAAAAGTGGGGTTTGGGCGTGTTAATTCATTACTTGATGAACTACCTATTGTAGAAGATATTCCGGGCGCAATAGAACTTGCTCCTTTTGAAAAAGAAATTGAATTCAAAAACGTTACTTTTGGGTATACAAAAACAAAGAAAAATTTAGACGAGTTATGCCTGACAATTGTAAAAGGCACATCGGTTGCATTTGTCGGCCCTAGCGGGTGCGGCAAAAGTACTATTCTTAATTTACTGATGCGTTTTTATGATCCGGATTCAGGTTCAGTAACAATTGATGGATGTAATATAAAAAAAATCACACAGTCATCACTGAGGGAACAGTTAGGTATTGTACTGCAGGATAATATTCTTTTTAACACGACAATAATGGATAATCTTTTGGCAGCAAAATTAGATGCAACACAAGAAGAGGTTTTTGAAGCAGCAAAAAAAGCGGAAATCCATGATTTTATTATGTCATTACCTGATGGATATAGAACATTGGCAGGTGAACGTGGAGGTCAACTATCTGGAGGACAAAGGCAGCGTATAGCAATTGCAAGAGCCCTGCTTCATGGAGGAAATATTCTTATACTGGATGAGGCAACATCTGCTTTAGACCCTGTTACTCAGGCTTCTATAAATAAAACTTTGGCGAAAATAGCCAAGGAAGGAATGACAACAATTTCTGTTACCCATAGGCTGGAATCTGCAGCGGATATGGACAAGATTTTTGTTATGGATAGTGGAAAAGTAGTAGAACAGGGAACTCATGATGAATTATTAAGCCTTAACGGTGCATATAAAAAACTATGGAAAACTCAATCATAACTTAAGTAAAAAGGATAGATATAAATGAATGCAAAAAGTATTAAACGTTATCTTATTTTTTTCACAACACTGTTAACAATGTCAATATTAATAAGTTCATGTGAGACTATTGAATCATTTAACAAAAAAGATGATAACAATGAAATTAAAATAGAAGATCTTCCTAAATGGACAATTTCTATAAATGAAATAGTTAGGTATCCACGCGCTTCAAGCGGAGAAAAAGAAATTCCTACATTTAGCGGCCGTACAATCTGGGTAAGAAGACATTACGAATTAAACTCAAAATCTATAGAATCTATAAAAAAAATACCTGACTCAAATCGTCCAGGCTATTATAATCTCCAGGTAAAACTAGATAGGCATGGAGCTTTAGTCGGAATGAAACTTGGTAGTGATTCTACTCATGCACCATGGGCATTTTTAGTAGATGGTACATATTACAGATCGGTGGAATTCAAAGAAACTCCTGTAGAAAATGACTATTCCGAAATAATTATAAAAGGACCTTTTGACAAATCTTTAGCCACTTTTATTGCAGAATATTCCCAACCTAATTATGAATACTTTCATCCTAATGACTAATTAATATAAAACAATTTATAAGAATAATAAGAAAAACAGAGAGAACTATGACAGAAAGAAATTTAGACGAATTACTAATCAAAGCAACAGAATCAGATGAACAGCAGGTGTTAACAGAAATTCTTACAGAAATTTCAAGAGCGGAAACAATATCAGACAACATAAAAGATGGTATTTCAATGGTAATTGACTCGTGGCAGGCTGCCCCGTTCAGTTCACCAAACAAAACACAATTTTTAGTTGATATAACACAATTTTTCAATGAAGACTTTACTGAGCTACGCGCAATTTTACCTTCCCTGCTAAAAAAAACAATTCCAAAAGGAATCAACAAAACAACTGCAATTAAATTTCTAGAAGTACGAAAAGACACAGTTCCACTCTCAAAAATTCATTCAAGATACTTAAAACTTTTAGAGTTAAAAACTGACAGACTATTTTACAATACTCATTCGAACAAGTGGGGTATTATAGGAAAACCTGACTGGATTACAAGCACAATAACACTGCTTAAGCTGAATGGAACTGCTCTTCGCGAAGCTGAACTGTCACTTATCCTAGACAGAGTCTATATCTTTGATCCCAAAATAGAAATCCAGAAATTACTTGATTCATCTAAACTTCCAGAATACAAAGAATTAATTAAAATATTTAATGAGAATGCTTATACACCTATAGGAAAGAATGTTCTGGCAAAAGCAATATTATCATTAATGGTTCCAGACAAGTTGAACTTACAAGCTTATGCAAAATGGATAAAAGCTTCAAAAAGCAATAGCAAAGATAAAAAAGTCGGTTCTATTGAAAGTATTCGCAGCGTTAGTGAATTAAATATATTGTTGAAAGATCAGCCTTCATTATCAATATCTGAAGATAATATTCCCAAGCTATCAGTTGTTTTCAATACGATAAAACCTTCAAGCCCCAAAAAAGATTTCATCGAATGGGCAGAAACAATAAGCTTGATCTCAAAAATTCTGACTCAGGAACAAATCAAATCGATTATATCAAGTGATAATATAATCAATGACATGTTTTGGCCCAATTATTCTGACTTGGAAAATTCTATAGGCCTTGAGGTATGGTGTCAGCTTAAAGCCGGAGTATTACCGGCATGGGCAATAATAACAGAAACAGTAAAAGGTATTGATTACCTTAAAACTTTATGCCTTTACCTCCCATGGAGAGACTGGAAAAGCATAACATCTAGAATTAAACTTGAAGAACTTGAAGTTCTTTTTAATGAAACAGTTAGATTGTCAAATCCTGAAGCTTTGCTTTGGATATGGAGAAATAGAACTAAAATTTCAGAAGTTCTTCTCAAAAAATTAAATCATATTAACTTTTTCTCCGCTATTTCAAGAGGAATGGAAGGCGCAATCTGGCAGGCAGCAGGAAAAGAATTAAAATCGTTGATACAGGACAATAAAGATTTTCAAAATCATATATTAAAAAAAGATGATGAACCCAGTATCGTTGAGTTTTTAGAAAAGCTTCATAGTACAGACAGTTTTTCTACAATTGAAAAACAAAGCTTAATTGTTAAGCTCTCAAGAAGATTCCCAATTCTTAAAGAAATTTTTGAATCAGGCAAGATAAAAAAAATAACACCTGGAACAGATAAAGAAACAGCACAACAGGCAAAAGAAGAAATCTATATTACTTCTGCAAAATCATTCAATGAGAAAATAGCAGAGCTTAACGATATAATCAATGTACAAATCCCGGAGAATACTCAGGCTATCGCTACAGCACGTGCTCATGGTGATTTAAGAGAAAATGCTGAATATGCTGCAGCAAAAGAAAGACAAAAATATTTAAATGAGCATCGTGCAATGCTTGAAATAAGAATAGCAAAAACCAGACCTACAGATTTTTCTGATATAATGGTAACTGATAAAGTTATTGTGGGCAGCACTGTACATCTTAAAATAGAAAACAAACAAAAAACTGAAATTTATCATATTCTAGGCGCATGGGACAGTGTGCCTGAAAAGAAATATATTTCATACGAAGCAGAACTGGGGAAATTACTGGTTAATAAAAAAATAGGAGAAAGTGTAACACTCCCTGGAAACAGAAAATGTACAATAGAAAAAATAACGCCACTAACGGATAAAATTCGCTTATCATTAGTATAAAAAAGCGGGTTAAACCCGCTTTTTATTTAGTAATAATCAATGAAAGTTAAGGAATATATTAAGTTTATGTTAATATTAGAAACAACTGAATTCTTCTAATATCACTCAATTTTGAGCATTGATTAGATACAAAAAGTTAATTATTACTGAAATATGTTGCATTCTTTTAAAAAACTCATTTTTGATTGGAAAAACCTCTCCAATTATAGAACAAGAAAAATTATTAATGAAACCCAAACATATGTTACCGTAGAATATACTATAAATTCATCCACAGTTCTTAAAGGTAGAAGTATTCTATTTATAACCGATACACACTTTCGAGGTTCTAATTTTCCATTCTCAAATTTGGCAGAATCCATTAATAGTTTATCTCCTGACTGGATAATATTTGGAGGTGATATAGTACATTTCATGATTTATATCAACAATGCAATAGAGTTTTTATCCAGTCTAAGAGCAAAAATATCGAAACTCGCAATACTGGGAAATTGGGATATCCAAAAACTTCAATGGAACCAGGATACTTTTTGGGAAAAAATGTATAAACTGTCCGGCTTTGAACTTTTGAGTAATTCTATTAAGGAGTTCCCTGAAATATCTTTTGCAGGAATAGTCCCATATACAAGACCTTACCCTATGCCTTATTTAGAGTTTAAAAACTGTTTTCTATCAGAACTAAACAAATTAATAAAAGCCAACAACGTAGAAAAAAAATTCACATGTCTGCTATCCCATTCTCCAGTAACATTTATTCAAAATTTTTCCACAGAAAACAGAACTCTACCAAACCTTGTTCTATGTGGACATACTCATGGTGGCCAAATAAGAGTACCTTTTCTAGGAGCATTAGCTACATCAAGTATTTACTGGAAGTTATTTGAATACGGCCATTATCACAATGGCAGAAAAGCATCTGATTTAATAATAAGTAATGGCATAGGCTGTACCGGCCCTAAGTTTAGACTGTTCTGTAAACCGGAAATCGCCAGGATTCGCTTTATTTAACCTAATCCAGCTTAGTTAAAATATTATAGCTGATAAAAAACAAAAATATCTCCGGTATACCTCTAAAATAAAAAAGAAAAGACTATTGCCAAAATCTATTTATACAATAAATTATATTTCTATATACCTAATAAAACTTAATAAGACAAATAAATAGAAACTTCAACCTTTTATAAAAAGCTAGAAAACATGAAAATATATTTTTTAAGAAATAATTTCCCTAAAATAGTCATTCCGTTACTTCTTATGCCATCATTAATCATCATTTCTGGCTGTGAAAGTATCCCCCCGGGAACTCCTCCTGAAGGCCCTATAGTATCTATAAATACAACTGATGAAAAAGCATTAACGACCAAAAATGCAGTCAATGATATGACGACAGCTATTGCCACATGTTCTGTATTATATGAATACGGTGACATCCCTACAGTAAGTTTAAAAGGAGAGGAAATACCTGAGGAGCTGAAAGACGTCAGTAAAAATCTAGGCTATTTAACATCACACCTATTCAGAAATCTTGTTGAAATGAATATGATAAAACTGCCTATGTCTTTTGATAATGATAAAGTTAATTTTATCATACATTCAACATTTTCTAAAAATTTCGATAATATAAATAACTGGGAAAATAGTGATTATGAGATAGTAACCTGGGACTTAGAACTATTATCACCCGGAAAATCACATCCTTTATGGAAACAAAAAGTCAAGGTAAAAATTAAGAGGAAAATTAAAGAAAAAGAAGAAAGTATAATATAAAAGCTATTTACTGTAATATTGAATTATTATATCAGCTACATCTTTAGGAGTTCTCCACTTATTCCATGCGTAAATATATCCTGCCTCTTCGTTTTTCTTTTCAATAGTATTTACCATTGACTTTATGTGTTTCATTGCATACTTTTCTTTTTCTTCTAGATATTCCCTGATCTTTTTATCAACATATATATCTTTTTCTTTTTTTTGGGTCCTTTTATCAAAAAGAGCCCTATATTCAGGCAATAAATCTATTATCGGGACAACAGTCCTTCCTATTCTTATTCCGTCTTTACGAAAGGTAAAACCGTAAAAAGTACCGGTTAATTTATGAATATAACGTCCCTGCTTATATTCTACAATTACTTTTGATCTCAATGGTATCGGCTCGTATTTCTTTTCAGCTTCAACCATATACTTTCTTTTCAATTCATCTGTAGTCAAAGAATATTTCTTATCTGCTATAATATCAGCTCTTTTTGCAATTTCTTTAAGATCAAGTTTTTCAAAACTGATATCCTTATTTAATGGAAAACTCTCAACTATTCTCTTAACTATAGCTTTTTGAAGTTCAGGTGACTTTAAATCTTCCCTATTCTGAGTACTGGAAGTAATTATTCTTTCTATCTCCAGAAGAGTACGATCAGAATCAGTTTTAGGTTTTTTATTACCCAAAACATTCACTCCGGAAGTAAAAGCAAAAATATTAGTTGAAAAATTAAGACTAACACAAATTAAAAAAATTATTAAAACAAAGGTATAAAAAACTCTCATTAAGTATATTATTTCCCCCAAAAGATATTATATTCATACTTAAATAATAATAGTTAAAATTTGACTATTTACAAAGTAAAAAACCGCAATACTTTTACTTTTTTATCTAAAAAAACAACTAAACATCAAGAATATTCGATAATATCATGACTGAAACAAAAATCAAAAATTATGTAATAGAATTAAATACAAAACAAATAAATCAACTGACAAAATTACTGGGACAGAAAAGCTGGGAATTTACAGATCATCCTTATGCATATTGGAAAGCAAAGCATAATAAAGTTAATGTTGTTGCCTATAAGAGTGGTAAGCTTGTAATACAGGGTCAAAAGACCGAAGATTTTGTATTGTTTATATTAGAACCTGAAATATTAAAAGAAGCTTCTCTTGGCTATGAAGAAAAGAACAGTAAACCTGAAATCCCTTTTACGCCTCATATTGGTATTGATGAAAGTGGAAAAGGAGATTTTTTCGGTCCTTTAGTTATTGCTGCTGTTTTTGTAGACAACGAATCATACCCAAAATTAATCAAACTGGGAGTGAAAGACTCCAAACTCATTAAAAATGATAATAAAATTCTTTCAGTAGCAAAAGGAATCAGAACAACAGTAAAAGGCAACTTTTCAATAGTACCAATCGGTCCTGAAGCTTATAATAGATTGTACTCCAATTTCAAAAATTTAAATAAGTTACTAGCCTGGGGACATTCAAGATCGCTTGAAAACCTACTCGAAAAAGAGGTCAGCTGTTCGTGGGCACTCTCGGATAAATTTGGGGATGAAAGATTAATAAAACAAACATTATTTAACAAGGGAAAACAGATTGACTTAAAGCAGCAGACTAAAGCAGAATCGGATATTGCTGTTGCTGCAGCATCAATACTAGCCAGAGCAGAATTTGTAACCAGAATAAAAAAACTAGGCGAATCTATTAATCTATCACTTCCTAAAGGAGCCAGTAAGGCCGTACTGGAAACTGCAGTAGAAATTATTAAACAGTTTAATGAAGAAAAATTAAAAACATTTTCCAAAACTCATTTTAAAACATATCAGAAAGCTATTGATATGTTCCAAAATAAACATTAAAAAAAATCATTCTTCTCATATGTTGCTTTTTTATGTTAATAAACATATACTCAAAAATATATTTCAAAACACAATAGAGTAGCCGAAACTATAAACCGATAGGAGAGAAGTATGAAGAAGTTGATAACAATTATTGTTGCAGCTATGGCATCAATGACATTGTTCGGAACCCCGAAAATAGCAGAAGTAGCTTCTGTTTATAAAGGAATTGTTGAACTAAAGGTTCAATTAGGAGAAAAAGTTAAAAAGGGACAACTGCTGTTTGAAATTAACCAGAATATATTAGACACAGAAAAAAAATGTAATGAGGAAACATACAAATTTTTAAAAGACGTTTTAGAAGGTGGGAAAAAACTAATAAAGAAAGAGTCTATTTCACTTGATGATTATCAACAATGTATCCGTGATATTGATGAAGCAAAAGCTGTACTTGACAGTACAAATGCTCAAATTAAGCTTTCTAAATACTATGCTCCATTTGATGGTACAGTTACAAATATAGTAAGATACGATGGTTCAGGACTTGGTGATAATGATGATGAAGTACAGGTAACAGAAGGTGCTGTTGATGTTGATACCTCTAACCCAATTGTCGCATTGGTCTGCAACCGCTGGCCAGGCGTTTTGACACTACAAGTTGTCGAAGGACAACAGGTAAAAAAAGGACAATTGTTATATACCATCGACACATCTGATATTGAAGCAAAAATCGCTGAAGCTGAAACCAATTTAAAATATGCTCAAATAGTTTATGAAAGACAGAAAAAGCTATATGGCAAAACCACATCCCATGCTACGTCATTATACAAATACTCTAAATCTGAAGATGATCTAAGAAAAGCAAAGGCAAATGTTGAAAAATTGAAAATTCAGCTAAAACAATGTCCAGGCTATGCTCCTTTTGATGGAACAATAACAAAAATCCATCGTTACACAGGTTCAGGAAATGGAGCTGGTAAGCCTGTACTTGATATAACACAATCATTAAAACCAGCCCAATAATAAATACATAGTCTAATCCGATACAATAATATTCATCAGATTAGACTTATATATAATATTCACTTTCTTGACTTGCCAAAAGCATCTGCCATTATCATTGATTCAAACACCATATTTGATGTTAGCTCAAAAGGAACATTGTGAATATAACTGTCTTTATTATCTAAAACAGAATTTATTGCATTAATAAAACGTTGTTTAGACACAATGGAAATCCCAAGATCAGAAAGAGTAGTAGGAAGTCCTATAGACTCACAGAAAGTATAAACTTCTTCTATTAAACTCAATTTTTCTCCTTCTAAAAAAAGCCCGGCCAAGGTTCCAAAAGCCACTTTTTCTCCATGATAATAGTCATGTGTATCTTCAATGTGGCACAGACAATCATGAATACCATGCGCTGTTGAAAGGCCACCTGACTCAAACCCTAGTCCACTTAAAAGAATATTTGCCTCTATAATGCGTTCAAGAGAATTATCAACAATATTATTTTCACAGGCGATCTTAGCAGCATTTCCATAATTCAATAAAGTTTCATAACATAAACGAGCAATAGCCATTGCTGCTTGTGAGTTGTATCCACCTGCAATATTTTTAATTTTCTGCTTGTCACATGTTTCAGCTTCAAACCATGTCGCTAATGCATCCCCCATTCCTGAAACAAGAAACCTTGCAGGGGCTTCGGCTATAATTCTACTATCCACTAATACATAATCAGGATTATCAGTCGTGAAGTAATCTACAACAACCCCTTCATTATTATAAACAACACATGCACTTGCAGTGGGAGCGTCCGTTGCTGCAATTGTAGGGATTGCTATAAACTTAGTTGAAAGCTTCTTTGCTATAACTCTAGCTGTGTCAATAACACTCCCTCCTCCCATACCTGCAATAAAATCATATCCGGTGCTTTTTATTAAATCATAAACTCTATTAATTTCAGTCCAGGTACACTTCCCATTAAAGACCTCATACTCTATATCATAAAACTTATTCCAGGCTGCTGTATGTTTGGGAATAATCTCAGCAACACTCGTCTTATTTGCAAGAATAAAAATTCTTTTACCATTCAAATTCTCAATACATCCAAAATCCTTTAAAATCCCATCCCCCTGCAAATATGACCCTGGAAAAATAATTTTTTTAATCATTGCGCCACCTTAGCTAATTGAATAAATATAATAATAGAAAAGCCCCGTCCAGTTAACTGACTGGATTAGTCAATATTCGGTTTCGAGCACCTATGAAAAATCCTGTAAAAACATATAAAACCTCGTAATTATACTCAAAGCAAAATAATTTTAGAGTTCTAAACAATTACTCGAATTAGGTTACTTCAAAAAAAATCAAAAACTAAAATACCTTTGGTATAAATATATTATAAATTAGTTGTTATAATATATGATTAACTATTATAAAATTAAACTTTAATAAATTATCTAAATATAGTAGAATTATGGTTAAAGCTAAAATTACATATTTAATAAAAACAATTTATTGATTCAAAAAATACTATAAACATTATATTTAAGCTCATCAAAAGGAGTTACAATAAATGAACGAAGCACTACAGATAATTAAAGACCCAACTCAGACTTATGCACAGAAAGTCTTATCGTTGGCAAGATATGCTGAAAACTCAATTGATATTTTAAATATTAATAAAAAACAGCAAGATTATAGAAAGAAAAAAATCATCTGTGATCTTTATGAAGGAGCAGCTCCTTACAGGCCAAGGTATATTTTGCCTGACTATGAAAAATTAATAAAAGAAGGTTGTAGATTTCTTGGTTTAGAGCCAGCTCAGGATATTTGGGAAGCAACTAATAATTTACTGATTTTTTACAAACATGTACCTTCAATTTCAAGCTACCCTGTTTATTTAGGAAATATAGATTATCTGCTGGAACCTTTCATTAATGATATAGATGAAGCTTATAAAGCAATAAAGCTTTTTATGAAACATATCGATAGAACTCTCACTGATTCATTTTGCCATGCAAATATTGGCCCATTGGAAACAAAGGCAGGAAACTTAATATTAAAAATTCAAAAAGAATTAGAGTGTTCTGTACCTAATATTACCCTTAAATACTGTGAAGAAACATCAGAAGAATTTATAAACAAAGCCATCTTAACAGCACTTGAAGTAGCAAAACCCAGCTTTGCAAATGACAGAATGTTTGAATCAGAGTTAGGTGCAAATTATGCAATAGCAAGTTGCTATAACGGCCTGATTGTCGGAGGCGGCAGTTTTACATTAGTACGTCTAAATCTGGCTAACCTTGCAAAAAAAACAGACAGTTTCAAAGACTTAATTGATAATAAACTCCCGGATGCAGTAAAATTGCAATGTCAATATATTGAAGAAAGAATACGATTCATTGTTGAAGAAAGTCCATTTTTTAAATCGAATTTTTTGATTACAGAAGAATTCGTAAAATTAGAAAAATTTACAGCAATGTTCGGTTTAGTAGGACTTGCTGAATGTGTAAATAGTTTTATAGATGCAGCAGACCAGAAAAATAGGTTTGGCCATAATGATACAGCCAATAGTATGGGACTTGAGATTATAGAAAAATTACAACAGGAAGTAAATAAATTTAATTCTAAATACTGTACGATAACAAACAATAAGTTTTTGCTACATGCACAGGTGGGAATTAATGATGACAAAGGAATAACTCCGGGATGCAGAATACCTGTGGGAGATGAACCTGAATTATTCAAACAGATTCAAGTTGAGGCAAAATTTCATAAGTTCTTCCCATCAGGGATAGGTAACATATACCTATTTGAACCAACTGCTAAAAATAATCCTGAATCAATCCATGATATATTAAAAGGAGCATTCAAACTCGGTATGAGATACTTTTCAGTTCATTCTTCCGATTCAGATGTGATAAGAATAAGTGGATACTTAGTAAAAAAATCAGAAATAGCAAAATTAAACAAGGGAAAACAAGTACTAAAAGGTACTGTTGTTTTAGGCAAAGGAGCTGTAGAAAACTTAAGTGTTCTTGAAAGAAAAATAAGATAATGAAAGGTATTATAAATAGAATACTGCCTTTTAGCTGCGTTGACGGCCCGGGGAACAGGTGTGTCGTTTTTTTTCAGGGTTGCAACTTCAAATGCATATATTGCCATAACCCGGAAACTATCGGAAACTGTACATTATGTTTCAAATGCATAAAGATTTGTCCTCAGCAGGCACTCTCAATAAAAAATAATAAAATTCTCTGGGAAGAGAAACTATGCTGTAGTTGTGATGAATGTATAAAGGTATGCACTGCTCATAGTGATCCAAGAGCAAATTTAATGAACATAGAACAAATTGTAAACATAATTAAAGAAATAGCTCCTTTTATTTCGGGAGTAACTTTTTCCGGTGGTGAATGTACTTTACAACTGAAATTTTTACACCAACTTATTATCGCTGTAAATAAGATGAATCTGACTACATGTGTTGATACTAACGGTTCAATTCCTCTTTGGGAATATGAAGATTTTGTTAATGATACTTCTATGTTTATACTGGACATTAAGTCTTTCCAAGAAGAAGAACATCGCAAACTAACAAATTCTGACAATAAAACTGTTATTGATAATTTTAAATATCTTGCTAGAAAATCAAAACTATATGAGGTTAGAACTGTTATTGTTCCAGAAATATTAAATAATAATGATACTGTTTATAATGTAAGCAAACTGATCGCAGATATTAATCCTGATTTAAGATATAAATTGATAAAATGTCAGCCACATGGTTTACAAAATGAAATGCTTACTAAATGTCCACCAGAAGATAGGTATATGAACAACCTAAAAAAAATAGCTAAAAAAAACATGTGCAGAAATATTATAATCAATTAATTTTTTATTCCTTTGTAAAATTTACAATTTCCTACAAAAAAAAAGAGTTTTCAAGCTGTTGTTTCGAGAATTCTTATGCTATATTATCAGCCTCGAAATCAACACCTTGATTATTTTTAATAGTTCTTTTCATAAAGCTATCATTCGAAAAAGATTTATCTCTTAATTTATATTAACAAGATTTTTTTAATTTTAACCAGAAACCATGTTAAATAAATATTTTAAATATTTTGAAGAATTATCTGATTCATTAGTAATTGTTGAACCCGAAACCAGCAAAATAGTCGATTTTAATAAACAGGCATATAAATATCTAGGCTATACAAAAGAGGAATTCATCAAGCTCAAAATATCTGACATTGACTACTACGACTCTGACCAGGATATTAATAATAAAAAAGTTACCTTTGAGAAAAATACTTTTACAGAATTTCAGACCAAACATATTCGGAAAAATGGAGCACTTTGCGATGTTATCGTAAAAGTTAAACGGATAGAAATTGAGGAAAAAGCTTTTTTTCTTGTAATTATCCATGATATAAGCGAACTAAACAAAAAAACAAAACAGCTCGAGAGAGCTATTGATGGCTATAGAAAACAGCACAGGAAACTAATAGAACAATTCGACTTTACTGAAAGCCTTATAAATACAGCTGAAACAATAATACTTGTTTTGGATTCTAAAGGCAATATTGTACGTTTTAACCCTTATATGGAAAAATTATCAGGCTACAAACTTGATGAGGTAAAAGGTAAAAACTGGTTTTCAACATTTTTACCTAAAAGAAAACAGAAAAAAGTACAAGAAGCATTTAACCATGTAATCATGGATATAGATGTTAATGGAACTGTCAATCCAATTATTACAAAGAGTGGAACAAAAAAGGATATTATCTGGTATAACACCGTTCTGAAAGCAAGAGATAATACAATTAAAGGAATCTTATCAATAGGAATTGATCATACTGAAAGAAAAAAATTAGAAGAGAAATTAAGAAGAACTAACAAGAAACTAGAAAAGAGTAATAGTATAAAGTCAAAATTCCTATCTAACATGAATCATGAAATAAGAACTCCTCTTAATGGAATACTAGGAATTGTTGATATTCTTGCAGAAACCAAACTCTCTGATGAACAGCATAAACTTTTAGATTTTATTAAAGATTCTTCTACACATCTACTAAATATTGCAATAGAAACACTGGATTATTCAAAAATTGAAAGCGGTAGTATTTCAATAAATAATAATTCTTTTGATATCAATACCATTCTTGATGAAATTAATTTCCTGTTTAAATTGGAAGCCGCAAAGAAAAATCTAGACTTTTTCTTAAAACAAAAATGTCTTATTGATATACCTCTGCATGGAGATTCATTCAAACTAAAACAGATACTTGTTAACCTATGCAGTAATGCTGTAAAGTTTACACATGAAGGTTTTGTAAAACTCTCTTTTATTATTGGTGCCGAAACCGATACCAATATCACTGCAATTTTCACAGTAAAAGATACCGGTATAGGAATAAAAGAGAAAAATATTAAAAAACTATTCAAACAGTTTACTCAAATTGCTCCTCCAAATACAGGAAAGTATCCGGGAATAGGTATGGGACTTGCCATATCAAAAGAACTTGCTGAACTAATGGGAGGTTTTATCGAAGTTGAAAGCAAAGTTGGAGAAGGTTCTACATTCAGGTTAATAATACCTTTAGAAAAAGTAATAGAATCAAAAGAAAAAGGTTCGACTGCATTGATAAAAAAACACATTAACAAAAAGATACTCATAGCTGAGGATAATCCAATTAATTCTTTTATAGAAGAGAAAATGCTAAATAAGATGGGATATGAGGACGTAGATATAGTTAAAGACGGAAAGGAAGCATTAGCATTTTTTAAACAAAATAAATATGATATTATTTTTATGGACTGTCTTATGCCGGAAATGACAGGCACTAAATCCGCAAAAGAAATACGCAATTTCGAAAAAGATAATGAATATACCCCAATAATTGCTATAACAGCAAACGGAAAAGAATGGACTAAAACTAAATGTCTTGAATCGGGAATGGATGATTACCTGGAAAAGCCTATTAGTCAGAGTGCTTTAATGAAAATTTTATGCAAATACCTATAATTTTTATCTATCAATTATAATTGATGACAAATTCAGAATTATTATACCAAAAATAAATATATCTCCGGCATATCTGCTATCTATTATTTTTTCACTTTCTTTAATTCTTCTCTCAAATCTGATATTTCTTTCTTAAATTCATTAAATTCAGCAAGAAGTTCATTAAGCTTCATCTGTTCTTTCTTCACTTCCATACTGTTGTCAAAGAAATAACTGGAAATGTAAGCAGTGAAAGTACCAAACAATCCAACCCCTGCAATCATTAAAATAGTTGCAACAATTCTTCCCTCGGCTGTAACAGGATAATAGTTCCCATACCCCACTGTGGTTACAGTTACGACAGCCCACCATAAAGCATCACCAGCTGTTTTAATATTTGAACCGGGTACTTTCTCACAATTAAGCATAATTATAGAAGATGCTACAATAACAACAAATGTTATCATTGCGACAGTAATAAATGTCCCTTTAGCTCTGTTTCTAAACAGATGCTTTACAAGCATTCTAGTAGATCTAAACCCTCTTAACAATCTAATTAATCTTATAACTCTTACCATACGTCCCCACCTTAAAAATTGAAGATTAGGTATACTTGAAATAAGATCAATCCATCCCCAGGTATAAAAATACTGTAGTTTATTAGGCGCTGTCCATAACTGATAAAAAAAATCTACAATAAAAACGGCACAAACTATATTATCTATAATATTGAGAAGCTCAATTGTATGCGTAGGCAATTCAAAAACAGTCTCTATAAATATTTCTATTAAAACAAATATGCATAAAAAAAGAACCGCAAACTGCCATAAATTAATAGTCTTTAATTTTTTATTTACCATATCAAACACCTAAATAAGTCAAACACCTCCGGCAAAGCCTAAGGCTTGAAATTGTGAATCCTTCTGAGGGATTATTTCCAAATACCAAACAGCAATTTTCAAATAATTAATTATTGAGATTTATTTGAGTTTTATTATTTATTTTTTGTTATTTTTGCCCTAAAAGTCAAACAATAAAGAGTCCTTCAGTAGAACTGGAGGTTTACCTTAGTGTATTAATAGA
The DNA here is from genome assembly GCA_963678745.2 of Victivallales bacterium. Classification (GTDB taxonomy): domain Bacteria; phylum Verrucomicrobiota; class Lentisphaeria; order Victivallales; family GWF2-38-69. Next base: position 23,659 of record CAXXMS010000015.1, on the reverse strand, counting down.
CTGATGGGGTTTAAATTAACACTTCTCCCGTCAAATGATATTGCCAACTTATTATCTCAACAAACGGCAAATTCAAACTCTTCCAGCATAATCAAATCATCATCTACTGATTTTTTTTCTAACTCCTCAACATAAAAGGCTGTTACACAATTATTACAACCGTAAACAACTATCATACCTGTACAGTCTAAATCACTCATTGTTTTTTTTACATTCCAGGCTAACCTGCTAAAATCAGATTGAGTATACATCTCAAAAAAAACAGGTCCTTTGAATCCAAAAGCTATTGAAGCTGCAGAAATAGAAGCTGTTGGAAGCGTATAAACAAAAAGATTTCCCCGGCCCATTTTTCGTCCCGAATCTACATAATCTTTAAAATAGTGAAAATTCGAAATAAGCGAACCTGTTTCATTACTGCCAATTATCCCAATATTACTATTCGGTGATTTACCTGAACTATCAAATAATGCCAAAGCTGTCGCCGCTACAGTTTTTTTAGAAACCTCATCAAGCCTGCCAAAATCTTTTATTGAAGCCTGAATTATTTGATTATCCTTCAAACAACGGCTTAGCTTTTTTATCCCATCATAAGACCAGGTCTGTTTTTTGTATTTAACACTAATGTTATCATCAGTTACAATACCAACACCTGTAATATACAACATTGATCAACCTTATTTTTATATAATTGCTTTTTAAATAACAAATGTCGAATATTGAATATTGAATTTCAAATTAAATGCAATTTCCTATTCATTCATAATTCGGCATTAGACATTCAATATTCAAAATTGCAGTAACATTCTTATATCCCTCATATTAACTCAAGATATATTATCAGATAAGGATTTCAGAAATTACTCTTAGAATTCTGCATTTCTTGGCGTGCGTGGAAATGGTATAACGTCACGAATATTCTGCATACCGGTACAAAATTGAACCATTCTCTCAAATCCTAAACCAAATCCGGCATGTGGCACTGTCCCAAATCTGCGCAAATCAAGATACCACCAATAATCATCAATATTCTGCCCCATACTGCTTATTCTTTCTGTCAGCACATCCAGCCTTTCCTCTCTTTGGCTTCCTCCTATAATTTCACCAACTCCGGGAACAAGCACATCCATAGCAGCTACTGTTTTACCATCACCATTCATACGCATATAAAAGGCTTTTATTTCTTTTGGATAATCAGTAACAATAACAGGACGCTTGAAATACTTTTCGGTCAAATAACGCTCATGCTCCGACTGAAGATCTGTACCCCAGTGAACGGGGAATTCAAATTTTACATCTGCATTCTCAAGTATTTCAATTGCTTTTGTATAAGTAATTCTTTCAAAAGAACTTTCAGCAATTCCCTTAAGATTATCAATCAGACCTTTCAGAATTCTTTTATTAAAAAATTCAAGATCCTCGCCGCAATTTTCCAATACACTCTTCATAAGATAGCGAATATAATCTTCAGCAAGTTTAGCATCATCATCAAGATCAGCAAATGCCATTTCAGGCTCAATCATCCAGAACTCGGAAAGATGCCTTCTTGTATTTGAATTCTCTGCACGAAAAGTTGGACCGAATGTATATACACTTCCTAACGAACATGCATAAGTTTCTGCATTTAATTGACCACTTACAGTCAAGTTTGCCGGACGGGCAAAAAAATCATGAGAAAAGTCAACTCTCCCATTATCTTTCCGGGGTAATTTATTCATATTAAGAGTTGTTACCTGGAACATCTCCCCTGCCCCTTCACAGTCACTACAGGTAATTATTGGTGAATGAAGATAATAAAAATCTCTTTCCTGGTAAAACCTATGAGTAGCATAAGCAAGATTATTCCTTATTCTTGCAACGGCACCAAAAGAATTTGTCCTTGGACGAAGATGTGCGATTTCACGTAAACGCTCAAATGATACTCTCTGTTTTTGGAGAGGATATTTTTCAGGTTGGCAAAAGCCAAGAACCTTAATTGTTTCAGCCTGTACTTCTACAGCCTGTCCACCACCTGGAGATTTAACAAGTTTTCCTGTAACAGAAATAGAGCTTCCTGGGAACAGCTTACCTATTTCAGATTTATAATTACTCAGCTTTGCATCTGCGATTACCTGTATATTTCCAAAACATGAACCATCATTAAGTTCTATAAAAGAGAACCCCCCTTTTGAATCGCGCCGGGTTCTAACCCAGCCGGCTATAGTTATACTCATATCATATTCTGTCTTTTTCAGAACATCACGAATCAACTCTCTATGCATGACAAATACTCCATAAATTCTATTTATAAATTAAAAATTTAATTCTATTTTTATTAAACAGCTGTAATTGTTTTGACCATGATTCAACAATTTGACTGAAAGTAAAACCTTTTTTCAAGAAATAAAGGATTTTATCTGTACCAATAGCTTTATTAAAGGCTTTAACATGTTTTGCATTTTTCAAAGCTTTAATAAACTTATCAGGATAAATATTTCTCAAATGACATAATATTGCCATTTCTGTTGTAACAGGTTTATAAACAGCTGGATTCGTTACTTTGATTAACACTGTATTAATTCCCTTAAATTTCAAAGGAGAAAATTTGACTCCAGGTAAATTATAATTATTCAAGGCTGAGGCAGTATAAGTCGCCTGCAGCCATGGGGCTGAAATAATTCTAAATGCTGCACTTGTACCCCCGCCGAGTCCAACAAGTCCAAGCTCTCCCATAGCACCGGTAGTAGCAAAACAATAAGCTGATTGAGGATTAGGAATATTAGGCGATGGCGGAATCCACGGCAATCCGGTTTGCTTCCAATTCATACCTCTTCTATAGTTCATCATTGGCATCACATATAATTTTGACCTTATTCGTTCAACTGAGTTAAGATATAAAGCCAATTCTCCAATTGTCATTCCGTAAACATAAGGAATTCTGTAAAGCCCGATAAAAGAAGTATATTTCTGCTCATTTATGGGACCATCAATTACGTTTGCTCCTGCCGGATTAGGCCTATCTAAAACAATTATCGTTTTATTATTTTCAGCTGCAGCCTTAAGACATTCCGCCATATGCCATATATAGGTATAAGGCCTTGCTCCTACATCCTGAATATCAAACATCAAAACATCAATTTTTCTTAATGCCGATTTTGGAGGCTTATGATCTACTCCGCCATAAAGTGTATAAATTGGTAATCCTGTTTTTGTATCGCGTCCATCCTTTACATGTTCTCCTGCCTTAATTTTCCCCCTAATTCCATGTTCAGGCGCAAATAAAGCAACAAGATTAACTTTTGGAGAATTGTAGAGTAAATCAATTGCTGAACGTCCTTTTGCATCGCAACCAGTCTGATTTGTTACCAAACCTACCCTCTTTCCTTTTACCATATATTGATATTTGGCTAGAAAAACTTCAAGCCCGGTATAGACCCGTGCTTCAACAGCAAAAGAACAAAAAGAAATAAAAAATAGTATCAAATAAAGTTTTTTCATATAAATTCCTGAAAACCGGCAGTTGACTAACAAAAAACATTTTGCAGACAGACTTTTATTTAAAAAAAATAGTATTGATATTAATGTAAATTGAATACAGAATATTCAAAGTTCTTATTCAGCTTTTATTTAGCGATTTTTTCTTGATAAAGCTTGTTAGAACTTATTCTCAAAGGTAATAACTCATATCTTTTCTTATCATAATAACTGTATTTTTTATATCTAACTAAAAAAATTTAATAATAAATTCTCTCCTGTTTTGAAAACTGCATAAACAACAGCTATAATTATCGCTTTGCAGTTGGATATTGCCGGGATTCTATCCTTTTTTTCTAATATCACTGCTAATTTTATAATTAATGATCTAGTTTAGATTGATTTAACATAATTATTTAACAACTAATATATTTAAAAATTTCAAGGAAATTGGAGAAATAAACATTATGAAATTTTCTGCCTCAGAAGTACGTAACTTTTCTGTTGTTGGTCATAGCGGTTCTGGCAAAACTTCTCTTTGCGACCTCATGCTTTATAAAGCCGGTAAATTTAATCGCCTTGGTAAAGTTTCAGATAAAACTAGCGTATCAGACTATACTCCTGAAGAACATGCCAAGCAGAGCAGTATTTATTCAGGTATTTTAAATTGTGAATGGAATAAAAATCATTTCTTTTTTATCGACACTCCCGGATACGGTGAGTTTGTGGCTGAACCAATTGCAGCAATTCTCAATACTGATGCAGCATTAATCACAGTTGACGCTTCTGAAGGTCTTATGATTGGCAGCACTAGAGGCTGGAAAATAGCAAAAGACAATAATACTCCAAGAGCTTTCTTTATCAATGGTATGGATAGAGATATGGCTGATTACGAAAAAACACTTTCACAGCTCCAGGAAAGTTATGGCAAAACTGTTTGTATTCCAATTACTTACCCTGTTGGACAAGGCAGCAGTTTTGAAAAAATAGTTCATATCCTTAAAGATGACGATATCCCTGCTGAAGCTGAAGAATACCGTGAACAGATTATGGATACAGTAGCTGAATCTGATGAAGAACTTATGATGCGCTATCTTGACGGCGAAAAACTGTCTGAAGAAGAAATCTCAAGCGGATTAAAAAATGCAATACTTAATGGTGACTTAGTTCCTGTATTCGCAGGCAGCGTAGAAAAAGACATGGGTATTGAAGAGTTAATGAATGGTATTATCAACTTATTTCCAAATCCTCTTACCAAAGAAACTATAAAAGACGAAAAAGGCGAAGACATTGAACTAAAAACTGACGGCACAGCTATTGCTAAAGTTTTCAAATCAATCACTGACCCATTCCTTGGACAGCTCGCATTCTTCCGTGTATATACAGGAACTTTTAAATCTGATTCAGAAGTTTACAATGTAACAAGAAGTTCAAAAGAGCGTTTTGGTTCAATACTCATTATGAACGGTAAAAATCAGGACAAAGCAGCAGAAGCAGTTCCCGGAGTTATCGGAGCAATGGTAAAACTGAAAAGCACATCTCTTGATGACACTCTTGCATCTAACAACTCTGCACCTGAATTACCAAAAATGACTTTCCCTGAACCTGTAATGTCATTTGCAATCACAGCTGTAAAAAGCGGTGAAGAAGATAAGATCGGCCAGGGACTCAATAAAATTGCAGCAAGTGATCCAACAGTTACAATTACTCGTCACCCTGAAACTCATGAAATGCTTCTTGCAGGAATGGGGGACCAGCACCTTAACTTAGTTATCAAAAAGCTAAAAGAAGACAGCAAAGTCGAAGTTAATACTCATACACCTAAAATTCCTTATAGAGAAACTATCACATCAAACGGTGAAGGTCATTACCGCCACAAAAAACAGACTGGTGGACATGGTCAGTTTGCTGAAGTTTACCTTAAGGTTGCTCCGAACTCTGAAGGTTATGAGTTCAAAAATGAAGTAGTTGGCGGAACTATTCCAAAGAACTATATTCCTGCAGTAGAAAAAGGTGTTGTCGAAGCAATGATAGATGGACCTCTTGCTGGATGTAATGTAGAAAATTTAACTGTTACTGTTTATGATGGAAAGCACCATGATGTTGACTCATCAGAAATGGCATTTAAAATTGCTTCAAGAGCAGCATTCCGTGATGCAATGGAAAAATCAAAACCAATCCTTATGGAGCCAATCCAGAATTTAAAAATAACAATTCCGGACCAGTATATGGGCGATATCAGCGGTGACCTCAACCAAAAACGCGGTAGAATTCTTGGTATGGATGTTGAAGAAGGTTTACAGGTAGTAAAAGCTGAAGTTCCATTGGCTGAACTTTCACGTTATGCAACAGAGTTACGCAGTATAACTCAGGGTAACGGTTCATTCGAAATGGAATTCGGAAGATACGATATGGTTCCAGCAAATGTTGCAAAGGAAATCATTGAAAAACATAAGCAGGAAGAAGAAGAAGCAAATAAGTAGATTTTTAGATATTTTGTTTGCCTTTTACTAAAATATGTATAAGTTACGCCCTTGATCTTTTTTCCAATCAGGAAAAAAGGTCCGGGCTTAGCTGTTTTATACAGCTATATATTTTTAACAGGTTTTCAGGAAGGTTGAAAGCCGATTTATTAACAATAATAATTTAACTTATCAAAACAATTATTTAACGGAAAAAACGTAACAATGTCAACAGAAAACAAAACTTTGGATGTTAAAGAACTAGGAACAATTCCTTCATTTCTTGACCTCAGCAACATGCCGTCTATGGACGAACTTTTAAGCGAAAAAAGTACATCTGGATTCACAGAAGGTACAATTATTTCTGGCCGTGTAGCTGAAAAAAGAGATAACGGTGTCTTAGTTGACATCGGTTGTAAAGCTGAAGGATTTATTTCTAAAGAAGAATTCCATAACTGGAATGAAATTAATGAAAACGACTCGGTTGATGTATTCCTGGAAGAAATCGAAAACGAACACAACCAGCCGGTTCTTAGCATTCAAAAAGCCAAGTTTATCAAAGACTGGAACAGAATCACAACTAAATACCAGGAAGGCAGTGTTGCCAAAGGTACTATCAAACACCGCGTAAAAGGTGGTTTGATTGTTGATATAGAAGGTGTTGAAACTTTCTTACCGGGTTCACAGATCGATATAGCTCCAGTAAAACATTTAGATGATTTACTAGGCACAGAACACGACTTCAAAATCGTTAAAATCAACGAAGAACGTAAAAATATAGTTGTCTCCCGTAGAGAATTACTTGAAGCTGATAGAGCAAATAGACGTGCATCTATGCTTAAAGAAATGCAGAAAGAAGGAATATACAAAGGTACTGTTAAAAATATCACAGACTTTGGTGCTTTCATTGACCTCGGCGGCGTAGACGGATTACTTCATATTACAGATATGTCATGGGGACGTATTTCTCATCCTTCAGAAATGCTTGAAGTTGGCCAGGAAATTGATGTCATGGTTCTTGATATTGACTATGACAAAGAACGTGTATCACTTGGTCTAAAACAAAAAACAAAAAATCCTTGGGAAACAGTTGCAGAAACTTATCCTATCGGAAGCAAAATCAAAGGTAAAGTTGTTAATATTATGCCTTATGGTGGTTTCATTGAAATCCAGGAAGGTATTGAAGGTTTAATTCACGTTTCTGAAATGTCTTGGACAAAACGTGTAAGCAAAGCAAGTGATATTCTTTCAATGGGTGAAGAAGTTGAAGCTGTTGTTCTTGACATCCAGCCTGATACAAAGAAAATCTCTCTTGGATTACGTCAGACAACACAGAATCCTTGGGAAGTTCTTGCTGAAAAATATCCTGTAGGAAGCAAAATCAAGGGTAAAGTTAGAAACATGACAAGCTATGGCGCATTTATCGAAATCGAAAATGATATCGACGGAATGATTCACGTTTCTGATATGTCATGGACACGCAAAATCAACAATCCTGCAGAACTTCTTAAAGTTGGTGATGAAGTAGAAGCTGTTATACTTGCAATAGCTCCTGAACAGCAGAGAATTTCATTGGGTATGAAACAAATCGAAGAAGACCCATGGAAAAATATTGAAAACATCTATAAAATCGGTGCAGTTGTTAAAGGTAAAGTATCTAAAATTACAGCTTTTGGTGCATTTGTTGAACTAAGTCACAAAATCGACGGACTTATCCATGTTTCACAAATCAGTGATGAGCATGTAGACCGTGTAAAAGATGTGCTCAAAGTCGGTGACGATGTAGAAGCAAGAGTTATCAAAATTGATAAATCTGACCGTCGTATTGGCTTAAGTATCAAAGCAGCCCAGAAAGAATATACAAAAGAAGACCTCACTAAAGTAGGTGAAAAAGTCTCTGAAGCTTTACGTACAGGTGAAGCTATGGTAGATATGGGTGAAGCATTTGATATCGCAGGCCTTGATGATGTAGAAAAATAATGTTTCTTATATTAACCGTCCTTCTGGACGGTTAATTTTTCTAAATACACCAAAAAATTTAAAGGAGTATATTCCATGTACAGTTCGTTATTATTAGGTGCAGCTGCAATTGGCGGTGAAGGAGGATTAAAAGGACTTCTCGTAAGTTTTGGACCTTTCATTTTAATCATTATCGTAATGTATTTTCTTCTTTTCCGTTCACAGCAGAAAAAAGCTAAAGAACGTCGTCAAATGCTCGATGCAATCAGAGCAGGTGACAAGGTTGTTACTGCCGGCGGAATTATCGGCACTGTTTCAGCTGTTAAAGAAAAAACTGTATCTTTAAAAATTGCTGAAAATGTTAAAGTCGAAGTTACACGCGGCTCAGTTAGCGGAGTTTTAGAAAAAGCTGCTGCATAACAGGATACTTTCTATTCTCAATCCTATTTTATTATTACTCCCGGGATTGAGAATATATATCTAAATAAACAATTAAGTTAAATATCATAATGATATTATTCAATACTAACCAGTAACTGCAGGAAAAGCGTTTCAGTCCTGCCGGGAAAAGAAAATTAATGAACAAAAAACCAGTATTACTGAGATTAATATTAGTTATCATAATTCTAGCAGTTTTTGCCTGGTCAATGTTTCCTCTTCAACCCAGAAACTTTTACAAAACACTTTTAAGTGTTACAGGGAACAGCCCGGAAGTACAAAAAGTAGTAAAGCTGGCTGAAGAAAAGCAGGCTAAGGATAAAAACCTCTACCCTCAAATGGCCATAGATCAGGCCGCTGACCAGCTAAATGTGAGCTTGGCCAAATATGTAAAAATCCCCAATGTCGTTAGCAATCAGGATGTGCTGAGAATAGTTCGTTCAAAAGCAGCAAGTTCAATTAAACTTGGTCTTGACTTGAACGGTGGAACAGAATTCGATGTAAGCGTAATCCCAAATAAAACCAAAAAAGGCGAAAAAGCTTCAACTGTTCCTATGACACAACTTCGCGACAGGGTAATGGAAATTCTTAGAAACAGAATTAATAGATCCGGACTAGTTGAACCCGAAATTGCAGCTGAAGGAGACAGCAGAATCTCGTTAAAAATACCTGTTTCAACTGAAGCTCAAAAGAAGGAATACAAACGTCTTATAAAAATGTCTGCTCAGCTGGAATTCCGTTTAATTGCAAAAGATAATGAACAACTTGTAGCTGAATATAATGCTGATCCGGAACATTTTATTCCTCCTGTCGGCTATGAAAGAATGAAATTAATCCAATCGAGCAATACAGGAAAAAAGACAGTACAAACATGCTTTGTTCAAATCCATCCTGAAATGAGCGGTATTGATATTACAGATGCAAGAGTTGTCATGACTCAATTTGGACAACGTCAGATATCACTCGAGTTCAATACTCAGGGAGCAAAGAAATTTGGAGAAGTAACAGAAAAGAATGTTGGAAGACGACTTGGCATCGTACTTGACGGAACCTTGTATTCGGCACCTGTCATACAACAGGCAATTTTCGGGGGTAATGCCCAGATTACCGGAGATTTTTCCCAGGAAGAAGCTCAGAATGTAGCAACAGCACTTGTTTGCGGAAATTTACCTGCAACAATAAAAATAGACTCTATTTTTGATACAGCGCCTACTCTTGGTAGAGAAGCTGTTCAAAGTGGTAAAATGGCTGGTATTGTAGGCTTAATTATAGTTGCTATTTTCATGTTGGTTTATTACTTAAGAGCAGGTTTAATTGCAAATATAGCACTGGTTGCAAACGTTGTACTTATTGTCGGTGCAATGGCTTCATTAGGTGCAACTTTGACACTTCCCGGTATTGCCGGTATTATTCTGACAATAGGTATGGCTGTTGACGCAAACGTACTTATTTACGAAAGAATCCGAGAGGAACTGGAAGCGAATAAAACACTACTCAATGCAATTGATACCGGTTATAAACGTGCCTTCATGACAATTTTGGACTCAAACCTTACAACACTTCTTGTAGCATTAGTCCTTTATTGGCAGGGTTCAGGACCTGTAAAAGGTTTTGGAGCTACATTGAGTATAGGTATTGTATCAAGTATGTTTACAGCCATTTTTGTTACAAGGCTTATTTTTGACATTTTCTGTCGATTCTTCAAAATGCGCAAATTACGCATGATGCGTCTCTTAACAAATACAAAAATACAGTTTCTTAAGCTTTGGAAAGTATCAATAACAATATCTCTTGTATTGATAATAGCTTCAGCAGTAGTATTTATTACAAAAGATAAAAGAGTACTGGGTGTCGACTTCACTGGAGGCTCGCAGCTTGTTCTCGATTACAATAAATATGTAGCACAGGATAAAGTAGTCAAAGCTTTAAGTCAGGCTGGTTATGAGACAAACGTATCATACAAATCCTCCCCTGTTGAAGGTAAACAGCTGAATATAGTTATAAGCAACCAGACAAAAGAAAAATCACCGGACGGTGAATTGATAAATGTAGCATCTATACTTAATAAATCATTCCCTGATGCCAATTACAAAGGAGTACAGGAAACAACAATAGGTGGTCTTGTAGGCGCTCAGTTTGCCATGTCTGCAATTATAGCAATACTTCTGGCATTTGCCGGTATGATTATTTATGTATCACTCAGGTTTGAGATGTCTTATGCTGTTGCAGCAATTATTGCACTGCTTCATGATGTTATTATCGGAACCGGTGTATTGGTTCTATGTGACAGACAAATATCATTAACTGTTATCGCTGCAATATTAACTGTAGTAGGTTATTCTGTAAATGATACAATTATCGTATTTGATAGGGTTAGAGAAAACCTTAGAATACAGAAAAATATGAAATATAGTGAAATAATTGACCTTAGTATCAATCAAACTCTAAGCCGTACAATTATTACATCTTTCTTAACTTTTGTTGTAGTATTAGCACTATTCCTTTATGGTGGTGTTGCAATAAATGACTTTGCTCTCGTAATGCTGGCAGGTATTATTGTTGGAACTTATTCCTCAATATTTGTCGCATCTCCTCTTGTAGCCTATTGGCACAAAAGAAGAAACGGCATTAAAGAGTAACCAAAAAATATTGGATTTATATTTATAAAAATAAATCTAAAAGTTAAGTTAAAAGACAGGCCTGTTAGAGTTAAATCTGCAGGCCGTTTTTTTCAGAAAATTTGATATTTTGAAATGTTTTAATAAGGCTAAAGTCAAAACAGATTAGGACTAAGATCAAGATTAAATTAATTACTTGATTATAGAAATATTTACATACTCTCAACCTTTTTATATTAGTTTTAATCATAGTCTTTGTCTTAATCATAGTCATAGTCTTAATCATAGTCATAGTCTTAATCATAGTCTTTGTCTTAATCATAGTCTTTGTCTTAATCATAGTCATAGTCTTAATCATAGTCATAGTCTTAGACTCAGTCTTTCAATCGAAAATTTAATATTTATACATAAAAAATAAGGACAGTAAAATGATAACAACTATCGTATACATTAGTGTAAGAGAAGAGAATATATCCGATTTTATTGAAGCCACTACAAAAAATCATGAAGCTTCAATACTGGAAACAGGTAATATGAGATTTGACTTTTTACAGGATGAAAATGATCCTTCCAAATTTGTTTTATATGAGGCATATGAATCAAAAGAACTTGCAAAGAAACATAAAGAAACAGAACATTATCTAACCTGGAGAAAAACAGTAGAACCGTGGATGACAGAAAAACGCTTAGGAGTACCATACACTGCAATATGTCCAAAATGACTGTCAGAGACTAGTAGCCAGTTGTTTAACCTTTAACCTTTAACCTTTAACCTTTAATAATATAATGCGTCTAAAACGAAATATAAGCGGTATTGATCTTTTCTGCATTGGCATTGGTTCTATGATCAGTGCTGGGATTTTTATACTGCCTGGAGTAGCTTTTGGAATGGTAGGTCCATCAGTTATACTTTCATATGGAATAGCTGGTATCAGTGTGCTTATTGGAGCACTCAGCATGATTGAACTATCAACCGCAATGCCCAAAGCAGGTGGAAATTATTATTTTATATCGAGATCACTTGGCCCCCTTATCGGAACAACTACAGGTTTTTTAATATGGTTTGCAATATCTTTGAAATGCGCTTTTGCAATATTTGGTCTGGCATTTCTAATAAATCATTTTTTCCCGGTTATAAGTATTTATTTATGCTCTGTACTATTAACTTTGTTTTTTGTCGTAATAAATATTTTCGGGACAGAAAAAGCTGCAAAGCTTGAAATGATAATGATTTTTATTTTACTGCCTCTGATAGCACTATTTGTTATTTCCGGATTTCACTCAGTAAAAATAATGCATTTTACCCCTTTCATACCTCACAATAAAAATTTTAATGATATTGTTGCAGCCGCAGCTTTTGTTTTTGTCTCATTCGGAGGTTTAGCAAATGTTTCTGGAATATCAGGAGAAATAGAAGATCCTAAAAAGAATATTCCCCTGGCATTAATATCTTCTATTGTTGTTGCAGGAATTCTTTATACCCTGGTTTTATTTATAACAATAGGGATAATGCCGGCACGCAAACTTACTACATCACTGGCTCCTATTCAGGACACAGCCTTTATATCTTTTGGTTCAATGGGATTTTATATTCTTACTACAGCTGCCATATTAGCTTTTCTAACAACAGCTAATGCAGGAATTATGACTGCTTCACGTTATCCCCTGGCATTAAGCAGGGATGAATTTGTTCCTTTGATGTTAGGTAAAGTTAATAAGAAATTTAACACTCCTATCATTTCTCTTGTTTTGACTGGTATTTTTATTGCAATAGCATTACTATTGGATCTTCATACTCTGGCTGAAGTAGCATCAACAGTACTGATAATTATGTACATTCTTATTAACCTTGCAGTAATTGTCTTGAGAATAGGAAAAATACAAAACTATCGTCCGACTTTTATTACTCCCCTCTATCCCTGGACTCAAATTGCAAGTATTATTATATTTTTCTTTCTCCTTTGTTATATGGATGCAAATGCTGTGATTATAAGCGTATTTCTGGTTATTTTCGGAATGGCATTTTATTTTATCTTCGCAAAAAAAACAACGGCCAAATATGCACTTCTTCACCTAATAGAAGATTTAACGAATAAAAAATTAACTTCTATTCATTTAGAAAAAGAACTTAAAGAGATTATTCATGAACGGGATAATGTAATCAAAGATGACTTTGACAGACTGATAGAGAAAGCCCCTACCCTAGACCTGGAAGGACCTTTAAACCTAAAAGATTTTCTAAATATTATTTCTGAAGAATTACAGAAACATATTGATATTGATAAAGAAGAGCTGCTTAGACTTTTTATAGCCAGAGAAAAAGATAGTTCTACTGTATTACTACCATCAATTGCAATACCGCATATTGTAGTTGAAGAAGATGATCGCTTTATTCTGCTGTTGGCAAGATGTAAAAAAGGAATTAAGTTTTCTAAAGAACATCAAAACGTTAAAACTGTTGTTGCTCTCCTCGGGTCAAAAAATAAAAGAAATCTGCATCTGAGAACTTTAGCTGCAATAGCTCAAATCATGCAGGACAAAAATTTTGATAATGACTGGAATAACGCAACAAGTATTCATAACCTGAAAGATATATTCCTCCTTACAGAGAGAAGAAGAACCAGTTAACAATGAACTATTATCAATTAACAATTAATAATTACGAATTCAACTTTTTTAACCTTTTAACCTTTTAACCTTAATATGAACACATCATTTTCTTTTTCAGGAATACCCAAATTTGAATTTGGAGCAGGTAAAATCAACATGCTGCCTAATATTGCTTCATCTTATGGAACAGACTTATTATTAATAACAGGAAATAGCTCTTTTAAGAAAAGCGGCAAATTGGACGAAATAATTAAAAAATTAACTGATAGCAATATAAAAGTACACACGGCCACCGTAAACAAAGAACCTTCCCCTAAAATAGTTGACTCTATTGTTGACTGTAACATAAATAATAATATTGATATTGTTGCTGCAATAGGTGGAGGCAGTGTTATTGACGCAGGCAAAGCTGTAGCCGCCATGCTTACGGAAAAAAGCTCAGTAAAAGATTTCCTGGAAGGTGTAGGAACAAAAACTCCTTCAGGTTCAACACTCCCTTTTATTGCCATTCCCACAACTTCAGGAACAGGCAGCGAAGCAACAAAAAATGCTGTAATCTCTGAAGTAGGAGAAAACGGATTTAAAAAATCTCTTCGCCATAATAACTTCATACCCAAAATAGCAATTCTGGACCCTGAGCTGACAATAACATGTCCATCCAGTATTACAGCCTCAAGCGGTTTAGATGCTCTATCACAACTAATAGAAAGCTATGTTTCCACAAAATCAACACCACTGACAGATGCCCTGGCATTTGATGCAATTGGAAAAGTTTTTAAAGCTTTGATTCCTGTTTCTACAAACAATCCGGATAATATTGAACTAAGAGCCGAAATGAGTTATGCTTCATTTATATCAGGAATTACACTGGCACATGCAGGTTTAGGCACAGTACATGGTATGGCTTCAGTTATTGGTGGATTAGTAGAAGCACCGCATGGCCTTATCTGCGGTAAACTTTTAGCACCATGGTGCAAAGCTACAATAGAAGAACTAAAGAAAGAATCTTCATCCGAATCGAACAGATATCTTGACAAATTTGTAAATATCGGGAAAATTCTGCTTCAGACAGAAAATAATAGAAATATAATACTTCAAAACCTGATAGAAACATTGTTTACCTGGGAAAAGAAGCTGGGTTTGCCATCACTTACTAAATATGGCTTGAAAAATAATATGATATCAAAAATTGCATCAGAAAGTGGAAATAAAAATAACCCGGTAAGTTTAACTGATGATATCAAAGCTGAAATTCTAACTAAAACTCTAGTGTAGTGTCATGCATAAAAATCGTTAGTATCGTTATCATAATTTTGCACTTTTATGATTTGTTCAGTTCTTTAAAATGCTTTCAGTATAAGGGAAATATTATGGCAAGAAAAATAAGTAAAACCGAATCAAAAAAAGATAATTCACATAAATGGATCGCTCTATCAGAAATAAAGGCTAACTTAGCCAAAAGAGGTAAAAGTACTGAAGAAATAGATATTAAAATAAATAATGGTTCTCTAGAGGTTAAGATAATAAATGATAGAAAAATGTGTTCACTTGATTCATGGAATAAATATTTAAAAGAAAACGCTTAATGCATTCTTTTAAATATTTGTATTAATTAATGGAATATGGGATATTCTTACTTTCTGATGAAAACAACCTCATCTCCAACAGCAACTTTTCCAGGTTTTATGACCTTACAGAAAAGTCCTTCATGAACCATTACAACTTTACCAATAATCCTAAAGACTTTACTTGAATCAACTTCCTCATCTTTTCCAATTTGAATTACTTCAATTTCGGCATCACCTATTTTGAATTTATCATGGAGTTTAGCATCTGATAAATCTATACCGACCGTAGTAATATTCTCAGCAAATTCTCCAGGTTTGATAACTCTGCCCGCTTCTTTAGCAAATTCATCTATTCTTTCTTTGCTAATGACACTTACATGTTTTATCGAAGCACCATAATGGGCATCGTTAATAATACCTTCCTGACCAACTATCCCCTCTCCTACAGGATATTTTATAGTCCCGCGTTCTTCTGAAATATTAACTGAATAAACTTTCCCTAAAACTTTTTTTACCATTATAAAACTCCAAATCTAAACTAATTTTTCTTTCTATATTCACTCATTATAAAACTAACAGGGAATTTCTACAAATAAAAAGCTATTGATAGCTGGCAGAAAATTGAAATAACAGTTTTCTATTTTGT
Organism: Victivallales bacterium; assembly: GCA_963678745.2. Lineage (GTDB taxonomy): Bacteria > Verrucomicrobiota > Lentisphaeria > Victivallales > GWF2-38-69. Next base: position 7,908 of record CAXXMS010000015.1, on the reverse strand, counting down.
TGTTTGCGAATATTTATTTCATGTCTTACTTTAAAGTGTTGAACTCATGCAAACTGCTATAGGAAAGACCATCATATGAATATTACTTATACTGAAAACATACCTGTATTTAACTGTGACATGATAACTTTCTTGTTAATGGCAGTTATAGTATTAATGATTGGTTATTGGCTTAAAAAAAGAATATGGTTTCTTGATAAATTCTGTATTCCAGCCCCTGTTGTAGGTGGTTTTATTTTTGCAATCGTTGTATTAATCTTAAAAAATACCAACATTCTACTCTTTGAAATGGACAAAACACTCCAAAAGCCTTTGATGCTGGCATTTTTTACAACAATAGGTTTAGGAGCAAGCTTAAGCTTGCTAAAAAAAGGTGGAATCAGTTTGATTATTTACTGGGCATTTTGTGCTCTGTTATCAATATTACAAAATGTTATTGGTGTTTCTGTAGCAAAAATAATGAATTTAAATCCGCTTATCGGTGTACTTACCGGATCCATCTCAATGGAAGGCGGACATGGCGCGGCTGCCGCATTTGGTCCAACACTTCAAAAATTAGGAGTAGATGGAGCAACTACTATTGGTTTGGCTGCGGCTACATTTGGACTCATTGTAGGTGGATTAATCGGAGGCCCTATCTCAAGATACTTAATTAAAAGAAACAACTTATCATGCGAACATACTAATAACTTCAGCGTTCATGATATTGAACATGACAAAGAAACATCAGGAAAAATTACAACCAAAGAAATTTTTATTCATATTGGAATAATCTGTTTCTGCATTGTTGTTGGAGAAAAAATCTGTTTAATTTTAGGAAGTTCAACAGAATTAGTGTTACCAAGCTATGTTGGTGCAATGTTTCTCGCTGTAATATTAAGAAATATTAATGACAGAGCGAAGATATTTGAAATTAATCAGGTTGTTGTTGATTATGTGGGGGACATAACACTTGGCATCTTTCTTTCAATGGCTTTGATGTCATTACAGCTTTGGCTCCTGGTAGATCTTGCTTTACCATTGATAATCATACTTGCGGCACAGACAATATTTATGATAGTCTTCTGCCTATTTATCTGCTTTAAGGCTTTCGGAAAAGATTATGATGCTGCAGTTATGGTAGCAGGAATGGCAGGACATGGAATGGGTGCAACCCCTAATGCAATTGCTAACATGGGTGCAGTATGTGAAAAATATGGCGAATCTAAAAAGGCATTTCTAATTGTTCCTCTTGTTGGTGCTTTTCTAATAGACTTAGTAGGTATTCCGAGTATTTTGTTCTTCATAAACTTTTTTAAATAGTTTATGAAGTTAAAATTTGATATTGTAGCAGTGGGATTCTTTGAATTTTTAGTTTTTGTATTTTGTCTTTTAAGTTGAAGCTGTGTTATTGTTTTTTTGATTGTTTTAGATAAAATAATGGTTGTATAGTAGGTTTTAAATTCTCATACCCAATACAAAAAAATTAACTCAGTTGTCTATAAATGAAAGATTACTATAACTCAAAACTATTTATAATTAAGATTCAAAACTATCTTTCGAAAAAGCTTCATTTTCGATTATTAGCATCACTTCTTATAATTTTTATCCCCGCATTTATAACAGCTCTTATTCTACAGACAATTTATGAATATAAAATACTTTCACGAGCTGTAATAATATCACTTATTTGGGTTGCTGTTGCTCCACTTCTAATTCAGGATGCATTTTTCATTTTTCACAACTTTTTCGATTCACACAAGCATCTTATTGATGATGAAGAAAAATGGAAAGAAATAAAAAAGAAGTTTATAGCAAAGTTTGAATCAAAGCGATTCATTATAACTGATATTATATGGGCTCTTATCTGTACTCTTCTTATAATATTTATAATTTTTGCAGACGCACCTTCTCTGATACAATTATGGGTATTTATAGTTTATTTCATCCTCTTTATGTTATCAGCTACAGGAATACGTGGATTATTACTTATAACAAAAATAATAACTTATCTTTGCAAAATAAAAATGAAGATAGACCCTTTACACTATGATTCTTTTGGAGGTGTACAGTCTTTTGGAAAATTTATTATTCAGGGTACTTTCTATTTTTCTACCGGAGCCTTACTCTTTCCCCTGGTTTTTGAAATGCTTAAAACCGTTTCTCAGAAAGATATTAATATAATTCTTATAATTTATCTACTGACTACTGCATTCATAGTACTGCTTATTTACAATTTCATTGCTCCTGTTTACACATTAAAAAGATATATGGAAAAAGAAAAAAACAAACTTCTTATTGAATCATGGGATAAAACTAAAAAGCTTTATAAAAAAGCAAAAAATGACGACACCGGAAAATTCCCGGTCGATTTATATTTTCATACAGAAATTTATCATAAAAAGACACAGGCAATAAAGACCTACCCATACGATACAACAGTTATCTTTGAATTGTTTGCATCTGTTGTTCTTCCTATTGCAATTGGAATACTTGAAATAATAAAATTCGACTAATAATATACTTGCCACTACTGATTTTCCGATGTTTGATATCCTCAAACTAAAACAAACCCTATATCAAAATTATTTTTGCAATCCTGCAAGTATATATACTATACGTGGTTGAAAACTTAACTTTTAAGCTGGCGCATTTAGACACAAAAAGCGGGAAAGCGAAGTGATACAAATCTACCGTTTACGGTATAAACAAATTACGTTCATGATTTACCAATAATCTTAAAATTGGATAGATTCTTTAGCGGCCCTACCCCCCAATGTCATCAACTTAAGCATTATTTAAAATACAAGTAATAGATATAAGAAATATAGAACTTTTTTGAATATTCAATATCGAACACGGAATAATCAATATCCAAATAATTTCCGTTTTAATATTTAGCACTAATTCAAAAAAAGCTGTTTTTAGATTTATACAAAAACACACAAAATTTTCAAATCTACACTTATATTATTGAATAGCTGGAATCTTTCCCTGATCATTGGATATTCCGTGTTGAATATTGGATATTTAGATCTAATAAAGAAATAAAATATCATTTGACTTTTTGAGAGCTTTTAAGCCAATAGTATTGACCTAACACCTCCTATACCTTTTTAGTCATTCCGAAAAATTTTAATTGGAGAGAAATTTATATACAAAAGCCATACTATTATGAATAGTACTTGCATTGAATTATAATCCAATGTAGTTTTCTCATTAAACCTCTAATTTTGAATCAGCGTTTGTATATGGCTAATAAAAAATACGATATTATTATTATTGGTGCCGGTCCAGCCGGTTCATCTGCCGCTTACAGGGCAGCTCGTGCAGGCTTAAATACATTAATAATAGAAAAAGATAATTTTCCAAGATATAAACCATGTGGCGGAGCCATATCAAAACTGTCTATGCAGTATCTTAACTTCCCAATTCCAAAGGATTTAATTCAAAAGAAAATTTTCGGTGCAAGAATACATTATGGAAACAATGTGGTAGAAAAACATAAAAAAGACCTTCTGGCAGTACTTGTTAAAAGAGATGAATTTGATTATTTCCTATTAAATAAATCGAAAAAAGCAGGAGCTGAAGTCAGACAGAACGAAAAAGTAATTGATTTTTACTGCAGCAAAAAAGAAGTAACAGTTAAAACAAATATTACACACTACAGAACAAAGTTTTTAATAATTGCAGAAGGTTGTCATGGCAGACTAAAAAACAAAATACGAAAACAGGACAAAAAAAATGAATATGGTATCTGCCTTGTAACAGAAGTACCTGAAAAAAGCACTAATATTAATAAATACATAAAAAAAGCAATAGACATCCATTTTGGAGTAGCTCAGCTTGGTTATGGATGGATATTTCCATTAAAAAACCACTATTCAGTCGGAATAGGAGGAATTGCTGCAAATTTAACTGATCCAACTTCAGTAATGAATAAATTTGTAAAAGATAACAAATTAGAAAAGCAGATAAAGAATAACAAATTAAAATACAAAGCCCACAAAATACCGGCAGGCGGAATTTACAGAGAAACTGTAGGGAACAGAACCGTTCTTGTCGGAGATTCCGCTGGTTTTGTTGATTCTTTTACAGGAGAAGGTATTGCCTATGCCATAAGGTCAGGACAGCTTGCCGCAGAAGTAATAGAACAGATTATTAAAGAAAATTCTTTCATTGTTAATCTTTCACAATATGAAAGATTAACAATGAAAGAATTTGGTTATGACCTGAAATATTCTTTACTGGTATCAAAAATAATGCATCGCATACCGTCTCTCTTTTTTAGAATCTTCACATCCAGTGATGGCATCATTGATAAATATCTCGATGTTGCAGCTCTTAAGATAACTTATAAGGAATTCTTCATGTGGCTTGCCCCCAGAGTCCCGCTTTATCTGTTAAAAACACTAATTCCAAATCAATCAAACGAAAAAGACCACTAACCACTAACCACTAAGATAATTCGTTAGAACTGATTGCAAAATACACACTGGTAGCGGAAACGACTGAGCGTTTCCCTCCATTTTGTATTCAACACTGGAGTCCTGCTATTCGCAGGGATAAATGGTTTTGCGATGCCTGTCAGGCGAATAGCTTGGTCAAAACCTAAACACCCAACGTTTTGCAATTACCACGCTAATAAAAAATAGATTGTGACAGCCTCAAAGAAATACTTTATTTTGTATAATTGTTACAATTATGTATTGATTTCCTTCCCGTTGCTACTTAAACTTTTGAAAAAGTGTTAAGCCCATAATTATTAACATGACATTACAAAAAGGAAACAAATGAAAAAAACTTTTGCTCTTCTTTTTCTCACCGTAGCTTTTCTGTTTATAATAACAGGAAACCTTTCCGCTGATACCAGCCTTTCAAACAACATTATAACCGAAGTCATCAGTGTACAGAAATATAACAGATCAATACATGTTATGGCTATGCTGCTGGTTGGTTTCGGTTTTCTTATGGTTTTTGTAAAAAAATACGGACGCTCTGCTCTAACCGCAACTTTCCTTTTAGTTAGTGTAGGAATACCTATGTATTTTATTGTAACTGGAGGAACACAGAATAATATTGACAGACTTATTCTTGCAGAATTTGGAACAGCCTCACTGCTAATATGTGCAGGAGCTGTTTTAGGACGTTTAAAAATGATACAGTATATTATTTTAGGATTACTGTTCATACCATGTTATGCTTTAAATGAATGGATTGTCGAATTAGGCGGACTTGGACTTATTGGAAAAGGACTTTTTGTTGATGAAGGAGGCTCTATTGTTATTCATGCATTTGGAGCATTATTCGGTTTTGGAGCAATATTCTCACTTACAAATAAAGAACACTATGATGCTCCTATAGTTTCAGATGAAACAAGTGATAGATATTCCCTCCTGGGAAGTATGGTTCTCTGGGTATTCTGGCCAAGTTTCTGCGGTGCCCTTGTACCTCCCGGAGATATACCCGTTACTGTTATAAATGTTGTTCTTTCTCTATGTGGCGCAACATTAGCAACATATTTTGCATCTGTCTTTTTCAGAAAAAAGGTTGCAGTGGAAGATATAGCAAATGCAGCTCTGGCAGGAGGAGTATCAATAGGTGCTACATGTAATCTTACCACACCCGGTATTGCTTTTATTATAGGTATAATTGCGGGAGTTTTATCTACATTCGGCTTCGCCGTTCTAAAGAATATTATACAAAAAGGTATTAGAAAAGTTGATACATGCGGCGTTCTTTATCTGCACGGATTACCGGGCCTTTTTGGAGGACTTGCATCTTTAGTCGTAGTAAGCAAAGTTCATTTTGGAGCACAGATTACAGGTATTATTATAACTATAATTATATCTTTGATTGCAGGGTTAATAGTCGGAAAAATAGTATCTTTAATAGGAAAAATCAGCGAACCTTATGAAGATAAAGCCGAGCTTGAAGTTGAATAAACATTAAGACTTTCAGTTTTACTTTATCAACTAATAAAACTAATAAAACTAATATTTCCGGTTACCGAAAAAGACCAAATCGTAAATATTAGTTTTCATTTTAATTAAATTATAATACTGAAGGTATTTATATTTTTGGTTTATCTTGCTACAATTAACAGTGACGGTTTATTAATTTTTCCTTCAAGCTAAGCCACTTGAGAAAGAAATCGATCAGTTTTGGACATAACATATTACAATAAAAAAGGAAACCCAAAAAATTATTATGGATGAAATAAATACAGAACACAAACTTGATATCAGAAATTTAAAGTTAAGCGATTATGATGACGTTTCAAAAATTATGCAGCTAGTATATGCCAATATGGGTGGAGCATGGACCCGCAAGGAATTCAAAAAACTTCTGTCAATATTTCCGCAGGGACAGATTTGTATTGAAGATAATGGTGTTGTAGTTGCCTGTGCACTGGCTTTAGTTATTGATTATTCTGATCTGGAAAAAGACCATTCATATAATGATATCGTCTCAGGTGGAACATTTGAAAATCATGATAAGAATGGAGACTACCTGTATGGAATTGATGTTTTTGTTCATACAGAATATAGAGGATTAAGGTTGGGAAGAAGGCTTTATGATGCAAGAAAAGAGCTCTGTGAAGAACTCAATCTACGAGGTATTATAGTAGGAGGACGTATTCCGGGATATTCGCAATACTCCAGTCAATTAACAGTAAATCAGTATATAGAAAAAGTAAAATTCAGAGAAATTACTGATCCGGTTCTCACTTTTCAGCTCGCCAATGATTTTCATCCAAAATGCGTTATAAAAAATTATATACCGGAAGACAGCAGTTCAAAGACACATGCAGTTTTCCTTGAGTGGAATAATATATTTTACGAAGCAAGTAAGAAAATTGTCTGGGGGCGAAAGTCAAATGCCAGGATTGGAACTGTCCAGTGGCAAATGAGACCTTTTACTTCATTAGATGATTTTATGGTTCAGGTTGATTTTTTTATTGATGCAATAGCCAGTTATAATGCAGATGTTATTTTATTCCCCGAATTCTTTAATGCTCCTCTGCTTGCAAAATACAACAATGAAGAACCGCCTAAAGCAATGAGGAAACTTGCCGACTACAGTACAGAACTCAGAAACAGAATGTTATCGCTGGCTTTATCATACAATATAAATATAATAATGGGCAGCCTTCCTGAATATAAGAATGGAATCCTTCATAATGTTTCATATCTCTGCAGAAGAGACGGCACCTGGGATTCACAGTATAAACTGCATGTAACACCTGATGAATCCGAATACTGGGGATTAATCGGAGGGGATAAACTGAAAGTTTTCGAAACTGACATAGGAAAAATAGGTATCCTAATATGCTATGATGTAGAATTCCCTGAACTGGCTCGAACTCTGGTAGATAAAGGTGTACAAATTATTTTTGTACCTTATTGGGCAGATACTAAAAATGCATATTTAAGAATAAGGAGATGTGCGCAGGCAAGAGCAATTGAAAATGAATGTTATGTAGCTATTACAGGCAGTGTAGGCAACTTACCGAAAGTAGAGAATATGGATATTCAATATTCTCAGGCTGCAATATTTACTCCTTCGGATTTTGCGTTCCCGCATGACGCCATTGCTGCTGAAGCCACTCCAAACACTGAAATGACTCTAATAGCAGATGTTGACCTTGACCTTTTAAAAGAAGTTCGAAAAAACGGTTCAGTAAAAAATCTGGAAAACAGAAGAAAAGACCTATACAAAATAACCTGGAAAAGAAAGAGAAAAAGATAATTATAAAATAAGTGATATTTTTATTTGCTTTTTCATGAAATATAAGTAAATTTAAAACTTCGTCTCCCAGGGCGTATAGCTCAGTTGGTTAGAGCGCTACGTTGACATCGTAGAGGTCACAGATTCGAGTTCTGTTACGCCCACCATTTATTTAGCCTCATTTTGAGTTAATTTTAG
>CAXXMS010000014.1:0-330848 GCA_963678745.2 Victivallales bacterium | reverse complement strand
CCGGCCATAATCCATGATCTTGCAGACGGCGGCTTTGCATTCGGCGAGATCTCAACCAGATCCAAACCGCTTCAGCAGCCATGTCTAGCGCTTGTCTGGTCGGAGTGGATCCATGGTTATGTCCCTCATCATCGATGAGCTGCACTTCGTCAATACGGATTTGGTTATTGATGCGCGGTCCCGTCTCGCGGGGCGCTTGCGCTCTATTTGGGCGGCGAATGGTCGTAATCTCCTGTTTATTGCAACAATAGCGTCAAATACATATGACGCAGCTTGCGCCACCTTTCAAGCCCTGCCATGGAACAGGGGCAGGGATAAAAGCAGAATTCTCTATCCTTTCACAAGCTAATGCCGAGTCTTGTCAAAATCTTGCCGTTACTGGGATATTTCGCGGAGCCAAAAGTTCTGCTATGCAAAATTAGCATGGCTCGGGATGACCAATATCAACGATATGCGACCATCGTATGATAAAGAGCCAACAAATGTTATAGCTGTGCCTGTCGCCCTATCGTGTATCCAAAGAGCAGAAAGTCTACTCCATGTCCGAAACGCCTCAATTCCAATTTGACGCCCTGATGCCCGCCGAAATGGCCAAGAAAGCCGAGGATGTTGGTGTCTATAAAGCAACCAAACAGCCGCTGACCACATTCGTTCTGGCGATCACTGCGGGTGCCTTCATCGGCATCGCCTTCATTTTCTACACGGTGGTAACCACGGAAATGGCGATATCGGCTGGGGAGCCAACAAATTCATCGGTGGGTCTGGCCTTCAGTCTTGGCCTGATGCTGGTTGTCGTCAATGGCGGCGATCTGTTCACCAGCACGGTGCTCACCGTTGTGGCCAAGGCCAGCAAGAAAATCACCTGGGGGCAGCTCGGCAAAAACTGGGTTATCGTCTATGCGGGCAACTTTGTCGGTGCCATCGGTCTGGTCATCATCATGCAGATTGCACAGCATTACGAACAGGGCAACGGCTCTCTTGGTCTGAACTATATGCATATCGCCCAGCATAAGCTGCATCATGGTTTCTTTCAGGCCGTAGCGCTTGGCGCCATGTGTAACGTCATGGTTTGCCTTGGCGTCTGGATGTCCTATGCGGCCCGTTCTGTCACCGACAAGCTGTTGGCCGTGACCCTGCCTGTCGCCATGTTCGTGGCTTCCGGCTTTGAGCACTGTGTCGCCAACATGTTCCAGATCCCGATGGCCATCATGACCAAGACCTTTGCCGGTCCCGAATTCTGGGCCGCAACCGGCACCACGGCGGCGGACTTCGCCGATCTGACATGGGGTCATTTCGTGATCAACAACCTGATCCCGGTCACCATCGGCAACATCATCGGCGGCGGCGTTCTGGTGGGCCTCATTTACTGGTTCATCTATCTACGCCCAAAGAAGCACTAGGCTTCAGCCTACTATTGCACAGTCTGAAAGCCTGATCTGGCGGCTTGTTTCTGGCCGGATCAGGCTTTTTCTTTGTCTTACAAATGGATCAGCATGGGCGCCATGCTGGCAACCAGGAGCAAGGCCATGATCCGGTTGAACCATATCAGCCGGGAGCCTTGATTCAGCCGCTTGCGCAAGGCTGCCCCGGATATGGCCCAAACGCTGATAGAGGGGATATTGACCACCGCAAAACACCGCCACCAGCACGATAAGGTTGGTGAGATAATCCTGTTCGGTCATGTAGGTCACGGTCACCAGCAGGGCGACGGTCCATGCCTTGGGGTTGAGCAACTGTAATAGAGCTGCCTGAATGAAGGAGACCGGCTTGGCCAATTTTTCGCCCTCATTGCCAGCATCGGGCCCCATGGATCTGGCGCCCGCAATCTTGTAGGCCAACCAGAGAATATAGGCCCCGCAGGCCAATTCTGAGGCCGGTTTCAACCATCGGCGCTTCCTTGAGCAATTGCCCCCAATCCGAGCCCGACGGCAAACACCATCGACAAAAAGCCAAGCGACAACGCCAAATATCAGCGGCAGGGACCGCAACACGCCGAAATTGGCGCAGAGGCCAGCAACAGGAAGTTGGCGGGGCCGGGCGAGATGGACATGACAAAGGCAAATCCGATGAGGGCAAGTATCATTTCCAAAGGCATTTGAATCTTCGCTCCACAATCATTGGGTCAATCAGGCATTGGTCGAGAGGGCAACGGGTCGGTCAGCGGCCTATCCGCCTCCGCCCAATGCTTGCCGTAATGGGCTGGCGCTTGTTAATGATTGAAACGCCCTCATTCTTAGCAGATCGTCCAGAAAGTGATACGCATGCATAAGACAGATCTGATTTCCGATATTTTTGCCACCCTGCGCATCGCCGGGGAGCTCTATTTTCGCGCCCAGCTATCCGGCCCCCTTCGCGGTTTCCATTCCCCCATCCAGCGCCATATCCGATTTCATATCGTGCTGAATGGCTCCTGCTGGCTCTGTCTGGAGGGAGAAGAGCCGGTGCCGCTTGAAAAGGGAGACATTCTGCTGGTGCCTCATGGAGCAACCCAGAGCATCAAGGCGGCCCCGGATCTTGCACCGGCGGATTTGGGCGGATTGATTGGCAGCGGGGCCTTGCGGGGACGGCGTGTTGAGAGTCGGGAAAGAGCGCGAGAAAGCCGCCTTGCTCTGCGGCTTTCTGCATTTTGATGAAGAGATCGAGCATCCCGTGCTGGCGCTTCTGCCGAGCCATCTTCATCTTAGGCCCGAGGATATGGCAACCGTGCCATGGATGCGCTCCACCCCTTGATTTGATCTCCTTGGAGGCCAATCGAGGGGAACAGGGCATGGCGGCCATTGTCAGCCGTCTGATCGAAGTGATTTTCATCCAGACCATCCGACAGCTTGCCCAAACCGCCACCGACGAGACCAAAGGTTTCCTGCGCGCCCTGTCAGACAAGGCCATAGCGCGTAGCCTTAGTGCCATCCATGCCGAGCCGGAGAAAAAGTGGCTTGTTGAAGATCTCGCCGCACTGGCCGGGCAATCCCGCTCTGCTTTTGCTCGCAATTTTGCCGAGGAAGTAGGGCAGACGCCGATGGATTATCTCAGGAGCTGGCGTCTCAACAAGGCCCGCATGCTGCTCACCACGACCCATCTGTCGATGGGCGAAGTGGCCAGCCGGTGTGGCTATGATTGCGTGCCATCCTTTTCGCGAAGTTTCAAACGGGCCTTCCATATCGGCCCGGGCAGCTTCCGTCGAATGGGGCCTGAGGATAGGTCTGAGATGAGCGCTATCGGCTAGCGCTCGGCTCCATAGCGATCCGCCAGATCACATCCCAGCAGTTGGTCATAGACAGCAAGGGTCTGCTGGCCCATGGATTTGAGCGAAAAGCAGGCCTCGATCAGATTTCTGGCGACCGGGGCCACCTGCTGTTTCTTTGCCTCGGGCATGGTAAGCGTTTGGGCGATGGCGTCCTGCCAGCCTGTTGCATCATCATGAGCGATGACGCTGGCGATCCATTGTTCCGGCGCCACATCCATAGGCGGAGCCACGACCTCGGGCTGAGCGCCAGATCACCGACAAGCGTCGGTTTGCCCATGGCAAGCCCTTCGCTGCCGAGCGTCCGAAGGTCTCCGCATCCTGACTGGGCACAATCACCATGTTGGCCAGCGCATAGGCTGCCGGCATGTCCTTGCAATGGCCAACCCGACTGACGCAATCAGCCACATCATGCTCGGAAATCAGGCGATCCAGCTCCGCGACATAGGATTCTCGCCCCTGTTCATCGCCAATAAGAAGCAATTGAAAGGTTGGCCCGATGGCTTTCTTGAGCGCCCCCATCACCGGAATGATGAAACTCTGCCCCTTCCAGCGCGTCAGCCTTGAGGGAAGGATCATCACGGGGCGGGCATCCAATTCCCATTTGTTGCGCAGGGCTTGAATCCGCTCGTCAGAAATCTTTTGTGGATCGAACAGATCCATATCGACACCGCGGTGAATGGTCATCGTCCGGTTTTCCGCATCCGGATTGCGTCCGATGACCAGCCTAGCCGTGTAATGGGAATTGGCAATCACAATATCGCCTTTGGCCATGACCGAATTATAGAAGGCCTTCAACCGCCCCTTCTGGCTATAGGCGCCGTGATAGGTGGTCACGAAGGGCACTCCGGCGCGCCGGGCAGCAATATAGGCGCTCCATGCAGGGGCACGAGAGCGGGCATGGACGAGATCCACCCCTTCCTCTCGGATCATGCGCTCGATGGCTTTGGCGTTGGAGAAGAGAATCCGCAACGGATTCTTGCTACGCCCCTTGAGCGGCAACAGGCGTCCGCCCACCGCTTCCAATTCGGGCAGCAACCGCCCTGCTTCAGCGGCCACCAGAGCCTTGCCGCCAGAGCTGGTTATCGCGGCTGCGATATCCACCGTTCCGCGCTCTACGCCACCGGAATCGAGCCAAGGAATAACCTGTAGAATTGTTGGGGCTTTCGTCATGCGGTCCCACCGCGCTAACATGGAGATCATGCCTTTAACAGTAAATGGCAAGATAGATAAAAAGGCTTTGCCTTTGCCGGAATATTCAGGAGAAAGAGATAATTATACTGCCCCAAAAAAATGAGTTGGAAGAAGAGTTATGTAAAATATGGGAATCATCACTCGGAATAAAAGGTATTGGCATTACAGATGATTTTTTTCATGTAGGTGGGAACTCAATATCTGCATTGCAGGTAACCCATAAAATCAGTAAAGTTTTAAATAAACAGATAACAGCAGCAGATCTGTTTGAATGTAAAACAATAGAAAAACTTCTAGACAATATTTATACTTTTGAAAGCTTACAAATTGAACCATCTGAAATTAAAGAAAAACCTCTTTCATTTGCACAGGAAAGGCTTTTCTTTATCGAACAGCTTGAAGGGGGCAGCAATGCTTATAATATTCCTTTTATTTTGAATTGTTCTGATAAAGTGGATATTAACAAAGCTCTAGAGTGTGTAAATACAATATTTAGCAGACATGAAGTTTTGAGGACTGTCTATAAACAGAACCGTGAGAGTCATGATTATTATCAGCAAGTTTTAGATATGCCTCTAGATATTGAAAAGAAAACTGTGGCTGACAATAAACTTAACGATATAATACTTCAGAATTCAAATAAAATATTCAATTTAGAATTAGAGATTCCTTTTAAAGTATGGCAGTATAAAACTGAAACTCAAAATATTATTCATATAAATGTTCATCATATTGCATTTGATGGTTGGTCCGCAGACATTTTTCTGAATGAACTTGAGCAGTTATATGCAGGGAATGAAGTGAGTAAACTGGATATTCAGTATTCTGACTTTGCTGTTTGGCAGAGAAAGTTTTTGAAAGGAGAACGGCTGACAAGACAGGTAGAATTCTGGAAAGGGCATTTAAATAATTGCGAGCAGCTAAGATTTCCTACAGATTTTATTAGACCTTCAAGTATTGACTATTCAGGTGATGAACTTGATTTTTCACTAGGAAGTGAACTTTCTACTAATTTACGAAATACAGCAAAAGAACTTGGGGTTTCATTAAACAGTGTATTATTAGCGGGTTTTAAAATCTTTTTATTCAGGTACTGTGGGCAGGAAGATGTTCTAATTGGTACTCCTGTTGCAAATAGGCAGTATTCTCAAATACAGGGAATCATAGGTTTCTTTGTTAATAGTATGCCTTTAAGAACAATATTAAATAAAAATTCAACTGTAGAAGATGCAGTTTTAAATGTTTTTGAATCCTTAGTTCAAGTACAGAAATATCAGGATGTCCCTTTTGAAAAATTAGTAGACTCCTTAAAGATTGAACGTGACCAGTCCAAACATCCATTGTTCCAGATTCTATTTTCTACTCAGAACTTTGGTATTAATTCAGAAAATAAATTGTTTGAATTGAAAAACTGCGAAGGATATAAAGCTGCCAAGTTCGACTTGAGCGTAACTGTTGATGATAGGGATGATAATCTGTTCTGCAAACTTAATTTTGCAACAAGTTTATTTACTAAAGGAACAATTCAAAGAGTATTTAACTACTTCAAAGCAGTATTAACTCAAATTGCTCAAGATAGACAGGTAGAAATTAGAAGGATTCAGTTAATTTCTAAAACAGAGTATGACCTTATTGTTAACCAATGGAATAGAACCGAGGTAGCTTATCCTTGTGATTTAACTGCCATAGAGTGCTTTGAAGAGCAGGCATCAAAAACACCTGATAAAATAGCTTTAGCCTACAAAGATAAGTTTTTAACTTATAAAGAACTGAATAATAGAGCCAATCAATTAGCCCATACAATTAGAGAAAAATACAAAAATGAATGGGAGCAGGAACTTAAAAGTAACACTTTAATTGGCTTATACCTCAACAAAGGTACTGAAGTAATAGTTGGTATTCTCGGTATACTAAAAGCAGGTGCAGCATATGTACCTTTTGATACTGCAGATCCGGAGGAAAGACTCAGATATAAAATTAATGATTGCGGCTGCAGAATGATTCTTACAGTGGCAGATAATTTAAAAAAATTACTGTTCCTTTCAGAGATTGATACTTTACCATTATGCCTGGATAGTTATTGGAAATACATTGATAAATTTCCTGTTACAAATCCAAAGTTAATAAATACACCTGATGATCTTGCTTATGTTATTTATACATCCGGTTCAACTGGTAAACCAAAAGGTGTTATGCTTGAGCATAGAAATTTAATAAACCTTATCTGTGCGCAGAAAGCAGTTTTTAAATTTGACAATAAAACTAAGGTATTACAGTTTGCATCAATATGCTTTGATGCCAGTGTTTGGGAAATATTTGCTGTTCTATTTTATGGCGGAACACTTTTCATGGCAGATGAAAAAATAAGAAAGAATCCTGAACAGTTACATGATTATATTGATAATAATGAGATTACCTGGGCAACACTGCCTCCTGCCATGTTAGGAGTAATGCCCAGAAAAGAACTACAAACTCTTACAGACCTGGTTGTGGCAGGAGATACATGTGATGCTTCTACTGTTTCATACTGGTCTGAATCGAGAAATTTCTACAATGCATACGGTCCTACTGAAAGTACAGTCTGTGCAAGTATACATACTTATAAGCCAGGAGATAAAAACTATAATATAGGTAAACCATTAAATAATATCAAATTATATATTCTAGATGAAGATTTAACTCCTGCTCCTATAGGTGTCCCTGGAGAACTTTATATTGGAGGTGAATCTTTAGCAAGAGGATATCTGAATCGTTCGAGCTTGACCAAAGAACGTTTTATTGATAATCACTTAATCACTTCTGAAGATTTCAAAAATAATCGAAATTTAAGATTGTATAAGACTGGAGATGTTGCAAAGTGGGCATCAAATGGAGATGTTGAATTTATAGGAAGAAATGATAATCAGGTTAAAATCAGAGGTTTTAGAATTGAACTTGGAGAAGTAGAATCATGTTTTTTAAAGTGTCCTTACATTTCTAATTGCTGCATATCTGTTCATGAGAACAAAGATGCAGGTACTAAACATTTGGCTCTTTACTATACTGTGTCTGAAAGCTCAATAACTGTAGAGGACGTAAGGAATTATGCTTCTAGCTTGCTGCCTGAATACATGGTTCCATCATTTTTTGTATTTATGAATAAAATGCCTTTGACAGTGAATGGTAAAATCGATAAAAAATCATTACCGGACCCTGTGGAGAACAGCTTAGCTGACAATAGTTTTGTTGATCCTGAAACTGAAACCGAAAATACTGTTACAAGAATTTGGATGAAGTTGTTAGAACTTAATAAAGTCAGTGTTGAACAGGATTTTTTCTTAATAGGAGGATCATCAATTCTGGCAATGAAACTTGTAACTATAATCAATGAAACATTTGATAATTTAAATATAAAAGTAAGTGATATTTTTAAACTTAAAACAATTAGAAATATTTCATGCTTTATTGATGAAAACTCCATAGAAACCGAAGAAGAATATGAGGAGGAAGAAATATAATGAAAAATGATAATTGCAGTATTATTCGATCTCTGTACAGTATACGTTCTCAGGGGATAAAGATATGGAGAGATAATGGAAAGATAAAAATAAAGTCACCGGCAAAAGTTCAGCTGCAGGAAAGTCAGAGAAGCTTTCTTAAAAATAATAAAGATGAAGTATTAAATATTTTAGAACAAAGCCGGATTCATTCAGAAAAAGACAGCAATAAAATATTAAGATATAATGGGAATAAAGGTATAACCTCCTATGGGGCACAAAGACTTTATTTTATTGATAAATTTGAAGGAAGTACAAACTATAATTCTCCACTGATTCTCAGACTGAAAGGAAGCATAAGCTATTCTTCTCTTGAACATGCTTTTAATGCTGTCATTCAAAAAAATGGTATTCTGCGGACAAAGTTTTTTGAGTCAGAGGATGGAACTATTTTTCAGGAAATACTGCCTTATTCAAATTACTTCCAAATATCTCTTAAAAGTGAATTAAAAAATAGATCTGAAATTCATTATGAAATTGATAATGGACTTAAACACAAGTTTGATTTATCTTCAGCAAAGCTTATTAATGTGCAGTTATTTAAGGAAAAAGAAACAGAAGATCATATTTTGTTTATAAATCAGCATCACATTGTTGCAGATGAGTGGTCCATTGAACTTTTTATTGATGAAATATCGAATTTTTATAATCAGGCTTTGAAAGGGGATGTAGGTATAGAGGAAAATTCTATCAGATATCTGGATTTTTCTATATGGCAGCGTGAATTTCTAACAGAAAATATAATAAATGAGAAAATAAATTACTGGAAAAAAGAGCTTGATAACCTACCTGAACTTGATTTATATACGGACAAAAAAAGGCCAAAAACACTAAAGCATAATGGCGCTGTTGAAAATGTTAAAATCGAATATAATGTTCTAAATGAAGTCAAACACTTTTGTAAAGAAAATAATTTAACTTTAAATTCATTTTTCATGGGAGTATTTTATTTTTTACTCTCAAAATATACTTCACAAAATGATTTGGTTATTGGTATTCCTATAGCAAATAGACCCAATAGACAGCTTGAAAAACTTCTTGGCTTTTTTGTAAATACCCTGCCAATAAGGATTTCATTTAATGATAACGACAGAATCTCTGCAATTTTTGAAAATATTAATAATAAAAATATTGAAATACAGGATTACAGAGAAGTTCCATTTGACTATATTGTAAGGTCGATGAACATTGAACGTTCTTCAAATAAAAATCCATTATTCCAGGTTATGTTCATATATGTTGAAGAAAAAGCTGAGAATAAAGAAGAGTTTAGTGGCTTAAAGTTCGAATATGAGGAGCATAGTAATATTTCTTCTAAATTTGATATAATGCTTACAACTTCAATTGCTGATGATCACTTCAAAATCCTTGTTGAGTATGATACAGACTTATTCTATAAAAGTACAATAAGCAATTTTATAAAGTATTATGTTAATATTATTAATGAAATAATTTCCGGTAAAGAGCTGTATAAAGAAGTTAATATTTGTCGGGAAGATGATTTTAAACTGCTGGAAGCCTGGAATGATACAAAGTTTTATTATGATAAGAATTTAAACTTTGTGGATCTTTTTGAAAAAGCTGCGGGAGAATTTCCGGAGAAAGAGGCTGTCGTCCACAAAGATAAATCTATTAATTATGAAAAATTTAATTCAAAAATAAACAGGCTCTCAAATCATATTACATCAAATAATATTATAAAGACTGATGATATTATTGCTATAATGTGTAAACCGGGAATTGAAATGATTCTGTCCATAATAGCAGCTTTAAAGTCTGGAACTGCCTTTTTACCAATTGATATTAAGCTGCCGAAAGAAAGAATTAAATATATTCTAAATGATGCAAAACCTAAACTGATTTTTACTCAGACTGAAGTTTTAAAAAATGAAATTGCAGAGATTCAAAGCGAAATATCATCATGTGAGATAGTAGATGTATGCAGTGAAGAAAACTATAAATGTTCTGATAATAAACCCGAATGTACAATTACTCAGGACAGTTTAGCTTATGTAATATATACTTCCGGAAGTACCGGGATTCCCAAAGGAGTAATGCAGGTACACAAAACACTTACAAACGGAATCTATTGGCATAATAATGATTTTAATGTAACTCCTGATGACAGAATGGCAAAATATGTTAATATTGCATTTGATGTTTCTATTGCAGAAATTTTTCCTATACTTGCTATTGGAGGAACTTTAGTTATTGCACCTGATGATTTAAGGTTAAACCTCATCGGATTAAGTCAGTATTATGAAACTAAGAAAGTTTCAATAGCCCATTTCCCTACTGCTGTTTTTGAAGAATTTATAGAACTTGAAAATAGTTCATTAACTAAAGTTGTTGTTGCCGGTGATGCTTTGAAAAAATTTCAGAAAAAAAACTATGAAGTATTTAATGGTTATGGTCCCACAGAAACATACTTTGCCAGTACTTTTCATGTCACAAAGCATTACAATAATATACCAATTGGAAAACCTATTCTTAATTACCAGTTTTATATTATGGACCGGAATCAGAACTTATGCCCTGCAGGAATTCCAGGTGAAATATATATTGGAGGTGACGGGCTTGCCAGGGGATATTTAAATAACGAAAAAACGACCCGGGAAAAATTTATATTTTGTGAAAAATTAAGCAAAAGGCTTTATAGAACTGGAGATAAAGCCAGGTGGTTGAGTGACGGGAATGTTGAGTTTTTAGGAAGATTTGATTTTCAGGTTAAAATACGTGGATATCGTATTGAACTTCAGGAAATTGAAAATTCAATGCTGAAAATAGAAGGAATTAAAGATGTTTCTGTTATTGTTAAAGACTTAGGAGAAAATAATAAAATCCTATGTGCATTCTATACTGGGTCTTTAGAGGATATTGAGCTGATTAAAGAAAGACTTTCTGAGTTTTTACCTGAATATATGATTCCACAATTTTTCCGAATTTTGGATAAAATGCCCCTTACTCCTAATGGTAAAATAAATAGAAAGGAACTTCAAAGTTATGAAATCGAATATGATAAAGAAGACTATGTACCTCCAGAAACAGAAATGGAGAAGAAATTAACTGAAATTTGGGAAAAGGTGCTAAATCTGGATAAAGTTAGTATTACAGATAATTTTTTTAATATTGGCGGAGATTCAATAAAAAGTATTCAAATACAAAATTTAGCAAATAGAAATAATATAAATATAAAAACTATAGATATTTTTGATAATAAAACAATTCAGCTGATCAGCAGAAAAATTTCAGGAAAAAAAGCTGTTATAACCAAGAAAAAAGATGAATCTGGCCACTTTCCTCTATTACCCGTACAAACCTGGTTTTTTAATCTAAATTTTAAAAATCATGATTGGTTTAACCAGAGTATTTTACTTGATATTGAGTCAGTTAATTTAGAAAATCTTAACGAAACAGTAAAGATAATTCAAACTTTAAAAGGAGGCTTTAGACTAAGATTTGAAAAAAATAATGATAATTGGCAGCAATATTATGTGCCGGTTAATCAGTTTCATCCCGAAGAGCTGGAAATCATATCTTTTGATTCAGATGAAATGTTTGATGCTGAAGTAAACTCAATACAAAGTAGTCTAAACATTAAGAAAGGTAAACTGTACAGATTTGTTCTTTTAACTGATAATAAATCACGTTCGCATCTATTTATTGTATTGCATCATTTAATCACTGATGGAATCACATTACGAATATTAATGGATGACATTTCTGAAATATATAATACACTTGAATCTGGCAGAAATGAGAGCTTAGAGTTAAAAGAGTATGAAGAACTAAGCAGTTATAAGGATTGGGTTTGCTGCTTAAAACACTACACTGACAGTATTAGCGATAATCAAAAAACATTCTGGAAAGGAACTAAAGAAAATTACCCGTTTGATGGTAAAGTTTTATCTTATAAGGAAGCTTGTACGGCTTCTTTTCAGTTTGATGAAGAATTTACCGAGAACTTAAAAAATTCAGTAGTTTCTGATATTGATACAAAGCTTAAACATATTCTATTAACTGCTTTAATTTCAGCATATTCAGAAGTAAAGAATGTTGATAGTATAACCTTGCTTTTGGAAGGGCACGGAAGAGAAGATATTTTAGATAATATTGATATTTCTAACACAATCGGGTGGTTTACTGCGATGTACCCTTTTCAGGTAAAACTGCCTGAAAAACAGTTCTTGAACAATGAAGTAAGGTTTGTGAAACTTATAGAAAAAGAGTTTGAAAGATTACCTGAAAATGGGCTGACATATAGTTTACTTCAGGAATTTAGTGAAGCTGGTCAGAATCTGTTAGATTTGAAATCAATTCCTCTGTCATTTAATTATCTAGGAGAATTTCAGAGCGGAAGCAGCAATGAATGGAAAATTTCTGAGTACTTTAAAGGTTATGAATCTGATATGGATAATCCTATGCATTTACCATTATATATTAATGGCAGCATAGTTAATAATAAGTTGAGTATTAATTTTATGTGCTCTCCTGCCTTTTTGGATAATGATGACCTTAAAAAATTGGCAGAATCCATGAAAAACAATATAAGTTCTATTAGTAATAAAAGTAAAACAAATAAAATAGAACGCTTTCAGAATAATTTTATTCCGCTTACCGAGTTTAATAGTTTAGGACAATATGGTCCTCTGATTTTTATACATCCTGGTACTATGGGGATTGAAGCCTACTATGATAATTTGGTTAAGCTAATGCCTGAAGATATTAGGCTTTTCCTCTTAGATCATTATCCAATCAAAACAGGAGCAACTTTTAGTTCTATCCAGGAATTGGCTGATAAATATGTAGAGTTCATATTATCCAAACTTGCTTTTGGACCATTTTATATTGGCGGATGGTGTTTAGGTGCTGCTGTTGCAATTGAGGTGGCTGAAAAACTTCGCCTATTGGGAGAGAATGTTCAAAATATTTTTCTTGTTGATCCAATTGTTGTATCAGATGAAACAAGAAATAAATATTTTGTAAATAGCGAATATAAAGATGATGTTTTAGTAAATTACAAACCCTCTTTAAAATATTCAAATAAAGCAACTTTATTCAAATGTAATAATGTGCTGTTTCATGAGGACAGTAGGTTTACTGCAATGTATGAAGAAGCTGTAAAGCAGCCTTATAATAATCTTGAAAATAATTTACTTAACTTAAATAAAGTTGACTTACAGTGTCATCATGATGAAGTAGTAGAAGATAAGTTTATGAAACAAATTGTAGAATCTATCGATAAAATTATAAAAAATAATAATTAATTGGTGAAATATGAAAAATATATTATTTATATTGCAGGATTATAAACTTGATTACTATGATTTTAACAAGTTGGTAAAACCAGAAGATGCAAATATTATTGCTTTTGTTGGAGAGAGTGTTTATAAAAAGTTATCAGAAAATGACAAAAACTGGTTCGATGGGTTTACTTTTGTAGACGAACATGAATATCCCGGCTTCAATTTCAAGTGTAAAATCCTTGATGCTGCTGATATGAGCAAGAAGCTTGAAGAGGCTATATCTCAATATCATAATGAAGAAATTATGCTCTACTGTGATGATGAATCTACAATGGATTTAACTTCTAAACTTGTTGAAAAGTATTCTATTGGAGGATTAAAGCCAAAAGATATTCTAAAGTTTAGAGATAAAGTTATTATGAAGGAAATATTGGAAAAGAATAAAATACGTGTTCCTAAATATTTTAAATTAACTGATTTTTTCAAAACAGATAACACTGAAGATTATTTCAAGTCAATAAAGTCTTCCGTAGGCATGCCATTTATAATAAAGCCGATAGATGCTGCCGGTAGCGCTTTTGTTGGAAAAATTAGCAGCTATAATGAGTTTGTAGAATATAGAAAACAGATTTTGGAGTTTACACAGGAAGCAAACCTGGAGGCTGAAGAATTTATTTCAGGGAAGATGTTTTCCTGTGACAGTGTAATTAGAGGCGGTAAAATAGTATTTGCGGGCTGCACTGAATATTTATTTCCCTATATGGAAGTAATAAATGAGGGTAGAAATGCTGGGCATATAATTTTAAATCCTAATGAGAACTTGTATAAAAGGATAACAGAGTTTTCTAAAAAAACTTTAAATGCTCTGCAGATTCATGATTGTGTAACTCACATGGAAATGTTTCTTTCTGATACTGACGAGCTGGTTTTTATCGAGGTTGCAGCAAGACCCGCCGGGGTTTGTATGCCTACAGCATATTACTATGCAACCGGTGTTAATATTTTACATGAATACTTTTACTCTATTATCGGTATAAATAGAGATATTAAACAAAAAGAGTTTACGCAGGTTTGCGGGTGTTCAATTTATACAAGTAAAAATGGTATACTGAAAAAAATAAATCAACCTAATCTAGCTAATCCATATAGAATTGAAGCAATGTTTGAATTAGGGGATAACATCATTCAAACTAAAACAATAATTGATAATGTTATAAATTTTTATATCTATAATGAGGTTGACAGTTCGTTTAGGGATGATATTGAAATTGTGAAAAATTTTGATTTTTTTGAAATTTGTTAAAAGAAATAGAAGCAGGGAAACTGTAAGAATTGATGTTGACTAGTTTTTTGAAGATTTAAGTGGAAATTAGAAGTTACATGAAAAGTTTTCGTGTAGTTTCTCCCCTGAAACATCAGGGGTTATTTTTTTTGTTTTATATTTAAATTTCATTTTTCATTATAATAAATAAGACAAACGAAGTTGTGTTTTTTAGAGACTAACCCATCTTTCGCATACAAAAATGTAACATTTTTGTCATTGAACTCGAAGATTTTCAAATCGAGAAATTGTAAAATCAATGTAACAATTTAACAATTAGATAGATGTGAATATTTTGGAGTTTTTAAGGCAATTTTGTCGTGCCTATAATAATAAACTATTTTAATAAATCCTCTTGTATTTTTATTAGTTCCTGTAATTTTACCAGTGTAGAAATATTCTTAAAAATTCATAAACTTTACGGCATTTGCCGGCAGATAAGAGAAAGGTAAAAATGTATTTCAGGGTTAAGAAAACTCCAAGCGGTGAAGTACTTCAGCTCATCGAAGCCTATCGCAACAGCCTCGGTCACAGTCGAAGCAGAACAGTAATATCTCTGGGCAGAGCAAGAATACCTGATAAATCCTGGAAACCGATAGCTAAAGCGGTAGAACACAAACTTTATAACACCTATTATGAAACCGATACTCTTTTTGAATTTGAATATACCCAAGCCGAACAAAGCTGGATTGACAGAATTTTGCGCCTTATTGATTTGAAGGGGGGCTGGAAGCCGAATGTAAAACAAACAGAGAATAAAGATACTGATAATGCAGAATCAAACATTCAAACAGAAGAAGATGTAGAAAAACCTGAAATTGTAGATGGGGTTGAAATCGAGAATATAGATCATTGTAATGATACTGAACTCGGCGCAGAACTTGTAGCCTCTGAGCACTTTACCCCTATGATTTTATTTTGATACGAACTTGTAGAAAAGCTTCAAATTAGTTTCCGGAAATTCCATTTCAGTTTCATTTAAAAAGTTCATCAATGATTGAATTATTTTATCTTTTTTATGTGATGAAGTGTAATGCAATTCAACCTTCAAAATATTTTTATCATATAGAGGAATAATATTTGCCGGTGTTTTGAAAATAGATTCTATTATGCTCTTTGCAGTATCTTTTTCATATTTTCCCAGAATAGGCATGATGACATTTGACATAGCTACTTCAGCTCTGTATGCAATCATTTTTATAATATCAATAAACTTTTTTCTACCCCCATGAAACTGAACAAATTTAAATTCCTCCGGCAATTCTTTGACAGTAATATATTTATCTGTATTCTTTCTTGTTTTTTTCTTTTCGGTAATAGTTTCTTCAAATTCAAGTATTTCTTTTGTTAACATTCCTTCTCTTTCTTCAAAGTTCCTGCGTTCTTTTTCTGTAGGGTTTTCCTTTAAAGTCAACTGCTGTCTTTTAAGTGTTCTTCTTGCCAGTTTTGCTCTTAATGAATTTAAATCTTTCTCCAGTTGTCTATATACCGGGTTTACAACTGTTTCTGTCTCATCTACATTTGTTTTTTCATATGAGTTAAGTGTATCTATATTATAATCTTGTCTTGCATATTTAAAAAAGTTTTCCTGAGATGTTCTACTCTGCATGTGACTGTATATGTATTCAGCTTTACTGATAAAATCTGTTGAAATTACTGACACCTGATGACCTGATTCAGTTAACTGTCTAACTTCTCTGCAATAAAAATCATTCGTTTTATCATATACCCTTTTTTCCGCTATTTTTGTTTTCTCTACATTATCAAAAGGGTGTATAACTTCAACTTCAATGAAATCATTTTCATCCCAGGCATCTTTTGGATATTTATTATATGTCTGACAGGCAATTCTGTGTTTTTCCCACAGGTCTTTGAAGAGTTTCATGCTATAGCCTTCTCTGTCAAAAATTATTAAAAACCTGTAGATATCAGGATTTTCAGCAAGTTCATATGCTGTCTTTTGACACGGCATTTCTTCAAGCAGTTTTGGTATTATTTTCGTCTTCAGTATTTCTATAAGCCCCTTTGAAAAAGGTGTTGTTACATTAAAAAATGGTGTCCCGTTCTGATCATTAATCCAGTAGTCGGTCATTCCGCGAAGACATAAATGCTGTCTTGATACATATCTTCTCGGCAGCTTTGTTTTTCCAAAATATGTTCTTACATGACCATCAACATAAAGCCTTCCTATAGTATCCTCATTTTTTTCCATCCAGGTGCTGGAATGTTCTGAAATCCATTTATCCAGATTTGCTTCATTCTGACCATGTGAAAGTTCATCTGCTTTTTCGCGCATGGTTTTAACAGCAGGAATACGGTCTATTCCAAGAAGCTTTCCCCATTCTCCGGGTGAAACATCACCAAGGCGGTTTATGTTTCCTACACGGGCCAGAACCATAAAAGCTATCGTCAGAAAAATATCATATATTCTATAAAAACCCTCTGAAAAATTGAATGAATTCATTGAATCAAGCAGACCGTTGGATAAAAGTGCAGGAACTGCAAGCAGTAAACCACCATTATCAATATCATAATTCTTATTAAATTCTGTAACTGCACTGACTCTGCCTAATGCTGCAAAAAGTCGTCCTGTGGTGTCTGTACACCCTTTGCCAAGTGCCTGACTGTTATCCTCTATATTGCGTTCTGATTTGGTTTTTCCTGTGAAGTTTTTTTTAGTGGTTCCAACAGCTTACCGGCATGTATGGCTTTAGATAGTGGCTGACCGAAAACTCTATTTTTCCGAAATTGTCGCCACTATTTTTTCATGATAATTTCAAATTAACCAGCTAAACAAAACTAAAAACTTTATTTTCTCAAAATAATACCTCAAATTGCCTATTTTTAGATACATCGGTTACATGTCAAATCAAACAACCTACAAAATTTAGAATAAAAAATTAGCTTACGCTACCAGTCTTCTTTTTACCTGCTTCATCTTCTCAGAATGCTTTTTGCGCAGGCTCTCTTTTTCCTGAATGATATTTCCTAAAATTTGGATATTTCTGGCAAGTACAGCATATGATACATAACGTCTAAAAGCCCTTATTCCTTTATCAGGGCACCTGTCAAGACCATGATTTTCAAGAGCATTTATTGCAGACTCCACTGCTGAATGTTGATTTTTTGACTTTTTGAAATCATTAGCAAATTCCTCTTCTTTATTTTTTTGACTTAACTTCCCTTTTTTAGGCATTATGACTTTATCCAGGATTTTGGATAACTCTTCTTTGTTATCCGGTTTCCAGAAGCCTTTATCAAAACTGCATCTTTTTACATTTGGAAATTTAGCAATAGTTTCCCTGGTAAACTCTACTGCTATATCACGATCTGTTTGCTTTTCCATTATTTTATGATTCAGGATGAAACCAAACTGATCTTCGATTATGCAAACATTTTTTCCTAATTCCTGAGAAACTCCGGCTTTGCCTTTTGACAGCCACTCTGTGTATTCTTCAAAAATTGAAAATATTTTCTCTTCGTGAGGGATTTTTTCTTCATTCACAATTCGCCTCAAAGTTAAATCAATAAATTTTTCCCCATATCCTGTAAATTTCACAATAGGTGTAAGGGCAAGTTCAACTGTAATGTCGGTCGTTGTTTCTCTTATTCTTTCAATATCTGCCATGGCTCTCTCCAACAGTAGTTCTGCATATTCAGTATAAGCCTGACAGGCTGTTTTTATCTCAGCTTTTCGCTCTTCTTTTTTACTTTCGTCTTTAGATGTAGAATGTTTCATTTTCTGGAGCTTACGCATTTTATTTTTTAATTTTTGCAACAGACTTTTGCTTTGTCGCCAACCACTTATATTCAGGTCTTTGCAAACATTGGAAATTAACTCTACTGTTTTGCGAACTGAGTCAAATAAAAGGTTTATGTCAGTAGGATAATGAACATTGCTTTCAACAACAAAAGAATCACATCTGCAATTTAAATCTTCCGTTTTTTTTTAAGAGTATGACCATATTCTACAACTATTGTATTAACTGCATCCAGAGTTTCAGGCTTAAAGAGACTTATGTTATCTTTCAATGTTTGCAGTGGATATTTTTTATCATCAATCCATTTAGCATGCCCGAGCATTTCGCGAAGAGTAGAATGATTATCTGCCATTTCCTTAACCTTGTCAAAATCCCAGTTGCAGTTTAAACGAAGTGTTCCAAGTACAAGTATTTTCCAAAGCTCCATTCCGGGGCGTCCAGTTTTCTTAGATGCTTTTGGAAGAGAATCTTCAAGTACTGTAAATACTTTCTCACGTATTTCACTATTGCAGTAAATAGCCTGCAGCCCCATCAATAACTTAGGTATTTCATCTCTTGACCTTAAATCAAATTGTATCCCTGCAATATCAACCTCTCCTAATTTCATCTGACTATCGAATGCTTTTCTCACACCTTAACTCCGAAGTTTTGAATATTATCAATTTTATCACTATTAAATAATCTATCTGTATGCAATATTTAACTCGTTTATAATAAATAATTTACATTATTTTAATGTAGCATTTTTTTGCAGATATGATAACTTTTAAAGATGAAATTTCAGGTTTTATTACACTATTTTTACTAAGATTGCCTTAATACAACTAACTCTCAATAAAAGGTTTATACAATTCTCGTTCAAGCACTAGATAGGGTGTTAACTTTTAATGACAGTTTTTCTGCTGTTTCTGAGCGACTGTGACCTTCATTTAAAAGGCACTGGGCTTCTGACAATACTTCAGACGTAAGAACTGTTCCACCTTTTCTAGTGTTTCTGGGTTTATAAAATCCGTCTATACCATCTTCTCTGAGTTTCTTAAGATTACGTTTTACACTTATTTCGCTTACTCCGAAAGCTTTTACAATCTCGCAGTTTTTACAGTGACCATTCAATATCAGTTGAGAAGTTGTTATATTAAAGCCGCGACGATCATCGTGTCGATGAAAACCTACAGGTGCACAATAAATAAAATAGTAAACATTACCATCTTCATTAAAATTATAGGATACGATGGAGTTTATGGTATTTTCTCCATATAAAAACAAAGGCAATAGTTGTTCCGCCATAATTCATCCTTTTTCTTTTTCTGTTTTTTTTGTATTCTAAAATTAATAGAGAACAACTAAAAATCCAATCAATTCAGAATTTATTGCCTATGGGACAGGTGTTCAGAGCCTTACATGCCTGGAATGAACTTGAGATAGGAAAATTTCTTAAAACTTTGGGATTTAATCCTAAACAGTGTGCCTGTGCTGCTGTTTCAGTAATCAACCGGCTGGTAAAACCTTTAAGCGAACATGCACTTGCCCAGTGGATTTCAACAACCTCGCTTCCCGAACTTATCGGCTCTGAAATACTGCAGGGAGGAGATGATCCCTACTACATATTTAATAAATAAATGCTATAAATAAATAATATAATTGAAGTTAGGTTCCAAAAAACAGCACCTAAAATATCAGGTATGTAGGCAAATATCAAAAAAAATGTTGAAAATGTGGGAGAGTACATATAAGCATCAACTCCCGTATGAGTGAAATATAAGTCGAGCTTATTCACTAAATTTAATGCTGAATATTTATAACAAAGAAATACTCCATAATTGCTTAAGTAGTATTTTTGAATAGCTACTATAATTGCGGTTATACAATATATTGCAATTACTGTTTTATAATTGAAAAAAAGTTTAATTATATTTTCTTTTAGTTTCATATTATATCAACCACGGATCATTCGAATTAGACAAATTGATATAGCCAAGAGCTAATGGGAAAAAGATATGAACAATATAATATATATAGGTTTTATTTAATAGTTTTAGCAAGTTTAATGTTTCTCATTTTGCTTGTTATTTAATTTTTTCCAGACATTTGTTGGAGATATATTTTGTAGTGAGTTTATTTCCTGTTCTTTATTTTTAAATTTTTTAATATAGTCTTGGGCACAGGGAGATATAATATGTTTTACTTTCGTTCCAAGTGCACCGATTAATTTTGGGTCTGTTACCCGATATATAACAACCATTGGAACATCTAGTGCTGCAGCAACATGTGAAAGTCCGGTATCTACTGAGACAACACCTTTTGCATGGGTTAATAAGGAAGCAACTTTATCTAACGGAAGTTTGTTCTCAGGTATCCATGTATTTTGATAGCTTTTAGCTATTCTGTTAGATCTTTCCTTTTCAATTTGATTACCCCAAGGAAGAACAACTGTAAAGCCTTTATTTGATGCTTTGTCAAGAAGTTCAATCCAATATTTTTCAGGCCAGTATTTTGTTTCCCAGGTTGTTCCATGTAAAAAAACTAAATATTTTTTATCTTTTAAAAATGGTAGTTCTTTGAATTTGTCCTTTGTTAGATTATAGCTAGTGGGTTCCTCTGGAGACAGTTCATAGTTCAGAGCTTTTGAAAAAAGAACTCGTATACGTTTAATGGCATGTAAATCTTTTGGAACAGGATATTTCTCTTGGTATAATAATGAAGCTAAGGGTTCTCTTGCAGAACTCCAGTTCATTCCTGCTTTGGGAGCAGAGAATTTTCTTCCAACTAAAGCACTTTTTAATAGTCCCTGTGCATCAATTATTAAATCGTATTGTTCTCTTTTTAGTCTGGTAAAGAAGTTTTTTCTTTCTTGAATATTTTGCTTGTTAAATGGAGCTTTTCTCCATCTTCTTAAAGCTATAGGAAAGATGTTCTTTATGGCCGGATGCCAACTTGGTATTTCAGCAAAAGCTTCTTCAACAATCCAGTCGAACTTGATATTATCGATATTTTTCTGAGCATCAGATAATGCAGGAAGTGTATGAAAAACATCTCCCATAGATGACATTTTTATTAGTAAAATATTCATTAATAAAGAGTTAAAAGGTTGAATGGTTGATGAGTATGTTTAATATATTTTTAGTTTATTTATAACTTTAGCAATATTGGTGAAGTCTGAATCGTTGTGTAGCAAAAATAATTTATTTTCAATAGCAGTCATGGCAATTAATAAATCTATTGTGCTTCTAATTGTAATTCCTTTTCTCCTGCACTGAAAGTATATATTAGCTGCTTGTGCATAAGATTGCCTACCTTTTAGTAAGTTATAAAATTTTTGTGTATCAAGGTAATCTTTTAAAAGGTTAAACTCTTTTTCTGTTTTTACTCCTTGTAAAAGCTCCTGATAAATAAAATTATTTATCCCGAATGGAATATTATGTTTAATAATATATTCGAGTTTTTTTGTAGATTCATGTTCTCTTCCTGATAGAAATGAAATAAGAACAGATGTATCTACCAGTATCATTTTTTACCTTCTCTCATTTTTTTATAGTCATAATTTTCATCAAAGGTTATTTTAGACTTTAACTCAAATAAATTTTTCTTTTTATGATTCTCTACATATTCTTTCAATGCTAAATCTATAATTCCTTTTTTTGTTTTAATATCAGTTAGTTTTAGAGCTTCCTCTATTAGATTATCGTCTAAAACAATATTTGTTCTCATTGCACACCTCCTAATGTGTATAGTAGTGTGTTTTTTGTTTTGTTTCAAGTCTTTTTTTTATCATTGGGTGTTTGACCCATTGTCATGCGCCGCTACAATATAGAATATCAACGTATATGTGAATAAAGTGCTTTAATATTTAGTATTGCAGTACAAACAGCCTATTTTTATTTGTTTAATATTAATTTAAATATTGAAAATGCTTAACAGAAATTTAATTTAAAAAATTATTCTGTCTTTAATAAACTTAAGGTATCAATTTAGAATTTCTTTCATTTCTTCCCGATGCCAATTAATTAAAAATCTTTGTTATGGAGGCAAAATGTCAAATAGAGAGAACTGGGGAACAAGAGTGGGGTTTATTCTTGCAGCAATTGGTTCTGCTGTAGGTCTTGGGAATATCTGGAGATTTCCATATTTAACTTATTCAAATGGTGGCGGTGCTTTTTTAATTCCATATTTTGTTGCACTGTTTACAGCAGGAATACCGATAATTATTTTAGAAATGGCTATTGGGCATAGATATAAGTTATCTCCCGCTGCGGCATTTAGAGAAATGTCAAAGAAAGCTTCATGGATAGGTTGGCTTCAGGTTTTTATTTCATTTACAATTGCTGTTTATTACTCTGTTATTGTAGCATGGGCTCTTAAGTATACACTGTTTGCATTTAATTTGAACTGGGGCGATAAGACAAAAGATTTCTTTTATAATAATTTCCTTCATATTAGTTCAGGACCGATGGATATTGGTGGTATTGTTCCAAGTATTGCAATCTTCAGTGTTGTGATATGGGTATTTGTATGGTTAACTCTTACCTCTGGAATTAGAAAAGGAATTGAAATAATTGTTAAAATATTTATGCCGGTACTCTTTATTGGTTTGATTATCCTTTTAATAAGAGTAGTTACTTTAGAGGGAGCAGGGAATGGTTTAAATTGGCTGTTTAAACCTGATTTTTCAAATATTTACAGTTTTAAAACCTGGGCTGCAGCCTATGGGCAGGTTTTCTTTTCTCTTAGTATTTGTTTTGGTATCATGATTGCATATTCAAGCTATTTGCCCGACAAATCTGATATTACAAATAATGCAACAATGACAGCATTTATAAATTGTGGATTCAGTATACTTTCAGCTATTGTTATTTTTAGTGTGTTAGGTTATGCTGCACATGTTCAAAATATTCCTTTGAAAGAAGTTGCCGGAGGTGGTATAGGTTTGGCTTTTATTACTATTCCGCTGGCTGTTAACCTTATGCCTGCTTCAGCTATTGTGGGAATACTGTTTTTCTTTGCTCTCTTTGTTGCTGGGTTTACATCCGTAATTTCAATTGTTGAAGTCTGTTGTTCAACAATATCAGACTCATATAAAGTTGCCAGAAAGAAGGCTGTAGCTGTATTTTGTATCATCGGGTGTATTTTAAGTTTACTGTTTACAACAAATGGTGGGCTATATGCATTAGATATTGTTGATTATTTTATTAATAATTTTGGAATAGTTTTTGCAGGTATTTTTGAACTGATATTTATTGCCTGGATATTCAAACTCAGCTCATTTGTGGAACATATTAATCGCTTTTCTGATTATAGAGTAGGAAAGCCGTGGAAATTTTTATTATCGTTTTTTGTTCCTCTATTTTTAGGTTATATGGCTGTTGGTAATTTAATTGATAATATCAAAACGCCGTATGGTAGTTATCCATTAAAAGCTGTTGTTTGTTATGGGTGGTGCCTTATTATTATAGTTATTATTTTAAGTTTTATTATGCCTTTGACTACAAAATCTTCTAAAAATAAGGAGTTAAATAAATGAGTATTTCTGCAATAATTTTTATGGTTTTAGCTCTTTTGGTGACTTGGGGAGGAGCTATAGTTTGTATTATAATCGCAATGAAAAAAAAGCGTCATCAGGATATTCTGAATGAATCTGAAGTTTTAAGACACTGATATTAATTAAAAATTAATAATTACGAAATATTGGACATTCAATATTTCGTTTATTATCCTTTAATTTCACTCTTTAATCACTACTCTCCTGAGGCTGAGGTGAATGTTTTTTCATTCTTGTCCACCCATTAAGTATAGACAATAATAAAAATACGAACATAATAAATCCGCAGATAGCAACAGCTTTCCACAAACCAAGATATACGATAAATATTGGGGATAATGCGGTAATTAATCCACCACCCAGAAATGGTTCATATACCATTTGTTTAAGACCAAAAGCTTCAGCAGTACCAGTTTTGTATTGTGGATCAACTAATCTTAAAAGTAAAAGTCCTACAGCTGTAACACCTGATTGCATTCCGAATTCGGTGATACTTCTTTCAAAAAAGTACTCGGGGAACATTCTTGGTGCAACAAATAGAACCATAAATATTAACCAAAGCATTCCGGCAACCATTAAAATTGCAAATGGCCAGAAATTTGCAAGGAATAGATCAAGCCTAAGAGATGCAATTGCTGTGGCAACAAGTATATCCAATGCAAATCCCATTATACGGTCAAAAGTGTGTTTATCCAGATATTTTGCTACATGAGCCTTTGTACAGACTCCTTGTACAATTAAACCTCCAATCATAGCAAGTGGAAATAGGGGGAAACTTGACATTGCAGGGTGAAGCCATTTTAGGCATATTTGCATCCCTAAACCTATTAATACTGAAATACCGATAATTGTAAAGTGAAAAGTGAGTGGTTCTATTGATTCACTTGCTACAGTTGCTGTTGCAATTGGGTATCTTTTTCCTTTAGGGATTAAACCTGTTTTTTTAAATGCCGGTATACCTTTCTGCTGGTTTAAATGAGTGCAGCTTCCATTTCTGATTGCTATGTTTATAAGGATAATACCCATTACAACGGCAAAAATTATTCCGACGGTTGCTGACATTTGTCCTAATGCTCCTCCAGCAGGAAATCCTAGTTTATCAAAGACTTCATACATTCCTGCAGCTGTTCCATGACCACCTGAGAAACCAATTTCTAATATACAGGCAAAAATAGCAGGTATATTAAATAGAGGAATAAGGATAAGCCCTACTACAAGTAAAGCAATGAAGTATTGACCTATGCCCATTACTACACCAAAGCATAACATTGGTCCACCTTCGCGCCAGATTGTTTTTGCGCCGGGTAAAGAAATACCAAGAAAAAGAGTGGCAAAAACCACACTTATCAATATGCCGGGCATACTGCCCCAGTTTTTCATTATCCATGGAGGGATTACATTAAATATGTATGGACCTAGGAAAAGTCCAATAAATCCTGCAATTATGGATGATGGAAGAAAAAGATTTTGCAAAATCTTAACTTTTGCTCTAAGAATTGTTCCAATTAGAAGAAAAAGACTGATAAGACAGATACTGTAAAAGAAACCTGTTAATCCTTCCATAATATTATCCTTTCATTTTGATTTATAGATTTGTTGATTTGTTCAATTACCCGATCTCCAGATCACCCAATCACCAGATATCCAAAGATTATAAAGATTATATAGTATTTTGCCTGTTATATAAATACTTTTTGAGTCAAAATTAAATAGTTTTTTTGAAAAATAATCTTTTTCTGTCGATTTTTTTTGGAACCAGTGTATATTTTTTATTTTAATTGTCTTAAAGCTAACATAATACAAATGGAGAAGCAAGATGTCAGAAAGAACTCTTTTTATAGCCGGTAACTGGAAGATGAATAAAACTGCAACTGAAGCTGCAGAAATTCTTGTAGACCTTAAAGAAAAAGTTGCTCGTTTCGAAGGAAAAGTAAATATAGCAATTTGTCCTACATTTACAGCTTTGGATAGAGCAGTAAAAACTGTAGAAGGTTCAAATGTAAGAATTGGGGCACAGGATATTTCAGTTCACGATGCAGGTGCATTTACTGGTGAAATTTCTGCTGCTATGCTTTTAGATTTAGGTGTAGAGTATGTTATAATCGGTCACAGTGAACGTCGTCAGTATCATGCTGAAACAGATGAACTTGTAAGTAAAAAAGCCAAAGTTGTATTGGATGCAGGATTATTGCCAATTGTTTGTATTGGTGAAACACTTGAAGAACGTGAAACAGGTAAAATGTCTGATGTTATTACTACACAGGTAAAAGGTAGTCTTGCCGGTTTAACAGCTGAAGAAATGTTAAAAACGACAATTGCTTATGAACCTGTATGGGCTATTGGTACTGGTAAAACTGCCAGTCCTGAACAGGCACAGGAAGTTCATGCGTTGATCAGAAAACTTTTAACAGATGCTTATGGCTCAGATGTTGCTGAAAAAGTTATTGTTCAGTACGGTGGATCAGTAAAACCTGAAAACTCAGCAGAGCTTATGGGACAGAAAGATATTGATGGTGCACTTGTTGGTGGTGCAAGTTTGAAAGCTGATGTTTTTGCTGATTTAATTGCAAATGCATTATAAGATATAGTTTTTACGATTTTTAAGAGTAAAAAAGGTTTTTTATGAATATTATTATAACACTTTTAACTGTACTTGATGTTCTTATTGCTTTATTAATTATTGCATTAGTTCTTGTACAGCAGTCTAAAAGTGGAGGTGGTTTAGGTACTACTTTTGGAGGAGGAGGTTCCGATTCTCTTTTTGGAGCTCATGCCAGCACGCATTTAAGTAGATTGACTGTAATTTTTGCAACTTTATTTCTTGTTATAACTTTATCGCTTGCAATTATTACAGCGCATAGACCTAAAGCCCAGAGTATTACTGAAATTAACTCGATGTTAATGAGTACACCTGCAACAGAGCAGAAGTCTCCTCAACAGATGTTGGCAGACAAACTGCAGGATGTTAAAAAAGCTGAAGCTGATTCTTCTAAGACAGTAAAGGAAGAACCTGAAAAACAAAACCCTATAGAAAAGCAGGAGAACTAAATTTTACTATAAAATTAAAAATTTTATCTTGAATTTTTTATATATGGTAATAATTTAACACCTTTTGTTTAGGATAGCAGCTCAAAAGGATAATATTCTGTGTTGAATAAATGCACAGATATAAAAAAGGTTTTGTTTTTTATTTTTTATTTAATTCATATATTAAGAGGGAAATACAATGGCACATAAGAAGGGTCAGTCAAGTAGTAGAAATGGTAGAGATAGTAATCCTAAGTTTTTAGGAGTTAAGGTATATGGCGGACAGTCAATAAGAGCCGGTGGAATTATTATGCGTCAGCGCGGAACAAAATTTCATCCAGGAAGAAATGTTGGTTGTGGACGTGATTTTACTCTCTTTGCTTTGAAAGATGGCGTAGTGAAATTTAATAAATCACAGCGCAAAGTTAGTGTTGAGGCTGTTTAATACGTCCAATTCTGACATCTATTTTAATATTAAAGCCCGGTATTTCTGGGCTTTTTTGTTTTTAATGTTTTTATTTAGCTTCAGTTTTTAACAGGTTAGGTTTATATATGTTTGTTGATAAAGTGAAAATTAATGTTAAGGGTGGTGATGGCGGTAACGGCTGTGCCAGCTTTAGACGAGAAAAATTTATCCCTAAAGGGGGGCCT
Organism: Victivallales bacterium; assembly: GCA_963678745.2. Lineage (GTDB taxonomy): Bacteria > Verrucomicrobiota > Lentisphaeria > Victivallales > GWF2-38-69. The sequence goes on along the minus strand of CAXXMS010000014.1, from coordinate 303,335 downwards.
AATGGTGGAGATGGAGGCAACGGCGGTGATGTTGTGTTAGTGGCTGATACAGGACAGCAGAGTCTTGTAGATTTGTATTATAAACGTCATCACAAAGCTAAAAACGGAGAAAACGGAAGAGGTAGGGATCAGTACGGAAAAAACGGCAAGGATATTGAATTATATGTTCCTGTTGGTACTATAGTTAAAGATATTGAGAATGACCTAAAAATATTGTGCGATCTTGATAAGCCGGGAGTACGTTTTATTGCAGCCAAGGGCGGAAATGGTGGCCGTGGTAATATTCATTTTGCAAGTAGTACAAATAGAGTGCCTCGTGAATGGGAACCCGGAACACCTGGCGAAATAAAAAATTTAGAGCTGGAACTGAAAACTATTGCTGATATTGGGTTAGTTGGATATCCAAATGCCGGTAAATCTACTTTATTAAGTTCTTTGTCGGCAGCTAAGCCTAAAGTTGCGCCTTATCCTTTTACAACATTAAGGCCTATTGTAGGAACAATTGAGTTTCCTGATTTTTATAGAATATCAATTGCGGATATTCCTGGATTAATTGAAGGTGCTCATGATAATGTTGGACTTGGCCATGATTTTCTAAGACATATTGAGAGAACAAAAGTTTTAGCATATGTCCTTGATATGGCTGGGTACGATGGAAGAGATCCATACGAAGACTTTGTTGCATTAAAGGAAGAGCTTGAGCTTTACCTTGAAGGTTTGTCGTTAAGACCGTCAATAGTTCTTGCGAACAAAATGGATATACCTGAAGCGGAAGAGTTTTTGAAAGAGTTTAAAGAGAAGGTTTATAACGTACAGATTATTCCAATAAGTGCGGCAAATTCAGAAAATCTGGAAGAAGTTTTAGACTTGTTTAGAACTAAAGTTGAAAAAATCCGTTTAGCAGAAGAGCAGGAAGGTAGAATAGAATTGTAGAAAATGATTTCAAGTTCAACGTTTAGAGTTCAACGTTTTAATGATATCGTCAATGCTTTCTTTTAGATAAAAGTCATTGCCAGGTATCATTGTTTTTTTTGTGTTGTTTATTCCTTCTATCCACTGGCCTTTTTTGTCAAGCATTACAATATATAAACCATCCTCACCATTTAGGAATTTATTATATTTTTCTTCTATGCCTGATATCCCTATCCACTTCCCATTTATAAAATTTGCTGTACCAATATATTCCTTAATTTCAGGAATATTGATGTAATGACGGGTAAAGCGCAGTTCAATATCTAATGATGGTATGTTGTCTAGTAAAGTGAGCGAAGATTTAAGTTCATTTGGAGTGAGGCATTTCTTAATAAGAATTTTACCATTAGAATCTATAATCAAATTTTTGTTTAGGCTTGGGTAGATTTTTATCAGCTTATCGTATATCTTAATTTTCTTTTTTCTGGTTAGATTTTGTAATCTTAAATATAAATTATAATATCTTTCTGTCCAGGCAAGCTTTATTCCTTTAGAATCAAATAGACAACCTCTGCTAGCTGGAATTATCTTTGTCCGTAGGGCCATTTTATCGCTTTTAGCAATATATTCCTGCCTGGCAAAAATACAGAAATAGGAAAGATATGCTAATATTATAATAAGCCATATACAGAAAATAATGAAAATGAATTTTGCCCGCTTTTTAATACAGTTCATTATTTATTTGTGATATTTTCTTTGATGTGTGCTTTTGCAGTAGATATTAGATTGACAAGAATTGTTGATAATGATGTGGTAAGTAAGCTGTTGTTTGTAGTGGAAATATGATCTTTTTCTAACTTTATGTTATTGTTTATAGAGTTTAGCTTTAAAAAGGCTACTGAATGTTTATTTGCTATTTTTAGCCATTCGTGATGTTGAGCACTGGGAAACTCCTGTTCAATATGTTGGTTGATTGTGTATAAAAAGTCCTGTTCAGAGACAATATTATTTTTTATGTTCAGAGAATTTGTAATAATTTTACCTATACCAATGCTGATAACCGAAAAAAGACAGATTATTATAGTTGCCATTAATCTCTTTTTATGAATTATTATACTTTGTGTCATTAATCTGTATTTCTACTTTTGAAGTTTTAACTTATTTTTTTTTTAAATTTATCCGATTGTATGGTTTAACTCATACATTGCTGTTTTAAGAAGTTTCTCTAATGATGCCATTCTTTTGTTTAACGCCTGGCGATTTTCTGGCCAGTGAATACTTTTAAGTTCTTTAAGTTCCATATTTGTATTATGGATGTAAGATTCTAGATGTTCTTTTGTATTCAATTGTCTCTCCTTTTTTTGATTTATTCTCTATATAAATCAGCTGACATTTCGCGTTCACCTTTTTCTTTGAAATGCTCATTCATTTTATTCAGTTCGTCTGCCCATAATCTGGCATTCCAGATTTCAACACCAATTTCACATCCGACAATAACAGCTTCTTTCCCAGGAAGCAAAGAAGCATATTCCCGGTAGGGAAGTGGGATTGTAATTCGTCCCTGAGCTGTAATTTTTTCTGAACGAGATAATGCTCCGAAACGACGAATCATTCTTCTGAAAACAAGGCTGGAGGCCGCTTTTTCTTCAGGATTTAGTTCAGAGTTTCTCATTTTCAAGTAAACTGGTTCCGGATAGACTGCCAGTGCTCCTTCAGGAAGACAGTGCAATACGATTTCATAACCGCCGTTTTCGTTAAAATCTTTCAAAACTCTTGGGCTGAATTTAACTCGGCCGTTTGCATCAATTAATGTTTTATCGTATCCACAAAACGAAAGCATAACTCAAATTCCAATATTGTTTTCCAATATTATCCATTATAATCCAGTTTTTTCCAAAAAACAATGTTTTTTAAGAGTTTTAGAAGTAATTTTAAATTTTTAGGGAAAATATACAGATATTTCATTTTTTTTACTGAAGAGAGAATTTTGAGGATTAAAGTATTATGAGGTAATTACAAAACGCTGAGTGTTTTAGTTTTGACCAGGCTATTCGCCTGCCAAGAGCACAAAACTATTTATTCCAGCGACTAGCTGGGCTCTATTGTTGAATTCGAAGTGGAGAGAAACGCTTCAGCCTTCGCCAAGGCTATGGCGGACAGGCAGTCGTTTCCGTAACCAGTGCGTATTTTGCAAAATTAAGCTTTTTGGGGGGAATAGAGTTTAGAGAAGTAGACTACAATTAAAGGTAAAATGAAAAATAAGCTTATACCTTTGATAGATAGAATCCTGCTAAGAAAAAGATATATAATTGAAACAATAAATGATCAACTGAAGAATATTTCTCAGATAGAACACTCAAGACATAGAAGCTTTTTAAATTGCATGGTTAATATATTAGGTGGATTAGCTGCATACTGTTTACAAATAAAAAAAACCTTCTATACGTTTAGAAAAAAATCTATTACAGCAAATTGTCTGTTGAATCTTTAAGCATAACTCAGGTTACCTAAAACGATTTAATTTTCGAAAAAGCATTTGAGTTTTCATTTCAAACAGCTTTACTAATACTTTATGAAAAGTTACAAGAATTTCCTAAAATTGTCACCGGTCACTCAAAATACACCACCCCCCTAACTTCAATTTAAAATATAATTATTTGTTTTCAAATACATAGTTTTGTTTTTCTATATTTCTGTTATTCAGTCTATAGCTTTTCCCCTTGAATGGGATAACTTGTGCATGTTAAAGAAATCTGTCCAATATTGCAGTAGCAGTCGGTACATCACCAATAAGTTTACCCCAATCTTCAATAGGTCTGTTGCTTGTCATAACAGTTGATCTTATCTTATATCTTCTCATAATAATTTCAAAAAGATATTCTCCTGCTTTGTGTGGTAATTGTTTCAGCCCCATATCATCAATAATAAGTAAATCAGGCTTGAGATACTTATTCATAGCAGGTTCCTGTTTACCTAAATTTTCACTTTTTAAAAGCTCTCTAACAACATCAAAAATAGATTTATAAATAACAGAGAAACCTCCTTTTATTGCCTCATAGCCTATTGCCTGTGCAAGATGCGTTTTCCCTGTTCCCGGCGGTCCAATCAGTAAAACATCCTTGGATTCTCTGATAAATTTAGATGTAGCAAGCTCATAAAACACCTTGCGATCAAGATTTGCCTTAACCCGAGTTTCGCACCTTGACTTGTAACTTCCTGATAGTCAACAACCGAAAAATTAAGGCACGACAAAAAGTTTTCAATGAGCAAGAATTATTTTTTCACGCAGTTGAGTACCACATGAGATTTGGGCAGGTTTTTCCAGTCAATGCCAAGATATCTGTAAATATCTTTCTGGGTTTCATCAGGCAAGCCTGCTTTTCTGATTCTATGTATTTGATTTGAATTTGTTGGTACTTTAATTGTGGAATACGAATGTGTAGACAATATCCTTCTGATTGTCGGCCAGCTTCTATGATCGTCACGCTGTTTGAATTTGTACATAATGAAGTGCAGTAAATGATAAGCCAGAACTGTAATAAAAACATGAGCATCCACCCTATCTTCAATTCTATGGAAGTTCGGTCTGATTCCGAGATTTGACTTTAACATTCTAAATCCGTCCTCCGCTTTTGTAAGTGTCATATAAAGATTCCAGATTTCATTTTCATCATATTCCTTTCTGTCGGTTCTTATTACATAGCATCCAAACAGTTCATCATCAATTCCATATTTTTCATCATCCAAAGTCCAGTTCAGTACATTTTTATCTTCTGTTTTTTTGAGTTCTACATTATAGTATTTTGCGGCTCTGGAAAACTGTTTTTGCAATTTACCAATTCGCCTTTGAATAATTTCCGGAGTTTTTACACCACCTTTTTTTTCAATGCCCGCTTTGATTTTTTCAAGACCGGCAACAAAACGTTCCTCCATTTTTGAGCATATTGCATATTCTTTCTCCCGGCGTGCGGAGCTCTTGCATAGCACAATATTGTCTTCTGTACCATTTTGTTCATTAAAAGGATCTGAAATGAGTTTTACAAGAACATTTGTTTTATCTTCTCTTCCCGAAATAGCTGTAAATGTTTTCTCATCAGCTAAAAATTCATCCTTATACTTTTTTCTTCCACGGCGACTATCATTTACAAGATAACTGAATCCTTCAGATTTTAGCAAAAGCAAATTCTTTTTTGTTGCAATCCCTCCGTCAAGAATAACAATTGGCTTTAAAGTATCCGGAAGAACATCATCTGTCTGCCCAACAGCATTTTTCAATTCTGACAGCATATCGGTAATAGTTGTTGCATCATTTCGGTTACCTTCAAAAATTTTATGTCCAACTTCAAAACCGTTATTATCAAAAACCATTCCTACAACTATTTGTGGACAGTCATTGCGTTTATGTTTTGAACATCCGCGTTTTGATTTAGGATTTTCAAGAGCCGTACCTTCGAAATATGTATTGGTTAAATCATAAAGCAGAACTGTTCTCTCAAGATTGAAATATTTTCTTTCCTTGTATATAAGATGTTTTTTTTTTGATCCTTAAACTTAAAAAGTTTGTCACTTACCCTATAGTAGGGATCATCTCCTCCCTGCAGTATTTCAGAGCCGAGAAGTTCGGGAAGCGAAGTTGTTGAAATCCACTGGGCAAGTGCATGTTCGCTTAAAGGTTTTACCAGCCGGTTGATTACTGAAACAGCAGCACAGGCACACTGTTTAGGATTAAATCCCAAAGTTTTAAGAAATTTTTCTATTTCAAGTTCATTCCAGGCATGTAAGGCTACAAGTTCTGCACCGAGTTCAGTATCATTACAATGATCTATATTCTCGATTTCAACCCCATCTACAATTTCAGGTTTTTCTACATCTTCTTCTGTTTGAATGTTTGATTCTGCATTATCAGTATCTTTATTCTCTGTTTGTTTTACATTCGGCTTCCAGCCCCCCTTCAAATCAATAAGGCGCAAAATTCTGTCAATCCAGCTTTGTTCGGCTTGGGTATATTCAAATTCAAAAAGAGTATCGGTTTCATAATAGGTGTTATAAAGTTTGTGTTCTACTGCTTTAGCTATCGGTTTCCAGGATTTATCAGGTATTCTTGCTCTGCCCAGAGATATTACTGTTCTGCTTCGACTGTGACCGAGGCTGTTGCGATAGGCTTCGATGAGCTGAAGTACTTCACCGCCTGGAGTTTTCTTAACCCTGAAATACATTTTTACCTTTCTCTTATCTGCCGGCAAATGCCGTAAAGTTTATGAATTTTTAAGAATATTTCTACACTGGTAAAATTACAGAAACTAATAAAAATACAAGAGTATTTATTAAAATAGTTTATTATTATAGGCACGACAAAATTGCTTTAAAAACTCCAAAATATTCACATCTATCTAATTGTTAAATTGTTACATTGATTTTACAATTTCTCGATTTGAAAATCTTCGAGTTCAAAGACAAAAATGTTACATTTTTGTATGCGAAAGATGGGTTAACTACTTTTTCTCTGAGCATTGTGAAAATTTCATCAACAACTTTAAGTTCATGCTCCTGTCTTATTTTCAGCCTTGTTTGCGAATCAGCTTTCCATGCCAGCCTTTCAAACATAAACAAATACCTGATTTTTCTCAGGACATTATCTCTGAGTTTCAAGTCAATAGATTTTACTTCTTCAAAATATCTGCGTGCATGACACCAGCATGCAGCCCAGTCAATACATGAGCTTTCATCAGCATCAAGCTTTACATATGCATCATATGCATCAGCATGAATAATACCTTCAAAATTTTTAAGGAAATTTGTTGGATAGAAATGACTTCTGTCAGGGCTGAAGGAATATATCTGATATGGAGGTGCATTGGGATTGGCACAGGAGTATATCCATATTCTTGTAGTTTTTGTTTTACCATTGCCTGGATCAAGCATATTTACAGTGGTATCATCTGTAAATAGATAACCTGATTTAAAAAGATTTTCTCTCATCTGATCATATATAGGTGTCAACTTAAGGCCAATATTCATAATAAGCGAACTTAATGTCTGCCGTGTTACTTTTATATCATGAGCTGCAAGCTTTTCCTGTATTCTGTATATTGGCATATGGTATGCATATTTTTCAGTAACAATATGAGCCATAAATTCCGGTGTAAACTTTGAACCTGTAACAATACAGTCAGGAACTGAACACTGAACAACGCCGGCAAGTGAATTGTTTTTTACTGCATATTTAACTGTAACTGTTCTGTGTATATAGTAGGAAGATGTTCTGTACCCAAGCTTATCTGTAACATCACGACCTATTTCTACTAACTATTCTCCCGTTTCAGGGTGTATTCTGTTTTCAGGAGGAATATCTATTACTTCCTCTTTGACATCCAGAGTATCGGGGTACTCTACTTTATACTGATTTTTATTTTTGCTTTTCTTTTTACGTTTATGCTCAGGAATTACCTTCAACCCTACTTTTGTTTCATCTTTTTCTGGAATATTCAATCCCTGAAGTACAGGCAATTCAGGAGGAAATTCTTCTATAAAACGCTCTGATTTTTGTCCAAACACCTGTCTCTTAAACCACTCAAGCTGTTCTTTAAGACAAAGTAGTTCGGCTTCCAGAAAGCGGTTTTTACTCTCAAGCTCTTCTATTGTTTTAACTGATTGTTCTACTGTTGCATCCATATAAAAAGATACAGCGCAACAGTATTATTTACACTCAAAATTTAGATTTCAGCTAACTTTTTTCAAGTTGAATCTTTTATCCAGACTACTGGGTTTTATACCTTCAAAAAGCATTAGAAAGTCTCGTCTTGAAAGTTCTGTTCTACCTGTGTCATCTATGATGAATCTACCTTTTTCAAGACGTTTATAGTAAATTTCAAAACCATCGCCATCAAATCTTAATACTTTAATTTTATCTTTAAGTCTGTTTAGAAAAACAAAACAGCTTCCACTTAGAAATTTGCCGGGAAAAGATGACTCAACTAATCCGCTCAAACCTTCAAAACTCATATGCATATTTGCAGGCCTATCGTATAAATATATTAATGAATGACTGATATTGATCATAACACCTCCAGCAGTGCTTTAACAGCTCTCTGAAAATCCTTTACTTCAAATCCTCTGCTGAGACAAATATTAACAGATTCACCAATCGAAATATTAACTCCTGATAACTTTGACTGAACTTCTTCAGATAATAACCTTGAATTATTAAACTTCATCCTGACAAAACTACTTGTAACCGCAGCTGCAACTTCTACATCAAGCTTCTTTAACTTGCTGTACCAGCCATGAAATGTACTGCAGGGAATATTCATTCTGCGGCAGTACTCATGCTGGCTTAAACCTGATGCAGACCACTTAGATACTTCATGCTTCCACTTGACTATATTCTCGGATTTATGATTCGCCATTACTGAACCTCCTCAAAGATGTTAATAATTCATTACAGAAATATTATAAAATTAACACTGTGAAAGATGATTAAAAGATGGGGGGCCAATTGACGCTTACATACAAACAACATATAACAACAGAAAAGCCAAAACTCTCATAATTACTCCTAATTTGAAACCAAAAACTTTCTCTCCTTTAAAATATAGTTTTGTTAGTTTATTTTTACAAAAAATTATAAGCGTAGTATTCCAGTTTTCGGTTTATCACATAAACCACACAATCGATTAATTTCAGTTTTTCTGTACATTAAATGGTTTTTTAATATGTTATTTTAAACAAACCGTTGTGTATATAATTTAGGGCTTGTCCCTATGTTGCTATCTCTTTAATAAACAGAAAGATATGCTATATTATTATGTGTTAAATCTATCAAATTTGGCACATAAGTATCAAAAACTATCATTATAATAGTCAGAGGCATATCTTTCATGAATTTTACTATATCATTTCAAAGAGAACTTTCACTTAATATTCCTAAAGTTGTAAAGAATAAAGACTATCAAGATTACGAGCACCTCCTTAGACGCATCAATGAAATACTTTGCACAACAGGATTGGATTTAAATTTTGCTGAACACTATGTGAATACAATTTCTAAACAAAGGAGCAAAGAGCTTACCCTGAAACAGATAAAGAAATACAGCAAATACGGGATAGCAGCTCTAAGATGCATGATAGTAAAAAATCTTACAGGTCTTGGGTTTAGAGAGTTAAGTGTCAGACTTGCAGAAAGTACACTTCTTCAATGGTTCTGTAATTTAGAAAATTTAGATGTAGTAAAAGTACCATCTAAATCACAACTTCAAAGATACTCCCTCTGTGTAAGTGAAGACTATCTGCGCAAACTAATTGAATCATTACGAGAAAAGATATCTTTACCAGAAAATATTCTAAATCTGAAAAGTCCATTTAGTTGTGAAAACATTTACCTTGATGCTACCTGCCTGAAAGCTAACATTCATTTTCCTGTAGACTGGCTTTTACTGCGTGACGGCATGGTTTCACTTTTGAAGTCTATTTTGGTAATTCGCAGTCATGGTCTCAAACATAGAATGCAACCACCTGAAGAATTTATCCATCGTGTAAATCTTCTTTGTATTGAAATGACAAATGCAAGGAGAAAACAAGACAGCAAGAAAATACGCAAAGCTGTTTTAAGAGAAATGAAAAAACTCTCAAAAGTTATAAGAGGACATGCCGGAACTTATTATAAACTTTTGCAGAAGCATTGGAGAGAAAGGACAGACCTTAGTGAAGGGCAGGCAAATGAAGTGCTTAAGCGTATCAATGATGTTCTCACAAAACTTCCCGAGGCCATAAAGCAGGCACACAGCAGAATAATTACTGGATTACAAATAGAAAGTAAAGATAAAATACTTAGCTTATTCGATGATAGTGCAAGAGTAGTGAAAAGAGGTAAAGCAGGTGCAGAAGTAGAATTTGGTAATACTTTATTTTTGGCAGAACAGTCAGATGGTTTTATTGTAGACTGGCATCTCTATGAAGCTTCAGCACCATCTGATGCCAAAATGACAATTGAAAGCATCAATAGAATGACAGGACGAAATATAGGAATCAAAAGTGTTGCCGGAGATAGAGGCTGTGACAGTAAGAGATGTCAAAACCTTGTTGCGAAGAAAAAGATAGCAAATAACATATGCCCTAGAAATCCGCATGAACTTATAGAAAAGCTTCAGGATAATAATTTTGTTTTCCATCAGAACAGGAGAAGTCAGACAGAAGGTAGAATTGGAATATTCAAAAACAACTTTACAGGAAGTCCAATAAAAAACAAAAAATTTGAATATAAAGACATTTCCATTGCCTGGGCTGTCTTAACTCATAACCTCTGGGTTCTTGCAAGGCTTGAACAAAATACAGAAACTTTTAAAGCTGCTGCATAAATCAAATTCTATCATAAAAGTCTAGAGCACATACGTAATCGGTCTGTAAAAATTAGACTTATTTTCTCACAAAAAACAAAGAAACAGGTAAAACAGCTATAAACAGTAAAGATTATGACTACTGGTTACTGCTAACTGATTACCTGGTCTTCAAAAACAAGTTTCTGGGACTGGCTCTAATTTATATTATTTCTTTTCTACAAAAGGTTTAAGAAACTACTTGTAATAGATCACTTTTCAGCTATGATTATTTGTGCTCCAGACTTTTTATCAATAATTTTTATGATAGTAAAAGCATTAAACGTAAAAATAACTGTACAGAATTATTGCTCAAAATAAATATATTAAAGTGTTACACGGATAAAGAATGAAAAAACAAAAAGGTATTTTTATTACTTTCGAAGGTCCGGACGGTTCCGGAAAAACCACTCAAATAAATCTATTGAATGATTATCTTTCCAACAAAGGATATAACTGTATCCAAACCAGAGAACCCGGAGGAACAAAAGTAGGAGAAAAGCTTAGAGACATTTTAAAAAACCCTGAATTAAATAATTCATTATCAATAATAACAGAAGTACTTTTACTTCAAACAGCCCGCGCACAGCATGTTTATGAATTAATAAAACCGTCTTTAAAAGCAGGTAAAATAGTTCTCTGCGATAGATTTGCAGATTCATCTACTACCTATCAGGGAATAGGAAGAGGAGTAGGAAAAGAGACCATCTGTAAGCTGAATAATTTTTCTACAACCGGCCTGGAACCAGATATTACAATACTGTTGGATCTCCCTCCAAAGAACGGTTTAGAAAGAGCAGATGAGCGTGAACATGGTCAGAAAAAAGATCGTTGGGAAGAGCAGGATCTCAATTTTCATCAAAAGGTAAGAAATGCTTTTTTAGAGCTTGCAAAAGAGAACGACAAAAGATTTGAAGTTGTATCGGCAATAGGAACAATAGAAGAAGTACATCATAGAATCATAAAAATAATTGACAAGCGCCTTAAGCCGATTATATTATAGCCCTTTGCGTAAAAAGCAAATCACTTATTTATAAGGTAATATTAACATAATTAAAGGTAAACGTAATGATTAATCGAGACAAAGACTTTTTCACAGACAGTCAGGATCATCACAAAGATTCACTGAAAGAAACTTTCTTTGAACATTTGGAATATACTCTTGTTAAAGACAGACGTACTATAACTGAAGAAGATACGTTTAAAGCACTGGCATATACTGTGAGAGATAGACTCGTTCATAATTATCTCAGAACAAAAGATGAATATATTAGAAAAGATGCAAAAAAAGTTTACTACCTTTCAATGGAATTTTTAATTGGAAGATTATTAGGTAATACTCTGATGAATCTTTTTGAATATAAAAAGAGTGCAAAAATATTGAAAGATGTTGGCTTTGACTTGGAAAGAATCAGAGATCTTGAACCAGACATGGGACTTGGAAACGGTGGTCTTGGAAGACTAGCTGCTTGTTTTATGGATTCAATGGCTACACTGGAACTCCCAGCTTATGGTTATACAATTAGATATGAGCATGGTATCTTTAAACAGAAATTTGTCGATGGTTTCCAGTTAGAAGAAGCTGACAATTGGCTGGAGCATGGTAATCCATGGGAAATACAGAGACCTGAATATACTTTCAAAATTCAGTTCGAAGGTGAAATTCAAAAATATACTGATGATAAAGGAAGAACCAGATATAGTTGGGTAAACACTGATACTGTAGATGCTCTCGCACATGATATCCTAATACCTGGGTATATGAATAATACTGTTAATTATTTGAGACTTTGGGGCGCAAGATCAACAAAGCAGTTCGATTTTAATTTTTTCAATAGTGGAGATTATGTTAAAGCTGTATTAGATAAAAACTCACATGAGAATATTTCTAAAGTTTTGTATCCAAACGATAATTATACCAAAGGTAAAATTCTCAGACTTAAACAGGAATACTTCTTAGTTTCCGCATCGCTTCAAGATATTTTAAGACAGTACAAACAAACCCATACAGATATTACAAAATTTCATGAGAAAATAGCAATCCAGTTAAATGACACACATCCTGCGCTGGCTATACCGGAATTAATGAGAATATTGCTTGACGAAGAAGGATTAGACTGGAGTGTGGCATGGGATATTACAGTAAATACATTTGGCTACACAAATCATACAATTTTACCTGAAGCATTGGAAAAATGGCCGCTTTCAATAATTGAAAAGCTGTTACCAAGGCATGTTCAAATTATTTATGATATCAACCAGAACTTCCTTGATAAAATTAAAAATAAATTTGGCAACAGGCCTACTGCAATTCGTAAAATGTCCATAATTGAAGAAGGTCAGGCTAAAAAAGTAAAAATGGCAAATCTTGCTATTGTTGGAAGTCATTCAGTAAATGGAGTGGCAAAACTCCATTCAGAAATTATCAAAAATGACCTTTTCAGTGAATTTTATGAACTGGAACCGGAAAAATTTAATAATAAAACCAATGGAGTAACTCCAAGAAGATGGATAAAAGAAGCAAACTTTGATCTATTTAAACTGATTGCAGATAAGCTTGGATACGGCTACATAAAAGATCTTGACCAAATATCAAAAATTGAACAATTCATTGATGATAAAGATTTTACAGAGAGATGGGCCAATATCAAGCTAAAAAACAAGAAGAGACTTCAAGCTTATATAAAGAAAAATTATAATCTAGATGTTGATGAAAATTCTATTTTTGATGTTCAGATCAAAAGACTTCATGAATACAAACGCCAACTTCTTAATGTACTTCATGTAATTACTCTCTATAATAGAATTAGAAAAAATCCCGATCAGGAGTTTGTTCCACGTACAGTTGTCTTTGCTGGAAAAGCAGCACCAGGATATTATATGGCTAAATCTATCATTAAATTAATAAACTCAATTGCCGATAGAGTCAATAACGACCCTGCAGTAAATAAGTATCTGAAAGTAATTTTTCTTGAAAACTATTCTGTTTCTTTAGCAGAAATAATTATTCCTGCGGCTGATCTTTCTGAACAGATATCAACAGCAGGCTATGAAGCTTCAGGCACAGGAAATATGAAATTCTCATTAAACGGAGCTTTAACTATTGGTACAATGGATGGAGCTAATGTAGAAATGGCCGATTACATTGGCGAAGAACATATGTTTATTTTTGGTCTTCGTGTAAATGAAGTAAAAGAACTTAAAGGATCAGGTTATAATCCTCGCGATTATTATAATGACAATGAAGAACTACGTGACGTTCTTGATTTAATCAGAGATGGTCATTTCAGCCCGGAAAATCGTGATTTATTCCTGCCTATTTATGATTCTCTTCTGAACCAGGGTGATACTTATATGCTTCTCGCTGATTATCAGGACTATATTGATACTCAGAAGAAAGTAGAAGAGCTTTATCTTGATAAGGAAACATGGACTAAAAAAGCTATTATCAATGCAGCCAGGATGGGTTATTTCTCCAGTGACAGAACTATTAAAGAATACGCTGAAGATATCTGGAATGTAAAACCTGTTTCAATTAAACTGTAGTACTTACTACTAAAAATAATTATTTTAAAAAAGCATAACTCAAAAGGTTATGCTTTTTTTTATTTTGATAATTGACGAAACTAACCGCTTCAAATATAATTAAAACATTGTCTATAGAATATTTAATATCCAACAAATAAATCATTATCATGCTTAAAATAATAAAACTATTCCTTATTCTGCTTACTTTTTCACTAATAAGCGCTTGTAACTCTATTGAAAACGGCTTAACAAACATGTTTGAAGCAATAAATAATACTGATCCTCTACCGAAGGACTATGCACAAAAAGCCAACGAAGAATATGGTTCTTCACAGTCCTACCAAAAAGAATTAAAACAAATGAATAATAATACAAACTTAAATCCAAACATGACTTTTGAAGATTGGCACAATAATCAGTACAGCAAATAGAATACTAATCAAAAAAAGGAGATTTGAAAATGAACAGCCATAAGTTTGGCAACAAACTGCTCGATTTTGTTTACACAAGTCCTACAGCTTTTCATGCAATAGAAAATGTTAAATCCATTCTTACAAAAAATGGATTTACAGAGGTCCAACTAACTAAAGATTGGGAAATAAAAGAAAATAGTAAATATTTTCTAACTAAAAATAATTCTTCTCTGATTGCCTTTGTAACAGGAACAGATACCCCTAATAAGGGCTTCAGAATAGCCGGAGCACATACAGATTCACCTGCATTAAAAATAAAACCTAACCCAGAGATATTATCTGAAGGCTATCTCAGACTTAATACAGAAGTTTATGGCGGCCCAATTTTAAATACATGGTTTGATCGTCCACTCTCCTTAGCAGGAAGAGTAATGATTAAAAGCAATAATCCTTTTGAACCTGAAACAAAATTAATCAACATCAATAAACCTTTAATGATTATACCCAATATTGCAATCCATATGAATCGAGAAATGAACAATGGTGTAGCAATAAATAACCAAAAAGATTTATTACCAATCATACAGACAGTCGCGAGCAAATTTGAAAAAAATAATTATCTTTTAAAACTGATTGCAGAAGAGTTAGATGTAAAAAAAGATGAAATTCTTGATTTTGACATTCTACTATATGAATATGAAAAAGGAACGATTTTAGGTATAAATGACGAGTTCATCTCATCACCTCGCCTTGATGACCTGGAAGCAGTCCATGCCGGAATAAAAGCGATTGTAGAAGCATCACACAACAACAGTACAACCAATGTCATGGTTTGTTTTGACAACGAAGAAGTAGGAAGTTCCACCAAACAGGGAGCTGACTCACAATTCCTATCTAATGTATTAGAACGAATTATTATAAATCTAGGAGGAACAAGAAACGATTTTTTAAAAGCTGTTTCTAATTCTTTTATTCTTTCTATTGACGGTGCACATGCTATTCATCCAAACAAAACAGAAAAAAATGATATTACTAACAAACCTGTTATAAACAGAGGTCCTGCAATTAAGATCAGTGCAAATCAAAAATATACTTCAGATGCAGACTCCACAGCTGTTTATAAAACAATAGCCGAAAAGGCAAAAGCACAGTATCAGATATTTGTAAACCATTCAAATGAAAAAGGCGGTTCAACAATAGGCCCAATCTCCAGTACACATTTGGAAATGCGTTCTGTTGATGTTGGGATACCATTTTTAGCAATGCATTCCTGCAGAGAACTATGCGGAGTAGAAGATCATTACGACCTAATGAAAACAGTTAAAACTATGTATGAAATTTAATTAAAAAGTAAGAGAATAATATGTCAGAACAAATTGTAGATCATAATGTTTATGCAGAAAAACCTCTAAAGCCATTCACTCTTGTATTCTTTATTGAACTCTGGGAACGTTACGGATGGTATGGTATGCAGGCTCTTTTAGTTTATTTTATGATAAAAAAACTAAATTTTGATGATGCATTATCAGAAAATACATTTAGTGCATTCGCTGCTCTTGCCTACGCATTTCTAAGCGTAGGCGGTTATATTGGAGATAAAATCTTAGGATGTAAAAGAACTATTATACTGGGAGCTATTGTCTTAGCACTCGGATATCTCATCCTGGGAATTAACTCTGAACAATATTTCTTTTACGGATTAGGCACAATCATTGCAGGTAATGCTTTATTTAAATCAAATCCATCCAGCCTTATATCAAAACTATATGCTCCGGATGACCATCGTGTTGATGGCGCATTTACGATGTATTATATGGCTATTAATGTCGGTTCATTTGTAGCAAGTTTATCAAGTCCTGTTATTGCACATCATTGGGGATGGAATGCTGCTTTTATTGTTAGTTTCTGCGGCCTAATGATTGCAATGTTCAGCTATATGCTCTTTCATAAAGTCTTGTTACATTCTGGTTCAAAACCTGATTTCCAACCTATAAGCATTGTAGGATTAATAAAAGTTTTAGTTTTTACAATAGCCCTTGCATTAATCTCAGCAATGCTTCTTGAGCATCTGTTTATAGCACATCTCCTTCTTTATACAGCAATAATTGTTGTTGTTGTGTTCTTTATAAAAATAATTATAACTGTATCGCCAGAAGAACGTCCAAAACTTGTCGTTTGCATTATCTTAATATGCGAAGCAGTTGTTTTTTATATTCTGTACCAACAGAGAGCAACATCATTAAACCTTTTTGTTATAAGGAACACTCGATATTATATATTTGGAATCCCTCTTGATCCACTTTCCTTTCAGTCATTTAACCCTTTCTGGATCATGGTAAGTAGTCCTATTATAGCTACTATTTTTACAAAACTTGCAAAAAAGAAAAAAGATATGTCTCTCCCCTCAAAGTTTGCATTCGGAATGTTCTTGTGTGCGTTCGGCTTTCTTCTTTTGAAGCTTTCCCAATACTTTGCTGACAGTAAAGGTTTAGTTGCAGGCGAATGGGTTTTCTTCGGAGTCGGGTTAATGAGCGTTGGAGAAATACTAATTGCCGGAATTGGCCTGGCAATGGTAGCAAGACTTGTACCACAGAGAATGATGGGATTCATGATGGGAGCATGGTTTATGTCTACAGCAATTGCAATGGTTCTTGGTGGTTTTGTCGCTGCTTTTGCAAGTATTCCAGTAGGGGTCACTAATCCAGTTCAAACACTTCCTATTTATACCTCGCTCTTTTTCAAACTGGGAATAGCAACTTTAATAGTAAGTATAATAATGGCAGTTTCAGCTCCAAAATTGAAAAGATATATGTCATAATTGAAAATTATAATTAACATTTAAAAAACTAAGCCCTGAATTTTCACATATATTAAAATCCAGGGCTCAATTTTTAATAAAAATTTAACTAAATTTAACCCTGATGATGCAATTGAGCAGTATGCTGTAGATGCGAGGCAACAAAATGTAGCTGTAATAATTACTGCAAATTGCAGTTAACGAAGCAGATACAGTATAATGCTCAATCCCGTAGCGGTTTAAACTTTACAAAAATAGATGAATAATATAACCAATTGCGATAACGTAAAAAATCCTTTTAAATAAATTACTTATAACTTTTGTAAAGTTTAAATGCATTATTTGGGTTTAAAGATCAGGCATATTTTCTATCTCATCTTCATATTCATCAGCACTAAATAACATCTCCAATTCATCCAGCTCATCAATTTCCATTTCAAAAATCCATCCCTCATTATAGCAAGAAGAATGCAATAACTCAGGATTATTTCTTAGTTCTTTATTTATCTTTGTTACTCTTCCAGTAAGAGGAGAAGGTAACTCATAAGCCCCACGGTCATAATTAAGTATCACACACTCCAATTCCATTTCCAATTCATCTCCAACTTTCGGCAACTCAACCTCATTAATAAACTCGAGAACTTCCTGCAGTTCATCAGTAATACCAATAACAGCAATATCATCTTCAACTTTTACCCATGCATGCTGTTTGGTATATAAAAAATTTTTAGGATTATTCATAAAAAAACTACTCCATTGTTTGTTTAATTATTCTTACTTTATTAGGTATATAAGAGACTAAAATTATTGCAACATTGAAAAGCTAAAAATTATTTTTTTTTTACTATTGATTTTTATTTAAAAACGCTGCAAAATATAAAAGTATATCAAAGGTATTTTAGTTTTTGATCTGCTTGCAGCAGCCTAATTCCAGTAACTGCCTGGATATCTAAAACTATTTTGTTTTGATTATAACTCAATATAAAACATTAAATATTTGATTAAATTTAAAACTCAAAAAAAACAAATAATTTTTTAAAAGCGCAACGAAGTATACCGAAGGTATTCTAGACTTTGGCAATATATCGAGAAATTGAACTCGATTATTATCAAATTTTTCTAAAAGCATTTTGATTTGAGTATAACTGCTTTTAAACATTAATTATTTTTTACTTATGAGATAAAATATATGAAATATATAGTTCTAATAGATACAGAAGAAAAAGGCCCTGTTTCCCAGGATATCCTGATAAAATGGGCAAAAACAGGAGATATTACTCCTGCCACTCAAGTGAGAAATGCGATTTTGAAAAAATGGAGAAAGGCTTCTGACTACGATTTTTTAAAAGAAACCTTCTCAATATTAAAATATGAAAACACCGATACCTCTAAAGACACCAAAAAAACTGCAGATAATAACCTGGCAAAAAAATCATTAGAAGAAATCGAAGATGAAGAAGAACTTTATGAAAAACTCAAAAAGCATACCTCTTATAAGAATCCCTTCTTACCTGATCCTTCCCCAATATCTCTTAGGTTTTTTGCAGCAATATTCGATTACATACTCGTAGGACTAATATCATTTGGTTTTCTTTGTATTATGGCCAACCTAATTCTCAATAACAGCATAAGCTTAAACCTGACATTTTATCTGACTTTTTTCTTTTCTTTTAGCTTACTGTTAGTATATTATGCTGCTTGTTTAGGTGTTTTTGCACAAACTTTTGGGATGTGGTTCTGGGGAATCATAATAGTCCAAAAGGGAAACGAAGGTAAACCAGTATACCTTCATAAGGCATTTTGGTTTACAGTATTAATGTTTGTATTAGGTATTTTTGCTCTCTTTTTCATGTATTTGACAGGAAAAAGAAGAGCATTACATGATATGTGCTGTGGAACACAAATAGTAAGAATTTCTGCACGAGTCAAATAAATTCTACAGAAAAACCTCCAAATAAATTATCTTCACATTTGTAACTTTATAAAAATGGCTTATATTTGATAGCTTTGTGAAATAGGGTTTAATTATTGTATTTCTATTGGTAGATTAATACTGAGAATCTTAGCTAAATCAGGTGCTAATAGTATTGAATATTATACATGATTAAATTAGTTCCCGCATGCATGATGAGAACAGAAACCGGTTACGATCTATATTTTTTCGAATATCGGTGAGATAAAAAAATTAGAGTTATAAGGAGTATAATACGATGTACGCTGTTATAGTAACAGGAGGAAAACAATACAGAGTAAAGCCGGAAGAGGTTATTGATATAGAATCACTTAATGGTGAAATTGGCGAAAAAATTGAATTCTCGAAAGTTCTTGCTATTGGTGAAGGCAAAGAAATCAAAATAGGTTCTCCGGTAGTTGAAGGCGCAAAAGTTGAGGGTGAAATCGTTGACCATTTTCGTGGTAAAAAAGTTATTGCTTTCAAAATGAAAAGACGTAAAGGTTATCGCAGAAAAGTTGGACACCGTCAGAACTTAACAAAAGTTAAGATCTCAAGCATCCAGGTTTAATGCTGTTTTAAACTTTTACTATTTAGCTGAAGCTGAATTTAATTTATTGACTCAGGTCACATTACGATAACAGTTGAAATATGAAATATTAATATATTTTAATAGTTATCGTAATTTTTTTATCAGGGAGACAAATAGATGAAATATGACTTAAATGGTGCTCTTCTCAAAACTGAAATAGAATCTGTTCCTCTTCTAAATAGAGGAAAAGTTCGTGATATTTATGATCTTGGTAACAGTTTACTTTTTGTCGCAACTGACCGTATAAGTGCTTTTGATTGTGTTATGCCTAACGGTATTCCGAATAAAGGAAAAGTATTAACACAGATTTCATTATTCTGGTTTGAGATGATGAGCTGGATCCCTAACCATTTAATAACAGCAGATTTCGCAAAATTCCCAAAAAGCTTACAACACCATAAAGATGCTCTTAAAGACCGTTCGATTATTGTAAAAAAAGCTAAACCTCTTCCTGTTGAATGTATCGCACGGGGATATATTATCGGCAGCGGTTGGAAAGACTATCAAAAAACAGGAAAAATATGCGGTATTTCTCTCAGAGAGAATTATCAACAGGCAGAAAAACTTGACAAATCAATTTTTACTCCATCAACAAAAGCAGAATTAGGCCTGCATGATGAAAATATAAGCTTTGACAAAGCAAAAGAACTAGTTAGTGAAGAAACAGCTAATAAAATTAAAGATCTAACATTGAAAATTTATACTACTGCAGCAGACTATGCGCAAACCAAAGGAATTATTCTTGCTGATACAAAATTTGAATTTGGCGTTTTAAATAACGAAATTATTTTGATCGATGAAGTTCTTACTCCTGATTCAAGTCGTTTTTGGCCTGCTGATAAATATGAAATTGGATGCAGTCCACCAAGTCTTGATAAGCAATTCGTAAGAGACTACCTTGAAAGTTGTAATTGGGATAAGACACCTCCAGCTCCAGAGCTCCCGTCTGAAATAGTTCAAAAGACATCCCAAAAATATTTAGAAGCTTATAAAGCTTTAACCGGAAAAGAATTATGAAATATCATGAACCCCTTTTCAGGCCACCGTCTGAAGCAGACAGTTTAATTTTCCAAGTAGCTTATGGCTGCCCGCATAATACTTGTTTATTCTGTCCCATGTACAAAGGGGTTAAATATCATATTAGACCACTTGAGGATATACTGAAAGATATTCAAAAAAGTTCAAAAAGATATTCTCATATACGTCGGGTTTTTCTAGCAGACGGTGATGTTATGGTTTTACCTTATCAACATTTGGAACAGATTTTTGAATGTCTAAATTCTACTTTTCCGCAATTGTCAAGAATTTCAATGTATTCCAACGGTAGTTCTATAATATCCAAAACTCCTGAAGAACTTAAAAACCTTAAAAAGCTTAAACTTTTTACGCTATATCTTGGCTTAGAAAGCGGCAGTAATGAAGTATTATCTCTTGTACACAAGCAAGAAACAGCTGAAGGAATGACTACAGCTGTCAAAAAAGCGCAGGAAGCCGGTATTAGAATGTCTGTAATGATATTACTTGGCTTGGGTGGTAAAACTTTAAGCTCAAAGCATGCAAAAGAAACAGTTAAAACCATAAACAGGATGCAGCCAAAATTTCTTGCTGCTTTACGTTTTGTTCAAGCTCCAGACTTTAAAATGTATAAAGGCTATGAAACTCTTTCTGAATATGGCATAGTAGAAGAGCTTTATAAAATAATTGATGGCATAGAACTAAATAATACAATTTTCAGAGCTAACCATTCCTCCAATCCCATTCCAATTGCTGCAAGGTTTCCAAAAGAAAAACAAGCATTGCTTAACTCTCTCAACAATATGTTAAATAATTCTAATCTTGATAAAAAAAGCAGTGGATACTTACCTTTATGGCTATAGTTTATAGCTACCAGTTTTAAAACTATTTCTCGACTCAATTCAGGAAAATTATTATGGAAGATGATTATCAATTAACATTTGATTTTAATAAAGCAGAAATAACTTCTTCACAGAATGTAACAGAAAAAAAAACTCTTAAAAAAGAATTACAACCTCTCTCGTTTAAAGATATGAGACGTGCAATTGTAAAATGGTTATTACCTGAAAAGCCTTCAGGAATAGGTACAATGGTTCCCACGAGAATATCAAGGTTCCAGGCAGATGTTGCGGCCTTCTGGTCTAAATCAATAAAACAGCAAGGGCATAAAATTTTATATCCTGTAAAAACTGTTATTATTGAAATAAGACATGATAGAGAACAATGCTGGCCTGACTGTGCTGCTAAAAACGAATTACTACCAATGCTTAGAGTAGAAAAAGAGAAAAGAACTGAAATTGAATCAATAATCAGGCAAGAAGAACCAGAACTCAAAATGGATGATAATCTTTTTCCTGAATACGAAAACTGGAATTATTCACGTTCATCAAACAAAGAATACCATAAATGCATTGAAAAAATAAATGAAATTGAGCGAGCTTTATACAACGGCAGCAGATTTGAAAAAATAAGACAAGCAGAACTTGCTGATTACCTTTACCTAGCAGTACCTGAAAATTCAGTGCATCCTCATGAATTAGCAGACAGCTGGGGACTTTTATATATTGATGATAACTTAGAAATTAAGTTAATTAAAGAACCTGAACCATGGAACTGTCCAACAGAAAACAAGCTTCACCTAGTTCAAAATATATCAGCTTCCTGCGTAAAAAGTCTACTTTTTACAAATGGCATAAAAGTAGATAAAAATGGTAAATCAAAATTAATAAAATTACCCAGGCAGAGAAGAAGCTAGATTTGATCAATTCTTAACAAAAAATTTAAATGATTCATATACCCCAAAAGCCCCAAATTGGTTATCTTCAAAAAAGCATTTTTCTTTTATATCTAGTAAACTAGCATCAAAACATTTAAGTAATGATTTATATATTTATCCAATAGGAATACAAATAATTTTTCAATCATGACCTAAATTTAATGATAATTCATTCAAAGAAATAAATACCTAGCCCAAGTTTGATCGTTTAGTCTTCATTTTGAGGCTGTCGGTCATTTTTTGGGTGACTACAACCTTTTTGCAACGATATACTTTTTCAGCATTTTCCCGGGCTTTATTTTTAGCATCTCATATATTTTAGTATGACCTGGTTCAGGAGTTCCTGATATTCTCACATGATGAATCCTCTGTTCTTTATCCGGTATTATTATAGTAGACCTCTGATGCGTACCAAGTACCTGGCGGATTTTAGACCACCTTCTTTTATCACCTGCCTGCCTTAATTTATATTCAATATTTATAAGCAGATGGTATGCAAGAACAGAAATAAAGAGATGTTCCTTTGTCCTTCTTTCTATCTGATGATAAACCGGTTTTGTTCCAAGATCTGATTTCATCCACCTAAAGGCTTCTTCAACTCTGGTAAGCGTCATATAGAGATGCCATATTTCCTCTGCACTTTTATCTTTATGTACTGTTTCTATTACATAAGTGCCCTGAAGAGAGTCTGAGTCATTTTTATCAATATCAAAGACCTGATTTTCCTGAAATTTCAGTTCTGATGCGTATCCGGGTCTTTGATCGTCTTCGATCAATTCTAATGAAAAATATTTATTAAAACCAGCATAACGCTCTTCAAGTCTGCCAAGCTTCCTGTAAATTTTATCCATTAATTTTATAGTTCCTTTAGAAACAGATCTTTGCAGAGAAGCAAGATCTTCACAGGCCCGCTCGGTCCATCTTCTGTTTATGGCTTCTTCTTTTTCTTTTTTACCCTGACTTATGCAAAGAACCTCAACTACATCAGAATCAGGCTTTTCTATTTTTTTAATTTTTATCTCTTTTTTATTTCTGATGATTGATTCAAATTCAGGATTTGAACTGTGATTTTCAAATTCATTAAGATAATGTTTATTGCGGGGACCTCTGGTTATAAGAATATAAGGCAGGTTTTTAGCTTTCAAAAGTTCTATATTATCCTTCGTGGCTATACCCCTGTCCATTACAAGAGTAGGGTCAAGTCCCGGAAGATAATCTTCAAAATAACCCATCTTTTCAAGTATTTCTGATAAGGTGACAGGTTCTCCTATATTACCTAAAAAAACAAACCCGGGCTAAAGTAACAGAGATTACTTCGCTGCAGAAAAAATACTTTGAACTCGTCGGTATTAGAAATCCAATGGATGTGGGAAATTATACGTGGTGAAGAACAATGAAAGATCTTTTCGTTGACTATTAAGGAGTTACAGATACGAAGTGTTTAATTAAGGTTAAAAAGATTTATTTTTTCTTAGCGTTCCAATAATTATACGTAACGGTTGCATCCATAGAAGACTTTTTATTCCTAAATTGAAGAAAAAAGTTAATAACGATGTTTTATTGATTTGATAACCAGCTTGTACATAGTATTTTAACCATTAAAACAAGTTATTAAAAAAGGTTAGTACTATGTCATATATAGCAAAACAGAAAATAAAGGGTAATATTTACCTTTATCGTGTTGATAGTTATTGGGATAAAGAAAATAAACAGTCGCGCCAAAAAAGAACTTACATTGGGCCTGAAAATAAGAAAAAATGCCCTAAAAAGTTAAATAACATCGAAATAGTTTATAAAAAGTATGGAAATATGTTTTTATTAAACACTATTATATCTAATCTTGGATTGAGAAAAATTCTGTCAGAATGTTTTCCGGATGACTATAATGAGGTTATTGCATTGGCAGTATATTCAATATGTTCAGGCAGTCCAATGTATTTATTTCCGCAGTGGTTTCATGAGCATTGCAATATTAAAAGCCGCTCACTTCATTCCCGTGAGATCTCTTCACTTTGTGAAAAAGCAGGAAGTAATCAGATCGCAATTCGGAATTTTTTCAGCTCCTGGATTAGTAAAACCGGAACTGATTCAGATATTTACTACGATATAACGTCTATTCCCAGTTATTCAGATAATATAGATTTTATCGAATGGGGGTATAACAGAGATCATGAAAACCTCCCGCAGACTAATCTTGGAATTGCATGTAATAAAAATTCTATCCCTTTGTTTTATCAGCTTTATCCGGGCAGCATAACAGATGTAACAACATTAAAAAAGAGCTTAACACAGCTTGAATATTATGACTTCTCAAATGCAGTACTAATTCTTGACAGGGGCTTTTGCTCTAGACTTAACATTATGGAAATGAATGCTTTAAGTGATAAAATACAGTTTATACAACCTATGACATACAGTATGAAAAAAGTTGTTGAACTGCTAAAAGCCAACAGAAAAAAGCTAAGACAGACAGAAACCGCCTTTAAGTACAATGAAGAAATACTTCATTACATCGAAGATACACTTGACATTGAAGGTGTAAAATACAGAGCACACTTGTTTTATAATGAAAAGGCAGAGGCAGATTTGCGTAATAATTTTATGCATAAGATATTGAGCATTAAGGAAAAAATACTTAGTGCTTGAACGAGAATTGTATAAACCTTTTATTGAGAGTTAGTTGTATTAAGGCAATCTTAGTAAAAATAGTGTAATAAAACCTGAAATTTCATCTTTAAAAGTTATCATATCTGCAAAAAAATGCTACATTAAAATAATGTAAATTATTTATTATAAACGAGTTAAATATTGCATACAGATAGATTATTTAATAGTGATAAAATTGATAATATTCAAAACTTCGGAGTTAAGGTGTGAGAAAAGCATTCGATAGTCAGATGAAATTAGGAGAGGTTGATATTGCAGGGATACAATTTGATTTAAGGTCAAGAGATGAAATACCTAAGTTATTGATGGGGCTGCAGGCTATTTACTGCAATAGTGAAATACGTGAGAAAGTATTTACAGTACTTGAAGATTCTCTTCCAAAAGCATCTAAGAAAACTGGACGCCCCGGAATGGAGCTTTGGAAAATACTTGTACTTGGAACACTTCGTTTAAACTGCAACTGGGATTTTGACAAGGTTAAGGAAATGGCAGATAATCATTCTACTCTTCGCGAAATGCTCGGGCATGCTAAATGGATTGATGATAAAAAATATCCACTGCAAACATTGAAAGATAACATAAGTCTCTTTAAGCCTGAAACTCTGGATGCAGTTAATACAATAGTTGTAGAATATGGTCATACTCTTAAAAAAAAACGGAAGATTTAAATTGCAGATGTGATTCTTTTGTTGTTGAAAGCAATGTTCATTATCCTACTGACATAAACCTTTTATTTGACTCAGTTCGCAAAACAGTAGAGTTAATTTCCAATGTTTGCAAAGACCTGAATATAAGTGGTTGGCGACAAAGCAAAAGTCTGTTGCAAAAATTAAAAAATAAAATGCGTAAGCTCCAGAAAATGAAACATTCTACATCTAAAGACGAAAGTAAAAAAGAAGAGCGAAAAGCTGAGATAAAAACAGCCTGTCAGGCTTATACTGAATATGCAGAACTACTGTTGGAGAGAGCCATGGCAGATATTGAAAGAATAAGAGAAACAACGACCGACATTACAGTTGAACTTGCCCTTACACCTATTGTGAAATTTACAGGATATGGGGAAAAATTTATTGATTTAACTTTGAGGCGAATTGTGAATGAAGAAAAAATCCCTCACGAAGAGAAAATATTTTCAATTTTTGAAGAATACACAGAGTGGCTGTCAAAAGGCAAAGCCGGAGTTTCTCAGGAATTAGGAAAAAATGTTTGCATAATCGAAGATCAGTTTGGTTTCATCCTGAATCATAAAATAATGGAAAAGCAAACAGATCGTGATATAGCAGTAGAGTTTACCAGGGAAACTATTGCTAAATTTCCAAATGTAAAAAGATGCAGTTTTGATAAAGGCTTCTGGAAACCGGATAACAAAGAAGAGTTATCCAAAATCCTGGATAAAGTCATAATGCCTAAAAAAGGGAAGTTAAGTCAAAAAAATAAAGAAGAGGAATTTGCTAATGATTTCAAAAAGTCAAAAAATCAACATTCAGCAGTGGAGTCTGCAATAAATGCTCTTGAAAATCATGGTCTTGACAGGTGCCCTGATAAAGGAATAAGGGCTTTTAGACGTTATGTATCATATGCTGTACTTGCCAGAAATATCCAAATTTTAGGAAATATCATTCAGGAAAAAGAGAGCCTGCGCAAAAAGCATTCTGAGAAGATGAAGCAGGTAAAAAGAAGACTGGTAGCGTAAGCTAATTTTTTATTCTAAATTTTGTAGGTTGTTTGATTTGACATGTAACCGATGTATCTAAAAATAGGCAATTTGAGGTATTATTTTGAGAAAATAAAGTTTTTAGTTTTGTTTAGCTGGTTAATTTGAAATTATCATGAAAAAATAGTGGCGACAATTTCGGAAAAATAGAGTTTTCGGTCAGCCACTACTTAGTAAGAAATTTGAAAAAATGAAAGATTATCTGGAGTTTAGAAATAATTGTATTCCTGAAAAATATCTGCAGTATTTTAAGCTTAACAGAAAAACCGGCTGTATTGAATTAAACCATAGAAATATAAAGAATTACCTGATAAAATCAGGATATTTTGTACTGCTTTCAAACTCTGAAAAAATAAAAAAAGAATGTTTGCTTGAGCGCTACAGAAACAGAGACACCGTAGAAAAACTTTTTGATGTTGAAAAAAATGAACTGGACGGAAACAGGTTAAGAGTTCACAGCCAATATAATGCTGACGGCAGGATTTTTATTAAATTCATAGCGTTAATAATCTATAGCAAAATTTCTTCAATTATGAAAAAGAAAAAGTTATTTGAAAAGTTTACTCTGAAAGAAATGCTGGCAGAAATGAGTAAAATAAGATGCTCAGATTTTGACGGAAAATCCATTGTAAGCGAAATATCAAAAACACAAAAAGATATTCTTAGAGCTTTTGATGTTAAACCGGAAGAGCTGAAAAAACCTCGTTATTAACTTTTCTCTTCAATTTAGGTTTTATTAAGAATAAAAGTAGCCAAGAAAAGAAATAATCCTAGCCAAACTAAAGCTGACAAATAAACTGTTTTCTTCTCAACTTGATTTAGGAGTCTATTCATATATTTTCAACAATTATCATTCATTTTACAAAAAAATTAGAAGGCTTCAATCCAATTATTTACACCAATCACCATTAACAAAAAAGTCTTTCAGCATATTCCAACAATCAAAACATAGAATTTTTAAGAATTCATTTTCTCCTGTTTATTGATTATTACTCATTGTTCATTGTTTTGGCGGCAATATTGCAAAGCCAATATCCACTGTAGCAGAGTTATCAGGAAAGAACTGATGTATTACGGGTTTAGCTAATAACTTAGGACAATGCTCTTTTAAGTAGTTTTTTAGAATCGGCTTGCCATCTTTTGGAATTCCAATTTTATCAAAATGAAGTATTTCTGGCTTTTCTAAGTTAGGAAAACATTTTTTCACTTCAGCCAAAACTTTTTTACTTGCCATTCCCTGAGGACTATTCTTCGTCCACCAAACAAATACCGCACCATCTTTTTTCAAATCCTTAACATTGATCCATTTTGACTCGCTTTCTTTCCAGTCAAAAAACGGAATTGGATGAACTTTTGAATATGCTGTAATATAAGCAACAAGATAATGTGAACCAGCAACATATTTGAGTGGTGTATGGTATTTTTTCTGCCAAATTTCTGTGACTCTATTTGCAATATTCTGTCCTGGGAAATATGTCCATGGTCTATAATTACCATTAACATTTGCTGCCCAATATCCATAAAAAACGCTATAACTTATTGATATAATACAAACAATTAATAAAAATAGTATTACGAATCTTTTAAACACTTTCTTTGTAATTACCGGATTTATCCACATCATGGCAATAATACCAAAAAGAGAAAACATAGAAAACCCCCAGCGAGGAAGTAATCTAGCATTAAAAACTATTGGATAAATCAATGTTAAAATAATTGGTCCAAAAGCCATAAAATAAATAAACTGTTTATCAAAACGAGAAATACTTACACTTTTATCCCTCTTACAAAAAAGAAAAAACAAGGCTAGTAAAATTGCAAGAATAGAAAAACCAATATGCCCCCCTATGAAATTCAATCCAAAAATAATTCTTTCCAACAGAGTATAACTTTGTTCAATTTTCCCCTCTATTCCGGAATTGAAAGCATATCCAACTTCACTGAAGCCATCCTGATAAGACCATATTAGATGTGGAATTATTAATATAAAAAAAGTAATAAAACAGATATAAATACCTTTTTTAAATAATTGTTTACGTCCTTCAGCAGTAAAAAGGATTAAAGCTGCCATTGAAGCAAAAACTAAAAGAGCAGAATATTTAGAATAAAAATTAAGTGCGCATACGATTCCCAGTATTAGCCAATTAAAAATCTTCTCTTCTTTCAAAGCAACAAAGAAGGCAAGAAAAACTAAAGCCCAAAAAGGTATTTGAGTCGTATCAGGTGTAATTGTTACACAATAACAATTATAATACAAAGCACAATCAAGCAATAAAACACTAACCAAAGCTTTAACTGGAGTTAATATTCTGGATGCAATTCTCCAAGCAGCCCAAAAAGTAACCAAGCTCATCAATGTTCCTAATAGAAATATCTGGAAATTAATATATGGGCCCAAACTGGAAAAAATAGCTGCAAGCCAACCAGTTAAAGGAGGATGCTTATCATAACCTAGCTGCCATTGGAACCCCCAGGCTATGCTTTCTGCCGTATCCATATAAACATTGGACACAAAAATTGCAGGAATTATTGTCCAAAGAAACACATGCAGTAAACAAAAGCCTGCAAACCATTTCTTCGTGTTAATTTTTACTTCTTCCATATTAATACTTTATCTGTCCTGACTTTTCAAAATATTTTTTCAACACCAGCAATGATATTAAATCTTCTCTTTTTTTATCTTTGAACTGATCAATAAAAGCATGAGCATTATTTATTATATTTAATGCTTCAGGTAGATTTTCAGGAGATGAATAATACTCTACTTTTTCTTCCAAATCTGAATAATCATCTTTCAAGAGCACATAATGATAATTCGGAATCAACTTACCTTCCATAAACCACGTTTCAAACTTTGGTTTAACCATCATTGCTATCGAATTTGAAGACATAACCCATTTCAGGTTTGTAGCTACATCATTTCCTTCAATACAAAGCACAAATTTATATTTCAGCTGATTATATATTCCCATAAAATCTTTTTGCCAAGGAACTGTTTCTCCTGTATTTTTATTTATTTGCCCAACATCACATAACTTATTGTTATAGAATTGTTTCATAACATCAATTCTATGCTGCCGGTGTGCAACTCCCCGCCATACTAACTTATCAAGTTTATTCTCAAAGTTTCTTCTATCTTTTATAAAATTGAAATGCCGTATTTTATTTAATTTGAAAAGAATGGAATTGTTATTATCATCTGAAATAGGCCTGCTCTTAAGTATTGCAGGGATAACTGGTATATGAGTAATATCACCAAACAAATAAGATATTCTTAAATTAGTATTAAAATAATTTAAATATTTATTCAGATCATAATAGTATGTGTGTTTGTGTAATTTTGTGAGCTTAAAATCAGAAATCTTTTGTGAAATACTTCCTACATTACCTTTTTTTGCACTGTTAAATTCTTTTTCAAATAAATAATTTCTATCAATACTAATTATTTTATTTATTTTATTGTAATAATTAACTCTCTCTATAATGTAATTTTCATTGAAAATATTTATATTGCTTAATTTGGCCTTTAATTTTAACTGAAATATTATTGATGGTAATAAACTTTGAGTTCCATTGCTTATATAATACTTTAATTTTCTAAAACGCTGTCTATATTTTGATAATTTATCCACAATTTCTCCAAAATAATATCATTGTTAATTCTCCAGCAAAAAGTCAGAGAAAATATTGAAATCTTTTTATCTTAAGCTTAAAAAGCTTTTAATATCTCTTCCTTCGTAAATTTTAGGTTAAATCTTTTCTTTTTGTGAATCTTGTTTAAGGTTTCTTGAAATCAGATATCCAATTATTATCTAGTACTAAAACCTTAATACGGCCCTTTTTAAACAGGGGGATAAAGAAAATATTTACTAAATACAGATGTTTAAAAAACAACTAGCCCCATGGGACGTGGCACTGCTTTAACTAACACAAGCAGAACAACTTTTTGCTTACCCCCCCCCATACCACGACAAACTTTTTTATTCCGACCTTTATAAATTACTTGTTTAATTTAAATTTTAATATTATTTTCTCATTTCTGCACAATAACATTTATAAGCTTATCTAACTGGTTTTTAAAAGTAAGGTGCTTCACACTCTGTCTTATTCTAACGGCACTTTTTTTTGTCTTTTTCAGTTTTAATGTTGACTCCAGAGTTTTTTTCATTGAATTAGCATCTGAGATATCTTCAATCACAGCACCATTAGACGAAGTTAAAATTTCTTTCCCACCATTATATTCAGAAGTAACAACAAACACTCCCATCGCAAGAGCCTCTAAGGTAACATTGGCAAATGGATCATATAAAGATGGAATAACGCAACAATCCGAATATTTAAAGAACTGTCGAATATCTTTTCTTTTTCCAAAGAAAAAGACCTTATTGTCAAGATTAAGCTTTTTCGTTAATCTCTTATAATACTTTATATTCTTATCATCTCCAACAACTGACAAAGTAAAATTCCTATTGTTAAGTAAAGATAAGCCTAATAACAACTGCTTAAGTCCTTTTCTTTTAAAACCGATACCGACAAAAAGAAAGTGATATGCTGATTTCGGCAATTTTAATGAATTCAGAATACTATCCTTTTCTTCATGCCAGACGGAAAAATCCTTCTCAATTCTATCAAATTCAACACCATTATGAATTACTGTTAACTTTTCTGGAGAAACATTATAGTATTTTAGTACCTCTTCTTTTATCATATTTGAATTAGTTATTATTTTCTTTAATAACGGATGTTCGAATGCATTCTTTTCCTGTGCCAGTTTAATTCTATGAAGAGGATTATATTTAAAAGAAATTCTCTTATAATAATGTTCGAATTCACGCCTTCTATCTAAATATGCAGCATGAACTCCATACCCTGCCCGTATATGTGTCTGAAAGCTTTGAATATCCATACCTAATACAATAGGCGCAAAATTATTTCTCAACCAATTTTGACATTCCTTATCAAATCTCATTAGCCGATTAAAATTCGGACCACGCCCAAGCATTAAATAATGAAATTTTATATCATTATGCAATGTTGCTTTTGATGGTTTTCCTGTAGTTAATATAGTAACATTATGTCCTCTCTCAGCTAATGAATTAGCGGTATAAAGTGAATATTTTTCAAGTCCTCCAATTTTATGAAATTGTCGAACAATGAGCACAACATTTTTTGTTGTCATTTTACTCCTTTAAACTTGTTGCTTATCTTTTCTAATCTGAACAGTTTTAAGTTAGAATATTTATCCCTAACAGTTTTCGGACTTAAGCTAATTAGCGTCAGTCTTCGGAAAAATCGAAGTTTTATCTAACAGAAACACTCTGTGTTAGATTTCTCCAGGCTTAAATTATATTTTAAGCAACAACAAAAAAAGCTGGAGAAATACTATGAAAAGTTATGGCAAGAAATCTAATAAGTCAAGAATCAGAATAACAAATGCAATGACAATGTTGAATCCTGATACAGCAGGCATAGATATTGGCTCAGAATTTCACTGGTCATGTGTACCTGCAACTCATACAGAAAAAAATGTTCAAAAATTTGGAGCTTATACTGGAGAATTGAAAAGAATGTGCCAGTGGTTTAAAGAATGTGGAATAACAAGTATAGCAATGGAATCTACAGGAGTATACTGGATACCAGTTTATCGAATGCTTGAAAAGTTTGGTTTTGAAGTGATACTTGGTAAACGTAAAATCTGTCCATATATATGATTTATGTACAATCAGTCAATTCTGCTTACAGAACTGAAGATTGTCAATTAGGATATTGTGTCCATATATATGATTTATGTACAATCAGTCAATTCTTACATCAGTGTTATATATTCCTGGCTTCAGCCCATTTGTCCGGAAGTAATTCAAAGAGTCTGTTGTTTTGGTGTGTCATCAGCCTTTTGAAGATATCAGTCATATATTCAAATGGTTCTATTCCCATAATCCTGCATGTTTGAATAAGCGAGTATATAACAGCAGCAGCTTCACCTGCTCTTTTACTTCCAAAGAAAAGCCAGTTTTTTCTGCCGAGTACAACTTTTCTTAATCCTCTTTCAGCAGTATTATTTTCCATTCTGATATTTGGATCATTCAGATAGAGTCTGAAGTTATTTTCATATTTAAGCATATATCCTATAGCTTTTGCCAGATTGGATTTTGGTAGCAGTGTACCTTCAACTACTTTTTCTCTGAGCATTGTGAAAATTTCATCAACAACTTTAAGTTCATGTTCCTGTCTTATTTTCAGCCTTGTTTGCGAATCAGCTTTCCATGCCAGCCTTTCAAACATAAACAAATACCTGATTTTTCTCAGGACATTATCTCTGAGTTTCAAGTCAATAGATTTTACTTCTTCAAAATATCTGCGCGCATGACACCAGCATGCTGCCCAGTCAATACATGAGCTTTCATCAGCATCAAGCTTTACATATGCATCATATGCATCAGCATGAATAATACCTTCAAAATTTTTAAGGAAATTTGTTGGATAGAAATGACTTCTGTCAGGGCTGAAGGAATATATCTGATATGGAGGTGCATTGGGATTGGCACAGGAGTATATCCATATTCTTGTAGTTTTTGTTTTACCATTGCCTGGATCAAGCATATTTACAGTGGTATCATCTGTAAATAGATAACCTGATTTAAAAAGATTTTCTCTCATCTGATCATATATAGGTGTCAACTTAAGGCCAATATTCATAATAAGCGAACTTAATGTCTGCCGTGTTACTTTTATATCATGAGCTGCAAGCTTTTCCTGTATTCTGTATATTGGCATATGGTATGCATATTTTTCAGTAACAATATGAGCCATAAATTCCGGTGTAAACTTTGAACCTGTAACAATACAGTCAGGAACAGAACACTGAACAACGCCGGCAAGTGAATTGTTTTTTACTGCATTTAACTGTAACTGTTCTGTGTATATAGTAGGAAGATGTTCTGTACCCAAGCTTATCTGTAACATCACGACCTATTTCTACTAACTCTTCTCCCGTTTCAGGGTGTATTCTGTTTTCAGGAGGAATATCTATTACTTCCTCTTTGACATCCAGAGTATCGGGGTACTCTACTTTATACTGATTTTTATTTTTGCTTTTCTTTTTACGTTTATGCTCAGGAATTACCTTCAACCCTACTTTTGTTTCATCTTTTTCTGGAATATTCAATCCCGGAAGTACAGGCAATTCAGGAGGAAATTCTTCTATAAAACGCTCTGATTTTTGTCCAGACACCTGTCTCTTAAACCACTCAAGCTGTTCTTTAAGACAAAGTAGTTCGGCTTCCAGAAAGCGGTTTTTACTCTCAAGCTCTTCTATTGTTTTAACTGATTGTTCTACTGTTGCATCCATATAAAAAGATACAGCGCAACAGTATTATTTACACTCAAAATTTAGATTTCAGCTAACTTTTTTCAAGTTGAATCTTTTATCCATACTACTGGGTTTTATACCTTCAAAAAGCATTAGAAAGTCTCGTCTTGAAAGTTCTGTTCTACCTGTGTTATCTATGATGAATCTACCTTTTTCAAGACGTTTATAGTAAATTAATGAATGACTGATATTGATCATAACACCTCCAGCAGTGCTTTAACAGCTCTCTGAAAATCCTTTACTTCAAATCCTCTGCTGAGACAAATATTAACAGATTCACCAATCGAAATATTAACTCCTGATAACTTTGACTGAACTTCTTCAGATAATAACCTTGAATCATTGAACTTCATCCTGACAAAACTACTTGTAACCGCAGCTGCAACTTCTACATCAAGCTTCTTTAACTTGCTGTACCAGCCATGAAATGTACTGCAGGGAATATTCATTCTGCGGCAGTACTCATGCTGGCTTAAACCTGATGCAGACCACTTAGATACTTCATGCTTCCACTTGACTATATTCTCGGATTTATGATTCGCCATTACTGAACCTCCTCAAAGATGTTAATAATTCATTACAGAAATATTATAAAATTAACACTGTGAAAGAAGATTAAAAGATGGGGGCTAATTGACGCTTACGATACTTGTAAATGCCAGGCATTTTAAAAGCGTAGCCGGATACCCTAAAACGGATATTTATGACTGTCAGTGGATTCAGCGTCTTCATTCCTACGGTTTGTTGAAAGCCTCTTTTCGTCCTTAAAATTCGATTTGTGAGATTCGTTCATTAAAACGTCATAGGGATAATATGATAAGAGATTTGAGCCGTCATGTTCAACATATGCAAAAAGCACTTCAGCTTTCAAATATTAGACTTGACAAAGCTGTATCGGATATAACAGGAAAAACAGGCATGGCAATAATTAGAAAAATACTGAATGGAGAAAGGAGTCCATCAGAGCTTGCAAAACTTAGAGACGGACGTTTGAGAGCTACAGAAAAAGAGGTTGCATCAGCACTTGAAGGAGATTATAGAGATGAGCATATTTTCATGCTTAAGCAAAGTTATGAAGCTTATGAATTTGAGCAGAATCAGATACTTGAGTGTGACAGAGAAAAAAAAATCTTCTTGATAAACTTAATAAAAAAATAGACAGCAATCTTGTACCACCTCCTCCGGCAACCGATGGAACTAAAAGATCAAATTCAAATCAGCCTAATTTTAATTTAAGGCCATATTTATATGAAGCTTTTGGTGTTGATTTAACGCAGGTTCATGGCCTTCAGTCTACAACAGTGCTTACTTTACTTACAGAAGTAGGAACAGATTTAAGCAAATGGGAGACAGATAAGCATTTTAAATCATGGCTCGGATTATGCGTAAATAAAGAAATAAGTGGAGGGAAAATTCTAAAAAATAAAACCAGAAAAGTATCCAATCGTGCTGCAGCCGCTTTAAGAATGGCAGCCACATCTCTTAAAAACAGCAATAGTTATCTCGGCGCATTCTACAGGAGAATACGGGCAAGAGCAGGAGGCCCAAAAGCCGTTACTGCTACAGCAGCCAAGCTGGCAGTAATATTTTATAATATGGTAAAAAATCAAAAGGAATATAAGGCGCTGGATATAAATTTCTATGATGAAAACTACAAAAAAAGAGTCTATAAAAATCTAAAAAAAAGAGCAATGAATATGGGATATGAATTAGTTCCCATTGAAAAAGCAATATAACAATAAAATAATTTAAATATATGAAAATTAGGCAAACATATAAAAGCTCGGCACTTCTATGGTGGTTTTACCCCGGTAATTAGCGTGAGATGTTGTGTTATGTTTTTATCATTGGTGAATTTTATATCCCGTAGGGGAGACTTAGTCTCTAAAAAACACAACTTCGTTTGTCTTATTTATTATAATGAAAAATAAAATTTAAATATAAAACAAAAAAAATAACCCCTGATGTTTCAGGGGAGAAGCTGCACGAAAAGTTTTTCGCGACTCGCTTCTAATTAATTTTTTGCTATCGCAAATGTAAATTTGCCTTTCAACGCTCTATATTGAGCGTAAATGAATAAAGTGAAAGGCAAATTTATGATATATAATGTTCCTTACCTACCGTTTGATTTCAACATAATTGAAGAATTAGATACCGATTTAATGGAAATTTTTCGAAAAAGTCGCGAACTTCTGGAAAAGTTTCCTGAAATCAGAGAATCAATAGTCCGAGATCAGGATATACACGGTCAGAAGAAGAAACTGATCCGCAATGAAGTAAAACGTTATAATGATGTGCACATAAACGGAAATTACTATTTGTTTGACTGTATAGAAATAACAGAGCCGGTAAAACTCGAAAAAACAGGTCGGGAACGTTTGAAGCCGGAATTAGTACTTTATTTTCTTATCATCAGAGGACTGTGGGGAAGCATAAGTGACCACGCAGCCAAACAGGCAATACATGATTCAATAAGTATTAGCGCGGTTCTTGCTCATCACAGCTATAAGGTTCCCGGTTCGAACACTGTGCGTGAAAACCTGAATGCAGTTTCCAATAAAACAAGACGTTTGATAATGGATAGCCTTTCCATGCTTATTCTCCTTAAAGGTCTTGATGATTTCAATGAAGTTTACATAGACAGTACAGATGTTGCTGCAAATACAGCATATCCAACGGACATTTCAGTTTTATATAAACTTCTTGACCGGGTTTACAGAAGCTTCAGGTTTCTAACTGATGAGTTTGGCTTTCCCATGCTGAGTGACGGATGGCTTGATACAAGAATGAAAAAACTGAAATCACATCTTGCTTTTATCAATATGCAGATAGGCAAAAAGGGAATGAAAGGAAATGTTAAGGAAAAATTTAAACTCTTTGTAAGTCTTGCAGATAATGTTATAAAATCTTTTTTCGACGAACAGGAAAAAATGTTGATCAAATATGAAACATCTGACTTAACCCCGGATAAAAGTCTTGCTCTTGACAGGCTCTGGTTTAAAATAGACAGTGATCTTAATGATGCCGCTTATGTACTGTATTATGCCGAACTTCTTGTTAATGAAAATATAAAACTTCCGTCAAGAGAGAAAATCCTCAGCATTTCGGATCCTGATGCAGCTTTCATACAGAAAGGACAGAGAAATCCCACCATTGGATATAAACCTCAAATCGGAAGAAGCAGAAATGGTTTTATAAGTACTACAATCAATAAACTTCTTGTTTTTTTAACAAGGTTTTCATTGTGCAATATCCATAAGTTTCTCTACATCAACATTTGAAGCGTATATCAATGACGTAGAGAACTTCCGTCCCTTTTCTGTCAAAACATATCGATTTTCTTTGGGTACTTTCCTTATCAGACCATGTCCCCGCAATAATCTAATGTACCTTGTTGCTTTTCCAGAAAAGTATTTTTTATCTTTTTCTAGAAGCTTTTTTGTATTACCAAACAGATGGAACTTTATATCAGAATTTCTAAACCCGTTAATACTTATTCCGCCTTTGGTTAGAAAGAGTAAAAGTTTGAAATCTTCAATATTCCATGGATTTATAGCTCTGTGCTTTCTGCCTTTTTTGGTTATTCGTTGACAGCAGCTGCCTGAAACTTCTTTTAATGTTTCTTTTACTTTAGCAGCACTTATTGCGTCTGCATATCTATTGTTTGACTTTTGACTTATTTGACACCGACGATATAGATCAGCTACACCTTTACGCATTTTTAACCATGATTCAGGCTTTGTATCATCATTCTCAGGTTTTCTGAATACTTTAAATT
This sequence comes from Victivallales bacterium, assembly GCA_963678745.2. Classification (GTDB taxonomy): domain Bacteria; phylum Verrucomicrobiota; class Lentisphaeria; order Victivallales; family GWF2-38-69. The sequence continues at coordinate 265,452 of CAXXMS010000014.1, read as the reverse complement.
CTCCTGTATTTGTTATAGTCGTTTCAAATCTCAGAAGATTGCCACTTTTGTTATACATTTTTACAGAATTAGAGTTTACCCAGTGTTTTAGCTTTATTCCTTCAAAACGTTTTCTGCAGTCACTCATTATCTCATTAGGTAAAACTCCTCTGATTTTTCCGGATGTTGTTATCTTTGACTTATCTAAATACCTGAGAACGCTTATACTATCTGAAACTTTCATTCCGTATTCCAAGAGAAAAGGATATAGTTTATCAAGTTCGACTTTTGATTTAAACATAACATCTGTCGCCCACTCTGTATCATCTGCAGACCAATAATAATCCATTTTCAAAGGATTAAAAATATTATTTAAATCAGGACATAAAGAAAGAGCAATATTACAGAGAAATGAATTCCAATCAGTTTTTAATTGATCAAACAATAACTTTTGTGCAGTGTCAAGATCTCCTATCCAGGGAAAACTGTTTCTGTCTTTTATAAAAGCAATTTTATTTTTTATTAACTGCTTCTCAAGCCAGTGGCGACCATTAAGATTTATGAAAATATTCATGGGAAGCCATGTCTGCATCCTTACATGACCAAAACCAAACTCAGGATCATCAAAATATAAATAGAATTTCTTACACTTTCTTGTTATCATATGAATCTCAAGTTTTTTTGTTTCTTTATTGCCTATAATCTTAGGACTTATACAAGGTTCTACAACGCTGAGTATACAAATAGGACCATTCTTAATATTATTTTCATCAGCATATTTTCTTACATATTTTTCTTTATCAATTGCTCCGGTTCTTAAGTAAATTATTTTAATTCCAAGCTTTGCTGCCTGTTTAGTACAACTGTCTGTTATAAATGCTGTTCTTGCCATAGCCCATTTATCAAAATCTTTAAATAATATTTTAGACCTACTAAGAAAAGTACGGATACCAAGCTCATTTGCAAGCCATCTAATTGTTCCTCTAAATCTGATTCTGTCTAAACCGCTTATTGCACCAAGTACATTTTTGCTGTAATGATGACCTCCATATTTTTTTTGGTTACTATAAAAATTATAGTATGAAGGTCATCAATTTGCTTTATTTTTTCTCTGTGTTCCCTGTGACTCAGTGTGAAATAAATTGGTTGCGGCTATGCTGCTCCGAGGTTTTCTACTTCCAAAAGGCAATGTCAGTGATTCCGAAATGCTTGTTCCTACAGTAATGGAAGTATGCCGTTCCACCGGAGTTAAGCCGAATCTTGTAAGTACTGATGACGGTTATGCATCAGAAGACGGAGTTGGTATACTCAAAAATGATTTAAACATTTTAACTGTCAGTATTAATGGAGCAAAAGGTAAAAAAATAACATCTGAAGATTGGGATACTACGTTATATTCTGAAGCCCGAAGAATGCGGTCTGCTGCTGAATCAGGAATGTTTACTCTTAAATACAGGCATAGTTTCGGTAAAATGAGAAGACGTGGGATTGAAGCAGTGGAAGCTGAAAAGCTTGAAAAAATTATTGCGTATAATTTTATACATATGATTAAAAAGGAAAAAAAACGGCTAAACCAGCCTGATCCAATTTAACATATCAAATATAAAAAAACATACTGCAATGTACCCGGTTTATAAATGTTCAAGAGTTTTCTCTTAGAATTTGTGGAGGTACGACATAAATTTTAAAAATAATTAGAACGCCTTAAAAAAAATTGGATATCAGGTTATAATGTTATATAATTGAGGTAATTTCAAAACTAAGAAAATAAGTTCTTTTTAATAAAAACTGAGTTAAGAGAAAGAGTTCCATGCTATTTTATATAAACAAAAAAATAGAAATAGCAAAAACTACAGGAGTTTTAAATGGAACATCTTTCATGTTTATTTAATAGCATACAGAACTGGCTTTTGCCAGACCTTGAAGAAGAATTAGGCGAGTTAAGTTCCAGGCAGATAGAATTTATCAAAGCAGTAGAACTTCTAAGACCTGATATGTTCCTTGATAATTTAAGCTGGTGCGGAATAGGTAGAAAACCTTCCAGTCGGTTGAGCCTACTAAAAGCTTTTATAGCTAAGCCTATATTTCGTATTGCAGATACTGTGAGTTTGATTGATTTCATAAAATCAAATCCCAGTCTTAGGCGATTATGCGGATGGGAAAGTTATAATGAGGTTCCTTCTGAAGCAACATTTTCTAGAGCTTTTAAGCTGTTTTCTGAATTTAAAATAGCACAGAAAATACATGAAAACAGTATATGCAGAAATATTGGAGAAAAGCTTTTCGGTCATAAAAGTACAGATGCAACGAGCATTAAAGGGCGAGAGAAGCCCTGCCGTAAAAATACTCCGACTAAAAAGAAAAAAGGAAAGCCTGGTCGTCCTAAAAAAGGAGAAGAAAAGCCTAAAGAACCAAAGCGGGTTGAGCTTCAACTTGAGAGAAATCTTGATGCTAACCTGGAAGATCTTCCTAAAGGATGTGACTGGGGTTCCAAGAAAGGCTCTAATGGCAAAGTTTATAAATGGAAAGGGTATAAACTGCATTTAGACTGTGTTGATGGTGATATACCTGTCAGTGCTGTTGTTACATCTGCCTCATTACATGATAGCCAGGTAGCTATACCGCTTTCGCAGATGAGTGAAAAACGTATTATCAATTTATATGATCTGATGGATGCAGCATATGATTCACCTGAAATACACCTTTATTCAAAGCAGAACAACAGAATTCCTGTTATAGATAATAATCCCAGAAGAGGAGGAATAAAAAAAGAAATGGATCCTGCGAAATCTGTCAGGTATAATGAAAGAAGTTCTGCTGAAAGAGTTAATTCTGAGCTAAAAGATAATTATGGTGTTGAAAATATTAGAGTTAAAGGGCAGCAAAAAGTAGAGTGTCATATTTTCTTTGCTATAATTGCTCTTGCTGCTAAAAAGATATTTAAACTTATTCCGTAATAGTTGAATTTGATATAAATAATGTTTACATCTTTCTCTCTAAAATACAGAGACTAGAAAGAATGTATCAAAATAAAATTTTTTAAGTGTATGGTTTGCCGTTTTATCGGATTTTTGATGAAAAATATGTGAATTTTTACACTAATAAAAAGTTATTAACAATTTAAACGAAAAAAGTCTCAAACGTTTTGCAAGAGGCTCAATTGAAAAAAATATTAATAACAAAAAACGTTTTCGTGGGCGTTCTAATTAGCGTGAGATGTTGTGTTATGTTTTTATCATTGGTGAATTTTATATCCCGTAGGGGAGACTTAGTCTCTAAAAAACACAACTTCGTTTGTCTTATTTATTATAATGAAAAATAAAATTTAAATATAAAACAAAAAAAATAACCCCTGATGTTTCAGGGGAGAAACGTGGCACGAAAAACTTTTTGTGTAGCTTCTAGTTAATAACCTCACCCTCGCTATAAATATAGTATATCTCAAACCATGCTTAATATATGCTCAAGTGAATCGTTTATTCTTTCTATTGAAAATTTATTTTTTATAGCAAATTTACAATTCTTACTCATTTTAAGTCTTTCATCATTATTTTTTAATAAAAAGTCTAGTTTTTTCTCAAACTCTTCTGGGTCATAAGCAATATAACCTATTTTTTTATATTTTTTTACTAATTCACAATTCATTCCAACAGCAGAAGCTACAAATGGAACACCATTTGACATATACTGGAGAATTTTATACGAGCATTTTCCGCGACTAAATGGTGTGTCAACAAGAGGCATTACTCCTATATCAAACTTTGCAATTTCTTCTTCCTGGGTATTGATGCTCCAATTAACAAATTCACATTTCACACCATTAATATTATAAGGTTCACTAGATATAACTCTAAAAACAAAATTTGTTTGTTTAGCTATATTAATTAAAGCATTTTCTATCAATTTAAGATGTTTTAAATTATTTTTTATTCCTACCCAACCAATCACGGGAACATCTTCTTTCTTTAGTAAAAAAATATTATCATTATATGGCACAGCCGAAGGTAAAATTTTACACTTTTTATTATATTTTAATGCTTCATTGTATAGGTAACTATTACCAGCAACAACCAGATTAGAGTATTTACATGAAATGACAAACTTAATTTTTCTAGCATAACTCCTCCATTCTTTAGAATGTAATGATGTATTTTCAAGCACATCCCTAAGATATATAGCATCATCAAAGTCGAAAATAATTTTTTTTACAAAAATTCTAAGAATAATAAATTCAAAGGGAGAAAACAATTTTTTTTGTAAAAATATTATATCATATTTCTTACAATTATAAAAAAGTCTTAATCGAGTGAAGAAACCTCTAGGTATTTGAACCCAATCTGCTTTAAATTCTTTTTTATTTAGAAAAGGAATTAAATTTAAACACCTAACTCTAGAACTGGGTAAACACTTATCTTGAATTAGAAAATAAACTTTTTTCATAAATAACTCTTTAAATATATTCATTTTATTGGTTTGAGTTTAACTTTTATGCCATAACATGGAAAAATATAACAAAGGTTTTCTTCATAAAACTCCATCATATATTTATTTGAATTTATTATTCCTTGTATTATTTTTTTTAAGAGATTGCGTACTTTCCAATGTGATTTAAATACAAATTTTATCTCTTCTGTATTGAGTTTTTTATTTTCATAAAAACGTGGCACATCTCGTTTAAATGTTTTATTATTTTCAGGCATAAAATATTCAAAAGTATATAACCCAAAAAAACTTTTGTGTGTATAATCAGAATAGTAGTAAGGATTAGAAAAATGTGGAACAAAAATTTTTATAAAACCATCATGTTTAAGCACTCTCCATATTTCCATCATTAATTTATCAAGGTCATTTATATGCTCTAAAAAACTATTAGAATATATTTCATCCACTGAATTATCTGGCAAAAAAGGAAGCCCATTTTCTAAGTCTGCAACTATATCTACGGTTGATAAATTTAGAATATCAATGTTTATTCTATTTTCAGTTTTGTGTTCTCCTGCGCCTAACTCAAGTACTATTATTTCTTTGTTTTTTATTTTACTTTGTAAATCAATCTTTATTATTGTTTCCATGTGTTCTCTTTCTGTATTGAATTGCATTTTTTAGATAATATAACAAAAATTGTTCTTTAAAAATCTTTTTGCAAAAAAGTGCATTTGTGATATTATTTTTAATAAAACAGTAAAGTAAAGATAGGTGTTAATAGCTCCTGTCCCTCATCATCGAACTGTACACGTGGCTTTCCCGTACATGACATTTCTTTATTAGACTCTTTGTTTACCTATTAATGTAAATCAGTGTCCATTAGTGGTAAAACTAAATGAATTTTTCTTTGTTCACTATAGCTCCATAAAAATTTAAAATCCAGTTGCAGTTTCAATGTTAAATTACTATTCTAGTTCTTCAACATCAGCTTTGTCTTTAATCCTTGGAGTAGATTTCTTGTTTTTTTCTAGTAACCGTAATAACTCTTCTAAGTCTTGCTGGATATTCATACAAAAATTTACCTTCTTCTAATCTCAAAATTTCTACAAGATCAAGTCTTTCAATAGAAGACATTTTCTTATATTCGGCTTTTTCTTCCTCTACAACTTGATGCAATATTTTTTTTCAATTTTATATTTCATATATCACTCGTTATTAACCATGTCAGTCATTATACCTAACCTGAATAATGGATAAGAAATATTAAAGTTGGTTAGACTCCGCAGATATGTAGATTAGTTTAAATTATCACAACAAAAATAAACCTACAAACTACGGAGTTGTTAATAATATGTGCCTCACTAAGATGTTTTTCAAGTATGATGATTTCTGTAAAGATTTTGAGTTTCAGTGGAATAAATTTCTTCTTCAATCAGGAGCTAATTCAGGAAATAGATCAGGTAAACTTACTCTCAGCGAACGTATGACAATATTCACCTTGTTTCATCAGTCAAATTACAGGACATTTAAACACTTCTATAAGAATTATGTAGAGAGAAATTTAAAACAGTATTTTCCAAATCTAATCAGTTATGAACGTTTTGCTGCACTGATGCCATCAATGCTGATTCCCCTTACAGTATTTGTATACTCTCAAAGAGGCAAATGTACAGGTATTTCATATGTTGATTCAACAAAACTTTCAGTTTGTGCTAATATAAGAATACCAAGAAACAAGGTATTCAAAGACACAGCAAAAAGAGGGAAATCCTCTATTGGCTGGTTTTATGGCTTTAAACTTCACCTTGTCGTAAACGATAAAGGTGAAATACTTGCCTTTTATATTTCTGCAGGAAATATGGATGATAGAACACCTGTACCCCAAATGGTTAGTAGTTTATTTGGTAAACTGTTCGGAGATAAAGGATATATCTCCAAAAAACTTTTTGATTCGCTTATGAAAAAAGATCTTCAGCTCATAACAGCAAGAGAGAGAAAAATAGTAATTTATTAGCAATATAATATTTTAGATATTTTAAGTATAACTTATAATATTAGTATTAGTTCTTTTATTCATAGATAAATAAAGACAGAATAACATTGAATTAAGCTAAAATAAGGTAAGGATGGTTTTTGCAGCCGTTCGTAGGTTTGCAGTTTGATTAGTTATCAGGTTCTTGAGAATATACTAACACTGTGTTTTCTGAGTAAGCCGTCATGCCTTTAACTGTTAATTCAACATCCCGAAATAACAACAAGTTCAATAGTGATGATTTTATTATTGTTTATTAGATAAATGAAAAAAATTATTCTAAGATTATTAATAACCATATTAGTTTTATTTTGCCTATTTGCAGTAGGTTTATATTTTGCATTTAGTAGTCCATATTTTATCAAATCGTATCTTTTTCCGGCATTAACCAATGCTACCGGAGTAAAAATTTCAGCTGAAGAAGTTTATCTTTCCCATCATTCTACAGAAATAAGGCTTGAAAACTACTCAATAGAATTTAGTCAGGATTTTGCTATTGATGGTAAATTTGCGAGTTTTAAATATGATTTTTGGAATCTTATAAAAGGAAAGATTAATATTTACGATTTAGTATTAAACAATGCCAGAGTAAATATTAAAACTAAAGATAGAGAGGTGAAGGCAAAACAAGCCCACAAATTAAAGGGAGCTAATACTGAGATTGTTAAAAAGAAAAGTAGTTCTGGCTTCGATGTAAATATTAAAAATATTGTTATCAATGATTCAGAATTACAATACAGTTATATTTCTTCTAATTCTAAAAAATCTATTAATATTCATCTGAATGATATAAATATTTTGGTGCCTGAGCTAGGAACGAATAAAAGTTCAAAAGTTAAATTTAATTTTTCATTAGGTTTAAGGAATCAGGACTATTATAAAATAGGCGTTGAGCATGTAAAAGGAAATTTGGACTTTACTACTGAAAACTTGAACATTTTAAGCTTTAACCTCTCAACATATTTTAATGAAATTTCAGGAAGTAACAAGTCTGAAAAGTTTGATAATAAAAACCTGTTATTGGATTTGAGGATAAATAAAAGCGGAGTGGATTATATCGTTGATAAATTTGTATTAAATGATTTTTCAAAAAACGATCAAAATCTTTTGAATTTAAATTTAAGGGGGAAATTTTCAATTGCTCCTCTTAACCTTATAACTAAGATATCAAGTTTGAATATTTCACCAAATGTCTTAAACGTTATTGGAAGTTTCTGGGAATTAAACTTTGGAAAAACCAATATTAATTATAGTGGTAGCTTTTGTTGTACAGGTGCAAATGTTGGATTTGATGGCAATTTAAAACTTAGTGAATTTTCATTTTTTAGATCGCATTTTAACTGTTTAGGAAATCATACAATTGATTTAAATGCATTAGGAAATTTAAGTTATAATTATGTTAACGGATCTTATAAAACTGATAAACTAAATTTAGTGATTAATGAAAAAAATAATGAAATATTAAATTTAGATATAGATAACCCTGCCAGTTTAATTTGGAAGAATGAAAATCCAGTATTTTTAGATAATAGTTTTACAGGAATTAGTGTTAAAACCAGAGACTTTGACTTGAGTATATTGGAAAGTATTTTTTGTAGATATTTTAGTATTCAGCAGTTAAAGGGAATTTTAAACTCTAACTTAATTTTAACATCTGAGAGTGAGAAAAAAGTATTGTTGAAAGGTAATATCGATTTATCAGAAGGCGGGGCTGTATATGATAAACTTCGATTTAAAAAAATAAACTTCAAGCAAAGTTTTGATTTGCTTATCAAATCATTTAATGAATTGTTAATTAATAATTTGAAAACAACAATTAAAGCCGATTCTGCATTAGCCCTAAAGTTTAGTACAGAAGGATATATTAATTTTTCTCAAGAAAAAGGTGATCTAAAGATAAAGTTTGATAAGATTACAGGACGAGGAGTAAATAATCTTCCCGGTTCCCCTGCGGAAATGCTGGCTATTAAAGATGTTAATATTGATGGTTTTATTGACTATGCTTATACTAAGGGAGGAAGTGATTTCTCTATTAAGTCTAAACTTCAGGGAGGTGGATTAAAATTTTTCTTGAAGAAAGGTTTTCCGATTATTCCTATACTTTCCGGTAATATGGAGGTGTATATTGTTAAAAAGGGGAGTGAGCTGGAGTTAAAAAAATATATATGCAATCTATATATGCCCGATAGAAAGTTTGGAAATTTGGCCGCTGACGGTAAAATTTTTCTTTACGGACCTGGTAATTCAAAGCTAAATTTATATTCTGAAGGTATTAGACTTAAAGAATTAATTACTGCTTTCAATAGTATTGCCGGAAGTTTTAATATCAATTTTGATGATATGAGGTTTGACACAAAGCTTGTTCTTAAAGATATAACATTCGGGCCTTATTTAACATTTGATTGTGAATCTGAAATAGATATTAATAATGGTGTAATAAACGCCGATCCAATATTTATCCTTATGAATGGTAAACCCGTTTTAGGAAAAATAGTTTATAATTTTAAAGAGAAAGAAAACAATGCTTTCGATTTTGCAGCAAACGCTTCTAATATAGATCTGAAACCTATCCTTAAAACTTTTGATAGTAAAGCATATTCAAATTCAAAAGGTGAAATAAGTAGCTTTTCTATGAATATTCACGGGGAAGGTTTTTCCCGAATAGATTTGGAAAAAAACTTAAAAGGGAATTTATATTTTACATGTAAGGATATATCACTGCCTGACAACCCGGAAAGAAATAATTATATTAGATTACTCTTTATTCCAATAGAAGTTATTGCACAAATGAATGAACTTTTTGGAAATGTTAATTTGCCTATTTTCTTTACGGATTTAGTTAAATATTCAAAAGATATTTTCAGCCAGATGAAAAATCTGGATTTAAAATATGGTGTAGTATATGTTGTAGCTAAGAATGAAAAAATATTTTTTAAACAATGTGTTTTTAAAGGAAATGGGAATCCTATAAGCTGGCTCAAATTTAAAGGTTCGCTGGGGTTCGATAAAAGTGTGAATCTTATTTCCAGAATGAAGTTGAATGATTATTTTATTGTACCTTTACATATCTCAGGGACTGTAAAAGATCCTAAACCTGATATGCTTGATTTTATGAGGTTTATTGAGGAGCAGACTTATGAATCAATCAAAAGTGGTACTCAGGAAGTTTTATGGTTACCTGACACTATATTTGAGAAAATGTGCTATGACGCAGATATATTTTTTCAAAGTATAGTACCTTGATTTAAAAATAAGGATTTATTTTGATATTTGTTGATTTGGTAATTTAGAAACTTACCAAATCAATATTAATGCATAGGGCATCCGCATCCGCTACTTCCGCAACAAGATGGTTGCCCCATGGATTCACATGCAGATGCTGAAGGGCATGCGCCTTTTGTGCTTCCTGCAACTATTCCACTAAAGACTGAAAGCTTTTTTTCTGTTGATGTTGAGCCACACTCGGGGCATGGGAATGTTTCGTCTGTTGCTTTAGATACAAGTTTTTCAAAATCTTTCCCGCATGATTTACATGTATATTCAAATATTGGCATTTTAATACTCCGTATAATATTTTTTATCAATTTCTTTTTATATATTTATATCCCAGACTTCTAGAGTTTTACTAAGAGTCTCTTTACCCTGGATATAAGAAAGTATGACTCCGTAATTAGTATATGGTATATTTAAAGCAGATAGATCTCTTATTCTTGCTGCAAGCTTTTGGGGCGTAATCATGCATCCGCCACAGTGGATTATTAACTTATATTCAGACAGTTTATCATTTTCCTGAAATTCTCTACCAAAATTATGTTCAATTATGATTCCAGGGTAATGTTTATTCAAATAATTTGGGATTTGTACTGTTCCTATGTCCTCTCCGATTCTTGAATGATTACATGCTTCTACAATTAAAACTTTATCTCCAGGTTTGAATGAATCTAATTGTTTTACACCATCAGCAAAATCTTTAAGTTTCCCATTGCTCATATAGTTAATCATCATGATGGAAAAAGTTGTAAGCTTTATATCATCTGGAGTCCAATCTTTCATTATATCCATTGCCTGAGAATCAGTAATAATTGCCTTCGGGCGTTTTTTAAAATTATTGATAAAGTCGTTAAACTTTTTTATTTCGGTTTTATCGCCGGCTCTGGCTTTACCTAAATTCATTCTGTAAGATACAGGGTATGCCCAGTGTCTTGTTATGTATTCTTCACACATTGCCTGGGGTCTTAGATAGCGGCCGGGGGGTGTCTCATCATCCATTGGTATATTTAGGATATAAAACTCGTTCTCTTCTAGAAACGGTAGTAGATCCATTTTTATATTTTTAGATGTATAGTGTTCAAGGATAAAATTTAATAATGGTTGCCTATATGATGAATCCACTGCTGATAACGTTATTTTATGATAGAATTTTAATAAAGTTACAGAGTCTTCAAAATTTTTAATTTTTGATTCGGCTTCGTTAATACCTCCAAAAACATTATAAATAATAATGAGTTGTTTGTCGAGTTCGCGAGCTTTTTCAATAACCATTTTTTCTGTTTCTAAATCTTCAGTATTAACATCAATAACTAAAAGGATCAGATCACATTCTTTTAAAGTAGATAAAACCTTTTTTCTTTTTTTATCACCCAGAGTGTTTTTTTCGTCAAGGCCTGCTGTATCAAATAGTTTTGCAGGTCCCATACCGTGTATTTCTTTTAGAGTTATTTTAGTATCAGCAGTAGTGCCGGGAGTATCATCTACTATAGAAGTTTCCTGCTGAGTTAATAAATTCATTACGCAGCTTTTTCCTGCGTTCATTTTTCCAAATATTCCAATATGGTCTCTTAATATCATAAACTATCTCGAATTTAATTTTTTATATATTAATCATTATTAGCTGCAGTTAATAAATCAGTTGCTTGAATCATTGTTTTAGTATATTTTGAAATTTTAAACCAGTAGATTATCCAGCATACAATTGATACTAAGACAAGAAAATATCCTATTCCAGGTACGAAACCAAACCAGTGAAGTATTGCAAATGCAAGTCCAACTTTTAGACCGTAATCGTTTGATGGTTCAGGAGTATTGTTTTGAAGAAATTCCCTGGAAAGTGATTCCCGAATTTTTACTATTATAAAGAAAATCCAGATACCTCCAAAGATTGGGATTAAATTAAGCCAGGCTAAACCTGGGGCCATTGCCCGATTTTCCTCTTTGACTGTTTTAAGACATTTGAATAGTGAGTTTGTAAAGAATATTAGAACAATATAACCTATTACAAAAATAAAGATGATAAAGATAAGAAAAACTCCTAATGCGAAGTGTTCAGGTTCTGGATGATGCATGCTATTTGTCTCCTTTTTCCTATTTGCATATAATTGTTTGATTAATAAATATTATTTTTACTGTATATACTATATATTTAAAAATTTATTCTGTTTCTGAAAAGAAATAATTTTTAATGTTTATTTTTAAAGTGTACCGAATCACCCCAGCAGTCAAATGCTATCTTTTCTCCTATTTTTCTGATTCTTCTATTTAAATTATTTAGCATTATCTGGGGCGAATCTTCTGTGCATGGTTTATTATCATAAAGCGAATATGATTTTTTATATTTGAAGTCTGTGAGGTTAGGCATGATAACATTGGCTCCTGCCAACAAACCTTTTTCCAAGCCATGCTTCTGATCTAAAGTCTGAAGAGCTGTAGTTGATGCGATATTGATATCTTTAAGATAAAGTCTGGTTACTGCAATCATTTTAAGTCCCAGTATTAATTGACGGTTAGCATCTTTTTCTGAAAAATTGTTGCTCATTTTATATCCCAGGGGTGTATTCTTATGTGGGATATAGGGTCCCATTCCTATCATATCAACATCTATTTCTTTAAAGAATTTAACGTCATTCACAAGATCATCTATTGTTTGTTCCGGCAGACCTATCATAACCCCGGTTCCCATTTGATAGCCTAATTCTTTTAAGATATTTAAACAATTAATTCTTTCCTCAAAACTATAATTTAAAGGGTGTATTTTAGTGTAAAGTTTCTTATTAGTCGTTTCTATTCTTAGAAGATAACGATGTGCTCCTGCTTCGTACCATCTTTTATAAGTTGTTTCTGACTGCTCCCCCAGACTCAAAGTAACTCTCAGTTTATTTTCAGTTTTTTCTCTAATTTTAATAAGAGTTTCTTCTATAAAATCAATAAACTTTTTATCCTGTCTCTCTCCTGCTTGAATAACAAGGGATGCAAATTTATTTTTATATGCAAATTGGGCGCATTCAAGTATATCTTCCTGTGAGAGCAGAAATCTTGTAAAATGAGGATTGCTTTTTCGTATGCCGCAGTAATTGCAGTCCCTTGAACATATATTGCTTAGTTCTATAAGTCCCCGAAGATAAACGTTATTTTTTGAAAAATGATGTTTGATTTTAAGGGCTTTGCTAAAAAGGGAATCAATATCATGTTTAGTTTTTAACTCTAATAAACAAGTTAAATCCTGATGATTTAAATCTTTTCCTGTATCAGCTTTATTTAAAATTTTATCTAACATATTTGTATTTAATCTTCCTATTTAGATGTATCTACTTTTATTCCTCTTCCTTCCGGTGCCGGTGTATTATTGAAAACTTCGATGATATGGTAAATTACTACTATGTTTTTAGTTTTCTTGTTTGTAGTATGAAAAAAATCATGTATCAAGTTTACATATTCTATAAGTTTCTTCTCGTATTCTAGAAGGTTAGGGTTGTTAGGGGAAATTAGCTCGGTAATAGTTTTGAGTTTAAAGTTTGGATAATGGTTTGAAAATACCATTACTGATACAGGGTATACTAACTGATTCAAAAAAGTTTGTGAACAGCCTTTTGGACTTGAGTATAATTCCAGGCTGACCATCTTATTTTTGTAAAAATACATATTGAAATTATTATACAGGCCTAGCAGGATATCGATTCGAGTATTAATATCTTTCTTTATATTATTTTTCAATAACTCTATTACATTATCTATTTTATTTATTTTAGGTAAGTAGCCTACACCTTTAATCGCATTGTTGAGCTCAAATAAACTATCTTTTCTTCTATTACCGTAAGTGGCAACAGCGGGATCATGGGTGCCAATCATACCTTTTGGCATTTTTCCAGCTTTTATTTGTTGTAACCCTTTTATTCTTTCTGAAACATTCCAGACTAAAAATTCTTTTGGTAAATCTGTTAATTTATAGGTGTTCCATTTATCATTGACTTTTGCTTTTACAGTATTTTCTTTTTTTAAAGAAAATGCATTTTTTGACGCATATTCAGAATCAAAATTTTTTTGGATGAAGTAACTGCTTCCCTGTTTAGAATTTTTTATCCAGATATTATTTGCTGAAAATGCATAATAAGAATAGCATAATAAGAATAAAGATAGACTTATTGTTTTTTTTAGTTTCATTTTTATCCTGTTTTAGCTAAGTTATGTTAATAAAGCTTTTTATTCTATGTGCTTAATGTTAATGATTTAGTATGTTCATTAGAAAAACATTTGATTTGTTATTCATTAAATTTATGTTTAAATTACATTTGGTTCAAGTTAAATAATTGTTTTATTAACTCAATATAAAATTAAGAGGGAGTTTAAGAAGTGAAAGGTACAATATTGAAATGTTTGGGAGAATTAGTAGTTTCTAAGTTTGGAAAAGAGGTTTGGGAGGAATCACTTTTTGAGGCAGGTTTACCAAAACATCAAATTTTTCTTGCTATTTCAGATATTGATGATGGAGTGACAGTGAAAGTAGTTCAAGCAGTATGTAAAAGTTTGGATATTACCCTTGAACAGGCTGCGGATGCTTTTGGTGACTATTGGGTAAATGTTTATTCACAAATGATGTATGGTGTTTATTATAAAAAATTTAATAATTCCAAAGATTTTTTACTTAATATGGATAATGTTCATATTTCAATGACCAAAATGATGAAGAATGCTAAACCGCCAAGATTTGAATATGATTGGGTGGATAATAAAACTTTAATAATTCATTATAAATCACATAGAGGACTTATTGATTTTGTTGTAGGGCTTGTTAAAGGAGTTGGAAAATTTTATAATGAAAATTTAATTGTGAAAAAAATAAGCGCAGATAAAGTAAAGGTTATTTTTGAATAAAATCAAAGTAGATAGTCTGGGAAGGTTTGCGCCCTCAGACTATCAAAATAAAAATGAACAAATTACAAATGCCAATTAAATAACAATTTTCAGTAAATTAAAGCATTGGATATTCAATAACGATGAAGATAATAGCTGATCATCGGGAGTTTGATATTCAAATTTTTGATATTTGGAATTCTGGCTTTTATCAAGGTTGTGGCGGATAAATATTTGTTATTTGGTTTTTGTCTTTTAGAGGCGCTGGCAAAGCTTGCCTTTATTTATTATATTTTAATATTGACAGATCGCTGATGACTCTAACTGAACAGTACTAAGCTGCATGCCATAACTGCCATTCCAGCAATTAATCCTGAAATAGCTATGTGTAAATCTGTATCCATTAGTGGTTTAAAATATCAACTATGCTTCCCAACTAAAATATAGTCATTATGATTCTTTGTTTTTTCATTAATTAAAAACTTTAACTTTAAATTATTCTGTTTTAGTTTTTCTTTAAAAGTGAACTTTTTACTCCAGGCATCAGAACTTAAGTCAATTTTTATTTCATGATTCTTTATTCTTTCTTTCATCACTTCAGGATGGCTTCCGGTATAATATTCAAAGCTTTCTACCGGATAACTATTATAAAACATATCTTCTGTTAAACTATCAATGTTAATAGTCTTTTCAGACCAATATTTTTGTCTATTAATATTATTTGCCTGCAATGCTTTCAATGACCTTACTGAACCGTAATGAAACTGATGCGCATCAGTTTGAACAACTCTTAACTTTCTACCTTTCTCTTTGTATTTAGGATGAACAGTAAAATTTGCAGCATCACCTCTTGATAAAACAAAGTGATGAGGTTTTATAATCCAGCATTTTCTCCGATTAATCCATGGAAAGACTTTAAACCTAGTATAAAAATCTCCCCAGAAATTCTCCTGCCATAAAGTTAGAGCATCCACGCTACTATTACCCTCATATTTCTTCATTGCATCATATATACTATCTAATCCATTTTCATGAACTACTTCATCACACTGAACATAAACAGCCCAGTTTCCAGTACAATTGAAAAGTGCTATATTTGTCTGCTGAGCATAAACATACCCACCTTCACAAAGGTTAGGATTCCAAATGCTTTCAACAATTCTGATTTTGGGCGAATCTATCGCCTCAATTAAACGTTTTGTTCCATCATCCTCTTCATCAGGCATTCTACTTATATTGACAATAAATTCATCTACAATCGGTAGCACAGCTGTAATAGCCTCATAGACAGGGTAATCCAATTTAACAGCATTTCGAATAAATGTAAATCCTGATACTAACATCTCAATACTTTCTAGAGATTTTCAAAAAAGGTTTTAAGTTTTTGGGCTATTACAGGAAAAGACAACTCTTCTTCTGCTAAAATAAGCGACTTACCAACAGCTTTAGCATATAATTCATTATCAGTTATTATCAACTTTAATTTTTCTAAAAGCTCATCTCTACCATAAAATTTTCCAGAATAATCTGGAAATACCAACTGTTCAACTGTACCATTACCTCCAACACATGGCATTCTACATAATAAACAATCACCCGCAACCTGCCCAGGAACATTACTTTCATCAAGTTGAAAACAAACCCTATACGATGAAATAAAATTTAAGTAGTCCTTATAATTTAAGCGTGACTTAATTTCTATATGACTATCTTTAACATTCAATATTCTAAGGAATTGCCTAAGCTTATACCCAGATTCATTTATTATACCAATTCTACAATTATTTTTTTTAGCGAATGAAGCAATGATTATTAATGAAGCTAAATGATTTCTAGACAAAATTTTAAGTTCTCTAGTTCCTATAAAAATCCCTTCACGAAGATCCTTGTTTCTTGAAAAACACCATTTATGAGAATGAATGGGATATGGAGTTGGAATAAATTGCACAGGTTTATTTGTTAAAGCCCTAAAAACAGGAAGCATAGCTTGAGTAGGTGAAATTACACCGTCTGCCTTTAGAAAAATTTCTTTTAACACTTCTAACTTCCAAGGTCTAATAAATCTTTCAGAAAACTGTTGAACTCCAGCTTCTTTCATGGAAACTGCAACTCGAATATTATGCTGCTTCAACAGAATCAATTTACTTAAACATCTTTTAATATGCCTATTTAATAATAAGAGTACAGGATTATTTAAAGCAATAGCCTCTTCTACTGTTCTAACAAACTCTCCATTAGTACATGCTGCATAAGCATGATAGTTTACAGGTGGATGCATTGAATCAGTAATAGACTCAATACCATCAGAAAAACTCTGCGATAAATCACGCCCCTTGGGATTATAAACTGTTAATTTGAATTTTTCCATTAAAGTATATACTATACATTATATAATGTATTGCTTTTATTATAACTGCTATTTTAGAACCTCAAAAAAAACTATCGTTTAGTCTGTCTAAACAGGAATGATAAATATTGAATTGACAAATATCCAGCAATATTCTTTTTAGAAATAGTACTCAACATTCGGTAATTAGTATTCATCTTTCAATCTAACCTCAATATTGTTAGGATATGTTCAACAAATAATGTTAGAGTTAAAATAGATGAAATATCATATTAACCTTCTTTTATTAAATTTACTAACTCATTAGCCAGTTTTCTACCGACTATTGTGGATGAATAATACTTATTAACAGCATCAATACCATTTTTGCTCATTTTATCTCTTAGTTTATGATTTTTCAATAAACATAGAATTTTTTCTTCAAATTCAGACGCACTATTTACAACAAACCCTCCACTAGTTTTTTGCGCTATCTCTATATTCATACCAACAGCAGAAGCAACAAAAGGAACTCCACAAGATAAATATTGGAGTAATTTATAAGAA
Source organism: Victivallales bacterium (assembly GCA_963678745.2). Lineage (GTDB taxonomy): Bacteria > Verrucomicrobiota > Lentisphaeria > Victivallales > GWF2-38-69. Next base: position 247,999 of record CAXXMS010000014.1, on the reverse strand, counting down.
CACTTTCCTTTGCTCCAGGGAGTTTTATCCAAAGGCATCAATCCTATATCAAAATAAGATATTTCTTCCTCTTGCTTTTTTTCATCCCATTTAATAAAATCACAAACAACCCCTTTAATATTAAAGTTTTTACTTGAAATCACTCTGAAAATAAACTTCTCTTTTAAGGAAATATTTCTTAACGTTTGTTCGATAAACTTTAAATATTTAAAATTCCCTTCTGTTCCTACCCAACCAATTATAGGAACACAATTATGTTTAAAATTATTATAAGCATTTTTATTTACTGGTATAGAAGATGGTAAAACTTTCACATTTTTATTATATTTAAGAGCTTCAGATGCTAAATATTTATTTCCTGCAATTATGAGATTTGAATGTTTACAAAAATACTTAAATTTCAAACGCCTTGTAAAGCTATACCACTCTCTTTCATCTTTTGGTTCATAATCAAGATCTTTGAGAAAAATTGCATCATCAAAATCAAAAACTATTCTTTTAGCACAGAACTTTAACAAAAAAAGCTGCCAAACAGGAATCAACCTTCTTTGAACAAAAACAACATCAAATCCTCTACATTTTACAATTTGAAGAATTCTTCTAATTAATTTCTTTTCAAAAGAGTCATAAGAAATAGCAATATTAGAAAATTTATTAAGTTCAGGAATTAGATTTATTACTCTAACACGAGCACTTGGATCATTTAGACTTTGAACTAAAAATAAATATTTATTAAGTTCTTTTTTTAATTTCATAAATGTAAGCTTCGAACCAATCAATAAAATCATTAAATTTGTGTTTTTCAGCTGTTTGCCTTGCTGAAAGCCCCATACGGTATCTTAATTCATTATCATTAGTCAATAGATTTATTTTTTCTACCCAATACTGTTCGTAATTTTTTCCTCGAACGGATAGAACCCAACCATCTTTACTATCCCTAACACATTCATTTACACCGGCAGTATTACTAACAATCACAGGCCTACTACTGCTCATAGCTTCAAGAACTACGTTAGCACAGGAATCAAAAAAAGTTGGATGCAATAATGCATCACCTGCAGCATACACTCTTTCCATCCTATCAGATGTACCAGCATAAATAACATTTTCTGTTTTTCTTTTTGGGCAACGTTTTCCAACAATTACCAGTTTTGCCTTAGAATTATTTATTTTAGAAAAAATATTTAAAAGTAATTTTAGATTTTTCAATTTTATATTATGAGCAACAAATAAAAAGGCAACATCATCCTTCTGCAGTCCCCACATTTCCCTCAGTTCATTTCTATATTTTCTTGTTGTATTTAAATTGAATTTTACAGAATCAACGGGCTCATGATGAACTTTAATCCTTTCAGGTAAAACTCCACCCTCTTGAGCCATTTTCCCTGTTTGGTATGAATTAGCCCAAAAATAATCATAAGCACTTTGAAAAATTTTTTCCTGGGCTAGAATCTTATTCTTATGCTTTGGAAGCTTAAACTCAAAACCCTTTATTTTTTTCTTTATTCCACTAAATGCATCAATATAGTAACTTAAATAACCTTTGTGAGTACCCTGTCCTAATATGTGTAAATCAGCTTGATGATATAGATTAAAATCTATAACCAGATCAGGTTTAATAATACTAATAATATTTTCAACGTTTTCTAAGTCTTTATGAAAAAAAAAAACCGCCGAATTCACCATGAGAATTGCAGCAGATATGTATTTCATGTCCACGTTCTTTCAGAGCACGGCTTATTCTTATTGCAGAATTTTCAAGCCCTGCTCCATAATTATAATGCTCTATAATAAATAATAATTTTAGTTTCACAACAAACTTCAGTTCTTTTGAAAACTTTAAAAAGAAAAAAATGTTTCAAACAATGCCTTCAATCGGCTAATTTTTATGCTACCCATTTTACTACCTTTTTGGGTGGTTTTTAGCGATTTCAAACAGTTTAAAAAGTTCAATTTTGAGGTTAAATCAGTTTAAAAAATGGTGGAGGCGGGGGGAATCGAACCCCCACATCCAAGTACAAATCAACTCATTACAGGGCTATTTCGGGGTTTTTATTTCCTAAACACCTGTTATATTACCTTTTCATATAAAATATTATAAAATTCAATTAGTATTAACCAGGCATAATAATAAGAGACAATTTTAAGTTTTTTACAATAAAAAGAATGTCACATATTAAAGTGTCGGGTTAATATTTAATTATAGAGGGGTAAAATGGGAAAATCAACTACTGGTCATATCTATAAGGATAAGAAAAGCGGTATTTATCAACTGGAATTCACTGTTAACGGTAAGCGTAAAAGAGAATCACTAAAAACAAAAAACAGAAAAGAGGCTGAGAAAAGAAGAAGTGAAATTCTTGAACCAATTTATAATTTAAAGACAGCAGATGACGTAATTTACCATATTGGTAGAGCCAAGCAAATATATCAACCCAAATTTTTACCGATACTTTCTGTATGGGATATGTTCGAAGAAAAAATGCCAACAGGAGTGACTTCTGAAGATGCAAAAAACAGAAATAAAAAAAAGTGGAATAAATTTGTCAACTGGATAAATTTTGCCTATCCCGAAGTACAGAACATTAGTGAAATTACTAAAGAAATGGCTTCAGAGTTTTCTAAATACCTATTAAATACAGGTATTTCACATAAAGTATACAATGAAACGTTAAACTTGTTAAATAGGGTTATTAATGCACTTAAGGAAGAAGGAGGAGTTACAAGTAATTTCTTTGATAAAAGCTACTTGCCAAGATTACAGCGAGACGATATAAGTCGCAAGGAATTTTCTGAACAAGAAACTTTAAAGTTGCTGGAAAGTATACCTGAAATAGATATACCTCATGTAAATGAATTTGAAATACTATTTCATATCGGAACTTGGGCTGGAGTAAGGTTAAAAGATGCATGTCTTTTAAAATGGGAAAGTATTGATTTTAGCACTAATATTATTTACTTAGTTCCTTTCAAAACAAAAAAACATAAAACACATGTTCAAATACCTATACATCCGTTCTTAATTGAAAAATTAAATAAAGCTTATCAGTGGAAAGTAAATGAATATGTTTTACCTGAAATAGCTGAAAAATATTTGAAGAATAATAGCAATATAGGTAAATACATCACTAAAATTTTAAAGATTAATGGTTTTGAAAACACAGAGAAACAAGGCAGACTATCTGCTCCCTGCTTGTGGGGATTTCATTCTTTAAGATACACCTTTGTTTCCACATGCGCTAAAGCAAATATTCCATTAACACTTGTTCAAGAAATTGTCGGTCACAGAAACCCCGCAATGACAAAACATTATACTAGATTTGATAATTCATTTAGACAGGAAGCAATAAGAAAAGTAGCTCTACCAATACACAGTGATAACCCAGACTTAAAGAATAAAATTATTAATGCATTAGATAGAGCAGATATTGATACTTTAGAAAAAATTTATTTGCTGTTACAATAATCATTTTAAGAAGCCAAATTTCATTAGACGATCTCAAAGCAATTCTTTAGTCTCCTCTCCTCATTTTATATTAATCTGAGGCAAATAAAAATTATTTTTACTTTTTTATTAAAAACTCATTTGCAAATAAATTTAAGATCTGTATATTTGTCATCCTCGTTAATCGGGAAGTCATGAAAATGACGGATAATAACGGAAGATTCCGAAATGAAAGTTAAGGAATCCCCTGACATGGGCAACCATGTTTGAACAGATATTTATGTCTGTGAATCTAAGCTGAAAAGCTTATGATTCCCTGTTATGAGAAACTGTAACAGGTTCCGGACAGCTGACTGCTGAAAAGCAGGAAGATGTTTAGAGGATGAGCTGATTAACTGTATTATGCCTTGAATGCGGGAAACCGCAAAGAGGAAGAGATGGGAAAGCTGAGAAATCAGCATATAAGTCTCAGGGTTTTGAAAGGCAATGGAAAAACCAGGGCGAATGGATGAGCTCGATACCGGAAACGGTATCATGAAGTTCAGCCAAAAGCTGGACCGAAAGATAATACAGAAATAAGCAGCGGGCCGGTATAAGAAATTATACTGGTATCAGAAACTGAATACTGGCGATAGCTTCAAAGGTGAACATGTTTCGTCATCATAGTTCATGAAGGCAGAGTAATCTGCCGGCTGGAACTGAGATGATCCCCGGTATTAGATATTTTGTTGTGCTGAAAAGCGCAGACCTCAAAAGGGTTTGGAAATATCATTTGTCGAGCAACGGGATTAAGGATGTTAAGAAACAACTGCGGGTAACCGCAGAGGATTCTGGAATAGGTTCAGACAAGTAATTGAATGAGCCTGACGGGTTTGATTTGTCAATCCCGTGTGAATCAGAAATTTAGTACTTCGGTATTTAAAGGGATGATTCACAGAATCAGATCATGTATGAAGGCTGATTAGCACAGGAAACTGAGCTGATCTCGATACTTGAAAACAAGGCATAAGCCAAGTAAGAGAGTTTCGAAGTGGAATCTGATAGAGCTGGAGTAATTCAGGACTAGCAGAGAAAGCTCCCAACAACTGATATGAGCAATCATGACAGTTAACGGAGATCCAGACTGAAAGGAATGGATTGGCGATATAAGAAATTATATCGATCTGAAACTGGGACTAAGGGATTAAATCCTATGTCACAGAAGAGGAAGCATCATACAGGAGTGATTCCCTGATGTAAGAAATTATATCAGGATCCGGAATGTAAACTTAAGCGTAAGTTTAAGGATAGAAGTTCCGAGGCTGTTAACAAAAATACAAACCAAGTTTGTATACAAAACTAACAGCTAACCAGGATCGACCATACTAAGTGAAAACGAGGTAGGTCAAAGTTAGTTCGAATTGCTGAAACTTAAATGAAAAGGCGATTCCTGAGATATGGACATGTCGGATTAACTGTTTCTTAATGTCCTTTTTTTTATATCCCCGACCCTATTTTGAATATTTATTTCCAGCTTTTATTTGAACGATAAATGAAACACAGCCAGTATTACGTTCACCGAAATCATAACACCGAAATCAGCCTCGAAAACAAGAGGTAAAAAAACTTGTAAAAGCTTTTCTAAAAAGCCCTCAATAAAACACTAAATAATACCGACTCTCCTCTACTACATTACTATATACAATACTTATATAAAGAGTATACCTAATAAAAGAGCTTATTGGCAACATTGCACAATCATTTTTTCAACTAACGTAACCTTTTTATCACAATCGTTAATTAATCCAATCAACGTTACATTAGTTGGTTATAACGATTAATTACGGTTATAACGTTAACTATAAAGGCAGACGTTAAGTAAGGAAACCTATTTCGACAAGTAACGACTATAACGTGAATTTATCAAAGAGTCACGTTAATTAAGGAATCATTCATCGTTAATTCTCAAGGGCTAGAGTGAATGGGCTGAGGTGTGAAAGGGGGTATGGGTAAGACCGCTGGAAACACTTCTTTTGCATCGCATTAATTTATAACTACTTACAATTATAAATCCTAGCTTATGCTCAACTTGAATTCTCTAATATTAACTTCTTTTATTCATTATTTTAGAGCTTAAATTTGTTAAAAATCAGGCCTTAATTTATTGATACTTCTATAGGGCAAAAACCTGCCTTTTTGAGGCTAAATTAAAATATCTATTCCAAGAAGTATGAGAGGAAAAAAGCTGCTGTGAATACTCCTAAAAGTTGCAAATAAAACATAAGGATAAAAACTTATCTTCCTGATCACATAAAAAACTTTATTGACTTCAACAGTTGGAGTGCCGATAAATGACAATTAATGGCTATTCTGTTGATTTTTATAGGAATTGCGACAGTGAAAGGGAAAAGAGCTATTAATTCCGATCTTTTTCTCCTGTAAATTATAATCTCAAACCACTAACATACCATAAGAATCTAAAATTATAATCATGAACTGGAAATTGGGCGGTTTAAAAATTATTATATTATTTTTACGGTAAAACAAGGAGAAAACAAAATGTTGGATTTAATCATAAACAAAGAAAAATGCATTAGTTGCGGTAAATGCGTAAAAGACTGCCTTTTCGATGTTCTTGCAATGCAGGATAAATTACCCGTTGTTTGTAAAGAGGAGGCATGTATAAAATGCCAGCACTGCTTTGCGATATGCCCAACAGGAGCAATTTCCATATTTGGGAAACTCCCTGAAGACAGTACTCCTCTGCCTTCCAAAACTAAAGTATCATATAATGAACTTAAAACTCTGGCAAAAGGAAAACGCTCAGTCAGATCTTTTAAAGACTCAAATATGTCAAGGGAAGAAATTTCAGAATTGGCAGAATCAGCTCTTCATGCTCCAACGGGAGTCAATGCCGGTAAAGTAAGGTTTACTATTTTTGATGATAAGGAAAAGCTAAAATCTTTCCGAAGTGACCTACTTGAGAGTATTGACAAAAAAGCAAAATCAGGAGAACTTGACGAAAGTTTAATCTTTTTTGCTGAAGTAGCAAGAAACTGGAAAGAGGATAATAAAGATGCTATTTTTAGAAATGCACCTCATATGATAGTCGCATCTGCTCCATCTGAAAATCCCACTCCGAAAGAAGACTGCATGATTGCACTTACATACTTTGAAATTTTAGCATCCTCAAAGGGAATAGGAACACTATGGTGCGGTATGGCGAACACTGCCATTAATAAAATTGCGCCTGAATTAATAAATAAGCTGAATATTCCAAAAGAGCATAGCATTGGTTATATAATGCTGTTTGGTACTCCAAATGTTAAATACGCAAGAACAGTGCAGCGGGACCCTGTTGATATCAAATTTCTAAGCTAACTCGTTAAAGCCCGTTTACCGGGCTTTCTTCTTTTTAGCTTAAACAATAAACTGTTACAATTAAATTTATGACAAGAGTAAAGAGTTTATCTTTTACTGTTTACTTTTCTAGACAACTCTATTTCGAATATTGATACCTTTCAGAGCATTGTCTAAATTTTTAAATCCTTCTCTGAATAAATTTTCTCTTGTAAGCCTGGTACTTGCACCTACATGAGGAAGTACAATAATATTATCCAGTAGAAGAAGTGGATTATCTTTTTCTATTGGTTCTCTTTCAAATACATCGATTCCTGCTGCAAATATTGTATGGCTTTTGAGAGCTTCGCACAGGTCTTTTTCATCTACGTTTGATCCTCTTGAGGCATTAATTAGAATCGCAGTTTTTTTCATTAAATCAAATTCTTTTTTAGCAATAAAATGGTAAGTCTCCTGTGTTGCTGGGAGCTGGAGAATTATAAAATCAGACTTTTTTAACAATTCATCTTTTTCACAAAAAATAGCGCCAAGTTCAGTTTCTGCCTGGGCGTTACGATTTCTATTGTTATATAATATTTCCATATCAAAACCGAATTTAGCTTTTCTTGCAATAGATAATCCAATTTTACCAAGTCCAAAAACTCCAACAGTTTTCTCCTGTAAATCCAATCCCAGGTAACTTTCTGAAAATAACTCATCCCAACGATGGTCTTTCACAAATTTATCCAGCTCATTTATCCGTCTTGCTGTATTGAGCATTAAACCTATTACCAGTTCTGCTACTGATTCATTGCTGACATCTGTAATATGTGTACCGATAACACCAGCATTTTTCATTGCCAGTAAATCAAAATTATTATAACCTGATGAAATATTACTTACTGCTTTCAGGTTTGGCATAGCTTTAATAAATTCCTGATCTATGATTGTATCGGCTGTAATTAAACCTGTAATACCAGAATACTCTTCCATAATTCTACTTCGTTCCATCATTCCTTTGTCCGGATTAATAAAACATTCGTATTCCTCAGTTAAATAGGCCGGTAAATCTATGGACGGTTGTTTGGTTATTAATATCTTAGGTTTGAGCATTATTAAAAGTCTTTCTATCGTTAGTACTTAATTTTTGAGCTATTGAAGTTAAAAATAAAGAAGCTCTCTCAATATTATATATGTTTGTAATAATTCCAAATATAAAATTAGGGTTAATATTTAATTAACTGATTAATTTTGATTTCAACAATTTCATAAAAAACTGTTTTCTATTACTCCATTTTTCTTTTCTCAACTCACGATTTAGTTGTCCAATACCCATTATAAACTTCAGTAGTATATAACTATTTCAATAATTCAGCACCCCAAGGGGTATTTTTTTACATAAAAGCTCTAACAAAGAATAAAACTCAGTAGATTTTTGCAAAAACAATACCCTAAAGGGAGTTTTTTTAGTTTGCCAAAAATATTTATTACAGGTCATCATTTAGCAGAAATTCACAAATATTTTCTCTTTTTATACCATACTCACCTTCACCTGCTAATCTCCCTTCCATGCTTAATATATATTTAGGATAATTATCCTTTATAGATAAAAGTGGTTCGTATTCTCTTTTATATGTTTCACCTTCTGGATTTCCAAGCTGGTAAGTTACCTGTATGTATACTTTTTTATTTCGTTTTTCGGCAATAAAATCAATTTCTTTATTGTTAAAATATCCTACTTTCACTTCATAACCTTTTGTTATCAGTTCCAGATATACAATATTCTCTAAAATTCCACCAATCCTGTTAAAACTATAACCAAGAACACCATTAATTAACCCAACATCGTTTGAATAGTATTTAGAATTAACGGTTAATAACTTTTTCCCTCTGATATCATATCTCTGACATTTATGAACCATATACGATTCACTAAAATATTTTAGATAAGTCAAAACAGTCTGAACAGTTAAGCCGCTTTTCACTGACTTTAAATAATCACTTATCTTGTTTGCTGTCGTTAAATTTCCAGTATTATCAAACAAGTACATTGAGATTCGCTCAAGTTCAGCAATGTCTCTGATTGGATATTTTTCAACGATATCTTTAAGAACAACGGTGTTATAAATAGCTTTAATGTACTGAAAAATAAATTCATCTTCTAACTGCTCTTTTGTATACGATAGAATGTAAGGCAAACCTCCGTATCTTACATAATAATCAAATGCTTCACTCGGATCTGAAAATTTACTTTTTGAAAACTCAAAATACTCCCTAAATGAAAGAGGAAAAATTTCAATATTGATGTATCTGCCTGCAACTAATGTAGATATTTCTGATGATAATAAAGAAGAATTGCTTCCTGTAAGATAAATATCGTAATCTCCTCTTTTCAAAAATGAATTTATCGATATTTCCCATGATTCAATTAACTGGACTTCGTCGATAAACAAATATTTCTTTCCCGAAATATCCTCGAAGTGATTATCAATGTATAAAGATAAATCATTGTTATCCCTGATTTTTTTAAACTTATCAAGCTCTTTATCGATAATCAGAACATTGTCCAAAGCTACATTTTTTTCTTTATTTATGTACTCTTTCACCTGGTTAAGGATTACACTTTTTCCCGACCTTCTCATTCCGGTTATAATTTTAACAATGTTTTTGTCAATATGTGGAAATATTTTATTTAGGTAAAAATCTCTTTTATAAATTTTCATTATTTTTTCCTTTTTGTAGTATACAACTATTTATAGAAATGAAATATATATGATGTATCATACAAAAACAACAATTTACTCAGCGTTTTTATGATATAACATAATTATTTTACAATTTTATAGTCTATTTGTTTTACATTGATAATTTTAGAGAAAGCACATTAAAACTAAAATGTGAAGTTTGTAAGGGGTATTTAGGAACCTCCTGTATAAATGATTTTAATAAGCATTAAGCAAAAATTAAAAATAAATACCAATGCATCCATACGAAGTATGAACACAAAGGTATTTTTCGCTATTCGGTTACTTTAAGTGTTGCCATTACACAGCTGGTAAGCTCTTGTTTTCGATAAGCTGAGCTGTTCTCCTATTTTGGCGTAAGAAAGTCCCTGCTTTCTAAGAGTTTTAGCTTTTTCAAACAGGTTACCTGCAGTTTTAGGACGTCCAAGTTTAACTTTACCTCTTATTCTATCAAGCCCGGCTTTTGTTCTTTCGGAAATTCTCACTCTTTCCTGTTTTGCAAGAGCTGACAGTATTGCAATGATTGCATCACTGAATATTCCAAGAGAACTGATATAAGGCTCTGCAAAGGAGTGCCAATTAGTGCCAAAATAATCCAGCAATGTTAAATACTTGAGAGTTTTACGGCTTCCTTCACGGGAAAAACGGTCAAGAGCCCAGAAAAGAACAATATCGCATTGCCGTTTTCTGCAAATCTTCAACAGTTCATTAAGCCCTGGACGTTCTTCTGATGGTTTGCCTCCTGAAGATACATCTGTAATTATTTTTACAATTTCCCAATCTTGAGATTCTGCATACTTTTTAAGTTGCTCTAACTGATTATTAAGATTTTGGTCAATAGTCGATACTCTGGAGTAAATAACACATCTCATAAAATCCTCCTATTTACCGTTCAGAAAAAGGGTGCTGAAAAATCACTGTTTTTCCGAGGCTGGCTATCAATGAATATTACCGTTTACTAAAAGGTTCGTTTTTGTAAACGTTTTTGCAGCTTTGAGTTTTCCTTTACCGCAGATTGGACAATATGCCTGATTATCATAGGTTACAACAACACTGCCTTCAAGTCCTGTCCCGTAACTGACAGCTTTATAATCCTGCAGGTGAAATCTGCCAAAACCGTAAATTCCTTCAGGTAACCAGTGAGTCTTATCTTCAGTTCCCCACCAGAAGTCGCACTTGTTGCATTTAATAACTCCATCCCCAAACCTAAAAATACTTTTTTCTTCTTTTAGTTTAAAGGCCTTAGGTTTTGAAAAATTTTTAGTTTCAGAATTTAGATTTAAAACTGAAAGAATCACTCTATCTTCATAATCAAAATTAATATCTGTTCTAAAGCTTCTAAAAAGTAATCGTCCACAAAGATTGGAACCAAACCTAGAGCCAATATCTCCTGTATCGTAATATTCGCCTAAAATAAAACTGTTACTTTTAATCCATTCGTTTACAGCAACTTTTTGACTTAAGTTATTGCAATCATTGCAGAATCTTAAAAAATCCTCTGACAGTTCCTCATCGTATTCTAAACTCTCTGTAAGATAGTTGATAACATTCTGAGAATACAAAATAAACAAGTTCCCTTCATTATTGCCGAATGAAGCCTCATCGTACTGCGTCTTTGCCTGTTCATTAATAATAAATCTCCACTTCTTTTGCTGTTTGGAATCTTGAGCAGAGTCCTTTGACAATCCTTCCTTTAACATGTTAATGATTACATCCCTTGTAACGTTTTTCTTTTTCATAGATAACTCCATGCTTTTGTTATTATGTTTAGGGCGAGAATGAATAAAATTAGTTAGGGAAACTTCTGAGTTTATGAGGGGAAATTTCAATTCGGCAGTGTTAGGTAATTCTTATATTACCTGTAATCACTTTAAAATAAAAAAATAGTTAATACCTAGTCTTCCTATTACATGAGGAGAACTGAGATATTAACTATTCTTAATACAAGCAATATAAATATTTGCAATTGAAAAATGGTTTTCCCCTTAATCAATGCTTTTTGACAGAAGAGCCCCCGGCGCCTTCTAAAAAACTTGAGTAACAAGTACAGAAAACACCAAGGGGGTGGTCATGAAAGAGTTCTAGTGAAATAAAAGGGGGCGCCCTTATTAAGAAAACAGATCAGAATAAAACTCTGCAGTAGCCAATCTCAAAAAAAATCTTGAACTCTTCTAAAAAGCTGTTTAGAAGAATTATCAGTATTTTACCATTTACAAGATTTAATAATATTTCCATCAAATTGTTTGAGAAGTTCAAATAGTTTAAACCTTTAATTTGAACTGAGTAGAGCTCAATAAATTTAATGTTTTATAAAGGGATAGCATTATGAGAAAGTATAACCATACTTATAAAGGTTAGATATACTAAATAAATTGTTCATTGAAGTATTATTATATTCTTGTTGTTCCACAATACAAGCTTCCTCAAACTTATCAATATCTTTTTGCCCTTTTGTCCAAGCTTCAATAAACCTATCTTCAGTAATTTCAGGTAAAAAAATATTTTTTATTTTTTTGTATAATATTGTTGATGTTAGTGGGAATTCATGGATTACAATTAGGTTTATTGGGTTTATAGTACTTGCTCTTTGCTGAGTATAATCTTCTATTAGTTGATTGTCAGTTTTTGTACAATTCTTATACTTTAATCTCTCCCAAATTGGGGGATGATACTCTACTGCATAAGAATTATTATTATATTTAAAAAGAAAGTCGATAACTATATATCCGTCCTCAACATTACGTTTAACATTTACATTAGCTTTAAGACTAAAATCTGGAATTATATAGTAAAGAGTTAATGCAATACTTCTTTCTGGTCTACTATTAAAAAAATATCGTTTACCTAATTTATCGAGATAAGAACATTTATAACCATTAAACATCGTACTTAATAATTCCCAATCATTATCCATATCAGCAAGTCTTCTTCTCATTAATGGAATATATTTATCATCTCTAACGCATGATAATTCAATTACAACTTTGTACATTATTTCTAAGGCTTTTTTACTTTTTAAAAGGCCCAGCTTAAAACAATTCTTACCATGTGAAGCTACTGAATCTTTAGCCATAAAGTAAAAATGATCAAAAACACCATTATAATATTTAAATTTTATCATTGACTTTTTAACAAATAATTCTTCAATACATAATATTTGATTACCCAACTCTTTTTTTGTAAATTTAATATTCCTGATTTCCCAATAGTACTTCATTAAATTAAATTTATCACTTTCTGTAAGCCTATTAGTATTCAATAAATAAATAAAGTCAAATAATACAGGCCCAAATCCTACATACTCAAAATCTAATAAAAATACAGAATCGTCTTTTATCCAAAAATTATCTAAATGTGCATCTCCGTGAATAAGACCTCGGTAAATTGGGCAATTACACAAAGAAAACTTGTTCTCAAATTTAACATTATTCTTTTCAAGAAAAGTAAGATCTTTTGTTATTATTTGGTGGAACCTTGCTAATTGAGATATAGCAAGCTTAAGAAGCCTCATTTTTTCTTTTTTTGTAGATTTCATTAGTTGTTCATTTAATGTCGCTCCTTCAACAAGTAGAGCAATTACAAACTGATTAGCTTTTCCTCCAATACATTCGATATAAAAATTTTCTAACTCACCTAAATAATGATATTCAGATATAATTAATTTAGGGTAACAAAGATTAATATACTTACTTAAATTCGACTCCAATTTTGCTCTTGTACTTCCTTTAGAATAAACCTTTAAAAAATAATACTTATCAAAAATTCTTTTACGTGCATTTGTTTGAGTAACTTTCCCGCATAAATATTGATTTAGGATATAAACAGTATTATTAATTCTAATAAAATAAGTTGGATTTTTTGAATTTACAGCTAGTTCTTTTGTACTTATATTAAATGTATCCCCAACAGGAATAAGTTTGTTTTTCTCTAGCTCATAAATTAAAGCTTTGGTTATTCCTGGAGATTGCAAGTTTATATTATCATTCAAATTACCTATAAGATAATCTCTAATATTATTTAAAAAATCTATCTGAACATTTTCTTTTTTAAGTGAGAAAAATGCCTCAAGGAGAAGGTTGTTAAAACTACCCACTTCTCTATTTAACAAACATTTTTTTCTTATTGCTTGATCGTAGACCCTAGGATTACCGTTTTTTTTATTCATAATAAATGTAAAATCAAATTTTTCTCCAAGTACTTTTGAAAGAAAGTAAAGTCTTATAATTTCCTCAATAGCCTCAAGTTTATTAAAAGATGTTTTCTTTCTTCCTTCATATTTGATTTCTGGAAAATCTTCTTTTGATAAAATCACAAGCATATGAAAATGATCACTGATTATTTTTATATTTTTTCCATTTTTTAACAATTTCTCATACGCTTTTTTGATCTCATTGTGAAGAGAGCATTCTTTATTAACAGCTTGCCTATAAACTTTAGGATTACCTTTTTTACTTCTCATAAATGCAGGGTTAAAAAGTTCATCTTCATTTGTTTTCAAAAAAGCTTTTAAAACCTCTTTTTTGGCTTCAGTTAGATTATATGAAATATTTGTATGTTTGGAATACTCAATGTTGGAGTCTTCTAATTGAACTAACATAACTAATTTATCAAATGGTGTAGATTTATGCTTGATTGGAATCATCATGCCTTCTTTTTTATCAAATTCCTTATTTATAGCTTTACAAAGAGAATTACCTTCATGCCTAGCTTGTTCGTATAATTTTGGGCAACCATGCTCTTTATCTAATACAAATGCAGAGTTAAACTCTTTTCCCAATCTTTTAGATTTTTCATATAGCTTTCTCACTATCTTTTTTGCTTCGGACAAAGAAACTATGTCATAAATACGCTTTTCAAATTGTATTTCTGGGTATTTCTCAATAGCCTTTTGTATTAATCCATCAAAGCTTCCTACTATTTCGTTTAATTTAGAACCTTTTTTGCGTGCTTGATTATAAACCCTCGATGGGATTCCCTTGTGAGTTCTCATAAAATTTCCATTAAAGGGCTTATTGTTACCTTCAGAAACCCAAAGATCAAATGAAAATTTAACGACTTCTATAGCTTCTTTTAATGTAAAACTATGTTTTTTGGGATATTCATTCATTTTATGCCTAAGGTTATTTTTATAGCAATAATTATAAAGCACTTCCATTGTTATTTTCCAGTAATGAGGGGAAATTTTAACTCGGCAGTGTTAGGTAATTCTTATATTAACTGTAGTCAATTTAAAAATAAAAAAAGCAATTAATGCCTACTCTTCCATCACAATGAAGAAAAAAGAGATTAACTGCTCTATATATAACAACAATAACAATGTCGATAAATTGAAATAAAAAAATGTTTTTTCCCTTTATCAATACTTTTTGACAGAAAAGCCCCCGCCGCCTTCTAAAAAACTTGAGTGGAAAGTATAGAAAACACCCTTGGGTGGTCAAGGCAATAAATATAGGGTCTCTAGAAAGTGGTGGTACCTTTTTTAAAAAATCAGACTAAAGAAGATAGAAGAAATGCAATGATCAAAATAAATTCTGAGCACATTTTTGATGTAAATAAAACATTCTCTAATTCAAAAAAATAAATATCAAATCGAAATAGACAAGAAGCTTACCGAAGAAGCCCTACGCTTAAGTAGCTATAAAACCATTGAAATAGGTTTGAAACTATTTATTCAACATTATACAGGTGAATATCCTAGAGCTCAAAAAAAATCTAGAGAGGGCTGGAATTATGCTTTTAGAAAAGTTGGATCACAACACAATAATGATTCTGTTTTCATGGGGAATATCTTAAATTATACAGACAAAGATTAGGTGTAGGAGGATGAGTCTAAATTTTATTAACTGTGTACGAGAATAATATTGTTTTTATGTTAAAGTAGATAAAAGTCATAATGTTTTCAGTAACATTTTGATAGTTAACCAATTATTGCTATATTGTTTTAGTGTAATATATTGTATAATTATTTAAATAACTTATTTTTTAATTAGAAGCTGCACGAAAAGTTTTTCGCGACTCGCTTCTAATTAATTTTTTGCTATCGCAAATGTAAATTTGCCTTTCAACGCTCTATATTGAGCGTAAATGAATAAAGTGAAAGGCAAATTTATGATATATAATGTTCCTTACCTACCGTTTGATTTCAACATAATTGAAGAATTAGATACCGATTTAATGGAAATTTTTCGAAAAAGTCGCGAACTTCTGGAAAAGTTTCCTGAAATCAGAGAATCAATAGTCCGAGATCAGGATATACACGGTCAGAAGAAGAAACTGATCCGCAATGAAGTAAAACGTTATAATGATGTGCACATAAACGGAAATTACTATTTGTTTGACTGTATAGAAATAACAGAGCCGGTAAAACTCGAAAAAACAGGTCGGGAACGTTTGAAGCCGGAATTAGTACTTTATTTTCTTATCATCAGAGGACTGTGGGGAAGCATAAGTGACCACGCAGCCAAACAGGCAATACATGATTCAATAAGTATTAGCGCGGTTCTTGCTCATCACAGCTATAAGGTTCCCGGTTCGAACACTGTGCGTGAAAACCTGAATGCAGTTTCCAATAAAACAAGACGTTTGATAATGGATAGCCTTTCCATGCTTATTCTCCTTAAAGGTCTTGATGATTTCAATGAAGTTTACATAGACAGTACAGATGTTGCTGCAAATACAGCATATCCAACGGACATTTCAGTTTTATATAAACTTCTTGACCGGGTTTACAGAAGCTTCAGGTTTCTAACTGATGAGTTTGGCTTTCCCATGCTGAGTGACGGATGGCTTGATACAAGAATGAAAAAACTGAAATCACATCTTGCTTTTATCAATATGCAGATAGGCAAAAAGGGAATGAAAGGAAATGTTAAGGAAAAATTTAAACTCTTTGTAAGTCTTGCAGATAATATTATAAAATCTTTTTTCGACGAACAGGAAAAAATGTTGATCAAATATGAAACATCTGACTTAACCCCGGATAAAAGTCTTGCTCTTGACAGGCTCTGGTTTAAAATAGACAGTGATCTTAATGATGCCGCTTATGTACTGTATTATGCCGAACTTCTTGTTAATGAAAATATAAAACTTCCGTCAAGAGAGAAAATCCTCAGCATTTCGGATCCTGATGCAGCTTTCATACAGAAAGGACAGAGAAATCCCACCATTGGATATAAACCTCAAATCGGAAGAAGCAGAAATGGTTTTATAAGTGGTTTTCTACTTCCAAAAGGCAATGTCAGTGATTCCGAAATGCTTGTTCCCACAGTAATGGAAGTATGCCGTTCCACCGGAGTTAAGCCGAATCTTGTAAGTACTGATGACGGTTATGCATCAGAAGACGGAGTTGGTATACTCAAAAATGATTTAAACATTTTAACTGTCAGTATTAATGGAGCAAAAGGTAAAAAAATAACATCTGAAGATTGGGATACTACGTTATATTCTGAAGCCCGAAGAATGCGGTCTGCTGCTGAATCAGGAATGTTTACTCTTAAATACAGGCATAGTTTCGGTAAAATGAGAAGACGTGGGATTGAAGCAGTGGAAGCTGAACAGCTTGAAAAAATTATTGCGTATAATTTTATACATATGATTAAAAAGGAAAAAAACGGCTAAACCAGCCTGATCCAATTTAACATATCAAATATAAAAAAATATACTGCAATGTACCCGGTTTATAAATGTTCAAGAGTTTTCTCTTATAATTTGTGGAGGTACGACATAAATTTTAAAAATAATTAGAACGCCTTAAAAAAAATTGGATATCAGGTTATAATGTTATATAATTGAAAAAAATATTAATAACAAAAAACGTTTTCGTGGGCGTTCTAATTAAAGACTTTAAATAACTCATCAGTATTCATTACTACTTATAAATAAACACTAATTATCAAATTTTTTAATTGTTTTTTTCGAAAATAACTATCAAAAAATATATCTGAGAGAGACAATAACAAATTAGGGAGATTTAGATGAATTATAGTGTTCATAACACAATAACAAATTTTATTTGGAATATTGCAGATGATGTACTTAGGGATATATATGTTCGAGGGAAATATAGAGATGTAATATTGCCGATGACCGTTATTCGCCGCCTTGATGCACTTCTTGAGCCGACCAAAGAAGCTGTCCTTAATATGAAAAAGCAGCTCGATTCGGCGGGGATTGCCAATCAGAACGCAGCTCTGTGTCAGGCATCCGGCGAAGCTTTTTTCAACAGCTCCCCATTTACTCTCAAAGACCTGAAAAACAGAGCAAAGGTTCAGCAATTGAAAGCTGACTTTGAAGCCTATCTCGATGGCTTTTCACCCAACGTTCAGGAGATTCTAGATAAGTTCAAATTCCGCAACCAGATCCCGACGCTTGTGGATGCTGATATCCTCGGAGCTCTCATTGAAAAATATCTGAATCCAAGCATCAATCTAAGCCCCAAGCCGGTGCTGGATGCCGATGGTAATGAAAAACTTCCCGGGCTGGATAATCACAGTATGGGAACTGTCTTCGAAGAGCTGATACGCCGCTTCAACGAAGAAAATAACGAAGAGGCTGGAGAGCACTTTACCCCTCGTGATGTGGTGAAGCTGATGGCAGACCTGATCTTCCTGCCGATTGCAGACCAAATCGAATCCGGAACCTATCTGGTTTATGACGGGGCTTGCGGAACCGGCGGTATGCTGACGGTAGCTGAAGAACGGTTGCAGAAACTGGCTGAAGACGCTGGCAAAGAAGTTTCCATCCACCTCTACGGACAAGAAGTTCAGCCGGAAACCTATGCGATCGCCAAGGCGGATCTGCTTCTCAAAGGCGAAGGAGCTGAAGCCGAGAATATCAAATACGGCTCCACCCTGTCGGCTGACGGCTTCGTCTCTGATCAATTTGACTTCATGCTTTCCAATCCACCTTATGGGAAAAGCTGGAAAACCGACCTTGAACGAATGGGTGGCAAAAGCGACCTGAAAGACCCGCGCTTCATTCTGGAATACGGAGATGAGCCTGAATACAAAATGATCACCCGCTCCAGCGACGGCCAGCTGATGTTTCTGGTCAATAAGCTGATGAAGATGAAGGAAAAGAGCAAGCTTGGTAGTCGTATTGCCCAAGTTCACAATGGCTCTTCGCTTTTCACGGGTGATGCCGGGCAAGGTGAAAGCAATATCCGCCGCTGGATTATTGAAAACGACTGGCTTGAAGCGATCATCGCTTTACCAGAGAATATTTTTTACAACACCGGTATTTCAACCTATATCTGGGTGCTGACAAACCGGAAAGCAGATGAACGCAAAGGTAAAGTTCAGCTGATAGATGCAACAGGTTGGTACCAGTCCCTCCGCAAAAATATGGGTAAGAAAAACTGTGAGCTGAATGAAACCCATATTCAAGATATCTGTAACCTGATCACTCAACCGGAAGAAACCAAACAGTCCAAGATTTTTACTAACGAAGCATTTGGATACAAAAAGGTCATTGTCGAACGCCCACTACGCTTGTCTGTGCATCTAACTGAAAAAATCCTGCGCCGATTTGAGCGACTTTGTACCGAAGCCAAAGAAACAACTCTCTATTCAGTAGTTGAGGCTGTAGCCGATGAAATTGGTGAAGGGCCGCATCTGAACTACAACAGCTTCTTAGATGCTGTTGAAGCCAAGGCCAAAGACATGGCGGTGAAACTCCCTGCTAAATCTAAGAATTTCATGAAAGCTAATCTGGCGGTCATTGATGAATCAGCAGAACCGGTCATCAAGAAATTCATAAGGCAGGAAAAGCGGAGCCCAACTCTCTTTACGGTTTATACGACACGACGATAGACGGCAAAAAGGTGGTCGTTGAATACGAACCGGATACAAACCTTCGAGATTCGGAGCAGGTACCGCTTCTGGAAGATGGAGGTATTGCCGCCTTCATTGAACGGGAAGTACTTCCTTATACACCCGATGCTTGGGTTGACGGCTCAAAAACGCAGATTGGCTATGAGATTTCCTTTACCAAGCATTTCTACAAACCAATTCCTATGCGGACACTGGATGAAATCAAAGCAGATATTTTTGCCATTGAACAGGAGACGGAAGGTCTGCTCGAAGAAATTGTTGGGGAGGCAGAATGATGAAAGCTTACCCGAATTACAAAGATTCTGGCGTTCCTTGGCTGGGGGATGTTCCAGAGCACTGGGAGGTCTTTCGCCTTGGTTCGCAGTTTGCGGAACGTAAACAGAAAGTCAGTGATAAGGACTTTGCGCCGTTGTCTGTCACGAAAAAAGGGATACTGCCTCAGCTGGATACGGCTGCAAAATCAAACGACGGGGACAACCGAAAAAAAGTCTGTAGCGGGGATTTTTGTAATCAACAGCCGATCAGACCGAAAAGGTTCTTCCGGCGTTTCACCGCACACCGGCTCCGTCTCTTTAATCAACACTGTTTTGACCCCAATATCGCTTGATGGGCGTTATGCACATAATTTTTTCCGGAGCCATTCATTTCAGGAAGAGTTCTATAGGGTTGGTCGCGGAATTGTTGCCGATCTTTGGTCTACCAAATATGCGGACATGCGCACAATAATGATTCCTGTCCCTTCTGGGGATGAGCAACAGCAGATCTCCCGATACCTTGATTGGCAGACCTCAAAAATCAATACATTCATCAAGGCCAAGAAGAAACTCATTGCCCTGCTGAAAGAGCAGAAGCAGAACATCATCAACGAAGCGGTAACCAAAGGTATTGACCCCGATGTTGAAATGAAAGACAGCGGCGTGGAATGGCTTGGGAAGATACCGAAGCATTGGGGAGCAAGAAAACTGTTGTATGCTTGCAATTTGATTGTTGATGGTACTCACTTTTCCCCTGAAAATGGCCCAGAAGGCGATTTTTTGTACATTACGGCAAAAAACATCAAAAGAATATGGCGTAAAAACAAGTAATGCTACTTTTATCAAAGCAAAAGATCATTACCCAATTTATAAGAGGTGTCCCGGCTAAAAAAGGTGATGTCCTTTATATAAAAGATGGCGCCACTTCAGGGATTGCTACAGTAAATCAGTTAGATGAAGAGTTTTCTCTGTTATCAAGTGTTGCTCTAATCAAGCCCAAAACATCAGTTTTTGTACCTGATTTCTTGGTATTTCAACTTAATAGCCAGCTGTTTAAAACCCATGTTTTAAAAAATCTCGTCGGTGGTGCCATGACTAGATTTACGATTGAGATAATTAAAAAATTCACACTTGTTACACCACCAATTGAAGAGCAAATGCAAATTGCTGACTACATAAGAAAGAATGTGGCACCAATTGAAACGGACTATTTTAAAAGCAGAGAGAGAAATTGAACTTATTCAGGAATACCGCACCCGCCTTGTTTCTGATGTGGTGACTGGAAAAGTTGATGTGCGCTCCGTAGAAATTCCAGCCTTTGAGCCCGTAGAGGCTGAGCTGGAAGCACAGGATGACGAAGAGTCTGAAGACGAACTGATTACGGAGGACATCGAGGAATGAAATTTACCGATACAAGCGAAGCAGGACTTGAAACAACTATCGTCAAGTCGTTGATTGAAGAAGCCGGTTTATCAGGCAGGCAATCCTCAGGAATATGATCGTGCCCATGCGGTTGACCTCGCCAAACTGACGGCATTTTTGCAAGACACTCAGCCGGAGGTTGCGGAGCGTCTCAGTCTTGAAGTCGATTCACCTAAAAGAACACAATTCCTTCATCGGCTACAGGGTGAAATTGCCAAACGGGGCATCATTGATGTTTTGCGCAAAGGGGTAAAGCACGGCCCGGATTCCATCACGCTCTTTTACGGCAGCCCGACGGCAAACAATGAGAAGGCCAAGGAGCTGTTCGAACAGAATATTTTCAGTGTAACGCGCCAGTTACGATATAGCGGAAGCGAGACTCAGCTGGCATTGGATATGGGTGTTTTTATTAACGGCCTGCCCATTGCTACATTTGAGCTGAAAAACAAGTTGACCAAGCAGACCGTCGAGGACGCTGTTCAGCAGTACAAGAATGACCGCGACCCCAAGGAGCTTCTGTTCCAGTTCGGCCGTTGTGTTGTTCACTTTGCTGTCGATGATCATGAAGTACGCATGTGTACGCACCTGAAAGGCAAGGACTCGTGGTTTCTTCCTTTCAACAAAGGCCATAACGATGGTGCTGGCAACCCGCCGAACCCTGCAGGACTGGCAACAGATTATCTCTGGAAAGAGATCCTGACAAAGTATCGCCTCACCGATATTCTTGAAAACTATGCGCAGGTGGTTGAAGAAAAAGACGAGAAAACCGGCAAGAAGAAATTCAAGCAGATATTCCCTCGCTACCACCAATTGACGGTGGTTCGTAAACTTCTGGCAGACGCCAAGCAAACGGGAGCCGGGAAGCGCTACCTGATTCAACACTCGGCTGGCAGCGGTAAGTCCAATTCCATTGCATGGCTGGCTCATCAGCTGGTGGGGTTGGAAAAGCAGAAAAAAGCGGTTTTCGGTTCCATTATCGTCGTTACCGACCGGCGAGTTCTGGATAAGCAGATCCGGGACACCATCAAATCCTTTGCGCAGGTCGGCAATGTGGTTGGACATGCGGAGCGTTCCGGTGACCTGCGCCGCTTTATCAACGAAGGCAAGCAGATCATCATTACAACCGTTCAGAAGTTCCCTTTCATTCTGGCGGAGATTGGCGACGACCACAGGCAGAACAAGTTTGCCATCATCATCGATGAAGCACACTCCAGCCAAGGTGGCCGCACTGCCTCGAAAATGAATATAGCTCTCTCTTCGGATATTTCGGAATCTGAGGAAGAGGAAAGCACAGAAGACAAAATCAACGAGTTGATGGAGAGTCGTAAAATGCTGACGAATGCCAGCTATTTTGCGTTCACGGCTACTCCGAAAAACAAAACACTGGAAATTTTTGGTGAGCCTGACCCACAACCGGACGGCAAGATAAAACATCATCCATTCCACAGCTACACCATGAAGCAGGCTATTCAGGAAGGCTTTATTCTTGATGTGCTGAAAAACTACACCCCGGTGGAAAGTTTTTATCGGCTTATGAAAACCGTGGAAGGCGATCCGCTTTTCGACACTAAGAAGGCCCAGAAAAAATTACGGAAATATGTGGAGTCCAACACTCATGCGATCCGTGAGAAAGCGGAAATCATGGTGGACCATTTCCACGCACAGGTCATGGGCCATCGTAAAATCGGGGGGCAGGCGCGTGTGATGGTCATCACCAGTGCTATCATGAGAGCCATTGAATATTTCCATGCTATCAACAAATATCTGGACGAAAAAAAACTTCCGTACAAAACCATCGTGGCATTTTCGGGTGAACATGAATACGGCGGTCAAAAGGTTACTGAAGCAACACTGAATGGTTTTCCCAGTAACAAGATTGAAGACAGGATTGCCGAGGAACCATACCGCATTCTGATTGTGGCGGACAAGTTCCTCACCGGATATGACGAGCCGCTAATGCACACAATGTATGTAGATAAGCCGCTTGCCGGTATTAAGGCCGTCCAGACTCTGTCGCGTCTCAACCGGGCTCATCCAAAGAAACACGACACCTTCATTCTGGATTTCTTCAATGATGTTGATGTAATCCAGAAGGCATTCTCTGATTATTACCGCACGACCATACTCAGTGAAGAAACTGATCCCAACAAGCTTCATGACCTGAAGTCTGATCTGGATGGCTATCAGGTTTATTCTCCTGAGCAGATCGATGGCTTGGTCGAACTCTATTTGAATGGCGCGGAACGGGAAACACTCGACCCGATTCTGGATGCCTGCGTTGCGGTCTATAACAGCGACCTCGATGAAGATGGGCAGGTTGACTTCAAGGGCAAATCCAAGGCTTTTGTCAGGACATATGGCTTCCTTGCGTCGATTTTGCCTTACACCAATGCTGACTGGGAAAAGCTCTCGATATTTCTGAATTTTCTTATTCCTAAACTACCCGCGCCAAAAGAAGAAGATCTCTCCAAAGGGATTCTTGAAACGATCGACATGGACAGCTACCGGGCTGAAGTTCAGGCAAGCATGAATATCACCCTTGCAGATGAAGACGCGGAGCTGGGGGCTGTGCCGACGGCTGGTGGCGGCAGAAAGCCGGAACCGGAACTGGATCAGCTAAGCAATATCATCAAAACCTTCAATGACCTTTTTGGGAACATCGACTGGAAAGACGCCGACAAAATTCGAAAAGTCATTGCTGAGGAAATTCCCGATAAAGTTGCCGCCGATACAGCTTATCAGAATGCCATGAAAAATTCTGACAAACAGAATGCCCGTATCGAGCACGATAAAGCCCTCGGTCGTGTCATGGTGGAATTGATTGCTGACCATACCGAGCTCTTCAAACAGTTCAGTGACAACCCATCCTTCAAGAAATGGCTGGGTGACACAATCTTCGGGGCCACTTATCAATCTGCTGATCAAGTTGGAACGGGGGCAAGATAGAGATGACTGGGAATTTACCAAAGCCAATCAAAAAGCAGCGAGAGGTATTGTACATGCCTGCTACTGGCCATTCCGCCGTTTTGGGGACTGCTGGCAGCGGTAAAACAACCCTCGCTTTATATAGGGCAGCGTATTTGTCAGAGACATCAATGCCACATGCTGGAAAGACTCTGCTCCTGACATTCAATAAAGCACTGGTAACTTATTTGAAGTATCTCAAGCCAGCTGAATTAAGGAATGTCCAGATTGAAACCTATCATACCTTTGCCCGGGGATATTTGAATGTCCGGGGCAAAATGCGCTTCAACTGCATCTGCAGCGACCCCGATAAGCGAAAGGGATATATCTCACGAGCGGTGAAGGCTGTGGAGTCGGGATACGAGCCTTCTAAATTCTTCAAGCGGCCCATCGAATTCTTCATGGATGAAATCCAGTGGATTTTCAGTCATGGAATCACATCGAGCGATGAGTATGTAAAGGTTGATCGTATTGGACGTATCGGAACCAACCTGTCTCGTAAACTGCGGCCAGTGATGTATGAAATCCTCGAGAAGTATGTCGAACTACGCAATCAAACCGGAAATATGTATGACTGGGATGATCTTGCTTTGCATGTGCGGAAAGAATTCGAGGATGACGATTCAACTCGAATGTATAAACACATCATTATTGATGAAGGGCAGGATTTTTCCCCTGAGATGATTCGTTCCTTAGCTGCTGCCATACCAGAGGATGGTTCCCTTTCTTTTTTCGGTGATGTAGCTCAGCAGATTTATGGCCAGAGAATGAGCTGGCGTTCATCGGGCCTAAACATTCCTCAGCAGTGGCTATTCAAAGAGAATTATAGAAATACCAAACAGATTGCCCAACTCGGGTTGGCCATATCTCGGATGCCCTTTTTCAATGACATCCCGGACTTAGTTGAACCGACATCACCTCGTGCCGACGGAGCACTACCCACCCTTGCTAAATGTAGCAATGAAACTCAACAGGTAGAGCTCGCCCTGAAGGCAGCAAGAAATGTTTCAACAACACAGAGCGTTGCAATCCTTGTAAAAAACCGGGAACAGGAAAATGTCTTCAGTTCACAACTGGGGGCAGGTGCTACTCGTCTGCACCGTGACTTGACGGTGTGGAATGATGGGCCAGGTATCTATCATGGAACTTATCACTCGGCCAAAGGGCTTGAGTTCGACATGGTCATTCTTCCTTTTCTGGATTCTGAAAATTTACCGGATAAAGACCATGTGACATCCCATGGGGAGGAAGATGCCCAGACTCATGATGGTCGATTGCTCTATGTTGCGGTAACACGGGCAAAAACGAACCTGATCCTGCTTTACAGCAATGAATTGACTTCGTTGCTGCCGGTGGACGGGAACCTTTATCAGGAGGTCCGTCCATGAATCAGATTCAGCAGGAATGTATTAATCGAGGCATCACAAGGTTGTGCCACTTCACTCAGTCTCGTAATTTGGCACACATTTTTGACGACCCTTTTGGACTTTGTTCAACAAGGACTCTTCAAAGTCATGATATGCCTCATAATCCGACAGACCCGGACCGCTATGACGGCAGAGACGATCTGATCTGCTGTTCAATTGAATATCCGAACACCTATTATTTCGTCAAAGTCAGGGAGCATGACCACCTGTTTAAGGACTGGGTGGTTTTGCTGATTGAGCCCAGTTATCTCTGGCACCCAGACACATGCTTCTGCCCGTGCAATGCAGCCAGATCTTGTGGTGGATACATACAAACAGGTATTCAGGGATTTAGGTCGCTTTATGCCGCCACGTCTCCCGGAATTAGTTTTTCTCGCCCATCAAGGCATTTGCCTGCAACACCGACAGATATTCAAGCAGAAGTGTTGCTGAAAGATCCTATACCTTTGGATTCCATCACAGGCATAGCTGTTAAGTCGGAGGAACAGGCACAGCGGGAGATCTGCCGGTTAAACCTGCAAGGGATTTTAATAGATAAGCCTATTTACATTGCTCCGGACTTTTTCAAGCGAACAACGCTTTCCGGCTTGATTCAACAAGGAGTTAGAGCAACAGAAACATTGTATAGAAACGGAGGTCGTCATGGCCGATAACATGCCAACAAAGTTTAAATCCGGCAAAGCTGTCGGTGCTATGTTGGGGGCAGCTTGTGGCGATGCGTTGGGGTGGCCGAACGAACGAATCGGCAAATCTAAAGCACCTAAACAACCACAAGGCCGCCTCCATGAATTTAGGAGATGGACTCGCCGATCTGGCGGTCGTTTTTTCCCTCATGAAGAAATTATTGAAGCGGGTGAATACAGCGACGATACACAACTTATTCTTTGCCTGAGCAGGTCTCTCCTGAAGGGTGAAAAATGGTTTAATTTTTACACTCAGGTTGAGCTGCCTTTCTGGTCACTATATGAACGTGGTGGCGGCGGCGCTACAAAAAGAGCGGTCGATTCCTGGCAGGATGGAATTGAGCCTTGGAACCTAAACCGAAAACCGCAGTATGTAAAAAGATACTTTGATGCTGGTGGTAATGGCGTCGCAATGCGTGCTTTGCCACATGCTCTTTACCTTTGCGATGAGGACTTCGGCAAGGTAGCCAACTCCATTTTTATGGATGGGCTTACAACACACGGGCATCCAAGGGCTTTATTAGGGGCTCTGGTTTATGGGTATGCACTCTGGGCATCTTTAAGAAAAGAAGCGAAGCTGGGTTATGGAGAATTAATCGAAGAAATAATCGCAAATGAAGCGGCATGGTCGCCTATACCATCTCAGGGAAAATTTTCTCAAGATTGGCTGGCTCAAGCCCAAAAGCATTTGAAAGATTATGAAAAACTCTGGCTCTCGACAAAAGAAGAAATTCTTAAGTATCTGGATATATGTAAATCCGAACTTTCCAGAGGTGCGTTGAGCTTTGATGATGATGCACTCGAAAAGCTTCAGTGTTTCAACAAGCAGATTAGTGGAGCCGGTACAGTCGCTGCAATAGCTTCTATATATCTTGCTTCACGGTACGCCGCAGATCCAATCAACGGCGTAATCAAGGCTGCCTTTGCGATTGGTTCTGACACGGACACTATTGCCTCCATGTCCGGTGGTTTGCTGGGATGTATCAATGGTTCAGACTGGCTATCATCAATGAAGAGTGGAATTCAGGATTGCAGCTATCTTGAAAAAACATCCCTGAAGCTTAGCACTCGTCAGACTGAGAGTATGTCAAGTTATGAACCCGTCAAAAGAACGGCACTAAAGAACTGGATCGATGATGTTGTATCTGCCCCCGACTCGAGCGAAGTAAAGCTCCCGGATAGTCGAATAGCAAAGGTCAATTGCGGGCAAGATCAAATAGGCCGCAGCGGAAAATATAAAGTTAAATTTAGACGGTTTATCACCTCTGAAGGACAAACAATCTATATCAACAAAATTTCCAAGGGCAACTTTGCCAGCCAGCAAAGGGCACCAGAAACCATGCCGTCAACCAAGCAAACCTCGCCTAATCAACCTCAAGGAGTCGTGCAGGCAGATAGACTTAACTTAGGACCGAAAATACCTGTGGAGTCCATTGAAAAATCGGTGTGGTTTTACAAAGAACTATTAGGGCTGACTATCAAGAAACAGTCAAAGGATGTTGTTGTTTTTTATCAGGGGCTCGTCCTTGCACCGGCATCTTATGGCAAGGAATTTCGATCCCAAGGATTCCGCAGCCTGCTCTACGTCGAAGTTACTGATATTCAAAACCGGTATCACTGGATCATGGAGCGAGGTATTCAGGTAATCACTCCGTTGGAGTGCTGGGGACAATCAAAGCGGCGTTTCTTTAGATGTCATGATCTTGATGGCAATTTGATCGAAGTATTTGAAAAGCAATAAACACAATAATGGAGATCGCACATGGAAGCTACAGATAGAACTCAGTATTCAGCTTCAGCATCGCTGCTGGGCTATATCTACCAGTGTCGTCTTGCCTTGTTGGAAACGTTAAAGAGGCTGAAAAGTGATCCAAATATCGCCGTTGCAATTGAAACCCTTGATGATGTGGTATTTGAAAAAGATGGAACGCCCACAGACGTTATTCAGGTCAAACACCATATTTCTCGCAAAGCCAATCTGACTGATGCGAGTACCGACCTATGGAAGACAATGAGGATATGGGTCGACCTATACAAAGAGAATTTGACAAAAGAAGGTTCAATCCTTTGCCTTATGACAACGGAGTCAGCGGCCCAGAACTCTGCTGCTATTCACTTGAGAATTGAAAACCGGGATATTACTGAGGCAGAAAAAATCCTGCTTCAGACAGCCCAGACATCGACAAATGACACAAACAAGGAGGCTTACGCTAAATTCATGGGGCTAACGCCTGAAGACCGTGTTTCTCTCCTTGAGTCTGTTTATATACTCGACAACTGCCCTTTAAACGAGGATCTGCAGAAACACTTGGAAGATGCTCTCTGGGGCTTTTGCCCTCGCAACCAATTGACTAACTTCCTTGAATACCTTGAAGGCTGGTGGATTACGCAGGTGGTTAATGGCTTAAGCTGTTCGCAATCGAAACCGATCACCGGTGCTGAATTTGATGCTCGTTTAGAATTGCTTCGTGAACAGTTTAAGTCTGACTCGCTTCCGATTCACCCCGATGTCAAAGCCGCAAATCCGGATTTGGAGCCATTTGCGGATTGGATTTTTTCAAAACAATTGCATTTAATTGCGGTAAGCAGCTCAAGGTTAACCAGAGCCGCCAAATACTTCTACATGGCTTCTGAGCAACGATCTCGGTGGGTTCGAGAGGATCTCTTAATCAATAGTGAATTGGAAAAATATGACGACACCCTAACAGAAGAGTGGTCGATACTGTTTGACCAGATACAGGATGATATCACTGACCCTGCGAATGAAGACGAACTGATTTCTTCTGGCAAAAAAGTCTTTGAATGGGTTGAGCATACGGCTGATATCCCAATCAGGAAATCGTGTACCGATTCTTTCATTACAAGGGGATCTTATCAAATATTGGCCAATCAACTTAAGGTTGGTTGGCATCCTCAGTTTAAAGATAGGTTGTCGAGTGAAACGGAGGGTGACCAATGTTAAGAAGTTGGGAAAAACGATCGCCCGAGGTTGCCGCTCTGTTTAATCCTGCATTTACCTCCTTGCTTGTTTGTACCGCTCTCTTGGAGTTTAAGAATGGTGATGAATGCGAAGCACCATATGCGTTACCGTTCATATTGCTCCCACTCATTCTGCATCCACAAACAAGAGTGAAATTACCTCGCAGTTCTAGGACAGCTTTCTCTGCATGGATTACCAGAGAGGAGAATGCGGCAATCAAGATAGGATTTGCTGATCGGGCTAAAAATATGGCTCCCTACGTGAAGGACGCTTTGCTTTTTGCGCTGAAAAACGACCGATTATCAATTAACCCAAATGGAATGATAGTGATCCCAGGTGACACAAAACTTTTAGTACCAAACGCCACAGCAGAGGTTAGCGATTGTGTTAGAGCTGCGAAGTTGTGTGGGAAATGGTTTTCGACAATTGGAGATCTAAAAACAGCAATGGCTTTACTGGGAGTTCAACCATGATTTTTCAAATAATAAATATTGTCGTGTACGGCACAAATAACGAGAAGCGATCTATAGAGCTGAAGCCAAATTGTGTGAATGTTATTACGGGGCAATCAAAAACTGGTAAATCTGCACTAACCCATATCGTTGATTATTGTCTGGGCAGAAAAGAGTGCAATGTGCCAGCAGGTGTCATTAGGAAGAACGTTGCTTGGTATGCAATCAAACTGCAGACATCAACCGGTGAAATATTTATTGCGCGTAAGAATCCGGATGTAGGCAAAGAATCGAGCGAAGATATTTACTTTGTTCGTGGTTCAGACATTGCACTGCCAGAAGCTGATGCGTTGGTAAAGAACGCGAATCTGGAGACCCTCAATACATTACTCTCACAATCATTAGGCATTGCCGATTACTCCCATAAACCAAAACCCGGGCAAACCCGAAAAACTGGAAATGCAGATATCGGCAAAGCGCTTTTCTACTGCTTCCAAGAACAGAGCGAGGTAGATGATCAGAAATTTCTGTTTCATCGGCAAGGTGAGCCATTCATACCCCAAAGCATAAAAGACTATCTGCCCTTTTTTCTTGGAGCCATCACAGATGACTACATTCAGGGAAAGGAGGAGCTAAGGAAGCTAAAACGTAAGCTTAAAGTTTTAGAGGGGAAAATTTCGGAAAACGAGCGGCTTCGTGGAAACAATTTTGAGCAAGCTTACGCCCTCATTAATGAAGCCAAGAATGTTGGTTTAATTCACCAAAGCGTCGCCCTCCCAGAAACCTGGCATGCAATTGGCAGTATTCTGAAAGAGGCTCTCTCGAAACAAATTGAAAGTCAGGTTGGTGATCCAGACGAAAACTTACTGAATAAACTGTTTGATAAACAGCA
Source organism: Victivallales bacterium (assembly GCA_963678745.2). GTDB lineage: Bacteria > Verrucomicrobiota > Lentisphaeria > Victivallales > GWF2-38-69. The sequence goes on along the minus strand of CAXXMS010000014.1, from coordinate 217,588 downwards.
CGTTTTACGGAGTAAGTACAGAGCTGCTTCAGAAGAGTTGAGTTCGTATATCAATCTCAAAAAAACTTCGGGTGGTTACGGAGCTGAGATTAAAGAGCAAAACGCTCGTCTGGAATCCATCGGATTATTTTCAGCAGATGTTGAAGGTCATAGTTGCCCGTTGTGTTCATCGGCTTTACAGGATGAAATACCTGCAGTCGGTGCCATAAAAGCGTCCCTTGCATCAACTAAACATCAGCTTGAAGCAGTAACAAATGAAACCCCTCATCTTGATAAATTAATCCAAGCTACCGAGGAAGCATGTGATCATATAAGAGTTGAGATGGCTGAGGTTAAAACATCAATCATTTCACTTCAAAAAACAAACGAACGTCTTTCCGCTCTCAGGGACCAAAATGCAAGGGTCGCTATGGTTAAAGGGCGTTTGAGTTTGTATCTGGAGCATATGCCCGAGGGAGAGGTTGACTTTTCCACAGAAATCAAAAAGGCCGATACGTTAAAACTGCAAATTCTCAAACTTGAGGAAGATCTGGATGATGATGCACTGACTGAAAGAATCAGCTCCGCTTTATCTGTGATTTCATCAAAAATCACAAACTTGGCTCAACATCTCGGTATTGAACATTCCGATTCTCCAATGCGACTCGATTTGAAAAAACTTACTGTGGTTGCGGACACTGAAGATGGTCCGATTCCAATGCCAAAGATGGGTAGCGGTGAAACTTGGGTCGGACTGCACTTGGTGACTCACCTTGCATTGCACAATTGGTTCGTTAAGAAATCACGGCCTGTTCCACAATTCTTGTTCTTGGATCAGCCTTCTCAAGCATACTTCCCTCCGGACACCTCTGCTGAAACAGTGAAGAATGAAACAGATGCAGGGAATCCTGATCGACAATCTGTAATTAAGATGTTCCAGCTCGTCGTTTCTGAAACGCAAAATTTTCAGATTGTAATCACTGAACATGCTGACATCCAAGAGGAATGGTTTCAAAATCTCGTTAGAGAAAAATGGTGGGATGGAAAGACTAAACTCATTCCATTGGAATGGCTGGAGGACGAATAATGAACATTCAAGACGCAGCCATACAGATATTGAAGGACGCTGAAAAACCTCTCCATGCAAAAGAGATCGGCGAGCGGATTATTGAAGGTGGCCTGTGGTCAAGCGATGGCAAAACGCCGGAAGCTACTGTCAGTGCCCGCCTGTATTCGGACATTAAAAAGCATGGGGACCAGTCGACCTTTGTGAAGGTTGCGCCTCAGACGTTTTTTCTTCGGAATACTCAACTTGTTGCTGTTTGTGATGTGAAAGAAGAAGCCCCGTCAATGTGTCGTTCAGAGGAGCCAGTTCCTTATGCCGCTCTGCCAAAAGGACAGGTTATGTCATTTCATCAGGCAGCAGAGGCTGTGCTTGAATTCTTTGCCAATAAGCAACCGATGCATTACCTGGACATTACTGACAAGGCCATGAATCAGGGCTGGCTGAACACATCAGGCAAGACACCTGAAGCAACCATGAACGCTCAACTGGTGACTGAACTCAAGCGGGCAAAAGCCAGTGGTGAGGCTAGACGATTTATTCGCACATCACCCGGGTATTACAGCCTCGTCAAATGGATGGGAACCGGCCTGCTGTATCAGATTTCAAAGCACAATCGAGAGATCCGGAAAAAGCTGCTGTCCCAGTTGATGGATCTGAGCCCGGCACAATTAGAGGAGCTTGTTGGTCAACTGCTGGCGGAGATGGGCTTTGAAAGCATCGAGGTAACCAAGTACGGAGGTGATGGCGGCATCGATGTCCGGGGCACACTGCTGATCAGCGATGTGGTCCGCATAAAGATGGCTGTTCAGGCCAAACGTTGGAAAGGCAATATTCAGAGCCCGACCGTCCAACAGGTTCGTGGCAGCCTTGGTGCGCATGAACAGGGACTGATCATTACCACCAGTGATTTCAGCACTGGTGCCATAAAGGAGGCCAATCAACCGGACAAAACACCTGTGGGCCTCATGAATGGCAAACTGCTTGTCACACTTTTGATGGAATACAACATAGGTGTCCGCCGCATGTCACACGACCTTTTCGAGCTGGAGGAACTGCCGATCGCTGAAAAAGAGAACGATTTAGAAAATAAGGGGCTGAAATGAAAAGCAGACTGAAGAATCTTTACAAATACCTGATTGAAAATCGAAAACACGAAGTCAAAGGCTGGCATGATGCCTATCGTGAGTTTTACGGTCAGGTCGGGCAAGTCCGTGAACGCATAAAATCAGGAGAGGGTTTGTCTCAAAGTGACGAGGCTTTCCTGAAGCAGCTCCTCTATGAAAAAAGTAACGGAATCGCTTCTCGCGGCCGGTCTGTTTTGAGCAACGGAAATTTTCAGGCTTTCATCAAAAACAAGGATTTCATATCCGCGCTGGAACTATTCATCGAGACTTCCAACAAAGAGAATTTCAGGAACTTTGACGACGCGTGGTCAACCCAAGGTAACTCCAACAATCCGGTTCTTGTCAATCGTGTGGCAGCAGCCTGCACACTTGAAGTTTCCACAACAGTCGATTCCAGTAAGTTCAATCAGGTCTTCAGCTGGCTTATACGTGAAGGAATTATTCCGGCATATCCAGCAGAAGAGGATCAGGATTGGTATTCAAAAAACATTTTCCTTCTGAATATCATCAAAGATGAGTTCAACGATGAACTTCAGGACAATAAAACGGATGAGTTTTATCTGAGCCAGTTTGTCTGGGTACTTTATGAAAACCTGTCCAATCCATTCAGCCTAAAAAAGCAGATCGTTAAATACGGTGCTCCCGGAACTGGGAAAACATACCAAGCTTGCCAGCAGACCTCGCTACTGTTTGATATCTGGAAAGAGGAGTTTGCTCCAAACAGCGGTCTCACACATGCTAGCCAGATTGAGCTTGTACAATTTCATCCTTCTTTCAGTTATGAAGACTTCATGGAAGGCTTACGCCCCGTTCTGGATGGTAATGGAATCGCGCAGCTGACTTTGCAAAATGGTGTTTTCAAGGAATTCTGCCGAAACGCCGGTAAGTGGGAAATTGATGTTTGCAGCCTTGGTCTCGATCGAGACTGGGAATCAATCATGATCGATGAGCTCCGTCCCCACAAAGAAAAATTAACAGGTGATCATTGGCAGTACATTTTCGAAATTTCAGACGCATCCAAGCTGGTATCTGATGCTGTGCCACCATTTTTCTTTATAATCGATGAAGTTAATCGGGCTGAGTTATCTCGGGTTTTTGGTGAGCTGATGTATTGTCTGGAATATCGAGGCATTAAGGGCAGCGTCAAAACCCAATATGCCAATCTGAATAACAAACACACTGGCATGCTTCAGACCGATCAAGGGTACCTATTCTTCATTCCTTCAAACATCTATCTGATCGGAACAATGAACACGATTGACCGAAGCGTGGAAAGTTTCGATTTCGCTCTCCGACGCAGATTCCGCTGGGAAGAAGTAACGCCTGATACAGGGCTGTTGAGATACCACCTGAACCAGTTTTGCAAAACCTGGGTCCCTCTGGCGGACAACCTTGAACATCTGAACACCCTGATAGCCAAGGAGCCTTTGTTGGGTCATGACTATCAAATCGGTCACGCCTATTTGATGAACTTGAAATATGCCACCAGCCTTACGGTTACGGAAGTAAGAGAGCGTGTCTGGGATGATTACATCCGGCCTTTGCTACAGGAATACCTGCGCGGTACAGGCAAGGAGGCTGAGCTCATCGGTTCTTTCGGGAAGACATTCGAGGTATAAATAGTGTGGCTGTTCGATATCATAAAGAACGGGACTCTGGTCGATAACCAGTCTTATTTGGTCAATCAAGGCATCTTGACAAATAGGCGTTTGGGTGAATCGATTACCCTCAGCACCAAATCAAAAGGCCAGTGGACCTATCCTCATAACGACGAGTCTGCTATTTGGCATTTTTTGAATTCGGTTTCTCGTGATGTCGAAAAAATGCTGACTGACAACATTGCCGATGCACTTATCCTCTTCAATGATGAAGATTACGAACACAACACCGACGGCGGCTTTATCGGTCTAACCGGTACGGATGCTAGAAACTTCAATTTCAGCACAGGCAATCTGATTGGATTTATCAAACGTGGCGATTATTCTCTGAAGATCAGCTCCCGGTTTGGTGATGCTTTCCTTCACTACATTATTGCCGATGCCGACGGGTTTCTCGAACTGGAAAACATTGGCGGAGAAAGCCACGGTGATGGATATGAGTGGCTCCTTGCATATCTTTGGAATATCAAATTCAAAAGAGCTTACTGGCTGGGACTTCCCAAGACCTACATTACAAAGAATGATCGGATTTCTCGCGTTCGCGGAATAATCGATGCGGTTGACTACTTCCGAAATAAAACCTCCGGCAAATACCTGTGCTCCTACCGTGAACACAGCTACGACAGCCCTGCGACTTCACTTTTCATCAAAGCCTATGAAGCGGTTGAGCATTACTCTTTTTGTCAGCGTACAAGAAATGTCTACAACGCGTTTTTGACCGCTAATCAAGGTGTGAAAAGATCCCGTCAGGAAATTTTGAGAACACCGTATTTCACCAATCCCTTCTACAACGACTATAACGTACTAATAGATCTATCGAAGCAAGTCATCAGGCAGCAAGGTTCTGATTTTGACTCCCAGCATGATTCGAGCGCCTTCTTTTTCGATATATCGATGCTTTTCGAATATTTCATCCGTAAACTCATCAAACGAGATGGGGGCCGGCTGCTAAGCAAATTCGAGCAACGCTATGAAATACCGGCAGGCGCTCTCGGCAGCTACATGCGAAAACTTGAACCGGACCTTGTTTTTGAGAGTGATGACGGCCTGTACGTCTTTGATGTGAAATATAAAGCCTTTGACCCACAATTCGGAGTCAAGCGTGAGGATCTTTTCCAGCTGCACACATACATAGGACAGTATGGGAATGGAACGTCTATAAAAGGGTGTGGCTTTATTTACCCGGTATCTGAAGAGAGGTGGGTTACACTCCATCTGGATAAAACACAAGGTCTAATTTCTGATGTTATTCACCAGCAAGGGCAAGACATCCCGTTTCATGTCCTTTTCCTGAAAATCCCTGACAATACATCTCTTGATTTTAATAGGCTTATGAACGAACAGTGTCGTATGTTCATTGATACTATTCAGTCGAAAATACTGATCAAGGAGAAGATCGCTGCATGGGCATAGATAACACATCGAGAGCCCAAGAATGCCTGTTTGGCCAGCTTGCCGTTGATGCTCTGGGAAGTCTGGTTGAGGTTCAGTCCCCGGATGAGATCAGATCCAGCTACCCTGATGGTTTTCGGGAACTGGCGGATGACGGCACATGGAATACCTTTGCCGTTCAACCAACTGATAATTCCGAGTTGGCTGAGATGTCGTTTGCATGATGCAACTTTAATTTTCTGTTCGAACCAGTTTATGAAAGGATTAGCTACAACGGCAAAATATTTTGGTATTCCACCGCTGTTGATTGGTATGGTAATTGTTGAATTCGAGAAGAGATATTCATTTGAATTTCCAGCGTTCTTTATTGTTTAGGCAAAATGGCAAAGTAATTTAAATGATCACTCATACTTCTGCTGTAAAGGCAAGAATCATTATCCAAATAGTAATTACATCACTTTCTAATGGCCACTTTTGACTACCTAGACTTGGTAGTTAAAAATTAGATTAAATCCAATTTTCCATTTAATAAAAAATATACTAAAGGGCTAAAAATTCCTCTATTTTACAAAAAAAACAAAAAAACAATTTGGAAATTACACTCTATATTTTATAGCATAATGAATTTAGGTATACTGTAAAAAATAAGATAATTGTTGATATTGTAAAACATAATTAATAAATAAAATAAGATGCCTGATAGCTACACCTTCTTTTATTAATCGGAATATGTTGTCCTATTATAAAATAAACTATTCACTTTTTCCAATAAATTCCAAATTTTCCAAGGTATTTTCTTATTCTATAGGAATCATTGATCGTTTTGTGTTTCAATTGTGAAACAGCAAACAGTTTTTTTCCTGCTTCAGCAAGTGACCTGCTTTCATTACAAACCTTTAAAACCTGTTCAAGTTGCAATTTATCAAAAAATCGAGATTTTTAATTTGTTTTAAGGATTGATGTTTGTACAGAATACTATCATTATTACCTTCAGAGTAATCTCCAGTATTCCAATGACTCCTAAGGATTTCAATTTCATGTTTAACTGTTTGTACATCTATTCTGCCTGAGGGTGCTAATGTTCCCATCCTAGTAACAGAACTGTTCAAATCCCTGAAGTTGGCTATCCATAAAGCCTCAGAAGAAACAGCAAATTTCAGATATAACTCTTTAGCTTCTCTATTAAATGAAATTCGATAGCCATTATTTTCTGTAAATCTATCTAGTTCATAATCAAGGTTTGGCTCAATATCTTCCGAACGCTCTTTTAAGACGGTTAAAGTAAAAATTCTTAAAACTTATAACTTGACACTATTTATCTTAATAAAACTGCTATATTAATTTATTCTCAAAGTTAAGTGATTCATAAAAGTTTGATAATAATCAAGAATGAAATGATATAAAAATTGATTTCGAATTTGATCTAAAAATAACTGAGAAGAAAATAAAAGAGTATTTCAAGTTGGACGTCAGCAGTTTTGAAGATAAGCGATTATTTAAAATTTTTGAAGCTATTGAAAGAATTGAATGAAAGTTCGTTTGATTTAATAAATCTATTCTTTATAATTATTTCCTCCTGACGTTTTAAAGGGATTGAATAATTATGAAATTTATAAAAAGGATATTGTTATGTCATCTACAGCTAAAGACAGAATTATTAAAATCACTAAAGAACAACCTGATGATAGTTCTTATGATGAAATTTTGAGAGAACTTATTTTTTATCGTATGATTGACCAGGGGGTAAAAGACTCAAAAAATGCTAGAACAATTAGTCATAAAGATTTACTGAATGAGATTAACTCATGGTCAAAATGATTTGATAAGAAATATAGGTTACAGATAGATATATCTGAGGTTTGATGCTTCTGAGGAGCTTGATAGGCTAGAACAAGGTCGAAGGACTGAATCGGTCATCAATCCGTAAATTAGAGATACAAAGAAATAAAATAGGAAGAGATAATGAGTTATTCACGTTGGTCTAATAGCTTCTGGTATAGCTTTTACTTGGCTGGAAATGAAGATAAAGGTAAAGATGAGCAAGTTCTTTGCCTTTGGCCATCTATTAGTGAAACAAAAGACTGGAGTTATAAAACATTAAAAGAAGCTGGAAAAGAAAAAGGATTAGCAAATTTTCTTAAGGAAAATTATTCAAATTTAACTGAAGACAACATTAATGAAGCTATTTATATTATTAATAAATTTTACAAAGACGTTGAAAAAGGTTTTCAATAATGTTCTATAAATTTATAACAATTGGAATAATTTATCAAAGTTGTATAAAGATACTAGAGCATGCGATATTCAAAACTAGAATTATATTGGTTTAAAATATAAAGAAAAATAATTCAAAAAAATAAAAGCCTAAGGGATTTGAAAAACTGAATAACTTTTTTGAAAGTTTGAATGGGAGAAGATATCATAAAACTTATATTTGGCAAAATAACCTGTTGGTCATTTTTGATCAATAAAGATTATGGATTTGAGTTGGCTCTGTTTAATAAAATAAGAAAGTTTAAAGACGGTCTGTCATTCTTTAGCCTAGTAGTAAACTGGGATCGATATATTGCAGACCACTCTCCTCGTTTGGAGTTTAATCTGTTATTTCTTAACTGGATGATTATTGAAATTAATATTTATAACATTCATCATAGGGATAGTTTTGAGGAGTCTAAAGAGTACAGCGTAGTATCAAATAAGGGCAAGAGTTACAAAGTTAAGGATATTGACCATGTTAGTTGTATTTTACTGAGAGAGTCATTTGGTGACTACTCAATTCGAATTAGAAATGATAAAAATAAACATGGTTTTATAGACTATGATATTGCCCATAGCGACTTAAGCATAATTATTACCGATAACGATGCTTCCTTATATGAAGACAGTAAAGGCAACAAGTGGGTTGACCATTCACCTCAAGCATTAGGATACAGGAGTTCAAAATGATTATTAATACAGAAATCAACGATAAACTTGTTGAAGAGGTTCTTAGCCTTGGTTATAAAACTCTAGATGAAGCCGTTGAAGCGAGTTTAAAACTGTTAATTAAACATTATCCAAGCAAACAACCTAAAAATAAAAATAGAGCCCGTGAGGGCTGGGAAGAAGCTTTAATAAAAGCTGGATCACAAAACGATAATGAGCCAATACTCTTGGATGGGATTACTAATGAATTCGACAAGACAGAATGGACTTGGAATGATAAAGAAGATAAGTGGGCTTGATCTCACTCAATACTAAATAATTCATCCCACCTTGTAGTATATCTTTTAGAAATAAGGTTTCTCTGCAGTTGCCACTTTTGTTTTTTTATGCCTGTTGATGCTAACTGTACAGTATTTCTACCATATTCATTGTTAATTTTATCCATCACCCTGGACAGCCTGTCACTTGCCGGATCAGGTGCACCAAAGAAGTCTCCTTGAACAATATTTTCATCAATAAGGTCATTTAGAAGAATTGATGACTTTTTATAGAAATATCCTTCCCTGTAAATTCTATCAAGCCCCTCTGTCGCATACTTAACTAACGTTGGGGTATCATTTGCAGAAAAAGGCAATGAAATAGTAACAGAGTTAGAATATTGAGGGAGCTCTTTATTAAAGAAATTAGTACGGATATAAACGCTGACTGCCTGAGCTTTTAATCCCATTTTTCTAATGTTTGCCGCAGCAGTAGATACATAAGAAACAATTGATTCTCTCAATTCCTTATAACTTGTAATACTCTTGCCGAATGTACGGCTATGGCAATGATTCTTTTTCGTTTGAGGAATAGTCTCCATACTAATACAAGACTTCCCCTGAAGCTCCCATTTTGTTCTAAGCAGATTTATGGAAAAATGCCTTTTAATATAATTATCATCAAGCCTGAGCAGCTGGTAAGCCTTTGTAATTCCTCTTCTCTGCAGCTTTTTAGATATCTGCCTACCTATCCCCCAAACGTCCTCGATTGGAAAATTCTTCAAAACTTCAACAGTTTCATTGACATCTATTAAAATTTTAAATTTTGACTTTATCTTCTCTTTCTTCACAAACTCCGCTGCAACCTTTGTAAGAGTTTTGGAGGATGCTACGCCGACTTTTACAGGAATTGATGTATATGACTTTGTTTTTCGGACAATATCGCTACAAACATCCTCAATTGACTGAATGCTGTCGTCGAGTTCAAGAAAGCTTTCATCAATTGAATAGTTCTCAATAACTGGTGTAAAATATTTCAGTATTTCAAACACTCTTTTGGACATGTCACCGTATAGTTCATAGTTTGAGGAAAAAACAGATATCCTATGATTTTTTATTTTATCTTTAATCTGATAATAGGGAGCACCCATTTTTATGCCTAATGCTTTGGCCTCTGGAGCAAGAGCTATTGCGCAACCATCATTATTTGATAAAACAATGACGGGTTTATTCTTAAGGTAAGGCAGAAACACCCTTTCACAATTGCAGTAAAAGGAATCACAATCAACTAAGGCTAGATATTTCATATTAGACTAAAACTTATGAATAACACTTATTACTTTTCCCCAGACTTCAAACTCCATTTCATCCAAGATGTAAATTGCCTGATAGTTAGGGTTTTCAGGAATCAAAGCTACCTTATCATTTTTTACCGATAGCCTTTTGACAGTAAACTGCCCATCAACAATAGCAATAATTACATCATTGTTTTTTGCTTCAACAGAGCGATCTACTACAATAATATCACCGGGATGAATTCCTGCATTTATCATTGAATCCCCATCAACTCTGACAAGGAAAGTAGCGGGAGGATTTTTAATTAAATGTTTATTTAAATCCAAAGTTTCTTCAATATAGTTTTCAGCAGGAGAAGGAAAACCCGCTGAAACTTTTGCAGAGACTAATGGAATTTTATTTTCTGCAGGATCAATGACCTGAGTAAAAAAAACAAGTTTATCATCTTCTAATTTCATATTTGCACTAATAAAAATTTTTAATTAATAATAAAAGGTCTGAGTTCTGTGTTTTAGTAGTAACCTTTTGCTTCCATTTAAGCTTTTGACTGTATAAATAATATACCCCTTTGAACGCATTCCAAAGGGGGTATCATGAATTTATAGAGTAATCTTATTTTTTGATCTGGTTTTATGTTGGACTATTTTGCTTTAATGCTTCTTCAAATGAAGAATAATAATCATTATCAACCCTATATGTTGCTCTTTTCCCACTATCAAATTCGTATTTACGAGGCATTATTCTTTCAATAATCTTATTCGTTTCAGGTATTTTGGAGTACCATAATTTATATTTATACTGCTCAAGATACTCTTCGTAGGTAGTCATAATTAAATCTCCATTAAATATTATCGGTATCCCCCACGGATAACCTTTTTACATAATAGTCAGAATAATTTGAATAGATCACACAACTAAAAGTAATAAGGTTAGATAATTTATTAATAAGTAGGATTGTGCAGATTTTCACTGAATAATGTTTTTATTTTATACCAGACACTACTAAGACATGAATTGGCATATTGCCCAATATATAATAACTAACAAATAAATTTTTTACAAAATTGGAGATTACCTTTAAGTGAAAAATAGAATATTTTTACAGGAAGAATACAGAATTATAATATTAGGAGAAAGATATTATGATTGTTGAAGTCAGAGAAAATGGATTTGTCGAAATACCAGATGAATTTCTAAAAAAATTGGATATTAAACTTGGAGATGAGCTTGAATTAATAGAAGACGAAGAAAAGAATCAAATTATTATTCAGAAAAAAGAGTTATGAACAACAAAAACAAAGAAGTTACCTGTATTTAAAATGATGCCTACCAATCATCTCTTACAGTAGGCAAAACTTACAAAGTTATCCAAGACCTAAAGGCCAAAAAGCATAATTTAATTAAAATAATTGATGATACAGGCGAAGGTTATATATACCCTGACTCATTTTTTCTCTCGCCAAAGATAAGAACAATTCCCATGAATAGCGATAACGTTTATATAAACTCCCTACAGCATGTAAATATCAATACATACTGAAAGTTGTTAGATTATTTACAATAATAAGAATTGAAAGCAACCAAACACATCCATTAATATCGTCTCTAATATTCGAGTTAACAAAAAAGTTCCTACAAGCAGTTATAAGCTTTTTTTTCATTTCCAGTTTCTCCTTGAGTTTACAGTTTATAAATTATTGTTTTTTGTTTATAATAGGCTTAAAATTGCTAATAAATCACTTAATAAGAGGTTTAATTTAAAAAACATATGTATTTCTATAAAAATATAAACATCCCATAAAAACCGCATAAATACTTGAATATCAATTACTCATCTCCATTCCTTCTTAGTAATGAGTATGAGTATGAGTATAATATGTTACTTCTCGAGGATTAACGTTACTTATCGTTGGTTACGTTACTTATCGTTGGTTACGTTACTTATCGTTGGTTACGTTACTTATCGTTGGTTACGTTACTTGCTTTATCGTTACTTGTTACTTATTGACAATTCTCACACTTTTTTTAAGAGTTACGAAGAGTACAAAGGGGAAAAAAAAACGCCGGAGGCCGCCCGGCGGCGCGCATGGCAACTACTATCCCAGATGCCACTTTGATGAGTGATTTATGCAGCCCAGCGGACGCGCTAAACAACTACGGTTATCGCAAAATATAATGACGCCAATTAGATTTTCATTTATTACTCATTTTGATTTGAAAAATTAAGGTTTTGAGTGTATATTATTAATTCTTACGGAGGACTTCATAACTCAGTGGGGGCGCTGACAAGGAAGTCAAATGACATTACATAGTATTTTCATTGATATCGTAACCTACGATAGAAAAACACCAATTGGCACAATAGCCAAATCATCAAAGAAGAAGACATTAAAACTCAATCTGCCTATTCAAGCTCTGAACAACAGGATTGATCTTACTACTTGTCTTACCACTGATAAAGAAGTTGTCAGACTGAATTTACTATTATCCATAATATTATCAGAAAAAATATTAGTTTTTCTTAACTATCCCTGAAATTTCCGTGATTAATCTATTTTGACTTCCCTATTATTTCATAAGGACAACAATAAATAACTTCATTTATATCAAAAAAAACAAAGGATAATTAAAATGACCCAAAAACTATTGACGATTGAAGAGGTTGCAGAATTCCTAAGAGTTCAACCAAGCACAATTCTTAATTGGATTAGAACAGAAAAAATCAACTGCCCTTATTATCGTCTTAACGGACAGAGTAATTACAGATTCAAGAAAGAAGAAGTAGAATTAATCCTCACATGCAAAAAAATATTAAATAATAAAAATAATTAAATTTAAACAGGAAAAAGGATAGGGACCAACAATGGAACTCCAGGCAAAAAACAAAGTGTCTAAAAATTTAAAAAATTACTTAAACCAAATCAAAAAAGAAATTACTACAAGCATTACAAAATCTGATGTAGGTTTTTTCCGTATTCAAACTGAAATTGATTATCTTATCCATGACGATTATAGAGCTACTTCTTTACTAATTGATTATTTAATTAAATATTTAGATGAAGCTTTAGCGTCAAAGTATATAACAGAAATTAATAGAACCAATAAAAAATCAGACTTAACTATAATAGATGATACACCAAAAAATAAAGATAGAACTGAAAAAGTAATTCCAAGTTATTCAATTCATCCATCCGCTGAATTGATTCCAATGATGACAGATGAAGAATTCCAGCGTCTTAAAGCAAACATAAGTGAAAGAGGCCAAGATGATCCAATAATCATATATAATGATAAAATTATAGATGGGAGGCACCGATACAGGGCCTGTATCGAATTAGAAATCCAACCTAAAATCATAAAAGTTTCTAACAAAGATAATTTCGTTGATTTAGTGATTAGCAAAAATATGCATCGACGTGAACTTACATCTTCACAGAGAGCAGCGATTGGCGTTAATCTTTTACCTGAATACGAAAAAAGAGCAAGAGAAAGACAGAAAACTTCTTCAGGAGGATCGAATCCTCAGCTTAGGGAAAAAATTCCCAAAGCTGAGCCTTATGGTAGAGCAAGTGAAACTGTAGCAAAAATTGTTGGCTCGAACAGAAAATATATCGAATTTCTCTGGAATATAAAAGAAGAATATCCCGACCTATTCGATCAAGTCTTCAATGGGAGAAAAACCATATCCCAAATAAAGAAACTTATAGAGTCCAAAGAGATCAAGACAGGTAAAGCCATTACTCCACAACTTTCTGGAATCCCTGAAACTATACTGATAGACATCTTTGAGCTTTATAACCCTCCAATAGATAAATTACAATCTTGGTCTGAAATATGCGTAGGTAAAGGTAAAAAATTTTTCAATGAGTATATAAATTCAAAAGATCAAAAAGCAGCATAACAAAAGGGAACAAGGGATAGTGATGAATACAGCAATACAGTTAAATACAGGGTTAAGGGATAAACTCCAATTTAACAATGACTGCCTACTTGAATTTAGCAGACAGGAAGAGAAAAAGGATACTTTTTATTTTGGAGATCTGGATAATTCAATAAAATTTGATAAATACCTTAGGATAAAAGAAAGTGCAAAATGTAGAATCAACAATTTATGGGAAACAACTATTAATTCTGAAGATTTAACATGTAAAAAAAGGTATAGACCCGCTCTTGAGTGTATGATAGCTAATCTAAAAGTAAGTTACTATCATAAAAAATATATTTCAATTAGCCTCAACAAAAATAAATTTCCAGCCGGAAAAGAAATACAATTTTATAAATATGATATTATTAATAAACTAATAATTAAGTTAGAAGAAGATGGCTGGATTTATAAAAAACCAGGCTACCTCGACAGAGTATCTGAAATTGGTAGATATACTCGTATTTGGGCAACAGAAAAAATGGAAGAGCTACTTTTAGAGCTGTCTCCTAAAGAAATTTATCATGATATTGCTAATCCAGTAAAATTGAGAAAAACAAAATCAAAAGAAGAAATCAGATTGAATATTATTCCAAAGAAAATTAAAGAGATTAAAAAAAATCTGATGTTTTATAATAATTACATGTCAAACCAACTCATACAGTATACTCCTCAAAATGAAAATGATAATTGTATCTTATCATTTAAAACAGAAAGAAAAAGTATTTCTGCAACTCTTTTTGCTGCTTATAACAGAGGAGATACAGTAGTGGGCCGTAAATTCAAGAATGGCGGAAGATTATATAATGCTGGATTTGGATACCAGCTACTCCCAAAAGAAGAACGAAAAACCATATCAATAAACAAAGCCAATACTGTTGAAATAGACTACTCTTCTTTACACATAAAAATGCTATATGCAAAAAAAGGTATTCAATATAATTTAGATCCATATAAAGCTCTAACTGATAATGAAGAACACCGAATAGTTTTTAAGAAATTTTTTTTAACATTAATAAATGCTTCAAATATTTTCAAAGCAATAGGTGCAATAGAAAATGACATTAAAGATATTGAAAAAAGAATAATAAATAATAATAGAGAAGGAAAAAAGAGTAAAGAGAGAGATGTAGAATTTCTGAGAATAGTAAAAAAAGAAGATTTTAACTGGTTTTCAGTAATTAATAAAATCAAAAAAGTCCATTCACCAATTCAAGAATATATTTGCTCTGACATGGGAACGCAACTGATGAACATCGATTCAAAAATAATCCTGGAAGTTATCATGCACTTCACCAATAAGAACATTCCTTGTTTACCTGTCCACGATAGCGTAATCATCGAAGAAGAACACCGTGATGAACTAAAAGAAGTAATGCAGAAAACTTATAAAAAGCATATGAACGGCTTCAGCTGTAATGTGAAATAACTAGGCATGATTTTCTTTAAGAACACTTCAACTCATAGCACTGCTGAAGTGCTTTTGCTCTTTTAAAAAAAACTCATTTTTTTAAAATTTAACACTTTAAGTTTAAAGACCAATTATAAACTATACACTAGCTAATACCACTGCCATAAAGTTGTTTACAATAAACTGGCATGCACTCAATGTACTACTCTATGTATTGTTTCAAAAAACTGCACAAAGTTAACTTGCCTTTTTTTGTTCAATATACATTATTAAGTCTTTTTCATCTATTCTTACACTCCCACCAAATCTAATTACTGGAATTTTTTCTTCTTTGATTAAATTATTCAAGGTAGGCATAGTCACATCAAATATTTCAATAACCTTTTCCTTTTTAAGTAAATTAGGATAATATGATGGTTTTAAACTCTGTCTAAGAGTACAAATCATGGCATTTAGTGAATCGTCTGATAGTACCCCTATTTCTGCTAAATGTCTTAAAGTTTTCTTGCAAATATTAATTTGATGATTGTCGTACTGCATAATTCCTCTTAAGGTTTCGTAGCAGTAGACAAGAAGTATATCGAAAGGATATATAATTCTTTCTTGTTAGTAAGGCGCCCCCGCCAAAGAAATAATATATTTTGTTTTGCTTATTTTGCAAATATTACAAAAAAATATTTATATAAAAACATCTTCTATCCAGAACATCGGTAGAATTAACCAAAACTGAATAAAACCAATTTCTTTATAGAATAAATATAAATCGAATCAATAATTTTAATTCTCAAGCCACTTTTTTATTCGGGGTGATTTCGGGGTTTTTTAAACCCTAAAATACTATAAAATAGAATAAAAATGGAGATTAAAAAATAAGTTTTTAGGTACAAACGAGGTGAAAAAGATGGTGGAGGCGGGGGGAATCGAACCCCCGTCCTAGATAAGTTTCCTGCAGACATCTACATGTTTAGTTCGTCTATAAATTTATCGTCTTTCAACTAAGCCAACGAACAGGCTGCATCCAGACTAATCTCTTATAAAACTTCAATCATATTCAAAGAGATCTAGAATATAATCTACAGCAGAAAATTTTAAGTCTTCAAAATCCTACTGCTATCAGAAATTTAGACTACAATGTGCTTAAGTTTCTTCTTCTGAACTTAAGCAGCGAGAGGCATAGCCCCTTCGAAGTTCATTGTATTATTTTTTGCATTTATTTGTTTAATCGATGATTAACGAGGCCAACGATCATCCTCGACATGCAATCTACGTTCTGCCGACCCAGTCGAAACCAGAACGCCCCCCAATTAACAATTAACAATATAACAAGTGGTAATCTTTTAACAAGCATAAATAAACCATTTTAATTCATATTTTCCTTTTAATTTTTATACTCAAGTATAGAAATTTGAGTATAAATTCATTATAATTGATTTAGCTATTATGCTTTTCGTTTACTTTAAACTAATCAACAAACAAAAATGAATATTCAACCGTTTATGGAATCAATTGATTATAACAACCTTACTCCGATTTTTGTTAACTTTTCAATACTTTTTACTGTTGCTATCCTCTACTCATTCATAATAAACAGCATTGGTACTTCTAAGCTAATTAAGTCCTTTACAATAGGTTTGATTTTTGGTATTTTGGGTATTATTGGCCTTGTTTCCCCCTTCATAGAAGGAGGAAGAGGAATCTTAAACGGATACCCAATGTTTTTAGCAACTGCCGGTGTCGTAGGAGGCATTACAGGCGGCATTGTCTCTTTTCTAGTAGTATTATGCTACATGTCTCTGAATTTCTTCCAAGATGGTCCAGTAGAATTAAATATCGTTATCACTGCTTTTATTATAGGCACATTTTATGGTTATGCCAGAAAAAAATGGAAAAGAGCAAATACACAGTATTTTATACTACTTCAAGCGTTTCTTCTACAAATTTTTGCTATACTCTGGGTTTTTGTGCTGCCTATGTCATTTGAAAAAGTCGAGATAGGCAAACATATGCTTATAATGATAATTCTATATCCTATAACAGAATTTTTCCTTATTCTCATACTGGATAACATGAATCGAATTGGATTTAAAATGGAAGAATTAGGATTACTTAATGAACGATTGACAGAAGCAGGAAAACTTGCTCATTTGGGACATTGGGAACATGATATAAAAACAGGAAATTTATTCTGGGCAGATGAAATTTATAAAATCTTTGAAATTGTTGACAGGGACTTCAAACCTACATTTAAATCTTTTATGAATATGATTCATCCTGATGATCTTAAAATGGTTAAGAATAAATATAATAAAGCAATTAATAATAATGAAGAATATTTTATTACACATAGAATTGTTACCCCATTCAAGAACATTAAATACCTTGAAGAAAGAGGTGAAACTATATATGACCCAACAGGAAAACCTGTAAAAACCATGGGAGTAGTTATGGATGTAACTGAAAGATATCTCTTTCAGGATAAAATAAAAAAAACACTATTTCAAACTTTCTATGCTATATCTAAAGCTATTGAAATAAAAGATCCATATACAAAAGACCACCAAAAGAGAGTTGCTAATCTATCTGTTCAACTGGCAATGAAGCTTGGCTGGGATAAAGACAAAATTATTAGACTGTATTTTGCTGCTTTAGTTCATGATATTGGAAAAATATGTATTCGCTCAGAACTACTAAACAAAGAAGATGGACTAAGCCAGGAAGAATTTGAAGAAATAAAAATGCATAGCAAATATGGTTATGATATTTTCAACGAACTAGACTATCCGTGGAATATTAAAGATATTATTCTACAACATCATGAGAAATGTGATGGCAGTGGATATCCTTATGGCCTAACCAGCAGTCAAATTCTTGATGAAGCCAAAATAATTTCAATATGTGATACATTTGAAGCTATTATCAATGATAGGCCTTATAGAAAAAGTCTTGGACTATCTATTGCTATTAAAGAGTTGAAAAGTGGTTTAAATTCAAAATTTGATTCTAATTTCACCTCTATTCTCATCGAAATGATAAAAGCAAATGAATATGATTTTGAAACTATTCCTGAAGAAATAAACAGGCTTCTTTCGAAAAATTAATTTATGAAACTTGCCGATTATATTATTTTCTGTTTGTATCTCCTTTTGGTGATTGGAATTGGTTTAATTTGCCGATCAAAAAAACACACAATAAAGGAGTTTTTTCTTGCCGGACGTTCTATGGGCTGGTTTCCCGTCGGTATATCAATAATTGATAACCTCTTTCAGTGCAATCAATTTTAATTCATTCCCGACAGAAGTAATAAGTTATGGTTTTTATGTAGTTACTTCAATACCTATCTTTCTATTAGTTTCCTTTCCAATAGTAAAAATATTTATTCGGATATTATAGACCTCGTCCTTTGGGCGGGTACAGTATAACGAGCTTTGCGTAAAAAATGACTCAATATTAAAATGTACTTAAATTATTCCCGCACAGAATAAGGAGTACAAATGAGTCGTTTTGTTAAGTTATCACATGCTATTTGGCATTGCAAATATCATGTAGTTTTTGTACCAAAGTACAGGTACATGGTATTAAGTGGTTCTATAGGAACAAGAGTTTATACTAAAATAAGAATATTGTCAGAGCAGAAAGGCTGTAAAGTGATACAGCTTAACCCGGGTTTGTTTTTTTAGGGGCTTTTAAAAAATTTTTATTTTTTTATTAGGCAAGGACGTAAATTTATTTTGAGGATGATCACTCCAAATGTAGTCACCTAACATATCTTGAGTTATTTGCATTATTCATAGCCTGGCTTATATTTTCAGATTATGTTTATCAAAGAAATAAAAACCAGAAATAAGAAAACCGGTAAAGAGTATGTAAAGCATGCTCTTATTGAATCTATCCGTACACCACAGGGTCCCCGTCACAGAACTGTAATGCAGCTTGGTCATTTAAAGCTTTCCAAAGAACTGTGGCCCGTATTAATAGCAGAACTTGAGAGCCGTTTGTCAGGTCAGGATTCGTTAAATCTTCCCGGGGTAAAAGTTCCTGTCAAAGTAAAACGTGCAGCAGATACAGCAATGGAGAATTTTGTTATTCGTGACGAAAGGAGAATAGAGAATCGAAAAAATATATCATCAGAAGAAATTACAGTAAATATTAATGATTTCAGTGATACAAAATACAGAAGCTTCGGACCTGAATTTACAGCACATTGCATTTGGAATGACCTGAAACTTCCTCAAAAGCTTAAGGAGTTTGGATTTAACGGAAGAGAAAGAAGCCTTGCAGAAGCAATAGTAGCAGGACGTTTAATAAATCCGGCAAGTGAACTTGCTACCTGGGAATGGATAAGAAATTTTTCATCAATAGGCGAACTTACCGAAATTGAACTAGACAATGCAGGTCTCAGTTCAGTATATAAAATTGGCGATAGACTTCTTGAACACAAAGACGAACTTGAGGATCATCTTTTTAAAAGAGAAGCAAAACTGCACCCCGGACGCGATACACTTTATCTTTTTGACCTAACCAATTTTTATTTTGAAGGCCAGGCTTTGGGTAACAGTATAGCCAAACACGGTAAGTCAAAAGAAAAACGCAATGACTGTCCTCTTGTTTCGCTTGGTCTCATTGTTGATTCATCAGGCTTTCCGGTATCAAGTAAGATTTTTCCAGGTAATATAGGAGAACCTGTCACCTTATCAGAAATACTTGAAAAGATGGGTTATTTTGAAGATTATCTTCCGGGACTTCACCCTACTCTTGTAATGGACAGGGGTATAGCCACGAAGGATAATATAGAACTTTTGAAAGCTAAAAACCTGCCTTATATTCTTATAACCAGAGGTCCCCGCAATAAACATTATCTTAATGAATTTGAAAATCACAGTTCAGATCCTGAATTTGAATCAATCATCAGAAATAAAAAAGAGATAAAAATTAAAAAAATAGAAAAGCCTGATTCTGATGTAGTTGAGGTTCTTTGCATAAGTCAGGGTAAAAAAGAAAAAGAAGAAGCCATAAACAGAAGATGGACCGAGCGGGCCTGTGAAGATCTTGCTTCTCTGCAAAGATCTGTTTCTAAAGGAACTATAAAATTAATGGATAAAATTTACAGGAAGCTTGGCAGACTTGAAGAGCGTTATGCTGGTTTTAATAAATATTTTTCATTAGAATTGATCGAAGACGATCAAAGACCCGGATACGCATCAGAACTGAAATTTCAGGAAAATCAGGTCTTTGATATTGATAAAAATGACTCAGACCCTCTTCAGGGCACTTATGTAATAAAAACAGTAGAGCCTCTTGCAAAACGTTTGAGACTTTTTTCGTTTAAATTGTTAATAACTTTTTATTAGTGTAAAAATTCACATATTTTTCATCAAAAATCCGATAAAACGGCAAACCATACACTTAAAAAATTTTATTTTGATACATTCTTTCTAGTCTCTGTATTTTAGAGAGAAAGATGT
The DNA here is from genome assembly GCA_963678745.2 of Victivallales bacterium. Lineage (GTDB taxonomy): Bacteria > Verrucomicrobiota > Lentisphaeria > Victivallales > GWF2-38-69. Next base: position 197,096 of record CAXXMS010000014.1, on the reverse strand, counting down.
AAACATTATTTATATCAAATTCAACTATTACGGAATAAGTTTAAATATCTTTTTAGCAGCAAGAGCAATTATAGCAAAGAAAATATGACACTCTACTTTTTGCTGCCCTTTAACTCTAATATTTTCAACACCATAATTATCTTTTAGCTCAGAATTAACTCTTTCAGCAGAACTTCTTTCATTATACCTGACAGATTTCGCAGGATCCATTTCTTTTTTTATTCCTCCTCTTCTGGGATTATTATCTATAACAGGAATTCTGTTGTTCTGCTTTGAATAAAGGTGTATTTCAGGTGAATCATATGCTGCATCCATCAGATCATATAAATTGATAATACGTTTTTCACTCATCTGCGAAAGCGGTATAGCTACCTGGCTATCATGTAATGAGGCAGATGTAACAACAGCACTGACAGGTATATCACCATCAACACAGTCTAAATGCAGTTTATACCCTTTCCATTTATAAACTTTGCCATTAGAGCCTTTCTTGGAACCCCAGTCACATCCTTTAGGAAGATCTTCCAGGTTAGCATCAAGATTTCTCTCAAGTTGAAGCTCAACCCGCTTTGGTTCTTTAGGCTTTTCTTCTCCTTTTTTAGGACGACCAGGCTTTCCTTTTTTCTTTTTAGTCGGAGTATTTTTACGGCAGGGCTTCTCTCGCCCTTTAATGCTCGTTGCATCTGTACTTTTATGACCGAAAAGCTTTTCTCCAATATTTCTGCATATACTGTTTTCATGTATTTTCTGTGCTATTTTAAATTCAGAAAACAGCTTAAAAGCTCTAGAAAATGTTGCTTCAGAAGGAACCTCATTATAACTTTCCCATCCGCATAATCGCCTAAGACTGGGATTTGATTTTATGAAATCAATCAAACTCACAGTATCTGCAATACGAAATATAGGCTTAGCTATAAAAGCTTTTAGTAGGCTCAACCGACTGGAAGGTTTTCTACCTATTCCGCACCAGCTTAAATTATCAAGGAACATATCAGGTCTTAGAAGTTCTACTGCTTTGATAAATTCTATCTGCCTGGAACTTAACTCGCCTAATTCTTCTTCAAGGTCTGGCAAAAGCCAGTTCTGTATGCTATTAAATAAACATGAAAGATGTTCCATTTAAAACTCCTGTAGTTTTTGCTATTTCTATTTTTTTGTTTATATAAAATAGCATGGAACTCTTTCTCTTAACTCAGTTTTTATTAAAAAGAACTTATTTTCTTAGTTTTGAAATTACCTCAGTACATAAAGATAAAAGTGCAGAGGAAATATGGCATCTCTATATGACGCTTACCAGAGTTGAAGAAGCCTTTAGGTGTATGAAATCAGATCTTGGAACAAGACCGGTTTATCATCAGATAGAAAGAAGGACAAAGGGACATCTCTTTATTTCTGTTCTTGCATACCATCTGCTTATAAATATTGAATATAAATTAAGGCAGGCAGGTGATAAATGACAGCTAGATTTATAAACACCTGATATTTTGCAAATAAGAATACCCATTCTGTCAGCCTATATTCTTCTATTATTTTCTTATTCCTCCAATTATCAAAAATATTTTCTTAGTTTTTCTTATTTTCTTACACTAAAATCTTTCTTAACCCATATCTTCTTATTTTCTTAAAGTTTTATTCCAGGAATTTCAGATGAAACATCGGAAAATAAGATGCAGAAACTGTGGTAAGTATTTTTATCCCGACAAATACAACTACCATCATCAAAAATATTGCAGTCGAACAGAATGCCGAAGAGCCAGTCGCAGACAGTCAAGTAATAAGTATCGTGAAAAGAAGTCAAGAGACCTATCTTACAGGCAATCAGAATCAAACCGTGCAAAAGATTGGTATTCAAAACACAGTCTAAAAGTTAAAAACAGGAAAAAAAGTTGCAAAAAAGTTTCTTCCAAAGAAGTTTTACGTGATTTCGCTCAGGTAGAAAAAATACAGATTGACATATCAGTTTTACGTGATTTCGCTAATTTGCAATCTATTATATTACAAGGAGTTATATCACAGTTGACAGGGTGTGGTTTACGTGATGACATAAGCAATTATATCCGCAGAATGTATGATAGGGGCAGAGAGGTTTCAGGAGTGGATACTGAAACAAATTCTTTAATAACAAAATTGCTTAATGAAAGGAACTGCAATGAAACACAAAAGAATAATTCTGCCTGAAAAAAGACGAAAAATACCTGCTCACTTCAGCTGGATTGATCACAGACTTGTCAGAGATGGTTATAGTAGAAAGTGTTCTGCCCGGGCACTTGGTCTGTATCTTTTTTTGTTAAGTGTATCAGACAGTGAGGGACTTAGCTTTTATGGAGTCCGCAGTATTTCACGAGAAATAAATATAAATGGAAATGAACTTGACGAATTACGCAGAGAACTTCTTGATGCCGGTTTAGTGGCATACCGTGACGGTATTTATCAGGTTCTTGACCTTGATGTCAGCAAAGTTAAACAGGATGAAACAGCTTATGATGGAAGCAAAAAGGTAAGTGAAATACTTGAACAAATGTTTGCGGAGGATAAACGATGATAGACTATCAGACCTTCTGTGAAATAAGACGCATGTATGATGAAGAAAATATGTCTTCTAACAAAATAGGAAAAATACTTGGTATTGACCAGAAAACCGCTTCAAGGTGGGCTAAAAGAAAACGTTTCAGCAAAAAGATAACAGTTCAGCGTAACTGTGTGATTCATAGTTTTAAAGAAAGAATCGACAGTCTCATAAAAGAATGCCCTCATTACAGTGCTCAGCAGATATTTCAGATAATATGTGAAGAAGACTATAAGGGGTCCTACAGCACTGTTGCACATTATGTTGCTAAAATTAAAGATAGGCAGAAAAAAGCATATCTGACACTTAATTTTGAGCCTGGAGAATATGCTCAGGTTGATTTTGCAAACTGCGGCAGTATAAAACTTAACAGTACAAACAGAAAAATTTATGCATTTATAATGGTGCTTTGCCACAGCAGAATGATGTATGCTGAATTTATTTATCATCAGAATCAGGAGAATTTTCTACAGTGTCATAGAAATGCGTTTGAGTATTTTGGAGGCATCCCTAAAAATATAATGGTTGATAACTGTAAAGTTGCTGTACTTGAGCATAGTAGATACGGTAGCGTAAAGCTTAACCCGCACTATCTGGACTTTGCGTATCACTACGCCTTTAATATAAAAGCCTGTGGTGTCAGAAAACCACATGAAAAAGGACAGGTGGAAAAGGCTGTTGATTATCTCAAGGGTAATTTTCTAAGAGGACGCAGTAACATAACTGATATTGGTTCATTGAACAGTATCTGCAGATACTGGCTTGATAATATGGCAAACTGCAGAGTACATAAAACTACCCGGAAGCGACCGGTAGATATGCTGCAGAAAGAGAAAGAACTACTGGGAGACATAAATATACTTCCATATGATTGTTCTACGATAAAAACCGTAAGAGCAAACAGCCAGTTCAGGGTTATTTTTGATACAAATAGATATTCAGTTCCTGCTGACTTTGCCTCCAGTGTACTTACAGCTAAAATATACCCTGAAAAACTTCTGTTCTATCATGACAACTCTCTTATAGCAGAACATAAAAGATCATATGAAAGGCATATGGACTTTGAAAATCCGGAACATGTAAGAAAGCTGCTTGAACACAAACGCAATGCCAGAGAACAGAAGATGATATGTTCATTTCTTGCCATTACAGCTAAAGCTCCTGATTACTATACAGGGCTGAAGGAAAAAAGATTTAACTCAAAAGATCATGTAAGAAAGATATTGACTCTGTGTGATCGTTACGGCAGAAAGAAAACAGCTTCAGCACTGGAAGATGCTCTTGAGCTTGGTGCCTTCAGCAGTGAATACATTGCAAACCTGCTGGAACAGCGGGAACGCTTTACTCCTGCAGAATCTCCACTGCATCTGCTAAGAAATAGAGATTGTCTTGATATTGAACTTAAGCCGACTAATATGAACGTATACACAAGCCTTGAGAAAGATAATAAAAATGCAAAAAAACTATAACTCTCTTATTGATAACCTTAACCTTTTGAAACTAGGTTATACTGCTGAAAACTTCATAAAAGCAGCTTCACATGCAGGAAAAAACAAACTCGACTATATTGCCTATCTGGAAAATCTTATTTCAGGAGAAACAGCAGTAAAACAGGAAAAAGCTATAGCAAACAGGATAAAGAAAGCCAGATTCCCGTATAGCAAAACTATGGATCATTTTGACTGGAATCATCCTGATAAAATCAACCGCATGCAGATAGAAAATCTCTTCAGGCTTGATTTTATAAATGAAAATAAGAATATCATCCTTATTGGTAACTGTGGGCTTGGTAAATCACACATAGCCATAGCTCTGGCTCTGAAATCATGCAATAAGGGATATTCTACTCTCTTTACTCCGGCTGTGGATATTATAAACAATCTTGCTGCTGCAAATGCTATAAATTCACTCGAAAAGGCAATAAAAAAGTATGTCCTGCCAAAAGTACTGGTGATTGATGAGTTAGGGTATCTCCCTATTGACAAAATAGGAGCAAATTTATTGTTTCAGGTTATATCAAAAAGATATGAAACAGGTCCAATTATTCTTACAGGCAATAGAGCATTTAAAGACTGGCCCAAAGTATTTAATAACGATAATACTGTTACAAGTGCCGTACTGGATAGACTGCTGCACCATAGTGAAGTTATCGTTATTGAAGGTGGCAGCTATAGAATGAAGGATAGAATAGAAAACTAAGAATTTAAAAATTATTGCAACTTAAACTCCTGCCGTTGTCTTTTAAGTCTACGGATGGGAGTTTTATGTACTGACTCTGAAAAACAGGAATTCTTATTTGCAAAATATCAGGTGTTTTGACTTGCAGCTAACAGATAAAAGAAGGTGGTCTAAAATCCGCCAGGTACTTGGTACGCATCAGAGGTCTACTATAATAATACCGGATAAAGAACAGAGGATTCATCATGTGAGAATATCAGGAACTCCTGAACCAGGTCATACTAAAATATATGAGATGCTAAAAATAAAGCCCGGGAAAATGCTGAAAAAGTATATCGTTGCAAAAAGGTTGTAGTCACCAAAAAAAATGACCGACAGCCTCAAAATGAAGACTAAACGATCAAACTTGGGTTATTATATAAAAAGTTTACTTATCAGTGAAAAAGCTGACTGTTCGCCATAGCTTGACTTGTTAACACATCCAGTGGAGTTATTGCAAACCCCGGAGGAGCTTCAGTATCTGTAATATTCTTACCAATGCTGTTGAATTAAGCATAAATGCTTAATAATTAAATATTTATATATTGAATGATTTTGCCTTTGCTGTATATTGTTGATGATTAAAAAGTTATGAACTAAAAAACAATAACAGAAAGGCAAAAAAAATGTTAAAAAAACTAAAAAAAAGCTTGACAAACGTCCAGTACGAGGCAAATTTCCACCCTCTCTACATTACTCTTTAATATAGCACAACTACTTGAAGATAAAAGTTTTATATCTAAATACAGAGAAAATGATAACGATTTTACAAGAACTAGAAAACTGACTTTCAAAGATACTGTATTCTTTCCCTGCTTCTTTCATCAAAGCAACCTCCAAAATGAACTCGATATTTTCTTCGGGAAAAAATTAGAAGCAACTATTCCAATTCGGTATATTGATAAAAGTGCTTATTCTCATGCCAGAAATAAGTATACAGATGAAGTTTATCTGGCTTTGAATAAAACCTTAACTGAAGGCTTCTATGATATTCCGGAATTAAATAAAACTTTTCACGGTTTTCAGGTATACGGTGTTGACGGAACTCTTCTTGATCTGCCGAATGAACCTGAAATTGTTGAAGAATTTGGTGTATGGAACTCAAGAAATGGTAAATCTGGACCAAGAGGTCGTTTCTCAACATTTTATGACTGCTTGAATAAAATATCAGTTGACTTTAAGCTTGTGCCTAAAAGCACCGGAGAAAGAGAGCTGGCAATTCAACATCTGGAAAAGCAAAATAACCCATTATCGAATCCGCTTGTCCTTTATGACAGAGGTTATGCTTCTATTCTTCTGCATAAACTGCATTTTGAAAAAAATATACATTTCTGCATGAGAATGCCTGCTTCATGGAAGATTGTAAAGGAATTTATCAAAGATAAAACTGTAAATGACAAAGTCGTTACAATATATCCAGGTTGTTTATGTCAAAAAGAATGTATGGAGAATAACCTCAGTCCTGAGCATTACAAAATCAGACTTGTAAAAATCATTCTTTCATCAGGTCAAGTTGAAGTCCTTGCAACATCTGTAATGTCTGAAAATTATAATATTAGTTTTTTCAAAGAACTATATAATCTTCGCTGGAATACCGAAGAAAACTATAAATCAGTTAAATGTAAAGTTAAAATAGAAAAGTTTATTGGCAAAACAGTAAAAGCAATATATCAGGAAACATACGCGAGAATGTTTATGCTGAATGTAGCTTCATGCCTTAAATCAGTTACACAAAAAAGAGCAACCTCAAATTCAAAAAGTACCAGAAAAAAGAAACATGAATACAAAATAAACTTTAAAGCTGTGCTTTCCAAAGTTAAAAACTATGGAATCGAACTCTTTTCCGGGTCACTTGACATCATTAATCAACTAATAGAACTGATTTTACCAAATATTATTCCTATAAGACCAAACCGTAAATATGAACGAAAAAAGAAAAATATAAAAGGATTCTTTCAAACATACTCAGATATCTAAAATCCGTTAAGAGATAAAAGTCTAAAAATTTAACCGTATCTTTATACGGGTATAATCCTTATGCAATAATGCTGTGAACAAACGTTTTTTTATGATAAAAAGTTGTGTTTTATATGAAAAATTGAATTATTCATTATAAGATATGGATTATAATTCTAACTTTTGTGTTATAATAATATCAAATTAAGAGTTACGAAATGGATAAAACTCTACTCAAATTTCTTAATTCAATGACATTGATATTCTTACTATCTTTCCAGAATTGGTAATATTTTTTTGTTGGCCAGATTTGCACCAAATTTTTTTTGAGGAGCACAGCATGCTAAAAACATTAAACTGACTAATATTAAAGTTTTATTCCTAAATGACCAAGTTAGTGCTTTTTTATAGTTTTGCATAAGGATTTATAAAGCCATGATTTTCGATATTATAGATTTTACAAAGGTTATTAAATTTTTCTTCAGTATTTTTAATAAATTCAATACTTTTAGAAAGCTTATGAATTGCATGTGTTCTCTTAATACCAACGATACTTTCTAACGCAAATAAAAATTCATTAAGTACATCTATGGGGTAGTATTTTTAATTTCTTCTGATTTTGAATGAAATTTATAAAAATCTGTGATTTGTACTTTTTGATCTATTTCATCTAATACCCAGTCTTTTTCTCCTCTTATAAATTTCCATAATTCTGTAAATTCTTCACTTTTATCTTTTTTACCACTAATAACTCTTCCAGTGTTCAAGTCAGTTGTATAATCAATCATAGAACCTTTTATATAAGCCCAAAGAGTATCTTTTGAGTCGTCTTTGTAATCAATAGCTTCTACAATTCTAACTTCAATCAGGTTGATTAACTCCATATTATCAATTTGATTCTTTTCAATCATTGAATCTGTTTGCATTTTGTGCTTAGTATAAAGTCTATCTGACATACAGTCTTTCGCTAAATCCTGGTTTCTTTCTCCCCAGGCATTTTGTACTTTATAAAATACATATTCAATTCGTGCTTTAATATGATTTCGTTCCCATATAGGATCAATTTTAGCTATTTTATCAACTAAGTTTATAGCCTCTTTGTTCTTTTTATTTAATTTATAATGCAAAAAAGCTGCGTAAATCAAAAAGAATGGAAGCAGTATAATTCCTATGATGCCACCGCTACCTCCCCCACCAGAGCTGCCTCCTCCGGCCCGGGCAAATAATTCGAGAGGCTGTAGTAAAACTAATAAAGAAAATGTGACCTGTAAGATCTTTTGAATTTTCATATTTTCCCTCTTAATATCGAGTTCAGCTGTGTGTTGTTTGTGGGTCAGTTGGAACGATTTAGTTGTCCTTTATTATTTCATTAATTTTGTTCTTTTAGGAATCCTAATTCTTTACAAGTCATACTTGGTACAAATTCAGTAATATCATAATCAGCAATTTCGTTTATAAAGAATGGATCATCTTTTAATTCTTTCATCAAGTCTTTTTTATTCTTTGCTGTTGCCAATATAATTCCTCCTGTTCTGGGAATTTTTCTTCCAGAGGCAAGAAAGATATTTTTTGAATATTTGTCTTTTAAGAATTCTATATGTGGTTTGATAAATTTATCGACTTCTGATAAGTCTTTTTTGTATGTTAATGATACTATGAACATGATAATTTCCTTTTTTGATAACAATAAAAATCCCTATTAGTGAAAAACGACAGCATTTTACTGATGAGGCGGATTGATTTGATTCGTTATGCTTTTTTGAATGATCTGTTTATTTACGATATAGGGTAGGTTTTATTTTATGGTTGGGTCCTTTATACCTTTTATATTTTTCATTGTTGATTGTTTTTTTACAGATAAGTATGGCATCTTTCGGGCATAAGTTATAACATTTGACGCACATGATACAATTTGATCCAAATACAATTTTACCGTCTTCGGTTTTTGAAATATTTCCAGTTGGACATACCTTTAAACATAATCCGCAATCAACGCATTTTTCTTTAGCTATTGAAAATTTATTTTTATAAAAGTTGAGAACAAACTCCATTTTTCTTTGAAACCAGCCTATACAGTTCCAGAGAAAACCTGTGCCTTCAAATCTGGTTTCAAGGTTTAATACACTTGAGCACATTTTTTGCAATCGTTTTTCTGCACTTAACAACATCTTGTTCAGCTTCTCATTTTCGGGAACTTTTACCCACAAATTGAACGGCATCCAAGGAAGAAAAAAATTATTAGGCATATAAATATGATTAAAGTAAAAGGCATCGTAACCTTTGGATTCCATTAGTCTTTTGCACATCATACTGGTATCTCCGGCTATACCGGCACAATCTATAATAAAAAATATTTTTTTCCCTTTTCCTTCAGGCATTTTTTCCTTCAGGCATTTTATCCTTCAGAAAATTCCAAAGAGGATCAGGGGGAAGAAAACCCCATACAGGAGCAAAAACTCCATACATATCACATTCATCTTTTAGGAAATTTTCTCCATCCTTTATCACCTCATATAATCTTACTTCATGTCCTTCTTGTTCTATAATCTTTTTAGCCTGTGTTGCAAGCCATAAAGTATTTCCTGTTGAGGTAAAATAAATTATATTGATTTGCATTGTTTTCTTTCCTTTTTTTGCATAACGTTAATGATCTCTTATATTTTCGCAGCAGAGCAAGAAAATATTAACTGAAATGATTGGTTAGCTTTTTCTCTTTTTCATTTGTTTTCTAATCCAGGAAGGTTTACGTCTCATATCAAGAACGGCGACAACTATTGCTACTTCTTGAAATAAATCATAATAAATAGCAAAGGGAAATCTTTTGGACATCATTCTATGAAAGCTAAAATGTTTTGTATGAATACCTGCATAAATTTTCAGTGATTCCAAATCAGAAATAATCTCCCAACCAATCTTCTTTTTCTTCGTAAAATGAAACTCCTTCATTTATATCTTCTGAAGCTTCATCTAAAACAACAACTTCTTTGATCTTCATTTTTTGTATTGTTTCTTCAAATCTTCAATTGTTAAAAATTTTGCATTGCCAGATTCAAATTTTTTTTCTTCTTGAATTTAATATATCTTCATGCCATGAAGGTGATTCAATTTCGTTTTTTTCGTGGGTTATGGCGTCCCATAAATCTTCCATTGCCTGAATACGGTCTACAGTAGACATCTTATCAATTGGTAATGTAATGTAATGCTCATATTTATACCTCATATTTTAAAAAAACTAATTTTTATCAAAATTATATCATATTGAGCTTATTTATTCAATTTTCATTCAAGCTAACAATCAGTTCACCGACGCGCGATAGCGACGTTCACTGAAACGACTTTGTTCAACAAATCTGATCACTTTTCTGGAAAAAAGCGGCTTGTCCGCAGTAGCTCGAAGAGCGAAGGCGGGAGCGAAATAGCTGCTCTAAGTGCACCTGTTGGTTAGCTAATTATTTTTCATTGAATCCATCAACTCAAAGTAGTATTTTGAATCTTTGGTCTTATATAATTTATACCAAGCCTCCAATGTTTTTTTATTGAAAACATCTAGTAATTTTAATACTTCATATGTGAACTCTATTGGAGCTATTCCTGATGCAGTTACTAATTTTTTATCTCTTACTGCAGGTAAATTTACATAGTAATCTTCTCCAGTATAATCAGGGCAAATTATTTTTAGAAATTCTTTATCATTGCTTGTGTGCTTGATATTATTTAGAGCACCTTCTTTTGCTAACCCTATTGTGGCTCCACATATTGCTGCAACTGCTAAATTGGATTTTATATGTTCTTTAGCAATTTTTATAATTTCTTGATTTTCCTCTTCCAACCATGTATCGCCACCAGGTAATATTAATATATCATTTTCTTCAAATTGTAGCTGCTCAATGGAAATATTTGGTTGAATAATAAAGCCGCCCATTGTAGTAATAGACTCATTTATTTTTCCCACTTTAATGATTTTTGCTTCAATGTTTTTATCTTTGAAGTATCTTTTGCTATTCAGCTAAACATTCCTTATTTTTGAGAGTTAAAAAATTACCCGGCACACTGAAAAATGATATCTCTAATATAATTTATCAGTGACTTGCCTTTTGAAGAGCAAATATCCATAAAATTAAAACTCTCATAATATTCGTTTTTAATTTTTCTTCTTATATCAGCAAAAGCATATGAATTTGCTCTTGCAGTTTTAAATTTTCTAACAGGAGCCTTCTCCTGTTTTATAGTGTATATCCATGCTGCGGTCATGGCAATGCAGCACAGATCAAAATGATTTTCTACAGAATTCCTTTTTCTTGCCTGATTATCCAGAGCACCGAGTTCATGTTTAAGTTCTTTAAAACCGCTTTCTATTTTCCATCTTGCAGAATAATATTCTATCATCTGCTGAGCCGTCAGGCTGCAGTCGGTAGATACAATTGGAAAGAACCATCCGTTTTTATAGTGAACAAGAACAACTTTAACTTTGGTTTTAAATCCTTTGTGCATACATAAAAATTCTGAATATTCACATTTTCTGCTTTTGCCGTAAATGAAGAAATAATCTTCTTTTTTATCAAGAGTCGCTGCCAGCTTCGATAACTTTGGTAATCGAATACCGTAAATTTTCTTTCTCCCTCTTTTTTTTGCTTTACTTTCAGGCGGAAAATCATAGAGAGCTGAATCAATTCTTAAACGAGTAAGGATATGCATTGATTCTTTATAGGAGTTTAAAACTTTTGTCAATGACTTATTACCAAACCAACTGTCAGTAACTACCAGCATAGGAATAGAAAACTGTTCATACAGCTCATTAATCAGTTCTCCGGCAATCTCTATCTTAGCCCGAGTTTCGCACCTTGACTTGTAACTCCCTGATAGTCAACAACCGAAAAATTAAGGCACGACAAAAAGTTTTCAATGAGCAAGAATTATTTTTTCACGCAGTTGAGTACCACATGAGATTTGGGCAGGTTTTTCCAGTCAATGCCAAGATATCTGTAAATATCTTTCTGGGTCTCATCAGGCAAGCCTGCTTTTCTGATTCTATGTATTTGATTTGAATTTGTTGGTACTTTAATTGTGGAATACGAATGTGTAGACAATGCCAAGATATCTGTAAATATCTTTCTGGGTTTCATCAGGCAAGCCTGCTTTTCTGATTCTATGTATTTGATTTGAATTTGTTGGTACTTTAATTGTGGAATACGAATGTGTAGACAATATCCTTCTGATTGTCGGCCAGCTTCTATGATCGTCACGCTGTTTGAATTTGTACATAATGAAGTGCAGTAAATGATAAGCCAGAACTGTAATAAAAACATGAGCATCCACCCTATCTTCAATTCTATGGAAGTTCGGTCTGATTCCGAGATTTGACTTTAACATTCTAAATCCGTCCTCCGCTTTTGTAAGTGTCATATAAAGATTCCAGATTTCATTTTCATCATATTCCTTTCTGTCGGTTCTTATTACATAGCATCCAAACAGTTCATCATCAATTCCATATTTTTTATCATCCAAAGTCCAGTTCAGTACATTTTTATCTTCTGTTTTTTTGAGTTCTACATTATAGTATTTTGCGGCTCTGGAAAACTGTTTTTGCAATTTACCAATTCGCCTTTGAATAATTTCCGGAGTTTTTATACCACCTTTTTTTTCAATGCCCGCTTTGATTTTTTCAAGACCGGCAACAAAACGTTCCTCCATCTTTGAGCATATTGCATATTCTTTCTCCCGGCGTGCGGAACTCTTGCATAGCACAATATTGTCTTCTGTACCATTTTGTTCATTAAAAGGATCTGAAATGAGTTTTACAAGAACATTTGTTTTATCTTCTCTTCCCGAAATAGCTGTAAATGTTTTCTCATCAGCTAAAAATTCATCCTTATACTTTTTTCTTCCACGGCGACTATCATTTACAAGATAACTGAATCCTTCAGATTTTAGCAAAAGCAAATTCTTTTTTGTTGCAATCCCTCCGTCAAGAATAACAATTGGCTTTAAAGTATCCGGAAGAACATCATCTGTCTGCCCAACAGCATTTTTCAATTCTGACAGCATATCGGTAATAGTTGTTGCATCATTTCGGTTACCTTCAAAAAATTTTATGTCCAACTTCAAAACCGTTATTATCAAAAACCATTCCTACAACTATTTGTGGACAGTCATTGCGTTTATGTTTTGAACATCCGCGTTTTGATTTAGGATTTTCAAGAGCCGTACCTTCGAAATATGTATTGGTTAAATCATAAAGCAGAACTGTTCTCTCAAGATTGAAATATTCTCTTTCCTTGTATATAAGATGTTTTTTTTTGATCCTTAAACTTAAAAAGTTTGTCACTTACCCTATAGTAGGGATCATCTCCTACCTGCAGTATTTCAGAGCCGAGAAGTTCGGGAAGCGAAGTTGTTGAAATCCACTGGGCAAGTGCATGTTCGCTTAAAGGTTTTACCAGCCGGTTGATTACTGAAACAGCAGCACAGGCACACTGTTTAGGATTAAATCCCAAAGTTTTAAGAAATTTTTCTATTTCAAGTTCATTCCAGGCATGTAAGGCTACAAGTTCTGCACCGAGTTCAGTATCATTACAATGATCTATATTCTCGATTTCAACCCCATCTACAATTTCAGGTTTTTCTACATCTTCTTCTGTTTGAATGTTTAATTCTGCATTATCAGTATCTTTATTCTCTGTTTGTTTTACATTCGGCTTCCAGCCCCCCTTCAAATCAATAAGGCGCAAAATTCTGTCAATCCAGCTTTGTTCGGCTTGGGTATATTCAAATTCAAAAAGAGTATCGGTTTCATAATAGGTGTTATAAAGTTTGTGTTCTACCGCTTTAGCTATCGGTTTCCAGGATTTATCAGGTATTCTTGCTCTGCCCGGAGATATTACTGTTCTGCTTCGACTGTGACCGAGGCTGTTGCGATAGGCTTCGATGAGCTGAAGTACTTCACCGCCTGGAGTTTTCTTAACCCTGAAATACATTTTTACCTTTCTCTTATCTGCCGGCAAATGCCGTAAAGTTTATGATTTTTTAAGAATATTTCTACACTGGTAAAATTACAGGAACTAATAAAAATACAAGAGGATTTATTAAAAAAGTTTATTATTATAGGCACGACAAAATCGCTTTAAAAACTCCAAAATATTCACATCTATCTAATTGTTAAATTGTTACATTGATTTTATAATTTCTCGATTTGAAAATCTTCGAGTTCAATGACAAAAATGTTACATTTTTGTATGCGAAAGATGGGTTAGTTTTAAATTCTTTTTTATCTACAGATTTTTTAAGCCGGTAAACTTTTTGTTTTACGGGCAGACATGCCCAGCGTCCATGGATAAACTTTTGTATCCCGAGAACAACACGGCAATGTCCAAAAAGATATTTAGAGCTGTTCAGTTTAGCCGCATGATCGTAATGAGTATCGCAGTTTGCAATTTTCTTTCCTGTCTTTCCATATGTTGTATCATCAAGAGCTACAAGAAGTCTGCCGGATGTTTGGATATCATCACCAAGTATTGTAAAAAGTTTTTTCCATACTAAAGCAAGTTTAAGTTTTCCTGACTGCAGAAAACCGTAATATTTTTTTCTCGATATCTTATTAGACAGCATCATTATTGCAAACAGACGATAAATTGCTGAAATACATTTACTGCCTTCGCTGATAATCAAACCGGTTATAATGGTTTTAAAAATAATTCTTCTGTCTTTTCTCGGAATTACTGTTGCAACTTCATCTATTAATGTGCTAAATTTACAATTACTGAACATGTTGTATTACTCCTTTTTTTTAATTTTGATAATAGAGTAATATAGCATGTTCAGCCACCTGACTGCAATTTGTAAGCTTTTTACAATAAACATGTTATGTCTTAAAACTTGACAAAAGTAAACAAAGCTCACTGAATAGTACTGCCAAAGACCTCAAAAAAATCATCTTTTCTCTTTCGAGGGGCTTAAAACAACTGAAAACGCTGATACTGGGCATCTCACAAAAAAGATGAGAAAAAATTTTTCAAAAATCACCATTGCTATAGATTTAAAAAAATTGCATTTTTTTTAATTCTAAAGTTTTCTGATGATGATTAACAGAAGTATAGTGGATCTGAGAAAATCAAGTTTTCAAAGAACACCCCAAAAAAAACGGGGAAACTTTAGCTATTCAGTTCAGCTGCAAGAAAACCAATTTCCCAGTCAGCCATTGTATTTAATACATACAAGTATACTTTCATTAATTTGGCCTTCCTATTATTTTTTACAATGGACAAACAGAATATGAAATTTATTCAGTTCGTATATATCTACTGCCCATACATCACCTTTTGGATTTAAGTAAATAGGCTTAGTTGCAATTATGCTTAAACCTGATTCTTTGAGCCATTTGATAGCGTCTAAGTCGCTTGACCATTCCATTGTATGAGACGGGAAATACCCCATAGCTATTGGTAATGTAAATATTAAATTATCTCCGACTCTAATATCACTCGCTAGATTATGTAAATACTCTGTAGCATTTGTAAAATGTTCTATAGAATCCATAAAAATATATAAGTCATGATTTCCTAAATCTCTATATTTGTTCAAATCTTCTGTGACAAAATGAATTTTATCTTTTACTGTATTTGAATGATACTCAAAAACTAATTTAGCAAAGTCAAAACTTATAGGAAATAAGTCAACGAGTTCTAATGATATATTATCATTTTTCAATACATAATCCAAAGTATATTTTCCTGGAGTGCCAAAGCCCAAATCGATTATTTTTTGAGATTGTAGTTCTTGAATAGTTTCTAAAACATATTTTTGCTTTACATGATGATGGCAGGTAATAATGTATTGTTTGGAATACATTATTAATCTAGTTAATAAGTCATCATAAACTTTATTATCTTCTATATTTGGAATTAAATCAAAGTCACAGAATTTTTTAATAAAGTGATTATGATCACAGTTTAACTTTTTTAAATAGTAGTTTAACTCTTCTCCAATAGCATCAGAACTTAAAATCTTTTTTGCTAATTGAATTAAAATAATTTCTTTATCTTTTAAATCCATATAGTTTGTCCTGTTGTTATATTGGTAACATTTTTTATTATTCGTAATGCGTCCACATTCTAATAACTTTAACTATTTTTTCTCCTTTAAGTGCTTGGTTAACAATTCGAAGTTGAATGTTTATTTTTTGGAAATGGCTCTCTTTAAATATCCCACAAGTCTTTCAAAGGGAGAAAGTGTTTGATAAGGCTTTTTTTCTAATATATTTATGAGTTTTAATGCTTTTGGTTTTAAGTTGGATGAGGAAAGTTTTTTTGAATCTTTCTGTGCTTGTTTGGTATATATGAGCTTCCACTTTACCATTCTAATTCCTCACTGCATTCTTCTATTGGTGTGTTCCGACCTTTAACTATTGATTCTCTTATATTAGGAATAGAAAGAAGATTTAAGTTTTCCTGAATGTTATTCCAATCTTCTTCTGAAATTAAGACGGCAGAATGCCTTTTACCTGTAATATGAACAGGATCATGTGATTCTGAAACATCATCAAATAATCTATAAAGTTTTGCTCTTGCTTCTGTTGCAGTCATTGTTGTCATGATATATGCCCTTTCTTTGCGTACGCAATATGATACGATATATTTAAGGGGTTGTCAAATTTTTTATCGATAACAATTTTGACTACTTGCCGAGCGATTCGCGAAGTTAAATGCACCTTTTGGTTCTCTCATTTTTTTACTCTTTTTTTAACCCTCGCAGAGGGTGGAATACTATAGTCTTGGGTGGAAACGATAGTCGGGACCCTTGGATAATAGAGATTTTTAAAGACAGAGCAAGAAAATATAACTGCATCTACTGGTTATGATTAGTTAAAATTTTTTGATAAATATGGACATCTAACCATTTATCAAATTTTTTACCAACCTCCTTCATTATCCCAATATATCTAAATCTGGCTTTTTCATGTATTTTTCTGCTGATTTCATTACCTTCAGTTATTCTTGAAATAATACAATGGTAACCTAAATTTTTCGCTCGATTTATTATATCAGAAAACAGTTTTTTTCCTATTCCTTTCCCATGACATTTGTTCTCTACGAAAATTGTAAGCTCTGCGGTTAATTGATATCCTCCATGCGAAGACCACTCACTTAAAGAAGCCCATCCATTTATAGGCATTGAATTATCTACAATTATTGGGTGTCTATCGTCATGATTATTAAACCATATTTTACCTTTCCTCAAGTCTCTGGTTTCTGTATCAAATGCTAAAGAAGTATTTTTTACGTAATAATTATAAATATCAAGAATATGCGGTAAGTCTTTTTCTTTAGCTAATCTTGTCATTCTTTAATCCTTTTTATAATATTAAAACTCACTTGCAAGTGAAAGAACAGTGCGATTCACTAGTTAAAATAAAGTGACTGGTTGCAAAAAAACATTTATAATTTGAAATTATGCTCAAATCTTTCAAAGTAACCAATAAAATTTCCTTTATCATCTCTAACAGGTGTTATATATAGCCTTGTATTTGTACCTGGTTGCACATGGAGAAAAATTTCTGGAGAATGATTTTTAAATTTTTCGACATATTTCAAAATAGTCTCTTTGGATTTAGGCTCTTTATGACACTCAAAAATCGACTTTCCAATTAAATTTGGGTATCCTCTTGTCGTATAATAAAAAAATTCTGCACTTTTATTTAAAAATCTGATTATGTTTACTATCTACAAAAACTATTGGGTGAGGTATAGCGTTTAAAATATGTTTGTACATTTTTTCTTTATCCATTTTTGTATTTTCCTTTTCTCTTTGTAACATCAAATTCACTTATCTGGAAAAAAGCGGCTTGTCCGCAGTAGCTCGAAGAGCGAAGGCGGGAGCGATTCACTGATTAGGTGCACTGTCAAGGTTACCTTATAATTTATCATATTCTTCAGGCTCAATACTCGGAATCTGATCAAGTGCCTTCAGAAATTTTTCTCTGGAACCTTTCTCAGCTCTTTTTTCAATGTATTCTTCTGTCAAAAAGGCAGATAGTTTTTCTGAGACTGCTGAAGATATAAACTGATTGATCGAAATATGTTCCTTTTTAGAAACTTCTTTCAGCTTATGATGTATTGATTCAGGTATTCTTAGACTCAATGTGCTCATTTTCTACCTCCAATTATCTTTAGAAATTCCTTTGGGGAAAGAACTCTTACTCCAAACTGTTCTACACCCTTAAAATCTTTTTTATTAAAAGTTACTATTGTGTCCGCATGTGAATTTACAGCCAATTCTAAGATAAAGTCATCTTTAGGATCTTTTAGAAAAGGTCTCCAAAGATAAAATATTTCTGTTTCAATTCCAATAGTACAGAAATAATCAATGATATTATCTATCACATTATGTTTGATTTTTATAAATTCACTTCTTTTTGCAACATCTTCATACTTAAAAATTAGAGCTACAGAAATACAAATATCGAATTTCTCGGTTCCAACCTGTTTAATAAGTTTATATGAAGCACCTTTGTTGCTTCTTAAAACTGAAATGAAAATTTACCTTATTTCCCATTTTTTCAATTCAGGGTTTGTGAGGTCTCGATGACAGTTTAGGATAGTAACAATAATAACTTGAGTTCCTGTAAATTTATATATAACTCTATAAGGACGGTAAATTATCTCTCTTATTGATTCATCCTGTGCTTCAGGAACTTTTCTTCCCATCTCTGGAAATATTAACAAATTTTCAATCCCATCAAGTATTTTTTCTATAAGTCTCGTTGCATAAAAGTCAGAGTCATGAGAAATATAAGCTTTTATTTCTGCTAAATCTTGAATTGCACTATCTGTCCAGATGAGTTTCATTTTTGTACAAACATCTTTCTGACATCTTCATGTGGGGTTACTCTACCATTTTTCACATCATCCAAGCCTTTATCAATTTTTTGCTTAACATAAATTTCATACATTATATCATCCCATGTAGAATTTTCAGGCAAAGAATTTATAAGATTTATTGCATCATTTTTAATTGTAGTAGGCATTTCATTTCCTCCATATTAGCTTTTAAGGATATTATATCTTTATCTTGCCAATATTGCAATTTATGTATAGTATCTATCAAGGTAACATTGGAGCTCTCGTACAGGCGAATGGAAATAAATTCTAATTCCATATAAGAGCTTTCTCAATTCTGTTTTTGTATTAAAATTGCCCTTGATATCATGACTGGGCATAACTCTTCAATGAGTGACGACTGTTCGCCAGTTAGGAGAAGCGACTTCGTTGAACAAAGTCGCTTTCAGCGACAGTTTTAGTAATTTAATCCTATTCAATATTTTATTATAATTTCTTATGTAATTGCATTCAAGAAGAGTGTATAAAAAACTAAATATAAGGAGTATAGTAAGATGAGAGGATTAACATCATCATCATAGAGAACAGAATCAAAGATTACTAAAAGGCATGAAGAACTTGCCAGAGCCTTAAAGCTTCATGGGATAGCTGAATCAACAACAAAGTGTTATCTTCGGGGATTTCGTCGCATCTGTGAATATTTTAACAGACTGCCTGATTATCTTTTAGTATCAGAATTTGAACAGTATTTTGCCGATCTTATTGATACTCATTCCTGGAGAAACAACAGCGAGGCAAATATCTCTTCCCGTGGAAGAAGCTGAATAAACTTTATAAAGGTAAATTTCTTGCCTCACTCAAAGAAAGTAAAATCAATTTCCCCAAATCTGCTTATGATAAAGAGTGGCGTGTAAATATGAGAAATGTCGGCAGCGGAAGAGAGGCACTGTTATATCTTTGGATAATTAGATGCTTAAAAAAATAAAACTGAATAAAAGAGAATGGCAATATCATGTTCTTAACAATTAACAGGCAGATAATATATTTGCTTTATATAATACTGTTAAATAAACTCTCAGATGATGCGAACTTGCACAACTTCCGGATAAAATTATTGTTCCTCTGAAAAAACACATACCATAGCTACACTCTATCTTTCGGAAAATAATCTATCCTTGCCTGTTAAGTTTTTATTTTTATCTGATTCAAATTTATATCTTAAATATATAAAAATAAAATTTATAAATGGGAATATTAGATCACACCAGAAATACAATCCAAAATTACCTGAAGTAAAATTATGAGCGACTATAATCTGATACAAATGTCCACAAAAAGCACCCAGTAAAAAGAAGGCAACTATCATCAGAACAGCACTTTGAAAAGGCCTGCTGGCTTTAAATGCAATGAAGCCCATAATAGCATAACTTAAATTAGCAAATCCAACCTCATTTGCAAAAGGGCTAAAAGGCCAACCGGCAAACTCGGCTGCAGTATGTCCGAAAAATATTAGCATTACAGCACTGAATAGGTGATGCACTCCAATATAGAAAAACAAATACCAGGAAATTATTATATCCATAACTGCTGCTTTATCTGAATATTTATTTTTTAATTTTATTGATATCAGTGCAAAAATAACAGATAATGCGAATAAAATAAACGTTATGTTTGATGTAATAAATACAATTACCATTATTAACATTTTCATAAATGATTCCTTCTGTTTTTATATACCTAATATCGAGCTCAGCTGTGTGCTATTTGTGTGTCAGTTGGAACGATTTAGTTGTCCTTTATTATTTCATCTATTGGAAGTATTTGCTTATAATTTCTAACGGTCAATATATAAGCGGTATTCTGTTCAATTCTATATATAATTCTGTAGTTGCCAAATATTAGTTCTCTTATTTCTTTTCTGCTTGGGAGTTCTGGAATATTTCTGTCACTTTCTGGAAATGTATTTAATCTTTTTACATAATCGAATATTCTATCTACCCATTTTTCTGCTTCATTAAAGCTATCCTGTGATATATAAGCTGCAATATCAAAAACTCTATCCTGCGCTAATTGAGTCCACTCAACTTTCATTTTTTAACCTTGATAGGATATTTGCCTTTGCTTGATTATGTGAGACAGTTTCTTCTGTTTCTATCTGTCGTTCAGCTTTGTAAACATCCTGTAATAATTCTATTTTATCCTGTAAAGCTTCATATTCTTTTATATCAAGTAAGACAGCTACCCCCTTACCTCTTTGGGTTATTACAATAGGTCTTTTAGTATTGTGGACATGTTTTATGCAGGTGGCTGCTTCAGCTCTAAAATCTGATAATGGTCTTATATCATCGGAAAGATTTATTCTTTGCATTTTAATTCTCCTGTATTAATTATTGTACAACTAATAATACAGTATATTGTAAATAATTTCAATGTTTTTTAGGATAACATAGTGGTCACTTACCAGACTAGCGCGCCAGCGATAAGGCTATTAAGTGCAATGGCAAGTTAGCTCTATAAGTTTATTAATTTATTTCTTATCCATGCAGGTTCTTTTCGGCAATCAAGAACAGCATAAACTCTAATAATATTTCTATGAATTTTATAATAAATTGCAAACGGAAATTTTACAGATAAGGCTCTGAAGTAACCAAAATGTTTTTCCTGAGTACCTGTATAAATCAGTAGGGAATCAATATCAGAATATAATGAGTCAAGAAAGTAGTTGCCGAGGAAGGAAGATTGTTCTTTGTAGAAACGATAACCTTCAATCAAATCCTCTTTTGCTGAATTGAGAATTTGAATTTTCATTCTATTGAATCTTTTATTTCTTTTTTAGCCTGTTCCCAATCAATAAAATGAGCTTTTCCGGCTTTTACTTCATTTTCTCTTTCCGAAAGAATTTTTTTGTGCCAAGCAGGTGAAGGGATGTCTTTTTGGCTGTTATGACATAAATCATCCCACAGTGTTTCCATAGTCTGAATTTTTTCAGCTATTGTCATTTTATCCAAAGGAAGTGTTATGTTCATTTTTATATTTCCTTATTTTTAAAAATCTTGTATATATGAAATTATATTACTTCTGATGATATTTATCAAACTTCTTTCAAGCTAACATAAAGCTCTCGTACAGGCGAATGGAAGTAAACTTTGACTCCTCAAGAGAGCTTTATCTTTCCTTTTTTTATACTAAAATCGCCCCTGATATTCGCCTGTTAGGAGAAGCGACCTCGTTGTATGCCGGGCAAGTCCCTTGGCTAAAGAGTGAATATATGACTTAACTGTATAATAGTCAAGTAATAAGTCTCTGATCCAGCCTGATGAAGGCGAAGGATGTAATGAACCCGCAAGGTAATGAACAGTAATGACATTTCTGAAGGAAGCGGTATTAGTGAAAGTGCGGGATGACGAACAGAAATCGAGTTAGGCGGGCCATGGGCCGGGACAAGCCTGCAACACAAGGTTAAGTCCTCTATTCATCATGTGGTACCGGTTCGTATACTCGGCATTTACGCACTGAAAGTCAAAGGAGCAATACCCCGGGAGGCCCTTAGTGTCTCTGAAACTGTGTATGCTAACAACCGGAAGCAGGGTGTACCGGTTTAACAAGAAACCCGGCTCTGCCTGCCGAATTTTCGCCGGCAGACAGAGAGGTTATTGGATGTTCACGCCCAATGACATACAAATAAGGCGAGAAAAAAAAATACAAATAAAAAGAGTGAGAGATTCGAGAGAAAATCCTATCACACTAAAGGGAATCAGCAGATGACATAGTAGGAGCGGAACAGGTAAAGCTAGTGAGGCACTCCTGAGCAGAAATGCGGAGAAAACAGATAGGCTCGACCGTAAATTTCCTTTCTGAAGGTCAGAACGGTGCCCCGCCGAATGGTCTGGGGTAAATGAAAGAGGTAAGTAGGAGATATAATTTATGAACATATTGCAGCAGTTGAATCAGCCCGAGCTGAACTTGGAATTTACGGAAAGCAAAATTTCCCGTGATTACAGTTCTGAAATGTACATAGCATCATATCTTTCTAAAAGCCCGACAGGAAGAGACCGGCTCATGGAATCAATCCTTGAGCGGGAGAATATGCGCAAAGCACTTCAACGGGTCAAATCCAACGGGGGAAGTCCCGGTATAGATAAAATGACCGTTGAACAACTGCCTGTATATCTTAAAAGACACTGGACTAAAATACGTCAGTCAATTCTTGACGGTACATATAGTCCCTTACCTGTTCGTCAGAAGGAAATACCAAAGTCTGACGGAGGTGTAAGAGTTCTTGGAATACCGGTAGTGCTTGATCGTCTGATACAGCAGGCGACAGCTCAGATTTTACATCATATATGGGATTATACCTTTTCGGATTCCAGTTTTGGCTTTCGTCCGGGAAGATCCCAGCATGATGCAATAAAATCTGCCCATAAACATGTGAAAGAAGGATACAGATTCGTTGTGAATATCGACCTTTCAAAATTCTTTGACAGGGTGAACCATGACAGACTTATGAGTAGACTTGCAATCAGGATAAAAGATAAACGGGTACTGAAACTTATCCGTAAATTCCTGACAGCCGGAATAATGTCCGGAGGGCTGGTAAGTTCTGTTTCAGAAGGAACTCCGCAGGGAGGCCCGCTTTCACCATTACTGTCCAATATAGTATTGGATGAACTTGATAAAGAACTTGAAAAGCGCGGACTGAAATTTGTCCGTTATGCAGATGACGCAATGATATATGTCAAAAGCAGAAGATCAGCGGAACGGGTGATGAAGAGTATAACCAGATTCATTACCTGTAAACTTAGGCTGGTAAGCGTCAATTAGCTCCCATCTTTTAATCTTCTTTCACAGTGTTAATTTCATAATATTTTTGTAATGAATTATTAACATTTTTGAGAGAGGTTCAGTAATGGCGAATCATAAATCCGAGAATATTATCAGGTGGAAGCATGAAGTATCTAAGTGGTCGGCATCAGGTTTAAGTCAGCATGAGTACTGTTGTAGGATGAATATACCCTGCAGCACATTTCATGGCTGGTACAGCAAGTTAAAGAAACTTGATGGAGAGGTAGCACCTGCCGCCAGCAATAATTTTGTCAAGGTGAAGTTTAATAATTCAAGTCTATTATCTGAAGAGGTTCAGGCAGATTCATCTGGAATTAATATTTCTATTGGTGGACATATCAATATTTGCCTTAGCAGAGGATTTGAAGTAAATGAATTTCAGAAAACAGTTAAAGCATTACTGGAGGTGTTATGATCAATATTAGTCAATCATTAATATACTTATACGATATGCCTGCAAATATGCATATGAGTTTTGAAGGTTTAAGCGGATTAGTAGAATCAGCGTTTCCCGGCAAACTTCTAAGTGGAAGCTGTTTTGTTTTTCTAAACAGACTTAAAGATAAGATAAAAGTATTAAGGTTTGATGGTGATGGTTTTGAGATTTACTATAAACGCCTTGAAAAAGGTAGATTTATCATAGATGACAGAGGTAGAACAGAACTTTCAAGACGAGATTTTTTAATGCTTTTTGAAGGTATAAAGCCCAGTAGTCTGGATAAAAGATTCAACTTGAAAAAAGTTAGCTGAAATCTAAATTTTGAGTGTAAATAATACAGTTGCGCTGTATCTTTTTATATGGATGCAACAGTAGAACAATCAGTTAAAACAATAGAAGAGCTTGAGAGTAAAAACCGCTTTCTGGAAGCCGAGTTACTTTGTCTTAAAGAACAGCTTGAGTGGTTTAAGAGACAGGTGTTTGGACAAAAATCAGAGCGTTTTATAGATGAATTTCCTCCTGAATTGCCTGTACTTCCGGGATTGAATATTCCAGAAAAAGATGAAACAAAAGTAGGGTTGAAGGTAATTCCTGAGCATAAACGTAAAAAGAAAAGCAAAAATAAAAATCAGTATAAAGTAGAGTACCCCGATACTCTGGATGTCAAAGAGGAAGTAATAGATATTCCTCCTGAAAACAGAATACACCCTGAAACGGGAGAAGAGTTAGTAGAAATAGGTCGTGATGTTACAGAGAAGCTTGGGTACAGAACATCTTCCTACTATATACACAGAACAGTTACAGTTAAATACGCAGTAAAAAACAATTCACTTGCCGGCGTTGTTCAGTGTTCAGTTCCTGACTGTATTGTTACTGGTTCAAAGTTTACACCGGAATTTATGGCTCATATTGTTACTGAAAAATATGCATACCATATGCCAATATACAGAATACAGGAAAAGCTTGCAGCTCATGATATAAAAGTAACACGGCAGACATTAAGTTCGCTTATTATGAATATTGGCCTTAAGTTGACACCTATATATGATCAGATGAGAGAAAATCTTTTTAAATCAGGTTATCTATTTACAGATGATACCGCTGTAAATATGCTTGACCCAGGCAATGGTAAAACAAAAACTACAAGAATATGGATATACTCTTGTGCCAATCCCAATGCACCTCCATATCAGATATATTCCTTCAGTCCTGACAGAAGTCATTTCTATCCAACAAATTTTCTTAAAAATTTTGAAGGTGTCATTCATGCTGATGCATATGAGGCATATGTAAAGCTTGATGCTGATGAAAGCTCATGTATTGACCGGGCTGCATGCTGGTGTCATGCACGCAGATATTTTGAAGAAGTAAAATCTATTGACTTGAAACTCAGAGATAATGTCCTGAGAAAGATCAGGTATTTGTTTATGTTTGAAAGGCTGGCATGGAAAGCTGATTCGCAAACAAGGCTGAAAATAAGACAGGAACATGAACTTAAAATTATTGATGAAATTTTCACAATGCTCAGAGAAAAAGTAGTAGAAGGTACACTGCTACCAAAATCCAATCTGGCAAAAGCTATAGGATATATGCTTAAATATGAAAATAACTTCAGACTCTATCTGAATGATCCAAATATCAGAATGGAAAATAATACTGCTGAAAGAGGATTAAGAAAAGTTGTACCCGGCAGAAAAAACTGGCTTTTCTTTGGAAGTAAAAGAGCAGGTGAAGCTGCTGCTGTTATATACTCGCTTATTCAAACATGCAGGATTATGGGAATAGAACCATTTGAATATATGACTGATATCTTCAAAAGGCTGATGACACACCAAAACAACAGACTCTTTGAATTACTTCCGGACAAATGGGCTGAAGCCAGGAATATATAACACTGATGTAAGAATTGACTGATTGTACATAAATCATATATATGGACAGATTTTACGTTTACCATTACCTGTAAACTTAGGCTGAAAGTTAATGAAGAGAAGAGTGCAGTAAGCCATCCATGGTGGCGCTGCTATCTTGGATTCAGTTTTACTTCCAATAGAGATAATCCAAGAATCCGCATTCACTCTAAAGCAATAAATAAGTTTAAAACGCGAATCAGAGAGCTTATTCCAAGAAACAGTGGTAGAAGTGTTAAACAGGTAGTATATAAGTTGAACCTTTATACCCGTGGCTGGTGGAACTATTTCAAGATAGCTCATACACGAAGTATGTTCCGTTCTCTTAACGGAATGATTTTTCGCAGACTTAGAGCCATGATTTGGAAACAATGGAAGAATCCGCGTACCCGTATTCGAAACCTTAAGAAACAGGGAATCTCCCATAGTTATGCTATGACTGTCGGAAATGCCAGAAAAGGGTGCTGGAGAATGAGTAAGGTCAAGTGGGTTATTATTGCCATGCCAAACAACTACTTTATCAGAAATTATGGGTTGTTTCTCCCAGGTAACTGACTGCCTGATCAGCCGAACCGCCTTGGTACGTGATCCGTATGTAAGCGTCAATTAGCCCCCATCTTTTAATCTTCTTTCACAGTGTTAATTTTATAATATTTCTGTAATGAATTATTAACATCTTTGAGGAGGTTCAGTAATGGCGAATCATAAATCCGAGAATATAGTCAAGTGGAAGCATGAAGTATCTAAGTGGTCTGCATCAGGTTTAAGTCAGCATGAGTACTGCCGCAGAATGAATATTCCCTGCAGTACATTTCATGGCTGGTACAGCAAGTTAAAGAAGCTTGATGTAGAAGTTGCAGCTGCGGTTACAAGTAGTTTTGTCAGGATGAAGTTTAATAATTCAAGGTTATTATCTGAAGGTATTCAACCAGATTCAGCAGGAATTAATATTTCGATTGGTGAATCTGTTAATATTTGCCTTAGCAGAGGGTTTGAAGTAAATGAATTTCAGAAAACAGTTAAAGCACTACTGGAGGTGTTATGATCAATATCAGTCAATCATTAATATATTTATACGATAGGCCTGCAAATATGCATATGAGTTTTGAAGGTTTGAGCGGATTAGTTGAGTCATCTTTTCCCGGCAAACTTCTAAGTGGAAGCTGTTTTGTTTTTCTAAACAGACTTAAAGATAAAATTAAAGTATTAAGATTTGATGGCGATGGTTTTGAAATTTACTATAAACGTCTTGAAAAAGGTATATTCATCATAGATAACACAGGTAGAACAGAACTTTCAAGACGAGACTTTCTAATGCTTTTTGAAGGTATAAAACCCAGTAGTCTGGCTAAAAGATTCAACTTGAAAAAAGTTAGCTGAAATCTAAATTTTGAGTGTAAATAATACTGTTGCGCTGTATCTTTTTATATGGATGCAACAGTAGAACAATCAGTTAAAACAATAGAAGAGCTTGAGAGTAAAAACCGCTTTCTGGAAGCCGAGCTACTTTGTCTTAAAGAACAGCTTGAGTGGTTTAAGAGACAGGTGTCTGGACAAAAATCAGAGCGTTTTATAGAAGAATTTCCTCCTGAATTGCCTGTACTTCCGGGATTGAATATTCCAGAAAAAGATGAAACAAAAGTAGGGTTGAAGGTAATTCCTGAGCATAAACGTAAAAAGAAAAGCAAAAATAAAAATCAGTATAAAGTAGAGTACCCCGATACTCTGGATGTCAAAGAGGAAGTAATAGATATTCCTCCTGAAAACAGAATACACCCTGAAACGGGAGAAGAGTTAGTAGAAATAGGTCGTGATGTTACAGAGAAGCTTGGGTACAGAACATCTTCCTACTATATACACAGAACAGTTACAGTTAAATACGCAGTAAAAAACAATTCACTTGCCGGCGTTGTTCAGTGTTCTGTTCCTGACTGTATTGTTACAGGTTCAAAGTTTACACCGGAATTTATGGCTCATATTGTTACTGAAAAATATGCATACCATATGCCAATATACAGAATACAGGAAAAGCTTGCAGCTCATGATATAAAAGTAACACGGCAGACATTAAGTTCGCTTATTATGAATATTGGCCTTAAGTTGACACCTATATATGATCAGATGAGAGAAAATCTTTTTAAATCAGGTTATCTATTTACAGATGATACCGCTGTAAATATGCTTGACCCAGGCAATGGTAAAACAAAAACTACAAGAATATGGATATACTCCTGTGCCAATCCCAATGCACCTCCATATCAGATATATTCCTTCAGCCCCGACAGAAGTCATTTCTATCCAACAAATTTTCTTAAAAATTTTGAAGGTGTCATTCATGCTGATGCATATGAGGCATATGTAAAGCTTGATGCTGATGAAAGCTCATGTATTGACCGGGCTGCATGCTGGTGTCATGCACGCAGATATTTTGAAGAAGTAAAATCTATTGACTTGAAACTCAGAGATAATGTCCTGAGAAAGATCAGGTATTTGTTTATGTTTGAAAGGCTGGCATGGAAAGCTGATTCGCAAACAAGGCTGAAAATAAGACAGGAACATGAACTTAAAATTATTGATGAAATTTTCACAATGCTCAGAGAAAAAGTAGTTGAAGGTACACTGCTACCAAAATCCAATCTGGCAAAAGCTATAGGATATATGCTTAAATATGAAAATAACTTCAGACTCTATCTGAATGATCCAAATATCAGAATGGAAAATAATACTGCTGAAAGAGGCTTAAGAAAAGTTGTACTCGGCAGAAAAAACTGGCTTTTCTTTGGGAGTAAAAGAGCAGGTGAAGCTGCTGCTGTTATATACTCGCTTATTCAAACATGCAGGACTATGGGAATAGAACCATTTGAATATATGACTGATATCTTCAAAAGGCTGATGACCCACCAAAACAACAGACTCTTTGAATTACTTCCGGACAAATGGGCTGAAGCCAGGAATATATAACACTGATGTAAGAATTGACTGATTGTACATAAATCATATATATGGACAGATTTTACGTTTACATCCGTATGCCGGGTGGTGTGAGAGGGACGCTCTGTGAAGGGCGTTCCTATCTCAATAGCTTTATAAATTTTTTAATTTATTTCTTATCCATGCAGGTTCTTTTCG
This sequence comes from Victivallales bacterium, assembly GCA_963678745.2. Taxonomy (GTDB): domain Bacteria; phylum Verrucomicrobiota; class Lentisphaeria; order Victivallales; family GWF2-38-69. The sequence goes on along the minus strand of CAXXMS010000014.1, from coordinate 168,206 downwards.
GCAATCAAGAATAGCATAACAATTCTGATCACTTATAGCTATGGAGCGGAGCGTAATAGCTATTAAGTGCATCTTCAAGTTGAACAAAGTCGCTTTCAGCGACGGTTTTCGTAATTTAATCCTATTCAATATTTTACTATAATTTCTTATGTAATTGCATTCAAGGTGAATGCGTAAAAAACTAAATATAAGGAGTATAGTAAGATGAAAGGATTAATTGCATCATCAGAGAAGAGCGAATCAAAGATCAGCAAGAGACATGAAGAACTTGCCAGAGCATTGAAACTTCAGGGGATGGCTGAATCAACAACAAAATGTTATCTTCGGGGATTTCGTCGCGTCTGTGAATATTTTAACAGACTGCCTGATTATCTTTTAGTATCAGAATTTGAACAGTATTTTGCAGATCTTATTGATACTCATTCCTGGAGTACGGTTAAAATCGATCTTGGTTCTCTTGTGTTTTACTGGAAATATGTACTGAAGCGTAAATGGAAGCATATAGAGATAGTCAGGCCTCCCAGAGTAAAGAAGATACCTGATATACTAACTGTTTCAGAAGTATCACAGCTGCTTGCTCATACAGAACTTCTCCGTTTCAGAGTTGTCCTTTTTGCTATTTACAGTTTGGGATTAAGAGTGAGCGAAGGCGTAAATATAAGAGTTGCAGATATAGACAGCAAAAGTATGCAGGTTCATATACGAAACGGCAAAGGTAATAAAGACCGTCTGATTCCACTTCCGGTATCTACACTTCATGCTTTGCGCCGATACTGGAAGGTTCATAGAAACCCAGAACTTCTTTTTCCTAAAATACTTGGAGGAAAAGATACTGTTATGCATACAAAACAGCCTATGAATATAGGTTGTGCACAGGCAGCTTTCAGGGCGGCGGCAAGAGACAGCGGAATCAATAAGAAAGTATCAATCCATTCACTGCGTCATTCCTATGCCACACATTTAATAGAAGCAAATGTTAACTTAAAAGTAGTACAGCATATACTTGGACATTCACAGATAGAAACAACAGCAAGATATACACATTTTACAAATGTGACACAGGAAAGTTCTGCTGCTGCAATAAACGGGATAATGTCAAAAATTCATTTCCACGACCTTTAGTTTCACTGCCATGAAGCTAAAGGATGTCATAAATACCTTTGGTGAAGCCATGGAAATGAATTATGGTAATAAAATACTTACCGGACATAAAAAAGCAATGTCCGCAATTCAAAGATGCCGAGCCGAAGGTTCAGGAACAGTTCATGTAAAATGTCCCGAATGCGGAGATACAGAGATATTTTATCATTCATGCGGCAATAGAAACTGTCCTGCCTGTCAGCATCATGAAACGGTCAGATGGGTTAACAGGCAAATGGATAAACTCCTGCCTGTGGATTATTACATGGTAACGGTAACCGTTCCATATGAACTTAGAACTGTAATATGGCACAATCAGAAGGAATGTTATAATGCACTTTTTGATTCAGCATCCCGTGCTATGAAGGAAATAGCAGAAAGTCCGAAGTATCTTGGCGGAGATATTGGAATGACAGCGGTACTGCATACTCATGCACGAAATCTTGATTATCATCCCCATATCCATTTTATAGTTGCAGGCGGAGCTGTTGACAGAAAAAATAATCTATGGAGAAAAAAGAAAGGCAAATACCTTTTCCCATGGGAAAAGCTGAATAAACTTTATAAAGGTAAATTTCTTGCTTTACTCAAAGAGCTGGGAATAGGTTTTCCTGAGATTGCTTATGATAAAGAATGGCGTGTAAACATGGAGAATGTAGGCAGCGGCAGAGAGGCTTTGCTTTATCTTTCAAGGTACCTGTACCGTGGTGTAATATCAGAGAAGAGGATTTTTGATAATCATGATGGTACCGTTACATTCAGTTATACAGAATCGAAAACAAATAAAACAAAATACAGAACAATGAAAGGTGAGGATTTTCTGTTTCACGTTATACAGCATGTGCTCCCCAAAGGCTTTAGAAGATGCAGAGACTACGGCTTCCTTCACGGCAATGCGAAAAAAACATTAAAACTTCTGCAGCTGCTATTACATGTAAAACTGAATAGTGAAATAAAAGTTAAACGTCCGGAATATAAATGTCCAAAATGCGGGAGCTGTATGAAAATTATTTACCATACTTTTTTGGAAAGGGTAAAACTTTTTAAATATAGAAGGAGCTGTTTGAAAATCCCGGCATAGTGCGGCGCCGGTTCAGCGCCGCAAAAGAAATGTCATGGAAATTGTGATTTCTTTTCCTGTTTCCGGAAAGGAATGTAACCGCTTTGCCCGAAAAATTCTAAATTCAGGATTTTACGGCATAAAAATATGATCAGATGAAAGAAAATAGAAAAATAAAGAAAAAATGATGATCCGTTACTTCAAAAATAAAACTGTATGGAATAAAATGGAAATATTATGCTCCTTAACAATGGACAGGCAGATAATATATTTGCTTTATATAATACTGTATAAAAAAAACTCTCAGATGATGCGGACTTGCACAACTTCTGGATAAGATTATTGTTCCTCTGAAAAAACACATACCATAGCTATACTCTATCTTTCGGAAAATAATCTATCCTTGCCTGTTAAATGCTTCTATTTATTTTTTTACATTATCATGAAGTTAGGATCTTTTTCTATAATTTCCAAAGCCTCTTCAAATGTTACATTTGGGTATAATTCAAACCATTGTCCTGTATGTCTCATATACGACACATCAAATCTATTTTTGTCTATATATTTTAATCTGGCAAATTTATCTTCGTATTCACCTTGTATTGCGTTAGGAGAATCATTTTTACATTTAGCACAGAAATAGAAGTAATTTCTATACCATTTCGAATATACATCGTAAGCGTCACTTAGCTCCCATCTTTTAATCTTCTTTCACAGTGTTAATTTTATAATATTTCTGTAATGAATTATTAACATTTTTGAGAGAGGTTCAGTAATGGCGAATCATAAATCCGAGAATATTGTAAAGTGGAAGCATGAAGTATCTAAGTGGTCTGCATCAGGTTTAAGTCAGCATGAGTACTGTCGCAGGATGAATATACCCTGCAGTACATTTCATGGCTGGTATAGCAAATTAAAGAAACTTGATAGAGAAGTTGCACCTGCCGTTACTGATAATTTTGTCAGAATGAAGTTTAATAATTCAAGTTTATTATCTGAAGTTGCACCTGCCGTTACTGATAATTTTGTCAGAATGAAGTTTAATAATTCAAGTTTATTATCTGAAAAGGTACAGTCACATTCGTCAGGAATAAGTATTTCTATTGGTGGATATATCAATATTTGCCTTAGCAAAGGCTTTGAAGTAAATGAGTTTCAGAGAACAGTAAAAGCACTACTGGAGGTGTTATGATCAATATTAGTCAATCATTAATATACTTATACGATAGGCCTGCAAATATGCATATGAGTTTTGAAGGTTTGAGCGGATTAGTTGAGTCATCTTTTCCCGGCAAACTTCTAAGTGGAAGCTGTTTTGTTTTTCTAAACAGACTTAAAGATAAAATTAAAGTATTAAGATTTGATGGCGATGGTTTTGAAATTTACTATAAACGTCTTGAAAAAGGTAGATTCATCATAGATAACACAGGTAGAACAGAACTTTCAAGACGAGACTTTCTAATGCTTTTTGAAGGTATAAAACCCAGTAGTCTGGATAAAAGATTCAACTTGAAAAAAGTTAGCTGAAATCTAAATTTTGAGTGTAAATAATACTGTTGCGCTGTATCTTTTTATATGGATGCAACAGTAGAACAATCAGTTAAAACAATAGAAGAGCTTGAGAGTAAAAACCGCTTTCTGGAAGCCGAACTACTTTGTCTTAAAGAACAGCTTGAGTGGTTTAAGAGACAGGTGTTTGGACAAAAATCAGAGCGTTTTATAGAAGAATTTCCTCCTGAATTGCCTGTACTTCCGGGATTGAATATTCCAGAAAAAGATGAAACAAAAGTAGGGTTGAAGGTAATTCCTGAGCATAAACGTAAAAAGAAAAGCAAAAATAAAAATCAGTATAAAGTAGAGTACCCCGATACTCTGGATGTCAAAGAGGAAGTAATAGATATTCCTCCTGAAAACAGAATACACCCTGAAACGGGAGAAGAGTTAGTAGAAATTGGCAGAGATATTACAGAAAAGCTTGGCTACAGAACATCTTCCTACTATATACACAGAACAGTTACAGTTAAATATGCAGTAAAAAACAATTCACTTGCCGGCGTTGTTCAGTGTTCAGTTCCTGACTGTATTGTTACAGGTTCAAAGTTTACACCGGAATTTATGGCTCATATTGTTACTGAAAAATATGCATACCATATGCCAATATACAGAATACAGGAAAAGCTTGCAGCTCATGATATAAAAGTAACACGGCAGACATTAAGTTCGCTTATTATGAATATTGGCCTTAAGTTGACACCTATATATGATCAGATGAGAGAAAATCTTTTTAAATCAGGTTATCTATTTACAGATGATACCACTGTAAATATGCTTGATCCAGGCAATGGTAAAACAAAAACTACAAGAATATGGATATACTCCTGTGCCAATCCCAATGCACCTCCATATCAGATATATTCCTTCAGCCCTGACAGAAGTCATTTCTATCCAACAAATTTCCTTAAAAATTTTGAAGGTATTATTCATGCTGATGCATATGATGCATATGTAAAGCTTGATGCTGATGAAAGCTCATGTATTGACTGGGCAGCATGTTGGTGTCATGCGCGCAGATATTTTGAAGAAGTAAAATCTATTGACTTGAAACTCAGAGATAATGTCCTGAGAAAAATCAGGTATTTGTTTATGTTTGAAAGGCTGGCATGGAAAGCTGATTCGCAAACAAGGCTGAAAATAAGACAGGAACATGAACTTAAAGTTGTTGATGAAATTTTCACAATGCTCAGAGAAAAAGTAGTTGAAGGTACACTGCTACCAAAATCCAATCTGGCAAAAGCTATAGGATATATGCTTAAATATGAAAATAACTTCAGACTCTATCTGAATGATCCAAATATCAGAATGGAAAATAATACTGCTGAAAGAGGATTAAGAAAAGTTGTACTCGGCAGAAAAAACTGGCTTTTCTTTGGAAGTAAAAGAGCAGGTGAAGCTGCTGCTGTTATATACTCGCTTATTCAAACATGCAGGATTATGGGAATAGAACCATTTGAATATATGACTGATATCTTCAAAAGGCTGATGACACACCAAAACAACAGACTCTTTGAATTACTTCCGGACAAATGGGCTGAAGCCAGGAATATATAACACTGATGTAAGAATTGACTGATTGTACATAAATCATATATATGGACAGATTTTACGTTTACAAAGATATGCAGAAAATTATTCAGTGTTATAAAGAAATATGAAGGAAAATATGATAATCAAACCCGTTTTGTTATTTGCAGGAATGATTTAAGAGCATCTGCTGTCCGGAGGAAAAGACAGGCAAAGCTCAAATCGTTTGAAAAAAATCTGGTAAAAATCTGCAGCGGTAAAAATGTAAACGAAGCAGTTCGACAAAAAAGTATCAGCAGACTTTTTGAAGGATATAACAGACAGTATAGAAATTTTTTTCAGTTCAATGAGGAGCAAAACTTAAAAATAAAACCTTTTGAAATTGATAAGAGTGTGCTGGAATACGAAGAAAGGTTTGACGGTGTTTTTATAATCACAAGCAATAGATATGATATTTCGCCTGTAGATATTATAAAGTCATATAAAAATCTCCAGGAAGTTGAAACTCTTTTCGAAGACCTGAAACACTTTGTCGATATAAGACCGGTAAGGCACTGGCTTGAAAATAGAGTAAAAGCACATGTTTTTATTTGCATACTGGCACTGTTGCTGAAAAGAGTTTTTGAAATAGAATATCTCAAAGGTAAAGCTGTAACTAAACCTTTGGAAGAGATTGCAAAATCAAAGATTGTCTGCTACAAAATCCCTAAAACTGCAAGTCCGGATGAATATAAAGAATTTCCTAAAGTAACAGAGATTACTTCGCTGCAGAAAAAATACTTTGAACTCGTCGGTATTAGAAATCCAATGGATGTGGGAAATTATACGTGGTGAAGAACAATGAAAGATCTTTTCGTTGGCTATTAAGGAGTTACAGATACGAAGTGTTTAATTAAGGTTTAAGGTCACGTATTAATGATCATTTTGAAAAAATAAAACCAGTATTTTGAAATAGTTTGAGTATATATGGACAGATTTTACGTTTACCCAAGTACAAGTATTTTCCAAAGTTCCATTCCGGGGCGTCCAGTTTTCTTAGATGTTTTTGGGAGTGCCTTTTCAAGTACTGTAAAGACTTTTTCTCGTATTTCCTTATTGCTGTAAATAGCCTGTAACCCCATTAACAATTTAGGTATTTCGTCTCTTGATCTTAAATCAAATTGTATGCCGGCAATATCAACCTCTCCTAATTTCATCTGACTATCGAATGCTTTTCTCACACCTTAACTCCGAAGTTTTGAATATTTTTACTTTGACTGTCATTGAATGACTTGTCGGCTTGAGATATTTAACTCTTTTATAGTAAATATTTTACATTGTTTTAATATAACATTTTTTTGCTGGTGTGATAGCTTGTGAAGGTGAATTTTAAGGTTTTATCACACTAATTCAACAAAGATTGTCATAATACAACTAATTCACAATAAAAGATTTAAGTAATTCTCGTCCAAGCACTATTTATTATATTTTAATATTGACAGATTGCTGATGACTCTAACTGAACAGTACTAAGCTGCATGCCATAACTGCCATTCCCGCAATTAATCCTGAAATAGCTATGTGATGTTCGCCATATTCTTCTGCTGTGGGTAAAAGTTCATCTAAAGAAATATAAACCATTATACCGGCAACTGCAGCGAATATTATACCGAATGTAGCTCCAGTAAAAAAGTTAATTAATATGAAATAACCTAATAATGCTCCTATAGGTTCCGCTAAGCCTGATAAGAATGATAAAATAAAAGCTTTCTTTTTACTTTTTGTCGCGTAGTAAATTGGAGCAGAAACAGCTATACCTTCAGGAATATTATGTATTGCAATTGCCACAGCAATACTGATTCCTAATGATGGGTTTTCCAATGCTCCAATAAAAGTAGCCAGGCCTTCCGGGAAATTGTGAATGCCAATTGCCAAGGCTGAAAAAAGCCCCATTCTTAAAAGTTTTCCATCTTTGTCTGTTGGTGTAGTTTTTAGCTGTTTAATGTTTTTGAGTTCGTGTGGATTTTCAAAGTTCGGAACCAGTTTGTCAATCAATGCTATTATTGCAATACCGGCAAAGAATGAAATCACAGTGAACCAATAGCCGGGCTTATTTCCATAAAGTGAAGTTAGAGAATCTTTTGCTTTAAAGAATATTTCTACTAGCGAAACATAAATCATAACTCCTGCTGAAAACCCAAGAGAACCTGCGAGAAATTTAGAATTGAAATTTTTGGCTAGAAATGCTATTAGACTTCCAATACCTGTTGCCAGTCCGGCAAAAAGGGTTAGGCTAAATGCAAATAGAAAATTACCAGTTTCCATAGTTTATATATTCCAACTTTGTATACAACATCTATTTTAATTTACCGTAGTGGTTTTTCCAATTTTTAGCTATTTTTATGAAGTTTTTTGTATTATTACTTCTAATGAACTCCAGATTTTGTATACATTTTTTGTGTTGATATGTACCAGGTTTAAATCTGGATGCAATAATTTTACAATTAGAGAATTCATTGCATTCTGCACATGTAGAGTATTTGTTTTCTTGATAACAGCATAATTTTATTTTACATTTTGCTTTATTAATGTCTCTTTCTTTGGTTTGATAGCCTAACAGACATCCTTTGCATAAGTTTGAATTAAATACTTTGCATGTTTTGCAATAAAATCCGCAGCATGAAATGTAATTTTTGGGATCTTCCATTTGGTACTATTTATTCTTTATAATGTTTTGTGTTAATTTTTGCGAACTATTTATTTGCTTCTTCTCCACTACCTGCTTTAACTTTTTGAAAAAGATAGCCTGAAAATTTTTTCTTTAAAAAATGCAATAGAACGATAATAATAATTATTGCAGCAAGAATACTGTATATCCCATGTTCCATTTGTTTAACGTGATGTTCAAGAACAGGGATGTTATCTCCAAAAAACATCCCTACGTAAATCCATACAGGTACAGATATAAGAGATGCAAGTCCATCAATGCAAAAGAAAATATAGAAAGGTTTTTTGAACATTCCCATAGAAAAAAAGACAGGTGTTCTTACTCCGGGCATGAATCTAGCTATGAAAATAAGAAAATTTCCATATTTATGAGATGCTAATCTTACCATAGCCAGATGACGAATTTTTATCATTTTAGAAAAGAATTTGGATTTGAGAATTTTGTTGCCTAAATGTCTGCCAAGAAGGTAAACGATAGTATCTCCTCCAATTACACCAATCATACAGATAGCAACTGTTGCCCAGAAATTTGTTATTTTATAGGCTGCAAAGATTCCGCCAATAACCAGGGTAATATCTTCCGGAATGGGTAACCCCATTCCACATGCAAGTAATACTAACAAAATGATCGGATAGCAATAATCCTGATACGGCATCAATAAATTAACAAATTGTGTAATCATTTTTCCTCAACTGTCAATATCTTCGTTATAAGGAATTCCTTGTCCAAACTTAACACCTTTTAAGTCAGCAATAATTTTCTGATATTTATATACTTGTTTATCTCTGATAATCAGATATGCAAAAAATTGAGTGATAATACCTCCTCCAAAACATATGATAGCCATGAATAACGCCATACCAGTGATTCCCATCTGGTCTTGCATCCATGGTAAAAGAACAATGCCTACTGTTGCTCCGGCTTTGGCGAATGCCCCGGAAAAACCATGCCCTGTAGCACGTAGCTCTGTAGGATAAACTCTAGCAGGTATCATAAATGTCATTGGGTTCGGTCCTGCATTTACGCATAGATTAAATAGTATAAAACCAATAATTATTATTGGTGTATAATAAGGAGTATTTAAAAGATAATTTGATGACATTAAAAGAAGCATACCTACTCCCATTCCATAAAAACCGAATGATGAAAGTTTTACCATTCCTTTCTTTTTTACCAGGATTATTGCGATAATTATCCCTAAAAGGAGGAACAGGTCAACAAACAGTGCATTTTTTATTGAATGGAGATCTTCCTCTATAAAGTTATGAGCATTGTATTTAAACAACTTAGATAAAATTATTGGAGTAAATATACCGATTCCATAAAATGCTATATCCATTAGAAACCATGGCACTGAAGAAAGTATTGTAAGTTTTATAAATTGTGGCTTAAAGATATCAGTATATTTTGTTGTTTTAGGAGCTTCTTTTATAAGTCTAATCTTTTCATCAGAAAGTTTGGAAAGGTTTTTTGCCGCTTTCTTGGCTTTTCCTTTTGCTGCGAGCCATTTTGAACTTTCAGGCATTCCCAATCTAAAGAAAAATAATATTGTAGCAAGAACTGCAGGAACGCCAAGCATAAGCCTCCAAGTCCAGACATAAGGAGTCAATTGGAGAAGTATTACACCCATTAATGCACCTGTAACTGCACCAACAGCCTGGAATGAAAAATTACCAACCTGCATTCTTTTTCTATTTTTCTTTGGTATTAATTCTGCTATATACGAAGAATTAACAGGATATTCTCCGCCTATCCCAATACCTGCAATAAATCTGAATATAAGAAGAGACCATACAGACCATGCGACTCCGCAAAGAATAGAAAAGACAATAAAAATTAACATGTTAAGCAGTAAAATAAATTTTCTACCAAGTGTATCGGTAAGTCTTCCGAAAACGGCGGCTCCTATTATAGCTCCTATTGGTGCTGCTGCTCCAAGAAGTCCTACAATGAATGGGTTGGATTGCAGCCAGGTATATTGCTGCATTAGTAATGGCATTGCAACACCAATGATAAACAGGTCAAAACCATCAAGAGCAAATCCTGCTCCTGTTATTAGCCATAGTCCCCAGTGCTTTAATGTCATTTCATGTTCATTAATAGCCTCAGAAACTTTCATTTTTTCCTTTTTAGCTTTGATTGCTTTAATTGTTTTTGCATCAATTTCTTTGGAACTCATTTTCAGTAACCGTTTCCTTCCCTGATTTTTTGGCATTATTTAATTAATAGAATTTTACCTGATACTCAAAACTAACTTTTTCCCGAAAAAATATAAAATAAACCGGGAGTATTTCTGTTCTAAAAAACAGAAAATAAAGTACTTCCTGTATAAGTTGTAACCCGACATTGCTATTTTAGAATTATGTTTTAATGACTTTTAAATATGATTTATTTTATTAAAACTGTTTTCATTGTATATTTATACTCAAAGCAAAAAGGTTTTCGAAAAATTTGATAATAATCGTGTTCGATTTCTCGATATATTACCAAAATTTAGAATACCTTCGGTATATCATAGAAGTTCAATGTCGAGACTTAAATACCTTTTTAATAATTATATTTGATAGCAGATAAAAAACTATAGTTATACCTGATGTATTTTTATTTTTGGTTTATCCTGCAGAAGTTATTTCTAACGTATTTCAGTTTTTGATTTTTTTTGTAGCAACCTAGCTATAATGATTGATTAAATTTTCTAAAACAATTTTTGTTTTGGATATAAATTAGAAAATTTATTAACCTTTTTAAAACCCAATTAGTTTTGAGCATAATATGGTAATAAATGCAATAACAAAGATTTTTGTAGGTTTATTATTTATTTTTATTGTTCTTGTGTTAATGGCAGGAATATTGAAAACCGACACAGCTAGTTTAGTAGAACTTTTAAATAATGATGAGTTTATAGCTGCTGTTTGGTTTAGTTTGAAAACATCTCTGCTTGCTACAGTGCTTGCTTTTTTGGTTGGAGTTCCTGCTGGCTTTTATCTTGCAAGAACAAAAAGTTATTTTGTGGTGATAATTGATGCTGTATTTGATATTCCGATGATTGTTCCTCCTCTGGTTGTGGGGGTCTTTTTACTTATTTTTTTTAATGTACCTATTATTAAAAATATTTATTCATTTATTTTCACCCTTTATGGAGCAGTGATTGCCCAGTTTTTTGTTGCAGTACCGTTAACAATAAAATCAGCTAAAAGTGCATTTGAATTGATTCCAGATACTTATGAAATGGTTGCAATGACTTTAGGAAGCAGACCTTTTAAAGCATTCTATAATACAACCTTTAAAATTGCTTTTCCAGGTATACTATCCGGTTTAATTTTAACATGGTTAAGATGCATGGGGGAGTTTGGAGCTACGTTGATGGTAGGAGGTGGTATTCCGTTGAAAACAGAGAATATTCCAATTAATATTTATCTTAATATGTCTGGTGGTGATTTTAAACTTGGAGTGGCTGCCAGTATTTTTGCAATATCAATTGCACTTGTTTGTATTATATTTTTAAAACTAATTTATTTTTTAGCTAAAAGGAGGAAAATATGAACGAAGCAGAATTAAAGAAAATTATTGAAGAAAAATGTACAAATGATAGCGGAAAACTAAAACTGACCTGTCCTGATGCATTCGCTATTGCTGAAGAACATGGACTAAAACTTTTAGATATTACTCGAGTGTGTAATCGAAATAAAATTAAGATTCATAAATGCCAATTAGGATGTTTTAAGTAAATTTAGAATTTAGAAGACTTTCTATCAGTGATTTTTAGAATTCATTTTTAAAATTATCATTTCTAAATTTTAAGGCGGGTTCTGCCCGCAACCCAAAAAAACAAAATTCAAGCATCAAATAACAAATAATTTCCAATATTAAAATCTCAATTATCAAACTTTAGACAATCAGATATTCGATTCATAGTTATTAATTGTTTGTGTTTTTATTTTTTGAAAATTGTTATTTATTTGGTATTTGTAATTTGTTTATTGTTATTTATTTATAATTTTGATACGTTTTATGATAGAAGTTTAAAAGAAAGAATCTAAATTATCTTTTTCTTGCTTCTTCTGTGACAGGTATAATAAAAGGTTTTTGGGTAAGAGGGTTTTTTTCTACCAGAACAAGTGTTTCATAGACTTTTTCAATATTCTGATAGGTTAAAACATCATTTGGTGAGCCTGTTTTAAAAACTTTACCTTTTTTCATCATTATAAGCCTGCTACAATATTCTGAGGCCAAATTGAGATCATGGATAACCATAATTACTGTAAATCCCTGATCTCTATTTAGTTTTTTAATTAGATCAAGAACTTTAACCTGATGGGCAATATCTAATTGAGATGTCGGTTCATCCAAAAGTAGAATCAAGGGCTGTTGAGTTAGTGCTTTGGCTATTTGTGCACGCTGCCTTTCTCCTCCGCTGATATCTGACATAAGCTTATGCCGTAATGGGAAGATGTCGGTCATTCGCATGTATTGATTTGATAAGAGCCTATCATCCTGCTTTTCAAAAAACTGAAGTTTTGAATAATGTGGGAATCTTCCCATTAGAACATAGTCATTGATTGAAAGTGCTACCGGTTCAATATTTTGCTTAACTACTGCAATTTTTTTAGCAATTTCTTTCTGAGATATTTTAGCCAGATTTTCAGATTCAATAAAAACCTTCCCTTTGTTTGGCTTTAAAATGCCGGTCATAGTTCTTAATAGTGTGGTCTTTCCTGAACCGTTTGGGCCAATAATTCCTATTAATTCACCCTTGTTTATATCAAGGTCTATTCCTCTAAGAATATCTTCCTTTCCATATCCTGAATAAAGGTTTTTAATCTTCATTATTTCTGACATCAGAGGCTAACCTTTTTTTTATTAATTGCATAAATAAAAATTATTCCACCAATGATACCTGTTATTACTCCTACCGGCAGTTCCAGGGGAGATATGATGGTTCTGGCAATTGTATCACAGGCTATTAGGAAAATTGCCCCTGAGAGAAAAGAAGCTATAAGTAATATTCTATGATCAGGCCCTGTAAATATCCTTATAATGTGGGGAACTACTAAGCCAACAAAACCAATAATTCCGGCAACTGAAACACTAAGTCCTGTCAAAACAGATGCAAGGATGAAAACCCATTTTTTGGTTCTTTCTGTATTAATTCCGATATGCGCTGCTTCTTCTTCACCTATAGCAAATCCATTTAAATCTATACAGAAAAAATATGATAAAACCAGGCTGATAACTGAAGCGGTTACAATCATGTAAATTAAGTCTGTATTTGTTTCATCAAGAGAGCCCATTGTCCAGAAAACTATACTTTGAAGTTCTCTTGCCTGTGATAGAGACATAATCAGCATTACAGCTGAAGAACATATAAAACTGACCATGACTCCTGTTAAAAGCAGATTGTTAATCTTCATACTGCTTTTTCTGGCCCCTACAGTATAGATGATAATCATTGTAAGTATTGCTCCTATGAACCCAAAAAGGGGATAAGAAAGTAAACCTATAATAGATGTAAGGTGAAATACAATAACAATACATACTCCAAGAGAAGCACCGCCTGATATACCAAGAGTATATGGTTCAACAAGTGGATTTCTAAATATCCCTTGAAGAAGAGCTCCGGCTAGAGCTAAAGAGCCGCCTACAGCAAAACCCATAACTATTCTCGGTACTCGCAGTTTCATTAAAACTGCGTATTGCCATGAGTCATGTTTATAAAAAATAATATCAAAAATATTGCTTACTGATATATTGGCGGCTCCAACTGTCATCGAGAAAATAGAAACCCCAATTAATACTAAAATCAATATAATAATAAGTAAAATATTTTTATAAAGTCTATTTTTTTTACTAATATTCATTTTAATGGAGATTTCTATCTATTAAATAATTATACTCAAAGCAAAATGGTTTTCGAAAAATTTGAGAATAATCGAGTTCAATTTCTCGATATATTGACAAAGTCTAGAATACCTTCGGTATACTTAAGTTTTGGGTGAATCATTTCTGATATTTTTTGTAATAAACCTGGAAACGTTACGGGATTTGGCGAACAAAGCTCATATGAATTGATGACATATACTTCATTATTTTTTACAGCAGGAATTATTTTAAACTTTTCCCATTCCTGTTTACCTGTCTCAGGATTCTCTGTTCCCATACTTGAAATTATAATAACATCAGGTTTGTCTTCGACAACTTTTTCTCTACTGTAAATACCCTGAGAAGCGTTTTCTGCAATATTTGTACCCCCTGCAAATTTAATTAGATTGCCGATAAATGTATTTCCTGTTGCAGCAAAAAGAGGATTTGTTCCAATTTCTACGAAGACTGTCTGCTTGGGGAGCTTATCTGTTTTTTTAATAATAGCAGAAACTTCATACTGGGATTTTTTTACAATTTTTTCAGCTTCCTGTTCTTTACCTACAATGCTTCCAAGTCTAATGAATTGTTTGCAGATTTCTTCATATGATAATGGTTCTGAAAATTTAATTATTTTTTCTTTGAGTCCAAGTTGTTTTAGTGTTTCAAGCTGTTTGGCATTAGTTAAAGAAGTTGCTAATATTATATCCGGTTTTAAAGAGACTATCTTTTCAACATTAATATCAACTACATTACCAACTTTTGGTTTATTCTTTGCAGCTTCAGGGTGTATGCAGTAAGTTGTATCTCCTACAATTTTGTCTCCGGCACCGAGTAGAAATATCTGTTCTGTCAATGTCGGCCCCAGAGATACAATCCTTTTTACTTCTCCGGCCTGCAGCAGTATTATGCAGGAAAAAATTAAAGCTAATGTAATAAATATTCTTTTCATAGTAATTCCATTTTATGATATATTATAGTAACTTTTAGGCAATTTATGTGCTTATTTATACAAAAAAATTAAAGTTTACCTTTTGGTTTTAATGTTGTTGTGCTTGTTGTAGAACTTGAACTGGCTTCAGAATTAAATATAACATAGTTCCAGAAAGTTTCTCCTGTTTCATCTTGAAAAAGTACTTTCATTCCATCGACCGCTGGCCTGGCTCCATTATCTAAATCTACACTCGATAGATTGGATATTGTTACTCCTGTACCCGGGAAGACATTATTGTAAAGAGATGACCATTGATTGTTTCCACTGTAAGAGTAAATATCGACTGGAATATCAATTGGGTTGGCTTCTGATGTGGCTGTTGAAGAATATTGTACCGAGGTTATCATTGTGTTCACTGCCTGGATTCTATCCATGTTTTCTCTGCTTGTGAATTTTGTATTTGTAAACCCTTTAAGCGGGATAAGTTTAAAATCCATGTCTTTATTATTTAATGTTAAAAGTGTTACATGGTGGAGATTACCGGCATTTTCTGAACCATTCTTAGTCATACCGCCGGTAGAGCCCATGATTACATATCTTATTCCATCAAGATAACCTTCATCCTGATTATAATGATAATGTCCGGCTATTACTGCCATTACAGAATATCGTCTTAAAAGATTGTGTACTTTTTTCCAGCCTGTCCAGTTATACCACATTGGCTGATGGATCAGAACAATAATTCCTTTAGAACCGGAAGCACTCTGAAGATCTTTTTGTAACCAATTATATTGATCATCAAGTATTTTATCCATAAAGATATTTCCCCAGCGAGGATCTGTTCTAAGATTATCTTCAGAGTATAAACTGATAAAATGATATCCATCAAAATCAAAACTGTAGTAAAGTTTATCTAAATTTAATTTTGGTGTTCTTTTTGCATATTCTTCATTCAGCAGTTTAAGAAATAATTTTTCTTTTTCGCGATTAGTCGTTCCGGGTGTATAATCATTTGGAGGATTAACATCATGATCGCCTGCTGTAACTCAACTTTCTGATTTAAAAAAAACATATTTAAGTGATTTATAGTAAGTGAATTAACTATTTTCATGTAGTATATTATTGTTGTCAGACAAAACATAACAAAAAAAGGTTAATTCAAAAATGAAACATACATTAACACCGATATCAGATAATTTAAAACATGATTATGTATTTGCTGACAATGAAATACAGGATTCACTTAAGAAAGTAAACTTTTTTAGAATTTTTAATAAGCATAGTAAAATAGTAAAAAGACACGGTTACAGTATTGATTCAGTAATTTATACTCTTATCCCAAAAAACGCAGTTGATTTTTTTTTGACATGAGCGCAATCCCCCTGTCTTCTTTTGAATAATTTCAACAGAAATTGATTTTAATTTTGGATTTAAAATTCCAGGAGCAATTGCCGCTCTTCTGAAACAGCGTTTAATTTGATATCCTTTAGAAATTTCCTGAATGCCAGGGTTAATATTGTCGCCCATTTCTGTTCTTGCTTCAACTGCGTCGCATTAGCGTTTATACTGGCAATAGATGCTGATATTTTTTTAAACATCAACATTGCTGTTTTCCTGTTGCTGCCATTTATTGATATCCTGATGAAGTTTTGTCTGGACCTTTTTACAAGTGTGCAAACAGAATTAAAGAATAGAGGCCTTGATGTTTTTGCTTCCATATGTTCTTCCGGTTCAGCCAACCTGCAGAAGATATTCCACCAGTTGAATATCAGCGATATTATTCCGGCCATAAACTGGCTCCTTTTCATATCTCTTGTAGTAAACCCACACCAGCCCCATTGGTTTTTCATTTCGTCAAAAACATTCTCACAGTCAGCTCTATCTCTGTAATATTGTGCAATAGTTAAAATGGCATCACTCAAGCTTGTAACCAGAACCTGATATTCGTATTCAGGTATTTCATCTGTAACAACAGCGAGAGGAAATTCACCCTGCACTATTTCAGAGTTACTACTTTTTTTCTTTTGTTCAAATTTTTTAAGCTTACTGTTGTTTGTCTGGCGTCTTAATACAATAATCCTTCTGTTTCTGTTCCAGCCATCAAGTTTAATCTGAATCTCAAATCCAGACCACCCATCTCCGGCATCATTCCATTCTGTTTCAGGATTTCTTAGTTTAATCAACAGTCCTTTAATATTTTTGGTTCTTTTGAGTTTAAAAAGAAACGGTACACCTCTTTCTTCACAACCGGACATGGTACTGTCATTTCCAAAACCTATATCTCCTCTGACAAACTCCGGATAAAGCGATTTGGGCAAGTTGCCAAGAAAACGCCATAATCCGGGATGAGAATACTTACCGGCAGTTTCATTGCCGGGCCTGACATCAACATCCGCTACTAAGTGTAATGAACCGATTACATATGTGTGATAACAGTGCGATGGCCTGCCCGGCTTTTTGGGATTATAACCTATTTCTGCTCCCTCCTGATTTCCATATATGGGTTTTACAGTTGGGTCTATATCAAGAATATAAGGCTTACTTAACAAGGGTTCATATGTTTTCAGACTGTGATACCTGAGCCACTTCTGTCCTTCTTCATTATCTATTTTCTTTAATGCCCGTTGTACTGAGTCATGAGATACAAATTTATTAATACCGATGAGTTCAGCTGATATCTTATCCCCGTAAACTGAACTCATGTGACTATATCTTGTATGTCCAGAAAGAACGGATATCATTATTGTTCCAGGAACATCCGGAACTGACGGTGCATTATTGCTTTTATATTCCAAAGGACAGTCTTCCGCCCAGGAAGCAAAGAGATTGCCTTCGTGCAGGAATTCTGCAAAAAAGGGTAAATAACCGTTCAGGGTTATGGAACTGTTTTGTTCAAAACTCCAATTAAAAGTTCCGTTATCTGTTCGAAGCTTATTACTGTCGTTGAAATCTGGATCGAATGGACTTAAATTATTATTGGTATTGTCAGTCATTTTTTATTCCTTTGTTGGGATTTTTTTTTTAGACTGACAATGCTTTATTTTTTGAAAATTTCCAGCTAATTCACCGTTTTGGTGAAGCTTTTCTGATCTTAAATAATATATAATGTCTTAATAATAGAATTCTTACACACTTAAACTGTATTTTGACTGCGATCTATAGGTTTATTGTTGATCACAAAGATTCATCATTCTAAATTAATATAATATTTTTTTTAAGTTTTTAGTAAAAAGAGTGAATCAAAAAATTCTTGACAAAAAAACAAAATTTTTTCTTGCTAGTAAACTGCTAGTATTTTGCTAGTAAAAATGGACGTTTACTAGCAATATGACAAACTTGGACAATGTGGTAAAAATGGGTTATTTTGAGGCTAAAAGAGTGGAGCCAATGAGCGGAATCGAACCGCTGACCTATTCATTACGAGTGAATAGATTTCTTGCCTACAATAGCCTCAATGGATGTATTTTGGCAGGATTTTGAAGCAAAAGAGGCAAAAAATACTCTTCCTAAAAGCTGTTGGGAAACTGTTTCTGCTTTTGCAAATACAAATGGTGGCTGGCTTGTTTTAGGTGTTAAGCACCAAAATAAGAATTACGAAATAATTGGAGTTTCAAACCCTGAAAAAATAGAACAGGATTTTTTGACAGTATTACGTGGAGAAAAATTTAACCAGAAATTAAATGCTAAATCCTACAAATATATTATTGAAAGTAAAACAGTACTTTCATTCTACATTTCTGAATCTGACACTAAACCTTTATATTTCAATAACAGAAAAAATACTTTTATCAGGTCTGGCAGTGGTGACCAGAGAGCAACTGATTATGAAATTGATGCAATGTATAGGAATTCAGCTTTTGGAGCAAAAGATAAGGAGTTGACAAGCTATACTTTTGAAGATTTGGATTCAAATACTATTAGGGTTTATAGGGATTATCTGAAATCATATAATCCTGAACATAGATATAATAAATACTCCGATACGGAATTATTAGAAAAACTTCAAGTAATCAACGATGAAAAAATTACTGTTGGTGGTTTACTTTTCTTTGGGAAACAGGATGATATAGCTCAATTACTTACAGATTTCAGAATAGATTATTTTGAAGTTCCTGGAATTTCTTATTCAGATTCTCCTGTTAGATACAGCTATAGGCTAAGCGAAGAGGAAAATCTTTTCATGTTCTATTTTGCTATCATTGAACGTTTGGCTAAAAAAATTGATCTTCCATTTAAAATGCAACAAAATGGATTTGCTACAGATAATCAACCACAGCTTGTTGCAATAAGAGAAGCCTTAGTTAATCTCTTAATGCATTCAGACTATTTCAGTACAATGAAACCAAGAATCAGAGCATTCAGTAATAGAATTGAATTTATGAATCCTGGCGGGCTTCCTAAAGATATTACTTCAATAATGAGAGAAGACTTTTCAAAACCAAGAAACCCTATTATTGCCAGAATATTTCGAGCAATAAAACTTGCTGAAAATGCAGGTTCAGGTTTTGATAAAATGTTTTCAGGCTGGATATCTTACTACAATAAATCACCAGAAGTTTCAGGTGATTTTTCTTATTATAAAATTGAGTTTCCTTTTTCAGTTTCTGAGATCGACCCAGTAACCGACCCAGTAACCGACCCAGTAACCGACCCAGTAACCGACCCAGTGACTAAATTACTATTTGCATTAAAAGATGGAGATAAAAGCAGTTCTGAATTAAGAAAAATCATTGGAATTAAACATAGGGACACATTTAGAAAAAATTACCTGCATCCAGCTTTAGAAGTAAATTATATTGAATATACGATTCCTGATGATATTTCTAATAGGAATCAAAAATACAGCTTAACAGAAAAAGGTAAAAAGTTTTTAAATAAATAAGAGGAAAATGTTTATGGGGAAAATAATCAAGAAAATACTTTTTGCCGGACCAATGGATGGTAAGGAAATTGAAATCCGTGAAGATAATTTAAAAATTAAGCCAAGAATAGATGAGTTAGACTACGAATCCGAATAAAATATACCAAAGGTATTTTTATTTCTTAAGTTTTATATAGTCATTTAGAGTGTTAATTAGCGTCAGTCTTCGGAAAAATCGAAGTTTTATCTAACAGAAACACTCTGTGTTAGATTTCTCCAGGCTTAAATTATATTTTAATCAACAACAAAAAAAGCTGGAGAAATACTATGAAAAGTTATGGCAAGAAATCTAATAAGTCAAGAATCAGAATAACAAATGCAATGACAATGTTGAATCCTGATACAGCAGGCATAGATATTGGCTCAGAATTTCACTGGTCATGTGTACCTGCAACTCATACAGAAAAAAATGTTCAAAAATTTGGAGCTTATACTGGAGAATTGAAAAGAATGTGCCAGTGGTTTAAAGAATGTGGAATAACAAGTATAGCAATGGAATCTACAGGAGTATACTGGATACCAGTTTATCAAATGCTTGAAAAGTTTGGTTTTGAAGTGATACTTGTAAATGCCAGGCATTTAAAAAGCGTAGCCGGACGCCCTAAAACGGATATTTATGACTGTCAGTGGATTCAGCGTCTTCATTCCTACGGTTTGTTGAAAGCCTCTTTTCGTCCTGAAAATTCGATTTGTGAGATTCGTTCATTAAAACGTCATAGGGATAATATGATAAGAGATTTGAGCCGTCATGTTCAACATATGCAAAAAGCACTTCAGCTTTCAAATATTAGACTTGACAAAGCTGTATCGGATATAACAGGAAAAACAGGCATGGCAATAATTAGAAGCTGCACGAAAAGTTTTTCGCGACTCGCTTCTAATTAATTTTTTGCTATCGCAAATGTAAATTTGCCTTTCAACGCTCTATATTGAGCGTAAATGAATAAAGTGAAAGGCAAATTTATGATATATAATGTTCCTTACCTACCGTTTGATTTCAACATAATTGAAGAATTAGATACCGATTTAATGGAAATTTTTCGAAAAAGTCGCGAACTTCTGGAAAAGTTTCCTGAAATCAGAGAATCAATAGTCCGAGATCAGGATATACACGGTCAGAAGAAGAAACTGATCCGCAATGAAGTAAAACGTTATAATGATGTGCACATAAACGGAAATTACTATTTGTTTGACTGTATAGAAATAACAGAGCCGGTAAAACTCGAAAAAACAGGTCGGGAACGTTTGAAGCCGGAATTAGTACTTTATTTTCTTATCATCAGAGGACTGTGGGGAAGCATAAGTGACCACGCAGCCAAACAGGCAATACATGATTCAATAAGTATTAGCGCGGTTCTTGCTCATCACAGCTATAAGGTTCCCGGTTCGAACACTGTGCGTGAAAACCTGAATGCAGTTTCCAATAAAACAAGACGTTTGATAATGGATAGCCTTTCCATGCTTATTCTCCTTAAAGGTCTTGATGATTTCAATGAAGTTTACATAGACAGTACAGATGTTGCTGCAAATACAGCATATCCAACGGACATTTCAGTTTTATATAAACTTCTTGACCGGGTTTACAGAAGCTTCAGGTTTCTAACTGATGAGTTTGGCTTTCCCATGCTGAGTGACGGATGGCTTGATACAAGAATGAAAAAACTGAAATCACATCTTGCTTTTATCAATATGCAGATAGGCAAAAAGGGAATGAAAGGAAATGTTAAGGAAAAATTTAAACTCTTTGTAAGTCTTGCAGATAATATTATAAAATCTTTTTTCGACGAACAGGAAAAAATGTTGATCAAATATGAAACATCTGACTTAACCCCGGATAAAAGTCTTGCTCTTGACAGGCTCTGGTTTAAAATAGACAGTGATCTTAATGATGCCGCTTATGTACTGTATTATGCCGAACTTCTTGTTAATGAAAATATAAAACTTCCGTCAAGAGAGAAAATCCTCAGCATTTCGGATCCTGATGCAGCTTTCATACAGAAAGGACAGAGAAATCCCACCATTGGATATAAACCTCAAATCGGAAGAAGCAGAAATGGTTTTATAAGTGGTTTTCTACTTCCAAAAGGCAATGTCAGTGATTCCGAAATGCTTGTTCCCACAGTAATGGAAGTATGCCGTTCCACCGGAGTTAAGCCGAATCTTGTAAGTACTGATGACGGTTATGCATCAGAAGACGGAGTTGGTATACTCAAAAATGATTTAAACATTTTAACTGTCAGTATTAATGGAGCAAAAGGTAAAAAAATAACATCTGAAGATTGGGATACTACGTTATATTCTGAAGCCCGAAGAATGCGGTCTGCTGCTGAATCAGGAATGTTTACTCTTAAATACAGGCATAGTTTCGGTAAAATGAGAAGACGTGGGATTGAAGCAGTGGAAGCTGAACAGCTTGAAAAAATTATTGCGTATAATTTTATACATATGATTAAAAAGGAAAAAAACGGCTAAACCAGCCTGATCCAATTTAACATATCAAATATAAAAAAATATACTGCAATGTACCCGGTTTATAAATGTTCAAGAGTTTTCTCTTATAATTTGTGGAGGTACGACATAAATTTTAAAAATAATTAGAACGCCTTAAAAAAAATTGGATATCAGGTTATAATGTTATATAATTGAAAAAAATATTAATAACAAAAAACGTTTTCGTGGGCGTTCTAATTAGAAAAATACTGAATGGAGAAAGGAGTCCATCAGAGCTTGTAAAACTTAGAGACGGACGTTTGAGAGCTACAGAAAAAGAGGTTGCATCAGCACTTGAAGGAGATTATAGAGATGAGCATATTTTCATGCTTAAGCAAAGTTATGAAGCTTATGAATTTGAGCAGAATCAGATACTTGAGTGTGACAGAGAAATAAAAAATCTTCTTGATAAACTTAATAAAAAAATAGACAGCAATCTTGTACCACCTCCTCCGGCAACCGATGGAACTAAAAGATCAAATTCAAATCAGCCTAATTTTAATTTAAGGCCATATTTATATGAAGCTTTTGGTGTTGATTTAACGCAGGTTCATGGCCTTCAGTCTACAACAGTGCTTACTTTACTTACAGAAGTAGGAACAGATTTAAGCAAATGGGAGACAGATAAGCATTTTAAATCATGGCTCGGATTATGCGTAAATAAAGAAATAAGTGGAGGGAAAATTCTAAAAAATAAAACCAGAAAAGTATCCAATCGTGCTGCAGCCGCTTTAAGAATGGCAGCCACATCTCTTAAAAACAGCAATAGTTATCTCGGCGCATTCTACAGGAGAATACGGGCAAGAGCAGGAGGCCCAAAAGCCGTTACTGCTACAGCAGCCAAGCTGGCAGTAATATTTTATAATATGGTAAAAAATCAAAAGGAATATAAGGCGCTGGACATAAATTTCTATGATGAAAACTACAAAAAAAGAGTCTATAAAAATCTAAAAAAAAGAGCAATGAATATGGGATATGAATTAGTTCCCATTGAAAAAGCAATATAACAATAAAATAATTTAAATATATGAAAATTAGGCAAACATATAAAAGCTCGGCACTTCTATGGTGGTTTTACCCCGGTAATTAGCGTGAGACGTTGTGTTATGTTTTTATCATTGGTGAATTTTATATCCCGTAGGGGAGACTTAGTCTCTAAAAAACACAACTTCGTTTGTCTTATTTATTATAATGAAAAATAAAATTTAAATATAAAACAAAAAAAATAACCCCTGATGTTTCAGGGGAGAAATCAATAATTCGAACGATATACTCAAACTGAATGAAAATACAGTTGCATGAGTTGTAATATCCTAATACAGCCTATATTGATAGATATGAATATCCAATTAACACTAGACGAAAAAATAAAACTTGAAGCACAACATAAAAAAGAGCGAAACAGTAAGGCCTGTGACCGTATAAAAGCTGTGTTGCTTTCATCCGAGGGTTGGTCTCAATCACAAATAGCTCAGGCATTAAGAATTCATGAAACAACAGTAACAACTCACCTTAAAGATTATTTGGATAATAAAAAATTGAAAAATGAAAGTGGCGGTTCAAGCAGCCTGTTGACTTCTGAACAAACTAATGAATTAATAAATCATTTAGAAAAAAATACCTACCCAAGCACTAAAGAGATCATTGCATATGTTTACAATGCTTACGGCATAAAATATACTCAGCAGGGAATGTATAACTGGTTAAAGCATAATAGATTTTCTTATAAAGCTCCAAAAGGAGTCCCACTTAAGTACAATACCGAAAAGCAGGAAGCTTTTAAAGCAGAATATGATGAAATAAAGAATAACCTCAAAGAAAATGATAAAATATTTTTTATGGATAGTGTTCACCCAACTCAAGCCACAAAAATCACATTAGGCTGGATAAGGAAAGGTGTTGAGAAAATGATAGCTACAGTTGCAGGCAGAAGCAGGATAAATCTTACAGGAGCAATAGATTTAGAAAGTATGTCTATTTTTACAAAAGAGTATAAAACAATAGATGGCAATGCTACATTAGATTTTCTGAGATATCTTGATGATTCAACCGCCTCTAGCGGTACCATACATCTTATTGCAGACGGCGGAGGTGCTCATACATGTAAAGAAGTTGGTGCATATCTTGGAATAAAAGATCCTTTCAATAGAAAATATTTAGAAGACTATTATCAGATAAAATTACCGGCTAATAATAAACAACTTACAGGGAGATTGAGAAAAAACCTGTATATGGTTTTGAAAAACGAACCTGAATTCTTTATAAATAAGAAAATTTTAGAGGAAAAGAAAGTAACTGCTCAAATGTTACTTGACGCTTTGCAAAAGCCGCCTCCTCATAAAAAATTCATTTTGCATATACTTCCACCCTACAGTCCAAATCTTAACCCGATTGAGCGTGTATGGAAAGTAATGAACGAACATGTAAGAAATAACAAAGTTTTTACCTCATTCAAAGAGTTTAAATCTGATGTTTTAGATTTTTTCAGAAATGAATGGGACAATATTTCTGAAACTTTAAGGTCACGTATTAATGATCATTTTGAAAAAATAAAACCAGTATTTTGAAATAGTTTGAGTATAGATTGGTTGGAGTGTAATATGAATACAACAAATTTAATGAAAGATAATTTTTTTGCTGGAATTATGTGGCATATAGAAAGCACAATTTTTGAGGCAGATGAAAAAGCTCAAAAAGAAAATATATCTCTAACAGATTCAAATGTAAAATCATCACTATCAAAAGCAAAAAATATTGCCCAAAAAGGTAAATTAAAATCTAAACCTAAAAATAGAAAAGAGGAAATTCTATTTGATTTAGCATATATGATTAATGGGCTAAAATACAGCATACGAGAAGCCAATGATGAAAGTACTGACTTTGAGGAAGCCTCAGTTCTCAATACTTCAGATTGGATATTATCATTAAAAGCGGTTGAGGATTCAATAAAGCTAAGAATGGTTTCAGGTGGCAGGAATTACTTGGATTATCTTGAAGGATTCATAAACGATGGAAGAAGTAGAATTAAATAATATTCTGTTTTTTATTATAATTCTCGGTAATAAACAAAATACCTTCACTATAAACAGTTATGTAGGAAATAATTCATACTATGGATAAAAAACTATTAAAAGAATTATTGAGTAATACTAAGAAAGATACACTGATAGAGTTGATTAATAAATTAGCTCAGGCTGATAACACCGCATATTCAAAAATACTTGAGTTTTTAAGAATCAAAGTAGATATTCCAGAAAATATTAAACAGAAAAGTGACGAAGAAACGATTTGGTCAATTTGGAATGAACTTGAAGATGATCTAAGTGAATTGGATGAATACGGCGGGGGTGATTATGATACTGAGGATTCCGTTGCAGACCTACTGTATGAGCTTTCCAAAAAATTAGAAGAGCTTAATACATCCAAAGAGTTCAGATATGATATACTGGATTGTATTCTCGAATATATACGAAGTGATAATGCTGGAATGTCAGATCCGTTATACGAGGCTGCCTATTCTATAGTTAAAGATGATGAAGATTCAAGACATCTTGCTGAATGCTTTGAATCGATAGGATGCAATACCAATGCAATGGGACTCTATAGGGATATTAAAGATGAAACAAATTACCTTAGGTTAAGAAAGAGTAGACTGGAATATGGCTTAGATTATTATGACCTTGTTATGTTTTATTGGGATAAAGGTAGTAAGAAGGAAGCTTTAGACATTTTAGACAAGGGGTTGAAAAATGGTAAAGGCCGAATGACCGAACTTAGAAGTTTTGCTTCTAAGCAAGCAAAAGAAAACGGTAATAGAGGCTTATATTTAAAACTTGAATTTGAAGAAGCAAGTGAGCGGCCTTCAGACGAGTCATATCAAAAATTTAAATCTAAATGTAATACTGCCGAATGGGAAAAATATGAACCTCTGTTTTTGAAAAGGTTAGACAAAGCCTGGCCTGAACAAAAATTAAAAATATTTCTAACTCGTTTGGATTATGATTCAGCATTAAAAATAATTACGAAAATCTCTTATCCAGAATTTTATTCAACTGTAAAAATATTAGAAGCAAAATTCCCTGATGAAATATTGAACTATTATATAAGAGGTATAGGGAATTACAATATTTCTGCTACAAGAAAAGTTTATCATGAAAATGCTTTAGCAGCAGCACAAGTTAAAAAAATGCTCATTGAGGTTATGAATAAGCCGAATGAATGGCAAACATTAAGGCTGAAAATTAAATATGCAAATGCAAAGCGCCCGGCTTTTCAGGAAGAATTTAAAAAGGTTATTAAAGACTGGTAGAAACACTTACAGATATCTGTAAATTTGACACAAAAAATGAAGATGGACAAACTGTACTTGGGTTTCATTCTCTGCGTGTATCCAATGCAACTTTTGGCAAAAATACTGGTGAAACTAAAAGTATCATTCAAAATAGATTAGGACACTCAAGCTCAAAAGTTACAGCATCATAAATCCAGCAATCAATAGAGGATAAAAAAAGCGAATTGAAGTCCAGCCATATTTCATTGCCAATTTTCTCAACTGATCCAAATTATGACAGCTTAAAAATTACTGAACTTAAAAATAAAATTCTGAACATAAAAGCTAAAACACATAAAGATTTCATTCAAAAACTTTTACTAATTATAAACTCAGAATCTAACGAGTAATTTAATTCGTATGAGATAATTCATCACTTAGATCTGGTTGATGCATGTTGCTATACTCAATTTTATAGCCTATATACTCAAACTGAATGAAAATACAGTTGCATGAGTTGTAATATCCTAATACAGCCTATATTGATAGATATGAATATCCAATTAACACTAGACGAAAAAATAAAACTTGAAGCACAACATAAAAAAGAGCGAAACAGTAAGGCCTGTGACCGTATAAAAGCTGTGTTGCTTTCATCCGAGGGTTGGTCTCAATCACAAATAGCTCAGGCATTAAGAATTCATGAAACAACAGTAACAACTCACCTTAAAGATTATTTGGATAATAAAAAATTGAAAAATGAAAGTGGCGGTTCAAGCAGCCTGTTGACTTCTGAACAAACTAATGAATTAATAAATCATTTAGAAAAAAATACCTACCCAAGCACTAAAGAGATCATTGCATATGTTTACAATGCTTACGGCATAAAATATACTCAGCAGGGAATGTATAACTGGTTAAAGCATAATAGATTTTCTTATAAAGCTCCAAAAGGAGTCCCACTTAAGTACAATACCGAAAAGCAGGAAGCTTTTAAAGCAGAATATGATGAAATAAAGAATAACCTCAAAGAAAATGATAAAATATCTTTTATGGATAGTGTTCACCCAACTCAAGCCACAAAAATCACATTAGGCTGGATAAGGAAAGGTGTTGAGAAAATGATAGCTACAGTTGCAGGCAGAAGCAGGATAAATCTTACAGGAGCAATAGATTTAGAAAGTATGTCTATTTTTACAAAAGAGTATAAAACAATAGATGGCAATGCTACATTAGATTTTCTGAGATATCTTGATGATTCAACCGCCTCTAGCGGTACCATACATCTTATTGCAGACGGCGGAGGTGCTCATACATGTAAAGAAGTTGGTGCATATCTTGGAATAAAAGATCCTTTCAATAGAAAATATTTAGAAGACTATTATCAGATAAAATTACCGGCTAATAATAAACAACTTACAGGGAGATTGAGAAAAAACCTGTATATGGTTTTGAAAAACTAACCTGAATTCTTTATAAATAAGAAAATTTTAGAGGAAAAGAAAGTAACTGCTCAAATGTTACTTGACGCTTTGCAAAAGCCGCCTCCTCATAAAAAATTCATTTTGCATATACTTCCACCCTACAGTCCAAATCTTAACCCGATTGAGCGTGTATGGAAAGTAATGAACGAACATGTAAGAAATAACAAAGTTTTTACCTCATTCAAAGAGTTTAAATCTGATGTTTTAGATTTTTTCAGAAATGAATGGGACAATATTTCTGAAACTTTAAGGTCACGTATTAATGATCATTTTGAAAAAATAAAACCAGTATTTTGAAATAGTTTGAGTATAGCTTCATATCCTTTAATTCGTTTTCTAAACATTCTATTCAAAACTGGAATTTTATTGTCAACATAATCATATATTACAACTTCCTTTTTCAAATAATGCTCTCTATGAAGCCTTCCAGCATATTGCGATAAAGTACCTTTCCAGGATACTGGCATTGTTAAAAACAATGTATCAAGTCTGGAATCATCAAATCCTTCACCCAAAAATTTACCGGTTGCAATAATTAATCTTGGTTCGTTTTCCTTTATCATTTTAATACTGCTTATTATTTCCAGACGTTCTTTTTTCCTTAAACCTCCCTTGAGTATAAAAATATTTCTAACTTTATCGACTAATTTTTCATAGAGAACATCAAGGTGGTCTTTTCTTTCGGTGATTATTACAGGAGAATGACCTATTCTAATTGACGTTAAAACATCATTTACTATTGCATTATTTCTATCTTCAGAATTAGCAATATAAGAATAAATATCCTGAATCTGCAACATTTTATCATTGTTCATTAATTCCAAAGGCAACTCTAATTTAGTCTCTTTAACAAAGACTTTATGCTTAAAACCTCTTTTCAATGCTTCCTGCTTATCATTTACTTTGTATCTCACAGGACCACATTGCATAAATATTATTGGTTGATGACCATCTTTACGTTCAAGTGTTGCAGATAACCCTAAAAAGTATTTTGCTTTACATTGCCTTGCAACAAGTTCAAAACTAAAAGCTGAAATATGATGACATTCATCAATTACTATAAAACCATAATTCCCTACAATATCAGATACTGTTCCTTTTTTACATAAACTTTGAATTGTTGCAATATCAATAACATTTGAGGGCCTATTTACACCACCTCCTATTGTTCCTACTTTTCCATTAAAATGTAAGAATGTTTCAATTCTTGATTTCCATTGTTCTAAAAGCTGTACCCTGTGAACCAGTATTAAGGTATTTACTTTTCTTTTTGCAATAATATTTAAAGCAACAACAGTTTTACCGAATGCAGTTGATGCTGAAAGAACTCCAATATCAAATAATAATAATTTTTGTACAACCTTTGTCTGTTCAGGTCTCAACTGCCCTAAAAAAAATGCTTTCAACCTTATCTCCAACATTACGTTTATCATTTATTCTAAAAGGTATTTTATGACTTAACAACAAACTTGAAATATCTTCAGCGCAACCTCTGGGAAGCCCTATGTGCTCAGGGAACTCTTCATAACAACTAATTATTCTTGGGATTCTGTTAACTGGCAATCTCATAGCCTGTGCTCTGTAAAATTCAGGATTTTGAAAAGCTGCTATTCTGATTAACTTATTCCGAAATTGAGGTGTCAATTGATCTTTCTGAAAGTATAACTGATTTTCTATTACTATATTTAACTCTTTTGGTATATGAGAAGCTTTTAATTCATTTTTTATAATTCTTGACGGTGGTTGTTCCCATGGCAAGACATCTTCATCATGATAAAGTTTTACTCCTAAAATTTTACCGGCTTGTTGTCCCTTACCTACTATCGACTGTACTTCTTCTTTTGTTGCTCTTTTTACATCTTTTAATAAGGTCCATTGATCTTGAATCACATTAAAATCTTTATCTACGAATACTGAATATCCATTTTTTCGAGGATTCGCCTGTAAAGGTAATGCTATAAGATTCCCAAATCCTCCTTTGGGCATATTATCCTGGTTTGGAAATAATCTATCATATGAATCAAAACTTATATTTGAAAACTCTTCCATTGTCAAAGTTATAAAATAACTTCCCATTTGTCTTGCTAACTTAGCCTGAATAGGTTCAGAAAAAAATATCCATAAATGTGCTCCGTTTCCGGAACGGGATATTTCAATATAGGCGGGTATATTAAACTTACTGCACGTAGTCAGAAATGCTTTGATATCCTGTTTCCATGAAGTCTTATCAAAATCTACTGCTAAAAACCAACAGGTTTCATCAATAAGTAAAGGGTAGATTCCTATTGTAAAATCTTTATTTCTTTCATCTTTTCCAATAAGATGCTTTCTTACAATTTCCCTGCTTAATGTGACAAGATTTCTATTTTCACAATCAGAACATTTAACTTTTGGTTTATTACATAACCCGAAGCGCCACTCATTTTCACACATAGGCTGATAGCCGGATTTGCCGCTTCTTTTACTCTCAAATCTTCTGGGTACTACATCTGTACGTCCCTTAAACAAAGAACAAAAGATGTCAAGCTTCTCGTTTTCTTTTAGTGTTGTGGTATTTTTAGAAAGATTAAAAGATTGAAGTGAATTTTGGAGCTCTATGATATCTTTTTCAAGTCTTATCTTTTTGTTATTGAGTTCTAGCAGTTGTTCCTTTTTAATTCTTAATTCTGAAACTATTTCATCATATTTCTTCATAAAATTTTTAGAGCTTCTGCTTTATAGTTAAATCATATTTATGCTTTATTCCTAAATTCTTCAAACATATCGCTCATAATATCATAGGTAGCCCACCCCATGCGTTCAGTACTGTTTATTATCTCTATAAAAGTTTCTTTATAAATATCAAACAGATCATTATTTTTAGCAACTCCTAAGGCTTCTTTAAAAGCATCTGTTAAATCATAATAATAAGCTCCATAATCAACACAAATTCCATCTGTATACTTAATTGCGTTTTTTACCCAGTGTAATATTAAAATTAAGTAAAACTCAGGATAATCTTTATGTGATTTATAAAACTTTTCAACTACCTCCCATGCCATTCCTGTTTCTGCGTCGAATTCATGATGTAAAAAGAACCAGTAGTCAATTTTCTTTTTATACTTATTTAAAATATCCTTTGAATATCTCTTTTTTAATGGAGGATTTTCAACTTTTAATTCAAAGAACTCTCTGGCCTGTTCATTTGTCTCACACAACTCAAAAACACAGGATAAAAGTTCATCCTTTTTTAAACTATTTATAAAAGATCTTAGCTCTTTTTTCATCAAATTTCTTATTTGCCTTTTCTCTTCCTGTGCTCTTCAGTAATATCTGTCGTTAGTTTTTTAATTTCTTTATCAAAATCGCTTTCGTAGAGTCTATCTTGAACAATCCTGTATTTTTCAAATTCACTTTCAGCAAAAGTTTTAGCAATTTCAGCACTGACACTTCCTGGATGAGTTAAAATATCTCTTTCATTGAACTGGAGAAATGCATCAAGTTTTTTTATCCAGTCAGACATATACATTACTTTTCTATTAAGAGCCTGCATTTCAGCATAATCAAGATACATTGTTACAATACGATTAAGCGAATCAAGCTCATTCTCATCAAGATAATTTTTGGCAACAGATACATCCGGTTTTCTGATTGGCCCCTTTGGAGCATACTTCCAAGATGTCAATCCCATATTCTGTTTTGTACTATCAGCACGTGAGTGTACTATTTCAGCTGCTGTTTGCTTTGTAATCGCCCAATGAAGCTTGTTTTGAACAGTCGCAAAGAACTGATGAGTTTCTTTACTGTTTTTGTCATAATCTGCGCTGCATTGTGAATAGATATCTGTAATTTTCTGATAGAATCTTCTTTCACTTGATCTGATATCTCTGATACGCGCTAATTGCTCATCAAAATAGTCTTTACCAAAAATATTATTAGGATTTTTCAGACGTTGGTCGTCCATTGTATAACCCTTTATAATATATTCTTTCAACCGTTCTGTAGCCCAAATCCTAAACTGTGTAGCTC
The DNA here is from genome assembly GCA_963678745.2 of Victivallales bacterium. Taxonomy (GTDB): domain Bacteria; phylum Verrucomicrobiota; class Lentisphaeria; order Victivallales; family GWF2-38-69. The sequence goes on along the minus strand of CAXXMS010000014.1, from coordinate 136,252 downwards.
TAGTTGAATTAACCCTGTACCCAACTGATATAATCGCATCAAGGTTATAAAATTGAACTTCTCTTTTTACCTCTCGATGCCCCTCCTTTTGAACTATTGGGAATTTCCCAATAGTTGCCTCTTCGGTTAATTCGCCGGATAAATAAATATTTTTCAGATGTTCATTAATAGTGGAGACATCAACACCAAACAGCTCTGCAATTTTTTTTTGCGATAACCAAACAGTTTCATTCATTAAAAATATTTCAACTTTAACATCTCCGTTCGGTGTAGTATAAAGTAAGAATTCAGTTAATTCACTGTTCTCTAATTTTGATTTCTTTTCTTTTCTACTTTTTCCATTATCCATAATTAATATTCCACATTCAATTATTCATCATTATCTTACAGGTCTGAAATATTCTAATTTATTTTTTAACCTGCCAGTAACCTCGGGTTCCACCAACTCTAATTAAAATACCTTTTTCTTTTAAAGCTAAACATTCCTTATTTTTGAGAGTTAAAAAATTACCCGGCACACTGAAAAATGATATCTCTAATATAATTTATCAGTGACTTGCCTTTTGAAGAGCAAATATCCATAAAATTAAAACTCTCATAATATTCGTTTTTAATTTTTCTTCTTATATCAGCAAAAGCATATGAATTTGCTCTTGCAGTTTTAAATTTTCTAACAGGAGCCTTCTCCTGTTTTATAGTGTATATCCATGCTGCGGTCATGGCAATGCAGCACAGATCAAAATGATTTTCTACAGAATTCCTTTTTCTTGCCTGATTATCCAGAGCACCGAGTTCATGTTTAAGTTCTTTAAAACCGCTTTCTATTTTCCATCTTGCAGAATAATATTCTATCATCTGCTGAGCCGTCAGGCTGCAGTCGGTAGATACAATTGGAAAGAACCATCCGTTTTTATAGTGAACAAGAACAACTTTAACTTTGGTTTTAAATCCTTTGTGCATACATAAAAATTCTGAATATTCACATTTTCTGCTTTTGCCGTAAATGAAGAAATAATCTTCTTTTTTATCAAGAGTCGCTGCCAGCTTCGATAACTTTGGTAATCGAATACCGTAAATTTTCTTTCTCCCTCTTTTTTTTGCTTTACTTTCAGGCGGAAAATCATAGAGAGCTGAATCAATTCTTAAACGAGTAAGGATATGCATTGATTCTTTATAGGAGTTTAAAACTTTTGTCAATGACTTATTACCAAACCAACTGTCAGTAACTACCAGCATAGGAATAGAAAACTGTTCATACAGCTCATTAATCAGTTCTCCGGCAATCTCTATCTTAGTTTTAAATTCTTTTTTATCTACAGATTTTTTAAGCCGGTAAACTTTTTGTTTTACGGGCAGACATGCCCAGCGTCCATGGATAAACTTTTGTATCCCGAGAACAACACGGCAATGTCCAAAAAGATATTTAGAGCTGTTCAGTTTAGCCGCATGATCGTAATGAGTATCGCAGTTTGCAATTTTCTTTCCTGTCTTTCCATATGTTGTATCATCAAGAGCTACAAGAAGTCTGCCGGATGTTTGGATATCATCACCAAGTATTGTAAAAAGTTTTTTCCATACTAAAGCAAGTTTAAGTTTTCCTGACTGCAGAAAACCGTAATATTTTTTTCTCGATATCTTATTAGACAGCATCATTATTGCAAACAGACGATAAATTGCTGAAATACATTTACTGCCTTCGCTGATAATCAAACCGGTTATAATGGTTTTAAAAATAATTCTTCTGTCTTTTCTCGGAATTACTGTTGCAACTTCATCTATTAATGTGCTAAATTTGCAATTACTGAACATGTTGTATTACTCCTTTTTTTTAATTTTGATAATAGAGTAATATAGCATGTTCAGCCACCTGACTGCAATTTGTAAGCTTTTTACAATAAACATGTTATGTCTTAAAACTTGACAAAAGTAAACAAAGCTCACTGAATAGTACTGCCAAAGACCTCAAAAAAATCATCTTTTCTCTTTCGAGGGGCTTAAAACAACTGAAAACGCTGATACTGGGCATCTCACAAAAAAGATGAGAAAAAATTTTTCAAAAATCACCATTGCTATAGATTTAAAAAAATTGCATTTTTTTTAATTCTAAAGTTTTCTGATGATGATTAACAGAAGTATAGTGGATCTGAGAAAATCAAGTTTTCAAAGAACACCCCAAAAAAAACGGGGAAACTTTAGTTTTAAAGTATTTAGATGTTTTTTTACAGCAGATTCACCGATATTCAGTTTTTCAGCAATAACTCTTCTTGATAATTTGTTATCTTTAGATAATTAAATTAATTATTTCTTTTTGCCTATCAGTTAGATTTTCGATTGGGGTACCTATTGGGTCACTCATTTGGCCACCTATTTGACCACCTGATTGTTTTTATCTAAAAATTACTGAATTTGATTATCTATAAAATCTATCCCCGTCTAAAAACTTGTCTAAACTGGTCTAAACCTCGTCTAAACTGGTCTAGATATTATGATGCTATAGCTTAATCCAATCTCTATCTTTATTAACCTTAATAACATTATTATTTTTCATTTTTTGGAGAAGATTTTTTATTTTATCTTTTTTCTGTTTTAAAGTCAAAATTTCTGGTAATTTATCTAACAATAAATCTTCAATATTAGCCCTATTCCCTTTACTAAATTTTTCTATATATTTCAGGATTAGATTCATATAATATTCATCATCAAATCCCTTCATCTTTATATAATCAACTTTTTGTCCGGTTTTTTGAGCTACAATTGAAGATATATGAATATTTGGTTTGCGACCTTCAATTAACTTTTTATTTCTTAGTTCATTAATTTCATAGTCATTTAGTTCTTTATTTTTCTGAACTTTATCAAGCAGCATTATTTCCTGTAACGAAAGATTTGGCATTTGTGCCAATTTTGCTGCATACGCTGCATCAATAACTTTACCGTCAATGGTTACTTTTACAGAGTTTCTCTCAAAATTGTAATCAGGTAAAGGAAAGAATTTATTCTTTTGGATCATAAACATTTTTTTAATCCCCCCACCAACTGTATCAATCATGTTGAGATTTACCATTGCATTGACTAAAAACGGGTTTCTATATTTTTCTTCAGGGGCATCAGATGCAATTACATTTTCAATCGTTTGTGGAATAAAGCTTCCTTTGTTAGTAAAAGTTAAAGAACCATCTTCTTTTTCTACAACATTTATTCTGCCTGACAGTGTATAATCCTGATGCGCAATACAATTATTAATAGCTTCTCTAATAACATAAGGGTGGTACTGATCAACTTCTTCAGGGAATAATGTTCCTTGCTGCAGATAGCGGTATTTAAGATTTCTTATTTTTAGAAACACTTTTTCAACATTTAACACAAATGGACAGGAAAAATGTTCATAATCTTTTTCAATATTATCCTTATCTCGCAAAATCCAACTGATTTTGGCAATACCCGGACTTAGGTAATGCTCAGATTCCGATTTACCCAACAATAGTATAGCTGTATTTGTTATTTTTCCTTTAATTGCGAGTTTAGCCTTGTTTAAAAATTTAGTTGTATCCCAATCACCAATATCATCTTTAAACTTTGGATTCTTTATAAGATAAAGTTCTTTTGCTTTTTCTATGGCTTCTAAAGATAAATCATCTATTGATGCATCATCAATTATTCTGGCACTCCAGTCTTCATTAGTAACCTGTAATCTAATCTGTTCAATTTTCTGAATATCCAATGCAACTAACGATTCTCCCTGCCTACCATAGTAATGTCCTTTCCAGGCAATAGGCAATCCTTTTGGAGCTGCTGGAATTTGAAATAATAACACAATCTTTCCATCTCTACTTATTCTGTGGGAATTTACAAATGATATATTTGATGTAATATGATCTGATACTTCTTTTTTGTAGTTGTTAATTTGGATATCAGTAATTGAAGTACCGGAAATAATTCTATCATTATTTACTCCCATTACGAACCATCCATAATCTAAACCTTTTAGATTAGCTTCATTGCTCAAGGCAGAAAAGTATTTACCAAGTTTATTAATATCATATTGCCTTTTCGCTTCTTTGAATTCGACGACTTCTGTTTCCGTCGAAAGCTGAAGGAGTTCAGTTAACTTTTTTTCTATGTTCATAATATTTTACCAAATTTTTGTCTGTAATTAGAACGCCCACGAAAACGTTTTTTGTTATTAATATTTTTTTCAATTATATAACATTATAACCTGATATCCAATTTTTTTTAAGGCGTTCTAATTATTTTTAAAATTTATGTCGTACCTCCACAAATTATAAGAGAAAACTCTTGAACATTTATAAACCGGGTACATTGCAGTATATTTTTTTATATTTGATATGTTAAATTGGATCAGGCTGGTTTAGCCGTTTTTTTCCTTTTTAATCATATGTATAAAATTATACGCAATAATTTTTTCAAGCTGTTCAGCTTCCACTGCTTCAATCCCACGTCTTCTCATTTTACCGAAACTATGCCTGTATTTAAGAGTAAACATTCCTGATTCAGCAGCAGACCGCATTCTTCGGGCTTCAGAATATAACGTAGTATCCCAATCTTCAGATGTTATTTTTTTACCTTTTGCTCCATTAATACTGACAGTTAAAATGTTTAAATCATTTTTGAGTATACCAACTCCGTCTTCTGATGCATAACCGTCATCAGTACTTACAAGATTCGGCTTAACTCCGGTGGAACGGCATACTTCCATTACTGTGGGAACAAGCATTTCGGAATCACTGACATTGCCTTTTGGAAGTAGAAAACCACTTATAAAACCATTTCTGCTTCTTCCGATTTGAGGTTTATATCCAATGGTGGGATTTCTCTGTCCTTTCTGTATGAAAGCTGCATCAGGATCCGAAATGCTGAGGATTTTCTCTCTTGACGGAAGTTTTATATTTTCATTAACAAGAAGTTCGGCATAATACAGTACATAAGCGGCATCATTAAGATCACTGTCTATTTTAAACCAGAGCCTGTCAAGAGCAAGACTTTTATCCGGGGTTAAGTCAGATGTTTCATATTTGATCAACATTTTTTCCTGTTCGTCGAAAAAAGATTTTATAATATTATCTGCAAGACTTACAAAGAGTTTAAATTTTTCCTTAACATTTCCTTTCATTCCCTTTTTGCCTATCTGCATATTGATAAAAGCAAGATGTGATTTCAGTTTTTTCATTCTTGTATCAAGCCATCCGTCACTCAGCATGGGAAAGCCAAACTCATCAGTTAGAAACCTGAAGCTTCTGTAAACCCGGTCAAGAAGTTTATATAAAACTGAAATGTCCGTTGGATATGCTGTATTTGCAGCAACATCTGTACTGTCTATGTAAACTTCATTGAAATCATCAAGACCTTTAAGGAGAATAAGCATGGAAAGGCTATCCATTATCAAACGTCTTGTTTTATTGGAAACTGCATTCAGGTTTTCACGCACAGTGTTCGAACCGGGAACCTTATAGCTGTGATGAGCAAGAACCGCGCTAATACTTATTGAATCATGTATTGCCTGTTTGGCTGCGTGGTCACTTATGCTTCCCCACAGTCCTCTGATGATAAGAAAATAAAGTACTAATTCCGGCTTCAAACGTTCCCGACCTGTTTTTTCGAGTTTTACCGGCTCTGTTATTTCTATACAGTCAAACAAATAGTAATTTCCGTTTATGTGCACATCATTATAACGTTTTACTTCATTGCGGATCAGTTTCTTCTTCTGACCGTGTATATCCTGATCTCGGACTATTGATTCTCTGATTTCAGGAAACTTTTCCAGAAGTTCGCGACTTTTTCGAAAAATTTCCATTAAATCGGTATCTAATTCTTCAATTATGTTGAAATCAAACGGTAGGTAAGGAACATTATATATCATAAATTTGCCTTTCACTTTATTCATTTACGCTCAATATAGAGCGTTGAAAGGCAAATTTACATTTGCGATAGCAAAAAATTAATTAGAAGCGAGTCGCGAAAAACTTTTCGTGCAGCTTCTAATTAGAACGCCCACGAAAACGTTTTTTGTTATTAATATTTTTTTCAATTATATAACATTATAACCTGATATCCAATTTTTTTTAAGGCGTTCTAATTATTTTTAAAATTTATGTCGTACCTCCACAAATTATAAGAGAAAACTCTTGAACATTTATAAACCGGGTACATTGCAGTATATTTTTTTATATTTGATATGTTAAATTGGATCAGGCTGGTTTAGCCGTTTTTTTCCTTTTTAATCATATGTATAAAATTATACGCAATAATTTTTTCAAGCTGTTCAGCTTCCACTGCTTCAATCCCACGTCTTCTCATTTTACCGAAACTATGCCTGTATTTAAGAGTAAACATTCCTGATTCAGCAGCAGACCGCATTCTTCGGGCTTCAGAATATAACGTAGTATCCCAATCTTCAGATGTTATTTTTTTACCTTTTGCTCCATTAATACTGACAGTTAAAATGTTTAAATCATTTTTGAGTATACCAACTCCGTCTTCTGATGCATAACCGTCATCAGTACTTACAAGATTCGGCTTAACTCCGGTGGAACGGCATACTTCCATTACTGTGGGAACAAGCATTTCGGAATCACTGACATTGCCTTTTGGAAGTAGAAAACCACTTATAAAACCATTTCTGCTTCTTCCGATTTGAGGTTTATATCCAATGGTGGGATTTCTCTGTCCTTTCTGTATGAAAGCTGCATCAGGATCCGAAATGCTGAGGATTTTCTCTCTTGACGGAAGTTTTATATTTTCATTAACAAGAAGTTCGGCATAATACAGTACATAAGCGGCATCATTAAGATCACTGTCTATTTTAAACCAGAGCCTGTCAAGAGCAAGACTTTTATCCGGGGTTAAGTCAGATGTTTCATATTTGATCAACATTTTTTCCTGTTCGTCGAAAAAAGATTTTATAATATTATCTGCAAGACTTACAAAGAGTTTAAATTTTTCCTTAACATTTCCTTTCATTCCCTTTTTGCCTATCTGCATATTGATAAAAGCAAGATGTGATTTCAGTTTTTTCATTCTTGTATCAAGCCATCCGTCACTCAGCATGGGAAAGCCAAACTCATCAGTTAGAAACCTGAAGCTTCTGTAAACCCGGTCAAGAAGTTTATATAAAACTGAAATGTCCGTTGGATATGCTGTATTTGCAGCAACATCTGTACTGTCTATGTAAACTTCATTGAAATCATCAAGACCTTTAAGGAGAATAAGCATGGAAAGGCTATCCATTATCAAACGTCTTGTTTTATTGGAAACTGCATTCAGGTTTTCACGCACAGTGTTCGAACCGGGAACCTTATAGCTGTGATGAGCAAGAACCGCGCTAATACTTATTGAATCATGTATTGCCTGTTTGGCTGCGTGGTCACTTATGCTTCCCCACAGTCCTCTGATGATAAGAAAATAAAGTACTAATTCCGGCTTCAAACGTTCCCGACCTGTTTTTTCGAGTTTTACCGGCTCTGTTATTTCTATACAGTCAAACAAATAGTAATTTCCGTTTATGTGCACATCATTATAACGTTTTACTTCATTGCGGATCAGTTTCTTCTTCTGACCGTGTATATCCTGATCTCGGACTATTGATTCTCTGATTTCAGGAAACTTTTCCAGAAGTTCGCGACTTTTTCGAAAAATTTCCATTAAATCGGTATCTAATTCTTCAATTATGTTGAAATCAAACGGTAGGTAAGGAACATTATATATCATAAATTTGCCTTTCACTTTATTCATTTACGCTCAATATAGAGCGTTGAAAGGCAAATTTACATTTGCGATAGCAAAAAATTAATTAGAAGCGAGTCGCGAAAAACTTTTCGTGCAGCTTCTAATTAACGTTTTATATTAACTATGCTAAAAAAACAAACAGTTCAAAACTCATATAAAAAAACTCCATTATAGTTATGCTGAATCCTGCATATAAAGATGTTTCTGAAAATTTATAAAAATCTTTACTATACTTTCAACCCCGCCCAATAGTGCTGCAGCATCTGTAAGCTCATGATATTTAATTTTTAGAAGTTCCGGAAGTTTTTCCTGTGAGAGTTCATCTACACCATCTTCAATATATTTTGATAGGACAAAATGAATAAACTCTTTTTGTTCTTTATTCAACATAAAAAATATTTTGTCTTCACGGATTTTTTCTACTCTCTCTTTTCTAGTTATAGGTTTTACAGCAAAAGCTATAGTATTCCAGGACATCAAACAAATCGCTATTCTCGGCATTTATCATTGTCTGTAATGCTCTAAGATCATCTCTTCCATATCCTGCTTCCTCAAGTTTATCCAATAAAGCTTTTCTTGTTTCCGGCTTTGACCAAATTCTCTTTAATTCATTTTCGTCTTTAAAGAAATCCGGGAGTTTTCCGAATAAGTTCTGCAAAAATTCCTCTGAAGAAACAGGCTTTCCCTCTGCACTCCAGAATGTAGTAGAAATCATATGTTGAATTTCTCGTTCTTTTCCATCACGAAGCTTTATTTCGACTTTCTTTGGTTTTTCCTGATCTATATTATTATATGAATCACGATCTTCTTTTAACGTATTCTTACTTTCACCTGTATTGTCTTCTAATTCATATTCAGGTTCACCATCCCATTCAGGATCAGAGAAATTATGATAAGCATTCACAAAGTCATAAATAGTAAAATAATATTTGCCATCATATAACCGTGTCCCTCGCCCAACAATCTGCTTAAATTCTACAATTGAATTAATAGGCCTTAAAAGAATAATATTTCTAATATTTCTGGCATCTACTCCAGTTGAAAGCTTTTGTGAGGTTGTAAGTATGGTAGGTATTATTTTTTCATTATCCTGAAAGTCTCTTAAAAACTGTTCTCCAAGAGCTCCATCGTTAGCAGTAACTCTTTGACAATACCCTGGATCTTTACTGTCTTTATGCTGATTAATTAAATCTCTAATAGCAAGAGCATGATCCTGTGTAGCACAAAACACAATAGATTTCTGTCTCTGGTCTATTTCCGAGAGGATAATTTTTACCCTTTTCTCTTCTCTTGCTTTTATTTCAATAATTTTATTAAAATCAGATTCTTTGTAGATTTTTCCCTCTTCTATCTCTCCTTCTATAATTGTGTCATCTGAAGTATAAACATATTCATCAAGTGTTGTCTGAATTCTTTTAACCTTAAATGGGGTAAGAAAGCCGTCATTTATACCCTCTTTTAGAGAATAAATATAAACAGGTTCTCTAAAATATCTGTAAGTATCTATATTTTTTTTCCGTTTAGGAGTAGCAGTTAAACCAAGCTGAACGGCCGGAGCGAAATATTCCATAATTTCACGCCAGTTGCTCTCGTCATTAGCACCTCCTCTATGACACTCGTCAATAATAATAAAGTCAAAATAATCACTTGGGTATTGACCAAAATATGGTGAATTATCCGGGCCTGACATGAATGTTTGAAAAATAGTAAAGAAAATACTTCCGTTTGTTGGAACTCTGCCTTTTTTGCTAATATCTTTTGGATTAATTCGAATAAGAGCATCATCGGGGAAAGCATTAAATGAATTGAAAGCCTGATCTGCTAAAATATTTCTATCTGCCAGAAACAGAATTCTCGGCCTTCTTTGTCCATCTCTCTTCAAGTTCCATCGGCTATGATACAGTTTCCAGGCAATTTGAAATGCTATAAATGTTTTACCTGTTCCGGTAGCAAGAGTTAAAAGAATTCTGTCTCTGTTTTTAGCTACAGCCTCTAAAACTCTATGAACTGCAATTTCCTGATAAAAACGTAAAAGTTTAGTTCCGCTTATATCTTCAAATGAAATCCGGTTAAATTTATCCAGCCATTCACTTTGCTCCTCAAATATATTATTCCATAATTCTTCAGGTGCAGGAAATTGATCAACTAATTCCTCTTTACCGGTTTTCATACAGATTTGATATATTTCTCTGCCATTTGTTGAATAAGCATAATTTATTTTCAGCTTCTCTGCATAATTTTTTGCCTGGGCAACTCCTTCCCCTACTTCATGCTCATCACTTTTAGCTTCAACAACAGCAAGTTTCTGATTTTTATATGTAAGAATATAGTCAGCAATTAACGGCTTATGACGCCTTCCGCCTAATTGTATTTTCCCATCAGTTATTCTGAATTCACGGAGTATTTTTGTTTCTTCAACAACTCCCCAGCCAGCTTCCTCAAGCTTAGGATCAATCAGTTCTGCTCTTGTTTCTGCTTCGTTCATTTTAAACTTCGCTTTAATTTAAAATTAATTCTTTTTTAGTTTGAAGGATTTATAAAGTTCATCACTAACTAGATAAAGTTTGTTATTAGCTCTTGAACAAGCTACATAAAGTTTATTCTTGGTTTGAGGTTTTAAATTTTCTAGGGAATCATAGCTTTTCATCGTTGTTTTATTAAAAACAACACAAATGTCGTTGTAATGATTTTGTCCCTTGCTATCACCCCAGTTTTTTGAAAAACAATTGTATTTGTAGTGTTCGCTAAAAAATAACTTTATAATTTCATTATTTTCAAAAATATCTTTTGCTTCTTCTGTATCTTCAATAAACTTAACTATAGTTTCTTCTTTTTTATGAGAACTAATACTTATTTTCAGGTTATCAGAAATAAACTTGCAGACCGATGGACTACATCTATGGCTTTTATCCAAACTTACAGTATCAACTTCAATTCCCATTTTAGTAAATTGATTCTTATACTTATCGTAACAGTCATGAAGAGTTTTATTTACAATACCATCTCGGCTTGTATCGAAAGTGTGTTGATAAAAGTCACCTACAAATAGAATGTTAATACCAGCCTTTGTAATATTTCTTAAGAAATTGAAGTCATTACCTGCAAAATCTTGAATTTCATCTATGAACAAATTGTCGTAATATTTTTCAAGTCTTGCTCTGACATTTTCTAACTCTCCTTCACATTCTAATAATTTAGAAATTCTATTGCTATAAATTCTTTTATTTTTATCAATAAAATAGAGAGAGTTGGTTTGTTTTATGTACCTGTTAGGATTTGAGTTATAGTTGATTCCTTTGGTTCTATACTTGTACAATAAAAAAGGTTTAAAACAAAATGAATACAGGAAAGAAAAATAAGGAAGTAGAGTAATATTTTCAGGGAAATAACCGAATTTCTCTATTATTCCATTTTTCAGGTTTTTGACATTATTGATAGTGTAAGTAATAATCAAAGATCTTTTTTTAAGAGATAATTGATTTAGTATATATGTGGTTTTTCCAGAACCAGCTACTGCGAATATTACTTTCTTACCCATTCAATTGCCTCTTTTATGTATACTGGCGTTGTTAAATCAGTAATTTTCTTTTCTAAAAGTTGAAATGCAGCTTCAGCTTTATTTTTCAACATATACTCTTGGACTGTCAGTTTTTTTCTACCAGCACTCCAAAGTCGATCACAAATATCTTTATTGTCCTCATAGACAGCTACTTCAAAGGTATATCTATTATTATCTTTGTCTGCAAATACTTTTATATTGTCATTTGTATAGTCTTTATAATTATCAACACAATTGGCTGTATAATTTTTGTCATTGTCTCGTATTACTGCAGTTTTTATCCCAAGCAATTTTGAAATTTCCATATATCTTTTAAAGCTTGTGCCTCCAATCGAAAGAATATGAATACTTGATTTTTCTACCTTTTCATTGGTTTCATTGCAGAAAAATGCGTCCATCAAAATATATTCAGCATCGCCTTCGACTAAGATAACTTTTTCAGACAGTATAAACTCAAGAATATTATTATCAGGAGCTTTTATGAAAAATTTTGCAGTCTCCTCAGTAAGTTCTTTTAGTAAAACAGGCCTAGTAGTATTACAATTCAATAATATTGATTTGCGTAAGTCAAGCCGTGTACTTATTAAATTATTGTGTGTCGCAATAAACAATTGCTTTTGTTCAGATGCTGAAATTCTACTAACAAGTTTTTTCATGTTGATATGGCTTAGATGGTTTTCCGGCTCTTCAATCAATACTACATCTAAATCAGTTTCGTTCTTCTTTAGAGCAAATTCAGTTTTTATAAAACAGAGGCGACCTTTGCCTTTATTTTCGATTTCTATATCCTCTTCAGAAATTGTTAAATCTGTTTCCAAACTAGATTTTGAATTAGTTTTTATTGAAAATGAGTAGTCTGAGATTCTTTCATTCAAATCCTTAAGAATAGTATCCTGAAATTTTCTTTTGTGCTTTCTATACTCGTTCTGGTGTTTATTCTTTTCATCACTTTCTACCGTACTTTGATACATTGATGCAACATATTGTTTAGTCGCATATTCATTGCTAATTTGTGTATTATCAATCAATATGTGCTTAAAGAATTTTTTGTAAGCAGAATAACTTTCTCCAGAGAATGTTTTGAAGTTTATTGAATAATATTCAAAAGGGAAATTAGGATCATCTTGCTCTAATATATCTTTTATCTCTTTGCTTAAATCATCATTAGGTTCACAAACTAAAATTAAACCATCACAAATAATACCATCTGAATTAAATTTGCCATTTAGGTCTTTATTGTTTTGTTCATTAAAATATAATTCAATTGAAAGAGTAGGTAAATTTTCATATTTTTTTGTTGAACCTAAAAAATCTTGAATTGCATCGATATTAAATAGGCTGTCCAAACCTACTGATTCTATTTTGCTTCTGCTGCCACTTAAAACAATATCTATTGCTGAAAGGATTGAACTTTTACCTGATTCATTATCTCCAATAAGCAAATTTAAGTCAGGTTTAAATTCAACCTCAAATTCATGGAAGCGTTTATAATTGTGAAGTTTTATTTTTTTTATTACTTTCGCCATATACTACAATTCTCCCTTAAATGCTTTTTCCAGTATTGATTTTTTTAGTTCATCCAGACTATCCATTTTCTTTTTGTATATTTCTTCAAGTCTTTTTGTTTCTGCTGATAGTTCATCGAGTTTGGAAACAATTTGTTTTTGTTCTGAAATTTTGGGTAATGGTATTTTTAATGATTTTATATACGATAATTTTACTCCCTTAACAGTAGCCCCTGTTCCTTCATTAACTATTTTATCTGAAATACTTTTAAACCATCTAAATAAAAATGAAATATTTATAATATTTATATTTTTAGGTACTACCCCTTTTAAGTCCTGATTGATGGCAGTGTCATTTTCTAAAAAACAAACTTTACCTAAACCAACTCTTGTAGCAATAACAACATTCCCTTTTGGAATGATATGTGTAGAACTATTTTTTACTGCATCTTTTGTAATTTTATATTCAGTATTTCTTATAGTACTATCCTTCATATCACGAACAGTAGCCCAATAAATTCTCCCCGAATAATACTTTTTATTAGCTTTTGAAGGGGTTCCACCACCAATAATATCACAGACTTCTCCAAGTTTTTTCTTTTCCCAGTCTTTATTGTTTGAGAAGATATTGTTCAGGTAAGCTTCAAACAGTTCTTTGCAGTTTTTTAAATTCCTTTCAGCATTAAGTTTAGCTTTGTCAATTGCGTCAAAAACTTCATCAAGGATTTTTACAATTCGCTTTTGTTCATTTAGAGGAGGATAATTAATTTTACAGTTTTCAATAAAATCTTTGGGAACTCTTTTATGTCCAACAGCACCTGTCATTCTTTTTATTCCTTCATATCTTACTTTGTTTCTACAAAAAAAGTAAAATAAGAATTCCGGGTCTAGATATTCATTTGTTCGGAATACAATGAATTCACTGGAACCAAAACCTATTCCATTGGTGAGACCTCTTGCAATACCAAGTTTACCATTCTCAAAACAGGGAGTTATTTTTGCAAGCAGAACATCATTTTCAGCAAAATAAGTATAGTTTTTAACGACCTCAGATAATTTTCTTGCCTGTTTCAAATTTATATCTTTTTTAAACAGTCCTAAATCTTCCATTGGAACAAATGAAACTTGATCATCAAAATCTAATATATTATTAACCTCTTTCTTGGGAGGTTTTATTTTGCACACATCAGATAATTTTTTCTTTTCCCACTGACTATTCATTATTCACCATGGATTTCAGATATATTTTAGATTTTTTACTAAATCATAATAATTCTTTGATCTTTTTTAGGATTTGATTACTTTCTTTATCTAAAGAAGCAATTTCTTCGATTATTATATTTGACTCCCTGAAAGTAATTTCATCTTTTTTATTAGGATTTTTTACAGATAAATCAAACGTTTCTATATTAATATCTTTAATATCAAAAACCCAGGAATTTTGAGAGTTTGATTTACTTTTTTGGAGCTCAACAAAATCTTTTAAATCCTGCTCGTTTAATGGATTTGTCTTTCCCAGATTTCTATCAAGATTGAGTTGATAATACCAAATTCTTTCAGTGGATTTTCCTTTTTCAAAAAAGAGAACTATCGTTTTCACTCCAGCTCCTAGAAAAGTACCTCCTGGAAGATCAAAAACTGTATGTAAATTGCAGCTTTCAAGCAGATTCTTTCTTAATGAAACAGAAGCATTATCAGTATTTGAGAGAAAAGTATTTTTTATTACAACTCCAGCTCTTCCACCTGCTTTTAATATTTTGATAAAATGCTGTAGAAATAAAAATGCTGTTTCTCCTGTTTTGATAGGAAAATTCTGCTGAACTTCTTTTCTTTCTTTTCCACCAAAAGGAGGATTCGCCAAAATTATATCAAATCTGTCCTTTTCCTGAATATCAGAAATATTTTCAGAAAGAGTATTTGTATGTATAATATTGGGTGCCTCTATCCCATGAAGAATCATATTCATGATACCTATAATATAAGCAAGAGACTTTTTTTCCTTGCCATAGAATGTATTTTTCTGAAGTATTGCAGTATCCGTAGTAGTGAGTTTCTTGCTATTTTTCAAATATTCAAAAGCTTCAACCAAAAATCCAGCTGAGCCAACAGCTCCATCGTAAATCTTATTTCCAATCTCCGGTGCAACAACTTTTACAATGGTTTTTATCAATGGCCTTGGAGTATAATACTCACCGCCATTTCTCCCTGCATTTCCCATATTTTTGATTTTGCTTTCATATAGGTGAGACATTTCGTGTTTTTCTTTATGGGATCTGAATCTTAATTCATCAATATAAGTTATAACTTCCCGAAGATTGTAACCGCTTTGAACTTTATTTTTCAATTCACTGAATATTTCTCCAATCTTATATTCAATTGTATCAGGACTATCGGCTAATGTTTTAAACTTTTTTAAATATGGAAATAGTTTATTGTTTACAAAATCAGTTAAATCATCTCCCGTCAAAGCATTATGATAGTCATATTTCCCTTCATCGGTTTTAGGAACCGCCCAGTTATTCCATTTATATTCACTATCAATAATCGGTTTATAGGTTTTACCGGATAACAATGCCTCAGTTTCTTTGTCCTTTTCCAAATCATCCAAATATTTTAAAAATAATATCCAGGAAGTTTGCTCAACATAGTCCAATTCACTACTGCAGCCTGCATCTTTATGCAAAATATCATCAATATTTTTAAAAGTCTGTTCAAACATATTATATATAATTTTCCTTATTTAAATTATTGCTTCCATATAAGGTTTAATCACATTGTAAACCCTGCAAACTTTAGCATACTCTAAAAGTTTTTTAATATCCGGCTTATAATTCGCCTTGTATAGTTTTAATGCCTCTATTGCTGTATTCAGACCAATTTTATTCCTGAACTTAAAACAATCAACAAGTGTTTTCTCTATAGAATAAATTTTAATATTTACTCCATCTATAGTCTTTTCCAGAATACCTATACTGTAGTTTTCACCAGAAAATCTATGAACAGATATTGGCGGATAATCTATCCTAGGTGTTTCTGCTCCTTTTTTCAGAGCAATATACACCGTATGCGGTATTTGAGTTGTAATTCCATAAAATGACAATGCTGATATAAGACAAATAACCGCATTGGGATATTTAAGAGCAATCGTAACAATGTCCAGTTCTGAAATCGAATTATGACTAGATAACTTAAACAAACCTTTTGATAAAACTTCAATAACTCCTTCGTCTCTAAGTTTATAAAGAGTTCTTGGCTGGATACCTGCTTTTAGAGCATCCTTTGTCCTTATAATTCCATTATGCTGTTCAATTATTTTTATTGCCTGCCGGGCTGCATCATTATTAATATTATTCATTTAAAAATTTACCTATAACAAATTATTACTATAGGTAAATTTATTCTTCTTTAAAAAAATAATCAATCCTACCAAAAGTAAATTCTTAAAAATATTATCCCAACTATTATCCCATGGAAATTATTTCCTTTAATTTTATCTTTTCATATTCTTCAAAAGTTTGTTTTCGCCACATACGAAGCCTACATTCTGCTGATATTTTAGAAAATATCGGGTGTTCTTTAAATTCCATAGCTTTAGTTAATGTAAGACATAGATTCTCAAGTTCAGCCTGCCATTCCGAAATTCTTGCTTTAATCGTAATTTCGTAAGGTTTAAAAACGGCTCTAAAATCTCCAGCCAGTTTTCCAGTTTTCCACAACTCTGGTTCTCCCAGAAAACCATTTTTGACTATTAAGTATTTTACCCTATTTCCAAGCTCTTCTGCCCAGCGAAAAATCGCTTCAATAGAACCTGAACTAGAAGTAACATTCCCAACAGCAAAAAATAATATTTCAGAATCTTCAAGTTCTGAATACATATCTTTAAACCATCCAATTAATTCAACACTTGATTCAACTCCAAAATCAATAACAACAGCCGGCATATCATTTGAAGATATAATATTGATGATTTTTTTTAGAGAATCAGGTTTTCTTATATTCATCGTTATAGCATCAGGATAATAACTTCCAAGCATTCCAGTTTTCCTATCATCCATATCACAATCAATTAGAATTCTTGGGATTTTATTAAAATCTAAATATTCAACTAAAGAAACCATAGAAGAAGTTGCACCAACTCCGCCTTTCCCCTTAATAGTAAAAACGATTAATTTATTCATATTCAAAACTCCTCAACCCCTTATAAGTTAAATTTTCAAAAAAAAATCAAGTTTTTATAATAAGTTAATGCAAGCAGCTAAAAGCTAACCAGCTAAGACTAAGTTTGCTTAGGTTATAGGTTTGCTTCTGTCATATTTAAATATTTTTTCTCCCCAGTCAAATGATTCAGCTTTTTTAATATTAGCAATAGAATTATTTTTATTGTATGAAGATATTCCATTTTTTTGCGGTTCAGGATCAAGCATTGTATATACTTTTCTCTTTTTTGATCTTACTTTCACAAAAGAAAAAACTGTATTATGGCCTGTCTTGACACCAAACCTATCAAACAATTCAAGAGCTATTTTTTTGTAGCTAATTCCCTCCTTTCTAGCTTTTCTGATAAAATCTTCATACTTTAGCAGTTTACTTTGGTAAGGTTTTCCAGGCATTTTAACCTCCTTGATTTAAATATTACTTGGGATAAACATGGGATTCATTGGGATAGAACTAGGATATAGCTGGTATATTATCCCAAGTACATCCCAATATTGTTTCATATCTAAAAATCTCTTAGCAAAGCTAAGACGATAGTCTATATAAAAAAACAATATATTTATAGACCTAAGAATTTTTATAAAAATGTGATTATCAACAAATGAACAGTAATTATTGAATAAGGATTTATAATTGGTCAATACAAAATTAAAAATAAAGCTCAAAACAACAACTATTGATCTTGGTTGAAACACGTAGTTTATCTGTTTCACTCTTCTTTTATTAATATTCATACGAGAGTCCATTCCAACTATTGCTCTGAATATAATGGTTGGTTATTTGTTTTATTAATTTGGTTTTTATTTGGTATTGCTTTCTCAGGTTTTGACAATCGACTTCCAAATTTTGAGAAATCGGTTTCCATTTTTTTAAGAATCGAAGGATCAATAATTGTATACCACTTTGTTCTATCAAACCTGACCTTATTGTAATTCCCGGAAAGTATGATTTTCTTATCCTCAAGCTTTAAAAGAATTCTACCAATTTTTTTATAATCCCAGAATGGAAAAATTTTCTCAAAGGCAGTAAGTGAATTATAAGTCCAGTAGTAGCCATCTTTAAAATTACGGTCATTAGCTTTATTTATAAAAATCCAATGAGAAAGATAATTAAGGATAACAGCTCCTTCAATACTATGCTCAATTGCTAAATCCACATCAAAATGATAAATCATACTAAGTCCCTCATATTATAAAATTAACTTGGGATAATATAGCATTTTGAGGTTTTGTGAAAATTTGCAGGTTTGTCGATGTTTGTCACTATATCAATGGCTTTTTGTCAACGTCTTTACCTGTTTTTCCATATCCATATCATAAAAACTGATTCAAACACTTTTTATAAAAAAAAAATGATATTTTTTAGTGGATGTAAAGTGGCAGTATTTCGGCAGTAAAACTGGACGTAAAGTGGCATTATGACAAATTTAGACAAACAGGTAAAAACTGGCTATTTTGAGGCTAAAACAGTGGAGCCAATGAGCGGATTCGAACCGCTGACCTATTCATTACGAGTGAATTGCTCTACCGACTGAGCTACATTGGCATTGGTTTATAATCAATAACTTATAAATTGTATGTTGTTTTTTGCTATTTTTACATACAGCGTATTTTTAACGCTAGACGAATTTTTGTATATTTATCAGACCTAAATCTAATGCAGTTGCTTCAATTTTTCAAGAGATTAATATTAACAAAAAATCTTTAACTTTATCATACCCCAGAGCTTTAACTCCTGAAAATTTTAGCTTTTCCGCTATTTTATTCAATTTTCTTTTTAAATCTGTTTACATAACCAAAAGCAGCCATAATGGAAAAAGCACAGATAACTCTTATACTGCAAAGGCTAACCATTTTTGACAATCTTCTCTTTTAAAGCTTTTTGTAGTTAGCAAATAATCCAAGAAATTCTTTTTGTTTTTCTGTTAAATCACTATTTATTGGCCCACCTTTTTTTTAGAAAATTCTTAGAGTTACATTCAAAATATTTGATTTTTATGAAAACGTAAAAAAATAACCCCAAAAATGATGGATAAATTCAAGCCGAACTGATAATAAGTGCAAACCGCAACATATGCTTGTAATTAGAAAGGTTTGTTAAAAAAATCTTTTAATCTTGGACGTGTATGATACCCACGTAGAATTCTACTTATATGATATATTCCTATAATTACAGTAATTATGCCCATTATCCCAAAAATATAGAATACCCAGTCCATATCGATGAATGTATAAATAAGTCCAGCTATTAAAGGCGCAGCAAAGTAAGCAAATGCATTTATCATCGAAAGCATGCTCCACCAAAGTGCGGTACCATGGTGTCGTCCCATGTAGTATACGCAGCTTATTGCGGCGGGGTTTACCAAGCCTATTCCTACTCCATTTACTACTACAGCCATCAATACCATAAAAAGACTCCTGCTAAAAGGCAGCATAAACATTGATACAGTTGTCAGAACAGTTCCTATAATTAATAGATAAAGGTGCTGAAATTTATCATTCATTAGCTTTTCAGAATAATATCCTATTGGAGATATCATAATTCCAAGAATAAGGACCATTATAAATAAAATCATTCCAATTTCACTTATTGATATTGGTACTCTTTTATCTCTTACATATATGGCTAAATATGAAAGTATTATTGTAATTTGACAGAAAGTCGTAAATTGAAATAAGATTATTATCCAGGATAAATGATATTTGCCTAGCTGCATTATGTTTTTTTTTGAAGGTATTATTTCTTTATTGCTTTTTGATGACTTATCGTATTCAGGGATGAAATAAAGTATAATAAAAATACCGCTCCCTTCAATAATTCCCATAATGATAAAAACTAAATAGTAACCAAATTCATCATAGATAACTCCCCCCACCAGTGGCCCGAATGCCAGACCGAAAATGGTTGCTCCAATGACTGTAAAGCCTTTTCCCATTCCTTCTTTTTCTTTTGGGATTAGTCCAGTATATGTTACAGTAATAGTAAAAGCGAATGCAGCTGCAATACCCTGTATAATTCTAATGAAAGATAAAAAAAGAACAGTACTTCCAAATATATAGAGAAATGAAAATACAGTATAAATTATAATTGAGCAAAGTAGCATTTTTTTTATTGAGTATTTATCAATGAACTTTGCACAAACAGGAGAAAAAATTCCTCTGAAAGCCGGGAAAAGACCAAAGATCAGTGCCATCCATAATACTGTGGTTTTAAGGTCACTTCTTATAACTCCCATAAGAGGTGAAATAATACTGATTCCAAAGTTAGTTAGAAAAGCCAGAGAGATTAATGCAAAAAATAAATATTTTGTATTTTTTGTATCAGCCATTAATACTCCTTATTTACCAAATAAATTCTTAACATTAATTATAAATTAATCATTTATTAATAGTATAGATAAATCAAATTTTTACTTGAGTAATATTACCTTAAAAAGTGAGTTAAAACTCACTTTTATGTAGACAACATATTGATGTATAGTATATTATAACAAAAAACAACCTAACTGTAATAACTAACTCAATAGGTTAAAAAAATCATGGTTATAAAAATAGCTCAGACAGAGGAAAAAATCAATAGTATGATTTAAGCTTTTACTGCTCTATTCCTGAAATTCCTGAAAAGGAGAACTATCATCAATATTACAGTTATTGACATAAAAATAGTGCTAAAAACAATTACAGCAGCTACTCCCATGATTGAATGAAACTGGAACTGTATTCAGCTACTATTGAGCCTACTGTTGCACATCCAATGAAAAATGAGACCAGATTTGGTGATGGATTCTTCAGAAATAAAGTTCCAAGCGAAATAGATGAAGAGAAAATAGTGGCACATGCTAAACCTAACAATGAAATAGAGCAGTAAAACATTACAGAAGTACTTGAAAGAAAAATTAGAAAGTAGGCAATGACAGCAATTATTCCACAAAAAATAATATATTTATGAACAAAAATTTTGCTTACGATTATACTTGAAATAAAACATCCAACTGCATAAAAAATCCAGAAAAGGCTAAGACCGAAAAAAGCAGCTTCCGTTTTTTAAGTGAAAACTTTATGTAACATATTCAACCACCCAGTAGGTAAAACTCATATATGAAACTAAATAAAAGAATATTGCTATTGAAACGAGGTAAATATTTAAAATAAGGACATTTGCCCTGGCATTATCCGTACAAATGTACCTTATTTGGTATTCGGACATATGAAACCTATACAATATCTTGTATAAAGGTCATATGTCCGAATCCTAATTCCACTTAGAGTATTTGATAATTTCATTTGTCTCAGAATTCATTCCTTTTTGGTGCATGTCTGGAAGCTTTGTTAGAAAAGAAATGATAACTACTAT
This sequence comes from Victivallales bacterium, assembly GCA_963678745.2. Lineage (GTDB taxonomy): Bacteria > Verrucomicrobiota > Lentisphaeria > Victivallales > GWF2-38-69. The sequence continues at coordinate 114,877 of CAXXMS010000014.1, read as the reverse complement.
TACAAGTATGACTATAACTGAGAGAAAGACCTGCTGCCATGTACCTGAGTGTGAAAGTAAATAACCGGCAAATAAAGGATATACAAGGGATCCGAGACTGTAACAGAAGTTAATAAATCTTCATATGTATCACCTGTAACGATAATCCCGGTATTTTCAAATTTATCCTTGCCGGTAAATTTTGCCAATTATAATGTTCTGCCTTAATATCTGTAAAAAACAGTCTACTTTCAATAAAATCATCTTCAGTAGAAAATATTATTTGATATTTTCCAAATTCAGGAACACCTATCCAATAATTATCAAAATCCTTGTTGGAGAAATTAGCAATAATAATAACAAAATTTTTACTGTTCCATCCATATCTGCGTAAAATTACAATACTGTTTTCAGAATCGCTGAATTGTAAAACAGTCTCCTTCTCTCCTCTGTCTAACTGCCACATAGCAGGCTCATTACAGTAAAGCTTATTAAGCTGTCTTATAAATTTATGAAACTCTTTATATTTTTTATACTTTAACCTTTTCCAGGAAAGTTGTTTATTAAAATGCCAACTCTCTTTCTGTGCAATTTCTGTTCCCATAAACATCAGTTTTTTTCCTGGATGTACAAATTGCCAGGCAAGCATAAGTTTTAAATTTTTCAGTTTTTCTGAAACATTTCCTGGCATTTTTTCCATCAAAGAACCTCTGCCCAGAGCCATTTCATCATGAGAAAAAGCTAAAACAAAATTTTGTCTATGAGCATATTCAAGAGTAAAAGTAAGTTGTCTATGGTGATTTTTTCTATCTTCAGGTTTATGCTTCATATATTTGAGAATATCATTTGTCCAACCCATATTCCAACAATAAGTAAAGCCAATTCCATTTATTCCCCCATCAGTAATACCTTCCCTGATGCTGGAATCCTCTGCAATCATTATTGTTCCGGGGAAATTTCTGTCTATTGTATCATTCAGCTTTCTTAAAAACCTGGAACCTACATTTTTTCCTCTGATATTATTTAATATATCAGCTACAGAATCAACTCTGAATCCATCAATATGATATTTATCAAGCCAGAACAGAGCGCTGCTTATCAGAAAATTCTGGACATTTGAACGACCCAGCGCAAAGTTATTACACCCCCACCTGTTTCTAATGCTGCGGTTATAAGCATTATATTCATAACATGGAGCTCCGTCAAACCAGGCCAGGCCATGCATATCTTTACAGAAATGGCTTGGAACCCAATCAAGGATTACCCCAATACCTGCCTGGTGACAACAATCAACAAAACACATAAATTCTTCAGGAGTTCCAAATCGACTATTAGGGGAAAAATACCCAGTACACTGATATCCCCAGGAACCTTCAAAAGGATGTTCCATAACAGGCATTAATTCTATGTGTGTATATCCCAGACATTTTACATAATCAATAAGAGTATCTACAAAATCAAGATATGAATAATGTTTTCCTCCTCTATGCCTGCACCAGGAGCCAAGATGTAATTCATAAATTGAGATCGGCTGATTCCATTTATGATGCTTTGCCTTAGCTTCCTGCCAAGATAAATCTTCCCATTTATATCTTGACAGATCAACTACTCTACAAGAAAAGTCAGGCGAAACACCAGTATAGAAAGCAAATGGATCAGATTTATGAAGCTTTTTCCCATGCTGAGTTATTATTTCATACTTATAAATTGTGCCTTCACTAAGTCCTGAAATATATAATGACCACTCTCCAGTCTTAGCATTTTTTTTCATGGAATTACTATTACCATTCCAGTCATTAAAATATCCAACTACACTTACTTTTAACGCATGAGGAGCCCAAACGGAAAAACGAACTCCTGTTTGAGATTTATCATGAATAAGATGAGCTCCCAGTTCTTCATAATCGGGAGTAAATTTCATAAATACATCATCCATATTTCTTCGTTGTAAGGTGATGTGGAATCCATTACAATATTTCCTGTTCCATTATTTAATTTATCATTATTCCATTTTGATGGATTATTTTTTATATAATCTGATATTCTATTGTATTCATTGCCATTACGAATAATGTGTTCCCAATAATTTCGATGCCAAATTTTATCTGTACGGGCGTATTGCGTATCTGTACGGGCGTATTGCAATACGCCCCTACATACCGCAGCTTTAAATCCGCGTACGATTGCCCCTATATTATTTGATGGTAATTTGAATTTATTATCAATTTCATCTGCACATGAAATTTTATGTGTGATTTCCACAATCCCATGAAAATGATTTGGCATTACAACATATTCATGCAATAAAATATTTTTTCTGATTTCTGCCGTCTTTATCCATTCTTCTTCTGCAACTTTCCCAAAACCATTCAATATTATTTTACCATTTTCAATTTTCCCAAAAAAATGTTTCCTCTCTTGTGTGCAGATCGTAATAAAATATAACCCAGCCTGTGAATAATCATATCCTTTTAATCGTATTGATTTTCGGAGATGATTTTCAGGGTCATATGACATCTTTTATAACACTTATTCAGGGTAGATTTTCAATCATAGATTCTCTTTACTGCTACGCATTTTTACATATCTGCCTTTGCTTACCCAAACCTTCGACTTCAAGTTCAACAATATCTCCCTCTGAAAGAAATGTCTGAGGTTTCATACCCATGCCGACTCCGGGAGGTGTTCCTGTAGAAATCAAATCACCTGCTTCGAGAGTCATAAACTGAGAAAGATAGTAAACAATATAATAAGGATTAAAAACCATATTCTTTGTATTACTGTTTTGTCTTAAAACACCATTAACATATAGTTTCATCCATAAATCATTAATATTGTTTAATTCTTCAGGAGTTACAAGATAAGGGCCAATGGGATTGAAGTTATCGCATGATTTACCCTTAGTCCACTGCCCTCCCCGCTCAATTTGAAACTCTCTTTCAGAAACATCATTTGATATCGTATAACCTGCAATGAATTTATATGCATCATTCTCTGAATCAAGATATTTGCAATCTTTTCCAATAATAATCCCCAACTCTATTTCCCAATCTGTTTTCATGCTCTTTTTAGGAATAAATATATTATCATAAGGGCCAACAACAGTATTTGAGCCCTTTAGAAAAATAGCCGGTTCATCAGGAACTTTCATGCCAGCTTCTTCAGCATGATCCTTATAGTTTAAACCAACACACACAACTTTTCCGGGGCGGGCAATACATGCACCCCAACGTTCCTGCTCACTTACAACAGGAAAATCTTCAAGTTTAAGCTGCGATAGTTTAGAAATTCCATCGTTCTGAAAAAAATCATAATTCCAATCCGGGAAAAAGCCGGAACAATCTCTACGGATACCATCTTCTGTTAGAATACCCGGTTTTTCTTTTTTAAATTCGCCAAATCTTACTAGTTTCATATTTATTATTAATGGGTAATTTATTTTTAAAGTTAAATTATTGTATATGACAAAAATTAGTTCCCTGACTTCTCTTCTTCAGTCCACTTGCAAAAAGGATAATTGATTAGCCTGGCATTATAAAATCTTTTCTTTCCTGTAACCTCTTTTTCAATCCAATCAGGTAAATCGACTTTTTCATCTTCGCTTTTCAGTTCAACCTCTGCCAAAATCAAACCTTTATTATCACCATCAAAAACATCTACTTCCCATACAAACCCTTTATACTCAATCTTATACCTAACCTTACTTATTAAAGGTTGGTTGCATAAAGTTCTCAACATTGCATCTGCATCTGCAAGAGGTATTTCATACTCAAATTCAGCTCTGGTAATACCGACAACAGCGCTCTTTATAGTAATATATCCTTTATCTCCAGCAATTCTGATTCTTGTCCCAACAAGCCCATTCGACGGTAAATACCCCTGAATATATTTTTTTCCTGTGTAGCTATCAAAAATCAAACTGTCCTTGACTAAAAATTTTCTCTCTATCTCAACGCCCATTGATGAACTTCCTTTTTTAATGATAAAATACTTCAATACATTTGTGTTTTGCTTTAGGTCTATATAGAATATAGCTTAGACCTCATTACACTGTTAGACAAGTCATTTAGGTTTTCTAACTGATTATTTTCTCATTGTTAATTATATTAATAAATAATACCGGTAAAAATATGACTAATAAAAAATTTATCAATTTAAAGCTTATTACCTTAATAACATTATTTATATTTATCAGCAATTTTTGTTTGAGCAATGATAATATTATTACAAATGATCAAAAGAAACTAATAATTGACGAGCAGCTTCAACTTGCAGAAGGCCTTGCAATACGAGGATATTATAAGCAGGCAATAAATGAATATAAAGATATCATAAAACGTTTTCCAAACAGTGCATTGATACAGGAAGCCTGGGCACAACTGGCATACGTTCAGGCAAAAGATGGCAAAAACAAAGAAGCAATTAACTCCTATAATATATTTCTTAAAAATTACCCATTAAGCTCCATTTATACAGCTGTTAAAATAAATTATGCCAGGCTCCTTGGTTCATTAAAAGAGAAAAATAAAAGAGAAGAAGGCATAAATATACTAAAAGAAATTATTGACGATGAAACTACTTCGCTTCATTTAAAAGAAGCTGCTGCTTTTTATCTTGCCGAAATCTACCATACAACCGGCAAGAAACAGGATGCTATGGATATTTATGAGGATTTAGGCAATAGAACATTAAATAAAAAACAGATATACAGAGCATACGCTCTCCTTAAAATTGCTAATTATTATACTGCAGAAAAGAAACAACAAAAAGCGATAGAAATTTATAATAATATTATAGATAATGATAACCTTAATGACGAAGTGAGAATTGATGGATATCAGGATTTAGCTCTTTTGTATACAAAGAATAAACAATATGAACTTGCTGCAGATATTTACGGTCGCCTTGCAAAGCAGTTCCCTAAAACAGAACAGGCAAATCAGGCAGTTTACCATAAACTTGAATGTTTATATTTTGCTAAACAATATGCACTTACTGTTAGTGAAATAGATAAACTTTTAAAATCGTCCTTTATCCACGATAAAGAAAAACTTTATTTTATTAGGGCATGTTCTCTACAACAACAAACATTATATTCGGCCGCATTTAAATCTTTTATGAAAGTTATAGAATTTAAGCATAATACAGATTTTTATCGCCAGGCAGCAATGCAAAGTATAAATTGTCTAGAAAAAGAAGATAAAGTTAGTGAAATAATTACACTGACTCTAAAATTCATAAATGATCAACTATTAACATTACAAAATAAGAAAATAATCATCGAGACTTCTGCACAAACTATTAATACCACTCAAAAGAGAGTGATTTTTTGGAAAGAAGTTGTTTCATCTCTATCAGATAAGAGAATAGAAAATTGGTGCGAATATAAACTGGCATTATCCTATTTAGACAACCATCAAGTAAATGAAGCTTTAACTCATTTGAAAAATGTTTTGAATGGAGAAAACAAAGAACTGCATCCATATGCACTTAACAGTATAATTTCATGTTACCTTTTACTCAATGATATCAAAGAAGCAAATAAATATTTAGACAAGGTAATAGAAGAATATTCAAAAAGCAGTATTTTCCCAAATGCATTACTTACTAAAATAGAAATTTGTATAAATGAGCAGAAATTTGACGAAGCTTATACTATTCTTAATAAATATAACAAAACTCTTATGGAATCAGAGAACTGGCCAAAAGCTGTTTATTATCTTGGATGCATAAACTATATAAAAGAAAACTGGAATGAAGCTCAGGCTAACTTTGAAAAAATAATGTCCAATCCAAATCTTTCAAATTCAGAAAGGTCTGAATCTAAACTCTATCTTGCTTTAATTCATATTGAAAAAAGAAATAATAAAGAAGCATTAAAACTACTGCTGCCGCTGATAAAAGACAATGATATAATAAATTACTGTAATCAGAATATTATACTAAAGTTAGGTTCGTTCTTTTTAGAAACGAAACATTATTCTGAAGCTCTATTATGTTTTAAAAAAATAGTAGAGACTACAACAGATAATCTCACAGAGCAAAATGCTTATTCAGGAATTGCAAAATCATATCTCGAACAGGGTAATCTAGCCGATTCAATTAAATATTACAAAAAAGCAGCCTTTATTAAACCTGCCACAGCAAACACAAATATAGAACTGGCAAATCTTGCAAATACTCTTCTAAAAGATAATAAACCTGAAGAAGCATTAATTATTTTTCAGAAAATACTCGAAACCCCGAGCGATAATAAATCTACTATTGAAGCACGCATGGGAATGGCAAGAATATTATCTAAAGATCCAGATAGAATATTAAGAGCAAATCGGTATGCAATGTCTGTCTTTATACTAAGCAAAAACCCCGAGCTTTGCAGGGAAGCAATGCTGCTCAGTATAAAATTGTCAATAAAAGCTAATAATATTGATGAAGCAGAAAACACATGGAACGAATATTGTACAAACTTTCCGAAATATACAGAAGATAAAAAAGCCATCGAAATAAAAAATTTACTTTTCAAACACCTAAAATAAAAATAATCTAAATTCCCTTTTACACAAACCAGCTTAGCCGGGACCAAGAAAGTTTGGAACATTTATTTTTTTTATTTTTGATAAACTTATTTAGTTTGCGAGGTCCGCTGCTTTGTATTTTTTATTCCTGTTGCAATAAAAAGTATTGGTCAGTTTTTAATGATTAGCTATAGTCATTATTAAAGAAAAAAGGAACTGACCAATGAAAAATAATATACTCGACAATTATAAAAAAGAAATAGCCGGAACAATATCAGTGAACGACAGAATAATAATAAGAGGCAGTTTGCCTGGAGTTTCTTATGCCGGAGGAATGACCTGCTACCTTTATTCCAACAGAATAATGATATTCGATTACAAGAAATTTGCTTCCGGGCTGCGTGATGATTATAATGATTACGTCATGAATTTTTCGGAAACAAATAAAGTATCTATTATTCCTGTAAACAGTTATAAAATCAGCAAAGAGGATAAAGTAAAAGAAATTATTGAGAAACGGGGAAATCATCCCGGTTTGATCTGTATTATATCTGCAGTTGAAGGCTGTTCTACATTTTATTCCTGGCGTAACAAAGAAACCCATAAATCATATCTTAGACACAGACCAGGCAGATGTAAACACTATTATTTTTATTTTATAGACGAATATCTCGGTTTATGTTATATGCGTATAGCAACATATGCTCCTTTTGGGGTACAGTTTTATTGCAATGGGCATAATATACTTGCAGGGAAGCTTGATAGAGCCGGAATAAAATATCATATGCTTGACAACTGTTTCGATTATATTGAGAATTATGAGAAAGCTCAGAGTCTTGGAAATAGTATTGATACTTCTCTATTAAAAGAACTGCTTGATTACTATGCCGAAACTTACTGTCCTGTACATAAAACATTTTCCTCTCACCTGAACTGGAGTATTATGCAGCTGGAATATTCAACCGATATTATTTTTTCAAACCTAAAAGATCTTGCTACAATATACGGTGATATAACCAGGACAGCCATACATACAGTTAAAGTAGACAGAATTGCAACATTTCTCGGTAAACGTTTTACTGCGGCATTTAATGAAGAGGCAGGATCAAAATATAAGGTACTGCTTGAGGGCACCTGTGTAAAACATATTCTTGGCAAAAACTCAATAAAGATATATGATAAATATGGACAGGTTTTGAGAATTGAAACAACCAGTAATGATGTAAGTAAATTTTTCATATACAGACAGGTACATCACAGGGACGGCACTGTTGAAATGAAGTATGCTTCTTCTCCTAAGAATATTTTTTTCATAAATGATATATCTAACAAAATGTTAGCGACAAATAAACGGTACATTGAATTTATTTCAGCTTTTGAAGAACACTCTATAGAGAGAAAAAAACTTGATAAAGTTACAGAAAAGGTCATGACAAATGACCGGTCATACAGAGGTCTCAACTTCTTTAACAGGGAAGATGAAGAACTTCTAAAGACCATTATGCCGGGCGAATTCAATATTAACGGATTTAAAAATAAAGATATAAGGAGTAAACTCAAAAATAAAAATACCGGACAGATTTCAAGAATTATTAAAAATTTAAGGGTTCACGGAATACTGAAGAAGGTAGCAAAAAAATATAAATACTATGTGACAGAAAATGGAAAAGATATTCTTTTAACTACATTTAGAATGAAAGAGTTATATCTTATCCCAAACTTAAATTGAAAATATCTTGCCAAAAAATGACAAGATTTAAATGATAAAGGTTTAACAACCAAACCATCTTAAAAAAAATTGGTTTATACCGAGGTATGCTATTTTTGGTTTTTATACCGGAGGTATTCTAGTTTTTTTATTTTTTCGGCAAAAGTTAATCTCGAAGAAATATTAAGTTTTTCGAAAACTATTTTGTTTTGTGTATAAAATAAAGAATGCGTTTGGTTTATCTTGTATTTTTCAAAACCAATTAGTTTTGAATATATCATATAAACCATGAAAGAGTTTTAAATCGAGAACAATTAAACCTTGAATTAAATTTTTTTCTTTGATATACTTATCCATAAACATAAAAAAACACCTTAGATATTTCTATATTTAGTTCTTTATGTTTATTATGCAGCAATCATCCTTAATAGTTTACTGATTTTTTCAAAAAACACTTAATTTCGGATATAAAACCAAAAGATTAACAAATGCTTTTAAAACTACTTTTTTAATAATATACATTGACTTATGGAAAGACGATTAACAAAAACTAAAGATTGGCTCTTTGAAACGTATCTGAGGCACAATGAATATTATGATATTATATTTACACCTGAAGGAACCATTCTGTTTATCAACAAAGTTTTACCCGGTCTGGATATTAGCGATGTAATTGGCTCAAGCGTTTTTAAATATGTATCAGGAAATTCATTAACAATTGTTCAGGAATCAATAAATAATGCTTTAAAAAGTTCAAAACATGTTATTTTTGAAGCTGTAATTAATCCATACTCATCTACAAGTTTAAATTTTTCTGTCAGATTAAGAAAAGAAACCCTAGACAATGACCGTCTAATACTTCATGCAATATTAGTCGACATTACAATGTACAAAATAGTACATGAAGAACTGCTTTCTTTAAATAACAAACTATTTAAATATAATATCTCAAAGTTTGATAATTATATGCTGTTTAAAATTATTTCCCCTGACCTAACAATAAAATATTGCAACAAACAATTCAGTGAAATGTTTGTTGCTAAAAACGAGGATAAAACAAAGGTAGCAACTACAAAATATCTTTCTCCACCGTTAATAAGCAGATACAAAAAACATATTCAAAGAATAGTTAAATCATCATCACCAAAATCAATAGAAACAGTGGAGTTAAATAAAGAAGGTATTTGGATCGACTGCAAATGGATAGATCATCCAAAAATAGATAATAATGGAAATGTGGTAGAAATTTATTCATACGGCACAGTTACAAGTTTACACTCCAATTCTGAGAATACTTTAATTCTTCAGACATATAATGAAATTCTCAATAATCTCCCCATTGCTTTTATAGAATGTGATACTTCAATGATAAAAGCCCATTTTGATCAGTTAAAGAAGAACAGCATTAAAAATATTGAGGAATACTTAGAAAATAATAGCATTGAAATATTAAAATGTGCTTCGATGGTAAAAATAACAAAAATCAATTCAAAAGCAATAGAATTACTAGGTATAGATTCACAGGAAAATACAGGGCAAATACAAAACTTTTTTTATAATGAAACAATAATTAATCTTTTTAAAGAACGATTAATTAGTTCCTTTAACGAGCATAGCTATTTTGAAACAACATGCAGCAAAGCCAATACAAAGGGACAATCTCTGGATTATAATGTAAAAATCATTGTTCCCAAAGGATATGCACATACTCAAACAAAAATTTATATCTTTATAAATGAGGATAAGGGAAAAAATAAACTAAAAAAAGAGATAGAAAAACAATATAATCAATTAGTTCACGCTGATAGAATGAAAAGCCTTGGAATACTAGTTTCAGGAACAGCACACGAAATAAATAACCCTAACCATGTTATAATGCTTAATATTTCAATGATCAAGCAATTTACTTATGAATTAATAGACCTGCTGGAGAAAAATAATGAGCAGCAATTAATGGGCATGTCAATAAACAAGTTTAAAACAACTATAAAAAACTTGTTGAATGGAGTTGAAGAAAGCTCCGAAAAAATAAAATATATTGTTAGTGAATTAAAAGAGTATTCTATTCAAAATAAAAACCTAGCTAAAAAAGTAACTGATATTAATAAATTAATTAAAAAATCAGCTAAAATGACTAACAGCTATATTATGAAAGCAACAGATAAATTTGAGTTGACTTTATCAGATATACCCATTCAGGTACTAGCAGATAAAATAAAGCTGGAACAGGTTTTCATTAATATAATTGAAAATGCTTGTCAGGCATTAACATCAAAAAGCCAGGCAATAAAAATAAAAATATATACGGATTTTAATAACAATGTAATAGTAAAGATCGAAGATGAAGGAATCGGTATAGCTGAAGAAAATCTCGATTCTATATTTAATCCATTTTTTACTACAAAAACAGAAAAGGACGGTACCGGACTAGGACTGTTTATAAGTCATAATATAATTCAGAACCATAATGGAAGTATTGAAATTGATTCTGAAGAGAAAAATGGTACAATAGTAAAAATAACTCTTCCAATTTACCAGAAAACAGAAAACGAAAATGAATTCAAGTTTTAAAAATAAATCTATAAAAACTTATCTTGACCGTTCTATTTTAATCCTTGACGATGAACCGAATATATTGAACAGTTACAAGATCATCTTGAAAACCAACGGTTATAGAAAAGTTTTCACAAGCTCAGGTGTCGAAGATTTTTTCAACATCTTGAATAATGAAAATATAGATTTGGTTTTGCTTGACATGATAATGCCGGAAGCAGGTGGATTAGAAATTTTAAATATTATGTTATCTGATTATCCGGAAATAGCTGTAGTTATTATTTCCGGTATAAGCAGCGTTTCCACTGCGGTAGAGTGTATAAAAAAAGGGGCTGTTGATTATATTGTTAAACCAATTAGCTCCAACGAACTTTTAAACTGCTTAAAACAGGTTTTCTTAGGATTAGATCTAAAAAAAGAAAATATTCATCTTAAAGAAAGCTTATTAACTGATACTGAAAATATTGATACTGCTTTCTCTGCTATAAATACAATAAATCCTCAAATGAAAAAGATTTTCAAGTATTGTGAAGCTATAACATGTAGCTCACAACCTATCTTAATTTCCGGAGAAACTGGTACAGGAAAAGAACTGATAGCAAAAGCAATATACAAATATGGTAATTTTACCGGAAGTTTTATCCCTGTCAATACAGCAGGCCTAGACACTCAAATGTTTACAGATACCCTTTTTGGTCATACAAAAGGCGCATTTACCGGAGCAGCAGGCAAAAGAGACGGAATGTTAAAATCAGCAGAAAAAGGAGTATTGTTCTTAGATGAAATCGGAGATCTGGAACTCCAATCCCAAATTAAATTGTTAAGGTTACTACAGGAACATGAATATACCCCACTTGGCTGTGATACTCCAAGGCACTCAAATGCTAAAATTATCTTAGGAACAAATAAAGATCTGGCAAAAAAAGTATCAGAGGAAACTTTTCGTAAAGACCTATATTATCGTCTTTCTATGCATCAGTTTGATTTACCTCCGCTAAGAGAAAGACTGGAAGATATTCCCCTGATATTTGATGAATTTTTAAAAGAAGCCAGTAAAGATTTACAAAAGAAAAAACCCAAATATCACCCTGAACTAATAACAATTCTGAAAACTTATAGTTATCCTGGAAATATCAGAGAATTACATGGCATGGTTTATACTGCGGTTAGCAAGCATATGTCAGGAATGCTATCATCAAAAGAGTTTACTAAACATATACAAAAAAATAATACTCAGGTAATATCAACTCGGCAAAAAGAAAACGATTTTTCAGATTTTCTATCACAGGTGACTATTCTCCCCACACTTAAAGAGATACCTATATATTTAATAGCAGAAGCAATGAGAAGAACAAACGGAAACCAAAGACAGGCCGCGGTATTACTTGGTATTTCACCTCAGGCATTATCAAAAAGACTACAAAACCAATAAATAACAAAAACTTCATATAAGTGTGTCAACTTTTTGCTACAAATCAACTTTGTAATTTAACAATATAACTCCTTGTCTATGTTAAATGTTACATCTTATACACAATTCACATATCAATAAAAATTGATATAGTTAAAGTAAATAAAACATCATTAAACCTGTATCAATCAGCCAACAGAAAAATAAAATCAATCAAAAATATTCTCCTCAGCTACCTCAAAACATTAGTTGAATAACCTAAAAAATAACTATCCATCAATAAACTGGCATTAAAACTGCTTAAAGTTTATGACAGGTTTAACGGTTATTGCAGTAAGTAATAACCAGATTTAATAGTTTGGTTAGCAGGTAATCAAAGTCGCTTGAAACCGCCAAATTATTAGTTAATACCGAAAGGATGGTAGTACGATGGCTGTAGAAAAAACAATTGGAAGTTCAAGTCTAGTGGAAGTTGTCGACAGGATTTTGGACAAAGGTATCGTAGTAGATGCCTGGGCACGTGTATCACTCGTAGGTATTGAGCTGCTCGCAGTAGAAGCTCGTGTAGTAGTAGCTTCAGTAGAAACTTATCTGAAGTATGCAGAAGCAATAGGATTGACTGCAACTGCTGCATAATAGACATTGATGTGAGTTCTTGCCAAACTGTCCTTTAGAATAAAAAACTTTTAAAGCATAGTTTGCCGAGGATTCTTTTTTTGTTAAAAAACAAAAATAATACCAATGGTTAAATTATGAGCAATACAAAAAACAAAAACAGTAACATAAACAAGGCTAAAGAAGACTCAAAGAGCGAAATCAACAAAACTGACAAAATTCAGACAGAAGAAAATGATTCTCCACAAAAAGAGTTGAAAAGAATGACTGAAAATATCGTAGAACTTTACGATAACAGTATCTCATCAGTCAGTTGTCTAATCAATAATATTTACGAAACACTGGACAACTCACAATATGAAGATGACAAAATCCGTGAACAACTAAGAGAATCACTTGCCAAAAAACTTACCTTAAGAAAAAAAGATTTCGACACTTTATACTCAGAAGTAATTGCTGATCTTTCACAAAAGAACAAATCTGAACTTAAGCTTAAAATTAATGAATTCTTAAAAGATCACTGCAATTCAGTTGCATTGTTAAGAAAGCAAATTGCCACAGATAAAAAAATCCGAATCGAAGAATTCAAAGATTTATTCAGCAGAATTCAAAATAGACAAAAGGAACGGGAAGAAGAAGTAAGAGGAATGATAGAAAACTTCAGAGAGCAACACAAAAAGATGATAACTAACCTAAAGGATTTTCTTTCTGAAGATAGAAACATGAGAATAAAAGACCTTAAAGATCTAATGAATAACTTTAAACTCGAAAAACAAAAAAGAATAGAGGAAAATAAAAAACGGGCAAGGAGGTGGAGAAAAAAAGCCAACCTTGGGATATAGAAAAAGCTAAAGCAAAATTTTGCTTTAGCTCTTTTTATAAAAAAAATTAATTTTGAAAATAATAGAAGATATACATCAATTTAAAATTAATATAATAAGGAGGACATTAAAATGGCTATTGAAATGGATAAAGTGGTAGAGGATATAATAACCTCAATGCAGGACAGACAGAATTTTGTCGAAAATATAGTAAAAGAAACACAGGATCTATGCAAAAGTTTTTCACAGGAAAGAAAAGAGATGGCAAAAGATCAAAAAGAAAGCATGAAAGATATAAAAGATTTTTTAAAAAATGAGAATAAAAAGACCAAGCAGGACACAGCAGAAATGATGAATGAATTCCAAAAGGAACACAAAGAAAGACAGAAAGAATCAGCGGAAAGAAAAAAAAATTTAAAAGAACAGCTCAAAGATGTAAAAAATAATTTAAAAAATGATGAGAAAGACAGAATAAACGATTTCCATAATATGATGTCAAACATTCAGGATATAATAAAAAATACTGTTACTGATATAAGTTCAATAGCTAAAGAAACTAATGAATTTATCAGCAATAGCAAAAAAGAAAGAGCTGATGATTTTAACAATATAATGTCTGGCATTAAAGAAGATATTACAAGAATAAACAGTGAAGTCTCTGAAATGCTAGCTACCAGTAAAATGAAAAGAAAAGAAGACCTCAATACTTTACAGGAAACAAAAAACAACATCAAAGAAATCGCAAAAGAAACCAAATCGTTTTTAAAAGAAAGTGAAAAAAAACGACTGGACGATTATAAAAGCATGATGGCAAATATTAAAGATGTTATAAAATCTACCAAAAGAGATGTCGATAACATACAAAAAACATCAATAGAATTTCTTACTGACTCCAGCAAAGAAAGATTAGAAAATTACAAAAGTATGATGGGAGATATAAAGTCAACTTTACATGATCTAAACATGGAAGTAAATTCATTAACTTTAGAAGTCAGAGAAAATCTTAATTCTGCTCTTAAAAGCTGGAAAAAACTACATTCAATAAAAAATAAAGGAGTTAAAGTAGACATAAGGACTCCACAACAGCACAAACCTGAAGAACCTGCAAAAGAACCCCCTCAAGCCAAAGTTAAAGAAGAACCAAAGGAGGAACAGACTGCACAGAAAGAACAGGAAAAAAAGGTAGAAGTTAAAAAACAGGAACCAGAGAAACAGAAAGAAGAAGTTAAAAAACAGGAACCAGAGAAACAGAAAGAAGAAGTTAAAAAACAGGAACCAGAGAAACAGAAAGAAGAAGTTAAAAAACAGGATAAAGCTCCCGAAAAACCTCTAAGTGTAATAATAACTGAACTTGTTGAAAAACATCCCCATGAAGGATTAAGAGTAGGTGAAATGGAAGATGCCTGCGGTATTTCAAAACTATTATTGGGAAGAGTTGCTAAAGAAATGTACGAAAATGATGAAATTCGAAAAGTCGATGGTAAATATTTCCCACCGCTAAGTTATTATAAAAAAAGAGGAATTTGACAAGAAACACTAAAATAATAACCTATTATTAACTATACTTATGTAAGTATAGTTAATATATTTTAAGCAGCAAATAAAGGATTTTATAAAATGAATTCATTTAAATGTCCAGGTTGTGGTGCTGGCACCTCAGGCAGACAAAATTTCTGTTCGGAATGCGGACATCCTCTTGAAAAGACATGTTCTGATTGCGGTTTCAAGGTTAGACATATGTATTCAGATAAGTATAAGTTCTGTCCTGAATGCGGCGGAAAAATGGTATTTAAAAAGAATAAGTAAACTCAAAGGTAGTTCAAATGATAGATGAAATGACCACAGTATTAGAACCTACACCAATGAAGGATTTCGTAGAAACTCCTTATATTAAAGATCTAACAGACAGGGCTATGACATATATTAAGGCTGGTTTCCCTATTCATTTTAGAGGAGTTTCAGGTACAGGGAAAACTACTATGGCATTACATATAGCAAGTCTTCTAAATAGACCTGTCGTCATGATACACGGAGATGAAGAATTTACTACTTCAAACCTTGTTGGAGGAGAACAGGGATACAGAATGCGAAGAGTTGTAGACCGCTTTGTTTCACGTGTTATGAAGGTTGAAGAGGACATGAATAAACGCTGGGTAGATAATAGACTTACAATTGCATGTAAATATGGTTTTACTCTTCTCTACGATGAATTCACAAGATCAAGGCCTGAAGCAAATAATATCCTACTATCAATACTCCAGGAAAGAATAATGGATATGCCTGTTGCAAGAAGCGGCGATGAACCATACCTTAAAGTTCATCCAGAATTTACAGCACTGTTTACATCCAATCCTGAAGAATATGCAGGAGTTCATAGAAGTCAGGATGCTTTAAGAGACAGGATGGTAACATTAGATGTTGATCACTTTGACTATAAAACTGAACTTGAAATAGCAATAGCAAAAGCTAAACTGCCAACCCAGGATACCGAAGCAGTTGTAAATGTTGTAAGGGGATTACGAGAATCAAAAAAATGCGAATTTGCCCCTACGATACGCGGAACAATTATGATATCAAAAACTCTAAAGGTATTAAAGATTTCTCCTTATAAAAACATTGAAAAATTTCTGATAATCTGTCAGGATGTTCTAGCATCAGAAACAAGTCGAGTCGGATCAAAAACAAATCAGAACAGGGTAAAAGAAATAATAAAAGACCTTGTTCTAAATATAATTAGAACGCCCACGAAAACGTTTTTTGTTATTAATATTTTTTTCAATTATATAACATTATAACCTGATATCCAATTTTTTTTAAGGCGTTCTAATTATTTTTAAAATTTATGTCGTACCTCCACAAATTATAAGAGAAAACTCTTGAACATTTATAAACCGGGTACATTGCAGTATATTTTTTTATATTTGATATGTTAAATTGGATCAGGCTGGTTTAGCCGTTTTTTTCCTTTTTAATCATATGTATAAAATTATACGCAATAATTTTTTCAAGCTGTTCAGCTTCCACTGCTTCAATCCCACGTCTTCTCATTTTACCGAAACTATGCCTGTATTTAAGAGTAAACATTCCTGATTCAGCAGCAGACCGCATTCTTCGGGCTTCAGAATATAACGTAGTATCCCAATCTTCAGATGTTATTTTTTTACCTTTTGCTCCATTAATACTGACAGTTAAAATGTTTAAATCATTTTTGAGTATACCAACTCCGTCTTCTGATGCATAACCGTCATCAGTACTTACAAGATTCGGCTTAACTCCGGTGGAACGGCATACTTCCATTACTGTGGGAACAAGCATTTCGGAATCACTGACATTGCCTTTTGGAAGTAGAAAACCACTTATAAAACCATTTCTGCTTCTTCCGATTTGAGGTTTATATCCAATGGTGGGATTTCTCTGTCCTTTCTGTATGAAAGCTGCATCAGGATCCGAAATGCTGAGGATTTTCTCTCTTGACGGAAGTTTTATATTTTCATTAACAAGAAGTTCGGCATAATACAGTACATAAGCGGCATCATTAAGATCACTGTCTATTTTAAACCAGAGCCTGTCAAGAGCAAGACTTTTATCCGGGGTTAAGTCAGATGTTTCATATTTGATCAACATTTTTTCCTGTTCGTCGAAAAAAGATTTTATAATATTATCTGCAAGACTTACAAAGAGTTTAAATTTTTCCTTAACATTTCCTTTCATTCCCTTTTTGCCTATCTGCATATTGATAAAAGCAAGATGTGATTTCAGTTTTTTCATTCTTGTATCAAGCCATCCGTCACTCAGCATGGGAAAGCCAAACTCATCAGTTAGAAACCTGAAGCTTCTGTAAACCCGGTCAAGAAGTTTATATAAAACTGAAATGTCCGTTGGATATGCTGTATTTGCAGCAACATCTGTACTGTCTATGTAAACTTCATTGAAATCATCAAGACCTTTAAGGAGAATAAGCATGGAAAGGCTATCCATTATCAAACGTCTTGTTTTATTGGAAACTGCATTCAGGTTTTCACGCACAGTGTTCGAACCGGGAACCTTATAGCTGTGATGAGCAAGAACCGCGCTAATACTTATTGAATCATGTATTGCCTGTTTGGCTGCGTGGTCACTTATGCTTCCCCACAGTCCTCTGATGATAAGAAAATAAAGTACTAATTCCGGCTTCAAACGTTCCCGACCTGTTTTTTCGAGTTTTACCGGCTCTGTTATTTCTATACAGTCAAACAAATAGTAATTTCCGTTTATGTGCACATCATTATAACGTTTTACTTCATTGCGGATCAGTTTCTTCTTCTGACCGTGTATATCCTGATCTCGGACTATTGATTCTCTGATTTCAGGAAACTTTTCCAGAAGTTCGCGACTTTTTCGAAAAATTTCCATTAAATCGGTATCTAATTCTTCAATTATGTTGAAATCAAACGGTAGGTAAGGAACATTATATATCATAAATTTGCCTTTCACTTTATTCATTTACGCTCAATATAGAGCGTTGAAAGGCAAATTTACATTTGCGATAGCAAAAAATTAATTAGAAGCGAGTCGCGAAAAACTTTTCGTGCAGCTTCTAATTAACGGAGAAGAAGAAAAGGCAAGCAGTTAACAACAGCTCTTTATTGAGGTCCAATATGAAAATTAAAGAAGTAAGAAAAACAATTATTGAATTCATGAAAGAAGTTTTCAATAAAGATGCGGAAATTATAAAAATAACAAAAACAGAAGAAGGTTGGAGTAGCGAAGCTATAATTTTTGAAGAAAGTGCTTTTATCAAATCAATAGGGCTACCTACAAAAGTTCAGGATAGGCATATTTATGTGGTAAAACTTGACAATGAACTTGAAGTTATTTCGTATGAACGGAAAAAAGATAATGAAGAAGAATAAAAGTTTGGCAGCAGTATTTTTCATTTTATATAAAAACAGGTAAACATACGGAGTTTTATAAATGTCTGAACAAAACTTACATAGCATTCAAACTACCAATTTGGCCGACATAATAGAAAGAATACTCGATAAAGGCATAGTTATTGCAGGTGATATAAAAATACAAATAGCAGATATTGATCTTCTAACGATAAAAATAAGGTTATTGATTTCCTCTGTAGATAAAGCAAAAGAAATCGGAATCAACTGGTGGGAAAACGATTCATATCTCTCTACAAAAAGTAAGCTTAAAAATATTGAAAAAGAAAATGAAGATTTGAAAAATAGATTAGTAGAGCTGGAAAAGAGGTTGACCAACACACAGGATAAACAGATACAAACGAACAATTGATTAGAAAAACACTAGAATCTCAACTATTAGAATCTTAAATCAAATATTCTAATACTCAGTTGTTCTATTGTTTTAAAAAAGGAGAAATTATGAGTTCAAGAAAAAAAGTATCCGGAATGAAAAATATCAAAAGCATGGGAACAGCAATAAAAACACCTATTTCGAGTTCAAGAGAATCTTCTTATCTAGAGCTTTATATTCTTGATAAGAAAAAAACAATGCTTGAACAGGAATGTCTCGCATTAGATGAAAGAAAAGCAGAACTGCTTAAAAAGTTGAAAGAAATTAATACTAAAATGAAAGAGTTAATGGAATCTGAAGAATACAAAGAAATGCAAAGCAAAAACGAAATGTTAGAAGCATCTGAAAAAAACTGGAAAACAATGAAAGTTGATTACTAATTCATAACCAAAAGGGCTGAAAAATAACAAATCCCAATAAAATATAACTCAAATGATAATAGCTACAAATTTGAATAAAAAAGAGGGAGAATAAAAATGACAGAGAAAAAGAAAAAAGACAAGGGGATTCATATCGATTTAGGATTAGGTGGCATTTTTGAAGGTATAGAAAAATTGGTAGACTTAGCATCTGAATTAAAAGATATTGAGCAAAATGGAATAAGTAAAGAGGGAGAGATAAACCTCGATGGCTTAAAAAAAGGAATGAAAGGCGTTTACGGTTTCACAGTAAAATCAGCAATTGGAGGGAAACCGGTTGTTCAATCATTCGGAAACATCAAAAAAAATACTGAAAAAGGAACAACAGATATCGATGAAATAAGAGAACCCATAACAGATGTTTTTGATGAAGAGAAAAAAATCTGTATCATTATGGAAATGCCGGGCGTAAGTAAAAAAGGTATTAACGTAGAATTGAAAGGTGATATTTTAGAGGTATCAGCCGAAACAAATAGAAAAAAATACTCAAAAGAAGTATTACTTAATAACAAGAACCTAAAAAAAGATAATCTTACATACCAATACAAAAACGGTATCCTTGAAATCAATATTAAAAAGTAAAGTTAGGTGGACTATAGACAACAGACCTTAGAACTACAGACCAGAAACCATTTACTCGATAGATTTATCGGGATAGATACCAAACCAGTTCTATTAAATATGAACTAAATGAGATTTAAGAATAATTATTAATGATATTTGATTTATGATTGAAAAATCACTAAATTGCAAATTTTTTAAAGTTTCTGAAGACAGAGGAAAAGCATATGCCGGAATTAATTTTATTTGGAGGAAAAGGCGGTGTAGGTAAAACTACCTGTGCAGCAAGTACAGCCTTGCATTTTGCCTCAAAAGGATATAAAACTCTCGTTATCTGTACTGATCCGGCTCATTCTTTAGGCGATAGCCTCAATCAGAAAATCGGCGAAAAAATAATATCAGTAACAGGCGTAGAAAATCTATCTGCAGTAGAGGTCAATGCAGACCTAATGCTTGAAGAGTTTAAAAATCAGCATAAAAGCGAACTGAAAAAGCTCTTGGATACTACTACTAATCTTGATGAAGAAGATGTTAATTCTCTTTTCAATCTACCAATTCCCGGAATGGATGAAATAATGGGTTTTAAAACAATAGTGGATTTAATTGAAGAAGGTAAATATGAATACTATGTAGTTGATACTGCACCAACAGGTCATGCATTAAAGCTGCTTAATTCTCCTGGGTTAATTGATGACTGGGTAAAAGTCATGGCAAAACTCCGATGGAAATACAAATTTGTGATAAAGTCTTTTGCAGGGAAATATGTAAAAGATACAAGCGATGATTTTCTTATGAATTTGAAGCGTATGATAAAAAGAATTGACTCAATCCTGAAGAATCCTGACAAATGTGAATTTGTACCTGTTACATTACCGGAAGGAATGCCTGTATACGAAACTGAAAAGTTGACTCAAACTTTAAATAAAATGGGAATAAGTATAAAACGTATAGTAGTAAATAATGTTTTAAAATCTGATGGATGTGAGTTTTGCAGAAGCAGACAAAAGCAGCAGAAAATCTATTTAGAGAAAATAAATAATGAATTTAAAAATGTTACTATTATTGAAATGCCGCAGCAACCTCATGAAATAATAGGTTTGGAATCTCTGTCTAAAATAAAAGATATTATTTTTCAATAGTTAATTCTCATATATTTTTTGGAAGCTAATAATCATGAATGATGAAATTAAAAGTAAAAGTCTAAAAGTACAGGAAGCTTTACCTAAAGATGTCGGACGGGCAATTGCAAGAATAGATCCCAAAGATATATCTGAACTTGGTGTATCAATAGGCGATATTTTAATTCTTGAAGGCGAAAAGAAAACACCGGTTAAAATAATGCCATGTTATACTGAAGACAGAGGTAAAGATATAATTCAGATAGATGGAATTATCAGAGAAAATGCTAATATTGGACTTGATAAAAAAGTTACTATTTATCCCTGTGAAAGCAAACCTGCACAAAAAATTACACTACAGCCGTTAACAGCTATCAGTACTGCAGGTAGATCGAACCACTTAAAATATATAGGTACACTAATTGAGGGTATCCCGGTTGTTAAAGGTAACAGATTAAGAACTACTTTATTTGGCGCAAAAAACTGTGAATTCAAAGTTATTGACACATACCCTGATGATGTAGTACAAATATCAAGTTCAACTGCTATTAGTCTAAAAACAAACAGACCTAAAATAGAAAAAGGAAAAACCACAGTTGCTTATGAAGATATCGGGGGGTTGGGCAATCAGCTTCAAAAGATAAGAGAAATGATAGAACTTCCTTTAAGATTTCCCCAGGTATTTGAACGTTTAGGTGTTGAGCCGCCTAAAGGTGTTTTACTTCATGGCCCTCCAGGTACCGGAAAAACTCTAATTGCCAGAGCCGTTGCACACGAAACCGATTCATATTTCACACACATTTCAGGTCCTGAAATAATGGGAAAACTTTACGGTGAAAGTGAAGCAAAATTAAGAAAAATATTTGAAGATGCTCAGGCACATGCTCCTGCAATTATTTTTATTGATGAAATAGACGCAATTGCTCCAAAAAGAGAAGATATGGGAAGCGAAAAACAGGTAGAAAGACGTGTCGTAGCACAACTTTTAGCTCTTTTGGATGGAATAGAATCAAGAGGACAAATTATTGTAATAGCGGCTACAAATATCCCTAATACAATAGATCCGGCTTTAAGAAGACCAGGCCGTTTTGATAGGGAAATATGTGTCCCGATTCCCGACAAAAACGGCAGAAAACAAATATTACAGGTACACACAAGAGGGATTCCACTTTCAGAAGATTTTAACATTGATAAACTATCAGAAGTCACTCATGGCTTTGTAGGGGCTGATTTGGAAGCACTTGTCAGAGAAGCTGCAATGCTCACACTAAGAAAAATATTACCTGAAATAGATTTCGAAATGATAGATATTCCATATGAAACTCTAATGTCAATGAACATTTCAATGGATAACTTCATCGAAGCTATGAAAGAAGTAGAACCATCAGCCATAAGAGAATTCTTTGTAGAAGTCCCAAATGTAAAGTGGAATGATGTTGGCGGGATCGACGAAATCAAAGAAGCTTTAATCGAAGCGATTGAATGGCCGCTGAAATATTCAGAGCTCTTTAGAAAACTGAATACAAAACCACCCAAAGGAATTATTTTACATGGCCCTCCGGGTACCGGAAAAACACTCTTGGCTAAAGCTGCAGCAAATGAAAGCGGTGCAAACTTCATATCAGTAAAAGGACCTGAACTGTTAAATAAATATATTGGTGAATCAGAGAAAGGTGTTCGCGAAATATTTAAAAAAGCAAAACAGTCAGCTCCTACAATTTTATTTTTAGATGAAATAGACAGTATTGTTCCATTAAGAAATATGTCAGGAGGTTCAGGAGATAATGTTACTGAAAGAGTAATAAGTCAATTCCTAACAGAAATGGATGGAATCGAAGAACTTAAAGGGGTTGTAGTATTGGCTGCAACTAACAGAATAGACCTTATTGACCCGGCATTATTGAGGAGTGGCAGATTCGATTTAATGTTTGAACTTCCTCTGCCAGACCTTAATATCCGAAAAAAAATCTTTAATATACATCTAAAAGGAAAATCTTTAAGTAAAGATATTAGTGTTAAGAAACTTGCTGAAATAACAGAAAACATGGTAGGAGCAGATATTGAATTTATTTGTAGGAAAGCCGCTCTTTTTTCAATTAAAGACTATTTGGCTGAAAATGAAAGCTATGATATAGATAAACTGAAAGAAGATAAAATCGAAATAAATCAAAAACACTTAATGATGGCTGTTGATATTGTCAGAAATCAAAAGAAATAGTCTCTATAAAAGGATAAAATGGAAGAAAAAACCGTAAAATATTTATTTGGGATATTATATAGCCTCCCCCAAAATAACATTAAATTAGATATCAAGAATAATATAGAAGTAGTTTCATATAAAAACATTTCAGCAATTATCTGCAATACTGACGAAGTAATTATACCTGACAAAGCAGATAAAAAGAAAGTAGCACAGCTTTTACTACATCATCAACAAGTACTTGAGGAGATAATGCAATTAGGATTTACTGTTCTTCCTATGAAACTTGCAACATATCTGGAAAGTAAAGATAAAATATTAGAACTGTTGAAAAATTCATATGATTTTCTTAATAATTTAGAAAAAGAAGTTAAAGACAAAATTGAAATTGACATCATTGGATCTTGGGCAGATTTCCCTAATTTTCTAAAAATGATTGGAGAAAATCCTAAAGTCATAGAAACTAAAAACAGAATCATAAGTAAAAAAGAAGGGGTTACGTTAGCCGACCAGCAGGAAATAGGCTTTCTTATCTCAAAACTTGTAAAAAACTTCAATGAAGAAAAAGCAAACGAATGTAATAAATATCTAAAGCCCTATTGCTGTCAGACTAAGCCGCATGATGTTATGAATGATCAAATGATATTCAACACAGCATTTCTGGTTGAGAAACAGAAAATAAACAGTTTTGACAATGCTATTGATGAATTAGATAGTAAACTCAAAAGTAGCATAAATTTCAGATATGTGGGCCCCCTGCCCTGCTATAGTTTTTATACCATTGAATTAATTGAAACTAATTTTGAAAAAATACTAGATTCAAAAAATCTATTAGGCATTAAAGACACAGCAACAATGCAGGACATAAAAAAAGCATATAGGAACAAAGCAATTCTCAATCATCCAGACAGAAAAGGAAATACAACAGCACAGGAATTTGATGAAATAAACAAAGCATATAAATATCTACTTAACATATTCGCGGCATTAAGATACACAAACAATACTATTGAAAAAATAGATTTTAGTAAAGAACAATTTGATAATAAGATCTTATTAAAGCTTAAGGAGTAATAAATATGTACCAGGATGGTAAATACATATACTGCATAATTGAAACCAATCAGGATAGAAATTTCGGTCCCATTGGTATAGGGGGTAGAGGTGATGAAGTTTTAACAATAGGATACGAGAACCTGTCAGTGGTAGTCAGCAACCACCCCATCACAAAATTTGTTGTCAGCAGGGAAAATATCCTCGCTCATGAAAAAGTTATTGAAGAAGTTATGAAAGAATTTGACAGCGTTCTACCTGTCAGATATGGAACAGTTGCAGCATCTACTGATGAAATTAGAAACTTACTGGACAAAAGATATCGTGAATTTATTACTATGCTGCAAAACATGGATCATATGATAGAATTAAATGTAAAAGCATCCTGGACCAATATGAGTTCTATTTTTAAAGAAATTGACCAGGAAAGCAAAGATATTACCGGGTTAAAGAAAAAACTAAATGAAGTTAACAAAGAGAATAAACATGAAATTAAAGTAGAAATAGGTAAACTTGTAGAAAAAGCTATTGAACAAAAGAAAGAAGACTATGCAGATGAGATAGTCGGTGAACTCAGATATAGCGCTATAGAATTTAAAATGAATAAAACATACGGTGATGCCATGTTTCTCAATGCGGCTTTTCTAGTAACGAAAGGCCATGAAATTGAATTCGATAATATAATGGATGACTTGAGTGAAAAATTTAAAGATAAAATAAAATTCGCCTATACCGGACCATTACCTGTGTTTAACTTTGCAAACATAACAATTTATCCGGAAGAATGGGAAGTTTAGTTAATTACAAACTTATTAATTAGAAATTAAGAATGTCTGAAGAGCGGAAAATCTTCGATCTACAGCCTAATTATACCTAAAACTATTTGGTTTTAGAAAAAATTAACAAATTACCGAGGTTGTTTGTAGCAAAATAAGTCAAAAACAGAAATACCTTCGTTATAAATAAAGAGGAAATACTTATGGCTGAAAAATTAGGAAAATATATATATTGCATTGTTAAAACAGATAAAGCTGAATCCTTTGGCAATATAGGTATTGGAGAAAACAAAGGCGAAGTAAATATGATACTGTATAACAACATTGCAGCAGTTGTCAGTGACTCTCCGATAATTGAGTATAGAGTATCCAGAAATAATATGATGACTCATGAAACAGTCATAGAGAAAGTTATGGCTAAATATACTGTTCTTCCTGTCAAATTCGGAACAATAGCTGAAAATAATAAAAAAATAGGAACTATCCTTGAAGATAATTATAAGAAATTTGCTGACCTATTAAAATACTTTGATGATAAAAAAGAACTTGGACTCAAAGCTATATTTCTGGACAATATATTCACACATATTTTGGAAAAATATAAAGACATAGCCTCATTAAAAGAAACAATTGCATCAAAACCACCGGAAAAAACCCATCATCAGAGAGCAAGAATAGGGGAAATGGTACAAAATGCTCTGGAAAATGAAAAAACAATTGTTCTCAAAAAAATTATGGACGGCTTAAAACCATTATCAGTTGAAATGGTAGAAAATAAAACTTATGGTGATAAAATGATAATAAACGGAGCATTCCTTATAATAAAAAAACAGGAACCTGAGTTTGATATTATCATCAACAAACTTGATAAAGAATATGGTTCTGTTGTCAAGCTTAAATACGTAGCATGTGTTCCACCTTTTAATTTTGTAAACTTAGAAATAAAAACCTGATTACAACTTATATTGTCATACATCTAAGGTACTAATATGTTTATTATTGATGATATTATACTTTCTCCACTTAAAGGATTAATGTGGATAGCAGAAAAAATCGACGAAATGGCTGAAAATGAAGTTTCAGATGAAGGCAAAATAATGGATGAACTCATGACACTTCAGTTACAGTTTGAACTTGATGAAATAGAAGAAGATGAATACGACAAACGTGAAGCAGCTATACTTGATAGATTGAACGCAGTAAGAGAGGCCAAAAAAAATGGACAATAAAAACAATAATCTATTTTACCTTTACTGTGTTGCTGATAAATCATTTGATTATGCAGCTATTCAATCTTCACATAATGATTTTTATTTTATTCCTGTTCAAAGTTATTACGCAGTAGTGAGTAAAGTAACTAAAAATGATTTTGGAAGAGAAGTTCTTCAGGAAAATATTAAGAACTTTGAATGGCTGGAAAAATTTGCTAAAAAGCATGAATATATAATTGAATATGTAATGAAACAAAACATAAACGTTATACCATTTAAGTTTGCGACACTCTTTTTTACCGAAGAAAACTTGATATCATCACTTGCCAAACAGGAATCTGTAATAGAAAAAAACTTTGCAAAGTTGAATAACAAAGAAGAATGGGGATTAAAAACCTTTTGTAACACAGACATTTTTTCCAATGAGTTGATAAAAACAAATCAGGAAATCATCCAACTAGACAATGAAGTAAATTCAGCAACTCCCGGAAAAGCTTATATTCTTAAGAAAAAACGAAAAGAACTTCTTAAAAATACAATGATAAATGAACTGAACCTTATCAAATCCGAATTTCTAAAAGAAATAGAAAAGACAACATTAAAGGTAAAGTTAAATAAAAATCTACCAAAAACCGCTACTGGCAGACAAGAAGAGATGATCCTGAATGCAGTTTTTCTTATTGAAAAGACAAAAGTAACTTTTTTTAAAGAAAAAGTAAGCGAATTTAAATTCAAAGGAGTTTCTTTTGAACCTACAGGCCCATGGCCTCCGTATAACTTCATAGAGTTGCAGGAGATTTAATTAGGAAATGCATGAAGGTGATCTACTATTTGCTGATAAAGATATCACTCTACTGGAAGTATTGGACAGAGCATTAGATAAAGGCATTGTGCTTGCTGCAGATCTAACAATTTCTGTTGCTGATATTGACTTAATTTATGTCGGGCTAAGAGCATTAATAAGTTCTGTGGAAACTATGGAGAAACTACGAGAACATACAGAGTTCTTCGAAGATGAATAGAAATATGCAGAATAAAATTTATCTATATTGTATTATGATCAATACAGAAAACCGTGAAGTTCCTACAGATTTTAAAAGTTTAGGAAACGGTGATTTTGTAAATATTTCATATAAAGACGTTTCAATTATTGGAGAGCATATTCAATCAAAAGTTAAAGATATAAAAGCCGGAATTCTGATTCATGAGAAAAATATTGAAAAAGTAATGGATCATTTTGATGTACTTCCAATGAGATTTAATTCTTTAATAAAAGACAAGATTACAGCACTGACACTGTTAAAAAAAAATTACAGTACACTAAAGAAAAATTTTATAGAAATCTCCGGCAAGGCCGAATACGGAATAAAAGTTATTTGGAATTATGATCAGCTATATAAAGAAAAGTTAAATAAAATCAATAATAAAGAAAATAAGATTAAGGGCAAATCTCCGGCAAGCGAATACCTAAAGAAACGATTTGAAAAATATAAAGTTGATGAGTTAATAATAAAACAGGCTGATGAATGTATTGATCAAATTAATACATTTTTAAACAAAATTAACCATAAAAAAGTACTTAAAAAGCTTCAAACAGAAAATTTACTTTTAAATGCATCGTTTTTAATTAATAAAAAAGACGAAAGTATTTTTAAAGAAGCATGTGCAAATTTAAAAAAATCAGCAAATCAGGATTTCAAATTTCTATTTTCAGGCCCCTGGCCTCCGTATAATTTTGTAAAAACAATAAAATTGAAATAAATCTTTATGACTGAAGAAAAAAAAGATTCTGTAAAATTTTTTGCTGACGAAATAGATAAGATAAATAATCTATTGCCGGATAGAATCGACGCCAACCCCAATAATATTGATAAAGGACTGGCTAAACTGGTATTAACTGTTATTGAGTTATTAAGACAACTTATGGAAAGACAGGGAATGAAACGAATTGAAGGAAATTCCCTTACTGAAGAAGAAATAGAAAAACTTGGCGAAACATTTATGAAACTGGAAGAAAAAATGCAGGAATTAAAAGTTGTCTTTGGCTTGGAAGATGAAGATTTGAATATAGATTTAGGACCATTGGGTAATCTAATGTAAGTATCATTTGATTTTGACTTTTCTAACAATTTTCCCAATTAATCGGATTTAAGCAACTCATTAATAATTTTAGTAAGTTCAAGCTGATTAAAAGGCTTTTCTAAATACTTTTTTATCCCTTTGCTATATGCTGAATTTTCCTCAATTTTATCATTATAGCCGGTACAAAGTACTATTGGAATATCGTTTCTCACCTGTAATATCTTTTGAGATAAAACATCGCCCGTAATACCAGGCATTGTCATATCAGTAATCACAAGATCGAATTTTTGGGAATTAGATTTAAATTCCTCAAAAGCTTTTTTAGGATCGGTAAATCCAACAACAGAATACCCCATAAGTGAAAGCATAATATTTAGACTGCTTACCAATGCCTCTTCATCATCAATAATCAATATTGTTGCGTCTCCACCTATGTTTTTATACTGAGTATCTACAGCACTATATTCAATAGCTTTTTTGGTTGTTGGAAAAAGAATTTCAAAGGAAGTTCCTGTCTCAAGGTCACTTTCTACAGAAATAAAACCGTTTAAATCCTTAACAATACCGTGCACAACAGATAACCCCAAGCCTATTCCTTTATCTACAGAACGAGTTGTAAAATAAGGTTCAAAAATATTTTTTGTAATCGCAGGATCAATACCACTTCCAGTATCTACAACCACCATTTTTATATAATTACCCTGCTTCAAATCTCCATATTGTCTTACTTCTTCCTGCCCTAAAACAACATTCAATATTTTTACTGTAATTTCGCCACCTTCATCTTCCATTGCCTGAGTAGCATTTGTACATAAATTTATTAATAACTGATTTATCTGGGCAGGATCCGCAATAATATTCCATAAATCATTTTGTATTTCCGAAGTAATTTTTATAGTTACCGGAATGGTTGCCCTTAACAATTTCAGAGTATCTTTGATAATATTCTTTATATTAAGCGGCCTTTTTTCCTGTTTTGTTTTTCGTGCAAAAAACAAAAGCTGTTTTACTACTTCTTTTGCTCTTAAACATGCAAAACGTATCTGTTCTAGATTGGCAAATTCCTGACTACCTTTTGATGCTGTTTTTAAAGCTGTTTCTGTATTAACCAAAATAATAGTTAAAATATTATTAAAATCATGTGCAATTCCACCGGATAAGTGCCCAACAGCCTCCATTTTTTCTGCCTGTCTTAATTGCTCTTCAAGCAACCTTCTCTGAGTAATATCTATAACAAAAGCAGCTCCGCCTATTTTGGGATCAGGAAGAACAGTTGTTCCAATAAGCACTGAAATCCTATTTCCATCTTTACAAATAAACTCTTCCTCAAAAGGAGGAACTTCTTTTCTGGCAGCAAGGCTTGACACAACGGAATTATAGAGTTCGGTATATTCTACAGGTATAATATCCAGCCAAAATACTCTTTTGGCAAAAAATTCTTCCCGGGTATATCCAAGCATTGAAAGAAAGGTATCGTTACTATCTATTATTTCACCATCAGCGTCCCATAATAAAAACCCCATTAATTTGGAGTCATAAATATTTTTAAGAGTAACTTCACGTTCTTCTAAAGCCTGTTTCACTTTTTTCTGTTCTGTAATATCTAAAAACGAGCTAAGAAAAGCAACAGGCTCACCACTCTTATCTTTTATCAAAGAAGAACTTAGTGAAACAAAAAAATCATTTCCATCTTTCCTGCACAGCCATTCTTCCCCATTCCAAAAATCATTTTCTAAAACAGTAGGTAAAATATTTTCTTCAAATTTATTTGCAACATCAGCAGGAAGTATTTCGATCAGCTTTTTTTGCTTTAATTCAACAAAATTATACCCACACATTTTCTCAAATGCCGAGTTAACATATATGAAATCATTATTTAGATTATTTATGCACAAAGCATTCAAAGAAGAATCAATAATACAGTTAAATATTCTATTTTCTTCTTCTTTTATTTTCTTCTCTATCAATAGACCAATATAATCAGCAGAAAACTGTAACTGTTCTTTAGCCTGTTTTATTGTTTCATCTGATCTGGTCTTATAATTTTTAGATTTGGCTATAAGTACTTCAGGATCCAAATTATATTTCGTTGCTATTTTAGAAATTTTATCCAAATCTGAAGGCGGATTACCATATCCAATATTTATAGAGCCAATTACTTCGTCATTAACGTAAATAGGTACCGCATAAATTCTGATTCCACCATTGCATTCAACATCTACAGCTCGCTTCTGTTCTATAGAAATTTTAGAAGCATGTTTCCAACATGATTCATGACATAGCCATTTGCCACATTCAAAAGCTTCGTAATTGTCCTCAGTATTACATAATTTTCTGGAAGAATTATTAAGGAGCCTACACCAATCAGATGAAAATATCCCTACTGCAGAATCTCCACTAAGCTCATAAACAGAAGAAGAAGTTTCAAGCAAAACAAGATATCTATTCACAATATCTTCTAATGCTTCTTTTGTAACTATATCTAAAACTTTACGGCGCTTGTTTAATTCGTCTAGATTTCCACAATTTTCTATGTAGTTTACAGATTTTTTCATTGTTTCCTGCTTTAAAAAAGTTTTCCAATCTTCCCTAAACTAAACAAATTAATTAACTTTTTCTATAAAATACTTAATATACAACAAACTATTCGTATTTAAATATTTTATAGAAAAACAATCTGCAGAATTCATTTTACTCTAATCATTTATAGCAGAAACAACTATTCAGAAGCACGTTTCATACGTTTTCTTATATGCTCCTGAAGATAGATTTTTCGAAGTCGAATATTTTTTGGAGTAACTTCAACAAGCTCATCATTATCAATATACTCAAGGGCCTCTTCCAAGCTTAATTTCTTAGGAGGGGTAACCTTTAATGCTTTATCCGAACCCGAAGCCCTCACATTTGTTAACTGTTTTGTTTTTTGAAGGTTGACAATAAGATCTCCATCTTTACAATGTTCTCCAACAACCATTCCTTCATATGTGGCTTCATTTGGTCCAATAAAAAATACTCCTCTCTGCTGCAATGCATCAATAGCATAAGCAGAAGAGTTACCTTTATCCATACTTACCAATACACCATTAATTCTCTGAGGAATTTTTCCTTTAAAAGGAGCATAATGAATAAATCTATGAGAGACAATTCCTTCGCCGGCAGTAGCTGTCATTATTTTACTTCTAAGCCCAATTAACCCCCTTGTAGGAATATGAAATTCGAGAAGATTTCTATTTCCTCTTTGTTCCATCAGGATCATTTCACCCCTTCTAAGTCCTACAAGCTCAATCACTCTTCCTGCAGATTCCGATGGTAGATCAACTGAAAGTATCTCAATTGGTTCCTGTCTTTCGCCATCAATACTCTTAAAGATTACCTGTGGCTGAGAAACACTCATTTCATAACCTTCCCGTCTCATATTCTCAATCAGGATCGATAAATGTAATACACCTCTACCACTTACAGCAAAAGAATCTCCACCAGTTTCTTTGACATGTAAAGCCACATCTTTTTCAGTTTCTTTTAAAAGTCTGCTTCTTAAATGTCTACTACTGACATATTTTCCTTCCTGTCCAAACAGAGGCGAATCATTAACCTTAAAGACCATAGAAATAGTAGGTTCATCTACCGAAATGTTTGGAAGCTGTTCAGGAAGTTCAGATGACGAAATTGTATCACTGATATCAATTCCCTGAATTCCAACAATAGCACACAAGTCACCGCAATTAACTGTTTTAACCTCTTTACGAGCAAGACCATCAAAAACAAAAAGTTGTTTAATATGTGTTGGAGTTTTAGTACCGTTTCGTTTAATAAGCGTAAGCGGTTTATTTATATCCAGAGTACCTCTATATACTCTTCCTATGCCTATTCTTCCAACATAATCAGAATAATCTAAACTTGCAATCTGCATTTGAATAGGACCTTCTCTAACTTCTGGAGATGGAACATATTCAATAATTGCATCCATAAGAGGTAGAATGGACTTAGTTTTATCAGGTTGTTCTTCAGTGTTTGCCCATCCATCTTTTCCACTTGCATATAGCACAGGAAAATCAAGCTGTTCGTCAGAAGCATTAAGTTCTATAAAAAGGTCAAATACTTTGTCTAAAATTTCATTACTTCTAGCATCAGGTTTATCAACTTTATTAATTATAACTATCGGCTTTAAATTTAGTCTTAAAGCTTTATCTAGCACAAATCTAGTCTGCGGCATAGGTCCTTCAGCAGCATCTACAAGCAATAAAACTCCATCTGCTAAATTTAATACACGCTCAACCTGACCACCAAAATCACAGTGTCCCGGCGTATCAATAATATTAATTTTAGTATCTTTATAAGTAACGCTTATATTTTTTGAAAGTATCGTTATACCTCTTTCACGTTCAATATCATTACTATCCAGAAAACATTCCTGGATTTCCTGATGTGACTTAAACAGTTTTGCCTGTTTTAGAATTTCATCAACCATTGTTGTCTTCCCATGATCCACATGAGCAATAATGGCAATATTTCTCAACCCGTTCATAAAATTTTACCTATTTTACCTTATACAACTATATAAATCTTTTTAAATTATCATCAAAAAAATATTTGCTCTTCACTCTATATATAAATAATATTATAGTCAATCAACCGTTCGACTATCAGATGCGGATTTATCCGCCGAAGTTTTAGCGAATGGCGGAGAGAGAGGGATTCGAACCCTCGGTAGAGTTTCCCCTACACAGCATTTCCAATGCTGCGCCTTCGTCCACTCGGCCATCTCTCCTAAATAGAGGTTAGAATAAGAGTGTGTAAATTATACCAATTTGTCTTTTTCGCAAGTTTTTTTTATTAGATATTTATTATTTTTCAATAAAAAACTCTATAAGTATCAGCAATTTACTTTATAGAATACAGTTTTTCTGACCTAAATGTTTTGCAAAAAATAGGTCAATCTCCTATTATTAATACTATAATTTTTATTGCTTTAATCATCTTTAATTTTTTGAGAACTAAGAAATGTTTAAAAACTTTACTATATTAACCTCTCTCCTGTTTATATTTATTATTTTCGGCAACATTGTATTAGCAAACAACAAAGCATTAGATTCCATAATAAAAGTTTATTCTGTTTCAAGTAAACCCAATCCACATACTCCGTGGCAAAATCAACCCAATCAGGCAAAAACAGGGTCTGGTTGTCTTATTACAGATAATAAAATATTGACCTGTGCACATATTGTTTCTAATAGCACCTTTATAATGGTTCGCCGTCAAGGAGATCCTAAAAAATATATAGCAAAACTCACTGCCCTTGGCGAAGATTGTGACTTAGCTTTACTTGAAGTTAATAATCTCAACTTTTACAAAAATATGCACCCTCTTAAAATAGGTACTCTTCCATTCCTCCAGGACAATGTCTCTGTTTTAGGTTACCCTATAGGCGGTGATAATATTTCTATAACACAGGGTGTTGTTTCAAGAATTGAACCTACACTATATGCTTTCAGCAGAAAATGGCTTCTTGGTGCTCAAATAGATGCTGCTATTAATCCTGGCAACAGTGGCGGCCCTGTTGTAAAAAACAAAAAACTGGTTGGTATAGCTTTTCAAGGATTAAATAAAAGTGACAATATAGGCTATATGATCCCTGCACCTGTTATCAAACATTTCTTAAACGACATAGAAAAAAGCAGCAAATATAACGGTTTTCCAAGCCTAGGTGTTCAATTCGAAAAAATGGAAAATCCTTTTTTACGTAAATGGGCCAAAATGAAACCAAATCAATCAGGAATAATAATAACCCATATATTACCTGAAGTAAAAAAAACAACAAAACTGCTTAAAGATGATATTGTACTTGAAATTGATGGTATAACTATAGCAAATGACGGCACCACAACTTTCAGAGAAAATGAGAATATGTTATTCCCATATTTAATATGGAAAAAATATATTGGAAACAAAATTAAAATTAAAATATTAAGAAATGGCAAAACTACTGAAATTGAACAAGTCTTACAAAAAGTCAAACATCTTGTTCCGTTGGAAAATTCAAATCCATCCCCTTCATATTACATATTTGGCGGTTTTGTTTTTCTACCATTAACCGCTAATTATATTTTTGATTGGGATAGCTCAGTCAAACCTCCTCTTGAACTTTTATATTTATTTGATGAAGGGGAAATAACTTCAGAGAGAAACCAAATTGTAATACTTTCTAAAGTTCTTGCTGATGACTTTAACATAGGATATCAAAAACTGGAACATCAGGTAGTAGAAAAAGTAAATGGTCAAAAAGTCAAAAATTTAAAGCATTTTGTTGAACTTCTGAAAAACTCACAAAAAAAATATGTAATAATCACTTTAAAAAATCATGCAAAAATTGTACTTGATTATAATTCTGGAATAAAAGCAACTCCTAACATCTTAAAAAGATATCGAATAAATGAACCTAAATCTATTGATTTATAATTACATCAGCCTCAAAATGAACATTTTTGTTCCCACCAAAAACATCAAAGTACTATTTTTACAAATTTGTTAAAAAAAAATAGTAAATATTGAAATTTAATATATTTGTAACCATAGATAAAATTAAGTAATATGTTATAATGTTTCAATACATTGAAGGTTTCATATTTTCTAAATCAGTTGAACAATCAACAAAGGAGAGAAAGATGTACGAACTCGATAAATTTATGGCCGCTCTTGAAAGCAGAAATCCAGCACAACCTGAATTTATTCAAGCAGCAAAGGAAGTTATCGAAACTGTAATAGATTTTGTTAACGATAATCCTCGTTATCTTGAAAACAGAATTCTTGAACGCATTACTGAGCCAGACAGAATTTTCACATTTAAGGTTGAATGGGAAACTGATACAGGAGAACTCCAAGTAAACAGAGGTTACAGAGTTGAGTTTAGCAACGCTATAGGTCCTTACAAAGGTGGTTTAAGATTTCACCCTAGCGTAACATTGGGAGGACTAAAATTCTTAGGTTTTGAACAGATATTCAAAAACAGTCTTACTACACTCCCTATGGGCGGTGGCAAAGGTGGTTCTGACTTCAATCCTAAAGGCAAATCAGACGCTGAAATAAAAAGATTCTGTCGTTCATTCATGACTGAACTTCAAAAATATATTGGTCCTAATACTGACGTACCTGCTGGAGACATTGGTGTTGGCGGAAGAGAAATCGGTTATATGTATGGACAATACAAAAGACTCAGAGGCGAAAATACTGGTGTATTAACTGGTAAAGGCTTAAACTGGGGTGGATCATTAATCAGACCTGAAGCTACAGGTTTTGGTTCAGTATATTATGCCAATGAAATGCTTAACACTCAAGGCGATTCATTTGAAGGAAAAAGAGTTGCAGTATCAGGATTCGGTAACGTATCCTGGGGTGTATGCATGAAAGCTTCAGAACTCGGAGCAAAAGTAGTTACTATTTCTGGTCCTGACGGATATATTCTGGATGAAGAAGGTATAAATACTCCTGAAAAATGGGATTATATGCTAGAGCTCAGAGCTTCAAATAACGACGTTGTAGCTCCATATGCAGAAGAATTCGGCGCCAAATTTATTCCTGGAGAAAAACCATGGGGCGAAAAAGTTGACATGGCTTTCCCATGCGCAATTCAGAACGAATTGAATGCTGAAGATGCTAAGAAACTTATTGCTAACGGATGCAAATATGTTGTTGAAACATCAAATATGGGCTGTACAGCTGATGCAGTAACTCTTTGTCACAAAGAAAAAATTCTATTTGCTCCTGGCAAAGCTGCTAATGCCGGTGGTGTTGCAGTTTCAGGACTCGAAATGAGCCAGAATGCAATGAAACTTATATGGCCAGCAGAAGAAGTTGATGAAAGATTAAAACACATCATGAAATCTATTCATGAAGCCGGAATGAAATACGGTACTGAAGAAGATGGCTATATAAACTATGTTAAAGGTTCAAACATTGCCGGATTTAAAAAAGTTGCTGATGCAATGTTAGACTTAGGATATTAATCCATAAAGTATTACAGCCTGTTAATCTAATCAGGCTGTAATGTCAATTTTATACAAAAAAAGCAGTTTTGATTTTTCAAAACTGCTTTTTTTATTTATTATTAATAATACAATAGAAACTTATTTTAGTACACGAATTGCAGTATTAACATTCCCAAACGGAGCACTTACCTGAACTCCCTGAATTCTACATTTAATAGCATCAATGCTTTCTCTTGCAATTTGAATACCAATACTACGCTGTTCCTCTTTCGTGCTTGCTTTAGCCATGCGTTCCATGACCTTTTCAGGAACAACAACTCCAGGGACTTCGTTCTGCATAAATTCAGCATTTCTATAACTTGCCAAAGGCCAAATTCCTGCTATAACCGGAACTCTAAAATCTTCTATTTTATCAAGAAAGGTAAATAGCGAATCAATGTCAAAAACAGGCTGAGTTATTATAAACTCTGCTCCAGCTTCAATTTTTTCTCTAGTTCTTCTAATTTCACGTTCAAAATCGATCGCATTAGGGTCTGCCCCTACACCAACAAGAGCTTCTGTTTTATTTGTTAAGGCATTTCCTCCCAAATCAACCCCTTTGTTTAGATTAGCCTGAATTCTCACCATACCGATAGAATCCGCATCAAAAACTGCAGAAGCATAAGGATAATCACCAAGCTTAGGTGGATCACCAGTAATAAATAAAAGGTTTTTTATATCTGCTGCAGCACAACCTAAAAGATCAGACTGCATTCCAATTAAATTTCTATCACGACTACAGACATGTAAAATTGCCTCTATCCCAGCTTTTTCCTGTATGAAATGAGATGTCATAATAGGTGACATTCTTGAACTCGCCCTAGGGCCATCAGGTATGTTTATTGCGTCTATACCTGCCTCACGGCACTGGATCGCTTTTTTAATTGTCGTAGTTAACTGATAACCTTTTGGCGGCACAATTTCTACAGTTTTAATCCAATCGCCTAATGCAAGCTTTTTTCCTAATTTTGACTTTTCTTCAGTGGCAACCGGTTCCTGAACTATTTCTTCCAATACCTCAACATTACATTGTTTTGAAAATGTATTCTTTGTTAAAGGGCGGATAGTTCTAGCTATGTCGGCAATATGTTTAGGAGTAGTACCACAGCATCCTCCAATTCCTCTTACACCAAGATTTAAATACCTTACAGCATAAGTGGAAAAATATTCAGGACTTGTCATATAGATAGTCCTATTATCAATATGCCTTGGAACACCAACATTAGGCTGAGCAATAATTGGATATTTACATATTGGCATAAGCTTTTCAAGCACTCCCAAAAGACCTTCAGGACCTACACCACAATTTAAACCTACAGCTGTAGGTTTAAAGTCAACATCATAAAATGACTTTAAAAGCTTCCTTAGAGATTCACCTTTTGCAGATTCACCCTCCCTGCCAACAGCAAAGCTTATAATATAAGGAATACCTTTTATCTGGTTAATTGCTTTTACTGCAAAATCTGCATCTCTAAATGAAGGTATCGTTTCAAAGATAATAAAATCTGCACCTGCTTCTTTCAATGCAGAAATATGCTCTGCAAGCATATCAACAATATCTTCATCTTTAATTCCCGTATTATAAGGAATTGTTCCAATAGGTCCCACAGATCCAGCTAATAACGTATTTTCATCCGCATACTCTTTTGCAAGTCTAACTCCGGCAGCATTAATTTCCTGAACTTTATTTCCAAAACCAAATTTTGAAAGTTTGTTTCTATTTGCGCCAAAAGTATTTAGAGTAAACACTTCTGCACCTGCTTTTGAATATTCCTCATGTATTTCAGAAATAATTTTAGGATTACTTAAAGAAAGCTCCTCAAAGCATGTGTTGATAAAAATATTTTTCTTGTATATTTCTGTTCCAATACCACCATCAAAGATTAAAACATCCTCATACAATCTTTTTTGTAGAATATCTTCCATAATAAATTCTCTAATAAATATATATGACTATAACATAGAATTCTATAAAACTATAATCATAGACTGTTTATACAAAAATACAGGTAACAAGTAAGAACCAATATCTTGAGGCTTATAAATAACTAATAGATAAGCTAAGTAAAATAATCCCTTTTTACTTTTTTTAAAGTAAACAATAAAATATTCATTTAAACAAAAATACTGATATATTGAAGTTAATACTTTGAGTTTATAATTTAGAAACAAAAAAGTATCACTTTCATTATTTCAGAAAGTGATACTTAAAAAAACACTTAATAGTGTCTAGCTATTTAATATAACCTAATTTAGGTGCTACTCCTTAACATCTAATGCAGCAACACCAGGAAGTACTTTACCTTCAAGGTATTCAAGAGAAGCACCACCACCAGTAGAAACATGGCTCATTTTATCAGCTAATCCACTTTTATTTACTGCTGCTACAGAATCACCGCCACCAATAATGCTTACTGCATCACTATCAGCAACAGCACGACACACTGCCATTGTACCATTAGCAAAATTTTCCATTTCAAAACAGCCCATTGGACCATTCCACACTATAGTTTTAGCCTTAGCAATTTCAGCTGAATAAGCTGCAACAGTTTCAGGACCAATATCCAATGCCATACGATCAGCAGGAATATTATTTTGAACAGTTACAATGTCTGCATCATTATCAAACTTATCTGCAGCAAGATTATCAAGAGGAAGCATAAATTTCACGCCTCTTTCATCAGCAAGTTTCAAAGTTTCTTTAGCTGTTTCAATCAAATCGCTTTCACACAGGGAAGAACCAATTTCATGTCCCTGAGCTTTAAGGAAAGTATAAGCCATACCTCCGCCAATAAGAATAGCATCTACTTTTGTCATCAGATGACGCAGCACTTCCAATTTTCCAGATACTTTTGCTCCTCCGATAATAGCAATAAATGGATGCTCTGGTTTTTCAACCGTCTGCCCTAAATATTCAATTTCTTTTTCAAGGAGGAATCCGGCTACACATGGAGATATAAATTTGCAGATTACTGCAGTTGAAGCATGCGCTCTGTGAGCTGTACCAAACGCATCATTCACATAAACTTCACCAAGTTTAGCAAGTTCCTGTGCAAAAGCTTCCTGTCTTTCTTTGTCTTCATCTGTTTTGCACTTCATGTCTTCCTGTTTATAAAAACGGGTATTTTCACAAACCATTATCTGACCAGGATTTAAAGCATCTGCTTCTCTCTGTACTTCTTTCCCAATACAGTCTGAAGCCATTTTTACCTTTTGACCCAAAAGTTCTTCAAGACGTTCGGCAGCAGGCCTAAGGCTAAATTCCATTTTAAATTCGCCTTTTGGACGTCCTAAGTGACTTAATAATACTAATGAGGCACCTTTATCAAGTATATATTGAATTGTTGGAAGAGCTTTTCTTATTCTAGTATCATCAGCAACTTTACCATCCTTAATTGGGACGTTAAAGTCAACACGCATTACAACCTTTTTACCTTTAAGGTCTATATCCCGTATTGTTTTTTTATCCATTTTTTTACTCCTAAATTTATAAAACAAAAAACTCGAAAACCCAGTTAGCTAAAACCGGATTTTCGAGCTAATGACTATCTATTATTTTTCTGCATCATAGCAGTAAATATTTCCTGTCAATATTATAATGTTGCCATATGGCAAATTAAATCTACAACCTTGTGAGAATATCCCCACTCGTTATCATACCATGCAACTAATTTTACAAAGTTACTGTTTAAAGCAATACCTGCTTTAGCATCAAAAGTAGAAGTGTTAACTTCACTTGTGAAATCAGTTGATACTACGTCGTCTTCTGTATATCCTAAGATACCTTTGAGTTCGCCTTCAGCAGCTTCTTTCATAGCAGCTTTGATCTCGTCATAAGAAGCTGCTTTTTCAAGACGGCATGTTAAATCAACAACTGAAACATCAGGAGTTGGAACACGGAAAGCCATTCCTGTAAGTTTACCGTTAAGAGAAGGAATTACTTTACCAACAGCTTTTGCAGCACCAGTTGATGAAGGAATAATATTGTTAAGAGCTGAACGTCCACCTCTCCAGTCTTTCATTGATGGACCATCAACAGTTTTCTGAGTAGCAGTTGTTGCATGAATAGTTGTCATTAACCCTTCAATGATTCCAAATTTGTCATGGATAACTTTTGTCATTGGAGCAAGACAATTTGTAGTACATGATGCGTTTGAAACTATTGTATCTTCAGGTTTCAATTCTTTATGGTTTACACCCATCACAAACATAGGAGTTGCATCTTTTGATGGAGCAGACATTACAACTTTTTTAGCACCTGCCTGAAGATGAGCTTCAGCTTTTTCTTTTGTAAGGAAAAGACCTGTTGATTCAACAACATAATCAGCGCCAATTGCATCCCATTTTAAATCAGCAGGATTTCTTTCTGCAGTAACGCGCACTGTATTGCCATTAACAACAAGATGACCATCTTTTACAGCAACTTCACCTTTGAATCTTCCATGAACTGAATCATATTTGAGCATGTATGCGCAGTACTCTACATCAAGTAGGTCGTTAATACCGACAACTTGAACATCGTCGCGCTCACAACAGGCTCTAAAAACCAAACGTCCAATTCTTCCGAATCCATTGATACCGATTTTAATAGTCATACTATTTAACCTTTCTGTTGATTATTTATTTATTGTACTTTAGAGAATAGCTCTACTTTTTAAAGTACACCATATATAAATGAATTTAAATATAGCAGAAAAACACAAATTTGCCATAAAAAACATTCTTTTTAAAAAAATCAGCTAGCAAAACTGTGGATTACAGGTAATCATGAAGTTTTTTTGACTCCAATGAAGTTACTATTTCTTTCACTCTTTCTGAGCTTTCTTTTTCTGTAATCATTAAAACATCTGGTGTTTCAACGACAACTAAATCATTTACGCCAATTAAAGCAACAAATTTTTCTGAATAAACATAGCAATTACTTGAATCAATAATTTCACATGGAGCTTTTACTGTATTACCATTCTCGTCTTTTTCTGACACTTCATGAAGTGCTTTCCAGCCTCCAATATCGCTCCAGCCATAATCTACAGGAACGACGATTCTTTTATCTGCCTGTTCCATAATCCCTACATCAACAGGAATTTTAGGCATTCTTGAGTAAATATCAGAAATATCCGTGTTAAAGCCATCTTTATCCCATCTTTCAGATATTTCATCCATCAACTTATAGACTTTTGGTAAGTATTGTTTATAAGCACTCAATATTGTCCCAATACACCACATGAACATGCCACTATTCCAGTAATAATTGCCTGATTTGAGGAAATATTCAGCTGTTTTTATATCTGGCTTTTCTTTAAAATTATTTACAACATTCCCATATTTTACATTTTCTCCGCCTTCAATATAACCATAACCTGTAGCAGGATAAACAGGCTTTACACCAAAAGTAACCAGGTTACCATCATCTGATGCTTCTTCAGCAGGGACAAGTGA
This sequence comes from Victivallales bacterium, assembly GCA_963678745.2. Lineage (GTDB taxonomy): Bacteria > Verrucomicrobiota > Lentisphaeria > Victivallales > GWF2-38-69. The sequence continues at coordinate 73,091 of CAXXMS010000014.1, read as the reverse complement.
ATCAATAAATTTTTCTACATCACAAATAACATGATCTGCAGCCAAAATAAACATTTTATCTTCAGGTTTATATTTTTTGGATAAAAACAAAGCGCTCAAAGCCACTGCAGGAGCCGTATTCATACCTACAGGTTCAGCTATAATATTCTCCTTCGGCATATCAGGCAAATGCTCTTCAACCAGACTGCACTGTGATTCTGCCGTAACAACATGAATATTTTCAATATCAATTCTATCAAGAAGTCTTTCGACAGTCACCTGAATCATGGACATTTCAGACGTTATACTAAGAAATTGCTTTGGTTTGCTCTGTCTACTCAGAGGCCAAAACCTTTTACCAGCACCTCCTGCCATTATCACTGCAGATATCATAAATTTACCTTATCAATAAAAAATTCTAAAGTTTGTATATTATGTAGATAATGAATATGATATTATAAATTATGAAAAAAAACAAGACTTAAGTTTAATATTAAGATTAACTTTGATTTTTTCTTAGAAACAAAAGTTGTATATCACCCAAAAAACTCTTTATTCACCATAGACATATAAAGAAAGCAGCAAAGTTCTCATTTCACACAAGAACTTTGCCAACAATCAAATAGATTCGACTATTTAACCTATTACAAACTTGGTACTACAGGCGTTTGAGGATTAGCTGTATTTGCAAGAACTGTAACAGATGTTCCGCAGCATAGAACATTTTGACCTTGAGTAAAGACTGTTCCTACTGCAGGATATTGACCTGTCTTAATGCTGGTAATCCCTGTGTCATTGATATTTGTAAGGAGTTTCCAGCTTCCTGAACCAATTGTATAATTATAATCTGAACCAGAATTATAAATTACAACAAACTGATTTCCTGAATTGTCTTTCAATTTTCCAACCAACAGTCCATTAGGCATCGGATATTTACCAGGATTAGCTATAGTAAAAACTTGACTGTTATTTGTAATATCAGTAAATGTACTTTGCCTAAACGCAGGATTTGCTTTACGTAAAGCAATTAGCTTTTTGTAATACTTGAACACATTTAGGTTTGTTGCTTTGGCACTCCAATCAATCCAGTTAACTGTTAAAGGTAAGTCATAGCTATTAGCATTTCCATCTTTTGATCTAAGAAACTCATCGCCTTCAGAAAAGAACGCAACACCCTGAGAAGTCATAATGATTCCAGCTGAGAACATATCAATCTGCTGTAAATACTGATTTGACCAAGACTCACTTTGCCCATCATATGTTCCCATTTGAGAACATATTTTGTCCCAAATACAAAGTCCATCATGACAGCTAACATAATTTATTGCTTCAGACGGCATATTTGCATAAGGATATGCCCACTGGTTGTCCAGATTTTTTGGGGGAGAGTCCGTTGAAGATTCAGAAAGTCTTATTGAGCCGTTATACCCCCATCCAACCTGTTCCATGTTATTTGAAGGTGCAAATTGATTATATAGAAATCCTCCATACTCAGGAGCAGATGGATTCTGTCCTATTAGGGTATTTCTATATCCACCATTAAAACAGCCTACGCCAGGAGTAAGAACTCCATTGTCCATATATTCAGTACAGGATATATTTCCTGAAGAGCAGCCATCCTGGTCATTATCTGGTAAACCATAGGTACTCCAAGGTTCCCCATAATATATATAATTCTGTCCTGGATTTAGTTTGTTCAGACATTGCGCCCATGAACTTGCATCAGTATACGGAAATATAGCCATTTCATCAAATCGATATCCATCAATACCATATACTGTTATCCAATAAGCTAAAGAGTCAGCAACCATATTACTTACCATTGGATTTGTTACATTTACGGTATTGCCGCAACCGGTATAATTCGTTTGAACCCCATTATTTGTATCATAGTATGCATTTGAAACCGGACTGTTAGGAGTAAAAACTGAAGCAGCATAAGTATGGTTAAAAACTACATCCATTACAACTCTTAGACCATTCTTATGATAGGTCTCGACCATGTTTTGAAGCTCCTGGATACGCCCGATATAGTCACTAGTACTATAAGGAGTAGTACTATTTGCATCAAAATAAGTTGAAAAGACCTCCTGAGGAACATTGTATTCCAAAGGATTATATCCCCAGTTATACGAATAACCTGTGAAGCTGTATGTATACATAGGCATTATCTGAATATGAGTAACTCCAAGATCTTTCAAATGCTGAAGTCCTGTGCTTTGTCCATTACAGGTTCCGCTTTTGGCAAGAGCTGTAAAGGTTCCGCCATTCGATATTCCTGAATTAGGATTAGTTGTATAGTCTCTAACATTTACTTCACAAACTATAGCATCAGTAAGTTGAGCCAGAGGGGGACGATTACTATTAAAATCCTCCAGGGTTTTTAACTCATAAGTAGGGTTATTCAGGTCAATTACTATTTGGGTACATGGACCTGGAACTGCTGGCACCTTATTTCCAGTTGGGCATGTAGCTGGTTCAGGATTTTCCAAGGTTCCGCTATTTACAAATTGAGACTCTCTTATTTGCGAAGTAGGATCCGATGTAGGTTTTCCATTATTAGTTATTATTGATGGATCTGTAACATAACCTGTTGTCATTCTAGCATATGGGTCGCGAACAACTTTACCATTAAATTCGAAAAAGTATTGGCAACCATCAAGATTTTGGGGAGCTACATATCCCCAAACATCTGTGTAAGCCTTATTATTTACTCCTAAATCAGTAAGTGTCATTTCTGCTAAAGGATATTTGGTAAAATTCGAATCTTTAGGAAGCTGAACCCAGACATTTGCTGGTGTAATTTTGTCAGGATTCCAAATAGCAAACCTTGTACCATCACTAGTTACAGTTGCGCCCAAGGTGTCATACGCCGCATAGGATGCCAATGCACAAAATAGCATTGCACATGCCACAAATAGAATTTGTAGTTTTTTCATTTTTCCTCTTCTTTGTTACAATTATTGTTTTTAAAACCTTAATAGAAAACAGATAAAACTATAAGGATTATATAAGGTATTAGTAAAACAATATCAATACATTTGAAATGAAATATTAATTCAATATTCTTATAGGTGACTATAGATAGCATTTATAGCAGTAAAAAAGAATGGCGCCGAAGGTCGGACTCGAAGCAAAATATTTAGGCACGAAATATAAAACTATGTACATTTTATGTACAGGTGCTTGAAAATAAGAAAAGCATACATTATCTTTATGTACATCAACAACATAAGGGGATAAAGTATGGCTAAACAGGATTTAACTAATTTACAAAAAGTCAATGACACTTACTATATAAATTACTCTGTAAATGGTAAGAGAATACGTAAAAGCTTAAAGACTAAAAACTACAAGGATGCACGCCAACAAGCTGATAGAATATTGCTTGCCAGTAAGTCTTTAAAAGACTATGAAGATGTTATCCATGAGACTGCAAGAGCTAAGAAAATATACGCCACAGAAGAGATTATGTTTACAGATGTTCTTGAGGGTTTTGTTGCACATTTAAACAGGTTAGGCAGTTCTACAAGGAATGTAAGAACCTATACTTATGCGTGGAACTATTTCCATGATTGGATGAAAGTAAACTATAGCAATCTAAAAGGTTTATCAGAGCTAACACCAACTGTTACTATTGCATTTGCTGATTACTACAATACTCAAGGCAAATCAGCTAAAACCTACAATGAATTATTCTATGCTTTGGAACGGATTTACAAGTATTTTCAGGAGCGTATACAAATCCCTGTCAACCCATTTAACAAGGTGGAACGCAAAGACAAAAAGGCTGATACAGTCCAAAGGGAAGACTTTAGCCTTGAAGATGTACAGAAGATATTAGGCTCTTTTAAGGGAACTGAATTAAAGATTGACTGCAAGCCAGAAATGAGGATGCTTTTGGTTATAGGTGTTTATACTGGCTTAAGGTTAAAGGATGCAATCTACTTGAAATGGACAGACATAAAAAATGATATGATTTATATTGTTCCTTCCAAAACAAAAAAGTATAAAACTAAAGTATCAATACCTGTTGTTAGAGAATTTAATGAAGAGTTAACAGTTGCTGAAAAATGGAAAATTAACGATTATATATTACCACGATTGGTAGAACGACATCAAAAATATCATAACTCAGTAGGCGCAAGTGTAATGAGGGTGCTTAAGCATAATGGATTCATTAATCAAAAAACAAATGAGAATAGCAATGTTAGACCTAAATATGGCTTCCATAGTCTGCGATATACTTTTGTTGCTATCTGCGCAATGAATAATATACCTTTAGCTTTAGTTCAGGAAATTATAGGACATACAAGTGAAGCTATGACAAAGTATTACATGAGATTTTCCAGTAAGGATAAAAAAGAAAAATTAAAGAATTTCAGCATAAAGCCAAATCCTAAAGAAACCTTCTATGAACTACACAAAAAAGCAGTAGAAGCAAAAAAGATTGAGTACGAACAAGAGCAAAGAGAACAAGTTATTGATTATATCGGAGCAAAGCTTAACAGTTTAAGTGATACTGCATTGATTATGATTAATGAAATTGTTGATAATGACAAAAATTTAGATGGACTTCTTGAAACAATAACAGTTGATTCTGTTGCACGTGGAGTTTAATCTATCAAACGCATTATACTATCGCATTTTTTAATCGACTGCATTGTAGAAAGTATATTATCAAAAGAGAAGTTGGCTAATAGATACTATAAAGATTACTTCATATCAAAAAAATTCTTCCCTGTAATTTGCTGGAGAATTTCTTTAAGCTTCATGTAAAAAAGAGAAAGCTGGAGTTCTTGTTCTGGAGTAAGTTTTGACTTTATGTCAGTTTGTTCAACAACTGATTCTTTTTCTTCTTGTATTTTTCTGTAATATTTTATCGTTTCATCAATAACAGATTGCCATAAATCAATTTTTCGCTCCAAACTCTCCAAGCTAGCTTTTCCTCCGCTAAGCTTTTCAATATCAATACCACTATCTGATATTTCTTTCTCAATCAAGATAGAAACACTAGCACCATTTCTAAGGAGTCCTAAAACAAGTCTTAAGTAAAATAGTTTTTCTAAGGTTTTATCGTTTTGTGTAGGGTGCTTATAACGTGCATTTAATAGATTTTGCATGTTGTAATGGTAAATTATATTATATGCAAGCTTTGGTTCTATATTACCCAATTTGTTGCAATTGGCAACATATACATCTTTAGATAGTGTAGGTGGGAAAATAGGATATTTCTTTATAAGCTTAAGGTAAAAATCTGGATTGCTTTTTGCAATACTTAAAACAAATACCTTTAACTTGTACTCTTCCATTAAACAATAATTATTTGCCGCTATCTCAGCCTGTAATGCTCCTAATGTGTTTTCAATAGCGTATTTTTTATCTATTTTTTTTAGTTGTTTACTTAATGATGTGTTCCAATAAAGCGAGAAAACAGCTAATAATAAAGAGAACACAGATAGCCAGTTTTTTTTGAGAAAACCAGTTACCTTTTCATAAATGTTATTTATTGATTTCATTTATTCTAATCAAAGTAATTTTTAATAGTCAATACATTGAGAATCACCTAACCAAAATAATATATCATGTTGTATTGTGCACTTCTATGGATGAAAATAAAATATGCAAAAAGACATTTCTCATTTTTATAGCATGTCATAACTATTAAATACATTGGCGTGTTTTCTGAAAAAAATAGTCTGCATTTTAAGCCATTACACCAAGACCATTTTTAATCGAATCCAACCGTTAACACACTTATATTCAGATACTTATAAATTATTTATTTTTATGATTTCTTGCAAAAAAAGCTTGCAAATGTTCATTAAGTTGCATTAAATTAATGGTATAGTTTTCTTAATTTTCAATACATCACTTTATAATTGTGTTGCACTCAGACACAAAACAGACTGTTTAATAGTCTTATTGTTATTGAAAGCAACATATTGAGGCAAAAATAAAGGAAATTAGGAAAGATAAAAGGCTCTGTCCTACGCCAATAGAAAACAGAGCCAATACCAAACTTAAACGCAAGTAAAAGAAAGGTGGGATAATCTACTATGGACATTAACAGAAATCAAATCGACAAGAAGGCTTGTAACTACATTACAAGGTGTATTAATTCAGAGGCTTATGAACTAAACATTAAAGGTAAAAGAAAGAAGCTAGAGTTTTTGTTTAATACATTCATAGATGAAAAGGTTAAATACAATAATCATAAGGAGATATAATATGAAAGACATTGAAAATAGAATATGCTGTTTGAATTGTCAGTTTTTTTCTAATGACTACGAAAAATCTGAAAATACTGATATTAGAAAAGAAATTATAAAAATATACAACGATAAAGCATTTAGAGGATATATTGAAAACAAGATTAATTTCGAACACTCAGGAAGTAATTTTGATAATTGGAAACTATTAAATTCCCTTTCCAATAATACTAATTGTTATAAAGGAATTTGGGATAATATTGAAAAACACAATTTTTTAAAACTTCTATTTAAGCAACGCTTATTAAACGAATGCTTTTTTATTAAACATAATGATTACAGAAGTCTTGAAGCAAGTGAACAGCTACAGGAACGAGAGTATAAACGCAGGGAAAGCCAAAAGCAGTGGTTTATCACAATTCTAGCCTTGTTTGCAACTGTTCTAACTGCAATTGCTGGAATAATCTTTAGCAGTTTTCTCAAAGAAACAAATATATTTTGGAAATCAATGGTATTGCTAGCTTTTGTAGTATTTGGATATTCGATATTTAATTTATTAAAGGTTAGATTTTGGGATAATAGAATATAAGGGAGAATGAATTATGAATCCAATACAAATACCTACTGATAATTTATATAAATTCATTGCTATAAGTGGATTAATTTTAATTGTAATAGGTTTGCTGGGGACTGGCTATATTTATTATAATACTAAAAAAGATGTTATATATAATGAATTATTCTGGACTGCCGAAAAACACTCACAAGAACAAACATCTAAAGGATTGAAATTGCTTCAGGCACGAAATAAAAAGCATCTCAAAATTATAGATTCGTTATTAAAAACTGTAAATAATGAAAATTTTAAAGATTTACCAAACAAAGAAAAAGAAGATATAACGCGACAAATAAGGCATTTAGAAGCAAAGAGTAATGCAGTAGAAAGTGAAGCAAATCAGCTACTCCAAAAAGATAACAATTATGATAAAAAAGTAAACCAGCATATTAAAAACTTGCCAATTACCCTTTCTCTTAAAAATGAAATGATTCTATTACTAATATTATTTCCACTGATTACTTGTGTTGGAGTTTTTATTTCTATAATTGGTTTTTTTATGTGGTACTATAAAGTACAAAGATATCTAGATATTAAACTTAAAAATGAAGTTGAAATAAAACAGAGAAAGAAAAAAAGAATTAGATATATTTAAAGATTAAAAAAACACTTGCATGACCAGAGAATAAAGAACTGGAGCAAATAATTGGATAAAGATAAGAAAAACAAAAAGCCTATAAACAATACACCATTGCTACTGGCAGAAATTCATAACCTGATTAAAGGTGATAAAGTATTATTAGAACAGTTCAATAAGGCTATGGAAGAGAAGAGTAAGGATTGGTGCAAATGACACTTATAGTTACCCAATTTTATCGAATCAATAATAAATATCTGATTATCAATGGCGCTGATTCGGCTATTTGTAATAGTGATGGCGAGCTTATAAACGATGACACAAAAAAAATATTTCGCATAGATGAAATTAATGCTTCTGTAAGTTTTTTTGGTGATGATTTTGTAAAAGGTGCAATTGAAGATTTAATAGATGAAAAATATTCATCAATTATATGTTTTGCTCGCAAACTAAAAGAACGCATTAACGATATAAGTTTTATATTGAAGAAAAATCCACCAACAGGAGTCCATATTACAGGGATTGATAAGAATGGATGCCCAAAATTCTATTTTATTAGAAACATTAAACATATTAATACCTCAGACAATTCTATCAAGTATGATACAACAAACCTCTATGCAAAGTTTAAAATTACAGAAGAGTTTAAAGAATATAGAATTGATGATGGAAAATATTTAACTTTAGTAAATGGACGTTTAGACGAGTATCATGCGCTGTGGGAAAAAAAATCACTCAAATTTGAGCATATCAAAAACCTTGAAGCAAGATTCAAAAAGACATTTGAGGCAGTTAGAGATGAGATGCTATCGCATAATAAATGCTCTGTTGCTGGAGAAATTACTACCATTATTCATTATTAATGATAGTATTTTAGATTCAATACTAATTAGAAGCTGCACGAAAAGTTTTTCGCGACTCGCTTCTAATTAATTTTTTGCTATCGCAAATGTAAATTTGCCTTTCAACGCTCTATATTGAGCGTAAATGAATAAAGTGAAAGGCAAATTTATGATATATAATGTTCCTTACCTACCGTTTGATTTCAACATAATTGAAGAATTAGATACCGATTTAATGGAAATTTTTCGAAAAAGTCGCGAACTTCTGGAAAAGTTTCCTGAAATCAGAGAATCAATAGTCCGAGATCAGGATATACACGGTCAGAAGAAGAAACTGATCCGCAATGAAGTAAAACGTTATAATGATGTGCACATAAACGGAAATTACTATTTGTTTGACTGTATAGAAATAACAGAGCCGGTAAAACTCGAAAAAACAGGTCGGGAACGTTTGAAGCCGGAATTAGTACTTTATTTTCTTATCATCAGAGGACTGTGGGGAAGCATAAGTGACCACGCAGCCAAACAGGCAATACATGATTCAATAAGTATTAGCGCGGTTCTTGCTCATCACAGCTATAAGGTTCCCGGTTCGAACACTGTGCGTGAAAACCTGAATGCAGTTTCCAATAAAACAAGACGTTTGATAATGGATAGCCTTTCCATGCTTATTCTCCTTAAAGGTCTTGATGATTTCAATGAAGTTTACATAGACAGTACAGATGTTGCTGCAAATACAGCATATCCAACGGACATTTCAGTTTTATATAAACTTCTTGACCGGGTTTACAGAAGCTTCAGGTTTCTAACTGATGAGTTTGGCTTTCCCATGCTGAGTGACGGATGGCTTGATACAAGAATGAAAAAACTGAAATCACATCTTGCTTTTATCAATATGCAGATAGGCAAAAAGGGAATGAAAGGAAATGTTAAGGAAAAATTTAAACTCTTTGTAAGTCTTGCAGATAATATTATAAAATCTTTTTTCGACGAACAGGAAAAAATGTTGATCAAATATGAAACATCTGACTTAACCCCGGATAAAAGTCTTGCTCTTGACAGGCTCTGGTTTAAAATAGACAGTGATCTTAATGATGCCGCTTATGTACTGTATTATGCCGAACTTCTTGTTAATGAAAATATAAAACTTCCGTCAAGAGAGAAAATCCTCAGCATTTCGGATCCTGATGCAGCTTTCATACAGAAAGGACAGAGAAATCCCACCATTGGATATAAACCTCAAATCGGAAGAAGCAGAAATGGTTTTATAAGTGGTTTTCTACTTCCAAAAGGCAATGTCAGTGATTCCGAAATGCTTGTTCCCACAGTAATGGAAGTATGCCGTTCCACCGGAGTTAAGCCGAATCTTGTAAGTACTGATGACGGTTATGCATCAGAAGACGGAGTTGGTATACTCAAAAATGATTTAAACATTTTAACTGTCAGTATTAATGGAGCAAAAGGTAAAAAAATAACATCTGAAGATTGGGATACTACGTTATATTCTGAAGCCCGAAGAATGCGGTCTGCTGCTGAATCAGGAATGTTTACTCTTAAATACAGGCATAGTTTCGGTAAAATGAGAAGACGTGGGATTGAAGCAGTGGAAGCTGAACAGCTTGAAAAAATTATTGCGTATAATTTTATACATATGATTAAAAAGGAAAAAAACGGCTAAACCAGCCTGATCCAATTTAACATATCAAATATAAAAAAATATACTGCAATGTACCCGGTTTATAAATGTTCAAGAGTTTTCTCTTATAATTTGTGGAGGTACGACATAAATTTTAAAAATAATTAGAACGCCTTAAAAAAAATTGGATATCAGGTTATAATGTTATATAATTGAAAAAAATATTAATAACAAAAAACGTTTTCGTGGGCGTTCTAATTAATTACTTCTATGAATATAATACTCACACCTACAGAATTAGCCTATTATTTACAATTGGACAGGTTCAATACATCACTTGATGGAAGTTTTACAGCTTTAACCCATGATGATAATGAAATTAACTTAAACTGGCTGTACAAAGCATTTGCTAAGTCCAATGAGAATACCAACTTAGTTATACAAGATAATATCCTGTACATTTACCATGATGGTTTAAAGGAACATAGCAGAGCTTCATTTCCTATTAAGTTTATACTAGCTTATGTCCAGCTAAAAGTAGGCTTTGAATTGAAGGGTGAAATAAAGATTATAAGGGATAGGTATATTAGTTTGAGATAGGCTTCATAAAACCATTTAAACAATCGACATGTTGATATTTCTACCACATTTCGTATAATTACATATTATTGATAATTCACTTAACTTCAAGGGATAAGATTATGAAATGTATATTACTTTTGTTTTTATTAAGTCCTCTCTTATTTTCTGCTACTCCTGATACTTCTAAAGTTTCAAATAGCAATTGCTTGATAAGTAATCAACAGTCAAAGCAAATCGAAAAACTTGAAGAAGAAATTCGGATATTAAAAAAAGAAATAAAACAACAAGATAACATAACAACTAAATCATTTAATGGTGTTTCTCTTCAAATATCAGCAGTAACTATAACCATAACAGTTGTTGGAGTAATAATAGCTGTTATAGGTATAATAGCATCTATTGCAAGTATATTTTTAAAAAGATATATAAAGAACCAAACTGAATCCATATCTAAAATGAATAATGAATCTAAAGAAATTGAACAAAGAGTGTTAGAAGTAAAAAATGGTGCAATAACTGTTGCTAAAAGTCTTGGAAAAATAAATAACTCCATAATAGAACAAGCTAAAGAAATTAAAACTATCAGAAATAATATTGATAACAATATGACAGCTTTGTATGAGAAAATAAAAGACGAAGAAACAGAACACATATTAAATAGATTAATGCATACACCAGAAGATATAAGTAACTTGTTTTTTTCTTTAGCATCAAGGGATTTACATCCTAATCATAGTTTAAAAATAAAAAAGGCTATGAAGAAGTTGAAAGAAGTATGTAGTCCAATTAACTATTATGAATATTTGATTAAATATTTAGTTATAATATGTCAATTTAATTACAAACAATCAGTTTTAGAACAGTCTTTAAATAGTGAAATTTTAAGATGCTATTATCACATTATATCAAGTTGTTTTGATAGTGAAATAGTTTCATTAATTACTGATTTATATGACTTATCAAGAAAAAAAGAACTATATAATTATCGAGAACACTTAGCAGCACTATTTAAAGCACTATGTATTACTCCTAGGTTTAATGTTAAAAGGATATATTCTTTGGTTTACAAATTAGCTGAAACTAAGGAATTCAAGTTTGAATTAATGGATATCCTCTTTAATAACACAGCTGTAACAAACCTAAAAAATGTCTTTGCAAAAGATTTGGTAGAAGAGTTTGAAAAAACTGAATTAACACTTGGACAAAATAATACACTAATCAACGCTCAAGATATTCTCGTAAAATTGGAAGAGGAAAGAAATAAAGCTGAATTAGCAAAAAAAGAAGCTCAAGCAAAGAATCCACAATAAGGTTAAAGAATTAATATTATTTCTCTAATTTACTTCCAGCCTCAAAACCCATTTTATACCATTTTTACTATGTACAGATTGTGTACATTTTGATTTTCAATAGATAGGTACGTTGAGGCTAAATGGGAAGCACACAAAAAACACCTTTTTCCGTTGTAAATCGTTGAAAATAAGGAGTTTAGAGTGGTACCGAAGGTCGGACTCGAACCGACACGGGGTCGCCCCCACCAGATTTTGAATCTAGCGCGTCTGCCAATTTCGCCACTTCGGCTTAAATGAGGCATTAAATATAATATACTAACTAAATATGTCAAAGAGAAAAACAATATTTAGGAGATAATAATCTCATAAATATTAACTTTCTTTTGAGAAATGATCATAACCGATTTTCGAATATTTTTTAATCAGGTTTTCTCCTGTAGAACTAAAGAGATAATCATCTTCAAATTTTTTAATTTCCCCTATCCTTGTCAACTTAACATCACTAAAAGGCCAACTTCTCAAAAGCTCCTGCTCAAGAGAAGGCCCGATAGAAAACATCAATTCATAATCTTCTCCATCAGATATTATATTTTTTACAGGCAATCTTGGAGTTCTTGAAGGAATTTTAGTCAAATCAAGCTTTATTGAAACACCTGAAGCTTCTGCCATTCGACGAAGATCAAGCAAAAGTCCATCGCTAACATCCATCATAGCCTTAGTAAAACCATTAGATAAAAAGTTAGCTTCCTTAACTCTAGGGTTAAAATTTAAATGATGCCGACTATTATATGAATCTCCAAAAACTCCTGTCACATACAATAAATCACCAGGCTTAATATTTTTTCTTAAACAGATATTTTCTTTTTTCACTTTTCCTGTAATTGTAAGAGTACTAATAAAACTTTTAGAAGTTTTCAATAAAGCAACATCACCTCCACAAATACTGACACTCCATTTATCTGCCTCTTTTGCCAATCCACAATAAAAGCCTTCAATCCAATCAGAACTAATATCAACACCGACAGCAAGTGTAACAAGAGCATGTGAAGGATTTCCACCCATTGAAGCAATATCACTAATATTCCTTTTGATAAGTTTAGCCCCTGCCTCTTCAGGCAATGTTATTTCAGGATCAAAATGAATTCCTGAGATAACCTGATCTACAGCCAGTAAATAATAAGTTTCAGGATCACCAACATTAATTGCAGCACAATCATCTCCAGGTCCCACAACAATGTCATCTCCCTGATTCAGCATAGGAAAGATTGTTTTTAAAAAGGATTTTTCATTCATAATTTTTTCTTATACTATTAATAACTCTGGCGGCAGCACAACCTGCACCAAAGCCATTATCAATATTAACAACCAATACTCCATTAGCACAACTATTCAACATAGCAAACATAGCTGTCATACCTTTTAATGATGCTCCATATCCAACACTTGTAGGCACAGCTATAACAGGACAGGAAACAAGCCCTGCCACAACACTTGGTAATGCCCCTTCCATACCGGCAACACATACAATAGCATCAGAACTTCTAATTTTATCAATGTTTGATAGAAGTCTATGAATACCAGCCACACCTACATCAAATACAGTTTCCACTCCACATCCGCATAATTCAGCTGTATATTTAGCTTCCAGAGCTACAGGGATATCACTCGTTCCAGCAGTAACAACTGCAATTTTCCCGTATTTTTCTTCAGTTTTTCCATCTACCTTAAGAATAAATGTTTTAGCCTGCTTATCATAAAAAGCATTAGGGAAATCACTTCTTAACTTATCATAAACCTCTTCTGATAGCCTTGTCACCAAAACAGGCTGTTTATTTAAGCTGATTTTCTTTATAATACTCCTTAAATGGCCAATACTTTTACCTGCACCATAAACAAACTCCGGAAAACCACAGCGTTTATCCCTGGCATAATCAATTCTAGCAAACAGCTCTTCTTCAGAAGGCTCATAACCTCTTCCAGATAAAAATCTCAGCTGCTAAGTTAATATCTATATTATCAGATTTTATTTTTTTTTAAAACCTCTATTATATCAGTCATATTCATTAGAATTCTTCCTCAAAGAACCGGTAATTTGTTTCTTTCATTCCCAAAGCAATATAAGTACTCTGGGCAGCAATATTATCCTTTTCCACATATAGACGCAGTCCACAGCACCCATTAGTCATTTTTGCTGAATTTTTAATTGTGGAATATAGTCCGGAATAGACACCTTTCCTTCTATGCTCTTCTTTTACAAAAACACTCTGTATCCACCAGAAATAGCCATTACGCCACTCAGACCATTCCTTTGTGACCATCAAAGCACCAACAACTCCGTCAGTTAAATGTTCTGCTACTATATAAAAGCCTTTGTTCAAATCAGTTAAAAGGTTATTTATTCCTTTCGTAAGCACCCCTTTATCAAGGATTTTACCTTCAGTATCCATAGCCATTCTACAATTAAACTCAACAAGCATAGCTATATCACCTTCTTCTGCTTGTCTAAAACTATATTTTATTTTCATATATCACCTAGCAAAGCAGTTAAAAGCTTTAATTCTCCGTCAACAATCTATTAATTGATTTTGCTGCCCTTCTTCCTTCACCCATAGCTAAGATAACTGTAGCAGCCCCTAATACTATATCGCCGCCAGCATAAACCCTATCAATTGATGTCTTACCATTTTCATCAACAATAATATTACCCCATTTATTAGTTTCAAGTCCATCTGTTGTCTGTTTAATTAAAGGGTTAGAGTCATTTCCTATAGCTACAATCACAGTATCAACATCAAAAATAAATTCACTATCAGGAATAACTACAGGTCTTCTTCTTCCTGATTCATCAGGCTCACCTAATTCATAACGTAAACATTCAATAGCTTTTACATGGAATTTATCATCTCCAATAATTCTTTTTGCATTTTCAAGAATATGGAAAATTACTCCCTCTTCTTTTGCATGAGCTACCTCTTCGACACGAGCCGGCATTTCTTTTTCTGTTCTCCTATAAATAATATGAACCTCTTCTGCACCTATTCTCACTGCAGTTCTTGCTGCATCCATAGCTACATTACCACCACCTAACACAGCTACTTTTTTTGATTTAGCTATAGGTGTATCAGCCTTCCCTCTTTCAAATGCTCTCATCAGATTAGCTCTTGTCAAATATTCGTTTGCAGAATAAACACCAACCAAACTTTCTCCATCAATATTCATAAATCTAGGCAAACCTGCACCTGTGCCAATAAATACAGCATCAAATCCATCTTCATCCAGTAAAGCATTGACTTTTCTCGTTTTCCCTACAATGAAATTAGTTTTAATTTCTACTCCCATTTTTTTTAAGGTATCAATTTCGCTTCTTACTATTTCTTTAGGTAAACGAAATTCCGGAATGCCATAAGTCATTACACCACCAGTTTTATGAAAAGCTTCAAAAACAGTTACACTATGTCCCTCTCTTCTTACATCTGCAGCAACAACCAAACCTGCAGGTCCACTACCAATTATGGCAACCTTTTTCCCTGTTTCAGGTTTTACTTCAGGGACTTCAAGTTTTCCAGTTTGACGTTCTCTATCTGCCACATAACGCTCCAAGCGACCAATTGCAACGGATTTCAATACATCATTAAGGCTTTTGCCAAGAGTACAGTACAACTGACATTGACTTTCCTGTGGACATACTCTACCACATATTGCAGGCAATAGACTGTCTTTTTTTATAATATTTGAAGCCTTTTCAAAGTCACCTTTTTCTATTGCTTTAATGAACCCAGGAATATCTATTTTTACAGGACATCCTTTTATACACGGTGCATTTTTACACTGGAGACATCTCGCTGCTTCCAGTTTTGCCTGATTTTCTGAATATCCCAATGCAACTTCATTGATATTATTACGTCTTTCAACAGGATCCTGAGAAGGCATTTCCTGTACAGGTATTTTCATTCTGTCTTTTGGTTTCAACTCTGATATAGTTTCAATACTTTTTAAATATTCTTCAGCTTCTCTGGATAACTCTTCTTTTGTTTTATGCTCATTCATTTTGACCTGATCTCCGCTACTTGCTGATTTAATTTACAAGTTTCTAAAGAATGCTTCTCCTGATCTTTATATGCATTCAAACGATTTATCATATTATCAAAATCCACTTTATGCCCATCAAATTCCGGTCCATCAACACAAACAAATTTTGTTTCTCCTCCCACAGTAACACGGCATCCACCACACATACCTGTTCCATCAACCATTATCGTATTAAGAGAGACCATTGTATGGATATTAAAAGGACGTGTCGTTTCAGAACAGAACTTCATCATTATCGGAGGTCCTAATGCTACAACTAGATCAGGAGGAGTGTCTCTTTCACATATCTCTTTTAAGGGAGCAGTCACTAAACCTTTTCTACCATATGAACCATCATCAGTACAGATAATTAACTCTGAAGCAATTTCTTTCATCTCTTCTTCATAAATCACTAACTCAGCACTACGCGCTCCAATAATAACAATAACTTCGTTACCTGCATCTTTCATTGCTTTTGCAATGGGATACGCAGGTGCCACTCCTATCCCCCCCCCAACACAAACAACTTTGCCATATTTCTTTATATCAGTTGGTTTGCCTAAAGGTCCAACAAGGTTAGGAATACATTCTCCAACATTTAATTTTTCAAGCATATATGTAGTTTTTCCAACGACTTGAAAAATTAGTGTTATGGTCCCATTTTTCTTATCTGAATCCGCAATCGTCAAAGGAATTCTTTCGGAAAGCTCATTATCAAGGGATAAAATAATAAATTGCCCTGCTCTGCATTCCTTTGCTATAAAAGGAGCATCTACTCTCAACATAATAACGTTTTCAGATAGTTTCTTTTTATATAATATCTTATTCATTTTATATTGCTGCTTTCTGGGATTATTAACAAAACCGGCAAAAACAGGATTGCTGTTTTTGCCGGTAGAATAACTATAAGATTAAATTTTGTTTATTTAGATGTTGGATCAAAAGTATCCTGTTTTCCTGTTTGATTAGTATTCATGCTGCTTTGAGCATTATCATAAGGAGAATTTGTCAACACATCTTTTTTTCCAGGATTCACCTGAGTTTTCTGCGCTTCATTTGGAACAACAACTGCACTGTTGCTCTTTAATGGCTTACTATCTGCATGTTCTGCAATTACACTTGCTGCTTTCTGGTCGACATTAAAGTTTGTCTGCTGACCTTCACCAGGAACAACAACATCTTCTGAAGGTGAAACATTTTGCGACTGTTGCATAGAATCAATTCCATCTGTTCCTGTAGGAGTATTAACCATAGCCTTAGTCTGATCAAACTGATATTTTGAAGCTCTAAGATTAGGATCACCAGTTTTCTTCGGTAAAGCACTAATATTAATTGAAGGATCAAGAACTTTAACTAAGCCATATTCTTTATTAATTAATGCCCAATCTAAAGCTGTAGAACCATTAGAATCTTTAGCATTTATATCAGCGCCATACTTAACTAAAACTTCTGCAGACTTAGGAAGATTGTTTTTTGCACACCAAACAATATAAGGCATTTTTCCAAAAGCTTTCCCATTTACATCAACGCCTTTGTCTATAAGGTAACCAATAAAATCTGAGTCATCATGAGCTAAAGCAGCAACCATTACTCTATCATGTTTTGGATTTGCTCCATTTTCTATTAAAACTTTTGCTATATCAAGATGATTTCCCAAAAGTGCCCACATTAAGACAGAAATACCTGATGGATCAATATATCTAACATTTGCGCCAGCTTTTATTAATTGCTCAACAGCAGCCATTTTCCCTTTGCTGGCAGCATAAACCAAAGGAGTCATTTCTGTAACAGGCATTTGATAATTAACATTTGCACCGTTATCTGCTAATAATTCAATCATTTCTCCCTGACCTGTTTGAGCTGCAATAACAAGCGGAGTTGTTCCATCTTCAGCAGCCAAGTTAACTTCAGCACCATTATCAATCAAATATTTTGCAATATCGTAATTACCAACATATGTTGCAGCGTTTAAAGGAGATCCAAGATAGTTACATTCATTAACATCTGCGCCATGAGCTATTAAGAATTTAACCATTGCTAGATTTTTAGAGGCTGTAGCTGCTATAAGTGCCGTACCATCCATATTAGCATTAACATCCATACCTGCATTCAAAAACTGTTGAACAATGTCAGTTTTTCCATATTTAGCAGCTGAAATAAAACCAAGTTCATTAAAGGATATACCCTTATTCGCAAGGGCAGATCTAGCTTCCTGCTGTTTTAGGTTATTAGTTGACGAACACGCACCTACTAGCAATAAAACTAGGGCAGCAGAAAAGACTTTTGTGATGGTTACTTTCATAGTTAAACCCAAACTCCTTTTTTGTTATTTTTGTTATAAATACTAAAATTCCCTAATCAGATTCAATTCTATTTTAGTATAGAAGAAGAATAGTGTCAACCCACTATATATAATTATTTTTACAAATATTTTTTTTGCTTTTACGCAGCGATAATAATAAAATCAAGATTATATCTATCTTCAATACAAAGTATTTGAAAAAACTTTTAAGTTTGAAAATAAGGTTTACAATTTCAATATGTCATAAGCAAAAATTGGTTCTTTTTATTTTTTTTACTTTATTTAAAATATAAAAAGTAGTTTACTCCCTGTTGTTTTTTCTCTTAAAACTCATTAAAATTAACTTAAATTAGGTAAAAAAAATCCAAGATGCAGTTTATATGGTAAATTTTCTATATTTGAATATTAGATTTTAAAAATTACAAAGTTTTTCCTATAAATATTTACTATTTATGAAATAATTTACTTAGACTTAGGTACAAACTATTAAATAATCAATAACTAAACAAGGAGGAGTAAATATGTCTGTCCAACAAAACTCTGGCGGCTCGGAAGAAGTTGCGCTAAGGAAATTGGATTCTTTAGAGAAAAAAATTGAGTCTATGGCTAAAATGAAACGTTCTACGACCATAGCAACTTATATTGGATTAATCATTATAATTATTTTCCTAGCATTTTTTATTTTCAACATCATATCATTTGTTCGAAACTACAACACAAATAAACTGGCAAATGAAATGGGCAATAATATGATAGAATTGGCCCGCTCTCAAGAAGTTAAAGATATTTTTTTGGAAATTAACAAAACATATACTCCTGCATTAAAAAAAGCAGTAATAGCTAAAATGCAAAAAGATACTCCTATGTTTAAGATGGAAGCACAGAAAATGTTAGCAAGCACTGTTGATTATCTACAAAACAAAGTAAAACCTGAATTAACAGAAAACCTTATCAAAAATTTAGCTGCATCAGAAACACTTATGCTACAAACATATTCAAATGAAAAACCTTCTATTGAGCGAATAAATACTATTATTCAAAATTCTAATCAATATCTAAAGAAGAATATAACTAAAAGTATTGATAATAAATTAGAACAATCACTCGGAACTTTATCAGGTTTAAATAATAGTTTTCAAGAATTATATAAAAAGTCAGAGGATAATTCAACTATCTTAAAGGGACTTACACCTGACATGGTAGGTGAAGTTCAAAGCAGGTTAATTGAAACATTACTCGAAATTATTATTTACCAAATGGATCCGCAAAAAGGCAATCAGCCTGCATTTGCTAATGGAGGTGCACAATGAATAACGAATTTAACAATAAACTGGAAAGTTTAGAATTAACATTATGTAAACAGCAGCAAAAATACAAAAAAAGTATGCGCATTACAATTATCTGTTATGCCATCCTCGCTGTATTTGTAATTGTTTATACAACATTCATTATGTCAGAAATAAGGAAATTGGCAACTCCAAAAACAGTAGCAGAACTTATAACAATGCAAGTTTCAGGCAGACTTCCGGAATTACAAGGTTATATAACAGATAACGCAGATATGTATGCTTCATTAACTGCAGAAGAAGCTATTAACTTTACAAGAAGCCTTATCCCTACTTTAGGCATAGTTGTTCAAGAACAACTTAACGTTTTCACAAATAAAATCAAAGAAGAGATGGCTAATAAATACATACCTGCGTTAAATCAATATTTTAAAGAAAATAAAAATAACGTATTAACACAGATAGATGAATTATCTGATGAAGAAGCAGCAAAACAACTTTCAAAAATACTTATTGATACTTTTAACAAGCAGTTGGATATTACCTGTATTAACCTTGATAGTAGTGTTGCTGAACTTCAAAAAGAAATTGATGCAATAACACATAAACCAGACAAAGAACTGACAAAAAGAGAATATGCAGAAAAGAAATTCCTGATATATTGGATGTTTATTGTCAAGCATGGAAAAACAGGCAACTCTATTTTAGAAAAACCTCTTTTAGCAAATTAAAAAGAAAAATAATCTTTTTTTTCAACGGGGCATTTAAAATGTCCCGTTATTTTTTTATATTTACTATATATAATTTTTCTCATTAAAAAATCAAAAAGGTAAAACACTTAAATGAACGAATATGAAAACCGAAGTGGCACCACAGCATCAACTAAAAATTCCAAAAAAGGTTGTTTTATTGTATTTTTTATTTTTGCATGCATAGTTTTATGTGGTTTTATTTTAATACTTTTATTTATTCTAGGTATTATTTTTTCTTCCAGCTTAAAGCTTTCACAACAAACTGTTTCATCTGAACAATCCTTAAAACAAATTTATGTATCAGGTCAAAAAAATGCAAAAGATAAAATCGCCCTGATAAATATTGAAGGAATAATTTTAGATAGTAAATCTTCGTGGAGTAAAACTGCGGACATAAAAAATATAATTGATCAAATTAAAACAGCATCCCACGACAATAAAATAAAAGCAGTTCTATTAAGTATTAACTCACCAGGTGGTGAAATTACAGCAACAGATATTGTTCACCATTGCATTGAAGAATTAAAACAGAAAAAGCCGACAGTAGCTCTTTTAGGCCCTGTAGCAGCCAGTGGCGGCTATTATATCGCAGTAGCATCTGATTATATTATAGCAAATCGCTTTACAACAACTGGAAGTATTGGCGTAATTATCAATAGTTATAATTATTTTGATTTACTGCAAAAAATTGGTGTTAAGGACGAAGTTTACAAATCAAAAGAGATGAAAGACATCTTAAACCCTGCCCGTCCTAGAACAAAAGCAGAAGAAACAATTATACAAGCTTTAATTAATGAGTCTTATAATGAATTTGTACAAATTGTGTCTAAGGGACGCATTGACAAAGATAAAAGATTAACTCCCAAATATATAAAAGAATCAAAGATAGGTGATGGAAGAATTTTTTCTGGAACTCAAGCACTGGAATTAGGTTTAATTGATCAGCTTGGCTATTTCCATGACGCCGTAAATAAAACTGCCGAAATAGCCGGTTTAAAAGAAAGTAATTACCAAGTTATAAGTTATGAAAAACAGTTCACATTCTTTGATGTTTTCAGCAGGTTTTTGACAAAAGCTAATTCAGTAACTGTTGAAATTCCTGCAATAAAGCAATTCAATCTACTGGAATCAGGAAAATTATACTATTTATATAAAGAAAACTAATTATAAACTGGAATTATAATTCATGGATAAAACTAACAAAAAATATAATTTATGGATTTTTGCCGGTGAAACTTCAGGTGATAGATACGGAGCAAAACTGGCAGAATCTCTAGAAAGAATTCTAAAAGATAGAATCAGCATATCTGCTATGGGCGGAGAAGCTATGAAAAAAACTGGCATTAATATTCTTGTAGATTCAACGGAATTAGGTGTTGTTGGAGTTATAGAAGTTTTCAAGCATATTGGAACTTTTATTAATATTTTCAAAAGTCTTGTAAAAAAAGCAGAAGAAGAAAGACCGGATGCAGTTGTCCTTATAGATTATCCCGGTTTCAATCTAAGATTCGCGAAACAAATGCATAAAAGGAATATACCTGTTATCTGGTATGTCAGCCCTCAGGTATGGGTTTGGGGTAAAAGGCGCATTCCTAAATTAGCAAAGTATTGCAGTAAAATGTTAGTTATTTTTCCATTCGAAGTTGATGTATTTAAAAACACAGATTTAGATGTAGAGTTTGTAGGCCATCCATTAGTCGACTTTGTAAAAGAAAGAATGACTCCAAACATTTCAAGAGACGATAATAAGTTTCTTATCCTACCGGGGAGTCGATTTACAGAAATTAATAATAACCTTATGATTATGCTTAAAACAGCTGAAATTTTGAAAAAGAATCACCCTAATCTTAAATTTAAAGTTTCAGCGGCACGTCCAAAAATTGAAGCTAGGATCAAAGATATTATAGAGGGATATAAAAAGACAACAGAAAGTTCAGTTCACTTTGAAATAGTCCCTCAATCTACTCAATTGATGCAGGAATGTGCAGCAACCATAGCTACTTCAGGAACCGTTACTGTGGAATGTGCCATTGTAGGTATTCCGGCAGTTTCTTTCAACATATTAAATCCTTTTACTTTTTTTATAGGAAAATGTTTAGCAATGAGATTTACTGCTGCCGGAGTATTAAAAAAGCTATTTAGAGGTTCTTTTACAATGCCAAACATCATAGCTAACAAAGTTATTTTCGAAGAATTTTTGCAAAGTCAGGCTAGACCGGAACCTATGGCTAAAGCAATAGAAAGAATACTTCCTCCTAACGGAGAAAGAAGACAACAGGTTTTAAATGATATTCATGATCTGGCACAAAATCAACTAACATACGGCAAAGAAAATGCCAGCATAAATGCTGCAAATGCAATTATAAGAACTTTAGAAAAAATCTAATAAAAACATGAGAATTTGACTTATTTATGATCTCAGATTCTCATAAACATCTTTTCTATTTTAATCCTAAAATTTCATTAAACCCGCACATAATATTCATACATTGAACAGCTTGACCTGCAGCGCCTTTTGTTAGGTTGTCTATTGCAGAAGTAATAATAAGTTTATTAGTTCTTTTATCTGGAGCAAAACCTATCTCACAAATATTACTCATTGTTACATGTTTAGTATCTGCCAGCTTTCCCTCGATTAAAACTCTTACAAAATTCTCATCCATATAATATTTCTTATATACTTCAGAAACAACATCAATATCTGATATATTTAAAGGAGCAATTATTGTAGAATTAATACCTCTATTCATTGGCACTAAATGAGGAATAAAATTTATTTTTATTTCTGATCTATTTGCAAAAATAGCAAGTTCCTGTTCAATTTCAGATAAATGTCTATGCCCTGACACAGCATAGGCTCTAAAGCTTTCATTACATTCAGGATAAATATAAGAAACATCAACTTTTCTTCCAGCCCCACTAACACCGCTTCCGCTTACCACAGTAATGTTTTCAAAAGAAATTGATTTTTCTTTTAATAAAGGAATTAAAGGTAAAAGAATGCTGGTTGGATAACATCCAGGACATGCTACTAAATTAGCAGATTTAATTTTATCTCTATAATGCTCGGGTAAACCATATACAGCTTTAGTTAATAATTCAGGAGCCGGATGTTCATGTTTATAATACTCTCTATACATCGCTGCATTATTCAATCTAAAATCAGCACTGATATCAATAACTTTTATTCCTGATTCATAAAGAGGAACTGCATATTCAGCAGCGAGCCCATGCGGCAAAGCAAGAAAAACCACATCTACACCGCAATTTCTTATTTGGGAAATTTCAGGAGCAATAAATTTTAAATCATATTCAGAAAAACGAGGGAATATTTCACCAATATGAAGTCCATCATATTGCCTGGAAGTAATGAATTCAATTTCACATTGATTGTGATTTAACAAAAGTCTGATTAGTTCTTCTCCAGAATAGCCTGAAGCCCCAATAATTCCAACTTTAACCATACTTTTTCCCTCTATGCTGTAATTGTAATTAACTGAATATATACGAAAAAGGCTGAGTAAATACTCAGCCCTAAAAAATCTAATAAAAATAAAAATTTTAACGTTTTGAAAACTGGAAGCGCTTACGTGCACCAGGCTGACCAGGTTTTTTACGTTCTTTAACTCTTGAATCACGAGTTAACATTCCTGCATTTTTCAATACTGGTCTCAATGCTTCATCATATTTTGAAAGAGCACGTGCAATACCATGTCTCAATGCACCTGCCTGACCTATTACACCACCACCTTTAATAGTAGCAGAAATATCAAATTTTCCAGCAGTTTCAGTAGCAATCAAAGGCTGTTCAATATAGCCTCTTGCAGCATCTGATGGAAAGTATTCTTCAATACTTTTATTGTTAACTTTATATTTACCTTTTCCTGGCTCTATTCTAACCTGAGCTGTTGCGCTCTTTCTTCTACCAGTTGCCCATATTTGGTCTTTTGTTGCCATAAATCAATCCTCTGCAATACTTTCTCTAGTTAGCGCAATCTTAAAAAGATACTTTTTCAGGTTGCTGAGCTTGATGTGGATGCTCTTCACCTGCATAAACTTTAAGTTTTCTAAATACACTTCTGCCAAGTCTTCCGTGTGGTAACATTCCCCATACTGCATCTTTAACAAGACGTTCTGGATGTTTTGCACGAATTTGATCAGCTGTATATTCTTTTAACCCACCTCTATATCCTGAAAAATCCTGATATACTTTATTTGTTTCTTTTTTGCCGGTAAGCAATACTTTCTGAGCATTAATTACAATAACAAAATTTCCAGTATCAATGTGTGGAGTATATGTTGGTTTATCTTTTCCTCTTAATGCATTAGCTATCTTTACAGCAAGTCTTCCAAGAGGAACTCCATCAGCATCGACCAAGATATGTTTACGCTCAATTTCACCTGTTTTTGCTAAATATGACTTCATATCCGTTCTTTCTCTCTTCATTTTCTTATATCAAAAATAATATATCTTCAAAACTCTATTTTATGTTTTAAATAATCCACTTATATCTGTCGGGACTCAAATATAACTCATTATAAAAAACTAAAATCCTTTGGTAAAATGAAATATTACACAAAGGACATCTAAAATAGCTTTATTTTAATTTTTGTCAACTGTTTATTAGAGAAAAAATAAGTCAAAGCTCGCTTTTTTCCAGCTTCTAATTTAAAACAGTTTATGCAATCCCAAATAATAAGCAGCAGCAAAAGTAACAATACAAATCATTAACCAGCGAACAAACCCTGCCCCACGCTTAGAAGCTTCTTTAGCTGCAATCCAGGCACCAGCCATATTTCCACATGCCATAATTAAACCAACATCCCATCTAATCTGCCCTTCAAAAGCAAATATAGCCAATGCAAATATTGTCATGAAGAAAATGATCAAAACTTTTATTGCATTTCCTTTTACAAGATCCAATCCTGACATCATAACAAGTCCTGTTAAAAGAAAAACACCAATACCTACCTGAACAAAACCTCCATATATACCAATTCCAAAATAAGCGATTATATGCCATAATTTCATTTTTTCATTGCCACCAATCTCAGTAGCTTTGCCCTGAACCCAACGTTTTTGATTAGTAAAAAGTGAAATTAAAATTATCACCATTATTATTCCTATAACAAGTCTTAAATCTCCAGGAGCAATATAACATGCAAGGAGTGTGCCAATAATAGCACCACAGGCAACAGGTATAGCAAGTTTTATTCCGTGTTTAAAATCCAGCTTTCCCTGCTTTTTAAAGCCAAATGTTGCAACGCTATTTTGAAGCAAAATACCAACTCTATTTGTTCCGTTAGCAATATTTATCGGCAATCCAGCCAAATTCAGAGCAATCAATGCCAAAACCGAACCACTACCAGCCAATGTATTAATAAAGCCAGTGCAAAATCCTGCAACAATAATTATTGGGTACAAATAATACCATTCCATCTAAAAAATCCTCACTCATATAATTATTAAACCTAATACCTTATTTTGAATATAACTATTTTTAGGCATTCTCGCAATATTTCTTCTTTTTTTTATAAAAAGTAAAAAAAAGCAAAAAAGGGACCAAAGAACTACATAAAACTATTGACACCACTATTACTTATTTTTACAATATAATTTTAAGGAGAAGAGAACATATCAGGAGGAGACATGAAACTAATAAAACTACTATTAGTTCTTGTAAGTTTTTCTTTAATATCAGGTGGAACTTACGCATCTATCAAAGAACTGACAGGAACAGTTGTTCCAATCTTAAAAACTACACTCAATGTAGGAGGAAATGGTCCATATAGAGGTACCATAGACGAAGTCGCCAGACAAGGATCAATAATATTTCCAGATGTTTATGATTTAGATGGAAATATTGTCAAAGCCGGCACCACTCTAGTTCATTTAAGATCTAAATTTTGGGAAGGCAAAATATTGGCTTGCCAAGGCACAATTGATGGATTAAAAGGTAAACTAATTGACATTGAAGCCAGTTATTTGAGAGCAAAAAAACTTATAAAAGATAAATCAATCAGCCAGGAAGAGTATCAACAACGGGAAGGATTATACTACAATACAGTTTATCAGTTAAAAGCGGCAGAAAATGATTTAGTACAGTTTAAAGTAGCACTTGCTTCTCACACAATACCCACTCCATATCCTGCAAAAGTAGACAAAGTTTTCATTCCAGGTGGCTTATGCGCAACTATTCCAGCTGTTGTAACCATATCAGAACTTAGTCCAATAGGTGTTAAAGTAGAAATTCCAAGAGAAGAAGCTCTAAAAATCAACACTAGTACTCCTGTAACAATATTTCCAGCTGGAAATAAAGAACCGATTGGCGTAATACATGGACAAGGCAGATTAACAGATAAAGGCTATGAATTTGCTGTATATAATGAAGCTTTAATTGGTTCTACAATAGAAATTAATAACAAAACTATTCCTACAGTAAGAAACTGTCATGATGTTTATCCTATTATTGATAATGGTAAAATATCAAGTTTATGCGTTCCTTGCTTTGCAATATTTAAAGATAAAAACGGTAGTTATGTCTGGCTTGGAGAAAATCAGAAAAATCTTATACCCGATCAAGGAATAGCAAAATCTTTTCCTGTAAAAAAAGTTTATATAACTCCAGGAAAAGCTGAACAACAAATGGCAGGCTGTATTCTATATAATATACTTCATGAATCTAACATTTTAAGCCCATATGATATCGTTATAGCCGATCCCCCAAGAAACCTAAAAGATGGAGACATTGTAAGTTTTATTCAAACAAAATTCTTATTAATGCCGGGAGATAAACTAAAAGTAGTTATCGGAAATAAGAAAGGAGTTAAATGATATGAAAATTTTTATTTCTATATTTCTTTCTATTTTTTTAACATCAAGCGTTTATGCGACGAACACTAAAACATATACAGGAACAATAACACCTATACTTCAGTGCGTATATAAAGCCGGAACAAATTACCCTTTTATGGGATTAATAAACAAAGTCCCCCGCATTGGGGAAATAGTTACTCCTCCTGTACTTAGTCCTGAAGGGAAAATAATAAAACCTGGAAGTATTCTTGTTCAATCTCAGTTAACATACCATACAGCCAGTATGCTCGCAGCAAAAAATCGACTAAAAGCACTTAAATATGAGCTCAAAACAGATACAGAGAATTATGATAGATATAAAACTCTATCAAAAACTTCAACAGTAAGTCTTCAGACTTTTGATGCAAAAGAAGCTCAGTACTTTTCTGCTAAAGGAGGCTATGAAACAGCCCAGGCAAATTTAATGGAGGAACAGGCAGTATTAAAGGCTATGACTGATATAGCTCCGTTTGAAGCAATCATAACAAATGTCTTTAGGCCTATAGGTTGTTTTATGAATGAGCATGAAATAGTAGAATTTTCACAGTTAAATCCAATAGCAGTAACCGTAAAAATGAGTAATGAAGATGCAAGAAAAATAACGCCTTCTACTGTAGTTAAAGTTTACCCTCTAGGTTCAGATCGACCTTATGGAATCTTTCATGGTTTCGGACAAAGGGTAGATGAAGGATACCAATTTTCATTATGCAATAAGCCTCAATACAGTTCTTTTGTATCAGTAGCAGGCAAGAAAGTACCAGTAATTGAAAAAGTTGAAACAGTTTTTCCATTTTGTTTTATAAACAAAAACAAAAGCCTTAGTGTTCCTTTAAAGTCTATATATAAAAATAATAACGGATATTATGTATGGAAAGGAGTAGGCGTAAAAAACATGCAACCAGGAAAAGGTCTGAAAGAAGTTTTCCCTGTAAAAAAAGTTTATGTTAAACCTGGGAACTATAAAAGGAATCAGGCAGGATATACGATATATCAGATTCTTGATGATCCTGGAAGCCTTGAAAAATATGATGTAATTATTGTTGAACCTCCTCAAGGTTTAAAAGATAATGATTTAGTTTGTTACCCTAAAAATAATTATATATTTATGCCAGGAGACTCAGTAAAGGTTGAAATAACTGAACAATAAGTTTTGTTTCAGGTATATTCAAGAAGCTCAAACTCTAACTATTTTGTATATGAGCGGAAAAGAATTTCCGCTCATATACAAAATTATCATATAATATTAAAGTTGTTTTATAGTTTTTTTAAGAATATTATAGACATCATATTGAAGAGTAGGGCTTAAACTGCTTCTCGAACCAGCAACGTTCAAAATAATACTGCCATTAGCAAGCCCTTTAACCCACTCTATAAACAAACTTTCGATTTTCTTTTGAGAAATATTCATATCTACAATCAAATAAGGTTTTAAATATAATTCTGCAAACTCAACGGTTTTTAGAGAACCACCTTCAGGTGCACCATAGCAGAAAATAACTGTAGCAGTTGAATCTATAACATTTTTCTCTGTCCTTTTTATATATTCATAACTGTCCAGCTCCTGCATGTTATATTTTTCAGGAATAATTCCATCTTCAGCTTTTCTTCCTTTTGGACACCATCCTCCATAAGATATATTAAGTTCTATTGCAGCATCAAGACCACCACGATCAGCACCCGTCTGTCCCCCTGAAACAATTTTAACTATCCGTGATTTATTTATCTGATGCTTACTCAAGATTATTAACTTCCTTCCCTTCAAAAAAGACTTTCTTATTGATCAAAATCATAATTTTATCACCTTTACTCCACAGCACATACTTGCCGTTAGAATATCTTGCTCCGGTCCCTGTCTTTACTCCTTTAAGCTTTATTTTCATACTATTCCCAAGTCTTACATCAGCATATTCTTTTCCATCAATTTTAATAAAATCAACATAAACATTTTTGCCATCATGAGACTGGAATATTAAGTACCATATCTATGATATAGGATGACGGGTAGTTTTCAAGTTGTAATAACTATTAACTATGGGGATTTTTTGTGCTGTTTTAGCAAATAGAAACAATCGATACAGAGATTATTGTTTTCTATGCTCTGGGATGAAATTGTTTAAGGACATTTTTTAACCTGTCCTGATCTATATGTGTGTAGATTTGAGTCGTGCTGATATCTGCATGTCCCAGCATTTCCTGAATAACTCTCAGGTCAGCTCCATTTGCCAGTAAATGGCTGGCAAAAGAATGTCTTAGGGTATGTGGGTGAATATTTTTATGTATTCCTGCGAGTTTAGTTGCTTCTTTGATAATTCCCCATACTCTTTCTCTAGTTAGAATTCTTCCATTATTTGATAGAAAAACAATAGATTCATCTTCTCCTTTTAAAAGTTTAGGTCTAAACTTTTCAAGATATTTTTTTAGAAGTCTTTCTGCTGGCAGGCCAAGTGGTACAATTCTTTCTTTATTGCCTTTTCCTGTTACTCTTATTATGCCGTCATCAAACTTCAAATCCGTTAATTTAAGATTAACTGTTTCACTAACCCGAAGCCCACAGGAGTACATTAGTTCTAATATAGTTCTATTACGTATGGTTAATGGATCTCTTACACGACTGGAATAAACTTCAAGTAGAGAGTCAACTTCATCAGGAGTTAAAAAATCCGGGAGAAGCCGCCAAAGTTTAGGGGATGTCATTACATCGGTAATATCGGCTTTAATGAGTTTTTCCTGAAATAGATATTTAAAAAAAACTTTTATTGAAACAAGTCTGCGCGCAAGCGATGCAGGCTCAATTCCTTTGTCAGAAGAATCTTCCAGAAAAAAAAGAATATCGTTTCTGGTAACATCAGAAAAATTTTCAATATTCTCTTCTTTCAAGTATTCTATAAAAAAGCGTATGTCACTTGTGTACGCAGATACTGTATTTTTACTTAGACCTTTTTCAATAAGTATATAACCTGCAAAATGTTTCAGTATCTTTTCCATATTATACCTAAAACTAATTGGTTTTAGAGAAATTTAGTGATCGTTATAAAAAATAAAACCCCGGAATGACTTTAGTATATTATTTATTTCTTGTCAAAAGATAATTATTAAGATCCAGGAGAAGTTTTCTATATTCATTATCAGGAAATACAGATAGTGACTTTTCAGCCTGATGCTGTAGATAATGTGTCTTATCAAGAATTTCCTTTTCTGCTCCGGATTTTCTCATTAAAGAGCGTATTATTTCTAATTCTTTTTTTGATATTCTTGATGCTCCAAGAAAGTTTAACAGTTTGGCTTTATCATCTCCTTTTAAGTATTTTAATGAGGTCTGCAGTAATAGTGTAGGTTTTGCTGAACAGATATCTGTACCGAGGGGTTTACCAAATGCTTCAGCATCACCAAAAATTCCTAACCAATCATCTCTTAACTGGAAAGCTATACCAACAGCTGTCGCAAATTCAACAAGCTTTTGTATTCTTTTATCTTTTGAATTATCAGTATTTAAAGCAATTTTAGCTCCTGTTGTAACAGAGAAATTTAAAAGAGCACCTGTTTTCAAATACATCATTTTTTCTACTTCTTCAGGAGATACGTCTTTTATATCTTTATAAGAGAATTCTACATCAAGAGCTTCGCCGCTAATTAATTCTCTTGATAATTTTTCACATAAATCACGTGCTAGATTTGCTACTATTCCTGAAGGAACACCTTTGTGAATTGATTTTAATAAGAGATTCATCGCCCAGGCATGCTGTAAGTCTCCAGCGAGGATTCCAAAATCTGTTCCAAATTTTTCAGCATTTTGAGAACTGTAATTTTTCTTAGCAAAATTTTTAAGTTCAGTATGAGTTGCAGGTTTACCGCGACGAACATCATCCTGGTCAATAATATCATCATGAACAAGTGTCCAGTTATGATAAACTTCTACTGCTGCAGCAGCATATTCTGCCTGTTTTATGTCACCATCAAGTAAACCACAACTCCACACTACCAAAGCAGGTCTCAGTCTTTTACCAGCTCTTAATGGGTAGGATAATACTGCTTCTCTCAGTTGTAACGGTTCAATTTTTTCAGGAAAATCGTCTGATCTAATTATTTCTGTAATCAGGTTGGAAATATTGTTCAGTTCTTCTAAAATCATGATTTTATGTTAAATGTTTTTAAAAGGTTAAAATTTAACAACTATACCGAAGGTATTTAAGTTTTTGGTTATATACGGTAAAACCTAACTCGGTTTTTAGTTAGTTCTTTCGAAAACTCAACCGTTTTTGGTATAATATTAATATTGTATTGTTAATTAGATTTTGCTTATTCTTGGTCCTTTTGGAGTATCCTCTACGCTCCAACCCAAATCTTTCAGTCTATCTCTGATAATATCAGAAGTAGCAAAATCTTTATTCTTTCTTGCTGTTTGTCTTTCTTCTACAAGTTTAGTTATTTCCTCAGGTATGTCATTTCCTTTTTGCTCAAACTCAAAGACGGCTAATACAGAATCAAATTTTTTGAATGCATCTAATACGGTTGCAGCAGCATTTTGGCCCAGTATATTTGAAGCAATAAGTTTATTGGTTTCTTTTTGAAGGCCAAATACAGCTGCAAGAGCTTCAGATATATTAAGATCATCGCTCATTGCTTCACTGAATTTTTCCATATGGCTATTAACTGTTGCTGAAATATCATCTCCTTTTTTGTCTGAATCTGCTATTTCTTTAAGTCTGATAAAGAAGCTTGTGAAATTCTTCAATGTTTCCTGTGCCTGTTTACAAGCTTCTAAAGTAAAATTTAGTGTTCTTCTATAATGTGCAGAAATTAATACCCATCTGATTGCATTGCAGTTATAACCTTTTTCTTCAAGATCTCTAAGAGTGAAAAAATTCCCTAAAGATTTTGACATTTTCTGACCTTCTACTATCAGGTATTCACAATGCATCCAGTAATTAACGAATTTAACGCCGTTTGCAGCCTCACTCTGAGCTATTTCATCTTCATGATGAGGAAACATATTGTCAACACCGCCCGTATGAATATCAAAAGTTTTTCCAAGGTATTTCATGCTCATTGCACTACATTCAATATGCCAGCCCGGTCTTCCTTTGCCCCACGGGCTTTCCCAGAAGTTATCACCATCACCTTCAGTCCAGGCTTTCCATAAAGCAAAATCTGCTACAGAATCTTTTTCGTATTCATCTGTTTTGATTCTAACGCCGGACCGTTGATTCTTCATATCTATTCTGGCCAGTTTTCCATATGCAGAAAATTTTGCTATTGAATAGTAAATAGAGCCGTCTTCACTTTGGTATGCATAACCTTTATCAACCAGTGTTTTTATGAGTTCAATCATTTCTTTAATATGGTCTGTTGCAGCAGGAAAGACTTCAGCCTTATCAAATCTTAACTTATCCAGATCTTCGAAAAAAGCATCTTTATATTTTTGGGTGTAGTCTCTAAGAGGAATGTTGGCAGCAATTGAATCTCTTATTGTCTTGTCATCAATATCTGTCAGATTCATTACCTGGGTAACTTTATATCCAAGAAATTTTAAAGTTCTCTTTAAGATATCTTCAAAAACAAAAGATCTTAGGTTTCCAATATGAGCATAATTATAAACAGTTGGTCCGCATGTGTATAAGCCAACTTTCTTGTCATCAATTGGTATAAATTCTTCTTTCGCTCTTTTTATCGTATTATACAGTCTTACGCTCATCGTATTATCCTTAAAAAATTTTAATTTGAAATTTTCAAAATGTTATACCGAAGGTATTTAATTTTCTTGATTTTTTTGCAGCAACCTAACTCGAATAACTGCTTAATTTTTCGAAAACTATTTTGTTTTGGGTATAAAATAGCACATAATTTGTAATTAAAAATTATTATCTATTTAAATTCAGTCTGATTTAACTCCTTTTATTGAAACGGGATACTTTAAGTTTTCAGTCAGCATTACTGCAATGTCTCTGCAAAATTTATCTCCTCCCGGGAAACTTACTCCAAGATATTTCCTTGAAAAACCGTAAATATCAGAAAAACGCAAATAAGTAGGTAATAATTTATCAGGACAACCTTCGTTATTAACTTCAAAGTGGCGGTTTACCCTTGTTATTATTTCATTAATTCCGTTTATTAACATATCAAAATATGGAAACAGGGTAAGTTCTGTTATGATTGGTTTTAGGTCATAATATTTAGCAAGTACTTCAAGTCTTAAGCTTATTTTTAAAGATGGAAACAGTCTGCTTATACCTGCAACTTCTAATAAATTAGATTTGATAAGTTCCTGAGTATTTTGAGATAATAAAGGTATTATTTCAGGTACTGTAAGCAGCCATGGTGTCCCTTTAATGCAGTGTATTTCAGGCTTTTGCAGTTTAGGAATTGTAATATCAAATTTTTTGTAATGTCTTGCGAGTTCCAATAATAGGGTTGGAGATGCAGTTTCAATTGCAAGAGAATCACAGGCATTAAGGACCTTTTCGGTCAATTTTACAGAA
This sequence comes from Victivallales bacterium, assembly GCA_963678745.2. Classification (GTDB taxonomy): domain Bacteria; phylum Verrucomicrobiota; class Lentisphaeria; order Victivallales; family GWF2-38-69. The sequence continues at coordinate 39,615 of CAXXMS010000014.1, read as the reverse complement.
TCTTCATTTTTTAATCCAAGTTGAGTTTTAAAAAGTTTCTTCAAACTTTCCTGGGACAAAGTTATATTTTCAGTAATTAAGCTGGATTTACTCCTAAAATTTTCTGCAACATTTGGATAACCTGCATCTTCAAGTATTTTGGTAAGAAAAGAATTGATTTCTGATTCTGAAAAAACAACACCGCTTTCTGATTGAAATTTTAAAGCATTTTCAACTGCATTTGTAAGGTCTTCTGCAAGCCAGTAGTCTTTTATACCTGATTCAAGACAACTTCGAATTAATCGGGACTGAAGTTCTTCCGGCTCAAATTTTATTTTTGTCCCGTCATTTGCTATTACCATAATAGCAGTAGAACTAAGACATATCATATAAATACCTCAAAAGTAATAATAAACTTGTTTTACTTATTTTTTTTGTTTAACAGTCTAATTTCTTCAATAAATTGATCTATATCTTTAAACTCTCTATAAACAGATGCAAAACGGACATAGGCTACTTCATCAAGATTTTTGATTTCATTCATAACCCTCAATCCTATTTCCATTGAATTTACTTCCCGTTCAAAGTCTCTATGAAGTTCAGTCGTGAGTTTATCTACGATTTTATCAATTTTTTCAGCGGTGATAGGTCGTTTCCAACAGGCGTTTTCAATCCCTCTTCTTAATTTTGAACGTTCAAATTCAACTCGACTTTTATTTCTTTTTATTACAGTTAATTCAGATTGAATTACTTCTTCATAAGTGGTGAATCTGTATCCGCAGCCAAGACATTCTCTTCTTCTTCTTACGGCAGATCCTTCTTTGGCTGTTCTTGAATCAACAACTTTATCTCCAGTGAAATGACATTTAGGACATTTCATTTTGTTACCTCTCTAAACAATTCTATAACAATCAAATAGAAATTTTTTCTGAAACCGGAGTAATTTCTTTAGCTTTTCCCGTTAAATGATTATAAGAAATAACAACTCCATCCAGTCTTATAATACCTTTTTCAACGACTTGAAGTCTATTTGGCATCCCAGTCGAAAATTTATATAAAACATCAGTAATTCTTCTACCTAAAACGGACTCATGTCCTCCGACCATGCCTGCATCTGTTAAATATGCCGTTTCTCCCGGAAGGATTTCTGCGTCAGCTGTCTGCACATGTGTATGTGTGCCTACTACTGCAGTAACTCTTCCATCTAAAAAACGGCCCATTGCGAGCTTTTCACTGGTTGCTTCGGCATGAAAATCAACAAAAATTGTTTTTACTGTAGCAGGTATTGAACTAAGTATTCTTTCTACTTCCATAAATGGACATAATGCGGTATTCTTCATGAAAACTTGACCTAAAAGATTTATTACTGCAATCTCACCTGCTGCAGGAACACGAAAAATATTATATCCTTTTCCAGGTTGTCCCGGATGTACGTTTGCCGGACGTATTACATTCTTCAAACCCTTAATTTCATTTTGAAAACTTTTTTGTGCCCAGACATGATCTCCCAAAGTGAAAACATCTACAATACCTTCAGGAATATCTTTGATACATTTTTCATTTATGCCGGAACCGGCAGCCATATTTTCGCCGTTTGCGATACAGAACGAACAGTTATATTTTTTTCTTAGCCCTGGTACAAGCTCTTTAACAGCTCTACGACCACCTTTGCCTACAATGTCTCCGATAAAAAGTAAGTTCATTATAAAAATAGATTTTAAGGGTTAGGTTTTAGGAGTTAGGTCTAAAATTAAAAACCTAACACATAAAACAAAAAATTAACTTATTACTTAGCGTATTCAATAGAACGAGTTTCTCTTATAACAGTTACCTGAATTTTGCCAGGATAATTCATTTCTTTTTCTATTTTTAAACAAATATCTCTAGCGATAGACTGAGCAACTTCATCTGAAATTTTATCAGGTTCAACAACAACACGTACTTCACGGCCAGCCTGTAAGGCAAAGCATGATTCAACTCCTTCGAAGCTATTTGCAATTTCTTCAAGCTGTGTAAGTCTTTTCAAATAAAGCTCAGTTGTTTCACTCCTGGCTCCAGGTCTTGAAGCACTTAGTGTATCGCAGGCATTAACCAGTATGGCGTAAGGGCTTGTTGGCTCAACTTCTTCATGGTGTGCTGCTACGGCGTTGATAACTTCAGGATCTTCTCCGTTTTTGCGTAATATTTCAGCACCAATTGCTGCATGAGTACCTTCAACTTCATGATCAACGCCTTTACCAATATCATGTAAAAGACCAATGCGTTTTGCTTTCTGTTCATCAAGACCAAGCTCTGCAGCAATCATTCCCATAAAATATGCTGTTTCCAGTGAATGTTTCAGTACATTTTGAGAAAAACTATATCTGAATTTCAGGCGGCCAATCAATTTGATTAATTGAGGAGAAATACCCTGAATACCTGCATCAAGAACAGCTGTTCCACCTGCATTCATAATATCTTTATCAACTTCTTTTCTAACCTTTTTTGTAACTTCTTCTACCCTGGTAGGGTGTATTCTGCCGTCAGCAATTAAGCGTTCCAGAACAATACGTCCAACTTCTTTTCTTACTGGATCAAAGCAAGAAATAACTACTGCTTCTGGAGTATCATCTATCAGGATATTTACGCCTGTTACTGACTCAAGAGCTCTAATATTTCTTCCGTCTCTACCGATAATACGACCTTTCATCTCATCTCCCGGGAGAGGAATTGTGGCGGCTGTTCTTTCATATGTACATTCTGATGAATAACGCTGTATTGCAGTAACAAGAATACGTTGAGCTTCGTTTTCAGCTTTTTCTTTTGTTTTTTCCTGAATATCTCTAATTAGAATACCAGATTCATGTTTGAGTTCATTTTCAAGTTTTTTGAAAAGAATACCTCTGGCTGTTTCTCTATCAAGTTCTGCAATTCTCTGAAGCTCTTCAATCTGTTTTGCAATTTTTGCCTGGAGTTCTTCTTCTTTGGCTGCAATACGATCTTTGAGTTTATTTACATCTTTTTCTTTACGTTCTATGACTTCATATCTAGCATCAAGAATATCAAACTTTTTATCGAGGTTTTCTTCTCTTGCATCAAGACGCTGTTCAAGTTTATTTAGTTCCTTACGTCTTTCTCTTGTTTCTGCTTCAAAATTTTCTTTAAGTTTTAATATTTCACTTTTTGCTGAAACTTTTGCTTCTCTAAGAATGTGTTCTGCTTCTTTTTGGGCATCTTCCCGAATTCGTGAAGCTTCAGCAACTGCAGAGTCTTTTCTTGAGCTGGAAATTATCCAGAATAAAACGATCCCGGCGACAAAGGCTAGAATAATAAACCCAAAATACATCATATATACATACATAATTTTCTCCGTTCTATATCGCTCATATTGTTAATATATAATAAACCGTAAATTACGGTTCTTTCTTCCAAAAATCACTGATTTTCTGCAGAGGCTTTACTAGAATCAGCAGAATTTCTCCAATATTTCAACCTTTCTTTTATTTTTCGTTCATATCCAATATCAACAGGGTTATAATATTTTTTTGATATTCCCATATAACTTTGATCTACAAAATTACCCTCATAGTCATGAGGATATTTATATTTTTTTTGACTTTCTTCTCCGGTACTTGAGCAGTAAGAAGAACGCAGATATACCGGTACTGGCTGTATTCTGTTATTCTCTACATCTGCCATAGCCTCTTTTATTGCAACATAAGCTGCATTACTTTTTGGAGCTGTGGCACAGTATGTTACTGCCTGTGCAAGAATAATTCTTGCTTCCGGCATTCCAATCATTTCAACTGCTCTCATTGTAGAAGCAGCTATTTCAATTGCTCTTGGGTCTGCATTGCCAATATCTTCAGATGCAAAAATCACAATTCTTCTAGCTATGAACATGATATCTTCTCCTGATTTAAGCATTCTGGCCAGCCAGTAAAGTGCTGCATCAGGATCACTGCCTCTCATACTTTTTATGAAGGCACTTATTGTATCATAATGTTCATCATCGCCATAGTTAATCGACTTCTGCTGAATAGAAGATTCTGCATCAGTCAGATTTATTAAAACTTTCCCATTGCTATCAGTATTTGAAGTTAAAACAGCAATTTCAAGAGCATTTAGAGCACGTCTTGCGTCACCTTCACATATTTTAGACCAAAAATCCAGAGCTTCCGGAGTAACTTCAAGGTGTAGGCCATTAAAACTTTTTGGATTATTAATTGCGTTAACAAGCAGTGTTCTGATATCTTCTTTAGAAAGAGGTTCAAGCCTGAATACAAGAGATCGAGATAAAAGGGGTGAGATAACAAAAAAATGTGGATTCTGTGTGGTTGCGCCAATAAATCTAATGTTACCATTCTCAATATCAGGAAGTAGAGAGTCCTGCTGGGCACGATTAAATCTATGAAGCTCATCTACAAAAACTATTGTTCTTTTATTAAGAGCGTCTCTTCTTGTAATAGCTATTGCTATTTCTCTTCTTAGGTCAGATACTTTAGAAAAAACACCTGATAATCTTACAAATGCAGATTTAGTTTGTTTTGCAATTAATTCTGCTAAGCTTGTTTTACCTACGCCAGGGGGGCCAAAAAGTACAATTGAAGAAAAAGAATCACTGTCAATTGCTTTTCGTAAAAGACAACCTTGATCTAAAAGTTGATTTTGACCTACATAATCTTTGAATGAATTTGGTCTTAGTTTGGCGGCAAGAGGCTTATTATTATACTTCTTTTCAGATTCAACTTTTGTTGTGAAGTTATTTGACTCAGAGTCTATATCGAAGAGCAAAGATTCCATGAATGCTGCCTTTCTTTTTTGAAAAGGGCAACAGGCATATTTTGAATTTTGAAATAATTTGTAGCTAAATCCCCGCTTAAAATAGGAGGAAAACTATTTATTAATTCTAATAAATAAAAGGCTTTTTTATAGTAATTATTTCTTATATAAAACATAATAAATATCTAATAATATTTCAAAAATATGTAATTGTAACCTGTAATGCCACTTCGTTAATAGTATATAAACGCTGAATGAAACAATATTCATAAGCAATTAAATATTATAATTGCAACTTTGAGAATTAAAATGGTAGATATTTGTTTTTTTTAATTAATTTTTGACAGCTCCTATAAAAAAAATAATCTGAAGATAAATTTAATATTATGGAAGAATGAGTTGATTGCAAAATAAATAATGGTTGTGGAAACGATCCTGGATATACGGGATTTTCCTGTATCATGGATTCAATATTGGAAGGTTTTGTTTAGTCAAAGCCGAAATATCTATTTTTTTGTAATTATCTCAAATATTTAAAAATATAAAATGTTACCAGCTGTAAAATTAATAAAAAATATTGGAATTATATAAATGAAAAAATTGCCTGAAAAAATTATTAGAACTCAATCACAGGCGTGTAAAGTTGTGTTAAATAACCTTTTATTTAAGGTTTTTATTGAAAAGAGACCGGCAGATAAAGTACTATCAGATTTTTTTAGACAAAATAGAAAATTTGGTTCAAGAGATAGAAAGTTGATACTTGAACTTTCTTTTGCTTTTTTTAGGTGGTGGGGGTGGTTGAAGAAATTATTGCCAAGAGAAGTTGTTAGACAGATAAAGTTTTTTAAAGGAGAAATAGAAGAATTTAACATAAATGATAAATATCTTGCCAGGTTGCTTCTAGGAGCTGCTGTTTTAGACGACTTGGATTCAGTGCCAATTGAAATGTTAGAGTTTTGGAGTAAAGAGTCTGATATAAAATATTTTCCTGGATTATTTAAAAATAAGAATGATGGTTCTTTAAAGGAAGCTATAGCTAATTTTAAGAAACTTAATGGTTCAGGTATGAAATGTATGAACTTAAAAGTTTCTGTGGAAGAACTTATTCCTGAGTGTGCAAACGAATTATTTGCCTCAGGTACTAATATCTCAAAACTTATTGAATATTTTCAACTTCGTCCTCCAATGTGGTTGAGAGCGCAGACATCCGATCCCTATATTTTGCTGAATAGTTTTAAGAAAGTAGGAATGGATGCATGTTTGAGTGAAAAGGTTAATGGAGCTATTTATGTAAATAAACCCAAAATTAACTTATATACATTGGATGAATTTAAGAAAGGACTGTTTGAAGTACAGGACTTAGCTTCGCAGGCGATTGGCCTAGCTTGTAACCCGAAATCTGGAGAGCGTTGGTGGGATGCGTGTGCCGGAGCGGGAGGAAAAAGTTTACAGTTATCTTTTCTCATGAAAGGTAAGGGGAGTGTTACAGCCTCAGATATTAGAGAATATAAACTGGATGATTTGAAACGGCGGGCAAAAAGAGCACGTATATCGAACATTCGTTGTTCTGGTTGGAATGGCAAACCTTTGAAGTTTAGAAAGAGAGAAACTTTTGATGGAGTATTGGTTGATGCTCCCTGCTCATGTTCAGGGACATGGAGAAGAAATCCTGATGCCAAGTGGAATATTACTTCTGAAGGAGTAAATGAGATTTCTCTGATTCAAAGGAAGGTTTTGGCTAACGCTGCTGGTGGCGTTAAAGTGGGCGGTATGCTTGTATATGCGACCTGTTCTATTTTTGAGAAGGAAAATAGTGATGTTGCAAAAGAATTTCTGAAAGAGAATGAAAATTTTAAACTTGAACCTTTCAAGCATCCGATTACAGGTGAAGAAAATAATGGAATGCTTCAGGTTTATCCCTGGGATGGTAATTGTGATGCAACGTTTATTGCTAAGTTTAAAAAAATAAAATAAACAGGCTTCAAAAAGCCTGTTTATTAATAATCAACTTTATTCACTAAAAATAACTTTTACTTTATCTCCAGGCCAGAAAAGAGTTGTTTTTCTTTTAAATATAACTTTATCACCAGACTTTAGGTTGTCAGGTACTTTATCTAATACAATGTCAAGCGTCTCCAGCTTATCTGTTTTCTTTATCTCATGCAGCTTGCCATCTATGGCAGTACGGCTTTCTCCAGTTTTTTCTATATATACTTTTTCAATAGTAAATTCATCAGGATACACTTTACCTGGCTGCAAAGCTTTTTGTCCAACAGCTTTCCAAACATACTCTTTACCATCTTTGTCTTTCTTGATCAAATATTCAAGTATCCCAAGATTTACATCTTTTGCTGAAAACGGAGAGATACCAGCCTTATAGGGAGCTATATATCCTAAAGATTGAACTACAGGCAGATTTGTGTTTTTAGCTTCATCTAAAATATAATTTACAACAGGTAGTTTTACTCCAGTATCAGTCATAACAGCTTTTGCGTTGTAAATACCAACTGGTTTATCTTCTCCCATTGGATAAATAGAAACTCCGACTTTTTGGTTGTATATCTTTTTTGCCAGTTCACGGTCAACTTTTACCTCTACATAAAGTGGAGAAAGTCTAATAATTTTTAATACTGGATAGTCGATATCACTTATTGTTCCAGGTCTGGTAAATACTTCATCAATGTAGCAGTCATACGGAGCTACCAAGTCAGCAAATATTTTGTCCCAGTTTGCATCTTCCATATTTTGTTTAGCCTGTTGATATGCAATTTGTGCATTATAGTAAGTAGTTTCAGATTGTTCCAGTGTTTGTTCGCTAACACTCTTTGTTTTTGCCAGTCTATGCTGTCTGTCCATATCACGTTTAGCATATTTTAAAACTAATTCCTGAGCTGCCAGCTTTAATTTACATATTTTTATATTTACATCTATATATGTAGTATCAGAGGTACATAGCTTAGTTCCTTCTTTTACGAAAACTCCTGGTTGGATAACCCATGTGATCCAGGCGCCTATAGCATTGGGATACTTTAAGTATGCACTGTTTTGATAGCTGCTTCCTTCTTCTACGGCTGAAAATTCTACAACAGTTCCTTCGTAAGGTTTACTGTTAACGGCAAGCAGTGTTGGGCTTGTAGCAATAAAAGCGATAAATATTAGGTACTTAATGGTTTTTCTGGAAATGAGCTTCATACAGTTTCCTTTCTTTATTGTTTACATGCTGATACTATGGAATTTATATCCCTGAATGCTCTTAAGAAAAAATTCCGAATTATTATAGATTATATCATATTCTAATTGACAAAAAAATAGATGGGAATTGAAATTTTTAATAAAGATTAAAATAAATCTGTATTTATTCTTATTTTGTATTACATTAATTGGAATTTTTATAAAAAGAGTATCCTTATCGGGCTTTTTATTTTACCCGATTAGTTAATTAAAGAAAGGTATTAAAATGTCAGATCATTTTTTACAAAATAATATTGCTGAAAGAATTGGAGGCAATATGTTTGGGAAAGATAATACTATTTATAAATTTGAAAAAATAAAACGGGCAAAAAAAGCAGCTACAGCTGCAAATCCTGATATTCCATTGATAGATATGGGTGTTGGCGAGCCTGATGAAATGGCTCATCCTGCAGTTGTCAGTGAGTTAAAAGAAGAGGCAGCAAAATGGGGAAATCGTCAATATACAGATAATGGTATTGAAGAGTTTAAAGTTGCTGCCGCTAAGTATATGAAGGAGGTTTTTGAGGTTGAGCTTGATCCTAAAACTGAAGTATGTCATGCTGTAGGAAGCAAATCAGCCCTTTCTCTTATTCCTTCCGCGTTTATTAATCCGGGAGATATTGCTATTATGACTGTTCCCGGATATCCTGTTTGCGGTACCTGGACAAAATATCTTGGTGGTGAAGTTGTTAATTTACCTTTATTGGAAGAAAACAATTTTTTCCCTGATTTGGATTCATTAACAGAAGAGCAGAAGTCAAGAGCCAAGCTTTTATATTTGAATTATCCAAATAATCCTACAGGAGCAGTAGCAACTGAAGAATTTTATAAGAGAGTAATTGATTTTGCACATAAAAACAATGTTTTAGTTATTTCTGATGCAGCCTATGCTCCATTAACTTTTAATAAAAAACCTTTAAGTATTCTTAGTTTACCTAGAGGTAAGGAATGTGCTATTGAGCTTCAGAGTATGTCTAAAGGCTTCAATATGACTGGCTGGAGGTTAAGTTGGGTATGTGGTAATGAACTTGCAGTTAAGGCTTTTGCATATGTTAAGGATAATGCTGACAGTGGTCAGTTTGCAGCAATTCAGAAGGCTGCTACTTGTGCGCTGGAACATTGGAAAGAAATAACACCGGCAATCAATACAAAGTATGCAAGAAGGTTGCGAAGTCTTGTTTCAGTACTTAAAGATTGCGGTTTTCCTGCAAAAATGCCTGAAGGAAGTTTTTATCTTTATGTCAAAATTCCAAAGGCTGTTGAAAACGGGCCGGAATTTAAAGATGCAGAAAGTTTTTCTCAGTGGTTAATAACAGAAAAATTAATAAGTGCAGTGCCATGGGATGATGTTGGCCACTATATTCGTTTTAGTGCAACATTTGTTGCTCGTGATGGAGAAAAGGAAGAAGAAAGTGTATTGAAAGAATTTGCTAAACGTATTAGTGATTCTAAATTTATTTTTTAATCCAATGAACGAGTATTGTAGTAGAATTTCTTAATGAGCCTTGATTTTCTTGATTTTAATCTTAGCCCTAATTTTTATTGACTGCGATTAAGACAAATATTAGGATTAAGGTTTCTTAACTAAGTCTCATCTTACAAGTACTGAAGGAACTATATATTTTTAGAAATAAGTTAGCAGTAAACAAAAAAATAATTTTTTGGCTTTGCCGAAATAGGAGATTAAAACAATGGAAAAAAAGATTAGAGCACGTTTAGAACAGGTTAGACAGTATCTTCAAGCCGATGGCGGAGATCTGGAAGTTGTTGAAATAAATGAAAAAGATGTAAAACTACGTTTGGTGGGTGCATGCGGTTGTTGCCCTCATGCTATGATTACTCTTAAAGAAGGAATTGAAAAGGATCTTAGAGAACAGATCGATCCTGAAATCACTGTTCATCGTGCAGAATAACAATTTTTAGAAAAATTTATTTTGAAAAAACGGGAGTCTTCCCGTTTTTTTTGTTTATTATAAAATGCCATTATAGTTAACTTTTTCTCCTTCGATAAAAGATTGTTTATTGCTTGGAAACTAAATACCTCCCGTGATTTCCAGTACTGTACCGTTTATATAGCCTGCTTCCTCTGACGCTAGAAAAAGTGTTGCCGGAGAAATATCATCTGGCTTGCCAAATCTACGGGCAGGGATTTGTTTTTTATAAGCTTTTTTCTGTTCTTCAGTTAAGTCAGCAATTAGGTCAGTATCAATAAAACCAGGAGAAATACAGTTGGCTGTAATTTTATATCTTGCAGCTTCTTTGGATAAAGTTTTTGTGAATGCAACCTGGCCAGCTTTTGATGCAGCATAATTTGCTTGCCCTGGAAAGCCTAGTTTACCGGATGGAGAGGTGACTGTAATGATTCTGCCAAAACGATTAGGGATCATTCTCATAAGCCCCAGTTTGCTCATATTATAGGTTCCTGTAAGATTAATATTAATAACCTGTTGCCACTCTTCAAAAGGCATAAAACCTATAACGTTATCTTTTCTAATACCCGCATTATTTACAAGTACATCCAGTTTATCATATTTTTTATCAAAGGATGTATAGAAGTTTTCGACTTGATTATAATCGGAGACATCGAACTTAACTATTTCTAAAGGCAGGTCTTTATGGTTATTAAGGAATTCTTCTGCTTTTTCTTTATTGGAAGTATAAGTTGCAATAACAGTAGCACCCTGTTTAAGAAATGCTTCAGAAATAGCTTTACCGATTCCCCGAGTTCCACCTGTAACAATTACTATATAATTTTGAAATTCAAATTTCATATATTTTCTCCCTTTATAAAAAACTAATTTGTATTGTATCAAAGGTATTTCCGTTACGGGCGTATTCCCGATTGGTTTTAAGCTTTACAAGAAAGGCATCCCAAGATAAATTTATTTGTCTTAAAAAATTAAAAACTTAACTAAAAGGATGCCTTATGATAACAAACACTCATGTAAGAAAACAGCAAGCCGAAAAACGCATAAATTTAAGAGATAGAGCTTCTATTTTATCTACAGTAATAGCAAAAGGAACAAACTGTTCATATTTTGAATCAGAATTGATAACAGAGAAAGCCCTTGAAGTCTTCCGTCTTGGAGATTATTCATTTGAAAAAGACAAACCAATTCAAAACGGTCAAATGCCCTGGCAGGCAATAAAAGCCGATGAGCCTCCGGGTAAACCTCTTAATAAATGTGTATATAAAAGAATTATTCTCACAGTCCATAAACTGGATGAGGATCGTGAAGTAAAGCTTGCTTTTGGCAATTCCTCTAAACGTGGTCAGCAAATTCTAAGGATGACAAGAGAAGCTGAAACGCAGGAAACATTACTTACTATAGAAGATCTTGCAATAATCCTTGATTGTGATGAAAAAACAATCAGAACAGATATTAAGCGGTTGAAACAGGAACATGGAGTTGATGTACCCACTCGTGACAATAAATGTGACATAGGTCCCGGAGTTACGCATAAACATAAAGCAGTGGAATTATTTATACAGGGGCAGAGTGAACTTGCAATTGCAAGAAATATGAAACATTCAATAAAGGCTGTACATCGTTATATTAATGATTTTTGTAAAATAGTTTACACGCAGTCAATGACACAGGATAGTCTGCAGACAGCACTTATAACAGGATGTTCTATTAGTCTTATCGGAGACTATATGGATATTAAATATGAATACATGAAAACAGATTCATATAAAGAAAGGCTAAACGAGATAGAGTCAAAAGGAATCCGTTTCTGGGATGCTGAAGGTTTTAAAAAAAAGGCCGGGCAGTAGAGCAGGAGGATGAAATGAAATCAAAATATAAAACAACAACTCCTCCTGAGCACAGAAAAGATTTAAAATCTGCATTAATGTACTTTTTAAAAAGAGTATTCAGGCGCTGGCAGGTGATATCATATGTGAACCTGTCGTTGAAAAAGTTATAAATTTAGTAGACGAATATCTACCTGTTACAGAAAGAATGCGTCCCGGGCAAACCTTATGGTATGCTGTTGATGTCAAAGAAAATTCAGGATATGGTAAAAAAATAGAAGAGTCTAAAATTGTACCGGTAATTTTAGACTTAATAAATGAAGATGACATTGAACGGTATACACAAAAAATATCAAAACGCAAAAGGCAGATAGAAGTAGCTGTAAGATTACACAATCAGGCATACACACAGGGGGCTGTTATGACATATGCTGACACTGCTGCTGTTATGAGACTAAGTGCTGGAACTGTAGGTTCATATATCAGAGAATATGAAAAAGAAACAGGAAAAATGGTTCCGGGAAGAGGAAATATTCATAATATGAGACCAACTCTTACTCATAAAAGAGATATTTGTATTAAACACTTATGGGAAGGTAAAGGAGTAGAGCAAACTGCTAGAGAAACATTACATTCGCCTTCTGCTGTTGTAAGATATGCCAATGATTTTAAAAGAGTTTATACCTGTCTTAAAGAAGGATGGAATTTATAGGTGAAGTTTAAAGCCATAAAGCCAGCCAAATACTTGCAAAACATCTTAGTGAGGCACATATTATTAACAGCTCCGTAGTTTGTAGGTTTATTTTTGTTGTGATAATTTAAACTAATCTACATATCTGCGGAGTCTAACCAACTTTAAAATTTCTTATCCATTATTCAGGTTCATTAAATGCCGCAGTAAAACGTTTACCGAGAAATGTTGCAATTCTGTCTACTTTAACTGTATGTATGGCTGTCCTGGTTATATCACCGTATATTGCAGCAAGATCTTTTAGGTTTGAAAAAATAATATCGGTTGAATATTCCAGCTGCATAATACTCCAGTTCAAATGAGAGGAAAATGTTTTATGTACAGGACAGTAAATTCCGGCATAGTAATCAAGCAGCCCTTTTAATAGAGAAGTATCAATATTATTTCCAAGACTCTGTGCTTTTTCATAATCCTCAATATAATCGAAACAGTTATCAAGCATATGATATTTTATTCCTGCTCTATTAAGTTTTCCTGCAAGAATATTATGTCCATTACAATAAAACTGCACACCAAAAGGAGCATATGTTGCTATGCGCAGATAACATAAACCGAGATACTCATCTATAAAATAAAAATAATTGTGTTTACATCTGCCGGGTCTGTGTCTGAGATATGATTTACGGGTTTCTTTGTTACGCCAGGAATAAAATATAGAACAGCCTTCAACTGCAGATATAATACAGATCAAACCGGGATGATTTCCCCGTTTCTCAATAATTTCTTTTACTTTATCCTCTTTGCTGATTTTATAACTGTTTACAGGAATAATAGATACTTTATTTGTTTCCGAAAAATTCATGACGTAATCATTATAATCATCACGCAGCCCGGAAGCAAATTTCTTGTAATCGAATATCATTATTCTGTTGGAATAAAGGTAGCAGGTCATTCCTCCGGCATAAGAAACTCCAGGCAAACTGCCTCTTATTATTATTCTATCGTTCACTGATATTGTTCCGGCTATTTCTTTTTTATGATTGTCGAGTATATTATTTTTTATTGGTCAGTTCCTTTTTTCTTTAATAATGATTATAGCTAATCATTAAAAACTGACCAATACTTTTTATTGCAACAGGAATAAAAAATACAAAGCAGGGGACCTCGCAAACTAAATAAGTTTATCAAAAAAAAATCTAAATGTTCCAAACTTTCTTGCTCCCGGCTAAGCTGGTTTGTGTAATATAGATTTTTTGATCTAATAAAAATTGAATCCGTTGCGAAATAATTTCAGAAGCAATTATTCCCAGATATACCGAAGGTATTTTAATTTTTGGCTATATACGATAAAATCTAACTCGGTTTTTAGTTGAATTTTTCTATAACTCAACCGTTTTTGGTATATTATGCAAACCTTTCAGATAATACAGAATTTGTAATATTTCATAAAAAAATATTCAAACACTCAAAAACAAATTTAGCAAGGAGATAATCATGTGGAAAAATGAAAAGAGTATAGAGACAACAGCAACACCAGAACAAATATGGAAACTGTTTTCAGATGTTTGCGGCTGGAAAAAGTGGAATGCAGGAATTGATAACATCAAGCTGAATGGAGAATTTGCTAAAGGTTCAACTTTTTTCATGCAACCTCCAGGAGAGGAAGGTTTTTACAGTACACTTGTTGATGTTAAAAAAAATAAAAGATTTACTGATGAAACAGTAATTGATAACACTCGAGTATTGGTACACCATATAATTACACGTTTGCCTTCAGGAAATACAAAAATAACATATTCTACTGAAATATCAGGACCTAATGCAGAAGAATTTGGACAAATAGTAACAGGGGATTTTCAGGAAGTTCTTACAGCTCTCAAAGCCCTTGCAGAGAAAGCAATATAGATCTTTCAGTTTGATATTCAAAGAATAAACTGATAAATATTCACCAATACTAAAAAGGAGGAAAAATGAAAATCAACATCGATATTAAAAGCCTTACAATCGGTCTTGTTTTAGGATTAGTTTTAGCTTTAACAGTTGCAGCAACACAAAAGAGTTCTGAGTCTGGAGCAGGAAGATATAAAATGATAATGAATGATACAAGAGTTTTTATATTAGATTCAGTAACAGGCAAACCATGGGGCATAGCTACACAATCAGGAAACAGCAACACTAGCAATTTCTTCTGGAAAAAGAAAATTTAAATTTTTATAACAAAACAAATAGCCCCCTAACTCCAGATTTTGTGATTGAATGCAAAATATTTTGGTAATGCATTGCATATGGCTGTCAAAGAATTTTAAAGCATACATATTTTATACATAGAAGAACTTTACAACAATATAAAATGTAAATAATTGCTTAAATATACCGAAGGTATTTTAGTTTTTGGTTTAATACCATGAAAACAAACTCGACATTCCATGATTTTATCGAAAACTCAATCGTTTTGAGTATATAAAGTATTCAAACACATTATCTGGAATATACCGGAGGTATTTTTGTTTTTGGCTTATTTTGCTGCAAGCAACATTGATAATTTATTAATTTTTTCTAAAACCAATTAGTTTTAGGTATAATAAATTCGAAAACTATTTTGGTTTAGGTATAAATAAAAAAGTAATTGGATAAATAATGTTCTCTGTAGAATTTTGAGAAGCAGCATGATTTATTGATTATAATCTGGAAAATTGTTACGATAATCGGGAGAAAATAGTTTTATACAAACAGCTGGAAAAAGAATCATCCAAAATAGCGGCAGGATTTATGATATTGATAGATTTTTCAAAATTAGATATTCATGATAACACCTCTTACCAATTAATACTAAAAATAATGTCACATATAATACTAAAGTTTCCCCGTTTTTTTTGGGGTGTTCTTTGAAAACTTGATTTTCTCAGATCCACTATACTTCTGTTAATCATCATCAGAAAACTTTAGAATTAAAAAAAATGCAATTTTTTTAAATCTATAGCAATGGTGATTTTTGAAAAATTTTTTCTCATCTTTTTTGTGAGATGCCCAGTATCAGCGTTTTCAGTTGTTTTAAGCCCCTCGAAAGAGAAAAGATGATTTTTTTGAGGTCTTTGGCAGTACTATTCAGTGAGCTTTGTTTACTTTTGTCAAGTTTTAAGACATAACATGTTTATTGTAAAAAGCTTACAAATTGCAGTCAGGTGGCTGAACATGCTATATTACTCTATTATCAAAATTAAAAAAAAGGAGTAATACAACATGTTCAGTAATTGCAAATTTAGCACATTAATAGATGAAGTTGCAACAGTAATTCCGAGAAAAGACAGAAGAATTATTTTTAAAACCATTATAACCGGTTTGATTATCAGCGAAGGCAGTAAATGTATTTCAGCAATTTATCGTCTGTTTGCAATAATGATGCTGTCTAATAAGATATCGAGAAAAAAATATTACGGTTTTCTGCAGTCAGGAAAACTTAAACTTGCTTTAGTATGGAAAAAACTTTTTACAATACTTGGTGATGATATCCAAACATCCGGCAGACTTCTTGTAGCTCTTGATGATACAACATATGGAAAGACAGGAAAGAAAATTGCAAACTGCGATACTCATTACGATCATGCGGCTAAACTGAACAGCTCTAAATATCTTTTTGGACATTGCCGTGTTGTTCTCGGGATACAAAAGTTTATCCATGGACGCTGGGCATGTCTGCCCGTAAAACAAAAAGTTTACCGGCTTAAAAAATCTGTAGATAAAAAAGAATTTAAAACTAAGATAGAGATTGCCGGAGAACTGATTAATGAGCTGTATGAACAGTTTTCTATTCCTATGCTGGTAGTTACTGACAGTTGGTTTGGTAATAAGTCATTGACAAAAGTTTTAAACTCCTATAAAGAATCAATGCATATCCTTACTCGTTTAAGAATTGATTCAGCTCTCTATGATTTTCCGCCTGAAAGTAAAGCAAAAAAAAGAGGGAGAAAGAAAATTTACGGTATTCGATTACCAAAGTTATCGAAGCTGGCAGCGACTCTTGATAAAAAAGAAGATTATTTCTTCATTTACGGCAAAAGCAGAAAATGTGAATATTCAGAATTTTTATGTATGCACAAAGGATTTAAAACCAAAGTTAAAGTTGTTCTTGTTCACTATAAAAACGGATGGTTCTTTCCAATTGTATCTACCGACTGCAGCCTGACGGCTCAGCAGATGATAGAATATTATTCTGCAAGATGGAAAATAGAAAGCGGTTTTAAAGAACTTAAACATGAACTCGGTGCTCTGGATAATCAGGCAAGAAAAAGGAATTCTGTAGAAAATCATTTTGATCTGTGCTGCATTGCCATGACCGCAGCATGGATATACACTATAAAACAGGAGAAGGCTCCTGTTAGAAAATTTAAAACTGCAAGAGCAAATTCATATGCTTTTGCTGATATAAGAAGAAAAATTAAAAACGAATATTATGAGAGTTTTAATTTTATGGATATTTGCT
Source organism: Victivallales bacterium (assembly GCA_963678745.2). Classification (GTDB taxonomy): domain Bacteria; phylum Verrucomicrobiota; class Lentisphaeria; order Victivallales; family GWF2-38-69. The sequence continues at coordinate 22,716 of CAXXMS010000014.1, read as the reverse complement.
CTTCAAAAGGCAAGTCACTGATAAATTATATTAGAGATATCATTTTTCAGTGTGCCGGGTAATTTTTTAACTCTCAAAAATAAGGAATGTTTAGATATAATAGAATGTTAGCCTTTTTTAAAAAAACAAAAATATTAAATATTAATCAACATACTTCTATTCGCTTATCAATTATCCTTTGCGGTTTTATAGCCATTATCATATTAAGACAAATATTTCATGCTTTTGATATTTCGCTAGGGTATTTATACATAACAATTATTGCTATATCAGGACTGTGGTTTGGAATAAAGGGAGGAATTCTTGCAGCAACTATTGCTTTGGCAATATTTATAATTGAATTACATGTTTTTAACACATGGCCTGCCAGAGATATTGTTGAAAAAACTATAATATTAAGAATCGGGATTTATTTTTTTAGCGGTATTTTAATTGGATGGCAATCTGATATTGGGAGAAAGCTTCGAGAAAAATTAGAATTCCTGGCCAGCTATGATGAACTTACAGAAATTATAAATTTCAGATCAAGTATAAATCTTTTAGAAAAAAAATTAGAATACTGTAAAAAATATAAAAAGAATCTAACTGTAGCAATTATCGATATTGATCATTTTAAAGAAATAAATGATACTTATGGACATCTTGTAGGTAATGATTTATTACAACAATTCGCAATGATTATAAGAAACAATTTAAGAGAAATAGATACTGTCGGAAGATATGGAGGAGATGAATTTATTTTAATATTTCCTGAATGCAAAGTTGAACATGGAGCAGCAATATTAACCAAAATTAGAAATCAAATGCATTCTACCAAAATCATATCTTCATGGTTAATGGATAAAAAACTACTATCATTAACTTTCAGTGCTGGAGTATCAGCTTACAATTTGCAGGACATAAGTATCAATGAACTTATTAACAATGCAGATAAAGCTCTATACCGGGCTAAAAAGGAAGGAAAAAATAAAGTAGTAGTTTATTAAAATAAAAGATATTTTACAGATTTCCTCATAATGGAAACTCGAGAATAAATGATTTGATAAATTAGATTATTAATAATCATTAGAACTATTCGTTAAGGTCAGGAAATATGAAAATTAAAGGTGTAATTTTTGATTTCAATGGAACTTTATTTTGGGACACAAGCATTCATAACAAGGCTTGGGATATTTTCCTTGAAAAGAAAAACATAAAATTATCAAATAAGGAAAAGAATGATAAAATTCATGGCAAGAACAATAAAGATATATTAAAAACTTTATTTTCCAATCAACTGTCAGATGAAGACATTCATATACTAAGCACAGAAAAAGAAACAATCTATCAGGATTTATGTCTGAAAACTAATATGGAACTAGCACCCGGGGCAAAAGATTTTTTGATTTTCCTCCAAAAAAATGAAATTCCTTTTGCAATTGCAACTGCATCAGAATCAAAGAATGTGGAATTTTATTTCAAACATTTAAATCTGAATTCTTTTTTTGAAAAGTCAAGAGTAATATTTAATGACGGTAATATCAGAAGCAAGCCTGACCCTCAAATATTTCAACGTGCAATGAAAGCAATAGGATTAAAAGAAGGAGGAGCCCTGATTTTTGAGGATTCTGTTTCCGGCATAATCGCAGCGGAAAGAGCGCAAGCTGCAAAAATCATAATAGTTAATTCTAACAATGATGATTATAGCCATTGGAGCTATCAACAAATTAAAAACTTTATGGATGTTGATAGAAATCTTTTCAAAAAATAAATCAATTTTTAAATAAAATATTATTCATAATAGCCCCGGCACTGCAGCTGTTAAAAGAGTTTAAACCCACTTAATACATTTGAATTTTACAAAAGTTATAATTTGCTTCTTCTTCCTTTACAAAAGCTTAAAAGAAAGGGACATTTCATGCGAATAAATATCATTTATTTTACATCAACAGGCAACACATTATGGGTTGCAAAAAAAACTAAAGAAATTATTGAACAACAGGGCCATGAAGTAAAATTGTATGAAGTAATAAAGGATGGTGATAACTTTTTAAAAGATGAATGTGACATGATTGGCATTTACTATCCTGTCTGGGATTATCTTTTACCAAAACCATTACATGATTTTGTTCTGAATAAAATGCCTAAAGGAAATGGCAAAAAAATATTTCTTATAGGTACCTGTGCCGGCTCTATTGCCAACACAAACTTTAAGTATAAAAAATTAATGGATGCAAAAGGTTATAATACATTTTATCTTAACCATTTTTATATGTCATGTAATTTTAATATACCATGGTTTCCCTTTATGATTTTCACAAAAGTTCTTAAGGGAGAAGGATTGAATAAAAATCTTGATGCCTGTGAAAAGAAATTACAAGAAATCTGCTCTTCTATATTAAAGCTGAAAACCAGACAAGAAGGTAAAGGTCCTTATTTTAAGTTTCTGAGATGGCTGCAGGATAGAGGCCTGTTTATGTTCGATTTCTGGAAGAAAAATTTCTCTATAGCAAAAGATAAATGTACTAACTGTAAACTGTGTATACGAATGTGTCCCACAGAAAATATTTCAAAAGATAGGCAGGGAAATATTATTTTTGGTTCAAATTGCATCATGTGTGTCAAATGTTATAATTTATGTCCCAAAGATGCAGTACTTATCTGTAAACAATCAATCAATAATAAAAAATACAAAAGGTTTAAAGGTTATAAAGGTTATAAACCTGACTTATACCGTAAATAAATTATAAAAAAAAGATAGGATTCTATAAACATATTGGTCTTGAAGTTGTAGGGCTATCTGAATCAGATGGAATGAACAATCCATTTCCTTTATTATATGAAATTATCAAAATAAATCTCGCACAGTAATGAAGGTATACCGAAGGTATTTTAGTTTTTGGTTTAATACCATGAAAACAAACTCGACATTCCATGATTTTATCGAAAACTCAATCGTTTTGAGTATATTATACAAGTGATGTATATAATATTATATGTGAATGAGCCCCAGACTTATGACAAGTTCTTTCCCTTTAAAAAAGAAAGAATATAGTTCTAGGAGACAGCTTCAATTGCATTTAGAGCCGTTTTAGAGGAAAATAATTCAAGAATTAGAGGAAATTCCAATTTTGAATACACAGAAAATGAATAAAACCGCTCACGGTATCGATATAGCCGAAACATTTTTTAAGGAATTCGGTTTACCGACCATAAACCGGCACTTTCCCGAAATTAAAAATCGGATTAGCGCAGGTTTACTTGGAGAAGGTTCGGAAATGCTAGGTTTTGACGATGATTTATCTCGCGACCATGACTGGGGACCAAGGTTCATCCTCTTTCTCGAAGAGCAGGATTACCAAAAATATGGAAATAAATTAACTGCTAAATTCAAAGAATTTCGTCCCAATAACTTTCAAAACTTCAGTCTGACTAAAACAAAACCTATCACAGTTCAGACTATCGATAGTTTTTACAAAGAATTAACCGGATTACCAAATCCTCCAATATCCACCCAGGAATGGATTAATGTACGGGAAAATGATCTGTGCTACGCTCAAGCCGGGAGAATATTTTACGATCCAACAGGCAACCTGACAAAACGTCATTACTCTTTTAAACAAGCATATTATCCACGTGAAATCTGGCTCGGACGAATTGCTGCACAGCTTTTTTGGATCTGGCACTACGGAGAATACAATATCTGCGAACGAATGGTAAAACGAAATGAAAGAGTCGGTGCCCTAATTGGAACGGGAATGGTGGTACAAGCAGCAATGCGTTTGACCTTTCTACTTAACCGCCGTTTTTCTCCATATTGGAAATGGTTACATTGCGCTTTTATTCAACTCCCCTACCTAGCCCCGGAATTAAATCCAATATTACAGAAAATTGAGAAAGCAGCTACACTCGAAAATCGTGCCAAAGCAATCAATCAAATTTGTAACTTAGTACGCATTGGGCTCCATGAACAGAAAATCTTCCCTGACAGAGACAAGCGGAACAACATGGGGTTTCTCGAAATTTTAAATAACCTTATTCAAAATGAACAGGTTAAAACCATGATATTTGCTGCTTTAAAACGTGAAGGACATTTCTAATGAATCATAATATTATCAAAGATGAAAACATGAAAACGAATTACCTCCATATTAAAACCCCGATTATAGAATCATTACCATTAGGTAAGAATATAGCAGGAAGAGTTTGGTTAAAACTTGATGCATTACAACCTTCAGGATCATTTAAACTACGAGGAATTGGTAATGCATGCCAAAAATACACAGAAAAAGGAGCAAAAAAATTTGTTTGCTCATCAGGCGGCAATGCCGGTATTGCTGTCGCATATTCAGGAAGACAGCTTAATATACCAGTAACAGTAGTCGTACCTGAATCTACTACATCAAAAGCAATTAATGCAATAAAACAGGAAAATGCAGAAGTTATAATTAATGGTAAGACCTGGAAAGAATCACATGATTATTCTCTTAGTTTAATTGATTCAAAAAGTGCATACATACATCCTTTTGATGATCCACTGTTATGGAACGGACATGCTACTATTATAGACGAACTGAAAACACTGGAATTTCGTCCTGATGTTATAGTTTTATCTGTAGGTGGAGGAGGTCTATTATGCGGTGTAGCTGAAGGTTTGCATAGAAATAATATGGCAGATATTCCAATTGTAGCTGTTGAAACAATTGGAGCTGATTCATTGTCAGCTTCAATCAACGCCGGGGAACACATAGAACTGGAAAACATAACAAGCATAGCAACATCACTTGGAGCTAAAAAAGTTGCAGAAAAAGCGTATGAATTATGCAAAAAGCATAAAGTAATTAATTGTGTTATATCAGATATTAATGCAGTAAACTCATGTTTGAATTTCTGCAATGATCATCGTTTGCTTGTTGAGCCTGCATGTGGAGCAACTCTTGCTGCATTATATAATCCTATCGAATTTCTTAAAGACAAGAAAAATGTTTTAGCTATTGTATGCGGAGGTGCAGGAGTGACTATTGATAAATTAAATGAATGGAAACAAATGTTAAAATAATTCTCGCTCAACTATATCAATAAACTAATCATAAAAAATAAAAACAATGAGAAAATATTTTATAACAATCTTCTTAATTTACTTACTTTTTTCTTCATTAGCTTATTCTCAAACTCGTAAAGAAAAGATAGATGAATTAAATAATACTATTATCAACATAGCCTACCTGATTCAAATATTATGGATTAATTGAAGTATGATTTAGATAAATTCAAAGGGAATATAATATATGTCTAAAAATATTAAAGATGAACTGAAAAGTATAATTCAATTTATTAAAGAAGTTGAGAGAATGAAAAATGTTACCCGAACAGCGTGGACTACTAAAGGAAAGCAGGAAAGCGTTGCTGAACACTCATGGAGATTAGCAGTATTTGCTCTATTATTGGAAGATATTTTCCCTAGTGCTGATTTTTCAAAAGTAATCAAGATGTGTCTGGTTCATGACCTAGGAGAAGCTATTGAAGGAGATATCTCAGCGATAAAACAGGTTGATGAAAAAATTAAACAGGAAATAGAACAAAGAGGTATCAATCAAATTATAAATCCACTATCAGAACAGTTAAAAAATAAATTGTATTATCTATGGACCGAATACAATGAAGCACAGACTCTAGAGCCGAAAATAGCAAAAGCAATAGATAAAATTGAAACAATAATACAACATAATCAGGGAAAGAATCCCAATGATTTCAATTATGAATTTAATCTTAATTACGGAAAAGATTACGCCCAGTTTGATGACTTAATAAAAACGATAAGAGAACTTGTTGATAATGATACTGTAAGCAATATGAACAACGGTTGTTGAGTTAAATCGCATTATAGATTATACTCCTAATATACCAAGGTATTTTTTTTGAGTGCGAAAGGAAGTAAATCATGTCAGAAACTAGAAAAAAGCTTTCACAGGAAGAAAAATTAATTAAAGCAAGAAGCTTAATTAGAACGCCCACGAAAACGTTTTTTGTTATTAATATTTTTTTCAATTATATAACATTATAACCTGATATCCAATTTTTTTTAAGGCGTTCTAATTATTTTTAAAATTTATGTCGTACCTCCACAAATTCTAAGAGAAAACTCTTGAACATTTATAAACCGGGTACATTGCAGTATGTTTTTTTATATTTGATATGTTAAATTGGATCAGGCTGGTTTAGCCGTTTTTTTTCCTTTTTAATCATATGTATAAAATTATACGCAATAATTTTTTCAAGCTGTTCAGCTTCCACTGCTTCAATCCCACGTCTTCTCATTTTACCGAAACTATGCCTGTATTTAAGAGTAAACATTCCTGATTCAGCAGCAGACCGCATTCTTCGGGCTTCAGAATATAACGTAGTATCCCAATCTTCAGATGTTATTTTTTTACCTTTTGCTCCATTAATACTGACAGTTAAAATGTTTAAATCATTTTTGAGTATACCAACTCCGTCTTCTGATGCATAACCGTCATCAGTACTTACAAGATTCGGCTTAACTCTGGTGGAACGGCATACTTCCATTACTGTAGGAACAAGCATTTCGGAATCACTGACATTGCCTTTTGGAAGTAGAAAACCACTTATAAAACCATTTCTGCTTCTTCCGATTTGAGGTTTATATCCAATGGTGGGATTTCTCTGTCCTTTCTGTATGAAAGCTGCATCAGGATCCGAAATGCTGAGGATTTTCTCTCTTGACGGAAGTTTTATATTTTCATTAACAAGAAGTTCGGCATAATACAGTACATAAGCGGCATCATTAAGATCACTGTCTATTTTAAACCAGAGCCTGTCAAGAGCAAGACTTTTATCCGGGGTTAAGTCAGATGTTTCATATTTGATCAACATTTTTTCCTGTTCGTCGAAAAAAGATTTTATAATATTATCTGCAAGACTTACAAAGAGTTTAAATTTTTCCTTAACATTTCCTTTCATTCCCTTTTTGCCTATCTGCATATTGATAAAAGCAAGATGTGATTTCAGTTTTTTCATTCTTGTATCAAGCCATCCGTCACTCAGCATGGGAAAGCCAAACTCATCAGTTAGAAACCTGAAGCTTCTGTAAACCCGGTCAAGAAGTTTATATAGGGCTTGTCCCTATATGTTTATCTCTTTTATAAGCAGAAAGATATGCTATATTACTTTGTGTTAAACGTATCAAATTTGGCACATAAGTAACAAAAACTATCATTATAATAGTCAGAGGCATATCTTTCATGGATTATACAATATCATTTCAAAGAGAACTTTCACTTAATATTCCTAAAGTTGTAAAGAATAAAGACTATCAAGATTACGAACACCTCCTTAAACGTATCAATGAAATACTTTGCGCAACAGGAGTGGATTTAGATTTTGCTGAACACTATGTGAATACAATTTCTAAACAAAGCAGCAAAGAGCTTACCCTGAAACAGATCAGGAAATACAGCAAATACGGAATAGCAGCTCTAAGATGCATGATAGTAAAAAATCTTACGGGTCTTGGTTTTAGAGAGTTAAGTGTCAGACTTGCAGAAAGTACACTCCTTCAATGGTTCTGTAATTTAGAAAATTTAGATGTAATAAAAGTACCATCTAAATCACAACTTCAAAGATACTCCCTCTGTGTAAGTGAAGACTATCTGCGCAAACTAATTGAATCATTACGAGAAAAGATATCTTTACCTGAAAATATTCTAAATCTGAAAAGTCCATTCAATTGTGAAAATATTTACCTTGATGCTACTTGCCTGAAAGCTAATATCCATTTTCCTGTAGACTGGCTTTTACTGCGTGACGGTATGGTTTCACTTTTGAAGTCTATTTTGGTAATTCGCAGGCATGGTCTCAAACATAGAATGCAACCACCTGAAGAATTTATCCATCGTGTAAATCTTCTTTGTATTGAAATGACAAATGCAAGGAGAAAACAAGACAGCAAGAAAATACGCAAAGCTGTTTTAAGAGAAATGAAAAAACTCTCAAAAGTTATAAGAGGACATGCCGGAACTTATTATAAAATTTTGCAGAAGCATTGGAGAGAAAGGACAGATCTTAGTGAAGGGCAGGCAAATGAAGTGCTTAAGCGTATCAATGATGTCCTCACAAAACTTCCCGAGGCCATAAAGCAGGCACACAGCAGAATAATTACTGGATTACAAATAGAAAGTAAGGATAAAATACTTAGCTTATTCGATGATAGTGCAAGAGTTGTAAAAAGAGGCAAGGCAGGTGCAGAAGTTGAATTTGGCAATACTTTATTTTTAGCAGAACAGTCAGACGGTTTTATTGTGGACTGGCATCTCTATGAAGCTTCCGCACCATCTGATGCCAAAATGACAATTGAAAGCATCAATAGAATGAGTGACAGAAACATAGAAATCAAAAGTGTTGCCGGAGATAGAGGCTGTGACAGTAAGAGATGTCAAAAAATCGTTGCAAAGAAAAAGATAGCAAACAACATATGTCCTAGAAATCCGCATGAACTTATAGAAAAGCTTCAGGATAATAATTTTGTTTTCCATCAGAACAGGAGAAGTCAGACAGAAGGTAGAATTGGAATATTCAAAAACAACTTTACAGGAAGTCCAATAAAAAACAAAAAATTTGAATATAAAGATATCTCTGTTGCATGGGCTGTTCTTACTCATAATCTTTGGGTTCTTGCAAGACTTGATTATGACAATGAAGCAACATTAAAAGTAGCGGCTTAAAGCTTTCCATAAATTATCAAATCTTTGAACAAGCTCTTAGACGTAACCGTTCTGCTAAAATTATGCATTCTGGAAGTAATCCTGATAAATATCTTAAATTTTGCAACACAATCTAGAAAACTGACTACCCGCTACTGGCTACTGAAAACTGAATATCATTAAAACTGAGTTTTTGGGACAGGCTCTATATAAAACTGAAATGTCCGTTGGATATGCTGTATTTGCAGCAACATCTGTACTGTCTATGTAAACTTCATTGAAATCATCAAGACCTTTAAGGAGAATAAGCATGGAAAGGCTATCCATTATCAAACGTCTTGTTTTATTGGAAACTGCATTCAGGTTTTCACGCACAGTGTTCGAACCAGGAACCTTATAGCTGTGATGAGCAAGAACCGCGCTAATACTTATTGAATCATGTATTGCCTGTTTGGCTGCGTGGTCACTTATGCTTCCCCACAGTCCTCTGATGATAAGAAAATAAAGTACTAATTCAGGCTTCAAACGTTCCCGACCTGTTTTTTCGAGTTTTACCGGCTCTGTTATTTCTATACAGTCAAACAAATAGTAATTTCCGTTTATGTGCACATCATTATAACGTTTTACTTCATTGCGGATCAGTTTCTTCTTCTGACCGTGTATATCCTGATCTCGGACTATTGATTCTCTGATTTCAGGAAACTTTTCCAGAAGTTCGCGGCTTTTTCGAAAAATTTCCATTAAATCGGTATCTAATTCTTCTATTATGTTGAAATCAAACGGTAGGTAAGGAACATTATATATCATAAATTTGCCTTTCACTTTATTCATTTACGCTCAATATAGAGCGTTGAAAGGCAAATTTACATTTGCGATAGCAAAAAATTAATTAGAAGCGAGTCGCGAAAAACTTTTCGTGCAGCTTCTAATTAATGAATTAAAGAAACTCAATTTAACACCGGAAGAACTTGAAAAAATAAGTGGTGGCAACGTCTTGCCATTATACGATAATCCAGGAAAAGGACCTGAATGGCCGTCTGAGCCGATTATGCCATAATCAGGTAAATTCATAATAATAGTTTCAACTTTCAGAAGTAATATATATACTTGTTCCTACAGTATAGTATCTACCACTAAGTTCAATAGTTGAATTTGTGGTTCTTATCTTAAGCAGGTTGCCGTTTTGGGCAATAAGTCTCCATTCATACGTATATGTTTTAGAATGGTGAATTGAAAAGTTAAATGCACCTTTTTATTTTTTGAGCGAAGAATATGTGCATTTAGTCTTACAGTTGCGTTTAGTGTTACATAAATTTATATTTGGTGTGCATTTAAGCTTACAAATAGTGTGTTTACTCTTACAGAAACTGCATTTACTGTTACAATATGTGCGTTTAGTGTTACAGTAATTTAGGCACAAAAAACGCTCCCGCTCAGCGTACATGTTTAAATTATTTTTTTGTAACAGAAAATGCACACTGTCAAATTTGCATTTTATCAGTCTTTATATTGTAATAGAGAATGCACCAATTTTATCTTAAGTTCCAGGTTATATTTTACCTCTCAGCAGCATTGGTTCTAGAATAACATCATCAGGATCAATTAGGTTAATATCCAGTAATTCAAGTATATTTTTACCGTAAATATTATTAAATCTTGTTATTGCAGGAATATCATCATAGCTTTTACGCATATAGCTGTTCAAGTGGGATAGGACTAAGTTAATGTCATTTTGGTTTAAGTTGTTAAAACTGGTTCCTTTAACTAGAATTCTACGTAAATTGGTGTGGTTATTTTCGACTTTAGCCTTTTGCCACGATGCATAAGGGTCACAGTAAAATACTCTTGTGCGCTGCTGTTTTGAATGAATACTTGTTTCAATTGCAGTTGGATTAGAAAATTCCGAACCATTGTCTGTTAAAATTACAGGGAATATTTTTTTAAACTTATCAGTACCAAATTTTTGTTCTAACATGTCAAAATAATCAATAACAGACTGCGAATTATTTGTATCTCTTATTTGAGCGAGCATAAGACCGAATTCAAATTGTAATGTTAATAAAACCTTTCCACCTATAACTCCAATAACAGAGTCCATTTGTACTTCAGTAATATTTGGGTTTTCTATTTTGAATTGTTTATAGTCATTCAGAGTCCTGTTTTGTCTATATTTTCTATCAATCTTATGTGTTATTTTTTCATGTTTACGCGGCTTTCTCATGCATATTTTTGGCATGTCTCCACGTGGTAATGAAAAATATCCGCTATGAAAATAGTTATAGATACTCTTCTCACATTTTTGAAATATATCTTTATGCGCGACCATAACATGGTGAATACTTTGTCCTTTTTGAACTCCGGACTTAATCAGGTTATTGTAGATTTTTATCTCACTTGTGGAAACATCTATTCCCTGGCGAGATTGAACTAACAGTGTTTTATACTCATCCATAGCGTTATTTGCACAATAAAAGTATTTACGCTTTTTACATTTCTTCATATCAGAACAACCATTGCAGACATAAGGAGTTTTAGACAATTTATCGCAATAATCCTCTATAAAGTCACGGCACAGGTCATTGCAGGAAAAATAACTGCATGTACTACATCTATTTTTACATGTTGGAGGCGGAGCTTTACACAAACTTCTCTTCATGCAGTTATTATTGAGGGTGCAAAAGTTTTTGCGATGCCTTTTACTCGCTTCATCTACTATGCGATGTTTTTTTATTTCTCTTGAAATTGTTGTGTGACTCTTATGCAAGGATTTACCTATCTTCCTAAGAGATAATCCTGCATTTAGAAGATTTTCGATTTTGCAGCGATCTTGTTTGGTGAGATGTGTCATAATATTGACTCCATGTTAGTTGTTAGTGTTGTAAGACTAAACGCACCTACCTCCCTACGTAGGGAGGTAGGTGCGTGCCTGCAAAACCTAACCATGTTGTCTGTATTCTTATAATACTAAATAATTATAACACATAATGCACATATATATCTTTGTAATAGTAAACGCTCATTGACCACCTTGTAGAACTAAATGCACTGTTTTGAAAATCGAATGTGCATTTACTTTTTCAATTAACATATGTTTTAGAATCTGTTTAAAATCTTTTTAAGGTCTAGTAATTTTCTATATAATGGAGTATAAAAATGATTTTTATCAATTATTAATTTTATGGAAATATTTTATGCGAGCAAGTTATCCGAGTGACATATCACGAACCCAATTTGAAATAATACGTCCAATGCTTGAAGGTGCCAGAAAAAAGACAAAGCCAAGGAAGTTAGATCTGTATGATGTTTTTTGTGGAATACTTTATGTTGTCAAAACAGGTTGCCAATGGAGAATGTTACCCAAAGATTATCCAAAGTGGTCGAGTGTATATGCTTATTTTAAAATATGGAAAAGCGGGAATGAATCAGGAGAAAGTATTTTTGATGCAGCATTAAAAAAAGCTGGTTGGCAAAGAGAGGATTAAGAATGGCAGAAATGAGGAAACTACATTCTGTATTATTGATACTCAAAGTGTTAAAAATACCGAAACAGCGGAACAAAAAGGATATGATGCCGGTAAAAAGGTTTCAGGAATTAAACGCCATATAGCAGTTGATATACTTGGATTACCACATGCAATATACATTACAACTGCAAATGTTACAGACAGAGACGGTGCAGTAACAATGTTCAGTAATAGAAAAGAGAAACTCTGCAATGTTATCAATGTTTTAGCCGATGGAGGCTATACTGGTGAGAAATTTGCAGGAAAAGTAAAAGAAATTATTGGTTCTACTGTAGAAGTTGTTAAGAGAAACGAGCTGCATACGTTTAAAGTATTACCAAAACGATGGATTGTTGAGCGCAGTTTTTCGTGGCTTGAAAAATGTAGAAGGCTTTGGAAAAACTGTGAAAGAAAAATTGAAACAAGTATGCAAATGGTAAATGTTGCATTTATTGCATTGTTACAGAGAAGATCATAAACAGGTTCTAAGGACTGCCTTACGGATTTTATTACTGTCAGGCTTCCTTCTCGCATTTGTCATTTCAATACAAAGAAGGTTTATGCGATGAATAAATTCTTCAGGCGGTTGCATTCTATGCCTGATTCCATGTTTGCGTATGACCAAAATAGATTTTAACAGCGAAGTCATACCGTCACGAAGTAAAAGCCAGTCTACAGGAAAATGGATATTGGCTTTAAGGCAGGTGGCGTCAAGGTATATATCTTTACAGTTGAATGGACTTTTCAGATTTAAAATATTTTCCGGCAGTGAAATTCTCCCGCGTAAAGATTCAATAAGCTTACGCAGGTAATCTTCGTTTACACAAAGAGAATATCGCTGAAGCTGGGATTTCGATGGCACTCTTACTACATCTATGTTCTCTAAATTGCAAAACCACTGAAGAAGTGTACTTTCTGCAAGCCTGACACTTAACTCTCTAAAACCGAGACCGGTAAGATTTTTTATAATCATGCACCTTAGAGCTGTTATCCCATATTCACTATATTTTTTTACCTGCTTTAAAGTTAACTTTTTGCTGCATGATTTCGATATAATATCCACGTAATGCTCTGCAAAATCTAAATCCATTCCTGTTGTACAGAGTATTTCATTTATGCGGATAAGGAGATTTTTATATATTTGATAGTCTCTATTATTTAAAACTTTGGGAATATTAAGTGAAAGTTCTCTTTGAAATGATATTGTATAATCCATGAAAGATATGCCTCTGACTATTATAATGATAGTTTTTGTTACTTATGTGCAAAATTTGATACGTTTAACACAAAGTAATATAGCATATCTTTCTGCTTATAAAAGAGATAAACATATAGGGACAAGCCCTAATTTAGTATTACTTAGCTTTAGCAACGGCATCTTTCTTAATGGATGTTTTTAAGCTTACACATTTACGTTGAGTGTTTATCTGATAGCGAAAGTAATAATTTCCATTTGTTTTCTTTTTAAAGACACTGCCGATTTCTAGCTGAATTGGTTTCTCTGTCATAACTATACCTACAAATATTTAGAAATTTAAAAATATCTGATATGACTCATTATAGCGTATATTGAGAGAGTTGAAAAGCCAAATGGCAAAATGTGGCAAAAAAAGCAAAGAATTGAATGTAAAATGGCACGCCCGTAGGGATTCGAACCCCAAACCTTCTGGTCCGTAGCCAGACGCTCTATCCAGTTGAGCTACGAGCGCATGCTGAAACTTTCTTATTTAAGAAAGGTCTATAAGATACACGAAATTTCAAAACGGTCAAGCTGTTTTTTAAAAAATTAAGTTTTTTTTGAAAAATAAAAAAAATGATAATTTTTTATCAACAATAATAACTTGTCCTATTTGATTTTAAGATTGAACGGCTTATTTTATATGCCTTTGTTTTATATTATATAGTATAAGCAAAGAGTCGTTAGTAATGAAACAATTAAGAGAATGGATTTTATCCAATCGTAAAACAACTTAACCTAGATATCTTCCCTTACGGAAAAGTATCAGATAGAAATACTATTTGATACAATACCTAAAGCGGTAAAGATGTCACCGACAGAAAGAAAGGTAGATTATGTCAGGAAAAGTTACAATTCAGGATTTAATGGAATGTGGAGTTCATTTTGGACACCAGGTAAAACGCTGGAACCCAAAAATGAAAGAATACGTTTATGGCGTAAGAAACGGTATCTACATTATTGACTTAGCACAAACAATGCACCAGCTTGCCGACGCATGCAACTTCCTCCAGGGAGTAGTTTATAAAGGTGGAAATGTCCTTTTTGTCGGAACAAAACGTCAGGCACAGGAAATAGTAAAACAAGCCGCTGAAAAATCAGGCATGTACTATGTTTCAGAACGTTGGTTAGGTGGAACATTGACAAATAATGCAACAATACGTAAAAGCGTAAACCGCATGCGTACAATTGATAAAACAATTGAAAAAAGCTCAAACTCAATGACAAAAAAAGAGCTTGCTTCACTTAACAGAAAAGGTGAAAAACTTCATAGAAACCTTGATGGTATAAGTGAAATGAAAAAACTTCCTGCAGCTCTTGTTATCGTTGACACATGCCACGAAGGCATTGCAGTTAAAGAAGCAAAAAAATTACGTATTCCAATCGTTGCCATAGTTGATACAAACGGTAATCCGGAAGATGTAGAATACCCAATACCTGGAAATGACGATGCAATCAGATCAATAAAAGTCATTACTAATGTAATTGGTGACTCAATATCAGTTGCAGCAGAACTTTACAGAGCAAAAGCTGCTGAAGAAAAAGCTGAAAAAGCTAAAAAACGTGCAGAAGAAGTAGAAAAAGCTAAAAAGCTTAAAGAAGAGAAAAAAGCTGCAAAGAAAAGACCTGCTCCAAAAAGAAAACCTGCTCCAAAAAAAGCAGAACCTAAAGCTGAAAAAACTGAAGCTGCACCTGCAGAAAAAAAAGCTCCTGCTAAAAAAGTAGAACCTAAAGCTGAAGTAAAAGAAGAAGCTAAAGAAGCAGTTGAATTTTAATAGCTCTTTTTAGTATAATTTACCAACCGAGAATAAATTATTTATTCTCGGTATTTTTCTTATTTTTAAAAAATAAAACTCAGTGTTGTACAGCACAGAGTTTGTGAATACCTAGTTTTTATTTGGAGGAATATAAATGGCTCAGATAAGTGCAAAACTTGTAAAAGAACTTCGTGAAAAAACCGGCGCTGGAATGATGGACTGCAAAAAAGCTCTTGCAGAAGCTAACGGCGTTATTAGCGATGCAATAGACGTTTTGAGAAAATCCGGTATTGCAAAAGCAGAAAAAAAAGCAGGCAGAACAGCTAATGAAGGTACTATTGCCTCTCTCGTATGTGACAAATGCGGAGTTTTAACAGAGATCCTTTGTGAAACAGACTTTGTTGCAAAAAATGATAAATTCATTTCTTATACAAAAGAATTGACAGAAAAGATCTGCGGCTTAGATGCAGAAGGTGATGTTTCAGAAGCAATTAATGAAGTTGAAAAAGATACTATAATTTCAATGATAGCTACAATCGGCGAAAACATGCAAATCAGACGTGCTGTTCGCTGGGCAGGCAAATGTGCATCATATCTTCATATGGGTGGTCGTATCGGCGTAATGATAGAAGTCGAAGGTGAAGCTGATGAATCAGCATTAGCAGACATTTGCATGCATATTGCAGCTTTCAATCCACAATATGTATCTCCTGAAGAAATACCTGCAGAAGTTATTGCAAAAGAAAAAGAAATTCATACAGCTCAGCTTGCAGGCAAACCTGAAGCTATGATTGAAAAAATTCTCATTGGTAAAATTGGAAAATGGTATAAAGAAGTTTGTCTTAACAAACAGCCATGGATGAGAGATGATAAAATCTCAACAGAAAAAGCAAATCCAAACGTAAAAGTAAAACGTTTCGTTCGCTGGCAGGTTGGAGAAGAAATTTAAAACATAAAGTTTGATTAAAAAATCAAATTTTTTCAGTTTACTAAAGCCGAGTTTTCTCGGCTTTTTTTATCCCAAAATTCGAAATTCAGGTTTATTAGACATATACCAAAATTAATTTTTTTAAAGAGAATGAAAAAAATAGATCGATTATATATTCATATACCATTTTGTAAAAAAAAATGTTCATACTGTGCTTTTCATTCTATCCCGGCCTCTGACGAAATCCTTGTTGAAAAGTATTTTGCAAAACTGGAACAAAATATTAAAGAAAATAAGCATCAAACCGAAGCTCTTGAAAGCATTTTTATTGGCGGTGGAACTCCATCTCTATTATCTGCCAAAAGATTAGAAAAACTTTTTTCTATAATAAAAAATAATTTCAAAATAAAAGACACTGCAGAAATCAGTATCGAAAACAACCCGGAATCTTTAACAGACGAGAAAATTCATCTTATTTCAAATTTTGCCAATAGAATATCTATCGGTATCCAGTCTTTCAATGAAAATCACCGCTCAATAATAGGTAGAAGTGGCAGCTTAAAGAATCTTTATCATACATTAGAAAAACTAATTAATAATAACATAAGAAACATCTCAATAGATTTAATCTATGGAATTCCTACTCAGACTTTGAAGGACTGGGAGCATGAATTAACAAAAGTATTAGACTTACCTATCAAACATCTTTCCGCATACTCATTAACTTATGAGGAAGGAACAAAACTTTATGCGCAAATAAAAACTCAAACTTCAAATGAATCTGATGAAATTTCAGCAGATATGTGGCAGCTTACCTCCGATATTTTATATAAAAATAATATTTCAAGATATGAAATTTCAAACTATTCGCAGCCTGACTATGAATGCAAACATAATTTAGATACCTGGTATGGAGGTCAATATATTGGGTTTGGACCTACTGCATCTTCATTTGACGGCAAAAAAAGATGGACTCAGGCAAAGCTCAAAGAATGGCTGGAAAATAAAGAACCGGAATTAGATTATTTGAATAAACTTAACAGAACGATTGAAATATTCATCACGGGGCTTAGAACGGTAAAAGGATGGAAAATCATTAATAAAGAAAATGAAAATGAAATAATACTGGATTCAGTATTTCATCATAATCTTTCATTCAAAACAATTGAATGGAGTAAAATATTTAATAAACTCATCTACCTATCGGAAATAAATTTATTAAATATTAAAAATATAGGTAAAGGTGAAATGCTAATTTCAGCAACAGCCAAAGGACTGCTTTTCTGGGATGAAATAGCATTAGAAATTTTAGAATAAAACTTAATCTGATTAGCTGCAATTAGGCTTTTTTATTCAATGTTGTGTAAAACAGCAACTTCATCACAACAATCCAGTTTTTTACATTTTGAACAATCAAACCAAATCTTTTTAGGAAACATTTCCATTGGAACAATTTCAAATCCCAATCTAATAAAAACATTCGGTCTCCTTGTCAAAGCAAAAACTTTTTTAGCATTTCTATGCTTCTTTACAAAATCAACAGCAAATTTGATTAATGCGAAGCCAATACCTTTGCCTGAAAAATTTTCCAAAACAGCAAGCGAACGAACTTCAAATAAACCATTATCATAATCACGAACTGCAGTACAGCCGATATATTCTTTCTCATGCCTGGCAACAAAAAAATTATGTAATGAACTTAAAATATCATTTTCATCACGGGGAAGAAGTTTTCCTGCTTCAATATATGGTTCAAGAATCTTTAAAATATCTTTTATATCTTTTTTCTCTGCCTGACTTATTACTATGCTGGATTTTATATCTAACATTCTTTGCCTCATACAATTTTTATAAAACAAATATACCGAAGGTATTTTTAATTTTTACATTTTTTCAGCAATAACATTACTAGAATAACTGCTTATTTTTTCGAAAACTATTTTGTTTTGGGTATACTTACAAAAAAACCACTGCCCTTCCTGGCAGCGGTTTTAATATTATAAATATATTATATCTTATCTTATCTATTCTTTTTCCTCTTTAAACTTGCCAATAGCTCTATACTTGCTATATCGCTGTTCTTTTAACTCTTCGCCAGATTTTTTTGTCAATTCCTTAAGGTTTTTGAGAAGAACTTTTTTAACATTTTCTGCTGCTGCATCATAATTATTATGAGCTCCACCTATTGGCTCAGGAATTATTTCATCAATGATCCCAAGTTTTTTGAGTTCAGCACTTGTCAATCTAAGAGATTCAGCAGCTTTAGGAGAAAAAGCTCTGTCTTTCCATAAAATGGCAGCACAACCTTCCGGAGTAATTACTGAATAATATGCATGTTCAAGAATAAGAATTTTATTTCCAACTCCGATACCAAGCGCTCCACCGCTACCGCCTTCTCCTAATACAACCGCAATAATCGGAACTTTGAATTTAAACATTTCTCGTAAATTTACCGCAATAGCCTCTCCAACATGTCTCTCTTCGGAAGCAACACCGGGAAATGCACCTGATGTATCAATAAAAGAAATTATAGGAATATTTGCATTATCAGCCAATTCCATTAACCTCAAAGCCTTACGATACCCTTCAGGATGGGGACACCCAAAGTTTCTATAAATATTGTCTTTAACATTACGACCTTTTTGGGTTCCAATTATCATTACAGGCTGGTCTTCGATTTTAGCAAATCCACCAACCAAGGCTCCATCATCGGCATAGCGTCTATCACCATGCAAAGGAAGATAGTCGGTAAAAATGCGCTCAACATAATCAAGGGTATATGGCCTGTTAGCATGACGGGCAAGCTGAACTCTCTGCCATGGAGTTAAATTAGTATAAACCTGCTTTTTAGTTTCTTCGAGTTTTTTGTTTAAAACTGCAATTTCAGCGCTCACATCGATTTGATTCGAGTCGCTCAGACTCCGCAACTCATTTACTTTTGCTTCAAGTTCACTAATAGGCTTTTCAAATTCTAATATTACGTTATTGCTCATAATATATCCCTTAGTATAACGTAGTTTTTTTTGAAGCTGATTAAAAACCAGCCAATCTTTATTAGATTTAAGTATATTTATTTAAATACAAACTTATTTCTCTGCTTAGAAAGTAAATATAATGTAAAAGAGAAACTCTTACAAGACTACTTTAAATGTTTTTAAAACCTCAACATTAAAGTTTCTATGCTTACTATTGATTAGCAAAGAGTTCCGCGTGGTAAGAACTTCTTACAAGAGGAGCACTGGCTACGCTTTTGAAACCCAGATCCAATGCAAAAAGTCTCCATTTCTCAAATATATCAGGATGAACATACCTCTCTAAAGGCCAATGTTCAGAAGAAGGAGGAAGGTACTGTCCAATCGTAAGCATCGAGACTCCAATATCATGTAAATCTTTTATAACAGTTTCTACTTCTTCGTTATTCTCACCCAACCCAACCATTAGTCCTGATTTCACCTGAATTTTATTATCAACAATTTCTACTGCCATTTTTAAAAACGATAATGATCTTTCATAGGTAGCAGTAGTGCGAATTTGCTTTGACAGTCGTTTAACGGTTTCCACATTATGATTTAAAACTGTCGGGGACGCATTTAAAACTGTTTTCAGAGCAGTCACATCTCCATTAAAATCAGGCGTCAATACTTCAATTTTAATTTCAGAACCATTTATTTTGCGTATTTCTTTTATAACCTCTGCAAAATGCTCAGCTCCACCATCTTCTAAATCATCTCTTGTTACACTTGTAATTACAACATATTTCAGTCCCATTTTTTTCACTGCCTCTGCAATCTTATAGGGCTCATTTTTATCAGGAGCAATTGGCAGTCCATGATTTACAGCACAAAAACGGCAATTTCTTGTACAAATATCCCCGAGAATCATAAAAGTCGCAGTTTGTTTATGCCAGCATTCTCCAAGATTTGGACATCTTGCACTTTCACAAACTGTATGAAGCCCAAGTCCTTTGACAACATTTTGAACTTGGTTTCTCCCTTTACCTGCATAAGCTTTAACCCTTATCCATTCAGGAAGCCTTGGTCTGTTATATTTTTTTTTATTCTCTAAAGTCATATATAATAAAATCTTTAATTATTATTAACTCCCCACCAGTAGAAATTGACTGCTATACGAAAAGATATTTTTATAGTAATTCGTCTCAGTTATTTACATAATCCTTTCCGTATAGCTTTCAATTATTGATTATAATTCTCTATCTGCCATTTCCTTTACAGTCTGTAAACTCAAATCAACGACCTCGAGAGTTATTTTTTTCAGCATTTCTGCAGTACCAAAGTCATCACCTTCTCCAAGGATAACACAAATAGCCCCTGCTTTTACCTGATCCTGCGGAGCATTTGAAGGTTTCTTTAACTGCATTTGATGATTAAATAATGTAACTAGTGTAAACAACATAGAAGCTTCCATTTCTGAAGCCAGCACGCCAGAATCAGCAAGAATTTTCATATATCTGGTATTTTCTTCTGACAAAGGACCTGTTTTAAACTCTCTTGCATACAAAGAACCCTTTGAATGCATAAGACCGGTATGAGTTCTTGAAGTATAATTTAAAACTTCTGCAGCCCTTTGTGCAGCTGCAACCATATCCATTGATGCTATTGCAGGGATTTCAGGTGGTACATAATTCTGAGTAGCTCCGTCGTCTTTTACTGCACCTGTTCCAATACAAAAATCTCCGGCATTCATATAATTTGGCTGCAGTAATCCAGCAGTTCCAACTCTCAAAAATCTCTTTACACCCAGTCTGAAAAGCTCGTTAACAATTATATCAAGACTTGGTGTTCCCATTCCACTTGAAACAGCTGCAACATCTATTTTTTTGCCATTATGCTCCATATAACCTTTATAGATATTGTGTCTTCTGGAGTGTTCTTTTACTGTTACATCACAAAAATTCTCTGAAATCTGTTTTGCTCTTCCATCAGATCCAGGCAAAAAAACATACCTGCCAATACCATTATTTCCTTGAAAATCTTCACAGGTGGCATTCATGTGTTCAGGAGTAAAACTCATAAGGCATTCCTTTCATTAGACGATTAACAAACCAACTTTTCACTCTTTATCATAAAAACATTACTGTTCTTAAACTAACTAAACATAAATTCTATTTGCAGAGCAATGAATAATTATACAGTAATAGGTGATTTTTATCAATATAATTGATTTCTTTTTATATTTATTAGATATATTATATTTTTACTACTATTTTTATCCTATAATTATGTTTTGAGATTCTATTAATATTAAAAATAATGATTTAACACAAAATATTAAATACTATGAATGATGATAATACTAAAAAAGATAAATTGAATATAACAATTGAAACGGAAAATAAACCAGTTCTCAACAATAGCAAACAGGTAAAAGCAGAAGTTTTACCAGCTCTTAAGGAGGCTTCAGGTGAAAGTGATACAAAATTAATGAGATTACCGGTACTCCCATTAACCGATATCGTTATTTTTCCATATACTTTATCTACACTGGTTATTGATAATGAAGAAACAATAAAGTTTATAATGAAGGTAGCTGAGGGGGAAAGATTATTAACTTTATTCCCTGATCTATCCAAAGAAAACCTTGAAAACCAAAGCTCACAAAGTGAAGAGGAAACCGAACCATCTATTGAAAGCGATGACGCTGAATTTTCATTCGATGTAGTCGATATTGAGAAAAAAAGTTTATCAAAAATAGGTGTACTCGGCAGAATAGTAAAGCTACTCAAATTTCCAGATAACACTGTAAGAGTATTAGTTAGAGGCCTAAAAAGAGTAAGAATTGTTAATATTTTAACAGAAACACCTAATATTACTGCTTCTGTTGAAGAAGTTCCTGATGTAAAAGATGACAGTATAGAATGCGTTGCTATGGCAAAAAATGCTCAAAATCAATTTCAGGAAATAATATCTTTGTCTCCAAACTTCCAGAAGAACTAAAAGTTGCAATTTTAAACGTAGAAGATTACTCCAGATTAGCTGATCTTATTGCCGATAGCCTCAACATAAACTTCACAGAAAAGCTTGGCATTTTAACGGCACCAACACTAAATGAAAGATTTCAGCTTCTTACTATCCTTTTGAATCGGGAAGTGGAAGTACTTCATTTAGGGAATGAAATTCAGACCCAGGTAAGCAATGCTTTAAGTCAGTCACAAAGAGAGTTTTTCCTAAGAGAACAGCTTAAAACAATAAAGCATGAATTGGGTGACGAAGACGCAAATCCTGATATCACTGCAATTCGAAAGAGAATGGCTAAAAAGAATTTACCCTCAAAATGTCATAGAAGTGATAAATAAAGAAATTGAACGCCTGGAAATTATGCCGCAGGCTGCATCAGAATATCATGTCTCATATAATTATGTTGACTGGCTCCTCTCTGTTCCATGGAACGAATATACGAAGGACAGAAACGATATAAAAAGAGCTAGAAAAATACTCGACACTGACCATTTTGGCCTAAAAGATGTAAAAGAAAGAATTCTGGAATTTCTTGCTGTCCTTCAAATGAAGGATGATAAAAAAGCCCCTATACTTTGCTTTGTAGGACCTCCGGGAGTAGGAAAAACTTCTTTAGG
>CAXXMS010000013.1:0-237645 GCA_963678745.2 Victivallales bacterium | reverse complement strand
AAATAGTGGTGAAGCATAAATAACAATATCTGACTTTCTCCACTTGGGGAATATCTCATTAGTCATATCATCATTTAAAATACATTTTCCAGGCGTTTTAGTCCAGCATGAAAAACAACCAATACAATAATCAATTTTCTTCTTTCGTATATCTATTATTTCCACATCTGCTCCAGCTTTTTCCATTCCTTTTACCAAGTGAGTAAGCATGAGCTTTGTTTTACTTGTTTTGTCATCTCTTGAACTAGAATTAATTGCAAGCACTTTTACCATATTTTATTTTTCCTTTATTTATTTTGATAATTGGTTATGTAATTTTATTATCGTTCAGTTATACCCAAAACAAAATAGTTTTCGAAAAATTAGGCAGTTACTCGAGTCAGGTTGCTGCAAAAAAACTAAAATACCTTCGGTATATCATTAGATATTATTTTGGTTATTTCATTTTTTACTGTTTACAAGTATATTATTTTTCGTTGATAGTTTTTTATGTTTGATTATTATAGTTGATTATTAGAAACTTACTCATTTCTTTTTACTTGTTACAGACAATACAATAAACCGCTATACTTAGCAAATTAAATAGGTTTATAAAAAACGAAACATAACTGAGCCTCTTAAGTTTTGTGAGAGGTTTTATAGGAGTTTTTAATGGAGAAGACAGATGCAAATAAGGCATTTAAATGTTCAGAAAGCCTTATTCAAAATATATGTAAGGTTTTTATCGGTAAAAGAGATGTTGTGATGAATGCCGTTTTGGCGTTGCTTTCCGAAGGACATATTTTACTTGAGGATGTACCTGGTGTAGGCAAGACACTTTTAGCAAAAGCAATTGCTAAATCTATAGATGGGAGTTTAAAAAGGATTCAGTTTACAGCAGATCTTTTACCTACAGATGTTTCCGGTGTAACTATCTTTCTTCAGAAAACGGGTGAATTTTCATTTCGTAAAGGTCCTGTTTTCTCCAATATTCTTTTAGGTGATGAAATAAACAGGGCAACTCCGAGAACACAGTCGAGTCTGCTTGAAGCTATGGAAGAATATCAGGTGACTGTTGATGGCAGTGTTTATGAACTGGAAAAACCATTTTTAGTAATTGCCACTCAGAACCCGATTGAACTTGAAGGAACTTATCCTCTGCCTTTCTCACAGATGGATAGATTTATTGTCAGACTTAACATAGGCTATCTTGATCATGAGATAGAAAAACAAATGCTCAAAGACCAGAAACTACAGGTATCAATTGATAAAATAGAACCTGTAATTAACTGTTCGGAATTAGTTCAGATACAGGAAATGATAAGACATATCTCAATAGCAGAAGAATTATATGATTACATTGTAACCATTGTTCAGAAAACAAGAAATTATGATTCGATAGCATTTGGCGTCAGTCCAAGAGGTGCATTGGATTTAATGAGATTTAGTCAAGCTTCAGCTTTTATTAATGGTAGAGATTATGTTTTACCGGATGATATTAAACATTCTGCTCCGGTTGTTCTTGGACATAGGGTTATTGTAAGAAAAGGAACTCGTCTTACCGCATCAAATAATATTGATATGATTAAAGAAATTGTAGATGGCATTAACGTACCGGTCTAATGCTTAATCAATACTATAGACTTATGGATGGTCTGAAAAACTATCCATACCTTAATTCCGTGATGTTGGCTAATAGTTAATGGCTTTTTTTTATTTAGTAAACAGGATAAGCTGCTTCTCTATGGAAAGATTTAAGATAAAAATAGGATTGACTAAAACCGGGGTCTGTTTTTTAGGCCTTATGTTTCTATTTTACTTTTTCTCTCTTATATCGCAGATAGGATTGCTTTACATTTTAATAGGGATTGTTTTCGGGTGTTATGCTGTTAATGCTTTCGGTGCTTATAGAAGCGTAAGTAAGCTGGAATTGAAACTGCCTGAATTTATAAAAACAGTGGAGGGTAAAAAAGTAACTACACCAGTCGAAGTTAGCAATAATTCTTCTTTTAATATTGGATTGTTAGAAATAAAATTCGGTAAAAAGCTTTTGTTATCTGTTTCTGAGATTCATGCTAAAAAGCAGGTACATATTTCTCCTGATATTTTATACAAAATACGGGGAATTTATGATCTTGCGGATTTAAGTGCTGTATCTGTATATCCATATGGCCTGATAAGAGTTAGCAGGAAACTAAATCTTAGAGGAAAAGTTATTGTCTATCCTGCTGTTTATGAATGCGAAGAACCGGATGCTTCAGGTGTAGAGCCTGTTTTAGACGGCAAATTCAGCGGTCAGCATAAATCAATCTTCGGCAATGATTTTGCAGGGGTAAGGCCGTTTCAGTCAGGAGATCCGGTTAAGTATATTCATTGGAAAAGTAGTTCCAAGGGGCAGGGTGTTATGGTCAAGCAATTTAATGAAAAGCTATCAGGAAGGATATCTTTTATTATTGACAATAATGCGATACCTGCGGGATTAGAAGAAACAACCTTAGACTGTGCAGTTAGAGCAGTTGGTTCTATGGTTTTCAGTGCTTTAGATGCAGGCCATCATACAGAGATAATAGATCTCTTAAGTCTGAAATCATTACAGGTTCCTCCGTTTTCGGATGGAGATATTGTATTGGAAACACTGGCCGGAATAGAAGAGAATAATAAATCTCTAAACAGATATAATATCGAAAAAGCAGTTTCTTTAATTTCATCCAAAGCATCTATTTGTTTTATTCTAAGTAAAATAAATACTGATATCCTTTCGTATATAAAGCTTTTAAGAGGAGAAAACAGAACAGTTTCTGTCTATTTGCCATGTAACGAGTTAGTGAAAGGGAAAAATATCAATAAAAATAAAATAAACCAGCTTGATAACTGTAAACTATATTATTTTAAGCAGAATGAGATTGTTGAAAGCGACGAATCAACTTTTCGCAAATCAGATTGATGTTGTTTTATATGATTTTATGGAGTGCTGCGATCATGTTCGAAGCTTTGGTTTTAGCCGATTTTTTTCGGCTGTCTCAGTGTGTTGTTTGCATGTATCATATTATAGAACTTGGCAACGTGCCGACAATGCCGGAATAACCGGCATGATTGAAAGCGATGAATCAGGCTTCATATAATTATGCCTTGGCAGGTCTAATCATCGCATTCCAAATTGTATAACAATCCATTAAAATACTTATTGAATAAAGGTAGAATATTTAAATATGACATTTAGAAAATATAAAAATCCTTTTTATCTACTTATTCTGCTTGGTTTTATCTGCCAGAGTTTTGCTACTGAAAACTATTTGCTGCCATTAGTCTTTTCTGCTTTTTTCTGGTTTGTAGGCATTAATATAAAAAGAGATAAAATTCTATTTTCCAGAACACTCGAGGCGTTCATATTTTTATGTGCGCTTATTATTTTCTTCAAATTTGGTGGAGATAACTATTTTTATAGATGTTTAGCTTTGGGTAATGCTTTTATTATTTTACAGGTTATACGGATTTTAGGGCCTCTGGATTTAAGGGATCAGCTTTTTTCTGTAGCAATGGCTATGACACAAATTGCTGTCGGTAGTCAGGTAATCCTGGGATATAGCTTTATTTTAGTTATTATTGCTGTTATATGGTTATTGCCAAATACTCTCCTTTATATTCATAAATTTAATTTTAGCAAAAGTTCTGATAGTTCTTTATTAAATTCAGGTAAAAATTCTGAAATTTCCACAAATAAAAACTTTTCGTTTCTTAAGTTCCCGGCAACTTCTATGGAAACAATAACAAAGTATTTCATAATATGTTTTGTTGCGGTAGTTTTCTTTTTGTTGTTGCCTCGATCACATACGATAGCAGATTTGGATTTAATAGGTAAAAGATTCGGTCATCAGCTTCAAAAACCTGAGCTGGAAATGTCTTTTGGCGGAGATAAATGGAGTTCAGAAGAACTGCTATTCAAAGTTTATGGCCGTGATATCGGTTATCTTAAATCTTTTTCTCTTGATACTTTTGACGGGAATGTATGGTCAGCTCATGATTTTAGTTATAGACAAATAAGAAATCTGCCAAGAAATGTTTCTGATGAAGATTTGTTATATAGAAAAGTTAGTATAGAAAGTCCGGATTATAATAGATTGTATTTGCCGACAGATGGTGATGTTAAAGGGATTAGAGGAAGTTTTTTCTTTTTCGCAAAAGAAACAGCACAGGGCAATGTTACTATTTTATTTAATAATAAAAATAAAATTAATAGAGTTTATGAATACTGGACTACACCCCAACTATCTAAAAAATTATTTAAATATGATCGTTTAAGATACATGGCTGTTCCTGATATGTCACCTAAACTTAAAAGGTGGCTGGATAATGTTATTGATGGAGAAACAGATAAGTATAAAATTGCAAAAAAAGTAGAAAACTTTTTGAAAAATAATTACTTTTATGAAATTGGTACTCCTGAGCTTAACAGAGAATATCCTGTAGAAGATTTAATTTTCAATAAGAAAAAAGGACATTGTGCCCGTTTTGCTTCAGCTTTAGCTGTGTTACTTAGAATGAAGGGGATTCCTACAAGGGTAGCTGTTGGATATTATACAATGGAAAAAAATGAAATTGCTGATTATTACAGAGTAAGAGGTAATAATGCACATGCATGGGTTGAAGCTTATATCGATGGGACAGGATGGATCACATTAGATGCAACGCCATATGCAACACAGAGATACCACTATGATTATTTAAAGAATCGCACACTGTATTCAGAGGTTTATGACTGGATTGAATATGTATGGTACGGCAAAATTATAAGCTTTTCTCAGGGAGAGCAAACAGCTGTTGTAAAATGGCTTGCGTCAATATTAATGCTTATGGTCAGTAATATTAAATACATTGTTTCGGTATCCGGTTTTTTACTTATATTGTTTATAATATTTTATTTTTCACTTAAACTTAGGAGCTTTTTTTCAGGTTTTAGGTTCGTTTCAGCTTCACATGAGAAACAGATAGAGTTTGCAGGCCATTTTTATGGTCGCATGCTTAAACTTTTAGCGGCGAGGAAAGTGTATAAATGCAATAATCAGACACCATTTGAATTTTTAGACAGTCTTAAAGAATATAAATATCAGGATTATAAAAGTATCAAAATATTGACTGATGTTTTTTGTTCTGTTAAATATGGAAACAAAAGCCTTTCTGAAAAAGATTTAAATATAATTAATAAAGCACTAAAAACGATTAAGAAATAAAACAGGCAAACAGGAAGGAAATATGGAAGATGGTTTTTAATATTCCTGGAACCGGCATGATAAAAATAAGTAACGTGATTTTAAATTATGAATGATAATATTTTAAAACTTAGTCCGATCGGCCATCTTTATTGTGATGAAAAGTATAACTATGATACACCACGGCAAAGTGTACTTGCAGATAACAAGGGAGTAATTAAACTTAATCCAAATTGCAATTATGAGCAGGCTCTTGCTGACCTTGAAGGTTTTGAGAGAATTTGGGTGTTATACCTGTTTCATCGAAATAGTGGTTGGAAGCCTAAAGTAAGTCCACCAAGAACTCCTGAAAATAAGAAAATAGGACTCTTTGCAACACGTTCTCCCCACCGACCTAATTCAATTGGATTAAGTTGTGTTATTTTAGAAAATGTAGTGGGGCTTAATGTTTACATAAGAAATTTTGATCTGTTAGATGAGACACCTATCTTAGATATTAAACCTTATATTCCGTATTGTGATTCATTTCCTGAGTCAAAGACAGGATGGCTTGAAAAACTGAATTCAGATGAGTATTTAATTGAATCAACAGGTTTGGCAAAAAAGCAGATTCTATGGATAAAGAGTAATACTGGTTTGGATTTACAGAAATTTATAAAAATACATCTTAGTGTTGAACCGCTTAATAATAAACGTAAAAGGGTATTTAAACTGGATAAAAACAGTTATATTTATGCATATAGAACCTGGAGAGTACATTTTTTTATTGATGAAAGTAGTAAGGCTATCAGATTGCTGAAAATCAGTTCCGGGTATACAAGTGATGATTTGTGTAAAATAAATCAGGATAAATACGGCGATAAAGAATATCACCGAAATTTTATCCTTGAATTTGAGTCTATTTGTTAGGAAATCGGGCTGAAAATACTTTATTCATATTCTTCTGCTATTTCAGGTATGATCTGCAATAATAAAGGAAGTAGCTGTTTTTTACGGCTAAGAATATTTGGTAGATCAAATAGGTTAGGCTTCAGTTGTTTATAGGGAAGGGCATTTAGTATTACTTCATCGCCATCAGCAAGAAGCAGTGATGTAGCCTCAGAGATATTTGTAACCAGCAACGCAAAGAAGTTAAGTCCTTCTTTTGCTCTTATTGACTTAAGTTCTGTTAATAAATTATCCATGCTATTATTAAAATTAATAAAGGATGTTTCTTCTGTCTGGGCTATGGAAATATTTATTTTTGAAATAGTATAATCTTTCTTATCAGAAGTAAGTACATCTTTCGGCGGTAATGATGCAATTAGCGAACCAACATTGAAAAATTCCTCTGCCAATTTTTTGGCTGAAGTATCAGATTTCTTTTCCAGCCATTTAAGAATAGTTATATCTCTGGAGGTAGTGGTCGGAGAGCGTAAGAGCAGTGTGTCTGATATTATACCTCCCATCAGAATTCCAGCTAACGGCTTAGGAAGTTCTATGTTCAAGTATTTGAAACGTTCGGCGATTAATGTACATGTACTTCCTACAACATCATTGTTAACTACTATAGGGCTGTTTGTTGGCTTCATATTAAGTCTATGATGATCTAATATTTCGATGACAGGTATTTCTGATGTTCCGTCTACAGATTGTTCAAGTTCATTGTGATCAACAAGAATAAGGTTTGTTCTTGGTTTTTTATCAAGATCATTTTTTGAGAATACTCCTTTAAATTTACCTTTTTCATTAACAACAGCAAATATATCTTCAGGAGAGTTCATCACAACTCTTCTTATATCTGATATTTTTTCATTAATATTAAAGACTTTGACATCTTTTTGTACCATATTTTCAACAGGAATACTGAATTTGAGTCTTCTGACAGTAGATGCTGAATCAAATTTTGTCTGAAGTATTGAAGTACCTTTTTCTCGTGCAATTTCAATAATACCATTGCCTATAGGTGAGTTGCTTGTAACAATTAAAAGCCTTACCTGAAGTTCTACAGCCATATACTGTATATCTTCACGATCTCCAACAACAACAACAAGGTTTTCAGGTTTATGCTCAAGGATGTGGTTTCTGAATCTTGTTAGACTCATAGCTGCTACATATACATGTAACGTTTCTATATTGTGTTCATTGTATAATGTAAGCATTTCTGCTGAAAGAGTTCTTGCTGCCAAGTCTACAGATGTTCTTACTTCTCTTGTTAATACCCCGTGCTGGCTACCTGCTATTTTTTCTGTTTCTGAAGTTTTAAATAGACGATTTGAAAGGTCGAAAAGACTTATCATTCCTATAAAACTGTCATTGTCACAGACGACCGGTATTCTATACCAATGACTTTCCTGAATGGCATCCATTGCTTCCAGGAGTACCTGTTCAGGTCTGACAACAGCAGGAGCTCTATTTATGATATCTTTTATTCTGGGATAGACATCTTTCACAGTTAAGGGAAGTTTTGTTTTAAATTTTTTGAATAGAAATTTGGTCCTTTCTGTCGGTATTCCCGCACAGGCCGGTATAACATTTCTTACTCCCTGTTTCTTTTTCAAAGCAGCATATCCTACTGCTGAGGATATACTGTCTGTATCAGGGTTCTTATGTCCGATAATTAGTGTTCTGCTGCCCTTTTCTTTTTTCATAATAGACCTGAAGTATAAGTAATTATTTTATCAAAAATATTGTATTTGTTTTTTATGGTACTTTAAAGAAGGCTAAAAAATAATGTTTGAAAACTAATTTTTATCAGTTAATTGGCAAATATTATCTGTAACCTCTATAACCTCATCTTTGTAGATATTTATATATGAACTATTCCACATTGTATTAAATATTTCTTTTAACTGTTTAGCTATTGTTTTATCATCTCTGGCTATAAAAGAAAAGTTTCTACAGGAAGTGAAATAGCTTTCTGTTAAGTTAGCTGTGCTTATCCATACATCTTTACTATCAAATATCATGTACTTAGCATGGTCGACTTCAGAATAAGGTACACAAGGGTTATGAATTGGAAAAATACTATATCTTATTTCTATATTATTTTTTACATCTTTTTTCATTAAATCCTGAAGATATTTATTACTTGTTTTAATATAACTGCCTGTGAATTCCCAGTTAGACATCATAATATTAACTTTTACTCCTCTTGATGCTGCGTCCAG
Organism: Victivallales bacterium; assembly: GCA_963678745.2. Taxonomy (GTDB): domain Bacteria; phylum Verrucomicrobiota; class Lentisphaeria; order Victivallales; family GWF2-38-69. The sequence goes on along the minus strand of CAXXMS010000013.1, from coordinate 229,310 downwards.
AATTGCCTTGTTAAACTTTTTCCATGGTTTATCATTATTATATCCATCAATTCCGATAACCTGCATAGCCTGCATACATATTTCTTTTTTAGCATTATTCATAAGATTAATCAGACTTTTCTCATCTGAGCTTATACCTTCAATATCAGGAGGTGATATGACAATTTGATGCTTGGCTGAAGATTTATTATCAGTACTTGCCTGTATATATCCCTGGATATTTGTATCGTCTTTCCAATCTGCATCAAAGACTTTTTTCATTGTTGCTGCCAGTTTTTTGTTATTATAAATAACACCGAGTTCGTGATTCAGTTCGAATGTGATCCAGTCTAGGTTATGGCTGCCCAGATAGAATGTTTCATCATCCACAATAATTATCTTAGCATGAACAATTCCTTTATACTCCTTTTTGAAAAAATCATTTTTTACCACTTTAATATTTTGTATTGAGTCTAATTTGTCAATCGTTTTGGGATAAGTTGTGGCCATGCCTGCATCAACGATAATTCTTACTGGAATACCCCCTTTTGCTTTTTCTATCAGGGGTTTGATTATATAAGTGTCCAGTTTTGAATTTGCTTTATTGTCAATATAAAAAACTTCAATATCTAGATTTTTGGCTGCGGATAGGATTAAATCATTTATTGCTTCATATGCGTATTCTGCATTATCCATATTGAGCATATGATCTGTGGGATAATTTTGGACAATAGTTGGAGTCTTGAAATCACTGTAGATATTTTGTGCTATTAATCCTACCGATGAAGTAATAAAAACAACTGCAATAATTATAAATTTTTTCATTACATTCTCCTTTTTCTACGATTTTATAAGTTTATAACCATCAGTAATTGTAAGCAGTATTGTTTTTTATGCAATATTTTATAGGAAAACTCACAATCTATTTTCTGGTACTTTTCTGTATAATAGACAGAATGCGGTTTTGCAATTATAGATATTGTAATATTAATCCTACTTAATAGTGGCAGAAGCATTTTCATTAAAGGGATTTGTTCTCAGAGCAAGAGAAAATAAGTAAGGATAACTTATTTTAAGGTGCTCCATATATTTTAGCCATTGAGGCGCAAGTATTTTGTAAACTCTTATTAAATCATTTTTTAGATGTTTAAAATCTTCTGCGGGAATATCTTTCAAATCCTTTCTTGCCGTTAATTCTTCAGTCATGTGAAAAACTGCCCATAATAAATCTGTAAAGGATTCATGTTCCAATAGGTTTGGGTTTTCAAGCAGTCTCAAAAGAAACTCTCTTTTAGAAAGTAATAATATTTTCAGCTTCTGGAAATTTATATTTTCATTTAATTGGAAGTTATGCTTGAATAACCATTTTTTCATCTGCCCGAATTCATCTTTTGAAGTTTTAGAATTTTTTGCCAATAGTTGTTGAAGATCGACAGATTTGGGGTCAAGTCTGGAAAGAGTTTGTAAAAGAGGACATCCGGCTTCACTAAAGAAGGCACCTATTACCATGTTTAGTTTTTCAAGACGGTGTTTTTTTTCGCTATATTCTAAGATTCTGTGTATTATCAGACTAACAAGCAGGACTTCAATAAAGACAAATGCTATATCTCCAAATAAATATATGAAAATATGATGAGAGTCGTGAAAAATTAGAAAATGTACGAAATAGAAAGAGGAAGATAATACGATTAATATTATCCCCAACCAGAATTGCCAGCCTAATTTCTTCAATTTGTTGCTCCTGATGCTTTTAATTTTGCTGCAGCTTTGCAAGTTCTTCTTTTACTTTGTCTACATGCTTTATTTCACCTGTTTTCCTTTTTTGTCTTACTTTGACATTGGTCCAGGATGCAGCTATTTTCCCGTCAGGATCTATTATATAGGTAGATCTAATTAAACCTTCACTTTCTTTTCCGTAAAGTTTTTTGATACCCCAGGCTTCATATTCTTTTATAACTTTTCTTTCCGGGTCTGAAAGGAGCTTTACTTTAAGGTCATGTTTTGAAATAAACTTTTGATGTGAGGGTATACTATCGGGACTGACACCCAGTACAACAGCATTGATATTTTCAAATTCTTCTGCAGCATCTGTGAAATCGCAGGCTTCTTTTGTGCAGCCTGAAGTATTGTCTCTAGGATAGAAATACAGGACTATCCATTTGCCTTTTGAGTCTGAGAGAGAAACTTCATTTTCGTTGTTATCATGCAATTTGAATTCTGGAGCATTGGTTCCTATTGCCAACATAATCAACCTCATATTTTATGTTTATTTATTAAGATTAAGATAGAAAAACAGTTATATAATCTATAATTGGTTAGAAGGAAATTCTATCATTTATTTTATCAACTATAAAAAAAGAACTTTTGAGATAGCTTTTTTTCTGATTTCGTATTTACAGCTCTACAATATCAGAATTAAATAATTAAATATTTCTAAGTTTTTGATCGCTTCTGGAGGACGTTCGTACTCGGACGCCTATAGTTTGTGAGATGATGGATATGATAAATGATCTATACAACACTTTGTGCTTGGCTGTTGAGGACAACAGCCCTCCAATATCTAAACAGAATAATTGAATATTTCTAAGTTCTTGATCGCTTCTGGAGGACGTTTAATTAGAATGTATTTTTCTTATGCACTTCTAAAAAAATTACAGAAGGGTTTTTTTTATAATAAAAAACGCTATAATGTGTCGTAATAGTTTCTTTGTAAAGAAAAAGCAATTTACAATAATACTCAAGGAGAATAGAGCAATGGATGATCATCGTATAGCATTAAATCCAAATAAACTTGTGAGCTATCTTAAAAAACCGGCAAGTGAGTTTACAAAAGCTGATATTATTAAGTTTATCGAAGAAAATGAGATAAAAATGCTTAATTTCAGATATGTTGGTGGTGATGGAAAACTGAAACTGCTCAACTTTGTAATTAATGATAGAGAATATCTGGATAAGATACTTTCTATAGGAGAGCGTGTAGACGGTTCAAGTCTTTTTTCTTATATTGAGGCAAGTTCCAGTGACTTGTATGTTGTTCCCCGCTATAAAACAGCATATGTAAATCCTTTCACAGAAACACCTACTGTTGATCTTTTATGTTCATATTATAATAAAGATGGCAAACCTCTTGACAGTGCTCCTGAAAATGTTTTGCGCAAAGCGCATCGTGAACTCCAGGCCAAAACCGGTATGACTCTGGAAGCTCTCGGTGAACTTGAATATTATGTTTATTCTGAGCTGGACCCAATCTATGAGATTACTCCTCAGAAAGGGTATCATGAATCACATCCTTTCTCAAAATGGGAATTTTTAAGACGAGAAGCTATGGAGGTAATAAGTCAGATTGGCGGTAGAATTAAATATGGTCATTCTGAAGTAGGAAATATTATCAGTGGAGAGAGAGAATATGTCCAGCATGAAATAGAGTTTTTACCTGTCTCTGTAGAAGATGCAGCTGATCAGCTTGCTATTGCTAAATGGGCTATAAGAGAAGTTGCTTATAAATATAATTTGGAAGTAAGCTTTGCTCCTAAAATTATAGTTGGACATGCCGGAAGCGGGCTTCATGTTCATTCCAGGTTGGTTAAAGATGGAAAGAATATGATTGTTGATGAAAACGGGTTGAATGATACAGCAAAAAAACTCATTGCAGGGTATCTTGATATGGCAGCATCTCTTTCTGCGTTTGGAAATACTGTTCCTACATCATACTTGAGGCTGGTTCCTCATCAGGAAGCTCCAACTAATATCTGCTGGGGTGACAGTAATAGATCTGTTCTTGTAAGAGTACCACTTGGATGGGTTGGTGTTCAGGATATGATACTTGATGCTAATCCCCAGGAAAAAAATCTTCCTAAAGAATTTATCAGCAATCAGACTGTAGAGATAAGAAGTCCTGATGGTTCGGCCAACGTATATTTATTATTAGCAGGTATGACTGTTGCAGCGCTGCATGGACTGGAGAATGAAAAATCTCTTGAACTTGCAGAAAAACTGTATGTTAAGGAAGATGTGGCAAAAAATAAAGATCTTGTTCTTCCGCAATTACCGGCATCATGTTTTGAAGCAGCAGATGTTCTTCTCGAAAAAAGAGCAATTTATGAAAAGTATGATGTTTTTCCTGCCGGTATGATTGATGGGCTTGCTAAAGAGCTCAAAGCATATAATGACTTTAACCTTAGTGAAAGAGTATATGGTGATGGAGATTCGTTACAGAGGATTGTTAATGAATTCTTCCATTGCGGATAAAAAAAATGTTTTTGTAATTCATGTTTATTGTCCTATAGGTCATGTAGGACTTATGGGGCCTATAGGACAATTCTTTTATATTGCTGATTTATAATTTGTAATTTAAAAATCATCAAATCATCAAATCATCAAATCATTAAACGATCAGATATTTTAAGCTTTTGAAAGGTGGATTTATGGGAGAAACTTCTAACCAAAACAAAGGACATAGAAAGCGACTTAGAAATCGTTTTGTGAAAAATGGAAGCAGTGCGTTTGCTGAGCACGAGCTTCTGGAATTATTGCTTACCTATTCTATTCCGGTAAAAGATGTTAAGCCTGTTGCTAAAAGATTGCTATCACGTTTTAGTTCAATTACTGAGGTTCTTGATGCTGATATTGATTCTTTAAAAAGTGTTGAGGGTGTAGGAGAAATGAGTGCTGTACTTATCAGTCTTGTTAAAGAGCTAAAGACCGAATATCATATTAGCAAACTTAGAGATCTTGAAGTATTATCGTCACCAGAGAGTGTCTACGAATTTATAAAAAGTAAACTGGCAGGTGAAAGAGATGAATTATTTATGGTAATTTATTTAAACACAAAGAACAAAGTTATTGATTTTGAAATTAATGCTGAAGGTACGGTTAATCAGGCAGCTGTTTATCCAAGAAAAATAATAAGGAAGGCATTGGCATGCAATGCTGCCGGCCTGATCCTGGCTCATAATCATCCAAGCGGTGAACCAGAGCCTTCTCAAAGTGATATTGATTTAACCAATTCTCTTAAAGAAGTTTGTGATACGATGGATATCAGACTTCTTGATCATATTATTGTTGGTAAACTTGGCTTTTTCAGCTTCAGTAAAAAATCTATGATATAATTTTTTACGATCTTTGACTGTTATTAAAAGAGTCTATATCATTCTATATAATAATTTTATTAAAAAATAGCCTTTTTCCCTTGAATAGGGTATCAGATGAAATATACTCTATAAAGTTTTTTGTAAAACTGCGGTTTTTCAGAGTCTTAAGACTCAATTCTATCAATGCTTTAAGTATTGAAGGGATGTATGTACTTCCGAAAAGCAACGTGTTTTTATTAGTTTTGCAATTATTTATTATAACCCCCTATTTTTAATCAGCCTGGAGAAGAATTATATGTCTATGTATGTAGAAGTCAGATGGCACGGCAGAGGTGGGCAGGGAACTGTAACCGGTGCTAAAGCCCTGGCTAAAGTTGTTCAGAAAATGGGAAAAAATGTAGTAGCATTTCCCGAGTACGGCCCTGAAAGGCGAGGTGCCCCTTTAAAAGCTTTTAACAGATTTTCAGATGGAATAATCAGAATACATACGCCTGTTTTAAAACCTAATATTGTTATTGTTGTAGATGTAACGCTGCTTGAAAATCCTGATATCAAGCAGGGGATTTATAGCGATACAATATTCATTGTCAACAGTGAAAAAAGCGCGCTTACAATAAAGCAGAAGCTTGGAGTACCTTCTTCAAACAGGGTTTTTACTGTTCCGGCAAATAAAATATCCAAAGAAATATTTAATCGTGAAATTCCAAATTCTGCTGTTATGGGAGCTTTTGTAAGAGCATGCCCAGAAATAATGGATATAGATAGAATGTTAAAGGAAACTAATTACATATTTGAAGAATTTCTTGGCAAAGATTTAGTAGAAAAGAATCTTGAAGCCATAAAGAGAGGCTATGAAGAAGGGGAAAGCGCATGAGTAATAAATATGACCTAAAGGATTGGCAGGAGCTTCCACCAGGTGGTGTCATTGTAGAAGGGGGAAATTCTCATGATTATAAAACAGGAACATGGAGAATATGGAAGCCTGTATGGAATGAAGAAAATTGTATTCATTGTTTAAACTGCTGGGTATTTTGTCCCGAAGAGGCATTTATTCTTAGAAATGGAAAAAGCAAGAGTGGCAAGGAAAAAAAAGAAATTGCCGAAATCAATTATTACCATTGTAAAGGCTGCGGTTTGTGTGTAAAAGAATGTCCTGTCAATAAAAAGGGAGAAAAGAAAGCTCTGGATTTTATAAAAGAACTTTCTTAATGAATAAAGCGTACTGATTTAAATCTTTTGTATTGAGTTAGGTTTTTTGACCAAGATTTTGACTAGGACAATGACTAAGATTTTGACTAGGACAATGACTAAGATTTTGACTAGGACAATGACTAAGATTATGACTAGGACAATGACTAAGATTATGACTAGGACAATGACTAAGATTATGACTAAGATTATGACTAAGATTATGACTAAGATTGCGACTAAGATTATGATTGGGATCGAGATAAATAAACTCATTATAAAATGTTATAGTATTGTCTGTTGGGATTACTGAAGAAAATATTTAAAGCAGTATTTTTGTGAGACTTTATGTGGAACTTAATAATAATTAAAAGGATTAATATATGAGTAAGATTATAGCAGCTACAGGAAACGGGGCTATCGCTCAGGCTATGAGGCAGATAAACCCTGATGTTGTCGCGGCATTTCCGATTACTCCTTCAACTCAGATTGTTGAGGATTTTTCTAAATTTGTTGCAGATGGAGAAGTAGATACTGAATTTGTAACAGTAGAAAGCGAACACAGCGCTATGAGTGCATGTATCGGGGCAGCAGCAGCCGGCGGTAGAGTGATGACAGCAACCAGTTCTGCCGGAATGGCATTAATGTGGGAAATGCTGTATGTAGCATCAAGTATGAGACAGCCTATTGTTATGACAATAGTTAACAGGGCATTAACCGGACCGATAGCAATTCATTGTGACCACAGTGATTCAATGGGGGCAAAAGATGCAGGGTGGATTCAGCTATACAGTGAGAATCACCAGGAGGCCTATGATAATTTCATTATGGCTCCTTTGATTGCGGAACATCTTGATGTAAGACTGCCTATTATGATATGCATGGATGGTTTTATAATTTCCCATGGATTGGAAACGATGAGACTTGAAACTGATGGGAAAGTAAAAGATTTTGTAGGTGAATATAAACCTTTAAATCCTCTTCTTAATAACCCAGCAGATAAACCGGTATCCTGGGGAGCTCTTGATTTGCATGATTATTATATTGAGCATAAAAGAGGGCAGCATGAGGGCATGAAGAATGCCAAAAGGGTTATAAAAGAAGTATCCGATAAATTTTATCGGGCTTTTGGTAGAAGATATAATCTGTTTGAAAATTACAGGCTTGAAGGAGCCGAACGTGTAATTATTGCAATTAATTCTGTTGCCGGTGAGATTAAAGAAGTTGTAGATCAGCTCAGAGACCGCGGAGAGAAAGTAGGTTTGTTGAAAATACGCTGTTACAGGCCGTTTCCCTATGAGGAAATTGCAGAAGCACTCAAGGATGCAAAGATTATTACTGTTCTTGATAGAAGTGATAGTTTCGGAGCTTATGGCCCACTATTTACCGAAATTCGGACAGCCATGTATGATTCATCTAATAGGCCTCTGATTTATAATAGGATTTTTGGTCTAGGCGGAAGAGAACTATATATGGATGATATTAAAGATATATTTGAAGAAAATAAAAAATATCTCTCAAACGGGAAGATTGAAAAGATGTTTGATTATCTAAATGTGAGGGGAGGTTGATATGCCAGGCTTACAGACAATGGCAAAAAAAGAAGGTGCATTTGCAGGTGGACATAGAATGTGTGCAGGTTGTCCTGTTCCAATTATTACTAAAATGCTGACAAGAGTTACAGATTATGATATAGTTGCTACAAATGCTACAGGTTGTCTTGAAGTAGCCAGTACAGTATTTCCTTACTCAGCCTGGAAAATTCCATGGATTCATACTGCTTTTGAAAATGCCGGTGCAACTGCGAGTGGTGTAGAATCTATGTACAGATCTTTAAAGAAGCAGGGAAAGATTAATAAAAAGATAAAATTTGTGGCATTAGGCGGTGATGGAGGCACATACGATATTGGTTTACAGTCTCTATCCGGTGCTATGGAAAGGAATCATGATCTGCTGTATATATGTTATGATAACGGAGCATATATGAATACAGGAATTCAAAGAAGTTCTGCAACGCCTATGGGGGCTGCTACAACAACTTCACCTGCAGGGAGTGTTATTCCAGGTAGACAGGGTAATAGAAAAGACCTGACGAAAATTATGGTTGCACATAACATAGGCTATGCAGCCCAGGCTTCTGTACATAATCCAATAGACCTTTCAGATAAACTTAAAAAAGCTATTGAGTTGGATGGTGCTTCATTTATAAATGTGATTTCTCCATGTATTCCAGGTTGGAGAATTTCTGCAGATATGGCTGTTGAATCTGCAAGACTCGGAGTAGAATGCTGTTACTGGCCGCTCTATGAAGTAATTGACGGTGAATATAAAATCAATTATAAACCTAAAAATAAAATTCCTGTAACAGAGTGGATAGCTCATCAGGGAAGATACAGACATCTGAAAGATCCAAAATGGCAGTATATGATTGATGCTTTTCAGGAGGAAGTAGATAAAAATTGGGAATGGCTGCTAAAACAGGAGCAGAAATAGTTTTTTAATTTCCTGTCATTTTTTTGAATAAAAGGAGCAGTATTATGTTTAAAAGATGTTCTTCTAATCCGGTTATTAAGCCTTCAGATATAAAACCTTCTCTTGATGGTTACCAGGTTGTAGGAGCCTTTAATCCTGCAGCTGCTGTATATAAGGATGAAGTAATTTTATTATTAAGAGTTGCTGAAACCTGTATACCTGTAGAGGGGAAATATCGGGTACCTATTTATGATTTCAGTGGTGGTGAAGGTAGACCTGCAATTAAAGAATTTGATGCTGCTGATCCAGATGTTATTCTTAAAGATACACGTGGTGTTAATTACAAAGGAAAAGATTATCTGTCCAGCATGAGTCATATAAGATTGGCCAGGAGTAAAGATGGAATAAATTTTACAGTTGATGAACATCCTTTTATTTATCCCAAATCTTTTGAAGAAGAATATGGTGTTGAGGATCCTAGAATAACTCCTATTAATGGCAGATTTTATATTAATTATTCAATAGTTTCCAGAGATAGCTGGTGTACAGCATTGGCTGTAACCGATGATTTTACTGATTATGAGAAACTTGGTATAATCTTTCACCCTGAGAATAAAGATGTAACAATTTTTCCTGAAAGAGTTAATGGCAAATATATAGCGTTGCATAGGCCTAATAACAGCGGCTTTGGAAAAGCAGCTGTGTGGTATGCTGAATCACCTGATCTGTTGCATTGGGGTATGCATAAGTGTTTGATCCGTCCCAGAGATACAGTGTATGAATCCATGAAGATAGGGGGAGGGGCTCCACCGATAAAAACTAAAGATGGCTGGTTGTGTATTTATCATGGAAAAGGTGATAACCAGATGTATTCACTTTTTGCTATGCTGCTGGACCTTAATGAACCCTGGAAAATTATCAAACGTCCTGAGAAACCAATATTTGTACCGGAAGCAGAATATGAACTTAACGGTTTTTTCCCGAATGTTGTATTTTCGAATGGTATGTTTGAAAAGGATGGAAAACTTTATATGTACTATGGTGCTTCTGATGATACATCATGTCTTGCTGTTGCTGAAGTTGAAGATGTTCTCAGAAATATATAGTATTTAAATCAATCTGTAGCATTCATTATTCTAAGTTATTGAATAATGAATGTTATAGTACAATTCCGAAATAATACATCAAAGGCAGACTGATCAAAGAAATCAGGTATGTTATTATTATAACATAAGTGGCAAAGCTGCCATCACAACTGTAACGATCTGCTAAAACAGCAGCTAGAGCACCTGACGGCATTGCAGCTTCGATAAATAGTACTTGCTTTTCTAATTCTCCTATATTTAGGAGATTGGATCCTAATAATGATAGGAATGGTTCAATAGCTAGTTTAATTATTGCAATTATAATTATCAAAACCAGTATCTTTTGGATTTTTACAGGTTTTAGCATTAACCCTATAGATATTGCTACGAAAATCATCATAGAGTCGCCTATTATATTAAGAATATTAAATATGATTTTAATACAAATATTACTTTTAGGAATTTCTATCATAGAAAAGATTACTCCCAATACTATTGATATAAAAATAGGAGATCTTAAAAATGGTAAGAGTGTTGATGTAAGTATAGATTTTGCATTATCTCTATTGCCATAATAAATTAGAATGAATGCACCTGTTATGAAAAAAGGCAGACATACGCCAAGTTCACCAATTACCATTGCGTCTACCATTGCATTAGGAGTATTGGCAAACACCTGTTTTATGAGAGGATAGCCAAGTGTTGAAGAGCTGCCAAATCCTGAAACAACAATAAATGCACCAAGTCTTTTATTTTCCAGCTTAACTAATTTTCCAAACATCCATGCAATAAACATGGATGTAAGGATTGATATAAACATTATTGCTGCTGCTTCAAATCTGTCACTAAAAAGTTTTAAAGATGAAATGTTTGTAAAGATTAGTGCGGGAAGTGTAAATTCAGTAACAAGCCTTGAGAAAATTCTGCTGTTCTCTGATTTTACAATATTCCTTTTCTTAAGCCAGAATGTTAGTAAAATTAGTACAATTAAAATTATTATTGACTGTACAAGCGAAAAAAAATGTTCCATTATTGACTTAATCCATTGTTTTATTCATATATCCCATCCCTCTTCTATTATTTCTAATTATAGGAGAAGTTTTAAGAAGTATCAATATTTATTCTATATTCAATGTTTTTTTTAATTTAATCATAAATTTTGTTCTTGTTATTTCTTTTATCCCGAATTTTTCCAGAAACGGATTAGTAATCTGTGCGTCTAACCATGTTAAGCCTTGAGACTTTAAATAATTAACTGTTTCATAAAGAGCTAATTTAGATGCATTGGATTCAATATGAAACATACTTTCACCTGCAAAGAAATTATTAATTTTAATACCATAAAGTCCACCAATAAGTTTGTTTTCCTGAGAAAATATTTCAAAACTATAAGCATAGCCAGCTTTATGCAGTTTTGTATAGGCACTTATTATTTTCTTTGTAATCCATGTTCCATCCTGATTTGGACGTTTTACTGATGAACACATATTTATTACATTATCAAAAGCAGTATTTATTCTAAACTGATATTTCTTATTATTGATATGACGTTGTAATCTTCCAGATATTTTAAATTCATCAAATTCAAGAATTGCGCGTTCAGGAGGCGCAAACCATAGAATATAATTTTCTTCGTAAGGCCAGGGAAATATTCCATTTTTATATGCCGTAAGCAGCATTTCTGTGTTTAGATTTCTGCTTACAGCCAACAGTCCATCAGGTTGTGCGTTTTCTATAGAAGGAAAAGTTACAGGCATAGAGGCTAATTTGTTGATTTGTTGATTTGTTGATTTGTTGATTTGTTGATTTGTAGGGGCGAAAAACCTTTTGCCCTTACATTGTTAGTTTTTATTTTTTTTCGTAAAGTTTATTGTAGCTAAATCTTTTTTGCTGAGCGAGAACCACATGTTTTTAAACAGGAAAACTTTTGTTCTTCTGGTTATTGCACCCCAGTGTCTTTGTTTTGTCTGATCAACAGCAGGATTATTCTTATCTTTTAAGGTCATAAAAATTGAAACAATTAAAACTAATAGGAAGATTAAACCAATTAAAAGTGCTGTTAAAAAACCAAAATTTCTCACAAAAAAACTTGAAAGCGGAAGTGCTAAAATTGTTCCAATTGTACCTGAAAGAACAAAAAGACTCATGAGTTTTGGATTGTTATATGAAAGTTGATCCATGCCATAAGATAATAAAGAAGCGTATAATGCGGCATAGCCTACTCCCATTACTGCTATCATTGTATAAGTAATTATTGTACTGTGACTGAAAAATACAAGAATATATCCAGCCAGAGCAATAATTGAAGAACCGAGAATGAATTGATAAACCTTCATATAATTACCTATTTTATCAGCGGCAAATCTACCAAAAGTAATAAATAACCAATATATGGTTAAGCCTATACTTGCTTCGGCCATGTTAAATTTACTATGGATCTTAAGGTAAGACACAATCCATGTAGAAAATATACATTCGGACAGAACGTAAGATAGCATAGCAAGTGAAATCAGATATATACTGTAGTGCCATTTTGATTTTGCTTCAGTTGCGTTTATGGTTGATGATGTGTCACTTTCCTCTTGATCATTGTCCCTTAAATATGAGAAAGGAATTTTATATGCAAAGAGACCTAATAGAAAAATGAATACAAGAAGCATTCCTAGTACAATTTGCCATGGGCAGTTCAGGTCAACTAACTGTCCAAGTATGAAAGGTCCCAGCATTCCACCCAGGCTAAAGAAAAAATTTAAGTAGTTCAGTTTCTGAAATTTTTTCTCAGGGTGCAGATTTAATATGATATAATTAGGTATTGATGTCAGCAAACCATATCCCAATCCCAGAGGAACAAGTCCTATTACAAAAAGAGGTAATAATCCTGTTATCATAAATGTAAAACCAAGAAACATTGCTGCAAAACTTACGATAATTTCATATTTGATATTGATTCTGTCTAAAATGAAACCGTTACCATATGTGACTATTGCCTGGATAGCTGCAGGAATAAAAAATAAATAACCTACATTTGCAATGTTAATCTGATATGTTTTAGCTATACAGATAATTAACACCCCCTGTGATATTGCGGCACAGCCATAGAGGATGAAAGTTAAATAGGAAAGCCATGTCAAACGGTTTGTTATATTCATATTTTAGATCCTGAAATTGTTGTTGGTTTAAGTAATAAATTAATATTAAAAAATAAATATACGATTTGAACTTTATTTCGTCAACTGGACATAAAAGTATTGCTTCTATTCTTTATATATAATATAATTTATTCATATTATATATAAATGACTGTTTATTTAGGAAAATATGTATGAATACATGCAGATTAACTTTTATTATTTTAGGTATATTATTTCTTGCTGGTTGTGCATCTATTGATGTTACCTATATTGGAGAAACCTTTGCCCCGACACCATATGCTGAAATTTTCTTTCAAAAATCAGATATCCATAAACAATATGAAGTTATCGGCAAAGCTATTGTGAGAGCACCTGAGTCATTTTCAGGTGCTGAAATTCAAAAGAAACTGCAAAAAGTAGCATGCGAAAAAGGAGCTAATGCTGTACTGATAAATTTGTACAAACAAATCAAAGTTGGAGCTAATTCTTTTAATAACAATTTTGCAAATGGATATAATCCGTGGGCAGAAGGTGGACCGTATTGGAACAGTTATTCTTGTGGTGGAAATTCCGTAGAATATATATATGAAATATTGGTTAAGGCTGAGTTTTTAAGATATAAATAATATTTATTTAATTTATAGGAGGTTATTGTGAAACGGGCAGATAATAATAAATGCAATGGAGATGTTAAAGATACTATACATCAGGCACATATTCTTGAAAGGTATTGTGTTCATGCTATGCATATTGCACTTGGGAAAAGGTTGACAAATGCAACTTCTTATGATAAATACCAAAGTCTGGCATTGGCTATAAAGTCTGAACTTGCTGAAAAATGTCTTGCTACAGAAGAATATCATAAGAAACATAAACTGAAAAAAGTTTATTATCTGTCGTTAGAATTTCTTATGGGAAGATCTATGCAGAATGCTGCTGATAATCTTGGTGTTGAAGAAGTCGCTAAGGAAAGTGTAAGAAAGGTTGGTATAGAACTTGAAGATGCTTATGAGCAGGAATTTGATGCAGGTTTGGGAAATGGTGGATTAGGACGTCTAGCAGCCTGTTTTCTTGATTCAATGGCTACAATGAATATTCCGGGACAGGGTTATGGTATAAGATATGAATATGGCATTTTTAATCAGGGAATAAAAGATGGGTGGCAGATTGAGAGTCCTGATTGCTGGTTATTCCGTGGTAATCCCTGGGAAACACAAAGACTTGATCAAATGGTACAGGTTAAATTCTATGGGCGTACTAAATCTTATCTGGACAAAGAAGGACGGCTAAAAACAGAATGGATTGATACAAAAGATATTATGGCTGTTCCATATGATAATTTTATTCCGGGGTATGATACGGAAACAGTTAATAAGTTAGTTTTATGGTCTGCCAAATCAACAGAACAGTTTAATCTTGATTATTTTAATCAGGGAGATTACATAAAAGCTCTTGAACAGAAAGATGCTGATGAAACTATTTCAAAAGTATTATATCCCCGAGATGATATAAGTTCAGGGAAAGAACTTAGGCTTAAGCAGCAGTATTTCTTTGTTTCCGCATCTATTCAGCAGATAGTAAATTCTTTTGTAGAGGAATACGATGACTTTGACAAATTCCCGGATAAAGTGGCTATTCAGCTGAATGATACCCATCCTACTGTTGCAATACCTGAACTCATGCGCATTTTACTTGATAATTATGGTATGGATTGGGAAAAAGCCTGGAGGATAACAAAGAATACATTTGCATACACAAATCATACTTTGCTTCCTGAAGCTCTTGAAAAATGGAGTGTAGAATTGTTTAGAAAGCTTCTTCCTAGAGTTTTAGAAATAATTTTTGAGATTAATCAGCGCTTTTTGGATGAGGTTAGAGAGTTATACCCTGGAGATGATGAAAAAGTCAGGAGTCTTTCTATTATTGAAGAAGGAGGTGATAAAAATATAAGAATGGCTTATTTAGCCATAGTTGGCAGTCATTCCGTGAATGGAGTGGCAAAATTGCACTCGAAATTGTTAAAAGAAAATTTACTTCCTAATTTTTATGAACTTTGGCCTGGGAAATTTAATAATAAAACCAATGGCATTACTCAAAGAAGATGGTTGAAACAATCAAATCCTAATCTTTCTGATTTGATAACAGATAAAATTGGTAAAGGTTGGATTAAAGATTTAAACGAACTAAGGAAATTGGAAAAGTTTGCAGATGATAAAAAATTTCAAAAAGCATGGGATGATGTTAAGAGGTCAAATAAGCTTAAATTCAGCAAATATCTAAAAGATAATTTTGATTTTGATGTTAATCCCGACAGTTTATTTGATATACAGGTAAAGCGTCTCCATGAATATAAAAGACAGTTACTTAATGTGCTGCATGTTATTCATTTATATAATAAAATTAAAGATAATCCTGAGGGAAATCATGTGCCGCGCACTGTAATGATTGGTGGAAAAGCCGCACCGAGCTATCAGATTGCAAAGCTGATTATTAAGTTGATAAATGATGTTGCTGAAATTATTAATAATGATCCTGATACTTCTGATTACCTTAAACTTTTTTTCCTGCCTAATTATCGTGTTTCGTTTGCTGAAAAGATATTCCCGGCAAGTGATCTGTCTGAACAGATATCTACTGCAGGCAAAGAAGCTTCCGGTACCGGAAATATGAAATTTTCTCTGAACGGAGCATTGACAATAGGAACTCTTGACGGAGCGAATATTGAGATAAAAGATGCTGTTAGGGATGAAAATATTTTTATTTTCGGGCTTACAGCCGATGAGGTCATGCAGAAAAAGACAGATGGATATAATCCATGGGATTATTATAATTCAAATTCAGACCTGAAGCGTGTACTTGATATGATTTCAGATGGAACTTTTTCACCTGATGACAATGATAGATTTAAACCGCTTGTTTTAGATTCACTTTTAAACGGTGGGGATCAATATATGCTTCTGGCAGATTTCGATAGTTATATTAAGGCACAGGAGGAGGTCTCAAAATGTTATCAGAATCAGGATGCATGGATAAAAAAATCCATCATAAATGTTGCAAACATGGGCTATTTCTCAAGTGATAGAACTATTGCTGAATATGCCGATGAAATCTGGAATGTTAAGTATGATAAATAGAATTTAAGTTATAAAAGTAAAAGTGTTATGAAAATATTAAAGTTGGTAAAAAAGAATAAAGTGATTTCTCTTTTTATTCTGATGTTAATTATAGGTTTTGCATATTATTTTTGGCTGCATAGAAAACCAAGAACTGATAATGCATTTGTTGTGGCAAATATAAGGCCTGTTTCATCTTTAGTATCCGGACATATTACTGATATATACGTAACAAATAATCAGAAGGTTAAAAAAGGAGATAAGTTATTTACTGTTTATAAAAAGCCTTATGAGCTTGCTGTTAGAAGTATGGAAAATCAACTTTTAGCAGAACAATATAATTCTAATGCTTTAAAAGAACAGATAAAACAGGGTAAACTTCAGATTAAAGTAGCGAAGTCAGAATATGAAAATGCCCTTTATCTTGCAAATCAGGCTGATACACTATATAAAACTCGTTCTGTTTCGCAGAAAGAAGCAGAAAAACTTGATAAGGTTAGGGATGAAGCAAAAGCGAAACTTGATATAGCTGTTTCAGGTTTAACAATTAATGAACAGCTATATAACCGTTCTATTGCAACATGCAATGATCTTGCAGCTAGGCTTGATGATGCAAAAGTACAACTTGAGTTAACAACAATATACGCGCAATCAGGTGGCATTATTTCCAACATGTTTATTACTGAAGGAACTTATGCTAACAAAGGTGTAGCACTGTTTTCTTTTATCAATACAGATAAATGGTGGGTACAGGCCAATTTGAAAGAAACAGAATTGGGAAATGTCAGTGAAGGACAAAAGGTAAGTATAAGACTCTGGTTATATCCTACACATAAGTTTACTGGGATTGTAGACAATATAGGTTGGAGTGTTAACAGACAGATTACATCTGCTCATAATGCTTTACCTCAGGTTGAAAAAGAAAATGAATGGTTTTTACTTCCTCAAAGATTTCCTGTACAGATAAGACTGATTGATCATGATAATGAAAAATATCCATTACATGTAGGAGCCAGTGCAACGGTTGTTGTTGAAACAGAAGCTTCAGAGTTTATTGAGCTATTATGGCAATTTGGACTTTGGTAGTGTTATTTTATTAATAAAAACTTTATTGGCGTTGATCTAATTCCCTGACTTGATAGAAAGTTTAAATTTGAGAAGACAAGACGTCTAAAAATTATAGATATGGTGAAGAAATTATTATATTTAGATGAAACGAGACAGGCTACATGGCTCGAACTTTTCTTTGATCTTATTTTTGTTGTTGCTTTGGGGAAGGTAACTCATCTGCTTGCCCATGTTCATCATGGTAATTTGCCAGAAGGGGTATGGTGGGAGTTTATACTGTACTTTATTCCTTTATGGTGGATATGGGTCGGACATATGGTTTTTTCTAATCGATTTGATTCAGATTCACGTCCTCATAGAGTAACAACACTTTTTCTTATGTTTTTACTTATATTACTCTCTGTTGTTGTAAGTAATGAAGTACTTAGAAACTATCTGGTTTTTATATTAATATATTGTATAGCAAGGTTGTTTATCGTCGGTATGTATTTTTTTGCAAGTAAAAAATATCCCGAGAAAAGCGGATTTGCTTTAAGATTTGGAATCATTTTTACTATAGGTTCATTAATAAGTGTAAGTTCTGTATGCTTTTCTTTTTCTCTGCCTATTGTATTAATTATTTTTTTTAGTGGAATACTGTTCGATATTCTTTCGACAATAATATTTCGTAATCACAATAAATTATTACCTGTTGATCGAGATCACTTAGTAGAACGCGTTGGACTTCTTGCAATGATACTATTAGGTGAGTCAATTATTTCTATGTCCAGTGGAATGACCAATGTAAGCTGGGATTCGTTGAATATAATTACTGCATGTTTTGGTTTTTGTTTTGTTTGTATGATTTGGTGGATATACTTTGATTCATTTATTTTTTTGCTGCGTAGTAAGTATGATGTAAATGGAACAGTTATTTTATATTCGCAGTTATCTACTTATATGTCGTTGGCTGTTTTGGCAAATACCATTCGTCATGCAATATTAAATGATTTAAATATTGGTGAATATCGTATAATGGCTATTGTCGGTATGCTCCTTTTCTTTTTTGGCAAACAGGCTATGTATATTGTTAATGTACCTGAATACCGTTATCACAATATAAGAAATACTGTTTCTACTTTAATTATCGCCGGGCTGTCTTTACTGATGTCTATGCCGCAATACATTCTTATAGGATTGACATTGTCTATGATGGTATACATAGGAATGAATTATCAGTCACAAATAAAACTTTACGGCAAAGCTGAGATGTGATGTCTTAACTGTTTTATTGATATATAGAAGTAATTGGATTAATTTTCTAATATATAGAAAATTCAAAAACTTTTGAGCATGACAAAGATTACGATCAAGACTATGAGAGTTTAATCTTAATTTATGATTTTGGTTTTTACCTCTGTCAAAAAATATGTCAATAGGTATTATGTTCTATTAAGTCTAAATAAGGTATATGTGCATTAAATGTTATTAAGTAATATAAAAAAATCTTTTTTTAAATTACATCAACTTGATCCGACATATGAATACTTTATTAATGCATTGAAATGTACAGTCCCAGGATTACTTGGAGCTTTTTGCTGGATATATCTGAGAAAGCCTTTCTCTTCATATATTATACTTTTGCCAGTCTTTACATTGATGATTGTTATTCCTCTCCCAGGTTATATACAGAAAATAAAACATATGTTTGTTTTTGTATTGCTGCTTGGAGTTATTCAGTTTATTTCAGCAGTTCTTTTTCAGCATTATTTTATGCAAATAGCAGCTCTCTTTATTATCTTTCTTTTTGTTCTTTCAAGTATTAAATATAGAACAGCCGCAATAATGGCTGTTCTTTGTATAACTGTTTATGTGGTGTTTCCAGGGGGATGGTATAATGGATTGAATAGATTAATAGAAGCTTTTATGTCTTTTTTTATAGCTTTATTTACTTATTTTGTTTTCGAATATTTTACAGCTATTTTTCATATGAGATCAATTCTTGTTTATTTAATAGAAGTTAATATCGATGCTTTTCTTGCATTTACTACACCGGATAAGATATTGGTCAAGAAGAGTATTCAGAACAAATATCTTTTTGAAAGACCATTGTCTTTTAAAGCAGACTTTGCTGTAGAAAAAATTTATAAGTCGGATTTAGAAAGGTTTGTGCATAGAGTTCTCATTGAACATATAAATAAAGGAAAGTTTATTGATAGTGAAAGGTTTTTCTTCCGTAAAAATAAAGCGTATCTGGAATTCGCGTATTCTGTATTAATCTTATGCAGGAGAATGTTTAGAAATGCTACTTTTATATTGAGATTTAATGAGTGCAGGGAAACAATTCTTAAGCTTTTTCCTGATATGGATATATTAATCAAAGATTTAGTTAATGCATATAGAGAAGTATCATTAAAATTAAAAAAAAATGTAGAAAAATCAGATACCTTAAAGCTTGATAGGCTGGATAAGTGGCTTTTAGAATATGAGAAGATTAGCAATTCTGGAAGCATTATAGATATTGATAAAGAATCTCTAGAAGTAATCTATGGATTCAAATGTGCTATTCTTGACTTAAAGAAACTCGAAAAAATTATTAATGATGGAAATAAAGTCTGATGATTAAATTATCAGAAAAACAGATCTCGTATATACAGGAATCAATATGTATAAGTATTGCTGTGTGCTTTGGAATTGCTGTTTTTCTGGGGTTTAGCTTATCTCATGGTTATTGGATCCCAATGACTACTGCAATTATGTTTAGTGCTGCAGCACAGGGGCAGGGGGCTATAATAAAGAAAACACTGGATAGAGTATTAGGTACTGTTACCGGTGCGTTGTTTGGTTTTCTTTATATAGATATTTTGATGTATGGTAATTATCACTGGGGGTATTTGTTGCCTTTGGTTTGGTGTATTGGTTTTTATATTTACTTTATTACAAGTAATTATGCATTACTTGCTGTAATGATAACAATGTTTGTTCCAATGCTTCTGGCAATGATGACTATCGATCCGATAAGTATTTCCGATACTCTTTTTAAAAGGATTGCATGCACTATTATTGGTGTTTCAATAGCTTTGGTTGCTGAATATGTAATATATAGAAGGGCATCTTCTGCCGGATTAGACATGAAGTCTAACATAAGATTATATTTTAGGACTGAAGGTGAGTTAATTGGACTTGTATCAGGCTTCTTTTTAAAAACAGAAGAAAATATAGAGGAATTTGGTGAAGAGTATAGAAGAAAAGCCTGGGATTTTGTAAGCAGTATATCTTCATTAGAAAATTTATATTTGAGCATCAAATATGAATTTGATTACAAAGATGAGCAGGAGCGGTTTTATCAATATTTATTTATCAGCCTTGCTAAAATTAATCGAAATACAAGAAAATTGATGGGAATAATAGGACATGATAAATACGATGGAATAACAGCAGATAGCAATAAATTAAAAAATATTTGTATTTTACTTGCTGATAAATATAAAAATATGATTCAATATTTTGATGGAAGAACAGATAACTGTACAGAAGAAATAGAGCGTATTTTAAGAACTATTAAACCACAAGATAGATTGACTCCAACATATCTTTTTGTTGAAGTCCTTTTAGAATATTCGAAGTTAGCAGACGAGCTTTCAAGTGCAGTATACAATAGAAAATTTGAAACAAATGTTTAGCTCATAATAAAATTGTTTGTAATAAATAGAAATGTAAACTGCCTCAGTCATCATAATGAAATAATTGAAACAAAGGCAGAATACATACTCAATTTGTTTATAATTCTATAATCTTTTAAGAACAGCCTGGAAGACTATTTTACGGAACCAAAATGATCTTTATACTAAATTAATACTCACTGAATATTATTTGAGATTTTACTGTTTGTTCACAGGCGTTTGGCTTGGTTTGCTATTACCTTCTATAAGTACATTACTTCCTTCTTTAACAGCCTTATTGTGAATTTTATTTAATTGTTTATCCAACTTATTAACTGTTTTATCCTGAATTTCAGCAATATTTTTATCTTTAACTTTTAATGAAGGTGTAGGGATATTTGCATTATCAATCTAATATTTATCGTTTGACTCGTTCAATTCTAAAGCTTTCATGTGGTAAGCATTTGCCTGTTTTAAGTATCCTTTGTTAATACATGCCATGCCAAGTCCCATATAAACAGCAGAGACTTGTTTGATTTTAAGTGCTCTGTTAAAAAATGTTATTGCTTCGTTGTATTTCCCCTTCAGAATTCATAGTTCAGCCTTTAATAAGTATTGACCATAAATCATTAGGGTCATTCTCAAGTTTTTGATTTCCTCCACATAAATCTCATAATCAACTATTTACTTTATTTAATAGCATTATAAAAATATATCAGCTTCTTATATATTTTTATAATAATAATGATGTTTTTTTGTTAAATATTACTTCTAGGTATGTTTGTTTAACTTAAATTGCATGTTGGCTGAGTTTGATTATTGTTACTATTTATTTTTTTTGTGTATTAAAATCAGTTTACTCTGTTGATAAAAATGTTTATTTTTTAGCTGATTTTATGTTGCATTATTGTAGCCTTTTTCTATTGTTATATAGAGACAGGATAGTCGAGCATATGTTTTCTATATATAATTTCCAAAAAAGAGAGGAATTTGTGGTATGTCCGAACATCATTCACTACCTGAAAATGCTTATAGAAAGCTTAATGAAGGAGAGGTGTATAAGTCTGTTTTATCGCCTGATAAAGAATACAAAGAAGCCACAGTATACAGTGTAGGACTCGGTTTTGCATTTGCTGCTATTTTTACAATGGCTCTTATGTATCTGGCTCTTAAGTTGGGGCAGGGGATTTCTGCTGATACTCCTGTTGCTATTATCGGTGTCGGACTTGCTATGCTTCTGAAAAGGCCTGAGCCTCTTGGGGAGAATATTATAATGCAGTATATTCCTTATACTGCTTCTGCTGTTATGGTTGCAGCCACATTTGTAATGCCTGCTTTTTTTATTCTGGGGATTCCTGTATCATATGTTGACTGTTTGATTACAATTATTTTAGGCGGGATTCTCGGGACATTTGTTTCTGTAATATTTAGAAGATATTTTGTTGAAGATATGCATGGAGACTATCCATTTCCGGGTAGTTTTGCCACAAGTGAAATACTGGTTACCAGCAAGGGAAGCTCTGCTAAAGTTATGATACTCAGTGGTATTGTAGGACTATGTTATGACTTTATTACCGGCAGCATTGGGCTTTGGAATGAAGTTTTTACAACTAAAGCATTTGGTTGGGGAAAAGCTTTGGCTGATAAATTTAAACTTCAGTATAGTCTTGATGTCAGTGCTGCATTTTTAGGTATTGGATTTTTAACCGGTATCAAGTATTCATCAATTATTACAGCAGGAGCTGTTTTTGGCGGTTTTGTCTGTATTCCTTTAATTAGTGTAGCTGTTAATCATGGACATACCTCTTTTATTAATGTTCCTCCTGAAGAAATCTACACTATGTATGTCAAAGCAATTGGTGTAGGCGCTTTGGCGACTTCCGGTATTATCGGCCTGGTAAAAATGCTGAGAGTAATATCTAAAGCAATGGTTAAAGCTGTTAAGGATATTTTTGCTTCAAAAGGTCAGCATCATGACGAGAAAGTTGTAAGAACACAAAAAGATCTTCATATGAAGACAGTAGTTCTGGGGATTATAGTATGTTTGATTCTCATAGCTATTTTTATTTTCTTCCGTGTTGCAGACAGAAGTTTTACAATAACTTCTGTTTCTATTCTGATTGTTATTGTTTTTTCATTTCTTTTTTCGATTATTGCTGCGACATCTATTGCTTACACAAGTAACGAACCTGTGTCAGGGATGACTATTTTAATGATGATTGTGAGTGCGCTTATTTTTACAGTGATTAGTGTAAATGGGGAAACAGCAGCAATGATCATTTTAATGGTGGCAGCGATTGTATGTACTATGCTTGGACAGTCGGGTTATATTGCCGGTGCTTATAAACTAGGATTTCTTCTTGGCGCAACTCCAAAAAAACTTCAGATATGGGGAATTATCTCAACTATTTTTTCAGCACCTATAATAATATTGGCCTTTATGATATTGCATAGTGCATATGGTTTTACAGGACCTAATGCATTGGCTGCACCTCAGGGTAATGCAATGGCCAGTGTACTTAGACCTCTATTATCAGGTGCAGAAACTCCCTGGATGTTTTATATAATAGGAGCATTTATTGCTATAGGTATTACTATGTGTGGTATTGAAGCACTTCCGTTTGCAATGGGGATTTATCTGCCTATGCCTTTGGCAATGCCGTTTTTTATAGGGGGTGTTCTATCATGGTTTGTATGTACAAGATCAAAAGATAAAGATGTGAATTTTGCAAGAAAATCGCGAGGTACTATTATTGCTGCAGGGTTGATTGCAGGAGGAGCTATTGCCGGGATAATATCAGCAGTGCTCCAGATATTAGGGGTGCATATTGCAAACCAGAAATGGCTGGAAACAGATTCTTCGAGGATATTAGCACTTGTTGCCTTGGTTTGTCTATCACTGTTTGTTGTTTCATATTGTCTGAAGAAGCCGAAAGAAGCAGAAGAAAAAGTTAATTGTTAATTGTTGATTGTTGATTGTTGATGGGGTGCTGAGATTAGAGGTTGAGTATTTCAAGAGTTATTTAAGACGTGTAGAATTATAGAAAATTATTTAATATAAGGAGTTGATTGTTATGACAAAAGAAAGTAAGGATGAAAAATTTTTTGCAGAATTATCAAATAAATATAAGAATGCATGGACTGTATTGGATGAAAAAGAGATAATAACTGTATATGATTTTGCAGATGAATATAAATGCTTTTTAGATAAAGGTAAAACAGAGCGTGAATGTGCTGCTGAAATTTTAAAATATGCTGAACAGAACGGATATATAAATATCAATGACCTTATAGATAAGAAATCCGTGTTAAAGCCTGGAACAAAAGTATATGCACTCAATAGAAACAAAGCAGTTGCTTTATTTGTTATTGGCGGGGATAACATTGAATCCGGGATGAATGTGGTTGTATCGCATATTGATGCACCTAGAATTGATTTAAAAGCTAATCCTCTTTTTGAAGATACAGAAATGGCTTTTTTGAAAACCCATTATTATGGAGGAATAAGAAAATATCAATGGGCAACTATACCATTGGCTCTTCACGGGGTTGTTTTCGACAAGGATGGAAATAAAAAAGAGATAGTTGTTGGAGAAGATCAGGATGATCCGGTTTTGTATATAACTGATTTGCTTCCACATCTGGCTAAAGATCAAAATGAAAAGAAGCTGGCAGAGGCAATTTCCGGAGAAGATTTGAATGTGCTTTGCGGAACCAGACCTTATGGCGATGATAAAATAAAAGAAAAAGTAAAATTTAATTTACTAAAAATATTGAATGAAAAATATGGTATTACAGAAATAGATTTTACAAATGCGGAGCTTGAGATCGTACCTGCTGGAAAAGCCAGAGATGTGGGGTTTGACAGAGCATCTGTTATGGCATATGGGCATGATGATAGAATATGCTCTTTTGCCGGTTTGAAAGGTATTCTTGAAACAGATAGCCCTCAAAGAACTTCAGTTATGTATTTTGCTGATAAGGAAGAAGTGGGAAGTATGGGAAATACCGGAGCTCACTCTGATTTTTTTGCCAATACTGTTGCTGAACTGATTGCATTACAGGGAGATTACTGTGATTTGCAGTTAAGGAGAGCTTTAAGTAAAACTAAGGTTCTTTCGGCTGATGTTTCAGCGCCGTTTGATCCTAAGTTCGGAGATGTTACAGAAAAGAATAATGTTGGATATATTGGTAAAGGTGTGCAGTTGGTAAAGTATACCGGAGCAAGAGGTAAGTCAGGGTGTAATGATGCAAACGCTGAGTATGTTGCTCAGATTAATAAGCTTTTTACTGAAAAAGAAATAGTATGGCAGACAGGAGAACTTGGTAAGGTAGACCAGGGGGGAGGCGGTACAATTGCTTATATTCTGGCAAATGCGAATGCAGATGTTATTGATTGCGGTGTGCCGGTGCTTAGCATGCATGCACCTTTTGAAGTTATCAGCAAAGTTGATCTTTATATGGCTTATAGAGCTTATAAAGAATTCTTTAAAGCTGAATTTTAATTTGGTTATAAATATTATCTATGATTGGCTATAAGAAAATCAAATTAATTCTTGGTTATAAGCCTATTGCAGCATTTAATAAATGAGGGTATAGTCTTTTATATGAAACCAATTGGGGTTAGGCTGTTACACTAACTAAATACCTTCTTCATTCAACAATTAACAGCCTAACCTCATATTTTTTATGATCTTAATCTTCTCTATAGTCTTTTGCCTGAATGTTTAAGAAGTCTAATTTTATGGTTCATTGACTTTTCTTAAATTTGTATTAAAAAATTAGGTTTAGGCTAAAATATATGAAATCTGTAAATGGCAGTTGACAGTTTTTTATTTAGACATATTTTAAAGGCTGAGTAAATTCCACGTTATGATTATGACAGGTAAGTACTAACTTTAGGTAATTAAAAAGATATGGTAAAATGATGTTTTGTATGATAGCTATCTGTCTGAAAGTTTTGAAACTCTAAACTATTTTAGAAAAGCTTTTTATTTAGTCAGTCATGTGGTTTAGAAATAATAAGGAAATCTAATGAAAATAGCCAATTTGTTAAAGAAAGAGAATATTCTACATATTTCTCATGCCGAAAATAAATGGAAACTTATACAATCTTTGGTCGTAAAGCTGATAGGATCATATGAAAATGAAAATTTTAGCAGCGAACTTGCTGATTCTTTACTTGATGGAGTATTAAAAAGAGAAAATCAAAGTAGTACCAGTCTAGGGCAGGGGATAGCTTTTCCGCATGGTAGAGTTAACGGTTTAAATAAACCTCTTATTGCTTTAGCAATTATAAAAGATGGGATGGATTTTGATAGTCCAGATGATATGCCTACTAAGCTTGTTTTTCTATTTCTTTTTCCCGGGAACAGATATGATCTTGGTGTAAAAATACAGGCTGTTTTTGCCCGCTTCCTCTCTGAGAATAATAATATTGAAAAGCTTGTAAATTCATCGGATGCTGATGAGGTTTACAGGATTATTGAAGATGCGAGTTTAATTGTAGATACTCCTATTGTTGCACAGGATTTAATGAAAGGTGTAAAAATAAAGTTTACGCAGGATATGTTGCTGCATGATGCTACTTCAAATATGAAAAAATATAATACAGAAGTAGCGCCAATAGTAGATGAAAACAATAATATAATAGGGGAGATAGACTGTATTCATTTATTTCAAATTGAATTACCTGATTATATAAAAAAGATGCACAGTGTGCCTAAAATTCATGATTTTAATCCTTTCTCCAAGTACTTTGAAAATAATGCGTCAATAACATTAAAAGAAGTAATGAATAAGAATATTGCTACTGTTTCTCTGGATGCTTCATTACTGGAAATAATTTTTCTTCTTGCTGTAAAAAAGCATTTTGTTGTACATGTTTGCGAGAAAGGCAAACTTGTTGGTTTTATAGATAGAATTACTGTCTTGGATAAAGTTTTTAATCTCTAACAACCTTTATTTTTACTATTATGAATATGTTACCAATTATAATTAGCTCTGTCATCTTTATTATTACCTTTGCTCTGATTATTAGTGAAAAAGTACATCGTACCGTGATTGCCATGTCTGGCGCTGTTACAGTTATAATCCTGGGAAGTATCTTTAATTTTTACTCACCCGAGGAAGCATTTAGCTCAATAGATTTTAATACACTTGGTTTGCTTGCTGGTATGATGATTATTGTTATAATTTTGGAAGAAACAGGTTTTCTGGAATATCTTGCGATTATTTCAGCAAAATTTGCCAGAGGAAATCCCTGGTTACTGGTAGTGGTGCTCGGGACTGTTACGACAGTAGTATCATTTATTTTAGATAATGTTACAACAGTGATTATTATAGTTCCAGTTACTATTCTTATTGCCAAGATGATAAAAATAAATGCTATGCCAATCTTAATGGCTGAGGCGTTGTTATCAGATACAGGAGGTGTAGCTACTCTTGTAGGAGATCCTCCTAATATAATGATTGGAAGTGCCGCTGGTTTTACTTTTAATGATTTTCTAACTCATATGGCTCCTGTTGTGATTGTTGCCTGGATAGTCACACTTATCTCCCTTAGGTTGGTATTTAGAAAAGAACTGGCTCAGAAACCTGCAAATATAGAGGATTTAATGGGGTGGGACGCAAGAAAGTCAATTATAGATAAAGTTAAAGTTAAAAAAACTCTGATTGTTTTGGGTATAATAGTAATTCTATTTTTTATTCATCATAAGTTGCATATTGAGCCTTCTTTTGTTGCAATTATTGGAGCAGTTATGGTTTTAACATTAGTTTCCTTGACGAAAGATCCGCAAAATATTTTTGCTAAGCTTGAATGGAGTGTTTTAGGTTTTTTTGTAGCTCTTTTTGTAATGGTAGGTGCACTGGAGCACTCAGGTACTATAAAGCTGGTTACAGGTTTAATTTCTCATACAGATCCGAAAGAGCAGGTTTTTGTAGCAATAGTACTATTGTGGGGGGCTGCATTTGCTTCTGCCCTGATTGATAATATTCCATTTACCATGGCCATGATACCGGTTCTGCTTCATATTCAGGAACAAGGTAATATTTCTATAAACCTGTTATGGTGGGCTTTGGCAATGGGGGTAGGATTTGGAGGAAATGGTTCTCCTATAGGTTCCACTGCTAATGTTGTAGTTGTAAGCAAGAGCGAGGAAACAGATGATCCTATTACTTTTGCGAAATGGTTTAAATCAGGTACTGTTGCAACTATTTCAACCTGTCTAGTAGGTACTCTGGCTATTTTGTTATTTCACTCCTATCTTTCAAAATAAGATAAAGATATTCTAGGGGGGTAACTGTATTTTTTCAGTGAACAATCTTAATAATTTATTAATAGCAAATTATTATTCTGCTGAAAAAACTCAGATATAATTTCTCGAAAAATATTTGGAGTTAGAAAAATCTGAACCAAAGATAAAGAGCGGCTAATATCAGTGATTGAATCATAAAAGGAAATCCATAACAGAGAAATCTTCCAAACGTGATTGGATATCCGTTTTTCTGTCCTATTTTTGAAACTATAATATTGGCTGAAGCACCAATAAGTGTGCCATTTCCTCCTAGACAGGCTCCGAATACTAATGCCCATACTAAAGGGTGAGGGCCATATTCTGTTCCTCCGTATTGCAACATGAGTTTCTGCACTAACGGTGTCATAGCAATAACAAAAGGTATATTATCTAAGATTGATGAAAAAATTGCACTTCCGAAGAGTATAATTAAACATGCAGCAAGCATATTGTCTTTACAGTGATGAAGCATAAAATCAGCTAGTAAGTCTATCAAACCATTATGTTCCAGGGCACCTATTACAATAAATAGTCCGATGAAAAACAGAATGACATCCCATTCTACAGATTTAAGCATTCCTTCTGTTTCGCTTTTGCAGAAGATAAGCATCAAACACATTCCGGCAATACTCACTAAACCTGCCTGTAAATTAAGATGGTGGTGTACGAAAAAACCTATAAATATTAACCCCATTATAATTAGGGCAATCCGCATTTTTTTCATATCGCGAATTGCTAGGTTTGGATAGGATTTTAAAACTCTTATTCTTACAGAGTTGTCAACCTTGAAGTTTTTTCTGAAGATAATAATGCAGGTTACTATAAAAACGATGGCTATTAATGCTATTCCAGGTGCTGTGTAATATATGAAATCGAAAAA
This sequence comes from Victivallales bacterium, assembly GCA_963678745.2. Lineage (GTDB taxonomy): Bacteria > Verrucomicrobiota > Lentisphaeria > Victivallales > GWF2-38-69. The sequence goes on along the minus strand of CAXXMS010000013.1, from coordinate 200,365 downwards.
AGACAGATGAAGTCTGGAACCAATTATAATGTTTGGCGGATCACCTATCAATGTTGAAGTGCCTCCAATATTTGATGCCAGAGCTTCCAGTATAAGGAACGGCATAGTCGGTACTTCAAGTATTTGGGTTATTAATATAGTTACCGGAGCAAGGAGAATTATTGTTGTTACATTATCTAAGAAGGCAGAGAATACCATTGTTATTATCATTAAAGAGATAAATATCAGTATAACACCACCTTTAGATTTCTTGGCTATGAAAATTGCAATCCACTCAAAGAAACCTGTTTCAGCCAGGACATTAACACATGTCATCATTCCGATTAAAAGAAATAAAACATTCAAATCGATTGTTTTTACTGCGTCTTCAAAGCTTATTAAGCCTAATGCGATAACTGCTATAGCTCCGAGAAGTGCTGCAAGTGATTTTTCAATTTTTTCTGTTGCTATAAAAAAGTAAACAATTACAAAAATTATTAATGAAGAAATCATTTTTATTTTGGACCTTTATATTTTTATTATACCGAAGGTATTTTAATTTTTGGTTTCATACCATGAAAACAAACTCGATATTCCATGATTTTATCGAAAATCCAATTGTTTTGAGTATATTTGTTATACTGCTACCAAAATTTTATCGATAATCGTATGTCTATCTAGAATACCTAAAAGTTTTTTTTCACTGTTAACTACATAAAGTGTTTCACTATTATTTATTGTCATTTCAAAAATTATTTCCATTATTGTAGCTGTTGGCGGTATTGTCGGAAGTTTGTTATTTTCATATAAAATACTTTCAACGGTTAATGATTCATCAACTTTAAAGTATTTCTCAAAAGGGTCCATGTGTTTTACAAAAGATATTTGATGCAGGCTGTTGAAAAATTTTGGCAGACCGAAACTGAACAGGTCATAACAGGATATTATACCGTGAAGTATATTGTTTCTATCAAGAACCGGTAATGAATCGGTATGATATCTATGAAGTGTTCTTGCTGCATCTTTCAACGTTGATTTCATTGATATTTTACCTATTTGCGGTCTCATTATATCTGATGCAATAATATCCTGGCCAACTTCGATATTACTTTCAACAATGATCTCATAGATTTCATCCAGAGAATTTGCATTAAGCATATTTTTTCTCGTTTTTTCTGATTCCAGAAGACGTGTTATTCCTGCACGTGTTTTGAGTAGATAATTGGGCTGAGTTACAGGAACGAGATTGAATATGAAAAAATGAACAGGCTTTAAGTCAAGGCTGTCGAAATCTATGCCTTCCTGAGAGACCGCCAGAACTGTATATGAGAATTTTAAACCTTCTATCCTGGCATGTGGAAAAGCAAAGCCTTCGCCCAGAGCAGTTGTTTGTTCTTTTTCTCTTTTTAAAATTTCATTTTTGAGTTTTTCCCTGCTTATATTCTCAGTTGCAATTGCAGTACTTTTATATAATAGATCAAAAATTTCATTTATAACGTCTTCTTTGGAAGCACTGCTTTTCTTAAAATTTCTAATTATACAGTTTCTTCTAAATACAAAACTAAGTTTCATTATTAATTCCTGATAGCAGTATAAAGGTTAAATTAAAAATTCACCATCTTGCATGATTACTTTATTTTCTACTGTAATAGTACAGTCTCTTAAAACAGCATCAACATGAACATCACTGTTCCAATCACTTCCTGTTTTTTCAGGATATCCATGCCCGAACGCAACATGTATTCCCGGAAATTTCTCATCCTGGAGCAGATTCCCCACTAGATTTGTTAATCCTGTATTTGTACCTATGGCGAATTCACCGACACGATTACCGTTTTCATCAATTTTCAGGTGTTCACTAAATTCTTTAAGAAGCTTTTTGTTTGAACATTGGATGTCAGTAACCCTGGAATCTTTAATTGTGATATAAACAGGATTATCTTCCAGTGATCCATATTCAGAACAGAAGAAATCACCAAGAACACCATCAACAACTATTTTTGCTTCAGGTATTTCTTTTACACATGTGAAGACCTCTCCGTCCGGAAGGTTGCTCCAGTCATCAGCTTTTATATCACCATCGCTTATTATCCATTTCCAATCAGTATTGAAATATGCAGTTAAATCAGTTCCGGCAGGTGTGGTAACTTTTATTACTTTTGCATCTTTAACGATATTATAAAGTTTTGCTGATAATTCCTGTACTTTGCTGTAATCAACATTCATGCCTGATTCCATCAGCTGTCTGGTTATTCCCGGCATGTGAGCATGTCTTAATTTTGGATTAGATGTTACATGTTTTGTCATTGGAACTCTGAACGAGGGAAGTTCTCCTTTTTTTGCTGAAGCACAGTAAAAACTAACATCAGCTGCATCCATTGCTTTTCCTATTACTTCCGGAAATTTGAGAGGGTTGCTGCCATCTTCCGGTCTATCTCCATAATCTTCCATTATAAAAACTTCTGTATTGCCGGGAGTAATTTTTTCGCTGCATTTAAAGAGTTCATCTGCGATATATCTGGTAGTATTGTCTGTAATAATTACAACTTTTTCATCTGGCTTTACTTTTACGCAATTGTTAACTGCCTGGTAAGCACCGTATTCAAGCTTGCTGTTATTCATTTTATACCTCAAATTATAGATTTCTTAAATATATGAGGTAATTACAAAATGCTGGGAATTTCGGTTTTGACTGAGCAAAACCCTCCAGTGTTGAATTAAAAGTGGAGGGAAACGCTCTGTCGTTTCCGCTACCAGTGTGCTTTTTGCAATCAGCTCATATAACTAATAGTTTTAATTTAACATATTTCTAGGGCTTTTGCTTTTACTGCCATAGAAAATTATAAAAAAAGGTACAACATTAAACTTTGTTGTACCTTAAATATTAAGAAGATTTAATAGATAATGCAATTATTAATCCAAATATTGCTCCGTAAATTATCCCTGACCAGGGATTAGCTGTCATTCCTCAGCCTCCGCCTCCGCCACATTTGCCCATGTAGCCGAAAACTCCACCGATTATTCCTCCGATGATTATTCCCAGGGCAATTCTTAGTATAATCATTTTTTACCTCCTTTTTTATATTTAAATATTCTATCTATATTTATTCACTATTTTTAAAAAGTCATCAGCATTTTTAAATCCAGAAAATCTATATAATTCTTTTCCTGTAGGTGAAAAAAATATTACTGTAGGAAACCCCTTGATATTATATTTTTCTATAAGTTTTTGTGTTTCTGCAGAATCTCTTGTTACATCAACTTTTGCCAGCAACCAGTGTTTGTCTAATTTTTCTTCTACTTTTGTGTTTGAGAAGGTAACCGATTCTAATTCTTTACATGCGACGCACCATTCTGCCGTAAAATCTAATATTACCGGTTTGTTTTCTGTTTTTGAATTGGCAAAAACTTTTGTAATGTTTGTATCCCAGGAGAGATTGCCGGTTTGAGAAATACTAGTAGACTGTTTTAGAATCCAAATAATTCCTATAGCAACCAGTATTGCTCCAAAAGTTTTTCCTAATTTGATAAATTTATTTGTGGAATGTCCGTCACCATGGAAGGCTCCAGTTAATACGCCTAAGATTATAAAAGCAACTGCTGTAATTTTAAATGTTAAAGATGTTTGCATAAGCAGTAAGTTCAGTTGCGGTAAAACTATACTTAATATGTAGAAAGCTAATACCAGTATAATAATGCCTAAAAGACTTTTTATCAGATTCATATATCCGCCACTTTTTGGTGCTTTTACCAAGCCTATTCCAATTATGAAAAACGGTATCCCGAAGCCAACTGCATAAGTAGCAAGAAGTGTTATTCCAAAAATAATATTTCCACCTGCTGCGGCAATTCCTAAAAGAGTTGCAAGCACAGGTCCAGTACATGGAATTGCAATAAAACCTGCTACCAACCCCATAAATAGAGCTCCTATGTTTGAGTTGCCTCCAACGTTATTTAACTTTAAATTAAGAGAAGAAGGAAGCTGAAAGTCATACAAACCAAGAAGGGAAAATGCCATTACGATGAAAAATACAGCAAACAAACCAAGTATAATAGGATTCGATAATACTGTACTTCCAAATGCTTTTCCTGTCAGTGCGGCAAAGACAGCTAATCCCGTATATGTAACTATAATACCAAGTACATAAAGAAATGAGCGCCTACATGCCTGTGATCTTGATACTTCTTTGCCTGCACCCAATACTGCAAGAGTTATTGGTATTAAAGGTAATACACAAGGAGTAAAAACACTAAATAATCCTCCAATGAAAGCTACAAGAAAAAACCAGATACCACCTTTTTTCATAAGTAACTGTAGATAACTGGAACTTTCGGTGTCAGTGGTTGAAATATTGCTTGAAACCTTTTTGTCAGATATAGGTGAAAGAATCGCATTTTTCTGTTCTGTGAGCTGTGATTCCTGTGAAGTATTTTCAGATTTGATTTTTTTGATAAAAATTTCGGGAGGATAACAGGCTAGAGGTTTTTTTGAACATCCCTGATATTTTACTTTCACATCATAATCGTGACCAGGTGAAGTTTTGTAATTCCACTTCCATATTCCTGAAGGATATATTAGCTGTTCACTTCCAAAGTCATCTTTATAATTAACCGGCTTTGGTTTTGTTGCTGGAGCGATTTCTCTATTTTGTGAGTTTTTTAATTCAACATTTGTATACTTTTTGTACAGGTAAAAATTTTGAGGAATTTTAACCTGAATACAGATATTGTTTTTTGTTTTATCTACAGACCATTTAAATGCGCTGTCAGTATTTGTTTGGCCGTATAATGCATTAGATGTTAAAATTACGGCAATCAAATATAAAAATGATTTAACAAGTTTTGAACTAATAAATTTATTTTTCATATCTGTAGTTTTATTAAGTATCAGTTTATTAGAATTAAAACTCCTAATAAACTGATAGAAAGGTGCTATTTATTACTTAATTTCTTTATCTAAAGCATTTTTATAAGTTTCCATGCCTTTGATTCCTACAAATCGCTCAACTTCTTTTCCATTTTTAAAGATGATTACACATGGAATTCCTCTAACTTTATACTTTGAGGCAAGTCCTCTTGCTTTATCAACATTAATTTTTACTATAGCTGCTTTGCCGTCAAATTCTTCTGCTAAATTTTTTATAACAGGCGATAACATTCTGCATGGTCCACACCAGTCAGCATAAAAGTCAACAAGTACGGGCATATTTGAATTTAATACCTGTGATTCAAAATCAGAACTTGAAGAAATATGTTTTAGTGGTCCGCTTTCAACCTCGGCTGCAACTTCGTTTTTTGCAGGAGTATTTGCCCCAAATAGTGTTTGAGGTGCAGAAATTACCAATGCTGTTGCTGCTGTAACTCCTGTTGTTATCTTCCTAAAAAGATTGTGTGCATGATTTTTCATTATATACCTCCATTTTTGTTAATGGTTAGTTTTTCAATATTAAATAAATAAAGTTGTCGTACTTTTTTCAGATAGAGCTGCAAAGTTTGCTACACCGGCTCTTTCAACTCCATCAATAACTTCGTCTTCCTGTATGCCCATCATATTCATAGCCATTTCACATATAAGGAATTTAACTCCCAACTCCTGAGCCTGTTTCATTAATTCAGGTAAAGAGTTGATGTTTTTTGTTTTCATTACATGTTTCATCATTCCTGTGCCCATTCCCATCATATGCATTTTAGAAAGAGCCAATTTTTTTGCTCCTCTCGGCATCATAAATCCGAACATACGGCTTAATAAATCTTTTTTAAGTCTTGGTGGATTATTCTTTCTCAGAACATTTATTCCCCAGAATGTAAAGAAAATTGTAACTTCATGCCCTAATGTAGCAAAACCTGATGCAATAATCATTGCTGCCAAGGCTTTATCCAGATCGTTGCTGAATAAGACAATTGTAGTTCTCTTTTTTCCATCTACTTCTTTTGTGATGGCTGTCATAGAATCGGTATTTTTCTCTGCTCCTTTTTGTATTAAAGCTTCAACAACACCTCTTTCGCTTTTTACATTGACAAGAGTGTGCCCAGTTGCATTACACCATGCCGGAATGTCGTTCAAAAATCCTGCATCACTGGCTTTAACATATAGTACTTCACCATTATTTATTTTTTCTATATTTTCTTTTACTTTTACAATTGGACCTGGACATTGCAATCCGCAGGCATTGATTTCTAATGTAACTTTTGGCATTTTTGGACTATTCAATGCCACTGTTTGAGCTTTTTCAGTTTCCTGTTCAACCATTGTTGGACAGTTACTTGGTCCCGGATAGAATAATTTCCAAGTTTCATAACCGCCGCTAATATTTTTTACATTGAATCCGTTTGCGCGTAAAATCAGCTCTGCTAAATAACCTCTGGCTCCGACTTTACAGAAAACTATAATTTCTTTATCTTTTGGTAATTTGTCAAAACTGTCTCTGAGCTTTCCTAAAGGAATATTGACTGAACCATCAATTGTTCCGCATAATACTTCATCTGGTTCCCTTATGTCTAAAAGATATGCGTTTTCAGGTATTTCATCAGGATAAACTACCTGAGAGCTGCCACTTAAGATATTATTTCCAACGAAACCTGCAAAGTTTATCGGGTCTTTTGCTGCACCGTAAGGAGGAGCATAAGCCAATTCCAGTTCTTCTAAATCATCAAAAGTCAAGCCTTTACGTATAGCTGTTGCAAGAAGGTCTATTCTTTTATCAACTCCGTCATTACCTGTTATCTGTGCTCCAAGTATTTTTCCTGATTTATCAAATAATACTTTGATAAAAAGCATGTAGCCGCCAGGATAATATGAGGCATGAGAGTTTGGAGTGAAATAGAATTTATGATAATCAATACCTTCTTTTTTTAAGCGCTTTTCATTTATTCCAGTAGCAGCAGCAGTTTTTTCAAAAATCTTACATATAGATGTTCCCTGGCTGCCTTTGTATTCCAATTTTTTACCAAAAACATTATCTGCAACAATTCTACCCTGTTTATTTGCAGGACCGGCAAGCGGTACCATTGTAGGTTCGTCAAGAACTAAATCATTAACTTCTATTACGTCACCTATAGCATATATATCTGTATCGTTTGTCTGTAATTGCTTGTTAACAACTATTCCGCCGCGTTTATTAAGTTTTAAACCTGCATCTTTTGCCAATTCTGAATTAGGACGGATACCTGCAGACATTATTACCATGTCAGTTTCGACAGTTTCACCAGTTTTTAACTTGACAGAAAAGCTGTTATCTTTATTCTTTTTAATTTCAGTAACGCCGTTGTTTAAATTTAAGTTTACACCATGAAACTCCATTATTTCAGAAATTGGCTGGGCCATTTCTTTGTCAAGAGGAGGTAGAACCTGCGGCAGCATTTCTACGAGTGTTGTTTTTAAACCCAGTTCGACTAAATTTTCAACAACTTCTACACCTATAAATCCTGCACCTATAACAACAGCACTTTTTGCTCCGCTTTGAACTTTTTCTATGATTTTGTCCATATCAGGAATTGTCCAGAGGATCATTACATCCGGATCATCTGCTCCCGGAATTGGAGGTCTTAGAGGAGACGAACCGGTAGATAATATTAATTTATCGTAACTTTCTGTATATTTTTCTCCGGTTTTATTGTTTGTTACAGACACAGTTTTCTTTTTTCTGTCAATTGATGTAACTTTGCTATTTATCCTGACATCTATATTAGCTCTGCCTTTAAGCTTTTCGGGAGTCATAACGAGAAGACTTTCTCTTTCCGGAATAACTTTACCTATATGATAAGGAAGACCACAGTTGGCAAATGAAACGTATTCGCCTCTTTCAAACATTATTATTTCTGCATCTTCATTAACTCTTCTTGCTCTTGCCGCAGCGCTTGCGCCGCCGGCAACTCCACCAACAATTATAAGTTTCATTTCTTTATCTCCTAAAAAAATATAAAAAAATTATTTTTAAATATCGAAATATCTTTAAGTAACGATATATTGATACATGTGATTTACAAAAAATCAAATATTTAAATTAAAATTTATAGAAAAAAGGTTTTTAAATTTATTAAAAATTGAAAGAGGTGATTATGTGCAGTTCAGAGTCATTAGAGATGATGAGTGATAAATATTTAGAGAAAGTAGCAGAGTGCCTAAAGTTAATGGCACATCCTGTTAGATTACGTATTGTTGAAATACTGTCGAAAGGGCGTTATGCCGTGGGGGAGATTGCTGAGATGTGCGGAGTAGCTCCTAACCAGACTTGTGAACACCTTAGATTACTGAAGAATCATGGACTTTTGACAAGTAAGCGTGAGGGAAGGGCTGTTTATTATAGCATTGCATCAACACAGTTAACCAGTTTATTATCATGTATAAAAAGTAATTGTCCTGCGTTTATTTTATTTAGTGAAGAATAATATCATTAAATTATTAACTTAAAAAAAGTTTATAGGCTGGATTATTATTTTCCTCAATATAAGTATATTTCAAATCAGATAAAAATTTACTGACATCTGTTTTTTCATTTTTCGGTAGTTGAAGTGCAAGAAATACACGACCAAATGCTGCTCCATGATTTCTATAATGAAACATTGTTATGTTCCATTCCGGTTTTACTGCATTCAAAAATTGTAACAGTGCGCCTGGGCGTTCTGGAAATTGCACTCTATAAACCTGCTCTTCTGTCGGCAGTGTTTTTTTGCCGCCAACCATATGTCTTATATGAAGTTTGGCTAATTCGTTATCAGATAAATCCGTTACACAATAACCATTGTTATTTAGCTGTACTGCTATATTCTCACGACTTTCATTTGAAGCCAATCGAATTCCAACAAAAACTTTTGCATCGTTTGTATCAGAATAACGATAGTTAAATTCTGTGATGCTCCTTTGATTGAGTACTTGACAGAATTTTCTAAAACTACCAGGTTTTTCGGGAATTGTTACAGCAAATATAGCTTCACGTTTTTCACCTATTTCCGAGCGTTCAGATACATGTCTTAATCTGTCAAAATTAACATTGGCTCCACTTATGACAGCTAATAAGTTATTATCACAGATTTTATTTTCTTCTATATATTTTTTCAGTCCAGCAACAGCAAGTGCTCCTGCCGGTTCAGCGATTGCTCTTATATCTGTGTAAATATCTTTTATTGCTGCACATATTTGATCTATGTTTACCGTGATTACGTCATCTACACAATTTTTTGCAATCTCAAAAGGAGTTTTACCTATCTGTTTAACTGCGACTCCGTCTGCAAAAATACCTACATGAGGAAGTACGACTCTTTCATTTGCATTTATTGCAGCCTTCAGGCATGCTGAATCCTCAGCTTCTACTCCTATTATTTTTATTTGAGGCCTAAGGTATTTTATGTAAGCAGATATTCCGGCGATTAGACCACCGCCTCCCACAGGTATAAAAATAGCATCAATTGGTTGGGAGTATTGTCTGATTATTTCCATCCCTATAGTACCTTGACCAGCTATAACATCAGGGTCGTCATATGGATGAATAAAAGTATAATCATGCTTATCCTTCAGAGAAACCGCATATTCATAAGCTTCGTTAAATGTATCACCATATAATATTACTTCTGATCCTAATTTCTTTACGGATTCGACTTTTATATTAGGAGTGGTTTTAGGCATTACTATTATTGATTTTATACCTTTTCTTGAAGCAGATAAAGCTACGCCCTGTGCATGATTTCCTGCTGATGCGGCAATTATGCCTTTTGAAAGTTCGTCTTTGGAAAGCTTGTCAATTTTGTTATAGGCGCCTCGGAGTTTAAATGAATAAACAGGTTGAAGATCTTCTCTTTTCACCATAATATTATTTTTTAGATGTTCGCTTAAAAATCCCATAGTTTCAATAGGAGTTTCTATTGCTACATCGTAGACTCTTGCTTCCAGGATTTTTTTTATATATTCTGTTAACATAATTGACAGGAGGCTTAGATTTAAAGTTAAATAGTATTGTGTAATTCTCTGATTATTTTTTTTGTTTCATCCCAACCTATGCATTCATCGGTTATAGAAATGCCATGTTCCAATGATGAGAAATTATCCATAGTTTGTTTGCCATGTTTTAGATTACTTTCCAGCATAACACCGACTATACTTCTTTCACTATCAACCCGCTGTTTTATTACATCTTTGAGTACAGCAGTTTGTTTTGAGGCTTTTTTCTCTGAGTTTGCATGACTACAGTCAACAATTATACTGGGAGTGATGTTGTTTTTTAACATTAGCTCTCTTGTATAAGCGATATGCTCGGAACCAAAGTTCGGTTCACTTTTTCCGCCTCTTAAAATTATGTGTGAATATTTGTTACCGGTAGTATGAAAGATTCCACTGCGTCCATCTTCCAGAACGCCAAGAAATACGTGTTTATGAATAGCTGCTTTTATTGCTTCTATTGCTGTTTTAATATTACCATTAGTAGTGTTTTTGAAACCTATAGGCATAGATAAACCGCTTGCAAGCTGTCTATGTGTTTGTGATTCAGTAGTTCTGGCCCCGATTGCAGCCCAGGATATTAAATCCGCTATATATTGTGCGGTAACAGGATCAAGTATTTCAGTTGCAGTAGGAAGTCCAAGTTCATCTATATCTAAAAGTAATCTTCTTGCTATTTCAAGTCCTCTGCTCATATGACATGAACCATCCAGATCAGGATCGTAAATTAAGCCTTTCCAGCCTATTGTTGTTCTGGGCTTTTCGAAGTAGACACGCATTATCAGCATCAATTTATCTTCAACTTCCAGGCTCAATTCCTTTAATTTTTTAGCATATTCAATTGCTTCGGATGGATTGTGGATTGAGCATGGACCTGTAATTACTAAAAATTTGTCTGATTTGTGGTCTAAAATATCCTGAATTTTACTTCTGCAGTTAATTACTCTGTTACTGCCTTCTTCAGACAATGGCAGTTTAGATTTTAAATCTTTTGGAGAGGCTAAGGGCTCAAATTTTGCTATGTTTAAATTATCTCTTATTGTCATCTACTGTCCTGTTTATTGTATAATTATTATTGATATTCTTATTTTATCTAAAATAGTTGGTTTTTTTGTTTGTTCCTATGAATAGCAGGTTAAAAAACTAATGAAGATTGAGTTTAACTGACGATAATTTCTTCTAATTTTCTTTTGGGAACATGATGTATATCTTGTTCATCCCGCCAATATCCTACATCTTTACCCTCAATTGTTTCTTCAATAATAACCTGTTCTGATGGTTTACCAAGTGCAACAACTAATAAAATTTCATATTGTTCTGATAAAGATAATTTTTCGCGAAGTATTTTCTTTTTTATGCTTCCAAGCATACAGCCTCCTAATCCGCTTTCTGCAGCGCCAAGGAGTATTGTTTGTGCTACAATACCAGGGTCAATACTAAATGATTTTAAGATATTTTTATCTCCAAGTATTATAATATAAGCAGACGGTTTTTCTCCTTCCTCAGGGCCATTCCAGTTTTTCAATCTTCCAGCCCAGGAAACAGTTGAAAATATTTTTTCATTATTTTCCTTTGTATTTGAAAGATAATATTTTAACGGTTGAAAATTGCCGCTGGATGGGCATAGTCTGGTATAATTAACCAGTTTTTTTAAAGTCGAATCTGAAATTTTTTCATCTTGGTGAAATCTTCTATAGCTTCTGTTTTTCAGTAGGAGTTTTTCAAGCATGATAAGTTCCTATTGTTAAATATTAAGTTTTTTAGATTATTTGTTTTTAATATAACATATGTTAGCTGAAAAAAATATAAAATAATTTTGTGTTATATGTTTTTTTGGGAGTATATAAGTTATTATAATTAAAGGTTAACCGGTTTAGTATTAATAATTATTTTATTTATATCGGTAGCTTTTCTGCTTTTAGCTTATTTTGCTATAGGCAATTTCGATAAATTATTAATTCTTATTCCAGCTAATTGCTGAATAAAGAGGCTATTAAGTTTTAGGTATAATTATTTTTCAAATGCTTAATCCCCGAAAAATTCGATTCTACATTATCCCTGTTATCATTTTTTTGACATTTACATGTTTTTCAAAAAATGATGACATAAAATCAGAGAGAAAAACGAATATTCTGTTAAAGAGGGAGTCTGTTTCCAGTTCTTCTCAAGGCGGAAATGATGATGCCTTTGGGCTTTATTCTATTGATGAAAGCAGTAGTAATAATGATTTACTTGTCTTAAACCAGAAAGAAGTTCTAACTGCAAAAGAGAAAAGGTGGTTGCGGGATCATCCTGAGATATTATTCACCGCTGTTACTAATGCTCCTCCTATCAGTTTCATTGATAATAAGAAATTTGCTGGTATAACAGCTGATTTTATTCGTTTGCTGGAAGCAAAGTTAAACATAAAATTTACCTTTGTTGAAACTGACAGTTATCAAGAAGCATTAGAATATATAGAAAATGGTAATGTAGATGTTATAGCAGGAATAACTCCAACGCAGAATATTTTTCAAACTTTATTTTTTACAAAACCTTATATCGAATTGGCTCCTGTTATTATAGTAAGAAGAGAATATGATGGAGGGGCTAATCTTAGCGAACTGGGTGGTTGTGAAGTTGCTGTAGTAAAAGACTATTCTGTAGGAAGTTTTATTCGAGAGAATTTTCCCAGTATTCTTTTGAAGCATGTAGAGAACTCTTATGCCGGATTGACTATGCTGGCTACAGGTGGAGTCGATGCTATGGTTATTGATATGGCTGAAGCATCATTTTGCATTGAATCTGAAGGAATTACAAACCTGCATGTTGCAGGCAAAACAGATTATATAAACAGAATAACTTTTGGAGTAAAAAAAGACTGGCCTATTCTAGTTTCTATTCTTAATAAAGGTTTTTCAAAAATAACAGACCTTGAAAAAAGTAATATATCAAAGAAATGGACCTCGTTTGGAGGAAGCAGTGATGGGTTAGGACGTAGATTCTGGATTATTTTCCTGGTTGTTGTCGGTTCTTTATTCCTTGTTTTTTTATTGGTAATAGCTTGGAACAGAGCTTTAAAGAGACAGGTTGTTAGAAGGACAAAAGAGTTAAGTATTGAACTTAACGAAAGGTTAAAAGTTGAAGAGGAACTTAAAAAATATAGAGACCAACTGGAAGAGAAGGTCAAAGTACGAACAGCCAATTTACAGGAAGCTAATAAGCAGTTAAAAAATGAAATAACAGTAAGAGAAAGAGTAGAAGCTGTTCAGAAGAAAATTCAGAAGGAACTTAATAGGGCAAAAGAATCTGCTGAAGATGCAAATAAAGCTAAAAGTATTTTTCTTGCTAACATGTCTCATGAAATACGTACTCCAATGAATGCTATTTTAGGGTTTTCTCAACTATTGTTTAGAATGCCTGATATAAATGAGCAGCAGAAACAGTATCTTGATATAATCAATCGAAGTGGAGAACATCTTCTTGGACTAATTGATCAAATATTAGAAATGTCTAAAATAGAGGCTGGCAGTACAACATTGAAGGAAAAAATATTTGATTTACATTGTCTTTTGGATGATTTGGCTTTTATGTTTAAGTTAAGAGCAGAAGCTAAAAAACTTAATTTTAGGGTTAATTATGACAAAAATATACCGAAAAATATTTATGGAGATGCCGGGAAGCTTAAACAGGTATTAGTGAACCTGCTTGGTAATTCTATGAAATTTACACAAAAAGGACATATTTTTCTAAATGTCAGGCTTATTCAAGCAGGTAAGAAAGAAGCGGCAGAAGAGAGTGAAGTTAACAAAAAAAATGGTGTGGAATTAGAAAATAAAGATATAAAAGAATGCTTAATTGATCCGAATAAAAGACTTTATTTTGAAGTTGTAGATACGGGTATGGGGATCTACAAGAAGGAAATGGAAACACTTTTTAATTCTTTTGGACAAACATCCTCCGGTAAAAAAGTAGGTGGAGGTACAGGGCTAGGTTTAGCTATAAGTCAGGAATATGTAAATCTTATGGGAGGAAAGATAGAAGTTTTAAGCGATGCGAACAGGAAAACCTGTTTTTATTTTGATATACCGCTTGTATGTTCCTCAAAAAAATCAGAATATGATCAGACTCTTTCTCATGAAAAAATAAAATGTTTATCAAAAAAACAGAAACAATATCGAGTTCTTGTTGCCGAAGATGAAAAAGAGAATAGAGACTTATTAAAGCAAATGCTGGAGTCTGTAGGTTTTCATGTAAAAGCAGTAGTCAATGGCAAGGAGGTTGTAAATTGTTTTGAAGTATGGGAGCCACACTTGATTATTATGGATTTAAGGATGCCGGTTTTGGATGGTTACCAGGCTTCAAAAGAAATAAGATCAAAACATAGTGGGAGTGATATTCCGATAATAGCACTTTCCGCAAATGTATTTGAAGAGGATAAAACAAAGGCTTTTGATTCCGGTTGTAATGATTTTTTACGCAAGCCCTTTAAAGAGGATGATTTATTGAAAATAATTGAACGGTTGTTGAACGTAAAGTATGATTATTTTAAACGTGTTGATTCAACAAAAACTTTCAATGTTGATTTAAGTCTGTCAGCTTCTTCTTCTATAAAAAAGGCTTTGCCTGAAGAGTTGGTATCTAAATTAGAACATGCTGTGTTACAGGCTGATTTTGATATGATAATGTCTTTGCTTGAAGAAGTAAAAGTTATTGATGAAAGGTCTTTTAATAACCTAAATTCGTTGGCTGAAAATTTTGAATATGAGACTATGCTTAGTCTTCTAAAGAATCAATAAGTATAATGAGGCTTATATGACAGATGAACTAACTGGTATGCAAATAATGGTTGTTGATGATACACCTGATAATTTGAGACTTTTAACCCGAATTTTAAAAGATAAAGGCTATAAAGTAAGACCCGTACCAAATGGGAAACTTGCGCTTGCTGCTATAAAAGTGTCTGCACCTGATTTGATTCTATTAGATATAAATATGCCCTATATTGATGGATATGAAGTTTGCAATAGACTGAAAAAAGATGATTTAACGAAGGAAATACCTGTTATTTTTCTGAGTGCAATGAATGAGACAGTTGATAAGGTCAAAGCATTTGAATCGGGCGGGGTTGATTATATTACAAAACCTTTTCAGATAGAAGAAGTTTTAGCAAGAGTAAAAACACATCTAAAACTTTTCTCTTTACAGCGACAGATGGAAGAGACAAATAAAAACCTTGAACGAATTGTAAAAAAAAGAACTGATGAAATTTTAAAACTTAGAGTTCTTAAACATAGAATTGAACTAGAACTGAAGATTGCAAATAATATTCAAAAATCCATACTTCCACAAAATCTGATTGACCCTGAAAGAACTATTGCTGTTTATGCTGAAAATAAACCTGCAAGACGTGTTGGTGGTGATTTTTATGATTTCTTCCCTATAGATAAAGGAAAAGTTTTTTTCTGTATTGGAGATGTATCAGGGAAGGGGATTGCTGCTGCTATGTTTATGGCTATCGTAAAAACGCTGATAAAAGTTGAGGCTAAACAGTTAAAATCTCTTTTAGATGTGGTTATAACTGTAAACAATTTTCTTATAAATGAAAATGAAACATGTATGTTTGCATCAGTTTTTTGCGGTATTATTGATACTGTTAAAGGTGTTGTAGAGTATTGTAATGCAGGTCACACTGCTCCGGTATTGAAAAAAGCAAATCAGGATTATGAGTTTTTACCTATACACAAGGATACTGTTATTGGTATTTTGCCGGCAGCAAAAGGTGATTACTACATTGGTGAATTTGAATTTGAGCAGGGGGCAAGGTTATTCCTATATTCAGATGGTGTTACAGAAGCTTTAAATAAAAATAAAGAAGAATACACAGAAGACAGGCTGCTTAAAGCATTGAACCGCACAAACTCAATAGAAATTTCTAATGTTTTAGATATTTTGAAAAATGATCTGCTTACACATATGGGAGATGAAGAGCAGGCAGATGATATTACTGCAATGATTTTGGAAAATAGTATAAGGTAATAAATAGCCTGAATAGGACGATTGTTGGTTCTCTATTTTCTAAGAAAATTCTTAAAACTGTGTTTTCTGATTTTGAACAATGTTGAATCGTTTTTGCCATGCTTTTGGATTTTTGTTCAGATAATCGTCTATGTGAACAGGGTCCTGTCTATTAAAATCTCCACCCCAGCGAAGTTCTTTGTCTTTTCTAAGATCATAAAAAAAACGTTGAACATTTGCCGGTAGATTTTGAAAGTTTCTTTTATACATTAATTTTGAGTCATACCATTTTCCTTTATATTCGATATTCATATCAATGGCATGACCCGCAAGATGATTTGACATTCTGGCCGGGGGAACAATTGCTCCATTTATTTCTTGGTTTGCTTTGCGAAATGAGCTTGTAACATACAGTTTTAAATTATTTTCCTTAGCATAATTATTTATTCTTTTCATACTGTTCAAAAAATAATAATCAATAAGGATTGGCTTATTTTCATATCCAACTATGTTTGGTGATTTGTATTCTACAAGCCCTTTTGGGTGAGTAGAAACTGATTTACATGAACATATATAAAAAAATATTGTGCCGGCAAGAAGCAGGAGAAAAAATCCCCATATTAATACTGCAAGCCTGGAGTATTGTTTTTTTATTAGCATATGATTTCTTTTCTATTTCTGTTTTTTTAAGAAACTTTTTAGCAAACTAATGACTTCTTCTTTTTTACAAGGTAGGAAGTTAAGGGAACCGGCATTTTTGTGTCCACCACCTTCAATGAATGCGTTAGGCAGTTTTTCTATTAAGTAATGTTTCAAATCATGGACTGAAAAATTTGCTTCGTCAGTTGCTCTTATTGTAACGGCTGTACTCATTATTCCTATTGTTACTAAAGCTTTGGTTTTTGTTTCCTTTTGGTAGTTTTCATGTATTAAACCAATAGCTCTGCCTGGTTTCGGGAAAAAACCAAATCCAGGAAATGTTTTTTCAATTTCTATTGATTGAAGTGTTACGTTTTCAAGTTGTTCCTGGATAGCACCAACTTTTCCTATTGCCAATCCCTTTCTATCCAAATCTTTAATATAAGGAGCCATTAATGAAACCAGTTCTTTCTGTTTATCTCTGGGATGTCCGAAAATTACTTCTATGTATTCTCTAACCTCCATAAATCTTACTTTAGAAGAAACATATTCTATAACCAGACTTATGTCTGAAAGTAATTCCTTTGTATAACCTTCTTTGTTTGCAAGCTTAAGGTACTTTTCCATAAGCTCCTGATTTGCAAGGTCAATTCTGTCAGCATAACCACTCATTGCAGCGATTTGAACAATATTCTTAACATCATTGTTAATATATCTTGCCAGTTCTACACATAACATACCGGCAGACATTTTGGAACCGCTTTCACCAACAAGGAAAGGATTGATATGAGCAAGTACTTCATCTGATATAACATCTTTATCAAACCCATGATGATCTACTACTATAAAGTCTGCTCCGTGTATTTTTCCCTGTTTTATTGCCATTAAATCTTCTTCACATGAACCGTTATCAGCAATTATTATTAACGGCATTTTGTTAGAAAATTTAGCAACATTGCGAAGAGAATTTGCTGTATCCCTTATTGAATCTTCTATTTCATAAAAAGGTGCTTGACAAGGAGCCCTTAAAAAGAATTCCCATGGGGCTTTCAAGTTGTTATGCTGTTTGATGATTAAAGGAACAATTGCGCATTCCAGTGCAAATCCCGAAGAATAACCATCGCAGTCATTATGATGTCTTACGATGATTGGGCGGTTTTGAATTATTGCCAATCGTATTTGGATAGCTGCCTTTAAAAATCTATCTTTTAACTTATTTAATATTTCACTGTTTACAAAGAAACCGATATCTTTCACACTTGCTCTTTTGAGTTGAAGGTTTTCAATTGCCTGTTCGAGTTCTGAAATTTCTCTATTGTCAAGTTTTTTTATAGATAGAATCTGTCCTTCAAGTTCACCTTTAAATTCTCCGATATCAACTTTTGTCGATATTTTATCACCTTCATTAATTTCAGGATAAGCTCTTTCTCCAGGTTTAATAAAGCCTTTTATAGATATATTTCCTGTGCCATCTGATATGAAGAAGATTGTAGGTCCTCCTGTTTGTATAATTTTTGTAATTTCACCTCTTAGTAAAGCTTTTTTAGTAGTAGAAGTGATATCTTTTATAAAAACATATTGTGCTTCAAATTTTTTTGTCTGCATATTTAATCTTTCTGTTTCTTCCGGTTTGTTGTATTATAACATTCAATGAATGTTTAGTGTTGAATTCTCTTAAGTATAATATATAATCTATATTTAATATGCCTTAACTTCTAAGGCCTAATGTAAATAATTAAAAGAATCTATTATGTCAGCAAAGCTTTATATTAATTTGAAAGAAATAACTAAAAATGCTGTTACATTGAAAAAAACATGTAACAAGCTGGGGGTGAATACCGTTGGAGTTGTAAAGTGCGTTTGCGGCGATCATCATATAGCTAATGCTGTTTTAAAAGGTGGAATTGAACGACTCGGGGATTCCAGAATTGAAAATATAATTAATTTGCGGCAAAATGGCGTAACAGCCCCGATTTATTTACTACGATCTCCAATATTAAAGGAAGTTGATGACTGTGTAGACTTTGCAGATGTCAGTTTGAATAGCGATATTCATACACTAAGAAAACTATCAGAAGCTGCTGTAAAAAAGTCTAAAAAGCATGGTGTGATATTGATGCTGGATTTAAATACAGGCAGAGAAGGCTTTTTAGAAAAAAATATAATAGAAATATGTGAAGAAGTTATAAGTTTACCTAATATAGAACTTATGGGAATAGGTGTTTACTGTTGTTTTAAGAGTAGCTTAGAATTGCATAAAAATGTTTTAAATCGACTTTCACATATATCTCAGAATATCAGAAAAAAACTTAATGTTCTGATACCTGTAGTATCCGGTGGCTCGACCAATGTGTTTAATACTTTATATGGAAATAGAGATTTGGATGTTTCTAATATCACAGAATTAAGAATTGGTACTTCATTGCTTCTTGGTATTCATTCTTCCTGTGGTCCTGTATATATTAATGGCTTTTGTAAAGATACATTTGTTTTAGAATCAGAATTTATTGAGATAAAAAGATCTTCTGGAATCGGTATTTTGGCATTTGGGCGCGTTGATACTGAACCGGAATATATTTTCCCTACCTGTAACAATGTAAAAGTTAAGATGATGAACTGTGATCATACTGTAGTTGAGTTTTCAGAGGGTTTTTTACCAAAAGTAGGGGATAAGATGAAGTTTAGGCTTGGGTATTATGCTTTGAATAGGCTTATGATTTCTCCTTACACGCAAAAAGTATATTTAGAATAGTTTTTATCTGAATAGAATTGCGACAGTTACAGATATAATAATTGTAAAATTTATTATGTATTATAGTTTGTTAAATGTTGTTTTTTAAATTGTTTTAAACTATACTAAACAACAAATATTTCCTTTATTATTTTACTAGTAAATTATAAAAACCTTAGGAGTAAACATGAAATTATTGAGTAGGAGTAAATACACTTTTATTGAGATAATGGTAGTTGTTATTATTATTGCTATTCTAGCAGCTATTGTTATGCCTAAATTTGCAGGAAGAACTCAGGATGCACAAATTAGTGCCTGTCAATCACAGTTGAGTATTTTTCAAACTTCTCTTTCTGTATATAATCTAGACAATGGTGTTTATCCTACTACAGCCCAAGGGTTAAAGGCTTTGATGGACAAGCCTACATCACCTCCGGTTCCTGTTAACTGGAAAGGGCCTTATATGAATGGTAAAAAAATACCTATGGATCCATGGAAATCTCCGTATCAGTATAAATGTCCTGGTACACATAACCCGGAATCATATGATATATGGTCAAAAGGACCAAGTGGTACCGGTGATGGAGCTAAAGACGGACTGAATAACTGGAATTAGATAAGTTTGAGTAAAGCTTGCTTATTTTATAACAAAAAACGATTTTAGTGAAAAAGCCCTTAATAAATAAACGATTTACTTTACTTGAACTTTTAATAGCTGTAGTGATTCTTGTTATAGTAAGTGCTGTTGTCGTCAGTATATTTCAGGAAACATTAAGAAGCTATAAAAAAGGAATAGCATACTCAGATATTTCTGATAATCTATCAGGTTGTTTTATGGTGATGGAATCAGATCTTAGCGATTTGCTTCCAATAGAAGATAAAAAGAATGTTTTTTTCAAGAAAGAAGCTTTTTCGTTTATCGCACTAAAAGAAACAGATAAGAAAAAAAGTTTTTTACAGTTAATTCGTTATAGCTATAATGAAGATGAAAAGAAGTTATATAGAGCTATTGTCATGTATCCTGCTGATAAGCAGAATTTAGATGGAAAAGATATAGCATTTTGCGCTGGATTAGAATCATTAAACTTTAATTATTCTTATACAGCTTCTGATAAGCAAAAGAAAAAAAGCAAAGATAAAGATGACGATTCAGAAATGCAGGATTCATCTGGTTTGTTTGATAATGACAGTAATAATGAAAGTGAATCCGGATCAGCTAGTACATCGTCAGTTTTAGGTAAATCTGAAAATAGCAAAAGTTCGAAAAAATATCCTTCGGTTATAAGCATTGCTGGTAGAATCAAAAATGAAGATGTAGAACAGAATTTTTCTACAGCCCTGTTTGTGAAAAGTATGGAAGCAGTTAAATCCACAGGAACTTCTACTGACTCAGGAAAAAAAGATACTAGTGATAGCAAAGATAATCAAACAAACGATAAAAGCACAGGAAACTGGTAGTGATAAAATTAGTCACTACAATTAATCCAATTTTTTTGAGAGTAGTTTAAATTGGTAAATATCGAAAATAAAGAATTTTTAAAATATAAACAAAGAGGATTTGCATTAATATTAACCCTTTGGGTTCTCATGATATTGTCGGTGCTTGTTCTAACTTTTACAATGTCAGTAAACTCAAATATAGAAAATGCATCATATTTGAAAGATAAGATTCAGGCGTCTGTTTATGCAGAAGGAGCAATACAGTTAATAGCAGTGAATTTGATTCCTCCAAAAGATAAGAATACTGATAGTAGTTCATCTTCAGGGAGCAGTGATAGTGATTCAAATTCTGAGAGTAGTTCTTCTAATAATGGAAGTTCGGCTTCAGGCAGTAGTTCATCATCGGGTTCAGATTCTGGAAGCGGTTTGAGCAGTTCAGAGGCTAAAGGAAATAGATCTGGTGATAAGGTTGATGAGAAGCAGGTTGAATGGTTCTTTGAAAAACTTGGAAAATGGTATGTCGATTCTGAAAACTGGTCATTATCGCAAAATAAAAGCGATTCATATTATACAGATAATAAACCGGTAATAATAGAATGTGTTGTCACAGCGGAGGATGCAAAGTTTCCTCTTAACAGCATTAGCAAGTTAAAAGAGTTACCTGCCAGTAGTAATATGTCGCCAATAGTTTTTAGTTCAATAAAAGAGTTTCTAGAAAATAAAAGTGAGGCTTCGGATACAGGCAGTACTGCAGCATCAAATAATTCATCTGTTCAGACTGATGATAGTGAATCTGGAACTAGTAATAATGCGTCATCAGAAAAGTCATCCAGTACAAATACAAATGATAAGAAGAAAAGTTCAGGAAGTTTTTCTTGTGTAGCAGAGCTTTTGGAGGTTAAAGATGTTGATTCAGATATTTTTGATGGAGATATCGGTGCTCCAGGATTAAAGGATTATATGACAGTTTTTAGTGATGGTAAAATTTATATTAATGGAGCAACGAAAGAAGCTTTAGCATTAGTTCCGGGCATAGATTCAGGAGCTGCTTCCCAAATTGCTAATCAGGCTCAAACAGGTAGTTATTTAAAAAACTTTGACAATATAAATTCTATGATAGGTGCAAATTCTGCTGATGTTTCTAAAGCTAAACAGTGGTTATCTTTAATACCTAAGTATTTTAGAATAAAAGCTAAAGCTGAAGTTCATGGTATTTCATGCACAGCCGAATGTGTGGTAAAAATAGAGAAAAACAATTTAAAATTTGTATTAACGAATAGAGGGTAAGCTTGTGTCTGTAGGTGTTTTACAGAAAGAAAAAACGACTGTAGTTGAAGTAAAAGAAAGCAGTGGTTCTATAACTATAGAAAAAAGTTATATAAGCGATAACGAAAGTCTAGATTATAAGAATGTTGCTGTCGGGCTTCCGCTGGATGATTTTATTATTAAAAACTTGTATTTACCAAATGTATCCAAAAAGGAATTACAGAAAACCGTTGATTTACAACTTGAATTTCATGTTCCGAATCATGAAGCAGATTTCTACACTGGTTATATAACTAAAGCTTGTAAATCAGGCTATTTACTTTTAATTCTGGCAGTAAAAAAATCTGTTGATTATAAAAAAGCTAAAGCTATTATTCCAGCTCCTGTTGGTCTATTTGCTTATGCTGTTCATCAAAAACTCTTTGAAAAAGATGAAAATGTTTTATTAGTCTATATTAATAACGGCGCTGTGACTACTGTAACTGTTCAGAACGGGGAACTGGTCTTTATGAGAGAGTTCCTGATGGAGAATAATGATAAAATTAAGCAGAGAATTCAACTATCATCACAAGCTGTATATTTGCAGCACGATAGACATTTTATTGATTTAAATAAGGTAGTCGTTATTAGCTCGGATGAAAAGCATAAAGATATTATTGTTGAAACAGTAGATGAAACAATTGATGTTCAATGGATAAATAATTCGAGTTTTGAGAATGAAGCAGCAGGGAATTTGCTTTTAAATTCCGGAATAGCTTTATTTTACTCAAAAAATAAAGCTATGTCTGGTTGGAGTGTGGCAAAAAAACCTCCTGGAGCTCGAGAGTCTTTAAAGAGAGTATTAATTTTTGCCATTCCTGTTTTGATTATTTTTCTCCCTCTTTATTATTATGCCGGGTATTATTCAAATAATTCAAAGATAAAAAGCATTCAGGCCAGAATAGATCAATACAATTTACAGCTTGGAAATGTTGAAGTCATAAGTGGTCGGGTTGCACAGGGAAAAGCTTATATGGAAGAGATTGGTGGACCAACACTTAACTTTGCCCGAATAGATAAGCTATTTAATGTTATTGATGAATGTAGGTCTGATAATTTGTGGATAGTTAGTATTAGTGGTAAAATTGGTGGTTTGTTTGTTATTAATGGTTTGGCAAACAGTTATAAAGATATTACTGATTTTATAAAAAATTTAGAAACATCTAATTTTATTGAGGATATTAATCTTAACTACACAAATGAAGCATCAGGAAGTAATGTTAACTATCAACTAACGCTGCGTTTATCAACAGATAATTACTTTATACTTAAACCTGAAGCAGACGAAAAAAAAGATAATCAAAATAAGGATTTAAGTAAAGTTAAGTCTCCTGTTGAGAAAAAAGAACAGCAAAAGGATAGGATTAAAAATACAAAAAAATCATCTGCATCAAAAACTACTAATAATCAAGAATTAACAGCTAAGTCCGCTAGGACGGAAAAATACAAAATACTTCAAAAAAAAATAATAGTATAGAAACAAAATTAAATAATGACTGAAAGTCAGAGAGTAATAATCAAGATAATAATTAACGAATAGCAAAATTCTAATTAAAAGAGAATAACATCGGGTATAAGAGATTATTTATGCAAAAATTATCCAAAAAAGATAAAAAAATGTTGATAGTATTGGGTCTCTTCCTTTTTGGAGTAGCCTATTATGAGTTTCTAGTTGAGCCTTTAACAAAGATGAATGTTTCGTCTCAATCAGCTCTTGTAAAAGAAAGAAAAAATTTACTGGTGGCTCAAACAAAGCTTGGAGGCATTACTAACTATAAGAAAAAGATAATGGGTTTAAAAGATATTATTTATATTGCCGAATCAAATAATAAAATGCCTGATTTAAGTGAGAAACTAAATGATAAGATGAAAGCAGTGATGCAGGCAGCAAAAGATGCTTCAGTTAAAGTTTTAAGTTTAAAGCCGATAAATGCCATTACCGAAAATGATGATGGAACAGTAAGTACAATAAAGGATAAGTATATTTCAATTGACGGTAATGCAAGTATAGATTCTTTTTTGAAATTTATGAGAAACCTATGGGGAGTCGCTCTTGAAGAAATGGAACTTTCTTCTGTCTCAAAAGATGGCAGCAGACTGAGGTTTTATATAAAATTGAAATTCTTACCTAAACCTTTTTTTGAGATAAATAGCCCCGCAAATAGCACTGAAAAAAATGATACTATCAAATTTGGTGTAAAGCATAATGTCTTTACAAAAATAGTACCACCACCACCGCCTCCGCCTCCAAAACCACCGGGGCCTCCGCCTCCGCCTCCAAAACCTGTTCATTACTTAAATAATGCGACTTTACTTGGTATAGCAGAATTTGGACCTGAAAAAATGGCTATTATTCAGGATGGTCAAAAGAGAACTACAGATTTTATTACAATTGGAAGTAACTTCAGAGATTCTAAACTCTGGAAAGTTGAAGATAACAGTGCTGTCTTTTTATTCTCAGATGGAGGAACAGTAACATTGAAACTTCCTGAAGAGAAAAAGTATTATACTATTGATGATGGTGGTAATATGAATGACAGACAGAAAGGTCACCTTGGTATTTTGGCAGAGACATTTACTGAACAGTTGGCTGAGCAGTATGATATACCGTTTAGACCTGGCCTTCTTGTTATATCTTCAGGTGCACATGGTGATAAACTGAAAAAAGGCGATGTTATTACTTCTATTAATGGACAGGATACTCCTAATTTTGAAGCAGCATTAAGTGTTATGCAGAATGTCTATGCTGGTGAAGAACTGAAAATCACATTGTTTAGACAGGATAAATCTTTAAATATTAGTTATAGGGCAGATTGATGAACTATATGAGAATTAGAGAATTGTTTGTGAGTAAAAAATCAATACTACTTATTATGGTAATAGCTATTTTTATAACTAACTTTTCTTTTGCTGTTTTTGCAGAAGATACAGATTATAAAAAACAGGCTGAAGAGTTTACAAAATTAAGACCTGAAGAGAGTACTTCTAATACAGAGAAACAAGAAGGTATTTCTTTTGATTTTCCCAACACTGAATTAGTTGTCTTTGCTCGCTTTGTAGTTAATGCATGTGGGAAAATTCTTGTAGGAGAAGACTTGTTAAAAGGTAATGTTAATATTAAATCTGAAAAGAACCTGTCTTTGAAAGAACTTAAAGACGTTTTTAGTGCAATGTTATTTTCTTATGGATTGGAATTTGTTGAGACAGAAGAATGTATGGAAATTGTTCAGGTATCTGATTCATATGTGAAGGTTTATAATTTAAAGCATTTAAAGGCTGCGGATCTTGCTAAGGCTTTGAGTGATATGTTCAGAATGAGTTTTAGAGTAGGCAATAATCCCGTTAATATCCAGATAACAGCAGTTGAAGGTTCTAACGCATTAATGGTATTAGCCCCCAAAAATCAGCATATAGAAATTGAAGAATGTATAAAAGAAATTGATGTTGAAGCAAGACAGGTCTTTCTGGATATACTTGTTGTAGAACTAACACAAAACAGCTCCTTTGGATTTGGTATTAATGCGACATATAATGCACCTGACTTCAAGCCTGTTGATACGAGTGTTTCTCCTAATGTAGCAGGGGATGTTACAGGGGTTATAAGTGGAACTTTATCATCATCAGGTACACCTGCTCCTGATATTTCTTATGATTATTCTAATGGTAACTGGACTGTGAATGTTAATTCCGGCAATAAGAATACTGATCTAAAGGTTCTTTCTCAGCCAAGGGTTATTGCTGTAGAGAATCAGAAATCAGAAATCAAAATATCAAAAAAACAACCATATGCAAATGGAACAACTTCTGTGCAGAATGGAGATTCTAATAGCAACTCAACAACAACTACTACTGCTACAGAAGATGTTGGTGTTGATATTACAATTACTCCCAGAATTAATAGTGAAAAAGATGTCACTCTTGAGCTAAAGTTAAAAATTACAAGTATAGTTGATTCTGCCCAGATGGCGGTTGGGTTAGATGCTACGGGCAATACAACAACTCAGCCTGTTCCTGTTATTGGGCATCGTATAGTTAATAATACTTCTGTCGTAAAGAACAAAAAGGTTCTTGTCATAGGAGGATTGCTTGACAATCAGAAAACTACCGAAAAAACTGCTCCTCCGGTATTAGGTGATATTCCTTGGCTGGGATTTATGTTTGCTAAAACAACTGAAGTTGCCGTCCAGACTCAGTTGATGATTTATATTACACCGATTGTTATAGATAGTGTAGAAGCCTTGAGAATGCTTACAAAAAATCAGATAGAAAAAATGAGAAATTATGATTCTTCTGAAAAGAATACTATTGATCAAATGTTAACAGGTAAGAAAACTGATAATGATGATACATTTAATCTTTATAAATATTTTTCAGACAATAAGTATCGTGAAAAACAGGATTTTATTGTTCAACCTGAAAACCTATAAAAACGAAATGAGACTCAAGATAATTATTAAAAGGATAGCTATAGATGTATAAAGCTTTAATAAAATATTTATTTGTACTGATTATAATAACCATTCTAAATGATGTTACACTGTTTGGGGTTGCACAGGAGCCTGAACATAAAAATATTCAATATACATTAAAATCTAAAATATCTGATTCAAATGAAAAAAAACAAAATGAAGATGATAACATCACTTTTGATTTTCCTAATACAGAGTTAAAAGTTTTTGCTAATTTTATAGCAAAACTTTGCAAAAAAACATTGATTGGAGATGATCAGTTAAAGGGGCAGATATCAGTAAAGTCACCTAAACCTATGAATATAAAAGAGGTTTTGAGTGTCTTTAGTACAATCTTGAACTCAAAAGGTCTTGAGTATACAATGTCCAAAGTATATATGGAGATAATTCCTATTTCAGATTCCATTGTAAAAGTTTATGAAGTTAATTATTTAAAATCTGCAGACATTGCAAAATCTTTGGCTCAGATGTTCAGAATGAGCTTTAGAGTAGGAAATAAACCGGAAAACATACAGATAACTTCTTTAGATGAATCGAATGCAGTAATGGTGCTTGCGCCGAAAAGTCAGCAGGTAGAAATAGCAAAAGCTTTAAAAAAACTTGACACCTGTAATAGACAGGTACTTCTTGAAATAATGTTGTTAGAACTGAGTAAAGATTCACAGTTTGGTTTTAATATTACATATTCATTTACAAAAAACGGTAATACAGCATCTTTAACTAGCGGGGGTATGACTTTTGGTACTTCTTCTACGGCCTCTGCCATGGGATTTTCAAAGGCTGCTGGGAGCGATGGTTTTTCAGTCGATATTGGTGGTGTTGATAAAAAAACCAAAGTAAAAATTTTATCTCAGCCTAGAATAATGGCAAAAGAAAACGAAAAAGCTGAAATAAAAATTGGAGAGAAACAAAATTATATTAGTGGTAATTCTTCTTTGGGAGGATCGTCGGGTATAACTCAAACAACAGCTTCGAACGATATTGGACTGGATATCGAGATTACACCGAGAATTAATTCTTTGAAGAATGTTGTGTTGGAATTAAAATTGAAAACTACAAGTGTTTCTGGAACCTATAGCTTTAGTAGTGCCGGTGCAACTAATAATATTCCTATTGTTGCAGAAAGAGTTGTTAACAATACATCAAGCGTTCTAGATGGTGAAACTCTTGTAATTGGAGGAATATTGAAAAACCAGAAAACAACAATAAAAAGTGGACCTATGTTGTTGAATGATATTCCATATATAGGTTGGCTTTTTGGTAACGATTCTGAATCTGTTGAACAGGTTGAGTTAATGATACTGATTACTCCTACGGTTATTGAAAATGCAGAAGAAAATAGATTTGCATTAGATTCGCAAACTAAAAAGCTTAGAAATTATGATGAAAAAGAGAAACCGGTTGTTGATCAGATGCTTTCAGGTAAAAAAGCTAAAGCAGATGATGTATTCAACATATTTGATTATTTTGATGATGGTAAATATAGAAAAGAACAGGGGTTTGTTCCGCAACCTGGAAATTTATAATATGAGTTATTTAGAGGAAAAATTTTCTATGAGATTGAGAACTGTTGGTTATTGTTTTATTGTTTTTATCTTTATTATTACTTCCAGCTTTGCAGTAGAAGTTGATTCAAATAATGGGATGAATTCTATAGAATCACAGAAGATTGAGCCTGTTAGTAAAGAAAAAAATATTCAAGATAGAATAATAACTTTCGATTTCCCTAATACAGAGCTAACTGTTTTTGCTAGGTTTGTTGCTAAATTATCCCATAAAATATTAATTGGTCAGGAATTACTTAAAGGAAATATTGATATAAAATCACAGTCCAATCTTGATCTAAAAGAAGTTAAAGAAATATTTAGGACAGTTTTATTTTCAAAAGGCTTAGATTTTACAGAAAATGATATATATATGGAAATTATTCAAAGATCTGATTCTATTGTGAAAGTATATCAAATAAATTACTTGAAATCGTCAGATTTGGCAAAAGCTCTCTCTCAGATGTTTAGAATGAGTTTCAACGTTGGGAATCAGCCTGTAAATATACAGATTACTTCTATTGATGATGCTAATGCGCTGATGGTATTGGCTCCTAAAAATCTACAGCTTGAAATTGAGAAATCTATCAAGAAACTGGATAAACGTTTAAAGCAGGTGATGCTTAATATTTTAGTTCTTGAACTTAATAGAAAATCTCTTTTTGGTTTTGGAGTAGATTTTGGATTTAGCGATGGTACATATAATGTTGGCAGTAATCCTGGTGGTACTATGGCGACAAGTACTAGTCAGGCAATAAATCCTTCGAAAATAGCTGGAACAATGGCTTTTGGTACTGCTGCTGCAGGAAGTGCAGGTGGAGTTTCATATAAAAATGGAAACTGGACAGTAGATGTTCAGGCTTTAGATAAATATACAAAATTAAAAGTTCTCACACAGCCTAGGGTTTTGACTGCTGATAATCAGAAAGCTGAAATTAAATTGGGTAAAAAGGAACCTTATGTGACTACCAGTGTTAGTATCGGAAGTAGTGGAGAAGGAGGAGTTACAGGTAACTCTTCAACGTCATCTTCTATAAGTACCGAAGATGTAGGTATTGATATTGAGATAACGCCTAGAATAAACAATCTAAAAAGTGTCATTTTAGAGATTAAACTAAAAATAACCAGTAATGTTGGTACTTTACCGGTTATAAGTGGTAAGGAAAGTGATAGCAAGAATAATGTTAATAATATTCCACAGATAGGTCATAGAATTATTAATAATACCTCGAATGTGATGAATGGTGAGGTGCTTGTTCTTGGTGGCCTTTTAAAGAATGATAAAACTGTAATAAAAACAGCTCCTCCTTTTGTAGGCGATGTACCACTGGTGGGTTGGATGTTTGAAAAAGAGTCAGAAGCTGCTGAGCAGACTGAATTGATGGTCTTTATTTCACCAACTGTTATTTATGATGAAGAAGAAGGCAAGCTGATGACAAAAGATGAAACAAAAACGCTATTGAATTATGATCAGGAAACAAAAGTACAGCTTGAAAGTATGCTTGAAGGTAAAAAGACATTAAATGACAATGTATTTAACCTCTTTGATTACTTTACAAACGGTAAATATAGATCTGAACAGGGATTTATCCCTCAACCTGGTGATTTATAATTAATTTAAGATATAAAAAATATAACTTATATACGTAACTTGATGACAGCACATAAGAAAACAACCATCTCTAAATTTACTTTTTTGGAATTAATGGTTGTTCTTATTATAATGTCTGTAATTATTGCCATTGCTACTCCAAGACTGGGACAAGTTTATGATTCTTTAAAGTTAGATGGTAATGCTAGGCAGCTTAAAATATTTTTTATGTATGCAAGAAATACTGCTATGGCAAAACGCCGGAATCTTCGTTTCAGTTATTTGGCGGATAAAAAAGAGTTTACTTTAGAGATTCAAAAAGATCCGACAAAAGATCCTGAAGTTTATATCCCTGTTGTTGGAAATGTTTCTAAAGTAAAACTGGCTACAGGAATAAAATTGGTCAGAGCACAAAAGATGGGAAGTCGTCCGGTTCCTCCAGATACCAATTTTAGTGATGATATTGTTCCTATGGGAAATGAATATGAATTCTGGTTTACTCTGGAGGGAAATGATGGAGACAAGGTTTCTGTTGTTGTTCAGGCTGGCAGTGGTATAGCAAAAGTAGTTAAAGATGGAAAGACAATTGATAATTAGGTATTCCTTTCGTTATGATTTATAGAAATCTCAAGAAAAATAGTTTTTCCCTAATTGAAGTGCTTGTAGCACTTTGTATAATATCTATTTGTTTTACTGTTTATATGCAGGCATTGAGGGTTAATATAGATAATACGGCTGTTTCTCAAAGTTATATTACTGCATGTCTATTGGCAAATAAGAAACTTGCTAAACTCTCAAAAAGCAAAAAGCTTGAAGAGGGTAAAAAAGAAGGAGACTTTGGAGATGAATATCCAACTTTTAAATGGAAACTGGATGTTAATAAAGATTTTAATACTAATGAACACTTGTTCAGGACTAAACTTGATATTTCCTTTGAAAGAAATGGGCAGAAGCGTACTATAACCTTCCGTTCGCTTGCTATTGATACTAAATCTCTTAAAAGTAAAGATTCAGACAAAGATGGCAGCAGCACTTCTGGTTCATCAAACCAGAATAATAGTTAATCAACAGTTATAGCTGTATCATTTAATAAATAAAATAATATGATACAGATATATATTATAACCAGTTAGTGTCAAATAATGGTTTTAATTACAGAATTAAAACTGAAATTATTCGTTACTTTTATCTGCTAAAAGTTCATGTGCGGCGATATCCATTGCATCCCATGGATAATTAATCCATTTATCCTCAATATCTTTTCCAATAAAAACATGTTTGACTTTTTCAGGTATTATACCATGCTTTTCTTTTAATTTATTATGCAGGACAAAAACAGATAGCTCAAAATCAAAGCTTTTGAACAATTCATTAATACAATATTCAAGTGTTGTTCTGCAGTCGTCCACTTCATCTACCAAAAGAACCTTTTTGCCATTTAAATCCAATGTGATTTTATCTATCCACTGTTGTTTTCTAGGTTTATCGATAGCTTTGCCTTCTGCAGTATATCGTGAAAGAGTAACAGATATAACAGGTTTATCAATAAATGTTCTTAATATTCTGGCAGGAATAAATCCGCCTCCGCCTATTGCGAGGATATAATCGGGAATATATCCTGATCTGATTATTTCTTTTGCTTTCCTTTGTATTGTTTCATGGATTTCTTTGTAAGAAAAATAGTATTTATCCATAATGTAGTCTTCCTTTAAAAGTATTGCTGTTAAACTGTGAGCATCTCAAATAAGTTTAAATTTTTTTCTAACAATAGTTTTCTAAAAAACATTAGTTAGATTGTTTGATATTTTTAATTTGTCTTTTGTGGGGTCTACTGAACTTTACTAAATATTATATGTATTTTTTTCTGAGAAACAATGATTGAATTTACTATTCTTAAGATATAGCTTTTTATAATTTATAATTGAAAAAATGGTAAGCTTATGACAGAATCATTAGAAAAAAATAATAAAGGCGAGAAAAAAACTATAGAAATTACACCAACTCCTGTAGGGGAATTATTATGGAAACTTCCTGGGGATGATGATGTTGATATTGATGATATTTTTGATTGCCCGATAATTCCCGGAACATCCGGTGTTGAATGTTGATTGGTACTGATACGCTATTCTGCATCGTTAATACTGAATAGTGTAATGATGTTTATTTATCTCTTTGTAATTGTAGTTCTTTGATTTGCTTTTGAAATTATCAGATTGTTATTTTAGATTTATTATGGTGAATAAATTAAAATTTTATGGATTTTTGATTTATAAGATGTTTTTTATTGGAATAGTTATTGTTCTATTTTTTTCTTCTTCAAATGTTTATGCAAATATGTTGTCAAAAAAGAAAGCTGACTGGGCGTTTTCTTCAGGAGAAAAAATTAATAACTTAGAAGTTGCTTCTAATGGTACAGTTTATATCTTTTCAGAAACTGAACTGAATGTATATGATAGATATGGAACTATGATCTGGAGATTTACTGCATCGAATAATGATATTGAAAAATATGAAATTAATAACGATATTGTTTATATAAGTACATCTAAAAACCTTTTTTCATTAAATCCAGATGGTTCAGAAAGGTGGTGTTTTAATTCTGTTAATGATGAGATAATTAAAAGTTTTGAATTAGGTATTGAAGGAGATGCGTATGTTCAGACTACTTCAGAGTTTTATTCATTAGATCCTGTTGATGGACAGGAAAACTGGCACTTTTCAAATGGGGAGGAAATAAATTCCTATAAACTGTTAGAATCAGAAGGATTAGTCTATATTGTAACTTCTAATTCTGTTTATGCATTAGATGTTTTTTCTAATACCTAAATTAGGCGGAGGGGGAACAAATAACAGAGGCAGGTGAAATATTATAATCGGGAGAATACTTAAATGCTGAACTATAAATTTGAACGGCTTAATAAAAATAATATAGAAGATCTTATGATTCTCGAGAAATATTGTTTTGGGGAAGGTTTGAGTGAAAACAAAGAATCTTTTTTGAATGCTGCTAAAGTATATACTAAAGGATCTCAACTTTTGTATATTGATAACGAAATTGCAGGTTCTGTTTTTTTCATCCTTATTATTTGGATAAAATCCAGGAGATTAAGTCTTGTGATATGATTATAACAGGAGAAGAGAATTGTATGTATCTGCATTCATTTTCTGTTCATCCAAAATATAGAGGGCAGGGGGTAACACATATTTTATTTGATTTTTTTGATAAAATATCAAAAGACGATGGATATGATGTTCAGTCATTGGTTGCAGTGCAGAACAGTGAACGTTTTTGGATGAAATACGGATTTGAATCTGTACGTCAAATAAGCTACGGCAATGCTCAGGCTGTTTATATGACAAGAACTAGTAAATAGTCGTGAATCGTGACTCAATGGCGTCGAAATAAAGTTTGTTGGGTAATTCAATAAAATTGAGTGGTGAGTGTGATGAATTTTCGACTTTATGAACTTTCATAAACTTTATAAATCTTAAACTAATTAAATTATTATGAATGATAAAAAAGAATATGTCTATAAAGAAGGATTTGATTTTAAATTTGATGCTTCAGCATGTGAATATTGCGGGGGGAGATGCTGCTATGGTGAAAGCGGTTATATTTGGCTGAATGATGAGGAAATAAAGCGGATAATATCGTTTTTAGGGCTTGATGAAGGTGTTTTTGTTGCTGATTATTTAAGATATGAAAACGGAAAGTATACAATTAAAGATATAAAATACGATGGATATTATTCATGTCTTTTTTTCGATAGAGAAGAAAGAAAATGTTCAATTTATTCTGTAAGGCCCAAACAATGCAGAACCTATCCATTTTGGAGTATTTATAAAGAGGATTCGGAACAACTGTTTTACGAGTGTCCTGGTGTTGAAGCCCTTGATGATTAACTCTCTATATAATCTAGATATTTATTTAATTTTAGTTGTATCTTAATAATACAACAATGTTTTTTCTTTTCCACTTACTATTGCTTAAGCCTATTCTTTGTCCTATACTTTAAATAAGTACTTTTGAAAAATAACTTCTTTTAATGATTTTTCAGATAGAATTCCATTATCATGCTACTTTAAATTTAATTATAAAAGGTTTTAACAAATGATAGAAGTTCAGCTTAACAACACTCAGACTTTATTAATTGCAGTAATTGTATTACTCATAGGGCGTTTTTTACAGAATAAAATAAAAATTCTAAAGAAGTTTTTCATACCTCCTCCTGTAATTGGTGGTTTTTTATTTTCTGTTTTTCTAACTATAGATTATTATGCTGACTGGATACATGTAAAAATTAATCCTGATTTAAGCAGTATGTTCATGGTTATCTTCTTTTCTACGGTCGGATTCTCTGCAACTCTAAAATTTTTAAAGAAAGGGGGAAAAATTGTATTTGTATTTTTAGTATGCGCTGTGATTTTTGTTATTCTCCAAAATGTAGTTGGCATTGCAATTGCATTGGTAATGGGGAAATCGGCTGCATTCGGTATGGCTACTGCATCTATACCTATGACTGGAGGACATGGCACTGCTGCGGCTTTTGGACCTATTTTGGAATCAAGGTTTGGTGTTGATAATGCAGCCACAATTTCTATTGCTGCTGCAACTGTAGGGCTGTTTGCCGGTAGTTTAATTGGAGGACCAGTAGGTAGAAGACTTCTAAATAAGTATAGCTTAAAACCAAACCCGGAAAATGAGAGTATACAGGATGAAACGTTTACCCCTGATGAAGATAAAGAGTTAAAAATTACAGAACATGGTATGTTTCATGCTGTAGCAATCGTTGCAATAGCAGTTGGTTTAGGGGCTATTGTATCATATTATATTAATAAACTTGAGCTCATTGTTCCTAGTTACATTGGTGCTATGCTTGTTGCTGCTATTATTAGAAATTTTGCAGATGGTACAGGGTGGTTCAAAATATTTGACAATGAGTTAAAAGTTGTTGGAAATATCTCATTATCTCTTTTCCTTGTTATGGCTTTGATGCAAATGGAACTTTGGGTATTGGCTGATCTGGCATTTCCAATTATTATCTTGCTTCTAGCTCAGATTGCCTTAATGGCTTTCTATGCATATTTTGTTACTTTCAGGATGTTAGGTAAAGATTATGACGCCGCAGTAATGGCGTGCGGTCATTGTGGTTTTGGTTTAGGTGCTACTCCTAATGCTATCGCTAATATGGAAGCTTTTACTGCTCAAAATTATCCGTCACCACAGGCTTTCTTTGTATTGCCTTTAGTGGGAGCACTTTTTATTGACTTTATCAATTCGGGACTGGTATCGACATTACTAAATATTATCGGTTAAAATTAGCCATAAACAACTAATCTAAAAAAAGGCAACAGATTGATCTGTTGCCTTTTCTAGTAATAATTCGTATATTCTTAGTAGGTTTCAACTTTAATGGTATTCATATCTGACCATTTTCCGTTTCTGTACTCAGCTGTAATTACAATTACCTGTTGACCTTTTTGGACCAGTCCTCTTTCACATAGGATATCACCCATTGCGGGCATAATCTTTTGGAATGTTTCAGGTGTTTTAAAATCTTTCTCATCCATTAGTACGGGATAGACATTATTTAAAAATGCCATTCTTCTGTAACATCTTTCTTTGTATGTTGCTACGAATATTGTTGTTTCAGGTTTGAATTTAGATAAAAGTTTTGGCGTTTTACCTGTTCTACTGAATACTGCAATTGGTACATCTCCAAGATCATAAGAAAGGTTTGCAACGGCAGCACAAAGAGATGCAAGAGTATTATCTGCTTCAAGCAGCTCAAGTTCTTCAAGATATGAGTGATCAATATGTTGGGATTTTTCAGCTTCCATTGCTATTTCGGCCATCATGCTTACTGATTTTACTGGGAATTTACCCATTGCAGTTTCGTTTGAAAGCATTGTTAGGTCTGTTCCGTCAAGAACAGCGTTAGCAACGTCACTTACTTCAGCTCTTGTTGGGAGCTGGTTGTCAATCATAGAACTTAGCATTTCTGTAGCAACTATTACAAGTTTGCCTTTGCTGTTTGCTTTTTTTATAATCTCTTTCTGTACATGAGGTACTTTAGCAAATGTAATCTCATCTGCAAGGTCACCGCGTGCTACCATTATACCATCGGCATATTCGATAATTTTATCTATGTTATCTACAGCTTCCGGTTTTTCTATTTTTGCAATAATAGGAGTATCTTCTCTACCGTTCTCTTTTAAGAGCTTTCTTAATTCAAGGACATCTTCAGGTTGCCTTACAAAAGATTGCGAAACATAGTCCACACCGGCTTTTGCTCCGAAAGTTGCATCTTTGATATCTTTTTCTGTAAGGCAGGGAAGGGATATGTTCGTGTATGGCAGGTTAATACCTTTTCCTGTAAGGATTGTTCCTGCTTCAACTACTTTGCAATGAACCTTTTTGGCTTCTTTTTCTGTTTTTACAACTTCCAGTATAATTTTCCCGTCAGCAACAAGTATTGTTTTACCTGGTTTTGTATCTGATGCAATTTCAGCATAAGTTGTCGGTAGAACGAACTCATCTTTATGTTCTTTGTTTCCAGAAAGAACTATTTCCTGTCCCTTTTTAACTGTAACAGGTGCGTTTAAGATACCTACTCTTATTTTTGGTCCCTGGATGGCCTGCATTATTGCTATAGGCCTACCCACATTTTTGGCAGCTTTACGGATAGTATCAATCATTTCGTAATGTTCTTCTTCTGTACCAAAAGAGAAATTAAGTCTGCATACATTCATGCCGGCTTTTGCCATTTCCTCAATAATTTTCTGATCTTTGCATGCCGGTCCGATGGTTGCAATAATCTTTGTTTTTTTCATGCCAGGCTCCTTACTCGTTAAAAATTTATATTTTAGGATTTAAGAAAGCAGTAGAAAAATTATAAATTTCCCTATTAAATACTAATTATAACATAAAAAAAACTTTTTGCATAATGTTTGCCTAAAATAAACCATTATTCAATATATTTTAGTGACTTAATTACGTTGCATTAGAGAGATACAACTTGTTATTCAAAAATATAACAGCTCTGTATCCTTTTAAAAATGAGTCATATTTGTCCTTATTATTATCTTAGTATCAATCTTATTTGATAACTATCAAGTTTTAGACAAGTTTATAGAGATCTATGTATTATTTTTTAATGAAACTGGAAGTTTTAATAATGTGTAATATTTTGTTTATCTACTTTTTTAACTAGTTAATTTAAATTTTTGGATTTGCAAGATCTATGGCTGAGATAAAACTTACACCAATGATGCGACAGTATAAAGATGTAAAGAGTGGTGTTCCTGCCGATACTCTACTTCTTTTTAGAATGGGTGACTTCTATGAAATGTTTTTTGAAGATGCCTTAAGAGGGAGTCGCCTCATGGATATTACTTTGACTAAAAGGCAGGGAGTGCCTATGTGCGGTATTCCTCATCATTCTCTTAATAACTATTTACCTAAAATAGTTGAAAGTGGCGTGAAAGTTGCAATTGCAAACCAGGTGGAAGATCCAAAACTTGCCAAAGGTATAGTTAAAAGAGAAGTTACACGGATTATTACTCCCGGTACTGTTATAGATAGTTCTATTTTATCTCCTTCCCAAAGTAACTATCTTGTTGGTATTGCAGCAGGTAAAAAAGATCATTTTGGTATTGCATGCTTGGATATTAGTACGGGTGAATTTCAGATAACAGAAGTTGAAAACAGTGAAGAACTTGATAATGAATTAAGTAGAATTAGTGCAAAAGAATGTGTCATTCCAGAAGCTCTTTTAAAAAATTGGGATGAAAATAAAAACAAACCATTGCCTGGAATGCCTATTGTTTGGTCAACTCTTGAAGATTGGAATTTTGCTTATGATGCAGCTGTTGATTATCTCAAAGAAAGATTTGGGGTTGCATCTCTCGATGGCTTTGGTTGCAGGGGACTCAATTTAGCTGTATCAGCTGCCGGTGGTGTATTGTATTATGCAACAGAAAATCTACGTCATAAAGCAGGTCATATTAATTCGTTAAAGACATATTGTACTAAAGAGTATATGGTTCTTGATCCTGCAACAAGACGTAATCTTGAAATAACAGAAACAGTTAGAAGTAACAGTACTGATACGACTCTGATTAAAGTTTTGGATAAGACAAGAACTCCTATGGGTGGACGTTTGCTAAGAGAGTGGCTATTGAGGCCTCTATATAATAAAGAATCAATAATTCAGCGTCTTGACAGTGTTGATGATTTTAAATATGAACCTCTAACTCTTGCTGAAATACAGGAAGTTCTGGGATGTGTCAGGGATTTAGAACGAATAATCGGAAGGTTAAATGTTGGAAGTGCTAATGCCAGAGATTTGATTGCTTTATCAAATAGTCTTGAATCAATTCCTGGATTGAAAATTCTGCTTGATTCTTATAAAGCTGTTTTAATATCACAGTTGAATACAAAAATTGAACTTTTTCCTGATTTGACAACGTTAATTGGAACAGCTATTTCAGATGAACCTCCTGTGACATTGACTGATGGAGGAATAATAAGAGATGGTTATAATGCAGCTTTGGATGAATTGAGACAAGCTTCCAGAGAGGGTAAAAAATGGATAGCTGAACTTCAGGCGAAGGAACAGGAGAGAACTGGTATTAGATCATTAAAAATAAGATATAATAAGGTTTTTGGATATTATATTGAAGTTACTAAATCAAATCTGGAACAGGTTCCTGAAGATTATATTAGAAAGCAGACTCTTGTTAATGCTGAACGTTTTATTACTCCTGAACTTAAAGAAGTAGAAAGTAAAGTGCTTGGTGCGGATGATAAAGCTAAAGCTCTTGAATATGAATTATTCCAGGTTATTCGTGAAAAATGTATTACTTTTACAGATAAGATTAAAGATACTGCAGCTGCAATTGCAGGTATAGATGTGCTTACCAGTTTAGCCGAGGCTGCTAGAGTATATAATTATGTTAAACCTCATATTACCGATGATGATGTAATCAGTATCAAGTGTGGGCGACATCCTGTGCTTGATGCAACGATGAAAGATGAACGATTTGTTCCAAATGATACTTTAATTGATTCTGATGATAATAAAATAATGATAATTACCGGGCCGAATATGGCAGGTAAATCTACATTTATACGACAGGTTGCATTACTCGTGCTTATGGCTCAAACCGGTTCATTTATTCCTGCAGAAGAGGCTAAAATAGGTATTGTTGACCGTATATTTACGAGAGTTGGTGCTGCTGATGATCTTGCAAGGGGACAGAGTACATTTATGGTGGAAATGGTGGAAACCGCGAATATTCTTTCTCATGCAACAGATAAAAGTTTGGTTATTCTCGATGAAATTGGGCGTGGAACAAGTACTTTTGATGGATTAAGCATTGCCTGGGCTGTAGCTGAATATATTCATAATACACCTAATAGCTGTGCTAAAACTTTATTTGCAACACATTATCATGAATTAACAGAGTTGGCATTGACTTGTAAAGGTGTAAAAAACTATAATGTAGCTGTTCGTGAATATGGAGATAAGGTTGTTTTTTTGAGACAGATTATTCCTGGTGCTGCAGATAAAAGTTATGGTATATATGTAGCAAAACTTGCAGGCTTGCCTGATAGAGTAATCGGTAGGGCAAAGGAGATTTTGGATAATCTGGAAAATAATGCTGTTTCAGAAGGACAGCCAAAGCTTGCAGAACACCATAGGCGTGTTAGAAAGAAAAAGCAGATAAAAGATCCAAAGCAACCAGACCTTTTTAGCTGGCAGTAAATAATTTAGCTAAATCTTCCAAAAATAGTTCGACAAATTTGTAATAAGTGCTATTTTCAAAGCTATTCGTTTTTGCGGAGCTATTTTTTTGTAATTCAAATTTATTAGCACTTAATAACAAATATTTTATGTGTTCTATGTATTCATAAATAAGTAATTAAGGGAGAGTTATTATGGGGAATTTACTGTCAAAGTGGAATCGAATGAGCCTGGTTAAAAGAATTATCATTGGCTTGATTCTTGGGGTTATTTTAGCTTTTATTGCACCAAAAGGTCTTGCCTTTATTTCAATTTTTGGTACGATTTTTGTAGGACTTTTAAAATCAATAGCTCCTGTTTTGGTTTTAGTTTTGGTAATATCTGCTATTGCTCAGCATAAGTCCGGCGAAAAGACCAATATGCCTTCAATAGTTATTCTGTACATTTTTGGAACCTTATGTGCAGCTCTTACTGCTGTTGTAGTAAGTTTTATTTTTCCATTAACTCTCCAGCTTGGAACAAGTATTCACAACGCTGCTCCTCCAAGTGGTATTACAGAGGTTTTAAGATCATTAGTTATGAGAATTGCTGATAACCCTGTTAATGCTTTAGTCAATGCAAATTATGTAGGTGTTTTATTCTGGGCTATTATGCTTGGTTTAGCTTTCAGACATACTTCAGATACAACAAAATTGGTGCTTACAAACTTCTCAGAAGCTGTTTCTCAGGTTGTGAAGTGGGTTATAAGTTTAGCTCCATTTGGTGTTATGGGATTAGTATTCAATTCAATCGCAACTCAGGGGATAAGTGCATTTGTAGGATATGGCGAACTCCTTTTGATATTAGTTAGCTGTATGATTATTGTTGCTTTAGTTGTAAATCCGCTTATTGCTTTTTATATGATCAGGCAAAATCCTTATCCTCTTGTATTCAGGTGTCTTGAAGAAAGTGGAATTACAGCCTTTTTTACCAGGAGTTCTGCAGCCAATATTCCTGTTAACATGAATCTATGTGAAAAGCTTAATTTGGATAAAGATACTTATTCTGTCTCAATACCGTTGGGAGCAACAATTAATATGGCCGGTGCAGCAGTAACTATTTCTGTATTATCTCTTGCAGCTGCAAACACTTTAGGGATTAAAGTTGACCTTCCAACTGCTGTAATTTTGAGTGTCTTAGCTGCAGTAAGTGCATGTGGTGCTTCCGGTGTGGCAGGTGGATCTTTATTGCTTATTCCTTTGGCATGTAGTCTTTTTGGTATACCTAATGATGTCGCAATGCAGGTGGTCGGTGTTGGTTTTGTTATAGGTGTAGTTCAGGATTCCTGTGAAACAGGTCTTAATTCTTCAACAGACGTATTGTTTACTGCAATAGCAGAGTATAGAGAATGGAGAAAAGAAGGGAAAGAAGTAAAAATTCCTAAAAAGTTTTTATAAAATCTTCTATAAACAATTCTTTCGGTTAAAAGATCTTTCCAGCCGTTCTGGTGTTGGAAAGATTTTTTTCTATTGTTACATTAGAGTCTGTTTAGTTGATTAATTGCGGCGAAAGATTAATGGCTGCAGGAAGGAAAAAGTGATTATGAATGATAGTTATATTCAAAGTATATATAATTCTTTAGGCAAAACTGCACCTGATATGATACTAAAAAACGGTATGATTTTTGATGTTATGTCCGGTCTATTGAAAAAAGGCGATGTAGCAATTAAAGGTCAGAGAATTGTTGGCCTTTATGATGATTATACATGCAATGCAGATGAATCAACAAAGATCATTGATGTTGAAGGTAAATATTTATTGCCGGGATTTATCGAACCTCATATTCATATTGAGAGCAGTATGCTGTCAATGACTAATTTTGCAAGAACAGTTATTCCGCATGGGACTTCTACTGTAGTTTGTGATCCTCATGAAATTGCTAACGTTCTTGGCAAACAGGGTATTATTCAAATGCTGCATGAAGCTGAATACTGTAAATTAAGATGTTATTTCACTGCTCCTTCATGTGTGCCTGCATTGGGAAACGGATTTGAAACCAGTGGTGCTGAAATAGGTATCAGGGAAGTTAAATCTCTTTTAGATAACAGGATGATTATTGGGCTTGGGGAAGTGATGAATTATCCCGGAGTAATAAATGCCCAACCGGATATTCTTTCCAAAATAAATGAGACTTATAGAATCAAAGGCTTTAAAAAATCATCCATTATAGTTGATGGACATTGTCCGGGACTTACCGGTAAGGAACTTTCAGGTTATATAAATGGTGGTATAATGGCTGACCATGAGTGTTCAACAGGTGAGGAAATGGAAGAAAAATTGTGTAAAGGTATGCATGTGATGGTAAGAAACGGCAGTAGCGCCAGAAATATGGAACATTTACTTGAACATGTTATAAGGAAGAAAATTGATACTAGAAGACTCATGTTCTGTGTTGATGATAAAAACCCATATGAGTTGTTTACACATGGGCATATTGATTATACTTTAAAACAGGCTGTGGAAATAGCAAAACAGTCAAACGGGATATTAACTGTTCTTGATTTAATTAGGATGGCTACTTTGAATATTGCTGATTTTTTTGGGTTCAAATACTTAGGTAAAATTGCTATTCAGAGCAGGGCTGATATTACTATAGTTGATGATCTCTCAAGTTTTAACGTTTATGCTTCTATAATAAATGGTAAAGTTAGAGCTCTTAAAGGGGAAAATGTTGATGACTGTGAAGATTTTCCCTATCATAAATATATGCTTAACACTGTAAAAATAAAAAAAGTATTTAATAATAAAGATTTCGAATTAAAATCAGATTCACCTCAAAAGACTAGAATTATAAAAATTAATCCGGGTGAGTTAATTACAGATGAAATAATTGAAACAATGGTACCTCAAAACGGTAGGATAGAGTCTGATATTAAAAAAGACATATTGAAAGTATCTGTAATAGAAAGGCATTCCGGTAATTCAGGCTTCACTTTAGGATTTGTAAAAGGTTTTGGACTTAAAAGAGGTGCTATGGCTACTACAATAGGTCATGATTCTCATAATGTAGGGGTTATTGGTGTTAATGATAAAGATATGGCTTTTGCAGTGGAAGAGTTAAAGAAAATGCAGGGTGGGGTAGTTGTAGTAAATGAAGGTGTTGCATTAGCTGCTCTTAAACTTAGAATTGGAGGTTTACAGTCTCTCGAAGACCCGGAAAAGGTTGTAAAAGATAAAATGGATATCTATGAGGCATATAAATCTCTCGGAGGTATTCTAAAAGATCCGGTTATTGCAATGGGATTTCTGCAGCTTCCTGTTATTCCTTTTTTGAAGATTACGGATAAATCATTGGTT
Source organism: Victivallales bacterium (assembly GCA_963678745.2). Classification (GTDB taxonomy): domain Bacteria; phylum Verrucomicrobiota; class Lentisphaeria; order Victivallales; family GWF2-38-69. Next base: position 157,654 of record CAXXMS010000013.1, on the reverse strand, counting down.
AGAATTTCTGCTGAAGCTTTAGAAAAGGTTCCGTTATTTTTATAGTTTGATGATTTAAGCAGGGTACAAGGCTGTTGTACACAACATTTACAATATCGTATCAGTTGGAGTATAATTATTATTTATTGGATTCAATACTGGAGGGTTTTGCTCAGTCAAAACCGAACCCCCCCCCCAGTGTTTTGCAATTACCTCAATAGATTCAATAAATGAACTATTTAAGCTAATTCTTGTAAAAGGGGGATGAAAAGCTTTGTCAGAGTGATAGTTCCGTGTTATACTTAATAAAGTTATTTATAATATCAAGTTTTATTTGGGCTAAATTAATATTGGTAAGCATTTTAAAAATTAGAACACTGGGACTTCTGTTGTTTCTCGCATGTTTCGGCTGCAGTTCTATTCAAAGAACTGCTGTTAAGCAGATAGGTAAATCTCTTGCAAATGAAAAAACAATGGAAGTTATTGTCTCTGATGATGATCCTGAGCTTGTATGGGATGCAATGCCTTTTGCTCTGAAAACAATGGAAGTTATGTTGGCCCAGGACCCTACTAATACAGACCTGTTGCTTGGACTTGCTTCTGCTTATATTCAGTATGCACATGGGCATTTAGGAACTGAGGCTCAGAAATTGGAAAATGCAGACTACAATAAATCAATGCACCTGTGGAAGCGTACTCATAAGTTGAGTCTTCGAGGTCGTGATTATGCTCTGAATGCACTTGAATCTCGTCATCCTGGCTTTAAAAAAGGGATTATAGAAAACACTGAAAGTACATTGTCAGAAACAACAATAGATGATGTTCCTTTCCTGTACTGGGCTGCAGTCGGCTGGGCCGGAGCAGTTTCTGCAGATAAGAATGATATGGACAATATTGCAGAATTACCTGTAGCCGGTGCTATAATGAATAGGGTTTTAGAACTTGATGAATCCTATAATGATGGAGCTGCACATGAGTTTTTAATTGCATATGAAGGCAGTAGACCCGAATTATCCGGAGCAGGTGATAAAAAAGCAAAAGAACACTTTGATAAGGCTGTTGAGTATACTAAAGGAAAGAAAGCCTATCCATATGTTGTATATGCTGAAACTGTTGCTGTAAAACAACAGAATTTACAGTTATTTAATAAACTTATAAATGAAGCTCTTGAAGTAGATGTAGACGGTGTTAAAAGATGGCGTTTGTCAAATACTATAGCACACGAACACGCTTTATGGCTGAAAGATCAAATACCAGAACTTTTCATAGATTATACAGAGGAACAATGATGATTTACAAAGCAATTGGACTATTTAACAGAAATAAAATATTTAATATTATTCTATTTGGAATTTATTCTTTTTTTCTTTTGTTAACTACTCTAAATGCTCAGGTTATTAAGTTGGGAACTTTAGCACCGAAAGGTTCTCCTTGGTATAATGCTTTAAAAGAGACTGGTCAGGAATGGGCTAAACTCAGTAATGGTAAAGTAAGGTTGAGAATTTATCCGGGAGGTGTGGCCGGAGATGATCCTGATATGATAAGAAAAATGAGGATTGGGCAACTGCACGCTGCGGCATTGACTACGTCAGGTATGGGGTTTATTTATCCTGATATAACTGCAATAACTTTTCCGAATAATATAAAAACTAACGAAGAGCTTGAGTTTGTTATAAAAAAAGCAGGTCCTTATTTTGAAGAGCAGATATGGAAAAAAGGTTTCAAAGTATTATCCTGGAATAATGCCGGATGGGTTCATTTTTTCTCAAAGAATCCTGTAATAACTCCGGATGATATGAAAAAGCAAAAACTGTTTTTCTGGGGATCAGAAACTCTTTATGAAGAAGCGCTGAAAAAAGCAGGATTTCATCCTGTTCCTTTAAGTGTTACGGATTTAATGCCAGGGTTGAGAACGGGACTTGTTAATGCATTTGCTGCTACTCCGCAGGTTTCATTGGCATTTCAGTGGTATTCTCTTGCTAAAAATATGTGTGGTTTACGCTGGCAGCCTTTGCCTGGGATTATTGTTATGTCAAAGAGAGCCTGGAATAGAATTCCAAAGAATTTACAGCCGCAGCTTATAGAAAGCATGAATAAATTTAGTTCTAGATTGTGGTCAGAAATAGCTGATTTAGAAGAAGAATCAATTGCTGCTATGAAAAAACACGGTTTAAAGGTTAATGAGATTTCAGGAGATGCTGCCAACGAGTGGCAGAATATAGTAAAAGAAAAATTATTTCCTGTTTTTCTGGGGCATAGGTTTTCTAAAGAGGCTTTTGATAAAGTCCAGAATGCATTGGAAGAATACAGAAAAATCAATAATTAAAAGTTAATAACAGAATTGGGAATACAAGGACTTTAACAACTTCAACCTTTCAAATTTTCAACAGTTAATATATAATTCATGCTTAACCTCTCCGCTAAAATAAAATTTTTTAAGAATACCTTGAGTTTTTCCGGTAACTTGCTAACTGTTTTTGTGCTTTTAGCATTGGCTTTAATTCCATGTATAGAAATGTTAGGTAGAAGAGTTTTTGGCTTTGGGATACCTGGTGCTACTGACTATATGCAGCATCTCACTTTATGGCTTTGTTTTTTAGGTGCTATTTTAGCTGTACGTGATGATAAGCACTTGAGAATAGCAGGATCTCTTAATCTCCTGCCTCGATTTTTAAAAATCATCGCGATGATTCTGGCTCCTTTTATTGCTGCATCTGTATGTTGGGCCTTATGCGGTGCAAGTCTCCAATTGATTGTTTCTGAAGCCCCGGCAATTGGGATTGCTGATGAACATTTACCCGATTTCGTAGTAAATTGGTTAGGGCCGTTCGGTCTTTTTGATCCCGGAAGTACAATTACACTTGGTGGTTGGATACCTAGTTGGATAGCGGAATCAGTCATGCCTGTTGGGTTTGCGCTGATGGCTGTCGGCTTTATCATTTGTTTTTCTAAAAAACGTTTAACGAATTTTATTATTATTTTATTAAGTTTGCCCTTTGTTATAATTATTTCTTATATATATCCAATAGCTCCCTCGTGGGTTATAAATACCGGATTTGCTATTCTTATATTATCAATAGTTTTAGGTGCTCCGATTTTTGTATTTCTTGGAGGTGCTGCCTTATTGCTTTTTTGGGCAGATGGAGTAACAACATCTGCTATCCCTGCAGAAATGTATAGAATTGTAGTTTCCCCGGTTTTTCCGACTATTCCTCTTTTTACTTTGGCTGGTTTTATTTTATCAGAGAGTAAATCCAGTGAACGTTTTGTGGGTGTTTTTCAGGCATTGTTTGGCTGGTTTCCAGGAGGAACAGCAGTAGCAATAACTTTGCTCTGTGCATTCTTTACTACGTTTACCGGTGCTTCAGGAATTACTATTTTAGCATTGGGAGGTTTGTTACTCCCTGTACTTATAGGAAGTGGTGCGGATGAGAAATTTTCTGTTGGTTTATTAACTGCAACAGGCAGCATAGGATTATTGTTCCCTCCAAGTCTTGTTGTAATATTATTTGCAGTTATTGCACAGATATCAATAGTAGATATGTTTAAAGCTGGCATACTGCCCGGAATACTTCTGGTTCTTCCAATATGTGTTATGTGTATATGGCATGCGGTGAAGAGAAGAGATCATCAGAAAAAAGAAACTTTTAGTGTAGGCAAGGCCTTTGTTTCTCTATGGCGTGCGAAATGGGAACTTTTAATACCTGTTGTTGCTCTTGCTGGTATTTTTGGTGGGTTTTGTACGATGGTTGAAGCAGCAGCTTTAACTGTAGTTTATATATTATTTATAGAAACATGTATTTATCGCGACTTAAATATAGAAAAGTTATTTAATTTACTGTTAAGGTGTGCTGTACTCGTAGGGGGTGTTTTAATTGTACTTGGTGTTGCTATGGGATTAACATGCTATCTTGTTGATGCCAATATTCCTGCTCAGGCTGCTGAGTGGGTTGTAGAGAATATTGATTCGCGTTGGAAATTTCTTCTGGCATTAAACCTGGCTTTAATTATTGTTGGCTGCTTAATGGATATCTATTCTGCATTGATTGTAGTTGTGCCGTTAATATTGCCTATGGCTGAAGCTTATGGTATCTCTCCTGTTCATCTGGGGATAATATTTCTTGTTAATCTTCAACTTGGCTATTTGACTCCGCCAGTAGGTATGAATCTGTTTCTAGCTGCATTTAGATTTGATAAATCCCTTATTACAGTTATCAGGTATTCATTACCGTTTTTAGTGATATTGTTGATTGTGGTTCTTTTGGTGACATATGTACCATGGTTAAGCATTGGCTTTATGTCTTTATTAAATTGATAACAATAGGAAATTTGATATGAGTAACAGACAAATAGCAGATAAGCTAAACATAAAACTGCATTATGTTGATGCCGTACTTAACCTATTTGATACGGGTGCTACTGTGCCTTTTATTGCCAGATATAGAAAAGAAGCTACGGGTTCTCTCGATGAGACTGCAATATTAAAAATAAAAACTTTAAATGAGCAGCTGAAAGAGTTGAATAAAAGACGTGAAGCTATCCTGAAATCTTTAATGGAAAGAGAAATTTTAACTCCGGAGCTTGAGAAAAAATTATTAAATGCTGCTGATATTGTTACTCTTGAAGATATTTATTTGCCTTTTAGACCTAAACGTCGAACTCGTGCTGTTGTTGCTAGAGAAAAAGGGCTTGAACCGCTTGCTAAAACTATATTGGAACAGAATTATCAACTTAATCCTGAAAATGAGGCAGAGAAGTACATTAACCCGGATAAGGATATATTAGTTGTAAATGATGCTTTAAGTGGTGCTGGTGATATAATAGCCGAATGGATAGCCGAAAGTTCTATAGCCAGGGACAGAATTAGGAAGCTATTTCAGGAAAAAGGAGTGATTTATTCAAAAGTCATAAAAGACAAAGAAGAAACTGGAATTAAGTTTAAAGATTATTTTAATTGGGAAGAGAATATTTCCAGAATGCCAGGGCATAGAGTCCTTGCTATCTTTCGCGGTAAGAATGAAGGATTTTTAAGTGTTAAAATTAGACCAAATGAAGAGAGTGCACTGTATTTACTTGACAAAATTTTTATAAAGAATAAATCTAAATCATCAATTTTGGTTTATGAGTCATTACTCGACTCATATAAAAGATTACTCATGCCTTCAATTGAGAACGAGGTAATAAAAGAAATAAAAGAAAATGCCGATGATGAGGCTATTGATATCTTTGCTGCTAATTTGAGAGAATTATTAATGCAGGCACCTTTGGGACATAAAAATATTTTGGCTTTGGATCCTGGGTTTAGAACAGGGGCAAAGCTGGTTTGTTTAAATTCTTCAGGAGATTTACTGCATAATGAAACAATATTTCCTGTTGGCAGTAGCATAGTTAAGGCTGAAGAAGCAGGAAAAAGGCTCGCTGAATTATGCAATAAATTTAATATTGAAGCTATTGCTATCGGTAATGGAACTGCCGGAAGAGAAACAGAGGAATTTGTTCGCTCTCTTAAGTTTCCAAATAATATTATAATTGTAATGGTAAATGAATCAGGCGCATCTATTTATTCTGCATCTGAAACTGCCAGAAAAGAATTTCCCGATTATGATATTACAGTGCGCGGCGCAGTTTCTATCGGGCGTAGGTTGATGGATCCGCTCGCTGAATTAGTCAAGATTGATCCTAAGTCAATTGGAGTAGGGCAATATCAGCATGATGTTGATCAGACAAAGTTAAAAAGTGCTTTGGTAACAGTTGTGGAAAGTTGTGTGAATTCAGTAGGTGTAGAATTGAATACAGCGAGCGAAGAGCTTTTAACATATGTTTCAGGGATTGGTCCTGTGCTTGCTAAAAATATTGTGAATTATCGAACTGAAAATGGTTTGTTCAAGTCAAGAAATGAATTGAAAAAGATTAAACGTTTGGGTGCAAATGCATTTGAGCAATCTGCGGGATTTCTTAGAATTAGTAATGCTGTTAATCCTCTTGATTCATCGGGGGTTCATCCCGAAAGTTACTGCATAGTTAAAGATATGGCGAAAGATTGCAATTGCACTGTAAAAGAACTAATTAAAAACAAGGAAATACGAAATAAGATTAAGCTCGAAAATTATATTTTTGAAACAGTTGGTTTACCAACATTAAAAGATATTTTAAGTGAGCTTGCAAAACCTGGAAGAGATCCTAGAAAAGAGTTTGAAATTTTTTCATTTGCTGAAGGAGTTAATAAAATAGAAGATATTAGCGTTGATATGATGCTTCCGGGAATAGTAACAAATGTAACTAAATTCGGAGCTTTTGTTGATATAGGTGTTCATCAGGACGGTTTAGTCCATATAAGCGAATTGGCAGATAAATATGTTAGAGATCCGGCTGATATAGTCAAAGTTCAGCAGAAAGTTAAAGTGAAAGTTATCGATGTTGACATGAAGAGAAAAAGAATTGCATTATCTATGAAAAGATCCTCTTCTTAAAAATAGTCTGATTCGATTTTATTAAACCATTCTGCTGTTTTATTATATAATTTTTCTTCTGTATTTTCTTCCCGGAAACTATGACTGGCACCATATATTGGTAATAAGTTCTTTTCATTATGTGTAATATTTTTAAAGTAGCGTATACTACTTTCAATCTGTCCTCCTTTTGGGCCGTCAGCATATGCTATTTGAACAGGACATTTAATTTTTTTTATAAGTTCCAGTTCATTTGGATAACTATTCAGGTCATTCATAAATTTTTCTTCTACGACAATATCATACCCTATGTTAAAAATATATTTTTTTACTTTCTCATTATATTTTATATAGAGATTAGGAGGGCAGGATATAAAGGATGAAGGTTCCCATAAACTTACTGCTGTTACATTTTCTAAGTTTGCATTTATTACAGTTAATCCGCCAAAACTATGTCCCACCAGAAAAATAAATTTATATTTAGGTTTAAAGTAATCAATCACTTTTTCCAGGTCTAGAGAATGTTGAGAGAGTGTACATTCACTAAAGTGTCTGGAATCAGGTTTAAAGTGGTAAAGGTTCAGCCTGAAACTCGAAAAATTGTTTTTACTGAAATAGTGCCCGGCATTAAACATTAGCTGTGATATCTCATTATCAAAAAGGCCATGCACAAATATAACTAATTTATCATTGGCGGAATTGCTATAATTTAATGTGCCGTAAATAAATTTTTCAGCCTCAATTGGTATTTTAAGTATATTTTCCATATGATATCTTAAGCAGGAGATGATCTAGATATTAATATCTTAAATACTATTTCCTTCCTTTTGTTCTTTAAACGGATAATAGTTAAATGTTTTATTCAACCATGAAAAAATTTCTTCATTTGCTATAGCTGTTGCTCCCATTTGACAATGAAGCTCTGCATCTTCAGATTCACTGAAAACCAATAGAGTTTTGGGGCAGGTTAATGAGTTGTAAAGTGCTTGTGGTTGACCTTCAAAGAAAAAATCATCTTCACTGTCAATAATAAGTGTTGGACATATTATTTGCTCTGCTACATTCTTCATTGTGTATTTTTCAAGCTTAGTAAAAAAGTCAGCAGGAGTTGAAGCATTGAATGTCCACATTCCATTTGTTATAAACCAGTTTAGAGCACTACTGTATTTACAGTATCTTTTTATGGTAGTATTGAACATATTGGGATTGCTTTTTATAGCCTTGATCAGGGCCGTAGGGAGTTTCTTATATAGACCTTCTGTCATACAATAAACACCGCCGTTTGCAATACATGCACTTAGCCTTTTTTCAAAAGCAGCAGCTCTTGGAGCAAGATAACCTCCCATACTTCTGCCCATTAGTGCTATTCGGGATGTATCTACTTCCGGTAGTTCTATTGCAAAATCGACTGCCGGAGATACTACTTTTTCCCAGTCGTAACGGAATGGCAGGTTTTGTAATCGTATTACTTCACCCTGACCTGGGCCGTCGAACATTAAACAGTGATAACCGCGTTCAGCAGCAGCTTTACCAACAGAAAAATAAAGTTCTTCCTTTGTACCGTCAAAACCGGTGTTTACAATAAGAAGAGGGGCTTTTCCTTTTGCATAGGGCGATTTTATAAAGTAACCTGGAAGAGTTGTATCTTCATATGGAATTTTTACTTTGGTTATATAGGGTATGGATTTTATTGCTTTTAAAAAACAATCTCTACCTTTTTTCCATGATTCTATTGCTATTTGACGGGTTTTAGGAGCATGGAGATAAAAACCTGCTATTTCATAGTAGCTGGCTGCTCTGAAATAGAGTTTTCTTGCTGATATGATATTACCGGATTTCTGCATTTTCTGTGCTTTTTTCTGAATTCTATCTGCAGTGTCTAGCCATTCTTCATGCCAGCTTTTATAATTTTTATCTTTAATCTTTTTTATGGTTGATATACATTCCCCTATATCTGTACCTTCGCCATATGCTGTTCCAAGCATTCTTATTGCTTCAAAATTAAAATTATCATCATTAAAGAATAAGTCTTCATACCATAGTTTAGTAGTTTTTGCTTTCTGCTTCTTATCCATTTTTTGAGAAGAAGACTGTTGGTTTGCACTGAAGACTGTAAAAGTTGCTGTTAAGATAATAGAGGAAAATATTAGTGTTCTGAAATATTTAAACATAGTAAATTTTTTCTTTAGTGTTTTAGTATTTCTTCCAGTACTGTTATAAACTTGTCATTATCTTTTCTGGTACCGATTGATACTCTTATCCATTCCGAGAGCATATAAGCAGCCATAGGCCTTACAATTACTCCTTTTTGCTGTAATTTTTGAAAGACCTCAGCTCCGTTGCCTACTTTAATCAGGATAAAATTTGCAGTGGGTTGTATAAACTCAAGTTTCATTTTTCGGCATGCAGTAGTAAGTTGCCTAATTCCTTTTCTGTAAAGCTCTCTTGTTTTTAGTATGAATTCATTATCATCTAATGCGGCAGTTGCAGCTATTTGAGCCATTCTATTGCAATTAAAAGGTTGTCTTGGTTTATTAAGGGCTTTGGCTATTTCTGGTGTCGACATTCCATATCCGACACGAAGGCCCGCAAGTCCGTAAGCTTTAGAGAATGAACGCAAAACAATAACATTTTTACCTTCATGAACATATGATAATGTGTTTGGCATTTCTTTCTGACAGATTTCTGCATAAGCTTCATCGAAAACAATAAGTACATCATCCGGCACATGTTTCATGAATTTTGCTATTTCGTTTTCATGCAGCATACTGCCAGTTGGATTATTTGGATTACATATAAACACAACTCTTGTGTTATCTTTTATAGCGTTTAGCATACCATCAAGATCATGCACAAGTCCTTTTTTCATAGGAACTTCTATTACTTCACTTTCAGACATTACACCAAGCAGTTTATAGATGATAAATGCATGTTTACTCATAACCACTGAAGTGTCTTTGGATAGGAAACAGTGTGCTATAAATTCCAGAATTTCATTTGAACCATTTCCAATAACAAGTTCTTCAGGTAAAATATTAAACTTGGCTGCAAGTTTCTTTTTTAAATAATATGCACCGCCATCCGGATACAGACTCATTTCACTTATTGATTTTTTCATAGCTTCCATTGCTATAGGAGAAACTCCCATTGGAGATTCGTTTGATGCTATTTTTACAATATGATCTAAATTTAGCCCAAACTCTCTTGCTACTTCAGTAATAGGTCTTCCAGGTTCATATGGAATTATTTTGTCTACGCCTTTGTTTATATATTCTAGTAGAGCCATGATTTTTCCTTAATTAAAGGTTATTAAAAAGCAATTTTAATAAGTTATGAATCTTTAGTCATAGTCTAGGTTTTTAAGATAGAGGACTAAGACTTTGACTAAGATTAAGACTAAGAGTTAGAGGTTAAGCAAACTACTGAAAAGCAATATATTATTGGTATAACAGCATTTTAAGTTATAAATTTTCGACTTTTACTGCAAATGTTGCGGTCAAGGTTTCACCTGGTTGTAATGTAACTGTACCGCTGTTGAAGTTTTTGTCATTAATATGATTTACTCCATTATTTGCATTGGTGGCGGGTTCAAATGCAAAAAAAGTTTCATCAGGGTTAAAGAAAATTACATGTGAGCACTCCGGAGAACAGGAATATGATGCTTTTATTTTGCTTTCAGACCATAATATATATCCTTTTCCGTTATATCCTTCGTAACAGTTATCTATATGGACTTTTGGATCTAATAGTTTCTCCTTAGAAAAATCAAGTTTATCAGAAGGTGGTAATGAACATCCTGTTGGAATACAGTTGCCGTCGGTATCGGGATATACTCCGTTTGTCTTAAATTGTATATGTACTGCTTCGTTGCTTTTGGTAAGACTGCGGTTATAATATGGATGCCATCCGAAACCGGCCGGCATAGGGGTATTGCCTTCATTTTTTAGACTTACTTTAGATGTGAAAGAGTTGTCTGATATAGAGTATTCTACTTTGGCAGTAAAAGGCCAGGGCCAGTTAACATTTTCATGTTCTGCAGAGTTGAAAAGACATACAACTTTAGAATCAGAGACTTTCTCATAATTCCATTTTCTTTTTCTGGCATCTCCATGGATCGAATGTTTATCTCCGTTGCGCAGTTGATAATTTTTACCTTCAAATGTAAAACTTCCATTTTCTATACGATTTGAATATGGTATCATTAGAAAGCTTGATGCATCAAGCTTGCAGCCTTTTTGGGTTGCATCAGGCATAATAGCTATTTCATGGTCATCTTTTGAAAAATATAGTGCTAATACTGCAGCTCCATAATCAGGACTTATAATTGATTTCAAATTACCATCATTGATTATTACTTCTGACATTGTAGGTTCCTCTATAATTTATTGGTTATAATTAACTGAGAATTATTGATTTTTTTACTGTAAAGTTAAGATAAATTATATCAATTAATATGATTTTTGCAATCTAATGTCTTTGTACTACAATCAATAAACTTCTTGTTTTTTTAACAAGGTTTTCATTGTGCAATATCCATAAGTTTCTCTACATCAACATTTGAAGCGTATATTAATGACGTAGAGAACTTCCGTCCTTTTTCTGTCAAAACATATCGATTTTCTTTGGGTACTTTCCTTATCAGCCCATGTCCCCGCAATAATCTAATGTACCTTGTTGCTTTTCCGGAAAAGTATTTTTTATCTTTTTCTAAAAGCTTTTTTGTATTACCAAACAGATGGAACTTTATATCAGAATTTCTAAACCCGTTAATACTTATTCCGCCTTTGGTTAGAAAGAGTAAAAGTTTGAAATCTTCAATATTCCATGGATTTATTGCTCTGTGCTTTCTGCCTTTTTTGGTTATTCGCTGACAGCAGCTGCCTGAAACTTCTTTTAATGTTTCTTTTACTTTAGCAGCACTTATTGCGTCTGCATATCTATTGTTTGACTTTTGACTTATTTGACACCGACGATATAGATCAGCTACACCTTTACGCATTTTTAACCATGATTCAGGCTTTGTATCATCATTCTCAGGTTTCCTGAATACTTTAAATTCTCTTGTATTTGTTATAGTCGTTTCAAATCTCAAAAGATTGTTACTTTTGTTATACATTTTTACAGAATTAGAGTTTACCCAATGTTTTAGCCTTATTCCTTCAAAACGTTTTCTGCAGTCACTCATTATCTCATTAGGTAAAACTCCTCTGATTTTTCCCGATGTTGTTATCTTTGACTTACCTAAATACCTGAGAACGCTTACACTATCTGAAACTTTCATTCCGTATTCCAAGAGAAAAGGATATAGTTTATCAAGTTCGACTTTTGATTTAAACATAACATCTGTCGCCCACTCTGTATCATCTGCAGACCAATAATAATCCATTTTCAAAGGATTAAAAATATTATTTAAATCAGGACATAAAGAAAGAGCAATATTACAGAGAAATGAATTCCAATCAGTTTTTAATTGATCAAACAATAACTTTTGTGCAGTGTCAAGATCTCCTATCCAGGGAAAACTGTTTCTGTCTTTTATAAAAGCAATTTTATTTTTTATTAACTGCTTCTCAAGCCAGTGGCGACCATTAAGATTTATGAAAATATTCATGGGAAGCCATGTCTGCATCCTTACATGACCAAAACCAAACTCAGGATCATCAAAATATAAATAGAATTTCTTACACTTTCTTGTTATCATATGAATCTCAAGTTTTTTTGTTTCTTTATTGCCTATAATCTTAGGACTTATACAAGGTTCTACAACGCTGAGTATACAAATAGGACCATTCTTAATATTATTTTCATCAGCATATTTTCTTACATATTTTTCTTTATCAATTGCTCCGGTTCTTAAGTAAATTATTTTAATTCCAAGCTTTGCTGCCTGTTTAGTACAACTGTCTGTTATAAATGCTGTTCTTGCCATAGCCCATTTATCAAAATCTTTAAATAATATTTTAGACCTACTAAGAAAAGTACGGATACCAAGCTCATTTGCAAGCCATCTAATTGTTCCTCTAAATCTGATTCTGTCTAAACCGCTTATTGCACCAAGTACATTTTTGCTGTATAATTTTAACAGTTTCATGATGACCTCCATATTTTTTTTGGTTACTATAAAAATTATAGTATGAAGGTCATCAATTTGCTTTATTTTTTCTCTGTGTTCCCTGTGACTCAGTGTGAAATAAATTGGTTGCGGCTATGCTGCTCCGAGAAAATTATTATGTCTTTATCAATAAAAAAAGGTTTTGAATGCCATTGTTTGCCTATCCATTCGAAACTTTTTTTAGAAAAGAAACAAACATGCGCCGGATCATTCTTATAATACCAGGTATCAAATTCATTTTTTTCTGGTAACAATTGAGTCATTATACCTAAATGCCCGTTTGGTTTTAAACATTGCCAGAGCTTGTTAAGCTCTGTAAAAGGACTGAAAAGATGTTCCAAAACTTCGCTTGCTGTAATAAAGTCATATGTTTTACTGAAGACAGAACAGTCATTCGCATAAAAGAAATCAAAAATTTCCATTGAATGGCCTTCCTCTTCAAACATTAAAGAAAGAGTTGGCCCAGGGCCTGAACCAAAATCCAATCCCTTACTATTAGGAGATATATATTTTAGCATCGGAAAGAAAAGTTTATCTAAAAACCTGCGATAGTTTAAATCATTAGGCGAATTTGTATGTAAGTCGTAGCGCTTTTTCTCTTTCTCTGGAGGTAATCTAAACTCTGGAGGAACAAAACTTAAACCGCAATTATCACATAAATAGTAAGTACGATTTTTATCTTTATACAAAAAATATGTTTCTTCTGTTTTGCAAAGGGGGCAGGAATTTATCTTATCCATTTATTTTGTTCTTATAGGACTTTTTTAATAAACAAGGAGTGTCTGTAAACTTTAAAACCTGAATCGAAGTAGATTGGATTCAGGTTCTTAAATTTATATTATTATTGTTCTTTTAATTTTTGTTCTAATGACTGGCATGCTCTTTGATATCGCATATGTATTTTTTCATAATAATCAATAGGAACAGGACCGGTACTGTCCCAGGTGTTCTGTATTTTTTGGTACTTTGAAAGTATATCATCACTTGTTTTGTTTTTCTTAGATCCAAAGTTATTTTCAATAGAGAACTTAATTTCATCAGCAAGAGTATGTGATTTATGAGTATTAATCATTTCTTTTGGCACGTCAATTTCGGCTAAATGTTCGAGCTGGATACACAGTTTCCTTTTTGTATTTAAGTTGTGTTTCCGGTTCTCTTTACGACTAACGAAAAATTCTTCTTTACCGTTGTAGAAAGCTTCATAAACTTCTTTGAATCTTTTTTCGATCAGCTCATCTTCTTTTTCATTAGAATCTGCAGCAACAATATTTTCCCATTCACGTTCTATTTGTTTTACTTTGTCTATACAGTTGTTCATATTGCTGTCAAGAATTGCTTCAGCAACTGTTCTTTCAAATTTATCAATAAGGTATTCTTTTTGTAGACGGAATTTAATGAGTTCTGATTTTTCCTGTTTTAAGAGTTCATTATAAGTATGTCGGACTTCCTTCATCTTATCTTCAAAACGGAATGCCAGATCATAGTCCTGTTCTTTAGGTGCAGGACCGGTTTGATTCCACTCTGTATATAAACTTTCGATTTCCTGACCAAGCTCTATAAGGTTACTGTCATGTTTAATACTTTCTGATAGGTCTGAAGCTTTTTCATATAAAGAATTTTTCTTATTGAGATTTTCAGGCCGTTCCTTTTCTATTTTTGCAATAAAATCATCAATTGATTTATTAAAACGTGTCCATAGAGCCTGTTCATCTCTTCTACCTGCTGGATGAGTAACGCGCCACTGTGCTTTTAAATCTTTTATTTTTTTAAATGCTTCTTTCCAAGGTAAGTTTACAAGTTCATCTGCCTGGTCACATAGTTCTTTTTTTCGTTCTTTATGCACAGCCTGACGTTCATGCAGTTTATTGTAGTGAGTACTTCTTTTTTCAAAGAAAAAGTTGCAGACAGTTCTAAGGCGCTGATATAGTTCGTCATCCTGAGGTTGAGGAGCTCTACCTGCTTCTTTCCATCTGGCCTGAATATCTTTCAAAGCATTTGCAGTGTCTTCCCAATCTTCTGAATCTTTAAGTTTTTCAGCTTCTTCACAGAGTTTGATTTTTGTTTCTAAATTAACCTGTCGTTCTTTCTGTAAATTATTAAAAAAGTCTTTGCATCTATTATTCAGTTCACGGCGTGTTTTATTAAATCTGTTCCAGATTATATCATTTTTTTCTTTAGGAGCGCGGCCAATTGTTCTCCATTTTTCCCAAATGGCTTTTATTTCTTTAGATACTTTATATAAATCATTTTCGTTAAGAAGGTTCTCTGCCTGCTCACATAATAGATGTTTATTTGTGTAATTTTCCCATCTTTGCCAGTTATCCTTTTGCTGAATAAATTTAAGGTTTGCAAAGTAGTCTTTAAACAATTTTTTGAATTTGCTTGAATATTTTTTCTTTATGGGGCCGTTTTCAATATTTTCCCATTTTTCCTGTATTTCCTTAATATTATTCAGAGCAGATCTTGTATCATCTGTGTTTGTTAACTCTTGCAGCAAATTTAAAAGTTCTTCAATATTTTTAATAAGCTCATCGCTGTTTTGTTTAGGTGTTTCTTTCTCCTGCTCTGTTTTATCATCAATAACATTTTTTTCTGTTTGTGGCGATGTAGTAGCAGGTTTGTTTTCACTGGCAATTAATTCTTTTTCTTCTTCAATTTTTCTTTCTTCTTCAATTTTTCTTTCTTCTTCAATTTTTCTTTCTTCTTCAATTTTTCTTTCTTTTTCTAATTTTAACTTTTCAGCTGCTTGGTGAAAATTAGAAATCAGTGATTTGTATTTTTTTTCCAGAATTTCGAAATATCTTGGAGGAATCGGTTCTGCATTGTTCCAATGCGCTTGTAGTTTATTCAATTGAGATAATGATTCTTCCAAGTCAGCTTCTTCTATCAATTTTTCAATTTGTAAACAGATGTCTTCTCTGAGTTTAATATTCTGTTTAATTATAGCATGGCTTTCATATTTTTTATTAAATTTGGTACGTGCTTCTTCAAAGCGAATTTTTAGATCATTGAATTGATTCTTAATGTCTGTTTCTTCCCATTTTTCAATTAACCTGTTTAGAGCTTTATTTGTAGGTTCCCAATTGGTGGAAATAGCTAATTTTTCAGCTTCAGTACAAAGTTCAATAAGTTCTCTTTCTATTTCATGCATAGAAATTTTTTTTTCTTCAATTGATTCTTCAATTATTTCCTGTGGAGTTTTTGATTCCTCAATTTCTTTTGGGAAATGACTTTTTATTTCCTGTGGAGCTGTTTTATCGTCTAATATTATTGAAAGAGGAGGGGTACTTTCTTTTGTTTCGGTGTTTTTTTCTAAGATTACAGAAGTATTATTATGAGTTTCGCTGTCAGCTGATATCTCATTTTTCTTTTTTGCGGAAGACCTCTGAATTGCAGATTTAAATATTCGTTTTAACATTTTATTTACCCAAAATAATTTATATATTAAACAATAATCTTTAAAAGCTATTACTATTTAACAACCAAATATTTACGTTTAATATTCGGTTTGCTTTTAAGAGGATTGAACCTAGTTAAGAACACAAGATAAATACTAGTTCTAACTTCTCAATTTGCCAGTTCGAAATTTAAAAAATATCAAAATAATATTTTTTCTTATTTCATAGAAGAAGTTTTTTTATTTCCTCCTCAAATTTCTGAAAAGCTTTATCTGCAGTATATACCCCTATTGTTTTACCTGATCTAAAAAGAATAAAACTACTTTTCCCTGCGCCGGCAATTCCTATATCAGCATCTTTGGCCTCTCCAGGGCCATTAACAGCACATCCCATAACTGCAATCTTTGATGGTTTAAATTTCTTCCCCTCTGCTTTTAGCGAATTTATTAAGGTTTCAGTTTTTTCAACCATTTCAATTAAGTTGATTTCTGTTCTTCCACAGGTAGGGCATGATATAATTTCAGGGCATGGATGAAGATGACCGCTATTTTCAAGTATGGCTTTTGCTATTTTTATTTCACTTTCCGGTGTTCCTGTAACACTTACTCTTATTGTGTCACCAATACCGTCAATTAAAAGGGAACCTATTCCAATAGATGATTTAACTGTACTTTGAAATTGTGTTCCGGCCTCAGTTACACCTATATGTAACGGATAATCTGCTATTTTAGAGAATTTTCTATAAGCGGCAACAGTGGTTAAAGTATCAGAAGCTTTTAGTGATACTTTAATATCTTTAAAACCATATTTTTCTAATAATTCGCATTGTTCCATTGCGCTATCTACCAAAGCATTAGCCAACTTTATAGCTTTATCTGTGTTTGTATTATTATCTGTTACTTTATGCTGAAACTTTTTTGATAGACTTCCTGAATTTGCTCCAACACGTATTGATATACCGGCAGCTGCAGCAGACTCAGCTACGGATTTTACTTTATCTGCCGAACCTATGTTTCCTGGATTAATTCTTATGCCGTGTATTCCTGAGTTAATTGCAGTTAAAGCAAGTTTATGATCAAAGTGAATATCAGCAATAACAGGAATTTTGGATTTCTTTACAATGTTCTCAATATTATTTGCTGCTTCCATATCAGGTATGGCGATTCTTACTATTTCACAACCGGCTTTCTCGAGACTAGAAATTTGTTTTAATGTCGCCTGACAGTCTCTAGTATCAGTATTGGTCATGGACTGAATAGATACCGGGTGATTGCTGCCAATATATATATTACCAACTTTTACAACTCTTGTTTTTCTTCTTTGAGGCAGCATCAATATTCCCTTTATTTACTTTCTGCTTTTGAGGTTGGCGTAGATTGGTTCGTTAGTGGCTTTGTTATTAACTGTTTTGAGCTTTTAGATGAATCATTACTAAAATAGCTTGTGAAATTAGTTAATCTGTTTACATCATTGAACGTGACAAAAATCATTAAAGTGATTAGTAAAAATACAAATGCCATGCAAATAGGCTGAAGAAAATTTGCCGGTAGACTGCGACCAGTAATGATCTCTATTATTGAAATTAATATATGTCCGCCATCCAATACCGGAAGAGGTAATAAGTTTAATAATGCAAGACTGAATGTTATTAATGTAATAATATTCAGTGCGTATACAATTGAACCATTAAACACAGCTTTTCCTATAACGGTTACTATGCCTACCGGACCGCTCATATGTTTTGCTTTTATTCTGCTTCCTGCTGTAAAAATTCCCTTTATAGATTTATAACTCATTAAAATAACGTTAACAAATTGTTGTATTGGAGTGGGGTAATCAAAAAATTCTATTGATATCCCTTTGATATAGTAATAGAGTCTGGGGGTGACATCTAATCCAAACAGTTTATTATTGCGTTTTAATACTAAATTGACAGTTTTACCTCCACTGTTATTAATTATAGAAGTAAACTGTTTTAAACTATTCAAATTAATATTATTTGCTTTTAGTATTATATCTCCAGATTCTAAGCCGGCTTTTTCTGCCGGGGAATTTTTTCTTATATGCTCAAGTACAATAGGCATTGAACTGGAACTGAAACTTATTCCGATTAAATACTTCTTTCCATCCCCATAGGCAGAAGGAGTTATTTTGTAGGAGAAGTCCTTATCATCTCTTCTTACGGTTACTTTCATTGGTTGACCGTTGCTGTTATCTAAGGCTGCAGAATATTCTTCAACATCCATTATCGGTTTACTATTTATTTTAATTATTCTGTCACCGGATTTTAATCCTGCTTTTTCAGCTATAGAATCTTTTGCTACCTGGATTATTACGGGTATTTCAGGTTTGAAGAATGGGTATGGCAAGCCCTCTTTTGCCATTTCTGGAAATTCGCTATTATTAACAACCGGGTAGTAACTGATTGTTTTAACTTCATTATCTTTTTGTATTCCGAGTCTAATATCTCCGACAGAAAAAATTATCTTTTGAACAAAGCCGTTCCAATCTGTATAAAAAGGTTTTCCGTTCAATCGAACAATATTGTCGCCAGTTCTGAGACCAGCTTCATATTCCGGGCTGTTATGTGTGATTTCTGCAACTTTTATTGAGTGCATTTTTGGGCTAACCTGGGGAATTCCGTGAATCCATAAAAATGTAGCGAGGATAAGGCCGAATAAAATATTGAAAAAAGGTCCTGCAAATGCAACTATTATTCTATCCCATGGCTTGATTGGCGGAAGCTTTTCTTCTTTTCTGTCAGCTGTGGATATTTCTAATTGAGGAATATCAACATATCCACCAAACGGTAGACAGCCTATCCGGTATTCAATACCATTATGAGTAAATCCCCATATTTTTTTAAAGCCTATAGAAAAAGCAACTATATGCATTTTTCTCCATTTGGCAGCAAGAAAATGTCCCAATTCATGAATAAATATACAAAAACCAAAGAAGAAAAGGACAAAAAATCCCACATAAAGATAATTTAAAAGTGTTATTAGCATTTAGTTTTTCCGTAAAAATATTTTGTAAATTTGAAATATAGTTTGGTATATATCATATATGATACGAACTAAAACCTGCTTTATAAAACAAGTTTTAAGTGAATCTAATATATCTTGATAACTGAAAAAAACATTAATAGCTCTGATTATTTTGCTGTTAAAATTTATCAAATTTCTTGATTTAAGTTTTATCCTCAGATATCTTCTTATTATGTTCACAAAAAAAAGAGGGAAAAAAAGTTTTTGATACTGACTTTATATGGATTTTTATTATATATTAATAATTATATAATATCTTAATACTTTACTTTAAACAGAGGTTTTGTTTTTATGGGAAATAACGAAAAAGAACAAAAAAATATAGTTTTATTAAAAATACTTTATGTTGATGACAATGAATCTTTTCGTATGTTGGCAAAGCGATTATTTGAAGAGTATGGGGCAAAACTAGATTTAGTTGAAAGTGGTGCGAAAGCCTTGGAACTATTTGTAGATGATGAATTTGATTTGATTTTTATTGATAATTTGATGCCTGAAATGGATGGTTTTGCTACTGTTAAAGAAATGCGTCGAATAGAAGCGGAGACAGCAAGAAATAAACAGGCTGTTATTATAATGGTTTCTGCAAATGATGAATCTGAACATATTGAAGAAAGCTTTGATATTGGGTGTGATGGCTATCTAATTAAGCCTATTAAAAAAGGGGATTTGAAAGATATTTTAGATTATTTGACAGGGGATGTAGAAGAGGATGAAACTTCAAACGAAGAAGGTGAGTTAGAAGCTATGGCTTTTGGTGACGAAACTCCTGAAAAAATTACAGTCAAAGTAGACAAAGATATAGAATGTATAGTTCCCGAATATATTGATAATATTAAAAAAAGTTGCGTAAATATTTCAGGTGCTATTTCAAGATCTGACTTTAATTTTATATATAAATTTGGACATAACATGAAGGGAACGGGATCAAGCTACGGCTTTGAATATATTTCCGAAATAGGAAAAGTTCTTGAGAAAGCCGGCAATACTCGAGATGTAAAGGTTATAAATGAAGAAGTAGATAAACTTGTAGACTATCTTGAGAGAATCGAAATTGTGTACGAATAGATATTTTAGCGAGCTTAATTATTGTCTCTTATGCTATGTTCATATTAACTGCAAAGTTTGAAACTACAGGTTATATTTATTATGAGTATGAAAAAACCTTTGATTTTAAGTATTGATGATGACCCGGAGTGTCAGAGGTTAATCAAAACTTTTCTTATTGCTGAAAATTATAATGTAATTACTACCGATAATCCTACAAATGTAAATAGTATTATTGATACACAGAAACCAGATTTGATTCTTCTGGATATTTTAATGCCGGATATGAACGGATATGAGTTTTGTGAAGAGTTTCGTAAACGTGAAGAATCTGACTATCATCCACCTATTATTTTCCTGAGTGCTCTTGACCAGGTGGAAGATAAAGCCCGGGCATTTCAGGTTGGTGCATCGGATTATATTGAGAAACCTATAAAAAAGCATACACTCTTAGATAAAGTTTGGATTAATCTTACAAGAAGTTTTGAGTGGATGGAGGTTTCTAATGGAACAATTCCTCTGGGGCAGGTGTTAACGGCTGATTATTTTGATAAATTTAGGGGATTCTTAAAAAATCAGCTCAATTTTACAGAAGAAGAGAAAGAGCAAATTGATAGTTGCGATAGTATGAAGCCTTATGATATGGCGGAAATACTAAAGATAAGTGATAGGCACATGGCTCAATATATTGCTGCATTTCTTCATCTAAAATATCTCCAGGTTATTGTCCCGGAAACGATTAATACTGATATTTTGGGAGCACATTTTTGTAAGGCAAATCTTGTTATACCGATTAAAGGTAAATATGTTTTTGGATCTGATTTTGTAGTAGCAAATCCTTTTAACTGGGAACTTATTGATACATTGGATCAGATAGCAAAAGGTCAGAACTACCGTATTTTTATTACCGAGCCTCAGAATATTCTCACTTTTTTTAAAGAGCATAAAAAGTTAGGTACTCGGGAACCCGAAATATTATTTAATATTGATCCGGCGCATGGTGAAGATCAGGATAATGTGGTCTTTGGTGCTCTTGATGAAGATATTGATATTGAAAGTTCTAAATATCCAAATCCTATTAAATATATTTCTAATAAAATAGTTTATAAAGCAGTTATGGAACGTGCCAGTGACATTCATATCGAAGCCAAACAGACATCAGTTGTAATAAGATTTAGGGTTGATGGAGAACTTCAGGATATTCTAACGCTTAAAAGGGCTACAGGTAACATGGTGCTCAATCATTTCAAATCTGTTGGTGGACTCGACATTGCAGAAAAGCTGTTGCCTCAGGATGGTAGTGTTGATACAAAAATTGGAGATAGAGCATTTCGTTTGAGGCTTGCGACTACTTCAACTCCAGATGGAGAAAGTATGATTATAAGGTTACTGGAACCTCATGCAAAAGTTCTTGAATTAAAAGACTTAGGTATGACTCCTGATCAAAGGAATGATCTTGTAGAACTTGCACGGACTCCTAGCGGATTAATAATGGTGGTTGGCCCTACGGGTTCAGGTAAAACCACTACGATATATAGTTTAATTGGAACAATTGATACTCATGCAAGAAGTCTATGTACAGTTGAGGATCCTGTTGAATACAGAATTCCTCATGCAAACCAGCAGCAGATTAACGTAAAACGTGGTGTGACTTTTGAAACACTGTTAAGATCTATTGTTAGACAAGACCCTGATATCCTGTTTTTGGGTGAAACAAGAGATAATTATACTGCAAAGATGGCAATAGACTTTTCCAGTACAGGTCACATGACAATAACGACAATGCATACCAAAAATTCTGTTGCAGCGTTGTTTCGTTTAGAAAGGCTTGGCGTACAGCGAGCAGCTATGGCTGATGCTGTTATTGGTATTATTGCTCAGCGTCTAATAAAAAAACCCTGTCCGTACTGTAGAGAAATAGTTAATATTACTGAGAAGGAAATAGAAATGCTGTCTCCATTTACGGATGATATTCCATCAGAGACGGTTGTTACAAATGGATGTTTGAAATGCAATAATACAGGTTACCATGGTAGAGAAGGTGTATATGAAATATTGACTGTTACACCTGAAATAGCCAAGATGATAAGGGAGGGTGTTTCTGTTCTTGATATCAGGGATTTCTTAAGAAGAAAAGGTGCGTATCTAATAGTGGACCATGTATTGGATAAAGTACGTGATAAAATCTTTACAGTTAAGGATGCTTATCAGTACGTTCTTCGAGAAGAAAAAGAACAGGTAATTGATACTCGTAATAAAATATTGGATAGAGCTTCTGCAGCGCTTGATGATGGTTCTGACGATTTTGATTTTTCGGGAGGTATTCCGAGTCCTGTTGCAAAGCCTGAATCTATTTATGAACTAGAGGAACAAGATATTAATCAGTCTATTCATCCTAGTTCAAATAGTAGTATAGTTGAGACTCAGCAATCAGAGCAGTCTATACCTAAAAATCGTACTCGACCGCAATATAAACAGGTTCCTATTACCACTGATAAAGTAGACACAAATATACAAAACAATGATCCAAACAGGAAGAAATCTATTCTTCTTATTGATGATGATATTAACATTAGAAATCTTCTTCAGCATTATATAAAAAGACAGGGATATGATGTATCTGTTGCAGATGATGGTGTTAGTGCTCTTTTAACCATTGGTGAGAAGAAGTTTGATTTAATTATAAGTGATGTTAATATGCCTAATCTTGATGGATTTAAGTTACTTAAAATATTAAAACAGCAAAAAATTGATGTACCCTTGATATTTTTAACATCAAGGCATGAAGAGGAGTTTGAAGTACAGGGATTAGATTTAGGCGCTGCGGATTATATTGTAAAGCCTATCAAATTTCCTGTTTTAAGGTTAAGAATAAAAAGAATATTAGGTGATATTTAGTTATAGTGTGAGTTCACACAAAGTTGTATTCTGTAAAATTATTAAAAACGATTAATGATGTGAACTCAGACTATATATGATATCATGTCATATTGGGATCAGTCTTTAGTAACTTTAAGGACCGTATGACCTGTAAATATATTTGAACCTGAGTAGTGTATTATTTCAGATACTGTTCCGTTAAACGGAGCACTATATTTTGAACGTTCATTTATAATAAGGTTTGTTCCTTTTAAATCCTGAATAGCATTTATCATATCATATTGGGCTGTTTGGTAAGTCTTTAAAGATTCCGTGTTGGTTCCATAAAGTTTCTTTGTTCTTCCATAATTATCTTTATAATAAGTTACTTTAGCTTCCTGCTGTTTTTTAGTTATTTGATTATAAGCCATATCAACTTTAAAAAGCAACTGTCCTTTTTTTACTTTTTGGCCCTGTGAAACTTTTACATCTAATAAACCGTCTGTCATTGGTGCAACATAAGCTGTTTCCTGCTGGTCATCTAGATTGCCTGCTGCTTTTAATCTATTGTAATCTTCTAGTTTAGTTATTTCCATAACTGCATCATTTCTATCGCAGTTTCCCGAACCGCTAGAAACTCCCGAACCATCATAATTATAGATTTTTGTTACGACTCCATTAAAAGGGGCATAATATTTTGACCATTTATCTATTAACAGATTTTCTATGTCTAATGAACCTTTAGCATCGGCTAAATTTTTTTCCGCAAGCTGAAGATCATCTATTGATTTTGAATGTGTAGCTGCAAGTTTTTTAATTCTGTCATATTCCTGTTGATAAAACCATACACCATTTTTACATTTTTCTTTGACAATTTCTGTATATTCTGTAGATACAGTAAACAGGAGTTGACCTTTTTTTACCTGTTGTCCCTGCTTGACCTTAAGCTCTACAATACCTTCAAGATATGAGGCTATTCTGGCTACTGCCGGTTTGAATTCAGAAGCATAAATTTGTCCTGCTGTTAAGCAAATAGCTGTTAACAGTAATAGTTTTTTCATTAACTTTTTCCTTTCTGATTGTTACTTGTTGTATGAAAGGAACATATGCAAAAACGCCATCTTCTGCAGTATGGTCCTGAGAAGACAGCGTTTTTTATCTTCAAAACAAATTTTGCATTCTCTTCACCACGAGAGCTGCATGGATAAAATAAGTAGGTCTTCTGGCTTTCGAATCGTTTTACTAACAAACCTTCCCATTTTTTCAAACAGTGGTATATTTTGCTTTCATCATCGATTACAGCGGCGGGCCCGCAACGGATTTACACCGTTTTCCCTCTTTATGTGAGTTTCACACTTATTTCCAATTGTCATTAAGAATAGTTCATATTTTTTTTTATGCAATATGAAAGGATCTATTTCTATTTAAAAATATCAAAAACCTTATTCTTTATATCTTTAACGCTATCATTATCTTTTACTATGCTATCCAGATTATTTTTCAGAATTTTTTGTGTTCCAATTGTTAGAATTTTTTTTATGCTTTGTGTATTTTTATTATGATCAGGAACAATACTTATTTTGTCTATACTTCCCATAATGTTGAAGTATAAGCTAAATTTTTCTATAGTGTTTAAATTAATGTTAGAATGGATTTTTTTATCCATTTGCAAATCACTCAGTGTAACTATGCATGGCAATTCTAAGTGATTTTTGTTAAACGAACCTTTTGTATTTATATTTGCTTTAACTTTTTTTAATGAAGGTAAAGCATTTGTAAGTTTAATATCTCTTAAAAATAATCCTTTAAGAGATATATCAATATAATCAGATTCGAGGGTTGTTTTTAAAGTTAATTCCAGATGAGGGTCTGTCTGTTTCTTTTTTGGAGTAATAAATATTTTTATAGGAGGTTGCACCAGTTCAGGTGCGGTTGATATATTGGATATTTTCATGTCCAGCGGATAAGGTAACGTTGAGTCTCCTGATATTTCTTTAAATAAAATTGTAGGATGTTTTTCTTCAAGCTCTGTTGCCGTCTGATTTAGAAGTTCGCTATGTTTTCTGTGTTTATCTGTAGCATGTGACTTTGGTAATACTTTAAGATTTTCCGAAACAATTTTATAGTATTTTTGAATTGTTTCTATATATTTTTCTGATTTTTTAATTTTCTCTAAAATATTTTCGGATATTGCAGGTATACTATTGTCTTCAGTTTTTAACTCGGGAAAATTCAGGGTAGGAGTGTTTAATTTCTTTGATGAATATATTTTTCCCGGTTTTGTTCTTTTAGTATCAACTGATGCTCCTCTTATTATTGCTTTGTCTGCTACAAAACGTTTTCTCAAGAGTTCTGTTATGTTTAGCTGAGCGTCAAGCTCTTCTACATATATAAGGTTGTTTTGAGGATTCGTAGAATCTGTAATCTGAAGCTTTTCTATTTTTAGTTTACTTCTGAATACAGATAAACTTAAACTATCAATATTAACTTCTGCACCTGTAAGAGTTTCTGTATTTGATATAATTATATGTTTAGCCAAAGGAGATATTAAAAATAAATCTACAATTATTAATATGATTACAAAAACAATAAACGGGTAAAAAAATCCTTTTCGTATAAGCTTAGATTTGATTTTAAGTGTATCTTCAAGACTGGTTTTCTGTTTGCCGAAAATAATTCTTATGAAAAATTTAATTATTGGGTTTGCTGCAATTTTATTAATAATTTTATTTTCTGAACTTATGAATAAAGCTTTTCGCAATTTTTGGATTATATAGGTAAATATCCATGCAAAAATTATTCCAATTATTGTTCCTATAATTATTCCTCCAAGCAGACAATAATTATTAAGTTCCAGGAGTGCCAATACAGGAGTATTAACTATTTCTTTAAAGAATTGATATATGTGAGGTGTATGTATTAATGAGTACCCCAGACTGTAGGTCAGAGGTGTTATCAGGTACATTAGTAGTTCTCCTAGTAAGAACGCTATAAAGACCGTACCTAAATTAACATTTATTAATATTATCAGTAATATCAATATTATAGTAGTAAGATTAAATCCTGGTATCAGACCTAATATTATACCAAATAAAAAGGCTATATATATTTCTCTTGAACCTGATCCACCAATCAGTATTTTTACAAATTTTCTAAAAAATTTTATAAAGTTCATAATTGTTTACTCCTGTAAGTTTTTCTGCTTTTACAAAATATTATTCATATTCATTCACTAAAAATCAATAGCTTATTTCTAGATTTATTAAAAGCTAAAATAACTGGTTTATTATAATTGAAGTGTTCTTAACTTAGTCTATATTTTTACCTGATTCATATGATAATTGATGTTATTGGAAATAATAACAATAAAAATAGTTGAGGAGATGATATGTTGTTTTTTGATCCTATGTATTTACTTTTTGCCGTTCCAGGTTTGATATTGGCGATGGCAGCTTCTTTTTATACAAAATCTACTTTTGCAAAATATTCTCAAATAGGGGCTTCAAGCAGATTAACAGGTGCAGGTGCGGCCCAGAGAATGTTAAATGCTGCAGGAATCTATGATGTTAAGATTGAGTTAGTTGATGGTTTTTTGAGTGATCATTATGATCCAAGAGATAAAACCCTCAGACTCTCATCTAATGTATATATGCAGAATAGCTTATCCTCTATTGGGGTTGCCTGTCATGAGGCTGGTCATGCTATTCAACACGCTAAAGCTTATGCGCCTCTATCATTGCGGACTGCAATGGTACCTGCAACAAACATTTGCAGTTCATTGTCGTATATTGTTATCATTGCCGGTTTCTTTCTTTCTAAAGAATTAATATTGGTTGGAGCTATTCTATTCAGCGTCGCGGTATTGTTTTCAATTATAACTTTACCTGTAGAATGGGATGCATCTGCAAGGGCTAAAAAAATGATGGTAACTGCGGGGATTGTTAGTCCTGCAGAGGCAAACATGGCAGGACAGGTTTTAAATGCAGCATTTCTTACTTATGTGGCTGCTGCAGTTTCTGCTATTTTAACGTTACTTTATTACCTCTTAAGGTCCGGTGTTTTAGGTGGCGATGAGTAAGTAATCATGATTGTTTGATTATTCATGCTGCTTTGCCGTTATTTCTCTTTTTATCTATTCTTTTTTTATTTTCTTTGGAGTGAAATAGTTCATTAATTATACTATAATCATATAAAGATGAACTACTCATCTGAATTCTGTTCTGATATTGAAATATTAACTTCTTTCTGATTGTATAAGTCATAACAATCGGTCTCTTGAATATTTGCTCCGAGAAAAAGTTGAATGAGTGCTGATAAAGTTAAAAAAAAACATAAAGTTAGAGGTATAAGTTTAAATTTACTTTTTACCACAGGCTTGACTATAATATTTGCTCTTTCTGTTGCTTCATTAGTGGTGATAGCTTCAAACAGTGTTGATAGTTTGGGTAAATTTGCGCAGCAGGTTTCAGAAAAATCTCTAAAATCAGGTGCTTCATTTCTTTTTCTGGAAAGAAATAGAAAAAAAGCTGAAGAATATTCAAGGGTTTTTAATGAAGCTTCTGATTTAGCTTCTTTATTGTCAATACAACTGTCTTCGGGATGGAAAAATCTTCCATATTATATTTTTCCTGATAACTTCCATTTAAAATATACAAAAATACCACAGAATTCTAAAGACGCCGCTATAGCAGGAATTTTAAATAATAAATTAAAATTTTGCTATTGGGGGGATAAAAATAAATTACCTCTGGAGTTGCAGCAGAAGATTTATTACTTTAGTAATTACTTTAAAATGATTAAGTATATAAATGATAAAAGTAAATGCTATTTATCAGGTTGGATCACTTTTTCCAAGGAAAAATATTTTCTATTATATTCAAATAGTGATAATAATATATTGGAAGACTTGCCTGATAGAAAAACTCTCGATCATTTTTTTCAACCTAAGACGATTCAGAAAAATGGAAGGTGGACCGATGTTTATAGAGATATAAGTGGGAAGTTTATTGTTTCTACTTATAAAGATATTTTGAATGAAAGTGGAAGGACAGTGGGGTTGGTAGGTGTAGATGTTGATGTAGATAGGTTGTTAAAGAGTATATTGATAGATGAAATAGCTGATAGTGAAAAAATTAAAACTTCCAATGCGTCATTTTCTTTTGTCTTTAGTAAAAACAGTGGTAGGCTCATTGCATTCCCGGATGATTACTACGAACTTTTCAGTTTGCCTGAACAGAATTTTAAAGATTATGAATATCGCCAGGAACTAAATGTTAAAATAACTGATTCAAAAAATACAGAAATAAGAGAATTACTGAAAAATACAGAAGAGAATGATGATGGTATTTTAGAATTAATACTTGATGACGAAAGCTATTTGTTGGTTTTTTCCAGAGTAACTGCAAATAATTGGGTTTTATGCTACATATATCCAGAAAAATTACTCTTTACTTCTGTTTACAATACAAGGCTTGCTATGAATAAGAACGCAAGAAATCTTACTTTGCTATTTATTGCAATAGCTGTTCTTGTTCTTGTTTTATCGGCTTTTCTTGTTTCGAGGTTTTTTAACAGATCTGTGCTAAACCCGGTAATTGCACTTCAGGAAGGGGTTTTAAAACTTGGAGACGGCTGTTTTGATTCTAAGTTGGAAGAGCGGGGAATATTGGAAGTAAAAGGCTTAACTAGATCTTTTAATAGACTAAAGTACGATTTGAAGAACTATATGAAGAAACTTGAGAATGAAATATCCCAGCGAAGATCTTTAGAAACTGAAATGGAATTAGCACAACAGATACAGCATTCATCCTTGCAGCATGTAAGTGCTATCTTTCAGCGGGAAGAATTCGATATTTATGCAGAGCTGTATCCAGCTAAAATTATTGCTGGAGATTGTTATGATTTCTTCTACTTAAAGAAAAACAGGATTGCGCTGTTGGTGGGAGATGTATCAGGGCAGGGTGAAATTTCTGCAGCATTTTATATGGCTGCCTTGAAGTCTACTATTCGAGATATGTGTTTATTGAAACCGGATGATCCGGCAGAGGCATTGCTTAAAATTAACCGTATATTATGTGAAGAATTTAAAGTTGAAATGAATGTATCTCTGATTTTAATATACTATGATATAGATTTAGGGATACTTCAGTATGGAAATGCAGGACACTATACAGCGTTAACTGTTGATAAAAATGGTGCATATAAAAGAATAGGCAGCTTTGGAAACACTGTATTGGGTTCTTCAATAGATACAGTTTATAAGTCCGGCAAAACAGAATTAGGGGTAGATGAAACGGTATTTTTATATACAGATGGTGTAATAAAAGCCGGTTCTGAAAGCGGAAGTTACTATGGAGAAGATAAGTTAATTTCGTTTATTGTGAAAAATAGACAGCATAGGGCAAAAGAAATATGTAATCTATTGTATCAGAATATAGTTGAATTTGAGAATAATAAGAGTAAAGACGATAAAACTATATTGTTTTTTAAAAGACTTAAATAGTTTGGAGATAATAATTGATGGATATTAAAACAATGATTTTTTGTTTTTGTGGTGGCTTGGCTATTTTTCTGTTTGGTATTGGGTTTATGTCAGACGGTTTAAAGAACATTGGAAGTAACACTTTTAGGCAAATACTTAAGACTTTGACAAAAAATAGAGTAAGTGCACTTTTTGTCGGACTTGGTATTACATGTCTTGTGCAGAGCAGTAGTGCTACATCTGTTATGGTTGTTGGTTTTGTTAATGCAGGATTATTAAAATTGACACAGGCAATAGCTGTAGTATTAGGTGCAGATATTGGTACTACAATAACTTCATGGCTTGTTTCTGTTATGGGAATGGGGAAGTTTAAAATCTCAGCTTTTGCTTTACCGATTATAGCTGTGGGTTTTTTTATAGGGTTTATCAGTAAGAAACAAAAAGTTAAAACTATTGGTCAGTGTTTATTAGGATTTGGTTTCTTATTTTTAGGGCTTGGACTTATGTCTGAAGGGATGGAACCTTTAAAGCAGAGCGGGTATGTAAAAGAGTTGTTTGCAAGATTTGGAGCAGACCCTTTTTTGGGTATTATTGCCGGTATGATAGTAACAATGATTTTGCAGAGCAGCAGTGTTACTATTGCCATTATTCAGGTAATGGCTTTGAATGGTTTATTGGGAATTGGACCTGCATTAGGTATTATATTGGGCTGTAGTATTGGAACTACAATAACAGCTCAACTTGCTGCGCTAGGAGGAACAAAAAATGCACGCACTGTTGCTATGAGTAATACTTTGTTTAAAATAATGGGAACTTTAATCTTTTTCCCTTTCCTTGTTTCCGGAGGTTTTGAACATCTGATAAGAGTATTAGTACCTGACAGTTTGGTTATGGTACAGATTGCGGCAGCAAACACGATATTTAATTTGGTAACAGTAGTGATATTTGCCACTATTCTTTGGCGACTTCTTATAAAAGTTTCAAAATTGATGACTTTTGGTGGAGAAGATGAAATAGACAGAGAAGCAAAATTTCTAGATCCTCTTTTGTTAAATGACCCACCAATAGCAATGCAGCAGGTTGTATTTGAACTAAAACGTATGGCTGAATTAGCTAAAGATGCTGCGCTCAATGCTAAAGTTGCCTTTTTCTCAAAAAAAGGCAAAAAGATTAAAACAGTAAGAGAAATAGAAGATGTGATAGATAATCTTCAGAAAAGTATTACAGCTTATCTAATTAAAATTAGTTCCAAGGACTTGAATACAAGGGAATCTTTGGCTTATCCTGTTCTGCTTCATTGTGTTAATGATTTGGAAAAAGTGGGAGATTATGCTGAAAATATTGCTTTTTATGCAGATGGAAAAAATAATAGTCAGCTTAAACTTGAATATAGGCATATTGTTATTTTAGATTCAATGTTTCTAAAACTTAATGAGATTTTTGATCATATTATAGCTTCTCTTGATAAAAAAGACTGTAATAGTTTATTGGAACTTAAAAATCTTGACGAAGAAATAGGAGAACTTAAAACTAAGTGTCGAAGCAGTTACATAAAAAGGTTAAATAAACAGAAGGCAAGTCCACAGCTGGAACTTTTTGTTATGGATACATCTGCGGCTATTAAAAAAATGAGTGACCATTTAATGAATATTGCAAATGCTGTGGTTAATGATCTTCAATGGTGTAAAAAATTGTAATTGTCATATGATTAGATTAAAAAAAATAAAGAGCAAAATACATTTTTCAGGGGTAATAGTGATATCGCTTTGTTTCTTTACTATTGCCATTGCTATAGCTGCGCTTATTACACTTAGGACTCTGAGTGATGATAGTGTTTCTAAGCTTGAATCGACACTTAGCAATTATTCGTCTGGACTTTTTTTAGAGGATACTCAGAGAAAAGCTTTGAGTTATTCAAATGTTTTTAATAAAGCTGCGAGCTTAACTAAAGTTATTTCATATCAAACAGCTTTAGGTATAAAATCTTCATCAAAATACTCTTTTGAATCTGAACAAATAAAGCAATATTGCGATAATTTTAAAAAGAATGATGCATCAAATATTTTAGTAAATGAATCAAATAATGGAACTATGACTTTATTGGTTACAAATGAAAATGAAATTCCATTGAAG
Organism: Victivallales bacterium; assembly: GCA_963678745.2. Taxonomy (GTDB): domain Bacteria; phylum Verrucomicrobiota; class Lentisphaeria; order Victivallales; family GWF2-38-69. Next base: position 126,149 of record CAXXMS010000013.1, on the reverse strand, counting down.
TTACAGTCAAGTGTGTATACTTATTCTTTTATGATTCCATTACTGGAAGAGGTTTGTGTTTCGAATTCGAATAGTATTTTGAGCTCCTGGGTTTGGTTTAATAAAGATAATCTGTTTTCGATTTATTCAGAAAACAATGACTTCTTAAATACTTTTCTAAAAAAAGGTTGCTTAAATAATTTTATCACTAATTTGAAACCGGTTTTCGAAGATAAAGATATTGAAGGTGTCTATTTTACTAATGTCTATACTAATGCATCAAATATTCCGGTTATTACTGCATCATATAAATATTACAATAAGGGGAAACTTGTATTTACAGTAGGTGTCGATATCAAGGCAAGCTGCTTAAAAGAAAAAATGATTGATGGAAAAGTTGCTATATTGGGATATAAGGAAAGAATTAGACTGCATAATATTGAATCATTTGCATTTATTTTTTCTTCTGATGGGAAATCAGAGCAAATTATTGTTTCTTCAATTGCTGATGAGCAGTATAAATTAATGGAAAATGATAATGCAGATAAAAAGAAAATCTTATATTTACCTAAAAAAGTGTTAAAAAATGTTGCTTTTAAGGTTAAAGGTAAAAAAGGATCTGATACCTTTAAATTTAATGGTTACAAGTATTTACTTACTTTTTGCGATACATCTGTTAAAAATTGGTTTTTGATCGTTGCCGTCAGAGAAAAAAATTATTTAGCTGCCGTAAAAAAAGCTGAAGACTGGATTAATAAAAGTTTTGCCGGATTCGAAGCCAATTTTATTTTAGTTTTTGTTTTTTTTCTACTACTAACAACTCTTACTCTTATTGTATTTTTTAGAAAACATATCATAAAACCAATATCAAAACTAAGAAATGATGTGTTCAGAATGGGGCAGGGCAACTTTGACATTGTTATGAGAAAGCATGGTGTTAAAGAGATTGCAAGTTTAGCTGATTCTTTCAATAACTTAGGACATAGATTGGAAAAATATATCAAACAGTTAAAAGAAGAGGTTACTGAAAGAAACAAAAGAGATAGAGAAATGCAGGTGGCAAAAAGAATTCAGCAGTCTGTATTACCTCGCATCTCATCAGCAATAAAAAGGAGTAATATAAGATTATATGTAAGGCTTCATCCCGCAAGAAATGTCGCGGGAGACTTTTATGATTTCTTTTTTATATCAGAAAATAGATTAGTTTGTCTTATCGCTGATGTATCTGGTAAAGGTGTTTCTGCTGCATTTTATATGACTATTGCTAAAAGAACCATACGTAATGCGTGCATTAATGAACCTGATGAACCGGGGAAAGCGCTTAAGCTTGCAAATGACTTACTTTGTGAATTTAATCTAAAAATGTTTGTTTCTGTATTCCTTATTTATTATGACTTGAACTCTGAAGAGTTTAAATATGCAAATGGGGGACACAATGAACCTGTAATTTTGAGAAAAGATGGTAAAGATGAATTTTTTGGAACTCAGCATGACATGGTTTTAGGAATGATGCCTGATTTAGAATATCATACTGGATCTAAAAATATTAATATAGATGATATGCTTGTTTTATATACAGACGGAATTACAGAAGCCAATGAGTCCAATGATGATAGTTTTGGAGAAGAGAGACTTATGGAATTTCTGGTAAAAAATAAAAACCTTTCAGCAAAAAATATGTGCAGAAGCCTTATTGCATTTGTACATAATTTTGAGAAAGGTACTCAATATGATGATATGACTGTATTTACTTTTAAACGAAAATCCTAAAAATATCTTATAACAAATGAAGGAGGTTTTATGAGTAAAGTAGTAAAAGTGCCTATATGGTTTATTGTGGCGTTTTTTAGTCTTGGAGGATTTATCTGTGGCTATATCTTAAGTGTTATTGCAGGAGCAGCCCCACTAATTCAGCATGATTTTGGTCTTTCAACCTATCAGCTTTCAACCTTAATGGGGTTGATTCTTTTAGGGGGAATAATTGCAAAAATAGTATTCCTTTTTGCAGATTATATTGGTAGAAAAAATCTAATTTTTATTACTTTAGTACTATATATATGCGGTATTCTGATTTTTACATTGGGACATTCCTATGTAATGCTTTACATTGGAAGATTGATGCAGGGAGGAGCTATCATTTTAGGTTCAGTTGCATTTACTGTTTATCTTTCAGAAATATCTCCTCCTGATATAAGAGGACGTATGGTTACTGTATTTCAACTTGCATGGACCGGAGGCATGTTTTGTGCAAATCTGATTGACTTTGTAATTGTTGAGACAGGGAATTGGCAGTTGGTATTTAATGTAATATTGATTATTCCTATATTTATGTTTTTTGCAGCTTTTTTGCTTCCTGAAAGCCCAAGACTATTAGCTTTAAAAGGCAAAAAAGACAAAGCGAGAAATATTCTCCGTATGCTTTTGACCAAAGCTACTGATGAAGAGATAGAACGGGAACTTGAAGAACTATCAGAAGTTAAAAAGAGTGAAGGTTTTACAGAAACGCTTTCTCTTATTTTTAGCAGAAAATATGGCAAATCTATTTTTATGGCAATATGCGTTTTTGTTTTGACACAGCTTACAGGTATAAATGCAATTGTTCAGACTAGTGTTATTATGCTTAAGGACTGCGGTATGAAATCTGAAATAATGTCGATGGCCGGAGGAAGCCTGGTAACAGGAATTAATTTTCTTGCTACTATAATGACAATTATTCTCGTAGATAAGATCGGTAGAAAGAAACTTCTTAAATTAGGGACTGGTGGCTTTTTTATTACAGCGTTGGTGCTTGCTTTAATTCTTTATTTGCTTCCGGTAAGTAATTTCAAAGGATGGGTTATGTTATTGGGACTTTTTGTTTGTGTCGCATTTATTGCTGTCGGTCCATGCGGGGTTGTTTATGTTGTCTTAACAGAAGTTTTACCAACCCGGGTCAGGAGTATTGGCATTGTAATAGGTGGTTTTATTGCAGTAATAGTAGGATTCTTTTTTGTTTCAAAATTCCTTATTGTTGCCGATTTATACGGATATAGCAGTTTATTCCTGCTGATAGCTTTCTTCGGGGCGGTTTACTTTGTTTTTGCTACAGTTATTTTGCCTGAAACAAAAGGTAAGACTCTGGAAGAAATTGAAGCCGAATTATAATTATTATAACTATAAAGGAGTAAGTGTAAAATGAGAGTTAAAGATAAAATATGTGTTGTGACAGGTGGCGCCAGAGGAATTGGAAGATGTATTGTTGAAAGACTGGCCGAAGAAGGTGCTGAAATGGTCTTCTCATGTGATATGATGGAATCCAGCTATGAACAGAAGAATGTTAGACATGAAATACTGAATGTTACAAACCGTGAAGAAGTTAAAATTTTTGCAGATAAAGTTGTTGCTGAATATGGAAAAATTGATGTTCTTGTTAATAATGCAGGTATAACAAGAGATGCTCTTCTCAGAAAAATGACCGAAGAACAGTGGGATATGGTAATAGATGTTAACCTTAAAGGTGTATTTAATATGACACAGGCTGTTTCTCCGATAATGGTAAGAAATAAAAAAGGTTCAATTATAAATCTTTCATCAGTAGTTGGACTGTTTGGTAATATTGGACAAACGAATTATGCTGCAACAAAGGGGGGTGTTATTGCTATGGCACAAACCTGGGCAAAAGAACTGTCTAGGAAAAAAGCACAGGTAAGAGCCAATTGTATTGCTCCGGGATTTATAAAAACTCCTATGACTAAAGATCTTCCTGAAAGAGTTATTCAGTATATGGAAGAAAAAACTCCTCTTGGAAGAATGGGAGAACCTGAAGATATTGCAAATGCAGTTCTATTTTTAGCCAGTGATGAATCTTCGTTTATTACAGGGCAAACTATTGCTGTAACTGGTGGCTTGGTTATATAACAAATACTTTTTTAAAGAAAATATTATCATGAATATAGATAAACATTTAGAGTTATTGCTGGATTATTGTAATATTAAAGCATCAGAAGGAGTAGATGTTAATATTACAGGAAAAGACCCGGTAATGAATACTCCATGGCGTATTGGAGAAGCCGCTGCGACTGCTTTAGCTGCGCAGGGAATTGCGATATCTAAGATATGGGAATTGCGCAAAAAAGAAGAATTGAAACAGTCAATAAATGTTGATGTAGCTACAGCAGCACTTTCTACAAAGAGATGTGCTTTTATGAAACAGAATGGTTACTCAATACCATTTCCCGATATAGATTATCCTACAGTTGGGATATATGAAACTAAAGACAAAAGACATGTTTTTATTAATGGTGGTTTTCCTGCACTTAGAAGAGGTATACTTAAGATATTGAATTGTCCTGATAATAAAGAGGCTATTGCATCGGCATTGTTAAATTGGAATGCAGAAGATATTGAGAAAGAAGCACAAAAGCAGGGATTTTGTTGTGTTGTATGCCGTACATCAGATGAGTGGTTAAAAAATGAGCATGGTAGAGCTTTATATGAGAAGCTAAATATTAACGGTTCAATAAAACCGGTTACTATTGAAAAAATTTGCGATGGGGAACCTCAGTCTTTTCCTGGATTGGGTATTAATGACAGACCGTTGTCAAATATCAATGTGCTGGACTTGACTCATGTTCTTGCCGGACCTACCTGTGGTATGATGCTTGCAGAGCAGGGTGCTAATGTAATGAGAGTGAATGGACCTCAAATTCCTACTATTTTACCTTTTGTTATGGATACAGGCCATGGAAAACTGAATGTTCAAATAGATTTAAAGTCCGAACAGGGAAAAGCTGCTTTATGGAAATTGATTGAAGATGGGGCAGACATATTTTCTGAAAGTTATAGGCCTGGTAGGTTTAGTGCTGCCGGTTTTTCACCAAAAGCTATTGCTGAAAAACTGAGCACTAAGAAAAGGGGTATAATTTATGTTTCAATAAATTGTTATGATTATATAGGACCATGGAAAGATTATCCCGGCTGGGAACAGTTGGCCCAGGCTACAACCGGTTTAGCATGTGAGCAGGGAAAAGGTGGTGCACCGGAATTATTGCCGACCTTTCCCAATGATTACATGACAGGTTATTTAGCTGCCTATGGGACTTTGGCGGCATTGCTAAGACGTCATACCGAGGGAGGCAGTTATCATGTAAAAGTATCTCTTTGTGCTACTGCTATGTGGCTTCAAGGTTTCGGAAAGGTCGATGTAAATAATTTACCGCCTCAGGAAATCGATAATAGTATTGTAAATAAAAGCATGATAAACAATAAAAATACAGGATATGGTGAAATGGATTATTTTGGTCATCCTATTGAATATTCTGTGACAAAGGCGGCATGGGATAGACCTACAGTTCCTATTGGGCTGAATAAGCCTGAATGGCCTAAATAATTTCTATTAATTCTGTTGCATAAAATAGTTGTTTTATATGTATAAAGAATAAGATTTCTTAAATATTCTAATCACACAAAAAGTGAAAGGGATTTATGGCAAGTGTAAAAACAGTATCTGTAAATAAAAGACCGTGGTCTTGGGTGCCGACTACTTATTATATGGAAGGCTTTCCCGGCGTCATGATAATGTTTGTACTTGGCATTATGTACAAAAATTTTGGAGTTTCAAATTCTAAAATTACATTGTATACGGGAATGCTTGTAATGCCATGGGTAGTTAAACCGTTATGGGCATCTCTGATAGATATTTTTATGACAAAACGCTGGTGGATTTACATGATGGAAATTGTAGTAGGAGGTCTTTTTATCCTTATGGCTTTTGTTGTGAAAACTCCAAATTATTTCCTTCTTAGCATAGCAGTATCTTGGGTGATTGCTTTTCTATCTTCAAGTCATGATATTGCAACCGATGGGTTTTATTTAATGGAATTGAATCCATCACAACAGTCCTTTTTTGTAGGAATTCAGAGTGCATCTTATAATATAGGAAAAATAAGTGCAACAGGTTTGATAGTTATGTTCTGCGGTGTTTTACATGAACAGCTGAATAATTATTTTACAGCTTGGTCATGTGGTTTAACTGCTGTCGGCTGTATTTGTATTGCTATTGGATTATACCATAAATTTGTTCTGCCTAATGATGAGATAGGAGAAAATAAAACCGTAAGAGAAGCTATAACAGAATTCTGGGAGGTTTATGTTGATTTTGTAAAACTAAAAGGCTTGGTAATGGCTTTTTTATTTTTATTTTTCTATAAACTTTCAGAAAGCATGGTATCTACAATTCTTCCTTTCTTTCTTCTTGATCCTATCGCTGAAGGAGGACTAAAGTTAACCGATACATTTACCGGGTTTGCTTATGGAACAGTAGCGCCTATAACAATAATTTTAGGTGGTTTTCTAGGAGGTTATGCTATTTATCGTAAAGGGTTTAGATTTTGGATATGGTGGATGCTTTTGGCTGTTAATGCGCCAAATATTGTTTATATCTTTTTGGCCAATTATCAGATACAGAATCATGCTGTTGTATTAGGTTGTATTGCTTTTGAACAGTTTTGCTTCAGTTTTGGTTATTCCGCATATTTGATTTTTATTTATTATATGGTTAAAGATAGTAGGTTTAAAACTGCGCATTATGCGTTTTTTGCCGGAATTATGCTTTTAGGTATAATGATTCCCAAAATGATAAGTGGGTGGCTTCAGGAAATGTTAGGATATGAAAACTTCTTTATTTTTATTGTGCTTATGATAATTCCTGCAGCTGTTGTTATTAAATTTTTAAAGATGAACCCTGCAGATTATGGGAAAAAATCAGATTAGATAATGTGATTGGAGATATTAAAAAATGAGTACTGATCTACAACTGAATGTAACTTTTACTCCCGGAGGTGAACTTGATGTAACTAACATTTTTAACGGTAGGTGCTTTAAAGCTTATAGAGGTGACTTCTTTATAACTGTAAAAAATATGGGAGCGCTAAAAGCGGAGCTTCTGATCAATGGTCATAAAGTCTATATTGAAGATTTTCTGAATTCAGAACGCGATATTATAGATATTAATATTGATACATTTATACACGATGGAGTTAATACTATTTGCGTTTTAAATATCCAACCGGCAAATACATCAATTAATATATCTGTTCCTTATCCGAAACTTACTGATTATAGTTCTTCTTTCAATAGTGGGCTGACAGGTTTCTCGACTTCAAAACTGGATAAAATTGACGAGTTAATTAAAGGTGAAATAGATGCAGGTTTTCCGGGGGCTGTTCTACAGGTCATAAAAAATGGAAAAATAGTTAAAAAAACAGCTTATGGGTATAAACGTAAATTTGCTGATGGTGGCGCATTACTTGATACGTTTGAAAATATGGACGTTGATACCATTTTTGACATTGCATCAAACAGTAAAATGTATTCAACTAATTTTGCTTTAATGAAGCTTGTTACGGAAAGTAAGCTTGATATAAATAAACCCGTAAAAGAATATATACCTGAATATTGCGGTGGTCGAAGAGATGAAATAGTTGTTAAGGATCTTTTAAATCATATCGCAGGTTATGCTCCTGAAATACACTTTTTCCTGCCTAAAAATGAAGCTGGTCCGGAATTCCATTCTTTGGATAGGAATAAAACAATTGAACTTCTAAAAACAAAAGCTCCATTTGTTTACGAAAAAGGTAAACAGACTATTTACAGTGATACAGATTATATGCTGCTTGGACTGATTATTGAAGCTATTACGGGAATGCGTCAGGATGTATATGTAGAAAATGAAATATTTAAGCCCTTAGGCCTAAAGAATACAATGTATGTACCACTTAAAAAAGGGAGAGCCAAGGACGAAATAGCTGCTACCGAAATTATCGGGACCAGTAGGGGAAACAGACGTGATTATCCTTCTATTAGAAAATATGTTTTACAGGGAGAAGTTCACGACGAGAAATGTTTCTATTCAATGGGAGGGATAGCAGGACATGCGGGACTTTTTTCTACTGTTGAAGACCTTGGTGTGTTAATGCAGGTGGTTTTGAATAATGGAGGATTGGGAGGTATAAAAATCTTTGATAAAAACGCCCTTGATCAATTTGTTAAACCTTCTGATTTTGATATAACTTTTGGACTCGGCTGGAGAAGAGCAGGGAATGGCGGTATGCCTTCACTGTTTGGTTCATATGCAAGTGGTTTGGCTATAGGACATACTGGTTGGGTAGGAACAGCAACTGTAATTGATCCATATTATGATTTAGCAATTGTGCTTCTTACAAATAAAAAGCATTCTGTGAATTATGGTGATGATTCTTTCCCACTAGAGAAATTTAAAGGCGATAATTTCTTAACAGGGCAATATGGTAAAATCATTTCTATGGTCTATGAAGCATTTTTAAATATACCGTAGGTACTTCAATTTTTGATTATATATACCCAAAACAAAATAGTTTTAGATATATAAATTTTTTAAGTTTAAGTTTTCGATTATAAAACTTCCAGAAAGGGATATTATGCAGCAGATTAGAAAGGAATTGTGTTTCTCTGAGTCTTTTCTTAAGGTTGAATATATAAAAAATACACATGATTTGGTCATTGATAAGGAATCTATTGTTATTAACCTTGATAGAGAATTATTGATATTGGAAAATGAAAAACTTAATAGGTTTGAATCAGGGGTGTTTTGTAATCTTAAGGGAATAAGGGTAAATGAGGCTTTATTGATTTCAGTAAGTGATGATCTTTTCTGTTATACTCCGTATCAGTATGCAGATACTTTAATAAAGAAGTGGTCACATGTCTATGAAGTCTTTCCTTTTGATAGCTTGAAAGATGTAAAACTGTGGAGATCTCCTAAAGACAGGATTGACAATATTGAATTTAATTTATGGTATGCACCGGAAAAAACAGACTGTGCAATACATAATGAACATGATTTTAGTGAAATTCATACACAAGTTTATGGTATTGGATATATGCAGAAGTTTTATAAGAACGATTATAGTACATTATATCAAACAATCGGTCTGTTGCCGGGAAGTTCTCATAAGAAGTTTTGTAATGAAAAATTAGAATATCCCTGGCATCAATATTTATCGGAAACAGATTGTATCTGGCTCGTTATGGAAGAAAAAGCAAATATTAAAACTGATTGATATTGCTCAATATTGGTGATTTTTTAAGGAGTTAACATGAATTCTTATAGTGAACAGAAATTCCCTCTTAGTGATGTACTTGTAGTTGACTTTACACAGGCTTTCTCAGGACCGTTCTGTACTATGAACCTTGCTGATCAAGGGGCAAGAGTAATTAAGATCGAGAGACCTGAAATAGGTGATATGCTGCGTGGAGCAGGTCCTTTTGATGACCAGCATCGTTCCATGTATTTTGCTTCCGGAAACAGGGGAAAGGAAAGTGTGGCTTTAAATCTTACCTCAGAAGAAGACAGAAAACTTATTTTTTCAATAATAGAAAAAGCCGATGTGCTTGTAGAGAATTTTAGACCGGGTGTAATGGATAAACTTGGATATGGATATGAAGATGTGAAAAAGGCCAATCCGGAAATTATATATGCTTCTATTTCAGGTTTCGGGCATACCGGTCCAATGAGAATGGAACCCGGATTTGATATGATTGCACAGGGATATTCCGGATTAATGAGTCTATGTGGAGATGTAGATAGTGATTTTCAAAGAGTAGGGATATCTATTGGTGATATAATAGGCGGGATGTATGGTTACATGTCTATAGTTACTGCTCTTTATGGCAGGGAGAAAAGCGGGAAGGGGACTTATATAGATGTTTCAATGCTTGATGGTCTCTTTTCAATACTATCACCTGAAGTGGCAAGCTATATGAATACAGGAAAGATATCAAGACCTGCAGGTAACTCGCATCCAAATGTCTGTCCTTTCGGTGTGCTTTATACAAAAGATGGAGCCATAATTATATCTGTTTTGGGAACAAAATTATGGAAAGAATTTTGTCTGGCAGTCGATATGCCTGATCTTGAAAATAATGAACTTTACAAAACCAATGAAATTAGACTGGAAAATAGAGTTAAATTTAGAAAAATTATAAGGCCTATCTTCAAAACAAAGAATTCGAAAGAATGGCTTGATATTTTTCACAAAGCAGGTATTCCGTGTGCTGTTGTGAATAATGTAGAATCTGCCTGTAAAATGGAGCAGATCAGGGAAAGAAATATGATTTGTAGTGCAGGTGAGTTTATGTTTGCAGCAAATCCAATGAATTTAAGTTCCTTTTCTAATCCTGTAGATAAAGGAAAAGTTCCTGACCTTGGCGAACATACTGATAAAGTAAGAAGTGAGTTCAATAAGCATAATTTATAGTATAATACTTTTTATCTCTGAAGAGGACTGACTGAATACTAGGGAGTATTTTTATATAAAAAAAGGAGAAAGAGTTATGCGTATTATTACTACAGAAAGCACTGGCAGAATCATGTTAACAACAATTATGTTAATATCGGTTTTTCTAGCATCATGTTCCTTAATTAATAATGAATCAGTTGATAATGCTAAGAAGGATAATATTAAGGTAAAAACAGAAACTGCTGATTTTATTAAGCAATTTCCAAAACCAGTTATTCAGCCTACTGGGAAAAGTTTTGAATCTGAAAGGACTTACAATCCAACTTTTGCTATATTAAACGAAAAACTGTATATGATATATAGAGCAGAAGGAGAAAATACAGGAACAGGTGTTTTTTGTTTAGCTGAAGCAGAAAATCCATCAACTTTCATAAGATATGACAAGAATCCTGTAATGATACCGGATAAAAAATATGATACCCTGGGATGTGAAGATCCCAGAGTTGCTCAATTTGGAAATACTTATTATATGTATTATGTAAATAATAACCGTACAAGTCCTGCTCAAATAAGCGCTGCATCTTCTGAAGATTTAATAAACTGGACGAAGTTTGGACCGATAATGGAGCCAAAATTTGCCTGGGAAGCTGACAAAATAAAAGCGCCCGCTCCAATACCTGTAGAGATTAATGATAAATACTTTCTGTATTTTCTTGGACAGGACAAGCCATGGCAGACAAGAATCGGCCTTGCTGTTTCAACTAACCATAAGCAATGGAAAGGAACATCACCTGATCCAATAGTTGAGCCAAGAAAAGGTCATTTTGACAGCAAAGGAGTAGAACCTGGTGTATGTGTAGAAATCCCTAATACAGACTACCTGCTACTTATTTATGATGGTTGGGATGAAACACTTATTAATAAGGCCGGCTGGCTTATATTTGATAAGAATAATCCTTCAAAACCTATTGCCAGGAGTGAGGAACCGATTATTTCTATTGATAAGAAACATATATTTGCATGTGCTATGATTCAGTATGAAGGGAAATGGTACATTTACTGGGGTGCTGATGACAGAGAGGTGCAGGGCGGCGAGTTTCTTATGGATGTGTTTTTAAAAATGATTGAAAATCAAATACAATAAACAGGTAAAATGTAGTTAACTGAATAATTCTCCGTAGTTGAGTTTTATAAGAATTAAGCTTTGCAATTTTCGAAAATATAGAATGTAGGTAAATATTATGTTATATAAATGTTCATTCTTGAGTCTTATATTAATTATGGGGTTTCAAGCTTCAGTTCTGGCAAATGATTTTTCAAAAGGGATATTAAATTTAAAAAAAACAGTAGAATCAGCCAAATCTGTTACAACTGAGAAATATCCAAATTCCGACACAGCAGTAATAAATAGAAAAATAATTTGTAAAATCAATAAAGAAGGAACAGGATCTCAATGGGATGATAAATTTATAAAGATTCTTACAAGACAAGGAGTGGAAAACAATAAAATACAGTCACTTTCTTATATGATTCCTTATACGGAAATTAATTTTCTTCTTGTTGAGTTAATAAAACCGGATGGTTCTGTTCATCAGGTTGATATTAAAAATCAAAGCAGAACTATGATTGATCCCTACCAAATGAATGAAAATATATTTAACCCGGACTGTAAAATTATTGAGATAAATATACCTGATCTTCAAGTCGGTGATATTATAAGACTATTGAGTGTGACAAAATTTAAAAAAGCACAGATAAAGAATACATGGAACAATATTTATGAGATACAGTCCACTTCTCCAATAATAAAAGAGGTAATTATTATTTCTGCATCAAAGTCGCTTCCTATAGAAAATATTGTGATTCAGAACAAAATAAAAAATACTATAAAATTTACCAAAGAATCAGATAATGATGCAATTACATATAAATGGACTTTGAAAGATGTTCCAAGGTTTTTCCCTGAAAAAAATATGCCAAGGTTTAAAGGTTTTTCTTTACTGCTTGTGACTACAATTCAAGACTGGAAGTTTATATCAAACTGGTATTGGGTTAGATGGAAACCAAAAATATATGCAGCCAACAAAGCAATGATAAAGAAAGTCAAAGAATTGACTGGAAACTGTAATACTGAATTAGATAAAATAAAAGCACTCTATTATTATGTATCTGATAACATTCGTTATCTACAGACAAAAATAGATAAAAATGCTTATGCAAATTATGTGAATGATGCAAGTTATACTTTTGATAACAAGGCAGGGATCTGCAGAAACAAAGCTGTTTTGCTTGTTTCTATGTTAAGGCTTGCAGGTTTTAAAGCATTTCCTGTATGTGTTTCATTTGGAATGCAGGTAAATAGAAAAGCTCCTATGCCGGATTTCAATCACTGTATAGCTGCTTTGGAGCTGAAACCAAATGAATATACCTTATTAGATCCTACTATTGGTGATAGATCTAAACAAATCTTTCCAAGCTGGCTTTCCAATACTACATATTTAGTATGTAAACCTAAAGGAGAAACTCTAAGAATTGTTCCGCCCCTTCCTGCTGAAGATAATATTGTTTCAATTAAAACTTCATTAACAATTAATAAAAGTAATAGATTATCAGGAAAGACAACTATAAAACCAAAAGGTCTCAACTCAATGATATGGAGGAATTACTTCTCCTCTATCCCTCAGGAAAGAAGGCAGATTTTTATTAATGAAATATTACAACAGGCTTTACCAAATACTAAACTTAGCAAGTTAACATTCGATCCTGATAATTTATTGAATATGCAGCAGGAACTTCAAATTGAATTTGAATTTTCAAATAGCGAACCTTTGATATGGAATAATAATACTGCTGTGATGAATTTACCGTGGTTAGGGGGCAGGTTGGATGCACTTTTTCCAATTCAGGATTTTGGACTAAGAAAAAGAACTTTCCCGTTAAAATTTATTAGTACTTCTGGATTTGAGGAAAAAATTTCTGTTAACGATAAAGCCGCGGAGTTTGAACCTGTTTCTCTTCCAAAATCTATTGATTTAAACTCCAAAGATATTACTTATGTGCAAAAATATGCAAAGGGTAAAAAAGAAATAAAAGCCCAAAGAAAGTTTTTGAATAAAACAATGGAGCTTTCTCCTAAAGAATATTTGAGTTATAGAAAGGATTTAGGAAAAATCGAAAGTATTTTAAAAACTCCTTTGATTTTGGAAAGGACAGAGTCAAAAGTCTCTACAAAGTATTCTATGGTGAGTCCATTTGATCAAAAATTCATTAAAAAGCACATTAAACTTGAAATAAAAAATAATAATAGCTGGTGTAAGAAGGTATACATAAAAAAGAAGATTCTAAGTCATACAAAATTAAGACAGAATTCTGAGTTAAAAATACCATATAATCCTGTTTGGGAATCTGTTAATGTTACAAATGCTTTTACTGTATTGCCTAATGGGAAAAAAATACCCGTAAGAAATGAAGATATCCACATTATGGATGCTTCATGGTCAGCTTCTGCACCTAGATATCCTGAAGGTAAAATTCTTGTTGTTAACTTTCCAGGTGTTGATGTTAATTCTATAATCGAGTATCAGCTGGAATATAATAGCAAAAATAAACCTTTCTTTTCAGAGCAAGTCCAGTTGAATAGCACAAATCCTATTGATGATTTTAAGCTGACAGTAATATATCCTGAGGATATAAAATTAAATATAAATACATCCAATCTTATTGGTGTGAATACATATAGTAGCAACAAAAACGGAAAAATAATAACTGAATGGTCTTCTGAAAAACTGGAAGGTAATATATTTGAAGTAAATACTCCTCCTGAATGGGTATATAATCCAACTATTTTTCTATCAACAGGAACCTGGGAGCAGTATTGCAGTAAATTGAAACTGAAACTGCTTGACTCAGTGTCAAGTAATACTGAGATAAAAAAATTAGCTGCTAAATTGGTGGAAAACTGCAATACTGAAACTGAAAAGTTAATTAATATTAGAAACTATATAGCTAAAAATGTAAGAATTGCAGGGCCGGAGTTTATAAATATACCAATATCAAATATCAGCAAAGCTAATATTACACTTAATGACGGTTATGGAAATTATGCTGATAGAGCTGTTCTTTTATACTCAATCCTAAGACTGAAAGGGGTTGAACCTGAATTTGTTCTGGTATCCCGTTTTCCATATATAGATCTTATTGTATCGCCATTGTTAGAAACTCCTCAAAGAACACTTTTTGATACTGTTTTACTCAGGGTTAAAACAGGTAATGGGTATATATATCTAAATGATACAACACAATATTCAAAGCTAGGTGCTACTCCCAGTCAATTTCATTTAGGTTTGAATATCAACGATAATTCTTTAATTTCAATTGATCCCTTAAAGAACATGGAAACAGGTTTTGTGAAAAATTTCAATATTAACCTGAATGATGACTCATCAGCTAGGTATCAGGGTTTTTTTAAATATTTTGGTAAATATTATGAAGATAATAATAAATCTTTTACTCAGCTTAAACCTGAAAGAAGGAGTCAATTTTATCAGCAGTTTATTTCTGACATTTCACATGATGCTGAGCCTGTGAGTAAATTAATTACAAATTTCAACAAGTACCCTGGTGAACAAAGTTTTACTGCAAAAATAAATGATTTTAGTTCATTGAGCAAAGATTTTTGCTATTTTAGAACTCTGGTTGAAATAAGTGATTTATTTAAAATTGGTTCTGAAACCAGATATTACCCTTTTTATTTATCCACTCCAATTAACCGAAGATATAATATCAATGTGAAACTTTTAAAAGAATATGACAAAGCTTTAATAATTCCTGAAAATAAAGTTTTTTATATGCCGAATAATTCAGGCACTATTTCCGTGAAATCTGACGTTAAAAGAAATATTAAAGGAGAAAGTACTTATAACGAGAACATAAATATTAACATAAAACCTTCAATATATACACCTCAACAGTATCAGGATATACTGAAAATTTATTATCATATTATATCAACTTCGATAAATACACTTCTTTTTAGCAGTAGAGTATTTATCGACTGAAGTTTACGAACGGGTAAAATTTAGGATTAACTTTTTACCCGTTATTTTTTGGTTAATGGAAGAGTTCCATCATAAAGAGTGTAAATTTTGATACTGGTTCTTTCTTCTGTATTTCAATAGCTCTCTGATATTGTTTTTCATCTGGATTAAAAGCTTTTATTAGGTTTTCTGTAATATTGATTTGTGTATCGTTTTTATATTTTGATAATTTCTGCTTATTCCATTTTGATACAATAATACTGACACCGGTTTCTTTTTTTATTTTCGGAATTTTTTCTTTTATTTTTTCAAGAATATTATTTACAGGATAAGTACCGAAAGCCTGTTTGTGAAATAGTTCCTGGAGTTCTTTTCCTTCGTTAGAATATTTCTTCATCATTTTTTTATTGTTATGTTCTTTTGCTGAATTATATTTTTGTTTTAATGCTTTGAGTTCATTTCTGAATTCGTCAGAACCACAATATGCAATGGCAATTGACCTTGAATCATAAACACCTATTACACTCTCTTTATTGCCTGTTTCTGTTGCTGATATTGCAGTTACAATAATTAAATAGAAAATTACAGAAACTATAGTTTTTTTTGTACTATACATATTTTTCCTACCTGTTAGCTGTTTATATAATTCAGGGCTCCGACTTTTGAGACTAATCTAAAACTCATGAAATCGCAAGTTAAACACACTCTTTTTTCTTGCGATATCTGATTTGCAAAGAGATAATTTGATACAATTTGTAAAGACAGATACGTCGTTAATTTTACTTTCAATAATTTTAATAAAAATCTCGATAGCCTTCTTCTGCTTTCTATTCAATCTTCTTTTTAAATCGAGCGAAATATAGATAATATTATTTTGAGAATAAATGTATCCGTCCGCTCTCAGCAGTTCTCTTAGAATAGTATGGTCATTTCTGTAGTTATTGTAAATAGGTCTGAATGTTTTCAGCATCCTGTAGAAAATATTTCTTGCAATGATTTTTACAGTATCGAACATATATTTCTTATTTGTGAGTAGCTTTTCAGTTTCATCGTTTATCATTTTGCTGAGTTTGTTCTCATAAGTTTCCATATTCTTTTTTTCAGCTTTTAACTTCTGAAGATCAGCTTTAAATCTTAGAGCTTCAGGACTCATTTCAATATTATTATCTTTTGTTTTTTCTGCTGCTTTGATTAACAGCTCAGACAATGCATTTTCTTTTTCGTTTATATTTTTGCGTATCAATTTATACGCTTCAGACATAACCTTCTTTTCTGCAAGCAGCTCTTCTGCTAAATCATATTTTGCAGCTTTGTATGATGTTATCTGATTCAGTCCGAAATTAATAACCATGTATCTGAAGTCATTTTCCTGGATCCACCTGTTAAGCATTGCAAAAACAGCAGTTTTATCTTCAATTTTACTGTTTGTCAAAATGGAAACTTCGCACTCTTCTTTATCTTTAGGTGGTTTTATTCTTACTATGAGCCTGTAAAAACCTTGGATTTTTGAGTAGGAATGATCTTTAAAAAATTTCACTTTCCATGTTTTTGCATCACCTGAATGATTTTTACATCTTAAAATTTCAAAATGCTCAATATCAGCATTGTCATCCCATGAATCTTTTTTATAGCCTTTCTCCCATGTTACCAGACCATAACCGTTATCGGATATTCTCTGCATTTTTTCCCTGCCGTATATGCCTCTGTCTATAATAAAGGTCTTCTTTATTCCACCTGTTATTTTTTCTGTAAAATTTTCTACACTTTCAATAAATCTTTCTCTCATATCAATACTGTTATCATGTATTTCAAAATAGAGCGGATAACCTGTTGAGCTGTGGAAAAAATCCTGATAATTTACTTTTGTTATTTTGCCTGCTGAACCACACCAGCCTTTCAGTATGTTCTTCATCCCGGTGTATTTAACACTATGAGGATCATAGTAAACGTAACTGCTGTTTTTACCTGAAACAAATCTGGAATTTAAATGTAGCAGTTTGTCAATATTAATCTGTTCCTGTGACATATGCCTTAATACTGTATAACGACTTTTAGCCTTACGCAACAAACTGTATCCATGAAGAAAATCAAGAGAATCAAAGTTTAGAGATTCGGTTTGTTCTAAATTTATCTTTCCAAGAAGTATCATACTTAACCATTGCTCAATCATTTTGTCCTGAACATTCAGTTCTTTATAAAGATAGAAGGCAAACACTATTCCAAGATGATGAATATATGATCTCTCCAGTTCTTCTTCCGATTGCGAAAAAGAGAGTGAATTGTTGCGATTGTCGGTATTAGTTGAGTTCGAATTCACAGAACAATCGCAAATATTCGCTTCCGTTTCAACTTGACCGGATAGCTCCTCTGATACATTATTCCCATTTATTATATTTTTTTCAGGTGATAAAATTTTACGGACGGTTTCTCCAGATACACTGATGTTAAAAACTTCTTTTACTTCTGATATTATTTCTTTACTGTAAGTATATTTATTATCAGGATATATTTTGCGGTACTCATTTTTGATAAAACTTTCTACTTCAGCCGTTACTTTTCTTTTTCCTCCCTGACCCCCAAAGGATGATAGTATTAAATCTATATCTCCAGTTAACAAAGCGTTTCCCCAACTTTGCAATGTGCTTATTGCATGACCAAAAGTCTCTTTAAGAATCTTACGTTTATAGCCTGCATTATACAACCTTCCCAAAAGATATACTCACAACGATTTGGTTTTCGAGATTTTATATTTCCCTTCTAACCTAAAATCTTAATTGAAATTATCTTTGCAACCAAGCGAGTACCTCACGTTAATTCAAGTCCTTCTTTTCTTTCTTTATTTATAAAATCAAAAAACTGCTTTATCAATAGTACCAATATTCGGGCTGTCATTTTCATGCAGCAATCATGCTTTATGGAATATAAGCAGTAGACTTTCGATGCAAAGTAATTGTATAAATTCGATAGTCTTAGTAAAAGCTATAAAACTCGCATCTGGCATGTCATTCGAAAGCCACTGATTTATAAAATATTTAAGTACTCAATTTATCTCTTAATTAATAAATCATAATAAAAAACTGATAAATTCATATCAATTAACCTGTCGCCCTAAGCTTGATATATTCAAATTTGCAAACATGTATGCGGCTGTAGTCAAACTGGCAGTTGCTTCGGTAAACACCAAAAATCATTTTTAGAATTTTTCTCATTATAACTGTTTTTGCATATTTATCATTCACCTTATTTTTTTTATCTTCATATAGCTCATTGAAAATTTTGTTGCTTCCGGTAAATGAAGTAAATGCAGTCTGATAAAGTATTTTACGAATTACCGGACGCCCTTTTTTGCTGATTTTATCAAGCCCTTTGTATTTGTTGCCGGTCTTGAAAAAATCAAAGCGGGCATTGAAAAAAAAGGTGGTGTAAAAACTCCGGAAATTATTCAAAGGCGAATTGGTAAATTGCAAAAACAGTTTTCCAGAGCCGCAAAATATTATAATGTAGAACTCAAAAAAACAGAAGATAAAAATGTACTGAACTGGACTTTGGATGATGAAAAATATGGAATTGATGATGAACTGTTTGGATGCTATGTAATAAGAACCGACAGAAAGGAATATGATGAAAATGAAATCTGGAATCTTTATATGACACTTACAAAAGCGGAGGACGGATTTAGAATGTTAAAGTCAAATCTCGGAATCAGACCGAACTTCCATAGAATTGAAGATAGGGTGGATGCTCATGTTTTTATTACAGTTCTGGCTTATCATTTACTGCACTTCATTATGTACAAATTCAAACAGCGTGACGATCATAGAAGCTGGCCGACAATCAGAAGGATATTGTCTACACATTCGTATTCCACAATTAAAGTACCAACAAATTCAAATCAAATACATAGAATCAGAAAAGCAGGCTTGCCTGATGAGACCCAGAAAGATATTTACAGATATCTTGGCATTGACTGGAAAAACCTGCCCAAATCTCAAGTGGTACTCAACTGCGTGAAAAAATAATTCTTGCTCATTGAAAACTTTTTGTCGTGCCTTAATTTTTCGGTTGTTGACTATCAGGGGGTTACAAATCAAGGTGCGAAACTCGGGTTAACACAGCTTGAATATTATGACTTCTCAAATGCAGTACTAATTCTTGACAGGGGCTTTTGCTCTAGATTTAACATTATGGAAATGAATGCTTTAAGTGATAAAATACAGTTTATACAACCTATGACATACAGTATGAAAAAAGTTGTTGAACTGCTAAAAGCCAACAGAAAAAAGCTAAGACAGACAGAAACCGCCTTTAAGTACAATGAAGAAATACTTCATTACATCGAAGATACACTTGACATTGAAGGTGTAAAATACAGAGCAAACTTGTTTTATAATAAAAAGGCAGAGGCAGATTTGCGTAATAATTTTATGCATAAGATATTGAGCATTAAGGAAAAAATACTTAGTAAGAAATTTGAAAAAATGAAAGATTATCTGGAGTTTAGAAATAATTGTATTCCTGAAAAATATCTGCAGTATTTTAAGCTTAACAGAAAAACCGGCTGTATTGAATTAAACCATAGAAATATAAAGAATTACCTGATAAAATCAGGATATTTTGTACTGCTTTCAAACTCTGAAAAAATAAAAAAAGAATGTTTGCTTGAGCGCTACAGAAACAGAGACACCGTAGAAAAACTTTTTGATGTTGAAAAAAATGAACTGGACGGAAACAGGTTAAGAGTTCACAGCCAATATAATGCTGACGGCAGAATTTTTATTAAATTCATAGCGTTAATAATCTATAGCAAAATTTCTTCAATTATGAAAAAGAAAAAGTTATTTGAAAAGTTTACTCTGAAAGAAATGCTGGCAGAAATGAGTAAAATAAGATGCTCAGATTTTGACGGAAAATCCATTGTAAGCGAAATATCAAAAACACAAAAAGATATTCTTAGAGCTTTTGATGTTAAACCGGAAGAGCTGGAAAAACCTCGTTATTAACTTTTCTCTTCAATTTAGGTTATAATCCCAAAAAGCCGGGCAGGCCATCGCACTGTTATCACACATATGTAATCGGTTCATTACGCTTAGTAGCGGATGTTGATGTCAGGCCCGGCAATGAAACTGCCGGTAAGTATTCTCATCCCGGATTATGGCGTTTTCTTGGCAACTTGCCCAAATCACTTTATCCGGAGTTTGTCAGAGGAGATATAGGTTTTGGAAATGACAGTACCATGTCCGGTTGTGAAGAAAGAGGTGTACCGTTTCTTTTTAAACTCAAAAGAACCAAAAATATTAAAGGACTGTTGATTAAACTAAGAAATCCTGAAACAGAATGGAATGATGCCGGAGATGGGTGGTCTGGATTTGAGATTCAGATTAAACTTGATGGCTGGAACAGAAACAGAAGGATTATTATATTAAGACGCCAGACAAACAACAGTAAGCTTAAAAAATTTGAACAAAAGAAAAAAAGTAGTAACTCTGAAATAGTGCAGGGTGAATTTCCTCTCGCTGTTGTTACAGATGAAATACCTGAATACGAATATCAGGTTCTGGTTACAAGCTTGAGTGATACCATTTTAACTATTGCACAATATTACGGAAGTTTCCATATAAGACAAAACGAAAATATTGTATAAGTGGTTTGTATTAAATACTTTTTGATATTCTTTTAAGTTTTGTCTTAGTGGCTACTTTCGCTTTTCTACATGTGATAAGCTCCGGCATAGTTACATTTGCCTTATCTATCAGTACTTTTATATCTTCTCTGGGAGTCGGTATTTTTGAACATTTAACCTTTCCCTGAATTTTTATATTGATTACCGTAAGTGTTTTTAATTCTGCCAGGCATTCCTGTACTGTACCGTCTATATCTTTCCAAAGCCTCGCAAGTTCTCTGGATATCATATATGCAAGCATAACAACAAAAACATGTCCTCTGGTTGAAGATTCCTTTCTTACATATAACGGTCTTAGCTCAAGTTCTGCTGTCTTACTGCACCTGAAAGCTGACTCTACTTTTGAAAGATCTTTATATCTGCTATGTACAGTTTCTGAGCTTGCCATATCTTCAGTCAAGTCTGTTTTTATAATATAACATCCATCCAGCTCAGATATTTTTTTGAGTTCATCCTGTAATATTTCAACTTTGATTTTTCTCCTGAAGGATGTGATTTCAACCCAATTAGAGATCTTTAGCTTTTGAGCTTTTTCATTAACTTTTCTTACAGCGACATTTAAGTGTGCATTCTTATGTTCTTTGAGATAGATATTCTGTTCATCAAGTATTTTTACAAGTGATGCAAGTTTGTCATTCCTGTTTTCTGCTATCTCTTTTGCTCTTGATGGATTACGCCTTAAAATATACCTTAACCCTGAAGTATCACGTACCTCAGAAATATTTTCATCAAAAAGCTCCAGCTGTACGATGTCACTTTTTATCAAAGTTTCTATCCGGGGCTTGGTTAATACTGTTATGTAGTGATGACCTTCTCCGTTAATCTCAGCGATCTGGGAGCTTTTTATCATCCCTCTATCGCCTACAAACGTTACATTCTCAGCTCCAAAACGATTTTTGACCTTATCAATCTGAGTGCTGAAAGTCTTTGGATCTTGCGTGTTACCTTTAAATTCCTCTATGCTTAAAGGGAAGCCTTTATCGTCACAGAGGAGCCCTATAACAATTTATTTCTTACCTTTTTTTCCATCTCTGTTGTAACCGAACATTCCAAGTTCGTTTTTACTTCCTTCAAGATAGCTGCTGGTTACATCATAAAGGTAAATATTTGAACTGTTAACTATGTTTCTTGTTTTAAAAAGTCTTTTCTCTATTACATGCTGCTGAGTTTCAAGCCACTTCAAGTTTGAGTAGAGATCCCTCTCGTCAAAAGAATCAAGTCCAAGTAGGTCACAGCAGGCACATTTTGAAGCAAGTCTTACTGCAGAAAGCCTTGAACCCTGGCTTATTACACGTGAAATTACCTGCCATAGTGCAAGTTTGCCTTCTCTGGTTTTTCCAAGTGCTGTATCTATTCCTAGCCGCTTAGCTATTTCATTTACCAAACAGATTGCACCAACTGAAAGTCCCTGTTCTAATTCAAGGTTTTCACTCAGCAAGCATAGCTTTGAAAGATCAGATTTGTGTTTTAATGCAAGTTTCATTGCATCTATTTCAGAGTCTGTGCAGTGTGATAGATTGTCAATGGTCCTATGCTTTACTTTTCCATCTTCACGATAATTTTCTCTGAGAAGATGACGTGTATAGTTTTTAGTTTTACAGGTGTCTATATACATAATGGCTATTATATACACCATATAATACAATATTCAAATTATTTTAATAAATTAAACAAATATTATTAGTGGCTACGTAAAACTACATGTTTTTGATGCCAAATATCTTATTATTAGGCGTTTAAATTCTATTAAACCTAAAAACTTCCGATATTACAGAGATAGAGCTGACTGTGAAAATGTTTTTGACGAAATGAAAAACCAATGGGGCTGGTGTGGGTTTACTACAAGAGATATGAAAAGGAGCCAGTTTATGGCCGGAATAATATCGCTGATATTCAACTGGTGGAATATCTTCTGCAGGTTGGCTGAACCGGAAGAACATATGGAAGCAAAAACATCAAGGCCTCTATTCTTTAATTCTGTTTGCACACTTGTAAAAAGGTCCAGACAAAACTTCATCAGGATATCAATAAATGGCAGCAACAGGAAAACAGCAATGTTGATGTTTAAAAAAATATCAGCATCTATTGCCAGTATAAACGCTAATGCGACGCAGTTGAAGCAAGAACAGAAATGGGCGAAAATATTAACCCTGGCATTCAGGAAATTTCTAAAGGATATCAAATTAAACGCTGTTTCAGAAGAGCGGCAATTGCTCCTGGAATTTTAAATCCAAAATTAAAATCAATTTCTGTTGAAATTATTCGAAAGAAGACAGGGAGATTGCGCTCATGTCAAAAAAAATCAACTGCGTTTTTTGGGATAATAATTTGTGATGATTGGCAAGATCCTCAAGTTTATCGTAATCAATATCAAGTCCAAGTCTAACTGTAGCAAGCACAAATATATGCCATAAATCCATTCCGGGACGGCCTGTATGAAGACTACTGTTATTTATTTTTTCCTCTATCAGTTTAAATATCTCTTCATTGAGAGATTCATTGTTGAATATCCATGAAGTCCGGCAAGGATTGCAGGAAGCTCATCACGGCTCTTTAAAGGAAGTTTTACGGTTTCTATCGGTGTTAAATTTAATGATGGGTTGTATATACCGAAGGTATTCTAAATTTTGGTAATATATCGAGAAATCGAACACGATTATTATCAAATTTTTCGAAAACTTTTTTGCTTTGAGTATATTTCATTATAAAGTCTGCCAGTTTCCAAAGAAAATTTTATTAATTTTGCCAAATTTGTATCAGGTATGCCAAAAAGTATCTTGTAAAAGTTAGTTTTACACATATCTTTGTATATTCCTTTGTGAGATGTTTATGTTTCTGTAACCAATTATAATATAACACCTTATAAAGGAATATTAAAGTTTTTCCTTCGTGTTTTTCGTGAACTTCGTGGTTAAATATGCCTTTTCAGATACGCTCTAACTAGAAATAAAATAAGTTTTATTCGTTTAATTTATCGATATAATATTTTGTTAGAAATAATGAAGCACAAAAAATTATCCCAAAAAATAAAGAATTCTCCCTATCCTTTATGTCCTCTTGTTTGTCTTGTGAGCACAAACACTAAACACCCCTTGAAACAACATACCTAGTCTCACTCAAAACACTTATAAGTTATAGCCGAATATTTGAAAATTTCCAGACAAATTACATATTTTTTTATTATTTACACTTTAACTTGTTTAGTTTACTATTTCGTAAAAGAAGTTTTATTTAAAAAATTATCGATAATAAAAACAAAGAATAAGAATATTCAATTAAGACACTTTTTGGCAAAGCCGAAGAGTTGAAAATATATCCCTTGCTCATTTATAAAGGAACTATCCGCTTTTTATATTTAGAAGTTGCCGAAGCTAGAAATCCAAAAAGTTCAAAAACAACTAATTATTCTTTTTTTTAGCTTTAGAAACCTCGGCATTTAATTTTCTTAGGGTAAAATCAGTATCATCATTTTTTAGGTTGGAATCTTTTTGTTTTGCTAAATACAACGTTTGAGTTGGATATTGTAATTCCATCCCCATCTCTTCAACTGTTGCTAGAATATTCAATATAAACTTCTCTCTCTCAGCCAGTTCTTCCTCCCAGGTAGTTGCATTGAAATAAAGATAAATTAAGATTTTTACCGAAGACTCTCCAATGTCATTTATTTTCACAAAATAATTTTTCTTTCTAACCTTTGGAGTTGCCTTTATTATTTCTTCAACCTTTTCTGTAAAAGCAAGAAGAAGTTTTGGAGAAGTTTTATCACTAAAATCCAAAACCGTTTCATATCTTCTAAAATGTCTTCTTCCCATATTATTTACATTTAAAGTTATAAATTTTACATTTGGAACTGTTAAATAAGAGTCCTGAAAAGTTAATATTCTTGTACTTCGAAGCCCAACATATTCTACATATCCTTCTATATCACCAATTATAATCCAGTCTCCAACTTTAAAAGGTTTTTCTAAAGCTATCATTATAGAACCAAATAGATTTTCAATTGTATCCTTCCCTGCAAGTGCTACAGCCAGACCTCCAATTCCAAGTGCTGTTAGATATCTAATTGTATTAATTCCAAGTCTCTGCAAAATCAATCCGGACAATATCAAAATTATAGCAATACAAAGTAAGCGCTGAATAATTTCGACTGCAAAAGTAACTCTGAACCTTTCCTCACTCCCCTGTTCGAGAATATAGGCTGTTACTGAACAAACTAAAACGACCAGACTGCACAACCAGCAAATAATCAAAATTCCAAAAATTACCGTAATAAAATAAATAAAGTATAAATATGTTTTGTAATAAAACATTATGTTATGTTCAACTAAAATCAGATAAATGTACCGTTAGAGTAAGCCTAAAATCTACCCATCTTTTATTCATCTAATCCTATCCTATATTTATTTTTCTTTTCATATCAACTAAGAAAAAGGAAGCTAAAAATGAGTAGAGGTAGATTAAGACCTGCATCCAGTAGTTGGATAAATGTAGTAGAAGATTATTTTAATTCCGGATTAAGACCAAGTGTATATTGCCGTCAAAAATGTTTACCTGTAAGCACCCTGTCAACCTGGCGCAAGAGGTATAAGAAAAAGGTTGAGAGTACTTCAGCAGGCACAAATACTTTTCAAAAGGTAAGATTTTCCGAAACAGTGTTAGCAGAACCAACACTCGACAGTCCAGCTTTATCAGGTATAACGCTGCATATAGATGATAAAATAAAAATATCCCTTGACAGGTCATTTGATTGTGCAGCATTAATAAAAGCTCTGAGAATATTAAGAGATGAATTATGCTGAATATATCATCCCAGGATATCTATTTTTATAGACCGCCTGTTAATATGCACAGAAGTTTTGACGGTCTTAGTTATCTTGTAGAGAATAATTTTCCAGGTAAGCTTTTAAGTGGCAGTCTATTTGTGTTTGTAAACAGGAGGCGTAATAAGATGAAGGTGTTGTACTGGAATTCAGATGGTCTTGCTCTTTGGTACAAAAGGCTTGAAAGAGGTACTTTCAGTATTGATAAAAATGGTAAAACACAGCTTAGTAGAAGAGAGTTTTACATGCTTCTTGAAGGGATAAAGCCCAAGAGAATGAACAGTCGTTTTTCTATAGATAAAAGTACATAAAAAATACTTGATTTCAGTACAAATTTTGTTGTTTTCTGCTATATTTTACTATGACAAACACAGTAGTAAAATCAGTAGAACCACTTAGTGAAGAGCAGGTAAAGATAGCACTTCTTGAAGAAGAAGTACGCTATCTAAAAGAGCAGCTTGGATGGTTTAAAAGACAGGTATTCGGGCAGAAGTCCGAGCGTTTTATAGATCAGGTACCCGCAAATGAACTTTTACCTGGACTTGAAGCCTCGCTGGATGAACTTAAAGTGAATGAAATAATAGTTCCTCCTCATAAGCGCAGAAAGAAAAAAGGCGGTAAAAATCAGTTCAAGCTCGACATTCCCGATGACCTTCCAGTAGTAACAGAATACAAAGATATACCAGAAGAAAAGAAGGTTGATCCTGCAACAGGAGAAAAGCTTGTAAAAACCGGAGAGGATAGAGTCAGAAAGCTTGCCTACAAAGAAGCCTCATACTATGTAAAAGAATTTATATATCCAAAGTATGCTTCAAAGAACAATTCACTATTCGGAGTAGCTCAGGAACCTGCCGATGACTGCATAATAGAAGGGTCAAAGTTTGATTCTTCATTTATGGCACATATTTCAGTTGAGAAATTCGCATACCACATGCCGCTGTATAGAGTTAGAGAAAAACTTTCATGCTGCAGAATAAAAGTCAGTGAACAGACTTTATGCGGATTAATGATAAATATTGGTCATAAAGTTCAGCCTCTTGTTGATGCGATGAAAAATGAACTTTTCAAGCAGGAGGTTGTTTTTACAGATGATACTCCTGTAAAGCTTATAGTTAATGGAAATGGAAAAACAAAGGAAGCCAGAGTCTGGGGATACTTCGGAGGTAAACCGAATGCACCGCCGTATCATATATATCAATTCTCATCGGATAGATGCGAAATACATTCTATGACATTTTTTAAGGGATTTAAAGGTATTTTTCATGCTGATGCATATTCAGCATATGAAAAAATAGATGGTTCTGATGATTATGATATAAAATGGGCTGCATGTTGGGCACATGCGAGAAGAAAATTTGAAAAAGCAGAAAGTATAGCTCCTGACTTCAGACTGAATATGCTCAGGCTGATAAAGTACTTATTCATGTTTGAAAGAGTAGCTCTTATAACAACAGAAAAGGAGAGACTGAGAATAAGGGCTGAAAAGGAAATGCCTATTGTTGATAAAATCTATAAATTGATGAAAGAAAAAGTAAAAGACAGTACTCTGTTGCCAAGTTCAAAATTGGCTACTGCAATTGGATATATGCTATCAAGAGAAAAAAACTTTAGACTTTACTTATCAAACCCTGATACCAGAATGGATAATAACATTGCAGAAAATGGTGTCCGCAAGCTGGTCATTGGAAGAAAGGCATGGCTTTTTATAGGGAGTAGAAGAAGCGGAAAAGCTATGGCAAATATACTCTCTCTTGTGCAAACATGCAGGGCTATGAAAATTAATCCGCAAGAATATCTGGAAGATATCTTCTGCAGACTACCTGCTCACCCTCATAAAAATCTATCAGAACTACTGCCAGATAAATGGCATAAAAAATAAAAAATTTAATGCTGCTCAAACATTATTTGAAAGTATATATGGTGCTAATTTAGTATTACCTTTAGCTATAATTCTACGTAGATTGGTATGATTATTTTCGACTTTAGCCTTTTGCCATGATGAATAAGGGTCACAGTAAAATACTCTTGTACGTTGTTGCTTTGAATGAATACCTGTTTCGATTGCAGTTGGATTAGAAAATTCTGAACCGTTGTCTGTTAAAATTACAGGGAAGATTTTTCTAAAGTTATCAGTGCCAAATTTTTGTTCTAACATATCAAAATAATCAATGACAGACTGTGAATTATTGGTATCTCTTATTTGAGCGAGCATAAGACCGAATTCAAATTGTAATGTTAATAAAACTTTTCCTCCTATAACTCCAATAACAGAGTCCATTTGCACTTCAGTAATGTTCGGGTTTTCTATTTTGAACTTTTTATAGTCATCCAGAGTCCTGTTCTATCTATATTTTTTATCAATCTTGTGTGTTATTTTATCACGTTTACGCGGCTTTCTCATGCATATTTTTGGCATGTCTCCACGTGGTAATGAAAAATACCCGCTATGAAAATAGTTATAGATACTCTTTCTCACATTTTTGAAATACATCTTTATGTGCAGCCATAACATGATGAATACTCTGTCCTTTTTGAACCCCGGATTTAATCAGGTTATTGTAGATTTTTATCTCATTGGGAGAAACATCTATTCCCTGACGGGATTGAACCAGCAGAATTTTATATTCATCCATAGCGTTATTTGCACAATAGAAGTATTTACGTTTTTTACATTTCTTCATGTCAGAACAACCATTGCACACATAAGGAGCTTTAGATAATTTATCGCAATAATCCTCAATAAATTCACTGCACAGATCATTACAGGAAAAATAACCGCAGGTACTGCATCTGTTTTTACATGTTGGAGGCGGAGCTTTACACAAAGTTCTCTTCATGCAGCTCTTTTTGAAGACGCAAAAGTTTTTGCGGTGCCTTTTACTCATCTCATCTTCTATTCGATGCTTCTTTATCTCTCTTGAAATTGTTGTGTGGCTTTTATGCAAAGATTTACCAATTTTTCTAAGAGATAATCCTGCATTTAGAAGATTTTAGATTTTACAACGATCCTGTTTGGGGAGGTGTGTCATAATTTTGACTCCATGTTGGTTGTTAGAGTTGTAAGACTAAACGCACTTACCTCCCTGCGCAGGGAGGTAAGTGCATGCCTGCAAAACTAACCATGTTGTCTACATTTTTATAATGCTAAATATTTGTAACACATAATGCACATATTTATTTTTGTAATAGTAAAGGTTCCTTAACTACTTTGTAAAGCTAAATGCACTGTTTTGAAAATTGAATGTGCGTTTACTTTTTCGATTAACTGAAACTAGAAAATAGTCTAAAATCTCTATTTTATGTGGAATGTACAAAAACTGATTATATATTCTGAAAGCTATTTTGTGTAAAACAACAATATAATTTAAGTTTTGATGAATTAAATATTTAGGTTTTCAGTAAAAATCATCGAAAATATAAGCTAGATATACTAAGCAAAAAGGTTTTCGAAAAATTTGATAATAATCGTATTCGATTACTCGATATATTACCAAAATCTAGAATACCTCCGGTATAATTTGTAGCAAATAGAAAACATGTTCAAAACCTAAAAAAATATATAGCTTTAACAACACACTAATTATTATCTCAAAAGGTCATTGGTTATGTCAAATAAAGGAATATTCAAAGGGAGATCAATTTCAGTAGTTAATGATTTGTCTCTGGACGAACAGTTGTATTTGTTTAGAAAAACTAAAGAATTAAAAGAAAAAATAAGCAATAAAGAAGATTTATCTGAATTCAAAATCAATGACAGAAATATCGGAATGTATTTAGTCTTTCTTGAAGATTCAACAAGAACAAAAGAATCCTTCAGAAACGCCGCCTTGTTTCACAATACTAAAATGAGTATTTTTGATGCAACTTCATCTTCATTCAACAAAAAAGAAAGTTATGCGGATACATTCCGTACTTTGGGCGGATACAGTGACTATTCAATTTTTATTATAAGAAGCAAACTGGAAGGCGTTTGTAAATATCTGTCAACACGCATGGATGAATTTGCTGCCAGAAATGGTTTTGCAAGACCGTCTTTTATTAATGCCGGAGATGGTAAACATGAACATCCTACTCAGGAAATTTTAGATGAATTCAGTTTTTTTGAGCAGAGGAACTGGAATAGAGATCATATTCATATTGCACTGATAGGTGATTTATACCATGGCAGGACAACACATTCAAAAGCAGATGGACTTAGAGTCTTCAAAAATGTGGAAGTTGACCTTATTGCTCCATATGATTTAAGAATGCCTAAACAATATGTTAATAAAATGAAGAAAAATGGATTCAATGTAAGAGTTTTTGAATCTCTCGACAAATATCTTGCTCAGAAACATATTGCGGATAGCTGGTATTTTACAAGACTTCAACTTGAACGTATGGGAGAAGATGTAAGAGACAAGTCAAAATTACTAAGGGATGCTGTCACATTCAAACAAAGCTATCTAGACAAAATTAATCCAGACATAAAATTCTATCATCCACTACCAAGACATAGAGAATATCCGGTTATCCCGACATTTCTAGACTCTACAAATTTTAACGGCTGGGAAAAACAATCTATCAACGGTTATTATACAAGAGTTGTTCAAATAGCAATGCTTGGCGGCAAACTGGGTGAAGATTTTGATGGAGAACCTAAGAAAGAAACCAAAGAACCTGAAATCTTTATACATGAACAGAAAATCGATTTAATCACAGATAAATCAA
This sequence comes from Victivallales bacterium, assembly GCA_963678745.2. Classification (GTDB taxonomy): domain Bacteria; phylum Verrucomicrobiota; class Lentisphaeria; order Victivallales; family GWF2-38-69. Next base: position 95,668 of record CAXXMS010000013.1, on the reverse strand, counting down.
GCAAATACGAATACAAAATCGGATTAATTCCTCTTGAAAACGGAGTTTTTATTGATCATATTGGGAAAGGTGACGAAATTGATGCCATATGGGACCACATAAATGAAATCCGCAAACTTCTTGAACTGAATGCAATAGGTTCCCATGGGGTATTTACATCTAAAAAAACAAAGCTTAATAAAGGTATAATAGCAATACCTAATCTGGAAGAACTAGATGCAAAGAAAATGAAGAAACTTGCTGCTATCGCTCCCGGATGCACTTTGAATGTTATAAAAAATAAAACAGTAATCAAAAAATATCGTATCGAATTGCCGCCTAAAATTTATAATTATCCAGACATCTGCTGCAAAAATACCGCCTGTATTTCACGTCCTGAATATAACGAAAATGCTATAATCTCGTTCAGTCATCTAGGCGGAAACAAGTTTACATGCAACTATTGTGAAAAAGAGCACAAATATAAAGAAATATGGAAACAAAAATAAAGGATCATTAACCTTTTATTCCATAAGTTTATAATAATTTAAACGTTTGATGGATTTCTGCTTTTTATTTCTTAGAAATCTGTCAAACCTAAAATTAGTATCTCGGGGATATTTATCTCATCAATTCTATAAAAAATTTCAGAGGCTTTGAAAAAAGCTATCTGTATTACTAACTAATCTTTTTCTAAATAAGAACGAACTCATATGTCCCGATGGCAACCATTTGAGTCTGGCATCGGGTAACATATTATAGAGTTCTCTTGCCGAATGTGAGGGAATAAACATATCAAAAAGGGCATTTTACATCAACACTGGCTGTTTGACAAATTTTGCGTAGGACAGAGGATCAAATTCGTAACAGGCCATGGGGGCCGAGTTAACCTCAATTTCAGGCGAGAGAAGAGTATTAATATAATCATGATACTTTTCACCATGACACTTTTCACAAATGGCTTTATTACAATTGCCGTCTTTTTCATATTGAACACGCAATATTTTTGTAGCAATGCTTTTCCATGTTATATAATAAAAATTGGCACCACTCACAATTGCAGAAAGAGCTTTAATATCTTGAGATAAAGCAGCGCTGATAACTGCGATCAAACCTCCCATACTAAAGCCTAAAAGATAAATAGGCCCTGAATACCTATCCTTTAAATATTTTACGCAAATTCTAACGTCTGTAACAGCATTTTCAAATCTTGCAAGAACATTATATCTATCAGATTCAAGGTAAAACTGATAAGGGGTTTTACCATCCGGAAGCCTTTCAGCATGGTAAGGCAAAGTCATTAAAGCGCCATTGTAGCCCATCTTCGCAAAATATTTTGGAAACCATTCAATGTGTTTTAAACATCTGTTACCTATCCCATGCACACAAAGCATATACTCAAACTATTTCAAAATACTGGTTTTATTTTTTCAAAATGATCATTAATACGTGACCTTAAACCCCAATTACACAGTTGGCGAGCATTTTTAACATTTTTTTCTTTTTGCCAGCCTCAAAAAATTTTTAATTTCTCCTAAAAGCGCAAAATATGTGGTGAAGATAATATGGGATAAAAATTCAATAATATAGTGTAAACGTAAAATCTGTCCATATATATGATTTATGTACAATCAGTCAATTCTTACATAAGTGTTATATATTCCTGGCTTCAGCCCATTTGTCCGGAAGTAATTCAAAGAGTCTGTTGTTTTGGTGTGTCATCAGCCTTTTGAAGATATCAGTCATATATTCAAATGGTTCTATTCCCATAGTCCTGCATGTTTGAATAAGCGAGTATATAACAGCAGCAGCTTCACCTGCTCTTTTACTTCCAAAGAAAAGCCAGTTTTTTCTGCCGAGTACAACTTTTCTTAATCCTCTTTCAGCAGTATTATTTTCCATTCTGATATTTGGATCATTCAGATAGAGTCTGAAGTTATTTTCATATTTAAGCATATATCCTATAGCTTTTGCCAGATTGGATTTTGGTAGCAGTGTACCTTCAACTACTTTTTCTCTGAGCATTGTGAAAATTTCATCAACAACTTTAAGTTCATGTTCCTGTCTTATTTTCAGCCTTGTTTGCGAATCAGCTTTCCATGCCAGCCTTTCAAACATAAACAAATACCTGATTTTTCTCAGGACATTATCTCTGAGTTTCAAGTCAATATATTTTACTTCTTCAAAATATCTGCGCGCATGACACCAACATGCTGCCCAGTCAATACATGAGCTTTCATCAGCATCAAGCTTTACATATGCATCATATGCATCAGCATGAATAATACCTTCAAAATTTTTAAGGAAATTTGTTGGATAGAAATGACTTCTGTCAGGGCTGAAGGAATATATCTGATATGGAGGTGCATTGGGATTGGCACAGGAGTATATCCATATTCTTGTAGTTTTTGTTTTACCATTGCCTGGATCAAGCATATTTACAGTGGTATCATCTGTAAATAGATAACCTGATTTAAAAAGATTTTCTCTCATCTGATCATATATAGGTGTCAATTTAAGGCCAATATTCATAATAAGCGAACTTAATGTCTGCCGTGTTACTTTTATATCATGAGCTGCAAGCTTTTCCTGTATTCTGTATATTGGCATATGGTATGCATATTTTTCAGTAACAATATGAGCCATAAATTCCGGTGTAAACTTTGAACCTGTAACAATACAGTCAGGAACTGAACACTGAACAACGCCGGCAAGTGAATTGTTTTTTACTGCATATTTAACTGTAACTGTTCTGTGTATATAGTAGGAAGATGTTCTGTACCCAAGCTTTTCTGTAATATCTCTGCCAATTTCTACTAACTCTTCTCCCGTTTCAGGGTGTATTCTGTTTTCAGGAGGAATATCTATTACTTCCTCTTTGACATCCAGAGTATCGGGGTACTCTACTTTATACTGATTTTTATTTTTGCTTTTCTTTTTACGTTTATGCTCAGGAATTACCTTCAACCCTACTTTTGTTTCATCTTTTTCTGGAATATTCAATCCCGGAAGTACAGGCAATTCAGGAGGAAATTCTTCTATAAAACGCTCTGATTTTTGTCCAGACACCTGTCTCTTAAACCACTCAAGCTGTTCTTTAAGACAAAGTAGTTCGGCTTCCAGAAAGCGGTTTTTACTCTCAAGCTCTTCTATTGTTTTAACTGATTGTTCTACTGTTGCATCCATATAAAAAGATACAGCGCAACAGTATTATTTACACTCAAAATTTAGATTTCAGCTAACTTTTTTCAAGTTGAATCTTTTATCCAGACTACTGGGTTTTATACCTTCAAAAAGCATTAGAAAGTCTCGTCTTGAAAGTTCTGTTCTACCTGTGTCATCTATGATGAATCTACCTTTTTCAAGACGTTTATAGTAAATTTCAAAACCATCGCCATCAAATCTTAATACTTTAATTTTATCTTTAAGTCTGTTTAGAAAAACAAAACAGCTTCCACTTAGAAGTTTGCCGGGAAAAGATGACTCAACTAATCCGCTCAAACCTTCAAAACTCATATGCATATTTGCAGGCCTATCGTATAAATATATTAATGATTGACTGATATTGATCATAACACCTCCAGTAGTGCTTTAACTGTTTTCTGAAATTCATTTACTTCAAACCCTCTGCTAAGGCAAATATTAACAGATTCACCAATCGAAATATTAATTCCTGCTGAATCTGGCTGAATACCTTCAGATAATAACCTTGAATTATTAAACTTCATCCTGACAAAACTACTTGTAACCGCAGCTGCAACTTCTACATCAAGCTTCTTTAACTTGCTGTACCAGCCATGAAATGTACTGCAGGGGATATTCATTCTGCGGCAGTACTCATGCTGACTTAAACCTGATGCAGACCACTTAGATACTTCATGCTTCCACTTGACTATATTCTCGGATTTATGATTCGCCATTACTGAACCTCTCTCAAAGATGTTAATAATTCATTACAGAAATATTATAAAATTAACACTGTGAAAGAAGATTAAAAGATGGGGGCTAATTGACGCTTACTTCCTTCGGACTAACTTCTTTTGGTTGTTTTGTCCTACCTTTCCTGTAGGAGAAAGCAGGCTCTCCCAAGTTCCTGATGCTTCTATTACTACATGCCACGCTCTATAACCATGGCAGACCCTCAGGAATCTCACCAGTAACGATTCCTCTGTTTCGATTTCCAGCATGTTAACACTGTCACCATCTGCTTTGATACTCTTTACGGGGCTGAATCGCTTAGGGAAAGTACGTTTTCCCTGCGGCCTGTAGTATTCCCTGTGTACGCTTCGGATATTTCGTTCGCATGTTTGCATCTGCCTGTGAAAACAGGGATACAGAGCGCTATCCTACATATCCGCAACACTCGGTACAGGTGGATGGCTAATCCTTACCTGATACGGACTTTCTACTGTTTCACTATGAGGTCGTAGATCACCATATAAGAAGCACCAAGCTTGCTTGGCGCTCTAACATTGGAATTCTCTTATATTTTTTTGCGGCTGAGCAAAAAAATATTAAGAGAAGTGATTTGATATTAATCTAAGCCCCCCTCTGAATGTGATATAATATAAGAGAACCACCAATCATAACAACCCAAAACAGAGGAGGATAAGATAAAATTACATCAAAGTAGAACAGAATACAACTGTGGAATCGATTTACATGCCAGGTGTATGTATATATGTATTATGGATAAGGAAGGCAACAAGCTTGTACATAAGAATATACGGGATAACGATTTTGAATATTTTCTTAAACTTGCTACGCCTTATAAACATGATCTTACAGTAGCAAGCGAATGCATATTCAACTGGTACTGGCTTGCAGATGCCTGTGAAGAGAACGGAATTGAATTTGTATTAGGTCATGCTCTATATATGAGAAGTATTTACGGAACTAAAACAAAAAATGATAGAATAGATTCAGAGAAGATAGCCAATTTACTCAGAACCAATCATTTGCCTAAAGCTCATGTCTGCAGTAAAGAGAACCGTTTTATTCGCGATTTGCTAAGACGCAGAACGACAATGGTAAGGATGAGAGCAGAACTGAAATCACATATGAATATTCTCATCCATGTAGAAAATGGGGATCCTCTGACCCAGTTTGAAAAATGCAGAAGCCGTCGTACAGAACTTATTCCTGCAAAATTTAACAATACAGTAAATAAACAGTCAGTCGAAGCAGATCTTCATATGATTGTTGAATATGACAAAACAATCTATAAGCTTGAAGCAGAGGTTCATAAACACACAAAACTTCATCTGTCACAGGAATACAGTATATTGAGGTCTATTCCCGGAATGGGAGTTACCTGCTCTCTTACAGTCTTATATGAAATAGACAATATTGACCGTTTCAAATCCTGCGGAGATTTCTGCAGCTACAGCAGAGTTGTTTATCCGACAGCAGAAAGCGCAGGAAAGCTTTATAGAGGTCATAATCGAAAAATAGGGAATGCCTATCTGAAATGGGCATTTACAGAGGCGGCTGTACAATGTAAAAGACATCATGAATATTTACAGAAATACTTTGATAAACTAAATAGTATTCATGGTAAAACAAAAGCTAACTGCATAATACGTCATAGAATGGCAAGAGCTGTTTACTACATGCTTAAAAATAAAACAACATTTGATATTAACATGTTTCTGAAAGGAAAGGTAAAATTAAAATAATTTCTAATAAGAGTGCAGCAGTCAGTTCGGACGTATAACTGGAACATAATAGAATCAGTCATATCATGATCTACAATATTGGGATGTTAATGCAAGCCTGAAAGGTCATTTTGGTATTACATGAATCCGGCGACTTGATTGAATAGCTGTTGTAGCTCTTTTTTACATAGCGGTTTTTATCCGATATCCATCCTCTGCCGATACCCTTATATAACTGTCATATAGTTTAAAACTGTATAAAGTCCGCTGTTTGAATGGTACGGAAAAGAGGTGAACCTGATTAATTTCTGAGACGCAGCTCTTCAATGTAAAGAACTGCATTTGTCTACCAGGCAAACTGATCTCATATAGATGTTTGGCAGGATACCTATCCTGAAACTGAAATAGAAATAAAAATGAAATCTATGATTATAAACCGAAATTGAAGGAAATATTTAAAAATTTCCCATATTAGGGTTTTTTGTGTTTGCAATATGGGGCTTAATAGAGGTTATGATTGTTTTTAATTTTTAAGGATGGCCATTTAATTCTTTTATCAGTTACAATTGGTTTGAATAAAGAATTGCTTCTAATTTCATTTTCAAGTTCAGCTAGTGGATATTTATCAAAAGAATTATTAATAATTTTGATTGCATCATCTAATTTACTTTCTTTTATTTTTGTTGCTGCATTATAGACCAATGCCCATCTATAATCTCTCTTTTTCTCTAGCACTTCTTTGATTATTTTTTTAGCAGCTTCAATTTTATTCAGATATAGTAACAGATTAGCTTTTAAGCATTTTGAAGCATAAGCATTTGGATCAGTACTTATAGTCTTATCCAATTCTGAAATGAATAACTCAATATTATGCGTGCTTATTGTTTTTCCCGGGCTTTGTTGGATGAAATTGAAATATCCATCATAATCACCTAAGTATTCAATATTGTTTTTATTATTATTCCAAAAAATTTCAACGCTATCAAAATCTAGCGGCCTTATTTTTTCCTCTGTAATTTCTTCTATGTATTTTGTTGCACGAGTAGCCAGTCTTAAATTATTCGAATTTAAGGCAATATCGCATAACTCTTTAATCGTACTTTTGGACTTCAAATCCCCTAAACTGTTTATAGCGGCTAAAGATAAAACATTACTATTTTTTAGGAAATAAACTAATTCGTCAGTAGAATATCCAGGATCTTTCATTGTTTCTTTGCTTACTACTTTTTTATAAGAAAGTTCACTTCGATCTGCATCATAGAACAACTCTATATTTTTTATTGAGTAATTTAATAAATCTGAAGGGTTAGTTTTTTGTTCCTCTAGCAGTTTATTATATGCTTTTCTTGATCCTGCTTTAGCTGCTAAAGAGAGTTTATAAATTTCAAGCTGATGAGTTAGATTCTTTTGTTCTTTTTTTAGGTTTGTTTCCATTGATAAAAGTTTATCTTGTACTTTTTCAGCTGATGTTTTCAGCTTATTTGCTTGAGTATTTAAAGGTTCCATTTTGTTATCAACAAATTCAATCATTTTTTCTTGAATCATTTTCTTTGCAGATTTTTCTATTTCTGGAACCGTTAACTCTTTCGCAACAGTTTCTTTAATCCAAGAATAAATTTCTTTTGGCGCATAAAAAAAAGTAATGACTGTAATTGTACAAGATATAAATGTAATCCATTTCCATTTTCTTGTATGTGCTTTATTTAATTCTTTTAAATCATCTCTATTCTTTTCTCTTAAATCATCAATAGCTGAATTCAATCTTGTTTCAATTAAAGCTTGAATTTCAGGGGAAAGATTATCTGTAAAATTCGATGATTCATCAGAAACTAAAGGTTTGTTGTATTGATTATACAGCTTGTTTTTATTTTTCATTAATTTAGCTTTCCATGATTGTTAGCTGCCTTTTCGTCTGTTCTTTCTCATAACAATTATGATCACCTGCCGAGCGAATGCGAGGTTAGGTGAATCTTTTTAGTTATATATCTCTTAATTTTTTATATATATTTCCATATCTTACAAGTGCATCTACTTTTGCTTTTATTGCATCAAATAGTGTAAATGAGTTTCCTAAGATAAGAGCTAAATCTTCACCATTTATAAGTATAATACGTGGACTATCACCCGAGAATTTATTTATTGCATTTTCATCAAATCCATTTGCGGATAAGAAAACTCCTCTTGTACTTTGTGCTTTACCTCTTATTTTTCCATCAAATATAGATAAATCTTTTTGCTTTGTAATTTCATCTGTCCATTTGATTTCAACAAGATAATCGAATTTCTCATATTTAAAATGGCCGTCAATTTGCTCCCCGTTAGGTGTTCTATATGGAGGAGTATGTTCAAATTCATTTAAATGCAACAACTCAAAAAAAAGTTTTTCTAGTTTAAATCCTCTTTGTTGAGGAGTTATTTTTTGCAGTGTAAAAAGACTTAGAAACTCTTTATTTAATCCTTCGAGTTTATTTTCAAAGCTGATATTATCTTCAATTTTTCTTCTTGCAGTTTCTCTTTTGACTTTTCGTTCTTTCTTCTTTATTTCATTTTCTATAGGATCATTACCAACAAGTTTTTTAAATTCTTTCAATAATATTTTAGCTCTATTTTATCAAGATTATCCCTGTCTACTGCATTGTTTAATCTATAAAAACCAGAAATAATATTATTTAAAATTTCTATTTCTCCTTTATCTTCCAAAAATTCAAGGATACTTCTCATAGTTTGATATTTATTGAAAGCTTCTTTAGGGTATCGATTCTGAATTGTTTTAGAAACACCACAACTACCTAAAAAACTATAGAAGCTATTCCAATACCAGAAACAAGCTCCTGCTAAAGTTACAATTTTTTCTTTTACTTCAAAGTTTAATTTTTTAATCATAGTTAATAGTTTTTCTCTGCTATTTTTTATATGTAAGGTAGGTACAGCCAGTTGCCCGGCTGCCCCCTCTCAGACCCCTGCGAGCGGTTTTCCCGCACAAGGTTCCCCGTTATTACTCGCTTCGTACCAAAGCAATGATTAATATTAATAAGCTATAATTTTTGGTTTTGGTATTTTATAGAAGTTAATCATTTCCATAAATCCGTTCCAGTTATAGCTTTTCCTCTGACTTCTTCTGTTTATCCATTTGAATATTATTCTGTTAGCGACCCAATAGAATCTCCGTAACATATCAAAATTACCACATACACCATAATAATTCCAGTGACCATGCAGTTTTGATTTATATGTTTTCATTAGTTCTTTTATTCTTGAGCTTCTATTGGTTTTAATCCAACTTTTGACAGACTGAACAGCGAGCTTGTATTTCTTCTTTGAAGTCTTAAGTCTTACAACAGGTTTTCCACTTCTTGCAGTTTGCCACCTGTATTCAAAACCTAAGAATATGAAGCTTTCGCTGTTTGTTGTGATAAATCGAGTAAACCTGATCAATCGTGTTTTATCTTCTGCAAGTTTCAGATTGAATTTCCAAAGTCTCGTCTTTAGATTTTCAAGGCACTTTTTAGCTTCATCATAAAACTGAAAACAGCATATAAAATCATCAGCAAAACGTAATATTGTAACTGCTCCTTTACACTTTGGGTTTACTTTCTTTTCAAACCACAAATCAAGCACATAGTGCAGGTATATGTTTGCAAGTACAGCAGAGACTGATCCTCCCTGCGGAGTTCCTGTTACAGGATTGATTACTTTACCATCCTCTTCAAGAATGCCTGCTTTCAGCCATTTCTTTATCAAGTTAAGAAAACTTCTATCATTAATACGTTCTTCCAGCATTCTTATCATCCAGTCATGATTGATATTGTCAAAGAATCCTTTAATATCAGCATCAAGAATCCAGCGGTAATTTCCAAACTGAATTTGCCGTCTGATATTAAGTGCCGCATTGCGTGGACCATGCCCACGTCTATAACCGTGACTGAATTTCATAAAATCCTGTTCATAAATTGATTCCAGAATCTTACTGCATGCTGTCTGTAGAAGTTTATCTGATATAGAAGGTATTCCCAGAGGGCGACGTTTGCTGTTACCTTTTGGAATATACTTTCTGCGTACTAGTTTTGCCTTGTATCTTTTGCTCTTGAGATTGTCTACAAGTTTGTTAATATTATCAGTTAAGTTATTCTCATATGTATAATAATCTATTCTATCAACACCTGGAGAAGCCTTTTTATTCATCTGACTAAAACACCAGTACAGATTTTCCTCATTCAGTAAACTGTAAAGATTACCGAATTTGTATTTTCTATTTTTCTTTGCTTTGTTTGCTATTCCCTGCAGTGAGGTTTGCATGTATTATTCGACCTTTCTTATTCGTACATGTTTCCTTTACAGACTGCGTAATACCGTTATCTCCTTTCCCGTGTGATCGGTGTTACCGTCTCAGAGTACTATGAGATAATAAGACTGCCTGCATTCCTTCGGACTAACTTCTTTTGGTTGTTTTGTCCTACCTTTCCTGTAGGAGAAAGCAGGCTCTCCCAAGTTCCTGATGCTTCTATTACTATATGCCACGCTCTATAACCACGGCAGACCCTCGGGAATCTCACCAGTAACGATTCCTCTGTTTCGATTTCCAGCATGTTAACACTGTCATCATCTGCTTTGATACTCTTTACGGGGCTGAATCGCTTAGGGAAAGTACGTTTTCCCTGCGGCCTGCAGTATTCCCTGTGTACGCTTCGGATATTTCGTTCGCATGTTTGCATCTGCCTGTGAAAACAGGGATACAGAGCGCTATCCTACATATCCGCAACACTCGGTACAGGTGGATGGTTAATCCTTACCTGATACGGACTTTCTACTGTTTCACCATGAGGTCGTAGATCACCATATAAGAAGCACCAAGCTTGCTTGGCGCACTAACAAGAAGTTCAGCGGCGGAGCTTTGCGACGTTCGCTGAAACGGCCTCGTTAGCTTTTTTATTTTTTTCAATTAAATCTAAAACAATAGCTTTAAGTTCGTTCAAATTTCTATAGAAACGTATACTCTCCCTGCCATATGCTTGATGTATAGAGGTCCCTTCTTCTGCAATCAGATATATTTTTCCCCCTATAGCCTGTGCTAATCCTAATTCATAATAACAACTAGGTCTTTCTAAGCTTAAATCAGCCAATACTAAACATGAGGAATTAATATCTCGAATTGTTGATTTCAGATCAAAAGAAGGAATCTTCTGGCAATAATCTGGGAAACAGAAAGTAACATCATAATTAATAGCAATAGAATCTAAAACTTGCTTTTTATCTTTATATTTCGGATCAGAACCAATCGGCATAATTATATATATTTTAATCATTTTTATTTTGGGAGCTCTTTGTAGGGTGTTTTATCTCTAATATTGATGAACTGTAAATACATTTCCAATTTATAGCTGAAAATATAATAATAGATATTGAAATTATAATAAATAATATTCTGAAAGCTTTTGGTATAAGATACTCCATATTTGAAGCTTTTAGAGCAATCAGATTTGAATTTTTGATTTCCTGAACAGCTTTTACTTTCTGTAAAAATGTCCATTCTTTTTCAAATGGAGTAAATGAAGCTCTTGGATCATTGTGTTTATTACTAAAAGCAATATGAGGAGACATTTGGTTTAGTACAGAGAACTTGGCATTATTTAGTTCTTTATAATCCTTGATTTGCTTTATCCATAAAGAGCAAAATAAAGAAGCCATTATACTCAGGATTAAAACCCCGATAACAGAAATAATCAAAAAGTTAGGATTTAATATCCCCCAATTTAATAAAGCTGCACTTGCTACCAGAATTGCAGTACATATTGAATAATTCCATCTATTAGCATTTATTCGTCTATCAGTAACTTTCTCTGTTGATTCATAAAATAGTTTAAATTCATCATAAGAGAGTTTTTTTTTACTATTAACTTTGCGATTCACTGATTATCCTTATTTTGTATTATTGTTAAGCTAACATAAAATTCTCTTATATTTTTGGGCGACTGAGCCCTAAAATATTAAGAGAAATGTCTGGTTAACTTATTTAATTATTGATTTCTGATAGTTCTTCAATTAATGATATTATAAAATTTCTAAATACATTTAGTTCTTTGTCTGATAATAAATAGAATTTATCAATTTGTAAGGATTGCTTTGTAAAAATTGAATCTGGTTCTAATAGTGAAAGAAATATTAAGTCCAAATGTTCTATTGATTTCTTATAAATATCAATTTTCCCACTCAAATTCATTTTTGCTTTTTGAGTCATCATTCCGTGTGTATGTGAATAAACGTTTCTAAGTTCAGTGAATAATTTCCATAAAGCTATATATGACTCTGCTTCATTATTTTCATTTTCTTCGAAGATAGGGAATTTTGATAAAATATTTGATATCAAATTTTCTTGTCTAATTCTTTTTGTTGAATTAAGCAAAGTAATTAACGTGGATTCTGTTATGCTATACAAAAACATAAATTCCCATATATTCAAAAAGCCTTTTAAAACAGAATACCAATTTTTTAAGTTTGTTTTTTGCAATAAAATATCTGGATTAATATCTATCTTCTTATTAAGAGGCTCTTGAAAAGCAAGTCCAAGGCAGGTCATATATGTCGTTACATCTTGTTGATTTGCAGAGAATATGTTAGAGATCATTTGCTTGATCATATCTTCCACATCTATTGCTTTTAAATCTTCTTCTTTTCTAATTGTTAAGATATCTTTATCTATTGTTATTACTTTTTTCTTAAGCAATTCTTCTTTTTTGACTCTAATGACAATTTCTTTATTTGAATCAATCATAGTATCCATATAAGAAAGAAGAGTTAATCCTGATATTTGCGACAGATAAAAAGTATTATGAAAATTTTTATACCATTCAGGACTACTTTCTGAGTAAGCCTTTAACGTAGGCATATACATTGGCCACATGTTCATTCCTTTCAAGTTAACATAGATTATATGTACTTATATATTTTAATTTTTTGATATTAAAAGTACCTTCATTTTTATTCGAAAAACAGTAAAAAAATATAATTTTTCTTCTCATTTACCCTCTCCACATAAGCCTTGCAATCAATTAAATTATTTGCCAAGCATCGCAACTCTAAACTATATCAGCTTTTACTGAATTTCTATCATAATAATGGTATTATTTAAATAAATATTACTTCTATGTTTGGTTTTTTGTTAAAGGTGATTGATTGGAGGAAATAAGTATAATCTTGTCTAATATTTTTAATATTGTATCGGTAGGTTATAGATTTTCATTCTCTGGTATTAATGAAGGTTGTTTTTTGCTTCTAACTGTTTCCATGAAAACAGCTGAAACGATAAAAATTCCTCCCAAAATTATTTGGCTGTTGGGTATTTCACCGAGAAAAATTACAGCAATTACAATACAGAAAAAAGGTTGCAAACTTGAAAGAATACTTACTGTTTTAGGACTCAGACCTGAAAGACTTCTAATAAGTAATGTGTGCGGTATTGCAGTAAAGAATATTCCAAGAATTACTATTTTTGTAATGCTTATAAACCGGATGGTTATGTTTGCATCAAAGATCAGTATTACCGGTATCAGGGAAAATGCGGATATAATTAATTGAAACATCATAACTTCTTCTGCAGGATGAGAATTTAATACTTCTTTGGATATTATGTTTCTTAAAGCAAAAAAGAAAGCCGATATTATTCCCCAGATAACTCCTTGTGTTGCTGTATTGCTAAACTCAAACTCAGGAACAATAAGAAAAACACCGATAATGACAAATATAGATAATACGAAATCAAGAAATTGAAGTTTGTTCTTAAAAAATAACGGTTCGAGAAATATTGTAATTACCGGGTATGTAAAAAATGAGATTATTCCAATTGAAACAGATGATATCTGGATAGACTGGAAAAGTGTCAGCCAGTGCAGTCCAAGCAGTATTCCCGTTAGTATTAATATGAAGTAAGTAGGTTTGTTTGGGTGAAAATTTCTTTTTTTGAAAAGTTTTAGAAAAATATAAAGCGCTGCGGCAGCAACAGCCGATCTCCCGAATATTATATAATGAGCAGGTAAATTAATAAGTTTGGGAAATAAGGTTGTAATGCTCATTATCAAAAGAGATAAGTTTAATTCAATGAGACATTGTTTTCTGGATAACATAATATTTTTCTGTTGATTACTTGATTCAGGCTAATTTCCCGATAAATGCCCTGCATTTCAATGTAGGGAACCCTTAAAATATATTTTGGGGCACCGTAAAGCGGTTTGATTATACTCATAATATATTATAAAATGTTTATTTGACACACTGTGTATACCCAATCAATGTTATTGACTCTTCTCTTTCCACTTTTTACTCGTTACTCCCAACTCCCAACTAAAGCCCAATATCATCTGATATCTTACGCATAGCCAGTATTACTTCTGAAATTAAATCATTTAATTCCATGTCTAACATCTTTGCGCCTTTTTCTATGACTTCGCGATTTGCCCCTGCGGCAAAACTTTTTTGCTTCCATTTTTTTCTGGCTGATTTTACTGTTAAGTCAGATACACTTTTTGACGGTCTTACCAGGGCGCATGCTGTAACAAAACCTGTAAGTTCATCTATTGCATAGAGAGTTTTTTCGAGTTGTGATTCAGGCTTAACATCAGTACACAGTTCCCATCCATGCGAAACAACAGCTCTAATATATTCTTCAGGCCAATCGTTCTGTTCTAATATCTCTTTACTTTTTTGACAGTGTAGATCCGGGTATTTTTCATAATCTAAATCATGTACTAAGCCAATAATGCCCCATTTATCTTTATCTTCGCCATTTTTTTCTGCAAAATGGTTCATTACTCCTTCAACAGCTAAAGCATGGTTAATCAAGGATTCTGATTCATTGTATTTTTTCAGTAGTGATAATGCCTCGTCTCTACTTGGTCTTCTATCCATAATAATTCTCCTGAATTGTTGTGTTGAAAGATTTATTAGTCTAGTATACATTTATTAAAATTATTTGCTAAGGAGAGTTTATATGAAATTAGAGCTTTTTTATTTTGAAAGTTGTCCTTTTTGTCGCTTGGTTCTTAAGTACCTGGAAGATAAAAAAAATAATATAGTTTTTAAAGATATTAGAAAAAATAGTGAATATAAAAATGAATTAAAGGGACTCAGCGGTAAAACACAGGTGCCATGTCTGGTTATTGATAGGAAGCCTATGTTCGAATCACTTGATATCTTAAACTACCTTAAAGAAAACAAAGAATTGTGGGTTGCATGACTATATTTGGTGTTGTTTGAATCAATGTTTAATGAGACAATATGGCTCTAGTGCTGCTTTTTAGCTGCTACTTTGTTTTGTGTGTGAAATAATGACACTTGTTTAAATTGCTATATTTGGTTAACTCTAAATATAGTAATTATTTTATCCCTTCTTCTTACCTAATCATCCTGCTTATTGATTCGGATATTATAGACCCCGTCCTTTGGGCGGGGACAATATAACGAGCTTTGCGTAAAAAACGACTCAATATCAAAATGTACTTAAATTATTCCCGCACAGAATAAGGAGTACAAATGAGTCGTTTTGTTAAGTTATCACATGCTATTTGGCATTGCAAATATCATGTAGTTTTTGTACCAAAGTACAGGTACATGGTATTAAGTGGTTCTATAGGAACAAGAGTTTATACTAAAATAAGAATATTGTCAGAGCAGAAAGGCTGTAAAGTGATACAGCTTAATGTTCAGTTGGATCATGTACATTTGGTTGTAATGATACCTCCAAAGTTTTCAGTTTCTGATATAATTGGTATGTTGAAAGGAAAGGTTGCAATGGATATTTTTAAGAACTTTCCCGGACTGAAAACAAAAACATACTGGGGAAATCATTTTTGGGCTCCGGGATATTGTCTTGATACTGTTGGTATAGATGAAGATATGATAATAAAATATGTAAAGTATCAATCGAAAAAAGAGGATGAAGAACAATTAAAATTTAAGTTTTAACGAATAACTTTAATAGCGGGGGTAATTTTGTAATTATCCACTTTAGTGGCTAATTGAAACTCCCTTATAGGGAGTATAATTAATGCCACGTCCTATGGGCGTGGTAGTTTACTTTTTTAAAAATAATGTTTTCATTCTTATAAAGATACCAACTATTTTTAGGTATAATTGGCAAGAATCCTGCTTTAATGAAAACTGTAATTTTTTTATGTAGAAATTTAAAGGATTTGATTATGACTAAGAATGTGATTAAGACTAAGAATGTGATTAATTAATTTCTATTCATAATCTAGATCTTTGTCAAAAATTTGCCGATAGGCACTATGTTAGGAGGGTAGAACATATGAATTATGATAAATATACAGTAAAATCAAGAGAAGCTTTAGTAGGAGCTCAGGAAGTCGCAATAAAGAGTAAACATCAGGAAATGCGTCCTGTGCATCTTTTGAGAGCTCTCATGGATCAGGAAGGTGGATTTGTCACTGCTTTATTAAAGAAAATCGGCATTGACTTAAATTCACTTGAAACACAATTAGAAAGAATGTTAAAGACAATTCCGTCTGTTGATGGACCTGGGGCAGGGCAGATTTATGCATCACGTGAGTTCAGTGAAGTAATTATGAAGTCACGCGAAATAGCAGATAAGATGAAAGATGAATACGTAAGTGTAGAACACTTGCTGCTTGCCCTGATTGCTACAAAAGGAGAGTTGAGTAATATCTTAAAACAGTTGGGATTAACAGAAGAGGTTGTTTCAAATTCTATTAAGGATTTGAGAGGTAATCAGCAGGTGACCAATGAAAATCCTGAAAACAGCTATCAGGCATTAGAAAAGTATTCTAAAGACTTAACAGAATTAGCTAGAAAAGATAAACTGGATCCGGTTATTGGAAGAGATGATGAAATTCGAAGAGCTATTCAGATTCTTTCCAGAAGGACAAAAAATAATCCTGTTTTGATTGGAGAACCAGGTGTTGGTAAAACTGCTATTGTTGAAGGTTTGGCAATACGTGTAATTCAGGGTGATGTGCCTGAGGGACTTAAAGATAAAAGAATTGTAGCTCTTGATATGGGAGCTTTAATTGCTGGTGCTAAATTTAGAGGCGAGTTTGAAGAGCGTCTTAAAGCTGTTCTGAAAGAAATCGCAGATAATGATGGTGAGATAATCCTCTTTATTGATGAATTACATACTGTTGTCGGAGCCGGGGCAGCTGAAGGTGCAATGGATGCAGGTAATTTATTGAAACCTATGCTTGCAAGAGGTGAATTGCATTGTATTGGTGCAACGACGCTGGATGAATACAGAAAGTATATTGAAAAAGATCCTGCGCTTGAAAGAAGATTTCAGGCGATACTTGTTCAGCAGCCTACTGTAGAAGATACAATTTCAATACTAAGGGGTATCCGCGAACGCTATGAAGTACACCATGGTGTAAAAATAAAAGATAGCGCTATCGTAGCCGCAGCAACATTGTCTGACAGATATATTTCAGACAGATTTTTACCTGATAAGGCTATAGACCTTATTGATGAAGCCGGTGCTAAACTGCGAACTGAAATTGATAGCAGTCCAACGGAGCTTGATGAAGTGAGCAGAAAGAAAATGCGTCTTGAAATCGAAATTGCAGGCCTTAAAAAAGAGGTTGATACAGCTTCTAAGAAAAGACTTGAAAAGCTCGAACAGATTTTGGCAGATATTAAAGACAAGGAAGCAGCTTTAAGAGCCAGATGGGATAATGAGAAAAAGGCAATATCCGATATTCGTACGTTAAGAGAGAGTATTGAGTTGGCAAAGATAAATCTTATGAGAGCTGAAAGAGAGTATAATCTCGAAAAAGCAGCTGAGATTAAGCATGGAACTCTTCCTGGACTTGAAATGCAGCTCCATAGTGCAGAAGAAAAACTGCAGCAGGAGAAAAAAGAATCCAGACTGTTAAAAGAAGAAGTGGATGAAGAAGATATTGCTGACATCATATCCAGATGGACACATATTCCTGTAAGTAAATTAGTTCAGGGCGAAAAAGAGAAGTTATTGAATTTGGATAACAATTTACATGAACGTGTTATAGGGCAGGATTCAGCTGTAAATGCTGTAGCAGATGCAGTAATCAGAGCAAGAGCAGGTTTGAAAGATCCTAATCGTCCAATTGGTTCATTTATTTTTCTCGGACCTACAGGTGTTGGGAAAACCGAATTGGCAAGAGCGTTAGCGGAAAATCTTTTTGATGACGAAAAGGCTATGATTAGAATTGATATGTCTGAATATATGGAGAAACACAGTGTTGCCAGATTGATTGGTGCTCCTCCGGGATATATTGGGCATGATGATGGCGGACAGCTTACTGAAACTGTAAGAAGAAGGCCTTATTCTGTTCTTTTATTTGATGAAATAGAAAAAGCTCATCCGGATGTATTTAATACACTGCTTCAGTTATTAGATGATGGTAGATTGACTGATTCTAAAGGTCGGGTAGTTAATTTTAAAAACACTATTGTTATCATGACATCTAATATTGGCAGCAGGCATTTGCTGGATGGAAATATTGAAGATACTCAAATTAAAAATGCAGTTTTGGGTGAATTGAGGAATCATTTTAGACCTGAGTTTTTAAACAGGGTTGATGAGGTGGTAGTATTCCACTCACTTAAGAAAACTGATTTAGTTAATATTGTAGAAATTCAGCTTAAGAATTTTGCTAAAAGGTTATCCGGTATTGGTATAAAATTACAGATTTCAGATAAAGCAAAAGAACTTCTTGTTGAACGCGGATATGATCCTGTATATGGAGCACGTCCACTCAAACGAGTTATTTCGAAAGAACTGGAAACACCTATCTCAAGATTAATCGTAGCCGGTAGTGTTGCAGAAAATCAAACAGTAGAGGTCGACTGTAATGAGAAAGGATTGGTTCTAACTGCGAATTCTATATCCAAAACAAAATAGTTTTCGAAAAATTAAACAGTTATTCGAGTTATGTTATTGCTGAAAAATGTAAAAACTAAAATACTTTGGCTTAAATAAAAATTAATAACCATAATAAGTCTGTAGAACTCGATTCTACAGACTTATTCTTTAACTACAAGTATTGTCGGGCTTAATTGTCAGGAACATTATCCTGGAATCTGCAGTAGAAAAAACAAAAAAGGTGGATATTGCTTATAAATTAGGATTGTTTTTTGGGGAAGATGAAATTAAAAGCAATAATATTTACTTGAAAAAAGTATTGAAAATATAGATAAACCCTAATAAACTATACCAAAGGTATTTTAGTTTTCGACTATATACGATAAAATCTAACTCGGCTTTTAGTTAGATTTTTCGAAAACTTAACCGTTTTTGATATATTATCTGAAAATATTAAATAATATGAGCTGATACGGGTTTTTTCTAATCCTTGATACTGAATGTGTTTTGTTTTTGACTATTTTGCTGCAGGCAGCCTCGATAATTGATCAATTTTTTCTTCTGCCTAACCGCCAGACAAAAGCGGTCAATAAGTTTTAGGTATAGAACAAAAAGGAAAATTCGGTATAAAATCAGCAGTTAATTAAAAATTATAAAATCAAGAGAAAAATTAACTTGCACAAGAACAGTCGCCGCAGGTACTGCAATAAACTACTTAATGACCGTTTGCTCGTAGCATGTCCCCAGTGTGATATGCTGCAACGAATCCCCCGCATAACAACAGGAAAGCACGTGTCTGTGCGCTGCCCGAGATGTAATATGGAATTTTGGCGATACCGCAAAGATTCATTCAATCGTACTTTAGCTTTGACAGTTGCAGCACTTGTATTTTTTATTATTGCAAATACAGGGCCGATACTTGGGTTAAATGCAGTAGGTCATGAAGCATTTACTACTATCACAGGTGGGGTAGTTCAGCTTTGGATGGATAATCAGAAAATGGTTGCCGTATTAGTCCTTTTTGTTGCTGTTATAGCACCTGCACTTCAAATTATATTTCAGTTATTAATTTTGTTCGGAAGCTTTAGAGAAAAGCCGAAACCATGGGTTGGAATATTTTTACGTAATCTTAATTTTACAAGAACCTGGAGTATGATTGAAGTTATGCTGCTTGGTGTTTTGGTTGCCTTAACGAAGATTGCCGATTATGCCAGTGTTATTACCGGTGTATCTCTTTTTTCGCTATTTACTCTTGTTTTTTTACTGGCTGCAATGCAATTATCTTTTGATACCCGTGAAGTCTGGGAGCGTATTTCCTGGGTAAGTCCCAAAGTACAGTATGCAGAGGAGGAAGATTCGTGAGTGATATAGCTCGAACTGCTATGCAGGAAAAATTAATGAGCTGTCCTTCCTGCGGGTTGTTATCACAACCTGAATATGGGGTGGAGGAAGGAAGGTGTCCCCGTTGTAATGAAAAACTTTTTTTTCGTAAAAAAGCCAGTATTCAACGAACTCTTGCTTATCTAATTGCTGCAGCTATTTGTTATATTCCAGCCAACGTTCTTCCAGTGATGACAACTATTACTACTTCCGGAAAGGAATCTGATACTATTTTGCAGGGAGTTGTTCTGCTTTGGTCTCCAACCGGATGGCCTCTTTCGTTAATTGTACTGTTTGCAAGTATTATGATTCCAAGTGCAAAAATAGTCGGACTCCTGTACCTTGTTATTACCGTAAAGAGCAAATCTATAAAAAATAATAATCAGCGAATGAAGCTTTATCGCACAATTAATAGTATTGGGCGTTGGTCGATGATAGATGTTTTTGTTGATACTTTTACTGTAGCACTTATTCAATTACAGCCATTTATGTCTGTTGAACCCGGGCCGGGAATATTGTATTTTGCTGCAGTAGTCGTTTTGACTATGCTGGCTGTTGAGTCATTTGATCCACGCCTTATATGGGATTCAGCTAATACAATAGATATTGAAAAAGGAGATAATAAATATGCCTAAAAAGGATAAATCGGCTTCTGATGTTCCAAAAGCAAATATAATTGAAAGAAAGAAAATAAGACTTTCTTTAATATGGATTATACCAATCATTGCTGCTGTTGCAGGGATATGGATTGTTGTTACAAATATTCTTGAAAGAGGGCCGGAGATTACGATTGTTTTTCAATCTGCAGACGGACTTGAAGCTCAGAAAACTAAAATTAATTATAATGGTTTGGATGTTGGTGTCATAAGTAGTATAAAGCTTGCCGATGATCATAAAACGATTATTGCTACAGCACAAATGGATCCCGATGTAGGAAGTTTAATGGTCGAGGATACCAAGTTCTGGGTTGTTTGTCCACGCATTAAAGGTATGTCAGTTTCCGGTCTTGGGACTTTGCTTTCAGGCAATTATATAGGAATGCAAGTCGGAAAGTCTAAGAAAAAAGCCTTGAAGTTTGTAGCACTTGATACACCGCCATTAATAGACAATACTCCCGGACGTATTTTTAAAATTAGAATGAGTGAATTAGGTTCTATAGGTATCGGTACATCAGTTTTTTTCAGACAGTTAAAAGTAGGGCAGATAGTATCTTATGAGCTTGATGAAACTGGAAAGTTTTTTAGGGGGGAGGTCTTTATTCAGGCTCCTTACGATAAATTTGTCAACACTGATACCAGATTTTGGCAGGCAAGCGGTATTGATCTATCAATGTCTGCAAATGGTATAAGGGTGAAAACAGAGTCTCTAATGGCAATTTTGGATGGAGGTGTAGCTTTTGAAAATCCTAGCTCCGGCCAGAAATCGTTTCCAGTTGAATCAGGAACTGTATTTGAATTGTTTTCAAGCCGTGAAGAAGCATTTAAGCCACCGATATATGCCCCACACTCATATATGCTTGTTTTTAAACAGTCAGTTAGAGGGTTAACAGTCGGAGCTCCGGTATTGTTTTATGGAATAACGATAGGTGAAGTGACTAAAATTACACCACAGGTTGATATGGAAAAAATGGAAGTTTGTGTTCAGGTGATTATCTCTATTGATCCCAGACGGTACGGTGTACAATTTATAAACATGTCTGAATCAGAAAATAAAGCAGACGCCAATAAGAAAATGATCACAGCTCTAAATGATCGTGGATTTAGAGCTCAGCTGGATACTGGAAATTTAATTACCGGGGCATTGTTAGTTTCGTTTGAATTTATTCCTGATGCTCCTTTGGTAACATTGGATTGGTCACTAAAACCGCTGCAGCTTCCGACAGTATCCAGTACTTTCAACTCAATTGAAAATAATGCTGGTTCCTTAGTAAAAAATCTTAATAAAGCTTCTCTTCGCGCATTAAAGACTATATCTGATATTAATAAACTGATTGATGTTGCAAAAGAACTAATGAATAATGCCCAACCAAATCATCGAACCAAGTTCATTAATGAATTCTGAGCTAAAACAAACTATTGATACAAAGTAATGGTGCTGTCAGAGCTTTTGGGATTTTAGCTGATTATCTTGAACGTCATCCAGAATCACTCATTTATGGAAAAGAAGGAGAACCTAAAAAAATGAAAAAAAATCTGTTTTATTTAGTAACAATTATTTCAAGCCTGATATTTTGTATCAGGTTGTATTTCATCTTCATCTAAATACTATATCCTTAACTCAACAGTAAAAAAGTGATGGAAGCCGAAACACAGATTATACTGTAGCTATAGATCAGGTTTCAGTTCCCTTAGAAGTTGATCGCCCTCAAATTGTAATTAAAGTTGGCTCTAATCAAGTTGCAATATGTGAGTTCAATCGATGGGCTGAATCGTTAGACAGTAATATTGCAGGAGTTGTTGCACATAATCTAGCAGCACTGCTTGGGACCAACAAGGTTGTTGTCGGGCCTGTGGCAAACTTTAAACCTACTTATAGAGTTACAATAGATGTGCAGAGTTTTGATTCTGATTTGGGAGAATCGGCCAAAATTATAGCTGTATGGACTGTTAACAAATCTATCGGGGGGGACTTCTTTAACTGGTGCTACCGTAGCACTTGAATCTCTAGAAGATGACAGCTTTAATTCACTTGCAGCAGCCCACAGTAAAGCATTGGCTAAACTCAGCAGTGATATTGCCATTGCAATTCAAACTGAAAATGAAAAATCAAAAAAACAATAACCTTTAAATCTAAGATATGAATGAATAGTAGGGGATTATCTCTAGATTTTTATAGACATGAACGATGCGATTATTGAATCCAGTAATAGCTGACAGAAATGAAATATTATACATACAACTAAAGCCGTTGCATTTATCTGAGGCAATGTGGTTAGGATAAAAGCTGCCAACGGTAATGTCTTTTGTGAACCTAAAAATATTATAGCCTTTCTGTCCGAAAGATCAGCTTTTGTAAAACCTGCCAATATATAATTTAGGATTAGTAAAACTATGTGAACAAATAAAACACTGATTAGGATTAATATAAGAGTTTGAAAATTTATTTCTTTTAGAGAGTTAGAAGATATAGACATGCAAATCCATATTGCTAAAATGATACAAAAGGTTGGAATTAATTTTATATAACTGTTGTTATTAAGTTTTGGGATAGCCTTTCTTATTAATGCTCCCAGAATGAATGGTATGAAAACCAGTATCGTAAGTTTTAAAAATAAATTAACAGGCGATACTTCTATTGCATTTGTGCCGCTCAATATTAAAGATAAGGTGGCCGGTACACTGAAAAGAGCTATTAGATTTAATGAAACAGTTAAACTTAATGCTAAGATAGTATTTCCTTTTGCTGTTTCTGTTATTACTACTCCTGAGGAAAGGGTAGGGGGCATAGAAGACATTACTATCAACCCCATTCCAGCTGCAGGGAAAAGTAAAAAACTTGTTGCTAGTAAGCCTAATAGTGGACCTATAATTAAACTGGTAATGAGAACGATAATTAAACCTTTAATAAAATCATATCCATAATTAAATTCCCGGAAGTTCTGAGTATATCCATACGTTAAAAATATAGCAATTACAGATAGTTCTACACCGTTTAAACTTTTTAATAATATTCCTATTGATGGATAGATCAAAGATATTATCAGTGCAAGAATGATTCCTGTGGGTAATATGTATTTTTTTATTTTCATTGTTTTTATGATTTTAGAAGGTTTCCAGATTCTTATGAAGTTTTAATTGCAGGAGATAAGTCTGAGAATTTATTTTCAGGTATATCAAGGTGCTTTGAAGCTAATCTTATCATTTTTTTAGACGGTTGAGTTCTGCCTGATTCCCATAACCATAAAGTATTGCGATTTAGTCCCATCTTCTCAGAAAGTTCTGTCAATTTAATTTTTCTTGATTTTCGAAGTTCTTTGAATTTATCTTTATTAAATTGCATAATATAAGCCCACTATAGAATTATAATTGTCTTTCTATGCTTAATTATATTTTATATATGCTAAATACTCTACATAATAAGCTAAAAAAATATTTTTCTGCTTATTGTAAATATATTTTATCAAAGTGATAAAGAATAAATTAACAGCCTTGTTTGCGGGATATGTTGGTCTGGGATGAACGAATAAGCAAACAAGATTGTTTTCTAACGTAACAAACTTAATTGCTGGGAGATTGAACATAAGATTGCTTATTACAAAAAACTTTATCTCAGAAGAAAAAAACTAAATGAGACTTATTATGTTTCACAGGAAGAAGTGGATAATGCTTTACATAATTTAACCCAAATAATGCATTTAAACTTTACAAAAGTTATAAGTAATTTATTTAAAAGGATTTTTTACGTTATCGCAATTGGTGATATTATTCATCTATTTTTGTAAAGTTTAAACCGCTACGGGATTGAGCATTATACTGTATCTGCTTCGTTAACTGCAATTTGCAGTAATTATTACAGCTACATTTTGTTGCCTTGTATCTACAGCATACTGCTCAATTGCATCATCAGGGTTTAATAGTAGCTCAAGATTCTTTAACAGCTTTAATATCTAAAGCTGAGCAGGGATTTTATGTAGCACCTTTTGACTGTGAGATAACTAAATTACTGTATATTCAGAGTTCGGGAATTAGTGATGGTTGTCCTGCAATTAATATAAGATGTACTGATGAGGATTATAAATTTGAACCATCTAAGCCGAATGAAAATTTAGTAAAAATACTTGAGGAGCGTGATAAATTGATGAAGCAGCGTGAGAAGACTTTCAATATTAATGAGTTAAACTTATAATTTTTTAAAGTTTATATGTTATAATTATTTGTAGAAAAACTGCCCTTGGCAGTTTTTCTGCTTTATTTTTTGAATATTGTTTAGTTGCATAAAATAGGCAAGAACGTTATCTCGTAATAATTAGAACGCCCACGAAAACGTTTTTTGTTATTAATATTTTTTTCAATTATATAACATTATAACCTGATATCCAATTTTTTTTAAGGCGTTCTAATTATTTTTAAAATTTATGTCGTACCTCCACAAATTATAAGAGAAAACTCTTGAACATTTATAAACCGGGTACATTGCAGTATATTTTTTTATATTTGATATGTTAAATTGGATCAGGCTGGTTTAGCCGTTTTTTTCCTTTTTAATCATATGTATAAAATTATACGCAATAATTTTTTCAAGCTGTTCAGCTTCCACTGCTTCAATCCCACGTCTTCTCATTTTACCGAAACTATGCCTGTATTTAAGAGTAAACATTCCTGATTCAGCAGCAGACCGCATTCTTCGGGCTTCAGAATATAACGTAGTATCCCAATCTTCAGATGTTATTTTTTTACCTTTTGCTCCATTAATACTGACAGTTAAAATGTTTAAATCATTTTTGAGTATACCAACTCCGTCTTCTGATGCATAACCGTCATCAGTACTTACAAGATTCGGCTTAACTCCGGTGGAACGGCATACTTCCATTACTGTGGGAACAAGCATTTCGGAATCACTGACATTGCCTTTTGGAAGTAGAAAACCACTTATAAAACCATTTCTGCTTCTTCCGATTTGAGGTTTATATCCAATGGTGGGATTTCTCTGTCCTTTCTGTATGAAAGCTGCATCAGGATCCGAAATGCTGAGGATTTTCTCTCTTGACGGAAGTTTTATATTTTCATTAACAAGAAGTTCGGCATAATACAGTACATAAGCGGCATCATTAAGATCACTGTCTATTTTAAACCAGAGCCTGTCAAGAGCAAGACTTTTATCCGGGGTTAAGTCAGATGTTTCATATTTGATCAACATTTTTTCCTGTTCGTCGAAAAAAGATTTTATAATATTATCTGCAAGACTTACAAAGAGTTTAAATTTTTCCTTAACATTTCCTTTCATTCCCTTTTTGCCTATCTGCATATTGATAAAAGCAAGATGTGATTTCAGTTTTTTCATTCTTGTATCAAGCCATCCGTCACTCAGCATGGGAAAGCCAAACTCATCAGTTAGAAACCTGAAGCTTCTGTAAACCCGGTCAAGAAGTTTATATAAAACTGAAATGTCCGTTGGATATGCTGTATTTGCAGCAACATCTGTACTGTCTATGTAAACTTCATTGAAATCATCAAGACCTTTAAGGAGAATAAGCATGGAAAGGCTATCCATTATCAAACGTCTTGTTTTATTGGAAACTGCATTCAGGTTTTCACGCACAGTGTTCGAACCGGGAACCTTATAGCTGTGATGAGCAAGAACCGCGCTAATACTTATTGAATCATGTATTGCCTGTTTGGCTGCGTGGTCACTTATGCTTCCCCACAGTCCTCTGATGATAAGAAAATAAAGTACTAATTCCGGCTTCAAACGTTCCCGACCTGTTTTTTCGAGTTTTACAGGCTCTGTTATTTCTATACAGTCAAACAAATAGTAATTTCCGTTTATGTGCACATCATTATAACGTTTTACTTCATTGCGGATCAGTTTCTTCTTCTGACCGTGTATATCCTGATCTCGGACTATTGATTCTCTGATTTCAGGAAACTTTTCCAGAAGTTCGCGACTTTTTCGAAAAATTTCCATTAAATCGGTATCTAATTCTTCAATTATGTTGAAATCAAACGGTAGGTAAGGAACATTATATATCATAAATTTGCCTTTCACTTTATTCATTTACGCTCAATATAGAGCGTTGAAAGGCAAATTTACATTTGCGATAGCAAAAAATTAATTAGAAGCGAGTCGCGAAAAACTTTTCGTGCAGCTTCTAATTATAGTTTACTAAAATCAGGTTACTTTTTTATGAAGAAATCAGTTAAATGGCTTGTTGTAATCAGTTTGATTTTTGCATCTTTTGGTCAGGTTGCATCTGACTTATATGTTCCATCATTGCCTAATATAGCTTTGGATTTAAACACGAAAAAAGAATTAGTCCAGCTAACAGTAACAGCATTTATGCTGACTTACAGTATAGCTCGTTTATTTTTCGGACCATTGTCAGACGGTATTGGAAGAAAAGGGCCTTTGTTAATTGGTTTTGGTTTGGCATTACTCGGTTCGACAATATGTTTATTTACATATTCGATTTATGTGCTTATTTTTGGGCGTTTAATTCAGGGATTTGGTGCAGCTGCAGGTTCTGTTCTTACAGCAGCTATTTTAAGGGATCTGTTTAAAGGAAGGTTATTAGCCAGGTTTAATTCATTCTTAGCATTTATTAATATTATTTTTATAGCATCTCCTCCTTTAATTGGGGGGTATCTTGAAGAATTTTGGGGATGGAGGTCTACTTTTGCTTTTCTGTTCTTTTATACTTTGATAATACTTGTAGTTGTTGCACTGTTTTTTCCTGAAACAAATAAGAATAAAAATGTTGATAATATTAAACTAAAAGGAATCATGTTAAATATTAAAACATTAATGGGCAACAGACTTTTTATGTGTTATTCATTTTTAGTTATGTTTGGATATGCTGTGGGTATTGCATGGTTAACATCAGGTGCGATTCTTATACAGAAGCAGCTTAATTATTCTCCGGTTGCTTTTGGTTGGTTTGCTCTTATTGGAGGGTGTGCATATAGTTTTGGAGCAATGATTAATTCTGTTCTAGTTATGAAAGTGAAAAGTAAATATTTAATTCTTTTTGGTTCCTTTTTGATATTAGTAGCGGGAATTTTTTTTATGGTTTGCCTTGCGGTTCCAACACTAAATATTTTTATAATAATGATTCCTATTATGATATCATATTTCGGGGCAAGCTATATTTTTCCGAGTTCATATTCAGGTGCTATGAGCCCATTTCCAAACATGGCAGGCTCAGCATCTGCGGTATTAAGTTCAATGCAGATTCTGGGTGGTGTTTTTGGGAGTCTTCTGATCGCGGTTTTACCTTTAGTCAGTTATGCTAAGTTAGGTACTGTTGTTCTTTTTTGCGGTGTTGTTTCTTTATTTGTTAGTTTAATTGTATTTAAGTGTAAAGATTGAGTATACTATGACTGAAAGTGAAAAATTTTATTTTAAAAATGTTATTGTGAAAATTATAGCAGACGATGGTTATTTACTATTAACACCAAAAATCAGGGAGCTTCTTTGCAATTACAACCATTTATCTTCGCTAATGGAACAGGCCCGACATGACATTCTTGAAAAGTTTAAAAGGTTGGAGAAGTGCTAATCAAAATGCTAATCTAATTAAGCCTTTTTAGTTCTTTTTAAAACTAACTTTGAGGCTAAAAAGGCTAGAGAATGGCTGCGAGGGAAGGAATCGAACCTCCCAGAGTCGGTTTTATCCGCCTCCTGACAGTTTTGAAGACTGTCTGAACCACCAGATTCATCCCCGCTTAACCTCTAATGGTTAATATACACTCTGTTATGAATATAAAAATACTTAATACTATAGATATTAGGCCAAATATTCTAATGTATGTTGGGTTTTTAGACTTTATAGCTAATATTCCTGGAAGGATACCAAATGCTGTAATTACGCCTAAACCTCCTACAATGTTAAGCATGGTTATAAAGAGGTTTGGATAAGTTATTGTTATTATAACAGGTATAGTAAACACTATTAGAGAGTCTGTAAATTTATTTCTTTTAAATAAATTGGAAGTCAAACCTTTTATATAATTAAGAAATCCGGTACTGACTCCGAGATAAGATGTAATTATTGCAAAAAAAGTGAAAAGCGTTGCAAATGTTATTAAAACTTTAGACTTTATCAGGTGTGCTACTGGAACCGTAGCAGGAACACCTTGTTTGATTGCTCCCGTGATAGAATTACTGTCTGAAGCACTCAATGGAAGGACACCCATAACTACAGATACCCAAACCAAATTTATTATTAATACTATTGTTGTTCCGTAAAATAAGATTTTCAGAGTACTTGAAAATGTTAAATTTTTCTTCCTGGCATCAGAATTTATTATTGGTATTACCGGGTGGTATCCAAAAGCTGTGGCAAGTATAGGAAGTTCTATTGGTATTCTTTTCCAGTCTGCGTATTCAAAAAGCTTTAAATTAACATGTTTAATGATCAATATTACCAGAAGTATGAAAAAAGTAAAAAGAAGTATAGTGAAAAGTGTATTTGTTTTTCTAACAATTTCTATTCCAAACAAGACCAGTGACGTTGCAAGAACGAAAAAAATTAATGAAATTATTGTATTTGAAAATGGTAAATTCTGTATTCCTGGAAAAATACTTGTTATAGTTGTAGACATACCGCTTAGATAAGCAACAAGAAGGCCATAAAAAGTGAGGAAATATGCAATTGTATTGATAACTTTTGCCCAAGTTCCCAGTTCTTCTTCGTATAATGAGGCAAAATTATCAAAGTTTTTTGTTGAATAATTTAATTTATAAATAAAAATCCAACCGGTTAATGTCATTAAAGCCCAAACAGTTATAAGACTTATAAGTGATGGAGAAAATCCGGCCAGCCCTGTTTCAAGCGGTAAGCCAAGTATACCTGCACCAATTGAGGTACCGACTATTAAAAAGGCCATAGAAAAAATAAATGCTCTATTCCTTTGCATTACGTTTCTTAGCCTGTATTTTTGTAAATACTTTAATGTTGTTCTTTCCGCTGCGTTTAGCTTTGTACATGGCATCATCTGCCTGTTTAAGTAAAATACTGTCGTTACTGCTTTCTTTAGAAAATACACTTATTCCTATACTAATACCAATATTATGTTCTTCTTCTTCCAATATAAATGGTATTGAGAAGCTTTTAAGTATTTTATTTGCTACAATCTTAGCATTTTCAACATTTTTTACATTGTAGAGAATTGCTACAAATTCATCACCACCTATTCTAGCTACAAAGTCCGAACATCTTACAGTATCAATGAATCTTATTGCTGCGTCCTGTAAAAGGATGTCTCCCTGAGCATGGCCAAGGGTGTCGTTTATATTTTTAAAATTATCAATATCAATATAGAGTAGAGCAAAAATACTTTTTTGTTTTATTGCCTGTCTTACAGTTTTTTGAAGTGTTTCGAAAAAATATTTTCTGTTTGGCAGGTTGGTTAACTTATCAAAATTAGCCATCTTATATAACTCTTCCTGATGATACCTTCTCCTATCTAATATATATGCTGCAAGAAAAGAAGGAATGGTTGCTAAAATTAATAGTATTCGCCCTAGCCAGAAAAGATATTCTGTTTGGGTAGATTTGAAATTCTTCTGTATCGTCTGTTGAGGTATAAATGTAATGATTTTCCAGAAATATGTTTCTTTCTCTCGGGTTAAATTATTTTTTAAGTCAGAAGAATTATTATCGTTATCGTTTTTCGTTATGTTGACTTTGAATAATTCAGATAAAGGAATTGTGCTAGAAGAAAAAAGTCCTTTATCTGTCGCAATTTGAACAAATTCAAAATTTAAAATCTCTTTCCATACTGCAGGGTAGATATTTGAAAAATTCTTTAAGCCTTCATAGCTATATTGAAAGTCGATTCCCTGGCCTGCATCTTCTATATCAAAAAGACAATCTCCTATAGAGTTAACGAGCATTATTTTACCTACAGATAATTTTGCAAAATCATTTAAAGATGTAATTATATCAGTTGCCAGATAATTTAACAAAATTATTCCTCGTTTCTCTCCATTACTATCAAAAACAGGTGTACCCAGCATCATAATAGGTTTTAAAGCAGAACCGATTGTTATATTATCATTTAAATAGAGCTCTAATGGGGAAATATAGACTTGTTTGTAGTCTAGATTAAAAATATCTTTAAAGAAATAATTGTTTCTCTGTGAATTAAGTTTATTTTTTGAAACGGAATATGCTCTTCCATTATTATAGTTTATAATAAATTTTTCCTTACCGTTTTTATCTATAAATATTATTTGCTCATATAATCCTTTAAGCTTACTGTATTCTATAAATTCATTTATAGATTTTTCTTTTGAGTCAGGAGTATTGCTATCAAGATAGTTATTTATCGTTTTTCCATTTGCTAAAAATAATATATCGGAATACACATTGTCAAGCTTTTGTAAGACTACACTTTTTTCCAGGCGCAGTGACTGTTCTTCTGAAATCTTTAAGTATTGCAGGACATTGTCTGTTTCTTTTTTGTAATATAAGACAAGCACTACTACTACTATCAGAGCTATAGCAAAATATATGATGATAAAACTTTTAAATAAACCGCTCTGTGAGTCTGATTTTTCTAATTTGAACGAGTCCATTACGACCTTTTTCAAGATAAAAGTTAAATGTATTTAGCATTTATTTTTATTACTAATTGTAACGATGAGTTATATATTTAAGAGGCTGTAAATACAGCCTCTTAAATGATATTAATGTTGTAATAAAGGGCTTACTTTATCACGCAATAGTGCTTTCCTGAATACCTCTATGTATTTCATACCAGAAATCCAGGGCGGCTGTTTTTTTATCTTTTTCAAATTTTTCCAGCCACATGTCAAGTTCGGGATCCTCTACTTTATCTACTTCTTTTTTCCTCTTTAGGAATGTTACCAGATAGTCGATAGTTCTTTCTGTTTCCCAGAATGTAGAAGCATTTCTACTAATAATTTTATCAGCAGCAAGCTTAATTCTCTGAAGATATTGATCTCTTAGTCCATATAGTGATTCTACTATTTCAGGTACCATTTCTTCAGACCATCCACGATGCATTCTACAGAATCCCATATTATCATTTATCATTTCTCCTGCGAGACGTTTGGCATCCTGAGCACCCAACTTTCTTGGAGGTACAAAGTCATCTTTATAATTCATGAAATATTTACCCATCATCGCATTTGGAGAAAGAGCGCCGGCGCACCAGTATTGATTTGGCGGCATCCAACCGTCACGACCATTGGCTACATATACGAAACAGTCAAGTAATTTGCGATCGCCTTTAGCTTTTGCCTGTTCAACTGCAAATCTTCTAAAACCTCTTTTTACATCTTTGAATAAACCGCGTTTTTCTATTATTGCATCAAAAATATCAATTCCGAGGTTTGCATTGTGCATTGAGTTTTCAACGATATTTTCTTTTGTAAAATCGAATTTAGGTTTAGTAGTTACTCCAAGCTCTTCCGGAGTGAAATAACCTTCATCAAGACATTCAAGCAGCCAGGCTATTACAGCTCCACCGGTAATGCCGTCAAAACCAAGCATATCGCAATGGTGGTTTAATTTTTCTGCTGCACGCTGATCAAATATACCTGAAAGAGGTCCCATTGTTTGATATGGTTCATAGTCTTTTTTGAAGTGACCATTCATTTTTTTACAGACTGCTACACATGGTTCACCACATGTTTTCTGTTGTTTTGGTTCAATTGTTTCTTCATTGAATTGTTTTAAATAGTGGTCTACTACAAGATCCTTATGAATTTTGAGTCTTTCTTCATTAGTCATATAGATGCTTTTATAGTTGAAAGACATCATTTTGCCTTTTAGGGTTGTGTAGTTAACTCCAAAAGTTCCACCAGTCTTGAATGTAGGATCAAAGCGGTATTTTGTTGTTGCTTCCAAGTCTTTTGCAGCAAGTTTTTTCTGGTACTTATTGACAAACCATTTGTCAGCAACTTTACGGTCTCTAAAGTCTTCATCAAGGAAAGTTCCGCCATAAATAATTGCTACTATTCTATGTTCTCTAAGCAGTTGTGTTCCAAATCCACCTCTACCGGCCCAGGTATCAACATCAGTTAATTTTCCGTGTTGCATTGGAACAGAACCTACAGCACCAAAATCAGTACATTCAGCAGAAGGTCCTACAGCAACAACTCTTGGATCATTATCATATCTGTCTTTGAATGTTTCATATGTATAGTCAAGAAGTCCATAAAAGCCTTTTCTTCCACTATTCCAAATGTCGTGAACATTAACACGTT
The DNA here is from genome assembly GCA_963678745.2 of Victivallales bacterium. Taxonomy (GTDB): domain Bacteria; phylum Verrucomicrobiota; class Lentisphaeria; order Victivallales; family GWF2-38-69. The sequence goes on along the minus strand of CAXXMS010000013.1, from coordinate 62,899 downwards.
TCATCTCGACCTGAATTTCTTCACCATGAATACGATTCAAGTACAGGATTGAGTGTTGGTGAGCTCTACCTACAATTGAAAGCATATTTATACCGAGATTATCAAAGATTAAACCTGCTCCTCCCATTGATGAAATATAATAATTCTTCCATTGTGGAGACCATCCTGTAAAAAACAAACGGTTTGATCCGGGGAAAATTGAACCTGCTAATAGGCCAACTCCCATATTCAAACTATTTTTTGTTACAGCTAAATGCAAGCCTAGATCGACAGGCCCGAAGTATTCTCCTACTTTGTACCTGTCAACTCTGTAAAAGCCGGTATTGGCATGAATTGACAAAACCTTCTGGTTAGTTTCCATTTTTAATAACCCCTCTCTTTCATGTTAACTTTTGCTATTATAAGAAAAGATAAAAATATCAGACAATAGATAATGCTTTTAGATAATACTTCTATAAAACATTAATTAATTGTTTTCCCTAATAGTCCATATTACTTCATTTATAACATATTTTATAGAAAATTTCACTCTTGATTTTTAATTAATTTCTAATTATTATATGTTTACATTTAATTCGGTGAATTGGTTTTTTAGCGCTTACCTAATATAGATTAAAAAGAATAAAAAAATAATTGCTAATTTTGAATTAAAAACATATATTAAGATTACCTTAATTCTTATAATTTTATACTCCCTTGCAACTCTAAAATACTACAATGTTGAAGGATATATGGTTGAGCAGCAATATACAGAAGATAAAATCAAAACTTTAAGTTCCCTGGATCACATCAGGACACGTCCAGGAATGTATATTGGAAGGATGGGAAATGGTGTACATCCTGATGATGGTATATATGTACTATTTAAAGAAATAGTTGACAACAGTGTTGATGAGTTTATAATGGGGGCAGGGCGAAGAATTGATATTGAATTGAATGAGAATGAAGTCACAATACGAGATTATGGACGTGGAATTCCTCTGGGTAAGGTTATTGATTGTGTTTCTATTATAAATACCGGAGGAAAGTTCAATGATGACGTTTTTCAGTTTTCAGTTGGATTAAATGGTGTAGGTACTAAAGCTGTTAATGCACTTTCTGAATCTTTTATTGTAAAATCTCATAGAGAAGGTGATTTTTTTGAAGCTTCTTTTAGTGATGGAAAACTTATTTCACAAAATAGTGGAAAAACAGACGAAAAAAACGGCACAAAAATCATATTCATACCTTCTAATGAAATGTTTCATAAATACAAGTTTGATTTGGAATATATCAAGAGGCGTTTATGGATGTATGCCTATCTCAACAGTGGCTTGTCCTTATACCTTAATGGTGAGCGCTTTTATTCAAGAAGCGGGATTAAAGATTTAATAGACTCAGAAGTTGGAGATGAAAAGCTTTACGATATTATTCATTATAAAGATGATACACTTGAGTTTGCCTTTTGCCATGCTACCGGATATGGAGAAAACCATTATTCATTTGTAAACGGTCAATATACAAATGATGGCGGTACACACTTATCTGCATTTCGTGAAGGTATTCTTAAAGGTGTTAATGAGTATGCGGGCAAATCTTACCAAGGAGCAGATGTGAGAGATGGGATTGTCGGTTCAGTTGCTGTAAAACTTAAAGAGCCTATTTTTGAATCTCAGACTAAAAATAAACTTGGAAATTCTGATATTAAAGGATGGATTGTTTCAACAGTTAAAGAAGCAGTTGTTGATTATTTACATAAGCACACAGATGAAGCAGATATTCTTTTAGAAAAAATTACTCATAATGAAAAGGTTAGAAGAGAAATTCAGGCTGTAAAAAAACAGTCAAAAGAAAAAGCAAAAAAAATGTCTCTAAAAATACCTAAGCTTAAAGATTGCAAATACCATCTTGGTGACAAGGGGGACAGAGGAAAAAATTCGATGTTGTTTCTAACTGAAGGTCAATCAGCTGCTGGTTCCATGGTAAGTTGTCGGGATGTTTTGACCCAGGCTATTTTTTCTCTTAGAGGTAAACCTTTGAATTGCTTTGGTGAATCTTTTGATAAAGTTTATAAAAATGAAGAACTTTATTATATAATGCAGGCATTAGACGTTGAAGATGATATTGAAAATCTTAGATATGATAAGGTGGTGATAGCAACTGACTCTGATGTTGATGGTCTTCATATAAGAAATCTTCTTATTACTTATTTTTTAACATTTTTTGAACAGTTGGTTCTATCAGGTCATCTTTATATTTTAGAAACACCTTTATTCAGAGTAAGGAACAAGAAAGAAACGATCTATTGTTATGATGAAGAGGAACGTGATAAAGCTGTGAGAAAATTGGGAACTAAGGGAGTTGAGGTTACTCGCTTTAAAGGATTAGGTGAGATTTCTCCCAAAGAATTCGGGCAGTTTATAGGTGAAGATATAAGGCTAATAAATGTGAATGTAGATTATATGCGTGATGTCCCGGAAATGCTGGAATTTTATATGGGTAAAAATACTCCGGAACGTAGAGATTATATTGTCGAGAATTTGGTGTAAATTAGGTTTCTATTAATTTTATTATTAATTTGGTTATTTGATGGAAAAAGATGATAAAAAAGTGATTGAACAGAATGAAACTGTAAATAATAGTGAAATTGAAGTTGTCGATAAGAATAACATTGCTAACGAAGTTGTGCTTACAGATGAAGCTGATGATGATAATACTGTTATTGCTGCTAAAGAAAATACAAATACACATCTTAGACGATTAATTAGCGGTAATTATATAGAATATGCTTCATATGTTATAAAAGAGCGTGCGATACCTGATGTTAATGATGGTATGAAGCCTGTACAGAGGCGTATTCTGTGGTCCATGTATAGAATGGATGATGGAAAGTTTAATAAGGTGGCTAATATTGTTGGTCATGCAATGCAATACCATCCACATGGAGATGCATCTATTTATATGGCTTTGGTTCATCTTGCCAATAAAGAATATTTTATTGAAAAACAGGGAAATTTTGGGAATATTTTTACCGGTGATGCTCCTGCAGCAGCCCGTTATATTGAGGCAAGACTAACCCCTTTGGCTAAAGAAGTTTTATTTAACCCTGATATAACCGATTTTGTTGATTCTTATGATGGAAGAAATAAAGAACCTATCTTTTTCCCGGCAAAAGTTCCTGCATTATTGATGACTGGACAGGAGGGAATAGCTCCAGGAATGACTACCAATATTTTACCTCATAATTTTAAGGAACTTCTTGAAGCGCAGATAGCTGTTCTTAAAAATGAAACATTTGAACTCTACCCGGATTTTTTACAGGGTGGAATAATGAATGTTTCTGACTATGAAGACGGTAATGGAAAGATTCTACTGAGAGCTAAAGTTGATATTGATGGAAGAAGACTTATTATTCGTGAAATACCAGCGATGACTACAACAGAAAAATTGATTGCCTCAATAGAAAAAGCTGTTAATAAAAATAAACTTAAAGTTGCCTCTATAAGCGATTATACTGCTGAAAATGTTGAAATAGAGATAATTCCTGCCAGAGGCTATAAACCTGAAAAAACATTAAAGCTCTTATATGCTTATACTGATTGCTCGATGTCCATTTCTTCAAGTTTACTTGTAATAAAGGACAACAGGCCGGAGATAATGACAGTAAGTGATGTGTTGAAATATAACACAGAGTGCCTTGTTGAATATCTTAGACGTGAACTGCAAATAGAGTTGGATAAGCTTTATGAAAAATATCATGAGAAGACTTTAGAAAGAATCTTTATAGAAAATAGAATCTATAAAAGAATTGAGGAGTGCAAAACTTACGAATTGGTTCTAAGCGAAGTTAGAAAAGGATTGAGCAAGTTTATAGATCTTCTGAAAAGGGAAATTACAGATAAAGACATTGAGCATTTGCTTGCTATTCCAATCAGAAGAATATCACGCTTTGACATGGAGAAAAACAGAAAAGATATAGATGATATTCTTGCCGCAATAGATGAAACTGAAAAAAATTTAAAGTCTATTATAAAATATTCTATTAATTATATTAAGAACCTAATTAAAAAATTTGCAGATAATTATCCACGTAGAACAGAAATAGAAGAGTTTGAAAAGGTTGATGTCAAGGCTGCGGCTTTGAATAATATAAAGGTTGGATGGGATAGAAAGAATTGTTACATTGGTACTTCTGTAAAAAGCGATGATGTTGTTACATGTAATGAGTTTGATCATCTACATTGTATAGATAAAAGAGGTATATATAAAATTATAAGTATTCCTCAGAAAATATATATTGGAAGGCTTTATTATTTTAATAAGTATAATAAAGACAATGTTTTCTCAATTGTTTATAAGGATAGAAAAACAAATATCTATTATTTGAAAAGATGTATTGTTGACAAGTTTATTAGAGATAAAGAATATAATATTATTCCTAAAGATTGTCAGCTTGAATTGATTACTACAAGAGAGAGAACTGTGTATGAATGTACTCTTGAAAAAAAGGGTAGGCAGAAGCTTGATTCTCTAGAAATAGATTTTTCGACTGTCCAGTTAAGAAGTCCAGGAGCAAGAGGCTTTCGTTTTACTGATAAAAAAATACTTAAATTCAGATATAAAGGTCAAGTGGAATTTGAGAAGTCCAGTGATGAAGGCAATGATCCGGATGATACGAATACACCAGAAATACAGAATGATAAAATTAATGCTGATTCTGATTCAAGTAGTACAGTGATCCTGGATTCTAAAATGTCAGAGTCAATTACTAAAAATGTAGACGCAGAAAAGGACAGTGCTGAACATAATAACGAAAAATTGAGTACAAAAGTAAAAGTAGAATCAACGACAGAAAGTTTGCAAGTAGACAGTACTAAACCTAAAGAGGTGTCTGAAAAAGAAAAGATTAAATTAGATAAAGAAGAAGGTAGAAACGGGCAAAGTAATAAGAAATCTAAATTGGAAGAGGATGCTAAACCAAAGGCTTCCAAACGAGAAAACAATAAGCCCAAAGAAGAAGTGGAGAATACTGAATCAGAGTTTATTTCGGATAAAGCAGTAGAGAAGGTAGATAAAGATATTACTGTTTCAGATATAGAAAAAAACGATCAAATTATTGTAGAACAGGACCAGTTATTAACTAAAGTCAAAAGTAAAACCGTTTCTTCAGATTCTAAAAAAAGAATAGATGCAGATTCAGATAAGCAAAAAGTAAATACAGAAGTTAAAAATGATTCTTCAAATATTTCAGAATTAGAAAAAACAGATAATAAATTTAATACAGTATCTGATAATGACGATGATGATTTAGATAGTGATTGGGGAATTATCCAACCTGACCTCGGTTTTTAGCAGATATTCTTATTATTTTTTTCTAAAGACAAACAGACAAGTAAGATGTGATTTAATCGTACGACATTAGGAAATAGTATCAGGCTATTTATCTTCTAAGTATTTTTCAGGAACTTCAAGTTCGGAGTCTGTTACAATAATAAAATTTGGAGTTGCTGAATATATAGTTTCTCCTATTCTTTCAGAGAAAGCAGTATCAGTAAATGGTTTTTCTATAACATTAAAGTTAATAAATCTATAAATATTCTTCAATATTTCTTTTTCAAAAATAAGTTTATTAATTAAAATTTGAGTCTGCTGGTTTTTTAGGTGAATAGAGTTGTACTTGGTCATATAATTATCTTTTTTCAATAAGCCGAGTTTCTGTTGTGTTAGAGCTTTAGAACTTTCAGGTATCACCATAGCAAAATTATTTTGAATAAAAAGAGAACCTGCTTCTGAAGGCCAACCTGCATCTAAGCTATCAAGTCCAATAATTTGAGATACATCTTCATTTTCTATTTGGGAACCAGTATTTTTACCGGTAGCATTGTTAAGGGTTTTAGGGGACATAATCTGAGAATTCCTTTGAGACATGTCCATCTCAGGTTTGATAAGTGCTATTGATATATCTGCAACTTCGATATCTTTAAGTTCCATTTTATTTTTTGTTTTTGATTTTTCTTTAACAAAAACCTTTTTATTTTGCTTAAAAGAAGGGGGATCTGTAGGATTTGGTAAACCTTTTGATTTACCTTTTGTTTTTGCTGCTTCATTCTCTCCCATACCTTCAGGAGATTCTAAAGTAATATTTGGAGAACCTGAAATTGCCGGTTTAATGCTGCTGGTAGAGTCTTCAACCATTACTGTCGATTTGATTTCGGAAACACTTTCTGATTTTGTCATTGATACCGGGGTATTAGTTGGCTTTATTATTGATGCCTTCCATGAAACTGAAGTGTTTGATTGAACTGTCGGTTTTTGTGCGGGTATGGTTATTTTTTCGACTGGTTGTTCTGATGAAGAAGACGATTTTACTTTAGGCAATGAGGCTGTACCTTCACGAATTGACGTAGCAATACTTTCTCTTGCCAAAGTATTAATATTTATTGTCATCTCTTCTGGTGTTTTAGGTTTGTTTTGAGACAATTGCTTAGTAAAAAACCAAAAGGCTGATAAATATGCAAACAACAAGTGAAGAAGTAATGCGATAAGTAGGCATTTTACAATCATCTTCATATTGTTTTTATATAAAAGCAGTCTTAGTATTATCCATAAAACGAAAATAGTAAGAAGAATAAATATTATAATTAAAATTAGATTTGTGAATATGGAATAGTCTATTTTTGCTAAAACTTCTCTTGATACAGTGGTGTAGACATAGAAGTTTCTTGGATTTCTGGAGTTGTAATTTGAACAGAAAAAGAGTCCAAAACCTTCAAGAGATAGAGAAGGGCTTATTTCATCGTCTTCAGTATTTACAGGTTTGCCAAAATTATAAGGTTCTGTGTATTGGTCTTCAATAATGTAGCTTTTATAAAGATCATATCCTCCAATACCTCCCGGACGATCCGAAGAAAAATAAATAAGATTTCCTCTTTCTGTTAAAGCAACTCTTCCTTCGTTGTAAGGAGAGTTTAACTTTTTGATAGATTTTATTCCTGTAAATGAGTTAAAAAAATCACTGTAATCAATATTTACTTTATTGTTTAGGTTAGTTTCTGCTGTATTTGCTGTAAAAATATCGTAATCTTTTTTCGGAATATCAGTAGTTGATGTAGGACGATCTGACGATAAGTAAAAAGAAATTTTATCTTCATTTAAATAAGGATAAAGTTCATTATATTTTGTATTGATATCATCATTATTAATTATCTCCGGAGTAGACCAGGTATTTATTCCAGTTTTTCTAGAATACCAAATATCATATCCACCAGCACCCCCCGGTCTATCGGAAGCAAAAAGCAATAGATTACCTTCAGCTGCAATTTCAGGTGTGGATTCATTGTATTCCGTATTGACTTTATTTAATGGTTTTGGCTTTGACCATTCATCTTCAATCAAATAGGATATATAAAGATCTTTGTTGTGCACCGAGTAAGAGCGTGTGAGAACTATTGTTTTTCCATCGGGAGAAATCGTCGCATCATTATTGCCATGTACTTCATTGATCCTGCCAGTTATTAATTTAGGTTGCTCCCATAACACTGTGCGGGCAGGGGAGGTTTTAGCACTTCTTTTTATAGAATATCCACTTGCATAATATTTGAAATAATCCAATCCCGGCACAAAACTCAATGCAAAAACAATTATCAGTGTTACAATAATTGTAATAAGTACTGTTGCTATTGAGTTGTATTTATTTTTCGTTTCCCTTGTTTTCTTTTTGGGAACTTTCATATTATGATATTCCAATGATTGAGTTGTGGCATTTAATTATCAAGAGTTAGTTGTTAGATGTCATATAGCCTATGTTTGCATCGCGAATTCCACTTTTTTTACATGCGGCAATTGCTGCTGCAACTTGTCCGTGCAATGAGTGTCTGTCTCCTCGGATAAGTACTTTCTGTGCAGGATTGATTTTTAATATCCCTGATAATTCACCTGATATCTTATCAAGAGTTACTCTTCTGGATCCAATATAATATGATCCATCCTTCCTAACATTGATAATTATTGCGCGTGCTGCAGAACTCAAAGTTGTATCTGTCTCCGGTAAATTAATTCTTATATCATGTTCTTCTTCTTTAAAAGACATAGTCACAAGAAAGAATATTATAAGAATAAACATTATATCAAGAAGAGAGGATATGTTTATGACACCGGTTGTGTCTGTTGATTCGTCCTGTTTTATTTTCATCTTTTAACTATATCCGTTGTTCTTTTGGTAAAATTTCTATCATGAAGAGAATCTAAATAATCATCAATGAATTTATCACATACGACTTCTATGTCGTTAATTTGTTTATTAAGTCTATAATTTAAATAGCTGTAAGCGAGAAGTACCGGTATAGCAATTGTTAAACCTGCTGCTGTTGTTACCATTGCTTCATATATACCATTTGCAAGACTTTCTGCTTTTCCAACACCGGCACTCATATTTGCTACAGATTGAAAAGCTGTTATCATACCGTAAACAGTTCCAAGCAATCCCAGCAACGGCGATATTGAAGCTATTATTTTTAGGCTGTTTAAACTATTTCTCATTTTTCTAACTTCTCGTGATGCTATATCCTCAAGAGTTTCTTCTACAACATTAACAGCCTGTATTGATATACATTTTCTAATACCAGCTCTAATTATTCTTGAAAGAGGTGATTTTTTTTCTTTGCACCAATTATCAGATGCCCTTAGGCCTTCAACGCTGAACTTATCAATATTTTCAAGTAGTTCGGGATAAAATGAAGCTGGAGTAACACGTTTTTTTCTTAAACTGATTAATCTTTCCAGAAAAAAAGTAAGAGCAAGTATTGAACAAATACATAATGGAATCATTATAGGGCCACCTTTTACCAATAGAGAAAAAAGAGATTCTCCAGATGATTCCTTTGCTGGTAATGCAATTGTTTTTAACTCGTTTACATTTTCTGCAAACAGAGAAAAAGCAATAAATGACATGGCAAACGTAGCAGCCAATTTTTGATAAAACTTCATATAATTTGCTCCTTAATATATATAAATTATTTATTTAAATCTGGTCTTTTAGAAAGTTCTCTGTTGAACAGTAAAAGTTAAATTTTGGTTTAATAGGAATATTTATCTCTCCATTAATAAATCTCTAGCTACAACAGCTTCATCAGTTCCTGGGTATCTCTTTATTATTCTTTTGTATGTTTCAGTAGCTTCTTTGCTTTTACCTTTTTTTGTCAATATTTGGCCTGTTTCCAGCATTGCTTTGGATGTCCACTCAGGATATGAGTATAGGAGTTCTACTTTAATAAAAGCTTTTATTGCTTTATCATATTGTTGCAGTGCAAAATAACATTCACCTATCTGAAATTGAGCTCTGGCAGCATCGTTGCTTTTGCCGCCGAGCTTCACGGCCTGAGTATAATTTTTTACTGCTTTTTCATATTCTTTCATATTTTCCTGACTCCAGCCAAGCCACATATAAGCTCTAGGAATAAACTTGCTTCCTGAAAAATCTTTTATAAATGTAGCAAAAGTATTTTTTGCATCAGGCCATCTTTCTGTAAGCGTTTCTGTTTCACCCAACCTTAACATGGCCTGTTTTCTTACTGTGTTATTAGGTAAATCTTCTTTGGCTTTATAAAAATTTTCATAAGCTCTTTCATATTCATGGTTTCTTAGTCTTATTTCTCCTGCCTGATATGCAGATATCGGAACTAATTTTGAGTCTGGATTTTCTTCAATAAGCTTTTCAAATACTTCTAAAGCTACACCGTTTTGCTTCCTTCCTAATAATGACCATCCTAGCCTATATAGAACTTTTTCCTGTAATTCGGGAGAAAGGTTTTTAGATTGTAATTTATCAAGCAGTTCTATTGCTTTATCATAATTCTTAGATTCGTATTCTAACTCTGCTAATTCAAGTGTAGCTCTATCTGAAAGCTTGTTAGAAGGGTACTGCTTTGATAGTTTTATATAATATTGTTTCGCATTTAAAGGATTACCATTTTTTCTTGATAACCATGCTGCTTCATATAAAGCGCGAGGAGCAAAATTTGAATTAGGATATTTCTTTAAAAAAGAATTAAAAGCTTCTTTTGCATGTGTATTATTTTTTTGCTTTGTTGTTGTTAATACTAAATAAAATTCCGCTTCTTCTATTCTATTGTCGTTAGGGAAGAGGTTTATGAATTTTTCCAGTTTTTTTATGGCTTCATTATACTGCTCATTTTCTAAGCTTAAAGTAGCCTGTTGAAAAATTGCATCTGCAGTATATTGCGAAGGCATAGTGGACTTACTTACCTTATTGAAATATTGCGATGCTTCTTTGTTATTATTTTCTGCTACAGATATCCAGCCTAGAAAATATTCTGCTTCAGAGGCTAGTTTAGTATTTGGGTATTCTGATAAAACTATTTCCAGATTCTTTCTTGCACTTTTGAAATCCTTAAGTTGATATTGGCATTTTCCAAGTTCTGTAATTGCATATGATGTATACTGGCTGTCAGGATACAATGCCAGTAATTTTTTAAGTTCTGTTTCTGTTTTGTCAAAATTTTTATTATGTTCATATGCAAGAGCTAATTTTAGTAATGCGGCATCAATATTTTTCTGTTCCGGATTTTCATCAATAAATGTATTTAATGCTTTTATAGCTTTATTCCATCTTCCTAATTCAAAATATGAGAGTCCTGACATATAGTAAAGTTGTTTGTAAAAATCACCTTTAACTTTTTCTTCTATAAGGGAATTCAATTCAACTATAGCTTCATTCCATTTTTTCTGGTCACAATAAATTTGAGTCAGTCTATATTTTGCTTCATCTGTATATTTATCTTTTCCTTTCCATGGAATAAATTTTCTGTATGTTGTAATAGCTCCCTCGTATTTTTTTAGGAAAAACAGATTTTCAGCTTTTAAAAAGTCAACATCACTATAAAATTTAGATTGATGATATTCTTTCAAAAATTCATCACAAGCTCTTAAACTTTCAGTATATGACTTTGCTTTATTAAGGCAAAAAGCTTCAAGTCGTACTGCATCTGCTGAAAGCTGATTAGTCGAATTATTTTCTGAATAATACTGATTGAAATATTTGGCTGCGTTTATATAATCTTTATTTCCCATCAGTGCATTTGAGTAGTTAAATACTATGTCAGGATATTCTGGATTATTTTTGTATTTACTTAATGCTTTTTCAAGAATTTCTATTGCCATCGCATATTTATTCTGCTTAATAAATGTTTTCCCCATCCATAGAGAGGCCTGTGCGTCCACTGCCTTATTGTCAAGTAGTGAACCAAAAACTGCTTGAGCTTTTTTGAAATTATCAAGTTCGAGATAACATCTGCCAAGATATATTCCTGCTTCCGGCGCATATTTACTGTTTGGATATATTGATCTTAAATCTGAAAACTCTCTCGTTGCCTCTTTATACTTTTTCTGTAAAAATTTAATGTAAGCTAATCGAAAGAGGGCATTGACTGTAAAATTACCCTTTATTTGTTTTGCTACAATTTCATGATTCTTAGCTGATTCATTAAGGTTTCCTGTTAATTGTTGACATTCTGCAAGCAAAAATAGGCTATGTTCATAAAAAGGAAGCTTATCTCCTTTTGCTACTAACTTCATTAATATAACTTCACTTTTTTTGTATTCTTTCAATTGGTAGCATGCTAATGCACTCAGAAACATTGCTCTGGAGGAGTATTTACCATCAGGAACTAACTTTGTCAGTTCTTTTGTTGTATTGATTACTTCAGACCACTTTTTCTGTTGGAAAAGGGCTTCTGTTAAACCTGCCAGGCTTCTTTCTAATGGTTCAAGGTTCTGTATTGATTTTACTGAAATTTGTGGTGATTCTTCATATTTCTGAGAAATACCCGGCAATTCCAGAAAAAGTTTCTCCTTGCCTCTGTCAACACTCCATCTAAATGCTGATTCTGCATCTTGAGGATTATTTTCAATCAGGTAACATTGTCCAAGTAGATTGTGAATTTGCTCCTGATGAGGTACATTACGCCTTCCGGCTAATTCTTGAAAGAGTTTTTTTGATTCAGAATAATTATGCATTTCGTAATAAGTCAGAGCTAAACCCAATTTTGCATTTAATATTTTTGGATGTTCAGGATATTTTAATATGAAATTTTTATATTCTTCCGCAGCCAGTTTAAATAATTTCTTATTGTATAATGCGTTTGCAGTGTAATAATCATCCTGTGCTTCATCTCCTAAGGCAGGAGGGGCAACTAAACAACATATACAAAAAAAGATAGATGCTATAAAAGGAACATTTTGTTTGAAGTTTATCATTTTCTTATCCTTATATTTTTTATAGAACTTTATAGAATATAGCACTTATAATTTATATCCAAAGAACAATATATGTTTAATGGTGTATTATATATATCCATAAAATTAGCGCTGTTATTTTCTATTGATTTTAAAGAAATCTCAAGAACTAAACAGTACTGTAGGATATAATGTGAAACATTGACTGTTGTTTGGAGTCAAATTAATTATAAAAAATAGAAAATTCTATTTTTAAAGAGGTTAATTTTTTAACATATATATATTCGTATTTCAACCCTTTATAGTGGTTATTTTGAATAATTGTTATGTTTTTTTAAAGTTATTATTAAAAAAATAAAAGCTGTATTGACTTGTATTTCTATCTTTCATATAATCATATGTACTGTTCCAAGCATAAATAAATTTTTACTCTGAAATTTATGGGGCAATATGAAGAGTAACAGTATATGCTGAAGTAGTGAGAGTTATTTGATAAAAAATAATACTTAAAATTAAGGAGTGAAGGGGGTGACGAAAAGCTGGAAATTATAAAATTTAGTTAGTGTTAAAGTCAGTAAGTAATAAAAAATCAAAGAAAGGCTAAAACTGATAATTATGAAGTTTAAAAAGAACAGTTGGTGGTTATTAGCAATAACCGTAGCTTTTATCATTGGCTCTGTTGGATGCAGTTCCAAACCCAAACCCAAACCTAAACCTGTTGTTGTAAAAAAAAGACCGACAAATGTAAGTTATGCATGGGTTGGCTTCCCCCAACCATGTCCTACACCTCAGGATGCTAAAATTCTTATAGAAAAAAGAACTCCTAAAATCGTTAAACCAGGGCAAACTGTTGATATTAAAATATCACTTGTGAATAATGAAGATTATGCTATCGATAAACTCAATTTAGAAGAGAAATTACCTGCAGGGTTTAAAGTAAGAAGTATTACTCCTAAACCTACTCGCTCAGGAGATGGTGTTTATCAATGGGATATAGAAAATATTAAGTCAAGGCAGACTAAGAATATAACTATCACAGGTGTTATAAATAAAACAGGTACTGTTCGTTATTCCGGTAATACCACGCTGAATTTTGAAGTAATGGAAAAACCTGAAGGTGATGCTGTAGTTTCTGTTGTTTCTCCTGATTTAGGCTTAGAACTTGAAGCACCTGAAATTGCTGTTATTGATCAAAAAATACCTGTTGTTTTCACTGTTAAAAATACTGGAACTGCAGATGTAAAAGGAGCTAAAATTGTTCATACTCTGCCTCCTGGTATTCTTACTTATGTAGGTAGAAGTAAAATTGAGATAGATGCAGAGGATGTTGCTCCTGGTGAATCAAAGCAGTTTGGTTATTACCTAAAAGGTGTGAAAAAAGGAAATTACAGAACTACTTTTACTGTAGTTGCAAAAGATGGACTTTCAGCATCTGCTAACTATAACCTAAGAATTACAGTGCCTGAGTTAAATATTAATCTGAATGCACCTAAAAAGAGATTTGTCGGCGATTTTATTTCATATAAAATTGATGTGAAAAATACAGGAGATTCTGTAGCTGATAATCCGGAAGTTGTGTTGGCTCTTCCTGATAGCGTAGCCCTTTCTTCTGTTAATGAAAATGGAAGTGTATCTCAAAACAAAGTTGTTTGGAATATTGAAGCTATTCATCCTGGACAATCAAAGACTTTCATTGCAAAAGTTGTCGCAAAGAAAATTTCAACTGCAAGAGCTGTTGCTTCTGTTCAGTTAAATAATGTAGAACGGGAAGCTGCTGTGACAACTGATATTGCCGGTATATCTGCTCTCTTATGTAAGCTTGTAGATAAAAATGACCCAGTACCTGTAGGTGAAGATGAAATATATGAATTAACAGCTACAAACCAAGGGTCTTTGCCTGCTACAAAAATTAAATTGACATGTTATCTTGAAGATTCTATGCAGTATGTAAAATCCTCTGGTGCTACAAAAGGTTCATTAAATGGCAATGTGTTAACTTTTGAACAACTTCCTATGCTGGAACCTCGTGCTGATGCCAAATGGAGAATAGAAGTGAAAGCTGTTAAAGCTGGTGATGTAAGGTTTAAAGCTGAAGTAATTAGTGATCAGTTATCACGTCCTGTTGAACTGGTTGAACCAACACATTTCTACGAGTAAAAAATAAAAACTTTATAGAACCAGGAGACTATAATAATGGAATATAAAATAAAGAAAAACTTACTGATTTTATTAGGCGTAGGTGTCGTAGCTTGTGCTTTGACATGTTCTGCTTTTGGAGAGGCAGGTAGTATTTCTACGTCGAAGTCTGTAAAAACATCATGGCTCTCATTTCCATATAAAAGCGTAGGTGTATCTAAAGCTAAGCTTCTTGTGGAACGGGAAATACCTGATAAAATTGTTCCTAAAAAGGAATATACTGTAAGCCTCAGAGTTACAAATAAATCTATGTATAAGATAGATGGAGTTATTTTAGTAGAAAAACTACCTGTAAATTTTAAGTTTTTAAAAGCAGAACCTACACCAAGTGTACATGGGAATACTCTTGAATGGAGTCTCGGAATGATGGCTCCAGGACAGAAAGAAATTGTTTCTATTACAGGAATGGCGTTAGGTGCTGGTGATATTGAGCATGCTGGGAAAGTAAATTTGAAATATGAGCTTGGACAAATGATTACAATTATGGAAGTAATTGAACCTAAGCTTAGATTTAATGTTGTTGCTCCTGAAAGTGCGATAGTTAATGATCCTATCCCGGTAGAGTGCGTATTTAAAAATGCAGGAAGTGCTCCAGTTGTAAATGCTGTTATTAATGATAAGCTTCCTAGTGGTTTGAATGTTCAATCCGGTGGCAATGCTATTAATGTGAATCTTGGTACGATTCAGCCTAATATAACAAAAAAATATGACCTGAATCTCTTTGCATCAAAAGCCGGTTCATATAATGTGAAGCTTACGGCTAAGGCTGATGACAATATTACTTCTAACGCTTACTTAAAGATCTTTGTTGGTAAACCAAAACTTTCTGTTACATCCAAGGCTCCGACAAAACGTTTTGTAGGAAATAATATTCGTTACACAATTAATGTTCAAAATACGGGTAATGCTATAGCACGTGATGTTTCTACTGTGCTGACTGTTCCGGCTACTGCCAAGTTTGTTTCAGCAAATGAAGGAGGCCTGTTGGATGGAAATACTGTAAAATGGGATATATCATCACTTCAACCTAATGAGACAAAAAAACTTGAGCTTGTTTTAGTTGGAAAAACTATTACAACTTTAGATGTTAACGCTATTACAAAAGCTGTTGCTGCTGAGTCTGTAAGAACAAACTTTAGAACAACAGTTGCAGGTATACCTGCCTTGTTGCTTGTTCTTAGTGATGTTAACGACCCTGTTCCAGTAGGGGAAACTGAAACTTTCATAATCGATATAGATAATCAGGGTTCACTTGCAGCTGAAAATATTGTAGTATTGTGTGAACTCGAAAACAATATGGAATTTGTTTCAGTTACAGGACCTACAGGCAAAGATTCCTTGAAAGGAACAAAACTTGTTCTTAAGACGTTAACTACGCTTGATCCTGGAAAAAAGGCTATATGGAAAGTTACAGTCAGGGCAAAAAGTCCTGGAGATTGCAGGTTTAAAGTTTATCTAAAAAGTAAACACCTGTCTAGACCTGTCTATGAAAGTGAATCAACTCACTTCTATCAGTAATATTTGTTAAAATTCTGCCTGCTTGACAGCTATAAGTTTTCAAGCAGGCTTTTTTAAATTGAGCTATAATATTATGGGCGTATTATCAAAGTTTTATTTGATTACTTTTTACTTAGTTTTCTTGCTTTCTAGTTTGGACCTTGTTGCAGTAGAAATCTTTCTTGAAGATGGACAGGTGTATTCGAACGCTAAAGACCTATTTGAAGTTAATTCATTCTATACTTTTAAAAGAGATGGTAGAAGTTATTCAATTAATAAAAATAGAATCAAAAAAATTATTTCAGATAATGGTGAACTTATTTATGAGAAATCTCTCCTCACCGTCGAAGTTGTAAAAAATATTGAGGGTGCGGACAAGTTTATTTTTTATAAAAATAGAGAAAGGCTTGGAGAAGCAATATGGGGAACCGACGGGGAATTTGATATTCTTTCAGGTGATATTTCTGATGGTGTTTATAAACAATATTATGACACTGGCAAGCTAAGACGTACTTTTAACTTTAAGAATGGTGAATTAAACGGTTGGTGTAAGGAGTATTATATCTCAGGGAAAATTGAGAGAGAAGGTTTTTTTAAAGCTAATAAAGAGGTGGGAGTCAGTAAAATATATTATAATACCGGTGTTATAAAAGGTGAATCAACATATGTTGATGGTGTCAAAGATGGAGAGACTAAACTTTTCTATAAAAGCGGTAATATTAAGGCTAAAATGAATTTTAAAAATAATCAGCCTGAGGGACTTCAGGTTATGTATTATGAATCGGGTAATATTGAAACAAAAGTCTCTTTTGAAGATGGTGTAAAAAACGGTGCTATAAAACAGTATTATGAGAGTGGCAAGTTGAAAATGTCAGGAATGTTGGAAGATGGAAAATTAAATGGTACTGTTATAACTTATTATGAGTCAGGTAGAATCAAGAAAAAAGTAATATTTGTCGATGGTAGAATTCTAAAAGATAAATGATACCTCTTACAACTATATTATATGTTTTTCATAGAAAATATATAATCTTTGTTGATATAAATATATATATTGTTTTTTACAAACTTGAGAAATTGGATTGAACTGTTAGAATATTCGGCCAACCTTGTATAATGCCCCATTATATTTTTTGTTACTGCTAGTTTAATTGTCGACTTGTTTTTTAAAGTAACGATTAGGTCCATAAGATCTTTTGTGTCTTCCGGCATGCAAATACTTGTTTCTTTTATGTAGATTATTTCATTAATATTATAAAGGGATATTGTTTCCGGACTTGTTTCTGTTTTTTTTGCTGTATTATATGTAACCTGTTTAATTGGCACAAATTGACCACAATTGTGTAGGTATTCCTGCACTGTTTCTGACATTCCGCTCCTGTACTTGGAGCTTGTATTTAAAAAGAACATACATTTAAGCAGGTATTGTGAACTATGCGTATGTAGTATTTCTACAAGAACCTTTTTTTTAGGTATTTTTGGGTCAAAAAAATCCATTATTTGTTATGTCCTTTATTTCTCTTGTCCTTAATTATTCTTATAAAATATATAATATCTTTGGGTTTACATATATTCAATATATGTTTTTATAAAAGATATTTTATTGTTCTTAATTGTTTAATCAGACCATTTTTGGGTATATCTATAAATGGATATATTATTGCGGTTGTTTTAGCTTTTTTATCTTTCACAAGAGATATTGTTATTATTTTTTTAACTTTTCCGCTACTTTTAGTTTGGATTGTAACTTGGCCTGACCATTCGTTTCCACTTTTTACAACTGCTTTGATTTGTTCTGTTATTTGCCCTTTTGTATTACTGGAAATAACATCGATTATTTTTGAGCCTTCTATATCTGTAAACTCAAATCCGGTCATTTCATTAAAAACTGGATTTATATATATAAAATTATAGTTTAAATCTGTTATACATAGAGCATTTGGATATGAATCTATAGCATCTGAAAAAATATTTAGTTTTTCTTCCAGTTTTGCACGGGCTGTTATTTCTCTGTCTATTCCACGATAACCTTTAAAATTACCGTTATTATCAAAAAATGGCTTACAGCTTGTTAAGAGGCAGATTCGTTTTCCTGATTTACATATATTCCAGTTTCTTAAACTTTTTATTGCCTTTTTCTGTTTGATAAAAGGCGCGATTTCTTCTTTTATATTTGACGCTTCTTTTTTTGTCATGAAATAATATGGTGTTTTGCCTATTACTTCATCTCTTGTATATTCTAAGATCTGCAACACATTTTCTGAACAATAAGTATATACGAAGTTTTCGTTTACTTCCCATAGCCACCCAGGCAGAGAAAATGAGATATCTTTAAAACGTTTTTCGTTTTCTATTAATACAGATTTAGTGTTAACTTCTTCTGTAATATCTTTTATAATTCCATAAATTATATTTTTGTTCTTATATATAGTTTCTTTTAACCATTTTATTTTTTTGTCATTTTGTGGTATTATTCTAAATTCTATTTTTTTAGTAGTATTCTCTTCTAAATCCCATGCTATATATTTATGTTTATCTTCTGGGTGTATTATATCGAACCAAAGTTTTATATCATTCTTTAGCTCTTTAGGAGTAATTCCAGTGATTTTGTGCAGTGAGTTATTAATATATTCCAGTTTAAGTGAGCCATTTTCTTTCAAGTAACCATACCAGATAATATCTTCCGTTATATTATCTGTTAAATAACGTAGCTTTTGGTTTTCTCTTGTTAAGCTGTTGACTACAGTGTTGTCATCAACCACTCCAAATAGGAAGTTGTTATCAGATCTGAATACTCTTTCGTTTATACTTAATTTTTTATTACTTTTAAGCAGCTCTGCAGTGTATTCATATTTTGCGGGGTATTGCATGTTTTGCAGTAGATTTGGTCTGATATCTGACAAAAATTCTGATTTAATATTTTTCAACCAGAGTGTTGAGTCTTCATATAGCTTTTTCTTCTCGCATCCCATCCAATCTTTTAGAGCATTGTTTATATACCTGAATTTATATTCTCCTTTATTCCAGTCTTTTATTTCACATATCCAAATTCCGCATCTAATCTGTTCTAATACATGTTCGAGTAATACTCTTGTATCTTCCTCTTCTTTTCGTTTAGTTATGTCAACAAAAACACCTATGAGTCCAATTATCTTTTCAGTGTTATCAAGAATTGGGGTTTTTGTAATTAATCCCCAGCGTTGTTTTCTTGTTCCTGGAATCTGGGCTTCTATATTTTCTATTGATTTTCCTGTTGCTATTACGTTAGCATCCTGTTTTCTGTTTTTTTCAGCTTCTTTTGAGGGGAAAAAGAAACTGTCTTCTTTACCAACAACTTCTATCTTTGTATTTTTTTTAAGCATTTTTAAAAATGCTTTATTGGTTATAATATACTTTTGGTTCACATCTTTTATATAAAATGCAATATCAAAAGACGATATTAGAGCATTAATTATTGTTGATGCATTACTAAGTTCGTTGTCAATTAACTTTATCTGTTTTAAAAAGGTCTGTAAAATTTTAGTACGTTTTTCAGTATTGTGTTCTGATATTTTCAGAAGAGCCTGCGCAGGTTGTGAGAAATCTTTAAATACTTTTTCTTTTAATGGTTTTAGATCTGAAATTAAGTCTACATTTATATCAAGAACTTTAGCCAGTATTCTTATATTTGCTTCAGATGGTGAGCGTTTTCCTTTTTCCCATGCCCATAATGTTGTGCGGTCTATTTCAGCAGCATTTGCTGCTTTCTGCATGGAAATTTTTTTCAATTGCCTAATTTCTTTAAATCTATCAGGGAAGAAAGCCATAAGAAACTCCATATATTTGTTTAAACTGTAATTATATATAATATTATTTGGAATAAATGCAACATGTTTTTGTTGTATTTATTGTTGTGCTTTGTTGTATTTTTGTTTTTTTGAAAAAATATGTTTGTTTTATTTTAAGAAACCCCATATATTTAAAGTATAATCTGAAAGAGATTAAAGGTTGTTTAACACACAGAGTAAATAGTTGGTACAAGTAGTCATATTAATTGTTACCTTCTTCTTAAGTTTATTTCCTTGTATTAGCTTTTGCTCTGTGTGTTAAACAACCTTCTTCGTTTTATGCTTACACTGTTTTATGAAATTAGCCTAAAAGCTATTTAATAATGCATTGCACTATATATGATTTTACCCTATAATTACAAACCTAGAACAAATGATATAAAAAATTATATCTTCTATATTTTACTGTTTTTTCTTAAGCATGTTTGTAAGAATTTCTTTTTGTAATATCTTCACTTCTTTTTCAAGAAATTAGATTGATAACAGACACTTTTTAATGAGGTAAATTTGTTTTGAAAGATGATAATGTAAGTAAAATGACCGAGAATCTTAATGCTTTTAAATCTCTCGGTGTAGTTTTTGGAGATATTGGAACAAGTCCAATCTATACCTTAACCGTAATATTTTTGTTACTAAAACCTAATGTAGATAATATTATAGGTATTTTATCTCTTATAATATGGACTCTGACTACAATAGTAACAGTAAAATATGTTTGGCTTGCAATGAGCCTTAGTAAAAGAGGGGAGGGGGGAACTATTGTTCTGATGGAAATTCTGCTCAAGCTTCTTAAGCCTGGAAGAGCTGTTGCGTTTACTCTGCTATTGGCTTATTTGGGGGTCAGTTTATTAATAGGAGATGGTATAATAACACCTGCTATTTCGATTTTGAGTGCTGTGGAGGGAGTAAGATTTATTCCTGGATTTGAACATACCATTCAGTTGGGACTTGTATTTGCTGCTGCAATTATTGCTATAATATTATTATTGTTTCAGCGAATTGGAACAGATAAAGTTGCAGTAGCATTTGCACCTATAATGTTGATTTGGTTTTTGGCTTTATTTGTTTCAGGTCTTTTATATTTTGTGCAGGAGCCATGGGTTGCAAAAGCTGTCAGTCCTTATTATGCTATAAAATTTTTCTTTGATCATGGATTTATTGGTTTTTTTACTCTTTCTGAGGTAATTCTGTGTGCGACTGGGGGGGAGGCTTTGTATGCTGATATGGGACAGTTAAAGAGAAGGCCTATTACAAAAGCATGGTGCTTTGTTTTTGTTTGTCTTATATTTAATTATATGGGGCAGGCTGTTTATATGATTCAAAACCCGCAGGCTAAGAATATTCTTTTTGGTATGGTTGCACACCAGACGAGATTCTTTTACATTCCGTTTCTTATTTTGAGTATTTTTGCAACTGTTATTGCATCACAGGCAATGATAACAGGTATATTTTCTATCGTTTATCAGGCAATAAATACCCGTTTAATGCCTATGTTAAGAATTGATTATACTTCTGATAAGATAAAAGAGCAGATTTATATTCCAGTTGTTAATTCCTTTTTGCTAATTTCTGTTGTCTTTATAATGTTTCTTTTTGAAACATCTGATAAATTGGCAGCGGCATACGGTTTGGCTGTGACAGGTGCAATGGTTCTTGCCGGTATTATGATGATTATGATATTTCAAATTACGAAACATTGGATCAAGTTAGGTTTTACTATATTTGTGACAATCGTAATTTCAATTTTCTTTGCTTCTACGCTTTTCAAAATACCAAGTGGTGGTTTTTGGTCTCTCATTCTTTCATGTATTCCTTTTTTTATTATCGTTTTATATACCACAGGACAGAAGAAATTGTTTAGAACTATGAGGCCTGTTAGTCTAAAGCACTTTCTTTCTGCCTACAATAAGGCCTATCAGAGATTCAATAAGATTAGGGGAACAGCATTGTTTATGGTAAGGGATATAGATTATATTCCTCCATATATAATTTATACTATGTTTAAGAATGATATTTTGTATGAAGATAATATCTTTATTTCGATTATAAGAAAAGCCGGACCTTTTGGGGTGTCAAGTGAATTTAAACAGGATATTGCTCCAGGATTAAGACATTTTGAAATACGTATGGGATATATGGAAAGAGAGAGTGTTATGAAAATACTCAAAGCTAACGGTATTTCAGAAAAAGTAATATTCTACGGAAATGAAGATATTGTGACTAATAGAATTTATTGGAAACCTTTTGCAGTTATGAAGCGTTTAATTCCTTCATATGTAAAATATTATCGATTATCTCCAAAAAAACTTCATGGTATTGTTACCAGAATAGAGTTGTAAACTTTTCTTTTCAGAATTATAAAGAATCTGTTGTTTTTATATTGCAGATTCTTTTACTTTTTATCTCTTCTATATTTGCTTTTTTTTAGTTTGTTGATATGTTTGAACATATGAACAAACTAAAAAGGGAATGTTATGAAGTTAGAAATAGATCATAAAAGTTGTATACCGCTTCATGTTCAGGTAGAGCAGATGTTAAGAGAGTTAATAATGCTTCAGGAGTATGTGGATGGAAAGCTGTTGCCGAATGAAACGGCTTTGGCAAGTCGTTTGGGGATAAGTCGCAATACTCTTCGTGCCGGTATTGATAAGCTCGTTTATGACGGTTTACTTGAGCGTAAGCGGGGTGTAGGTACAAGAGTTGTGCAGCAGAAAGTTGGAAGTGCAAGGCTTGGTTCCTGGATTAGTTTCACAAAAGAAATGGAGAAACAGGGAATTGAGGTTGAAACTTTTTATACAGCATTTTCTAAAATTAGAGCAGATCAGAAACTTAGTGAAATTTTTTCTATCGGTTTAGGTGTTGAAGTTTGTTGCCTGGAAAGAGTTAAGGGATATAAAGGAGTTAGGGTTCTTCATTCGATATCTTATTTCCATCCAAGAATTGCTTTGACAGCAAAGGAAGATTTTACCAAACCTTTATATGATATTCTTGAAAATAAATATGATGTTATTGCTTCGAGTTCATTTGAAAAAATAAGTGCTGTAGTTGCAGATAAAAAGTTGTCGGAAATGCTTCATATTGATAAAGAATTTCCACTTTTATGCAGGGACAGAACTGTTACTGATCCAGGAGGGAGAGTTATAGAATATAACATTCACCACCATAGGAGTGATAAGTTTGTTTATACTGTGAGTATTGAAAGAGGATAATATTTTATAATTGATTTATCTATAATAATTGAGGGATAGAATATGAGAAAGCCAAATTATGATAAATTTCCAGCCACAAAAGTGTTTGGAAGTGATAAAGAAGCTTTTGCCGGTTATGATGCTATTTGCTTAGAATTAAATAGCAGAATATCTAAGCTGAATAAAAAGAAAACTGTTGTTGCAGTAGAATGTTATCATGGAATTAATGAGAGTGAAGTATTGATAGCATTAAAACAGAAACTGTTGCCGACATTAGTTATTGAGTCAGCTAAAGCAAATTATAGTGATGATTATGTCTTTAATATGATTAAACGCAATCTGACTGATGATAGGGTTAGGGGAGTTATGTCTCATCATCATATGGAAGAATTTTTCAATCCGCAGAAAATTAATGAGCTTAAAGCTGATATTGAAAATATTGAGTCCGGTGTAGTTCTTGTTTATGGTATTGGTGCTACATTGATTTCTGAATTTGATATATTGGTTTATGCCGATTTAGCCAGATGGGAACTTGAGCTTAGGTATAGAAGAAAAGAAGTTTCAAACTGGTGTGCAGATAATTTCGGAGAAGACTGGCTAAGGATGTATAAAAGAGGATTCTTTGTTGATTGGCCTGTTGCTGATAGGTATAAAAAAAGAATTTTTAGTAGAATTGATTATCTGTTAGATACTAATATCGAAAGTACACCTAAAATGGTTACAAAAGCTGCTCTCCATGAAGGTTTAAAAAAAACAGCAAATCAACCGTTCAGAGTCGTTCCTTATTTTGACGAAGCGCCCTGGGGTGGCCAATGGATGAAAGAAGTTTGTGACCTAGACAAAAATACTGCTAATTTTGGATGGTGTTTTGACTGTGTGCCAGAAGAAAATAGTCTTTATTTAAACTATGGAGACGTAACAATAGAAGTCCCATCGACGGATCTAGTATATTTCTATCCAATAGAACTTTTGGGTAACAAAGTTCATGCAAGGTTTGGTGAAGATTTTCCTATTCGTTTTGATTTTCTTGATACTATGGGAGGAGGAAATCTTAGTCTTCAAGTGCATCCAACTACCAGTTATATTCAGAATCAGTTTGGAATGCACTACACGCAGGATGAAAGTTATTACATGCTTGACGCCGGTGAAGATGCCTGTGTTTATCTAGGTACGAAAGAAGGAATTGATAAAAACGAAATGATTAAGAATCTGGAAATGGCTGAAAAAGGCGAAGTTATGTTTGATGATGAAAAGTTCATCAACAGAATTCCGGCTAAGAAGCATGATCACTTTCTTATTCCCGGCGGTACTATTCATTGCTCCGGTGCCAATAGTATGGTTTTAGAAATAAGCGCAACCTCTTATATTTTTACTTTTAAATTATGGGATTGGGGTAGACTTGGTCTGGATGGCTTGCCAAGGCCAATTCATCTTGAGCATGGTAAGAATGTTATAAATTGGGATTGGACAACAGAAACAATTATGAAAAAACATGTAAACTGTGTTACTGAAGTTGCGAAGGGCGAAGGTTGGGGTGAAGAAAAGACAGGCTTACATGAAAGAGAATTCATAGAAACTAGGAGACACTGGTTTACTAATACAGTAAAACACAACACTAATGGTGGTGTTAACGTTCTGAATCTAGTTGAAGGAGAAGAGGCTATTGTAGAAAGTCCATCAAACTTGTTTGAGCCTTTTGTTGTCCATTATGCTGAAACATTTATTATTCCCGCTTCTGTAGGTGAATACACAATAACACCTTATGGCCTGTCTGAGGGGAAAGAGTGCGGAACAGTAAAAGCTTATGTTAGAGTTTAATATAGGAAGGTATATATAATGAAAGAGTTGAATTTTATATTAAAGTTTTGCCGCATTGTTACTGCCTTTTTAGCATTATAAATAAGATTAGGGAGATTTAAAAATGTTTACTATTGCATGTGATATGGGAGGAACCCGTATTAAACTTGGATTGGTCAGGAACGGTAAGGTTATTGATACAGTTGTAATTCCGGCATATTCCGGAAAAGGTCTTGAACCTAGACTGCCTGCTATTGCTGAAGCTGTAAATGAGTTGTGTGGAAAAAATCAGGTAAAAACAGCTGATTGTATAGGAATAGCTATTGCAAGCCCGGGTGTTATTTCTAAAGATAATACCCGCATTGCATCAATGAATGAAAAATACTATGATGCGCCTTCTCTTGATTTAGTCGCCTGGGCTGAAAAAGAGTTTGGAATTCCTCTTTATATTGAAAATGATGCAAGAATGGCAACAATAGGTGAATGGAAATATGGTGCCGGGATTGACTGTGACAATCTTGTTATGATGACTTTAGGAACAGGGCTTGGTACCTCTGCTGTTGTAAATGGTCAGCTTCTTCGGGGATTTCATGGTATAGGTGGATTATTAGGTGGACATTTTACAATAAATTATAACGGACGTAAATGTACATGCGGTAATATAGGCTGTAGTGAAATAGAAGCTTCAACTGTTTCTATAAATGAATTGGCACATGAACATTCCCAATATAATGAGAGTAAATTGAAAAACGAGACTTCGATTGAATATGAAGCTGTTTTTAAATTTGCTGCTGAAGGAGATACATGTGCATCTTACCTGCTTGAGCATAGTTTGAAAGTTTGGTCTATTACAGCTCTGAATTTAGTTCATGCTTATGATCCTGAATTTGTAATTATGGGAGGTGGTATCATGGCCAGCGGTGATATTATTATACCTGTTGTTCAGAAATATATTGAAGATCATGCCTGGAACCCATGGGAAAAACCAAAAGTTGTTAAGGCTGTTCATGGTAACAATGCGGCATTACTCGCATGTGAATGGTTGTTAAAAGAGAAACTGGGTAAATAGATTTCTCGGAATTTCTAAATATAGCTAGCTGAGGGATTGTGTGAAAAGTTTAAAAAGAGTGCAAAAATATCGACTTTTTATACTACCTCTGTTTTATAGAAATTTGTTGGATATTTGATGTATAAAATAAAAGTAAAAATAAATTGTTAAAATATAAATAATTATATTATTGGTGGGAATATTAATATGAATTCAAAAGCAATAAAAACAGTAAAATTAGCATGTGTTTTTGCTGGATTGGGCGGTTTATTATTTGGTTTAGATCAGGGGTTTATTAATGGATCTCTCGGATATATTAGAGAAGAAATGCATTTATCTCTTACACAGGGTGAGTCTTTTGCAAGTATTATGCTTATAGGTTGTATTATAGGGGTATTTTGCAGTGGCTGGGTTTCAAGGAATATTGGCAGAAAGAGAACTTTGATTCTTGCTGCTCTGTTCTTTGCTTTGTTTACTTTTCTCGGTTCGATTACTCATAATGTTGTAGTTTTATTCGGAACAAGATTTGCACTTGGGTTAGCTGTTGGATGTGCGTCTTTTGTTGTCCCTCTATATTTGTCAGAAATTGCGCCGACTAAAATGCGTGGCGGATTTATTGCAATGTATCAGTTTATGATAACAGTCGGTATTTTCTTGATATTTCTATCTAACTCGATTATCGCTGCTTATCTGGAAAGCTGGAGATTGATGTTGGGGATTATTGCGGTACCGGCTCTTGTTATGTTTTTTGGGGTTATTGTTATACCTAAGTCTCCCCGCTGGCTGATGTTAAAAGGCAAAGAGGACGAAGCTGAGAAAGTCTTGAAAAGTACACGTGAAACAGATGAAGAAGTTGCATTCGAGCTTAAGGAAATTAGAGAAAGCATTGCCAGTGAAAAGAAACAGTCCGGATGGCTGATGCTTAGAAAGTCCTACTTTCTTAAAGTTCTTGCCCTTGGTATACTCTTAATGCTTTTACAGCAGTTCTCCGGTATTAATTCGGTGATTTACTATTCTGGAGAAATCTTTAAAAAAGCCGGCTTTACTAATCCAAATATTGGTACAGTTGTTATGGGACTGATCAATGTCTTTGTTACAATCATAGCTATAAAATATGTTGATAAATGGGGTAGAAAACCTATTCTCTATTTCGGTCTGACAGTTATGACAATAATGCTGATAATAATAGGTGTTTTATTTAGGGTTCAGGAAAGCGGTATTGAATTAAACAGTATTTTTAAATCAACACTTCTTGTTGCATGTCTTGTTTATGTAGCATCTTTTGCAGTTTCATTAGGTCCTATTATGTGGATTATATGTGCAGAAATTTTTCCTCTTGAGGGAAGAGATTTTGGCGTAACTGCTACTACGGCTGCATGTTGGATTGGATGTACTATTGTTGTTCAGTTTTCTTTATCAATAATGCATTCTTTTGGCGGTGCTGTTTTATTCTTTGTTTTTGCTGTCTGTTGTATTTTAGGTTTTTTTCTTATCAAATTTTTTACTCCGGAAACCAAAGGTATATCGCTTGAGGAAATTGAGATAAATTTGAAGAATGGTACAAAACTAAAAGATATTGGAAATAAAATTTAGGTATTTGGTGTTATAATTGGTAGCCGGATACTAACTGCCGGTCTCTGGTTACTCACCTCTCACCACTAAATAAAGGATTATAATTATGAATAATATGTCGCATGAAGATTTAAAAAACATGATTCAGCTAAATCATCCTGATAAATTCTTAGCATTGTATCCGGGAGTTGATGAAGAATGTACTGCGAGAATTTATGATATAGATTTGGAAACATATTGCTCTATAAAGAAAGAATTTCGGGATAATGCCCTTTCTGCGGCTGAAAGATTACTTGAAGATCAATGTTTTAAAGAAAAAGTGGGAAAACTGCCGTTTAAACCGGG
This sequence comes from Victivallales bacterium, assembly GCA_963678745.2. Lineage (GTDB taxonomy): Bacteria > Verrucomicrobiota > Lentisphaeria > Victivallales > GWF2-38-69. Next base: position 35,198 of record CAXXMS010000013.1, on the reverse strand, counting down.
ACAGACTATTGTTGGGCTAGGTGACAGTATTACTGATGATTATCAGTCCTGGTTTGAAATATTGACTAATGTTTTGAACTTGGTTTATGGAAAAAACACAATAACAACAGTTAATGCAGGTATATCAGGAGAAACTACATCTCAGATGATTACACGATTCTATGGTGTTGTTGATGCCAAACCTGATTGGATATTCTGTCTGGCTGGAACAAATGATTCCAGAAGACACGGTTTAAAGGCAACTAAAGCTCTGCTATCTCCGCAGGAATCTGCTTTAAATTATGATATGCTTCTTAATTATGCTGAAACTCAAACTTCGGCAAAGTGGATATGGCTAACTCCTTTACGTGTTATAGAAGAAAAAATAGCAGCAGTACCGGTTTTGGATGAACTGCAGTTTATGTGGAAAAATGATGATATTTATCCCAGGGTTGAAATCTTACGTCAAAGAAAAGAACATGTCATTGATCTTTGGGATTTACTTGGAGTTCCGGCTAATCCTGAATTGCTTCTTCCTGATGGTCTGCACCCATCACTGAAAGGACATATGTTTATTGTAAGAAAATTGGTGGATGAACTTGTAGAGATGTAAAATGAAAACGGAAAGAAGTAATATTTTAAAAGATATTCCAAATCTTAATAAGCTTGCCGGAGAATGGATATCAAAAGATAAACTTGCACATTATCCTACTGTGCATAATTTTCATGGTGCTCTGCAGGTAAATAGAGATTTGGCATCTGTTAGCTGGCTGGTTAATGTTCCATTCAGTCAGGGATATCATACTGGTGTATTATGTCTTGAAGATAAGATTTGCGAGGCTGATGACTTTAAATGGTACCCATATCAGGCTAAAAGGCGTACTGCTGTAAACGGTATAAAAATAGTTTCATCTACCAGAATGGTTTTTGAAGATAAAGGTGTTCTTATTAGTCTGAATTTAACCAATAATACAGAGAAAACAGTGTCTTTTAGACTAAAAAAAGATTTGGTGGGAATCATATCTAAATATGAGTCTCCTTTGGATTGGGACTGGTTTTATAGGTTGCCGGGATATCCCGAAGATAATGGAAGCCGTAATGTTCCTTTTAATGCTATTAAAGATACAGAGTTTGCAAGGAAAAACTTCTGCAGTATTAAAAATGAAAAATTGAAGTTTGATTCAGAAGTAAACGAGAATTCATGCTTTATCACAAAAGATTTGGATTCACATTCATTTACCGTATTTTCATTTTCTGTAAAACCCGACAGTTTGAAAAAAAACAATGTCTACGCAGCTGAGGCTTTATGGGATATAAAGTTAAAACCTGGGCAATGTATTTCGTTGGGCTTGGTTATGTCATATGGAAGTGATTATGAAACTACTGTAAATAAGGCTGTTGAGTGGGCTGATAATTTTAAAGAATCTTTCAGCAGGTGTAAATTGTTTTGGCAAAAAAGATTTAATGATGCCTTTATACCTAACAATGGACATTTTTCAGGCAGCCTTCCTATTTTATCAACTGATGATGAAAAGCTGGCTAAAATGTATTATATGGGAGTAGTTACACTTCTTATGCTGCATAGAACTAATCTACCTGTATTAGATAGAGTTTACCTGACAGGTGGTCCCCGTTTAGGTGCTACAATTATGTTTTGCTGGGATACTTCAATGTGGTCAACAGTATTTGCTCTTCTTGATCCTGCTGTGATGAAAAAATTCATTAAAAATATGCTTAGGTTGGATATTGATTCTTATTTCGGGCAGGATATGCTTGGAGGGCGTGGTGTAGGAAATATGTATAGTGCCACACGTATGAATATTTTTAAAATGATATATACCTATGTATGTGTTACGGGCGACAAAGAGTTTTTAGATGAAAAAGTATTTTCTCTTTCTGTTGGAACTTATGCAGAAATGCATGGAGAAGAGGAGGGGAGCCTTGATGAAAATATAGGGGAAATCAGTATTCTTCAGGAAATGGAAAATCTTGCTCTTGCCTGGAAAAAACAGGTTGGAGAAGGGAGTCCTTTGGCTGACTATGGGGAAGCCATTAACCTTTTGGAATGCGTCCCGACTTATATTCATCGTGTGCCATCTTTCAATGCTGCCAATGTCTGGATGATGAGATTAACTGCTGAGTTAAATAAGCTGAACGGTAACTTTGAAAAAGCTGAATTATTAAAAAAAGAAGCTGATTGTTTGGCTAAGTCTGTACTGGAACTTTATATTCCGGGTGAAGGTGTATGGTCCAGCCTTCATAGAGATGGTAAAAAAGTTGAGATGCGTCATTGTTTTGATTTTATTTCTATAGGTAAATTTATGACAGATGATTTAACAGATGAAATGAAAAAGGAAATGATGAATTTTGTTGAATCTGAACTCCTTACTGCAACATGGATGAGAGCGCAGTCATTAAAAGATCCTGCTGCTAAAAGTTCAGACAGAGCTGATCATGGTCCTTTGGGAGCTTATGATGGTTGGCCGGCACAGATTGCAGATGTGATGGGAATTTTTGGTTATCTTCAAAAAGCTGTTAATTATACAAGAGCGTGTGAAGACGTAACTAAAGAAGGTAATTTCTCACAGGCAAAAGAACTTTACGGACCTAATAAATACAACTTTGAAGCAGATGTCCGTATTGCAGATAGAGATTTAGTTAATCGAGAGTGCAGTGGTGGTGTAGCATTTGCTAATACGGTGATTCAGACAGTGTTTGGTCTTCAACCTAAAATGGGAGATTTGCAGGATATATTGTTGGAACCCGGTATGTCAAGAAATTTCGATGGAATACTCAAAAATCTTCTCTATAATGGAGAATATTATAATATTATAAGTGATAAAAATGGTTTGAAAATTATAAAAAATAAAAGGGACTAATTTAAGGGGAGTTGCATGAAAGGTTTAATTTATTTTATTCTATTAGGTGGTTTATCTACCCTATGCGCCTGTAATAATATAGCAGGTATCAGTTCTACTGGTAATAATAGGACTACTGATGGAAATCAATGGCTGCAGGCTAATAAACTTTTTGAAAGAAATGTTCACTGGCGTGGTTCTGATGATGCTTATTCAATTCAACTGGGGGCAGATAGAGTGCTGTGGTTATTTGGCGATACTTTGATTTCGAGTAAAGATGTTATTGCTCCGAGAGATGAAAGTTATGTAAAAATGCCTCGAAACAGTATAGGTATTATGCATGGACTGGATCCTGCTGCAGCTACTATAAATTTTTATTGGGGAAATGATAACAGTCCGGATAATCCGAAGTCTTTCTTTATAAATTCGGCATTGAATAAAACTAACTGGTTATGGCCTGGAAATGGTGCTTTGCTTCCTAATGGCAAAACATTAGTTCTGTTCTTTATGAATATAAAAACAGATAATTCTTCTCCATGGGGATTTGCCATTGCCGGGTGGCAGGCAGCTAAAATTACAAATATTAGTTTAACTCCTGATAAACGGAATATTCTATGGTTACCGGTAAGTGATTATAAAGCATATGAAATAATGCTTGGTTCAGGTGGTGTTATCGTTGAAGGAGATTATTTGTATGCATATGGTGGTAATAATGCCAAAATTGGTAACAATATTTATCTTGCACGCTGGCCTTTATCTGTTTTCAATAAAAAGAAAACTGATTTGTCAAATCCTGAATGGTGGGCCGGTAAAACTGAAGGCTGGGTAAAAGAGTCAATAATGAAGGAAAAAGGTTCTCAACCAGAAATGACCTGGGACAAAGGCCAGAATGAATTTACGGTGAACAAGCTTTCTGATGGAACGTATGTTATGGTTCAAAATGTTTACAGCTCAGAGTCAGGGCAACCAGGTAATTCTAATCTTGTATGTAGAACCTCGAAAGCCTTAACAGGACCCTGGTCTGAGCAGAAACTGATATACAAAAACCTTTATAGGGTAAAACCTGCTCCGAAAGATCTAAATGTTTATGCAGGAAAATATCACCCCGAATTAAAAGGAGCAGAGGTTATTTTTACCTTTGCCAGCAATACTCTTAGTCTTAAAACTTTATGGAATTGGCAGAATATATACTGGCCAAGTTTTTTAAAAATGGATATGAATGATTTTTTAAAGATAGTAAATGGTAAGTAATTTACTATGGGAAATGTAACTATGAAAAAGAATGAAAATGCCAGGAGAGCAGTTTTAACAATATGTGCTTTTGCAAGCCTGGGTGGGTTATTATTTGGAATGGATCAGGGATTCATTAACGGTTCTCTTCATTTCATCATAAGTGAAATGAATCTTTCGCTGGTTCAGGGTGAATCTTATGCCAGTATTATGCTGATTGGATGTATAATCGGTACCTTTTTAAGTGGATGGATTTCAAGAGTAATAGGTAGAAAAAGAACACTTTTGCTGGCTGCTCTTTTCTTTACTGTATTTACTCTTATGGGATCATTAACACATAGTGTATTTATACTTTTTGCAACACGTTTTGCTTTGGGATTGGCTGTAGGCAGTGCCGCATTTTCAGTTCCGCTCTATTTGTCAGAGATATCTCCGGCAAATATCAGAGGTGCTGTTCTTGCCAGTTATTCATGTCTGACAGCTATTGGTATATTTCTTGTTTTTCTATCAAACTCAATTATTGATGCATATTTTGAAAGTTGGCGTATGATGCTTGGTATTATATCAATACCTGCATTTGTTATGCTGCTTGGGGTTTTAACAGTTCCTTATTCTCCGCGTTGGCTTTCTCTAAAAAGGAGAAATGATGATGCAAGAAAAGTGCTCGAAAAAATAAGAGAAACCGATGAAGAAGTAAACTGGGAAATGAGTGAAATTAAAGATAGTCTTGAGGGCGGTAGAAAACAGTCTGGATGGAAAATGCTCAATAAAGGCTTTTTTGTAAGAGTAATTATTCTTGGTATAATGCTTATGCTGTTACAACAGTTCTGCGGTATTAATGCCGTTATTTACTATTCCGGTGAAATATTTAAGGCTGCAGGTTTCACTAATCCCTCTTTCGGTACTGTAACAATTGGACTCATTAATGTATTTATGACAATTATTGCAATCAGATATATTGATCGTTGGGGTAGAAAGCCGATGCTTTATTTCGGTTTAACTGTTATGACAATAATGTTGATTATTATTGGTGTTTTATTTAAGATTCAGGAAGCTGGAGTTATTTTATCTGGCGGTTTAAAAATAAGCCTTATGGTTTCATGTCTGGTTTATGTAGCATCATTCGGTGTATCATTAGGTCCTATTATGGGGATCTTATGTGCTGAAATATTTCCGCTTGAAGGAAGAGATTTTGGCTTGGCTGCGGCAATGGCTACATGCTGGATAGGCTGTACAATAGTTGTTCAGTTCTCTCTATCAATAATTCATAATTTTGGTGGTTCTACATTGTTTTTTATTTTTACTATATGCAGTGTTGCCGGGTTCTTTCTGATAAAATTCTTTACTCCTGAAACAAAAGGGGTTACACTTGAAGAAATTGAAATGAATCTTAAAAACGGTGTAAAATTAAAAGATATCGGTAATAAACCAGGTTGATTTACCTATGGGAGTGCCGGAGGGGATGACGATGGGAGCGGTGGTGGGATCGCATTAAAAATTGGGTCAAGCTGAGTTACATCGCCGGCTTTTTCCCAATTCGTCATTCCTTCTGTCCATACAAGAGTATTTTTATCAATTTCTTTATTATTGATTTTGTTTTTTATAGCAGTCATTTTAAATGGACCCTGCTTTTTATTATCAATATCAACATAAAATACTATCTCATCGTTTTCAGAGGAATTTTTATTTTCAATATTTCCTTTGAAGTTATTATTTTCAAACCTATTATCGGAATCATTAGTAGGATTGTGTTCTCTTCTTCTGGCAAAGCGACGTACATCATTAACCGGGTTAAAAAAGTCAGAAAATGCGCAGGAAGAAAAACTTATTAATAGAATAGTAAGAGTGATTTTATTTATTTTAGTCATTGTTACATTTCTCTTGTTAGTTATTTGAAAATCAAAGATAATACTATTTTTATTATTATTCCAATGATTGTTTTTGATTAGTCGGAAGAAAAAATAATGAATTATCGAAATTGTTTTTAGCAAAATATGCCAATTAAACAAAATGTGATATAATATAAAAAACACCGATTATAATAACCTCAAATAGGGGGAGATGCTTAAATTAAATTACATTGATTTTACTGTTATTATACTGTAAATATGTGTACACACTTATACTAATTTTAGAGCCTTAAATACTAGTTAAATAAGTTATAACATAATAATAAGTAAAATTAACAAGTATGGCAGTGTTATACTATTGTGGAAATAAAATACCGGTTTTGCCTTCGTTTTCGTAGTCACGAAACGATGATTTGACAAGCAAACTGGCATAATTAAAGCCTGATTCGAGGTTTTGTTTAAAATGATAAATATTTTTAAGTACGCAATTTGAACTTTTATTAAAGGAGATGATGAATGAAAAAAGGTGTATGCGGTAGAGTAGCTTTAACTGCCCTGTGTTTTTGTCTGATGTTTTCGGTTTATGCAGGTAATCAGTATAAAGACGTATATGGTTCAGGAAAATCAAAAATAGTTCTTGCAACAGGAAGCCCGGGAGAGTTGGGGCTTCTTGATGCTTTGGCAAAAGCATTTAATAAAAAATATGACACAAAAGTTTGCTGGATAAAAGCAGGTACAGGCGCATCTTTGAAATTATTGAAAGAGAGAAAAGCTGATCTTATAATGGTTCATGCACCTGATGCCGAGAAAAAAGCAGTTAAAGAAGGATGGGCTGCTAAAAGAACTCTTATTGGTTCTAATGAATTTTATATAGTTGGACCGAAAGACGATCCGGCCGGAATTTCTAACGCCAAAAGTGCTGCAGATGCTTATACAAAAATAGCAGAAAAGAAAGCTCCTTTTATTTCAAGAAACGATAATTCAGGAACAAATAAAAAAGAGCTTGCAATATGGAAGAAAACAGGCATAAAACCAAAGGGACAGTGGTATATTACAACTAATGATTTTATGATGGCTTCGTTAAAGAAAGCAAATGATGTCAAAGGATATTTTATGACTGATAGCAGTACCTGGGTGGCCGGGAAAAAATCTTTGCCCAATCTTAAAATATTGTATCGTGGAGACCCGGTTTTAGTAAATACTTACCATGCCCTCTGTTTGCCGGGAAAGAGTGGGAAAAATCAGTATGCAGCAAAGTTTATTGATTTTCTGGCATCTGATGAGGCACAAAGCATTATAAAGAATTATGGCAAGTCAACTTATGGTGAGGCTATGTATAATGATGCCGATTATGCTAAAAAGTATGTTCACTAGTAAATCAAATTTCGAAAATTTAATATAATAGAATAATACAGTAAAAAGCCATTAAATATATCGGGTAGTATTTTATGGCTTTTTATTATTATCTATCAAACTTATATATTCTTTTCTCCACTGTACTTACCTCTTTTGATTGAAGTAACAACCCATGAGACACACCACGGAACAGATTGTGCAGCATTTACATGTGAATTAGGAATCCAGTAAGGCCTCTCTTTGAAGTCACTCAGATAAACATCATCTTTTACAATGTACCATAGTGTTAGCTGCAAGTCAAAACACCTGATATTTTGCAAATAAGAATTCCTGTTTTTCAGAGTCAGTACATAAAACTCCCATCCGTAGACTTAAAAGACAACGGCAGGAGTTTAAGTTGCAATAATTTTTAAATTCTTAGTTTTCTATTCTATCCTTCATTCTATAGCTGTCACCCTCAATAACGATAACTTCACTATGATGCAGCAGTCTGTCCAAAACAGCACTTGTAACAGTGTTATCATTGTTAAAAACCTTGGGCCAGTCTTTAAACGCCCTGTTTCCTGTAAGAATAATTGGACCTGTTTCATACCTTTTTGAGATAACCTGGAACAGCAGATTAGCCCCAAGTTTATCAATTGGCAGATATCCTAATTCATCTATAACCAACACTTTTGGCAGAACATACTTTTTAATAGCTTTTTCGAGTGAATTTATAGCATTTGCAGCAGCAAGATTGTTTATAATATCTAAAGAGAGTAGAATATCCCTTATTGCATGATTTCAGAGCCAGAGCTATGGCTATGTGTGATTTGCCAAGCCCGCAGTTACCAATAAGGATGATATTCTTATTTTCATTTATAAAATCAAGCCTGAAGAGATTTTCTATCTGCATACGGTTGATTTTATCAGGATGGTTCCAATCAAAATGGTCCATAGTTTTGCGATACGGGAATCTGGCTTTTTTTATCCTGTTTGCTATAGCTTTCTCCTGTTTTACAGCTGTTTCACCAGAAATAAGATTTTCAAGATAGGCAATATAATCGAGTTTGTTTTTTCCTGCATGTGAAGCTGCTTTTATGAAGTTTTCAGCAGTATAACCTAGTTTCAAAAGGTTAAGGTTATCAATAAGAGAGTTATAGTTTTTTTGCATTTTTATTATCTTTCTCAAGGCTTGTGTATACGTTCATATTAGTCGGCTTAAGTTCAATATCAAGACAATCTCTATTTCTTAGCAGATGCAGTGGAGATTCTGCAGGAGTAAAGCGTTCCCGCTGTTCCAGCAGGTTTGCAATGTATTCACTGCTGAAAGCACCAAGTTCAAGAGCATCTTCCAGTGCTGAAGCTGTTTTATTTCTGCCGTAACGGTCACACAGAGTCAATATCTTTCTTACATGATCTTTAGAGTTAAATCTTTTTTCCTTCAGCCCTGCATAGTAATCAGGAGCTTTATCTGTAATTGTCAGAAATGAACATATCATCTTCTGTTCTCTGGCATTGCGTTTGTATTCAAGCAGCTTTCTTACATGTTCCGGATTTTCAAAGTCCATATGCCTTTCATATGATCTTTTATGCTCCGCTATAAGAGAGTTGTCATGATAGAACAGGAGTTTTTCAGGGTATATTTTAGCCGTAAGTACAGTGGAGGCAAAGTCGGCAGGAACTGAATATCTATTTGTATCAAAAATAACCCTGAATTGGCTGTTTGCTCTTACGGTTTTTATCGTAGAACAATCATATGGAAGTATATTTATGTCTCCCAGTAGTTCTTTCTCTTTCTGCAGCATATCTACCGGTCGCTTCCGGGTAGTTTTATGTACTCTGCAGTTTGCCATATTATCAAGCCAGTATCTGCAGATACTGTTCAATGAACCAATATCAGTTATGTTACTGCGTCCTCTTAGAAAATTACCCTTGAGATAATCAACAGCCTTTTCCACCTGTCCTTTTTCATGTGGTTTTCTGACACCACAGGCTTTTATATTAAAGGCGTAGTGATACGCAAAGTCCAGATAGTGCGGGTTAAGCTTTACGCTACCGTATCTACTATGCTCAAGTACAGCAACTTTACAGTTATCAACCATTATATTTTTAGGGATGCCTCCAAAATACTCAAACGCATTTCTATGACACTGTAGAAAATTCTCCTGATTCTGATGATAAATAAATTCAGCATACATCATTCTGCTGTGGCAAAGCACCATTATAAATGCATAAATTTTTCTGTTTGTACTGTTAAGTTTTATACTGCCGCAGTTTGCAAAATCAACCTGAGCATATTCTCCAGGCTCAAAATTAAGTGTCAGATATGCTTTTTTCTGCCTATCTTTAATTTTAGCAACATAATGTGCAACAGTGCTGTAGGACCCCTTATAGTCTTCTTCACATATTATCTGAAATATCTGCTGAGCACTGTAATGAGGGCATTCTTTTATGAGACTGTCGATTCTTTCTTTAAAACTATGAATCACACAGTTACGCTGAACTGTTATCTTTTTGCTGAAACGTTTTCTTTTAGCCCACCTTGAAGCGGTTTTCTGGTCAATACCAAGTATTTTTCCTATTTTGTTAGAAGACATATTTTCTTCATCATACATGCATCTTATTTCACAGAAGGTCTGATAGTCTATCATCGTTTATCCTCCGCAAACATTTGTTCAAGTATTTCACTTACCTTTTTGCTTCCATCATAAGCTGTTTCATCCTGTTTAACTTTGCTGACATCAAGGTCAAGAACCTGATAAATACCGTCACGGTATGCCACTAAACCGGCATCAAGAAGTTCTCTGCGTAATTCGTCAAGTTCATTTCCATTTATATTTATTTCTCGTGAAATACTGCGGACTCCATAAAAGCTAAGTCCCTCACTGTCTGATACACTTAACAAAAAAAGATACAGACCAAGTGCCCGGGCAGAACACTTTCTACTATAACCATCTCTGACAAGTCTGTGATCAATCCAGCTGAAGTGAGCAGGTATTTTTCGTCTTTTTTCAGGCAGAATTATTCTTTTGTGTTTCATTGCAGTTCCTTTCATTAAGCAATTTTGTTATTAAAGAATTTGTTTCAGTATCCACTCCTGAAACCTCTCTGCCCCTATCATACATTCTGCGGATATAATTGCTTATGTCATCACGTAAACCACACCCTGTCAACTGTGATATAACTCCTTGTAATATAATAGATTGCAAATTAGCGAAATCACGTAAAACTGATATGTCAATCTGTATTTTTTCTACCTGAGCGAAATCACGTAAAACTTCTTTGGAAGAAACTTTTTTGCAACTTTTTTTCCTGTTTTTAACTTTTAGACTGTGTTTTGAATACCAATCTTTTGCACGGTTTGATTCTGATTGCCTGTAAGATAGGTCTCTTGACTTCTTTTCACGATACTTATTACTTGACTGTCTGCGACTGGCTCTTCGGCATTCTGTTCGACTGCAATATTTTTGATGATGGTAGTTGTATTTGTCGGGATAAAAATACTTACCACAGTTTCTGCATCTTATTTTCCGATGTTTCATCTGAAATTCCTGGAATAAAACTTTAAGAAAATAAGAAGATATGGGTTAAGAAAGATTTTAGTGTAAGAAAATAAGAAAAACTAAGAAAATATTTTTGATAATTGGAGGAATAAGAAAATAATAGAAGAATATAGGCTGACAGAATGGGTATTCTTATTTGCAAAATATCAGGTGTTTATAAATCTAGCTGTCAACCATAGTGGTTTTACCTGCATAGAAACAACACCTTCTGTCCCTTTTTCCTGAGGGGACAGTGTTAAAACAGCTTCAACAGATTTTCCCCAGGTGGATGTAGTTGAGGTTTCAAAGGCAAGTTTAATATCATTTTCAGTTTTCAGTTTAAACAGTTCATCTATTGTTGCTTCTCCTGAAATAGTTATTGTTGTTTCAAATGATCCTGAATTAGTTTTACTTTTTTGAAAACTTAATTTTGAAGAACATGTTTCCTGCCCGTAAAGATTTACCGTTAATGGATTTATTGAATTTGTATTAATAAAATTAATATTCTCTAACGGGTAATACTAAATTAGCACCATATATACTTTCAAATAATGTTTGAGCAGCATTAAATTTTTTATTTTTTATGCCATTTATCTGGCAGTAGTTCTGATAGATTTTTATGAGGGTGAGCAGGTAGTCTGCAGAAGATATCTTCCAGATATTCTTGCGGATTAATTTTCATAGCCCTGCATGTTTGCACAAGAGAGAGTATATTTGCCATAGCTTTTCCGCTTCTTCTACTCCCTATAAAAAGCCATGCCTTTCTTCCAATGACCAGCTTGCGGACACTATTTTCTGCAATGTTATTATCCATTCTGGTATCAGGGTTTGATAAGTAAAGTCTAAAGTTTTTTTCTCTTGATAGCATATATCCAATTGCAGTAGCCAATTTTGAACTTGGCAACAGAGTACTGTCTTTTACTTTTTCTTTCATCAATTTATAGATTTTATCAACAATAGGCATTTCCTTTTCAGCCCTTATTCTCAGTCTCTCCTTTTCTGTTGTTATAAGAGCTACTCTTTCAAACATGAATAAGTACTTTATCAGCCTGAGCATATTCAGTCTGAAGTCAGGAGCTATACTTTCTGCTTTTTCAAATTTTCTTCTCGCATGTGCCCAACATGCAGCCCATTTTATATCATAATCATCAGAACCATCTATTTTTTCATATGCTGAATATGCATCAGCATGAAAAATACCTTTAAATCCCTTAAAAAATGTCATAGAATGTATTTCGCATCTATCCGATGAGAATTGATATATATGATATGGCGGTGCATTCGGTTTACCTCCGAAGTATCTCCAGACTCTGGCTTCCTTTGTTTTTCCATTTCCATTAACTATAAGCTTTACAGGAGTATCATCTGTAAAAACAACCTCCTGCTTGAAAAGTTCATTTTTCATCGCATCAACAAGAGGCTGAACTTTATGACCAATATTTATCATTAATCCGCATAAAGTCTGTTCACTGACTTTTATTCTGCAGCATGAAAGTTTTTCTCTAACTCTATACAGCGGCATGTGGTATGCGAATTTCTCAACTGAAATATGTGCCATAAATGAAGAATCAAACTTTGACCCTTCTATTATGCAGTCATCGGCAGGTTCCTGAGCTACTCCGAATAGTGAATTGTTCTTTGAAGCATACTTTGGATATATAAATTCTTTTACATAGTATGAGGCTTCTTTGTAGGCAAGCTTTCTGACTCTATCCTCTCCGGTTTTTACAAGCTTTTCTCCTGTTGCAGGATCAATCTTCTTTTCTTCTGGTATATCTTTGTATTCAACTGGTGGAATATCTTCTGCAGGTTGGCTGAACCGGAAGAACATATGGAAGCAAAAACATCAAGGCCTCTATTCTTTAATTCTGTTTGCACACTTGTAAAAAGGTCCAGACAAAACTTCATCAGGATATCAATAAATGGCAGCAACAGGAAAACAGCAATGTTGATGTTTAAAAAAATATCAGCATCTATTGCCAGTATAAACGCTAATGCGACGCAGTTGAAGCAAGAACAGAAATGGGCGACAATATTAACCCTGGCATTCAGGAAATTTCTAAAGGATATCAAATTAAACGCTGTTTCAGAAGAGCGGCAATTGCTCCTGGAATTTTAAATCCAAAATTAAAATCAATTTCTGTTGAAATTATTCGAAAGAAGACAGGGAGATTGCGCTCATGTCAAAAAAAATCAACTGCGTTTTTTTGGGTTTATATAATTCCCTTTGTTTATTTTCTACTTTACATTATATCGGAAGTTATATAAATGAATTTCTTGCTAAAATATTATTGATCGGACTGGGGACAAAAAAAGAGAGTGTTTAACTTGCGATTCTATTTGCTCTTGGGGATGAGCTCTGATAATTAAGTCGATATTCGATATTGAAATCGATGTAGAAAAAATTATAGATTATTATCTACAGTAGTCTCGCTATTACGTGTTTGTGTTAACTTAAGGTTATTAGTGTTTTATAACAAAAGAGACGCATAAGACACAACTAAAGTTGTGAACTCTAACATTAGTTGCCAATATTGTATCGTAATGTCAGAGTTCAATACTTTAGCATTGTTTTTCTCTTAACTAATATTACTTTATTTGTCTTTGAATTAACAGCTTACATCTTAAGTTGATGCGTATGCGCTATTGAGGGACGTAGGTAGACGTAATTTTTAATTCCAGCTCTATTTGGTTATATATTTGCAATATTCATATTTGATTGGGCCCTGTTTGGTTAATTCGCACGGAAAATCAGAGCAATCAAAACAGTATCTTATTCCTTTCTCAAACGCGCATGTACATATTTTACAGAATTTGTTATTTTTAGGTGTACAGCCAATATCTCCGTTAGGGCAGTTACCTCTTTGCATCTTGGGGCACTTTTCACATGCTAAACCGCAAACTGAAATCTTCATAGCTCTCTCCTTAGAGGTAATTTCAAAACTAAGAAAATAAGTTCTTTTTAATAAAAACTGAGTTAAGAGAAAGAGTTCCATGCTATTTTATATAAACAAAAAAATAGAAATAGCAAAAACTACAGGAGTTTTAAATGGAACATCTTTCATGTTTATTTAATAGCATACAGAACTGGCTTTTGCCAGACCTTGAAGAAGAATTAGGCGAGTTAAGTTCCAGGCAGATAGAATTTATCAAAGCAGTAGAACTTCTAAGACCTGATATGTTCCTTGATAATTTAAGCTGGTGCGGAATAGGTAGAAAACCTTCCAGTCGGTTGAGCCTACTAAAAGCTTTTATAGCTAAGCCTATATTTCGTATTGCAGATACTGTGAGTTTGATTGATTTCATAAAATCAAATCCCAGTCTTAGGCGATTATGCGGATGGGAAAGTTATAATGAGGTTCCTTCTGAAGCAACATTTTCTAGAGCTTTTAAGCTGTTTTCTGAATTTAAAATAGCACAGAAAATACATGAAAACAGTATATGCAGAAATATTGGAGAAAAGCTTTTCGGTCATAAAAGTACAGATGCAACGAGCATTAAAGGGCGAGAGAAGCCCTGCCGTAAAAATACTCCGACTAAAAAGAAAAAAGGAAAGCCTGGTCGTCCTAAAAAAGGAGAAGAAAAGCCTAAAGAACCAAAGCGGGTTGAGCTTCAACTTGAGAGAAATCTTGATGCTAACCTGGAAGATCTTCCTAAAGGATGTGACTGGGGTTCCAAGAAAGGCTCTAATGGCAAAGTTTATAAATGGAAAGGGTATAAACTGCATTTAGACTGTGTTGATGGTGATATACCTGTCAGTGCTGTTGTTACATCTGCCTCATTACATGATAGCCAGGTAGCTATACCGCTTTCGCAGATGAGTGAAAAACGTATTATCAATTTATATGATCTGATGGATGCAGCATATGATTCACCTGAAATACACCTTTATTCAAAGCAGAACAACAGAATTCCTGTTATAGATAATAATCCCAGAAGAGGAGGAATAAAAAAAGAAATGGATCCTGCGAAATCTGTCAGGTATAATGAAAGAAGTTCTGCTGAAAGAGTTAATTCTGAGCTAAAAGATAATTATGGTGTTGAAAATATTAGAGTTAAAGGGCAGCAAAAAGTAGAGTGTCATATTTTCTTTGCTATAATTGCTCTTGCTGCTAAAAAGATATTTAAACTTATTCCGTAATAGTTGAATTTGATATAAATAATGTTTACATCTTTCTCTCTAAAATACAGAGACTAGAAAGAATGTATCAAAATAAAATTTTTTAAGTGTATGGTTTGCCGTTTTATCGGATTTTTGATGAAAAATATGTGAATTTTTACACTAATAAAAAGTTATTAACAATTTAAACGAAAAAAGTCTCAAACGTTTTGCAAGAGGCTCCTTATATATTAAGAATTCTATAAAAACTGATTAAAGAGTAGAATTAAAGACAGAAAATTCTAATCAATCATATATTCTAATATTGAATCGATATGTATTTTTGTTGTGTCCAGAACTTTAACATTCAAGTCATTTTCTTTTATTATTGATGGGAGTTCAGTACATGCTAATATTAAAGCATCAGCATTTTTATCTTCTATCATTCGATTTGCCACTTTCAACAGTGCTGCTTTATCTTCTTCTAAAATTATGCCTTCCTGTAAATTAGGAAAGATTATATTATGTATGAGTTTTTGTTCATCTTCTGTAGGGACAAATGCATTTATTCCATGTTTTAAAAATGCATCTGAGTATAAGCCGCTGCTCATTGTAAAAGCTGTTCCGAATATTATAACATTTTTACAATTTTCGGAAAGAGTATATTTGCATGTTTCTTCTACAATACTGATCACTGGTAATGGTGACTGTTTTGCTACATCGTCATAAACGATATGCGCTGTATTGGCTGTCATAGCTGCGAACTCTGCCCCTCCAGCTGCTAAGTTTTTTAGTGAATCTACAAAACTCTTAGTAAACAGTTCCCAATTTTTATTTTCAACTAATGAATATATTTTGCTAAGATCAAGACTGTCAATAATTATTTTTGGGTAAGTACCGTTTTGGTTTATTGAACGGTATTTTTCGATGATATCTTTATAATATACTAAAGTGGATTCAGGCCCTATGCCACCTATAAGTCCTAGTTTTTTCATAATATGCACCTCTTTTGAGTGGTTATACCGAAAGTATTTTTGCTTCTGATTCGCATTGCTGAAATCAGCCTCGGTAGTTTATTTTTTCCCCCGATTATCAGTCTGAATAAAAAGACTAATTCATTATAAGTTGTTTGATAATTTTAATTTCTAGCTTTTTTAAAAAAATTTACTTTTATCCATCCCCAGTTTAATATTACATGTAAAAGAATCCCTAATGAAAAAAGAATTCCGCCTCCTTCGTGTAATATCTCAAATGTTTCATGGTCAAGATAATCATGAAACATTCCACTTGCTATCTGGTTTATTATAAGGATTGCAAGAATAGGATTTAACATTTTAAGTAGTGTATTACGTTTCATAAAAACAATGCCTTAAATAAATTTATATATAATATTAATTTTTCTATAAAAATATATGCATTAGGTTGTATATCTATACATATATTATTTTTTATGCTTTTCTAATGAACTTTTGACTAAACTTTCCAAGTCGATTTTTTCCCAGAACTCCTCATTTGGTCTTTGGTCTTCTGTTTTTAATTCCATCATTTTTGACAAATTTTCTACATCTTTTCTTAGTAGATTCTGTATACATTCAGGAATATGCCTTTTGTGTTCTAAATGATTTTGTATACAAAGAACACAGTTGCCTCGTATCGGGCATTGTTTTTGAGTGCAGGGACAATTTTTATTATATGATATATTGTAATCTTTCATAAATTTCTCTAACTCCTAATGTTTATTTATATAAGTGTTAATTCTATCTGTTACATTTTCTTGCAGGTTTCTATACCAGAAAGCATAGTCAAACTTGTGCAGTACTCCTTCCGGGAAATTACCTATTTTCAAATCATTATAATTAGATGGTAAGCATTCTAGGGCTCCAGTAGCTAAATTTATCTTTGCTCCTACATAACTTTTTTCTTCTTTTATCAATGTGCCTTTAAAATCATTAAAAAATAGAGCTCCCAGATTCTGTTCCTTAGCAGCAGGAGTTTCGTCAGTCTTCCAGTTTAGCGGATTAATACAATATGCTTTTTCTTTAAGGACGGGAGAATTTTTTGCAAATGGCGTTTGGGTGTTATATGAGATTATTACTCCGATATCATCAGCACCGTTTGCCGGTTTAAGCCAGGGATAGGTATCAAATTCATCTTTTGTTAATGAATATCCTATCAAATAGGCGGCAATAAGTCTTTTTTGTAATTCCGAATTATTAAACTTCTTACGCATAAGGCTAATGACTGTCATAGTTCCCTGACTATGGCTTGCCAGGATAAAAGGTCTATCAGTATTTAAATAATTAAGATAATATTCAAAAGCACGGAATATATCATCAGCACCTATTTTAAAGTATTCGTTACTGTACATGTCAATATTTGGATCTAATGCTTTGAAGCTTACCTGTCTGTAATATGGGGCAAAAAGGTTGGCCGAATTTGAATATACTCCTGCCTGACTTATCGTAAGACCTTTAGCTTTTGCCTGTAAATCAGGACGATTGATAATATCCATGTTTATCGGGTTAGCTTCAGCATAGATTGTAGGGTATACATAAAACACATCTACTGGATATAGTAGTTTTTCAGGCTTTGATGCCCACGATTGATTTCTAGAGTAATCAGGTTTTTTGGGTAAATTCATAGTTTATAAGGCTGCTTTCTAAGTTTAATACCTGTTACATCTGTTCCTTCATTAAACAAACGTTTTGACTCATGTCCCGGTCTACAACCTAAATCTAAAATTCTTGGATGTACAGGTAAAAAACTGATAAAGTCTTTTATTGTTGGCAGCAAAATTTCATTGTTGTCCCAGCTTTTAGAAGTTTCTTCTGCAACGAAATCATAAAATTTTTTAATGCCTGTATTATCCATTATTAGTTTTCTACCATAAAACTTTTATGAAATGTTACCATACCTTTTGGGATTTGATTGTAGAAAGGTAATACAAGAAAAAACTCCTGTGGAATTCCTTCGTATATCAGTTCTGGAAAGTTTTTAAATCCAAAACGATTATAATAATCCGGATCACCGACTAGAGCACAACCCTGTCCTCCTAATTGTTTTAATATTGATAAACCTTCATTTATGAGTTTTTTACCTATGCCTTGTTTCTGATATTTAGGTAAAACTGAAATTGGTCCAAGGCCATACCAATTATTTGTATTATCAGAAAAAATTATAGGAGAGAAAGCTATGTGTCCTACTATTTGTCCATTAATTTCTGCTACAAGCGATAGAGTTAGAACTTTTGAGGCACGCAATGCTTTTATAATAAGATGTTCTGTTTGGTTACTTATGGAAAGTGTTTTAAAAGCAGCTTGGGTAACCTGTGTAATAGCATTGATATCCGATGCAGTTTCTTTTCTTATTATCATTGTTAATCTCTACTTTTATATGAAAATCATGTGTAAAAACAATTATACCAAAAACGATTGAGTTTTCGAAAAATCTAACTAAAGATCAAGTTAAGTTTTATCGTATATAGCCAAAAACTAAAATACCTTCGGTATAATTTTTAATCCAGTGTAATAAAAACTGATTTACGTGGTTTGTTTTTTAAAGCTTTACTTATATGACCATGTCCTTTTGTATCTTCTACAAGTATAACTTCTCCTGCATTTATTATTCGCTTTTCACCTGAAGCTATGGTTATTTCGACTCCTGCATCAAGCATAACTATGAATTGACGCTGTGGTGCATTATGCCAATCATAATCATAATCCGCGGGAGTTTCTCTAAATATAACTCCAGTTGCTTTAAATTTTTTGGATAATTTACCTATTGGACCTCCATCATTAAGTTCAATTTCAATATCTTCAAAATGAGATTCACCATCTTTTCCTGTATAAATACGTAATACGTTCATATTTTATTCCCTTTTTTTTTGTTGTCTTATTCGGTTCTATCTTAAAAATATACATAATATCTAACACTATGAATTTCAAATCAGTATTATCCTAAAACGCAGTTGATTTTGAAGCCTTATTTATAAGCAACATTATGATTTTGGATTTCTTGCAGAAACCTTTTTTAATATAAAAGCCAATATCATTCCAACAATAAAAGCTACTGTTATATTAGTTATTAGTGATAATACTGCAGTAACACCTGTGACAATATATGAATCCGTTTTGAAACTGTGCTTTCCCAGCTCTATTGCTATAAAAATCAATAATGCTCCAAAAATACCAAGGGGTATAATAGCAACAAATTCCGGGCTGGCAAAGAAAAGGGCAATTGGGATCAAAATTAAACCGCTGATAATATTTGAACCGCCTGTCCTGGCACCGAATCTATATTGTGCTGCGAGTCCGCCTGCACCATGGCACATTGGAAAACCGCCAAATGGCACTGATGTTAAATTCATTAATCCTATACTTATTGATAATTTGTCAGGATTTGTCTCTCTATGAAGTAGATCACTAATTAATAGTGCTGTTGCTAGGATGGCATTAGTAACAGTTAACGGTATTTGCGGTATAACAAGAAGCCAGCTGCCATCTATAAACTCCTTAATATTTGGAATAATAACAGGAGGTGAAGAAATTAAAGTTATTTTAGGTATACCAAAGTTATAAATGCCAATTGTTACACCGAGCAGCATTATTATGATTGCAGAAATATTCGGAATTCTCAATTTACCAGCTATTGAAAATAGTATTATAATTGCTATGCAGATGATTGCTATAGTATAACCTCCAGTTATAAATTTAATTGAAGTCTTTATCAAGATTAATGCCAATCCAAGCTGTATGCCTCTGATAACATTTTTAGGCACTTTTCCCTGTATAAAATTCATTCCTTTGCATAGCCCCAAAACAAGAAAAATAACACCCATGACTATCCCTGATGCTGCTATTTCGTTACTGCTTAATCCTTCTGCTATAACTATTGCTCCTACTACTTTCATCGGTTCTACAGGGACTGGCATTTTGTAGTAAATACCTGTTAAGATGTACCAGATAGCAAAAAATAAAATTATATATCCTAAGTTAACGTTTGAAACAACAGCTACACCTAGAACTATAGGGAATAACGTTCCATAATCTCCAATAGCACCCGCTATTTCTTCTAAATTAGTGGCTGACCGAAAACTCTATTTTTCCGAAATTGTCGCCACTATTTTTTCATGATAATTTCAAATTAACCAGCTAAACAAAACTAAAAACTTTATTTTCTCAAAATAATACCTCAAATTGCCTATTTTTAGATACATCGGTTACATGTCAAATCAAACAACCTACAAAATTTAGAATAAAAAATTAGCTTACGCTACCAGTCTTCTTTTTACCTGCTTCATCTTCTCAGAATGCTTTTTGCGCAGGCTCTCTTTTTCCTGAATGATATTTCCTAAAATTTGGATATTTCTGGCAAGTACAGCATATGATACATAACGTCTAAAAGCCCTTATTCCTTTATCAGGGCACCTGTCAAGACCATGATTTTCAAGAGCATTTATTGCAGACTCCACTGCTGAATGTTGATTTTTTGACTTTTTGAAATCATTAGCAAATTCCTCTTCTTTATTTTTTTGACTTAACTTCCCTTTTTTAGGCATTATGACTTTATCCAGGATTTTGGATAACTCTTCTTTGTTATCCGGTTTCCAGAAGCCTTTATCAAAACTGCATCTTTTTACATTTGGAAATTTAGCAATAGTTTCCCTGGTAAACTCTACTGCTATATCACGATCTGTTTGCTTTTCCATTATTTTATGATTCAGGATGAAACCAAACTGATCTTCGATTATGCAAACATTTTTTCCTAATTCCTGAGAAACTCCGGCTTTGCCTTTTGACAGCCACTCTGTGTATTCTTCAAAAATTGAAAATATTTTCTCTTCGTGAGGGATTTTTTCTTCATTCACAATTCGCCTCAAAGTTAAATCAATAAATTTTTCCCCATATCCTGTAAATTTCACAATAGGTGTAAGGGCAAGTTCAACTGTAATGTCGGTCGTTGTTTCTCTTATTCTTTCAATATCTGCCATGGCTCTCTCCAACAGTAGTTCTGCATATTCAGTATAAGCCTGACAGGCTGTTTTTATCTCAGCTTTTCGCTCTTCTTTTTTACTTTCGTCTTTAGATGTAGAATGTTTCATTTTCTGGAGCTTACGCATTTTATTTTTTAATTTTTGCAACAGACTTTTGCTTTGTCGCCAACCACTTATATTCAGGTCTTTGCAAACATTGGAAATTAACTCTACTGTTTTGCGAACTGAGTCAAATAAAAGGTTTATGTCAGTAGGATAATGAACATTGCTTTCAACAACAAAAGAATCACATCTGCAATTTAAATCTTCCGTTTTTTTTTAAGAGTATGACCATATTCTACAACTATTGTATTAACTGCATCCAGAGTTTCAGGCTTAAAGAGACTTATGTTATCTTTCAATGTTTGCAGTGGATATTTTTTATCATCAATCCATTTAGCATGCCCGAGCATTTCGCGAAGAGTAGAATGATTATCTGCCATTTCCTTAACCTTGTCAAAATCCCAGTTGCAGTTTAAACGAAGTGTTCCAAGTACAAGTATTTTCCAAAGCTCCATTCCGGGGCGTCCAGTTTTCTTAGATGCTTTTGGAAGAGAATCTTCAAGTACTGTAAATACTTTCTCACGTATTTCACTATTGCAGTAAATAGCCTGCAGCCCCATCAATAACTTAGGTATTTCATCTCTTGACCTTAAATCAAATTGTATCCCTGCAATATCAACCTCTCCTAATTTCATCTGACTATCGAATGCTTTTCTCACACCTTAACTCCGAAGTTTTGAATATTATCAATTTTATCACTATTAAATAATCTATCTGTATGCAATATTTAACTCGTTTATAATAAATAATTTACATTATTTTAATGTAGCATTTTTTTGCAGATATGATAACTTTTAAAGATGAAATTTCAGGTTTTATTACACTATTTTTACTAAGATTGCCTTAATACAACTAACTCTCAATAAAAGGTTTATACAATTCTCGTTCAAGCACTAAATTAAATCTATAGTTCGGCCATTTTTGTATTTTAGCAGTTTCATTCATAATGTTTTATACTTCTCTGTTTTTTGTAAATAACTCTAGGTGCATTATACCAGATAGTTTATTCGAGATAATTAATTGCATAAAATAATGAGCTGACATGTAATGCCTGCAAAAATTTACCTTCTTTTAACATTTTTATTACTTTGGGTACTGGTTCTAATATAATTTCAATGTCTTCTGTTTCATCCAGGGATTGATCTTTAATTTTGCGTAAATCTCTGGCTAAAAAACAGTAAGTTAAGTTATTATGATTCGATGGGTTAGCCGAAACTATTCCAGTTTGAATAAAATTATCGCTTGTATATCCTGTTTCTTCTAATAGCTCCCGTTTAGCTGCTTCTAAAGGAGTAGTATCTGTATCGTCTATTAATCCACATGGTAATTCTACTAACTCTTTTCCAATACCATGCCGATAAGTTTTAACCAGAATAACTTTATGATTTTTTGTTATCGCCACAATGTTTACCCAGTTTGGATATTCCAATACATAATAAGGTTCTACAATCTTTTGGTTTGGCATGATGCATTTGTCTGCCCTTACTTTTATCCATTGATCGTTTATTAAATATTTAGAATTTTCTATTTGCCATTTCATTATTTATTCCTTTGTCTTCAGGGTTGTTAACAACACAAATTTAATATTTAAAACGTAATTAGAAGCTGCAAACAAATTAAAAACAAAAATACCTTAGGTATAACTAAATTTCGTCTTCAGACCATCCATATTCGCTGAAATTAATTCCAATATTTATATATTCTAGAGTTTTCCGAATATATGGTATAGTGTTTTTAGGTATATTACTTTTCTTAAACCACTTAAGTTCAGCACATTTTTCCGGTTCTAAATTGCTTATATCTCCTTCCCACACACTAACTTCGTAAAATGTATCCAGCCTTTCCGGTTTACCTGTTTCTATTTCTTTTCTGTACATTATATGAACTAAATGCAGGTCTTCTTTGTTTACTTTTATTCCGGCTTCTTCTCTTGCCTCTCTAATAGCGCAGGTTGTGAATGATTCATTTTTCTCTACATGACCGGCTATAAATGAATAATTTCCATCTTCATATCCGGTATTTTTACGTTTGAGCATTAATATCTTATCATCTTTTTTTAAGATTAGATACGATGCTGGTATACAAACATTTCTTTTAAACATTTTTCTATTATTTTCTCTTTCTATATTTAATTGGCTGTTTTATATCAATAAAGGTACTTTTAATTCTTTATCTTAAATAAATCACTTACATCGTGTGTAGTAATTTCAATTGAATACGGTTCAATATAACAGGCATAGATACAAATAATTATTATAAAAAATATTATTACAGTGAATCCTAACCAAAAATATTTCATTTAATAACTTTCTTCATATTATTTATTTCCCTAATATTTGTTGGTTCCTAATATTTCATTTATCTATTGCATCATTATTTGAAGTTTATCTGTGTAACTTAGGTTTCAAAAAAAATTGTAAATAAATACTATAAACCATTCATTTTTTGTTACACTATTTGATACAATAAAATCTATTCTTTTCGTTTTATGAAAAAATATTTTTTTACGTATGAATCAAAAAGATAATAGCAATAAGCCCCTTGACAAAAAATAGATGATTAATTATAATAATCTAATTATTAATGTGTTATATTAAAAGTCAATAAACGGCAAAAGAAAGGCTCTTATGAAAAAAATGAAAAGTTTTTTTATGTCAGTTCTTGTTACTTCTGTAGTATTAACTTCTATTTCAGTACAAGCTGATTACAAAAGGTTCATATTATCGACTGACCCGGTAGAGGTTTCAATTTCCAATGAAGGTTTGAAACTTGATCCAAAAGCAGCACTTGCAATAGATCCTAAAACAGGTTTGAAAGATAGTGCCATCGCTATGGCTATTGGATATTGCGCCTTTCTTAAACTTACAGATATTTATAATAACTTGATGGAAGTTGCCGGCAGTGATGAACAGACCGCTGACAAAATAATGTCAGGCTTAGGTGTTAATTATTGGCTGACTACCGCATGGCAGGAATCGCATCTTGCGATGAAAGAAAATGGTCAAAGGGAAGTAAATTATCCTGTACAATCAGGTTTCTTTCAAATTGATATGTCGCCACAAATACTTTATCAGCAGGCAAATAATCAGTGGTATGGGTGGAATGACGGCGCAGAAAAAGCTCATGTTTACTATTCTTTTATTCAATATTTAGAAGGTGGGACAGGTAATGGACCCAATACAGAAAATGCTGTTTTATGTCATACTGATCAAAGAGGTTTTACCTGGGCTGCTGTAGAAATGGGATATTATACTGCATATTCCTATAATGCAAATAAACATCCATATCAAAACACCTATCCTAATAGTAACTATTATCTTCCTGAATGGTTAATAAATTATGCTAAAAATAATGGTAACAAAACTGATTTTCCGTTTGTTGATGGCAAACCGATAACTGTCGATGGGAAAACGTGTCAAATCCCAAAAGCAGGAGCTGAATTGGATCCTTGCTATATTGGAACAATGTTTCTAGGATATCTTTATAACCGTGGGCAAAATCTTTTCAGTAAATCTGGATATGCACCTGCAGATATTTTTATAAAAATGATTAACAGCGACAGTACATTAGCAGATAAGGCTATGGTTCCTTACCCGACAGAAATGCCGAATCCTAATGATCCTGTCGTTTGGGGAAGAAGGTATTTCTGGCAGTTTGGATGGGTTATTGATATGTTAAATCAGAGTTATTCTTATTATACAGAGGTAATAACAAAGAATGATATGCTAAGAGTACTTGGATATCTGAAAGGTTTTTACAATAAAGGTGATTTGGATAGCGAAGATCCGGTAAATAAAGCTGCAGTTAGCAAAGTTAATTCTCTAAAATGGGATCAGACATATGATTCAGAAGAGACATTTAATAACATACAGGCTGTTACTGATGCTATGATGGAAGCAAGCAAATAAAATTTATAAGATTTTTTCTTGTTAAACGCAAAAAACTACCTTGTATAAGAAGGTAGTTTTTTGTTTGCCCAGCAAAGCTGGCAAACCCGTCATGCAGAAAGAAGCATGAAACACCCAGTTCAGGGGGAAGTTAATCCGAATTGCAAGGGCTTTACTGGTAACGGTATTGTCTGAAGGAAGCAATAGGAAGTAAACAGTACATAACGAAAGTGAACCTGCTTCGGCGCTGTTGGTAGGTAAGCGTGCAAAATATCGCAAAGCCTGATACCTGAACATACCAATAGTGTGATTGAGGATGAGATTGTTTACAGGGACCAGTGTATTAACTGGGGAAGCCTTATACTGTTCTGTTTTTTTTTACAGATATTGATGTTCAAGCAGAAATGTAAGACTGATAGATGTGGTGTGAGGTGGCAGATGAACCCGTAGTAGTGATGAAATTTCTGCCTGTGAAAGCTGGTAACAGACTGGAGGATAAAACAGAAATGATTAACTGCCTATCAGTTAAATGCAGTATTATTCAAAAGATATGCTGTAATGCGAAGGGGTGAAGTTAATTTGAAAACTGATATTATACATTTAACCTGATAGAACAGAACACAAACTATCCAACGGGATGGAGTCCTTTACACATGGTTGAAGTGGAAGCTTCACACTGTGTGTTTTGACTGTTCATCAGAGTAAGTACGGTCAACAGATATATATTGCCATTCAGGATAGAAAGTATCTGCCCGCACTGAAGGTCAACTGAATGTTCAATTTAGGAGAATGGATAAATCAGTGCAGTAACCATAAAAAGGAATAATGAATTGAAATATTACAGTTTATATGACAGAATGCTGAACCGTAAGAACCTTACAGAGGCATTCCACAAAGTAAAATCAGCGAATGGAGCTCCCGGCATAGACGGGCAGTCCGTCAAAGATTTTGCCGTTAATCTTGATGTTGAAATTGATGAACTCCTTTTTGAGCTGAAGAATAAAACCTATAAATCCAAGCCTGTAAAACAGGTGTCAATTCCGAAGAAAAGCGGAGGTGAAAGAATTTTAGGAATCCCTTCAGTTCGTGACAGAGTTGTACAGCAGGCTCTGCTTAACATACTTCAGCCAATATTTGATTGTGATTTTCATCCTTCCAGCTATGGTTATAGACCAGGCAGAAGCGGTCATAATGCAATCAGTAAGGCAAGTATGTTTATCCGCAAATACAATATGGAGTGGGTTGTTGATATGGATCTGAGCAGATGTTTTGATACGCTTAATCATGATATAATAATCCAGTCATTTAGAAAATGGATAGTTGATGGAAGTATTCTCAATTTAATAAGAATATTTCTTGAAAGCGGAGCAATGAAAGACAGTGTTTTTGCAGATACAGATACAGGTAGTCCGCAGGGCGGAGTAATCAGTCCTTTTATAGCTAATGTCTATCTTGATCATTTTGATAAATTCATGATGAACAGAAATTATCGAATAGTACGTTATGCTGATGATATCCTGGTATTCTGTTTTTCCAAGAGCGGAGCTTATAATGCACTTGCAAAAGCAACGGATTATCTTGAAAAGGACTTAAAGCTTACAGTCAATAAAACCAAAACACATGTTACACATTCCTGTATGGGAGTAAAATTTCTTGGTGTTGAAATACATACCAATTTTACAAAGATTCAGGATTGCAGATTAAAGGAGTTTAAGAATAAAATTAAACGCCTGACCAAACGTAACAGCGGAGGTAATCTTGGCGGCATGATAAAAGTTTTAAATCCAGTTATCAGAGGATTTGCCTACTATTTCAGAATTGCAAACTGTAAAAGAATCTACAGAGAGTTGATGAGTTGGATCAGACACAGGCTTAGAGCAAAACAGATGAAGCTTTGGAAAACTCCAAAGAAACTTCATAGGAGGCTTAGACAGCTTGGCTATAACGGCAACTTTAAGAAAATCAAAATGTCTTCATGGAGAAATTCTTCAAGTCCACAGGCTCATTATGCTATTCCAAATTCTTTCTTTGATGAAAGTGGACTGTTTGACATTTACAAAGTACAAACTGGTATTACTGTTCTATTAAAATAGAATAATAATTAACATGAGCCGTATACGAGGACCGTACGTACGGTTCTGTGAGAGGGATAAGATAAGAGTTATAGCCTTATCTTACCCTACTCGATTTATATACTTCTACCTCTAGGGCAAATTTAATCCTAATCATCCCCCCCTGCGATTTGACATTTTGCAAACTCAGCAAAAGTATTTTATTTAAAAAACATTCAGTTCAATATACCTTGTATAAACAGGTTATAACTTTTGCAAAAGTCAAATACATTATTTGTGCTTAATATATTTTCCTAGCACACCAGTTTATGCAATATAACTTATTATCTGTTGTTTTAGATATAACGCAGTTACAATTACTTAAATGATTTTTGTATGTAAAATCTTTATCAATATTATTGAATATTTCTGGAAACATTAGTCGGTATAATGCGCCATGACCAACCATTACAACATTTTGATTTAGAGTTAATATCTTATTGATAAATGGAATAAATCGGTCTTTAAGGTCTGTATAGCTTTCTCCTGTTTCTATTGAGTCACTGTAATTGTTATGCAGCATCCAATTATCCATTAGTTTTGCATATCTATTCCAGCTTGCTTTATCTGATTTACCCTCAAGGCCGCAGTCATGTTCTCTTAATTCATCAACAACTTTTACCGGAATCTTTAGCTTATCAGATAATATTTTTGCTGTTTGTTGGGCACGGAGCAGGGGACTTGAATAAATATAGTCTATTTTGAAATTAATTAATTTCTGAGCCAAAGTTACTGTCTGAGTTTTTCCTTTTTTAGTCAAACCGTGTTTTAATCCTCTATTGGAGAATTCGTTTAAAACATTTGCTTCACTCTCTCCATGTCTTACAAAATATATTTTCATTTTCTACAAGTAATAATTGAGTAGTTTGTGGATTGCCAGATTACTTTGATTTTATTAAATCCCGCTCTTTTTAAAAGTATTCTTTCATTATCCGTAGTTGTTGGGATATCTATGTGATATTGACCTTTTTTTGTATCAATACCTTGTCTTATGTAATTATTATATTCAGCTAATTTTATATTTGCTTCTTCAGGTGTTAAAACATATTTATCTCCAATAATAAATATTCCATTATTTTTTAGTGCTGAGAGTAATTTAAAATAAAGGTTCAGTTTCTCACTATCTAAAAGATGATGTAGTGTTGCAGATGCAATAATGTAGTTGTACATTCCATCCTGATATACAAAATCAAGGTATGAGCAGCAAAAGATATTTAAGTCGCAGCTAAAATTTTTCAAACGTTTTTTTAATAAATTTAGCATTTCAGGAGACAAATCAATACAGTCAATATCTGCATTAGGTACTTTGAGTAAAATGCTTTCAAATTCCAAGCCAGTACCACATCCGATATTTAATATTTTAATATTCTTCTCTGTAGACAATATTGGTTTTGATATTGCAGTGTAAAAACCTTTTCCATTGTCAATATGTGAAGTGTGTATTTCATCATAGTCTTTATGAACAGAATTAAAGAAGTCTCCCATTCTGGCAGGTTTGGTCATTTAAAAATTATCCTTTTTAATCAAATTAATTTGCCTATGTATTATATCTAAAACTAAGTGGTTTAGAAAAAAATTAATAAATTACCTTATTTATAGCAATATAAACCAAAAACTAAAATACCTTAGGTATATTTTGATTAAGCAGTTTTTGGAGAGAGCCAATCACTTCTTTTTTGTATTGCTTAGGTGGTAGTTTATAAAGTTCTTTTAATGAGTATTTTTTAGAAAGATTTTCCATTACTTTCAGGGCAATATAGTATCCACACCTCGGTGGCCATTTAAGATTTTGTCCAGATGAAAAAAACAGCTTATTCATCATATCATAATTATTTGTATACTTTAACATTGCTTCAATAATTTCTTTTTGCTTAAGTTTACATTTCCTGATTTCTTCTGTCGTAAGGAATGTATATCTTGAATCTGGTGATCCTGGCAGAATAATTTTTGTTGCATATACTGCGAGGCCTTCCCGCATAATTAGGCCTACTGGATCATTTTCCAAAGATTTTCCTACTTCTCTAAAATGTAATACATGAAAACATTCGTGGATAAATATGAGTTTGTAGTCAGTGTTTTTTGCATATGGAAAGCTCAAATCCATAGCGAAAGCAGGAATATCACCATAGAAAAATTCTTTTCCCTCAAATGGATGAATATACATAACATAGTAAACATCTATTGGTTTTCTTATAGGAATTTTCTTATTTAAAATAGTTAAAGCATCTGAAAGATGTGATTCAAGTAAAGGATAGTTCTTTTTTGCGTCAGACACTATTTGTGGTAACTTTTTATATCTTTGATTTAAAGTTGACTTAAACAATTTAATGGCTAAATCTCTGTACTTATCATTATTGCAATTTGTAATATCCAGGAAAAGAATTTTGTTTGCTAAAAAATAATCCCACCAATAGTCTTTCCATTCTGTTTCTGGGGAAGATTTTATCTTTTCCCAACCTTTAATGAAGTTTGTGACCAGATCATGAGTTTTATATAGTTTTACTGGAGGTTTATTTTTTGGTAGTTGTGTGCATGAAATTAATAGCAGTAAAGGTAGTATAAACAAATACTTCATCTTGTATTCCTTAAATATAATATTAAAAGTTAACCTTAATTGATTGGCTGGGTGTATTTACTCATTATAATTTCTCTTTAAATTTTTTCCAAATAATTAAATGACCATCTTCAGAGTCAAATCTTCTTCCTACTTTTATAAATCCACATTTTTCCAGTACTTTAATTGAAGGGATATTGGATTTATTACTTTCTGCTTTTATCGTGTTTACATTTGTGTTGGAGAAAAGGTATAATGATAAACTTAATACAGCTTCTGTTGCGTAACCTTTTCCATGATGGGATATATTGATACCATATCCTATTTCAATCTCATTTTTTTCATCAGGTTTTGATTTACAGCAAATATCTCCTACAACGGTTTTGTTTTTTTTATCAATTATATTATAAGTCCAATAAGGTAAAATATCAGGATCCTTTCTTCTCCTTTCAATTTCAAAAGGGTATATCTTTAAAGCATCTCCAGGCCAATCCGATGGAAAGAATATCTCTTCAATCACTCCATTGATTGAGATTTTTTCATGAAATCCTTTTTCTTTTAACCTTTTTTCTAAAAATTCAATCCTAGGCGTAAGCAGCAAAAGTCGATCCGATTCTATTAATATTGTACTCATCATTTATAAATTTGTTTATTTTAGTTATTAAGGAATTATCAATTTTGTGCCGGTTGCTATAATGTTTGGATTCTTGAGTGTTTTGCTGTTTGCATCAAATATTTTTCTCCATTTATTAGCAGTTCCATAATAATCCAGCGAAATCTTAGATAACGTTTCTCCTTTTTGCACAATGTGATATTTACAAGGGGAAGAGGAAGGATTTTGTTTTAAATATGTTCTATTAAGTGATTGCAGCCATTTTTCTACCAGCAAAGGCCATTCAGAAATCGGATAATTTGTAGGACGTAAAGCAAAAGCATGCCCTCCATGTGCATATAAATGCATTTCTACAGGAACGTCTGCATTTTTTAACGCAATGTAATAAACCAGCGAATTATTTACATTATCTACCGGGTCATTTTCTGCATGCAGCAAAAAAGTAGGTGGAGTTTTGTGGGTAACATGAATATTCGGATTCAGTATAAAATTTGTATTAGGATACCAAAGATGACCTGGATAAAGTGCTATTGCAAAATCAGGACGGCAGCTTTCATTGTCTGCTGCGTCTACCTTCTTATATAAGCGTTTTTTGTAATTTGTACTTATTGCGGCAACCATATGTCCACCCGCTGAAAAACCTATTACTCCAATCTTATTAGGATTAATCTTATATTTTTTAGCATTAAAACGTAGAAGTCCGATTGTTCGCTGTGCATCCTCCAGGGCCTGTTTGGATTCTCTGTATTTTCCCCACTTCTGATTTGGAACTCTATATTTTAAAAGTACAGCTGTTATACCTTTTGATATTAGCCATTCACAAATCTCTGTTCCCTCAAGATCAATCGCAAGACACATATAGCCTCCACCTGGAAATACGACAACTGTAAGTCCTGTATCTTTCCCTTTAGGTGGATAAATTGTAATTGTCGGTTGAGAAACATTTTCTACGATAGTACAGGGTTTGCCTGCAATAAGTTCTTTAGTAGTTCTTTGATATTCAGCTCCAGGAGTAGATTTTGAATTAGGTATAGTTCCATCTGGCCATATAGGTATTTGTTTAGGCCTTTGTGAAATTACTTTTAACTTTTCTTTATGATTTTCTTTGTTGTTTTGGGGTAGGGAATTACAGCCGGTAATACAAGATAGAATAATCATAATCGACAGTAATATACTACTTTTCATCTTTTTCCTTTGAATATAAAATTTAGTCTAGCTCATTTTTTCCTGTACGAAGGCAGAGGAACATGAGAAAAGAAACTTCCTTTTTATTTATATACATTTTAATACTGAATATACCACCTGCAGTATAATTTTTGTTTCTGATACGGTTTCTATTTTTATTGAGACGTTTACTGCTAAGGCAGCATTCCTGTTACAAATCTTATTTCTCCATTTCTTCCTATGACCTGCATTAATACCTGCTCTCTTCTTTTAACTTTTTGAATAGCTTCTTTCAAGTCATTTACAGTTTTTAGCTTCTGATTATTAAATTTTAAAATTTTTTCCCCGGAGTTAAGACCGGAACTACCAGCACCCTTTAATTCACTAAACGCATTAATATAAAAGAATGGACTATGAATATTTATATCAGTAATAAGTAACCCCTCTGATATATCATTATCTTCATCAACAGAATTTTTTACCATAATTTCCATTCTTTCTATAATTGTAGGTTCTTCAATTTCAGGTGCTGTTGGTGTGATAAAAAGGGTGATTTTTTTGTTGCCTCGAAGTATATTGAATGAAATAGATTTATTAATTGGAGACAGAGAAGCTTCAATTCTAAGTTGTTGGGCACTTTCTACATTAATATGTCCTATTGATATGACAATGTCTCCCGTTTTTAATCCGCCTTTATCTGCTGGACTTCCTTTTTTAACATTAGTGATCAATACGCCATTTATGTTCTTAGGAAGATTGAATGCGCTTTTAAGGCCTAAGCTTAAATCCTGCCCCTCTGCACCAAAATAACCTCTTTTCACAAAACCATCTTTGATAATCCTATTGGCTATTTTTTTTGCAAAGTTTCCATCAATAGAATATGATACTCCCTGCCATGAGTCTTCACCGGTTTTTATATTAATATCAATCATTGTATTAATTCCTATACATTTACTGTAAAGGTTGAGAAGGGGGCCTCTGGAATTGCCGTGATGAATAGGAACATCTGTTTGAATAACTTTTAAATAACTTATGTTTTCCATCATATATTCAGGCAGCTGTTCTCTTAATGCACTGACTATCCCCATAGTTATAGAGTTCTTGTGGGAATTACCATGTCCTATTGCACAGACAATTTGTCCCGGAAGGACTTTGCTTGAATCACCAAATTCTAAAGGCTGCACAGGTGCTTGTGGCTCTATCTTAAGAACTGCAATATCAGTTTCCCTGTCGTAGCCAACAATAGGCACTTCTCTGTATAACATTCCGTTGGAATTTCCTACTATTATAACTTCATGACTAGCTATTACATGAAAATTAGTTAATATATGCCCCGCTTCTGTAATAAAAAACCCGTACCGATAGTTGCTTTGTGATCTGAAGAAACACCTACAATTGAAACAATAGAAGGTCTGGCTTTAACAGCTATTTTTTCCAAGTCCTCTGATAAACGATTTATTGGAGCTGCAATAATATTAGTAGCTGTAATGTATCCATAAGTAAGAATTATTAAAGTAGATAATGTTCTGCATAATCTGTCAATTATTTCTAACTTTACTGGCATTTTATTCTCCTATAATTATCTGATTTCTTTTGATATTATCTGAATTATTATACTCAAAGCTAATTGGTATCTTTAATCTGGCTGCTAATCTGAAAAAACTAGTAAATTTTGAAGCAGGATAGATCAAAAACAAAAATACCTCTAAAAATAGATAAAATAGAAATGAGTGGAATCGAACCAGTGTTCTGAATAAATTACCTGCAGATATCTTTGAATTTGTTGTTTATCCGCTGAATCGGTATTCAGGTAGTTTTAAACTACTTATTTTATTATTTAAGCTCTTAGAACATATTTGACATGCAATCAGTGTGCTGAGTATCTAGCCAGTATCAAATAAGCCCATACTATTAATTAGTTGATGATTTTTATCATATTTCTTAAAAGTATGGGTTTATCTTGGTTTGAATTATTACTGTTCAGTTGATTTAACAGAATATAAAACAGTTACAGCAGTTCCCTGGGCGTCAATCTTACTGCCGCCAGCTTTGGTTTCTCCTTCTGTAGTAAAAGGATTAGCATCGCTTACGCCGACTTTCCATTCAGTGCCGTTTGACGGAACTGCAGGTATGCCATAGGTATAATTATCTCCGCTATTTATAATAACTATTGCCTTAGCCCATTTTTCGCCGGGAATATCTGTTCCATTAATAAAAGATACCATAATATTAGGTGCTGGAATAGAAGTGTTAGGCATTGGCTGTATATAACAGTGTACATTATTATTTATACTATCCAGAGAATTAATACGGAACATTGGATGACTTTTTCTCATTGTTATCATCTGTTTATAAAATTTATAGACATCTGGATTATTAACCTTTGCGCTCCAGTCGATTTCATTTACTGTTATGGGTGAGTCATAACTATTGCTATTATACGAACCATCGCTATTCTGTTTACTTCTTAAAAACTCTGAACCGCTTTGTATAAATGCTACACCCTGAGAAGTCATGAGGATAGCAAGTCCAAAAGTATCAATACGTTTTTGATATCCTAATTCACCGTTTATTGTTGAACAGATGTTATCCCAGTATGTCAATCCATCATGACATGAGAGATAATTTATTGATTCACATGGCATATTGGCAAACCTTCTAAGGAATATAGAACCGGAACCGGAAGGACAATATGTAGAACCATAGACAGGGTATACTGGTGCTTCTGCCGTGTATTTCTGTCTTATTGATCCCATAAAACCATACATGATATTGTACATAGCCATTGACCAGTTATTATCATCAGCAGTATTAAAAATATAATCATTTAATGCCTGCCAACGGTACTGCTGATTAAATCCTCCCATTCCCGGCATTAGTTTTTCATCTATCATGTTTTCAGTGGCTGAAAGATTTCCTGGTTGGCAGAGGTTATTTTTCCCTGTATAATCATCACAGGTAAAATCTTCTCCATAAAACATCAGTTTTTTATCAGGAAAGTCAGTATAAAGATTATTCAGCCAGTTTTTTACTACCGAATGTGTAAATGTTTGACCTTCATCAAATCTGAATCCGTCAAATCCAAACTTTTGCACCCAGTATTCCATATTATCAATAATCATATTGCTAACCATTGGTTCAGCAGTATTAACACAATTTCCACATCCGGTAATTCCCTGTTTAATATTATCTTGCGAATCTAATACATAATATTTTTTAGTTATCGGTTCAAAAATTGCACCTATTGTATGATTGTATACAGCATCCATAACAACTCTAATGCCGTTTTGATGAAATGTATCAACCATATTTTGCACTTCGTTCAGACGTCCGATATAATCATCTGCATCAAGGTTAGAATATTGCTGTTGTGGAATGAAGTAATTTAAAGGACTGTAACCCCAATTATATGAGCATCCAACATAACTGAAACTGAACATTGGCATTATCTGTACATGGGTTATTCCGAGGTCTTTCATGTGATCCAGACCGGTTGAAATATCTGTGCCGGGAACAACTGTTCCTGTTTCCATCAGACCGGAAAATTTTCCTAGATTTTCTTCTGAAACACCTGAATTTGCATCACTTGTATAATCTGCTACGCTTATTTCATATATAATTGCGTCTGTATTATTCTTAAAATAGCCGTTATCCTGAACTGTTGAAGTAGAATCTGGAAGACTGTTAAGATCTACTACAACACCGTTTCTTAATGGTGTTGATTGGCATACTCCTGAATAATTTGCCGGAGTAGTAGTAAATATTGTCTTAGAGTTATTTTCGCCTGCAACCATTTTTGCATATGGGTCTCTTACTTTTACTCCACTAATTGTAAAGTAGTATTGAGTTGTTGTGAGATTTGGGTAAGTACCATGTATT
>CAXXMS010000012.1:0-134113 GCA_963678745.2 Victivallales bacterium | reverse complement strand
TTTCAGTTAATCGCTGGACTAAAGAAAACTGATAAGGGCTGATTGCAAAAAGTACGCTGAAAACGGAAACGACGGAGCGTTTCCCTCCACGTTAAATTAAGTACTGGAGTCCTACTATTCGCAGGGATAAATGGTTTTGTGGCGTCTGTCAGGCGAATAGCCTGGTCAAAACCGAAATGTCCAGTGTTTTGCAATTACCTCATAAATAAAAAATAAAAATTATATAAATATACTCAAAGCAAAAAGGTTTTCGAAAAATTTGATAATAATCGTGTTCGATTTCTCGATATATTACCAAAATCTAGAATACCTTCGGTATAACATTTAATTATCTTTAAAGGAGAAGAGCTAATGGTGAAATATTTAGCAGTTTGTGTCGCTATAATATCAGTTGTATTTATTACAGGATGTCAATCAAGTTATGTTAATCAGCCTTCTTCTCCGTTAGATGTTGAAGCTAAGGCAAAAGTTTGTCCTAAGATTGCTATTGGTGAAAAGATTCAGGCATCTGCTACCATTCATAATGTTTTATTCTTTTTCTCATGGGGGCCGGGACAGTTTGCTGAAGGTGTAAATTATGGTAGCAATCTTCCTGCAGATTCTCTTAGCAGTTCAGTAGGTGAAGCTAAAGCAGCTGCGGCATACAAAGCTTGTATTGCAAATAAGGCGGATTTTATTATTTGTCCAAGATATTATGTCACTACTACTAATTATTTTTTCTATAAGAAAACTGAAGCAAAAGTTTTTGGCTATAAAGGTATTTTAGAAGGTATAGATAAGTTTGAGCACAAGAATAAGCAGAAAATAGTTGATAATAATGTACAATTCATTAATCCAATTGAGTTAAAACCAATACAAATAGCACAGCCTATAAAAATCGAACTTCCTAATACGAAGAAACAACAGACTCCAACTAAAATAGCTACTCCTAATTCTTCTAAATCAGTAATGAGCAAATCGATGCCTGATGCTTCTACAAAATAGAGTAAGCGATAAATAATAAAAAATGAATAGTTAAAAATAAAAAGCAGGAAACCAAAAAGGGACGAAAAGAAAAGGGAAAAGGGTAATAGAAATTTGGAATGTTGAATTTTGGACACAGAGCAGCTTTCAAAGAGTTTGAATAAATGTTTCAAATTTAAAAATTTTAATTATTCATTATTAATTGTAATATGGTGGTATTTTGGGGGATACAAGTAAGAAAAAAACTTCTTTGCCTGAGCATATACTTCAGTATTCATGGAATTGTTTGTCTCCAAAAACTGAGTTATATGCTATATCTGGAGAAAAGGTTATAATTTTATTTCCAGGTGTATGGAATTTCGAAGAGGGACCAGACTTTCTTTCTGCCAAATTATCTATTGATGGAAAGATTGTTTTAGGTGATATTGAAGTTCATAGATATCTTCAGGACTGGGTTAAGCATGGGCATAGTAAGGATTTGAGGTATTCAAATGTTATTTTGCATGTCCTTGGTGATTTGAGCAAAGGCTGTTTGGATGCAGAAAATATAATACCTTCAATATTAACATTGGTTTTACCTGAAGAGCTTACCAAAAGTGATATTTCAAAGATTTACCAAAAATATCCATATGGATACTGTGCATCAATGTTTGCTAATTTCTCAAATGAGGAACTTTTAAATTTCTTTAATAAAGCTGGGTTAAAGAGATTTTATGAAAAATCATCTGCTTTTACTAAGGAAATCCTCGAGATAGGTGCAAATAAAACTTTTCTCAAATATTTTTTTGATTCTTGTGGTTATAAAAACAATAGACGGGAGTTTTTAGATCTATTTAATCGTTTTTGTAGTTACGATATTGATCTGTTGTCTGTAGAAGAACTCATTTCTATTCTATGGGGCGAATCAGGACTCTTGCCAGATTCTGTAGATGAAAATTTATCTTCCGAAATGAAAGAGTTTATAGGTCACAACTGGGAAATATGGTGGAAATTAAGAAAATGCAGAGATGATATAATAAATTGGAAATTGAGTGGAGTTAGGCCATTAAATACTCCTTGCAGAAGGTTGGCCGCGATAGCAGTTTTTATTTCCAAATATGGCTTTGCTTCTTTCGAATTTATTTTAAACAAGCTTTATGAAATAGAACATGTAGAAGAATGGAAATCTTTGCTGAATATATTGATATGTAAAGATGAAATATGGGATAAGTATTCAACACCTTCCCATTTGCTGAATAAGAGCTCTGCAGTTTTAGGCAGAGGTAGAGCATTAGATATTCTGGTAAACGTTGTGCTTCCATTATTACACGCATACTCTGATATAAATAATATTGAAGTACTCAAACAAAAAGCTATAAAGATTTGGAATAGCATTCCTTCGCTGCAATTAAACATTGTCTTGAAGATATGTGCGCAGCGTTGGTTAATACCTGAAGAAAGAGCAAAGAAAGTATTTTCTTCTGCAGCTTCGCAACAGGGAGCAATTTATATTCATAGAAAATATTGTGAACAGAAACAAATGGACTGTATAAAATGTCTATTTGCTAAGATTAAAAGTTGAAACAGTTGGAAAGCCTAAGAACGTTAATAATTTTTTATTTAGCGGTTAGTATCTCTCTGATCTTACCAATTTAATTATTAGCCGATAACCGTTTATTGATAATTGGTTATTGTTAATTGCTAATTGAAAATAGCTACATCTTTCCATGTTTAATTATATAGACAAGCAATAGGCAGCCCATAAATACAGAAAAGAAGAAAGTGATAATTCCAATTATAGACATGCCTCCAACTCTTGGCGGTATTCCTGCATGCATTATCAAAGCTGAACCAATCAGCATAGATGCAGTGATAATAGAAAAAGCCAGTCTATTTGCAATCCTGTCACCTCTATCCATAAGAGGTTCTAAACCTCTATGTTCAAATTGGAGTTTCATTGTTTTGTTTTTTATCTGATCTAAAAATTCTCTCATTTCAGATGGCAGCTCTGCAA
Organism: Victivallales bacterium; assembly: GCA_963678745.2. Lineage (GTDB taxonomy): Bacteria > Verrucomicrobiota > Lentisphaeria > Victivallales > GWF2-38-69. The sequence goes on along the minus strand of CAXXMS010000012.1, from coordinate 131,157 downwards.
ATAACCTACTATAGTCCAGTCCTGTTTTGTATATTCCAGCTAGAATTGCTGCAGGACCTGAAGTTTCATATATGAGTTTTTTGACATAAGGTTCTATATGAGATATCATGTCAAATTTAGGTGTAATCTTTCTTACTGTGCCTTCAAGTGAGATCAGTGCTTTTAATAATAGATATATGTCAGCGGGTATTTTTAGTTTATTTGTTACGATTGTATTTAATAAATCCCTTAAGAAGTGTCCTATATTTATATCCTCCAATGGAAGATATGCATATTTTTCTATTATTTTAAAAACCTGATTTTCGAGAATATTTCTGCTCTCAATTTCTTTATTAAATGATATTCTTATTATAGCCCTGGCTATTCTTTCCGGATTATTATTTACCAGTCCAAATATCATTTCACAAAGACATGTCTTGTGTTTTGGGGGCAATAATCCCATTAAACCAAAATCAATAAAGCATATCTTGTTATCTTCAAAAACCATTAAATTACCCGAATGTGGATCTGCATGAAAATATCCTTTTTCAAAGATCTGCATTAGAACGAGATCTGCAAGTTTGCTTGTAACTGCTTCATGATCAATATTGTCTGATTGTTCTATTTCCGAAAATTTAATTCCATTGATATATTCCATGCATAGAACTTTTTTGGTAGAAAATTCTTTATAAACCTCAGGAACTTTAATGTCGGGATTATCTTTAAACTGGCTGTAAAACTTATCAATATTTAAAGCTTCGTTCTCAAAATCAAGTTCATGATAAATTCCATCTTTAAATTCATCTACAATACCTATAGGATCAATGAGATCAGCATTTTCTACATGCTTGTTTATAAGTTTTGCAATGTGATACATAATTTCAATATCAGATTCTATAATATTTCTTATGCCTGGGCGCTGAATTTTTACTGCTACTTTTTCCCCGTTTTTAAGGATTCCTTTGTGTACCTGGGATATTGAAGCAGCTGAAAAAGATTTTTTTGAAAACTGTTTAAAAACATTATCCAGTGGTTGCTGTAATTCTTTCTCAAGTATCATTACAGCCATATTACCTGAGAATGGAGGTACATTATCAAGCAATTTCTCTAATTCATGACAAAGTTCATTAGGTATAATATCTGGACGGTTACTTAGAAATTGTCCGAGTTTAATAAACGTTGGACCCAATTCTTCGAGAACAAGCCTTATTCTATGCCAATGTGAGTAAGTGATTTTTTCTGGAGTAGGATTGTATTTATCAGCAAAAAACTTATTTTTAAGTTTGAATGTTTTGAGAAGATTACTGTTTTCTACGAAGTCTCTAAAACCATGTTTGAGCAGAATTGCTATTATTTGTCTATATCTTAAAATATTTCTGTAGTTTCTACCAATTCTAGTTTTTTTTAGGAACATTTTTTTCTCCAAAACACTTTTTACAACAGTCTATTATTTATACCTAAAACAAAATGATTTAAGAAAAAACAAATTATCTATCGGGTATGGTTGTAGCAAAACAAGCCAAAAACAAAAATACTTTCGGTATAATTTGGATAGTTTTCTCTAATTAAACGAATACCATCAGTTTTAAAAACAATTTTTTAATATACACTATTGTAATGTCTTTTATACTGGTGGTATTTTTATTATTCATAATTTTTGACATTAATGCTTAGTTTAATTGGAGATTGTACAAAAAAAATTGAGGTAATTGCAGAATGCCGAATATTTCGGTTTTGATTTGTCGTTGTTCTTTAGATGCTAAACTATAGAGGAGGGATAGGTAGGTTGTTCCCTGATATGTGTTGCAAACATTTATCCCTGTGAATAATAGCTCGGTTTAAAGTGTTTAATTCAAACTGTATGGGAATCCCGCGACTGCAGAATCGTTTTCGTTTTAAGTACGCTTTTGTAATTAGTTCTATTATTAATTTTATAAACTTGAAAGATGTTTACAATGCAAAAATCGTTAAATACTGTTGGTTGTTTTATTGTTGCTGTGGCTGCGATAATAGGCTTTTTTTTAATTTTCAGTCTTTTTATAAGAGGTGGCGTTTGGGTTGCAGACAAGGTGCTGCCTGTTCTTTTTGTTTTTTCGGTAGGTGTTTTTATTTTTAATGTTATAATATGTTTACCTCTTGCTTTTTTTAAAAGAACAAAAGAATTTTCAGGGAAGGCTTTATTTTTATCTTCATATCTTTATGGTATCTTACTTTGGCTGGGCTGTTTAGTAGTTACTTTCAAAATATGGGGTTGGGTAGGCATTGTTATTGGGCTTATTCTATTAGGAATTGGAATTGTACCTATTGCGCTTGTTGCTACAATATTATCCGGCTTGTGGATAGTTGTCTTTCATATTATTGTGCTTGGTGTGATAATATGGGTTACAAGATCTGCAGGCGTTACTCTTCTGAAAGATTGCTATGCTTTTGGTAACCCTGAATCACCTGAGCCTGAACCTGAATATAATTATAATAACACTTCTTCATACACTGAAGCATCAGATGATATTATTGATGTAAAACCTATAGATGCAGATGATGAATATTCTAAGCATGATTGATTTCTGAACTAGAATTATATTTTATGCAGTACGACGTGTGTTAGGCTGTTGTGGATAACAGTCGTCCAGCATCAGGTTGGTATTTTGCAAAATCAAATGTTATGACAGCAGGAATGGAGGGCGTTCGTTCCCGAGCGCCTTTTCCAAGTGTGATAAAAGGTAGCAAGTAAGACTTTTGGTTACAACAGTCCTACAGTGTTCAATAAAAATATTGAAATTTTTAATTTCTTTATTATTTTAGGAAAAGAATCCTTTTTTAAAAGATATTTCAACTTTATCTTTAAGCTGATACTTCTCTTCTTTTACCATTATTTCAATAGGAGTATCTTTTTCTGTAGTTCTGGTTATTTCTATGCCTTTTTTGGTTGTCAACACTTTAAGTTTGTCACCACGCCAGTTGATTGGGAATTCCAATTTTTTCCATTTTAGTGGAAGTCTGGGGTTTATATATAGTGTTCCGTTTTTAACTCTGACACCGCCAAATCCCAAAACTATATCCTGCCAAATACCTCCCATTGCTCCGGCATGTATTCCTTCATCTGATGATTTCATGTTTAATCCCAGATCTATCCTTGATGCCTTTTCAAAAAATGTATAAGCATCTTCGATTGATAAAATATCAGCAGCTAAAATTGTATGGATAGATAAACTTAATGATGAGTCGTGAAGTGTTCTAGGTTCATAGAAATTCCAGTTAGCTTCCTTTATATGCATTGGGAATTTATTTTCCAGCATGTAAAAAAGCATTAATACATCTGCCTGTTTTGTGACCTGCATCTGATTTATTTTATCAAGATTATAATCTTGAAAGATTGTACGGCTTTGACTTTGACCTTTATATTTTGAAAGATCTATTTCCTCTTTATTTAGATATGTATCGTCCTGTGGAATGATTTGATTTTCATTATGTTTAGGTAAATAGATGTTTTCAACTACTTTTCTCCAAAGTTCCAGTTTAGAATTTAATTCTAATGCAGCTTCAAGTCTATTCAAAGTTTCGGACTTTTCATTTTTCAGCATTGAATAGAACTCTAACGCCTTTTCAATATTCCAATGAGCCATATAGTTTGTATAAGCATTATTATTTACATAAATTTTATATTCGTCCGGCCCCATAATATCTTTGATAAAAAACTGTTCTGCATTATTATCCCATTCTGCGCGACTTGCCCAGAAAGATGCTGTTTCGAAAATTATTTCAAAACCGTATTTATCCATGAAGTCACGATCTTGTGTTATAGTGTAATATTGATTAACTGCAAATGCAATATCTGCACTGATGTGTTGTTCAATAAAACCAGTTGGAATAATTGTGTTTTTCCCTGTATTGATATCAACTCCTCCCCAGACAGGAGCAGCTTCCCCATGATTTATCCAGGCCGATTCCCATGGATACATTGCACCTTGATATCCTTTTTTCTGTGCTTTATGCTTTGCGCCAGGTAAAGATAAATATCTATATTCCAATAAGTTTCTTGCTATTTGAGGAAGCTCGAACATAAACATTGGTAAAATAAAAGTTTCTGTATCCCAGAATGTATGCCCTTTGTATTTTTCGCCTGAAAGTCCTTTACTACTGGTACTATACCTATTATCATGCTCTGGAGTCATTATTATCATATGGTACAGTGCAAATCTTGTGGCCAGCTGATCAAAGTTATCTTTGGCATCTATCTGAATATCGATTTTATCCCAAAGTTGCTTCCATTTTTCAATAGATTTCTTAATCAGATTATTATAGGTTTCATGTTCCAGTTCTTTTATCTCATTGAAAGCCTTTTTTCTCATTTTTATGAGTGAACTCAAACGTAAGTTTCTACTTGAATATGAGCCATTGTAATCTGGATCGAGAGATGAGTATTCTTTATCACGAGTTGTATATACTAGAACTTTTTTTTCAAAAGTTAGAGTTTCATATTGATGTACTTTAGAGAAAATCTTTTGGCTTACACGTCTTCTATCTGAACTAAAAATAGATACTGTATTCGCATTACTATCCGTTCGCATTGTATTGTGGCAGAGAAATACAAAATCAATATGAGATTCTGTTGTAGATTGATTCAGCTCAATAAATTTTTTATTATAAATTCTTTTTTTACCATCTTCGAAATGTTGTGAACCTGAATTTGTAATTGTTCCATCTATACCTGAAACGATTGATACATCAGCAGTAGTATTTATTGGAGTGATTTCTATTTTCATTCCGATGAGGTGGAGGTTATCCATTGATACAAAACGGCGGAATACCATATAAAATTCCTGACCTTTTGGACTTTGCCAAATTAGACTCCTGGTAAGTTCTCCATCTTTTAAGTTTAGTTCCAGTCTGTATTCTCTATGCTTTCCGCTTTTCAAGTGGAATGTATTTCCGTTTATAATGATTGAAACTTGTGTTATATCTGCTGCATTAGGGAGTTCTGTAGTTTCATTTTTACTGAATTTATTAAAGGTCCCTGAAAGAAAAAGGTTTCTTATACTACCAAGATATCTTTCTTCCAAAGCTGAACGTAATCCCATGTAGCCATTTCCCAATGACATTATGGATTCATATTTATTTATGAAATGAGAGTGAAATTCTGTTTCTGATATTATCCAGTCTTTATATTCATCTTTTCCTAAATCAAACTGTAGAGGCATATTTATCCCTTTCGATATATGAATAATGAGTATAGTCTTATGTAATTATTCAATGATAATGAACAAACACAAGTGGTTGAAGGAGACTTTGATTCTCCAATATTAATAATTATTGGAGGGTAGTTGTCCTCAACAGCCGAACATGTTATTCAAAAATTATACTTAATTCAATGCTATTGCGTAATTATCAGTAAATTATATCAGAATAAAGTCTTTTTATCAATGATTAATGCTGTATTTATTAGATGTCTTAAGAGATAGTTCTTAAAATAAATGGAAATGCTGCAAAAGTCCCTATTGATGAACCAATTGACGCAAAGACAAAAACCAGTAGTGCTCTTGTAAGTCTATTACTCCATAGACCTTTAATATTGGAAATATCGTCGCTGGCTTTTTCAAAGTCTTTGACTTTTGGCCTTACGAGAAATAACTGAACCAGACCTACTACCATACCTGCGCCGATTGTTGGATTTAGACTTGTGATTGGAGCTGCAATAAATCCGACGATTATTGTAATTGGATGTGCAAATGCCAGAATACAGCCGATAGCTGTTAATATACCATTAACTAATATCCAGTATAGTGCAGCCTGTTTAAGCTGTTCATAGTTACCGTAAGCAAAACCTAAAACAAACAAAGCTACAATTATTACAGGAATAATCCATGGGATAATTTTAGAATAATTTGATTTAGGTGGAATGACTTCCAGTTCTTCCAATTCTTTATTTGAGATATCGTTTTTCAAACATTCAAGTATGCCTGGAACGTGTGCAGCGCCTACAACTGCTACATTTTTCTGACCTAAACCTTCTTTTATTTTTGCTGCGAGGTATGTATTTCTTTCATCAAGTAATATTGTTTTTATGATCGGCATTGCTTTACCCATTTCTTCTATAAGTGAAGCAAGGTTGGCGCTTTCTTTTATTTCGCTTATTTTCTCTTCATCAATGTTTTTTTCTTCGCCTCCTATAAAAAACAAAGATACAAAAAGTTTAATTTTATTCCAGAAAGAAAGACTTCTTGCAATTCTTTTTAATGTTATCGAAATATTCCTATCAGCAAGAACTAGCCTGGAGTTTGATTCTTCTGCCAAATTTATTGCTTTTTTAAATTCAGCGCCGGGTTTTATACCTAGTTTTTTTGCAATTCTTTTCTGATAAGACGATAAGACTAGCTGAGCAATGAAGAACAAAACTTTCTTACTTTTGATGATTTGGATGATATCTGTTTCTTCATATTTTTTCTTATTTTTCATAACTTCCAGGCGTTGAGAATCAAGTTCTACTGCAATTGTATCAGGTTTGATTTCCTGTATAGTTTTTTCCACAATATCTACTGACTCTGCCGATACATGGGCTGTTCCAATTAGGTAAAGTTCTTTATTATTGTCGAAAGTTATTTTATGTATATCATTAGATTGTTTTTCTATATGCATGTTTGTTTTTCCATAATTAAACAGTTGCTTTCGTAAAATTTAAAAATAATCATATTAAACCGATACTTGATGTTTATTTATAGTATTTCCTCTGGGGTAATATATTTCCATTTGCCTTGTTTTAGATTTCCAAGTTTTAGGTTTCCTATTGAAATTCTATTTAAACTTATTACTTTCGAATTTGCATGTTTTACTAGGCGTCTTATTTCTCTTTTTTTGCCTTCATTTAAAATAAAAAAATACTTTTTGGGTGCTTTTTGTTTAATCGATATTGCTTTTAACATTTCGCCTGACTCTAAAACACCATTTAACATCTCATGTATTTTGGATTTTGAAAGTTCATTTTTTACTGTTATTTCATAAGTTTTGAGAATATTATTACTTGGATGCATAAGTCTATCTGAAAACTTACCATCATTTGTGAAAATAATTAAACCTGTACTGTCTTTATCAAGGCGTCCGACACTAAACAATCTATAACCTGGTATATCAATGAGATCAATAGCTTTTTTTTCTGCATATGGGTCAGAATTTGTACAAACATATCCCTTGGGTTTGTTTAGTATTATGTATACAAAACTGGAAAGCGATATTGTTTTACCATTAATTTTGATTCTGTCGGCTTTGCTGATCATTAAGCTGGGATCATTAACTATAATATCGTTAACTTTTACTTTTCCTGATAATATTATATCAAACGATTTCCTTCTGGAAGCAATTCCGGCCAGGGCTAAATACCTTACAAGTCTCAGCGGAAATTCTACCGTATTATTATCTGTTTTTTTATTATTCTGCATTATTTTAAGTTATGAATTATCTTGATTTCTGAAAAAATAATTTTTGAAAGAAATGTAAACAAAAAACTCAATATTGAGAAAAGCTTATTATAGCAACTATATTTGTCTTGGACACTGATTCAAAGCAAATTCATTAGTTCTAGATTGGCTTTTGTATATTTCAAATATAATCAGACTGTTGAATATTCAAAATTTTATTTTAAATTTTATAGAAACATTATGTTATTTATTTTATATCTGAGGGTTTTTGCTTTATTGCTTCTGCAATCTACCCCGATAGTTTATTAATTTTTTCTTTAACCACTTAGTTTTTTGGTATAACCTGGAGTTGGCTATGTCTTTTTTAGTTGATATGTTGGTCCTGATTTATTACATCTATATTGTTGCTTCTGCTATTTTTCTAATATTGGACAATAGAAGAACGGCTTCTACTTTTGCCTGGCTTTTTGTTTTTGTTGCTATTCCTGTAATTGGTGTATTGGCTTACGTTGTTATGGGAAAAAATCATCGTATCATTGGTAAAAAGAGAAAAAAGTTAGAACAGACTCTTATAAAAGATTTTTCTGTCATTATTGATGAGGCTTTAAATGAACATAAAAGTGTTAAAGAAAATATTATAGCTTCAGGATTATCTTTTGACACAAAAAAACTTATAAATATGCTTGAACAGAATTCATATGCATTTCTTACAGGTAATAATAATATAGAAATAATTCAGAAAGGGGAAAGAAAGTTTTCTATTTTAAAAGAAGATTTGAAATCAGCTAAAAAATTTATTCATATGGCATATTTTATTTGGAGAGATGATGCCTTAACAAAAGAGATTAAGAATATTCTTATTAAAAAAGCAGGGGAAGGGGTAGAAGTAAGAATTTTAATTGACGCATTGGGTAGTATTGGACTTCCTCAGAGTTATAAAAAAGAACTGAGAAGTGCTGGTGTGCAGATTTATCGATATTTTGATTTCAGCTCACTTTTTACTCTTCATACGATAAACTATAGGAATCATAGAAAGATCGTTGTGGTTGATGGATGGATAGGCTATACAGGTGGAATGAATATGGGACAGGAATATATTGACGGAGATTTTGGTTGTAATTGCTGGCGCGATACTCACATGAGGATTTTAGGAAACGGTGTAAGGTTTTTGCAGGCAGTCTTTGTTCTTGAGTGGGAGAATACAACAAGAGAAAAGATTTTTGGTTCTAAATACTTTCCTAAAATAAAGAATGACTTTGGTGATGTCAAAATGAATGTTGTTGTTTCCGGGCCTGATAGTCAGTGGGATTCTGTAAAACAGATGTATTTCGAATTAATATGTTCTGCAAAAAAAAGTATTATGATTCAAACACCGTATTTCATACCCGATGAAAGCCTGATGGATGCAATGAAAGCTGCTGCTTTAGGAGGTGTGGATGTAAAGATTATGTTAACCGGAGTTCCTGATAAAAAACTTCCTTACTGGGCAGCATTTACATTTTTTGGGGATTTGCTTGAAACGGGAGTAAAAATATATCACTATGATAAATGTTTTTTACATTCGAAAACAATTGCTGTTGATTCAGAAATATGTGCTATAGGAACCGCAAACTTTGACATTCGTAGTTTTGATATAAATTATGAGTTGATGGTTGTTTTATATGATAAGAGTTTAACGAATCAGCTCCAAAGTGATTTCATTGCTGATTTAAATGATTGTTCTGAAATGACGCAGGATAAGTATGACGCAATTAAACCTTTTGATAAATTTCGTAATTCTGCAGCCAGACTTGCTTCTCCTTTGCTTTAATTAAAATTCTATGAGATTCCTATTTAGTGCTTGGACTAGAATTACTTAAATCTTTTATTGTGAATTAGTTGTATTATGACAATCTTTGTTGGATTAGTGTTATAAAACCTTAAAATTCACCTTTACAAGCTATCACACCAGCAAAAAAATGTTATATTAAAACAATATAAATAATTGATAATAAAAAATAACATAGTAAAAATTGATTAATTCAAAAAGATATAATGCTGTCAATAAACCGGTTGATTTCGATAGACGTTTTGCATGTTTTTTATAATGGCTAATATATGAGTCTAAATAAAACCTATTTAGAATAAAGCGTAATAGTTTTGATATTATTTCATACAGTGCAAAGGCAACAAGAGCGCCCCCTATCAATAATATCCATGAATAAATTGCTGCTCCCAGTTTGGTGTTATTAAATAATGTATTTGATGTCCAGTGCTGTATTCTAAACCATATTGGATCATTTGAATTAATGATCATTTTTTCTTTTGAATAGATTTTCAGGGCGTTGTCTTGCGCTTCTTTGTTAAAAACCCATGTTGAATTGTTTGTCTTGTCAATATCTTTTCTTTCCAGGTAAATACTGTATCCATATTTTTTAGATGTACACAATATAACAGCCACGGAATTTTTACTTGTAGTTCTTGGGATGGCAAATATATTAACTCCTTCCTTTTCAATTACTTTGCTCAGTATAAAAACAAGAAAATTACCATATCTGTCTCTTACAGCTGGATCAATCCAGCTTAAATCAAGAACTTTTCTTGAAGTATCTATATCCAATCCGGCAAAATTAAGTGTTCCTAACATGAAATATAGGTAACAGGAGATAGGTGTAGAATAATCCCTTCCTTTTTCGTCAAGAAAGTAGGATCTTGTGCTAAATTCTTTGAAAAATTTCATTGCCTTTGGATTTGAAAAATTTTTTTCAGTAAAATCAGGACTCCTGATCTGGATAAATCGTCACAAGAGCGTGTATTCATGCTAAACCCTATATAATAAATGAGTTATAAAAAATCTACTGCAAAATAGTTTTAGAGCTTTGAGGAAAATAAGAAAGACACCTTAATTATATATTTCACGATAAAATATAAACACTGAGCACTTTACCCCTATGATTTTATTTTGATACGAACTTGTAGAAAAGCTTCAAATTAGTTTCCGGAAATTCCATTTCAGTTTCATTTAAAAAGTTCATCAATGATTGAATTATTTTATCTTTTTTATGTGATGAAGTGTAATGCAATTCAACCTTCAAAATATTTTTATCATATAGAGGAATAATATTTGCCGGTGTTTTGAAAATAGATTCTATTATGCTCTTTGCAGTATCTTTTTCATATTTTCCCAGAATAGGCATGATGACATTTGACATAGCTACTTCAGCTCTGTATGCAATCATTTTTATAATATCAATAAACTTTTTTCTACCCCCATGAAACTGAACAAATTTAAATTCCTCCGGCAATTCTTTGACAGTAATATATTTATCTGTATTCTTTCTTGTTTTTTTCTTTTCGGTAATAGTTTCTTCAAATTCAAGTATTTCTTTTGTTAACATTCCTTCTCTTTCTTCAAAGTTCCTGCGTTCTTTTTCTGTAGGGTTTTCCTTTAAAGTCAACTGCTGTCTTTTAAGTGTTCTTCTTGCCAGTTTTGCTCTTAATGAATTTAAATCTTTCTCCAGTTGTCTATATACCGGGTTTACAACTGTTTCTGTCTCATCTACATTTGTTTTTTTATATGAGTTAAGTGTATCTATATTATAATCTTGTCTTGCATATTTAAAAAAGTTTTCCTGAGATGTTCTACTCTGCATGTGACTGTATATGTATTCAGCTTTACTGATAAAATCTGTTGAAATTACTGACACCTGATGACCTGATTCAGTTAACTGTCTAACTTCTCTGCAATAAAAATCATTCGTTTTATCATATACCCTTTTTTCCGCTATTTTTGTTTTCTCTACATTATCAAAAGGGTGTATAACTTCAACTTCAATGAAATCATTTTCATCCCAGGCATCTTTTGGATATTTATTATATGTCTGACAGGCAATTCTGTGTTTTTCCCACAGGTCTTTGAAGAGTTTCATGCTATAGCCTTCTCTGTCAAAAATTATTAAAAACCTGTAGATATCAGGATTTTCAGCAAGTTCATATGCTGTCTTTTGACACGGCATTTCTTCAAGCAGTTTTGGTATTATTTTCGTCTGCAGTATTTCTATAAGCCCCTTTGAAAAAGGTGTTGTTACATTAAAAAATGGTGCCCCGTTCTGATCATTAATCCAGTAGTCGGTCATTCCGCGAAGACATAAATGCTGTCTTGATACATATCTTCTCGGCAGCTTTGTTTTTCCAAAATATGTTCTTACATGACCATCAACATAAAGCCTTCCTATAGTATCCTCATTTTTTTCCATCCAGGTGCTGGAATGTTCTGAAATCCATTTATCCAGATTTGCTTCATTCTGACCATGTGAAAGTTCATCTGCTTTTTCGCGCATGGTTTTAACAGCAGGAATACGGTCTATTCCAAGAAGCTTTCCCCATTCTCCGGGTGAAACATCACCAAGGCGGTTTATGTTTCCTACACGGGCCAGAACCATAAAAGCTATCGTCAGAAAAATATCATATATTCTATAAAAACCCTCTGAAAAATTGAATGAATTCATTGAATCAAGCAGACCGTTGGATAAAAGTGCAGGAACTGCAAGCAGTAAACCACCATTATCAATATCATAATTCTTATTAAATTCTGTAACTGCACTGACTCTGCCTAATGCTGCAAAAAGTCGTCCTGTGGTGTCTGTACACCCTTTGCCAAGTGCCTGACTGTTATCCTCTATATTGCGTTCTGATTTGGTTTTTCCTGTGAAGTTTTTTTTAGTGGTTCCAACAGCTTACCGGCATGTATGGCTTTAGATAGGGTGTTAACTTTTAATGACAGTTTTTCTGCTGTTTCTGAGCGACTGTGACCTTCATTTAAAAGGCACTGGGCTTCTGACAATACTTCAGACGTAAGAACTGTTCCACCTTTTCTAGTGTTTCTGGGTTTATAAAATCCGTCTATACCATCTTCTCTGAGTTTCTTAAGATTACGTTTTACACTTATTTCGCTTACTCCGAAAGCTTTTACAATCTCGCAGTTTTTACAGTGACCATTCAATATCAGTTGAGAAGTTGTTATATTAAAGCCGCGACGATCATCGTGTCGATGAAAACCTACAGGTGCACAATAAATAAAATAGTAAACATTACCATCTTCATTAAAATTATAGGATACGATGGAGTTTATGGTATTTTCTCCATATAAAAACAAAGGCAATAGTTGTTCCGCCATAATTCATCCTTTTTCTTTTTCTGTTTTTTTTGTATTCTAAAATTAATAGAGAACAACTAAAAATCCAATCAATTCAGAATTTATTGCCTATGGGACAGGTGTTCAGAAACAAGAAAGAGTCTTTCTTATGCAGGAACTATTACCTATATTACCTGAAGGTGCAAGTCAAATATCTCAAAATCTATCAGTTATTCAGGAGAATGATAAATGGACATACTTTCATAGTTATCTTCCTGTTTTTATACATAAAGCAGACGATAAGAACTCTTTCCGAATGATAAGTTCTGCATTAATAGCCTCCGGCACCTGCCGTAATGTTGATATTCAAAGGACCTTTAAAGTTTCTCCCCGAAGCGTAATTCGTAATTGCAAAAAATATAATGAACTTGGCAGTGATGGTTTTATTAATATCAGTGGAAAAGGAAAACGCAAAGGAAAGGTGCTGACAGAGGCAAAGATAAAAAAGGCTGAAGAGTTATTATCGCTTGGTTTTACCCGCAGAGAAACAGCCGGAAAAATAGGAGTTGGTTATTCCGCACTATCTAAAGCAGTTCAGGATGGACGTATAAACTATGTTATATCTTCTGAAGATAGTATTTCAGATAAATCAGAACGCAGTGCTGCAGATACTAATGTAGCGGAAATATTTGGTGTAGCATGCACCAATGTTTTAGATCGGACGTTGTGTGCATTTGGTCTTAACGGGATTACGGGAAGTACTTTTCAACGCTGTAATGATGTATCAAATGCGGGTGTACTTGCTGCCTTGCCTGCACTTGCAGCTAATGGACTTTATTATCACAGCGAAGAGTGTTTCGGAGAATTTAAAGGATACTATTCTGTTCTTCATGTATTAACACTTTTAGGATTCATGGCTCTCTGCCGAATAAAGACAGTAGAGAAACTTCGCTGGGAATCTCCCGGTGAATTTGGTAAACTTATCGGCTTAGACCGCATTCCTGAAGTAAAATGCCTGCGGAATAAACTTTCAGAGTTAAGCAGTAACGGAGCTTCAGAAAAATGGAGTGAAATTTTATGCAGAAAATGGATGGATGAAGAGCCTGATTTATCAGGAGTACTTTATATTGACGGTCATGTAAGATTATACGGAGGAAAAGAAAAATTACCAAAGCAGTTTGTTTCCAGACAGAAACTCTGCCTCAAGGGAGTGATGGATTTCTGGGTAAACGACAAGCTTGGGCAGCCATTTTTTGTTATTCGAAAAGAAATAAATCCCGGAATGCTGGAAGTTTTAAGAAATGATATTGTTCCGCGTTTACTTGATGATGTTCCAAACCAGCCTACAAAAGAAATGCTTGAAGCTGATCCGTATCTGTACAGGTTTATTCTCGTCTTTGACAGAGAAGGATACAGCCCTGAATTTTTCAAGGATATGTGGGCAAAGCACAGGATTGCCTGTATCACATATCACAAATATCCCAAAGAGGACTGGGATAAATCTGAATTCGAAGAAATTACAGTTGATTTAATCAGCGGAGAAAAAACTAATATGAAGCTTGCAGATCGCGGAACTTATATCGGAGATAAAAAGAAGGGATTATGGGTGCATGAAATAAGAAAACTTACAAAAAGCAATCACCAGACAAGTATAATAACAACTGCATTTTCGCTGCCCATTATGCTTACTGCAGTACTTGTGTTTGCAAGATGGTGTCAGGAAAACTTCTTTAACTACATGATGAAACACTTTGCTATTGATTTACTTAGCGATTATTTAAAGAAGGACCTTGATGTCACCGAAACGATAGTTTCTCCTCAGTGGAGAGCCCTTGATAAAAAAAGAAATTCTCTTACAGGAAAACTCAAAACCCGAAAAAGCAGATTCGCTGATTTCACGATTCATCCAAAAGCTGAAAACGATTTAAAGAAATACAGAGAATGGGAAAAAGTAAAGACTGAATTAGCTGAAGAAATTACAGTAATTGAAAATGAGCTTGAGATAAAAAAAGAAGAGCAGAAAAATACACCGAAGCATATAAATGTGGAGGATTTGCCCGATGAGTATTCATTCAAAGCTCTGTCATCAAGCAAAAAACATTTAGTTGATACTGTTAGAATGATCGCATACAGGGCAGAAACTTCCATGGCTGCTGCAATTGCAGATAAATTCAAATCATTTGAGCAGGCAAGAGCTTTGCTGAGAGAAGTGTTTGTTACTGAAGCAGATTTAATTCCTGTAGAGGAAGAAAAAACTCTATATGTAAGAATTCATAACCTTCCAACAATTGCAATGGATAAAAATATGGACTGCCTGCTGGATATCATAAACCAGGCAAATGTGAAGTTTCCTGGAACTAATATGCTGTTAAGGTATCAAAGGCTTGGAACAGGAAAATCATGCCATCAGTAAGTGTTCCAAGTCAAGATCCCTGAACATACCAGGAGCCGTCTTTTCTTTTTTTAAGATAAAATGTAAATACGTGTTCTCCATAGCCAAGCTGAAAATTGCAGGTGTTTCCGGGTGCATTTTCTGGAATATCATTTATTGAAAATGGAACTTCGCTTAATAAAGCTGATAAGTTTATACACTTTAGTATTAGTTTTGATCTTTCATTCTCTGTTAAATTTGTTGGTGGACTTGCTGAAATGCAGCTGAAAGCTATTGGAAATTCTTTAAACCATCCACACCATGCATAAAATGTTGCGTATGAAAATGCAGTAAAAAGATCTCTTGGTGTTGTCTGGTCTACATATCCAGTCTTTTTTAAATCAAAAATTTTAGAAGCATTAATGACTCTTCTGTCCCACGAGTCATCGTTGTACATAGCTAATGTTTTGTTATAATATGCATAGCTGAGTATAGTTAGAAAAATAATACATATTAATGCTAGAGTTATATTGCGGATCAGTTTAAATTTATTCTTTTTAATATTATGTAGTGTTAATTTTGCAACAATTCAGAACTAGACTACTTATCTATCGGTTAATATACTTTTAGAGTATTATTTGGTAAGTATCTTGTTAATACTGTATGCTTAACAAAACTTATAATCATTATAATAAGAACTGACATTAATTGCAATATTTGTAATAAAAACTAGCATCGTATTTTCAGGCCTAAGTCAGGAATCAATACCTGTGTACTGAAAGGCATATTTCTTAAAATTAGGTAAGTTCTTTTCACTTTTTAAATCGTTAATTTTCTGGTTTCGACTACATATGATTTATATATGTTAATTGGAATACCAAATAAATGCCGTTTAAATGTACCTTAGAGTTTAAGGGTATAGCTTCTACTTCTCTCTACAAATACTCAAAATAATAAATTTGAACAGGATACTCTAAAGTACAAATAAACAGCATATGAGTAAATACATGCTTTGAAACAGCCAACTTAAAAGCATGTAATGATTAATATATCATTCAAACAAAATTTTTAAACGCTTGTTTGAATAAATTGTTGTATATAATGCAAATATAGTTTTTATAAGTTTATACAATTGAGGCAATATGTTAATATCATATTAAGAACTTAATCTTTTTTGTGTTTTATAGAGGCTCATATAGCGTTTTTTTATATAAGAGGTTATAATTCAACTTAACTTCTAAGTTTTTTTCTTATCTGTTAGTGAGGAGTTTCTATATTGCAGTCAATTTGGACCGAAAAAAGAACTATCGTTGCTATGGCATTGAGTCTATTATCTTTAGCTCAGATTTTAGACTCTACAATTGTGGCCGTGGCTCTTTCTCATATTATGGGTGCAATGGGAGCAAATACTGACGAAGCTTCATGGATTCTTACCAGTTATATTATTGCTGCTGCTATATGCATGCCTTTAGGTGGGATGGTTGCGAAAAAGTTTGGTCGAAAAAGAGTACTTCTTCTTTCATGTACTGGATTTGCAGTTTGTTCAGCTTTATGCGGTTTTTCTTCGACATTAGGAGAAATTGTTATATTTCGGTTCCTACAGGGAATCAGTGGGGCTTTTATCCCGTCATTAGCACAGGGGTATATTGTAGATACTTTTGATGAAAAAGAACGTCCAGGCGTTATGTCTATGTATGGAACAGCTGCAGTCATGGGACCTGTTTTGGGGCCGATATTAGGTGGTATTATAACGTTCCATCTTGAATGGCCCTGGATTTTTTATGTTAATGTTCCAATCTGTGCTCTTTCTTTTTCTATAATATTTATGCTGATGAAAGAGACAAAAGTAGAAAAAGTACATGTTGACTATATAAGCTTTTTTTTCATGGCAGTTGGTGTTGGACTGATTCAACTCTTTCTAAATACAGGTAATATGTATGACTGGTTTGGATCAAGACTGGTTACAATGTCACTGATATTTGGAATATTGTTTACTGTTTTTTTTATTTGGAGAGCTGCTTTAGGAAAGTCTGTTGTTGACTTTAGGATATTTAAATATCGAAACTATGTAATTGCCTGTTTTTTGATGATTGTATTTACCTGTCTTTTTTACAGTATTGTCAGTTATTTGCCTTTAATGCTTGAAAATCTTTTTCTATATCAGGTCAATACTACCGGCTTTGTTACATCGCCGAGAGGGCTTGCTGCAGTATTATGTATGACAATTATTGCTAAAGTAACCAGAAAATTTGATACCAGGTTTGTAATTATGTTCTCGATTGCAGCTAATCTGGTAGCTTCATATATGTTTATATGTTTCTCTCCAAACCAGAGTATGGTTTATCTTTTTATCCCTTTGATTCTACAGGGTGTATCTTCAACATTTTTTAATATTCCAACTATGCTCACGGCTTATTATCATTTTCCAAAAGAGCTTTCAAATTCTGCTGGTGGAATATTCAGTTTCTGCAGAATGTTGGGAGCCTCTATCGGAGCAATGATTGGTGCGACTTTATTAACAAGAATGAACCAGGTTAACTGGAATTGTTTATCAAGAAATATTACGCCATGGAATAATGGTTATAGATTGTGGATGCAAAGTATACCTGATGTAAATATTGAGACGAAGTTTGCTGTTATAGCTAAAACAGTAGGGAAAAGTTCTGCCTTTATAAGCTATCTTGATTTATTCTATTTTGTCTTAATTGGTTCAATCTTAATTATATTTGTACCATTATTCTTTAAAAAAGGTGAAAATTAAACCATTAATAAATATAATATATGTAACTTAGGAGGAATAACTTAATGAGAAATCTACTTCATAATAAACATTTTATTATAGGAATTTTAGTTCTTATTTTAGTTATAGCAGGTGCAGTAGGTTATTATGAATATGCAAAATATTATCCATCTACTGAAGATGCTTATATTAAGGCTTTTATTGTTAATATAGCGCCTCAGGTTGGTGGACGGGTAAATAAAGTTTATGTAAAGACAAATGAATGGGTGGAGAAAGGTACTCTACTTTTTTCTATAGATCCGCAACCTTTTAAATTAGCTGCGCAAAAAAGTGAAGCTGCTCTTTCGTGGGCTAAAAAAAAGGTGGAGCTGTCTGAGCAGGGGATAAAAGTTGCCAAAACTCTTGTAAAGGAGGCTAAAGCAAAATTTACCTTTGCAGAAGAAACATATAATAGGATGACAAAACTGAATAAAGATAAAATTGTTACAGACCAGCAGGAAGACAAAATCATCCAGGAATTCAAAATTGCTAACTCAAGAATGAATTCTGCTCTTTTAGATTTACATGAAAATGAACAGAAGTATAAAATTGCGGAGGTAGCAGTACTGGAGGCAAAGGCTGCATTGGATCAGGCAAACCTTAATCTCAGCTATACTAAAATTTATGCGCCGGCAAATGGATATGTAAGTGATTGTTATCTTGCTTCTGGAGAGTATGTAAATATAGGTCAGCAGGTTTTTGCTTTTATTGACACTGATCTATGGTGGGTTCAGGCTAATTTTAAGGAAACGGATTTGTCTAGAATTAAACCGGGACAAAGTGCAGATGTTTTAATTGATATTTATGATAAAACAATCAAAGGAACAGTTATGAGTGTAAGTTATGGTAGCGGGGTAACTTATTCTCTTCTGCCACCGGAAAATGCTACTGGCAATTGGGTTAAGGTGGTCCAGAGATTTCCTGTTAGAATTTTGATTGAAGATAATAATAAGAAATATCCTTTGAGGGTTGGAGCCAGTGTAACTGTGAAAGTTAATACAACAAAAAATTAGTATTTAAATAGCAAACTAAAATTTAACAACTTTAAGAAAAGAGAGAGCACATGAATGTAGCAGTGAGTAAGAAGTCGGGGCTGTTTGCCTATGGTGACATCAATGGTTTTTTGGGGTTGGTTTCTGATAATATGGCCAACCTCTCCATTGTAGCAGTAATGCTTATGATTTTTGATTTCCCGAAGGAAATCATTTTTCATAACATCTATCCAGGAATTGTCTTAATAATTTTTTTGGGAAACTTAGTAATGACTCTTATAGCTATTCAAATGGCTAAGAAAACCGGTAGAACTGATATAACAGCAATGCCTTACGGACTTGATGCACCAACGACCATATCAATGCCGCTAATTGTTGTCGGGCCATTATTTGTTTCTTTTAAAGGAAGTGGTATAGATCCACATACAGCTGCTATCATGGCATGGCAGGGGGGAATGGCTGCTGTAGCTGTAATTGGTGCGTTTAAAATAATTGCTACTCCGGTTGCAAATAAAATTTCTAAAATCGTTCCAATGGCAGGTCTCTTAGGTTCACTTGCAGGAATTGGTATGATGATTGGAATTTTTGCACTTACTGAAGTTTTTGCATTACCGCTTGTTGGAATAATTTCTCTAGGTTTTGTTTTGTATATATTAATTGCCAGAATTCCTTTCCCGAAAAAGTTACCTGGTTTGTTAATAGGTGTTTTAGGTTGTGCTGTTTTGTATCATATTCTGGGACTTACAGATTTGCTCGGCGCACATTATGCTGCTCCTTCAGGTAGTCTTTCTTTAAGTTATCCTGAGCCTACATTAGGACTTTTCAGTGGATTTAAACATATTTTACCTCTTCTTCCTGCTATAATTCCTTTTGCTATTCTTGTTACAATTGGTGATATCAACGTTACAGTAAGTGCTGTTGATGTGGGTGATCCTTATAAACCGAAAAATATTCTGCTGCTTGATGGTATTGTTACATTATTAGGTTCATTTTGCGGTAGTATTACCCAGACGACAGCATATGCAGGTCAGCCAGCATATAAAGCTATGGGGGCCAAAATGGGATATACTTTGTATATTGCTATATTTATGGTTATCTGCGGCTATTTAGGAGTAGTATCTTATATAATTGAGTTAATTCCTACTGCAATATTTGCTCCAATTCTAATATTTGTTGGGATAGAAATTATTGCTCAGGGATTTTCAGCTGTTCCTAAAAAACATTATGTTGCATCTGCCTTTGCAATGTTTCCATCTGCAATGAAACCTATGCTTATTTCATTAACAGGTGGAGCATATATTGCTATGCCTAAATTATTGGAAATGACTAATACTGTATCTGATACCTACCCAAATATTCTTGTTTTAGCTGCTTTAATAAATGGTTTTATTCTGACCGGTATGTTGTGGGGAGGATTGGTCGCAGAACTTATAGATAGAAATTTAAAAAAATCTTCTGTTTATCTTTTGATTCTGGGTCTGTTCTCATTCTTTGGTATAGTTCAATCTGTAGACTTGCAGGGAACTATGTATATTCCATGGCTTCTCCCTGTTGTTGAAAGAACAATGTGCTACCAGATTACGATTGGTTATTTAGCCCTTGCTGTATTATTCCTTATTCTTTCATTTCAGAAAAATATCAAGGATATGACACATTAATTATTAATGATTTCAAGGAGTTGTATCAAAAGTCTATCTGGAGATAAGTATTTGTATGAGTTCACAACTTTAGTTGTGCTCAAACATTATTGAAAACACATCTAAAGCTGTGAACTTATACTGAAAATTAGACTTTTGATACAGCCCCTATTTTTTTAGTTTAAATGTTTTACTTGCCAAATATGAATATACTCCCCTTTTTTTTATTATAATACTTTTATAATTATAAAAGATAAAAAGCATAAGTAATACGCAAAAAAAAAGCTGTTTCCTTTAAACTTTTTAATTTATTATCTATCAATTAGAATGCTTTTATGTTAAAATTTATATAAAATATCGCTGTTGGGCTTACTCTGTACTATCTAATCTATCGGTTGGTCTTAACCTATTTTTATAGAAAAGTTATACTAAGAGTTATTTCCTAAGGTATATATTTGTTGTTATAGTTAAAAGAAAAGTTAGAAATACGCTAATAAAAATTCATATGTGAGAATAGGAGTAAAGATGAAGATAACAAAAAAGATTTTTTTAGATCTTGCTATATATATGATTGGTTTTGGTATAATTATAGGGATTGTGTTTCCTTTTTTTACCAGACTTTTTGGAGTAAAACCAGAAATTGCATATTCTCCCTTGTTTTTTGCTGCCTGTATATCAGCTGGAATAATAGTAGGGGCAGTAAATATAATATTATCGAGGTTTGTAATAGGTAGTAAATTAAAAATTCTAATTTCTAAGATGCGAATGGTTCGGGATAATCTGATAAAAGTAGCGCATGGGGGAGATCCAGGAGATTGCACTCCTCAAAAATGTCATATTCACATTGATTCAACTGATGAAATTGGAGAAACAGCTAAAACTTTTAATATTTTGGTTGATACTCTGTCAAATTCTTTATCTATAGAGAGGACGATGCAGGATTATACAAAGATGTTAACCAGTCAATTGGAATTGGAAAAATTAACTAAAAATGCACTTTCACATATATTGAGTTCTACCAATCTTAATGCCGGTGCTATTTTGGTGCAAAGTGAGGGGGAACTAAAACTACTTGATGTCTCTGGAATTAAGCAGCCGGAAAAACTTTCAAACCATCCTATGGTTATAGAGATTCTAAAGACTAAAAAGGGAAGAATCACTGATGTTCCCCCAGATGTTAAGATTGATGGTTTACTGCTTGAATTTAGGCCAAAAACTATAATTATTGAACCTCTTATATACAATGATGTAGCTATAGGGGTTATAGTTCTTACATCAGAATCAAAATATACTGCTGCTGATGCGCTTAGCCACTTAAGTATGTTGCTACAGAGTCTTTCGTTGGCTCTACATAATGCTATAGTTCATGATCAGATACAGAGGTTGGCTGCAATAGATCCTCTTACAGGACTTCTTAACCGTCGCTATGGTATGATTCGTTTTAATGAGGAATATTCTAAAGCTGTTCGTTTAGAAGGATTTCTTGGAATAATAATGTTCGATATAGATCATTTTAAAAAGGTAAATGATACTTACGGACATATGGTTGGAGATAAGGTACTAATTTATATTTCTAAACTCATTAAACCTATATTGAGAAAAGGAGATGTAATTATGCGTTACGGTGGAGAAGAATTTTGCGCTATTTTGCCCGGGGCATCAGCCAAAGATTCTCTGGAAATGGCAGAGAGGTTAAGATTTGCAATTCAGGAGGGGAAAGTTAACTATCTTGATTATGAAGTCAAAGTGACATTGAGTCTTGGTGTTAGTTCATATCCTGAAAATAATGTTCAGAATGAGCAGGACTTGCTTCATGCAGCTGATAAGGCCCTCTATACTTCTAAAGAATCCGGGAGAAATAAGAGTACTTTGGGATGAAAAAATATAGTTTTATAGATGTAAATATTCTGCTGTTATATTGGTAAAAAAATAAAGTTTGCTATAATTTTTAGCTTATTGGTTGAGAATATGTACTTGCCGGTGAGCTTTTATATTTTTCCGGGGTAAGTAGGCTGGCTTTAGAGGATAAAAGTGGATCAAGTCTATTTATATCTATAAGGTAAATCCATCTTTTAGTTAGATTTTCTAATGCTTTTTTATTTTTAGTTAGTATTTCTGAGGGTGGGGTAATTATTGTATACTTAACATAGCGTAAATTATTAACCATATTACCGATTTTTAGCTCATATTTAGTTCCGTTAAATGATTTTACCTGTAAACAGACAGGATTATCCAGACCGGTTTTCTTCTGCTCTAAGTCACTTTTAGCCACAGTGTTGAATTTTAAATTATTAAGAGAATCAATGATAGATTTTATTTTGTTCCTGTTAATATCTGTATATTGGGAAGCGCCTTCTAACTGGAATTCTTCGTTATGTTTATTTCTAAATAATGTCCATTCTACTTCAGAACCTTTAGAAAGTTCAACTTTTTCGATATCAGTTATTGCAATATTCCGGTCAAACAACCAATCTTCTGCAGTGAAATTTATGCAGTCAAATAACTCATCTGTCAAATAAATATTTACCTGGTTAGGTGTTTTTATATATCTGCCCACAGTAAGTTCTGTTCTTTTTTTTATGTCATTTTCAATTCTTTTTTTACCTATAATAAGTGAGTATAAAGTTTTGTTTTTATTGTTTAAAAACTTTATTTCAGTTCCACTTGAATTATTTTCAGGACTAGGCAGGGTCAAGTTTAAATTATTATACGCATTAGGGGTAGTTTGAACATTTTGAATAACTTTCAAGTTTGCTGTTTCTTCTAGTAGTGATGATAATAATTCGCTGTTAGCCGGATAATTGAAAAGACTCTTTACTACCCAGCTACTTTGTTTTTTATCTAATGTGATTGTTGTGTTATCTGGTTTTATAATTTCTATTGACTTTATTTTGTCAAGATTGAAATCTGGGAATATTAAAGAACCGATAGCCTGTTCGCTGTGTAGATATGATTTATTTGTTCTTCGTATTATTAAGAAAGATAATACTGTAAGAACTACTGCTAAGATTATAAGAGTTATCAATGTTTTTTTTGTCATGACAAATACTTTTCATTAAATTCTGTTTTTTACTTTATCTCCAAAATTATTGAGTCTTCGAAGAAATTGATTAAAAGCAATTTTTCTTCATTGTAAAATAAAAACTAAAATACCTTCGGTATAACTAAAAGCGTTTAGTTTTTATTATGGCCTTATGTTTTTTCTTAATTTTAAACTTACGTTTAATTCTAAATAAGTTAATAATTGAACCTAAAATAATAAGGAGAAGAGGAACCAATGCTATATTTAAGATTTCTATTTTTAATTTAAGAGTATATAATTCATTCCTTAATTTCTTGCGTATAGAAGTCAATTGCTTTTTGATTTTTCTTTCGTCTTCCCGGAACTCCTGAATCACTTTTAATTGTTTCTCTGTTAGAATCAGCTGTTTTTCTTCCGGTTTAGAAGCTTGTATTTTATTCAGATAATCTTCAGTTTTTTTAAGTTCATTTTCAAGTAGCGTTATTTTTGCTTCGTATTTCTTTTTTGCTTTCTCATAGAATTTCTCTATTTTTGTAAAACTGCGAACTGTTGCACCTCTAGTTCTTATGCTTATAATGTTCAAATCTCCGGATAGCTGGTCAGCTGCATTGGTTACAAAACCAAGATTACTATTAATAACATCTATTATTGTTCTGTCATAAACTTTCTGCATATTTACACAGAAAGAGTTAAACAGCATATCAGCATCACTAACAAGTATTACTGCTCCGGGCTTAAGTGATTTCTTTATTAATTTGGAATCTGCAGTAGTTTCAGATTCTTTGTCAGAACTATTTATTCCTTCCGGAAATGCTGTTACAAAGTTTCCGGCAAGTCTAATAATAAGTTCCTGGGATTTTTTATTTTTATTTAGTAAAAAACTATTCATGATTTCCGAGGTTGGGAGACGATATGTAAAACTGTTGATTAGGTCTGCATTTGGGGCAGTTTGCAGTAAAATTGTTTTTGTTAATGATTTAATTGGTTCTCCATTAAATGCACCGGCAAAAATTAGGTTGAGTTTGTTTAAGCCTGACATTATTATTTCATTATTATCTATGTTATTTGCCGTTAAATTCAGTATTGCGGGATGTTCTTTCCCTAGAGGATCATTTAATGCATGATAAGCATTGTCCGGCGAAATCACTACCTGCTGTGGATTTGAAAACTTTATACCCCAGGCTTTAAATAAATACGGTAGCGATGAAGCGGATGGGGGAGGGGGCTGATTTGTAAAATATGAGGTTTGGTCAGATATACTTGCAGCAAAACAGTAAGGATCTACAAAGACAAATAGTTTTCCCCCTTTTAAGAGATACTGATCTATTGCAAACTCTGTTTTCTTTGACAAATTATCAGGATGTATGATTAATAATATATCTATATCATCATCTATGTGTTCTGTGTTATAATTGATTTCTTTGATGTTAAAATTATCTTGAAGTTCCTGCATAAAAATCCATGGAGCCTTCCTGTTATGTTTAGAAGTAATGATTCCGGTAAATCCTCCCATTACAGGCATTGAACTTATTACACCTATTGTTGGTTTTTGGGGATGGGTAACATCGTAAATAGAGCGTGAAATATCATATTCAAGAGTTTTTTCATTAACAGGAGATAGAAAGCTTATTGTAGAATTATGATTTAAGCTGCTAACAGTTAAACCTAAATATATATTATTGCCATCTCTAAGTTGTTGACCTTTTATTCCGTCTATAACAGCAGATGTTTCTGCATCTGTATCTGGAACCGGATTATATCTTTCATAATTTATATTACCATCACTGTTTCTTGCATATTCTTTAATAAGTCCTTCAACTCTTCTTGCATAAAGTCGAAGTTGAACAGGCATTTTATTATTGCGGGTATAGTAGAATCGAATTGTAACTGGAGCTTTAAGATTACGAAGTATATTCTCTGTGCTTTTTGATAAGGTATAAAGTTTATCCTGTGTTACATCATATCTATAAGGAATTTCTTCTGCTAAAAAATTTATATTTAACAGTATTATTAAAAATGCAAGCATTCCTGAAACTGCTCTGGATTTGACAGCTTTGGAGTCATATTTGATTTTGAGTATTAACCTGGTAGTGAATAGACAGAAAGAAATAATTGAAACAAAGTATAAGATATCGCTGGAATTAATAATACCTTTTTGAATAAGATCAAAGCTTGGGAATACACTAAGCTTTCCTAGTAGCGTTGTGACCCATGTTGGTGTCCAGTTTATAAAAAAATCTGTTATTGCCGGATGACCTGCCAACAGCAGTATAAAACATATTACTATCGAAAAAATAAAACTTATAATTTGGTTTTTTGTGAGTGATGATGTCATGCATCCGATTGAAAGATAACTTCCTGCAAGTAAAAAACTGCCCAAATAACCAACCAGAATGATTCCATTGTCCGGATTTCCGAGCCAGTTGACTGTGATTACATATGGAAATGTAAGTATTAAAGAAAATCCTAAAACAATCCATGCTGCAAGAAACTTACCAATGACAGCTTCGAAAATGGTTATTGGCATTGTAAACAATAGTTCAAGAGTGCCGCTTTTTAATTCCTCTGACCAGAGTCTCATCGCGATAGGAGGGACAAGTATTAGATAAAGCCACGGGTGAAATGAAAAAAATGAATCAGATAAACTTGCTTTATTGGTGCTTAGAAAATTGCCAAACGGGGGGGCAGCAAATGTAAAAAATCCTGACAGAAGCAGGAAGATAATAATAAAAATATATGCTAGGGGAGAAGAAAAATATCCTATTAACTCTCTTTTACATACTATTGCAATTCTGTTCATCGGTTTATTCATTTTTTAAACTAGTTAATTTTGTGTGATTTTTTTAAAAACGTCTTTTAGGCAGCCTTTGTCTATTTGAATGCAGTCAATAATCCAGTTTTGTTTTTGTATTAGTCTTGTCAAATCTGCTGTAATACCGGTGATTTTTTCTATTTTACTTGGATACAGTCTTAATTTTACTATGTTATTGCTTTGGTCCAATAATGAAATTTTTGATAAATAAGGCGTTTGTAGAAGAATATCTTTTATATTTTCATAATGGTCACTGCTTTTTATGTCCAGCAGTATTGTATTTGTAGTATCTGATATTGCTTTGAATTTTTCCGGAGTTTGATCTGCGACTATTTTGCCTTTAGATATTACCATTACTCTTGAACAGCAGGCATCGACTTCTTCCAGTATATGGGTGGATATTATTATTGTTTTGGTTTGTCCCATTTTTTTTATTAAATCTCTTATTTGATCCTTCTGATTAGGATCGAGACCGTCTGTTGGTTCATCTAAAATTAAAATAGGAGGGTTATGTATTATAGCCTGGGCAAGACAAACTCTTTGCTGATAGCCTTTTGAAAGAGTATCTATCGGTTGATAAATAATATCTTCAATGCCACACATTTCTATTGTTCTGGTTAAAGCATTTTTGAGAGTTTTAGGATAAACTATTCCATGTGCCTGAGCTGCGAATTTTAAAAAACTGTAAGGAGTCATATCTTTGTAAACAGGGGTGTTTTCAGGTAAGTAGCCTATCTTAAACTTAATTTTGTGAGAATCTCTGATTACATTATGTCTATTAATTGTTATTTTACCTGAAGTAGGAGGGTAAAATCCCGTTATCATCCGCATTGTTGTGCTTTTTCCAGCGCCGTTTGGCCCTAAAAAACCAAGTATATCTCCTTCATTTACTTCAAAAGATATATTGTCTACAGCTGTTATTTGACCAAATTTTTTTGTCAGATTTTCAACTTTTATCATAATGTATGAATATGTTTATTGTTTAGAACTAAAATTAAATGAGAAAAATTTTACAGAAAAATAAAATACTTACAGAATAATTATTCAAATTAATAAATAAAAAATATCAAATTATATCTAAAAACAAATTGGTTTGAAAAATTAAATTTTCAAACTTAAATATTGAAAAACGTAAATAATAGCAGTCTCTATTATTTACGTTTTGAATATTTATACAATAATTATTTTCTTATGTATTAGAGTTTTTTAGTTTGTCAGGTGTCCCCATTCTGCTAATTTTTCCTGTATAAAAGCTACTATTTTATCATGTTGCTCTTTGCCGGTGCCTTCAATTTGCATAGCAGGTCCAAACTCAAAATAAATATCTTCACTTCGTTTTAACGGACCAATGTCTTTAATACGTTTTCCATTACCCCAAAAGTCCGATTTGATTGCAATAGGAATGACAGGAACTTTTGCTTTTTTTGCAAGTTTATTGCCAATTGAACCGAATTCTTCAGGAATAAATTTAGGATCACGTGTGCTTTGGGGAAATACTATTACAGAACGTCCGCTGTCAAGTATTTTTTTACCTTCTATCATTACTGTTTTGTAATCTTTTATAGGATCTTTTCGAGTGACTGATATTGGTATCGTAGCCTTCATTATTCTTCCGAAAATAGGGTGATTAATAAGGCTCTCCTTAACAATGAAACTGGATGGTTTTATTGGACAGACAATTCCAGGAAGTACAAATGTTTCAAGTGTGCTCATATGATTACCAATAAAAACTACCGGGCTGTCAACTGTTCTTATATTATCAAGTCCTCTTATATGAAGCTTTGCACCGCAGCCTTCTAAAGAGTCTATAGTGTAATAAGAAGCTTCACACCAGGCTTCAGTAGAAAATTTTCCCTGCTTGATAACTCTATTTGTATCATAGATTACTTTTAGAAAACGGTAGTAAAAGAACAAACCTGTTCCCATTGAAAGTTTATCGCCAATCATTTTCGGGATATTGTCCGGAGTATCATAACTGTCTTTGTTAAATCTCATATTCTTGCACCTGTCTTTTTTTATTTAAATGATAATTATTTTATATACAAAACAGTTTAATTTTAGAAAATTTTACAAAAAAAATAGTTTGGCTTTTCTATATTACCAGTTTATCTTAGCTATTATTGTGCCGTTACTCTTCTTTACTTCTGAAAGTAATATTATATTCTTTTTCATAATTGCAGCCTAGGATGAACTGTTCTTTAAAAATGGAACAAAATCTTTTTTGTTTAAGGCTTTCATGTAGGCTTCCTCTGGTGAAATAATTTCATCCTCAAGATATTTTTTTAATGTATTATCCATTGATTGCATACCCATATTTTTATTGCTGTCAATAATCGTTCTAATATTTGAGATTTGTCCTTCTCTGATAATATTAGGTAATCCTTCGGTCCATAAAAGTATTTCATGTGCCGCTATTCTTCCACCCTCTGTTCTTTTACATAATAATTGAGAAACTACTCCTTTTAAAGCTTCAGAGAGCATTGTTCTTATTTGAGGCTGTTCATCTGCCGGAAAAGCATCAATAATTCTATCAATTGTCTTAGGTGCATTATTAGTATGCAGTGTGGCAAATACAAGGATTCCCATTGCTGCGCAGGTTAAGGCTAGTCTAATTGTTTCTAAATCTCTCATTTCTCCAAGTAATATGATATCCGGATCAGAGCGCATAGCATTATTCAGTGCTTCTGCAAAAGAATGACTGTGAATACCTATTTCCCTATGAATCAGTATAGATTTTTTACTTTTATGGACGAATTCAATCGGATCCTCCAAAGTAATAATATGTTTGCAGTGGTTTGTGTTGATATGGTCAATCATTGCTGCTAAAGTTGTTGACTTACCGCTTCCAGTAGGACCTGTAATACAATATAAGCCACTTCTTGATTCACAAATTTTCTTCAATACAGGAGGAAGTAATAGTTGTTGCATTGTTGGAATTTTTGATGGTATCTGACGTAATACTGCAGCCATTCCATAATAGTTAAAAAGATAGTTTGTTCTAAATCTTGCTTTATCTCCAAGTTGGTATGCGAAATCTAAATCTTTATGATCGAGGAAGTATTCCCAATTTTCAGGAGTACAGATTTCCCGGAGCATTGTTTCCATGTCTTCTTCTGTTATAATATCATCAGTCAGTGGTTCTAATGAACCATGAACTCTTATTTTTGCCGGTTGACCGATAATCAAATGTAAATCTGATGCTTCCTGTTCCAGCAGTGCATCTAATAGTTGATCTATTAATGGCATAGACAAATACCTTTTAGTTTTTAGCTAATTGAATCCTCAGATGTGATTTTGCTTTTATAACTGTTTAAATCCTTTATATTATTTAATGCCGTCTGGCCTGAAATTAAATCTTTCTCATATAATTCAAATACTGATTCATCCATTGTACACATTCCAAGTTTTGAGCCTGTTTGCAGTATCGGTTTAAGAAGATGATGTTTGCCTTCACTTACTGTATTACTTACAGCAAGATTGTTTACAAGTATTTCACAGGCTACAGCAACATGTTTATCTTTTGTAGGTAACAATTTTTGACATACTATTCCCCTTAAACTGCCTGAAATCATTGCTCTTATTTGAGGTTGTTGAGATGGAGGGAAAACATCGACTATTCTATTTAGTGTATTTATAGTGTCTCCTGTTGGAAGTGTGCCGATCACCAAATGGCCGGTTTCTGATGCTGTTATTGCTATTTCGATAGTTTCTAAATCATTTAATTCTCCAATTACTATTATGTCAGGGTCTTCTCGTAGTGCTCCTTTTATAGCATTGGCGTATGACTTTGTATGTGTGATGATTTCGCGTTGGGTTATATTACAGCTTTCTGATGTCTGAACAATTTCAATTGGATCTTCAATCATTATGATATGATCTTTTCTTTTCTTATTCATAATTTCCACAAGGGCTGCAAGAGTAGTCGTTTTACCACTTCCAATAGGGCCGGCCAAAAGGATTAAACCGTTATGATGGTTGAGGAGAGTAGAAATTGTTTTTGAATTTTTCTGTTTAAAGCCAAGCTCCTCTAAAGTTTGAATATGGTTTGGCAGTAAGTGATAAGTTCCGGCAAGTCCATCTTTGTGTTTCATTAAAGCTACTCTGTAACGTTCTTCATTACTAAATGACAGAGCATATACCAACTCGTTTTTTTCTGTTAGCAATTCTCTATGTTCTTTATTCAAAAACAATGTGTTTATTCTAAAAGCATCTTCCTCTGTTAAAACATAATTTCCAAGTTTTTCGATTCTAAGGGCGTTTCTTATAAAAGGCAGTGCATTTGCAGAGAAATGTATGTCGCTTGTGCAATTCGAGCGGATGTTCATAAAAAGATTTCTTAGAAAATTTATTAACTGTTCATCAGCCATTTGAGGTATTTCTGAAAAAACTGCCTCATAATTTCTTTGTTCAGCTAAAAACTCCTCTGGTGGTGGTACTTCTAAGCCAGCCTGTTCAATTGAGGTATTTAATATCCCTTCAAGTTTTTCCAGTAAAATTTCTGCATTTACTTCATCCAACGGTGCAGATTTCTTATCAAAGGCAGCCTGGGCAAAAGTACTGATATCTACGTTTTGACCTGTTTCATTGAGCAGGTCATCGCATTCTTTTTGTTTTAGTAGTCCTTTGCCTACAGAGTTATAAATAAACCATTGAACTTCCAGATTCACTTTTAAACCTTTAGTTTTACTTAATTGTTTTTTTGATATAAAAATTAAATGCAAAAAAATATTTAGCGAAAAACTGTTGTTAGATTTAATATTTTCACTAAAAAAAGCTAAAAGACAATATTTGCACAGTAAATTTATAAATATATTATAAGATAGTAAATTGCCTCCTACAAGTAGGACAAATATATGTTTGAGTAAAATTTTCTATATATAACTAAAAAAGAATTATTTTTGTGTTATATATAATAACTAAACATTCCTTATTTTTGAGAGTTAAAAAATTACCCGGCACACTGAAAAATGATATCTCTAATATAATTTATCAGTGACTTGCCTTTTGAAGAGCAAATATCCATAAAATTAAAACTCTCATAATATTCGTTTTTAATTTTTCTTCTTATATCAGCAAAAGCATATGAATTTGCTCTTGCAGTTTTAAATTTTCTAACAGGAGCCTTCTCCTGTTTTATAGTGTATATCCATGCTGCGGTCATGGCAATGCAGCACAGATCAAAATGATTTTCTACAGAATTCCTTTTTCTTGCCTGATTATCCAGAGCACCGAGTTCATGTTTAAGTTCTTTAAAACCGCTTTCTATTTTCCATCTTGCAGAATAATATTCTATCATCTGCTGAGCCGTCAGGCTGCAGTCGGTAGATACAATTGGAAAGAACCATCCGTTTTTATAGTGAACAAGAACAACTTTAACTTTGGTTTTAAATCCTTTGTGCATACATAAAAATTCTGAATATTCACATTTTCTGCTTTTGCCGTAAATGAAGAAATAATCTTCT
Source organism: Victivallales bacterium (assembly GCA_963678745.2). Lineage (GTDB taxonomy): Bacteria > Verrucomicrobiota > Lentisphaeria > Victivallales > GWF2-38-69. Next base: position 99,581 of record CAXXMS010000012.1, on the reverse strand, counting down.
TTTTTATCAAGAGTCGCTGCCAGCTTCGATAACTTTGGTAATCGAATACCGTAAATTTTCTTTCTCCCTCTTTTTTTTGCTTTACTTTCAGGCGGAAAATCATAGAGAGCTGAATCAATTCTTAAACGAGTAAGGATATGCATTGATTCTTTATAGGAGTTTAAAACTTTTGTCAATGACTTATTACCAAACCAACTGTCAGTAACTACCAGCATAGGAATAGAAAACTGTTCATACAGCTCATTAATCAGTTCTCCGGCAATCTCTATCTTAGTTTTAAATTCTTTTTTATCTACAGATTTTTTAAGCCGGTAAACTTTTTGTTTTACGGGCAGACATGCCCAGCGTCCATGGATAAACTTTTGTATCCCGAGAACAACACGGCAATGTCCAAAAAGATATTTAGAGCTGTTCAGTTTAGCCGCATGATCGTAATGAGTATCGCAGTTTGCAATTTTCTTTCCTGTCTTTCCATATGTTGTATCATCAAGAGCTACAAGAAGTCTGCCGGATGTTTGGATATCATCACCAAGTATTGTAAAAAGTTTTTTCCATACTAAAGCAAGTTTAAGTTTTCCTGACTGCAGAAAACCGTAATATTTTTTTCTCGATATCTTATTAGACAGCATCATTATTGCAAACAGACGATAAATTGCTGAAATACATTTACTGCCTTCGCTGATAATCAAACCGGTTATAATGGTTTTAAAAATAATTCTTCTGTCTTTTCTCGGAATTACTGTTGCAACTTCATCTATTAATGTGCTAAATTTGCAATTACTGAACATGTTGTATTACTCCTTTTTTTTAATTTTGATAATAGAGTAATATAGCATGTTCAGCCACCTGACTGCAATTTGTAAGCTTTTTACAATAAACATGTTATGTCTTAAAACTTGACAAAAGTAAACAAAGCTCACTGAATAGTACTGCCAAAGACCTCAAAAAAATCATCTTTTCTCTTTCGAGGGGCTTAAAACAACTGAAAACGCTGATACTGGGCATCTCACAAAAAAGATGAGAAAAAATTTTTCAAAAATCACCATTGCTATAGATTTAAAAAAATTGCATTTTTTTTAATTCTAAAGTTTTCTGATGATGATTAACAGAAGTATAGTGGATCTGAGAAAATCAAGTTTTCAAAGAACACCCCAAAAAAAACGGGGAAACTTTAGATATATAATAACTAATTATAATTTATTAAGTAAGTTTGAACATTGATAATATTGGCATATGAGGTTCCCAAATGAAATTAAGTGTTTATTCAGAAATCGGCGAGTTAAAAAAGGTACTCTTGCATAGGCCTTCAGGTGAAATAGAAAATTTAACTCCGGAAATGTTAGAAAAATTACTCTTTGATGATATCCCCTTTCTTGAGGTAGCTCAGCAGGAACACGATTTTTTTGCTAATGTTATGAGAAAAGAAGGCGTTGAGGTTTATTATTTAGAAAAACTGGCAGCAGAGGCAATAGCTAAAGAACCTGTTAAGCTTAAATTTTTAGGTGAATTTTTAGATGAAGCAAATGTTCATGATGAAAGGATTAGAGATTCTGTAATTAATTACCTCTTAAATTTTGATAATGAAACTATTATTGATAAACTAATGGGCGGAATCAGAAAAGAGGAGATAGACTATAAGCTTAATAGTTTAACTGAAATGGTGAATATTGATTATCCTTTTATTTGTGATCCAATACCAAATTTGTATTTTACAAGAGATCCTTTTGTCACTATTGGATCAGGTATTTCTCTGAACAAAATGTTTACTGAAACTAGATGCCGTGAAACTCTTTTTTCTAAATATATTTTTGCTAATCATCCTGAATTTTCAGAAGAACAGATACCATTCTGGTACCATAGAGAAGAGACCACAAGTATTGAAGGTGGAGATATATTGATCTTAGATAAAAATACTCTGGCGATTGGAATATCTCAGAGAACTGAAGCTAAATCGATTGAAAGATTATGTCGCAGATTGTTCAGTTCGAAAATTAATCCAGAGCAGAATTTAAAAACTGTTCTTGCCTTTCAAATTCCTCCTACTCGTGCATATATGCATCTTGACACTGTATTTACACAGGTAGATTACGATAAATTTACTGTTCATGGTGGAATTGAAGGCCCGTTAAACGTATATGCTATTACATCCGGTGCCAATGGTCTGAATGTTGTAAAAGAAGTTAAAAATTTACAGAAAATTCTTGAAAAATATTTAAAAAGGGATATTACACTTATCAGGTGTGGAAGTGGTGACAGAGTTGTTGCCAGTAGAGAACAATGGAATGACGGTTCTAATACTTTAGCTATTAGGCCTGGAGAGGTAGTAGTTTATTCTAGAAACTATGTAACAAATAGAGTTTTAGAAGACAATGGAATAAAGCTTCATATTATTCCAAGTTCTGAACTTTCCAGAGGTCGTGGCGGACCAAGGTGTATGTCAATGCCATTGGAAAGGGCACCTATTTCTGAATAAATTTAGCCGCTTTTTTTTAAATGGCGGAAAACTCTAATTAAAGAGTATTAGACGGATTGCTGTTTAGTGTTTTTAGATAGAAAGAATCATAAATAAGCAATCATTAATCATAAATTTTTAGGTCTTTTTATTTAAGGAGTTGTGTAATGGCAGTTAATTTAAAAGGTAGAAGTTTTTTGTCACTGAAAGATTTTACACCTAGTGAAATACGTTATATGCTGGATTTATCAAGAGATTTGAAAGCAAAAAAACGTATGGGAATTATAGGAAAAAAACTTGAAGGAAAGAATATAGTTCTTCTTTTTGACAAATCTTCTACAAGAACCAGATGTGCTTTCGAAACTGCAGCTATGGAAGAAGGAGCACATGTAACTTATTTAACAAATTCACAGTTTCAGGTAAAAGAATCCCTTGAAGATTCAGCAAAAGTGTTTGGTCGTTATTATGATGGTATTGAATATCGCGGTTTTGAACAGAAAGTTGTTGAAGAGCTTGCAAAACATTCAGGAATTCCTGTATGGAATGGTCTGACTGATGTAGATCATCCAACTCAGGTATTGGCAGACCTTCTTACTGTTGAAGAACATCTTGGTAATAAAATATTAAGCGAAATTAAGTTTGTTTTTACCGGTGATACCAGAAATAATATGGGATATGCTTTGATGTATGGTGCAGCTAAGATGGGTATGCATTTTGTTGCTCTTGGACCTAAAGAACTTGCTCCTGATCCGGAAATTGTTGCAGAAATGCAGGAATATTCAAAACAGACAGGTGCAACAATTGAATATACTGACAATGTTGATGAAGCTGTTAAAGGTGCTGATGTAATTTATACTGATGTTTGGGTTTCAATGGGTGAAAAAGTTGACTATGCAGAGAGAGTTGAACTTCTTAGTCCATATCGTGTAACAATGGATATGTTGAATAAAACAGGAAACAGAAATATTCTTTTTATGCATTGTCTACCTTCTTATCATGATTTTGAGACAGCAAATGCAAGAAAGTTTAAAGAAGAACAGGGACTTGATATTAGAGAAGTAACTGATGAAGTTTTTAGAAGTCGACATTCAGTCGTCTTTGATGAAGCGGAAAACAGACTTCATACAATTAAGGCTGTTATGGTTGCTACAATGGGATAATTCCTTGTAATTATCAAACGGTAATAATGTTATTGATTTAGTTATATTAGAGCTAAGTATTGAATTCAATGCTTAGCTCTTTTGTATTACAATCTATTTAAGTCTTGTTCAAGAACATGCTAAAAAACTTAATTTTTTGTTTTCCTGATAATCAAAAGTTGTTGACTGTTAACCTAATATTAAATGTTTATTATTTTTTTATTAAAACCTAATGTACAGTCAAGCATCAAATATCTGTCTTGGATCAGTCTCTGAGCACTTTACCCCTATGATTTTATTTTGATACGAACTTGTAGAAAAGCTTCAAATTAGTTTCCGGAAATTCCATTTCAGTTTCATTTAAAAAGTTCATCAATGATTGAATTATTTTATCTTTTTTATGTGATGAAGTGTAATGCAATTCAACCTTCAAAATATTTTTATCATATAGAGGAATAATATTTGCCGGTGTTTTGAAAATAGATTCTATTATGCTCTTTGCAGTATCTTTTTCATATTTTCCCAGAATAGGCATGATGACATTTGACATAGCTACTTCAGCTCTGTATGCAATCATTTTTATAATATCAATAAACTTTTTTCTACCCCCATGAAACTGAACAAATTTAAATTCCTCCGGCAATTCTTTGACAGTAATATATTTATCTGTATTCTTTCTTGTTTTTTTCTTTTCGGTAATAGTTTCTTCAAATTCAAGTATTTCTTTTGTTAACATTCCTTCTCTTTCTTCAAAGTTCCTGCGTTCTTTTTCTGTAGGGTTTTCCTTTAAAGTCAACTGCTGTCTTTTAAGTGTTCTTCTTGCCAGTTTTGCTCTTAATGAATTTAAATCTTTCTCCAGTTGTCTATATACCGGGTTTACAACTGTTTCTGTCTCATCTACATTTGTTTTTTCATATGAGTTAAGTGTATCTATATTATAATCTTGTCTTGCATATTTAAAAAAGTTTTCCTGAGATGTTCTACTCTGCATGTGACTGTATATGTATTCAGCTTTACTGATAAAATCTGTTGAAATTACTGACACCTGATGACCTGATTCAGTTAACTGTCTAACTTCTCTGCAATAAAAATCATTCGTTTTATCATATACCCTTTTTTCCGCTATTTTTGTTTTCTCTACATTATCAAAAGGGTGTATAACTTCAACTTCAATGAAATCATTTTCATCCCAGGCATCTTTTGGATATTTATTATATGTCTGACAGGCAATTCTGTGTTTTTCCCACAGGTCTTTGAAGAGTTTCATGCTATAGCCTTCTCTGTCAAAAATTATTAAAAACCTGTAGATATCAGGATTTTCAGCAAGTTCATATGCTGTCTTTTGACACGGCATTTCTTCAAGCAGTTTTGGTATTATTTTCGTCTGCAGTATTTCTATAAGCCCCTTTGAAAAAGGTGTTGTTACATTAAAAAATGGTGCCCCGTTCTGATCATTAATCCAGTAGTCGGTCATTCCGCGAAGACATAAATGCTGTCTTGATACATATCTTCTCGGCAGCTTTGTTTTTCCAAAATATGTTCTTACATGACCATCAACATAAAGCCTTCCTATAGTATCCTCATTTTTTTCCATCCAGGTGCTGGAATGTTCTGAAATCCATTTATCCAGATTTGCTTCATTCTGACCATGTGAAAGTTCATCTGCTTTTTCGCGCATGGTTTTAACAGCAGGAATACGGTCTATTCCAAGAAGCTTTCCCCATTCTCCGGGTGAAACATCACCAAGGCGGTTTATGTTTCCTACACGGGCCAGAACCATAAAAGCTATCGTCAGAAAAATATCATATATTCTATAAAAACCCTCTGAAAAATTGAATGAATTCATTGAATCAAGCAGACCGTTGGATAAAAGTGCAGGAACTGCAAGCAGTAAACCACCATTATCAATATCATAATTCTTATTAAATTCTGTAACTGCACTGACTCTGCCTAATGCTGCAAAAAGTCGTCCTGTGGTGTCTGTACACCCTTTGCCAAGTGCCTGACTGTTATCCTCTATATTGCGTTCTGATTTGGTTTTTCCTGTGAAGTTTTTTTTAGTGGTTCCAACAGCTTACCGGCATGTATGGCTTTAGATAGGGTGTTAACTTTTAATGACAGTTTTTCTGCTGTTTCTGAGCGACTGTGACCTTCATTTAAAAGGCACTGGGCTTCTGACAATACTTCAGACGTAAGAACTGTTCCACCTTTTCTAGTGTTTCTGGGTTTATAAAATCCGTCTATACCATCTTCTCTGAGTTTCTTAAGATTACGTTTTACACTTATTTCGCTTACTCCGAAAGCTTTTACAATCTCGCAGTTTTTACAGTGACCATTCAATATCAGTTGAGAAGTTGTTATATTAAAGCCGCGACGATCATCGTGTCGATGAAAACCTACAGGTGCACAATAAATAAAATAGTAAACATTACCATCTTCATTAAAATTATAGGATACGATGGAGTTTATGGTATTTTCTCCATATAAAAACAAAGGCAATAGTTGTTCCGCCATAATTCATCCTTTTTCTTTTTCTGTTTTTTTTGTATTCTAAAATTAATAGAGAACAACTAAAAATCCAATCAATTCAGAATTTATTGCCTATGGGACAGGTGTTCAGAGTTTTTCATATTTCTTTAAGTGTTTCAGTTGTTCATTCGGATCTGGATTTGAAGGTATTACTTTGGTAAGTTTATATACAAAATTTAATCGATATTTTGTATGGTTTGGTCATCAAGTAAAAGAATTTCAGAAATTCTAGTATAGTTCCAGCCTTTATCAAGTAGAAGAATAGTTTTGATACGGTCAGCAAGCTTACGGTTGCTTTCTCTTCTGTGTAGTTCTTTAAGTTTTTTTATCCTGGAATTGGACAAATTTATTCTTTTTTTCATTTCGGAAAAATTTTAATTTTGGAGAAATTTATATACAAAAGCAAAACTATAATGAACTGTACTTGTATTGAATTATGATTCAATGTAGATTCTTCTTAAATTTCGAATTTTATATCGGCTTTTGTATACTTCGATTCTTTTGAATAAAGTTTTAGTTGAACTTAGAGCTGAGGGAATAGAAACGGAATACGTTCAAATTGGAGGGAAAAACTTAAGAGGCTGCATTGGCTGCATGAAGTGTTTTGAAAAGAAAAATAAAAAATGTGTAATATCCAATGATATTTTTAATGATTGCCTGGCTAAAATGTTAGATGCAGACGGTATTATTTTGGGCTCACCTACTTATACCGCAAATATTACCTCTGACTTGAAGGCTCTTATTGATAGGGCAGATCTTGTAGGTCTTGCAAATAATCAGCCGTTTAAACGTAAAGTTGGTGCTGCGGTTGTGGCTGTCCGCAGAGGAGGTGCTGTTCCTGCATTTGATGCTATTAATCATTTCTTTCAAATTCACCAAGTTATTATAACTACTTCAATTTACTGGAATTTTGGAATGGGGCTTGAGGCTGGTGAAGTAAATAAAGATGAAGAGGGTAGTCTTACAATGAAACAGCTTGGGGAAAATATGGCCTGGTTGTTGAAAAAAATAAAAGGTTAATAATTTTTCAGTATTATTTTTTGTTTAGCGGATTCAACCATGACTAGGTGAAATAGAAGATTATCCTCAAATGCCGGGGCCTCAAAAATTCCCATGTGTGCTGCTCTTATCAATGCTATTCCAGACCACTTAATTGGGGAGCTAACGAATACTGACCATTTTCCTCCAGCTCTCTCATCCCATAGTGCGCTTGTTGATAGCACTTTACCATCACCAAAAGCATACTCAATTTTTTCGATTTTTCCTGTATTTTTATTAATGTATGCCCTACGGCTGGTTTTAATGCCATGGCCAAATATAAGAAGTAATGAAACATCATCGGGCGGATCAGCTTTTACTTTCATTGCATCGATGAATTGTTTTGCTCTTTTGAGACACTTTGACAAGTGATCATAAGCTATTTGCCTTCTTTCTTCTTTGGTTTTTGCTTCAGGCAAAAGAATCTTTAATGTTTCATCTTCTTCGGGATTCATTATTCCCCAATTCATTTTACTCCATAATTCAGGATTAAAGTAATCCACAGTTTCATTGCTGCCAAGATAAAGGATTGACTTTGTTTCAGGGGCAGGGAGCATTTGATAATATGTTGGAAGAGTACCTAGTGATGCAAGAGGGATAAACATTATGTTTTCGCCCAGCATTTCAAGAAATGTATCGAGGTAACCAGCATTTGGTGTTCCTACAATAACAACTGTATCTAGATGTTTACTGCCATCCCATGTTATTTCAGGCAGGCTTCCATCCTCAGGCAAGTTTTTAGCACCATATCTTAAATAATATCTGCTTAATAGTCCTCCCATAGAATGAGCTACAATATTGAATTGGACATCAAAATTTTTAATACCGTATAAAGTTTCATATTGTTTCTGAATATATTTCTTTTTTTCTTTTATAAATTTATCCAGTAGTTTTGCATTACCTGGTAAATCTTTTCGCCAGTCATAAGCAAATTCAAATAAGGTGTTGTAATTTTTTCCTGCAGCCAGGGGATCTGATTCGGGTTGATAACCACCGTACTTCAAGCATTGTATTAGACTGTTATAAGCAATTGTTTCTACGGTAATCCCCATAATTGCTATTTTAACTTTCTTCAGGATACCATCAGGAATAACATTGTCCATTAAGTCTTCCAGTCTTACTCCCTGTTTCATTGGGTGGCTAAATTCTCTTAATTTTCTATCATTTCCAAGTATTGCGTCTGAACTTTTGAATTCACCCCAGAATATCTCGCCCGTTTTCGAATTTTTAAGATTTGCTCCCTGAAATCCATGAACAACTATGACCGGATTTCTTCTTATACCCTCATAGTTCATATTTTGTTCAGAAATTTCATCTATGTATGTTTTCGGGAGTTTGAAGTCAGTTTTTCTTGAAGTATATGAGCCGGTTGATGAACATCCGGCTAGTATAATAATAACAAAGGAGGTTATTGAATATTTGATTAAAAACTTCATTCAATACCTCCTAATTGTTAAAACAGTTAATTAATAAATTTTTTTTAATCAGAAGTCTTTTTCAATACAGTAACAGAAGTACCACAACATGCTACTTTACTACCAGCTTGTTTAATCGTTCCTGAAGTTGGATAACCGCCGGATAAATTAGGCAATATATCCATAATGCTTGTTACGACTTCCCAGGTGCCTGATGATATTAAATAACTGTAATCATTGCTAGAATTATAAATAACAGTATACTCCTCACCGTTATTATTGATTATACCAATTAGAACTCCAATTGGGGTGTTTTTAGTATTAGCAGAAGTAAAGGTGTTTTTTTTCACAGATGAATTAATATCATTCCATGAAGTTAACTTTAAGGCTGGAGTTTGATTTCTGAATTTTATAAGCTTCTTATAATATTTAAAAACATCAATATTTCCAGATTTCAAAGACCAGTCAAGCTGGTTTACTACAGCCGGGGCATTGTAACTGTTACCGGCAGTATCCCAATTATCACAAATGGCATATTTTGATCTTAAGAATTCATCTCCTTCCTGAATAAATGCAATTCCCTGAGAAGTCATTATAATCCCCTGGCAGAATGCATCAACTTGCTTAGAATATTGTTGAGGACTGCTTACGCTTTTACCTGTCACTGCACATATTTTGTCCCAGAGGCATAGATTGTCATGGCAGGAAACATAATTCACAGCTTCTACAGGCATATTTGTGTAAGCGTTTGACCAGGTCGAAATTGCGGAAGGAATTGAATCTGTTGTATGGTCTGAAGGTGTTCTTATTGAACCTGTAAATCCGTAAGTGATACTTTGCATTGTATCAGCGACATTACTGCCGATTTCATATGGAGATTGGTTAAAAAGATATCCACCACCGGTACCTCCTTTACCATTATTTCCTTTTAATGCTACTCTATAACCTCCATTAAAACAGCCTGCTCCATATTGTAAACTATCATTTGACATATATTCAGTACAGGCAATATTTCCTTCACTGCACCCGTCTGAGTAAGGAAATGAACCGTTTCCTGTCCATGGTTCACCATAGAAAAGATAGTTTTGATTTGGATTTTTATTATTTAAATATTGTACCCATTTACTTACAGCAGTATTTGGATAAATTCCCATTAAGTCACATCTGTAACCATCTACATTATAGATTGTTGTCCAGGTATCAAGTGAATCACAGATCATATTACTTACCATAGAATTTCCTGCATCAACAGTATTGCCGCACCCTGTATAGTTTGCTAAACTGCCATTACTCATGATATAATATTTTGTTGTTATATTATAATATGGAGGCTTGCTGGTAGTTGATGAACTTTCATAACTTCCTTGGTACATATGGTTATAAACAACATCCATTATTACCCGAATTCCATTTTGATGGAATGTATCTACCATGTTTTGTACTTCGTTAATTCTTTCTATGTATGAAGTTGCTGAATATGCAGAATATTTTTGTTGAGGGACGTTATAATTTAAAGGGTTATATCCCCAGTTATAGGAAAAGCCTGCATAGCTGTAGCTAAACATAGGCATAATTTGAACGTGTGTAATGCCTAAATCAAGTAAATGCTGGAGACCGGTAGATTGACCATTGCAGGTGCCGGATTGTGTCATGCCTGTGAATGTGCCTGGATTTTTGACTCCTGAATTTTCGTTTCCTGTAAAATTCATAATATTAGTTTCATAAACAATTGCATCTGTTGTATTTTTAAGTTCAGGTCTTGTGCAAAAGTTATAATCTGTTACCTGACTTAAATCAATAACAACACAATTTCGCATTGGTGCATCCGGGCTGGGTGATGGAGGAGTAGCTACATCCTGATAAGTTTTGTTTTCTCCAGCCATCATTTTTGCGTAAGGATCTCTTACCTGGGTTCCGTCTACAGAGAAATAATATTCACATAGATTCAGATTCTGATCTACTGTTATTCCATAAATGTCTGTATATGTATTTACACCTGGATAATTAGAGTTTAGTGAACTTAATTGACTTTGGGTATATTGCTTAAGAGTTTGTGTTGTAAAGTTTCCGCTGCCTGCTGTTGTTTCATAAGAAACTGTAATTGTTTTAGCGTCAGGGTTCCAAATGGAAAATTCTGTATTGCTGCCGTCACGAATATTTGCTCCAAGAGAGTTATAAGCTGCATAAAGTGAAGCTGTATAAAGCATTGTAAGAATTAATGATACGAAAAGGATAAGTTTTTTTTGCATATTTCACCTCATTTATTTGTCCAAAATTGAATAGTTAAGTATATGCATTCTAGAGTATAACGATGTTTTATTCAATAGTTTTAAATCTTTTATATTAAATAAAATAATGTATTGAGTAAATTTATTCCAGATTGTTATTTTTGCATAATATCAAAATCCAGTTGCTGAATTTACTTTTGTATTCATCAGATAGGTGAGGTATGCTTTGTGTTTTGCCTTCTGCGTATGAAATTAGCTTTTGCAAAAATATTTGTTGCTGATTTTCTTTTTCTTCTTCAAAAAAATCAGGTAAAAAACCGTTTTCAAATAGAAAAACAAGTTTGAACAAAGACGTTTCAAAAGGGCTAAAGTTAGTGTTAGAGGCTTTTACTAATAATGTTCTGAGTGCTGAATAAGTTTTCGGATATTGAATATGTGAGTAAGTATTTTTTAAAAGGAAGTTATTTAGTTTTAAAAAATCCAGGAAGGTTTTTGGTTTAAAAGCTATTTTGTCAAAGTTTGAAATAAGTTCGATATTAATTGGAGTATGGAGTTCATTTTTACTTTCTTTGAATTCAATAGTTAATTCTCTGAAAAGATCTACTATCGGTTGTTTAGTCTTGGTAATTCTTCTGGCGCCTTTTACAACAAAGCTGAGTTTTCCGTATTCAGGACTTATGGTTGTTATAATTAGGCTGCTCTCCTGATATGGAGCTTTTTTTAAAACTATAAAATTGCTGTTTAAGGTTTTCATAGTTGTTAAATTATAGTTGGTTATGTTGTTTTAGTATTCTCTTTTAGAGTTCTAGTTTTTACTAAAGTTGTGGCGGATAAATATTTGTTTATTGTATTTTGGGTTGCATGCAAAGTTTAATTTAAATATATAGAAGAACTATATCAAACTTAATATGTATGGAAATAATATGGTTTTAAAGAGGTTTTATAACTTAATTGCTCGAAAAAATAAAAAACTTTAGTATGGTATTAAAATTTAATTATATATAAATTTGTTATTTTAATAAGAAAATCTATTAATCTCTTTGCCTTAACATAGAGATTTTCAGGAGGTAATATTATGTGTCTTGCTGTTCCTATGAAAATAATTGAAATCAATGGAGATGATACAGGAAAAGTTGAAGCTAACGATGCTACTTATAACGTTAATTTGTCACTGATAGATAAACCTCAGCTTGGTGATTATGTATTGATTCATGCCGGGTTTGCTATTGATAGGCTTGATCAGGAAGAAGCAAACAAACGTATTGAGTTATTTAAAGAGCTTGCCGAAATAAATATTTATGAAAAATAGGTGACTGTTAACGAATAACTAATTTGATATTCCGTGAAAAGTTATTTTATGGAACTTTGTGTTAGATTTTAGGTGTTAAGCTTTAAGTAGCTCATAAAACTTTCCATGTTTTTCGAAGTTTTACTGAAAAATTTTTAACTTAAAACCTAAATCTTAAATCTTAAAACTGAAGCTAAGTACGTTTTTTTAACTGAAAACCTTTTAATGTAACTTCTAATTAACAGTTAATAATTACTATGAAATACATTGATGACTATAAAAATCCGAAAGCTGCGGCTTATATTCGCAGACAGATAGAACTTTTAAGTGAAGAACTGAAAAAGCAGGAAAAAACTGTAAATATAATGGAAATATGCGGTACTCATACTATGGCCATAGGCAGGTATGGTATACGTGAAATTCTTCCGGATAATGTACGCTTGATCAGTGGACCGGGATGTCCCGTTTGTGTAACTGATTCTGGATATATTGACATTGCAATAGAACTTGCTATGCGGGACGATGTTGTTATAGCAACCTTTGGGGATATGATAAATGTTCCCGGGACTGATACTACGCTTGCCAAAAGTCGTTCTGCCGGCGCTCATGTTGAGGTTTGTTATTCTCCTATGAATGCATTGGAGCTGGCAGAAAAATATCCGGAGAAGCAAATAGTGTTTCTGGCAATAGGTTTTGAAACAACTATTGCTCCTTTGGTAGGATTATTAAATATAATTGAGACGCAGAATATAAAGAATGTCAGTTTGCTGACTGCATTTAAACTTGTACCTCCTGCTTTAGAAGCTTTAGCAACAGATCCTGAATTGAATATTAATGCTTTTTTATGTCCTGCGCATGTAAGTGTGATCATTGGTTCTGATGCATATAAATCTTTTGTTAAGAAGTATAAAATTCCATGTGTTATTGCAAGTTTTGAACCTGTTGAAATAATGTATGGATTGATGGGGATATTGAAACAGATGGCTGAGAATAAAGCTGAAGTAGAAAATCAGTATGAACGTTTGGTAAGGCCTAAAGGTAATCCTAAGGTATTGAAATTGATGTCAAAATATCTTGAAGGATATGATGCTTCATGGCGTGGTATAGGGTGTATCCCCGGTAGTGGTGTAAAACTTAAACAAGAATTCAAAAAATATGATGCAGCTGAACGTTTTGGATTAGAAATCAAACCTGGTAAGCCCAATTCAGCCTGTCGCTGTGGAGATGTTCTAAAGGGGAAAATTTTGCCTTCTGACTGTCCGCTTTTTGATAAGACATGCAATCCACTTTTTCCGGTTGGACCCTGTATGGTGAGTTCAGAGGGAAGTTGTGCTGCATATTATAAATATTCAAGATAACTGTAAATTTAGAATAAAAAGTTTGGAATAATTATGTCTGATACAATACAAATTGCACATGGTGGTGGTGGTTTATTATCGTCACAGTTGATTGAAAATGAAATAGTTTCCCGTTTTGGTGATGGGCCTTTGCAAAGTCTGCCAGATGCAGCTTTGCTTCCTGAATTAAATGGGAAAGTAGTTTTTTCTACAGATAGTTTTGTTGTTCATCCTTTAGTATTTCCTGGAGGCAATATTGGAAACTTGGCTGTACATGGAACAGTGAATGATGTTTCTGTTGCCGGAGGAAAACCAATGTGGCTTTCTTTAGGACTAATATTAGAAGAAGGTCTTGCTCTGGAAACACTTAGAATAGTACTTGATGCTATCAAAAAAAGTGCAGAAGAGTGTAACGTGAAAATTGTAACAGGGGATACTAAAGTTGTTGCTAAAGGGCAGTGTGATGGTATATATATTAATACAGCCGGTATTGGTGAAGCTTTAGAAAATTTTAAATTAGATAAATTTAGTATTAAACCAGGAGATTCTGTTCTTGTGAGTGGAACTATTGGTGATCACGGGATGGCTGTATTGGCTGCAAGAGAAGGTATTAATATAGAAAATGGCCCTTTGAGCGACACTGCATCTGTTCATAAATTAGTACAACTTGCTCATGAATTTGGGGATGATGTGCGTTTTATGAGAGACCCAACCCGTGGAGGAGTTGCTGCTGTGCTTAACGAAATCGCATCAGGAACAAAAATTGGGTTTAAGCTTGATAGCGATAAAATACCGTTGTCACCTGGTACAGGTTCAATTTCTGAAATTTTGGGTATTGATCCTTTGAGTGTTGCATGTGAGGGAAGAATGCTACTGATTTGTAAAAATGATGTTGCAGATAAAATTCTTGAAAAATGGAGACAGATACCAGAAGGTAAAGGTGCTGAAATTATAGGAAAAGTGACAGATGTTGCTGAGAGAGTTGAATTGTTAACAGTAACTGGTGGCTCAAGGCTTGTGGATGTTCCGCAGGGAGAGCTATTGCCGCGAATTTGTTAAGGAGATAGTATTGTGCACGAACTTTCATTAGCGGATTCAATGGTTCGCGAAATTGAGGAAATATTAAAACAGAATAATGCGGAAAAAGTTTTTTCTGTTACTGTGGAGATGGGAAAATTTTCCGGTGTAGAAAGGGAGCCTTTTGAATTTGCGTTTCCATTAGTTGCAGAGGGAACGCCTGTTGAAGGCAGTAAACTTATTATAGAAGAAGTGCCGGGCACTGTTAAATGTTATGACTGTCAGGCTGAAACAGTCTTAAATGTTCCGTTTATTAAATGCGGGACATGCGACTCGCGTAATGTTAAATTTGTTAGAGGTAAAGACTTTTTAATTAAATCATTGGAGATAGAATAATGTGTTTAGATTGCGGTTGTCAGGAAGGTAACGAAAAAAAATATTTTGAACATCATCATCATGATCATGAACATGGACCACACACCCATACACATGACGGTCACACCCATACACATGATGGTCACACCCATACACATGATGGTCACACTCATACACATGATCATGCATCAGATAGAAAGACAAGAATATTGGAAGTAGAGCACAGTGTACTTGCAAAAAATGATGCGATTGCAGAAAAGAATAGAACATATTTGAAAGATAAAGGAATTGTTACTATTAACATAATATCCTCTCCGGGTTCAGGAAAAACTACTTTGCTTGAGAAAACACTGGAGAAGCTTGCAGGTAAAATTGAATGTGCTGTCATCGTTGGAGATCAGAGTACAGATAATGATGCAAAGCGTTTAAAAGATAAATGTGAGAACGTATTTCAAATTGAAACAAATAGTTCCTGTCATATTAATGCAGAACAGGTTGCTGATGTTCTGGATACAGTAGTAAATGAAAAAACCCAGCTTCTTTTTATAGAAAATGTTGGTAATTTAATATGTCCTGCAGCTTTTGATTTGGGAGAAGATTTTAAAATAGCGGTATTGTCCACCACAGAAGGTGAAGATAAACCTGTCAAATATCCGGTTATTTTTTCTGATGCTCAGATTGTTGTTTTAACTAAAACAGATTTGATTCCTTACTTGGATTGGGATTTAAAAAAATGTAGACAGTCAATACAGCAGATTAATCCTGGGGTTTTTACTTTTGAATTGAGCTCTAAATCCGATGAAGGAATGGAAGCCTGGATAGGTTATTTGGAAAAACTGATAGGCTGATAGATCAGTTTTTAAGATAAAAAGCAGCAGAAAGAATAATTAATTTTAAAAGTTATTGAATATGGAAGAGAATAAGAAATTTAAGCAGCCTCAGTTTATGGATTCCGGTATTCTGCTCGTTGATAAACCCAGGGAGTGGACTAGTCATGATGTTGTTAATTTAATAAGAAGAAGGTTTAGAGTAAAGAAAGTAGGGCATTGCGGAACTCTCGATCCTGCGGCTACAGGCCTTCTTGTTATTGTACTTGGCAGGGCTACCAAGCTTAGTCAAAAGTTGAGTGCGGACGATAAAGCTTACGAAGCTAGAATGCTGTTTGGTACAGAAACAGATTCCCAGGATTTGGATGGAAAAGTTACTTCTGAAAATGACTGGAGCTTTGTTACAGGGGAACAGGTTTTAAATACTTGTGAAGATTTTGTTGGTGAACAATACCAAATTCCCCCGATGGTTTCTGCAAAAAAAGTTGGAGGAAAACGACTTTATAAAATTGCAAGAGAAGGTAAAGAGATAGAAAGAGAACCTGTTAAAATAGTTATCAATTCTCTTGAAGTTTCGGAAATCAAGTTACCGTATGTTAATTTTAAAGTAGAATGTTCTAAAGGCACATATATTAGAACATTATGTTATGATATAGGTAAAAAAATAGGATGTGGAGCAGTTCTTGCGGAACTCAGAAGAACCAGATGCGGTATGTTTGATATAAAAAATTCTTTTACTGTTGAAAAAATTAAGGAGTGGGAGCAGAAAGAATTATCTGAAAACCTGATTTGGATACATAATATAAAACAGGCATAGCAGAGTATAATTCTTTTTGTATTCTTGATAAATTTGAAAAATGAATTATATTTCAAACTTTATTTTATTCTTACATTTTATTTATAAATAATTTTGACGGAGGTACTGGAAAATGGCTGGAACTGGAGCTGGCAAAGGAAGTCGTCCCAGAAAAGTGGATTTGAAGAAATATGGTGAACATTTTGATGCTATTTTTGCTAAAAATAGAAAAAATGTACCTAAAGAAACTACAGCAAGAGCAAATTCTTAGTAATACCGAGGGTATTTTTAGTTTATTCTGCAGTAATCAGTCAGAATAATTTACCGATTTTTCTATAACTACTCTGTTGTAGTTATAAAATCGAAAAGACTTATTTTTATCGACATTTAAAGTAAGAGACTATTAGTCTTTTACTTTTTTTGTTTTATAGTATTTGAAGTTTAAACTTAGATAAAGCAATCTGGGTTTAAATATTAATATCAACAGTTTTTATATAGAGTTTAGGTTTATTAATGGAATTTAATATTACTGTACTTGGGAGTGGCAGTTCTGGTAATTCGGTTTTGATTTCAGCTGGAAACAATGGAATTCTTATTGATGCAGGGTTTAGTAGAAAAGAAATCATATCAAGATTGGATAAGTCTGGTTTTTCTCCCGATATTGTCAAAGCCATATTGATTACTCATGAACATACAGATCATGTAAAAGGGGCCAGGGTACTAGCTGATTATCTTGATATTCCTACTTATACTACATATGATACTGCTCAATATTTAATGGAAAAAAATAGAATAGGCAAAAAGAAAGTCATTTTCGATGCCGGCTCTCCGTTTAATATTGTAGATTTTAAAGTTCAGCCATTTCGTATATCTCATGATGCAATAGATCCTGTGGGTTTTATAGTTTCAAGCAATGGAGCCAGAGTAGGATTTGCTATGGACTTGGGGCATTTGGATAGGCTTACAAAGTGTCGGTTAAAAGGGTGCGATGCTATAATACTTGAAAGTAACCATGACGTCAAGTTATTGAAAAACTCTAAAAGGCCTTTAAGGTTAATCCGTAGAATTGCAGGGAACTTTGGTCATCTCAGCAATGAAACAGCAATTTCTGCACTTCATGAGCTTCTTACTGATTCGAGTAAGTTTTTATTTTTAGGACATATTAGTGGCGAATGTAACAGAGAGGAAATTGTTAGAGATTTAGCTGTAGCAAAGTTGTCTGAAATAAATAGAGAAGATGTTACTTTGTCTGTTATGAAACAGGATATTCCTTTAGCTCCGGTTATGGTAGCATAGTATTTTTCGATAATTATCAGAACAAAAATTATTTTGAGGGGAATTATATGTTATTACTGAAACGTATCATGATGCATTTGAGGTTATCAGCATTAATTTTTATAATAATACCTCTTTTGGTTCTCATTTGCCTTTTTTTCATAATATTAAATTTGTCGAGTCACCTAACAGTAGAAGTAATACTTGAAGAAGCAAAATACCTGATTTATTTTACCGGTTTATTATATACAGCTTCGATAATTATCTTTTTAATTATAATTAATAGAGTTTTTAAAAAGCATCTTAAATCACTTAAAGATACTTTGGACTATGCAAAAAAATTAGCATCTGGTGATTTAACAGGTGATATTAAAATAACAGGAAAAGATGAGCTGGGTGAATTGACCAGAACAATTAAGCATATGAGAGACAGGCTTCAGTATTCTGTTGTTAAATTAAAAAATAGCTATGAAAGAGAGAAAGCTGTCAGGAAAGAAGTTGAATCAGCTAATGAACAGATTACTGATTTTCTAAAGAAGGTATCAACAGAGCTTAATACTCCTCTTGCTCCGATAATAAGTTATTCAAATATGATAGTAGCTGATATTAACAACGGTAAATACGATAAGGAACTTAGTAGGAAAATCCGCTCAATAAGATCACATGCCGATGATATGTTAAATATTACTTCTAATTTAAACGAATTGGCTCGACTTGAAGCAAGAGAAATAGAACTGAATATAACTGAATTTGAAAGTTCAAAGTTTATTGAAGAACTAATAAATCTGCATCATTATTCTGCTGTTGATAATAGTTTAAGTTTAAAATACATTTATTCAAAGGATTTTCCTGAAATCTTAAGTACTGACCGGGAAATTCTTTTTCATATTTTGAGTAATATTTTAGCCTATTCAATTCATTTTTCTCCAAAAAATGCAGAAATAATTGTTAGGGCAGAATGCTCTGATGATATGGTAGTCTTTGAGATATGTGATAATATTGTTGATGCTCATAACGAAACTATTATCAATATATTTAAGAATTCATCGAATAGGATTTCAAATATGACGCTGCATTTAAGTAATGCCAGACTTTTTGGTTTGGTAAGTGCTGCTTCAAATGCAGAACTTCTTGAAGGGAATTTAACTGCGGATTCAAATATTGATATTGGGTGTGTTTTTAAGCTCAATTTAAATAAGGGATCTGTTACTCCTCAGGAAGAAGATAGAAAAATACCTCTTATACATACAGCCAGCAATATACATTAATATTTTAATTTAATCCTGTAAAGAAGTGCATGATATAAGTTCCAGAATCCCAAAGTAAATAAAGCTGCAAATAATATTACAGGAAGAAAACCTCTATTTGTTGAGGTCTGTGACATATACAGTGCCGCAAAAATAAATAATCCTCCCTTCCAAATAAATGAGCGGGGACTTACGAAAATATCTTTAGTTTTATCTTTTTTTGCTTTTAATAACTTGGTGTAATCTTTTCTTGTTTTAATAAACAACCACGTTATTACGGCAAGTGTCAAAATATAAAGTATTATGTCAGTATAAGTATTCATTGGAATCATTCTTTGTGAACTGTTGCAAATGAAATTATGCTTATTCCTGCTTCTTTACAAGTATCAAGTACATTTATTGTATATTCGTAAGGAGTTTCTTTATCTGCTCTTATTACAACAGGCTGATAAGGGAATATTTTGGTAAGCTCGTTAAGTAGTTTTTTAAGCCTAGGTTCAGATACTTGAACTGAATTCATATAAATTTTACCATTTTTTGTGATATTAAGTATCACTTCTCCAGGCATACGTTTTGAATACTTACCTGTTTTTGCAGTAGGAACTTTGACTGAGATTTTTGTTTCCCATTTTGCATAAATTGATGCTGAAATAAACCAAATTAGGATTAGAAAAACAACATCCAACAGTGGAGCAATCTGAAAACCATTGTTTGTATAACTGATTTTTTTTCTGAAATTCATTTTTAATCATTCATCAAAATTAATATTTTATTGCAGCGATATTCCAATTCAGCTATTAGTCTTGTAAGCCTTCCTCTGAAATATGAATGAATTATCATTGCAACAATACCAATAACCAGGCCTGCTGCAGTAGTGATCAATGCCATTGAAATTCCGCTTGTAATTTGTGTTTGTTGTGGAATTGCAGATTCAGTCTGAAGCCCAATAAAAGATCTCATCATTCCAATAACAGTTCCTAGAAGTCCAAGCATTGGAGCAATAACAGCTATATCATATAGATAATGAATTCTCTGCCATAAAAGACTGCTTTGGCGAGCTCCTTCATCTTCAATAATTCCTCTTATAATAGTATATTTTTTAGATTTTTTTGCTAAGGTTACTCCATCTTCAATTATATTGGAAAGCATATTACTGTTATTTTTGCATAAACCTTCAAGAAGCTCATAATCTTTTTCATAAAGAGCGCTTTCTGCTTTGGTAATAAAGTCTTTTGGTGCAAGCAAATCTATTCTGAGAGTGAATAGATAATAAAAGATCAGGCAGACTCCAACAAATGATAAAGCATAAAGTGGATACATTACAGGGCCACCTTTATTTAATAATTTTGCAAAAGATTCTGCCGATGAAATATTATCGGTATTGGCTGCAAAGGCTGTAAAACTAAATATTAGCATACAGAAAAAAGTAAAAATCTTGGATATTCTTGACATGCGATCTCCTGATTTTATTTAAAAATTAAATATATTTTAAAAATTCATGAAAAATGAGAACTTAAACAATAAAATATAATAAGACTTTTTAGATGAAACAATTGTATTTTAAAAAGAAACAGCAAATATTAAAGTAAATTATGTTTTGTTCATAATATTTGCTCACTTTTTTCTAACATTTTATGATTATTTTGTTGAATGCAATATATGATATTTTTTAATAGATACAAAGAAAGACTCTATGCGTTTTTATGTCAGGTATTAAATTTTTAAAAAATTTTATTAAATCTCCCGGTACAATAGGAGCTGTTTGGCCAAGTTCGCCTTTCCTTGCCGAACTCATAACTTCAGATATTGATTTGGAATCTGCCGATGCAATTATTGAGTTAGGGCCTGGTACCGGGGTTTTTACAACACACATTCACGGGAAAAAGAAATCAGAATCAGAATTTATTGCAGTGGAACTAAATAAAGAGTTTTATAGAGCATTTAAAGAAAAGTTTCCTGCAATCAAAATTTATAATAGAAACGCTACAGATTTATGTTCTATGGTTAAAGCGGAAGGAATCAGTTCGGTAGATACAATTATTTGTGGTTTGCCATGGGCATCTTTTCCGCCTAAGCTTCAGGATGATTTACTCGATGCAATAGTAGAAGTACTCAGTACAGGAGGATGTTTTACTACTTTTGCTTATTTACAGGGGCTTTTAATGCCTGCAGGTAAACGGTTTAGAAAAACATTGAGAAACCATTTTTCTAAAGTAGAAACTTCCAGGACAGAGTGGCGAAATTTTCCGCCGGCCTTTGTCTATAGATGTTATAAATGATTTACATAGGCTTTTGTTGCCTGGATCTCTTTATAGCTTTAGTGTAAACTTGATAAGTTGGTTTAATTTTTCAATAGCATTGCCATCAGTTATTGTTTTTTCAGCAATTGTCAATGCTTCACTCCAACTTTCAGTAATGCCACCTGAAATTATTGCAGCAGCAGTATTTAGCAGAATGATTTCCAGGGCAGGGCCTTTTATCTTTCCATTAAAAATATCGATTATTAATCTGGCATTATAATCAGGATCTTTTCCCTTAATATCTTCTATTGATGCTTTTTTAATTCCATATTTAAATGGGTTAAATTCGTATTTGATGATTTCATTATTTTTAATTTCGCTTATTATTGAAGTGGTGGTTGTGGTGAGTTCATCTAAACCATCTTTTCCACAAACAACAAGTAAACGTTTATAACCCAGTTCTTTTGCTGCTTTTGCAATAAGATTGCAGAGTTTTGGTTCATATACACCTATTACTGCCCGTTTTATTCCTGCCGGGTTACATATTGGTCCTAAAATATTAAATATTGTTCTTATCCCGAGTTCTTTTCTTATAGGCATAGCATGTTTCATTGCAGGATGTAAAAGAGGGGCAAACAGAAAAGCAAGTCCAATTTCATTTAGACATTTTTCCATTTGTTCCGGTGTTATATTAATATTAAGCCCCAATGAACTTAATACATCGGCACTTCCTGATTTACTTGATACTGCTTTATTGCCATGTTTTGCTACAGTTAAACCTGCTGACGCTGCAGCTATAGCCGAGGCTGTTGATATATTTATTGTATGACGGCAGTCACCTCCAGTTCCAACAATATCAACAGTATTCTTATCTTTTGTTTTTATTTTCTTAGCATATGTTATCATTGTGGAAGCACAGCCGGCAATTTCCTGGTAAGTTTCACCTTTCATGCGGAGCGCCGTTAGCCAGGCAGAAAGTTTTATAGGTGTAAAGTTTCCATTCATTATATCTGTCATAGCAGATTGAGCTTCTTCAATTGTAAGATCTTCTTTTTTTAATAATTTATTTAATGTTATTTCGATCATAATAATAGTTTAAGTTAGTTAAAGGTTAAAATCGTTTAATTTTCTGTGTTCAGAGTTCATAATTTTCTGTGTTCAGAGTTCAGCAAGATTTTCTAGTATAATATCAGGCATGTTTTGAGATGGGATGCTGCTGATTTTATTTTTAGATATAACACCTGTTAATACCAAAGCAGAATTGATGCCTGCATTTTTTGCACAAAGAATATCTGTTTCCGGTCTGTCTCCTATCATAATAGCTTTTGATGGATTAATATTAGTCTGTTTTAATATTTGGAAGATACCGGCAGGGGATGGTTTTCCAAATATTTCAAGGGGGGTGCTGCCAGAGGCAGTTGAGATGGCTTTTATTATTGTTCCTGCTCCCGGTAAAAATCCAATTTTATCGGGAAATGTAGAATCATCATTTGTTGCATAAAAAACTGCTCCTCTAGCTATCAGTTGAGTTGCTGCTGCCAGTTTGTAATAAGTAAGTTTTCTGTCTAAACCTGCGATTACAAATGAACAGGTGATATCCTGATTTTTTAATATTTCTTCAGAGTCATATTTTCTGTTTAAAACTTCAATATTATTTTCTTCCAGGGCTTTTATGATACCTTCTTCACCTACAACAAATGCTGTTGCTTTTGAATAAGATTTTTGAGATAATGACTTTGCCGAAATTGTTGAACTGGTGAAAATTTGCTCAGTTGTGCAACTTACATTCATTTTTGAAAGCTTTATTGCATAGTCCTTTTTAGTTAATGTAGAATTATTTGTAAAGAAAGCGATTTGTTTATTTAAGCTATTAAGGTTGTTAATTGATTCTACTGCATATTCGACTGGTTCTGATCCTCTATATACGACGCCATCCATATCGAAAATAAATAATTCCATATCGGACAAATTTAACTTATTATTTTTTACTATCATTTAAATTCCTTTATTGAACTTATGGTAAAGAAGTATTGTTGCCTGGTGCTTAAAAGACTTAAAAAAAATATATATACAATATACTTTAATATTAAAAATAATGAAATCATATAGATAAACTTATAATTGAATCATGAAATATAATATGGTATTTTAAATTAGTTTTTAAATCATTAATCTTTGTTCTTAATTTTTTAGTTGCGGTTAAGCAGTTTTGTTATTATTAGTTGACTAATGTTGCCGACTGTTTTTTTGATAAGAAAGTTAAAAATAATTTAAAGCATTCAATTTTTCAGGTTTTTTATGATATTTTCGTATAATATTTTTTTATATCACGTAAAACATTTTTTATGTTTATTTTTAGTTATTATTTTGAGTTTAGTTTGTTTTACTTCCCATTCTCAGGAAAAAATGAAGAAAGTTCTTATCCTGAACTCATATCATAGGAATTATGTTTGGACAGATGAGGTAGTAGATGGAATTACTAGTGAACTTTCCAGGAATATCAAAAATATTGAATTTTATATTGAATACATGGATACAAAAAGGGTTAATAGTGATGAATATATTGAATCATTATTGTTTTTGTATAAAAAGAAGTACGAAAATAATCAACCGGATATAATAATTGCTACTGATGATAATGCGTTAAATTTTTTGTTGAAATATGCTGATGAAATTTTTGATAATATTCCTGTTGTTTTTTGTGGAGTGAATAAGTTTAGCAGAAAAATGTTGGAGGGGAAAGATAATTTTACAGGTATTGTGCAAAATCCAAGTATTTTGGAGACAATAGAATTAATACTTAAGCTCCATAGAAAGACTCAAGAAATCTATGTGATAAGCGACAATACTAAAACAGGCAAGTCGTATAAAAAGAATGTTCAAGCCGTTATTATGGAGTTTCCAAATATAAAGTTTACTTTTTTGGATGGAGAACATTTTACGCATAGTATGATGTTTGAGAGACTAAAAAAATTACCATCAAAAAGTCTTGTGTTGCTTACTTTGTGGTTAGTTGACAAAGACGGAAACTATATGAGTTTATCTGAAACAGTGCCATTGATAGTAAAAAATTCTAACGTTCCGGTTTATGGAATAGTTGAAACACCATTAAAATTTGGGATTATGGGTGGGAAAATTCAGGTTGGCAGGTATCAGGGAATATCTGCAGCAGAAATGGCTGTGTTGATATTAAAAGGAGTAAAAAAAGTTACTGATATTGATGTAAACGAAGAAAGCCCAAATAAATTTATTTTTAATTATAATCAACTAAAGAAATGGGGAATAGGTGAGAATATACTACCCGAGGGAAGTATTTTACTTAATAAGCCTGAGCCTATTTATGTTAGATATAAGTATTTATTTAGTATTATTATATTTATAATTGTTTTATTATTTCTTCTATGTGTTTTTTTAGCGGTTTTTCTTATTCAGGCCAGACGCTCTAAAAAAATTATACTGTCAAATGAAAGGAAACTTAAAGAATCTGAAAAGAGATTTAGATCCATTGCAGAGAATGCTTTGGACCTTATTTTCATTAAAGGAAAAGATAGAAAATATATCTTTGTTAATGATGCTATGGCTAATCTTTTAAACCTTCCTAAAGAAAAAATTATTGGGCGAACTTCAGAGGAAGTTTTTGGAGAAAATCAGGGTAAAATTATAAAAAAAGTCGATGATGAAACTTTTGAAGGGGCAAATGTTAATACAACAGAAAGAATTATAATTGCCTCTACCGAGTTTTATTTCAATACTGTGGAAACTCCACTTTCTATAAAAAATGGTAATGTAGAAACAATATTGGGGATTGTTAGAGATATAACTGAACAGAAGAGAACAGAAGACGAACTAAAGAAGCTTAATAATAAACTAAAAAATCTTGTATATACTGACCCCCTAACAGGTCTAATAAACAGGCTTCCGTTTGTTGATATTTTGGAAAGAAGGATAGCTGTTGCTGAAAGTGAAAACAAAAAAATAGCCGTTTTGTTTTTAGATTTGGAAAAATTTAAAGAACTAAACGACAGTTTGGGACATAATTTTGGTGATAAGGCATTAAAAATAGTAGCAGATAGAATAAGAAAAAGTGTTAGGAAAAACGATATTGTTGGTAGAATTGGAGGAGATGAGTTTATTGTTTGTTTAAGTGATATAAAATCCTCTGACAATGCACAGAAAATAGCTGCCCAAATAAATAATGCTTTTAACGAAAAAACCTTTGTAGATGGTATTTCCGCCGATTTGACTGTTAGCATTGGAATTTCAATTTATCCTGATGATGCAGAAAATATTAATACTCTGATAAAAAATAGTGATTTGGCTATGTACAAAGCAAAAAGTAATTCCAGGAATTCTTATCAACTTTTTAATGAAAAATACAGCATTGAACTAGAGTTTGAACAGGCTGTATTCAATGCATGTAAAAACAATGAACTTACTATATATTATCAGCCAATCATAGATAGAAAAGGTAATAGTGTTTTTGTTGAGGCATTGTTAAGATGGATAAGTCCTAAATTTGGAATAGTGATGCCTGAGAAGTTCATTCCTATTATGGAAAAGCAAAAATCTATTATAGAAACAGGCACATGGCTGTTTAATGAAGTATGTAGTTTTATTTGCAGATTTAATGAGAAATTCAAAGAACTAGAGGACTTGAAAGTGTCTGTTAATATTTCAAGTATTCAACTTGAGAACAATGATTTTGTTTCTCAATGTCTTGATATAATGGAAAAGCATAATGTGAGTGGTAAAAACTTGATTTTTGAGATAACAGAAGAACAAAAAATAAAAGACATGGGACAGGTTATTAATGATCTAAGTTTATTAAAAAAACAGAGCGGATGTATGGTTGCATTAGATGATTATGGTTCAGGTTATTCTTCTTTTTCAAATATTACCAGATTGCCGATAGATATTGTAAAACTCGATAAAACAATGGCCGGGAATTTATACGATAGCAATTTATGTAATACAACATTAGGGTTAATCTCCTTGATTAAGAAACTAAACTTTAAAGTAGTGGTTGAAGGTGTGGAAACAGAAGAACAGTTGGAAAAACTGATGAATTCAGGCTGTGATTACTTTCAGGGGTATTATTTGTCTAAACCTACTTCTAATATTGTTGATGTATTGAATTTGAATAAAGACAAATTCTCCCAAAAATTATAAAAATATTTTAACCTATTAAAAAGCAGAAAATGGTATTATGAAAATAATTAATGATAAACTATTGGATGATTTGTCTGTAAGAGCGGCTGATTCTTCTCGGAAAAGAGTTCATTATAATTTACATGCAGATTTAGACGAAAAAATTCATAGGTTATGTGCTGCGATAGAACCCGGGAGTTATATAAGACCTCACAGGCATCTTAATCCTGAAGAAAAATGGGAGCTTATGATAATTCTTAGAGGAAAAATTAAAGCTTTGATTTTTGATAATAATGGCAAAGTTCTTGAAACTATGGTCTTAACACCTGGATGCGGAGCTTCAAGTGTAGAAATAGCAGCTAATGAATGGCATACGTTCGTTTCTCTAGAACCTGGCTCTGTTATTTTTGAAATTAAAAGTGGCCCTTATATCAGGCCGCCGGAAATGGATTTTGCTTCATGGGCTCCTGAAGAAGGCTCATCGGAAACAGAAAGAATGATTGAAAGGTTTATTAATGCTGAGAAAGGGGATTGTTTGGGAGGTTTACAATGAAAGAAATAAAACCGGGATCATGGTCGGAATTACAGGAATGTCTCTTTGATTATGAAATAGGGTTGACTGCACCGGGACGTTATAGATCACCTTTTGCTTATAGGGGATTGTCTGTGAATTTTGAGAATATTAAAACAAGTTTAATGAGAATAGGTGGCCCCTATGAAAGACTTGAGCCTGCCATTTTAAGGAATTTTCAGAAATATGCAGATATTAATAAATACAATTGGAGTTCAGAATGGTTGTGGCTTGCCCTTGCTCAGCATCATGGCTTACCTACGCGTCTTTTAGATTGGACTTACTCTCCTTATGTAGCACTTCATTTTGCGACAGAAGATACTTCAAAGTCGGAACAGGACGGTGTTATCTGGTGCCTAAATTATCAGGAAATTAGAGATTATATTCCTGATCAGGTAAAGGATGTGATGAATGATGGCGGATTTAAATTTACAGTTAAACAGTTGGAAGATGCAATAAGTGGGCTTGAAGAGCTTGATAGATTAGATAAGGAGTTTGGTACATTTCTGATGTTTATTGAACCTCCTTCGCTAGATTCAAGAATAATCAATCAATATGCTCTTTTTTCTCTTATGTCGTCTTCGTCTGCACTGCTGAATGAGTGGCTTAAGGAACATGATAAATCAGGTAGTCTTTATAAAAAAATTATCATTCCTGCAGAGTTGAAATGGGAAATTAGAGATCATCTTGATCAGGCCAATATAAATGAAAGAATGCTCTTTCCAGGGCTTGATGGATTGTGTTCATGGTTAAGAAGGTATTATAGCTCAAAAGATATTTTTGAATGAGTAGATGATGTTATTATTTATTATCAAAAAAAATATTTCAGAATTGTTGAATCCGTTTTCAATAATTTTAATTCTGCTTTTAGTCGGGCTTTTTTTTCTGTGGTTTACGAAAAGACAGAAGCTTGGAAAGGTTATAATAAGTCTTGGAGTTGTCTTAATTTTTGTTTTAGGATCAAATACTGTTTCAAATAAGTTTGTAGTGCTTTTGGAGAGTACATCTTCAAAATATGAAAACATAGACAGGTAAAATATGTTGTTGCTCTAGGAGGAGGATATGGTTACGATGAGCAGTTACCGCTTATAAGTAGATTAAGTTCAGCATCAATATTTAGACTAGCTGAAAGCATTGTTGTTTATAAAAAAAATCCCGGCAGTAAATTAATATTTACTGGTTTTGGAGGGATAAAACAGCAAAGGGCTATTGCAGTAGGAATGGAAGATGCTAGGGGTACCTAAAGAAGATATCATTACTGTGGTGACTCCAAAAGATACTCAGGAAGAAGCGATTGCAGTTAAAAATATAGTTAAGAATGAAGCATTTGTGTTAGTTACTTCGGCAATTCATATGAAAAGAGCTGTAATGCTTTTCAAAAAATTGGGTATGAACCCAATATTGGCTCCTTCTGGCTTTTGGGTAAAGAGAGTTAATCATAAATTAGTAAATCTTCCTTCTGTAGGAAATATAATGAAGATAAGTGCTGCATTACATGAATATTTTGGAATAGTGTGGTATAAACTTAGGGGTTTTATTTAGTTGGATAACAGATAGTTTTTTCGAATGGATACATTAAAGAAATTACAAATTCTTTCTGAAGATTCACAGTACGATCTTGCATGTGCATGTGGAACAGGTAAAGAAGATAGACGTCACAGAGGAGATGACGGTAAATGGCTTTATCCCGTAACTTTGCCTCAAGGAGGAAAGTCAATAATATTTAAAACTCTTCTGTCCAATGTTTGCAAAAATGACTGTAAATATTGTCCTTTGCGTTCTGCTACAAATATAAGAAGATGTTCTTTAACACCGGAAGAAACAGTAAAAAGTTTGCTTGAGTATTATGGGCGAAGGAAAGTTTTTGGTATGTTCTTAAGTTCAGGTGTAATTGATAATCCTGATTTTACAATGGAAAAGATTAATACTATAGCCCGTATTCTAAGGAGAAAACACCAGTTTAAGGGATATTTACATTTGAAAATAATACCAGGAGCTTCAAATGCTGCTATTGAAGAAGCTGTATCGCTTGCAAATGCAGTGTCTGTAAATATTGAGTCTCCAGGAGAGAAATACTATAAAAACCTTTCTGATGAAAAGAACTATATCAATGATATTATTCGGCCGATAAAGCTTATATCTGAATTGTCTAACCAAAGACTAAAGCGCAATAAAGTTAAGTTATCCACTCAGTTTATTGTTGGAGCGTCTGATGAGCCCGATTCTGAAATAATAAGGTACTCTTTTAGACTTTATAATAAACTAAAGTATAACAGAATTTATTTTTCTGCATATCAGGCAGGACTTGGTGATTCGAGCATTCCCGGAGAAAATCGTTTCTCTCTTTCAAATGAGCTTTCTTTTACAAGAGAGCATAGATTATATCAGGCTGACTTTTTGATGCGTCAATATGGTTTTAAAGAGAATGATTTTTTCTTTGACAATACTGGTAATTTTAGTATAGAAAAAGATCCTAAGCAGGTGTGGGCTGATTTACATCCTGATTTTTTCCCAATCAATATTAATAGAATGGGCAAAGAGGAGTTACTAAGGGTACCAGGATTAGGGATTATTTCTGTAAGAAAAATTTTGAAATTCAGAAAGATACATAACATAAGAGATATTTCCGACATAGGTATTAAAGGTAAACTTGGAGAGAAAGCTTCCAGATATATCTGTTATTAAATTAGTCTGTTTAGCTCATGATGGAGTTTGGTAGTAGATATTCATTTGCTAATCATATTATAGGATATTAAATTATATCTTTGATATAGTTTAACCTTTTAACTTATAACCTTTGCCATTTACTAAAGTTACGGCAGATAATTTAACTTAATTTTATGAACGAAGAAGATACAATTGCAGCAATATGTTCCGGTATAGGAGGTTCTGTAACTATAGTTAGAATTTCGGGTAAAGAAGCTCTCGAAATTGGGAATAAAGTTTGGAACTCTTCAAAAAATAAACTTAACAGTAGAAATAAAAGAAAACTTCTTTTTGGAAAAATTCTACCTGATGATAATGGGATAGGAGAACCTTCACTTGCTGTGTATATGCCTGGTCCCAAGAGTTATACCGGTGAGGATATTGTAGAAATTCATGCGCATGGAGGTTCATTTAATGCCCGTAGAATAATTGATGAAATTCTTAAGGCAGGTGCAAGACAGGCTGGTCCGGGAGAATTTACATATCGTGCTTTTATTAATGGGAAGCTTGATCTTACACAGGCCGAAGCCGTAGCTGATTTAATTTCTGCAAATAGTAATATGGCTGTTCATTTAGCAGAGAGGCAGATGGATGGGGTTCTTGGGCGTAAAATTACTCAGATTCGTCAACAACTGATTGAAATGTTAGTTGAATGTGAATCCAGAGTAGATTTTCCAGAAGAAGAACTTGATTTTGTTTCTGTAGATGAACATAAAAAGGTTCTTGAATCTATAAAAAAAGAGTTACAGGAACTATATGACACAAGAAAAGAGGGGGCTGTTTTACGAGACGGAATAAGGGTTGTTATTGCAGGGCGACCGAATGCAGGAAAGTCATCTTTACTTAATTTACTGCTTGGCTATGATAGGGCTATTACTACTGATATTCCCGGGACTACAAGAGATACTTTAGAAGAGTTTGCAAATATTAGGGGGATTCCGGTAAAACTGATAGATACAGCGGGAATTAGAAAATCTGGTGATATTATTGAAGATATTGGTATTAAAAGATCACTTTCATCTTTAAAACGTTCACAGGTTACTATATGGCTTCTTGATGCATCATATAGAGATCTGAAAAAAGAACAGGATGAAATGGAAAAACACCTTAAAGGTATAAAAAATACAATTGCTGTGTGGAATAAATCTGACTGTATACCAGAGCCGGAGAAACTTCCGGACACACTTTTTCCTACAGTTAGAATCTCCGTTTTAGAGAGAAAAGGCATAGATAAACTTTTGAATATTTTTGAAAAAATTGTTTGGGAACATCCACATGTGGAAGAACCTGAAATAGCTATTTCAACAAGGCATGCTGAGTTCCTTTCTCTGTCTTTAGAATTAATTCCCGATATTAAAAATACTCTGTCTGATGCTGACTGGGAACTTGCTGCTGTAAGCTTGAGAGCAGTAGTTTCTGCGCTTGGTAATATTATCGGAGAAGAAGCTGATTTAGATATTTATGAATCTATTTTTAGCAAATTCTGCATAGGAAAGTGAAGGAACGCTGAACGTTGAACTTTGAACGCTGAATTTTTAACCTTTAACTCTTTAACTCTTTAACTCTTTAACTCTTTAACTCTTTAACTCTTTAACTCTTTAACTCTTTAACTCTTTAACTCTTTAACTCTTTAACTCTTTAACTCTTTAACTCTTTAACTCTTTAACTCTTTAACTCTTTAACTCTTTAACTCTTTAACTCTTTAACTCTTTAACTCTTTAACTCTTTAACTCTTTAACTCTTTAACTCTTTAACTCTTTAACTCTTTAACTCTTTAACCCTTTATGATTGATATTTATTTAATAACCGGATTTTTAGGATCAGGAAAAACGACTCTTATGAAAAACCTGATATCGATGTTTAGGAATAGCCGGGTTGCTATGATTGTAAATGAGTTTGGTCAGGAAGGTGTTGATGGTGCTGTTCTTGAAAAAGAAGGAATGGTAATCGAAGAAATTGTTGATGGTTCTATTTTTTGTGTTTGCAGGTCAGATAAATTTATAGAATCGATATTAAAAACTAAAGATTTAAATGTCGATTATTTAATAGTAGAGAGTTCAGGCCTTGCAGATTCTTTTGGAATGCCTGCGGTAATGGATATCCTTAATAAAGTTGCTCCTGAGTGTTTTTACTATAGTAGATCGATATGTATGATTGATGCCGGTAATTTTTCAAAAGTATTTGAAATTGCACCTGCGGTAGAGCATCAAATCCAGGGAGCCGATTTAATTGTAATTAATAAAATTGATGTTGCTTCGGTAGATGAGGTATTGAAAATAGAGAGTAAAGTTCGTGAGCTTAATACTTTTGCAGAAATATTAAAAACATCATATTCAAAAATACTTGATCCTGCCTTGGTTTATTCTTTAAAGTGGAATAAACCTGATATGAAGGGAATTATTATAAAAAAAACGCTAGGAATAAGCAAATTTATAATAAAGTTTGAATCAGTTTCGATTGACAAGCTTGTAGGTTGGCTGCAGTCATGGACGGAAGAGGTTTACAGGGTCAAAGGATTTTGTAATTATGATAATTGTCGATATTATATTCAATCCGTCTTAAATAAAGTAGAGGTGACTGAATTAGCTGATGGTAGAAATGAAAATTTCCTGGTTGTTTTAGGTCCTGCCCGTGATTCTATAAAAGACAATGCAAAAAGAAACTGGAATGAAAAATTTAAAACTGCTATTCAAATCATTTAAAAGACATTCCATCAATAAATTCATCCTGAAAATCAGGGTGAGTTGATATTTCAATATGCTTTGTTTCATATAAATATTGTTTAAGAGCACTATCTATCAAATCTTTGTCACATAAAATCATTTTTGCTCCTTCTCCTGCTGCGTTTCCAAAAGAAAATACTTTCTCTAAAGGTATTTTGGGAAATAGGCCAATTTTATGTGCATTGGTTTTGCTAATAAAATTTCCAAATGCGCCTGTTAATAGGATTTTATCAACATCTCGATAAGTAATGCCTGCAGTTTTTAAAAGTATGTTTATGCCGCTTTTTACTGCACTTTTTGCAAGTTGGATTTCTCTAATGTCTTTTTGGGTTATTGAGATGGGAATATTGTTTTCTGTTTCATTTTTATAAGCTAATA
This sequence comes from Victivallales bacterium, assembly GCA_963678745.2. Classification (GTDB taxonomy): domain Bacteria; phylum Verrucomicrobiota; class Lentisphaeria; order Victivallales; family GWF2-38-69. Next base: position 66,852 of record CAXXMS010000012.1, on the reverse strand, counting down.
TCACTTCTTTTTTTCTACCATCTTTAATAATTCGATCTCTGAGATTTTCATTTGGAACATCTTTCGGTTCTATTATTTTTCCTGTTGAATCTATTATTCCTGTTTTAATAAATATGCTTATTATATCGATTAAGCCAGAACCGCATATTCCCCTGGGTTTATGATTATTAATAGTTGTATAGTAGATATCATGGTCATCAAAGCCTACAGAGTTGATTGCTCCATTAAATGCCTGCATACCAAACTTAATCCTGGCTCCTTCAAATGCTGGGCCTGCTGCTGTTGAACAGGCGAGTTTAGTTTTAGAAGTTGAAACTATTATTTCACCATTTGTTCCAAGATCTATAATAACGATATTGTCATTACTCTTTACCAAGTCAGCTGCTATCATTCCTCCGATAGTGTCGGAACCGACAAAACCACCGATATTAGGAAGGAAAGTAACTTTGCCATTCGGATTGATCTGATTGATATCCAGTTCTTTTGCATTTAAGGTAACTAATTTTTTAATCACAGGATTAAATGGTAAAACAGAAAGACTTTTAACATTCAAACCCAGAAAAAGATGATTCATTGCAGTATTGCCTACCAAAATGCATTCATAAATATAATTAGAGTCGATATTGGCCTGCTTACAAATACTATGGATAATAGAGTTTAGTGCATTTCTAATTGCCTCGCAAAGAGTTTTTAAACCGTCTTTATTTTCGATACAATAGTTTATTCTTGAGATAACATCAGCTCCATATCCTGTTTGCGGGTTTTGGAGAGATTGTACCGCTAACTGTGATCCGGTATTAAGATCTATTAAATAACATGCAAGAGTTGTAGTGCCTATGTCAATTGCGACTCCATACTTATTGCCAGTACTATTACTATTTTTGACATCAATAAGTTCATTATCGTAAAAAGTTGCTGTTAGTTCTTTATTGTAATCAACGCTTGAAGATATTTTTTGGAGAACCGAAATTCCAATTTCAACTTCCCGACTTTGATTTTTTTCAAGAATGCATTCAGTAACAGACAGGCTGTGTTTTAAAGAAGGTAGCTTAGGGACTATTAGTTTCTTTATAATCCTGCTGTTGGTTTTATAATGTTTATAGTTTTTAATTTTCTCTTTAGATTTGTTTTCTGTGCTGTTTTCAATTAACTCAACAGTAGCCTCCGAGTTAACATAGGTTTTACAGGCTAATCTGATATTATTTTTTATTTCATCTTTGGTAAGAAACTCTTTCTCTTCATTTGAAATATTACTTAAATCGCCTTTAACTTCGATCTTACATTTTCCACAAACCCCTTTTCCACCACATGGGGCATAAGTCATTATTTCATTTCTATTGAGGATTTCAAGAAGAGAGATAGTGTTGGTAGATATTATTTTTCTCTTTGATTTAGGGATATTTACTGTTATTTGTGCCAAAATTAACCTCAATGCTTTTTTTATGTTTGATTAATTTTTTAAGTAAAAATAATGAGAAATTCTATATAAAGATAGAGCTGGTTTTTGTAATCAGCCCGTAATAAACTAACTGCTATACAAGGCTGTTGGCCAGCTCTACAGCGCTTGAAGCATCAGCTGCATATTCTGCACCAATATCTTTGGCAAATCTATCAGATACAGGTGCCCCTCCAACCATAATTTTTAAATTTTTGTCCATACAGCCTGCTGCTTTTAGGGCTTCTATTGTATCTTTCATAGAGACCATTGTTGTTGTTAGTAAAGCAGACATACCTACCATGTTTGGTTTATGCTCTTTTACAGCCTCAACAATTGCTTCAGGAGTAATATCAATACCCATATCAATTACTTCAAAGCCTGCTCCTTCGAGCATCATTTTAACAAGATTCTTACCTATATCATGAAGGTCTCCTTTTACGGTACAAAGCAGGATTTTACCTTTCTTTTCTATATCAGCTTCATTCATGTGAGGTTTAAGAAGGTCAATGCCTTCATTCATTGCTCTGGCTGCAACAAGTACTTCAGGAACAAATAGTTCTCCTTCTTTAAATAATACACCAACCTCATTCATTCCTGTTAAAAGAGCTTTGTTAAGGATATCCTTGGGAGCGATACCTTCATCTAACGCTTTTTGAGTTAACTCTAATACTTTTGCCCTCATTCCGTCAATCAGTGCTTCGCTGATCTGTTCAAATATTGCTGACATTTTTATCTCTCCTGTCTTTTGAGTTAAACTTCTTTAGATGCATTTTGATAATATTTAAAATTTTCTATTGATGTTTCGGGTGTTATTTCACAGCCGGCAGAGACTATACATCTGCCTTTGGCCTGCCTGTAGCATGCAATAACACTTTCTTTTATACAATTTTCATCTCCATCCTGTATGACTGTAACCGGATCGCTTAGACCTGAGAAGACCTGTTTTTCGCCAAGCAAATCTGCAAAAGGTTCCATAGAACCTACAAGATGATCAATATCAACAATATCTGCACCTGTATTAATCATTCCAGGCAAAATCTTAGAAGTATTTCCACAAATATGGAGTTTAGCTATAGCCCCGAGAGAGTGAATATATTCTATAAGTTCTTTCTGTTTTTCAAAAAACAATCTTTTGTATAATCTTGGACCTATTTGTGAGCAGGCTGCATCACCTACTCCTATGCAGTGCGCTCCGGCTTCTACTTGAGCTTGTGCAAATTTTTTTGCGGTTTCCAGTGCAATTGACGATACTTTTTCTATTTTTTCAGGATAATCGAACAAATCCAAACAGGCTTCAGCCAGACCTCTGATATCTACATATTCTGCTAAAGGTCCCTCTACCCAGCCTACAATAAAATATTTGTCACCAGCAAGTCTTTTATATTCTTCTATTTCATGAACTCTGTTCATCATTCTTGCATGGTCTTTTATATTTGGAATTTTAAGTTTATCTATATCATCTATATTTTTAATCAAGTGTCCATTTTTGGGCTTTGGTAAATCATTTTCCGGATATTCAAACTCCATTCCAAATGCTTCAGCTTCGGCATAGGGGTCTGACATAACTGTCACCCAATCTATGTCGAAATCTTCTGCACACTTTATCATTGCTCTACATTTATCTTTGTAATTAAGACAAAAATTACGATATTTCACATTGCAGTATTTTGCGGCAAAACGCATAATGATAGGATGAAAAGGGACCCGGTCAACACTTTCTCCCTTGATAAATTTAAGTGTTCTTTCCCTTGAAGTCATCATAATAAACCTCCCTGCTTTTTGTTGCAAATGTCAAGTTATTAATCGTTGATTGTAACATTGAGTATATCTAACAATATTTGTATTTACAAGATATGGAATTTTTAAGTTAAATAAATTTTTAACTCTATGAAAAGTAGATTAGTTGCCAATGAATTTATCATATAATTGTTGGTCGAAAGACTTAGTTCTTGTAGGACATTTTTTACGTTTGCAAATGCTACAATTGTGAAAGTCTATTTCTGTAGGAAATTTTAGTCCTGAAATAGATTTATTGGGTAACATCATATAGCTTTCTGTAAGTTTAACTCCTATTGTTTTTTCAACTTCAGGGAAAAGTGAAAATAATTCTTTTTGTTGTTCAACTGGCCATGAGATCATATCCTCTGTGCCGGGATTGATTGAAGCTGTTTTTTTTATCCCATATTTTTTAGATATGTGTAAATCAAGAAAGTCTAAACTGAATTGAAGTAAATTTTCTTTAATTATATCAATAATATAGCTTTCAAGAAAATCTGTTTCCTCTGTTTTTAAGCTGTCTATTTCGTTGCCACATGTTGCAATAAATGGAAAAACAAATTTAGTTTCTCGTAGACATTTACTTAATATTTTTCCAGGGAAACAGATATTTTCAATAATTGTTTCATTTTTTGAATTTATCTTTATTTTAGTTTTCTTATACAAAGCTTTTGGGCTTGCAAGCTTATTTGCCTGTTGTATGATTTTTTGAAGATTATTGCAGTAACCGCTTTCCTCTTTGATGTGCAATTGTTTGATTAATGAGTTATATTGGAGTTTAAACGGAATATTGGTAAGTATATTCATCTTCTTTTTATATTTTTCAGTTTTTGATTTTTTTTAGAAAAAACTATTTACTATACTGTATAAGGAAATAATTTTTTATTTCAATAAAACTCTTTCTTAAAAATACTAAAACTTTAGTAAGTTACTATTGTTTATATAACAATTATGCTTATTTTATACTTACAGCCAATCAATGATATTATATATAACTATAATTTAGCTAAGGAGGAATCTTGATAATGAAGGTACAGCTACTGGATGTGAAAGCTCAATATGATGAAAATAATTTAAGAGATGAAGTAATTCCTCTTGTTGATGAAATATGTAGTCAACAGGCTTTTGTCGGTGGAAAAAGAATTGAGGATTTCGAAGCTGCTATTGCTGAATATAGTAATTGTAAGTATGCCTGTGGGGTTTCTTCAGGTTCAGATGCACTTATTATTTCATTAATGGTTGATGGTATAGGTGCCGGTGATGAAGTTATTACTACTCCATTTACGTTTTTCGCTACTGTTGGTGCAATTTGGAGAGTAGGTGCAAAGCCCGTTTTTGTTGATATTGATCCGGAGGATTTTAATATTGATCCAGATCTGATTGAAGAGAAAATTACGCCTAAAACCAAAGCTATTATGCCTGTACATCTTTATGGACAGATGGCAAAGATGGACAAGATTATGAAAATAGCTAAAAAACATAATCTTACTGTTATAGAAGATGGAGCTCAGGCAATTGGCGCTGAATATCTTGGAAAAAGAGCCGGAAGCTATGGCGATTACGGTTGTTTTTCATTTTACCCAAGTAAGAATCTTGGTGCTTTTGGCGATGGTGGTATTGTTACTACCAACGATCAGGAAAAATATGAAATGCTGAAAATGTTCAGAAATCATGGTGCAGATCCCAAAACAAGATATCTTCATGAGTATGTAGGAGGAAATTTCCGTCTTGATGCTCTTCAGGCTGCGATATTGAATGTTAAATTAAATTATCTCGATAAATGGAGTGCTGCTAGACAGAATAATGCAGACAAGTATGAAAAATTGATTGCAGAAACAAAAGTTGCTGATAAGCTTGTTTTACCTAAGAATACTCCAAATGCAACAAGACATATATATAATCAATATTGCGTTCTTGTGAAAAATGGAAAAAGAGATTCCCTTCAAGCCGGGCTTGGTAAACTTGGCGTTGGTTCAGCTATTTATTATCCATTATCTCTGCATTTACAAAAATGCTTTGCATCACTTGGTCATAAAGAAGGTGATTTCCCAATCAGTGAAAAAATTTCAAAAGAAATACTTGCTCTTCCTATTTACCCTGAATTGACATATGAACAACTAAAATATGTTGTTGATTCTATTGAAAAAGTATTAAGTTAATCTTGCCATAAAAAACTCCGGCAAATTTGGTTGTCGGAGTAAAATCTCTTTATAAAATAACAATATTTAATTTGAAATTTCAGTGATTGTGTTGATTCACTTTCTATGAATGCTAGAATTATACAAAATTTATAGGTGCTCTTAAAATATGAGAACAGAAAACTTTAAACGCCAATCATACCTTCGACTGCTTAAGTTTGTTAAACCATATAAAACAGTTTTGATTATTGGAATAATTGCCGGTGTTCTTACAGGAGGTTTTTTTGGTGCTAGTTTTTTTTGGTTAAAAGGCCTTATTGCACCTTTTGAAAAAAATACTACTCAGTTAAAAGCTCAGGTGGCAATGGCTACTGGTAAACCTGCTCCTAAACTTAAGGCTGTTCCAGATTCTGAATCTTCTCAAAAAAGTAAAACAAAACCAACAGATGATATAACTAAGATAAGTGCTTCCCAACTCGATTCTATTCTGACAATAGGACGTTATTTTGGTATTAACCTGGAAGGTAAAAACGGAGAAATGACATTTATAGGTTTAATCCTTTTTATTTGTAGTTTTGTGTTTGTTTGGTTTTTAAAAAATCTGGCTACCTATATTAATAATTATTGTATGCAGTGGGTTGGAACACGAGTTGTAGCAGATATGAGAAACCTAATATTTAAACGTTTATTAAACCAGTCTCTTGTTTTTTATGGTAAGGCTGATGTAGGGCAGTTAATTAGTCGTTGCATTCAGGATACAGGCCAGATACAGGCAGGTGTTTCAAACAGTATTGCTGATTTGACAAGTTGTCCTTTTCAAATAGCAGGGTGTGGTGGATTTATTATATTTGTAAGTATTACGAATAACAACTTTGTATTGCTTGGGGTAATGATTGCAGCAGCTTTACTTATTCTGTTACCATTAGTTATTATAGGTAAAAAGGTTAGGGGTGTATTTACTGTTTCAAATCAGAAAATAGCCGAAGTTATTTCCAGGATGTACGAAGTTTTTTCGGGTATAATTCTGGTTAAGGCATATTATACTGAGAAAGATGAGTATAATAATTTCAGTAGCATTAATACAAAGTTCTTTTCTGCATTAATAAAAGCTATGAGAGCTTCTTTGATGATGAGTCCGCTTACAGAATTTGTAGGCGTTGCTGCAATTGCCGTTTTCTTTATCTATGCTTATACATCCTGTATAATGATAAGTGATGTAATTGTTTTAATTGTACCTGCACTTTTGGCGTATCAGCCTTTAAAACAATTATCCAGAGTCAATAACAGTCTCCAACAGTGTATGGCGGCAGCAGACAGATATTTTGACTTATATGATATGGATACCAGTTTGGAAGAAAAGAACGATCCTGTTCCGATCAAAGAATTTAAAAGTGAAATAGCTTTTAAAAATGTTGCTTTTGCTTATCAGGATAATGAAAACAAAGTCTTAAATGATATAAACTTTTCTCTTAAAAAAGGGAAAATGGTTGCAGTTGTAGGTGAGACAGGATCAGGAAAATCCACTATTGCTAACTTGCTTGCAAGGTTTTATGATGTCTCAGCGGGAAAAGTTACAATTGATGGAGTTGATGTAAGGGATCTGAAGATAAGTGATTTACGAGATCTTATAGGAATTGTGACACAAAATACAATTCTTTTTAATGATACAATAAGAAATAATATTGCTTATGGCGCTAAGCGTGAAGTGAGTCAGGAAGAGATAGAAAATGCTGCACGGCAGGCTAATGCACATCGATTTATTGTTGGAGGTAATCATGCTGAAGGTTATGATACAGTTGTTGGTGAAAAAGGGTTTAAATTGAGTGGTGGAGAAAAACAGAGAATAGCGATTGCCAGAGCTATATTAAGAAATCCTCCAATACTTATACTTGACGAGGCTACAAGTGCACTTGATACGGTAACAGAGAAGCTGGTGCAGGATGCATTAACAAATCTTATGGAAAATAGAACAGTTTTTGCTATTGCACATAGGCTTAGTACTATAAAGCATGCGGATACGATTTTGGTTTTAGACAAAGGTAGAATTATCGAGAATGGAACACATGAAGAGTTGATGGCTGATCCTAATGGTCGTTACCATTATCTTCATGATATACAGTTTGATTAATTTTACTTATATTTTTAAATTTAAGAGGAGAGATTAATGAAGAAAATAGTAATTACCCATGCGATTTTAATCATTTTTGCTTTTTCGTCCTTAGTTTTTGCAGATGGAACAGAAAATACTGTTTCAAATCAAAAAATAGGGGTTGTAAATATGAATAAAATATTTACTAACTACTATAAAACAAAACTTGAAGATGCAAGAATAAAAAAGCAATCAGAGGTATTCAGAAAGTATTTAACATCTTTAAATGAAGCAAGAAGTAAGTTAAATGCTGAATTTGTAAAAATGCGTGATGCTGCTCAGAACATTGCATATAGCGACGCTGAAAGAGAAAGTAATCGTATTGCTGCCCAGAATAAATATAGGCAGCTGCAAGCCAAAGATGTTGAGATACAGCAGTACAATGAAGAAAAGAAAAAGCAGCTTTATGAAGAATATGAAAAGATGAGAAAAGCTTTGATTGATGAAGTTGTAAAAGTTGTAAGAAGTAAAGCCAAAAGGGAAAAATTCACTATTGTTTTTGATAGTTCGGGAAGTACAATGAACAGTATTCCTGCTGTAATTTATTTTGATGAGCCAATAGACTTTACTGATGCTGTAATCAAAGAATTAAATTTAGGAAATTCAGACAAAGTTGCTGATTTAGATAAGAAATAGATTTTAAATATGATTGTAATTATTTCTAATTCATTTATTTAGATATAAATGTGCATGGAGACCAATATGAAGAAATTGACTGCAGGTGAACTTGCAAAAATGCTTAGTGCAGAGTTAGTAGGTAATAATGATGCTGAATTTTTTGGAGTAGCCTCTTTAAGTGAAGCTAAGGCAAATGAAGTATCATTTCTTGGAAATAAAAAATATTTGGATATGGTTGCAAAATCTGACGCTGTAACTATTTTAGTGCCAACTGAATTTGATGGCATTCCTGCAAAAGGCAGGGCATTTATAAAGTGTGATGATCCTACATCTGCTTTTTCCACTGCAATAGATTTTTTTGCTGCTTCTCCTGTAGAATATAAGCCTGGAATTCATCCAACTGCTGTAATTGCTGATTCTGTAAAAATTGGACCTGACTGTCATATTGGAGCTTATACTGTAATTGAAGAAGGAGCAGTTATTGGCAAGAAGAGTATCATTTGTGCTAATACGTATATTGGTCATGAAGTAAAGATTGGTTCTGAGTGTAAAATTTATCCAGGCGTTGTTATAAGAGAGCGTTGTATCTTGGGATCAAATGTAATAATTCATCCTAATGTTTGTATTGGAGGGGATGGCTTTGGCTATGCTCCATCTGCATTTGGTATTGTAAAAATACCTCAGGTTGGTATTGTTAGAATTGATGATGATGTTGAAATTGGAGCTAACACAACAATAGATAGAGCTAGATTTGGAAAGACTTGGATAAAAACCGGTGTCAAAATTGATGATCAGGTTCATGTAGCTCACAACGTTACGATAGGTGAATTCTCTATGTTGGTTGGGCAGTGCGGTTTAGCTGGAAGTGCAAATGTAGGACAAGGGGTTATTATAGCGGCTCAGGCAGGTATTAATGGTCATATTACTTTACATGATGGCTGTAGAATTGGCCCTTGCGCTGTTGTAAAAGATGATGTACCTCCGGGTGGAGCCATTATTGGTTATCCTGCTGTTCCTGCAAGAGATTTTATGGCAAAACAACTTGTGCCTAAACAGGTTAAAACTCTTAAAAACAAAGTTAAAGAACTTGAGAAAACTATTGGATTATTAAAAGAAGAATTAGAAAAATTAAAAGACAATTAATATAACATATTTAGTTTGATAGTTAAGGCGTGAATAAACCAATAATACAACTTGTTGTTTTTTTACTTTTTGTGATTTTTATAACTTTTGCTTTAATTAAATACTGCATTGTTTTTGAATCAGATAGGGAAAAGCAAGTAGCTGCATCTTTGGATATTCTTCTTTCAAAGGACAAGCCTGATCTTGAGATGTTAGATTCAAAAGCAAAAGATGAAAGAAATCTAAACTTATATCGTTTTATACAAGAAATTAAAAAAGAAATTGCAGATGGTTTATATGATAAAGCAGAGGATAATTTAAGGAATCTGTTATTGTTTTATCCTAAAAATCGAACTGTATTATCTTTACTTGGCGGAATATTATATTCAAGGGGAGATTATGAACAGGCTCAAAGTATGTTTATGCTTATGAGAAAAAACAACCCTGATGATGCTTTTGCAAGAGAAAGTTTAGGATTGACTTTTGAGAAACAGTTTAAGCATAATGAGGCTATCGAAGAGTTCTTAAATGCAAGTTTATTAAAACCTGATTCAGCCTCAACATATATTCATCTTGCCGGGTTGTATTCTCTTGCCGGTGATAAAACAAGGGCAATCTATAATTTTGCTAAAGCCTATGAAATTATTGATGTTGATATAATACCTTTGTCTTTTGATCCTGCTTTCGATAATATAAGGGGAATGCCTACTTTCATTAATATTATAAATAATGCAGAAGATATTGTTAGAATGAAAAATAATCTTTACTTGAAAAATAGTTATAGAAGAACTTTAAAGCCTGAAAGAAACAGTATCTTAATCAATTTTAAAAAATGAGTTCTATTAGAATATTACCTGAAAACATCAGCAATAAAATTGCTGCCGGAGAGGTTATTGAAAGACCTGCATCAGTCGTTAAAGAGCTTGTGGAAAACTCTATCGACGCTTCAGCTAAAAATATTTATGTTAATATTGAGAATTCCGGAAAAAAGTTAATTGCTGTTGTTGATGATGGCTTAGGTATGGATTCAGATGATGCTTTGCTTTGTCTTGAAGCCCATGCTACCAGTAAAATCTTAAAAGAAGATGATATAAACAATATTGTTACAATGGGATTTAGGGGAGAAGCTCTTCCAAGTATTGCTTCTATTTCTCGCTTCAGATTACGCACACGCAAACAGAATATGGTTGAAGGAACTGAAGTTATTGTTCATGGTGGAAGATTTATAAGCGAAAATCCTATCGGATGTGCTCCCGGAACTGAAATCAGAATTTCTGATATTTTCTTTAATACACCTGCAAGAAAAAAGTTTTTAAAAAGTGCTGTCACTGAGGAGAAACATATTCACGAGGCACTTTGCTTATTGGCATTGGCAAATCCGGAAATAGCATTTGAGTTAAAGATGGATGGCAGAACTGTTATTTCTACTCCTGCAGACAAAGATATACTTCCACGGTTGGGTGTTTTGCTTGGAAATCACGCAGTATCTTCGATGGTTCCTATAGATTTTGAAAATTCCGGAATAAAAGTTAATGGGTATATTTCTGTTCCAGGTTTTGTTAAGAATAATAGACGTGAGCAAAGAATTTTTATAAATGGCCGTCCAATCAAAACCAATATAGCATATTCTGCTATTCGCGATGCTTATGATACAATGATAATGAAAGGATCATATCCTGTTGTTACTCTCTATGTGAACCTTAGTCCTAGGGATGTAGATATCAATGTTCATCCTGCTAAACATGAAGCACGCTTCAGAAATGAACGTTTGATGTCTTCAGTAATACGTCAGGGAATCAGTGAGGCCTTAAGAAAGGCTGTAAAGCCTGTTTCTGCTGTTTCTACTCAGAAACTTTCATTAAATTCAATATTACAGGGAGCAGAGGTTTCCTACATAGAAAGACAGGTGCTAAATATTGAAAGTACTGATGTTCTTCCTATTCAAACAGAAATAACTCCAGAAAAACCAAAAATAGGAAAGCCGATACTTTCTACTCTGAATAAACCTATAAAGAATCCTACTAAGCCTAAAAAGGATTTACCGGAAAGTGGTAATTTAAATTTAGATTTAGTGACTGATGAAAAAGATGTTAAAATGGAATCTAATTATAGTTTTAAGAAAGAAAAAATTTCCTTGCCTGGGAGTGGCAATATAAATGTTATCGGAAATCTTGATGATACTTATATCTTAGGAACCTCGGATATAGGTTTAATTATTATTGATCAGCATGCTGCTCATGAAAGAATTTTATATGAAAAAATGCTTAATAGTTCTCCTGATGAATCTAATTCTCAGAAATTACTGATGCCGATAACAGTTACTTTAAGTCGAATAGAGGCTAATATTATTAATAAAAAACAGGCTGTTTTTAATAATTTAGGGTTTGAAATTGAACCTTTTGGGGAAGATACAGTATTGGTAACAGCCATACCTCCAGATTTCCCAATGGATAATATTTCAGGTTTAATATCTGATTTGCTTGATGAAATAATTTCAAACGGTGAATCTATCAAAAAGATTGATGATTCAATTATTGCCGGAGCTGCCTGTAAACTTGCTGTAAAAGCTCATGATAAAATATCTCTTTTAGAATCCAATGAGCTAATCAGAAGACTTTCCAGATGTAATCTACCTTTTTCATGTCCACATGGCAGACCTACTGTAATCAATATATCTTTTAAAGAGCTCGAGAAAAGGTTTGGTCGTAAATTATAAAATAAACAGAAAGGTTATTTTATGAACAAACTTGCTATTTATCACAAATCCAAAAGCTATTATGCGTATGCTGTATCAGAAAATAAACTGCATATTAGATTGAGAACAGCATTTGCCGACTTTGATAAAGTAATACTGGTATATGGGGACAAGTATTCATGGCATCATAAAAAAGAGCTGAGAATGGAGTGTGTTTTAAGTGATGTGGAATATGATTATTATCAGATAGAGATTTTTGAAAGATCTAAACGCTTTACGTATTACTTTAAGCTTATTAGAAGGGGAGAAGTTCATTTTTTTACTGAAGCAGGTATAGTTGGTAATATTCTGGAAAGTAAATTTTCTGAATATTTTTTCCAGTACCCTTATATTAATGAAACTGATTTGCATGTTGTACCTGAATGGATTCATTCTGTAGTGTGCTATCAAATTTTCCCTGAAAGATTTTGTAATGGTAACCCTGACTTAAATCCACCAGGAACTGTTGAGTGGGGTACAGAACCTACGACTGATAATTTTATGGGAGGAGATTTGCCCGGAATAATAAGTAAACTTGAATATTTGAAAGAATTAGGAATAAATGTTATTTACATGACTCCATTTTTTAAATCAAATTCAAGTCATAAATACGATATAATTGATTATTTTGAGATCGATCCTCATTTTGGAACGAAAGAAGACTTTAAAGAATTAGTTGATAAGGCGCATGGCTTTGGAATGAAGGTTTTTTTAGATGCTGTTTTTAATCATTCAGCAACTGATTTTTTTGCATTCAGGGATGTTGTTGAAAATGAAGAAAAATCAAAATATAAAGACTGGTTTTTTATAAAGAAATTTCCAATAGATATGAAAAAGATATCATATGCTGAGCAAAATGCAACATCAGAGGATTGGTATATTCTTGATGGAGAGGAGGTGTTGTCTTATGAATGCTTCGGGTATTACTCAATTATGCCCAAATTAGATACAAATAACCCTGAACTCCAAGATTACTTGATTAATGTTGGTAAATACTGGATAAAGGAGTTCAATGTTGATGGCTGGAGGCTTGATGTATCGAACGAGATATCACATACTTTTTGGCGAAAGTTTAGGCAACAGGTTAAAGCTTTGAACAAAGACGCATTAATTATTGGTGAAATATGGGATAACGGGGAACCATGGCTTCGTGGAGATCAATTTGATGGTGCTATGAATTATGGTTTAACTCAGGCCGTAAAGGATCATTTTGCAAGAAATATCATAGATAAAGAGACATTCAGAGTAAGAATAAATAAACTATTGATGAGGAATACAGACACAGCAAATAGTGCTATGTTGAATTTGTTGGACTCTCATGATACAGAGCGTATGCTTACATCTTTGAAGGAGAATGAAGATAAGATGATTATGTGTCTTGGTATAGTTTATACATTTATAGGTATTCCTATGATATACTATGGTACTGAAATAGGAATGACTGGAGAAAATGATCCTGGATGCAGAAAATGTATGATTTGGGATAGTAATAAATGGAATAAAAAGATCTTTGAAACTGTAAAAAAACTAATAAAAATACGAACTGATGAGAAAGCATTGCATTATGGTAACTTCAAATGGGTTGATATTCATGAAGAATTAATTACATATACTAGAAGCTATGAGAACGAAAGCATTCTGGTTATTATCAATAATACAGCTGAACCTATCAAATATGATCTTCTATCTGACTATGAAAATACAGTAGAACTTATTGGTAATAAACAATATAATTCCATTGAAAAATATGGTTTGAAAATATTGAAGTTTTTTGATAAAGTTGATGGGCTTTACTGTAATGGGACATATGTGGTGGGGATAGGGAGATTTGAATAAGTTACAGTAAAACCGCATCAGCCTTTAAACTACAGTAATGTTGAATAAATACAAGAGGCTTTAGAGAAAAATTAAAAATAACTTAACCACCACCAATTCTTATGCCTATTCTTGATATTTTTAAACCAGTAACATAATGGAAACATTATAACAATAACTGCAATCCAAATTCCATAAACTAAAAATAAATTTTGACTATAAGCCTCGGGCCACCTTCTGCTTGGTCCGAACCACCATTTATCATATCTCCCATAAAAAATTATTGAGTGGATAGATGTAATCCATCTAATGATATATATGTGAAGGATATAAAAGAAAAATGGAACTTTACCATATATATTTAAAAATGTTGTAAACTTATTGTCAATTTTTTCGAAAAACCATATAAAAATAAAAAAAGGTCCGAGTGTCATTAATGTAAAAAGTAATGATGGTGGATACTTTGATGTATTTAAGAATGATTCGAATGATAAAAGTATATTATTGAAATTAGACCAGTGTTTTGGCTCTCCGTAGATATTAAAACATCTTATTATGATGAATATCATAATAAAGATAATTCCTGTTGAAAGTAAAATCTTATCCCGTTCTGATTTTTCTTTTTTAAATGTAGGGCCAATTATATAACCTAAAGCTGTTATTCCTATCCAGGGAATAAGAGGGTAAGATACATAGATAAGCTTTCCAAATAAATGGAACTTATATCTGTAGATATGACAAATTCCAAAATTATATTTTGAAGACCTGTTTGTGCCGGAGTAATTCCGTCCATTAAATTATGACCTGCAATTATAAATATTGCGAGAAAAGCTATGATCCATTTGGGAAGCCAGATGATTAGAGCTAAAAATATCATAGAGCATCCAAGTGCCCATAAAACTTTCAATTTTATAATATCGCCGCCAATATGACCGTACCAACCGTAAGCAACAATAGTCAGTTCAATAAAAATTAACCATATTCCCCTTGTTATTAAGTATATGCATAAATCGGATTTGTTTTTGTTTGGATTACTTCCGTATAAAAATGATCCTATTCCTACAAGTATGAAAAATGCCGGAGCACAAAAGTTTGTTAACCACCGAGTAAAAAAAAGTATTGAAGATATATTAGCAATGTCAGAAATTGGAACATTAACTGGCCCTAGGAACTCTCTTGTATGGTCAAGAGCCATAACTATTATTACAAGACCTCTTACTGCGTCAATAGATTTAATTCTTGTTTTTTGTATAATTGTTTCCATAAATGATTCAATAAAAAAACCTCCATACATTATAAAAAATAATGAATGGAGGCAGATTCATATTTTAGTTAAATTAACCCATGAACTTTTTGAGCTTAGGAACAAATACAAACATTATAATACAGCAGATAAATGCACCTACTCCCAATTTAAGAAAAAGATCTGAATATATAGGTAATGATAGCGCTGGGTCACCGAAATCGCCCTTAGGTACACTTGCTATAGCTGCGACAAAGCCTCCAAGTGACATTGCTACAGCGGAAGACATGAACCATGCTCCCATCATGAATCCCATAACTTTTTGAGGAACAAGTTTGGTAATTGCAGCAAGTCCCAATCCTGAAATTAGCAGTTCTCCAATACTTTGAAAACCGTAAACAATTATAAGCCAGTTACCTGAGACGATTGCTTTTCCCGGAACAATAAATTTAGTAACAAATGGAATAGTTAAAAAACCTAGAGAGCAAAGCAACATACCGAATGCAAATTTTGCAGGCATTGAAAAGTCTTTCCCCTTTTTTCCCATTCTTGTATAGAACCATGCTAAAATAGGACTTCCAATCATTATCCAGAACGGGTTTAGTGACTGAAATGATGGGCCAGGAATAATAAGCCCGAAGACTGAATGGTCAGTATTTCTTATAGCAAATAGATTTAGAGAAGTCGGCATTTGCTGATAAAGAACAAAGAAAATAATTGCTTCAACAATTAATACTAAGCTGACAATATATTTATTTCTCTGCTCTGTTGAATCAGCTGTAAATATAAATTTGAAAAGAATACCAAATGTGACTATTAATGCAAGGCCAAGGATAATGTTGGTTACAACCAGATGAGTTAGAAGCCATCTACATACAAATACAAGAACAATAAGCAGCACAATTAAATATAAGAGATGAAGATAATTAAGAGGTCTAAAATCAGCTTCTGATCCAATTTCTTTAATTAGCGGTTTGAATATTGCATATGCTATAATTGCTATAACTAAACCTATTGAACAGACTAAAAACGCTGATCCAAATCCATATTTAAGTTGGAGAATAGGGCAGATTATCTGAGAACAGAACGAACCGATATTTATAGCCATATAGTACATTGTGAAAGCACCGTCAACCCTATGGTCATCAGGAGCATATAATTTTGAAACGAGACTTGATGGATTTGCTTTAAAAAGCATATTTCCTGCAATTATTACAGCAAGAGCATAAAATATTGTCTGTTGAGGATGATAGGACAAAAGTCCATAACCTATAGCAAGTACAACCGCACCAAAAACCATAGTTCTTTTTGTGCCGAGTATTTTGTCTCCGATATACCCTCCAATACTTATAAAGGCATATACAAGTGCTGCAAATGCACCAAATGTAATACTTGCTATTGTGTCTGAATAGCCTAAGTGCTTTATAAAATAGACAACAATAAGTGCTTGCATTCCGTAATAACCGAAACGTTCCCACAGCTCAACAAAAAATATGAGGGAAAAAGGTTTGAGCGGCTTTTCTACTCCCTGGTGTGCTACATGAGTCATTTCTATCCTCCTCTTTTAGTTATAATATTTGGAAATATTTTATGGCCAAACTTCAAAAAAATACGATAAAATTATTGTCCGATAATTTTTAATTATAGGGATAAACTATCTACCTATCAATAGATTTAATTAAAATAAGTTTGATTATAGTCCGAACTTATACCTGCTGTTCTTTTATAATTTCAGCATTTAAGGTTGAAGTGATAAGATAAGAAATGCCCATATATGAGAAGAAAATATATTATTATATAATTCTATTTATAAGAGCAGGTATTGCATATTCGACTCTAAGAATTCGCGGGCCTATAGAAACAGAAGTAAATCCTTGCTTTTCAAAAGACTGAACTTCATATTCGGTAAAACCGCCTTCCGGACCTATAGCCAAAGTTATTGGGGAGGAAGAATTGTAAGGACATTGTTCGGTGGAGTTGGGATGAGCTAAAAGAGGGGTAGTATCTCTTATTATTTTAGCAAGTTCGTCTTCTACAAAGGGCTTGAATCTGCGTTTGAAAGCTATATCCGGGAAAATTGTATCCTTGCTTTGTTCAAGTGCAAGAACGATCTGCTCATTTAATTGTTCTGTAGTTATGACCGGACTCTGCCAGTAACTTTTATCTACTTTCCATGATTCTATAATATAAATTTTTTTAACTCCTAGAGTTATTGCTGCATGGATTGCTTTTTTAAATGTTTTGGGGCGTGGAAGTGCAAGGATTAGTGTTAATGGAATAGGGGAAGGGGGAGTCTGATTAAATTTACAGTTTAATTTTATCAGCTCTGAATTTAATTCAATTACAACTCCCTTTCCTAGCTTACCGTTAATTAAACCAATATTAAGTTCCTTCCCTTTCACTGCTCTATGGACAGAAAAAATATGTTTAGCTCTTCTACCTTTTATCTCAACAGTATTTCTCGATATAAAGTCGTTCTTGTTAATTAATATCAGGTTCATTAGAGTTTCTTATATTAAATTTGTTATTTAGTATTAATCAGTACAGATATCTTTATTATAGTATATGAATTTATTATTACATTTGTTCAATTTCAGTAAATTATACCTAAAACTGATTGGTTCTATAGTAATTAATAAATTATCAAGGTTGTTTGTAGCAAAATAAGCTAAAAACAAAAATATCTTCGATATAACATAGTAACTTCAGAGTTTAAAACTAGAACTCGCAGTAGAAAAAACAAAAAAGGTGGATATTGCTTACAAATAAGGCTTTAAAATAAATTTAATATTCCAAATGGGTGAAAAAGATTTTTTTGTTTTTTTCTACCATAAAGGTTGATTTTGAAGGCTTATCTGATTCGTTAGCGTTGGATTGCAGTCCAGCTACTTAAAAGTATGTATTTAAAAAAATGAACTACTGTTGCTTTAGTAAAAAGTAGCTGGACAGCTTCACCTAGCTGCCTCGCATATAAGCCTTCAAAATCAACTGCGTTTTTTAGGGTAAAAGAAAATTTTTTCTAAAAACAATAAAAATTACTTTAAAACTATTAGTTATTTGGTAATATTGTTAATCTGTAAGTTGTTAATTTAATAATATTGGAATTCAGGAAAAGCTGGAATAAATCTTATGAATATAGGTGTTTTCGGGGGAACATTTGATCCTCCTCATAATGGACATATAAGTCTTGCTAAATCGATTATAGACAATACAGATATTGACAAAATCCTCTTTGTACTGTCTGCAGCGCCTCCGCATAAACCTGGGAAACCTATTTCGTCTTTTAAAGATAGAATGAACATGCTTGAGATTGCAATAAAAAATTATACATGTTTTACAACTTCAGATATTGAGTATAAGCGTTTACCGAAATTGTCATATATGTATGATACCTTGCTTGAACTGGAAAAAATCAACTCCGGTGACAACTTAATCCTAATAATTGGAGAGGATAGTCTTGATCAGCTTCATAGCTGGTATAGGGGAAAGGATATAGCAGGAAAGTGGGATATACTTACTTATCCCAGGCCGGGTGAAAGAGTAACAGTAAAAAGTCTGTCTGAAAATTGGACTAGAGAGATGTCTAAAAAGTTGGTTTCGACGATTCAGATAATGCCTGTTTTTCCTGTTTCTGCTACAAATATTAGAGAAAGGATTATTAATAAAGAAAATATAAAAGATTTAGTAAATAGTGAAGTATTGGATTATATTACAGTGAATAATCTTTATATAGAATAATTTATAGAAAGGGATCTAGATGACCGTAGAAAAGAGAGAAATAAGCCCGGAACAATTAGCAAAATATTGTGCTGAAATTGCTGAAGATAGAAAAGCAGAAGATATTGCAATAATAAAGGTTGGAGATGTATCTTTAGTTGCGGACTATTTTGTTATTTGTACAGGTACATCTCAGCCTCATTTGAATGCAATTGCAGAGTGGGTACGTAGAAAAATAAGAGAATCTTATGATGTGAGACCGCTAGCTGTAGATGGTGAAGCAAATACTCAGTGGATTGTAATAGATTTTGGAGATGTTATTGTCCATATTTTAAGTGTTGAGGCAAGGGAAAAGTATCAGCTTGAAGATTTATGGGGTGATGCGGAAAAAGTAGAAAAAATTCTTTCAGATAGACTTTCAGAAGGAATGATGTAGAATAAACAGTTTCCGGGATTATCTTGAATGGATATCGAAAAATATAAAAAATGGACTGAGTTTGACTGGGAAGTTGAATTGAAGCAGGAAGATGAGAATATTAATTCTTACACAGCGAAATTATCTAATTATTTAGATTTGCCTAATGAATCAGAAGTGATTTGGAAGCATCTTTCTCATACATCTTCTATGCCTGGAAATACTTTCTTATCAAACCGGGATGATTTTGATTTGGATGATTTGGATAATTTGGATAATTTGGATAATTTGGATGACGATTTATTTTTTGATAGCGTTGATCAAAAGTCAGATTCGGAAATATACCTGGAAATAGAGAGTTTGGCATCTGAATTTAGTAGACTTATTTCAACTGTAATAGATGTTAAAGCTACTTCAATTGGAGTAAAAGTTCTTTGCTTTTATGGGAATACTATTTCAAAGATACTGGATATAGAAGAGCTTGGAGAAAGTGAAATGCCAGCACTGAAAAGGGCTTTGGCTAAAAGAATTGTTGCAAATATAAATAGTATCCTTGGCTGTCTGAATGTACTGTTAAGTAAAGAATGTTTTAAAAAAAATATAGACATACTGGAAAATCAAATAAGTAGATTGTTCGAATTAAGAATGAAAATTTTGAATATCCAGTTTGAATGTAAGCTTACCTGATGAAACATATTTTTCAACTTTATGATAATGAAGATAAGGAAATATCTTTTTTTGCCGAAAAGTTTCGCTTTCTAAAAAAGCAGTTTCTCAAAATTGATTTTTTGCAATGCTTTTCTGGGGGGTGTCTGCTGACAATTGGGGTGCTTTTTATTTATAGTGCCGGACAACAGGTTGGCGGCAGTATGATTAGTGCATGGGAAAAGCAGCTCATGTGGATAGTTATTGGTGCTTGTTTGTGGTTTGTCCTTAGTTATATGAATTATCGTATACTTGGATTAATGTCACCTGTTTTGTATTTTTTCTCTTTGATATTGCTTGTGTTTATTTTTTTTATTGGAGTAAAAGTTTACGGAGCTACAAGATGGCTTGAATTTGGTGGAATACGTATTCAACCTTCAGAGTTTGCTAAAATTTCAACATTACTTTTAGCAGCAAGATTTGCATCATTAAGAACATTTAAAATCAATAATATTATACATTTGGCAGGGTTGGGGATAATAACAGTTGTTCCTTTTCTTTTAGTATTAAAACAACCAGATCTTGGCAGTTCTCTTGTTTTTATTGTGATATTTGCATCTATTGCTTTTGCTGCAAGGTTAAGTTGGAAATATATAGTTCTTGCTATTGTCGCTGTTATGATAATTATTCCTGCCGGTTATCCTTTTCTTAAAGGTTATCAAAAAGAAAGAATTTTGGTTTTTCTTAATCCTGAACGGGCACCTTTAGACCAGGGATGGACAAGTCATCAGACCATTTTATCTGTTGGCAGTGGAGGTTTATACGGAAAAGGGCTTACACATGGAACCCAGAATGCATTGGGTTTTTTACCGCAAAGTGTTTCTAATTCAGACCTTATTTTTTCTGTAATAGCTGAAGAATCCGGTTTTTTAGGTTCTATGGCACTTTTGTTTTTATATATCCTTTTGCTTTATACTATGTTAAGAACAGCCTATTTTGCCAGGGATAAGTTTGGATATCTTGTTGCAGCTGGTATTGCAGCTTTGTTTTTTGAGCATTCATTTGTTAACATTGGTATGAATATCAGACTTATGCCTATAACAGGGCTGCCTTTGCCGCTTGTAAGTTACGGTGGTTCGTTTATGATTACTTCTATGATATGTCTGGGGATTCTTCAGTCTATTTATATTGGTCGCAAGAAATACGAAGAGGAATAAACTTTCTGATTATATTCTTCTTTTTATATAAATATTTTTTGTCCCAGGTTTGCAGAGTTTGACTTCCAGTTCAGGGTATTTTACCTGCATATAATCATAAAAGAGTTTGGGATCAACAGTGTTTTTTGCAAACATTCCATAATGACCAGGGACTGTTAAATGCGGTGTAATGTTTCCACTAAGGTCTGCTGCTTCCTGGTAAGTCATATTTCCAATACAACCGGAACTTAATCTAATTGCATCTCTTCCGTTTATAGGTAAAAATGCTATATCAAAATTCCAATTTTTTAATTTTGTTGTCATTCCCTCATACAGGCATGTATCACCTGAATGATATATTACTATATTGTCTAATTCCAGAATATAACCCAGATAAGGATATTGTTTTGTCTTTGGATCCTGGTCCAAAAATTCATGGGCAGCAGCAATTCCTGTGATTTTTATATCGTCTACTTCTATTTCTCTGCTATCATCACAACCTGTAATTTGAATGTCAGGTATATTAAGTTCTTTCTGAATATTATCCTTAAGCAGTTCCGGAACAACAAAATGTACTGTGTTTGAATGCTTAATAATTTCCTTCCAAATTTTCCTGTCAATATGATCGATATGATCGTGAGAGCCTAAAATTAAGTTTGCATTTTCAGCAACTTCTTTTGCAGTTAAAAGTGGCGCGACTAATCGCTTCGGGTGTTCTGAAAGAAACGGGTCAATATAAATTATTTTAGTGTTGGTTTTTAGAATAAAGCTGTGTTGACCAAGCCACCAGTATGCTATTTCATTTTTTTCGGGAGAAAATTTGTAATATCTTTGATCAGATCTTCATGTGAAAGCATAATTGCGTTTTTTTCCATATTATATATTTTTAGTGTTATTTTTATTTTTAACATTATACCTGAAGCAGAATAGTTTGCTTTAATCAGGCTATTGCCTGAAGAAAATTTTTGCAATTATTCGGGTTAGGTTTTAGCAAAATAGTCAAAAACTAAAATATCTTCGGTATATTGAAAATAAGAATATATCATATTAATAATAATTACAAAATCTTATTGTTGTATATATGAGTTTACTGTATACTAATATAGTATTATTTTAAGTTAGTTAGAACTTGTTTAATAAATCGCATAATAAATTCTGATGTTTCTAATATTATGATATATAATGTATGTCATTATAGCTACACTGTTTTTAGTCAAAAAAGAATAATTATTACAATTCTATGGATATAGTTGAATTATCAAAAAAAGATTCGGTGTTAAAAACTGATATAATTGATGCGGATGCTAAAAACTTTCAATTGAAAGGTATTTTAGATGCAGTTTTAGCATTGAGCTCTGAAGTACTTATCTTATTTGATAAAAAGATGAATATCATATGGCATAATAAAAATGCTCAAAAGATATTTGGTGAAGACATAAAAAATAGAAAATGTTCTCATGTTTTTTACAAAAAGAATCGTGATTGCAAATATTGTATTATTAGAGATGTTTTTAATTCGGCTATCAATAATGAAACCTATGCAACTATTAGAGATAATAATTTAAAAAAGCAGAATTATTTATGTGTTGCTAATGTGGCTTCATTAGATGAAAAAGGCAAACCGGCTACTGTGATGCTGGGACTTAGGAATATTACTGATAAAAAATTGGCCGAACAGGAGCTGATTAGGTTTAGAGAAGCTGTTGTTAATTCTACAGAAGGTATTGGCTTTACCAATGCTTCGGGCAAAAGCATATATTATAATAAGGCTTTGGCGGATATGCTTGGAAATATCAGAGATGATATTCCTTCAGTACACTATGTCGACAAAAAAAAGGGAAAAAGAATTTTTGACCTTTTAAAAGAAGGAAAGACATGGACCGGCGAAGTAAAAATGTATGGTAGGAACAAAGATATTATTGATGTAATGCTTAGAGCATATCCTATAAAAAATGATGCTGGAAGAATTTTTGGGTTTGTAGGAGTGCATACAAATATTACTGCTAATAAGAGTGTGGAAAAAATTCTTCTCCAGGAACGCCTTTTTTATGATACCGCTATCCAATGTTTACCTGGACTTTTTTATATCTTTGAGGAAGGAACTACTACTTTCCTAAGGAGAAATGATAACTGGGCTGTTCTAACAGGATATTCAGATGCTGAGCTGGATAATATGAGTGTGGTCGATCTTGTGCTTGATAAGGAATTATGTAGAAATCGTGCACAGGAAGTATTTGATTATGGTTCCAGTGTTATGGAAAACACTTTAATTACAAAAAATGGTGAGAAAAAATCTTTTCTTTTTACCGGAGAACGAATTTTTGTAAATGGGAAAAACTATCTTGTTGGGTTTGGTATTGATATTTCTAAACGAAAAAAGATCGAGCAGGCTCTTAGAGAACGTGAAGAGCATTATAAGAATTTCTTTGATAATGCTTTGGTGGGGTTTTTCCGTACTAGACTATCTGATGGTATGTATATTGCCATGAATAAAAATGCGGCAGATCAGCAGGAGCGTACAGTTGATTATTTCGTAGGTAAAAGAAGAGCTATTGATCAGTATAAAGATCCAGTACAACGTAAAGAACTTTTGCGAAAGTTGGGACAATATGGGGAGGTCCATGGTTTTGAAATAGATTTTCTTGTTCCGACAGGAAGAGTTGCTACTGCTTCTATGTCTGTAAAGGCTTATCCTGAAAAAGGGTATATGGAAGGTGCCATTATTGATATTTCTGAACGTAAAAAAGCAGAAAAGAAGTTAAAGGAACTAAATAAGAAACTGAAAAAAATGGTTTTTAAAGATTCTTTGACCGGTACTATAAATCGTAAGCCGTTTATGGATTTACTGGAAGAAAGTGTTGCAAAAGCCAGTAGCAAAGATAAGAAACTTGCATTGTTCTTTATGGATTTGGAGAATTTTAAGCAGGTTAATGATATTTATGGGCATGATATTGGAGATCAGATATTAAAAGAGGCAGCTAAAAAGATAAAAAAGAATGTTTACAATGGTTCTATAGTTGGAAGAGTTGGCGGTGATGAATTTGTTGTTTGCCTGAAAAACATCAAATCAAAGGATTGTGCTATTGAGCTGGCAAACAAAATTAATGATGCCTTTAAGGAAAAAATTACCGTTAATAATTTATCTATAGATGTGACTGTAAGTATAGGTATTTCTATCTTTCCTGATGATGCTGTTACAGCTGTTGACCTATTAAAAAATAGTGATATTGCAATGTACAAAGCAAAAAGTAAGATGAAAAATAGTTTCCTGTTATATAGCAAACAGCAGAGACAGGAGATAATCATTGAACAGGCTTTATTGTATGCACTTGATAATCATGAGTATTCGATATATTACCAGCCAATTGTTGATAAGAATGGTAAGTGTGTATCAATAGAAGCTTTACTAAGATGGTTTAACCCTGACTTAGGCTTTATTCCTCCTTCGGTATTTATCCCTCTTTTAGAAAAGAATAAAGAAATTATTAAGGTTGGGAAATGGGTTTATTACAAGGCATGTAAACAGGCTGTACTTTTAAGTAAGACAGAGAATTTTAAGAATATAAAAATCTCTGTCAACTTGTCTCAGATTCAAATGGAAGAGAATTTTTTTATTAGAGATTTTATTAATATAAAAGACAAGACGGGTGTAGATGGAAATAATGTCTTGGTGGAAATAACAGAACATGAAAGTATTAGAAAACCTAAAAAAGTAATAAGTATTTTATCTGAAATGATTGCTAACAATTTAGGCTCACCTGTTCTTGATGATTTTGGAGCCGGCTATTCCTCCTTTTCTAATTTACTTCAATTTCCGGTTTACGTTGTAAAAATAGACAAATTTCTTGTTGATAACTTAGGTAATGAAAGATTCAGAAGTGCGACTTTGAATATGGTGTCTTTAATAAAAGGGTTAAATTTAAAAGTTGTGGCTGAAGGTGTTGAGACTTATGATCAGTTCAAACTTTTAGCTGATGCAGGATGCGATTATTTTCAGGGATATTATTTTTCCAGGCCTGTGCCGAATATTAACGAGGTTTTGGAGATGAATAACGGTAATTTTATGAAGTAATAAGTCCTGATTAATTTATTTAACAGGACTTATTTATGGATATCTATTAATCTACAGGTTTACTTTCTTTTTTATATTTTGCGTTAATTGCATCAATATGTTTTTCTAAAGCTTCAAGTGTGCAGTAATCATTATCTCCCATTATTGGAAGTTTGACCTGTTTGTCATTGTATCTTAATCTTATTGTAAATGTCGTTTTATCTTTTTGATATAATTCCAGCTGCATATGTGAAGCATAACCTGGTGATTTGTCTAATGGAGCGCCTAGCAGACACATCACAGGAAGTATTGTTATGTCATGGCCTGAGTAATAAACCATTTTATATGGAGCTTTTTTATTAGCAGCATCTTTAAGGTTTTTTATCATAAGATTTACTAATTGTCCTCCACATAGATACGAAACTTTTTCAGATTTAAACTGTGTTGACAATCCCCAGCTTGTCAGTTTAACAATATCTTCTGCATCACTTTCTGATAAGCCTTTAGGCAGCTTAAGGTTATGATGTCTTGCTACAATTAGTACATCTCCGATTGACAATACATCTGCAAGATTAGCAATTTTATTACCTAAAATTTTAGTCCATTCCTTAAATTTGCTTTCATATTCTTTCTGTTTATCCTGCCATACCTTTGATGGATAAATATACTTTGCCAATATTTTTATATATTTGGGGTATGGAACCATTATTAAACTTGAACTTGCAGGAACGGTTCTGACAGGAATTGTCTGAATTAAATCAGGTAGGGCAGGTTTTCCATTTTCCATTTTGGGACCTGTTCCCGGTGGATAAAGTCCGGTTAATAGGCTTTCTGCGCTTTGAATAGTTCTGTTTGTATCACTTGACACAGTATAAATACTATCGTTAATATAGTTGAGTGCTAATAACTTAATATTTTCAATATATCTTTTTCTTAACTTACAGCCAACTTCATATTCTTCATTCATCCCAACTGGGGTTAGCTGTTCCATGCCTGTTTTCCAGTGGTAGTTGGCATTTTTGATATTACTGAAAGGAGTTCTGTCGCCATGCCTTGTAATCATTGTTACAAAAATAAGTTTTTCTTCAGCTAATCCGAGTGTTGAAACGAGGAACATCAGACTTAACAAGAGTAGTGCTTTTTTCATTTGTTTTCCTTTTTCTGCGGGGTAGTAAAAAATATGGGTTGAATATATAAATCGAATTATAGGTATAATTTGATTAAATCTCAACTCTCTCTATTTTTTTATGTGATTATTTTTAAATTCAGTTGACTTTTCTGTATTGGAGAGTAACATTATAATCCGTTAATTCAATATGAATAACGAACAATGTGTCCCGGTAGCTCAGAGGATAGAGCATCTGACTTCTAATCAGAGGGTCGAAGGTTCGAATCCTTCCCGGGATACCATTTCTATTTATCTTTGCATTAGTAATTTATGATTATTTTCTTTAGCTTTTTTGAAGTTTCCTGTTCTTTTTATGATTTAGGTATAGCTTAGTTTTTAAAGCAATAAAGTAAGTCAAAATGGTTTAGATTGGTACTATTGTGTTCTGTCGAATAAATCTTCTATCAATTCATTTACAGTCTTATCATTATCTTTATTAAACTTTTTCCAAGGCTTATTGAATTCGTATTCATCTTCAATAAGATTTTCTCGATTATTTTCAATAATGCTTTCAACATCTACACAATCAAAAATCCTTATGATTTCATTAGGAGAAAAAGTGAGTGTATAGTAGTCTAAGGCTATACCAATTGCATCATGCACATTTGATTTTGCATCTACTAGGTCTGCATCGTCATAAATATCTGAAATACATCCATCCTCATAAATATAATCTTCAATTCTATCTTCCCAGTATTCAATTACAGATTGTTTAAATTTTTCTTTTAATGAAACAGGGAGGTTGTCAAAATGATTTAATACTGTATCAATTGCAATAAATTCATCATCATTTAATGGGGTATCTAAAATATTCATTATAAAATCAGTAAAATTGTTTATTGGAATATTAAAAGCTTTCTCTTTAATGCAAAAATTAGCTATCAAAAAATAGTCTTCGATATTTATAATTATTTCTTTTTCAATATCTATTGAATTAAAATATTTTGATATAAATTCTTTTACCTGCTGTGTATGTTGAAGAAAACTGATACTAATTTTCATTAGAACCAAACAATAGTTTATATTAACTGCTTTGTTCAGCTTTTTTTTAAGTAAATTCATAAAAATAGTTTCCGCAACGAATTTACTGATTATTTTACTTCTTGATAAATCTAAAATATTAATTATTGACTTAATTGTGCATAAAGATTCGAATATTATGCAAAGTAAATCACAATTATTGTTATGTTTTTGTAAAATATAATCGCTTATTGATGGATTAAATAAATCATAAGTAATGGAATTATTGGAAGTATAGTTTCTATTTAAAAGAGCTCCAACTATTAATCTAATATTGAAATCGAAATCGTTTGGCAAATGGGTATGAGTTTGATTGTTTTGTAATATTGTAAAGTGATTAAAAGCAAGTCTTAAGTCTTGTTCTTCAATCGCAGAACCATTAAATGAAACTAGAATAACTAAACTTCTTGCAAAACAATC
The DNA here is from genome assembly GCA_963678745.2 of Victivallales bacterium. Lineage (GTDB taxonomy): Bacteria > Verrucomicrobiota > Lentisphaeria > Victivallales > GWF2-38-69. Next base: position 39,187 of record CAXXMS010000012.1, on the reverse strand, counting down.
AAGTTGTACATTGAATACGTTTTCCCATATGTCTTTTGGGTTATTTAATGTTTTTTCAATATGATTCCAATAGTTATCTGGAGGAATTATGTTTACTTTGTAATGGTCGGTTATAAAATTTATTATCCGAGGATTAAAATTTTTATGCTTAATAATTGAAAGATATCTTTTTTCTAAATAAATCTTATCAATATAGTCATTATGCAAAGAGCTGAACCAAATATGATTGTATACATATATAAATTATATGTTCTCAAATAGTAAGTTAGTAATAATAAAAATAAAAAATAAAGAGTATAAATACCACTTAACAACCTTTTTAATAGCAAAAATGGGCATGCTGAATTTTTGAAATTTTGACAGAGATAAGACATTTTGGACGTTTATATTGTAATAGTCTCTTAGAAGTCCTAAAAATGTAGAAAGTCTTTTTGAGTCAGTAAAACAACAACAGAAATTTGGCAGTTATTGTTGGAATTCAAAAAGCAAAAAGTTCCCTTTGGGGTATTATTTTTGTTAATATCAATTGGATTATATTCTTACTTAGAGTATCTTATATAAAATATACCCTTTGGGGTGCTGTATTGTTCATATTTTTATATACTGTTGAGGTTGAATAATGGATATTGGGCAGCAAGTACGTGAGTTGAGGAAAGAAAACGGACTTAATCAGGTAGAATGTGCCAAACGAGCCGGTGTTGGACTTAGATTCTTAAAAGAACTGGAGCAAGGTAAAAAAACAGTAAGGCTGGATAAAGTAAACTGTGTTCTTGCTCTTTTCGGAAAGAAAACTGGAGTAATAGATGAGTGATAGAAAATGTGAAGTTTATATGAATGATGAACTTGCAGGAATACTGGAAGAAACTCCGCCTGGCTTTGTTTTTACGTATGATACTCATTTTATTAAAGCTGGAATCCCAATTTCCTTTTCTTTTCCTTTAAGAGAGAAGCCTTTTGTAAGTAAGGAGCTTTTCTATTTTTTTGAAGGACTCTTACCTGAAGGTTGGACATTGGATATTTATTCATCAGTTTTGAAAGTTGATAAGAACGATAAATTTGGAATGCTTCTTGCGACCTGCCATGATTGTATCGGCGCTGTTACTGTGAAGGAAATAGAATAATGCACTATGAAAAGAAAATTTTAAGAAAATTATTCGGTAAACCTATTCTGCCTGAAATTAATTTATCTCTTAGAGATATTCTCATAAATGTCAGACAGTTGGCAGGGAAATTATCTATTCCAGGCGTTCAACCTAAAATATCTCTTGCTTTATCGAAAGGCAAGCTTATTCCTGTAACAACAAAAGGCCAGTATATTTTAAAACCTCAAAACGAGCTGTTTGAAAACCTTCCTGAAAATGAAATGCTTTGCATGCAGATTGCTGAAAAAATTGGAATTAGTGTTCCTCCGAATATCTTGATAAGATTAAGTGATGACAGTTTAGCTTTTTTAGTAAAGAGGTTTGATAGATTACCCATTAACAAAAAACTTCATATGGAAGATTTTTCTCAAATTCTTGAAAAGGATAAATATAGTGGAAGCTATGAGCAGGTCGGCAAATATATAAGAACAAACAATAAACTTGGATTACTTCAGACACAATATTTTTTTGAGAGACTTGTTTTGTATTTTATTATTGGCAATGCTGATGCACATTTAAAAAATTTCTCGATCCTTTGGGAAAAAAATAATAAATATGTACTATCACCAGCTTATGATATAGTTTCTTCAAAACTGGCAATACCTGAAGAAAAAGATGAAATGGCTTTGACTGTTAATGGCAGAAAAAGAAGAATTCGGAAAAAAGACTTTGTTGAGTTGGGTATGTATATTGGGTTACAGGAAAAATATACTAAAGAATCTCTACAGCAATGTCTTGATTTTAAAGATGAGATATTCGGTTTGATTCAAAACAGTTTACTACCTGATGAAAAAAAAACAGCCTTTTCTGAAATTGTTGAAAACAGAATTAATCAGTTAATTAAATATTAGTTTTTGTGTTGCTATTTATATATGGATAAGGTCTATTTCGATTTTTGTGTAAAAGTTATTATACCGAAAGTATTTTAGTTTTTGGTTTAATATACTTTACTCGGTTAATATCTTAACATTTTTAAAAGACTGGAAATTTAGTGACAACAGAGTTTCCAGTTCTTTCAGATTATTATAAAAATCCTTATCAAAACAACTTTTTATAGCTTTAACAAATTTGCTAAATGTATCATAATATTTGCAGTATAAATATTTTGTTTTTATAAATTTCCACAATCTTTCAATAATATTCAGGTTAGGAGAATATGAAGGTAGAAACAGCAATTCTATACCAAGGAGCTTTGCATGTTCTTCTACGATACTACACCTCTGATATGGAACATTATCTAAGATTATGGTAATTGGAATACCGCATTTTCTATCCGCAATTTTATTAAGCATTATACAAACGCTTTCGGCATTAATATATTTATCATTTTCCACTGTTAATATCTCCTTTGTCACTGCATTAACTGCTCCAAGTATATTCCAACGGTTTCTTCCAGATGGAGTAGGCATAAAAATCCTTTCCTGTGACCATAAATAGCCTATATATCCTTCATGGACAAAGTGGGCGGCATCCATAAAAAAAGATCCCTTTCTCCAGATTTAGCCTCACTTAACCTTGGCATTATTTTTTCATTCAGAAATTTTTCCTGCTCTTTGATTTTATCTTCATCTGTTGTTTTTCCAGGAATTATCCCAACCTTCCTGTATTTAAAGCCTATTCTCTTTAAAAACTCTCTGACTTGAGTTAATCCCCGGCTTATTCCTGTTAAATCTTCTATTACCTGTTTAGCTTCTTTTGTTGTTCTTGGAGGGTGATTGTTAAAATGCTTTTCAAGTGTTGAACTGTGGTCTGCCAATTCATATATCTTACCTTTGTAAAGATTCCGTTTTAATCGATCTAATCCTCCTTCAATATATTGTTTCAGATATTCCACAAGTGTAACGGATGAAATCCTACATAACTTACATATTATTTCATGATTCAAACCCTGACTTTTTAGAAACAATGCTTCCATTTTTCTTTGCACCTTTGGATCAGGGTAATTATATCTTTCGTATTCAAGATGGTCGATTTCTTCTTCTGTAAATTGTATTCTAATCATTGAGACTGCTTTCTTTATTACTATAGCATTTCTTAACTTTCTCAATAATTATAGTATATTTATTTAAGATATCATCCGTCTATAGTATACCATGAAAACAAACTCAATATTCCATGATTTTATCGAAAACCCAATTGTTTTGTGTATATACTCGCAGCAATAAGGTTTTCGAGATTTTATGTTTTCAAGCTAAGCTAAAATCTTAATCAAGATTAACTTTTGCAATCGTGCGAGTATATATACAAATCATGTGCATGATTTGCCAATTATCTGAAAATTTTCAGTCAGCAATGATGTCAATTTATCTGAATAATCCTTAATATTTGTAAAAAAAATCATTGTAGTTTTTCTGAATTCATCAAAAGTCTTACAGCAACAATCATAAAGAATATTTTTCCTGTAAAATTTCCATAACCTTTCTATTAAGTTCAAGTTTGGAGAATATGGTGGAATGAAAACAATTCTAATTCTCGAATTTTTGAGATATTCTTTAACCATTTTTGACCTGTAATACCCTGCATTATCTGCAACAATATAAATAGCAGGTGCTAAAGGGTAAAAGGCTTCTATTTGTTTAAACAATTCAACTGTAGAATAGACATTAACAGAGCAATCTTCCCTAATAATCAGATCAAGATTATTGATATTAACTGCTCCGTTAAGATTGATCCTTTTACGTCCTGTATTTGCTCTGACTTCTTTCTCCTTTCCTTTTTCGATCCAGCAGTAAGTTGGCTTAGAATTAAATTCAGGATGTACTCCATCCATAAACATTATTACACTGTCGTCATGCTTTAACGCCTTAAGCTTTTCGTATTTTCTGAGATGCTTAAGTTGTCTATCAGGATCAGGTTTAGCCGGTATTACTTTTGTGAGTTTGTATACAAAACCAAGTCTATGAAGTAAATTTACGATCCCGCTTTCCGAAAAAATAACTCCATATTTTTCTTTCACATATTCGATTAAAAGTTTTGAATCGTTGTAATACATTTTTCCAACATGAGCCTTTAATTCTTTTTCCTGCTCTGTTGTCAGTTTTGTCACCCGACCTTTATAGTCAAATGTTAGAAGTCGGTCAAGTCCTCCTTCAAGATATTTACTTTCATAATTCTTGATAGTTTGATCATCCAGCAAAAGAATTTCTGATATTCTGGTATATGACCAGCCTTTGTCAAGCAGTAAAACAGTCTTAATACGATCCGCAAATCTACGATTTGTTTCATTTCTATGGAGTTCTTTGAGCTTTTCGATTTTAGAATTGGACAGATTCTTTAGTGGGGCGAATAGCCCTATATTCGCTTCTTCATTTCGGAAAAATTTTTAATTTGGGAGAAAACATATACAAAAGCCAGATTATGACAAACTATATCAGCATTGAACAATGATTCAATTTATTTGCTTCATTAAATTCCGAATTTCAAATCGGCTTTTGTATATCTCTTGGTTATAAGGCTATAGTAAGTTATTCAGAAATTTGAGTAGCCTGAAAAGGATTATCAATTTCATTAACTCTTTTACAGATTTATCCGATAACCCTTATTTTTATGATTTGTTCAGTATTCTTTAATTTAGTGGTGTCAAGCTACAGGTTCTCTGAATGATAACTGTTCTTTCTGTAAGGGAAAAGAGGCATGTAAATTATGTGATGGAACAGGAAAGCATCGAATAAAGCTTATTAGGTTTCACTTTATACAAAGCTATAAAAATAGAAAACTTTTTATTTTAATGCTCTTTATATGTATTGATTATGCTCAATACATAAGCAATAGTATATTTGAATTGTACTGAAAATTAAAGTGTATTATTAATACTCTTTATAAGTATAAAAAAATCTATAATAGCATGTTAAGTAAGGCTTTCTATAGTAATAGGAATTTTAATAAGAGTATTGCGTGATATGAAAAATCTGCTTTATGTGCTGTGAAATATAAATTGATAAACTTTAACTTAACGAAAAAGCAGGGTGTTTAAAATCTTATTGTCACATAGATAGGGAAGTAAAGGTTAATTATGAAAATATATAAAATGTATCTGAAAGAAGCGTATGGGCTTCAAAGGTTGTACTGCGAAGAATTTGAGGTATTGAAAGAAACAGAAGATATGTTGTTATGTAGTGGTGTTGAAATAAAAAAAGAAAACATTGATAAAGTCAGAAACAACAGTAATACTTCATGTTTATCATATAAATTAATGTATTCCATATATACTTTTGATAGGGATAAAGGTAAAGAGAAATTGCTTGAATACCTTAGCCATAAAATAGACAATCTTGACAAAAGAGTTACTGAATTATTACAGATAAAAGATAATTGGATTACTTCTTTAGGTGTATTGAATCAGGAAAACTAAAAATGATTTAAAGATATTTTTATAAATCATTAGGGAATATATTTACAAAAAGCCATAACTGCTTTATAATAATAAATATTCGCAAATTTTAATTAGACATGTTCTTGTACAACAAAAAGGATTTATGACACATAAAAAAAAGTTTATTGGTGTTTTTACTCTTGTCACTATAAATATTTTGGCAATAGACAGTTTGAGGAATATTCCCCTAACTGCGCCTGCCGGCCTTAGAATAGTATTATTTTATATTGCCGGAACTTTGTTTATGTTTATTCCTTGCGCAATAGCAACAGCGGAACTAACCACTAAATGGCCTGTTACAGGTGGAATATCGTGTTGGGTTGAAACAAGTTTTGGGAAAAATGCAAGTTTCTTTGTGGTTTGGATGCAATGGATATACAACCTTGTATGGTTTCCTTCAATTACTGCATTTGCTGCCACGCATTTTGCTTATAGCTTTAATTTTGTTTTTCATAAAAATGCTTTGGCGCTATCTAATAATACTACTTATGTACTGATAGTATCTCTTATTGTTTTCTGGGCTGCAACACTTATAAATTCATTAGGTATGAGGGTTGTAAGTATTTTTAGCTCATTCGGTGCTATTTTTGGGAAGTTTATACCAATGTTTTTAATAATTATACTGGCAGCAGTATGGATTTTCTCGGGGAAACCTGTTGCACTTGATTTAAGTTTAACTTCCGGTTCTCACAATGACGCAATTGGACTTATGGTAATAGTTCTTTTCAGTTTGATGGGAATTGAAATGGCATCTTCTCATGCAGGATTAGTAAAAAATCCCAATAGAAAATTTCCATTAGCTTTATTGATTACAGTAATTGTAATTCCAACCTCCCTGATTCTATCTAATTTGGCAATTGATACGGTTGTTCCTGCCGGTCAGATTGATTCGAGGGCCGGGTTAATGCAGTCTTTTTCTGTATTTTTTAATTCGTTTCATATTCCATGGATGGATAATTTTATAGCCTTTTTTCTTTTTCTCGGTGCTTTTGCTGCTATGGCAGCATGGTCATTAGGCTTATCAAGATACCTGAAAAAGATCGCTACTGATGGATTTATGCCGAAAAAATTGGCTAAAGAAAATGAAAACAATATTCCACAGAACGCTCTTTATTTTCAGGCAGTAATTGTTACTTTTTTATGTATGATTTTTCTTTTGATGCCTAGCATGAAATCAGCTTACTGGTATTTAAGCGATTTGACAGCGCAGCTTGCTCTTATTGCTTATGTAATATTTTTTGCAGCAGCTATAAAGTTGAGATTAACTCACAAATGGCAAAAAAAAATACACTTTTCAATAGGTCCAAAATGGTTAAGTATTACTTTTTATTTTATTGGCCTAATAACATGTCTGCTTGGAATTGCTGCAGGATTCTATCTTCCTGACAGTAGTAGCGGAATGTCTGCGGAGTCTTTTGATATTATGCTTGCAGTTGGTTTGGTTATATTTTTGGCAATGCCGTTTTTTATAATTTATTTAAAAAATATTTTTAATAAAAAAAGTTGTTCTGAGTAACCTGCTTCCTTTCTGTATTCTGGATATTACTAACGTTATATGAATTATACAAGAAATTATTCTTTTCTACTTTTTGTATAAAAAGCAATGTAAAAAAGTTTACTTATTAGATAAATCAAAATGAATGATATAATGTAAAAAATATATTGTTAATGACTCCCTCAAAAATTATGTAAAGAGAAAATATGAATAATTTTAAAGAAAAAGCAGACCTTGTATGGAAAATTGCTGATTTGTTACGAGGAGATTACAAGCAGTCTGATTATGGTAAGGTTATATTGCCAATGGTGGTTTTACGAAGGCTTGACTGTGTGCTTGCTACAACAAAACAGAAAGTATTAGAGTATTTACCAAAAGTTAAGTCTCTTAAAGAAGGGGCAAAAGATATTGCTCTTAATAAAATTGCAGGATATAATTTTCATAATAAAAGCCAGTTTGATTTTGATAAACTTGTAGCTGATCCTAATAATATTGCTGTTAATTTGAGAAATTACATCAACGGGTTTTCTACAGGGGCCAGAGAAATTGTTGAGTATTTTAATTTTGATGACCAAATTGATCGAATGGATGACCCCAAAGCGGATATTCTGTTTAAAGTTGTGAAAGAGTTCCAAAAAATTGATCTTAATAATATGGATTCCATGGAAATGGGGTATGTATTTGAAGATTTGATAAGGAGATTTGCTGAGCAGTCAAATGAAACTGCCGGAGAACACTTTACCCCGCGTGAAGTTATTAAACTGATGGTAAATGTGTTATTTATCGAAGACAGTAAAATGTTAACTCAACCCGGGATAGTAAAAACACTTTATGATCCGGCCTGCGGGACAGGTGGAATGCTTTCTGTTGCTGAACAATATATCAATGATTTAAATGATAGAGCTGACCTTAAGGTTTTTGGGCAGGAAATAAATCCTGAGTCATACGCTATCTGTAAATCGGATATGCTGATTAAAGGACAGAATCCGAGCAATATCAAATTTGGCAATACATTTACAATTGATGGATTGGATGATGAAAAATTTGATTATATGCTTTCAAATCCTCCCTTTGGCGTAAACTGGAAAAAGGCTCAGAAGATTATAACAGAAGAAGCGGATAAAAAGGGATTCAATGGTCGTTTCGGGGCCGGTTTACCAAGAATCAATGATGGTTCTTTATTATTTCTTCTTCACATGATTTCAAAGATGAAGCCTGATGGTTCTCGTATTGGAATTGTGTTTAACGGTTCCCCGCTATTTACGGGAGCTGCGGAAAGCGGAGAGAGCAATATTCGTAAATGGATAATAGAAAATGACTGGCTTGAGGCGATAATCGCATTACCTGACCAATTGTTTTATAATACAGGGATAAGCACTTATATTTGGATAATCACAAACTCAAAAAGTCCTGAACGTAAAGGGAAAATACAACTGATAAATGCTACCGGAGTAAAAGATGAAGAGTTGCTTGCTGAAGGCAAATTAGACTATAACCGTTTCTGGCAGAAAATGGATAGAAGCCTGGGGAATAAACGTAAAAAAATTGCAGAGAACGGTAATTCTAAAGGTATAGGGTTTATTACTCAGCTTTACGGTAATTTTCAGGAAAATGAATTTTGTAAAATCTTTCCCAATGAATTTTTTGGTTATTGGCGCATAACTGTTGAACAACCACTTAAAGAAAACGGAAAAATAGTAAAATCAAAGGGTAAATCAAAGCCCGATACAAAATTGAGGGATTATGAAAATATTCCTTTCATAAAGAAAAGCAGGAATGGAGATTTAGTTTCTCAGTCCATTAACGAATATTTTAACGCGGAAGTCAAACCTTATCTGCCTGATGCATGGATTGATGAAAGCAAAACCAAAATCGGTTATGAAATAAATTTCACAAAATATTTTTATGAGTTTAAGCCTCTGCGTTCTTTAAGTGAAATTAAAGCCGATATACTTGCTTTGGAAGAAAAGGTTATGGATATGGAGAAAAAGGTCCTTGAGTAGATAGAAGAAAAATTGCTGATGCCAGGGAAGCCGATGCAGCCGATCTCAAAGAACTTGAATCTCTTGAACAAAAAATTAAAAAGCAGAGATAAGTTGCAATTGTACAGAAGTTAATACATCACTAAGCTTTATAAACAAGGAGAAAAAATGCTCAAAAGTTTGAAAATGAGTAGTGTTGCCAGTTTTGACTCAGAAGGTATTAATATACAAAACTTGAATAAGGTTAATTTTATATATGGAACAAATGGTACAGGAAAATCAACTATTTCTCATTTTTTTAACGATACTGAAAATATTAAATATTCAAATTGTGTAAAAACTTGGGTAAATAATGTAGAATTAGATTCACTTGTCTATAATAAGAAATTTAGAGAAGAAAATTTTGGGAATGGTAAGATTAAAGGGATTTTTACTCTAGGCAAGGCAACCAAAGAAGAAAAGGAATTAATAGATACAAAATTAGCTGAGGCAAAAGAAGCTAAAGAAGAGTACCATTCGAAAAAAGAAGCATATGATAGAAAGGTGGATGAGAGAGAAGGGATGATAGATTCTTTTAAGGATCATGTTGCCTGGAATAAAATCTACAAGAAATATGAGACAAACTTTAAAGAAGCATTTAAAGGGTGTATGCAAAAAAAATCCTTTAGGGATAGGCTTCTTGTTGAATATAATTATAATAATGCAGATGCAAAACCTTTCGATATATTAAAAGAGAATGCAGAAACTGTTTTTGGAAAAAGACCAGAAACTATTTTGCCTATACAGGAAATTGAGTTTTCAAGAAATAATCTTATTGAAACTGATGTAATTTGGCAAACAAAAATAATTGGTAAGGCTGATGTTGATATTGCAAAATTAATTCAACGTTTGAATATTAATGACTGGGTTAGTGAAGGGAAAAATTATATCCAGGAAGGTGATGCAATTTGTCCATTTTGTCAGCAAAAGACAATAACGGAAGGTTTTAAAAAACAACTGGATCGTTATTTTGATAAAACTTTCCTTGAATCTACACAAAAAGCAAAACAATTAAAAGATGAGTATGTTAGGCTTTCAGACAACACTGTAAATATACTTGATGCAATTGAACGTGCTGAAAAAATAAATGAGAACTCAAAACTTGACATTGATAAATTTTCAGCCAATTTCAAAACTTTAGTCAGTCAATTATCTTCAAATAAAGAACTACTTAACAGTAAAGAAAGAGAACCGAGCCGAAGTGTTGCGCTTGTTTCTACAAAAGAGCAAATGGAGATCATTTCAAAACTTATAAGAGATGCTAATAAAAAGATTAAGACTCATAATTATATAGTTGATAATTATAATAATAAACGCAGAGAGCTTATAAAGTGTATTTGGAAATATATAATAGAAGAACATAAATCCGATATTTCCTTATATAAAAAACAGCTAAATGGAGTTCAAAAAGGAATTGACAATTTACAGGTTTTATATGAACGCAAGGAAGAAGAATTTCAGAGATTAGAAGTTGAGGCAAAAGAATTAGGAAAAAATCTTACCAGTATTGAACCAACGATTAATGAAATAAACAATATTCTGAAATTTTATGGTTTTTTAAATTTTGAAATTGTGCCTTCTCAGGAAAGGAATTTTTATCAAATAAAACGAGAAGATGGATCATTAGCTGAATCAACTTTAAGTGAAGGTGAAATAACATTTATAACATTTTTGTATTATTTGCAGTTGGCAAAAGGAGCATTGGATAGAAACAAAATTTCAGAAGAACGAATTCTCATCATTGATGACCCAATTTCTAGTTTGGACAGTAATGTACTGTTTATTATTAGCACATTGATTAAAAATATCATTAAAGATATTAGAAATGATATTGGAACAGTAAAACAATTACTTCTTCTTACTCATAATGTATATTTCCATAAAGAGGTTTCGTTTATAGATGGTAGAAGTAAAGAATGCAAAAATACATGTTATTGGATATTAAAAAAACATGTTAAATTTTCACATATTCAATTTTTCGATAAAAAAAATCCTATCAAAACATCTTATTGCTTATTATGGGAAGAGTTAAAAGAACGCAGAAAAAGTTCTTTATTGACAATTCAAAATATAATGAGGCGAATTATCGAAAATTATTTCAAAATTCTTGGCAAGTATAGTGACGATAATATAGTACAAGTTTTTAAAACAAAAGAGGAACAAGAAATTTGCAGATCATTGATTGCATGGATAAATGATGGGTCTCATAGCTTAAACGACGATTTATATATAGAACATCAGGATGTTACAATTGAGAAATACATGAATGTTTTTCATGCTATTTTTGTGGCTACAAAGCATGAGGAACACTATAACATGATGATGGGGATTGAGGATGTTGAGGATCATGATTAATAAATACGAAAAATACAAAGATTCAGGCATTGAATGGATTGGGAAAATTCCGGAACACTGGAATGTTAGAAGGTTCGCTTTTCAATTTGATTTTTCAAGGGGATTACCAATAACTAAGCAGGATTTAAAAGATAATGGAATCCCATGTATAAATTATGGAGAAATTCATTCCAAATATGGATTTGAGATTAACCCTGAAAAACATGTTCTTAAATACGTTGATGTGGATTATTTATCATCTTCAGAAAAGTCTTTATTAAAACGAGGTGATTTTGTATTTGCTGATACATCAGAAGATATTGAAGGTTCAGGTAACTTTAGTTGTTTAAATAGTGATACTCCAATATTTGCAGGTTACCACACTATTATTGTAAGGCAGAAGAATAACAACAATTATAGGTATTTAGCATATTTTTTTGATTCATTAGAGTATAGAAATCAGATACGTAGTGAAGTTTCGGGGATTAAAGTTTTTAGTGTTACTCAAGCGATATTGAAAACCTCAAATGTGTTATTGCCCTCTATAATAGAACAAACAGCAATTGCCAATTACCTTGATCGGAAGACTGAGGAGATTGATGAGCTTATTGCTGATAAGATGCGGTTGCTTGAGCTTTATGAAGAAGAAAAAAGAGCGATAATAAATCAGGCTGTTACTAAAGGTTTAAATCCTGATGTCACAATGAAGGAGAGCGGCATTGAGTGGTTGGGAAAAATCCCCGTGCACTGGGACATTAAGAGGTTGAGATATTTAGGGCAATGCCAAAATGGGATTAGTAAAGGAGCTGAATATTTCGGGCATGGTTATCCTTTTCTTAGTTATTCTGATGTATACAGAAACGAAGAGGTTCCGAGAGTGTTGTTAGGTTCGGTGGAATCAAATGAAAAAGAGCAACTTAGCTATTCTGTTGAAGAAGGCGATGTGTTTTTTACAAGAACTTCTGAAACAGCTGAAGAAATTGGTATTGCTGCCACCTGCATGGACTCTATAAAAAAAGCTGTGTTTGCAGGTTTTCTGATCCGTTTTAGGCCTAATGATGGGAAACTATCAAAATTTTACAGTAAATATTATTTTAGAGCTAGTATTCATCGACGTTTTTTTGTTAAAGAAATGAACGTTGTTACTAGAGCCTCTTTGAGTCAAGAATTATTGAAAAGATTTCCTGTATTGTTACCATCATTAGAAGAACAAAATGTAATAGCTGATTATCTTGATGAGGAATGCAATCGAATTGATGCTCAGATAAAGCGGACTCAGAAATTAATTGATTTATTGTCAGAATATCGTACAGCTTTAATAAGTGAAGTCGTAACAGGAAAAATAAAAGTAGTGGAGGATATATAATGAGTGATTTTATGTTAATGGCGCCATCTAATCAAACCTTTGCTGAACTTTTTAGTAATGGCGTAAAATATAAAGTGCCTCGTTTTCAAAGAGATTATAGCTGGGAGCAGGAGCAGTGGGAAGATCTCTGGACTGATATAGAAAATGTTGAAGAAGAAGTTCATCATTATATGGGGTATATTGTTTTGCAAAAAAGAGGGAAAGATACTTTTGAAGTAATAGATGGACAACAACGTTTGATTACTCTTTCAATTATTGTTCTTGCAGTAATGAAACATTTGCAGGATTTGATTGACTCGGATAATGAGCCTGAAGAAAACAAACAGCGCTTAGCTGTATTTCACGAACGTTTTATTGGTGCAAAAAATCCGGTTACACTAAGAGCTGAAAATAAACTTACCTTAAATCGAAATAATCATAGGCATTTTAGAGAACTATGTTCTAATATGAAAACCATTAATGAATTGCATTTGAATAAAACTAATAACTTATTGAATCAGGTTTTTGATTTCTATGATAAAAAAATTAGTTGTAAAACAGGAAGAACATTAGCCGAATTTGTTGAAAAAGTCACATCACGAATGATCTTTACAAAAATAATTACACAGGATAATATAAATGCCTATAAAGTCTTTGAAACACTGAATGCCCGTGGTGTGCAACTTTCGACTCCTGACCTCTTAAAAAACCATATTTTTTCTACTCTTGCTTCTAATGACGATGTTTCGGATGAGCATCTGAATTTACTTGATGAAGACTGGTCGATAATTATTGGTCAACTTGGAGAAAGTAATTTTACAGATTTTGTCAGGTATCATTACAATATGCAAAATGCATTTGTTCAGAAAAAATTATTATTTAAATCAATAAAGCAAACCGTAAACACTCCGAAACTGGCAAGCGAGTACTTAAATTCCTTAAAAAAATATGCAACAATTTATTCTGCTTTGTCAAATCCTTTTGATGAATGGTGGAAGAAACAAGAGGGAGATTATAGTAGTGCAAAACATTATCTGGAAGGCTTAAAACTGTTTGGAATAAAGCAACCCATGCAAATCTTAATGATTGCTTTTACTCATTTTGAAGCAAAGGAATTTATTTCAATACTAAAATATATTTATGTACTGTCTATTCGGTATAATATTATTTGTCGCAATTCACCAAATGAACAGGAGAAAAAGTATAATCAGATAGCGATTAAAATTTCAAAAAAAACTCATAAACGTGCAAGTCATATAAAAAATAGTACTGAATTTAAAAACCTTTATCAGAATGATGACGAGTTTAAGAATAAATTCGAGTATTATAAAATGCCAAGTAGAAGTTCAGCAAAGAAAATTCGTTTTTTGCTAACGGATATAGAAAACAGCTTTGGAAGAGAATTGAACTATTTGGACACATCTTTAGAGCATGTTTGTCCCTATAATCCTGATCAGAATTGGCAGGATGAGTTTGGTGAAGGAATCAATGATATAGTTGACCGTTTGGGGAATTTGGTGTTGTTGGAAAAAGATGAGTTGAAAAGAGCAAGCTTTATTGACAAGAAAAAAGCTTATCTTAAAACGTCTTTTCGCTTAGCAAAAAAGGTTGCAGAATATGAAACTTGGGATTTAGCTACTCTTAACGCTTACCAATTCTGGCTTGCGGAGCAGGCGGCGAAAACATGGCGGGTAAATTATGAGTAATATTACCACAGAGAGTACCTTTGAGACAGCTATTATTCAGTCACTTGTAGAAAATGGTAATTATACTTTGGGTAGTTCCGAGTACAGTTGTGAACTTGGAATGTTTATAAGTGATGTTTTAGATTTCCTGAAAGAGTCACAGTCGAAACGCTGGGAGAAAATATCATCAATTCATGGAAAGGATGTAGAAAACAGAGTAATTCAGCGTTTATATAAAGAACTGGATTTGCGTGGAAGCCTGGATGTTTTAAGGAACGGTTTTATTGATTACGGGGTGCGTTTCCAAATGGCATTTTTTAAGCCTGTTTCCAGTTTAAATCCTGATGCTGTTTCTCTGTATAATATGAATAAACTGAAGGTGTATCATCAGATTTTTTACAGCAGTAAAGTTAAAAACTCTGTTGATATTGTCCTTTCTGTTAACGGTATTCCTGTTGCTACGATGGAGCTGAAAAATCAATTTACCGGACAAAATACCGGAAATGCGTTGAAGCAGTATAGTTTGACCAGAGATAATCGAGAGCTGCTTTTTGCCTTTAGAAAAAGAGCATTCGTACATTTTGCTGTTGATCAGGATGAAGTATTTATGTCAACCAAAATTGACGGGAGAAATACTTTCTGGCTGCCGTTTAATAAAGGTAAAGATAATGGCAAAGGTAATCCTGTAAATCCCGACGGTTATAGGACTTCTTATCTATGGGAAAGTGTTTTGGTTAAGGATAGCTGGTTGGATATTATTCAGAATTATATCCATTTGCAGACAGAAGAAATCAAAGCTGATAATAGAATTTATAAAAAAGAAAAAATCATTTTCCCAAGATATCATCAGCTTGATGCGGTTAGAAAGATTTCGACATCAATTTTAGAAGAAGGTATTGGACGAAATTATCTTGTACAGCATTCTGCTGGTTCAGGAAAGAGTAACTCTATTGCGTGGCTGGCTTACCGTTTGTCCAGTTTACACAACAAAGCAGATGAGCGTATTTTTGATTCAGTGATTGTTGTCACAGACAGAAAAGTTCTTGATCAGCAATTGCAGAATACTATTTATCAGTTTGAACACAAAACCGGCGTTGTTCAAAAGATTGATAAAGACAGCAGACAGTTGGCTGACTCTTTAGGGTACGGTATAAATATAATAATAACCACTTTGCAGAAATTTCCGTTTGTGATTGACAGAGCCGGAGAACTGCCGAACCGTAAGTATGCTGTGATTATTGATGAAGCACATAGTTCCCAAGGGGGTGAATCAAGTAAAAAAATGAAAGAGGTGTTGGCTGCTAAATCATTGGAGGAAGCTGCTGAACAGGAGACTTCAGCTGATTATACAGATGATGATTTCATAAGAGAAGAAATCGAAAGATCTGTAGCTGCACGAGGTGCACAGTCCAATATTTCATTTTTTGCTTTTACGGCTACTCCAAAATATAAAACTCTTCAGGTCTTTGGTGATAAAGATGTGTCTGGAAAACCAAAGCCGTTCCACCTGTATTCTATGAGACAGGCTATAGAAGAAGGTTTTATTCTGGACGTATTGCAGAATTATATAACCTATGAACTCTATTTTAAACTTACTAAAGCAATAGAGAATGACCCTAATTTAAATAAAAGCCGGGCTTCAAAAGCTATAGGACGATATGTATCTCTGCATCCTCACAATCTGGCACAGAAAACAGAAGTTATCATAGAACACTTTAGAAATATTGTGTCAAAGAAAATTGGTGGAAAAGCAAAGGCTATGGTTGTTTGCGGTTCCAGACTTCATGCTAAAAGATATTTTGATGAATTTGGAAAGTATATAAAAACAAAAGGGTATTCTAACGAAATGAAGATCCTTGTGGCTTTTTCCGGGAAAGTAGTTGATGATGATAAGCCGTTGGGTGTCTCTGAGCCTGAATTGACAGGGTATAGAGAAAAGGAGCTGCCGGAGGTTTTTGGAGATGAAGATTACAGAATTCTTATTGTCGCAGATAAATATCAGACCGGCTTTGATCAGCCGTTGCTGCATACCATGTATGTCGACAAAAAATTGTCAGGGGTGAAAGCTGTTCAAACTCTCTCTAGACTTAATAGAACATGTCCAGGAAAAGAGGATACTTTTGTTTTGGATTTTGCTAACGACAGAAATATTATTTTAGAATCATTTCAGGAGTATTATGAGGTGACAACAGTAAAAGATGAAACAGATATAAATCATTTGTTTGATCTTAAAAACCGACTTGATGGATTCCAGATATACGGATCAAATGAAATTGACGCATTTGCTGAAATTTATTTTGATCCTTCAGCAAAACTGAATAATCCAAAGTTGCAGAAACACCTTTATTCAATAACTGACTTATCAGTTGAAAGATTCAGAGCAATTACTGATGAAGCAAAACAGGATGAATTCAAAAAGGGGTTACGCTCGTGGACAAATCTCTATTCGTTTCTTTCCCAGATTATGCCGTTTACAGATTCGGAACTGGAAAAATTTTATGCTTTCGCAAAATTGTTGCAGACCAGACTTCCCAAACGTGAAATTTCAGAAACATTAGTTTTGGACGATGAAGTCGCATTGGAGTATTATCGTCTGCAGAAAATAAAAGAAGGCTCAATTATATTACAGAAAAATATTGAAGGAGAATTGAGCGGTATTGTTGAAGCCGGATTGAAAAGAGAAAAAGATGAAGAAGCTTTACTTTCTGAAATAATTACAGTTCTAAATGAACGGTTCGGAACAGAATTTGAGGAAGCCGATAAACTGTTTTTTGAGCAAATAGAAGCTGAGTTAATGGAAGACGAAACTTTGCAGGTGCAGGCAAAAGTTAATAAAATGGATACTTTTAAATTTGCTTTTAATGATAAATTTATTGATAAACTGATAGAGCGAATGGATCAGAATCAGGAAATTTTTGAGAAAATTCTGGAAGATAATGCCTTTGGGGATTTAGTAAAAGAATTTATGATGAAAAGAATTTACAAGAGAATGAACAAGTAGAAAGCTATTATAAAACTTTTGAGTTGTTTCTTATGTTTCTTTCCTTCCATATAATAATATATTTGAAGAGTAAAACTTATAATTCATCATTGTATTTCTTATAAGAATCTGCGATATTAATATCAGATCTTGTACTTAAATTAATATGCCGAAGGTATTTTAGTTTTTGGCTATATGCGATAAAATCTAACTCGGTTTTTAGTTAGATTTTTCGAAAACCCAACCTTTTTTGGTATAGATAAATTTTTTATTACAATAATGAGCAAATATCCTTTTTCAGCTATAGTTGGCCAGGAGGCCATGAAAACTGCTTTGATTTTACATGCTGTTGATCCATCAATCGGCGGCGTGTTGATACGTGGTCACAAGGGGACCGCTAAAAGTACTGCAGTACGGTCGTTAGTTGATCTTCTTCCGTCACTTCAAATAGTTGAGGGATGTACTTATCACTGTGCACCGGATTCTGCTACATTTGTGCATGATGAATGTAGACAGAAATTTGAAAGTGGAGAATCTTTTATAACAGCAGAGTGTCCTGTTCCGCTTGTAGAACTTCCGCTTGGTGCTACTGAGGACAGACTTGTTGGCTCACTGCATTTAGAGTGTGTTATTCATGAAGGAGAACGGGTTTTTGAGCCTGGATTACTGGCAAAGGCTAATCGTGGTATACTTTATGTAGATGAGGTAAATCTGTTGGATGATCACCTGGTTGATTTGCTTCTTGATACATCTGCTTCCGGGATAAATCGAGTTGAACGCGAAGGAATTTCAGTTGTTCATCCTGCAGCATTTATTCTTATAGGAACCATGAATCCTGAAGAGGGAGAGCTCAGGCCCCAGTTTCTTGATCGCTTTGGTCTTTGTATCGGAGTATCCGGAGAATCTGATGTAAAATTGCGCTGTGAACTTATTCGTCGCCGGTTAGCTTTTGAGAAGGATCCACTGAAATTCTGTAAATCCTGGAAAACAGCTCAGAATGCATTACAACAGCAGATAGTTAAGGCACGTTTACAGCTTTCAAAGGTTTCTGTGTCAGATGAAGCTCTTAATGCAGCCTCAACTTTAGCTGTAAAAGTTGGAGCACAGGGACATCGTGCAGAAATAACAATGATAAAGGTTGCAATGGCACTTGCAGCATTTCAGGAACGCAATTCTGTTACAAATGCCGATATTATTGAGGCTGCCACCATGGCACTTCCGCATCGTCTTGACCGTTTTATTGAGTGTGGTGGCGCAGATCTTCCGAAGGAATTACATGAAGCGCTAATTGACGTATTTGGTAAAACACCGTTCCTTTATGAAAGTGGCGAAGAGGAATCAGATGAAGATGATCATTATCCAGTATTCGGACTTGAAGATGATATATTTCCTGGTTCTCATGCCTGTGGCAGTCCAATATTCCATTTTCTAAAAAAAAAACATCCAGCGTTGTCCTTCTAGGGGATGAAACTCCACTTCGACTTTCTTTTGAGAAGAATAGTTCTATAACAAAACGTAAGCATCGTCAAGTATCTTATTATGGTCGTCATATTACTTCTATTCCTATTAGGTACGGAGAACCAATAAACGAAATTGATCCGCTGGCTACTTGCTTAGCTGCAGCTTTGCGTCGAAAATCTGGAAGAGTTACATTCTCTGACAAAAATGGTATTAAAGCCCAGGATTTACATCGTCGTATTCGACTGCAACCTGTCAAAAAGACAATTCTATTTCTGCTTGATGCTTCAGGTTCAATGTTGGTTGAAGAACAGATGAAGCTTGCTAAGGGGGCTGTTCTTGGGCTTTTGACGCAGGTATACCAGAAGCGTTATCGGGTAGGTGTAATTACTTTTAGCCATGAAGATGCTAAAATAGTTTTACCTCCAACTAGCAGCATAACTAGAGCACGCCGGTAAACGTAAAATCTGTCCATATATATGATTTATGTACAATCAGTCAATTCTTACATCAGTGTTATATATTCCTGGCTTCAGCCCATTTGTCCGGAAGTAATTCAAAGAGTCTGTTGTTTTGGTGTGTCATCAGCCTTTTGAAGATATCAGTCATATATTCAAATGGTTCTATTCCCATAATCCTGCATGTTTGAATAAGCGAGTATATAACAGCAGCAGCTTCACCTGCTCTTTTACTTCCAAAGAAAAGCCAGTTTTTTCTGCCGAGTACAACTTTTCTTAATCCTCTTTCAGCAGTATTATTTTCCATTCTGATATTTGGATCATTCAGATAGAGTCTGAAGTTATTTTCATATTTAAGCATATATCCTATAGCTTTTGCCAGATTGGATTTTGGTAGCAGTGTACCTTCTACTACTTTTTCTCTGAGCATTGTGAAAATTTCATCAATAATTTTAAGTTCATGTTCCTGTCTTATTTTCAGCCTTGTTTGCGAATCAGCTTTCCATGCCAGCCTTTCAAACATAAACAAATACCTGATCTTTCTCAGGACATTATCTCTGAGTTTCAAGTCAATAGATTTTACTTCTTCAAAATATCTGCGTGCATGACACCAGCATGCAGCCCGGTCAATACATGAGCTTTCATCAGCATCAAGCTTTACATATGCCTCATATGCATCAGCATGAATGACACCTTCAAAATTTTTAAGAAAATTTGTTGGATAGAAATGACTTCTGTCGGGGCTGAAGGAATATATCTGATATGGAGGTGCATTGGGATTGGCACAGGAGTATATCCATATTCTTGTAGTTTTTGTTTTACCATTGCCTGGGTCAAGCATATTTACAGCGGTATCATCTGTAAATAGATAACCTGATTTAAAAAGATTTTCTCTCATCTGATCATATATAGGTGTCAATTTAAGGCCAATATTCATAATAAGCGAACTTAATGTCTGCCGTGTTACTTTTATATCATGAGCTGCAAGCTTTTCCTGTATTCTGTATATTGGCATATGGTATGCATATTTTTCAGTAACAATATGAGCCATAAATTCCGGTGTAAACTTTGAACCTGTAACAATACAGTCAGGAACAGAACACTGAACAACGCCGGCAAGTGAATTGTTTTTTACTGCGTATTTAACTGTAACTGTTCTGTGTATATAGTAGGAAGATGTTCTGTACCCAAGCTTCTCTGTAACATCACGACCTATTTCTACTAACTCTTCTCCCGTTTCAGGGTGTATTCTGTTTTCAGGAGGAATATCTATTACTTCCTCTTTGACATCCAGAGTATCGGGGTACTCTACTTTATACTGATTTTTATTTTTGCTTTTCTTTTTACGTTTATGCTCAGGAATTACCTTCAACCCTACTTTTGTTTCATCTTTTTCTGGAATATTCAATCCCGGAAGTACAGGCAATTCAGGAGGAAATTCTTCTATAAAACGCTCTGATTTTTGTCCAAACACCTGTCTCTTAAACCACTCAAGCTGTTCTTTAAGACAAAGTAGCTCGGCTTCCAGAAAGCGGTTTTTACTCTCAAGCTCTTCTATTGTTTTAACTGATTGTTCTACTGTTGCATCCATATAAAAAGATACAGCGCAACAGTATTATTTACACTCAAAATTTAGATTTCAGCTAACTTTTTTCAAGTTGAATCTTTTATCCAGACTACTGGGTTTTATACCTTCAAAAAGCATTAGAAAGTCTCGTCTTGAAAGTTCTGTTCTACCTCTGTCATCTATGATAAATCTACCTTTTTCAAGACGTTTATAGTAAATTTCAAAACCATCGCCATCAAATCTTAATACTTTAATTTTATCTTTAAGTCTGTTTAGAAAAACAAAACAGCTTCCACTTAGAAGTTTGCCGGGAAAAGATGACTCAACTAATCCGCTCAAACCTTCAAAACTCATATGCATATTTGCAGGCCTATCGTATAAATATATTAATGAATGACTGATATTGATCATAACACCTCCAGCAGTGCTTTAACAGCTCTCTGAAAATCCTTTACTTCAAATCCTCTGCTGAGACAAATATTAACAGATTCACCAATCGAAATATTAACTCCTGATAACTTTGACTGAACTTCTTCAGATAATAACCTTGAATCATTGAACTTCATCCTGACAAAACTACTTGTAACCGCAGCTGCAACTTCTACATCAAGCTTCTTTAACTTGCTGTACCAGCCATGAAATGTACTGCAGGGAATATTCATTCTGCGGCAGTACTCATGCTGACTTAAACCTGATGCAGACCACTTAGATACTTCATGCTTCCACTTGACTATATTCTCGGATTTATGATTCGCCATTACTGAACCTCCTCAAAGATGTTAATAATTCATTACAGAAATATTATAAAATTAACACTGTGAAAGAAGATTAAAAGATGGGGGCTAATTGACGCTTACGCACGCCGTGCATTACAGGCTGTTGCAACAGGTGGTGGAACACCCCTTGCTCATGGTCTTCATACAGCGTTACAGGTAATTAATGCCGAGAGCATACGTCATCCAATAGACTTTCCTCAATTGATTCTTGTTACTGATGGTGAAGCATCTGTTTCTATGAATCATTCGGTAGATATTCGGCAGGAGGTTTTGGATATTGCCCGCAAGTTTCCTTCTAAGCATATTCCATCTATTGTTCTTTCTACTTCAGTTCCGGGTGATTTTCTTAAAGAACTTGCCAGTCTGCTGAATGCTCCTCTTCATAAACTTTCTGATGTAGTTTTGAATTAAGCAGGTTAGTAGGGTTTTTTAAAAAAGAGGATTACAAGAATTTTACATTCAATTAAGATAAAAAAGTTACATAAATACCAAACTTGCACCGCATTTATTTTTGCCGTCTGAGCTTTCGAAGAAGATACTTATGTCTCCATCGCTACTGACACCAGTGGCAATACCGCCCCACATATAAGCGGATTCGGCTGCAGTACTTCTAGCGCCTCTATGACTTCTAACATTAGGATGCGGTTTTATCATTGCTCCGAATGCAAGCAACCCGTTTTCATTACATATTACTGCGCCGTCAATACCTGCGATTTCAAGAAATAGTCGTTTTTTATGGATAATTTTTAAATCTTTGTGATTTTCAGGTGTAGTAAAAGAATCAGAAATTATTTTATGGAATAGATCAGGAGAACCGAATCTATTGCAGACAGAAGAGTTTTGACTTACCATTTGTTCTATTACTGTATTGTTGGGATCATAAACAACAAGTGCTCCTCTTCTTTGATAGCTAAGATCCAGCATAAGTTCAAGAAGTTTTGGGGCATGAGGTGTACCTTTAAAAATTTTTCTTGCTGAATCTGAAAAATTAAAAACATCATAAAAATGCCAAAAAAGTTTTCTTCTTGAAGCAATTATTCCATCTGAGTTCATAAATATGATATCTCCGCCGGATGTAAGATGAACGGATATTTCTCCCGGTTTCAAAATAGATGCGATAGGCTGTAAAAATTCAGGATTGAATTTGTATTCTTCTATTTCGGTAATATTTGACCATGGGATTTCGTCGTATTCCATGAAATTCAGTTGTTTATCTACTCTGATATAGACCTGTTGACTTGTAACAAGCGGATCGAATGCGTATTGGAATTCAGGCGCAGTAATATTATATTTGCCTTTGCCCGGGCTTATAATTATATTTATTGTAACAGGGTGGTTCTCAAAACTTCTTTTACTTGCATCCCGAAGATAAGCTAAAAGTTCACGCCAGTTAATTTCGCTATCAAAGATTGAAAGCCATTTCAGAGCCAGTACAGCTGTTATGAAATCTACATGAATTGCAAGTGGAGATGCTGCAAGAATTTTTTTCCACATTGGCAGCATTCTATTTGCATAGTCAAACAGCGTTTTAAGTTTTGGTGAAATAGGTGTAGGACTGAAGAATTTTAATTCTGCTTTTTTTAAGTTAAGGCGATATTCATAAGGGCCGTATTCAGCTAGATACCATTGTGGGATTGTATCTATAATAGCTTTCATTAAAATTTCATCAATCATTGCTTTCCTTTCTGTAGAGGCTATGAGAGAGTATTTGTTTTTTCTATATAAGCCTTTAAAATACCGGTTCTTAAACCATTTGTTGTTATGTCGAATTTATCAGTTACACCCAGCTCTTTTAAAAAGTTATAAATAGTGTATATTCCAGTATGAATAAATTCAGCCCGTTCATGTTCAGGGCCTAAAATCTTTTTTCTTTCTTTAAGAGACATTTTATCCAGTTTTCTTGCTATTTTTCCTGCTTCTGAAATATAACATGTTGTTTTATTTATTTGATCGCGGTCATGATAATTATGTGTTGAAAGAATTGAAGCCAATGTTGTTGCTGTTCCTCCACAGCAAATTACAGTGGGCTTTCTACCGTCCAACCATGATTTTATATCTTGAATAACTTTAAAACTTGTTTTTTTTAAGTGCTTTTTTAAGGGGCTTCTAATATTACTGATAAGTTTATTTTTAAATTTGAATTTTTCAGTCAGTTTCATGAATCCAATGTCAAGATTATGAAGTCCCACAAGCATATGTTTGGAACCAAAAGCTATTTTGGCAATATCGCCGCCTATTTCAATTGCTATAATATCTCCGTCGGTTTTTTCATAATCGTAAGTTGCTCCCTGAAAAATATAGTTTGCTTCTTCAGATGGAGTAAGAATTTGCGGGAAGATATTTAATCTTGAGTGACATGCAACAAGAAATTCGGTTTTATTAATGGCATTTTTTAATAAGCTTGAAGCTGTTACTATAACTTTTTCTGCCTCTTCATTAAGTGCAATTTTATAAACTTCTTCACATAGATCTATCGTTTTTTCCATTGCTGCATGAGTAAGAATTTTATTTTGTTCAAGCCCTTCTCCCAGTTTGGTTATACCTCCAAATTCGTCGAGTATTTTTATCTGACCCAGTTTATTGTATGATACTAAAAGAAGTATTGAGGAGTTGGAACCAATATCCAGTGTAGCTATTTTTCTGTCGGTATTCACTGATTATAATATGCTTGTTGTTACTTTGTTTTAAATTATAGATTTCATGTACATACTGAATATCTTCTTCAACAACAGATTAAAATAAAATATCACTTAGAGTTTTAGTATTCAAATTGAAATACGCGTATTATAATTATGAAATTTGATTATTTATAACGAAAGTTTTTAATTTTTAGTGATACAGCTTTATTTTTAAACTGAATTCTGTTGAATTTTTAAGAGGATTCAAGCGTTTTAGGTTATATTTCAAAAGTCTTTTTGTCTTTTGATGTATATAAAAAAATACTTGTTGATTAAACAGATAAAATTGTCAAGTTTGACTGAAAAAAAATGATTTTGAGTTATGGTATATAATTATAATTTAAAACTATTAAAAATATAAATATAAAGGAAGAAATATGATAATTGTATTCAAACCTCATACTCCTGATGATAAGATACAGGAAATATCTGATTTAATTGTAAAAATGGGATATGATCCAAGGGTTATTCGTGGAATTGAAAACACTGTAATAGGCGCAGTTGGAGATGAAATTTTACATCAGTCTCTTGAAAGATTAAGTAATTTTCCATTTATTCAATCTGTACTTCCAATACAGAAACCCTATAAGCTTGCCAGTAGGGAATATCATGAAACCAATACTGCGGTAAAAATAGGGAATCAGCTTTTAGGAGCAGGGAATTTTCAGGTAATAGCTGGACCATGTGCTGTAGAAAGCTATGAGCAGATGAAGCAGGTTACAGCTGATCTTGTTGCTTCCGGAACAACAATTATTAGAGGTGGTGCTTATAAACCGAGGACATCCCCTTATGCTTTCCAGGGACTTGGAGAGAAGGGGCTTGAAATATTACAGGCAATGAAAGATGAATTTGGTGTTGCAGTAGTTACTGAAGTTGTTGGAGTAACTCATATAGAAAAGGTTGCTAAAGTTGCAGACTGTTTGCAGATTGGCGCAAGAAACTGTCAGAATTACCATCTTCTTGAAATGACAGCCAAAGCCGGTTTACCTGTTTTGCTTAAAAGAGGTATGTCTACTTCTGTTAACGAATGGTTATCTGCCGCAGAATATCTTCTTGTTAATGGTTGTCCTGATATCATTTTATGTGAAAGAGGAATTAGAACATTTGAGACATGTACTAGAAATACTCTTGATCTTGGTGCTGTTTCTGTTGCAAAACAGGAATCTCATTTTCCTGTAGTTGTTGATCCAAGTCATGCAGCAGGAAAATTAAATTTAGTTGCTCCTCTTGCAAGAGCTGCAATAGCTGTAGGAGCAGATGGATTATTGGTTGAAGCGCATCCTGATCCGGTAAATGCATGCAGCGATGCTGCTCAGCAGATAAAATCTTCAGACTATAAACAATTTTTAGATTCTCTTTTACCGTTTATTGACGCAGCAAAGACAGTCTATAGTGGAAACTAAGATAATGAGCAGTGATAATAAGTGGAAAGTTTTATCCAGAACTAATGTTTTAAGCACATCAGTTTTTGATGTTTACAAAGAAAAAACTGTTTGCCCCAGAAATGATTTCAGTAGTGATTTTTATGTAATTGAATGTCCAAATTCATGGGTAAATGTTGTTGCAGTTACTGATTCTGATGAGATAGTAATGATACAGCAGTATAGAGCCGGGACAAAGAAAATTGAGTTGGAAATCCCGGGAGGACTGGTAGACAAAGGTGAACTCCCACTTAATGCCGGTATTAGAGAGTTGGAAGAAGAAACAGGTTATATTGGCAGGAATGCTAAGGTTATTGGAAAAGTCTGTCCAAATCCTGCCTTGCAGGGTAACTCTTGTTATACTGTTTTAGTAGAAGGTGTTAGTAAGAAGAAGGCTCTTTCTCTGGATGATGCAGAAGACATTGAAACCATTTTAGTTCCTGTTAAAAAGATTAAAGATATTGTTTTTAAAGGTGAGATTTCACATGGTCTGGTACTTAATGCATTATATTTTTTTGAATTATACAATCAAAATTCAGGGAAATACACTAAAAGGATATTAAGATGAAAAGTGCTTATGAATTGGCTATTGAGCGTGCAGGTGTAAAACCAGTACAAAAACTTACAGCTGAACAGAAAAAAGAGATAGAAAAAATAGATGCTGTTTATAAATCAAAAAAAGCCGAAGCAGAACTTTCTTTCCAAAATAGGCTAATAAAGGTTGCAGGTAATATTGAGGAAATAAACAGAATAAAAGAAGATCTTGCTGTAGAGTTGGCTTCAATTAATTCCAAAATGGAAAGAGAAAAAGAAAAAGTAAGACAGGGAAATTAGAGCTTGCTTTAAAGCCGAAAAAATTTATTGATCAGCTGTTAATCAATGTCATTGAATTAAGAAATTTGAGTAGAGTTTTATCCATTTCGTAACTCTTAATTTGATATTATTATAACACAAAAGTTAGAATTATAATCCATATCTTATAATGAATAATTCAATTTTTCATATAAAACACAACTTTTTATCATAAAAAAACGTTTGTTCACAGCATTATTGCATAAGGATTATACCCGTATAAAGATACGGTTAAATTTTTAGACTTTTATCTCTTAACGGATTTTAGATATCTGAGTATGTTTGAAAGAATCCTTTTATATTTTTCTTTTTTCGTTCATATTTACGGTTTGGTCTTATAGGAATAATATTTGGTAAAATCAGTTCTATTAGTTGATTAATGATGTCAAGTGACCCGGAAAAGAGTTCGATTCCATAGTTTTTAACTTTGGAAAGCACAGCTTTAAAGTTTATTTTATATTCATGTTTCTTTTTTCTGGTACTTTTTGAATTTGAGGTTGCTCTTTTTTGTGTAACTGATTTAAGGCATGAAGCTACATTCAGCATAAACATTCTCGCGTATGTTTCCTGATATATTGCTTTTACTGTTTTGCCAATAAACTTTTCTATTTTAACTTTACATTTAACTGATTTATAGTTTTCTTCGGTATTCCAGCGAAGATTATATAGTTCTTTGAAAAAACTAATATTATAATTTTCAGACATTACAGATGTTGCAAGGACTTCAACTTGACCTGATGAAAGAATGATTTTTACAAGTCTGATTTTGTAATGCTCAGGACTGAGGTTATTCTCCATACATTCTTTTTGACATAAACAACCTGGATATATTGTAACGACTTTGTCATTTACAGTTTTATCTTTGATAAATTCCTTTACAATCTTCCATGAAGCAGGCATTCTCATGCAGAAATGTATATTTTTTTCAAAATGCAGTTTATGCAGAAGAATAGAAGCATAACCTCTGTCATAAAGGACAAGCGGATTCGATAATGGGTTATTTTGCTTTTCCAGATGTTGAATTGCCAGCTCTCTTTCTCCGGTGCTTTTAGGCACAAGCTTAAAGTCAACTGATATTTTATTCAAGCAGTCATAAAATGTTGAGAAACGACCTCTTGGTCCAGATTTACCATTTCTTGAGTTCCATACACCAAATTCTTCAACAATTTCAGGTTCATTCGGCAGATCAAGAAGAGTTCCGTCAACACCGTATACCTGAAAACCGTGAAAAGTTTTATTTAATTCCGGAATATCATAGAAGCCTTCAGTTAAGGTTTTATTCAAAGCCAGATAAACTTCATCTGTATACTTTTTTCTGGCATGAGAATAAGCACTTTTATCAATATACCGAATTGGAATAGTTGCTTCTAATTTTTTCCCGAAGAAAATATCGAGTTCATTTTGGAGGTTGCTTTGATGAAAGAAGCAGGGAAAGAATACAGTATCTTTGAAAGTCAGTTTTCTAGTTCTTGTAAAATCGTTATCATTTTCTCTGTATTTAGATATAAAACTTTTATCTTCAAGTAGTTGTGCTATATTAAAGAGTAATGTAGAGAGGGTGGAAATTTGCCTCGTCCTGGACGTTTGTCAAGCTTTTTTTTAGTTTTTTTAACATTTTTTTTGCCTTTCTGTTATTGTTTTTTAGTTCATAACTTTTTAATCATCAACAATATACAGCAAAGGCAAAATCATTCAATATATAAATATTTAATTATTAAGCATTTATGCTTAATTCAACAGCATTGAGCTGTTAATAATCGGTCAATTATTATTATACTCAAAGCAAAATGGTTTTCGAAAAATTTGATAATAATCGAGTTAGATTGCTCGATATTATTATCAAAATCTAGAATACCTTCGGTATAAAAATAAGCATATCATTCAAAATTTTAGTGATATGCCTATTTTTAACATAAAATTTATTTTTTATAAAATATCACTGGAACTTGGATAGCTTCCCAGTACTTTCAAGCTTAAGCATATACTGTTTAATTTTTTCAAAGCGGTTTGAAAATTTGAATCAGAAGCATGTCCTAGATAGTCTAAGTAAAAATAATATTCCCAGTTGTTGGATGCCGAAGGTCTGCTTTCTAACATAGTAATTGGGATATTTCTTTCTTTGAAAGGCAGTAAGGCATCACAAAGGGCACCTGGACGGTTATTTATCAGAAAACATATTGTTGTTTTATCGTTTCCAGTTTGTTTGGGTTCCTGTTTCCCGATAACAAGAAAACGTGTGATGTTATTCAAGTGATTATCAATATTTTTGGATAAAATATTAAAATTGTAAACATCTGCAAAAATTAAATTACCTATAAATGCCGCATTTGGCTCAGTTTTAATTAATTCTGCTGCATTTTCTTCTGAAATAACTTCTATCTTTTTTATCCCAAACAAATTCTCATTCATCCATACTGAACATGCCTCAAAGTTTTTTGTTGGGGCGTAGATGGTATCTATTTCCTCTAAGCTTTTTGATGTTGAGAGAAGATTTAGATGGAAACGAACATTGATCTCGGCACATATTGATACAGATGATTCTATGAATTCATCAACAGTTTTAGCATAAACACCTTCAAGAGAATTTTCAATAGGAACGATTCCGTAATTTACATGTTCATTTGAAACATCTGAAAAAACACGTTTAAGTGATTTTCTTGAAATACAGTTAACATTCTGTCCAAATTTACCCAGTGCTGCCTGTCTGGCAAATGAAGTTTCAGTTCCATGATATGCCACAGTAAGCGGATGTTCAAGCGCAAGAGCTCCTGACATTATTTCCCTGTAAATGGCTCTAAGTGTTTTTGTTTGTAGAAGGCCTTTGTTTAAGTTTTCCAGTCTGGTTAAAAGTCTTTTTTCACGCTCAGGAACATATATTTCATGCGCTCTCTGTTTTTTCCATTTGCCAACTTCATGGACATATTTATAACGTTCATTAATAAGATTTAAAATTTTCTCATCAATTATATCGATTTTTTTTCTAAGTTCTTCAAGGTTCATAATAGAAATTAACCCTCAGTAACGATTTTCATAATTAGCTATATAAATCTATATTTTATATGCAGATAAAGCAATCTATGTGTTTTTAAATGATCAATTTTTATTATTTAACTTCTTAATATATTATTAAAATAAAATATAAAATAATATTTATTAGTTTATACTAACGTGAATTTTGATTATTTACATTATAAGTTATAAATAATAAATATTTTATACTTAACTTTTAAATATGTTTTGGATTTAGAATCTATACGTTTTAGATATTATGCGGAATAATAGAATTACTACTTTTAACTTAGTTTTAGCTTTTTTAGGTGGCTTATTGCTATTATTTATTCTTGCTCCTCTGTTAGGAATGTTTTTTGGTTGTTCGATAGATAGCCTAATTGGTGTGGCAAAAAATAAGGAAGTAACAAATAGTATATGGTTAACTTTGTGGACTTCGATTTTAGCTACCTTTATTTTTTCATTGTTGGCTGTGCCTTTTGCGTATCTTCTTGCAAGAAAAAACTTTCCTTTCAAACGATTGGTTTGTGGTATTATTGATCTTCCTGTAGTAATTCCTCATTCAGCAGCAGGGATAGCTGTTCTTGGTATGCTTTCCAGAGATAGTTTAATTGGGGGAATTGCAAGTAAGTTTGGTATTTCATTTATTGATCATCCTGCAGGGATAATGGTTGCAATGGCGTTTATAAGCCTGCCGTTTTTGATTAATGGTGCTCGTGAGGGGTTTGAATCTGTGCCAGTACAGCTTGAAAAAACAGCATACACTCTCGGAGCATCAAATATCAGAGTATTTTTTACTATAAGTTTGCCTTTAGCCTGGAGGGCAATAATGTCAGGGTTTGTTATGATGTGGGCACGAGGACTAAGTGAGTTTGGTGCAGTTGTAATTATTGCTTATCATCCTTCAGTAACTGCCGTACTTATTTATGAAAGGTTTACTGCTTTTGGCTTAAAATATGCAAGACCGGTTGCTGTTTTATTTGTATTGGTTTGCCTTTTAGTTTTTATTCTTTTTAGGTTTATTTCCAGTGGAAAAGGAAGAAACAAGAATATTAGATACGATAACAATTAATAATTGATAATGAATAATTAAAATTGTATGCTGAAATTACAGAGTATAAATAAGAAAATTGGTAGCTTCAAAGTTAGAGATATTAATTTTGAAGTAAATGATGGCGAGTATTTTGTCGTATTGGGTAAGTCAGGAGCCGGTAAAAGTGTTTTGCTGGAATTAGTGTCAGGGTTATTGATACCGGATAAGGGAAATATTTATATTGATGATACTGATGTGACTTACAGTAAAATACAGAAACGTAATGTAGGACTCGTTTTTCAAAATCACTCTCTTTTCCCTCATATTTCTGTCAGAGCGAATATTGCGTATCCATTGAAAGCTGGAAAGTTGAAAGATAAAAATATCACAGAAAGGGTTGTAAATACAGCTGAAATTCTTGGAATTGAACATTTGCTTGAAAGATATCCCGAAACTCTTTCGCTGGGAGAAGCTCAAAGAACCGCTCTTGCAAGGACTTTAATTACAGAACCAAAGTGTTTATTGCTTGATGAACCATTATCATCATTGGATTCTCTAACTAAGTCTGAAATAAGAAGATTGCTTAGAAATATCAACAGAGGCGGTATTTTTGCTCATTCTAAAGATAGAGGAGAACTTAAGCAAACAATTGTTCATGTGACACATGATTATGAAGAAGCTTTAGCATTGGCAGATCGTGTAGCTGTTTTTGAAGATGGAGGAATTACTCAGATCGGGACTCCAAAATCGGTTTTTAAACAACCTAAATCAGGGTTTATTGCAAAATTTGTGGGAATAAAAAACTTTTTCAGGGGAGAACTTCAGAAAGACGGTTCATACTCTTCAAAATTTATTATAGATAATTTTAAGACGGTATTTTATTCATCAGAAACAGGATTTCAGGGAAGCGGTTGTTTAATTATTAAAAGTGAAGATATTACTATTTCTAAAACCTTTACTGACTCAAGTGCCAGAAATAATTTTGAAGGAATTGTTGCTGATATTGAGCAGAGAGAAACTGGATTTGAAGTTACTGTTGATATAAATGGTTTAGAATTATCCGCTCTAATAACTGAATTGTCTCTCAAAAAGCTTAACCTGAAAATTAATGAAAAAGCTTTTGTTAGCTTTAAAGCAAATGCTGTAAAATTTATTAAAAACTAAGTTTTTCTATTGATCTTTAAATAAAAAAGACCTGGTAAATTTACCGGATCTTAAAAATTAGAACTGAATTTTTATTCAGCTTAATTAGGTCCTATTACAACTCTTACTTGATCGTCTGGCATAAAGATATATCTCATATCCTGAAATGAAACTTTATCTCCATCTTTGATCCCTTTTGGAACGTCTTTAATAATTGTATCGTTTGCCTTTAACTCAGGATTTGGTTTTATTGCATTATATTCACGGAATAAGTGTCCGAAAGAAGCCGATTTTGCTAACTCTATATAAACTTTTTTAACAGGAAAAACTTTATCAAATCCTTTACCTTCTAAGTCTTTTTGACCAACAGCTAACCATACATATGTGCCTTTGTCATCTTTGAAAATACATGTATTTTCAACAGATAAAATAGAATTAGTTTTAATATCATCAAAAGATATTATAGGAGAAACATAAGTAACTACTGGAACTGTTTGGCCATCAACAACATTGTTAATTGCCTGAAAATTATTTACAGTAAAAGTGATACCGTCATCTGTTAAAATAGAATTACCTCTTGAGATTCCAAATACTTCACTGCTGATACTTGGGTCAGGATATATATATACCGGAGTTGTAGATTTAATTTTATTTGCTAAAGTCCTATCCATTTTTATAGATATTCCCATTGGTGCTAACTGGGCAACTTCCATAACAGGAGGTTTACCCGATAGCCACCCAATATTCAATACTTTGATAACTACGCCATCAAATTTAGCATGTATTGTACATAAATTTTCAAGGTATGTCTGCTGGGCTACTTCTGCTTTTGCTGCAAAATAAGCTGCTTCATCCTGTTGTAATTGCTGTCTACTAATAGAATTACTTGAAATAAACTGTTTATCTCTTGCATAATTTTCTTTAGCAATTTCAAGCTGAGCTGCATACTGGTCAACTAAGACCTGTCTACCTATTCTATCGATGGTAAAAAGAACAGTGCCCTGATCAATAATTTTACCCGTATTATCTTTAGTTGGTCTATGAAATATAGTGCCAGGATAAACAGTTTTAGTGATCATACCACGCCAGTCATCATTGAATCCTGAAAGTAGGTTGCATTGGATCAGAGGTTTGGCTATTCCTTGGAACTCCCTTGCTTTACTGAAATCAGATATACTGTCTGAGTAAAGATTTACTGTTGTCATACTTGTCAGCACAAATATAGCAGCAACAGTCGCTATAACACCACATTTACTTCTCGTTAAGTCCTGTTTTCTTTTTAACTTTAGTGATTGAAGCTATTAAATCTAGCAGATTAAATAACTTATATTTTAGGTTAGTATCGTAGCATTATATCTGATTATACTTCTGTTTGAAATATGGTATTTATAAAGAATTATAAGAAAAGAATCTCTATGGATTGACTGTTTTTCTTGTGTGGTAAATGAAATAATATATAAGATATCAAAGTTGTTTTTTATACTGCCAGTTATTGAATAATAGGTTCTGAAAAGAATGTTTTACCTGTTATTCAGAACCTATTTTATAATATTTTTAATTTTGTATTTGTTCTCCCTGGGGGGCGCTTTTCTGCTGTTCGTTTTGTGCAGCTTCCTGATTTGTGCTTGTATTTATTTGTTTGTTATGGTGTGGACCTTTGCCATTCCTTTTTTTCATACCATAACCTTTACCTTTTCTATGTCCTTGCATTTGTTTACAGTTTGATTTTTTGTAACACTGTTGCTGATTCTGGTTGTTACTCTTATCAAATTTGTCTTGATATTCTTCTCCGGGATATTGCTCGCCAGTATATTGTTCTCCCTTGTATTGTTGGTTGCCATCACCACCATCTCTATGTTGTTGTGGGCAGCTATATTGGTTTCCACCATCATCTTTTTTCCGAAAATCTCCATTATTAGCAAATAAGCTACATGTTGCAATGATTAATGTTGCTGTCAAAATCATTTTTGCTAAGTTTTCCATTTTCTTTCTTCCTTGGGTTTTTGAGTTAATAATTTATTAAGCTGCTGATTTATTAATTGTTCCTTATTACTTTTTTGATTATCAAGGTTTTTCTGTAGTTTGTCTAGCCTTTCTTTTAGTTTTTTTCGAAATAATAATCATTTTTATTTTTTTTAAGTTTATTATTTCCAAATTGAAGGCATATTAACAGGCTGATTTTATATATTTAGTTTATGGATAGTTTTTATTTTTCTATTAAAAAAAATGGTAGTTAGCTAGTAAAGTATTAGCTTTATATATGATGAATTATGAGTAGTTTTAATGATATAAAAAATTATGATGTAATAGTAGCTGGTGGAGGACATGCCGGTGCTGAGGCTGCATGCGCAGCAGCGCGACTTGGTGCTAAAACCATTCTTATAACGATGAATCTGGACCACATTGGACAGATGAGCTGCAATCCTGCTATTGGAGGAATCGCAAAAGGACATGTTGTAAGAGAAATAGATGCACTCGGCGGTATTTTGGGGAGAGTTACAGAAGCTTCTACTGTTCAGTTTAGAATTTTAAACAGAGGTAAAGGACCCGCAGTATGGTCTCCACGTGCTCAGTGTGATAAAATTGCTTATCAGCAGGGAATGAAATGTGAACTCGAAAAGCAGTCGAATCTTTTTATTCACCAGGCTGAAGCTGAAGGATTTGTCCTTGAGGATAATAAGATTATTGGAGTTACGACGCAGTTTGGAGATAAATTTCTTGGAAAAGCAGTTGTGTTATGTCCTGGGACTTTTCTTGCCGGTAAATTGCATTATGGAGTAAAAAATTTTTCAGGAGGCAGAGCAGGGGATTCTGCATCTGATAAGCTTGCTAAGTCTTTGAAAGAGCAGTTGAATTTAAGAATTGGAAGACTTAAAACCGGGACACCGCAGCGTATTTTAGGTAAATCAATAGATTTTTCTAAAATGATAAAACAGGATACAGAAAATGTTGAAGAAAATTTTACTTTCTTCGATGAAGAATCATATCCTCAGACAAATAGAAAAGATTTAAGCTGCTACTTATTGAAGACAACGTCGGAGACTGCCGATATTGTCAGAAAAAATTTACATCAGGCTCCGCTTTACCAGGGAAAGATTGAAGGGATTGGGACAAGGTATTGTCCTTCTTTCGAGGATAAGGTAGTTCGTTTTCCTCATCACGAGCTGCATACTCTCTATCTTGAGCCGGAAGGAGAATATACTGATGAATATTATCTTAATGGATTTTCGACAAGCCTGCCTGTTGATGTTCAATGGGAAATGCTGCGTTCAATACCGGGACTTGAAAATGCAGAAATTTCCAGGTATGCATATGCTATTGAATATGATTTTGTTTTTCCAGATCAGCTCAATCGTTCTTTAGCTCTTAAGGAATGGAAGAATCTATTTCTTGCAGGCCAGATAAATGGAACAAGTGGTTATGAAGAAGCTGCTGGTCAGGGACTTATTGCAGGTATGAATGCTGCCCGTTTAGCCAGTGGAAAAGAAACAGTAGAAATAGGTAGAGATATAAGCTATATAGGTGTTATGATTGATGACCTTGTAAGCAAGGTAATTGTTGAACCCTACAGGCTTTTTACAAGTCGTGCTGAGTATAGACTGCATTTAAGGCAGGATTGTGCTGATTTGAGGCTTTGCCCTATAGCTTATGATCTTGGACTTCTGTCTGTTGAAAAATATGAAAAGTTTAAAAAATACTCTGAGAAACTTAATGAGGTTGTCGAAAAGTGGGATAAAATCAGAGTTGGTGGAAAATCTATTAAAGAGACTTTGAAATTACATAAAGGTATTTTGAAAGAACCTTATTTTGTCAGTCCTGAATTATTAGAATTAGACTTGGAGAACAAATTACATAGGCGTGTCTTTAGGCAACTGGCAATTATGGCGCATTATGAAGGTTATCTTGAAAGAGAAAAAATCGAGATAAAGAAGATTAAACAAATGGAACAGTTAAGGATTCCTGATGATTTTGATTTCTCAAAAGTAAAAGGGTTGAGAAATGAAGCAAGAGCTAAACTTATTCAGGTAAAACCTACAACTTTAGCCCAGGCAGGACGTATTGATGGGGTGACTCCTGCTGAATTAACAATTCTTAGGGTCCATCTTAAAAAGAAATAATTTGGGTTAGGGAATTTATGGAAGATAAAAGAGTAATAATAATAAATAGTGAAAAACAGGAAACCAGAGTTGCGTTGTTAAATGATAGTTCTTTAGAAGAATATCAGGTAGAACGTAAAGTCTCTGATAATATTGTAGGTTCTGTTTTTCTTGGAAAAATTGTAAACATACAGCATTCGCTTAAAGCTGTTTTTGTTGATATCGGGTTACCTAAAAACGCTTTCATGCATTTTTCGGATATGATACCTGCATCGTATGAAGAGGCAAACCTGAGAACTAAGGATGGTAAATCAAATCATCCAAAAATTAATTTAGATGACATACCGAAACAGTTTCCGGTTGGTTCAACGCTATTTGTGCAAATAACAAAGGGTGCTATTGGAACAAAGGGACCGCGTGCTACTACCAATATTTCTATTCCTGGAAGGTATCTTGTCTTATTGCCGTATTCCGACCATTTAGGGATATCAAAACGTATTGATGACCAAACTGAGAGAAAACGGCTTAAAAGGATAATGTCAAGTTTGAATATTCCGCATGGAATGGGATGTATTTGCAGAACTGTCGGAGAGGGAAGAAAAAGTCTTTTCTTTAAACGTGATCTTAATATGCTTTTAGAATATTGGAAGAAAGTTGAGAAGGCAAAAAAAGTAAGTAAGAAGCCGCGCTTAGTATATAAAGAATTGTCGTTGCTTGAAAAGAGTATGCGTGATTTCTTAACTGAAGATATTGATGAAGTAATAATTGATGATCAAAATGACTTTGTATATATAAAAGACTTTATGTCGCGCCTTGTAACTAAAAGAATGATAAGAAGAATCAAGCTTTATCAGAAAGCAAAGCCTATATTTGAGTATTATGATGTAAAGGATAAAGTTGCCAGGATATTTGAGCGTCAGGTATACCTGCCGAGTGGAGGTTATATTTGTATTGATGAAACAGAAGCTTTGATTGCAGTTGATATTAATACCGGTTCTTCAAAGTCAAATGGTAATATGAATGACATCATTCTCACTACTAACCTTGAAGCAGCAGATGAACTTGCCAGACAGTTAAGATTGAGAAATATAGGCGGGCTTGTTGTAATAGATTTTATAGATATGACAAGTTATAAAGATAACGAAAAAGTTTTACGCAGGATGCGGAAGCAATTAAAAAATGATAGAGCAAAAACGAGAGTTTTACCTATTTCTCATTTGGGGTTAATGCAGATGACAAGGCAGAGAGACCAAAAAAGTCTTTTAGATAAAATCTATGATCCTTGTCCGTATTGCAATGGAAGAGGGAAGGTTAAATCACCTACCACTACAAGTGTAGAGATCCAAAGGCTTTTGAAAGAAATATTAAAGCGTAAACAGTGGGACAAAGAATTAGAAGTTCGTGTTTTGATGAATCCTTCAGTTTTGGCTAGATTAAAAAATGATGATGCAATGTTCCTCAATGAACTTGAGAAGAAATATGGAAGATGTCTTTCTTTTAGAGCAGATCCTGTAATTCATATTGAAGAATTTAGAATCGTTGATGCTAAAACTAATGAAGATATAATGTACTGATATTGTTATGAATTTTGCTCTAATTATAATTTTTTTAGCCTATTTAGTTGTTAAAATTTTCGAATATTTTCTAGAATATCTGAACTATAAACATTTGAAAAAATATGGTTCAGATATACCGGAAGGTTTTGAGAACGTTGTAGATAGGAAAAAACTTGAAAATATAAAGAATTATACAATTGAGAAGATACGTTTTGGTATTTTTTCTTCTGCTTATAGTGCGGTGATTATTTTGATTTTTATATTTTCAGGTTTGCTTAATTGCTATAATGATTGGTTATTGAGTTTGAAACTGCCGTTTATTTTTTCTGCCATTATCTTTCTCCTTATTTTAGTTTATGCGCATACTTTGCTGGATATGCCTTTTAGCTTATACAGTACCTTCAAAATAGAGAAAAAGTACGGATTTAATACAATGACTCTAAAGTTATGGATTATTGATACGTTAAAAAGTTTGGTTATTTCAAGTATTTTACTATCTATTTTATGTGCTGCTGCAATTTATTTTGTTTCTATTTGTCCAGATACATGGTGGTTTTGGGTGTGGGGATTATTTTTTCTTTTTACCTTATTTATAATGTACATTTCTCCTTATGTTTTAGAGCCGCTTTTTAATAAATTTGTTCCAGTTGAGAATAAAGAGCTTTCTGTTGCATTAACAGAATTAATGAGCAAAATAGGGATAAAAGTAAGTAAAGTTTTAAAAATGGATGCCTCAAAAAGAACTAAGCATACGAATGCGTATTTTTCCGGAATAGGAAATGTGAAAAGAATTGTACTTTTTGATACACTAATTGAGAAAATGAGTCAGAATGAAATACTTTCTGTAGTTGCTCATGAGGGTGGACATTGGAAGAAGAAACATATTCTTAAAAATATTTTTCTCTTTGAAACCTTAGCTTTAGTTTTTTTTCTTATTGCCTTTATTCTTGTCAATAGCGATTTACTCCTTAATATTTTTGGACTCAATATTAGGGATGGAGTAGGGGATATATACTTATTTCCAGTAAAAATATTTCTTTTAAATTTTTTATTTGGAATTGTTATGTTTCCTATTACACCATTATTTAATCAGCTGTCAAGAAAATTTGAAAAACAGGCAGATAAATTTGCTGTAGAATTAATCGGGAAACCTGATTTTCTTGTTGAGGGGCTTATTAAGTTATCAGCAGATAATTTGTCAAACTTACATCCGCATCCATTATATGCTGCATTTCATTATTCGCATCCAGGGGTTAAGGAGAGAATAAAGTATCTGAAATCTTTCAGCCAGGATTGATAATAAATTAAAATAACTTCCTTCTAATTAACTTATATATATTTTGACGAAAAGGCTTTAAATAGCTGCGGAAATAATATATAATAAAAGTTACTTGTTTTTTAAATGGTTTTTGAAATCAAGTTTACCTGTTATCTAGATTGATAATGGTGAAAAGAGGGGAATAGGAAACTATTGAATTTGAGAAGAAGTTAAAGATAATTTTAGGTCTAAAAGGAGGGTAATAGACTATGAAAATGCTGGTTATTAATGCCGGAAGTTCTTCGTTGAAATTTACAGTGTTTGATTTCTCATGGCTTGGGAAACAGGAAGTTTTAGCTTCAGGTCAGGTTGAGTGTATTGGCTTGGCAACTCCACACCTAATTTATACCGGAAAAGATGGAATAAAGACAAATACGGATATTGTAATTGATGAAGAAAGAATGAAAGCAGGAGAATACCTGACGCATGATGATGCTTTAAAGCAGG
>CAXXMS010000011.1:0-506261 GCA_963678745.2 Victivallales bacterium | reverse complement strand
TACTCAGCAGGGAATGTATAACTGGTTAAAGCATAATAGATTTTCTTATAAAGCTCCAAAAGGAGTCCCACTTAAGTACAATACCGAAAAGCAGGAAGCTTTTAAAGCAGAATATGATGAAATAAAGAATAACCTCAAAGAAAATGATAAAATATTTTTTATGGATAGTGTTCACCCAACTCAAGCCACAAAAATCACATTAGGCTGGATAAGGAAAGGTGTTGAGAAAATGATAGCTACAGTTGCAGGCAGAAGCAGGATAAGAATCTTACAGGAGCAATAGATTTAGAAAGTATGTCTATTTTTACAAAAGAGTATAAAACAATAGATGGCAATGCTACATTAGATTTTCTGAGATATCTTGATGATTCAACCGCCTCTAGCGGTACCATACATCTTATTGCAGACGGCGGAGGTGCTCATACATGTAAAGAAGTTGGTGCATATCTTGGAATAAAAGATCCTTTCAATAGAAAATATTTAGAAGACTATTATCAGATAAAATTACCGGCTAATAATAAACAACTTAGGGAGATTGAGAAAAAACCTGTATATGGTTTTGAAAAACGAACCTGAATTCTTTATAAATAAGAAAATTTTAGAGGAAAAGAAAGTAACTGCTCAAATGTTACTTGACGCTTTGCAAAAGCCGCCTCCTCATAAAAAATTCATTTTGCATATACTTCCACCCTACAGTCCAAATCTTAACCCGATTGAGCGTGTATGGAAAGTAATGAACGAACATGTAAGAAATAACAAAGTTTTTACCTCATTCAAAGAGTTTAAATCTGATGTTTTAGATTTTTTCAGAAATGAATGGGACAATATTTCTGAAACTTTAAGGTCACGTATTAATGATCATTTTGAAAAAATAAAACCAGTATTTTGAAATAGTTTGAGTATAACAATAGGGAAAATTATATTTTTTTTAGCATATAGTGTTTGATTTTTTGTTTCTATTTATTATATATAATTTTCGAGTTAATTCAGAAATCTAATCTGGATTTAGTTTAAAAACCAATTAAAGAGGAGGTTCTTCCATGAAGAAATTTGTTCCGTTTATTGCTGTGGTAGGTACATTATTTATTGCAGGAACTGTTGGTGTAATTGCAGCTCAAAGTGAGTCTACAGACGATACTCAGTTACAACCTAAAACAGTAGCAATAAGCAATGCTCCTTCTAATATGAGCGGTCAAAATAATATGAGAAATTCATCTATTTACAACCAAATTATGCAAAGTCAGAAAGAAATGAATGAAAGAATGAGTAAATTCATGAATGACCCTTTCTTCAGCAATAGGATGAATTCACAAAGTATGCCTTCAATGTCACCTCAGGCATTTTTTGGTTCTGCTAATATAGGCGCATATCCCAGAACCAACTTTTATGAAAAGGATAATAATTATATAGCACAGTTTGTTATCCCAGGAATGGAAAAAGATAATTTATCCGTTGAAATTAAAGGCAATGTTATGACTGTTTCAGCTAAAAACAATGCAGATAAAGAGTCCAATGATAAAAATTATCAAAACTATCAAAGTGTTTCAAGAGCTTTTACACAATCAATAAATATACCTACTGATGTTGATGTATCAAAAATCACATCTAACTATAAAAATGGTGTATTAACAATTACTTTACCTAAAGATACTGAAAAAAAGGCTCAGAAAACCATTAATATAACAGTTGGATAAGAAAATATATGGGCGCTTATTATTTCATATAAGCGTCCGATTAATTCAACAATGTAGTTTGGATTTACCTTCCTTTTCTTTCTTTCTTACATGATTGAATACTTTAGTTTCCCTTACAACAACACCTGATAAAAGTAAAAGTCCTATCAGGTTTGGAACTGCCATGCAGCCATTAAGTGTATCTGCAATATTCCATACTACTTCAAGTTTTGCTGTAGCACCTAAGAAAGCCACAATAACAAAAGACCATCTATAAAATACTATTCCTTTATCACCAAAGAGATATTCAAAACATCTATCACCATAATATGACCATCCCAAAACAGTAGAATATGCAAAGAATATTAGACCAATTGTGACAACATACTGTCCCACATTAAAAGGAGCCAAGCCATGAAAGGATGCAACTGTACGGGTTGCTCCATCCAAACCGGCAACAGTATCTTCGACGCCGGGTGTAATTGTCGCAATTGTTAAAACTAAGCCTGTAATCGTACAAACAATAATTGTATCAATAAAAGTACCTGTCATAGATACAAGTCCTTGCCTACTAGCATAATCAGTTTTAGCAGCAGCGGCAGCAATTGGCGCACTTCCAAGTCCAGCTTCATTAGAAAAAACACCTCTTGCAACCCCATATCTAATAACTGTACCTAAAGCTCCGCCAGCAGCAGCTTTTCCTGTAAAAGCATCGGAAAAAACTATTTCGAAAGCAGGAATAATCATATCAATGTTTAAAAGTAATATAATCATCCCACAACCAATATAAAAGACAGCCATGACCGGAACTACAATACCAGTCACTTTACCTATACTTTGTATTCCTCCGAGAATTACTATTGCAACCAAAACAGCTACAACCACTCCTGTAATTACAGGACTAATACCAAAAGTTGCCTGAGTTGCATCAGCAATAGAATTAGTTTGTGTCATATTACCAATTCCGTATGATGCACAAACAGCAAAGAGAGCAAAGGCCACACCTAACCATTTACATTTTACGCCTTTCTCTAAATAATACATTGGTCCACCAGCCATATCGCCTTTTCTATCTTTTGATCGATATTTGACAGCAAGAACTGCTTCAGCATATTTAGTAGCCATTCCAAAAACAGCAGTAAGCCACATCCAGAAAAT
This sequence comes from Victivallales bacterium, assembly GCA_963678745.2. Classification (GTDB taxonomy): domain Bacteria; phylum Verrucomicrobiota; class Lentisphaeria; order Victivallales; family GWF2-38-69. The sequence goes on along the minus strand of CAXXMS010000011.1, from coordinate 503,430 downwards.
AGCGCCTGGTCCCCCAACAACAAACGCTGTTCCGACTCCAACAATATTTCCCGTTCCGATAGTTGCAGATAAAGCGGTCATAAGCGACTGAAATTGAGAAATATCACCTTCAGCACTTTTATCAGGATTTTTAGTAAAAACCTGTTTTAATGCATAGGGAAGGGATGTAATTTGCATAAATCCTAACCTAATAGTAAGAAATATACCAGTTCCTACAAGCAGAATCTGCATGTAAGGACCCCAAACAAAACCATTAACAGTACTAATAATTGTGTCAAAATCCATATCCCTATATTCTCCCTCTTTAGTTATTAAGTTAAAAAATTAGTCAACATAAATTCTCGGAATTCTAAACGATACCATACATGCTACTTCATAGTTTATTGTGCCAAGTTTAGCGGCAATATCTTCCAGTGTAATAATACATTCTTTTTGTTTCCCAATAATAACTACTTCATCACCTCTTTTGACATTAGGTATATGATCCACGCTTACCATACACTGATCCATACAAATTGTACCTATTATCGGCGCTTTTATACCGTCTATAATAACATTTCCATTTTTTAGCATTCTTGTAAAACCATCGGCATAGCCAATAGGGAGTGTTGCTATTTTCATATTTCTGTCAGCTGTAAATCTACACCCATAACCTACTTTTGTTCCTTTAGTTATTACCCTAACTTGAGCAACCTGTGCCTTAAGTGTCATTATAGGCGTCAAATTTAGTTTATTTTTATTTACAAATTCAGATGGATATATACCATACATTGCTATACCAGGACGAACTGCATTAAAATGTGCTTCTGGATGGTCTATTACCGCAGCACTATTTGCAGCGTGTATTATTGGAATATATATACTGTTTTTTTTGAGAAGAGTAAGAAAATCGTTAAATTGTCTCAACTGCATTAAAGTATAGTTTTTATCATAATTATCTGCATCTGCAAAATGTGTATAAATTCCTTCTAGAAATATATTGGAAAGATCTATAATTCTTTTTATCTTTTCAACCGTTGAAATTTTTGACACAAATCCCAATCTAGACATACCGGTATCAATTTTAATATGAATTACAGCCTGGCGGTTAAATTTTTTCGCATATGCATTTATTATCTCTGCTGATTCATAATCATAAACAGTAAAGGCAATATTATTCATTATTAATGGAATAATTTCATCTTCAGTGGAGTAACCTAGAACTAAAATAGGACTGTAAATATCATTTTTCCTTAGTTGAATAGCCTCTGTAGTTCTTGCTACAGCCAACAAATCAGCTCCAAACTCTAAAGCTGAATTGGCCATTTTTACAATTCCATGTCCGTATGCATTTGCTTTAACAACAGCAATTATCTTTGCTTCAGGCTTAACAATTCTTCGTATTTCCTGTAAATTTTCTTTAAAAGTTTTTAAATTAATTTCTGCTTTTATTGGATAATGTTTCATATAACTAACCGAAGATATTTTTTTATTTTACAGCAATAAATCTATTTCAAAGATTCGCTAAGGTTATAAAAACTACACTCATTTTATAAAAACTCAAAAATTTGTTTTTAATATTCTTCAAAACTTGAAGGGAAGGGGAACAATACTTAGAACATATCATCCCCTTCTTATCAGCAAATAGTTTTCCTAAAGTTACCTTTAATTTTTAGTAAATATAAAATTAAAGGTAATACATTATTCTTCAACAAATAAAAATAATTATAGAATAATAAAAGAATGCAATATGTGCTGTTATTTTAATAATTGAAAGCAAAGTATGACATTTGAACCTTATTTTTAGAATCCCTACACATACTACAGAACAGAGTACTAGCCAAGTTATACTTATTTTTTTGTTAATAAATAGAAAAGTAATGACAAGTTATTAACAATAGAAATTCAGATAGATATAACATATTCACATTCAAGCATATAGAAATGTCAATATATCAACACACATAATTATAAATTAAACATAATATGAATTATGCGACGTTGTAAATCAACAAAAGAAAGAACTATTTTTATTTAAGAAGCTCTATAAAACTTTGGATATATAATAAATGTTTTCATTCCCCTCCTATGTAAAACATTCCCATTCAAATTTCTAAAAAAATTAATTTAAACTTTGAATTAGTTCTTTGTAGATTACATATTTATTCCCACAGAAAATAATAAAAAATATTGGAGATAAAAAATGAAAGCTGGAGACGAGATAATCTGTAAATATTGCGGAGAAAATTCATTCCTTGTAAAAAAAATACTTATGGATGGATGGACAAAATCAGGAGAAGCTTTAATCTGCTCGTCATGTTCGAAAGTTATAGAAAAAATTGATATAACCAATAAAGCACTAGAAAATAATAACAAAAATTCTCTAAATAAATTTGCAAATTTTCTTGGAGAGGAAGAAGTTCTAAGAAAACCGAACATTAATACAGAAGAAGATAGTAATTTTTGCAGAGATTGCAAACATTACATTTCACATCCTTTTCTTGATAGGTGTAGCTTACATCAAAAAGAAGTTAACCCAATGGACGATTGTCCATTATTCTCTAAAAAAGAAAAAACTGAAGAATTGGAAGCTTAATAAAAAGGATATACTTAGTTAACTAGATGGTTTTTTTGTCAAATGGCTCAAAATCTATCTCAGGGATACAATCAAGAACACTATTAAATTCGGCTTCAAACTTATCAAAAAACCTTTTTGCCAATTCGATATTATTATCTTTTAACGATTTTTCTAATTCTATAGAAATAGAATAAAGCTTTATTGCACCAATAGCAGAAGCATCACCTTTAATAGTGTGAGCTATAATGATAGCTGTTTCAAGCAATTTTCCAGTAGAATTTTCATCTCCAAAAAGGATATTTCTCAATTTTAATACTTCATATGGCTTACTTGTTTTAAACAATTGCATTAATTCCTTTAAAAAAACAATATCACCATCATATAAAGACAATGCTGAGTTAATGTCAAAAACATCGGAGCATTTTCTTTCTTTTTTATCAAGCTTTGCTTTTTTTAAAGTATCAATAATAATTGCTTCCAATGACTGAAAGCGAATAGGCTTAGGCGCATAATTATTCATCCCAACTTCAAAGCATTTATCTTCATAATACTTACCAATATGAGCAGTCATTCCTATAACAGGAATATTTATATTTTTAGTTCCCCCCTCACCGTTTCTAATATATAAAGTTGCTTCATAACCATCCATAATCGGCATTTCAACATCCATAAGTACAATATCATAATTTGCTTCAAGCAACATTTGCAATGCTTCCTTACCATTAGATGCATTGCCCACATAATATCCTTTTTTTGATAGAAAATGATTTGCAACTTTTCGATTTGTCTCATTATCTTCAACCAAAAGTATTCTTATTTGATTTTTAGGCTGTTCATTATCAAGCAAGTTTAGTTTTAGATGTGATAATGACGCAGATCCGGAAGCTTGATGATCATCCAGATTTCCTTTGCTTCCATCAGAAGCTTCATCAATATTATTTTTAATACTAAGTTCAAAAGGAATATTAAAAGTGAATTCACTACCCTCCCCTTCTTTACTTGAAACTTTAATACTTCCTCCCATTGCCAGCACAAATTTCTTGGTAATAGTTAGTCCTAAACCTGTACCTCCATATTTTTTTGATATTGATGCATCACCCTGGGTAAAACTTTCAAATATGGAGTCCAGTTTTTCGTAAGGAATCCCTATTCCAGTATCCCTTACACAGAAATTAAGGTTTATATTATTTTCAACATCCATACCTGTTTGATCATCTGCCAAACTAACAATAAGCGTTATACTGCCATGCTTAGTAAACTTAATAGAATTACTCATTAAATTTAAAATTATCTGTCGCAACAGTCTGGCATCACCCTTTAAATACTTAGGAACATTATCAGCAAGCTTTAGCTTTAGAAGAATGGACTTTGGTAGAGCTATTGGATTTATAGACTTAAATAAAACATTTAACTCATTAAATAGATTAAAATCTTCGTTTTCAACAATTAACCTTTCGGCTTCTATTTTCGAAAAATCTAATATATCATTTATCAATTCAAGCAACTGCTCAGAAGAATTCTTGACTGTTTCCAGGCAATCTCTCTGCAACAAAGTAAGTTCAGTATCCAAAACTGCATCTGTCATATTTATGATAGCATTCATAGGTGTCCTTATTTCATGACTCATTTGTGCTATAAATTCAGCCTTGGCATTGTTAGCTAACTCAGCCTTCTCCTTTTCAGAAGAAGTTTTCTGAATTATTTCTTTCTGGCGCTTTTCTACTCTTTTTCTTTCTTCAATATTATTTAATATATAGATAATTGACTCTACAGTAGCATCATCCTTTAATATAGGAGATACTATTAATTCACACCAGAAAGTTTCACCTGTTTTTTTCTTATATAACAGATCTGTCTGAAGGAAAGAAACCTGTTTATCATTCAACTGATCAAAATATGAATTATGTGTCAATTTTGAACTATTGTCTACAATAATAGAACAATTTTTACCGATAAGATCTGCTTCAGAGAAATCAAACATTTCCTTAAATCTTTTATTGACATCAAGTATCGTACCATCAGCAGAAAGTAAACATATTCCTACACCGGCGTTATTGTAAATGGCTTTAAGCTGCATATCTTTTTTACGCAGCTCACTTTGCATCATTCTCTGCTCTGTTATATCAATACCAATAGCCTGAGTATCAATATGTTTATGATTTTTGTCAAAAAATGCCTGATGAATCCATCTGGTCCATCTTATATTTCCATTAGGTAAAATAACTCTATGTTCAATAGTAGCTGTGCTGTTTGTATAAGTTAAGCTATGAGTAAGTTTCTGTATTTCAACTATATCTTCCTGAGGAATATGCGGCAGATAATTTTGTCCAATCAACTCTAATCTGGATTTGTTAAAATATTTACAATAAGCATCATTAGCAATAGTAATAACACCATCAGCACTGAATCTAACAAGCATTTCTTTCAGGTCATTTATAGACTTAATGAATTTTTGTTCGCTCAGTTGGATTTGTTTTAACTGTTCTTCCAGTTCATAAATTCTTGTTTCAAGTTGTTTTACACTCATTTCTTGCATCTAATCTCTTTAAAAAATCGTTGAAAAATCGCCAGACATTCACTTTCAAGCACCCCTGCTGTAACATCTACTCTATGTAATGCACCATCAAAACTGGTTACATTCAATGCACTGCCTGCGGCACCATATTTGTAATCTTTAATCCCAAAAACTAATCTACCCAATCTACAATTAACCATTCCACCTGCACACATAGCACAAGGTTCTTTTGTAACATAAATAGTTACATCGTTTAATCGCCAGTCACCAATTGCTGAAGATGCCTGTGTAAGTAAAATCATTTCTGCATGAGCTGTTGCATCTTTAAGTAGTTCAACCTGATTATAGGCTTTAGCAATAACTCTATCTTTACAGACAGCAACGGCACCAACCGGTACCTCCCCTTCCCTATATGCGGATAATGACTGCTTTATCGCCAATCGCATATAATATTCATCATCAGATAAATTCAAAATATTTTCACTCATCAACAGTCTATTCTAATTCTGAAAAACATATTATAAAAGTAAGTAGATAAAAAATAATATGTAAAGCTATGCATCTAACCATAAGACTATTTTATAATATAAAAAAAGAAGTTATAAAAACACTATGGAAGTCCAACAGCACAAAAATGCATCAACTAAAATATATTACTTATAATTATATGGAATATATAAAAAAAAACACCTTATGTTTAGGAAAACATAAGGTGTTTTTACTAAAATATATAAAAATATATCCCTTATTTATTCGACAGGATCGCCCAGTCTTCTTAACTTCTTACCATTTTTCAGGTTAAGTTCGATTTCTTCAAGCGAAATTCCTTTGGTTTCCGGTACCCAACCTGCTAAGAGAAAAATACCTAACAGACAGCATACACCAAATGCAAAGAATAGATCTGATCCACCGAATACTTTCATAACACTCATTGAACATTGTACAACAATAGCGCATCCAACCCAGTTTGCAATTGTTGTAATTGTCACACCAACATCTCTTACTTCTAGCGGGAACATCTCGGCACAGAAAATCCAGATAATTGGTCCTAATGAGAAAGCAAAAGCAATGATATATATGACCGTTGATAACAAGACCATCCAGCCGGCACTGCCAGGAAGAACGTAACCAAAATCATTTGAAGCAACTTTAGCTTCTGTCTTAGAAAAACCGAGCTGTATCAAGTTATTGTAAAACTTTTGGCGATCATTATCACTTGGACTGTGATTTTTCAAATACTGTTTGGCATCATTATAGGCCATTTCTGTTTTTATATCTTCTTTATTTGATAATTTTTCGACAGCTAAAGTAACAAATTCTGCTTTTCTTTTTTCTATTCCCACTTCTTTAACTTTAAAAATTATACCATTTAAAGCAAGAGTAATTATCATAATTACAAGACCTGTATAACAAATTGGCTTTCTTCCCCATTTGTCAACAAACTTGATAGCGATAATTGTTGAAAGCATATTAACAAGACCAATAACAATTGTTGCCACTGCAGCATTATTGAAACCGGCAGAATTAAAAATATTTGTAGAATAATAGATAACAGTATTAATACCGCTTAACTGCTGTAGAAGCTGTAATAAAACACCAACAACCATCACTTTTAGAAAGATCGGCTTTGTTATAACATCTATAATTGAGGCCTTTTTCCCTTCCTGAACTTTTAGACTGTTCTCAATTTCAGTTATTTCACTGTTTATTTCTTCTTCAGTTTCACGAGTTTTCTTCAATACGCTTTCGGCTTCATCCTTTTTACCTTTAAGCATCAACCATCTTGGAGACCTTGGAACTGTAAGAACACCTACGAGCATCACTATAGAAGGAATAGCAATAATACCCAGCATTAATCTCCAGCTTTCAAAATAATGAGCAATAACTGAATTTGAAACATAAATGAGAAATATACCTATTGTAATTGCAAACTGATACATGGCAATAAAACCGCCACGTAACTTTGTCGGGGCAATTTCAGATAGATAAAGAGGCACACAGAAAGAAGCGCATCCTACAGCAAGACCTATACAGAATCTTGTTCCGAATAGAATATATACACTACTTGTAATAGAGCCCCAGAATGCAAATACAGTAAAAAAGAGAGCAGCTAAAACAAGAGTTTTTTTTCTCCCTATTGTTCTTGCTACCCATCCACTTATGATTACACCAAAAATGCAACCATAAACCATTATACCTGCAAAAGTTTCTCCCTGAAGTGTTGTCCAGCCAAAATCCTTTTCGATAAAATCAAGTGATCCGTTGATAAATCCCTGATCCAACCCGAACAGCAGACCACCAAGAGCTGCAAAAATACATGCCTTTTTGACAAATCCCATAGCTTGCGTTTTTGATGACATAAAAACTTCCTTTCTTGGTTAGTTTTTTTCTACTTACCTATACTTTATATTTAGAACTTAATAAATTAAAAAGCGCCTTATGTTTAATTATAAGGCGCTTTCATTAAATAGAATTAATCATAGATGTATTAATCTACTTTCTTTCCTAAAAGTCGAAGTTTTACACCATTTTTAAGATTATTTTCAAGCTCTTCAAGTGTTATACCCTTAGTTTCAGGTACAAATAGACCTACGAAAAATATAGCTAAAATACATCCGACAGCAAAGACGAAGAATATGGAAGCATTACCATGTGCTTTCATAAAGGATAGAGAATATGTCATCACAATTCCGGCAAATAACCAGTTCACCATAGTAGTAATAGTCATACCAACTTCACGTCCTTCAAGTGGGAACATTTCTGAACATATCAACCATGCAATAGGTCCCCATGAAAATGCAAAGCCAAAAATATAAACAATTATTGAAACTAAGAGAATTCCTTTTGATGTACTAGGTACCAAAGAACCTAAATCTTTGAATTTTGCAGCCTGTGTTTGATCATTAAACATATTATGCTGGATTTTGTATTCATCAGATGTAGTATCTTTTCCACTCAGATATTTATCGACTTTACCAAGGAATTCCTTGTCTGACAATTTCTCTGCAACAGTTGGATACTGATATGCTAAGCCAGATTTAAGAGAGCTTACAATTTCTGCTTTTTTAGCTGAATCAGCATTAACATACTGTGCAAGAGCACTGTCTACTGGAGCTTCATATTTAGCAGTTGAAGTAAATACCATACCAGCAGCAAGCATTGTAATTAACATCATTACAGCACCGACATATAAAAGTTTTTTACGACCCCACTTTTCAACAAGCCAAATAGCAGGGAATGTAAAAAGCATATTAACAGTAGGAACTGTCATCATTCCTACAATACCTGTAATAGCAGCATAACCAAAGATTGTTGGAGCATAATAAATCATCATGTTAATACCAACCAACTGCTGAAAAACCATCATCAGTACACCAACAAGAAGAACTTTAAAAAAGCCACCTTTAAATATAGCACCTAAACCTGGAGAAGAATTACTGATTGCTTCTTCTATTTCTTTCAGTTCAAAATCCACTTCTTCCTGTGTATTTAGGACATTCTGCAATACAGCATTAGCTTTTTCTTTTTTACCTTTAAGCATGAACCATCTTGGGCTTTCAGGAATAAAGATAGCTCCAATAAACATAACAAGAGCAAAGAGAGCTATAACTAAAAACATTAAAGGAAGTCTTGTTGCTTCGCTGCTAACAACTTGCACAAGAGCAACGTTTGAAACAGATATTCCGAAAATACCTATAGTAATCATTAGCTGAAATAATGTTCCCATTGCACCACGAATTTTAGCCGGTGCTGTTTCAGCAAGATACAGCGGAACAACAAAAGAGGCCACACCAACAGCAAATCCAAGAACAAAACGACAAGCTGAAAGGATAGGCATAGCCGGTAGAAAAGCTGAAATAACAGTCATTGCAGTAAATAAGAAACCTGCAAACACTAAACTTCTTTTACGACCGAGGAATCTGGCAAAGAAACCTGAAAGTAAAGCACCAATGATAGCACCCCAGGCAAGAATCCCTGAGTAAGCTTCTCCACCAGCTAAGTCCAAATTATAAACTTTATCAATTGTTGGAAGAGCATTTGCAATAAAGCCTTGATCAAGACCAAACAATAAACCTCCCAATGACGCAACAATACAGATCCAGTATACAACACCTTTGAAACCTGTTTGTTTTACTCCAACATCACTCATACAAGACTCCTTTTTTTAATTAATTATTTTTTTGGGTAAATATTAATATATTATTTTTCTGATTGTGCCGCTACAGCTGCAATAATTGCAGCACCTTTACCTGAACCGTCTTTTGCATGTACAAGTTCAATATTTTCTGCTTTTTTACCATAAAGTTTTTCAAAAACCTCATGTATCTTTTTGCTAAAATCAGGATATTTTTCAAACAATGATCCATCAATTCCAACAGTATGTTTATTTTTGAGTTCAGGATCCATCCATGTTAATACACCGGCTATAGCTGCTGCTCCAAGACGAGCTGCACGACTGGAAACAAATGAGCAAAGCTGTTTTAAAACACGTCTGTCATGCAAAGTTACATTTGATACTCCATTTTCATTAAGAAAATCTTCAACTTCACCTAGATTTGTTGTTTCATCGCTTGCTATCAACGACATATGCTCTGTTTTGAGCGAATCTTTTTTAGCAAAACATTCAAGTGCTTTAGATTCATTATTAAACAGTAAATCTCTTTTGATTAGATCATAAACAATTGAACGTGTAATTTCGCCTAGATACATACCTGAAACCATTTTTTCCAGGAACATTGCACCAGGGTTAACAGATTCTGCATCAAGTCGTTTATCATAATAAGTTTGAGTTAATTTATTAAAATTACCCCATTCCATGTTAATAATCATATGTCCCTTTGGATTGAGACCACGCCATTTTTGTATGTTAGACAGTTTTTCAGGATAACATGCGTTTGTACCTGTTCCCATTATTACTCCAAGGTCACAACTTGGATCCCTATAGCTTCTTGCAACCAAAGTACCGACTGTATCATTCGCTAATGCTGCTACTCTTATACATTTGATATTTTTTCTTTTTAGTGCTTCATTTAGAAGAATAATAACATCTTCACCTTCTACTCCTTTAGAAGTAAAACCTTTTGTCCAAACAATAAGTTTACCAGCTGCAATATTTGTCTGCTCAACAGGAAATGAGAAAGTAAAAGCAAGATCATATATTTTACTTCTGTCAATACTATTTTCTGAGAGAAACTCTTCGATTGATGAAGCAATGAAGTCGAATAACTGTTCACCAGTTCCCTGCATATCTTTTTTCTTGATTGCAAATTTACTTACAGCAAGAACTTCTGAATTACCATTTCCATCAAGTTCTACAGCCAGGACCCTAAAATTAGTACCACCCAAATCCAAAGCAATAAATTTACCTTTTTCATCCCCTTTAGGTCTATCAACAAAAGACGGGATCATTTTTAAAGAACTTTCATAACCGGAAAGACCTTTTTGCATTTCTGCATGGAAATCGGTAATCACTACTTTAATGTCATTTAAGGTAACATTAAACAGTTTTTCAAGATAGGCCATAAATTCTTGATAGGCTGTGGGTGAAGACTTGATCATAGATAAACCTCCTAAAATACTATTAATCTTATTAATTATGTAGACATAAACCAACACTTACACAATTGTAAACATATAATTGACATTATATTAAGTTTGACAATGTTTGTAAACAATGTTTACAGAAAAAAATTAAAAATAACATCTTTGTTATGAGAAAAGAGATAGTATCAAAATAAATGTTTAGTGCTGTATAATATAAAAACAATGTATAAGGAAAGTAATATCAGACTTTTTTTTCTATCTATTTTTTCTGTTTTCCAAGGTAAGAGTATCAGCAATATTCCAGATAAAATCATAATTGGCATAGTAAAATAAAGCATATCAATAGAAACATTTATTGGATTCATAACTATAGAAAGGCCTAATATACCGGTTATATTAAAAAAACAGCTTCCGATTATATTTCCTAAAGCAATATCGTGTTTGCCCTTCATAGCACCTGTTATTGTCACGGCAAGCTCGGGAACAGATGTGCCAAATGCAATTATTGTAGCAGCTATAATGGATTGAGGAACATTAAACCTAACAGCAAACCAAACAACATTGTCTACAAGCATTTTGGCACCAAAAAAAATCATTAATAAACCTAAAACAAGAAAAATATATGTTTTTAAGATAGATTGATTAGAAATATTGGAATGTATAGACTTACTGCTTTTTTTATCATTGCTATTTTTAATTAAGAATAGGATGTACAAAATAAAAACAATTAATAATATGACTCCATCAAATCTCGAAAAATATCCTATACAACCTAATGATGAAGGGAATCCCCAAAAAGCGAGTATAAATATTAAGATAAAAGACGTAATCATTATAAAAGCGTCACGCTTAATAACATTTTTCTTTACAGGAATACCACCAGATAAAAGTCCTCCAATAGCTAATACAAGACAAATATTAGCTATATTACTTCCGACAACATTTCCTAATGCTATAGATCCTTCACCGACAATAGAAGCATATATGTTTGTAGCTAATTCAGGTAATGAAGTACCTATACTCACAATTGTAAGTCCTATTACCACCTCTGAAACATTGTTCTTTCTTGCGATAAGAGAAGCAGATTCAACAAACCAGTCACTGCCTTTGATTAAAATATAAAAACCGACAGTGAAAATAAATAGATTTATAATAAAGTAAGCAGTAGATAATTGCATGATGAACTTCTAATTTTTTATAAAAAGTGGAGATTAAAAAAAAATCCACTTTAAAAAAAGAACTAATTACTGTCAAATTCAGAAAGTCCCTGAACTGTATCTTTCTGGTCTTGTTGTTTTACAATTTTTTGAATAGCATCAACATCTTTTTCCGAAAAGGATAAATGAAGTTTAACTTCCGGCTTTGCTTGGACAGTATTACAAACGATCGTATTCATCAAGGGAATCTGATTACCTTTTGTCATACCCAACACCATAAATCTAAGCATTGGTATATACTTATTTACAAACTCACTCCCCTGTTCTGCAGATGATTTATTAATAAAATAAGCAACAATATCTACATCCAGTTTTTTCTGAAATACAGCTTCCACTAATACAGCATTAATATCTTTAAAAACATCGGCATTCGGAGCCTTTTCACTCTGTCCTTTGATCATTACAGGCTGTTCATAGGTCAAACCTAATTTTTCTCTTAAGTCATTCGAAAGATAACCAATAAGATAGACATCTGCATTTTTTGAAACATGAGATTTTATTTCGTTTATTTTTACATTTAATGTATCGACTTTATCAGCCTTAATTCTTTTTACAGAATCAATAACAGTTTGTATTGAACCGCCAATAATTAACTTTTTATCAGTTAAAACTGTTACTGCCAGCGGTTGTTCTTTTGTCTTGTCATTATCAACAATTAATAATAAATTAATATCTTCTTTCTTTTCAGTTTTAATTTTAACATCGTTACTGCCATCTTTTTTTGATGCATCAAGTATTATGTTTTTTAGGCTATCCAAAGAAATTTTTTTCAATGAGTTCAGTCCAAAAACAAATTCTTTGGCATTATCGTCCAACCCTTTGTTAATATCTTTTATTTTATCTGTGTTAATTTTCAAACCAAATACCAGACTAGGGAAATCTTTGTCAGATAAACCATATTTATTCAATATTTCGTTCAATTCATCAACTTTTAATTCAGATGCTACAGTCTCATCTGATTTTATATACTTCACAATAGAAGAATTATTAATATTTTGTAAATTAATACGTCCAATTATATTTGCATCAGGCATGATAACATTTTCCAAATTATCTGCTCTAAGTGTTGAGTATGCAAATACTGAAGATATGAGAAATAGTAAAGTTATTACATATAATTTTAAAACGTTATTTAAATAAGTCATATATTTACCTCATTTATTTTAAAAATTCAATTTTTTTAATGAATCCAGTTGATGGTCCTGTGCTGCTTGTCTCTACTTCGAGAGCCAATGCTGATACAAAAGGTAAAGTTTTATCTTTACCAAAACATTCTTTAAATCCTTTATCTAGATTAAATTCACTGGTAACTGTTTCACCAGGCTTAGGATTAGCAATACATATAAAACGTCCTCCCTCTTTAAAATGTCGCCCGATAAAAGGTTTATTTAAAGGATCATTTTCACCTAAATATAAGCCTAGGAAATATGGTGCATCAGGAATAAACATACTACCACTTGAAAGTTTCTTGTCTCCAAAATAAACATAAACCATTATAGGTTCATTATTAATACCTCTTGCATAAGAAGCTCCTTTGGGATATTTATTTACACCCCAGGTTATTCTTATAAAATTAGCATCTTCAACATGTAATTTACCATTAATAATAAGCCCAAAAAGTTTTGTTTTAGCATCGAGAACCAATGAATTATTAGCAAAAGATAAAGCTAATTCACTTTGCGATTTAGCATCAGATTGAAAGTCAAAATTATTTTTCTTTAGCCATTCACGTGCATTTTCTTTAGAATTTTGTTCAAAGTTTATTGTGTATAAAATTTTTCCATCAGGTTTTACAGTTTCAGCTTCCTGCTTTTTAACAACCTTTTCTTTTTTTTGTTCTCCCTGCTTTTGAGGAGATTTACCTTCTGATTTCAAATCAGTCGGCTGATTAAAAAGATTACATGCCGACACAATAAACATTAACGAAACCAAAGCAACAAAAACTTTAATCTCAGCCTGAAATATTCTTTTTACTTTAAACACAATTCCTCCTTTTTATTAAAATATTGTTTATTATAAGATTTCAACATTGATAGAATGAACAAAGGTTCAAAAAATAAAATCATACTCAATAATAATTGTAACGAAAAGTTTTTTCAATACTTACACTTGTAATATTAATAATATAAATCTATATATAAATTAGAGATTTTATGCTAAACGTATAATGTTCAAAGCATTTATTGACCACGGGTAAGGAGATTTTATGAAAAAAAACAAGACCATTCCTTTTTATGCAGCAATAATTCCGGTGATTTTTTTAATCATTACACTATCTACAACAATTATTATATTTAAACAAACACCTCATATTCCATTAATTTTATCTGCAGGTGTAGCTGTATTAGTAGCATATATTTACAATTATAAGTGGGAAGTACTACAGGGTTTTATGATTCATGGAATAACAATGGCCCTTGTTCCCATACTGATTCTGCTTTTAATAGGTGTAATGATTGGAACATGGATAGTTGGCGGTGTTGTTCCCGCAATGATTTATTATGGCCTTCAGCTATTATCTCCAAAAATATTTCTTTTAGCTACATTAATAATTTGTTCTGTTGTATCTTTAGGTACTGGATCAAGTTGGTCAACAGCCGGCACAGTTGGAGTTGCATTAATAGCAGTGGGTAAAGGCTTAGGCATACCCGTACCGCTTGTAGCGGGCGCTATTATTTCAGGTGCATATTTTGGAGATAAGATGTCCCCATTATCTGATACGACTAACTTAGCTCCAGCAGTTGCAGGAACTGATCTGTTTTCTCATATTAAGCATATGATCTACACTACTACTCCCTCATATATAATTGCTGCAATAATTTATGGTTTAATTGGGTACTTTTATTCGTCCGGAACGATGCAGACACAGAATATTGACGATATTTTAAAAGCTTTAGAAAATACTTACAGTATCAGTATTTTTCAATTGCTCCCCCCTGTTGTAGTTATTCTTATGGTTGTAAAGAAAATAGCACCAATGCCGGCTTTACTTGTAGGAGCTATAATAGGCGGTTTGTTCGCTGTCTTTACAGAGGGACAAACTGTAGGCGAAGTTTTTAAAGCAGCCTATTCCGGTTTTACCTCCAACACAGGCAACGAAATGGTAGACAGTTTACTCACACGAGGTGGAATGACAAGTATGTATGAAACAATAGGTTTAATTTTATGTGCTCTTTCATTCGGGGGAATAATGGAAGGAAGTGGTATGATGAATATTATAATGAAACCGATAATTAAAAGAATAAAACATTCAGGTCCACTGATTGCAACTACAGCTCTAAGCGCTATTGGCCTTAATTTTATTGTTGCTGAACAATATGTTACTATTGTAATTGCAGGTAGGATGTTAAAAGCTCCATACGAAAAACTTAACCTTAAACCTAAAAATTTATCAAGAGCACTGGAAGACTCTGGAACATTAACTTCACCTCTAATACCATGGAACACATGCGGTGCATTTATGTGGGCCACCTTAGGAGTATATCCTTTTCTGTATGCTCCTTTTGCTTTTTTTAATCTGTTAAATCCAATTGTTTCTATTTTTTACGGTTTTACCGGAATAACAATCGAAAAAATAAAACCGGAAGAAACAGACAAAATAGAGACAAAGGAACAATAGTTTCTTTAGTGATATTTGCCTCTAAATGAAAAATGGTGGATGATCCCAGTTGTTTTCACAATTTCACTACTAGCTCTTCAAATGAATAGACTTAATTTGAATTTACAAATTCAGGTTTTCTATTGACTGGAAGACTAATATATGAAGCACATGTTTCAGTAGCAAAAACGTTAAATTCAACATGCTTTTGTGGATATATTTCAAAGTTATCAGCATCAACTCCAGCTATTGCAATCCTTATTTTACTGCCCTTTTTAAAAAGATAGGATATTGGGAACATATCGAATGTTATCAATGCAATTTCTCCCGAAGATAAAGGCAATGCATTTTTCAGTTTAAAAGAATGGTTAGGCGTTAATGTTTTGTAAGGAGAAGTTTCAGTGGAAATTTTTCTATGAATTACTCTGAAAACGCCTTCTGTTACATAGTTGACTCTACCGGACTCTTCTATTTCCTCCAGATAAACAAATAATTGAAAGTCACTTTCCTCTGATTGAAGATAAAGACTTATTAAAGGATGCCCTGTAACCTCTAGTTCTTCCTTCAATAACATTGAATCAAAACACAAACGACCAGAATCAAAATCTTTTAAAAATTTATATTCAATCCTTTTTTTTTCGATATTTACCTGAGATTTCCATCTTGAGGTTTTGCCTGAAGTTGTATTTTTATCTACAATGTATTTATATGTATGGTTTCTTGCAGGAATAATATCGCTTAATGATTTACTATCATTGAAATATAATAAGCACTGTTTAAATCCGGGAACAGGCCATTTATCTGAAAATTTCCATTTTCCCTCCCCTATTGTATAATATGATACCGGCGATAAAGAAGTCAGAATGTTATTTTCTCCTTTTAAATGTTTATTTAAGAAAAGAATAATTTCTCCCACATAATCAAAATTAGTTTTAATCTGGTTTATATCAACAAAAGGGTCCGCAGTATGATTGCCACCATGATCCCATGGTCCAAGCAATAGCCTGCTGCCTGGAATTTTTACATTTAAATATCTATTGATAGCCGAACGTTGATAAGCTCCATCATACCAGCCACTCCAGTTGTAAATTGGAGTTTTACTTTTCTGAATTTCACTAACAAAATTATGAGGGCTGAAATCATCCAGTGTTAACCCGTCCCGACTGATATCATCTCTAAATTTTATCAGACATGAAGATTTATAAATATCATAATTTTTTAGATGATCTTTTTTCGCCTGACAAAGAAGTTTACCCCCTTCCTTATCATCACTTACAGGTGCCGCACCATTAATCAAAAACCTTAAAAAGATTTTATTAAATCCTGATATAGTATCGGGAAGAATATTCATATCTCTAAACTTGTTCAGCATGGCCCACTTACTAAGAAAAGATTCATTTCTAACTCCACCGGGCATTAAAATATCTGAATAAGTATCAAAAAGAGAATTTTGTATAACAGCTGCTTTAACTGCGGGATGCTTATTTATTAAAAGCATTTCTGCAGCTGTAGCAGTATATGAAAGACCTATTGCTGCCACTTTCCCGTCCGACCATGGTTGTTTAACTATCCAATCAACTATTTCAGCAGCATCTTTTACCTCATCTGGAGACCACTCCATATTTCTGGTACCCAATGAAGCACCTGAGCCTCTAACATCAATATTTACATATGCATAACCGTTTCTTACAAATCTATCTATTACTTTTCTTTTAGCATTTTTTTTATTATGCCTTAAAATTTTTGAGAACAGTTTATATTTTTGTCTTCTAAAGTATCTCGTTTGGTGCAATATAGCTGGAAGTTTATCATCTGTATCTAACTCTACAGGTAAATATAGATCAACAGCAATCTTTACCATGTCACGCATTACAACATAATATGATTTTAGTTCAACACCGCTATATGATTCCTCAGCGTTATTATTTAAATCTTTATGTCTCAATACAGCATCGGTAATTAATGACAACATCTTCAGTTTACCCTTAAGTTATTTTTCGGTTTCAGTCTTCTACTGCACAGAAGGAATTCTACTTTCTTGCTTATTTAGTATATAAACAACCTTTATTATTTTTTAGTTTCTCTAAAGCCATCCAGTTTAAGGTATAAAAATAGAAAAACTCAAAAAAGTCATTTTTACATGTTTATAGAAGTAATATTTTCTGTTAAAATTAAGTAACTAAAATAAATTAAAATACGGGGACATGCAATGTATAAAAAAAATAAATGGTTTTTAATTGCTGCTATAACCTTACTTTTATCTTTCAATTTAACAGCAGAAAATCTTCAAAAAACAAAAGAACAACATAGGAATATAGATATTCATCTAAGTGTTTCTCAAAACATAAAAAAGCAAATAGAAGCTTTTAATAAATATCTTGATAAATCAGGAATACTTACAAAATATAACATAGTGCCTTTTCTCAAAGAAGGACATCCTATTCATATTACTCTGTATTTAACAGAATTTGATGTTGACAAAATAAGTTTATTGAAAGCTGCAGTAAAGCAAATTGCAGTTGACACCGGAAAATTTAATTTCAAAACAAGCTACATTAATCCCAGTATCAGTTCTTTTGTTATGCTTGAAGTAGAGAAAAACGATGAACTTCAGAAACTCTCAAACAAAGTAATAAGTGAACTTGCAAGATATAGATATAAGCAGGCACAAATTCCTTCGTGGGCAGAAACCATCCCTGCTAAAAAAGAATCTTTTGAAAAGTACGGATCTCCAAATGCTTTCTCTGAGTTTGTCCCGCATATGAGTATTTTGGCAGGTAATTTTAAGTCTGATAAGCAGAAAGAGTGTTTCCTGACTGAGATGAAAGAACTCGTTGAAAAATATGGTTACAAACCAACAGAAGCAGAAATAGTTTCTATTGGGATAGGGTTCACAAACAGCTATGGACAAATGACAGAAGAAATTGCAAATTTCCCATTGAATTAATCAAAGAAAGAGAAAAGCCCGTTTATAAGCATTGCAGAATATATTGAATATTATTAGTTCTCATAATTATACATTTTTTCTATTTTTTTACAGTTATCGAGATATTTTTTCAAGATAGCTGTTTTATATTTTATATATACTTTTCAAATTTATTATCGATAATATATTTTTCCTTATATGATAATGCCCCGAACACAATCTGAATATGAAAACATAGTTTATGAGACTGAACTTTTCTTCAGTGATTCAACACCTCTTATCAACGCAGATAAGCATGGTGGAAGGCCATACGAAGAAAGACCACAGCAGAAAGCTATGGCTATAGCAGTAGCAGAAACTTTTTCAAATAACAAATGTTTATGTGTTGAAGCACCTACCGGTGTAGGAAAGAGTTTTGCTTACCTAATACCGGCAATACACTACTCGGTTAAAAGCTCAAAACCTGTAGTTATTTCTACAGAGACAATAAATCTCCAGGAACAGCTCATAGAAAAAGATATTCCAATATTAAAAGAACTGCTTGACATGGAGTTTACTTCTGCCCTGGCAAAAGGAAGAGCTAATTACTTATGCAGGCGTAGACTAAATATGTCAACAGGAGAACATCAGGGCGAATACCTCCCGCAAAATTCAATGATGCCTGAAATTGAGCGAATAAAAGATTGGGCTTCTATATCTGAAGATGGCAGCTTATCTGATTTGGATTTTGAACCTTCTTCGGGTGTCTGGCAATGTGTATGTTGTGAAAATGGTAACTGTTTTGGTCCTAAATGTAAAAGTTTTAGATCCTGTTTTTACTGGTCTGCCAGAAAAAAATGGGAAAAAGTAGATTTATTAGTAGCAAATCATGCACTTTTTTTAACAGATCTGAAAATGAAAATAGAAGGAGAACTCGAAGGAGGTATACTCCCCCAATATAGTGCTGTTATATTTGATGAATCACATCAACTTGAAACAGGCGCAGCAAAACATCTTGGAACCAGAATTAATGAAGCCGGCCTTTATTATTTCTTAAATAAACTTTTTAATCCTTCCAAAGGGCGCGGTTTACTTATTAGACCGGGTGAACAGGCTATAAAATTAAGAGAGCTTGTACAAAACACCTATAATTATGTATCCACTTTCTTTAATAATGCAAGAACGAATCTTGCCGATTGGGATGACTCTCAAAAAAGGATACATTCTCCTTTTTTTGTAGAAGATACATTGACCGGACAACTTGCCTTACTCGAAAGAGGAATGGAAGAATATCTTGATTCTCAGGATGACAAAGATTATAAAATGGAACTTGAAATGCAGCTACAAAGATGCCGTTCTTATAAAAGGAGTATTTTTGACTTTTTGAAAATGAATGCAGAAGATAGCGTTTATTGGGTTGAATGTGATGAAAATTCCATTAAACAGACAATTTCTTTTAACTATTCTCCTCTTAACATTGCAGAAATCTTAAACAATAATTTATTTTCAGACACAATTCCTATTGTTCTTACCAGTGCTACACTCTCTGTAGCAAATAATCTGAATTTTTATAGAAAGCGTGTTGGATTTTCAGGCAGGGAACTAATACTTGACAGTCCCTTTGATTATACAAGACAGGCAAAAATTCACATAATTAAGAAAATGCCGGAACAGGCAGATAAAAAATATCACCATGCACTTGCTCACTATATCAAATATTATGTATCACATTCTCATGGTAAAGCATTTGTTCTTTTTACAAATTATAATTCTCTCAAAAAAACTGTACAGCTGACTAGAACTTTTTTTGAAGAAAAAGATATAACTCTCCTAATTCAGGGAGAAGGAATAAGCCGCTCCAAAATGATTTCAATATTTAAAGAAGATATAAATTCTGTGATTTTTGGGACTTCCAGTTTCTGGATGGGAGTAGATGTCCCGGGAGAAGCATTAAGCAACGTAATTATAACTAAGCTTCCTTTTTCTGTACCAAGTGAACCGCTTATTGAAGCTCGATTGGATAAAATAAAAGCAGAAGGAGGTAATCCTTTTATTGAGTATTCACTGCCCGAAGCTGTATTAAAATTCAAACAGGGTATAGGACGTCTTATTAGGAGTAAACTGGATACAGGCATTATTGCTATCTTAGACAACAGAGTCATCACTAAAAGATATGGAAAAGTCTTTCTTGACTCTCTCCCCCCCTGCCCTATAATGATTGGATAAATATAAATCATTAATTATTAAAGCAGGATATTGAAGATGATTTTTTTTGAAGCAAAAAAAACAGCAGATTACATAATATTAGAATCCTTAGCCAGGGAAATATGGGAAGAACACTATACTCCTATCATTGGTAAAGATCAGGTAGATTATATGCTTGACAAATTTCAATCAGCACAAGCCATATCAAAGCAGATAAAAACTGAGGGATATATTTACTACTTAGCAAAAGTTGGCAATGATTATATAGGATATATTGGAGTAAAACCAAAAGAGAATGAACTTTTTTTAAGCAAGATATACGTTAAAGCTTTGTATAGAGGTAAAGGTTATGGTAAAGCTCTAATGAACATTATAATCGAAACTGCTGAAAAGAAAAAGCTAGCAAGTATTACACTCACAGTAAATAAAAACAATTTAAACTCAATAAGAGCATATAAAAAAATGGGATTCAAACGCATAGATTCTATTGTTACTGATATTGGCAATGGATTTGTTATGGATGATTATATAATGGAAAAAGTTATTTAAGGTAATTGCACTCTACTAAATTCTGCACACAGCCGAGCTTCTTTCGGCGCTGAAGAAGATTCAAATGACAATGAAATGTATAAAGACAAAAGGATTATTTATTTCTTACAACACTTTTATTAAAAATTAGTCTAAAAAGACATATTATTATTGAATTCAGGTTAAAATTTGATATGATTAATTAGAAAGTTTTAAGAACAGTTCAATGGGGATATTTCACAGCAAAACCCAATAAATCTCTGGATAGAATATATTTATGACAACAAATTTCTCAACAACCGCTGCCTTTATATGGTCTGTGGCGGATCTTTTACGTGGTGATTTTAAACAAAGTCAATATGGCCGTATTATTTTACCTTTTACAATTTTGCGACGCCTTGAATGCGTGCTGGAAGATAAAAAAGAAGCAGTACTTGAAGAAGTTAAACGCATATCTAATATGCCTACTCTTTCAGATGAAGCACGGGCAAAATTTTTATGCAAAAAATCAGGTTTTGCATTTTATAATTTATCTCCTATGAATTTGGCAAAACTCGGAGCAGCCGGTATTAAGGATAACCTTAATAATTATATTCATCGCTTTTCCAAAAGACGCCCGTGAAATTTTTGAATACTTTAAGTTTGATGAATTTGTTGCCACAACTTGACGATGCAGGACTGCTCTTTAAAGTTGTAGAAAAATTTGCTACAACAGATTTGAGCCCCGACAAAGTTTCAAATCATGAGATGGGATTAATATTTGAAGAAT
This sequence comes from Victivallales bacterium, assembly GCA_963678745.2. Taxonomy (GTDB): domain Bacteria; phylum Verrucomicrobiota; class Lentisphaeria; order Victivallales; family GWF2-38-69. The sequence goes on along the minus strand of CAXXMS010000011.1, from coordinate 481,592 downwards.
TGATCAGGCGTTTTGCGGAAGGTTCAAACGAAACAGCCGGAGAACATTTTACTCCACGTGATATTGTTAGACTGACCACTTCCTTAGTATTCATGGAAGATGATGACGCTTTGACTAAATCCGGTATTATCCGTACAATTTATGACCCTACTGCCGGAACCGGCGGTTTCTTATCGAGCGGAATGGAATATGTTCACACTCTTAATCCGAATGCAGTTATGCGTGCCTTTGGTCAGGAACTGAATCCTGAGTCATATGCTATCTGTAAAGGTGATATGCTAATCAAAGGTCAGGATATTTCACGCATTAAATTGGGCAATACTCTTTCTAATGATCAATTGCCACTGAATAAGTTCGATTATATGCTTTCAAATCCTCCTTTTGGTGTAGATTGGAAAAAAATTGAAAATTCAATAAAAACAGAAAATCAGGTTGAAGGTTTTAATGGTCGCTTTGGGCCGGGGTTACCAAGAGTTTCTGACGGTTCATTGTTATTTTTAATGCACTTGCTCAGCAAGTGTCGAGATGTCCGGGATGGTGGTAGCCGAATAGGCATTATTCTAAATGGTTCTCCTTTATTTACCGGAGGTGCAGGAAGCGGAGAAAGCGAGATTCGCCGCCATCTGCTGGAGTCCGACTTTGTAGAAGCAATTATAGCCTTACCCACTGATATGTTTTACAATACCGGCATTGCTACTTATGTGTGGATATTGACTAATAAAAAATCCGCTGAAAGAAAAGGTAAAGTTCAATTAATTGATGCAAGTGAGCTTTATGCTGGAATGCGAAAATCGCTTGGCTCTAAACGTCGTGTTTTAAATGATGATCATATTCAGCAGATAACCCGCTGTTTTGGGGAGTTCGAAAAAATGGAACTGGAACTTGAGATTCCTGAACAATCCAACAACTCCAGTCGAGGGCGGAAGAGTGAAAATTCAAGCAAAGTAAAACCGAAAAAATTCGCCAGTAAAATTTTCGATACAACAGATTTTGGTTATCGTCGAATTACAGTAGAACGTCCTCTACGACTTTCTATGCAGTTATCGGATAAAAGAATTAGCGAACTAAAATACGCGCCTAAACCGTTTGATGCGGCAATGAAGTTTCTCAATGAAACTTATTCACCCGCAAATGGAGCTTTTACGGAAGAACAGAAAGCTGAAGCGCGAGCTGTATTAAAAAAAGATTTTAAAGAACTCAAGGAAAAACAGGTCAAAGAAATTCTTGATCCCAAATTATGGATTTTTCAGGAACAACTCTACAACAAAGCAAAACAATTACAATCTGTTCTGGGAGAAGAGCAGTTCAATGATTTTCAGGAATTTGAATTAAAACTCAAAGATGCTCTGAAACAAACAGGTATTAAACTGGATAACAAAGAGAAAAAACAGTTTGATAACGCAATTACATGGGAAAATCCGGACGCCAAGCCTGTCATAAAAAAGATTCATAAGAAAACAAAGACTTCTAATAATAAAGCTAACCCGCTTTATGGACTGTTTGAAGTTAATGGACAGCTTATTGAGTATAAAGCCAGCAGCAATTTACGCGATAACGAAAACATTCCGCTTGATCCCGGTAAACCAACTATTAAGACAATTGAAGACTACTTCAATAAGGAAGTAGCTCCTCACGTTGTTGATTCATGGATTGATTCTTCAAAATGCGACAAAAAAGATGGCGAAATAGGTATAGTCGGTTATGAAATACCGTTAAACAGACATTTTTATCAATATATTCCGTCCCGTTCACTCGAAGAAATAGATTCTGATCTGGATATCGTTATAAAAGAAATTATGGGCCTGCTGGGAGAATTGAGAATTGAGAAATATGGGAAGTGACAATCTAAAAATAACTGATAGAACATTTAAGTTTGCTGTTCGTATCATTAAGCTTGTACAGTATTTAGAAGAACAACCGGGTGTATCACGTACTTTATCAAATCAACTTGTTCGCTCCGGAACTTCTATCGGTGCAAACACAGAAGAGGCTCAGGGAGCTCAAAGTAAAGCTGATTTTATTTCTAAGATGTCAATAGCACTCAAAGAAGCTAGAGAAACACTTTATTGGCTAAAATTATTTAGAGCTACAAAATTATGTTCTGAACATCAACTACATGATATTATTAATGAGTCAAATGAACTTGTAAGTATTCTTGTAACAATAGTAAAAAAAAGTAAAACTAGTAAAACTGAAAATTAGCAATCTCGTTTTTTATCGTTCTAAACTCTAAATTCTAAACTCTAAATTCTAAACTCTAAATTCTAAACTCTAAATTCTAAACTCTAAATTCTAAACTCTAAATTCTAAAGGGTTCATTCATGAAGAAAGAAAGAACTGAACATAATCCTGAATTATTGCAGGACCTAAGAACTCTTATTGAAGAGAGCCGTACAAAAGTTGCAACTACTGTAAATGCCACTCTTACCATGCTTTACTGGCAAATTGGCAAACGCATTAATGATGAAATCCTCAAGGGAGAACGTGCCACATATGGAAAACAGATTGTCTCCGCACTGAGTAGACAATTGCAATATGAAAAAGATTTAGAGGATGCAATACTGAGGGAGCTTGAAAAGTTCCTATTGGAGTTGGGAGCCGGGTTTACTTTTATTGCACGCCAGAAGCGCCTGCAGATTGACAACGAAGACTTCTATATTGACCTGCTTTTTTATAATCGAAAACTCAAACGTCTGATAGCTATTGACCTCAAACTGGGAAAATTCAAAGCCGCACACAAAGGACAAATGGAGCTATATCTGCGTTGGCTGGCAAAACACGAACAGGAACCTGAAGAACTCATGCCGCTCGGAATTATTCTCTGTGCAGATAAACAGCAGGAACAAATTGAACTTTTGGAACTTGATCAGTCAGGAATCGATGTAGCTGAATACCTTACTGTTATACCACAACTGGAACTGCTTAAGGAAAAATTACGAAATGCTGTTGAAACAAGCCGCCTCCGTCTTGAAGCCCAAAAGGAGCTGCACTAATGCCCAAATACAAAACATACACTGAATACAAAGACTCCGGCGTTGAGTGGCTGGGAAAAGTTCCAGCAGAATGGAAAACATTGCGCTTAGGACAATACTTTATTGAGCGGCGTGAAAAAGTTAGCGATAAAGATTATATACCCCTATCAGTGACAATGAAAGGGATTGTACCACAGCTAGAAAACGCAGCTAAATCTGATGCAGGAGACAACCGTAAACTAGTGCGCAAAGGCGATTTCGTCATTAATAGCCGTTCTGATAGAAAAGGCTCATCCGGTATATCTTTACTAGATGGCTCAGTATCATTAATCAGTATAGTTATTACCCCAAGAGGTCTTTTGGGGGCTTTCACACATCATTTATTACGAAGTTATTCTTTCCAAGAAGAGTTTTACCGTTTTGGGAAAGGAATTGTTGCTGATCTGTGGAGTACTAACTACTCTTCAATGAAAAATATAATAATACCAATTCCATCCTTCCTCGAACAACAAAAAATCGCTTCATTTCTAGATCACGAAACAGGAAAGATTGATAAGCTGATTAAGGAACAGGAAGAGCTCATTGATTTACTCCAAGAAAAACGACAGGCAGTAATAAGCCACGCCGTAACCAAAGGCCTCGACCCAACCGTCCCAATGAAAGATTCCGGCGTAGAATGGCTCGGAAAAATCCCAAAACATTGGGAAATGAAACCTCTTAAATATTTATGTTCGTTTTCAGGAGGAGGTACACCATCAAAAGATAATTTATTGTATTGGACTAATGGCAATGTTCCTTGGGTATCTCCTAAAGATATGAAAACATTTTGGATTACAAACACACAAGACAAAATAACAGAACGTGCAATAAATGAATCTTCAACAAATATGATAAAACCAGGGGCATTATTAATTGTAGTTCGCTCAGGAATTCTTCAACGTATGATTCCTATTGCCATTAATAAAGTTATAGTCACGTTAAATCAAGATATGAAAGCTTTGTGTTTCAATTTATTAATGCACACAGAATATGCAGCTAATTTTATACTTGGAAATCAAAAATCATTATTGCTACAGTGGTCTAAACAAGGTGCAACAGTTGAAAGCATTGAACACGAATATCTAGCCAACAGTTTATTCCCCACTCCGCCATTGTCTGAGCAAAAAGCAATATCAGAATTTCTAAATAAAACAACAGAGAAAATAGATAATCTAATATCCAAAGCCAAATCAGCAATAGAACTATTAAAAGAGCGTCGTACGGCTTTGATTTCAGCAGCAGTTACAGGTAAAATAGATGTAAGAGAGTTTGAAATTTAATAAGAAAATATACTAATAAACTAATTTTGTATATAATTTAAGCATATAACATTGGGTTGTTTTCTACAGCAATTACCCATAGAATATATAAAGGGCATTAAAATCAAATAAAATTTATCATAGGAGTAACTCAATGAAAGAATTCTTATTGATTAATTTCTTGTGTATTGCTTCTTTTTCAGGCTTTGTTTGTTTATTTCTTATAAAATCAGGCATAGTTTTTTTAGAGGACATTCCAAGGTTTCCAGGTATTGTTGACATTCCATGGGCTTATATGGTATATCTTGCCGTTCCTTTAATTCTTGCATATTTATCAGTATTTTTTCTAAAAAAAATGTCCCAAGATGATTCTTTAAAAGTTGAAGGCAATGAGATTGTTCCTGTCGAAGGAAACTTCCTGCCAACATATATTGGGATGTATGTTATTGCATTAAGTTTACCTGTAAATGTAAATGGAATCCTAATAACACTTTTCCTATTTATTCTTTGGTTTAGAATTGGCACTGTTGCATATTTCAATCCATTTCTATCTCTTTTAGGATATAGATATTATGCTGTTAAGTCTACAGGAAATAAAACAATAACAATTATAACAAAAGAAAAAGATATTAAGCAGGCAAGTGAAATAAAAAATCTGGTAAGAATAAATAATTATACTTTTTTCAGAGGCATCTAATGACAAAAATATTATTTGGAAAACTAAAAGATGAAACAATCGTAAGCATTTTTACTGAATCAAGTAGTGAATTAACTGATATAGAATCAGAATTCATTCAACCAGATATCAGCAATTCTAGAGAATTTCAACTAGATTATACATTAGATGCTGATGAATGGTTTTATATTGAGCCATCCAGTGAACTCCATGATACGATGATAAAACCTTATTTAAACTATGTTGATTCAACAGTTGACACCAACCCTATATCAGGTGATCAGTATAAAACACTCATTAGTATATACCTTGTTTCAAAAGAAAATATTTCAGACAAATATAAAATATTATTTAATAGAATATTTAACAAATATTGTATTATTCAAAAAAAAATCATATCATTTAATACCAGTAAACCCGAATTAAAAAAAGAATCAAAATCAGTTGAATTTACAGGGGATGTTGATGCATACTGGGATGGAGAAAAACTATTCTTCAAGAAATATTCAACAATTAAACCTATGTTTAAGGGCATAGAATCTTTATATAGGGAAGCATCATCTGAAGAAGTAAATAACTTTTTGGAAACTGATTTTTTTGTAATTGATGAAGCTTTTAAGATCAATACAATTGGAGAAAGAGCACGTAAAAATATTGCTAGTATTTTAGATTCAAGGCAAATTGACTTTACCTGTGCAAGAACAAGAAAACAATATAATGATTATGCAAAAGAGTACAATGAATTGAATTTCCAAATTCAAGATGATGGTAAATTCAAAATAACAAAGGCTGTAGATTTAACTCATATTATAAATATCTTACAGGAACGCCTTTATACGTCACCAATTACAAGAGAAAAAAGAGTTGCACATAACACTACCTCAGTTTCGTAGTTCATTTAGGAATGTAAAAAATATGTCAAATAATAATATAATTCAAATTTCTGCAAAGAAAGACTTTATTGAACGTCAAAGTTCAGCTAAATCTTTACCTGCATTGGCTGAACTAATATGGAACGGATTAGATTCAGGTTCAAATATTGTAGAAACACATTGTGTTCTGAATGCTTTGGATGGTTTAGAGGAAATTCGGATCAAAGATACAGGCACAGGTATTGATCACTCTAAAGTTAAACAACTTTTCGGCGATCTTGGCTCATCATGGAAAAGAGACAAACACCGCTTAAATGGCAGAGCTCTCCATGGGAAGAACGGACAAGGCAGACTCAAAGCTTTTGCATTAGGCAATCACGTAACATGGAAAACTACTTATGAAAATGCCGGTAAATTCTATAGTTATGAAATCAAAGGTATTGCATCTGATTTAGAATCACTTTCTTTCACAGATCCTGTCATATCATGTTCAAATACTACAGGCACAGAAGTTCTTATCAGTGAGATAACAAAATCGCATGGAAGTTTATTATCAGAAAATACACCACAAGAATTAGCAAAAATCTTTGCTCCTTACTTGAGTCAGTACCCAATAGTAAAATTAAAACTTAATAATGAGGCAATTGATCCCACTTTTTTACAACAGGCCTCACATGAATTTCCACTCAAACCAATTACTTCAAGTGATGGCAATATAATTGAAACCAAACTGAAATTAATCGAGTGGTCTGTAAAAACAAAACGAATGTTGCATATATGCGATAGTGATGGTGTTTCTTTACATGAACAAGAAGCTGGAATACAAACGCCAAGCTTTGAATTTACAGCTTATTTTAAAAGTGATTACTTTAGAAGCTTAGATAAAGATAACTTTCTTTATTTAAACGAATTGCATACAGATGTTCAACAAATTTTAAATCAAGGAAAAAGGCTTATTCGTGATCATTTTAGAGAACGATTAGCACAGAAGCAAAGTCAAATAGTAAAACGCTGGAAAGATGAAAAAGTTTATCCTTATATAAATAAAAGTGAACTTACTGCAATCGAGCTAGCAGAGCGTCAAGTTTTTGAGATATTAGCAGTCAATGTTGAATCTTATCTCCCTAAATTCTCTGATAGTAATTATCAATCTCGAAAATTCACGTTTAAACTTCTAGCACAAGCTTTACGAGACAATCCAGCATCTGTTCAAAAAATTATTACAGAACTACTAAATCTAAAAAAAGAAGAACAAGATGAATTGGCTGAATTAATGGAAAAAACTTCACTTTCAAATATTATCAGTTCAGCCCAAACAGTTGCAAATCGCTTAAATTTTCTATTAGCATTAGAGAATTTATTGTTTGATAAAGAGTCAAAGAAAAAATTGCTTGAGCGTGATCAGTTGCATAAGATTTTAGAACATGAGGCTTGGTTATTCGATGAAGAATTTACCCTTTCAGGTAGCGAAAAGAGATTAGAAGAAGTATTAGAGCTTCATTTAGATAAATTAGGATCAAGAGTTGATGCACCAGTATTGCGTGAAGATGATAAACAAGGACGAGTAGACTTAATGCTCAGCCGCTGTATTCAACCAAGACAAGATGAAAAAGATCATCTTATAGTCGAGCTTAAGCGACCATCTCAAAAAATAAATTCTGAAGTCCTAAATCAGGTCGAAAGTTATGCTATTGCAGTAGCGAATGATAAACGCTTTTTAAAAGAGAAAACACGCTGGCGATTCATTGCAGTCTCAAATGAATTTGACGAACATGCAAGAAAAAAAGCTAATCAACGAAATAGGCCTAAAGGGCTTGTTTTTGATGATGCTGACCTTAATATAGAGGTTTGGGCTTTTGATTGGACTGAAATTATATCTAATGCCAGAACACGCCTTCAATTTATCAATTCTTCTCTAAATTATGAAGCAGATAGAGATACGGCAAAAAACTATCTTATGAAAGTCCATGCTAAGTATATACCCAATTTTAATGTAAAATAACATTAAGGATTAATGCAGAAGCATCTTTAAAAAAGTGTATCGTTTGCATTACGAAATCAGATAAGCAAAAAAGTAAAAAAGTAAAGAAATGAAATAATTATTTTTATAATTTGTCTGCAATATTATATGACTGCGAAAGACTTTTACACAGTCTTGATTTCTGTGATTGTTTCCTTTAAAATAATTAAAAAGGGTGTTTGGATTTAAAATTGGCCAGGTGATACAGAGTACCTGTAACAGTGAAAATCAGTATATATATCTTATAATAAACAAAGTATTTTTAATTATTCGCAAGTGTATAAATTTATGTCAGATTTAATTCCAAAACATGGTGGATACCGAAATCTGAAAAGCTTTCAGATTTCGCAGCTTGTATATGACATAACAGTTCGGTTTTGTGATAAATACATTGACCGTTTTAGCCGGACTAAAGATCAGATGGTCCAGGCTGCACGGAGCGGTGTACAGAATATCGCAGAGGGAAGTCAGGCCTCAGCGACTTCAAAGAAAACAGAACTGAAGCTTACTCAGGTTGCCCGTGCCAGTTTGGAAGAGTTAAAACTTGATTATGAGGACTTTTTAAGACAGCGTGGGCTACAACAATGGGAGCGAAATAATCCACTTAGGCAGGAGCTAATAAATCAGCGATGCAAAACTGCAGATGAAGTTGCAGCATGGATTGTTGAGGTGGTTAAAAAAGGTGGACGAAGTGAACAAACTGGTAGACAAAATAGTATTAGCTGTAAGGATGGTTCTGATATAAAACCGACTCTGTCAACAAAGTCCATCTTGTCCACAAAAATTTATCCGGAGTTTTCTGCGAATGCAGTATTAGTTTTATTGGCTGTAGCCTGCCCGCTTCTTGACCGTCAAGTTGAAAGACTTGCAAAAGATTTTGAAAATGAAGGTGGTTTTACGGAACGGCTTTACAGGGTAAGAGCATCAAAACGAAATAAACCAGGGAACCCTATATGAGTAAATCAGATGAGAAAACATTTCAGAATGAGATAATAAATTCTCTGCTCAAAAATGGTTGGCTTTTAGGTGAACACGGTAAATATAATCGGACATCAGCTCTTTATGAAGAAGACCTGCTTGGCTTTGTAAAAGAATCTCAGCCAAAGGAATGGAGAAAATATAAAAAGCTTTACCCTAAAAACGCTGAAACGCGTTTGATAAATGCAGTTGTGAAACGTCTGAGCAAAACAAATCCCAATACTTCCGATAAAGAACTGCGCCGTTTTGGAACTTTAGGCGTTTTACGCAAAGAAATCAATGATACTCCATGCCGTTTCAGCCTTTGTCAATTTAAACCTGAACACAATCTCAACCCTGATACATTAAAGCGGTACAAGCAGAACCGCCTGCGTGTTGTACCTGAGCTGGTTTACTCTCCTTATGCTACGGATGAACATTTAAAGGAAACCGGAAGCAAAGCGAAAGCTTACCGCATTGATTTAGTGCTATTTCTAAATGGGCTGCCAATTGCCACTATGGAATTAAAATCAGAATTTAAGCAGGCTGTAGATAGTGCTGTTAAACAGTATAAGACAACACGCCTGCCTAAAGATCAGACAACACGAAAGGCAGAACCGCTTTTAACATTTAAACGCGGCGCACTGGTGCATTTTGCTGTCAGTCAGTATGAAGTTTTTATGTGTACAAAGCTTGCCGGATCAGACTCACTGTTTCTACCATTTAACAAAGGGAGTAAGGACGGTGCCAAGGGGAATGATATACCGAATGACCCAAATCAATATGCAACAGATTATCTCTGGAATGAAGTATTGCTACCAGATAATATATTAAAAATTCTTGGCAACTTTGTTCATCTGGAGATCAAAGAAAAAGAAGATGCAAGAGGACTGAAATATAAAACAGAAAACCTTATTTTTCCACGTTATCATCAATGGGATGTTGTCAGGAAATTAATCAATGCTGTTTGCGAAGAAGGAACAGGGCACAGATATCTGATACAGCACAGTGCAGGTTCCGGTAAATCAAATTCAATAGCCTGGACAGCTCATCAGTTGTCAGCTCTATATGACACTCATGGCAACAGACTGTTCGATTCAGTAATTATAGTTACAGATCGTACTATTCTGGATGCACAGCTGCAGGATACTATTTCACAATTTTGCGATATTGATGGTGTTGTAGGCCGCATTAATCATAAGGAAGGACAAGGTTCAAAGTCAGAAAAACTGGCAAAAGCACTGGAATCACGCCAGCACATAATCATAGTAACAATTCAGACATTTGCATTTGTTCTTGAGTGGATAGAGAAAAGTGAAAAACTCAGAAAAAACCGTTTTGCGGTAATTGCAGATGAAGCACACAGCTCACAGAGCGGTTCTACAGCCAAAGGCATGAAGGAAATTCTAAGTGATAAAAAAGATGATGATAATGTCAGTGAAGAAGATCAAATTAATGAACTGGCAAAACGAAATTCCCGAAATATAAGCTACTTTGCCTTTACAGCAACACCAAAAGATAAAACATTACAGCTGTTCGGGCGCTGCCCTGCCCCGGATATGCCACCGTCTAAAAAGAATTTACCTGCCGCGTTTCATGTTTACAGCATGCGTCAGGCTATAGAAGAAGGTTTTATACTGGACGTACTGAAAAACTATACCACTTATAAAGCTGCATATAACCTTGCTTTAAAAACTAAACAGGACGATAGAGAGGTTGACAGTAAAAAAGCACGAACCAAACTAAATCAATGGGTAGTCCTGCATGCGCATAATATTTTACAAAAGGTGAGAGTTATTGTCGAACATTTTAGAGAGAATGTTAAAGACTGTTTACATGGCCAGGCAAAAGCAATGGTTGTAACAAGTTCACGAAAAGCAGCTGTCAGATATAAGCTGGCGCTGGATAAATATGTAAAAGACCAGGGATATAAAGATGTTGTTGCAATGGTGGCCTTTTCCGGTGAAGTTCAGGATAATGACTGCTCATATACTGAAAACAATATGAATCCGGGCTTAAAAGGACGCGACATGCGCAAAGCTTTCGATTCAGAAGATTATCAATTGATGCTGGTAGCGAATAAATTTCAAACAGGTTTTGACCAACCCAAGCTCTGTGCAATGTATGTAGACAAGAAACTTGGCGGAGTTGAATGTGTCCAAACTCTTTCACGCCTAAACCGCTGCTATCCAGGCAAAAAAGAAAGTGGCACTTTTGTACTTGATTTTGTTAATGATCCTGATGATATCCTAAAAGCGTTTTTACCCTATTATAAAACAGCTGAACTGGCAGATGTTTCAGATCCAGATTTAGTACATGAGTTATTTGAAAAACTCAAGATTCAAGACATATACCAATGGACAGAAGTTGAACAGTTTTATAAAGCTTTTCTAACCCCAAATAAGAGTTCTGCCGCAATTAGCAATATTTGCAAACCCGCAGTCGAAAGGTGGCAGAACCGTTATAAAACAGCTAATGCAAACTTCATAAAAGCTAAAGATATATTTGAACGGACATGTACTTCCTCCACTGATGCGGTTTTGTTAACTAACGCGGAAAACGAAATGAAGAACTGTAAAAAAGATCTCGATGCTTTAATTATGTTCAAAAAAGATCTGGGAAGCTTTACACGTTTCTACGAATTCATGTCGCAGATCATAGATTATGAGAGAATAGAGTTTGATCAATTGAGTTTATATGCCCGACACTTACGCCCCCTGTTGCATGAAAATAAAGACGATGAAGATGATATTGATTTAAGTGGAGTAGTATTGACACATTACCGCCTATCAAAGATTAGAAAACAAAATCTGATACTCCGGGATGAAAGTGCCGATTATAAAATTCAGCCGGGTTCTGATATTGGAACCGGAAGAGCTAAAAATAAAGAGGAACTTTATTTATCGACGATCATCGAGAAGCTTAATGAACTCTTTGATACTGAAAACCTCACATCAAACGATATGCTTAATTATGCTTTTACTTTGCGGGATAAGATATTAGAAAACAAAAAAGTAATGGAACAGATTAAAAATAATCCTAGAAACCAAATCTTGCTTGGTGATTATCCTGCGGCAGTATGTGATGCTGTAATGGAGAGCGGAGAAGCACATAACAATCAAATGCAGCAGTGCCTTTCTGATGAAAAGGTACTTAAAGGCCTGGAACTAATCCTTCTTGATATGCTAGAACATTCACCAACAATAAGACAATAAGAATTATTAGAGTAGCTTAAGCTTTCCACAGTAGCTTTAGCGCAGGCAGTCCAGCTTGAGAAACACTAGGTTGTGCCTAATCAAGTCTAATTGATTCTCAAATATGATGCTTCTGCTACCTTAAACTCAGTATAATAATAATAATATGTAATTAATGTGATACTCTTTATTATTCATAACTTTAGGAATTTTAAGTGAAAGTTTATATTAAATATAATATAATTTATTAAAGAGATGCTTCTGACTGTATAATCAAACCCTAATCATGAACATTTGTTTTATATCAAAGGAAAGGTGGAAATATGAAAGTTATCGCAATTAATGGTAGTCCCAGAAGAACTGGTAATACTTCAATATTAATTCAGACTGTTTTTAAGGAACTTAAAGCAGAAGGAATAGAAGCAGAAGAAATTAATGTGGGCACTAAACATTTCAGAGGTTGTCTAGGCTGTATGAAATGTGCTGAAAACCTAGATGGACATTGTGTAATAAGAAATGATGACTTAAACGACATTATTGATAAAATGAAAGATGCAGATGGAATCATTTTAGGTTCACCAGTTTACTGTGCAGACATAAGTGGCCAAATGAAAGTTTTTATGGATAGAGTTTCATTAGTTTCCGCAGTAAATGGGAATATTATGACTAGAAAGGTTGGTGCATCTGTAATAGCTGTTCGCCGGGCGGGAGCTCTTACAGCATTTCATTCATTAAACTCTTTCTTTACTATATTACAAATGATAGTAGTTGGCTCTACATATTGGAATATGGGATTTGGCATGGAGGAAGGAGAAGTTCTCCAGGATGAGGAAGGCTTACAGACAATGCGCAACCTTGGTAAAAATATGGTTTGGCTTCTTAAATCAATAAAAACAGCAAAGCTGCCTGAGCCTGAAACAAAAATAGAAGTTTTCACAAATTTTATTAGATAATCTAAAAGGGAAATGCAATAATGATTAAGAGAGAGAAACTACTGATTTTGATGGCATGCACTGTACTAACATTCCAAACAGTATCTTTTGCAAAAGCCGCCACTTATAAAGAAACACAACATGCTGCAAATATCAATGTTCATAATAGACATGAGTCTGCAATATCAGATCCAACCTATCCTAAATATCATTTAAGAGCACCTTCTGGCTGGATAAATGATCCCTGCGGCCTTTTTTATTTTAATTCATCCTTTCATGTATTCTGCCAATCAAACCCATGGGGAGATCAATGGGGAAATATGACCTGGTGTCATATGGTTGGTGATCCAAATGAAAAATGGAATTATAAATGGTTCTATCCAGAAGATGAAGATGACATAGTAAATACAAGTGCATTAATGCAGTCTTTAAATAACAACGCCCCGGACAAAGACGGTATATTTACAGGCGGAATAGAACTGCTTCCCTACCAGGAAAAAGACAAAGATGGAAATAATATTATAACTTATTATCCAACAGCCGCCTATTCTGGTGTATGGGGTACAGGGGAATCTAAGCAGGAAGTTGTATGTTTTGCCAGGGCATTACAGGCAAATAAAGTAGACAGTAACGGAGATTTAATCGATCCTTATCTTACTGAATGGACAAAATATTCAACTACTTCAAAAACAGATCCTAACTGTAATCCAGATGTAATAGTACCTCAACCAGCTGAACTTAATCTTGTTTCATTTCGTGATCCACATCTTTTTAGACTTCCCGATGATTCCAATTTTTACATGACTGTTTCAGGCGGTGTTAAAGACAAAGATGGCATCCCTCATGGAGCAATAATACTTTTTAAAAATGATGGAAAAGATCTAACAAAAAACTGGGAAAGAGTAAACAAAGACAGAGATTTTTTCTTTTCAGATAGAACGGCTGTTAAAGATCCTGTTACAAGAGGAGGAGATTATGAATGCGGTGTAGTATTTAGACTAACAGATCATATCGGCACAACAAATAACACACCATTCATCATTATTTTCGGACAGGATGGCCCAGGCTCAGACGCTTATGGAAAATCAATTTACTATGTAATGGGAAATATTAAAAAATCTACAGAAGGAATGAAATTTGAAGTCTTAGATAACTTTAAAGATGCAAAAGGGAATATTATTAGAAAACATCTGGACTTAAATCCTGATTTTATCTTTTATGCATCAAATATTATTCCTGTAGACAATGAACAGAGAAAATATGTATATGGCTGGTTAAATATACCAAGTCAGGCAAATGACGGAAAAACCTATCATTGGGCTGGCGCATTAAGTTCTCCTAGATTTGCATTTGCATATCAGGAAGACGGGAGTTGGAAACTTGGTCAGGAACCTATATTAATTAACGCATTACGACAAAAAACTATCTTTGATTCTACAGTATCGTTTTCTGATGATAAAGATAATATAGTTAAAAATGTAACTGGTAGATATATCAATATTGATTCAGTTTTTGAAAAGGATAATATTTTATCCGCAAAATTCGGTATAAAAGTTGCATGCGTAAAAGAGAATAGTACCGATATTGTAATTGATAATGGCAAACTATCAGTAAACAAATGTGATCCAGTAGAGCTTAATTTACCTAAGGATTCCGAAAAAGTTGGAATTAATGTATATCTTGACGGTTCAGTAATGGAAATTTTTATAAGCAAGTTTATACACGGCACACAAGTATCTTATAAAGTATTCAGTGCGCCGCTTCCAAATAATGGAAGTATAGAAAACAACCTAGTCAAAGTCTTTGGTGAATCTGGCATGAGTGCAAATATCACAGTATATCCTATGGATACCTGCTGGACAAAGAAATAATTATATATATCCTTATAAAGGTTCATATCAAAAGAGCATTTCTTTTCATTGAAAGAAATGCTCTTTTTTCTATTAAATAAAAAAATTTATTGTCAACGAGTTAATTTTGAAAGAATTCTGCGGCTTTACCTATTATCATTTGATCTGGAGAATATATGATATTAGGATCTTTGTTATCATATGGAGTACGATAAAGAAAATCACGAATACAGTTAATTCTGGCTCGTTTCTTATCGTCAGATTTGACCACTGTCCATGGAGCTTCAGGTATATCTGTTCTTAAAAATTGAGCTTCTTTAGCCCTAGTATAATCTTCCCATTTATCCAATGATGCTTTATCTATTGGACTTAGTTTCCATTGCTTAAGAGGATCCTCTGCTCTTAGGCCAAATCTTCTTTCCTGTTCTTCCCTTGTAACAGAAAACCAATATTTAAATAATCTTATCCCGGAATTAACAAGCATCACTTCAAATTGTGGAACAGAACGCATAAACTCTTCATACTGATCAATTGTGCAAAACTGCATTACGCGTTCTACGCCCGATCTGTTATACCAGGATCTATCATATAAAACAATTTCACCTTTAGTAGGAAGATGTCTTACATAACGTTGAAAATACCATTGTCCTTCCTCTGTTTCTGTAGGTTTATTTAAGGCAACAACTCTTGCACCACGAGGATTTAAGTGTTCCATAAAACGCTTAATAGTTCCCCCCTTCCCTGCAGCATCACGCCCTTCAAATATTATAACAATTTTTTCTCCGGTTTCTTTAACCCACTTTTGAAACTTTAATAATTCTATTTGAAGTTTAGCTTTTTCCTGATCATATTCCTTCCTTTTCATTTTATAATCAAAAGGGAAAGTCGAATTTATAAAATGCTCACGCCTTTTCTTCTTATCGATTTTTCTTGAACTGTTTTTACTGTTATCCTGTTTAAGATCATCCATAAAGAATTCCTCTATATTTGAGTTGAACTTTAAAAATCTTACTTAAAAAAATATCTGTTAAAGTTTATTACTTTTAATTATATATAATAGATTGGGAAATGTGTACTATTTTTCACAAAAAAGTTAATTTTATCTAATGAAAACAACTATGCTTACAGGTAAACTTGCATATAATAGATTATTATCAGTAAAACCTTTGTATAGAAAGATATAAATGAAAGAAATTGAAGAGAAAATACTCAGAGTAACAGAAAAATTGATTGAAGTTGAATCCGTATCATCTAAACCTAAAAAATTAAAAGAAGTTATCGATGTAGTAGAAAACTACTTTTTAAATAGAGGACTTGAAATTAACAGGTATATAAAAAATGACAAACATTCAATAGTAATATCAAACACCAGAGAAAAAAAGAAAAGAATAATTTTAAACGCGCACCTCGATGTAGTTGATGCCGACTCAAGTCTTTTTAAAATGACACGAAATAACGATATTATTACCGGCAGAGGTGCTTTTGATATGAAAACATTTGCTGCAATGTTAATGATAGCCACAGAAGATATTATAAAAAAAAGACCTGATCTTTCTATAGGATTAATATTTACAACAGACGAAGAAATTGGTGGCCGTAACGGAATGGAGTTTCTGATAAAAGAAAAAGGTTACAGCGCTGATCTAGCATATATTCCAGATGGAGGAGGACATTTTAATATATTAACAGAAGAAAAAGGCCTGCTGGTTCTAAAAATCACAGCACATGGTAAAACTGCGCATTCTGCTTATCTATGGCGTGGTTGTAATGCAAATGTTAAACTGATAAATCTATACAACAAAATATTGAAAGAATTTCCACTCCCGAAAAAAGATACAGACTGGTGTACATCAATAAGTTTAAGCAGGATTGAAGGTGGTAACATCAACACTCTCAACAAAGTGCCAGACAAAGCTGAAATGTATCTTGATATAAGATTCCCATATCCTAAAACAGCGGATTCAATTGTCAGCAGTATTACCAATATTATTAATGGTGATACAATAGATGTAGAAAAAGTTATTGACGGAATAACGTTTTACACACATTCTGACAACAGATATATACAGGAATACAAACAGATAGCAAAAAAATATTTGGACAGAAATATTTCGTTTACGAAATCCCCGGGAGCTGCTGATGCACGTTTTTTATCAGAGAAAAAAATACCTGTAATAATGACACGATGCGAAGGCGGAGGATTACATCGCCAGGATGAATGGATTTCTATTCCCAAATTATTACAACAATATGAAATGCTAATGATTTTTCTTGAAACTCTATAATAATTATGTATAGTTATTTTGTATAAAGGATTGAAAAGTTCTAGAAACAGAAAATTATAATAGTTTATGGCTTTTTAAAACTTCTTCTACTATATGCAAAGTGAAAGGATATCTTAAATTGAAAAAGTTAATTTTTAAAACGATTTTTTTTAGTCTGACAACCTTTTGTATAATAAATATTACAGGCTGTATTTTTGCCCCGGAACATA
This sequence comes from Victivallales bacterium, assembly GCA_963678745.2. GTDB lineage: Bacteria > Verrucomicrobiota > Lentisphaeria > Victivallales > GWF2-38-69. Next base: position 464,327 of record CAXXMS010000011.1, on the reverse strand, counting down.
AAGTTTCAACCTTTGATTTAGGCATACCTAAACCTCTAACTCCCCAGAATACAAGAATCTATATCATGCCTTTCATGAATAATACAGAAACCGCATATCAAATGGTTTATAGAATAGGAGAATACCAGATTGAAAAAGACCCTTACAATAGATGGATAAAAACACCCGGCATAATGATTACAGCATTTTTAAGAGATGCATTCAGATGTCATGGTACACAAAATTATGATTATACTGTTTTTGGTGAAGTCATTCTGTTTGAAATTAATTTACAGGAGAAATGTGTTGTTCTTAGCACCAATTATAGGATAAAAAATAAATCAAACTTCCTTCTAAAAAGAGAAGTATCTTTTAAAGAATATTTTACAGAAGCTTCTCCTGAAAACTTTGCAAAAGCTATGTCAAAAGCTGCAGGAATGCTTGCAGAATCAATACGTGACGATTTAATTAAATTAAAAGTTAATAAAGCAATACAAATGTAGTTTTGTTTCTCTAACCTAATAATTACAAAAAAATGCATAAACACAAAAAATATAAAGAACATAAATATTTCTATAAAGATGAACACACCAGGGTAAGACGTTTCCTTGATCATATTGGAGAATTCGGCTGCAGATTTGCAAAAGATTGTGTAAGTATACTTTCATTTGTCGGAGAAATATTTATTGCTTTTATATACGCAATATTCCATCCAAGGAAAGTAAGATGGAGAGAAACATTCTACTATATGGATAGCTGTGGGAGTGATGCCTTGCCAATTGTGGCTGTAGTTGGCTTCTTATTAGGACTTGTACTGGCATTACAGGGAGCTTTACAACTTACAAGATTTGGAGCACAGGATTTAGTAATAGACTTAGTAGTTTTAGCTTTGGTAAAAGAATTGGGACCAATAATGATAGCTGTAGTAGCAACAGGTCGCGCGGGTTCAGCTTTTGCTGCTGAAATCGGGACAATGAAAGTTACTGAAGAAGTAGATGCAATGTTTACAATGGGATTCAGTCCGGTTCGTTTTCTTGTGGTTCCAAAATTGGTAGCTCTTATGGTTGTTTTACCTATTTTAACTATTTTTGGTGACATTTCAGGGATCATAGGTGGAGTAGTTATTACTTATTTTAAATTAGATATATCAATACCTGAAACTTTCAACAGAGTATTTGAACTTATAACTTTTTCAGATTATATGCAGGGATTTATAAAAAGTGTTGTGTTTGCTCTGCTAATAGCTGGAGTAGGATGTATGCGTGGTTTTGAAGCTTCAGGTGATGCTCAAAGTGTAGGTCGTTCTACAACATCAGCTGTAGTCAGTGGTATTTTTCTTATTGCTATCGCAAATACAATAATAACAGTTTTATTTACAATATAGATGAAGAAAAATGTGTAAGAATAAAGTAGTAGAGATAAAAGATCTAACAATTGGATATGCCGGAAGAACTGTTCTGGAAAATTTAAATTTTTCCATTAAAGCCGGTGAAATTTTTATCATAATGGGAGGTTCCGGATGTGGGAAAAGTTCCCTGTTAAAGAATATCATAGGCCTATATAAACCCTTTAATGGTGATATTCTGATTAATGGAGAAAGTATTGTCAGCGCCAAACTGAAATTGAAAAAACAAATAATGCGAAGTTTTGGTGTAACTTATCAGGATGGGGCATTATTCAGTACTCTTACTCTAGGTGAAAATATAATGCTTCTGCTAGATGAATACACTAAGCTTTCTAAAAAAGAAAAAGAAAAAATAGTAATAGAAAAACTTTCCCTTGTAGGTCTGGAAGACTTTTCGCACTATATGCCGCATGAAATTAGTGGCGGAATGAGAAAACGCGCAGGTCTCGCCAGAGCTATGGCATTAGAACCAAAACTGCTTTTCTTTGATGAACCTTCAGCCGGACTTGATCCAATTTCATCAGCTGAACTGGACAGACTAATATTAAACTTAGGCAAAAAAACAGGAGCAAGTATTGTTGTTGTAACACATGAGTTGGACAGCATTTTTGCAATAGCAGACAAAGTTATTGTTCTGGATAAAAAAGTTAAAGGAATTGTAGCAAAAGGTAATCCTTACGACTTAAAAGAACATTGCAAAAATGAATGGGTGAAAAGATTTTTAGATAGAGACGGTCTTACAAGACAATTATAAATTATATAGTTTTTACATAAATTAAGATAGAGGAATAAAATATGATTGAAGCAAACAGATGGAAACTCGGTCTTTTTATTATTATAGGAGTTGTACTTCTTCTTGGGGGAATTATTTATTTTGGTGTATCCCAATTTTTTGTTCCTACGATTAATGTAGTAACTGTTTTTGACGAATCTGTAGATGGATTATCTGTCGGTTCACCTGTTAAATATAATGGAGTACCAATGGGATCCGTCTCAAAAATATTAATAAATTATGGAGGAAATATTACAGTTTTTATGGAGTTGTATCCTGATGCTCTTGATCTCAAGGATAGGGGAAAGGTTCTAAAAGATATTCATGACAGAGAATATGTACAGAATCTGGTGAACAGTTTTGTGAATAAAGGGTTCAGGTGTTCACTACAGCTTTCAGGAATATCAGGCAATAAATATATTGGTATTATGCAATACAATACAATGGATGAAGATTTTTTAGAAATTAAACCTCGAAATAAAGATATTTTAAAAAATAACATTTTCTTTCCTGCGGTTCCTTCTTTTATTTCCGGAGCTGCAGACAATGTAAGCAAACTGCTAAATCAAATTGCTAAAATTAATTTCAAAAATATAGAAGAGAATGTTAATACCAATTTATCCGCATTAAATACTTTAACCAAACGTTTGAATATTTTGCTGGATACAGTAGAATCAGAAGGCATGGAAAGAATGCTGCTTCAATCTACGGCAAAGTTGGATGAAACACTTGATTCATTAACAGAACTTTGTAATCAGATTTCCAGACAGCCAAACTCAATATTAAGAGGAAATGAAACAGAAACTATTTTTCCACCAGCCTCTCAGTAAAACTGTAAGCTGGTAAAACCGTGAATCCGTTAAGCAGTTAAAACTTTATTAGTATTTGTAGAATGATAGAACGATGTTTTATAGATTAAAAGGATATTTATGAAAGAATTTTTAACAAAAAATTTAAATGAATATAAATATTTACCTACCGGAATTTGGGATACAAAATGTTTTGCATGTGGCAAAAATAACCCTGAAGGTTTGCATATGACTTTTTATACAGATGAAAAAAGTCTTTTTTCCAGATTTACAATATCAGAAACAAAACGTGGTTGGGATCAGGTTGTGCATGGCGGCATACTTTCAACAATTTTAGATGAAATGATGGCATGGTCTGCTATTTATCTGACTGGTAACATTATGTTAACAAAGAGCATGACTGTAAAATATATTAAGCCCGTTTTAATAGAAAAGGAAATTTCTACAGTTGGATGGCTATATGAACAAGTAAGTCCTAGAGAAGCAATAATGAAAGCTGAAATCTATGATGATAAAAATCATCTATGCACAGAAGCTGAAGGACACTATGCATTATTTTCAATTAAGCTGGCTAAAAAACTGAAGCTTATGAATAGCGAAAGTATAGATAAATTTGAAGAATTTATCAAAGCCTGTCATTAACCGCATAACTACATGCAATCAACTCCATATTTAAAGTAATTTTATGGCATATTTAATAGGTATAGAACTTGGGACTACCCGTATAAAAACGGGTGTGTTTGATTTAAAAGGAAATCTTATTGCTGAAGAATTAGAAAACTACCCTCTTTTTTTTGAACGCAGAACAGGTAAAGCAGAATCAAATCCCATTGACTGGTGGAATTCAGTAAAATCTACGTTAGCCAAAACATTACTTAAAATAAATAAAAATCAGATTAAAGCTTTATGTGTAGGCAGCCATGGTCCATCCTTGGTAGCTTTAGACAAGAATTTAGATCCACTGGGGCATTCAATATTATGGATGGACCGAAGATCAACAAAAGAAGCAGAAATTATATCAAACAGATTAAATAAAAAATCAAATGATCTAACGTGGTTTGTTCCTAGAGCTTTATGGTTGAAAAATAATCAACCTGAATTGTTTGATAAAGTTTATTATCTGATGCAGCCTCTTGATTATATTAACGCAAAGTTAACCGGAGAAATAGCTGCTACTCTTGCATCTGAACACATAAAACCCTGGTCAAGTGAAATAATTTCTGCCTCCGAACTGGATGCTTCTCTATTTCCTAAGTTTATAGAAATGGGAAATATTATAGGTAAAACAACACAAAAAGCATCAAGAGAAACTGGTCTCCCTGCTAATATCCCTGTAATATCAGGAACAGGAGGAGCAGATTTTGTTGAAGTTTATATAAGTGGTGCAATTTTAAAGAAAGGATTGATTTGTGATCGGGGAGGAACTTCACAGGGAATAAACCTCTGCTGGGACAAACAGATAAATGATACACGTTTTTATAGAGCACAACACCCGCTAATTCCTGAACTTTATCATGCTTCAGGGCTTATGGCTACAAGTGGCAAATCTCTTCAATGGTACAAAGAACTTTTTTACGGTAAAGAAACACCGTATGATAAATTTTTTGAAGATGCGGCAAAATCTCCAGCTGGAGCCAAAAGGTTAATCTTTTTACCTTATCTTACTGGCGAAAGAACACCCTGGTGGGACTCAAAAGCACGTGGTGTTTTCTTTGGTTTATCTCTTGAACATGAAGAAAAAGACATAGTAAGAGCCATATTGGAAGGAGTAGGTTTTGGTGTAGGACATATTGTCAACTTATTTAAAGAAAACGGAGCTATTCCTACGGAAATCCGAGCATGCGGCGGCCAGGCAAGAAGTCCTCTCTGGAATCAGATAAAGGCAGATATTACAGGTTTACCTGTCAGTACCACCAAGATCGTAGACAATGCAACACTTGGACTTGCTATCATTGCAGGTAAAGGTGTAGGTGTATATAATAGTATTGTTAATGCAGCAAATTCATTGGTAAAAATAGATAAAGTTTATGAACCTAATAAAAACAATCATCAGTTATATACTCAAATGCAACGTATATATGAGAATCTCTACCCTGCCCTAAAAGACAGTTTTGCAGAACTAAAAAAAGTAGGGCCTAAATAAAGCACATATCTAAAAATCACTTCTTAAAAAAACTAGAAAAAACGTTAAGAAGTATACTTAAAATAATGCTTATGATTATACACGTTGTTACAGGGAAATAAACTGAAGTATTTTTTCCTTTCCAACTAATATCTCCAGGTAACTTACCAATAAACGGTATCTTGTCATAAAAAAACAGCACAAATCCTATAACGATTAATACTAAGCCAAAAATTATAATACTTATCCCTATCGATTTCATTTCTGTTATATACCTAAAATTAATGGGTTTTAGAAAAAAATAATAATTTGTCGAGGTTGCTCGTAGCAAACTAGATTATTGCTAAAAAAAACAAGAGTTAAAACAACTCTAACTTAGAATGTACTTAAATTTATATTATTTCAATTTAAAAAATTTTATAAAACATAACTTTATCTTTATTTTTATATATAACCAACACAAGAAGAATACTAATGTTTAACTTCTTAAAGCACTCTTGCCGAGTGTTTTGCTTACTTATTAGTAATTAATTTCTATTTAGTTTCATAAATCTTTATAACTTGTAAACTTTTTGAAGTATTATATTATTGGAATAAATATTGATTTATTGAAAATGTCAAGAAGATATGTAATTTATACCAAAAACTAACTGTTTTTTGAAAAAATATAAAATATAGGGAAAATATGAATTATGATATAATTATTGTCGGTTCCGGCCCTGCTGGTTTAGGAGCTGCATTTGAATTAATAGAGAAAAATAAGAACTTTAAAATATTATTACTAGAAAAAGAAAGAATATGCTCAGGCGGTCTTTTAAATGATTGTAAGCAAAATTATACATTTCCTATTGGTTTTACGGAGGAATACTGGAAAGAAGATGACGCAGAACGTTTACTGAAAGTAGTAGAAAAGCATCTAAATCCTATTTATTTAGAAAGAAAAAACCTGGAAATATATCAAAAAAGAGCACAAAAAGTTAATTCTAAACTGATTAATATCAAACAGTCACATGTAGGAACAGATAAAAGTAAATACTTAATACAGGATCTTTTATGCCAGTTGGAAAACATGGGAGTAGAAATCCGTCTTAGCACTACTGTAAAAGAAATAAAAGACCCCAAACAAAAAATTCTGCTTTTAGAAGACGGTACAGAGCTTTCTTACAGGAAACTGATTATTGCTCCGGGACGTAAAGGTTTCTCTTTTCTTCAGAAAATAATGAATGATTTGGGAATAAATTACATAGACAATACTGTAGATGTTGGAATAAGGATTGAAACACGTTTAGAGAACTATCAAATAGTAAAAGATTACTATGATCCCAAAATTTATTTCCCATATAAAACCAGAACATTCTGTACAAATTCAGGCTATGCCCGTGTAGTAAAAGAGAAATATAAGGATTTTTCTATTGTTAATGGTCATGCATTATCTAAGGAAAGAGGTGAGAATGGCCTTGTGAATTTTGCTTTATTGAAAACAATAGGATTAGAAGCTCCTGTTAGAAGCGGACAGCAAATGGCTGTATTTCTAGCAAGACTTGCAAACGAAATTGGTGGAGGAAAACCTATAATGCAGCGAGTCGGAGATTTTAGAGCAAATAAAAGATCCCGCGTTGAAACCTTTAACGAAGATTTATATGACTTTAAACCTTCATGTGATGCATGTGCCGGGGATTTAGCTCTTGCAGTACCATCTAAAATTATGCGTGATATTTGGGCTTCTATGAAATTACTTGACTCAATAGTGCCGGGGATATTACACCCATCAACAATCATGTATTACCCGGAAATTAAGATGTATGCAAACAAACCTCAGTTTAAAAACAAAAATTTTGCAGTTACTGAAGATATTTATTTGGTAGGAGACGGAGCAGGAACTTCAAGAGGAATTACCGGTGCATGGGCAAGCGGTATTCGTGCAGCCGAGGGTATATTAAAACATTACAGCATATAAAACTATTTTTATTTTATAATAGATTATATGCTATAGATGCATATTCTCAGAGTATTAAATAAGCAAAGAAAGAAATGTCTATTATTACTCGTTTTTACACTCATTATTAAATTGAGTTTCTATTTTTTTATTCATATTATTGATATAATTATTTAGCTGTTTTTTCTGCTCGGTGGTATCATGCCACACTTCACCCTTTGGCTTAGGAAGAGTTATGATAGGAGGAGGTGAATTTGAATCAATAGATCCGGAGTTTGCTAAATAATTAATATCATTACTCATATTATCCACACTGTTGACATCAGCTGTAACCTCATTCAAATCAGACAAAAAATTTTCATTATCATTCTCAGAATACATATCGTTTGATTTGCATGCTGCCAAGAAAATGATAACCATAAAAGTAATAATTAAAATAAAACAATAATTCTTTTTAACCATAAAACAATCTTAATAGCTTTTATACATTAAAATGCCCTATCAATGCGATAGGGCACTTTAATTATGAAAAAATAAATTAAGGCTTAATAAACAACACCGGTTCTACCGGAAGCTTCTACCATTTCCTTTATATGGTTATTAAATTCATCTTCTTTAAGTAGCTTTTCTATAGGGATATGGAATCTATATCTCCAATAATGTTTAGGATTACTTGGCTCATTGATTTTTTCATCTGAAGGATCCAGACGACGCAATTCCTTATTTGTAGCTACAAGATCCTGTATAGGAAATACAGCCCACATACTTGGTGAATAGAGGTGCTGTTTTATAATTTCATCACAAATCCATGGTTCACAATAAATAGGAGCTTCACCTTCATGACCAAGAATATTGTTATAAAACTTCTGTCTGATTTTTCCATCTTCTTCCCACCAACCACGCACAGTAGACATATCATGACATGATGGAGTACAAACAGACATATATGGATAATCAGATGGAATACCAAAATCCAGATGCTCTTCTTTAGGCATTCTCTGTATTTTTAAACTTAATAAATTAAGGTCATCCATAACACCCGGCACACAATCAGGCACCATACCTAAATCTTCTCCACATACAAGCATGTTTGTTGCATTAACTAATGCTGGAAGTTTTATCATAGCCTGTTCACGCCATAAGCTTTCCTGTCTATGATAAAAATAATCAAGATAAAGATCATAGACTTTGTTCTTAACGTTTTCATCCAACTCTGCATATGAAGATGTTTTATTGATCGAAATTCTTGGATGATAGCTATTTTCTTTATTATCATCTTTAATAAATAAAACTTCACTTATAAGGCTAAATAGCGCTTTCTTGATTTTTGCATTTTTTGATCTGTCTTCGTCTGACATACCCTGTTTTTCGGCAAAAGCTTCTTCAACTTCACGCTGAGTTTCAAAGCCTGATTTCATCTTAAAACAGCCAGGTTCATATTCTTCAAGATAATTATCTACAATCATCTGTGCATCTTCGCCTAATCTATTATAAAGATAAGAAGTGCGAATATAAGGTTTACAAAATCTATCTTCGTTAAAACCTATATTTAAAGATTCAAGTTCTGCTAAGTCGATTGGTACTGCCGGTCTAAAATGTCCCAAAAGACCACTAACTGCATCATATGGTATTTCCCATATTCTAAAAAAACCAAGAATATGATCTATTCTAAATGCATCAAAATATACCGATAATTGTTTCAGTCGTTTCTGCCACCACTTAAAACCATCTTTCTGCATTTCTTCCCAGTTGTATGTAGGAAATCCCCAGTTCTGGCCATCTACAGCATAATCATCCGGAGGAGCTCCTGCCTGTCCATTCATATTAAATGATTTAGGATCAGTCCATGTATCAATTCCATAACGGTTTACGCCAATAGGAATATCTCCTTTAAGAACCACACCGTTTGCTCTGGCATATTCAGTAGCCTCTAACAATTGTTTATGCAGATGATACTGGATAAAATAGTGTATAGCTATATCATCATATTGCTCAGCAGTAGGACTACACAATTTTTCAATAAGCTTTTTATCGTATTTGGCATAAATACCCCATTGAGTATAATCATGAGTTCCAAATAAATCTCTAAGATAACAATATGCAGCATAAGGAACCAACCATTCCTTATTATCTCTAAAGAATGTTTTGAAATCTTTATCCTTTAAAAATGTTTTCTTGTTAGCTTCATATGCAAGTAAAAAGAATCTTGATTTTATTTTCATTACTGCTTCATAATCTACAGCTTCATTCTTATTAAGCATTGCAATTCGTTCTTTTACAATATCATCCGTAACTTTTGCCGGCAAATTGCCAATAGCCTGTAGATTAAGATACATTGGATGCAATGCAAAAACAGATATAGCAGAATAAGGGTAAGAATCTACCCAAGTATGAGTATGTATTGTATCATTCACCGGTAAAATCTGAACCATTTTCATCCCGGTTTTTTTGCACCAGTCAACAAGAAGTTTTATATCAAGAAATTCGCCCACTCCCATACCAACTTCACTTCTTAATGAAAAGACAGGAATGGCAACCCCAGCTCCATGCCAGGTAATGTCATTATATTTAAAAACATCATCTATTCTTAAAATATTCTTACATTTCTTGTCTTTATCAGATTTAAAAAACAACCTGTTCTTTCCTTTTTCAAGAGTGATGATTTTTTTGGTTTCTGTATCATAAATTCCATATTTATAAAAAATATTTTTGTATTCTTTATCAAATTTTATTACAACACTCCAGCATGAAGGGCTATAATTATTCATCATTAAAGCTTTTTCATATTCCCAGTTACCCAATTCATCAATACTGCCAACAACACAAAGTTTATGCCTCTTATCTAATTTGGGAACAGAAACTTTTAATATTAACGTTTTTTCAGATACTTTCTTTGTTTTACTCGGAGCTATTCTTATATCAGGTTTATCTCTTTTAAAAATAAGATCACCAAAGACTGATTTATCAAGTATTTTTAAATTTCTGTCTCCGTCCTGCCAATCATTGCATACATCAATAATATCAAATTCTGAAAAATACTGTAAAATCCTATTATTGCCTGTTTCCCATTGAACATTGTCCAGGTTAGCATCAGCTACGAAATATTTGTATTCAATATTCTCACTTTTTTCGGAAATTTCTAGATTAATACTCCATTCCATCTCATATTCGCAAGTCAGTTTCTTAGCCTTCTCAACATCCCAATTGCCAAGTTCTTTAGACGAACCTGAAATATAAACATCCCAACCAGGATAAGTTTTGTATTGCATTTTCAATAATACATTCATTTTTTAATAGCTCCCATTTTCTAATCCTTAACTTAAAACAGTATTGCGTTTAAATTCGTATACATCCATTTGGCTGCTATTTTCTGTAATATGCTAAAATACAGAAAACAAAAAAACTAACGTGCAGATCAATTCAGATGTTCATAAATAAAAATAGAGGTTGCTCTGCTAGCAACCTCTATTTAATATCTTAATCACTTTTTAATGTTTTTTTCACTCTTAACATCAATATTGCAGCAATCACCCAACATATTCCACCAAATGCTACCCCATACTGACTATCATTATTAAATAGCCAAAGCATTAGATATCCAAAACCTATTGATGTAACTATTTGAGGTAAGGTTATAAAAAAGTTAAAAACTCCCATATATAAACCCATTTTTTCCTCAGGTATTGATGATGAAAGAATGGCATAAGGCATAGTCAAAGTACTTCCCCAGGCAATACCAATACCAATCATTAATACCATAACAAATATTTTGAGATGTGTTATACCTCCGCCACTACTAGGGAGTATAACTGCAACCATGCAGATAGCTCCTAACAATAAACTTATTATATGAGTCCATCTGCATGTGATTTTTTTTGCAATAGCAGGCATGAAAAATGAATAAACTAATGACACTAGGTTATAACATGCAAAACACATCCCAGCCCATTCAATACCTTCAAGGTACAATGCTTTTTGTGTTTTAGGATCACCGAACAGATTACCAACAGAAATACCAAAATAAATCCACATTAAGAACAATCCCATCCATGTAAAGAACTGTACCCATGCAAGTTTTCTCATAGTTTCAGGCATATGGAAAATATCATGTATTATTTCTTTAACAGCCTTACCCATACCTGCGCCTTCTTTTTTCTTATTTTTAAAAGCTTCTAAATCTTCAGGCGGGTATTCTTTAACTGTAAAAATTGTCCATAATACACATATTATAAATACTGCTGCTCCAACGTGAAAAGATATTTTAATTATATAAGGTAGTTTGTCTGCAAAAAGGGTAAAACCTGTTTCTGCTGCACTGTGTGCAACCTGTTCATTTTTAACATGAAAAACATTTTGAAGCAACCATGGAAATGCCGATGCTGTAACTGCACCAATTGATACAAAAAGAGTTTGGATAGAGTAACCAAGAGTTCTTTGCTCTTCAGGTAGCATATCTGCGACGAAAGCTCTGAAAGGTTCCATACTTATATTAACTGAAGCATCTAAAACCCATAAGAAACCGGCAGCCATGATAAGTGCTCCTGAATATGGCATTCCAATTAATGCCAAGGTTGCTAAAATAGCACCAACAAGAAAGAATGGACGTCTTCGTCCCAACTTACACCAGGTATTATCACTCATATGACCAATAATAGGCTGAACAATTAAACCTGTTAAAGGGGCAGCCAGCCAAAGTATAGGAATCTGATCAGGATTCGCCCCGAGAAATTGATAAATAGCACTCATGTTTGCCATTTGAAGTCCCCAGCCAAACTGGATACCCATAAATCCAATACTCATGTTAATGATTGTCATTACAGAAAGATGCGGTTTTTTCATAATTACTCCTTTATTAAATTATTTATTTGGTTTAATAATAAATTCATACAAATCAGGAATCAAACTAAAAGTACAGTAAAAACATAATTCCTATCGAAGTATTAGAGATTATAAGATGTTGCTTATTTGGTGTCAATAATAAAAATAGGCCTAATTCCATTTTTTATAAAAATTTTAAAAATATCAGGTTTAATTGCAGAAAAAATAGTATCAAAGCTCAAAGAATGTCTTTTAGGCTCATTCTATTAGCATATAAAGCTTTACCAATAATAACACCTTCAAGGTTACTATATTCAATAGATATCTGTTCTAATCTCTTAACATGTTTTGCATTACCAACGCCACCGGATGCAATAACATTACAGTTGGGAACAGCAGTACAAAATTTAGTTACTGAATCAAAATTGGGCCCAATCAATGCTCCATCCCTTAAAATATCAGTATATATAAAGCGTTTTACACCCTTCTCTGCAAATTTAACAGCTAACTTATAGGCATCAATACTTGAGCTTTCAAGCCAACCTTCAACAGCAACCATACCATCTTTTGCGTCAATACCAATTACAATCTTTTCAGGGCCATATTTATTGATTAAGCTAAAAACCAAGTTTTCATTCTTACAGGCAGCAGTACCAAGTATTACTCTCGAAACTCCGGCAAGCAACATCTTTTCTGCATCAGAAAAACTACGAATACCACCGCCCAGTTCGCAAGGCACAGTAACATTATTACAAATATCTTTTATTATGTTTAAATTTACAGGTTTTCCAAGCTTCGCGCCATCTAAATCGACCAGATGAATGAATTCAGCACCTTGCTGCTCCCATTTTTTAGCTATTTCAATAGGCGAAGAAGAATAAACGGTTTCTTTGCTATAATCACCTTGAAAAAGCCTTACGCACTTTCCATCCAAAATATCAATTGCTGGTAATATCAACATATATAATCCTTTGTATTATTTTCTAAAAACTCTAGTTTATAAACCCTTTATTTTACAGAATTTATAAAATTTTTTAAAATAGTCAAGCCGGCATCCTGACTCTTCTCAGGGTGAAACTGTGTAGCAAATATATTCTCTTTAGCTACACAAGAACAGAATTTTATGCCATAATCAGTTTCTCCAAGTACAGCTTCATTGTTTTCCGGTTTTAGATAAAAACTATGAACAAAATAAAAATACTCATCGGTTTCCAGGTCTGCGAAATACGGATGTTTGTATTTCAGCTGCACACTATTCCAACCTATCTGGGGTATTTTAAAACCCTCCATATTAGGGAATCGAACAGTTTGACCTTTCAATAAACCGAGTCCAGGAATACCGGGAGCTTCCTCACTGCTTTCCATAAGCAGCTGCATTCCAAGACAAATACCCAAAAAAGGTTTACGATCTCTTTCTACAGAGATTCTAATAGCGGAATCAAGTTGAAACTCTTTTAAGTTCTTCATTCCATCGCCAAAATTACCAACCCCCGGTAAGACAACCGCATCCGCTTTTTTAATATCATCTGCAGAGGAAGTTATTATCAGTTCCTTTGCGCCGACAGCTTTAAAAGCTTTACTGACACTGGATAGGTTTCCCATCCCATAATCTATTAATGCTATCATAATATATTTACTACTAATTCTTAATTATTAATTGTTAAAGAATGCCTTTGGTGGATAACACATCGTTATTTAGTCTTGAATCAAGTGAAACAGCCATATCTAATGCCTTGGCAAAAGCCTTAAAAACAGCTTCAAAAACATGATGTGTTTCTCCTGTTTTATTTAAGGTTACATGAAGATTCATTCCACTATTTACTACTACCGCCTGGAAAAATTCATGAAATAACCGGCAGTCTATATTGTTAATATACTGAGTTGGAGGTTCTAAATCATAAACAAGATATGGTCTTCCTGATAAATCCAATGCTACAGTAACCAGGGTTTCATCCATCGGAAGAATAAAATAACCGTAGCGTTTTATCCCCTTCTTCTCACCTAATGCCTGGGTTATTGCTTTACCAAAAACAATACCAATATCTTCTATTGTATGATGACAATCAACTTCCAAATCCCCCAAGGCTTTTAAGTTTAAATCAAAGAAGCCATGTTTAGAGAAAAGTTCTAACATGTGATCTAAAAAAGGTATACCTGTGTCAATATCATATTGACCGGAACCATCCATGTTTAATTTTAGTTTTATATCAGTTTCTTTTGTTTTTCTGTTAATTTCAGATATTCTCATATAAGTCCTTTCAAATCGACAAAAGGTAATGTTTATACACTAATTTCCTCTGCTTCATCTTTATTAATAACCAATTGATATCTTTCAAGCATAGGCTTAATATCTTTTACAATAAACTCCTTTACCTGTTGAGACGCACGTCCAACAAATTCTACCGGATTCATTATATCATCTATTCTATCTTTAACAGAAGCAAATAGGGGATCGGCTTTTATTCTATCAATTAAATCATTTGCAGCCCCATATTCTTTTACCTGTCTGCCCGCTTCCATAGAGTGTTCCCTTATGGCCTCATGAAGTTCCTGTCGATTGCCTCCTGCTTTAACAGCAGCCATCATTATATTTTCAGTTGCCATAAAAGGCAATTCACTCATAACTCTTGCCTCTATAACCTTCGGCCAAACTTGTAATCCATCAAGTACATTATGCACTAGTGATAAAATAACATCTAGTGTTAGAAATGCTTCAGCAAGTACAATTCTACGATTAGCCGAATCATCTAAAGTTCTCTCAAACCATTGGTTGGAATGAGTATTTGCACAATTATTAGGTAAGTTCATAGCAAATCTGGCTAAAGAACAAATTCGCTCACATCTCATAGGATTACGCTTGTATGCCATAGCACTTGAACCAACTTGTGATTTTCCGAAAGGTTCTTCTATCTCTTTTAGATTTGCCAGAAGACGCAAGTCTCCTGCAAATTTATAAGCTGACTGGGCAATTCCTGAAAGAACTGAAGTTACATAATAATCAACCTTTCTTGTATAAGTTTGTCCTGACACAGCAATTGCAGAATCAAACCCCATAGCCTTGGTCACTTTAATATTCAATTCTCTAACTTTCTTATGATCACCGTTAAACAAAGCTAAAAAACTGGCTTGAGTTCCTGTTGTTCCTTTTACTCCTCTAAACGGTAATCTGCCAAGTTCATCATCAAGTCTCTGTAGATCAAAAAAGAAATCCTGCAAATACAATGAAAAACGTTTACCTACAGTTGTAAGTTGTGCCGGTTGATAATGCGTAAACCCAAGAGTAGGTAAATCTGCATATTTTTCAGCATTACCCTTAAGAGCAGCAATAACTTTTATAAGTTTAATTTTTAAAATTTTTAATCCATCTCTAATCTGTATCAGCTCAGTATTATCTGTAACATAACAACTGGTTGCACCTAAATGAATAATAGGCATGGCTTTTGGACATTGTTCTCCAAACACATGTATATGACTCATAACATCATGTCGTAATTCTTTTTCTTTTTGAGCAGCAGCAACAAAATCTATATCATCAAGATGAGCTTCCATTTCGACTACCTGCTCATCCGTAATACCTAATCCCAGTTCTTTTTCCGCTCGCGCTAATGCCAACCATAAACGACGCCATGTTGAATGTTTCTTTTGAGGTGACCAGTTAAAGCTCATTTCTTTGCTTGCGTATCTTCCTGTTAAAGGATTCTGATAAGAATTATTAGTCACGTTAAATACCTCTTGCTATTAATAATGAAAGTAATTTATCTAATATGAAATAACTATATTAGTATGAAAAAGAAAATAGTTTAGTTTAATCTAAGTCGATATTTGTGGAAAATCTATAATACGCTCGGTATAATACAAAAATACACTTTTATAATATTACCGTATTTTGGCAAAATCCAACAGATAAAACTTCTATAGGTTCATTTTACTGCAACATATTCTAAGTATTTTTATGTAAAAACTTATCTTTCTGTATATTGACTTTCATTAAGTTTTTGTATATAATTCAGAACAAACATCATATATTCGAATCCTGATTTACAAAAACATACCTCATACAAAAACAGCGTGTACCTATGATTAGTTATTATAAAAAAACAGACGATGGAATTAAAGAAATTGATTCCATCGAAAAAGATTGCTGGATAAATGCAGTACAACCCAATTATGTAGAATTGAATGAAATCAGCCAGGAACTTGACATCCCTGAAGAATTTTTAACTGACCCTTTGGATATTGATGAAAGAGCACGTATAGAAGTTGAGGATGGACATATTTTAATAATTCTTAAAATACCTTATTTAGATAAAGATCATCCAAATGTCCCATATAATACAGTACCATTAGGTATCATATACACAGAACATAATATTATTACAATATGTTCTATGGAAACAGAAGTTCTTTCCACATTTTTAGATAAAAGAATCAAAAATTTTTCAGTAAAAAACAAAGAAAAGTTTATTTTGCTGATTTTCTTAAGAACTGCAATTTTATATCTAAAATACCTCAGGCAAATAAGCAATATAACGAATGATCTGGAAAAAGAACTTCATAAATCAATGAAAAATCAGGAACTTATAAAACTCTTAGACTTAGAGAAGAGTCTTGTATATTTTACTACAGCACTTAAATCGAATGAGATTATGATAGGACGATTATCCATACAGAAAAGGTTTAAGTTAAACTCTGATCACAGAGATTTACTTGATGACGTACTTGTGGAATACAGACAGGGTATAGAGATGGCAAGCATTCACAGTAATATTTTGAGTGGAATGATGGATGCATTTGCATCTGTTATTTCCAATAACTTAAATGTTGTGATGAAATCTTTGACTTCAATAACAATTATACTCATGCTGCCAACCCTTATTTCAAGTATTTACGGGATGAATGTAGATCTGCCTTTCCAAAACTCCCCACATGCATTTTTAATTACAATGAGCGTATCTGCAGCATTGGCTGTTGTCGGTGTAATTCTGTTCTGGCAAAGAAAATTATTCTGACTGTATGATGTTTTTAAAAGCATCGCTTTTCCTTTATAATATTCTTATAAATAGTATAGATTTTTAGACGAAAAATCTATAAAGCATTATTTATGGAAACTGAAAATATTATTGCTTATTATGGACTTTGAATTACAGTAATGATAACATTTTTTTAACTAAGTTTAATTACATCAAGAATCAGAAATATTTTCAGATATGGGGTTTTATCTTTATACAGGTAATAGGCTTGAAATTTTAGCCAGACAAAGGCTTTGTAAAATTTTATCTCAAAGGCCGTTAAAGGATCCATTTAAACAGGAGAAAATAATTGTTCAAAGCCAGGGAATGTCATCTTGGTTAAAGCTTCAGATAGCAGACAACATACCTATTTGCGCTAATATTGAATTCCCTTTTCTTTACAGTTTTATAAAAGAAGTCTTAGAAAAAACATTACCCCAGGACTTAAGACCGAATATAGATCTATTTACTCATGATGTTCTGATATGGAAAATTTTTGATATACTGCCCGAAATAGCTGGAAATCATCCAGAACTGTCCAGTTACCTAAAAGGAAGAAATTCAAAAATAAAACAATATCAGCTTTCAGAAAAGATTTCTTATTCCTTTGATCAATATGAAATATTCAGACCAGATATTCTCTTAAACTGGAAAGATAATATTATCAAAAAGAAAGTAAACGAGTGGCAGGCCCAAATCTGGCAGAATATTTCAAGAAATAATATTAGCAGATCTCAGGGATTTCAAAACTTTTTCTCATTAGGTGATATATCTAAACTTGATTATGAGCGCATATTTGTGTTTGGAATAACTACGATGCCGGCCGTCTATATTAACTTCTTTCAAACACTTGGACACTCGGATAATATTGATGTCCACTTTTTCTATCTAACTCCATGTAAAAAAAACTGGGAATATAATCTATCGAAAAAAGAAGCTGAAAGAATAAATAGCTTTTTATCTATAAAAAATATCTCCAATCCTGAGGACTTTATGGAACAGGGCAATCCTCTTCTTTCATCTTTCGGTCAGGTAGGAAGAGAGTTTTTCAGTTCAATTTTAGATGTTACTGAATATGATACAGAAGACTGTTTTACTGAAACAAAGGTTTCTTCGACACTTGAACTGATACAAGACAACATACTGAACAACAAGCCTACAGCAGAATTACAATACTCGCAAGACAAATACGACAGGTCAATTCAATTTCATAATTGTCATAATAAGACACGAGAAATTGAAGTTTTATATGACAATCTGATTAATATAATCGAACTAGATAATACAATTCAACCAGGGGACATAATAGTTACAACACCGAATATTACAGCATATGAGCCATATATTAAATCAGTCTTTAACAGACGCAATGAAGAATCGTTAGATAGTCTGCAACTCCCCTACTCTTTATCAGATATAAAAATGGCTAAAAACAGTAAGGTTGTAAATTCATTTATTAAACTACTTGAACTGGTAAGCTCTAAGTATAAAATGACAGAAATTCTAGACCTACTTGAAACTACTGCAATAAGAGAAGCTTTTGATATTGAAGATGAAAATATTGATTTATTAAGAAAATGGACAGATGAATCAGGTATGAGATGGGGAATTAACGCAGAACATAGATCAAGTTTAGGATTGCCTGTATTTAATGAAAACTCTATATCTGCGGGGTTAAACAGTCTATTGCTTGGTATTGCACTTGAAGATACTGAAGATGTTTATAATAACATTTTTCCATACGATGAGATAGAGATAGCAGAATCTGAGCTTTTAGGTAAATTCTCCCACTTTCTATCAAGCTTATCAGAAATTCGTACTATTTTGACAAAAAAGTACACAATGAATCAATGGCATGATATTTTAAACAGTGTCATAGATAAATTCTTTATAAACAACAATAATACATTTAAAGATATCTCTATTTTAGTAAATGTTATTGTTTCCCTTAAAGAATCAGCCGAATTAGCTGGATTTGAAAAAGAAGTCACACTTGACATAGTTAGATCTTATATAACCGAACACATAGAAACAGAAACTATTTATGAAGGGTTTTTAAGAGGAAAAATAACATTTTGCACCATGCTCCCTATGAGGGGAATCCCTGCTAAAGTCATTTGTATGCTTGGCATGAACGATGGTGAGTTTCCAAGACAGGAAACTAAGATAGGTTTTAATATCATAGACAAAGAAATTAGACTATGTGATCGTTCTAAAAAAATGGAAGACAAATATATTTTTTTAGAATCAATATTAGCAGCCAGAAAGAATTTATATATAAGTTATATAGGACAAAGCGACAAATCCAATGAAATATATTCTCCTGCAGGTCCGGTATGTGAACTAATTGATTATCTGAAGCAAATTTGTGGAGAAGAGTGTGTAGAATCTATGGTCACTAATCATAAGTTACAGGCTTTTAACAGTATATATTTTAATTGTACTAACAGCAATTTCTTTTCCTATTCTGCTGTTGACTGTAACGCAGCAAAAACTTTAAATTCTGAAAAGAAACACAAAACTCAAAAAGCTGAAGAAACCAGAAACAGAGAGAAAGAAAAGGACTTATCTACAATTAATATAGAAGGTTTAACAGCCTTTTTTAAAAATCCATGCAGAGCTTTTTTAAACCAAACTCTTAATGTAGCTTATTCATCAATAAATTTAACAGAAACTTTAGATACAGAACCTTTCACTATAAACAATCTAGAGAAATATACTTTAACTCAGGAACTGCTTTCATCTGTTATAAAAGAGAAGGACAGGAATAAACTTTATAAAAAACTTAAATACTCAGGAAAACTTCAAGTAGGAATTGAGGGAGAAAGTTATTTTAACAACCTTTACACTCAAATCAATACTATACTTACAACCTCTTTCAAAGGAATTGAACCGGCAAAAGAACTGCTTAACAACACAAACAGCACTAATTTTGAGTTTGAGCTGGATAATCATATCTGCATTAACGGCAACTTAGACAATTTTTCAGAAGCCGGATATCAAGTTTGTTTAATACTAGCTAAGGAATCAGGAAAAAGAGTTTTAGAATGCTGGCTTAATCACCTTTGTTTAGCTGCATCAGGGAAAGGTGAAAGAACTTACTATTTTATCTGTAAACCTGGAGAAAAAACAAACTCAACAGGGATACTTGAAAATGTTTCGCAGCAGGAAGCTATGCAGATGTTACTTATTTTAACAGATATCTATAAAGAAGGGGTTAAAAAGCCGATTCCTTTTTTTCCTGAAAGCTCGTATGTTTTTGCAAAAAGGAATAAACAAAAAATACTGTATGCGAAAAATACATTTAACGGCAATAATTACTTTTCATATAATTCAGAAAGCGATGATCCATATATAAGAGCATGTTTTGATGACAACATTATTGAAACAACTGACTTTTCTCATTATGCAAAAACTATTTTTAACAACTATTGGGTAGAAGAGGACTAGTTTGATACAGGCTACAGGACAAAAATTTAAACTTCAAAACTGCCCGTTAGATGGTATTAATATAATAGAAGCAAGTGCCGGTACAGGTAAGACCTATACCATTCAAAATCTCTATGCAAAATTAATATTGCTAAAAGGTTACAAAGTAGATTCTATTTTAGTTGTTACTTTTACTGATGCCGCAACAAAAGAACTTAAAATAAGAATTAGACACATACTAACAGAACTCGACCTATACTTTAAGGGAAAAGCTGTTTCCGATAACATAAAAGAACTTGTAGAGACAACTTATTATTGGGACTGCAATGATAAAAAAGTTACAGTTTCACAGGAACTCAAAAGAAAACGTATTTATAATGCTATTAATAATTTCGATGATGCGTCAATATTTACCATACATGGTTTCTGTAATAAAGTTCTAAATGACCACTCGTTTGAAACAGGAATCTTATTTAATGTTCAATTGGAAAAAAATATTGAACCTATTGTCAGGGATATTACTGAGGATTTTTGGAGATTGGAAACCTATTCCGCCTCATCATTTGATATTGCAGCACTGAATTATAATTCAATTAATATTGAAACTTTAAGTTCATATGTCAAAAACTTCACAAGTAAAGGTGATATTTATGTCTATCCGGAAAAGGTAAGTGAGAATAGGAAATTCAATATACTTAAGAATATCTTTTATGATATGAAATCAAATTGGAATATAGAAGAGATTAAAACTATTCTTGAAAGACCGGAAATAAGTAAGGCTAAGTTCAGAGAAAGTTCTGTAAATAAACATATTCAGAATATAGAGCTATTTTTTAACTATGCTTTTAACAAAGAAATTATTGAAACAATTAGTAAATTAACAATTGAGTATGTTTCTGCTGCAGTAAAGAAGACAGATAAGCAAAAGTTTCAGCCAAACCACCCGTTTTTCAATAATTGCTCAGAATTCATAAATGACATAGATTCACTTAAAGATTTTGGAATTTACACAAGAAGCAAGTTTCGAAGCTTCTTCCATAAAGAATATGAGAAAAGAAAGAATGAGCTTAATGTACAGTCTTTCAATGACCTGCTCTCTAAAGTTGACGAATATACTGAAGGCTCGAAGAGCCGTCTATTACAAAAACTTAGAAGTAAATATAATGCTGCTTTTATTGATGAATTCCAAGATACAGACTCAGTACAGTATAGCATTTTCAAGAAAATATTTATTGACTCATCAAAGACGATCTTTATGGTGGGTGATCCTAAACAGGCCATTTATGGATTTAGGGGTGGAGATATTTTTACTTACAGGAAAGCAAAAGAACAAATTTCTGAAACGGGTAGATTATATACTCTTCCTAAAAACTGGCGTTCAAGCCCTAATATGGTCGAGGCTGTCAACAACTTATTTACAAAAGGAAAACCAGGGAATAAACCTTTTGTGACAGATTCAATAAATTATATAGAAGTAGAATCTGATGAGAAGAATGACAATTTTGGAACTGCATCAGACTCTAAAAATAAACCTCTAAAATTCATTTTTATAAACGAACCGCAAAGTTCAGAAAACCTTTCTAATCAGTGTACTGAACAGACAGCAGCGCAGATTCATAATATTCTATCTGATGATAATAACAATATAACAGAAAGTAACGGGATAAAACGAAGAATAAAACCATCAGACATAGCAATGCTAGTCACAAAACATTCCCAGGCAAAATTACTACAGCCAAAACTTGCAGAATATAAAATTCCTGCAGTATTACAAGCTACAGGTTCTGTTTTTGATACAACAGAAGCAGAGAATTTCGTACATTTGTTAAATGCTGTAGCAGAACCATCTAATACACAAATTTTAAAAGGAGCACTATTAACTAATATCTTGTCATATTCGATAGATGACTTGGTAATCCTTTCAGAAGAAGCAGAAGATGACATAATCTTACAATTTGAAGAAATATACTCAAAATTTAAGAAATGTCATGATATATGGCTAAACAACACGTTTATTGAGATGTTCAACTGCTTATGCTTTGAGTTCAATATAAAAGAAAGAATACTACAGCAAAACAGCGGTGAAAGAACACTTACCAATGTGCTTCATATTGCTGAAATACTTCAAACACAGGAAACAGAATTAAAACTAGGTATCAATGGGCTTATTCACTGGCTTTCAAAACAAATGTCTCCTGATTCAAGAGAAGATAAAGATGAATATGAAATACGCTTGGAAACAGATGAAAATGCAGTAAAAATAATGACTGTCTTCAAGTCTAAAGGTTTAGAATTTCCTATCGTTTTCTGTCCTTTTCTATGGGATAAAAATGCTATTAGTGTAAAACAGCAGAGAATATCGAAATACCATCTGACTCCGGATATAATTGGCAAAACCAGCTTCAAAGATGAATTACTGTATAAACCTATATTGGATATTACAGGCAAAGAAGATGCTGAAAATTATAGCAATGATGAAAATCTTGAAGAACTTATGAGATTCATGTATGTAGCTCTTACACGCTCAAAATACCAGTGTTATGTGATTTGGGGAAACACTGATAAAAATTCAAAGAAGAATACTAGTGCACTGGATTATATGTTTTATTCTGACTGTAGTGTTCTTGAGGCAGAAAAAGGAAATATAGCAAAAGCCTTATCTTATAGTGTAAAATCTGTAAAAAATGCAAACACTTCCCCTGCCCTGACCGTTGAACAGAAAAGAAATATTCAATTGGACATATATGATACAAATCAAAAGTTCGATATTAAAGAGTATAAACCGATATATCTAAATAAAGCAATAAAACTGAAAGCAAGAATAATAAGCTCCGGCAATCAAAACAAAAGCTGGAAAATATCTAGTTTTTCAAGCCTGACACCTCATTCTTCAGAAGCTTCAAGGTCTGTATCGCAAAAAGATTATGACGAAACGGATATATCTAACTCTACTGATCATGAACAAAATACTATTCTAAATACAAAACTTGATATTTTCAACTTCCCTGCAGGTGCAAAAACAGGAACCTGCTGGCATGAGATTTTTGAAGAAATTGATTTTGCATCTTCAGACGAAGAAATAAGATCTCTGGTAAAAGAAAAACTTCTTAAATATAGACTTAATGAGAAGGAATCAGGTAAAGCAAATGAAGAAAGTATCATCTGTGTACAGGAAATGGTAAAAAATGTATTAAATAAAACTTTAAATCGGTATTCAAATCTTAGCTTAAAAAATATTACGGCAGAAAACAAGCTTCCGGAAATGGAATTTCTATTTTCTCTTAAGCAGGGAATTGATATGGACAAATTATATACTTTTCTAAGCAGCTACGCGAAAGAAAATGATTTTACATTAAACAGTTGTTCAGAAAAATTACTCAATAATAAATTAATTCATGGTTATATGACAGGATTTATCGATTTAATATTCAGGGATAAAAATAAATATTACATTATTGACTGGAAATCGAATAAATTAAATGGAATACCTGAAGATTTTACAATTAAAGGATTGAAACAGGAAATATCAAAACACTATTATTTTTTGCAATATTTAATATATACTGTTGCAGTAGATAAATATCTCCAAACGCATATTAAAAATTATGATTATGATACCCATTTTGGAGGAGTCTATTATATCTTTCTAAGAGGTGTTGATTCATTTGAAAGCTCAAATAAAGGGGTTTTCTTCGACAAACCAGACAAAAAATATATTAAGGAATTAGCCGGAATTTTAGCGTAATGCAGAATAACACCAATAATAATTTTTCAGATTCACAGAAAAACTTTAATATGATAAAAATAGAAGATATCAAAAGTTTTAAATCTAAGGATGGTCTTCATGAAATAGATATTCAATTTGCTGATTTTATATTAAGTCTAGCAAAAAATAAAGATCCATATTTGTATTTCACTGCTGCCCTTATAAGCCATTCATTGCGTAATACTCACATATGTCTTAATCTTGAAGAAGCAGCTGAGACAATATTCCCAATATATAAAAGTGGAGTAGAGTTACAATTTAAATCTAATGAATTTAAACAGATAAAACTACCCCAATTAAATAAATGGATTGAAGCTTTAAAACAATACCCGGAAATAATTAGTAGAAACAGCAACACTCCTCTTATACTGGATGAATATAATAATTTGTATTTTCATCGATATTGGAATTATGAGAATAAATTAGCCAAAATGATTTTAGAAAAGTGCTCAACTGATTTTTATGTTGCTAATGATTTGCCTGAAAATATCATTTATACCACTTCAAATCACTTTTCAAATAACAGTTCAGATAAAATAGACTGGCAGCAGATTGCTGTCTATGCATGCCTTGTAAACAAATTCACCCTTATTACAGGAGGTCCGGGAACAGGAAAAACTACTGTTGTTTCAAGCATATTGGCAATATTATTATCAAAAGACTTAGATACAAAGATCAAACTTTGTGCACCTACAGGCAAAGCAGCAGCTAGGCTTAAAGAATCTATATCTGATGAACTAACAAACCTTAAAATTGATGTAACAATAAAAAATAAAATGGAAAATCTGGAGGCATATACAATTCATAGGCTTCTAAAGAAAAAAAGACTGTCTCCCCATTTCCTAAAAAACAGTGATAATGCTATTGATGCTGATGTAATTATTATAGATGAAGCTTCAATGATTCCGTTAACTCTGTTTGCTAAACTTTTTGATGCCATAGATGAAAACACAAAAATTGTTCTTTTAGGAGATAAAGATCAGTTGGCATCAGTAGAAGCAGGTGCTGTTTTATCCAATATTTATGATGCTTCAAATCCCAATCATTTCACAGATAGATTTATTTCTGAATATAAACATTTTGTAACTGATATTGACTTAAGCATATTAAAACAGATAGAGCAATCCCCATTGGCCAATTCTGTTATAGAATTAAAGAAAAGTTACCGTTTTGATGATTCACAGGGAATAGGAAAAATTAAAACTGCTATTCAGCAATATGACAATTTATCACCTGAAGATTTTCTAAATTTATCAAAACAGATTACTAATGAATTTAATATTGATATTACGCCGAGAAGTAATTTATTAGAACAGACTCTTATTAATTATATAAGCAGAGTACATATTGAATTCGATAAAAACAACGTTACTTTTCTGGATTATTTAAATACTTCAACTGTTGAAAAAGCTTTTGAATTTTTTTCAGAATTTAGAATACTTTGCTCTCATTATATAGGTCAATACGGAGTATCAAATATAAATAGAATTATACGTAATTATCTTTTTGGAGAAAATCCGTTACCTAAAGGACTGCCGATTATAATTAAGAAGAATAACTCTCAGCTTGAACTTTACAATGGAGATATTGGTTTAATATGGACTGATGCTATAGGAAATAAAAAAGCTTTCTTCCCTACAGTAGGAAAGAAAAAATTTAAATTTGTTTCAGTTTATATGCTTCCTGAATATGAAGACGCTTTTGCTATGACAATACATAAATCGCAGGGTAGCGGTTTCCAGAAAGTATTGATAATTTTACCGCCAAAAGATTCTCCAATTTTAACAAGAGAACTAATATATACAGGAATAACACGAGCAAAAAAATACTGTGAAATATGGATAAAAGATAATATTTTTATCAAAGCAGTGTCAAGAAAAACAATTCGCCACTCGGGATTAAAAAACAAGCTTATTATATAATTGCAACTTACAAAGAATTTCAATATTTTTTCAAAATTGTACTCTCTCTGAAGAATCAAGTACTTACAAAAAATCCACATATGCAGACTGTTTTTATAAGTTTTCCGGCTATTGATTTTACCATAAAAAAGTGTTTTAATATCATCGAACAAGGAAAGTTATAAGAATCAATCCGGAGGTAATATTATGAAGAAAATAAGTCCAAGAAAACTTAAAAATATACATAATATAATTTCAAAATATAACCAGGAAAACAACAGTATAATATATGACATTCCTTCATTAATGAAATACTGCATTGAAAATGACTTAAAAACAGCATTGAAAGAAGAAGTCAAAAGGATTGACGATGAGCAAATAAACAGCATATTCAAATCAATGAACTTTAACATCTACCTTGAACAGCTAAAAAACAATAAAAATTCAGTCAAAATCAAGTTTTCTTATAACGAAGACTTAGAAGATATTCATAATAGCTATTATAGATAGTCATTAATACTATAAAAACAATCACTACAGTAAAGGGAGAAATTGAATGTCGTATTTAATTAAAAACTGTAATATTTTAGATGTTATTAATGGAACAATATTAAAAGAAAAAGATGTTTTCATTGAAAATAATCGATTTAAAAATATCTACCCAAATAAATCTATATTAGAATTTCCTCGAGACACTGTTATTATTGATGCTTCAGGGATGACCCTTATGCCCGGTCTTATTGACGCCCATATTCACGTCTGTTGGAGTTTTTGTCATGATAGCAAAGAACTTTTAAATACACCATATAGATATGCTATGGATGTAAAGAAATGCTTAGAAAAGAATTTATTATCTGGGATCACTACAGTAAGAGATGCTGGTGGTGCTACATTAGAAATTAAAGAAATGCTAAAAAATGGAGAGATAGCTGGCCCAAATGTATTTACATGTGGCAGCCCCATTTCTCAGACATGCGGACACGGTGATTTTCTAGACTCCGAAATTCTTAAAAAATTTTGTGCATCGGTTGAACCGCTTGAAATAGTTGATGGAGTTAATAATTGTATAAAAGCAGTTAGAAGGCAACTTAGAAAAAGTGTTGACTGGATTAAAGTTTTTGCCGGTGGCGGTTTGGGATCACCATTAGATCCCCCGAATTCACTACAATTTACAGAACATGAATTAAAAGCAATAGTTAACGCATCTCATGATTATAATAAAAAGGTTTTTGCTCATGCTCATTATGAAGAAGCTATAAAAAGAGCTATTGAATGTGGAATTGACAGCATTGAACATGCTACCTGTGCAACCAGAGAACTATTCGAATTAGCAATAAAAAATAATACTATATTTGTACCAACTGTTAATTTGTTCTTCATTGAAGATTTTGGCAACAAACAGGAAGTTGCAGATAAAATGAAAGAATCAGCATCTAAAATGCTGGAACTGGCCAAAGAATACTTTGACTCTATGCTGATAGGAAGCGGCAGTGATGCTTTTGTTTACGCAAATCACGGCAAAGGTGCTCACGAATTGGTTCGAAGAGTGGAATTAGGCTGGAACGAAATGATGGCAATAAAAAGTGCTACACATATTAATGCTAAAATTCTAGGAGTCGAAAAAGAAATTGGAACAATAGAGGAAGGCTACAAAGCTGATCTCCTAATAATTGATGGTAATCCATTAGATAATATATCTATTCTCACAAATAAAGATGCACTGAAGTTAATCATGAAAGATGGCAAAATATATAAAAATAACTTCTGATATTGTTAGATGATAACCTAGTGTACAGTCAAGTATCAAATATCTGTTAAAATGGGATATTGCAAAGGTAGGGCGGTTTGTCCTCAAACCGCCGTGTCCAGAGTATTGCAGGAGTTTAATCCTTAATCAATATCACAGAATTACAGCCGGCTTGGATCAGTCTACGTTAAAACTACGCCCGACAACAAGAAGCCAAACCCTACCTTTTAGTATAAAAATTGACATTTCATATGTGACACAACACTAGGAGCTGAAAATAAAATAATCTACATCAGAAAATAGTTCTTAACTCATTTTGAAATTTTGGGATCAAGTGCATCGCGTAGACCATCTCCCAGAAAATTTAAAGCAAAAAGCGTTGCAGAGAAAATAGCACCGGGAAAGAAGAGTAGCCATGGATACTCTTCCATAACTAAAGCACCATCTCTAATCAATAGTCCCCACGAACTCATTGGAGGTTGAACACCAAGCCCCAAAAAGCTCAGAAACGCTTCCAGCATCATAACACGCGGAACCGTAAGTGTGGCATAAACAATAACTACACCTAATACGTTAGGAATTATATGCCTGTAAATAATTTTCCATGTAGGGAGCCCCATAGCTTTTGCCGCATCAATAAATTCATGTTTTTTGAGAGATAAAACTTCACCTCTAACAATTCTAGCCATCGTAAGCCATTCTATAGCACCAATAGCAACAAAGATCAGAATAAAATTTCTTCCCAGCCATACCATTAAAATTATAACAAGAATAGTAAAAGGTAATGCATACATAATGTCTACAATTCTCATCATCAACATATCAGTTTTACCACCAAAATACCCTGAAACAGCCCCATATATAACTCCAATACCTAATGAAACTACAGTAGCACATAACCCAACAGCAAGCGACACTCTCCCTCCGTACATTATCCTCACCAGCATATCTCTGCCAAGAGTATCTGTACCGCAAAGATGTGCTAGAGTAGGAGCGGAGGCGCCTAGTGCCAAATCCTGATGCTCGTACGAATATGAAATAAAAAGAGGACCAAATAAAGCAAATACACCTAATAGAATTAAGAAGAAGAGGCTGAACATGGCTAATTTATTCTTTTTCAAACGGCACCATGCATCATAACTTAAAGAATGCCCTGTTTCTAATTCTTCTGTTTTTCCAGGGAAGATTTTCATATTTTTAGTACTTAACATGTTTTCTATATAATTTATATTAATCGTTAAAAGATCTTCTCGGATCTAGCCAAATTTGCAAAATATCTACAATCACATTTAATAATACAATTAAAAATGCATAAAAAATCACAGTTCCGACTATCATCGTATAATCCCTGTCAAAAGCAGCCTGTACAAATATTCTGCCAAGCCCGGGAATCTGAAATATAGTTTCAACAACAAATGAACCTGTAATAACTCCTGCTATTGCTGGCCCCAAGTATGAAATGACAGACATTATACCGCCTCGTAATGCATGTTTAATAATTACCCATCTTTCTTCAATACCTTTTGCGCGGGCAGTTCGGATAAAATCACTTGTCAAAATTTCCAGCATCCCTCCTCTACTCAATCTTGCAATATTGGCAGCATATATTGCACCTAAAGTAATAGTAGGCAGTATACAATCACCAAAACTGCTCCAACCTGAAACATTAAACCATTCAAGCTGAATGGCAAAGAGCCATATTAATACTGGACCAAGCACAAAGGCTGGGACACAAATTCCAATCATAACAAATGACATAGACGCATAATCTCTTAAGCTATTAGGTTTAACCGATGCAATAACACCCGAACAAATACCGACAATAACTGCAAATACCATAGCAAGTAGTCCAAGTTCTAAAGAAACAGGAAATGTCTGTGATATTATATCATTTACAGTTCTATTGGAATACTTATAAGAAGGCCCCAGGTCACCTTTTAAAAGGTTTAACATATAATCCGAATACTGAATAAGTATCGGTTTATCTAATCCATAATGTTTATTAATATTCGCCATAACTTCAGGAGACACTGTTTTCTCAGCACTGAAAGGTCCACCAGGAGCAAGTCTTATCATAAAGAATGTAATACTTGCCACTATAAAAAGGACTGGTATCGCCTGTAAAATTCTTTTAATTATAAATTTAATCATTATAACAATATATTATTCTAAATTAGGAAAAATTTTCTTCAGATATTTTTTCATGAACTATATAGAAAGCCACAAGGCCTATAATTGCAAAAATCAAAGTAACAATGCTTAACCCAATTAGGGGGTTTTTATGAAATAATGTTACAAGAACAACTGAAACCCCCATCATAACACTGTTAATACTCATAGCAACCCCCAAAGCTATACCTCCTTTATCTTCAAAATGATTTAAAGTAATAACCTGGGTAGTGGGATTCGTCAAAGCATTAGCAGCCCGCATAAACATTGAACCTGCAGTAATTAAGATTATAATCATCAAATTAAGAAAAACAAATTCTGACAGCATAATAACCAAAGCCCCGGCCAGTGTAGAATAAACCCCAAGTGTTATAATTCTGCTATAAGATATTTCTCTCTTATTAAGAAAAAGTAAATATTGATTGCCAAGTAAATATGCGCCCGCCATAAAAATATAAATATATGAATAAAATATTGGAGAAAGTCCTAAATTATCTATATAAAGATAACTTGAAATCCCTATAAATCCATAAAATGCAGCAGTTGCAGAAACATATATAAGTGTAATGCAAACAAAATATTTGCTATTAAAAAGAGATAAACTATTCTTTAAATAAACTCCCAACTTAGGCATATGAGACAATTTAGAAGAATTAGTTTCAGGTAACACTTTTAATGTTAACACGAAAAGTATTACACCTACAATACCAATAAAAACAAAACAGCTTCTCCAGCCAAAGTGCTGTGAAAGATAAGCACCTATAACAGGTGCAATTGCAGGTGAAATAACAAGGCCGGCAAGTATAATACCATTCGCTCTCACCTGTTCCCTCTTATTCATTATATCTCTCAAAACCTGACGACTTACTACAAAAACGAATGCTATAAACGACTGTCCCAGTCTCAGAATAATTATTAAAAGCATCGAAGAAGAAAAGCTTATCAAAAATGAAGATATAGAAAAAACCGCAATCGAACATAGAATAATCGGACGTCTACCAAAATGACTGCTGAAAATATCTGCAAAAAGAACAAAAACTGCAGCACCAAAAGTAAAAAACGATATTGTTAAGTTTACAATATTGGGTGTCGTATCAAACTCTTTTGTCATTTCAGGAAGAGAGGCTATATATATGTCTGTAGCTGCAAGCCCCATAAAAAAAATTGAGGCCATCAGGATCAAAATATAATTCTTTTTTAAATTTTCCATATAATTATTAATTGTTAATTATCAACACATACGCTCAATGTCATTTATCTAAAAATGCCCTCACATATGCTGGTTTTTCTTCCATCTTAAATCATCTAATAGTGGAGCCCAGCTAATCGCTGGGATAAATGGTTTTGGGGAGCCTGTCAGGCGAATAGCCTGATTAAAACCAACACCCAGTGCATTTTCTGTATTCAAACATTTTATTTTTCGTATATTACTGCATTTTCTGTCAACACAATCGGTCGTTCGGAAACAACAGAGCGTTTCCCCAATGTCATTGAATTAAGACTTTTTATTATTTCAAGTTTACTATTTATTATTTTATAGAAAAAATTTTTATATAAAAACGGCCTAATAGATACCTCTTTCTATTCCGCTTTGAATTAAATTCTGGAGGGTTTTGCTCTGTCAAAACCAACGCCCAGTGCATCATCTGTATTCAAAAATTTTATCTTTCGTATATTACTGCATTTCCTGTCAACACAATCGGTCGTTCGGAAACGACAGAGCGTTTCCCTCCAGAGTCCCAGTTCTTAAATTAAATTGGTATTTCCACTTGATTTTTTAGATTTCCTTAAGTTGACAGCGCTGCAGCACGCCTTACCCCAAAAAATAATCCAACAGCATTACTTGCTAAGCTCTACTTTCTTTAGAGGATGATGATCTAATATATTTGGGTACCACCCTTTCACTTCAGGCTTTTTTAAGAACAGAGACGTATAGTAGAAAAGTGGAATTATAGGTGCCTGCTCTATTAAAATATTCTCAGCATTATCAAATAACTTTAAACGTTCTATACTGCCAGAAGTATTTGATGCCTGTTCCAATAATTTATCATATTCTTTGTTAGACCACCCTGCTCTATTATTACCGCTTCCTGATACCCAAAGATCAAGAAATGTATTCGGATCTGCATAATCACCAATCCAACTGCAGCCGGCAATCGTATAATCTTTAGTTCTGAAAGTATCTAAGTAAACTTTCCAGTCTCTATTTAGTAACTGTATATTAATGTTAAGATTTTTTCTCCACATTTCCTGGATTGCTTCTGCTATTTTTCTGTTTCTGTTACTTGTATTATACATAACTTCTAATGTTGGAAAATTCTTACCATTAGGGTACCCCGCTTCTGCTAATAGTTTTCTGGCTTCTTTAACATTCTCTTTTACTTTAGCTGAAGATGTATATCCTGCAGTATCAGGAGGAGTAAAACTGTAAGCTTGAAGTTTACCACCTTTAACGACATTCTTAGCAAGACTTTTTCTGTCAATAGCAAGAGATAAAGCTCTCCTAACTTTCAAATTATTTAGAGGCGCTTTATTTACATTAAGCACATAATAATAAGTGCCTAAATACGGTGCAACACTTATTATTTTGGGATGCTTCTTCTGATATTTCTCTATCTTACTGGTAGGTACAGTATAAGTTACATGTAGCTGACCTCCTCTAAAAGCTCTCTCTTCTGCCTGATTATCTGATATTGGATAAAAGTCAACCTCATTGAGTTTTACATTTTTTTTATCCCAATAATTATCGTTCTTAACAACTTTAACTACGTTATTAACCTTCCACTCCTTAAGTTTGAATGGACCATTACCTACGTAATTTTCAGGAAGAGTCCATTTAGTTCCTCTTTGGTCCATTTTTCCAAACTTTTCAATGGCTTTTCTATTCACAGGCATCCAGGCCATATTTGTAAGCAGAGAAAGAAAATAAGGTGTAGGTTTCTCTAATGTAATTTGAAGCGTATATTCATTTAGCGCTTTTACACCAACCTCATTAAAATCTTTAATTTCACCTTTGTTGTAAGTTTCGGCATTTTTCATACAATACAACATATAGGCATTCTGTGCTCCTAATGCCGGCGTTAAAACACGTTTAAAAGAATAAACAAAATCCTCTGCTGTAACAGGTGTTCCGTTTGACCATTTAGCATTTTTTCTTAAATAAAAAGTATAAACCAAACCATTATCACTAATTTTCCAACTCTTAGCTACACCGGGTTCAGGTTTTAATGTTTTAGGATTTTCTGTTACTAATCCTTCAAGTAATGTAAAAATTATTCTCTGTTCACAAACTCCTGTTACTGTATGCGGATCCAACCCCTGAGGATCCTGACCATTTCCAAGGTATAATATTCCTTTTTTATTACCTATTTCTACATTTGTTTCTTTTTTAGAGCATCCAGTAAAAAAAAATAAAGTTGTAAAAACACAAAAAATTAAAGATAAATACAATATACTATGGCAATTATAAGCAGACAGCCTCTCTTTCATAAATACACACTTCCTCTTTTTAAGCAATAAAATAAGCATTTCCTATGAATAAGATATTAGTATAACATTCCAATATAAACTTTTCCCATAATATGACAAAAAATATTTTAAAAACATTGTTCAATCTATTACATCACACAGTAGTTTTAAAGAGATATATAAATTAGAAAAAGTTAAAAAGTAGTAGTGCTCCCTGCTAAGCCAACTGCTTGAATATGCACATATAACCTATTGATAGTTAAGTGTTATTAATAATCTAGCCACCAGTAACTTTTATAAATATAATAACAGTCATAGAACTTTATTAAGTTGCTCATAAATTAAGTAAATAGACAAAACGAAAGGAATAAAATGAAAAAAAGATCTGGTTGCAAAAACTACTTTGGAAGTTTAGGCGTAGCAATATTGGTAACACTGTTAATACTTTGCAGTTCAACATTAGCAGCATCAAACTTTAGTTTTGTTAACTACACAGAAGAACTACCTGACGAATATGTCTATTATACTGATGAACTAGGGACTAATTATAGTAGCAACTTTCAAAATTACTTCTGCTCGGATGGAGAGAAATGGTCTATGGAAACAAGTGTTCAGGCAATCTCTTTAAATGAACTGGGCGGTCTCGAAATAACAGGCACAACAATACTCCAGAATAAATCTTTACTTGCAGGTTTCACAGGTGGTTCATTTATTAATATCTTTGATAAAAACAAAACGCCACTATACCTGGCAAGTACTAAATCAGGATTGCCTTTGGGAAGTATTGATATCGATCGGGACATAGCGAAAGAAGTCGGTTGGGGAGTCAATCCCGGAAAAGCTGAACTCTATATTGCGGGATATGTAAAAAAGAAAATAGCATGGTGGACAGTTAAACTGCCGATTATTAAATCAAGAATAGTTCCTAAGACCAGAGAGGTTACCTGGAGTCTGGAAATACCGTCTTATATTCTTGATAAAGAAATTTATATTGAAATTCTAAATTCACATACTCCAAGTTACAGAGTTATAGAAGCCCTCGAAACTGCAGGAGAAATTACATATTCATTTGTGTTAAGATGCGGATTATCTACAGCGTTTCTTTACATTGAAATATCACGCGGTGCTTTTGATTATTCAGACTTTGAAAGATATTGCTGCACTGTCTTAGATTGGGCTGCAGACGAAGATCTGCTTGATGACAGCAAAAGTATAAATGTTCAAAATATCATCATTGCCATTGGGGAACTGGTTGAAACATATAAATATGGTCTCGATGTACAGGACCAGTTAGAATTGGTCTCAATAGGTTATAATCTTGTTGCTATGATATCAAATAAATCCTTTGACATAGATTCCCTTTCTTCATTTATTTCCTCATTGGAGTCTTTACTCTTTGATTCTGATGGCAACATAATATCCGGCACATTTGAACAGGTTGAAGTAATACTTAGAAATTTACAGCCTCTATTAAATCTCTCAGAAGAACAGGAAGAGGCATATGATTCAGTTGTTGATGTATTTTATTTCATCAATAACCTTGATTTTGAAAATTCAAATACAGGAAAAATTATCTGCAGCACACTTAACGGTCTGGAGCTTGTCTTAGATATTTATAATAAAGTCAAGAAAAATCAGATAACAATTGAAAATGCTGAAGAATTAATCAACGAATGGCTTAATCAACTAGGATTAATAATAAATACTTCAGCACCCGAATATTATGATGAGTTTTGCGAATATAAAAATACATTAAGCAATACGTTAGTAAAAATTCTTATATTTGCAGACGAAGTTAATTGGTTATAATAAAACTAATAAAAAACTATAGTTTGCTTTGAAGCAACAGAAAACCCTCCCTGGTTCAATATTCGAGAACTGGAGGGTTTTGCTCTGTCAAAATCAGCGATCTATGCGTTATTTGCTATCAATTCTTTTATATTACGTTCCTAAATCTTTTTATATATTAAGTCCAAAAACCAACTTTTTTTCTAATATCGGACATAGTCTGACACGCTACTTCTGATGCTTTTTCAGCACCTTTTCTGAGAACAGATTCAACATATCCCATATCAGAAACCAACTCTTCTCTTTTTTTTCTCATAGGGGCAAAATATTCACAAAAAATATCAAAAAGTTCCTGTTTAGCCATACCGTACATTAACCCACCAGCTCGATATCTTTCAGCCATATTATCTATCTGCTTTTCTGATGCAAAAAGTTTATATAAAGCAAAAATCGAACAGTTATCGGGATCTTTCGGTTCTTCAGGTGTTTTAGAGTCGGTAACTATTTTCATGAAACTTTTTCTTGTCTTTTTAAGATTACTGTTGAAGATTTCGATTGTATTTCCATAACTCTTTGACATTTTACGTCCATCTGTTCCAACAACAGTAGCAACATTTTCTTTAATTTGAGGTTCAGGAAGGACAAAAACATCTCCATACTTATTATTAAAACGTTGTGCAATATCTCTAGTAACTTCTACATGCTGTTTCTGATCTCTTCCTACAGGAACAATATTAGACTTATACATAAGAATATCAGCAGCCATTAAAACCGGATAATAAAATAAACCACAGTTTGGCACAATACCGTTAGCTACTTTATCTTTATAACTGTGACAACGTTCCAGAAGTCCCATCGGAGTAAAACAGCTCAAGATCCATGCTAGTTCCGGTATCTGGATTATATCTGACTGACGAAAGAAAACAGCTTTTTCAGGATCCAGGCCACATGCAAGAAAATCAAGAGCCAAATTAATAGAATTACTTTTA
Source organism: Victivallales bacterium (assembly GCA_963678745.2). Classification (GTDB taxonomy): domain Bacteria; phylum Verrucomicrobiota; class Lentisphaeria; order Victivallales; family GWF2-38-69. The sequence continues at coordinate 428,220 of CAXXMS010000011.1, read as the reverse complement.
AAATCTTTCGGATCGGGAGTAACTGTCACAGTGTGATAATCAGCAATAAAAATATATGCTTCTCCTTTTTCCTGCAGTTCAATCACGGGTCTCATCATAGCAAAGTAATTGCCTAAATGCGGGGCTCCTGTAGGCTGTATACCTGAAAGTATTCTCATATTAATATTATCCTGTTATAAAAATTCATTATTTAATAACTCCATATCAGAAGATAGAGAGCAAAAACTTAATGTAAAAAAAAATTAAAGATTTTAAATTTAGAATAATAAGCATGTAAATACAAATTACATATACAAAATATTATTCAAATCTATAGAGCCTCTTGCAAAACGTTTGAAGCTTTTTTCGTTTAAATTGTTAATAACTTTCTATTTGTATGAAATTTTACATATTTTCATCAAAAGTCAGAGAAAATGTAAACAATACTCTTAAAAAGTTTTACTTTAGATACATTCTTCCTAATCCCTGCATGCCCGAGAGAAGAATGTATATATTTAGTTTTTCTACTGCTGTGGAATAAGTTTAAATATCTTTTTGGCAGCAAGAGCAATTATAGCAAAGAAAATATGACACTCTACTTTCTGCTGTCCTTTAACCCTAATATTTTCAACTCCATAATTATCTTTGAGTTCTGAATTAACTCTTTCAGCAGAACTTCTTTCATTATATCTGACAGATTTTGCAGGATCCATTTCCTTTTTTATTCCTCCTCTTCTGGGATTATTACCTATAATAGTGCTTGGACGAGAATTACTTAAATCTTTTATTGTGAATTAGTTGTATTATGACAATCTTTGTTGAATTAGTGTTATAAAACCTTAAAATTCACCTTCACAAGCTATCACACCAGCAAAAAAATGTTATATTAAAACAATGTAAAATATTTACTATAAAAGAGTTAAATATCTCAAGCCGACAAGTCATTCAATGACAGTCAAAGTAAAAATATTCAAAACTTCGGAGTTAAGGTGTGAGAAAAGCATTCGATAGTCAGATGAAATTAGGAGAGGTTGATATTGCCGGCATACAACTTGATTTAAGATCAAGAGACGAAATACCTAAATTGTTAATGGGGTTACAGGCTATTTACAGCAATAAGGAAATACGAGAAAAAGTCTTTGCAGTACTTGAAAAGGCACTCCCAAAAACATCTAAGAAAACTGGACGCCCCGGAATGGAACTTTGGAAAATACTTGTACTTGGAACGCTTCGTTTAAACTGCAACTGGGATTTTGACAAGGTTAAGGAAATGGCAGATAATCATTCTACTCTGCGCGAAATGCTCGGACATGCTAAGTGGATTGATGATAAAAAATATCCGCTACAAACACTGAAAGACAACATAAGTCTTTTTACGCCTGAAACACTGGATGCAGTTAATACAATAGTTGTAGAGTATGGTCATATTCTTTTAAAAAAAACGGAAAAATTAAATTGCAGATGTGATTCTTTTGTTGTCGAAAGCAATGTTCATTACCCTACTGATATAAACCTTTTATTTGACTCTGTCCGCAAAACAGTAGAATTGATTTCCAATGTTTGTAAAGACCTGAATATAAGTGGTTGGTGACAAAACAAAAGTCTGTTGCAAAAATTAAAAAATAAAATGCGCAAACTCCAGAAAATGAAGCATTCTACTTCTAAAGATGAAGCTAAAAAAGAGGCGCAAAAAGCTGAGATTAAAACAGCCTGTCAGGCTTATACAGAATATGCAAAACTACTGATAGAAAGAGCTGTAGCCGATATTGAAAGAATAAGAGAAACAACGACCGGTATTAAAATTGCACTTACACCGTAAGCGTCAATTAGCTCCCATCTTTTAATCTTCTTTCACAGTGTTAATTTTATAATATTTCTGTAATGAATTATTAACATCTTTGAGAGAGGTTCAGTAATGGCGAATCATAAATCCGAGAATATTGTAAAGTGGAAGCATGAAGTATCTAAGTGGTCTGCATCAGGTTTAAGTCAGCATGAGTACTGTCGCAGGATGAATATACCCTGCAGTACATTTCATGGCTGGTATAGCAAATTAAAGAAACTTGATAGAGAAGTTGCACCTGCCGTTACTGATAATTTTGTCAGAATGAAGTTTAATAATTCAAGTTTATTATCTGAAAAGGTATAGTCACATTCGTCAGGAATAAGTATTTCTATTGGTGGATATATCAATATTTGCCTTAGCAAAGACTTTGAAGTAAATGAGTTTCAGAGAACAGTAAAAGCACTACTGGAGGTGTTATGATCAATATTAGTCAATCATTAATATACTTATACGATAGGCCTGCAAATATGCATATGAGCTTTGAAGGTTTGAGCGGATTAGTCGAATCATCATTTCCAGGTAAACTTCTAAGTGGAAGCTGTTTTGTTTTTCTAAACAGACTTAAAGATAAGATAAAAGTATTAAGGTTTGATGGTGATGGTTTTGAGATTTACTATAAACGCCTTGAAAAAGGTAGATTCATCATAGATAACACAGGTAGAACAGAACTTTCAAGACGAGATTTTCTAATGCTTTTTGAAGGTATAAAGCCCAGTAGTCTGGATAAAAGATTTATTTTAAAAAAAGCTGACTGAAATACTGTTTTTTTGCGTGTAAAAATACTTTTTTTGTATATATTTTTATATGATTACAGCAGTCGAAAAATCAGCAAAGTCACTAGAAAACTTTAGAATTAAAAAAAATGCAATTTTTTTAAATCTATAGCAATGGTGATTTTTGAAAAATTTTTTCTCATCTTTTTTGTGAGATGCCCAGTATCAGCGTTTTCAGTTGTTTTAAGCCCCTCGAAAGAGAAAAGATGATTTTTTTGAGGTCTTTGGCAGTACTATTCAGTGAGCTTTGTTTACTTTTGTCAAGTTTTAAGACATAACATGTTTATTGTAAAAAGCTTACAAATTGCAGTCAGGTGGCTGAACATGCTATATTACTCTATTATCAAAATTAAAAAAAAGGAGTAATACAACATGTTCAGTAATTGCAAATTTAGCACATTAATAGATGAAGTTGCAACAGTAATTCCGAGAAAAGACAGAAGAATTATTTTTAAAACCATTATAACCGGTTTGATTATCAGCGAAGGCAGTAAATGTATTTCAGCAATTTATCGTCTGTTTGCAATAATGATGCTGTCTAATAAGATATCGAGAAAAAAATATTACGGTTTTCTGCAGTCAGGAAAACTTAAACTTGCTTTAGTATGGAAAAAACTTTTTACAATACTTGGTGATGATATCCAAACATCCGGCAGACTTCTTGTAGCTCTTGATGATACAACATATGGAAAGACAGGAAAGAAAATTGCAAACTGCGATACTCATTACGATCATGCGGCTAAACTGAACAGCTCTAAATATCTTTTTGGACATTGCCGTGTTGTTCTCGGGATACAAAAGTTTATCCATGGACGCTGGGCATGTCTGCCCGTAAAACAAAAAGTTTACCGGCTTAAAAAATCTGTAGATAAAAAAGAATTTAAAACTAAGATAGAGATTGCCGGAGAACTGATTAATGAGCTGTATGAACAGTTTTCTATTCCTATGCTGGTAGTTACTGACAGTTGGTTTGGTAATAAGTCATTGACAAAAGTTTTAAACTCCTATAAAGAATCAATGCATATCCTTACTCGTTTAAGAATTGATTCAGCTCTCTATGATTTTCCGCCTGAAAGTAAAGCAAAAAAAAGAGGGAGAAAGAAAATTTACGGTATTCGATTACCAAAGTTATCGAAGCTGGCAGCGACTCTTGATAAAAAAGAAGATTATTTCTTCATTTACGGCAAAAGCAGAAAATGTGAATATTCAGAATTTTTATGTATGCACAAAGGATTTAAAACCAAAGTTAAAGTTGTTCTTGTTCACTATAAAAACGGATGGTTCTTTCCAATTGTATCTACCGACTGCAGCCTGACGGCTCAGCAGATGATAGAATATTATTCTGCAAGATGGAAAATAGAAAGCGGTTTTAAAGAACTTAAACATGAACTCGGTGCTCTGGATAATCAGGCAAGAAAAAGGAATTCTGTAGAAAATCATTTTGATCTGTGCTGCATTGCCATGACCGCAGCATGGATATACACTATAAAACAGGAGAAGGCTCCTGTTAGAAAATTTAAAACTGCAAGAGCAAATTCATATGCTTTTGCTGATATAAGAAGAAAAATTAAAAACGAATATTATGAGAGTTTTAATTTTATGGATATTTGCTCTTCAAAAGGCAAGTCACTGATAAATTATATTAGAGATATCATTTTTCAGTGTGCCGGGTAATTTTTTAACTCTCAAAAATAAGGAATGTTTAGATTATTAACTATCCTGTAGAATTTTTTATAAAGTTCATGATTATTAATAAGTCTTCCACATTTAGTATAATAATTATCCTGCTCTAAACGTGTCCGTCTAGTTTCAAGGCTCATTATATTCTGTGAATCAGTATAAATAATAATTTTGTGTTCATTTGTTAATGCGTCTAAATCTTTTAAAGCCCATAACAGAGTTTCTAATTCAAGCTTTGTTGAAGAAGTATTATTGAACCTTTTTGTTTTAACATTTCTTTTTAGAGTATCAGCAAACAAAGTATTTTCGGAAACAGCAAGATAAGTTCCATATCCTACTTTAGTTTGAGGATCAACACTACCATCGACAAATAACATTAATTTATTCATAACTTTATTTCAAAAAGAGAAAGCAGCAGAACAAACATTATGTTCTGCTGCCCTAAATTTATACTGAATAGTTATTCAATTAGTTCATCTTCAGAACTTTTTCTATTCTTTCAAAAGCCCAGTCAAGCTCTTCTTTTTTAATAATAAGAGGAGGAGCAAAACGAATTACATTATCATGAGTTTCTTTACACAGAAGCCCTTCTTTCTGTAATGCTTCACAGAAACGGCGTGCGCCGCCGGCAGAATGATGCAGTTCAACACCGATCAATAAACCTTTACCGCGAACTTCTTTAATATGAGGAGAGTCTATTCCTTTGAGTTTATCCATAAAATATGGACCAAGCTTAGCAGCATTATCTATCATTCCTTCTTCAACTAAAGCTTTCAAAGCAGCTCTTGCAACTGCGCATGCCAATGGGTTTCCACCAAAAGTACTTCCATGGTCACCAGGATGAAAAACACTTAGTACAGCTTTATTTGAAAGTACTGCTGATACAGGATACATACCACCTGAAAGTGCTTTTCCTATTAAAGTAACATCAGCTTGAACGCCATAATGCTCTTCTGCAAATAATTTACCAGTTCTACCTAAACCTGTCTGAATTTCATCTGTAATAAAAACGATTTCTCTTCTATCACAAATTTCGCGAACTTTAGCAAGATAGTCATCCGGAGGAACAATTATACCTGCTTCACCCTGAATAGGCTCAACCAGAAAAGCCACAGTATTTGGAGTAATTGCAGCTTCTAATGCATCTGCATCACCATGAGGTATCACTTTAAACCCAGGAGTAAAAGGCGCATAACCATCTTTATACTGTTCTTCTGTACTAAATCCAACAATAGTAACAGTTCTGCCATGGAAGTTGTTTTCACATACAATTATTTCAGCTTCACCTTCAGGTATACCTTTTGTCTTATAACCCCATTTACGAACAGCCTTAATTGCAGACTCAACAGCTTCTGCACCACTGTTCATTGGAAGCACCATATGAGAATCTGTCAAATCGCATACTTCTTTATAAAACATACCGAGTTGATCATTTCTAAAAGCACGTGAAGTAATGCCCATTTTCTGTGCCTGTTCAGTCATAGCTTCAACTATTTTAGGATGGCAATGTCCCTGATTCACAGAAGAATAGGCAGAAAGACAGTCCATATATTTATTACCTTCAATATCCCATACCCAAATACCTTCTCCACGATTTAACACAACATCTAAAGGTTTGTAGTTTTTTGCACCATATTGATCTTCAAGAGCAATATATTCTGCTGTAGTGGAAGGAGTTTTTGCTTTAGCGCAATTACAATTACAGCTCATAAGTTCTCCTTAAATTTTTGATTATTTTTTACAATTTGTTGTTGATTAGTATAATATTCAATATTAGGATAATATCTATCATCAATTCAGCTATATAGCAAGTATTATTATTCTTAAATTAGCTAAATTTTTTATAGCCTTGTTAGTTTATAATAAAAGAAATATAAAATTCTATAAAAATAATTCAGTAAAACATTAATTATATGTTTTAGACGTTGTAATTATCGAAGTTATTTTTGGATCAAGACTAAGAGTAAGATCGAGACTAAGAGTAAGATCGAGACTAAGAGTAAGATCGAGACTAAGAGTAAGATCGAGACTAAGAGTAAGATCGAGACTAAGAGTAAGATCGAGACTAAGAGTAAGATCGAGACTAAGAGTAAGATCGAGACTAAGAGTAAGATCGAGACTAAGAGTAAGATCGAGACTAAGAGTAAGATCGAGACTAAGAGTAAGATCGAGACTAAGAGTAAGATCGAGACTAAGAGTAAGATCGAGACTAAGAGTAAGATCGAGACTAAGAGTAAGATCGAGACTAAGAGTAAGATCGAGACTAAGAGTAAGATCGAGACTAAGAGTAAGATCGAGACTAAGAGTAAGATCGAGACTAAGAGTAAGATCGAGACTAAGAGTAAGATCGAGACTAAGAGTAAGATCGAGACTAAGAGTAAGATCGAGACTAAGAGTAAGATCAAGACTAAGAGTAAGATCAAGACTAAGAGTAAGATCAAGACTAAGAGTAAGATCAAGACTAAGACTAGAATCAAGATCAAGATTAGGATTTTTGGATATCATAAGGGATAGATATGGAATATTCTTTTGGTCATGAAAAACTTAAAGTTTATAAAGAAGCATTGTGTTTTATAAAATGGGTAACAATAAACACAAATGAAATACCCAAATCTATTGCAGCTAAGAAACATTTGGATGAATCATCTACATCAATATTATTGAATATTGCCGAAGGAAACGGTAGATATACCAATAAAGATAAATGTAGGTTTTTCGATATATCAAAAGGTTCAACGCTAGAATCAGCAGCTTGTATTGATATACTGAAAATAAAAGGTTTTGAATTAGATGAAAAAGAAGGCAAAATTATATTAAGAAATATATATTCTATGCTTATAGGCTTGATAAAAGCTAATTCTAAAAACAGATTATATGAAGAATCAACTAATTATAGTTAAAATGAAGCTTAAGCTAGATACTGTTAATAATAAATCATTGTCTTAGCCTTAGACATTAAGGTGGTTATTTTTGATCAAGACCAAGACTAAGACTAAGATCAAGACTAAGACTAAGATCAAGACTAAGATCAAGACCAAGACTAAGACTAAGATCAAGAAGTAGAAAGAATATTTCGATAAAAAGTAATCTTTGTCATTGTCGTTGTCTTAGACATTGTCGAAGTTATTTTTGGATTAAGATAGAGACTAAGATCATGATTAAAACTAAGATTAAGAAGTTAAAGTTAGATATTAATTAAGAAAGAAAAAAAATGACATTTAAATGTTTTGAAGATATGAAGGCCCGCGGCTTTTTCTATCAGCTCACAGACGAAGAAGCTATTCAACAAGCACTAAACGAAAACCAGGTAACTTTTTATGTCGGCTTTGATCCTACAGCAGATAGCCTTCATACAGGACATCTACTTCCTGTAATGGCTGCCCGCAGACTCCAACAGGCAGGCCATAGACCAATTATACTTGTCGGTGGAGCTACAGCTCTTGTTGGCGATCCTTCTGGAAAACAGGAAGCAAGACCTATTTTGACAAGAGAAACCGTAGCAAAAAATGCAGAAGCATTAAAACAGCAGCTTGGTAAATTTATAGATTTTGAAAGTGACAATGCTGTTTTCGTGAATAATGCTGATTGGCTTTGTGATGTGCTCTATATAGACCTGCTTCGTGAAATAGGCCCTCATTTCAGTGTAAACAGAATGCTTTCTATGGAATCTGTTAAAATGAGAATGGAAACCGGTATATCATTTTTAGAATTCAACTATATGATACTCCAGTCATTTGATTTCCTCCACTTACAAAATGAGTTCAACTGCACACTTCAGGTTGGAGGTCAGGATCAATGGGGAAACATAGTATCCGGAGTAGAACTTGTAAGAAGAAAAACTGGTAAATCAGTTCTTGGAACTACATTCCCGTTATTAACAGACAGCAATGGACAAAAATTCGGCAAATCTGCAGGTGGAGCAATTTGGCTTGATCCTTCCAAAACATCAGTTTTTGATTATTATCAATTCTGGAGAAATGTAGATGATGCTGATGTAGAAAAACTTTTATTCCTTTTTACATCACTTCCTACAGAAGAAGTTAAGGAGTTGGGAAAGCTTCAGGCTCCGGAAATTAACAGAGCCAAAGAGATACTCGCCTATGAGGCTACTGTGCTCGCCCATAATGAAGAAGCAGCTAAAAAGGCATATCTGGCAGCAGGTACTAAGTTTGGTTTTGCAGATGTTGAAAATAAAATTAAAACATCAAGTAAAATTGGACAGATCAAAACTTCAGACGGAACAGCTGATCTGCCATCATACACTATTGAAAAAAGTAGATTAGAAGAAGGTATATGGATTGTAGCCTTTCTTACAGAATCTGGTCTATGCAACAGTAATGGTGATGCCAGACGTTTAATCAAAGGTGGAGGAGCTTATCTGAATGGTGAAAGACTTTCTGACTTAAATTATAATATAAAAGATTGTGATTTTAATAACGGAGAGCTTATAATTAAAGCAGGCAAGAAAAAAATAAGAAGAATAACGGCAAACTAAAAATATAAGCCTATTCCTTTAAAACATATTTGTAAAGCAACCATGTATTGCTGATTAGAAGCAACACAAAAATTAAAATAAAGCATAATGAGAATATGTTTTAATAGAATTTCCAGTTTGACTTGAGAATTATTAAAAAATGGCAAAAAACAGTACAATAATAACAGCAGTAGATATAGGTACTTCAAAGATAAGAGTACTCATTGGCGAAGCTGACACACAATCCGATAACATAAATATTATCGGATATTCAGAGAAAAGTTCTGACGGTGTAATAAAAGGTGAAATATCTGATATGATAAAAGTATCAGCAATCCTGAATGAAGCCGTAAAAGATGCTGAAGATATTTCTGACTATATTATAAACCCGGAAGCTTTATATATTGGAATAACCGGTAACCATATTATCTCAAAAGAAGGCTCAGGTACAGTTATAATAGATTCAGATGACCATATTATAACAAATGTGCATGTGAACGAAGCTTTAAAAAGCGCTAAAGGTCTACTGACACCTTCAGATAGTGTTATCATCAATACCATAGATGGCCATTTTGTAACCGATGGAGCACATCATGTAAGCAATCCAACAGGTCAAACTGCATCAAAACTAGAAGCCTATTCACATATAATATATGCTAATAACAACAGATTGGAAAATTTTCAAAATGCATTAAAAGACATAGGTTTTGATACTTCTATACCGGTTTTTAGCGGCCTTGCATCGTCGCTTGCAGTTTTAACTTCTGACGATTTTGAACATGGGACTCTGACTATCAACATGGGGGCTGGAACTACAGAATATGTGTTATTCAATAATTATATTGCAAAAGAAAGCGGTATTTTAACAATAGGATGCGATCATCTGGTTAACGATTTATATTTAGGTCTTGACATTGGTTTATCTGCAGCAAGAGATATTATCATTAATAATATAGCTAATTACAGAAAATCGGACGGACATAGTACAATAGAATTAAAAGGTACATTAAAAACACGTCAGATTCCTATAACTACTGTAGAAAAAATAATTGAAATGCGTTTAAATGAAACTTTCGAAATTATTTATAACAATTTAAAAAAGCGTAAATTGAACTCCTTGTTGAATAATGGAATAGTTTTGTGCGGGGGAGCGGCAAACATTCCCGGAATAGCAGATATTATAAGTTCCATATTTGACACTCCTGTGCGGATAGGTACCCCGATTGACATTAGCGGCCCGGATATACTTCTAAACTCTCCAGGTGCCCTAACAGCATTAGGTCTTTTAAGATATGGGGCATTAGAATTACAACCCAAAAAATACGGTACACCTGGAACGTTAATAAGAAAGTTAGATCAGAAACTCTGGTCATTCTGGAAAAAAACATGGAAAACAATGATCAATGACTCCAATAACTAACAATCAAGCTTAAGTTTTTGACTATTTTTTATGAACACTACTGATAATAATATATATAATTCTGAAATAACAGAAAATGTAAAAATAATAGGCCTTGGCAGAGCCGGAGTAAAAATAGTTAACAGTTTAGCTAAAATTCCGGAAGCCTCATGGCTTGATATTTCTGCAGCTGATACAGACATTACTACAATTCGTTCATCTAAACTTGAAAAAAGTTTTCTAATAGGTGAAGAGTGGACAAATGGCCTCGGTTGCGGCGGAAATGTAATAAAAGGTGAAAGAGCTTTAGCACATAAAACAAATAAACAAATAAAAAACTTCTTAACAAATGCATCTCTGCTAATCATTGTCAGTGGCTTTGGAGGAGGCACAGGAACTGGCGGTGCTTCTGTTGTAGCAAGACTTGCAAAGGACAAAAACATACCTGTTATATTTGTGGTAACACTGCCATTTGCATTCGAAGGTCATGGAAAGAGGGAAATAGCTGAAAATCAGATAAAAATTTTAATAAGAACGACCAGTACAATAATACCTATTCCAAACGATCTTCTATACTCATCTCTACCTGCATCAACACCATTTGCAGAAGCATTCGAAAAGGCAAATGTAGAAGTAGCAAGAGCTGTCCTCGGAATAGCAGAATTGCTCCGCTGTGAAAATTTGATTTCAGTAGATATATGTGATCTGCATAATCTGCTTTGTAAACAGAAGAGTGAATGTGGTATAGGAATTGGCATAGCAGAATCTGAAAACAGCACAACCCGCACACACCTCGCACTTAAAAATCTCATGGAATCACCTCTATTGGGAGGAAGACACAGACTAGAGAAAGCTCATGCTCTTATTATCACAATAACAGGCAGCAACGACTTAACTATAGCCGAGATGAAACGAGCACTAGACACTATAACAGAAACTGCAAACAAGAAAGCAGAAATTCTGGTTGGTGCTAACACCAATCCATTATACGAAGATAAAGCTCAAATCACGGTCATTCCAATTATTTTTGATGAAGCTACTCTCCCTATTCAGGACGAACCTCCAAAAGAAAAACAGATAACTAAAGTTACTAAAGCTTCATTGATAAAAAATATAACAAAACTAAAAGGTGAAGCTGTTCAATTGGAACTACCTTTTGAAAACAGAAGCAGAGGTATCTTTACAAGTACCAGTCCGACAATGCACAAGGGTGAAGATCTGGATATACCTACCTTCCAAAGAAATGAGATACACCTTGATAAAGGAAAATAAATTTAAATTTCATGAACATAAATAAAAATTTTCTAAAAACATGTTTATATGAAGTAGAACAAAAAGTATCATCAATACCAAATAATGCTCTCTGCCAAAGAAAACTTTCAAAATCCGGATTTAATTTTACAGAACTCAATGTCACAGATCAATTGAAAGTATGGAATTATATATGGGAAAATTCATCTGAATTCCGGGTAAAAATTCAGGCATTCTTATTTTGTGAATCTAAAGCACAAAATAAAGATTTTCTTGTAAAATCATGGAAAACAATAAAAAACTGGCAAAAAAGTATCGACTGCTGGGGCTTATCCGATGCCCTGTCAAAAATATACACAAAAATTTTGGAGGTAATACCTGAAGAAGTACTTCCTCAACTTGAACACTGGAATAAATCTCCTAACTGCTGGAATAAAAGACAATCTTTGGTAAGTCTTTTGTATTTCAGCCGAACCAAAAAAATAGTTTTACCATTCAATATAATAATTCAGTTTGTTTCAAATCTACTTCAAGACGACGAATATTATGTACAAAAAGCTTTAGGCTGGACGCTAAAAGAATTATATAATATTTATCCTTCTGAAACACAAAAATATCTAAAGAGTAACATAAAAGTAATATCGCCTATTGCTTTTTCTATCTCAATCAAAAAGCTGGAAAAAAAAGATAAAATCATCTTAAAGAGTATGAGAAAATGAAGAATTTGTATTTTGAAAATTCAACTCAATGGCGGGAATGGCTTAAAAATAACTATGATATGGAAACAGAAGTATGGCTGATTTTCTATAAAAAAGGCGGAAACAAAGGATCTTTATCATATGAATCCACAATAGAAGAAGCATTATGCTTTGGTTGGATAGACAGTATAGTCAAGAGAATAGATGATGAAAAATATGTTAGGAAATTTACTCCAAGAAAATGTAACAGTGAATGGTCTCAGCTTAATAAAAGACGAGTAACCAAGCTTATTGCAGAAAATCGAATGACTAAAGCAGGTTTGGAAAAAGTAAATATAGCAAAGCTTAATGGACAATGGCATAAGAAAAACAGACTAACAGCTATATCAGATATTCCAAATGAATTAAAGGTTGCTTTAGACACAGCACCTGAAGTAAAGAAGAAATTTGAACAAACTAGCTCCCACTTATAAAAAACACTTCATAGCCTGGATCAATACAGCAAAACGCAAAGAAACAAGAGAGAAAAGAATTACTGAAACAATACAGTTAATATCAGAAGGCAAAAAGCTCGAACAAAAATAATCTCCTGTATAATAGCAATACAAACCTCAGCAACAAAAAGGCCCGATAATATCACTATTATCGAGCCTTAAAATTAGAATAATTGAATATTATTAGAATTTAATTCTATTCAATTATTTTATTTCTTTAACATATACAACAGGATTTCCATCACCCATACCACTTGTAGGTGGTGCTTCAAGCCTTACTATTTCACAATCAAACGGTGCTGTATAAAAACCACTTCTTATTTGAGTTTCTGTTATAGCTAATTGTGTAACAGCAACATGGTAATCATGCCATGCATCGTCAAGTTCCTGTACTGCAACGGAATTTGTTGTAGCTAATCTTTTTTTACGATCATATACCCTTTTAAAATAGATAATATCCTGTTTACATTTTTTAATTGTCATTAGCGGAAAGTCATTACATTCGATAAAAAATAATGGATCACCTTTCTTAACTTTGTCTCCAGCTTCTACATAATATGTAAGATTACCTTCAACACAGGAGATTATTGGAACTGCCCCGGCTGGTAGATCATCTCCAAAGCTGTTAAACATAATCATGAATAATGATGCCGCTGCAATAAGTAATACTAAACTTTTTTTATTAGCTTTCATTTGTCCTTCCTTTTATATTAAAATATTTTTTAGTTATTTATCTATACAACTAATCTTTCTTTATATCATTATTAAATAACTCTGTATACAATTTCTTTGCCTGTTCATTCTGGTTATTATCCAAAAAGGCCTTTTTTAAGAGAAATTTTGTGACAGCCTTATCTTCTTTTACACCTGAACCAGTGTAGAACATTTTAGCTATTAATAATTGAGCTTTGTGATTACCCTGCAATGCCGAATTTAACACATAAGTTGCAGCTTTTTTATAATCTTTAGTAACTCCTTCACCATTATAGTACATATATCCCAATGCTAACTGAGCTTCAGGATTCGTACACATATCTGCAGATTGAGCTAACCAGTGAAGGGCTTTTGCATCGTCTTTTGGAACACCTTCACCTTTAAGGTACATTTCCCCTATTATATATTTTGCATCGCCATTCAAGCTGTCAGTAGCAGCTTTTTCTGCCCATAAAGCAGCTTTTTTATAATCTTTTTCAGTGCCAATTCCATAATAGTACAATTCAGCAAGATACCCTGCAGCCTTTTTATTTAAAGGTGCAGCTTTTGACCACAATTCCATTGCTTTTTGTACGTCTTTATCTGTTCCAAGTCCCTCATAATAGCATTCTCCAAGGAGCAGCTGTGACTTAGCAGATCCACCTTCAGCGGCCATTTGCAACCATTTTACTGCAGTTTTATAGTCTGCATCGACAAAAAAACCGTTGAAATACATATACCCAAGACTTTCCTGCGCAGTTGTATTTCCTTTTGTTGCAACCGACTCTAAACTTTTAGGAATGTCAACTTTCCCCAACATAGAGAATGACATCATTAGACAGGAAATAAAAAATACATAAGCTAATACCTTTTTAATTCCTTTTAGCATACATTTCTCCTTTCTTTGGAATATAAAAAAATTAGGCAGCCCAATAAATTAAGACTAGGAAGCCACTTATTAACAGTCATTATATTAAAAAATGCTTTTAAGTCAATTACTTACTTAATAATTAATCTTAAAAAATTGTCCAAAAAATTGATATTAAGCTTTATAGTTAATACAAAGAATAATAAATTATTGGTTATTATGAGATACATTGATATTAAAAAAATATGCAAACGTCCAAAACCATTCGAATTCTATACAGCAGAAGAACTTTGGACAGATGAGCATACAGCCCGGAAAATGCTCGAATATCATCTTAATGGTGATTTAGACATTTCTTCCAAAAATACTATATTTATCAAAAAAGCAGTAAACTGGATTGATGAGTATTTTAACTTTTCGGATAGACCAAACGTTATTGATTTTGGTTGCGGTCCCGGGTTATATACCACCCGATTTGCCCAAAAAGGAGCAAGAGTAACCGGTATTGATTTTTCTTACAGTTCTATTCAATATGCAAAAAAAACAGCTGCCAAAAATGACCTCGATATCGAATATATTCATCAAAATTATTTGAACTTTGAATCTAAACATCAATTTGATTTAATTACAATGATCATGTGTGACTTTTGCGCCTTATCACCTCAACAGAGAAAAATCATGCTTAATAAATTCAAAGAGCTATTGAAACCTAATGGTTCTATACTCCTTGATATATACACTCTTAATATGTTTGAACAAAAAGAAGAAATAGCTGTATACGAACTTAACCAATTAGATCATTTCTGGTCTGCCAATGAATATTATGCATTTTTAAATGTATATAAATATGAAAAAGAAAAATTGTCTCTTGATAAATATACAATATTTGAAGATAACAATAATGTTAAAACGATTTATAACTGGCTTCAGTATTTTGATAAAACCTCTATACAACAGGAATTTGAGGAAAACGGTCTAAAGATAAAAGAATTTTACAATGACATAGCTGGAAAGAATTTTGCATCTGGCTCGAATGAGATGGCAATTATAGCTCAAAATATTTAATAACATTTTAAACTAAGAGAAATGACCGCAATGCAAAACAAGAAAAATTATCGAAATATAATATCTACATTAATAGCGGCAATTCTACTTATCAGCTGCAATCATACAAATAAACCTGTTCATCCAGAAAAGGGAAAAAATTTCTCAAAAGAAATAGTAGATCAATTAAACAGCATTATCAGAAAAGATTTAAAAGAAATGAATATCCCAAGTGCAACAGTAGCTGTTTGGGTACCAGGTGAAGGAAATTACTTTTTTACTGAAGGTGTAGCAAACACCAAAACTGGATTGAAAAGAAATATCAATGATCAATTTAGGATTGCAAGCATTACCAAAACTTTTACTGCAGGAGTAATTGAAGAACTTATAAAAGAGGGAAAAATAAAAAGAGTTGATAAACTATCCAAGTATTATCCAGATTTCCCAAATGCCGATAATATAACAATTAAGGATCTACTTAATATGCGAAGTGGAATATCAGACTTTGCTAATAAAGAATACTTGAAAACTTATTATAACAAACCTCAAATAAAGATATCTGCTGAAGAAATTATCGAAATGTCAGCAGAAAAAGCTGACTCTTTCAAAGAACCAAATAAAGAAACAGTATACTGTAACACTAACTACGTACTATTAGGGGAAATTGTTAAAAAGGTAACAGGAAATGATATAGGCCGAGAAATCACAGAAAGAATATTCAAACCATTAAATATGAATAACTCACTATATCCTAAAAACGATATATTACCTGGCAAACTACATGGCTACAGCTGGAACACTCAGACCAAAAGTTTTGAGGACAAAACCAAACTTAACCCTCTATGTGCAGGAGCTGCAGGCGCAATCATCTCTAATATTTATGATTTAAAAATATATGCAAAAGCAATGTATAATTCTGCAAAAAACTCACAGCGTTTAGAATCTTATCCATTCAAAGGGGCTCCTGACTGGTTAAGATACGGCGAAGGTATAAGTAAACTGGGATCGTTCTGGGGACACAATGGAACAATCTTCGGTTTCAGCTCTGAGATGTGGTATCTGCCGGAAAAAGATGCTATTGTTGTAATCAACGTAAACAGACTGGATCAAAATGATGAAAGCAAGTCTTCAAAAATATTTGCTGATATATCAAAAATACTTTTCCCAGAATATTTGAAATAGGAATAATTTTTAGTTTTTTACAAAAGAGTTTAATTTAATAAAATAGGAGGTAAATATGTTTGGTTTAGGAACAGGTGAAATTCTTGTAATACTTTTGGTTGTATTGTTAATTTTCGGTGGTAAAAGAATACCGGAACTGGCACACTCACTTGGAAAAGGTTTAAGAGAATTTAAGAAAGCAAAAGATGAATTTACAGATGATATAATTAATAACACGACCGAAACTGAAAAAAACGATATTAAAAATTAAAATAAACTATGGATAGAAGAGAATTTCTAAAAAAATTTGCAATTGCGGGATTAGCAACAAGTTTTACTGGTTTTTTAGGAAAGCCATCTCTTTTGGGCTCTGACAATTCTAATAATTATGATGTAGTAGCAGTCAGAAATGGCGATCCAGGTACAATGTTTGATAAAGGAATAGAAGCACTAGGAGGAATAAAAAGATTTGTTAAAAAAGGTCAAACCGTTGTCTTAAAACCCAATATGAGTTTTGCAAGTCCACCGGAAAAAGCTGCAACAACAAATCCATTTTTGGTAAAACGCATAATTGAGCAATGCTATAATGCAGGAGCCAAAAAAGTTTATGTCATTGATCATATATTAATAGTCAATAATAACAGTGTAAATGAAATAGCTAAGACTGCTACAGAAGCCGGAGCTGAGGTTTATCCGGCCAATGACGAAAAATATTACAAAGAAATTAATATACCTAATGGAAAGATACTAAAATCAGCAAAAGTTCATGAACTGGTAACTAACGCTGATGTTTTCATCAATATCCCAATATTAAAAAACCATGGCGGTGCTAAAATGACATGTGCTCTCAAAGGCTTAATGGGAGTTGTATGGGATATGATGTCTTATCACGTAAAGGGTTTAAACCAGTGCATAGCAGATTTTCCCCTATATAAGAAACCTGCTTTAAATGTAGTAGATGCTTATAGAGTAATGGTCACCGGAGGTCCCAGAGGACGTTTCAATTCTAAGATTATTACCCCTAAAATGCAGTTTATCTCTACTGATATAGTTGCAGTAGATTCTATTTCGCAGAAACAGGCACAGCAATGGGGTGTATTTACAGGAAGCATTCCATATATAAAAATGGCATATGAAAATCATTTGGGTATAATGGATATTGCAAAAATGAATATCAAGAAAATCACTGTTTAGACATTCAAAATAACATATATAAATGAAACTTAGAAATTTTAGGATAATTATATCCGGCATAATCCTGATTGGTTTTCTATCCGGATATTTTTTTAATATTGAACCATATACATTCTTTACATCTTTAATTGCAAAGGTGCAATTCTATCCCGCATTTATTCCAGTATATAAAAAAACAGTAATTGGTATTGTATTTATCCTCCTTATTCTTGCAACCATATTTTTAGGCAGGATTTACTGTTCATTACTATGTCCATTAGGGACTTTACAGGATTGTTTAATATCTATTTCAAGAAAGAAAAGAAGAAGCTATATAAAAGCCTCACTTCTAATCCGATACACTATACCTTTATTAACGATATTGTGTTCATTTTTTGGCATAACATTACTACTGGAACTCACAGAACCATATAGTATTGTATCCCGTCTGTTAAGTTATATTACATCACTTAATATAACTTTTTTTGACAAGGACAGTATTATATTGGTATCTGCAATTTTTATTTCTTTTATTATAGTAATTCTGCTATCAGTATTTAGAGGCAGACTATATTGCAATACCATATGTCCAACCGGAGCTATATTGTCTTTGCTATCCTATCTCCCTGTTTTTGGTATTAGAATTAACAGTAAAAAGTGTACTTCGTGTAGAAAGTGTGAAACAATCTGCAAAGCAGAATGTATTGATATTCAAAATAAGAAAATAGATTCTTCAAGATGTATATCCTGTTTTAATTGTATCGATGTATGCAAGACCAAAGCAATATATTATGGTCTAAATAAAAAGAAAACATGTACTGTTAATTCAAAAGAACTGAAACAGAAAATGATCAATTCAAACAGAAGAGACTTTATAGCACTGTTTGGTGTAGGAATAATTACATATCCAATATCCAGATTACACCTAGCAAGTTCATCCAAAATTCCGGTTATACCACCCGGCAGTTTAAATTTAAAACATTTTACTGAAAATTGCACATCATGCCACCTATGCATAACTCAATGTCCTACTAAAGTACTAAAACCGGCAATTTTTGAATACGGTTTCTCTAATTTTATGAAGCCTTATCTCAACTTCAAATATGGAGCCTGTGATTATAACTGCAATATCTGCACACAAATATGTCCTGCAAAAGCCATACTTCCCGTAACTCTATCTGAAAAACAAAGAATCAGCATTGGATTGGCTTATATTAATAAAAAATTATGTATTCCTTATGTAAATGGTACAGCCTGTGCAGCCTGTGATGAAATGTGCCCTACTGGAGCAACCAGTATGATAAAACTAAAAAACGGCCTACCGGCACCGGTAATAAATGAGGATCTATGTATTGGCTGCGGCGCCTGTCAAAAAGCCTGCCCGGTTACTCCAGTTAAAGCAATAAATGTAACAGCAAGAAAAATCCACAAAAAAATTGAATATAAACCTTTAATTAAACAAGATACTCCAAAACAAGATGAGGATTTCGCATTTTAAATCATTCACAGAATAATCCAAATGAAACTGGATTATAAACACTGAATCTGATAATTTGTTTATACAATATATTATGAGGATAGAACCACTCTACCTTTTCAGTTCTATTCAATGAAACCAAATTAACAATACAAGAAATAAACATGAAAATACTAATAACAGGCACAGCAGGAAGAATCGGACGGGCAATTTATATCAATCTAATAAAAAAACATTCAGTAATAGGTGTAGATAAACTGCCCTGCTCCACCACAGATCAAATAGGAGATATCAGAAATTTAGATTTTATTCGTAATCTGCTCAAAAATATTGATGTCATTGTACATACTGCAGCACTGCATGCTCCTCATGTAAATTTAATATCTGACACCGATTTTTATGAAATTAATGTGAAAGCCACTGAAACGTTATTTAAAGAAGGCGCTAAACAGAATATAAAACATTTTGTTTTTACCAGCACCACAGCATTATACGGCTGGGCCTCTACTCCAAAAGATAAAACAGGCTGGATTAATGAAGAGACAAATCCTCAGCCTAAAACAATATATCACAGAACAAAAATTGAAGCAGAAAAAAGATTGGAGCAATTATCTAAAGAATTCAACATTCCTGTAGCAGTTCTTCGTATGTCACGATGCTTTCCAGAGCCGGCAGATTTAATGGCACTATACAGGCTTAATCGCGGTATAGATGCACGTGATGTAGCAAAAGCACATACACTTGCTGTAGAAAAACGTTTACCAGGATTCAGAAAATATATTATTTCAGGAAAAACTCCATACAAAAGAAGTGATCTTCCTGTATTATTTAACAATCCTGCTAAATTATTAGAAGAACGTGTTCCTAAGCTCACAGCCGAATTTAAAAAAAGGAACTGGTCATTGCCTAATAGAATTGATCGTGTTTATGATTCTTCAAAGGCGCAGAAAGAGCTTGAATGGAATCCTAAATATAGCTATGAAGCAGTATTAGAAATGCTTGATAACGAAATATCAGAAGTTTTACCAGTTATAAAAAATCAATAAAAAAATAGTATGTTATAAGAATATGAAACAATCAATTGTGCATATACCTTAGTTGTAAAAGACTATGATGAAGCAATAGAATTTTATACAGAAAAATTAAATTTCGAATTACTTGAAGACACTTATCAGCTTGAGCAGAATAAACGCTGGGTTGTAGTTGCCCCACCAGGATCAAAAGGTACTACTCTACTGTTAGCAAAAGCTTCAAAACCAATCCAGGAAAATTTTATTGGAAATCAGACTGGAGGGCGTGTTTTCCTCTTTCTAAATACAGATGACTTTTGGAGAGACTATCATGATATGAAATCAAAAGGAATTAAATTTATCAGAGAACCTAAAAAACAGGAGTATGGTTTAGTTGCAGTTTTTGAAGATTTATATGGTAATCTTTGGGATTTGTTACAATTAAATCAAGAATATCATATTTCAAAAAGACTAATTTAGTTATGGAAGAATCAGAAAACATTGTCCCTTTCCCAATATTGGAAACGAAAAGACTTTATCTCAAAAAATTCGACAAAAAGAACCTTAGCTTTTTACATGCAATCAGAACAGATAAAACTGTTACTGAAATGGCTGGAATAAAAAAACATACATCTTTATCTGAAACAGAAGATTTGATGAATAAAACTATCTCTTCATATTCTACAGGAAATGCTTTATGGTGGATACTCTTTTTGAAGAATAACCAGGAACCAATAGGCTACGCCGGAATTTGGAATATACAGAAAGAACATCTTAAAGGAGAATTAGGTTATATGCTAAA
This sequence comes from Victivallales bacterium, assembly GCA_963678745.2. Lineage (GTDB taxonomy): Bacteria > Verrucomicrobiota > Lentisphaeria > Victivallales > GWF2-38-69. Next base: position 407,398 of record CAXXMS010000011.1, on the reverse strand, counting down.
ACCATCTTACTTTAACAAAGGCTATATGACTGAAGCTTTGCAAACGATAATTGATTTTGGCTTCAACAAACTTTTTCTCCACAGATTAGAAGCTTATATAGATTCAGATAATATTGCCTCAATTAATCTGCTGAGAAAATTCAATTTTCAGCAGGAAGCATTTTTAAAAGAAGATTATATTTTTAAAGGTAGTTTTCGAAATAGTGTGATCCTGGCAAAACTCAAAAATAAAAATTGATAGAAGACGTAGATATATAAAATACTGAGCTGATTGCAAATACACGCCGGTAGCGGAAACGACCACGTTATTCAACATGGCAGGCATCGCCTGTTTCCCTCCATTTTGTATTCAACACTGGAGCCCTGCTATTCGCAGAGATAAATGGTTTTGCGGCGCCTGTCAGGCTAATAGCTTGATCAAAACCTAAACAACCAGCGGTTTGCAATTACCTCTACTGTTTTATAAAAAATTTAATAATATCAATTATTCTTCAAGTTTAGCCATAAGTTCTTCATCAATGTATCTGTCAAGAAACGGTTTAATAATTGCAATAAGCAAAGCAACAGAAAGTGATACTATTCCTATATACAAAAAGAATCTGTTATAAATAGGTAACGTTTGAAGAGAGGTGGCGTTTTTTACTGAAGAAGCAGAAAGATCAGCAACCCAACTGCCGACCATACTACCTATCGCGATCAAAAGGAAATAAATACCATAAACAAATCCTGTAAACTTTTTAGGAACAAGTTCAGCAACCATAGCCAATCCCAGGGCCGCAATAAGAATTTCTCCAGTACTCTGAAATAAGTAGAATAAAAGAATCCATAACGATGATATTCTGCCGGAAGAATCAGCACAATATGTACTTATCCATAAAACAAAAAATGCTATTGAGCATAGAAAAAAACCAATAGAAAACTTTGTCGTAATTTTAAGTACTTTCCCTTTCCTTGCCCCATGATTAAACCACATTGCTAAAAGAGGACTAAAAACAATTATTATTATTGAATCAAATCCCTGAAAAGACACCTGACTCATATCAATTCCAAGAAATGAAGGAAACACGTTGTTTATAGCAAAAAAATTAACAGAAGTATACATCTGCTGATAAAGTACATTGAACCATGTGCCCTCCATTAATAACACAAATGCAACCAGCATCCTTTTCTTTTCCAAAGAAATATCCAGTCGAAATAGGAATATAAAATAAAACACCAAAGCCAACACTGCTATTGTGTAAAAGAAAATATATGTTGCATCCAGATGTCTGAGCAAATATGAAGCTAAAATGGTAAGAATAACTGTAATTATAATCATAACAATCAGTTTTGAATATTTAAAAGGTTTCAGGTCCGGTTCTGAACCTATATGTTTAATAGCTTTTTTATAAAAAATGAAATTGGATAATGCACAAATCATTCCTACTCCTGAAACAATAAAGGCTATTCTCCAGCTTAAGTACTCAGCTAAAACGGGAGCCAAAAATGATGCTATTAACGCACCAATATTAATTGCCATATAATAATAAGTATATGCAGTGTGCAGCCTGGGATCATTATCTTCATAACATTTTGAAAGTAAACTGGCAGGATTTGCTTTAAACAGCCCCTCCCCTGCAGCAATCAATCCCAATGCTAAATAAACAGTATATCTATCCGCAACAGATAAATAAAAATATCCTACCAATAAAACCAATGCACCGAAAATCATAGTTCTTTTGGTTCCAAAGTATTTATCACCCAATATACCTCCAAAAACCATGAATCCCCATAAGAACCCTGTAAATGCACCAAATATGTTAAATGCATGTACTTGTGTAAAACCTAAATGCTTAACAAAATAATAATAAATTATTATTGTGTTCATTACATAAAACCCAAAACGCTCCCAAAATTCCAGGAAGAATAACATGTAGAAGGATTTTGGATGTTTCTTTAATACTATTTCCCCGCTAGAATACATATTTTTTTTCGCAATCATATGAAAACTTTCGTTTTAGGTTACTTTATTGAGATATTTATTTAGTCAAACATAAAAAATCAAAGCATTTTTTATGCCATTAGTTATTAACGAAAGATAAGAGCAAAAATATAGTCGATAAATAAATAACGATTGGAACTAATTAACATACAAGAAATTAGTTTATTATTAGGTATAATTAAATATTACTGCTGTATTGAAATTAGAAAGCAGAATAAATACAGCATAAATCATCCTTTTTTGTAAGAATTCTAAACATCCGGCTAAAAACAATTACAATTTTGTTACCTTCACTATCCAGGATAAATTTAATTCTTATATATTAACCTCACAAAATTATCAATAAATAAAAGTTTAATAAATAATTGGTAAGTTGTTTCAAACAGCCATATCCATTATAATGTTAAAGTATTCTAATTACACAATTTAAAGAATAAATAACAAAAGGAGAGAGTATGTCTGACTACAAAACAAAAACTAATCTAACAAAGCTAACAATCTTAGCTTTTTCCCTAACATGTATTACGGGTGTAGCTGTAATTTTGCCTTTTCTTTTAAAAGAATCAGCTGCAAAATACTTCAATACAGATCTGGGAACTGTTGGAAGCGTATTTTCATGCTTTATGTTTGGTATGCTTATAAATGAGCTTTTAAATGGATATTTAGTTAAATATATCAAACCAAAAGCTGAGATTTTCCTGGCAGGAATAATTTTTGCTCTTTGCGTAGTAAGTATGTTTATTACAAAAAACATTTATTTTTTCGGATTTGAATTGTTTATAACAGGTTTATGTTTTGGTGTAATTGTACATATCCCTAACACTCTGATAATGCATGCTTTTGATAAAGAAAAGAGGTCAACCAGATTAAACCTGCTTGATTTCTTTTTCAGTTTGGGATCATTTGTTTATCCTTATATTGCAGGCGCTATGTTATTAGCAATGTGTTCTTTTCAGCAGGTATATCTTACAGTACTGTTAATTGTTGCTTTTATTTTTATAATGGCATCAATGACTAAACTACCTGACCTGGATTCAGCAACTGATCATGAAGGCAATGTTGTAGACCATAAATTTTCTAAATGGAACATTAATGTATACTTAGTATTCTTTGTTCTAATTTTCTATTTTCTCTCTTATATTTCATTTACCTACTGGGTAGTAGATTACCTAACAAAAATTCTTCATATAAGCGATATGTATGCCAACCAGGGGTTATCTCTTTTCTGGATTTTCTATGGAATTGGATGTTTTATATCAAGTATTGCTGTTAAATATATAAAAGTCGGCAAATATATCTTATATTCAATAATTGTAGCATTCCTCGCATATATTGCAGTTTATTTCTCAGCAAATGTAACAATGATGTATATTTCGATATCAATATTGGGACTCGGATGTGCAACAGTTTATTCTTCCAGTTTATCATTTGGAACACTTCAGGTTAAACATCCATCACCAAGATTAATGTCTCTATATATTTTTGGAACAGGAATGGCTACATGGCTGGCAGAATTGGTTTCAAGCTGGATACAAGCTGCATTTGGTTTGAAATCAATAATAATAATAAGCTTTATACTGATGTTGATTGCACTTATACTACATTCAATTGCACTGATTAATCAAAAGAATGTTCAGGATCAGGAAGCATAAAGAATATAATATTCTGGAAATAGAAAAAGCCCTGCTAAATTTCAGCGGGGCTTTTTTTAGTTAACTATAATACTTTTCTTCTGACAGCTTCAAATAAAATTACGGTGGCTGCCTGAGCCACATTTATTGACTCAAACCCTCCTGGCATTGGAATATGCAAAGGCAAAGAACCTTTTATATTTTCCACACCTGAAGCCTCATTACCAAACACAACAACACTCTTATCAAACAGCCCTTTAGCCTCAAAACAGCTTTCCCCTCCTGCAGGCTCTGTCCTGAAAACAGTATTGTAACCATTATTTTTGAATATTCGAATCTGATTTTCTAAGTTATCAAATTCCTTCAATTTTAATCTAAATTGAGCACCTAATGCTGAACGGATAGTCTTGTCGGAAAAGGGATCTACAGTTCCCGTTGAATACCATATTTCTTCTAATCCTACTGACAATGCAGTACGCATGATAGTACCAAAATTTCCTGGATCAGCAAGCCTGTCAAGAACAAAGACAAAAGGAGTAGTAATATTGTCATTATCTATGTAAGTAGGAATCTTAGCAATAAGTATAATGCCCTGAGAATTAACAGTAGAGGTCAATCGATCAAATCTAACATCAGGTAAAGTATAGAAATCTATATTTCTGAAGTAATCAAGCTCTGGAATAGTTAAATTTTCGGGCAAAACACCAAATTTAATTAACTCGGGCCTGGAATCATAAAGTTCTTTACAAGCCCTTAATCCTTCACAGACACAAAGTTCAAACTGTTTTCTTTTCCTTCTCCTAGAAAGAGAAACAATAAGTTTCTCCTGATTTTTGGATAACAGTTTAAACTTAGAATCGGCTTTCATTGATATATTTAATTTAACCTTGAAAGAACTTTATCTGCCATGTCAGGCCAAAATTGACACTTATCTTTATCTGCTAAACATTTCTCAAGCATGGATTTAGCCTGAGCAGTATTACCGATAACTTCATATATAATGCCTGCAGAATAATATGCCTCACAACGTATAATTGCAGGATATTGTGCATTCTCAGCCAAAGCTTTTAACTGTTCAACAGCCTCATTACTTTTTCCGGCTTCTTCTAATGCATATGCTCTATTCAGTTCTCCAATACCTGCAGTATATTTTGAGAAAGCATACTTAATTTCATTATTATAAACTTTTGCAGCTTCATCATATTTTTCTTCATCATACAATTTTGAAGCAAGACGTAAACGTGCTAAATCAATTGAAGAATAATCAGGATATTTTTTTATAACATCCTGAAGTTCTGAAATAGTAGTTGCTGTTATTACATCCTCAGAAACCTTGAGGCTGCTTGCATGGCGCGATTCATAGATAAACATAATAACTCCAAGAGCAATTATTATAATTAAACCGAAAATCGCATAGCGTTTCCAATGTTTCAAAACAAAATTGTCTACAGCATCCAATTCTTTTGAAAGTTTATCCACAGATTTGAAAGCTTTTTTCTGTTCCTTTTTACTTTTTACCATTTAACTACAACTCCTATTATTTTCTATTATATAATTATTCATAAAAAATTTAATCATTTAAATATAAAATTCAACAAAGCATGAGAAATAAAACAAATATACCGAAAGTATTTTCCGTTTTTACTAAAAATACCAATTGTATTAGTATAACAAAGAATATCATGCCATCTTTTTGCGTAACGTATACCTCGAGTTTCTATTAAGTAAACTAACAGACCTTATAACTACAGCTCCCAGTACAATTAAACCTCCAATAACAGACCATAAACCCGGTTCTTCACCGTAAAACAACAAAACCCATAAAGGATTAAGTATCGGCTCTATTAGTGGTATCATTATACCCTGTAGCGCAGTAACTTTTTTAATAGCAATAGAAAACAAAACATATGCCAATCCTAATTGAAAAACTCCCAGTAAAATCAGTCCTATCCAGGCATCAATAGTTATTGGAAAATTTCTAATTATAAAAGGTAAACATACTAAAACCGTCATAAAATTGCCTAAGACAACAGTACCAAGCGGCGATGAATCTTTCTGCATTCGCATAAATATAATTAATAATGCAAATGAAACACCTGTTATTAAAGCAATTATATTTCCCCAAAGCCCAGTTAAAGTTAATTTATCAAGAAAAAAAAGTAATATTCCAAATAAGGCAATAAAAATAATTACCCAGTCAAAATATTTAACTTTCTCTTTTAACAGCCATATACCAAATACAGCAACATAAATTGGAGCCGAATATTGAAGTAAAATAGCGTTGGCAGCAGTAGTCATTTTTGTTGCAAGAACAAACAGCACTACAGTCATACAGTAACATACTGCCCCGGCAAACTGCACACGGGAAAACCTGAAATCAGAAATTGTTAAAACAAGTAAAGGAATAGTTTTTGAATCAATAGAAGTTTTACTCTTTTTTGTTTTAGGCCTAAGCTGCTTATAATAAATAAAAGCTAAAAACGGAAAAGCAATAGCACATCTTATACCTGAAATAACCAAAGGATGACACGAAGTCATCTTTATTAAAAGACCGCCTGTACTCCACAACAATGCAGTAATAAATAACAAAACAACAGCTTTAACCATTAATTAGTCCCAAAACAATAACAGTTTATCTTAATAATTTTAGTTTTACGAGCTGATCGCAAAAAGTACACTGGAAAGTTTTGCGCCGTCTGTCTCGCCATAATATAATGTGAAGGCAGATCAAAACCGCCCCCCCAGCGTACTACAATTTCCTCTTATATTTACAGAATATTATTTAAAAGAGAAAACGTTCTTAACTTTGCATCAATTTTATCACCGACTTCTTCTCTTTCATTCAAGAACCCATAAATTCTCTTCAAGTCAACAAGAAAAACCTCAATATCTTCAGTTGCTTCATTGGCAGAAACAGGATTAATGTTTTGAGGGTCATTTTCATCTACATCAATAAAAACAATGGAAACTGTTTCGTCAGTGAGCCCGGGTGAACTATATACAGGAGCTGTAGAAGTAACAACTTTACCTACATAACCTGTTTCTTCTTTTAACTCTCTTACTGCAGAAACTATGCAATCCTCACCATCGTCAATCAATCCGGCAGGGAATTCAATAATATATTTATCAGTAGGAGGTCTGTACTGTCTGATAAGGACTAATCTGCTTGATGGACGCAATACAGCAATTATTACTGCAGCACCTCTATCCGGTGTCCTTTTAACATTTTCCCAGCTTCTAACACTACCTTTAAAATCTTTATATACTATTTCTTCGAATTTTAACCAATTACCTTTAAATAGTGTATTTCTTTCTAATACAACTGGATTACTCTTTTTTTCTATTTTGTGTGCCATAATATAGTTTTCTTTAAATATTTTGTTAAAAAAAGTTTTTAATTTATTTTTTTGACTTGAAATTAGTTAGGCAAATATTATAATCTTAATTGACAAGCTAATCAACATTAAAAATCTAATAATCTGACCGTTTTTCCTGGTTTAGTTCGCAAGATATGTTGTCCCCGAAATAAACTAATTTTGGTTAGTAATAACAGGTCTTCATATAAACAGCATGGTACAGGGTTTCAAAAAATGTTTTTGATCGGATAAATTTTTCAAAGAATATTTATTTTTATCTTTAATTCCCTGCCATTTTAACTCTAAATCCAGCAGTAACACAATCAGATTCAATAATTATTATTTATGAAAGAAATAGGTTTAGTAGGACTAACAGGTGGAATAGGCTGCGGCAAAAGTACTGCATTAAATATATTCATATCGTTAGAATGCAAAGTAATGGATGCAGATGCAGTATGCCATGAACTTTATAATGAAGCGGATGGCCCTGTTATAAAAGCAGTAACTGAAAGATGGGGCAGCAAAGTCATTTCTTCAGGGAATGTCGATCGAAAGAAAATTGCGAAAATAGTATTTACCAACAAGAATGAATTAAACTGGTTAAACCAATTAATTCATCCACTCATTTTCGAAAGGACATATAAAGCCTGTAAAAAAACTGACCAGGTTTTAATTTTTGACGTACCGCTACTATTTGAAGCAAACTGGGAAAAATATTTTTTTAAGATTATATCAGTTTGGACGACTCCAGAAATTCAGTTGGAAAGATTACGAGCCAGAAAATGGAGTGAAAAAGAAATAAGATCCCGTTTAGAATCCCAAATGTCTATGGATATAAAACTGGAGAAGGCTGATTTTGGAATCATTAACACTGGCTCGAGAGAATTATTATCAGAACAATGTAAAAATATTTTATTAGAAATAAAAAAGGCAAAGGAACTATGACAACAGAAAAAAACAATGATGCCGAGAGTGCAAACTCAGAAGCAAAACCTAAAAGGAAGTATGTAAGGAAAACAACAAAAAAAGAACCTGTTATGGAAAAACAAGCTGACCAGAATACAGATACTCCTATACAACCTGATTTGTTAAAACCAGAAGCAACTAAAGAGAACAATAATAATTCATCTGAACAAACTTCTGACGATAAAAAACAAAACAGACAATATAATAACAATAGAAGATCAAAAAGAAACAATAACGATAAAAAGTATAAAGAAGAACATCAGTACAGAGATAAAACAGCTCCAAGTCTTGATTTAAGTGAACTACAGGCTAAATCGATGCATGACCTGGCTGAAATGGGAAATACATTAAATATTGAAGGTATCGGAGCTCTTGATAAACCGGAACTTATTTTTGAAATATTAAAAGCAAACGCTGAAAAAAGCGGTTTAATGTATGGTAGCGGATATTTGGAAATTTTGCCTGACGGTTTTGGCTTTCTACGTTCAGCGAGTTATAGCTATCTCCCCTGCCCCGAGGATATTTACCTAAGCCCTTCACAAATAAGAAGATTTTCTCTAAAGACCGGTGATTTTGTTGCAGGTCAGATTAGACAGCCTCGTGAAAAAGAACGTTTCTTCGCAATGTTAAAAGTAGAAACAATTAATAATGATACTCCTGACAAGAAAAAATCAACAATACCATTTAAATCTCTAACACCTTATTTTCCAACAGAAAGACTTGTACTGGAACATGATCCAAAAGAACTGAGTACAAGAGTTATAGATTTGATAACACCTATAGGAAAAGGTCAAAGAGGACTTATTGTAGCTCCACCTAGAACAGGAAAAACTGTTCTTCTTCAAAAAGTAGCTAACAGCATAACAGCAAACAACCCGGAAGTATCACTTATTGTTTTGCTTATAGATGAAAGACCTGAAGAGGTTACTGATATGAAACGTTCAGTATCAGCTGAAGTAGTTTCTTCAACTTTTGACGAACCACCGGAACGTCATGTACAGGTAGCAGAAATGGTTATTGAAAAAGCAAAACGCATGGTTGAATATAAAAAGGATGTTGTAATACTTCTAGACAGTATCACAAGATTAGCAAGGGCCTATAATACTCTCCAGCCGCATAGCGGTAAAATTTTATCTGGTGGAGTTGATGCAAATGCGCTCCATAAACCAAAAAGATTTTTTGGTGCAGCAAGAAACATAGAAGATGGAGGCAGCTTAACAATTATCGCCACAGCTTTGATTGATACAGGAAGTAGAATGGATGAGGTTATTTTTGAAGAATTCAAAGGTACCGGCAACATGGAATTGAATCTTGACCGTAGACTTGTAGACAAACGTGTTTACCCTGCAATTAACGTAGAAAAGAGCGGTACAAGAAAAGAAGAGCTTCTTCTGCACCCTGATGAACTTGATAAAGTTTGGACCTTAAGAAAAGCTTTAAATGGTGTTCCACCAGTTGAAGCAATGGAACTTGTTATAAGTAAAATGAAGAAAATTAAAAACAATATTGAGTTTTTAATGACTCTACATATATAAAATCAAGATTTTTTGCAAATAAAAAGCAATTTCTCTATTGAAAAAAATCATGATTAATTTACCCTATTCGATAAGAAAGCTTTCAGTAAGAATAATAAAAACAAATTATTAGAAAAATGGAGATAAAATAGTAGACATGGAAACAGTTATATGCCCATATTGTGACGCAGAAGTTAGAGTATCAATGGTAGAAGCCGAGGAAGGCTGCTGCCCTGAATGCGGTTCTATGATCACACCATCTACAATCTTTGGAAGCGTAAACGATAGCGATAAATACGAAGACGATTATGAAGACGGCTATGATGATGATCTGGAAGACTACGAAGACGATGACTATGATGACTATGGCGACTTAGATTACGATGATGAATATTAATTAATATTGATACTCGAAACAAGATTAAAGTAAGTTTAAAAAATTGCTTTAATCTTGTTTATGCACCCAAGGTATATAATGAAACGTTTTTTACAAATGCTTTTTTTCGCACTGCTTGCAGCTATAGCAGTGTCAGCTGTAGTATTTGTATTTCCTTCGTTCCACAAATATAACAAAATTCAAAAAAGATATATTCACTCAAAAAAAGATTTAAAAAAACAAACTGACGAATGTATTGTTCTGCGAAGTAAACTTAGCAACATTAAAAACAGTACGCCTGAAATAGAAAAAATTGCAAGAGAAAAATTCAATTACTGCAAAGAAGGTGAAACTGTTTATAAATTTAATTCCAACTCTAAAATAAAAGATATTACAACGAACAATCAATAATCTTTTAGTAGAATTTCCCTTCTAAGAAACATCTGACAGCATGTTCACTTGCATCGAAATGAGGTTTTGGTAATTTTTTAGGATCGGCCCATATCCAGCCATAGCACTTTTCCGGTTCTAAGTTTTTAGGTATACCATTAAATTGTGTAACCAATAAGCAGATAGAAATATAGTGCAAACCTTCTTCTTTATATGTCCTCAAGTTATTTGTCACACAAAAGACTTTTGGAGAAATAATATCAAGACTTGTTTCTTCTTTAACCTCTTTTACAGCTGCCTCTTCAAATGTTTCACCTAATTCCAGATGTCCTCCCGGAATCGAATAATAAGGAGCATGACGACCTTTTCTTCTACCAACCAGAATAGATCCGTCAGAATTAACAATAACTACTCCTATGCCTACTTTAGGTCTCTCTAACATAATACCACTTCACAATATCAAAAAAACTATCTTTTCTATTCTGAATAAAAATTTTCCAAAATCAATCTAAAACGATATGCCCAAGCCCTTTCATCATGTTTGCCATGGGGGTCTTCCATATAAAACAAATCTTCATTTTCAATATAACCAAACTTATCTTCCAAGATCTGAATAGCTTCAGGAATAAGCTCAGGTGCCAAAGGCTCAAGTTTTCCCCAATCAAGCCAAAGCTTAGGTTTGTTATTTTTATACTTGATTAAAGCATTCTCTACATCATGTGTTAAAGATATTTTTTTCACATCACCTTTACGGTTGGCATAAATTTCAAAAGAAGGAGACAATGCACCGGCTATACCAAAAGATTTTGGATAAGTACACGCCGTATGAAAAGAAGCAATCCCACCAAAAGACGAACCTACAACCATCGTTTTAGAAGAGGCTGAATCAGTATTATAAATTTTATCAATGAACGGTTTAAGTTCATTCGCCATAAAATCACTATATTCAGAAATTCCTCCTCCTCTGAAAAGTACGTGAGAAGTAGGATCTACAAACCTTTTAACATCTATATACTCTTTGGCCCTGTCTTTTGGATACACTACAACAACAATTACAGGCTCGATAACCTGTTCGTCAATCATAGATGCAACAGTTTTATCAACTTCCCAGGACCAAGGACTTAAGCCTCCAGGCTCAAATGCAGTATTACCGTCATTCATATAAACAACAGGATAACCTTTTGATCTTTTCTGTTTATAACAATAAGGGAGAAAAACAAGTACTTTATGAGGTTCGTCATGGATTACTAAATTGTCATATTCATGAAAGAGACCATACTCATTACAAAACTTCTTGTATTTTACTTTATGTCCCGAATAAAACTTAATTGCCATAATACTCTCTCCCTTACTTTATTATTCCGAAGATATCTTAGTTTTTGGTCTACTTTACTTAAACCTAACTCGAATAGTTCGATTTTAGAAGAAATTAACAAACTATCAAAGTTAATTGTAGCAAAATAGGCCAAAAATAAAAAGACCTTCACTGTACAAAACATCAAATATTATGTATAGAATTACATGTATCATTATCCTATATTTCTAGGACTTGCTTTAATGAAAGCTCTACGTAACTCATCATAATTTGTTGTTACAGGAAACTGTGGAAACTCATTAATTACATTATCAGGAGGGCAAAACAAGATTCCGGTATCAGCTTCTGAAAGCATAGCTGTATCATTATACGAATCACCTGCTGCAAAAACTTTATATTTAAGACTATGAAAAGCTTTAACAGATTCTCGTTTGGCATCTTTTTGCCTCAGCTTATAATCAACTATCATTCCCTTATTGTCAATTTCTAACTTATGACAGAGTAATAGCGGATAAGCTAACTGGCGCATAAGAGGCAATGCAAAATCATAAAATGTATCAGATAGAATTGCCACCTGAAAATTATCTCTGAGATAATTTAAAAAATCAAGAGCACCAGGAAAAGGTTTCATTTTTGATATTACATCCTGAATATCTCTTAGCCCTAAATTATGCTGTTTTAATATCCTCAAACGCTGCTGCATCAATTCATCATAATCAGGTATATCTCTCGTAGTAGCCTTCAACTCATCAATACCTGTAAGTTTTGCAACATTAATCCATATTTCAGGGACAAGCACACCTTCTAAATCAAGGCATATCATTTCCATTATAAAATTACTCCTATTTTTTTAATTCATACATTTTTTCTATAACAACCTGAGTGTCTGGTACATCACTTGAGAAAGGGCCTCCACTACCAGTTTTTATTAAGGATATTTTATCTACAACATCCATACCTTTTATAACTTTGCCAAAAACAGTATATCCCCAGCCATTTCTTGTTGGCGCAGTATAATTTAAAAAGGAATTATTTTTAGTATTGATAAAGAACTGTGAGGTTGCAGAATTAGGATCAGATGTCCTGGCCATTGCAATAGTCCCAGTCTCATTACCCAGCCCATTATCTGCCTCATTCTTTATTGGAGCAAAAGTTTTTTTCTTTTGGTAATCTGTTGTAAATCCACCACCTTGAATCATAAAATTTCTAATTACTCTATGAAAAATTGTACCATCATAAAAACCGTCATTTACGTAACGGAGAAAATTCTTAACAGTAATTGGAGCTTTACTTGGAAATAACTGTATCTCCACAGTTCCTAGATTAGTCTTCATGCAAACAACAGGAGCATTATCATCTTTATTTTCAGATCCGAATACACCTCCCACTAATCCAAAACAAACAAGAGCGCCTAATATTACAGATTTCATAAATAATCCTTTAAAAGAATGGTTAATAAAAAATAAAGCCTTTCTCCATAGACTAGAGCAAAGGCTTTTATAATAAAAACTTTTTAATTTTCAAAGCGTAACATAAATAGTAATTAGAAACTTTTCAATGCTTCCGTCTCAGTAGCGAGTGTAGTAAAAATAGTAGAAAATCCACTAATTTCAAAAACTTTCTTCACGCTTTCAGTCATAGAACAGATAACAATTTTACCTTTTTGTGCTTTAATTTCTTTGGCTGCAACAAGAAGGGATCTTAAACCTGCACTACTGATATAACTTACTTTCTCCATATCAATAACAATTTTTTTTGCGCCATTATCAATAACATCACTCATAATTTTTTCAGCTTCAGGAGCTGATACAGCATCAAGTTTTCCATCAACTCTTAAAATTACGATATCTTTTTTTTCTTCCTTAACGATATCCATAACTAATCTCCTAAAAATATTAAAAAATAAGTATAAAACTAAAAATTACCCGTAATTCTATAATATTAACACAAAACTCTTTAAATACTAATTATTTCTTAAAAATTATAACATAGTTATCACATATTTCTTCGAGCAATTTTAATAGTCTCCAATTAGCACCATTAAACATTAACTCCAGACCTTCTACGAATAACTTGAGAAAATATAATAAAACTGATAATAATCACACAGCATGCAGGCCCCATATAGACAGCTACTATTCTTGGAAGACACGAACCAAGGAGAGCAGAACTTAAAAGAGAAATTCCGCCTCCCAAAGAACCACTTGTCACAAGAAATGACATTGTCACAGGAGATATGATTCTGGTCTGTTTCATACCATAACCAATTAAAGTAGGATAAATACCAGAACAGCTAAGCCCTAATATTATTACTGTTAATACAATTATTATAAAATTCTGCGTTGAAATAAAAATAAAGAAACCAATAAAAGTAACACATGCAGCTATTATTACGAAAAGATAATCTTGTGTTTTAGGTACTACAAAAACTCCAAACACATAACGCCCTATAGCCAAAGATAACCAGAAACAACTAAGAATTAAACCAACAGTCTGAACATTAAATCCAATAGATTTCTGCAAGTAAGGTGAAAACCAGTATGTAATTACATACTCAGCATAAACATAAGCAATTAGAGCAATTCCAACCAGCACCACTCCTGATGTTATAGTTCTATCTTCAGCCTTTATATAGTTATTTGAATTGTTAGCATCAACACTTTCAACTTCTTTGTTAATTCTTATAAAATTTGCTACAATAAAGATTATAACAAAAATTATACCGGTAAAAACAAAAACAAGTCTCCATGAAAAATAACCGGCAATTAAGCCACATACTCCACTCCCGACAAAAGCACCAATACCCACAAAAAAATTCATAATATTAAGTTTTGATGTACTAAGGCCAGCTGAACTGAACTTATTAACAATAATAAAATTAACTGCAGGAATTAATAACCCCATTGAAAAGCCAAAAAGATAGATCAAAAATGCATATATTATTAAAGAGTTTTGTATTGCAATACCAAACTGATCAAATATCAATATGCAAACAGCAATAATAAGCGTTCTCCACCCATTTACCTTTCCTATTATTTTTCCACTAAGAACATTCCCTGTAATAAGTCCTAATAACACTAATGCATCAATGAATACAATTTTCGTCGTTGGAACATTGAAATGAGCTGCGATCTGAGGGGAAAGAATTCCTGATACAGGAAATGCTACCCCGGCAAATAAAGCTGTAAAATTTACTAACACACTAGTTTTTACATATTCGTTCATAATATACCGGATATATTTTTGTTTTTGGCTAAATATCAGAAACAAGAAAACTATTTTTATAAAGTTTTTCAAAAACTCAATCGTTTTAAGTATAATATAAAAATCACTATATCTGTCTAAATATTACATTGAAAGGAAAGAAAAAGTTTTTATGTATAAAGATAACATTGACACAAGCAAAAAAAAAATTAAATTTAATAAATATAATTATATTTAAATTTAAAAATTAATAAGGATTAACCATGCAAGAACAGACTGTAAATGTCCGATTTAAAATGATGGAAGGCTGTGATGATTTAGTACCAAGAAAAGCTCATCACGATGATGCTGCTTTTGATCTTCGATCCAGGGTTGAAATGGTTTTAGAACCTGGGAAATCACATTTAGTACCAACAGGTTTATTCATAGAACTTCCGATGCATTATGAAGCACAAGTACGTCCAAGAAGCGGCCTTGCACTAAAACACTCTCTTACAATCCCCAACAGTCCAGGAACAATAGATGCAGGATATCGCGGAGAAGTAGGAATCATAATGTTAAACGCAGGTACAGAAAATTTTACAGTTAAAAGAGGCGAAAGAGTTGCTCAAATGGTAATTACCCGTCTACCTGAAGTTGAATTAATTCAAGTTAATGAGCTTTCCAGTACCCAAAGAGGTGAAGGTGGTTTCGGAAGTACGGGTAAACATTAAAAATAATAGTAAACAAAATAGTTTTTGAGAAAATCTTCTCAAAGGCTATTTTGTTTATAAGTAGTTCCTTTATAACTGTTTATTTGTTTTATCCATAAAATCTTCTTGCAACAAATAACCTATACCCAGATAATAATATAGCCAATCATTAGCATTAATATATGATTGCGCAGCATTCCCAACTATATAATAATTTACATAATTCTTCATATCATCAGAACCACTATTAATCATTTTTTGATAAACATTTACTAGCGAATTAAGATTACAAGACTCCTGATTATATGCTTCTGTAAAAGTATATTCTTTTTCCCATAAAGCATTACCGGGATCGGCATTTGCTTCTGCCAAATTCAAGAAGAATACAGTGTAATCCTGTAGTTTAAACTTGTTCCTATCGTAAGTCATAACCTGAAAAGCAGGATTGTTTCCATAAACAGGACTTATCGACGGAGAAAGATGATTATAAGCTATATATTCTCCCTCTTTATCATTATATAATTCAAACCAATCCATATGAGTATGACCAACAAAAATAATCTCAATATTTTTATAAAATCTTCTAATCAGGTCAATAAACTCTATATTAAAATCATTTTCAACATACATAACAGGGCTACCAGTAATTCGTCCACTACTGTTCTGTGGTTCAGCAAGAGTGCTATACACATTAATACCCACTGGAACATGGGTTAATATCCATATTCTTTTATTTTCACGCTCGGCTTTTTCAAATTTTTTAGCGAGCCAATCCAACTCTAAACGCCCGGGATGAGTATCCGGATTTCCATTATATTCATAATCAGATGTAAAAAATATTGAATTTAGTACAATTATTTCAGCGTTATCAATATTTGATACGCTTGCATGGTAAAAACCACCATATTCATATGTCTTATAGAATTCCAACACTTGCTCTGGAGATGAGAAAAATATTTTTTTCTTAAATAAAGTTGAAGTATCTTTTAGAAAAGCTCCATCATAACTTATTTTATAGTCACCAATATATGAGTCATCATTACCAAGAGTTAGGTAAAAAGGGGTATTAGGATAAATTTCTGATAATTTCAGAATAACAAACTCAACAGTTTTATATATAAAATCATGCAGTTTTTTATCTGAACCGGAACCCGTCTGATCAAAGGAAGCAAACTGTGTATTAAAATTGTGGCAGATAAAATCTCCACTATATATTATGAAATCCGGATAGGGAGCTCTTTCTTTGAGACTTTTTAATGCTGAATCCAGCAATTTATAATTTGTATCTGTCGTATAACTGCCAAATGAAGTAATATTAGATTTTTTAAAAATTGAATCCCATTTTCTTACATCTGATTCAATAAGCTCCTGCACAATAGAAGAATCATAAAAAGGATCAAAATGAATGTCTGTAATATTAACAATATAACCATTATTATTCTGAAAAGAAGGTAGAGCATTCGCTATATTCACAACAAATATTACGACACAAACAAGACTCAAACGACAAAATAATTTAATCACATTTCATCTCCTTATTCTTATTTTACGCTCTCTTTACCCTGTAAACAGAAGTATACAATAAATTATATCAAACATTAAATCTAATTTCAATAATCTCATTAGGTTGAACGATATAATCTTTATCTACAACTCTTGCTAACCCTTTTGATTTACATTCGTTAAAATTATGACAATTCAAATAATCATCAAAACTTACAATATCACCACGAATAAAGCCACGAGCTAAATCACTATGTATTTTTCCGGCACACGTTACTATATCTGAGTTTTTTCTAACAATCCATGCATGAGATTCTTTAGGCCCACTCGTATAAAAAAACATGTACCCGCCCTTATCAAGAGCCTGTGTTATTACATCATTTACTTCTGTATCTTCATCAATAATAACAACTGGTTTTATACTGAAAAATGCCGCTGCTTTTACTATCTCTAACTCTTCGTCTGAAAATGTTACATCGCAAAGCGGTATTTCATTTTCCATATTTTCCATACATTTTACTAAAACATTCTTCTCTTTTTCATCGGCAACTTTTCCGAGTCTGCCGTCTGCTTTATCCATATCAAGAATCAACAGGTCTAAAACATTACTCTTTCCCACCACAATAACTTCAGTCTGTATAAATTCATCTTTGACAAACTCCGCAAAAAAAGGAGACACTTTTTTGGGTTTATCCTTTTTCTCCAATTCAAGAAGATTTATATCTTTGTACTTATGTTTACCTTCAGGTAGTTCAATTCCAGTAAATCCAATTTTCATTTTTCGATTCCTTAAATATTATAAATTCTCCAATTCTTCTTTTGCCTGTTTAGCATTGAAAAATTGTATTCCATGTATTCCTAGCCTCAAAGCAGAATCAACATTGACTTTCATATCATCAAAAAATACAGTTTCTTCGGGTTTGAGGTTATACTTATCCAGTATATAATAAAAAATTTCCGATTCAGGCTTTATTAAATTTATTCGCGCAGAATAAACAATACCATTAAACATATCCCAAAATGAATGTTCTTCCTCTAGGTAATCAGCAACCTCCAATGACATATTGGATAAAACATAAAGCTTATGTCCTTTCTTATGCAATTCCTCAATTAACTTCAAAGTATCATTTTTGGGAATCAAAACTTTACCCACTTGATTCAGCATATTCAAAATATCAGAAGCAGGTATACCTGTTCTTGATTCTGCACGTAATGCTGCTTCTTCAAAACTTAAATTACCTCTATCCAATTCAGTCCAGTCAGGATGTTCATGTAACTCCGTAGATATCTTTTCCCTAAAAGTCATGTCAGGAAAAGCATCCTTTATAAGTTTCTCAGGTTCCCAGTTTAAAACTACGCCTCCTAAATCAAATATTATATTCATTAGATATCAAAACTCCATATAATATAAATTATTGCCAGTTAAGCTCAACTCTAACCATTAGTAATTAAATTGGCTAATATATCAGCTCTAAAATACATTACGAGAATAGTAAACACTATAAATACATAAAAGCACTAATTTGAGAATTAATTGAATAAGTGAAAGTAGCTTTACATTTGTATCTAAAGCAAAAATACTTTCGGCATAGCAGCCTGTCGGGCTTTGCCCGGCACTCTGCTAATAACAAATTTTTACATAAAATTTGTTGGAAGGACTTTCTTAAAGCCCAATTTTAGTTTCAATCTAAAGTCAATGCTGTGCTGTTTTTATTATAAGCATATCAATATGTCAATTAATGTACTATATGATCTGAAGGTATCCAATCTCTAAGATCACAAGGTAAAAGTAACGGAGTTTCACGATCTATATTTACAAAACGAGCCATACGATTATATCTTTATATAATATATTAATATTCAGTAATAAATTTATATATAAATATAATACTTCTAAGCTGCGATTCCTTTTGAAAAATTGATATTTTTCAAT
This sequence comes from Victivallales bacterium, assembly GCA_963678745.2. Taxonomy (GTDB): domain Bacteria; phylum Verrucomicrobiota; class Lentisphaeria; order Victivallales; family GWF2-38-69. The sequence goes on along the minus strand of CAXXMS010000011.1, from coordinate 388,537 downwards.
ATAAGCAGAGTGCCGGGCAAAGCCCCACAGGCTGCTAGGTTAAGGAAATAAACAATAAATTCGTCAATTTACAAAAAACAAAGTTAAAAAAATTATATAAGTTCTCAATTAAGCCTAAAGAATTTTCATCTATGTGCTATATTGCTATTGTTTATAATAATGAGGTTATTGTAAAACACTGGATTTTTAGTTTTTTAACAAAGCAAAACCTTTCAGGTTTAAATTAGAAATTTATAAAAATCCTGCGATTGAGGAACTGATTCCACACTCAATGCGTAATTTTACAACCACCTCGCAAGTTTAAACTAAAGTGTAATTTTTTAAATTTATATAAGATGGTAATATATTATGGAAATGCAGAAGAAGATTGTTTACGCAGATAATAATGCTACAACCAAAATAGATCCTGAAGTTTTTGAAGCAATGAAGCCTTACCTGACTGACTACTATGGAAATCCATCAAGCATTTATAGATTCGGTGGACAGGTTGCGGCTCCACTAAAAAAAGCACGGGAACAGGTTGCAAAATTAATTGGAGCTGAACCGGAGGAAATTATCTTCACAAGTTGTGGAACAGAAAGTGACAGCACAGCAATCCACAGTGCTCTAAATATTTGCTCAAAAAAGAATAAAATAGTAATAAGTAAAGTCGAACATCCTGCAATATTAAACCTTGGCAAATATTATTCTGAAAAAGGATATAAAGTTTCCGTTGTTCCTGTAGACAAACACGGAAGAATTGACATGGCACGGCTAAAAGAAATGGTCGACGATAATACAGCCATTGTGTCAATAATGTGGGCTAATAATGAAACAGGAAACATCTACCCTGTTGAAGAAATAGCAGAAATAGCACATTCAAAAGGAGCTATTTTTCATACTGACGCTGTACAGGCTGCTGGAAAAATACCAATAAATCTAAAGAATTCCAAAATAGATATGCTTTCCATGTCCGGCCATAAGCTCCATGCTCCAAAAGGAGTAGGTATACTTTTTGTAAGAAAGAATGTACGCTTTAAACCTTTTTTAATTGGTGGACATCAAGAGTCGGGAATGCGTGCAGGTACAGAAAATGTAGCAAGCATTGTAGCTTTTGGTAAAGCTTGTGAACTGGCAGATAAATTTATGGAATATGAAAATACAGAAGTTAAAGAGTTAAGAGATTATTTAGAAAATAGAATACTTAGCTCAATTCCATGCACAAAAGTTAATGGAGATATAAAAAGCAGAGTTCCAAACACAACGAATATAGGTTTCGAATATATAGAAGGTGAATCTATATTACTCCTTCTTGACCGTGCAGGAATAGCAGCATCAAGCGGAAGTGCCTGCACCACAGGAAGCCTTGAACCATCACATGTTTTAAGAGCAATGAATGTTCCATATACTTCGGCACATGGTTCAATTCGGTTAAGTTTATCCCGTTTCAACACTAAAGAAGAAATGGATCATATTGTAGAGACATTAATCCCTGCAGTAGCAAAACTCAGAGAAATATCCCCCTACTGGAATAAGCCAGAAGTAAAATGCAGTAAAAAATGCTGTCAACGATAATTGTACCAAATCGGAGTATTTGAGATGTCAAAATATATTGACGATATAAAAACGGCAATAGAAGCAATACAAAACGGTGAAATGATCATTATAACAGATGATGAAAACCGGGAAAATGAAGGAGATCTTTATATCCCGGCAGTTAAGGCCACTTCTAAAGCAATTAACTTTATGGCTACATACGGCAAAGGTTTAATTTGTGTTCCCATTACAGGAGAAAGAGCTGAACAGCTTAATTTGAAGGAAATGGTCGCAGAAGGAGAAAGAGATAGATACAAAACAGCATTTACAGTCAGTGTTGATGCCAAACACGGCACTACTACTGGAATATCTGCTTTTGATCGAGCAAAAACAGTTGAAACATTAATTGATCTCAAATCTACTTCGAATGACTTTGTTTTGCCAGGTCATATATTTCCTCTGATTTCAAAACCAGGAGGAGTTCTACAACGTGCCGGCCATACTGAAGCTGCTGTTGATTTAGCTAAATTGGCAGGTTTTTATCCTGCAGGAGTAATTTGCGAAATAATGAATGAAGATGGTTCTATGGCAAGAATGGACGATCTTAAGATATTTAAAGAAAAACATAATCTCAAAATTTGCACTATAGCTGACTTAATTGCCTATCGTAGAAAAAATGAAAAACTTATCAATAAAGAAGTTGCAGTAGATTTCCCAACTAAATTTGGAATGTTCAAACTTCATTTATACAAATCAGAATTAGACGGACATGAGCATTTAGCAATTGTCCATGGTAATGTAAAAAATGGTGAAAATATTCTTACGAGAGTTCATAGTGAATGCTTAACTGGAGATGTTTTCCATTCAGCCAGATGTGATTGCGGAGATCAGCTTGAAACATCAATGAAGATGATTGTTAAAGAAGGAAAAGGTGTCATTGTTTATATGCGACAGGAAGGTCGCGGTATAGGATTAATAAACAAACTTCATGCATACAGACTTCAGGATAATGGAGCAGATACAGTTGAAGCTAATATTGAATTAGGGTTCCCTGCAGACTTACGAGAATATGGCTTGGGTGCACAAATACTTCTTGATCTAGGGATAAAAAGCGTCAGATTATTGACCAATAATCCCAAGAAACTTGTTGGCATTGATGGATACGGACTAAAAATAAAAGAACGGGTGCCTATAGTAATCCCCCCGCACAAGCACAATGAGTTTTATCTAAAAACGAAAAAAGAAAAAATGGGACATATGATATAGAGATTTAACAACAATGAAGATATTGCAATATCTTCATTGTTTTATAGAGTTAACCTTATCTGTTAACTTTTTATAATAATCACTGAGAATTTTTTCTGCATCCTCTTCAGCTTTTTCTGTATCTATTTTAATTTTCAAGCCTGTTATTTCATTTCTGAGGTTTTTTATTCTCGTCTTTGCAATCAAAACCAAAACCAATATTAAAACTAAAATCATGCATATAACGCCTGTAAATATAAGTAACCTGAGTTATGCTTAAAGATACAACAGACAATTTGCTGTAATAGATTTTTTTCTAAACGCATAGAAAGTTTTTTAATTTGTAAACAGTATGCAGCTAATCCACCTAATATATTAACCTATAGATCGCAGTCAAAATACAGTTTAAGTGTGTAAGAATTCTATTATTAAGACATTATATATTATTTAAGATCAGAAAAGCTTCACCAAAACGGTGAATTAGCTGGAAATTTTCAAAAAATAAAGCATTGTCAGTCTAAAAAAAATCCCAACAAAGGAATAAAAAATGACTGACAATACCAATAATAATTTAAGTCCATTCGATCCATATTTCAATGACAGTAATAAACTTCGAACAGATAACGGAACTTTAGTTAATTGAAAAAGTAAACGCACATTCAATTTTCAAAACAGTGCATTTAACTTTACAAAGTAGTTAAGGAACCTTTACTATTACAAAAATAAATATGTGCATTATGTGTTACAAATATTTAGCATTATAAAAATGTAGACAACATGGTTAGTTTTGCAGGCATGCACTTACCTCCCTGCGCAGGGAGGTAAGTGCGTTTAGTCTTACAACTCTAACAACCAACATGGAGTCAAAATTATGACACACCTCCCCAAACAGGATCGTTGTAAAATCGAAAATCTTCTAAATGCAGGATTATCTCTTAGAAAAATTGGTAAATCTTTGCATAAAAGCCACACAACAATTTCAAGAGAGATAAAGAAGCATCGAATATAAGATGAGATGAGTAAAAGGCACCGCAAAAACTTTTGCGTCTTCAAAAAGAGCTGCATGAAGAGAACTTTGTGTAAAGCTCCGCCTCCAACATGTATACAAAAGCCGATTTGAAATTCGGAATTTAATGAAGCAAATAAATTGAATCATTGTTCAATGCTGATATAGTTTGTCATAATCTGGCTTTTGTATATGTTTTCTCCAAAATTAAAAATTTTTCCGAAATGAAGAAGCGAATATAGGGCTATTCGCCCCACTAAAGAATTTATCTATTTCTAAAATCGAAAAGCTCAAAGAACTCCATAGAAATGAAACAAATCGTAGATTTGCGGATCGTATTAAGACTGTTTTACTGCTTGACAAAGGCTGGTCATATACCAGAATATCAGAAATTCTTTTGCTGGATGATCAAACTATCAAGAATTATGAAAGTAAATATCTTGAAGGAGGACTTGACCGACTTCTAACATTTGACTATAAAGGCCGGGTGACAAAACTGACAACAGAGCAGGAAAAAGAATTAAAGGCTCATGTTGGAAAAATGTATTACAACGATTCAAAACTTTTAATCGAATATGTGAAAGAAAAATATGGAGTTATTTTTTCGGAAAGCGGGATCGTAAATTTACTTCATAGACTTGGTTTTGTATACAAACTCACAAAAGTAATACCGGCTAAACCTGATCCTGACAGACAACTTAAGCATCTCAGAAAATACGAAAAGCTTAAGGCGTTAAAGCATGACGACAGTGTAATAATGTTTATGGATGGAGTACATCCTGAATTCAATTTTAAGCCAACTTACTGCTGGATCGAAAAAGGAAAGGAGAAAGAAGTCAGAGCAAATACAGGACGTAAAAGGATCAATCTTAACGGAGCAGTTAATATCAATAATCTTGATCTGATTATTAGGGAAGATTGCTCTGTTAATGCCTATTCTACAGTTGAATTGTTTAAACAAATAGAAGCCTTTTACCCTTTAGCACCTGCTATTTATATTGTTGCAGATAATGCAGGGTATTACAGATCAAAAATGGTTAAAGAATATCTCAAAAATTCGAGAATTAGAATTGTTTTCATTCCACCATATTCTCCAAACTTGAACTTAATAGAAAGGTTATGGAAATTTTACAGGAAAAATATTCTTTATGATTGTTGCTGTAAGACTTTTGATGAATTCAGAAAAACTACAATGATTTTTTTTACAAATATTAAGGATTATTCAGATAAATTGACATCATTGCTGACTGAAAATTTTCAGATAATTGGCAAATCATGCACATGATTTGTATATATACTCGCACGATTGCAAAAGTTAATCTTGATTAAGATTTTAGCTTAGCTTGAAAACATAAAATCTCGAAAACCTAATTGCTGCGAGTATAAAAACAGATGCAGTACCTGCGGTTATTTTTCCTGTAATGATCTGTGCAGTGAATTTATTGAGGATTATTGCGATAAATTATCTAAAGCTCCTTATGTGGGCAATGGTTGTTCTGACATGAAGAAATGTAAAATACGTAAATACTTCTATTGTGCAAATAACGCTATGGATGAATATAAAATTCTGCTGGTTCAATCCCGTCAGGGAATAGATGTTTCTCCCAATGAGATAAAAATCTACAATAACCTGATTAAATCCGGGGTTCAAAAAGGACAAAGTATTCATCATGTTATGGCTGCACATAAAGATGTATTTCAAAAATGTGAGAAAAGTATACAAAAGCCGATATAAAATTCGAAATTAAAAAAGAGTCTACATTGAATCCTAGTTCAATACAAGTAGAGTTTATTATAGTTTTGCTTTTGTATATAAATTTCTCCAAAATTAGAATTTTTCCGAAATGAAAAAAAGAATACAGGACTATTCGCCCCACTAAAGAATTTGTCCAATTCCAGGATTAAAAAGCTTAAAGAACTTCACAGAAGAGAAAGCAACCGTAAGTTTGCTGACCGTATCAAAACTATTCTTCTACTTGATAAAGGCTGGAACTATACTAGAATTTCTGAAATTCTTTTACTTGATGATCAGACCATAAAAAATATCGATTAAATTTTGTATATAAACTTACCAAAGTAATACCTTCAAATCCAGATCCGAATGAACAACTGAAACACTTAAAGAAATATGAAAGACTGAAGAATTTCAAACACGAAGACAGTGTGATAATGTTTATGGACGGTGCTCATCCCGAGTTCAATTCAAAACCTACTTACTGCCGGATAGAAAAAGGTAAAGACAAAGAAGTAAAAGCCAATACAGGACGTAAAAGGATTAATCTAAACGGAGCAGTTAATATTGAAAGTCTTGATCTTGTTATACATGAAGACAGTTGTGTTAACGCGGATTCCACAATTGAACTGCTTAAGAAAATTGAAGTTTTATACTTATTGGCACCGGCCATTTATATAATTGCCGACAATGCAGGATACTATAGATCAAAAAAAGTTCAGGAATATTTGAAAAATTCCAGAGTAAAAATTGTTTTTCTTCCTCCATATTGTCCAAATTTGAATCTAATAGAAAGGTTATGGAAGTTTTTTAGAAAAAAGATTCTTTATGACTGTTGCTGTAGAACATTTGATGAATTCAGAAAAACAACTATGGATTTTTTCAGAGATATTAAAAATCATACAGCTGAATTAAAAACATTATTAAATGAAAAATTCCAAATTATTGGCAGTCGAGTAGAATGAGGGAATCTCACCCTCAAGCTCTCACAGAACTGTACGGGATACTCTCATATCATACAGCTCCTATCTACAAACCGCAGGTTTACCCCCTATTTGCCAGTGTGCAAATAACTGAGGGGTATTAATTGCCAGTCGCCCCAGCCATAACCTTGCCCTTTGTCTACGTCTTCTAAATCTTTTAAATTTTCTAGTTGCCCACTTTGCAAGGGTTTCATTTAAATGCCTGAATACAGGATAAAGAGCAGACTTGCAATATTTTCCAAAATAATTTATCCATCCTCTTATTACTGGATTGTACATTCTTGATATATCCTGAATGGTTTTATCGCTTCTCAATCTAATTTTCCAATTTCTGGTAGTCTGTCTCATACTGATACAGGCACTGCGACTGACAGCAGGAGTAAAACTGATAAAGCACTTTCCATACCTGCTTTTTGATCTTCCAGGTCGAAATGTATAACCAAGAAAATCAAAGCCAGTTGTATGATAGTTCCCCTGACGATTATCATCTTTACAATAAACAATCTTTGTCTTTTTAGGGTGAAGCTCTAACTTGCATTCTTTGAATCTCTTATGAAGAGAATCCAATAACCTTTTAGCTTCAAGCTCTGTACGGCAATGTACTACCCCGTCATCCGCATATCTAACAATGGGGTTTTGGGGATAATTCTTATTCATCCAGTAATCGAAAACATAATGTAGAAACAGGTTTGCCAACAAAGGACTGATTACTCCACCTTGCGGTGTTCCTTTAACTCTTGTTTCTATTTTCCCGTTTCCTGTTAATATTGATGCTTTTAGCCACCGTTCTATATAAAGAAAAACCCATTTTTCTTTAATATGATGTTTAACTGCTTTCATCATGAGTTCATGATCTATGTTGTCAAAAAGACCTTTTATATCAAACTCCAGAACCCAGTTAAACCTCCAACACCTCTCTCTCACTTTACCTATTGCCTGTATCGCTGATTTGTTTGGTCGATACCCAAAGGAATCTTCATGAAAAATAGAGTCAATTATTGGTTCTATATGCATTTTTACTACCATTTGTGCAATTCTGTCTGCAACTGTAGGTATTCCTAACATACGTTCGCCACCATTCTTTTTCGGAATAGTAACACATTTCACTGGAGGGGGAAAGTATGTTCCAGAAGACATCCTGTTCCAGATTTTGTAAAGGTTATTCTTCAAATCCTCTTCAAAATCCATCAACGATTCTTCATCTATACCTGCCGAGCCTTTGTTTGATTTGACCTTTTTAAAAGCATCAAATACCATCCATTTGGAAATTTTAAACGGTTTTGGATTCATAAATTAAATCCTCCTGCTGTAGTAGCTGTTGTTTAATTCTGAATCCTCGCAGATGCAACTCCTTCGCTCCACTTCCATTACAGAAGTTTCAGCACTACTACGGGTTGCTCCGCCCCTGCTTATATCATCGGTAATGTGATTCTTGCAGGTGTTTCCTGCTTGAATTTTTCCCTTTACATCTATAAACAGGTTCCCAAGTTCCTTATAAAGGCCTGTATAAAAGTCATGCCACCTTAGTGCCGGGTGCCGCCTGGTCGGTAAACAGGTTTCTTCCAAACTTATCATGGGCCACGACTTTTCCCATTTTTGACATCCATTCCTATGTTTTCGACATTTCATCAGTGGTTCACTTACGTTCATCTCTTTCATACTTACCTGACAACTTTTATAAGTTGCCTTTTCTTTAAATGCTCCCCATACCAATCGTTGGACTGATATGACTTTAAAGTAGTTTGATACCTATTCCTGTAAACAGGCATCGGTGGGCCTACCACCATCCTTTATAAAGCATTGCAAATCATTGTTTCAACCTCCTAAAGTCCATTAAGCATTTAGGCTATGCCCATTAAACATAAACATGGCGGATTCGGTTTTCATTTTCCATACTCGCATTCTTGCCGCCCAATCATGTACATGATTTAATTATATACATGCTTGGTTGCAAAGATAATTTCAATTAAGATTTTAGGTTAGAAGGGAAATATAAAATCTCGAAAACCAAATCGTTGCGAGTATATATACCTCTAAAGATACGCGCCGCATACCTCTATACTTTTTCACATATAAACTAACACTCAAAATACTAATACCCAATATCAGTTGATGTAGAGACAGACGGCGTCTGTCTCAGATATACCCAGTGTTTTATCACTGCAATTGTACACTGGATAAAGACACGCACTGGGTGTTTCTACATTATTTAAACTTAGAATCTGTTTAAAATCTTTTTAAGGTCCAGTAATTTTCTATACTAAACATTCCTTATTTTTGAGAGTTAAAAAATTACCCGGCACACTGAAAAATGATATCTCTAATATAATTTATCAGTGACTTGCCTTTTGAAGAGCAAATATCCATAAAATTAAAACTCTCATAATATTCGTTTTTAATTTTTCTTCTTATATCAGCAAAAGCATATGAATTTGCTCTTGCAGTTTTAAATTTTCTAACAGGAGCCTTCTCCTGTTTTATAGTGTATATCCATGCTGCGGTCATGGCAATGCAGCACAGATCAAAATGATTTTCTACAGAATTCCTTTTTCTTGCCTGATTATCCAGAGCACCGAGTTCATGTTTAAGTTCTTTAAAACCGCTTTCTATTTTCCATCTTGCAGAATAATATTCTATCATCTGCTGAGCCGTCAGGCTGCAGTCGGTAGATACAATTGGAAAGAACCATCCGTTTTTATAGTGAACAAGAACAACTTTAACTTTGGTTTTAAATCCTTTGTGCATACATAAAAATTCTGAATATTCACATTTTCTGCTTTTGCCGTAAATGAAGAAATAATCTTCTTTTTTATCAAGAGTCGCTGCCAGCTTCGATAACTTTGGTAATCGAATACCGTAAATTTTCTTTCTCCCTCTTTTTTTTGCTTTACTTTCAGGCGGAAAATCATAGAGAGCTGAATCAATTCTTAAACGAGTAAGGATATGCATTGATTCTTTATAGGAGTTTAAAACTTTTGTCAATGACTTATTACCAAACCAACTGTCAGTAACTACCAGCATAGGAATAGAAAACTGTTCATACAGCTCATTAATCAGTTCTCCGGCAATCTCTATCTTAGTTTTAAATTCTTTTTTATCTACAGATTTTTTAAGCCGGTAAACTTTTTGTTTTACGGGCAGACATGCCCAGCGTCCATGGATAAACTTTTGTATCCCGAGAACAACACGGCAATGTCCAAAAAGATATTTAGAGCTGTTCAGTTTAGCCGCATGATCGTAATGAGTATCGCAGTTTGCAATTTTCTTTCCTGTCTTTCCATATGTTGTATCATCAAGAGCTACAAGAAGTCTGCCGGATGTTTGGATATCATCACCAAGTATTGTAAAAAGTTTTTTCCATACTAAAGCAAGTTTAAGTTTTCCTGACTGCAGAAAACCGTAATATTTTTTTCTCGATATCTTATTAGACAGCATCATTATTGCAAACAGACGATAAATTGCTGAAATACATTTACTGCCTTCGCTGATAATCAAACCGGTTATAATGGTTTTAAAAATAATTCTTCTGTCTTTTCTCGGAATTACTGTTGCAACTTCATCTATTAATGTGCTAAATTTGCAATTACTGAACATGTTGTATTACTCCTTTTTTTTAATTTTGATAATAGAGTAATATAGCATGTTCAGTCACCTGACTGCAATTTGTAAGCTTTTTACAATAAACATGTTATGTCTTAAAACTTGACAAAAGTAAACAAAGCTCACTGAATAGTACTGCCAAAGACCTCAAAAAAATCATCTTTTCTCTTTCGAGGGGCTTAAAACAACTGAAAACGCTGATACTGGGCATCTCACAAAAAAGATGAGAAAAAATTTTTCAAAAATCACCATTGCTATAGATTTAAAAAAATTGCATTTTTTTTAATTCTAAAGTTTTCTGATGATGATTAACAGAAGTATAGTGGATCTGAGAAAATCAAGTTTTCAAAGAACACCCCAAAAAAAACGGGGAAACTTTAGTTTCTATATAATGGAGTATAAAAATGATTTTTATCAATTATTAATTTTATGGAAATATTTTATACGAGCAAGTTATCCGAGTGACATATCACGAACCCAATTTGAAATAATACGTCCAATGCTTGAAGATGCCAGAAAAAAGACAAAGCCAAAGAAGTTAGATCTGTATGATGTTTTTTGTGGAATACTTTATGTTGTCAAAACAGGTTGCCAATGGAGAATGTTACCCAAAGATTATCCAAAATGGAAAAGCGGGAATGAATCAGGAGAAAGTATTTTTGATGCAGCATTAAAAAAAGCTGGTTGGCAAAGAGAGGATTAAGAATGGCAGAAATGAGGAAACTACATTCTGTATTATTGATGCTCAAAGTGTTAAAAATACCGAAACAGCAGAACAAAAAGGATATGATGCCGGTAATAAGGTTTCAGGAATTAAACGCCATATAGCAGTTGATATACTTGGATTACCACATGCAATATACATTACAACTGCAAATGTTACAGACAGAGACGGTGCAGTAACAATGTTCAGTAATAGAAAAGAGAAACTCTGCAATGTTATCAATGTTTTAGCCGATGGAGGCTATACTGGTGAAAAATTTGCAGGAAAAGTAAAAGAAATTATTGGTTCTACTGTAGAAGTTGTTAAGAGAAACGAGCTGCATACGTTTAAAGTATTACCAAAACGATGGATTGTTGAGCGCAGTTTTTCGTGGCTTGAAAAATGTAGAAGGCTTTGGAAAAACTGTGAAAGAAAAATTGAAACAAGTATGCAAATGGTAAATGTTGCATTTATTGCATTGTTGCTGAGAAGATCATAAACAGGTTCTAAAATCGATAAATTTATAGAAATATAACAAAATCATTTTCTATGATATCTATCTTCCTCCCATGATACTGGATTATTTCTAATGTAAGATCTTATTTTCTCTAGTGATTCAAAACTTCTTACAACATGATCATAATAATTTCTCTGCCAAACTTTATAATCCTTATCCATATCTAATACTTTTCTTATTTTTGATGCTACAGATGACTTAAACCCTGAAATTAAAGTAGATATAGATTTAGGTTTATAGTTTCCAGCTATATTTTTTACATAATCTGTTTTTTTAGAGTAATGAATAAAATCTATTCCGACGAGAAAGTGAAGATGATTAGGCATAATAATATATTCGTCCAATTCAATTTCTCTGCGGATATCTATTGTCTTCTCCCACTCAGTTTTCACAATTTCTCCTAATGAACTCAATTGCATTTTAGCATTATTAATTTTACCAAAAAGATTCTTATGTTCATTTGTACATATTGTTATAAAATACCATCCCGGGTAAGAATAATCACGTCCTTTAAGGCGATGGGACGATGTTCTATAATTATTTTTATATAAATCGCTATTCATTTTTATTCGATTAGATATATTTTGTAATATTACACTATCCAAAGACACGCACCGCGTGTCTCTACATACATTTATTTTATATTAACACAGAAGAACATTAACAACCAAGATTAAGATGTAGAGACAGACGGCGTCTGTCTCAGATATACCCAGTTTTTTATCACCGCAATTGTACACTGGACAAAGACACGTACCTCATGTCTCTACATACATTTCATTTTGTATTAGCACAAAATATTAACTTATATACTCAAACTGAATGAAAATACAGTTGCATGAGTTGTAATATCCTAATACAGCCTATATTGATAGATAGAGCCTGTCCCAAAAACTCAGTTTTAATGATATTCAGTTTTCAGTAGCCAGTAGCGGGTAGTCAGTTTTCTAGATTGTGTTGCAAAATTTAAGATATTTATCAGGATTACTTCCAGAATGCATAATTTTAGCAGAACGGTTACGTCTAAGAGCTTGTTCAAAGATTTGATAATTTATGGAAAGCTTTAAGCCGCTACTTTTAATGTTGCTTCATTGTCATAATCAAGTCTTGCAAGAACCCAAAGATTATGAGTAAGAACAGCCCATGCAACAGAGATATCTTTATATTCAAATTTTTTGTTTTTTATTGGACTTCCTGTAAAGTTGTTTTTGAATATTCCAATTCTACCTTCTGTCTGACTTCTCCTGTTCTGATGGAAAACAAAATTATTATCCTGAAGCTTTTCTATAAGTTCATGCGGATTTCTAGGACATATGTTATTTGCTATCTTTTTCTTTACAACGAGGTTTTGACATCTCTTACTGTCACAACCTCTATCTCCGGCAACACTTTTGATTCCTATATTTCGTTCTGTCATTCTATTGATGCTTTCAATTGTCATTTTGGCATCAGATGGTGCGGAAGCTTCATAGAGATGCCAGTCCACAATAAAACCGTCTGACTGTTCTGCTAAAAATAAAGTATTGCCAAATTCAACTTCTGCACCTGCCTTGCCTCTTTTTACAACTCTTGCACTATCATCGAATAAGCTAAGTATTTTATCCTTACTTTCTATTTGTAATCCAGTAATTATTCTGCTGTGTGCCTGTCTTATGGCTTCGGGAAGTTTTGTGAGGACATCATTGATACGCTTAAGCACTTCATTTGCCTGCCCTTCACTAAGATCTGTCCTTTCTCTCCAATGCTTCTGCAAAATTTTATAATAAGTTCCGGCATGTCCTCTTATAACTTTTGAGAGTTTTTTCATTTCTCTTAAAACAGCTTTGCGTATTTTCTTGCTGTCTTGTTTTCTCCTTGCATTTGTCATTTCAATACAAAGAAGATTTACACGATGGATAAATTCTTCAGGTGGTTGCATTCTATGTTTGAGACCATGCCTGCGAATTACCAAAATAGACTTCAAAAGTGAAACCATACCGTCACGCAGTAAAAGCCAGTCTACAGGAAAATGGATATTAGCTTTCAGGCAAGTAGCATCAAGGTAAATATTTTCACAATTGAATGGACTTTTCAGATTTAGAATATTTTCAGGTAAAGATATCTTTTCTCGTAATGATTCAATTAGTTTGCGCAGATAGTCTTCACTTACACAGAGGGAGTATCTTTGAAGTTGTGATTTAGATGGTACTTTTATTACATCTAAATTTTCTAAATTACAGAACCATTGAAGGAGTGTACTTTCTGCAAGTCTGACACTTAACTCTCTAAAACCAAGACCCGTAAGATTTTTTACTATCATGCATCTTAGAGCTGCTATTCCGTATTTGCTGTATTTCCTGATCTGTTTCAGGGTAAGCTCTTTGCTGCTTTGTTTAGAAATTGTATTCACATAGTGTTCAGCAAAATCTAAATCCACTCCTGTTGCGCAAAGTATTTCATTGATACGTTTAAGGAGGTGTTCGTAATCTTGATAGTCTTTATTCTTTACAACTTTAGGAATATTAAGTGAAAGTTCTCTTTGAAATGATATTGTATAATCCATGAAAGATATGCCTCTGACTATTATAATGATAGTTTTTGTTACTTATGTGCCAAATTTGATACGTTTAACACAAAGTAATATAGCATATCTTTCTGCTTATAAAAGAGATAAACATATAGGGACAAGCCCTAGATATGAATATCCAATTAACACTAGACGAAAAAATAAAACTTGAAGCACAACATAAAAAAGAGCGAAACAGTAAGGCCTGTGACCGTATAAAAGCTGTGTTGCTTTCATCCGAGGGTTGGTCTCAATCACAAATAGCTCAGGCATTAAGAATTCATGAAACAACAGTAACAACTCACCTTAAAGATTATTTGGATAATAAAAAATTGAAAAATGAAAGTGGCGGTTCAAGCAGCCTGTTGACTTCTGAACAAACTAATGAATTAATAAATCATTTAGAAAAAAATACCTACCCAAGCACTAAAGAGATCATTGCATATGTTTACAATGCTTACGGCATAAAATATACTCAGCAGGGAATGTATAACTGGTTAAAGCATAATAGATTTTCTTATAAAGCTCCAAAAGGAGTCCCACTTAAGTACAATACCGAAAAGCAGGAAGCTTTTAAAGCAGAATATGATGAAATAAAGAATAACCTCAAAGAAAATGATAAAATATTTTTTATGGATAGTGTTCACCCAACTCAAGCCACAAAAATCACATTAGGCTGGATAAGGAAAGGTGTTGAGAAAATGATAGCTACAGTTGCAGGCAGAAGCAGGATAAATCTTACAGGAGCAATAGATTTAGAAAGTATGTCTATTTTTACAAAAGAGTATAAAACAATAGATGGCAATGCTACATTAGATTTTCTGAGATATCTTGATGATTCAACCGCCTCTAGCGGTACCATACATCTTATTGCAGACGGCGGAGGTGCTCATACATGTAAAGAAGTTGGTGCATATCTTGGAATAAAAGATCCTTTCAATAGAAAATATTTAGAAGACTATTATCAGATAAAATTACCGGCTAATAATAAACAACTTACAGGGAGATTGAGAAAAAACCTGTATATGGTTTTGAAAAACGAACCTGAATTCTTTATAAATAAGAAAATTTTAGAGGAAAAGAAAGTAACTGCTCAAATGTTACTTGACGCTTTGCAAAAGCCGCCTCCTCATAAAAAATTCATTTTGCATATACTTCCACCCTACAGTCCAAATCTTAACCCGATTGAGCGTGTATGGAAAGTAATGAACGAACATGTAAGAAATAACAAAGTTTTTACCTCATTCAAAGAGTTTAAATCTGATGTTTTAGATTTTTTCAGAAATGAATGGGACAATATTTCTGAAACTTTAAGGTCACGTATTAATGATCATTTTGAAAAAATAAAACCAGTATTTTGAAATAGTTTGAGTATATACATCTGGGAATAACCATTATATACGACTGTTACTATTGAAACAGTTCTGTTAAATATTTTTCCAGGCTGTCATATGAGAAATTCTGCTTTGCGATTTCAAAGTTCTTTTCTATCATATTGTTTCTACATAAATTATCAGTCAGAACCTCTACGGATTTTTTTGCTGCATTTTCAAGAATATGATTCTCTACATTAACTAATCCATTTTCTCCAACAGTGTGCTTGCTGCCTAGAGAAATTATATCAAAACCAGACGATTTTATATCAGTTAAATAAACCGGATATTCGTATACAACTACAGGTTTTTTCGCAAAAACGGTTTCAAGAAACTGATTTCCCCAACCTTCATAGATACTGGGATAAGTAACAAGGTCAGAGTTAGCAAAGGCATCCCATAAAGAGTAACACTTTTTTCCTTCTTTTGTACAGCGAACATCTTCTATTATATCATTTATAAGAAGCAATTCTACGTCTCTTTCTTTAGCCCTTTGCTTTAGATATTCAATGTATTTTGAACTGAATTCATGAAGTCCGGCAAGGACAAGAACAATTCTATTCTCTTTGGTAAATACTCTTCCATTATACAACCTTTTGGCATATAGCGTATTAAGATTTTTCTCTGAATGTATTTTAGAAACAACGTCTATTGCTAACTCTATAGCCTTTCTTTCTACAATTCTGGTAGCCTGAAGTATAAGTATATCATTATCATTTAAACCGATAGTTTTTCTGAAATCATTATTATACCCATCCACAGTCCATAAAGGGGCTGAATAGTTAAAGACATTAGGGACGTTAACCGAACTTAATCCCTTACGGCCTTTTAATTCGTCTCTGGCAATTTCATTAATAACTACATGCTTGATCAAATTACTTTTTGGAGGGAAATAATCTTTTAGACAAGCTTCAACATAATCACATGTACCTTTAACAAATTTTTCCCGTTCCCAGTAAAAGTCATGATTGTGAGCAACACATTTAATATTTAATTTTTCGATAATATTTTTAAAAGCAATAGCGGCAGGTATATTCCATCCACGAGACCAAATATTATTTGGGACAAGCACATCTACTTTATACTTTTTAATAAATTCTTCCAAATGTTTTTCTGTTCTTTTAGTATATGTTTCAATAGCATTTTTGAATTCACCTTCGTTTTTAAAATCTTCCAGTTTTACAAATGCATTCTCTATAAATTTAAGATTTTCCTCTTCTTTATAATGAAGTTCAGGTATTATATAAGCTTCGGTATTACCTTCACTACCGGCTAAATAAAAAACCTTATGTCCCATCTTTTCCAGAATTAATTTCCATTTTTCCATTTCGAGAGAAACACCATCTGTTTCTCCAATTCTAAAATGACTTAGTGCAATATTCATTATTCTCCTCTCCTCGTAATAAAAAGCTTTTTTCAGTAGTTTTATGTTTAAAAGATTATTTTATATCGTATGTTATACAAGATATTACCATATTATGTCTAAAACTATTAGGTTTTCTAGAAACTGTATAAAAAACGAGCAAGGTTTATCTGGTAATGGACGGAGTTTATAGAGTTTTAACAAAAGGAATATGAGAATACATATAACAGTAAATCAAGTAGCCCCAGGTTGGATAAAAAGTGAAAAAGATACTGTTGGAGAAACACATGAGCATATAACTTATGAGCAAACAGTTCCGTTAAAGAGAAGAGGTGCTGATATCAGGAAGTAGCAAATGTGGTAGTATTTTTAGTTTCTGATCTTGCCAGTTTTATTGCCGGTGCTTATATTCCGGTTTGCGGTGGCAATATTATGCCGATAATATAAAGTAGAAAATAACAATTATGCATAAAAATAAAACAGCATTAATATCCTGGAGTAGTGGGAAAGATTCCTGTTATGCTCTGCAAAAATCTATTGATGATAATATACAAAAGCCGATTTAAAATTCGAAATTTAAAAAGAGTCTACATTGAATCCTAGTTCAATACAAGTAGAGTTTATTATAGAGTCTGTCCCAAAAACTTGCTTTTGAATGGATCTGCTTTCAGTTGATAGTGTCCGGTTGTCAGAATATCTATTTTTTAGAACGGTTTTATGTATTTTATTAACACTTGCATGTAAATTGGCAGTATTTTGATAGACCGGTTACGTTTTGTCATTACAAATTTTAGATAAAATTTGTTCTATGCAGCTTCTTTCAATGTAGCTTCATCGATATAATCAAGTCTTGCGAGAACCCAAAGATTGTGCGTCAAGACAGCCCATGCAACAGAGATATTTTTATATTCAAATTTTTTATTTTTTATCGGACTTCCTGTAAAGTTATTTTTGAATATTCCAATTCTTCCTTCTGTCTGACTGCGTCTGTTCTGATGAAACACAAAATCTTTATTCTGCAACTTTTCCATCAGCTCGTGAGGGTTTCTGGGAACGGCTTAGTTATCCTTTATTATTTCATCTATTGGAAATTTCTAACGGTCAATATATAAGCGGTATTCTGTTCAATTCTATATATAATTCTGTAGTTGCCAAATATTAGTTCTCTTATTTCTTTTCTGCTTGGGAGTTCTGGAATATTTCTGCCACTTTCTGGAAATGTACTTAATCTTTTTACATAATCGAATATTCTATCTACCCATTTTTCTGCTTCATTAAAGCTATCCTGTGATATATAAGCTGCAATATCAAAAACTCTATCCTGCGCTAATTGAGTCCACTCAACTTTCATTTTTTAACCTTGATAGGATATTTGCCTTTGCTTGATTATGTGAGACAGTTTCTCCTGTTTCTATCTGTCGTTCAGCTTTGTAAACATCCTGTAATAATTCTATTTTCTCCTGTAAAGCTTCATATTCTTTTATATCAAGTAAGACAGCTACCCCCTTACCTCTTTGGGTTATTACAATAGGTCTTTTAGTATTGTGGACATGTTTTATGCAGGTGGCTGCTTCAGCTCTAAAATCTGATAATGGCCTTATATCATCGGAAAGATTTATTCTTTGCATTTTAATTCTCATGTATTAATTATTGTACAACTAATAATACAGTATATTGTAAATAATTTCAATATTTTTTAGGATGTAAGGTAGGTACAGCCAGTTGCCCGGCTGCCCCCTCTCAGCCCCCAGCGAGCGGTTTTCCCGCACAAGGTTCCCCGTTATTACTCGCTTCGTACCAAAGCAATGATTAATATTAATAAGCTATAATTTTTGGTTTTGGTATTTTATAGAAGTTAATCATTTCCATAAATCCGTTCCAGTTATAGCTTTTCCTCTGACTTCTTCTGTTTATCCATTTGAATATTATTCTGTTAGCGACCCAATAGAATCTCCGTAACATATCAAAATTACCACATACACCATAATAATTCCAGTGACCATGCAGTTTTGATTTATATGTTTTCATTAGTTCTTTTATTCTTGAGCTTCTATTGGTTTTAATCCAACTTTTGACAGACTGAACAGCGAGCTTGTATTTCTTCTTTGAAGTCTTAAGTTTTACAACAGGTTTTCCACTTCTTGCAGTTTGCCACCTGTATTCAAAACCTAAGAATATGAAGCTTTCGCTGTTTGTTGTGATAAATCGAGTAAACCTGATCAATCGTGTTTTATCTTCTGCAAGTTTCAGGTTGAATTTCCAAAGTCTCGTCTTTAGATTTTCAAGGCACTTTTTAGCTTCATCATAAAACTGAAAACAGCATATAAAATCATCAGCAAAGCGCAATATTGTAACTGCTCCTTTACACTTTGGGTTTACTTTCTTTTCAAACCACAAATCAAGCACATAGTGCAGGTATATGTTTGCAAGTACAGCAGAGACTGATCCTCCCTGCGGAGTTCCTGTTACAGGATTGATTACTTTACCATCCTCTTCAAGAATGCCTGCTTTCAGCCATTTCTTTATCAAGTTAAGAAAACTTCTATCATTAATACGTTCTTCCAGCATTCTTATCATCCAGTCATGATTGATATTGTCAAAGAATCCTTTAATATCAGCATCAAGAATCCAGCGGTAATTTCCAAACTGAATTTGCCGTCTGATATTAAGAGCTGCATTGCGTGGATCATGCCCACGTCTATAACCGTGACTGAATTTCATAAAATCCTGTTCATAAATTGATTCCAGAATCTTACTGCATGCTGTCTGTAGAAGTTTATCTGATATAGAAGGTATTCCCAAAGGGCGACGTTTGCTGTGACCTTTTGGAATATACTTTCTGCGTACTAGTTTTGCCTTGTATCTTTTGCTCTTGAGATTGTCTACAAGTTTGTTAATATTATCAGTTAAGTTATTCTCATATGTATAATAATCTATTCTATCAACACCTGGAGAAGCCTTTTTATTCATCTGACTAAAACACCAGTACAGATTTTCCTCATTCAGTAAACTGTAAAGATTACCGAATTTGTATTTTCTATTTTTCTTTGCTTTGTTTGCTATTCCCTGCAGTGAGGTTTGCATGTATTATTCGACCTTTCTTATTCGTACATGTTTCCTTTACAGACTGCGTAATACCGTTATCTCCTTTCCCGTGTGATCGGTGTTACCGTCTCAGAGTACTATGAGATAATAAGACTGCCTGCATTCCTTCGGACTAACTTCTTTTGGTTGTTTTGTCCTACCTTTCCTGTAGGAGAAAGCAGGCTCTCCCAAGTTCCTGATGCTTCTATTACTACATGCCACGCTCTATAACCACGGCAGACCCTCGGGAATCTCACCAGTAACGATTCCTCTGTTTCGATTTCCAGCATGTTAACACTGTCATCATCTGCTTTGATACTCTTTACGGGGCTGATTCGCTTAGGGAAAGTACGTTTTCCCTGCGGCCTGCAGTATTCCCTGTGTACGCTTCGGATATTTCGTTTGCATGTTTGCATCAGCCTGTGAAAACAGGGATACAGAGCGCTATCCTACATATCCGCAACACTCGGTACAGGTGGATGGTTAATCCTTACCTGATACGGACTTTCTACTGTTTCACCATGAGGTCGTAGATCACCATATAAGAAGCACCAAGCTTGCTTGGCGCACTAACAAAAAGCTCTCGTACAGGCGAATGGGAGTAAAATCTGACTCCTCAAGAGAACTTTGTCTTTCCTGTTTTTATACTAAAATCGCCCCTGATATTCGCCTGTTAGGCAGGACTATTTCAAGAAACATTTTTAATGTCTAACTATAAGTGATTAAACATTTATTAATACTAATAAAAAATATATATTTTATTTTACTATAAATGTCTCTTTACTGTAACATTTTTATCGCAAAGCGATTATGTTTGGTAGCTACGGATTTTAATCCGGAGTTAGGAATCTCGCTACAATGCACCGCAAAGCGGTGTGGCAGATGTCTTTACAGCACCACTTTGTGGCGCAAATTTTGATATGTATTTACACCCACATTAAAATGTGGACCTACCAAACTATACTGCTTTGCAGTATGAAATTGGAATCCTATTTTTTTTTGAAATAGCCCTGTGGGAGAACAGAAAATATTATTCGACTCAGGTAAGCGTCAATTAGCCCCCATCTTTTAATCTTCTTTCACAGTGTTAATTTTATAATATTTCTGTAATGAATTATTAACATCTTTGAGGAGGTTCAGTAATGGCGAATCATAAATCCGAGAATATAGTCAAGTGGAAGCATGAAGTATCTAAGTGGTCTGCATCAGGTTTAAGTCAGCATGAGTACTGCCGCAGAATGAATATTCCCTGCAGTACATTTCATGGCTGGTACAGCAAGTTAAAGAAGCTTGATGTAGAAGTTGCAGCTGCGGTTACAAGTAGTTTTGTCAGGATGAAGTTTAATAATTCAAGGTTATTATCTGAAGGTATTCAACCAGATTCAGCAGGAATTAATATTTCGATTGGTGAATCTGTTAATATTTGCCTTAGCAGAGGGTTTGAAGTAAATGAATTTCAGAAAACAGTTAAAGCACTACTGGAGGTGTTATGATCAATATCAGTCAATCATTAATATATTTATACGATAGGCCTGCAAATATGCATATGAGTTTTGAAGGTTTGAGCGGATTAGTTGAGTCATCTTTTCCCGGCAAACTTCTAAGTGGAAGCTGTTTTGTTTTTCTAAACAGACTTAAAGATAAAATTAAAGTATTAAGATTTGATGGCGATGGTTTTGAAATTTACTATAAACGTCTTGAAAAAGGTAGATTCATCATAGATAACACAGGTAGAACAGAACTTTCAAGACGAGACTTTCTAATGCTTTTTGAAGGTATAAAACCCAGTAGTCTGGATAAAAGATTCAACTTGAAAAAAGTTAGCTGAAATCTAAATTTTGAGTGTAAATAATACTGTTGCGCTGTATCTTTTTATATGGATGCAACAGTAGAACAATCAGTTAAAACAATAGAAGAGCTTGAGAGTAAAAACCGCTTTCTGGAAGCCGAGCTACTTTGTCTTAAAGAACAGCTTGAGTGGTTTAAGAGACAGGTGTCTGGACAAAAATCAGAGCGTTTTATAGAAGAATTTCCTCCTGAATTGCCTGTACTTCCGGGATTGAATATTCCAGAAAAAGATGAAACAAAAGTAGGGTTGAAGGTAATTCCTGAGCATAAACGTAAAAAGAAAAGCAAAAATAAAAATCAGTATAAAGTAGAGTACCCCGATACTCTGGATGTCAAAGAGGAAGTAATAGATATTCCTCCTGAAAACAGAATACACCCTGAAACGGGAGAAGAGTTAGTAGAAATAGGTCGTGATGTTACAGAGAAGCTTGGGTACAGAACATCTTCCTACTATATACACAGAACAGTTACAGTTAAATACGCAGTAAAAAACAATTCACTTGCCGGCGTTGTTCAGTGTTCTGTTCCTGACTGTATTGTTACAGGTTCAAAGTTTACACCGGAATTTATGGCTCATATTGTTACTGAAAAATATGCATACCATATGCCAATATACAGAATACAGGAAAAGCTTGCAGCTCATGATATAAAAGTAACACGGCAGACATTAAGTTCGCTTATTATGAATATTGGCCTTAAATTGACACCTATATATGATCAGATGAGAGAAAATCTTTTTAAATCAGGTTATCTATTTACAGATGATACCGCTGTAAATATGCTTGACCCAGGCAATGGTAAAACAAAAACTACAAGAATATGGATATACTCCTGTGCCAATCCCAATGCACCTCCATATCAGATATATTCCTTCAGCCCCGACAGAAGTCATTTCTATCCAACAAATTTTCTTAAAAATTTTGAAGGTGTCATTCATGCTGATGCATATGAGGCATATGTAAAGCTTGATGCTGATGAAAGCTCATGTATTGACCGGGCTGCATGCTGGTGTCATGCACGCAGATATTTTGAAGAAGTAAAATCTATTGACTTGAAACTCAGAGATAATGTCCTGAGAAAGATCAGGTATTTGTTTATGTTTGAAAGGCTGGCATGGAAAGCTGATTCGCAAACAAGGCTGAAAATAAGACAGGAACATGAACTTAAAATTATTGATGAAATTTTCACAATGCTCAGAGAAAAAGTAGTAGAAGGTACACTGCTACCAAAATCCAATCTGGCAAAAGCTATAGGATATATGCTTAAATATGAAAATAACTTCAGACTCTATCTGAATGATCCAAATATCAGAATGGAAAATAATACTGCTGAAAGAGGATTAAGAAAAGTTGTACTCGGCAGAAAAAACTGGCTTTTCTTTGGAAGTAAAAGAGCAGGTGAAGCTGCTGCTGTTATATACTCGCTTATTCAAACATGCAGGATTATGGGAATAGAACCATTTGAATATATGACTGATATCTTCAAAAGGCTGATGACACACCAAAACAACAGACTCTTTGAATTACTTCCGGACAAATGGGCTGAAGCCAGGAATATATAACACTGATGTAAGAATTGACTGATTGTACATAAATCATATATATGGACAGATTTTACGTTTACCGACTCAGGATATGCCACATAAAATTTTGTCTTATTATTTTCTTTATCAGGTAATTGAATCATTTTTCCGACTTTGTCAGCTTTCAATATCATAAAAAGGTAACTAATATCCTTAATATTTCCGTTAAAAACCTGTTTTTATAAAGCCTACATTTAAAACAGGAAGTCCAGTTTCAACAAACATATTATATAAATTTTCAAGTTCATCTAACTGTGGTTTTTTATCTAGATTCTCAACCTTGCTGCAAACATATTTCATCTGAAATTTCAGATCCTTTAAAAAATAAACAACCATCCCGGAAACTGCTGAAGCATTTATCTCTAATTCAGTTGTTTTTACCTCGTTCAATCTTTTTTTCAGCAGACAACATCAATTTCCCAAAATAAAGGGCACTGGTTAACACTGCTATATATATAAGAACAACAAGATTCCAGTATCTCATTTTATTTCTCCTCAGCATCAAAATACTTTGAATAAATTGATGTTTTGAATTCAGAAGCTAATATGTCCATATAGATTTCATCATATGCTGTTTTATTAATAATTCTTGTAGACCTTCTTCGGCCAATTAGTTTAAAGCCACACTTCTCATAACATTTTATTGCTCCTTTATTATAAGAATAGACTTTTAGCATAATATTGTTTAAGTTTAAAATATTAAATCCAAAATCAAGAGCCAATGTTGTAGCCTCTTTACCATATCCCTTCCCCCAATAGCCTTTATTACCAATAAATATTCCATATTCAGCTTTCTTATTAAGAAGGTCTAATTCAACAAACCCACAGCTTCCTATTAATTCATCAGACTTCAAATCTACTATTGCAAGTATATTATCATTTGAAAGTTTACTTAATATTTCTCTTTCCATTGGAACTGTAAGAATTTGATGGGTTATCTGAAGAAAACGACTAACTTCAATATCAGCAAGCCATTCAGCATATTTATCGGCATCATCAATATTTATAGGTGAAAGATAACACTTCCTTCCTACTATTTTTTTCAAATATTTCATAACGCAGATATTTTTCAGTTATAAATTTTTTAAACAGTTAGAGAATTTTATAATCAGTTACAATCCAATCTCCATCTTGTTTAATAAATTTAAATTTCCATTTAGGCTTTATAGAATATAAACCGTTTACATCCTGCATTTTGACAATACAGCTAGCTGTATCGTCGTCTTTTGCATTCACAGATATAAACTCTACAACCTTCATGTCCATCGACTTATTATTCAAGAAAGTCACAATAGCAGCATCATAAGGATCTATTTCCTCTTTGGTAAGTCTTTCCTTTCCACCGCAACTACACAGCATAATAACAGAAATCAAAGTTAGAAAAATTATACCTAAAAATTTCACCGTAATACTCCTAATAAATTTATGGAAATTAATTGTTTAAAAACTCAAGCACTGTTTTTGAAAATGCATCTCTATTTTCAACATGGACCGTATGTCCACATCCATCAAAACCTAACATTTTAGAATTTGAAATTCTTTTATTTAGAATTTTACTCTCATTTGGTGTTATCAAAATATCATCATGCCCTACTATAATCAACGTATTATGTTTTATATATTTAAGTTTTTCTGTCGAATTAAATCCGACACAGGCGAGCAATTGTCCTTTAAAACCAGCTAAAGACTGTTGATACGGATATTCAAGCGCAAATTGAACAGCAAAATCGATTATTTGTTCATCATCAAAAAAATTCTGAGAAAAAACCCAACAGTACAATTCCCTAAACCAAAGCTCTTTAGATAAACCACTCTTCCATGACTCGTACATATTCTCAAAAAGTGCTTTATTCCTTTTTGAAAGTTTATCAGAGGTACAACATAATAAAAGCTTTTCCACCATACTTGAATACCTAAGAGCAAAATCCTGAGCAATAAAGCCTCCCATTGAATGTCCAAGAATGTGAGTCCTAGTAATATTTAAATGTTTAAGCAAGCTATGAAGGTCATCCGACATCTGGGCAATAGTATAAGCAGCATCAGGAGCACTACTTCTTCCTGCTCCTCTATTATCAAAAACAATCACCCTATATTTTCTTGATAAGATATTTCTAACAGTTTGCCAACTTGCACTACTTCCTCCCAACCCTGAAATAAGCACAATAGGAAACCCTTTTCCACTCTCTTCATAATAAAGATCAATATTATTAACATTAACTAAAGGCATACACTATAACTCCCATAAATCAGTACCAGTTTATATAACTAAATCAAGTTAAGTATATATAAAATTAACATGTAAAATATTTAATTACTAACAATGTATCAGAGGTATTTTTATATTTAAGTTATTTTGCTACAATTGACATCAATAATTTATTAGTCTTTACTTCTGATCTGTCAGCTGTAAAAAGAGACCATTTAGTTTTGGGTATATACATAATAATGGTTAGTTAAACTATAGACAAAACTATAACAATATTATATAATTATATAATGCGTGTTGGCAAAAAACAAAATAATCCATTTTTCACATGAATGTAATGAATAAATTACTGTTACAGTATTTTCGTCATAAATAAAAATGAAAGGTGATTCCAATGAAACCAATAAAAGACGGTTCAGATCTTCAACCAAAACAATTATGGGAAAATTTCACTGAAATACTTAATATCCCAAGACCTTCAAAAAAAGAAGAAAAAATATTTAAGTTTATAAAAGAATTTGGAGAAAAATTCAATTTAGAAACAATCACAGATAAAGTAGGCAATGTTATTATAAAAAAACCAGCTACCCCTGGAATGGAAAATTGTAAAATAGTTACCCTGCAAGCTCACCTTGATATGGTACCGCAGAAGAATAATGACAAAGTCCATAACTTTGAAACAGATCCTATTTCTGCTTATGTAGAGGATGGTTGGGTCAAGGCAGAGGGAACAACTCTTGGAGCAGATAATGGAATTGGTATGGCTGCAATGATGGCCGTATTACAATCTAATGAACTGCAACATGGTCCAATAGAAGCTCTTTTTACAGCAGATGAAGAAACTGGTATGACAGGAGCATTTGGTCTCAAACCCGGCATCTTAGATGGAGATATTTTATTAAATTTAGACTCTGAAGATGAGGGCGAACTGTTCATAGGATGCGCAGGTGGCATTGATACGGGTGTTGAATTTTATTATGAAGAAGAAAAAAACACTGAAGCGGCTGCATATAAAATTACAGTTAAAGGCTTAAAAGGTGGTCATTCTGGAGGGGAAATACATCTTGGAAGAGGCAATGCAAATAAAATAATGAATCGTATTTTATGGGAAACAGCTAGAAAAACTGATATCAGAATAAGTTCTATAGATGGAGGAGGACTTAGAAACGCTATTCCTAGAGAATCCACTGCAATTATTACAGCACCGAATGGAGCAGATATAGAAACCCCTATAAATAATATTTCTAATATAATCAAAGATGAACTTTCTGCAACAGAACCAAATCTTACGGTTAATATAGAAAAAGCAGAATCTCCCCAATCAGTAATGTCTGCTAAAAATCAAAAGGAACTTTTAAACCTTGTTTATGCTGCGCCTAACGGTGTAGTTCGAATGTCTGATGGAATGCCTGGACTAGTGGAAACTTCAACAAATATGGCAAGAGTAGATGTCAATAATGGAAAAGCACAGATATTCTTCCTTACTAGAAGCTCTGTAGATACAGCTAAAGATGACGTTTGCAATAAAATTGAAGCAACTTTTGATTTTGTAAATGCAAAAACAGAACACACAGGAAGCTATCCAGGCTGGAATCCAAATATGGATTCAGCGATACTGAATACAAGTAAAGAAACGTATAAAAATATGTTTAGTAAAGATCCTGATATAAAGGCGATCCATGCGGGTCTTGAATGCGGTTTATTTAAATCTGTTTATCCTGATATGGACATGATTTCATTTGGACCAACCATTCTCAACCCACACTCACCAGACGAAATGACAAATATTGAAACTGTTCAAAAATTTTGGGATTATTTATTAGAAATACTAAAAAATATACCTACAAAATAGTATTTATTCATATTAAAAATTAAGGAAGTGTATCCAACATTGAACTTGGTACACTTCCTTTAATTATATCTGATTTTCCTCTACCATAATAAATAAACGGTATTCTATATATCATTATCTTACCTAATAATTGCCTAAAAATATACCTACAAAAATTAACCTTAAACGAGTAATTAAGTCCTATAATTTCATAAGCTAAGTACTAAAACAAAAAGAGACTTGAGCATTCTAAATACAAAGTTTTTTATTAGACAAAGATTTAATACCAATTAAAAACACATTAGTAAGCTATTTTCAAAAGCAAATCGAGTAGGGTAAGATAAGGCTATAACTCTTATCTTATCCCTCTCACAGAACCGTACGTACGGTCCTCGTATACGGCTCATGTTAATTATTATTCTATTTTAATAGAACAGTAATACCAGTTTGTACTTTGTAAATGTCAAACAGTCCACTTTCATCAAAGAAAGAATTTGGAATAGCATAATGAGCCTGTGGACTTGAAGAATTTCTCCATGAAGACATTTTGATTTTCTTAAAGTTGCCGTTATAGCCAAGCTGTCTAAGCCTCCTATGAAGTTTCTTTGGAGTTTTCCAAAGCTTCATCTGTTTTGCTCTAAGCCTGTGTCTGATCCAACTCATCAACTCTCTGTAGATTCTTTTACAGTTTGCAATTCTGAAATAGTAGGCAAATCCTCTGATAACTGGATTTAAAACTTTTATCATGCCGCCAAGATTACCTCCGCTGTTACGTTTGGTCAGGCGTTTAATTTTATTCTTAAACTCCTTTAATCTGCAATCCTGAATCTTTGTAAAATTGGTATGTATTTCAACACCAAGAAATTTTACTCCCATACAGGAATGTGTAACATGTGTTTTGGTTTTATTGACTGTAAGCTTTAAGTCCTTTTCAAGATAATCCGTTGCTTTTGCAAGTGCATTATAAGCTCCGCTCTTGGAAAAACAGAATACCAGGATATCATCAGCATAACGTACTATTCGATAATTTCTGTTCATCATGAATTTATCAAAATGATCAAGATAGACATTAGCTATAAAAGGACTGATTACTCCGCCCTGCGGACTACCTGTATCTGTATCTGCAAAAACACTGTCTTTCATTGCTCCGCTTTCAAGAAATATTCTTATTAAATTGAGAATACTTCCATCAACTATCCATTTTCTAAATGACTGGATTATTATATCATGATTAAGCGTATCAAAACATCTGCTCAGATCCATATCAACAACCCACTCCATATTGTATTTGCGGATAAACATACTTGCCTTACTGATTGCATTATGACCGCTTCTGCCTGGTCTATAACCATAGCTGGAAGGATGAAAATCACAATCAAATATTGGCTGAAGTATGTTAAGCAGAGCCTGCTGTACAACTCTGTCACGAACTGAAGGGATTCCTAAAATTCTTTCACCTCCGCTTTTCTTCGGAATTGACACCTGTTTTACAGGCTTGGATTTATAGGTTTTATTCTTCAGCTCAAAAAGGAGTTCATCAATTTCAACATCAAGATTAACGGCAAAATCTTTGACGGACTGCCCGTCTATGCCGGGAGCTCCATTCGCTGATTTTACTTTGTGGAATGCCTCTGTAAGGTTCTTACGGTTCAGCATTCTGTCATATAAACTGTAATATTTCAATTCATTATTCCTTTTTATGGTTACTGCACTGATTTATCCATTCTCCTAAATTGAACATTCAGTTGACCTTCAGTGCGGGCAGATACTTTCTATCCTGAATGGCAATATATATCTGTTGACCGTACTTACTCTGATGAACAGTCAAAACACACAGTGTAAAGCTTCCACTTCAACCATGTGTAAAGGACTCCATCCTGTTGGATAGTTTGTGTTCTGTTCTATCAGGTTAAATGTATAATATCAGTTTTCAAATTAACTTCACCCCTTCGCATTACAGCATATCTTTTGAATAATACTGCATTTAACTGACTGGCAGTTAATCATTCCTGTTTTATCCTCCAGTCTGTTACCAGCTTTCACAGGCAGAAATTTCATCACTACTACGGGTTCATCTGCCACCTCACACCACATCTATCAGTCTTACATTTCTGCTTGAACATCAATATCTGTAAAAAAAAAACAGAACAGTATAAGGCTTCCCCAGTTAATACACTGGTCCCTGTAAACAATCTCATCCTCAATCACACTATTGGTATGTTCAGGTATCAGGCTTTGCGATATTTTGCACGCTTACCTACCAACAGCGCCGAAGCAGGTTCACTTTCGTTATGTACTGTTTACTTCCTATTGCTTCCTTCAGACAATACCGTTACCAGTAAAGCCCTTGCAATTCGGATTAACTTCCCCCTGAACTGGGTGTTTCATGCTTCTTTCTGCATGACGGGTTTGCCAGCTTTGCTGGGCAAACAAAAAAGCAGGCAAAAGCCTGCTTTATAAAAAACTATTTGTTTTTATCAATCAATAGAGAAGTTAAGGATAGGACATACAGGTATAAAACCATTATCCATAATATTTATCAGTCCTACCTGAACACATTCACTTTTTTCAGCTGCATTAATTATTCCAATTTGAACGCTTTCACTCTTTGAGCTTCCATTTACAGCACCAACTTGTACAGCTTTACTATCTTCAGCTGTTCCATTAAAACAACCTACCTGAACTCCACCAAAATCATCTCCTACATTAACAGCAGCTAACTGCACAGAATTGGATCCTTTACTCATACAGCAGAACAATGAAGTCTGAAAACCATCCATTTTAGCAACTGATCCTAAAGCAGCTAAATCTAGACCATAAATTTTTTGTGCAGGTATTTTATTACCGGTTACAAGTCCAAAGTTTAAACCATAAACATTTGCGCTACCAGGGATCGCAACTTCAGGAAAGACACAAAAACGAATTGGAGTCATCGCTGTTGCAATACAGGATACACACATCAGAGATAATAAAATCAGGGCTAACTTTTTCTTCATTGTTTAAATTCCTCCTTGGGTTAGGTACTAATAATATACTCTTTTCACATTATTATTAACTATTTATATTATAAAAGAAATAAAATTGCAATAGTTAATTTGAATATTAAAGAACAAATTCACAAAAACAATTTACACAAAGCTTTAATAACTCTAGGTATTCTGAAAATCAGTTAATTACTATATTTTCAGTAACTGACTTAAAACACTTTACTCCAGAAAACTCAGTTCAAAAACAGAAGAAAGTACCATAAAAGCAACTACTAGTATCCTTATCATGAGACATTCTTACATATATTTTAAAAAAAATTAAAATTTAAACAATAAACAATTATAGTTACTCAATAAACGACCAGCATTTATAATATCTAAACTCCATAGAAAAAGCAATTAAGATATCACTAAACAAATTCTGGTAATTAAGAAATTTTAAAAATCATAAGAAAGGCTGATTGTATCTATGAGAAATTTCACAAGAACTTTTTTTGGAACTGTATTACTTCTGTTTTTAGCTTCCCAGGCAATTGCTGAAAACATGATTAATCTTTATGGTGACTGTGGACATTATTCAGAAGCAGGAATAAACAAAGGACTTACCTATTGGCGAATTAAAATAGAAAATAATACAAGCCACCCCATAAAGTTTTATGTTGATGGAAGTGAAGATGGAAAAATGTATTTCACAAAAAATATAAACGATGTTTCGGGAGATGGAGATACGGAACTAAAAATTTCTGGCAATTGGGAAGGATATTTGGTCTGGAGAATTTACCACCCGCATCACAATGATATATATATTTTTAATTTTGGAAGCGTAAATAGTACATATGGTGGAAGTCCTTATACGAGTAAAATAGGGGAAGCACGATTAGGTTATACTCCTGACAATTGGACACATTACTTTGATGCTGACGGAAATAAAGTTATTGGAAGAATTCCTTTCCCAAAAGATGGTGTAAATATTACCGACAAACAAGAATTAGCAGTATACGGCTGGGTAAATGAAGAGAACAGCTATAGCGACATTACAGTAGAAGTAAATAAGTCATATGAGCCTACGCATAGTTATTGAATCTTACTTACTCCAGAAAGAGGTAAAACTATTAGCATAAGATATTCTTAACACAGTTTTATAAGCTATAAAATTCACACTAAAATAAAGGCTGTATAAATTGAATTAATACAGCCTTATATTACTAAATTCATAAAAGAGATTTTTGGATATAGATTCTATCTAAAAAAATCACTTAACTTCTTCTACACTTAAATTTTCAGAAACATATTCTTTAAGCTTGGACTCTACCGTATTGCGTATTGTTATCTTTGAATTTGGACATGCCGCACAACGACCTTTCAATCTGACAAGAACATTATCTCCTCTGAGATCAACCAACTCAATACTGCCGCCATCTCTCTCAAGCATAGGACGAATATCCTTATCAATAACATCCTGCACCTTCATTACTTTCTGTGCAAAAGTCATAGCTACAGGCTTTTCTTCAGCTTCTGTTTTTTTTACATCCCAGATACCATTTAGGATTTCCTGAATTTCTTCTTTGCATTTTCCACAGGCTCCGCCAGCTTTGGTATAATGAGTTATTTCATCGACTTCATGCAAGTTGTTTTCTTTTGCAATCCTTCTTATTTTTACATCTGTTACACCAAAACAATGACATATTACATTTCCTTCACGATCTTCAGGACTATCCTCTGCGAAAGTTTCACCTCTAAAATCAGCTATAGCTGCCTGAAGAGCCTCCATTCCCATTACAGAACAGTGAATTTTCTCATCGGGTAACCCTCCAAGCTCATCCACAATCTCCTGATTCGTTATTTTAGCAGCTTCTTCAAGAGTCATTCCTTTTATCATTTCAGTAAGCACTGAAGAAGAAGCAATAGCACTACCGCATCCAAAAGTCTGAAACTTAGCATCAGCAATTCGTCCATTATCATCAAGCTTAAATGTAAGCTTTAATGCGTCTCCACAACTTATATTCCCTACAGTAGCAGAACCGTCCGGATTCTCTACTTCTCCTACATTCCTAGGATTTAGAAAATGTTCCATTACTTTATCTGTATAATCCCACATGATTATTTCTCCTATTTTAACAGTATCAAATCTGATACTATCATATATCAATAAAACAAAAATTATTTTTTTAAGCAACTAACAACTTAAAGTAAAAATAATATTATAAAATAAAAAAAACAATATTCAATACAAAATAAAAACATCCCGTTGATATTATCATCAAGAAATATTAACGGGATATTTGTTTAAAACAATAATTTTTTATTTAGCATACAATAGAAAGAAGCAACTGACCTCCCATTACAGAAGCGCCTGCCTCAACTGAAATACTTTCAACCTTTCCAGTAGCCGGAGCTAATATTGCATTCTCCATTTTCATTGCTTCAAGTACCATTACTTTTTCACCGGCATGTACTGTTTTACCTTCTTTTGCTATAACTTCAGTAATCACACCAGGCAAAGGTGCTTTTAATTCACACTTTGTTCCAGGAGTATAAGTAATTGAAGGTTTTTTCTTCTCTGAAGGCTCTCTAGTTACAGCATTTTCCATCTTTTTCATTGCAACTTCTGCTGCATGTGAAGTTGCGATTTCATGAGAAACCTCTTCTACTTCTACATGATATTCATTCTTATTAACTTTTACTTTAAACTGCCTTATCATAATTTTTCCTTAAGCTATTCGGGTTTATATAATTATATGATCTAAATTTTTACCGGTCATTAGGCCTCCATGTAAAGAAAGAATACTGGGCATCAGGAGCAGAGCTCTTTTTCTCTGCTTTTTTAAACAGAGTTATATTACCACTTAGCGGTTCAATCTTTTTAATAACAAACCTACTATGCCCCAAACAGGAAGCAACAACTGAAGAAATAATAGCTGCATCCTCTTCCGGAATATGATCTATTTCAAATTTTCTTAATCTCGACATATTAAAACTCCTCTATATAATTTTTTGCAAATAAAGACCTGCAACGCAGGTCAATTTATTAAAGAGGAATATTTCCATGTTTCTTTGTAGGTCTGCTTTCAACCTTACTATCTGCAGTTTCAAGAGAATGAAGAATTGCATTTCTTGTATCAGCAGGATCAATAACATCTTCAATATAGCCCCTCTGAGCAGCAACATAAGGATTACTAAATTTATCTTTATATTCCTGAATCTTTTCTTTTCTTGTTTCTTCAGGATTTTCTGAACTCTTGATATCTCTCGCAAAAATAATATTAGCAGCACCCTCTGCACCCATTACTGCAATTTCAGCTGTTGGCCATGCGAAAACAAAATCAGCTCCAAGGTGCTGAGAAGCCATAGCAATATAAGCGCCTCCATATGATTTTCTCAAAATAATTGTAATCATTGGTGAAGATACTTCCGCATATGCATAAAGCAGTTTTGCTCCATGACGAATCACACCACCGTGTTCCTGACCAACACCAGGCAGGAATCCCGGAGTATCCACAAAAGAAACAATAGGAATATTAAATGAATCACAGAATCTGATAAATCTTGCAGCCTTATCAGAAGCATCAATATCAAGTACTCCAGCAAGAATATTAGGCTGATTGGCAATAATTCCCACAGATCTTCCACCAATCCTGGCAAAACCTATCACTATATTCTGAGCAAAATATTCCTGTACTTCCATAAAAGATCCTTTATCAAATGTAAGCTCAATAATATCTCTAACATCAAAAGCTTTTTTGGAATCGGTAGGAACAATACCATATATTTTCTTATCAAGTTTATAATGAGCATGAGATGTAGGAACAACTTTAGGTTTATACAAATTACTGCTAGGAACATACGAGAGTAATTTTCTTGCTATATCCATAGCGTCCTGATCACTTGAAGCAATAAAGTGAGCAACCCCACTTGTCGCATTGTGAACCATAGCACCGCCAAGACCTTCTTTATCTACGTTTTCATGAGTAACTGCCTGAACAACTGCAGGACCTGTTATAAACATCTGAGATGTTCTATCAACCATAATAATAAAGTCAGTTATCGCAGGAGAATATACTGCGCCACCGGCACATGGCCCTGCAATAATTGATATCTGAGGAACAACACCAGATGCATGGGTATTTCTTAAAAATATTCCTCCATAACCAAACAGTGCATCCACACCTTCCTGAATTCTGGCACCGCCTGAATCATTTATACCAATAAGTGGAATACCATATTTGATAGCTAAATCCTGTATTTTAATAATTTTCTTCGCATGCATTTCACCAAGAGAACCTGCTTGAACTGTAAAATCCTGTGCAAATACAGCTACCTTCATTCCATTCATTGTACCAAAACCGGTAACAACACCATCGTATGGAATATCTTTTCTATCTAAACCAAAGTTTACACCTCTATGCTTAACAAATTTATCTATTTCTTTAAATGAACCTTTATCAAGAAGCAGCAGTACTCTTTCTCTTGCTGTTAATTTTCCCTGAGCATGCTGTTTTTCTACAGCTTTTTCACCACCACCCTGATCTATCTTTTCCTTTTCTTTTTTTAGTCCACCAAGGATATTGTTTATATAATCCATAAATTTTGAGTCAGCCATTATCTTTCCTCCTTTAATGGTTATGCTGTACTAGTTCTGTTAAAGCGCCATTAGTTGCTTTCGGATGCAGAAAAGCTACTAAAGTATTATGTGCACCAGGCTTCGGTTCATCTGACAAAGGTTTTAACCCCAATTCTTTAGCCTTATTTATTATATCTTGCAAACCATCAACACTGTAAGCAATATGATGTAAACCTTCCCCTTTCTTTTCGAGAGACTTAGAAATTTCTGAGTCTTCGCGAATCGGCTGAAGCAGTTCAATTTTGGTTTCACCGATTTGAATAAAACATACTTTTATCCCGCGTTCTTCAATAACTTCCTCTCCAAGAGGTTCTATTCCAAGCAACCCGGAATAAAGTTTAAGTGCATCATCAATAGACTTTACAGCAATACCTATATGATCGATTTTAGCCATATTGCTTGACCTGCCTTTCAAAATTTAATATTAATATTCATTCGATATGTAAGCATATTTTTCTGGATTTATCTATATTTTATGATATTTCAAATAAAATTCAAGTCAACTTGCCCCTGTTTAGATATATCTCATATGTGGATAGTTATAATTAGAACGCCCACGAAAACGTTTTTTGTTATTAATATTTTTTTCAATTATATAACATTATAACCTGATATCCAATTTTTTTTAAGGCGTTCTAATTATTTTTAAAATTTATGTCGTACCTCCACAAATTATAAGAGAAAACTCTTGAACATTTATAAACCGGGTACATTGCAGTATATTTTTTTATATTTGATATGTTAAATTGGATCAGGCTGGTTTAGCCGTTTTTTTCCTTTTTAATCATATGTATAAAATTATACGCAATAATTTTTTCAAGCTGTTCAGCTTCCACTGCTTCAATCCCACGTCTTCTCATTTTACCGAAACTATGCCTGTATTTAAGAGTAAACATTCCTGATTCAGCAGCAGACCGCATTCTTCGGGCTTCAGAATATAACGTAGTATCCCAATCTTCAGATGTTATTTTTTTACCTTTTGCTCCATTAATACTGACAGTTAAAATGTTTAAATCATTTTTGAGTATACCAACTCCGTCTTCTGATGCATAACCGTCATCAGTACTTACAAGATTCGGCTTAACTCCGGTGGAACGGCATACTTCCATTACTGTGGGAACAAGCATTTCGGAATCACTGACATTGCCTTTTGGAAGTAGAAAACCACTTATAAAACCATTTCTGCTTCTTCCGATTTGAGGTTTATATCCAATGGTGGGATTTCTCTGTCCTTTCTGTATGAAAGCTGCATCAGGATCCGAAATGCTGAGGATTTTCTCTCTTGACGGAAGTTTTATATTTTCATTAACAAGAAGTTCGGCATAATACAGTACATAAGCGGCATCATTAAGATCACTGTCTATTTTAAACCAGAGCCTGTCAAGAGCAAGACTTTTATCCGGGGTTAAGTCAGATGTTTCATATTTGATCAACATTTTTTCCTGTTCGTCGAAAAAAGATTTTATAATATTATCTGCAAGACTTACAAAGAGTTTAAATTTTTCCTTAACATTTCCTTTCATTCCCTTTTTGCCTATCTGCATATTGATAAAAGCAAGATGTGATTTCAGTTTTTTCATTCTTGTATCAAGCCATCCGTCACTCAGCATGGGAAAGCCAAACTCATCAGTTAGAAACCTGAAGCTTCTGTAAACCCGGTCAAGAAGTTTATATAAAACTGAAATGTCCGTTGGATATGCTGTATTTGCAGCAACATCTGTACTGTCTATGTAAACTTCATTGAAATCATCAAGACCTTTAAGGAGAATAAGCATGGAAAGGCTATCCATTATCAAACGTCTTGTTTTATTGGAAACTGCATTCAGGTTTTCACGCACAGTGTTCGAACCGGGAACCTTATAGCTGTGATGAGCAAGAACCGCGCTAATACTTATTGAATCATGTATTGCCTGTTTGGCTGCGTGGTCACTTATGCTTCCCCACAGTCCTCTGATGATAAGAAAATAAAGTACTAATTC
The DNA here is from genome assembly GCA_963678745.2 of Victivallales bacterium. Lineage (GTDB taxonomy): Bacteria > Verrucomicrobiota > Lentisphaeria > Victivallales > GWF2-38-69. The sequence continues at coordinate 351,817 of CAXXMS010000011.1, read as the reverse complement.
CGGCTTCAAACGTTCCCGACCTGTTTTTTCGAGTTTTACCGGCTCTGTTATTTCTATACAGTCAAACAAATAGTAATTTCCGTTTATGTGCACATCATTATAACGTTTTACTTCATTGCGGATCAGTTTCTTCTTCTGACCGTGTATATCCTGATCTCGGACTATTGATTCTCTGATTTCAGGAAACTTTTCCAGAAGTTCGCGACTTTTTCGAAAAATTTCCATTAAATCGGTATCTAATTCTTCAATTATGTTGAAATCAAACGGTAGGTAAGGAACATTATATATCATAAATTTGCCTTTCACTTTATTCATTTACGCTCAATATAGAGCGTTGAAAGGCAAATTTACATTTGCGATAGCAAAAAATTAATTAGAAGCGAGTCGCGAAAAACTTTTCGTGCAGCTTCTCCCCTGAAACATCAGGGGTTATTTTTTTTGTTTTATATTTAAATTTCATTTTTCATTATAATAAATAAGACAAACGAAGTTGTGTTTTTTAGAGACTAAGTCTCCCCTACGGGATATAAAATTCACCAATGATAAAAACATAACACAACGTCTCACGCTAATTACCGGGGTAAAACCACCATAGAAGTGCCGAGCTTTTATATGTTTGTCTAATTTTCATATATTTAAATTATTTTATTGTTATATTGCTTTTTCAATGGGAACTAATTCATATCCCATATTCATTGCTCTTTTTTTTAGATTTTTATAGACTCTTTTTTTGTAGTTTTCATCATAGAAATTTATGTCCAGCGCCTTATATTCCTTTTGATTTTTTACCATATTATAAAATATTACTGCCAGCTTGGCTGCTGTAGCAGTAACGGCTTTTGGGCCTCCTGCTCTTGCCCGTATTCTCCTGTAGAATGCGCCGAGATAACTATTGCTGTTTTTAAGAGATGTGGCTGCCATTCTTAAAGCGGCTGCAGCACGATTGGATACTTTTCTGGTTTTATTTTTTAGAATTTTCCCTCCACTTATTTCTTTATTTACGCATAATCCGAGCCATGATTTAAAATGCTTATCTGTCTCCCATTTGCTTAAATCTGTTCCTACTTCTGTAAGTAAAGTAAGCACTGTTGTAGACTGAAGACCATGAACCTGCGTTAAATCAACACCAAAAGCTTCATATAAATATGGCCTTAAATTAAAATTAGGCTGATTTGAATTTGATCTTTTAGTTCCATCGGTTGCCGGAGGAGGTGGTACAAGATTGCTGTCTATTTTTTTATTAAGTTTATCAAGAAGATTTTTTATTTCTCTGTCACACTCAAGTATCTGATTCTGCTCAAATTCATAAGCTTCATAACTTTGCTTAAGCATGAAAATATGCTCATCTCTATAATCTCCTTCAAGTGCTGATGCAACCTCTTTTTCTGTAGCTCTCAAACGTCCGTCTCTAAGTTTTGCAAGCTCTGATGGACTCCTTTCTCCATTCAGTATTTTTCTAATTATTGCCATGCCTGTTTTTCCTGTTATATCCGATACAGCTTTGTCAAGTCTAATATTTGAAAGCTGAAGTGCTTTTTGCATATGTTGAACATGACGGCTCAAATCTCTTATCATATTATCCCTATGACGTTTTAATGAACGAATCTCACAAATCGAATTTTCAGGACGAAAAGAGGCTTTCAACAAACCGTAGGAATGAAGACGCTGAATCCACTGACAGTCATAAATATCCGTTTTAGGGCGTCCGGCTACGCTTTTTAAATGCCTGGCATTTACAAGTATCACTTCAAAACCAAACTTTTCAAGCATTTGATAAACTGGTATCCAGTATACTCCTGTAGATTCCATTGCTATACTTGTTATTCCACATTCTTTAAACCACTGGCACATTCTTTTCAATTCTCCAGTATAAGCTCCAAATTTTTGAACATTTTTTTCTGTATGAGTTGCAGGTACACATGACCAGTGAAATTCTGAGCCAATATCTATGCCTGCTGTATCAGGATTCAACATTGTCATTGCATTTGTTATTCTGATTCTTGACTTATTAGATTTCTTGCCATAACTTTTCATAGTATTTCTCCAGCTTTTTTTGTTGTTGATTAAAATATAATTTAAGCCTGGAGAAATCTAACACAGAGTGTTTCTGTTAGATAAAACTTCGATTTTTCCGAAGACTGACGCTAATTATTGCCATGCCTGTTTTTCCTGTTATATCCGATACAGCTTTGTCAAGTCTAATATTTGAAAGCTGAAGTGCTTTTTGCATATGTTGAACATGACGGCTCAAATCTCTTATCATATTATCCCTATGACGTTTTAATGAACGAATCTCACAAATCGAATTTTCAGGACGAAAAGAGGCTTTCAACAAACCGTAGGAATGAAGACGCTGAATCCACTGACAGTCATAAATATCCGTTTTAGGGCGTCCGGCTACGCTTTTTAAATGCCTGGCATTTACAAGTATCACTTCAAAACCAAACTTTTCAAGCATTTGATAAACTGGTATCCAGTATACTCCTGTAGATTCCATTGCTATACTTGTTATTCCACATTCTTTAAACCACTGGCACATTCTTTTCAATTCTCCAGTATAAGCTCCAAATTTTTGAACATTTTTTTCTGTATGAGTTGCAGGTACACATGACCAGTGAAATTCTGAGCCAATATCTATGCCTGCTGTATCAGGATTCAACATTGTCATTGCATTTGTTATTCTGATTCTTGACTTATTAGATTTCTTGCCATAACTTTTCATAGTATTTCTCCAGCTTTTTTTGTTGTTGCTTAAAATATAATTTAAGCCTGGAGAAATCTAACACAGAGTGTTTCTGTTAGATAAAACTTCGATTTTTCCGAAGACTGACGCTAATTAGATAAACTATCGATTTTTTAGCAACCCAGGAATATTTTCTTTAACAGCTTCTCTTTTATCTAACATAATATACCCCTAAGAATATAGACTAAAAGTCTTATAATGTTTAATTCAAATATTAATGACTTACCACCCCCCAAAAAGATGTTTTTTATCGAATAAAATTTTATATTTAACATATTAAGGCAAAGCATATTTAAACTTTATTTTTTAACAAATAATCTGAGGATTACCTTTTAAAACACATTAACACCCTGAAATTTAAATACTAAAGTTTCCCCGTTTTTTTTGGGGTGTTCTTTGAAAACTTGATTTTCTCAGATCCACTATACTTCTGTTAATCATCATCAGAAAACTTTAGAATTAAAAAAAATGCAATTTTTTTAAATCTATAGCAATGGTGATTTTTGAAAAATTTTTTCTCATCTTTTTTGTGAGATGCCCAGTATCAGCGTTTTCAGTTGTTTTAAGCCCCTCGAAAGAGAAAAGATGATTTTTTTGAGGTCTTTGGCAGTACTATTCAGTGAGCTTTGTTTACTTTTGTCAAGTTTTAAGACATAACATGTTTATTGTAAAAAGCTTACAAATTGCAGTCAGGTGGCTGAACATGCTATATTACTCTATTATCAAAATTAAAAAAAAGGAGTAATACAACATGTTCAGTAATTGCAAATTTAGCACATTAATAGATGAAGTTGCAACAGTAATTCCGAGAAAAGACAGAAGAATTATTTTTAAAACCATTATAACCGGTTTGATTATCAGCGAAGGCAGTAAATGTATTTCAGCAATTTATCGTCTGTTTGCAATAATGATGCTGTCTAATAAGATATCGAGAAAAAAATATTACGGTTTTCTGCAGTCAGGAAAACTTAAACTTGCTTTAGTATGGAAAAAACTTTTTACAATACTTGGTGATGATATCCAAACATCCGGCAGACTTCTTGTAGCTCTTGATGATACAACATATGGAAAGACAGGAAAGAAAATTGCAAACTGCGATACTCATTACGATCATGCGGCTAAACTGAACAGCTCTAAATATCTTTTTGGACATTGCCGTGTTGTTCTCGGGATACAAAAGTTTATCCATGGACGCTGGGCATGTCTGCCCGTAAAACAAAAAGTTTACCGGCTTAAAAAATCTGTAGATAAAAAAGAATTTAAAACTAAGATAGAGATTGCCGGAGAACTGATTAATGAGCTGTATGAACAGTTTTCTATTCCTATGCTGGTAGTTACTGACAGTTGGTTTGGTAATAAGTCATTGACAAAAGTTTTAAACTCCTATAAAGAATCAATGCATATCCTTACTCGTTTAAGAATTGATTCAGCTCTCTATGATTTTCCGCCTGAAAGTAAAGCAAAAAAAAGAGGGAGAAAGAAAATTTACGGTATTCGATTACCAAAGTTATCGAAGCTGGCAGCGACTCTTGATAAAAAAGAAGATTATTTCTTCATTTACGGCAAAAGCAGAAAATGTGAATATTCAGAATTTTTATGTATGCACAAAGGATTTAAAACCAAAGTTAAAGTTGTTCTTGTTCACTATAAAAACGGATGGTTCTTTCCAATTGTATCTACCGACTGCAGCCTGACGGCTCAGCAGATGATAGAATATTATTCTGCAAGATGGAAAATAGAAAGCGGTTTTAAAGAACTTAAACATGAACTCGGTGCTCTGGATAATCAGGCAAGAAAAAGGAATTCTGTAGAAAATCATTTTGATCTGTGCTGCATTGCCATGACCGCAGCATGGATATACACTATAAAACAGGAGAAGGCTCCTGTTAGAAAATTTAAAACTGCAAGAGCAAATTCATATGCTTTTGCTGATATAAGAAGAAAAATTAAAAACGAATATTATGAGAGTTTTAATTTTATGGATATTTGCTCTTCAAAAGGCAAGTCACTGATAAATTATATTAGAGATATCATTTTTCAGTGTGCCGGGTAATTTTTTAACTCTCAAAAATAAGGAATGTATAGTTTAAATATTATTTACAAAACACTGGATTTTTTCTTCCGTATACCCTATATATACCAATAAGTGTTTGTATACACGTGGAAATGTGTATTTAAACAAATATTTCAAAATTAAATTTAAACGTACCGGTTCTACCGGAAAGATTTTTAATTTACTACTTTTGAAGGAATGCTGAAACATGCCAAAACAAAAAGTTAAAGAGATTCTCATTGATGAAGAATGGTGTAAAGGGTGTAAAATCTGTGTACACTTTTGCCCCAAAAAAGTACTCGAAATCAATAAAGCCGGAAAGGCCTTTGTAGCAAACCTTGACGACTGTATAGGTTGTAAACTATGCGAACAAAGATGTCCTGATTTAGCAATTGAAGTTAAATTTGATAACTAAGAATAGGATTGTATAATGGAAGGAAAAATAAGATTTGTTCAAGGAAACGAGGCATGTGTAGAGGGTGGTCTTTACGCTGGCCTTAATTTTTTTGCCGGCTACCCAATCACACCATCTACAGAGATAGCAGAACATTTATCGCTTAAACTACCACGTGTAGGCGGAAAATTCATCCAGATGGAAGATGAAATAGCATCAATGGCTGCTATAGTTGGAGCTTCCCTAACCGGATGTAAAACAATGACAGCAACAAGCGGTCCCGGTTTTTCATTAAAACAGGAAGCACTTGGTTTTGCTATCATGGCTGAAATCCCCTGTGTTATTGTAAACGTACAACGTGGTGGACCTTCTACAGGAAATCCAACTCATGTAAGTCAGGGCGATGTTCAACAGGCAAAATGGGGAACTCATGGAGACCATTCAATTGTAGCAATGACAGCATCTACGATTCAGGATGTTTTCGAAATGACAATTGAAGCATATAATATTTCAGAGACATTCAGAACTCCTGTTGTTTTACTTCTGGATGAAGTAGTAGGGCATATGAGAGAAAAACTTATCATACCTGAACCAGGAGTAATTCCAACTATTGGCAGATTAAGAACTTCTGTCAAACCTGGAATAGACTATCATCCTTACTTCCCAAGAGAAGACGGTCGTCTGCCAATGTCTGATTTCGGAGACAAGCATCGATATAATGTTACTGGTTTATTCCATGACATGTGGGGATTTCCAACAGGAAAACCTGAAGAAATATATAAACTTATGAGACATCTAACAGATAAAATTGAGTCCTATGCAAATAAAATATGCAGATTCAAACAGTTCTACCTGGAAGATGCTGAAACAGTTCTTATATCCTACGGTTCATCTGCAAGAACAGCACTTGAAGTTGTACATTACTCAAGAAAAAGAGGACGTAGAGTAGGATTACTGGAACTTCAAACACTATGGCCTTTCCCAAAACAAATTGTAAAAGAAGTTTGTGCTTCTGCAAAACAGGTAATAGTTGTTGAAATGAATATGGGCCAGGTTTTACAGGAAGTAAAAGCTTCTGTAAACAACCCAAACAAAATATTCCTGTGCAATAGAGTTGATGGCTCGCTTATAACAGCAGAAGATGTTAAACAGGTAATGCGAATAGTTAAAGGAAAGGGAATTTAATCATGTCAGTAAAAGATTATATAAGAAAAAGATTTTTCCCTCACATCTGGTGTCCTGGCTGTGGACACGGAATAGTCATGCAGGGAATGCTGAATGCAATAGAAGAACTTGAAATCCCTAAAAATGATATTGCTATGGTATCAGGGATCGGCTGTTCTTCTCGTATAGTAGGTTATTTAGACTTTCATACATTACATACATTACATGGTAGAGCACTTGCCTTTGCAACAGGTGTAAAATTCAGTAAACCATCTTTAACTGTAGTAGTTCCTATGGGTGATGGTGATGCGACTGCCATAGGCGGCAATCACTTTATCCACGCATGTCGTAGAAATATTGATATGACAGCTATTGTAATGAATAATAGAATTTACGGAATGACCGGTGGACAGTTCTCTCCTTTATCAGGAGTAGGTATTAATGCAACTACAGCTCAATATGGTAACATTGATTACGACTTTGATATAGCAGAACTAGCAAAAGGTGCCGGTGCTACTTATGTTGCCAGAACAACTGCATATCATGTAACAGAATTGCGAAAATATTTAAAACAGGCAATAGCGCATAAAGGTTTCTCGGTTGTAGAAGTTCTCACACCATGTCCAACTTACTTTGGACGTAAAAATAACATGAAATCTGTTATTGATATGATGGAATACCTAAAAAACAATACAGTTCCAATCGGTTCTAAAGCGTTAGAAGAAAATCCTGATTTAGTTGAAAGAGGTATTTTTGTTAATGAACAAAAAGGTGAATACTGCGCAGAATACGAAAAAGTAATCGAGAAAGCATCCGCCGCAGAGAAAGGAGCATAATAATGGACATATATAAGTTTATTTTTTCAGGTTCTGGAGGACAGGGTGTTATAACAGCTGCAATCGTTTTAGCTGAAGCCGCTGTTTTACACGAGAATTTACATGCTGTACAAGCACAATCATATGGACCAGAAGCTCGTGGCGGAGCAACCAGAAGTGATGTTATTATTTCTAAATCTCCGATTAATTACCCAAAAGTAGCTCATCCAAACTTTCTTGTCTGCTTAACTCAACAGTCATATGACAAATTTTCACACTTAGTAATACCAGGGGGGAAAATAGTTATAGATTCACGCTTTGTTACCCCAAGGCGTGCTGCTGATGCAACACAGAAAAGTTATCCGATGCTTGAAGCAGTAATGGAAAATTTCAAGAATCCAATTGTACACAATATTTGTATGCTTGGTGTTACTATTGAGTTAACTAAAATAGTTAAACCAGAATCCCTTATGAAAGTATTTGAAGATCGCATGCCGCCTAAGTTTGTGGACATGAACAAAAAAGCTTTAGAACTGGGAATAGAACTGGCAGCCAAATAAAAAGAAATTCAAAAAAAGAACGGTTTAAACCGTTCTTTTTTTTTAACTATTATTAATATTAAAAATTACTAATAAGGGATTAGATATAGCAAAATATAAACTATATATAACCTTATTCATATTATTATAATAAAACTTTAAAAAACTTGTTTTTGAGCTATCTTTTTTAAACAAAAATCATTTTATTTACAAATGATTTTATTGTTGATAAGGTTATTAAATATAGTTTTTTTATTTAATGGAGAATCCCGTGGAAACTAGGGAGCGGACGCGCCACTGTAAAGCCAGACCTCCTCAAATAACATTTCTCGCGAAATAAATAGAAATTGCAAAACTTAGGAGTAACTGAAATGTCAGCAAACGTTAATGATTGGAATGCTGCAGCAACAAAGCAGTTAAAAGGAAAACCTGTAGATACACTTGATTGGATGACTCCTGAAAGTATCAAAGTCAAACCATTGTATACTGCAGAAGATCTTGAAAAAATAGAACATACAAATTCAATGCCTGGCTTAGCACCTTTTATTCGCGGTCCCTACCCTACCATGTATGCTGCCAGACCTTGGACTATTCGTCAGTACGCAGGATTTTCTACTGCTAAAGAATCTAATGCTTTTTACAGAAAGAATCTTGCAGCAGGGCAAAAAGGTTTGTCTGTAGCCTTTGACCTTGCAACACATAGAGTATATGACTCCTGACAACCCAAGGGTTGCAGGTGATGTAGGAAAAGCAGGTGTTGCAGTAGACAGCGTTGAAGATATGAAAATTCTCTTTGATCAGATTCCTCTTGATACAATGTCTGTATCCATGACAATGAATGGAGCCGTTCTGCCAATTTTAGCAAACTACATAGTTGCAGCTGAAGAACAGGGAGTCCCGCAGGAAAAATTAATGGGAAACCATTCAGAATGATATTTTAAAAAGAATTTCTAACAAGAAATACATATATTTATCCTCCACACCCATCAATGAGAATTATTTCTGACATAATTGGATTTTGTTCAGCAAATATGCCAAAATATAATACTGTAAGTATAAGCGGATATCATATGATGGAAGCAGGTGCTAATTCTGGTTTTACAAACAGCATTTACAATTGCAGACGGTATTGAATATGTAAAATCAGCAGTAGCAGCAGGACTTGACGTTGATGCATTTGCACCAAGATTATCTTTCTTCTTTGGTATTGGAATGAATTTCTTCATGAATATTGCTATGCTCAGAGCAGCAAGATATATCTGGAATAATGAAATGAGAAAATTCAATCCTAAAAATGAAAAATCATGCATGCTTAGGACACACTGCCAGACATCCGGTTGGAGTTTAACAGAGCAGGATCCTTATAATAACGTAATTAGAACAACTATTGAATGTATGGCCGCAGATCTTGGTGGAACACAGTCACTTCACCACAAATGCTCTTGACGAAGCTATTGGATTACCTACAGAATTCTCAGCGAGAATAGCAAGAAATACACAGATCATTGTACAGGAAGAATCACAGATCTGTCATGTTATTGACCCAATGGGCGGTAGTTATTATGTAGAAAGTCTGACTAATTCAATTATTCAGGAAGCAACTAAAATCATCAGAGATATAGAAAAACTTGGTGGAATGGCAAAAGCTATTGAGTCAGGTATGCCTAAGAAAATGATCGAAGAAGCTGCTGCAAGAACTCAGGCAAGAATAGAACAGGTTGAAGATGTAATTGTTGGTGTAAACAAATACAAACTCAAAGAAGAAGAAGAAGTACCTGTTCTTGAAATCTCAGACGAAGTAAGACTTGAACAGATTGAAGGCTTGAAAAAATTAAAAGCTAATAGAGATAGCAATGTAGTTAAACAGGCATTGGCCCATATTACAGAAGTTGCAGAAAAAGGCGGAAACTTACTTGAGGCAACAATACCTGCAGTAAGAGCCAGGGGCTACAGTTGGAGAAATCAGTGACGCAATGGAAAAAGTATTCGGAAGATATAATGCTAAAACAGAATTGATTTTCAGGTGTATATTCATCTGAATACAAAGATGACAGCGAAGATTTCAATAAAACTAAAGAGCGCACAGAAAAATTTGCACAGGAAAATGGTAGAAGACCAAGAATCCTTATCGCCAAAATAGGTCAGGACGGTCATGATAGAGGCGGTAAAATAGTAGCAACAGCTCTTGCCGACCTTGGATTTGATGTTGATATAAGCCCAATGTTTGTTACACCTGAAGAAGCAGCAAAAATGGCAGTAGAAAATGATGTACATGCTGTTGGTGCTTCATCTCTTGCAGCAGGCCATAAATATATAGTTCCTACATTGGTAGAAGAACTTAAAAAACTAGGTTGCCCTGAAATTAAAGTTTTCATCGGAGGTGTAATCCCTCATCAGGATTATGATGAACTTTATAAATCAGGTGCTTCTGGTGTATTTGGTCCTGGAACCAACATTATAAAATCAGCAAATGAGATACTTGATTCTTTTGAACAGTAGGCTCTAATAAAGATTCAGGATTATCCCGCACCATTTGGCGGGATAATTTTTTTAATACAAATAAATAGGGAGAAGGTATCATGTCATTAGTTAATGTAGAAGTTGTTGATGGTGTAGGTACAATTACACTAAATGATCTTAGACACCTAAATGCATTAAGCGCACATCTTGTTGACGATATAATCAAAGGAATAAAAGAAGCAGATCAACCGGAAACGCGTGTAGTTGTAATCAGAGCTCCGAAAGGAGTTAAGGTCTGGTCTGCAGGACATGATGTAAAAGAATTACCGGTTAATGCAAAAGATCCTTTAACATACAATGATCCATTAAGAAGAATAGTAAGATATATTCAGGAATTTCCACACCCTGTAATAGCAATGATTGAAGGCAGTGTTTGGGGTGGAGCATGTGAACTGGTAATGAGTTGTGATATTTTAATTGCATCTGAAGAATCCACCTTTGCAATTACACCAGCTAAACTTGGAGTCGCCTATAATTTATCAGGTGTATTAAACTTCATGAAAAATACAAGCTTGCCGATTATGAAAGAAATATTGTTCACTGCAAAACCGATTTCAGCACAACGCGCAATGGCAATAGGAATGATAAATCATGCTGTACCAACAGAAGAACTTGAAAGTTTTACTGAGGATATGGTAAATACTATCAAGCATAATGCCCCACTTGCTATTTCTGTAATAAAAGAAGAAATGCGGGGTTCTTGCGGAAGCATATCCTCTAAAACCCCGAAGCATTCGAAAAAGTACAAGCTGGAAGAAGAACTGTTTATAACAGTAAAGACTATGCAGAAGGAATAAGATCTTTCTTCGAAAAACGTAAACCTGTTTTTACAGGAGAATAGAATAACTAATGTCAAAGCGCTGAGTTGAGTAATAATAAAAGTCATACAAATCAGCGCTTATTTTTTAGTTTTCTATATTTCATTATTACCATACTTATTAATTAAATATTTGAGTTCAATATAAATATTTTCAGAGAATCCATGGATACTTACAACATACAAATTAGCAAACTATTATTACACTCTTGCAAATGAGTAAGATTTTTTAGGTGAAGTTAATATATCGAAGGTATTTTATTTTTTGGCTATATACGATAAAATCTAATTTGGTCTTTAGTTAGATTTTTCGAAAACTCAACCATTTTTGGTATATAATAAGAACAGTACTGGCATACACAGAACCTTATGGCATGCATATATCAGAGCTGTTAAATAGAAATACAGGCGAACAATGCAGTTACAAAAATTTAAGCTGAAGCTACAGTTCATATCTTGACGCCTATGCTGCATCACCTTATTATAAGAAATAATAAGTAACAAAATTATGAACAGGAAAATAAGATGATATTTACAAAAGCTGAAGATTATATCGATGGAATATTGAATAAAAATAGACTTGCTCTTTCAAGAGCAATAACAATGATAGAAAGTACATTACCTAAACATCAAGATCTGGCACAGGAAATAATTTCCAAAGCAATGCCTTATACAGGGCAACTCTATACGCCTTGGAATAACAGGAGTTCCTGGAGTTGGTAAAAGCACTTTTATTGAAGCTGTAGGAATGTATCTTGCTGATAACGATCATAAAGTAGCAGTTCTTGCAATAGATCCAAGCAGTACAGTAAGTGGCGGAAGTATATTAGCGGATAAAACAAGAATGGAACAGCTTTCTTACCATAAAAATGCCTTTATCCGCCCTTCTCCATCCGGAAATTATTTAGGAGGTGTTGCACAGAAAACGAGAGAAACAATGCTACTTTGTGAAGCAGCAGGTTATTGATGCGATAATAGTTGAAACTGTAGGTGTCGGACAATCAGAAATAACAGTAGCATCAATGGTCGATTTTTTCTTAGTCCTCATGCTGGCAAATGCCGGCGATGAACTTCAGGGAATAAAAAAAGGGTATACTTGAAATAGCCGATGGCCTTGCTATCAACAAAAGCAGACAAAAAACATATGCAGCAGGCACTACTGGCACAGAAAGTATATGAAAATGCAATGCATATACTTAAACCTTCATCTCCCAACTGGTCTCCTCCTGTAAAGACATGCAGTGCAAAAGAAAAAACCGGTATTGATGATGTATGGAATATGGTAGTAAAACATCATGATATAATGAAAAAGTCAGGAGAACTGGAAGACAAAAGAAAGGATCAAGCCATAAGCTGGATGTGGAATATGATTGAAGATGGAATAAAAAAACATTTTATCGGATTACCTGAAGTTAAACAAATTATACCAGGAACAGAAGCAAATGTAAAAAAAGCAGAAATGACACCAACCACAGCTGCTAGAAAAATATTAGATATAATAATTAACCGGTAAAATTATCTTTTAAATGATTGACCATATTTTATATTTAAAAGAACTTTAAATCATGCAGTCCCCTAAAGCAGATATAAAAATTAATCTTTCAAGAGTCAAAGCTATTTATGGTGTTGCACTTTTTATAATAGCTTTAACTTTGATTTCTTCTTCAATACTAATGAATAATGCGTTGAAGAATAATGCAGCGGATTCAAGAGTAATTAACCTCTCCGGGAGGCAGAGGATGCTTTCACAAAGGTTAACTAAATGTGCACTTGCCATCGAATATAATCAGGGAAACAGGGAAAAACTGCTCAAAGAATTTACTACAGCTTTTAAGAACTGGCAAAAATCTCATTTAGGCCTTCAATTTGGAGATGCTTCCCTAGGATTACCATCAAGAGAAAACAGTCTTAAAATAAAAAATTTATATTCCAAAATTGAACCTTACTTTCAATCGATATCTAAAGCTGTCAAAATTATTCAGACAACAAAACCAGATACAATTAAATACAAAAAAGCCGTTATGATTCTTTTGAATAATGAACAAAGCTTCCTTGAGTTAATGGATAAAATAACTTATCAATTTGACTTTGAAGCTAAAGAAAAAATAAAAAGAATTCAGACATTAGAATTTATTATTCTTTTTATAGGTCTTTTTGTACTTTTTCTTGAGTTTTTGTTGATATTTAATCCCTCTATAAAACATATAAGAAAATTATTGAAGAAAATAGACAAATCACTTGAAGAACAAAAAATACTGACACAGAAAGCAGAAGCTGCAAATGAAGCAAAAAGCAGCTTTCTGGCCTGTATGAGTCATGAGCTGAGAACACCCCTAAATAGTATAATAGGATTTACAGATTTACTATTAACAACAAAACAATCTAATATACAAAAGCAGTATTCTTATAATGTAAATATTTCAGGGAAAGCACTACTTGAAATTATTAATGATATACTTGACTTTTCAAAAATTGAAGCAAATAAATTTAACCTTGAAATTATCAGTTCAGATATTGTTGAACTTGCTTACGATGTAATAGACATTGTAAAATATAACTCATCCTCCAAAGGACTTGAACTTATTTTAAATATTCCACCAAATATGCCTAGTATGGCTGATATTGACCCAGTCAGATTAAAACAGATACTTTTAAATCTTCTGAACAATGCAATAAAATTTACACAAACAGGAGAAGTTGAACTAAAAATATTTTTTACAGATATTGGAGAAGGCAAAGGTACATATTATTTTTATATCCGTGATACCGGTATAGGGAATCACATCTGAACAACAAAATAAACTATTCGAACCGTTCATGCAGGCAGATACATCTACAACGAGGAAATTCGGCGGTACAGGTCTAGGACTTAATATATCAAATAGGCTGGTAGAAATGATGGGGGTCAAGAATCCAGATTGACAGTGTGCAAGGAAAAGGTTCTACCTTTTATTTTTCTATCACAACAAATTTTGCCAAAAAGCCAAAAACAAATAAAAAAATACTGAATTCAAATAAAAGTATGATAAATTATAATTCTGAAGAATCAAACAAAGATATAATCAAAACAAATGAACCTATCAGGATATTATTAGCAGATGATGTAAAACTTAACAGAAAACTTGCAAAGATACTTATTCATAAAGTATTGCCTAATTTCCAGTATAATAGAAACAGAAAATGGTTCAGAAACCCTCAGAATTGTAAAGGAACAGGAAAAATTTGATTTGATACTTATGGATGTTCAAATGCCTGTTATGGACGGACTTGATGCCACAAAAGAAATAAGAAAACACGAAAAATTAACAAACAGTACAATACATTTACCAATCGTTGCTCTTACAGCAGGAGTTTTCCAGAATGAGATACAAAAGATAATTGATGCAGGAATGGATGATATTCTACATAAACCAATTAATATTGAAAAACTTTTAGATACTCTGAAAAAATATATTCCATCAACCCAAAAAATTAATTTTTAAATCTATACTGATTTCAACGACATAAAAAACTTTTTGCTAACTTATAATTTTTTCTGTAAACAAAATAGGTAAATCCAGCATACTATTAAAAATAACAGCACATTCTTTTTTCAGTATCTCTTTATCAATCCTTTCAGTATAACCGTAGACATCCATTCCGGCAGCAACCCCTGCCCTGACACCAAATACTGAATCTTCAACAACAGCACATTCTTCTGGTTCGAATCCCATCTGTTTTGCCGCATACAAATATATATCAGGATATGGTTTTCCCCGATTTACATTCTCTACAGTGAAAATATTATTATTAAAATATATATCCAATCCAGTTATCTTAAGTGAATGCTTTACTTTCATAGCAGGTGCATTCGATGCAACACAAATAGCCGTATCTGATAAAAAACTTAAAACCTTATCAATGTTTTTAACCATATTCAGACTTTTCTCAAGTTCAAGAATCAACCTATTATTAAAGTCATCTATAAAATCATTTCTCACTTTTTGCTTAAGTCTTTCTTCAATGATTTTTATACAATCATCATCTGAACGTCCAGTAAAAAGTTGAGCTGACTCTTCATTGCTTAAATTTAATCCCAATCCATTTACCATATCAGCAAACAGCTTATTGGAAACAGGTTCACTGTCAACTAAAACCCCATCACAATCAAATATAATAAGTTTGTATTTCATAGTATTTTTTAAAACTCGCATTTAATTTTTACATAAATTTTCTTCTGTAATATCATGTTCTACAAATAACGCACACTGTTTTCCTTTATAGTTAACAAAAGATGCTTCACAAAGAATGGATCTTACCTGACCATCAGGTCTGATAATTTTATATTTTCCAGTTCTATCTGAAAGGCTGAAACTAAAAAAAGAATCAACACTCTTAAATTGTTCATAAAATTCTTTATCTTTACCATAGACACAGTGATTTAGCCAGAATATGTAACCGCCATTCATCATTTCTTCTATAGATCTTCCATATATTACAGACCGTGAATTATTTATATAAATGGGATTTCCTGTATCTATATCAATTATTAATATTCCTGGCTTAGCAAGTTCAACATAAAGTTTCAATAAATCTTTGATATGTTCGTTTTTCTTATCCTCTGTAATATCATATGCTATTCCGTATTTAAGATTTTCTTCCTGATATGAAACCTGTCTTATCCATGCTTCAGCTTTGTCAGTAGGCCTGATAAGTTTATATTCTATCTGGGCAGGACGCTCTTTTTTATTATAAAAATCCTTTAGGTCATTTTTAAAATCTGGATGGCAATATTTCAAAGGCACATAAGGATCTTTATAAAATTCTTCAGCTTTTATGCCTGTAATCTTTTCTACCGCAGCATTGATGAAAAAATTATCCCTATTTGTTGAATTAAATTCCCAAAACCATATCGCCTCATCTATCTTATGGACTATTTTTTCTAATATCATTCTTCTATTTTCGCTATTTTTTCTCTCTGTAATATCTACAATTGTAGCAACAACTCCCATAATTTTTGAGTTTTCATCCATAATTGGAAATTTTGATATTAACCCAATTTTTTTCTTTCTTGTTCCAGGGATATATCCTTCTCTATTTATAACAGGTTTTCCGGTAATCAGTACGTTATTGTCTTCTAATGTATTTTCAGATGCTTCAGCAAGTGGAAAAAAATCTTTATCTGTTTTTTTAATGTATTGTGTTTTTGTTGAAGCTGTTATGCTTTTTATAAATAAATCATTTGCCAATATATAGCTTAAATCCAGATTTTTTACATAAAACATAGAGTTAATTGAATTTAACAATATTTCAATGATAGCAGAGTTATATATGTGTTTCTTTTGGAGCATATTAAGTGAATCCTGAATAGAGGTAAAAGTATTTACATCATAATCTGTTTTATTATGCTTAGCCGATATATTTTCTAAAACTCTATCCAGGGATTTATCTGAAAACTGTTTACCTGTAAGATCTGAAATAATAGAAACAGAAACATTCAGTACCTTTGCAAGTTCTTTTATCCTTTTTTCTGAGGGAGTTGCTACTCCTTTCTCCCAGTTCCAATAGGTCATTCTACTTATATTAAGCTGAGTTAATATATATTTGACAGATATTCCTGTCTTTACTCTTATTTCTTTAAGCTTTTCTCCATATAATCGCATGACCTAATCCTGATATAAATTTATATTTTTATATATACTAATATATATAAATCTATATAGTATTAGTTATTTTTCAAAGTTCAGTTGATTGATATTTAATTCATTAGTAAGTTTAAGTTTTAATTATTTTTTAATTTTTCAAGAATTAACTCTTATTACACATGATTGGCCTGATGAAAAATATAGAAATTAAAAAAGAGCTTTTTGGGATAAGACTTCTGGGAAATTACAAAACTGATAAAGCAGTTTCAGAAGGAGTAAATGTAACTATAGCAAAGAATTCTGCTCTAAAGGATAATATTACCTATTACAGCTGTAATATGTCAGAGAATCTTCTTGAACTGAATATTGCCAACCTTGGTAATTTCAAGGTTGAATCAGGCAACCAAATAACTATAACTCATAATACAGATATAGCACCAGAAGAAACTTTGGTTTTTCTTTATGGAAGCTGCATGGGGGGAATTCTTTATCAGCGGGGAATTATACCTTTACACGGCAGTGCTGTGTTAACTGAAAAGGGAGCAGTTCTTTTTTTAGGAGTTTCGGGAACAGGTAAATCAACAACAGCAGCAGCACTGGCAGAAAGAGGCTATCCGATAATAAGTGATGATATAAGCGCAATCAGACTTGAAGGAAGCAAAGCTGTGCTTATTCCCTCTAAAGCAGATTTAAAACTCTGGAAAAATTCTTTTGATCTTTTAAATAAATCCACTAAAGGACTTAAGCCTATAAGCAATAAATTTGACAAATATTATCTGCCTATAGAACAGATGGAGCAAAACTCAAAGGAATCTTATGAAATATACAAGATATACATTTTAAATATCCGCAAAAATAAAACTGTAGAATTTTCAAATCCAATAAAAGGAGATGAAAAGTTTTTTAAAGTAACAGAACATTCATATAGAAGTTCATATATTGAGGGAATGAATAAAACAGAGATACATTTCATGGTATTGGGTGCTGTTTTGAATAAAGCCGAAGTAAAAGAAGTTTATCGTCCTGAGAAAGGAGCTTTGAGTACTTTTATAGATAAACTGGAAGCAGATTTTTAAGATTTTGATTATAAAAAAAGAGTATTTACATGAATATAAAATCCGACACAGTTATAATACGCAGAGAGAATCCACTGGTCAACGAATTTGATGGACAGGTTATAATGTTAGACCCGGAGAAAGGAAACTATTACACTTTTAACGAAGTTGGAAGTTTAATCTGGAGTTTTCTTAAAAAGCCTGCAACACCTGATGATATATGTAAAGAAATAACATCGAAATTTGATGTAGAAGAAGATGTCTGCAGAAAAGATGCTCTTAAATATTTAGAAAAAATGTATAGTGATAATTTATTGAAAATACAAAATGGTTAAAGCAGTAAAAAGTTTTATAAGAATTCCTTTAAAAGAGAAGAAAACTGTTATTGAAGTAGTAACTCTTCTTTTGTATGGGCGTATTCTATTATTACTGCCGTATAGATGTATGAAACAGTATTTTGGTAATTACAATGAAATAGACACACATACAAGTATAAATCTCAGAGAGTTAAGGTGTATTTCAATAATGATACAGAAGCTGGGAAATATTGTTCCATGGAAATGTACATGCCTTGTAAACGCGATAGCAGCAAAGATAATGCTTAAGAGAAGAAACATACCTGCTACAATATATTTTGGTATGGCTAAAGACAGTGATAAAAAAATTGTAGCACATGCCTGGGTAAAGTGTGGCGATATATATGTAACAGGAGAACATATTGAATATGAATTTAAGGCGGTTGGGCATTTCACATGAGATTATATTTTATAGACTGGTAGACTTTAGATAAATCATAATTTTTTATGTTGTTAGTGGTCAATCAATGTATTGATTAGCATATACAGTGTTTCTTTTTATAGTTTTGTGTTTAGGAGCGAAGCTCTCTGGAGTGCGAAAATTAGATTTTTTCGCTTTGATTTAAGTCGATTAGATTCGACTTTTCCAACGTGTAAATCGTAGGCTTAGTGTAACATAGCTAAACAACGCACTTGCAATGGCGAAATAACCGGCATTATTGAAAGCGATGAATCAGGCTTCATATAATTACGCCTTGACAGGTCTAATCATCGCATTCCAAAAAGGGGCATTGTGTATAACGACTGTTGAGTAGTTAATTGTCAGTAAAAGTTGAATACTGGATATTCAAAAATTAAAAATCATTCAATATTTAAGTAAAAAAGTCACCAAATAGCTCGGAGCATACGTAAGCGTCAATTAGCCCCCATCTTTTAATCTTCTTTCACAGTGTTAATTTTATAATATTTCTGTAATGAATTATTAACATCTTTGAGGAGGTTCAGTAATGGCGAATCATAAATCCGAGAATATAGTCAAGTGGAAGCATGAAGTATCTAAGTGGTCTGCATCAGGTTTAAGTCAGCATGAGTACTGCCGCAGAATGAATATTCCCTGCAGTACATTTCATGGCTGGTACAGCAAGTTAAAGAAGCTTGATGTAGAAGTTGCAGCTGCGGTTACAAGTAGTTTTGTCAGGATGAAGTTTAATAATTCAAGGTTATTATCTGAAGGTATTCAACCAGATTCAGCAGGAATTAATATTTCGATTGGTGAATCTGTTAATATTTGCCTTAGCAGAGGGTTTGAAGTAAATGAATTTCAGAAAACAGTTAAAGCACTACTGGAGGTGTTATGATCAATATCAGTCAATCATTAATATATTTATACGATAGGCCTGCAAATATGCATATGAGTTTTGAAGGTTTGAGCGGATTAGTTGAGTCATCTTTTCCCGGCAAACTTCTAAGTGGAAGCTGTTTTGTTTTTCTAAACAGACTTAAAGATAAAATTAAAGTATTAAGATTTGATGGCGATGGTTTTGAAATTTACTATAAACGTCTTGAAAAAGGTAGATTCATCATAGATAACACAGGTAGAACAGAACTTTCAAGACGAGACTTTCTAATGCTTTTTGAAGGTATAAAACCCAGTAGTCTGGATAAAAGATTCAACTTGAAAAAAGTTAGCTGAAATCTAAATTTTGAGTGTAAATAATACTGTTGCGCTGTATCTTTTTATATGGATGCAACAGTAGAACAATCAGTTAAAACAATAGAAGAGCTTGAGAGTAAAAACCGCTTTCTGGAAGCCGAGCTACTTTGTCTTAAAGAACAGCTTGAGTGGTTTAAGAGACAGGTGTTTGGACAAAAATCAGAGCGTTTTATAGAAGAATTTCCTCCTGAATTGCCTGTACTTCCGGGATTGAATATTCCAGAAAAAGATGAAACAAAAGTAGGGTTGAAGGTAATTCCTGAGCATAAACGTAAAAAGAAAAGCAAAAATAAAAATCAGTATAAAGTAGAGTACCCCGATACTCTGGATGTCAAAGAGGAAGTAATAGATATTCCTCCTGAAAACAGAATACACCCTGAAACGGGAGAAGAGTTAGTAGAAATAGGTCGTGATGTTACAGAGAAGCTTGGGTACAGAACATCTTCCTACTATATACACAGAACAGTTACAGTTAAATACGCAGTAAAAAACAATTCACTTGCCGGCGTTGTTCAGTGTTCTGTTCCTGACTGTATTGTTACAGGTTCAAAGTTTACACCGGAATTTATGGCTCATATTGTTACTGAAAAATATGCATACCATATGCCAATATACAGAATACAGGAAAAGCTTGCAGCTCATGATATAAAAGTAACACGGCAGACATTAAGTTCGCTTATTATGAATATTGGCCTTAAATTGACACCTATATATGATCAGATGAGAGAAAATCTTTTTAAATCAGGTTATCTATTTACAGATGATACCGCTGTAAATATGCTTGACCCAGGCAATGGTAAAACAAAAACTACAAGAATATGGATATACTCTTGTGCCAATCCCAATGCACCTCCATATCAGATATATTCCTTCAGCCCCGACAGAAGTCATTTCTATCCAACAAATTTTCTTAAAAATTTTGAAGGTGTCATTCATGCTGATGCATATGAGGCATATGTAAAGCTTGATGCTGATGAAAGCTCATGTATTGACCGGGCTGCATGCTGGTGTCATGCACGCAGATATTTTGAAGAAGTAAAATCTATTGACTTGAAACTCAGAGATAATGTCCTGAGAAAGATCAGGTATTTGTTTATGTTTGAAAGGCTGGCATGGAAAGCTGATTCGCAAACAAGGCTGAAAATAAGACAGGAACATGAACTTAAAATTATTGATGAAATTTTCACAATGCTCAGAGAAAAAGTAGTAGAAGGTACACTGCTACCAAAATCCAATCTGGCAAAAGCTATAGGATATATGCTTAAATATGAAAATAACTTCAGACTCTATCTGAATGATCCAAATATCAGAATGGAAAATAATACTGCTGAAAGAGGATTAAGAAAAGTTGTACTCGGCAGAAAAAACTGGCTTTTCTTTGGAAGTAAAAGAGCAGGTGAAGCTGCTGCTGTTATATACTCGCTTATTCAAACATGCAGGATTATGGGAATAGAACCATTTGAATATATGACTGATATCTTCAAAAGGCTGATGACACACCAAAACAACAGACTCTTTGAATTACTTCCGGACAAATGGGCTGAAGCCAGGAATATATAACACTGATGTAAGAATTGACTGATTGTACATAAATCATATATATGGACAGATTTTACGTTTACGAGCATACCATAGCCGCAACCAATTTAACTCACACAGAGGCACGGAGCACGCAAAGAAAAAGAAAAAAATATTCGGTTTAATTAGTATAATTCGGAGATAAAAAAATCAGAAAGGATCAGTTTTAGGCGGATGAAAATTAACCTCTGGGATACCATATCAGCCCGGAAGGTTTAACCATAGCTGAAAAAGATATTAAAAAGTTAGTGGATAATGTATGGGGGCTGTATCAGCCAACATCCAAAAAGGATATGTCCCTATATTCCAAAAACTAGCTGAAATACCTTAACTCAGGACTAAACATAAAATCTAAAGGAAAGGAAAAATTAAAATGCAAAAGGAAAAAAATCAGCCGAATTTACAATCTGACGGAACTGGAGCTGAATATAGCAAGTTGAAAGGCTATGTTGCTCCAAATTACAACACCCGGGCTGTGAAGGAGTCTGGTGCCGGGGGGTCTGTACCGTTCGACGCCACTGAGCCTGACTCCTGACCGTAGGCCCCTACCGAGGCAACTGGGACAATGGGGCTGGGCGCATGCGCCTGCACCGTCGGCTAGAATTAATATGCGTGGACGACCACGAGCCAAGACCACCTACAGTCCAGTCCGTCGCACAAACATCTCCTCGCCCCTTTATATGAACGCGAGAGCACCTGGGCGCGAGCCCGTTGGTCTGACGACCTGACAATGATGCTGTGGGCTGGCACACCTCGCCGTGTAAGTACAACGACAAGTTAGTACCCTCAGAAAATGGCCAGATGATCTTGGTGGGCGGCTACTGAATAATTAGAGTTGTGGAAAATCAGTAACACACCCGTGCATACAACACTACATATGAGGTAATCAGGATGGTGTCTCACTAACCTTAATGAATATACCAGTGTGTCCGGTAAAACAATTAAACTCATACACATTGTGATGGTAACAAATGCCAAAAATTAAAATAATAAAAACAACAAGTCTCAAGGGAGAGGCAATACTAAACTTTTATGATAGAAGCAAACAGGGGTATAAGGTAAAAGGAATTAAATTTTTCAAAGAACAAAATGGTAGTTTTCTCTTCTTACATGAAGATAAAGAAGAGAATAAATTTATTGCTGTAAACGGCTATGATAACATGAATGCTTTATTTTACAGCGTAAAGGGGAATACACTATATCTTGCTCCAAGCCTGAAAGAACTGTTGGAAAATCCTGAAATACCGAAAGACATTGATGAATATCAGGTGGCGGCAACGCTTAGTGTCCTTCCGAGGGATTTTACTTCCACCTGCTATAAGCATATTAAGCGTCTGCCTCACGGACATTTTCTAACCTTTAATGAATCAGGTCTGAAAGTGGAAAGATACTGGAGTTTAAATGACTTCCCTGAAGTAAGGTTAAAAAGTGATGCTGATTATATCGAAATGTTTTATAACCTGTATAAAAAAGCTGTGATAAACAGAATAGCAGACAGCAGTAAAACAGGGATATTTTTAAGCAGCGGGCTTGACTCGGGAACGGCAGCTGTTTTAGCTGCAGAAGAACTGGCTGAAAAAAGTCGGGAACTTCTGTCCTATACACATGTTCCATTATATGATACAGAAAAAACTGTTTCCGCCTCACGTGCAGGAAATGAAAGAAAACTTGTTGAAATCTTATGCAGTCAATATCCTAATATCAAGCCTGTCTTTGTAGATTCCAAAAATGTTTCTCCACTTGACGGAATGAATAAATTACTGGAAATGACGTGTCAACCGATGCATGCTGCAGGTAATGTATTCTGGATTCATGACATATTTACCCGGGCGGCAGATAAGGGTATTGATACCATGCTTACAGGTCAGCACGGTAATATGGCTGTTTCATTCGCAGGTTTTAAAAATCATTCAAAAGGACTGATTGATTTTATCAATAATTATGGATATTTCAAATTACATTCAGATGGGAATGAATCCAGAGCTATTGCTAAATTGTTAATGCCTGAACTGATATTAAATATTATTCGAAGGTTTAAAAATAGTAGTCAGAAAGTTAATATAGAAAACTGGCAGAATTTTTCTGCAATAAACCCGGCTTTTGCAGAAAAATTGGGTATTGTAGATTTTCAGCCTTTCTCAAAAGAGAATTTGAAGGATAAGAATCCTCTGCATATTATGTTTGAAAATTCTTGCCGTGGAATAGATGCTGACATGACCAGCCGTATTAAAACTGAATACGGTATAAAATATCTTGATCCTACCTATGACAAGAAACTACTGGAATTCTGCTTCGGAATTCCTGATAGCCAGTATCATAGATTTGGGATATCAAGGTTTCTTATCAAACGTACTTTTAACAGTAAAATGCCTAAAGAAGTTCTATGGAGCAGAAGAAAAGGCAAACAGGCGGCAGATTTAAGTCTCAGAGTAAAAGATGAATATAAAAAAGTAAAGTATATTCTTAAGGTATTGGAAAAATCTCCGTCAGCATCAGAAATACTTGACCTTAACAAAATGAAAAATGTGCTGGAACGTACAAAAGTTGAAGTAAATTCGAAAATAACAGATGATACAGGCTGTATTTTATTAAGAGGTCTTATGGTTGGCTTATTCCTGCTCCGCAATGAAGGTGATAAAAACAAATATTGATAGCATAAAGAAAATATGAAAAGCAATAACATATTCAAAAACAAAGAATTAAACTTAGCCCGAGTTTCGCACCTTGACTTGTAACTCCCTGATAGTCAACAACCGAAAAATTAAGGCACGACAAAAAGTTTTCAATGAGCAAGAATTATTTTTTCACGCAGTTGAGTACCACATGAGATTTGGGCAGGTTTTTCCAGTCAATGCCAAGATATCTGTAAATATCTTTCTGGGTTTCATCAGGCAAGCCTGCTTTTCTGATTCTATGTATTTGATTTGAATTTGTTGGTACTTTAATTGTGGAATACGAATGTGTAGACAATATCCTTCTGATTGTCGGCCAGCTTCTATGATCGTCACGCTGTTTGAATTTGTACATAATGAAGTGCAGTAAATGATAAGCCAGAACTGTAATAAAAACATGAGCATCCACCCTATCTTCAATTCTATGGAAGTTCGGTCTGATTCCGAGATTTGACTTTAACATTCTAAATCCGTCCTCCGCTTTTGTAAGTGTCATATAAAGATTCCAGATTTCATTTTCATCATATTCCTTTCTGTCGGTTCTTATTACATAGCATCCAAACAGTTCATCATCAATTCCATATTTTTCATCATCCAAAGTCCAGTTCAGTACATTTTTATCTTCTGTTTTTTTGAGTTCTACATTATAGTATTTTGCGGCTCTGGAAAACTGTTTTTGCAATTTACCAATTCGCCTTTGAATAATTTCCGGAGTTTTTACACCACCTTTTTTTTCAATGCCCGCTTTGATTTTTTCAAGACCGGCAACAAAACGTTCCTCCATTTTTGAGCATATTGCATATTCTTTCTCCCGGCGTGCGGAACTCTTGCATAGCACAATATTGTCTTCTGTACCATTTTGTTCATTAAAAGGATCTGAAATGAGTTTTACAAGAACATTTGTTTTATCTTCTCTTCCCGAAATAGCTGTAAATGTTTTCTCATCAGCTAAAAATTCATCCTTATACTTTTTTCTTCCACGGCGACTATCATTTACAAGATAACTGAATCCTTCAGATTTTAGCAAAAGCAAATTCTTTTTTGTTGCAATCCCTCCGTCAAGAATAACAATTGGCTTTAAAGTATCCGGAAGAACATCATCTGTCTGCCCAACAGCATTTTTCAATTCTGACAGCATATCGGTAATAGTTGTTGCATCATTTCGGTTACCTTCAAAAATTTTATGTCCAACTTCAAAACCGTTATTATCAAAAACCATTCCTGCAACTATTTGTGGACAGTCATTGCGTTTATGTTTTGAACATCCGCGTTTTGATTTAGGATTTTCAAGAGCCGTACCTTCGAAATATGTATTGGTTAAATCATAAAGCAGAACTGTTCTCTCAAGATTGAAATATTCTCTTTCCTTGTATATAAGATGTTTTTTTATTTGATCCTTAAACTTAAAAAGTTTGTCACTTACCCTATAGTAGGGATCATCTCCTCCCTGCAGTATTTCAGAGCCGATAAGTTCGGGAAGCGAGGTTGTTGAAATCCACTGGGCAAGTGCATGTTCGCTTAAAGGTTTTACCAGCCGGTTGATTACTGAAACAGCAGCACAGGCACACTGTTTAGGATTAAATCCCAAAGTTTTAAGAAATTTTCCTATCTCAAGTTCATTCCAGGCATGTAAGGCTACAAGTTCTGCGCCGAGTTCAGTATCATTACAATGATCTATATTCTCGATTTCAACCCCATCTACAATTTCAGGTTTTTCTACATCTTCTTCTGTTTGAATGTTTGATTCTGCATTATCAGTATCTTTATTCTCTGTTTGTTTTACATTCGGCTTCCAGCCCCCCTTCAAATCAATAAGGCGCAAAATTCTGTCAATCCAGCTTTGTTCGGCTTGGGTATATTCAAATTCAAAAAGAGTATCGGTTTCATAATAGGTGTTATAAAGTTTGTGTTCTACCGCTTTAGCTATCGGTTTCCAGGATTTATCAGGTATTCTTGCTCTGCCCAGAGATATTACTGTTCTGCTTCGACTGTGACCGAGGCTGTTGCGATAGGCTTCGATGAGCTGAAGTACTTCACCGCTTGGAGTTTTCTTAACCCTGAAATACATTTTTACCTTTCTCTTATCTGCCGGCAAATGCCGTAAAGTTTATGAATTTTTAAGAATATTTCTACACTGGTAAAATTACAGGAACTAATAAAAATACAAGAGGATTTATTAAAATAGTTTATTATTATAGGCACGACAAAATTGCCTTAAAAACTCCAAAATATTCACATCTATCTAATTGTTAAATTGTTACATTGATTTTACAATTTCTCGATTTGAAAATCTTCGAGTTCAATGACAAAAATGTTACATTTTTGTATGCGAAAGATGGGCTAGAAATCCGCATGAACTTATAGAAAAGCTTCAGGATAATAATTTTGTTTTCCATCAGAACAGGAGAAGTCAGACAGAAGGTAGAATTGGAATATCCAAAAACAACTTTACAGGAAGTCCAATAAAAAAACAAAAAATTTGAATATAAAGATATCTCTGTTGCATGGGCTGTTTTTACTCATAATCTTTGGGTTCTTGCAAGACTTGATTATGACAATGAAGCAACATTAAAAGTAGCGGCTTAAAGCTTTCCATAAATTATCAAATCTTTGAACAAGCTCTTAGAACCTGTTTATGATCTTCTCAGCAACAATGCAATAAATGCAACATTTACCATTTGCATACTTGTTTCAATTTTTCTTTCACAGTTTTTCCAAAGCCTTCTACATTTTTCAAGCCACGAAAAACTGCGCTCAACAATCCATCGTTTTGGTAATACTTTAAACGTATGCAGCTCGTTTCTCTTAACAACTTCTACAGTAGAACCAATAATTTCTTTTACTTTTCCTGCAAATTTTTCACCAGTATAGCCTCCATCGGCTAAAAAATTGATAACATTGCAGAGTTTCTCTTTTCTATTACTGAACATTGTTACTGCACCGTCTCTGTCTGTAACATTTGCAGTTGTAATGTATATTGCATGTGGTAATCCAAGTATATCAACTGCTATATGGCGTTTAATTCCTGAAACCTTATTACCGGCATCATATCCTTTTTGTTCTGCTGTTTCGGTATTTTTAACACTTTGAGCATCAATAATACAAAATGTAGTTTCCTCATTTCTGCCATTCTTAATCCTCTCTTTGCCAACCAGCTTTTTTTAATGCTGTATCAAGAATACTTTCTCCTGATTCATTCCCGCTTTTCCATATTTTAAAATAAGCATATACACTCGACCACTTTGGATAATCTTTGGGTAACATTCTCCATTGGCAACCTGTTTTGACAACATAAAGTATTCCACAAAAAACATCATACAGATCTAACTTCCTTGGCTTTGTCTCTTTTCTGGCACCTTCAAGCATTGGACGTATTATTTCAAATTGGGTTCGTGATATGTCACTCGGATAACTTGCTCGCATAAAATATTTCCATAAAATTAATAATTGATAAAAATCATTTTTATACTCCATTATATAGAAAATTACTAGACCTTAAAAAGATTTTAAACAGATTCTTAGACGTAACCGTTTTGCTAAAATTATGCATTCTGGAAGTAATCCTGATAAATATCTTAAATTTTGCAACACAATCTAGAAAACTGACTACCCACTACTGGCTACTGAAAACTGAATATCATTAAAACTGAGTTTTTGGGACAGGCTCTAATTAGAACGCCCACGAAAACGTTTTTTGTTATTAATATTTTTTTCAATTATATAACATTATAACCTGATATCCAATTTTTTTTAAGGCGTTCTAATTATTTTTAAAATTTATGTCGTACCTCCACAAATTATAAGAGAAAACTCTTGAACATTTATAAACCGGGTACATTGCAGTATATTTTTTTATATTTGATATGTTAAATTGGATCAGGCTGGTTTAGCCGTTTTTTTCCTTTTTAATCATATGTATAAAATCTAAACATTCCTTATTTTTGAGAGTTAAAAAATTACCCGGCACACTGAAAAATGATATCTCTAATATAATTTATCAGTGACTTGCCTTTTGAAGAGCAAATATCCATAAAATTAAAACTCTCATAATATTCGTTTTTAATTTTTCTTCTTATATCAGCAAAAGCATATGAATTTGCTCTTGCAGTTTTAAATTTTCTAACAGGAGCCTTCTCCTGTTTTATAGTGTATATCCATGCTGCGGTCATGGCAATGCAGCACAGATCAAAATGATTTTCTACAGAATTCCTTTTTCTTGCCTGATTATCCAGAGCACCGAGTTCATGTTTAAGTTCTTTAAAACCGCTTTCTATTTTCCATCTTGCAGAATAATATTCTATCATCTGCTGAGCCGTCAGGCTGCAGTCGGTAGATACAATTGGAAAGAACCATCCGTTTTTATAGTGAACAAGAACAACTTTAACTTTGGTTTTAAATCCTTTGTGCATACATAAAAATTCTGAATATTCACATTTTCTGCTTTTGCCGTAAATGAAGAAATAATCTTCTTTTTTATCAAGAGTCGCTGCCAGCTTCGATAACTTTGGTAATCGAATACCGTAAATTTTCTTTCTCCCTCTTTTTTTTGCTTTACTTTCAGGCGGAAAATCATAGAGAGCTGAATCAATTCTTAAACGAGTAAGGATATGCATTGATTCTTTATAGGAGTTTAAAACTTTTGTCAATGACTTATTACCAAACCAACTGTCAGTAACTACCAGCATAGGAATAGAAAACTGTTCATACAGCTCATTAATCAGTTCTCCGGCAATCTCTATCTTAGTTTTAAATTCTTTTTTATCTACAGATTTTTTAAGCCGGTAAACTTTTTGTTTTACGGGCAGACATGCCCAGCGTCCATGGATAAACTTTTGTATCCCGAGAACAACACGGCAATGTCCAAAAAGATATTTAGAGCTGTTCAGTTTAGCCGCATGATCGTAATGAGTATCGCAGTTTGCAATTTTCTTTCCTGTCTTTCCATATGTTGTATCATCAAGAGCTACAAGAAGTCTGCCGGATGTTTGGATATCATCACCAAGTATTGTAAAAAGTTTTTTCCATACTAAAGCAAGTTTAAGTTTTCCTGACTGCAGAAAACCGTAATATTTTTTTCTCGATATCTTATTAGACAGCATCATTATTGCAAACAGACGATAAATTGCTGAAATACATTTACTGCCTTCGCTGATAATCAAACCGGTTATAATGGTTTTAAAAATAATTCTTCTGTCTTTTCTCGGAATTACTGTTGCAACTTCATCTATTAATGTGCTAAATTTGCAATTACTGAACATGTTGTATTACTCCTTTTTTTTAATTTTGATAATAGAGTAATATAGCATGTTCAGCCACCTGACTGCAATTTGTAAGCTTTTTACAATAAACATGTTATGTCTTAAAACTTGACAAAAGTAAACAAAGCTCACTGAATAGTACTGCCAAAGACCTCAAAAAAATCATCTTTTCTCTTTCGAGGGGCTTAAAACAACTGAAAACGCTGATACTGGGCATCTCACAAAAAAGATGAGAAAAAATTTTTCAAAAATCACCATTGCTATAGATTTAAAAAAATTGCATTTTTTTTAATTCTAAAGTTTTCTGATGATGATTAACAGAAGTATAGTGGATCTGAGAAAATCAAGTTTTCAAAGAACACCCCAAAAAAAACGGGGAAACTTTAGTATAAAATTATACGCAATAATTTTTTCAAGCTGTTCAGCTTCCACTGCTTCAATCCCACGTCTTCTCATTTTACCGAAACTATGCCTGTATTTAAGAGTAAACATTCCTGATTCAGCAGCAGACCGCATTCTTCGGGCTTCAGAATATAACGTAGTATCCCAATCTTCAGATGTTATTTTTTTACCTTTTGCTCCATTAATACTGACAGTTAAAATGTTTAAATCATTTTTGAGTATACCAACTCCGTCTTCTGATGCATAACCGTCATCAGTACTTACAAGATTCGGCTTAACTCCGGTGGAACGGCATACTTCCATTACTGTGGGAACAAGCATTTCGGAATCACTGACATTGCCTTTTGGAAGTAGAAAAGCACTTATAAAACCATTTCTGCTTCTTCCGATTTGAGGTTTATATCCAATGGTGGGATTTCTCTGTCCTTTCTGTATGAAAGCTGCATCAGGATCCGAAATGCTGAGGATTTTCTCTCTTGACGGAAGTTTTATATTTTCATTAACAAGAAGTTCGGCATAATACAGTACATAAGCGGCATCATTAAGATCACTGTCTATTTTAAACCAGAGCCTGTCAAGAGCAAGACTTTTATCCGGGGTTAAGTCAGATGTTTCATATTTGATCAACATTTTTTCCTGTTCGTCGAAAAAAGATTTTATAATATTATCTGCAAGACTTACAAAGAGTTTAAATTTTTCCTTAACATTTCCTTTCATTCCCTTTTTGCCTATCTGCATATTGATAAAAGCAAGATGTGATTTCAGTTTTTTCATTCTTGTATCAAGCCATCCGTCACTCAGCATGGGAAAGCCAAACTCATCAGTTAGAAACCTGAAGCTTCTGTAAACCCGGTCAAGAAGTTTATATAAAACTGAAATGTCCGTTGGATATGCTGTATTTGCAGCAACATCTGTACTGTCTATGTAAACTTCATTGAAATCATCAAGACCTTTAAGGAGAATAAGCATGGAAAGGCTATCCATTATCAAACGTCTTGTTTTATTGGAAACTGCATTCAGGTTTTCACGCACAGTGTTCGAACCGGGAACCTTATAGCTGTGATGAGCAAGAACCGCGCTAATACTTATTGAATCATGTATTGCCTGTTTGGCTGCGTGGTCACTTATGCTTCCCCACAGTCCTCTGATGATAAGAAAATAAAGTACTAATTCCGGCTTCAAACGTTCCCGACCTGTTTTTTCGAGTTTTACAGGCTCTG
This sequence comes from Victivallales bacterium, assembly GCA_963678745.2. GTDB lineage: Bacteria > Verrucomicrobiota > Lentisphaeria > Victivallales > GWF2-38-69. Next base: position 320,953 of record CAXXMS010000011.1, on the reverse strand, counting down.
TTATTTCTATACAGTCAAACAAATAGTAATTTCCGTTTATGTGCACATCATTATAACGTTTTACTTCATTGCGGATCAGTTTCTTCTTCTGACCGTGTATATCCTGATCTCGGACTATTGATTCTCTGATTTCAGGAAACTTTTCCAGAAGTTCGCGACTTTTTCGAAAAATTTCCATTAAATCGGTATCTAATTCTTCAATTATGTTGAAATCAAACGGTAGGTAAGGAACATTATATATCATAAATTTGCCTTTCACTTTATTCATTTACGCTCAATATAGAGCGTTGAAAGGCAAATTTACATTTGCGATAGCAAAAAATTAATTAGAAGCGAGTCGCGAAAAACTTTTCGTGCAGCTTCTAATTAGTTTGGAGTCGCTTTTATTCTATTCTCAGCAAATTAATAAAATTGAATTTACCACTTAATGATTTAAAATTAACTTTCAAACGATTAGAAATATTAAATAGATAATTTCACAATAAAATCAGTATTTTAAATACTATATTACACCTGTTTTTATACATATCTATTTTTTTACCAAAAAGTTAATACGCAACGAGCCCTAATTACAAACCAATACGCAACTTCCCTAATTACATTATCTTTTATTGGAAAACTTTTTTTCTTTTTTATATCGGTTATATTAGCTCCAGTAATTGAAGAAATTGTGTTCAGGCGTGTTGTATATGTATATACGAAAAAAATTGTAGGAGTTGTTCCGGCTGTATTAATAACCTCGCTTTTTTTTGGAGTTCTTCATGGTGGTGCTGTTCAGGTTATTCCGCTTACTGTTTTAGGTATAGTTCTTCAGGTTTTATATATAAAAAATAGCACGCTTTACACATCAATACTTCTGCATTCACTGCATAATTTTCTGATAATGTCAATTTTTGTAATACTAGGCATATAAGCCTACTTCTAAACAAAAGTTAACTAAAGTAAAAATAGAATAAATAATAATATAAGGTTCAATAATGAGTAACTATAAACATATAGCAGTTCCTTCAGGAGATAGAATAACAGTTGAAAACGGTAACTTGAATGTTGCTGATAACCCTATTATATGCTATATAGAGGGCGATGGTATTGGAGCGGATATTACTGAAGTCAGCAAATTTATTTTAGATTCTGCAGTAAAAAAGGCTTATGGTGGGAAGAGAAAAATTTCGTGGATGGAAATATATGCTGGGCAGAAAGCAAACAGTTTATATGGTGGAGATGTCTGGCTTCCTAAAGAAACAATTGATGCAATAAAAAAATATAATATTGCAATAAAAGGTCCGTTAATGACGCCTGTTGGTGGAGGAATGCGTTCCTTGAATGTGACTATGAGGCAGGCGTTGGACCTATACGTATGTTTTAGACCCGTTAAGCACTTTAAAGGAGTTCCATCTCCATTAAAAAATCCTGAATTAACCGATATGGCTGTTTTTCGTGAGAATTCAGAGGATATTTATGCAGGTATTGAATGGGAAGCTGGAACTACTGAGGCAGATACCATAATATCATTTCTGGAAAAGGAAATGTGTGAAAAAAATATAAGGTTTAAAGATAACTGCGGGATAGGCATTAAGCCGATATCAAAATCAGGAACTGAGCATCTTGTTCGAGCTGCAGTAAAGTATGCTATTAGAAATAAACGCAGAAGTTTGACCCTGGTTCATAAAGGAAATATTATGAAGTTTACTGAGGGAAGTTTTAAAAAATGGGGGTATGAACTTATAAGAAATGAGTTTGAGGATAAAGTTGTTTTTGCAGATAAATGCGGGGAGAGTGCTACTGATGGAAAACTCGTAATAAAGGACTGTATATCTGATGCGTTTTTGCAGGAAATATTAATTAGACCAGAAGAACATGATGTTATTGCAACAATGAACTTAAACGGAGACTATATTTCAGATGCACTGGCTGCGTATGTTGGTGGAATAGGTATTGCTCCCGGTGCTAATATTAATTATGAAACTGGAACAGCTATTTTTGAGGCAACACATGGTACAGCTCCAAACCTTGCCGGAAAAAATAAAGCAAATCCATGTTTCCTAACACTTTCTGGAGAAATGATGCTTCGTCATCTAGGATGGAATGAAGCGGCTGATTTAGTCGTTAATTCAATAGAAAAAACAATTTTATCAAAAAATGTTACATCAGATTTTGCCCATTTAATGGATGACTCTATCGAACTCTTATGTTCTGAGTTTGCAGGCAAAGTAGTGGAGAATATGGAGTTTTGATATAATATCGGTGATATAATATCATGTTTTTTAGAATATTTAACTATTGACTTTTATGGCATAGATATACTATATTAACTTAAGATTTTTGTTGTTGTTTATATTGTTAGATACCAATTACTAAGATTTGGAGTGTTGAATGAAACTGAAATTGAATAGTATTTGCTGGCTGATTAGTTCTATACTAATTGGGGGGTGTGTAAACAGTAGACCTTTACCATCAGTGATTCAGTCTGATAATTACAGCTCTGATAAGGAGAAAAATAGTCAGATTATAATCCCTTCTACTGATAAGGTCTTGACAATCAATGAGGCTGTTAAAACAGGTCTAAGAAATAATCCAACTTATGAAATGATGGAAGTTGCCCTACTAAAGGCACATAACTCTTTCTATAACTCCCTAACTCAGTATTCTCCTAAAATTAGTACTACTGGTAAATTTTATGGGCAGCAGGGAACTGGCGGTGAAAGTGGATGGAAAGGTGAAGCTGAGCCAAAGGCAACTCTAATGCTGTTTAATGGTATGCAGAGGGAACTTGCAGTATTTAATGCAAATATTAATATCAAAAAAACTGAAGAGGAGAAGAAGGATGCAAGACGAATTCTTGTCAATGCCATTATTGATATGTACTATAACTTAGTAATGATGGATAGAGTAATAGAAATATGGACAGAAGACTGCAACTTTCAGGAAGAAATGTTGACAATTGAAGAGGAAAAAGTACGACAGAACTTAAAAGGTGTTGAGGATACATATAACTTTAGATTTCTTCTTGAATATTCAAGGTCAAGACGTATAAGTGTTGAGCTGCTGAGAAAAGTTGGTGGATATGCATTCGCAGCACTTCTTGGGTTAACAAATGCTGAATTGCCAGATGATTTAGAACTGATAAGTCTTAAAGAGATTACCAGTAGATATAAAGTTGATGTTGCTCCATTTACAATTGATCACTATTTAGACTTAGCTATAGAACAGCGCCCTGATCTTAAAGCTAGGAAACTAGAGCTCAGAATGATGAAAAATAACTATTATGCTGCATGGGGGAAGTTTTCTCCAGTTATAAATGCTGAGGTTTCATATAAGTGGGAAAACTCTCAATGGGCTTCACAGAAACAGACTTTAAAGTACGGTCTTAATGCTACCTGGGAATTGTGGTCCGGTGGTTCAAGGATTTTTGGTATTCGAGATGCTGAATATAATGTTCAACAGGTAGAACTTGCTATTATGGCAAAATGGATAGAAGTTGTTTCACAGGTAAGAATTGCTTATGCAACACTTCAAACTGCAGTAATGAATTTAGATATCCTTACTAAAGCTACAAACTATGCAATAAAGCAAAGAGATATTGCAAAATCCCTGTTTGAAGTTAGTAAGGCAGATGTTGTACGACTGAATCAGGCTCAAGTCTATCTAGTACGAGCACAAGGAGATAGAGCCAATGCAGAAGCAGAGGTATATAAGGCTAAAGCTAACCTTCAAAAAGCAATCGGTGCTGAATATGACTTGTCCAGTGATATTACCGGTATGTAATAACTATTTATAATATAAACTGATCTATTGTAATGAAACTAAAAAATAAGAGATTGTTGATATTATTAATATTATGCAGCTGCTATGTGTCTTCTAGGACTTATGCTGAAAATGGTTTAAGCTATATTTTTGAAGCACTTGGCAGTGGCGGAATAGACTTAAACAAACTGGATAAACCTAGAGTTGGAGAAGTTAAAGAAGGTGTATTGTATGTTAATGCAATAACTCTTGACTGGCTTAAACCTTATGATACATTCAACAGTGGAACAGTCTCTTCAATTGGTTCAATCACTGCTCCATTTACTAAATCAGGCCAACTTTCCTATATTATAGGTGAAGGAAGTTTTATTTTTGGCAATATACCACAGGAAGGTGTTAATGGAGATAGAACAGTAAATAACGGAACCGTTATAGCCAGTATAAAAAAGGATGAGGCTGAAAGGGAGTATAATAAGGCTAAGGAACGGAAAAATATTATTATTAAATCCAGTAAATATATTGAAAGTATAACTGCAGCACAACAGGCACTGGCTAAGAAAAAGTATATTTCGTCATTTGATATGGATGCTATTCATCTTAACTTAATGAAAAGTGTTTTAGAATACAAAAGTAAACTATATGACCTTAATGAAACTATACACAAATATCAAACCCCCAATATTTACTCAAACTATTCAGGTATAATTACAAATACTTTGGCACGGGTAGGTGATGAAGTTTTTGAAGGAAGTCCGGCTGTTGAATTAATGAAGATGGATACAGTGCTGGTAAAAGTTAAATGCCCTACGATGTGTCTTAATATTGACTCTGGAAATGAGTATGCATATGTTTACCCTGCTAAATCTGAAAGACCAATAAAAGCAGCAATTCAAGTAAGGCAGAATGACCCATATTACCTGTATATTTATATAAATAATAAGACTGTAAGTACTAATGAATTAACAAGAAGACAGAAAAAACTTAAAAAGGTTTTTACTCTATTCCCAATACAAAATCTTCTTAAACCTGAAATTAATCCATTTAATCTTCCTACAGACAACATTGAGGATGTTGTCACAGTTGTACCTATTGATGCCCTGAGGAAGGATGATGGTGGTTACTATGTGTTTAAAACAATAAGAGACAGTAGTGATATAAATAAGCTTTCAGTAAACTCTTTGAGAATAAAAAAGGTATATATAAAGCTTGGTAACATTGTAACAACAATATCTGCAGCAGGAAAGAATTCGATGAGAGTCCAGTCAATTATTTCTGAAGGCTCTAGTTCGGAGGCATTGATATTGCCCGGTGATATAGTTGTAGGGGATGCTGAGGCAGGTTTAAAAGATGGTATGGAAGTTATTAAAATTGATATTGAGTGGCTTTTTTATCCAGGCAATAATGTTAGGGTATCAATTCCTCAATATGCTTTTCCAGGAATTTTTATTCCTTCATCATCAATAATTCATGAAAGTAAAAATAATAACTATATATATATTATTGAACATAATACACTCAAGCTTATTAAGGTGAATGTAGTTGGGTTTTATAGAAACTACTGTATAATTAATGGGGAAGGAATTACTAAAGGAGTAAGAGCACTTCTCCTGGATGAAGAATCTTTGAATAATATATCATACGATAAAATATACAGTGGGAGAAAGATTGCAGTTGTTGAAACAAAAGATGCTCCAAAGTTTATTGAGAATCCTCATGTCTTTAACTATCTTGGTCAGTATATTCAAATAAAAAAAATTAATACACAAATAGTTCCAAATATTAAGAAAATGAACCAGTTTGAGGAAATGCAGACAATAAGAGGATTTGAACAGTTGAAGGAAATGTTTTCAGGTAGGTAGAGAGTCAGTTAACATCTCAAGATCTTATAGCTTTATGATAAAGAAAGGTAAAAATGTTTAATAAGAAAGATAATAGAGTTCAAAATCAAATCGGGTATTTAGATGAAAAATATGAAGACGCTTATAGTAATGATTCATTAAGCATCCTTGATATAATTCATATTTTATTAGAAAAAAAATGGCTTATCTTGGTATTGACCTTTTTATTAATAATTATAATATGTTCTGCAGGTTATCTGTATTACAAGCTCAGTCCTTCTTATAAAACAGGAGAGCTTAACTTTAACTTGAGTTTTAAAGGTGCTGAAGAGTTTAAATATCCAAATGGGACAGACTTCAGTGAGGCTGATATTATATCTACGCCTATATTACAGAAAGTGTATGAGAAACTATATCTTGAGAATTACTTTGATGGTTTCAATGAGTTTATAAATTGTATTTCAATAAGTAAGTATAATCCTGAGCTGACATTTCTAAACTATTCATTCAATGATAAGCTTGATAAAAAGTTGACTGTATCAGAACGTTATGCACTTGAGCAGGAATTTCAAAGAAAAACAGCAATAATGAAAAAACAGCCAAGCTATATTTTAAGTTTAAATTACCCTGGAGGAGTCAAATATAATATTCCAAACTCTGTTATAAGTAGAATATTATATGCAATTATCAATCAATGGCTTGAAGATGCTAAAACAGAAAAGGCAGTAACAAGTTATGATATTGATGTTATTAAAAATGGAGTTGATGTTAAGATTATTGAAGGTTCTGATCTCTTTAATAGTTCTGATTACCTTAGAAAATACCTTAATCTCCTTGAATCACAGTTAAATAATATGATTAAGCTTCCAAATGCAAAACATATTTACATTAATGATGGTGGTATAGAGTTTAGCCTTAAAGATGTTCAAAATAAAATAATGTATGTTAAAGATTACCTAGTTAACCCTCTATTCTACTTAATTAAAATTAAAAATATAACTAGAGGAGACCAAAGTAATATTATTTATCTTGAAAATCAGGTAAAAAGTCTCAGCTATCAGTTAAGTTTAATAGATAAACAGGTAGAGAGTTACGAAAATTTATTATTGAAGCATATAGTAAATTCACACGATAAGCTTTTTGAGCTGGAAGAAAAAGAGCTGAGGCTTAAAAATGAAATTGCCTTTTATAATGAATTTATAAGTATTTATACAAAACCAAAGAGTAATAACAAATATGATGAAAATGAAAAAATAACTGCAAAAATTAAAGCTATACAAAAGAAAATTGTCTTGAACGAAAATGAAATATTGGATATTCTTTATAAGTTATATAAAAAGATAAGTATGGTTAATCTGGATAGAAATAGTGAGTTTTATAATGTAACTTCATTTTCATGTTTGACATATCATAAATTAAAGATAAAATTTATTCTTATAATAGGTATAGTTATCTTTATTTTATTTGAGGCTATATTAATATTATCATTTATTATCTCAGGGGCTTTAGCAAAAAGCAGACAGATTTATAATAATGCAATCGAAAGAGCAAACTCAAAAGGACATTTAAGCTATGACCTTAAAACTTTGCCTGAAAGATCTGAATTGATCAATTCTCGTAAGGCAATACCGAAAAAGTAGGAATTATAATTATTTAAAATATATGTTGTGAATTTAAGGAATTATTTATGTCAAAAATTATAGGGATAGATTTTGGAACTACAAACTGCTGCATGGCTACATGGGAAAAAAATGAAGTTATTACTATCCCAAACTTGGAAGGAGCAAGAATAACACCATCAGTTGTAGCTTTTAGCAGTGCAGGAGAGGTTTTAATTGGAGAAACAGCTAAAAGACAGGCAGTTTTAAATCCTAAGAATACAATATTTGCTGTGAAAAGGCTTTTAGGAAGAACTTATAAAGATATTAAAAATAATCTTAACAGCTTTACTTGTGAACTGCAACCTGATTTAGACGGGGCAATAGACATTGTAATAAATGGGAAGAATTATAAACCTATTGAGATTGCAACTTTAATAATAAGAAAACTTAAAAATGATGCAGAAGTTTATCTTGGAGACTCTGTTACTCAGGCTGTAATTACAGTTCCTGCCTACTTCAATGATAATGAGCGAAGGTCAATTAAACAGGCTGGAGAAGCTGCAGGGTTAGAAGTTTTATCTACTATTAATGAACCAACGAGTGCAGCTCTATCATATGGCTTTAATAAACTGGATAATAAGGTAATTGCTGTTTACGACTTTGGTGGTGGAACATTTGATCTTAGTATTTTAAAAGTTAAAAATAGTATTTTTGAAGTAATTGCAACAAATGGTGATGCCAACTTAGGTGGTCTTGATGTAGATAAAGCAGTTATTGACTTTATTATCCAGCAGTTTGATTTAAAAAATGGTATAAATCTGTATGAGGATGCTCAGGCATTTCAGAGAATCAGTGACATTGCTGAAACATCTAAGTGTGTTTTGTCAAGTATAAAGTCAACTGATATTACTTTACCTTTTATCTCAACCAAAAATAATCTGTCAATACATCTAACAGAAACACTTACTAGAGCAAGATTAGATGAACTGTCTAAGCATATTATTGAAAGAATTAGTGTTATTGTAGATAACTGTTTTACTAACTCAGGAGTTAAATATGAGGATATTGATATTTTACTTTTAGTTGGCGGTATGACAAAAATGGTTAAAATTATTGATCACGCTAAGAGCATATTTCAAAATAATGTTGTAAAAAGTATCAATCCAGACGAAGTTGTGGCGCAAGGTGCAGCAATACATGCAGCATTTCTTGTTGGTGATGTAGATGATATAATATTGCTTGATATAACTCCTATCTCCTTAGGAATAGAGACATCTGGAGGGTTAATGTCAAAAATTATTGATAAAAACACAACTATACCAACTAGGCATAGTGAAGTTTTTACAACTGAATCAGACAATCAGACTAGTGTAACAGTTAATGTAATGCAGGGTGAAAGTGATTTAGTTAAAGATAATAAATCAATAGGTCACTTTATATTAAAAGGAATTAAACCTGCACCAAAAGGTACACCTCACATTGAAGTCAGATTTGATATTGATGCAAATGGTATATTAAATGTTTCAGCTGTTGATCTTCAGACAGGAAAAAATAAAAATATCGAAATTAGCTCAATACTATCACCTACAGACTAAAAGGAAAAATGAAAAAGAGTTTTTTATTTATAATTTTTAGCGTTGTTTTGTTAATACAAGTTAATTCGGCTTTTGCCTTGACTGTTGGTAGAAATGTCCCGGGACTAAAGGTTGCAAGATGGTTAAAAGGGACGCCTGTACATATATATCAACAGGACAATAAAAAAGCAGATGAAAAAGTAATTAATGAAAGCAAGAATATTATCATAGTATACTTCTGGGCAACATGGCTGAAATTGGCTCCTGAAATACTAGAGTATGTTGAAAAAGAAGAGGCAATTTTTAAAGATGATAATGTAATATTTGCAGGTATCTCAAAGGAAAATCCAATTCGCCTTAAACGATTTTTTAAAAAATATCCCAAGTTGGACTTAAATTTTGCAGTTGATTACCAGGCAGAAACTTATGATAGGTTTATGGTTGGTACAAAAGGTGTTCCAATGTTTTTTGTAATAAACAGTAAGGGAGTTTTACTTTGGAAAGGACCTCCTTATGAGCTGGATAGAGTACTTAAAAGAATTCTTGCCGGAACATTTGATATTGAAACACAAAAGATAATTGAAAAAGAAAGAGAGACCTTAAGGCATATTGCTCAAACTTTTGATACAGAAAAAGAAACTAAATATGCAGAAAAAATACTTGCCATTGACCCTACTGATGAGGTGGCTCTAAATATTATCGTTAAAAATTTTATTAGAGATGGTGAGTTTAAGAAAGCATTAGACACTGTCGAGGAAGCTAGGAAAAATGTAGGTGATAGTAAGTATCTTCAAAGAACACTATTTCTTATTGAATTTGATATTATTCAAAGAATGGAACTCAAAGCAGCCAAAGAACAGCTAAGAGCTTTAACTAAAAATTATTTTCAGGTGTTTAAGGATTATCCAAAAAACGTAGTTGAGCTAAGTATTATTATTCAGAAAAATACTCCATTAGAAATCATACCTGTTGATTTACTTTTAAAGTCAACTTTAAGAGCTTTCGAAATTATGATCAAAAATAAAAGCCAAAATAAGATACAACTTGGACAATGTCTTCAATCACTTGCACGTCTATATTTTACTGTTGGGCTCATTGATAAGTCAATCAGAACCCAAAAGGAGGCTGTTAAGTTGATAGCGGATGAAGAAAGTAAACAAACAGCAGTCTTAAATAATGATTTTTATTCAGAAATGAAAAAGTTAAAACAAAAAATTGAGTCTCAAAATTAATAATAAATATTAGCTACTCAGCTTTATGCTGTCACTTATATATACATATCCCTGAATCCGTGAGATAATTTTCAGAAATGAAAATTTATCTACAAATAACCTGCTTTGCAGGATTTATTCTAATTTCAGGACTCCTGATCTGGATAAATCGTCACAAGAGCGTGTATTCAGGCTAAACCCTATATAATAAATGAGTTATAAAAAATCTACTGCAAAATAGTTTTAGAGCTTTGAGGAAAATAAGAAAGACACCTTAATTATATATTTCACGATAAAATATAAACAAGAAAGAGTCTTTCTTATGCAGGAACTATTACCTATATTACCTGAAGGTGCAAGTCAAATATCTCAAAATCTATCAGTTATTCAGGAGAATGATAAATGGACATACTTTCATAGTTATCTTCCTGTTTTTATACATAAAGCAGACGATAAGAACTCTTTCCGAATGATAAGTTCTGCATTAATAGCCTCCGGCACCTGCCGTAATGTTGATATTCAAAGGACCTTTAAAGTTTCTCCCCGAAGCGTAATTCGTAATTGCAAAAAATATAATGAAACTTGGCAGTGATGGTTTTATTAATATCAGTGGAAAAGGAAAACGCAAAGGAAAGGTGCTGACAGAGGCAAAGATAAAAAAGGCTGAAGAGTTATTATCGCTTGGTTTTACCCGCAGAGAAACAGCCGGAAAAATAGGAGTTGGTTATTCCGCACTATCTAAAGCAGTTCAGGATGGACGTATAAACTATGTTATATCTTCTGAAGATAGTATTTCAGATAAATCAGAACGCAGTGCTGCAGATACTAATGTAGCGGAAATATTTGGTGTAGCATGCACCAATGTTTTAGATCGGACGTTGTGTGCATTTGGTCTTAACGGGATTACGGGAAGTACTTTTCAACGCTGTAATGATGTATCAAATGCGGGTGTACTTGCTGCCTTGCCTGCACTTGCAGCTAATGGACTTTATTATCACAGCGAAGAGTGTTTCGGAGAATTTAAAGGATACTATTCTGTTCTTCATGTATTAACACTTTTAGGATTCATGGCTCTCTGCCGAATAAAGACAGTAGAGAAACTTCGCTGGGAATCTCCCGGTGAATTTGGTAAACTTATCGGCTTAGACCGCATTCCTGAAGTAAAATGCCTGCGGAATAAACTTTCAGAGTTAAGCAGTAACGGAGCTTCAGAAAAATGGAGTGAAATTTTATGCAGAAAATGGATGGATGAAGAGCCTGATTTATCAGGAGTACTTTATATTGACGGTCATGTAAGATTATACGGAGGAAAAGAAAAATTACCAAAGCAGTTTGTTTCCAGACAGAAACTCTGCCTCAAGGGAGTGATGGATTTCTGGGTAAACGACAAGCTTGGGCAGCCATTTTTTGTTATTCGAAAAGAAATAAATCCCGGAATGCCGGAAGTTTTAAGAAATGATATTGTTCCGCGTTTACTTGATGATGTTCCAAACCAGCCTACAAAAGAAATGCTTGAAGCTGATCCGTATCTGTACAGGTTTATTCTCGTCTTTGACAGAGAAGGATACAGCCCTGAATTTTTCAAGGATATGTGGGCAAAGCACAGGATTGCCTGTATCACATATCACAAATATCCCAAAGAGGACTGGGATAAATCTGAATTCGAAGAAATTACAGTTGATTTAATCAGCGGAGAAAAAACTAATATGAAGCTTGCAGATCGCGGAACTTATATCGGAGATAAAAAGAAGGGATTATGGGTGCATGAAATAAGAAAACTTACAAAAAGCAATCACCAGACAAGTATAATAACAACTGCATTTTCGCTGCCCATTATGCTTACTGCAGTACTTATGTTTGCAAGATGGTGTCAGGAAAACTTCTTTAACTACATGATGAAACACTTTGCTATTGATTTACTTAGCGATTATTTAAAGAAGGACCTTGATGTCACCGAAACGATAGTTTCTCCTCAGTGGAGAGCCCTTGATAAAAAAAGAAATTCTCTTACAGGAAAACTCAAAACCCGAAAAAGCAGATTCGCTGATTTCACGATTCATCCAAAAGCTGAAAACGATTTAAAGAAATACAGAGAATGGGAAAAAGTAAAGACTGAATTAGCTGAAGAAATTACAGTAATTGAAAATGAGCTTGAGATAAAAAAAGAAGAGCAGAAAAATACACCGAAGCATATAAATGTGGAGGATTTGCCCGATGAGTATTCATTCAAAGCTCTGTCATCAAGCAAAAAACATTTAGTTGATACTGTTAGAATGATCGCATACAGGGCAGAAACTTCCATGGCTGCTGCAATTGCAGATAAATTCAAATCATTTGAGCAGGCAAGAGCTTTGCTGAGAGAAGTGTTTGTTACTGAAGCAGATTTAATTCCTGTAGAGGAAGAAAAAACTCTATATGTAAGAATTCATAACCTTCCAACAATTGCAATGGATAAAAATATGGACTGCCTGCTGGATATCATAAACCAGGCAAATGTGAAGTTTCCTGGAACTAATATGCTGTTAAGGTATCAAAGGCTTGGAACAGGAAAATCATGCCATCAGTAAGTGTTCCAAGTCAAGATCCCTGAAATTATAGAGTCCAATATTTCTGATGTTCAAAGAAAAATCATTGAGAAAAAACTTAAAAAAGTAAATGTAAGAATAAAAAGATTACCCAAAGATAAGAATAAAGCCTTGGAGAATAACAGAAAAAAACAGGATACTCTGTGGAAAAAAGTAAGAGAAATTGATGAAGGAATGAAAGAGCTTCCGCAACAAGTCTCAAGATTGGAAACTCTTATTAAAAATGAATATGCAAAATTAAATCTTATGCCTAAATCATTTATGGATGCAGTTAAAATAAATGCAAGAAATATTATATATCAGCTCCTTAAAATATTTCGACCAATATGGAACAATTACAGAAATGATCTGCTTATTCTTAGAGAACTGATTACTGCAATGGGGCATATTCAGGAAAATGAAAAACTTATTACGATTGCTTTAAATCCTGCAAGGCAATATACAAAAAAACAAAAACATAAGATTCTAATATTTCTGTTTGAAATAAGCAATATTACCAACAAATACTATAATACGGATAAAATGGTAGTTTTTACATTGTACGAGCTATAACCTTAAGAGTAAATTCAATTTGGACTTTTTATTTTAAAGTAATGAGCTCTGATAAACAGGTTCCCAAGTTCCTTATAAAGGCCTGTATAAAAGTCATGCCACCTTAGTGCCGGGTGCCGCCTGGTCGGTAAACAGGTTTCTTCCAAACTTATCATGGGCCACGACTTTTCCCATTTTTGACATCCATTCCTATGTTTTCGACATTTCATCAGTGGTTCACTTACGTTCATCTCTTTCATACTTACCTGACAACTTTTATAAGTTGCCTTTTCTTTAAATGCTCCCCATACCAATCGTTGGACTGATATGACTTTAAAGTAGTTTGATACCTATTCCTGTAAACAGACATCGGTGGGCCTACCACCATCCTTTATAAAGCATTGCAAATCATTGTTTCAACCTCCTAAAGTCCATTAAGCATTTAGGCTATGCCCATTAAACATAAACATGGCGGATTTGGTTTTCATTTTCCATACTCGCATTCTTGCCGCCCAATCATGTACATGATTTGCCAATAATTTGGAATTTTTCATTTAATAATGTTTTTAATTCAGCTGTATGATTTTTAATATCTCTGAAAAAATCCATAGTTGTTTTTTCTGAATTCATCAAATGTTCTACAGCAACAGTCATAAAGAATCTTTTTTCTAAAAAACTTCCATAACCTTTCTATTAGATTCAAATTTGGACAATATGGAGGAAGAAAAACAATTTTTACTCTGGAATTTTTCAAGTATTCCTGAACTTTTTTTGATCTATAGTATCCTGCATTGTCGGCAATTATATAAATGGCCGGTGCCAATAAGTATAAAACTTCAATTTTCTTAAGCAGTTCAATTGTGGAATCCGCGTTAACACAACTGTCTTCATGTATAACAAGATCAAGACTTTCAATATTAACTGCTCCGTTTAGATTAATCCTTTTACGTCCTGTATTGGCTTTTACTTCTTTGTCTTTACCTTTTTCTATCCGGCAGTAAGTAGGTTTTGAATTGAACTCGGGATGAGCGCCGTCCATAAACATTATCACACTGTCTTCGTGTTTGAAATTCTTCAGTCTTTCATATTTCTTTAAGTGTTTCAGTTGTTCATTCGGATCTGGATTTGAAGGTATTACTTTGGTAAGTTTATATACAAAATTTAATCGATGGAGTAAATCTACGATTCCACTTTCAGAAAAAACAACTCCGTATTTCTCTTTTACATAATCTATTAATCGTTTGGAATCATTGTAATATGATTTCTTTATATGATCTTTTAGTTCCTTTTCCTGTTCCCCTGTCAGTTTTGTAGTTCCACCTTTGTAATCAAATGTTAACAGCCGGTCAAGACCACCTTCAAGGTATTTGTTTTCATAATTTTTTATGGTTTGGTCATCAAGTAAAAGAATTTCAGAAATTCTAGTATAATTCCAGCCTTTATCAAGTAGAAGAATAGTTTTGATACGGTCAGCAAACTTACGGTTGCTTTCTCTTCTGTGAAGTTCTTTAAGCTTTTTAATCCTGGAATTGGACAAATTCTTTAGTGGGGCGAATAGTCCTGTATTCTTTTTTTCATTTCGGAAAAATTCTAATTTTGGAGAAATTTATATACAAAAGCAAAACTATAATGAACTGTACTTGTATTGAATTATGATTCAATGTAGATTCTTCTTAAATTTCGAATTTTATATCGGCTTTTGTATATAATAACATCTATCATTAATTGCTTCTATTAAGTCAGCTGCATCATAACCTGAATCCAGTCTAAATAAATAAATTGGGGTCGTTGCACGCTATATAAATAAATTGGGGTCGTTGCACGCTATCAAGTTATTAGTAAACTAGATATGTATACTAATAGCCATTATGCAACATTTAAAATACTGATTTTACCATAAAATCATATATTTAAAGTTTTATATAAATTGGGGTCGTTGCACGCTATCAAGTTATTAGTAAACTAGATATGTATACTAATAGCCATTATGCAACATTTAAAATACTGATTTTACCATAAAATCATATATTTAAAGTTTTATAGATTTAATACAAAGCTGCGAATCTAATCGCAGCACTCCAAAAAGTTATATAACACGGCAACACACTCTTTGGAGTATTGTAAACCGGGCGAATAGCCTAGCGATGATTGGATTCATCGCTTTCAATCATGCCGTTTTGCCTATTGAAGCATAATTTCGCGACTACAAAAACAAAGCCTGTTCATAACGGTATCCACGCCATTATTGCTTATTATTAACATGTTATAAGTTTTCAAAGTAGTATTTTAATCATTAGAGATAAGTTTTAATAACCGTTTAGCATGATGGCAACAGCGTACTTTCAGCACGCATATGTATTGATATAAAATTGGGGCTGTAGCAAAAAAGTCTATCAGGAGATAAATATTTGTATGGGTTCACAGCTTTAGTTGTGCTCAAACATTATTGAAAACACATCTAAAGCTGTGAACTCATACTGAAAATTAGAATTTTGATACAACTCCCTACCAAACATAGCTACTTTGTAGAATTTGTGCCTGGAAGCCTAAGCTTTACATTACTAAAAAGAGTGTTTATTATTGTAACTTAGCGTAAAATAGCCAGAGACAAAAATACCTTCGGTATAGTTTTCTAACTGCAGTTGAAAACAATCAATTGAAAAGGATAAGATTTTTTCATCAGATTAATGTATAATATTTTTAAGATTAGTAAACTCTACAGGTGAATTACCAAAATACCTTTTAAACTCCCGACTAAACTGAGAAACACTCTCATAACCGACAGCTGTTGCTGCCTCCCCAACTCTTAATCTTTTCTCCCAAAGTAATTCGCGAGCTTTATTTAACCTGACCCTTTTTATATATTGAATGGGAGAGAATGCAGTTACCTCTTTAAACACACGATGAAATGAAGAAGAGCTCATATTAACCATTGTAGCCAACTGGTCAACGCTCATAGATTTATAATAGAATTGGTGAATCTGCGTAATAGCTTTATCCACCCTGGATAAATTAGAATTTTCTATGAATAGCGAATAAAGCGATGCTGCATTCTCACTGCATAGAATTCGATAAAGAATCTCATTAACAATTCCCCTGCCCATTATCTCTGATTCCATCGGTGACTTTAATACTCTCAATAAACGATATATACTTTCCTTAATTTCAGGCGTTGTTCTAGATATAAAAAGACCTGATTTGTTTTTTTCCCGATCAAATAAAATCTGTTTGCCATGCTGCTTCATTTTATCAATGATTCGACTTAAATCGCCCATATCACTTTTTATAAAAAGAGAAAGAAACGGTTTATCTCCAGATGTGAAAACTTCACATTCAACAGGGAGCGAAACAGATAAAACCAAATAGTTTTCTGCATTGTAAGAAAATCGTTTATCGCTCAGATAAATATGTTTGGCCCCCTGCCCAATGATAAAAATACCTTTTGGATAATTAAACGGCGTAGGTGGTTGATACTTGGAAATCCGAACTACCTGAATACCAGGCATATTGGTGGAATTAATACCTTCGTGAGAAATCAGTTCATCAATAAGTTGAGACATCGTATCCATTTTATCCCCCTATAAAGGTGCTACCCTTTATTTTTTATCAGATATTTTTTTATATAAATCAATGTTATTTCGAATTCCGGAAATTTTATTATTTTTATAGCATTGAATGTTTTTTTACTATCATACCTATACAACAGGAAATTTAGATATACCAGCTTCTAAATACTCATTATTAACCTTTCTTTCCTTCCTTCAAAAAAGTATCTGGTAGAAAAAGACATAAAACAGGCAGAAATTGACATATGATATACTAAGTTTAGAATGGTTTATTATTTATTATGATATAATATATAATATAAATATTTTATAAAACGTATGAACCAGTAAGATTAGGATCAGGCAATCATCTGGACTGTCAATAGTTTTAATTCAATAAAAACAATTCCACTATTAATAAAAGATGATAAGACTATCTATTATAACTCCCCTGGAAATATACCGAAAGTATTTTTTTACTTATCTTGCTGTAATCGGACTCGATAATTTATTTGTTTTTTCTCCCAGTTAATCGCTGGACTAAAGGGACCATTTTGAGTTGAATATAAAACAGTCAAATTTTAAGAGCTTAGAATAAATAAAATTTAAAAAAAGGAAAATTATTATGCCTACAATTACAATTACTCTGGATCAGACAAGTGAAGAGAAAAAGAAACAACTGATAAAAAACCTTACAAAAGCAGCAGCTGAAATAACTGAATATCCAGAAGACTATTTTTTTGTTTATGTCCAGGAATATCAAAAGGAAAATATCGGTATTGGAGGAAAAACATTAAAGGAAATAAAAAGCCAATAAATAGATATAATAATAACATATTTATGAAGGAGGATAAGTTTATGTCTTCTATTGAAATGCAGTTTCTAAACATTAAAGAACATCATTCGCAATATTCGGACATTGATCCTAAAACTACATTAAAATGGAGCGCTTCGGGGAAAACTATTTTTTTATCAGGTGCATCAAGAGGCATTGGACAAGCGACAGCAGTAGCTTTTGCACAGGCCGGAGCAAAAGCCATTTATATCACTGCAAGATCAAAAAAAGCACTTGAAGAAACAAAAACTAAAGTAGTAGAAGCAAATCCAAATACTAAATGTTCATACATGGTATGTGACGTAACTGATGCAGGTCAGGTTAAAACTGCAATTGAAGATTGTGCTGCAAAATTTGGCAGCATTGATGTAGCAGATGCCAACGCCGGTTATCTTGATAAATGGGCAAAAATTGGTGAATCTGATATCACCAGCTGGTGGAGATCATGGGAAGTCAATTTAAAAGGAACATACTATGTCGTACGATATGCCATCCCCTATCTTATCGAATCAGCACGCAAATACTCTGCCAAAGGATCAACAGGTGGCCACATGATCCTTATTTCTTCTATAGGAGCTCAATTGTTAATGCCCGGAGCATCTGATTATCAGGTATCCAAACACGCGATTAATCGTCTTTGTGAATTCATAAATGTCGATCACGGTCAGGACGGTATAAAAAGTTTCGCGATCCATCCTGGAGGAGTGCCCACTGCATTGGCTCAAAACATGCCGGAGGAAATTCATTCTCTTTTAGTAGATGAACCTGAATTAGCTGCAGGGTTCATTGTCTGGCTTTGCTCAGGCAAAGCTGACTGGGCCAAAGGACGTTACTTAAGCTGTAACTGGGATGTTGGTGAATTGCTAAAAATGAAAGATCAAATAATCAATGACGACCTGCTGGTAAATCGTCTGCGAACAAAAGCTTGAAATAAGGAAAAAAATCATGCAGTATAGAATAGTTCCTAAAAATGGAGATCAATTATCGATTCTAGGTTTTGGCTGTATGCGCCTACCAATGAAAGGTTCGGCTATTGATGAAGATAGGGCCATAAAACAGATTAGATATGCAATAGATAAAGGAGTAAATTATGTCGACACTGCATGGCCTTACCATGAAGGCCATAGTGAAAGAATTCTAGGCCTTGCTCTTAAAGATGGATATAGAGATAAAGTTAAAATTGCAACGAAGCTTCCAACATGGTTAATTAAATCTTATTCAGATATGGATTTTTATCTTAATGCACAGTTGGAAAAACTTGGAGTAAAATCTATCGACTATTATCTACTTCATGGCCTTGACGGAGGGCTTTGGGATAGGGCAAAAAATCATGATGTATTAAAATTTCTTGACAAAGCCAAAATAGAAAAACGCATAGTTAATGCCGGCTTCTCATTTCACGGATTATATAATGATTTCACACGAATAGTTGATTCTTATAACTGGGTTTTCTGTCAGATCCAATATAATTATCTCGATACTGAATATCAGGCTGGCCGAAAAGGATTGAAATATGCTGCATCAAAAAAAATTGCTGTCATGATAATGGAACCTCTCCGCGGAGGTACGATAGCGCTTCCGGAACCGTCGCCAAAAATAGCTGATATCTGGGTTGAAGCTAAAACGAAAAGAACCCCGGCAGAATGGGCTTTTCGATGGCTTTGGAATCAATCCGAAATTACAACAGTTCTTTCAGGCATGAATAATGAAAGTGACATTGAAGAAAACCTGGCTATCGCTGATTCTTCCAAGACAGATGAATTATCATCATCCGAATTGAAACTTATTGGACGTGTTAAAGATAAGTATCATGAACTGATGAAAGTTAACTGTACAGGATGCGGTTATTGTATGCCCTGCCCGGCAAATGTAATGATTCCAATGTGTTTTGAAGAATATAATAAATACAGTATGTTCGGAAGACCTGAAAACGCTATGTTCTATAAGATTAGAATGAGCGGTCATCTCGGTACAGGAAAGCCGGGATATGCCTCACAATGCATAGAATGTGGCGCATGCTTAAAAAGATGTCCGCAACACATACAAATTCCAAAAGCACTCAAAGAAGTCTCTTCTATTTTAGAATGATTTAGCATTAAATTGGGATCGTTGTAAGATAATAAATTTATATACAAGTAGTAACATTGAAATGTGAGGCTACCAAACATAGTTATTTTGTAGCATTTGGATATGGAAAGCTAAGCTTAACTGTTATAATTTACGTTATGAAATTATTAGTTTAAGGATTGATATCCAATACGCTAGATGCTAACCCACTTACTATTTGAAAACAATTCCTCAGTTGTATTCTATTTTAGTTTGGTGTAACTTCATTTTTTCCTCTTATGTTTGGGATTGTTATTATAGATAGTTCCTTTATATACATACTATAGTTTGATTAAGATTTAAAAGCGTGTTCCTCATGAATTAATAGGTTAAACTATTAATAAGATAAATGAAAAGGAGGAATACAAAATGAAACTATTATTAAAAGAGACAAAAGTCAATCCGTCAAGTGAATTATTAGTAAGCTATGATGTATCGAAAGGAGAACTTTACTATTATATAGAAATACTATTTGATGGCAATATCTACTCAACAGAAGGAAATATAGCCAACAAAGTCCAAAACATAAAGATACATTTTCTTGAGCTTGATGAACTTCAGCGAAAATATGATTTTAAAAATATACGAGTTATTTGTGAGCCTATAGGCGGTTATGAGTTAAAACTGCTTAAAGTGGCAGAGAATAAAAACTATTTAAAATCTTATGTGAGCAGTGAGGCAACCAATAAAGGTAAAATAATTGAAAGTAATGATTCTGAAAAAAGTGATATAAAAGATGCCCGTCTGATAATGCGTATTGCTCAGTTGGATAAAACTCGGAGCAGCATAGCCGCAACCAATTTATTTCACACTGAGTCACAGGGAACACAGAGAAAAAATAAAGCAAATTGATGACCTTCATACTATAATTTTTATAGTAACCAAAAAAAATATGGAGGTCATCATGAAACTGTTAAAATTATACAGCAAAAATGTACTTGGTGCAATAAGCGGTTTAGACAGAATCAGATTTAGAGGAACAATTAGATGGCTTGCAAATGAGCTTGGTATCCGTACTTTTCTTAGTAGGTCTAAAATATTATTTAAAGATTTTGATAAATGGGCTATGGCAAGAACAGCATTTATAACAGACAGTTGTACTAAACAGGCAGCAAAGCTTGGAATTAAAATAATTTACTTAAGAACCGGAGCAATTGATAAAGAAAAATATACTATAGACGGATGAAATCTTAAATAAATATGCTATAATTATTGAGAAAGTTAAGAAATGCTATAGTAATAAAGAAAGCAGTCTCAATGATTAGAATACAATTTACAGAAGAAGAAATCGACCATATTGAATACGAAAGATATAATTACCCTGATCCAAAGGTGCAAAGAAAAATGGAAGCATTGTTTCTAAAAAGTCAGGGTTTGAATCATGAAATAATATGTAAGTTATGTAGGATTTCATCCGTTACACTTGTGGAATATCTGAAACAATATATTGAAGGAGGATTAGATCGATTAAAACGGAATCTTTACAAAGGTAAAATAAATGAATTGGCAGACTACAGTTCAACACTTGAAAAGCATTTTAACAATCACCCTCCAAGAACAACAAAAGAAGCTAAACAGGTAATAGAAGATTTAACAGGAATAAGCCGGGGGTTAACTCAAGTCAGAGAGTTTTTAAAGAGAATAGGCTTTAAATACAGGAAGGTTGGGATAATTCCGGGAAAAACAACAGATGAAGATAAAATCAAAGAGCAGGAAAAATTTCTGAATGAAAAAATAATGCCAAGGTTAAGTGAGGCTAAATCTGGAGAAAGGGATATTTTTTTATGGATGCCGCCCACTTTGTCCATGAAGGATATATAGCTATTTATGGTCACAGGAAAGGATCTTTATGCCTACTCCATCAGGAAGAAACCGTTGGAATATACTTGGAGCAGTTAATGCTGTGACAAAGGAGATATTAACAGTGGAAAATGATAAATATATTAATGCCGAAAGCGTTTGTATAATGCTTAATAAAATTGCGGATAGAAAATGCGGTATTCCAATTACCATAATCTTAGATAATGTTCCATATCAGAGATGTAGTATCGTAGAAGAACATGCAAAGCTCCTTGGTATAGAATTGCTGTTTTTACCTTCATATTCTCCTAACCTGAATATTATTGAAAGATTGTGGAAATTTATAAAAACAAAATATTTATACTGCAAATATTATGATACATTTAGCAAATTTGTTAAAGCTATAAAAAGTTGTTTTGATAAGGATTTTTATAATAATCTGAAAGAACTGGAAACTCTGTTGTCACTAAATTTCCAGTCTTTTAAAAATGTTAAGATATTAACCGAGTAAAGTATATGTAAGAAAATATGCTGATGAAAATAATATTAAGAATGGTCCTATTTGTATACTCAGCGTTGTAGAACCTTGTATAAATCCTAAGATTATAGGCAATAAAGAAACAAAAAAACTTGAGATTCATATGATAACAAGAAAGTGTAAGAAATTCTATTTATATTTTGATGATCCTGAGTTTGGTTTGGGTCATGTAAGGATGCAGACATGGCTTCCCATGAATATTTTCATAAATCTTAACCCGAGTTTCGCACCTTGACTTGTAACTCCCTGATAGTCAACAACCGAAAAATTAAGGCACGACAAAAAGTTTTCAATGAGCAAGAATTATTTTTTCACGCAGTTGAGTACCACATGAGATTTGGGCAGGTTTTTCCAGTCAATGCCAAGATATCTGTAAATATCTTTCTGGGTCTCATCAGGCAAGCCTGCTTTTCTGATTCTATGTATTTGATTTGAATTTGTTGGTACTTTAATTGTGGAATACGAATGTGTAGACAATGCCAAGATATCTGTAAATATCTTTCTGGGTTTCATCAGGCAAGCCTGCTTTTCTGATTCTATGTATTTGATTTGAATTTGTTGGTACTTTAATTGTGGAATACGAATGTGTAGACAATATCCTTCTGATTGTCGGCCAGCTTCTATGATCGTCACGCTGTTTGAATTTGTACATAATGAAGTGCAGTAAATGATAAGCCAGAACTGTAATAAAAACATGAGCATCCACCCTATCTTCAATTCTATGGAAGTTCGGTCTGATTCCGAGATTTGACTTTAACATTCTAAATCCGTCCTCCGCTTTTGTAAGTGTCATATAAAGATTCCAGATTTCATTTTCATCATATTCCTTTCTGTCGGTTCTTATTACATAGCATCCAAACAGTTCATCATCAATTCCATATTTTTTATCATCCAAAGTCCAGTTCAGTACATTTTTATCTTCTGTTTTTTTGAGTTCTACATTATAGTATTTTGCGGCTCTGGAAAACTGTTTTTGCAATTTACCAATTCGCCTTTGAATAATTTCCGGAGTTTTTATACCACCTTTTTTTCAATGCCCGCTTTGATTTTTTCAAGACCGGCAACAAAACGTTCCTCCATCTTTGAGCATATTGCATATTCTTTCTCCCGGCGTGCGGAACTCTTGCATAGCACAATATTGTCTTCTGTACCATTTTGTTCATTAAAAGGATCTGAAATGAGTTTTACAAGAACATTTGTTTTATCTTCTCTTCCCGAAATAGCTGTAAATGTTTTCTCATCAGCTAAAAATTCATCCTTATACTTTTTTCTTCCACGGCGACTATCATTTACAAGATAACTGAATCCTTCAGATTTTAGCAAAAGCAAATTCTTTTTTGTTGCAATCCCTCCGTCAAGAATAACAATTGGCTTTAAAGTATCCGGAAGAACATCATCTGTCTGCCCAACAGCATTTTTCAATTCTGACAGCATATCGGTAATAGTTGTTGCATCATTTCGGTTACCTTCAAAAAATTTTATGTCCAACTTCAAAACCGTTATTATCAAAAACCATTCCTACAACTATTTGTGGACAGTCATTGCGTTTATGTTTTGAACATCCGCGTTTTGATTTAGGATTTTCAAGAGCCGTACCTTCGAAATATGTATTGGTTAAATCATAAAGCAGAACTGTTCTCTCAAGATTGAAATATTCTCTTTCCTTGTATATAAGATGTTTTTTTTTGATCCTTAAACTTAAAAAGTTTGTCACTTACCCTATAGTAGGGATCATCTCCTACCTGCAGTATTTCAGAGCCGAGAAGTTCGGGAAGCGAAGTTGTTGAAATCCACTGGGCAAGTGCATGTTCGCTTAAAGGTTTTACCAGCCGGTTGATTACTGAAACAGCAGCACAGGCACACTGTTTAGGATTAAATCCCAAAGTTTTAAGAAATTTTTCTATTTCAAGTTCATTCCAGGCATGTAAGGCTACAAGTTCTGCACCGAGTTCAGTATCATTACAATGATCTATATTCTCGATTTCAACCCCATCTACAATTTCAGGTTTTTCTACATCTTCTTCTGTTTGAATGTTTAATTCTGCATTATCAGTATCTTTATTCTCTGTTTGTTTTACATTCGGCTTCCAGCCCCCCTTCAAATCAATAAGGCGCAAAATTCTGTCAATCCAGCTTTGTTCGGCTTGGGTATATTCAAATTCAAAAAGAGTATCGGTTTCATAATAGGTGTTATAAAGTTTGTGTTCTACCGCTTTAGCTATCGGTTTCCAGGATTTATCAGGTATTCTTGCTCTGCCCGGAGATATTACTGTTCTGCTTCGACTGTGACCGAGGCTGTTGCGATAGGCTTCGATGAGCTGAAGTACTTCACCGCCTGGAGTTTTCTTAACCCTGAAATACATTTTTACCTTTCTCTTATCTGCCGGCAAATGCCGTAAAGTTTATGATTTTTTAAGAATATTTCTACACTGGTAAAATTACAGGAACTAATAAAAATACAAGAGG
This sequence comes from Victivallales bacterium, assembly GCA_963678745.2. Taxonomy (GTDB): domain Bacteria; phylum Verrucomicrobiota; class Lentisphaeria; order Victivallales; family GWF2-38-69. Next base: position 296,579 of record CAXXMS010000011.1, on the reverse strand, counting down.
ATTTATTAAAAAAGTTTATTATTATAGGCACGACAAAATCGCTTTAAAAACTCCAAAATATTCACATCTATCTAATTGTTAAATTGTTACATTGATTTTATAATTTCTCGATTTGAAAATCTTCGAGTTCAATGACAAAAATGTTACATTTTTGTATGCGAAAGATGGGTTAAAACCAATCGGGAATACGCCCGTAACGGAAAATATTCGAAGAGCATATAAGTAGAAAAGCTAAAATGGAAGCCATATTACCACTATGGGGTTATAAAAGAAAAGAGCTTGCATATAATGTTATCGAGTCTGGAATAAAAGCAAAAATCTCAGTAATAAGAAAAAGTTTAATGTCAGACAAATACCTTGGAACAGATTATTCTAAGAGAATATTTTTATATCTAGAAGAAAACAATATAGACTTGCTGGGAGAAAACGGAGATTAGTCTATAATTCACCACTATTTGAAAGCGAAATCAACTTAGAACAAAGCACTTTCTACAATATACTGGATTGTAAATCCGTCTCCTTTAAAGTAAAATAGATAAGCATAATAAATTTAAATGTTATATTCCCCCCTTCCCTTGGTAAAACGAAATAATCTTTTGTTTAAACTTAAAAAAAATCATATTAAAAAATCAAGGAAAAAATATGAAACTGGAACATGTTGCCATTTGGGCCAAAGACCTGGAAAAGTTGAAATCTTTCTATGAAAAATATTTTAATGCTAAAGCAAATAATAAATATAGTAATATAACTAAAAATTTTGAATCCTACTTTTTGACATTCGAATCAGGTACTCGTTTAGAAATAATGCAAAAACCTGAGATACCCGAATCGAAAAATGATGTTTATAAACAATTTACAGGAATTATACATATAGCTTTTTCTTTAGAGTCAAAGGAGAGAGTAGACGAACTTACTGAACTACTAATAAAGGATGGCATAGAAATATTGGATGGTCCTAGAGTAACAGGAGACGGTTATTATGAAACAGCTTTTTTGGACCCAGAGGGGAATAGAATTGAAATAACTAACTAAAAGGTTGAATAAATGGAAAAGATAAAATTAAAATTTCTTATTATTACAGCATATAGCAGTAAAGAAATCAGCAATTTAAAGGGTGAAGACGAATTATTTATAGAAAAAGAACAATTAGTTAACCAATTATCAATCCCATGTGCATTTTCTCCGCTTTATTATAATGACAATGGCATCGGATTAATTACTACAGGAATAGGCATAGCCAATGCATCAGCATCCATAATGGCAGTTGGGCTGTCCGAAAAAATTGATTTAACAGATACCAATATTTTTATTGCAGGAGTTGCCGGTCTAATGCCCGGTAAAGGTCCTCTGGGCACAGTCGTTCTTGTCAGTAATGTAATAAATGGTTTATGCTTTGAAATTGATCCGCGTGAACTTGAGGAAAGTAAAGAATTTTACAAAGAAGAACTTCCATGGATTACAGACACTGAAGTTTTTAAGCTAAATTACGATAGATTAAAAATTTTTCATTCGATAATTAAAGAAAAAACAGATATAAATGCAGTTATAGGAGGTAATCTTACCGGAGATTATTTTTGGCATGGAAAACGGCTTGCAAGCTGGGCTGATAACTGGGTAAAAAAATGGACAGGTAATAAAGATAGTTTCTATGTAAGCGATATGGAAAATTCAGGTATCCTCACTTCTTTAAAAAGACTTTCAAAAGCAGGAAGATGTTCATTTGATAATGTCACTGTTATTAGAACTGCTAGTAACTATGTATATGAACCTCTATTATCCGCGGCAGAATCAATAAGAAAACATGATAATGATTATTTTATATTAGCTGTTGAAAACACATATAAAGCAATTAGAACAATAATGAGTGAAATATCATAATATTCTTATGTTTTTAGCTCAAATAAAAAGTGTAACTTAAACTATAAATAACGAGATATTTAAAATATGTATTAGAATAAGATGGTTTTATAAAAAAATCTAGTTGATACACATATTACTTTACAGAAACAGTTTTTATATTCACAAACTCTTTAATGCCGTAAGTTGATAATTCAGTGCCATAACCACTCCTGTTAATACCTCCAAAAGGAAGTCTAGGATCTGATTTCACAAAATCATTAACAAAGCATAAACCGGCATTTAATTTCTTGGCAGCAATTCTGGTACCTCTTTCTGTATCAGTAGTAAAAACAGCAGCACCCAGTCCATAAGGTGTATCATTGGCTATTCTTATTGCATCTTCTTCATCTTTTGCAGAGTAAATTACCGAAACAGGGCCAAATAATTCCTCATCATACGCAGGCATTCCTTCTCTAACATTAGACAGTACAATAACAGGATAGAAAGTTCCTGCAGGATTTTTATCTGGAATTTTTCCTTTAAAAAGACACTTTGCTCCAAGTTTAATGCTGTCTTCTACTTGTCTGTGTAAATTATCACAAAGGTCACGTCTTGCCATTGGACCGTACTGAGTTTTTTCATCCATTGGATCACCAAACTCAACTTTTCCCATCTTTTCTATAAATAATTTTGTAAACTCATCCAACCTGGATTCCACAACAATAAAGCGTTTTGCAGAAATACAAGTCTGTCCTGAATTAATAAGTCTACTTGTTACACATGTATCTACCGCCGTGTCCATATCGGCATCTTCAAGTATTATATAAGGGTCACTTCCTCCGAGTTCCATAACGGTTTTCTTTAGATATTTCCCGGCCAAAGAAGCGACAGAAGAACCAGCCCTTTCACTGCCGGTCAAGGTAACACCTTTTACGCTTGGATGACTAATAATTGTTTCTACAAGTGGAATATCTACAAAAACAGAGGTGAAAATATTATCAGGGAAACCCGCGTCTCTAAATATGCGTTCGATTGCTAAAGCGCATTCCGGGACATTGGGCGCATGTTTTAATAAACATCCATTGCCTGCTAATAATGCAGGTACAGCATATCTGAAAACCTGCCAAAATGGAAAGTTCCATGGCATAACAGCAAATATTATTCCCAGTGGTTCAAATGTTATAAAGCTGTTTGAGGCATCTGTATTAATGGTTTCAGGTTTAAGGAATCCTTCAGCATGTTCAGCATAGTATTTACAGAGAACAGCGCATTTTTCAACTTCCCCTATTGAAACAGAGATAGGCTTACCCATTTCCATACTCATTATTTGTGCATATTCGTCTTTGTTTTTTACTAATATATTGGCTACATTATTTATTAGCTTTGAACGATGCTCATAATTCGTTTTTTCCCATGTTAAAAACTCTTTATGTGCTTTTTCTATAGCTTCCAGTATTTCATTTTGTTCACAATACTTGTACCTTTTTATGGTATCGCCTGAAAATGGATTAACTGTTTCAAAAAACATAGCTAATTCTCCCCTGTTATTTAAATACAAATTTATATTGTCATTAAAACTTTTATAAAATAATATGGCAAGATAAGTTTATAAGATCTTATCTTGCCGCACTAAAAGATAAATTTAAAGAAAGCTATTACTACCTATCTTCAAATCTTTTTACTGTCCTTAAAACTTTAGGGTCTTTCAAAAGTTTCTGCATTGTTCTAAATGCTAAATCCCTGGCAGCGTCATATACTACCGGAGGAACTTCTTCTTCATTCATGAAAGGCGCTTCATAATGTTGTTTCAGGCTTAACGCCGTAACTTTCTTTTCTCCAGGTTCAAGAAATCTTACTATTACTTGAATATTATATTCTGCTTCTTCGTTGTAAATATTTAGCCTAGATTCCGGTACAGTTACATAAATAGTAAATGCGTCGATAATCTCGCCGCCTGGTTGTTCAAAGGCTGTATAAGCAGCATTTTTAAAGGAATTAGATAAAATATCCTGTAACGGATAATAATAACGATCATAATCATTCCATACTGAATGACTAAAAGCTACTAAACTATCAGCACAATGAACCTCGACACGACATGGTACATATTTTTTACTTTTCATTAATGTAGCAGTCTGTTTTTCAGTTAAATCCGATTTGTTTGGATCGGCCGGCGGCATAACTATTGATGTACATCCAACAATTCCTAAAATAGTTAGACTGAAACTCAAAACAATAAAATTTTTAATTGTTCTTCTCATTACTCTACTACCCTTCCCCCATGTTCTACTAACACAGCTGTACCTTCTACAGTAGTCCAATACATATGAAATATAACTAATGGTATCACATTTTCTTCTACTGCAACTTCTATTAATGCATTACCTCCTGAAGATTCAATAGCAGATTTGGTAGCTGCACCTACAGGATCATCTCTAAAAATAGGAATCATACCTAATATCAAAAAACCATAACTTCTTCCTACGGAATAGTCTAACTTTGTATAAGTATCATTTTCAGTAATAGGCGTTGTAGAAGGTGCAACAGTAATCATACTTGAACATGATGATGCTAGTAATGTTAATAAAACAAGAGACAACATCACCGAAAACTTTTTCAAACTCATTTTCCAGTTAATCATTCTAACGTTGCTCCTTCATGTTGAAATTTTATTGCATCTCCATAAATTGTAATCCATTCCCAACTCATAATGAAGATATTGAAGGACTTAGTTCTAGCTCTAACATTTATTAATGCATCGGCACCGTTAACTTTTTTAGCTTCCTGTAAAGCGCTGTAAGCACTACAGGTATTTACAGGAATAAATAAGATTGACATTGCAGCATCAGTTCCGTGAGCATTGTTTTGAACAATTGTATAACTATCATTAGCCGTAATAGGCACAGTCGACGGAGCCAAACCACTTGGAGTAACACAACCTGCCAATAAGAGTAAGGTTGCAGTAATACTAAGCAGAATAGTTTTTTTTAACATTTAGCCTCTCTTCTTGTTGTCATATTTATTATTTTATATTTGGTACTAAATAAATGCTTTTCTTAGTAGATCTATCTATTTTATAATTAATTTTATTTTTAGACAAAATTCTTTCAAGAGTATCTTTTAGTTGATTTGCAGTAAGCCTTGTTTCGATTTCAATAACAGAAAAAAGTCTACTGTCAAACTCTCTTTCCCAAACGTAAGTAATACCTTTAACTTCTTGTAGAGATTCTATTATATCATCTAATGATTTTTTGTCAATTCTATTTATTTCAATTTTTATTTTTGATCCTAAATCAAGTTCTGTTATCCATTTAGCTATTATTCTTCTGTAAAGCTTATAAGCATTGTTCTTTTCATATCCAGGTTCTTTACCCTGTAGTACTCTGTTTAAATAATATCTTACAACCTGTTCCGGCATATCATAAGGAAGTTCTAAATTCTTTTCACCTTTGAATCTTGCTGTAGGAATTGACACTGTTGTTATAACTTCTCCTGTATCTGTCCATACAGCTCTAAGATCTATACCAAGGGCAACATCCCTTACGTAAACTTCAGGAAAAGGTTCTCTTTCCCGTCCTACTGAACCTTTTACTCTAGAAATAATTTTAAAATCAGAAGTACTGGTCAATCCTGCTTTTTTTGCTTTTGATTCAAGCGAATCGCCTAACAGTTCAGATCTTAAAGAATCTTTTGCATTTCTATTATTTATTGCTGTTTGATTAAAAAGCTCGAAACCTGTTTTCTGTGCCATTTCTTCCAGCAGAGGGGTTGCTATAGGTTCTTCGTCTTCAAATCTGTCAAGTCCTCTTATTCGTTCTTTTCCTTCAACGACAACTCTAGGCGAATTCATTCTCTTAACAAGAAGACGTAAAGCCATTACATTATCCATGCCCGGATTTTTTTTGCCAATTTTAGCTTCAATTTTTACAATGTAAAGGCTTTTCTTTTTATTGTATTTTTGTTCAAGTATTTTATAGTCTTCAATATAACCAAATGAAGAAGTCATAACTCTATCATATTCAGCTACAAAATTATTTACTTTTGATTCACTTATGATATCCACTCCGGCTCCCTGCCTTACAGCATTTCTCAACGCGTCAGCAAGTGCCAGTTCTCCAGCTTTATCCGGTGTTCCTTCAGCCATTCCGGTTACTATTACATTTTTACTTGAATATAGTAAAGATGACATGAAAACAATAAAAAAAATTATTAATATTTTTTTTGTCATTATCAACCTGTTCTCCTGTTAATTTGTTACAACTACATTTCAGTATAACTCTTAAAAATAAAAACAGCAGAAAAGAGCACTACTACCTTAATTTAAGTTTATTTTGATATATAACCTATATTACATAATACTATAATAAAAGCAAATAATCTGCAATACCTCGAACTTAAAAGAATCATAATTCTCTTCTATATATAATATAAAAATGTACTTCAATATAGTAATTAAGAGAATACAGTATATTTTAGTTAGATTAAAGTAGTCATTATAACATAAAATATATGCTTGTAAAACAAATAAAAACTTGAGCCGTTTATGTGTTGACAACTTTTTTTATGAACTATGTGTTGGACATCATAACGAAAGGAATACTAATAATGAAACAATTGACCACCTTACTGTTAACAACCGTTTTTATTCTCCTGACATCTACAACCTTTGCTAAAAATGTTATAATTAATAACACATCTAATGTTACTACTGTGAATGATTCTTCTTCAAGTGTAAATACAGGTATAAATCTGGGCGAAAACAATTCTAATTACGGCATCAAAGGAAATGGGGAAATTAAAACAATAACGAGAAAGCTTGGTGATTTTGATAAAGTTTCTATTTCAATTCCATTCGATATAAAAATAATAGGAAGCAGCAAAAATGAAGCACTTATAACTATTGACAGTAATCTAGAACAATATATTGAAACTAAAACCGTTAATAATAATTTAGAAATAGATACAACAAAAAGTTTCAGTACTCATAATCAGATAAAAATAGTAATATATGCCAAAACTTTAAATTCTATGGATATATCATCAAGCAGTAGCATTACAGCTACCGATATTAATTCAAAAATATTCTCTTTAAATGTAACAGGAGCCTGTGATGTCAAATTGACAGGAAAGACTGACAGCGTAAGTATTAATTCGGAGGGTGCATCGTCAATAGATGCTCAAAACTTAAAATCGCAAAATGCAGAAATCATAATGAGTGGTGCTGGAAGTGCTAAAGTTTATGCATCTGAAAAGCTTGATGTACAGATTAATGGTGCTGCAGATATAGAATATTACGGAAATCCAAAATCAATAAAGAAAAATCATTTCTTTGCAGGTTCTCTAGAAGCAGGCAAATAATAGTATACTGAAGGTATTTTTAGTTTTTGATTTATTTTTACTATAAACAACCTCAATAATTTATTAATTTTTTCTAAAACCAATTCAATTAGATAGACCTCCAGGGTTACCTGAGGTCTAAAAGTTGTTTTATATCTTAACTTTCGGATTTAATAAATACCAGTTAAGTTATTTATAATAAGAGAATTAACCTTAACATACAGTATATTATTAATGCTACTAAACATTTAATAAAAATATTATAAAAAGGTTAATTCAAAATATGAATAATACATTAACGCCAATATCGGATAATTTAAAACAGGATTATGTTTTTGCAGACAATGAAATTCAAAGTGCAATAAAGTCAGTAAACTTTTTCAAAATATTCAGAAAGCACAGTAAAATATCAAAACGGCATGGTTATTCAGTAGACACAATTATTTATACTCTAATAATCTGGAGTTTTCTTAAGCAAAATTCTATAAGGATGTTTTGTTCTAAATGTTTAAAAGCGTTTTTTCCCGGAGGAAAAGATGTTCTCTATGAAATGATGAAAAGCGAAGAGGTTAACTGGCGTCTTATATCACTTGACACAGCAAAGACTATTTATACTCAAAATAAATTAGCATACGAAAAGGAAAAAGCTTTTGTTTTCGATGATACAATAAAAAGGCGTAGTGGCAATAAAATAGAAGGAACCTCAAACCACTTCGAACATTCAGAATGCAGGACCGTAAAAGGACATCAGATGCTTGAGCTTGGCATTTCGTTTAAGAATGGTTTTCTTCCATTAGACCGTCAGATTTATATTGGTTCTAAAAAAACTCATTATCTCAATGAAGAATTAAAAAATGAGAAAAGCGCTGTTGCAAAAGACTTTCATTCAGCGAAAGAAAATAATAAAAATGAAATGTTCCGTTTAATGCTAAAAAGAGCAGTAAGGCATGGTTTTCAGGCAAAGTATACGCTTGCAGATTCCTGGTTTAATACAAAGGAAAATATTAAAACAGTAAAAGATCTTGGCATGACAGGAATTTTCAGAGCCAAAAGAAGCAAAATGCAATATAGTCTCAACGATAGAAAGTATTGCCTGAAAGAGCTGTATCTCCTCATAAAAAGACGCTTTAATAAAAAGAAAAACTGTAAATGGAAGACAGTGTCTCTTATTGTTAAGCTCAATATATCAGATGACAATATAAAAGAAGAATGGATAGATGTTAAACTTGTATTTTCTGCTCACCGAAAGCAAAAGAAAGAGCAATGGGCTGCATTTTTAAGTACTGATACAGTTTTAACAGATGAAAAAATTCTTGAAGTATATGCTATGAGATGGGCAATAGAGGTCTATTTTAAAGAAATAAAGCAGAATTTTGGATGGTTGAAAGAACAATCACCGGCATATACATCTCATTACGCTTCTATTCATATAACGGCTGTGCGATATATGCTGCTCCTTCATGGAATGATTTCTGAAGGAGATATTACATTTGCTGAATACAGAAACAGTATTACAGATAGAATTGAAATATTAACTTTTGCAGCTATGCTGTGGAAATTATTTAAAAACATCATACACGGTGTACTTGATTCATTTGAAAAAATGATAGGGAAAAATACTTTAAACAAAATAAAAAATAAAATCTCATGCTCTATTGAAGATATGCTTGAAAAAGCTCTTCAACTTGATGATAATTACATTAAAGCAGAGATAAAAGCGGAAAAAGTTGGGGCTTTAATTTAAGAAATTAAAACCCGAAACTTTAGTTATATTTTTAGCGAAGATATACTGAAGCAGTAAATCTATATACTATAAGTTTGTTATTAATTGTTTATAGACTCTGCACACTCCTGCCATGTCATATAGAAAACATCCGGTTCATTTCCAAAAAGAGCTATTCCCCAACCTTTGTCAGGATAATATTTGATTTTTTGTTTTTTATTGTTTTTTGTACGAATTAAGACATAAGTGTTTCTGAATGCATCCTGTTTTGGGCCTGATATTAACTCATAGTCACTTTTAACTACTTTTTCATAAGGACTTTTTCTTTTATTGGCTCTCCAGTTACCCTCATTTCTAAGCATACCAGTTTGTTGGTATTTCAGAGCTCCTTCTTTTCCGTATAGCTTATTTTCGATGATTTCTTTTAAACTTCCTAGATTATCATAGAACCAGCCAATATTATAATCAGTCATACTGCCTCTTTTTGCTCCTTTAGAAAGACCTCTTTGACACCATACAAGCGCTTGCTCAAAGTTGCCATCAGTAATAGCAATACATGCTTCGTTATAACATGCTAAAGTTATCAATTTTCTAGCCTTAAGATTCCATGCATTAGCGTCTTCACAAGAAGATCTGCCAGTATTTTTTAAGATATCAAGCGCATATAGATATACCTGAGCTGTTTGCTTAGGCGATGCATTAAACGCTTCTACAATTTTATTATCCATGGAGTTAAGTGTTGTTTGACAATCTTCACCAGCAAAAGATATAACTGAAAAAAATAATAAATATATACAAGCAAAACTTCTATAGCAGGAAAAATTCATTTTATTATACATTCTGTTATTGTTTGATTTTTGTAAAATAAACCGAAATAATATTAAGGCATTATATCAATGTCTTCTTCAATAACTTCTGTTTTTATAACAGGCTTAGATTCTTTATTCTTAGGTTGCTCTATATTTTCTTCTTCACTCCTAATGGCAGCCTGCCCTTCAGCTTCTAAATATTCTTTGTTATAATCAATAATTTTTTCACCAAGCATTTTTGAAAGTTCTTTGACATTAATTCTTAGCTTTACAATTGCAATTGCATCTTTGCCTTCACCTTCCCATTTAAATCCCATAAATTGGGCTCCCATCAATGCGCCTATAACAGAAGCTTTCACTTTATCTGACTTTAACATAAAATTTTCAACCTTAGAGTGACTTTCTAGAGTAAATCCCCCTATTTTCTTGTAAAGATTTTTATAAGCATCTATTTCTGCAGCCCTTAAAGCTGCTATTTTAGGAGCATTTTCTGGTGTAGAAGTAGCAAAAGCAATTCTAACTATTTCTTTATTAGGATCTTCATTAATGTTAAACTTTTCTATATCAACAATATCAGCTAATCTAGCAAGCTTAAGTTTAGCTGTTACCATAGCAATATCTTTGTTTGTGTCATATTTTACTGGTTCAAATTCTATTCCAATAATCTTTCTTTTGCCTGTCTTGGTTTCAGTTGTTCCCTTAAATGATCCATCTATAAAATTACTAACTTCTTCATTAAATCTTAATTTAATTCCATAGACTGTTTCGACAATATTTCTTTCAGCAAGAATCTTGGCGCAATTAATGGAGTTAAGTTTTTTTCTAGGATTTACAGCTGCAAATGCAGTTGATAACGAAAGAATGCCGATTAAAGAAATACTCACTGTTTTTTTTATCATTTTATAGCCACCTTCTTTACTTATTACTATTATTATCTACCTTAGAAGTATTCTTCTCCTTAGGCAGTACATATTTTATATCAAGTTTAAAATCGCTATTGTCGTTATTTATCAGTTTTCCTTTTATATAAAGATATTCACTTTCAGTGCCAGAATTATTTTCCGGGTTATTTTCCGGATTATTTAAAGTTATATCTGAAACAACGATTTTATATTTACCATTTTCTTTATCAATAAGCTTTGCTTTTACATAAACATCTTTGTCTTTGAGCTCTTCCAACTTTTTTTTGTTTTTTATAAGAGCAGTATTTAATTCAATGAGTTCTTTCTTTCTTAAATTAACTAATTTCTGTTGAGAAGTAGTAAGACCATAACAGGAGGTACAGGTAATTAAGATTGTTATAACAATATATTTCATAAGTTTGAATTATTTTTATTTAAAAAATACGAAATTCCTGAATATTCAGGAATTTCGTTAAGAGTAATAATTAATATCCTAGATTCACACCAGAATTTACTTCAGAATTGTTCACAGCTGTATTCGTAACGTCTTTGTTGTAGTTGCCGATTGTTGATCCCTTGATTGAAGCATTATTAGCATTGATCCCTGAATTAATTTTAGATCCTTTGTCTGCATAGTTCTTAACATTTTGATTATAGTTCATCAATGTTGAATCTTTAATATCAGAGTTATTTGCAGATACACCTGAATTAATAACAGAACCGTCTTTTGCATAATTAGTAACATCTTTATTAATGTTTCCAATAGTAGTATTCTTTATATTAGAATTATTCGCTTCAATACCAGAATTAATTCTGGAACCATTAACAGCGGTATTTTTAACATTTTTATTAAGATTCATTAATGTTGAATCTTTAATGTTAGAGTTATTTGCTTCTATTCCAGAATTGATTTTTGATTTGTTTTGAGCAAAATTGGTTACATCCTGATTTGCATTTGCCATAGTTGAATTCTTGATAGTAGAACCTGTAGCTTCAATACCAGAGTTTACTTTTGAGTTATCAAGTGCAGTATTTTTAACATTTTTATTGTAGTTAACAATAGTAGAATCTGTAACAGTAGTTTTTTTCCCGCCTTTATCCTGATCCCTATGATTTGGCAGAGCAAACAGAGTGCCGGCAGTCAATAATGCTACCCCGATAGATATAATCTGTTTCTTTTGCATTTTATCCACCTCGTTCCTTAATTATTAATCATTACCAAGATTTACACCAGAGTTAGATTCTGATTTATTTATTGCTGTATTATTTACACGATTATTATAATTATAAACTTTAGAATTTCTCATACGTACATTATCTGCACTTATACCAGAATTAGCTTTTGATTTACCAATAGCCATATTTGTTACATTAGCATTAGCATTGTTCAAACTTGAATCTTTAATACTGGAATTATTTGCTGATATACCTGATTTTGCAGAAGAACGATCTGCAGCAATATTATTTACGCGATTATTAATATTATTTAGTTGTGATCCTTTCACCTCTGAACCATTAACATCTACACCTGATATAGCCTTTGATCTATCAAGAGCAATATTATTTACATTAGTATTAAGGTTATTAATTTTTGAATCTTTAATTCTTGAGAGATTTGCAGAAACACCGGAGTTGGCCTTGGATAAATCTTTTGCATAGTTATTTACATTTGCATTTCCACTCATAATTGTACTGTTTTTTACTGAGGACATATTAGCAGAAACACCGGAGTTGGCAGTAGATAAATTTTTAGCCGTATTATTGACATTCATATTAGCATTGCCAATAGTAGAATCTTTAATTCTAGAATGGTTAGCAGAGACACCGGAGTTGGCAGTAGAAAAATTCTCAGCATCGTTATTAACATTCATATTAGCATTGCCGATGGTGGATCCCTTTATTTCTGAACCAGCAGCTGAAATACCAGAATTAGTTTTAGAGTAGTTTGTTGCCTTGTTATTAACACCTGTATTAGCATTAATGATTGTAGAATCTGATACTTCAGTTCTTTTTGGAGGTAAAGCCATAAGACTTGTCGCAAATACAATTGCTGCTCCTGTGATTATTAGTTTTTTCATTTTCTTCTCCTTACATTTGAGGGTTAAAGTTGCTTTCTATATTCTAATTACCTAAATTAACGCCTGAATTTGCTTCTGATACTGTTGCTGCAGAATTATTAATACTTCTATTATTGTTGTTTATACCAGACCCTTTAACTACAGTACTTTTTACTGAAACCCCTGAAACAATATTTGATGAATTTCTAGCATTATTCGAAATACCGACACCTAAATTAGAAATATGTGAACTTCTTATATTTGCCCCTGAAACATTAGTTCCACTGTTAATGTCCGAACCATCAACTGCATTATTCCTTATTCCAATATTTGTATTATTAATTGAAGTTCCACGTAATTTGGCATCTTCGGCATCAATTCCTGAATTTATATTAGAATTTGCAATTGCAGTGTTTTTGACATTTATATTGCGGTTAGAAATAAACGATTTATCTATAAAAGCCTTTGTAGCAATAATACCAGAATTAACTTTTGAGTTTTTCGATGCTATATTTGATGAATCCTTGTTATAGTTTTCAAGTTTACTGTTACGAATTTCAGCCTCTTCAGCTTTTATTCCAGAGTTAATTCTAGAGTTACCAAGAGCTGAATTATCTACTTCTATATTTCTATTGCTAATACTCGATTTTTTTACAATAGCTTTCTTGGGCAAAGCGATAAGACTGCAAGTTACAATAATGAAAAATGTTAATAACAGTATTTTTTTAAACTTAACCATAACTAATCTTCCCCAAAAACTTTTTTTGTCTAAATTATAATTATAGCAACTTATGAGTGAAATTTCACTATTAAAAAACTATTCATAATAATAATAGCCTCAATGTATTTACCTTACCAGTCAGTAGCTCCAAAGCCAACCGGAACTTCTTTGTCTGAATTTCTAGAAGATTCATCTTTTGTATCATTTTTTATATTACGGGTCTCTTCTATTGCAGGTTTAGTTACCACTGGCTCTGCATCAGCAATCTGTTTTTCCGTTTCCTGAATTTGGACTGGTTGAGTATTGATAGATTGCTCTACTGCAGGCCTTGCTTGCATTTCTGAAGCTCTAATTTGTTCTTCTGCTTTTCTTCTTTCTGCTTCCAATCTTTGATTCTCTGCTTGTTGTCTTCTCTGTTGACGAGCAAAATCTCTATTTCTTTTTCTTGCTTCAGTTATTGGAACAGTTTTCCATAATTTAATAAATAAATCTGTATTCGTATCACAATTATACTTTGTCTTAGCGCTATTTATTAATGCTATATCTTTAGGTGTTACACTTACTGATACTCTATCGACATCTTCTCCATGGAAAAACAGATATTCTTTTATGTAGGCTTCCTGCTCATAGGATGGTAAATCAAAAAATTCTTCTGAAATACGGGTTACTAACATTTCATCTTCCTGTGCCCCGGGAATACATCTCCAGTATGGAACATCAAAATATTTACCTAATACTTCCAAAACACTTAATTCTACCAGAAGTCTAAGAGCATAATACATTCCCTGTTTTTTCTTTAATTTGTAATCAAATGAAAGCCCACAGCCGGCAAAATATGCACCAACAGCCCAGCCCAATTTTGATTTCCTAAGGTTAATGGCATTTGATGCCTGAGCTGAAGAAATAGAAGCCTGTGTTACATATTCCAATAAATGTAAATCCAGTGCAATTCTGGATACAGACTGATTCGCATCGTATCCTAAACCATAGTCCTGGTCATATTCAGATCCCCATTGTCCCTGTTCAATCTGTACCTCAGTTGAAAGTTCTCTGTTTTTTTCTATCATATCTTTGTCAAACTCAGTGATACCTCCACTAATTACAATTTGAGGCAACATTCTATTTATATTCCCCCCAGTAGTAGATTCACTTATAACATAATTTGGATCATAAGGCAAATATACAACCTCTTTTCCAATTTTATTTACACCAGTAATCAACATATTGGACACATCCTGAGGTAGCGTTTGTACAGCAGTATCATTACTAATAATCTTACTTTGAACTCTGACAGGTTGTATGTTATATGCTTCAAGCATTTTTCCGAAGCTTTTTAATGATTTATCATATCTAGTAACTCTTGTCTGCGCAGAAGATATGTCTTCATCCAAATCTTTTACCTCGCTGTCATCTACGTTAGCTGCAAACCAGTTCCAAACTGCACATGAAGGAATAAACACTGTTATGCAGGAGAGTAAAATAAATTTTAAAATAATATTACGAAACAACTTTTTTCTGTTTTTTTTCATAACCTTCCTTCTTTTTTTAGGATTTATTTATATTTGATTAATAACCATCATCATTCCATGCGTCTTCAGAAAGAGAACCAACCCCTAATGGATTCTTATGCCTATTTATTTTTTCAGCTTCTTTCAAACGGTCTGCTGGATATTTTTCATTACTTTTTATAGATAAAGCTTGTTTATATTCTTTTATTGCTTTTGAATATTCTTTTTTTCTGAAATATTCATCTCCTTTTATAACAGCATGATTATATTTTGTTTCTAGCTCTTTTATTTGTTTTAGTAAAGCATTTGATTTTTTTAACATATCCCCAGCATACTTGTCGTTTGGTTTAGCCTTTAATGCAGTCGTGTAATATTCAGTAGCTTTAGAATAGTCTTCTTTACTGAATGCTTTATTGCCTTGAGATATTGCTATTCTGTAATTTTCTTCTGCATTTTTCTTATCTTCAAGCATCTTTTTTCGTTTTTCTTCCTGAAGTTTCTTTTGAATTGCAGCCTGCTTTTCTGATTCTCTTCTCTGACGTTCAAGTCTAAGCTTTTCCTCTCGCTTCTTTCGAATCTTATCCTGTCTGATGATCAACCTAGACTTATTCATCGGAACAGTATCCCACAAACTCATAAACAGATTAGTATATGTATTAACACCATATTTTTGCATAGCTTCATTTACTTCATGCTGTTCTTCAGCACTAAACGTATCCTTAGTTCTATCTATATCTTTATAACCATGCAAAAATAGAAATTTCTTTATATATAAAATCTGTACTTTTTTATCAAGAGAAGCAAAATTGTCTTCAAGCCTTGCAAGCATATTGGTGTCTGGAGAAGCTCCTTTAATACATTTCCAGTAAGGAACATTAAAATATTTACCAAATAATTCTAAAATACTTAGCTCAACAAGGTATCTGATAGCAGCATATAACCCCTGCTTCGTTTTCAACTCATAATCAAAAGAAACAGCAAACTCCTGATAGGACGCTTTTACGCCCCAGCCAAATTTATCTTTACGAATCAAAAGCGAATTAGTAGCAAGAACTCCAGGATAGTATGACTGACTTCTATAATCAAGCATGTTAAGGTCCAGAGTAACACGAGATACTCCGCCACCTGCATCGTACTTGGCACCCCCGGAAGCACCACTCCAACCCCCTTCTACTTCACCTGCTCTCTCCTTTTCCACCATATCTTTATCAAAACCTGTTATTCCTCCTGATACAACAGCCTCCGGATATAGTCTTTGGATATTTCCACCTGTAGTTTCCTCATCAACAATATACTGAACATCATAAGGAACAAAAACTACAGATTTACCTATTTTATTTATACTGGTTGCAATCATCGTATAAATATCTGTAGGTACTTCTTTTGCAGCTGTTTCATTTCCTATATTCTTGCTTTGAATTGGTGTGGGAGGAACATCATATGCTTCCAGCATTCTTCCAAAATCTATAAGAGATTTGTCCAGCATAGTTTTTCTTTTACTGGCATAAAGGTCTTTATCTAAATCTGCCACCTCTTCATCATCAATATCCCCTACAAACCAACAAGATGTAAGAAGTAAAAAACTAAAAAATGAGAATAATCTTAAATATCTATATAAATGTGTTGTCATCTTTTTCCTTTATTAAAATTCAATAACAAAGCTTTCTATTCAACATAGGTATTTACGCCCTTAACATCGCTTCCACTACCAATATAAGTATTACCGGCACCACCGTTTCTTTTTCTTTCGGCTTTTCTTCTTTCTCTTTTGCTAACATAAACATGTTTTACGCCGCTTGAGTCAACCCCTCCGGTATCTGAATAAACTTTAGCTTTATGTCTTGTTTTGATTTTCTGTGTTAATGAAGAAGAACCACTACTTCCAACAACAGTGTTTACTTCTCTAACACTGTTACTATTAACAGTAACATTACCTATATTGGTATTACTTTTATGCCCTTGGGGAACACCACTCCTTCTGTACGAGCTTGTTCTTCCACCATTAACAGAAACACTACCAATGTTAACATTCTGATTTCTTGCGTTAACACCTGCAGAAACATTGGTTGAAATACTCTTGTTTTTTACAGAACCTGAAACAGACCCAACATTAACATTAGAATTTGTCGCTTTAATATTTGCATCTACATTAGTTGAAATATTGGCATTCCTAGCATGTGTTACATCAATACCGGTATTAACATTAGAATGGTTTGCTTTGACATTAACGTTTGAGTTAGCTGAGAGATTTGAATTTATAACAGCAGTATTATTTGCTCTTACTCCTGCATTAACGCTAGAACCGTTATAAGCACTTATACTTCCCTTTGTTTTATTGGAAATATTTGAATCAGTAATATAAGCTCCCTTTGCTTCTACTCCTGAATTTACTTTTGATCTGTTAACAGCAGTATAATCACCTTCCACATAATTATTGATAGTTGAATCTTTAACAACAGTTCTTGGTGGAAGTCCATAACAGTTTATAATCAAAACTGAAAAAAACAAGACTGAATATAAATGCTTTTTCATTGTTACCTCTCTTTTTAGTTATATATGACTTATATTAAAAAAGCTATAGTTCCGGTGCCAAAACTATTCTAAAACCTACATTTTTTTTAGAACCTTTAAATCTAAAGGAATATCTGACAGAAGACTTTAAATCTTCAGGAAAACTTACATAAGAACCGCCTTTTAGAACTTTTAAGTTTTCCCGTGAATAGTCTGGACCAACAGGGTCTGTTACTTCCTCTGCCTCATACGCTCCATTATACCAATCAAGGCACCACTCCCATATATTTCCATGCATGTCATATACGCCCCATTCATTCGGTTTTTTCTGGCCAACAACAGATGTTTTCCTCTTACTATTATCTCTATATATTGCATAGTCGTATAAATCTAGAGGTTCATTGCCAAAATAATAGTTTGACTTTGTTCCTGCTCTACATACATACTCCCATTCAGCTTCGGTAGGTAGTCTATAAACATATCCATCAAGGAGTCTATTCGCATTACTTTCTCTATTGGTAAGCCATTTGCAAAACTGTTCTGCTCCTTCCCAACTTATGCCAATCATAGGTTGGTTTTTATTTCCCCATGTTTTACTCTTACCTCTTTTCATTTTATAATTTTTTTTAATTGGAGTATACGATGCACTCCAATTTATTGTTTTATTGATTTCTTTTTCGATATTTTTATTTTTTGAGGCATCTTTCAGAAAAAGTAAAAATTCTCCAATTGTTACTTCCGTTTTTCCAATCCAAAACTGACTGCTTATATTAACAAAATGCATAGGGTTATCAGCACTTAAGTCAGAAACAGCTCCCTCTTCTCCCATTTCAAAGGTACCATCTTTTATTGGTATTAATTCAATATCCAGTTCCGGTATTACCCATATTTTGCCAAAAACAGGTCCGGCAAACAATGTATTTCTAAAATCTTTTATTTTCTGGACTAGTTCTTCTATTCTGATTTTTTCAGCAGCAGAAAGGTATATTTTAGGATTTACAAGTATACCCTCCAAACTTAAAAGAGCTCTATCACAAAGCTCAGATGGGGACATATTACTCTCTATTTCTGTTTGATTTTTTTGCGCATTTAAAAAGAGTGCTGCTGCTTTTTCTATGGTATTTGCTATTTTACTTTTCTGTTTTTGAGCTAGTTCCTCTGCCTTTTTGAGAATCTTTCCCACTTCAAACAAATCTTTTATTTGCTCATAGGGAGTTATTTTTTCGAATTTTTTAAATGCGGCATAGGCTCTTGTATTGTTTCCTTCAGACATTTCTTTCAGTCCGTAATCAAGCAATTCTCCAGGAGTTGATAAATTTTTTAAAGTAGCTGATTCGAATGGAGTTGCCTGGGTCGTCATAAGTTCTTTGATTTTCTGAAGAGGTACTAGTCGTTTTACTTCCTGAAAAGCTTTAATAGCTTTAACATAATTACCATCATTCATTGCAGTGATTCCCTCATTCAATAAATCTCCCGGAGTCATGGATAAATCATCTGCTAAATCATTATAAAGGTCGGGAAGTTTAGAAATGGAATCTTCAATAGTTTTACCTGTTACTGATATATCAAAGCTTTTTTCTATTTCTCCTGATTCACTTTTTACATCGATAAGTTTACCTATTAAAGTTATTTTATTGCCGGCATTATTAATTTGTCCTGTGACAATAAACTCAGATCCCACCATTTTACCAAACTCTGAGGCCTCAATATTACTACTAGAATTAAGATTCTTCTCCTTTAAAACCTTTGCAATCTTAGCTCTTGTAACAATTCTGTAAACACCTTTTTGTACAAGTCTATTTTCTATTTTTCCAGCTACATTCCAACCATTAACGCCATATTTTTTTAAAGTCTTCGAAACAGAAAAATCATGGACAGCAACCCAGGGACGTTCTAAATTATCTGCATAAGAATTAACTGTAAAAAGAATAACAATAAATAAAATTGTTCTATCAAAAAAACGCAACATAGAAAAATATAATTAAAGGTTTAATATTATTTACTCTGATTTATTATCATATAATTCTTTGATTCTTGAAGCATCAGGATTATTGTTGATATTTACAACTGCATTATTGGGTGAAACAGGAACCCATTTTTTTAGACTGTTACCGTTTTGATCGACAGTTACTTTTAATATCCATGTATCACCTGTATAGGTATCCAGTTTAAATACAGCATTAGATACCTGGTCTGTATTTTCTACATTATAAGCTCCTCCAAACATTATATACCTAGTTGTATTGATATTAGAAGTTATATTTTGAGCACCTGTAAAAGCTGTATACTGTTGAGCAAAAACATAGCCTGAAATAACCAGCAAAATCAAACTAACAATAAGTACAGTTCTGTTCTTTTTTAAAATCTCACTCATATTGTTTCCTTTCCATAAGAACTTCTTTCGAGTTTAAAGAATATCGGCATTTCATATTATACCCCTCAGAAAGTGAATAAATCAACAAGTTAACCCCAATTAATAAAAAATTATTTATAAGAAAAAACCTCAAATTGCATTTTTACTATTGTTAAATCTTTTGCGTATATTATTTTTATATCTTTTATTAAGATTAAACTTTTAAGATAAAAAACAAAACTATTAGGAACTTATTAATATGAAATCAGATATTCAGATCGCACAGGAAGCTAAACTGAAACCTATTAGTGAGATTGCTTCAAAGGCAGGCATACTAGAAAATGAACTTGAGCCTTATGGTCATACTAAAGGAAAAGTCAGCCTTGATATACTTGAACGTTTAAAAGATAAACCTAATGGTAAGCTAATAGTTGTTACTGCAATTACTCCGACTCCATTGGGTGAAGGAAAAACTGTAACTACTATTGGTTCTTCTCTTGGTATGGCTAAAATAGGGAAAAAAATCTTTACATGTATTCGTCAACCTAGTATGGGACCGGTTTTTGGCATAAAAGGCGGAGCTGCCGGAGGTGGTTATTCGCAAGTAGTTCCTATGGAAGATTTTAATATCAATTTGACAGGAGATATCCATGCGATCTCTGCTGCGCATAATTTAGGTGCTGCAGCCCTCGATAGCCGCCTATTTCATGAAAATCGCAAAGGCTATGCAAGTTTTGAAAAACGTTCCGGTCTAAAAGCTTTAAAAATCGATAAAGATAAAATATCATGGAAACGGGTAGTTGATCAAAATGATAGAGCACTAAGAGGAGTAGAAATTGGTCTTCAATCGCCTGGAACAAAAAGTAATCAAAATGGAGTACCAAGAAAGACAGCATTTGATATAACAGTTGCATCAGAACTAATGGCTATTCTGGCATTAGCTGAAAACTTACAGGATATGAGGGAACGTTTTGGAAAAGTTGTAATGGCACTTGATGAAAATGGTAATCCAATCACGGCCGAAGATCTAAAAGTTGCAGGAGCCATGACTGTAATTATGAAAGATGCAATAAAACCAACATTAATGCAGACACTTGAACACACACCCTGTTTTGTACATGCAGGTCCTTTTGCAAATATTGCACATGGTAATTCTTCAATAGTAGCAGATAGAATTGCATTAAAACTTGCAGATTATGTTATAACTGAAGCTGGTTTTGGTTCTGATATGGGATTTGAAAAATTCTGCAACATAAAAACAAGATATTCAGGAAATACTCCAAATGCTGCTGTTATTGTGTGTACTGTCCGTGCTCTTAAAAGCCATTCAGGCAGATTCAAAATTGTTCCAGGCAAACCATTAGACGAAAAACTTATCTCAAAAGATATAGAATCTCTTGAGCTTGGCATAGAAAATTTGAAAGCTCATATCGAACACGTAAATAAATATAATATTCCAGCAGTTGTTGCAATAAACCAGTTTGCGACTGATGATCCGGAAGAAATAGAGTATTTAAGAAAAAAAGCTTTAGAATTTGGTGCTTTTAAAGTAGCTGTTAGTAATGTTCACGCAGATGGTGGAGAAGGAGGTAAAGAGCTTGCCCAGGCAATTGTTGAAGCTTGTGATACTGAATCTGAATTTAAAATGTTGTATGAGGACAAGCTGCCTTTAGTTGACAAAACTAGAAAAATATCACAAAAGGTTTATGGTGCTGCTGATATTGAGTTATCAGATACTGCAAAAGAGCAGTTAGATTTTTTCCAGGAGAAATATGGTTCTCTCCCATTATGTATGGCAAAAACACATCTTTCGCTTTCACATGATCCACATGTTAAAGGAGCACCTAAAGACTTTATTGTACCGGTTAGAGAAGCATTTCTTTCGGCTGGTGCCGGTTTTATATATGTATTGACCGGCTCTATAAGTACAATGCCTGGTTTAGGCTCAAATCCAAGTTATATGAAAGTAGATATAGATAAAAACGGCGATATTGTTGGTTTGTTCTAGTAAGCTTCAATAAAATATCTTTAAATCGAGTAGGGTAAGATAAGGCTATAACTCTTATCTTATCCCTCTCACAGAACCGTACGTACGGTCCTCGTATACGGCTCATGTTAATTATTATTCTATTTTAATAGAACAGTAATACCAGTTTGTACTTTGTAAATGTCAAACAGTCCACTTTCATCAAAGAAAGAATTTGGAATAGCATAATGAGCCTGTGGACTTGAAGAATTTCTCCATGAAGACATTTTGATTTTCTTAAAGTTGCCGTTATAGCCAAGCTGTCTAAGCCTCCTATGAAGTTTCTTTGGAGTTTTCCAAAGCTTCATCTGTTTTGCTCTAAGCCTGTGTCTGATCCAACTCATCAACTCTCTGTAGATTCTTTTACAGTTTGCAATTCTGAAATAGTAGGCAAATCCTCTGATAACTGGATTTAAAACTTTTATCATGCCGCCAAGATTACCTCCGCTGTTACGTTTGGTCAGGCGTTTAATTTTATTCTTAAACTCCTTTAATCTGCAATCCTGAATCTTTGTAAAATTGGTATGTATTTCAACACCAAGAAATTTTACTCCCATACAGGAATGTGTAACATGTGTTTTGGTTTTATTGACTGTAAGCTTTAAGTCCTTTTCAAGATAATCCGTTGCTTTTGCAAGTGCATTATAAGCTCCGCTCTTGGAAAAACAGAATACCAGGATATCATCAGCATAACGTACTATTCGATAATTTCTGTTCATCATGAATTTATCAAAATGATCAAGATAGACATTAGCTATAAAAGGACTGATTACTCCGCCCTGCGGACTACCTGTATCTGTATCTGCAAAAACACTGTCTTTCATTGCTCCGCTTTCAAGAAATATTCTTATTAAATTGAGAATACTTCCATCAACTATCCATTTTCTAAATGACTGGATTATTATATCATGATTGAGCGTATCAAAACATCTGCTCAGATCCATATCAACAACCCACTCCATATTGTATTTGCGGATAAACATACTTGCCTTGCTGATTGCATTATGACCGCTTCTGCCTGGTCTATAACCATAGCTGGAAGGATGAAAATCACAATCAAATATTGGCTGAAGTATGTTAAGCAGAGCCTGCTGTACAACTCTGTCACGAACTGAAGGGATTCCTAAAATTCTTTCACCTCCGCTTTTCTTCGGAATTGACACCTGTTTTACAGACTTGGATTTATAGGTTTTATTCTTCAGCTCAAAAAGGAGTTCATCAATTTCAACATCAAGATTAACGGCAAAATCTTTGACGGACTGCCCGTCTATGCCGGGAGCTCCATTCGCTGATTTTACTTTGTGGAATGCCTCTGTAAGGTTCTTACGGTTCAGCATTCTGTCATATAAACTGTAATATTTCAATTCATTATTCCTTTTTATGGTTACTGCACTGATTTATCCATTCTCCTAAATTGAACATTCAGTTGACCTTCAGTGCGGGCAGATACTTTCTATCCTGAATGGCAATATATATCTGTTGACCGTACTTACTCTGATGAACAGTCAAAACACACAGTGTGAAGCTTCCACTTCAACCATGTGTAAAGGACTCCATCCCGTTGGATAGTTTGTGTTCTGTTCTATCAGGTTAAATGTATAATATCAGTTTTCAAATTAACTTCACCCCTTCGCATTACAGCATATCTTTTGAATAATACTGCATTTAACTGACTGGCAGTTAATCATTCCTGTTTTATCCTCCAGTCTGTTACCAGCTTTCACAGGCAGAAATTTCATCACTACTACGGGTTCATCTGCCACCTCACACCACATCTATCAGTCTTACATTTCTGCTTGAACATCAATATCTGTAAAAAAAAAACAGAACAGTATAAGGCTTCCCCAGTTAATACACTGGTCCCTGTAAACAATCTCATCCTCAATCACACTATTGGTATGTTCAGGTATCAGGCTTTGCGATATTTTGCACGCTTACCTACCAACAGCGCCGAAGCAGGTTCACTTTCGTTATGTACTGTTTACTTCCTATTGCTTCCTTCAGACAATACCGTTACCAGTAAAGCCCTTGCAATTCGGATTAACTTCCCCCTGAACTGGGTGTTTCATGCTTCTTTCTGCATGACGGGTTTGCCAGCTTTGCTGGGCAAACAAAAGAAGGTTCCAATTTTGGAGCCTTCTTTTTTAAAAGGAAATAGCTATTTTGCTAAAAGATTTTAAATGTTATTTATCTTTTTTAATATTTTTATACAACATTTTATTGAGGGCTAGTTTACTAATAGTTCCTTTATTGCAAAGAAACTTTGCGAACGTATTAAACTGTTTCTTATTGAAAAGCTCAGGATCCTGCGCAAAGTACTGGATAGTGGCATTCCATATAAGATGATTTGTTTGTTCCATACTTTTAGTCATAGCTAGACTTTCCTGATATTTTTCAGCAATTTTAGTCCATGCTTTTTGAGGGTTCTCGTTAATGTAGTCTACAGCTTTTTTTAAAGCACTTAAAAACTTTTTAATTTTATCACTGCTGACCTGAGATTTTCTTACAGCAAACAAAAGTTCACTATACATAGGAACACCATTCTCTTCAGGATAAAAAAGTATTGTATCAACCCCTTCCTGTTTGAGTTGAACAGGTTCAACATTACGCATCATACCATAAACTGCATTAACTCGCTTAGATAATAAAGCCTGGGACAAATTCATCTGTAGATTAATAAGACCAACCTGATCCAGCTTTAAATCATTGTATTCTAACATTGCACCCAAAATGGCATTTCCGGTTCCGTCACTGGAGTATCCAACAGATTTTCCTTTTAGCTGGGACAAATTATTTATTCCACTATCTTTCAGAACTGCAACACAACATAGAATTTTATTAATTAATGTACCTGCACATTCAATAGGCATCCCTCCGGCAAGTTGAGCAATATACTGAGGTTCATATACTAGTGCCACATCAGCCTTTCCAGCACATAAAAGTTGTGAAGGAGCAGAAGTCTCGGTAGGAGTAATAAATGAAACATTAATACCGTTTTCTCTAAAATAACCTAATGATTGTGCTACAAGTAAAGGACCATGGTCAGGATTAATATACCAATCTAAGGCAACAACTATTTTATTACTTTTCTTGTCGTCTGTTTTAGATTGAGTACAGGAAACAATAAACAGACTTACTAAAATTAATAATATCGCAAACCGATAATATTTTAGTTTCGCGAATAGCTTTAAAAAACATTTTCTATTCATTTTTACTCCATTAATTGGGTTATACTTAATTAATCATTAGTTTATATATTACTATATTTCAGACTAAACAACAATATCATTAAAAGAAAAATACAGGCTCAACTGTTGCCAAAAAAATAATACAAGATATAATTATATAAAAATATCTTGTATCGTTAAGCTTTCTAACTCAGCACCATATGAAAAAGTAAAAATTATACTTAATCATCATCTTAATTGTTAATAATAATTTAACCCTATAAAAACAACAACAAGGAGAAAGTAGTATGGCAGGTAAATTATCAGATCGTTTTTTTCAAAGAGGAAAAGATTTTTTAAAAGTTGAATACCCGATCATTTGTGGTGCTATGACCTGGGTAAGTGAACCTAAACTTGTTTCTGCTGTTTCAAATGCAGGTGGTTTTGGTTGTCTTGCAGGAGGAAATACACCTCCAGATATACTTGCCAAGCAGATTGAAGATACGAGGAAGCTCACAGATAAATCTTTTGGTGTTAATATAATAACAATTGCACCAGCATATCAGGAACATTTGAAACTTGTAAGATCTATGAAGTTGCCATATGTAATTTTCGCTGGGGGTTTTCCAGGAAAAGAAGAGATTCAACTAGTTAAAGAAACAGGTGCAAAAGTTATATGTTTTGCTTCTACAGCTTCCATTGCACATAGAATGCACAGATATGGTGCTGATGCTATTATCCTTGAAGGTATGGAAGCTGGTGGTCATGTAGGCCATGTTAGCCTAACAGTATTACTACAGCAGGTACTCTTTGAAGTAGAAGAAGTTCCAATATTTGTAGGAGGTGGATTAGCTACTGGTAAAATGTGTGCTCATATGCTTATGATGGGTGCTTCTGGTGTACAGTTGGGAACAAGGTTTGCAATGGCTGAGGAAAGTTGTGCTCATCCTAAATTTAAGGAGAAATTTATACATGCGAATGCTAGAGATGCTACTTCTACCCCACAATTTGACACACGTCTTCCAGTTGTATCTGTAAGGGCTTTGCGTAACAAAGGTTTAGATGAATTTGGTAAATTACAGTTGAAACTTATTGGAATGTTAAACGAAGGAACAATAAGCCGTAATGTAGCACAGCATAAAGTTGAAGAATTCTGGATGGGAAGCTTGCGCAATGCGGTTGTTGATGGTGATATCGATTTTGGTTCACTTATGGCAGGTCAGTCTGTTGGTTTAATAAAAAAACATGAAACAGTACCTGAAATAATAAGTGAATTAACAAAACATATGGAAGAAGAACTTAAAAGAATGAAAGAAGCTTTAGCTTAATAGATAAATTTATTAGTTTTATAAAGCCTGTACTTCACAGGCTTTATTCTTTTATATCTCTACAAAAATTTGCTACATCATCAACTATCTGTTCGAGTGTATTTTGGGGTTTCCATCCTAGTCTTTCATTAATTTTGGATGTATCAGGAAAACGGTGCATCATATCTTCAAAACCTGGTTCATATGCTTCGTCATAAGAAATACGCTCAATTTCAGACATGCTGGATAATCTGTTGATGATCATTTCTGCCAAACCATTAATAGAGATATTCCATTCGCTGCCTATATTAAAAACTTCTCCTGAAATATTTGATTGTCCAAGTGCCTTTAAGCCTTTAACAGTATCATATACGTGGCAGAAACATCTTGTTTGTTTACCTGTTCCAAACACAGAAAGTTTTTCTCCTTTAAGTGCTTTCTCAACAAAACGCGGGACGACCATTCCGTATCTTCCAGTTTGCCTAGGACCAACAGTGTTAAATAGACGGGCAATTATAACAGGAAGCTTTACTGAACGGTAATAAGCCATACAATAAAATTCATCCAATAGTTTACTACATGCATATGACCACCTAGAATGAGAAGATGGTCCTATTAGCAAATCATCATCTTCTGAAAACTTACATTTTTCGGATTTTCCATAAACTTCACTTGTAGAAGTGAGTAATACTCTTGTGCTACTTTTGACAGCGCCTTCAAGAATTCTTTCTGTGCCATGGACGTTTGTAGTTATTGTTCTGACTGGTTCTTTGACTACCAAATCTACACCAACAGCAGCAGCTAAATGATAAACAACATCGGCTTTTGATATCAAATAATCCAACTCAGGTAAATCTACTATATTTCCTTTAATAAATTCAAAATTTTTATGATTAATAATATGTTTCAAGTTATTTATATTTCCAGTAGAAAGATCATCGATTACAATTACATCTTTTCCGTCCTTAAGCAGAGATTCCGCAAGATGACTGCCAATAAATCCAGCACCACCAGTAATAAGAGAGTACATGAAGTTTTCCTATATTTTATATATATCCTGAAAAAGTGAGTTAAAACTCTCTTTCAATATAGATAACCTGTTGAAGTGTAGTATATTATATTAACGACCAAGTAACTATAATTACTAACTCAACAGGTTAAAAATTTATGAACATTAAAATAGAGCAGACAAACGAAAAAATCAATAGCATTGGTGGATTAGCTTTGATTGGAAGACAATTAATGAAAATAAAATTTTCAAAAAATATCAAAAAACTACTTAAGGGAATGAATAAAAGATCTGATGCTATTTTGAATTCTGATATACTTTTATCATATATTGGTCTTTTATGTATGGGAAGCACAGCTTTTGAAGACATAGAGGAATATCGTACCAACACTGCATTTAAACGTATGCTTGGCATAAAAATTGTCCCTTCTTCCGAAACCCTAAGACAGCGCCTTGATGAGCTTGCTAAGCTTCCTGAAGTTTTTGATATACTATTGGAAATGAATTTACTTTTGATTAGAGAAACTGTTCTGAAAGAAACCTCCGTTACCGGTATGAATCTTATTGTACTTGACATAGATGCATCGCCTATGGATAATTCCGGCAGTTCTAAAGAGAAAGTAGGTAATACATATAAAAATTTTATAGGGTACTGTCCTGTTTTTGCATACATTAGTGAAAACGGTTATATGCTGAACTGCAATCTACGACCCGGTAAAGATCACTCTATGGCAGGTGCAATTGAATTTACAAAAAAATGCCTTGAGATAACAGATAGACTTGGAATTACAGATAAAATTCTCATAAGACTTGATTCCGGTTATGACGCAGCTGATTTAATAGAGGTAATCAATGACAGATGTTATTATATTATTAAAAGAAACCTTCGACAGGAATCAAAATACTACTGGCTTGATCATGCTAAAAGCCATTGTTCATGGGAAAAAATAAGAGAAGGTAAAATTCGTTATACCGGCTTTGTTGAACATATCAAACCTGCTCAAAGAGAAGACATGCAAAATATTAATGTTGTAATTGAAGCTTTTGAAACTACAATCAGCAGAGAAGGACAGCATTTGCTAATTCCTGAAATTTATATAAATACCTTCTGGACTAATCTTCCACTTGAGCCTGAAGAGGTAATTGAGCTTTATCATATGCATGGAACTTCCGAACAGTTCCACAGTGAATTGAAAACAGATATGGATGTAGAACGCTTGCCATCAGGAAAATTTGAAACAAACAGTCTTGTCCTTCAACTTGCACAAATATCATATAACCTGCTAAGAAGAATCAGTATAGATATTGTTGAATTTGAAACAGTAAATGTTTCAAGAAGAAGAATAAGGACAGTCCTTCTTAAAATTATTTATTCAGCATGTAAGTTTATTTTTTCAGGAAACTATTACAGTTTAAAGTTTGGTTTGGACAATAAGTATTACAGGGCTATAAAAATATTGTATGCAAAATATGCATAAGACAAAAAAATGGAAATTTATATTTATCGATAACTCTTAAAGCTATCGGAAAGGAGAATACTGTACAAAAAAGCTATTCTTGTAAGATTTACCAATAAAATAAAGACTGAAATTCTCAAAATTTGAAAATTTTGGTTAAAATTTAAGAAATTCTAAAAAAATATCCTGCAAAGCAACTAAATCGTGGATAAATTTTCATTTATGAAAATTATCTCACGGATTCAGGTATATTATATTTTAAGAGTTTTTAATATGGTATTATAAAAAAATATTTCAAATGTTCTGCTGTTTTATCTTTTTTGAGAATGAAATAAAAATATAAAACATTTATTATAAATAAGTATTACATTTTCCTTCTTTTTGGTTATTTATTAATAATTTTAGATAAAAATATTATAAATATTTGATTCGCAAATTTACACTCAAATTATTTTTACAACAATACTTGATTATTACGTTTAAGCATAGTAATCTTTCACTTTGTTATATTTTTGAAAAGTCAAAACAGTTTAGTAAATATATTATATAAAAATGTCATCTAAAAGTATTAAATTAAAAATAAAGAATAAACTAGGTCTTCATGCTAGACCTGCTTCTATATTTGTAAAAACAGCAAATCACTTCAACTGCAACATTACTGTTGAAAATAATGGTGAAGCTGTTGATGGTAAAAGTTTAATTGGTTTATTAATGTTAGCTGCCGGTTATGGTTCTATTATTTTTATAACTGCAGACGGAACTGATTCAGAAGAAGCTATAAAAGCGCTTGAAGACACTGTAAATAACGACAAAGAATTCAATGAAGAATAACAATTGAAACGATATTATAAGTGAAAACAAAAAAAGAAGAAATTAGAATAAAAGGAATACCTGCTTCACCTGGAATTGCTATTGGAACAGCATTAATTCTTGGTTCAAGGATACTTCAGGTAGAAAGACGCAATTTACAACCTGAAGAAGTTGAATCTGAAATTTCAATTTTTGAAGCTGCTCTTGATAAGACAAAAGAACAAATATCATTACTTCAGCAGCAAATACAAAATGAGCTTAATGATAGTGAAGCTCGTATTTTTGATGCACATCTTCATATTATTGATGATCATACATTAATAACCAGTGTCGAAAAAACTGTAAAAGAAAAGCTAATAAATGCTGATTATGCATTTAATGAAAAAATTAAATATTATATTGATACAATAAAGAAAATATCAGATCCTTATATAAAAGAAAGAGCGATAGATATACAGGATGTTGCTTCCAGAGTACTGGCAAATATACATGGACGGGAACTTGAATCTTTAAAAAATCTTCCAGGACAGAGAATAATAATAAGTCAGGAATTAACACCTTCTGACACTGTAGCTATGGATAGAGAAAACGTACAGGCATTTGCTACTGAAACTGGAGGTAGAACTTCCCATGCTGCTATTATGGCTCGTTCAATGAAAATTCCTGCTGTTTTGGCGTTAGAAACAATAAATCCCATACGAAATGGAGATATTGTAATTGTTGATGGTTATACAGGAACAGTAACAGTTAACCCTTCTGCTGAATCTTTAAACTATTATGCACAAAAAGAAACACGCGGAGGAAAAATCCGACAGAATTTAATAAGCAAAAGTAAGCTTAGACCGGAAACTATAGATGGCTTTCGCATCCAATTAGCTGCTAATATAGAGTTTATGGAAGATGTCAATGATGCAAAGAAATATTGTGCAGCAGGAATAGGATTGTATAGAACAGAATACCTTTATATTAACAGTAAGTCCTTACCTGATGAAGAAATTCAGTTTAAAAATTATCTTCAAATTGCTTCACAAATGAAAGAGCATCATGTCATTATTCGAACTTTAGATTTAGGCGGAGATAAACTCAAGAACACAATAAATTTACATAATGAAGTCAATCCTTTTCTTGGTTACAGAGCAATTCGTTTATGCCTTGGAATGCCTAAATTATTCAAAACCCAACTTAAGGCAATTCTTAGAGCCAGCATATATTCAAATATCAAAATTATGTTTCCTATGATTTCCTGTATGGAGGAAGTGGAACAAGCTCTTCTAATAGTTGAAGAAGCAAAAGAAGAATTACGGGCACAAAAGAAGTCATTTGATGAAAACATTGAAATTGGGATAATGATAGAAACTCCATCTGCAGCCCTTATCGCAAACAAGCTTGCCGAAAAAGTTGATTTTTTCAGCATTGGAACTAATGATCTTGTACAATATACTCTTGCTGTGGATAGAGGTAGCGAAAAGATGGGATATCTGTATCAACCTTCTCATCCCGCTATTTTATCTTTAATAAAAACTGTTTCAGACGTAGCTAGAACTCACGGTATATGGGTAGGAGTATGTGGAGAAATGGCAGGAGATCCGCTGTATACTGCTCTTTTGGTTGGTATGGGAATACATGAATTGAGTATGAGTCCGGTATCAATGGGACCAATACGAAGAATAATCAGAAAAATCAGAATGTATGAAGCTGAAGAAATAGCGGAAGAAGCGCTAAATTGTTCTACAGCTGAGGACGCACTTGAATACTCAAAAAATTATTTAAAAAAAATAGATCCTGATATATTCAGCTTAATTGTAAAAGGAGCATAAATGAAAAAAAGACCTGGCTGGGACGAATACTTTATGAATATAGCCGAAGTAGCTGCTACTAGAAGTAACTGCTGCAGACGTCATATAGGTGCAATAATCGTAAAAGATCATAGGATAATATCTACAGGTTACAATGGAACACCTAAAGGTGTTAAAAATTGTGATGAAGGCGGTTGTCCTCGCTGTGCTTCGGACGTAGCTTCCGGAGAGAATTTAGGTGAATGTATCTGTTGTCATGCAGAAGAAAATGCAATAGTACAAGCAGCTTATCATGGAGTTTCGGTCAAAGATTCATGCATCTACACTACTTACAGTCCCTGCCTTTTATGCTCAAAAATGATTATCAATGCAGGTATTGTAGAAGTTGTTTATTTAAATCGCTATAAATTCGATGACAAAACAAAAGCTATATTATCAGAAGCCGGTGTAAAAATAAGATCTATGATTTCTGAATAAACTTCAATTTATAAGAATACAAGAAAAATCATAATGAATAGAATAAAAGAAGAAGCATTAAAGGAAGCATTCAATTCTGAGTTCAATACTCTTTTCAATCAGCTTTACACTCAATATCATGTTGCTCCTGGAAATAAAGAATTACAGAAGGAAGCCGACATCGCATTTAGAAAGAACTTTACGATACTAGTTGAAGTTTATAACAAAGCCCTAGATATAATTATGAGCTAGCTTAATATTGGGCAGGATATCACTTAAAAAGTATGACATTTCTCCCCTGAAACATCAGGGGTTATTTTTTTTGTTTTATATTTAAATTTCATTTTTCATTATAATAAATAAGACAAACGAAGTTGTGTTTTTTAGAGACTAAGTCTCCCCTACGGGATATAAAATTCACCAATGATAAAAACATAACACAACGTCTCACGCTAATTACCGGGGGTAAAACCACCATAGAAGTGCCGAGCTTTTATATGTTTGTCTAATTTTCATATATTTAAATTATTTTATTGTTATATTGCTTTTTCAATGGGAACTAATTTCATATCCCATATTCATTGCTCTTTTTTTTAGATTTTTATAGACTCTTTTTTTGTAGTTTTCATCATAGAAATTTATGTCCAGCGCCTTATATTCCTTTTGATTTTTTACCATATTATAAAATATTACTGCCAGCTTGGCTGCTGTAGCAGTAACGGCTTTTGGGCCTCCTGCTCTTGCCCGTATTCTCCTGTAGAATGCGCCGAGATAACTATTGCTGTTTTTAAGAGATGTGGCTGCCATTCTTAAAGCGGCTGCAGCACGATTGGATACTTTTCTGGTTTTATTTTTTAGAATTTTCCCTCCACTTATTTCTTTATTTACGCATAATCCGAGCCATGATTTAAAATGCTTATCTGTCTCCCATTTGCTTAAATCTGTTCCTACTTCTGTAAGTAAAGTAAGCACTGTTGTAGACTGAAGACCATGAACCTGCGTTAAATCAACACCAAAAGCTTCATATAAATATGGCCTTAAATTAAAATTAGGCTGATTTGAATTTGATCTTTTAGTTCCATCGGTTGCCGGAGGAGGTGGTACAAGATTGCTGTCTATTTTTTTATTAAGTTTATCAAGAAGATTTTTTATTTCTCTGTCACACTCAAGTATCTGATTCTGCTCAAATTCATAAGCTTCATAACTTTGCTTAAGCATGAAAATATGCTCATCTCTATAATCTCCTTCAAGTGCTGATGCAACCTCTTTTTCTGTAGCTCTCAAACGTCCGTCTCTAAGTTTTGCAAGCTCTGATGGACTCCTTTCTCCATTCAGTATTTTTCTAATTATTGCCATGCCTGTTTTTCCTGTTATATCCGATACAGCTTTGTCAAGTCTAATATTTGAAAGCTGAAGTGCTTTTTGCATATGTTGAACATGACGGCTCAAATCTCTTATCATATTATCCCTATGACGTTTTAATGAACGAATCTCACAAATCGAATTTTCAGGACGAAAAGAGGCTTTCAACAAACCGTAGGAATGAAGACGCTGAATCCACTGACAGTCATAAATATCCGTTTTAGGGCGTCCGGCTACGCTTTTTAAATGCCTGGCATTTACAAGTATCACTTCAAAACCAAACTTTTCAAGCATTTGATAAACTGGTATCCAGTATACTCCTGTAGATTCCATTGCTATACTTGTTATTCCACATTCTTTAAACCACTGGCACATTCTTTTCAATTCTCCAGTATAAGCTCCAAATTTTTGAACATTTTTTTTCTGTATGAGTTGCAGGTACACATGACCAGTGAAATTCTGAGCCAATATCTATGCCTGCTGTATCAGGATTCAACATTGTCATTGCATTTGTTATTCTGATTCTTGACTTATTAGATTTCTTGCCATAACTTTTCATAGTATTTCTCCAGCTTTTTTTTGTTGTTGATTAAAATATAATTTAAGCCTGGAGAAATCTAACACAGAGTGTTTCTGTTAGATAAAACTTCGATTTTTCCGAAGACTGACGCTAATTATTGCCATGCCTGTTTTTCCTGTTATATCCGATACAGCTTTGTCAAGTCTAATATTTGAAAGCTGAAGTGCTTTTTGCATATGTTGAACATGACGGCTCAAATCTCTTATCATATTATCCCTATGACGTTTTAATGAACGAATCTCACAAATCGAATTTTCAGGACGAAAAGAGGCTTTCAACAAACCGTAGGAATGAAGACGCTGAATCCACTGACAGTCATAAATATCCGTTTTAGGGCGTCCGGCTACGCTTTTTAAATGCCTGGCATTTACAAGTATCACTTCAAAACCAAACTTTTCAAGCATTTGATAAACTGGTATCCAGTATACTCCTGTAGATTCCATTGCTATACTTGTTATTCCACATTCTTTAAACCACTGGCACATTCTTTTCAATTCTCCAGTATAAGCTCCAAATTTTTGAACATTTTTTTCTGTATGAGTTGCAGGTACACATGACCAGTGAAATTCTGAGCCAATATCTATGCCTGCTGTATCAGGATTCAACATTGTCATTGCATTTGTTATTCTGATTCTTGACTTATTAGATTTCTTGCCATAACTTTTCATAGTATTTCTCCAGCTTTTTTTGTTGTTGCTTAAAATATAATTTAAGCCTGGAGAAATCTAACACAGAGTGTTTCTGTTAGATAAAACTTCGATTTTTCCGAAGACTGACGCTAATTTCCCAGAATTTTACTTTCAGAACCCAAAAATACGCCCTTAAGCTGCATTTTTAAAGCATCAGGATTAGTTGCAAATTTCAAGGCTTCTTCTTCGGTTATTTGTCCATCATTTACCAGGTCTACTAAGGCCTGATTAAATGATTGCATTCCTTCATTTCTACTGTTTTCTATTGCAGGCGCCAATTTTGAAAGATTATTTTCTTTTAAAATATTTTTTACGACTGGAGTATTAAACATAATTTCCAAAGCAGGTACTACACCTCCATCTAATGCTTTAGGTACCAATCTTTGAGAGACAATAGCTGCTAAACTATTGCTAAGAGAAGATAGAAGACCTCTATGTTCACTTGCTTCATAAAAATCCAACAACCTATTAATTGATTGAGATGCATTTAAAGTATGAAGAGTTGAAAAAATTAAATGGCCGGTATCAGCAGCTTTAAGAGCTGCATCAAAACTATCCTTAGATCTCATCTCACCAATCATGATTATATCAGGATCCTGTCGCAAACTATGAATAAAGGCAGAATCAAAAGAAATTGTATCTAATCCTACTTCTCTTTGTTCTATAAAACATTTTTTATCAAAAAATTCATATTCAATAGGATCTTCAATAGTAATAATATGTTTCCTGTAGTTCTGATTAATATAATCAATAATTGCAGCCAGAGTAGTAGATTTTCCTGATCCTGTTGTTCCAGTGATAAAAACAATACCACGTTCAAACTTAGGTATTTTTTCTATTTGCTTAGGTAACCCAAGCTGAGAAAAATCTAGAATTTGGGATTTTACTACTCTCATATTTATAGCAGGTCCACCGCGCTGTTTATGAATATTAACACGGAATCTACTGATATCTTTCTCCACATAAGATAAATCGACATCACCGGTTTTATTGTATGTAAGAAGCTGCTGTTCATTTGTTATAATAACCATAAATTGGTTTATGCAATCTCTATTAGTTATAAAATCACAATCAACAAGTTCTCCACTAATACGAAAAACAACATAACTATCAGGTTTCATGTGAATATCAGAAGCATTCTGTTCTACTGCAAGCTGTAAAATATTTCTCAGATCTTTTGCAGGCATTTTAAAGTCCTCCTACTCTGTATTATCATCAGAAGTTAGTTTATTTATTTCTTTAACCTGCTCTTCTGTAGAAGATACCATACCATGAACAAGGCCATCGATGGAAGATTCATCGGTTACATTAGATTGATTATTATTCATAGTATTATCAAGTTTGTTTATTAAATTGCTTAGTTTGGCTTTTTCCTGCGATGAATCAGTTGACTTTTCTATATCATCCAGAACTGTATCAGCTTCACCGATTTTTATATTGGAAAACTTTCGATTTGAATTATTTTTTTGAGTGTTAGATTCTTTGTTTTTATAATTTTTTATTTCAGCAGCTTTCTGTTGTTCAGTTAACCATTCCTGATGTTCCTTCTCAAACTGTTTAGCTTTTTTCGGATTATATCCATATTTTTTTTGAATATTAGCCGGTAAATTTTGAAACTTTACTAATTTTACTGTATCAAAATCATTATCACCCACAAAACTAATCAAAATTCCATCAGGCATAGTATTTACGACCTGCGCATTTTTATAAACGGTGCCATCAATTGTTGTTATGTTTAAACTAAACAACATTGGAGCAAAGGTTAACAGCGAAAACAATGTAAAAATCTTTTTCATAATCAGTTTTCCAAGGTTATAATTTGTTCAAGAAAGCACTGCATCTAGTTAATTATTAAAGTTCAGCTTCTACTTTTTTCTTTAATACGCTAGCCAAATTATCGAGTTCTACAACTTCTGCATCTCTGCAGCCTCTTCTTTTAAGCTCTGCTTTTTGACCATCCTTTAAAGTCTTTGGTGATATTATAACCCGAAGCGGTATCCCTATCAAGTCTGCATCATTGAACATAAACCCAGCTTTTTCGCCTCTATCATCAAATAGAACTTCCACGCCAAGTTCAACCAGTTCGTTATAAAGTTTTTTAGAAGCTTCTCTTACTTCATCTTTTTTTATATTAATAGAACAAATGTGAACATGGTATGGAGAAATAGACATTGGCCAAATTGGGCCATAATCATCATGAGACTGTTCAATAACAGATGCCATTGTACGTCCAACACCAATACCATAGCAACCCATTATCATAGAATTAGATTTGCCATTTTTGTCCAGATAACTACAGTTCATTGGTTCTGAATACTTTGTACCAAGCTGAAAAATATTACCAACTTCTATTCCTCGATACTCTACTAAAGAAGTGCCTGTTAATGGACATGGGTCCCCTACCCTGACAGTAGCGATTTCAGCAATCAGCACATCTCCAAGATCTCGCTTTAAATTAAAGTTTTTATAATGAAAATCTTCTTCATTTGCCCCTACAACTAGGTTTGCAGTTTCAGCTACAGATTTATCAATAATGATTTTTATTTTGTTTTTTTCTATTCCGATAGGGGAAGCATAACCAGGTTGTGCCCCTGATTCCTTTATCTTTTCATCGCTGGCAAACTCTAATTTATTGATTTTAAGATGCTTTTTAACTTTTAGTTCATTAACCTCAAAATCACCACGAATCATTACAAATACCAGGCAGTCATTCTCGTCAACATAAAAAACAGCTTTTCCTGTATTTTCCGGTTTTACGCCCAAAAAATCAGCAACTTCTTCAATTGTTTTTTTGCCTGGCGTTTTAACCTTTTCAAGTTCTAAAGCATCACCTCCAGGGAACTCCCATGAAGCAGTAGCAATTTCTCGATTAGCTTTATATTCACGATTTTGGGACATAAATATAGTATCTTCACCTGAATCAGCAATAGCCATAAATTCATGAGAAACTGCTCCTCCCATCATTCCTGAATCGGATTTGATGGAAACCACATCTTTTAAACCTACTCTTTTAAAAATATTTGTATAAGCTTGATGTGCTTTTTCATAATATTCGTCCAGACATTCCTGTGATTCATGAAAAGAATATGCATCTTTCATTGTAAACTCTCTAACTCGAATTAACCCGGCACGAGGTCTGGCTTCATCTCTGTATTTTCTCTGGATTTGATAAACCATAACTGGAAGCTGTTTATAACTGTTCACTTCAGTTCTAATCAAATGAACAACTGCTTCTTCATGAGTCATGGCTAAAAGCATATCTTTTTCATTTCTGTCTTTGAAACGCAATAATTCCTGTCCAACACTATCGTATCTCCCGGATTCTTCCCATAATTCTCTTGGTAACACAACCGGCATTAAAATTTCCTGCCCATCAATAGCATCCATCTCTTCTCTAATAATTTTTTCAATTTTTTTAGTGATTTTTCTGCCAAGTGGCAAAATGGAATAAATGCCGGCTGAAACCATACGTGCGTAACCACCTCTTATTATAAATTTATGGCTTACAATCTGTGCATCTCTTGGATCTTCTTTTATACGTCTTCCAACAAGTTTGGACATTCTCATTATAAAGTATTCCTCAAATAAATATATTTACTAGTTAGCCTGAAACTGTTTGTAAGCAGAATGCAGTGCAGAATTTATACTATCAACAAATTTTTACCTCAAAGGTAAATAAAATAAGATAAAACCTGATGATATCAAGAAGATATACAAAAAGTATGTATTTTAGATAAAAAGTTATTTCCCTATAAAATCAACATTCTAATATTGTTATATCAAAAATAAATGTTTAAATGCAACTTAATCAATATATTTTTAGATTGAAATTAGATTTCTTTATAAAATTAATGCATTATAGTAATATGGAATCAAAAACTTAAGAACTTCAAAATAAATATTTTTATATGAAAAAAAACATAGTAATAATACCTGTATACAATGAAGAAGGAAGAATTTTAAAAACATGTGAGGCAATAACTTCTTTCTTGAAAGAATCGCAAAACTACAGTTTTCTGTTTGTTGATGATGGATCTACGGACAATACTGTTTCTTTACTTAAGCAAAGAAAAAAGCAGTTTAATGATTTTGAAATACTGGCACTTGAAATAAATGTTGGAAAAGGAGCTGCCGTAAAAGAAGGAGTAATGCAATCAGAAGGAACTAATATTTGCTTTATTGATGGTGACTTAGCCTATTCATTCAATCATCTTCCGACTTTATTTCAGAAACTTGAATTATTTGATGTGGTAATTGGAAGTCGAGCTCTCGGATTTAAAAACAACAAAAAAATACTTTTAAAACGGCGCATTCTGGGAGGAGGATTTAATATTTTAGTAAGATTGATTATGGGATTTCATTATAAAGATACTCAAGCTGGTCTAAAAGGTTTTAAAATGGATTCGGCGAAAGAGATCTTTTCAAAATTAACAATCAGTAGATTTTCTTTTGATGTAGAAGTACTTTTCATTGCCAATAAACTTGGCTTAGCTGTTGGAGAAATACCGGCAATTGTGGCAAAACATCACACGGAGAAAAACACCAGAGTTAATCTGGTTGTTGATACTTTCAGAATGTTCTGCGGCTTATTTAAAATTCATTATAATAGTTTTAGCGGCAAATATGACTAAATTACCTAATAGATATATCCTGCTCAGTCTTGATGTTGAAGAGTTTGATCTCCCTATTGAATACGGTTCAAATATACCTGAATCAGAACAATTTGAAATTAGTAAATATGGTTTAGAGTCTCTTTTGAACCTGTTTTCTGTTAAAGGAATTAGAACTACTTTATTTACTACAGCTACGTTCGCTCAAAAATATCCTGAATTAATCAAAACGGCAGCACAGCAACATGAGATAGCATCACATGGTTTGAACCATTTATCTCCTACTGATGAAGGGATAGTAAAATCAAAAAAAATACTTGAGCAGATAGCCGAAAAAGAAATCAAAGGTTTCAGGTGCCCGCGATTACAAAAAATTAATGAAAAAAACCTTATTCAGAATGGATTTACATATAACTCATCAGAGAATCCGATATATCTGCCAGGAAGGTATAATAACTTTTTCAAAAAAAGAACAGCCTATATAACAGAGAATAACCTACTCAATATACCAATATCAGCCTCACCTGTTTTAAGATTCCCTCTTTTCTGGCTGGCATTTAAAAACCTACCATTATCAGTAGTTAATTTCTTTTCTAAATGGACCCTATTGAATGATAATTACCTTAATATTTTCTACCATCCCTGGGAATTCAAAGATTTATCACTATATCAAATTCCGGGCATAGTGAAAAAACAATCAGGTGATGCTATGTTGGAAAAACTTAGTAATTATATATCATATCTGTTATCACTAAACTCTACCTTTATAACAATTAGCGAATACGAAACACTATTTAGAAATTCAATAGATAAAAGATGAGTAGAATAATAAGTTTAAATAAAATTGATTCAACGAATAATTATGCACAGCAGCATTTTCATTCACTTCCGGATTGCACCTTAATAACAGCTGAAGAACAAACAGGAGGAAAAGGAAGAAACGGAAAGTCATGGTTTTCTCCTCAAAACTCAAACCTATATGCCAGTTACATAATAAAAGATATTAATTTTATGCCTTATAAAGCATCATGGATTGGTGGACTTGCAGCATTGCAAACGATTAACAATATTTTGAATATTTCAAACAGTTGGCTTAAATGGCCTAATGATGTTTACATCAATAACAAAAAAATAGCTGGAATATTATGTGAAACTTCTTCAAATTCCGAAAATAAAATAAGTGGCGTAATAATTGGCATTGGTATTAATGTTAATATGACAACTGAAGATTTGGATGGAATAGATAAACCTGCAACATCTATTCTAGCAGAAACAGGAAAATCGAAATGCATAAAAGTTATCGGCAAACAGTTACACACAAATCTAAACTTGATATATAATAAAGTTTTGAAACAAGGCATTAATTCTATATTCAATGAATGGAAAGATGCAAATAAATTGATAGGAAAGCAGATAGAAGTATTACTGGACAATAAAAAGTTAATAAATGTTAAAGTAATAGATATAGAAAACACAGGAAAGTTAATTGTAATTGATAGTGAAGCAAATATCTCCAGTATATATTCGGGAGATGTATCAATCAAAAATTTCACATAAAAAAAGGTAAACAATGAGAATCGCTGTAAAAAGAAATATTTTTAAAGCAAGGGAACACAAAAATAGAAACTTATTTGCAAAACCAATATTTTATTATGTAGTAGCTATAGTCTTATTTATATGTGCAATAATAGTACACCCATG
This sequence comes from Victivallales bacterium, assembly GCA_963678745.2. Lineage (GTDB taxonomy): Bacteria > Verrucomicrobiota > Lentisphaeria > Victivallales > GWF2-38-69. The sequence continues at coordinate 255,849 of CAXXMS010000011.1, read as the reverse complement.
GGATCTCCAGTATAAAACATATATTACTACGCATAGATTCCTAGATATTTTTCCTTTAAATCAATTAATGGATCTTATTAGAGTTTTTGGTAATGCCGGTATTACTGCTATCATAGCTTTAATATTTGCTGCTTATGGCTACAGGAAGCTGGCTTACAGAATTGCAGTTTCGCTTATTATTATGGGAATAATAGTAAACATATTAAAGCCTACAGTAGCAAGAGAGAGACCTAATCATAGAAACTGCCATTCATTTCCAAGTGGAGATGCCGCAACTGCAGCCGCATTTTTTCCTCCAATGGCTGCGGAATCAAACTATTTTATCCCTGGTACAGTTATAATAACACCGGCTGTTGGCTTTTTAAGAACGTATGATAACTGGCATTGGTTAAGCGATGTTATTACAGGAATAGGAACGGGATTTATTGGAGTGGGTTTTGCCTTGTTTTTTTGTGAGAAAAAGAATCGCATATATAAACTTTTGTGCAGAAAGATAAAACCAAGACATTATGCCATACTCTCGTTAATAGTTTTAATTTCATGTTTTTTACCCGAGCTTATTAAAGGTGGCGGAAAATATCTTAACTTCACAAGTTTTTATGCTCCGGCACTGTATGTTTGGCTAGGTGCACTTTATATTCCTTTCATATTTAGCAGTAGATCTGAAAGTTGCAAACGAATTCCAGAACAAATGAATAATATAAAAGTGTATTATTCTGAAAAGGTCATAACTACCAATAAGCCTGTTTTTCCGACTTTTAATAAAGGACTTACTGTATTGTTTCTACTGCTTGCATTATTTCTGATAATCCCACCTTGGATAATTAGCAGTATTGGAAATATTGCATTTGCTTCATCTGGAATAGGAATTGCAATATTAGTTCTTATGATCGCTGTTGCAAGAATAAATAAAAGCGGAAATTTAAAAAGAGTCAAACCTACGATAAGTTTAGGAACAGCCATAATAATTATTTTTGCATTACTTACACTTTTGCCGGCTATACTTAGAAGTTAACAACATTTAGTTTTTAAAGAACAGTTCCTTTAGTATTAAAAATGAAGAGCGGTCGTTTCCGACCGCTTACATTATTTATCTCCAACAAAGAAGAGAAATCTATTCAACATTATTTCTACATTCCCCCTATTTCAGCCAGACAACCTGATATGGTTTTAATACAACATCAAGCTTATCACCATCAGGACTAACAGTTTGCTTAGAAAGTAAATCCACAAAAGAATTCCCTTTCAAGCCTGTCTCTGTTAAATTCAAACTGACATTCTGCAGGCTGCCTGAAACATTTATCATAGCTACCAGAGTCTCTGAAGAATCCTGTGATTTGCGCATTAACATAAATACGCTGTCATTTGCAAAAATAACTTTCTGATAAGCATTAGGGTGAAATGCCTTTTGCTGTTTTCTTATATCAATCAGTTCTTTGTACCTATTAAAGACCCGATTTCTCACACCACCATCTTCTTTAAGTTCATTTTCAAGATCATTCTTTGAAAGTTTTTCCCTGTTTATCGATCTATTCATTGAAGTAAGTTTAACCCCTTCATACCAATTCCTTGAACCAAGGAGACTATGGATATAAATTGCCGGGACCCCAACCATTGAAAGAAGTATAGCCTGTGATGCCAGGAATCTATCGATATTCTCCTCTACTGGAGCATTGCACTTTGATACAGCATCAAAGTAATTGACATTTAGTTCATAAGGAATATCACCATCAGGCGTAGATTTATATGAAACAAGTCCACCATTTGCTTTTACATGTTCAACAACGGTATTGAGTTCTTCAGATGATAAAATTCCTTTGGTTGGAATTACACCCACTCCATCATGCGATGCAAGAAAGTTAAAAAATGTTGTTTTATCTGATATCAGCTCAAGTGAATCAGCCCATTTTGACAGATATCCAGCACTGCCTGAAACAAAAGAATACAATACCAATGGAGGTAGTGGGAACTGATAAACTAATTGTGCTTCATTTGTGCCATCACCAAAATAACTTATATTATCTTTGTGAGGAACATTGGTCTCTGTTATTATTATTGTTTCCTGAGCTGTAACTTCAAATATATCTCTAAACAACTGTATTGCTTTATGAGTCTGAGGCAAATGCATACAGGTAGTTCCTATTTCTTTCCACATGAAACCTATGGCATCCAGTCTAATTGCCTTTGCTCCTTTGGATACATAAAATAAAAGAAGTTCCATTATTTTTAGGAACAGATCTTCGTCTTTATAGTTTAGATCTATTTGGTCAGTGCTAAATGTAGTCCAAACGAGTTTTTCACCATTTGCAGTATTAAATTCTGTCAATAGAGGTAATGCTCTTGGACGAAATACTTTAGAAAGCTCAGGAGTATCTTCTGTTTCGATAAAATAGTTTTTATATTTAGGGTTACCTTTTAGATATTCCTGAAACCAATCGCTTTTTGAAGAAATATGATTAATAACAGCATCAAACATAAGCTTGAAATCTTCTGACATTTTCTCTACATTGGTCCAGTTACCAAGTTCCTTATTTACTTCAAAATAATCAATCACAGCAAATCCATCATCAGATGAATATGGATAAAAAGGGAGAATATGAACGTATTCAAGTTCGTCCTTTAAATTATCACCTAAAAATTCATGTAGAGTTTGAAGTGTTGGTTTACCTTCTTCTTTTATGCTGTCTCCATAAGTAATGAGAAATATATCTTTTTCATCCAGCCAAAGTTTTTTGTTTTTCTTTGTATCATTTTCATGATTAAATTTTTCTACTAATTCAGTAAGCCCTGAATAAACTCGAGGTGCTTTTTCTGCCCCGAAAAGGAAATTAAGTTTTTCCAATATCTTAGCTTTTTGTTTTTCATTAATGAATTTTGACATCATTTCCTCCCGACATTAAATTATTAGAATAATATTTAAATTGCATGTAATAAGGAATATTAGCTAACTCATACAGGGCTAATGACAAATAGATTTAAAACCTGTTTTTTTACAAAAGCCACTTTAAGAAGATATTATAAAGAATTTAGTCTAATAAAACAATATTTATTACTTTTATTCAATAATAAAAACAAACATACTATTCAATATTTTGGATCTGTTCTCGTATCTTTTCTGCCTCAGTTTTGAAGGCAACGACTTTAGGAGATATATCTGTACTGGCAGCCTTAACTCCTAAAGTGTTTATTTCTCTCTGTATTTCCTGTAAAAGAAAATCCATGCTTCTACCAACAGGTCTATCCTTTTTGTTTATCAGACTTTTGAACTGAATAAAATGACTTTTCAATCTTGTAATTTCCTCACTAACATCACATTTATCAGAATATATTACAAGTTCCCGAATCAACCTATCATCATCTATTACAGCAAACTTTTCATCTTCAAGTTTTTTTTCTAATTTGGCTCTGTAATATTCAGGCAATTTAATTGCTAACGGCTCAATTTCTGAAACCAATTTTTCTAAAACAGACAATCTTTTGACCATATCTGCTTTTAAGAACTCCCCTTCTCTATTCCTGGAATCATTCAACTCAGAAATTGCAACACCAATTGTTTTAAAAAGTTCCCCATAAAAATCGTCATTTAAAAGATCGGGTACTTTGTTCTCAACAACATCAGGAAACCTTAAAATATCAACTACTCTAATTTCTCCTGGAAGTTCAAGAGTATTTTTCAGCGTTTTACCTTTTTCAACAATAATTTTTGCAAGTTCTTCGTTTATTTTAAAAGTTTTTTCCAGCGCAGTGGAACCCAGCGAAAAGTCCACCTTTAAATAAACACTTCCCCTGCTTATAGAAGAGGAAATCATCCTTCTTATTTCAGGTTCTTTGCACTGCAGTTCCCTTGGTAAATTTAATTTTATATCCAACTGTTTCCTGTTTACAGTGCGAATTTCAGCACTTAAAACAATTCCATCAAGGGTATCAGACTCACCGTACCCGTATCCGGTCATACTTTTCATTCAATATTCCTTTAGTTCGTTAGAGGTTATCGCAAACAGGGTTCAGTCAATCTTTTACCTGCAATTTTTTATCAAAATAACAAAGCCCCGAAAACATAAATCGGGGCTTACACTAAACTTTATCTGATGTTTTACAATTAAACAGCATAAATTAAAGTTATAATAATAGCAACAATACAACAACCAATATAAAATTTCTTACTTACCATTTTTTACCTCTTTATCATTTATTTGTTATACTTACAAAAAACTGCTACAATAGATTATAGTGTTTTTAAAAAATAATTTCAACAGCTAAAATGGTTGAATAATTCAAACAAACAAAAAAACATTTCAATATTTTTTACAAGCATTACAATTTTTAACAATACTAAAGTATTGAACTCTGAGTCTACTAATCTATATTGATAGGTAAAATCAGAACTTTTATCATGTAGTAAATAAGATTGCTTCTGTTTTTATAATAGTTACTATAATTAACATCTTATTAATATAAAAAATGGCTAAAGAAAAACTTAACATACTTATAGTGATTCCTACATTCAATAATGCCTCAACAATTGAATCCGTTATAAATAAAACAAAAAAGATAAATAATAATATCCTAGTAGTAAATGATGGCAGTACGGATAAAACAACGCAAAAATTACACCTACTAGATGATGTAAACACTATCACTCATAAAAACAATATAGGTAAAGGTGCAGCCATTCTTTCAGCTGCAAAGTGGGCTGATGATCATAACTTCACACATATAATAACTTTAGATGCAGATAATCAACATAATCCAAAAGATATACCTGCTTTTATAGAAAAAATAAAAAAAAATCCATACTCAATAATTATCGGTACAAGAAATTTCTCTGACCCTGCAGTTCCAGAGAAAAGTAAATTTGGAAGAAAATTCTCAAACTTCTGGCTAAAAATTGCATGTGGGACAACTGTTCCCGATTCACAAAGCGGCTTTAGGGCATATCCAATAAAACCTATATTAAAACTAAAACTTAATGATACTCGTTATAATTTTGAAATTGAAGTATTGGCAAAAGCAGTATGGGCTGGACTTAAACTTGACTCAATAGACATATCTGTTTATTATTCGGAAGAAACCAAACAAACTTCAAGTTTTGATCCACTACTTGATAATATCAGGATATCCGGCACTTACACAAAACTTGTATTTAGAAATTTATTACCGATTCCCCATAAAATTCTTTTTGGTAAATCTCATAAAGATAAACTTTATGATTTTTTCTTTAAGCCAATAAAAACCCTAAAAATTTTAATAAAGGAAAGAGCCTCTGCAAAAGAATTGGCATTAGCAGCCATGTTAGGTGTATTCCTTGGCACTCTACCGCTCTTTGCCATGCACAGTATAGCAATTCTTTTTTGTGCTACTCGCTTAAAACTTAACAGAGTCGTAGCCTTTAATATGCAGCATTTTTGTATGCCTCCGATAGTACCGGCAATTTGTGTAGAAGTCGGATACTTTGCAATGAATGGAAAGTTTCTAACGGAGTTCAACCTACATACATTAGGATATCAATTTTTTGATCGAATAGGCGATTATCTGCTTGGTACTATCATAATGGCACCAATACTGGCTGTTATCGCAGGAATTACCATATATGCTATAGTGAATCTATTTAACTTAATAAAGCATCAACAATATAAAAATAAAAACGATATCTCAAATCCATAAACACAGAAAAAGTCTTTAGTGATTTCTTTTGTGAAAATATATGAATTCATTATATTTCATCAATAATTAATGTGCAATAACAAAAATCATCTCTTTTAATCAAGGCTGATTCCAAGTCCGGGCTTTTCGTTTGTGTGAAGAATACCATTTTTAAGTATTACTGCATCTGCTGCTGGATCGCCTATTAAATCAAAATGTCCATCCAAATCAGCATACTGTACATTTGGCTGAGATAGTGCATAATGTAAACCGGCAGCTATTGACAAAGCCGATTCATCCATACAGCCAACCATAATTCCAAGTTTACCGGCTCTTGCGACAGCACTTATCTGCAATGCTTCATATATTCCGCCAACCTTCATTAATTTTACATTGACCATGTCAACTAATCCTTTCTTTGTCAATCTGAATATATCTCGAAGATTAAGCAGACTTTCATCAGCCATTATCGGAATAATGCTATCATCAGTAATTTTTCCCAGCATACTTGGAAAACCCCTTGGTATAGGCTGTTCAAGTATTTCAAGGCCAGCATTTTTTGTAGATTTAATAAATTCAAGAGTGGAGTCTAAAGAATATCCCTGATTAGCATCAAATCTAATAGTTATTTTATCTCCTACAATTTCTCGTAATCTTAAAACTTTTTCAATATCTTCTTCTAAGCTTCCACCACCTTTAAGTTTTAAAATATGGAATCCTTTATCAACATATTCTTTAGCCTTAACCAGTGTTTCTTTAACAGGTAGAATACCAATCGTAATACTTGTTTTTATACTTTTTCTATATCCACCTAACAGCTTATAAACTGGTAGATTTGAGTATTTACCTAAAATATCATATAGAGCCATATCAAGCATGGCTCTGGCAGATGGGTGAACTGTTAGAACTTTCTCAAGCTTGTGCAGGATATTTGAAATTCTCAAAGGATCTAAACCAATAATACAAGGTTCTATAAACTCTTTGCAGGCTGATAGAACAGTCTGAGTATTTTCTTTTGTAACATCATAATCAGGACCTGCACAGCCATATCCTACAATTTCATTATTTGTAATAATTTTAATAAAAACATTATCTGCATGAGTATAATCATTATAAGCTATGCTATAAGGTTCTTTTAGTTCAAATCTTTCTCTCCAATATTCAATCTTAACAATTTTCATAGTATTTTTTCAGTTCTTTAATTAATTCGTCTGTTCCATCTAATAATACATCAGTAGTAAACAGTTCCGTTTTTTTTCTAATCATATTAATCTTTTTATTCAATTTCTTATCTGAAAGAAGTTCATGGTTTATTGTAATAGCAACTACCTTTTTCCCTGACAATAATTCCAATGCTTTTATCTGTTTTTTTAGTGGATGTAATGGATATCCCGGGAAACCATCATATTCTTTTCTTGCAGGAGCATGCTGTAAAACTATAACATCAGGCCTTGCAGCAGCAAGTATCTCAAAACCACCCGGATATGCCGGATTCATCAAACTCCCCTGTCCTTCAACGACTATCACTTCAGGTTTAAGGTCTTTCCATGCCGAATAAACTGCATTTTCAATTCCTCCGGCAACAAAATCATTAATAGTCGAATCTAAAATTGAATAATATTTTGCTCCCTGCATCCATGCAGTCTGTCCTGTTCCAATCATAACAGAACGCATACCTGCGTTATTGAAACCTTTTACAATCAGCTGTGCAGTAGTCCTTTTACCAACAGACGAATCTGTTCCCAAAACAGCAATTTTAAAAGCTTTAACTTTCTCAATATTCCCAGAGAAGAAATGTCTGGTTTCCAGAGCTGTTTTTCTTACATCCCGAAGTTTAACATTATGCTCTTCAGCAAGCTTAACCATATCCGGCATTTCACAGAGGAAATCATGTAACCCCGAATCAATGTTCAAACCTGCTGTAATTGCATCTTTTACGGCTGTAAGCATATCGTCTGTAAAAACACCCCCATCAGTGGCAATACCTATAACAAAATATGATGGACTTTGATTATTTTTGTTTGAATAATCAATTGCTTCTTCCAAAGAGGCAACAACGGGTATACCATTTTTTTTCCTATCAAGGATTAAGCCGGAATCCTGGCCTGCACAACTGGAGTCAATAACACATAAAACATTATATCTTGCAGTAAATCGGATTAATCCATGAGCAGTTTTACCAAACGGTGTCTCGAAAGCTCCCTCGCAATAGATTATTGCATTTCCTTCAGTCTTAATGCTTGTATCCATCAAAATTTCCTTTCATTAAAAAATTATATAATAACTATTTCCAATATACCGATAAATCATCAAACAACTGGCTCGAAAATAATAATTTTCTAAACTTTACTAAATCGTTGTGGAACACTCTTGAGTTATCATAAACGTCAAAATTTTCTGACAAAGTTCTATAGATATTACCAATGGCGCATCCAAGATTATCTGATTCCTTAAAATACATAGCCTGCAAATCTGCTAATACTTCTAAAGTTAAGATATGTTTAGCATTAGAAACAAGTCTATACGCTTTTCTAGCAGAAATAGTCCCCATGCTAACAACATCCTGATTTGAGCTGTTACACGAAATAGAATTAACACTTACAGGGTTAGACAAATGCCTGTTTTCCGCCGTAGTGGATGTTGCCAGATATTGAGCTCCCATAAATCCCATTGTTAAGCCTGGAGTTCCCGGAATTAAGTGTTCCGGTAAATTACCGTTTAAATTTCGATCTAGAAGCTTGTTGATTCTCCTTTCAGATAAATTACATAGTACCGAAATGGCAACACCCAAATTATCCATGGCTACTGCAATACTCTGTCCATGAAAATTGCCACCATGAATAACTTTTTTCTTATTCGGAATAATTATAGGATTATCATTTGTAGAATTAGCCTCAATTTCGATAGTTTTAACTGCAGCGTCTATTGTTTCATAAACAGGCGCTAAAATTTGAGGTGTACATCTGATGGAATAAACATCCTGTACATCAATATCTGTTTCGTAAACTGGATGTGAACTATCACCTTCCTGATTCCGAATCAACTCATGCATATTTTCACGCAGAGTAATACTTTTTGAACCCATATACAATTTTCTAACAATATCTGCTATATATAACTGTCCCGGATGAGGTTTGACAAGATGAAGATCTCTATCAAAAGCATCATCTATACCACCGAAAATTTCAATACTGAATGTAGCTGTAACACAGGCTAAGTTAAGAAGTTTTTTAGCACCAAAAACTACAAACGCAGATATAGCAGTCATTGCGGCAGTACCATTCATCAGAGCCAGTCCTTCTTTATAGCTCAGTTTCAATGGAGAAAGATTAACTTTCTCTAAAGCCTCAGAAGCATCATAAAGCTCGTTTTTGTAATAGACTTTACCTTCGCCTATAACAGCCAATCCCATATGAGCAAGATGAATTAAATCTCCCGATGCACCCACGCTTCCACATTCTGGTATATAAGGAGCAATTCCGAAATTAATCATATCTTTCAAAAATTCAATCAGTTCCAATCTAACTCCAGAATAACCTTTCAGTATTGTATTTAACCTAACAACTACAACAGCAAGCGCAATATAAGGTTTTAACGGATCACCAAGCCCGGCTGCATGACTTCTAATCAAATTTATCTGAAGTGTTTCAATCTCATCATCTCTAATAATTTTATTACACATTGGCCCAAAAGAAGTATTTACTCCATAAATTATCCTTTTTGCAGCAATTTCTTCTTCTAAAAATTTTCTTGATTTAGCGCATCTTTCCAATGCAGCTGAATCAAGAGCAACTTTTTTATCGCCAATTCCAATAGCGACGATATCTTCAACTGTTAAATCCGAACCATTTAAAACTACAACTAATTTTTCTTTCATAAATTATTCTACTTTATTAAAGCTACGTTATACTAATATTATTGTTTTAGACTGCTCCCCAAAAAGATATATCCAATCGCCATTTTCTTTTACAAACCTGCTAACTTCCTGGATACAGTATTTTTGCCCCAAATGTTTATAAAATGCTTTAAACATAACCTGTCCTTTATCGTCAGAATCTGTTCCATTTTCTGTAGAGACAATTTCTAATCTATCCCATTCAGTTATATCATTTGATAAATCAAAACTTGCCGGGCGGGTTGATGGATGCCAGGTTTTTAATATATAATCAGAATTTTTAAGAACATAAGCCGTATATCTGGACCTCATAAGCTTCTCTGCTGTTTCCGGCTTGGTTTTATAATCAAGAAAAGGACCGCAGCATTTTTTAAATTCATTTCCTGATCCACAAGGACAGGTCTTACTTTTTTTAACCATAAAATTCCTCTAATAAGACTAGATTTTTAGCGAACTTTTCAATTAGTTAGCAATATATTAGTGTCAATATCTACTTCCCTCAAACATTTAACATCATGCAATATTCGTTTCAGCATTAAAATAAACCATGATGCGTCCTGTTTAAAACGGATATCAGCCGATCTTAATTTTCCTTTTTCTCTTATATCCAGGATAATATAATTTATCTGTTCTAACAAATTACCATCTGTTTGTTTTTTTCCCTTTTTATGTTTTTTATCCAATACAGAATTAACATCATCTATTACCTTTCTCAAAACACCTTCATAATTAGACTCAAAAAAAGAGATTACCTCATTCGGGGTATTTGATAGAGTATATATTTTTTTTGAAATTTTACTTAGATTCATTACATACATTCTTATATTGTTTACAATGTCTTCCGGTAGTTCTTCTGTTTCCTTAACAACCTTTAGAATAGAAGAAACATCATTTGTGTTTATCCTTGGTAAAATATCTTCAGTTTCGTTGTCATTTTTTAATTGTAAGTGTTCTACCTGTTCTTTCAGGCTTTTTATAACAAAATTCAATTTTGCTTTTAACTTATCAATCATATTATCAGGCCAAATCACATAATTTATCAACCACATAAGCATTACTGCAAGAAAAATTCCAGTCAATCTTTCTATTACAGAATCAATTGAAACGACAGGCCCAAATCCATCTGCCACGCAAATCAGGAAAGCAAGCCCGGCCTGTAATCCAATATAAGCTACACCTGGTTTAGAACCAAAAATATATGATGTAACACTTGTTACGCAAAATACAGCAATAAAATAAGTATAAGTAGAATCAGTATTCAGCAGTAAAAAAGCTAATCCGAGGGCTGCCCCCGTTAGACACCCAAAAAATCTTAATATTCCTTTGTGCTTACTTGCCAATGTATCAAGCTGTGGCCCAAGTACTGCAATAATCGCTATAGACATATTAGCATATCCTCCGGGAATCTGCAGCCATAAACATATCCAGAAAATAGTTAATACCGCTATACCTCCTTTGGTTGCATTTTTTAAAGAAGGTTTATATAAATCAATGCATGAATTAAATATTTTTATGCTAAAATAATCTGAATTATCTTTTGATACCTTATTTCTATTATGACGAATTATATTATTACTGGATATCCGTTTAATATCCCTACAAAAAGCTTCAAAATAATATATAAATTCGTAAAAGAAAAGCACATCTATAACTTTATACTTTTTAAATGATTCAGCAGTATAACGTTTTTTAACCTCTAGCTGCAATTTTTCTTCATCTGGAACATTCTTTAAGAAACTCTTACTTTTAAAAGTCTCTATTCTCGACAATCTATCCATTTTCTTGGCTAAACCATTTAAGAATTCAGTATACTCAATTGGGAACTCAGAGTTCTTATTATGTTGAAAGTGAACAACTAAATTATCTAAACTCATAATCCTGTTCTCAACTAAATCCAAAATCGCACTATTATCTGTTCTATCTTTTCTCAATAGAAAACGTTCACTATCAACATCAGATAACATTGACCTGCATTTTTTCAGTTCTAACTTTATATCATCATAATTTTCAAGCAGATTACAGGACTTATCATTAGGAGAAATATAAAATTGAATAAGCTGCGAATGAAAAAATAACATATCTGATACCAGTTTATTTAAAGAATCTTCAAGTTTATTACCTGCATAATTTGGCCACAAAACAATGTTGTAAAACCAGGAAACAATTACTCCCAAAAATATTTCTGCTGATCTGTAAAACGCAATATGCAGGGGGAAAGTATCATAAGGGTTAGATATTGCAATCATGCCTATTAAAGCCATATTAGCCAGCATATAAGACCAAAAATAACCATGTTTAGCTCTTGCTCCTACATAAAAGGCAGAGAATATACCTAAAAAAAGAAAAACAGAAAACAACCAGGGATTCTGAACAATGTATCCCATAAAAAAAATGCACAAAATACAGCCTATCGTACATCCCCCGGTTCTCATCCATCCTTTTGAAAAACTGGCTCCAACATTTGCTCTCATTATAACTAAAGTTGTTATACCTGACCAAAATGGCATGTTCAGCTTAAACAGGTTAGCAATAAATATAGCAGTAACACACGACAATGATGTTTTGAGAGCTATCTTTACCTGACTGCTATCTAAAGAGAAATTCTCTATAGAGTCTTTCAAGTCATTATAAATCAAATTGTAATGGTAGACAAAGGACATATTACTATATTGTTAATTATTAATGGATAATTACTAATCGCAAAAAAAGATAGAAAATATATTTAAAACCAAACCTGAAGTATTAGTATTAATGATATTACAATTATAAAAAGTAAGGTTCCATAAAAAATATAATCTGTTAAAGTAAACTTTTCGGAACTGCTATTTAAACTTTTCTTTTTCATAATACAATCAGGGTTCTTGCATTGGCTCCTTCACAGAGCTTTACATCTTTTGGAACACTGTCTAATTTTATTCTAACAGAAAACCGTCTTTGCAATCTAATCCAATCTGTTGTGGGCTGGATATAAGGCAGCGCTTTTTCCTTTTCTTTAGTTCTGCTTGTTCCTCTTCCTATATATTCAACTTCTCCTGATAAAAATTGAAACGGATACATATCTGTATAAATCAATACCTTTTGTCCAGGCTTTATATGTCTCAAAACACTCTCTTTATAATTAGCCATAATCCACCAGAAATTATCCTGGATAATAACAAACATAGAATCGCCCTGAGAAGCGTAATCTCCAGGTCTCACATTGCAGTGAGTAACATATCCACAGTTGTCAGCATAGACTTTTGTCTGGTCTAAATTATACTGGGCCAGGGCTACTTTTGAGCTAATAGCATCAATCGCAACTTCCTGTGCGTTAATCATATCTTCCCAGTATTCACATTGTTCTTCGGCTTCAGTTAAATTGTTTTTAGCTTCATCTAAAGTATGAGTTCTTTTTTCAAACGAAAGTTCTGATTCTGCTCCATCTCTGGATAATTTTTTATAACGATTATAATTTATTAAAGCAAGACTGTATTCATTTTGAATGGCTTTAAGTTTTTCATCTGCAGTTTTATATCTTGTTTTAAGTATTTCAAGCTGTGTTTTTTGCTGTTTTAAAGCAGATTTTTCGACATTGAGTTTCAATTGATAAGGATAAGGATCCAACTGCATTAAAAGAGTACCTTTTTTTACATATTGGTTGTCTTTTACAAAAATTTCCTGTATATGCCCATCTACCCTGGGACTAACGACCATAATGTGGGCTCTTATATACGCATCATCAGTATAAGCAAAAACCCAACCGTGAAAAATAAAATAAAGAACAATAACACCAATTATTGTACCCAAAAAAATAAAAAGCAGTTTTTTTCTTTTAGTCAACGAAAAACCTCCATATTATAATATTTCTGATATAAATATTACTTGAAAATACTTTAAAAGCCAAGCATATATAAATATATCAAAGATATTGATTTTTTTAATTAAAAATTAGATTTTATATTCTCTTTTTTATATTGTTTAAGGTAGTTTTTGTTATGCTGAAAATATCAAATAAAGTTTTAATAAATGAAAGTGAAATAGAAATAAGCGCTATTCGCTCACAAGGCCCGGGAGGACAAAATATAAACAAAGTCTCAACAGGTATCCATTTGAGATTTGATATAAATCACTCTTCTCTTCCGGAATCATATAAGGAAAAACTGGTAAAACTAAAAGACAGTCGTATAACCAAAGCAGGCATTATAATAATAAAATCCCAAAACTACAGGACTCAGGAAAAAAACAAAGAGGACGCATTGTTAAGATTACAGATGCTCATAAGAAAAATTTTAATAGTTCCCAAAAAAAGACGAAAAACCAAGCCTACTAAAAGTTCTATTGAAAAACGAATAGAAAGAAAAAAGAAACATTCAAAACTAAAAACAAATCGAAGTAAAATCAAATATTAAACTTCGATTTTTAAGAATTCATCATACTTTTCAGCAAGATTATATACAGCCTTAATATACTCTCTTACTTCACCTTTAGTACTGCATATGCTAATAGCACCAGCTGTTTTACCATCTTCTGTAGGCATTCTTAAATTACCAACAGCTGCAAAACCATTAAACTGAAGATCTGTTAAAGGACTGATAAACATCTCAGCATCCTTTAATATAGTCAAACCTGCAGTGCCAAGGATTTCCCCCATAGCTTTAGGGATGAGATATCTTGCGCCCCAGCAGATCAAAGGATGTATCATTGCATAAAGTTCCAAAACCTCATAACTTTCGCTCCTGCCATGCTTAGTAGCAAACAATCTTTTATTATATTCGCGTTGATAATCCAGGAAGCCTTTTAAAGGGTTATCATCAACAAAGTATCTGCTTGGCCTAATAAAAATTAAACTAATATTTCTATCCTGAGGATAATCGCTTGTAATATCTGTATCAAGTGGAACAAGAAACTTTCTTTCTTTGAAATACTCGGCTTGAGCCAAACCCCAGACAACCATACTGGCAACAGAAGCAAATCCGCCCATTTCTACGTAATATCTGGCATTTAGATATTTTCTGACACTAAGAAGCTTATCAAAGTTAATATAAACTCTGGCTCTTAACAGTTTATTACCAAAATAGAAAATTTCAGGGTTAGCAGCAGCACTACCTAATGCTGGATATTTTATTGGTGCCACTTCGCCCCATTCATCCTTTAAATTCTTCAGCATTTCCTGCATAGGCATACCATCAACAGGAACATGATGGTATTGAAACCATAAATCTGCCTCATTGAAGTCAACAGTAAAACGACAAACCAAATTCAACAGTCCAAATCCAGGATGTCTACGTCTTTTTAAATTAGGTGTAGCTAAACGTTTTTGGGTTATCATATTTGGGGCATAGTCTAATAGTTCAAACTGTATAAAAGTTCCATTCAATACACGCTCTACAAGGTGGCAAAGTTCAGATTTGCCCGCAAATGACAGACTCATACTTCTATAGATCCAACGACGAAGTTTTTTATAAATCCTCCAGGGTCTTTTATGATCTTCAACTTTCTTCTCATCATTCTGATTATAAACCCGGACGATTCTATCAAGAGCTTCCTGTATTATTTCCGGTCTAAGAAGAGTAAAAGTGGTTCTTGTATTGTCAAAATGGGGAATTATACTCTGCAGCTTTGAATCTTTATCAAACTTGGCTTCTATAATATCGGTAAAGAATATTCTTTTTCTTTTGGTTCTGAATAAACTCCACTCCAATGCCCAATGGCAGGAAGGTTTACTTCGCAAAAAATCCATAAGTCTGTCGACTATAATTTTCTTAGCAGTATCACTATCTTCCGGTTTATTTGTCAAGCTGTGATATTTTAATCGAAAACTTGCTAATATAAATTTTGAGTGTTCATTTCTAAGAAATACACCTGATAACATTCGCCAGCCATTTTCACGAGTTCTAATTCCGATCATTTTCAGTAATTGCAAAAGTTTCAGTACGGAAACCATAAATAATACACCAAAACTCCACCTATCGACTAGCCTTCTCATTTTTATATTATGAATATATTTTGTGGAAGCCCGTTTTATATGATCTAAGGAAGACGCAACCATTCCCTCATTATCAATATTCGAATTCAATGTTGATATTTCTGGATTACCTTTACCAACCAAATCCTCAACAAAATCCTCTACTCCTGAGTATGCTCCAAGAAAATCAGCGATTATTTCAGCAACAAGCTTTGGTTTTTCTTCCTGAGGTGAATGTCCGCACTCTTTTATAAGTTCAAACTCAACATTAGGTAGTTCATTTTTAAATATGGTAGAATATTTGATATCAAGAATCGTATCGTTCTCTCCCCATATAATAAGCGCAGGTATATCAATTCTACTAATATTTTTATGGAATGAATTTAAATCCGGCAGTACACACTGCTTCGCCATTTCAACCAGACAGCTTATAGCTCTTTTTCTACGCAGAACCTTCCCATATTCTTTAATCATCTCATGGGTTAATTTGTTTTTTTTATATATTACCCGTTCTAATAAAGCTAAAGCCAGCAGGTCTTCCTTTGCGAGTTTGAATTTTGGCCTTTCTGAGGACTTTGTAAATATATCCAGGAAACTATGCAGTTTCTTAACATACCCTGCACTGTTTAGTAAAACAAGTTTTGAGGTTCTCCTTTTTATATCAGGATCAAATAGGGTCAGAAGACTGACAGTCCCTCCCATCGAATGTCCAACTAACACTATATCATCAAGATTTAATCTTTTAATAATTTTTTTAACAATTAATGCATGATCAAATAAGCTTAGATTATCATCAATTTTTATTTCAGAATAACCATGACCTTTTAAGTCAATTGTTATTGTTCTGAATTTACCTTCAGGTAGATGTTTGATCAATCTCATCCACGTATATGAAAAAAAACCAAAACCATGAATAAATAATATTGGTTTTCCTGCTCCTCTATCTGTATAAGCTATCGAAACCCCATCTATATCAATATATTTGTAATCTTCAGCAGTCATAATAAAAACTTTTCCTGAAATCAATTATCTTCATGAATACTGCAAATATTACATTGACGACAATCTAAATGCTTAGGAACTATAAAAATTTCACCCTTTTTCTTTGCTCTTCTCATGTTAAGACAATTCATACCTGCAAGAAAAAAACCAAGTATAATAAATGCACCTGGAGAAGAAACTGTTAACATAAAACTTTCAGTCCAGCCTGGAACAAACTGAATTGTAAAAATGGTTCCATTTGCCAGAAATTCTCTGGTGCAGCCTAATGCAACCAAAGCCAAAGTAAAACCAATCCCCATTCCCAAAGCATCTACAATAGAACTGAATATACCATTTTTGGAAGCAAATGCTTCTGCTCTTCCAAGCACAATACAGTTAACGACTATAAGAGGAATAAATATACCTAGAGATTTATTTAAAGCTGGAGGTGCATATGCCAGCATTAGTAGATTGACGATAGTAACAAAAGTAGCAATAACTACAATATAGCAAGGGATTCTAACCTTTTTCGGTATTAATTTTTTAATAAGTGATATAACAAAATTACTTCCAATCAGAACAACCATTGTTGCCAAGCCCATTCCAAGCCCATCTTTACCGCTTGTAGTAACTGCTAAAGTAGGGCACATTCCCAGCAAAAGCACAAGAACAGGATTTTCTTTCCAAATACCTTTTGTAAACTCCTTGGTTAGACTCATAGCATCCCTTTCATAAAAAAATCTATAAAATTAAAATTCATAAAAAAACAGATATAAATACATTGTATTAAACAATTTATTTATTATCAACCCTGCAGCCCCGAAACCATCTCAAGAACTATAGTTTAATAATATGGAAAATCAAATCATTTTAATTATCGATTTAGATTATATCGGTACAGCGTAAAACCTCAGCTGATTCTTCTGGCCGCATTACATTCACTCTCATTCCCGAACCTAACTCAAATCCACCCGGAGTAGCTAAATAAGGTACTATTTTAATATGCCAATGATAAGGATAAATATCAGACATATGATATGGAGGATTTCTAAAGATAATATTAAAATCAGGGTTTGACAGTGCAATATAAAGTTTTCTCATTACAACTCGAATACATTCACTTAAATACTCAATATCTGAGTAAGGCATTGTATCAAAACTACCTTCATGATTTTTCGGATATATCTCAATTTCATATGGCACAGAAGCAGCATATGGTACAAATGCAACAAATTTATCATTTTGATAAACAATCCGTTCCCCTGATTCTAATTCAAAATCAATTATCTTACAAAAAACGCACTTTCCATGTCTATCATAAAACCTTATTGCATTTTCAATAAGAAACCTGATATATTCAGGAACAACCAACATTGATACAATCTGTGAATGAGGGTGTTTTTGAGATGCGCCTGAAAGTGAACCA
Source organism: Victivallales bacterium (assembly GCA_963678745.2). Lineage (GTDB taxonomy): Bacteria > Verrucomicrobiota > Lentisphaeria > Victivallales > GWF2-38-69. Next base: position 237,960 of record CAXXMS010000011.1, on the reverse strand, counting down.
TGATTTTTAAACAAAACCGTCTGTAAGTTTCTACCGTTATTTAAAGCTTTATAGCGCCTATAATACATTTTTATTACATTCGTCACTTCCTGGCTAGACATTATGGCAAATGTTTTATTATGTAATGCACTTTCTATTATGAGCTCATGATTTCCATATCTGGAATATTTGTGATAAATACCTTCTCTTTCGTACTCTTCGGAAACTGGAGGAGAAATTTCATGATTAGAAAAAATCTGGAATTTATTTTCAACACATCTGACAACCCAGTTATCTGCCCCAGGTCCTGTAATCCTATCCAACTCAATATTTGCATATCGATCGTCATTTCCAGGACAAAACGGACAGTTTTCTTCATAGTAAGGATAAATATTCTGAAGAGGATTTTTGATCTTTTGTAATGTTTTCCCTTTTAATCTTTCGGGAGCCATTATCACCCATTCTCCAGTATCCAGCCTTTGTCTGATTTCAGACATGATAAACAATAATCTCCAAATTAATAAAAAAATTTATATCTTTTCAAAGCATGGGATGCAATACATTTTATCATCTTTGCATCTCATTTTAGTACTCATTGTAAGTTCACCGCAATCAGCACAAGGAGCAGATTCAGCTAATTCTGCATATGCAGGTTCAGGTATATCTACTTTTGCTGTGGTAAAGACCTGGCGAAAATCTTTTGATAAAAGGTCAAGTGCTTTAAGATATTTTTGACGCTGTATTTGTTCTGCAGTAGCATTGCCTTCATTAATAGTTCTTTCAAGTTTTTCAAATTCGTCTTTATATCCACCTGAATAGTTATACTGTACTTTTTTTGCAAATCTAAAAGCCTTACCACTGTTTCTGCAAAAAATAACAAAAGCGTTTTTTCCGTAATTGTTGATTATCAGATTACCTTTACCTGAAGTTGTTCCCAAAACTACCTGCAAAGCATCAACTGCACATGAATCATTTTCACTTATAGCAACTATTTCCTCGTCCCCTGCTCTTTTTATCCCCAAACATTTTTCTGACTCTTTTGCAACTAAGTAACCATAAACAAGTCCAGGACACAAATGACCATGAAATCTTACACAATCTTTAAAATCGTCAGCAAAATCAAAATACTGAATATTCATTACAACCTTCTTCCACTTTACGTAAAAAATTAATAAATTTATGAATACTTTCTTTATTGAAACAGTTATTTTCGGCAATACTAAACAATAACGGGAAGTTCAACAGCTACACTTTCCAAATCAGGCAGAAAAGGTGAAGATAACGCTATTTTAAAATCAAAAGCATTTTCAAAATCACTTATGGAATCTTTTTCACTTCTGCTAAGCAGTTGATATTCAATCATATTAAAAACGATGTTCCCAACAGCCATTCCATCAGTAATACCCCATTCAGTGAAAACATTATAAGCCATTGGGCCAAACTGTTTTAATGCATAATCTCTTACACCATCTAAAAGTTCCCTACCCGAAATATGACTGGACTCCCCTTCTCTTTTATTCTTTTCACATTTTTTTACAGTATAGATTACAGCATCATTAATGAATTCGTACGATTCAGGTGAATAACGCGAATCTACTTGCGTTATCTGGTCAACTTTACTGTAAAACTCCATGGTTTTCATAAGTTTCCCCTAATACAATCTTATAGTTATAATTTTATAATATCTTTTTTACCATTTTTTCGAATACATACATAATCACAGTATCCGGCTGCAACAGCAAGTTCTCTCGCATTATCAAAGTTCTTTCCAACCTGTTCAGGTGCGTGAGAGTCAGAACCAAAAGTAATTTTAACACCATTTCTTTTAGCAATTCTTAATAATTCTAAAGAAGGATAAATTTCTTTTACAGGTTTTCTTAGACCGGCAGTGTTTAGTTCTACAGCTACATCAAACTTCGAAGCTTTAGAAAAAAATATATCAGCTTTATCCATAAAATAGCTCATGTCTTCAGGATAAAATTTATATTTCTTAGGTAAATCCATATGTCCAATCACATCAAACTTACCAATTGAAACCATATCTGTCATCATATCAATATATGTATTCCATATATTTTTAACTTTCTGCGGAGTATCCCATAAGTAAATATTATCGGAATTATCAAAAGGAATATTATTTATACAATGGACAGAACCTATTAAATAATCATAATCTATTGTATTTAGAAATTTATATACCTCATCCATTCGGCCAGGCACCCAGTCGACCTCCATACCAAACAAAACTTCGATTCCGTAAGAATTATTTTTCAGTTCGTTAACTATTTCAACATATTCTTCGAATTGCTCAAAATCCATACGGCTTTCAGGATCAAACCCAATAGGTACAGGGCAATGGTCTGAAAAGCCAACTACTTTTAGTCCCTGCTTATAAGCTGTATGTAAATATTCTTCAGGAGTCCCGACTGCATGTTTACACAAACTTGTATGAATATGGTAATCACAGATTATCGACATTATAATAAACTCAAATAGATTCTGTTAAAAAAATATTGTCTTATAAAAATATAAGTTATATTAAAACTATTTCTTTTTCAAAAGGATATAAAAAAAATAAGTTATTTTTACCTGAAAATAATCAAGTAAAAATAACTTATAATACTAACTATTCACAACTAATCAATAAATTAGAATAATTAGTTCTGAACTGCGTTTTCTACATCCTGCTTTGTATTATCATAGACTTTTACTGTAGTATCTTTTACTGCTGAATTCGCAGCATTTACTATGTCTGTCTCAGCATCAGAAGCAGCTTTGGTAGTGTTGTTTTCTACAGAATCAGCAGCTTTAACTACATCAGTTTTGGCTGTAGCAGCAGAAGATTTTGTATCTGCTAATGCTTTGTCTGTCTCTGCTTTAGCTGTATTTGCAACTTTTACAGCATCAGCTTTAACTGTGCTTGTTACCTTGATTGTTGCATCTTTTGCTTTATCATAAACATCAGTAGCTTCTTTTTTTGTAGAATCTACAGCAGCAACTGTTTTTTCTTTAACAGATGTATCTGCTTTTTTTACATCTGCTTCTGTTTTCTTGGAACAGGCAGCCATAGCTACAACTAAAATACCGAGAACTAGAAATTTTATAAATTTCATTTTTACACCTTCTTTATATTTTTAAACATACGGAACTAATACTTATATATCATAATTATTTTTTTTATAACTCTTTAGTTCTTTTTTAGTTCTTATAGAAATTTAGATTTGTCAAAATAATCCCAAAACATACTAAGAGTAATCCTATCAATAAAGATAAAGTTAGACTCTCTTCCAAGATAAGAAAAGATAAAAAGACACCACTAATGGGAACAAAATTAATAAATAACCCAGCTTTAGTAGGGCCTAATGCTACAATTCCCTGATAATAGAAAATAAAAGCAACAACTGTTCCAAAAATTCCAAGATACCCAAAACATGACCAGTCTATTAATGAATAAGAAAATAAATTATGTCCAATACCCTCAATAAAAGCCGGTACTAATAACAATAAGGTTCCAGCCCAAACAGAATACGCAACTGAAATTACTGGAGAAATCTCTTTCATTAGTGTTTTTCCAAGCAAAGAATAAGTAACCCAACTGGCGACAGTACAGAAAATATATATTTCTCCTATACCAAAACCATCTTTGAACACTGATGTGATATCTCCTTTGGTTATAACCACAACCGCACCGGTAATCGAAACTAGAATCCCCAATATTTTAATAAAAGTCAGACGTTCTTTAAAAAGGAAAGCTGAAAAAAGAGCTATAAAAATAGGATTGTTTGCAACAATAACAGATGCCCGGCCTGCTTCAATATATTTGAGTCCGTTAAAAAAGCAGAAATTGTATAGAAAAACACCTGAAAATCCCAGTAAAAAGATCGGAACAATGTGCTTTTTTTCTGGAACAGGTATTTTCCTTTCAATAATATAAACAAGTATAAATAAAAAAAATGATGCTATAAGGAAACGTAAAAACGCAGCAGAAAATGGTCCCACACTACCGGCAAGCGTTCTTCCGGCAATAAAAGTTCCACCCCAAAAAAACGCAGCAAACAATAACTTTAAATAAATTCCAATATATGATTTTCTATTCATTCATTAGATTGTCTATATTTGTTGCAGTATCAATATTAAGTTTTTTAAAAAACAAATAGGAGTTATATCAAAAATCTAATTTTCAGTATGAATATACTACTTTAGATGTGTTTTTAATAATGTTTGTTCACAACTAAAACTGTGAACTCATACAAATATTTATCTCCAGATATACTCAAACTATTTCAAAATACTGGTTTTATTTTTTCAAAATGATCATTAATACGTGACCTTAAAGTTTCAGAAATATTGTCCCATTCATTTCTGAAAAAATCTAAAACATCAGATTTAAACTCTTTGAATGAGGTAAAAACTTTGTTATTTCTTACATGTTCGTTCATTACTTTCCATACACGCTCAATCGGGTTAAGATTTGGACTGTAGGGTGGAAGTATATGCAAAATGAATTTTTTATGAGGAGGCGGCTTTTGCAAAGCGTCAAGTAACATTTGAGCAGTTACTTTCTTTTCCTCTAAAATTTTCTTATTTATAAAGAATTCAGGTTCGTTTTTCAAAACCATATACAGGTTTTTTCTCAATCTCCCTGTAAGTTGTTTATTATTAGCCGGTAATTTTATCTGATAATAGTCTTCTAAATATTTTCTATTGAAAGGATCTTTTATTCCAAGATATGCACCAACTTCTTTACATGTATGAGCACCTCCGCCGTCTGCAATAAGATGTATGGTACCGCTAGAGGCGGTTGAATCATCAAGATATCTCAGAAAATCTAATGTAGCATTGCCATCTATTGTTTTATACTCTTTTGTAAAAATAGACATACTTTCTAAATCTATTGCTCCTGTAAGATTTATCCTGCTTCTGCCTGCAACTGTAGCTATCATTTTCTCAACACCTTTCCTTATCCAGCCTAATGTGATTTTTGTGGCTTGAGTTGGGTGAACACTATCCATAAAAAATATTTTATCATTTTCTTTGAGGTTATTCTTTATTTCATCATATTCTGCTTTAAAAGCTTCCTGCTTTTCGGTATTGTACTTAAGTGGGACTCCTTTTGGAGCTTTATAAGAAAATCTATTATGCTTTAACCAGTTATACATTCCCTGCTGAGTATATTTTATGCCGTAAGCATTGTAAACATATGCAATGATCTCTTTAGTGCTTGGGTAGGTATTTTTTTCTAAATGATTTATTAATTCATTAGTTTGTTCAGAAGTCAACAGGCTGCTTGAACCGCCACTTTCATTTTTCAATTTTTTATTATCCAAATAATCTTTAAGGTGAGTTGTTACTGTTGTTTCATGAATTCTTAATGCCTGAGCTATTTGTGATTGAGACCAACCCTCGGATGAAAGCAACACAGCTTTTATACGGTCACAGGCCTTACTGTTTCGCTCTTTTTTATGTTGTGCTTCAAGTTTTATTTTTTCGTCTAGTGTTAATTGGATATTCATATCTATCAATATAGGCTGTATTAGGATATTACAACTCATGCAACTGTATTTTCATTCAGTTTGAGTATAGACTTTTGATACAGCCCCTATAAATTAAGGTATTGGGTTACATTAAGAAACCATCCTTAATAGCGTCGCACAAATCAATGCAGCATAAGTACCCAAAACATATCCTGCGATTCCTAACATTACTCCAACAGATGCAAGTGCAGGATGGAATGCTGATGCCACGATTGGGGCTGAAGCTGCACCGCCAATATTTGCCTGTGAACCAACTGCCATAAAGAAGAGAGGAGCCCTGACAAGTCTCATTATTATAACAAGAACAATTATATGTATTGAAATCCAGGTTAATCCCATTGCAAAAAGGAGCGGATATTCAAATACCTTAATAAGGTCTGCATTTGCACCGATAACTCCAATTAAAAGATAAAGAAGTACTGCTCCCAGCTTTGACGCTCCAGCCCCCTCATAATTTCTAACTTTTGTAAAAGAGAAAATTACACCGACTGAAGTTACAAGTATAATTTTCCAGGTACTATGAGAAATAACATCCCCTATTGGTGGAAGCAAGTTGCCAAGCTGATATGCACCCCATGCACATCCAAATGCAAGTGCCAGCATTACCATATAATCTGTAGTAGTAGCAACTCTGGAAGTTCTCTGCTGGAAATCAACAATTTTATCTTTTAATTCCGTAATAGCTGAATTATCTGCCTTCATAAATTTATCTATTGAGTTAGATTTGCCTGCAAGATACAACAAAACTCCGGTCCAGATATTTGCAACAAGTACGTCCACTACGACCATCATACCCATCATTTCATCACTTGCACCTACAGAATTACCCATTGCAATAAAATTAGCTCCGCCACCAATCCATGAACCTGATAACGCAGCCATTCCTTTCCATGCTTCATTTGGTAAACCGCTTTTAAAAAAGAGATATGCAATAGGAGCACCGATAACAACTCCCAGGGTACCGGCAAGAAACATAACAACAGCCTTATAACCAAGCTTAAGGATGCCTCTAATATCAACAGCTAATGTAAGTAAAACCAAACTGGCAGGTAAAACAAAAGTTTTAATATCAGAATAAACTGGCGAGCTACTTGGAATAACTTTGCAGGTAGAAAGCAGTGTCGGCACAAAATATGCGAAAACAAGCGGGGGAACTATAGCAAAAAATTTACCTATAGTTTTATGATCAGCAAAAATAAAAATAACCGCCGGAATAATAAGAAGTACAGCTAAAAGCCCAAACGTATCAGTAATCAAAACATTATCCATTACAAACAACAACCTTTCTTTTAAATTTAAATATTACTTTTATATATTTTATTTTTTATTAAACTATTTTTTAACACCCAGCCCCGGGGCATTAGGTAAAAGTAATTTCCCATTATCACTCCCCATACCTGAATAAGGATCATTTGTTATTAATAAGTTTGTATCCAAATCAGCATATTCAACTAACGGTGAAATATGTGCTGCCGCGGCAATTGAAAGGGAGCTCTCAAGCATACAGCCAAGCATAACTTTCATTCCATGAGCATGAGAAAAATTAACCATATTTAAAGCTTCTCTTATTCCGCCGCACTTCATTAATTTTATATTAATTGAATCAACACAACCAACCAGTTTAGGCAAATCTTTTAGAGAAACAGAATCCTCATCAGCCATTATTGGAATATTGGTATTCGCTCTTATTTCTTTGAGTCCTTTGTAATTTTTTGGAATAATAGGCTGTTCAATAAATTCAATATCGTATTTTTCAAACTGGTTAATTTTTTCTATAGCTTCTGAAACACTCCACCCGGTATTCGCATCAACACGAATAGTAGCGTCCGAAACATCTCTAATTGCTTTAATCATATCTAAATCACCAGGGACACCGACTTTAACTTTAATTATAGGATAATTAGATGCTTCTTTGAGTTTTTTTATCATAATAGGAATAGTATCCAAACCTATAGTAAAACTTGAAACTGGTGTTTTCTCCGGGTTTAAACCAAAAAGTTGATAAAGCGGAATTCCTAACAGCTTACCTACCAAGTCATGAAGAGCAATATCTATACCTGCTACCGTTGCAGGTGCATAGTAATATTTAGTTTTGAGTTCATTTATAATGTCTTCAAGTAAAAATGGGTTTTCTCCAATAACTGATCCTATCTCGGAAATAACTTTTTCTGATACTTCAAAATCTTCACCAAAATAATATTCTGAAGGACGAATTTCTCCTTCTCCAACGCAACCATTATGCTCAATGGAAACAATTAGTGAATCAGAAAACTCACGTGGAGGTCTTCTTGCCGTTTTGAACGGATATTTTAACTTTAACTTAACAAATTCAGATTTTACATTCATAATCAGACCTTTATTTAAATATTATTTTTTTCTAAACTATTATTTTTAATCGGTGAATCATCCCTACCTTTAGACAGCAATAATAATCCTATAATAGTTATTAATGCATTCAAAATAAGTAATTCAAAACCAAACTTATATCCCCAGAAAAGTTTTTCAGAATTAATATTGATTATATAAGTTAATATTGGAGATAAAACAGCAACAATAGGTACAGCTTTGTCCCTTACTCTAAACTTAGTAAACATTCCAAAAACAAATAATCCAAGCAAAGGACCATATGTATACCCGGCAATAACGAATACTGCCGTAACAACGCTTTTATCACTTAATATTCTAAAAACGACAATTACTAAAAACATAATAAAAGACATCAATATATGAACAGAAAGTCTTATCTTTTTCTGTTTTGAATGCTCTCTCTTTTCAATATCAAGAAAATCGACACAGACTACCGTAGTTAATGCAGTTAAAGATGAGTCAGCACTTGAAAAAGCCGCAGCTATTATACCAATAAAAAATACAACACCGGCAAAAAGACCAAGGTGATGCATAGCTACTACTGGAAATACATCATCTGCACTCTTGGGCATCGCAATACCCATTTCTCCCATATAAACATAAAGCATACAACCTAAAACAAGAAAAAACAGACAGACAAAACAGTAAATTGAACAGCTCGTTATCATATTCTTCTGCGATTCTCGAAGAGACTTACAGGTTAGGTTTTTCTGCATCATATTTTGATCAAGTCCTGTCATTGCAATAGCAATAAACACACCGGCTAAAAACTCTTTAACAAAGAAATTGCCAGACTGCCAGTCCCAAACAAAAATTTTAGAAAATGGTGCTTGATAGACTGTGCTTACCACACCGCTGAAGGAAAGATTCATTGCATCTTTTATTAAAAATATTGTAACAATCAATGATATGAGCATAGCCGCTGTTTGAATAGTATCAGTCCAAATTACTGTTTTAATCCCTGCCCTGAATGTGTAGACCCAAATTAATAATATAGTTACAAGCACACACACCCAAAAAGGAATGCCCATGGCATCAAAAAAAGCAAGCTGCAAAACCCCGGCAACTAAAAACAACCTTAAAGAAGATCCCATCATTTGTGAAATCAGAAAAAACAACGAACCCGTTTTATGAGAAGATTGTCCAAAGCGCTTTTGCAGATATTCATAAATAGAAAGAATATTGTGCTTATAATACAAAGGCAGTAAAACAAATGCAATAATCCAAAAACCCACAAAATTTCCAAGAATCATCTGAAAGTAAGAAAAAGAAGACGCTTTAACCATGCCGGGAACAGAAATAAAAGTCACTCCGGAAAGAGTAGCTCCTATCATACCAAACGCAACAATAAACCAGGGAGAACGTCTGTTGCCGTTAAAAAAAGTTCTATCGTCTGTATTTCGTGAAGTTAAGTAAGATATAAAAATCAAAACGCCGAAATAGATTACAACAATACAAAATACTAAAAGTGGGCTCATTCTTCACCTGATTCTCTAAAAAAGATTAATATTAATGCGAAAATTAAACAAAAAGAGATAAAAAATATCTTTAAAATCTGCTTTATCAAGAATAGCACTATAAAGACAACATACAATTAGATGAAATTTGTACACAAGCAAACTTTTGAAAGCTATAAGATATGCATTTTGTTCATAAATCTTATGATATCAGATTATTATAAATAAATTAAGAATGACTATTTATTTTATATAGAAATTAAATTATAATCATTAGCCAAATATACAACATTTTTGACTAACTACTGAAAACCCGAAAGAGAGAAAGTAATGATAATTGGCATTTGCGGCGGAACAGCATCCGGAAAGACTACTTTCACACAAAAAATATTGCAAAAAGTAGATCCTGAATATTTAATACACATAGAGCATGACTCTTATTACAGAGACATAGACAAACTACCTCCCCATTTACAGAAAAATATTAATTTTGACCATCCGGATTCGTTAGATAACGGTCTTTTTGCAAAACAACTTAAATTATTGCAGAATAATCAACCGATTGACCGCCCTATCTACGATTTTACTATACAGAAAAGAATAAAAGAGACAAAACATATTGAACCAAAACCGATAATCGTTGTTGAGGGAATACTTATCTTTGCTAAAGAAGAACTACGGGATATATATGATATTAAAGTATTTATAGATACTGACAGCGACCTGCGTTTAAGTAGAAGATTGACAAGAGATATTAGTGATAGAGGAAGAACACCTGAATCAGTAATTGAACAGTACCTAAGAACAGTAAGACCGATGCACAATGAATTTGTAAAACCAAGCAAACAATATTCAGATCTTATTATATCAGGAAATACTGAAAATTATGTTGGTCTTGACCTTTTGGTAACTAAAATTAACGCACATATTAGAGAACTAAAAAAGAAAGCTAAAAACAATTAGAGCTCATCTGAAAAGTTTTTTGACACTGACTGAATAGCTCTCGACACATTAGCACCATGCGTCACTACAAAGTTTCATATCTAAAAATCTTTTGTAGATGCGCATGGCAATGCGTATACAGTGTGTAGATTGAGTTATTACCCAATAAATCCCATATTGCTTAAAAATACAATAATTATTCCGATAGGCACAACAAATCTTACTACAAATAGAAAAACAGGAAAATATCTGATTGGTAACACACCGCTATTGGACAATTCATCCCTGACTTTATCTTTCCCCAAAAACCAGCCAATAAAAACGGCAAAAATCATACTTGCTATTGTCATACCAAAATTTGCGGTTATATAGTCAAATAGATCGAAAGTGTTGAAACCAAAGAATTTCACACCACTCATTACTCCATAGGATAACGAACATGGAACACTTATTATAGCTATAACAATTGCAGTTAGAATAGCAGCTTTTTTTCGGGAAATGCCTGTCCCTTCTGTTAATGCAGCAACTACAACCTCAAGCATAGAAATAGTTGAAGTTAATGCAGCAACGACCATCAACAGAAAGAATATTATAGAAAAGAAATAACCTCCGAACATCTGCTGGAAAATATTCGGCAGCGTTATAAAGGCTAAACTTGGGCCTTGAGACGGTTCAATACCAAAAGAAAACACTGCTGGAAATATAGCCATTCCAGCTAAAATAGAAACAGATGAGTTTAAAATACATGTGTAAATTACTGTCGATCCGAGTTTTTCTGTCTTCCTAATATAAGAACCATAAGTTATCATAGCCCCTGAACCAAGGCTTAATGTAAAAAAAGCCTGTCCAAGTGCAATTAGCACTGTTTCACTCGTAACTTTAGAAAAATCTGGTTTAAATAAGAATGCTAATCCGGCACTACTATTGGGAAGCATTAAAGAACGAATAACAAGTATCACGAGCAGAACAAAAAGAAGAGGCATCAAAACTTTAGCAAATTTCTCAATACCTTCTTTAACTCCTCCAACTACAACGTAAGTCGTAAAACAGACACCTATTAATGTATAGAAGATCGGCATAAAAGTACTCGACGTTGTAGAAACAAAAACATTTGCTATCTCTGTTGAAGTTTTCCCATCAAAGCTATTAAAAACAGATTTTACCAAATAATCAATAGTCCAACCAAAAACAACGGAATAGAATGAAAATATTAGTACAACAGTTATTATTGCAACCCAGCCGCCAATCACCCAGGGTTTTCGGGGAGCCAAATCATGAAATGCACCTATCACATCTCTTTGAGATCTACGGCCAATTAGAAACTCTACCAGTAGACATGACATTCCTATAAGAATAATAAAACAGGCATAAATGAGGATAAAAGCGGCTCCTCCACCTTTGCCGGTTATATAAGGAAAACGCCAGATATTCCCTAAACCTATCGCGGAACCTGCTGCTGCCGCAATTATTCCGAATTTACTTGTAAACCCTTCCCTTTTTACTTCTTTGCCATTACTGTTCATTAGAATCTTCCTCTTAAGTTTATTTTATAATTGCCTTTTTTGGATTATCTATAAAATCTCCCAGCTGCAGGGTAAAGTACTATTTTTGAAAAAGTAGAATAATGTAATAAATACCGAGAGTTTTTTAAATATTGCTTATTTTATATAAAAAAACAAATTAACATAAAATGTTTTAATAAATTTCTTAAAAATCACTATTGTCAATAAAGAATGCTATTCACTATAATTATAAGTGTTTGTTGAAAATATATAATCTTCATTTTTAACGTCGTAAAAGAACATTAGAAATACTAAAATTAATTAACAAGAATTTCATTTATGCACACACTTATATTACATATCTTCCCAGATAGTGGACTCGCAAGCTCTTTAATAACTACAGTTTGGGTCGGGGTTTTCGTAGTCTGTTTTTTTAATCTTAGGTTCGGATGGAATTTATCAGGCCTAATTGTACCCGGTTATCTTGTCCCTTTATTAATTCTAAAACCCTGGAGTGCTGTTGCAGTAATTATTGAAGCACTTTTTACTTATTTATTAATAACTATTTTTTCAGGTTTTCTATCTAAATCAGGGCGATGCAGTAGTTTGTTTGGACGAGACCGTTTCTTTGCTATTATATTGTTTGCAGTTGTAAGCAGGTTACTTTTTGATTTAATAATATTCCCTGAAGTAACTGTATATTTAAATAATTACCTGGGAATTGCTTTTGTATATAAAGGCGGTCTTTATTCTATTGGGCTTGTTATTGTAGCACTAATTGCAAATCAATTCTGGAATCCCGGATTCAGACGTGGATTTCCACAATTTTTAATAACTCTTCTAATTTCCTTCCTACTTATAAGATATGTTTTAATAAATTATACAAATTTCAGAATTAGCGAGGTTGCCTATTTATATGAAGATATAGCAACATCTCTTGCTGCATCACCTAAAGCTTATATTATTTTGATTGTCACAGCATTTCTTGCTTCCAGAATGAATTTACTATACGGTTGGGAATTTGGTGGAATTGTGCTTCCGGCACTTTTAGCACTACAATGGTATTATCCATGGAAAATAGTCTCATCTGTGCTCGAAGCAGGTATTATTTATGGACTGGCAGTAGTTATCTTAAAATCTCCAATATTTAAAAATATAACAATTGAAGGAGCTAGAAAGATACTTCTTTTCTTTAATATAGCTTTCGGTTATAAGATGTTGATAGGTTATATCCTGCCCTTATTTATTCCCAATGTAAAAATCATGGATGTATATGGTTTAGGGTATATGTTGACATCTTTAATAGCAATAAAGATGTATGATAAAAAACTTGGTCTTAAAATGACCAGAACAACTTTACAAACATCTTTTATCGCTGTTATAATTGCAACGGTTATAGGGTATTTCTTATTGTTTATTCCTACTTTTATAAATACTAGAGAACAAAAGCAGGCTATAAAATTTGAAGCTAAAGGCAGATATGATACTTATGACAATATATCAGACGCTATTTTAAAAGAGCAAATAAGATTATATGGCTTTATTCGTAAACCAAAAAACACAACACATAATGAATCAGTAACTTTTAGAAATGCGGTTAATTCATTAAAAAGTTATGCCTATGAGAAGTCAGATATACTTCTCACTTATGCAAAACTACAATTATCTCACCTTGGCTACAAAATTAGTTTTATAAAAGATAAATATATACTTTTATACGAAGCCAGTTGGAAAAACTCCCGGGGAATATATGTAATATCACTTAATCCTAAAGATGAAGTTCTTATAGAAGTACCACTTCCGACCCAGGGGCCTGGACTTGTTGAATCAGCATTATTAACTTTCACGAATAATAATTTTGCTGCATTTGCAATTGCCGGAGCAAAAAATGACTTACCTAACCAACTCCAGGCGTATCTTGCTAATAACAACTCATTTTTCAATACATTCTGTTCAATATTCAATACTCAACCATCCATCCAGTTTTTCCGTTTAGACCCATACATAGAAAGTCTATTAGGTGATTTAAAAACAGAAAAGAATAAATTGTTTTCTACAGATTATGTCTATTATTCAAACAGTTTACCAGATAATGAAGTTAAAACATTGACAAACCTGTTCCCGAAAAAAAACAAACTGGACAAAAAACCTTCGTTTTTACAGGATAACAATAATACCATCGCCCTTTTTCTTTCTCTTGAATCAGAACTTAATACACTGGAAAAATCGGGTGGTTTCGACTTAAAAATAACTGAGTTTGATGAAGAAGATAAAATTTACACATTATTATCTTCTTCTAAAAAAGGTTTCTTCGGTAAATCATTCTCTGCAATAACAAGTCTTTTTAAATCAGATAGTCCTAAAAAACTCAAAAATAAGCCCTTAACTGTGGAAAAAGCAAGATTTATTGACACACAGGTAATTACCCCAATAATTAAACTTACAGATAACTATAATGAACTAAGCAATGAGGAAAGAGAGACTAAACTCAAACTGATTTCATTCGCAGCTAAAATCGTAGGATGCAATATATCAATAATCAAATTCGATGTATTAAAGTGCAGTTATATTGTTTTAACAAAATTTGGAAAAAGCAATGAGTATCTAGGCGGCACATATGCTTTCAGAGCGGGTGGCTACAAACCTTATACAATAGAAATAATTAATCCCTCAGATCGGGATAATATCAAGCTCGGAATTTATATGTCATTATATTCAAAAGCACGTACATGTTTCATTTCAGGCTCAACTGAACCATCAAAATTCTTCTCATATGTTGATGACAGCCCTACAGTGAGAAGTTTGTTTAATCTGGCAAATCAAATTATAATGCGTGAAACTGATGAACAAAATGTTAACACTAAGAGTACAGAGAAGCAAAAAGAATATAGACCTTTGGTTGTCCAGATTAATACTATTAAGAAAACTGAATCTGATATTAAAGAGAATTATCCAACAGATACGGTATATATATCAACTTACCATGGAAAATACGAATATTCACAACTTGATAAACAGGAAAAGAAAATCTTTAACTTTTTAAAAGAATGTGATTTAGAAGTTGAATTTGATGATGGGAGCCCTTTGACTGCCGGATTGGCAGCTATACATTCTGTTCAGTCAGAATACATACCACAAACGGTAAATACTAATTTCGTAATGCTATGGTTAACTCCCAAAACGAAACTTACAAAGAAATCTTTTAAAAAAGTAGATGCAATTATATATGGAACACCACCAGAGCCTTCCACAATAGCACAAGAACAGAATAAAAAAACAGAAGATAGTAGCAAGCAGCAAATAAAACAGGAAGATACCAGCAAAACAAATACTACAAAAGAAAATGATAAATTGGTGGAAAAAGCTGTCAAAAAGAACAATAAGAAAAACTCTAAAAAAGATAAAAACAACAAAACAAGTAATACTTCAACAGATAAAAATAATAAAAAAGCTGAGTAATATTTATGAGACGCCTAAAAAAGATTATTTATACTATTCTAATTGTTTTACTGATAAGCATAATATATTGGAAAGCATATCCTGTGTTAGATGAATGGTTAATGGAAGCAGAAAAAGATGGTAGGAATCCACTGGGAACAACTGTTCAGTTAACTTATATGCTTAAAACTGATAACTGGACAACATTTCCGGTTGATTCGTCAATAAAATATTTAAAATTTGTAACAAATGCAGAATACTACAAAACGCATTCTGATTTAATTTATTATGCAATGGAGGTTGAAATTTTAAATATTTCTAAAAAAGTCCTGCTGAATCGTGTTTTCTATTTTAAAAATGAAACTGAGCTTTACAGAGAAAAGAAATCCAGCAGAATTTTATCAAACCCTTTTATCATAAAAGGAAAATGTTACATAACTCCTAACCAATCCTTTATCCTGCCTTTAGATAATCTGAACAAACCTACTACTTTAAAAGTTAAAATGCATCAGATAAAGAATATTAACAATGTAAAAGCAATATTGGTAAGAGTTTCTTCTGAAGCTCCAGTAAGTGGCCCTAAAAAAAGTATTCTTTGGTATAGACTCTCCCCTGAATCAAAAGAAAATCTTGCAAGTAGTAATTTCTATCCTTCCTATATGTTAACTAAAACAGAAAAACAAAATCTACTTAGTCATATGTGGTCTCCAATAGGTCCTCAGGGAACAGATTATAAGGTAAGAAGAATCGGCAAAATGCCTTCTGATAGACTTACAAAAATAAAACTCCTTGTGAATGACGATCCAAACATCGAAAACAGTGAAAATGCAGAAACAGAAATGTTTAAGCTTTATGTTGATTCAGGAAGGAACGGCTTATTCAAACCACAAAAAGCTGCTAATATAAAAAAGGCGAAAAAGCTTTTTGTAGAACTTTTTAACGGAACAGCATCTGAAAAGCTCAAAGATGAATGGAACAACATGGGAATGAGCATTAAAGAACTGCAACGAGGAAAAAGAACTTATACAATTATATATGAAGATAAAGATAAACTTTGGGGACGTGGTTTTTTCATGTTCTGCAAAAGTAAAATAGCAAGAAATATAGTTTTAGAAATGCCTCATAGATTTTGGGATACTTATACCGGTATAATAGGCTATAAACTTATGCTTTCAGGATATTTTACTGCTGCTACATGGAATACAGTTCATAGATATCAGACAGCAAATGATTTGTCTACAAGTTCTGATATGGCACATGCCGAAAATTCATATTTCTATTCATTTACACAGGCATTTACGGTTGCAATGCCTAAAAATTCAACTTTAATTCAGTTGCATGGTTTTTCGAATAAGAATCAAAAATCAATAATAGGCAAAAAGGCTTCAGCAGTAATAAGCAACAGTACTTCCAAACCTATCAAAAGATTCTATTATTACGCAGAAAAAATAAAGGAAATTATGCCAAAGCAGGCATATATATATCCTGTAGCTAATATAAAGTGGCTTGCAGCATTGAGTAATGTTTCTGCAAAGGTTATCAAAAAAGCAAAAAGAGGTCAACTGTTTATACATGTTGAAATGAACGATAAGACAAGATCTGAAATGGCAAAAGATTTTGAACTAAGAGATAAATTCACAAAAAGTATTAAAAGTAAAATTAAAAAACACTATCCGGTAGAAGATAAATGAAAAAAAATATATTCAAACATCCTTTTTCAGATAATATTGACATCTTATGGAAACATATAAATCGAAATGAGATTTATATCCTTTCCCAAGAGTTTGATAAATTTTTAACAAAAAGGAACCAAAGCAGTCAGGAATCAATAACCTTATCTGATATTATTGGTTATTTTTCATCGTTTATTGAAAACAATTATAAATCAATAGATAAACTCAAAAGTTTGTTTGAAGAGTTTAACTCGAACTACTCAAAACTGGAAAATAAAAACGATAGGAATGAAGAGCTAATTAGATTTGTTAAAACATTTGGCGAAACATCGAAGAAAAAAAGTAAAAGAGATAGAAAATCTTTAAAAAGATATTTTGACAAAGATGCTGCAACCGAACGATATCAAAAACATTTAATGAAACAGAAAAAACTTGTTTCTGCTTTTTTTCGCTGTTTACCTGCCGTGCTTGAAAATTTCAATCTGGAAGATAAAACCGATATCAATAATTTGAATATTATTTCTGATGTTATCTTTAATTCTCTTGAAAAAGAAAAAATAACTAGAATAAGAATCGATATTTTAACCTCTCTTGCTAAACTTGTAAAAAACAGTAAAGCTTTTTCCAGTATAATATTATCAAAAGACAAAGAAAAATACTTCTCAGATATACTTGTTGATAACAATTCAGATACATGGGAAATTTGTGAAATACTCAACACAATAAGTCATCTAAAATATAATAGTACCCAGGAAAATCTCACAAAAATTTTAGATTCATCTATGGATTTTGATATCTTTGTAAGAAGACATGCCGTAAAAATTCTAATTGATAACTACAGTAGCTATTCAGATACTAAGGCAATATTATCGGGAGTTCTAAATGATCCAAGCCCTTTTGTAAGACAGAAACTTGCAGAATCTTTGTATGAATTACCATTTGAAGTTATAGACAAATATTATTCTAAATTTCTTGTTGATGAAACAGAAGTTGCTGTCTGTTGTTCCGCCTTAAAACAAATACCGTCACTAATATCTGTAAACTATACCATATCAAAGCTTATTCCTGCATATAAAACTCTATTAAATAGAGATACATCTTCAAAATTAATAGAATATGCTCTTTTAAATCTGCTTGAATGTTTTGACAACATAAAAGATGACGATTTAGAAAACAAAGAATTATGGTTAAAAGAGTTCTTTCCTATTTTGGAACATTTACATTGTAATGCTGAATCAATCTCTACCAGGAGAAAAGCTGCTCAATCAGCAGAACAGCTCTGGTGTAAGTCTACACCGGAAGCCATGAAACTTCTAAATATAATAAAAAAGAAAACAGAGACTCTTAAACTAGGCAAATCAGTAAAACTCCTTAATATAGAACTAGAGGAATTTGATGATATAACTATAGGCAGAGTGCTGGCTGTTATTTCTCAAAATGACTGTTCTCTTGAGTTAAAAAAATCAAGATTAAGCTATAAACTTATAAGAAATTATAGATTTGGATTCAAATGGTGGCGTTTTATCCATGAATTCAGAAATCCATCTCCTGATAAAAGACAGACTTTCAGCCATTTTATAGGAAGATTATTCAGAGGTGAAATCAGGTCATCCAGTTCTATTATGGCTGAATTATCAGAAACAAAAGTACCAGGAGAACCGTTATTTATTAGTCAGGAAGGCAATTCGCGTCCTTATATACCACTTCCGGACGAAATAATATCTGCTTCGGAAACACCAGACACTATTAAGGTATTTACCCCGGAAGGTATTACATCAATAGTTCCGCCAAAGAATGCGGGAAAACGCTTTATGGCAGATGTTAAATTTGCATTTAATTTCAAAAAGTATGCAGTATTAAGAAACTGGCAGGAAGGATTTCAACAGTCTCCTTCTGAATACATAAGCGAAGTAAAAAAGTTAGGTTTTGATATTAATATTACCCCCTACCCTAAAACTAAATATTATAAACCTTCTGTTGATCCTAAAGTAAAACGTTTCTTTTCTGTGCAGTTCTTGCTGCCATTATATTTTTCAGATTTTTTCAATAGTTTGAAAGTATATTTTTTCTCACTGTATCAAAATACACTTCCGCAACTAGCTGTTTTTGTAGGAGCATTGATTGCTATATTCTTTGGACGTCACATTACACTCAATACTCTTATCAGAAAATCAAGAGCAGAAATACCATTGGTGATCGGAGGCTGGGGAACTAGAGGTAAATCAGGTACAGAAAGAATTAAAGCTGCGCTTTTTGCCTCTTTGGGTTGCAGTGTAATCAGTAAAACTACAGGTTGTGAAGCAATGTTCTTATATACTCCTCCTTTTGAGCGAACTAATGAAATGTTTCTTTTCCGGCCTTATGACAAAGCAACAATCTGGGAACAGTTTAATATATTCCGTCTGGCACATAAACTCGAAGCAGATGTATTCCTCTGGGAATGTATGGCACTGGCTCCGACTTATGTAAAAATATTACAGCAGGATTGGATGAAAGATGATTTGTCAACGATTACCAACACCTATCCCGATCATGAAGATATTCAAGGCCCGGCCGGCTGGAATATTGCTGAAACTATGACCAATTTTGTTCCGACCAATGGTAATGTTGTAACTGCCGAAGAACAGTTATTTCCATTCCTGGAAACTGCAGCAAAATACAAAAACACAAAATTTGCAAGAGTTGACTGGAGAGATGCAATATTGATACCTTCTGATATCCTGGCAAGATTTCCATACGAAGAACATCCACATAATATTGCTCTTGTTTTAAAACTGGTTGCAAACCTGGGAATAGAAAGAGAGTTTGCTTTAAAAGAAATGGCAGACAATGTTGTACCTGATATAGGTGTATTAAAAAAATATCCTACTGCTAGAGTAAAATCAAGACAGCTTGAATTCCTCAGCGGTATGTCCGCAAATGAGCGTTTTGGATGTATGCAGAACTGGACACGTATGGGACTTGATACATGTACTCCTGAAGATAATCCCGGCACATGGATTACTACAGTAGTAAACAATAGGGCAGACCGAATTGCACGTTCTCGAGCTTTCGCTAAAATATTGGTTGAAGACCTTAGTGTAGATAGACATTTCCTTATTGGCAGTAATTTAAAAGGAATGCTTGGTTATATAAAAGAAGCCTGGGATACATATCTTGCTGAATTCAGTTTATGGGATGAGTCTAAAAGTAAAGAACATGCACTGGAGCAATTTAATATAAAAGTGGATTCACTGAGAATTCCTAAAACATCAGAACAGCTCAAAAACTTCCTCGAAGTAATGCTTAAATCAGAAGAAGCAGACAATAAAAAGGAAATTCTTGATTTATATGAAAATCCGGACAAACTGGCAGATGCACTGAAAACTTCAGGCAAATATCAATATTCTGAAGAAATTATTGAGCAGTATAGGAAATACCATACTTTATTTACTGAATATTCTGCTTTTATAGAAAAAATCAATTCAGCTTCAAACTATGATGAATCGGATAAATCATGTAAAGCATTACTATGGAAATGGTATGAGCAAAAACTGGTTGTTGTTCATAACTACTCTGCAACAGGTAACGAAATAATAGAAATAATAACAAAATCTGTACCTCCAGGAATTTACAACAAAATAATGGCCTTGCAGAATATTAAAGGAACCGGATTAGATTTCTTCTATCGCTGGCAGGCTTGGGAAAACTGCTATAATTTATGCGAAAATATTAAAACCGCGAATGAAGATCAACTTGAAGCAGCATTAAGGGAACTCTCAAAAATAAGTAGTTTTGAGATATTAGCTGTAGATTCCGTTTCTGAGTTAATTGAAGAGATTGAAGAATCAGGCAAAAATAGTGATTCTGTTAAAATTATACTTGATGATTTAAAGGCTAAGCTTAAATCATCTGCTGAAGCTAAATCAGATACTTCGCCTGAGACAAAAACTAAAGGAGCACATGATAGTAAATTGATCAAGTTCCTGGAAAGCTTTATTGATCCCGGCGATGCAGTAAAACGCAGAAGAACTGTGGATAAAATTTACAGAGATCTTGCCCACGGTCAAGTATCCTACAGCCAGACAATCACAACTTTACAAAAACTGAACAAACGCCAAAAAGGCGGTTGGCTCAAACTGAAAAAATAGCAGTATATACAAAAAAATCACTCTCCCGTCATAGAATATTTATGATGGGATTTTTTTTATTAACCTACTTTGAATAATAATTACAACTTCACTATATTTAACTCAGAAAGTGTTTTCTATTTTTCTTCGTGATCATACCATTGGTATAAATTATTTTACAACTATTTTGCTTGTAGTATAGAAGCACCTTTTTCAGACAAACTAAGCTCAACCAAAAAATAAAGAGTTATTATGACTAAAATACTTTATATAGAACCTTACTCCGGTATAGCAGGAGATATGTTTGCAGCTGCGATGTCAGGCTTATTCCCCGACTTAAAATTTTTATATGACGGAATAAACAGTCTACCTATCCATAATGAATTTGAAATAGACTTAAAAAATATACAAAAAAAAGGAATAGCGGCCAAACAATTTAAAGTAAAACTGATAAATCAAAAGAGTCACACACATCATCATCACGGACGTACATTAGCTGAAATTATATCCATTATTGAAGCTGCTGATAAAATAAAAGTTGAAGCAAAAGAGTTAGCTATAAGTATTTTCAGGAAACTGGCCGAAGCTGAATCAACAGTACATGGAACTCTCACTGATAAAGTTCATTTTCATGAGGTCGGCGCTATAGATGCAATAGTAGATATCACTTCTGCAGCCATAATGATAGTTGAATTAAGTCCGGATGAAATAATATCTGCTCCAATCTCTGTTGGTAGAGGTACTGTAAAAAGTGCTCACGGCGTTATTCCTGTTCCCTCACCTGCAACTGCTGAATTAATTAAAAATAAACCGGTAAATTATACATCTATAAATACAGAACTAACAACGCCTACAGGAGCCGCTATACTTGCTGCAACAGTTACTAAATGGAATCAATCCTGTAACGCAATACTGAAAACAAGCAGTTACGGCGCCGGAACTAAAGAACTTGATAGTATTACAAATATTTTAAGAGTTTCAATACTGGAGGATTCATCAAAAAAAAGTATAGGTTTTAACGATGAAATAACAGTATTGGAATGCAATATAGATGATCTTCCTGCGGAACATCTTACATATATTGGTCCTCAATTGCTAAAACTAAAAGCACTGGATTACGCTATTATTCCTGCAACTATAAAAAAAGGACGGCAGGGTATGCCTGTTAAAAGTGTTGTGTTCTCATGAGCAGAAAGAAACAATTATAAATTTTCTTCTAAGTGAAACAACAACCCTGGGAGTTAGATTCAGAACAGAAAAAAGGATTATTCTAAATCGTGAAATCCATGTAATTGAAACTCCATACGGCAATATAAAAATAAAAGTATCAAAAGATAATACCGGAAAAATACTAAAGGTAAAACCTGAGCAGAGTGATATCGAAAAAATTTCATTAGAACAGAATATCAGTTATATGGAAACATACAAATATCTTGACAGCCTTGCAATGCAGTGGATTGATGGTTGTCGGTAATCAGTAGAGAGTTGTGAGTAATCAGTTATCTGTTGATTTTAAAAATTCATAATTCAATTTATACAAAGGAAATAATATAAAAATATGAAACTATATAGACTTAATACCTTTAACAGAACAATCTTCATAACTTTTATAATTTGCTTATTCAGTAATATTTCTTTTGCTGATTCTTCCCAGGGTATTCTTAAGGTTAATGAAGTCTATAAAGATTCGGCATCTCTCACTCCCAAAGTTTATCCTAACTCTGACTGTATTTTAGTAAATAACTATATTCTTGAAAAATACAACGCTGACGGTACAGCTACTGTATGGGATGATACCTTTATAAAAGTGTTGACTGAAAAAGGAAAAAGAGAAAACTCTATATTGTCTTTTTACTATACGCTCCCCTACTCTACCGTAAAATTAACTCAGCTTAGTATTATCAGGGCGGATGGGACAGTTAAAAATATAAATATTGCAAAACAAAGTAATGTAATGATCAATAATTCACAAATGAATTCCAATATTTATAACCCAAATTCGAAAATATTAAAGGTGAATATTCCTGATCTTCAAGTAGGCGATATAATAAGATATGTCAGCTTCCGTGATCAGGTCAAAGCGAGAATGCCAAACGCCTGGAGTGATTATAATATATTTGAAGTACCTTATCCTATAAATAAACTAACACTGGAAATAATATCACCAAAGAAACTTCCATTAAGAAAAATAAATATTATAGATAAAATCAAAAACACTGTAAATTACACATCAACGAATAATAAAGAAACAACAATTCACAAATGGGAGGTAAAAGACGTTCCAAGAATGTTCCCCGAACCAAATATGCCTCCTCTAAGTTCTGTTGTACAGAGGCTTTTGGTCAGTACCGTTTCAAGCTGGGAAGATATATCTAAATGGTACTGGAACTTATGTTTACCTCATCTTGATGCTACAACCGAAGAAATGCAGAATAAAGTTGATGAGCTTATAAAAGATAAAAAAACTGATTTGGAAAAAGTTAAAGCAATTTTCTATTTTGTATCTCAAAAAATACGTTATATGGGAATAACTACAGAAAAAGAGGCTCCGGGTTTTGAACCACATAATGTAAATATCACATTTGAAAACAAGTATGGCGTTTGCAGAGACAAAGCCGCTCTACTTGTGGCAATGCTTAGACTTGCCGGATTCCAGGCATATCCGGTTATTATAAAAGTCGGTCCGAAAATGGATAAAGAAGTTCCTATGATAAACTTTAATCATGCTATATCATGTGTCGAATTATCTCCGGAAAAATACACATTGATGGATCCCACAAATGAAACAACAAAAGAGCTGCTTCCATCATATTTATGTAACAAGAGTTATCTCGTTGCAAAACCAAATGGCAGCACATTACAGACTACACCTATTATACCTGCAGAAAAAAACTTAATGGATATAACAACAAATGGAAAGTTAAGCGAAACAGGTAAATTCACAGCAGAGGTTTTATTAAAATTTAACGGCATAAATGATAATATTTACAGAGGATTCTTTGCGAATAACACACCTGAAGAAAATCAGCGCTTTTTCGAGAAAGTAATTAGGAAAGTTCTACCTTCTTCAGAACTTATAGACCTCAATATTACACCAAAAAATATGCTTGATACATCTGAGTCAGTGAGAGTAAAAATTATATATGAAGCAGAAAATTTGCTGATAGGCCAAAACAAAACAGCCCTGCTTCAACTACCATGGTTTGGTAAAACAGTGGGAATAATTAATTATGTAATTAGAGAAGCAGGCTTAAAAAAAAGGAAATATCCCCTAAATACAGAAACAACATGCGGATATAAAGAGAAGCTTAACATAAATTACTCTGATAAATATTTTAAATTCGATGTATTACCAACTTATAAAAACATTGATACTGAAACAATAACTTATAAACAGAAACTTGAAAATTCATCAAAGAAATTCGAAGGTTCAAGTGAAATGATGTTAAAAGCAGTAGAGTTATTACCCAAACAGTATTTAGCTTTTAAAAAGACAATAAAGGAATTAGAAATCAACAGGAAAAAAATGCCTGTCATTTCTATACGCAGACCTAAAGTCTTAAAAAATACAAATAAAAATGATATAGAAATACTGGAAAAAAATACAGAGATTAACCTAAAGAATGAAAACTCATGGCACCAAACTTATTCTACAAAATTCAAAGTCCTCAGTTATTCCGGAAAGAAAAAGTATTCGGAGATAAAAATCCCATATAATCCGGCATTAGAAACAGTAGAACTGGAATATGCTTTTGTTACAGATAAAAACGGAAAAAGATTGGCAATAACTAAAGATGAAATAAATAGGATGGATGCAGGCTGGGTAGGTTCTGCCCCCAGATATCCGCCTGAAAAAATATTGGTTATAAATCTTCCCGGGGTAGAGATTGGCTCATTAATTGAATTCAAATTAAAAATAGAAGCTAAAGATCTACCTTTCTTTTCAGAAATTCACACATTCAGAGAAGAAAATTCTATAGTAAAATCAACATTGAAGCTAACAGTTCCAAAAGATATTAAACCAAATATTCTTAAAGCCAACTTCAAAGATATTAAAGAAAGTATATCCAAAACCGAATCACAGGTAACATATGAATGGACAGCGAAGAATCAACAGGCTCTGAAAAAAGAAATAATGCTTCCACCTTCATGGACTTTCCTACCTACAGTTTTAATCTCTACCGGTAATTGGAAAAACTATTGTTCTGAATTGGAAAAGAAATTTAAAAAATCTGCTTCAACAACAGATTATATAAAGCAATTGACTCAAAAAATAATAGCAAATACTAAAGATACTAAAGATAAACTAATAGCTATAAGAGATTATATTGCCAAAAATATACTTTTAAGAGGCCCGAGTTTTACAGAGTTACCCATAACTTCAATTACGGATGCAGAAACAACACTCAAAGATGGTTATGGCAATAGTGCCGACAGGGCTATTGTTTTCTTCTCTATCCTTAACGCAGCAGGTTTTGAACCTGGGTTTGTATTAGTTTCAGATTTTTATTCAGAGCTTGACTCTATTATCTCCCCTATTTTTAAAACACCTCAACAGAACTTTTTCAATGAAGTTCTAGTAGCAGTAAATCTAAAAGAAGAAGGTACTGTTTATCTTAATGATACAAATGAGTATTCTGCATTAGGCTCGACACCAAATGAATTCAACGGCGGTATAGATTTGAAAACACATAGATTTATTACGATAAAGCCGATAAAAGGTAAGGAAGATAAAATTATATCAGAATATCAAATCAGCCTTAATGACAATGCAAGCTGTATTTTTAATATAACCAAACTATACTACGGAAATGCTTTTGGTGTATTTAATAAAAAATTTGAAGAATTAAGACCGGAAGAAAGAGACAGATATTTTCAGACCTTAGTATCATCTGTATCTCAAGCAGCAAAGCCATTGACAGATTTAGAAACAGACTTTTCATCATACCCTGGCTCTGAGAAATTTACTCTTCAAGTGGATAATTTTTCAACCATAAGTGATATTTTTTACTATTTCAGGACACCGGTTATGTTCAGAAATATTTTTAACCTGGGAAAAGAGAAAAGATTTTACCCTTATTATCAACCGGAACTTATGAATTCCATATACAATATAAATATTACTTTCCCTTCTGAATATAAAGATTTGGTTATTTCTCCAACACTGTATAATATCAGCCTGCCAAATAAATCAGGTAATTTACAGCAAAAGATTATGTATGAATCTTCTGAACAATCTACTGATAGGAAGGGTGTTAGCTGTTTAGATAAAATAAAAGTAAATATAAAACCTACAATTTTATCTGCTGAACAGTATGATGAACTAATAGATATTAATCAGAAAGTTACATCACCTTCCAGTAATACAATAATGTTAAAAAAAATGTAATTTTCTTGTCTGTTATAACGAAAGTTTCCATATAAGACAAAACGAAAATATTGTATAAGTGGTTTGTATTAAATACTTTTTGATATTCTTTTAAGTTTTGTCTTAGTGGCTACTTTCGCTTTTCTACATGTGATAAGCTCCGGCATAGTTACATTTACCTTATCTATCAGTACTTTTATATCTTCTCTGGGAGTCGGTATTTTTGAACATTTAACCTTTCCCTGAATTTTTATATTGATTACCGTAAGTGTTTTTAATTCTGCCAGGCATTCCTGTACTGTACCGTCTATATCTTTCCAAAGCCTCGCAAGTTCTCTGGATATCATATATCAGGCCTCCGACTTTTGAGGCTAACCCGAGTTTCGCACCTTGATTTTTAACTCCCTGATAGTCAACAACCGAAAAATTAAGGCACGACAAAAAGTTTTCAATGAGCAAGAATTATTTTTTCACGCAGTTGAGTACCACATGAGATTTGGGCAGGTTTTTCCAGTCAATGCCAAGATATCTGTAAATATCTTTCTGGGTTTCATCAGGCAAGCCTGCTTTTCTGATTCTATGTATTTGATTTGAATTTGTTGGTACTTTAATTGTGGAATACGAATGTGTAGACAATATCCTTCTGATTGTCGGCCAGCTTCTATGATCGTCACGCTGTTTGAATTTGTACATAATGAAGTGCAGTAAATGATAAGCCAGAACTGTAATAAAAACATGAGCATCCACCCTATCTTCAATTCTATGGAAGTTCGGTCTGATTCCGAGATTTGACTTTAACATTCTAAATCCGTCCTCCGCTTTTGTAAGTGTCATATAAAGATTCCAGATTTCATTTTCATCATATTCCTTTCTGTCGGTTCTTATTACATAGCATCCAAACAGTTCATCATCAATTCCATATTTTTCATCATCCAAAGTCCAGTTCAGTACATTTTTATCTTCTGTTTTTTTGAGTTCTACATTATAGTATTTTGCGGCTCTGGAAAACTGTTTTTGCAATTTACCAATTCGCCTTTGAATAATTTCCGGAGTTTTTACACCACCTTTTTTTTCAATGCCCGCTTTGATTTTTTCAAGACCGGCAACAAAACGTTCCTCCATTTTTGAGCATATTGCATATTCTTTCTCCCGGCGTGCGGAACTCTTGCATAGCACAATATTGTCTTCTGTACCATTTTGTTCATTAAAAGGATCTGAAATGAGTTTTACAAGAACATTTGTTTTATCTTCTCTTCCCGAAATAGCTGTAAATGTTTTCTCATCAGCTAAAAATTCATCCTTATACTTTTTTCTTCCACGGCGACTATCATTTACAAGATAACTGAATCCTTCAGATTTTAGCAAAAGCAAATTCTTTTTTGTTGCAATCCCTCCGTCAAGAATAACAATTGGCTTTAAAGTATCCGGAAGAACATCATCTGTCTGCCCAACAGCATTTTTCAATTCTGACAGCATATCGGTAATAGTTGTTGCATCATTTCGGTTACCTTCAAAAATTTTATGTCCAACTTCAAAACCGTTATTATCAAAAACCATTCCTGCAACTATTTGTGGACAGTCATTGCGTTTATGTTTTGAACATCCGCGTTTTGATTTAGGATTTTCAAGAGCCGTACCTTCGAAATATGTATTGGTTAAATCATAAAGCAGAACTGTTCTCTCAAGATTGAAATATTCTCTTTCCTTGTATATAAGATGTTTTTTTATTTGATCCTTAAACTTAAAAAGTTTGTCACTTACCCTATAGTAGGGATCATCTCCTCCCTGCAGTATTTCAGAGCCGATAAGTTCGGGAAGCGAGGTTGTTGAAATCCACTGGGCAAGTGCATGTTCGCTTAAAGGTTTTACCAGCCGGTTGATTACTGAAACAGCAGCACAGGCACACTGTTTAGGATTAAATCCCAAAGTTTTAAGAAATTTTCCTATCTCAAGTTCATTCCAGGCATGTAAGGCTACAAGTTCTGCGCCGAGTTCAGTATCATTACAATGATCTATATTCTCGATTTCAACCCCATCTACAATTTCAGGTTTTTCTACATCTTCTTCTGTTTGAATGTTTGATTCTGCATTATCAGTATCTTTATTCTCTGTTTGTTTTACATTCGGCTTCCAGCCCCCCTTCAAATCAATAAGGCGCAAAATTCTGTCAATCCAGCTTTGTTCGGCTTGGGTATATTCAAATTCAAAAAGAGTATCGGTTTCATAATAGGTGTTATAAAGTTTGTGTTCTACCGCTTTAGCTATCGGTTTCCAGGATTTATCAGGTATTCTTGCTCTGCCCAGAGATATTACTGTTCTGCTTCGACTGTGACCGAGGCTGTTGCGATAGGCTTCGATGAGCTGAAGTACTTCACCGCTTGGAGTTTTCTTAACCCTGAAATACATTTTTACCTTTCTCTTATCTGCCGGCAAATGCCGTAAAGTTTATGAATTTTTAAGAATATTTCTACACTGGTAAAATTACAGGAACTAATAAAAATACAAGAGGATTTATTAAAATAGTTCATTATTATAGGCACGACAAAATTGCCTTAAAAACTCCAAAATATTCACATCTATCTAATTGTTAAATTGTTACATTGATTTTACAATTTCTCGATTTGAAAATCTTCGAGTTCAATGACAAAAATGTTACATTTTTGTATGCGAAAGATGGGTTAATCTAAAACTCATGAAATCGCAAGTTAAACACTCTCTTTTTTCTTGCGATATCTGATTTGCAAAGAGATAATTTGATACAATTTGTAAAGACAGATACGTCGTTAATTTTACTTTCAATAATTTTAATAAAAATCTCGATAGCCTTCTTCTGCTTTCTATTCAATCTTCTTTTTAAATCGAGCGAAATATAGATAATATTATTTTGAGAATAAATGTATCCGTCCGCTCTCAGCAGTTCTCTTAGAATAGTATGGTCATTTCTGTAGTTATTGTAAATAGGTCTGAATGTTTTCAGCATCCTGTAGAAAATATTTCTTGCAATGATTTTTACAGGATCGAACATATATTTCTTACTCAAGTGTTGCAGTTGATTTTTGTACCAAAAATCAGCTTGCCACTTGATATGACTGCGTCATATTTCCTTCATATTCAACATTATATTTGGAAATTCCAAATACAGATCCTAATGTAATTGATCTATTCAATAAATCCTTAAAAATTTCATATTCAACTGAATTAAGGAATTCATCAATAGAAATATATTTTATACCGCCGAGTTGTTCTCCGATGGTGGTCAATATATACTCAAAGAGGATAAACAACTTATCCATTGTCAACAAATTTGTATATTCTTCCTGAAATTTTTCAAAAAGAGTTCCCATAGACTTATGATTCTCATTAAATTTACAGTCAGCAAGTAGTGCGTGTGCAATAAAGACACATGAAGTATGTGCGATTTGAGCAGAAAAATCATTTGCATGGTATTTGCCAAGTCCTAACAGTTGCTTCATTTCTTTGAAGCCAATTTCAATATTTCAGCGTATTGAATATGCTTTAACAGCCTCAATATAATCCAGATCAGTTTTTGTTGTAAGAATGGCTACCCATTTTTTGCATCCATGATATCTGCTGAAAAATATTTTTATATCACCGACATTTTTCAAATAGCAGTTTACTATAATATATCGACTGTTAAATTTGCGACAGCGTTTTATATTTCCGGAACAATATTCTCTTAACTTGTTTAAAGTATAGTCTTTACCTTCAAATGTATATTTTCGTGTACCGGGCTTAACCATTCCCGGAAAATGAATTTTTCCTTTAGCCAAACTTCTAACTTTATTTATCAATTCTGCACAGGTGAACCACGTATCTGTCATCACAAATTCAGGAATATAGCCATGTTTTAATGCCCTTGAAATCATATTACATGAATGTGTTATTTTGTCTGTTTTGAGTTCTTTTTTTCTTTTAGCAGCGGCAGAATTATCATTACGTTTCTTTTTGAACTGAGATTTTGTTTTCCTGAGCTTAATTTTTCTTTCACCTACCAGGGAAAAGTCAAGAAATCTAGAAAAATTGCCGTCAAACCAACACAAACCCAATAATTTGAATCCAATTACATATTTTTGATTTACATGATCATGTATTTTAGTTACCCCTTCAATCAACTTGCCTGTTTTACGTATTGGTGAATCATCCAGGATCAATACTTTGGGATATTTCTTTTCCTCTACTGATTTATTACTGTTTTCTATTTGCCTATTGAAATTGTACATAACTTTACGCCAATCAAAAAGATCATCCTGAAAGAAACGATAAAATGGTGTTTTATTACAAACAAGAACTTTAGATAAATGACTGGAAAATAATTTTCTAATGGTTTTTTGTAAAAAAATTGGAAAAATAATACCTATTTCAAAAAGCAACATTATTGATACACCATTTCGTTTTTCTCTATTAGATGCCTTGCAGGCATTGCTGAAATTATATTTTTTCTTCGCTTCATTCCAAAAGTGATCCATATCAAGTGAATGTTTTTTAAAAGTAGTCTTGATATCATTAAGTTCAATGTTTATCTTATCTAACATAAAACACCTCTTTTTTTTGTTGATTTTGTAATATATTCTAACACACTACATTATAACATGTTAGAGGTGTTTTTTAAGTTTGCCATGTTCTGTTTTTGCTACAAAAACGAACTGCAACACTTAAGTAATTTATTAATCCGGTCAATTCTATTATTACCAAAACAGAAAAATAAACTAACTTTCATTTTGATTCAGTTTAAGACTCGAGTTGTGAACTCTGTATATATAAAAAAATGTTAAAATTGTCGTTGGCTTTTTGATAATTTAGCTTGTTTATGTTAGAATTAAAATGCTGTTCAAATAAGCCGAATAATATTATAACAAGAATTTTAAACTATGTAATGTTTATTAATTATCAAAAAAGGAGTGTGCAATGTCATATCGAAAAGGGTTTGTTTTTATTGCTTTTGTGATAGGATTTTTTTGTTTTATCCAGCTGGGTGCATCTGAAAACATTGAAGTTCCAAATATTAAAGAGGCAGCCAAAAAAATCAATGCACTTGGAGAAAAGTATGGTGTTGATAATGTAGTTGTAACATTTGATATTGATTGCACTCTTTTAACCCAGGCTGATAATTTCGGTAGTGATATCTGGTGGAACTGGCAATCTGGTTTATTCAGTAATGATAAAGATTCTCCTTATTTGGTGAGTAAGGATTTTGCTACTTTATTAAAAACGCAGCGAATGATTCTGGCATATACAAAATGTTATCCGACAGAAGAAAATTTTCCTGAAGTAATAAAACAATTACAGAAAGCCGGATTTGCTGTAATTGCATTGACAGCACGGGGGCCTGAAGGCAGAGATTTGACAGAGGAACAGTTAAAAGATTGTGGCTTTGATTTTTCTAATAATACACTTTCTTCTGGATTTCCCGGAGAATATTTGCCTTATAATGTAAATACACCTGAAAAGTATGGTTTAACAGCTGAAGATATAAATAACTTTAACCTTAAACCACCTAGGGCTGTTAGCTTTTGGAATGGTATTATGATGGTTTCCGGTCAGAACAAAGGTATTATGCTGAAAACATTAGTTCACAAAGTTGGCAAAAAGTTTAAAGCGGTAGTACTTGTTGATGATGGCAAAAAGAATACAGATGATATGTATAACGTATACAAAGCAAGTCAAATAGATGTAAACACATTTAGATATTCATATGACGATGCAATCAAAAGACAGTTTGAACAGTCAAATAAAAATAGTGTAATTAAACAGTGGAATGAATATAAAACTGCTGTACAAAATATATTTGGAAACTAATTGTTTTTAGACATAATGATTATCAAACCGGTATAATTCGATATATCTCAATTCACAAAAGGTAATGTCTACGTTATTTAGGCATTACCTTTTGTTTTATTATCTTAATTACTCAACTTTCTGATTAAAAAAAACATATTTAAGTGATTTATAGTAAGTGAATTAACCATTTTTATGTAGTATATTATTGTTGTCAGACAAAACATAACAAAAAAAGGTTAATTCAAAAATGAAACATACATTAACACCGATATCAGATAATTTAAAACATGATTATGTATTTGCTGACAATGAAATACAGGATTCACTTAAGAAAGTAAACTTTTTTAGAATTTTTAATAAGCATAGTAAAATAGTAAAAAGACACGGTTACAGTATTGATTCAGTAATTTATACTCTTATTATCTGGGCTTTTTTAAAACAGAACTCAATAAAGATGTTTTGTGAAAAATGTTTGAAAGCCTTTTTTTCAGGAGGAAAAGATGTTCTTTACAGCACGATTAAAAGTGAGGATATAAACTGGCGTCTTATTTCACTTGAGACAGCAAAGGTTATCTATGTCCGGAATGATTTAGTATATGAAAAGGAAAAAGCTTTTGTTTTTGATGATACAATTAAAAAGCGTAGCGGCAGTAAGGTTGAAGGTTCTTCCTGCCACTTTGAGCATACAGAATGCAGAACGGTAAGAGGTCATCAGGTTCTTGAACTGGGGCTATCTTTTAAAAACGGTTTTCTACCTCTAGACCGTCAAATATATATCGGTTCTAAAAAAAGTCATTATCTCAATGAAGAGTTTGTAAACGGTAAAAGTGCAGTAGCAAAAGATTTTCAATGCGCAAGAGACAATAATAAAAATGAAGTGTTTAGAATGATGCTTAAAAGAGCTGTAAAATATGGATTTCAGGCAAAATACACGCTGGCAGATTCATGGTTTACTTCAAAAGAAAACATAAAAACGGTAAATGAACTTGCTATGACAGGGATTTTCAGGGCAAAACGAAGCAAAATGAACTACTGCTTAAATGGAAAAAATTACTGTTTAAAGGAACTCTATCTTCTAATAAAAAGGCGTTTCACCAAAAAGAAGAACTGCAAATGGAAAACAGCTTCTGTTATTGTCAAACTTAATTTATCTGATAACAGCAGTGAAGAAAAATAGATTAATGTTAAACTTGTATTTTCTGCACCTAAAAACCAGAATAAAGATCAATGGGCAGCTTTCCTGAGTACAGATACCACATTGTCAAACGAAAGAATCCTGGAAAGTTATGCTATGAGATGGTCTATTGAAGTTTACTTTAAAGAGATAAAACAAAATATGGGATTTCTAAAAGAACAGTCTCCTGCTTATACATCACACTACTGCTCAATCCACATGACAGCTATACGGTACATGCTGCTTCTGCATGGTTTGATTTCTAACCCGAGTTTCGCACCTTGGCTTGTAACTCCCTGATAGTCAACAACCGAAAAATTAAGGCACGACAAAAAGTTTTCAATGAGCAAGAATTATTTTTTCACGCAGTTGAGTACCACATGAGATTTGGGCAGGTTTTTCCAGTCAATGCCAAGATATCTGTAAATATCTTTCTGGGTTTCATCAGGCAAGCCTGCTTTTCTGATTCTATGTATTTGATTTGAATTTGTTGGTACTTTAATTGTGGAATACGAATGTGTAGACAATATCCTTCTGATTGTCGGCCAGCTTCTATGATCGTCACGCTGTTTGAATTTGTACATAATGAAGTGCAGTAAATGATAAGCCAGAACTGTAATAAAAACATGAGCATCCACCCTATCTTCAATTCTATGGAAGTTCGGTCTGATTCCGAGATTTGACTTTAACATTCTAAATCCGTCCTCCGCTTTTGTAAGTGTCATATAAAGATTCCAGATTTCATTTTCATCATATTCCTTTCTGTCGGTTCTTATTACATAGGTAAGCGTCAATTAGCCCCCATCTTTTAATCTTCTTTCACAGTGTTAATTTTATAATATTTCTGTAATGAATTATTAACATCTTTGAGGAGGTTCAGTAATGGCGAATCATAAATCCGAGAATATAGTCAAGTGGAAGCATGAAGTATCTAAGTGGTCTGCATCAGGTTTAAGTCAGCATGAGTACTGCCGCAGAATGAATATTCCCTGCAGTACATTTCATGGCTGGTACAGCAAGTTAAAGAAGCTTGATGTAGAAGTTGCAGCTGCGGTTACAAGTAGTTTTGTCAGGATGAAGTTTAATAATTCAAGGTTATTATCTGAAGGTATTCAACCAGATTCAGCAGGAATTAATATTTCGATTGGTGAATCTGTTAATATTTGCCTTAGCAGAGGGTTTGAAGTAAATGAATTTCAGAAAACAGTTAAAGCACTACTGGAGGTGTTATGATCAATATCAGTCAATCATTAATATATTTATACGATAGGCCTGCAAATATGCATATGAGTTTTGAAGGTTTGAGCGGATTAGTTGAGTCATCTTTTCCCGGCAAACTTCTAAGTGGAAGCTGTTTTGTTTTTCTAAACAGACTTAAAGATAAAATTAAAGTATTAAGATTTGATGGCGATGGTTTTGAAATTTACTATAAACGTCTTGAAAAAGGTAGATTCATCATAGATAACACAGGTAGAACAGAACTTTCAAGACGAGACTTTCTAATGCTTTTTGAAGGTATAAAACCCAGTAGTCTGGCTAAAAGATTCAACTTGAAAAAAGTTAGCTGAAATCTAAATTTTGAGTGTAAATAATACTGTTGCGCTGTATCTTTTTATATGGATGCAACAGTAGAACAATCAGTTAAAACAATAGAAGAGCTTGAGAGTAAAAACCGCTTTCTGGAAGCCGAGCTACTTTGTCTTAAAGAACAGCTTGAGTGGTTTAAGAGACAGGTGTCTGGACAAAAATCAGAGCGTTTTATAGAAGAATTTCCTCCTGAATTGCCTGTACTTCCGGGATTGAATATTCCAGAAAAAGATGAAACAAAAGTAGGGTTGAAGGTAATTCCTGAGCATAAACGTAAAAAGAAAAGCAAAAATAAAAATCAGTATAAAGTAGAGTACCCCGATACTCTGGATGTCAAAGAGGAAGTAATAGATATTCCTCCTGAAAACAGAATACACCCTGAAACGGGAGAAGAGTTAGTAGAAATAGGTCGTGATGTTACAGAGAAGCTTGGGTACAGAACATCTTCCTACTATATACACAGAACAGTTACAGTTAAATACGCAGTAAAAAACAATTCACTTGCCGGCGTTGTTCAGTGTTCTGTTCCTGACTGTATTGTTACAGGTTCAAAGTTTACACCGGAATTTATGGCTCATATTGTTACTGAAAAATATGCATACCATATGCCAATATACAGAATACAGGAAAAGCTTGCAGCTCATGATATAAAAGTAACACGGCAGACATTAAGTTCGCTTATTATGAATATTGGCCTTAAGTTGACACCTATATATGATCAGATGAGAGAAAATCTTTTTAAATCAGGTTATCTATTTACAGATGATACCGCTGTAAATATGCTTGACCCAGGCAATGGTAAAACAAAAACTACAAGAATATGGATATACTCCTGTGCCAATCCCAATGCACCTCCATATCAGATATATTCCTTCAGCCCCGACAGAAGTCATTTCTATCCAACAAATTTTCTTAAAAATTTTGAAGGTGTCATTCATGCTGATGCATATGAGGCATATGTAAAGCTTGATGCTGATGAAAGCTCATGTATTGACCGGGCTGCATGCTGGTGTCATGCACGCAGATATTTTGAAGAAGTAAAATCTATTGACTTGAAACTCAGAGATAATGTCCTGAGAAAGATCAGGTATTTGTTTATGTTTGAAAGGCTGGCATGGAAAGCTGATTCGCAAACAAGGCTGAAAATAAGACAGGAACATGAACTTAAAATTATTGATGAAATTTTCACAATGCTCAGAGAAAAAGTAGTTGAAGGTACACTGCTACCAAAATCCAATCTGGCAAAAGCTATAGGATATATGCTTAAATATGAAAATAACTTCAGACTCTATCTGAATGATCCAAATATCAGAATGGAAAATAATACTGCTGAAAGAGGCTTAAGAAAAGTTGTACTCGGCAGAAAAAACTGGCTTTTCTTTGGGAGTAAAAGAGCAGGTGAAGCTGCTGCTGTTATATACTCGCTTATTCAAACATGCAGGACTATGGGAATAGAACCATTTGAATATATGACTGATATCTTCAAAAGGCTGATGACCCACCAAAACAACAGACTCTTTGAATTACTTCCGGACAAATGGGCTGAAGCCAGGAATATATAACACTGATGTAAGAATTGACTGATTGTACATAAATCATATATATGGACAGATTTTACGTTTACTTACATAGCATCCAAACAGTTCATCATCAATTCCATATTTTTCATCATCCAAAGTCCAGTTCAGTACATTTTTATCTTCTGTTTTTTTGAGTTCTACATTATAGTATTTTGCGGCTCTGGAAAACTGTTTTTGCAATTTACCAATTCGCCTTTGAATAATTTCCGGAGTTTTTACACCACCTTTTTTTTCAATGCCCGCTTTGATTTTTTCAAGACCGGCAACAAAACGTTCCTCCATTTTTGAGCATATTGCATATTCTTTCTCCCGGCGTGCGGAGCTCTTGCATAGCACAATATTGTCTTCTGTACCATTTTGTTCATTAAAAGGATCTGAAATGAGTTTTACAAGAACATTTGTTTTATCTTCTCTTCCCGAAATAGCTGTAAATGTTTTCTCATCAGCTAAAAATTCATCCTTATACTTTTTTCTTCCACGGCGACTATCATTTACAAGATAACTGAATCCTTCAGATTTTAGCAAAAGCAAATTCTTTTTTGTTGCAATCCCTCCGTCAAGAATAACAATTGGTTTTAAAGTATCCAGAAGAACATCATTTGTCTGCCCAACAGCATTTTTCAATTCTGACAGCATATCGGGAATAGTTGTTGCATCATTTCGGTTACCTTCAAAAATTTTATGTCCAACTTCAAAACCGTTATTATCAAAAACCATTCCTACAACTATTTGTGGACAGTCATTGCGTTTATGTTTTGAACATCCGCGTTTTGATTTAGGATTTTCAAGAGCCGTACCTTCGAAATATGTATTGGTTAAATCATAAAGCAGAACTGTTCTCTCAAGATTGAAATATTCTCTTTCCTTGTATATAAGATGTTTTTTTATTTGATCCTTAAACTTAAAAAGTTTGTCACTTACCCTATAGTAGGGATCATCTCCTCCCTGCAGTATTTCAGAGCCGAGAAGTTCGGGAAGCGAAGTTGTTGAAATCCACTGGGCAAGTGCATGTTCGCTTAAAGGTTTTACCAGCCGGTTGATTACTGAAACAGCAGCACAGGCACACTGTTTAGGATTAAATCCCAAAGTTTTAAGAAATTTTCCTATCTCAAGTTCATTCCAGGCATGTAAGGCTACAAGTTCTGCACCGAGTTCAGTATCATTACAATGATCTATATTCTCGATTTCAACCCCATCTACAATTTCAGGTTTTTCTACATCTTCTTCTGTTTGAATGTTTGATTCTGCATTATCAGTATCTTTATTCTCTGTTTGTTTTACATTCGGCTTCCAGCCCCCCTTCAAATCAATAAGGCGCAAAATTCTGTCAATCCAGCTTTGTTCGGCTTGGGTATATTCAAATTCAAAAAGAGTATCGGTTTCATAATAGGTGTTATAAAGTTTGTGTTCTACTGCTTTAGCTATCGGTTTCCAGGATTTATCAGGTATTCTTGCTCTGCCCAGAGATATTACTGTTCTGCTTCGACTGTGACCGAGGCTGTTGCGATAGGCTTCGATGAGCTGAAGTACTTCACCGCTTGGAGTTTTCTTAACCCTGAAATACATTTTTACCTTTCTCTTATCTGCCGGCAAATGCCGTAAAGTTTATGAATTTTTAAGAATATTTCTACACTGGTAAAATTACAGGAACTAATAAAAATACAAGAGGATTTATTAAAATAGTTCATTATTATAGGCACGACAAAATTGCCTTAAAAACTCCAAAATATTCACATCTATCTAATTGTTAAATTGTTACATTGATTTTACAATTTCTCGATTTGAAAATCTTCGAGTTCAATGACAAAAATGTTACATTTTTGTATGCGAAAGATGGGCTAATGGTGATATAACTTTTGCCCAGTACAGAAACAGTGTTACTGATAAAATTGAAATACTTACTTTTGCATCTATGCTGTGGCAATTATTTAAGGCAGTTATATATGGTGTTATTGATTCTTTTGAAAAATTAATTGGTAAAACCGTTCTTGAAAAAATAAAAAATAAAATAGCTGATACTATTGAAAATATGCTGGAGAAAGCTCTTCAAATTGATAAAGCTTATATTAAGTCAGAACTTAAAGCTGAAAAAATAGGAGCTTTAAGTTAAATAATAAAAACCGAAACTTTAGTTAATTATTTAATTCCTAGCCCGGGTTTGTTTTTTTAGGGGCTTTTAAAAAATTTTTATTTTTTATTAGGCAAGGGCGTAAATTTATTTTGAGGGTGATCACTCCAAATGTAGTCACCTAACATATCTTGAGTTATTTGCATTATTCATAGCCTGGCTTATATTTTCAGATTATGTTTATCAAAGAAATAAAAACCAGAAATAAGAAAACCGGTAAAGAGTATGTAAAGCATGCTCTTATTGAATCTATCCGTACACCACAGGGTCCCCGTCACAGAACTGTAATGCAGCCTGTTCATTTAAAGCTTTCCAAAGAACTGTGGCCCGTATTAATAGCAGAACTTGAGAGCCGTTTGTCAGGTCAGGATTCGTTAAATCTTCCCGGGGTAAAAGTTCCTGTCAAAGTAAAACGTGCAGCAGATACAGCAATGGAGAATTTTGTTATTCGTGACGAAAGGAGAATAGAGAATCGAAAAAAAATATCATCAGAAGAAATTACAGTAAATATTAATGATTTCAGTGATACAAAATACAGAAGCTTCGGACCTGAATTTACAGCACATTGCATTTGGAATGACCTGAAACTTCCTCAAAAGCTTAAGGAGTTTGGATTTAACGGAAGAGAAAGAAGCCTTGCAGAAGCAATAGTAGCAGGACGTTTAATAAATCCGGCAAGTGAACTTGCTACCTGGGAATGGATAAGAAATTTTTCATCAATAGGCGAACTTACCGAAATTGAACTAGACAATGCAGGTCTCAGTTCAGTATATAAAATTGGCGATAGACTTCTTGAACACAAAGACGAACTTGAGGATCATCTTTTTAAAAGAGAAGCAAAACTGCACCCCGGACGCGATACACTTTATCTTTTTGACCTAACCAATTTTTATTTTGAAGGCCAGGCTTTGGGTAAAAGTATAGCCAAACACGGTAAGTCAAAAGAAAAACGCAATGACTGTCCTCTTGTTTCGCTTGGTCTCATTGTTGATTCATCAGGCTTTCCGGTATCAAGTAAGATTTTTCCAGGTAATATAGGAGAACCTGTCACCTTATCAGAAATACTTGAAAAGATGGGTTATTTTGAAGATTATCTTCCGGGACTTCACCCTACTCTTGTAATGGACAGGGGTATAGCCACGAAGGATAATATAGAACTTTTGAAAGCTAAAAACCTGCCTTATATTCTTATAACCAGAGGTCCCCGCAATAAACATTATCTTAATGAATTTGAAAATCACAGTTCAGATCCTGAATTTGAATCAATCATCAGAAATAAAAAAGAGATAAAAATTAAAAAAATAGAAGAGCCTGATTCTGATGTAGTTGAGGTTCTTTGCATAAGTCAGGGTAAAAAAGAAAAAGAAGAAGCCATAAACAGAAGATGGACCGAGCGAGCCTGTGAAGATCTTGCTTCTCTGCAAAGATCTGTTTCTAAAGGAACTATAAAATTAATGGATAAAATTTACAGGAAGTTTGGCAGACTTGAAGAGCGTTATGCTGGTTTTAATAAATACTTTTCATTAGAATTGATCGAAGACGATCAAAGACCCGGATACGCATCAGAACTGAAATTTCAGGAAAATCAGGTCTTTGATATTGATAAAAATGACTCAGACCCTCTTCAGGGCACTTATGTAATAGAAACAGTACATAAAGATAAAAGTGCAGAGGAAATATGGCATCTCTATATGACGCTTACCAGAGTTGAAGAAGCCTTTAGGCGCTTTGCGCCTGATATAACAAATTTGTTGTTTATAATTTCAGGACTCCTGATCTGGATAAATCGTCACAAGAGCGTGTATTCAGGCTAAACCCTATATAATAAATGAGTTATAAAAAATCTACTGCAAAATAGTTTTAGAGCTTTGAGGAAAATAAGAAAGACACCTTAATTATATATTTCACGATAAAATATAAACAAGAAAGAGTCTTTCTTATGCAGGAACTATTACCTATATTACCTGAAGGTGCAAGTCAAATATCTCAAAATCTATCAGTTATTCAGGAGAATGATAAATGGACATACTTTCATAGTTATCTTCCTGTTTTTATACATAAAGCAGACGATAAGAACTCTTTCCGAATGATAAGTTCTGCATTAATAGCCTCCGGCACCTGCCGTAATGTTGATATTCAAAGGACCTTTAAAGTTTCTCCCCGAAGCGTAATTCGTAATTGCAAAAAATATAATGAACTTGGCAGTGATGGTTTTATTAATATCAGTGGAAAAGGAAAACGCAAAGGAAAGGTGCTGACAGAGGCAAAGATAAAAAAGGCTGAAGAGTTATTATCGCTTGGTTTTACCCGCAGAGAAACAGCCGGAAAAATAGGAGTTGGTTATTCCGCACTATCTAAAGCAGTTCAGGATGGACGTATAAACTATGTTATATCTTCTGAAGATAGTATTTCAGATAAATCAGAACGCAGTGCTGCAGATACTAATGTAGCGGAAATATTTGGTGTAGCATGCACCAATGTTTTAGATCGGACGTTGTGTGCATTTGGTCTTAACGGGATTACGGGAAGTACTTTTCAACGCTGTAATGATGTATCAAATGCGGGTGTACTTGCTGCCTTGCCTGCACTTGCAGCTAATGGACTTTATTATCACAGCGAAGAGTGTTTCGGAGAATTTAAAGGATACTATTCTGTTCTTCATGTATTAACACTTTTAGGATTCATGGCTCTCTGCCGAATAAAGACAGTAGAGAAACTTCGCTGGGAATCTCCCGGTGAATTTGGTAAACTTATCGGCTTAGACCGCATTCCTGAAGTAAAATGCCTGCGGAATAAACTTTCAGAGTTAAGCAGTAACGGAGCTTCAGAAAAATGGAGTGAAATTTTATGCAGAAAATGGATGGATGAAGAGCCTGATTTATCAGGAGTACTTTATATTGACGGTCATGTAAGATTATACGGAGGAAAAGAAAAATTACCAAAGCAGTTTGTTTCCAGACAGAAACTCTGCCTCAAGGGAGTGATGGATTTCTGGGTAAACGACAAGCTTGGGCAGCCATTTTTTGTTATTCGAAAAGAAATAAATCCCGGAATGCCGGAAGTTTTAAGAAATGATATTGTTCCGCGTTTACTTGATGATGTTCCAAACCAGCCTACAAAAGAAATGCTTGAAGCTGATCCGTATCTGTACAGGTTTATTCTCGTCTTTGACAGAGAAGGATACAGCCCTGAATTTTTCAAGGATATGTGGGCAAAGCACAGGATTGCCTGTATCACATATCACAAATATCCCAAAGAGGACTGGGATAAATCTGAATTCGAAGAAATTACAGTTGATTTAATCAGCGGAGAAAAAACTAATATGAAGCTTGCAGATCGCGGAACTTATATCGGAGATAAAAAGAAGGGATTATGGGTGCATGAAATAAGAAAACTTACAAAAAGCAATCACCAGACAAGTATAATAACAACTGCATTTTCGCTGCCCATTATGCTTACTGCAGTACTTATGTTTGCAAGATGGTGTCAGGAAAACTTCTTTAACTACATGATGAAACACTTTGCTATTGATTTACTTAGCGATTATTTAAAGAAGGACCTTGATGTCACCGAAACGATAGTTTCTCCTCAGTGGAGAGCCCTTGATAAAAAAAGAAATTCTCTTACAGGAAAACTCAAAACCCGAAAAAGCAGATTCGCTGATTTCACGATTCATCCAAAAGCTGAAAACGATTTAAAGAAATACAGAGAATGGGAAAAAGTAAAGACTGAATTAGCTGAAGAAATTACAGTAATTGAAAATGAGCTTGAGATAAAAAAAGAAGAGCAGAAAAATACACCGAAGCATATAAATGTGGAGGATTTGCCCGATGAGTATTCATTCAAAGCTCTGTCATCAAGCAAAAAACATTTAGTTGATACTGTTAGAATGATCGCATACAGGGCAGAAACTTCCATGGCTGCTGCAATTGCAGATAAATTCAAATCATTTGAGCAGGCAAGAGCTTTGCTGAGAGAAGTGTTTGTTACTGAAGCAGATTTAATTCCTGTAGAGGAAGAAAAAACTCTATATGTAAGAATTCATAACCTTCCAACAATTGCAATGGATAAAAATATGGACTGCCTGCTGGATATCATAAACCAGGCAAATGTGAAGTTTC
This sequence comes from Victivallales bacterium, assembly GCA_963678745.2. Classification (GTDB taxonomy): domain Bacteria; phylum Verrucomicrobiota; class Lentisphaeria; order Victivallales; family GWF2-38-69. Next base: position 195,202 of record CAXXMS010000011.1, on the reverse strand, counting down.
CTGGAACTAATATGCTGTTAAGGTATCAAAGGCTTGGAACAGGAAAATCATGCCATCAGTAAGTGTTCCAAGTCAAGATCCCTGAATTTAAGCTGCATTATCTTTATGATTTCTTATTCCTATTATACCAAACACTTTTTGAACTTCTTTTTGGATAAAGTAATAATGCTTATCTAATTCAGAATAATTACTCGGTTTTCTTCCATGGTGTAGTTTTCCACCATTAGCTAATAAAGGGTAAATAACTTTTTCACGTAAAATCAAAAGTGCAGCGATTTGTCTGATTTCAATATAGTTGATTTGATATTTTCTGGTTCTTTCCTTTTTAGCTATTAACCCTTTTGAACGGAATTTTCTTAAATCATATCCAGCGTTTCGTACTGAATATTTATAGTAGTCAGGAAACAGTTCTTTTACTTTAGTCACAAGATCAGATGCAGTAAAGTTGTCGCTGACAGCAGCTATTTGTATAAGTGCCTTTGCAACGGAACTAATGCGATCTTTATTAAAATCAAGCCCGGAAATACGAGTACCGTTAGTTATTGATGGCTTACACCAGTTCTTTATAGTTTCATTATCAATAAAACAACTGTCAACTGCATCAAGTATGTTCATGAAGCGTTCAAGTATTTTTTTGAGTTTTGCAATTATTTCGGGCAAAGCATCCAGTTTTTTGTAACATTTTAACTGCGAAACATTATGAGCAATTGATTCTATGCGTAGAACGTGCTCGCCTTTAGAATACATCTTAACTGTAAGTTTTCCAAAATGTATTTTGAAAACAGTAAGATTATACTTATGGTTCTCGACTACACATTCTACTTTAAACCCATTTTCTAATTGTTTCCTCTGAGGACGTTGTCCTGCACCAAAAATAGTACTTACCTTTTTTATATTGAGTGGAGTACGGGTTCGGTCAATTACTGAATTAAAAACCTTTTCCATTGTTCCTCCACGCTGAAAAAGAAGATTACGGCTTAGTTCTATTTGACTAACAGAAAAACTGTAATTAGAAGCTGCACGAAAAGTTTTTCGCGACTCGCTTCTAATTAATTTTTTGCTATCGCAAATGTAAATTTGCCTTTCAACGCTCTATATTGAGCGTAAATGAATAAAGTGAAAGGCAAATTTATGATATATAATGTTCCTTACCTACCGTTTGATTTCAACATAATAGAAGAATTAGATACCGATTTAATGGAAATTTTTCGAAAAAGCCGCGAACTTCTGGAAAAGTTTCCTGAAATCAGAGAATCAATAGTCCGAGATCAGGATATACACGGTCAGAAGAAGAAAGTGATCCGCAATGAAGTAAAACGTTATAATGATGTGCACATAAACGGAAATTACTATTTGTTTGACTGTATAGAAATAACAGAGCCGGTAAAACTCGAAAAAACAGGTCGGGAACGTTTGAAGCCTGAATTAGTACTTTATTTTCTTATCATCAGAGGACTGTGGGGAAGCATAAGTGACCACGCAGCCAAACAGGCAATACATGATTCAATAAGTATTAGCGCGGTTCTTGCTCATCACAGCTATAAGGTTCCCGGTTCGAACACTGTGCGTGAAAACCTGAATGCAGTTTCCAATAAAACAAGACGTTTGATAATGGATAGCCTTTCCATGCTTATTCTCCTTAAAGGTCTTGATGATTTCAATGAAGTTTACATAGACAGTACAGATGTTGCTGCAAATACAGCATATCCAACGGACATTTCAGTTTTATATAAACTTCTTGACCGGGTTTACAGAAGCTTCAGGTTTCTAACTGATGAGTTTGGCTTTCCCATGCTGAGTGACGGATGGCTTGATACAAGAATGAAAAAACTGAAATCACATCTTGCTTTTATCAATATGCAGATAGGCAAAAAGGGAATGAAAGGAAATGTTAAGGAAAAATTTAAACTCTTTGTAAGTCTTGCAGATAATATTATAAAATCTTTTTTCGACGAACAGGAAAAAATGTTGATCAAATATGAAACATCTGACTTAACCCCGGATAAAAGTCTTGCTCTTGACAGGCTCTGGTTTAAAATAGACAGTGATCTTAATGATGCCGCTTATGTACTGTATTATGCCGAACTTCTTGTTAATGAAAATATAAAACTTCCGTCAAGAGAGAAAATCCTCAGCATTTCGGATCCTGATGCAGCTTTCATACAGAAAGGACAGAGAAATCCCACCATTGGATATAAACCTCAAATCGGAAGAAGCAGAAATGGTTTTATAAGTGGTTTTCTACTTCCAAAAGGCAATGTCAGTGATTCCGAAATGCTTGTTCCTACAGTAATGGAAGTATGCCGTTCCACCAGAGTTAAGCCGAATCTTGTAAGTACTGATGACGGTTATGCATCAGAAGACGGAGTTGGTATACTCAAAAATGATTTAAACATTTTAACTGTCAGTATTAATGGAGCAAAAGGTAAAAAAATAACATCTGAAGATTGGGATACTACGTTATATTCTGAAGCCCGAAGAATGCGGTCTGCTGCTGAATCAGGAATGTTTACTCTTAAATACAGGCATAGTTTCGGTAAAATGAGAAGACGTGGGATTGAAGCAGTGGAAGCTGAACAGCTTGAAAAAATTATTGCGTATAATTTTATACATATGATTAAAAAGGAAAAAAAACGGCTAAACCAGCCTGATCCAATTTAACATATCAAATATAAAAAAACATACTGCAATGTACCCGGTTTATAAATGTTCAAGAGTTTTCTCTTAGAATTTGTGGAGGTACGACATAAATTTTAAAAATAATTAGAACGCCTTAAAAAAAATTGGATATCAGGTTATAATGTTATATAATTGAAAAAAATATTAATAACAAAAAACGTTTTCGTGGGCGTTCTAATTAAGATTAAATGGTTTTTGTTCATTGTGATTAAATAAAAATATAAGACATGCACTATATATCCAGCTATTGCAAAGTTGATGAATGCGCCCTTCACCTCCTAAATCGGTCATGGTCTCTGCACAAAGCTCTAATTCTGCAATACTGGATATCTTCGTAAAACAGTTTGCTTCTTTTTGAAAAATAATATTTTTATGTTTGGCCTTTCGTTCAACAAATTCATGCCCGTTAAGAATTATATTTACATTGAATGGTGGGTGTGGATTTATCTTAATAATGATTTTACCCCAGTACGGATCTATCAGATAGAAGGAGTAATGCTTTACGAATCTGTATTCTTTCGATATATTATTAATAATTCCATCTTTACGTTTTACCTTGAAAACAGTATTGGGAGCTAAACCGGCGATAACACAATAAACTCCCCGAAATTCAGACTGCTTTGGCGGTATACAGTGTTCCGCAAGTTCATGATGACGTTGCTTAGCGGAAGCATCAATTAATGGAATACAGTTAGACTTACACCAAGCCCTGACTCTACGGGAAAAACGACCTGCAAAACGTATAAGATGTGTGTCATCCAGGGTATCCTCACCAAATATATTACGCCACCAAAGACGAAATCCACCTGGAGATTGTATCTGATAGATATATGCATTAAGCACTAAACGGTCAACACAGTCGTAAGTGCCATCAAGTAAATCCTGAAATTTTTCTGTAAAATTATCCATAATAAAGCCCCATAGAATATTCAGATGACTTTGATTGTTTAGACTTACAGTTATATTATAGCTGATTTTGTTATCAGATTAAAGTTACAGCGGTTTACCGGTGTCATTTTTTCAGGGTGAAATCCCTGAAAAAGCCTAGAGTCTTTCTTTTAAACTTCTATCATAAAAACGTGTCTAAAATTTTACATTAGGCTGTTTTATTATACAAAACCTTCTGCCAGCCAACATCATAGATATTTATAGCACTACCCATAACAGACCAGCCTTTTTCAGTTATAATCCATCTTCTTGATCTTGGTACTTTTGCAATCATTTTATGCGCTTTGAGTTTTTTAAAAAGTCTTGTTATTTTTGCCGCAAGACGTTTTTTTTCTATATCTGTTTTCGGATGGTCATAAAGTTCTTTTCTTATATCTTTATTTTGAAATCCAAACGAAATATAATTACCATTCATAACAGCTTTAAAAAGTTTAACTGAATCATTACATACAGGATTAAATCCCGTATATTTGATATTCTTATATTTTACCGGTTCAACCAGTAATTTTAAACTTTTAGAAGCAGGCACAGGATTATCAACAACAGAAAGTGCATTAAGATAGCGGCTGTTTGCTGCTGTTCCTATTTCAATATATCTGTAGAGGTTCTTAATTCCTTTTGCCAGTGGATACCAACCGTAAACTTCTTCTCCTTTCCGAATTCCTGGTCTTAACACTTTAAAGTCATATGGATTATTTATAACTGTTTCTATTCGCAGTACACTTCCACTTTTGTTGTACATCTTCATCCAGTTCTTTCTTATCCAGTGCTTTATTCTTGATCCCCAGTAATATTTTTTTGAGGAATTTATCTGATCACCTTTAAAACGTCCGTCAAACCTTTTACCGACAAATGTCAAAATATCTCTCGGACCGAAGCGTCTTGTTGATTGCTCCAGTAATTTATCAAACAGACTTTCAAATTCGGTGGAATTATTAAACATTACATCTGTTGAACATTCAAACTGATCTGTGATGAAGTAATATTCTCCTGTTTCAGATATTAAAGGATTAACCTTGCGGGCAAATGCCCCAAGTATTCTACTCCATTTTATGTCGGCGAATTTCGATGCAAACTTCTGTGCACGCTCAATATCTTCAATCCAGGTAAAACAGTTATCATCCTTTTCATATTTTATTCCATGATAAGACATCTTCCTGGCCAGCCATTCATGACCGTTAACATGTATTTGTACTGTAAATGGAAAATAAGTTTGAATTCTTACATGCATGAGACCAAATATCTTATCCATAAAGTAATAATAAAGCGCAATATGCGGTATCATACTATGCTTGAGACGAGGATGGCTTTCTCCGTAAATCTTTTTAAAAGTAGGACTTGCTTCCATTGCAGATATAACACATACAAGACCGCTCTTTATATTGTCTCTGTCTACAATCATTTTTGCATATTCTTCCTAAAGTTTCGGGTTTTAATTTCTTAAATTAAAGCCCCAACTTTTTCCGCTTTTATCTCTGCTTTAATGTAATTATCATCAAGTTGAAGAGCTTTTTCAAGCATATCTTCAATAGAGCATGAGATTTTATTTTTTATTTTGTTTAAAGTATTTTTCCCTATCATTTTTTCAAATGAATCAAGTACACCGTGTATGATGTTTTTAAATAATTTCCACAGCATAGCTGCAAAAGTTAATATTTCAATTCTATCTGTAATACTGTTTCTGTATTCAGCAAATGTAATATCTCCTTCAGAAATCATTCCATGAAGGAGCAGCATATATCGCACAGCCGTTATATGAATAGAAGCGTAATGAGATGTATATGCCGGTGATTGTTCTTTCAACCATCCAAAATTCTGCTTTATTTCTTTAAAATAGACCTCTATTGCCCATCTCATAGCATATACTTCAAGAATTTTTTCATCTGTTAAAACTGTATCAGTACTTAAAAATGCAGCCCATTGCTCTTTCTTTTGCTTTCGGGGAGCAGAAAATACAAGTTTAACATCTATCCATTCTTCTTTTATATTGTCATCTGATATATTGAGCTTAACAATAAGAGACACTGTCTTCCATTTACAGTTTTTCTTTTTATTAAAGCGTCTTTTTATGAGGAGATACAGCTCTTTCAGGCAATACTTTCTATCGTTGAGACTATATTGCATTTTGCTTCTTTTGGCTCTGAAAATTCCTGTCATGCCAAGATCTTTTACTGTTTTAATATTTTCCTTTGTATTAAACCAGGAATCTGCAAGCGTATACTTTGCCTGAAAACCATGCCTTACTGCTCTTTTTAGCATTAAACGGAACATTTCATTTTTATTATTTTCTTTCGCTGAATGAAAGTCTTTTGCAACAGCGCTTTTCTCATTTTTTAATTCTTCATTGAGATAATGAGTTTTTTTAGAACCAATATAAATCTGACGGTCTAATGGAAGAAAACCATTCTTAAACGAAATGCCAAGCTCAAGCATCTGATGTCCTTTTACGGTCCTGCATTCTGAATGTTCGAAGTGGTTTGAGGTTCCTTCTATTTTATTGCCACTACGCTTTTTTATTGTATCATCGAAAACAAAAGCTTTTTCCTTTTCGTATGCTAATTTATTTTGAGTATAAATAGTCTTTGCTGTGTCAAGTGATATAAGACGCCAGTTAACCTCTTCGCTTTTCATCATTTCATAGAGAACATCTTTTCCTCCGGGAAAAAACGCTTTTAAACATTTAGAACAAAACATCCTTATAGAATTTTGCTTAAGAAAACTCCAGATTATTAGAGTATAAATAATTGTGTCTACTGAATAACCATGCCGTTTTGATATTTTACTGTGCTTTCTGAATATTTTGAAAAAGTTTACTGACTTTATTGCACTTTGAATTTCATTGTCTGCAAAAACATAATCCTGTTTTAAATTATCCGATATTGGCGTTAATGTATTATTCATATTTTGAATTAACCTTTTTATAATATTTTTATTAAATGTTTAGTAGCATTAATAATATACTGTATGTTAAGGTTAATTCTCTTATTATAAATAACTTAACTGGTATTTATTAAATCCGAAAGTTAAGTTCTTCTTTGTTATACTTTCCTTTTGGAGGAATTATAAGGACGATTATACTTTTGAGCTGTTGCCAAAGCATGGTCTCTAAGTATTTTAGAATGTTTTTTGGCATAATTCGGAAAATCTTTTATTAGTATGCTCTTATGGCTTAAAAAATTTTCCATACTTTTAGAATTGCTCAAAAAATTGTAACCCTTAAAGATTACACGATCGACACAAATTAAAAATCCATGTATAATATCTTTATGTTTGTCAATGAACTTTTTCATGGTGTTACCTCATTAGTAGTGGTTAACTAATATTATAGGTTTCACCATGAAACTTTTGCAATACCCAAACCGAAACTATTGGGTTGCGGGCAAAGCCCGCCTTAAATTGTGTTGATGGAGATATACCTGTCAGTGCTGTTGTTACATTTGCCTCATTACATGACAGCCAGGTGGCTATACCGCTTTCACAAATGAGTGAAAAACGTATTATCAATTTATATGATCTAATGGATGCAGCATATGATATCAGCAAAATAACCATATAAACCTATAAACCTCACATCAGTGTTCTTAAATTAAGATAGGACGTAGAATTAACTTATCAACTAGCCTTTTCATAAACTCTCTGAGAGTAATTTTTGTTAAAATTGCATTATTTACGGATCTAATAGTTGAAGAGGAAATACGTGCAATTCTATGCATAAAGTGCAATGGGTTAACAAATTTTCCTTTATCTTTAGCTTTATTTTGACGCTCAATCAAATTGTTTTTATATTTTATTTCAGCTGGATGGATCAGATCTGAATTATATTTTTTGCTCTTTTCTTCAAATAGTTTCATAAGATTATATGTCATTGCAGTCAGTCGCATTTGAATATCCATTGGAGTATTTTCAGATGACCATGCTTTTTTCTCTTTAAGATCACTTTTAGTATTATTAAATGCCTTTTCAATTGTCCATCTTTTATAGTAAAGAAGAGCTATTACTCCAGGTCTAAAAGAGTGTGAAAGGGTAGAAACAAATTTATATACCTTATCAGTCTCAGGATCTTTATAAGTAACAACAGTAAATGTTCCACTATTCTTAGTGTAAAGCTCATAATTGACAACACCGGCATTAACCGGATCCGTTTTATCGAAATCCAGTGTTTCGACAAACTTAATGACTGCATTTTCTTTTAAAAGAGAAATAACAAAAACATCATTTTTCTTTTGCCTATTCCACCATTGATAATCAACAGCGGCACGGTCATAAATATATAATTTTTTTCGTCTTGATGATTTCTTTGCATATTCAGTCTCAATCCAGTCTCTAAAACATGGGATTTCATGTGATCTTTTTGTTCCGTTTGTAACTTTACAAATAGGATTCAAAAATCCATTACGTAAATTCATGGCATATATAAAACCTGCTGCAAAGACTTTATCTTTTTTATTCCTGGGTGTATGACATGCATGTGTAATAAAATGTCCGTCCGCAGCCTCTATATCATAAGTATCCAGTTCAGGGAAATGGCTGAGATAATCAATTTCTGATTCCTCTGCAAGGTTGCAGACTATTCTATAACTTTCAGTAGCAACAGCCCTAAGCATTTCTCTACGTCTTGTTGAATGAAGAGCAGTAAAATAGGTGGAATGAGGGAATGATAATTTATCCTGTTCCTGAATATTCTGAATAAAATGACGACCACTATCCACAGGCGAAATACATCTTAACACTCCTTTGCTCACAAATTCTATATCAGTAAATTCAGGACAATTCCGTTCCCAAGTTGTGTATCTGACTGCTGCCAGTGCATTGTTCATACTTTCAGTGCAGTGCTGTACGATATAGTCATACATAGTAATATCCTGATTCATTTTACAACACTCCGTGTAAATGGTTGATTATCAAGGACTTATGTCTGATAAAAAATTTTCACGCAAATACCTTAATGTCAAGCACTTATAAAATAAATATTGGCTTTTTTTATCCTTCTGTATAATATAAAAACGATTGATTAATTAGATTAAAATATAGAAAACTGTATTATCTACTATAAATTAGATTTAAAGTTTTAACGATAAAAGGCTAATTTGCTCTGAAAAACCACTCTACAGCTATTCAGTGGTATGCTAGATATTTCAATTAACTATATTTCAATTAAACCTTTTAAACAAACACCCATGATTGAAGACTATTTAATATTAGATTATATTAATTAATCTGAAGGCAGTCTGATTTTTTCAGACTTCCTTTTTGTTTGCCCAGCAAAGCTGGCAAACCCGTCATGCAGAAAGAAGCATGAAATACCCAGTTCAGGGGGAAGTTAATCCGAATTGCAAGGGCTTTACTGGTAACGGTATTGTCTGAAGGAAGCAATAGGAAGTAAACAGTACATAACGAAAGTGAACCTGCTTCGGCGCTGTTGGTAGGTAAGCGTGCAAAATATCGCAAAGCCTGATACCTGAACATACCAATAGTGTGATTGAGGATGAGATTGTTTACAGGGACCAGTGTATTAACTGGGGAAGCCTTATACTGTTCTGTTTTTTTTTACAGATATTGATGTTCAAGCAGAAATGTAAGACTGATAGATGTGGTGTGAGGTGGCAGATGAACCCGTAGTAGTGATGAAATTTCTGCCTGTGAAAGCTGGTAACAGACTGGAGGATAAAACAGGAATGATTAACTGCCAGTCAGTTAAATGCAGTATTATTCAAAAGATATGCTGTAATGCGAAGGGGTGAAGTTAATTTGAAAACTGATATTATACATTTAACCTGATAGAACAGAACACAAACTATCCAACGGGATGGAGTCCTTTACACATGGTTGAAGTGGAAGCTTCACACTGTGTGTTTTGACTGTTCATCAGAGTAAGTACGGTCAACAGATATATATTGCCATTCAGGATAGAAAGTATCTGCCCGCACTGAAGGTCAACTGAATGTTCAATTTAGGAGAATGGATAAATCAGTGCAGTAACCATAAAAAGGAATAATGAATTGAAATATTACAGTTTATATGACAGAATGCTGAACCGTAAGAACCTTACAGAGGCATTCCACAAAGTAAAATCAGCGAATGGAGCTCCCGGCATAGACGGGCAGTCCGTCAAAGATTTTGCCGTTAATCTTGATGTTGAAATTGATGAACTCCTTTTTGAGCTGAAGAATAAAACCTATAAATCCAAGCCTGTAAAACAGGTGTCAATTCCGAAGAAAAGCGGAGGTGAAAGAATTTTAGGAATCCCTTCAGTTCGTGACAGAGTTGTACAGCAGGCTCTGCTTAACATACTTCAGCCAATATTTGATTGTGATTTTCATCCTTCCAGCTATGGTTATAGACCAGGCAGAAGCGGTCATAATGCAATCAGCAAGGCAAGTATGTTTATCCGCAAATACAATATGGAGTGGGTTGTTGATATGGATCTGAGCAGATGTTTTGATACGCTCAATCATGATATAATAATCCAGTCATTTAGAAAATGGATAGTTGATGGAAGTATTCTCAATTTAATAAGAATATTTCTTGAAAGCGGAGCAATGAAAGACAGTGTTTTTGCAGATACAGATACAGGTAGTCCGCAGGGCGGAGTAATCAGTCCTTTTATAGCTAATGTCTATCTTAATCATTTTGATAAATTCATGATGAACAGAAATTATCGAATAGTACGTTATGCTGATGATATCCTGGTATTCTGTTTTTCCAAGAGCGGAGCTTATAATGCACTTGCAAAAGCAACGGATTATCTTGAAAAGGACTTAAAGCTTACAGTCAATAAAACCAAAACACATGTTACACATTCCTGTATGGGAGTAAAATTTCTTGGTGTTGAAATACATACCAATTTTACAAAGATTCAGGATTGCAGATTAAAGGAGTTTAAGAATAAAATTAAACGCCTGACCAAACGTAACAGCGGAGGTAATCTTGGCGGCATGATAAAAGTTTTAAATCCAGTTATCAGAGGATTTGCCTACTATTTCAGAATTGCAAACTGTAAAAGAATCTACAGAGAGTTGATGAGTTGGATCAGACACAGGCTTAGAGCAAAACAGATGAAGCTTTGGAAAACTCCAAAGAAACTTCATAGGAGGCTTAGACAGCTTGGCTATAACGGCAACTTTAAGAAAATCAAAATGTCTTCATGGAGAAATTCTTCAAGTCCACAGGCTCATTATGCTATTCCAAATTCTTTCTTTGATGAAAGTGGACTGTTTGACATTTACAAAGTACAAACTGGTATTACTGTTCTATTAAAATAGAATAATAATTAACATGAGCCGTATACGAGGACCGTACGTACGGTTCTGTGAGAGGGATAAGATAAGAGTTATAGCCTTATCTTACCCTACTCGATTATTGCAACAAAGGTCTGCACTAATTCCAAATCTATAAAGTTAATATATGACAAATAAAACATATTTCGGAGCTATTGCCGTAGCAATAGCAGCAGCACTATGGGGGATATCAGGTATAATTTTTATACCTCATCTTAACAATCTACCTACCTATTTTGTTGTATTTATGATGCATTTTCTCCCCTTCTGTTTCCTAACGGTGCTTTTTTACAAACAATACAAATTTATAACTGCTTTTACAAAACTTGACTGGTTGGTCCTGATACTAATAGCATTATTTGGTGCTATACTTGGAACTCTGGCAATCGTTAAAGCTTTATTTCTAGTTAATTTTCACCATCTTTCTGTCGTCGTTCTCCTACAGAAACTACAACCGATATTTGCAATCCTGCTTGCCAACTTAATTTTAAAAGAAAAGATATCGAAGTATTTTGTCCTGCTAACGGTTATTACACTATGCGGAGGTTATCTGCTTACTTTTGGTTTGAAACTACCAGCAGCTGAAAGAAATATAAATACTGTTTATGCCTGTTTGTGTGCTATATTTGCTGCATTTTGTTTTGGAAGCGCGACTGTATTAGGTAAATGTGTTACAGATAGATACTCATCAATAACTATTACATTTTACCGTTATTTATTAACAACCCTGATATTGGGAGCTTACTTATTAAGTTTTGATAAAATTGATATATTTGAACATATTACACCTATGAACTGGATAATCTTTGTTATAATTATGTTTACCAGTGGCCTGCTATCAATTTACCTTTACTATGTCGGCTTAAAGAATATTAATGCAAATATTGCAACATTCTGTGAACTGAGTATGCCCATAGCAGCAGTATCACTGGATTATATTGTTAACGGCAATATTTTATCATCTATTCAGATAATTGGTGGAATAATAATGATAACAGGAATAATAACTCTTGTTAAAAGTCAGGCAAAAGTGAATAAACCTGCTAATGGATAGAAGACAGATATTCAGAATTTTTCTGAATCAATACAAACTACTCCGGTATATAAAAACCTAAGTTAACAGCATTAATCACAATCCAGCACAGCCCCAAAACCATCAAATTAAGGATTTTTTAATCAAGTAAAATCTAATCAGATTTGAATATCAAATATCCAACACGGAATAATCAATATTCAAAAACAACTTATTATATTCAATGATTAGAAATAAGTTGACAGTACAACATGTGTGGCTGCGGAGTGCCACAGCCCTCCAATTTCCGATCTAAATTTAGAAATCTTGATTCAGCGGAATTTAGCATGTCACTTTTTCAGATAATATTGAATGTCGAATAATGAATTTTGAATTGGATATTCGGCATTCAATATTCAACATTGTAGAGACATTCTCATTTTCCTCTCATCTTCTACCAGTTAAAATAGCAACATACCGATCATTATTCATTGGTATGTCTTTATGTATTTTAAACAGAGCAATAAGCCCGGCAGTTGCAGCAGGAAGCACACTTAAACCCTCAAGTTCCTTAATGAGTCTAGCTGTACTTAACATAGTCTTATCTGATGAATAACCTGCATAACCATTAGATTTTCTAATATAATCCAAGGACAAATCCCCATCTACAGAATGCCAGTTTATCAAAGGTTCATTTATTTCTGTCTCTCTTATATCTGAAGGTTTTAAATCATAACATTTTTTACTTTTTTCCAGGAAAGCTCTGATGATCGGATTCTTTCTATGAGAAGATCCGGCAATAAAATTTGGCATTCTTGAAGTTTTTCCTTTTCTGTAAAGACTTAAAAACCCCCTATATATTCCAGCCAGAGTAGTTCCGTTTGATACAGGTACAGCGATAGCTTTTGGAGCATCCCTTAGCACATCATAAATTTCGTATGCTATCATTCCATATGCTTTAAGCTGAATATCAGTATTAACTCCTCCCGGATTTGCATCATAAACATGATTTGCCAATGCAAAGCTTTTCGAGTATTCAAGTGTACCTTCATAGTCACTTTCCACATACTTTATCTCTGATCCAAATTTGTCAATATCATGAATCCTTTTTGAATGATAACTTTTCGGCATATGAATTATACAGTTTAAACCTGATAATGAACAGGCAAAAGACAGTGCTGCCCCGTAATTACCACAGGTTGCAGCACAAATTGAATTATATCCCAACCTTAATGCATCATAAACATGTGCAAATGCAATCCTATCCTTCTGTGTACCGGATGGATTTCCACCTTCAAACTTTAAATAAAGTTGACGAATTCCTTTTTCTCTTTCAAGATTTCTGCTTCTGATAAAAGAAGTATCACCAACTTCTGAATCTATAATATTCTCAAAATTTTCTAATCTATCCTGCAGTGAATTGCTTTTGTCAGATACAAACTTTCTGTTGCATTCCAAGGAGCGAAGCTGTTCATTTGTTAAACTTGAAGATGCTCCGTCACGGAGATTAAAACCGTATCCATCATCAATGATACTTTCCATCTAAATAACCCTCTAAGTTTATAAAAGTAATTGAACTGTGAAAATAACTATTCCGTTTCCAGTTCTTTTATAAAAGTTCCATGTTTGATAAAATAACATACTGAATCTACAACATCTTCTTGAAAATGAATATCTTTATGAGCATACGGAAAAACGGTAAACTCATGCATTTCATCAAGTTTTGTAGAGTGTACTTCCACCATACCATCACTATTTTTTGACATAAAAAGCTTTGATAATAATTGTTTGTTTTTGGTTCCGGCAATAATTCCCAATCTTATTTTTCTATTAAATTTAAAAAAATTATCCAATTTCCTTCGCGTTCTAAGATCTTTTAAAGGTTTAAATATTTTACCAAGCAGAGGAATAGAATCAGCGATATCAGCCAATCTGGAACCTTTGCTGGGAGATGCTATAAAAACACAATTGCCCAAATTATTAATTTTATTAAGAGAAAGAAATTTCTGAATAACTAATCCTCCCATACTATAGCCGACAAAATGTACTGTTTCATATTCATTAAACATATGACCTACTTGTCTTTTCATTGCTTTATAGGCATCCTGAAGTGAACCAAAAGTCAAAGGTAGATCAACAGAAACAGTTTTAAAACCATTTTCTACAAGCCCTTTTTCAATAAATCTCATGTCTCTACCATCTTTTAGAATACCGTGAGCAAGTACTACAAGATGATTATTATATTTAAAACTACTATTTTCTTTCATATAAATACTCCAAATAAATAATATCCAGAGAAATGTTAAATTATACCGGAGGTATTCTGTTTTTTTTAAGTTTACTCATCGTTTTATAAAAAAATATTGAACTTAACTAATTAGAACGCCCACGAAAACGTTTTTTGTTATTAATATTTTTTTCAATTATATAACATTATAACCTGATATCCAATTTTTTTTAAGGCGTTCTAATTATTTTTAAAATTTATGTCGTACCTCCACAAATTATAAGAGAAAACTCTTGAACATTTATAAACCGGGTACATTGCAGTATATTTTTTTATATTTGATATGTTAAATTGGATCAGGCTGGTTTAGCCGTTTTTTTCCTTTTTAATCATATGTATAAAATTATACGCAATAATTTTTTCAAGCTGTTCAGCTTCCACTGCTTCAATCCCACGTCTTCTCATTTTACCGAAACTATGCCTGTATTTAAGAGTAAACATTCCTGATTCAGCAGCAGACCGCATTCTTCGGGCTTCAGAATATAACGTAGTATCCCAATCTTCAGATGTTATTTTTTTACCTTTTGCTCCATTAATACTGACAGTTAAAATGTTTAAATCATTTTTGAGTATACCAACTCCGTCTTCTGATGCATAACCGTCATCAGTACTTACAAGATTCGGCTTAACTCCGGTGGAACGGCATACTTCCATTACTGTGGGAACAAGCATTTCGGAATCACTGACATTGCCTTTTGGAAGTAGAAAAGCACTTATAAAACCATTTCTGCTTCTTCCGATTTGAGGTTTATATCCAATGGTGGGATTTCTCTGTCCTTTCTGTATGAAAGCTGCATCAGGATCCGAAATGCTGAGGATTTTCTCTCTTGACGGAAGTTTTATATTTTCATTAACAAGAAGTTCGGCATAATACAGTACATAAGCGGCATCATTAAGATCACTGTCTATTTTAAACCAGAGCCTGTCAAGAGCAAGACTTTTATCCGGGGTTAAGTCAGATGTTTCATATTTGATCAACATTTTTTCCTGTTCGTCGAAAAAAGATTTTATAATATTATCTGCAAGACTTACAAAGAGTTTAAATTTTTCCTTAACATTTCCTTTCATTCCCTTTTTGCCTATCTGCATATTGATAAAAGCAAGATGTGATTTCAGTTTTTTCATTCTTGTATCAAGCCATCCGTCACTCAGCATGGGAAAGCCAAACTCATCAGTTAGAAACCTGAAGCTTCTGTAAACCCGGTCAAGAAGTTTATATAAAACTGAAATGTCCGTTGGATATGCTGTATTTGCAGCAACATCTGTACTGTCTATGTAAACTTCATTGAAATCATCAAGACCTTTAAGGAGAATAAGCATGGAAAGGCTATCCATTATCAAACGTCTTGTTTTATTGGAAACTGCATTCAGGTTTTCACGCACAGTGTTCGAACCGGGAACCTTATAGCTGTGATGAGCAAGAACCGCGCTAATACTTATTGAATCATGTATTGCCTGTTTGGCTGCGTGGTCACTTATGCTTCCCCACAGTCCTCTGATGATAAGAAAATAAAGTACTAATTCCGGCTTCAAACGTTCCCGACCTGTTTTTTCGAGTTTTACCGGCTCTGTTATTTCTATACAGTCAAACAAATAGTAATTTCCGTTTATGTGCACATCATTATAACGTTTTACTTCATTGCGGATCAGTTTCTTCTTCTGACCGTGTATATCCTGATCTCGGACTATTGATTCTCTGATTTCAGGAAACTTTTCCAGAAGTTCGCGACTTTTTCGAAAAATTTCCATTAAATCGGTATCTAATTCTTCAATTATGTTGAAATCAAACGGTAGGTAAGGAACATTATATATCATAAATTTGCCTTTCACTTTATTCATTTACGCTCAATATAGAGCGTTGAAAGGCAAATTTACATTTGCGATAGCAAAAAATTAATTAGAAGCGAGTCGCGAAAAACTTTTCGTGCAGCTTCTCCCCTGAAACATCAGGGGTTATTTTTTTTGTTTTATATTTAAATTTTATTTTTCATTATAATAAATAAGACAAACGAAGTTGTGTTTTTTAGAGACTAAGTCTCCCCTACGGGATATAAAATTCAC
This sequence comes from Victivallales bacterium, assembly GCA_963678745.2. GTDB lineage: Bacteria > Verrucomicrobiota > Lentisphaeria > Victivallales > GWF2-38-69. The sequence goes on along the minus strand of CAXXMS010000011.1, from coordinate 178,938 downwards.
CAATGATAAAAACATAACACAACGTCTCACGCTAATTACCGGGGTAAAACCACCATAGAAGTGCCGAGCTTTTATATGTTTGCCTAATTTTCATATATTTAAATTATTTTATTGTTATATTGCTTTTTCAATGGGAACTAATTCATATCCCATATTCATTGCTCTTTTTTTTAGATTTTTATAGACTCTTTTTTTGTAGTTTTCATCATAGAAATTTATGTCCAGCGCCTTATATTCCTTTTGATTTTTTACCATATTATAAAATATTACTGCCAGCTTGGCTGCTGTAGCAGTAACGGCTTTTGGGCCTCCTGCTCTTGCCCGTATTCTCCTGTAGAATGCGCCGAGATAACTATTGCTGTTTTTAAGAGATGTGGCTGCCATTCTTAAAGCGGCTGCAGCACGATTGGATACTTTTCTGGTTTTATTTTTTAGAATTTTCCCTCCACTTATTTCTTTATTTACGCATAATCCGAGCCATGATTTAAAATGCTTATCTGTCTCCCATTTGCTTAAATCTGTTCCTACTTCTGTAAGTAAAGTAAGCACTGTTGTAGACTGAAGGCCATGAACCTGCGTTAAATCAACACCAAAAGCTTCATATAAATATGGCCTTAAATTAAAATTAGGCTGATTTGAATTTGATCTTTTAGTTCCATCGGTTGCCGGAGGAGGTGGTACAAGATTGCTGTCTATTTTTTTATTAAGTTTATCAAGAAGATTTTTTATTTCTCTGTCACACTCAAGTATCTGATTCTGCTCAAATTCATAAGCTTCATAACTTTGCTTAAGCATGAAAATATGCTCATCTCTATAATCTCCTTCAAGTGCTGATGCAACCTCTTTTTCTGTAGCTCTCAAACGTCCGTCTCTAAGTTTTGCAAGCTCTGATGGACTCCTTTCTCCATTCAGTATTTTTCTAATTATTGCCATGCCTGTTTTTCCTGTTATATCCGATACAGCTTTGTCAAGTCTAATATTTGAAAGCTGAAGTGCTTTTTGCATATGTTGAACATGACGGCTCAAATCTCTTATCATATTATCCCTATGACGTTTTAATGAACGAATCTCACAAATCGAATTTTCAGGACGAAAAGAGGCTTTCAACAAACCGTAGGAATGAAGACGCTGAATCCACTGACAGTCATAAATATCCGTTTTAGGGCGTCCGGCTACGCTTTTTAAATGCCTGGCATTTACAAGTATCACTTCAAAACCAAACTTTTCAAGCATTTGATAAACTGGTATCCAGTATACTCCTGTAGATTCCATTGCTATACTTGTTATTCCACATTCTTTAAACCACTGGCACATTCTTTTCAATTCTCCAGTATAAGCTCCAAATTTTTGAACATTTTTTTCTGTATGAGTTGCAGGTACACATGACCAGTGAAATTCTGAGCCAATATCTATGCCTGCTGTATCAGGATTCAACATTGTCATTGCATTTGTTATTCTGATTCTTGACTTATTAGATTTCTTGCCATAACTTTTCATAGTATTTCTCCAGCTTTTTTTGTTGTTGATTAAAATATAATTTAAGCCTGGAGAAATCTAACACAGAGTGTTTCTGTTAGATAAAACTTCGATTTTTCCGAAGACTGACGCTAATTAAAAAAATATAATATATATTAGATTTGAAATAATAATAGCTGTTAAAATCTTATCAGAAAATATTGGAGTCAAAGAAATGAAAATTGAAACTATCCGTTACAATCAAATCATGGACGATCTAAAAACCTTTGATATCATTTTAATGCATGGCCTGCTTATGGCAAGTCGTTTGATTGAGCTGGCGGAGTTCAACAGATGGTCACATGTAGGAATGGTTATCCGGGGAAAGGATATCGGACTGGCTGGTAAAGAGGATCAGGTTTTTTTATGGGAATCAACAGATTACATCAATTTAAAAGATGAAATTTTAGACGAAGTCAAAACCGGTCCTATGCTTGTAGATTTGGGGCAAAGAATACAGGCAAATCATGATCTTGGCACAGATACTTTAACTGCTGTTAGATACTTAAATACAGAAAGAACTCCTAAAATGTACGAAGATCTGTGTAAGCTGATAGAAGAAGTACATGAAACACCTATTCCTTCACCATCTAAACTGGTCAAGAAAGTATTTAAAGGAAGAATCTTACACAAACGCGGAAAACATGATAACTTTTTCTGCAGCGAATTAATCACATATACATTAAAATCTGTCGGTTTAATTCCGGAGGAATTCAACTCAAACAGTTTTGAACCTAAGGATTATTCAAGCAAAGGGTATATACCATTATTGAAGAGGTCTACTCTCAGTAAAGAAGTATTTATTAGTGTATAGTTAACAGTCATTATACACTAAGTTCCTTGTTTAAAAACAATTCTAATTGAGCTACATACTTCTAACAGCACCGCTTTGCGGTGCAAATATTTTTTATTATTCCACCCACACTGAAGTGTGGGCCTATCGTTCCTAACCCAGGCAAACTGGAATTAAGAATGCTGAATAAAAATTAATTTAATTTCGTATTCAGAATGTTCAAGTCTTGCTAAAAACGGTCAAGACTTAGCCCAAGTTTGATCGTTTAGTCTTCATTTTGAGGCTGTCGGTCATTTTTTTTGGTGACTACAACCTTTTTGCAACGATATACTTTTTCAGCATTTTCCCGGGCTTTATTTTTAGCATCTCATATATTTTAGTATGACCTGGTTCAGGAGTTCCTGATATTCTCACATGATGAATCCTCTGTTCTTTATCCGGTATTATTATAGTAGACCTCTGATGCGTACCAAGTACCTGGCGGATTTTAGACCACCTTCTTTTATCACCTGCCTGCCTTAATTTATATTCAATATTTATAAGCAGATGGTATGCAAGAACAGAAATAAAGAGATGTCCCTTTGTCCTTCTTTCTATCTGATGATAAACCGGTCTTGTTCCAAGATCTGATTTCATACACCTAAGGCGGGCTTTGCCCGCAACCCAATAGTTTCGGTTTGGGTATTGCAAAAGTTTCATGGTGAAACCTATAATATTAGTTAACCACTACTAATGAGGTAACACCATGAAAAAGTTCATTGACAAACATAAAGATATTATACATGGATTTTTAATTTGTGTCGATCGTGTAATCTTTAAGGGTTACAATTTTTTGAGCAATTCTAAAAGTATGGAAAATTTTTTAAGCCATAAGAGCATACTAATAAAAGATTTTCCGAATTATGCCAAAAAACATTCTAAAATACTTAGAGACCATGCTTTGGCAACAGCTCAAAAGTATAATCGTCCTTATAATTCCTCCAAAAGGAAAGTATAACAAAGAAGAATATGCAAAAATGATTGTAGACAGAGACAATATAAAGAGCGGTCTTGTATGTGTTATATCTGCAATGGAAGCAAGTCCTACTTTTAAAAAGATTTACGGAGAAAGCCATCCTCGTCTCAAGCATAGTATGATACCGCATATTGCGCTTTATTATTACTTTATGGATAAGATATTTGGTCTCATGCATGTAAGAATTCAAACTTATTTTCCATTTACAGTACAAATACATGTTAACGGTCATGAATGGCTGGCCAGGAAGATGTCTTATCATGGAATAAAATATGAAAAGGATGATAACTGTTTTACCTGGATTGAAGATATTGAGCGTGCACAGAAGTTTGCATCGAAATTCGCCGACATAAAATGGAGTAGAATACTTGGGGCATTTGCCCGCAAGGTTAATCCTTTAATATCTGAAACAGGAGAATATTACTTCATCACAGATCAGTTTGAATGTTCAACAGATGTAATGTTTAATAATTCCACCGAATTTGAAAGTCTGTTTGATAAATTACTGGAGCAATCAACAAGACGCTTCGGTCCGAGAGATATTTTGACATTTGTCGGTAAAAGGTTTGACGGACGTTTTAAAGGTGATCAGATAAATTCCTCAAAAAAATATTACTGGGGATCAAGAATAAAGCACTGGATAAGAAAGAACTGGATGAAGATGTACAACAAAAGTGGAAGTGTACTGCGAATAGAAACAGTTATAAATAATCCATATGACTTTAAAGTGTTAAGACCAGGAATTCGGAAAGGAGAAGAAGTTTACGGTTGGTATCCACTGGCAAAAGGAATTAAGAACCTCTACAGATATATTGAAATAGGAACAGCAGCAAACAGCCGCTATCTTAATGCACTTTCTGTTGTTGATAATCCTGTGCCTGCTTCTAAAAGTTTAAAATTACTGGTTGAACCGGTAAAATATAAGAATATCAAATATACGGGATTTAATCCTGTATGTAATGATTCAGTTAAACTTTTTAAAGCTGTTATGAATGGTAATTATATTTCGTTTGGATTTCAAAATAAAGATATAAGAAAAGAACTTTATGACCATCCGAAAACAGATATAGAAAAAAAACGTCTTGCGGCAAAAATAACAAGACTTTTTAAAAAACTCAAAGCGCATAAAATGATTGCAAAAGTACCAAGATCAAGAAGATGGATTATAACTGAAAAAGGCTGGTCTGTTATGGGTAGTGCTATAAATATCTATGATGTTGGCTGGCAGAAGGTTTTGTATAATAAAACAGCCTAATGTAAAATTTTAGACACGTTTTTATGATAGAAGTTTAAAAGAAAGAATCTAGGCTTTTTCAGGGATTTCACCCTGAAAAAATGACACCGGTAAACCGCTGTAACTTTAATCTGATAACAAAATCAGCTATAATATAACTGTAAGTCTAAACAATCAAAGTCATCTGAATATTCTATGGGGCTTTATTATGGATAATTTTACAGAAAAATTTCAGGATTTACTTGATGGCACTTACGACTGTGTTGACCGTTTAGTGCTTAATGCATATATCTATCAGATACAATCTCCAGGTGGATTTCGTCTTTGGTGGCGTAATATATTTGGTGAGGATACCCTGGATGACACACATCTTATACGTTTTGCAGGTCGTTTTTCCCGTAGAGTCAGGGCTTGGTGTAAGTCTAACTGTATTCCATTAATTGATGCTTCCGCTAAGCAACGTCATCATGAACTTGCGGAACACTGTATACCGCCAAAGCAGTCTGAATTTCGGGGAGTTTATTGTGTTATCGCCGGTTTAGCTCCCAATACTGTTTTCAAGGTAAAACGTAAAGATGGAATTATTAATAATATATCGAAAGAATACAGATTCGTAAAGCATTACTCCTTCTATCTGATAGATCCGTACTGGGGTAAAATCATTATTAAGATAAATCCACACCCACCATTCAATGTAAATATAATTCTTAACGGGCATGAATTTGTTGAACGAAAGGCCAAACATAAAAATATTATTTTTCAAAAAGAAGCAAACTGTTTTACGAAGATATCCAGTATTGCAGAATTAGAGCTTTGTGCAGAGACCATGACCGATTTAGGAGGTGAAGGGCGCATTCATCAACTTTGCAATAGCTGGATATATAGTGCATGTCTTATATTTTTATTTAATCACAATGAACAAAAACCATTTAATCTTAATTACAGTTTTTCTGTTAGTCAAATAGAACTAAGCCGTAATCTTCTTTTTCAGCGTGGAGGAACAATGGAAAAGGTTTTTAATTCAGTAATTGACCGAACCCGTACTCCACTCAATATAAAAAAGGTAAGTACTATTTTTGGTGCAGGACAACGTCCTCAGAGGAAACAATTAGAAAATGGGTTTAAAGTAGAATGTGTAGTCGAGAACCATAAGTATAATCTTACTGTTTTCAAAATACATTTTGGAAAACTTACAGTTAAGATGTATTCTAAAGGCGAGCACGTTCTACGCATAGAATCAATTGCTCATAATGTTTCGCAGTTAAAATGTTACAAAAAACTGGATGCTTTGCCCGAAATAATTGCAAAACTCAAAAAAATACTTGAACGCTTCATGAACATACTTGATGCAGTTGACAGTTGTTTTATTGATAATGAAACTATAAAGAACTGGTGTAAGCCATCAATAACTAACGGTACTCGTATTTCCGGGCTTGATTTTAATAAAGATCGCATTAGTTCCGTTGCAAAGGCACTTATACAAATAGCTGCTGTCAGCGACAACTTTACTGCATCTGATCTTGTGACTAAAGTAAAAGAACTGTTTCCTGACTACTATAAATATTCAGTACGAAACGCTGGATATGATTTAAGAAAATTCCGTTCAAAAGGGTTAATAGCTAAAAAGGAAAGAACCAGAAAATATCAAATCAACTATATTGAAATCAGACAAATCGCTGCACTTTTGATTTTACGTGAAAAAGTTATTTACCCTTTATTAGCTAATGGTGGAAAACTACACCATGGAAGAAAACCGAGTAATTATTCTGAATTAGATAAGCATTATTACTTTATCCAAAAAGAAGTTCAAAAAGTGTTTGGTATAATAGGAATAAGAAATCATAAAGATAATGCAGCTTAAATTATAAACAACAAATTTGTTATATCAGGCGCAAAGCGCCTAAATGCAGTTTATAGCCTTTCCATTTATAAACTTTGCCATTAGAGCCTTTCTTGGAACCCCAGTCACATCCTTTAGGAAGATCTTCCAGGTTCTGAGCACTTTACCCCTATGATTTTATTTTGATACGAACTTGTAGAAAAGCTTCAAATTAGTTTCCGGAAATTCCATTTCAGTTTCATTTAAAAAGTTCATCAATGATTGAATTATTTTATCTTTTTTATGTGATGAAGTGTAATGCAATTCAACCTTCAAAATATTTTTATCATATAGAGGAATAATATTTGCCGGTGTTTTGAAAATAGATTCTATTATGCTCTTTGCAGTATCTTTTTCATATTTTCCCAGAATAGGCATGATGACATTTGACATAGCTACTTCAGCTCTGTATGCAATCATTTTTATAATATCAATAAACTTTTTTCTACCCCCATGAAACTGAACAAATTTAAATTCCTCCGGCAATTCTTTGACAGTAATATATTTATCTGTATTCTTTCTTGTTTTTTTCTTTTCGGTAATAGTTTCTTCAAATTCAAGTATTTCTTTTGTTAACATTCCTTCTCTTTCTTCAAAGTTCCTGCGTTCTTTTTCTGTAGGGTTTTCCTTTAAAGTCAACTGCTGTCTTTTAAGTGTTCTTCTTGCCAGTTTTGCTCTTAATGAATTTAAATCTTTCTCCAGTTGTCTATATACCGGGTTTACAACTGTTTCTGTCTCATCTACATTTGTTTTTTCATATGAGTTAAGTGTATCTATATTATAATCTTGTCTTGCATATTTAAAAAAGTTTTCCTGAGATGTTCTACTCTGCATGTGACTGTATATGTATTCAGCTTTACTGATAAAATCTGTTGAAATTACTGACACCTGATGACCTGATTCAGTTAACTGTCTAACTTCTCTGCAATAAAAATCATTCGTTTTATCATATACCCTTTTTTCCGCTATTTTTGTTTTCTCTACATTATCAAAAGGGTGTATAACTTCAACTTCAATGAAATCATTTTCATCCCAGGCATCTTTTGGATATTTATTATATGTCTGACAGGCAATTCTGTGTTTTTCCCACAGGTCTTTGAAGAGTTTCATGCTATAGCCTTCTCTGTCAAAAATTATTAAAAACCTGTAGATATCAGGATTTTCAGCAAGTTCATATGCTGTCTTTTGACACGGCATTTCTTCAAGCAGTTTTGGTATTATTTTCGTCTTCAGTATTTCTATAAGCCCCTTTGAAAAAGGTGTTGTTACATTAAAAAATGGTGTCCCGTTCTGATCATTAATCCAGTAGTCGGTCATTCCGCGAAGACATAAATGCTGTCTTGATACATATCTTCTCGGCAGCTTTGTTTTTCCAAAATATGTTCTTACATGACCATCAACATAAAGCCTTCCTATAGTATCCTCATTTTTTTCCATCCAGGTGCTGGAATGTTCTGAAATCCATTTATCCAGATTTGCTTCATTCTGACCATGTGAAAGTTCATCTGCTTTTTCGCGCATGGTTTTAACAGCAGGAATACGGTCTATTCCAAGAAGCTTTCCCCATTCTCCGGGTGAAACATCACCAAGGCGGTTTATGTTTCCTACACGGGCCAGAACCATAAAAGCTATCGTCAGAAAAATATCATATATTCTATAAAAACCCTCTGAAAAATTGAATGAATTCATTGAATCAAGCAGACCGTTGGATAAAAGTGCAGGAACTGCAAGCAGTAAACCACCATTATCAATATCATAATTCTTATTAAATTCTGTAACTGCACTGACTCTGCCTAATGCTGCAAAAAGTCGTCCTGTGGTGTCTGTACACCCTTTGCCAAGTGCCTGACTGTTATCCTCTATATTGCGTTCTGATTTGGTTTTTCCTGTGAAGTTTTTTTTAGTGGTTCCAACAGCTTACCGGCATGTATGGCTTTAGATAGGGTGTTAACTTTTAATGACAGTTTTTCTGCTGTTTCTGAGCGACTGTGACCTTCATTTAAAAGGCACTGGGCTTCTGACAATACTTCAGACGTAAGAACTGTTCCACCTTTTCTAGTGTTTCTGGGTTTATAAAATCCGTCTATACCATCTTCTCTGAGTTTCTTAAGATTACGTTTTACACTTATTTCGCTTACTCCGAAAGCTTTTACAATCTCGCAGTTTTTACAGTGACCATTCAATATCAGTTGAGAAGTTGTTATATTAAAGCCGCGACGATCATCGTGTCGATGAAAACCTACAGGTGCACAACAAATAAAATAGTAAACATTACCATCTTCATTAAAATTATAGGATACGATGGAGTTTATGGTATTTTCTCCATATAAAAAAAAAGGCAATAGTTGTTCCGCCATAATTCATCCTTTTTCTTTTTCTGTTTTTTTTGTATTCTAAAATTAATAGAGAACAACTAAAAATCCAATCAATTCAGAATTTATTGCCTATGGGACAGGTGTTCAGAGACTGGGAAATTTACACAGTAGAGCCTCTTGCAAAACGCTTGAAGCTTTTTTCGTTTAAATTGTTAATAACTTTCTATTTGTATGAAATTTTACATATTTTCATCAAAAGTCAGAGAAAATGTAAACAATACTCTTAAAAAGTTTTACTTTAGATACATTCTTCCTAATCCCTGCATGCCCGAGAGAAGAATGTATATATTTAGTTTTTCTACTGCTGTGGAATAAGTTTAAATATCTTTTTAGCAGCAAGAGCAATTATTGCAAAGAAAATATGGCACTCTATTTTCTGCTGTCCTTTAACCCTAATATTTTCAACTCCATAATTATCTTTGAGTTCTGAATTAACTCTTTCAGCAGAACTTCTTTCATTATATCTGACAGATTTTGCAGGATCCATTTCCTTTTTTATTCCTCCTCTTCTGGGATTATTATCTATAATAGGAATTCTGTTGTTCTGTTTTGAATAAAGATGTATTTCAGGTGAATCATATGCTGCATCCATCAGATCATATAAATTGATAATACGGTTTTCACTCATTTGTGAAAGCGGTATAGCCACCTGGCTGTCATGTAATGAGGCAGATGTAACAACAGCACTGACAGGTATATCTCCATCAACACAATCTAAATGCAGTTTATAGCCTTTCCATTTATAAACTTTGCCATTAGAGCCTTTCTTGGAACCCCAGTCACATCCTTTAGGAAGATCTTCCAGGTTAGCATCAAGATTTCTCTCAAGTTGAAGCTCAACCCACTTTGGTTCTTTAGGCTTTTTTTCTCCTTTTTTAGGACGACCAAGCTTTCCTTTTTTCTTTTTAGTCGGAGTATTTTTACGGCAGGGCTTCTCTCGCCCTTTAATGCTCGTTGCATCTGTACTTTTATGACCAAAAAGCTTTTCTCCGATATTTCTGCATATACTGCCTTCATGTATTTTCTGTGCTATTCTAAATTCAGAAAACAGCTTAAAAGCTCTTGAAAATGTTGATTCTGAAGGAATCTCATTATAACTTTCCCATCCGCATAACCGCCTAAGGCTAGGGATTAGATTTTATGAAATCAATCAGACTCACCGTATCTGCAATACGAAATATAGGCTTAGCTATAAAAGCTTTTATAAGACTCAACCTACTGGAAGGTTTCCTGCCTATTCCGCACCAGTTTAAATTATCAAGGAACATATCAGGTCTTAGAAGTTCTACTGCTTTAATAAACTCTATCTGCTTTGAACTTAACTCTCCTAATTCTTCTTCAAGGTCTGGCAAAAGCCAGTTTTGTATGCTATTAAATAAACATGAAAGATGTTCCATTTAAAACTCCTGTAGTTTTTGCTATTTCTATTTTTTTGCTTATATAAAATAGCATGGAAATCTTTCTGTTAATCCATTTAGTTCAAATAATATCTAATTTCGATAGTTTTGAAATTACCTCTAATGTCTTAATAATAGAATTCTTACACACTTAAACTGTATTTTGACTGCGATCTATAGGTTTATAAGGAGCTGTATCAAGAGTCTAATACTCCGTATGAGTTCACAGCTTTAGATGTGTCTTCATTACTATTTGAGCGCAACTAAAATCGTGAACTCATACAAAAAATTATCACTCAAATGACTTTTAATAGAGCTCCAGTTCTAAGCAATTCTTTGAGTTAGGTTTCAATAAAATAGTCAAAAACTAAAATACTTCCGGTATAGTTTAAATTAATTTGAAAAATTTAGAATCTACAATATTTTAAGCACTGATATCTATCGTCATATTTGCCTTAAATTCAATATAAATAATAATAAAAAAAATGAGTGAACATATCGATATTTGTGATGAAATACTATCTGCACTACGTAGAATTACAAGAGCTATAGATCTACATTCAAAATCATTACATCAGAAATTTGGTATTACCGGACCGCAGATGCTAATTTTAAAAGAAATATTAGAAACAAATTCGTCTACGACAGGTAAAATCGCAAAAAAAGTAAATCTTAGCCAGGCAACTGTTTCTTCTATACTCGATAGACTTGTTAAACAGGGCTATGTTGAACGAAAGAAATCATTAACAGACAAACGTGTGATAGATGTAATACCAACTTCAAAAGCAGTTGAAACATTTAAATTGGGATATCCATCCCTACTCCAGGAACATTTCATAAAAAAACTTACCAAAATCAATGACTGGGAACAAATGCAGATACTGTCCTCATTACAACGAATTGCCTATATGATGGATGCAGAAAATTTATCAGCTTCACCTGTTTTGGCAAGTCATGACGAACTCAATAAAGTTTGAACTTCAGCTTTTCTCCCAAAATCCATTATCAGAGATATTTAACGAGTAATTACATTTTTGTATCTTTCTATTCACTTGCATTAAGTTAATTCCCCACTATTATAATTATATAGAGTTCTATACAATAAGACAGCAATAAAAGAATATTTCATACTCTAGTAAACAATAAAAACCATCTTTATTATTAGTTAGTACACTAATTAAAATCAAAAAAAATGACAAAAAAAGTTGCAACAGTATTTGATTACGCAAATGAATTGAAAAGTTATGTTCTAAAAACAAATTTAAGTAGAACTGAAGTTAGTTCCCTTGCAGAAGCAATTAGTTTCCCTATAGGCTTTATGAATAAAAAAAATAGATTGTTCTTCAAAGATGAACTGATTCTTCTTAATGCTTACCTGGGTTCTGCAGTACTCAGAGAATACAGTTTTACAGAAAATATTTCCGTTCCTTATCTTACAATAGAAAATATTATAAACTCATATGTAAACCTGTTATTAAGGGAATTATCAAACAAATATAGTTTTCATAAATACCATGACAGGCTCAATACATGGACAGGCTTATTAGATGATATTCATATTGCAGAAAAATATAATAAAGATATTTCATTACTCGCAAGCAGTTTCTATAGGCAAATCAACAAGCTTTCCTGCTCAAAAGAAATAAGACGTGTGCTTATATATAGATTCAGTTCCTATGTTGATTACATAATAAAAATAGTAAAAAAATTGGAACGAAACCTTAAATACATAATCCAGCAAAACTAACCACGAATCATGGAAAATAGATAATGAATACTAAAAACAAAATTCTTAGACTGCTTAAAATATCGCTTGGAAACGTAATAGAATGGTATGATTTTTGTTTATATGGTTATTTTGCTGATATCATAGCAGAACAATTCTTTCCTGACACAAATCATTTTGTTGCACTATTAGCAACTTTTGCCGCATTTGGTGTAGGATTTCTTGCCAGGCCTTTGGGGGGAGTAATATTTGGCTACATTGGTGATAAAACAGGCAGGTTCTATGCAATGAATCTCGCTATTTTATGTATGGGAATACCAACAATTTTAATGGCTTGCCTACCTACATACAGTGCCATAGGTATGGCAGCTCCAATACTTCTTGTAATAGTTCGTATCGTACAGGGACTATCAGCTGGAGGACAGTACAGCAATCTTTTAACAATCACAACAGAAGATGATATGTATAGATATAAAGGTTTTAATAACGGTATAGCTTACTCTGTTACGATTGTTGGATTTGTAATTGCAGCTTTTGTAAGTTACGTTTGCTTAACTTTTTTACCACAAACCTGGCAGAGCTTTTCCTGGAGAATACCATTCGCATTCAGTATAGTACTTCTAATAACACAATTTGTTCTTCGAGAGCAAGACCACAAACATCATATTGACCCGGATGAAAAACTTTCATCTGAAGAAAAAAAAGATATTAGTCAGAAAGTACCGCTGATAGTACTTTTTAAATACCATAAAAAAGCATTAATATCAATCACAATATTATCAGTTGTTACATCAACTCTTTATTACCTAATAGTTACTTATCTCGTCACTTACACTGTAGAAATTGAAAAATTAACAATGAAAAATGCTTTAGTTATCAACGCAATTGCTTTAATATTACTTTCCTTAGCCGTTCCATTTTTTGGATTTTTATCAGATATTATAGGACGTAAAAGATGTTTGGTTCTGGCATTTGCAATATTTGTTGTTTCATGTTATCCAATATTGCGTTTTCTTGACCATCACAGTTTTTCGTATGTTCTATTATCTACATTAGGTTTGACATTTTCTACAGCCTGGATACAGGGTGCTTCAACTCCATTTTATACTGAGATATTTCCCACAGATGTACGTTCTTCAGGTTGTTCTGTGAGTTATGGAATCGGTGTAGCAATTGCCGGCTTTGCTCCTATGGCAGCAACTATTTTTGATGAGATAAGCATACATGGATTAGACTATTTGTTTTATACTACGATCCTATTGGGATTTATAACTGTAATATTTATACCGGCAAGAAAAATAGAGTTTATAAGACTAAGAAATATTAAAGCAAAATAGTAGTATAAAGACCTAATCAAATTATAGGAGTCGGCAATACAATACTTTTGACGCACTTAAGAGCATGCGAATCAGTCATACCTGCAATATAATCCACTACAATTCTTTCTGAACTCGTATTCTCTTTATCATGCGGGGGTTTCATTTTCTCTAAATAGTCACCAAACCAGTGATCAAGTTCGATGCATCCTCTATTATAGGCCGAATAATCATATCCATATCTTAAATATTTATCCAGTAGATAATCAAATAAAACTTCCACTATTTTTTTAGAATATTCAAGGTAACGTAGATTTTTTTCGTGTAGATAGATCTTTTTATAGTTAAAATCTCTCAATATTTTTAATAATTCATATTTATCATCTGAAAATTCAATTCTAGCGCTATCTTTTGATGTGTTAATAACATCTATTACAAATTTATTAATAATAGCGCCGTTACTTGTTCCAAGATCCTCTCTTATATTATCAGGTATATCATTCATCGTGATTAATTTTGCATATAGAGCATCTTCAATATCTCTCCCCAGATAGGCAATTTTATCAGAAAATCTAACAATACACCCTTCAAAAGAACATGGGATACAATTTCTATCATTAATAATATCAAGATCATTCTCAATACTTTTAGGTGTTAGGAACTGTTCAAACTTTTCTCCATTATGACAAATTATACCATCCTTAACCCCATAAGTCAGATTTAAGTCAGCTAAATACTGAACAACCCGATAACTATTATGCTCATGCATAAATACATCATCTTTTAGCACAGCATTCAATGCAGCTTCACCGGCATGTCCAAACGGTGCATGCCCCAAATCATGAGCCAAACCTATTGCAAATGCCATTTCTCCATCTAAATTCCAACCATTTCTATTCAATCCTTTACAAATTGTTGCTGCTATTGTTGCAACATGCATTACATGCTCTATTCTGGTACAGATATGATCACTTTCAGGAGAGAAAAAAACCTGAGTTTTATGTTTTAGTCTTCGAAAAGGTAAAGAATGAATTATTGCGGTCTGGTCTCTAAAAAATGGTCCCCTTACATCAATTTCACGCTTTCTAGTTCTTCTTTCATAGATATGTTTGTCTAATGGATTATCCATAAAAACCTAGTAAGTCAAATTATAATTATGAATATCGAATTAAAAAGTTCCAACAATGATTTAAAAATTCGAATTATACTTTCGGTACAGATCAGAAAGACTTATCTTCTTTTATATAATTCTTAATTATACTGTTTTTCTGTTTTTCTTCATTAGCAATAGAGGAGTATGCCAGATAATATTTATAAATATTACTTACGTACCTTACCGTTTCACGTCCAATACGCTTTGCTGCAATAACTTCAACATTTTGAAACCATTTATTCTTATCAAGCCCTGCATCTTCAGCTTCCTTTCTTAATTTACTAATACGATTTGGGCCTGCATTGTAACCAGCTAAAGAAAAGAACAACTTATTTCTATCATCAATTTCATCATTATCAAAAAAGTTTTTACGAATGTAACAAAGGTATTTTGTACCTGCTTCAATATTAGGCTTAATTTCATAAATGTTAGATATATTTACAGAAGTATCGGCAGCAGTTGCAGGCAGAAGCTGCATTACTCCGACAGCCCCAGCAGAACTCACTAATTCCTGATTAATTTTCGATTCCTGATACGCCTGAGCTGTTATGAACAACCATTCAAAACCATATAATGTAGAATATTCCTTAAAAAAGCCCTCTGTTTCTTTAAACCTTTTAATATTATCTGTTTCTAATGAGTTTGTCATCCATTTTGTATTTTGAAGATATCTTTTAAATAGTATATTTCCAATCAAAGTGCCTTTTTTATGTTCTTTAATAAATCCATCAATTACTTTTTTTAATGCAGGACTGTCTTTACGAAATGCCCAGGCAATTTCCCCTTTAGTCCTGAACTTAACATCAAAATCAAAATCTATTTTTTTAAATATTTGCTCCCAAAATTTTCCCTTGTGACTATCAATTACGCTCATAGAAACAATTCCTGCATTCATCATTTCAAGAATATCTTCATCTTCAAGTACTTCATCAGCCAGGGTTACCCGAATAGGCTGTTTTCCAAGTTTAAGCAAATTTCTATTAATATCAACTATGCTTTGATAATAACTGCTTGACTTTCTAACATAAAGATTCATCTGGTCAAAAGACTTTATTTTTCCCTGTTTTGGACCCAAAACCAATATCTCGCTTACATCTTTCATCAAAGGCGTAGAAAAATCGACCTTCTTTTCTCTATCAGCAGTAATAGTTAGGTTACCTGCAGCAATATCGCCTATACCATTAACCAGGCCATCGATAAGCTTATCACGTCTCGTTGGAATTATTACTATTTGTATCTGAATATTCTTCCTTTTAAATTTCTTATTCAAAAACCTTTCAAACTCAACAAGCAGGTCATATGTTATTCCTCTTTGCTGAGCACCGTCCAAAAAATAAAAGGTTTTACTATAAGGTACAAGAACTCTAATAAAGTTCCTTTTTAGCATACCTCCAAAATCACCCTTCCATGGAGAATTAACAGTCAGAAGAGACCTCACACCATACATGGAAAAGGATAAGGATAAAAAAATTAAAGAAAAAAATAAAATACGCAGCTTAAAAGATATAGCTTTCATAAAAATCCATTACTTTAGTCTATATTTAAGAATATTTCTGAAACAGAATTGCTAGTTGTGCTGTACTTTGAGCAGGCGATTGTTTTAATTATTGTTTCAATTTTATCCTGAGAAGAATAAAAACACTGGTTTTTTAAAATTAAAGCACCAATGGCAACATTAAACGCAGTAGTTATTTTCATATCACCCAAAAAAGATCGATAATCTGCCGTGAAAGATTTTTTTTCCAGTGCAGTAAAATTATTAGTGCACTCAAAGTTTTCTTTCATCAAACTCGAATCCATTATTCTGATATCTATTTTTTCATTCTCACATTCAAGAGAACAAAGAGAACTGGAAACGTTACAATAACTGTTCTTTATATTACCTTTAGATAATAAGAAAAACACAGCCCCTTCCCCTGGAATAACAGAAGATTCAACAATATTTCCACTAGTATTATCTGTCACATTGCAAGAATATATGCGGTTAAATACATATTCCATTTCCTTACCCAGCTCATCTACAGAACCAAGAAGTACATATTCACATCTACCTTCATTGAGCCATGAATCAGCAACTAAAAATGCATTTTGAAAAGGTAAATCAAAATCTGTTACTGTATGTGTAGGTCCACGTATCCCCAGTAAACTGGATATATATGAAGCTGCAGCATTATGCACAGAATGCGAAAACGATGTAGGAGAAACTGCAGCTTCTCCGTAATCAAGATAACCATCCAAAAAATCAAAGGTTGTAGCATGTGGTCCAAATCCAGTAGATAAAATAACCCCGACTGAACTGTTATCACAGTTACCATCCCCACTTGAAAGCTCACTATCTTTTAACGCATCCGAAGCAGCAATTACAGCCATCTTACTGAATCTGTCAGCCCGCCTCATTTTCCTGGACAAAGTCTTATCTTTTAAATCTTCCTTCTTTACGGAATAAACAGGAACTTTAGAAGTTAAGCCATGAACATCAATAAAATCAGGTTCTACAAACCTTTCATTCTGAAGCACTGCTTCTAAACTGTCCAATCCCCTTCCGTATGTCCCTACAACACCAATTCCTAAAATATTAATCATAAAACCTACACTACCTAAAATTAGGATTCCATTTTAACCGGAAAGATAAATTAAGATTAATGATAGAATAAAGCAAGTATCAGCACAATATATATTCATAGTTTAAAGTCTTGCTTCAAACCAGTTCATACACTCCTGCCAGCATGAATTCCAGTCATTCTCTTCCATAAAATGTCCCGAATTGGGATATTCTATGTATTTAAATCTGGAATCATAATCTGAATAATGTTTTTTTAAATCCATATGAAACTCTCTTGCTTTTTCTGCAGGAACTATTTCATCCAATCCCGCATTCATTGATAAGAGAGAAACTTCAGAATATTTGTCAATATTATGATGAGGACTCTGAATATAATCGCCCCAGGTAGGAGAACCAAGAATAGAAACAATTGTTTTTATCCTTGGCTCTAAAGTGGCCACCGCATAAGAGACAAAAGCTCCCATAGATATTCCTGCAACACCTAACTTGTCATTTATTAGGATTTTACTGCTAACTAAGCCATAAATAAGGGTTTTAATTTCAGATGCAGTATCCCATACGGTTTTTAAAATATTTTTTATCCTGTCCGGGTTATCTTCCGAAAATCTTTCATCAAAATCCTTATACAGCCTCTCACCATGTCCCACGTTATCTACACCAATTGCCAAAAAACCGGCACAGGCCAATTCTTCCAGTTCTTTTGTCTGTTTGTCTTTAGATGCACCCAAACCATGATAAAAAATAATACAGCCATTCTCTGAAGCAGTAAACTGTCTATTTTTATAAATTAATCTAATGGGGATATTTCCGACAAAAGTTTTTCTATCAGTCAATATATTATTATCATCCAAACATCTGATAGTCATAAGCCTAATCTCTCTTTATTTTTTTGTACAACTTCATCAAAGAATTGAAACAATCAAACTCTGTATCGACACATAAACCTTTATTTTTAAGGTGACTTTTTATATCATTGGTTTGTGCCCTTAAATAAGGATTGATCTTTTTTTCCCAACCTATTTTGCTAAACACCGGCGACTTTTTATACCACTTACTGAATTTTTCAATATCAACATTTCTCGAATCAACCCCGCAGGCAAAGTCTAAAGAGCGTTTTGTATAGTCATGTCCGGGATATACCAAGGTATCAGAAGGTAGATCAAGAAGTTTATCCAGACTTTCCTTAAAAAGCTTAAGATTTGAGTCAGAGCAATTGCCAATATTAGCAACAAACAATGTATCACCTGTTATAACAAACTTATTCGCAACAAAGCATACAGAATCCAAGGTATGCCCCGGCGTATCAATTACAGCTACAAATTCACTATCTACATATAAAGTCTGAAGTTGAAGCCTATTACTTAATCTAACTCCAGTAAGCTTCTGCAACCCCTCATTCCCCATTGTATGATCTTTGTGAGAATGAGTGTTAAGGATATAAGTAAGCTTTATTTTTTTTGAATTAATAAATTTAAATATATTTTCAGGACATCCCGGATCAATTGCTATAGCCTCTGAATGTCCATAAACAACATAAGCTAAATTATCATTTCTATATTTAAACTGTTTTATATTTAACATTTTACAAAGATGAAGCAGTATCTTTACTTTGACTACTTGTTCCTCCTTCAAAGTAATTTTTTGTGGCTGTATATGCTGTATTAATTAACTCACTTTTCTGTTTATCTGTCAAAGTAAAACTCAAAGTACCGACACTGCCCGGATCAATAAAAATTGTTCTATACTGATTTCCCTGCAGCATTACAGTTGCTTCATTATTCAGCATAATGGAGAAGGTTCCCTGTATATCATCCATAACATTTTTTATATCATAAACAGTATAATCACTAGAATTAAATGCAGATTCAGGAGATAGAATAAAACCTAAAGTCTTAGCAGAAGAATCAGAATCAAAATACCAGATAGGATAATTATTTGCAACACCACCATCAACAAAGTAAGCATCTACTCCGCCATAATCACTATGCACTGGCGCAAAAAACAATGGAATCGCCATAGAAGCTCTCATAGCCAAAGTTACTGGAAAATCAGGTGTATTTTTATAATCAAAAACAGCAGGCATTCTAAAAGTTATACAACTTGAAAACAATACAAGATGTTTACCTGTCTTATTATGTAGCTCCTCAAAGGTTATATCTTTGTCATACCCTTGTTCTTCAAATATTGTCTGAAACCATTCCAACACCGCATCTCCGGTACATACACCATAGTCTTCTACTTCAGCTTTAACCAGACCATAGCCATTCATAATGACCCATCCATAAATCCCCCCGGTATAATGACCTCCTGCCATAATATTTAAAAGACCGGAAATATTAGTATCCTCAAACATTTGATCTTTTGCTACAAAATTGGCAAAATTCGTATTACTTATAATATTTTCAAGCTTTTCGTAATCCCCCTTCCAATCCAAACTGAACAATCCGGCGGTAATTGAACCTGCAGAAGTACCGACAAACCTTGTTATATTTTTCATTTTATCTTTTTCTACCAGATATTTGAGAACACCTGAATATGCAATTCCTTTAGCTCCGCCTCCAGAAAAACAGAGTGTATTGGGATCTGTTACCGACTCCTGTTCTGTAGCACCATACAAAGTAGCACCACAACATAAATCGTCTGCAGAACTACTCTGCATATAGTATGGTCCTATAGTTTCAGCCTTAATCTGCAATGCTTTAAGATATGGAGGAATATCATCTACACTTATTCTTTTTCCCTGTTCAGCAAAGACAGCAAACGAAATCAACAATCCCAACAAAAAAACTAAATATCTTTTCATCATAATACTAAATACCTTCATTTTTAAGTTTATGAAAAATAATACTTATTCAACCACAAGTAATTATACAATATTCAGATATTATAGACCATAGTTTTTTTGCAGAAAAAACTCTATTCAAGCTGTTTTTTACAAAAAAGTAGAAATTATTATATAACCTATAGCCATTCTTTGGAATAATATGCAATATATAAGATATTTGAAGTTAATCAGTAAGATTATATAGTGGCTGACCGAAAACTCTATTTTTCCGAAATTGTCGCCACTATTTTTTCATGATAATTTCAAATTAACCAGCTAAACAAAACTAAAAACTTTATTTTCTCAAAATAATACCTCAAATTGCCTATTTTTAGATACATCGGTTACATGTCAAATCAAACAACCTACAAAATTTAGAATAAAAAATTAGCTTACGCTACCAGTCTTCTTTTTACCTGCTTCATCTTCTCAGAACGCTTTTTGCGCAGGCTCTCTTTTTCCTGAATGATATTTCCTAAAATTTGGATATTTCTGGCAAGTACAGCATATGATACATAACGTCTAAAAGCCCTTATTCCTTTATCAGGGCACCTGTCAAGACCATGATTTTCAAGAGCATTTATTGCAGACTCCACTGCTGAATGTTGATTTTTTGACTTTTTGAAATCATTAGCAAATTCCTCTTCTTTATTTTTTTGACTTAACTTCCCTTTTTTAGGCATTATGACTTTATCCAGGATTTTGGATAACTCTTCTTTGTTATCCGGTTTCCAGAAGCCTTTATCAAAACTGCATCTTTTTACATTTGGAAGTTTAGCAATAGTTTCCTTGGTAAACTCTACTGCTATATCACGATCTGTTTGCTTTTCCATTATTTTATGATTCAGGATAAAACCAAACTGATCTTCGATTATGCAAACATTTTTTCCTAATTCCTGAGAAACTCCGGCTTTGCCTTTTGACAGCCACTCTGTGTATTCTTCAAAAATTGAAAATATTTTCTCTTCGTGAGGGATTTTTTCTTCATTCACAATTCGCCTCAAAGTTAAATCAATAAATTTTTTACCGTAGTCTGCAAATTTCACAATAGGTGTAAGGACAAGTTCAACTGTAATGTCAGTCGTTGTTTCTCTTATTCTCTCAATATCGACTGTAGCTCTTTCCAGTAGTAGATCTGCATATTTGGTATAAACCTGACAGGCTGTTTTTATCTCAGTTTTTCGCTCTTCTTTTTTACTTTCGTCTTTAGATGTAGAATGCTTCATTTTCTGGAGCTTACGCATTTTATTTTTTAGTTTTTGCAGCAGACTTTTGTTTTGTCGCCAACCACTTATATTCAGGTCTTTGCAAACATTGGAAATTAACTCTACTGTTTTGCGAACTGAGTCAAATAAAAGGTTTATGTCAGTAGGATAATGAACATTGCTTTCAACAACAAAAGAATCATATCTGCAGTTTAAATCTTCCGTTTTTTTTTAAGAGTATGACCATATTCTACAACTATTTTATTAACTGCATCCAGAGTTTCAGGCTTAAAGAGACTTATGTTATCTTTCAATGTTTGGAGTGGATATTTTTTATCATCAATCCATTTAGCATGCCCGAGCATTTCGCGAAGAGTAGAATGATTATCTGCCATTTCCTTAACCTTGTCAAAATCCCAGTTGCAGTTTAAACGAAGTGTTCCAAGTACAAGTATTTTCCAAAGCTCCATTCCGGGGCGTCCAGTTTTCTTAGATGCTTTTGGAAGAGAATCTTCAAGTACTGTAAATACTTTCTCACGTATTTCACTATTGCAGTAAATAGCCTGCAGCCCCATCAATAACTTAGGTATTTCATCTCTTGACCTTAAATCAAATTGTATCCCTGCAATATCAACCTCTCCTAATTTCATCTGACTATCGAATGCTTTTCTCACACCTTAACTCCGAAGTTTTGAATATTATCAATTTTATCACTATTAAATAATCTATCTGTATGCAATATTTAACTCGTTTATAAGTAAACGTAAAATCTGTCCATATATATGATTTATGTACAATCAGTCAATTCTTACATCAGTGTTATATATTCCTGGCTTCAGCCCATTTGTCCGGAAGTAATTCAAAGAGTCTGTTGTTTTGGTGTGTCATCAGCCTTTTGAAGATATCAGTCATATATTCAAATGGTTCTATTCCCATAATCCTGCATGTTTGAATAAGCGAGTATATAACAGCAGCAGCTTCACCTGCTCTTTTACTTCCAAAGAAAAGCCAGTTTTTTCTGCCGAGTACAACTTTTCTTAATCCTCTTTCAGCAGTATTATTTTCCATTCTGATATTTGGATCATTCAGATAGAGTCTGAAGTTATTTTCATATTTAAGCATATATCCTATAGCTTTTGCCAGATTGGATTTTGGTAGCAGTGTACCTTCTACTACTTTTTCTCTGAGCATTGTGAAAATTTCATCAATAATTTTAAGTTCATGTTCCTGTCTTATTTTCAGCCTTGTTTGCGAATCAGCTTTCCATGCCAGCCTTTCAAACATAAACAAATACCTGATCTTTCTCAGGACATTATCTCTGAGTTTCAAGTCAATAGATTTTACTTCTTCAAAATATCTGCGTGCATGACACCAGCATGCAGCCCGGTCAATACATGAGCTTTCATCAGCATCAAGCTTTACATATGCCTCATATGCATCAGCATGAATGACACCTTCAAAATTTTTAAGAAAATTTGTTGGATAGAAATGACTTCTGTCGGGGCTGAAGGAATATATCTGATATGGAGGTGCATTGGGATTGGCACAAGAGTATATCCATATTCTTGTAGTTTTTGTTTTACCATTGCCTGGGTCAAGCATATTTACAGCGGTATCATCTGTAAATAGATAACCTGATTTAAAAAGATTTTCTCTCATCTGATCATATATAGGTGTCAATTTAAGGCCAATATTCATAATAAGCGAACTTAATGTCTGCCGTGTTACTTTTATATCATGAGCTGCAAGCTTTTCCTGTATTCTGTATATTGGCATATGGTATGCATATTTTTCAGTAACAATATGAGCCATAAATTCCGGTGTAAACTTTGAACCTGTAACAATACAGTCAGGAACAGAACACTGAACAACGCCGGCAAGTGAATTGTTTTTTACTGCGTATTTAACTGTAACTGTTCTGTGTATATAGTAGGAAGATGTTCTGTACCCAAGCTTCTCTGTAACATCACGACCTATTTCTACTAACTCTTCTCCCGTTTCAGGGTGTATTCTGTTTTCAGGAGGAATATCTATTACTTCCTCTTTGACATCCAGAGTATCGGGGTACTCTACTTTATACTGATTTTTATTTTTGCTTTTCTTTTTACGTTTATGCTCAGGAATTACCTTCAACCCTACTTTTGTTTCATCTTTTTCTGGAATATTCAATCCCGGAAGTACAGGCAATTCAGGAGGAAATTCTTCTATAAAACGCTCTGATTTTTGTCCAAACACCTGTCTCTTAAACCACTCAAGCTGTTCTTTAAGACAAAGTAGCTCGGCTTCCAGAAAGCGGTTTTTACTCTCAAGCTCTTCTATTGTTTTAACTGATTGTTCTACTGTTGCATCCATATAAAAAGATACAGCGCAACAGTATTATTTACACTCAAAATTTAGATTTCAGCTAACTTTTTTCAAGTTGAATCTTTTATCCAGACTACTGGGTTTTATACCTTCAAAAAGCATTAGAAAGTCTCGTCTTGAAAGTTCTGTTCTACCTCTGTCATCTATGATAAATCTACCTTTTTCAAGACGTTTATAGTAAATTTCAAAACCATCGCCATCAAATCTTAATACTTTAATTTTATCTTTAAGTCTGTTTAGAAAAACAAAACAGCTTCCACTTAGAAGTTTGCCGGGAAAAGATGACTCAACTAATCCGCTCAAACCTTCAAAACTCATATGCATATTTGCAGGCCTATCGTATAAATATATTAATGAATGACTGATATTGATCATAACACCTCCAGCAGTGCTTTAACAGCTCTCTGAAAATCCTTTACTTCAAATCCTCTGCTGAGACAAATATTAACAGATTCACCAATCGAAATATTAACTCCTGATAACTTTGACTGAACTTCTTCAGATAATAACCTTGAATCATTGAACTTCATCCTGACAAAACTACTTGTAACCGCAGCTGCAACTTCTACATCAAGCTTCTTTAACTTGCTGTACCAGCCATGAAATGTACTGCAGGGAATATTCATTCTGCGGCAGTACTCATGCTGACTTAAACCTGATGCAGACCACTTAGATACTTCATGCTTCCACTTGACTATATTCTCGGATTTATGATTCGCCATTACTGAACCTCCTCAAAGATGTTAATAATTCATTACAGAAATATTATAAAATTAACACTGTGAAAGAAGATTAAAAGATGGGGGCTAATTGACGCTTACGTTTATAATAAATAATTTACATTATTTTAATGTAGCATTTTTTTGCAGATATGATAACTTTTAAAGATGAAATTTCAGGTTTTATTACACTATTTTTACTAAGATTGCCTTAATACAACTAACTCTCAATAAAAGGTTTATACAATTCTCGTTCAAGCACTATATACTCGCAGCAATTAGGTTTTCGAGATTTTATGTTTTCAAGCTAAGCTAAAATCTTAATCAAGATTAACTTTTGCAATCGTGCGAGTATATATACAAATCATGTGCATGATTTGCCAATTATCTGAAAATTTTCAGTCAGCAATGATGTCAATTTATCTGAATAATCCTTAATATTTGTAAAAAAAATCATTGTAGTTTTTCTGAATTCATCAAAAGTCTTACAGCAACAATCATAAAGAATATTTTTCCTGTAAAATTTCCATAACCTTTCTATTAAGTTCAAGTTTGGAGAATATGGTGGAATGAAAACAATTCTAATTCTCGAATTTTTGAGATATTCTTTAACCATTTTTGATCTGTAATACCTTGCATTATCTGCAACAATATAAATAGCAGGTGCTAAAGGGTAAAAGGCTTCTATTTGTTTAAACAATTCAACTGTAGAATAGGCATTAACAGAGCAATCTTCCCTAATAATCAGATCAAGATTATTGATATTAACTGCTCCGTTAAGATTGATCCTTTTACGTCCTGTATTTGCTCTGACTTCTTTCTCCTTTCCTTTTTCGATCCAGCAGTAAGTTGGCTTAGAATTAAATTCAGGATGTACTCCATCCATAAACATTATTACACTGTCGTCATGCTTTAACGCCTTAAGCTTTTCGTATTTTCTGAGATGCTTAAGTTGTCTATCAGGATCAGGTTTAGCCGGTATTACTTTTGTGAGTTTGTATACAAAACCAAGTCTATGAAGTAAATTTACGATCCCGCTTTCCGAAAAAATAACTCCATATTTTTCTTTCACATATTCGATTAAAAGTTTTGAATCGTTGTAATACATTTTTCCAACATGAGCCTTTAATTCTTTTTCCTGCTCTGTTGTCAGTTTTGTCACCCGACCTTTATAGTCAAATGTTAGAAGTCGGTCAAGTCCTCCTTCAAGATATTTACTTTCATAATTCTTGATAGTTTGATCATCCAGCAAAAGAATTTCTGATATTCTGGTATATGACCAGCCTTTGTCAAGCAGTAAAACAGTCTTAATACGATCCGCAAATCTACGATTTGTTTCATTTCTATGGAGTTCTTTGAGCTTTTCGATTTTAGAAATAGATAAATTCTTTAGTGGGGCGAATAGCCCTATATTCGCTTCTTCATTTCGGAAAAATTTTTAATTTGGGAGAAAACATATACAAAAGCCAGATTATGACAAACTATATCAGCATTGAACAATGATTCAATTTATTTGCTTCATTAAATTCCGAATTTCAAATCGGCTTTTGTATACTTTTTGATTTTATTGATAAGAGTTCTTCGACTTATCCCTAAAAGCAATGCAGCTTTTGTCTGATTACCTTTAGTTTTTTCTAAAGCATTAATAATAGTATCTTTTTCTATCTCTTCCATCGTTTGAACTTGAATACAAAATTTTTGAGAAGCACCAGTATTAATACTTTTCCTGATATTGGGAGGTAAATGTTCCGGCATAATCATTTCAGTTCTTGACAGGATCCTGGCCCTTTTAACTGCATTTGCAAGCTCTCTTATATTTCCCGGCCAACGATAACTTTGCAGAATTCTCATGGTATTTGCAGAAAATCTTTTATTTATACCAGCGGGAGATTTCAAGAAATGTCTCGCTAAAGGTATTATATCTTCGATTCTTTCTCTCAAAGGAGGAAGTTCCAATGTAATTACATTTAATCTGTAGAACAGATCTTCTCTGAATTTTTCTTTAAAAATTTCTTCTTCCAAAGATTTGTTTGTAGCAGCAATAAGCCTAACATCTACCCTCAGTTCTTTATCACTGCCTACCGGCGAAATTCTTCTGTTCTCAATTGCTCTTAGCAGTGAAGACTGAAGTTCCAAAGGCATATCACCTATTTCATCTAAAAAAAGAGTGCTGAGATCAGCTTCTCTAAACTTGCCAAGCCTATTGGAAACAGCTCCTGTAAATGCTCCTTTTACATGACCAAAAAGTTCACTGTTAAGAATACTGGCAGGTATAGAAGCACAATTCAACGCTACCATTTTATTGGAGGCTCTGCTACTGTTATTATGAATAAACTCTGAAACTACCTCTTTCCCTGTTCCACTTTCCCCGGTGATTAGAACAGTTACATCGCTTTTAGCAACTCTAAAGGCATCATTAAAGACATTAAGCATTATTGAACTTTCAGCTATGATACCGTCTAAAGCTGATTTAGGAAATTCTAATTTGATATTTTTATTACCAATATTTAAAATATCACCGACAGCAACTTTGAGTTCATCCAGATCAACCGGTTTTTCAAAATAGTCAATGGCACCAAACTTCAAAGAACTGACAGCATCTCTAATACTTGCATAAGCAGTTATTAATAGAAATGGTAATTCAGGGTAATCACTTTTCACTTTTCTCAAAAACGTTATGCCGTCAATCCCTGTCATTCTTACATCTGAAATAATAATATTTGGAATATTATTACTAATAAACTTTAAAGCTTCTTCTGCGGAAACAGCTGTTTCAACATCAACATCAAGAGTTTTAATAATTTGAGAATATAAGTCTCTAAAATGTTTTTCATCGTCTACAATTAACACTAAGGGTTTCATACTACATCGCAATCTTTATACCGGAAATTATAGTTTTAGTACCTTTTCCTATTTGAGAATCAACATCTATTTCCCATTCTAAAGTATCTATAAGTTTTTTTACTATGGCTAAACCTATTCCATGACCTTCCGGATTATTGGAAACATATGGTTTAAATATATTATCTAATAGTGTTACTTCAATACCAGGTCCATTATCAGAAATTTCCAAAATACAAATACCGGGTTTTATTATTATATTATTCACCTTAATAATGCTTCCTCTAGAACACGCATTAATACTGTTCATAATAATATTAATAACAATTTGATCAAGGAATTCTTTATCGGCCAGAGTATTTATTTCATCTATATCCAATTCTAAACCAATATTCTTTTCATTCAGTTCAAAGCAAAGCATCTCGGAAACTTCATTAAAATATTTTTTTAAGTTTATACTACTTATACGTGGATTTCTATGTCTTGCATAGTTCATAAAATCGGACAATCTTTCTGTTGTTATATCTACTTCATCTATAATCTTTTCAGCAGAATTTATTATCAAAGAAGTATTACTGTTTTTTAAAATATTCTGTGTTAAACCGCGAATTATTCCCAGAGGATTTTTTACCTCATGCGCCAGCCCTGAAGCAGTCAAACTCAACTCTTCTAATCTGGCCGATTTTTCTTTCATTTGAGCATATTTCAGTTTCAATCTGCTGTTTTTTATAAAAAAAATCCATGCAAAAATCCATATTAAAATCGCAATACATGAAATAATATAAAAGATCAAGGTCTTCCTTAACTCGTCATCAAGCTGCTTTTTCACTATTGAAACATCAAGCCCAATTGTTATTGTTTGTGTAGACTCTGCAAAGTTAATAAATCTTTCTGGGTGCCGTTTAAAATCATTTTCAGCTTTTATTGAATCAATTATTCTATCTGTCGCCACTCTACCATTATGTCTAGCCCTAAATTTAATATTGGGCATTCCTGTATAAGGCGGAAAAAATAATCGCGATGATGGCGGTGGATGTGGCGGAGGTAAATTTTGTAATTTTATATCAGAGCTAAAATAATATAGATTGTTGTTATGCAAATCAGAACTTGAGTCATCCATGTTAACAAGATTACTGCTTTTCGATTCAAAAATAATTTTATTGCTTTTCTTTATACATACATATTTAAGTATTGTTTGATCAACAATATTACCCAGTAAGAATTCAAGGCGTCTTTTAGATATCTTTCCTCCAAACATCTGGATTGTATAATCCCTTTTATTGCTTTGATAGTAATATTACTTTCCTGGGTTATGATTTTTTTGGCTCTATCTCCAAATATCCTCATTTCATTGTATCCCCACACAGTTACAATAGAAAATAATACTATTCCAAGTATTAAGGGAACTAAATAATGTATGTTTAATTTAAATTTTTTCATTTATTCGTGGCGTAATGCATCGATAGGATTTAAAAAAGCAGCTCTCCGGGCAGGATAATATCCAAAGAAAGTACCAACACTGACAGAAACAAGCAAGCTTAATAATACACTCCATAGCTGTATAACTGAGCTATACTTTGTAAAAATACTTATAAATTCGGCAATACCTATACCGAACAATACCCCTAAAACCCCTCCTACACTGCAAATCAAAATAGACTCTAATAAAAATTGTATTAGAATATCAACCCTTCTTGCTCCTATGGCAATACGAACACCTATTTCTCTTGTTCGTTCAGAAACAGTAACCAGCATTATATTCATAATTCCTATTCCTCCTACTACTAAAGAGATACCTGCAATACTACCAAGAAGCAAAGTAAAAGTTTTACTTACTTTATTAGCGGCTTGTATCAATTCGGCCTGGTTAAATATCCTAAAATCACTTTCAGCTTCAGGTTTTATATTGTGTCTATCCCTAAGAAGCTCTTCAATACTGTTTTCAACTTTTGACAAATCAAATTTTTCATCCCCCATAATAACTATCTCATGCAAATCATCCAGACCAAAAAGTTTATTCATTGCAGTAGTATATGGAATATATAAAGATTCATCCGGCTTATCGTGACCTTTATCTCCTTTAGCAGTCAATACACCTATAACCTTAAAATTCACACCATTAACTTTAATATATGCACCTAAAGGGTCAGATTCGGAAAACAAAAAATCTTTTAATTCATTACCAAGAATCGCAACCTGCACAGAAGCCTCAGCATCTCTGTCATTAAAAAAACGTCCATAATCAAGGCTATGGTTTTTTATACTAAAATACGTATTGGAAGTACCAATAACATTTGCAGGTATATTCTTTTCGTAATATTTGATCTGTGCTGTTTCAGATACAACCGGCGCCAGCATTTTAATTCCATTTATATCATTCAATATTGTCTTCGCATCGCTTAAACTCAATTTTTGAAGATTTTGAGTTCTAACGCCACTTCTGTTTCTTCTTCTTGGTCTGATACCCAACAAATTTGTTCCAATACTATTTACATTTTTCATAACTTGTTCCTGGGCACCTGAACCTATAGAAAGCATTGAAATAACAGCTGCCGTTCCTATTATTATCCCAAGCATTGCAAGAGCTGTTCTCAATTTATTAGCACAAATGCTTTTTAAAGCCACTTTAAATATTATTAAATAAAGCATCTACTATTCCTCAGTTATTCTTCCATCTTTTAATCTTATCCTTCTATGACAGAACAATGCTATCTCCTCATCATGCGTGACAATAACAATTGTCCTGCCATCTTTATTTAGATTGCTGAACAATTTTAATATTTCACTTCCAGATTTGGAATCCAAATTACCTGTTGGTTCATCAGCCAGAATAATAGATGGATTGGAAACTATTGCTCTGGCTATTGCAACTCTTTGTCTCTGACCACCCGATAGCTGATTTGGTTCATGCTTAGCTCTACCGGCAAGACCGACAACGTCCAATGCATTCATGGCATGTGATCTGGCATTTGGAGTAGCACTATACAAAAGCGGTAATTCAACATTCTCAAGAGCCGTCAACTTTGGCAATAAATTAAAGGACTGAAAGACAAAACCTATTTTTTTATTTCTAATACCTGCCAACTGATTATTGGACATCAATGAAACATCTTTACCATCAAGATGATAACTCCCACTTTCCGGTGAATCCAAGCAACCCAGAATATGCATTAAAGTTGATTTCCCGCTGCCTGAAGTCCCGGTAATAGCAACCATTTCACTTCGCTTAACAAAAAAACTTACATCATCCAGAGCCTTGACAACTGACTCACCCATTTGATAAGTTTTACATATATTGGATGTTTCTATTATCATGGCATCATTCCTCCGATAGGCGGTCCACGACGATTTTTCTTATTATTTTGCTTTTTTGTCCAATAGCTACTTTCATCTTCAGTTGATAATATTACTTTGGCTGTATCATCAAACCCTTTTATTATTTGAATATTATCACTTCCAGTCAAACCTGTTTCAACATACTTGATTTCAACTTTATTATCAGGAGCTAATATTTTAACAAAACGCCTGTTTCCCTGTCTATATACTGCATTTATCGGCAATAATAAAACATTTTTCTTTTCTGCAACAACTATTTCTATATTCGCAGTCATTACAGGTTTCAATAATTCTAAATTTTTCTTATCAACTCCTATTTTTACCTCATATCTTACGACATCTGACTCGACAACGCCCGTTGTTGCAATTCTTACCACTTTACCTGTAAATTTCTTTTCAGGATATGCATCTACTGTAATATTTGCCTTTTGCCCAAGTTTAATCAAACCAATATTACTTTCATCCACATATGCCAGCACATACATCTCAGACATATCAACAAGTGTCATTACTGCGGTCCCTTCTGAATCATCTGTTCCTGACGTTATAATCTGTCCAACCTGAACATCTTTTTCAGAAACAACACCATCCATAGGTGCCTTGACTGTGGTATAAGATAATTTTTGCCTGGCTAACTTTAAATCAAGCGCATCTAATTCAACTTTAGCTTTTGCTATCTCTATATCGTGCTGTTTTAAATCAACGTCCAGCTTCAAACTCTCAATATTAAGGACATCGGCTTTTGCTGTCTCCAGGCTATTTTGCACATCTACATACTCCGCAACTATATCTTCATAATCTGAAGCACTTACAGCCTTTTTTTCTTTAAGCAATTTTAAACGATTACGCTTTGATTCATATTCTTTTTCTTTTATCTGGGCAAGTTTGAGTACATTTGATGCTCTTATCTGTTCAGACTTATGGTTAATTTTTGCCAGTTCTAAATTTATTTTCGCTTCATCATAAGATGCTTTGCTTGAGGCTAAAGTCACCTCTGCCTGCTTTACAGATGTTTCTTCATCTTCAGGATCTAATTGAAGCAAAAGTTGTCCTTTTTTTACACTATCGCTAATATCAACAGGCATTTTAATTATTTCACCACTTGCTTTACATTTTATTTCTACTTCGAGTTTCGGAACAACCTCACCTGTAGTTTCAACGCTTTTTTTAATATCACCTTTTGAAAGCAGAACTGTAGAATATTCTTTTTCTTCTGTTTTATTTAAAGAATTGGAAAATATAAAATACCCCCCAGCCAATACAGCTATAATCACACATAAGATAAAAACTATTATTTTTTTATTAATCATTTCCTTACCAAAGTAAACTGTTAATATTTTTTCCGTTTTTATTCACATTATACCTAAAATAAAATAGTCTCTTTTAGTCAGACAGTTAACCTGAAAAATCAAAGCAATACCTGAATCATTCTAATTAGACTAGTACAAAAAGATCAAAAACCAGATACCTTAGGTATAGTAAAGTGAGGCCTTTAGCAAGAGCACTCACTTATAGTTAGATATAATTTATTACCTGCAAAATATTAGACAAATAATAATACACAATAATAAAGATTTTTAACTTTATTCCATTGGATTCATATGCTGCGATCCCATTGAATATCCGGGCATCATATTATTGAAGCCAGGCTGCATCATTGGATTCATATGCTGTTGTCCCATTGGACATCCGGGCATCATATTATTGAAACCGGGCTGCATCATTCTGTTCATTACAGCTACTTTTACGTCCTTTCCATTCACTTTAGCATCTACCATTTTAGAGTTCGCTAAAGGTAAATTTTCTTCTGCCTTTTTCCTAGCCTGTAATATCTGCTCCATCTTCTGCTTTTTCAGATTGTCTAATTGTTCAACAGTCAAAAAAACTGTATCCCCCCGCCCTTTGTGGAACCTTTGATCAAATTTTCCGGAGCGTCTTTTATGCATACGGTTACCAGGGCATTTGTTTATTTCATTATTATAATTAGTAGTACACTCCTCAAGTTTACCATTTTGATAAATGTAAAATTTAGGAGCTTCAGGTTTCTTTGGTTTTTCAGTTAACATTTTAAACATTTTCATTGGCACAGCTACATAAGTCAATTCATTTTTCATGTTTACATTTTCCTGCTCTGCTAATAAAACTGCACCAGCCAACATAACACAGACCATAAGACCTGCAATTTTCATTTTCATTGAAAACTTTTTCAATTTGAGCCTCCTTTTATATTTGCTTTTTATATTTGGTGTCAAGCAACACCTTTCGGATTATTTTCAAAAAGCATATATTGTGCCAAACATGTAATTTATTGAATCAGTATCAAAATCGATAAAAAGAATTTCCGTATAAATTTTATACTCAATTCTGAGAATTGGATTCTGCCTATTTATTCTTATTTTGAATTCAATATCGAAACACTTAGAATTTTGTAATTACCAAAACTGGAATCTCTTGATTTTTTTTCGAGTACTCAATTATTTTAAAGACGCTCAAAATAAAAAATTCTTCCGGCATGTATGTAAATATTTTGCACATAGTAAATAAATTGTGCAAAAAATACACATGTTTCTCTTTTATGCTCAAAGCAAAATGGTTTTCGAAAAATTTAATAATAATCGAGTTCAATTTCTCGATATATTGCCAAAGTCTAGAATACCTTCGGTATACTCTCACTTTCTGTATAAATTAAGAAAAAAGTTCTTTTCTTATTGACAATCTGTATCTCTAAAACTAAAACAAAATTAAGAGTAAAATTACTAAACTAAGTATTATCAGGTTATAGTTAGTTCAAAGCATATAATAAAGCAGAAGGGTTTAATTTTTATGAAATTCCTAAGTTTCAAAAAGTGGAAAAAAGAAATGACTGAAAAAGCTTTTGAAAATGAATTATTTACTGATACAGAAAAAGGCAAAGTTCAATATACAGATATCGGTAAAGGTATGCCTATTTTATACTCACATGCTTCTGCAACCGGATGTGATCATGGCATGTTGGCTTTTGGCAATCTGCTAGAATACGGATTCAGATTAATAACTCCCTCCAGATTCGGTTATTTGAAAAATTCTTTAGAATTAGGAAAAACTCCAGAAGAACAGGCAGATGTTTTTGCTGCTCTTCTTGACAGCTTAAATATAGAAAAAACAACACTAATAGGATGGTCCGGAGGCGGCCCTTCAGCACTGCAATTTGCAATTAAACATCCTGACAGACTTAATGCTTTGGTATTATATGCTGCGGGAACTCACAAATGGGAAGAGAAAATCAAATTCATGGAACGTATTTTTATGAATGATTTCGGAATGTGGATGCTTTATCAATACACGGTTTTAAGCAAAAAATCTGTTATAACCCAGGTTTGTAAAGCCATGGGAGCAGATGAAAAATATATTCTAGAGAAAACGGAACTTTGTGATCTAGTCATTGAATATAATAATCATTTAAGCCCTTCCGGAATAAGAAACCAGGGAACATTAAATGATTTAGAAGTTATTAGAAATTTACCCAGATATCCTGTCGAAAATATTAAATCCCCTGTACTGGTAATTCATAGTGAATCCGACAATGAACTTCCCATGTCAAATGCTGAATTCATAATGGACAATGTCCCGCAGGCAGAACTATTTAAATACAATTATGGAGGACACACACCGCAATTAGGCCAGGATGCAGACCTCGTATTAAATAAAGTGAAAAGTTTTTTAACGGAACACTCTATTTAGCTCTTGTCTGAAAAGGTATTAACACCATATGGTTTTCAATGCCTATTAAAATTCTTGTCAAGACATTTCCATGCGTCTCTACAATGTTTCGTATCTAAACATCTTTTGTAGGGGCTGTATCAAAAGTCTAATTCTCAGTATGAGTTCACAGCTTTAGATGTGTTTTCAATAATGTTTGAACACAATTATAGTTGTGAACTCATACAAATATTTATCTCCAGATAAACTTTTGATACATACAGTCCCTTACTTGTGCTTCACCCTTTCCATATAACATTCAGTTAATCAGAATAATTTCATAGAATTACTAAATTATGATTAGAAAATACTTATTTTCGTGTGATATTAAGGGCCTTGTTAAGAAATATGTTATTAACATTTAAATAATTTATTAATTTATGAAAAAGACATTAGGTATTTTAGGCGGTATGGGCCCGTTGGCAACAGCAGACCTATTCAAAAAAGTTGTAATGATGACGGAAGCAGAACGTGATCAGGACCATATCTATATACTTGTAGATAGTGACCCGTCTATTCCCGACCGCACTTCATTCCTTTTAGGAGATGGTGAAAATCCGTTAAAACATTTGATTAAGTCTGCTAGAAAACTTGAATCAATGGGAGCAAACTGCATAATAATGCCATGCAACACTGCACATTATTTTTATGATGATATCGTTAAAGAAATTAATACACCATTCCTAAACATGATTGTAGAAACCGGTAAAAAAATACATAGGATGCATTCTCATATAAAAAAAGTCGGTCTTTTGGGAACAAAAGGAACCTGTGATCTGGGTATTTATGAAAAAATATTTAAAAATTACAATATTGAAATAGCCAAGCCGGACAGCAAACACCAGGAATACGTTACTAAGCTGATTCGCAATGTTAAAAAAGGTCATTTTAACTTAGATACATCAAATATTTATGAAACAATTGAGAATT
This sequence comes from Victivallales bacterium, assembly GCA_963678745.2. GTDB lineage: Bacteria > Verrucomicrobiota > Lentisphaeria > Victivallales > GWF2-38-69. Next base: position 144,015 of record CAXXMS010000011.1, on the reverse strand, counting down.
TAAAAGAACAGAATGCTGAGTTGTTTATATTAGGCTGTACAGAGTTACCGATAGCATTTCAGGTATTTAACATTAAAGAAAAGACTTTAGATCCAACTGCTGTCCTTGCTGAAAGCGCAATTAGATTTATGGGGAAAAAAGTAAAAGAAAACTAATCTTTTTCTAAATAAGTTTACTTCTGGATAGTTTTCTTTATCTCTTCAATACCGACACGATCAACCATTCTAAAAATTCTTACATCATTTTTTGCATTTTCTGCGTAATAATCCAGAAATTTTTTCAAGACATCTATAACTTCTTCATCTGTAAGATTTTTGGCCAGAAGTTCTCCTCCTTTTGGAAGAGTTCCTGCTCTCCCTCCGACAACAACAGTCCACCCCAATCTTTTCCCTACAATACCAATATCTTTAACAAAACTGTTGGCACAGCACATGTTGCATCCTGAAACACCTATTTTAACCTTCGCAGGAAACTCTCTACCATAAAATATCTTTTCAAGTTTTGTTCCAAGTCCAATAGAATTCTGCGCACCATATTTACAGAAATCAGTTCCCGGACAAGTCTGAACATAATGAAAACAAAGACCATTAGAATGCCCTACATCCATTCCAAGCTCATTCCATATTGAATCAATATTTTCTTTTTTGATACCTACAAGAGCAATTCTATTACCGGATGTAATTTTAACTGCAGGTAAATTATACTTTTTTACAACAGCAGCTATTTTTTCAAGTATTTCCGGGGTTATAATACCACCTGGAATCCTGGGAGTAATAGCGTAAGTTTTCTTATCTCTTTGTAAAATAGCTCCTTTCGATAGAATATCTGCTAACTCATCGTCCATTCTGCACACCATCTATAAATTTAATAGTTAAAAATTTTACCTGCCAATATATTTTATAAACTAAACATTCCTTATTTTTGAGAGTTAAAAAATTACCCGGCACACTGAAAAATGATATCTCTAATATAATTTATCAGTGACTTGCCTTTTGAAGAGCAAATATCCATAAAATTAAAACTCTCATAATATTCGTTTTTAATTTTTCTTCTTATATCAGCAAAAGCATATGAATTTGCTCTTGCAGTTTTAAATTTTCTAACAGGAGCCTTCTCCTGTTTTATAGTGTATATCCATGCTGCGGTCATGGCAATGCAGCACAGATCAAAATGATTTTCTACAGAATTCCTTTTTCTTGCCTGATTATCCAGAGCACCGAGTTCATGTTTAAGTTCTTTAAAACCGCTTTCTATTTTCCATCTTGCAGAATAATATTCTATCATCTGCTGAGCCGTCAGGCTGCAGTCGGTAGATACAATTGGAAAGAACCATCCGTTTTTATAGTGAACAAGAACAACTTTAACTTTGGTTTTAAATCCTTTGTGCATACATAAAAATTCTGAATATTCACATTTTCTGCTTTTGCCGTAAATGAAGAAATAATCTTCTTTTTTATCAAGAGTCGCTGCCAGCTTCGATAACTTTGGTAATCGAATACCGTAAATTTTCTTTCTCCCTCTTTTTTTTGCTTTACTTTCAGGCGGAAAATCATAGAGAGCTGAATCAATTCTTAAACGAGTAAGGATATGCATTGATTCTTTATAGGAGTTTAAAACTTTTGTCAATGACTTATTACCAAACCAACTGTCAGTAACTACCAGCATAGGAATAGAAAACTGTTCATACAGCTCATTAATCAGTTCTCCGGCAATCTCTATCTTAGTTTTAAATTCTTTTTTATCTACAGATTTTTTAAGCCGGTAAACTTTTTGTTTTACGGGCAGACATGCCCAGCGTCCATGGATAAACTTTTGTATCCCGAGAACAACACGGCAATGTCCAAAAAGATATTTAGAGCTGTTCAGTTTAGCCGCATGATCGTAATGAGTATCGCAGTTTGCAATTTTCTTTCCTGTCTTTCCATATGTTGTATCATCAAGAGCTACAAGAAGTCTGCCGGATGTTTGGATATCATCACCAAGTATTGTAAAAAGTTTTTTCCATACTAAAGCAAGTTTAAGTTTTCCTGACTGCAGAAAACCGTAATATTTTTTTCTCGATATCTTATTAGACAGCATCATTATTGCAAACAGACGATAAATTGCTGAAATACATTTACTGCCTTCGCTGATAATCAAACCGGTTATAATGGTTTTAAAAATAATTCTTCTGTCTTTTCTCGGAATTACTGTTGCAACTTCATCTATTAATGTGCTAAATTTGCAATTACTGAACATGTTGTATTACTCCTTTTTTTTAATTTTGATAATAGAGTAATATAGCATGTTCAGCCACCTGACTGCAATTTGTAAGCTTTTTACAATAAACATGTTATGTCTTAAAACTTGACAAAAGTAAACAAAGCTCACTGAATAGTACTGCCAAAGACCTCAAAAAAATCATCTTTTCTCTTTCGAGGGGCTTAAAACAACTGAAAACGCTGATACTGGGCATCTCACAAAAAAGATGAGAAAAAATTTTTCAAAAATCACCATTGCTATAGATTTAAAAAAATTGCATTTTTTTTAATTCTAAAGTTTTCTGATGATGATTAACAGAAGTATAGTGGATCTGAGAAAATCAAGTTTTCAAAGAACACCCCAAAAAAAACGGGGAAACTTTAGTTTTATAAATATCATAGTAAACATTATCGTTCATACCAATATCTTAAGTATATTTTTCCTATATAGGAATTTTTATAATTATACATATTCTTTTCATTTTATGCAATATGAATTTGTTTTCACATCAACCTACAAGCAAAAAGAACTCTTAACCTTACAAGGATGCTAATTGTTTCTAAAATAACTTCGTTTTCAATTCCTGAAGAAAGCAAATATTTCAGAATATATTTAACAGAATCAATTGTTTTACTTGTAAAAAAATACATAAAAGCTCAATTTATTTTATTTATCCTAAATAACGCAATTAATTTTGAAGATTTATATGCAAGGCAGCTAGCTGAAGCCCTGTGCCGGGACTACTGGCATGTAGTTTCTACTGCAATCCGACGCTAACGAAGCAGATAAGTCTTCAAAATTAACCTTTATGGTAGAAAAAACAAAAAATCTTTTTCACCCATTAGGTGAATATTAAATTTATTTTAAAACCTTATTTATAAACAATATCCACTTTTTTGTTTTTTCTACTGCGGATTCTAGGTTTATAAATTCAGAGCATAAACAAACCAGTAATTGAGACGATATTTTGAAACAGGAAAATCCGGACCTAGCAAGAGATGATATAACAAAAGTACTGGTAAAATTTTCAATCCCTGCAATACTGGCACTTTTAATTCAGTCTTTATACAATCTAATTGATACAATTTATGTTGGTCATGGAATAGGCAGTATTGGTATCACAGCATTAACTATTTTCTACCCCGTACAAATACTGCTTATAAGCGTCGCAAACCTTTTTGCAATTGGTGGGGGTGCGTTAATATCTATTTCTTTTGGCAGGAATAAATATGAACACGCTAATAAAATTGCTTGTAATGTTATCCTCATTTTGATAATATGCGGAATAATACTAACAGTTCTGTCTCTTTTATTTCTACATAATATTCTCTATTTCATAGGATGTACCGAAATATCATATCCATATGTAAAAGACTATGCTGTCGTCGTTTTCTCCGGCACAACAATTACATTAATGCTTCAGGGTATATATGCCTTACTGAGATCAGAAGGAAAACTGAAGCTGATAATGATTACTACGATTACTTCTGTCTCATTAAACACTATACTAAACCCGATTTTCCTATTCGTATTAGAAATGGGAATGACTGGTGTCAGTATTGCTACACTGTTATCACAGTTTATTGTACTTGTAATCATTATTATATATTATCTAAAAGGTAAAACTGTTATTTTAATAAAACCTAAATACTTTAAACCTGATATTAAAATTATATTTCAATCCTGCCTCCTGGGTACAAGCTCTATGATTAGAATGGCAGGTGCTTCATTCTTAAATATTTTGGTAAATAACACTGCTGGAAAATATGGCGGAGCAATGGGAATAGCATCATTTGGACTTGCATACAGGTTGATAATTTTTATGTTTATGCCAATTCTAGGATTTATACAGGGGGGGCAACCACTTTTAGGTTATAATTTTGGAACAGGAAACCAGGTTAAACTGAGAAAAGTAATTAACAGTTCTATTCTTATCACAATATCAATATCAATTGTGATGCTTATAATAGTATTACTTTTCGGAATAGACATTATCATGATTTTTACATCAAACAAGGAAATGCTGATACATACCCCCAAATATTTACTGGGACTAACACTGGCTCTCCCCCTGATTGCATACCAGGCTATCATCTCAGGTTATTTCCAGGCAACGGGCAAAGTGGCTGCAGCAAACATTGCTACAGTTATCAGGCAGTTTTTATTCTTTATTCCTGCTTTACTCATTCTGCCTTATTTTTTCCAGATGCCGGGACTTGCCGCATCTTATGTTGTAAGCAATATAATTACATTTACAATATTCTTTATATGGATGAAACAGGAAAAAAGAAAAAATTTAACTTAAACATATTGTCTTAATGTTCATGCTTATGAGTATTATAATAAGGGGCAATATCCTGAATTTTTTCTCTTAACTCTTTTGCATATTTTATATCTACATTCTGTTTAGTCTTCATTGCAGCAATTATTACAGCATGATGTTTAATTAAGCGTTCTGTATAATCTTTCTGACTTGGTTTTACTCTTTGAGTCAGGAAATAATCTGTAATCGTTGAAATAATTTTTTGTGAATACTCTTCTTTATTCATAACCCAGCGTACGAGTTGGTTTTGAGACTGGGGATCTTTACTGCCGGCCAATTCATTAATAAGTTTATCTGCTTTTTCAACCGTAGCAGCATCTTCAAGCATAACATTAATTCTCATCTGATCATCATAAATTCCGCATGGCAACTGACAATGAGCATATAAATTAGAAAACATACTTCCTGCAAAAATCAAGAATAATACACCAGTTCTTTTAATGTTTACCATCTTATTTCCCCCCCTTTTTGTTGTTATACCCAAAACTTAAAAAATAGTTTCAGGAAAAATTAATAAATTATACAGACTTACTCAGCAAAATAAACCAAAAGCAGAAATACCTCTGGTTTGTTATAAACCTTCAAAATTAACCTTTATGGTAGAAAAAAAGATCTTTTTCACCCATTTGGTAAATATTAAATTTATTTTAAAGCCTTATTTATAAGCAATATCCACCTTTTTTGTTTTTTTTACTACGGATTCTAGGATAATTAGTTTTTCATATATTTCTGTATTTATCCGATTTGTACATTATAATATTTGATATTATTTTCTGCAATACATACTCTTTATTTTACGGAATGGAAACCTAAATGAACATAACAATAGTAATACTGTTTCTATCTATAATCTTTTCTGCAACTCTAATTCGCTCTTCAATTGGCTTTGGAGATGCTCTGGTTGCAATGCCTATGCTGGTATTATTGGTCGGATTAAAAATAGCAACACCAATTTCAGCACTTATGTCCACAACAATAGCATTAATAATTCTTTCCGAAACCTGGAGAGAAGTGCAATTCAAAAGTGTATGGAAATTAATATTAGGGTCTATAATAGGAATTCCAATTGGCCTCTTTTTCCTCAAAGGAGATTATGACAGCATAATGAAAATTATACTGGGACTTCTGATCATTTTCTTCTCGATATATAGACTTTTAGAGCCGAGGTTAATCAAAATAAAAAATGATAAAACTGCTTATTTATTCGGTTTATTAGGAGGATTATTCGGTGGTGCATTTAACACAAGCGGTCCATTTATTGTAATCTATGCTACATTAAGAAACTGGCATCCTTCAGAATTCAGAACAACTCTGCAGGGATATTTTCTGGCAAGTAACATAATAGTTGTCTGTATGCACGGCGCCGCAGGATTATGGACTAAAAATGTTATGATTTTTTTCCTGATGGCCATACCGATAATATTTTTGGCAACACTGCTTGGAGGAAAATTAAACCATATAATACCAAAAAGAAAGTTTGATAAGCTGGTCTGCTGTTTTCTAATAATTATAGGTTCATATCTTGTATTTCAAAGTTAAAATTTCTGCTTTTCCAAAAAAACTTTTTTGAGTAAGTTTCAGGCATCAGTTTGTTTTTATAAACATACCATTGTAGTTTAGTGTAAAAATTAACTTATACTCAAAGCAAAATGGTTTTCCAAAAATTTGATAATAATTGAGTTCAATTTCTCGCTATATTGCCAAACTCTAGAATACCTTCGGTATATAATTATTATCCTGGATTTAAATAAAATTATTGCAATAATCATATGAATAAATGTGACAACAAATCTTGGCGGAATGATGCAGTAGCAAAGGTTACAGGCAAAGCAAAATATACTGATGATTTAAAAGTACACAATCTACTTCATGCTGTTCCTGTCTATACAAATTCTGTTCATGCTAAAATTATAGACATAGACTTCAAGGATGTAGAAAAACAACCAAACATAGTCTGCGTTATAACGGCAAAAGATATTCGGGGAAGAAATAGGTTTGGGCAGATTTATCATGACTGCCCTATTTTTGCAGATGACAAAATTCGTCACAATGGCGACGTAGTTGCAATCATTGTTGCAGAAGACAGAAACTCTGCCCTGGAAGCAGCATCAAGGATTAAAATAAGAACAGAAGAACTGCCCCCAATACTCGATCCTGTTAAAGCAATGAATCCGAAGTCTTTCCTTATTCATGAAAAAAACGGAACAAATATAATTAATAGCCATAAACTTAGACATGGGAACATTAAGCAGGGATTTGAAAACTCAGACATTATAATTGAGAAAAAATTCAATACTTCATTTGTAGAACACGCTTATCTGGAACCTGAGTCTGCTGTTTGCATCCCAAGATTCGATGGTGTAATGGAAGTTTATTCAAGCATGCAGCATCCCTTCAGCACAAGACGGTTTGTAGCAGCAGCACTGGGAGTTAAACTATCTGAAGTTGAAGTAAAAACTGTGCCGATAGGCGGAGGCTTTGGTGGAAAAGATGATACAGCTTCAATTATAGCGGCAAGGACAGCTGTAGCTGCTAAAATAACCGGCAGACCTGTAAAAATGACTTACTGCAGGGAATGGTCAATTAAGGAAAGTTATAAACGCCACCCATATAAAGTAAATTACAAATTAGGATTAACAAAAAACGGCCTGATGAAGGCTATGGAAATTAAGATAATAGCTGATGGCGGCGCATACTGTTCTGTTTCTCCGTGGGTAACATGGCGTTCAACTGTCCAATGCTGCGGTCCTTATGTTATTGAAAATGTTAAATGTGATACCTGCGTCGTTTATACAAATAATGTTTATACAGGAGCATTCCGCGGATTCGGTTCGCCTCAAATTAATTTCTGTATAGAGCAAATGGTAGATATCGCAGCAGAGAAGCTTGGAATATCTCCAATAGAGCTGCGTCTTAAGAACATGGTACAGCAAAACAGTATTACAATAACCGGACAGAAATTATCTGATCATACTGTAAGCATGCAGGAAGTATTTGACAAAGTAAGACTAAAATCAGATTATGATAAAAAATATATAAACTGTTCTTTTGGAAAAGGAAATAAAGACGAGCTTTACGGAATCGGTCTGGCAATAAGCTATCGGGGAATGAGTCTCGGCGCAGAAGGAGCTGATTTCAATTCTGCAATAATCAATGTACAGCAGGACGGTTCTATCTTATTGGAAACCGGGATACATGAAAATGGACAGGGCAGTGAATCAGTAATGATTTTAATATTAGCCAAAGAACTTGGTGTCAGCAAAGACCGTATAAGATACCGCCAGCCTTCAACATCAAATATTCCTGATGGAGGAACTACAGTCGCTTCCCGTGGAACTTTAATGGGAGGCGGTGCCGTAGTAGTTGCAGCAAAGAACCTTAAGAAAAAAATAGCCGAAGTTATTGCTCCGAAGCTGGGATGTTCTATAGAGCATGTCCGTTTTGAAGATGAACGCATATTTGTTTCTACCGGTATTTCATCCTCCTCATACAGTTTTGATGAAGCAATAAAAGAGATGTACCGCACACAAAACTATCCATATTCATTCGGTACGTTTAAAGCTCCTAAAGTCTCTTGGAATGAGAAAAAAGGACAGGGCAATCCATATTTCACATGGGTTTACGGATGTCAGGTAATAGAACTGACAATTAACAGAAAAACAGGAAAAATCAAACTCCTCAAAGCTTACGCTGCACATGATGTTGGTCGTGCTATAAATAAACCAATGTTGCTTGGTCAGTTTTACGGCGGAATGGCTATGGGAGCAGGTTACGCACTATTTGAAGATTTAAAGATTAAAGATGGACGTATCGAAGCCCTTAATTTCAACCGATATAGAATTCCAAGAGCATCTGACATGCCGGATATGAAAGCAATAATAGTTGAAAATCACGATTTACTTTCGCCGTCAGGAGCTAAAGGTATTGGTGAGCCTACAATGGAATTAATGGCTCCGGCAATTGCAAATGCCATTTATAATGCAACAGGAAAGCGTTACCTAAATCTGCCAATAAAGATAAAAATGGATTAAAAGATGGAAACCATAATCAATAACAGGAAAATTAATATTAATCATAATTTATTAGGAAAAAGTTTGATTGATTATCTTAGAGAAAACCTCGATTTAACAGGAGTAAAAAACGGCTGTGGAATAGGTGTTTGCGGAAGCTGCACAATACTGATTGATAACAAAACAGCAAGAGCCTGTCGTCTGAAAGTAAAAGATATTATCAATAAAAAAGTTACTACCATTGAAGGAATGTCAATGCCTGACGGTTCCCTACATCCACTTCAGCAGTCTTTTATAGATCATGGTGCAGTACAGTGTGGTTTTTGTACACCTGGAATGATACTGACTGCTCATGCGTTTCTTCTATCTCACCCCTCCCCTACAAGAGCAGAAATTCAAAAAGCAATCTCTCAAAATTTATGCAGATGCACAGGCTATCAGCAGATAATTGATGCTATCGAAACAGTAAAAGATTATTATCTATGAGGTAAAAATAACTGCAAAACACTTAGTCTTTCAGTTTTGATCTACCATTGAAAAAAATACACTTTGCGCAAGATAAGACAGACAATTAGCCTGACTGGCCCATAAAAATATTTATCTATATGATTAACTGAGTTCCTGTGTTGAAATTAAAAATATATCGAAGGTATTTTAGCCCGAGTTTCGCACCTTGACTTGTAACTCTCTGATAGTCAACAACCGAAAAATTAAGGCACGACAAAAAGTTTTCAATGAGCAAGAATTATTTTTTCACGCAGTTGAGTACCACATGAGATTTGGGCAGGTTTTTCCAGTCAATGCCAAGATATCTGTAAATATCTTTCTGGGTTTCATCAGGCAAGCCTGCTTTTCTGATTCTATGTATTTGATTTGAATTTGTTGGTACTTTAATTGTGGAATACGAATGTGTAGACAATATCCTTCTGATTGTCGGCCAGCTTCTATGATCGTCACGCTGTTTGAATTTGTACATAATGAAGTGCAGTAAATGATAAGCCAGAACTGTAATAAAAACATGAGCATCCACCCTATCTTCAATTCTATGGAAGTTCGGTCTGATTCCGAGATTTGACTTTAACATTCTAAATCCGTCCTCCGCTTTTGTAAGTGTCATATAAAGATTCCAGATTTCATTTTCATCATATTCCTTTCTGTCGGTTCTTATTACATAGCATCCAAACAGTTCATCATCAATTCCATATTTTTCATCATCCAAAGTCCAGTTCAGTACATTTTTATCTTCTGTTTTTTTGAGTTCTACATTATAGTATTTTGCGGCTCTGGAAAACTGTTTTTGCAATTTACCAATTCGCCTTTGAATAATTTCCGGAGTTTTTACACCACCTTTTTTTTCAATGCCCGCTTTGATTTTTTCAAGACCGGCAACAAAACGTTCCTCCATTTTTGAGCACTCCCGGCGTGCGGAACTCTTGCATAGCACAATATTGTCTTCTGTACCATTTTGTTCATTAAAAGGATCTGAAATGAGTTTTACAAGAACATTTGTTTTATCTTCTCTTCCCGAAATAGCTGTAAATATTTTCTCATCAGCTAAAAATTCATCCTTATACTTTTTTCTTCCACGGCGACTATCATTTACAAGATAACTGAATCCTTCAGATTTTAGCAAAAGCAAATTCTTTTTTGTTGCAATCCCTCCGTCAAGAATAACAATTGGCTTTAAAGTATCCAGAAGAACATCATCTGTCTGCCCAACAGCATTTTTCAATTCTGACAGCATATCGGGAATAGTTGTTGCATCATTTCGGTTACCTTCAAAAATTTTATGTCCAACTTCAAAACCGTTATTATCAAAAACCATTCCTACAACTATTTGTGGACAGTCATTGCGTTTATGTTTTGAACATCCGCGTTTTGATTTAGGATTTTCAAGAGCCGTACCTTCGAAATATGTATTGGTTAAATCATAAAGCAGAACTGTTCTCTCAAGATTGAAATATTCTCTTTCCTTGTATATACTCAAACTGAATGAAAATACAGTTGCATGAGTTGTAATATCCTAATACAGCCTATATTGATAGATATGAATATCCAATTAACACTAGACGAAAAAATAAAACTTGAAGCACAACATAAAAAAGAGCGAAACAGTAAGGCCTGTGACCGTATAAAAGCTGTGTTGCTTTCATCCGAGGGTTGGTCTCAATCACAAATAGCTCAGGCATTAAGAATTCATGAAACAACAGTAACAACTCACCTTAAAGATTATTTGGATAATAAAAAATTGAAAAATGAAAGTGGCGGTTCAAGCAGCCTGTTGACTTCTGAACAAACTAATGAATTAATAAATCATTTAGAAAAAAATACCTACCCAAGCACTAAAGAGATCATTGCATATGTTTACAATGCTTACGGCATAAAATATACTCAGCAGGGAATGTATAACTGGTTAAAGCATAATAGATTTTCTTATAAAGCTCCAAAAGGAGTCCCACTTAAGTACAATACCGAAAAGCAGGAAGCTTTTAAAGCAGAATATGATGAAATAAAGAATAACCTCAAAGAAAATGATAAAATATTTTTTATGGATAGTGTTCACCCAACTCAAGCCACAAAAATCACATTAGGCTGGATAAGGAAAGGTGTTGAGAAAATGATAGCTACAGTTGCAGGCAGAAGCAGGATAAATCTTACAGGAGCAATAGATTTAGAAAGTATGTCTATTTTTACAAAAGAGTATAAAACAATAGATGGCAATGCTACATTAGATTTTCTGAGATATCTTGATGATTCAACCGCCTCTAGCGGTACCATACATCTTATTGCAGACGGCGGAGGTGCTCATACATGTAAAGAAGTTGGTGCATATCTTGGAATAAAAGATCCTTTCAATAGAAAATATTTAGAAGACTATTATCAGATAAAATTACCGGCTAATAATAAACAACTTACAGGGAGATTGAGAAAAAACCTGTATATGGTTTTGAAAAACGAACCTGAATTCTTTATAAATAAGAAAATTTTAGAGGAAAAGAAAGTAACTGCTCAAATGTTACTTGACGCTTTGCAAAAGCCGCCTCCTCATAAAAAATTCATTTTGCATATACTTCCACCCTACAGTCCAAATCTTAACCCGATTGAGCGTGTATGGAAAGTAATGAACGAACATGTAAGAAATAACAAAGTTTTTACCTCATTCAAAGAGTTTAAATCTGATGTTTTAGATTTTTTCAGAAATGAATGGGACAATATTTCTGAAACTTTAAGGTCACGTATTAATGATCATTTTGAAAAAATAAAACCAGTATTTTGAAATAGTTTGAGTATATAAGATGTTTTTTTTTGATCCTTAAACTTAAAAAGTTTGTCACTTACCCTATAGTAGGGATCATCTCCTCCCTGCAGTATTTCAGAGCCGAGAAGTTCGGGAAGCGAAGTTGTTGAAATCCACTGGGCAAGTGCATGTTCGCTTAAAGGTTTTACCAGCCGGTTGATTACTGAAACAGCAGCACAGGCACACTGTTTAGGATTAAATCCCAAAGTTTTAAGAAATTTTTCTATTTCAAGTTCATTCCAGGCATGTAAGGCTACAAGTTCTGCACCGAGTTCAGTATCATTACAATGATCTATATTCTCGATTTCAACCCCATCTACAATTTCAGGTTTTTCTACATCTTCTTCTGTTTGAATGTTTGATTCTGCATTATCAGTATCTTTATTCTCTGTTTGTTTTACATTCGGCTTCCAGCCCCCCTTCAAATCAATAAGGCGCAAAATTCTGTCAATCCAGCTTTGTTCGGCTTGGGTATATTCAAATTCAAAAAGAGTATCGGTTTCATAATAGGTGTTATAAAGTTTGTGTTCTACCGCTTTAGCTATCGGTTTCCAGGATTTATCAGGTATTCTTGCTCTGCCCAGAGATATTACTGTTCTGCTTCGACTGTGACCGAGGCTGTTGCGATAGGCTTCGATGAGCTGAAGTACTTCACCGCTTGGAGTTTTCTTAACCCTGAAATACATTTTTACCTTCAGGACTCCTGATCTGGATAAATCGTCACAAGAGCGTGTATTCAGGCTAAACCCTATATAATAAATGAGTTATAAAAAATCTACTGCAAAATAGTTTTAGAGCTTTGAGGAAAATAAGAAAGACACCTTAATTATATATTTCACGATAAAATATAAACAAGAAAGAGTCTTTCTTATGCAGGAACTATTACCTATATTACCTGAAGGTGCAAGTCAAATATCTCAAAATCTATCAGTTATTCAGGAGAATGATAAATGGACATACTTTCATAGTTATCTTCCTGTTTTTATACATAAAGCAGACGATAAGAACTCTTTCCGAATGATAAGTTCTGCATTAATAGCCTCCGGCACCTGCCGTAATGTTGATATTCAAAGGACCTTTAAAGTTTCTCCCCGAAGCGTAATTCGTAATTGCAAAAAATATAATGAACTTGGCAGTGATGGTTTTATTAATATCAGTGGAAAAGGAAAACGCAAAGGAAAGGTGCTGACAGAGGCAAAGATAAAAAAGGCTGAAGAGTTATTATCGCTTGGTTTTACCCGCAGAGAAACAGCCGGAAAAATAGGAGTTGGTTATTCCGCACTATCTAAAGCAGTTCAGGATGGACGTATAAACTATGTTATATCTTCTGAAGATAGTATTTCAGATAAATCAGAACGCAGTGCTGCAGATACTAATGTAGCGGAAATATTTGGTGTAGCATGCACCAATGTTTTAGATCGGACGTTGTGTGCATTTGGTCTTAACGGGATTACGGGAAGTACTTTTCAACGCTGTAATGATGTATCAAATGCGGGTGTACTTGCTGCCTTGCCTGCACTTGCAGCTAATGGACTTTATTATCACAGCGAAGAGTGTTTCGGAGAATTTAAAGGATACTATTCTGTTCTTCATGTATTAACACTTTTAGGATTCATGGCTCTCTGCCGAATAAAGACAGTAGAGAAACTTCGCTGGGAATCTCCCGGTGAATTTGGTAAACTTATCGGCTTAGACCGCATTCCTGAAGTAAAATGCCTGCGGAATAAACTTTCAGAGTTAAGCAGTAACGGAGCTTCAGAAAAATGGAGTGAAATTTTATGCAGAAAATGGATGGATGAAGAGCCTGATTTATCAGGAGTACTTTATATTGACGGTCATGTAAGATTATACGGAGGAAAAGAAAAATTACCAAAGCAGTTTGTTTCCAGACAGAAACTCTGCCTCAAGGGAGTGATGGATTTCTGGGTAAACGACAAGCTTGGGCAGCCATTTTTTGTTATTCGAAAAGAAATAAATCCCGGAATGCTGGAAGTTTTAAGAAATGATATTGTTCCGCGTTTACTTGATGATGTTCCAAACCAGCCTACAAAAGAAATGCTTGAAGCTGATCCGTATCTGTACAGGTTTATTCTCGTCTTTGACAGAGAAGGATACAGCCCTGAATTTTTCAAGGATATGTGGGCAAAGCACAGGATTGCCTGTATCACATATCACAAATATCCCAAAGAGGACTGGGATAAATCTGAATTCGAAGAAATTACAGTTGATTTAATCAGCGGAGAAAAAACTAATATGAAGCTTGCAGATCGCGGAACTTATATCGGAGATAAAAAGAAGGGATTATGGGTGCATGAAATAAGAAAACTTACAAAAAGCAATCACCAGACAAGTATAATAACAACTGCATTTTCGCTGCCCATTATGCTTACTGCAGTACTTATGTTTGCAAGATGGTGTCAGGAAAACTTCTTTAACTACATGATGAAACACTTTGCTATTGATTTACTTAGCGATTATTTAAAGAAGGACCTTGATGTCACCGAAACGATAGTTTCTCCTCAGTGGAGAGCCCTTGATAAAAAAAGAAATTCTCTTACAGGAAAACTCAAAACCCGAAAAAGCAGATTCGCTGATTTCACGATTCATCCAAAAGCTGAAAACGATTTAAAGAAATACAGAGAATGGGAAAAAGTAAAGACTGAATTAGCTGAAGAAATTACAGTAATTGAAAATGAGCTTGAGATAAAAAAAGAAGAGCAGAAAAATACACCGAAGCATATAAATGTGGAGGATTTGCCCGATGAGTATTCATTCAAAGCTCTGTCATCAAGCAAAAAACATTTAGTTGATACTGTTAGAATGATCGCATACAGGGCAGAAACTTCCATGGCTGCTGCAATTGCAGATAAATTCAAATCATTTGAGCAGGCAAGAGCTTTGCTGAGAGAAGTGTTTGTTACTGAAGCAGATTTAATTCCTGTAGAGGAAGAAAAAACTCTATATGTAAGAATTCATAACCTTCCAACAATTGCAATGGATAAAAATATGGACTGCCTGCTGGATATTATAAACCAGGCAAATGTGAAGTTTCCTGGAACTAATATGCTGTTAAGGTATCAAAGGCTTGGAACAGGAAAATCATGCCATCAGTAAGTGTTCCAAGTCAAGATCCCTGAATCTATACTGTATTTCTGTCAGATATGGTATTTTTATGAAGAAAACTTAACTTTAAGTGCATAAAAACACTGTTGGAATAATTTTTAGAGGTTGAATAATGATTTCTTATCCATTATTCAGGTTTGTTAATCAATTGGTTTTAGTATTGGTAATGGTTTCCAGTTAATAAAAGGAGCAAGGATTTGTTTATGATTTTCAAGTTCATCATAATGTATGACTTCATAAACTTTTTCTGTTTTTGAAAAGTTACTTCTTATATTTAAAGTGCTTTCATATTCAGGGACAATACCAATATTGTCAAGATCAAGCAGCCTTTCTCTTATTTCGTTGTAGTCAGTGATTAAAACATGTATACCTGCATTGTAAAGAGCAAGAAACATTTTTACAGCAGCAGCCACCCAGCAAGATTCTGATGCTGAAATTCTTATCCTGTATCCAGATTTATTCCAATAATCAGGTCTTTCAACAAACATATTTATATTAATTGAAGAATATCCTTTAATTATTTCCCAAGGATGTCCACCATGTTGAAATTTTGGATGTTTTCCGTTCAACCAACTGCTGAATTCCTTTTTTGAGTCGAAATTTATATCAAGCAGTCCATTATGTCTTCCATCAGAAAAATTTTGGTACATTTCATAACCTGATAAATTTCTATCAAAACATTCAACATCAGAAAAATATGAAATATATGCAATCTTACAAAAACTGAAGTAATCATTAGCTGTCATATCCTTAAGAATGAACTTATCCAGGTTTTCAAAATATTCGGATTCAACAAGTTCCACGAACTGATTTACTTTTTCATTCCTAAGTTCTTTATTCATACAGTAATAGTCTTCTAATCTCCCTCTAATAAATTTACTGTTTATTGTTCCATACCTATTATTAAAGGGGTAATTTTTATGAATATATTTGTACGATTTTATCCAGTCACTTTTAACTTCTTCTATCCATCTCATAGAATCTTTTATTATTGGTGTCCAGATTTGATCCGGATTACTAGAACCTTCCATTTTTCTATTACAGTAAAACGGTTCAGATACATTTACTATTTTGTTATTTGTATCAGCTTCAAGGGGACATGTATTACCGTCCACATGTGAAATATAAAAAATATGTTCTCTCAGTACAACTCTAAGATGATACCAATTTCCATTAACAACAGGGAAAATTATGTTCCAAATACGAATTGCATAACCAGTTTCATACTGAAAATTATTTAATTCTTTAAGAAAAGTAAATATTAAATCATTAAATTTCATGGTTATATTTCTTTTCCTCTGTAATTAATATCAATATTATTCTTTGCCTTTAATTCTTCTTTTAGATTCAAATTTTCAATGATAAGTTCTGAAATTTGTTCCCGCAATTTTCTTACAATTTCAGATTCATCTTTTTTGTTTTTATATTTAGAAACTACTTTTAAAAATTCAGGTTCGATATCATCAAATTTATTAACTGTACTTCTTTTAATTTCCTCATTATAAAATACAGAATAATTAAACATTTTTTTGTCTTAAACATATTTTGTAATTATTTCAAAATTGCCATGCCTGTACCTAATAGGAAAAGAAACAGCTGTATTATTAATATATTTTTCTAATACATTTTCACGAATAGATTCTAAGCAGTCTGCATCAGGATAATCATCTTCATATATTTTAGATGTTGTATCTTTAGCTCTAAGTTCAGAAATTTTTTTGAGGAGTTCTATTTGTTCCTGCTTATCTTGTTTTAAGCTTTCATATAAGTCTAAAATATATTCTTCTGTTGTTTGACTTTCTGAAATATTTAGGAATGGCATATTTTTTCTATGTTCTGTCAGTTTTTCTGCCTTTTCAAAAAGTTCCTTTTCATTTTTATCTACTAAATCAAAACTAATTGCAGGGAACCGTCTAAGATATTCCCATACATGTTTTGGAATTCGTAAAGCTACTCTTTGTCCATAAGGTTTATCATATTCTAAAAAAACTAAATCTTCGTTTTCCATGTAATCTTCATAAAGAGAAAATTCATCGGTACATGCTATTGTCATTTTCGTGCTCATTTTTGAACTCCTGAATCTAAAGGTTTTAACACTGGCAATACGTTCCAGGATATAAAAGGTTTTATTCTTCTTTTGTATCTTCCTAAATCCTTGTAGTGTATAGTATCAAATACATCCTGATCCGAATTAAAATTACGTTCAGCATATGAATGCCATAGGTATTCTGGAATTATACCATAATTATCTTGCCCTAGGATTCTTTTTCTTATTGAATTAGCATTTCTTATATTGATAGGTATTTTCCTTCTATGCAGGGCATTTGCAATCTGCACAGCTTCTGCAAGTCTGTTTATTGCTCCAGCTGATACTTCAAGTAATATTTCATTTTCATTATATCTGTTTCTGCCTACATAACGGTGCCGTTCACGCTATTATTATTTATTATTAAGCTGTTATAAATCTTTAAAGCAACATTTCTATCATTAAAGATAGATTTTAATACTAAAAAGAGTCTTTAAGATTATAAATTTACACAAAATACTACACATATATTTACAGTATAATGACAGTTAAATCGATATAATTTCATTTAAACTCCATTCCCTAGTTGGGATTGTTATAATCAGTAATTCTTCTATATTAATATTCAAAGGGGGCTTATAAATAAGGTAAGCTTAAGCCATTACGTTCTGATCTACAGCTATAAGAGATTTATTATCAATAACAGAAGAGGAAAAGTAGAAATGCCAACATGTAAAGATTGTAAATTTTTCGAGCCAACAAGTAAAACTAAAGGAAAATGTTTTGGACATGAGGTCCCTGCAGATAGAGATACTGATAAATGCCCGGCAAAAGCATTCAAATCCAAAGGAAAATAATTTAAATGGGTTATTACGATCTCACTAAAGCACAGCGTATTGAACTTTTAAACAAAATAAAAGAACAAATTGAGATTGATATAGTCAACAATAGAACAGAAAATATTCGCGGTTATTCATCTGATAATGATACATATATCAGAAAAAATGTATATCTTGTTTTAGGAAGATTATATCGTGATAATATAGAACAAAGAAAAGGCATTTTAAAAACCTTAGAAGTATTGCTGTTTGATAAAAACGAAAAGATAACCTGAAAAAGTGAGTTAAAACTCTCTTTCAATATAGATAACCTGTTGAAGTGTAGTATATTATATTAACGACCAAGTAACTATAATTACTAACTCAACAGGTTAAAAATTTATGAACATTAAAATAGAGCAGACAAACGAAAAAATCAATAGCATTGGTGGATTAGCTTTGATTGGAAGACAATTAATGAAAATAAAATTTTCAAAAAATATCAAAAAACTACTTAAGGGAATGAATAAAAGATCTGATGCTATTTTGAATTCTGATATACTTTTATCATATATTGGTCTTTTATGTATGGGAAGCACAGCTTTTGAAGACATAGAGGAATATCGTACCAACACTGCATTTAAACGTATGCTTGGCATAAAAATTGTCCCTTCTTCCGAAACCCTAAGACAGCGCCTTGATGAGCTTGCTAAGCTTCCTGAAGTTTTTGATATACTATTGGAAATGAATTTACTTTTGATTAGAGAAACTGTTCTGAAAGAAACCTCCGTTACCGGTATGAATCTTATTGTACTTGACATAGATGCATCGCCTATGGATAATTCCGGCAGTTCTAAAGAGAAAGTAGGTAATACATATAAAAATTTTATAGGGTACTGTCCTGTTTTTGCATACATTAGTGAAAACGGTTATATGCTGAACTGCAATCTACGACCCGGTAAAGATCACTCTATGGCAGGTGCAATTGAATTTACAAAAAAATGCCTTGAGATAACAGATAGACTTGGAATTACAGATAAAATTCTCATAAGACTTGATTCCGGTTATGACGCAGCTGATTTAATAGAGGTAATCAATGACAGATGTTATTATATTATTAAAAGAAACCTTCGACAGGAATCAAAATACTACTGGCTTGATCATGCTAAAAGCCATTGTTCATGGGAAAAAATAAGAGAAGGTAAAATTCGTTATACCGGCTTTGTTGAACATATCAAACCTGCTCAAAGAGAAGACATGCAAAATATTAATGTTGTAATTGAAGCTTTTGAAACTACAATCAGCAGAGAAGGACAGCATTTGCTAATTCCTGAAATTTATATAAATACCTTCTGGACTAATCTTCCACTTGAGCCTGAAGAGGTAATTGAGCTTTATCATATGCATGGAACTTCCGAACAGTTCCACAGTGAATTGAAAACAGATATGGATGTAGAACGCTTGCCATCAGGAAAATTTGAAACAAACAGTCTTGTCCTTCAACTTGCACAAATATCATATAACCTGCTAAGAAGAATCAGTATAGATATTGTTGAATTTGAAACAGTAAATGTTTCAAGAAGAAGAATAAGGACAGTCCTTCTTAAAATTATTTATTCAGCATGTAAGTTTATTTTTTCAGGAAACTATTACAGTTTAAAGTTTGGTTTGGACAATAAGTATTACAGGGCTATAAAAATATTGTATGCAAAATATGCATAAGACAAAAAAATGGAAATTTATATTTATCGATAACTCTTAAAGCTATCGGAAAGGAGAATACTGTACAAAAAAGCTATTCTTGTAAGATTTACCAATAAAATAAAGACTGAAATTCTCAAAATTTGAAAATTTTGGTTAAAATTTAAGAAATTCTAAAAAAATATCCTGCAAAGCAACTAAATCGTGGATAAATTTTCATTTATGAAAATTATCTCACGGATTCAGGGATAAGACAAACAGCAGCCTATACATTAGGAGAAATAGGAAAAGTGGATTTTGATAATATATCCACTATGCTTGAACAAATTCTCAATGACTCTCATCATTCTGTCAAAAATGCAGTAGTTGGTACGCTAAAGCAATTGGGAGAAAAAAATCCAAAACCTACATTGAGATTTGCTAAAAAACATCTGCATAGTTCTAACCCTCAAATTCGCCTGGAAATACTTCACGGAATGGAACTTCGGGGTAGAACTCATCCTGAAGAAATCCTTCCTCTGCTCTACAGCTTGCAAAATGATGAAAATAAAAATGTCATAAAAATGATAATTCATGTTTTGGGTCAGATAAGCTACAAAAAAGGTTGTCTTGAAAAAGTTCTTGTTCATTTAAAAACATGGAAAAACCAACTTTTAGTCAATAAAGTATTGAAAGAAATAATTGATGTTCACTATAGATACGGTAAATTCAGCTACATCTCGCCAGAAAAGGCTGAAATGTATATAAATAAAGAATTTAAAATGGTCTAATCCGGACAAGCTGGAATTAAGAAGGAATATTACATGAACCTGATGATTGATAAAAATTATATAACAGACACAACAATAGAACTTGTTAAAATTGACTCCCGAAATCCATCCCTTGAAGCAGAAGCTCCCGGTGAAATTAAATGTGCTGAATACGTAGCTTCCAAAATGAAAGAATTAGGATTATCTTCGAAGATTCATAGAATTTCAGAAAAGCATGCTAACGTAGTTGGAGTACTTAAAGGATCAGGCCAGGGAAAAAGTTTGCTGCTAAATGCCCATTTGGATACTGTAGGAACCGAAGGCATGAATTCTCCGTTTTCCGGAAAATTAGAGAATAACAAAGTTTTTGGACGCGGCAGCCAGGATATGAAAGGCAGTATGGCTGTTATGCTTGCCGTAGTAAAAGCTTTAAAAGACAATAATATAAAACTTGGAGGAGACCTGATAATAGCAGGAGTCGCTGACGAAGAATACTCAAGTAAAGGTACATTTGACCTGATAAAACATTACACTGCAGATGCCGCTATAGTAACCGAACCAACAGACCTCTCATTAATTTCAGCACATAGAGGTTTTATATGGTACGAAGTAGAAACCATTGGAAAAGCTGCACATGGCAGCAGATACGACATTGGTATAGATGCTAATATGCATATGGGCCGTTTTCTGGCAGAGCTTGATAAGATTCAGCAAAAACTATATTTAACAAATGAGCACCCCCTTGTCGGTTTACCATCATTACACGCTTCAGTAATCGATGGGGGCACAGATATAAGCACATATTCAGCTAAATGTAATTTAAAGATAGAAAGACGTACTATCCCCGGCGAAAACACAGATAATATCACAGAAGAATTACAAAATATAATAAGAAAACTTAAAAAGCAGGATCCAAAATTCAATGCAACTGTCAAACTTATTCTGGAACGTTCCCCTTTCCACATACATGAGAATAGTGACATTGTAACAATATCTAAATCTGTTATAGAAGACATTTTAAAAATACCATGCATTCCAAAAGGTGCCCCATTCTGGACTGATGCCGCAATACTGACTGATGCAGGAATTAAAACAATATTACTAGGTCCAGGCGGCAACGGTCTTCACACAGAAGAAGAATGGGTCGATATAAATTCCTTATATGTTTTAACTAATATTCTTATAAAAATAATAACAAAGTTCTGTATCTAAAATTATTTCTGAGATATTTTACTCTTTGCGTTTTCAGTAATTACCTAACCTGTTAATTGCTGGATTTTCCTAAAATTATTTTTTTCAGATATAGTCAATTTTGATATTAAAAATATACTGAACAAAGCAAATCACTATAACAAAGCAAAAAAATACGCATTGTCTTTTTAACAATGCGTATTTTCAATATATCAATTTCTATTTACTAATTTTATACACCGGCTGCTTTAAATGTATCGCTTACAATAGCCTGTGCTTCTTTCTGAATCTGTTTCAGATGTTTTTTACCTTTGAAACTTTCAGCATAAATTTTGTATACATCTTCTGTTCCTGAAGGACGAGCTGCGAACCAACCGTTAGCTGTAACAACTTTTAAGCCGCCGATATCAGCATTGTTACCAGGAGCTTTTGTAAGTTTAGCAGTAATCTTGTCTCCTGCAACTTCAGATGCAGTAACCTGTTCAGGTGAAAGTTTTTTGAGTACAGCTTTCTGCTTTGGATTAGCAACAGCATCTATTCTTTCATAAACAGGAGCACCGAATTTTTCTGTCAGTTCTTTGTAATGGATACCAGGATCTTTCTGAGTTTTTGCTGTAATTTCAGCAGAAAGTAGTGAAAGAATCATACCATCTTTATCAGTAGTCCATACTGTTCCGTCTTTTCTTAAGAAAGAAGCTCCGGCACTTTCTTCTCCGCCAAATCCAAATGAACCGTCAACAAGTCCGTCAACAAACCATTTAAATCCAACAGGAACTTCAGCAAGTTTTCTGCCAAGGAAAGCTGCAACTTTATCGATAATAGAACTACTTACAAGAGTTTTTCCTACAGCTGCATTTTTCTTCCAACCTTTACGATTCTGGAAGAGATACCAAATAGCAACTGAAAGATAATGATTAGGATTCATCAGACCTGAGCTTGGAGTTACAATACCATGTCTATCAAAATCAGGGTCATTTCCCCATGCAATGTCATACTTATCTTTTAATGCTACCAAACCTGCCATAGCATAAGGAGATGAACAGTCCATTCTAACTTTTCCATCCCAGTCAACATTCATGAAACTAAATGTTGGCTCCGGAAATCCATCTCTTAAGTCAATATTAAGTTTATAGCGTTCAGCTATAGGTTCCCAGTAACCAAGTCCTGCACCGCCAAGAGCATCAGCACAAAGCTTCAGACCTGATTTTCTGATAATGTCCATATCAATAATATCGCCAAGATCTTCTACATAAGAATTAACAAAGTCAAATTTATGTGTTGTTGAGGCTTTTAATGCTCTTTCATAAGGTATTCTATTAACACCTTTGTTACCATTTTTAAGGTAAATATTAGCCTGATCTGCAACCCATTGTGTAATATTTGTATCTGCAGGTCCGCCATTAGGTGGATTGTATTTAAAACCGCCGTTGTTAGGTGGATTGTGTGAAGGAGTTACAACAATACCGTCTGCAAAGCCTGAATCTCTGCCTTTGTTATATTTTAAGATTGCATGTGAGACAGAAGGTGTAGGAGTATAACCAAAACCATCCTGAATCATAGTATCTACTTCATTGGCTGCTAAGACCTCTAAAGCTGTGATGAATGCAGGTTCTGATAATGCATGGGTATCAATACCAATGAAAAGAGGTCCTACAATACCTTCTTTTTTTCTGTAATCACATATAGCCTGAGTTATTGCCAGGATATGGTTTTCATTAAATGTCGAATCAAAAGAAGACCCTCTATGGCCTGATGTTCCAAAAGATACCAGCTGTGTTTCCTCTGCCGGGTCAGGCTGTTGAGTATAATACGCACTGATTAACCTTGGAATATTAACCAAAATCGATTTTGGCACTGGTTTTCCTGCTAAAGGACTAATTGACATTTTTTTTCCTCCATTAATATGTTGAATGCTAAATACAACTTTTCCATTAAATAACAAATATAAACAGGCTGCTTCCAGCGTATATAAATGCCATATTCTATATATTTTAAAGTATTTTAGTTTTTAATCAAGGAGCAACCATACACTTTTTCTAGTTTTCGACAATACTCAGCCCTAAAGGCAGTGAATCACCTAGAATTTTATTCTGTTCTTTAAGGGATTCTTTTTTTACTTCTTTAAGGTGGTTGCTCCACTGTTTTGGCGCATTATTTGAATCAAGAAACTTTAATGCGTTAGAACGATGTTTAGTATCAACATCAATTGTTCTATCTCCTGTCATGGCTCCAATTCGCGATAGGGCAAAAAGTTTATCCTGTAAAACAGGTTTTGACGATTTATAATTCATAAGCAAATCCAGCCATTTGGAAGCGATATTACCGGAAATTACATTATTTGCAGGAGCATGAAAAAGATGTCTTGCCCCAAGTCTTGCTAAAACCCAGTATTCATAGTTTTCTAATTTATTCTTTCTGTTCAGCAAAATACCACCAAGAGCAATTTTCTGTTTAGGCAGTAAAAGTTCAAGGGCTCCTATACAACGCCACATCTCAGTTTTTGCCTGAATACCAGTTTTGATCTTGTTTGAATAAATACCTTTAGGACAGATTAATTTATTTAAATTTTCATAAATACTACGCTGATGTCCTGACTTTAACCCTGAAAGAACTCTTCTCCAGAAAACCCACCATTCTGCTACAACCTGCGGGTTATTGGGATTATTTAATCCTTTATACCATAGCTTCCAGACTTTTTTTAATCGTATTTCATCTTCAGGATCACCAAATCCAGGACGCAAGCAAAAACCGCATAAATTTAACCACTTAGCTTCATGCTTTGGCAGCTTAAGCGATTCATATGGAATTTTCAGCATCACATCTGCCAAGCTCCTCAAGGCATGAATAGGCCACTGATTTTTAGGTAATTCAAAAATTTCTTCAATATCTTTGACAATAGATACTACTTCGCCGGAACTATTTTTAAAAATATTATTAACTGAATTACAGACGCTTTCTACTTTTTCGTTATCCAAAATAATAACATCACCTGAATCTGCTTCGCTATCTTCATCTGTTAAAAGTCTAATATCAAAATTCAATGGCCATTTGTGATTAGTTTCCTTAGATTGAAGCCATATTTTTAAGACCCCTGTTTCTGTTAATTCAGTAACTATTTCTGTTTTTACATTACGCTTTTCTGTTTTTCCAAAACGTATTACACTCATCAGACTGGAGATAAAGGTCAGTTCCTCGTCATTATGAACTAAGTCGCCGGGTTTATCTTTCAGTCTTGTAGCAGTACTGAAAAGAGGAAACTTAACTTTGCAGTTTGCAGAGAGATTAAAGCTCAAAGGTGTAGCAATATCAATATTTTCATCAATACCACGAGGCATTACACAAACAAACTTTTCGTTCTTTCCTTCATTATCTGCCACTTTTAAAAAATAAGAAAGAACTGTACCGCTTTTTACCTTAACCCCCTCACCTCTTCTAGTTCTGGCATAATATGAAGCTCCATATGCCACTGCCAGGCTTAAATTTCTGGAATCAAGTTCAACAATAGTATCGGCACCGGAAAACCAGTTATTAATGACCTTTAATACCTGTTGTCTAATTATTTCAGGAATCATTGTTCCGCCATTAAACAATATCTTATCAGGTTTAAGCAGACCATTTTCTGAATCACTTACATCCAGCAAAGATACTTTATTAGCATATTTAAGAAAATGAAGCAGGTATTTTGTAAGTGCCGGATCAGCAACATAAGGCAAACCCATTGTTTGAATACCACTCTTTTTCAAAGGAGCAGGTGTATCGCTGCCAATGCCAGGGAAAAAACCATTTACAATCAGGTCTTCCAGCAATGAGCGCTCCAAAGTATATTTTTTCACATTTCCTACAACCGAACTGCCTTGTGCTAGAAGAACAACATCGACTTTATCAAGACCGGAACTAAGCATTTTTTCTTTTGCGTCACGGGTCTTCTGACACAAAGTCAACCATTCTCCCTGAGAAAGCTTTGAATTCCATTCTTTTTCAATAGTTTTTGCAATAGCAATATCAATATTATCTCCTCCAAGAAGCAGGTGATTTCCAGCTGCAGTTCTTACAAGTGTCCCTTCTTCACTCATTTCAATCATTGAAAAGTCACAGGTTCCACCACCAACATCAACTATCAGAACCTTTTCACTGGGTTTTATTATATCTCCCCAATTTGAGCTATTATAATCAAGCCAGCTATAAAAAGCAGCCAGCGGTTCTTCCAGAAGACTTATATTCTTGTAACCCGCATTTTTTGCACTTTCAACAGTAAGCTCTCTAGCTGTTTCATCAAAGCTTGCAGGTATAGTTATTACAATCTGTTGTTCTGTAAGAATACAAGGATTTCCATAAATATCTTTGACTTTCGAAAACTTTTTATCCCAGGCTCTTTTTATATGTTCAAGAAAGTATGATGTTATCTCTACAGGAGATTTTAAGATTGACTCGATTTCACTACCCCATGGTAAAAGTTTACCTTTTCTATTAACACCTGCATGACAAAGCCATGATTTGGTAGAGGCAATAAATCTGTTAGGAATAGCCGAACCGTAATCTCTGGCAAAAATACCTACCATATGCTCAGTATCATGTTTCCATGGAAGCTTCATTGAATCCGGTAGAAGTTTTTTATCAGGGAAACAACAGAAAGACGGCAATAATTCCGACTCTTCAACCTCACCGGGAGCACTAAACTGAGGAATTCGAAAAAGATTTATTTTTCTATCATCATCATGTGTATCAACATAAGTAACGGCAATATTGGTAGTACCAAGGTCTATTCCTATAATAAAACGCGAGTCCCGCATTATAACATCTCCATAAACTTAAAAAATCTTAAAACACTCAATATCAACATAAAATACAATAATATTCAGTACGTAAAAAATATTAATAATAACTGGATAAAACCTATCACATTGATTAGTTTTGTCCACCAAGTATATAAAAAATAATTGGTTAAACTGCACTTAAATTTTATTATCTGAGTGCAATTCAATTACCTGCCTAAGGTTTTCATTCATTCGGCGCAGATAATATATAACTGCAGTAACGACCAGCAAATCATCATCAGATGCACCTGCATTTTTTGCATTTCTGTATAGGAGAGACAACTTTTCAGCATTAAGTTCATATTTAGGAGTATCTTCTAATTTGTTATCTTTTAAGAAAACAATTAAACTTTTAAGTTTCTCATCAATTCCATTTGACAGCAAAACTATTGTTTCATTGAAAAAATGTGAATAGTTATTTTTTTCAATTTCAGGCGCCAATCTGATAAGATGCAATAAGTTGCGGGTAAAAATATCAAGCAATGATATAAACCTCTTAGATAAAATCCCTTTTCGCCTTATAAGTAAGGACTCATAAGAAGCTAAAATATGTTCTCCTTTCAAAGAAGAATAATCATTAAATAAATCACTTATTTCATCATTATAAAAAAGATGCTGTTCTTCATCCTCATTTTTTAATATATTCTGAACAGTTTTTTCCAATATTGAATTCAGCTTTTTAAGGATAGCAGGTAATTCTCTGGAAAATTTAAATGCTGATGAAGCAGGAAAAATAAATCGGGAAACTAAAATAGCAATAACACATCCGGCAGCAGTAGCTGCTATTCTGGAATAGAGTAGACTATAAGTCCATCCTCCCAATAAACCATACATAAAAACAAGCATAAAACCACCATAAAACATACCCCAAATGTATGATGTTTTTAGAACATAGATAACCAAAAATACACTTATGATAAAACATATAAACAGAACTATTTTTGAATCGTTTACATGGGGATATATTATACCTGCAATAAAACACCCCAAAACTGTCATACCAAGACGCCTAAACCCCTTTTGAATTGTAGCACCCCAGGATGGACACATTACAAGAAAAACAGTCATTGTCGCCCAATAATCGTATCTGACTCTTAAATATAAACCCAATATAACAGTAAATGCTACACCAACGGCAACACGAACTCCCATCTGAAATGCAGGAGATATAGTTTTCATTTTTCAATATCCTCTTTAATTTTCAGAAGTTCTAACTGTTTACCTAATATTAGAGCAGTTCTAGTTACACCAAACACAAAGTTTGATAGAAAAACTATAGATATAGAATTAATACCGGATCCTATTGATTTAGATGCTTCTTTTTTGAATTCAGCAAGACTTGCATCTAAACAATCAAATGAAACTGTTTCCGTTTTTGAATCTGCAGCCAGCAAGTTCATAGCCGACATCACAATTTCAGATAAATTCTTTAATACTTTTTTCTGCAAGAGTATAATATTATTGTCTAACTTATGGGTACTTAAAAGCATTAAGCTCTCATTAATCATTGAAAGAAGCTTAAATAACTCGTACTGATAAACAACATTCTGCGTCATTCTCTCTCTTCTGTTAACATTAAGTGGAAGCCCTTTCGTAAGTAAACGTTCATTTCTTAGCTTGTCAATAAGTGAGTCAATTTTCAAAAAAGTATTTCTATAATAATCCTCTTTTTTAGCCTTACTGACTCCATTCAGCAATAAAACAACAATCTGATCATATTTGTAAAAGAAAACTTTATAATTATGCTTAAGCTGAAGCTTCATATTAACGGGTAAAAGACAAAAATTAACAATAAAGGCAACAGAACACCCTGCTAAAGCTATCATCAGATAGACATATGGCTTAAAAACATTGGGCAGATTAAAAGAAATTAGCATAATAAGCAGAGAAAAAATAGGAAAAGACAAATAACGCGGCCCATATTTTTCCCGAACATAAAAGGCAAGAAAACACACTAACACAAATATGAAATAAAACCATACCAGATAGTCGCTTAATAGAACTCCGATACAAATAGCAGAAACAAAACAAAGGGCAGCAATCAGCATAGATATCATCTGCTGTTTAGTGTTTTCTCCTTCGTGGCAAATACTTAGCGCAGCAGTACAAAACCCGGCAAGCAATACACCTGGCCCTGAAAAATGCCATACAAAAATAGCCACAACCAGCACTATAGAAAGCACCGTTTTAAAAGCCTGCTTTATACGCTCATATCCAGGATCGGTATTAATCAAATACATATAAACAACATTTATTAATTTATTACAAAAACTATTTATTTTTAAATTAATCAAACTAAAACTCACTTTGGTTAGTTCATATAAAGTATACCGGAGGTATTTTTGTTTTTGGTTTATTTTGCTAGAGGCAACCTCGATAATTTCTTAATTTTTTCTATAACCAATTAATTTTAGGTATAAAGATAACCTTTTAAATCAATAACTAAATACAATAAGAAAAGTGATCAATAAGCTTAAAATAGCAGTTTTCATTAAGCTGTCCTACCTTAAAAAATTTGCTTAATTCAACATCATTGTTATATCACTACAAAGTGTAAAACATATTTAGCTATGTATATTAAACATTAACTATAATAACCATAAAAGGAAAATTTAAATATGACAAATTTGAAAATTGGTAAAATAAATATCCTGAAAATTATAAAAGAGGTAAAATTCGGCCTTTATCTTGACGGTGGAGAAGAATACGGAGAAATATTACTCCCTAAAAGATATGTACCGGAAAATTATAAAATTAGAGATAGCGTAGAAGTTTTCGTTTATTTTGATTCTACAGATCATATTATTGCTACTACAGAAAAACCATATGCCTGTGTAGGAGATTTTGCGTACTTAAGAGTAGTATCAGTTAATTCAATCGGAGCCTTTCTTGACTGGGGATTAACCAAAGACCTATTTATACCTTACAGAGAACAGGTAAAGGTAAAACTTGAAAAGGGTAAATTCTATCCGGTATATATTTATTTTGACAGGATAAGCAGAAAAATAGCAGGTAGCACTAGAATTATAAAATATATTAATAATGAACCTATAAATTATAAACCCAATGAAGAAGTTGATCTATTTATTTATGCAGAAACGGAAATTGGATTTCAGGCAATTATCAATAAAAAGCATGAAGGCCTCTTGTACAAAAATGAAATATTTCAACCTCTGGAATTAGGTCAAAATATAAAAGGTTATATCAAAAAAATCAGAAATGATGAAAGAATAGATTTGTGTCTAGAAAAACAAGGTTATGAAAAAGTTGTAGGTTTAGCTAAAATAATTCTCAACAAACTGCAAAAAGAAGGAGGACACCTAAACTTAACTGACAAAAGCTCTCCAGAAACCATTTACGATATATTTAACATAAGCAAAAAAAACTATAAGAAGGCAGTAAGTGCCCTTTATAAACAAAGACTGATAACTATAGACAAAACTGGTATTAGCCTAACCAAAAAAGCTAAACATTAATCAAATTAAATCATAAACAAATCGAGTAGGGTAAGATAAGGCTATAACTCTTATCTTATCCCTCTCACAGAACCGTACGTACGGTCCTCGTATACGGCTCATGTTAATTATTATTCTATTTTAATAGAACAGTAATACCAGTTTGTACTTTGTAAATGTCAAACAGTCCACTTTCATCAAAGAAAGAATTTGGAATAGCATAATGAGCCTGTGGACTTGAAGAATTTCTCCATGAAGACATTTTGATTTTCTTAAAGTTGCCGTTATAGCCAAGCTGTCTAAGCCTCCTATGAAGTTTCTTTGGAGTTTTCCAAAGCTTCATCTGTTTTGCTCTAAGCCTGTGTCTGATCCAACTCATCAACTCTCTGTAGATTCTTTTACAGTTTGCAATTCTGAAATAGTAGGCAAATCCTCTGATAACTGGATTTAAAACTTTTATCATGCCGCCAAGATTACCTCCGCTGTTACGTTTGGTCAGGCGTTTAATTTTATTCTTAAACTCCTTTAATCTGCAATCCTGAATCTTTGTAAAATTGGTATGTATTTCAACACCAAGAAATTTTACTCCCATACAGGAATGTGTAACATGTGTTTTGGTTTTATTGACTGTAAGCTTTAAGTCCTTTTCAAGATAATCCGTTGCTTTTGCAAGTGCATTATAAGCTCCGCTCTTGGAAAAACAGAATACCAGGATATCATCAGCATAACGTACTATTCGATAATTTCTGTTCATCATGAATTTATCAAAATGATCAAGATAGACATTAGCTATAAAAGGACTGATTACTCCGCCCTGCGGACTACCTGTATCTGTATCTGCAAAAACACTGTCTTTCATTGCTCCGCTTTCAAGAAATATTCTTATTAAATTGAGAATACTTCCATCAACTATCCATTTTCTAAATGACTGGATTATTATATCATGATTAAGCGTATCAAAACATCTGCTCAGATCCATATCAACAACCCACTCCATATTGTATTTGCGGATAAACATACTTGCCTTACTGATTGCATTATGACCGCTTCTGCCTGGTCTATAACCATAGCTGGAAGGATGAAAATCACAATCAAATATTGGCTGAAGTATGTTAAGCAGAGCCTGCTGTACAACTCTGTCACGAACTGAAGGGATTCCTAAAATTCTTTCACCTCCGCTTTTCTTCGGAATTGACACCTGTTTTACAGGCTTGGATTTATAGGTTTTATTCTTCAGCTCAAAAAGGAGTTCATCAATTTCAACATCAAGATTAACGGCAAAATCTTTGACGGACTGCCCGTCTATGCCGGGAGCTCCATTCGCTGATTTTACTTTGTGGAATGCCTCTGTAAGGTTCTTACGGTTCAGCATTCTGTCATATAAACTGTAATATTTCAATTCATTATTCCTTTTTATGGTTACTGCACTGATTTATCCATTCTCCTAAATTGAACATTCAGTTGACCTTCAGTGCGGGCAGATACTTTCTATCCTGAATGGCAATATATATCTGTTGACCGTACTTACTCTGATGAACAGTCAAAACACACAGTGTAAAGCTTCCACTTCAACCATGTGTAAAGGACTCCATCCTGTTGGATAGTTTGTGTTCTGTTCTATCAGGTTAAATGTATAATATCAGTTTTCAAATTAACTTCACCCCTTCGCATTACAGCATATCTTTTGAATAATACTGCATTTAACTGACTGGCAGTTAATCATTCCTGTTTTATCCTCCAGTCTGTTACCAGCTTTCACAGGCAGAAATTTCATCACTACTACGGGTTCATCTGCCACCTCACACCACATCTATCAGTCTTACATTTCTGCTTGAACATCAATATCTGTAAAAAAAAAACAGAACAGTATAAGGCTTCCCCAGTTAATACACTGGTCCCTGTAAACAATCTCATCCTCAATCACACTATTGGTATGTTCAGGTATCAGGCTTTGCGATATTTTGCACGCTTACCTACCAACAGCGCCGAAGCAGGTTCACTTTCGTTATGTACTGTTTACTTCCTATTGCTTCCTTCAGACAATACCGTTACCAGTAAAGCCCTTGCAATTCGGATTAACTTCCCCCTGAACTGGGTGTTTCATGCTTCTTTCTGCATGACGGGTTTGCCAGCTTTGCTGGGCAAACAAAAAGCGGTGACATTTAAATCACCGCTTTTTTTATATCGAATCAATATTTAATAAGTATTATTCTTCATTAACACTGCTTCTAAGTTCAAAGTCCAGTTTCCATTTATTATCAGAACTCTCATCAAAACACCAGATCTGCATTGTACCTGTTTCAGTAAGTTCACTGCGCAGTCTAACAGGAATCAAACTGCCTGGAGGTATGTCATTCGTAGATGGTAGAGTTGCGGCAACAGAAGGCATTTCTTCAAGGTCGCCGTCATTTCCAGCATCATCAACAATATCTCCATGGATATCTTCATTTCTGACAGTAGATGAGAAAAACCTAAACTCTGTAGTCTCACCAACTAAAAGCCCGAGTCCTTCATATTCAATATCAGTGCCTGTACCTTCTTCTGTTCCTAACGGGAGCACACAAAGTCCCTGAATTGGAGGAACAAATCCCGGGACAGCAGGCATTGAAGATTCAATTCCCAGATAATAGGCATGAGAACTACCGGCTTTAATACGAATCCCCTCACCTTCACGAACCTGGGCATAACAGCCTGCTCCGAAAGCAACAGCCAGATCAGGATCATTACCGGTTAAAACATTTAACTCTTCTGAATCTTCAGGCAGCCACCCTGCTATAGTTTCAACAACTCTATTTCTAATTGCATCAGCTTTACAAACACCGCCATTAAACAGAATACATGTAGGTAAACTGTCTTCTTCACAGTGTTTAGATAAAAATTCTGCTAAATGTTTTGTTATTGCTGGATCTGATTCATAATTTAAACCAAAAGCTCTAAGACCAGACTTTTTAGCTTTTACAGGTTTATCTGACAAGTCACAAACAGGGAAAAAACCATCCAGCAAAATATCAGTAAGTTCATCTCTGGTAAGCTCTGTACTAATTGTTCCGCCTATAAGACTGCTGCCGCGTCCAAGAACAGTTAACTTTTGAGCTTCGGCATCAGGGTTTGACATTAGAACTTCTTTTGCCTGCCTACATGCATGTGTCAACCCGGCGATCTGATACGCATCAAGATTTAACTTATTAGCACTTTTAAACTTAGCAGCAGCATTGTAAGCCATTGTCAAATCCATATTATCGCCACCAAGCAGGATGTGGTTACCAACAGCTATACGTTCCAGTCCTAAATCTCCATCTTTATCAATAACCTTGATAAGACTGAAGTCTGTTGTACCACCACCGATATCACATACTAAAATAACATCATCAAGAGTTACTTTTTCACGCCATTTTTCATTACCTGTCAGCCATGAGTAAAAAGCAGCCTGAGGCTCTTCTAAAAGCACTGTTTTCAAACCGGCCAATTCAGCTGCCTTAACGGTCAGCTCTCTGGCTACTGCATCAAATGAAGCAGGTACAGTTAAAATAACTGCCTGATTTTCAAAACGATCATCTTCAGAGTCATCTGCTTTTGAATGATTCCAGGCATCTTTTATATGTTCTAAAATTCTTTTTGTTGTTTCAACCGGAGACAACTGTTTCTTCGGCCTTGTATTATTCCAAGGCAAAATCGGTGCCAGACGATCAACATTTCCGGCACATAACCATGATTTAGAAGAAGAAATTACCTTTCCCGGCATCTTTGAAGCATTTTTTTTAGCAAATTCACCTACTGAAAAATCTGCATTTTCATTCCAGGGCAAAGCCAATCCGGCTTCAGGAACCTCTTTTTCTTCAGGTAAATAAAGAAATGAAGGTAAACTGTTCTTTTCAGTCAATTCTCCGAAATCAGTTATTTGAGGAATCTGAAAAACCTGAGGTTTTGCATCTTCCTGATTATTATCAATGTAATATACAACAGTATTTGTTGTACCTAAGTCTATCCCTATATGGTATCGAGGCATTTGTTTATCCTCCTTTTTCTATAAAATAAATATTTTTAATAATTTACGCCTAAACAGCATGGCGTATTTATAAGTATGAAACTATAACCGGAATTATGATTTACCAATAACCCCAATTTTAATCTCTATCTTTGTCTTAATCTTAATCTCAATTCTTTACATTTTCTAACTTTCAAAAAGACAAAAGCCGATTGAAATCTTCAGCAGAAATCAATCGGCTCTAAATATACAAACTAGAAATTAAAATTCAACTTCTGCCGGACAAATTACTTTGTCATTTACTTTTCCGGTTCTTTTTGGCAGGTCAAGCTTATCAGCAGTCCAGCCTTTATGTCTTAATACACCATTATATGGCGCCTTCTCCGGTACATTACCAGTCATTCTTACTTCTGCAGGTTTTATATCTTCCAAAACAACCTTATCTCCTTCAGGAGAAGTAAAAAGAGGTTTTACTGAAAAATTCTCACTTAACACCTTAGAGCATCCTGCATGAATCTGTCTAACAGCAGCGCCTATCTGCGCATCTTCAAAAGCGTCTATATTTTCCATCAAAAAGTCAACAAGCCGCCCTTCTCTCTGCAGCAGCACCAGACTGAATACAGCACCTTCTTCAAGTTTAGCTTTTGAAATAGACTCGTTTTCTTTTTTCAGTTCGTTTAGTTTTTCTTCATAAGAACTTATCAATTCTTTAGTATTATCCTGTTTCGATGCACTATCTACTTTTGCTACCTTATTTTTTTTAACAAACAAACGACTGATAACAAAAACAACAAGCAGTACAAGTATAACAATAACTCCACCTGTAACTAAACCACCCTCAAAACCGGGCATATTTGCTCCAATAGCTATCAGAAAACTTTGTATATCCATAGTCAATACATTTTCCTTAAATTTGATTAATAATCTTTACCTATCACCACGTTTTTTAACGTTTTTTATTTTTAGACAATCGGCTTTTAATTTGCAGAGTTTTAGGAAAATTGCAAATTGTTTTTGAAAATTCTTTTGTAATATGATTTAGTGCTTATTGATAAATTGTTGATTAAAACAATAATTAGAAGCTGCACGAAAAGTTTTTCGCGACTCGCTTCTAATTAATTTTTTGCTATCGCAAATGTAAATTTGCCTTTCAACGCTCTATATTGAGCGTAAATGAATAAAGTGAAAGGCAAATTTATGATATATAATGTTCCTTACCTACCGTTTGATTTCAACATAATTGAAGAATTAGATACCGATTTAATGGAAATTTTTCGAAAAAGTCGCGAACTTCTGGAAAAGTTTCCTGAAATCAGAGAATCAATAGTCCGAGATCAGGATATACACGGTCAGAAGAAGAAACTGATCCGCAATGAAGTAAAACGTTATAATGATGTGCACATAAACGGAAATTACTATTTGTTTGACTGTATAGAAATAACAGAGCCGGTAAAACTCGAAAAAACAGGTCGGGAACGTTTGAAGCCTGAATTAGTACTTTATTTTCTTATCATCAGAGGACTGTGGGGAAGCATAAGTGACCACGCAGCCAAACAGGCAATACATGATTCAATAAGTATTAGCGCGGTTCTTGCTCATCACAGCTATAAGGTTCCCGGTTCGAACACTGTGCGTGAAAACCTGAATGCAGTTTCCAATAAAACAAGACGTTTGATAATGGATAGCCTTTCCATGCTTATTCTCCTTAAAGGTCTTGATGATTTCAATGAAGTTTACATAGACAGTACAGATGTTGCTGCAAATACAGCATATCCAACGGACATTTCAGTTTTATATAAACTTCTTGACCGGGTTTACAGAAGCTTCAGGTTTCTAACTGATGAGTTTGGCTTTCCCATGCTGAGTGACGGATGGCTTGATACAAGAATGAAAAAACTGAAATCACATCTTGCTTTTATCAATATGCAGATAGGCAAAAAGGGAATGAAAGGAAATGTTAAGGAAAAATTTAAACTCTTTGTAAGTCTTGCAGATAATATTATAAAATCTTTTTTCGACGAACAGGAAAAAATGTTGATCAAATATGAAACATCTGACTTAACCCCGGATAAAAGTCTTGCTCTTGACAGGCTCTGGTTTAAAATAGACAGTGATCTTAATGATGCCGCTTATGTACTGTATTATGCCGAACTTCTTGTTAATGAAAATATAAAACTTCCGTCAAGAGAGAAAATCCTCAGCATTTCGGATCCTGATGCAGCTTTCATACAGAAAGGACAGAGAAATCCCACCATTGGATATAAACCTCAAATCGGAAGAAGCAGAAATGGTTTTATAAGTGGTTTTCTACTTCCAAAAGGCAATGTCAGTGATTCCGAAATGCTTGTTCCCACAGTAATGGAAGTATGCCGTTCCACCGGAGTTAAGCCGAATCTTGTAAGTACTGATGACGGTTATGCATCAGAAGACGGAGTTGGTATACTCAAAAATGATTTAAACATTTTAACTGTCAGTATTAATGGAGCAAAAGGTAAAAAAATAACATCTGAAGATTGGGATACTACGTTATATTCTGAAGCCCGAAGAATGCGGTCTGCTGCTGAATCAGGAATGTTTACTCTTAAATACAGGCATAGTTTCGGTAAAATGAGAAGACGTGGGATTGAAGCAGTGGAAGCTGAACAGCTTGAAAAAATTATTGCGTATAATTTTATACATATGATTAAAAAGGAAAAAAACGGCTAAACCAGCCTGATCCAATTTAACATATCAAATATAAAAAAATATACTGCAATGTACCCGGTTTATAAATGTTCAAGAGTTTTCTCTTATAATTTGTGGAGGTACGACATAAATTTTAAAAATAATTAGAACGCCTTAAAAAAAATTGGATATCAGGTTATAATGTTATATAATTGAAAAAAATATTAATAACAAAAAACGTTTTCGTGGGCGTTCTAATTATTAATAATTTTTCAAAGAACCTTATTGCTATAATTCTTTTATAATATTACTTTTCATTATAAATAAAAAATTAATTGATAAATCACAACAAATAAATTTCATTATGGCTACAGATATTAACTCCACTGAAAAGCTCTATATTTCGACAGGAAATAAAGGAATCATTGTTTCCGTTATGCTGTTTCTATCACTTATCTTCAATATCGCAGCTTTGCTTTCTCCGTTTTACACAGTAAAGATGTTTATGAGTGCTCCATATACGTGTTCATTAGTTGGATCTGTAGTATTAATGTGGACCCATCATCTTCTAATAATTGCCCTATTGATATTTTCTTTTTCGATAGTCTTCCCATTTTTTAAATTATCTATGTTATTTTATACATGGTTCTTCTGTGCAGATAAAGAAAGACAGCAAAAAAATATCACACTTGTCGGCCCCCTGGGTAAATGGTCCATGCTTGACATATTCATGACTATAATTCTTCTAGTCATGACCAATGATCAGTTTTTAATAACATCATCATTAAAAATAGGTGTTTACTTTTTTCTGAGCGCAATTTTCCTGAGTATGATGAGTGCTCTTATTATTGAAGCCAAAATATTTAGCGAGAGTATAAAGTTTGTCAGTACGAAGAAACATTTTCTGGATAATTTTTGGGATGTAAGTATCTCCAGAAGAATTTCTATATTAGTTCTTTTAATAATAGCATTAATCACATTGATTATGGCAATTAATACACCGATTATACAGATTAATGATTTTTTCTTTTCAGATAATGAGTTCAGTATATTAACATCTCTGATAACTCTATGGAACCAAAGTCTATTATTAATGGCATTTGTATTTATAACATTAATTATCTGCCCATTATTACATATAATCAGCCTTTTTCTGATATGGGGACTCTTTAAATTAGGTCATAAAACAAACCATAAGATTGAACGTTTATTACATGTTATATCAATGTTTAATATGCTTGATGTATTTTGTCTGGCTTTAATAATATTTATATCCAACGGTTCAGAACTGATAGCAACCAAGGAAAAAGGCGGCCTTTACGTACTGTTTTTATTTCTTCTCTGCCTCTATCTAATACCAATTTTAATTCGTGGCACACATAAAAATTATCTTGAATTTATAAAAAAAATCGCATCTCAGGCCCAAAGTAAAATTTTACAATAGCTATGTCATATCTTCATAAAAAGCATTGCAGTAAAAAGGAAATTCAATAAATTGAGGTAATTTCAAAACTAAGAAAATAAGTTCTTTTTAATAAAAACTGAGTTAAGAGAAAGAGTTCCATGCTATTTTATATAAACAAAAAAATAGAAATAGCAAAAACTACAGGAGTTTTAAATGGAACATCTTTCATGTTTATTTAATAGCATACAGAACTGGCTTTTGCCAGACCTTGAAGAAGAATTAGGCGAGTTAAGTTCCAGGCAGATAGAATTTATCAAAGCAGTAGAACTTCTAAGACCTGATATGTTCCTTGATAATTTAAGCTGGTGCGGAATAGGTAGAAAACCTTCCAGTCGGTTGAGCCTACTAAAAGCTTTTATAGCTAAGCCTATATTTCGTATTGCAGATACTGTGAGTTTGATTGATTTCATAAAATCAAATCCCAGTCTTAGGCGATTATGCGGATGGGAAAGTTATAATGAGGTTCCTTCTGAAGCAACATTTTCTAGAGCTTTTAAGCTGTTTTCTGAATTTAAAATAGCACAGAAAATACATGAAAACAGTATATGCAGAAATATTGGAGAAAAGCTTTTCGGTCATAAAAGTACAGATGCAACGAGCATTAAAGGGCGAGAGAAGCCCTGCCGTAAAAATACTCCGACTAAAAAGAAAAAAGGAAAGCCTGGTCGTCCTAAAAAAGGAGAAGAAAAGCCTAAAGAACCAAAGCGGGTTGAGCTTCAACTTGAGAGAAATCTTGATGCTAACCTGGAAGATCTTCCTAAAGGATGTGACTGGGGTTCCAAGAAAGGCTCTAATGGCAAAGTTTATAAATGGAAAGGGTATAAACTGCATTTAGACTGTGTTGATGGTGATATACCTGTCAGTGCTGTTGTTACATCTGCCTCATTACATGATAGCCAGGTAGCTATACTCAAACTATTTCAAAATACTGGTTTTATTTTTTCAAAATGATCATTAATACGTGACCTTAAAGTTTCAGAAATATTGTCCCATTCATTTCTGAAAAAATCTAAAACATCAGATTTAAACTCTTTGAATGAGGTAAAAACTTTGTTATTTCTTACATGTTCGTTCATTACTTTCCATACACGCTCAATCGGGTTAAGATTTGGACTGTAGGGTGGAAGTATATGCAAAATGAATTTTTTATGAGGAGGCGGCTTTTGCAAAGCGTCAAGTAACATTTGAGCAGTTACTTTCTTTTCCTCTAAAATTTTCTTATTTATAAAGAATTCAGGTTCGTTTTTCAAAACCATATACAGGTTTTTTCTCAATCTCCCTGTAAGTTGTTTATTATTAGCCGGTAATTTTATCTGATAATAGTCTTCTAAATATTTTCTATTGAAAGGATCTTTTATTCCAAGATATGCACCAACTTCTTTACATGTATGAGCACCTCCGCCGTCTGCAATAAGATGTATGGTACCGCTAGAGGCGGTTGAATCATCAAGATATCTCAGAAAATCTAATGTAGCATTGCCATCTATTGTTTTATACTCTTTTGTAAAAATAGACATACTTTCTAAATCTATTGCTCCTGTAAGATTTATCCTGCTTCTGCCTGCAACTGTAGCTATCATTTTCTCAACACCTTTCCTTATCCAGCCTAATGTGATTTTTGTGGCTTGAGTTGGGTGAACACTATCCATAAAAAATATTTTATCATTTTCTTTGAGGTTATTCTTTATTTCATCATATTCTGCTTTAAAAGCTTCCTGCTTTTCGGTATTGTACTTAAGTGGGACTCCTTTTGGAGCTTTATAAGAAAATCTATTATGCTTTAACCAGTTATACATTCCCTGCTGAGTATATTTTATGCCGTAAGCATTGTAAACATATGCAATGATCTCTTTAGTGCTTGGGTAGGTATTTTTTTCTAAATGATTTATTAATTCATTAGTTTGTTCAGAAGTCAACAGGCTGCTTGAACCGCCACTTTCATTTTTCAATTTTTTATTATCCAAATAATCTTTAAGGTGAGTTGTTACTGTTGTTGAACAAAGTCGCTTTCAGCGACGGTTTTCGTAATTTAATCCTATTCAATATTTTACTATAATTTCTTATGTAATTGCATTCAAGGTGAATGCGTAAAAAACTAAATATAAGGAGTATAGTAAGATGAAAGGATTAATTGCATCATCAGAGAAGAGCGAATCAAAGATCAGCAAGAGACATGAAGAACTTGCCAGAGCATTGAAACTTCAGGGGATGGCTGAATCAACAACAAAATGTTATCTTCGGGGATTTCGTCGCGTCTGTGAATATTTTAACAGACTGCCTGATTATCTTTTAGTATCAGAATTTGAACAGTATTTTGCAGATCTTATTGATACTCATTCCTGGAGTACGGTTAAAATCGATCTTGGTTCTCTTGTGTTTTACTGGAAATATGTATTGAAACATAAGTGGAAACATGTTGAGATAGTCAGGCCTCCGAAAGTAAAGAAAATACCTGATATACTAACTGTTTCAGAAGTATCACAGCTACTTGCCCATACAGAACTTCTCCGTTTCAGAGTAGTCCTTTTTGCTATTTACAGTCTTGGATTAAGAGTGAGCGAAGGCGTAAATATAAGAGTTGCAGATATAGACAGCAAAAGTATGCAGGTTCATATTAGAAACGGCAAAGGGCATAAAGACCGTCTGATTCCGCTTCCGGTATCGACCCTTCATGCATTACGCCGATACTGGAAGGTTCATAGAAACCCTGAACTTCTTTTTCCTAAAATACTTGGAGGAAAGGATACAGTTATGCATACAAAATTACCTATGAATATAGGTTGTGCACAGGCAGCTTTCAGGGCAGCTGCAAAAGACAGCGGAATCAATAAGAAAGTATCAATCCATTCACTGCGTCATTCCTATGCTACACATTTAATAGAAGCAAATGTTAACTTAAAAGTAGTACAGCATATACTTGGACATTCACAGATAGAAACAACAGCAAGATATACACATTTTACAAATGTAACATTGGAAAATTCTGATGCTGCGATAAATGAAATAATGCGAAAAATTCATTTCCATGACCTTTAGTTTCACTGCTATGAAGCTAAAGGATATCATAAATACCTTTGGTGAAGCCATGGAAATGAATTATGGTAATAAAATACTTACCGGACATAAAAAAGCAATGTCCGCAATTCAAAGATGCCGAGCCGAAGGTTCAGGAACAGTTCATGTAAAATGTCCCGAATGCGGAGATACAGAGATATTTTATCATTCATGCGGCAATAGAAACTGTCCTGCCTGTCAGCATCATGAAACGGTCAGATGGGTTAACAGGCAAATGGATAAACTTCTGCCTGTGGATTATTACATGGTAACGGTAACCGTTCCATATGAGCTTAGAACTGTAATATGGCACAATCAGAAGGAATGTTATAATGCACTTTTTGATTCAGCATCATGTGCGATGAAGGAAATAGCGGAAAGTCCGAAGTATCTTGGCGGAGATATTGGAATGACTGCGGTGCTGCATACTCATGCACGAAATCTTGATTATCATCCCCATATCCATTTTATAGTTGCAGGCGGAGCTGTTGACAGAAAAAATAATCTATGGAGAAAAAAGAAAGGCAAATATCTCTTCCCGTGGAAGAAGCTGAATAAACTTTATAAAGGTAAATTTCTTGCTTTACTCAAAGAGCTGGGAATAGGTTTTCCTGAGATTGCTTATGATAAAGAATGGCGTGTAAACATGGAGAATGTAGGCAGCGGCAGAGAGGCTTTGCTTTATCTTTCAAGGTATTTGTACCGGGGAGTAATATCAGAAAAGAGAATATTTGATAATCATGATGGTACCGTTACATTCAGTTATACTGAATCAAAAACAAATAAAACAAAATACAGAACAATGAAAGGTGAGGATTTTCTGTTTCACGTTATACAGCATGTGCTCCCCAAAGGCTTTAGAAGATGCAGAGACTACGGCTTCCTTCACGGCAATGCGAAAAAAACATTAAAACTTCTGCAGCTGCTATTACATGTAAAACTGAATAGTGAAATAAAAGTTAAACGTCCGGAATATAAATGTCCAAAATGCGGGAGCTGTATGAAAATTATTTACCATACTTTTTTGGAAAGGGTAAAACTTTTTAAATATAGAAGGAGCTGTTTGAAAATCCCGGCATAGTGCGGCGCCGGTTCAGCGCCGCAAAAGAAATGTCATGGAAATTGTGATTTCTTTTCCTGTTTCCGGAAAGGAATGTAACCGCTTTGCCCGAAAAATTCTAAATTCAGGATTTTACGGCATAAAAATATGATCAGATGAAAGAAAATAGAAAAATAAAGAAAAAATGATGATCCGTTACTTCAAAAATAAAACTGTATGGAATAAAATGGAAATATTATGCTCCTTAACAATGGACAGGCAGATAATATATTTGCTTTATATAATACTGTATAAAAAAAACTCTCAGATGATGCGGACTTGCACAACTTCTGGATAAGATTATTGTTCCTCTGAAAAAACACATACCATAGCTATACTCTATCTTTCGGAAAATAATCTATCCTTGCCTGTTTCATGAATTCTTAATGCCTGAGCTATTTGTGATTGAGACCAACCCTCGGATGAAAGCAACACAGCTTTTATACGGTCACAGGCCTTACTGTTTCGCTCTTTTTTATGTTGTGCTTCAAGTTTTATTTTTTCGTCTAGTGTTAATTAGAAGCTGCACGAAAAGTTTTTCGCGACTCGCTTCTAATTAATTTTTTGCTATCGCAAATGTAAATTTGCCTTTCAACGCTCTATATTGAGCGTAAATGAATAAAGTGAAAGGCAAATTTATGATATATAATGTTCCTTACCTACCGTTTGATTTCAACATAATTGAAGAATTAGATACCGATTTAATGGAAATTTTTCGAAAAAGTCGCGAACTTCTGGAAAAGTTTCCTGAAATCAGAGAATCAATAGTCCGAGATCAGGATATACACGGTCAGAAGAAGAAACTGATCCGCAATGAAGTAAAACGTTATAATGATGTGCACATAAACGGAAATTACTATTTGTTTGACTGTATAGAAATAACAGAGCCGGTAAAACTCGAAAAAACAGGTCGGGAACGTTTGAAGCCGGAATTAGTACTTTATTTTCTTATCATCAGAGGACTGTGGGGAAGCATAAGTGACCACGCAGCCAAACAGGCAATACATGATTCAATAAGTATTAGCGCGGTTCTTGCTCATCACAGCTATAAGGTTCCCGGTTCGAACACTGTGCGTGAAAACCTGAATGCAGTTTCCAATAAAACAAGACGTTTGATAATGGATAGCCTTTCCATGCTTATTCTCCTTAAAGGTCTTGATGATTTCAATGAAGTTTACATAGACAGTACAGATGTTGCTGCAAATACAGCATATCCAACGGACATTTCAGTTTTATATAAACTTCTTGACCGGGTTTACAGAAGCTTCAGGTTTCTAACTGATGAGTTTGGCTTTCCCATGCTGAGTGACGGATGGCTTGATACAAGAATGAAAAAACTGAAATCACATCTTGCTTTTATCAATATGCAGATAGGCAAAAAGGGAATGAAAGGAAATGTTAAGGAAAAATTTAAACTCTTTGTAAGTCTTGCAGATAATATTATAAAATCTTTTTTCGACGAACAGGAAAAAATGTTGATCAAATATGAAACATCTGACTTAACCCCGGATAAAAGTCTTGCTCTTGACAGGCTCTGGTTTAAAATAGACAGTGATCTTAATGATGCCGCTTATGTACTGTATTATGCCGAACTTCTTGTTAATGAAAATATAAAACTTCCGTCAAGAGAGAAAATCCTCAGCATTTCGGATCCTGATGCAGCTTTCATACAGAAAGGACAGAGAAATCCCACCATTGGATATAAACCTCAAATCGGAAGAAGCAGAAATGGTTTTATAAGTGGTTTTCTACTTCCAAAAGGCAATGTCAGTGATTCCGAAATGCTTGTTCCCACAGTAATGGAAGTATGCCGTTCCACCGGAGTTAAGCCGAATCTTGTAAGTACTGATGACGGTTATGCATCAGAAGACGGAGTTGGTATACTCAAAAATGATTTAAACATTTTAACTGTCAGTATTAATGGAGCAAAAGGTAAAAAAATAACATCTGAAGATTGGGATACTACGTTATATTCTGAAGCCCGAAGAATGCGGTCTGCTGCTGAATCAGGAATGTTTACTCTTAAATACAGGCATAGTTTCGGTAAAATGAGAAGACGTGGGATTGAAGCAGTGGAAGCTGAACAGCTTGAAAAAATTATTGCGTATAATTTTATACATATGATTAAAAAGGAAAAAAACGGCTAAACCAGCCTGATCCAATTTAACATATCAAATATAAAAAAATATACTGCAATGTACCCGGTTTATAAATGTTCAAGAGTTTTCTCTTATAATTTGTGGAGGTACGACATAAATTTTAAAAATA
This sequence comes from Victivallales bacterium, assembly GCA_963678745.2. Taxonomy (GTDB): domain Bacteria; phylum Verrucomicrobiota; class Lentisphaeria; order Victivallales; family GWF2-38-69. The sequence goes on along the minus strand of CAXXMS010000011.1, from coordinate 99,731 downwards.
ATTAGAACGCCTTAAAAAAAATTGGATATCAGGTTATAATGTTATATAATTGAAAAAAATATTAATAACAAAAAACGTTTTCGTGGGCGTTCTAATTAGATATTCATATCTATCAATATAGGCTGTATTAGGATATTACAACTCATGCAACTGTATTTTCATTCAGTTTGAGTATATACCGCTTTCGCAGATGAGTGAAAAACGTATTATCAATTTATATGATCTGATGGATGCAGCATATGATTCACCTGAAATACACCTTTATTCAAAGCAGAACAACAGAATTCCTGTTATAGATAATAATCCCAGAAGAGGAGGAATAAAAAAAGAAATGGATCCTGCGAAATCTGTCAGGTATAATGAAAGAAGTTCTGCTGAAAGAGTTAATTCTGAGCTAAAAGATAATTATGGTGTTGAAAATATTAGAGTTAAAGGGCAGCAAAAAGTAGAGTGTCATATTTTCTTTGCTATAATTGCTCTTGCTGTTAAAAAGATATTTAAACTTATTCCGTAATAGTTGAATTTGATATAAATAATGTTTACATCTTTCTCTCTAAAATACAGAGACTAGAAAGAATGTATCAAAATAAAATTTTTTAAGTGTATGGTTTGCCGTTTTATCGGATTTTTGATGAAAAATATGTGAATTTTTACACTAATAAAAAGTTATTAACAATTTAAACGAAAAAAGTCTCAAACGTTTTGCAAGAGGCTCAATTGATTTTTATTTAATCATTTTTTATAATATTTTCATAACTTATTTCCATTCCGCTAACCAGTACATGCCCTGAAGAATCAACAGATATACCTTCTATTTTTGTAGGCCACGCATTATTTAAGACTAATATTTTCTTTTCATTTTTCTCATAATACTGAACAGTTATTCTTTCCCTCAAAATGGTATCCATATTTATGTTGTTATAAAATGTCCAGAAAGCATTGCAGTTAGCAAATTTTCCGTTAAATAAAGTAATATTACCAATACCAGCTATTTGAGGCATTTTTATACTATTACTCGAGCTTCTATATGAAATAACATTTTCTGAATATAAACCATAATTTTCCAATGTAGAAAAGATACCGGTTACCGTATCTGAAAAAATAACAACAACATTATCTGTTTTATTTTGAGCATAAATATTAGCAGCATTAATAAAATAGAATAAAGTAAAAATGTACAAAACAATTCTTATTCTTCTCATAGTCTACACCTCATATTAAAAAATTTTCATACAAACACCTCTTTAATATTTTATAGCCCAGAATATATAAAATTATAAGACTTAAATCAGATAATATTTTAGTAAATATTCCATTAAGACATGCACAAACTTAGACTATCCTTTATACTAAAAAACATAAGAGAAGAAGAATATACAACAAAAAAGGGTAAAATTATGTACAGGGTAAAAACATCATTCACAACACTGCTTTTAGCTGTATTGTTCACACTGCCTAATTTAGGAGTTACTATGACAGAAAGCAAAGACTACACCTCAAAAATAAATTCTCTATTATCCAGAATGACAGTAGAGGAAAAAATCGGACAGCTCTCTCAATATTCCGGAACGGAGCTGACTGGTCCTAAAGGTGGAAAAATAGATGTTAAAGAAGAAATTAAAAAAGGCAGAGTCGGTTCACTGCTTAATGTTACAGGAGCAGAAGAAACAGAAAAATTGCAGAACGTAGCAATGAAGCAATCCAGACTCGGTATTCCAATAATTTTCGGTCTTGATGTGATTCACGGTTATAAAACAATATTTCCCGTTCCGCTTGCAATGGCTTCAAGCTGGGATATGGATATGATTAAACAGGCCTCTAAAGCGGCAGCAATAGAAGCATCCGCATCTGGAATTCAGTGGACATTTACGCCGATGGTTGATATTGCCCGTGACCCTCGCTGGGGAAGAATTGTTGAGGGAGCTGGTGAAGACCCTTATTTGGGTTCAGAAGTCGCAAAAGCTCAAGTCACAGGATTCCAGGGAGAAAGTCTTGCAAATATTGATACTATTCTTGCATGCGCAAAACATTTTATAGGATATGGCGCAGCAATTGCCGGCAGGGATTACAATAATGTTGAAATATCAAACAGAACCTTGTGGGAAATATATATTCCCCCTTTTAAAGCAGCGATAGATGCCGGCGTAGAAACAGTAATGTCAGCTTTCAATGATTTAAACGGTATCCCGATGACCGGCAACAAAAAACTGTTAACTGATGTATTGAGAGATAAACTTGGTTTTAAAGGGTTTATTGTATCAGACTGGAACTCAATTGCTGAAATGATACCGCACGGATATGCAAAAAATAGATATCAGGCAGGAAAACTTGCACTGGATGCAGGATTAGATATGGACATGGTAAGCAACATCTATTGCGAAGAGCTGCCAAAGTTATTAAAAAACAAACAGATTACAATGGAACAGATTGATGATGCAGTAAGAAGAGTTTTAGTTGCAAAAGCAAAACTCGGATTAATGGATGATCCATTCATTTACTGTAATAAAGAACGTGAAAAAGATTTAATATTAAACAAAGAACATAGAGCTCTTGCAAGAGAAGCAGCCGAAAAATCAATAGTTCTGCTGAAAAATGAAAAAAATCTGCTGCCTCTTGATAAAAATGAAATAAAAACAATTGCGTTAATCGGTCCACTTGCAAACAATAAAGAAGATTTACTCGGGCCATGGTGTGCAAAAGGAAACCCAAAAGACGTAGTTACACTTTTACAGGGGTTGAAAAACACACTACCGCCAAAAACAAAAGTTATTTACTCCAAAGGATGCAGTAGTGTCAATGATGTAAAGGATAATAACTTCAAGAAAGCAATTGAAGCTGCTAAAAATGCAGATGTAATAATAGCTGCATTAGGAGAGTCTGCTGATATGTCAGGAGAAGCACACTCCAGGTCAAATATCGATTTACCAGGAGCACAGTTAAAACTGCTCAAGCAGTTAAAAAAAACTGGCAAACCTATAGTTCTTGTACTTATGAATGGAAGACCATTGACTATAAACTGGTCAGTTGAAAACATACCGGCAATTCTGGAAACATGGTTCCTGGGAATTGAAGCAGGAAACGCGATTGCGGATGTAATATTTGGTGACTATAATCCTTCAGGAAAATTAACAGTTTCATTCCCGCGCTCTGTCGGTCAGGTTCCTATTTTTTATAATCATAGACAGGTTGGAAGGCCTCAGGACGGCCCAAGAGACAAAAATCATTTCGTATCAAAATATCTGGATGTTCCAAATTCTCCTCTTTTTCCATTTGGATATGGTTTAAGCTATACTACTTTTGAATATTCAGATATAACACTTGATAAAAAAGAAATATCTAAAGACGAAAATCTAACCGCATCAATAGAGTTAACAAATACCGGCAAAATAGCAGGCAAAGAAACAGTTCAGGTTTATATACAGGATTTATTCGCATCTGTTACACAGCCAGTAAAAAGACTGATAGCATTTAAACAGGTAATACTAGCTCCGGGAGAAAAGCAGAAAATTGAATTCACAATTACTCCTTCAATGCTTGAAATATACAATCAGGACATGAAAAAGGTAGTTGAACCCGGACAGTTCAAACTTTATATAGGAACAAACTCTCAGGAAGTTAAAGAAGCAGAATTCAACGTAAAATAAAATCCTGGTAAATTCATAACATCAAAAAGGTCAATTTCTTATGATATTGGCCTTTTTTATTCTTTAGGCAATATCAAATTTGAAATTCTACAAAACTAAAAATAAATTAAGCCTCTTATTTTATTATTCTCAATAAAAGTAAACACACAGGGGACAAAGGGACATTATGAGAATTCTATTCATAGACATTGACACGTTACGGGCAGATCATTTGGGCTGTTATGGTTATCACAGAAATACTTCACCCAATATTGACAAGATTGCTGAAGAAGGCGTTAAATTTGAAAACTACTATTGTTCAGATGCACCATGTCTGCCTTCACGCAGCGCATTAATGAGCGGTCAATTCGGAATCCACAACGGAGTCGTAGGTCACGGCGGCACGGCAGCCGACCCTAGAATCGAAGGAGCTGAACGCAGTTTTCAATCATCACTATACTCAAAAAACTGTCTACCGGGATTTTTAAGAAGACAGGGATTTCACACCGTATCAATTTCATCGTTTGCCGAACGTCATTCAGCATGGAGTTTCTATGCAGGCTTCAATGAAATGAGAAATTCAGGCGGATGCGGAATGGAATCTGGTGAAGTAGTTACAAATCAGGCTTTAAGCTGGATTGAAGAAAACGCCGATAAAGACGACTGGTTCCTTCACATTAACTGGTGGGATCCACACACTCCATACAGAACACCCATGGACTACAACCCATTCGAAAATGACCCTGCTCCTGACTGGATAACAGAAGAAGTTCTTGAAGAACATAGAAATATGTCAAGCCCGCACGGTGCACAGGAAATTATGATGTATACAAATGAGCCTATTCCTCAATATCCAAAACATCAGGGCGAAATAAAAAATATGAAAGAACTCAAATATTTCTTCGATGGATATGATTCAGGCGTCAAATTTGCTGATGAACAAATTGGAATAGTGCTTGAGGCACTGAAGAAAAAAGGTATTGATATTGATGATATGGTTATCATAGTTACCGCAGACCATGGTGAAAACCTTGGTGAACTCGGTTTGTACGCGGAACATGCCACAGCTGATAATATTACCTGCAGAGTTCCTATGATTATCAAATGGCCCGGATGTTTGAAAGGACACGCTGATAATGGACTGCATTACAATATAGACCTTTTACCTACATTAGCTGACCTCTTTAAAGGTAAAAAGAAAACTGATGATATGGATTCAAAATTCATACCCGGAGCCGGAGAAAATCAAAAACCTGACTGGGACGGAAAAAGCTATTTTGAAACACTTAAAAATGGTAAAGATACAGGACATGATGAATTGATTATCAGTCAATGTGCTCATGTCTGTCAAAGATCTGTGCGATGGGACAAATATATTTATATTCGTACATATCATGATGGCTTCCACCTATATCCAACTGAAATGGTTTTCAATTTGGAAAGTGACCCGTATGAACAGCATAATCTTGCAGAACAAAGGCCTGATTTGTGTAAAGAAGGTGTTTATAGGCTTATGAACTGGCATGATAAAATGATGTTTACTCATCCTGACGGTTATACGAATGATCCAATGTGGACAGTTATAGGCGAAGGCGGGCCATCACATGCAAGAGGATATTTACCTCAATATTGTGAGCGTTTAAAAGCTACCGGAAGAGAATGGGCTATTCCGGAATTAAGAAAACGTCATCCAAAAGAATTTAAATAAAAAATAAATAAAAGAACAATTAAATAATTAGACGTTCTACGAAAAGTTATTTTTATAGTATTTTGTGTTAAGTTTTAGGTGTTAAGCTTTAAGCAACTCATAAAAATTTTCATATTCTTTGAAGTTTTCCTGTTTTTTTTTACTTAAAACCTAAATCATAAAACTTAAAACTGAAGCCAAATCAGAATTAGGTTTTGTTTTTAACTAAAATTCATTCGTAAAGTTTCTAATTAGTGCTTGAACGAGAATTGTATAAACCTTTTATTGATAGTTAGTTGTATTAAGGCAATCTTAGTAAAAATAGTGTAATAAAACCTGAAATTTCATCTTTAAAAGTTATCATATCTGCAAAAAAATGCTACATTAAAATAATGTAAATTATTTATTATAAACGAGTTAAATATTGCATACAGATAGATTATTTAATAGTGATAAAATTGATAATATTCAAAACTTCGGAGTTAAGGTGTGAGAAAAGCATTCGATAGTCAGATGAAATTAGGAGAGGTTGATATTGCAGGGATACAATTTGATTTAAGGTCAAGAGATGAAATACCTAAGTTATTGATGGGGCTGCAGGCTATTTACTGCAATAGTGAAATACGTGAGAAAGTATTTACAGTACTTGAAGATTCTCTTCCAAAAGCATCTAAGAAAACTGGACGCCCCGGAATGGAGCTTTGGAAAATACTTGTACTTGGAACACTTCGTTTAAACTGCAACTGGGATTTTGACAAGGTTAAGGAAATGGCAGATAATCATTCTACTCTTCGCGAAATGCTCGGGCATGCTAAATGGATTGATGATAAAAAATATCCACTCCAAACATTGAAAGATAACATAAGTCTCTTTAAGCCTGAAACTCTGGATGCAGTTAATACAATAGTTGTAGAATATGGTCATACTCTTAAAAAAAAACGGAAGATTTAAACTGCAGATGTGATTCTTTTGTTGTTGAAAGCAATGTTCATTATCCTACTGACATAAACCTTTTATTTGACTCAGTTCGCAAAACAGTAGAGTTAATTTCCAATGTTTGCAAAGACCTGAATATAAGTGGTTGGCGACAAAGCAAAAGTCTGTTGCAAAAATTAAAAAATAAAATGCGTAAGCTCCAGAAAATGAAACATTCTACATCTAAAGACGAAAGTAAAAAAGAAGAGCGAAAAGCTGAGATAAAAACAGCCTGTCAGGCTTATACTGAATATGCAGAACTACTGTTGGAGAGAGCCATGGCAGATATTGAAAGAATAAGAGAAACAACGACCGACATTACAGTTGAACTTGCCCTTACACCTATTGTGAAATTTACAGGATATGGGGAAAAATTTATTGATTTAACTTTGAGGCGAATTGTGAATGAAGAAAAAATCCCTCACGAAGAGAAAATATTTTCAATTTTTGAAGAATACACAGAGTGGCTGTCAAAAGGCAAAGCCGGAGTTTCTCAGGAATTAGGAAAAAATGTTTGCATAATCGAAGATCAGTTTGGTTTCATCCTGAATCATAAAATAATGGAAAAGCAAACAGATCGTGATATAGCAGTAGAGTTTACCAGGGAAACTATTGCTAAATTTCCAAATGTAAAAAGATGCAGTTTTGATAAAGGCTTCTGGAAACCGGATAACAAAGAAGAGTTATCCAAAATCCTGGATAAAGTCATAATGCCTAAAAAAGGGAAGTTAAGTCAAAAAAATAAAGAAGAGGAATTTGCTAATGATTTCAAAAAGTCAAAAAATCAACATTCAGCAGTGGAGTCTGCAATAAATGCTCTTGAAAATCATGGTCTTGACAGGTGCCCTGATAAAGGAATAAGGGCTTTTAGACGTTATGTATCATATGCTGTACTTGCCAGAAATATCCAAATTTTAGGAAATATCATTCAGGAAAAAGAGAGCCTGCGCAAAAAGCATTCTGAGAAGATGAAGCAGGTAAAAAGAAGACTGGTAGCGTAAGCTAATTTTTTATTCTAAATTTTGTAGGTTGTTTGATTTGACATGTAACCGATGTATCTAAAAATAGGCAATTTGAGGTATTATTTTGAGAAAATAAAGTTTTTAGTTTTGTTTAGCTGGTTAATTTGAAATTATCATGAAAAAATAGTGGCGACAATTTCGGAAAAATAGAGTTTTCGGTCAGCCACTAATTAATAAGTAATCATAAAAGGGATAGGGAATAAAATGTTACTTACAATTACATCATTTTTGTTTTTTACTGCCGCCGTAGCAGTAATTTCATACTTTAAAACCAAAGGCGAAGTATCCTCGGCAAAAGGTTACTTTCTGGCAGGACGCGGTCTCTCCGCCATAGTTATTGCCAGTTCAATGGTTCTTACCAGTCTCTCTACAGAACAGCTTGTCGGAACAAATGCATCAAGTTATGCAGCAAACTTTTCAATTATGGCATGGACAGTTATGGCGATAATTCCACTGGTTGTTTTAGCTCTTTATTTATTGCCAAGATACTTAAAAGGCGGTTTTTCAACCATACCTGAATTTTTTGAAGAAAGGTATGACCAGAAAACAAGGCGTCTGATGTCAATGCTTTTTCTGTTAGGATATACCTTTGTTCTTATACCCGGATCGCTCTATTCCGGTGCTATAGCTTTTACTCAAATATTCGATATAACCGGCAATTTCGGAATAAGTCTTTCAACTTCCATTTGGATTCTAACCTGGGTAATAGGTATCGTCGGTGGGCTTTATGCTGTTTTCGGAGGATTAAAAGCTGTTGCAATATCCGATACAATTAACGGAATAGGTCTGTTAATTGGCGGGCTGTCTATACCTTTCTTTGCTTTTCTTATTCTTGGAGATGGCAGCTTAACAGATGGTTTATCAAAATTTTTCACAGCTCATCCGGAAAAACTCAATGCTATCGGTTCTGCAACAGATCCGGTACCGTGGCTTACAATTTTAACAGGTGTTTTTGTTGTTAATTTTTTCTACTGGAGCACAAACCAGGCAATCGTACAGCGTTCATTGGCCGCAAAAAGTCTTGCTACCGGACAAAAAGGTATTTTAATGGCAGGTATATTCCTTCTATTACTTCCATTGATATTAAATGTTCCGGGAGTACTTTCACACATCATGTTTGGAGACACACTGGCAAAAATTGACCTTGCTTATCCAGCACTTGTAGGACATGTATTACCAAAACCACTGCTCGGTTTTTTCTGTGCAGCAATATTCGGTGCAATTTTAAGTACATTTAATTCTTTTGTAAACAGTGCTGCTACACTCTTTTGTCTCGATATATATAAACCTAAATTTAAACCGAATATTACAGATGAAGAAATAATAAGAGTTGCTAAAATTGCTGGTACAGTCATAGCACTGATTTCAATGTGTATAGCTCCTCTGCTTTTGTACGGTTCAGACGGCCTTTTTCTATTGTTAAGACGATTTGCCGGATTCTTTAATATCCCGGTAATAGCACTTGTTGCAATAGGATTCCTGAACAAAACAGTCTCTGGAAAATCTGCAAGAATATCTGTTTACGCCCATATTATTCTCTACTTTCTTTTGATTTGGGTATTTAAAGTTAAACTGAACTTTATGCATATTCTATTCATACTCTTTGTTTTTGATATTCTGTTTATGCTCTTATTAAACTTTCATTACCCGAGAGAAAAAGCTTATGTTCCCTCCCCTAAAAATAAATCCAATGTAGATTTAACTCCGTGGAAATATTCAAAAGCACTGAGTATAACACTTATCTGTGCTCTAGCTTTTCTTTACCTTGTATTCTCTCCTATCGGAATTGCCTGCAAAGGTGGTGTCAGTCCATATTTTCTGCCAACAGGTCTTGGTTTAGGGATTGTCTGGGCAGTATTAATGATTATTGCTCTTAGAAAAGCTATTGTAAAATATGGAACTAAAAAGTTACTAAAACAGCAAACAGAACTTAATTAAAAAAGATCTGACGTTAAATCAAAATTATTTGATTTAACTATTTCCTGTTTTATTTTTAATCAAATGTTAGTTAATAATGTTATATTTTTTTTACATTAGATGCTGTTTCAAAAATCTAACACTCAGTATGAGTTCACAGCTTTAGATGTGTTTTTCAATACTATCTGGGCACAACTAAAGTCGTAAACTCATACAAAAAATTATCATACAACGGCTTAAACTAAAATAACTTAGAAATTAAAACAGGTAAGGAATAATTTATGCTTTTCTTTTTTTCATGTATTGTCGTGTTAATCGTGGGATATCTTGTTTACGGAAAATTTATTGAAAAAGTATTTAATATAGAGCCTGAAAGAAGCACACCTGCATTCTCTAAAAAAGACGGCGTAGACTATATTCCAATGCCAACATGGAAAGTATTTCTTATCCAGCTTTTAAATATAGCAGGAATCGGACCTATTTTTGGCCCTATATTAGGAGCAGTATATGGTCCTATAGCTTTATTGTGGATTGTAATTGGCGGTATATTTGCCGGGGCAGTCCATGATTTTTTCAGCGGTATGCTTTCAATAAGGCAGGACGGTTTAAGTTTGACAGAAGTAATTGGAGAAGCACTTGGCAAAAAAGCAAGATTTGTTATGATCCTGTTTTCTCTTCTCCTGCTTGTTCTGGTTGGAACTGTATTTGTCCTATCTCCGGCAGCATTGCTTGAAACTCTTTTTAAAGATTATAGTTTCTCTGTATCAGCAACTATTGTAATCGGTGTTATTTTCTGTTACTACTTTCTGGCAACAATTATACCTATCGATAAGATCATTGGAAAAATTTATCCTTTTTTTGGCGGCCTTCTTCTGTTTATGACATTTGGTGTTGGCATTTCGCTGTTATTCAGTGGACACGAAGTACTACCGAATTTAGATTTTTTTCATAATACCTATCCAACAACGCCAAGACCGCCAATATGGCCTCTTATTTTCATCGTCATTTCCTGCAGTGCAATAAGCGGTTTTCACTCTACACAATCTCCATTAATGGCACGCTGCCTCAAAAGTGAAAAAAAAGGAAAACTGGTTTTTTACGGTTCTATGATATCAGAAAGTATAATAGGACTTATCTGGTGTACTGTAGGCCTGTCATTTTATAAAAGCCCGGAAGCACTACATGCAATGGGCAATCCAGCAAATGTAGTCAATGATGTTTCTGTTGCACTGCTTGGTAAAGTCGGCGGTTTCCTTGCTATACTAGGAGTAATTGTACTACCTATAACAACCGGAGATACTGCTTTCAGAAGCGCCCGACTTATCATTGCAGATGCTATAGGGTTGAAACAGAGAAGTATCCCCAAAAGGTTATATGTAGCCATACCGCTTTTTATCGTGGGTTTAATACTGGCGGTTGCAGGTCAAAATAATTTTGATATTATTTGGAGATATTTTGGCTGGTCAAATCAAACTTTGGCAATGCTGATGCTCTGGACTGCTGCAATATATCTAGCAAAAAATGATAAGCCGCACTGGCTGGCATCAATACCTGCTCTTTTCATGACAGGCGTTTCATTTACATTTATTCTCTACGCAAAGATTGGATTCAATATACCATACACAATATCTGTTATTATCGGAGGTGTATGCTCAATAATTGTTTTTAGAATATTCTTAAAACACGCAGCGAAAATCAAAAAGAATTCTTAAAGTTTTTCGTACTACAATCTGTTATTTTCTTATTTTTCAAACAAGGTTTCTGCTTTTGTTACTTTATAATATATTGATTATGTGAATGATATAAACATGAAATAGCGCTGAGTTTTTTTCACGCCCGTTCATTGTCATTCACTCAAGACGCAAAGTCACGGAGAGTAAATTGCTATCATGAAATGATAAAAATAAAAACAAATTAAAAACATAAAAATTCATTTTTATTTTTAAAGTCGTTTTTATTTAATGAGCTGTACAGCTCAGCAATTTATTTATTAGCGTTAATAAGCGATCATTAGCGGTTAAAAATCTTTGTGTTCTTTGTGTGAGGCAAATTTGGTTGCGGCTATCTGTCTCGGCGAAGCTTATGCGAAGACTGATGCTGCTCCGAGTTCTTCGTGCGTTTCGTGGTAATAAAAAAGGTTGCTGCTATGCTGCTTCGGCCTTTTAAAAGGAGATATAATTAATGAGTAAAAAGTTTGTTTTGGTCGGCGCCGGCAGCGCGCAATTCGGAATGGAAATGCTTGGTGGTATTTTCAGCAGCGAAATCTTAAAAGGAGCTGAAGTTGTATTACTGGACATAAATGCTGAAGCAGTAAAAACTGTTGAAAAATTTGCAAATGATTTTATCAATAAAGAAAACTTAACAAATACAGTTAAAGCTACTACAGAGAGAAAAGAAGCTTTCAAAAATGCTGATTTTATTATTATCTCCATTGAGGTCGGAAATAGATTTGATCTTTGGGATGAAGACTGGAAGATTCCGCAGCAGTACGGTATCACACAGGTTTACGGAGAAAACGGTGGCCCCGGCGGCGTATTTCACTCTTTAAGAATCATTCCTCCAATTCTGGATATATGCAAAGATGCTGTGGAAATCTGCCCTGATGCATACATTTTCTGCTATTCGAATCCAATGACTGCAATAACAACAACTGTTCACCGCGCTTTTCCTGGAATTAGGTTTACCGGGATGTGTCATGAAATTGCATCTTTAGAGCGATATCTTCCCAGAATGCTTAACATGAAGTATGAAGATATGGATTTAACTGCCGGCGGACTGAATCATTTCAGCTGTCTTCTGGAAGCTAAAGACAAAAAAACAGGCAAAGATTTATATCCTGAAATTGTTAAAAAGGCATATAACTTTTTTGACAAAGAAATCGGGTACAGCGATATTTTAGACTATTATCATAGAACAGGTGAAGTTATAAAAACAGAAGGCGCTTTGGATCGTGCCAAGCTGGACATTAAACAAAGCGCTTTTGAGTGGGCTGACAGAAAGCTGTTCAAGTTTGTATTAGATCATTATGGTTTGCTGCCAATAACGGGCGACAGCCATTTTGGAGAATATATTTCATGGGCATGGGAAGTAGCCGACCACAGAGGAATTCTTGACTTTTATGATTTTTATAGGTTATGTCTTGGTGAAGCATATAAACCGGAAATCAAGCTTGAAGCACATGAACGTTCTATAGCTATAATAGAGGGAATTCTTACAAACAATGCATACAAAGAAGCTGCAGTAAATATTCCTAATAGCGGCTATATTGAAGATCTTCCAAAATGGATTGCAGTAGAAGTTCCCGGCAAAATATCAGCAAATGGTATAGAGGGATACAAACTCAACAATATCCCAAAAGGTTTTATTGCTCTGTTACGTAACTACACAGGTGTATACGACTTAACTGCAGAAGCTGTATTAACAGGCAAAAGAGAATATGTAATCCAGGCACTGCTAGCCAATCCTGTCGTTAATAAAGCAAAAAATATTCCCGAACTGGTAGACAGAATGATAAGAACTCAAAATAAATGGCTCGGATACATTAAATAATGAAAAATTAAGAATTAATAATTACGAATTACGAATTTTGCCATCAACGAATTAAACCTGAAAAAGTGAGTTAAAACTCTCTTTCAATATAGATAACCTGTTGAAGTGTAGTATATTATATTAACGACCAAGTAACTATAATTACTAACTCAACAGGTTAAAAATTTATGAACATTAAAATAGAGCAGACAAACGAAAAAATCAATAGCATTGGTGGATTAGCTTTGATTGGAAGACAATTAATGAAAATAAAATTTTCAAAAAATATCAAAAAACTACTTAAGGGAATGAATAAAAGATCTGATGCTATTTTGAATTCTGATATACTTTTATCATATATTGGTCTTTTATGTATGGGAAGCACAGCTTTTGAAGACATAGAGGAATATCGTACCAACACTGCATTTAAACGTATGCTTGGCATAAAAATTGTCCCTTCTTCCGAAACCCTAAGACAGCGCCTTGATGAGCTTGCTAAGCTTCCTGAAGTTTTTGATATACTATTGGAAATGAATTTACTTTTGATTAGAGAAACTGTTCTGAAAGAAACCTCCGTTACCGGTATGAATCTTATTGTACTTGACATAGATGCATCGCCTATGGATAATTCCGGCAGTTCTAAAGAGAAAGTAGGTAATACATATAAAAATTTTATAGGGTACTGTCCTGTTTTTGCATACATTAGTGAAAACGGTTATATGCTGAACTGCAATCTACGACCCGGTAAAGATCACTCTATGGCAGGTGCAATTGAATTTACAAAAAAATGCCTTGAGATAACAGATAGACTTGGAATTACAGATAAAATTCTCATAAGACTTGATTCCGGTTATGACGCAGCTGATTTAATAGAGGTAATCAATGACAGATGTTATTATATTATTAAAAGAAACCTTCGACAGGAATCAAAATACTACTGGCTTGATCATGCTAAAAGCCATTGTTCATGGGAAAAAATAAGAGAAGGTAAAATTCGTTATACCGGCTTTGTTGAACATATCAAACCTGCTCAAAGAGAAGACATGCAAAATATTAATGTTGTAATTGAAGCTTTTGAAACTACAATCAGCAGAGAAGGACAGCATTTGCTAATTCCTGAAATTTATATAAATACCTTCTGGACTAATCTTCCACTTGAGCCTGAAGAGGTAATTGAGCTTTATCATATGCATGGAACTTCCGAACAGTTCCACAGTGAATTGAAAACAGATATGGATGTAGAACGCTTGCCATCAGGAAAATTTGAAACAAACAGTCTTGTCCTTCAACTTGCACAAATATCATATAACCTGCTAAGAAGAATCAGTATAGATATTGTTGAATTTGAAACAGTAAATGTTTCAAGAAGAAGAATAAGGACAGTCCTTCTTAAAATTATTTATTCAGCATGTAAGTTTATTTTTTCAGGAAACTATTACAGTTTAAAGTTTGGTTTGGACAATAAGTATTACAGGGCTATAAAAATATTGTATGCAAAATATGCATAAGACAAAAAAATGGAAATTTATATTTATCGATAACTCTTAAAGCTATCGGAAAGGAGAATACTGTACAAAAAAGCTATTCTTGTAAGATTTACCAATAAAATAAAGACTGAAATTCTCAAAATTTGAAAATTTTGGTTAAAATTTAAGAAATTCTAAAAAAATATCCTGCAAAGCAACTAAATCGTGGATAAATTTTCATTTATGAAAATTATCTCACGGATTCAGGTTAAACTAATAAAACTGAAACAACTAATCACTTTTTGACAAAAAATTATAATAAATATTTTTTATAATAGGAAATTTTTAAAACTAATATAACTTTTATAAAGTTAATAAGTCGGGATAAATACTTGTTCTTAAAGACTATGTGCAAAATTCTATATAACAGTATAACTTTGTACCTGAGATGGCTTTGCTATATGGAATTCTATATAGTATTTATATCACAATATTTTTTTATTCATCGTTCTATATATTAATATTATTTGTTGTACTATATAGAATTTTAGCTTAATTTATTAGGAATATTGGCTTTAATGCCTAGTTATTGTTCCGTTATATTAATAAAAATATACAAAAAAAATAATTCTATATAATCTATACTTTACTCGGTTAATATCTTAACATTTTTAAAAGACTGGAAATTTAGTGACAACAGAGTTTCCAGTTCTTTCAGATTATTATAAAAATCCTTATCAAAACAACTTTTTATAGCTTTAACAAATTTGCTAAATGTATCATAATATTTGCAGTATAAATATTTTGTTTTTATAAATTTCCACAATCTTTCAATAATATTCAGGTTAGGAGAATATGAAGGTAAAAACAGCAATTCTATACCAAGGAGCTTTGCATGTTCTTCTACGATACTACATCTCTGATATGGAACATTATCTAAGATTATGGTAATTGGAATACCGCATTTTCTATCCGCAATTTTATTAAGCATTATACAAACGCTTTCGGCATTAATATATTTATCATTTTCCACTGTTAATATCTCCTTTGTCACAGCATTAACTGCTCCAAGTATATTCCAACGGTTTCTTCCTGATGGAGTAGGCATAAAGATCCTTTCCTGTGACCATAAATAGCTATATATCCTTCATGGACAAAGTGGGCGGCATCCATAAAAAAATATCCCTTTCTCCAGATTTAGCCTCACTTAACCTTGGCATTATTTTTTCATTCAGAAATTTTTCCTGCTCTTTGATTTTATCTTCATCTGTTGTTTTTCCCGGAATTATCCCAACCTTCCTGTATTTAAAGCCTATTCTCTTTAAAAACTCTCTGACTTGAGTTAACCCCCGGCTTATTCCTGTTAAATCTTCTATTACCTGTTTAGCTTCTTTTGTTGTTCTTGGAGGGTGATTGTTAAAATGCTTTTCAAGTGTTGAACTGTAGTCTGCCAATTCATTTATTTTACCTTTGTAAAGATTCCGTTTTAATCGATCTAATCCTCCTTCAATATATTGTTTCAGATATTCCACAAGTGTAACGGATGAAATCCTACATAACTTACATATTATTTCATGATTCAAACCCTGACTTTTTAGAAACAATGCTTCCATTTTTCTTTGCACCTTTGGATCAGGGTAATTATATCTTTCGTATTCAATATGGTCGATTTCTTCTTCTGTAAATTGTATTCTAATCATTGAGACTGCTTTCTTTATTACTATAGCATTTCTTAGCTTTCTCAATAATTATAGCATATTTATTTAAGATTTCATCCGTCTATAGTATATGTTATCCAAATGAAAATGAAATGTTATTGAAGCTCCAAAATACTCATAAACATTGGATTAAATGGGGTAGATATTTTTTCCTTATTGTTGGGATTATTTTAGCCTTTGAATCTTATTATTTATTTAACTAAACATTCCTTATTTTTGAGAGTTAAAAAATTATCCGGCACACTGAAAAATGATATCTCTAATATAATTTATCAGTGACTTGCCTTTTGAAGAGCAAATATCCATAAAATTAAAACTCTCATAATATTCGTTTTTAATTTTTCTTCTTATATCAGCAAAAGCATATGAATTTGCTCTTGCAGTTTTAAATTTTCTAACAGGAGCCTTCTCCTGTTTTATAGTGTATATCCATGCTGCGGTCATGGCAATGCAGCACAGATCAAAATGATTTTCTACAGAATTCCTTTTTCTTGCCTGATTATCCAGAGCACCGAGTTCATGTTTAAGTTCTTTAAAACCGCTTTCTATTTTCCATCTTGCAGAATAATATTCTATCATCTGCTGAGCCGTCAGGCTGCAGTCGGTAGATACAATTGGAAAGAACCATCCGTTTTTATAGTGAACAAGAACAACTTTAACTTTGGTTTTAAATCCTTTGTGCATACATAAAAATTCTGAATATTCACATTTTCTGCTTTTGCCGTAAATGAAGAAATAATCTTCTTTTTTATCAAGAGTCGCTGCCAGCTTCGATAACTTTGGTAATCGAATACCGTAAATTTTCTTTCTCCCTCTTTTTTTTGCTTTACTTTCAGGCGGAAAATCATAGAGAGCTGAATCAATTCTTAAACGAGTAAGGATATGCATTGATTCTTTATAGGAGTTTAAAACTTTTGTCAATGACTTATTACCAAACCAACTGTCAGTAACTACCAGCATAGGAATAGAAAACTGTTCATACAGCTCATTAATCAGTTCTCCGGCAATCTCTATCTTAGTTTTAAATTCTTTTTTATCTACAGATTTTTTAAGCCGGTAAACTTTTTGTTTTACGGGCAGACATGCCCAGCGTCCATGGATAAACTTTTGTATCCCGAGAACAACACGGCAATGTCCAAAAAGATATTTAGAGCTGTTCAGTTTAGCCGCATGATCGTAATGAGTATCGCAGTTTGCAATTTTCTTTCCTGTCTTTCCATATGTTGTATCATCAAGAGCTACAAGAAGTCTGCCGGATGTTTGGATATCATCACCAAGTATTGTAAAAAGTTTTTTCCATACTAAAGCAAGTTTAAGTTTTCCTGACTGCAGAAAACCGTAATATTTTTTTCTCGATATCTTATTAGACAGCATCATTATTGCAAACAGACGATAAATTGCTGAAATACATTTACTGCCTTCGCTGATAATCAAACCGGTTATAATGGTTTTAAAAATAATTCTTCTGTCTTTTCTCGGAATTACTGTTGCAACTTCATCTATTAATGTGCTAAATTTGCAATTACTGAACATGTTGTATTACTCCTTTTTTTTAATTTTGATAATAGAGTAATATAGCATGTTCAGCCACCTGACTGCAATTTGTAAGCTTTTTACAATAAACATGTGTAAGCGTCAATTAGCCCCCATCTTTTAATCTTCTTTCACAGTGTTAATTTTATAATATTTCTGTAATGAATTATTAACATCTTTGAGGAGGTTCAGTAATGGCGAATCATAAATCCGAGAATATAGTCAAGTGGAAGCATGAAGTATCTAAGTGGTCTGCATCAGGTTTAAGTCAGCATGAGTACTGCCGCAGAATGAATATTCCCTGCAGTACATTTCATGGCTGGTACAGCAAGTTAAAGAAGCTTGATGTAGAAGTTGCAGCTGCGGTTACAAGTAGTTTTGTCAGGATGAAGTTCAATGATTCAAGGTTATTATCTGAAGAAGTTCAGTCAAAGTTATCAGGAGTTAATATTTCGATTGGTGAATCTGTTAATATTTGTCTCAGCAGAGGATTTGAAGTAAAGGATTTTCAGAGAGCTGTTAAAGCACTGCTGGAGGTGTTATGATCAATATCAGTCATTCATTAATATATTTATACGATAGGCCTGCAAATATGCATATGAGTTTTGAAGGTTTGAGCGGATTAGTTGAGTCATCTTTTCCCGGCAAACTTCTAAGTGGAAGCTGTTTTGTTTTTCTAAACAGACTTAAAGATAAAATTAAAGTATTAAGATTTGATGGCAATGGTTTTGAAATTTACTATAAACGTCTTGAAAAAGGTAGATTTATCATAGATGACAGAGGTAGAACAGAACTTTCAAGACGAGACTTTCTAATGCTTTTTGAAGGTATAAAACCCAGTAGTCTGGATAAAAGATTCAACTTGAAAAAAGTTAGCTGAAATCTAAATTTTGAGTGTAAATAATACTGTTGCGCTGTATCTTTTTATATGGATGCAACAGTAGAACAATCAGTTAAAACAATAGAAGAGCTTGAGAGTAAAAACCGCTTTCTGGAAGCCGAGCTACTTTGTCTTAAAGAACAGCTTGAGTGGTTTAAGAGACAGGTGTTTGGACAAAAATCAGAGCGTTTTATAGAAGAATTTCCTCCTGAATTGCCTGTACTTCCGGGATTGAATATTCCAGAAAAAGATGAAACAAAAGTAGGGTTGAAGGTAATTCCTGAGCATAAACGTAAAAAGAAAAGCAAAAATAAAAATCAGTATAAAGTAGAGTACCCCGATACTCTGGATGTCAAAGAGGAAGTAATAGATATTCCTCCTGAAAACAGAATACACCCTGAAACGGGAGAAGAGTTAGTAGAAATAGGTCGTGATGTTACAGAGAAGCTTGGGTACAGAACATCTTCCTACTATATACACAGAACAGTTACAGTTAAATACGCAGTAAAAAACAATTCACTTGCCGGCGTTGTTCAGTGTTCTGTTCCTGACTGTATTGTTACAGGTTCAAAGTTTACACCGGAATTTATGGCTCATATTGTTACTGAAAAATATGCATACCATATGCCAATATACAGAATACAGGAAAAGCTTGCAGCTCATGATATAAAAGTAACACGGCAGACATTAAGTTCGCTTATTATGAATATTGGCCTTAAATTGACACCTATATATGATCAGATGAGAGAAAATCTTTTTAAATCAGGTTATCTATTTACAGATGATACCGCTGTAAATATGCTTGACCCAGGCAATGGTAAAACAAAAACTACAAGAATATGGATATACTCTTGTGCCAATCCCAATGCACCTCCATATCAGATATATTCCTTCAGCCCCGACAGAAGTCATTTCTATCCAACAAATTTTCTTAAAAATTTTGAAGGTGTCATTCATGCTGATGCATATGAGGCATATGTAAAGCTTGATGCTGATGAAAGCTCATGTATTGACCGGGCTGCATGCTGGTGTCATGCACGCAGATATTTTGAAGAAGTAAAATCTATTGACTTGAAACTCAGAGATAATGTCCTGAGAAAGATCAGGTATTTGTTTATGTTTGAAAGGCTGGCATGGAAAGCTGATTCGCAAACAAGGCTGAAAATAAGACAGGAACATGAACTTAAAATTATTGATGAAATTTTCACAATGCTCAGAGAAAAAGTAGTAGAAGGTACACTGCTACCAAAATCCAATCTGGCAAAAGCTATAGGATATATGCTTAAATATGAAAATAACTTCAGACTCTATCTGAATGATCCAAATATCAGAATGGAAAATAATACTGCTGAAAGAGGATTAAGAAAAGTTGTACTCGGCAGAAAAAACTGGCTTTTCTTTGGAAGTAAAAGAGCAGGTGAAGCTGCTGCTGTTATATACTCGCTTATTCAAACATGCAGGATTATGGGAATAGAACCATTTGAATATATGACTGATATCTTCAAAAGGCTGATGACACACCAAAACAACAGACTCTTTGAATTACTTCCGGACAAATGGGCTGAAGCCAGGAATATATAACACTGATGTAAGAATTGACTGATTGTACATAAATCATATATATGGACAGATTTTACGTTTACAAACATGTTATGTCTTAAAACTTGACAAAAGTAAACAAAGCTCACTGAATAGTACTGCCAAAGACCTCAAAAAAATCATCTTTTCTCTTTCGAGGGGCTTAAAACAACTGAAAACGCTGATACTGGGCATCTCACAAAAAAGATGAGAAAAAATTTTTCAAAAATCACCATTGCTATAGATTTAAAAAAATTGCATTTTTTTTAATTCTAAAGTTTTCTGATGATGATTAACAGAAGTATAGTGGATCTGAGAAAATCAAGTTTTCAAAGAACACCCCAAAAAAAACGGGGAAACTTTAGTTTATTTAATTTAATAAAAAAAATTATTTATGACCCAGATATTAGGTGGATTTCCGGATTGATATCTGTACCTTTATATTTTGGTTGTTTAGCATCAGGTTTAATGATAGGTAAAGCAATTTTCCACTGGAGTGGAAATCCTAAAGATGTTCTTTTATTAAAAATTTTTGAAGAAAAAATTGATAAAAATGAGGATAAATTCTAGGTACACTTAATCAGCCTATCGCTGCCGCGCTAGACTGATAAGTGACCACTATGTTATAGTGGGAGGAAATGAAATTATGTATGATAGACCAAAAGAATTTGACTGGAAGAAATTCCGAAAAATAGTTCCAGAATTACGAGAAAGATATTTAGAAGAAAAGAATAAAGAACTGACTGCAATATTAACTGATACAGAAAAAACACCAACAGAACAATTCTGGGATACTTTGGATGAAATGAAAAAAGAAAGTAAAATCCTAAGAGATTGTCTTGATGGGCATTCAAGAACAAAAATGTTATTTTACATGATGTTAATGTGTGGACACAGATTAATAAAAAGAGAGGATATAGCCATATTTAGTGAAGAACTACAAGGTAAACTTTTAAGCTATATAAAAGATTAAAACTATAACGAATCAGTTCTCTTAATCTGGAAAACGCTCCGCTTTTTTCCAGAGAAGAGACTTCTAATGTTAGGTTCAAAAAACTGTATAATTTATTATTAGAGAAGAGAATGAAACAATGTGGAATTATCGAGTAGTAAGAAAAAAATATGAGCTAGCAACAGAAGATGATGAAAACAGGTCATACTATCAGTATGCTATTCATGAAGCATATTATGATAATAACGGTAAAGTTGGTTCAATTACTCAAGAGCCTATAATACCTTCT
Source organism: Victivallales bacterium (assembly GCA_963678745.2). Lineage (GTDB taxonomy): Bacteria > Verrucomicrobiota > Lentisphaeria > Victivallales > GWF2-38-69. Next base: position 78,563 of record CAXXMS010000011.1, on the reverse strand, counting down.
GGAGAAAATATCGAAGAATTAAGGCACTCATGGCTAATACAGGCTGAAGCTTTTGGTCAACCAATTTTAGATTTTGATAATATTCCTGAAGAAGGTTATAGGAAAGAAGAAGATCACATCGCTACTACTATTGAGGAAAGATTAGAAAAAATAAAAAATGGGACAGCAGAACTAATTCCGTTAGAAACAGTCAAAAAAGAATTAGAAGATAAATTCGGACCAATTAATGGAAAACATTTCAGAGAAAAAATTGAAAAAGAAAGATTAGAAAAAGAAAAAGTTCATATTAACAGTTTTGAAGGAAAACATCCTATAGAAAAACTTATTCAGGAAATATATGCTGATTATTCCGAGTTTATTAAACGGGATAAAATCGAATGTCCTTGGAATTATAAATAGAAAAAACCTAACGAATCATTTCACTGAACGCTCGTAAACTCGCGCCAGTGAATTCTAATGTTAGTGCGCCAAGCAAGCTTGGTGCTTCTTATATGGTGATCTACGACCTCATGGTGAAACAGTAGAAAGTCCGTATCAGGTAAGGATTAACCATCCACCTGTACCGAGTGTTGCGGATATGTAGGATAGCGCTCTGTATCCCTGTTTTCACAGGCTCTGAGCACTTTACCCCTATGATTTTATTTTGATACGAACTTGTAGAAAAGCTTCAAATTAGTTTCCGGAAATTCCATTTCAGTTTCATTTAAAAAGTTCATCAATGATTGAATTATTTTATCTTTTTTATGTGATGAAGTGTAATGCAATTCAACCTTCAAAATATTTTTATCATATAGAGGAATAATATTTGCCGGTGTTTTGAAAATAGATTCTATTATGCTCTTTGCAGTATCTTTTTCATATTTTCCCAGAATAGGCATGATGACATTTGACATAGCTACTTCAGCTCTGTATGCAATCATTTTTATAATATCAATAAACTTTTTTCTACCCCCATGAAACTGAACAAATTTAAATTCCTCCGGCAATTCTTTGACAGTAATATATTTATCTGTATTCTTTCTTGTTTTTTTCTTTTCGGTAATAGTTTCTTCAAATTCAAGTATTTCTTTTGTTAACATTCCTTCTCTTTCTTCAAAGTTCCTGCGTTCTTTTTCTGTAGGGTTTTCCTTTAAAGTCAACTGCTGTCTTTTAAGTGTTCTTCTTGCCAGTTTTGCTCTTAATGAATTTAAATCTTTCTCCAGTTGTCTATATACCGGGTTTACAACTGTTTCTGTCTCATCTACATTTGTTTTTTCATATGAGTTAAGTGTATCTATATTATAATCTTGTCTTGCATATTTAAAAAAGTTTTCCTGAGATGTTCTACTCTGCATGTGACTGTATATGTATTCAGCTTTACTGATAAAATCTGTTGAAATTACTGACACCTGATGACCTGATTCAGTTAACTGTCTAACTTCTCTGCAATAAAAATCATTCGTTTTATCATATACCCTTTTTTCCGCTATTTTTGTTTTCTCTACATTATCAAAAGGGTGTATAACTTCAACTTCAATGAAATCATTTTCATCCCAGGCATCTTTTGGATATTTATTATATGTCTGACAGGCAATTCTGTGTTTTTCCCACAGGTCTTTGAAGAGTTTCATGCTATAGCCTTCTCTGTCAAAAATTATTAAAAACCTGTAGATATCAGGATTTTCAGCAAGTTCATATGCTGTCTTTTGACACGGCATTTCTTCAAGCAGTTTTGGTATTATTTTCGTCTGCAGTATTTCTATAAGCCCCTTTGAAAAAGGTGTTGTTACATTAAAAAATGGTGCCCCGTTCTGATCATTAATCCAGTAGTCGGTCATTCCGCGAAGACATAAATGCTGTCTTGATACATATCTTCTCGGCAGCTTTGTTTTTCCAAAATATGTTCTTACATGACCATCAACATAAAGCCTTCCTATAGTATCCTCATTTTTTTCCATCCAGGTGCTGGAATGTTCTGAAATCCATTTATCCAGATTTGCTTCATTCTGACCATGTGAAAGTTCATCTGCTTTTTCGCGCATGGTTTTAACAGCAGGAATACGGTCTATTCCAAGAAGCTTTCCCCATTCTCCGGGTGAAACATCACCAAGGCGGTTTATGTTTCCTACACGGGCCAGAACCATAAAAGCTATCGTCAGAAAAATATCATATATTCTATAAAAACCCTCTGAAAAATTGAATGAATTCATTGAATCAAGCAGACCGTTGGATAAAAGTGCAGGAACTGCAAGCAGTAAACCACCATTATCAATATCATAATTCTTATTAAATTCTGTAACTGCACTGACTCTGCCTAATGCTGCAAAAAGTCGTCCTGTGGTGTCTGTACACCCTTTGCCAAGTGCCTGACTGTTATCCTCTATATTGCGTTCTGATTTGGTTTTTCCTGTGAAGTTTTTTTTAGTGGTTCCAACAGCTTACCGGCATGTATGGCTTTAGATAGGGTGTTAACTTTTAATGACAGTTTTTCTGCTGTTTCTGAGCGACTGTGACCTTCATTTAAAAGGCACTGGGCTTCTGACAATACTTCAGACGTAAGAACTGTTCCACCTTTTCTAGTGTTTCTGGGTTTATAAAATCCGTCTATACCATCTTCTCTGAGTTTCTTAAGATTACGTTTTACACTTATTTCGCTTACTCCGAAAGCTTTTACAATCTCGCAGTTTTTACAGTGACCATTCAATATCAGTTGAGAAGTTGTTATATTAAAGCCGCGACGATCATCGTGTCGATGAAAACCTACAGGTGCACAATAAATAAAATAGTAAACATTACCATCTTCATTAAAATTATAGGATACGATGGAGTTTATGGTATTTTCTCCATATAAAAACAAAGGCAATAGTTGTTCCGCCATAATTTATCCTTTTTCTTTTTCTGTTTTTTTTGTATTCTAAAATTAATAGAGAACAACTAAAAATCCAATCAATTCAGAATTTATTGCCTATGGGACAGGTGTTCAGAGGCTGATGCAAACATGCAAACGAAATATCCGAAGCGCACACAGGGAATACTGCAGGCCGCAGGGAAAACGTACTTTCCCTAAGCGAATCAGCCCCGTAAAGAGTATCAAAGCAGATGATGACAGTGTTAACATGCTGGAAATCGAAACAGAGGAATCGTTACTGGTGAGATTCCCGAGGGTCTGCCGTGGTTATAGAGCGTGGCATGTAGTAATAGAAGCATCAGGAACTTGGGAGAGCCTGCTTTCTCCTACAGGAAAGGTAGGACAAAACAACCAAAAGAAGTTAGTCCGAAGGAATGCAGGCAGTCTTATTATCTCATAGTACTCTGAGACGGTAACACCGATCACACGGGAAAGGAGATAACGGTATTACGCAGTCTGTAAAGGAAACATGTACGAATAAGAAAGGTCGAATAATACATGCAAACCTCACTGCAGGGAATAGCAAACAAAGCAAAGGAAAATAGAAAATACAAATTCGGTAATCTTTACAGTTTACTGAATGAGGAAAATCTGTACTGGTGTTTTAGTCAGATGAATAAAAAGGCTTCTCCAGGTGTTGATAGAATAGATTATTATACATATGAGAATAACTTAACTGATAATATTAACAAACTTGTAGACAATCTCAAGAGCAAAAGATACAAGGCAAAACTAGTACGCAGAAAGTATATTCCAAAAGGTAACAGCAAACGTCGCCCTTTGGGAATACCTTCTATATCAGATAAACTTCTACAGACAGCATGCAGTAAGATTCTGGAATCAATTTATGAACAGGATTTTATGAAATTCAGTCACGGTTATAGACGTGGGCATGATCCACGCAATGCAGCTCTTAATATCAGACGGCAAATTCAGTTTGGAAATTACCGCTGGATTCTTGATGCTGATATTAAAGGATTCTTTGACAATATCAATCATGACTGGATGATAAGAATGCTGGAAGAACGTATTAATGATAGAAGTTTTCTTAACTTGATAAAGAAATGGCTGAAAGCAGGCATTCTTGAAGAGGATGGTAAAGTAATCAATCCTGTAACAGGAACTCCGCAGGGAGGATCAGTCTCTGCTGTACTTGCAAACATATACCTGCACTATGTGCTTGATTTGTGGTTTGAAAAGAAAGTAAACCCAAAGTGTAAAGGAGCAGTTACAATATTGCGCTTTGCTGATGATTTTATATGCTGTTTTCAGTTTTATGATGAAGCTAAAAAGTGCCTTGAAAATCTAAAGACGAGACTTTGGAAATTCAACCTGAAACTTGCAGAAGATAAAACACGATTGATCACAACAAACAGCGAAAGCTTCATATTCTTAGGTTTTGAATACAGGTGGCAAACTGCAAGAAGTGGAAAACCTGTTGTAAGACTTAAGACTTCAAAGAAGAAATACAAGCTCGCTGTTCAGTCTGTCAAAAGTTGGATTAAAACCAATAGAAGCTCAAGAATAAAAGAACTAATGAAAACATATAAATCAAAACTGCATGGTCACTGGAATTATTATGGTGTATGTGGTAATTTTGATATGTTACGGAGATTCTATTGGGTCGCTAACAGAATAATATTCAAATGGATAAACAGAAGAAGTCAGAGGAAAAGCTATAACTGGAACGGATTTATGGAAATGATTAACTTCTATAAAATACCAAAACCAAAAATTATAGCTTATTAATATTAATCATTGCTTTGGTACGAAGCGAGTAATAACGGGGAACCTTGTGCGGGAAAACCGCTCGCAGGGGTCTGAGAGGGGGCAGCCGGGCAACTGGCTGTTCCTACCTTACATATTCAAAGAAAAATAGTAAACATGAAAGATGATTTTTATAATAAACTTGAACCATTTTATCATTTAATATTTGCCAACTGGGAAGATAGTATACACAATCAGGCAAAACAGCTAGAACAAATCTTCAAAAAGCACATAGACATTCAACAAGATAGTATTCTTGATGTTTCTTGTGGTATTGGCACACAAAGTATCGGATTAGCATTAAATGGATACAAGGTGACTGCTTCAGATTTATCAGAAGATGAAATATCAAGAGCTATCAAAGAAGCTAAAAAGAGAGGTCTTCAAATATCATTTTCTGTAGCTGATATGAAAAAAGCATACATGCATCATAAGAAAGAATTTGATATTGTATTATCATTTGATAATTCAATCCCACATTTATTAAGTGACGAAGATATTTTAATAGCATTCAAACAATTCTATCTATGTACTAAGAAAGGTGGATACTGTTTAATAAGCGTTAGAGATTATGCAAAGGAAGATTGTACTAAATCTCATATAAAACCTTATGGTTTACGCCATGAAAATGATAGAAAGTATTTTTTATTTCAAACATGGGAGTTCAGTAATAATAATATATACAATGTATCTATGTATATTGTTGAAGATACTGGAAAGGAAATATGCAAAACACATGTTATGCGCTCAAAATATTATGCTGTTTCTATAGATATATTAATGAACCTTTTAAAAGATGCAGGTTTTTCTGAGGTACAACGAATTGATAATCAATTCTATCAACCGATAATAATAGGGAAAAAAGTATAACTCTAAAGTCTCTTAATCTAGAAAACGCTCCGCTTTTTTCCAGATTAAGAGACTTTAGAGTTAAAAATAATAAGATTAGGAAATTTCTATGAGAATAAAAAAAAGTTTTATTTGTTTAATAGTGGCCATTCAACTAACCATGATAATTAATACAACAATTTTCGGAAGTAATATTACTTGGAAAACTGTAAAGCTTCCCAAAATAGGTCAAATAGAACTTCCTAGTTCAATGGAAATACAAACTGGTAAATATAAGGAAAGATCAACAAAATACTCTGATAAAGTCTATAAAGAATTTGGTATACAAAAACCTGCCGTAAAAGTAGTCATTCAACCTAAAGATGTAAATAAGCTTTCATCAAAAAGCCTTAAAAATTATTGTAGGTTCATTATTGAATACGATGATAAACTTTCTGACCCAAGTTTAAGTTTCTATAAACCAATAAATTTATCAAAAGATGAATTAGATTTATTCAACAGCGCTTCAAAATTAATAATAAAAAAAGGCTTTGACAATTATTTTAAACTAAATCATACAATGAAAGTTATTTCATGGCAACCTGTAAAAGAAGTTAAAATTAATTCTAAATATGCTTTAAAATATGAGTATATGCGTCAGCTTGACAAAAACATTCCAGTCCATGTTTCTGTATATACATTCTTTAGCAATGATGGAGGATTCAGAATTACCCTCTCCTACAGAACTTCTGAGAAGAATATGTGGGCCAATGATTTAAAAAAAATGTTATTTTCATTGAAATTTAAAAATAATAATCTTAATAAAAATATTTATGGATCTAAACTATTGTGGAAAACAATAATAATAAAAGATATTGCTTCGATTCAAGTACCCCAGAACTTAGAAATAAAAAGAAAAAAGGGAATAACAACAACTCTTGAACCCAGTAGAAATTCAAGTGGAAATTTTGACATTACTCACCCTTTTATTGTTGTTTCTGCAAATACTATCAAAATACCTGACAACGAGCTACAAGTGCTAAATACGAAAAAGGGTGATAGAATTTATTTAGATTATATATCAGCTGCATATAAAAACAAACTTGGCAGTAATATAGAGAAATGGATACGTTCTTCCGTTGAAAATATTGGTGGTTATAAAACATTTTGTATAAATTTTATTGCAGATCAATTCAACAGTGGAGACGTTCTATATTATCAGCAGTTAACTTTTATAATAAATAACAATATGGTGAATTTAACTTTTGTCTTTCCCCCTGAAAATAAAAAAGAATACAAGGAAATTATTGATCATATAGTAAAAACACTAAAATTTGACAAAAAACTTTTACAAAAAAAAACACAATTACCAGTATTTTCGAAAGAACAGAAAACGGGCAATATAGAGGGAACTTTACTTAGAGGAACTGAAGAATCTATGATGTTTTTTTATCAAGTTTCAAATAAAGATTTATCTGGTGCAAGAGGTTTGGCTTTTATTATAATAATAGTATTGTTTGCTATATTAAATAATTGTGATTTGTCAAGTAAAATAGAAACCTCTCCATACCCAAATATTGGAACAGGAACAGGTGGATGGCTCCTTTGGTTGACTTTGCAGATACTTATAGGTATCCCAGTTGTTACTTTATTTATATTATACAAAGATTACAATATTCTTAATCAATTATTGATAGCTTTAAAAATGAATTATGTAACTAATGCATATATAAATTTTAAATATTTTATTATAATTGATATGATTATAAAAACTGTAATTGGTTTAATTTTACCTATTTTTAGCGGAATACTTCTACTCATGGGAAAAAGGATAGGTCTAATACTTGCAAAAATTATCCTTCTTGTTTCTTTGGTAATATCTTTAATGTATATTTTACTCATGAATGGATGGGTAAACCCAGGTCTTCCAAAAACTGTTATTCAGTTAAATATAGAGGCTATTATCCAAAATTTTATAGCTGCTTTGCTTGTATTTATTATTTGGTTTTCGTATTTATCATTCTCCAAACGAGTTAAAAATACTTTCCCAAATAAAAAAACAAATTTCTAACAGGCAAGGATAGATTATTTTCCGAAAGATAGAGTGTAGCTATGGTATGTGTTTTTCAGAGGAACAATAATTTTATCCAGAAGTTGTGCAAGTCCGCATCATCTGAGAGTTTTTTTATACAGTATTATATAAAACAAATATATTATCTGCCTGTCCATTGTTAAGGAGCATAATATTTCCATTTTCTTCCATTCAGTTTTATTTCTGAAGTAACTGACTATCATTTTTTCTTTCTTTTTCAATTTTCCTTCGTCTGATCATATTTTTATGCCAAAAAATCCTGAATTTAGCCCGAGTTTCGCACCTTGACTTGTAACTCTCTGATAGTCAACAACCGAAAAATTAAGGCACGACAAAAAGTTTTCAATGAGCAAGAATTATTTTTTCACGCAGTTGAGTACCACATGAGATTTGGGCAGGTTTTTCCAGTCAATGCCAAGATATCTGTAAATATCTTTCTGGGTCTCATCAGGCAAGCCTGCTTTTCTGATTCTATGTATTTGATTTGAATTTGTTGGTACTTTAATTGTGGAATACGAATGTGTAGACAATATCCTTCTGATTGTCGGCCAGCTTCTATGATCGTCACGCTGTTTGAATTTGTACATAATGAAGTGCAGTAAATGATAAGCCAGAACTGTAATAAAAACATGAGCATCCACCCTATCTTCAATTCTATGGAAGTTCGGTCTGATTCCGAGATTTGACTTTAACATTCTAAATCCGTCCTCCGCTTTTGTAAGTGTCATATAAAGATTCCAGATTTCATTTTCATCATATTCCTTTCTGTCGGTTCTTATTACATAGCATCCAAACAGTTCATCATCAATTCCATATTTTTCATCATCCAAAGTCCAGTTCAGTACATTTTTATCTTCTGTTTTTTTGAGTTCTACATTATAGTATTTTGCGGCTCTGGAAAACTGTTTTTGCAATTTACCAATTCGCCTTTGAATAATTTCCGGAGTTTTTACACCACCTTTTTTTTCAATGCCCGCTTTGATTTTTTCAAGACCGGCAACAAAACGTTCCTCCATTTTTGAGCATATTGCATATTCTTTCTCCCGGCGTGCGGAACTCTTGCATAGCACAATATTGTCTTCTGTACCATTTTGTTCATTAAAAGGATCTGAAATGAGTTTTACAAGAACATTTGTTTTATCTTCTCTTCCCGAAATAGCTGTAAATGTTTTCTCATCAGCTAAAAATTCATCCTTATACTTTTTTCTTCCACGGCGACTATCATTTACAAGATAACTGAATCCTTCAGATTTTAGCAAAAGCAAATTCTTTTTTGTTGCAATCCCTCCGTCAAGAATAACAATTGGCTTTAAAGTATCCAGAAGAACATCATCTGTCTGCCCAACAGCATTTTTCAATTCTGACAGCATATCGGTAATAGTTGTTGCATCATTTCGGTTACCTTCAAAAATTTTATGTCCAACTTCAAAACCGTTATTATCAAAAACCATTCCTACAACTATTTGTGGACAGTCATTGCGTTTATGTTTTGAACATCCGCGTTTTGATTTAGGATTTTCAAGAGCCGTACCTTCGAAATATGTATTGGTTAAATCATAAAGCAGAACTGTTCTCTCAAGATTGAAATATTCTCTTTCCTTATTTATAAGATGTTTTTTTATTTGATCCTTAAACTTAAAAAGTTTGTCACTTACCCTATAGTAGGGATCATCTCCTCCCTGCAGTATTTCAGAGCCGATAAGTTCGGGAAGCGAGGTTGTTGAAATCCACTGGGCAAGTGCATGTTCGCTTAAAGGTTTTACCAGCCGGTTGATTACTGAAACAGCAGCACAGGCACACTGTTTAGGATTAAATCCCAAAGTTTTAAGAAATTTTTCTATTTCAAGTTCATTCCAGGCATGTAAGGCTACAAGTTCTGCACCGAGTTCAGTATCATTACAATGATCTATATTCTCGATTTCAACCCCATCTACAATTTCAGGTTTTTCTACATCTTCTTCTGTTTGAATGTTTGATTCTGCATTATCAGTATCTTTATTCTCTGTTTGTTTTACATTCGGCTTCCAGCCCCCCTTCAAATCAATAAGGCGCAAAATTCTGTCAATCCAGCTTTGTTCGGCTTGGGTATATTCAAATTCAAAAAGAGTATCGGTTTCATAATAGGTGTTATAAAGTTTGTGTTCTACCGCTTTAGCTATCGGTTTCCAGGATTTATCAGGTATTCTTGCTCTGCCCAGAGATATTACTGTTCTGCTTCGACTGTGACCGAGGCTGTTGCGATAGGCTTCGATGAGCTGAAGTACTTCACCGCTTGGAGTTTTCTTAACCCTGAAATACATTTTTACCTTTCTCTTATCTGCCGGCAGATGCCGTAAAGTTTATGAATTTTTAAGAATATTTCTACACTGGTAAAATTACAGGAACTAATAAAAATACAAGAGGATTTATTAAAATAGTTTATTATTATAGGCACGACAAAATTGCCTTAAAAACTCCAAAATACTCACATCTATCTAATTGTTAAATTGTTACATTGATTTTACAATTTCTCGATTTGAAAATCTTCGAGTTCAAAGACAAAAATGTTACATTTTTGTATGCGAAAGATGGGTTAGAATTTTTCAGGCAAAACGGTTACACTCCTTTCCTGGAACAAGGAAAAGAAATCACAATTTCCATGACATTTCTTTTGCGGCGCTGAACCGGCGCCGCACTATGCCGGGATTTTTAAACAGCTCCTTTTGTATTTAAAAAGTTTTACCCTTTCCGGGAATATATGATAGACAATTTTTATACAGCTTCCGCATTTTGGACATTTATATTCCGGACGTTTAACTTCTATTTTATTCTCAAGTTTCACATTTAATATCAGCTGCAGAAGTTTTAATGTTCTTTTCGCATTGCCGTGAAGAAAACCGTAATCCCTACAACGCCTAAAGCCTTTTGGAAGTACATGTTGTATGACTTGAAACAGAAAATCCTCACCTTTCATTGTTCTGTATTTTGTTTTATTTGTTTTCGATTCTGTATAACTGAATGTAACGGTACCATCATGATTATCAAAAATCCTCTTCTCTGATATTACACCACGGTACAGGTACCTTGAAAGATAAAGCAAAGCCTCTCTGCCGCTGCCTACATTCTCCATGTTTACACGCCATTCTTTATCATAAGCAATCTCAGGAAAACCTATTCCCAGCTCTTTGAGTAAAGCAAGAAATTTACCTTTATAAAGTTTATTCAGCTTTTCCCATGGGAAAAGGTATTTGCCTTTCTTTTTTCTCCATAGATTATTTTTTCTGTCAACAGCTCCGCCTGCAACTATAAAATGAATATGGGGATGATAATCAAGATTTCGTGCATGAGTATGCAGTACCGCTGTCATTCCAATATCTCCGCCAAGATACTTCGGACTTTCTGCTATTTCCTTCATAGCACGGGATGCTGAATCAAAAAGTGCATTATAACATTCCTTCTGATTGTGCCATATTACAGTTCTAAGTTCATATGGAACGGTTACCGTTACCATGTAATAATCCACAGGCAGGAGTTTATCCATTTGCCTGTTAACCCATCTGACCGTTTCATGATGCTGACAGGCAGGACAGTTTCTATTGCCGCATGAATGATAAAATATCTCTGTATCTCCGCATTCGGGACATTTTACATGAACTGTTCCTGAACCTTCGGCTCGGCATCTTTGAATTGCGGACATTGCTTTTTTATGTCCGGTAAGTATTTTATTACCATAATTCATTTCCATGGCTTCACCAAAGGTATTTATGACATCCTTTAGCTTCATGGCAGTGAAACTAAAGGTCGTGGAAATGAATTTTTGACATTATCCCGTTTATTGCAGCAGCAGAACTTTCCTGTGTCACATTTGTAAAATGTGTATATCTTGCTGTTGTTTCTATCTGTGAATGTCCAAGTATATGCTGTACTACTTTTGCTTCTATTAAATGTGTGGCATAGGAATGACGCAGTGAATGGATTGATACTTTCTTATTGATTCCGCTGTCTCTTGCCGCCGCCCTGAAAGCTGCCTGTGCACAACCTATATTCATAGGCTGTTTTGTATGCATAACAGTATCTTTTCCTCCAAGTATTTTAGGAAAAAGAAGTTCTGGGTTTCTATGAACCTTCCAGTATCGGCGCAAAGCATGAAGTGTAGATACCGGAAGTGGAATCAGACGGTCTTTATTACCTTTGCCGTTTCGTATATGAACCTGCATACTTTTGCTGTCTATATCTGCAACTCTTATATTTACGCCTTCGCTCACTCTTAATCCCAAACTGTAAATAGCAAAAAGGACAACTCTGAAACGGAGAAGTTCTGTATGAGCAAGCAGCTGTGATACTTCTGAAACAGTTAGTATATCAGGTATCTTCTTTACTCTGGGAGGCCTGACTATCTCTATATGCTTCCATTTACGCTTCAGTACATATTTCCAGTAAAACACAAGTGAACCAAGATCGATTTTAACTGTACTCCATGAATGAGTATCTATAAGATCTGCAAAGTACTGTTCAAATTCTGACACTGAAAGATAGTCCGGAAGCCTGTCAAAATATTCACACACACGACGAAATCCACGAAGATAACATTTTGTTGTTGATTCTGTTGATTCAGCCATCCCCTGAAGTTTCAATGCTCTGGCAAGTTCTTCATGCCTTTTGCTAATCTTTGACTCGCTCTTTTCTGATGATGCAATTAATCCTCTCATCTTACTATACTCCTTATGCTTAGTTTTTTACGCATTACTCTTGAATGCAATTACATAAGAAATTATAATAAGTCTATAAATGGGATTAAATCACTAAAACTGTCGCTGAAAGCGACTTTGTTCAACCAAAAGATGCACTTAATATTTTCTTGCTCCGCTGCGAAAATATAAGTGATCATAAACGTTAAATGGAAAGATAAGATATGAACAAGAAGAGATATGGATGGGTATATTCTCCCACAAAATCAACAACAAAAATTGATGATAAATATAAAAAAGAAATACTTGATAGAAGTATAGAATTTATAAATTCAAAAATAAAACCAACCGCAATTACTGAAGAAAAAATATCTACAGCAAAAAAGCATGGGTTCAGCTACACAATTGATGTATATTCGAAATGGTATAGAAATTACTTCTATTTCTGTGCTAAATGTAAAAATGATTCTCCTAACGCAATACAAGGTGAATACGAAGATAAATTTGCCAGATTAAAATATATAGACAAAAATAGATTTGATGTGTCGTATATGAGACATACAGGACAATGGTTTGAATTATACCCAAATGTAACATTTGAAGAGGCTTTGGAAATTATAGAAAAAGATCCTAACTTCATGATAATGTAAAAAAATAAATAGAAGCATTTAACAGGCAAGGATAGATTATTTTCCGAAAGATAGAGTATAGCTATGGTATGTGTTTTTTCAGAGGAACAATAATCTTATCCAGAAGTTGTGCAAGTCCGCATCATCTGAGAGTTTTTTTTATACAGTATTATATAAAGCAAATATATTATCTGCCTGTCCATTGTTAAGGAGCATAATATTTCCATTTTATTCCATACAGTTTTATTTTTGAAGTAACGGATCATCATTTTTTCTTTATTTTTCTATTTTCTTTCATCTGATCATATTTTTATGCCGTAAAATCCTGAATTTAGAATTTTTCGGGCAAAGCGGTTACATTCCTTTCCGGAAACAGGAAAAGAAATCACAATTTCCATGACATTTCTTTTGCGGCGCTGAACCGGCGCCGCACTATGCCGGGATTTTCAAACAGCTCCTTCTATATTTAAAAAGTTTTACCCTTTCCAAAAAAGTATGGTAAATAATTTTCATACAGCTCCCGCATTTTGGACATTTATATTCCGGACGTTTAACTTTTATTTCACTATTCAGTTTTACATGTAATAGCAGCTGCAGAAGTTTTAATGTTTTTTTCGCATTGCCGTGAAGGAAGCCGTAGTCTCTGCATCTTCTAAAGCCTTTGGGGAGCACATGCTGTATAACGTGAAACAGAAAATCCTCACCTTTCATTGTTCTGTATTTTGTTTTATTTGTTTTTGATTCAGTATAACTGAATGTAACGGTACCATCATGATTATCAAATATTCTCTTTTCTGATATTACTCCCCGGTACAAATACCTTGAAAGATAAAGCAAAGCCTCTCTGCCGCTGCCTACATTCTCCATGTTTACACGCCATTCTTTATCATAAGCAATCTCAGGAAAACCTATTCCCAGCTCTTTGAGTAAAGCAAGAAATTTACCTTTATAAAGTTTATTCAGCTTCTTCCACGGGAAGAGATATTTGCCTTTCTTTTTTCTCCATAGATTATTTTTTCTGTCAACAGCTCCGCCTGCAACTATAAAATGGATATGGGGATGATAATCAAGATTTCGTGCATGAGTATGCAGCACCGCAGTCATTCCAATATCTCCGCCAAGATACTTCGGACTTTCCGCTATTTCCTTCATCGCACATGATGCTGAATCAAAAAGTGCATTATAACATTCCTTCTGATTGTGCCATATTACAATTCTAAGCTCATATGGAACGGTTACCGTTACCATGTAATAATCCACAGGCAGAAGTTTATCCATTTGCCTGTTAACCCATCTGACCGTTTCATGATGCTGACAGGCAGGACAGTTTCTATTGCCGCATGAATGATAAAATATCTCTGTATCTCCGCATTCGGGACATTTTACATGAACTGTTCCTGAACCTTCGGCTCGGCATCTTTGAATTGCGGACATTGCTTTTTTATGTCCGGTAAGTATTTTATTACCATAATTCATTTCCATGGCTTCACCAAAGGTATTTATGATATCCTTTAGCTTCATAGCAGTGAAACTAAAGGTCATGGAAATGAATTTTTCGCATTATTTCATTTATCGCAGCATCAGAATTTTCCAATGTTACATTTGTAAAATGTGTATATCTTGCTGTTGTTTCTATCTGTGAATGTCCAAGTATATGCTGTACTACTTTTAAGTTAACATTTGCTTCTATTAAATGTGTAGCATAGGAATGACGCAGTGAATGGATTGATACTTTCTTATTGATTCCGCTGTCTCTTGCCGCCGCCCTGAAAGCTGCCTGTGCACAACCTATATTCATAGGTAATTTTGTATGCATAACTGTATCATTTCCTCCAAGTATTTTAGGAAAAAGAAGTTCAGGGTTTCTATGAACCTTCCAGTATCGGCGTAATGCATGAAGGGTCGATACCGGAAGCGGAATCAGACGGTCTTTATGCCCTTTGCCGTTTCTAATATGAACCTGCATACTTTTGCTGTCTATATCTGCAACTCTTATATTTACGCCTTCGCTCACTCTTAATCCAAGACTGTAAATAGCAAAAAGGACTACTCTGAAACGGAGAAGTTCTGTATGGGCAAGTAGCTGTGATACTTCTGAAACAGTTAGTATATCAGGTATTTTCTTTACTTTCGGAGGCCTGACTATCTCAACATGTTTCCACTTATGTTTCAATACATATTTCCAGTAAAACACAAGAGAACCAAGATCGATTTTAACCGTACTCCAGGAATGAGTATCAATAAGATCTGCAAAATACTGTTCAAATTCTGATACTAAAAGATAATCAGGCAGTCTGTTAAAATATTCACAGACGCGACGAAATCCCCGAAGATAACATTTTGTTGTTGATTCAGCCATCCCCTGAAGTTTCAATGCTCTGGCAAGTTCTTCATGTCTCTTGCTGATCTTTGATTCGCTCTTCTCTGATGATGCAATTAATCCTTTCATCTTACTATACTCCTTATATTTAGTTTTTTACGCATTCACCTTGAATGCAATTACATAAGAAATTATAGTAAAATATTGAATAGGATTAAATTACGAAAACCGTCGCTGAAAGCGACTTTGTTCAACTTGCCATTCCACTTAATAGCTATTACGCTCCGCTCCATAGCTATAAGTGATCAGAATTGTTAGGTGAAAATATTATGAGAGGTTGGAAATTACTAGACCCAGATAATCTTGAAGAGAATATGGTAATAAATTTTTATAAATATTCCTATGTAGGTACTTATGTTGTTTTTTTTATTGCCTTTATATTTGCTCTTTTTACATTAGATATTTACCTAACTACTAATTTAGCTGTGGAAACTAAACCTGATGGAACAACAATTAACCATTACAAGGATTTTGTTAGCGCCCTTGCTGGTACCGTAAGCGTCAATTAGCCCCCATCTTTTAATCTTCTTTCACAGTGTTAATTTTATAATATTTCTGTAATGAATTATTAACATCTTTGATGAGGTTCAGTTGGAAGCATGAAGTATCTAAGTGGTCTGCATCAGGTTTAAGTCAGCATGAGTACTGCCGCAGAATGAATATTCCCTGCAGTACATTTCATGGCTGGTACAGCAAGTTAAAGAAGCTTGATGTAGAAGTTGCAGCTGCGGTTACAAGTAGTTTTGTCAGGATGAAGTTTAATAATTCAAGGTTATTATCTGAAGGTATTCAGCCAGATTCAGCAGGAATTAATATTTCGATTGGTGAATCTGTTAATATTTGCCTTAGCAGAGGGTTTGAAGTAAATGAATTTCAGAAAACAGTTAGCACTACTGGAGGTGTTATGATCAATATCAGTCAATCATTAATATATTTATACGATAGGCCTGCAAATATGCATATGAATTTTGAAGGTTTGAGCGGATTAGTTGAGTCATCTTTTCCCGGCAAACTTCTAAGTGGAAGCTGTTTTGTTTTTCTAAACAGACTTAAAGATAAAATTAAAGTATTAAGATTTGATGGCGATGGTTTTGAAATTTACTATAAACGTCTTGAAAAAGGTAGATTCATCATAGATAACACAGGTAGAACAGAACTTTCAAGACGAGACTTTCTAATGCTTTTTGAAGGTATAAAACCCAGTAGTCTGGATAAAAGATTCAACTTGAAAAAAGTTAGCTGAAATCTAAATTTTGAGTGTAAATAATACTGTTGCGCTGTATCTTTTTATATGGATGCAACAGTAGAACAATCAGTTAAAACAATAGAAGAGCTTGAGAGTAAAAACCGCTTTCTGGAAGCCGAGCTACTTTGTCTTAAAGAACAGCTTGAGTGGTTTAAGAGACAGGTGTCTGGACAAAAATCAGAGCGTTTTATAGAAGAATTTCCTCCTGAATTGCCTGTACTTCCGGGATTGAATATTCCAGAAAAAGATGAAACAAAAGTAGGGTTGAAGGTAATTCCTGAGCATAAACGTAAAAAGAAAAGCAAAAATAAAAATCAGTATAAAGTAGAGTACCCCGATACTCTGGATGTCAAAGAGGAAGTAATAGATATTCCTCCTGAAAACAGAATACACCCTGAAACGGGAGAAGAGTTAGTAGAAATAGGTCGTGATGTTACAGAGAAGCTTGGGTACAGAACATCTTCCTACTATATACACAGAACAGTTACAGTTAAATACGCAGTAAAAAACAATTCACTTGCCGGCGTTGTTCAGTGTTCTGTTCCTGACTGTATTGTTACAGGTTCAAAGTTTACACCGGAATTTATGGCTCATATTGTTACTGAAAAATATGCATACCATATGCCAATATACAGAATACAGGAAAAGCTTGCAGCTCATGATATAAAAGTAACACGGCAGACATTAAGTTCGCTTATTATGAATATTGGCCTTAAATTGACACCTATATATGATCAGATGAGAGAAAATCTTTTTAAATCGGGTTATCTATTTACAGATGATACCGCTGTAAATATGCTTGACCCAGGCAATGGTAAAACAAAAACTACAAGAATATGGATATACTCCTGTGCCAATCCCAATGCACCTCCATATCAGATATATTCCTTCAGCCCCGACAGAAGTCATTTCTATCCAACAAATTTTCTTAAAAATTTTGAAGATGTCATTCATGCTGATGCATATGAGGCATATGTAAAGCTTGATGCTGATGAAAGCTCATGTATTGACCGGGCTGCATGCTGGTGTCATGCACGCAGATATTTTGAAGAAGTAAAATCTATTGACTTGAAACTCAGAGATAATGTCCTGAGAAAGATCAGGTATTTGTTTATGTTTGAAAGGCTGGCATGGAAAGCTGATTCGCAAACAAGGCTGAAAATAAGACAGGAACATGAACTTAAAATTATTGATGAAATTTTCACAATGCTCAGAGAAAAAGTAGTAGAAGGTACACTGCTACCAAAATCCAATCTGGCAAAAGCTATAGGATATATGCTTAAATATGAAAATAACTTCAGACTCTATCTGAATGATCCAAATATCAGAATGGAAAATAATACTGCTGAAAGAGGATTAAGAAAAGTTGTACTCGGCAGAAAAAACTGGCTTTTCTTTGGAAGTAAAAGAGCAGGTGAAGCTGCTGCTGTTATATACTCGCTTATTCAAACATGCAGGATTATGGGAATAGAACCATTTGAATATATGACTGATATCTTCAAAAGGCTGATGACACACCAAAACAACAGACTCTTTGAATTACTTCCGGACAAATGGGCTGAAGCCAGGAATATATAACACTGATGTAAGAATTGACTGATTGTACATAAATCATATATATGGACACAATATCCTAATTGACAATCTTCAGTTCTGTAAGCAGAATTGACTGATTGTACATAAATCATATATATGGACAGATTTTACGTTTACGTACATATTTATTTTTGTAATAGTAAAGGTTCCTTAACTACTTTGTAAAGCTAAATGCACTGTTTTGAAAATTGAATGTGCGTTTACTTTTTCAATTAACTTCTCTAAACTTTACTGTTTTATTCTTGCTATCAGGATTGATAAAAAACGTCTTTGTATATATCTTATAGGTTCTAAAATTTAGATTTTGATAAAAATTTGTTGGTACCGTTTTTACGGCTGAATATTCAGTCATTTAAGCATAAATAATTAAACTTGGAGAAGTTTATTATGAATAATATAAATAATGAAGATAAATCCAAAAACAATGAGAGCGAAGAGAAAAAAAAGGATAGTGGTTTCTCTTTTGAAGAAATGCAAAAGCAACTTCAAAATGCTTTAAAAAATTTAGGCCCAAACTCTTTTGTCATACCGGTCCAGCCTAAGAAAACTGAAGATGGACAAAAGGATGAGAAAAAGACACAGGAAGAAGATAACAATAAAATCCTTGATATCCTCAAAAACTTCAATCTAAAACCTAAAGAAGTAAAAGAATATCTGGATCGTTTTGTAATCAAACAGGAGGATGCAAAGAAAGTTTTATCTGTAGCTGTCTGTGATCACTATAATCACATTAGAAACTGTATAAAAAACGGCCAGGACAAAAGTTGGGAATATACTAAGCAAAATGTTCTTTTACTGGGGCCTACCGGAGTAGGAAAAACTTATCTTATCAAATGCCTCGCAAACTTAATAGGTGTTCCTTTTGTTAAAGCAGATGCCACAAAATATTCTGCAACAGGATATGTGGGACACGATGTCGAAGACCTTGTGAGAGACTTGGTAAAACTGGCAAACGGAAATACAGAACTTGCTCAATATGGAATAATTTATATTGATGAAATAGATAAAATAGCATGCAGTACAACTGATGGCAGTCGCGATGTTTCAGGCAGAGGAGTTCAAATCAATCTTCTTAAACTAATGGAGGATTCAGAAGTTAATCTTTTAAGCCAAACTGATATGATGGGGCAAATGGAATCCGTAATGAATATGATGCATGGCGGTGGTAAAAAGAAAAAACGTACAATAAATACACGCAATATCCTGTTCATTGTCAGCGGTTCTTTTGACAAGCTTTCGGGTATGGTAAAAAAACGCGTTAGCGGAACTCAAATAGGCTTTGGAAATGAAGGTGCAAAAGCTGTCGCTAAATCAGAATATCTGAAACAAAGTACAACTGCTGATTTTATAAAATATGGTTTCGAACCTGAATTTATCGGTCGTCTTCCTATTCGTGTAACATGTGAAGAACTCCTTCCAAGAGATTTAGAACAGGTGCTCACCGATTCAGAAGGAAGTATACTTAAACAGTATGTTCACGACTTTAAAGGCTATGATATTGATTTTGAAATAACTGAAAAAGCAATATCACATATTGCAGAAAAAGCATATCATCAGCACACTGGTGCCCGTGGATTAATGACAATAATGGAACGCATATTCAGAAACTTTAAATTCGAACTTCCATCAATTGATATATCTTCTTTTATTGTAGATGAAGACACAGTAGAGACACCTCATAGAGTTTTGAAAACAATCCTTAAAGAAACACAGATCAAAAACATTGAAAGTCTCCATCAGGAAATACAAGACTTTATAAAAAGTTATAAAGAACAGCATGGTTTTTCTTTAAAGTTTAATCAGGCGGCAGAAAATGCTATTATTAAACTTTCATCAGAGACAGGTAAATCTGTTTTAAATATTTGTAATGACAAATTTAAAGATTATCATCTTGGCTTAAATCTCATTGCTGATGAACTTATAAATAAAAACTTTACAATAACAGCAAGAATGATAAATAATCCTGACAAAGAACTTTCAAATAAAATAGCAAAGTTCTATAAAAAAAATGTGAAGTAAATAAGTTTTAAATTAAACATAATATATTATATTATATTATACCATATTATGTTTTGTGTAAAAAAATAAAGGCAGAGTTTGGTTTCAACTCTGCCTTTATTTTATATTTAATAATTCTTAACTTACTCTATTCTACATGAACTGAATTATAAGCTTTAATATCCAATTCTTTTTCACTCTTTGCAACTAATACAGTAGCCATACCATCACCAACAACATTAATACAGCTTCTAGCCATATCTAGAATTCTATCAACTCCGGCAATAATAGCAATACCTTCTATCGGCAATCCTGCAGAACTTAATACAAGCGAAAGCATAATGAGTCCTGCGCCAGGAACACCAGCAGTACCAATTGCAGCCAGAATCGATGTCATAACGATAGTAATATAACTTGTAAGCGAAAGATCTATACCATAAGCCTGTGCAATAAAAACAGCACACACACCCTGATAAATAGCTGTTCCATTCATATTAATGGTAGCACCTAAAGGCAATACAAAACTGGAAATACTCTTTGAACAACCAAGATTTTCCTGTGTACAACGAAGAGAGACAGGCAATGCTGCAGAACTACTTGAAGTTGAGAAAGCAACAAGTGTTGCATCCAAAAAACCTTTAAAAAATCTTAAAGGATTTAGTCTTCCAACAAAAGCGATACCTCCACCCAAAATTACTAATGAGTGTAAGATACACGCAATATAAACTGTAGCAACAACTTTTAATAATGGCAATAGAAACTCAATACCATATTGTCCAATAACACATGCAATCAATGCAAATACACCGTAAGGAGCAAATTCCATAACTATGGATGTCAACTTATACATAATTTCAGCAAGAGCATTAAAGAAGTTTTTTACAGGATCAGCTTTCTTTCCTGTCAGGTTTATAGCTATACCACTAAAAATAGCAAAAACAATAATTTGCAGAATCTCACCCTTTGCTAACGCACCAATCGGATTGGCAGGAATTATATTAACAAGAGTATCAACAAGCGAAGGAGCTTTTTGGGCAGCCTGAACAGTCCCTGAAGCAGCATGAAGAGAAACACCTGCACCAGGATGTGTAATCCAACTAAAACCTAACCCTATAGCTATAGCTATAACTGTAGTAACAAAATATATGATGATTGTTTTTAAACCAATTCGCCCCATTTTTCCTATGTCATCAACACTGGTAACACCAACAATAAGTGAGGAAAAGACCAAAGGAACTATCAACATCTTAACACCATTAATAAATATAGTGCCTATCGGTTTAAGGTATAAAGCTTTCTCTTTTAAAACCATTCCAACAATTACACCCAAAACCAAACCTATTAAAATTTTACCCCATAACGGTATTTTCTTTTTCATCCAATAATTCCTTTGTTGTTAGTATTTTATATAATGACATAAAGCTGATCTTTAAATTATTTATACATCACTTATTTTCAAAAAAACTTAAAATGTTTTCAAATTTTAATTTTGAAGCTTGTACATATAAGTTTCTATAAAATCAAAAAAGCTAACTTTTGTGCATATCTCTATATATAAGATAATTGCAAAACACTGGGGATTTCAGTTTTGACAGAGCAAAACCCTCCAGAGCTGAATTCGAAATGGCTGGAAACAGGCGATGCCTACCATGCTGATAACATGGTCATTTCCACTACTAACGTACATTTTGTAACCAACTCGCTAAATTTATATTATCAGTAAAACAATAAAATATATTAAATATCAAGTTTTCCTATTATATCATTAACTGTTCGATAACCATTTTTATCTAAATAATCATTGATTCCATCAATAACCTTTAAGGGTGCAAAAGGATCAGCAAATATAGCTGTACCTACAGCAACTGCACTGGCTCCGGCAAGCAAAAACTCGACAGCATCATCTCCCGACATAATTCCCCCCATTCCTATAATCGGTACATCTACAGAAGAAGCCACATCATAAACATGTTTCAATGCCACAGGTTTGATTGCAGGTCCACTTACTCCGCCAATTACATTACCCAAAACAGGTTTTCTTGTTTTTATATCAATAGCCATACCTGTAAGTGTATTAATCAGTGAAATCATATCACTTCCTGCATCAACTACAACCTTTGCAAAATCAGAAATCTTTGTTACATTAGGGCTCAACTTTGTAATAAGAGGAAGTTTAGTTGCTTTGCGCACTTCAGAAACAACTTCATACGCAAGTTTTAAATCAGTACCAAAAGCTATACCTCCTTCTTTTATATTTGGACACGATATATTAATTTCTAATGCAGCAATCCCCTCAACATCATCAAATCTCTCTGCTACATTTCTATATTCTTCAACACTTTTACCCCAAATATTTACAATAGTCACAGCATTCGATTTTTTCAAAAAAGGCAGATACTCGTCCCCTGTTAAAAATTTATCTATACCAGGATTCTGTAATCCAATAGCATTCAAAAGCCCACACTGCAATTCACAATGCCTTGGCATTGGATTACCATGAACCGGCTTAGGTGAAATTCCTTTTACAACAACAGCTCCAAGCTTGCTTAAAGGATAAAAGTCTGCATATTCATAACCATAACCAAAAGTACCAGAAGCAGTCATCACTGGATTTTTTAAAGTCAGTTTCCCTAGTTTTGTACTTAAATCAGCCATTCAAAAAAACCTCGTATATAAAAAAAACTATCTACGTTTTTTAGTTCTACTAAAATTAAACCTTTTACTTTTTTTCTGTTTAAAGTCTGTTTCATGCTCAAAAAACATCTTCAAAACTTCTTTTCTGGCTTCACCTCTATCCATTCCGTCTTCTACCAGCATCTCAAGAATTTCCCCAAATTTATTTCTTATATAAAGTCCTTTCTTCGACATATCCCTACGCTCGTCAATCTCAAAAGAAAAAATATGTCCACAGGAAAGACACCGGCTTTTTAAATTTATTCTAATAGGTTTGTCTGCAACAAACTCCAGAACCTCAGAAGAAGAATCTTCCGTTTTTTCAAAAAAATCATCTGAACTTAAAAACTTTGTTCCGCAACTAGGACATACTTTAGGAAAAATCTCACTATATTTTCTTTGAGCAAAGTTCTTAAAATCGAACAAGCTTCTCATATTTTTCCACTTCATATTATTATTTCCTCTATTTTTCAGATAACATTTAGTCCAGATAAAATAGGTCTGATGAAAATACAGGTCCTTCCCGACATGTCCTAACATATTTCCAACCATCTGGAGTTTCAGGAGCTTTAATCTTCACAACACATGCATAACACGCACCAACCCCGCAACACATAGCATGATCAAGGCTGAGCTCTGCTTTATTATTGTATTTCTCTACTAATCCAGCCATAGCTTTCATCATTGGATTAGGGCCACATCCATAATATCTATACTTCATTCCATTATTATCCTTTAGATAATCTTCAAGCAATAACGTAACAAAGCCTTTAACACCACAGGAACCATCTTCTGTTGCAATTTTTACATCAAAACCTATTATTCTGTAATCTTCAATAAGAATTAAATCTTCTTTTGTTCTAGCCCCAATCAATAGAACACCCTTATGTTTTGCTTCTTTCGCAAGTATATATGTAGCTGCAGCCCCATATCCACCAGCAGCAATAACAGGATATTCGTCATCTTTTGGATTAGAATAAGGATTTCCCAAAGGTCCCATTAAATCACAGACAATCCCTGCTTTTAAACTGGATAGAACTCTTGTTCCTTCCCCAACAACCTTATAAACAACTGTTAAACAGCCATTTTTTTCAACATCACAAATACTAAAAGGTCTTCTAAGCAGCTTATCTCGCAAACTGTTGATCTGAACATGAACAAACTGTCCAGGCTTAACATCATCTACAATATGAGGAGCATAAAAAACAACTTTAAAGTAATCTGACTTAAGTTTTATATTTGAAATTATTTCAGATTTACCGGTTTTCATATAAACTCTGTTCCCATTTCCTGTTTGGTATTCAAATTTAATTTTAAGCTATTTTATTTAAAAAAAAACACATCATCATCAATATCTTCATTAAATTTACACTTTAAAACTGTTAGAATCAGTTCAGCCCCAAATATATCTGTTTTAGTTTTAAAAGAAATCAACACAGAATCAATACTCTTATATTCCTCAACTAAAACAGTCTGCGGAATATCACCAGCAACACTAAAGACGGTCAAGTCCATTTTTCTTATTAGATACATCTGGTTATCTATATAAAAAGTAACAGGAGTATCAATATTATATTTTTTCTTAGGATAACATGTTAACTTATAACATTGATATTCTCCTACCTTATAGGTTTCTTTATCAATATCTATTTTTTTAAAGAGTTTTTCCCATTGATATTTACATGATTCCAACTCCGAATTAAACCTGAATGAATCAAACTCTTTTCCCGTTAATTTTACCTTTCCCTCAGTATTGTTATTTGATTTCCAGGCAATTTTACCGTTATATGCCTGTATTGCAAACTTTCCATCGTCCAAAATTGTTTCAACAAAAAACTTATCGGGAGCTTTGTATTTAGTTATAATTTTGGCTTTAATTTTCTGAAGAGGCATATAAAGCTCTGCTTCCGAGAAACGTGTTTTTAATCCAGCCAACTTATTTTCAGGATCTATTGCTTTTCTCATTTTAACCAGCAAAGAATCAACAGTCATTGTATCTTCATTATCAGTTTGGCCATATGCAACACTTGAAATGACAGCAATAACAAAAACAATTAATAAATATTTTCTTTTACATCTTTTCATTTTCATCGCAACTTAATTCCCTATCAATATTTTTAATCACTTCTCTATCATCAAATGAAATTTTACCTGTACCTATTTCCTGATAATCCTCATGGCCTTTACCGGCAACTAAAACTATATCACCGCCTACAGCAGTTTTTACAGCAAACTCTATAGCTTCTTTTCTATCAGGAATAATCTTATATTCTTTATTTAAGTTAAGAGTAGAAATAATATCATTAATAATTTGTATAGGATCTTCTGTTCTAGGATTATCGCTGGTAATAACAACTAAATCTGCAAACTCAAATACCGCCTCTCCCATTCTTGGACGTTTACTTCTATCTCTATCTCCTCCACAACCAAAAACAACTATTAATTGTCTGGGATTCAACTTTTTCAGAGCCGATAAAACACGTCTCAAAGCATCATCGGTATGTGCATAATCAACATAACATGCCGCACCGCTCGAAACTTCTACAAGCTCTAATCTTCCAGGAACATTTTCAAAAGTTTCTAAAGCTTTAATTATTATTTTAATAGGAACACCAAGCCCCAAACATACCGTAATAGCCCCTGCAATATTATAAGCATTAAAACCACCAATTAGCGAAGTTTTTACATCAAACATGGTATCATCATCCAACCTAATACCTGTAATACTACCACAACTATTCGTTAATATTCTACAATTACAGTTTAAATTTAAACCATATGTTACAACATTTCCTGAAACCTCTGATATCAGGCGTTTTCCATACAAATCATCACTGTTAATTACTCTTATTGTTTTACTATTTTCACAATAGTTTGTAAATAGTTGTTTTTTAGCCAAATAATAACTATCCATATCACCATGATAATCAAGATGATCTCCTGAAATATTTGTAAAAAGAACCGCAGTCATTTTCGAATTTCCCAAACGCGATTGGGAAAGAGAATGGCTAGAAACCTCCATAACAACATATTCACACCCGGCCTTTTCCATTTCAGAGAATAGCTTCTGAAGTTCAAAAGCTTCAGGAGTAGTTCTAGTTGCAGGAATAACAATACCTCCATAGGAATATTGAACCGTAGTGATTAAACCGCATTTTTTCCCTCCCTGCTGAAGCATATGATTAACCAGGAAAGCACAGGTTGTTTTTCCATTTGTTCCTGTAATACCAATAATCTTAAGTTTGCGTCCCGGAAACTGAAAATACACTTCAGCTAAAAGCGCATACACATCGTATGTATCAGCTACTTGTATGTAGACCACATTATCATCCAGTTTGTCCGGCAGATTACTGCAAACTACAGCTGCAGCACCGGATGACAAGGCATCATCTATAAAATTATGTCCATCAAATTTCACACCATTTATTGCAACAAATAATGTACCGGACTTTACTTTTCTGGAATCATTTGTAATAGAACTTATTTCAATATCTTTATTATTATGTATTAAAATCGTCTTTTTCTTAATTTCGTTTAAATATGTATTTAGTTTCATTTTGTTATAGTTGTTTCGGGTATATCCAAATACCTAAGTGTTTTTAACGAAATTTCTCTGAATGCCGGACCGGCAACAGTACCACCATAATATTTACCTTTTGGCTCATCAAGTGTAATCAGCAAAACAAATGCCGGATCATCTGCAGGAACAAAACCAATGAAGCTTGAAAAATACTGTGTGTGTGAATATGCACCATTAACCCATTTCTGTGAAGTTCCTGTTTTACCTGCAACCTCATATCCAGGAACAGCAGCTTTGAGTGCAGTCCCCCCCTCTTTTGTCACAAGCTTCATCATATCTACAATTTCTTTTACTGCAAACCCATTATTAATAACTTGTTCTTCTGTTTTTACCGGGAATTCATATACATTGCCGGTTTCAGGATCAACAATTTTATCTACAATACGAAGTTTCATTCTCTTCCCCTGATTCGCAAGTGAAGTATATGCTCCTACTAACTGCAAGGGAGAAACTAAAACCCCCTGTCCGATTGGAAACCTTGTTATTGAAAGTTTATCCCAGTTTTTTACTTTTCTAAGAATACCTGTTGCTTCAGGCTGAAATGGAATATTTGTCTTTTGTCCAAAGCCATATAAGCGAAGCGCATGATATAATCTACGTTCCCCTAAAAGCAATGATATTTTAGCCGTGCCGATATTGCTTGATTTTTGAACAATTGTTGTTACATCTATATCTTCATAGGAATGAGTATCTCTCAATCTTTTACCGGCATAAACCCAATAACCTTTTTCACAGTAAAATTTGGTTTCAGGCCTTACAATCCCCCAATCCAATGCTTTTGCAATAACAAGAGGTTTCATAATGGATCCAGGTTCAAATCCATCTGTAACAATTCTATTAACCCATGCTTCGGGCTTCATATTATCTCTAGTATTTGGATTATAGCTGGGACGTTGTGCCATAGCCATAACAGAGCCGGTTTTAGGATCGACCATAACAGCATAAACTGCTTTAGGCCTCCATTTCTCCATTATTTTATCGAGCTCTTCTTCTACAATAGCCTGTATAGGCTCACTTATAGTTAAATATATATCATTACCAGTTTTTCCTTCTCTTAAAAGATTGTGCCCATAAGTTAAGGGAATTCCTTCCCTGGATCTCTCATAAACAGAAGCTTTTACTTTAACTGGCGATAATAAACTATTATATGCTTTTTCAATTCCACTCACAGGAATAACTTTCAACTGATCTACATTAATAAACCCCAGAACATTTGAAAGCAGTTCATTTTTGGGATAATAGCGTTTTATACTGTCATAAAAATATATCCCTTCAAATCCTCTATCTTTTACTTCTTCTTTTATTGTTTCAGCAATATCTAGAGGAACAGCATTTTTCACTACTACTTCATATATTTTGTGCCCATTTCTTTCTTTTGTATCAAGCCTTTTGAAGATAGTTGTAGGATCAACATGTAGTTTCCTTGTAAAAAATCCTGTTATTTCACGACATTTATCTTTCCCGCCAACCAGCTGGGGGTTTGCCCTTATATCTGTACATGGAACATTTCCTACCAGCAAATGCCCATAATTATCGTAAATTTGTCCTCTCACACCCTTTACTTTTTTCTCAGCCGTATATTTTCTCTTGGCTTTAGAATAAAGTTCGTTGTGCTTTATTATTTGAACATCATAAAGATGAACAGCAATATAGATAAAAACTAATATTACAAAAAGAGATATTATTATTATTCTAGCGGCGTATGAAGCTCGTCCCATCACTGTCTCCGAAATGTAGTAACATTAAAAGGGTAAATTTTGAAATTTACCCCACATTCTTATTTATATAAATTGTTTCTAAAATACTTAAGTTTCAAATATTTTATCTTAAATTATACGCCAACTTTCTAACATCATTTCCATAATCTATTTCGCTGGTGTTTAAATGCACTACTTGAAAAGGTTCCGGAGTATGCAGCCCAAGATTATACTGTTTGATTTTTGCAACTATATATTCTTTTCTACTGTGGTTTTCAAGTTTAATTTTTAAATTCTGTATTTCTCTTTCGAGTCTATACGAATTCTGATCATTTATAGAAATCTGTTTATTTATTTTTTCGCACTGTCCATCAAAATAAAGCGTGGCAACAAAAACTGTTCCTATTAAACAAACAATTATAAACGAATAAAATCCAACATATAAAGCTAAGCTTTTTTCATTTTTCTTTGTTTTTCTTCGAACCTTACTTTTTTTAGCTCTCAAATTCATATTCAGTTACCCCCTTTATTTTTTATATGTAATTTCTCAGCAACTCTCATTTTTGCTGAAGCAGATCTTCTATTTGATTCAACTTCCAGATTTTTAGCAATTAACGGTTTTTTTGTAATTATTTTAACTACCTGAACATGTCCACACTGACATACGGGTAAACCTGGAGGACATAAACATTCAGTAGCTTCTCTCTTAAAAATATTCTTAACAATCCTGTCTTCCAGTGAATGATAACTTATTACACCGACCCGACCCTCTGGTCTTAAAATTTCAATTGTATCTTCAAGAGCATTTTCTAACTCACCTAATTCATCATTTACAGCTATTCTCAAAGCTTGAAAGCATAGTGTAGGCACCGGCAATCCACCCCTACGTGGACGAGGTAAAACCTTTTCACACAATTCCGCTAATTCTTTTGTACCCAACCAAGGTTTACTCCTTCTTCGTTCGACAATAGCTTCTGCTAATTTCCAGGGTCGTTTTACTTCACCAAAATCCCTAAAAATATGAGCTAACTCTTCAATACTTGAATGATTTAAAATCGAAGCTGCAGTTTTAGTACTTCTACGATCCATTCTCATATCTAAAGGACCATTGAATCTGTGAGAAAAGCCTCTTTCAGCCTCATCTATCTGCGGAGAAGACACTCCTATATCTAAAAGAACAGCATCAACTCCAGCCCAACCTGCATTTTCTACAATATCTGCTATTTCACTAAATCTGCCTTTTACAAGCTTTACTCTATCAGATGCAAACGCTAAAACTTTTTCGGCATATTTAAGCGCATTATCATCTCTATCTATACCAAGCAATTCAACTTTAGGATTTTTCTTCAATATCAATGAGCTATGCCCACCATACCCAAGTGTGCAATCAACGACACGACACGATTTATCTTCAGGTATCAGAAATTCCAATACTTCTAAAGCCATTACCGGCACATGTTTCCGGTATTTTGTGTCTTCCATTTCAGCTCCTTAATATTTGTTTTATTTTTTTTCTTCCCAAATCAATTATTCTCTTGGAAAAATCAATATCTTCTCCTTTAGCCAAGCTCTGCACAGCTCTCCTCATATAAGCTAATAGTGGTGGTAAATCATGCACATTCCTACCATTAGTCATAGCTAAAGCCCTTAATCTAAAACTATCAAATTCCTGTATTGTCATAGCACCCCATCCTGAAATTCTTCTATTTTTTGTAATACATCTAACATTTCTTCATCACTCATCTGCTGTTTCATCCAATTATCTTTCGACCAAATCTGGACATTATTAAATGCTCCAACCAACACCAAATCTGAATCTATTTTTCCATCCTTTTTTATTTCTGCATATTCCAGTAAACTTTCGTTGATGCTTATTCTTCCCTGCTTATCACATACACATTCTCGTGCTCTTGCTCCTAACCTGGCTAAAGCGATTGAAGCTTTTGGGTCTGCAATAGAAACTTTTTTTAACTTTTCAGCTAACTCTTTAAAAGAATGATAAGTCATCAATTGAAGCGTTTTGTGCCTTCCAGGGAGAACATAAAATCTATTTAGTCCATCTTTTGTTCGCCAATCTTTAGGTATAGCAACCCTTCTTTGCGAATCAATTGAATGTGTAAACTCACCCGCAAAAAGTAATTCTGAATTATCTGCGACCCTTTTAGTTGACATTTTGCACCTAAACGCTCCTTTTTACCACTATTCTACCCTAACAGGCACAAAAAAACAACAGCAAAAAAAGAGCTAAAACTAAAAAAAAGGTTTTTTTTGAGAAATTAATATTTCATATCTTCTTGAATGAAGTATTCATGGGAATATATTTTCTATGGAATAAAGGGATATAATATACCAATATCTTTGACTTTTTTACTATAAAAAACATTCTTTTTCTGGTTTTTTACAGATACATTAAAGAACAAACAACTGTGTTTTTTTTAATTTTTATTAGGAATAATAATATGAAGTTAATATTTTCTTTTTTACCGTGGATTGTTTATGGAGTATTATCACAATTCATACCACATGTATATTCAGCAATAATAGGTCTTGTATTTTTTATTGCAATTGGAGAAATTTCACATCTAAAGAAAGGGTTTATCATATCATGGCTTATAATAATTACTCTGCTTTTAACTATCATAATTAATATAATTCCCACATTTCCAACGGAAAAGCTATATCAATGGATAATAATGAACGTTTCATTTGCAGCTGTAAGCTGGGGAT
The DNA here is from genome assembly GCA_963678745.2 of Victivallales bacterium. Classification (GTDB taxonomy): domain Bacteria; phylum Verrucomicrobiota; class Lentisphaeria; order Victivallales; family GWF2-38-69. The sequence goes on along the minus strand of CAXXMS010000011.1, from coordinate 47,796 downwards.
CAATAATATTCAGAGTTCCATTCTCTATTCAGTATGCTAAAGAGCGTGTACCGCAAGATAAATGGAATACTCCATTATTCATAAAGGTAAACTATATCATTACACTAATATGGGCTTTGGTTTTTACTTTCAACTCAGTCATCTCATATATTGACAATTCCAACAGTGATATAATTTCAACAATTTCAATTATTATAGCTGCTATACTTTCTAAAAAGATTCCCGAATTTATAAAAAAAAGAGACAAACTTTATAAGAACTAATTATTATCCCTTTTTAGTAAACTCTTATAAATTCCTGGAGAAGACTCGGGAATATTAATAGCACCAACAGCTTTTCTATAAAATTCTTCAGGTCCTACACCTCCAACTACTGCATAGCCATAACCTTTAAGTCTCATATCCTGCATACAAGCCATTAGTAAAGCTTTACCTAATCCTTTACCTCTGCAAGTATCTAAAACTCCAGTGGGACCAAAAAAACCAAGTGCAGTTGAATCATAACAGGCAAAACCTAATATATTTGAGTTTTTTACTGCAATAAAACAGCAAAATGGATGTTTTCCAGTAGCAACACTGACTTCCCCTGCCCACCCCACAGAAAAATTTTTACGAACCCAATCAATAACAGTATATCTCTCAGAACCAATAGGTTTTCTGATTTCAATATTCTGTTTATATAGTTCACCCGGAATGGAATTATAAAAATCAAGATCATACAATCTTACTAACATATCATGCATAATTATTTCCCTTTTTTAAAGCTACATATAATTGAATTAAACCAGAAAACAGTGTTAATTATTTCCTTTTTGAAATGTAACATAGCAGTTTAAATATAAAATAATATCAGGATTATAATAATGAAAAATATTCAGGAAAAAATTTTTGATTATATAAACAATAACAGAGCAGGATTTACGCTTTCCAAAGCTCAAAGCGAATTAATACCTAAAACGCAATTATCTAAAAAGTTAATTGAAAATTATCTGGAAGAAAGTCAAAATCTCTTTATTTCAGAAGATAACAAAACAAAAGAAAAAAAATATACAACAAGAAAAAGTTTTTTTAATAACGCTGAGTTTTTAATCTCTCCCAGTTCATTAGAACTGCAAAAAGGAATACTTTTTTCAGGTCACAGATTTATTCCGTTCTATTCGGAAGAATTATTCCCGACTGAATCATTCGAAATCACAACGGAAGAAAATGAAATAATTCCGGTAAAAAATATTACCTTCAAGTTAGAAGATTTATATGATTACTATTCAATGCTCGGAGCAGAGGGTATTATTGATAATTTAACAGCTGATAATACTGAAAATATTGGGATTATAGGAAATCCAGGGCAAAAAATAAAAGTATCTGTCTTCGATTTTAATAATTTTTATAAGAAGCATTCTTTAAATACAAAATCTTACTTGAAATTTACAGTGAAAGATTGGAGTACGGGTAAATTTACTGTTTCATTCACAAAAAAATCGCAAGATAATGAAGAACTCAAATATAAATGGAGCGAAACATTTGAAGAAGGACTAATTAAAACATTTGAAGAAAGTGGTCCTTATTTAGAAATACCGGAACAACTGGCACTTGGATTTTTCAATTCAAATAATTCGATACTTAAAAATCCTCCCTGTTCTATTGATGAATTCATAAAAAACAATGAGAAGATACAGATCAAATTCTATGACAACAACACCATTTTATGGTACAAGGAAGAACTGAACTCAATATCAGAGAACAATGAAACCCCAATCTCAATATCTCAGGGAACTATTGAATCTCTAGATGCAATTCTTGAAGAGCTCGGATTAATTATATCATCTACTGAAATCGAATCTTTTATAAAAGATTCTCTCCTTTCAGGCAATGATACACCGACATCAATTCTTCATAAAATTTTTCCAGAATCAGGTATTACTTTTAAAGACAAAGCACAGGAAACTGCCTTCTATAATCATTTCGAAGAACTTTGGGAAGGTATCATAACTGAACAAAAGACAGAACAGTCTGCTGATACTAATACTGCCAGTTTTAGAAGAGAAATACTTGATAATCTTGAAAATTTATATACTCAATACTATGAGTCAGGAATTAATTCAGAAAGCTTAAAAAATCAGACACCAGAGCAAAATACATTACTTAAAGATATTCACAGCATAAGAGAGATATTAAGTCTACTAAACAGTAACAAAAAAGATCTTGACTCTGATGAAGTGGAAAAACTGGATGAAATTATTTTCAACAGGTTAAAAAAGCTAAACGAATCACTGGAAGAATATTTAGCAAGTGACCAGGATTGACGAATGCTGATAAAACACATTTTTTATGATGTAAAAAATCAAACAATATGTTTGCCGTCAGATTTTGTTTTTTATAGCAACCTAACTCGAATAATTACTTGGATATTCTAAAATTATTTTGGTTTGGATATAAACATACAGTGTATATGTTGGTTATTGAGAAAAATGGCCCTCCAAATAAGATAATTTATGGAGGGCCGACGTTTTATCTGATTAAGCACTTACGTAGGACTACCTCGTCAGCAACACATATTTTCTTTTATAATAAAATTTTTCTTTATTCAATGACACAGAATAAATAGTTCCCATTTCAAAACTATTCAATTTCCAAGCAGTCAGGATATTCAGTTAAACACTCGATACCATTTTCTTTCACAATTACTACATCCTCTAACCTTATACCACCCCACTCAGGGTAATATACACCAGGTTCTATAGTGATAACTTCATTCACTTTAAGCGGTAAATCGTTCGATGTCCCGACAAAAGGCTTTTCATGTATTTCTAAACCAAGACCGTGTCCAAGCCCATGAAAAAAGCCAAAGTAAGAACCATTAGCATTTCTACCAGTTTCAAAACCTCTATCTGCAAGATAATTTGTAACCTCTTTTGTCAAAACGGAAGGAATAATTCCGGCTTTTACAGTATTTTTTGCATAATCTCTTGCACCTTTAACTGCTTCATATGCATTTTTCACTGTTTCCGGGGCTTTCCCTTTTACAAAAGTTCGAGTCATATCGCCCCAGTAACCGGTAACCTCACTACGTGGAAAAATATCAATAACAACCGGCTGTCCTGCCATAATCACTCCACTACCTGTATTGTGAGGTTCTGAAGCATGCTTCCCGCAAGCAACAATTGTAGAAAGAGCAACAGCATCACATCTAACAGCCTGAATATTAATTTCTCTTTTTATAATTTCAGATGTTAATTCAGCTCCCTGCCAAAAAAGTCTTCCATCCTCCATTATTTCAGCTTCTCTGATTATTGACTCTGCACGAAACATTGCCTTTTCTGTAAGCTTTACTGAATCAAAAAGTTTGCCCAACTCTTCCTGTGACTTATCTCTACGCTGAGGGAAAAACTCTCCTTCTACACACTCAATATCTACATTAATTGATAATAAGTAATTTGCATATACCAAAGGAAAGTCAGCCGGTACACTCCAGGAATCTACCATATATTTATCAACTAAACCTTTTAATACTGTTTTTATACTTTTTTCTTCGCACTCAGCAGGAATAACATCATCTCTATCAAAAACAGTTATTCCTTCTTTAGCTTCGCCGTTAGCCCGTTCTAACTCAAGAGCTGTAACAATAACTCCCTCTATTTCACCATCTATAGAAAAATAAACAAAAGGATCAGGCGCTTTAAATCCTGTTGCATATAATAAATCGGCAGAGCTTTCACTTGAAGCAACAATTAATCTTCCCTTTTTCACTATCAACCTCACAATCTTTATTAATAACAAATAATCTAAGTATAACAATATACCGCTGAGTGTTTATAACAATAACAAAATACTAAAAAAGATTTTTCCAATATGCGCAGCAACAAATAAAAATATAAAAATGAATACATATATTCCTTGCTAAACCCTAAAAATCGTTTTATTTTTGTATCAAACTTCTAATCATTTAAATCTTTATGTTTACCTTTATGAAATATTGTGCCATTTATTAAGTATGAAAAACAAAAAAACAAAATATATTTTAATATCAATTATTCTATCCCTGCTTATACATATAATAATTATATCAATCTTTGAACATATAAGATTAAGACCAAACAATATATCTCAACCTCTAGAACTTAACAGAAGCAAAGTAATTACTTTTACTGAAACTAATATTATTAATGCCAAGGAGTTAGAAAAATTAAACAAAGAAACACTCATCCTCCCCAAAAAACAGAAAAACAAACTATTAAAGACTGAAACCAAAATAAAAATCAAACCAGTATTACTATCCAATAATAAATTAACAGGAGACTTTACACCAACGATCCAGCCTCCTAAAGAATTAGATAAAACGGCTTTCCAGAAAACAGCTCTTCTTCCAAAAATAATTCAGTTTGATGGAGATAAACTATCTAAAGCAGAATTAAAATATAACCACCTAATAATTCCCAAAAAAATAAGAAAAGATTATAGTCCTAGTCTTATTTTTGACAACAAACCATCTAAAACAACTCAATTGATAAAATCATCTTCACCACAGATAAAAACAATACCCTTGGAATTAAAGATTTCTCCTCCTAAAGTTTCATTAACTAAAACACCTCAATTAAAAAGAGAAACAAAGCTAATAGCTTTTGAAGAAGCAACCCCGATAGATCCATATCTAATAATAAATTTATACAAGTTTCCGGAGCCCGATGGCAGCGGCTATTTTAAAGTAAACATTACAACAAACAAAGAATCTGCAAACTTCAAAAAATTTAATAAAGATATTATTTTCTTAATAGATATATCCGGCAGTATTGTAAACAAACAGCTTTCAGAATTCATAAAAGGAATAACTGAATCTTTACCAAACCTTTCTATTCAAGATCAATTTGAAATTGTAGCTTTTAAAAGCAAACCATTATCTCTCTTTGGAAAAATGACTCACCCTACAAAAGATAATATCGCTAAAGCAACCGACTTTTTAAATAATTTAGAACAGTCTGGATCAACCAATCTTTATGGTGCGCTTGCTCCATATGTTGATGGACACTACGACGCCTCAAAACGTCCTCTTCTTATTTTTATGCTTTCTGATGGGAATTTAAACTCCGGAGAAATAGCAAGCAGTAGAAATTTTATCAATAATATATCAAATCGAAATCATCAAACAGCAAGCATTTACACATTTGCAAATGCAAAAGATTCAAACACTTTTCTGTTGGACTTGCTAGCATATAGAAACAGAGGAAACTTCACAAATACTAACACCCCAAATAACAGCTCGAAACAGCTTAAAAAAGATATAGACTCTACAGGCAGTATTATCCTCAAAGGACTTAATTATCAAATATCAAGCAAACTGGCTTCAAAGACGTTCCCTAAAAAGCTTCCAAACCTTTATTTAGATAGAACAATAGCGCTTTATGGAAAGTACTCAAGAAATACTAATAAAGTAAGCTTAAGGATTACAGGAACAGACAAAAACAACAATACACATGAATTGATTTACAGTGAATATCTGGATAATGCTTTAAATGCAGATAGAACTTTACCCAAACAATGGGCACAACAATATATATTCCATTTATATAGTTTACTTACTGCACATTATAGTGAAAAAACAAAACAGAAGATTTATGATTTAGCCAAACAATATTCAATTCCTATTAAATATATAAATAAGTATTTAACAAAAGAAGAATAATTTTTAAATTTTAATCATTCACGGTTCTATCGATAAAACGAGTAAACTTACCCCATTTTACCATTTTCTTATATAACAATAGAAGTATAACACCGGAAATGATAGCAATTACAGCAAATACGCCAATAGTATAACTAAACTGATGTGCTCTATCTGAAACACTTTTTCCAGCATCAAGCATCCAATTTGAATAGCGTGAACTAAAAGCAGAAGATCCACCTATTACAACAAAACCTAATGCCATAAAAATACCCTCAAGCTTTTTGGTTGCGCACTGCCCTGCAACTGCCTGCCCTACAGGACCAATAAAAATTTCAGCTAAACCACATGTAGCAATCGTAAGTATCATCCACCAAACATTTATTTCATTAAAACCAGAAACATGAAATCCTATTACCGGAATACAAAAAGCAATTCCAAGAAACAGAAGTCCAATTATACATCTCATTGCACCATTAATATGGATTCCTTTTTTTTCCAAATTGGTCAGCACTATCGTTATAACAATACCGACAATAATAATCATTAAAGGATCAACAGACAGAATATCCTGTACAGCAAAACCATGCAGTTTTGTTGTAGTATCCAGCACACTTACAAAACCTGTAGCAGAATATATATTATACCCACACCAGAAAACAAGAGATAAAAGCATTATTATAGTAAAAGTCAAAATTTTCATTCTTTCCTCACCGTGATGCACAATGGCCTGGACAATAAGAAATATAAATATACCAACCAGTGCAAGAAGTACCAGATCATTGACCCAATCTGCAAACAACATACAAATCATCAGTAAACTAGCACTTAAACCAGCAACAATAAGAAGCATACAAAAGCCTTTTATCTTTTTAGAAAAAGGCCTATTATCCAACTCAAAACAATTATTGCCTTCTACAGCTTTTGCTCTAGTATAAAAAATCAATGTAAACAGCAGCATTACTACCGAAAGTCCACCGCTAATCAAGAACACATTAGTAAAACCAATAACATCAGAAAAGCCGGAAATAATACCTGCAGCAAAAGCCGAAGCGTTCATTAAAGCATAAGAAAGTAGAAAAATATTATACCTGCCTCTATGAGCATTTGTCATTGTATTTGATAAAACAACATAATTCTGACTAACAGCAAGACATGCCCCTGCTCCAAAAAAACTTGTTCCAACAATAAAAGTTGGAACGGTCCCCACAGCCAAAAGTGCAAATGCTGCTATTTGACAAATATTCGCTATAATAACAGATTCCTTATATCCCCATTTATCGGAGAATTTAATAACAAAAATTGCCAGGATCGCATTTAAGCTCCAAACAACAGAGTAAATTTCATTGCCCCACTGGGGTGTTTTACCTAATCCATGAACAGCAAATAAAAGTAAGTTATAAAGGAGAAATTGCTGGATAGCCAAATACCCCATATTATAAATTATTGGATATTTCACAGACTTTTTTAAAATCATAATCAGTTCCCTTTACGACTAAACAATTCTTCAAGATGCTCATTATGAGCTTTGAGAAAACTATTATATATTTTTTTTACCGGCTCAAGGTTTAAGTTTGAGAACTTTTCAGAAATATTATTTGTTCCATTAAAGAAATCATTCATATATGTTTGATAATTCTCCTGAACTTTTGAAATAGCTTTATTAAGAAAAGACTCAATATTATCATATTTAAAGTCAAAACCATCTATAACATCATCATAAAATTCTTCCCATGAAACACTGTTAAATTTGCTAACAAGAGAACATAGGTTCAAATAATAAGGTTTAAAGCTACCTGGAATAACAATACTTGGGTTTGGTAATTTGGGGAATAATTCATCAAATTCAGAAGAGCCTTCATCAAGACAGAACAAAATACTTTTATAGAAGCTGGAACTGTATAATCGTTCATTAAAAGTCATAAGAGGATGACATCTCACAGCTTTATCTGTATTAAGTGAACCGGAAAAATATATAAATGTACTGTTGCAAAATGTTTGGCTGTTTTCCTTGATAAAACCATCTATTTCACTATCAGGAATAGTCAAAAGCACTTTATATGAAGCATCATTTAAATTTTCATCTATTTCCGGCTGCCAATCAATGAATTTTATATCAAGAGAAGAAAAATAGTGTTTTAAATGCTTAGCAAGATTTCCTTTACCTACTATTATATATTTCGCTTTTATTTTTTTCATAATTTATGTATACTCTTAGTGATATAGTTTTATATGATTTATAGTAGTTCATTATATAAGCTAATTAACTAAAATCAAATTGGATTTATAACAATAAAGCCGGCACTTGTCTGTTGCCGGCTTATAAATATAATTGTTAAATACTATACTCTAGTTTCCAGTATGCATATTTATCAATTTCTGATAATTACCCTTCTGAGTATCATTAACAACATTAAAGATCCTAAGAATATTCACCCCATCATACCAGGAGTAGCTAATTACATTATTTATATTCCACCAGAAATTATTTTGATCCCAATTTGAACCATTGTTTGGAGCTAGTGCATTTTCACCTTTTACTGTCAACCCATAATTATGAACCTGTGTACCTACGCCGAAGACTAAAGCACTTGCCATTGAATATGCATCAGGGACATCATTATTTGCCATATCTATACATGTAAAATAAACAGTAGTATCTCTTTTTGTTTTATTTTTAAAATCAGAAACCATTTCTATACTGTCAGAATATCCCGGCCCACAACCGTTTGCCTGGATATCAGGAGTAAAATTACTTCCTACAATTCCAGCACAGACTTCAGCCGAACGCGGCATATTATTTGAAAAGTTGTTCTGGGCATCATATCCACCTGCAGTCCAGTGAACTCCAGGTATTTTAATTCCCAATGTAACATTCTTAAATTGATCATTGAAAGCACTATTTGCAAGATTCAGCATATTTTGTCCGTGAGCAACCATCTGTCCATGATACCAGTCAATAAAATCACGACCATACTGAGCATTAATATAAGCTGTAGAATCATTGATATTAAAAAAACCGTCACCATTTGTTGGAGGACTTATTGCATCAAAATTTGCTAAATTAGTACCCCAGACCTGATTCAAATTTGTAATAGTAGGATACTTAGCCTGCATTGCAGCAATGAATGAAGCTTTAGCCTGGGCTGAATAACAGTAAAGATAGCCACGTGTAGGATAACCACGACCATAAGATGTGCCGTTAACCTGATATGTATCATAAGAAGGATAACGCCATTCTCCACATGGTCCACAGCTAACATCTATTTCCTGAATAAGATTTGCATACTGGGCAAAATGGCTTTGAAACTCCTGCATATACTCAGTATACTCTTTGGCAACATAAGTCTTATTTTTAGCACCAGGATTAGGAGTATCATAATATGTAGCCCAGAAAGCTACATATTCCTGATTACCGGGATTGTTAAGTTCATTAATATATTGCCCGCCTGGACCGGCAACATCCCATATCCAGGATGGAATAGGACAATCATAAGTATCACCAACATTTCCACCACATGAGTGAAACGACATAATAGGATGTATCTTTAATCCGGCATCTGTAATATACTGAAAAAGTTTATCATAATATGACCAATCATATTCATCCTGAGTTTTTTCGACCAATCCCCACCAGACATCTGTACTGACTGCAACAACTCCAATTGCTTTTACAGCTTGCAAATGTTGTTGAAACAAATCCCAGGTATAATTGTAAGTGCCTCCTGAATCATTTTGAACCTCCCCAGGTATAATCAACGGAGCCATTACATCAGGAGTAAAATTCGAAATTACACCTCTTGGACCACTTGCCCAAAGACCTGTAATTCCCAAAAATAAAAACATTGCCAAGCCTAATGAAAATAGGCTGATTTTACGATTTTTCATAGATACCTCATTTTTTGTTATTATCGATTAATCAATTAATAAATAGACTTAACAAATTATATTATCCCTTAAGTAGTTTATAATTATATCTTATCTCCAACAACTTGTCGATAATTATAAAAAACAAAAAATTTAATTATTAACAAAAAAGGCAGGTTGATTGCCTGCCTTTTTTTATAATAAATCCTATTTCAGGTAAAAATCACAAATCTTCTTCAACTTTACTTAAAGTAGGCACACTTGCCGGCACCTTAGAATTTTTGCTGTATAATACAATCAGACCATAAAAGTAACCATATTGAGTTTGATCACTTGTTACATCCGCAACTCTTAAAATATTAATGCCATCATAACCATTACTAATGGCATAATTTATAATAGCCCATGATCCAGTATTTTCAGGAAATGTTTTGTTACCGGTAGGTAGTCCGCTTACAGGGCTTCCATTCCAATTCCATCCACTGTTAGGAGCTAATGCATTCTCTCCTTTTATTTGCAAGTTTAAAGAGTTAGCCTGTTTACCAACCCCGTACACTAATGAACATGCCCATGAATAAGGAGAAGAAGAATCAGCATTAGGCATTTCAAGACAAGTGAAGTAAACATTTACTTTACTATCAGTTGTATTAGCAGAATTAGTATTCATTCCCTTAATCATACTTAGAAGACCATTGTACCCCACACCGCAGCCATAGTTATACACATCCACCTGGAAACCGTTGTTCAAAAGACCTGCACTTGCTTCTGCAGATCTTGGTATACTCATACTTCCCATTTGCCAATGTACTCCGGGAATTTTTATTCCAACTGTTACACCGGCAAGAGCATCATCAAATACAGTTAAAGCATCAGTTATCATTCTCTGCCCATGTTTAACCAGTTCACCATTATACCAACCATTAAAATCCAAACCATATTGACTTGTTATACTGCTAACTTCAAAAAATGAATCTCCATTTTCTGGTGGAGTTACTCCAGAAAAACTCTGTAATGGATTTTTAGTTCTTCCCCAGGCATTATTTACAGAACTAATATCATTATCATATTTTTCACACATAGCATTCCGAAAAGAACTTATCGCATTACTTGAATAACACTGTAAATAACCTCTTGTGGGATAACCACGCCCAAAACTTATTCCATCAGCAGCATATGAATCATAAGAAGGATATCTACATTCTCCTGCTGGGCCACAGCTAATACTGATAGCCTGAATATCATCAGCAAAACCATTGTTTCCTACAAAACTTTCAAACGAATCCATATATTGCTGATATTGCTCATGAACTTCATCGTTATTTTCAGCCCATAATGCAACTATTTCAGGATTACCACAGGTACTTTCATCATAATCCTGTCCAATAAACTGTTCTCCGCAGTACTTTGCCCCATTACCGGCGATTCCCCATATCCATGAAGGAATAGGAATGTTAACATTATCTCCTACATTTCCTCCACATTGATGAAATGACATAATAGCCTGAATTTTCAGCTTTTGCCCTTTTATCATACTAAAGATTTCTTTATAAGGACTCCAGTCAAACTTCTGATCTCCTTCCTTCTCGACCAACCCCCACCAAATATCCATACTAATTGCATCTACACCAATCGCTGCTGCTGCCTTAATATCTTTTTGGAACTTCTCAACAACACTCTGATAGTTTTGCTTTGCAGATTCTGTAATGGCTTCTCCTGTAGCCCAATCAATTCCTTTATTCAGGGAATAAATCGCTGTAGGTAAATTTAATGGAGCCATTGCATTAGCACTAAACTCAGGAAATTTTCCCCTTGTACCAGCCATAAGTGAAATGTTTAACATAAAGAATGCCAAAACACTCAAAGCAAAGATCTTTGTTTTAATTTTTTTCATACAATCTCATTCTTTCTTGTTTCTTGTTTATTATTTTTTTCATAAAACTCAAATTATTTATGCTATTATCTAGCTAAAGCCAGCTTGAAAAGGTTAATACACTATTTGTTATCCAACGCATGGTTATGCATAGCTAACAGTATATCGCCCATCTTTGCTGATAGATCTTAACTAAAACTGATTTATTTTTAATTTTATTGTATGTCTTGTAATAGCTGAATATACAGGAGTAAACACTACTTTCAGCATCATCCAAAAATAATAAGTACAAAAAGCACAAATATGTTTACAAATCATATTAGCATTTAATACTGCCTCTCAAGCAATAACTAATTGAACCTTAAAAATATAATTAACTTATATCTTTAAGGTTCAGATAAATGTTACATCAAAAAACAATATTTTTGTTTATTTCTTCAGAATACTTTTTTGTTTAGGACTTTCTAGCATAGGTAAAAGAACAAGCATATTATCAACAAAAACTTCTGCATCTAAAATCCCCATATGGGCAGCTCTAATTGCCAGGATTTCATGCCACTGAATAGGAGACTTCAAGAAGAAATTCGGTTTTCCAGTAGCTCTCTCATCCCACATAGCACTTGTTGCTGGAACTTTACCATCTCCACTTGTGTATTCAACCTTGTCTATTTTTCCAGTTTTTCTATTAATAAAAGCTCTTCGACTTGTCTTAATTCCATACCCTAAAACTAAATATAATTCAATATCAACAGGCAATTCTTCCTGTTTAACTTTCATAGCTCTAATAAACTGTTCTGCCCTGGCAAGACATTTGCTTAAATGGTCATAAGCTATTTCTTCTCTTTCTTCTACAGATTCTACTTCAGGCAGCATTTTCTGTAAACTTACATCTGCATTTTTATCCATTAGTCCCCACTGCATACTTTTCCATACCTTAGGGTCAAAAATATTTACAGCCTCTCCATTCGGATCATCTGAATAAACAATAGACCTTGTTTCAGGAGCAGGAAGCATCTGATAATATGTTGCCAATGTCCCTAGAATCGCAGGAGTAAAAGTCTGAAGTTGACCTCCTCGCACCATTTCTAAAAAAGTATCTAAATAGCCTGCATTTGGAGTACCACAGATAATCAATCTGTCAATATAATCATTTCCTGCCCAATTCAGCTTTGGAAGTGAACCATCTTTAGGAAGGTCCTGTGTTCCATACTGAAGATAATATCTTGACAAAAGTCCTCCCATCGAATGTGCAATAATATCAAACTGTACATCAAAATCTTTTACATCATAAAGTGACTCATATTTCTTCTGTAAATACTCTCTTTTCTCTTTAATAAATTTTTCAAGTTTTTTTGTATTTTCTGGTAAATCTTTTCTCCAGTCATACGCAAATTCAAAAAGGGTATAATAGCTTTTTCCTTTATCTAAAGGTTTACCATCAGGCTGATACCCAGCTTTATGCAATTCATTTATAAGAGTTTCATATGCAGGGAATGTTAATGTAACGCCTAGTATTTTAACATTAACATCTTTTAATATTGACTTAGGAATAACATCATCTTTAAGCTCAGTTAAACTTTTACCTTTTGCCATAGGATGAGCCGTTGCCTGTATATCTTCCTGGGAAATATAGAAGGCATCTCTAGTTCTAAAATCCCCCCATAACACTTTATCTGTTTTGCTATCAACAAGTTTAGCTCCTTGAAATCCGTGAATAACTATAATCGGATTGCGTTTAACTCCTTCATAGTTAATATTACGCGCAACAATACTTCCCAAAAATTCTTTTTTAACCTTTTCAGTAGAGACATAGGAACCTGTAGAAGAACATCCTGCAATAATAGCAGTTAATAGACTACAAATTACGACAAAACATAAACGTTTCATACCCTTCTTCTCCTTTTTGTTTATTTAATAATTCAGTTATAATTAAATTTTGATTGAATAATAAGCAGCTATTTACTAGAAAATATCCACCATATATTTACATACTTTGCAATTGTATTGTATAATAAAAAATAAATCAATATTATTTAATGTCATTTTTTGTGCAGCACTACTAAATTTCATACTTAAAACATAAATTAATCAAATCTAGTTGAGCGAATGGCACTGTGAAACCCAATAAAGAATTGAAGATATAAAATCAAATAGTATAATATTAGTAAGAAAAATATTATTATTTGAATACAGGAAATCTTATGAATAAGAATATACAACACACACTTGGAAAACTTTCAATAATAGCAACTCCGATAGGTAACCTTGAAGATATGACTTTCAGAGCCGTTAGAATACTTAAAGAAGCAGACATGATAGCCGCAGAGGATACGCGTAAAGCAAGAATACTCTTAAATAAATTTGAAATCGAAGATAAAAAAGTTGTTAGTCACCATGTTCAGAATGAGCACAAAACAGTTAATTTTCTTGTAGGTGAAGTGTTAAAAGGGAATAAATTAGCTGTTATCAGTGAAGCGGGATCACCATGTGTTTCAGATCCCGGGTTTCTTATTATAAGAGAAGCTTTAAAAAACGGAATAGAGCCTGAAATCATTCCCGGCGTTTCAGCTTTGACATTTTCTGCAATGGCTGCTGCTTTACCTGTAGAAAGGCTTACATTTTATGGATTTCTTCCGCCCAAAAAAGGAGCAAGGCATAAAGTTTTGGAAGAAATATCAAATGACAACAAAACAGCATTTATTTTCGAATCTCCCAAAAGAGTAATAAGGCTTATTGAAGAAATAAATGAAATTATAGGATCTGATTGCGGATTGGCTATAATTAGAGAAGCTACAAAAATTCATGAAGAAATTATTAGAGGAACAGCTGAAACCGTACTGGAAAAGATGAAAAACAGATCACCTAAAGGTGAATTTGTTGTAGCAATATCTTCAAGATATACACCTTAAAACTCAACATTTATAATGTTATAATTTATTCATGATTCCAATTGGATCGTTGGCCTTTAACAATTCAAAACTCCATTTAATCTTGATTAAATTATTTTTTCATCCTAACAGCTGGAAAATAAAAATTATCGACAGGTTTTATATTTCACTTATAAATTTTATTTATAGGTATTTATAAACAAATTGAATAACCTTTCTAAACTATCTGTATTGCTATTTTCTCACTTATTCTTTATTATTTTAGATACTACTATATATAAATTTTAGATTTTCATCTAAAAACAAGAGAAAAAGTTCTTTGTCTAAAAACAGTTAATTGAAGGGGTAAATAGTATGAATAAAAAAGCAGCATCACAGAAAATTTTTACTAATGGAACCTTTTATATCACCCCTACACATAAAGCAAACAACCTGCTTGTAGAGGATGGAAAAATTAAAGCACACGGAATTAATCCATCGGATTATAAGAATGCAGAAATTATTGACCTTAAACAAGCATTTGTCTATCCTGGATTTGGTGACTCTCATACACATATCATCGAAACTGCTTATATGATCGGAATCAATCTAAGCGGCTGCTATGATGCAGATACTTTAGTAGACTCAATTGCAGAACAAATAAAAGACATCCCAAAAAATCAGCTTATTATTGGTGGAGGTTTTTTATTAAATGATTATAATGCCTGGTCATTAGAAGATTTGGCTAAAATAGATAAAATTACACCTAAAAATCCTTTATTACTTACCGACAAATTAGGTCATAACATAATTATAAACTCAAAAGCAATTGATATATGTGAAATAACCGCTGAAACACCCATTCCAATGGGAGGAAAAACAGTTATAGATAATGGTAAATTTACAGGGCTTCTACGTGAAGCCTCAATGACTTTGGCTGGAAATAAAATATTTCCTCTTTTAGCTAATGATAAAATTAAAAATGATGTTAAAGCAACCTGTACAAAATGGGCCTCTATGGGATATACATTTGTTAGTGATATGATGGGTGGACCATTTGGAAGAATAATTAAACCGGAAATTTGTCAGGAACTTGAAAAAGATGGTGAATTACCTATCAGAGTTAATTATATGTTCACCTGCTTCGGTCTAAGTGATATCGAAAATGCTTTAGAATATATTGGTAAAGATTCAGATCAAGTTCGTTTCGGTGGACTAAAAATATTTATTGATGGAGCATTTGCTGCAGGTGAAGCATGGACCTTATGGGCAAATAAACAAGGTGGACATGGTGTAAACTGTTTTGCTACAGATGATACATATGGTAAAGAATACAATATTAACAGAATGGTTGAAAGGGCAAATGAACTTGGTTTGAATGTTCATTACCATATACAGGGTGATCAGGCAGTAGAAGCTACTCTAAACGCAATAGAAGCAGCAAAGCAAAAAGCTGGCAAATTAACAAGTGTCCATACTTTAGTTCATTTAGCTTTTATAACCGACGAACAAATTAAACGTATTAAAAAGTTTGATGACCATGTTATTACTACAGTACAACCGGCATTCTGGGAAGTTGAAGGTGATTTATCAAAATACTATGGAAAAAGAGATAAAAAAAGCTATCCTGCCAAAAGAATTATTGAAGGCGGCATCTCTACAGGAATGAGTACTGATTATTGGGTATCACCTTTGCCGTATTGTGCTCCTTCAAAAATCATGAACATTTCAATATTAGGTGCAGGAGATCCCACAGATCGCCAACCATTAACAATGCAGGATCTGATACAGGGCTTTTCTAAAGGCAGTGCAAATACAACTGTATTTAAGAACATTGGAACGTTAGATATAGGTTATAAGGCAGATATGGTGGTATACAATAAAGATTTATTTTCAGTTTCAGCTGAAGAGCTGGATACTGATAACCCGAAAGTTCTATCAACATGGATTAACGGACAAAAAGTATATGAAGCATAGTTACAAATATATTGATTTTGATAAAAAAATAGGTAAAAAATATGTCAGAAAGTAAAAACAATAATTTGCAATTGGAAAAAATTTCATTATTGCCGGCAATTTTTCTCTGCATAATACAGTTAGGTACAATAACTGACAATACTGCACTTTTGAATGCATCATCTGCAATAGCAAGTACATTCCATACTGATATTTCTCAAATACAGATTGCAAATATAATGTACCCGCTAATGGCAGGCGGCATTATGGTAGCAGGTGGTTTTTTAGGAAAAATAATAGGCTGGAAACGATTAGTACAAATTGGTTTACTCGTACTTGTAATAGGAGAAATATTAGTAGTAATCAGTCCTACAATAACAATTTTTGTTTATGTAGCCAGAGTACTTGTAGGCATAGGAGCCAGCTTAGCAATTCCGGCGATTTTAGGCCTTATTACTGTTCTATACAAAAATAAACAGCAAGCCGTAGTCTTTGGCCTGATTGCAGCTACAATCGCCTTTGCTTCAGCAATTGCTCCTGTGATAACAGGATATATTATTGTATATTTAAGTTGGGAAATAGCATTTGTTCTAGTTATACTTCTATTCGCAATTTCTTTTTTTTATATTTCATTTTTTATCAGAAAAGACAACCTGCCCAATACAAAAAAGTCCTTTGATTTTATGGGTTTATTATTGCTTTTCTTCGGGCTGTGCATCACTATTATGGGACTGTCAAATATTGTAAAGTGGGGACTTATTACACCAAGAAAAGCACCATTTACAATATTTAGTTATTCACCTGTTTTATTATTTGTAATAGTTGGAATAGCATTGCTTGTTTTATTATTCTATTGGGAAAGAAGTCTTGAAAAGAGAAAAGGTGTAGACAAAGTTCTTATACCAGTCGAATTTATAACAAACAGGCAAACATTATCTGCAGTATCTATGAATGCATTCATCTACCTTTCTTTAGGTGGCGGCATTTTCATGATATTTATTTTTCTACAACTGTTTTTTAACGCTACAGCAATAACTACAGGTTATGTAATGATGGTTTTTGCCGTAGGAATGGTACCATTTTCGATTTTTACACCACAGTTGGCTGGTAATTTTTCTCCCCGCTTAATATGCATATCAGGAATACTGATTTCATTTTTAGGTTGTATAGCTGTCGGATACGGAATAAGTGCTACCGGGGGAGTTGAAATACTATTTTATATTGGAATGTTTGTTTTAGGAATAGGCTCCGGGCTTGTAGCATCACAATCAAGCTTTATTACTGCTGCATCAATAAAAGATAAGAAATTAGCTTCTCAATCCTCCGGATTGCAGGGAGCAATGCGTAATATTGGACAGGCAGCCAGTATTGCTATAATAAGCGCTGTATATATAAGTATATTTACTTATTCTGTAAAAAATGATATAAACGGCACAAAAACATTAAGCAGCAATTTGAGACAAAAAGTTAAACAAATGGAAGTTATTCCTGTAAGCGATAAAAAAACAGTACTAAAAATACTGAAAACCAAATATTCCCTTCCGGTAAAAGAAGGAAAAGAAGTATTTAATATGTACTGGAAATCAAGTGTTGATGCATTCAGATATTCCTGCTTAATACTGGGAATAATCATGCTGTTATTTATTCTTTTTGCAAAAGATATAACCTCTGAGAAACTGAAAGTACTTCAGCAGGCAAAAGAATAAATTTCTAAAAAAATCAACATTCTGGGTGGCGACGCATTGCCATGCGCCGCTACAAAACATCACATGCACTTATAATGACAGAGATATCCTTTAATTAATATTCAAACATCAAGCCATCATAAGCCAGGATATAGTTGAATTCATATTGAGAAACTATATTCTGAAATTCTTTATAACACAGCTCTGTATTTGGAGAAATATGCGTTAAATAAACAGGTGTCTTTTCTGTTAAGAAACCTAAATGAGCAAGTCTTTGTATCTGTTGATTAAAGGTTTTTAAGTTCAAATGCTTATCACCAATATTTCCTCTTGAATTATCTAACCCAAACGTACATTCCATTATTATATAATCCGCTTTTCTACTCTGTAAATATTCAAAAGTTTCTTCCGAATAATATCCGGTATCAACTGCATATAATAACGTTTTATCTGTCTCTATATTTTTAAAAAGATAATTCAAAGAAAATTCATTCTCACCATATCCAGTATGATGACCTTTTAACGTTTCAAATAAAATATTTTCATTCTTATATGTATTAAAATAATCAAGGGGGTGAGGAATAATTCTCTTTTCGAGAGGTTTTATTTTTACAACAGGTAAAAAACTTTTATACACCCAATCATAAGCAGATTTACTTAAATAAAGGTTAAGTGGATTAGGATTGCAATATTCAGGTTTCTCATATGACATTTTATAAACATCAAACAGATCAAAACAACTTAGATGATCCGAATGAGTATGAGTTATAAAAATATTTTTAACATCATACATATCCATTCCGTATCTAATGTTCTGCAAATTTGAATCTGCCCCGAAGTCAACCTGAGAATGTAATCCTATTCTCAACGCAGCCCTTGACCTAAGTTCTTTAGATTTAGCTTTCCGAATATTTTCAAAAAAACTATTTCTTGAAAAAACGGGCGGAACTCCCTGCGCTGAACCTGTTCCTAAAAAAGTTACTTTCATCTCTATTATTTACCATAACGGTTAAAATAAACGCGTTCCTCAAATGCTTTTTTCCCTGGTTGGCTCTTTTGTTCTGCAGGAACACCTATTGGAAGAATTACCTGAATCTTTTTATTTTTTCCCAGGCCAATCAAATCGGCTATTTTTTCAGCCCTTTTATCAACTCTCAGCCAACCGTCAATCCACACTGAAGCATATTCTAAAGCGGTAATTGCCAGCAACATATTTTCAACCGCAGCAGAACAGTCTTCTATCTGAAATGAAAATCCTTCATAAATAGCTTCAGCCTCTTTATCGATAATACAAATTATAAAGGCCTTTGCCTGTTGTACAGCTTTATTTGCCCCCTTAAGACAGGCAATTTTTTCTATCAGTTTTTTATCGTCAATAATAACAAATTCCGTTGTCTGCTGATTTTTTCCGGAAGGAGCCATAAGACCTGCATTCAATATTCTTATTAAATCTTCTCTTAAAACAGGCTTATCCAAAAAATTGCCCCGGTAACTATGCCTTTTTTCAAAAGCTTCAAATAAATCCATAATTTTCTCCTCTACTTTGAAAATATTAATAATTCATAATATTGTTAGCTCGTATTATTATACATTTTGCCTTATCTTTATCAAGAAAATTATAAACTCGAAACATCATAAAGAACATTAAGTAATAATTTTAACGGCAGGTTTAATGGTATTAGAACACTTAAATAAAAATATTTTTGACGCTGAAAAATCAGTCCCATCAGTTTATATTGCTAATGGGTACGGTCCATATGATAACACACGTAAAGCTCTTTCATATATAGATTTATCCCCTGCAAGAAATAAGAAGGTATTACTAAAGCCCAATGTGGGAAGAATAGCCTCTTATGACAAGGGAATAACAACTCACCCACAGGTTGTCGCAGCAGCAATTGATGCTTTCAAAGAAGCAGGAGCAGAAGTTGCTATTGGTGAAAGCCCAATTTCAGGTGTTGACACAATGGAAGCATTTGAAGAAACAGGAATAGCAGAAATTGCAGTATCCAGAAACTGCCCTCTTCTGGATATGGATATAAACAAATTTAAAAAAGTTGATATCTCGAAAGGTATTGCATTAAAATCAATAAAAGTCTGCCCGGAAATATTTGTGTACGATATTATAGTTTCTATTCCGGTTATAAAAACCCATATGCATACAGGCGCAACTCTAGCGTTGAAGAATATGAAAGGCTGTCTCTGGCGCAGAAGTAAAGTTACTCTGCATATGATTCCTTCTGTTGATGGAATAAATGAGAAGCCTATTGATATTGCAATTGCCGATATGTCATCGGTACTGCACCCTCACCTATCAATTATCGACGGAACTGTCTGTATGGAAGGAATGGGGCCAAGCGCAGGCTCCCCTCACCCTCTGGATCTGGTTATGGTAAGTCCGAACGTATTTGCAGCAGATGCTGTTGCTGCTTCAATAATGGGAATAAATCCATTTGATATTCCCCATTTAAAAATTGCAGCACAACGCGATTATGGAGTAATTGATACTTCAAAAATCAATATTTCCCCTAAAGACTGGAAAAAGTTTATCTCTAAATTTGCAACTCCCCCAAAGAACCTGCGTTTAGAATATCCTAATATCAATATTTTTGACAAGAACTCATGCAGTGCCTGCCAATCCTCTCTATATCTATTTTTAAAACGTTATGGAAAAAACATTTCTGACTATTTTTCTGAAGAAAAACCTTTGAATATGGCTATAGGTAAAGGCTTAACTGAAATTCCCGAAAACACCCTGTGCATTGGCAACTGTACATCTATGCATAAAGAAAACAGCAGGTTCATACCAGGCTGCCCACCCGTTAGTAGTGAAATATTATGTGCTATAACCGGTAAACCATCGTTTGATATAATGGATGGTCATGGAAAGTCAAAAGAAGAAGAAAAATAGAAGCAGCAAGCTTAAAACTAAACATTTTTTCAACAACGGCACTTGATATTTTCCAAAAAGTCAACATATTACAGACCTCTCACTGTGTTGGATTTTTTGAGACGATAATAATAATTACTTACAGGCAATATTAAATCTAAAAATAATACGATTTCCTGTTAGTAATTTGTTTGAATTCATTTTTATAAAAAATTTTTATATTATAAAACTAAAAAATAATCACAGAAATTAATAAAAAAGGGATAGTAAATCATGTCTAGTTTTGAACATCAAGGTGTTGAAAAACCCGGTAAGCCTTTCTCTCTTATTTTTTCCATTGAACTTTGGGAAAGATTTGGTTACTACGGAATGCAGGCTCTTCTAGTTGTTTATCTTATTAAAGAACTTAATTTTTCAGATTCGATGGCAAACAGTCTTTTTGGTGCATTTTCTGCATTGTGCTATGCTTTCATAAGTATTGGTGGAGTTATTGGAGATAAAGTTCTCGGGACAAAACGTACAATGTTTATCGGAGCAATAGTTCTTGCTGTAGGTTATGGACTCCTTGGATTAGATGCAGGACAACATTTATATCTTGGCTTAGCTGCAATTATTACCGGAAACATGCTTTTTAAAGCCAATCCTTCCAGTCTTGTTTCAAAACTATACAAACCTGGTGATCACCGTATTGACAGTGCTTTTACAATTTATTATATGGCAATAAACATCGGTTCTTTTGTTTCTATGCTTCTCTGCCCTATTGCAAAAGATATGTGGGGCTGGAATGCTGCTTTTATGATTTGCTGTATAGGTTTGGTTATTGCAATTGTTAACTATATGTTCTGTAGCAGGTTATTAGCAGAAGTCGGTTCAGATCCTGACTTTGCACCTCTTAATTTAAAAAAGTTTATCTATGTTATAGGTTTTACAGTAGTATTGACATTCGTTTGTGCCTGGTTACTAAAACACCTTACAATAACAAACTGGCTTTTAGCGATAGCAATAATAGTAGTAGCTATATTATGCGGTAAAATTCTTTTCAGTCTTGAAACAAAACAGGATAAACTCAAATTTATTGTATGTATTATACTTATAGTTGAAGCAATTGTTTTCTTTGTTCTTTATCAGCAAATGCCAACATCCCTTAATCTTTTCACTATAAGAAATACTAATCACGTTCTTTTCGGTATAACTATGCCAGGCGAATCATTTCAATCACTTAACCCGTTATGGATTCTTTTAGCCAGCCCGGTATTAGCATGGATTTATGCTAAGCTTGGTAAACAGGGAAAAGATTTTTCATTACCCGGAAAATTTGCTTTCGGTATGCTGCTTACTTCATTTGGTTTTTTGATTCTCCCATTTGCAGCAAAATATTTTTCAACTAACGGTCTAATTTCAGGTAACTGGCTGGTTATCAGCTATGGTTTTCAAAGCCTAGGAGAGTTATTTGTATCTGGACTAGGCTTAGCTATGGTTACAAAACTTGTACCGCAACGTATGATGGGATTTATGATGGGAGCATGGTTTATGTCAACTGCAGTTGCTATGGCCCTTGGCGGAATAGTTGCATCTTTTGCGAGTATACCACACAATATTACAAACCCGCTACATTCGCTGCCAATTTATTCTCAGCTTTTTATAAAACTTGGTATTTCAACATTTGTTATAAGTATAATTATGTTTGTCTTTGTACCTAAACTGAAAAAATATATTGTTGAATAAATAATATTGTTATTTTAAAGCTGAAGCTTCTTTACGAAGTTTCAGCTTTTTTTATTAGTAATTTCAGTCATTCTGTATCTAAAACTAGCTGCTTTCAGAAAAAATAGTAAAAACTAAAACACCTAAGATAAAATATCTCTGATATAACCTACAAAAGATGTAATAGAAAAATTAATTAATAATTAATTTAAAAACACTATTGATATTTTTTTGTATAATACTAGTCTAAATCTTTCGCATTTGAATAAAACCTATAAAGAGGAATCAAAATGACACAGGCAAAAGACGGTGATACCGTTAAAATACATTATACCGGAAAACTCGAAGACGGTTCAGTTTTTGACAGTTCTTCAGGACGCGATCCTTTGGAATTTAAAATTGGCGGCGGCCAGGTAATTAAAGGCTTTGAAAAAGGCGTTACCGGCATGGCTGTTAATGAGAAAAAAACTATTAATATCCCTGTAGACGAAGCTTACGGGCCACGTCGTGATGATATGATTATGAACGTACCTAAAGCACAATTTCCACCTGACATCACTCCAGAAGAAGGACTAAAACTTCAGTTACGCCAACCAAATGGGCATCCATTGGTCGTAGAAGTAACAAAAGTTACAGAAAATGATGTCACATTAGATGCAAATCATCACTTAGCAGGCAAACCGCTTATTTTTGACCTTGAACTTGTTTCAGTCAACTAATATTTATTTATGATTTCCGATTGCTGATTTATGTTTTAATTTCAGCAATCCAAAATCATCAATTTATTAAAACACTAAAAATAATCTTTCAATCCCCATTCCACTTGTCAAAAATCTTTCTTTATTATTATTTAATAGTTTTTTTGTCCACTCAGTAAAACCACCATCACAAATAAAGAATTCTTCACCTCTATAGTTCGTTGCAAAAATATTATATCTTAAAGTTTCATAATAGTTTTGTTCCCCCGTAAACATATCAATATCTATCTTAAGATTATCATTCTCGACCAATAACTCATCTGTAATTTCTTTCAGCTTATTTTTTATATTCGCATTATAAACAATTAGATAAATTCTGACAGCAGAAACATGAATATCTATTGCGGCTAAACGACTTAATAATAAAATATAATAATTTAACTGTTCTCTTAAATTATCCAGTTCAAACCTCAAACTTCCGCGATCACGCCCTCCTGAACAAAGGCTTAATATTTTAAAGTGAGCTACACTGTCTTTTCCTTCAAAAGGTTGAGTTCGTAAAACCCTATTAACTGTAGCCAGTTTTATTTCCTCAAATTTTCTGTCCTTAATAGGTAAAAGTAATTCCCTTTCCTTGGCACATTCCATAGCAAGTACATTTGTGGGATCTGAACATACTTCTGTATTCCTTATAGTTGTTAACACATTATTCTGTTCGACCGGCGCCAAAACAGAACAACTTCCCAGGGGAGCAACAGGCGATAATTCAATACTCTTATAATCATATGGCAATAAAGAAATTGCCAATTTTTCAAAATTTAGATATTTTTGAGGTTTAATAGAAGAAGGTTTAGTAAACCTGTTTGATTTATATTGTGTAAATAAATGTTTTATATCAATTTTTTCTGATTTTAACCTATAAATTTCCAACAATAAGGATTGTAGATCCGGCAAACTCAATTTATTTACCAAAGCATCTAATAAACCTAAATCTTTAGTTTCTTCAATTATTCTTGCGAGTAATTTCTCATTGATTGCAGGCATACTTTTCTCCAATTATAGTGAAACCTAAAAAATTCTTATATACCAAAAACAAAATAGTTTTCGAAAAATTAAGCAGTTATTCGAGTCAGGTTACTGCAAAAAAAGTCAAAAAACTAAAATACCTTCGGTATACAAAAAAAGCTCTAAAATAAAAATACCTTTGGTATATTAATAAAACTACTATAGCATATACTCTTTTTTGAACAATATTATTTGAATAAAAGAGCTATAATGAAAATTGTAAATTCACAAAAAATATAAAGAATATTAATGATGAACGAAGATACTAAACTGATTTCCCTCGAAGAACTCGTACCCTCAAAACTAAACAATATAGTAGCTGTAGAGCCTCAAGAAAATGGAACAGCTGATATTTATATCAGAAAAGAAAATAAGATATCTCACAAGGAAATAAGTTTTCTGCCTTTCATATTGGTTCAAGATAAATTATTTATTGAACAATTTGATGGAAACTTCGAACTCATTAAATTGAATGGCAATGAATATTTTAGTTATCTTGTAAAATTTTCAAATAATAAAGCCTATACATCTGCACTAAAATATTTAAAAAGTTCTACGGGTTATTCTCCATCATCTCAAAATGCACCTTACAGAGTATTTTCAGACTTACAACAACAGGCTTTAATTCAAAATCAAATCCGACTATTTCGAGGAATGAAATTCTCTGAAATTCTAAGGATGCAGGTTGATATAGAAACTCTTACTACAGCGGGATATGACTTTCCAAATCCAAAACGAGACGAAGATAAAGTTATTATTATAAGTATGAGCGATAATACCGGGTGGGAACAATATTTACTTGTGGATGAACAGACAACAGAAAAACAGATACTCGAAGATTTTGTAAAAATTGTCAATGAGCGCAACCCTGATGTAATAGAAGGTCATAACCTGTTTAGGTTCGACTTGCCTTTTATCGAAGAAAGAGCAAAACGCCATAAAGTAAAACTTTTAATAGGCCGTGATGGAAGCAAGCCAAAAACCCGAACATCACGCTTCTCTGTAGCAGAAAAAACAACAAGCTATAAAAGATATGAAATATTTGGCAGGCATGTTGTTGATACTTATTTTCTAGCACAACTATATGATGTCAGCCATAGAGATCTTGAGAGTTACAGTTTAAAATCAATAGCAAAGCATTTTGGAGTAGCACCTGAAAAAAGAACTTATATCGACTCTGGAAATATCAGAAAATACTATTTAGAGGAGAGGGATAAACTTCTTGATTATGCTCTTGATGATGTTAGAGAAACACGCGCTATTTCAGAAATCTTATCTCAAAGTTACTTTTATCAAACTCAGCTCCAACCCTATTCATATCAAAATATTGTTGTTAGAGGAAATGCAACAAAAATTGATTCAATGCTTATTGCCTCTTATCTGGCAATAGATGAATCTATTCCTGTATCAGAACCAGGGAGACAGTTTACCGGCGCATTAACAGAAGCTTTTGAGTCAGGTTTATTTAAGAATGTCTGGCACTGTGATATCCGCTCTCTTTATCCATCAATAATATTATCGCAAAACCTTCAACCATCACGTGACAGATTAAATAATTTCACTTATTTTTTAAAAAAATTAAGATTGTTCCGTTTGAACGCCAAAGATAAAGAAAGAGAATCTACAACCCAGGAAGAAAAAGAATTTTACAACTCACTTCAAACTATATTCAAAGTTATGATCAACTCATTTTACGGATATCTCGGATTTGGCTTCGGGACTTTTAATGACTTTAATATGGCAGAAGAAGTTACGACAAAAGGACGAGAAATACTTACATCAATGCTAAATTTTCTGATTAAAGAAAAAGCTAATGTAATAGAAATGGATACTGACGGAATATATTTTCAGCCGCCTTCAAATATAACTTCTCCCAAAGAGATGGAAAGCAAAATTCAAAGCATTCTGCCAAAAGGAATAGATGTAGAACTAGATTCGGTATATAATGCAATGTTCTGTTATAAAAGCAAAAACTATGCCCTGCTTATGGAAAACGGTGAGATTGCCATTGCAGGAGCAGCATTGAAATCCAGAGGAGTTGAACCATTTCTCAGAGATTATCTCAAGAAATTCGTTTTTCATCTTTTGAATGAAGAGTTTGAAAAAATTCATATATTAACAGAAGAATATAAGCAGGATATCCAAAATCACAGCCTCCCTTTATCTAAAATAGCTAAAAGTGAAAACTTAAAAGATTCACCTGATACCTATAAAACCAAAATGGCATCGGGTAAAGGAAGAAGAAGCGCAGCTTATGAACTTGCAATTAAAGCAGACAGAAATTACCGACAAGGAGACCAAATATCATACTATGTAACGGGTATTAAAAAGAAACTATCAGTAGTTGATAATTCATGTCTGCTTTCTGATGCACCTGAAGAAAGAGATGAAAATACAACTTATTATATATCAAAACTGGATGATATTTATAAAAAGTTTGCTGCATTTATTCCTAAAAAACAGGATAACAACGATTTTAAATTAGAAGCATAATCATATCAATCCCCAACAGCACTAAAAAAACTACTATGAATATTGAATGTATATACCAGACACCAAGGCGTTTATGTGATGTAGTATCTCCATTAGCAAATGAAAAACTTGGAAAACTGACTAAAAGACCATGGAACAGATTCAATCCTGATTTAACTTCATGGTGGCTTGTTCCTAATACGAAAACTGTTCACTTCAATAGTGGAAAATATTACTTTAACTGGGGAGACAAAAAACATACTACTCTACTTGCAGGCCTTTACATTGAGAAAGGGCTTGATGAAAAAATCAGCGCTGTATATTCTTCCCGTAAAGCTAAAAATTTTATCATGAACGATAATTGGGCCTGGTTTAGTTTTCTTGAAGGAATGAAAAATATGCAGCTTTTTGAGAATATAAGAAAAAACTGCCCAAAGGATATACCTATAGAATTTATCATTGATGGAGGTTATGTAGCAGAACCTACCTCCTTTGATCCTTACCAGGAAAAAACATTAGGATGGGATAAGTATATTTTCAGCTGGCTACCCGAAGGAAATAATTTAACATTAGCTTCATCTGAAAGAAAAGCCTTCATTTTAAAATTCCACCATATCAAAACAATTAATGACTTAATAGAAAGTATTTCTGCATGTTCAGAAAATGAATGGCTCTGGTTAAATATTCATATTGCAGTTAGATTAAATATAAATCCTTCAGCAATTGAAAAAGAATCAACCTGGTCTGATAGCATACTCTGGCATAAATATCTAAACTCACTCAACACATGGATAAAATAATATTTCAAGCTTAAACATACTAGTATAGCTTGTTTAGGCTATCTCGGGCAAATTTCTTCAAGTATCTGCTTTTTAATAGAACTGTTTGACACATTTATAAATACATCAAACAGTTCATTTTTATATTATATTTTCTGAAGTTCAAGAATAGTTTTAGCAACCTTTACACCTGAATTAACAGATAAAATACGCTTTGCTACCCTCAAGTCATATGGAGCATAGGTTGAAAAATAATGTTTAATTTTAAATTCTTCAATTTTTATATCTATTTTAAGTATATCTACTGCAATCTTACACTTCTTATAAAGCAAGCATATATTATCAAAGTCATTTTTACTGATTATTTTTTTATTGTAAAGTTTTTTGGCCCTATCACAGTCAGTTTTTGAATCCTTCAAACATTCATTTGCTTCTTTAAGCTGTGATTTTAATACCTTCAATTCTAACTCAATAACAGCCGTATCATATTTTACAAGCAAATCACCTTTTTTAACTACCTGACTATTTTTCGGTAAATAGATAATAGTTTCGCCAGATAAGACACTGGTCAATATCAATGTTTTAGAGCAATCCTTATTTTTCTCACTATTTTTTGTTCCTTGATTCAATTCTTGGATTTCAACAACATGAGTTCCATAATCAACCCCGGAGTTTGTACAAATCTTCTGTTCAACCACCCTACAATCATACGGGGCATTAACTGTAAAACCATCAAGATCAATTTCTAACTGTTTCTGTTCCTGCTTTAACTTTTCATATGATATTGATGACTTAAAATAAGCTAAAACTATATCTTCGTAGTCTTCTATGCTTATAGCTTTTTTTGAAAGAAGAACTTTAGCTCTATTAAGATCGGTTGTTTTGTCTTCAAGCTCAATTAATGCGTTCTTTATATTAAGCTTTTTCTTTTCAATATGCATTTTCTGAATATCATTAGATAATTTGAATAGGGGTTTTCCTTTTTTTACAACAGAACCTGCTTCAGCAATAAAGTTAACAGGAAGTTTCTCGAACGAACTGGAAACATATTCAGCATAAACAGAAAGAGAGGCACCAAGAACCAAGATAAAAACCAGTTTCTTCATAAAATAAAATATTCCTTTTTTTAGGGTTATGTACCAATTATTTGTACAGTTAGTTTTTAGAATTCTAATTGATAATTATTTTTAACAACGAAAGAACACCTAAGAAAATAGTAACATACCCAATATTTGCTCTAATTTGTGCAGCAGAAATTAGTTTTACTGTAATCACAGCCGCAGGAACTGATAATAATGCACCTACTGACAAAGGTATTGCTAAAAACCAATAAATATCCCCCTTAAAAAGGATATACAGCACTAAACCAGCTAAACATACCAAACCTTCTGCTAAAGATGTTATTGAAATAGCAGCTTTTTCTTTGACACCAACAAGTATTTGTCCTCCTGTTACTAAAGGTCCATATCCTCCACCGGAAATACCTTTATTAAAAGCAGCTAATGTACCAAGACAAGTAATTTTCCACCAACGGAATTCACCAATAAATTTCTTACCTAAAAAAATAAAAATGCCAATTCCCAAAATCATAAGAGCAATATATAATTTTACATATTGCTTAGGTAGATTTAAAGCAAGAATTATCGCAATTACTGTACCCAAAACGGAACATAGTGTCATTATTTTTAAAATATTCTTAGCTTTGATATCATTTATAAAATTAACATTATTGGCTTTATGATGTAAGACACCCGCAGTTATACCGGAAAGAAATTCAGAAAATAATACAGCCGGAACCACCTCAAGGGGTGAGAAACCTAATATCATTAAAATAGGTGTTAGTGTTGTCCCATATCCCATCCCAAGAGATGAATCTATATATTCAGCAAAGAATCCCATAAGGAAGATTATTAAAATCATAATAATTTGGTTAGGCACAATACTTCTCAATTCACTTTTTGTTGAAAAAGTAAGGTATATTAGCATTATACCTGCAATAATAATAGATAAATTCCACACTTGCTTTAATACTCTTTTTCTCTCCATAAGAATTCCTTTCTGGTAAGTTTCTATAAAATTTGAATTTGCCTAAAATGCTTTTTGTATTCAACATTTTTGCCCGATCCCCATGCGCTAAATCATTAATAATCAAGAAAAACAAATAATTAACGATATAATAGGGTTGTTTAGTCAAGAATAATGCAGTTTTAAATTATTTTCAATAGTACTTTTTTATTTTTTTGAAAAAATCACTAAAAAGGCAGTTAATCTTGTTTTTACATTTTTATTTAGTAGACTATAATACTGACACAGGAAATATACTTTTCAGGGAAACTATTCTGACAACACCTGGCATGCCAGGACAATCTATAGACTTTGTGAATTTATTGAAATGTTTTAACGAAAGGCTAAAAGAAGAAGGAATTACTATAAGTCTAAATGATGATAATTATAACTTAATAATTGTTCCTCATATAAATAGCAAAGGAGAAGGATTAAGTGTTGAAACCAAAACTTTAGATGTCACCTCCCCTCCACCGAGCCAAAACCTGACACCGGTTATATCAATAAATGGCTCAGGCTTCAATAACGTCCAACAGTTATGGTGGGAAATATGGGCTGATACAACTAAAGAACAGACAATAAAAAACTTGCTGCAACTTTAACAATAATTCTGAAGAAGGCATTGGTTTTAATAAATTTCCATGGGAACTCACAAAAAAAGGAACCAAAGGAAATTCAACTAAAAGAAGGAGATTTATAGCAAAATTTTTGCTATAAATTTCTATCTTAAATACAGAATTCTACTCCGGCGTTTGCAAAGAAAAATTTATCTTTAAATTCATTTGACAGGGTAGCTGATTTTTCAGGTCCTGTACAATGAGACACACCAATATGCTGAATATTATATTCTTTGAGAATTTTTATTGTCCTTCTGAGTCTGTCTTCGTTAGCAGGTTTAAGATGAGTGCCACCAATTACAGCATAAATGCTCTTATTTAACTTTACACTTATATAGTCTAAAATATTAATTATTCCTGCATGCGCACATCCTAAAACTACAACCAAGCCCTTCGGTGAATCCAAAACTACTGTATTATCATCAAGTATTGAATCAGGAACCCTATTGCCATTTTCATCCAATATATACTGTGCAGCCGGGTTGATTTCAAAATCATTCTTTCTGGGAACTTCACCTGTCAAATAAATTCCCTCAGCAATTTCAGTAAAATCGGTATAAAAAATAAACTCTGCACCACTTATTTCTAAATGTTCTCTCCGTTGTCTTATCCCACCAAATTTTATTCCGTCTTCTTTCTCACTGTATCTAATTTTAAATATATCAGGATGAGCATAAACTTTTTTAGGAGTTGATACTTCAAGAATTTTTTCTAATCCTCCTGTATGATCCCAATGTCCATGACTTAGTATAATACCATCTAGGTCATCAAAATTTTTTCTTAGTAATGCAGCATTTCTTAAAATTCCCAACCCCTGCCCTGTGTCAAGAAGAAATTTATTTTTATCAGTTTCAATATGACATGAGAAACCGTGTTCACCAATTAAAGAACTAAATGTTTTTACAGTGTTTTCGCAGAGCACAGTAAGTTTTATATTCATGCTATTATCCTTCTCAAATTTGCTAATTTATAGATATAATATAATTGGCAATATTGCTCACAATTTCAAGACTACCTATCCAATTTATACTTTACTGTATACATAATTAACTTATTCATCCATAAACCTTTTTTAGAAAAGTGCAATGTAGACGAATAAATAAACGATTTATACCACAACTGTGTATAAACTATACTCAATGCAAAAAGGTTTTCGAAAATTATGATAATAATCGTGTTCGATTTCTCGATATATTACCAAAATCTAGAATACCTCCGGTATATTACATTTATACACAGTGATTTCTTGAAAATTTATTAGGTAAAAATTAATCCAAGAGAAAGTATTATCATGGAAGCTAACAATACAACAATAAGTCTTGGAATAATAAATTTTAAGAACTTCGCATATGAAAATTTAGCTATAACAAGTCCCCCCATAACTATAGCAGAAGTAGGAGTTATAAAGTTTACAATTCCAGAAGCTGCCATATAAGCTGTAACAACCAAATCTTTAGGTATTCCTTTGAATGTAGCCAAAGGCCCCATAATCGGCATAGAAATAGCTGCAAGGCCTGAAGTTGAAGGAATCAGGAACGAAAGAACTATGTGAACAAGATAAATAATATTTATACATACAACTGAAGAGAAACCCTTGATAGCCATAGATGACCAATACAAAACAGTATCAATAATAAGACCATGTTCCATAATCACAGTAATACCGCGAGCCAAACCAATAATAATTGCAACACCAAGCAGATCACATGCACCACTCATAAAGTTATCAACTATTTCTTTTTCTTTCATTCCATAGAGGAAGCCAATTATAATGCCGGAAACAGCAAAAAGCGAAGTCATTTCTAAAAATCCCCATCCTAAGGTAGGAATGCATTTTATTCCAAGACTGTCAAACGGTAATATTCCATAAATATAAATAAGGAAAGTTAGCAGAAACAGAGTAATGACCATTTTTCTTTTTCCGTTAAACTCAGGGAACTTACCATCAACCATTCCATGCAAATAGTGGTCTTCAAGTTCTTTTCTTTTATCTGCAACAAGAGAAAATTCAGGGTTTTTCTTAACTTTAGAAGCATAGAGAAGTACAATCATTATGTTTATTATTAAAATAACAAGAAGCATAACTATTCTAACCCCCATACCATCTCCTACCCCAATCCCAATAAAACGAGATGCAATACCTGTACTAAACGGACTAACAAGCGCAGCCAAACATCCCGTCTGAGTACCCAAAACTAAAACAAGAAAGGCAACTACTGAATCATAACCGGCAACCAGCATAACCGGAATCAAAACAGGATAAAACGCTAATGTTTCTTCTCCCATACTAAATGTTGTTCCTCCCAATGCTAGAATACACATTAGGATAACAATCATCACCCCCTCTTTCCCCTTAAGTTTCTCAATAACAAGCGCAATTCCTGCGTCAATGGCCCCCGTATACATTATGATTCCCAAAAAACCACCAATTACAATAACAAAAAGAATTATACCAACTGATTGGTAAAAACCTTCAATCGGCGCTTCAACAATACTGAAAAACCCCTGAGGATTCCCCGGCATTCTGGTATATGTATCAGGTACAGGTAAAAGTTTGCTATCTCCATGATAACTATGAACTTCAGCAGCCGGAATAACTTTATCAGTTCCATCCACACGATAATTATAACTGCCTGTGGGCATTATCCAGGTTAAGATCGCTACAAATACAATAGCTAGAACTGCAATAGTATATGCAGTAGGGAACGCAAACTTCTTCTTCATTAGCCTTTTCCTTGCTTTTTTGTTAATATTTTAATTATTTCAATAAGTCAAAATAGTTTTTTTGTTGAACAAACATATATTCCACGAAATGAAATGTAAAAATTCCAACTGAAGCTAAACATCAAACATAACCAATTACCCAAACACTTCTTCATCAAGTTTCTGAAAAAAATCTTTCATAAACTTAACTCTCTGTTCTGCAACATTACGCCCAGTTTTAGTTAACATTTTTCCCGGGATATCTCTTTGCTTAACTAAATACTCCCTATACGCAGTATCATTTTCACTATAAGCCGGAGAATTCAATGCCTCTTCTTTTGTATTATGTACCTTTGCCCCCTCACGGCCGGCAAACAAAAAAGCTCTCCCAAGCCCAACAGCACCAACGGAATCCAGCTTATCTGCATCATATATTATCTTTTCTTCAATACTAACCGGCATCTCATCACTTCTAAACCGATGCCTTCTAACACACCACACTGCTTTTTTTACAGTATCTTTATCAAATCCCTCTTTTTTTAATATTTTTTTTGCCAATTCTGCACCTTTTTTAGCATGGCAAACTTTTCCCTTTATAGCCATTTCATCTGCCCTTGCAATATCATGAAGCAATGCCCCAAGTTCGACAACTTTTAAATCAGCCTTTTTTTCTTCACCTGCTAACATTCTAGCATTATGTAAAACTCTTTTAGTATGTTCCCAATCATGACATCTTGGAGAATTATTTAGGATTTTTTTTATTTTTACGGAAAGTCTGTCAAATTTTTTTCGAAACCCCATGTAAGAACCTTTTTTCTAAAATTAATTTAATCGGTTAAAATTAAAATATTATCCGAAGTTAAACTTGTCAGTAAATTCAAATCGACTACATATATAGGTATATTATATCAAAAAAAAAAGATTCTGAAACAGGACAACATTCTAAATTTAATTTTTTTTATAAAAACTTTATTTCTTATACTTTCTTTAATTTTTTGAAAAAAGCAGGCATATCGTATATAATTACTCCTGCTAAATAAAATATAAAATTAAAAAAGCAAAAGAGGTAATCATGCACGATATTGTTACTTATGAAGAAAAAGATGGTAAATTAATCTGTAAGTTTGCAGGAAGGCTTGATTCGGTGGTTTCAGATATCGTGGAAGAAGATGTTTTTGATCATGTTCAAAGATCAAATTGTCCTACTGTTTTTGATTTTAAAGAGGTCGAATACGTATCTTCTGCATTCCTTCGTATTTCAATAAAAGCAGCCTGTGCAACACCCTCTATGAAGATCACAATTTCTAATGCTCTCCCGGTTATTAAAAATGTTTATGAAATGACGGGCTTAGGGAAAATCTTTAATTTCGAATAAAAGTACTGTTTCTACGAGAACTTAATAATGAACTCTTCTAACTTCGACTATAACTCCCTGCAAACAGCTACAAAGGGAAAATGGTACAATGTTAATCAGCATGATACTGACTTCTACAAAAAATCAATAGCTTCGATTTCAACTGACACCAGAATAGATAATTCAGAAGCACTTTTTTTGGCACTATCAGGTGAAAAATTTGATGCTCACAATTTTATAAATGAAGCTCTTAATTCCGGAGCATCTGCTCTTTGCCTTCAAAAAGGTAAATTCAACTTAAAAGCTATTCCCTCCCATATCCCTGTTCTTGAGGTCTCTGATACTCTTAGAGCATATCAGGATATTGCTAATTTTCATAGAAACCGCTTAAAAAACATAAAACTAATAGCCGTTACTGGCAGTAATGGAAAAACCAGCACCAAAGATATTATAAGTAATGTACTGTCACATGTATTTGGAAAAGATACTGTTTATACCACTAAAGCAAATACAAATAATCTAATTGGAGTACCACAGAATATTTTAAGAATTACAAAAGAACACAAGTTCGCAGTAATAGAGCTTGGCTCAAATCATCCTGGAGAAATTGAGCAGTTAACAAGGATTGCCCAACCCGATATTGCTATTATTACATCGATAGGTCCTGCACATTTAGAATTCTTTCACAATCTTGATGGTGTACTTAAAGAAAAAACATCTATTTTCTCAAATTTCAAAGCTCCTGATACATCAACAGCAATATTACCATCAATCTATAAATATAATAGCCTTGTAACTAAATGGACAAAAAAAATAAAAATTCTTACATTCGGCAATGATGATAATGCTGATATTAGCTGGGATTACAAATCAACTTATATTGACAAAACTAATTTTGAATTAAGATGGAATTTTGCAGACAACAGTCAGAAAATTTCATGGCAAGTTCCAGGAATACATCAAATCAGCAATGCTGCATCTGCAGCAGCTACTGCAACTGCAATAGGTATACCACCATCCACAATAGCTAAAGCACTAGAAACCTGTAGCTTATCAGGTATGAGAATGAGAATTCAAACAACTAAAGGAATTACATGGATTAATGATGCATATAATGCGAATCCAGCCAGCACAAAAGCAGGTATTGATTGGCTGCATGAAATTGTTTCAAAAGACAATTCCAAAAAAATCATATTAGTATTGGGAGATATGCTTGAACTCGGAAAAAGCTCTAAGGAGATTAATAAACAGGCAATAGAATATGCAAAAGTAAAACTCCCCTACTCTACGATAATTGGAATAGGAACAATAATGACAACAATAACGAAAGAAATAAAAGATAAAAATCAAGAAAAATCTGATATACTTTCATTTGACAATACAGATCAAGCAATACCTTTTTTACAAAATTTTTTAAAAACTGATACCTTAGTTTATCTTAAAGGTTCAAGAGGAATTGCTCTTGAAAAAATTGAAAAAGCTTTCATCTAGAAATATACCAAACCTGTTTATTTAAATTTTTAAACTAGACAATATGAAACTTGAACTTATAGAACAAAGAAAAGCTACCCCATCCCCATATAAATTATTAATAGGAGACATAGTAAAGGTTCAAACAAGTTCGTTATATAGAGAAAATCTTTTTCTGGTTTTGTCTATCGTTGATATACTTTCTGATAACTTTTACTATGGTGAAGTATTAGGTATTGAAGGTTTTAACAGAGGTAACGAAGGAACTGTTTTTAGAAAATTATATCGACATGACTCTTTGCGTTTTAAGTTTTCAGGCTTAAAAACAGGAGATAAAATTACGTTTCATCACAATAATATAATTATTTAATGAAGCGGACTTTAAGTAAAGTTAACTTAACTGTATATTTTTATAATGAATAATAAACAATAAATACTTAAAACTAAGTTTACAAACCCAAAACCTATAATACGTTAAGGCACCAACTTGATAACCTATATTAAAAGAAAAATTAAAAATCTACTAAAATCAGATTCACATAAATCAGCATCACCTTCCAAAAAGCAGCAATTTAAAAAGAAAAATACAGGCAGCAATAAAACCTTTAAAAACAAAAAATATGCCTCTCCTAAGCAATATGGCGAATCAGTAAAAAAGAAAAATACAGGCAACAATAAAACCTTTAAAAACAAAAAACATGCCTCTCCTAAGCAATATGGCGAATCAGTAAAAAAGAAAAATGTTCAAGTAAAGAAAAAGAAACTTCAGCCAAAAATAAAACTTCCAGAACTTAAAGAAATTCCTCAGGAAGAAGGTAAAGTCAGGTTTTCAGAATTTGCTCTAAAAAAAGAAATTTTATGCGGCCTTCAGGATGCAGAATTTAAATATTGTACTCCAATTCAGGAAAAATGTTTACCCTATATCCTGGAGAAAAAAGATATTGCAGGAAAAGCTCAGACAGGAACAGGAAAAACAGCAGCATTTCTCATATCTATATTTACACATTTACTAAATAACCCGCCAAAACTTAAATCACCCGGTATATGTCGTGTCCTTATTATTGCTCCAACAAGAGAACTTGCAATTCAAATTTACAAAGATGCTGAAAAACTAGGAAAATACTGTGGCTTCAGCAACGCTGTTGTTTATGGAGGCATGGATTATAAAAAACAGCAAAATACCTTAAAAAAGCATATTGATATACTTGTGGGAACACCTGGAAGACTTTTGGATTATTCAAGAAATCGTGTCCTGAAACTTATGAAAACAGAAATATTTGTCATTGATGAAGCAGATAGGATGCTTGATATGGGATTTATCCCTGATGTAAGAAGAATCACAGGACAGCTTCCTCCTCCCGGCAAAAGGCAGACAATGCTCTTCAGCGCAACACTATCTGAAGAAATTATGCAATTAGTCAAACGCTGGCAGGTCGAACCTGCAATGATAGAAGTAGAATCTGAGCAAACAGTAACAGACCTTATAGATCAGGTGTATTATTCCGTTTTACAAACAGAAAAAAAGAAACTTCTTCTGTGGCTGTTAAAAAATGATAACATGAAGAAAACACTAATTTTTGTTAATAGGCGGGATTTCACATTAAAACTTAAATCATTCTTGACTCGAAATAACTATAAATGTGATGTACTTTCCGGTGATGTTCCACAAAAAAAACGTTTAAAAATGCTTGAAGATTTCCGCAATGGTTCAATTCCAATAATTATAGCAACTGACGTAGCATCACGAGGAATACATGTTGATGATGTTACTCATGTGGTTAATTATGATCTACCTGAAAGAGCAGAAGATTTTGTTCATAGAATAGGAAGAACCGGAAGGGCTGGCAAAAAGGGTAAAGCAATAAGTTTTATCTGTGAATATGGTGCTTATATTATTCCTGAAATAGAAGAAATACTGGAATCAGAAATAAAAAGTATTCAACCGGAACCAGAAATGCTTACCAAAAAATAAATGATATTATTATAATTTTTTTAAACATCTACTGTTTATTAGATCAATATCAAATATTATTATAATGTAAATATCTTATATTCTAATAAGTTTTCAGAAAGGTAAAATAATGAGAAAAAATTTATTGATACTAATTTTGTCAACTCTAAGCTTTTCAGCAATTGTATCATGCAACAGTATAGAACCAAGTAAAGTAAAGAAGCCAGCCCCATCACAGAAAAAAGCTGTTGCAAAAAAAGCTAGTACACAGCAAGAAGATAAAGAAGAAATCAAACAACTTTTCAAATATTTACAAAACTACTATTTAAAGACCTGGCAATATCAAACTCTTCTACTGGACCTATTTGCAAACAACGACTCTGTAACTGTTATTTATCCACAGGCATGTGTAGAAACTAACCTTGGATGGGCTGTTGGAAAAGATGAAATTGGTGAAGCCTTTCAGAGAGCATTTAAATATTGGAAGTCATTTCATTTTTATCCAGAAACACTACAGGTATTCCAATATAAAAATTCAGCTTGCTTCTCTATACAGGGAATAGTAAAACTATCTGATAAATATGAAGAAAACTTAAAGTATTATTCACGGACTATATATAAAAACATCAAAGATAATGTTCAAACTAAATTTAACAAAGCAACTCTCAGCATTTTGTATAAAGTTCTTGAACCGTTAAATGATAAAAATATTGGAGGCATGCCTTTTGTCGCAACTGGATATATCGTAAAACAAAGAGATAAACAGGTTGGAAAAGGTATTATATATGAATGGAAATTCCAACAATTACACTTTTCATTACCTGTTGATCTAAGAGCAATAAAAGATATTAGGGTTCTATAAATCCACCTATTTCAGATTAAGCAAAGCTCAGAACAACACAAAGCTAACACAATTGTGTTTTCTGTGAGCTTTTTCTTTTTTATATCCAAAACAAAATATTCAGGAGATAAAAATGGAGATTACTTGGGACTTTACAACTACAGTAACACTTATTATTTTCATTCTTACTTATATTGGTATAGCTATCGGAGGTTTTCCCGGTCTAAAACTCGACCGTGCGGGAATAACATTATTGGGTTGAATTGCAATGCTAGCCTTCAGTTGCACCACTTTACCTGAGGCAGTAAAAGATATAAATTTTCAGGCAATTCTATTATTATTTGCATTAATGGTCATTTCCTGCCAATTGCAGCGAGCAGGTTTTTATCATAAAGCAGCCCAACTAATATCAAAATTCATGTCGCGCCCTGCCCTGTTCTTACTGATATTGATGCTGGCTTCGGGCATATTATCTGCTTTTCTAAATAATGATGTTGTCTGCTTTGCATTTACTCCAATCGTTGCAATATCTCTTCTAAGAAAAAAAATTAATCCAATTCCTTTTTTGGTCGCACTTGCTCTTTCAAGCAATATAGGCTGTGCATTAACAATAATAGGTAATGCCCAAGATGTACTGGTTGGAGAAATGGCACATCTCAGTTTTGGGAAGTATATGCTTTTTGCTGTAGTTCCAGTAGCCCTATCCATGGCAGCAGCATATCTAATTGTCTTTTTTATGAGCAGGAAACATTTTGAGTTAAAAGTCAGTAAAGATTTTGTTATGCCGGAAGAGGACAAAACACCACTACATACATGGAGAACAATTAAAGGTGTTGTAGCAATAACTATCATCATAATTCTTTTTTTCACTCCTTTACCAAGATACCTTGTAGCTTTAGTAATTGCAGGTTTACTATTATGCAGTCATAAACTCGAAAGCAAAGATGTATTAAAACTTGTTGATTGGCAACTTTTAATACTTTTCATCGGTTTATTTGTTGTTGTGGGCACTTTCCATGATGCAGGCCTTGGAAAAGCTGCATTACAGTGGATGACTGATCATGGATTAAAATTAAGCAATCCATACATTCTGACAGTTACAACAGGTATTTTGAGTAATTTAATAAACAACTCTGCTGCCGTAATGCTTTTAGTGCACCTCGTGGATCTCAGCAATCCTGTTAATGGCTATATTTTAGCTCTTGCAAATACTTTGGCAGGTAATCTATTCTTAATAGGCAGTGTCGCTAATATAATAGTAATAAAAGAAGCTAAAGAGTACGGAATTAAAATATCTTTCGGAAAATTTGCTACTTATGGAATACCTGTAGCACTTGCTTCATACGCAATTCTTTTGGGATGGCTATACTTAATGATTAATTACTAATAATTATTCTCCAATTTTTTCACCAAACCGGATAGTTGTTTCAAAACCTTTTTTCGTATTATGAGGTATATCTTCATCTATTTTAACAAATTCTTTATTAACAAGCATCAAAATAGATGACCCACCAAAAGCAAAATATCCCATTTCATCCCCTTTATCTACTTCTGTATCAGGAGTGTAAGTTTCTATAATACTCCCTATCATGGTTGCACCAACAGGGGCAATTAATATGTCACCTTTATCTTTACTTTTTAGAATAGAATATTCTCTTCTGTTTTCACAGAAAACTTTTGTAAACTGAACAGAAACAGCATAAGGCGAAACAGAACAGTATTTACCTGCTATTTTTTTGGGTTCAGAAACTTCTCCGCCATATGGGAAATGAAACCTGTGATAATCATTCGGAGCAAGTCTTATTATAAATAAAGATGTTTTTTTAAACTTTTCTGCCAATTCCTTATCCTGTAAAAATTCATCAAGAGTAAAGTTTCTTCCTTTTACATAAAAGCTATTTATCTCATCTATATTTTCGAAAGCTATAATTTTACCATCAGCAGGAGAAATCAAACCTTCTTGTATAGGCCTTGCTTCAGGCTTCAACTTTCTACAGAAAAAATCATTAAATGATAAAAAGTCTTTTACAGACCTTAATGATTCATTCATATTTATATCAAACTCATCAATAAAAGGCCTTATTTTCTTTTTTGAACGTGGAGTTTTCATTAGCCTGCCATAAAACTCCGAAAGCAATTTTCTCTTAACAACAAGATTTAGCGGAAGCTGACCAAAAGGATGATGATATAAAAATTTCAAATAACCTTCTCCTGGAGGATGCTCCACTTCAAGTTTTCCTGTTTTACGGTTTATGTATTTAATCTCTTTCATAATCTATTTCTATTTTTAATCTTTATCTTTATCTCAATCTTTGTCCGTCTCTCGATCTTAGTCCTTATCTTGATCTTAGTCCTTCTCTTGATCTTAGTCCTTCTCTCGATCTTTGTCTTAATAAAAGCATAATAAAAATATTAATTCACCTTTTTCACAATACGTCTAACTTTTCAATATATTATTTATGGAGAATCGGGTTCGGTTCTTCCTGTTTTCCTGTAAAATCTATTAATTCATAAATAAACATGAATTCAACAATTTGCCCTCTTCGATAAATAGGCGCCCGATACAGCAATTTAACATTTTTAAAATATTTATAGCCATTTTTAAAATAAAAATATGGATCATTATAAACATGACTGAGATCAACATATAAAGCATTTTGCCCTTTTTCTAATTTTTTTCTAATTTTATTTACAAAATACAAGCCTCGAATATTTTCAAGAGGACCGCAGGCCACCAGATTTTTTTTATCAGGTAAAGCAAGGTAAAAATCCATCTGTCCACCAGGAAAATACTTCATCGTAACCAATGGGTAATTACTATACTCGGGATATTCTTTTAAAAATGTTTTTAATATTGTATTGGCTTTTGTCCAGCCATACATAACCAAAGTAGGATCCTTATGCCCAAGCTCTGTCATCCATTTTTCAGGTTTTGGAGGCTCATATACAGCTTTTACTAAAGATGAATCAGGTGATTTTGGGATAAAAGGTTTTGTAATAAAATAACCCTCATGAACAATTAGAATTGCTAACCCCATAATAAATAAAGCAATGAAAGCATATATGACAGGCCATCTTATCGATTTTAAAATATCATCAAGAAATGCAGCACCAATTAGAAAAAGAAAAACATAAGACTCACCATCCCATTGCGGAAATGTTCTGTTATAAAAAGAAGTATACCAAACAATTAAAATCAAAGGAACTGAACAGAATAAAATCAGTTTAAAATATTTAGAACTAAGAAAACGCTTTTTACAGTACCAAAATAACGCTGCCAGCAAAACAAGCATATTTATTGGATTAAACAGACCAAACTCAGTTCCTATTTCAGTAAAAAACAGATCAAACCTAATATGGTTATCATTAAAACGCGTTCCATGAAAAGCGAACGAAATGAAATCATTATTAAAATTCCACAGAAAAATTAACCCAATAAAAAATAAGGGAAGAAGAGATACAATATAAATCCTAATATCAGCAAACCATTTTCTGTTACAGAAAATTATGTAAAGCAATACTCCGAGAGCAAGAAATCCTGCGAAATATTTTGAATAAAAGGCAAGACCTAAAAACAAAAACGCAAAAAACATATCAGGAGTTTTCGCGTCCTTCGGATCATAAGGGATAAAGTTTAAAAAGAAATAAAATGATATCAGCATAAACATCAGGAGTGGGCTGTCAGGAATAATAATCAGACTGGCATAAACACTAAAATAAATATTTGCAACAGCCATACATACTGCAAAAAGCCCAGCGCGGGGACTTTTTATTTTTCTGCCAATAAGGTAAATAAAAATAAGAGAAACAGTCCCACATATGATAAACCCAAGCCTTGCAGCAAGTTCGCTTATTATACTGAAATTAAAAGTTGTTAACTGAATTAAAAATCCGACTATAGGAGGATGATCAAAATGACTTAAGGAAGGATCCATTGCATATGTTGTATAATATCCTTCATCTATCTCAAGCCCCAGTGTATACCCTGCCACAAGTCGAAAAATAACGGATATTATTATTATTGAAAAAAGTGAGAGTTTCTCATTTCTGGATAAATTCATTAACATTCTTCCTCTACGAATCTATTTTTAATTCTAGTTACACCGGAGGTGTTCTTTTGCTTTATTCTGTTATAATCAAATTGACTCATTTACTTGTTTTTCTTCCGGATAGCCTTTTAACTAAAGAGATCATTTAGTTCTAGATATATTAACTATTATTCAGTTTTATACTAAAAAAGCAATAAGATCTGATGATAAAAATAGACAAATTCCTCATGGAGTATTATTGCAAAGCATTTTCTAAACATTATAATTAGAAGCTGCACGAAAAGTTTTTCGCGACTCGCTTCTAATTAATTTTTTGCTATCGCAAATGTAAATTTGCCTTTCAACGCTCTATATTGAGCGTAAATGAATAAAGTGAAAGGCAAATTTATGATATATAATGTTCCTTACCTACCGTTTGATTTCAACATAATTGAAGAATTAGATACCGATTTAATGGAAATTTTTCGAAAAAGTCGCGAACTTCTGGAAAAGTTTCCTGAAATCAGAGAATCAATAGTCCGAGATCAGGATATACACGGTCAGAAGAAGAAACTGATCCGCAATGAAGTAAAACGTTATAATGATGTGCACATAAACGGAAATTACTATTTGTTTGACTGTATAGAAATAACAGAGCCTGTAAAACTCGAAAAAACAGGTCGGGAACGTTTGAAGCCGGAATTAGTACTTTATTTTCTTATCATCAGAGGACTGTGGGGAAGCATAAGTGACCACGCAGCCAAACAGGCAATACATGATTCAATAAGTATTAGCGCGGTTCTTGCTCATCACAGCTATAAGGTTCCCGGTTCGAACACTGTGCGTGAAAACCTGAATGCAGTTTCCAATAAAACAAGACGTTTGATAATGGATAGCCTTTCCATGCTTATTCTCCTTAAAGGTCTTGATGATTTCAATGAAGTTTACATAGACAGTACAGATGTTGCTGCAAATACAGCATATCCAACGGACATTTCAGTTTTATATAAACTTCTTGACCGGGTTTACAGAAGCTTCAGGTTTCTAACTGATGAGTTTGGCTTTCCCATGCTGAGTGACGGATGGCTTGATACAAGAATGAAAAAACTGAAATCACATCTTGCTTTTATCAATATGCAGATAGGCAAAAAGGGAATGAAAGGAAATGTTAAGGAAAAATTTAAACTCTTTGTA
Source organism: Victivallales bacterium (assembly GCA_963678745.2). GTDB lineage: Bacteria > Verrucomicrobiota > Lentisphaeria > Victivallales > GWF2-38-69. Next base: position 4,066 of record CAXXMS010000011.1, on the reverse strand, counting down.
AGTCTTGCAGATAATATTATAAAATCTTTTTTCGACGAACAGGAAAAAATGTTGATCAAATATGAAACATCTGACTTAACCCCGGATAAAAGTCTTGCTCTTGACAGGCTCTGGTTTAAAATAGACAGTGATCTTAATGATGCCGCTTATGTACTGTATTATGCCGAACTTCTTGTTAATGAAAATATAAAACTTCCGTCAAGAGAGAAAATCCTCAGCATTTCGGATCCTGATGCAGCTTTCATACAGAAAGGACAGAGAAATCCCACCATTGGATATAAACCTCAAATCGGAAGAAGCAGAAATGGTTTTATAAGTGCTTTTCTACTTCCAAAAGGCAATGTCAGTGATTCCGAAATGCTTGTTCCCACAGTAATGGAAGTATGCCGTTCCACCGGAGTTAAGCCGAATCTTGTAAGTACTGATGACGGTTATGCATCAGAAGACGGAGTTGGTATACTCAAAAATGATTTAAACATTTTAACTGTCAGTATTAATGGAGCAAAAGGTAAAAAAATAACATCTGAAGATTGGGATACTACGTTATATTCTGAAGCCCGAAGAATGCGGTCTGCTGCTGAATCAGGAATGTTTACTCTTAAATACAGGCATAGTTTCGGTAAAATGAGAAGACGTGGGATTGAAGCAGTGGAAGCTGAACAGCTTGAAAAAATTATTGCGTATAATTTTATACATATGATTAAAAAGGAAAAAAACGGCTAAACCAGCCTGATCCAATTTAACATATCAAATATAAAAAAATATACTGCAATGTACCCGGTTTATAAATGTTCAAGAGTTTTCTCTTATAATTTGTGGAGGTACGACATAAATTTTAAAAATAATTAGAACGCCTTAAAAAAAATTGGATATCAGGTTATAATGTTATATAATTGAAAAAAATATTAATAACAAAAAACGTTTTCGTGGGCGTTCTCCCCTGAAACATCAGGGGTTATTTTTTTTGTTTTATATTTAAATTTTATTTTTCATTATAATAAATAAGACAAACGAAGTTGTGTTTTTTAGAGACTAAGTCTCCCCTACGGGATATAAAATTCACCAATGATAAAAACATAACACAACGTCTCACGCTAATTACCGGGGTAAAACCACCATAGAAGTGCCGAGCTTTTATATGTTTGCCTAATTTTCATATATTTAAATTATTTTATTGTTATATTGCTTTTTCAATGGGAACTAATTCATATCCCATATTCATTGCTCTTTTTTTTAGATTTTTATAGACTCTTTTTTTGTAGTTTTCATCATAGAAATTTATGTCCAGCGCCTTATATTCCTTTTGATTTTTTACCATATTATAAAATATTACTGCCAGCTTGGCTGCTGTAGCAGTAACGGCTTTTGGGCCTCCTGCTCTTGCCCGTATTCTCCTGTAGAATGCGCCGAGATAACTATTGCTGTTTTTAAGAGATGTGGCTGCCATTCTTAAAGCGGCTGCAGCACGATTGGATACTTTTCTGGTTTTATTTTTTAGAATTTTCCCTCCACTTATTTCTTTATTTACGCATAATCCGAGCCATGATTTAAAATGCTTATCTGTCTCCCATTTGCTTAAATCTGTTCCTACTTCTGTAAGTAAAGTAAGCACTGTTGTAGACTGAAGGCCATGAACCTGCGTTAAATCAACACCAAAAGCTTCATATAAATATGGCCTTAAATTAAAATTAGGCTGATTTGAATTTGATCTTTTAGTTCCATCGGTTGCCGGAGGAGGTGGTACAAGATTGCTGTCTATTTTTTTATTAAGTTTATCAAGAAGATTTTTTATTTCTCTGTCACACTCAAGTATCTGATTCTGCTCAAATTCATAAGCTTCATAACTTTGCTTAAGCATGAAAATATGCTCATCTCTATAATCTCCTTCAAGTGCTGATGCAACCTCTTTTTCTGTAGCTCTCAAACGTCCGTCTCTAAGTTTTGCAAGCTCTGATGGACTCCTTTCTCCATTCAGTATTTTTCTAATTATTGCCATGCCTGTTTTTCCTGTTATATCCGATACAGCTTTGTCAAGTCTAATATTTGAAAGCTGAAGTGCTTTTTGCATATGTTGAACATGACGGCTCAAATCTCTTATCATATTATCCCTATGACGTTTTAATGAACGAATCTCACAAATCGAATTTTCAGGACGAAAAGAGGCTTTCAACAAACCGTAGGAATGAAGACGCTGAATCCACTGACAGTCATAAATATCCGTTTTAGGGCGTCCGGCTACGCTTTTTAAATGCCTGGCATTTACAAGTATCACTTCAAAACCAAACTTTTCAAGCATTTGATAAACTGGTATCCAGTATACTCCTGTAGATTCCATTGCTATACTTGTTATTCCACATTCTTTAAACCACTGGCACATTCTTTTCAATTCTCCAGTATAAGCTCCAAATTTTTGAACATTTTTTTCTGTATGAGTTGCAGGTACACATGACCAGTGAAATTCTGAGCCAATATCTATGCCTGCTGTATCAGGATTCAACATTGTCATTGCATTTGTTATTCTGATTCTTGACTTATTAGATTTCTTGCCATAACTTTTCATAGTATTTCTCCAGCTTTTTTTGTTGTTGATTAAAATATAATTTAAGCCTGGAGAAATCTAACACAGAGTGTTTCTGTTAGATAAAACTTCGATTTTTCCGAAGACTGACGCTAATTAACTGAATTGCTTCTAAATGAATACTATTTAAATATTTATGATAATAAATTGAAGAATATAAAGGAAGGAACAATGAGTACCAACTTGGAAAAGAAAATAGCAAATATTGCAAACGCAATAGCTAATGGGGAGTTAAGTATAAAAACTAAATTTAGCCTCAAAGAAAAAAAGGAAAATCCATCTATTGTTGAATCTTTCGAAAAGATAATTAACTCATTGAATATAACTTCTATCACAGACGGAAAAAACAAGGAACTAAAAGATAAAATTGAAAAGTACAGAGGATATCTCGATTCCATCCCATCTCCTGTTCACGTTGTTGACAGACAATTCAACATACAATATCTAAACCTTAGAGGTGCAGAGCTATTGAAAATGCAGCAAGAGGAATGTATTGGAAAAAAATGTTATGACTTGTTCAATACTCCCCATTGCCGAACTGATAAATGTGCTGTAAAGCGAGCGCTAAAGGAAAACAAAGAAATAACTGATGAAAATATTGTTGATCCCCAGGGAATTAACATACCAATTCAATATACAGGAGTCCCTTTTAAAGATACAAAAGGTAAAGTTATTGGTGCACTGGAACATATAACAGATATTACTGAACTCAAAAAAATAATGGATTACTTGGAACTGCAAAAATCATATCTTGACCGTTTGCCAACTCCTGTACATATTGTAGATAAAGATTACAACATACAATATATAAATAAAAGCGGAGCAGAGACTTTTGGTTTAACTACAGAAGAATGTAAGCATAAAAAATGCTATGATATTTTTAAAACACCTCATTGTAGAACAAAAAAATGCAGAATGCATCAGGCAATAGCTGAAGATAAAGAAGCTACTGCAGAAAACATTGCAGATCCAAAAGGATTAAATATTCCAATTCAATACACTGCGATTCCACTTAAAGATAAAGAGAGTAAGATTATTGGTGGTTTGGAACAGGTTACAGATATAACTGAATTAAAACAAACAATGGATAAAGTAAATCTACAGAATTGGATGCAGTCTGGATTATCTCAACTCAATGATAATATGAGGGGTGATCAGGATATCACAACCCTGTCAAATAATATTATTGCAACAATTACAAAATATTTAAAAGCGTCTATTGGTACATTTTACACCATTTCAAGTGAAGATTCATCAAATTTAAAACTTACAGGCAGCTATGCTTTTGCATCAAACTCTGAATCTAATATTGAAATAATAATAGGTGAAGGACTTGTTGGTCAAGCAGCCCTGGATAAAGAGATAATTAATATTAAAGATGTACCTGTCGGATATCTGGATGTTAAGTCTTCACTTGGCAACGTTGGTGTTCAAGACTTACTTATCGTTCCCTTCAAATTTGAGAATGAACTAATGGGTGTATTTGAA
>CAXXMS010000010.1:0-18299 GCA_963678745.2 Victivallales bacterium | reverse complement strand
TTTTGCATCAAACTCTGAATCTAATATTGAAATAATAATAGGTGAAGGACTTGTTGGTCAAGCAGCCCTGGATAAAGAGATAATTAATATTAAAGATGTACCTGTCGGATATCTGGATGTTAAGTCTTCACTTGGCAACGTTGGTGTTCAAGACTTACTTATCGTTCCCTTCAAATTTGAGAATGAACTAATGGGTGTATTTGAATTAGCAGGTTTGAATAAATTCACTGAAAAAGAAATCAATTTTATAAAAGCTGCAACTGAAAATATTGGTATAGCAATAAACTCTGCAATTCAAAGAGTAAAAATAAAACAGTTGTTAGAAGAAACACAGGCTCAATCGGAAGAACTGCAAGCTCAAACAGAAGAACTTAGATCTCAGGAAGAAGAACTGCGTGCCTCAAATGAAGAATTAGAAGAAAAAAACCAAACTCTGCAGGCAGCAGAAGAAAAACTTAAAGCTCAACAGGCAGAAATCGAAGCATCGCTTGAAGAATTAGAAGAAAAGACGAATGAACTCGAACGAGAAAAAGCCGAATTTGACAGAAAATAATAATAATAAACTTTATATATAACCAAGGAAAAACTAAAAGAATGAATACAAATGAACTAAAATACTACTTAGACAGTATTCCATCACCAACCCATGTCATAGATAAAAATTTTACAATTAAATATATAAACCTAAAAGCAGCTAAACTTCTTGATATGACTCAGGAAGAATGTATAGGCAAAAAGTGTTATAATCTGTTTAGAACTCCACACTGCCGTACAAAAAAATGCCGTGCAAGAATGGCAATGGAAGAAGACAGTGATTTTACAACTGAAAACATTGTAGATCCAAATGGAATTAATCTTCCAATACAATATACAGGAATTCCAATCAAAGATGAAAATGGTAGCATTGTTGGTGCATTAGAGCAGATAACAGATATAACAGATCTAAAAAATATTATGGAATCATTAGAGATACAAAAATCATATTTAGATCAACTACCTGCCCCAGTTCATATTGTAGATAAAAATTATAATATTCAGTATGTTAATTCCGCAGCAGCTAAAGCTATGGGGTATACAATAAACGAATGTAGCGGCAAAAAATGCTATGATCTATTCAAAACACCTCACTGTAAAACTCCTGAATGTAGATTAAGTCAGGCGATGAGAGAAAACCGAGTAGCTTCTGGAGAAAATATTATAGCCCCTGACAGTATAAATTTACCAATTCAGTATACCTGCATTCCTGTCAAAAATGAAGTAGGAGAAATTGTCGGCGGACTTGAGCATATCACTGATATTACAGAGTTGAAAAAAGCAATGGATGACATCAATTTTCAGAACTGGATGCAGTCTGGCCTTGGGCAGTTAAATGAAAAAATGAGTGGTGATCAGAGTATAAGAGATCTATCTTCAAAGATTATATCAACTTTGGTCAAATATCTGAATGCAAATGTAGGTACTTTCTATACCTTAAACAAGGAATTCTCTTATTTAGAACTGACAGGCAGTTATGCATTTTCAAAGAGAAAATCTTTAAATGATAAGATTAATATCGGTGAAGGACTTATCGGTCAGGCAGCCCTTGAGAAAGAACTTATTTCAATAACAGATATTCCTGAAGACTACCTGCGGATAAAATCTTCATTAGGATCTTCATCCTCCACAAATGTAGTTGTTATGCCATTTATGTTCGAGGAAGAATTATTAGGAGTTATAGAAATTGGAAGCTTTAATGAAATAACAGATAACCAGCTCGACTTTTTAAAAGAAGCAGCTGAAGGTATTGGAATAGCTATTAATTCTTCTATACAAAGAGTTAAACTAAAAGAATTATTAGAAGAAACTCAGACACAATCAGAAGAATTACAAACTCAACAGGAAGAACTAAGAGCCGCAAATGAGGAACTGGAAGAAAAAACAAATGTTCTTCAACAGAGTGAAGAAAAATTAAAGGCACAACAAGAAGAACTGGAAGCTTCAAACGAAGAATTGGAAGAAAAAAATGATTATCTGGAAAAACAAAAAACTGAAATAGCTATAAAAAACACCGCTCTTGAAAATGCACGCCTTGATCTCGAGCAGAAGGCTAAAGAACTCGAAATAACAAGTAAATATAAGTCTGAGTTTCTTGCAAATATGTCCCATGAACTTAGAACACCGCTTAACAGTCTACTCATTTTATCTAATAAACTTGCTGAAAATAAGAAAGGAAATCTTGACCCCAAACAGGTCGATTCGGCTAAAATAATTTATAAAAGTGGCCAGGACCTATTGAACCTAATAAATGATGTACTTGACATCTCTAAAATCGAAGCTGGGAAAATGAATGTCAATATTACATCGGTAGATATATTTGAATTTAAAACAAACATTATAAGAAATTTTGAACATGTTGTAGAACAAAAGAAAATTAAACTTCTTGTAGATATAACTGAAAACTGCCCTGACATAGTATATACAGATTCACTGCGAGTCGATCAGGTGATAAAAAATCTACTTTCAAATGCAGTTAAGTTTACGGAAAAAGGCAAAATAACAGTTACATTCTTTAAACCTGATAAAAATATTGATTTATCACGAAGCGGTTTGATTCATAATGATACTTTTGCATTTTCTGTTAAAGATTCAGGTATAGGAATACCTGAAGCAAAACAACTGGAAATATTTGAAGCCTTCCAGCAGGCAGACGGCAGTACATCCAGAAAATATGGCGGAACAGGCTTAGGTCTTTCGATATCCAGAGAAATAGTTAAACTTCTAGGTGGAGAAATAACTCTTAAAAGTACTGAAGGTGACGGTGCTACGTTTACTGTTTATTTACCAATAAAAACCAAAGGGACTGAAGATAAAGAAAAAAAATTAACGTCAAAGTCCCAAAAAACAGCTATCCAACAGGAAAAAACAAGTAATGCTTTATCAGATGAAGAATTAAATAGTATTATTAACAGAAAAGATATAACTGACGAAAAAGTATCTCCAAGCTTTGAAGATGATAGAAATAAACTAAAGAAAGACCATAAGCTCATGCTTGTTGTTGAGGATGATCCTACATTTGCAGAAATTCTCTTTGATAAATGCCATGAGCGAAATTTCCAGGCAATAGTTGCGTTTTCCGGTGAGGAAGGTTTAAAATTACTAAAACAATATACTCCAGACGGAATTATCCTTGACATTATGCTACCTGGAATTGATGGTTGGACAGTTCTTGAAACAATTAAAGCAGATACATCTATAAGACATATTCCTGTTCATATTGTTTCCGGTCTTGATGAAGACATAACAGCAATGCAGAAAGGAGCGATTGGATTTAACAGAAAACCTATGAGCGAGGAATCATTTGTTGATATTTTTCAAAAACTCGAAGATGTAATAAATAGAGACATTAAGAAAATCTTACTAATTGAAGACGATAAAGTATTACGTATGACAGTTAAAAAACTTTTAAAAGAAGATAATGTTGAACTGATTGAAGCATCAACAGGAAAAAAAGCTCTAGAACTAATAAATGATTCAAAACTTGACTGTATTATCTTAGATTTAGGACTCCCTGATATGACAGGCTTCGAACTTCTTGATAAACTTGGAGAACAGGAAAATGCTCCTCCAACAATAATCTATACAGGTAGAGATTTAGAGCCTGAACAAATTAAAAAGCTTGAAAAATATTCGAGTTCAATTATTATCAAAGGAGTTAAATCAGAAGAAAGACTAGTTGATGAAGTTGCTTTATTTATGCACCAAGTTGTAAAGAATATGAAAGAGGACAAGCGTAAAACAATTATTAATCTACACGAAAAAGATAATGTTTTTGTAGGAAAGAAAGTTCTAATCGTAGATGACGATATGCGTAATGTTTTTGCTCTTTCAGGTCTGTTTGAAGACAAAGAAATGGAAGTATTAGAAGCTGAAAATGGACAGGAAGCATTAAAAAAATTAGATCAAACTTCTGACGTAGATATTATTCTAATGGATATTATGATGCCTGTAATGGATGGTTATGAAGCAATGAAACGTATTAGGAAGATGGATAAATTTTTGAAAACTCCAATTATTGCATTAACAGCAAAAGCAATGCCGGAAGACCGAGGAAAATGTATTGATGCTGGAGCTAGTGATTATTTGGCAAAACCAGTAAAAGAAGACAGGCTTTTCTCTATGATGAGAGCATGGCTGTATAGATAATTATCAATTTTGAATTGTCAATTTCTGATTTATGATTGAATTAAAAATACACATGTTAACATTAACAAAGAGTATATATGAATCAGGAAGAATTAAAGTATAGAACTAAAGAATTCGCATTAAGAATAATCAAGTTATGCAATGCGCTACCAAGTAGCCCTCTTGGCAGAACAATCAGAAATCAGCTAATCCGATGTGGGACATCTGTTGGAGCAAATTATAGGGCATCATGTAGAAGTCGTTCAAAAAATGAATTTATAGCAAAATTGGGAATTGTAGAAGAGGAAGCAGATGAGTCGGCATTTTGGCTTGAGCTAATAATAGAAACAAAAATACAAAAAGAAGTTCTTGTTAAACCTTTATTAATTGAAGCTAATGAATTAGTTTCAATTATTGCAAGCTCTATAATAACAGCAAAGAAAAACAATGCTTCACTTAACAATCAGAAATCAAAAATTAGAAATCAAAAATCAAAATGAATGAAAAAGAGAAACAACTTGAAACAATAGAAATTGAAATATTGCTTGAAGCACTTAATAGACATTATGGATATGATTTTAGAAATTATGCAAAAGCATCAATTACCAGAAGAATAAAAGGGCTCTTAACAAAATATAAGTTAAATTATATTAGTGAACTTATACCAATGCTCCTCCATAGTAAAGAAAAGTTTAAATATTTTGTCTATGACCTATCAATACCTGTAACTGAAATGTTCAGGGATCACCAGTTTTTTCTTTCTTTAAGAGAGAATGTTATACCTTATTTAAAAACATATCCACATGTTAAAATATGGCATGCCGGCTGTGCTACAGGCGAAGAAGTATATTCTATGGCTATCCTACTTGAAGAAGAAAAACTATTAAAAAAATCTACGGTTTATGCAACAGACTTTAATGACCTGGCTCTAAATAAAGCCAAAGAAGGTATTTATAATTTAAGTGATGCGAAACAGTATACTAGAAATTATCAAAAATCAGGCGGTAAAAAATCATTTGGAGAATATTACTATGCCAAATATGATAATATGATTATAGAAAAGAAACTCAAAAATAAACTGGTCTTTTCTAACCATAATCTGACTAGAGATGGAGTTTTTAGTGAAGTACAATTGATAGTATGTAGAAATGTTATGATTTATTTTGACAAACAACTTCAGAATAAAGTACTTGAGCTTTTCACAGAAGCACTAGTACCAGGTGGTATCCTAGCACTAGGGAGCAAAGAAACATTAAGTTTTTCTTCTGTATCAGAATTATATGTACCAATAGATAAAAAATGGAAAATTTATAAGAAAAAAATCAGATTATAAAACATGCCAACAAAAAAGAAAATAAAATTAAATAAAATTAATGCTATTGTTATAGGAGTTTCAGCTGGAGGGATGGAAACTCTGAATAGGCTCTTCTCACAATTAAAAAGCAGTCTAAAAACACCAATAATAATTGTACAACATATTTCTCCGGATCAGGAATTTGATTTTCTTATGGAACATTATACTTCTAAAGCAAGAAGAAATGTTAAAGAAGTAGAAGAAAAAGAGATAATAAAGCTTGGTTTCATTTACTTTGCACCTCCAAATTATCATATTCTTGTAGAAGAAGATTATACATTTTCTTTGTCAGTAGAAGAAAAAATTTGTTATTCAAGACCTTCAATAGATATTCTTTTCTCCAGTGCTTCATATGTTTACATGTCCCATCTACTCGGTATCGTTTTAACTGGTGCCAATGGTGACGGGTCAGATGGAGCACTTTGTATTAAAGAAAACGGAGGTTATGTTATAGCACAGGATCCTAAAGAGGCTTTATACCCGGTTATGCCGCAAATGACAATTGACAAGGTAAAAGTAGATGAAATTTTAACAATTGACAAAATTGCTACATTATTAAATGAGCTGGACAAGCAATAATGAAACAAAAAATACTTATTGTAGATGATAAACCGGAGAATTTGTTTACACTTGAAGATTTTATTTTAGAGAATTTAGATGTTGAAGTATTCAAAGCTGAAAGAGGAAATGATGCTTTAAAACTATTCCTACATCATCAGTTTTCATTAGCAATACTCGACGTTCAAATGCCTGAAATGGATGGATATGAACTTGCAAAATATATTAGAATTAGAAATGAAAGCAGAAGTACTCCGATTATCTTTTTATCTGCTGTATATTCCGATGATTTTCATGTTTTTAAAGGTTATGATTCAGGTGGTGTAGACTTTATAACAAAGCCTTTTAACCCACAACTACTACTAAATAAAATAAGATTTTTTATTCGTCTTAAGGCTGAAGAGATAAAAAGAAAACAAATAGAAAATAATCTAGCTGAACTTGTGAGGGAAAGAACAGAAGAACTGGAAAAGGCAAAATTTCAAGCGGAAGAGGCAAATAGAGCAAAAAGTAACTTCCTTGCAACAATGAGTCATGAAATAAGAACTCCAATGCATGCTGTACTAGGGATGGCCGATTTATTGAAAAGTACTAAAATAAATAAAGTACAAACAGAATATATTAAAACAATTCATCAGGCAGGAGAACTGCTTCTCTCAATAATAAATGACATCCTTGATTTTTCCAAAATTGAAGCTGGAAAACTGGAATTTGAGAAAACAGATTTTGAACTGCTCGAACTTGTAAAAGGAATTATTAATCTGTATGATGGTAAAGCCTCAGAAAAAGGTATTTTTCTTGAATATAAAACAAACATTAGAAAACCGATATATGTATTAGCCGATTCTGTCAGAATAAAACAAATTTTAAATAATCTTATTAACAATGCAATTAAATTTACAGATCCTAATGGGAAAGTCATTTTACAATTCAAAGTAAAAGAACTGCCGAATGAAAAAATCAATGTAAGATTTAGAGTTGTAGATAATGGAAAAGGAATTGATCCTCAAAAAAAGAAAATCCTTTTCCAGCCTTTTGCACAGGAAGATAACACTATAACAAGACGATATGGTGGTTCGGGCCTTGGCTTAAGTATAATAAAAAATATTATAGAAAAATATAACGGATCTATTTCTGTAAAAAGTAAACTCAATGAAGGTTCTATCTTTTTTGTAAACCTCACACTAGATAAAGGTGATGAAAAAAACTGCACACAACTATCTTATTTGGTTTCTGAAAAACAAAAAACAAACATTTTAGCAAATTCAAAAATACTTGTAGCTGAAGATGGTAAATTCAACCAAATTTTGATAAAAGAAATGTTTAGCAAAATAAAGTGTTCCTTTACAATTTCAGAAAATGGAGAAATTGCTTTAAATGAATTTAAAAAAAATAAATATGACATTGTTTTAATGGATTGCCAGATGCCTGTGATGGACGGATATGAAGCTGCAACTCAGATTAGGAAATATGAACAGGACAATAATCTTACGGCAACGCCTATTATTGCTTTAACAGCAAATGCTATAAAAGGTAATAAACGCAGATGCTTAAGCGCAGGAATGAATTATTTTTTATCAAAACCTTTTAAAAAGCAGGAACTTATTGAAAAATTAACTTTCTGTATTCAAAATACAAATATTTCTCCAGAGGAAAAAGAACAAAAAGAAAATGAAAAATTTTATGAATATGAACCAGATAAAATTGAATTGTTATTCGATATAAATCCTCTTAAAATACTTTATAATGATGTTGGTGATGAAATATATAATCTTTTAGAAAGTTTTACTGATCAGGCAAAAGAATCTAAAAAAGGCATAGAAATTGCAGTTAAAAATAGTGACTATAGTGATCTTTCTAAGTATTGCCATGCTTTAAAAGGTTGTTCTTCTTATATAGGAGCTATAAACCTGACAGAATCCTGCGATATTCTCGCACATAAATTATCTGATTTAACTAAAGATGACATTAAGCTAAAAGCAAAAGAAACATTATCTTTAATACAAAAAACAATAAATAAAATAGAAGAAATAATTAATAATAAAACATTAAGCCAATAATTAATATGAATTGTCAAGAAAACAAATATAGAGTCCTTCTTGCAGAAGATGACTATTTTCAAAGTCAAAGAATGAACCTTATACTTCAAAAGAATGGATTTGAAGTCATACTAAAAAAGGATGGTTTAAGCGCTTACGAGTTTGTCACACAAAATCCTCTTCCTGATATTATTATTACCGATATACATATGCCAAAAATGGATGGTTATGAATTAACCAAAAAAATAAAAGCAATGTTTCCTGAGGTTTTTGTGCTTATTTTAACAGCTTCTGCAGAAAGAGATGCTATTCAATCAGCTTACGCAATGGGTGCCACTGATTTTGTACGAAAACCAGTTGATTCCCTTGAATTGGTGGCTAGAATTAATAACCTGATAAAACTGAAAACAGCAGAATCAAAACTCAAAAATGCATTATTAGAATTGGAAGATAAAAACAAAACATTGGAAGCTCTTTCAATCACTGATGAGCTCACAGGGTTATACAATCGAAGGTTTTTCTTTGATAAACTTAACAAAAGTATATATGATTCAAATAGATATCATCACCCAGTAACACTTTTTATGTTTGATGTAGATTCTTTCAAATCTATTAATGATACATATGGTCATCAAGCAGGAGATAAAGTACTTTGTAATATTGCAGAAGTACTAAAAACCAAAACGCGAAAAACAGATATAATAGGTCGTTTTGGAGGAGATGAATTTCTAGTTATGTTTAATAAAACAGACTTAGAAACTGCTCAAAAAATTCTCAATAAACTATTGACTTTTATAAAAAACATTATTATTGATAAGAGTAAAGAAACTATCAAAATAAGTGGGGGGCTTTTCCAATACGTTTATGGTTTAAACATTGATGATTTTATTGCACGCACGGATGGTTTGCTCTATAAGGCTAAAAAATCTGGAAAAAATAAAATCGAATATTAATCTGAATTACTTCCTATTAAGCAATAAATTTATAATAATCATCTTTTGTATTAATATTTTTATACCATTTTCCAATATCATAGTTTATTTTAAGATGCTTAGTCTTTACACAATCAAACAATGCTCTGATTCGTCGTTCGTTTGAAGAATATAAAATTTCCTTGATGCAAACAATCACACGTCTTCTATACACAGCAAAAAGAGGTTCTATAAAACCATTTTTTAACATTGGAACAATAACATCATATTCATTAAGTTCATCGAACATTTGCTTAACTAACTCTAAATTAACGTTTGGAATATCGCAAGCAACAATAAAGTTCAAATCATTTTCAGAACGTTCCAGACACGATAAAATTCCCATTAATGGACCGTACCCCTTATTTTGATCAGGAATTACCTCGCATTCAAGAAAAGAATATTTTTCAATATCATCAGCCCCAATTAATATTTGTGAGAAATCACTTGAAAGTTGAGAAACTATATGTTCAATCAATGTTTTTCCATAAACCGGCAAAAGACTTTTATCAGCCCCAAATCTAAGAGCCTTGCCTCCAGCCAGCACAATAGCAGTAGCTTTATATTTAAATTGACCAGCCTTTTTCATCAAATAAAATATTGCTTATATCAAAACTAAACTTAAAATCAACAGGGTTAAAACTAACAATTTTATCTGCATATTTAATAACATTATTACACGAAGGTTTAACGTAATTATCAGCTTTTCTTTTAAACACAACAAAAAGACCAGGCTCAATGACTTGTCTTATACTATTTGATTCACAAACAAATGCTGTATTTTTGATTATATCTCTACCGATATAATCAAAAAGAGCATTTGCCCCCTCTTCCATAAACTCACTCAATACCCGCAACCAATAAACTTTCATTGCTCCGGCTGCAAGCATTTTTGATGTATCTTTTTTAGAACTTGAAACTTTCTCTTCTGTTACCTGATAGTTCCCTTTGAGAGATGAACAAACTCCACATCCTTTTCCCCCTCTTGGACACATACCATTATTTTCCTTAATAACAGTTATCTTTAACCCAATAACAGGATAATTATATGAAAATTTTTTTATTATTTCACAGGCAAATGCAGTTTTTCCTACATTTCTATCTGTAGCACCAATTAGTAACATATTTGGAATATTTATCATATCACCTTCGCTCTTCTAAATGAAAATTCAAACAGGTAAGAACCAGAAGCTTTTTTGCTATTTTATGGATTTAGTAAGCTTAAGAATATTCTTACTATTTTCTCTTTTATAAGAAATACTATCCATAATATTTTTAACAAGAAAAATTCCCACACCGCCAACATCTCTCTCATCAACACTGAGTGTAACATCTGGATCTTCGGCAGCAGTTATATCAAAAGGTTGACCTGAATCTATAACATTAAACTTAAACAGATCATTTTCGGTAGAAAGATTTATCTCAACTTCTCCATTATCATAATCTGGATATGCATAATTCATTACATTTACAATAATCTCTTCGGCAACTAAAATAATTTCTGTTGAAACAGCCTCAGAAATATTATTTTTTTTATTAAACTGTTTAATAAAATCCAAAAACAAATCAAGGTTTTCCAGTTTTGCCTTTGCTTTTAATACTTCCATATATCGCCACTCCTTTTAACCAAAAAGATTTTTCTTTTTGTAAACTGCAGAAATCCTCATAAAAAAAGAAATCAATCCCCAGATAACATATCCATTTACAACAATAGCAGCAACTATAGGTGGATTGATAATAAAAAATATTATAAATGTAACTAAAATTGCCTGTCTATGTTTATTTTTTTTCACAGTTACCAACCATTTCCCCATGTGCTGATAACGAATTTTACTTACAAGCAAAAATCCAAGTATACCGGCATACCAGGGAAGAACTTTGACAAGACTGTGCCCGGGATCATAAATACCAAAAAGAAATACCAACGAACAAATAGCAGCAGCCCCGCCTGGAGTCGGCAAACCATAAAACTTCTGAGTAGTCTTTTTTTCCACCATTGTCATAACATTATACTGTGCCAATCTATGAGCTGCAGCAGCAAGATAAATAGCACACAGCAACCACGCCATATAATATCCAAATCTTGTTGCTGAGTATAAATGTGCCATTACAGCAACAAGCACTGCCGGAGCTACCCCAAATGTAACCATATCAGCCAGCGAATCCATCTGTATTCCTTTTAAACTTGCAGCATTGAAAATTCTGGCAGTAAAACCATCAAGAGCATCAAATATCATAGCGCATAATATCATACAGGAACTCACAATAAACACCATTGCAGGATCTTTCGTTCCCTTATAAGCCTGAAGTGTGTTTAAAATTGCAGCAAAACCACAAAGTGAATTACATACAGTTAAAGTGTTAGGCACTGCTTTGAGCCATTCATTACTCTTAAAGTAGTCAACAGATTTCTTTTTCATATTAATATCATCTATTCTATAATTAATTTTTATTTAATAAATATAGTGAAAAAATTGTTGCTTTTACTATAAATTATTTTTTTTTTCAAACCTGGCTTTTTTGCGTTCTCTATATTTTACAAAAAAGAAGTATGTAGCAAAATACCCTATAACAGCAGTTATAACTCCAAATATAAAAGCTCCTACAAAAAATGAAACAGCCAAATGTGACCCTAAACTCGCAAGTGCTGACCAGGAAAAATTATGTATTACATGCATAAAAGATTCTTTTATGTAATGGAACGATAAATCTGAACCTATAATCCTTGATCCGACAAAACAGAATATAGGATACATCACAACAGCAGAATATGGATTAGAAATCCAAGTTGCCGCATAGGCTATTCCAGGGTTTGTTTTAAACTTAATTGCTAACACTATCGCAACAACAGTTTGTCCCCAAATACCAATAGGAATTATACAACCAATAAAAAAACCAATTGCAACAGCTAAGGCTATTTTCTGAGGACTTCCGCTTGTTCTAACAAATTTAAAATAATAGGCTTTAGTTGCACGCCATAATTTTCTAAACATATCAATATATTCTATAATATTTCTTAAAGTTATAAAGCAGTTATTACCAAATTGATCGACAAGGTACAGAGTATACAAAATACAAATTCGACTTAACAATTTACTACTTATGCATTACAAAAGCAATTAAATAATTTTTCTTATTCAAAGAATAGTTAAGAGAAAATTCTTATATTTGATTATCGAAACCCAAAACTGTTCTCTATGACATATTCATTTTTTTTGTTCTTCTTTTTCTATGTAAAACAATAAGCCTATAAGTAATAAAATATCCTATTCCTCCTAGAATTACTCCAAAGATACCTCCTCCTACAAAAAATGAAAGAGCAAATTCTTCTCCCAAAAACATTAAATTATGCCATGAAAAATTATCAATAACATTCATCACCTGTTTATCAATAAAATGAAAAGTCATATCCATCCCTAAAATCTTTGATCCAACAAAACAAAACAACGGATATATAAAAGGAATTGTGTAAGGATTAGCAATCCATGTTGCAGCAAAAGCCAAGATTTTATCTGTTCTGAATAGAAATGCCAGTAGTAAAACCATGACAGTATGCCCACCGGTAGGCACAAAACAAGCTACAAATATACCCAAAGCAATAGCCATGGCAAGACTATGAGGAGAACCGTTCGACCTTAACAACTTAAAATAATACTTCTTAATTATTCTAAAAATTTTATTAAACATTGATCTCCTAAATTCTTCTTAATAAGCATACTAATAACTGTTTTTCTAATACATCTGCCAATTGACCTTAATGGTTTTTGAATCTATATATTTTAAGACATAAAACATGGGTATATAAAATATTAAAAATCAAAAGCCAAAAAACTACATTAGAAATGTTGAATATTTTTTAAAGATATATAATTTTATTTATATTATTAATATTCAGAAAAATATTAGTTTTCTGAAATATCTTTATAGTTTATTTTTAATCAACTTTCAACGAATTGGAGAAAAGAATGGCAAATCTACTTGAATTAAATGAAACTAATTTCGATACAGAAACAGCAAAAGGTGTAACACTTGTTGACTTTTGGGCTCCATGGTGTGGTCCATGTAAAATGCTTGGTCCTATTCTTGAAAATGTAGCTCAGGAAATTGGAGACAAAGCTGTTATAGCAAAAGTCAATGTAGACAATTCTCCTAATTTAGCAAATAAATTTGGAATCCGCAGTATTCCTGCAATTTTTATACTAAAAGATGGAAAAATTGTAAACCAATTTGTAGGTCTGCAGGATAAAGGAAAACTCATACAGGCAATAACAAAAGAGCTGGATTAATATGAAAAAAGAAAATGTGGCAGTATTAGGTGCTTCAGCTAAACCTGAACGTTATTCCAACCAGGCTGTAAGTATGCTGATAGAATATGGATATAATGCTATACCTGTACATCCTTCAGGAAGATCTGTTAATGGACTGGAAACATTAAAAAGTTTATCTGAAATAAAACTACCTATTGATACTCTCAGTATTTATGTAAATGCTTCATTATCATCATCAATGCAGGATGAAATATTAAAGCTTTCCCCAGGAAGAATTATATTTAATCCGGGTACTGAGAACGATGATTTAGAAAAAATATGTAAAGAAAATAATATAGAGGTAGAAAGAGCATGTACGCTTGTACTGTTGAGAACCGGTTCTTTCTAAATTAACTAATTTAAAAATTATTTTCAAAAAGGAAGTAATAGTTATGAACAAAATTACAAAAAGGTTTTCGTTAACTACTATTTGTATATTAATGACTGCAACTGTTTTAGGTTTGGTAATAACTGGCTGTTCCAAAGAGACAAAAACACAGGAAAAAAGTTATACAAACTCAACTATTGATAAATCAAATCCATTTAACATAGTACCTGGCAACTGCAGTGTTATTGGAAAAATTGACGTAGCAAGCTTAGCAAAGCTTGATGTAGTAAAAAAACAAATTGAAGCAAATAAAAACGTTGCATCTGTTAAAGAACTTGAAAAGGCCGGAATGGGATGGGACAACATAGACAGCCTCTATTTCGGTATAGCATCTCCTGAAAAGGGTAAGAAAATAAATACGCCGGAAGCCTTGATAATGCTCAAAACCAATAATAAAATTGATATTGATAAACTAGTTTCAATTATTGAAGGCGAGCTAAAAAGTAAAGTTACTCCTAAGAGTATTAATAATAAAACAGCATATTCTATCCCGCAGGAGAATGGTCAAATTGTTATTTTGGTAGAACTAAATGATAAATTATTAGCAATTGGTTCTGAAAAAATGATAACCAATACTATTTCACTGTTAGACGGAAAGGGCACATCTGTAATATCAAACGCAGAAATGATGCAGCTTACAGATAAAACAAACTGTAAACAAATGATTTGGATGGGATGCATTGTTAACGATGATTTACTAAAATCATTCGGAGTTGATCCTCAAACAGTACAAGCTAAAGGTGGTTTACTATATGCTAATTATGTAAATGATATTCTTACAATTGGTGGAAATATTGAATGTGCAACACAACAGGATGCACAGAAAATATTAATGCCTACTCAAATGTTAACTGCAATGTTTGTTACAAACCCAAATACCGGGATTAAACCGGAAGATGTTTCTCTAAAAGTAAATGGTAATGAACTGAATATTAAGATTTCATTAACCAAAGAAGTTTTAGAAAAACTTGCAAAACAACAAATACAAAATCTACCGGTTCAGGCAACTGAAATAGAAGATGTGCAGGTAACAGTAGAAGAACCTATAGTGTCAAAGCCGGCAAAAGCTGAAACACAAACACCTGAACAGAAAAAAGAACAACCTGCAAAATAAATGCCTAAATAATTGTTTTAGCACATGCAATAATGTATTAATCACATAAGAATAAAGGGGCTGAGCAAGCCCCTATAATTTTTATTTTATCCATGAAAATCAAAGACTTACAACTGCTTTTAAACAAACTTGATATCAAACCGTCAAAAAAATTAGGCCAAAATTTTTTGATAGATGACAATCTACTCGATTATATTAACAAAACTGCTGCCGTTAAAGAAAATGATTTTATTGTTGAAGTCGGGCCGGGATTAGGAGCTTTAACAAAACTTCTGATAGAATCAAAAGCAAAGGTTAAAGCTGTTGAATACGACTCAAGACTTGCTGAATACATTAGAAATAAATATTCAGCGCCTAATTTTCAGCTTATACATGAAGATGCGTGTAAATTAGATTTTAATAAGCTTGTCAATGAAGATGATTTTCGTATAATTGCAAATCTCCCCTACTCTATAACAACTCCTCTTATTGCCAGATTCATAGATATGCCGTTACCCCCAAAAGATATGCTCTTTCTGCTACAAAAAGAAACAGCAGAAAGACTTTCAGCATTACCAGACAGTAAAAATTACGGTAGCATAACAGTACAAATTAAAAATGTTTACGAACCAGAATATTTAAGAACTGTTCCGCCGGAAGTATTTTATCCAAGACCTATTGTCCAATCTGCAATAATTAAATTTACTCGAAAAGCAAATTATCCATCACAGGAAATGCGAAAAACAATAAATAAAATAGTAAGATCAGCATTTTCTCAAAGAAGGAAGAAAGCTGTAAAGAATTTAGGCAATGAATTCAAAAACTTGAATATTCCATATATTTTTGATAGCCTTGAAATAGATACTAATGTAAGAGCTGAAAATATTACCCCAGAACAATACTTCAATCTTGCCAAAGCTATATCTACTCCTATCTCATCATAATATGCTCGCCTAATAGACCTTTTAATTCATACACAAGATTTTTAGGGTAATAAATCACAACTATATTATTTTTAGATACATTAATTTCCTTTACTGAGCGCAACAACTTCTGTACTACTGGAACAGCATAAATTGTATCTTTTTTTCCGTTCACCAAATAATCTATAACGAAATGCGGAACAGGAATTCTTCCGATTTCTAAATTAAGTACTTTAAAATCAATAGTCTTATCACTAAGATTAAATTTAAAATCACATTTTATATTAATATAGCGACCAAATGGTGTATAAAATCCAATTTTCTTTGAAGCATTAAAATAAAATATACCATTATCAAAACGAGCAATCATATCTGAAAAGACTTTATTACCTGAATTAAAAGTTTGAGCACTTGTTATTGACATTGCTAACAATGCATTTATTTCCAAAGCTGAAAAAGATATCTTCCTGGGAGTATTTGTTTTTACCTGGTTGTCAGTCAAGAAATTAAACTCTCTTTGAATTTTTCTATTTGCAGAGTTTAATGCATTAAAGTCTATATTGTCAGAGTAAAAAGGAATAGGTTTCCATGAAATAAGGGATACCCCCAAAATAATAATAAAAATTATTACTATAATTATAAAATATATCCAAAGTTTTTTCGCTTTTTTTTTCATAAGTACCACATATAGAAAAATTATTAGAAATATATATAAATTTTCTTGATATAAAATTTTTTACTAGAAAACAAAGATCGAATTATACATAAACCTAATTTTTTAAAAGAATTTATAAACTATTGAGCTTGCTTATAGCAAAATAAGCCAAAAACAAAAATATCTCCTGTATAATTGTTGCAAATTAACAAAAGATATAAAAATCTACAGAACAATTCAAACTTCCTATCCTATCAGTCATTCTCAGACATTATTCACGACTATAAAATAGCTCATAGATATAATATAAAATAACACATCAAGAAAAATACGTTGCGTATATTATAGCATACCACATTGAAAAAACATTTTTTGTCTGTATTTTTGTTAGAGTTAAAGACAAAAAAATGCTTTTAATAACTTTATATATAACCAATATAACTCTTTAAGATTGGTTAATATTGAAAGAAAACTATTTATGAAATTACTATATGAAATATTACTTGAAACAGGCGCATCGTATGATGTATATGCTGATGATTCCATAAAACTAAAAGAAGGTGATTACTGTATTATTAAAAAAAACAGATGCCTTGATTATGGTAAAATCAGAAAAATCGTTGGAGAACTTACAAAAGAGCTTGAGAAAGATCTTCCATGTGTAGATAGAAAAGCTACAATGATAGATAAAAGTAAAGCTAATGAAAATGCAATGCGGGCAAAGTCAGCTTTTAGAACAGCACAAACACATATTGACCGTCTAAACCTGCCAATGAAACTATTAAATGCTCACTATTCTTTTGACAGAAAACTAGTATCTTTTCAGTTCACAGCAGATGGTAGAGTTGATTTTAGACAGTTAGTAAAAGATCTCTCGCAAAGCCTAAACACAAGAATAGACCTTAGGCAAATAGGTGTTCGGGATGAAACTGCAATACTTGGAGGTTTAGGAACCTGTGGCCAGGTTTTATGCTGCAGACGTTTTCTTAAAGAATTTGAATCAATTAATGTAAAAATGGCCAAGGAACAGGATCTCTCGTTAAATCCGGTAAATATATCAGGCGTATGCGGAAGACTAAAATGCTGTTTAAAATATGAACATTGCGGTTATATTGAACTTGATAAAGATATGCCAAGACGCGGCGCTTTTTGTGAATGTTCAGAAGGAATTGGAAAAATAGTAGATAGAAATCTTTTGACCCAGCATGTTACTGTTTATATAGAAGATTCTTCACAATATTTATCCTGCCCAAAAGAAGAGGTTAGAGTTGTGTATCCTGACAAATACAAAATATCTAACGTCTCAGAGCAGAATGACGGCTCAACAGAAGAAGAAATTGACAACAATATAGCAAAAGAACTAGCTATGCTGGATGATAGTGAAGAAATAAAAAAGCAGAGAAGAATTGCAAAAAAGCAATCTTTTGACTGTCCAAAAAAGAAAAAGTAAACTCAATAAAACTGAAAAATGAATGAACTAGGCGTAGTAATTGTAGCCGGAGGAACAAGTTCCCGTTATGGCAAAAAAAACAAGTTGCTTGAATATATATTAGACTACCCTGTTTTTATTTACTCGCTTCTTAACTTCAGAGCTGCATGTCCGGATCATCAAATTGTACTGGTATGTCACCCGGACTTAATAGACACATACAAAGAGTTAACTCAAAAATTTATCCCGAATAATAACTTTTCATATATTACCGGTGGAAAAGAACGTTTTAATTCTGTAATTAACGGTCTAAACCACCTCCCTTCAAATGTTAGGTTTGTCGCGATTCATGATGCTGCAAGACCTTTAGCTACAAAAGAACTGTTATTTAAATGTCTTGACTCATGTAAAGACAAAGGAA
>CAXXMS010000009.1:0-253893 GCA_963678745.2 Victivallales bacterium | reverse complement strand
TCCGGCGTAGCTCAGCGGTAGAGTAGGTGGCTGTTAACCACTTGGTCGCTGGTTCGAATCCAGCCGCCGGAGCCATTTTTTTGTCTGATGAATTTCTGCAGATGACTCTTTGTCATCCTTGCTCCGGCGTAGCTCAGCGGTAGAGTAGGTGGCTGTTAACCACTTGGTCGTTGGTTCGAATCCAACCGCCGGAGCCATTTTTTTGTCTATAGGTTTTTATCATGTACTATGTTTATATTCTCCAACTTAATAATTCCCAATTTTATACAGGTTACACCTCCGATCTTAAGCGTCGAATACATGAACACAAATCCGGCAAGTGTAAGTTTACATCTCAACGTTTACCTGTAGAACTAATCTATTACGAAGCTTATATCCTTGAATCAGATGCTAGAGCTCGTGAAATTTATTTAAAAACTAGTGATGGCCGCAAAAATCTTAAAAGGCAGTTAAAGAATTATTTTGAGGTGGATGGTTCGCCCAGCTAGCCGCTGGGCGCCCGGCGATTAGCCGGGCGAATCCAACCGCCGGAGCCATTTTTTTGTCTATAGGTTTTTATTATGTACTATGTTTATATTCTCCAACTTAATAATTCCCAATTTTATACAGGTTACACCTCTGATCTTAAGCGTCGAATACATGAACACAAATCCGGCAAGTGTAAGTTTACCTGTTAAGCTTACTAATCGGATAATTAAATATTTTTTGTATTTTTTTGGGAAAGTATTTTCAGGATTTTATCGAAAATGATTTCACTAATTTTACTATCATTTTCATCATTTGTTAATACTACAAAAATAAGTTTTCTGTCTGGGATATATAACATTTCTCCTGAAAAGCCGGAAGAACAGCCATTATGTCCCCATGCTGTACCGTATTTAGTAAAAATGTACTCCAAACCTAATCCGTAATCTTCGTTCTTATAAATGGTTTTCATTAATGATAGATATTTTGTATTAAGCAGTTTTCTTTCTAAAAATAAAGCCTGCAGGAAGTCCGCAATATCAGAAGCGCTAGACACTAATCCTCCATCTGCTAAACCAAGCGCATCCTGGATTTCAGTGACGTCTTTTCCATATTCACTGTACCCTCTTACCGTTAAGCCCCCGAAGCCTCCTTTTTGAGGCTCCTGAATTTCCATGAATGTGTTTTTCAGGTTTAAAGGAGTATGTATTATTCTTCTCATTTCTTTTGCTAATGTATTTCCTGTAGTATTTTCTATTATCATTTCAAGGAGAATATAATTTGTATTTGAATAGTCCCACCCTTTTCCGGGTAAGAAGTTTGGCTTTGCATTATAGATATATTTTACTATCTCATAAGGCTTCCAGGGGATGCGGTATGGATTATCTTCAACTGCATTATTGTAGGAGTCTTCTTCAGTATAGCTTTTTATTCCGCTGGTCATACCTAATAGTTGTTTAACTGTTATGTTTTGGGCATATGGAATATTATAGATGATATTATTGGGAAGGTATTTATTTATCTTGTCATCTAAGTTAAGCTTGCCTTCTTCACATAATTTTAAAACTACAACACTGACATAGGTCTTTGTCATACTTGCAATTCTAAGTTTGTCATAAGGTGTCATGGATATTTTTTTTGACTTATTAGCGTCAGTCTTCGGAAAAATCGAAGTTTTATCTAACAGAAACACTCTGTGTTAGATTTCTCCAGGCTTAAATTATATTTTAATCAACAACAAAAAAAGCTGGAGAAATACTATGAAAAGTTATGGCAAGAAATCTAATAAGTCAAGAATCAGAATAACAAATGCAATGACAATGTTGAATCCTGATACAGCAGGCATAGATATTGGCTCAGAATTTCACTGGTCATGTGTACCTGCAACTCATACAGAAAAAAATGTTCAAAAATTTGGAGCTTATACTGGAGAATTGAAAAGAATGTGCCAGTGGTTTAAAGAATGTGGAATAACAAGTATAGCAATGGAATCTACAGGAGTATACTGGATACCAGTTTATCAAATGCTTGAAAAGTTTGGTTTTGAAGTGATACTTGTAAATGCCAGGCATTTAAAAAGCGTAGCCGGACGCCCTAAAACGGATATTTATGACTGTCAGTGGATTCAGCGTCTTCATTCCTACGGTTTGTTGAAAGCCTCTTTTCGTCCTTAAAATTCGATTTGTGAGATTCGTTCATTAAAACGTCATAGGGATAATATGATAAGAGATTTGAGCCGTCATGTTCAACATATGCAAAAAGCACTTCAGCTTTCAAATATTAGACTTGACAAAGCTGTATCGGATATAACAGGAAAAACAGGCATGGCAATAATTAGAAAAATACTGAATGGAGAAAGGAGTCCATCAGAGCTTGCAAAACTTAGAGACGGACGTTTGAGAGCTACAGAAAAAGAGGTTGCATCAGCACTTGAAGGAGATTATAGAGATGAGCATATTTTCATGCTTAAGCAAAGTTATGAAGCTTATGAATTTGAGCAGAATCAGATACTTGAGTGTGACAGAGAAATAAAAAATCTTCTTGATAAACTTAATAAAAAAATAGACAGCAATCTTGTACCACCTCCTCCGGCAACCGATGGAACTAAAAGATCAAATTCAAATCAGCCTAATTTTAATTTAAGGCCATATTTATATGAAGCTTTTGGTGTTGATTTAACGCAGGTTCATGGCCTTCAGTCTACAACAGTGCTTACTTTACTTACAGAAGTAGGAACAGATTTAAGCAAATGGGAGACAGATAAGCATTTTAAATCATGGCTCGGATTATGCGTAAATAAAGAAATAAGTGGAGGGAAAATTCTAAAAAATAAAACCAGAAAAGTATCCAATCGTGCTGCAGCCGCTTTAAGAATGGCAGCCACATCTCTTAAAAACAGCAATAGTTATCTCGGCGCATTCTACAGGAGAATACGGGCAAGAGCAGGAGGCCCAAAAGCCGTTACTGCTACAGCAGCCAAGCTGGCAGTAATATTTTATAATATGGTAAAAAATCAAAAGGAATATAAGGCGCTGGACATAAATTTCTATGATGAAAACTACAAAAAAAGAGTCTATAAAAATCTAAAAAAAAGAGCAATGAATATGGGATATGAATTAGTTCCCATTGAAAAAGCAATATAACAATAAAATAATTTAAATATATGAAAATTAGGCAAACATATAAAAGCTCGGCACTTCTATGGTGGTTTTACCCCGGTAATTAGCGTGAGACGTTGTGTTATGTTTTTATCATTGGTGAATTTTATATCCCGTAGGGGAGACTTAGTCTCTAAAAAACACAACTTCGTTTGTCTTATTTATTATAATGAAAAATAAAATTTAAATATAAAACAAAAAAAATAACCCCTGATGTTTCAGGGGAGAATATCCACTAGAGCCGATCCATTGAAAATTAGGAGTTCGAATTAGGCATACTGTTCCAGTCCCTTTTATCTCTTTTAATGCACTGTCAAGTATTTTCTGAAATTGTACTTGTAATCTTTTATTATTGTTGATATTTGATTTAACTTCTGCATTTAAAGATATAATTGAGATGTA
Source organism: Victivallales bacterium (assembly GCA_963678745.2). Taxonomy (GTDB): domain Bacteria; phylum Verrucomicrobiota; class Lentisphaeria; order Victivallales; family GWF2-38-69. The sequence goes on along the minus strand of CAXXMS010000009.1, from coordinate 250,369 downwards.
AACAATTGCTAAACAAACTGAAAAAATACGTAAAATGGATTTATATCTGTTCATTGTTGTTTTTTTCTAAAATGCATTAATATCTTTAATAAAAAATTACCATTCTATAAAATATTATAGCTTAAAATATAAAAAAGATTTGTTAATAGATGAAAATTTGCTGAATATTATAACAAAGTGAAGTATCGTTATACTCGACACTAATTGATTTTAGAAAAGTTAATAAATGTAAAGATAAGCGAGTTGAACAAAAAAGATAAAAAATATATAAGTGGTAATTTGGAATTCTTTGATGTAGGTTTTTCAAAAAAGATTTCTGTTCCTTTTGTCGAAGAGGACGTTAATGCCGGTTTTCCGTCACCATCCGAAAATTATATTCAGGGGAAGCTGGATTTAAATGCACTGCTGATCAAAAATCCTCCAGCTACTTTTTTTATTCGCGTAAGAGGCGAATCTATGATTAATGCCGGGATCAATTCAGGAGATATTTTAATTGTGGATAAGTCTATTGAGGCAAAAAATAATGATATTATTATTGCTGTTGTAGAGGGTGAGTTTACTTTAAAAAGACTTTTGCTAAGAGATAACTGCATTATATTGCAACCGGAAAATAAAATGTTTACCCCTATCAGAATAGATAATCCTGATAATTTTGAAGTTTGGGGTGTTGTAACCAATGTAATACATAAACTGAGATAGTATGCTTGCTTTAGTAGATTGTGATCAATTTTATGTATCCTGTGAAAGGATTTTCAGGCCGGAATTGAGAAATAAACCGGTTGCGGTTTTATCTAATAATGACGGATGTGTAATATCCAGATCTCCTGAATTTAAAGCTCTTGGTATAAAGATGGGAGCACCGTACTACCAGGTTAAAGATGTCATTTATAAAAGTGGTGGAACCGTGTTTTCTTCAAATTATGAATTATATGGTAGTATGTCAGAAAGAGTTATGTCAACATTAAGGATGTTTGCACAAGATATTGAAATCTATTCAATAGATGAAGCATTTATTAAACTTCCTTCAGTTAAAGAGTACAATATAATTGCGGAAAATATTGTTCAAAGAGTAAAAAAATGGACAGATATTCCTGTAAAAGTAGGTGTGGCAGAAACTAAAACTTTGTGCAAAGTTGCTGCTGAGCTTGTTAAAAAAGAGCGGATAGAGAATAAGTTTTCAGTTTTGATAGACAGGGAACATATTGAATCCGTTCTTGGTGATTTTGATATAGGAGATGTTTGGGGGATAGGGTGGAGATTGAAAAATAAACTGTATAGGTTGGGAATTAAAACTGCAGGGCAGTTATGCAGATATCCTGAAGAAAAAATAAAGAAAAAGTTTGGTGTGAACTTACTGCGCACAGCAATGGAACTGAAAGGAATTCCGTGTTATACAATTGAAACTATGCCTCAGCCTAAAAAGTCTTTATGTTACTCAAAAAGCTTTGGAAAAGATGTTTTTGATAAAAAAGAAATGCAAGAGAGTATTGTAGCTTATGTTGAAGCTATAACGGAGAAATTAAGAAAAGGCGGACAGCTTGCTTCTGCTGTAACTGTATATATAACAACTCATAGATTTAAGAATAAGGAATTACGCTATTCTAATTCATATACTCTTCCTCTTGATTTTCCGTCAAGCAATACTCAGAAAATATTAAATACTGCCAAAAAATGTTTTGAAACGATTTTTCACGAAGGATATAAATATAAGAAATCAGGAATTATTCTGAGTGGTTTAATAGACGACAGTATGTTTTGTGAGAGTTTGTTCTGTTGGCAGAATGAAAAGAGTGATAAGCTGGATTCTGTGATAGATCAAATAAATCAGAAACTTGGAAAAGGAAGCATTAAGTTGGCCGGGGGAGGGTTTAGCAAAAACTCAAATTGGAAAATGAGAAGAGAATATTTAAGTAAACATTATACTACAGATTGGAGTGAACTGCTTGAAATAGGAGAATAACCAATTTATAGGAATTTGGATTAAACATGTTTTTCCATGCAATAGGTGAGGCGGTTGAGGACAACTACCGAGCATTATTCAGCAGCATTGAGCAATTGTTTATTACTGAGACTCGGTATATTTTAATATAACTGAAATAAGAATATTTGATGATTTTTATGATGCGCTGCTATTTATTCACAAAATTTTATGATCTGCTTCTTTCCGGAATGGAGAAAAAATCCCTGGCTGGATTGCGTAAAGATTTACTATCTAAGGTTAAAGGGGAAGTATTGGAAATTGGGTCTGGAACCGGTGTAAACTTGAATTATTATTCAAATAAGGTAGACCGATTGGTTTTATTGGAACCTGATAATCATATGCGGAAACTTTTACTTAATAAACTGTCACAGAACGAATTGAAAGAATATATGGTAATAGAATATGGCGCTGAAAAGATAAAGTGTCCTGATGACTTTTTTGATTGCGCTGTATCAACGTTGACGCTTTGTTCTGTAAATAATCCTGAAAAGGTATTGACTGAAGTATGTCGTGTGTTAAAACCCGGAGGAAAACTTTTTTTTATTGAACATGTAGTTGATCCTGACAATATGAAAATTTATAAACGGCAGAAATTTTATAAATCTATTTGGAAATTTGCTTTTTGTAATTGTCATATTGATCGCAATACTGAGAAAACTATTTTAGATGCAGGCTTAAAGTTCATAGAATTTAAAAAAGTATATATAAAGGGTGGACCAAGTGTTGTTTCACCTGTAATAGTGGGAATTGCAGAGAAATTCGTTTAAAAGATTATTTCATTGTTTTAGGAATAACCAGATTGAGGATGATTGCAACAAATCCGCCTGTGGCAATTCCTGAAGAGAATGAAGTTTTAATTAATTCCGGTAATTTATCAAATACGTCCGGTACACTTACTCCGAGTCCGCATCCTAATGAAACGGCAATTATTGTAAATGCTCTTTTATCAAGTTTTTCAAGAGATAGTACCTTGATTCCTGCTGCTGCAATTGTCCCGAACATAATAAGCATTGCTCCACCTAAAACAGGTTGTGGGATTATGCTTAAAAAAGTGCCGAAAAATGGAAAAATACCTGCTATTAACAAAAATAGAGCAATGTAATAACCTACATATCTGCTGGCAACACCTGTTATTTGTATAATTCCGTTGTTTTGGCTGAAAGTTGAAAGCGGAAATGATGAAAAGATACTTCCTAATAAAGATGCGGTTCCATCTGTTAATACACCTCCTGAAACTCTTTTCATGTGTTCATCTCCATAGATTGGCTCTTCAGATACCATTGCTGTTGCAGTGATGTCTCCTATTGCCTCAACACATGTCACAATGTATATGATAATAACTGGAAGAATTGTTGATGCATTGAATGAAATACCATATTTAAATGGTATTGGGATTTGAAATAGCTGAATGTTTGAAAGAGGGGTGAAATCTACTTTTCCTGTTATAAAAGAAATAAAAAAACCTATTATTATCGCAATAATTATTGAACTTATTCTTAAGAATTTATTTTTATGACTTTGGAAAAATATTATCAGTGCAACAACAGTTCCGGCTATCATTAAATTGGAGATATTTCCAAAGGTATCATTGAGTTTTGCTGCAGCTCCTCCAGCGCATGATTCTACTCCTACCGGCATTAATGTAGTTCCTATTAATATAACGACAATACCACTGACAAGAGGAGGAAAAACCTTTTTAAGTTTTCTCATAAAAGGAGCAATAATTATTGCAGCAAAGGCTCCCAGAAGACAGGACCCGAAAATTGAACTTATTCCACCGGTCTGTCCTGTAACAATAAGTATTGTCACAAAACTGAAACTTGTTCCCTGGATACTTAAAAGTCCTGAGCCGAGAAATCCAAATTTCTTCGCCTGAATAAATGTACCAATACCGGAAATTACCAGACACATACTAATTATATATGAAGTGGTTTGGATATCATAGCCGAGTGTCTGACAGATAATGTATCCAGGCGTCATTATTGGAATAATAATTGCACAGAGGTGCTGTATCGCGGCAAACAACTTTTCCATAAAAGGAGGATTGTCGTTCATTTTATAAATGATGTCGCTTGTAGATTCTCTCTGCATGCTGGATTTTCATGTTATTTGTAATTCAATCGCATTTAATTATACCGAAGGTATTCTAAACTTTGGCAATATATCGAGAAATTGAACTCGATTATTATCAAATTTTTCGAAAACCATTTTGCTTTGAGTATAAATAAAAAGGGGGAGCGAGTCTGTCCTCGGATCACCCTCCATTCTCAGTGTATTGAATTCGTTATCTTTTTTATAATATACGATTTGGTCAGTTGAGGCCAACTGACCTTATTTTAATACAATAGCAGGGATTTGTGAATTACTATTTGTTATTTAAGTTATAATTCTAATCCGTCGAAAGCGTCAGCCATACTTGTTTCGAAACTGCCGCTTTTTTTGGACTTATTGAACTGTCTCCATGCCTGATCTTCAGAATTTTCCATTTTCTCTGTTAAGCCGAGTGAAATTTTACCATCTCTAATCTGTTTAATCGTTACATTAATTTCAGAACCTATCGGATATTTTTTGCTCATAGCTTTTAATGAGATATCTGGTTCGTTTTCACTTTTTATTTCACTTATGTGGAGCAGGCCGTTTTGAGTAGGATTAAGTTTTACAAAAATACCAAAATTTTTCAAACCTTCAACTATTCCTTTAAGAGAAAGGCCTTCAGTCAGAATAATAGCTTCGCCATTATCTTCATTGTCGGAATCTGATGTTGAAAAATTTCTAGCCAGTGAAATTCTCTTTGTTTCAGTATCCACTTTTTCCACAACAACACTTACTATTTCATCTTCGGAAACTGCTTCTTTTGCGTGATAAATTTTTTCTCCGGGATTTAGTTTGGAGATATGAATCAATCCTTCCAGACCTTTTTCCAATTCAGCAAATGCCCCATATTTTTCCAGGCGTGTGATTCTGGCATTAACTACGGTTCCGGAAGGATATTTTTCAGCAATGTCATCCCATGATGTCTGAGCTGCTCTGAAACTGAGTGTTATTTTATTATTTTCCCAATCAAGAGCTTTTACTTCAACTTTTACTCTGCTGCCAACATTTACTATTTCTTCAGGATCAGTAACTCTTCCCCATGCCAGTTCTGATATTGGAATAAAGCCGTCACAACCATCTAGATCAACAAAAACACCGAAGTTTTTAATATTTATAACTGTGCCTGATATTGTATTGCCTACTTCAAGTGTTTCTCTTAAAAATTTTATTCTCTTTTGTTTATCCTGTTCAAGAAGTTTTCGTCTTGAAACAACAATATTGAATCTATTCATTTCTGTAATTATGAATGAATAAGTATTTCCAATATAATCCTGAGGCTCTCTTCTGTGAGTATCAATTTGTGAGTAGGGGCAGAAAGCTTCTTTTCCTGCAAGTTTTACATTAAATCCACCTTTTCTCTCTTCTCCAACTTTACCTTCTACAGGAATACCGCTTTGGTAAGCTTCTTCAAGATGTTTGCTGATGAATTTTCCTGTCATTTTTACAGTTAAAGTGATTTCACCATTTTTATCAGAAACAAAGTATGCGTCAATTTTATCACCTACATTGACTGTCAGGTTTCCTTCTTTATCCACAAGTTCTTCCCGGTTGATTATACCTTCACTTTTTGAGTTGATATCAACGAAAATGGATCTACGGTCGATTGCAATTATTTCGCCGGAAACTTTTGATCCTGATTTAAATTCAACATTAAGAGAGTTAAGGCTTCTCGAGAGAGAACTTTCAAAGTTTGAAGTATTCATAGCAGTATCTTTAATTTAAATTAAATTTATTTGTTGTTAATAATCGATAATTAAGAGTGTAAAAATACTGCAAAATACTATTTATTCAAATTGGAAATAAGACAATGGTTTTCAGATATGATGTAATATATCAATTAAATGCTGAAAATGGTTATATGTATTCAAGAATATTGATCAAGTTAAGTTAATATTGTCATCCTTTTGAATATTGATTTGATGTTAATCGGAAGGTGGAAGGATGAGGTACTCCGTAGCCAGCCATATTGTGTTGCATGGACTACTGCCTTATTTATTTCGCTTGGTATTTTCTAGCGCCCTAGTACGGACGCCCCAATGTCATTAACTTAAGCCCTCATTATTTTTCAAGTTAACTATTTATTATTTTTCAGAGAAAAACTTTTATATAAAAACGGCCTAGCAGATGCCGCTTTCCATTTCGCTTAAAATTAAATACTGGAGGGTTTTGCTCTGTCAAAACCAACGCCCTGTGCATCCTCTGCATTCAAAAATTTTATCTTTCGTATATTACAGCATTTCCTGTCAATGCAATCGGTCGTTCGGAAACGACAGAGCGTTTCCCTCCAGAATCACAGTTCTTAAATTAAATTTGTATTTCCGCTTGATTTTTTATAAACCCTTAAGTTAATAGCATTGACGGACGCCCTCCATTTTTTTTGTAATCTTTGTATTTGAATATTATTTGCTCTATTTAGCAGAGATGCTTTAGTGCAATTGTAACAAAAAAAAGAATACCTTTTTTCAAGACTTTATCATTAAAGTCAAAGTGAGGATTATGAAGTGCTGTATAATTTTCTCCTAATCCCAATTTGAACATAGCTCCTGGTGATTCCTGCAGAAAATATGCAAAATCTTCAGCGCCCATTTCAGGTTTTTCCATATTATTCCAATTATCTTCTCCGAAAATATCTATGATATTTGCTTTTCCAAACTCAAAGGCTTTTTTGTCAATAAGCATAGGAATGTAAGGACTTTTATATATAAATTCATAATCAGCTCCCATGCTATCACAAATACCTTTTACTGTCTGTTCAATCAAGCCTGGAATAACTTTACCAACTTCAGGATCAAAATATCTTGTGGTTCCTTCAAGCATTGCAGAGTCAGGTATTATATTTGAGTTTTTGCCGCTGTGTAGACTGCATATTGAAATAACAGCAGAATCCAGTGCGGATATTCTTCTCGATACAATATGATTAAGTCCATCAATTACTTTTGCTATGGTTAGTATTGGATCTATTGCTTCTTCAGGTGAAGCGCCGTGACCCCCTTTGCCTTTTACTGTTATTTTGAAACAGTCGGCTGCTGATGTGAATGCTCCTGTTTTGGAAGAAAAAACGCCTTCTGCAACACCATTCCAACCGTGAAGAGCAAACGAAAAATCAGGCTTAGGATTCTTTAAAGCGCCAGCTTCGACAAGTTTTTTACCTCCGGCTACAACTTCTTCTCCCGGTTGGAAAACGAATCGGACTGAACCATTAAGCTTTTCTTTAAATTCAGTCAATATCATTGCTGCGCCTATCAACATTGCAGTGTGTCCGTCATGTCCACATGCATGCATCATTCCGTTAGTTTGGGATTCATATGGAAGAGCTGTTTTTTCTTCTAATGGGAGAGCGTCAATATCAGCTCGCAAAGTGATATTTTTTTCAGTTTTATTCTTATTGATAAATGCAACTATGTCTGTTTCAAGAAAAGGGGAGAGTATATCAAGATTGAGTTCTTCAAGATTTGAGCGAATATAATCTGATGTGTTATATTCTTTTAGTCCAATTTCGGGATTCTGATGAATATGATGTCTTATTTCTTTTATTTTTGGTAATATTCTATCAATAGCTTCTTCTATCTTTTTTAATTCAATTTTCCCCATTTTTAAACTTCCACGTTTACGTTTATTTAAATTATTCTTTATACCTAATTTTATTCAGAATATATATAAATATATTGTTAAAGCTAGATTTTGCTCATTGTTAATTAATTTTTTGATTAATTGTAATTTTATTATGTTGGCAAATATACAAAAACTTAAAGCGGAAATTGTAATCTCTACTTTAAGTTTTTATTATTAAATAGTTTTTATTATTATTGAATTAAGATTTACAGCTTTAAAAATCTGAGATCTCTAGATTATCAAATCCTCAAATCACTAAATCAAAAATTACTTGATTGTATTAGGATTGTTTACAAAATACATGTACATACCATTAGTCCATCCAAACCCTGCATTATTTTCTGCATAGCCGGTTGAAACTTTTACAACTCCAAGTGGATTATATGCCAGATATTTTTCAATGATTATACCATACAGTGCAAAATACATGTCAATTGAATCCTGCCATCCTGCTGCAATACTTGTATTTTCAACTTTGTTGTTTGCAAGGGCTATATATGCAAAATATTCATTAGGAGCCCATGCTACAGGGAAATCCCACTGAGTAGCGCCTTTTGTATCATGGAAACTTGTAGTTACTCCATAAATCTTCTGAATGTTTTGATCGTCTAAGAGTTCCTGAAATTTTGCTATTGTAAGTTTAGACGGGATAAAAGGTTCTTTATTTGCCTGTACATTGTATTTTTTTGTATCAGCTGCATTTGTTGTAAATGGACAATAGCTTGTAATATAAGGATATACAAAATTTGGAGCTGATTTTGTCAAATTCATTTTATTGGTTTTTTTATCAGAGAAACAACTGTTTTCTGCATCCCATGATTCTTCGTTAAGATACTTCTTGATGGATTCCTTCCAGTAGAAGACTTTATTGATATAATCGGTCAAATCATTTTTATTTATTCCATAATATTTAGCATTTTTAGGATTTATTTCTCTATTAAACAACATAATATCTTCTGCCATCTGATAAAGTAGAGAGTTTAGTGCAACCGGACTGTAATCAAGAATTTCCTGTCCTGCATTTCCATAACGCTGTGATAAATCAAATCCCGAAGCTCTTACAGCTCTGTCATTTTTATAAAACCATCCTGTCAGTTCATTTGTTGTTGGGTTGTAGTAAATCTCTTTTGGATTCTGTATAGGGCTGCTCTTAAAAAATGTTGTGTAATTGGGAGTATATAATGCTCTATTTCCAGGTGAGGCACTGAAAACAACTTCTGGGCATGGGCCTTCGCCGTCAGTATAATATCTTGCTGTCTGATATAAGTTTTGACCATTAGGTGAGCTTACACTAACAACACGTTTGTTTGAATTTGGATTTGCATCAACATTGCTATATTTATATGGTACGTTTGAGTCAGCTTGAGAATCAAAAGGGCTCCAGGTATTATAAACAGTATTGGGATCTGTATAGTATCCAAAGAAAGCCAGTACTGCCGGGAATACTTCTCTTGCCATCCATTGTTCATAATTTTTAGGAGGCTTATATGCATTTATATGTTTGTCTGCCGTTAAAAATGGACTTAATGTGTCATAATATTCAATTTCTTCATATTCATCATCAAGTGTTTTTATTAATGAATCGCCATATTTGGTCCAGAATCTATATACAATAAGAGCTTCACTTGTTAAAAATGGCGGCTGCGAACGCTGCATTGTATAAACGCGGTTTGCGTTCAGGATATAACCACCGTAGAAATAAATTTCAAAAATGTGATTATCCACCATTCCTTTAGCTATTTTAAACATTTCATATGCATCTTTTGGAGTGGCTTGCTTGTATCCGTTAGCGGTTGTATAAATCTGAGCATTTGGATTGTTAATTATGTATTCAGCACTGTTTATCAGTCCAATTATCATAAAATATGAATCCCAACCGAACATCTCATTAAAAATGCCGCCAGGAACAATAAAGCTGTTAGGAAGATATAGAAGTCCGATATGATTATATAGATGTTCCTGGTTTTTCCATTGACCATTTTCATAGATTAGTGGTTTTGAGTCAGGTCTTTCTTCCGGGAGTGCTACTAATTGAATGCCTTCTACTTTGCCTAATCTATCTTTTATAATGCTTTCAAACTGTTGAGGGTAATAAACTGGCCAGCCTTCTTTCATAAGTTTATAGCAATATGGTGATATTTCTTTATTTGGAGAAATCATATGTTCTTTGGCAAGTTCTTTTATATGTTCCTCTGATGGAATACGTAAAAGCCCTTCTGTTGAAAGCCATAATCCATTAATATAAGGGATTACGCAGCCATCCTGAAATTCTTTCTGTGTGATATGTTTTGCCTTGCCTTCATTTTTCTGGAGTTCAATAGGGAACTTTTCAAAAAACTTTCTGACTGCGCCTGAAGGATCGTTGTATTTGTTATAATCAGCATATTTCAGTTCAGTGTTTGCTTTATATTTTCCTGTAAATTCATGTTTGGAGTCTATTTCAGGAATACTTAGGTCGTCAATAACAATTTTTGCATCTTGGGGTGTTACATATTTTATATTATCAACCCCATAAAAGGATGATAACTCCTTACAGGAGGTTGTTAATAGAATGCCGGCTAAAAGCGTGACAATAGAGATGGTGATTCTTCTCATTTTTGGTGCCTCATTTTAGGAATATTAAAAATTTATTAATAATAATTTATCGTTATTATATGGTATTATTTAAGTTTTTTGAATATAGACTTTTGAAAAAAATGTTTACATTTGTTTGCTGCTGAGCTCATTGCAAAAAGCACAAAGTGTTATGAATTATCATAATTATTAATTATTTTTGACTAAATATTAGGAAATCAAACTGATTTTTATAAAGCTTTTCGACATGTTGTACATAGAGATAAATAAAAATCAGACGCTTTGGGTATATAACTGATGGAAGCCAAGAGATATTGTTGTACCGAGGTAAGTTTCGGCAATAACTTTATTATTTTTATATTCCCTAATAGTTTTTTCATTTAGCTCGTTTTAAATATTATATTTTCTTCCAATATCCATAGAATATATTTTTATAAGATAGTAAAGAGCGGAACATGGAAGCATAGCTAAATAGCAGAGTAAGGTCAAGTGTATTCTTGTATGGGCTTTAGCGCTGACGTTGATTTTATTGAGTTTAATTATATTCTCAAAAAAAAGAGCAACGGGTAAATCGACATACAGATAACAAATTGCAATTGCGCTAACAACAATAGGAGATGTTGTTAGCAGATATAGAACGACTTTTTTCATAAATTGTTTCAGATGAGCTGATTGCAAAATATACGCTGGTAGCGGAAACGACTGAGCGTTTCCCTCCATTTCGCATTCACCACTGGAGCCCAGCTAATCGCTGGGATAAATGGTTTTGCGGCGCCTGTCAGGCGAATAGCCTGGTCAAAACCGAAACACCCAGTGTTTTGTAATTACCTCAGATATTTAATTATTATTTTTTTTAGGATAAAGAGTGAGTTTTCAAGTATTTAAGCATTGTAAGGAATTTTAGGTGATAATTCAACTGATTATCCAATAAAGCGCAGAGTAAACAGTTTAATGATAACTTATTACTAAATAGTCTCTATATACAATGTCCTTTTGCGGCTTAGCTGCCTTGGAATGCGATAATTATATTCATCGTTTTCAATAATGCCGATTGTTCCGGCATTATCTAGACGTTGTCCGACTCTATTATTTCAAATTCATAAATAATACATTGCTCAGCCGAATCTAATCGGCTAAAAACAAAGCGGAAAATCAAATTTCCGCACTCCAAAGCTTTGCTCATAAGAGGAAAGAATACGGTGTAATCTAGTCAATGTCATTGAATTGAGTGATTACTTTCGGCTTACAATCCCTAAATCCCTCAATTTTCAAATTATCAGATTGCTAAATCACCAAATCACCAAATCTTTATTTGGTAAGTAGGGTTATCGATTCAAAATGAGCAGTTCTTGGAAACATGTCGATTAATCTTGTATGTTCAACTTTATATCCGTTTCCGCAGAGTTCTTTCAAGTCACGGCATAACGTGTCAGCTGCACATGAAATATAGATGATATTTCTAGGAAGATAATATTTAGATACTTTATCTGTAAATTTTTTCCCTAGACCTGTTCTTGGGGGATCAAGAATCAGAGTAGTTTTATTTGAGTTTATTTTTCTAAAAAAAGCATCTCCGGTTTTAAATGCCGGACCTGACATAAATTCAATGTTTTTAACATTATGCAGAGCAGCATTCTTCTTTGCGATATTTACAGCTTCTTTATCAGTATCAGCAATAAAAACTTTATCGTTAGTGTTTTTTGCAGCACAGATACCAAACACTCCTACCCCTCCAAAAATATCCAATATAAATTCTGATGAAATCCCTTGTAGAATTTTGAGTGTTTCTTTGATCAGGTTATCTCTTTGATAAATATTGATTTGAAAAAAAGAATCATAAGGAACAAGAAACTTTCCATACATTGTATTTTCTTCAAGAAGTAGGCTTTGAGGAATGTTTGAATACTCATTTAATATTCCTGTTTGCTTATTTTTAAACCAATAGTTAATACTGTTTTCCTGTGTATAGCGTAGTGTAAGCGAGTTAATATTTTTATCATTAAACTTAGTTTGATTATCGGTAAGATTTTTAAGAGTCCAGTTAATTTCTTTACATGCCAACTGACAGTTAGATATTTCAACCAGGCTTTTATTATCTTCAGCATAATACCCGAACTTGTATTTATTATTACCCTTTTTTGCATGAAGAGTTATTTTATTCCTGTAATTGGTGGATATAGATGATCCGATAGGCTCTTTTCTCAAGGCAGGATCAACTCCGGCAATTCTTCTCAATAAATCCCCGAACTGTTCATTCTTAACTTTTAACTCTTCATTATATGTTAAGTGTTGATACTGGCAGCCGGGACAGAATAGTTTTGAACTTTCAGGTTGATATGCATAAGGGCAGGAGGGAGTTATTCTATGTGGAGATGCTTCAATTATTTTCTCGTATCTGGCAATAATAAATCTTTTTTTAACTTTAACAGGTGTGGCAAGGATGGTTTCACCTGTAATTGTTCCAGGAACAAAGTATACAATGCCGTTATGTCTGGCAATTCCGCTTCCGCCATATGCTATTGATTCAATTTTTAATTCTACAGATGAACTCATCTTAATATCTAAACTCATATATATTTTTTTAAATAACAATAAACAGATATACAAATATCAAATAAATATCTAAAATGCAAAGTATCAAATTTATTATAAGTCCTAATTATTTTGTATGATTCATATGACTATTAAAATAAATGTCTTAAATTTCATGTAAAAACCTTGAATCTTTAGTCTAAACTGGCTAATATCATTGATACTGTCGGTTTATATTATTCCGACAGGTTAGAGTCTCGTATTTATACTTGATTAATATAGATTTGAAAAAGAGGCAAATTCATGAAGATTTTAATTGCTGATAAGTTTCAGGAAGCTTACCTTGAAGATTTGAATTCCCTAGGCCATGAAGTAGTGCTTAATCCCGATTTGAAAGCGGAAGAACTTTCTGTTGCAATTCCCGGGTATGATGTACTTATAGTAAGAAGCACTAAAGTTAAAGCTGAAGTGATTGATGCTTCGGATAAACTGAGTATGATTATTCGTGCAGGCGCCGGGGTTAATACTATAGACGTAGCCGCCGCTGCTGATAAAGGGATTTTTGTTTGTAACACTCCGGGCAAAAACTCTATTGCAGTTGCTGAACTTGCATTTGGCCTAATGCTGGCTCTTGATAGAAAAATTGTTGATTGTACATCTGATCTGAAAAATAAAAAATGGAACAAAAAACAATACTCCAAAGCTGATGGTATTTTTGGAAAAACAGTTGGTATAATAGGATTTGGTGAAATAGGTATAGCATTTGCCGACAGGGCAAAAGCTTTTGGAATGAAAATTTTGGCTTATGATCCTATTGCTGAAAATATACAGCCTCCAAAAGTAAAAGATCGCCTTGAAAACAGGGTCTTTTCATTTTGCTCTACAGTAGAAGAACTTGTAAAACAGTCAGATGTTGTTACGATTCATGTTCCTTCAAACCCTCATACAAAGGGTATGGTTAATGAAAGTTTTATGGCTAATATGAAGCCAAACTCCATTTTAATAAATACTTCCCGAGGAAATATTGTAGATGATAAAGCTCTTCTGAAAGGTATGGATGAAAAAAATATCTGGGCTGGACTTGATGTATATAACGAAGAATGTGCTACAGCTACGGGAATAATGGAAACTCCGCTTTCAATGCATCCCCATGTTTATGGAACACATCATATAGGAGCTTCAACAGAACAGGCACAGAATGCAATTGCAGCAGAAGTTATTGAAATTCTGAAAAACTATGAACAGGGTGTAGTTCTTCATCCGGTTAACATGGAAATGAAACCTGTTGTCAAACATACAATTATTATGCGTGTATTCGATCGCGTTGGAGTGTTAGCATCTGTATTGCTGCTTTTAAAAGAGCAGGGAATTAATCTGCAGCAGTTGGAAAGTCGTGTTTTTTCCGGTGAAAATGCTCAACAGATAATACTCCATATCAGTAAACGTCCTGATGATATGACAATTGAAAAAATACGCACTATTGATAATATTATCCAGGTTGATGTTAACAGCAGTGTTGAGAAGGAAAAATAAAATTTAGAAGTTAAAAATTAGAAATTATTTGATCCTGAATATTTAAGTAAAAGAGAAAGGCAGAACAATGGGAAAAAGAGTTCACAACTTTGGTGCAGGTCCTTGCACACTTCCGCTTTCAGCTTTAAAAGAAGCTCAGGCTGAATTCACAAACTACATGGACAGCGGAATGTCCGTTATTGAAATGAGCCATCGTGGTAAAGAATATGATCAGACTCATGCAGAAGCTATGGCTTTGGCAAAAGAAGTTTTTGGTGCTCCTGATGATTTTGAAGTTATGTTTATTCAGGGCGGTGCAACAATGTCCTTTTCAATGATTCCAATGAATCTTCTGGTTGATGGTCAGAAAGGTGCTTATATTGATTGTGGAGCATGGTCTGGCAAAGCTTTGAAAGATGCAGCTTATTATGGTGAAGTTTATGCTGCATGGTCAGGCAAAGACGAAAAATACACACGCATGCCTAGAAATGAAGAAATTAAACTTGAACCTGATACACGCTATCTTCATATTACAACAAATGAGACAATTGGCGGTATCAGAACTATTGAATGGCCTGATGTAGATGTGCCATTGGTAGCAGATATGTCTTCTGATTTTATGACCCGTCCTATTCCATGGGAAAAATTTGATATCGTTTATGGCGGAGCACAGAAAAATCTGGGGCCTGCAGGAATGTCTGTTATGTTTATCCGTAAAAGCATATTAGATAAAACTAATAAGAATCTTGGTGCTTATCTGCGTTTAGATATTCATTGTAAAAAAGAATCTTTATATAATACACCGCCAGTATTTTCTATCTATATGATGGGTAAAGTATTAAAATGGATGAAGAGTCTTGGTGGATTAAAAGAGATTGAAAGAAGAGCTGCTGAAAAAGCCGCTGTAGTATATGGTGCTATTGATGGAAGTAACGGATATTACAACTGTCCGGTTGTAAAAGAGTACAGATCTGTAATGAATATTGTATTCAGGCTTCCTACTGAAGAGCTTGAAGCCAAATTTATAGCTGAAGCTAAAGCTGCAGATTTAATTGGCTTGAAAGGTCATAGGGATGTTGGCGGATGTCGTGCAAGCTGTTACAATGCTATGACAATGGAAGGTGTTCAGGCATTGAAGGCATTCATGGAAAAATTCCAGCAGGAAAATCCAGCATAAGTAAGTTTTAATAGGGCGACAGTAAAATGTCGCCTTAAATTTTTTATTCAAGGAGATAGGAAAATGTCAGATATTAGACCTTTTAGAGGATATACACCGGCACCAGAATTAGCATCAAGAGTAGCATCTCTTCCTTATGATGTTATGTCATCAGAAGAAGCAAGAGTGATGGCAGAGGGCAATCCTTATACATTTCTGCATGTAGTAAAATCTGAAATAGATTTTCCTGCAGGTATAGATTCTCATAGTGAAGAAGTATACAAAAAAGGTGCTGAAAATTTAAAAAAACTTATTAGCGAAGGGATTCTTGTTAGAAATGAAACCCCGAGTTTATATGTGTACAGACAGAAGATGGGAAATATCCAGCAGACAGGTATTGTTGCTGGGGTTTCTGCTTTAGAATATCAGACCGGTTTAATTAAAAAGCATGAGCATACAAGAAAAGAAAAGGAAGATGATCGTGCAAAACATGTTAGACTTTTAAATGCAAATACAGGACCTGCATTCTTAACATACCCGCATAAACCAGGCATTGATGCAACTGTTTCAGAAATTACATCACATAAACCTGATATTGATTTTGTTGCAGAAGACGGTATTGCTCATACTCTATGGATTGTAACAGATGAACCTACCATTGAAAAGCTTGTAGATGAGTTTAAAGATATCAGAGCTCTTTACATTGCTGATGGTCATCATAGATCTGCAGCGGCTTCGAGAGCCTGTATTTCCCGCAAAGAAGAAAATCCAAACCATACTGGAAATGAGCCTTATAATCATTTTTTAGCTGTAATTTTTCCTGAAAACCAGCTTTATGTTATGGACTATAACAGGGTATTGAAAGATCTAAACAGTTTGAGTGCAGAAGAACTAAAAGCAAAAATTTCTGAAAAATTTGATCTTTCAGAGATGAATATTTCCGACCCGGAAGAAGCAAAACCAAAACAGCGTGCAGAGTTCTCAATGTATATTGATGGAAAAT
Source organism: Victivallales bacterium (assembly GCA_963678745.2). Lineage (GTDB taxonomy): Bacteria > Verrucomicrobiota > Lentisphaeria > Victivallales > GWF2-38-69. The sequence continues at coordinate 233,905 of CAXXMS010000009.1, read as the reverse complement.
GGTATACAATGGTTCCAAAAGCGGGTGTTGTGCCCGAAAATGATCCTGTAAATTCTTTGGATGTTGCAGTCCTTCAGAACAATGTACTTGGTCCTATTTTAGGTATTGATGATCCAAGAACTAATAATAGAATTGATTTCATTGGTGGAATTCGCGGATTAAAAGAGTTGGTTCGCAGATGTAATGAGGATTGCAAAGTTGCGTTTGCTCTTTATCCAACAGGAATGGATCAACTAATGGCTATTGCTGATGCCGGTGAGGTTATGCCGCCTAAATCTACATGGTTTGAACCAAAACTGCGCTCAGGTATGGTTGTAAAAACTATGGACTAAAAATTTTTGTTAAAAAATTTTTAATAATAAGGCATGGAATTCCATGCCTTAATTTTTTATAAACCGCTTATTTATTACTTTCCAGCGCAATTCTTTTTCCTCTTTTGCTTTGAACCATTTCATTAACTCTTTGGAGTTATTATCAAATTTTCCGATTTCAATAATTTCTTCTGAAGTGCAGCGGAATAGAATTGAATCTACTAATTTATTATCAAGAGTAGCATTTAATTTCTTCCTGGCTTTAAAATAATAATTTCTATAAAGCTGGTTTCTTATTAAAAGAAATACCGGATAAACAGCAGCAATTATCCAGAATATCCAGATTGGTAGATTAAAAAAGAAAAAAGTATTTATAAGCTGAATTATCAGAAGCAGAAAAATAGGCGTGAGAAGTAGGATAGCATCATATGTTCCCTGGAAACAGTTTCCCAAATATTTTCTAAGTTTGCTTGTAGATAATTTATATGCAAAGAATTCTTCTAATCGCCTATCATTAATAGCTGTTCGGGCAGAATGGCATAGTTCATGTGATAGCAGTTCGTTTCTGCTATACCACAGCCATTTTTTACTTGAAGAGAAACTTGATCTAATCAGAAAAAAAGTAAAGCCGGATTCTGTTGTTGCTGAACATCCTCCTGTTAAGAAACCAAGGCCTTTACTCAAATAGAACCCCGGAATCCAGTTAATTGAGAAGTTATAAGTACTTTCAGTTTGTTGTTTAGCTTCTTGAAGTATTTCTGTATTGATAATATCTTTTTCAGATGCATATACTTTGTTAAATAGTTCTATTCTGCCTTTTTCTTGGAGTTCATGCCCTAAGGAAACAATATCCTTCTCTATATTCAGAAGTCGTTGTTTATATGAGTTGATATCTTCTTTTGCCCCAATCAAAAGTCCCTGTTTGTCAAGTTCAATTAAAGCATCAAGATCAGTCTCGTTAAGCTGCTTTATTTCAGTTTTGTTTAAAGGGAAAAAAATTTTATTATTATTTTTAGTCATAGGAATTATGAGCTTTTGTTTAAAAGAATATTATTATGCTCAAAGTATATTTGCGTTGACTTATCAATATTGAATATATAATGAATTTTTTAATATAAACTAAACTATTGAAAAATTGAAGGTCAAAATGGAAAATCAAATACATTATATCCTGGTTTATACTCAATATTTAAATATCAAATATTGAATTGTTGCTACAAATTGAGTAACATCATATATGTGAGATTGATCAAAAAAATAACTTATGGAGGAATGTATGCAGAAAGAAAATTGCAGTACCTTAAAAATTTGTCTTCTAAATTGTGGTTTTTTAGGTGTCTTTTTTGCCTGGGGGCTTTTCTTTGCCAATATGAGTGCAGTTTTTATGTATGTGGGGGCTAAATCAAGTCAAATCTCAATGTTCTGGTTTGCAGGGCCGTTAGCAGGAATAATAATACAGCCTATAATAGGAGTTTGGAGTGACTGGACATGGACTGCGTTAGGAAGACGTAAGCCTTTTATGATTTTTGGAGGTTTAGTTGCATGTATTGGACTTTTCTGCATGCTTTATGCCAATAGTCTGGCTATTGCTGTTATTTTATTTGCTGTAATGATGTTTGCGATCAATGCGCTTCAGGGGCCTTATAAGGCTCTACCGGCTGATATTTTAAATAAAAAACAGGTGTCTGTAGGCTATATTATTCAGTATATTTTTATTGCTGCCGGTTCTTCTATTGCATATTTTACTCCATGGGTTTTAGCTAATGTATTTAATGTAAGTAATGTGACACATGAAGGCAGTTTACCTGCTGTTATGAAATTGTCTTTTATTCTGGGAGCAATTGTTTTTGCTGTATGTATGCTGATTACATGTATTTCAATAAAAGAGTTTCCTCCAGAAGATATTGATACATTTAGAAAAGACAAAAAGGCGCAGGGAAGTATTTTTCTTAAATCAATGGGATGCTTTACAAGAATTTTTAAAATGCCCAAAATTATGCGTGAGGTTTCTACTGCTATGTTCTTTGCATGGATGGGTATATTTCTTATGTTTGTTTACTTTGCTCCTGCAGTTGCTGAAAACATTTTTAAAGCAAAACCCGATACTGCATTATATACGCAGGGAATTGAATGGGCGGGATTCTGTTTTGGAATGTATTCAGTCTTTTCATTGATCTTTTCATTTTTAATGCCTTATATAAATAAATCTATTTCACAGAAAGCGCTTTTTGCTATTACAATGTTGTGTGGTGGAGTAAGTCTGATTTGTACTCTGTTTGTTTCAGGTCAGTATATGCTGATAGTAATAATGATAGGTGTTGGTATAATGTTTGCCGGAAATCAGAGTTTGCCTTACGCTATAATAGGAGAGGCTCTTGATAAAGAAAGTATGGGATTAAATATGGGGATTTTTAATATCTCATTGTGTGTACCGCAGATCATTATATCACTTTTCTTTGGCTTCGTATTAAAATACCTGTTAGGTAATAATTCAATATATGCCTTGGTTGTTGGTGGTGTATTTATGTTAATATCAGCAATATTTGCACTAAAAATTCAGTATGTTGATCCGATAAAAGAAAGCTGAAAGCTTAAATGCTGAATACAGTTTAATTTTGAATTTTTGGATATATATGAGAAAACTTGTAATTGAATAAATAACAAACAGCAAATTACAAAAACCAAATAAATAACAAAAAGTAAATTCAAAAAAACAAATGATTGTTAAAAACTTTTAATTTAGTTATTGAATTTTTAGTATTATTTGAAGTTTGTATATTGGTTCTTGTTGTTTTCAGTCTAGCTGAATTAGGTGTAATTATGAAGAAAATATCGATTGTTGTAAATGTATATATTAATACAGATTCCGGTATAGAAAACACATTTGATCATCCAACAGATCTGGAATTATTCGAGTCTAAAAGTACTTTTGCTGATTTTTTTGATTCGGTAAAAAGTTTAAATATGCCCGATGGTCATGAATATGATCTATACGTTTTTGCTGTTGCAGCAAATAATGATACCGGCAGAGATGAAGAAATACGTCATAAAATATTCGGGATGGTGAAAGATTCCGATTTAAAAGTATTTGTTATTACGAATAGTGATATTTTAAATTTAAGAAAAGCCGGGCATGCTTTTTTATCTGTAGACGGTTATTGTGAAATAAGAAATCTTGGATTTATTTTTCCGTATAACGGCGATTCAGATTATGTCATACAGTTTGATGATGATGAAATAATACGACCGGATTATTTGGTAAAAATGATAGAACTGTATGATATGTATCCTCATATTTATTCATTGAATTCTCTGTATGAAAAAGATGGTTCTGTTGTTGTTGATGAAAGCTCTGATATGGAGTGCTGGAAAAAGTGTGAAATGATGAATGATGACTTTAAGAGATTGTCATCTTTATCAGAACCTGTTGAGTCAATATTCGGTCTTGGTGGAAATATGACTTTTAAAAGAGAATATTTCTCTAAAATGTGCTATCCCGAGAATGTTCCTAGAGGTGAAGATTTTGCTCTTCTTCTGGCTGCCAGGTTAATATATGAAAACGGTAATGAAAAATGTGACTTATCTATTCATAATCAAGAATTCAAAAGCTACTTTGTTTCTAATAAAGAAATGATTATAATTCACAAACCTCCTGCCGGGAAAGAGAAAAAGCATAAGCTGAAAATTGATATTGAACGTTTTATGATGCAAAAAGCTTTTATGGGTGATTATCTTTCGATGGAAAAACTTTATAACTTAAGTCGCTATATTTATAGAATGCTTTCAATAGATGATTTTTATGAGTTTTCAAAGGAAGTTTATAAAGAAGCTGTGTTAATTAATCCTTCAGCTTATCCTGATGAGTTTGTGAGTTCTGAATTATCTGATTTGAAAAAAATGGCAGAGGGATATTCATCCAGAAGCCTTTTCGAAGAATATAAAGAATATCAAAAGAAATATTTAGATGAATTAAACAATAAAATAGATGTTAATAAATATCTTTATTCTTAGTTTATGAGCTATAATATTAGATTATCTTCTGAAGATAGTTATTGGGATTCGGATGGAATTCTAAAACGATTTAAATTTAATCCAGTTTTAACAGCAGTTAAAAACAATCAATGGGAATCAAAGATGGTTTATGCTGCTCAATGTCAGTCAGCTATTGTGTCTATTAGTATTAACGATTTTAAGAAACTTATTGAATGTTCCGAGAATTATGGTTGTAAAGATTTAGACCTTATAATGTAAATGCAGTATTTAGGTGTGGAGCTGTTCAGATTGATAATAAATCAGTATTATAGAGCGGTGATGAGATAATGGTCTATTATGGAGCAGGAGATGTTAGACTCTGCGCTTCAAAAGTAAAAGTTGGGGATTTAAAAGAGATTGCTGGAATATTATAATATTGATGCTATTTAGTAGTTTGTTATATTTCAGTTTCTAGTTTAAGAACCAATAAATGAATCATAAAAATGGTTTTACTGTATGAGAGAAGGATTTTTAGATAGTTTAATTTCAAAACTTGATAATTTGGATTCAAACAATATGCAGGCTTTTATCCTGCACCTGGCAAAAGATAAAGGCTTCCTGGAAACTATTTTTAATACCATTAAAGAAGGTATTATTGTAATAGACCGTTCGCTTAATATTCAATATACAAATAAAAGCGCTGCGGATATGCTGGGAATTCCTGATAATATACACGAGCAGAAAATATCAAAATTTTTACGAGATATTGACTGGAAACGTATTCTTCAGGAAGACGAAGAGGAATGGTATCGTATTTCCAGACAGGATGTTAAGATTTCGTATCCAAGACGACGAATACTTAATTTTTATATAGTTCCACATGATGATGAGAATGAACTTGCGACGATAATTCTAAATGATATTACGGAGTCAAAACTTAGTGATCAGCAGAATTTTGAATCAGAGAAAAGCGAATTAATTTCTATGCTTGCGGCAAGCGTTGCTCATGAAATCGGTAATCCGTTGAATAGTCTTAATATACATCTTCAGCTTTTACAGAGGCATTGTGGAAGTATTTTCGAAGGGGAACCTGATGAAGAGGCTATTGAGATGATAAATATTGCTAAGAGTGAAGTGAAGAGACTTGACCTGATTATTACCCAGTTTTTAAGCGCTATCCGCCCCACAAAACCCAATTTTGAGAGTTTGGATTTAAAAGCAGTGGTTCTTGCAACTTTAAATTTTATGAATAATGAACTCGAAGAGCGCTACATAACAGTACATTGTGAATGGCCGGATGTATTGCCTGATATTTCGGGAGATTCAAACCAGATAAAACAGGCTGTTTATAACCTGATAAAGAATGCTTCCCAGGCGATATCGGAAGGAGGGCAGATAAATATTATCTGCACAGTAAATGAGGATTATCTAAAACTGTCTATTTCAGATACCGGATGCGGTATTTCTGCGAAAGACATGGGAAATATTTTTGAACCATATTTTACCAGAAAGAAAGCCGGTACAGGTTTAGGGCTAATGATAGTTGAAAGAATTGTAAGAGAGCATGGAGCGGAATTGGCTGTTGAAACTGAACCTGGCAAAGGTACAGTATTTACTATAAGCTTTCCTCTGTATTCACAGAGAGTGAGACTGCTTCCTTCATCAGAGGGATAATAAAAAATAATTAAGAATTATAAATTACTCCCCTGAAACATCAGGGGTTATTTTTTTTGTTTTATATTTAAATTTCATTTTTCATTATAATAAATAAGACAAACGAAGTTGTGTTTTTTAGAGACTAAGTCTCCCCTACGGGATATAAAATTCACCAATGATAAAAACATAACACAACGTCTCACGCTAATTACCGGGGTAAAACCACCATAGAAGTGCCGAGCTTTTATATGTTTGTCTAATTTTCATATATTTAAATTATTTTATTGTTATATTGCTTTTTCAATGGGAACTAATTCATATCCCATATTCATTGCTCTTTTTTTTAGATTTTTATAGACTCTTTTTTTGTAGTTTTCATCATAGAAATTTATGTCCAGCGCCTTATATTCCTTTTGATTTTTTACCATATTATAAAATATTACTGCCAGCTTGGCTGCTGTAGCAGTAACGGCTTTTGGGCCTCCTGCTCTTGCCCGTATTCTCCTGTAGAATGCGCCGAGATAACTATTGCTGTTTTTAAGAGATGTGGCTGCCATTCTTAAAGCGGCTGCAGCACGATTGGATACTTTTCTGGTTTTATTTTTTAGAATTTTCCCTCCACTTATTTCTTTATTTACGCATAATCCGAGCCATGATTTAAAATGCTTATCTGTCTCCCATTTGCTTAAATCTGTTCCTACTTCTGTAAGTAAAGTAAGCACTGTTGTAGACTGAAGACCATGAACCTGCGTTAAATCAACACCAAAAGCTTCATATAAATATGGCCTTAAATTAAAATTAGGCTGATTTGAATTTGATCTTTTAGTTCCATCGGTTGCCGGAGGAGGTGGTACAAGATTGCTGTCTATTTTTTTATTAAGTTTATCAAGAAGATTTTTTATTTCTCTGTCACACTCAAGTATCTGATTCTGCTCAAATTCATAAGCTTCATAACTTTGCTTAAGCATGAAAATATGCTCATCTCTATAATCTCCTTCAAGTGCTGATGCAACCTCTTTTTCTGTAGCTCTCAAACGTCCGTCTCTAAGTTTTGCAAGCTCTGATGGACTCCTTTCTCCATTCAGTATTTTTCTAATTATTGCCATGCCTGTTTTTCCTGTTATATCCGATACAGCTTTGTCAAGTCTAATATTTGAAAGCTGAAGTGCTTTTTGCATATGTTGAACATGACGGCTCAAATCTCTTATCATATTATCCCTATGACGTTTTAATGAACGAATCTCACAAATCGAATTTTCAGGACGAAAAGAGGCTTTCAACAAACCGTAGGAATGAAGACGCTGAATCCACTGACAGTCATAAATATCCGTTTTAGGGCGTCCGGCTACGCTTTTTAAATGCCTGGCATTTACAAGTATCACTTCAAAACCAAACTTTTCAAGCATTTGATAAACTGGTATCCAGTATACTCCTGTAGATTCCATTGCTATACTTGTTATTCCACATTCTTTAAACCACTGGCACATTCTTTTCAATTCTCCAGTATAAGCTCCAAATTTTTGAACATTTTTTTCTGTATGAGTTGCAGGTACACATGACCAGTGAAATTCTGAGCCAATATCTATGCCTGCTGTATCAGGATTCAACATTGTCATTGCATTTGTTATTCTGATTCTTGACTTATTAGATTTCTTGCCATAACTTTTCATAGTATTTCTCCAGCTTTTTTTGTTGTTGCTTAAAATATAATTTAAGCCTGGAGAAATCTAACACAGAGTGTTTCTGTTAGATAAAACTTCGATTTTTCCGAAGACTGACGCTAATTATTGCCATGCCTGTTTTTCCTGTTATATCCGATACAGCTTTGTCAAGTCTAATATTTGAAAGCTGAAGTGCTTTTTGCATATGTTGAACATGACGGCTCAAATCTCTTATCATATTATCCCTATGACGTTTTAATGAACGAATCTCACAAATCGAATTTTCAGGACGAAAAGAGGCTTTCAACAAACCGTAGGAATGAAGACGCTGAATCCACTGACAGTCATAAATATCCGTTTTAGGGCGTCCGGCTACGCTTTTTAAATGCCTGGCATTTACAAGTATCACTTCAAAACCAAACTTTTCAAGCATTTGATAAACTGGTATCCAGTATACTCCTGTAGATTCCATTGCTATACTTGTTATTCCACATTCTTTAAACCACTGGCACATTCTTTTCAATTCTCCAGTATAAGCTCCAAATTTTTGAACATTTTTTTCTGTATGAGTTGCAGGTACACATGACCAGTGAAATTCTGAGCCAATATCTATGCCTGCTGTATCAGGATTCAACATTGTCATTGCATTTGTTATTCTGATTCTTGACTTATTAGATTTCTTGCCATAACTTTTCATAGTATTTCTCCAGCTTTTTTTGTTGTTGCTTAAAATATAATTTAAGCCTGGAGAAATCTAACACAGAGTGTTTCTGTTAGATAAAACTTCGATTTTTCCGAAGACTGACGCTAATTACGAAATTTTTCGGAGTGCGCAAATTGGATTTTGCGCTTTGATTTAAGCCAATTGATTTGGCTTTAACATTGTGGCAATTTGCAGATAGTGTATTGTAGAAACGAGCAATGCAATGTTAATGCAGGAATAACGGGCATAATTAAGAGCTCAGAACTTAATCTTAGCATTCCAAAGCGGCTAAGCCGTAAAAGAAACTAACTGTTAAATTGCTGAATGATTATTTGTTGGATATTGGTTATTCAAATTAATTAATAACCTGATTTTTAGGTAGAAGTATGAAAAATGATAAAAATAAAAAAACAATTTTGCTTGTGGAGGATGATAGGAACACAAGAAACGGTATAGCAAAATTGTTAAGATATAAATATGATATAACCATTGCTGAGGATGGTATTAGAGGAATAAATATTTTAAAGAAGAATAATTTTGATCTTGTGGTTACAGATATTCAGATGCCGGGTGCGGATGGTATGGATATTCTAAAAGAAACTCAAAAGAAAGATCCTGTCCCGCCATGTATCCTGATAACTGCTTATGGCTCTATTGAAACTGCTGTTGATGCTATTAAATCAGGAGCGTATGATTTTATTTCTAAACCGGTAAATGTTGATAGAATGGAGCAGATTTTTGAAAGGGCTCTTGAGTCTGCAAATTTAAAAGAAGAAAACCAGATGTTGAAAAAAAGACTTAATGAAAAATACGGTGTAGAAAATATTATCGGGAAATCAGTTAAAATGCGGGCTGTTCTTGATATGGTAAAACAGGTTGCTCCGGCTAAATCCACCGTACTTATTACCGGAGAAAGCGGTACAGGTAAAGAACTGATTGCTCAGGCTATACATACCCTTAGTGGAAGAAAAGGTGCGTTTGTTCCTGTTCATTGCGCTGCCTTGCCTGCTAATCTTCTGGAATCAGAACTTTTTGGACATGAAAAAGGCGCTTTTACCGGGGCTTCTGAAAGAAGAATTGGAAGATTTGAGATGGCTGATAAAGGAACAATCTTTCTTGATGAAATTGGAGAGATTGATCCGTCAACTCAGGTAAAACTTCTGAGAATTCTTGAAACTAAAACTTTTGAGAGAGTAGGTGGTACTCAGCCTATTACAACTGACTCAAGGGTTGTAGCCGCAACAAATCGTAATCTAAAAGAAATGGTAGAAAAGGGGGAATTCAGAGAAGATCTGTTTTATCGCCTTGATGTACTGAATATTGAACTACCTCCGCTTAGAGAAAGGAAGGATGATATACCGCTTCTTACAAAAAATTTTGTAGATTATTTTGCTAAAGAAAATAATCAGAATGTAGAAGGGGTTTCAAACGAAGTATTGAAAATTTTTCATTCTTATGACTGGCCGGGAAATATTCGTGAACTTAGAAACTGTATAGAAAGAATGGTTGTGCTGTGCAGGGAAAAAACATTACAGGTGGAAAATATACCTTATAATGTTAGAGAACAGATTTCACCGGATCTAGTTGAAAAAGATTTTTCTTATAAAACATTAAATTTAGAAACTAATGAGAAAAGACTTATCATTCAGGCGCTGGATGAATGTGATGGCAATAGAACAGCTGCTGCAGAAAAATTAGGAATAAGCAGACGCACACTACATAGAAAGCTTAATGAATATGAGATTAAATAAATGAAACTTTTTAAAAACATGAGACTGACTCTTCTAGTAATAATTCTCCTTTCTTTAGTATTAAGATGTATTGCTGCTTATGCTTTAGGATTAGAAATAGATGAAGCATATTATATAAGTTACGCTATGTATCCGGGAATAAGTCATTTTGATCATCCTCCTATTGTTGGCTTCCTAATACAGTTTACAACGTTGAATCTTAGTGTTCTAAATGAGTTTACAGCCAGATTCGGCTTTGTGATACTGGGAACTTTATCTCTTGTATTTTTCTACCTGATAGGAAAGAGAATAAAGAACGAGAGGACTGGTTTTTTTGCAGTCTGCATTGCTGCTGCAACAATTTATATTACCGGGTGGTGCGGGCTTATAATAATTCCTGATGCTTCTCTAGTTTTTTGTTTATTAGTTTCATTTTATTTCTTCCTTAATTTTATTCCGAATAATCCTAAAGATGCAAAAATACTAGATATGATTCTGGCATTTTTATTTTTTGGTTTGGCGATATACTCAAAATATCAGGCTGTTTATCTTGGTCTGGGTGTTTTTCTCTATATTATCTTCCATAATAGAAAATGGCTGAAAAATATTTACATCTATTTATTTGCTCTTATCCCAATTGTTTTTATAGGCTTGATTGTATACTGGAATTACAGTAATGATTTTATATCTTTTAGCTTTCATGAAAATAGAGTTGTTCATCTAACAAGATTAAGGTTTGATCTTATTTCATCAGAGATAGGTCTTGAGTTTGTATTTTATAATCCTGTCAACATAATTTTAATTGTTGCGGCTTTATTTGCATATCATAAACGACGCTTTATTAATTCATCCTATCTTAAACTGATTTTATGGTCATCAATTCCTCTTATTGCAACAGTTCTTTTTCTTTCTCTTTATAACCGTACGTTATCGCATTGGGTTGGTATTTCCTATATCTATCTTTTTATTATTGCTGCAGCTTATCTTGATGATATACTTAAAGATATTAAATATCCGGCTATTTATGCGATTGTAATGCTTCTTGGTTTGGAATTGGCTCTTTTTGAAGTCAAAGAAGGCTATTTTTTAGGGCATCCTTATATTCCAAAGTCCTCAGATTCAGCATATTCCAAAACAGTAGAAAATCCTCCTAAACCTAATAACTGGGAAACAAAACTTGGCAGTGATAATCCTACATTGATTGTATATGAATGGCCTCAGGTCGCTAAAATATTCAAAAAATTTCTTCAGAAAAACCCTAAGTATGATGATTATCCGCTTGTAACATTCAGGTATTTTCCTGCGGGACAGATGGATTATTATGTGGCAATGCCGAACAAAAAGAAGCTGCTTGTGTATGGACCGCCTGTAAATATACATGAGTATTATTTTATTAATAAAAAAAGAGGTGGGCTTAAAAAAGGAGATAATGCTTTATATATAACTACCAGTAGAGATTTTGATGATCCTGCTAAATATTTTTTAGGTGGTTTTGATTATTTTAAAGATGTTAAAATAATATACAGAGCTCCGATATTTAAAAGACACGGTATAGTCGAATTTACTTTTATTTACGAATTGATTGATTTTACAGGCAAAAAAGAAAAACTGTAAAAAAATTGCAAAAAGCAAATTATAAATATCAAATAATCTACAGATCTCAGTAAATAAAAACTTAAACAATTTTTTCTAGTCAAATCAAACTATAAATTTTTAAAAATAAAAATAACCTGATGCTATATAAAAATTTTTTCTCTTGAAGCCTAAAGCTTAACTCTTAAAATGTAATCTTTGTTATTTGGGGATTGGATTTTGTTATTTGAAATATGGGTGGAACTCATATTTAATACATTGGTGAGCCTATAGAACTTCTGAGTCCCGCTTTATCATCTGAAATTCCCAGAACAGATTTTATATAACTTTTTTGAGCATTTATATAGGTACGTTGGGCTTGGTTAATGGTAACGATACTTGGCTGTTTAAGGTTTTCTGCCGGAATACCGCATGCTTCATATAATTCTATTCTTGCTTTTGAAAGTTTTTTCTCTTTCTGAACTAGAAGCTTCCTAGTTTTTTTCAATTCTGCTCTATATGTTTCTATGTTTTTTAAATTCGGTTTTTTGTTATATGCTGTTTCCAGTTCAGTCAACTGATTAATAATATTTAAATATTTATTCGATATTAGATTTCTTTGTGCAAGTAAAGCATGAAAACTGTTATATTTAATATTAATTTCATTAATGACTGATTTTAGTTTATCTTTGGACGTATTACTCAAAGTATCATATGAGTTTGAAGTCAGTTGTTTTTTTATAGATTTCAAATCTGATCTATTGCTAATAGCGAGATTTAGAAAATATTCGAAATTAGTTTTTGTTTCATTTATTGTCTGATTTTTTATTGTAATATTTCGCAACTTTTTACTTAGAAGTGATTCCTTTTTATTTTCTCCATAAAAGTTCAATGTATAAAAAACTAGTATTATTAGGATACTTAATAATTTTAATTTACACGATTTCATTTTAATTTTTTCCTGGCTATGCCGGAGTTATTTTTATAAATAGTTCATTTCGATTCAATTGCATATTTAATATAAGACAATATTTTTTATCTCAATTTCTTTCTTTGATATCTATAACTTGTTTTATAGAAAATTACTTATGACATATTCTTTCTTTTAATCTATATACAAATTAGATAAATGAAATAGAAAAAACTTAGCTTTTAAAGAAATCTCAACTTTTCCAGATATAATAATTTATAAAGAAACTTGTTTTGAAGCTTAAAAGTTTAATATGGGGTGAATAGTAAAATGTTTGAGCGTTTAAAATTTGGCAGAGTTGCAGCACTTATCAGTATAATGATTGTGATTATGCTGGTATTCGGGACATCCTTAGGATTAATGCTTTATAAGTTTAATATAAAACAGCATGAGAAGATGCTTGGTAATATTTTATCAACGCGGGAAAACCTTATTAATACACTGCTTGATGAAGAAAAAGAGAATGAAGGAGCTAAATTTGACTATAAACAGGCAAGGGCCAAAATTATTCACCTGCTTAATGAAGCTAAAAATAGAGATGTCGGAGTGGGGATTAGCGGAGAAATTGTTCTGGCTGAAAAACAGGGTGATTTTATTGTTTTTGTAAATCGTCATAGGTTTGATAAAAATACTCCAACAAAGGTCCCTTTTAATTCCGAAGTTGCTATTCCAATGCAGTTAGCTTTAAAAGGCAAAATAGGATTTATAATTGCTCCTGATTATAGAGATGAAGAAGTTCTTGCCGCATACAGATATGTTAGTAGCATTGATGCCGGTATTGTCGTAAAACAGGATTATTCAGAAATTACAGAATCTTATTTGGTTGCAATTACTTATGCGGGAATAATTGGAATAATACTTATTTTGATTGGTGTAGTTCTTTTTTTGAAACTTGGTGATCGCTTTACTATTGAACTTAATGAAGCCTTTAAAGAGTTGGAAACTGTATTTAATTCTTCATTAGATGCGAAGTGGCTTGTAGATAAAAACTTCAATATTATAAGGGTTAACCGTACTTTCCTTAAAATGTTTAATTTAAGTGAATCAGATGTGGTTGGCAGAAAATGTTATGATGTGCTCAAAAATAAATTGTGTGAGACAGGTGGATGTCATTGCTCTAAATTAAGGGAAAAACCTGAGCAGAACATAATAGTTGAAGACAGAAAAATAAAAGTATTCAATAAGAATGAGTTCAATGTTCAAAGCTTTGCTACTGCCCTGACTGATGAGAAGAACAGATTTCAGGGTATGTTTGAAAGTTTTCTTGATGTTTCTGAAAGAAAAAAACGAGAGAAAAGTATTAAAGATGAGAATGAACAGCAGAAGATGCTCAATGATTTAAGTTTGAATTTGCAGAATAAATCTGGTTTAAAACCTGTATGTGATGAAGTTTTATCATTCCTTTGCAAATATTTTGGGGCTAATATAGGAAGAATATATATACAGAATGAGTCGGTTAAAAAGAAATATAGGTTTGCATCAGGGTATGGAAGTAATATAAATGATCTAAATAAAGAGTTTTATGAAGGAATATCTTTGGCGGGGGTGGCTGTCAAAGAGAAAAAAAGACTCATTGTTAACGATATTCCTGATGACTATATATTTATTTCATCTACTTTAGGATCATCGCAACCAAAGCATCTTTTGATTCAGCCTTTTATTTTCTATAACGAAGTAATAGCTTTGTGTGAGATTGGTTCTTTTTTTCCCATTAATAAAGAATCACTTATTTTTATAGATCGAGCATTTGAAATTATAGCTGCTGCGTTGAATTCTGCTATTTCTAGAAATGAAATAGCCAAACTTCTTAAGCAAACAGAAAAACAGGCTGAAGAAGTGCAGACAATGAATGAGGAACTTCAAGCTTCAAATGAAGAACTGGAAGCTCAGCAGGAAGAACTGAAACTTGCTAATCAGGACTTGGAAACGCATACTGAGAAATTAAGAGATTCTGAGGAGAGACTTATAGAGGGTCAAAGACTTCTTAATCAACAGAATAATGATCTTCTGGAAAAATCCGAATTGCTTGAGAAACAGAAAATTGAATTAGAAAATAAATCACAGGAACTGGAAGTTATAAGTCAATACAAATCTGAATTTTTAGCTAACATGTCTCACGAACTAAGGACACCCCTTAATAGCCTTATGATTTTAGCTAACAGAATGTCTAAAAATAGAATGAAAAATTTAACTAAAGAGCAGATACAGGATGCTGAGATAATATATAAACAGGGTGTAGATCTTCTTGGTCTTATAAATAATATTCTTGACTTATCAAAAATCGAGTCCGGTAAAGTTCAGTTGAATATAGAGAAGTTTAATCTAAATAACCTTGTAAAAACAATAAAAACTACATTTGAGCCGATGGCAAAGGAAGAAAATCTTCAGCTATTTGTAAGTTCGAGCAGCGATGTTCCTGAATATATAATAACTGATTGGCAGCGTTTAGAACAAATAGTAAGAAATTTAGTTTCGAATGCAATAAAGTTTACAGAGAAGGGAAAAATTGATATAAAAATTGAAAGGCCGGGAATTGAGCTTGATCTTTCATCTTTTGGCATGACAAAGGAAAACTCAATTGCTATATCTGTCTTAGATACTGGTATCGGTATTGATGAGGATAAGCAGAGTGAAATATTTGAAGCCTTTCAGCAATTGGATAATAATTTAAAAATGAAATATGGAGGAACCGGGTTAGGGCTTTCAATCTCAAGAAAGCTTGCCAGGTTTTTAGGAGGAGAAATTTTTCTAAAAAGCAAAAAGGGTGAAGGTTCCAAATTCATTTTGGTTATTAAGGAACAGCTTGATATTAAGCTGGGACAGGAGTTGCAGGTTGATGCGGCAGTCGTAGTTGATGCTTTAAAGAAGGAGGAAAGAGAAAAATCTAATTGTCATAAAACATCTAATTCAGCTAAGGAAGACAGTAGTATAGAATTCTCGAAAAGAGGTGCGATAATCCTTGCGATTGAATCAGATACAGAGTTTTCTAATATTTTATATAATAAATGTAATGAGAGAGGTTATGAATTTATTCATGTTGATAATGTCTGCTCTGGATTTGAAATAATTTATAAAAGAGTTCCAAACGCAATAATTTTTGATATTGACTTGTGTGATAAAAATCAATTTGGTTTACAGGCATTTAATAGTTTCAAGAGAGATATAAATACCAGACATATTCCTGTATTTGTTCTGAGTGCTGATGCAAAAAATGCAGAGGTTCTTCGAAATGGTGCTATGATTTTTATGAAAAAGCCGGTTGAACCTAAAAAAGTGGATAAGTTGTTTGATAGAATATCCGAGGTTTTAGTTGAAGAAAAGAAAAGACTACTTATTGTTGAAGATGATAAAACTTCTGTAAATATTATTAAAAGCTTATTTGATGCAGATGATGTAATCACTGACATTGCTCTTTCAGGAGAAGAAGCTGTAAATAAAATAAGCAAAACAAAATACAACTGTGTTATTCTTGATCTAGGGTTGAAAGATATTTCAGGGTTTGAAGTCCTAAAAAGAATAGAAGAATTTGACTTTATTCCTCCTGTTGTAATTTATACCGGTAAGGATATTTCAATAGAGGAGAATAATCTGTTAAATAAATATACTGACTCAATTATTATAAAGAGTGCTTTGTCTGAAGAAAGGCTTATTGACGAAGTTTCTTTGTTTCTCCATATGAAAATTTCTGCGTATAATAAACATTCAAATAAAATTTTAAATAATATATTATCTGCAGATAAATTTTTAAAAGGTGCAGAAGTTCTGATTGTAGATGATGATATGCGTAATTTATATTCTCTGGAAGCAGAATTAAAAGATCATGGCTTAAAAATATATAAAGCTACAGATGGTCAGAACGCTATTGAAGTTCTTCGAGACAATGACGGCATTGATATGATTATTATGGATATTATGATGCCGGTTATGAATGGATATGAGTGTATGAGAAAGATAAGGCAGAATAACAAATGGAAAAAATTACCTATTGTTGCACTTACAGCTAAAGCAATGCCTGGGGAAAAGGATAAATGTGTTTCAGCAGGAGCCGATGATTATATTTCAAAACCTATTGATATTAATAAACTTTTATCTAAAATGTTAATTTGGATAGATCGAGAGGAAGGTAGAAAGTGAGTAAGGCTGCAAAAATATTAATTGCTGATGATATAAGAGAAAATCTGATCGCTTTAGAAAGGATTCTTTCTGATATTGATGCTGAGATTATGTCTGTGGAAAATGGCAATAAAGCTGTTCTTGCGGCTTTCCATAATGATTTTGATTTAATCTTAATGGATGTGAAAATGCCCCAAATGGATGGATTTGAAGCAGTAAAACTTATAAAGAAAGAAGAAAAAAATAAATATATTCCTGTAATTTTCCTTACAGCCGCGTATTCAGACGAACTTAGTAAAATAGAAGGTGTTAAAGCCGGGGCAGTAGACTTTATTACTAAACCTATTTCTGAAGATTTACTGATAGGGAAAGTAAAACTTCTTCTTGAAATACAGAAAAATAGAAAAGAGTTAGAGTTAATGTCTAAAGAACTATCTATGAAAAACAGAAGACTTAAAGAAATGCTGTTCTATGATAGTCTAACGGGAGTTATTAACAGAAAACCATTATACGATTTAATTGAGAAAAATATTAAAAAGGCAAAAAGGGAAAATAAAAAATGTGCAATACTTTTTTTAGACTTGGAAAAGTTTAAAGAAATTAATGATATTTACGGGCATGATGCAGGAGATCTGGTCCTTAAAAAAGCTGCGCAGAAAATAAAAAGTTGTATTAGAAATAGTGATCTATTAGGTAGAATTGGTGGTGATGAGTTCGTTGCCTGTCTGGATAATATCTCAAACTATGAAGATGCAGGTAAAATTGCTGAAAAAATTAATGCTGCTTTTGCGAATAAAGTAAAAATTGATAATAATATGATAAACCTGATGGTAAGTATTGGAATAGCTGTTTATCCAGATGATGGTCAGACTGTTATTGAGTTATTAAAAAATAGTGATTTAGCAATGTTTCATGCCAAAAAAGCAAAAAATAATTATTTTCAGTTCTATAATAAAAAACTCTCTAAGTTTTTTATGCTTCAGCAGTCTCTTTTTTATGCACTTGATAATGATGAATTTTCTGTATATTATCAACCTATTGTCAATAGAAAACAAAAATTAGCCTTTATGGAAGCACTATTAAGATGGAATCATAAAGAGTACAATGATTTTCCTGTTTCGGATATGATAGCTATATTGGAAAGATATAAATACATAAACAAAGTAGGAAAATGGCTTTCTAAAAAGGTATGTATTGATATAAACAGTTTTAATAAAATTTCAAAAGAAAATATTCCTGTATCGATAAATTTATCTGAAATTCAAATGGAAAGTGATAATTTTTTTGAAGATTTTAAAATAATTATAAAATCAGAATGTGTTAAATATAATAATATTTATTTGGAAATTACAGAAAGAAAACAAATTAAAAATTTTGAAAAAGTTAAGTCAGTGATACATAGGTTAAAAGATGGAAATTGTAAAATTATAGCCCTTGATGATTTTGGATCAGGGTTTTCATCATTCAGTAATTTAATACGCCTACCAATAGACATGGTTAAAATTGATAAATTTCTTATCGACAGTTTAGCTTCTGAAAGATATAAGAATGCGACAATTGATGTTATTAAGTTAATAAAGAAAATTGGTTTGGAAGTTGTTGCAGAAGGAGTTGAGACAAAAGAGCAGTTTCAAATTTTGCATGAAGCCGGATGCGACTATTTTCAGGGGTTCTATTTTTATAAACCTATGCCGGCTAATGAAATAAGGAGTTTACTATTGAGGAATACTTGATGATTATAATTTAAAAAGCTTTTTTATACATCTGATTCCATAGGGAGTGTTATTCCTGTTGCTTCTTTAATGATTTTTGCACTGACTCCTTTGTCTTTTAAGGATAATGCAATATTCATTTTTGTATTGTCTACTATTTTAGCTTCTTCTTTTATTCTTTCTGTTACATCTCTTTCAATGTAGGCGATACATTGTTTGTCAAGGAACCTGCTTTTTAATATACTGGTTTCTATCCAGCGAATTTCTTTGCTTCTTGTAATTATGCGATGTATTTTTCTGTTTGGCCATGACCTGTTATCTCTAAATTTGATTAATTCTTTCCTGTCTTCCGGATGAGCACTGTTGTTATACCAGAATTCCGAGTCGGAATAATATGTTTCTGGAGGGTAGCCATACATTTCATAAACTGATTTTGATACATAAAGCAGTTTGTTGGAGGGGGGTGACTCTCTAATCCATACAATATCACGAGATTTTCCAAGCACCTTTTCAAGTAAAATCCTAACTTCTCTATTTTTTCTATATTTTGTTATATCTTCAACAATGCCGAGAAATATTTTTTCAGTTTCATCATAATAAATCTTTTCCCTAATTGTAATTTCCATATGTTCAGGGGCATTGATTTTATTCGCTTTATATTCATTAATTGTGGGGTATTTGGCCGTTTTTCTGTCTTGAATTCTTTTGTTATAATATTTAGTCTGGAGAAAATTTTTCCATATTTCCGGATTCCTTTTAAAATCTTCTTTTGAAAAGCCGGTTAGCCTTTTAATAGAATCATTTACAAATAGTATGTCGACTTTTCCTATGTTAATTTCATTGTCTTTAGCTATCCATATGCAATCTTCAATATTATTAATTGCTTTTTCAAGAAGTTTTCTGTTTTTGGAAGCTTCAACTCTTTCTGTGATATCAATAAAGTTTGCTATAATTCCCACAATTTTATTTTCTGAATCAAATATTGGAACTTTAGAAATCAGTCCCATTTTCTTTTTTCTGGAACCTGGGATATAGCCTTCAATATTTTTAATTGCTTTACCTGTTTGCAGAATATTCTGATCCTGTTCGAAGTTTTGTTTTGCTTCTTTGCCTGAAAAAAAATCGGAATCTTTTTTTCCTGAGACATCATATTGGGGAGTTAATAAAAGGAGTTTTCTAAAGGCGTTATTAACAGTTATATATTCGTTATTTATATCTTTTATGTATAGAACGGACTCTATTGAGGATAATAGTGCTTTTGATATTACAGTGCTTCGTTGGAGCTTTTTGTGCTGCTCCTGTATCATTGACATATATTTATTAAATTTATTAAATAATTCTTTACTGCTGTTATCAGCAAATTGTACCCATGGATCTATTGCTTCTGCTAAATCTACAGTTGATTTTGCGTGTTCAGGTTCAAGGTCGGAAATTTCATTGACCGGAACTTCAAGAATTTCAGCAAGTTTCCTTATTTTTAACTCTGATGGAAGTTTCTTGCCATTTTCCAGTTCCAGACAGTAGCTCTGTGTACTCCCATGATTTCACTAAGCGTGTTTGTAGTAATTTTTTGTCTTTTTCTCAGGGGCTGTAACTTTTTATAATAAAATTTCATAGTCTTTACTGCCATTAATAGATTTAAGGTTAGAGAAATCGACCCACTTCTGTTAAAGTTAATCAAAAAATACATTGCTGCAGTAGGTTTATTATTTAATCATAAGCTATTACTTATTAAAAAGCAATTCAATATCTGTTTTAGTAATCAAAACGGAAAATATTGCAGAACCTAATAATTATATTTGTATGTACTGAGCATTGTTTTACCCGCAGTCTTAGTAGATAATCAGAAAGACAAAGCCTAAGTTTTTTCTATCGATAAAATCTAAAGCATAGGGAAAAAAATCATATTTTTGCTTTTTGATGAATAATTCAGGAATATTGGAGCAGTTATTTTTTTCTTATATATTTTAAAGAGCAAGTAGAATGTTTTTCCCAGTAAATATAAATTAAATCAGGGTCTGCAAGAATCCGGTAATACAAGTTCGAAGGAATGTGCTATGCGGTTTCCAAGGTTGAAGATAAATTTAGAAAAGATACGACAGAACACTGAATATTTAGTCAATCGATGTAAACATTATGGTATATCGGTTGCCGGGGTAACAAAATCTTTCGGTGCAGCTAGGGAAGTAACCCAGGCAATGATAGATGGTGGAATCGAAATAATAGCAGACTCAAGAATAAAAAATCTATATAATCATGTCGATTTTAATTTACCCAAAATGCTCCTAAGAATTCCTATGCAGAGTGAAATAGAGGATGTGATAAAGTATACAGATATTTCATTGAATTCCAATATTGATACTATCAGAAAGCTTGCAGCTGAAGCAGAAAAACAAAGTAGACCGCATAAAATTGTTTTAATGATAGATATAGGAGATCTTAGAGAAGGGCTTTGGTTTGAATCTCTCCCGCTAATCGATGAAATTGTAGCACAGATTGTTGAACTTGACAGTATAAAATTAATTGGCATAGGGACAAATATTACCTGTTATGGAGGAGTTATAGCGACTGAATATAATATGAATTTGTTCATTCAGTTGGCTGAACGTATTGAAAATAAGTATAATTTGAAATTTGAACTTATTTCCGGAGGAAATTCAAGCAGCCTCTTTATGCTGGACAGGCTGCCGTCAAGAATAAATAATTTAAGACTTGGAGAATCAATTATTCTTGGGCGGGAAACACGGTTTGGAAAATATATAAAAAACACTCACAATGATGCATTTGTCCTGGAAGCGGAAATTGTTGAAATATACGTAAAACCTTCTGTGCCATTCGGGGAAATATGTAAAAATGCTTTTGGTGAAATTCCTAAATTTACAGATTTTGGTATGATTCAGCATGGAGTTGTAGCATTGGGAAGGCAGGATGTACTCCCTGAAAATCTTATACCGATTGATAAAAATATTCATATTATCGGAGCAAGCAGCGACCATTTAATTATAGATATAGATGTAAACGATGTTTATTACGTTGGAAGCATTGTTGCTTTCAGGCTTACCTATGGTGGTGTTTTAGGAACAATAACTTCTAAATATGTGAGCAAAGAATTTACATAAAAATATCTTAAAAACTTATCAATTTTCAATAAACTTACCGCAGCAGTATTATATCATTAATTTTTCTTTCGGTTTTTAAGGATAGACAATTCTTAGAAGACAACATACAGCTTATAGAAGACAACATTTAAGGTCGATTTTTGTTTAGTTTTCATATTTTATTGGAAATAATGAGCTGTAGGAATTTTATTTTGTTATGAACATAAAAATAGTCTATGTTGAAATTATTAATCAGTTTTTAAAAACATATACGATATTAAGGAGAGATTTAGAATGAAAAGAAATGTAAAAGTGGCTGTATGGGGCGCCGGAGCAATGGGCAGTGGAATCGTTAAAACTCTTTTGGGTAAAAAGGGTGTTGATGTTATTGGAGTTTGTGATCTTCATCCTGACAGGGTTGGGAAAGATGTTTTTGAACTATTAAAAATAGAAAGAGGAGATAGAAATCCTATTATTATTACTCCTGAAATTAAAAATATTATTTCAGAAAAATCCTGTGATGTATGTATGGTGGCAACTGACTCTTTTACTAAAAAGACCTTTTCTAAGTTGAAATTTTTGCTTGAAAATAAAATAAATGTTATCTCTACCGCAGAAGAGATGGCATATCCGAAAGCACAGAGTCCTGAATTGGCTGAAGAGCTTGATAGAATTGCTAAAGAAAATGGTGTTACAGTAATTGGCACAGGTATAAATCCCGGACTCATTATGGATCTTTTAGTGTTGACTCTTTCGGGAGCTATGACTGATTTGAAAAGTATAAAAGTAGAACGTGTCAACAGTTTATCGCCTTTTGGTACTGCTGTTATGGAAGAACAGGGTGTTGGCCTTAAAAAAGAAGATTTTATTAGAAAATCGAACAATAATGAATTGGCAGGACATGTTGGTTTTCATGAATCAATTGAAATGATGGCGGATGCGGTTGGATATAAGCTTGATAAACCAATTGAGCAGACACAGGCTCCAATAGTAACTGATGTTTATAGAGAAACTCCATATGCAAAAGTAGAGGCTGGAGATGTTGCCGGATGCAGTATGCTCGGATGGGGTAAAGTTAATGGAGAGGTGAAAATTGAAATGATTCACCCACAACAGATAGAACCTCATCTGGGAGGAATAGAAACCGGCGATTATATAACTTTAAAGGGAACTCCTGAAATTAACATGGCTATTACTCCTGAGGTAGACGGAGGAGTTGGAACTATTGCAATGTGTGTAAATACCATTCCGCATGTTATTAATGCAAGACCAGGGCTTAAAACAATGGTAGATATTCCTGTACCTCGTGTAATTGTTGGCGATATGAGAGATATGATCGAGGTTGAATTAAATTAGAATTTTCAGTTTTTTAGTCGATAATATGGGAGACAGAAGTATGAAGATAAATAAAGGTGATTGGGTTCAGGTTTATAACGTACTTTTAAAGCCTGAAGAAAGAGCGCCGCAAGTGCCTGAAGATACAAAAAAAGTTCCATTTGAGATGAGGGTTAATGGATATGCTCAAAAGAATGCTGAAATCGGTGAAACAATAAGCATCAAAACTCTTTCTGGCAGGATAGTTGAAGGCAGACTTGTAAGAAGATTTCCAAGCTATGAACTTTCATTTGGAAATCATGTTCAGGAAGTGTCTCAGATATCACAAGGACTTAAAACTTTTTTGTTTGGAGGTAATAATTGTGGCTGATAATACTTATGCTTCCCTAATGGATAGAAAAAATGAGATAATGCAGAGCTCTGTAGGAATAGATTATTCTTCATTTGAAGTATCTGCAATTGCTTTCGATTATGAGAGAATGATGAAAGAAACCGGTTATTCTCTTGATGAAATCAGGACTATTCAAAGTGAAACAGGGGTTGGTAATACACCAATTTATGAACTGAGAAATATTTCAAAGTTGGCCCGAAAAATTGCACCTGATGGAAAAGGGGCAAGAATTTTTATTAAAGATGAAGCCTGTAATCCTTCCGGTAGCTTCAAAGCAAGAAGAGCTGCAACGGCAGTTTATCATGCTCAGAAAAATGGGTATAAAGGCGTAATTGCAGCAACAAGCGGAAATTATGGAGCTGCTGTTGCATCGCAGGCTGCTATGCGTGGGTTAAAGTGTATTATTGTACAGGAATGTTATGACAGTCGCGAGATAGGCCAGCCCGAAATTATAGAAAAGGCAAGAAAATGTGAAGCATTCGGAGCTGAAGTTCTTCAGCTTTCAGTAGGTCCTGAATTGTTCTTTACATTTTTAAAACTGCTCGATGAAACAGGTTTTTTCAATGCTTCACTTTATACTCCTTTTGGAATTGCAGGAGTTGAAACTTTGGGATATGAACTTGCTGAGCAGATTAGGGAAAAAACAGGAGATTTTCCCGATGCTGTTGTCTGTACAAATGCCGGCGGAGGAAATTTAACAGGGACGGCTAGAGGTTTGATTTATGCAGGGGCATTGGATACAAAGGTAATAGGGGCAAGCGTTAACCTTAAAGGCCTCCATATGGCCAGTGATAAGGATTTTAATAGAAAATCTTTTACAACAGGTCATACAGGATTTGGAATACCTTTCTGTACTAATCCTGATAGATCCGATGTTCCGAGATCAGCAGGCCGTCCAATGAGATATATGGATAGATATGTAACTGTAAACCAGGGGGAAGTTTTCTATATGACTGAAGCATTAGCTGTTCTTGAAGGATTGGAAAGAGGTCCTGCAGGTAATACTTCATTAGCAGCAGCTTTTTCTATAGCTCAGGAAATGGATGAAGATAAGATAATTGTTGTTCAGGAAACGGAATATACCGGAGCCGGAAAACATTTTAATGCTCAGCTTTCTTTTGCAAGAGAGAACGGAATAGAAATATTATATGGAAATCCGCAGGATGAGATTCCTGGTAAAAACATAATCTTTCCGGAAGATCCATCTATGATCAGAGCTAATGAAATTGATTTGGATAAAGTAAGAAAATCATTAATAAAAAATCATCTGGCTAATATATCAAAAGATAATTTGGAAAATCTTGTTGAAGCTGATATTGATTTTTTAATTGCCGAAACAAAAACTGATAGAAAATTTGTGCATAATATAATCAGCGAGTTACTCAGTTTATAGTTTATATCCTTTTTTGCTATTTTGGTTTCAGATAAAAAATATAAATAGAGTAAATCTCCATTTCAGAAAATTACAAAATTATCAAATAAGTTTATTGGAGTAAAGGGTAAAATGAAGAAGAATTTGATACGTGAAGACGACTTTGAAATACGCCGTCAAAAACTCGCAAAGCTCAGTAATGAAGAGTTAAAACAGCGATTTTGGGAATTAACAGAGAGAATAGTTGATCCTCTTTTAAATACAGCAAAAAAATATACATCGCCCTCGATTGAAAGATCTGTTGTTCTTAGAATGGGCTTTTCAAGTCTTGAAGCAAGTCCTCTTGTAAAAGGAGCAGTAGAAAGGGGATTGATTGGGAAAGGTG
Organism: Victivallales bacterium; assembly: GCA_963678745.2. GTDB lineage: Bacteria > Verrucomicrobiota > Lentisphaeria > Victivallales > GWF2-38-69. The sequence goes on along the minus strand of CAXXMS010000009.1, from coordinate 208,924 downwards.
TTGGACATCTCATTTACAGAGTTGCCAGAGATAAAAATATATCTGTAAGAACTGCCGGACTTGAAATGATTGATGGGTTGCATTGGGATTATCTTGAAGATGTTTTTAATCAGGGGGACAGGGTATGATGAAAGCTTTAAAACCAAATGAAAAACTTGATGTACATGAAATATTAAAAGATTTGGACAAATATAGGCCAAAAAGAAAAGGCTGGGTATGGAGAAAGAAAGAAGATAATTTGAAACTTGGTGAATTTGAATTCAAAAATTGCTCTGCTTCCTTAAAGCAGTCTATTTCACTGCCGTCAGCCAAATATTTTGATAAAATAGATCCGCAGCCTGATTTTACAATAACTACTGAAATTGCTTCCGGACGTTTTGAAGATGATATCAGAAGAATGCGTATGGCAGCATGGCATGGAGCTGATCATCTCATGGTAATCAGGACTGCCGGTCAGTCTCATTTTGATGGATTAATTGAGGGAACTCCGCAGGGAATCGGAGGAGTACCGGTAACAAGAAAACAGGTTCTTGCCCAGCGAAAAGCATGTGATCTGATAGAAGAAGAGGTTGGAAGACCTATCAATTATCATTCGTATGTGAGTGGTGTTGCCGGGCCTGAAGTTGCCGTGATGTTTGCTGAAAGCGGTGTGAACGGCGCACATCAGGATCCTCAATACAATGTATTGTATAGAAATGTAAATATGGTTAGATCATTTGTTGATGCTGCAGAATCCAAAAAAGTTCTTGAATGGGCTGAAATAGCACAGATTGATGGAGCACACAATGCTAATGCAACAGCAAGAGAAGCCTGGAAGGTTATGCCTGAACTTATGGTTCAACATGCCATTAATTCGAAATTCTCCGAAAAAGTGGGAATAAAGAAAGAGAACATCTGTCTTTCAACAGTTCCTCCTACATCTACTCCGGCTCCATGTATGAAGTACGATTTGCCATATGCTGTTGCTCTCAGAGAATTTTTCTCTGATTATAAAATGAGAGCTCAGATGAATACAAAATATATTACTTCATCGTCCAGGGAAGCTACTGTAACTCATGTTATGAATATGCTTATTTCGCGTTTGACCAGTGCTGATATCCAGTCAACTATTACTCCTGATGAAGGAAGAAATGTTCCATGGCATATGTACAATATTGAAGCATGTGATACAGCTAAGCAGACTTTGGTTGGACTTGATGACATAATGTCAATGATTGAACTTAAGAGTGAAGGATTTCTGAGAGATAAAGTTAGAGAAATTGAGGAAAGAGCTGTTCTTTATCTTGAAGAGATTATTGAAGCCGGCGGATATTTTGATGCTGTAGAAAAAGGTTTCTTTGTAGATTCAGGATGCTATCCTGAAAGAAACGGGGATGGAATCGCAAGAAAAAAAGATGGTGGTGTCGGTGCAGGAACAGTTTATTTAAGAGATGAAGATTATATGGCTCCGGTGACTGCACATTATGGATATAATAATGTGATACAGTATGACGAATTAGCGGTTAATAATCCTTCAGTTCTTATTGATGGATGTACTTTTGAAAGACCTGAAAAGATTATCTTTATAGATGAATTGGATGAACAGGATAATGTTCATGCAAGAATGGCGGAATCTGCTAAATACAGAAATACTGATTTAGTCAAACCTGAAGTTGAATGGCTTGCAGATGGAACAGTTCAGATAGAGTTATTCTTCCCAACTTCAAAGCGTGTTGCTGAATTTGCTGCGATTAAAGCAGCAGAGAAAATGAATTTAGATGACGTTGAAGTTATTCACTCAGAAGTTATGCACCCCGCAGAGGGTACAAGAGTACAGCTCAAAGGGAAAGTTAATTTTCATATTAACCTTAAAGAACTTGTTATTCCGCCTGAACCTAAAACCATGAGTGACAATGAAATTAGAGAATTTGTTGATTCAACTCCTTTTAAAATTGTAGCTGGAACAGTAGGTGAAGATGAACACTCTGTTGGAATGAGGGAAATAATTGATATTAAGCATGGCGGAATTGAGAAATACGGTATGGATGTTGAATATCTTGGAACTTCTATTCCCTGTGAAAAACTAATTGATGCTGCAATTGAATTAAATGCAGATGTTGTACTTGCTTCTACAATTATTTCTCATGATGATATACACTATAAAAATATGAAGAAGCTTCATGAACTGGCTGTAGAAAAAGGTGTGAGAGACAAACTTATTATCTGTGCCGGCGGGACACAGGTTTCTCCTGAAATTGCAAGAAAACAGGGAATTGATCAGGGATTTGATAAATCAGCCAAGGGAAATACACTGGCAACATATCTTGTCGAAAGAAAAAAAGAGATGATGTCCAATGATTAATAAGCAGTGGTCAGAGAAAGGTTATGAGTCAATATCCTTGAATTAAGCAAAATTAAGGTAGGAATGGCTTTTCAAGCCGTCCGTGAATCTATGGTTTTGAGTAGGTACTAGATTTATGCAATACACTGAATTCGGCGGTTTTGGAAAAACCGCCCTACCTTCGAATGCTAATTCAACAGTATTGATTAATCATACATTGTGCTCTACGCTTTAGTTTTATTAGAAAGCTCTTTGGAGGGCAGAAATTAGATTTTTCGCTTTGTATTCAGCCGATTAGATTCGGCTGAACAGTGTATTACGTGGTAAAAAAACATTAAACAGAATTTATTCATATCATGAAAACTATAAAAACAGAACATATAGATGAATTGCATGTAGATATTCTTATAGCAGAAATAGGCAGTACTACTACTGTTGTCAATGCATTTAATTTAAATGATGACAACGCAGAGTTTTTAGGTCAGGGGCAGTATAAAACAACAGTGCTTGATGGTGATGTTACTGTTGGTTTAGAAAAGGCTGTAGATGATCTTGCAGCTTCACTTAAAGCAAATAAGCTTAGCTATTCAAAAATGTTTGCTACAAGCAGTGCTGCAGGTGGCCTTAAGATGTGTGTTCATGGGCTTGTTTATGATATGACTGTCAAAGCGGCTAAAGAAGCAGCTCTTGGTGCCGGTGCTAATATCCATATGGTTACAGCAGGAAAGCTGAGAAGAACTGATCTTAAAAGAATAAAAGAAATTAATCCCAACATTATTCTCATTGCAGGTGGTGTTGATTTTGGAGAGAGAGATACTGCTATCTATAACGCAGAGAAGATAGCTGAACTCGATTTGAATGTTCCTGTAATTTATGCAGGTAATATTCAAAACCAGGAAGAAGTAAAATTAATTTTTGAAGATATCGGTAAATCAGATTTACTATATGTTACAGAAAACGTTTACCCAAAAATAGACATGTTGAATGTAGAACCTGTACGAAAAGTAATTCAGGATGTTTTTGAGGAACATATTATTAAAGCGCCCGGAATGGAAAAAGTCAGAAATCTTGTTACAGGCCCTATTATTCCTACACCGGGTGCTGTTATGGAAGCATCTAAACTTCTAAAAGAAGAAATTGGCGATTTAATTACTATTGATGTAGGTGGAGCTACTACTGATGTACATTCCGTGACAGAAGGAAGCGAGAAAATTAATAAGATTCTTCTTGCACCGGAACCAATAGCCAAGCGTACAGTTGAAGGCGATTTAGGAGTTTATATAAACTTAAAGAATATTCTTAATATGATTGAAAGAAAAATTTTATTAAGAGAGTTGAATTTGGATGAAGAAACGCTGCTGCATATAATTGATGAATATACTGCTATTCCCAAAAACGATGGCCAAATCAGATTTGTTGAAAGGTTAACAAAAGAAGCAGTATCTGTTTCTATGAACAGACATGCCGGAGAATTTAGAAAGTATTTTGGCGGAGAAAATAAAACGCTGGCAGCAGGTAAGGATTTGACTTCAGTCAAATGGATAATCGGAACAGGTGGAGCTTTAACAAGACTTCCTGAACGTGAAAATATCCTTGGACGTATTCCTTACTTAAATAAAGGAGATAAACTATTTCCACCTAAGAATGTTAAAGTCCTTATTGATAACATGTATATAATGGCTTCAATAGGAGTATTAGGGAAAATCTACCCTAAAAATGCATTAAATTTAATGATGAAAAGTTTAAATTTTTAAACGGCCACATTTCTTGGATAGATATTTTTTGCTTAGTTTGCTTCATTTAAAGCAATGTCAAGTGTTAAAAATTTATTTTTTGAGTTAGTCATGCCCAGGATTACTCCTTCTTTGGGTTCGATTATCCAGCCACGGCCTGCAAACTCAAAGTTCTGATCATTTTTACCTGTCAATAGATTTCTACTTTTATGTTCTTTATTTCCTGATCATGGATTTCAAAATTTATTTTACCTTTTGAAGTATCTTTTAAGCAATAACCGTTTACCATTTCATTGAGAGTCAGCTTTTGTCCTTCATAGGGAGGAAAAAGTGATGTTTCCAGCGCTGACTGTATTCCATACGGCATACCATCTGAACTGAATATGAGATCTTTTCCTGGAATATAACCAACTTCATCTATAAGCATCCTGAAAGGATTGTTTTTAGCAAGGTGTTTATCTGCTAGTTTTCCTTTGAATAATAGTGAATCGAGAGAAAAATTAGGCTGCATTGAAAGTATTATGCTTGTTTTTTTACAACGTAGTGCGATATCTTTTGTTATAAACATAGCATGTTCTACTCTAATATTTGGGAGTATAATTTTCTCCTTTTCAAGGATATCAAGCAACTGAACTATACCCAGTTCTCCTACTGAATGAATTGCTACGTTAAGCTGTTCTTTCTCAAGAAACTTTAAAATTTCAGTTAGTTCTGTATTGGTATGAAGCAGCAGTCCGTTTTTGCCGGATGTATAACCAGCTGTTGCAGCAGTTTCAGGACCTAATGCACCGTCAAGAAAAATCTTAATACCTTCAATTTTATTTTTGTTTTCCGTGGACAGTTTTCCGTATGTCTTTGGTGATGCCCATAGCTTGCACCTATCACCGTATTTGCCGTTTTTGATTAGAGCTATATAGTTATCATCAATGGCAAGCATATCATCAACAACATAAACTCCATTTTCTTCAAGTTTTCCGAAAAATTGATCTACGTCTTTTTGGGTAATTCCATGTATGCTTGGTATAAGTGTTAGTATTGTTGATAAATTTTTTTCTACCCATACCGGGTTTTCAATATTTTTTACTACTTCAGGATATTCTTTTATCAATAGCTCCTTAGCTTTGTTATTAATAATAAATGAATGAAGCATTTGATCACAGATAAAAACAGGAGGAAGGTCTTCAATATCTTCCATATTATACTTTAAAAAAGTCCAGCCCATGACCAGGTTTACTTTATTTGGAAGTGTTTTCAATAAATTGATTACTTTATCATAATTCCTTATATCTCTTACATCTAGACAATTTGTCAATGCGGCATAAAAGCCTACGTGGTTATGGCTATCATATAATAATGGTATTTCGTACTGTTTATTATTCATTTTTATACTTTTCCTCTATTTAGAAAATTAAACCAATCATATACGAGAAAATGTTAAATACTCCTGCAAGACCAACAATTACACAGCTTATTGTTCTGTACTTTTTGAGTTTTGGAGTCTTGAATATGATGATTGTCGGGAACACGAAGACCAGAAGCGCTATTGATGGTATTACAATAAGCCCCAATGTCTTGAGCACACTGAAATTGAATATTATTACTACTGTGTAAAAAGCATTTACAGCAATTATAGTTAAATTTCTTTTAAACTTTTCTGATGCTTCCATAAAATTTAGTCTTGATACAATACCTTCAACTAATCCAAACTGAACGCCGTAATATGTTGTCACCAACGCTATAATTGTCATAGAGTAGCCAAGAAAAACCAGAATATCTACGTATAATCCTCCGGAATGACTAAGCGATATAACAGCTAAGGCAGAGAGATTTTTGTCTGCTGCATATTGGAGGCTTTCGGGAGACAGTGAAACCCCAAGTGAAAAAACAAATATTGCAGTAAATACGCTTAAAAGTACTGATGCTTTCAAGGTTGATTTTTGAAGCATCGGTTCAAGCTCTTTAACAGTTCTATTGCTATATTCTTTTTTTGCATACGCTACAGCTGAAGGTTGAGCACAGTAATATATTACGGCAAACAAAAGAACAGGCGCCATTAAAAATGAACTTTTTGCAATTGTATATGGAGTATAGTTATAATTAAATAAATTGCTGAAATCCCAATAAGGAATGAAAAGTACTGCAATCAATCCGATTACACAAATTAACACGATTGTTGCTTTTTCAATAAATCTTATTATCAGCTTATCTGAAAAAAGAGCAAATGCCGTTAGTGACCCCATGATCAATATTATAAAAAGTACATTTCCTGTTAGTTTAAACGATATAACATTATATCTTGTTAATAGTTCACTCAGATTTGCTACCAGTCCTGTTCCATATGAAATAAGGCCTGCCAGAAGCATGCATATCCAGACAATATTGAAGAAGTTTTTAACTCCATTACCCAGAAACTCTCCTATTGTATTAGCTATACTGCTGCTGTCTTTAGCATTTGTCATCAATGATATAAAGTATTTTTGACAATAGTAAGTAATAGGATACATAACAATCATTCCTATTAAAGAAAGAAGCAGACCTGCTGCTCCTGCCTGTACCGGAAGATATAAAAGGCCTGCTCCAATTGCTGTCCCGAAAAACATAAGTGCAAGCCTGGTACTTTCTCTATTGAATTTAGCTTCTTCCTGAGATAATATTACAGTATCTGTTTCCTTAATTGCCTCAGTTAAAATACTCTCTGCTTCTGTACTCATATCTAATACCCCTTTTGTTTTTAATATCTCATTAGGTATTAGAATAGTATTAATTTTTTAATTTTCTAAAATGATAGCTATTTTTGGGATTGAGTCGAAACTTTTTGTTGTCCCGGGTTACTTATATGTCGTCTTTATAGAATGGAATTAATTATTTGAATCCATTTTAGTTCTTTAGTGTCGATTATTGGATAATGAATAGTAGTCATGAAAGCAAATATACCGAAGGTATTCTAGATATTTGGTAATATATCGAGAAATCGAACACGATTATTATCAAATTTTTCGAAACCCTTTTTGTTTTGAGTATACTAAATGAGCTTTTGCAAAATTACAAAAAAAAAGCGACATGTAAAACATGCCGCTTAATATGAGAAGTTAATTATTTTTATTTAGAATATTTTCAAAAGTGCACCTGATAATTCATCTACGGTACATTTATAGCCGTAATTATTTGCAACTTCTACAAGTTCAGGTAAAGTTACATTACCTTTTGTATTTATTTTATTTTTATTCTTTTGCAGAAAACTTACAAATTCATTTGCTCCTGGCTTATACATCTTTATTTCTCCTTTATTATATCAAAGCTGAATCGAGTTTTTTCGGTTAACACATTTTATATTCTCTGTTAAATTCAGCTATTATTTATATCATAATTTTAAATTTATTATCTCAAATTTTTCAAAGGCGTACAATATAGATTTATATGGTATTTTAGCAAGTGTTAAATGTTATTTTTATGCAAAATAATTTGGTGTTTTAACCCGGATTTTGCAGCTGGACAGTGTAGTATAGCTGCGCGGAAACAAGACACAGCTGTACTAAGTACTGCAAGTTGCAGTTGACAAAGCAGATATGTTGCAATGTCCAGCCCCTTGCGGTTTAAATTTTACAAATATAAAAAATATAAATTTCTCAACTGCAATGCAGTTGAAACAGTTTTATAATAAGCTATTTAAATACATTTGTAAAATTTAAATGCAAAATGTGGGTTTAAAGATTATAAATTAGCCTTACTTCATTGTCCATTGACCTATCACACACTGTCCTTTTTTCTATTGTTTTATTTTTATGAGCGAAGCTTCTTTGGGTGTGGAAATTAGACCTGTCGAGGCGTAATTTCAATGAAGATTGATTTTCCACTGCAAAACCAACTTTAGTGGCCGGCGAGGACGCCAGCCCTCTAGGACTCTTACCTGATGGAGGGCTGTTGTCCTCAACTGCCATGCACATCGTATCGCTTAATTCAATGACATTGACTCATTACTTGCTTGGCAGCCACAAGGGCTGCCGCTACATCATTGATGGTGGTGTCTCTATCTTTTTGCAGCAGAATTGTTTATTTGGTTTATTATTCATCTCAAATTCAATAATACCGCCATTTACTATTTCTTTATGTTTAAGCCAGGAACGGTTTATTGTTTTTTCGTTTACTTTTACTGACTGAACATATATATTTTCATCTGAATTATTATGAGCAATAATTGTAAATGTTCTGTTGTTTGTCAGCTTAATTGTAACCTTATTGAATCGAGGCGTTCCGATTTCATATCTTGGAATAGAACTGCCGGGACAAACCGGATAAAAACCCAGAGCACTGAATATATACCATGATGCCATTTCGCCGTTATCTTCATCTCCGCAGAATCCATCGGGGCCGTTATTGTAAAGGTTATCAACTGCATTTCTTATATGTGGTGCTGCTTTCCACGGAACTCCTGCATAATTATACATATAAAGTATTTGATGTACAGGCTGGTTGTTATGTTCGTACTGCCCCATGCCGCATGCAACCATTTCCGTCATTTCATGGATAACATTATTATAAAAACCAACTTCAAATTTATTGTTTTCCGGATCAAGCAGAGCATCGAGTTTTTCAATAAAAGCATTATCTCCACCCATTAATTCTATCAGACCTTCTACATCATATGGAACAGCAAATGTATATTGCCATGAGTTGCCTTCTGTGTAGGGACCTCCACCTTTTGCCGGGCCGCCCCAGCGAATTGGATTGAAGTTTTTTTCCCAGCTTCCGTCAGAGCTTTTTCCTTTTATAAATTTATCTGAATTATCAAAGATGTATTTATAGTTTTCAGATCTTTCAATGAACGTTTGATAATCTTTCTCTTTTCTTAGATACTTAGCAAACTGTGCCATACAGAAATCATTGTATGCGTATTCGAGTGTTCTTGATGCGGATTCTATTACCACATTATCTGCGCAGTATCCTAATTTAATATATGAATCGAGTTCTCTTCTTCCCCAACCGTATCCTCCGGTTGAATCTGTTGCGTCACGTAAACATCCTTCATATGCTTTTTCAATATCAAATGAGTTGATACCTTTATACAGGGCATCAGTTATTATATTAACCATCGGGGTTCCGATCATGCATTCGCGATATCCGGGACTGGCCCATTTAGGGAACCACCCACCTTCTTTATATGCATTGATCCAGCCCTGAATAATATTGGCATCTAATTCAGGAGATAAGATTGAAAACAGAGGATACACAGTTCTGTATGTATCCCAAAATCCGTTGTCAGTATACAAAACACCATCTTCAACTTTTCCTGAATACGGACTGTAATGTTTTATCCTGTTATCTTTATCAAATTCATAAAATATTCGGGGAAATAGTTTAGTCCGATAGAATACGGAATAAAATGTTTTCAGCTGTTTTTCATCAGCACTTTCAATTGTGATTTGAGATAGAATATCATTCCATGTCTTTTTAGCTTTTTCTTTAACTTTTTGGAAGCTACACTTTACTATTTCTCTATCTAAATTAATTGCTGCCTGTTCTGTGCTTATGAATGAAATTGCGATTTTTAACTGAACAGTTTTGCTATTATCAAGATTAAGGAATTTTAAAACAGTAATGCCTTCATCATTTATATCAAAATTAAAAGGTTGATTAATATCTATTACAAAGTAACATGCAAAATTATCAGGTGTTTTGCCTGTACTGTGCGTTGCAGTACCAATGATTCTGTTGTTGGCACATTCAATGTTGCCATGATTCCAATTATCAATTATTAGACTTGGTGTTTCGTTTGCTGTTTGAATATCAGGGTATGATATTTTCCAGCAGGAACAGTGTTCTGTAGGTGCAAATTTGACTTTGATATTATTTTCAAGTTTAACCTTATAGTAATATGGATGAGCCTCTTCATTATCATGATTGAAAGCAGTTCCTCTTTCATCAATTGAAGTTGATAGATGGTTTTTGCTTCCAATTGCAGGCATTATTGCAAAATCGCCATAATCACCTATCCAAGGGCTTGGCTGATGAGTAGCTTTGAAGCCATTTATATATTTCTTATGATACTGATAGATCCAGCCGTTGTGTTTCTCTCCCGTTTGCGGTGTCCATGTTGTCATTCCAAAAGGCATACTTATTGCAGGATAAATATTCCCATGAGAAAATTCTCTTGTAGAGTCTGTTCCGATAAGTGGATTGACATAATCAACAACATTCATATTCTGTTCTCTTGATATATATTTCAATACTTTTTCATCAACTAATTAAACGGATAAAACGAACATAAATGATTTTTTTTATTTTGTCAAATTTAAATAATCATTTGGTTTAATTTGCATTATTCGTTGATAACAGTTCTGCTTTATTATTCTAGAAATTATCTATTATTTCTACTGATATAACTGTCTTTCCCTTTGTATTTAGAAACAAAATGTTACTCATAGTCTGTAGACGTATAGTGTAAATTCAAACTATAAAGATGAGGTGAATTTTGAATATAAAAATTAAGTTTGGTCGGCATTTGCGCAGTCTTCGAGAGGCAGAAGGTTTATCTCAGGAAGACTTGGCATTTAAGTCTGGAATACACAGAACTTATCTTTCATCTGTTGAAAGAGGTGAGAGGAATATTGCTCTTGTTAATATCGAAAAAATCGCAAATGCTTTGTCAATGGATATTTCCGAACTTTTCAAAAATCTCTAAGAAACCTAATATGTAAATTTATGGAGCTTTTTTCTTGAAGTACAGTAATGCAAAATCCAAACTAGATAAGTTGGCTCAGAAGAGTTACTCTGAATTTTACAGACACCCTGAATATGAGGCGGCTGTTACACATTGGTTACAAAGTCCTCAATATGAATATCCTTTTTTCCCTGAAAATTTTTTAAGTGATTGTTTAAGACTTTTTACTAGAAAAAAAGAAAGTCATAAAAACAAAAAATTAATAGCTGAAGAAGAGGTTTACTATCAACCACAATTGTCTTTTGGCTATGAAGATATACCTTTTCCTCCACCCAAAAATCCAAATTTTACTTTTATTGACTTATTTGCTGGAATTGGTGGTTTTAGAATAGCCTTTCAACGTTTAGGGGGGAAATGCGTTTTTTCTTCAGAATGGGATAAATATGCACAGAAAACTTATGAAGCTAACTTTGGAGAAGTTCCATTTGGAGATATAAGAGAAATAGATGAAAAAACAATTCCTGAACACGATGTTCTATGTGCAGGTTTTCCATGTCAACCTTTTTCTTTAGCTGGAGTTTCAAAAAAGAATTCTCTAGGGAAAAAGCACGGTTTTGAAGATGAGACCCAAGGTACTCTATTTTTTAATATTGCAAAGGTTCTTGAGTGTAAAAAGCCAAAAGCTTTTTTCTTAGAAAATGTGAAAAATTTATTAAGACATGACAAAGGAAAAACATTTGCTGTAATAGAAAAAACATTAAAAGAGCTAGGCTATGTTTTTAACTATAAAATCGTAGATGCGGGAGCATGGGTGCCACAACATAGGGAGCGTATTTTTTTAGTAGGTTTTAATCCTGATAAAGTTAATATTTCTCAAAAGGAAATACTAATTCCTACTACACCACAGAAAAGTTATAGATATCCAGAATTAAAGAATCTAATAAATGATAACGTGGAAGGTTTTACTATTGGTCCAGGCACATGGGAAACACTGAAAAGACATAAACAGCATCACGCAAAAAATGGAAATGGATTTGGATATAGTTTATTGACTTTTCCTATTAAAAATGGGCAAGTTACAAGAACTATTTCTGCAAGATATCATAAAGATGGAGCAGAGATACTTATTGAACAAAAGAATAATAGACCAAGAAGACTAACAATTGAAGAAGCAATGCAGTTACAGGGTTATAATCCAAAAAAGTTTGTATTTCCAGTATCTAAAACACAAGCCTACAGGCAAATCGGTAATAGTATTGCAATTCCAGCTGTGACTGATACTGCAAAAGAGATCGCACAATTTATCAAAAAGTAAGGAAACTAAGTGTGACTAAAAAATATCCAATTTATGATACAGAAAGTGCACGCAATATTACAGTTACGCAACTTGTACAAATTCTGAATAACCTAGGTTGTGAAAAAGTCATATATAAAAAACTTGCTCCAAATGACAACTATAAAAATCAGCCATATTTTGGTTCTCACTTAACTGACTTACCATTTTTGCCTACTAATAAAATCATAGCAACAAAAACAACATCAAAGAAAAAAGGAACAGATAATTTCAGTACAAAGTTTACTGCTGAATTTTCTTTAGTTTGGGTTGATGCAACAGGAAATCAATACCTTGCTCCAAATGCCAAGTTGATCTATTATCCTCAGTATCCAGAAGTTAGATTTTCTGGTTTCCTTTTAGGTTCCTCTGTTGATTGTAAAAAGTGGATGGATCCAAAACGTCAGGGAAGAACCGAAGGACGTGTACTTGTATTAGGGATAAGTCAGGTGCAAAAACGAACTTTTGCATTTTTAGCAACTCCTGATTCGAGAATTTCAAATGAAATTGATAGTGTACCATCATTTGAGTTAACGAAGATTTTTCAGGAACTTCGTATTTTCGAAAAAACAGAACATTTATCTCCTCGTGAACAGCTTTTGACACAACTGAGAGAAATTCATTTGAAAGGTTGGATTGACAGTAAAAAATTGGATAAAAATGGATTTGCTATACCATATACTGCGCAAAATGGAGGTGGCTACACACTTGAAGCAGAATTGGGAATAAAACCCAATGGTGATGCACTTCCTGACTTTATGGGGTGGGAAGTAAAGCAGTTTGCATCTAAAAATTTTTTGAAAGCATTTTCTCTTAGCAAAGCTCTCACTCTTTTTACTCCTGAACCAACAGGGGGAGTATATGCTGAAATTGGAGCTGGAGAGTTTGTAAAAAAATATGGTATACAATCACATAGTGATTCTGGAAGATTTGATTTTACAGGAAGACATTTCTATGGTGAACGACAAATTAAAACAGGACTTACACTGAATCTGACTGGCTTTGATTCAATGAAAAAAATCCTGACTGACTCTACCGGGGGAATCATTTTGCTTGACGATAGAGAAAATATTGTTGCGGAGTGGAACTACTCAAAGATTATCGAAAGATGGAAGGTTAAACATACACAGGCAGTTTATGTACCATCCGATAAGAAGGGACAAAAGCCATCTATTCAATACCACTACAGTCATTTAATTCGACTATACAACACTACTAATATTAATATGCTTTTAAATGCTCTTACTTTGGGGAGTGTTTACTACGATCCAGGTATTAATGTAAAAAATGTATTTTTGAAGCCCAAGGCTCATGCAAGAAGTCAGTTTAGGATCAAAATTAAAGATCTGGATAAGCTTTATGTAAACCGTGAAAATGTGAATCTTCTAGATTAATCATTTAATTAATGCCCTATAAATTACTGATAACGAATAAGGCTGGATAGTTTTTCACATGACCATAGATGCCATGGCTTCTCAGAAAAATTTAATATCGAAACAACTATTTTATTCAAAAGTTTGTTATGATTTTACTTTAGCAAAGAAAAACCTCATAGATTTGAGTATAGAATCTGCATTTCTACATTTGCTAAATTTATTCATCTTCAGCTACGGCCAGTAGAGGTTTCTCTTCTTCTGCTTGTTCGTAAGTATGGAGAAACAGCTCTCTTTTTAATCTATTTTTCAAAGTTGGCTCATCACCTATATCTATGTTAAGTCTGGTCTGTTGTTTGTATTTATTCACTTCGCACTCCCAGATAACAATAACTTTCCAACCTAAGTTCTTAAGTTCAAATTGATGTTTTTTATCGTTTAGTACGTTTCTTGTTAGCATTAATTCAAATAGCCTTAATATTCACCAATTCAAAATCCCTAGTCTTTTTAAATTGATGCATTTTTTCCATACGATTGATATCGCAATATATTCCATATCGATTTTATTTTTTATTCTGTCTTTTATATCCTTTGAGTTGTAAATCCAGGAACTTCTCCGATTTTTATTATGTTTAGATTAATCTAATCTGCCTATTGTATGGTTCCTGAGTCCATTGTTTTACTTTGTCAGGTTTTATTTGGTTAACAGGTATCCTATAACATAATTCAATCGAAGAAATTTCTATTTTTTAGACTATACTGTTTCATTCACTTTATCTTTCATCCTGTAGCTTTGTCCTTCTATAACAATGACATGACTATGGTGAAGAAGTCTATCGAGCACAGCACTTGTAATAGTGCTGTCATTATTAAATATCTTCGGCCATTGTTTAAACGGTCTGTTTGATGTAATAATGATAGAGCCAGTTTCATACCTTTTTGATATGACCTGAAATAGCAAATTTGCTCCCTGTTTATCTATAGGCAGGTAACCTATTTCATCAATAACAAGCAATTTTGGTGTGATGTATTTTTTTATAGCTCTTTCCAGATTATTTACAGCAACAGCTGCAGATAGGTTATTTATAATATCAACAGCAGGAGTAAAAAGAGTTGAGTATCCTCTTTCACATGCAGCTTTTGCCAGTGCAATTGAACAGTGGCTTTTCCCTGTACCGCATGGTCCGATAAAGAATACATTCTCTCTACGCTCTATAAAATCAAGATGAAACAGTCCCTCAACAAGCATTCTGTTAATTTTCTGAGGATGATTCCAGTTATATTGATCCATAGTCTTTAAATACGGGAACTTTGCATTTTTCAGCCTTCTCTGAAGTGCCTTCTGCTGCCTGTAAACTGTTTCCGCATCAATAATTATACTTAGAAAATCCAGATAGTTTGACTGTTTTCTTTCTGCAGTTGAAATTATATCCTTATAGTTATCTCTAAGGTATGAGAGTTTTAAATAATCAAGCTGCTCTTCAAGAGGTTTATATTTATTTTTCACAGTGATTGCTCCTTTCTATTCTTTCATATATATCCATATCAGGCTGTCTAAAATCAATATCTAAAGCATCACTTTTGCGTGTAAGGTGAAGTGGTGCAGCTTCAGGAGTAAAGCGTTTTCTCTGTTCAAGCAAGTTTGCAATATAATCACTGCTGTATGCATTATATTCTATGGCATCACTTATAGCACGACAGAGATCGTTATGATCATACATTTGAGCGAGGGTCATAATTTTTCTTATATGCTCAGAGACATTTATACGTTTTGCTTTTAAACCCAAATAATACTTTTCCGCCTGAGGTGTGAGTTTAAGAAATGCCTGCAGCAGTTTCTGAGCTTTAGCATTTCTTTTTTCCTCAAGAAGCTTTTTTACATGATCAGGGTTTTCAAAATCCATGTTTTTTTCATATGATCTGCAATGCTGTGCAATAAGTTTATTATTATCATATACAGTAATCAGATCAGGATAAATTCTCATAGTCAGTATGCTTGAAGCATACTCTGACGGGACAGAGTATCTGTTGGATTCAAAAGTTATTCTGAACTGACTGTTTGACTTCACAGTTTTTACCGTTGCACAGTCAAAGGGAAGCTGGTTTAATCTCAAAAGCTTCTCTTTCTCTTCTTCAAACATATCAATAGGTCTTTTTCCTGTTGTTTTATGTATTCTTACATTGGCTGTTTTATCCAGCCATATACGCCCGGCATTGTTTATGGCTGTGAGCGACTTTATTTCTCCTATTCCGTTTAGAAAATTTTTTCTGATGTAGGATATTGTACGCTCAACTCCTCCTTTTTGGTTGGGCTTCCTGACACCGCATGGTTTTACTTTAAAACCGTAGTAAAGTGCAAAGTCTTCATATCGCTCATTCAGTTTTACTCTTCCATATACCGGGTGCTCTTTTACTGCAACTTTACAGTTATCTACCATGATTTTTTCAGGAACACCGTTAAAGTATCTGAAGGCATTACGATGACACCTGAGAAAATGTTCCTGATTCTGGTGCATTATAAATTCCAGATAGGTCATCCGGCTGTAGCATAGGGTCATAGCAAATGCATACAGCCGCCTTCTTGTCGTTTCAAGCTGAATGTAACCGCAGTAGGCAAAATCAACCTGTGCTGCTTCTCCCGGTAGAAAATTTAGTGTAAGATAGGCTTTTTTTCTGACTGGTCTAACTTTGGCAACATAGCTTCTGACTGTAGAAATACTGCCGGTATAACCTGCTTCTTTTATTCTGTTGAATAGCTGAACTGAACTGTAGTCATAGCGGTCAAGACATATTTGTATTTCTTTTTTAAACCTCTCAAGTACTGTCGGTTTTTTCCCACCGCTTCGCTTTACAAATTTTGGACGGTTGATCCAGCGCTGAACAGTTTTATAGTCAATACCCAGTTCTTTTGCTATTTTGTAAGCACTAAATTTTTCCTCTTCATGAAGACGTTTTATTTCGTAAAAAGTATAACTGTCCATCATTTACCTCCAAACATTCTGTCAATTACCGCACCAACATTTTCGCAGGAAATGGCAGCTGATTTACCGTGTTTAACTGCTTCTTTGAATTGTA
Source organism: Victivallales bacterium (assembly GCA_963678745.2). Lineage (GTDB taxonomy): Bacteria > Verrucomicrobiota > Lentisphaeria > Victivallales > GWF2-38-69. Next base: position 192,432 of record CAXXMS010000009.1, on the reverse strand, counting down.
ACTCAACATCAGTATCTACTCCAATATCAAGAACCTGATACATTGGTGTACTGTAGGCTATTAAATCTGCATTTATTAATTCTTTTCGTGATGATATTACATCAGAAGAAGAGCTGTAGTTCAGATACCGGAGAATCTTTTCATCACTGTAATAGGAAAGGCCTTCGTGATCTCCGACTGTTACAAGAAACAGGTAAAGTGCAACAGCATCTGTGCTGCAGCGTTTAAGATAGTTTTTACGGACCAAACGATGATCCACCCAACTGAAATGTTTTGGAATCCGCCGTTTTCTCCCGGCATTGATCAGAACTTTGCTTTTCATAAGAGCTGCTCCTTTCATCTAAAATATTGGTTTTGATATCTGTTTGATCTACAGATATAAGGTTCCTGCCAATATCATAATACCTGTCAAGCTGACCTCCAATGATCTCCCGTAAGACATCACCGCTGAGCATGCTTGCAAGTCCTGTTGTAACACACTGATAATAATGAATATTACGCTGCAATCCTGGTATAACCGATATCTCTTTTTTCAACTGAGCGATATCCCGTAAGATGGAATTTTGAGCAGGAGCGATATCCCGTAAGACACCCGAGCTTTTATTTTTTCTTGAAATTTTTTGCCTTTTTTTATAACCGGGATTATTCTTCTGCCATTTTTTTACACGTTCTGACTCTTTTTGCCGTTCTTCAGGCGTTCGATTCTTATCCTTACGGCGGTACTTACGTCGACTGGCTATTCTGCTTGCATGCCGACACTCTGATTTGCTGCAATATAGCTGTGTATGATAATTATATTTATCCGGCAAAAAGTAACAGTTACAGTGCATACACTTTTTCTTCTTTATTCTCATAGCTTTAAACCGATAGGTAGTTGAAAACTTGGCTGATAGAAGAAAATAAAGGAAGAAGAACGCGAAGAAGATAGTTTATATGAATTTTTACTGAAGAAAATTGAAGAAAACAGTTGTTAGGGAATCATAAAGGAAGAATATAGGAAGAAGAATTATAAATACTATTGGTCATTTCAATTAAGCAAATAATGGGACATTAATCTTGGCGCTGACAGTTTCTTACAAATTTTGTTTGCCACCACTTGGTTCTGGTTTTAGGAGTTGATGCTTTATTGCATCCCTCATGTCTGTGCCAGAAGCAGCCATGAATAAAAATAATTGTTTTATACTTTGTCAGAACAATATCAGGTTTGCCTGGAAGAATACCTGATTTATACAATTTTTTGTTGACTTTGCAATGTAACCTGAAACGGTATCCCATTGAATGAAGAAGTGAACGGACAACCATTTCAGGTTTTGTATTTGTTGCCCTGATACGGCTCATATTCCAGCTTCTTTTTTCTTTTGATAAATGATCTGCCATTGTTGTTTTTATAAATTTTTGAAAAAAAAATTATTTATCCTTTGTTTTAGGATAAAAACATATTATAATTATCCTAAAATAAAGGACAAATATAAGATATGAATGAAATAATATCAATACTCATAGATGATTTTCAACAATTTAATTTGCCTGAAGTTGTTGAACGTAGTGAAAGTTTACCTTTCCTAACAAATAAAGTTGATGTTATTACCGGGATGAGAAGAGCTGGTAAAACATGGTTTTGCTATCAGAAAATTAAAGAACTTGAGAAAAATAATGTGCTTCGCAATAGAATATTGTATCTAAATTTTGAAGATGATAGATTACAGTATAATTTTAATATATCAGATTTTTCTTTGATACTCGAAGAATATTATAAAAAATTTCCTTTTAACAAAGATTGTGAATGTTATTTCTTTTTTGATGAAATTCATAATATAGAAGGATGGGATAAATTTATAAGAAGAATATTAGATTCAGAGAAAATAAAAATTACTATTACCGGTTCTAATTCAAAGTTATTAAGCCGTGAGATTTCCACTTCTTTAAGAGGGCGCTCAATAACTACAGAAATATTTCCATTCAGTTTTACAGAGGTTCTTCATAAAAATAATATAAAACTCGAAAATAATAAGGTTTTAGGAAGCAAAAACATTGCTTTAATTCGTAATTTATTTGATTCATACAATACAATTGGTGGATTTCCCGAAATTCAAAATTACTTAGAAAATATAAGAATAGAAGTTTTGCAGGGATATGTTGAGACCGTTCTTTTCAGAGATGTTGTTGAAAGATATCAGATTAAAAATTTAAACCCTTTACATTATCTTATTAATCATATAATGAATAATCCCGGAACTATTCTAAGCTTAACTTCATTGTACAAAAAAATAAAAAATCTGCATATTAAATGCAGCCAGGATAGCTTATATGATTTTGCTAGATATCTTGAAGAAGCTTATCTTGTATATAAAGTTCCTTTTTTATCTAATTCAATGCACAAAAAACAGTTAAATCCTCCTAAAGTATATGTAATCGATAATGGTTTATTACAGGCAATGTCGTTTAAAGTAACTTCTGATATTGGAGCACTTCTTGAAAACCTTGTTTTTATGCATTTGAGACGGAAAAAATATATTATTGAATATTATAAAAATTCAGATGGATTTGAAGTAGATTTTGTTGTGAGAAAAAAGAATGGAGAGTTCATTGATTTTATCCAGGTTTGTCATGATATATCAAATGAGAAAACCTTATTTAGAGAAATCAGAGGATTAGAAGCTGGAATTAATTCATTCAATGGAAAATCAGGAAAAATTATTACTTCTAATACAAGTTTAGTATTATCCAAAAATATCGAAGCTGTCCCGGTTTGGAAATGGATAATTCAAAATTAAGTCTTATATTTACTAAGGTTTTCTGCAACCATTTGTTCTGCAGGAAGTTCATGCAGGTAAGTATAGTATGTTAGATTATATAGTTCTTTTTTTAGTTTTTCTATTAGTTTGATATTATCCGAAGTCTTCAGTCTATTGTCTTTGGTTTGCTTTCTATATTCATCTACTTCACATTCCCAAATAACAATAACTTTCCAGCCAAGTTCTTTAAGTTTCTGTTGATGTTTTGTGTCGTTTGCTATATTTCTATCAAACTTTGTTTGCCACCATTCGGTTCTTGTTTTTGGGGTTGAGGTTTTTTTGCAGTTTTGGTGTCTATGCCAGAAACAGCCGTGAATGAAAATAACTGTTCTGTACTTTGCAAGAACAATATCAGGTTTGCCTGGAAGGATGCCGGATTTATACAGTTTTTTGTTAACTTTGCCATGTAACCTGAAACGGTATCCCATTGAATGGAGAAGTGAACGGACAACCATTTCAGGCTTTGTATTTGTTGCCCTGATACGGCTCATATTCCAGCTTCTTTTTTCTTTTGTTAAATGATCTGCCATTATTTTTATTATCCACTAATTTTGCTAATTGTACAAACTATTTGATTCTTTATTAGTGTTCATTGTGTTTATTGGTGATTGCGAATCTTTGTTATTTTTGTGTGCTTTACAGTAATAAAAAGTCTACTTGTAATAAGTGTTGTTTCAATATATTTTTATGAATTAATATATAAATACTATAATGACTTTTGTGGACTTATGAAAGACGAAAAAAAAGAGATGGAATTCTGGGAACATCTTGAGGAATTAAGATGGACTCTTTTTAAAATATTGGGAGTGCTTCTTGTAACTACTGTTGCTGCTTTCTTTTTTGTTGATGATATATTAAAACTCTTTATGCTTCCTATTAACGTTGTCAGTCAAAACAATCCAAATATTGTAATTCAGCAGATTCTTATATCTCCTTTTGATGGTGTGATGATAAAAGTTAAGGTTTCGTTTCTGGCAGGACTGGTTGTTGGAATTCCATTTATTCTATTCTTTCTTTGGGGATTTATTAAGCCCGCATTACATAATAATGAAAGAAAGGTCTTCTTCTGGTTCTGTACGCTTGGAACACTATCGTTTGCATTTGGGGTGTGCTGCAGTTATCTGCTGATAGTTCCAACGATTTCTGCAGTAACAAAATTGGGAATAACAAGTGTTGCCAATCTATGGTCACTAAGAGATTTTATAAATTTTGAGTTTTACTGGATGCTTGGCGGGGGAATAATTTTTGAGCTGCCGTTGCTAATGCTGATTCTTACAAAATTAGGAGTAATTGAAATTGTTACTTTTAGAAAGATCCGCCTGTATTATATAATTGCTGCTTTTGTAATAGCTGCAATTATAACTCCGACAACAGATCCTTTCACATTCTGTCTTGTTGCAATACCAATGATAATTTTATATGAACTTGGGATAATGATAGCATCATTTCGTGTAAATAAGAAAGCAGATAGTATTCACCACGAAGATCACGAGAAATAATATCCAATATCCAACACGGAATATTCAACAATCAATGAGAATAAAAAATGAATAACGATATTAGAAAGTATGATTTAGAAGATAGGCTAATTGATTATGCTGTTAGAATTATAAATGTGTCTGAACAACTGTCAGATACTAAAGCAGGAAAGCATATTTCCGGCCAACTATTAAGAAGTGCTACAGCTGCTGCTCCTAATTATGGAGAGGCACAGAGTGCAGAGTCTCCCAAAGATTTTATACATAAAATTAAAATATCTTTAAAAGAGTTAAGAGAATCTAAAGTATTGAAAAATCTATATTTGGCCTTGGTACATATAAGATACTAGTAGTTTTTTTTGTGATTTTGTGGCTTTGTATGTGGGATAACAAAAACTGTTAGTTTATCCAGAACCTGTTGTCTTTCTGAATAAAATCGTCTGCTTCGGCGGGGCCCCAGGTTCCTGCTTTGTATTCATGAACAATATTTTCTTTTTCTGTTTTACTCTGAAGTTTATCCAGAACCGGGGCAAGTATTTTCCAGGAAATTTCTACGGCATCTTTTCTCCAGAATAAAGATTGGTCACCAAGTAAACAGTCCAGTATTAAGGTGTCATAGTCAGCTGTTAATTCTTTGCCCAGGTGAGTTTTATAGTTGAAACTCATGTTTAATGAACCGATGCATGTTTTTGAATCTGGAAGTTTGGCCTGAAACCTTAGAGATACTCCCTGTTGAGGAAAGATATCAAATGTGATGATATTGTAAAATTTATCAGATACACCCAAATGACCAAAAACTGATGTAGGTGCTTTTTTGAAAACTACTGATATTCTGCTTTGCTTTTTTGCAAGGCGTTTTCCGCATCTCAGGTAAAATGGAACACCTTCCCATCTCCAGTTATCAATAAACATTTTGGATGCAAAGTAAGTTTCTGTTGATGAATCAGGAGATACGCCTTTTTCTTCTTTGTAGCTTAAGACTTTTTCACCATTTACTGTTCCGGAAGTATATTGTCCTAAAACATAGCAGTTATCAACGTTTTCTCGTTTGCAGGTTCTAATACATTTCAGTACTTTTGTTTTTTCATCCCTTATGCTGTCTTCTATCATATTTGCCGGAGGTTCCATTGCGATATAGCATAAAAGCTGGAGTAGGTGGTTTTGAAGCATATCTTTGATAAGGCCAGCTTTGTCAAAATATCCAGCACGGCTTCCAATACCAATATCTTCTGCAACAGTAATTTGAACATGATCAATATTTTCTCTGTTCCAGATAGGTTCAAAAATTGAATTTGCGAATCTGAAAACAAAAATATTCTGAACCGTATCTTTGCCTAAATAATGATCTATTCGGTAAATCTGCTTATCTGAGGTAAATTTGTTTAGTTTATTATGCATTTTGACTGCTGAATCAAAGTCATAACCAAAAGGTTTTTCTATTATTACACGATTAAATGGATTAGTATTCTGATTTTTCTTAAGAAGTTTACTTTGACTGAGTTTCTCAATTATTTCAGTGTAAAGAATAGGCGGGACAGCCAAGTTGAATATAATATTGCTGTCTGTACTAAATTTTCGGTCAAGAGCTTCTATTTCTCTTTTCAGTTTTTCGTATGACTCAATTGAGTCGTATTGACCTGAAAAGTAAAAACACTGCTTAGTGAAAGATTTAATTTCTGATTCACTTTCTTCGGGCAGATTCTTCATTAATGTTTCAAGTATAGAAGTACGGAATTCACTATCATTTAGATTGGATCTTGCAAAGCCCACTACATAGAAATTTTTACTTAAACAACCTTCTTTATAAAGTCTGAAGAGGGCAGGGATAAGTTTTCTTTTTGTTAAATCACCTGATGCCCCGAATATTACAATTCCGGCCGGGCCTGATCTGAAGTATTCACAGATTTCATTATAAATTATTGATTGTTCAAGCATCTTATCCTTTGGCTTTAGAATCAGAAATTTTTTCTGCTTTAATTTTTTTATTTGTAAAGAATAGCTGAATAATTGTAAATATCTGGTTGACTGTCCAGTATAAAGTTAAACCTGATGGCATGGAATAGAAAAAGAAGAGAAAAATAATAGGCATTACGAGCATCATTTTTGCTTGGGGGCCATCAGCAGCGGTTGGTGACATCAACTGTTGAATCAGCATAGTTCCGGCCATAATAAAAGCCAATGGATTTAATGGTAGGTTAAATATATATGCGACTGTATCAGGTTTTGATAAATCTTTAATCCATAGAAAAGAAGAGTCTTTTAATTCAGGGGCATTATTTAACGTCCAGTATAGAACTAAAAAAACAGGGATTTGTATCAGAATTGGCAGGCATCCGCTTATCGGATTTACTCCTTCTTCCTTCCATAGTTCCTGCATTTTCTGGTTGAGCTTCATTCTATCATCTTTATACTCTTCCTTAAGTTTTTTCAGCTTTGGCTGAAGAGACTGCATCTTATTCATGCTTACAGTCGATTTATGTGTAATGGGCCAGAAAATTAGTTTGACTATTCCGGTAAGAATTACTATTGCCAGACCATAACTTCCTACGATATTCTTTATTAATGTGAGAAGTTCCATTACGAGGGTTGTAAGTTGATGTATCATTATGTTTACTTCATTTAAAATAGTTGTTTCAGTTTCAATTTACTTAACTATTAATTATAAAGTATATTTAAAAATAATAAAACGAATATGGTTTTTATTTGGGGTTATTTTTATTTAGATATATGATATCGAAAATCAAACATTCTTAATTCGAAATTCATAAATTTTAATTTAAATACTGGTTCCTGTCTGGTCTAATGGTTATAATTTGAACAAATATTCGATTAGTATTTTATTTTATAAAGGTAGAAAATAATGGCAATAAAAGCTGATATAGGACTTATTGGATTGGCTGTAATGGGTAAAAACCTTGTTCTGAATATGGAACGTAACGGTTTTAAAGTGGCTGTCTATAACAGAACTTTAAGTAAAGTTGATAATTTTATTGATGAAGAAGCTACAAGTAAGAATATTGTAGGATGTTATAGTGTAGAAGAATTATGTTCAGCTCTGAAAAGTCCAAAAAAGATCATGTTAATGGTTAAAGCAGGAGAAGCTGTTGATAGCTTTATTGAGCAGCTGCTTCCTTTTTTACATTCAGGAGATATTATAATTGATGGTGGTAACAGCTATTATAAAGATACTATAAAAAGAACTGAATATTTAGAATCAAAGAATATTCAGTTTATGGGTACAGGAATTTCCGGAGGAGAAGAAGGGGCATTGAATGGGCCTTCTATAATGCCAGGTGGAAGTTATAAAGCCTGGACAAATATTAAGGATATTTTTCAGAGTATTGCTGCAAAAAGCAATGATGGGAGTCCATGTTGTGAATGGATAGGACTAGATGGGGCAGGGCATTTTGTAAAAATGGTTCATAACGGTATAGAGTATGGCGATATGCAGTTGATCTGCGAAGCGTACAGTTTACTTAAAAATATTTTAGGACTTACCAATGATGAGCTTAGTCAAATTTTTGAAACCTGGAATAATGGTGAATTAGAAAGTTATCTGATAGAAATAACCGGCAATATTTTAAAAAAGAAAGATAAATCGGGGAAACATGTTGTTGATATAATCCTTGATCGGGCAGGACAGAAGGGGACAGGTATGTGGACGAGTCAGGCCGGTCTGGAATTTGGAGTAGCCATACCCACAATTGCAGAAGCTGTTTTTGCCCGTAATTTATCTGCAGTAAAAGATGAAAGAATTATTGCATCAAAAATACTAACCGGACCGGAGATAGAATACATAGGTGATAAACAGGTGTTTATTGAAAGTGTGAGGAAAGCACTGTATGCATCTAAAATTTGTTCTTATGCACAGGGATATCAGTTGATGAAAGCTGCAAATGATGAATTTAACTGGAATTTGAATTTTGGACAGATTGCTTTAATCTGGCGGGAAGGGTGTATTATTAAGGCTAAATTTTTAGATAGAATTAAGGAAGCATTTGAGTCAGACTCAAAATTGCCAAATTTGTTGTTAGATCCATTCTTCAAAAATATTATTAATGATTGTCAACAGGGTTGGAGGGATGTAGCTGCTTTAGCTTCGAAATATGGTGTCCCAATTCCTGCTTTTTCATCTGCACTATCATATTATGACGGTTATAGAGCGTCAGTTTTGCCTGCAAATTTACTGCAGGCTCAAAGAGATTATTTTGGTGCTCATACATACGAGAGGATAGATTATCCCAGAGGTGAATTTTTCCATTCTGATTGGAATGGGAAAAAATAGCAAATTTCAAAAGGCAAATATCAAATAATATTCAAATTTTATAAACGAAATATACCGAAGGTATTTTATTTTTTGGCAATATACGATAAAACCTAATTCGGTTTTTTAGTTAGATTTTTCGAAAACTCAACTGTTTTTGGTATATTTTGTTATTTGAGATTTGTAAATTGTTATTTCAAATTGTGTGCTTCAGCCAGCATTCTGTGCATCTTATCGAATCCAATACTTTTTAGTGGCTGCCAGATAACACCGCACCTATCAAGTAAATATTCAGTTTTATCGGTTAATACTTCAAAACTTGTACTGTTAGTTTGATCAAAGAAACCAAAATGAGTAAGAATATCTCTTGCGTAAGTATTTAATTTCGGGTCATCATATAGAAGATAAATTTGATCTATAAATTCATTCAGTTTCATATCCCTTAATTTCAGAAATGAATATTTTTCAGAGATTATATTTGATAGTTGTTCCCGTCTGAAATTATATAGGTGATAGATTTCATTCTTCAAATTAATTTTATTATATAATGCAAGAATACCTTTTGCCGTTGTATCAATATAAGATAATTCTGCGTTATCAATAAGGTTGTTAACAGCGCCGACTTTTACAAAAGCTTTTAATAGAATGAAGAATGCATTTGTAGTGATATTTTCCTGAAACCCTCCTTTTTCAGAATCAAAAACTAAATTTCCAAGTCTGAAAATATTTGTATTAATATTTCTTTTTCTTGCATCAATTACAGCGTTTTCTGCTTCATATTTAGTTTTGATATAATTGTTTGGGTATTCCTGTTTTAGTTTATCTTTCGAATCATATTCAGATAGAACATAGAATTTTTGGTTTTCAATATAACCCTGTTCTACAACATCCCTTGTTGATATGTAATTGAAATCTTTCTTTATTCCTTCTTCTGCAAGCTGAAGTAGATTAAGAGTCGACTGTACATTTGATGCATAGTATTTTGTGTATTCTCCATAATGACTTACATTGGCTGCAGCATGTATTATTACATCTATATTGTTAACTAAATTTGAATAGCTTTCGGTAGATAATCCCAGTTGTGGTTTTGCAAGATCAGAGTTCAAAATATGAACTCGGTCTTTAAAGCTTTTATCGTTTATTATTTCATTGCCGAAGTAATAGTTTAACTTATGTTTCAGTCGACCGATGGATTCATTTTGATCTTTACCTCTAACCGGTAAATAGATATTTGCGTCAGTTGTTTTGAAAATATAATAAGTTAAATAGCTGCCGAGGTAGCCTGTACTGCCGGTAAGAAGAATATTTCTATAAGTTTTTTCTTTTGTGATATCTATATTATTATATTCTTTATTTCTCTCAATGTATGTATTAATAATTGTTTTGTATTCATCAGAAGCATGGTACTTTGAAAGTTCTTTTTCTTCATTAATAATTTCAGATTTGAGATTGTCCAGGCTTTCTTTAAGGTTCATTGTTTTGCGTTTAATCTGTTTAGCAAGAGCTTTTGATGTTTGGAATTCAAAAATGCTGTTTATAGTTATTTCAAAATCTTTTTGAAGTTCAGAAACTGAAGCGATTGCCTTGATAGAGTTTCCGCCTGATAAAAAGAAATTGTTTATTCTGCCTATTTTAGTTCCAAGAATATTGGCCCAGACCGTACAAATAATTTTTTCGCTGTCATTTATAGGAGGGACATATTCTGTTGCAGTAAATTCTTCTTTATACTGTTCAAGTTTTCTGGTATCAACTTTTCCGTTTGCTGTTATCGGTATTTCATCAACTTCGATAAAAGATGCCGGAACCATATAGTCAGGAAGAGTTTTTGCAATAGTTCTTTTAAGTACATTAATATCAAAATCTTCTTTTTTAGTATAAAATGCGCAAAGATATTTCTGTCCATCAGTGCTTGTTCTTGCAATTACGGTATTTTCTTTGATATAAGGACACGCTTTAATCTTATTTTCAATTTCGCCTAGTTCTATTCTATATCCTCTTATTTTGACCTGAAAATCTATTCTTCCTAAAAATTCTATATTGCCGTCAGGAAGCCATCTTCCCAGATCTCCGGTTTTATACAGCCGGTCATAACCGTTTTTTTTCTGTTCTTCAGTAGCAAACGGGTTCAGAATAAATTTTTCTTTTGTAAGCTGTTCTCTATTCAGGTAGCCTTTTGCAAGTGCAATTCCTGATATACAGATTTCACCGGGGAAGCCTATTGGTCTCAGTTTATTTTTGTTGTCAATGATATATACTTTATAATTTGAAATGGGTTTGCCTATTGGAATATTGTCGTATTTTTTATCAACTCGGAAAACTGTAGTGGAAACAGTAGCTTCCGTTGGGCCGTAAGCATTAATAATATCATAGTTTTTATGGATATAAGTTTTGAGTTTATCTCCACCTATTACTAATGATTTCAGGTATGGTGTATTTGTTGTCATAAATATTTCAGCAAACTGAGTTGGTAAAGTAGAGATAGTTATACGATTATCGTTATAATAGCTGCTTAAATATTCCAGATTTAGTTTCATTTCTTCCTGTATAATGTGAAGTGCTGCTCCTCCGAGTATTGTAGGAAAAATTTCTTGAACTGATGCATCAAATGCAACTCCCAGATATTTTGTACAGTTATCGTTTTCTGTAATATTAAATTCTTTTATACTCCACATACATAGATTTACTAATGATGTATGTCTAATCATAACTCCTTTGGGTTTTCCTGTAGAACCGGATGTATAAATTACATAAGCAATATCATTAGGCGTTATTTTTATTTCAAGTTCTGGTACATTTTCTGAAAGATCTGTATTGTTGATATCTAAAATTTCAGCTTTAAGACTTGATTTAATTTTATCCGTTAACAGCTCTTTTGTTGTGATAAGGATTGGGGAGTTGCTGTCATCAAGCATATATTCTATTCTGTCTTCAGGATATTCTATTGAAATAGGAACATAGGCTGCGCCTGTTTTTAAAACTCCAAAAATCGAGATTATCATATCAATTCCAGGTTTAAGAAGGATTCCGACGATATCTCCTTTTCCTATTCTTTTGTCTTTTAATAAAGAAGCAAGATTTTCTGATTTAATATTAAGTTCATTGTACGTAAGCTGTTTTTCATTTTGAACTACAGCAAAACAGTGTTTTTTGTTTTTGGCTGTTTCTCTAAATATATCTACAGCAGTTTTATTTCTAGGATAATTTGTTTCAGTTTTGTTGAATTCGTTTAATATTTTATGTTTTTCTCCTGGCAGGAATATTTCTATATCCTCAATTTTTTTTTCATGATTATCTAAAATATTATCTATGAGGGTAAGAATACGTTTCTTGAAACTAATAATAGTTGATTCTTTAAAAAGAAGAGTTGAGTATTCAATTGATAAATTAAATCTATCTTCAGCTTCAGCTCCTTTAAGGAAAATATCAAAAAGGACTTTTTTATTATCAAAAACATAGGTTCCTACTGCTGCTTTCTGTCTTCTTTTTTCTGTTTTTATGTTAAACCAGGAGAAAGCTATATTAAAAAGGAATGAATAACTTTGGTCATGGTCAATATCGAGTTCAGAATAAAGCTCAGATATTGGATAATTCTGATTTCTAAATGCTTCTAAAACTTTATGCTTTATATCATCCAAAAGAGAAATAAATGTTTTATCTTTATTAATTTTATTACGTATAGGTAAACGGTTGATTATAAAATTGAGGTGTTTGGATATTTTTGTATCATTTCCCATTTTTCCAAAAACAGGGAAACCTACAATTAAATCTTCTTTCCCCGAGGCTTTGGCGATGAGAACATTGAACAAAGTAAAGATAATAATTGAGGGATCCGTATGCAGCTTCTTTGAAAAGTTGAGAAGATCCCGGTATCTTTTTCCATCAATACAAAAGTTATGATGTGAACCTTTATAGTCGAGTACTGGTGGGCGGGGAAAATCGGTTGGTAATGTAGTCGGCGTTATATGTCCTGATAATGCATTAAGCCAATATTCTTTCTGTCTATAAATTTCCTTTTCATTTTTTTCACTTTTCTGCCAGTATTCCAGTTCAGAATAGTGAATTCTAAGTTTTTCCTGTTTCCTATCTTCAAAGTATATGTCAAAAACATCTTTAACAAAAATATTTTCAGTATTCCGGGGATGAATAAGGATGTGAAAATCTAATAATAAAAAATGTTTTTCAGTGTTTAATTCTATAAGTTTATATCTAAATAGGGGATATTGTGATAAGTCAAAAGGCTGTTTAAAATAATTTATAAAGTTTTTAATATCAGTTTTAGAGGATGGTGTTATTTTTTCTAAAGGCATTAAAGGTTTGTCGATAATTTTTTTTCTTATAATGCCATTTTCCAGTATAAAAATAGATTTTCCTCCTGGGTGTTCCTGGACATATCTATTGAGTGAAAATTCTAATCTTTGAGTATTAAGCTTTCCTTCAATTTCAATATTAAGTGTAATATTATATATTGTCTCCTGTGGATTTTTAAGTTGTGCAAAAAAAACTTTTTTTTCCTGTTGTGATAAAGCAGTTGATTTTTCTTCGTTATTCATATTTATCCCTTATTCTTTTAAGCCTAAATTGTATATAATTTACTTGTCAGGATAAGGTATAACAAAGAAAAATCAATAGAGTCATTAAGTCTCAAACTAATTTTGAGTGCTAAATTGTTTCTATGCAGTTTATGCTATAGCTCTGAAAGCTGTTTAGCAAGTTTTGCAGCAACTCTTCCATTATTGAAAACAAGTTCAATATTGGCTTTTAGACTCTCTCCACCAGTAATATCTTTTACTTTCTGAAGAAGAAATGGTGTACTTTCTTTACCTTTTATACCTTTTGCTTCAGCTTCTTTAATTGCTTCATTAATTGCATTATTAATGACATCATAATCCATTTGATGTTCTTCCGGAATCGGGTTTGCAATTACCATACCGCCTTTAAGTGCTATATTGCTTTTTGCTTTAATGACCGAAGCAAGTTCTTCTACTGAATCAACTCTGTAATTAACATCAAAGCCACTTTTCCTTGTATAAAATGCAGGGAGTTCGTTTGTTTGATAGCCTACAACCGGGACACCGTATGTTTCTAAATATTCCAAAGTTAGACCAATGTCAAGTATTGATTTTGCACCTGCACATACCACGGCTACGTCAGTGTTCGCAAGTTCCTGAAGGTCTGCTGAAACATCGAAGGTCTCAGATGCTCCTCTATGTACTCCTCCAATACCACCGGTAGCAAATATTTTAATACCAGCCATATTTGCTATGATCATTGTGGACGCTACGGTTGTTGCACCATCCTGTTTTCTTGCAACGATAAAAGGAATATCCCTTCTGCTTGTCTTAATAACTTCCAGACCTTTTTTGCCTAAATAATCAATTTCTTCTTTAGTAAGTCCAACTTTTAATTTTCCATTAATGATTGCAATAGTTGCTGGAATTGCTCCATTTTCTCTTATAATTTCTTCCATTTTTATTGCAGTTTCAACATTTTGAGGGTAGGGCATTCCATGCGAAATTATTGTAGATTCCAATGCAACAACAGGACCGTTATTTTTTAAAGCCTCTTTTATATCATCTCTGATTTCTAGATATTCATTTAACATAGTTTCAGTTCCTTTTTTATATTTTCAATTGAATTAACATTTAGATCTGGGTTTATTGTGTCTTCATGTAAGAGAGTCAGTATTGATGCAGCAATGGCATTCTCTGTACTTTCTCTAATATCAAGGTTGCAAAAATGACTGTAAGCCAGTGCTGCCATAAAGGAATCACCGGCACCAGTTGCATTTACAAGAGTTTGTTTTGGCGATTTAATAAAACTGCATTCTTCTCCGTTATTATAGAAAACACCTTCTTTTGAGGTAATAAAAACGTTTTTATTACCTTTTTTCAACAGTATCTCAGAAGCTTTTTGTAAATCGCTGTTATCCCTGATTTTAATATCTGAAAGAATTTCAGCTTCAATCAGGTTAGGTTTTATCGTATGAAAGGAGCCGATAATATCTTTTATCTTTTTTGCTTTGGCCGTAGATACAGTGTCCAGGAAGAAATCGCATTTACTATTTTGTGTAACAATGTATTCTATTACATCTTTGCTGAGATTTGTATCTATTATGGATATTTTAGCTCCGCTTATTGTTGAACTTTTCTGTTTAATAAAGTCAATATTTAAATCTTTTATAATATCCATTGCGGCTAACGCAACAGCCATTTCGCCGTCGTTATCAAGTATTGAGAGATAAGTTGAAGTTGTTTTGTTTTTTGATATAAAAGAATCATTCATATCCAGATTTATTTCTTTTGCCCGGGAGATAATTTTTTCTCCATAAATATCACTGCCGATTGCTGATATTAAACTTGTTTTGATTCCAAGCAGACATAAATTCTCGGCAATATTTCTACCTACTCCACCTAAAGATATTTTCAGCTGTCCGGGATTGGAGTCATTGTAAACCAACTTTTGATCTGGAAACCCCTGAATATCAATATTTGAACCGCCGATAACACATATATAGGGACTATTATTTATAATATAGCCTTTGCCGGATATATAGCCCTTTCTTTGTAAATTGCTTATGTGTACAGCAACAGAAGATCTCTTTATATTTAGTTTTGAAGCAAGATCCAGCTGAGAAATCATAGGATTCTCAGAGATTAAATTAAGTATTTCTATTTCTCTCTTTGTCATAATTTATTTCTCCGGGGCAAATGCCAGTGATTTAATTTGAAAAAATATAATATATAATCATAAGTTTAAAAAGCAAGCATATGTTTATGCTATTATGACTTTATTGAAGAATATATGATGTAGATAATACTATGTTGATTGTTTTGTTCTGGAAAAGTTGGAGCATTTAGACTAGAATATATAAATAGAAATAAATAGCTTTGCTCTAAAAATAGATATGGAATTTTTAAAGATGACATTTCATATTCAAAAAATAATTAAGTTCTTTTATAAGAATTTAATATTAATTTTAGTCAATTTATTAATTCTGATATTGTGTATGGGAGCAGTAATTGCTGTTACAAGTATTACCCTAAATAAAATCAGGGAGAGCCTGATAGAGCATACTTTAGTAGATCTACAGTCTACCTCAAACCTTACGAACAAATATCTAATAGAAAATATTAAATTCCATATTAGTGAGTTAAAAGAATTTACTTTATTAGAGGAAATAAAAGATTATTTAAATCAGCTTCCTGACAAAACTGTATCTGGGTTAAAGATAGGTGATAATCTATATAATTTTATTAGAAAAAAATTGGAGACAGTTTATTCAGGAAAAGAATTCGCAAATTATTATATTGTCAGTCCACAAAATATTAATTTCTTTTCTTACGATAAATCACTTCTAGGTAAAGAGAATTTCTTTTTTAAAGAAAATCCTAATTTACTGCAGGGTGTATTTAGCAAAATCAATAAAGGCTTATTGAATTTTTTTCCTATTGTAAATAAATCATATAAAGGATTGTATTATTGGGAGCCTATTTATAATGAATCAGGGAAGATAATTGCTATATTACTCGCAATTGAAAGTTTAAAGCAGTTTTCTACAATTTGTGATATGGCTGATTATGGTGAAACCGGAGAAACTTATGCTTTTGATAATAAGGGATATCTTCTTTCGAAAAGCCGTTTTTTACCGACTTTGACGTCAATAGAGCCATTATATGAAAAGCTTAGTAGATCTAAAGTTCATTATGATAAAAATTTAAAATTATCATCAGAAAAAGCTGTGAAAAGACTGAATGAAGAACTTTCTGCAGGTTATCCAGATTATAGAGGGATTGAGGTTTTTGGTTATTGGGTCTGGAATACGAAATATAATTTTGGGGTAGTATCCGAAATAGATAAAGCCGAAACCCTAAAACCTTATTACGAGTTAAAAAGTACATTAATTCTACTTATTGAAATTATATTTTTACTGTTCTTGGTTTTATTAATTTTTATAAATTACTATGTAAGCAGGTCAAAAAAATTACTTCTTCAATATAGCAGTAACCTTGAAACAGAGGTAAAGAAGCGTACATCCGAGTTAAGATTCAGCCAGATACAAACAGAAAAACAGAGAAAACTTCTTAGAGCTACAGTAGATTCATTTCCCTATCCATTTTTTGTGATTGATGCAGAAAACTATTCTTTAATGCTTATGAATAAAGTTGCGGAATCTTTAAAGAATAACAGGAAACCTACAACATGTTATGAGCTTACACATCACCAGAATAAACCTTGCAACTCAAAAGATCATCCATGCACAATAAAAGAGATTAGAAGAACAGGAAAACCTGTTGTTCTGGAGCACATACATTATGATGAAAAAGGGGAGAAAAGAATAGTTGAAGTTCATGGTACACCTATTTTTGATGATAATGGAAACCTGAAACAAGTAGCTGAATATGCTTTAGATATCACAGAAAGAAAAAAAGTTTTACTTGAGTTACAAAAACTTTCAAGTGCTGTTGAGCAGGGGCCTGCAGTTGTTGTTATTACAGACAAAGAAGGAACAATTGAGTATGTAAATCCATATTTTACTAAACTTACAGGTTATACATCTGAAGAGGCTATCGGTCAAAATCCACGTATATTAAAAACCGAGAGTTATCCTAAGGGATTTTATGAAGAACTTTGGGATACAATATTAGCCAAAAAAGTCTGGAGTGGTGAATTTGTAAATAAAAGAAAAGACGGAACTCTTTATACTGAGAGTGCTTCGATTTCGCCTGTACTTAATTCTGATAATGAGATAGTCAATTTTGTAGGCGTAAAAGTAGACATTACTGATAAGAAAAGAGCAGAAAAAGAGTTGTTGCGTCTTAATAAGTTTTTTAATTTTTCATTTGAAGCAAGCAATACCGGGCCATGGTGGATTGATCTAAGTGATGAATCAGAAGAAATTGTATTTCAGGCTGTTGATTTTACCCCTACAATTTTAGAAATACCTGTATCTCCTTCAAAAAAATATAAGTTTTCTGTATGGGAAAATCTGATGAAAAGAATTGGCCGTGTGAATCAAAAATTAAAAGCTGCAGTGGATAAGGCTATTCAGGATGTTTTTATTATTGTATCAGGGAAGGTAGATAATATGAATACTGTATATCCTGTTTTAATGCACAATGATAAAATAAAATGGATTCTATCAAAAGCATCTGTTGCTGAGAGAAAGGGAGATGGATCCCCTAGTCTAATTATTGGGATACTTACTGATATAACAGCACAAATTGAAATACAGGAAAAGTATAAAGAAGCAAAAGATAAAGCAGAAGAAGCAACCAGAGCTAAGAGTGAATTTCTTGCTATTATGAGTCATGAACTTAAAACACCTATGAATACTATTCTAGGATTTAATTATCTGCAGCAGGAAACAAAACTGACCAATAAACAGTTTGAATATGCAAAAAGCATAGAATCTTCAGCAAAAAATCTTCTGAGAGTAATTAATTCTATCTTAGATTTTTCTAAAATAGAAGCAGGAAAACTTGATATTGAAAATATAAAATTCAATCTGGATAATATGCTTGCATCAGTAATGGGTATAATGACGATGAAAGCTAAGGAAAAAGGTTTAAATCTGATTCTAATTAAAAACAAAAAATCAGATATTTGTCAAAGTGATTATATTGGTGATCCGCACAAATTAGAGCAGGTATTAACTAATCTTATTTCAAATTCTATAAAATTTACAGAAAAGGGTGAAATAAAACTTATCGTTGAATGTATAAAAAAAGATCAAAATAATACTACATTAAAATTTACCGTCTCTGATACAGGTATAGGCTTAAAGAAAGAACAAATTGAAAAATTATTTCAGCCTTTTCAACAGGCGGATTCTTCTATTTCAAGAAAATATGGAGGATCAGGACTTGGTCTCTCTATTTGTAAAAAAATTATTGAAAAAATGCAGGGTAAAATTTCTGTTGAAAGTGTATTTGGCAAAGGAAGCTCATTCCATGTTTCTATCGAAGTTAGTAATTTTAATGAAAACATGGATGTACTGCATGAAGTTAATTTAAAATCAGCCGGGATCAGCAAATTAAGAAAATTACTTGAACAATATGATACTGAGGCTTTGGAATATTTTGTAGAGTTGAAACAAAGCCTTTTGAATGCAGATGTTGATATATATGAGTTAGAAAAAAATATTACCTCATATAATTTTGAAAAAGCGCTTAAGATTATAAAAGATTTAAAACTAATGAAATAGGTTTTATGCAGAAATCGAAAATATTGATTGTTGATGATATACCTCAGAATATTACTTTACTAAAAAGAATTCTGGGTAAAAAATATTCAGTTTTAGCTGCTACTGATGGTACTGCTGCATTAAATGCTGCTAAAAAAATAAAGCCTGATTTAATTTTATTAGACATCATGATGCCTGTAATGAATGGGTATGAAGTGTGTCAGAAGCTTAAAGAAAATATTGAAACAAGTAATATCCCTGTGATTTTTGTTACTGCGAAAGGTGAAATTGAAGATGAGTCTCAGGGGTTTGAGGTTGGTGCGGTTGATTATATAACAAAACCTTTTTCTCCTCCAGTTGTTTTAGCCAGAGTAAAGACCCACCTTGAGCTGTATAATCAGAATTTGGCATTAGAAAAGAAAGTTGTTGAGCGAACTTTAGAGCTCAGCAAAAGTAGATTTGAAATTATAAAATGTTTAAGTAATGCAATAGAATTAAGAGATAATCAAACTGGTACCCATGTATCTATAATGAGCCAGTATTGCAAAATAATTTCACTTGAGCTGGGATTAAGCGAAAAACAGTCTGAAACAATTGCTCTTGCTGCTCACCTTCACGATATAGGCAAAATAGCTGTTCCTGATAAAATTTTATTAAAGGGGGGAAAGTTAATTGATGAAGAATTTGATATAATAAAAAAGCATTGTGAGTATGGAGTTAATATAATTGGAGAAACCTCATCTAAAATCTTAAACATTGCAAAAGATATAATTATTTCTCATCATGAAAAATGGAATGGCAAAGGTTACCCAAACGGCTTAAAAAGAGAGGAAATTCCTTTGGTTGGAAGAATTGCTGCAGTAGCAGATGTTTTTGATGCTGTTACAAGCGAGCGGCCATATAAAAGTGAATGGGAAGTAGAAAAAGCTGTTGATATGATAAAAACAGAAAGTGGAGAACATTTTGATCCTAGAGTAGTAAAAGCTTTTTTAGAATGTTTACCTAAAATACTAAAAGTAAAACAAAATATATGTTAAATATCAAAATGTATTTTAACTTTACAGGGTTTATATCAAGCATTAATTATCATTATATGTTTCTTTGATAAATAATGTAGAAACAATAAAACTAACAGCAAATACTATTGGAATTGCTATTAACGCTGTTTTATAATCTCCAAGAGAATAGCTTTCAATACTGTAGCTGCCCTTCATTGGGTGTAATGTTTTAAGCATTATTCCGATTAAGGGCTGAAAAATAAAACCGCTTGCGACAACAGCCATATTCAAAATACCAAATGCAGATCCTACTAAGGTTTCATCTGTCACATCTCGTACTACAGCAAAAATCAGGGCCTGTCCTCCAGTGGCTACACCAAAACCAAATAATACAATATAAAGGATTTGTACATTCATATCAAAATAAACAACGAAAATACTACAAATAAGCCCAAGAAGAGATCCGATCCTTAAAACTACTGCCCGTCTTTTTATTTTTTCTGAAATCCAGCCAAACATAAAACTTCCGACGGCTACGCCAATCCAGATCATTGAACAGCAGAATGCAGCTTTAGAAGTAGAAAGTGAATATGCCTTCTGAATAAAAGGGACACCCCAAAGAGAAGCAAAACCTGTTATAGGCGACCATATTGCAAATGCAAAAATAATATAGCCCCAGGTTCTTTTCAACTTTAAAATTTTTACTATATCTTTAAATATATCGATAAATTTTGAAAACTTAAAACTTTCTTTTTGGTTTTTATCTTCTAATAAAATAAAAGCGAGTATAGTTAAAACTACACCTATAACAGCTAAAACAAATAGTGAATATCTCCATCCTATGTGTTCTACCATATAGGCTAAAGGTGATTCGCCTCCGATTGCTCCAAGTGAGGCCATTACCATTGCCAAACCTGAAATTAAAGCAAAATATTTATGAGGAAACCATTGTGCTCCAATATATAAAACTGCAACAAATGCAAAAGCTGAACCGAAGCCGATAAGCATTCTTCCTAAAGATGCTAAAGCAATACCATTAGAAAATCCAAAAAGAAAAGTACCTAATGCACATAATGCTAAACTTATGCCTACAATCTTTTTTACGCTTATACAGTCAAGAAGTATACCACACGGTATTTGCATAAAAGTATAAGAATAAAAATAGAATGAACCTATTAAACCTATTCCTGCTGCTGTAATGTTGAATTGACTTACCAATTCAGGAGCAATTACACTGAGTGAAACCTGCAGTCCCATTTCAAGTAGTAGAAACAGTGCTGCAATTGTAATAAAAATGAAAGGTTTAAGTTTTTGATAGCTCATTTATAATGAATCTCCTTTTGGATGTATAAGTCTAAATTATTTACTGGAAACGATTTTTCTATCTAATTTAATATCGATTGGTTTATCTGTATTGAAATGAATATCCGATTTAGGGTAAGCTATCTTTATACCATTTTCTCTTAGATGTTTATTTAATGTATAATTGATGCTGCTTTCTTTTTCCCATCTGACTAATTTGTTATAAACAGATATTGCACATAGTACTACGAAATTGAGAGAGTAGGGGCCATGAGTTTTGAAAAGAACAATTGGAGGGGGATCTTTTAAAACTTCATCGGTTTTTAATGCAGCTTCTTTCATTAGTTTCATTGCTTTTTCTACATCAGAATTATAATCAATGCTGATATGAATTTCTGTGTAAATTACATTGTCTGTTCGTGTCCAGTTGATAAGACATTCATTTAATGCCACACTATTTGGAATTATGATATCAATTTTTTCTTCTGTGAAAATTCTAACACTTCTTAAACTGATATCTGCAATCCTTCCTATATTGCCCTGGATTTCTACAACATCACCTACTTTAAAAGGGCGTTCAACTACTATTACAATTCCGCTGAAAAAATTATTCAGATAATCTTTCAAACCAAAACCGAGTCCGATACTCAAACCACCCAGCATGAATTTTAGTGTTGAAAGGGGTACCTGCAGCACATCAAGTGCAACATATACAAAAATCAGAAGTATTATCCAATAGGTTGTTCTTTGGATTAAGACGAGTCTATGATCAAATTCTTCATCCAGATATTTTGTTAATTTTTTCGAGACAACTACTTTAAACAGCTTTGCTACATAAAATCCGACAATTAAAATAATTAGAGCCTGAATTAACTGGCCTACTTCCAGTTTATAAACATTTGAAGCAAAAATTTCAAATTTCCAGAATTTAGAAAACATTATTTTGTTCACCTAGATTAGTTTTTGGTATTAGTAAAGACAATGATTGATGATTTGAATAAATAATATTATATAATCTTAATATTTACAATATATATACTTAAAACTATTTAACTTTAGGAGCATACTGATTTTATCGGGTATGGGGCCTGCATCAAAAATCAAAAACAAAATGGTTCTGGAAGAATATTTGTTTTATACTTAATTGGTTATAGAAAAAATTGATAAATTATCGAGGTTGCTTGCTGTAGATAAATTAACAATAAAAATATTTTTTGACTTTATAAAGATATCAAAGTTTGATGTATCAGCTTATAAGGAAATATTGAAAGAAATATTAGATGTTCTATAATAATTTATATTAATCATTCTGGTTAACAAAGAAAATGATAAAAAAATAAACAAAGGTAACTATAAATGTCTGATTGCATATTAATTGAAACCTGTATTTTCTTTAATGAAAAAATGGAGAAGTATCCATCCACAGTAGATGTTATGAAAATACATTATTGCAAAAATAACAAAAGTAAGTGCGCCAGGTATAAAGTATTTAAAGCATTGGGTAGAGAAAATGTTCCAATAGGTTTATTTCCTGACCAAATTGATGTTGCCAAAAAAATAATATTTGAAGAAAATAAAAAATAGTTCTCTAAACTCTATATATTCCAGTATCTAGTATATATAATATTATTATTTTAATTGTACTGGCTGTAGTACTTTTACAGCCAATACACAGGATACACTATCCTTTATGAAAATATTTTTAATGCTTCAATAACATTTTCATATTTTTGTTCCAAATCAGCCAAATGTTCTTTTGCGTTCTCAACAACTTCCTTTGGAGCATTGTTTAAGAATCTTTCATTTGAAAGTTTAGCTTTCGATCCTTTAATCCAGCCTTCAATCTGTTTTTTCTGTTTGTCAAGTTTTGCTTTCTCTGTCTCAATATCCACTGCACCTTTTAGTGAGAGATAAATTGTACCTGCACCTGTTACTATTGATGGAGCAGGTCCCTCTGATTCAGGAAAACTGTCAAGTTCCAACTGTAGGCTATCAGCATTCAGCATATTTTTCAATACTGCAGATTCTGCTTCGAAAAAGTTCTGTGCTTCAGTATCTACTGCTTTTATAAAATATGATAATTTTTTACCCGGAGCAATATTATATGTTGCACGAAGATTTCTACCTGCTCTTATAAGCTCAAATTTAGACTCAACTTTATTTATTAACTTTTCATCAGTATTAGGAACTTTTAAAGCTTCTTTTGGATAGGAAGCAAACATGATTGTATCATCATCGCTGATAAATCCCATTTGATGAGCAAGTTCTTCTGTTATAAACGGCATAAAAGGGTGCAGCAGTTTTAGAATGTTAAACAGTACATAATCAAGTACAGTTAATGCCTGTTTCTTAGATGTGTCGTCTGAGAATATTCTAACTTTTGATGATTCGATAAACCAGTCACAGAATTCACTCCATACAAAGTTATAAATATCATGTGTTGCCATATGAAAACTGAATTTTTCCAGATGTTCATTAATGGCCTTAACTGTTTCATCAAGACGTGAAATAATCCAGCGTTCATCTGATGTTAAGTTCTCGACATCAATTCCTTCAAGATTTTTGAAACCTTCAGTAATATCTCCATGCATTTGTCTGAATCTACATGCATTCCATAATTTATTTGCAAAATTACGGCCTATCTCACACTTATCATTACTATATCTTATATCCATTCCAACCGGAGCAATATAGATAATAGAAAAACGCAAAGCATCTGCCCCGTAAGTTGAAATAACTTCCAGTGGATCAGGAGAATTGCCAAGAGATTTACTTAACTTACGTCCTTTATCATCTCTAATAATACTTGTAAAATATACATTGTTGAACGGAATAGCATTCTTGAACTCAAGTCCAGCCATAATCATTCTTGCTACCCAGAAAAAGATTATATCCGGACCTGTAACCAAATCATTTGTAGGATAAAAATGTTCCTGTTCCGGTGTGTTTTCCGGCCAGCCCATGATTGAAAAAGGCCATAACCAGGAACTAAACCAGGTATCAAGGACATCTTCTTCCTGACGCCATGGACCGTCTTCTGTAGGAGCTTCTATTCCAACATAAGTTTCACCGGTTTTATCATTATACCAGGCAGGAATTCTATGTCCCCACCATATCTGACGGCTAATACACCAGTCATGAATATTTTCTAGCCAGTTATAATAAACTTTTGTCCAGCGCTCCGGATGAAATTTAATTTCTCCTGACCTAACTGCTTCTATTGCCGGCTTTGCCAATTCTGTCATGTTTACAAACCACTGTTCACTCAATCTAGGTTCGATAGGAACGTCTCCACGTTCAGAATAACCGACATTATGTACATGTGGTTCAGATTTAATAAATAGACCAAGTTCTTTCATCATGAATAAAATCTTCTGACGACATTCGAAACGGTCCATTCCTACAAATTCCTCTCCGGCAGCTTCATTCATTGTAGCATCGGAGTTCATAACATTATAGCTTGGAAGATTATGTCTCTTGCCTACTTCAAAGTCGTTTGGATCATGAGCAGGTGTTATTTTAACACATCCTGTACCGAACTCAGGATCTGCATGTTCATCGCCTACAATTGGTATTTTTCTGTCTGTTAATGGAAGATTAATAGTTTTTCCAATTAAATGCTTATAACGTTTGTCTGTCGGATGTACTGCTACAGCAGAGTCACCAAGCATTGTTTCCGGGCGTGTTGTTGCTATATCAAGAAAACCACTTCCGTCAGATAAAGGATATTTAAAGTGATAGAAAAATCCGTTTACTTCTTTATATATTACTTCTTCGTCAGACAATGCAGTTCTGGAAACAGGACACCAGTTAATCATTCTGCTGCCGCGGTAGATGTAGCCTTTGTTGTAAAGGTCTACAAAAACTTTTTTTACAGCATTATTTAATCCTTCATCAAGAGTAAATCTTTCGCGTTCCCAATCACATGAACAGCCTAATTTCTTTAACTGTTGAATAATTGTTCCGCCATATTCTTTTTTCCATTCCCAAACTTTATTGATAAAAGTTTCTCTGCCCAGATCACTTCTGCCGGTACCTTCGGTTTCACGTAAAAATTTTTCAACTCGGCTTTCAGTTGCAATGCCGGCATGGTCTGTGCCGGGAAACCAGCATACAGAATAATTCTGCATTCTTTTCCAGCGAATTAGAATATCCTGTAATGTATTGTTTAAAACGTGTCCAAGAGTCAATATCCCTGTTACGTTTGGTGGTGGTATTACGATAGAATAAGCTTCTTTACTTTTTTCAACAGTTCCCTTAAAATATCCTTTGTTGTTCCATTCAGGAAACCACTTTTTCTCGATTTTTTCAGGTTCATATGCCTTAGGAATACTTTTACTCATTATTTCAATCCTGTTAAGTCTTTATTTATATCTCAGTCCTAGTCTTAATCATAGTCTTAGTCTAAAAAGAAAAAGACTAAGACTATGACAAAAACTATAACAAAGACAAAGAAATTTATAAATTTACCGAAATATAAAAATAAAAAGCCGGGGTTCACCCGGCTTATATAAAACTAATAACAAAGTTATTAAAAATTTTGTTTACTGTAAAAACAGTTTGTCGTTAATTGATTCAATCAATTAACCAGCTCTGCCATAATAATGTTAAGCTTTTTGTACTTTTCCGGAGCGAATACATGCTGCACAGACTTTGATTTTTTTAACCTGACCGTCAATATTCACACGTGCGCTTTGGATATTTGGCTTAAAAGTACGTTTTGTATTCTTTACAACGTGCATTCCAATCCCGCCTTTTTTCTTGGCAAGACCTTTTCTGATGATAGAGCCACCAACAACTTTTTTCTTTCCACAGATTTCACATACCATACTCATGATTCTTCTCCTAAACAAAAATACAAAAAAGTATCTCAAATTACCACAAAATCAAAATAAAAAATTTTGTAATAACTAAATTCTTAACGACAACAAAAAAACCAAAAAGTAATCTTAAAATAAAGACGAATTTCGGTTAACAAAAAAATGGTGGGTTGGCTGGGATTCGAACCCAGGACCCCCTGCTTAAAAGGCAGGTGCTACTACCGCTGAGCTACCAACCCGAAAAACGGAAGTTTAAGATAATTGGATATTTGAATGAATCAAGTCATGATTCAAAAAAAATCAAAAATATTTTCAAATAATTCAATCAACTTAAGTATCAGGAAAAAGTGTCGTTATGACTAACTTTCGTGATGAGTTACTAAAATAAGCCTCTAGATAGAATTTTCAAACCATATTCATATTTTTTTTGATTATTTATTTGAAGTACAAAATTTATGAAGAGCTTGTTGCTTTGCTCTATATTGCAAATATTGTATTTGTTTACAGTTTTAAATTATAGGTGTAGTTTACATGAGAAAGTTTTCGTTAATAATTGTTTCTTTTATTTTATGTCAGCTTTTAGTTAGTTCTGACGGTACAAATACAGGTTATGCTTTTTTGGCGAAAATTCCTGCTTCTCAGCCAATTTCTCAAAAGTTTATAGCTGAAGATTGCGCTCTTGATCCTGCAAATAAAAATCTTCCTCAAGACTTGAAAGATGGTGACCAGATAAGAGTATTTAGACATGATGAAAAGAACTTTGTCCTTTATACAGTTCATTTTATTAATGAAAATGAATTTAATAAAGACAGAATTAGAATGAATGAATTGGGAATGGAAAGATTAGGTTATAAAATTGCTAATGGCCAAAAACTGAAATTGGTCCTCCCTGTTATCAAAGAGAAGATTTCAAAGAGAAAAGCAAAAAAAACAGGGGAAATGTATGAATATGTAAAATGCAATGGAAAAGATATGGACAAGACAGATTTTCTTTTTGTCCAGACTCCTCATGGCGGTAACATCGAGTATAATACAGATTACATCGGGAGGAAAATTGCATCATCAAAAAAATTAAAAAATGATGTTGTTTTATGGGGATGTGAAGGGTTTTCCAACCCTAAAGATCCTAGTCCGATTGCAGGATACAATAGATGGCATATTACAAGTACAGCTATTTCTGAAAATAGCTTTCCTAAACTTGGAAAGCTGGTTTCTTCCGGAAAAATGTTTGATCATGCTATTTCAATTCATGGTTATAGAGGTGATGAAATACTAATAGGGGGGAGAGGTTCTCTGGAAACTAAAATGATGTTGCAAAGGGCTTTTAAAAAGCATGGAATCAACATTCCTTCGGTTGTTGTAGATAGTGATGGATATTTAAGCGGCTTTTCTTTGGCAAATATTGTGAATAGGTATTCCAGTAATGGAATTCAAATAGAATTTCCTAAAGCTGCAAGGCTAATGTTTGCAGACCAGATTGCCTCGGCTATTATTGATGTGTATTGTCAGATTAAAAAATTTGAAAATAGCAATAAAGATTTTAAAGAATTGGAAGCAGTAGATACGCTGGTTCCTGCTAAATGAATATTTAATTTTTATAAGTTGAATTGGTGGTGTTTTAACTACACCAGAGATATTGATTGTAGGGGGAGATTATTGAATTAAGCAATACGGTTTGACTGGCAGTTGAGGAAACTGCCTTCCAGCTAGTACGATTTTTAAAGCGTTAGTGTTACAAACAGGCACTCATGTTGATTTTTATAAGGAAAATTCTCCTAATTCAATACCACTGTGTCGTAAGCCCTTTTAATCGAATTTAAGTTGTTTATTCGTGTTTTTTTGGGATAGTACTGCTTCTTAGGAATTATTTTTGTCTTTATAATATGCAATAGCGCTTTTGCCAATTAGCTGTGCTGTTGCTGCAGATAAAAGTCCTCCAGTTGCAAGTGTTGTAATCTTATTTGATCGCAGCATTAGAATAGAGGGGATTGTTGCTGCTATTACTGCTATCATTTCCGGGACTCTAGCCTGGTCATCAATATCTTTGCCAAAAATTAAAGCTATTTTGAGAATCAAAAATAAATGCATTGTTGAAAGAGTAACTGCCCCGCCTGCTATTCCTGCAATTCGTAAACTGCTGCGTGAATTAGGCAGAACAGCCGGTAAACGTGATAAAACTCCTCCTATTATAGATAAACCGGTTTGTGCTGTTACAAGTCTTTTGGCCAAATTTTCAGAGGTATTATTTGGATATTGTCTACGGAGTTGAGATACTACCTGTCGACAGCGGCATTTGCGAATGCGCATAAAAAAATACATAAAATCATCAAATAAAAGTGGCTGCTTTTGATTTACTTTTAATGTGTTGTTATCTGTCATTTTATGTCCTTTTTTCCTTAACCAAATTGTTGTCTTACTATTCTGTCATATCATAATTCTCTGGTATTGATAAAGGATTAAGCTTTTGCTATATACAGAATACGGCGGTTTAAGGACAAACCGCCCCTCTTATATATTTTTTCAGTAAAGTTAAAACCTGTATCAGCAAGAGTTAATATATATGATATGAGCTAACTAATATTTTTATATATTGAGGTAATTGCAAAACGCCGGGTATTGTGGTTTTGACCAGGCTATTCGCCTGACAGGTGTCGCAAAACCATTTATCCCTGTGAATAGCAGGGCTCCAGTGTTGAATTCAAAGTGGAGGGAAACAGGCGATGCCTGCCATGTTGAATAACGTGGTCGTTTCCGTAACCAGTGCGTATTTTGCAATCAGCCCTTCTTATTTTCTTTTTTTGCTTCACGTTCGCTTAATACATCTTCGATATTCTCTTTTAATTCTTCTAATTTTGCATCGCTCATGCATTTTAACGGATAAAGATTACCAGGTACACTGTTAACTGCGTTTTTTGCAAAACGGTTGATTTTTGTATTATTTTTTTTATATAAATATACAAGCACCAAAGCAGCAGCAGCGCCAGCTGCAAATCCTTTAATTGTACTATCAGAAGCCATTGTTGAACTCCTTCTCTTAATTCTCTTTTATATTTTTTTCTGCACGGACATCATGGATTTGTTCTTTAAGTTCTTCTACTCCGCCAGTAACTGAATCCCAGGCGTTGACTGCACTTGAAATAATTGCTTTGCGAATTTTAGGATGTCCCACTATTGCTGCTACGCCGGCTCCTATCAAAAGCCCTTTAAGATAGCCTGAGCTTTTAAAATCAAACCAACTTTTTAATGATAAACTGCTTTGAGAAGTTGGTGTCATAGTATGCTCCTGAAGAAGCGTTTGCTGCTGTTGTGCTTCAGTTGCGCCGTTTGCATATTGGGTTGGGATTTCATACTTTTCCATTTATAATTCCTCCTTTAGTTATTTGAATTTTTATTTAAGTAGTTTGTTGCATCGTTAATTCTTTAATAGGTTTATTTTCTTCATCAATATAAATAACTCTATTAGATTCTTCCGGTAACTGGAAAAGACTATCTCTTTCCTTTGGAATATGTAATAAACGTGCTGAATTTGCCAGAATACCCAGAGTATGGATTATATGTAACGCTCCTGCAGCAATAGGATGAATAATTCCTGCTGCTCCCATAATAGCCCCAATGATATTTGTTCCAGTTGCTATCATGAAGTTTTCATTAGCTATCTTTATAGTTCTATGACTGAGCTTCCGCAAAATAACTAATTCTTCCAGTCTGTCATTGATCAAAACTATGTCAGCTGCTTCAATGGCTACATCAGATCCTCCTATTCCCATGGCTATTCCTATGTCAGCCAATGCCAGTGCCGGACCGTCATTTATACCATCTCCAAGCATTGTGATTGTTCGCTGCTGTTGTTTTAATTCATTTATAATTTGTTCTTTCCCTTCAGGTAAAAGTGAATGATAGCATTTTTCAAACCCCAGCTTTTCTGAAATAAATTCCGCAGCATATTGACTGTCTCCCGTCAGCATGAAAAGATGTTCAACGCCATCTTTTCGTAATTTTTCAAATGTGGATTCAAGTGCCGGGCGCAGGCGGTTCTCAAAAGCAAGAACTCCAAGAGGTTTTTTATTGAATGCTACGTAAGCAGTCATCATTCCGTGCTTTGCCATCTCATCTCCTGTTGAAGCATACTCTTTCATATCCAGTTTAGATTCTTTCATAAAACTGAGACTGCCTATTAGAACTTCGCCGTCTTTCAGCTTGGCTTTTACGCCTCTGCCATGAATGAAATCACATTCAACATGTGGATAAGGTTTTAAACCATGTGTTTCTGCTTCATGTCTTATGGCCTGAGCCAGAGGATGTTGATTATGAAGTTCTGCTGATAAAGCAAGCTTAAGAACTTCAAGCTTGTCTTCGTTATGAAAACATGCAATTTCACATAATTCCGGTTCATGGTTTGTGAGTGTTCCTGTTTTATCGAAGCAGAATAGATCTGTTAATCCTATTTTTTCTAAATAACAGCCGCCTTTTATAAGGATTCCACGTTTAGCAGCTGCTGATAATGCAGCACCTACAGCTGAAGATGCTGCAAGAACAGTGGCACATGGACAGGCCATTACAAGCATTACAGTAAATGCACGCATTAAACTGCCTGTTAATAATAATGTTAAAGCAGTTGAAGCAAATCCGATTTTTATCAGCTTGTTGGCGAGACGGTCCGCAGTTACTTCGACAGGTGCACGGTTTTCCAGGGTGCTTTCTACCTGACGAAGGATATGTGCAAGATAAGTGCCATCTCCAACCCGTTTAACTTCTGCATGAATCAGGCCTTCATCTACAATAGCTCCTGCAAGAACCGTATCCCCTTGTTTTTTCAGTACTGGAATTGCATTGCCTGTAAACGGAGCTTCATTTAAGCGGGCGTGTCCTTTAATAATTTTTGCATCTGCCGGAATTTTTTCTCCTGTATGGAGAACAAGAACATCTCCAATTTTAAGACTTTCTGTGGTTACTTCTACTTCTACACCATCTCTGAGAATGAATGTGTTCTTTTCTGATATTTTCAGTATTTTGCTAATGGATTTACGTGAGCGTTCAGTTATTGCATCAGTGAGTAGTTCTGCTCCTTCTGTAATCCATAAAATTTCAAGAGCTGTCATTGCTTCGCCGAGGATAACTGCTAAAAGACAACTTCCTCCAAGGAAACTATGCAATGTAATTTTCTTTGTCTCTCTTACTTCTTTAGCTGCATCACGAATTAGAGGGATCGTAGCAAGTGCTACTACCAATCCTAAAGGGCTGAAAAAACTCTCGTAAATTGCAAGTTTAAAAAGATATTTTCTAATCATAACAATTCCTGATATTAAGCTCAGTCCCATAAAGCGCAGCATGCGTGATGAGATTTTCGATGGAACTTTTAAAGATGGTAATAATTCAGATTTTTTAGAAATAATTTTGACAGGTGATGTCTCAGTTAAAAATTTCACTCCTTTTTTATACATTTCAGATAAGAGATCTGAAGTATTTATAAATTCAGCTTCATATTTAATAATAAAACTGTTACAACGTGGGTTTGTTCTTACATTATTTATTCCTGCTATCTGTAAAAATACTTCACATAATTTGTCACTTAATTCCTGATTTCTCCGTAATGATTTAATTTTTACTCGAAACCGGCCTTTAATTTTATGTCTTATTTCGATTTTAAATGACATGATTTATACCATTTTAACTTTCAATAATTTTGCTTTATCATTACTCAGGTGAATTCTAGCTCCGCTACTTTTAAGCTTAATGCAGATATCAGAATTTTTTGCAGCCTGAGAAAAAAATATATCCTTTGAGGCTTCTACTCCTTCAAGAATCAAATTGGCCTTTGGAATTATTCCAAGTTCTTTAAGAAAAGCAGCACTTTTCCCTCCAACTGCTATATCGGTGACTGTAAAGTTCATAGCAACTCTGGCTGCTGATAACTGAATAATTTTTTCTTCATCATGGAATCCTAATATTCTTGCAGCTCTGACTTCACTTATTTTTATTCGTGATGAACCGTTGACCCTTATTACATATTCCATTTTTGGGAGGCGGTGTATAAGGTTTACTTTTATACCGGGTTTTAGGCCAAGCTTGGAGACGGCTGTTTGGAATCCTTTTCCTCCTTCTATGCTTTCTATAACTGCATCGTCTATAAACAATATTTTATTAAGTGATTTTGTTTCTTTTCCACACTTAATAATTATTCTTTGTGCCATTCGTGAACCGAGCATTATTGATCCATTTGCTACTTTGATTCTTATCGATTGTGGATTTTTGGATAAATGTTTATGAAATTCGGTGCCGGCTCTTAAACCCACCTTACTAAGTTCGTTGGCCAGCTCCTGGTCTGGAACAGCAATTAGTTTCATAAGCTGTTCATAAGGTGCTTCATACATATTCATAGGCTTATATCTTCTCTTTTAAAAGTTTTTTTACTGAAGAGTCTGAACTGGCTCCATTTAGGACATACAGTAAGGAACTGATAGTTGCTCCATTATGGAATACTGCGGCACTGAATGGAGAAAAATATCCAAAAATTGAAAGCAGCATTGTTGCGGTATTTACAGCTATTGATGCATTTACTCCATTATTAATTTTGTTTTGGGCATTTCTTGCTAAAGCGAAAGCATAAACCAGTGCAAGAAGATTTTCTCTTAACAGAACGACGTCGGCGGCTTCTCTTGCAATATCTGCGCCATTTGGCATTGCAATGCCTACCTCTGCAGCAACAAGAGCAGGTGCATCATTTACTCCATCGCCGAGGTACGCAATTGTGCAGCCTTCTTTTTTAAGACTTTCAACTATTTCTGCTTTTTGTTGAGGCTTCAACTCCCACCTTACTTCCACTCCTAAACGTTTGCCGATCGTTTTAGCTGTAATTTCATTGTCTCCTGTAAGCATTACCATTCTCTTTATTCCAAGTTGCTTGAAACATTCTATACAGGCATGAGCTTCATCTCTGAGAGTATCACTAAGAGCGATAATTCCTATGAGTTTATCTTCCTGTGCAACGTATAAAATAGTATTTCCTTCCTGGCGCAGACTATCGGCATCTTTTTGGGCTATTGAGCAGTCTATTCCCTCATCTGTTTCAATAAAGTGTGAACTGCCTATTCTTACTAAACGATTATTAACAAAAGCTGAAACACCGTGTGCTACTATAAAATCGACTTCGCTTGTAAAAGGAATTTTGATTTTGCGGCGACGTGCTTCTGCTACAACAGCTTTTGCGATTGGATGAATATAATGTTCTTCTGCGGCTGCAGTAATGCCTAATAAATTATCCTTATCATAGCCATTGTATGGAATTATTTCTGTAATGCTTAACTGTCCGGAAGTAAGAGTTCCGGTTTTATCAAATACTAAAGTATTGATTTGAGCCAGTGCATCGAGTGCCGAGGCTCCACGCACTAGTACGCCTTGTTTTGCAATAGAGTACATTGCGGCTTTTTGTGCTGTAGGACAAATTAATTTAAGGGCACATGAATAATCAACTGAAAATACTGCCGCTGTTTTTTCTAAATTATGAGTTAGAAGGTATACTCCGGCACCGGAAGCAAAGGTAATTGGAACTAAACGATCTGCAAGCCGCTCAGCATCTTCATGATTTTTAGACTTATTGACTAGTGATTCTTTAATGAATGTCGAAATTCTTGCTGTAGAAATTTCCGAACCAATTGTTTCAACTTTTATTTTCAACCTTCCCTCGACAATAACACTTCCAGCTGAAACTTTATAGCCCTGAGATGCATGAACAGGAAGGCTTTCTCCTGTAATAGATGCCTGATTCAGCATTGCCTCTCCCGCTGACACTATACCGTCTACTGGTATCAGCTCACCGGTTCCCATTACTATTGTGTCATGTAAACTCAATTCATTGAATGGTATTTCTACTTCTATTCCATTTTTTTCAATCCATACTTTTTCAGTAGCTGGCTGTAGAAGGCTTTTTAGTAATTTTGTTGAGCGATATCGCACAGACTTTTCAACATATTCTCCTACATCAAGCATTGTTCGCACAGCTCCTGCAGTAAAATAGCGTCGCTGTAAAGTCAACACTGACAAAGTGACAGCATCTAGAACTTCTACTCTTAGACCTTTGGAGAATAATACATCTATTCCTTCTGCTATATGTGATGCATTTCGCAGCCAGGAATAAATAGGACGTAATGGCATAGGTAATAATCTGCCAAGTAAGGTTAGCCCAACAGAAACCATCAAGCTGACCGGATCAGGTGGTGTATCAGGTGTTTCAGGACCAATAAAAAACTCATCTGTAATATTAGATAGGCGGGTTAATATGGCAATTCGTGAGGCTTTGCCCGGTTGGTAACGAATAGCAAGTGAGCCAAGCGAACGATTCAATCGCATATTCGTAATGGCAGCTACTTTCTCTAGCGCGGCCTCAAGAATTTCCTCTTGAAGTTCCGGACGTTTTAAAAAAGGAGAACGAATCCTTATTCTGCCTGAAATATCGTGAACAATTTTAATTTTCTGTTCATTATGAAGAAAAATTGCCATATTTTGCCTAAAAATTTTTGTTATACCGAAGGTATTTTAGTTTTTGGTTTTTACAGAGAAACCTGACTCGATTATTATCAGATTTTTCGAAAACTACTTCGCTTTGGTTATACTAGTTAGATTGAGTATGAAATAGAAGATGAAATATAATTATTCAGTAATCTTTTTTGAGACTATACCATCAATTAGGAATTTAGCTCCGATTGTTGCACTGACAAATAAAACTGTAGCTAACAGGCCGCTTGTCTTGGTTGTTGAAACAGCGATACTGCCTACCATGCTGGCTGCTCCTGTAGATGCTGCTTCCCGTGCCGTGTTCCTGGCAATTTCAGAAGCTTCACGTTTATCTGCACGATATTTGAGAATGCTTCGGGTTGTTGCGCTGGCACCACCAATTACAGCCCCGGTTACACCCATACGCCAAGCTTGTTCAAATATTGGTGAATTATTGGTATAAGTTGTATGATATGGATATTGTGTCTGCTGATAATAGTTATTCATTGTTACTGCCTTCTGCTTCTTTAGAGTTATCTGATGTGAATTTACCGAATATAGGAGCCATGATTGACATTGCACTATTACGAACTGATTCATTTGTCGCTAGTAATCCTACAGCTGCTCCAACCATTAATCCTTTCCAGAAATCACCTGGAGTTTCCTGTACAATTTGAGCTACTTGTGCAAAATCAGGAGGATTGCCGCTTGCAAAATCGCTGATAACACCGAAATATTTACCAAACTGGTTCATACCCCCTTCATTCTGAGATACATGTGAGCCGGCTCCTTCGGGTGCTATTGATGGAGCTCCTTCGTGTGCAGGGGCGTGTGGTGCCATGCCGGATCCCTGATATTGAAGAGGCGTTCCCATTCCCTGCATATTAGGCATCATTCCCTGCATGTTAGGCATCATTCCCTGCATGTTAGGCATCATCCCCTGCATGTTAGGCATCATTCCCTGCATGTTAGGCATCATTCCCTGCATGTTAGGCATCATTCCCTGCATGTTAGGCATCATTCCCTGCATGTTTGGCATCATTCCCTGCATGTTAGGCATCATTCCCTGCATGTTAGGCATCATTCCCTGCATCCCCTGGTTTTCCATTCCGCTTGATTGTTCCTTTTCGCAACTATGTCCTTCCGTTGCTATTTGTTCATGACTAGAATATGAACTATCTCGTCCTTCCATTAAGTGCCTCCTTAGATATCTTCAGGTTATTATTAATAAGGTTTCCATATTCTTTGAGAAATTCATCTTCAATTTTAATCTCTGGGTTTTCTATAGATTTTTCTTTTATGTATTGTTTTATGTCTTCCATAATCTGCGGAATATCTTTTGTTTCGATTTGCATGAGTTGTTCACGAGATTTAACGAATAAACGAACCATCTGAGAAACAAATTTAATCAATCGGTCATTGTTAATAGAGTCTGGATTGAAAATTATTAGCATGCTTCCTGTTCTGTTATTTATACTTACATTTTCGATTGCAGGTAGAACTTCCAATATGTCATTTAAATAGTCTAAAAAATGTAAACTATTATCTGGAATATATTTTAATGCATTTATTCTAAATCTTATGCGTCCCGGTATTTGGTGGGCTATTTTAACTTCTGTTTGCAGATCTATTATTGTATCGGTAATTAATTTAATCATAGCTTGGAATGACTTTTCAGAAAAATTTGATTTAATTTATTATTATTAGGTTTCCCTAATTATCTGTTTAAATAAATTTTACTTATAATGATATTGTAATGCAAGTCTTTTTTTGAAAAAAAGGAATATTTTATTAGGGCTGCCTAATTTACTTGAATTAAAAATGTTAACATTTTTCAGTATAAAAAGCAATAATTTGTTTGTGATTTTAGTAGTTATTAGTTATTTTCTTTCGTAAGGTTTTAATCAGTGATGCACATAGACATTGAATAGTGCAGAGAGATTTATGCAGATTGAATGTAATAGATTCTAAATGAGAATAATTAAAAATGATAAATAATCTAACAGAAGCACAACAGAAATATTTAGAAGTAATTTATGAACTTTCAAAAGAGCATTCTCATGCACATGTAAAAAATATTGCAGATAGATTAAATATAAGCATGCCTACCGTATGTGAAGCATTACAAATTCTTAAAAAGCTTAAATTGATAAATCATAGATCCAGACAGCCTGTGACATTAACTCAAAAAGGTAAAGAGTTAGCTGAGATTTTAAATAATAGACATCAGGTTATTTATAAGTTTCTTTCGGATATATTAGCTTTTGATAAGGAATACTCAGAAGAAGTTGCATGTAAATTAGAACATTTTTGTGAAGATGAAATAATAGTCAGGATTTATAAGCTTATAAATTTTTTAGAAGAGTCTTCTATACAAAATAAAACGGACTTTGTCAAAAAGTTTACTGAATCTTTTAAGAAGGATTAGCTTATCTGAGATTAATATTGTCTACCTGATTAATTTTTCTTGAAATTCGTTAGAGAATTTTATTGTTTTTAAGACTTTTAATTTTGTAATATAAAATATCATATCCAAATCAATTCTTATTATTTTTGACATTTTTCTAATATTTCTCTCCTATATTCTAATAGTGGTGAATTTTAAAGCATTAGTAGCCCTGTTAGCTGCAAGTCAAAACACCTGATATTTTGCAAATAAGAATTCCTGTTTTTCAGAGTCAGTACATAAAACTCCCATCCGTAGACTTAAAAGACAACGGCAGGAGTTTAAGTTGCAATAATTTTTAAATTCTTAGTTTTCTATTCTATCCTTCATTCTATAGCTGCCACCTTCAATAACGATAACTTCACTATGGTGCAGCAGTCTATCCAGTACGGCACTTGTAACAGTATTATCGTTATTAAATACTTTGGGCCAGTCTTTAAATGCTCTATTGCCTGTAAGAATAATTGGACCTGTTTCATATCTTTTTGATATAACCTGAAACAATAAATTTGCTCCTATTTTGTCAATAGGGAGATACCCTAACTCATCAATCACCAGTACTTTTGGCAGGACATACTTTTTTATTGCCTTTTCGAGTGAATTTATAGCATTTGCAGCAGCAAGATTGTTTATAATATCCACAGCCGGAGTAAAGAGAGTAGAATATCCCTTATTGCATGATTTCAGAGCCAGAGCTATGGCTATGTGTGATTTACCAAGCCCACAGTTACCAATAAGGATGATATTCTTATTTTCATTTATAAAATCAAGCCTGAAGAGATTTTCTATCTGCATGCGGTTGATTTTATCAGGATGATTCCAGTCAAAATGATCCATAGTTTTGCTATACGGGAATCTGGCTTTCTTTATCCTGTTTGCTATAGCTTTTTCCTGTTTTACTGCTGTTTCTCCTGAAATAAGATTTTCCAGATAGGCAATATAGTCGAGTTTGTTTTTTCCTGCATGTGAAGCTGCTTTTATGAAGTTTTCAGCAGTATAACCTAGTTTCAAAAGGTTAAGGTTATCAATAAGAGAGTTATAGTTTTTTTGCATTTTTATTATCTTTCTCAAGGCTTGTGTATACGTTCATATTAGTCGGCTTAAGTTCAATATCAAGACAATCTCTATTTCTTAGCAGATGCAGTGGAGATTCTGCAGGAGTAAAGCGTTCCCGTTGTTCCAGCAGGTTTGCAATGTATTCACTGCTGAAAGCACCAAGCTCAAGAGCATCTTCCAGTGCTGAAGCTGTTTTATTTCTGCCGTAACGGTCACACAGAGTCAATATCTTTCTTACATGATCTTTAGAGTTAAATCTTTTTTCCTTCAGCCCTGCATAGTAATCAGGAGCTTTATCTGTAATTGTCAGAAATGAACATATCATCTTCTGTTCTCTGGCATTGCGTTTGTATTCAAGCAGCTTTCTTACATGTTCCGGATTTTCAAAGTCCATATGCCTTTCATATGATCTTTTATGTTCTGCTATAAGAGAGTTGTCATGATAGAACAGAAGTTTTTCAGGGTATATTTTAGCTGTAAGTACACTGGAGGCAAAGTCAGCAGGAACTGAATATCTATTTGTATCAAAAATAACCCTGAACTGGCTGTTTGCTCTTACGGTTTTTATCGTAGAACAATCATATGGAAGTATATTTATGTCTCCCAGTAGTTCTTTCTCTTTCTGCAGCATATCTACCGGTCGCTTCCGGGTAGTTTTATGTACTCTGCAGTTTGCCATATTATCAAGCCAGTATCTGCAGATACTGTTCAATGAACCAATATCAGTTATGTTACTGCGTCCTCTTAGAAAATTACCCTTGAGATAATCAACAGCCTTTTCCACCTGTCCTTTTTCATGTGGTTTTCTGACACCACAGGCTTTTATATTAAAGGCGTAGTGATACGCAAAGTCCAGATAGTGCGGGTTAAGCTTTACGCTACCGTATCTACTATGCTCAAGTACAGCAACTTTACAGTTATCAACCATTATATTTTTAGGGATGCCTCCAAAATACTCAAACGCATTTCTATGACACTGTAGAAAATTCTCCTGATTCTGATGATAAATAAATTCAGCATACATCATTCTGCTGTGGCAAAGCACCATTATAAATGCATAAATTTTTCTGTTTGTACTGTTAAGTTTTATACTGCCGCAGTTTGCAAAATCAACCTGAGCATATTCTCCAGGCTCAAAATTAAGTGTCAGATATGCTTTTTTCTGCCTATCTTTAATTTTAGCAACATAATGTGCAACAGTGCTGTAGGACCCCTTATAGTCTTCTTCACATATTATCTGAAATATCTGCTGAGCACTGTAATGAGGGCATTCTTTTATGAGACTGTCGATTCTTTCTTTAAAACTATGAATCACACAGTTACGCTGAACTGTTATCTTTTTGCTGAAACGTTTTCTTTTAGCCCACCTTGAAGCGGTTTTCTGGTCAATACCAAGTATTTTTCCTATTTTGTTAGAAGACATATTTTCTTCATCATACATGCGTCTTATTTCACAGAAGGTCTGATAGTCTATCATCGTTTATCCTCCGCAAACATTTGTTCAAGTATTTCACTTACCTTTTTGCTTCCATCATAAGCTGTTTCATCCTGTTTAACTTTGCTGACATCAAGGTCAAGAACCTGATAAATACCGTCACGGTATGCCACTAAACCGGCATCAAGAAGTTCTCTGCGTAATTCGTCAAGTTCATTTCCATTTATATTTATTTCTCGTGAAATACTGCGGACTCCATAAAAGCTAAGTCCCTCACTGTCTGATACACTTAACAAAAAAAGATACAGACCAAGTGCCCGGGCAGAACACTTTCTACTATAACCATCTCTGACAAGTCTGTGATCAATCCAGCTGAAGTGAGCAGGTATTTTTCGTCTTTTTTCAGGCAGAATTATTCTTTTGTGTTTCATTGCAGTTCCTTTCATTAAGCAATTTTGTTATTAAAGAATTTGTTTCAGTATCCACTCCTGAAACCTCTCTGCCCCTATCATACATTCTGCGGATATAATTGCTTATGTCATCACGTAAACCACACCCTGTCAACTGTGATATAACTCCTTGTAATATAATAGATTGCAAATTAGCGAAATCACGTAAAACTGATATGTCAATCTGTATTTTTTCTACCTGAGCGAAATCACGTAAAACTTCTTTGGAAGAAACTTTTTTGCAACTTTTTTTCCTGTTTTTAACTTTTAGACTGTGTTTTGAATACCAATCTTTTGCACGGTTTGATTCTGATTGCCTGTAAGATAGGTCTCTTGACTTCTTTTCACGATACTTATTACTTGACTGTCTGCGACTGGCTCTTCGGCATTCTGTTCGACTGCAGTATTTTTGATGATGGTAGTTGTATTTGTCGGGATAAAAATACTTACCACAGTTTCTGCATCTTATTTTCCGATGTTTCATCTGAAATTCCTGGAATAAAACTTTAAGAAAATAAGAAGATATGGGTTAAGAAAGATTTTAGTGTAAAAAAATAAGAAAAACTAAGAAAATATTTTTGATAATTGGAGGAATAAGAAAATAATAGAAGAATATAGGCTGACAGAATGGGTATTCTTATTTGCAAAATATCAGGTGTTTATAAATCTAGCTGTCAAGCCCATAGGTAGCCTTAGAATTTAAATTGATATCTTTGAAAAGTTCGTAAGCTGTTGATAGCAAATGGTGTGCCCATTGGGATTCGCCCGGCAAAAGTGCCGGGCGTCCAGCGTTTTAGCTGGACGAACCACCACTACGATAAAAAAAATACATTTTTAACTGGGAGCGTAAAACTCTTCTACCATCTGAGGTTTTTAGAAATTTTTCCCTGTTTTATACATCTGATTCATAAATATAAGCTTCATAATAAATCAGTTTTACAGGAAGACGTTGGGAGATGAATGAAACTTTGCCTGATTTATGTTCAGAGTAAAGACATTTTAAATCTGAGCTATAGCCTGTGTAATATTGACCATTATTTAATTCAAGAATATAAACATAGTACATTACAAAACCTATGAAATAAATGGTGCGCCCGTTGGGATTCGAACCCAAGGCCTTCTGCTCCGGAGGCAGACGCTCTATCCAGCTGAGCTACGGGCGCAAACAAAAAATATTAATGAAAGATTAATATTATACACCAAAAGGGTGAAAACAAAACTAAAAATTGTTATAATAACATTGAATTTGTAAAATTTGGCTTTAAACTAAAAGACTTTTTTGATTATGATTTGATATTTAAATCTTTTGAATAAAAACTTGGCTTAAGGTAATGAATAAAACATTTGGTAAAATTATGTGCGGTGAGTTCAATTTGCTGAAGAATCTCTATGATGACTTCAGGCAAGTACCCGTAGATTTAGATTTGTGTAGTAATGACAAGCCGGATTTCCTATATAAATACCAGCAAACTATTGAACATCCAGTAGAAGCTTCTGCTCCAGGCACTTTCAATTGTAAAAAGACACAGACAATTAGATTTGAGCCTACAAATCGTTCCGGATGGTGGTTTAAGCGTAGGGATATTGCTAATTCTATTCCGGTAAAAGTTGCTTCCAAGAATGCTAGAACAACGATAGCAGGCGGCGTTAGAAATATTGTTATGGATGGAATGGATGCAAACTATGTTAGGTTGATTGAGCATATTATTGCATTAAAAAATGGAATAGATATAGATAGTTTAATGATTTGTGTTGATTCAAATGATCCTCCACTCTTTGAATCTGGAAGTAGTGAGCTTATTGCAGCCTTAAATTCGGCAGGCCGAAAACAGACTGATAACAAATGTAGGTTTTTTGCTGTTAAAAAAACTGTTTCAGGTTGTTGGAGCAATGGTAGCTTTTTGGTGTTTTCGCCTCTTAAAAAAGATGCATTACCAGTTCTTAATTTAGACTGTGGTGTCAATTATAATAATGTTATGGGCACTCAAAGATTAAGGTATACAGTTAATAAAAGTAATTTTAGTATTGGTGCTCAAGCTAGAACTGATGCCAGTTTAAAACATGCAATTCTTTGTAAAACTATAGGAAAGCTTCTTCCGAGTACAAGGCATTTAGGATATAATTCGAAAAATATTCTTGTTGCAGGACAAAATAGGTATATTACAAAACCTAAACTTTTTTATAAAGGAAAGTCTTTAGAATCAGTATGGCATAGATCGACATTAGATTTATTGGCTGCAGTTGCATTAATAAAAGGGCGTTTTCTAGGTAAAATAACTTCGTATAAGGCTGGTCATGCACAGGATGTTGAATTTGTAAAATTACTCTATAAACATAATATGTTTGAAGAAGTTGATTTGGGTTTATAGTCTTTTGGATTTTCAGGTTATCCAATGCTGTTGAATTAAGCAAGTTTTGGTATTACTGCTAATATACCGAAGGTATTCTAGACTTTGGCAATATATCGAGAAATTGAACTCGATTATTCTCAAATTTTTCGAAAACCATTTTGCTTTGAGTATATAACCTTCTGTTTTATCCCTGTGGATTAATGCATAAGAATAAAGACTAGGTTTGCAGTGATTAAAACAATTACTGAAAAATTGGTTTATTATGATGGAAAGTTTTATAAA
Source organism: Victivallales bacterium (assembly GCA_963678745.2). Classification (GTDB taxonomy): domain Bacteria; phylum Verrucomicrobiota; class Lentisphaeria; order Victivallales; family GWF2-38-69. The sequence goes on along the minus strand of CAXXMS010000009.1, from coordinate 150,083 downwards.
TAATAAAGAGATTTGGTATTTATGGATTGATACTGAACATTCTCCAATGATGAATATGGGGATAGATGAGGCTCTTTTGGCAGAAGTTAAAAAAGAATCTATTCCATTATTGAGAATTTATGACTGGGATAGACCTTCTGTCTCAATTGGTTATGTTCAGGATTATTCTGCTGCTCCTCAATCTGGTTATACAATTGTCAGAAGACCTACAGGAGGGGGAGTGGTCTTTCATGATGTTGATATGACGTATACAGTTGTTATTCCTGCCGGGCATTGGATAGAGAGAGAAAGTAGATTGGAAAGCTATCATGTTTTTCATAGAATTTTAATTGATGCACTTGGTAAATTAAATATAAATTCTGAGCTTGTAAATTCAGAAATAGGGCCTGTAAACAGATCTACTATGCAATGTTTTAGCTCACCTACAAGATATGATGTTGTAACAAACAGTGCTAATAAAGAAGCTAAAGTTGCAGGGGCTGCACAGCGCAGAACGAAAAACGGTATTTTACACCAGGGAAGTATTGTTATCGAAGATATCAGTTCTAAAAAACAAAGGCTGATAGAAGCTCTGCTATCAGCTTTCAGAATTAAACTTAATATTGAATTTAAAGATTATAAACCTTCTGAAAGTCTAATCGGTTCTGCAACTATACTCGCAGAAAAAAAGTATTCTAAAGATAGTTGGAATAAATACCGTAAAATTGATGAGCAATAGTCAATAAACTGTAATCAGTTTGTTTTATAGAAAAAATTTCAACAGTTCTTATTGTAAATTTTTGTATATTAAAATATTATGTTCGATAACATCAATGTTTTAGTATCGGCTAATACTTGAAAAGCGACGAATCTAATCGTCGCATTCCAAAATTCAAATATCAAATTACTACACTTTAACCAGGTCTAGAATTGTTGACGTCTCATGACTTTCTGTTTAGGCTTTTGCATTTTAGGTTCTTCCAGATACAATGAATACCACTGGTCACCAATTCCGGCATTAGAAAACTTCTTTATTTTTCCATTTACAAGGTTTTCCCAGTTTCTTGCAATTGTTTCGTTTTCAGTAACATCTTTACCTTTTAACAGAACCTTAATTGCTTCTTCAATATCACCATTTTTAACTAAAATCCATGAGTATAGAGCATATAGAAGTGTTGCATTTTCTGTTTTGTACTTTTTCGCTTTCTTTTTAAAAGTTTTTTTACAACCGGATATGTTATTGTTTTTATATTGTCTTGCCATTTTCATTGCAATTGACATTGGTTCTACATACATGGATTTAGGAATTAATTCGTCAGTTTTGTCAAATTCTTTTAACTGGTAATAAAACTGCATTCGCATTGTGTTGACCTGTTTTCTCAAAAGAATATTCCAGCCGTATAGCGGTTCCAGGCGTTTTGTTGCTTCCAGGGCTTCTCTAATAAAAACCTGTTGATCTTTTTCGAGAATCTTCTGCATAGTTTTCATACCACCTTTAGGTTTCTGTTGGAAAAATTGTACTTTTCTATTCAATTTTTCCTGTCCAGCCATAATAATATCCTGAATATCGTTAGTAAGCTTTTTAACTTTCTTCCTGGTGTATAAACCTATTAAAACCTGCAGGATGATAAACAAAAGTACTCCTGATACAATTCCCCAGGTGATACTATAGTTTGTGTGTTCAAATACAGTAATACCAACTACACCGCCAAGGCCTATTGAAATAATCAATGCCAACATATAATTAATTCCTCTCTTTTGAAGTATTTTTGTGAAAAATAGGCTGCTATAATTCTATATCGAATATACAAAGAATATAAAATATAACGTTTTAGAACGAAATTTCGAGGCAATATAACGCAGTTATTTTTGTTTTTTTTAAATTTTTAAATCAGATCCAGTCAGCAAAGCTGAATTTTTGGCTAACTTTTTGATTTTAGCTTCAATTTCAGCTTTTAAGCTATTAGCGACAGAGTCAGGTATTGTTCCAACGTTGGATTGTTCTTCTACAGAGTCAAGTTCAGCATTAATTGCTGCTCTTACTAAAGATTGTTTTTGTAAGCTTAGTACAGATGCATGCTTTTCAAGCTTTTTCTTTTGTATAAGTGCAAGTTCTACACGTTTTTTGTAAAATTTCTGACATTCTTCAATAATTTGTTTTTGTCCTTTATAGGTTTGTGTAATTTTGCCTAATACGTTATTGATATGTCTATTTGCGTAAACAGTAGCTAAGACCATTTCATATTTAGGTGCAATTGACTTTACTCTTAACATTTTTATAAATTCACTTTTAGGTATTAATAATCTTAATGTGTTGACAAACATATTTTGGATTCTAACTTCTAAAGGAGATGCTGATATTTGAAGCGAAGGGAAAATCCCTCTTACAAGTCTGTCTTTTTCATTTTCTATATTAAGCTCCAGCTCTCTTATAACAGATTCTGATATCAATCCTCTATCAAAGAGGTATCGATATGCTGCCAGCTCGATAGATAAAGCCTGGTTCCATACCAGCTTTCGAATTGTTTCTGTTGTAAATTTAGGGTCTCTTTCTAACCTTTCGAGTTCGGCTTTTGTCTGTTTCCTGTATTCTTTGTAGTTAACTTTGATTTTTTCTATTGCTTCTTTTGATAAATATTCTCTATCTGCAAATTGTTTTATAAGTTCTTTCGATTCTTTTATAGATTCAAGTTTTGCCTGATTTAACATAATTTTTTCGAAAAGAGTAGCTTTCCCCAATCTAAAAAGATTCATTAGTGTTTTTGTTGTTGTGCCCTGTATTAATAAAGTGAATAACACAATACCTAAAGTAAACTCTGTAATAAGCTGCTGACTTTCAAAAGTTGGACTTAAGCTTAGTACAAGAGCAAGTGGAACAGCTCCTCTCAAACCTCCCCAGAAAATAACTGTTTGATATCCAAAACCTATTTTCTCTGATTTTGGAAAAATTCTTAATAGAGGTATTATTCCGTATACTACAATAAAACGGGCAAAAGTTACAATTATTATTGTATAGATAATATAAGTTATCAAGTTTTGCGAATGGCCTTTTCTTATTAGCAATTCCCACTCAGTCATTCCTAACATCAGAAAAATAAAACTGTTTGCTGCAAATGCTGCATATTCCCAATATTGTTTGAGGTATTCTTTTGCTTCCTTTGTAAAGCGGGTAGAACCGTACCAACTAACGACAATACCTGCTCCAAGTGTGGACATAACTCCTGAAACTTCAAAATAATGATCTGCTATAAGGAACGAAGCGTACGCTGTCACTGTTGATAAGGCGATTTGGACTAAAGGTTCATCTTTTGCCATATTAATAATCCGTGTAAGGATAAAGCCTATTATAACACCTACAATGACTCCGCCGACAAATACATATATGAAGTTGAAAGCAGCTTGTGAAAGTGTAACAAAATTCATTGTAACTCCTGATACAATCATTGCCATTACAATATTGAAGGCAACAATAGCTGTTGCATCATTGAATAGGCTTTCTCCGTCAACAAGCATGGTTAATCTTTTCGGGGCACCTATTTCGTTAAATAATGCTATTACAGCGACAGGGTCAGTTGCTGATATTAATGCGCCAAAAAGCATGGCTACGCCAAGTCCTAAAGGTGTCCATTTACACATTAGAAAGCCAATAATGAGTGTAGATATAATTAATCCTGGAATAGCAAGAGCTGACACAGGCAGAAGATTTTTTACTAAAAGTCTACTATCAATATTTATCGCTGCATCAAAAATTAAAGTTGGTAAAATTATATATAAAATAATATCATGCGAGAGTCTAATGTCCTCAAGTTTTGCCAGAGATGGGTATTTGTCTATTAAAGCTAAAAAAACAATGCCTATTATAACCAGGCCGATTGTATAAGGGAACCTCATTTTTTTAAAAACTATTGCGGCAATCGAAGCCAGGAGGAGAAGAACTACAATTGCTAGGACGTGTGATACAAAATAATCGGTGGACATTTATTACCTCCTGTATATAAGTCTATTTCATTTAATAATAAGTAGATGATTATTATTAATTATAAGCAAATTAGAACAAATTTAAATTTAGAGTTTAATTTTTTTAATCTTTTTGGTGAAAAATTACTGCTTTTAAGTGTTTCTAACATATATTATTCATTTGTCATTTAATAATTATTTAAGGTTTAATAATACAGATATGAATAAAATTGTTAATAAATTTAGAGATATAAAGCAACTTCCCAGCTGGGTATATTTTTTTGTTGCGATTTTTTTAAAGTTTTCAAAAGCTTTTTTGATGAGAACAAAAATTGTAGATTCACATAAATGTCTGAAAATGGAAAATGTACCTTGTATAACAGTTACCTGGCACAATCGCCTGTTATATTTTCCGGCAATTTTTCCTAAAAAGTATAGAGTTAGAACGTATGCTTTAATTAGTCCTTCCAGAGATGGACAATATGTTTCGGATTTAGTTCGTCATTTCGGAGTAAGGAGTGTTAGAGGGTCAACTTCTAAAAGAGGAGCAAGAGCTCTTATGCAGGCAGAAAGAGTTATAACAGAGGAAAAATGTAATTTGAGTGTAACTCCGGATGGACCTCGTGGACCAAAATATAGAATGAGCCAGGGCCCTATTGTTTTGGCGTCAAGAACCGGGCGTCCTATTTTGCCTCTTGCTGTTAATTCTTCAAAATATTGGGAGTTTAATAGCTGGGACAAATTCCAGGTTGCAAAACCGGGAGCAAAGATGGAGCTTGTTTTTGGAGATTTTATCAGAATACCGCCAAATCTCACACAGGAAGAAATAGAAAAATGGCGAGTAATTGCAGAAAAAAAACTTATGGAAATAACTGTTGATAAATAATTGTTGAGATTTCTATTGTGACAAAACTTGTAATTGCATTCTTAGTTTGTGTATTTGTGTTGACAGGTTGCAATAGTACTCAGCCTGTTTACAATATTAGACATTATCCTCTACCAGGCTATATAACCAGATATTCTAAAATTGACTCTATAGAAAACTGTATTGTACTGGGAGGAAACAGTGCCGGCTGGAAAATGGTTAGGAAGGGTAATCAGGTTATTATCGGTTATGTGTCAGATAAAGATAGGCAGGCTATGGTCAGGATTACCTTTTCTAAAAAAGATTATAGCATAGAATACCTTAACAGCATTAATTTTGATTTTGATGGGAACAAAATAGATAGTGATTATAATAAAATTATAATTAAACTTGTTAACAACATTAATGCTCAGCTTAATACTATTGCAAATAAGTTGATGTTTGAAAAGGGAGATGTCTATATAAAGAAGTTACCCGCTGATTCTCAAAGTTCAGGTTCTGCAATTAAAGCACCTTAAAATTTTTCTTTTAATCTAGCAATAATACATTTTATTGAGCTGAGGCCTATATCCTCGATATTGATTTCATTTATCGGTAGAAATTTATATCCTGCAACGTCATCATCGGGTTTTAAAATACTGAAATCTTCTACTTTACAAAAAAAAGCTAAATCAAGCGTAGTATAAGCTACATCTTTAAAGTGGTATATATTTGGGGTAGATGAGAAATAATCTAAGTCTATAATATTTAAGTTAAGTTCTTCTTTTATTTCCCGTTTTAAAGCTTCTTCGGCAGTTTCATTTGCATCTACAAATCCGCCCGGCAGATCCAGTTTACCTGATGCAGGATTAAATTTTCTGATGGTCATTAGTATTTTTCCGGAAGAATTGAGTATTAATCCTACTACTGCTGCTGCGGTGTTTAGATAAAAGTTAAAATTGCAGTTGCTGCATAAGAAAAATTTCTCGCTTTCCTGAGTAAAGCTATCTTTTCCGCATTTAGGACAATATTTGAAGATTTCGTTTTGAATTAAGTTCATTGATTAGTTTACGATGGTCAGGTTAATATTATTGAAGCATAGAAAAAGTGAAAGAATGAAAATACCTAACCCTAAAAGAAGAAATATTCTGGAAATAGTATAAGATGTTCTAACTTTTGCTGAAATGTTGAGACGTTTAGTTTCTTTAAATATAAAAAAAGAAAAAATTACAGTGTATAAAACAACAATTAATGCATAGATAGAAAAAATGTTTTTCGATAAAACTTCTAGATTTTTCATGCCTGCAAAAAAAATAACAGATGTTGCTATCAGGGCTGATACTGAGTATTTGTTGATATTGCCGGTTTGCTGAATAAAAAGCATTCTATCTGTTGGCGACAGTGGTCTATAGGTTTTGGTAGAAAGGTATTTGCATATTAAAGAAAATATTATAAAAATAATTATTCCTGTTATTAAATAATAATATTGCATTTGTTTTTTTTATAGAGATAATTTTTATTTGTTATAAAATTTAAAAGCGGCAATTGCCGCTTTTAATAATCGAAACTAATTATTTTTTTCTGTATCTTTGATTACGCTTGCAGCCGCTTTTACAACTCCGGCGATATCGGCCAGGTTACTTGGAATAATAAGTGAGTTGTTGGTTTTTGCAAGATTACCAAATTCACCTAAATACTGCTGAGCAAGTTTCATGTTTACAGCTTTTGTTCCGCCTTCTTCGTTAATTGCAGCTGAAATAACTCTAAGTCCCGTTGCAGTAGCTTCGGCAACTTTCTGGATTTCATAAGCCTGTCCATCTGCAAGGTTTATTTTTTTTTGTCTTTCTCCTTCAGAGCTTTCAATTGCAGCTTGTTTTTCTCCCTGGGCTCTGTTTATAGCGGCTTGTCTTTGGCCTTCAGATTCAGCTATTGTTGCACGTTTTTCACGTTCAGCGCGCATCTGTTTCTCCATAGCATCTTTAATACTCTGAGGAGGTGTAATATTTTTTACTTCGTATCTTGAGACTTTTACTCCCCATGGATCAGAAGCTTTATCAACAGCATTAACAATAGATTGATTGATCATGTCGCGTTCTTCAAAAGTTTTGTCAAGATCAAGTTTTCCCATTACACTTCTCATTGTTGTCTGAGCAAGCTGAATTGAGGCATAGGCATAATTTCTGATTCCATAAGAAGCTTTCTGAGCATCTACTACCTGCATATAGAGTATTCCGTCCACTTCAACGCATATGTTGTCTTTTGTGATACATGACTGAGGAGGAACATCCACAGCCTGTTCCTTTAAAGTGTGAATATAGGCAACTTTGTCTATAAATGGAATAAGAATATGCAATCCGGCTTCAAGTGTGCCTCTGTATTTACCTAGGCGCTCAACAATGTAGGCGGTTCTTTGAGGTACTATTTTTACGCTTCTTGCAACAACAAGGAGTATAAAAACAATAACAACTATTAGAACAATTGTTCCTGTGTTAATCATAATAATTGCTTCCTTTTTTTAGTTTATTTTTCAGTCAAAGACTTAACTTTAAATGTAAGATTATCCTGTTCAATAATGACAACTTGGGTGTTTACTTCCAAATCAACATCTGCTTCAGCATACCATGTTGAACCATGGAATTCGATTCTTCCTTTTTTTAAAGGAGTGATTTTTTCTATAACAGTAGCTTTTTCTCCAATATAAGATTCTCTGTTCAGCGGCATTTTATCCTTAGAACTAAAGAATCCTTTGAATATTGTTGTAAACCATTTTCTTAAAACAATTAAAAATACTATTGAAGATACTAAGAAAATAATTAACTGCATATTAATTGAAATAGCATTAGTGAAAACACATAGCAGAGCTACAAAAAGTGCTCCAACCCCAAAAAAGAATATAACAAACCCTGGCATTGCAAATTCTGTTATTAAAAGTGCAATTCCAATTACACACCATATAAACTCAGGTGTCAGTAAATTATTAAAATCACTCATTTGATATCCTTATTTCTAACATAATTTTTCATCTTAGTCTTAGTCAAATTTTATATTACATGTGTTGAACTTATGTTTATGACAAAGATTCAAGATCAAGACTTAGATTGCGGTTCATTTATATAGGTTAATACTTCCTTTTCAATAAAACTTTAAAACTCTTTAACAATTTATATATGATTGAGAAAAAAACAATGTATTTTGAGTTTATTGAGAAATATTCACATATTGATTACTGTTTATTGATATTAAAGTTAAATGTTTCATCAAGCCAGTTGAAAATTCTTTCATTAGAAACAGCTACAGCGCCAAGCTGGCAGTGTAATTCTCCTTCGTCATTATCTCCAAAGACCATATAGGTTTTTTTGCATTTGAGTTTTTTAAATAGAATTTTGGCTTGGTTGCCAGTGAACATATCATGAGTGCTGTTGACGATTAATGTTGGGCATGTAATTTTATCCACAAGGCCTTTGAGAGTATATTCTTGCAATTTTGTCAGGAATTCTGCAGGTGTTTTAAGGCCGAAAGCCCACATACCATTATTAAAAAACCAGTCAGTTTCAATTGATTTACCTTTTTTAAGATAATCGTTCATTACTTTATTGAATGCTTCAGGATTGTTTTTGAGTAATTTTAACATTGCTGGAGGAAAATTATTAAGCATAGGTGCGGCAAAATCATAAATTCCGCCATTTGCAATACATGCATCAATTCTTTTGTCAAATGCTGCAGCTCTCGGAGCCAGGTATCCTCCCATACTTCTACCCATTAGAGCTATTCTTGATATTTTAATTTCTTTGTAATTTTCAAGAAAATCTATAACTGCTTTTACCGGAAGTTCCCAGTTTGGTAAAAAGTGAAGATCGCTACCCCAAACTGCTTCTCCCTGGCCCGGGCCATCAAAGATAAGACAATTGTAACCTCTGCTTAAAGCAGCTCTGCCTACTTCAAAAAAAGTAATTTCCTTTGTTCCGTCAAATCCGGAATGAACTATTAAAACAGGCTTTGCTTTATCAGAATTCTGTGAGATTAATAGATAACCCGGCAGAGAACTGCCTTTGTATGGTATGTTAACAGGTTTGATATTAGGCATATCTGCAATGGCTTTTCTGAAGCAGTCAACAGCCTCCCTGTATACTTTAACTGCTTTTTCTGAATCCTTTGTTCCAATTAGATAAAATCCTGATTTCCAGAGGTAAGTGCAGGCTCTGAAATAAGCAGTTTCTGCTGATTGAACATGTCCTTCTTTTATATATTTATCTGCGCTTGCTTTAAGCCTTTCCCCTAAATTTTTCCAGGCATTGTACCAGGTTATAATTTTTTGAGGATTTACTTTTCTGGCTGCTGAAGCTGATTCACCAATATCAGCGCCTTGTGAGTAGGTTACTCCAATAACACCCAGTGTTTCAAAATTCAGATCGGCATTTTTAAAAAATAAATTTTGATACCAAAGTTCAGTTTTAGAAGGAGCCTTATGGATACCGGGTTTAGCGGTATTAGCCTGAAGTAAAATTGCTGAAGACATAAAAAGAACGGAGATAAAAGCAAATTTTTTTAAATTCATTGTTATGTGTCGAACCTTTCATTTTCTATTAAAATTTGGAGAGATATATCGAAAATATTTTCATTTTACCAACAAAAATTTTAATCTGAGTACAGATATATTATATAAATATTAGGGTGACATTACAATTTGAAGTGTAAATATAAGCATCAATTTGCAGTATTATTGAATTGATTATATTCCGGGTTAAGAAAACGATAATCGCCTTTTCTTTTTGTTGTTTTTTCTTTATCATAAATGTTTAACAGTAAGAGGCAGATTTTTCTATTTCCGTCCACAATATCTCTAAATTTCGCAACTGTAATTCCTTCGACATGTATATTAAGATATTCGATTAATTTCTTGCGGCAGTTGTCTACGATTTTAGAATGTATGTAGGAGTCTTCAAACCTGTATATTTTATTTGTTCCTGTTAAATGCTTTAAAATTTGATTTAGTTCATTTTGATCAATTTTTCTTTTTGCTTTACATTCAGAAATTAAACTGTTCATAAGCGGAACAGTCATGTTGTAACTTTTTAAGTTTGATTCAACAAAAAGAATATCCTGTTTTAATTTTTCGCTTATTTTTACATTGTGATCAAATAATGCCCAGGTTTTTCCCACTTTTTTTAACTTTTGGACAGTTCTGTTTAAGTTTAATATATTAGACAGTAGTTTTTGGCCCGAACTGTAGTTGTTTAGTCCAAGTTTATGTTCAAGTATGCTTTCGCTGAGACCGGTATTACTTAACGGCAATGACTTATGGTGTTTGCTTATAATTTTAATAAGCTGTTTATTTAAAGAAGAATATTTGTCTTTATCTATAACTAAATAATCATCATCTTCAAGTTTTAAAGTAGTAATTGTGTTATCATCTATAGGAAGTATATCGTTAACTTCCTCTTTTGAATAATTTGTTTTAAAAGTGAGTTTATCTGAGTCAATTATTCCTAAATTTTTGGATACTTCAAGCTTTAAAAGTTCTGCAAAACCTCCTATGTTTACTTTATCTAAATATTCTATTATTTTTCTGGAGCGTCTTTTGTGATGCAGTGGCTGTGTATCAAGAACAGTTCCTCCTCCTAAAGTATAGTTTCCAGAGCTGTTTCTAATAATAAATTTATCATTGAATCTACAGATACATGATAATTCAAGGTGTATTTGTGCAAAAAAACAGTTGTTATCATCTAATAATTCTAAATTAAGAATATGTATTTTTGCTTTAGTTTCCAATGTGCCTATATAAAAAATAACATGCAGCCATGGATTATTTTTTTGGAATATTTTATTTGATATATCTGAATGTCTGCTAATAAAAAGTTCAACTTTTGCATCAAGTATGTGGGTTTTAGTCAAGTTTGCGTTGCTTATTAATAAGCCTCGTTTAAAATCTTCTTTTTTTAAACCGCTGATGTTAATTGCGGCACGCTCTCCTTGTATAATATAATCAGAATTACTACCATATTTCTGTATATTTTTTAAGCGGAAGTTCTGTTTTAAATCTGAGGGTAAAATAAGAATATTATCGTTAATGTTTAGTTTACCATTGATAGCAGATCCCGTAATAACAGTTCCTATTCCGGGAGGAGAAAAAATTCTATCAATGTACATTCTAAAAGGTGATTTAAGTTTATCTTCAGTTTTAACAAGTTTTTCAACGCTAGAAAATATGAGTTCTTTTAATTTATCAATATTATAATTTGTTTTAGCAGAGACCTGAATTATCGAAGCGTTTTCAAGGAAAGTTCCTTTAACAAAGTTTCTAATTTCTTCAATGGCAAGTTCAATTAATAATGGTTCGACTGTATCCGTTTTTGTGAGAGCAATAATACCTGTTTTAACTCCCAGTATTTGCAGTATTTTTAAATGTTCTAAAGTTTGTGGCATTATCCCGCTATCTGCAGCAATTACCAGCATTGCAAAATCAATTCCTCCGACACCGGAGATCATTGTTTTTATAAAATCTTTGTGTCCTGGAACATCTATTATACCTATCTGTGTGCCGTTTGGATTATCCAAATGTGTAAATCCCAGATTGATAGTAATACCCCGCTTTTTCTCTTCTTTATGAGTATCACAGTCAAAGCCTGTAAGCGCTTTTACTAATGTTGTTTTACCATGGTCAATATGCCCGGCTGTTCCCATTATTACATGTTTTGACATAATAAAATTATTTCCCGATTTACGATAAGGATAAATATACCGAAGGTATTTTAGCTTTTGGCTATATACGATAAAACCTAACTTGATCTTTAGTTAGATTTTTCGAAAACTCAACCGTTTTTGGTATGCCTGCGAATCAAATATAATTCTCTTTCAGCAAAAATCTATAAAAACAGAGATAATCGATCGGATGTAAGAAATACGTTGAATATTTTCCTGAGTATTATCTATGACTGAAAATATCTTAGTTATAGCAATGTTGATTACAGTCGGAAAAATCCGAAATAAAAATACCTTTGGTATAGATTAAGTTTGCCTTGTTTTGAAGATAAGTTCAAAGTATACTAATTATGGATTATGTTAACTTAAGTTTACTTTTTTAATTATTGGATGTTTTCTATCAATTAATTATGAAAATTGATTATTACTACAAGCGTATTTCCTCTGATGCCAAAGCCTTAAAAGATAACTTTACCTGGACAGGGAAAGCTACAAAAATGGCTGTAAAAACAGGTATTGCTTCAGTAATTGCAGTGATGATATCATATGCATTAGAATTTGAACATGCTTATTGGTCGGCGATTACCTGTATGATAATGATGCAGCCAAGTGTTGCCGCAACACTAAAAAAAGGGCTTATAAGGTCTTCTGCAACAATTGTTGGTGTTCTCCTGGGGCTTTTTCTTTTTGGATTGTTTCAGCAAAATCATATTATGTGCTCGGCGGCAATAATTATATTTCTGACGTTCTGCCTGTACATGAGAATGAATTCCAAAAATATAGGGTATTTCTGGTATCTTATGGGAATTACTTTTGTGATGGTGTTAACCTTGGGGGTTGGCTCTGATCAGCCTGATGCTGTTGTGCATATTGCTTTTTATCGGGGGCTTGAAATAATTATTGGTGTAATAGTTTCAATTATTGTAAATATTTATATTTGGCCTGAATACGCACTGGATGCTTTGGGGAAAGAGTTCACGAAATTAAGAGAAGAAAGTTTAAAATTTGTACAAAAAACAATAGAAGCTTACCTGTCGTGTGGAAAAACAGGAGGAGTAAAAAATGAGGATTATAACAACCTTAAGACAGAAATAGGAAAATGCAGAAAACTTGTAGAAGAAGCAAAACTTGAGTCAAGACCAAGGCGGGGGTTAGCAGGATATATTGATACAGAAATCTATAGAATAGAAATGTTTATTGAGAAAACATGGGAATTTTTTAATAGTATTTCAGGAAGTTTCAGCCATCTTCATTACCAAAAGGAATATACAAGTCTTTTTAATGATATTTTAAAATCTTTTGAAAAACTTTTAAAACTTGGGTTTGGAGGGAAAAAGCTTTCTACCCGATCAACTTTATATAGAGTTGATCTGGATTTGAAAAAGATTGAAGATCTTTATTCTTACAATCTTGCCACTAAAAAGTATTATGACTATAAAGTGAGTGATACAATTCAGTTTCTTGAAGCAGTTTATATTATAAAAGATGTATTTTATGCAATAAAACTCCATCTTTTCTACAGGTATCACAAGTTTGAACCCAGTAATGAAAATTACAATGTACCTAAAAGTATTACTGAAGATAGAAGCGACTTTATTGAATTTGATTTTCTATTTAAACATTGGTCTATCAATTGGCCCATGCTTAAATATGCTTTAAAAGCGTCAATAACTCTTGTTATTGTAATTTGGCTTTGGAAACTTTTTGAAATTCCAGGTGGTGGAATTACCATGTCGATGGCAGTTATACTTGTTATTCAGCCGGATTTAATGACGACTCATATAAAAGGCTTTTTAAGATTTTTTGGGTGTACAGTCGGGATGATTATTGGATTTGCGGCTCTAGGATTGCAAGTAGAGTCAACTTGGATGATGTGCCTGATTATATTTACAGTTATCTCTTTTGCTGCATATGTTTATACTGGAGGTCCTGGAATTGCTTATGCTGGATTGCAGATTGGTTTAGCTTTTATTTTGGCATTTATTCCCCAGTCTCACCCGGCAACGGAATTACAGGTAGTTGTTGAACGTTTTGTTGGAATCTTTTTTGGCGTTGTTTGTGCATGGACTATCAGTTTATTTCTGTGGCCTGAAGATCTATTATCTCATTTTAGAAAACAGGTTTATAAAATTCAAAATGCACTTTCCAAATCTAAAATGTTATTTAATGAGATAGAAAAAGACCCTGAATGTAAACTGACATTTAAAAGTATTGATTTTAATTCAATTATTTCAGCATTGAATACATTAAAAGGTCAGGGAGAAATTGATGGAAGCAAGGCCAACACATATTTTTCATGGATTGAACAGCAGAGAAGAATATTTTGGATTATAGAAGGGCTTTTCAGTTATAGAGAAATATTATTATTTCTTTCAAATTTAAATCATACTTTGTTTGAAGAAATTTTTGATTTGATAGAAAAGCTGCCAGAGTGTAATCCTGGTGATCAGGAAATCGAAGATAAGGTTAATGTTATCAAGAATGAAGTAAAGAGCTTACTCATTATAATACGTGCAGGGGCAATACGGGATAGAGAATACTCATTTAAACTTGAATGTTCACATATGATTATTGCTTTGAAGGGGCTGGCAAATCGTTTGGATAAGGTAGTTGAATTGCAGGCTGAAATGGATTTGTGATGCTGGCTGTTGATCTTAAAAAAACTTTTAAACATGAAAAAATGTCTTTTCAATTTAAACTGAATGGCAATAGGATTGTTTTGTTTGGTTCTTCAGGATGTGGTAAGACTACTTTATTGAAAATGTTGGCTGGGTTTATAAAGCCTGATTCAGGTGAAATTCTTATTGATGATGAGTGCTTTTTTTCAAGCAAAAGGAAAATTAATATCCCAGTCTATAATAGATTGTTTGGCTATTTACCCCAGGAAAATACTTTATTTCCAAATATGACAGTAAAAGAAAATATTCTTTATGGATTAAAAGCAAGGAAGCTGGCTTATAATAAAGCAGAATTCGATAATATTATCCATCGGCTTAGGATTGATCACAAGCTTGAAAGTATGCCTTCCACTTTATCCGGGGGCCAGACTCAGCGGGCCGCATTAGCAAGAACCCTTCTTGTCAGCCCCAGACTTCTATTGTTGGATGAACCTTTCAATGCTCTTGATACACCTGTAAAAGAATGTTTAAGAGAATTAATAACAGAGCTGTCAGATGAACTCAATATTTCGATTATTTTTGTTACTCATGATGTTGAGGACGCATTTATTGTTGGACGGGAAATAGTTGTAATAGATGATGGAAAAGTGACTGAATATGGGGAAATGAACAAAATTTACAATGCCCCTGAGTATATTGAAACTGCTAAGCTGCTTGATTATAAAAATATTTTTCCAGTACAAAAATTTAAGACACTGTGTGATTCCTGTTTTGTCAAAGAAATACAGAACGAAGGTTTTGTCTGTATTAGGCCTGATAATATAAAACTAAAAAAATATGAAAAAGACTTAAACTATTCAAATATTATTGTCGGGAGTATTAGTGATGTTCACTACAGAGGGAGATATGTGAGAGTTTTATTTCAAGTTGAAAATGATCTTACATTTTATATACATCTTTCAAAATATGAGCTGGAGAAAAATAACTTTAAAAAGGGAGATAAAGCAATCGCTGCTATTGACAATGGTTCAATTGATTTATGTAAAAGTTTAAAATATTCTAACTGATCTAAAAGCAGAAGGGTTGAATTGGAAGCTATGATTGAGAAAAAGTTTTTTGGGATAATTTTATCATTTATTATTTGTTTGATGGCGTATGCAGAGGGGGTTGAAAAAGAGCTATATTGGTATTTAGGTGCATCTATGTCCAAGCCTGGGAAAGAGATAGTTCAAAAATTTAATCATGATAATAAAAGTTTTAAAGTACTATTGATAACAGGTGGATCAGGTCAGCTTTTAAGTAAAATTATTGCTTCGGAAAAAGGAGATATTTATACCCCGGCATCAACTTTTTTCCTGGAAAAAGCTATTAAAAGCGGTGTTGCAAAAAGCTACAGGAAGTTTATAGAGCAGGTTCCGGTTTTTGGTTTAGCATCACAGTTAGAAAATAAGAAATTGACATTTTATGATTTAATTTCAGGAAAATATAAGTTAGCTGTAGGTAATCCTAAAACTATGGCATTGGGGCAGACTTTTTTAGAAATTAAGAAAAAAATGGGAAAGAAATTTGCAAAACAAATAAAGAAAAATGAGTTCTTATATGCCGTAAATATTACACAGATAGTTAATTATATTTTAACCGGGACTGTAGATGCAGGGCTAATATTTGATTCAGTTGCCAAGGCAAATAAAATCGACTATATTGAAATTCCTGAAAAATTTAATATTCCTGAATATGCTTATTTGGCTGTGTTGAATAGTTGTTCGAATGTGAAGTATGCAGAAATTTTTGAAGAATATATTTATCAGCATAAAGATGTTTTTGAAAAATATGGCTTTATGCTGATAAAGTGATTATAATTTAATCTTTTTTATTATCGATATTTATATTACATAATTATTATGCAAGGAGATATGTTTTGAGATTATCACTTAAAAGTGAATATGCAATTTTAGCAATTATTGATATAGCTAAAAATCAGAAAGATGGATTGGTCAGAACAGAAGATATTGCCAAAAGGCAGCAGATACCTAAATTGTATCTGGATCAGATAATGCTTTCGATTAAAAGAGCGGGGATTGTTCATAGTAAAAGAGGGTTTAATGGAGGCTATTCGTTAGCAAGAGAACCTGAAAAAATTTTTGTTTCTGAAATAGTAAGGCTAATGGATGGTCCTATAGCACCAGTTAACTCTGTAAGTAAATATTTTTACAATCATTCACCTATTGAGAAAAATCCGAAAATGCTTTTAATTCTTCAGGATATAAGAAACTATGTTGCTTCTAAAATGGAAGCAACCTCTTTTAAAGATTTGATTTAATTGATCTATTTCTTTAATCAACCTTATTAATGTGTAGTTGCTGTTGGAAAAAATAAATTTTCAGTAATATTTTATATTGTTTATCAATGATTTTAATAAAGGATATGAGTTATGTCATCAGAATTAGTTCGCTTCAGTATATCAATAGATAAAGATTTAAGCGATAAGTTTGATAAAAAAATAAAAAAGCAGGGATATGCAAACAGATCGGAAGCAATTAGAGACTTAATACGTGATTCGTTTGTAACTGATGAGTGGTATGAGGGAACTGTTGTTGCAGGGGGAATATCAATTGTCTATGATCATCATAAACGTGAGTTAATGTCAAAAATAATGGATATACAGCATGATCATCATGATATAATAATTTCTACTCAGCATGTCCATTTAGGGCATAGCGGATGTCTGGAGATTCTTGTAGTAAAAGGGAGTGCGGGTAAGATAGAAGAATTATATAATAGTCTCAAGTCAACAAAAGGAATTGATCATATTGGTCTCACCCGTACAGCTGCTTCAAACTTTAAGCATTAATAGATGACCAAGTAAACTTATAGTTATTATAATTACCATTTTTATACTTTAATCTGTTGAATTCATAATTTACTTTAATGAATATTACTATTAAAGAAACCATCCGTTTATAGTATATTCACTTCTAATCCAATAATTTTTATATCTGCCACATAGAAAAGAGAAATAACTGTGCTAAGAAATAAGAAAAATCCGATAATTACACCTGAAGATATTATACCTTCCAGACCAGATTTTAGAATTATATGTGCTTTTAACGCTGGTATAGCAAAATATAATGATGAAATTTTGATGTTGATTCGTGTGGCTGAAAGACCTGTCTGTGAATCAGACAATATTATTAGAAGTCCACATTTAGTAGATAAAAAAGGTTCCTGGGAAATGGAAGTGAAGACATTTGATAAAAATGTTGATTCTGATAAATATGATTTTACAGATCCTAGAAAGTTTTTTTTGAAAAGTGATAGGGAAATTGCCTACTTGACATCAATTTCTCATTTAAGATTGGCGCATTCTAAAGATGGTATCAATTTTATTGTAGATGAAAAACCTTTTATAAAACCTGAAACAGAATATGAAGCTTTTGGTACTGAAGATGCGCGAATAACAAAAATTGGAGAAAAGTATTATATAAATTATACTGCGGTTTCTTCAAAAGGGATTGCTACTGCATTAGCAGTTACTGATGATTTTATTTCAGTGAAGAGATTAGGAATTGCATTTGAACCTGATAATAGAGATGTTTGTATTTTCCCTGAGAAAGTGAATGGCATGTATCTGGCTTTGACCCGTCCTGCTCCAAAACAGTTTGGTAAAGCTGAAATTTGGCTGGCAGAATCTCCAACACTTATGCATTGGGGAAATCATAAGCATCTTTTAGGTGTATCCGGTAAAAATTGGGATTCTTTAAAATTGGGGGGAGGGGCACAAGTTCTTAAAACTGAAAAAGGTTGGCTGCAGATATATCACGGGGTTGATTCTAGTAATAGATATTGCCTGGGTGCATTTTTACTTGAACTCAATAATCCTGAAAAAATAATTGCTCGATCGGCTGAACCTTTACTGGAACCCGAAGCTGAATATGAAAAAGTAGGTTTTTTCAACAATGTTGTTTTTACATGTGGTGCATTGGTTGAAAATGATATTTTAAAAGTATATTACGGCGGAGCAGATAGAGTAATGGCACTTGCTGAAATAACATTAGATGCTCTATGGGAGCATCTAAAAATATCTTCATAATATACAAAAGCCGATTTAAAATTCGAAATTTAAAAAGAATCTACATTGAATCATAATTCAATACAAGTACAGTTCATTATAGTTTTGCTTTTGTATATAAATTATTGGCAAATCATGTACATGATTTAATTATATACTCGCTTGGTTGCAAAGATAATTTCAATTAAGATTTTAGGTTAGAAGGGAAATATAAAATCTCGAAAACCAAATCGTTGCGAGTATATTAACTGTTAAGATATTTATAATAAAAATCGTTGGTATAAATTGCTGCCAGGGGATTATGTCCAAGAAGTCTATCTTTAACTGCAAGAACAGTGCACATAGCTTCTGAAAATTTAAAAAACATAGAATCATGGCCTACACATAATCCAAGCACAATATTGAAGTCTGTATTTTCATCATTGAGGATTTTTGCCTGCATTATTGGATTGCACATCGATTCAAATTTGCCTGGATGTACTTTCTGGTTATCTTCTACACCAACATGCTCTTTGGGGATTCTGCCGACTTTACATATTACAGAGGAAACTTCAAATCCATTATTAACTAAAATTTTTTCTACAATTTTAGCTTCTTTGACTAAACCTATACAGAATGCCAATCCAAGCTTTTTATAATTCATTTTTTTAGCAAAATCTACAATTTCTTCCATTCTTGTTTTTGTCGGTTTTAATGAGTCAGAATTCTTAACTTTTGCATAATTTTCATGTTCCTGTATTGCAGATTGTTTTGCAAACTCCCTGATTTTTGGATCATCATATTCTGTGAGACTGTTCTTCAACACTTCTTCTGTATCTCTTGTCGGGCAAAAGGGCAGGGCCTTTCCCTGCTTATCCCTACATAGTTTCTCTGATGGTTTAAATGGACATCTTGCGCAATTGGAACTCATATTTGTCGTTTTCCTTATAAAGTATATTAGTTGTCACATATGATAATTTACACTAATATGTATCTTGCTTTAAAGCTAGTAAATGTTTTTAATACTTATAATAAAAAGGTAGTATTTTTCTCTGTTATTTTCTGTGACAAATTTTGTTTCTTAAGCCTTTATAAATAGCAAAGTATTATTGATATAAATACGGGAATCTCATATAATCAATATATTGTCGATATAAAGATAAATCTTGAAAGGAGAGATGTTAAACATGAGTAAAAGTGGTTCAAGTGGAAAAAGTTTTGTCAGTATTAACAGCATAGTTCTTATGAATATTGCTGCTTTATTAGGAGTAAGATGGTTTGCTACAGCGGGTAAATACGGAGCAGGTTCAATTATATTATGGATAATTGCCGCATTAATTTTCTTTGTTCCTATGGCTTTAATCTGTGCAGAATTCTCATCTATATTTCCAGATGCTAAAGGAGGGATGATTGACTGGATAAGAAAAGGTCTTGGAGAAAAATCTGCATTCTATGCATCATGGATGTACTATGTCTGCTTTTATTTCTATTTTCCTGCTGTATTGACCTTTGTTGCAATTGCAATAGCTTATGCCCTAAATAAACCGGAACTTCAAAATAACACAGGGTTTGTAATCTGGTTTGTATTAATAGTTTACTGGTCTATTACATTTATTGTATTAAAGGGATATAAAATAGCCGCTAAATTTGCATCATTAGGAGGACTGTTTGGCGTTACAATCCCCATAATTGCTATTGTTGTATTATCATTGATCTCAATAGTTATATTTGGTAATCCGATACAGACAAGTTATGCTCCATCAGCCTGGATACCTCATTTTACACGGTCAAATATAATGTTTATTTCGACAATGGCACTTGCAATGGCAGGAGTAGAGTTGAGTTCTCCATTTGCCAGCAGAATGAAAAATCCTCCGAAAGACTATCCTAAAGCTATTGTTTTATCGGCAATATGTGTTACTGCGGGTTATATAATTGGTACTGTAGCCCTTACATTTGTAATTAATCCTAAAAATCTTGGTGCAGCAAGTGGTATTCAGGAAGTTTTAATGATTGTATCACGTGATGTACATTTTTCTTTTGCCGGAAATATTCTCTGTGTGATGATTGCTTATTCGTCTCTGGCTGCAAGTTGTATTATCCTTTTCAGTATAACCTCATTTCTTATTGATGGTAATGGAAAACAGTTTTTACCGGAAATGATAGCAAAAAAGAATAAGGGTGATATGCCTCAGAATCTAATAATTATACAGGGAATCATTATTACAATAGTAGTATTGGTAACAAAAACATTAAAATCCGTTGAAACAATATATATGGTTTTAATCAGTGTTGAAACTATTCTTATGTTTATTCCATATCTTCTTCTGATTATTGCTTATATCAAGACAAAAAGAAATCCTGAATTGGTTCCTACATTTACTGTTCCGGGAAAGAATGTTGGTGCTATAATTGCTGTAGTTCTAGTTACAGTTCTATCGTTAACTGCAATACTTATTCCTTTCTTTTCTCTGCCGAAAGGACAAACCCTTCTGCATTATGAATTAATGATTATAATTTTCCCATTAGCCTTGATTGGATTAGGCTGGGCAATAAGTAGTTATGCTTTGAAGAAAAATAAATAAATATGAAGATTTTTAACTTAAAAAAGAGAAAAAGTAAAGATTTTAATACAGAATTAAATAAAACTCTTATTCTAGAGGAGAATTCAATGGATTATTTAGTAGAAAGAATTGTGGAAAGAACTGAAAAATATGTAGATAGAGAAATTACAGATTCTTTTAAGAAGATGGAAGAGGTATTGGATTATTATAGAGAAGTAATTAAAACTGCAAATTCGTCGTATGATGGATATGAATTACTGGATAAACTTGAATTGGTAAAAAAAGAAGTAGGTGAGCTCTGTATAGCAATACGCAATAGCTCAGCTGATGTAAAAAAATACCTTAGAAATACAGAAAAAGAAAAAGAATAGAGAAAAAGAAAACCTTAAAATCATTAAATTTGTGTGAGGCTGACTTTAAGTCAGCCTTTTATTTCTTTAATATCTATTATGATGTATTTGGTTTTTTTTTGAAGCTAATCATATACTATACGTGGTTGAAAACTTAACTTTTAAGCTAGCGCATTTAGCCACAAAAGCGGGAAAGCGAAGCGATACAAATCTACCGTTTACGGTATAGCTGAAACATTTTGTTTCTCATAAGAAATTTAATAATTTTCTTTTGGCAATTTCTTTTATCAAAAAAAATATGGGAATCTGAGCTTTTTTATTCTTGTCTGTTAATTTTAGAATATCTTTTCCTGTTGCCTGTACAATTCTTATCAATTTTATAACTCCTTAAATAATTAAAAGTATAGATCTCTTTCGCCTGTTTTTGCAATTCTGTTTAGCCTATCTTTTATTTCTTTTTTCATTTTTGGATCTGGGATTCTTGCCAATTCTCTTTCAATAAGCTTACTGCCTGCTTTTTCTGTTTCTTTTGATGCGTAGTCAACCAGATATTCTTCCAGTGTAACGAGTGCATTTGGTGTACAAAATTTTTCTATAAATCCAGGAATTGCAAATTCCATAAAACGTTCGCCGGTTCTTCCAAGACGGTAACAGGAAGTGCAAAAGCTGGGAATATAATCATTATTTAAAAGTTCATGAATTATTTCATCCAGCGATCTCATATCTCCCAGTGTGAATTGTTCTTTCATTTTTTGCTGATCATCTGAATCAGAGTAACCTCCAAGTTCAATTCTTGTACCAGCATCAATTTGAGAAACTCCAAAACTCATAATCTCTCTTCTTATTTCCGGAGATTCTCTCGCAGTAAGAATCATACCTGTGTATGGAACAGCAAGACGAAGTATCGCGACAAGCCGTTTGAAGTCGAAATCGTTGACGAAATATTTATCATCAATATTAACTCCATGAGCGGGTTGCAGGCGAGGGAAACTTATTGTATGAGGGCCAACTCCATATCTATCCTGTAAAAACAGTGAGTGCGTAATCATAGATAAAACTTCAAACTTCCAGTCATAAAGTCCAAACAGTGTTCCGATACCTACATCGTCACAACCAGCTTCAAATGCTCTGCTCAATCCGTCTAATCTATAGAGATAATCTCCTTTACATGTTTTTGCAGGGTGCATTTTTGCATATGTATCGTGGTGATATGTCTCCTGGAATATTTGATAGGTGCCAATTCCTGCTTCCTTGACGATTTTAAAATCATCTCTATTCATTGGTGCAGCATTGATATTTACTCTTCGGATTTCTCCATGACCTTTTTTTATTGAATAAACATCTCTTACTGTTTTTGCTATAAATTCAGCTGAATATTTTGGATGTTCGCCGAAAACCAGAATAAGACGTTTATGGCCTGCATCTTCAAGTGCAGTTACTTCTGCTTTAATTTCATTGTCATTAAGGGTTTTTCTTACAGTTGTTCTAAGGCTTTTTCTAAATGCACAATATAGGCAGTCATTAATGCAGTGGTTGCCAATATAAAGAGGGGCAAATATTACAATTCTGTTTCCATAAACAGATTTTTTTAATTCTTTAGCAGCGTTAAAAATTTCTTCTACAATCTCCGGATTTTCAGCTGAAAGCAGTACTGCTGTTTCCTCTACAGAAAGAGCCTGTTTAGCCATACTTTTAGCTATTACGTCTTTTACATGTTTTATATCTTCTTTAGTATTTGATATAATGTTGGATATTTTAGCATCATTAATAAAATCAGTGCAAACACTGGAGAAATCTTTTTTAAAGGCCATTCTCTACCTCCTGAATATTAAATTATATTATATACTCAAAGCAAAAAGGTTTTCGAAAAATTTGATAATAATCGTGTTCGATTTCTCGATATATTACCAAAATCTAGAATACCTTCGGTATAATAAAGTTCTATTCTACATCATTATTTATGATTATTCAATTGAAGATTATGATGTTTACAATGTTTACAATGTTTACAATGTAATAAAGAATCGACTTTTAAATGATTGGAAAATGTTTTATTAAATTGCTTTTTATGTTACATGATTTATAATAAACAACAGGAATAAAATATCCTAATTTATTGTTTCAAAGTAATTGGGATTAGATATGAGTCTAAGTTTGAATTCTGCTGAAAGGTTAATTTATTTTATGAGATTATACGTAAGATTTATAATCTTTATTATTTTGTTTATAGTTTTAGTTTCATGCCAGACAATGGATGATTATAGGGATGAACGGATTGCAAGAGCTGATGAACATTTCCTGAAAATAAAGAATAAAGAGCCTAAAGAGGGAGAGTTACTGACGCTGCCGAAATGTATTGAGCTTGCCTTGGAAAACAATCTGGATATGAAAGTTTACGACCTTAAGCTTGCTGTTATGAGGGAAAAAAAGACAGCAGCGATGCTGGGGATGCTGCCAGATCTTACTGTAACTGATGATATGGGGTTTAGAAATAATGATCCGGGAGCTAAGAGTGTTGCTTTAACAGGAACAAATGCTGGACAGACAAGCCTTAATTATAGTACAAGTACCCCCCGATATGTTAATAGAGTAAAAGTTGAGATGCTATTTAGTGTAATTGACTTTGGACTGGCATATTTTTCGGCTGTTCAGCAGGAGGATAATAAACTTATAACAGCAGAACAGCAAAGAAGGGCTGCTCAGAATCTTATCTTTGATGTAACAAGAGCTTATATAGAAGTTGCCGGTGCTCAATATGTAATTGAACAGGTCAGCGAAATGCTTAAAATGGCTGATGATACTGATACAACTCTAAAGGAAATTTCAAAAACCAAAAAAATGCCTCTTCTTAGGGTTGTTGACGAACAGAAACGCTTTCTAAGTTTAAAGAAACAGTTGAAAGAATATATAAAAACCTATGAACACTCATGTATTGAGCTAAGGTCTTTGATGGGGTATTATCCTACGTCAAGGCTAAAAGTTGATACTGCTGCAATGAATGATCTTAATAAAATGAAAGTAGTTGATGTAAGGCTGCTTGAAAGAATTGCAC
The DNA here is from genome assembly GCA_963678745.2 of Victivallales bacterium. Taxonomy (GTDB): domain Bacteria; phylum Verrucomicrobiota; class Lentisphaeria; order Victivallales; family GWF2-38-69. Next base: position 125,972 of record CAXXMS010000009.1, on the reverse strand, counting down.
TGATTGAGCGTCCTGAACTATATCAATTAGACATGCAGAGGCATGTCACAATTCTTGAAGCTAGAAAAACTCTTATTACTATGTGCCCGAATGTAAGGGCATTTATTGATTATACCGGGTCTTCCAACTTTTACCTGTATAATAATCAATGGTGGGAAGTCGGAGCAAGAGCAGCTTATCATTTAATGAGAATTCCACAGCAGATAGGGGAGTATATCGCACTGGATACTGAGGCTGATCAGATACTGAATCAGGCCTTGGCATTGTCATGCGGAATTATTGCTCAGGTCAGAATTGCTGAAGCGGATTTAAGGGAAAGCGAAGAGAATTTTAAAGTTGCAGACCAGGCATATAATGTTTATTCTGAAAACCTTGATCTGGCAACGAAAAAATTCAATACAACTAAAGACATTTCTCCTTTTGAATTGAAAAGGCTGAAAATGGAAAAAACTTATGCCGGAATTGAGCGTATTCAAGCTTTAGGTAATTATTACCTCGCATATCAGAGACTTTTAAATGCAGTGGGAATTGAATCATTGGATTATAATATTCTAGAAAATTTAAAATTGGAATATATGGAAACTATGGCTGATACAGTTGATGACAATAAAGAATTAATTCTTAAACTAAATAGGGAAATTAATGAATACTCCGGTAATATTTCAAAATTGAACGATAGTATTTCTAACGAGTTTTCTGCAATAGCCAGCTGCGAAAAGAAAATTAAAAATCTGAAAGATGCTTTACATAGCATTAAAAATGATCATTCGAATTTTTCTGATGATAAAATTGATGAAATTCAATCTTATACTTATAAAATTGAAAAGTCTAAGACTACCATTGAAGAAATGAAAGATGAATTGAGGGAAAATGAAGAGGAGTTTGATGAACTTAATAATGAATTGGCTCAATATAAAAATCAAATTGATATTTATAATGATAATCTCGAAGCATTCAGAAAGGCAAAAGATTTACTGAATGAAACAACTAAAGGAGAAAAAGTTGATGTGACTCTACCAGATAATATTCATGAGACTGAATCACAGGAACAGCAGACTACAATGTCTCCTGTCGAAACAACTAAAGGAGAAAAAGTTGATGTGAATCTACCAGATAATATTCATGAGACTGAATCACAGGAACAGCAGACTACAATGTCTCCTGTTGAAACATCAAAAAGAGTAACTGATGATGACCTTATAAATATGGAAACACAGGTACAAAGCGGTTTAAACAATATTTCTCCTGAAGAGTTTCAAAACAATTTACCTAATGTTCAGATTGAGACAATGAGAGATGCAGATAATAATGAACTGAATGCTTTTGAATATGACCCGGAATTGTCAAATAATATAGAACAGCAGTCTATTTATGAAAATATTGCCGGAAATGTAAACAAAGATAATGAGAAAATTGGTGATGCAGGCCCGAGTGGAGATAATGAAGGAAGTCTCGAAAGTAATTCTCTACATGAAAATGAAAATATCGATATTTTTAATCCTCCTTTGACTGATTGGGTTCAACCAGGTAGAAATGGTAATTAATCTGTTATTTTTCCCTTAGTTTCTGGGCAGACTGTTGATTTTTTGTGATTTTAATGTAAATTAAGAATTTATCTATACTGTACTCAGATTAAATTTAAAATTTTTATAACCAGGACATTGGGACAGGGGTTGCAATGCTTAAAAAAACCTGAGTTACTAATACTATTATTTTATTTAAGAAATTATCAGCTTAAAGTATATATGTTCTAACAAAGACAACGCTGTCTCTGTTATTAAATGAATAAAAAATAATAAAGGAACTTAAAATGTCTGAAAGAAATGAAATTTTTGCAGATGGAATTAGCAGTGTACACTTTTACAAAGGAACAGTCAGGTTTGATCTTGTTTCATTGGAACCGAGTGAAGATGGAAAACCTGAAATAGTTAACCAGAAAGACAGAATTATTATGCCTCCTAATGGGTTGCTTTCTGTTTATAATGCCCTGCAGAATTTAGTTAATCAGCTTGTAGATGCTAAAGTTTTAAAAAAAAATGAACCGAAATCTGCAGAATAATAAAATTTGAAATTATTTTAAGTTGATGCTGCAAAAATGCCTTATTACTGGTATTTTGCAGCATTTAAACCTTATTCTTGAAATTTCCTGTACAGTAAAGGTTTAATAATATGAAAATTTTAAAAACTGTTTTCCCTATATTTTTTTGTTTGTTTTACGCGGCTTTTGCTTTGGGGAATGACAGTATATCTGCTCCGAAAATTGTTTTATTCCCATTTCAAAAAGCTACAATTTCATCATTTGTCAATTCTTATATTCTAAAATATAATTTTAAGGAAGGACAGGTGTTTAAGAAGGGAGATGTTATTATCGAGCTGCAGGATATTATTTTTAAAGAAGGGTATGCTCAGGAACTCGCAGAGTTTAATAAACAGAAAGCTCTTTTGGAGTTTAGTAAATCAGAATACTCTGAAAACAAGGAACTTTTCGATAAAGAGGCTCTTAGTCAACAGGAACTGAAGAAAAGCAAAATGGATTATGATTTTGCTAAAGCCGGATATAATAATGCAAAGGCGAATTTAGTTATTGCTAATTATAGACTTACTGAATGTATAATTAAGGCCCCCTATGATGGACGCATCGTTCAAAAAATGGTTTATGAATTCGAATATGTTAATAATGGAATCCCAATAGTAAAAATTATTAATGACACAAAACTACTGGCTGTTATGCATATTTCTTCAGATGATATTAAAAATTTTAAGGTTGGACAGAATGTTACCTTCTTTATTGATGAAGCAGACAGAAATGTCATTGGGCAAGTGTATGAACTGGGAGGTGAAGTTGACTCTATCAGTAGAACCTATGAGATCAAAGCTCTTATTGACAATAAAGATAGAAAATTACTTGCCGGTATGTCAGGTCATTATGTTGTAACGAACTAAAAAAACTCTCACTGAATATTTGCTGTTAACTTATACTGTAATCAGATTAAATCTTAAATTTTTATAACCAGTAAAACGGACTCCTGTCATGCTCTATAGCTCTGATTCCAGTCCGTTCTCTAATGCTATTAACTTAAGGGTTTTAAAAAATAAAGCGGAAATACAAATTTAATTTAAGAGCTGTGATTCTGGAGGGAAACAGGCGATGCCTGCCATGTTGAATAACGTGGTCGTTTCCGGACGACCGATTGCATTGACAGGAAATGCAGTAATATACGAAAGATAAAATTTTTGAATGCAGAGGATGCACAGCAATGCTATTAACTTAATGGTTTATTAAAAAATCAAGCGGAAATACAAATTTAATTTAAGAGCTGTGATTCTGGAGGGAAACGCTCTGTCGTTTCCGAACGATCGATTGTATTGACAGGAAATGCAGTAATATCCGAAAGATAAAATTTTTGAATGCTGCAGAGGATGCACAGGGGCGTTGGTTTTGATCAGGTTATTCGCCTGACAGGCTTCCCAGAACCATTTATCCCAGCAATTAACTGGGCTCCAGTATTTAATTTAAAGCGGAATGGAAAGCGGCATCTGCTAGGCCGTTTTTATATAAAAGTTTTTTCTGAAAATAAAAAATAGTAAGCTAGAAATAATAAAAAGTCTTAAGTCAATGACATTGCGGGGGGCTACGATGCTTACAAAAAACCGAGTTACTTTTACAATTATTTTATTTGAGAAATCATCAGTTTAAAGTATAATTATACTATAATTATCAAATAAAAACATTAAAATAAAGAATAATATGGATAATAAAGAAGTTTCTTTACTTAAATCAAGGCTTAATTTTATAACAGCAATTTTAAAAGTTGGACATGAGACTTTCCATAAAATAGGTACAGAACTGAAAGCTGTGCATATCCTTAATAACAGCCGGCATGTTTTATCATATGACAGGGCATGTATAATTCAGCATACTGGGAAAAAACCTAAAATAATTGGAGTCTCAGGGGTCGCAAAAGTAAATATTAATTCAGAATTCAGTATTTTAATGTCTGATTTAATTTCAGCACTTCTACCTCTTAAAACAAAAATTAATATCAATGCTAAACAATTAAAAGAAAAATTTGATCAGACAAATATTAATATAAATGAGTATTTAATAAAATTTCCAAACGTAAACCTACTTGTTATACCACTATTTCCTTTTGAAACAGAAAGACATGCCTTTTATTGGGTTATGGAATATTTCGAAGAGTATGATGATTCTCAAATGAAAAAAACTTCGCTTCTCTCTGAATTTTATAGAGAAGCCCTGTGGTACTCGTTTTATTCAGAGCAGAGTAAAATTAAAAAATTCTTATACGGTAACAAGCTCTTCTCTCCTGGAAAAATTGTCGCAACCCTCTTCTTATTATTTGTTGTATGCTCTTTTATTATCCCTGTTAATCTAAGTGTAAGCGCTGAATTTGAAATTGTCCCTGAAACAAAACAGATCTGTTATGCTCCATTCGCGGGGATTATCAAAAAAGTTTATCATGCTGATGGTGATAATATCAAAAAGGGTGAACTTGTAATTGCTTATGATACCGAAGATTATAAATATCAGCTGGCTAAAGCTGAAGCTGTCTATAATACTGAAAATGCTCGACTTGACTATATTAGACAATTTGCTTTTCAGGATAAAAATGAACTCGGGAAAATTAAAATAATTTCATACCAGAAAGATGCTGAAAAAGAAAAAATGAATGAATTTAAATGGTATCTTAAAAACAGTGAATTAATATCTGATTTTCCCGGAACTCTTGTTATTGATGAAAAATATGAGCTCGAAGGAAAATTTGTTAATCCGGGTGAAAAACTTTTCGAAGTAGTCCCGTTCGAACAGCACATTGCTGAAGTATATTTGAATCAGGCTGACTCTTCTGTTTTAAAAAAAATAACTTCTATTAATTTATTTCTATATAATCAGCCAGTAACTTCTCTGCCTGGTGAAGTTCTGTTTGTCAGCAGTAAACCTGAAATTACTGTTAATAATCAGTTCTGTTATGTTATAAAAGTTAAATTAACTGAAAACGTACCTTTCCTCTATTACGGAATGAGAGGTATTGCTAAAGTTAATGGAGAGAGGGTTTCACTTGCATATTATATTGTAAGAAATATCGTTTTATGGTGGCGAAAGTATTAAATGGATGTTAATCAAATCAAAACCGGAAAATTAAGATATGACCTGAAGATTTATAAAGATTATAAAGCTTCCGAAGGTGAAATATGGACTGTTTTTGATCCTGTCTCTGATAAGTATTATAGACTGCATACAAAAGAATATAAAGTAATTAGATACCTCTATAGTAACCATGTATTCAATGAATTAGCTGAAGAACTTATTAGACGGAAAATTATTGAATCAGATGATGAACTGAAAACAATCCTGAATTTTCTCAGACAAAGCTCTCTCTTGCTTCCCGACTACAGGCTTACTGAAGGTGTCCTGCTGAAAAAAATAGAGCTTTTTAATAAATCAAGCGCATTTTTGAAATTTTTAAAGGTTTATCTCTTCTTTAAACTGCCTCTTTTTGACCCTGATAAATTTTTGAACTCTACTATGCCTTATTTTAGAAGAGCATTTAATAAATGGACTATTTATTTTATAATCTTTATCTCTGCTTCAGGCTATACTGCGTGGATTATTAATTTTAACAGATTTATCTCAACTGTTGTTGACTCTATAAATTATGTTGGAATTATCCGATTCGGAATTGCATTGATTTTTATGAAAATTATTCATGAACTTGGCCATGCTTATGCTGCAAAAGCTAATAACGTAAGGGTAAGAAAAATTGGCATCTTCTTTATGGTTTTTTTCCCTAGACTATATATTGACCTCACTGATTCATGGAAGATCTCTGATCGTAAACAAAAAATGCTTATTGATTCCGCGGGAATTATTGCAGAGGTTGTCTTAGGGGGAATTGCTGCTCTTGTCTGGGTTAATATCGGACCGGGCGTGATAAGTTCAATCTCATACTATGTTTTGACTGTGTCTGTTTTTAACACTATTTTTGTTAATGGTAATCCTCTTATCAGATATGACGGGTACTACCTCCTGATGGATTTTACAAATATTGATAACCTCAGAATGAAGAGTATTCTTTCTGTAAAAAAATGGTATTACAGAATACTCTTCGGTATTAAACAAAAACAGAATATTAAAAATAAAAATATTCAACTGTTTCTAATTGTCTTTGGAATAGCTTCATATATTTACAGATTATTCTTGTACACCGGTATTATTCTTATTGTCTATTTCAAATTCGCTAAATCTATCGGGATTGTTTTAATGCTGATTGAAGTTTATGTTCTTATTCTGGAACCGCTGGTTCTTGAAATAAGAAAAATTTTTCAGCTACGTAAAGCCTTTAACCGTAAAAGAAGCAGAGTCTCGTTGTCTGTTTTTTTAGTTGTTATTCTTATTATGTTTATTCCATTGCCATGGAACTTGCAGGGACCGTGTGAAGTAAGATCTCAAAATGATATTATTATTTTTGCTTCTTTTGATGGATTCCTCGCTGAAATATTTCCAAAGAACGGAACCAAAGTAGAAAAAGGTCAGAAACTTTTCAAAATTGAAAATCCTTTCCTCATAAATAAAATTGTAATAGATAATTATCTGCTTCTCGCTAATAAAATTGAATATGATCAACTCCTTTCAGATAAAACAAAATTAGGCTGGGCAAATGTAAAGCAGATGGATATTCAAAGGCTGAGTAATGAACTTAAGAATGGTAGAAGATATTTATCTTCTCTTGAAATCTTTTCTCCTATTAATGGTATTTTTGTGCAATTTGATAGAGAAATGCAGCTGGGTAAATGGCTGAAAAAAGGTGAACCGATAGGTGAAGTTTACGATAACTTGAAAGAAAACATTATAGCTTATTTTAAGGAGGATGACATTGCTGAGATAAAAATAAACGATTGCGCAAGCATTTCATTCCCTGACTCTTTAGTCTCTTATACTGGTAAAGTTATATCTATAAATACTGTCCCCGCTGTTTTCTTCAGACCTTCTCCGCTTTTGAATATTTTTGGTGGGCCGTTACAGGTCATTAGGGCTAAAAAAAAATATGAATTGTCTAGAAACTATTATGAAGTGGAAATCAAATTGGATGCTAGTCAAAATTTTAATATCGACAGGACTGGCTTTGTACAGATCCGAAAGTTTTCATCTGTTGGACTCAGTCTGATTAAAAAAATATTTATTACTCTTAATAAAGAAATGTGTCTTTAATTCAGATTAGATTATGGATTACTATAAACTGACTTAAGAATATCCCTTCCATTTGTCTTAAGCGTAAATACACAGTAAAAATCTTTATAATAATAATACATGCGTTCGCTTTCATCTGTAAAAAGGCTGGCAATTGGAATGAATGATATAAGGTTTTTCTCGTAATCAATTTTTAAGGGGTAGCCTAATTTAGTTTTTACCTGTCTGGGGTTTAGGCCTGTCTTTAATATGCTTGATATTTTTTTCTCATTAGTATAGTTTTTTCCGATTAGATTTGTTCTTGAACTATTGCATGAACATAAAATAAATAATAAAATAATTGGTATTAGAATATTTTTCATTCTTAAATTTTCTGTAAATATACCCAAAACAAAATAGTTTTCGAAAAATTAAGCAGTTATTCGAGTCAGGTTACTGCAAAAAAAGTCAAAAAACAGGAGCGGAAATGTTAAAAAAAACTATACTTACTATAACTGTAATTTCGATAATTTGCAATATGTCTTATGCAATGCTGGAAAATGGAAGAATCAGAGGAAAGGGCGGGTTTACACCGGTAAGGTTATGTATTGTCCCTGGTGCGCCGGCACTGCCTGACGCTTATGATGTCTATGGACTTAATTTAGGCTGCTTTTATTCTTTTACATATAAAAAACAGATAATTTATGGTCTAGATCTTGGATTTATTACTGAAAGTAATGTTAATGGTATTCAGCTTTCGTTTATCAATGTTTGTAAAAAATCTAATGGACTCCAATTGGCTTTTGCGAATGCTGTGGAAGAATTTGACGGTTTGCAAATCGGCGTTTTTAATGATATAAAAAATTCATGTTTTTTCCAAATTGGTCTTGTCAATAAGGCTGATGTTAATAGTGAAGGATTTCAGCTTGGTCTGGTAAATTTAAAAGACAATGGAATGTTCTGGATTATGCCGTTCATAAATTGGAATTTTTAAGATCATGATTTATTCTGTATTCAGATTAAATATTAAATTTTTTACTTTGCCTATTGAATTGTCCTTCAAAATATTTTACAATTTAAATTGTATAATTGTATAATGATATTCATATTTATACAGTATTCAGATTAAATATTAAATTTTAACAACCAGTAAAACGGACTTCTTACACGGGTTTGAGCAACTGCGCCGATCCTGCCCTCTGTAGCAAAACTACTGCGGAGGACGGTGGCTGTGATGCTTAAAAAACCCTTGGTTACTAATACTATTATTTTATATAAGAAATCATAAATTTAAAGAATAGGTGGAGAAAATGGCTATTTATGAATTAGAGGAAAGAGTATATCTTGATGCCGCAGCAGTGGCTGATGTATTGGAAGCAACAGAGATAATGGATGCAGAACAGCAGGCGGCTGAAGATGCAGAAAATATAGAAAACAGCGCGGATGACAGCTCGTTTGATACAGATTCTGTCGGAGATGCGGATGGCGTAGATACGGATGAAATTTCCGATTATTCAGATCTGGTTGATGATATAGTCATAGACGGCTTCGATTTAAATGTTGACACAGTGCAGGCTTCAGATATTGACGATGCCTATGATTTTATCTTAGGCGATGAACATGCTGATTCCCTTTCAGCTGATGTTGATAGCCACGATAATGAAATTTATATTATAGATTCAGCCATTGACGATGCCGGAGATATAATTGACGCAATTCCTGACGACGCGACTGTTGTCCATCTTGCTGAAGGTGAGGGCGTTTCAAAAATAACTGAAATAGTAAATGAAAATTCCGATATAGATTCCGTTCATATAGTATCCCAGGGAAACTATGCGCAGATCATACTCGGTGATGATGTTATAACAAAGGATAATATTTTAGAATTTCAGGACGATTTTTCATCCTGGCAAGATAACCTTTCCTCCGATGCGGATATTCTTTTCTACGGCTGTGATATAGCTAAAGAGGCGCAGGGACAGGAAGTCCTGGGGCATATAGCCGACTGGACAGGTGCCGATATTGCCGCTTCCAGCGATATTACAGGTGGAGAACTCACTTCTCAGGATTCAGCTTTCGTAACCACTGGAGACTGGAATCTTGAATATAGCACCGGGACTATTGAAGCAGATGTCTTACATGTCGATAATTACAACCACCATCTTGAAAGCTACACCGTAACCGATATAACAGACGACGGCGACATAGCAGATGAAGGCTCTCTCTCATGGGCGATAGCTCAGTCCAACTCAACAACATCAGTTGACGACACAATTACTTTCAGCCTGGACTCAGGTGATACAGTAACTGTATCAGGTATTTTAACTGTATCTGATGATGTAACGATTGAAGGCAATGGATGTGTCGTCGCGTTTGAAGGCGATGGCAGCGGCTTTGTTTTCGATGATGCAAATTCAGATATTCAGATAAGTATCACTGTAAAAGATATTAATATTGTAGATGCGTATGGCAGTACGTCTGCTGATACAGAAGAGTCAGTAAACCTCATCCGTAACTCTGAAAACCTCACAATCGTTAATACAAACATTGATGACATCGGTTACGTCTATGCTCATGTTCCAAGTATTACTGATACACCTAAGGTTCTTTTAGTTTCTTCAATACTTAATGATGTTGACGATCTTGTCGCCGCCGCAAAAAGTGATGTAATTGTTTTGGAATATGATCCTCAATCAACAACCATGGATCAGCTCTCAACCATGGTTGAAAATGCACTTGCCGGCAGAAAGGCTTCATCAGTTGCTTTTGCAACTCACGATTACGGTGAAAATAAATTTTATCTTACAGATTCAGAAACTATCAGTCTGGGGTCAACTCTTGCAGACAGTGATCAGAGAGAGTTCTGGCAGGAAATAGGCGGTATGGTTCAGGAAGGCGGCAGAATTGACCTTCTTGCATGCAGCCTTGCCTCGGGAGATAATGGGGGTATCCTGATAGGAGCACTTGAGTCGGTTGCCGGTGTTAATGTAGCAGCATCAACAGATATTACAGGTAATGTTGAAAACGGCGGAAACTGGATTCTTGAAACAGATAACATTGACTGTTCTGTAGAATATTTCCAAAGCAAAGCATTGAAATTTTATACAGAACAGTTAGACGCAGATCAGGAAAAGGTGTACCCTACAGAAGATTCTGCGGCATATTGCAAATTCGGTTATTCTGTGTCGCTTTCAGATGACGGCTCCATCGCACTTGTCGGTGCGTACGGCTACATGAGTAATACTGGCAATGCTTATATTTATAATTTAGGTGAAGAGACCTGGTCGCAGGCGGCTGTCCTTACAGCGTCCGACGGTGCTTTATATGACAATTTCGGTTGTTCTGTGTCGCTTTCAGGTGACGGCACCACCGCGCTTATCGGTGCGAAAGGAGACGATGACCAGGGAGGTGGTTCCGGTTCCGCGTATATCTTTACAACTTCAGATTCATGGAGTACAAACATACAGGCCGCGAAGCTTACAGCGTCCGACGGTTCTTCAGGTGACGGTTTCGGTTCTTCTGTGTCGCTTTCAGCTGACGGCACCACCGCGCTTATCGGTGCGTATCTAGACGATGACCTGGGAGATTGTTCCGGTTCCGCGTATGTCTTTACAACTTCAGATTCATGGAGTACAAACTCGCAGGCCGCGAAGCTTACAGCGTCCGACGGTTATTCTAATGACTATTTCGGTTATTCTGTGTCGCTTTCAGGTGACGGCACCACCGCTCTTATCGGTGCGCAGTACGACGATGACCTGGGAGATTCTTCCGGTTCCGCGTATATCTTTACAACTTCAGATTCATGGAGTACAAACATACAGGCCGCGAAGCTTACAGCGTCCGACGGTGCTTCTAATGACTGTTTCGGTAATTCTGTGTCGCTTTCAGATGACGGCACCACCGCGCTTATAGGTGCGTTTGAAAAGAGTTATTATAGCGGTTCCGCGTATATCTTTACAACTTCAGATGCATGGAGTACACCCACGCAGGCTGCAAAGCTTACAGCGTCCGATGGTGCTTCTTTTGACCATTTCGGTTCTTCTGTGTCGCTTTCAGCTGACGGCACCACCGCGCTTATCGGTGCGCAGGGAGACGATTCTTATAGCGGTTCCGCGTATATCTTTACAACTTCAGATTCATGGAGTACAAACTCGCAGGCCGCGAAGCTTACAGCGTCCGACGGTGCTTCAGTTGACTATTTCGGTTATTCTGTGTCGCTTTCAGGTGACGGCACCACCGCGCTTATCGGTGCGCAGTACGACGATGACCTGGGAACTGATTCCGGTTCCGCGTATATTTTTACAACATCAGATTCATGGTTTACAAATACACAGATAGAAAAGTTCTATCCTGATGTGACATTTGTTAATGAGAATTTCGGTTATTCCGTGTCACTTTCAGATGACGGCACCACCGCGCTTATCGGTGCATATGGCTACGCATCAAAAACAGGTAATGCTTATGTTTATATATTAACTGCAGAGAGCTGGTCGCAGGCGGCTGTCCTTACAGCGTCCGACGGTGTTTCATCTGACTATTTCGGTTATTCTGTGTCACTTTCAGATGATGGCACCACCGCGCTTATCGGTGCGCAGTGGGACGATGCTCTGGGAAGAGATTCCGGTTCCGCGTATATTTTTACAACATCAGATTCATGGAGCACATACACGCAGGCCGCGAAGCTTACAGCGTCCGACGGTTATAGATCTGACAGTTTCGGTTGTTCTGTGTCGCTTTCAGATGACGGTGCCACCGCTCTTATCGGTGCGTTTCAAGACGATGTTAGTTCCGGTTCCGCGTATATTTTTACAACATCAGATTCATGGAGTACATACACGCAGGCCGCGAAGCTTACAGCGTCCGACGCTGCTACATCTGACCAATTTGGTAAGTATTTGTCGCTTTCAGGTGACGGTGCCACCGCTCTTATCGGTGCGTATCTAGACGATGATCTGGGAAGTGATTCCGGTTCCGCGTATATTTTTACAACATCAGATTCATGGAGTACAAACACGCAGGCCGCGAAGCTTATAGCGTCCGACGGTGCTTCATCTGACTATTTCGGTTGTTCTGTGTCGCTTTCACTTGACGGCACCACCGCGCTTATCGGTGCGTATAGAGACGATGCCCCGAGATATGATTCCGGTTCCGCGTATATTTTTACAACATCAGATTCATGGAGTACATACACGCAGAACGCGAAGCTTACAGCGTCCGACGGTACTTCATTTGACCATTTCGGTTGTTCTGTGTCGCTTTCAGTTGACGGTGCCACCGCGCTTATCGGTGCGGATGGAGACGATGGCAAGGGTTCCGCGTATATTTTTACAACTTCAAACGCATGGAGTACAAATAGTCAGACATGGAAGCTTACAGCGTCCGACGGTGCTGATAATGACAATTTCGGTAAGTCTGTGTCGCTCTCAAATGATGCCTACATCGCTGGTTACTACACCGCGCTTATCGGTGCGTATGGAGACGATACCCTGGGAAGTTCTGCCGGTTCTGCGTATTTTTATGAGATAACTGACCCTGAATACTATTACAGAACCGATTCAGATGGAGGACAGTGGAATGGAGCTGATACCTGGTTACGCTCTACAACCGGTGAAGAAGGATCTTTTGAAAGTACTGATGAGGCACCAACAGTTGATAATTCTCTTTCAATAACTATAACAGACGGTGCCGTTGTCTTAGTTACCTCTAATACAGAAATTGATGATATGACCATAGCTGATGGGGGAACCCTGACCCTTACCAGCGGAACATTTACCGTCTCAGATGGTGATGTGGATCTGACCGTTAATGGAACTCTTGATATGGATGGGGGGTTATTAGAACTTGCTGCGGGAGCAGAGCTTGTTTATGGAACATCTTCTACTCTTGTTTACTCTGGTACAAGTACTCAGACAACAGCAGATGAATTTATTTCAGGAGAGGTGAAAAACCTTGAAATTGATAATTCTGCAGGTGTAAACCTTAGTTCTAGTTCTACTATATCAGGAAATTTAGCACTTACATCAGGTATATTTATAACCGATTCTAATGATTTTACCACAGATGGCAATGTAGAGGGAGCCGGAACACTGAGCATAGGTACAGGTACAGTTGATGTTGACGGTGAATATAATGTTACCGGCAATACAACTTTCACCGGAGCCGGTAACCTAAAGCTGGGTGGAACAGTCACAAGCTTCGGAACGCTTACAGATACTATGGGAACAGTAACTTATGACGGCAATTCCGCCCAGTCATTGCTTGAAGATACATATTATAACCTTACAATCAATAAAACCAACACAACCGACACAGTAACTCTTACCTCCGGCACAGCTAATGTAGGCGGTGACCTTACTATTACAAATGGTATTTTAAATGCCTCATCAAATGAAATCAATGTTACGGGGAGTACAACTGGAGCGGGGGAACTTGAAATCGGCACAGGCACTGTAGATGTTGACGGTACATATAATGTAACCGGAATAACTGATTTTACCGGAGCCGGTAACCTTAAACTCGGGGGAACAGTCACAAGCTTCGGAACGCTTACAGATACTATGGGAACAGTAACTTATGACGGCAATTCCGCCCAGTCATTGCTTGAAGATACATATTATAACCTTACAATCAATAAAACCAACACAACCGACACAGTAACTCTTGCCTCCGGCACAGCGGACGTGAACGGTAATCTTACCATTAGCAAAGGTGTATTCTCCACAGCAAACCTTGATGTTGAGGGCACAACATCCTTCAGTTCAGCCGATGGTAATTCTGCACTTGTGATAACCGGAACAGACGTGTCTTTCGGCACCCTTGCTGCCGGTTCAGGAACAGTAACCTATGACAGAGCCGGGGCCCAGGACATTGCCTCCGGCACCTACTACAACGTTGCCTTTTCGGGGGGCGGGATCAAAACTTTACTTGGAGTACTTGATGTAGGAAATGACTTTACCATAAATTCGGACAGCGTAGTTGACAGCGGTGACTTTGATATAACAGTTGGCGGCGATTGGATTAACAATGCCGGCACAGCGGGTTTTACAGCCGGTAGCGGGACCGTTACTTTTGACGGAAGCGGCGATTCACAGATTCTTGGCAGTACGAACTTTAATAATTTCAGCTGTACAACAGCGGGCAAAGGTATAATATTTGATACAGCCGGCATTCAGACCATAGGCGGCACCTTTACACTTACAGGAACAGAAGATCTTATTACCGTATCATCAACTAATGCGGGAGATCAGGCTGTTATTAATGTAGCAGATTCATTCGTGAGTTATGTAGAGGTAGTGGATTCCAATAATACCGGAACCCTGATTCAGACAACAAAGAGTGAAGACCTGGGAAATAACAACGGCTGGCAGTTTGCATTATACTACAAAACAATAGACACTGGCGGAGCTTTAATCTGGAGTATAGAATCAGACTGGTTAGTCTCCGATGATCTGTTAAGCTGGTCAGAAGCGGAAGCAGCTCCCGACGCGGATAATGCCCTTACAATACAGATTCAGTCTAATGCCAATGTATCTGTAACTTCCGATGTAACCGCTGATCAAGTGGTAGTTGACAGCGGTGGAACCCTGACTCTTACCGGCGGAGTATTTACAGTGGCCGATGGTGACGGAACAGACTTAACCGCAAACGGTGACATATCAGTAGTAGGCAGCGGAACGCTTCTGATCAACAGCGGAGCTGCAGTGGACAGTAACGGTTTGTTTAGTTCAGACGGGACTGTAAGTTTTGCAGATGACGGCCAGCTCAGTCTTGCGGCAGAGAACGCGACACTTGGAACATTAGTAGCAGGCAGCGGAACAGTAATTTATGACAGAGAAGGTTTACAGACAATCTACGGCGCTGAATATAACAATCTGACAGTAAGCGGCAGCGGAGTAAAGAGTATATTTGACGATATTACTATTGCAGGTACAGACCTGATAGACGGCAGTGCACAGATCGGCCTTTTCATCACCGGGTGTTCTATTGAAACCAAAACCTATAACGGAACAGATACAGCCACAGTAATATATGATTCAATAACCAGTAACAATGCATTCCGCAGTTATACTGACTTTTCGATAGAAGCCGGCAGCGCTTTATTCGACAGTCCGGATGCCGGCGTCGGGAAAAATGTCTGGGTTGGTGCATTCAGTACCATCGGAGCAGATGCTTCTAAATACGTTATTAACAATTATGATTTTTTTACAGTAGGAAACATTGATCAGAGAGTGCTTGGCGTAGGCGGTTCATTTACAACAGCCGCAAGTAAGGTTTATGATGCTGATGCGACAATAGCCGCCGACACTTCCGGAGTTACTTTCAGTAATGTAGTAGGAAGTGACGATGTATCAAGCAGTGTCGGGGTCGGAACCTTTGACAGCGGCAGTAATGCAGTAACCGACGGAACAGTTAATCTTACAAGCCTGACACTTACAGGAACATCGTCCGGCAACTATACCTACAGCGACCTTAGCGGCGTAGCGGCAGCAACAGCGTCCATAACCCGGAAGAGTGTAGATCTCACCGGTGAGCGTGCTTACGACGGAACAGCGGTTTTAAATGCAGGAATATTCACCATATCAGGAGAAGTCGGTTCCGAAACTCTTACGCTCACAGGCGCAGGAATTATGGCCGATAAAAATGTTGGTGAAGACAAGGCTGTAAGCTCACTTGGAACACTGACCCTCGGTGACGGTACAAACGGCGGTCTTGCATCCAACTATACGCTTTCGGGCGGAACAGATGTTGTAACTGTTACAGAAAAATCAGTTACTCTTACAGGCAGCTTTACTGTCGCAGATAAAACCTACAATGGCTCAACCGAGACTCTGATTCTTACAAGCAGTCTCGGACTTGACGGAGTAGAGACAGGAGATACCGTAAATATCAGCACAGAAACAGCCGCTTTTGATACAGCAAATGCCGGTACTGGCAAAACAGTGGATGTTACGGTATCAATCAGCGGTGCTGACAGCGGTAACTATACAGTAAGTTATACCGGAGCGCCTACAGCAGAAGCAACCGTGTATCAGAAGTCTGTTGATATCAGCGGCAGCAGAACCTATGACGGTACTGCAGTGGCTGATTCGACAGATCTTGAAGTGACAGGTGAAGTATCCGGCGAAGAGCTTGGTCTCAGCGGAAGCGGTCTGATGTTCAGTAAGAATGTCGGCGTGGACAAGACCGTTTATAATCAGAATCTTACGCTTGTAGACGGAGACGGCGGCCTTGCTTCGAACTATACATTATCGCGCGCTGTAATGACTCTTACGGTAACCCGTGCTGATGTAACGTTTTCAACATCAGATGTAAGTAAGACCTATGACGGAACTACCGATGCAGACGGTACTGTTACAGTAGTATCCGGAGAGATATTCAACGGAGATACAGCTTCAGGCGGGACCTTTGCCTATGGAAATGCCAATGTAAGCACAGGAAAGACCGTAACTGTATCCGGCGTAACAGTGGATGACGGCAACGGAGGCAGCAACTACTCAGTAAGCTATGAGGATAATACCTCAAGTGAAATAACAGCAGCAGTGATCAGCCTTTCCGGAACCCAGACCTATAACGGAACAACCTCTGTTGCCTCCGGCAGTCTTGTAATGAGCGGGCTTGTGGGCAGCGAGACACTTACACTCAGCGGGTCCGGAGTGATGACCGACAAGAATGTTGGTACAGGCAAAAGCTTTACATCCGGCACCCTTGCACTTGGAGATGGGACAAACGATGGTTTAGCTTCGAACTATACTCTTACAGGCGGGACAGATACCGTTGATATAACCACAGCTTCGATCAGTATCACAAGTTCAGATGTAAGTAAGACCTATGACGGCGATACCACTGCAGACGGTACAGCTGAACTTGCCTCCGGAAGTCTATACGGCAGTGACTATTTAAGCGGCGGCACGTTTACCTTTGACAGTAGCAATGTTGGAACCGGCATGACCGTAGCAGTAAGCGGAGTAACGGTTAATGACGATAACAGCGGCAGCAACTACTCTGTAACTTATGTTGATAACACCTCAAGTGAAATAACAGCAGCAGTGATCAGCCTTTCCGGAACCCGGACCTATAACGGGACGGTTTATGTATCCTCAGGTGATCTTGAAATGAGCGGCCTTGTTGGTGATGAAACACTCACACTTACCGGAACAGGGTCGATGGCCGACAAGAATGTCGGAATCGGGAAAACATTCAGCCTTGGAACTCTTGTGCTCGGTGATGGAGATAACGGCGGTTACGCTTCGAACTATACTCTTACAGGCGGGACAGATACTGTTGATATAACCACAGCTTCGATCAGTATCACAAGTTCAGATGTAAGTAAGACCTATGACGGCGATACCACTGCAGACGGTACAGCTGAACTTGCCTCCGGAAGTCTATACGGCACCGACAGTATAAGCGGCGGCACGTTTACCTTTGACAGTAGCAATGTTGGAACCGGCATGACCGTAGCAGTAAGCGGAGTAACGGTTAATGACGATAACAGCGGCAGCAACTACTCCGTAACTTATGTTGATAACACCTCAAGTGAAATAACAGCAGCAGTGATCAGCCTTTCCGGCAGCCGTGAATATAACGGGGAAACAACAGTTGATGCCGGCATACTTGCGCTTAGCGGCCTTGTTGGTGATGAAACACTCACACTTACCGGAACAGGGTTGATGGCCGACAAGAATATTGGTGAAGGCAAAAGCTTTACATCCGGCACCCTTGCACTTGGAGATGGGACAAACGATGGTTTAGCTTCGAACTATACTCTTACAGGCGGGACAGATACCGTTGACATTACAGCAAAAGCTCTGACATTCAGCGGCAGTTTTACAGCCGCCGGGAAAGTTTATGACGGCAGTAATGAAACAGTGATATTAACCAACAGTATTTCACTTGTCGGCGGGGTTGCAGGAGACGATGTGTCGGTTAACGGTTATTATGCGGAGTTTGCCGATAAGAATGCCGGAACCGGGAAAAGCGTTGTACTTGACCAGGATCTGATGTCTCTGAGCGGAACGGACAGCGGTAACTACAGCCTGAGTTTCAGCGGAGCTCCTACGACTACAGCAACGATAGCCCAGCGTTCACTTGATATTTCAGCATCCAGAACTTATGATGGAACAAGCACTCTTGAGTCTGATACTTTTGTAATAGACAGCGGGCTTGTCGGTGATGAAACACTCGTTTTCAGCGGCAGTGCCTTAATGTATAATAAAGATGCCGGCACAGATAAATATGTATATCTTGACAGTCTTGTACTCGAGGATGGAACGAACGACGGCCTTGCTGCGAATTATACACTTGATGAAGGTGAACATACAGCTGATATTTCCAAAGCTACTATAAGTATTACAACTTCAGATGTAAGCAAGACCTACGACGGCGAAACCACGGCAGACGGTACAGCAGTACTTGCCTCAGGAAGTCTATACGGCAGTGACTATTTAAGCGGCGGTACATTCACCTTCGAGAATAAGAATGTCGGTACAGACAAGACTGTAACGGTGTCCGGAGTTACTATAAATGACGGTAACAGCGGTAATAACTATACCATGTCCGGATATGTGGATAATACTTCAAGTGAAATACTTGCAAAGGATGTAACAGTATCCGGCACCCGTTCCTATGACGGAACGGCTGATTTCGAAAGTACGATTCTTTCGATGAGCGGGCTTGTTTCAGGCGAGAGTCTCAGCCTTACAGGTACAGGAACGGTATCAAGTATTCACGTAAGCGAGGGTGCCCAGACAATAGACGTTACGGGTCTGACTCTCGGTGACAGCGGAAGCAGTCTTGCTTCCAACTATGAACTTGTATCAGGCGGTACAGGAACAATAACAGCCGTGGAACTTACAGTAGACCTTACCAATACGGGTATAACTAAAGTTTATGACAGTACATCAGATGCTCCAACCGGGTTCAGTCCTTCATACAGCCTGAGCGGTTTTGTCAGCGGCGATACGGACGCAGCCATATCCAACAACGGAATATCCTACAACAGCGCCAATGTTGCTGAGGCTGATACGCTGACCGTATCCGGCCTTTCCATAAGCTCGATAAGCGGCAGTCTCGGCAGTGCCGCAACAGACTACAGCCTTGATACAGCCACACTTTCAAAGGATGCTTCAATAACAGCCAGGGATGTAACAGTATCCGGCACCCGTTCCTATGACGGAACGGCTGATTTCGAAAGTACGATTCTTTCGATGAGCGGGCTTGTTTCAGGCGAGAGTCTCAGCCTTACAGGTACAGGAACGGTATCAAGTATTCACGTAAGCGAGGGTGCCCAGACAATAGACGTTACGGGTCTGACTCTCGGTGACAGCGGAAGTTTTCTTGCTTCCAACTATGAACTTGTATCAGGCGGTACAGGAACAATAACAGCCGTGGAACTTACAGTAGACCTTACCAATACGGGTATAACTAAAGTTTATGACGGTACATCAGATGCTCCAACCGGGTTCAGTCCTTCATACAGCCTGATCGGTTTTGTCAGCGGCGATACGGACGCTTCCATATCCAACAGCGGAATATCCTACAACAGCGCCAATGTTGCTGAGGCTGATACGCTGACCGTATCCGGCCTTTCCATAAGCTCGGTAAGCGGCAGTCTCGGCAGTGCCGCAACAGACTACAGCCTTGATACAGCCACACTTTCAAAGGATGCTTCAATAACAGCCAGGGATGTAAGAGTATCCGGCACCCGTTCCTATGACGGAACGGCTGATTTTGGAAGTACGATTCTTTCGATGAGCGGGCTTGTTTCAGGCGAGAGTCTCAGCCTTACAGGTACAGGAACGGTATCAAGTATTCACGTAAGCGAGGGTGCCCAGACAATAGACGTTACGGGTCTGACTCTCGGTGACAGCGGAAGCAGTCTTGCTTCCAACTATGAACTTGTATCAGGCGGTACAGGAACAATAACAGCCGTGGAACTTACAGTAGACCTTACCAATACGGGTATAACTAAAGTTTATAACGGTACATCAGATGCTCCAACCGGGTTCAGTCCTTCATACAGCCTGAGCGGTTTTGTCAGCGGCGATACGGACGCTTCCATATCCAACAGCGGAATATCCTACAACAGCGCCAATGTTGCTGAGGCTGATACGCTGACCGTATCCGGCCTTTCCATAAGCTCGGTGAGCGGCAGTCTCGGCAGTGCCGCAACAGACTACAGCCTTGATACAGCCACACTTTCAAAGGATGCTTCAATAACAGCCAGGGATGTAAGAGTATCCGGCACCCGTTCCTATGACGGAACGGCTGATTTCGAAAGTACGATTCTTTCGATGAGTGGGCTTGTATCAGGCGAGAGTCTCAGCCTTACAGGTACAGGAACGGTATCAAGTATTCACGTAAGCGAGGGTGCCCAGACAATAGACGTTACGGGTCTGACTCTCGGTGACAGCGGAAGCTTTCTTGCTTCCAACTATGAACTTGTATCAGGCGGTACAGGAACAATAACAGCCGTGGAACTTACAGTAGACCTTACCAATACGGGTATAACTAAAGTTTATGACAGTACATCAGATGCTCCAACCGGGTTCAGTCCTTCATACAGCCTGAGCGGTTTTGTCAGCGGCGATACGGACGCTTCCATATCCAACAGCGGAATATCCTACAACAGCGCCAATGTTGCTGAGGCTGATACGCTGACCGTATCCGGCCTTTCCATAAGCTCGATAAGCGGCAGTCTCGGCAGTGCCGCAACAGACTACAGCCTTGATACAGCCACACTTTCAAAGGATGCTTCAATAACAGCCAGGGATGTAACAGTATCCGGCACCCGTTCCTATGACGGAACGGCTGATTTCGAAAGTACGATTCTTTCGATGAGCGGGCTTGTATCAGGCGAGAGTCTCAGCCTTACAGGTACAGGAACGGTATCAAGTATTCATGTAAGCGAGGGTGCCCAGACAATAGACGTTACGGGTCTGACTCTCGGTGACAGCGGAAGCTTTCTTGCTTCCAACTATGAACTTGTATCAGGCGGTAAAGGAACAATAACAGCCGTGGAACTTACAGTAGACCTTACCAATACGGGTATAACTAAAGTTTATGACGGTACATCAGATGCTCCAACCGGGTTCAGTCCTTCATACAGCCTGATCGGTTTTGTCAGCGGCGATACGGACGCTTCCATATCCAACAGCGGAATATCCTACAACAGCGCCAATGTTGCTGAGGCTGATACGCTGACCGTATCCGGCCTTTCCATAAGCTCGGTAAGCGGCAGTCTCGGCAGTGCCGCAACAGACTACAGCCTTGATACAGCCACACTTTCAAAGGATGCTTCAATAACAGCTAAACCACTTTCAGTGACAGCATATGCAGTTGACAAGGTTTACGGAATAAGCTTAAGCAATGAATCCGGTTATACCGGCTTCAGCAGCAGCGGGCTTGTAACCGGAGACTCAATAGACAGTGTAACCGTTGTCTATACTGACGGAGCCGATGCAGCAGATCCGGTAGCTGTATATCCCGGCGCGGTAGAGGTCAGCAACGCAGTAGGGGGAGTGTTTACAGCCAGTAATTATGAAATAACCTATGTGAGCGGTGATCTTACAGTAGTTGCTTTAAGCGACAGTTATTTCAGAAGTGTTGCCGGAGTGGTAGACTGGAACGATGTTACCTCCTGGGAAGTATCAGCAGATGGAACAAACTGGTATGCAGCGCCGGCGACTCCTTTTGCTTCAGAAGCCGGAGCAGTTAATATACAAACCGGCTCGTCTGTCATTGTAACGGAAGCATTGAGTATAGATCAGACAACAGTTAACGGAACACTCAGTGTGTCCGGTGCGGAACTGACAGTAGTGAACGGAAGCGAAACTGACCTTACAGTAAACGCAGGAGGTACGCTTTCAGTGGATTCGGAAAGTACTCTTGTAATAGGGGGCGGTTCAGCAGTAGATAATGACGGAACATTCAGTTCTGCAGGAACAGTTACATTTATAAACGGAACAAATGACGGGATATTATATAACTCTTCATCAACTATAAGCTTCGGAACATTGACAGCCGGCAGCGGAGAGGTTGTTTATGATGGAAGCGGAGCGCAGGTTATTACCTCAGGAGATTATTTTGATCTTTCAGCAACCGGCGGAGTGAAGACCTTAAGCGGAAATATTTCGGCAGGGAATGATCTGAGCGTAGGTTCTGATTCAGAGCTGACGCTTGGAACAGAAACAGTAACTGTGTCAGGCAGTACCTTAATAGAAGGTACCCTTATACTCGGTTCCCGCGCAGTTCTTGACAATAACGGAACCTTTAGCGTAGTAGACGGGGTATTGAATAACAGCGGCAGGATATTTGCCGGTGGAACAGTAACGATAGATATAGCAGAAGGAGAGTCAACCTCACTCGGCGGCAGATTTATTTATGACGGTGCTGAATCTCAGGATGTTGAAGACAGTATTGACTACAATCAGCTTTACTTCTCGGGAGGCGGCAATAAAACGGTAACAGACGATATAACAGTCAGCAGTTTCCTGTGGGTTGCACCTGACGCGACACTGAACATATCGTCCGGAACATTAACCTCCGAGTTCTATACATATGTGAGCAGCGGTCTTACAGTTGCGGAAGGCGCAGTTCTTGACAATAACGGAACCTTTACCGTAGCCGGCGGGGTATTGAATAACAGCGGCAGGATATTTGCCGGCGGAACAGTAACGATAAATATAGCTGAGGGAGAGTCAACCTCACTCGGCGGCAGATTTATTTATGACGGTGCTGAATCTCAGGATGTTGAAGACAGTATTGACTACAATCAGCTTTACTTCTCGGGAGGCGGCAATAAAACGGTAACAGACGATATAACAGTCAGCAGTTACCTGTGGGTTGCACCTGACGCGACACTGAACATATCGTCCGGAACATTAACCTCCGAGTTTTATACATATGTGAGCAGCGGTCTTACAGTTGCGGAAGGCGCAGTTCTTGACAATAACGGAACCTTTAGCGTAGTAGGCGGGGTATTGAATAACAGCGGCAGGATATTTGCCGGTGGAACAGTAACGATAGATATAGCAGAAGGAGAGTCAACCTCACTCGGCGGCAGATTTATTTATGACGGTGCTGAATCTCAGGATGTTGAAGACAGTATTGACTACAATCAGCTTTACTTCTCGGGAGGCGGCAATAAAACGGTAACAGACGATATAACAGTCAGCAGTTACCTGTGGGTTGCACCTGACGCGACACTGAACATATCGTCCGGAACATTAACCTCCGAGTTCTATACATATGTGAGCAGCGGTCTTACAGTTGCGGAAGGCGCAGTTCTTGACAATAACGGAACCTTTACCGTAGACGGCGGGGTATTGAATAACAGCGGCAGGATATTTGCCGGTGGAACAGTAACGATAGATATAGCTGAAGGAGAGTCAACCTCACTCGGCGGCAGATTTATTTATGACGGTGCTGAATCTCAGGATGTTGAAGACAGTATTGACTACAATCAGCTTTACTTCGAGGGAGGCGGCAATAAAACGGTAACAGACGATATAACAGTCAGCAGTTACCTGTGGGTTGCACCTGACGCGACACTGAACATATCGTCCGGAACATTAACCTCCGAGTTTTATACATATGTGAGCAGCGGTCTTACAGTTGCGGAAGGCGCAGTTCTTGACAATAACGGAACCTTTACCGTAGTACGGCGGGGTATTGAATAACAGCGGTACGATATATAACGCCGGAACAGTTGCTATAACGCTTGCCGAAGGCGAATCTACAAGAATCGGCGGGAGTTTCGTATATGACAAGGCCGGTGAACAGACCATAGATGCCGGTGTTGATTATACAGCCCTTTATACAGCAGGCAGCGGAGATAAAATACTTGATGGCGATGTTACAGTTGAAGAGGTTCTGAATATAGGATCGAATGCCAATGTTAACCTGAACGGCAATGTTCTGAGCATAAGTTCAGGCGGGGGAGTGATCGCCGGTATGAATAATAACTATATTACCAACAACTCTGTTGACGGCGGTCTTAGAAAGTATATTACTGCTGATGGACCAACTAATACGTTCGAAGTCGGTACTTCCAGCGGATATACACCGCTTGTATTGACTGTTTCCGGAGCAGCATATGATGACGGCGCCTATATACAGGTTAACTCTGTAGCTTCAGCGCTGGATGGTATAGTTGAGGGCAGCTCTCATCTTAACAGATACTGGAAAGTTGATGTCAATGGAGTCAACGGCAGCGTACGTTTGAAATGTTTAATGCTACTTATCTTCAGGGAGATGTTTCTGGAACAGAATCTGATATATATGGGTATGAAAAAAATGTAGACGGTACATGGACTAAATTTAACCCGGTTAATCAATACAATCATAATTTCCAGGGAATGACACCATCTTTTATTATGGAAGAAGGCACTCAATACATTACCGGTGCTCAGACCATTGCCGTGAATGAAATAGATGAAGCCCTGGTGGATATTATTGATATGGATTTAAGTGATATGCAGATCGAATTCAATGACGTTCACCCACTGTTGAAAACTGAACTCGATATTGCTATTGAAGAGACTATGATGGCGTAAATATACCGAAGGTATTTTAATTTTTGGCTATATACTGAGAAATCGAATTCGATTTTTATAGAGTTTTTCGAAAACTCAATCGTTTTGAGTATATATTGATCCTGGATGGCCTTAATTCGGATATTATAGACCCCGTCCTTTGGGCGGGGACAGTATAACGAGCTTTGCGTAAAAAACGACTCAATATTAATCTGATATAATTGGTATGTTGAAAGGAAAGGTTGCAATGGATATTTTTAAGAACTTTCCCGGACTGAGAACAAAAACATACTGGGGAAATCATTTTTGGGCTCCGGGATATTGTCTTGATACTGTTGGTATAGATGAAGATATGATAATAAAATATGTAAAGTATCAATCGAAAAAAGAGGATGAAGAACAATTAAAATTTAAGTTTTAAAGAATAACTTTAATAGCGGGGGTAATTTTGTAATTATCCACTTTAGTGGCTAATTGAAACTCCCTCCCTTAAAGGGAGTATAATTAATGCCACGTCCTATGGGCGTGGTAGTTTACTAAAATTAAAAGTTTATAATAATGATTGGTGGAATATTTAAAAGAAGATCGAGTTCTTTAGACTTGACAGAATATAAGGATATTATCTAAATACACTAAACCAGTTTGGTAATGCTGACAAAACTGGATATTATATGGATAATAATATTCTTCTCGCACAGATTACGAGATGGAATGCTCCTGATTCTAAACACGATCCAACACCTTTTATTGATAAAGAAACAAAGATTGTTGTTCTATTCTGGGGAAGGCTTACAAATAGGGATGACATTGGAGTAAAATTTGGTTTCACAGAGAAAGAACTGAAGGAAATCTGTGATTCTGAACTGATTCACAGAAGTTACCTGAAATGGGGCAACAGCCTTACTGAACATCTCTACGGAGATTACAGCGCAGTTGTATATGACATAAAAAAGAGTAATCTACTCTGCTTTGTAGACCAAATGGCGGTAAAACCTTTCTATTACTACTGCGATGATAAGATGTTTGTATTCTGCTCAACTCTTACACTATTTCATAAGCTTAAGCTATTTCATAAGCTTAAGCTATTTCCTGTTAATCCTGACATGGAGTGGGCTGCTAAATACATGCTTCACCTGTCTATGGATTTTGAAAAAACAGCTTATACAGATATATATAAGCTGCCTCCTGCCTATCAGGTTGAAGTAGGCAATGATATCTTAAAGAAGGAAAAGTATTTCTCATTTAATGGAGAATATAAGTTAGAGAATGTAAGAATTGAAGATTGTATTGAACAATACCTAGCCCATCTTTCGCATATAAAAATGTTACATTTTTGTATGCGAAAGATGGGTTAAAAGAACTTCTAATAAATAGAAAATACAAAAAACTTTACAAAAAACTTCCCGGTAATAAACTGACAGCATTTCTCAGACTTCTGAAAATGTACTATAAACTGAATAATGGCAGGCAGAGTGGATATAATAAAAGGTTTTTTGAAGCCTGTAAACAGCATTGGCCGCAGTTTGCTGTCAATGATAATATTGCTGAGCACTATTTGTTAAAAGCAAAATATTTTGATACAGCAAAATTTGATGCAGGATATACAAATCTCAATGAATTTACTCTGGAAGACAGATTCAAACCTTTTGTTCCAACCAGGATGAACAATTGCACACAGGTGGCAAATTCATATGGTATTGACTATGCGTGGCCGTTACTGGACGTTAAACTTATTGAATTTTTCCTTTCAATTCCAACTGAATTTAAATTTTCAAAGAGAATGGGTAGATACTTTCACAGGAAGGCCGTAGAAGAATATGTACCGAAAGGAGTCAATTGGAAACAAAGCAAATATATGGGAGAAAAAGCTCTTTCAGAAAAGAAAGGAAGGCCGAAACTCAATGACGGCCTTCATCCGGATATCAGTTTATTTGCCGATACCGAAAAATGCAGAAAAGATCTTCTGCAGATACCCGAAATGGATTTTGTTGATATTAAACTAATGAATATTAGAAGACAGGCGAGCACAATTAATATCCTTGACTCCTGGCTGAAAAAATTCTATCCGAACGGAGCAAACTGGCAGAATACTCCGCAGTAATGGTCAATTGTCAATTATCAGTCGGCATACACAAAGTTCCTTTTGCGGCTTGGCCGCTTTGGAGTGCTCAGATTAAGTTCTGAGCTTTTAATTATGCCGGTTGTTCCGGCATTACCGGCACGTTGCCCAGCTCTATAACACAAAATATGCAAATTATCACACTGATACAGCTGGAAAAACCAGCTGTATCCAAAGCGGAAAAACTAATTTCCGCACTCCAAAGAGCTTCGCTTAAAAAGCTGAAAATATAGATAGGAACATAGTGTATGATTACCGGTAAATGACTAATGAAAAAACATTAGGTATATTCGTAATCAGGTGATAGAAAAAAGGTGGCAATGATACATAAAATTTTTAAAAGATGTTTTTATGGTGCTGAATCGTTTCCATTGTTCAGCTTTTATCTTTTCTATTTTGGGAAGGATAAATATAAGATGTTTCATAAGAAACTGCTGCAGACTCTGAGCACTTTACCCCTATGATTTTATTTTGATACGAACTTGTAGAAAAGCTTCAAATTAGTTTCCGGAAATTCCATTTCAGTTTCATTTAAAAAGTTCATCAATGATTGAATTATTTTATCTTTTTTATGTGATGAAGTGTAATGCAATTCAACCTTCAAAATATTTTTATCATATAGAGGAATAATATTTGCCGGTGTTTTGAAAATAGATTCTATTATGCTCTTTGCAGTATCTTTTTCATATTTTCCCAGAATAGGCATGATGACATTTGACATAGCTACTTCAGCTCTGTATGCAATCATTTTTATAATATCAATAAACTTTTTTCTACCCCCATGAAACTGAACAAATTTAAATTCCTCCGGCAATTCTTTGACAGTAATATATTTATCTGTATTCTTTCTTGTTTTTTTCTTTTCGGTAATAGTTTCTTCAAATTCAAGTATTTCTTTTGTTAACATTCCTTCTCTTTCTTCAAAGTTCCTGCGTTCTTTTTCTGTAGGGTTTTCCTTTAAAGTCAACTGCTGTCTTTTAAGTGTTCTTCTTGCCAGTTTTGCTCTTAATGAATTTAAATCTTTCTCCAGTTGTCTATATACCGGGTTTACAACTGTTTCTGTCTCATCTACATTTGTTTTTTCATATGAGTTAAGTGTATCTATATTATAATCTTGTCTTGCATATTTAAAAAAGTTTTCCTGAGATGTTCTACTCTGCATGTGACTGTATATGTATTCAGCTTTACTGATAAAATCTGTTGAAATTACTGACACCTGATGACCTGATTCAGTTAACTGTCTAACTTCTCTGCAATAAAAATCATTCGTTTTATCATATACCCTTTTTTCCGCTATTTTTGTTTTCTCTACATTATCAAAAGGGTGTATAACTTCAACTTCAATGAAATCATTTTCATCCCAGGCATCTTTTGGATATTTATTATATGTCTGACAGGCAATTCTGTGTTTTTCCCACAGGTCTTTGAAGAGTTTCATGCTATAGCCTTCTCTGTCAAAAATTATTAAAAACCTGTAGATATCAGGATTTTCAGCAAGTTCATATGCTGTCTTTTGACACGGCATTTCTTCAAGCAGTTTTGGTATTATTTTCGTCTGCAGTATTTCTATAAGCCCCTTTGAAAAAGGTGTTGTTACATTAAAAAATGGTGCCCCGTTCTGATCATTAATCCAGTAGTCGGTCATTCCGCGAAGACATAAATGCTGTCTTGATACATATCTTCTCGGCAGCTTTGTTTTTCCAAAATATGTTCTTACATGACCATCAACATAAAGCCTTCCTATAGTATCCTCATTTTTTTCCATCCAGGTGCTGGAATGTTCTGAAATCCATTTATCCAGATTTGCTTCATTCTGACCATGTGAAAGTTCATCTGCTTTTTCGCGCATGGTTTTAACAGCAGGAATACGGTCTATTCCAAGAAGCTTTCCCCATTCTCCGGGTGAAACATCACCAAGGCGGTTTATGTTTCCTACACGGGCCAGAACCATAAAAGCTATCGTCAGAAAAATATCATATATTCTATAAAAACCCTCTGAAAAATTGAATGAATTCATTGAATCAAGCAGACCGTTGGATAAAAGTGCAGGAACTGCAAGCAGTAAACCACCATTATCAATATCATAATTCTTATTAAATTCTGTAACTGCACTGACTCTGCCTAATGCTGCAAAAAGTCGTCCTGTGGTGTCTGTACACCCTTTGCCAAGTGCCTGACTGTTATCCTCTATATTGCGTTCTGATTTGGTTTTTCCTGTGAAGTTTTTTTTAGTGGTTCCAACAGCTTACCGGCATGTATGGCTTTAGATAGGGTGTTAACTTTTAATGACAGTTTTTCTGCTGTTTCTGAGCGACTGTGACCTTCATTTAAAAGGCACTGGGCTTCTGACAATACTTCAGACGTAAGAACTGTTCCACCTTTTCTAGTGTTTCTGGGTTTATAAAATCCGTCTATACCATCTTCTCTGAGTTTCTTAAGATTACGTTTTACACTTATTTCGCTTACTCCGAAAGCTTTTACAATCTCGCAGTTTTTACAGTGACCATTCAATATCAGTTGAGAAGTTGTTATATTAAAGCCGCGACGATCATCGTGTCGATGAAAACCTACAGGTGCACAATAAATAAAATAGTAAACATTACCATCTTCATTAAAATTATAGGATACGATGGAGTTTATGGTATTTTCTCCATATAAAAACAAAGGCAATAGTTGTTCCGCCATAATTCATCCTTTTTCTTTTTCTGTTTTTTTTGTATTCTAAAATTAATAGA
Organism: Victivallales bacterium; assembly: GCA_963678745.2. GTDB lineage: Bacteria > Verrucomicrobiota > Lentisphaeria > Victivallales > GWF2-38-69. The sequence continues at coordinate 96,395 of CAXXMS010000009.1, read as the reverse complement.
GAACAACTAAAAATCCAATCAATTCAGAATTTATTGCCTATGGGACAGGTGTTCAGAGACTAAACTGAAACGGTTAGGTAATCCTTTATTTATTGAGCCTCTTGCAAAACGTTTGAGACTTTTTTCGTTTAAATTGTTAATAACTTTTTATTAGTGTAAAAATTCACATATTTTTCATCAAAAATCCGATAAAACGGCAAACCATACACTTAAAAAATTTTATTTTGATACATTCTTTCTAGTCTCTGTATTTTAGAGAGAAAGATGTAAACATTATTTATATCAAATTCAACTATTACGGAATAAGTTTAAATATCTTTTTAGCAGCAAGAGCAATTATAGCAAAGAAAATATGACACTCTACTTTTTGCTGCCCTTTAACTCTAATATTTTCAACACCATAATTATCTTTTAGCTCAGAATTAACTCTTTCAGCAGAACTTCTTTCATTATACCTGACAGATTTCGCAGGATCCATTTCTTTTTTTATTCCTCCTCTTCTGGGATTATTATCTATAACAGGAATTCTGTTGTTCTGCTTTGAATAAAGGTGTATTTCAGGTGAATCATATGCTGCATCCATCAGATCATATAAATTGATAATACGTTTTTCACTCATCTGCGAAAGCGGTATAGCTACCTGGCTATCATGTAATGAGGCAGATGTAACAACAGCACTGACAGGTATATCACCATCAACACAGTCTAAATGCAGTTTATACCCTTTCCATTTATAAACTTTGCCATTAGAGCCTTTCTTGGAACCCCAGTCACATCCTTTAGGAAGATCTTCCAGGTTAGCATCAAGATTTCTCTCAAGTTGAAGCTCAACCCGCTTTGGTTCTTTAGGCTTTTCTTCTCCTTTTTTAGGACGACCAGGCTTTCCTTTTTTCTTTTTAGTCGGAGTATTTTTACGGCAGGGCTTCTCTCGCCCTTTAATGCTCGTTGCATCTGTACTTTTATGACCGAAAAGCTTTTCTCCAATATTTCTGCATATACTGTTTTCATGTATTTTCTGTGCTATTTTAAATTCAGAAAACAGCTTAAAAGCTCTAGAAAATGTTGCTTCAGAAGGAACCTCATTATAACTTTCCCATCCGCATAATCGCCTAAGACTGGGATTTGATTTTATGAAATCAATCAAACTCACAGTATCTGCAATACGAAATATAGGCTTAGCTATAAAAGCTTTTAGTAGGCTCAACCGACTGGAAGGTTTTCTACCTATTCCGCACCAGCTTAAATTATCAAGGAACATATCAGGTCTTAGAAGTTCTACTGCTTTGATAAATTCTATCTGCCTGGAACTTAACTCGCCTAATTCTTCTTCAAGGTCTGGCAAAAGCCAGTTCTGTATGCTATTAAATAAACATGAAAGATGTTCCATTTAAAACTCCTGTAGTTTTTGCTATTTCTATTTTTTTGTTTATATAAAATAGCATGGAACTCTTTCTCTTAACTCAGTTTTTATTAAAAAGAACTTATTTTCTTAGTTTTGAAATTACCTCATGTATCTGAAGTCATTTTCCTGGATCCACCTGTTAAGCATTGCAAAAACAGCAGTTTTATCTTCAATTTTACTGTTTGTCAAAATGGAAACTTCGCACTCTTCTTTATCTTTAGGTGGTTTTATTCTTACTATGAGCCTGTAAAAACCTTGGATTTTTGAATAGGAATGATCTTTAAAAAATTTCACTTTCCATGTTTTTGCATCACCTGAATGATTTTTACATCTTAAAATTTCAAAATGCTCAATATCAGCATTGTCATCCCATGAATCTTTTTTATAGCCTTTCTCCCATGTTACCAGACCATAACCGTTATCGGATATTCTCTGCATTTTTTCCCTGCCGTATATGCCTCTGTCTATAATAAAGGTCTTCTTTATTCCACCTGTTATTTTTTCTGTAAAATTTTCTACACTTTCAATAAATCTTTCTCTCATATCAATACTGTTATCATGTATTTCAAAATAGAGCGGATAACCTGTTGAGCTGTGGAAAAAATCCTGATAATTTACTTTTGTTATTTTGCCTGCTGAACCACACCAGCCTTTCAGTATGTTCTTCATCCCGGTATATTTAACACTATGAGGATCATAGTAAACGTAACTGCTGTTTTTACCTGAAACAAATCTGGAATTTAAATGTAGCAGTTTGTCAATATTAACCTGTTCCTGTGACATATGCCTTAATACTGTATAATGACTTTTAGCCTTACGTAACAAACTGTATCCATGAAGAAAATCAAGAGAATCAAAATTTAGAGATTCGGTTTGTTCTAAATTTATCTTTCCAAGAAGTATCATACTTAACCATTGCTCAATCATTTTGTCCTGAACATTCAGTTCTTTATAAAGATAGAAGGCAAACACTATTCCAAGATGATGAATATATGATCTCTCCAGTTCTTCTTCCGATTGCGAAAAAGAGAGTGAATTGTTGCGATTGTCGGTATTAGTTGAGTTCGAATTCACAGAACAATCGCAAATATTCGCTTCCGTTTCAACTTGACCGGATAGCTCCTCTGATACATTATTCCCATTTATTATATTTTTTTTAGGTGATAAAATTTTACGGACGGTTTCTCCAGATACACTGATGTTAAAAACTTCTTTTACTTCTGATATTATTTCTTTACTGTAAGTATATTTATTATCAGGATATATTTTGCGGTACTCATTTTTGATAAAACTTTCTACTTCAGCCGTTACTTTTCTTTTTCCTCCCTGACCCCCAAAGGATGATAGTATTAAATCTATATCTCCAGTTAACAAAGCGTTTCCCCAACTTTGCAATGTGCTTATTGCATGACCAAAAGCCTCTTTAAGAATCTTACGTTTATAGCCTGCATTATACAGCCTTCCCAAAAGATATTTATACTGAAAGCTGTCAGTAGACTTTTTTACTTTTTCAAGATAAGCCAAGCCAAAGTAAACATGAAGATCGTCAGGATTTTCTGATGTACTGTGTAATGAAAATAAATTTCCATCCTTGCCGGGACCAAGTATCTGCTTTAATGTAGTGGTGTTCATTTATATAATTACCTTTGTTTATTTTCTACTTTACATTATATCGGAAGTTATATAAATGAATTTCTTGCTAAAATATTATTGATCGGACTGGGGACAAAAAAAGAGAGTGTTTAACTTGCGATTCTATTTGCTCTTGGGGATGAGCTCTGAAATATAATATACGATGTTTTATGACACCAAAAAATAAGGTTTTGATTTTATTTTCTATTAAGTTAAGATAATGTGTTTGAACGCTTTATATTTCAGCAATTATTTATATCTCACACTGTTATAAAATTCTTCAATGTATAAATTATATATACATCAAAATTTTTAAAATCCTGACAAGTAAATCATTAGCAAACTATTTTGCATTCAATCATGCTATTTGAGTTGAAATTAGATTTTTAGTAAACGATTACATTTAGAAATATTATTTTGATAAATTTTAATTACGACTTCAAAGATATTAAAATCATAAATATGAGTACAAAAATAGGGGAAGAATAAAAATTTTTTACAAATGTAAACGTTTACATTTGTAAAAAATGCAAATAATTGTAACTTATGATTGTTATAAGAATTATCTAAGAACTCTAATATAAATTAGGATAGTGAGTTATGAAATATAGTTGGAGATGGTATGGTCCGAATGATCCGGTATCAATAGCTGATGTAAGACAGGCTGGCGCTGATGAGGTTGTTACAGCTTTACATCATATACCAAATGGAGAAATTTGGAGTCCGGAAGAAATAGTAAAAAGAATAAATGAGGTTGAGTGGGATAGTGAGAACAACCGTGCTACAGGTTTGAAGTGGACTGTTGTTGAAAGCGTTCCTGTCCATGAAGATATAAAGAAGAGAACTGGTAATTATAAACAATATATTGAAAACTATAAACAGACTCTTAGAAATCTTGCTAAATCTGGAATTTATAAAGTAATCTATAATTTTATGCCTGTTCTTGACTGGACAAGAACTGATCTTGCATTCGAACTACCATCGGGAGCTAAAGCATTAAAATATAATCATATTGCCTTTGCAGCTTTTGAGCTTTTCATGTTGAAACGTAAGGGTGCTGAAACAGAATATACAGAAGAAGAAAAAGTAGAAGCTGAAAAATATTTTAAGAGTTTAACTGATGAAAAGAAAAGCGAATTAGTTAAAACAATAATTGCCGGTCTTCCAGGAGCTGAAGAAGGATTCACTCTTGATGAATTTGGTGCTGTGCTCGAAGAATATGCTAATATTGATGCTAATACATTGAGAGGTAATTTGATTAAATTTATTGGAGAAATTGCTCCTGTTGCAGAAGAGGTTGGTATAAAACTTGCAATTCATCCTGATGACCCTCCGAGATCTATTCTTGGCCTTCCGCGCGTTATGAGTAATATAGATGATATTGATGTATTATTAACTTCAGTTCCAATAAAAAATAACGGATTATGTCTTTGTGCAGGTTCTTTTGGTGCTAACGAAGCAAATGATCTTGTTGAAATGCTTAATAAATATGGTGACAGAGTTCATTGCATGCATTTGAGATCAGTGAAAAGAGAAGGCAAAGATTTTTATGAAGACGAACATCTTGCCGGAAGTACTGATTTGGTATATTTAATTAAAGCTGTTATTGATGAAGAAAGAAAAAGAAAAGCTGCCGGAGAAGATGATTATGAAATTCCAATCAGGCCTGATCATGGTCATCAGATAATTGATGATTTAAGAAAAAAAACAAATCCGGGTTATTCGTGCATTGGCCGTTTAAAAGGGTTAGCTGAAATTAAAGGTATTGCTGCCGCAATAGAAAAATTAACTCTATAAATTTTGAATGTCGAATATTGGATTCAGCGTTCGATATTCTCGAATGGGTATACACAGTGTTCCTTTTCTATAGTTTTGTTTTAAGGGCGAAGTTTTTGGAGTGCGGAAATTGGATTTTCCGCTTTGTTTTCAGCCGATTGGATTCGGCTGAACAGTGCATTGCTCGTGAATTTAATACAATATAGCTGAGTAATGCGCCGATAATGCCGGAACAACCGGCATAATTGAAAGCGATGAATCTAATCATCGCGCTCCAAAGCGGCAAAAGGGAACCCTGTGAATAATGAATAATAATTTAAAAATATTATTGCATGACAATAAATATTATTAATACAAAATAAGATAATTTGGGGGAGAAGAGATGTATTCATATAATAAATTTTTAGAAAATTTAAACAACAATCCAGTTGTTCCAGTTGTTGCAATAGACAATAAAGATGATGTAATTCCTTTGGCAGAAGCTCTGATCAAAGGTAACTGTAAAATAATTGAGATTACATTAAGGACAAAAGATGGTATTGAGGCTATTAAACTTTTGAAAAACAGTGGTCTCGATATGGTTGTTGGTGCTGGAACAGTTGTAAATACTGACCAATTTAAACAGCTGGAGGATATTGGTGCTGATTTTATTGTTTCTCCTGGTGGAACAGATGAATTACTTAGCTATGCATCAGAATCAACAATGTCATATCTTCCCGGAGTTATGACATCAAGCGAAGTTTTAAAAACTATGTCTTATGGATTTAAAATACAGAAACTTTTTCCTGCAATGGTTGCAGGCGGAGCAAAAGCATTAAATGCATATGGTAGTGTTTACGGCGATGTAAAATTCTGCCCGACAGGCGGAATTAATAGTGAAAACTTTCTTGATTTTCTGTCCTTATCAAATGTATGTGCTATTGGAGGAACCTGGATTGCTAAATCATCTGATATAAGCAAACATTATTGGGATATTATCGAAGAAAGAGCAAAAGTAATAAGTACTATGCTGAAAGAAAGAATATAAGTTAAATTTGTTGAGCTGATTGCAAAAAACACGTTGGAAGCGGAAACGACAAAGCGTTTCCCTCCACATTGAATTCAACATTGGAGGGTTTTGCTCTGTCAAAACCGAAACACCCAGCGTTTTGCAATTACCTCTTGTTATTTAGAATTTATGATTTGAAATTATTAAAGATAATGGGATTAGGAAAATGAAAAAAGTAGTTACAATGGGTGAAATAATGTTGAGACTTTCAACACCTGGATATTCAAGATTTACTCAATCGAACAATTTTGATGTCTGTTATGGTGGTGGTGAAGCTAACGTTGCAGTTTCTTTGTCAAATTATGGATATGAATCATATTTTGTTTCAAAACTTCCAAAGCATGAAATTGGGCAGTGTGCTGTAAATGCTTTGAGGAATTTTGGCGTTAATACAGACTATATAGTTCGTGGTGGAGACAGAGTCGGTATTTATTTCCTGGAAACAGGCGCTTCAATGAGGCCTTCAAAAGTTGTTTATGACAGGGCAAATTCAGCAATCGCTGAAGCAGATATTAGCGATTTTGATTTTGATGCAATATTTGAGGATGCAGACTGGTTCCATTTTACAGGCATTACTCCTGCTGTCAGCAAAAAAGGTGCTGTATTAACAGAGGCTGCGTTGATTGCTGCAAAAAAACATGATGTAACAGTATCCGTTGATCTTAATTTTAGAAAAAAACTGTGGTCTTCAGAAGAAGCTCAGAAAGTTATGACAAACCTTATGAAGTATGTTGATGTTTGCATAGGCAATGAGGAAGACGCAGAAAAAGTTTTAGGATTTAAACCAGGTGCTTCAGATGTCACTTCTGGTGATTTGGAACTTGAAGGTTACAAATCTATCTTCAAACAGATGATTGATAAATTTAATTTTAAATATGTTATTTCTTCATTAAGAGAATCTTATTCCGCATCCGATAATGGTTGGTCTGCTTTAATTTACGATGGTAATGAATTTTATCACTCAAGAAAATATGATGTTAGAATTGTAGATAGAGTTGGCGGCGGTGATTCTTTTGCCGGTGGACTTATCTGCGGTCTACTTGATGGAAAAGAGATGAAAGATGCTCTTGAGTTTGCTGTTGCAGCTTCGGCATTGAAACATACAATACCTGGTGATTTTAATCTTGTATCAAAAGAAGAAGTAGAAACATTAGTGGCCGGTGATGCCTCCGGTAGGGTACAGAGATAAATAGAGAACAGTAAAACATTAGAGCAATAGAACAAATGATTAATAGATTTAAAAATTAAATCAAATGCTCTAATAATCAATTAATCAATTGTTTTATTAATTATGGTGATATGAAAATGAATAAATTATTTGGAACAGATTTAACTGGTAAAGTTGCAGTTATAACCGGTGGCGGTGGTGTTTTAGGTGCTTATATGGGAAAAGCTTTAGCTCAATGCGGAGCAAAAGTTGCTATATTAGACTTAAATCAGGAAGCAGCAGATAAAGTTGCTGGTGATATTAAGAATGAAGGTGGAGCAGCCATTGGTGTTGCAGCTAATGTTCTTAAACTTGAAAGTTTGAAACAGGCTGAAAAGGTTGTTATAGAAAAACTTGGAAACTGTGATATTCTGATTAATGGGGCAGGGGGTAATCATCCAAAAGGAACTACATCAAAAGAGTTCTTATTTGCTGAAGACCTCGAAACAAAAGAGGCTATAACTACTTTTTTTGATCTTGACCCTGATGGAGTAAGTTTTGTGTTTAACCTCAATTTTATTGGAACACTCTTACCAACTCAGGTTTTTGCAAAAAGTATGGTAAATAAAGATAATTGTACAATTATCAATATTTCTTCTATGAATGCATTTTGTCCATTGACAAAGATTCCTGCATATAGCGGTGCTAAAGCTGCTGTAAGTAATTTTACTCAATGGCTTGCTGTTCATTTTTCAAAGGTTGGAGTACGTGTTAATGCCATTGCTCCTGGATTTTTTGAAACAAATCAGAATAGAGCTCTTTTAAGAAATGAAGATGGTACATACAGTGAAAGAGCAAACAAAATTCTATCTCAGACACCTATGGGAAGGTTTGGAACACCTGACGAATTGTTAGGTACACTTATATGGTTGGTAAATAATAAAGCCTCAGGCTTTGTAAATGGAGTAGTGGTTCCTGTTGATGGCGGTTTTTCAGCATATTCAGGTGTATAGAGATAGCGTTATTATTTAATGAAAAAGAAAATACGAATTTTAGAAAAATAATTAATTGCTTAGTCTTAGTTTTAGTCTTGACCTTAGTCTTTGTCATAATCATAAAAACAAAAGGTTGGCAGATCAAGATTAAGATCAAGATTAAGATTAGAAAAGATTTGAATTGTGAGGGAAAAATGATCAGGCCGCAGTTAAATACAAAAAGAGATTTAGTTTCCTTGAATGGGGTATGGAATTTAAATCTTGTTGATAATCCAAAATGTTCTGAAATAAAAAAAGTTGCAGTTCCATCAAGTTTTAATGATTTATATACAGACGAAGAAGTTAGAAATCATCATGGAGAAGTCAAATATTCTAAAAGCTTTAAAGTGTCTGATTCTTTATTAGGAAAAAAGATTTTTTTGCATTTTGAAGCTGTAAGTTATAGGGCAAAAGTTTTCTTAAACGGGAAGGAGCTTGGAAGTCACGAAACAGGTTATACTCCTTTCGAGTTTGATATAACAGAGACTGTTGAATTTGGCAAAGCAAATATTGTGGACGTTTATGCTGATCAGAATTTGAGCGCAGAAACAATTCCCCAGAGTAATATTGTAGATAAGGACTGGATTTTTAATACACATTTTCCAAATGTGATTTTTGATTTTTATCCATATACCGGAATTCATCGTAATGTCTACTTATATACTGTTAATAAGACATATATAGATAAACTAAAGATCGATACAGATGTAAAAGGAACAGTTGGTATTGTAAAGGTTGAAGGCAAGGTAAATGGTTCAGGATCATATGTTGAATTGAATATTGCCGGGTATAATAAAAAAGCTCAACTAATAGATAACTCTTTTACTGCTGAACTCGAAATACCTGATGCAAAACTTTGGAATGTCGGTGAACCTAATCTTTATGATTTAGATCTTTCAGTATATGATTCTGATAATAACCTTAAAGACGAATATACCCAACGAGTAGGTATTAGAAAAATAGAAGTTAAGGGTAACGAATTTCTTGTTAATGGAAAATCAGTGTATTTCAAAGGATTTGGAAAACATGAAGATTTCCATATTATCGGTAAAGGTAACTGTGATGCTGTAAATATCAGAGATTTTGAGTTAATGAAATGGATTAATGCTAACTCTTTCAGAACTTCACATTATCCATATTCAGAAGATATTCTTGATCTTGCAGACGAATATGGCTTTCTTGTGATTTCAGAGACGCCTGCTGTTAGTCTTAATTTTAAGTTTACAAATGAGAAAACTCTTGAAGTACACAAGAAAGTTTTAGTGGAATTGATAGAAAGAGATTACAACCATCCGAGTGTTGTAATGTGGTCAGTGGCAAATGAACCTCAAAGCCAACTTGACTGTGAAAAATATTTCAAAACTCTAGTAGATATAACAAGGTCGATGGATCAGTCAAGACCTGTCACACTTGTAAGTTGTTTTGCTCCCAATGATAATGCTATGCATCTGTTTGATGTGTGCTGTATAAATAAATATCCCGGCTGGTATGAAATTCCTGCACAGATTGATAAAGCTAAAGAGAGCATGGATCAGATGCTTGAGGCTATTTATAAGAAGTTTAAACTTCCAATTCTTATTACTGAGTTTGGCGCAGATGCAGTTGCTGGTTGTCATTCATTACCAGGAGAAATGTATACAGAAGAATATCAGAAAGATCTGATTCTAGGTCTGATTGATGTGATGAGAACAAAAGATTTTGTTATCGGCGAGCATATTTGGAATTTTGCAGATTTTAGAACTGCCCAAAACTATATTCGTGTTAATGGTAATAAAAAGGGTGTGTTTACCAGGGAACGTCAGCCAAAAATGGTTGCACATTTCTTAAAAGAAAAATGGAATAAACCAATGATCAATAATCAATGAACGATAATCAATTGATAATTATATTAAGGTGAGAGAAATGAAAAAATTTATGGATGAAAACTTTTTATTGCAGAATGAAACTGCAGTAAAGTTATACAACGAGTTTGCTAAAGACATGCCGATTTTTGATTATCATTGCCATGTTCCTCCAAAGGAAATAGCAGAAGATAAAATGTACAATGATATTATTGAAATCTGGCTTGGCGGAGATCACTACAAATGGCGCGCAATGCGCAGCAATGGAGTAGATGAAGAGTATATTACCGGTTCAAAAAGCAACAAAGAAAAGTTTTTTAAATGGGCAGAAACAATGCCTTACTGTATTGGTAACCCTCTTTATCATTGGACACACCTTGAATTAAAAAGATATTTTGGTATCGAAAAACCTCTCTCTCCTGAAACAGCTGAAGAAATATGGAATGTCTGTAATGAGAAACTTCAGACACCGGAGTTTTCAGCCAAAAATATAATCAAAAAGTCTAATGTAAAATCACTATGCACGACTGATGATCCTGTTGACTCTCTTGAATATCATGCAGAAATTAAAAAAGATAAAAGTTTCAATGTAAAAGTATTACCAGCTTTTAGGCCTGATAAAGTTGTTAATATTCATAAAACAGAAGACTTTATAAATTGGATAAGTAAGTTATCAGAAGTGACAAAATCTGAAATAAATGATTTAGACTCTCTGTTAAATGCTCTTGTGCAGAGAATTGATTACTTCCATGAAGCAGGCTGTAGGCTCTCGGATCATGGTTTGGATAACGTTGAATACTGTGAATTTACAGAGGATGAAGTAAATGATATTTTCCAGCAAGTATTGCATTGGCAGAATATCACTGAAGATGAAACAGCAAAATATAAAACAAAGATGCTTTTATTCTTTGGTGAAGAATATGCAAAACGCGGATGGGTAATGCAGTATCATATAGGTGTTACTAGGAATAATAATACCAGAATGTACAAAAAACTTGGCGCAGATACAGGGTTTGATGCTGTTGGTGATTTCAATTTTGCTCAGAATCTTCCTAAAATAATGGATGCGCTTGATTCCAAAAATATGCTTCCTAGAACAATTCTTTATAATGTTAACCCGAAAGATAATTTTGTAATTGGTACTCTTCTTGGATGTTTTCAGGGAGGTTCTATCCCGGGTAAAATTCAGTTTGGCTCAGGCTGGTGGTTTAATGACCAGAAAGATGGAATGATTCAGCAAATGACTTGTTTAGGAAATTTAGGTTTACTTGGAAGATTTGTTGGTATGTTGACAGATTCAAGAAGTTTTCTTTCTTATACCAGACACGAATACTTCAGAAGGATTCTTTGCAATCTGATTGGAGAGTGGATTGAAAATGGTGAGTATCCTTATGATGAAAAGTATCTTCGTGAAATAATAGAAGGTATCTGTTTTAATAATGTAGATTCGTATATTAGCTGTGAGTAAAGAGTAACGAGTGGGGAGTTAATGCTATTGAATTAAGGCTTTTTGGATAGGGCGTGCTGCAATGCTATTAACTTAAGGGTTTATAAAAAATCAAGCGGAAATACAAATTTAATTTAAGAACTGTGATTCTGGAGGGAAACGCTCTGTCGTTTCCGAACGACCGATTGCATTGACAGGAAATGCAGTAATATACGAAAGATAAAATTTTTGAATGCAGAGGATGCACAGGGCGTTGGTTTTGACAGAGCAAAACCCTCCAGTATTTAATTTAAAGCGGAATGGAAAGCGGCATCTGCTAGGCCTTTTTTATATAAAAGTTTTTTTCTGAAAAATAATAAATAGTTAACTTGAAAAATAATGAGGGCTTAAGTTAATGAGATTGATTCGCAATCGATGTAAACCATAGATTAATTGATGCTTGAAAGTGATATTATAATTGTCTGGAAACGTTTACATTGAGCTGTTGGTTAGCAATGATAGAAAAAAGATTTTAGTTAGTAATTGAAGAATTTTTGTTAAAATAAAATGTAAATTAAACAAAGGAAAGGTGGAGGAATGATGCCAAAAGTAAAAAAGTATTTTTTGCCTGTCATTTTAGGATGCTGTTTTTTACTTACAGCATGTGGAGCTGGGAAATCTGAAGATGGTTCTATTACACTTAAACTCTCTCATAACCTGAGTGTAACACATCCATTTAACGATGCTCTTGTAGGATTTGCTAAAAATGTAGAAAATAAATCAGATGGAAAATTAAAGATACAGATTTTTCCAAACTCAGTATTAGGTCCTGACCGCAGTGTTATGGAACAATTGCAGGGGAATGTGGTTGAAATGATGAAAATCGGATCAAGTTCTTTAGAACCTTTTAATCCTCTATTTTCAATTTTTAGTCTTCCTTATCTTTTTGAGAATGAGGAACAGTTTAACAATGTTTTAAGTGGTCCAATTGTAGATGAGTTGAATGAAATAACTGCTAAAAGAGATAAGTTCAGAATTTTAACATATTTTACTACTGGAATAAGAAGTTTTTATACAATCAAAACTCCAATAATGAAACCTTCTGATCTTAAAGGTTTGAAAATCAGAGTTATGGAAAGTAAAACATCAATTGAGATGATTAAGCTTATGGGGGGGACTCCAACACCAATGCCTTACGGTGAAATTTATACTGCACTTCAGCAAGGGGTAATTGATGGTGCTGAAAATAATCCAACTGCATTAACTATTGGTAAACAGGGTGAAGTTGCTAAAGCATACTCATTTGATGAACATCTTATGATGCCTGACTTTCTGATTATAAGTGAAGACGTATGGAATGAATTATCTTCTGAGAATCAGAAGATTCTCCAGGAATCAGCTAGAGAAGCTACTAAGAATTATGCCGTAGCTTGGAATAAGGAAGTTAAAGCTTCTATAGAAGAGGCTAAAACTAAAATGAGTGTGAAATTTTATTATCCGGAAAAGAAACCTTTCAGAGAAAAAGTTCAACCACTTTATGATGAATTCATGAAAGAACCATTGAAAGCTAAATTTATAAAAGAAATACAAGGTGGAGAAGGGAAATAAATTATGGTTAAGCGAGTAATAGAAAAGATTTTAGAAGTCATTACTATTTTCGGTATGTGTCTTCTGGTGATTTTTGCTTTATGGCAGGTATTCAGCAGGTATATACTTAATGACCCAAGTACTTTTACAGATGAGTTTCTTCGCTATGCGATGATCTGGACATCAATGCTGGGAGCCGCTTATGTTTTTGGACATAGAAAGCATTTAGCTTTGGTTTTCTTAAGGCACAAGTTACACGGGAAACAACGTGCTATCCTGATGTTCTTTACTGATATTGTAGTTATACTTTTTGCTGCCGGAATAATGGTTTATGGCGGAAGTTTTTTGGCATCAAGAACGATTTATGAAATAACACCGGTATTGAGTCTATCTATGGGGAAAGTTTATAGCATTATTCCTATATCAGGAGTTCTTGTTATTATTTTAAAGCTTATTGATTTAGGTGGAGATATTAAAAAGTTTGTTAAGGGAGAAGTATGATATGGATATTGCTTTAGTCGCCGGTTTAGTTTTACTGGTTGTTTTTATAATTTTACTTGTTGTTGGTATTCCGATTTCCGTTGCAATCGGTGGTTCTGCTGTAGTAACAATGCTTGTCATTTTACCATTTGAAAAAGCGGCTTTTGTATCTGCTCAGAGAATGTTCGCCGGGATTGACAGTTTTTCTCTTTTGGCTCTGCCGTTTTTTATTTTGGCAGGGAATATTATGAATACAGGTGGGATTGCTCTTAAGCTGATTAATCTTGCTAAATTAATTGGTGGAAGAATGCCAGGTGCTCTTGCACATGCGAATGTTGTTGGTAACATGCTTTTTGGAAGTATTTCCGGTTCTTCAATTGCAGCAGCTGCTGCAGTAGGTGGAACAATGGCTCCGGTACAGGAAAAAGAAGGATATGAAAAGTCCTTTTCTGCTGCTGTTAATATTGCATCTGCTCCTGCAGGAATATTAATTCCTCCAAGTGGTCCGTTGATTCTTTATTCGCTAGTCAGTGGCGGTACATCTATTGCTGCGCTGTTTATGGCCGGTTATTTACCAGGTATTATTATGGGGGGCTGTGTAATGATAGTTGCATTTATTATTGCAAAAAGAAGAAAATACCCAACAGCTCCTAAGTTGATGATGAACGAAAAGGTTAAGGTTGTACTTGAGTCTATTCCAAGTTTAATGCTGGTTGTTGTTGTAATTGGTGGTATTGTTATTGGTGCTTTTACTGCCACAGAAGGTGCTGCTGTTGCTGTACTGTATTCTCTTATTTTATCCTTTTGCTACAGAACAATCAAAATTAAAGATTTGTATAAAATTTTCTTAGATTCAGTCATAATGACATCAATCATTCTTTTTCTTATTGCTGCGTCAAGTATTATGTCATGGGTTATGGCTTATACTGGTATTCCTAATGCAATAAGCAATGCTATTATGTCTGTTTCAGATAATAAATATGTCATTTTATTAATTATTAATGTTATTTTATTGGGTGTAGGGGTATTTATGGACTTAACACCGGCCGTACTTATTTTTACACCTATTTTCCTCCCTATTGCCACACATCTTGGAATGGATCCAATTCAGTTTGGAATCATGCTTATTTTCAATATGGGTATTGGTAATATGACTCCCCCTGTCGGTAGTGTGCTGTTTATTGGTTGTGGCGTAGGTAATGTAAGTATTGAGGAGGTTGTAAAACCGTTAATGCCGTTCTTTCTTGTTCTTATTCTGGCTCTTCTGTTAATAACATATGTGCCGTGGATAAGTTTAATTATACCTAAAATTTGTGGGCTAATGTAAGAAAATAATGAAAGAATTTCATCGTCATTCAATACGTCTAAAAGAATATGATTATTCACAGGAAGGATCCTATTTTATAACAATTTGTATCCATGAACGTTTACATTTATTGGGCAATGTTGTTAATGGGAAAATGGTATTGAATGATGCCGGTATTATGGTTGAAAGGCAATGGCGTGAATTAATAAATCGATTTGTTAATATTAATTTGGGTAATTATGTGATAATGCCAAATCATTTGCATGGAATTATAACAATCGTAGGGGCTCCCCTTGTGGGTGCCCAAAATGATGGACAATTAAATAAAATCGCGAATTCATACAAAGGGCAACCACAAGGGATTGCCCCTACGATTTCAAATAAAAAAATTGGTGATATTGTTGGCGCATTCAAATCGTTAACGACCAATGATTATATTTATAATGTTAAAAATAATTATTGGCAACCATTTAAATTCACCCTATGGCAACGCAATTATTACGAACATATTATTCGGAATGAAAAATCATATAATGAAATTTCAGATTATATCATAAACAATCCTGAAAATTGGCAGGAAGATAAATTATTTAATTAGATGACAGGGAAAAAAGAAATGAATATTACAAAAAAATTATTAGATATTAAGAAAAATGGAAATCATTTTCATCTTAATACAGATGGTCCTGAAGTAAAAATTTATTTCATGACAGATGATATTGTTAGAATAAGAGCTTCATTTAATGGACAGTTCAAAGAAGAATCTTATGCTCTGACAATGACTGCGTGGGAAGATAGATTTGATGAGTTGATTGGTGCAGATAGAAAAAGAATTGAGACTATAATACCTGAATTTATTGATACTGAAACTGAGTGTAAATTTAAAACAGCTTCATTAGAGCTGGTTATCAATAAAGCTCCGTTTGGCATTTCTGTTAATAACAGTGAAGGTGAAAAAATTTATTCTGATCTGAAAGGAAGAAGTTTTGTAAAAGATCATATGGGAAGAGTTTATCATTATAATGAAATGGACATAGATAATGATCTGTTCTATGGATTTGGAGAAAAGAGCGGAGTAATTAATAAAAAATTCAGAAGAATGCGCATGAGTCCAAAAGATGCAATTGGTCATGATGCTGAAATGACTGATCCACTTTACAAGCATATTCCATTCTATATTAGAATGAATGCAAATAATAAAAATGCTATGGGTTTTTTCTATCACAATACTTTTGAGTCTACATTTGATATGGGATGTGAAAGAAGCGGTTACTGGCCACGCTATAGCTATTTTTGTGCTGATGGCGGAGATGTTGATCTATTCTTTATAAACGGCCCTGAGATAAGCAAAGTTATTGAAAGATATACTGATTTAACCGGAAAAACAGCTTTCTCACCGATTCATGCTATGGGATATTTAGGATCAACAATGTACTATGTTGAGCTTCCTAAAAACTGTGATGATGAGATAGTTGACTTTATTGATAAAAATATTGATGAAGATATTCCGATTGACGGTTTTCAGCTTTCATCAGGTTATACAGTTAGTGAAGAGAATGGAAAACGTCATGTGTTTACATGGAATAAGACACGATTTGATGATCCGGAAGATTTCTTTAAAAGAATGAATGATAGAGGTGTTGCTGTATCCCCAAATATCAAACCTGGTATTTTAACAACAAATCCAGTTTATAAAACTTTTGATGAAAACGGTGGATTTATAAAAAATCCTACTAAGGATGGTTCATATGTTGACAGCTGGTGGGGCGGACCCGGTTCATTTGTTGATTTTACAAATCCTAAAGGTAGAGAAACCTGGAAGAACTATGTAAAGGAACAGCTTGTGAAAAAAGGTACTACTTCAGTTTGGAATGATAACTGTGAATATGACTCTATTGATGATAAAGAAGCATATTGTTCTTTCGATGGTGAAGGTGGCACAGCAGCTCAACTTAAATCAGTTCAGCCGTTTTTGATGGCTCATGTTGGACGTCAGGCAATTGAAGAAGTTGATTCAAATGTTAGACATTATTCAATTAACAGATCAGGTTTTGCCGGTATCCAGAGATATTCTCAGACCTGGGCCGGTGACAACTTTACATCATGGAAAACATTGAAATATAATATTCCTGTTATTTTAGGAATGGGGCTTTCAGGCGTTGCAAATAACGGTTGTGATGTTGGTGGTTTCTGGGGACCTTCTCCAAGTGCTGAACTGCTTGTTAGATGGGTGCAGAATGGTATTTTTATGCCGCGTTTTTCAATTCATTCATGTAATACAAACAATACAGTTACAGAACCATGGATGTTTAGCGGTCATACTCAATATATAAGAGATGCTATAAAATTCCGTTACAGACTGATGCCTTATATTTATTCTTTATTATATGAGGCACACATCAAAGGTTCTCCTATTATGAGACCTACTTTCTATGAATTCCAGGATGATGAAAATTGCTTTGAGAACAGTTTTGATTTCATGTTTGGTCCAAATATACTTGTTGCTAATGTTCTTGAGGAAGGCGCTGCTACAAGAAAAGTTTATCTTCCAAAAGGTAGTAACTGGTACTACTGGTATGACAGAACATGGTTCGAAGGCGGAACTACTGTTGAGGTTGAAGTTGATATCGATACAATTCCGCTGTTTATCAGAGATAACGGTATTATTCCAATGACAGATAAACTAGACAGTGTTACTAAAGAAGAAATAAATCATCTTGATATTCTTATTGCAGCAGACAATGATGCAGAGTTTACATTATTTGAAGATGATGGCCAGACAAAAGCTTATATGAAAGGCGAGTATCTAAAAACAGATATTACAGCTAAGGCTGGAGATAAAGTTATTGTTAACTTCAAAAAAGAAGGCAGCTATAATACTAAAGTAAAAACTGTAGAACTTGATGTTATAAGAAAAGATAAAGGTCCGTTCTGGGTAACAGTTGAAGGTAAGGAAATTAAACAGTTCCTTCATAGAGATAAATGGGAAGCAGTTGAAGAAGGCTGGTATTACAGTCAGACAAAAGGCGCTGCTCTTGTTAAATATAATAATATTGAATCTGATTATGAAGTAGTGGTAAGCTTTGATCATTTTGACTTAATAGGAATGTAAAGGAAATATGCGAGGTAATAATAATGAAATATAGTCAGTCAACATTTGTTTATTTTAGGTATTCTTTGGAAGAAGCAATCAGGCGTTTAGCTAAATATGGTTACCATGGAGTTGAAATTTGGGGTGGAAGACCTCATGCATACTGGGAAGATATGGATGATGCAAGAATAGAAAAAATCAAAAATGTATTAAAAGAAACAGGAATGAAAATTTCAAATTTTATTCCTGCTCAGTTTAGATATCCTACAAATATTGCAACAACAGATGAACAGATTAGAAAAAACAGTGTTCAGTATTTGAAAAACAATATTGATGTTGCAGAAAAACTTGGCGCTCCATATGTTAGTTTATGTCCAGGCTTTAGTTTGCAGGGAGAAAAACTTGCTGACTCTAGAAAAGCTATGATAACAAGTTTAGGCGAATTGGTGGAATATGCTAAAGATTTAAATACAAAGCTTATTGTTGAACCTGCACATGCGATGGAGACAGATCATGTATTAACTGTTGATCATGGTATGGAAGTTGTAGATGCTTTCGGAAAAGAAAATATGGGACTTTGTATTGATATCGGTCATATGCATGTTAACAAAGAATCTATTGTTAACGTAGTAGACAAAGTTCAAGGTTATACAGTTCATTATCATATGGATGATAATAATGGTGGATCTGATGATCATCTTGTTCCTGGTGAAGGGAAAATTGATTTTGATATTTTCTTAACAAATCTTAAGAATTCAGGTTATGAAGGTTTCTTAGCAGTCGAGCTAGGCTGGGGATATACTGTAGATCCTGATAATGCTGTAAAGAAAAGTCTTGAGTTTTTGATGAACAGATAAATTGATATTAATTGAACAATAGAACATTTGAATAATTGATTTTGGAAGTTGTGTAAATTTTTTGATAAAAGTAGAGTGAAATTATGGATAAGTTTAGTTTAGAAAATAGATTGATTGAATTTGCTGTACGTGTTATAAAACTAGCTGAATCTTTGCCTAAAACTTCAATCGGAGTTCATTTAAAAGGGCAGTTGAATAGATCTGGAACTTCTCCTGCCTTGCATTATGGCGAGGCACAGTCAGCTGAGTCAAGAAATGACTTTGTTCATAAAATGAAAGTTTGTTTAAAGGAGTTACGTGAAACAAGGATAGGCTTGTTAATTATTTTAAAAGCAGAGTTGATAAAACCACCTGTAAAACTTGAGCCTTTAATCAATGAAAGTAACGAGTTAATATCTATTTTTGTAAAGAGTATTGATACTGCAAGCAAAAATAAAACTAAAAAAAATGTTTGAGCTAAAATTGTTGATTAATAAATCATTAATCAATTAATCTCTTGTTCAAATGCTCTATTAATAAAAATGAGGTTTACAATGCATTATACACATACTGGAATAAAAAGCCGTTTAAACGGCGAAATGCCTAAAATTGGCATACGTGCTATAATCGACGGCAGGAGAAATGGTGTTAGAGAAGCTATTGAAGAGAATACAATGGCTATTGCCAAACTTACTGCAGAGTTAATTAATAAGAATTTGAAATATTCAACAGGTGAATCTGTTAAAGCTATTGTTTCTGAAACTACAATAGGTGGTGTGGCAGAAGCTGTTCGCTGTTCGGAATATTTTAAAATTCAGAATGTAGGCGCAATAATTGATATAAGTTATGCGTTTGCATATGCTGCTGAATTGATGGAACTTGACCCTCATATGCCCCGAGCTGTTTGGGGATTTAATGGAAGTCAGCGTCCCGGATCAATTTATCTTGCAGCTATGTGTGCAGTATCAGAACAGAAAGGTTTTCCTGTATTTAAAATATATGGACGTAATGTTCAGGATATGGATGATATTTCTATTCCTACTGACATTGCTTCACAGATTTTGCAATTTGCAAAGTGTGCAGTAGCAGTTGGAGAAATGAGAGGGAAATCTTATTTATCAATGGGTAGTGTATGTATGGGGATTGGTGCCTCTATTGTTGATTCAGATTTTTTCCGTACATATCTTGGCATGCGCAATGAATATATTGATATGAGTGAGTTTGTCCGTAGAATTGAAAGAGAAATCTATGATAAAGATGAGTATGAAAAAGCTCTGAAATGGACTAAGGAAAACTGTAAGGAAATGGCAGATCCAAATCCTGCTGAAAAACAGGAATCAAGAGAGCAGAAAGATAAAAACTGGGAAACAGTCGTGAAGATGGTTCTTATAGCCAGAGATCTGATGGTTGGTAATCCTAAACTTGCAGAGATTGGATATAAAGAAGAAGCCGAAGGACATAATGCAATTGTTGCAGGTTTCCAGGGGCAGCGTCAATGGACTGATCATTTTCCAAATGCAGATTTTATGGAAGCAATAAGTAATTCTTCATTTGACTGGTCAGGAATTAGACAGCCTTATATCCTTTCTACTGAAAATGACAGTTTGAATGGTGTAACTATGCTATGGGGACACCTTTTGACAGGTACAGCTCAGGCATTTTGTGATGTTAGAACTTACTGGAGTCCTGAAGCTGTTGAAAGAGTTACAGACAAAAAATTAACAGGTGCAGCCGAGAATGGTTTTATATATCTTACTAATTCCGGTGCTGCAGCTATGGATTGCGCAGGAGAAATGACTGTTGATGGGCAACCCGGGATTAAACCACACTGGGAAATTACATCTGATGATGCAGATAAGTGTGTAAATGCAACTCAGTGGGGTTCCGGAAAACTTGCCACATTCCGTGGAGGAGGCTTTTCTTCAAGTTTTAAAACAAAAGATGGAATGCCGATAACTATGATAAGATTGAATCTTGTATACGGCTTAGGTCCGGTTCTTCAACTTGCAGAAGGTTATTCTGTTGAGCTACCGGCAGATATTGAAGATACTATTATTGAGAGAACTGATCCGACATGGCCTAAGACTTTCTTTGTTCCAAATCTTAAAGGTAAAGGTAAATTCAAAGAAGTATATTCAGTTATGAAAGCCTGGGGATCAAATCATTGTTCATTCAGTTATGGACATATTGGGCATGAATTGATAACTTTAGCTTCAATGCTTAGAATACCAGTATCAATGCATAACGTGGATATTGATGATGCATTACGTCCTTCTGCATGGGATACGTTCGGTACTGATAACCTGGAAAGTGCAGATTTCAGAGCATGTAAAAATTATGGTGCATTATATAAATAATTTAAAGTAAAGGAATTGTATGGAAACGAAAAGATTCAGATTTTTTATTCTTGTTGCTTTTGCTTTTTTGATATGGAGTGTCTGTGGAACAGCTTCTGATGTTGATGAAAAGAAAGTCTCTGAAAACTCTGATGTAAACAATAAACTGGATAATGAAATTGTTCTTACACTTGCACATGGTATGAACTCAGCGCATCCTGTTGCAAAAGGTATGAGATTTTTTGTTGATCGAGTGAAAAAACTCTCTGATGGAAAAATAGAAATAAAGATATTTCCAAATGAACAGTTGGGGAATGAAGTTGATTTAACTCAGCAGGTACAGTTAGGCTGTATTGATATGACAAAAACTTCAGCATCAGCACTTGAGAGTTTTGTCCCCGAATATTCAGTGCTTTCGTTACCATACCTTTTTACAGATGAAGATCATTACTGGAACATATTAAGAGGGCCGATAGGGCAATCTATCCTTGATTCAGGTATGAAATATGGTTTGAAAGGTTTAATATTTTATGATGCAGGCGCACGTAGCTTTTATACTAGGAAGAAACCTATTTTAAAGCCTAAAGATTTATATGGTATGAAGATTAGAACTCAAAGCAGCCCAGTTGCTATTGAAATGATTAAGGTAATGGGTGGGATGCCAACTCCGATTCCATATGGAGATTTATACACAGCATTGGAGGAAGGTGTAGTGGATGGGGCTGAAAATAATATTCCAAGTTTGTATAGTTCCCGCCAGTATGAGGCAGTAAAATACTATGCTTTAGATGAACATACTAGAACTCCGGATGTGCTGATGATTAGCAAGCTTGTCTGGGAAGGTTTACCGGAAGAAGCAAGAGTAATAATATTGAAGGCTGCTAATGAGTCTTTGGATTATCAAATAGAATTATGGAAAAAAGTATCAGCTGAAGATCTTGAAAAAATTAAAAAAAGTGGAGTCAAAGTACTACAGGTAGATAAAGCACCTTTTCAGAAAAAAGTTCACCCCATGTATGCTAAATATAAAGGAACCAAACTTGGTGAACTTGTGAAAAAAATACAGGAGGCTCAGTAATATGTTAGGTATGGTAAAATTTTTTAGAAATACCCTGGTAAGAATCCTTGAATGGGTTGCTTTAATTATGATGGGGGCATTGGTTTTGGATGTAGTGTGGCAGATTCTTTCAAGATATGTAATGCCTTTACCGACAGCCTGGACTGCTGAACTTGCTACTATTCTTTTGATCTGGGTTTCTCTTCTTGGTACATGCATTGTTTTTATGGAAAGCGGACATCTTGGAGTTGATTATTTTGTAGATCGATTTGCCAAAGGGAAAAGAAGAATTTATGCTGATATTTTAGTGTATATAATAGTATTGTTTTTTTCCTGTACTATTCTGCTTTATGGTGGTGGACGTCTTGTTTATCTGATTTTAACTGTAACTCACCAGGTGACACCTGTGTTGGGTATTAATAAAGGATTGGTGTATTTGGCTATTCCGATCTGCGGAGCTTTTATGATTCTTTTTTCTTTTGAAGGCATATATGAAAAAGTTATGCTTTTAAAAGGAAACTTCAATAAAAGTGAGCTTCCTGAAATACCGCATCATGATAATGGATTTACGGAATAACAGCTGAAAGGAAATAGATATGGATACACAAATTTTTGTTTTAATAGCAACTTTTTTTATTTTAATGGTTTTGAATGTTCCAATAGCTTTTTGTCTTGGGATAGCAACACTTTTTACTATTATATCAATTGGCCATATTCCGGCATGTACTATTGTTGCTCAGAGGCTTGCAAGCGGTATTGATTCATTTGCATTGCTTGCAATACCTTTTTTTATTTTGTCAGGTATTCTGATGGGAAGAGGAGGTATGGCATCACGGTTGATTGTATTTGCTAAAACAGTTGTAGGAAGGTTCCCCGGAGGTTTAGGGTACGTAAACGTTTTGACCTGTATGCTTTTTGGGTCTATCTCTGGTTCTGCTACAGCAGCAGTTTCTTCTGTTGGTGGGTTTATGATACCTGAAATGAATAGACAGGGATATGATAGAAATTTTAATATTGCAGTGACTGCAACTGCTGCAACTGTAGGTTTAATGATTCCTCCAAGTAATATTATGATAATTTATGCGCTGGTTTCTCAAACGGTTTCTGTGGCCGCAATGTTTATGGCAGGAATACTTCCCGGAATTGTTGTAGGAATATGTATTATGATCGCAGCAGGTATTATAAGCATTAAAAGAGGTTATGGGGCAGGGGAAAAGTCCAGCTTAAAGGAAATATTAGTAGCATTCAAAGGTGCATTATTAAGTCTTTTACTTGTTGTAATTGTCTTGGGAGGAATTTTATCAGGTATTTTTACTGCAACTGAAGCTGCAGGGGTTGCTGTTGTTTATGCTTTCATTATTGCATGTTTTGTTTATAGAGAGATTCCTTTGAAAGATATCCCTGAAATTTTATTACAGTGCGCTAAAACAACAGCTGTGGTTATGATTTTGATAGGTATGTCAGCGGCTATGTCATGGGTATTGGCTTATGATTATATTCCACAGCATCTAAGTCAGGAACTTTTATCTTTATCAGGTAATAAGTTTGTTATTCTAATTATTATAAATGTGCTGCTTCTTTGTGTTGGCATGTTTATGGATATGACACCTGCTGTTCTTGTATTTACACCTTTGTTCCTACCTATGGCTGTTCATCTTGGAATTAATCCTATTCATTTTGGTATGATAATGATTGTTAACCTATGTATAGGACTTTGTACTCCTCCTGTTGGAACCTGTCTATTTGTGGGATGCAGTGTTGGAGATTCGTCTATAACTAAAGTTTCAAGACAGATGCCGATTTTTATTTTAGCAATGGTGATAGCTTTGCTATTAATAACGTTTATACCTCAAATATCAATGTTTATACCGGATGCGCTCGGACTAAGTAAATGATGGATAATTAAGAATTACAATTTAAGAAGGTAATTATTATGAGTGAGTTAAAACAATTAAATAGAGAACTTTTGAATAGTGATTTTATCTTTCCTAAAGATTTGACTGTTGGTAAAAAGAATAGATATCCTGTAAGGGTTCTTCAATTTGGAGAAGGTAACTTTTTGCGAGCATTTGTTGACTGGATGATTGATGTTTTGAATTCACATGATTTGTTTTTTGGTTCTATTTCAACAGTTCAGCCGATTGATAGAGGTTTAGTGAAACTTATAAATGAGCAGGATGGGCTTTACACTCAGTTTGCAAGAGGAATTCAGAATGGAAAAGTAACCGAAGAGAAACGTTTGATTACATCTGTTAAAGAGTGTATCAATCCTTATACTAATTGGATTGATGTAGTTTCTGTTATTAAACAGCCTGAAGTGAGATTCATTTTTTCAAATACGACAGAAGCAGGCATTGCATACAAACCTGAACCTTTACATTCTGAAAAATGTCAGGAAACTTTTCCGGCAAAACTTACTTCATTATTATATGAAAGATATAAATGCTTTGATGGCAATAATAATAAAGGTTTCATAATTATTCCTTGTGAGCTTATTGCTGAAAATGGAAAAACATTGAAAAAGTATGTACTCAAATATGCAGAAGACTGGAAGCTTGATAAAGGGTTTAAAGCCTGGATAGAAAATGCAAACTATTTTTTGAGTACATTGGTAGATCGAATTGTACCGGGATATCCGGCAAACGAAGTAGAGAGAATACAGGATGAACTAGGTTATAATGATAAACTCATTGATACGTCAGAAATTTTTCATCTTTTTGTGATTGAGTGTCCTGAAAAATTATCGGCAGAACTACTTTTTACTGATGCAGGTTTAAATGTTGTCTGGACTGATGATATGACACCTTATAGAACACAGAAAGTCAGATTTTTAAATGGAGCACATACTGCCAATGTTTTAGGGGCATTTTTAGGAGGACTTGATACTGTTGGCGAGATGATGGATGATGAAGTTTTTGGCAAACTGGTTAAGCATATTGTTTTTAATGAAATAATGCCTTCTCTTGATATGGATAAAGATATTATGATGTCTTATGCAGGTTCTGTTCTTGAGAGGTTTAAAAATCCTTTTATAAGACATGAGCTAATTTCTATTTCATTAAATTCTGTGTCCAAATGGAAGGTTCGAGTCATGCCAAGTCTTTTGGATTATTGTGAAAGAAATGAAAGTTTGCCTAAAGGAATAGCATTTTCTCTTGCTGCGTTGATTGCATTTTACAAAGGGAAAAAAGTTGAAGGGAAATTCCTAGGTGAACGTAATGAGAAAAATTATCTGATTAATGATAATAGTGATGTAATTGATTTTTTTGATGAAGTTTGGAATAGTGGAAAGATTGATTATAAAGACATTGTAGAACAGATACTAGGCAATATAGATTTTTGGGATCAGGATTTGACACAGATAGATGGTTTAACAGAGTTTGTAACGAGTGCATTAAAAAATATAATGGTAAACGGTGTTATATCAGCAATTGATAAATGCCAAATTATGTAATAATGCCAAATCACATTCATTGTATAATTGAAATCACACACAAAAATTTCATGTGCAAATGAAAGTGATAATAAATTAAAATCATCATCAAATAATATAGGGGTAATCGTATGGTAGGGGCGTATTGCAATACGCCCGTACAGCAGATTTGCAATACGCCAGAGATAAAATTTGGCAGTGCAATTATTACGAACATATTATTCGGAATGAAAAATCATATAAAAAATATCCGATTACATTATCAATAATCCTATGAATTGGAAAGAAGATAGGTTCTATGAAAAAAACATACATTCAAATAAACAAAAACGATAATGTAGCTGTTGCACTGGAAAATATAGCCAGTGGAACAGTTGTTTCTATTGATTTAAAAAATGTTGAATTAAAACAGGACATTATGCGTGGCCATAAGTTTGCAATAACAGATATTGCCAAAGGCAGCAATGTTATTAAGTATGGTTATCCGATAGGATATGCATTGTCTGATATTCAACCAGGAGAACATGTCCATGTTCATAATGTAAAGACTTTGTTGAAAGGGACAAAAGAATACAAATATTATCCTGACTTTAGCTTTCCTGAAGCAAAGATTGATGTTCCATTCTTTGATGGATTTGTAAGACCAAATGGAGATGTAGGAATTCGTAATGAAATTTGGGTTATTCCTACTGTAGGGTGTGTTAATAAAATAGCAGAAATGCTATGTCGTGAATATTCTAATAAAGTTCCTGAAGGTATTGATGGAATTTATGCATTTGAGCATCCATATGGCTGTTCTCAGCTTGGTGATGACCATCATAATACTCAGAAAATACTTGCTGATCTAGTTAAACATCCAAATGCAGGAGGTGTATTAGTTGTTGGCTTGGGGTGCGAAAATAATACGATGGAGAGCTTTAAAGAAGTTATTGGTGATATTGATTCTAAAAAAGTCAGATATATGATTGCTCAGGATGTAGAAGATGAATTTGCAGAAGGAATTAAGCTTCTTGATGAATTAGCATCTTACGCAGAATCTTTTAAAAGAAAACCAGTTCCTGTTTCAAAATTAAAAGTGGGCCTAAAATGTGGTGGTTCTGATGGACTTTCCGGGATAACAGCTAATCCGCTTGTCGGTGCTTTTTCTGATAAGCTTATCGCCCTTGGTGGAACAACAGTTTTAACAGAAGTACCAGAAATGTTTGGAGCTGAAGAGATACTGATGAACAGATGTCAGAACAAAGAAGTTTTTAATAAGTGTGTGAATATGGTAAATTCTTTCAAAGAATATTTTATCAGATATAATCAGGTTGTTTATGAGAATCCTTCGCCGGGGAATAAAAAAGGAGGAATAACTACTCTTGAGGATAAATCTCTTGGGTGTACTCAAAAAGGTGGAGTAAGTCCTGTAATGGATGTTTTGGAATATGGTGATAGACTCAAAGAACATGGTTTAAATTTGCTTTCAGGACCTGGTAATGATATTGTAGCTGTTACAGCTTTATCTGCTGCCGGTTCACATATGGTATTATTTACAACAGGTAGAGGGACACCTTTTGGGGGGCCTGTACCAACACTTAAAATTTCATCAAATTCTAATTTGGCAAAATACAAAAAACATTGGATTGACTTTAATGCGGGTAGTTTAGTAGAAAATTCTAATATTGATGAACTGAGTGATGAATTTTTAAAATTTATAATTGATGTTGCAAGTGGTAAAATTTTGGCTTCAAACGAAAAGTTGGGATATCGTGAAATTGCCATCTTTAAAGATGGAGTAACTTTATAGCTTTCTGTGAGTTTAGTGGTTTTTAGGCAGTAGCTTGTTAAGATTACTGCCTAAATTAAAATTATTCTTATAAGAAATTTAAATTATCGCTTTTTGCTTTTGACTGTTTCTCTAAATTTTTGAAATACAGCAAACATTGGAGGTACAAAAGCTATACCTATCAACGTGGCCATAAGCATACCCCAGAATGTTGTTGTTCCAATTACTTTTCTGCTTTCCGCGCCTGCTCCAGAAGCAAATAGTAGCGGCATTACTCCTATAATAAAACTCCATGCAGTCATAAGTACAGCTCTGTAGCGGTAATGAACTCCATTTATTGCAGAACGGGCTATTGATTTTCCAGAACTTCTTTCCTGCATAGAAAACTCTACCATTAGGATTGTACTTTTAGCGCAGAGTCCAATTAACATAATAAGGCCTAATTGAGCATAAATATCAAGTAACATTCCACTAAAATATAGAGCGCTTATTCCGCCAAGTGATGCAAAAGTCACAGATAAAATGACTGGCATTGGAATTGACCAGGATTCATATTGCGCAACCATAAAGAGATATCCAAAGATTACAGCCAGTATCATTAGCAATATAATTCGGCCATCGTTATTGCGTTCCTGATAACTCATATCTGTCCAGCTTAGATCATATGTTTTTGTAAAATTTGCGGTTACCAAATTTTCTATTTTATTCATTAATACTGTAGTAGAAGCTCCAGGAATAGGAATGACAGTAATTGAAGCTGACATGTTTTGATTAAATCTCTCAATTTTTCTTGTGCCTAATGTGATTTTTACATCTGCCAGAGCCGTAAGTGGAACCATTTCTCCATAATTATTCTGTACTTTTATTTTTTCCAGGTCAACTATATTCGAGCGTTCATTTCTTGCGACTTGTATTTTTACTTTGAAAGAATAACCGTTAATATTAAAGTCATTGATATAATAACTTGCCAGATAGCTTTGCAATGCTGAAAATATACGACCAACAGGAACACCAAGAGCTTCAGCTTTTCTTCTATCTATATCAAGGAAAATTTGTGGTGTTCGTGCATTAAAACTGCTGAAAGCATACATTACTTCCGGCATATTGCTGTGGTTGTTTAAAAGATCAAGAAGCTTAAAAACTTTTGTTTCAAATTTTTGAGGTGTATCATTCCCTGTTGTTCTAAAAGCAAATGTAATACCTCCAGTTACTCCTAATCCCATTATGGCTGGAGGCTGAAATACTCGTACTATTGAAGATGGAATTGTTAAACCTTCTTTTATTATTTCATCTCTGATATTAATAATGTTTAGTTCAGCTGTTCTTCGTTTGTTCCAATCTTTTAGAGTAACAATAGCAAATCCAAGGTTTTCACTGGCTCCACTCATGATTGAGTAACCTGCAACAGTAATAATATCTTTTATTCCAGGTATTTTCAGTACTTTATCATTAAAGGTTAGCATAGCTTTTTCTGTTCTTTCAAGGGCAGCTCCAGGTGGAAGTTCAAGTTCACACATTAATACCCCTTTATCTTCACTTGGTAGAAAACCTCCTTTCAATCCGTTGAGCAGAAAATAATTTGAGCTCAATATAACAATAATCAATATGATGGTAAGATAGAATCTGCGTATCATGAAGCGTGAAAAAGAAATATACCTTTTTTTTGTTCTATTAAGATATTTATCAAACCATCCTAAAACATTCATTCTTTTACTTTTTTCACCTACATTTGGCTTTAGAATTAAAGCGCAAAGTGCCGGACTTAAAGTTAATGCATTAAATGCTGAAATAGCAAGAGCAATGCACATAGTAACAGCAAACTGCATATATATTGTGCCTACTATACCGCCATAGAATCCTATTGGGACATATATTGCCATCGAAACTAAAGTTGCAGTAAGTATAGGAGTTGTTATTTGCTTCATGCTTTTTGTTGTAGCCATATAAGGGGGCAAATGTTCATCTTCAATAATTCGTATTGTATTTTCTACAACAACAATTGCATTGTCGACTAATGAGCCAATAACCAGAATTAAACCGAATAATGTGAGTACATTTATTGTATAGCCGAAGA
This sequence comes from Victivallales bacterium, assembly GCA_963678745.2. Taxonomy (GTDB): domain Bacteria; phylum Verrucomicrobiota; class Lentisphaeria; order Victivallales; family GWF2-38-69. Next base: position 67,121 of record CAXXMS010000009.1, on the reverse strand, counting down.
TTGCCATGAAAAAGAATGTTCCAAGAATCGAAATAGGGATAGCCAAAGCTGGAATGATTGTTGCACGCCAGTTTTGAAGAAAAAGAAATGTTATTGCAATTACAAGTAATAAGGTAATTATAAGAGTGATTGCTATTTCTTTTACATTTTCTAAGATATAATGACTTGGGTCATATGAGATAAAACCACTAACACCATCAGGGAAACGTTTTTTAAGATTTAGTAAAAGATTATTTGCTTTTTTAACTAATTCAACAGCATTGGCTCCTTCCTGCCTGTAAATTGCCATTGCTATGCATGGTTTACCATCATAAAAACCTTCATCTGTATAACGTTCGGCGCCTAGTTCAAGTTTGGCAATATCTTTGAGGCGAACAAGTTCACCTTTTGATGTATTTTGTACAACGATATTCCCAAATTCTTCTGTTGTTTTTAAACGTCCAAGAGCATCTACTTTAAACTGTAAATATGGATTAGATTTTTCTCCACCAATTGTTCCTGCTGCAACCTGCTTATTCTGAGAGGTAATCTTTTCAATAACTACTTCAGGGGTTAGATTAAGAGCTGACATTTTTACAGGATCGAGCCATATCCGCATACTGAAGTTACGTTCACCAAGTATTTCAACATAACCCATTCCAGGTAGTCTTGCAAAAGGATCTTTGATGTTCATTCTCACAAAATTTGCGAGTTGGAGGAGAGATAGTTTTTCTCCATTTGTGCGGAAAACATAAACACCTACCATATCTGTTGACTGTTTTTTTGTTACTATGCCAATCTGTTTTACTGTATTTGGTAACTGTGCTTCTGCTCGTTGTACAGCATTTTGGACATTAACCTGTGCTATATCAGAGTTAGTGCCAGGTTTAAAAGTCAGTGTCAAAGTATAGTTACCGTTGTTATCACTTTCAGATTTAAAGTATAGTAAATCTTCAATTCCATTGACTTGTTCCTCTATCACACTTCCAACTGTCTCAGCAATTACTTGTGATGTTGCTCCTGGATATGTTGCTGTAACTTTTACCGTAGGTGGTGCTATTTCAGGATATTCTGAAATAGGCAGCCTAAAAAGACAAATTATTCCGACTAAAGCTGTTAGGATAGATATAACAAAAGCAAATTTTGGGCGTCTGATAAAAATTTCAGCAATCATTATTTAACCTCTTTCAGTAATTCTTCACTAATCGGGTTTACAATTATGCCGGGTTTAACTTTGTGGGTTCCGTCAATAATTATGCGTTCATTACCTTTAAGGCCAGATAGAATTGTTTGTAAGCCATTAGCAGCATTTCCAACTTTGACTTTTTGTTGAATTACTCTGTTATCATCATCTAAAATATATACATAATAACCTCCATTATGAACAATTAGTGATGAAGGTACAACTGCAACAAATGGTCTATGTGGTTTACATGAAAGAAGAACAGTAACATATCCTCCAGGAATAAGTTTATTGTCAATATTTTTAAAAGTAGCCCATAATGTTATAGTGTCTGTTGTAGGATTAATTTTATTGTCGATCAAAGTTACTTTTCCTATTTCATCGTAAAGAGTATTATCAGCCAGCTTAAGTTGAACTTCTGCCTTTTTTATTATTCCGTTACGTCCTCCAAAATCCTTAAAAAAAAGTTTTTCACTTAGACTGAATCTTACATAGATTGGTGCTATTTGATCAATTTCAGCTAACTTTCCTCCCTGTGGAGTAATTAGATTCCCTTCGGTAAAATTACTCTTACTTATCCTTCCTGTTATTGGAGCATATATCTTTGTATATGACAATGTGTTTCTTGCATCAATAAGAGAGGCTTCCAATTCTTCTATTTTTGCTTTTGCTACATTAATTTCTTTTTCCGCTTGGTCATGTATAGATACAGAAACGGCTTTGTTCTTTAGAAGTGTATCTTTACGTTTAAATTCGGTATCTGCATAATTTAAAATAGCTTTAAGTTCTTCCTGTTGAGCTTCTAATATTTTAACTGCTGTTAAATATGTTGTGTCTTCCAATTCGTAAAGCAAAGCCCCTTTTTCTACAATACTTCCTTCGTCGAAATTAGTTTTGAGTAATATACCTGTAACTCTGGGCATAATGTTAACGTGTTTAATTGACTCAATTAAGCCTGAATATTCTTTAGGAGTGGTTTGATTTACGCTGCATGCTTTTGCTACCATAACTGTTGGTGGTGGTGTAGGCTGTGAGGCTAAGAGGTTATAACAGAATGTTAAAGCTAAAGCATACACAGTAAAATTCGTTCTTGACATTATTTTTTTTCCTTCATTGTTTTTTGTTATATTAGTTCTATATAGAACTATTAAATTTATTTGACTTATTTAGAAAAACAAGTTGAAAAATAAAAAATTATATTTAAACTTTTTTATTGAAGGAATATTAATTATAAACTTATTAGTTTGTTTTAGAACTAATATTCGAGGGGACCAGATGAAAGATTTGACATTAAACCTTTATATTATTAGCCGTTATACCCACAATTATTATGCTCGGGAGTTAAAGAAAGAGCTTAATATTACAATGGGACAATTTCCTTTTATTATGAATATTGCTGAAAATAATGGAATATCCCAGGAGAAACTTTCTCAAAAAGTAAGAATAAGCAAAAGCACTACTGCTACAGTTGTACAACAATTACTTAAGGCAGATTTAATTACAAGGGAAATAGATGAAAACGACAGGCGTAATTTTAAGCTTTTTGCGACTGAGAAAGCACTTAAATTAATACCTAAAATAAATGAGATTATTGATATATGCCATGCAGAAATAACAGAGGACTTAACAGATATAGAAAAAGACATATTCTATAATTTGACCAAGAAAGTAAGAGCAAGAATAGAATATCTCTATAAAAATAAAAAAGAAAAGTAAATAGGAAATAATATTTTCCAGATCAAAATATTGAGTTCCAATATTTTGAAATTGTAATTATGTGCATTACCATAATTACAAGAGTAAAAGTAATATAATTTTTTCTGTTGGAGGATATTTTGGTTAATAAAAAATCGATAGTAATTACTAGTATTGGGACTTTTTTAGAATGGTATGAATTTGGAATATTTGGTTATCTGGCTACGTATTTAGCAGTTGATTTTCTCCCAAAGGAAAATGAACTGTTGTCTATGATTTATGTTTTTGGAATATTTGGACTTGCTTATGTAACCCGCCCGTTGGGCGGTTTTTTATTTGGTATTTTGGGGGATAAATATGGCAGAAAACGTGCTATTGTACTTTCAAGTCTTATGATTGCTCTTGCTATGCTTTTTACTTCATGTTTGCCAACATATAAAACTATCGGTTTCATTGCTACAATTTTTCTGATAATCAGCAGGCTTATTCAGGGAGTATCTGTTGGAGGTGAATATTCAGGAACATTAGTTTCACTTGTAGAGCAGGCTGATGAAAGTAAGAAAAAACATCGTGGAGTTATTGGAGCTATAGGTGCGGTAAATGCAAATATTGGATTCTTTTCCAGTGTATTCATTATAACAATATTGTCTTATTTTGTTGATGAAAAGAATATGGCTGCCTGGGGATGGAGAATACCCTTCTTTATAGGGTTTATAATCGGATTAATATTTTTTCTGTTACGAACTACAATTGATGAAACTACATTATTTAAAAATGTGCAGAGTAGCGAGCTTGTTAAAGAGCATCCAGTATACCGTTTATTTAAATACAATTTAAAAAACTTTTTTTTAGCTGTGATAATAAATGTTTTTATTGCAGTATTATATTCTGCGATCTTTATTTTTATGCCTGAATTGGGGAAAATGCTAAAAGTTTCAAATGCAGAAAATACACTTATAGATTTTTCTTTGATATTATTTTCAGTATTACTTCTTGTTTCAGGTTATTTCTCTGATATTTATGGTAGAAGAAAAATTATTAATATCTTCTCATTAATTATGACAGTCGTTGCGGGCATATTTATTTTGTTTGATAACAGTACACTTGTATGGCAAATATTAATTCTCTCAATTCTTTTAGCATTTCCTGTTAATGCAGTAAATCTTGTAACTACAGAGATATTTCCTACACAGTGCAGATATATAGGTATGGGAACAAGTTTTAATCTTGCAAATATTATTGGAGGATTTACTCCAATGCTTCTTATGATTGGATATCGTTTCTTTAAAGATATATCTTTTATTTATGTTATAATTTGTGTTTTTTCTTTAATGCTGTTTTTAACCGTTGTATTCTGGATAAGAGAAACAGCATTTGATGATCTAATCTAATAATTTTTTGCAGATTTCTTGGATGATCCTTAAATTATTATAAGATTAATATCTTCTATTATTTATAATATTTGTTTTGTAATAACAATAAACCTAACATACATTGTTGTTACTAATGTATTTCTTTAGTATAAGCATTTTTATTGCTATTTATACTAAAGCATGAATATAGAGCCTATTATTTACAATGCTTCCAAAGCTTTAAAAGACAAAGGATTTGGGTAATACCATAGAGTCGGTATCGAGAAAATAAAATCCTAGTTGTCTCTGTCTTAAATAGTTAAGTATTAATGTGATTCTTTCTAATTCTTTCCTCTTTGAAGAATAAAAAGCTAAAAGATTTTTAAATTATAATTAATCTAAATAAGATAAATAAAAAAAATAAGAGGAAAAATATGACTAGAAAGTTTATTAGTGAAGGGCTGGGACTTGCCTTACAAAGAAAATTACCGAAACCTATTGCAAAACTTATACAACCAATTCTCTTTTCAGTTCTTGGAATAAATAATATTGATAAAACCTGAAAAAGTGAGTTAAAACTCTCTTTCAATATAGATAACCTGTTGAAGTGTAGTATATTATATTAACGACCAAGTAACTATAATTACTAACTCAACAGGTTAAAAATTTATGAACATTAAAATAGAGCAGACAAACGAAAAAATCAATAGCATTGGTGGATTAGCTTTGATTGGAAGACAATTAATGAAAATAAAATTTTCAAAAAATATCAAAAAACTACTTAAGGGAATGAATAAAAGATCTGATGCTATTTTGAATTCTGATATACTTTTATCATATATTGGTCTTTTATGTATGGGAAGCACAGCTTTTGAAGACATAGAGGAATATCGTACCAACACTGCATTTAAACGTATGCTTGGCATAAAAATTGTCCCTTCTTCCGAAACCCTAAGACAGCGCCTTGATGAGCTTGCTAAGCTTCCTGAAGTTTTTGATATACTATTGGAAATGAATTTACTTTTGATTAGAGAAACTGTTCTGAAAGAAACCTCCGTTACCGGTATGAATCTTATTGTACTTGACATAGATGCATCGCCTATGGATAATTCCGGCAGTTCTAAAGAGAAAGTAGGTAATACATATAAAAATTTTATAGGGTACTGTCCTGTTTTTGCATACATTAGTGAAAACGGTTATATGCTGAACTGCAATCTACGACCCGGTAAAGATCACTCTATGGCAGGTGCAATTGAATTTACAAAAAAATGCCTTGAGATAACAGATAGACTTGGAATTACAGATAAAATTCTCATAAGACTTGATTCCGGTTATGACGCAGCTGATTTAATAGAGGTAATCAATGACAGATGTTATTATATTATTAAAAGAAACCTTCGACAGGAATCAAAATACTACTGGCTTGATCATGCTAAAAGCCATTGTTCATGGGAAAAAATAAGAGAAGGTAAAATTCGTTATACCGGCTTTGTTGAACATATCAAACCTGCTCAAAGAGAAGACATGCAAAATATTAATGTTGTAATTGAAGCTTTTGAAACTACAATCAGCAGAGAAGGACAGCATTTGCTAATTCCTGAAATTTATATAAATACCTTCTGGACTAATCTTCCACTTGAGCCTGAAGAGGTAATTGAGCTTTATCATATGCATGGAACTTCCGAACAGTTCCACAGTGAATTGAAAACAGATATGGATGTAGAACGCTTGCCATCAGGAAAATTTGAAACAAACAGTCTTGTCCTTCAACTTGCACAAATATCATATAACCTGCTAAGAAGAATCAGTATAGATATTGTTGAATTTGAAACAGTAAATGTTTCAAGAAGAAGAATAAGGACAGTCCTTCTTAAAATTATTTATTCAGCATGTAAGTTTATTTTTTCAGGAAACTATTACAGTTTAAAGTTTGGTTTGGACAATAAGTATTACAGGGCTATAAAAATATTGTATGCAAAATATGCATAAGACAAAAAAATGGAAATTTATATTTATCGATAACTCTTAAAGCTATCGGAAAGGAGAATACTGTACAAAAAAGCTATTCTTGTAAGATTTACCAATAAAATAAAGACTGAAATTCTCAAAATTTGAAAATTTTGGTTAAAATTTAAGAAATTCTAAAAAAATATCCTGCAAAGCAACTAAATCGTGGATAAATTTTCATTTATGAAAATTATCTCACGGATTCAGGTAAAATTTATAATGCTGCCTGCGGCATAGAATCTGATGATAATTTTGCAGAAAAACTATTACATAAAAGCGTTATGAATATAGGGATAAATATTTCTAATGAAGATTTAGAAAAAATCCCAAAAGAAGGGCCGCTGATTGTTGTAGCTAATCACCCTTTTGGTGCTATTGATGGTATTTCTTTACTGGCTTTACTTAAAAGGGTAAGGCCCGATGTAAAGTTAATGGCTAACTATGTACTGGGAGGGATTCCTGAGTTAAGAGAACATTTTTTTCTTGTCGATCCTTTTGGTAATACAGATTCTTCAAAAAAAAGCTTTGGAGGTGTAAGAGAAACTGTGAATTGGCTTAAAGATGGTCATGTACTTGGTGTTTTTCCTGCTGGAGAGGTTGCTGCTTATGATAAAAATCTCAAAAAAGTCGTAGATAAAGAATGGGGTAAAGCTACCGGTATGGTCATAAGAACAGCGAAGTGTCCTGTTCAACCTATTTTCTTTAAAGGATCTAACAGTAAGTTTTTCCAGTTTTTAGGTAAAATAAAACCTGTGCTTAGAACATTATGGTTGGCAAGGGAGTGTAATCGTTCATGTAATAAGAATATCGTCATAAAAGTTGGAAAAACAATTTTCCCGGGTAAATGTAGAAGTTTTAAGAAAACAGAAGAGCTAATGCTATTTCTTAGAAAAAAAGTATATGAACTAGATATTGATTAGGTAACTAGACACAGGGTTTATTATTCATTAAATTATACTGTTTATTTATAAATGTCATAATTCGAAAAAGAATCTTTTTCAACAAAGAAACAGAGAATTATAAAGCTAAGTTAGCTATATCTGAAGTTGTTGCTGAGGAAACAGACAAAAAACAAAAAAGATTATCACTATCTTGATACAATCGTTTAGCAGTTTGTTGAGTGCTTCCTGATCAAGGATATGCTCTTTAAACTAATTCAGAAAGCAAGTAGTAAAGAAGAGTGCTATGACCCAAAAGTACTTGAGAGATGATAAATAATATTTTTTTATAAATTCAACAAAAAAATGTTGATTTTATAAAAATTCTTGATATTATGTTGTTAACTTCTATTTAGATATAAAAATAAAATATTTATGGGTAATATAATGTTAAAATCTATTAAATTTTCTAATTTTTTTTCATACAATGAAGAAAATACTGTAGCTTTTGAAGTAGGAAAAGCAGCGCCAAAAAACAATATGTTTTATCAAGTTAATAAGGATATAAGGTTATCTAAAATAATGACTGTGATTGGGGCTAATGCCTCTGGAAAGACAAATTTTTTTAAGCTATTATTCTTCATCAAAAACTTTATTATAGATTCCAATATTGATAAATTAAGATTTCCTATAGCCACTTTTTTCTTTGGCTTAAATCAAATGCCACCAATATCAAAAATTGAACTTGAGCTTTATATAGGAAAAATTCTATATAAATATATTTTATGGGTAAGGCTTGATAGTGTTGTGATAAAGGAAGAACTGAAGTATAAAACTCCTGGTATCAGGTTAACATCATTAATAAAACGCTCAATTAGTGACGATGTTAAAGTGAAAATAGGCGAATGTGACTTAAAAGAAAAAATTAATACTTTATTGGGAAGTTCTGATATGAATCCTAAAGCTTCTATTTTAGCTACTTTTCCACATATTAAGAGTGGCTATGTAGAACTTTTTATTAATTATTGGAATAATTTTTTCACCGATATAAATCCTTCATATCCTATACTTTTTGATAAAGAAGATTCCAAAGATGCATATAGAAAGATAGCAAAGCTATTTTTAAAAGATAAAAGTTTTAAAAACAAAGCAATGGAATTACTTCATTCGCTAGATCTAGGTTTAGATGAAATTAATGTAAAAAAAACAAAAATAGAGAATGAAGAATATTATCAAATAATGGGGGTTCATTTTATTGATAATTTAAAGTTTGAGTTACCATGGTTGTTGGAGTCTGAAGGAACTCGCAGAGTTTTTAGTTTGCTTGATAAAATACTTTTAGCTTTAAATTATGGTGGTTTATTGGTTCTAGATGAACTTGATGTAAACTTACATCCAGATTTACTTATACCTATAATAGATAGATTTGCAGATCCTGAGACTAATCCTGAATGTGCCCAATTGATATTTAGTACTCATTCTCCACTTGTAATGAACAAATTAGATAAAACCCAAATTCTTTTAGTTGAAAAAAACGATAAAAAAGAAAGTGAAATATGGCGACTTAGCGATATGGAAGGTATAAGGCATGATGATAACTGGTATAAAAAATATATCTCTGGTGTTTACGGCGCAAAACCTAGAATATAGGAGATGATTATGGCCAGGAAATCAACAAAAACACCCGTTTTAATTACCGTAGAAGGTACAACTGAAAAAGCTTTTATTGATTATCTAATTGATTTGTTTCAACGTGGAGGTTGTAATTTTGATGTAAAAAATGCTCAAGGAGGTAGTCCAAATACTATAGTAGAATCTGCTATTAGGAATATTGAAACAGGCTATTATATTGAGAAATATGTTATTATTGATGGAGATATAGGGTTTACTAAGAAGGTGCTAAACCAGATTAAGAAACATAAGATTGAATTGATAATAACATGTCCTACTTTCGAAGCATTATTTTTAGAAATCTTAGAAACAGACTTTTCTATAGATAAATATAATACATCTAAAAAATGTAAAAAAGAATTTGAAAAGTATCTTAAAGGCTTGTCAAAAACAAGTTCAAAAACATATTATAAAATTTTACCCAAAAAATTATTGAATACTAAAAAATGTTGTGTGAGAAATTTAGAAAAAATAATAAGAATTCTTTCTCGATAATATAATGGAGTATAAAATAATATTGTGATACTTATTCTGAGTTATAAATAGGTCGTGGTTAGACTTGACTTGATTTGCATAATTTATTTATAACACAGTTTTGACAATCTGGTTTTCTAGCTTTGCAGCATGCTCTACCGTGGGTGATTAGAAGGAGGGAGTAATTATCCAGTATTTCGAGTGGAAGAAGTCCTCTTACAGTAAATTCAATTTTTACCGGATTATCAGTATCAACTATTCCTATCCTGTTTAGAAGTCTAATTACATGTGTATCAACTGCAAAACCGGGTTTATCGAATGCCTGTGCTACAATGACATTTGCTGTTTTTCGTCCTATTCCGGGGAGTTTTGTCAATGTTTCTATATCTTCAGGAAGCTTACTATTATATTGTTCTGTTAATCTTTGAGAGGTTTTTAGTATATTTTTAGCTTTGTTATGGTAAAATCCGGTTGATTTTATAATATCTTCCAGTTCTTTTAAGTTGATCTTTGAAAGAAGTTCCGGGGTAGGGTACTTTCCAAATAATTTAGGTGTTACCTTGTTTACCTGTTTATCTGTGCATTGAGCTGAAAGTATTACTGCAACCATTAACTGAAATGGAGTTTTATGATCTAAGGGGCAGGGAACTGTTCCATATTCTTTAAAGAGTATATCGTATATTTTTCTACACTTAGATTTCATTTGTTTTCATCAATTTGTTTTCTGTTCAAAATTACTATTACAGCTCCTAGTATTGTTATTGCTGCCCCGATTAATGTTAAATAATTTGGCTTAGTATTCCAGATAAGCCAATCAAAAATACCGCCGGTTATTACAGACACATAGACAAGTGGTGATACTATTCTTACAGAAGCATGTTGTAATGCCTTGGTCATAAAATATTGATAACCATAGCCAAATATTCCTACTCCTAATATGCATATAATATAAAAAAAAGTAAGAGGTTTCCAGTTAATGATGACATATGGTAAAGGTAGTAAACTTCCAAAAAGGAAGAAATAAAACATAAGATTTAGCATTTGTGTTCTATCTTTACTTAGCATAAGTTTTAGAAAAACATATGCTAGACCTGCCGCCATTCCAGATAAAACTGCTACCAGAGAATAAGGATGGAAAATGTCCGTCCCAGGTTGTAGTACAATAATAATACCAATAAAACTTATAATAATACCCCACATCACTCTACTGGTTGTTTTTTTCCCTGTAAGAAAAAATATAATAATGGGGACAAATACAGGGTAAGCACTTTCTAACAGTATGGCATTAACAAGAGCTATTTTTTGGATTGCAAGGAAATAAAGTGCCATCGCGAGTATACCTGACAGTATTCGGATTGAAAGCTGAAATGGAAATTTTATTCTGAATGAGAAACTTTTATCTTTATATATAAAAGGCAATAATATTACTAAACTTATTGCAAATCTAAAAAAGAGTATAGTTAGAGTAGGGAGATCCGGTCCAATAAATTTAACGAAAACTCCCATGACTGCTATAGAAACAGCTCCTATTATTGCAAAATATATTCCTTTAACTGTGTCTGACATATATATGATTTGTTGATTTGTTGATTTGTTGATTGCTCTTACAGTTTCACAGTTTCACGGTTTTCTTGATGCTGCAAGCTGAACAAGTTTACCACAAAGCTGAATATATGGAATATCTACAGAAGCTGCTGCTTTTGGTAATAGACTGCTTGATGTAAATCCAGGAATACTATTCATTTCAATAAAATACAGTTTATTCTCTTTTTTTGAAACGATAAGGTCTACCCTGAGCATATCTTTTGCATTTACAGTCTTGTATGCTCTTAATGCAATTTCCTGAATTTCTTTCTGAAATTTTACAGGAAACATATTATAGTCAGGGGGTGTGATATATTTTGTTTCACCTGTTTCGTGTATGTATTTTGCATCATAGTCATACATTTCTCCCGGATAAAGAATATGTACAATAGGTAGTACTTTTCCATCGAATATTCCGACTGTCAGTTCATAGCCTTCTATATATTCTTCCACTAATATTTGGCCGGTTGAGTTTTCTGCATATTTTAAAGCAGTATTCCATTCACTCATTTCTTTTACGATTGAAACTCCGAAAGTTGAACCTTCGCATGGAGGTTTTACAACTACCGGTAAAGATAAATTTGATGGGAACTCAGTATTACCATGTTCAAGAACAGCATAGTCCGGGGCAGGGATATTATTTTCCTTAAAGAAAAGTTTAGTCTTAATTTTATCAATAATAATTTCAGAAGAAGTACTGTTACAGCCAACAAAACATAAATTATGATTTTCCAGCTCTTTTTGGATTCTGCCATCTTCACCAAAACCGCCATGAAGCATAGGAAAGACTACATCAGCTAATTTTATTTCTTCGGTAACTTTAGGTTCCTGGATATCAACCTCTTTGACTTTGTAACCTGCATTTTTTAAAGCTGTTGCTACACCTTTTGCTGATTCAAGAGATACAGCCCGTTCATGTGAACTGCCTCCTTTCAGAACAGCTACATTTAGTATTTCTGATGTTGAAATTAGTTTTTCATAACTATCTTTATTTGCAAAGAAAACTTCCGGTTTTAGATAAATTCCAGCTTGGTTTAATACCCTTCGTTTAACTTCTAAAGTTAAATCTAAAAAGTCTTTTTCTGTTGCTCTCGAATTATTGACTATAAAGTTTGCGTGTTTAGGACTGACTTCAGCATCACCCATTGTTAAACCTTTGCATCCTGCAATATCAATGAGTTTGCCAGCTCCATGGCCTTCGATCGGGTTTTTAAATACACAACCTGCGTTGCGGGCTTTGGGATAAATATTTTTTCGTGCGGCAATACTTTCCTGGACGGCACATAGTGTGGCTGAAGACTTTATCTTATTCATTTTAAATATAACTGCCGTTATTATAATATCTTTAGGCAGTGATGTACTTCTATAGCCCCATGTTATTTCGTCAGCATTAGCGCTCCATGAGTTACCTTGTTTATCTAATCCGCATACTTCTTCTATGAAATCTCCTATTGATACCCCTAATCTTCCGGCATTAGTGCGTAATGAACCTCCTATCGTTCCTGGAATACCTGCTAATTCTGCAATTCCTCCTAAGTCTTTTTCAGCACATTTTAAGATGAAATCGTATAGCTTTACGCCACTACCTGCAGTAACATGAACATGACTGATTTTTATTTTTGAGAAGTTACTATGCTTTAATTTTAAAACTATTCCTGAAAAATTGCAGTCTGAACCAACTATATTACTGCCTCCGCCAACAGGAAGAACCGTTATATTTTCATTATAACAAAATCGCAGTAAAGCAGGTAATACTGTATCATCTACAGGTTCTACTACCAAAGGTTTTGAACTGCCAACACCAAGCGTTGTTAATTCTGACCAGGAAACATCATTTTTCAAAATTAAATCAGGAAAATAATGATGTATCTGATCAATCAGCTTTATTTTAATTTCTTTTGACATTTGGTACTCCCTATTTAAATTCAGTATTTTATTTATTTGCATAATTTTCCGGAACTGAAAGGAAACGCTTTGCTGTTTCTGTGTTCAGTATATGTTCTGCAATTATTTATTTACATTATTTGTATACTTCTTTAGGATCGAAAACCAGTTCTCCAACAATTTTAAGTTCATTAGTTTCAGTATTTACTTTTCTGAAAAAGCATGAACGATATCCAAGGTGACATGCAGCATCTCCGATCTGGTCAACTTTAAAAACAACAGTATCTTCATCGCAATCCACCAATATTTCCTTGATTTTTTGAACATTACCTGAAGATTCACCTTTTTTCCATAACTTTTGTCTGGAACGAGACCAATATGTTGCGTTACCAGTTTCTAAAGTATATTTCCATGAGTCTTCATTAATATAGGCTAACATTAACACTTCACCTGTTTTCCAATCCTGTGCTATTGCCGGGATTAGACCATCTTTACTTTTTGAAAAATCTAACTTAATCATATTAAATAACTTTCCTTAATTTATGACTTAAAAAATATAGTTAATTTTCCTTTTTAGCTTATAATTACATAAAAACTAAAAGTGGATTTAAAACATTGATTAAAGCTTAAAATAACCATCATTGTTTAAAAATCGAGATTTATCTACAATAATTTCATATAAATATACCTAAGGTATTTTTAATTTTAGCTGGATATCAGGAAACCGAATTAGTTTTTATTAAATTTTTTAGAAACTCAATTGTTTGAGGTATATATAAGAGGATATTTATGGGTGGATTGTGTTTGTTTGCTTTGACTGTTGTGGTCGTGGTAGTAATGGTTAGAATTGGTGCTATAGCTTTTGAATTGACAGGCATGCCCTGGGAACAGGCTAAATTTCAGGCATTGTCATGTTTTACCTTAACAGGTTTTACTACCAGGGAAGCTTTACTTGTTACCAGACATCCCCAAAGGAAAAAAATTGCTGCTTCAATGATGATTCTTGGGTATGCAGGTTCAATTTCCCTTATAGCAACTTTTGTGAATTTTTTAAGACCTATTTTTGAGGTTAAACAAAAATATTATCATGTTACAGCTCTTGATATTTGGGTGCCTGATTTTGTATATCAGCTAGGGAAGTTTGCTATTTTGGTTGTTTTTCTTATTCTTATCAGTAAATTTTTTGCCCGCAGTAAACTTTGGGAACGATTATCGATGCATATCAGAAATAGAATTCGTAAATCAAATATTATCAGTAATGTAGCTTTTGAAGATATGGCTATTGGAGAAACAGGGTTTGGCATTATCAGAATTGCAGTAAGTGAAAGTGATGAATTTGCCGGAAAGACTATAGCAGAAAGCGGGTTTAGAAAAACTATGGGAGCTCAAATATTAACAATAGAGCGTGATACGGACTTAATGGCTAATCCGGGCGCAAACGAAATGATTCTTGCCGGGGATGTATTATACTGTTTTGGGCATCGGAAAGAATTTAAAAAAAATAATTAAAAGCTGATTCTTTTTCTAAATTAGCTATAAATAGCAATATATAGATGTAAGTTAATGGTGCGATATTAGTAGGCAGCCGCCCAGCTATTACTTTGAGTTTAGTATTTTGTTTGTTTTAAATTTAATTCTGTATTCAAAGTAGTAGCTGGGAGGAAAGTCCGGACTTCGCAGGGCAGGGAGTCCAGCAATAGTTGGATACCTCGGACAATACGCCGGGGGAAGGAAAGTGCCACAGAAAAGATACCGCCAATCTTCGGGTTGGTAAGGGTGAAATGGTGAGGTAAGAGCTCACCGGGTATTCACGTAAGTGATATCGTATGGTAAACCCCTCCTGAAGCAAGGCCAAATAGGGGATTCTGCTGCGGCCCGTAGCTATAATCCCGGGTTCTGGCTGCATAGATAGATGGTTGCCGCCCCGCCTTTAAACTTGATGTTTTTAGGTTTAAAGGCGGGGAACAGAATCCGGCTTATTCTAATATCGCCTTTTTTGTTTTTTCTGAAACAGAAAGAACCGATTCTGTTGATGGTTTGTATATACATTTATGATTATAAAACCTTTATGATTTTATTCTTGCATTTTTTTTGGCAAGAAATTTGATGATTGAATTGTAATATGTTTGTATGTAAACAGATACAATGTGAAAAATTTGAACGAACTTTTAAAAAAATCATATTTTTGGTTCCGGCTCAGCTGGTTTGTGAAAGAATATTGTGTTTTGAGTTTTTGTGTATTAAACTAGTATTAAGATTTAAAACAAATAATTATATATAATACTAAGGTAGGTGTTAAATGAGTATTGAAACAATTAAAGCTGCTATAAGAGCAATTCCAGATTATCCGAAAAAAGGAATTTTATTTAGAGATATTACTACATTGCTGCAAGATCCAGACGTTTTTTCTGAAGTGATTGATATTATGGCAGAGAGATATAAAGATAATTTACCCACTAAAATTATAGGGATTGAATCCAGGGGATTTATTTTTGGTATGGTATTGGCCTATAAATTAGGGATTGGATTTGTTCCTGTCAGAAAAAAAGGAAAACTTCCTTATGATACTTATGAAGCTTCTTATGAACTGGAATATGGAACAGCAACTGTAGAAATACATAAAGATTCTTTAACCTCGGATGATAGAGTTGTAATCGTTGACGATTTACTTGCAACAGGAGGAACTGCTGTTGCTGCTATTTCCTTAGTTGAGAAGTTTGATGCACAGGTTGTGAGCGTAGATTTTGTTATTGAGCTCATTTCTCTTAAGGGTAGAGATAGACTTAAAGGTTACTCAGTTAATACTGTTGTTGATTATGATTAATTAGATATTCTCTGAAAAATTGATATATATAGAACTTTTTATTTAACTCTTTAATATTGGAAAGTCATATAGTTTGTGCTTTAGCAGCTGTATTGGTTTTAGCTAAGTCAGTTTAGCTGATAGTGTTTTTTGAATTGACAGCAGCTAAATACTTAAGAGTTAAATTAATTTTTTTTGTGGGGGTTTTGGGGTTAAAGATGAAATTTGCTGTAATTAGTGATATACATGGAAATTTAGAAGCACTAAATGCTGTATTGGAAAGAGCAGAATATGAAGGTGCAACAAAGTTTGTTTGCGCCGGTGATATTGTTGGTTATAATGCAAATCCAGCCGAGTGTATTGAAATCGTTAGGTCTCTGGACCTGGTTGCAATAGTAAGAGGTAACCACGATGAATATGTAGGCAATGATTTTAATCTTGAAGGTTTTAATTCTGGTGCCAAACATGCAGTTATGTGGACAAGAGGGCAGTTATCAGGTGAGCAGCGGGACTGGTTGAGAAAACCAAAATTGAAAGAAATTGTTGGTAAAGCAAATATTACCGTGGTTCATGCAACTTTAGATTCACCGTCTTCCTGGGGATATATTCAGGATGTTTATCATGCCAAAGATAATTTTTCCTACCAAATGACTCAATATTGTTTTTGTGGTCATTCTCATGTTCCGGTTTTGTTTAGAAAAGGTATTTCTATGGAATTTAAAACTGTAGGAATAGAAGAATTGACTGAATGGGATAAGTTATCTATGTATGAAGATGAAATAGTAGTTGATGCTAGTTTTGGTTGTAAGTATTTAGTTAATATTGGTAGTGTTGGACAGCCAAGAAATGGTGATAATAGAGCTTCATTTGTTATATATGATTTAGATAAGAGAAGTATAAAAAGAGTTTGCGTTGATTATGATATTGAGGCTGTTCAAGATAAAATAAGAAAAGCAGGACTTCCTGAAAAGCTTGCGCAAAGACTTGAAATCGGGCGTTAATTTTACCCTTACAATAAACCTTGTATGTATGGTGTTTCTTATGCTTATAAGTAGAAAATTTTTACTGGTTATTTTAGTTTTTAGTTGGTTTTTTCCTATGGAAACATTTGCTCAACTTGCGATGAAGTTAGAGTCAAATCGAAAAAATTATATGACATATGAAACAGTTTATGTAAAACTGACAATGAAGAATCAAAGTGGTCATCCCTTAGTTTTTGGAAAGCGTTCCGGCTTAAAGGGAGAACTTATTTTTGATATTGATAATTATACGGATAGAAAACCCAAGATGATAGGTTCAGTACCCATTATTGGTAAAGTAATTCCACCTGGAAAGATGGAAACAATAATTGTACCATTGTCAAAAATGTATGATATTTCAATGGATGGAAAATATTCTGTAAAAGCAATGGTTAAACATGCTCAATTACCTAATTCTTATCAGTCCAATACAATAGATTTTAAGATTACTCCTGGAGTTAAAGTTTGGGAGGCAATTGTAGGCGTACCTACAGTAGGGGATTTAGATGAGGGTAAAAAAATTGAAAAGAGAATATATGAAATTAGGTCTTTTTTTGATGGTGCTGATAATGTCTATTGCTTAGTTGTTCAGGATGAAAATTATATATATGGGGTTGCCCG
Organism: Victivallales bacterium; assembly: GCA_963678745.2. Lineage (GTDB taxonomy): Bacteria > Verrucomicrobiota > Lentisphaeria > Victivallales > GWF2-38-69. The sequence goes on along the minus strand of CAXXMS010000009.1, from coordinate 49,971 downwards.
TATCGGTGTTGATATAGGTAATTTAAGACCTCAGTGTATGATAGACAGATTTTCAAAGCTACATATTTTAGTACAGGCAAGTCCTTCAGTTTTTTCATATTATGTTTATGATACTGATTGTAATTTAGAAGAAAAGGAAACCTATAAAAAAGATAAGACGACTCCCTGTCTTGTAGAAAACCCTGATACTGGAAGAATTTTTATTGCAGGAGGATTGAAAGCCAGAGAAGGTATCGATTTCGAAGAAGATAGGGAACAGTTTATAAATTAGCATGAATGTTTTTTGCGGAGTTTTAATATATGTCATTAGTTGTACAAAGTAATAAAGAAAATAATAAGTGGTGTGCTGAATTTAATTTATCCGGCCCGGGAGATATGCATTTTAAATTCAACAATAAGGAACTTTTTAGAGCAGGTGGTGTTGAATTAGGAATGTTAAAAGAGGAGAATGGTATTGAGAAAATCTGCCGTTCTCATTTTTCTGAAAAGACAGAATGGCAGTGGGTTGAAACTGAGACGTTGAATCCATTTGGTTCTGAGCCTGTTATAAAAAGAAAATGGGAACAGGCCGGTAATCATTTTAAAGTTGTTACTGATATAATTGTTCGTGCGACTACACCTATGGAACATATGACAGTTGATTCACTTTTTTTGTCTGGTAATTGGAAGGGGGTTACAGTTTATACTCAAAAGAATCCTGAAACTTCTGAATTTGATATCATAAATATTGATTTATCTGACTTTTCCGGTAAGGAAGTAAAATTTGAACATATCCCGCTTGTTATGTTATTTAGATCTGATGATGGAGTTTTGTTGGAAGTTGGTACAGGGTACGATTTGTGGAGATGGCACCAAACTGCAGAAAACCTGCAGGGAAGAACAGATTTTGCATTAATAGGCACAGATGAGGGAGTTAGTCTTGAGAGAAAAGTAGTTTCATGGGATGGTGAATTTGATTTGGAAAGAAATAATTTTCGTTATTCATGGTATTTTGCCTGGGGTAAAACATTTAAACCGGCTTTAGAAAAGTTTGAAGCTGTAAAATTGACTCCGGAAGGTAAAAAATTAGTTGCAGGGAATAAAGAAAATACTAATATGTTTTGTTTAGATTCACTAAATTGGCCTGATTCTGCAACAGTAAAAGGTATTAAACATAAACAGCCCTGTTTTTGTTCTAGACAAACAGGTAATTATCTTAAGGCTTGGTTTAGGTCATTATGTAATAAACTGGAAAGCTCAGATAATAATATATATCTTTGTGATCTTGATATTCATATTTGTTCCAATTCGTCTCATATGCTTAGAGGAAAGAAAAACAATCTTATTCATTGTGATTATTTTTATTTGCTTGGTTTTTGGGAATGGGCAAACAAGTATTTGGGAGATAGTAATTTTAAATTTAAAATGATCTTTGATGAAAATAGTGTATTTGCCAATCTGCCATCTGTCAAGGGATTGAATGAATAGCTTTAATGGATATTTTGATAATGCTGCCACTTCTTTTCCAAAGCCTTCTGCAGTAGCCAAAGAGATAACAAGATACTTAAATGAGATTGGTGGACCATATGGAAGAAGTTTTTATAATCGTGCATTAGAGGCATCTGCTGTAGTAGAGGAGACAAGATTTTTACTGTCTGAAAGTCTAAATGCTGATGCTGATAATATTATTTTTGCACCAAATGCTACCTATGCAATTAATACGGTCTTAAAAGGCTTGAATTTAAAAGGCAAGGAGGTCCTTACATCTCCTCTTGAACATAATGCTGTGATGAGACCACTTTTTGCTTTGATGAAGGAATCTGATGTAAAAGTTAATCAACTACCTGCATTTAGTGATGGGTTGGTTAATATAGACAAAATAAGCAGTTCTCTTACATCAAAAACTGCATTAATAATAATTAATCATCAGAGCAACGTAAACGGTGTAATTCAAAATATTTCAGAAATAAAAAATAAAATTGGCGATATCCCTATTCTGGTTGATGCGGCACAGTCAGCCGGGCATTTAAGTTTTAATGTGAAAGAGGATAAATTTGATTTTGTAGCATTTACTGGGCACAAGGGATTGATGGGGCCAACAGGAACCGGCGGATTATATGTAAAAGAACCTGAAATGTTATCTTCATTTATTTATGGTGGTACCGGCAGTAAATCCGAGAGTTTTGAAATGCCTGAATTTATGCCTGATAAATTTGAAGCCGGTACGCCAAATATTGCTGGTATTTTTGGATTGTATGGTGCTTTAACTTCTAAAATGGAAAAACAACATTCTGCGGATGATTTCTTCTGGCTGATAGATGAAGTAAAAAAAGTAAAAAAATATAAAGTGATATGCTCTAATTTTAAAGAATCTCAGGGAGAACTTTTTTCTATCACATCTGAAGTTTTGAACTGTTCTGAATTGGGTAATGCTTTATACCAAAAATATAATATACAAACAAGGGTGGGGCTTCACTGTTCTCCTCTTGCTCATAAATATTTAAATACATATCCCAATGGAACCTTAAGAATAGCGGTTTCAGTATTTCATACAAAAGAGGATTTTGAGATTTTAGTCAAGGCTCTAAAAGAAGTGGCGGAGTTACATTAGTTTTTATGATAGAGGAAAATAAAATTTTATTAGTTTTTGAATCTACCCGTGCTGTAATTCTTGCTGAAAGAGAGTGTAAGAAAAATGGGTTTACCTGTATTGCTGTTCCAACACCTAGAGAATTTACTTCCCAGTGCGGTATTGCATTAGAAGTGCCTTCGGAGCAGAAAACCTCAGTTATTGAATTATTGAATAAACTCGGTAAGCCGTTTAAATATTACAGTAAAGAAACGTATAAAGGTGGTAAGTGTGAAATATGATTTGTTAAGTAATGTTTCTTCAGGTGGATGTTCAGCAAAGCTAGCCCCCGGCAGGTTGAATGAATTGTTGAAAAAGCTGCCACAGGCTTTTAATGAAAATCTTCTAGTTGGTAATGACAATTCTGACGATGCAGCAGTTTTTATAGTTAATCCAGAAACAGCACTTATACAAACGGTTGATTTTTTCCCTCCGGTTTGTTCTGACCCATATACTTTTGGTCAAATAGCTGCAGCAAATGCTTTGAGTGATATTTTTGCAATGGGAGGTCAGGCTACTTTGGCATTAAATATTGTTATGTTTCCTGCTGATAGGGTAGAAATAGAAGTCCTCGAAAATATTCTTCAGGGAGGGGCTGATAAGATCAAGGAGGCAGGAGCCGTTCTTGCAGGAGGACATACTATAGTGGATGAAATTCCGAAATATGGTCTTGCTGTTACGGGTTTTGTTCATCCTGATAAAATCATAGCAAATACAAAAGCAGCGGAGGGAGATGTTCTTATCTTAACTAAAGCTGTTGGTACGGGAGTTATTTTGGCTGGGGACAGAATTGGTGAAGTTTCAGTAGAAAATTTAACGATTGCTTTGAAATCTATGAGCCAACTAAATAATAAAGCTTCAGAGATCATGCAAAAGTATGGTGTAAAGTGTGCTACAGATATAACAGGTTTTGGTTTGTTAGGGCATGCCAAAGAAATTGCTCTTGCCAGTGGGAAGGCTTTGGAAATAGAATTGAATAAAATCCCTCTTTTGCCGGGAGTTAATGAATTAGCTGAAATGGGATGTATTCCGTGTGCTGCTTTCAGTAATTTAAAATCATTTGAAGAAGATATACTGTTTGATGATAAAATCGATTACAATCTTAAAATGATCGCTTGTGACGCTCAAACATCCGGTGGGATACTGATGTGTGCATCTGCAGATTCTGTAGGTGAAATTGTGGAAAAATTGGTTGATGAAGGTTATGCTTCAACTAAGGTTATTGGACGTGTTACTAATGAATTACAAGACAGTAAATACTGTATTAGGGCTTTTTGAAATGAATGTTGTTTGTATTTTTTTCATTTAAACTATAAGCTCGAAGTTTAAATGAACATATTAATTTTGAAGAACGCAATGCTTATACAGTAAAGTATTGCTAATATTACCAGGGCAATATCCAATTGCCTAATTTTGCCTGTTATAAGCTTTAGTAATACATATGTCACTGTTCCGATAATTATACCACCCGAAATACTACAGAGAAGTGGAATAATGATTACAGTCAGGATAGCTGGAATGTATTCAGAAGGATCATCAAAATCTATGTACTTGAGTGACTTCATTAGATATAAACCTGATAATACTAATGCTACAACAATTGCGCTTAATGGAATTAATGAAATAACGGGATAAAAGAACAAGGCAAATCCAAACAGTATGGCTGTTGTTAAAGAAGTTAAACCTGTTTTACCGCCTTCCATAATACCTGTTGTGCTTTCAATATAAGGTGATGATGTGCTTGTTCCAAAAAAGGCTCCTATTAAAGAACCTAATGAACAGGCGAGTAATGCATGATGCATTTTATCCAGATGGTTTTCCCTTTTAAGAAGGCCTGCTTTGGATGTTATACCAACAAGCGTTCCAATGACGTTGAACAGATCTAAAAAAAGTAAAGATAATACAGCCAGAACTAAGTCGCTTGAATAGATATTTTCGAATTGCAGGTTGCAGCATATAGGAGAAATAGAAGGCGGAAGCTTAAAAAAAGTGAAATTCTGTGGTATTGTGGTAATTCCTAAAGGTATACCTATAATTGTGCTTGCGAGTATTGATATTAATATTGCACCTTTTATTTTTTTCAAAAGCAGGAAGGAGCCTATACAGACGCCAATAATAATTACGATTATTGGCGTTAAAGTTATGCTGCCATATAAAAGTGGTTGTATTGCATATGAACTTATTGATGATATGTTATTTGCGGTTTTTATTAAACCTAGATTAGATAGACCAAAAAGTATTACAAAGAATCCTAATCCGGATGTTATCCCCAGTAATAAATTTTTGGGAATAGTATTTATCATTGCCTCTCTTAAATTAAAACAGATCATTAATGTAAAGAGAAGGCTTTCTATTGCTACTGCAGTTAATGCAAACTGCCACGAATGCCCCATGCGAAATACTATTACCAATATGATAAAAGTGTTAATTGTTGGGCTGGGAGCTACTGCAATAGGTTTATTAGCCAGAAAAGCCATAAATAATGTTGCTATAATTGCAGTTAGACCTGTTGATGTAAATAAAGCTCCTGCATCCATTCCTGTTTTAGAAAGAATTTTAGGAGTTAAAATAAAAATATAAGACATTGAAATAAAAATAGTTAATCCTGCTAATAATTCAGTCTTGATATTCGTATTTCGCTGACTAAGTTTGAATATTTTTTCCAGCATAGTGAAGATCCATTAGATATACCGAAAGTATTTTAGTTTTTGGCTATATACCTTGCGGTCGAACTCAATTTTTTAAAGTCTTTCGAAAACTCAATCGGTTTGAGTATATTAATAATATCAATTATAAATATTAGAGGCAATAATTTCTACAAATATTGCCTTATTTATTGTCTTAATATTAAAAAAATGGTACTTTTAGTATTAAATTGTTAAATATAAAATAATATAAGAATATGATAAGGAGTTGAGTTGTTCAATTTGAGGAAGTTAAATAATGATACATTTTAAAGAAGCATATGATATAGTCATGAGTTCGGTAAGAAAAACCGGACAGGAACAGGTAAATATTTCTGACGCTTTAAATAGGGTGTTGGCTCAGAATGTAGTTTCTGATCTGGATATGCCGCCTTTTGATAAATCTGCTATGGATGGATATGCCTGCAGAGCTGAAGATCTTGAGCATGAATTGAAAAATATTGAGGTAATTCAGGCTGGTTATGTTCCAGAGAAAACAGTAGATAAACTTGAATGCTCGAAAATTATGACTGGCGCTATGCTTCCTGAAGGTGCTGACTGTGTTATTATTGTTGAAGAAACAGAAGAAACAGATGGTAAAGTAAAATTTACCGGTTCTCTAGAAAAAGATGAAAATGGAAAATTTAAATATTTTCAAAAGCGTAGAGGAAATATTTGCTTTAAAGGTGAAGATATTAAGTGTGGAGAGATTGTTCTTGATAAAGGTGAACTCATAAAACCTCAGCATATTGCAGTCTTAGCTTCTGTCGGTTGTGCCGAACCGAAAGTTGCTGAAAGGCCTAAAGTTGGCATTATAGCTACCGGTAGCGAATTGGTTGAGCCTTACGAGAAAGCTGATGGGCCTAAAATAAGAAATAGTAATAGTTATCAGCTTTCTGCACAGATAGTTAAAATGGGGGCAATACCTAAGTACTATGGAATTGCAGAAGATACTATTGAAGCTATTGATTCCTGTGTATCTAAAGCAATAAAAGAGAATGATGTAATTCTTATTTCAGGCGGAGTTTCGATGGGGGATTATGATTTTGTGCCGAAAATATTAGAGAAAAACGGAATAAGAATTCTTTTTGATCAAGTTGCGATTCAACCTGGGAAACCGACAACTTTTGGTATATCAGATGATATAGTATGTTTTGGTATGCCTGGAAATCCTGTTTCTACTTTTGTACAGTTTGAAATTTTAGTAAAACCTTTTTTATACAAAATGATGGGATATAACTTTAAACCAAATATTTTCCCTTTGCAGTTAGGAAAATCCATAAGGCGTAAACGGGCAGCAAGAGAAGCGTTAGTGCCTGTAGTTATTAAAAATGGAAAAGTTTTTAAGGTTGATTATCATGGTTCAGCACATATTAATGCTATGTGTACGGCTGAATATTTAATATCATTGCCGATTGGAGTTACTCATGTTGAAGAAGGAGCTCTTGTAGATGTTAGACAGATTTAACAGAAAGATAAATTATTTAAGAATATCTGTAACCGATCGCTGTAACCAGAGATGTTATTATTGTATGCCTAAAGAGGGGGTAGATTTTATTAATCATGAGAATATTTTATCTTATGAGAAAATAGTTGATATTGTTTCTGAATTAGTAAAGTATGGGATTAATAAAGTTAGACTTACCGGAGGTGAACCTCTTGTGCGTCGCGGAGTTGTATCTTTAGTTAAAATGCTTTCTGAAATTGAAGGTATAACAGATTTATCCATGACCACAAATGGTGTATTGCTTGCTCAATATGCTTCGGCATTAAAAGAAAATGGATTAAATAGGGTTAATGTAAGTTTGGATTCTATTGATCCTGAAAAATATAAAATGATTACAAGTACTGATACACTTAATGAGGTCTTAAAAGGACTTGATGCTGCGGTTAAAGCAGGTTTTAAAAAAATAAAACTTAACTGTGTAATAAGAGAATCGTCTAATGAAAAAAATGCCAGAGAGGTTGCAGATTTTGCTGATAAAAATGGATTTGAGGTTCGCTTTATTCGTATGATGGATATTTCTAAAGGCGAGTTCTGGCCTGTAGAAGGTGGTGATGGAGGAAACTGTCGAAATTGCAATAGGCTTAGACTTTCGAGTGAAGGTAAATTTTTCCCATGTCTTTTTAGTGATACATCTTTTTCTGTTAAAGAATTTGGTGCTGTTGATGCATTTCTTAAAGCAGTTGAACATAAACCTGAAAGTGGTAAAAAAGCTAATAATAAGTTTTATGCACTTGGTGGATAGTAAATTAGAATTTAGAATTTAGAATTTAGAATTTAGAAATTAGAAATTAGGTATTATGACAAATAAATCCAATGAAGAAAATAAGCTTTCACATATTGGAGCTGATAATCGCCCGGTTATGGTAGATGTAAGTTTGAAACCTGATTCATATAGAGTCGCGAAAGCAGAAGGTTTTATTAAACTTGAAAAAAATACTGTTAAACAAATTACCGTAAATAAGATGAAAAAAGGAAATGTTTTAATAACAGCTGAGTTGGCTGGTGTTATGGCAGCAAAGAAAACCTTTGAACTTATACCTCTCTGTCATCCTCTAATTATATCTAAAATAGATGTAAAAGCTTTATTATTGGATGATGGAGTAAAAGTAAAGAGTGAGGTTATATGTTCTGGAAAGACAGGCGTGGAAATGGAAGCATTAACAGCAGTAAGTACAGCTCTTTTGACTATTTATGATATGTGCAAGGCTGTAGATAAAAATATGGAGCTGGTAGGAATCAGATTAATAGAGAAGACAAAAGAAATAATTTAGTTTAATCAAGGATATAAATCATGGCTACAGTGGTTTCAGTTAATATTTCAGAGGAACAGGGAACAATCAAAAAGCCTGTTGATCAGGTTGAAGTAAATGAGAAGGGGATTGTTAATGATGCACATGCAGGTTCATGGCATCGTCAGATAACGTTGCTATCAAAAGAAAGAGTTGATGAATTTTCTAAAGAAATAGGAAGAAAAATAGAATTTGGAGAATTTGCGGAAAATATAACAACTGAAGGTATCGATTTATCACAGGTAACAATTTTAGATAGGTTTAAAATTGGGCGTGTTGAACTTGAGGTTACACAGATAGGAAAAACATGTCATGGAGATTCCTGTGCAATTTATCGTGAAGTTGGTAAATGTGTAATGCCGAAAGAGGGAATTTTTTGTAGGGTTATAAGTGGCGGAAAAATAAAACCTGGAGACAGATTGGAATATTATTCCCGTTCATTGAGAATAGCTATTATTACTGTAAGTGATAGGGCAAGCAGGGGAGAATATGAAGATTTAAGCGGGCCGGAAATAGTGAAAAAAGCTGAAGATTTCTTCAGAGATCGACCATGGAGATTAAATTTACATAATGTCATTATACCTGATGATGCAGAAACTATTGAACATGAAATTAAACTTTTACTGAAAGGTTTTGATATAATTTTTACAACAGGGGGGACTGGTATTGGGTCGAGAGATGTGACTCCAGATGTTGTAGAAAAACTTATGGATAAATCAATTCCTGGGATTATGGAGTATATAAGAGTAAAATATGGTGCCCATATTCCTAATGCATTGTTAAGTCGTTCTGTTGCTGGAGTTATTAATGATGCATTGATATATACCTTGCCTGGTAGTGTAAAAGCTGTAAGAGAGTATATGGATGAGATTTTGAAAACAGTTGAACATTCAGTATTTATGCTCAAAGATATTAACACACATTGATTTTTATTAATGATTGATTAATAGCTAAAAAGGTATAGATAATTGAATTTTGATTCATCTTTTCTTTAAGGGATTAACGATATAATGGTGCTTTTTGACAGAGAAAAATTCAGACAGTTTCGAAAGCAGAAAAAGTTTACTATGGATGATGTTGCTTCAAGAGCAGAAATACACAGAGTAACTTTATCTGTTTGGGAAAGGGGTTTGAGAGTGCCAACAGAAAAAAACTTAAGAGCACTGGCTCATGCAATCAACGTTCCCGTAAGTAAATTTTCTAATCTTAAAGAGGAAGAAGTTTCAGAAGGTAATCTGTCTGAATTTGCTAAATCACTTTTAGCTTTCTCTAATACAGATGAAACGGAGAGAGATAGACAGTTAAAACAAATAATGAACTTTATGAAATTGAAGTATTCTGAATACAGACAGACTTCCATTGTTTTAAAGGCAATACTTTCATCTATGAAGTCAGTGTTTTATGTTAAGGACTCTGAACTGAAATACATAGTGGCAAATAATTCATTTCTGAATCATTTCTCTTTAAATCCCGGATTTAATGTGCTTGGAAAAAAAGATGAGAATTTTTTTAATATAACAGAAGCTAAAATAAATACAGAACTTGATCAGCAGGTAATAATATCCGGTAAACCTGTAATAAAGCTGCAGGGATATATTCCAGGTACAAGAAAAAAACGGCTTGGCTATATCTCCAAACTTCCGATATATGACACGGAACAGAAAATCGCAGGCATTGTAAGTTTTTTTGTGGATATGACAGAAGAAATGAAAATGGAAGAAAACAGTAAGATGCTGGAAGCTGCATTACAGAATTCGTCTGATGTTGTATGGCTCGTTTCATTCTCCCCTAAAAAAGAAATAATTTTTGCTTCAGATTCTGTTGAACAGCTTTATGGATACCCTTTAGAAAAATTCAAGGATGATATCAGTTTCTGGTGGGACGTTTGTGTTTATCCTGAAGATAAAACTAAACTGACTGATTATAGAAATGCTTTTGATATGAAAACCTGGATTAAAAATGAATCAGAATCGAAGAGAACCAGATACAGAATTATTGATGCTGAGGGAAATATCAAATGGATTGAAGAGACAATGTTCAGAAAGAAATATCTGGATATTGATTGCCTTTGTTTCATAGAAAGAAATATTACAGAACAGATGGAGAGTTCATTTATAAAAAATACTATTTTTGAACTTTTTGATAAATCTGAATATTACAATATCTGGCTTCTTGAACTTATTCCAGTGAAAAACAGCAATGGTATTCCAGTACAGTTTCATAAGAAATATCTGTATTTCAGTGGAAATAAACATATTGAACAGAGATATGGCTATTCAAAGGAACAGTTTGAGGAGAATCCCGGGCTGTGGTATGAAATAATACATCCTGAAGATAAAGAACGTATTGAGAGTGAAATTTATAATAGAGATTATCCAAAAACAATAAAATACCGTATAGTAAGGCCTAATGGCTCGGAAGTACAAATAGAGGATTATCTTCTGCTGACGGAAAAAGAAAGTAAACTTTATATACTGGGAATAAGTAAAAGATTTTAATCCAAATTCATATTTGAAAGACAGGCATCACTTTGCGAACAAAAGTGATGCCTGTTTTTATTATAAAGTTTATTGCGGGTTATGCCATGAATCAGGGTTAATAGGGCCGGATGCTAAATTAAACGGCATATCCTTGTTACCTGTTGAACTCCAACTGAAACCAGTTGAAGGCTCTACTGAATCATTCACCGTTGGGGGAGTAGTGCCATAGTCATTAGGATTCTTTTTTAATTTAAGTTTCATAAAACACTGTTTTGAACTAGGTTTTTTGAAATGGAAATTAACTTGCACCCACTGGTCAGGATTAAACAATTCTCCAGGGATTTGGAAAGCTCCGTTATCTCCTGTAATATCCTGTCCACTGATAGAAATTTTGTCGACTGTGCATTGTGCTCCACCACCTATAGCAAGTATATACTTAGCAGCATTTGGATCTATTCCGCCACCTTTTACGTAATAGCTTCCTGTATTTGGGGCATCAGGTGCGAGAATATATAAGTCAAATGAATTTGGTGGATGGTATAGTACTTGTGCCTGGCCATCAGAGTAGGGTTGTCCATAGCTGTTTGAGTTTGCCAGTATCCAGTCATTATATAAATTTCCTCCATATTTTTTGCCTGTTGTAACTACCGGAAACACAATAGGATCATTATTGTCAGGATTAATATATCCATCCTGTATTACAGCGCATACCCTTGATACAGCAAATGCAAGTGGTGATATAGGGAAAGGTTGAGTTGAATCTGTACTGACAGCTAAATTAATATGCATACTGTCATAACCATATAATGGTTTGCCGTCGGGATCTTTTCCAGTCCACTTCGTTCCAAAAGGATTTGGGTCTTTTTTGTTATCATGCGGAACATTGCCAAAATCAGGTAGGTTAGGATTATTTGTTCTGATATATACAGCATGAGTAGCATCTGCATTATTTATTGTATCCTCGTTCCATTTACTGGCAACAATATATGCATCATAGTTATATTTAGGCTTTGTATGGTCATCTTTATTTTCACTGAATGCTGATGATATATGAACGGCTACAGGTTCATTAATGCCAATGTCTGGAAAAGTTTTATAGTTAGAATTTGAAAATTGTTCTCCAGTCCAGTTACCATTGTCGTAATTTGGAATTGTAAGGGTGATTTTTCTGTCTTTATCAACAATATTTTTATAGTATGGACCAAGCACTGTATTCCATGGATCTTTAACATTAGCGGGAGATTTTCCAGGGGCAACAATTTTAGTGTAACTTTTATCTTTAATAGTTATTTTGTGCTGCGCAGAAGTAGGTAATGTAGAAAACTTTGTAATTAAAGCGTCAGTAAAGCTTGTCTGCATTGCATTATAGCCAGCCTTACCCCCTTCATTAGCCGGAAGCCCACTTAAGCCGCAAAGTAAACCAATTCCATCAACATTTGAGAGATCTGCCCAAATTACGTCTACCTCAGTAGTCCCTTTTTTATAGGTTTGAGTAAATTCTATGAAACCTCCAAGACTGGAATCATCATTAATAGACCATTTTTGCTCTTTCCCATGTTTATCTAAGGGAGGTTTTCCGTCTTTAGTATTAAAAACTACAAAACTTAAATTCCCGGCTTCTATTACATCCCAGGTTAAAGCAAGATTGTCTTTTGTAAGTTCGAGATATTTTTCTGTTGGAACTTCTACCCCATCAAGCTTTATATTTTTTGATGTGCCGTTTTCTTTATATTCCAGCCACAAAAACATTTTAGGAGCAGGCTTGTCCGGATTATTAGAAGTCCACATATTGTGAATGTTTAATGTTCCGGCATTTGCAAAGGCTATACCGGTTACTAGAAGAAGAAACATACTTAATGTCTTCATATTACCTCCTATGTTTTCTGTTTTTTTAATATCAATAAAAAGACATAAAAAAATTAATCAGTTAAATATTTGTATTTGGGCATACATCAGGAAGGGTTACTTTAAGACTGTTGTTTGGATTATCGGAGTTTTCAACAATACATCCGGGCAGGTCTGTCAAGCCTTTTCCTTCCATATTTAGATCAATAGAGAATGGTTTTAAACCTCCTTTCTTACCATATTTGATGCAGCATAATGAATCTACAACAGGATATTTTTTAATAGTACCGTTATCATTAATACCTTTTTCAGGTGAGTATTTATAATATTCTTCTGTTTCTTTTCCGTTTTTCCATATTTTTATATGGAGTTCGTATCCTTCAGGTATAACAAAGTCTGATATTATAAAAAAATTTTTTCTATCAGCAAGAACCCAGCCCGGACCGTTATCTTTTTTGTTTGATTTACTTTGTGCCGAATTACTTGAATCGGAGTTATTTTCGTCTGAATTTGTTTGTTGAATGGCTGTAGAGTTGGAATCGTTATTAGCATTGTCTGATGTGGTATAAGAGTATACATTGAGAAACAAAAATAAAAAGATCGAAATTGTCAATATTAATTTATTCATTATACGCTCCTTTGTAATTTCTTTGATTCTATTATATATGTTAATAATTTTATTTTAAAGTTTTTTAGATGATTGCTTGTGGTATACTACAAAAAATGTAATTTTTTTATATTAAAATGTAATACTAATTGCATTTTCCTGCTGTCTGTTTATAATATGAATTAAGTATTGTGTTAAGGCTGTTAGGGTTTTGCTTTATAAGAGTACCTTCTTTCATTTTAGGATTGCTGATACGTTTAAGGCCGGCAAAGCTACCTTCAATATTTATCTTTACTTTTTCTCCAGGTTTTACGTATACTTTTTCAGCGGTATATATTCTGTAATTTATTGATTTGTCTTTATCAATGATAAAATTATTATTTAGTTTCCATATATATTGTTTATTGTTTTCTGTTAATATTGTATCCAATGGAACAGCAAGATTTCTATTTTTATCATTGAAATAGATAATTTTACAGACCCAGCTTATTTTGGGCAGTTTTGCATATTTAACAGGTAGATTGTTGTAAAAAGAAATTTTTCCGTTTTTAACAATAAAATAATGATTATACTTATTTTCTTCAAATTGTGTGAAACTGCAAATCCAATCACTAATTTGAGAGTTACTGCTTGGAGAATAAATAATAGGGTGTTCTGATAGATGGTTAATATCACTTATATATTCAATAGGAATTTTAATTGCTATGGGGTTTACCATTTTAAGAGAAATTGTTTTATGGAAACCCTCATACCATATGTCGGGAAATTGGTATACCTCATCTACAATTGCATCGAAAAAAGAGTACATGTAGTCTGAAGATAGTTTAAAAGCTGCCTTTGATAAAGCTTGCTGTGCGTTATTAAGGTCTGCCTGAGATTTTAAAAAATTTATTTTTGAAGCCTCAAAACTTTTTTGGCTTATAGCTCCTTTCTTTACAAGAATTTTGTTCCTTTTATATTCATCTTCATCTTTCTTCAGAGCGAGTTTTGCTTTATCAAGCGCAGCTTTTGCTGCTTCATAGTCAGCTTTTTCTATGTCAGTATACTGTTGTGCTAAAAGAGAACCCTGTTCTAGTATTTTTCCTGTAGAGTCAACGATATTTCCTTTAATTTCAGCGCCTTCTTCTTCTATAAATTTTATTTTTCCCAGGTCTTCAAACTTCAATGTCTGTTTTTCAATTGATTCAACTGTGCCGTTAATGAGTATGGTTTGCGGTGGAGTAAATGGTATCAACTTAATAAGGCTGGTTTTGATATCAGTATTTGAAACATTTTTTAATGGAGGAGAACTTTCTGCACTGAAACTGCTTAAAGATACTGCACAAACTAATGTGAAAATTGAGATTTTTTTTAATAGGTTCAACATTAATTGCCAAATCCTGTTCTATTGTAAACTTATTTTTTATTGACTATTTCTTTTATTTTATTAAAATAACTCGAATCAATTATATCAGAAATCTGCTGTTCTTGATCAATTCTGTCAATTTCAATTTTTAAACAGGATATTTGATTATTTAACCTGAAAACTTTTAGTCTGAAGATATGTACTGTGATTAATAATATGATAATAAATATTGAGACTGCCAGCATCTGTAAAACAGCTTTATTTATATAGGTATAAGTACCTGAACTCTGTAATAACTTAGGAAACAATGTTGATATACCTAAAATCCATTTTCTGCCTTCAAAATAAAATGGCGTAAATGCCACAATAGTCATTCCTGTATTGCCATATAGATATTCCCATCTGAAAATATATCTGTCTGAATATGATTTATCTTTACTGTTAATAAACCACCCGGTATACTCTTCTTTTTTTCTTAATGAAGTTAATAGCTTATCGATATGCTTTGCCGATGATTTTTTGCTGCTAAGGTTAAAATAATCTGTAATATTCACCTTAAAGTTTTGGTTGGGAATTATTACTTCAGTACTCTTTTCGTTATATGGAATAAACCAGATATCACAGTAATCTTTGAGTTTGTCATTATTTCTGCCATAATTCAGGCCTGATATATTTTTTATTATAAATTTTGATATGAATTTAATATCATTGCTGTTTTTTTTATACTCAAAATTATCTTTAAAATTATGATTCTCTATTTCCAGAGTTAGCAACTTTATAATGTTTAACTGTTCGTTTTGGTATGAATTATATACTGTTTGTTTAAGGCTTGAAATAGTTTCATATACGGTAAGCCATCCATAAGCAATTATAATAATGCCGATGATAATTGTAATACTGCTAAAATGTTTTCTTATATGGTTTAGCTTCATTATTCCAGTTTAAAATCATATAACAGGCAAGGATAGATTATTTTCCGAAAGATGGAGTATAGCTTTGATATGTGGTGCATTAGAGGAACAATAATCTTATCCGGAAGTTGTGCAAGTCCGCATCATCAGAGAGTCTTTTTTATACAGTATTATATAAAGCAAATATATTATGTGCCTGTCCATTGTTAAGGAGCATAATATTTCCATTTTCTTCCATTCAGTTTTATTTTTGAAGTAACTGACTATCATTTTTTCTTTCTTTTTCAATTTTCTTTCGTCTGATCATATTTTTATGCCGAAAAATCCTGAATTTAGAATTTTTCAGGCAAAACGGTTACACTCCTTTCCGGGAACAAGGAAAAGAAATCACAATTTCCATGACATTTCTTTTGCGGCGCTGAACCGGCGCCGCACTATGCCGGGATTTTCAAACAGCTCCTTCTATATTTAAAAAGTTTTACCCTTTCCGGGAATATATGATAGACAATTTTCATACAGCTTCCGCATTTTGGACATTTATATTCCGGCCGTTTAACTTTTATTTCATTATTCAGTTTTACATGTAATAGCAGCTGCAGAAGTTTTAATGTTTTTTTCGCATTGCCGTGAAGAAAACCGTAATCCCTACAACGCCTAAAGCCTTTTGGAAGTACATGTTGTATGACTTGAAACAGAAAATCCTCACCTTTCATTGTTCTGTATTTTGTTTTATTTGTTTTCGATTCTGTATAACTGAATGTAACGGTACCATCATGATTATCAAAAATCCTCTTCTCTGATATTACACCACGGTACAGGTACCTTGAAAGATAAAGCAAAGCCTCTCTGCCGCTGCCTACATTCTCCATGTTTACACGCCATTCTTTATCATAAGCAATCTCAGGAAAACCTATTCCCAGCTCTTTGAGTAAAGCAAGAAATTTACCTTTATAAAGTTTATTCAGCTTTTCCCATGGGAAAAGGTATTTGCCTTTCTTTTTTCTCCATAGATTATTTTTTCTGTCAACAGCTCCGCCTGCAACTATAAAATGGATATGGGGATGATAATCAAGATTTCGTGCATGAGTATGCAGTACCGCTGTCATTCCAATATCTCCGCCAAGATACTTCGGACTTTCTGCTATTTCCTTCATAGCACGGGATGCTGAATCAAAAAGTGCATTATAACATTCCTTCTGATTGTGCCATATTACAGTTCTAAGTTCATATGGAACGGTTACCGTTACCATGTAATAATCCACAGGCAGGAGTTTATCCATTTGCCTGTTAACCCATCTGACCGTTTCATGATGCTGACAGGCAGGACAGTTTCTATTGCCGCATGAATGATAAAATATCTCTGTATCTCCGCATTCGGGACATTTTACATGAACTGTTCCTGAACCTTCGGCTCGGCATCTTTGAATTGCGGACATTGCTTTTTTATGTCCGGTAAGTATTTTATTACCATAATTCATTTCCATGGCTTCACCAAAGGTATTTATGACATCCTTTAGCTTCATGGCAGTGAAACTAAAGGTCGTGGAAATGAATTTTTGACATTATCCCGTTTATTGCAGCAGCAGAACTTTCCTGTGTCACATTTGTAAAATGTGTATATCTTGCTGTTGTTTCTATCTGTGAATGTCCAAGTATATGCTGTACTACTTTTAAGTTAACATTTGCTTCTATTAAATGTGTGGCATAGGAATGACGCAGTGAATGGATTGATACTTTCTTATTGATTCCGCTGTCTCTTGCCGCCGCCCTGAAAGCTGCCTGTGCACAACCTATATTCATAGGCTGTTTTGTATGCATAACAGTATCTTTTCCTCCAAGTATTTTAGGAAAAAGAAGTTCTGGGTTTCTATGAACCTTCCAGTATCGGCGCAAAGCATGAAGTGTAGATACCGGAAGTGGAATCAGACGGTCTTTATTACCTTTGCCGTTTCGTATATGAACCTGCATACTTTTGCTGTCTATATCTGCAACTCTTATATTTACGCCTTCGCTCACTCTTAATCCCAAACTGTAAATAGCAAAAAGGACAACTCTGAAACGGAGAAGTTCTGTATGAGCAAGCAGCTGTGATACTTCTGAAACAGTTAGTATATCAGGTATCTTCTTTACTCTGGGAGGCCTGACTATCTCTATATGCTTCCATTTACGCTTCAGTACATATTTCCAGTAAAACACAAGTGAACCAAGATCGATTTTAACTGTACTCCATGAATGAGTATCTATAAGATCTGCAAAGTACTGTTCAAATTCTGACACTGAAAGATAGTCCGGAAGCCTGTCAAAATATTCACACACACGACGAAATCCACGAAGATAACATTTCGTTGTTGATTCAGCCATCCCCTGAAGTTTCAATGCTCTGGCAAGTTCTTCATGCCTTTTGCTAATCTTTGACTCGCTCTTTTCTGATGATGCAATTAATCCTCTCATCTTACTATACTCCTTATGCTTAGTTTTTTACGCATTCACCTTGAATGCAATTACATAAGAAATTATAATAAGTCTATAAATGGGATTAAATCACTAAAACTGTCGCTGAAAGCGACTTTGTTCAACTATATTCTTTACTAAACAATGTATATTAATGATTAAACCGTAACCCTGAAAAAAACAATAATACTAGTGTTAATAACGATAGAAATTACATTATAGGCTACGTTTTGAGTTGATTATGTAGTATTTACTGATCTTATTCGTGTTTCTGTATCAGTTTTAATTTGAATAAATAAAGAGAGAATGACTACAAGATATCTTTAAACCCGGAAATATCGTATTGTTTTTCAGACTCTTTTAGCAAAATAGCTTCTTTAAGGGCATTATATTTTTTCCTGTTTATTGGTGCCAGCCAGCAGAAAACAATGCTTACAAAAAGAATAATAGCTGTTATAGAACCATTTAAATTTTTAAGGCATAGCTGAACATGCGGAGTCTGCTCAATATCAGGTTCGTAACCGATCATTGATATATAGATACCGATTATTATTATGACAAATGAACTTGCTATTTTCTGTATAAAATTCATAACTCCAAAATACATGCCTTCACGTCTTATGCCGGTTTTAAATTCATCTATTTCTATACAGTCAGATATCATCGACCAGCCTATCATATATACTCCTATAAAACCGCCACCTATAAAAAAGAAAGTAAGGTAAATAGAAAAGATTTTTTCCGGTGATAATATCCATTGAATATAAATCTCATCAACAATAGCCCACATACCTATAAAAATAAGCCATGCAGTTTTCTTACCAAATTTTAAACATGCTATTTCTATAACAGGTATCCATAATGCAGCTGCACCAAATAGAATAAAAAATATTATTGATATTTGTGTTTCATCCATATGTAATGTGTATTTAAGGTAATAGATACCGGCTGTACTATTAATTGCAATAACACACATTACTAAAGTAAAAGATGTTGTAATATAGACAAAAGACTTATTAAATATAGAAGTTTTAATAATACTTTTAAGTTCAAAGTTGGTTTTATTATAAAACAATTCAGTGCCGGTTGTGCTGTGCCATGAAATCAGGACAAATAATATGCCGGTTATTCCAAGTAAACCCGTTGAAAAAGATATAGCACCTGAAGAAGACATTGTCCTGGAGAAAAAACCAAATAATAAAACAGCAACCGGGCCTCCCAGAATAGATCCGATCTGTCCGGAAAATGACCGCCATGCCATTACTCGGGTTCTTTCATCATAATTCTGAGTCATTTCTGCAGAAAGTGCTAAGTGAGGCGTTTCAAGGAGCGAATTAAACAAAAAACACAGCAGGATAATTATAAAGTAGTATATTTCTGCCGTAGCCTGTGATGTAAAATTTATTTTCGTGAAAAATAACCATAAAAGAATTCCCTGGGGAAGCGCTGAAATTAGTATAAGTGGGCGCCGTCTACCCCATTTTATTATTAAATTATCCGAATATATTCCCAAAACGGGATCACAGAAAGCACTGAAAAAGACACCAGATGATACTATTATTCCGGTAACGGCAGGAGATATTTTTACAATATCAGTTAGAAAAAACATTCCGTAAACAGAAAGAAGAGTAACTGTAATGCAGCTTGAAGCTTCGCCAAGGCTGTATCCGGCTTTAACTCTAAGTGGTAATATATTATTGAAATGGTGTTTCATTCTATTAATATATAGCCTTAATTTATAGGTATACAATGAAGATCTGCATAAAGGTATACGAGAATATAAAGAGATATCAAAAGTTAAGGCAGAGCTGGATATTGGATATAAAACCGTCGGGTATATTCACTTCAGAGAGCGAGTTGTTATATGTGATAGCTTTATGGGTATCAGGTTATTCCTGTCAGTCTTCTAGTTTTTTTGATAAGATCAGGAATAATCCATTGTCGTTGGATTCACTTTTAATAATGTGGTTTTGGATTTGGCGTATATTTCCGGTTTTGTCTTTAATTTTATAAATAACTGTTCTTGGATAAGGGCCTTTAGAAAACATTTGTTTTAATTTATCTATATCTTCCGGTAATACTATATCCTCGATAAAATCGCTCTGTTGCATAGAAAACTCTTCTATTGAATAACCATATATGTCCGGTATTTTTTGTTCTGTTCCGCTAGGTATAATTTTTTGTTTTTTCCCGGAACAGTCAATAATCCATACATAATAATCTAATGTTTTGTTAATACCAGAAATTAACATTTCATTAAGCAGCTGTTTTTCATTTAATACTGTAACATCTCTGACAGTACCGAAAAACATATCTCCATTTCTGAATATTTTTTCATATAATTGTTTAATTTTTCCATTAGATTGGATAAATTTGTATTCATATTCTAGTGGGAACTTATTTGTGTTTATACGGCCTATTGGGATATCAAACAGATGCTTAAAGTCCTTATGGAGGTGTTTTTCCCAGTTAAGATCATTAAAATCTTCCTTAGATACTCCGAATATTTTATTAACTGCGTCACTGATAAAGATATAATCAATCATGTTATCATATTTTTTATTAAGTGTTCCAATCCAAAACATTTCATCCGAATTATTTATTACTGAGTGGAGAAGAGAACGTTCTTTTTCTCTTTCATTTCTTTCAGAAATATCAATAAAAGTTCCTATTAAACCGGCTATTCGATTGTTAATATCAAAAATAGGTGTTTTCTTAATAATTCCCCATTTTTTCTTACGCGATCCCGGTATATAGCCTTCTCTTATTATTTCTTTACCTAAGTGTAATACTTCAGTATCTTCTTCGGTATTTATTTTACTTTCATTAAGAGAGAAGAAATTTGTATCATCTTTGCCGAGCGTATTAAAGTTTATATCTAAGCCTACATTGTTAAGAAATGCCGAATTTACTGTGATATATTTTTGGTCAGTATCTTTGACATAGAATATATCATTTATTACAGAAATAAGAGAATTGAATAAAATAGATGAATTTTTGTATTCTCTATAATAGTTTTGTAGTTGTTTAATACATGAGTCAAAACTACTTTTTTCAAGTTCGACAAATGCATGCCAGGATTTCCACATTTCAGTAAGACTTTTGTCTGAACGCTGGTATTCATCTTCAAGATTAGATATCTTACTTACTGATATTTTCAAAATCCTGGCAAGAAGCCTGACCTTTTGTTCGGACGGAATTCTTTTTCCACTTTCCCAATTAGATAAAGTAACTCTGTGTATTCCTGCTTCACGGGCTAAATCTGTGATTTTAAGCTTTTTACTTTTCCTTATTGAACGAAATTCTTTTTTCTTAAATATCATTTTTGTATACTGATTATGTTTTTACATATGACCTATATTATATATTTTATAGTATATCATTATCATTTAAGGAAGAAATAGTTGGATTTAATAAAATAATAATTTCTCCTTTCTTAATGTCTTTTCTATAATATATCAAAAAAAATCTGGTGATTATTATAAATCTGTTTTACTTGGAATAAAAGTACAATCAATTTTACCGGATCCCCACTTGTATCCATTTATTTGAATGGTAACAGGTATATGCTCCTTAAATTTATACGAAGGACATACAGCCGGTTCACTTCCTATTGTGAGTCCTATTACATGTGTTCCGCTAGATATTGTGAAAGATTTATCATCGTTCATCCTACCTGCATTTTTGCCATCAATTTGATATTCTGGATTTATATAAAAATTATTACCCGATTTATCGGATATAGTAACCTTTATATCAGGAATTGCAGGAGCAGGAGTAATTTTACCAGTTTGAAATGCATTTGCAAAAGCGTAATCAGCTATCCAGAAACCACAGTTGTCATTTGATACTTTAGGAGGATTTGGAGTTACTGCTGCTCCATAATCTCTGTTTAGAGACCATGATCCAAGGGAAATGTTGTTGGCTTTTGCAAAATTATAGACTTTAACTGCATCTTCTAATGTAAATATTTCTTTCGGGTTATTTTCTGCAGTATCATTTATTCCAATCATCGGAATTATTCCAATAGCATCATAAGGAATCTTCATTTGATTTTTAACATTATTGGCAGCCTGTATTGCTGCTTTAGCCATATCTTGTTCATTATCACCGTAATCCATAGCCATTATATTTACTCTGGCATGTTTTGATCCACTTTCTGATAAAGTATTTAATATTTTTATTACATTTTTGCTCAAACCATTAGGCATTGCTCTTACAGTAATTGAAATATATAGGTTTGGGGTGTTTTGATGGAGAATAGAAATAGCCTCCCCCATTTTGTGAAAAATATTAGGTTTAGGATCGTTAACTTTAGGCTCTATTCTTTCTCCTTCAATATCCCAGTCTAATCGATTTACATTTGGATAAGCATCAAGGACTTTTTGGTAGGCCTGGGCTAAATCACTTGCTGTAGCATAGTTCTCTGCTATATATCCTTTATCAGTTGCGCCGGCACTTTGTCCGCCAAATGAAATAGTTACAGTACCTCCATTTGTTTGAAATGCCTTAATTTGATCTGCGCCCCAGGCATTTTCAACGGAATACTCTGGCTGTCCCCCCCAGCATACACCAGGAATGCCGTGGCTAGATTTAGCAGGTTTCGGTGCCTGAACAAACGCCAATGTAATTGCATTAATCTTTGCTTCACTGGCAATGTCTGCAATATTTGCAAGTGTTGAGTGACCTTTGCTATTATCCCAGCCAGGTTTTAGGCCTGTATCATAATATGGCGAATAAGTTACTGCATAAGAAAAAAATGTAGCTGAAATTAAAAAAAATGATAATAGACCAGTAAGAAAAATCTTTTTCATAAATGCCTCCTGAAAAATAGATATAGTTTATTATAAATAAAGATTAATTGCCTGTTTAGAACTCTTATTTTAAATTTTTGCTTTTAATTATTAATATTATCATTGTACTCTATAATAAGTAAGAATGCTTTCATTTATTGGATTATTGTTGAATCCCAGTAGTTACCTGAAATAATTAACATACAGATGAGATTTAAAGTATCTTCGTAATATGTATAGGTGTGATTTGTTTTAATATGAGTGTAAATACTGTTGAGCCACGTCTGTTGTCCTGAACACATTGCTGCTACTCCGAGCGGGGCAGTAAATGATGTTACAGAATAATCAGCAAAAGATGAACCATCTAATTCATATCCTGCATAGAAACTGTTAATATTTCCTGCAGTTGAAGATTCAGCCCAGTTTGATATTTTTGCAGCAATAGTTTTAGAAACAGGATTATTACTTAACAAAGCATCAAGCCCGACCCGCATTGGTACGCGACAGGAATTGTAAAAATATTTACCATCATTATTACTTTCCAGCACCTGGCCTGCAGCAGGATCGCCGTTTAATATAAAATCAGGAACTAAACCTGTTGTAGAACTGAAGTTATTCTGTAGATACTGCAGTTTTGAAAGGCAGGCATTAACTACACTTTCTTCCCAGTCGCTTCCTGAAACTGCATTGTTGAATGCCCTGAAGTTAGCCAGCATAAAATCTGAAGGTCTTGAAATGCTGCTCCAGTATGAATCATTTTGACTAACCCAGTCTCCCAGGAAGGGGAGGTGAGTAGTATTTGAAATAAGATTGCTGCGAATTGCATTAATTATTTTTACAGCTTCTGATTTATAATTTATATCTGAGTCGCTACCCCATTGCTTGTCTGCAATAAGAAGTGCGTATGCAATATCCGCATCTCCGTCAAATGCACTGTCGTTACCAGATGTATCTAAAAGGCTCCAGTCCATAAAATTGCTGTTAATCTCGCTTGGCATGGTTCTTGTGAAGTACCATAATCCATCAAAGATATTTCTAGCTTTCGGATCGTAACCTGACATCAATGCAGTAATAATCATGCCGTAACCCTGTCCTTCAGATACAGTATCTCCATCATAGTTAATTCTGTACATTTGATTACCTTTGCTGTCTGTTCCTGCATCTACTATATAGCTTTGTTTCCAGTAATCATAAAAACTGCGAACATCATCGTCCATAGTATTCTGAGTGTAGTTGTTTGGCATAATATGCGACAGGGCATAATTTACATGCTGAGGGAATTCATAGTTAGATTCAGTTGTTGGATTATCATTTTCTTCATTAAAACTATTATGAATTACATTCAGTAGCGGTGTTGTTACCTGGGCCTTTTTTAAATTTCCATATGTATTAGTTACAGGGCCTACTTCCCAGTCTCCGGTTACATGCCATATAATGACTCCACCTAAATCATTATCCATCACATAATCAGCTTTATACCCAATAGATTCTTCGTCATCATAACTTATGAAGCTGTTATTTCTTACAGCATATGGCGCTTTTGCAATATCATCCCAGCAACGGGTCCAACCGGTATTCCAGTTGTTATCGGCGCCAGTTATATGTTTTATGTAAAAATAATTTGGCTGCCCATAATATCCCGCTCCATATTGACCATTAAGCAGAGCATTTAATAATGCATCTTCTGTGAGATAACGGGTTCCTCCCCCAGGATTCGATATCCAAGGCTGAATTTATATAGCCGTCAGGATCAATCCATAAATCACTTTTACTGGTTTCTGTGTTTAAGGCAGCACTATCTTCTGTAATTACTCCTCTTCCGTATAATGCAATACCCATATTAATTTTTTCTGCAGGTATACCTTTTATATTAACAAGGTAATTAAAAGTTTTATTCCATGAGTAATTAAGTCCGGAAGAATAGTCTGTATCTGCCGGGCCGTATAGAGATGAATTATGGCCGGTTTCAGTTGACCATCCTCCTTCCATGTCGTAAGTCATCATATTGAAATAATCCATGGAATTTTGCAATCTGTTCCAGTCATATTTTTCAAGTTTTCTGGGATCGCAGCTAAATGCGGCAGTTAATAGCTTATCACTTCCTATAGTTTCTCTTATTTCTTCCATAAGAATTGCAAAGTTTTCATAGTCGTCATCGCTGCCGCTAAAGTTCATGCCGGGAATGGTTCCTGGGTATTCCCAGTCAATATCTATTCCGTCAAATCCCATATCGATGAGTTTTTGGCAGTCTGAAACAAATCTTGTTCTTTTGACTGGATCTGCAGCTACTTCTGGAAAATGTTTACACATACTCCAGCCACCTATGGATGCTGATAGTTTTACATTGTTTTCTTGGCATAACTGTATAAGTCCTTTTGCTCCGTTTTCTTTTGGCAGCATAATCGGCATAACACCCTTTATGCCTGTTTTATTATCAAGCCAGACTTTAGAACCAAGCTGATCGTGATTGGAGCTATAACCAATTTCTGAAGGTATTTCATTAACTTCAACAAATCTTTCTTCAGCAACTTGCAGGTTTGCAGATGCTGCATCCCAAATTGTTTCGAGTTCTCCAAAAAGAAGCCAGTAATCCCAACTGCTGTAATAATCAGCATAAAGCAGTGGCCTGGGATCCTGTTCAACATCCTCTTTATATATTTCTTTATTTCTAAAATCACCGCTAAACAGCGAACCGTCTTTTGCAACACCAAAGAATGAGTAGTTAATATTCGTGAATTTTTGAATAATCAATATTTAACTGATTGGCAACACCTTTTTCCGGGTATCCGTGTTCGGTTCCAAACCATGCTTCCCCATTGAGTAAAATATCCAATGACCAGTTTTCTATCGGTTTGAGGTTCGGAATTAGCTTTTTGCAACTATAACAGTTATAACTGCAGCGGCAGTAGCACCGTTATCATCTTCTGCTGTTGCAGTAATAGTATAAGTACCGAATTCTGATGGAGTCCATGATGCTGAATTTCCTGTATATTCATTTCCGTCTACTTCTATTGTAATATTCTCTACTGTTCCATCTGAATTCTGTGCATTAACGGAAAATATTTATAGATGATAAATCTGTTTGTGTTATTGTTTGGTTATTTGTCGGCGCAGTAAACACTTACAGTAGGTGAAAACATTTGGATTAGGTTGTACTGTTTTGTATAAACTCAACGCTTATAGTGTGATCTGAAGTTACATTGTTAAATGTATATGAAGTTACTGTTCCCTTTGAAACATTGTCTACTTTTACATCTTTTATAGCACAGCCGGAATCCGGAGTAATTGTAAAAGTTTGGGATTGACCATCATTTATAATAACTTCTCCTGAAGGAGTTATTGTTCCATTTCCCGATGAGCTTTCATTCCCCTGGAATATTTCTTTCCAGCCGGCAGGATAATTTGCGGGAGACCACGAGTTGTTATCTATCAGGGACTCGTAAGCTTTATCAGAGAATGTAACTTTATCTCCTTTCATATATAAAGTGTCTCCGGCCATAGGCTGTACAAACTCAGGATAGCTTTCACTTCCGGTTCCATTATTTACAACACTTGCTGTTATTGTATAAGTAGCAGGAACTGGTTCGTTACTGGAAACTGTAATAGTAACGATTGCAGTATCTGTTCCATCATTACCGTCGTTAACTGTATATTCAAATGTATCTGTGCCTGTAAAACCTGAATTTGGAGTATACAGAATTGCCGATGAAGTAATTTCCGTTGTTCCGTTCTGTGGAGCAGTGAGTGAAGATATTGTTAAAACATCATTATCTGCGTCTGTGTCATTATCCAGAACATCAATAGTGATTGGTGTTTCCTCTGTTGTTTCTATTATATCATCGACTGCTATTGGAGAACTATTAGGGATAGGAGTTGAACCATAGAAGTAGTTATACGCATTATCTATAAATTCGTTGTTATAGTCTCTTTTATCGACGGTCATAGACCAGCCCATTATACCGCCGAAATCAGTGTAGCCGTTTGAATTATTGAGAACATATTGTCCATCAAAAGGAATTCCTTTTACAATATAATCCAGGGCTTTGTTTATTTCAGTAGAATGCATACTTCCGCTGCCTTTTTGCTCTGATGTAAGAATACCGAATGCAACCTGATCTGGTCTGAAACCTTCAAAGAATATATACTCATTATCACTGTTTCTTACATTAAAACCTGTAATTAAAGCTTCGGATAATGCAACCAGAAAATCAGGAGTTCCTTCATAGTACATGTTTCCATCAGTTCCGTAAATTGATCCGGAGTTATAATATTGTATGTGAATTTGGTCTATTTCATTTCTTAGTGCATTGAGCAAAGGCAGATATGCGCCCCAAAAACCGTCATATCCAGATATACCTCCTTGTACATATGCTGTTTCAGGTGTTGCTGTCAGAACAAATTCAGAACCAAAGTAATCATGTATTTCTTTTATAGCACTGATTAGGTTTATCATTGATTTTGTTGTCGGGTTTCTAAAATCATTATCTCCTGAGTCAAGTCCAACAGAACTACCTTCAAGGTCTATATCCAAACCGCTAAAGCCGTATTCTACGATAATGCTGATAAGTGAAGTTGCAAATTTCTGTTTATCTGTTTCTGTCGAGAGCTTTAAAGTTGGACAAACAGCGCCTCCAAGAGAAATTAGAACTTTTTTCCCCTCAGCTTTATATTGACTTATTAAAGATTTGAATTCTTCGACTGTCGTTCCCCCCGAAGTATCAAGATTAAATTCTATTGTTGGGTCTGTATCTGATTTAGGTTTGGCGAATGCTACATTAATAACATTGTATTTCGAAGAAATGTCCCTGAATTGAATATATTCATCTGCCTTACTGGCGTCATACCAGTTCTGCCAGTAACCAACAATTCTTTTATCAACAATTACTGGTTCTCTGACTGTTATATAAACTGTACCTGTAGCAGTTAAACCGGCAGCATCAATAATTGAGTAGTTAAATGTGTCATTACCGAAAAAACCATCTTCAGGTGTATATATGACTGAATTATCTGAAACTACTGTTGCTCCATGACTAGGTACAGTTACTGATGTAATAGAGATTCCGTCTCCGGTATCGTTTGATAGTACATTCAGTGTTACAGTCGTATTCTGATCTGTAATTCCGGTGTCATTGTTTGCGACAGGTAAACCTCCATTAGTGTTTATTGTTATTACTACATTGGAAGGTTTATCTATTGCATTGCCCGGAGCCGCTCCAAAACCGAATGAAGCTGATGCATTTGGTATCAGGGATGCATTCCAGTCAACATTTTGAATTTTATAATGATCACCGGAATGACTTATAATATCAGCACTCCATATTTGTGTTATATTGTAAGGGAAATCAAATTCTACTGTCCATCCTGATGATGTATAATTTGTAGAGTTAGTAAGTGTTATTTCTCCGTTGAAGCCTGAGCCCCAGTCTGTAGAAATATTATATTCAAAGCCTTCTGTTGGATTTGGCCCAGGATTTACAGGTGAGATATTTATATTTACATCGGCACTGTCAGTTCCACCGTTATTATCACTAATAGTATATGAGAAAGAATCATTGCCGGTGAAATCATTGTTTGGTATATAATTTATTGAAGCTCCTTGAACTATTGCCTGTCCATTAGAGGGAGATGTTATTGATGTAATTGTTAAAACATCATTATCCTGGTCTGTATCATTTTCAAGTACATTGATTAGAATTGCAGTATCCTGTTCTGTTGTTACAGTGTCATTGTTAGCTGATGGTGGGGAGTTTTGAGTTGGTTCGTTATTAGAATTTCCATTTACTTTAACATTTGAAATTGTATCTGTTATATTTCCGGGAGAACCCTGAAAACCAAACGTAACGGTTTGATCTGGCGCAACTGCACCATTCCAGCTCTCATTTTCTATAACATAATGATTTCCTGTATGAGATTTAATTTTAGCACTCCATATTGAGTCAATTGAATATGGGAAATCAAATTCAATTATCCACGAAGTGTATGCTGTGTTAGTGGTATTTGTCAGTTTAATATCGCCAACAAAACCGTTGCCCCAGTCATCTGTGATATTTAGCAAAACTGGAGTCTCTCCAGCAAATCCAATAAATGGGAATGCTAAGAGAAAAACACTTAAAATATGTTTTAATATTACATTTTTAGTTTTCATCTGCATTTCTCCTTCATTTGAGAATGTTCTTTAGACTTTTTTCTAATCTTTCTATAAATCAGTTTATATGACTAAATATTTTTTTTCAATTTTAATGTTGTATAATGATATGTAATACTACATTAAAAGTATAAATAACTATAAAATAGGTAATTATTATGTATAAATGTTTTTTAATATTACATTGAAATCTCGAAGAGAAGCCATAGATATAAAAAATATACTTTTTAAGTATTATGAATGGATTCATTAACATTATGTGGGGTATAATAAGTAATATGTATATATATAAAGAAACAAAATAGTTAGGAATGAAGAAATTTTTTTTAAGAGTAATTCGGTAATTACAGTTTGGTTGAAATGTGACAAGGAAAATTTATGTCTAGTAAAAAACAAAGAATGATAGATGGATTAATGGGACATATTATTGGAGATGCTTTAGGTGTTCCTGTCGAGTTTAAGTCAAGAAGTGAACTTGATTCAAAACCTGTTAGCGATATGGTTGGTTATGGTACACATGATCAACCGCCTGGAACATGGTCTGATGATAGCTCTATGACTTTAATAACAGTAGAGTCTCTTCTTTTGAAAGGCTACGACCCCAAAGATATGTTAGACGGTTTTTGTAAATGGGCTTTTTATGGTTATATGACTCCATATGGCAAGACATTCAGTATTGGCAAAACAACAGTTGAAGCACTTAAAAATTATCGAATGAAGAAAGATTTTCTGAACTGTGGTTTATCAGGGGAAAGAGATAACGGAAATGGTTCATTAATGCGTATTTTGCCAGCATCAATATATTTTGCTGAGGAATCAGATAAAAATATTATTAAAAAGATTTCGGAAGTTTCTGCTCTTACACATTCTCATATTAGATCAAAATTATCTTGTATATTATTTTCATTTATTATCAGAGATTTAATTAATGCAAAAAGTCTGTATGAAGCACTTGCAAATGCAAATAGACTTTTAGTGCCTTTAATACCTGATTCAGAGAAGATTAATTTTAAAAGAATATTGAATTTTGAAATTCTGCAACTGAATAGGACTGAGATTAGAAGTTCAGGATATGTCATTGATACACTGGAAGCTGTATTATGGTCTGTGTTCAATAGTTCAAATACAAAAGAGGCTTTGTTAACTGCTGTTAAT
Source organism: Victivallales bacterium (assembly GCA_963678745.2). Taxonomy (GTDB): domain Bacteria; phylum Verrucomicrobiota; class Lentisphaeria; order Victivallales; family GWF2-38-69. The sequence goes on along the minus strand of CAXXMS010000009.1, from coordinate 20,151 downwards.
CTAGGAGGGGATACGGACACTATTGGTGCCATAACAGGTGGGCTTGCCGGTATTATATGGGGACTTGATTCTATTTCTTCAAAATGGTTAAAAGAAATTGCTAAAAAGGATAAAATATATACTCTAATAGAACTGTTTGCTGAAAAATTTAAAAGTATCTAAGTTATAGCACGGTAGTCTTTATGGGTGTATATGATGCCACAAATAAAAAGCTAGAAAACATCCTAGAAGAATCATTAGAAATGATAACAATATTATAGTTTTTATTGAACCGTAAGGAAGTTCTTTATCTGTTTCAATAGCTTTTTTAAACAAAATAAATCTAATTGTAGCAATTATTATAATAAGTACACCTATAACAAGTAAGCCTATTCCAACAATATCCGCAGAATAAGAGTGTTGAAATTTATCTTCACTTCCCAGCATTTTAGCAACATATGCAATAAAAATATCAAATCTTTCAATTACAAAACCGAAAGCCATTATTCCTATTGCTGCACTGATCCAGGATAGGTATGTCCTTTCATTTGCAGTATGGTCGAGAAATCTGTTTATCATCTAAAATTCTCCTAAAGACTTAGATAGCAATTTTTACTACTGCTTTATGTATTTCTGAGTTACCTATTAATGGTTGGTGAGCATCACTTGGAAAAAATATGACAAACATTTCTTTTTTTACTTTTATCCACGAAAGTGGTTTGTTTTTAAAAAATTGGATATCATTTTTTTCGTTATATTTCTCTATTGGATCTGTACAGAGAGATTTTGGCAGCCATCCCATTTCATCAACACCGTTCAATACAATTTGAATATCAATATACTTTCTATGTAATTCAGGGAATGAATCTTTTTTTGCTTTCCCAATATTTTTATCTATCATGATAAATATATTGTCTTTGTCGATTTCATACTTTCCAGGTGAAAAATTAGAAATATCATTATTTAATATAAAATGAAAGGCTTGTTTGAATTTCGGATGGAGCTGTTTATATAGCGTTAAATTATTAATATGGTCTATTATCATTTGTTAATCCTTAGTTTCTATTTAATTTTCTTCTAATGTGATAAGGAATATCAATAATGAATATATTTTCGTCATCGGGTCCTGTATATTTAAGTTTGGCATACGGACTGTTTTTTAACGCATTAATCAGTCCTTTTCTGTTTTTAGTTAAGAAAACTATATTTGAGTTAAAATCATCATAGATTCTAAGCGCTGGGTATAATGCTACTCCATCAGAAATTTTCTGCCATAAATTATATTTATCAGGGGAAAAGGCATACATAAAATTAGGATCCAGAAAAACCAGATAGCTGAATTGAGGAGCCCCATAAAAAAGGGCAGGGGGATCGCTCCAGTTTCCTGTGAAAATAGTTAATCTGGATTGCTTTTTATCATCATTGTTGTTTAATGAAATAAATTTATTATATTTATCGTAAAAGCTATATAGTTTGTTATGCTGGTCGTTTTTTTTAGGTGTTTGGATATTTTTGTTTAACCATTCGACTGCACCGTTAAATAAAGGCTTAGAACGAGATGTGCTTTTTCTTAATTCTATTAAACAAAAACTTCCATAGATAATAATTAGGCATAAAACTATATATGTATATGCAGATTTTTTCCCTTTTAATGGAATTTTGGTGTTAAACGTAGATGCAGCAAAGGCTATTGTTACCGGTATGAAATAATCAGTGAACTTTACAGTAAGCAGAGTCAATAAAAAATACATTAAACTTAATATTCCCAAAGAGAGACTAACAGCAAAGTTATTTTTAGTATTTGCTCTGTAATTTATACAATGGTAAAACGAGGCAAACATTATTATGATTACAGGCAGGTAAATTGTTGCTAAATCTTTTATTGGTGTAGAGTAAAGTTCTTCTCCAAGTATTATTTTTGCACCTGACGTTCCAAACCATGAAGATTTTAAAACAATTATGTTTTGTATTATTCCTCCTGAAATATTTGCCGGATAATAGGGGTTTATTAGGAGTCCGATGAATAGGCCCAATATAGCCCATAGTGTAAAATATCTTAACTTTGCTTTATCTTCTGAACTTCTTTCTCTCTGAAAATATCTGGAGAGGTCAAAAATTACAGCTACAGGTAATACCTGCCAGCTGCCTGTGTAGGATAGGCTGTAAAGAACAGTTATTGCAGTAAGCCCCAGATACCAACTTTCAATAATACATAATAAAACAACTCCTAGAAAAAATATAGAAAAAAGATGTGCTCTTAATAAGATCAGTCTTCCCGGAAATGCCCAACCACTACAGAATAGAGTCAGCAGCATTATTAAAAAAATGTTTTTACATTTTAATACTTTAAACAAGCCACCCCATGCAATTCCAATTACAAAGACAAATATTACTAATGCAGCTTTGGCTCCTGCTATTTTTCCGAAAGTTAGAAATGGTATTATCAATACATGAAATAACCAGTCCTTATCAAAGAATGCATTATTCCATACTGAGTGAGTCGTCCAAGGAAAACTTTTAAGAACCAACCCCTGATCTTTCATTATGTTTGAGATTTGGACATGGAAGTATATATCATTGCCCGGAAGTGTTCCTGATGGAGCAATAACAATATAAACAGCTATGGCCCATAATAATGCACCAAAGAAAATCTGTAGAGTATCAGGGTCAAATAACGTTTTTTGTTTTGTATATATAAAATTTTCCATAAAATCTAATAATAATCTTAATTATTGTACAATATTAAGTTTTGGTAATGCTTATGTTTTTTATTCTTTTTCCCTGTAAAAATTTGTATACTTCCGGAATTAAATATTTAAGTATAGATGCTACCGGCACAGCAAATATCATTCCTGGTATACCTGCCAAAATTCCACCCAAAAGAACAATAACAATTGTTTCAAATTCATTCAATCCAAGTGCTCCTCCTACAATCGAAGGATATATAAAAAGCTGTTCGATTATTCCATTCATTATGATATAAAGTAGTACTACTATTGTTAATTGAAGCATACCCCCACTTCCAAGAGCTAAACAGGCAGTAAGAGTTAATACAATGCTTATCATTGGACCAATGTATGGAAGCAATATTGTAAAACCTGCCAGTGTACCTAGTATTGCGCCGTAAGGAACTCCTACCAATAAAAAAGTTGTAACATAAAAAACTGTTTCTATAATAATTATTGTAAGATAGCCTCTGATCCATGACCTGAGTCTTTCGAAAATATTATTTAATATTTGTATAGCACCAAATCTTGTTTCTCTTGTTGTGTTGGGCAACCACCCACTGTTTAGTATTCCATTTACTATATGCTCACCTGCTGTAGCCTTTTCATCTATAGAATTGTTAAAACGTGCCATATGGTTTATAAAGAATGCAAAGAAAAATAAAGTGAGAACTATATTCATTAAAATCATAAATATAGTGCCGATTGCTCCTGCAGTGTAAGAGAAAAATCCTCCGACTTTATCAAGTATAAACATGATAAGTTTTTTACGATTTTCAGCATTATTAAAATATTTTTTGATATTATCTTTAAATATTTTAAAAAATGGTAATTTTTCTAATTTTGGTTTATAGGATTCAATTTTAAAAATCAAAGCTTTAAAGAAATCTTTTTGAATTACTTGTGTTGATTTATCATCTACTTTTTTAGGAGAAGTTTTAGCAGATGCTTCCAGAGTATCTTTTCCATGAGTATTAAGTTTTTGATGTTTGGTTGTGTTTTTTCTCTGAATATCATTTGAGTTATTGGCAACTTGTTTTGTCTTTTCATGCTGTTGATAATTTTCTGTTGTTTGTTCTGCCCAGTTTGATATAGATTTTGTTAGATATGCAAAATATGTAGTTGAAAATAGTGTTGCTGCAAGTAGAAAAACAATAAATACAGTCATTACTAAAGTTATTGTAGCCCTGCAGGAGTATTGTATTAATTTAATTTCTTCCAGCTCTTCAGCTGATATTTTTGGTTCAGAACTGAGCTTTCTTTTTTTAGGTAATATCTTTTTTAACTTATTTAATATAGCAGTTATCGGGGAGAGTATTGTTTTTATTGTAGCTGAAATAGTTCTTGAGAACTTACCTGGGAAAAATGAATTTTTGAACCAAAATTGAAGCGGAAGAAAAAAGTAGGCCAGTATTAAACCGAATATAACCGAAAGAAAAAAAGATGCAGCAAGAATAAATACGATGATAATTATTATTACAATGAGCAGGGCAGTACCTGAACCCATTATATTACCATTCTTCTCAGTGTTTTTATTTGCTTTTTTCCATAATTCGTAAGCATGTGCTTCAGAAATCGAAAATTCTATTCTAACAACATTTACTATTTCCTGTTCTCTTTTTGTATATTTATTATTTATACATGCCAGTTCTATTAAATATTGCAGAAGCAATTCTTTAAATGCCAAATTTTTAGAAGATATAAATGATGCAGATTTTTTAATATCTGTTAATGTATATTTTTTATTAAGAAGCTCTAAAACATCATTTCTATCTAAAACAGGATATTCTCTTTTTGTTGCAGTTAATATGAATTTGAGGGCAGAATCATCTTCTTCCGTAGAGATAATTGCGCTAAGCAATATTAAAAGGGAATTTATTTCTTCATTGGACAAATTTCCCGTGTTTGCTGCTTTTTTACTTAAATGTTTGATAACAGATAAGATTTTTTGTTTCAATATTCGATTTTTACCTGCCATAGGTTACCTGATTTTTTAGTTTAAAATTGTTTGTTTCAGCTAAAACATTATCTCCAAATTTTAGGTAGAGTAAAGCGAGTCTCGGATTAATTTTTTTCAGCTCTTCTTTTTTTGTTTCTGGTAAATTTGCTCCAGCTCTAACGAATTCGTCATAATATTTTTTCAATACAGTTTTTTGTTCCGGTGTTAAATTCTCTTTTGCTTGGTTGTCATAAACATATTTTATTTTTTTAAATAGTTTTGAATTAAGCTTTATACTGTCTTGGTGTGCTGTTAAAAGAGGTGCTACCTGTTTTGCAACTTTCTTAAGCTCATCACTTGTGTTGGCAGAAGTTAAATTATCAAATATAAGGTTTGTTCTGTTTAAAAGATCTCCACTTTTTTCTAGAGATTCAATAGTGTTTTTGAAGTTTGGTTTTTCTTTATTTGTAATGATAAAGTTTATTTCCTTGTTCTGTTGTTTTATGCCTTCCTTGAATGCAGGTAGATAGTCCGATGATTTAATTTTTTCAAAAGGGGGAACTTCGTAAGGAGTATTAAATTTTACTGCTAATAAAGGATTTGCATTACCATGTGCAACTGTATTGGTATTATCTGATTTGCATGACATCATGAATAAAGTTGTTGCTATTATTATAAAAAATACGTATTTTTTACAGCTTTGTTTTTTTTTATGTTTAATCAGGCTGTAATCCTTAATATTATTCTGACAAGACATATTCCCTCTCTCCTTAAGCGTATATTAAAAAGCATAAATGTAATCATTATAATAAGATAATATGCTGTATATATTTTATATGTATTAAACGTACTTTTGTCAATAGTTGAAATTTGTATCCTGTTTCTTTATGCTAAAGTTTAATGAGGATAATTTGTATATAGATCTATAAATAAGTTAGTAAAAAAGTTATATAACCTAATTTTATAGGAGAAAGATTTAATTTATAGTAGTTTTGCAATGGATTTATTTGTTAATATATGTTAACTTTGTAAAACATTTTACGAAAAAGAGATTCAATTTTTACTTAAGAATATACATTGGAGTCAAAATTATGAAAGTATTTAATTTTGCTGCCGGTCCCTCCATGATACCTGAGCCTGTAATGAAAAAAGTTCAGGAAGAATTTAGAGATTATAATTCTATGGGTATTGGAGTTGCAGAATTATCCCACAGAACACCTGAGTTTGTTGAAATTATAGAATCAGCTGAAGCTAATATCCGTGAAATAATGAGTGTAAGCAATGATTACGCTGTCTGCTTTGTTCAGGGTGGAGCAAGTCTTCAATATGCTATGGTTCCAATGAATTTAATGTACAATAATGGTTTTGCGGAATATGCTGATACCGGTTATTGGTCTCAGATGGCCATGCGAGAGGCTGAAAAATTTGGCAGAGTAGATATTATTGGTTCTAGTAAATCTACAAATTATGATAGAATACCACGTGTAAGAAAATGGAAACCCTGTCATGATTCTTCATATCTTCATATTACTACTAATGATGCAACATATGGAACACAATATCATTCAATACCGGCGTTAGAAAATGGTGTACCTTTGATTGCAGACATGTCTGCTGATATAATGACGCGCAGAGTTGATGTAGATCAGTTTGGAATAATTTATGCAACAACACAACGTGTGCTAGGACCTACCGGAGTAACCATTATTATTATTCGTAAAGACTTAGTTGAAAGATCAAAAGATAAAAATCTTGCCACTATGCTTGATTATAATACATTTGTAAATGAAAAATCTATGCATAACACTCCGCCCACATTTTCTATTTATCTTTTAAAGCAGGTAACAGACTGGTTGAAAGAGCAGGGAGGGATGGATACAGTTGATAGAATAAACACTTTAAAATCAGAAGAACTATACGAAAAAATAGATTCAACAGGTTTTTATACAAATTTTGTTGTTCCTTCTGATAGGTCAAAAGTAAATGTAGTATTTAAAACGCCTTCAAAAGATTTAGACCATAAATTTCTTGATGAAGCACAGGATGCCGGATTAATTGGACTCAAAGGTCACAGGAGTGTAGAGGGATTACGAGCAAGCATATATAATGCTATGCCATTGGAAGGTGTTGAAATTCTGCTTGATTTTATGGATGAGTTTGAACGTAAATATGGCTGATATATCAAAGCAGGCTTCTTTTTGGAAAAGGGAAAAAAACAGTGATGCTGTTATATGTTCTTTATGCCCGAGATGTTGTCTGATAAATAATGGCAAGCGTGGTTTTTGTAATGTAAGAGAGAATAGGGATGGAGTATTATACTCTCTTGTTTATGGTTACCCGGTTGCATTACAGATTGATCCTATTGAGAAGAAACCTTTTGCTGAATTTATGCGTGGTTCAAAAACATTTTCGATAGGTACTTTCGGCTGTAATTTAAATTGCCTTTTTTGTCAGAATTACCATCTTTCCAGGGGTAGTTTTACAGAATACCAGCGAAAAGAGACTCAATATTTTTCTCCCGAATTGATCGTAGAACTTGCGCTAAAACATAATTGTAAATCAGTTGCGTTTACATATAACGAACCTTCTGTTTGGATAGAATATGCAATTGATATTGCAGAAAAAGCCAAAGAAAAAGGGTTAGCAGTAGTTTTGGTTTCAAATGGTTATATCTCACTAGAAGCTGCAAAAGAACTTTATCCTTTAATTGATGCTGCAAACATTGATATGAAAGGTTTTTCTGAAAATTTTTATCGCAATATGACAAATTCAAAATTAGAACCAGTACTTAATTCAATAAAATATCTGTATTCTCTAAATAAACATATTGAACTTACAAATTTAGTTATTCCTGGGAAAAATGATTCTGAAGGTATGATTTTATCTTATTTAGACTGGGTTAAAATTAATCTAAATAAACAGTTACCATTGCATTTTTCTGCGTATCACCCTATGTATAAGTATAAAGAGTCTCCTAGCACTTCGCCGAGAATACTTTATAATATCCGCGATTTAGCATTAAAACGAGGATTTGAAAATATCTATTTAGGCAATATTTAATTGTGATTTAATATAGAGAGGAAGTGATTAGTATGAAAGGTATAATTCTTGCTGGTGGGAGTGGTACAAGATTGTATCCGATAACAAAAGCTGTATCAAAGCAGATCAATCCTATTTATGATAAACCAATGATTTATTATCCTCTTTCTACTTTGATGCATGCAGGAATAAGAGAGGTACTAGTAATTTCTACAGATAGAGACTTGCCTGTTTTTAAAGAGTTATTAGGCAATGGTTCCCAGCTTGGTATGAAAATTATGTATGCTGTTCAACATGCTCCGAAGGGCTTAGCTGAAGCATTCTTGATTGCTGATAGGGAAAAATTTCTTAAACCAATGGAAAAATGTGCTTTAGTTCTTGGAGATAATCTGTTTTTCGGTGGAAACTTAGTTCATATGCTTGAGGAAGCAAGGACAGTAAAAAAAGGGGCTGTTGTATTTGGATATTATGTAAAAAATCCTAAAGCTTATGGTGTTGTAGAGTTTAATGAAGATGGGCATGCAATATCATTGGAAGAAAAACCATCTGAACCTAAATCCAATTTTGCAATACCCGGGCTTTATTTTTATGACGGAACAGTTGTTGATAAAGCTAAAAAATTGAAACCGTCTGCCAGGGGAGAATTGGAAATCACTGATTTGAATAAAATATATCTCAAAGAAGACTGTCTAGAAGTTATTACAATGGGAAGAGGAATGGCATGGCTTGATACCGGGACACACGAAGATCTCCTTGAAGCTGCTAATTTCGTTAAAGCTATTCAGCAGAGGCAGGGTATTATGATTGCCTGTATTGAAGAAGTTGCTTATAGAAATGGATGGATAACAAAAAATGAGCTTAGTATATTGTCTAAAGAGCTTTCTAAAACACTTTATGGGCAGTATTTGGAAGCAATAGTTAACGGAAAGATAAAATATGGCAGAATTTAAGATTATAGAGACAGGTATAAAAGACTTACTGGTAATAGAACCTCAGGTTTTTGGTGATAATCGAGGTTTTTTTATGGAATTTTACAATAAGCATGAATTTGAACGTCTCGGTATAAATTATGATTTTATTCAGGATAATCACTCAAAATCGAAAAAGGGTGTTTTGAGAGGACTTCACTTTCAAGCAAAGCATGAACAGGATAAATTAGTTCGTGTTATTAGCGGTGCTGTTTATGATATTGCTGTAGATTTGAGAGAGGGAAGCAGTACTTTTGGAAAATACTTTGGTGTAATATTGACTGCTGAAAATAAAAAAATGTTTATGATTCCAAAAGGTTTTGCTCATGGTTTTTTAACGCTGGAGGATAATACGGAATTTACTTATAAGGTTACGGATTATTATCACCCTGAATTCGAATCAGGCATTATTTGGAACGATCCTAAACTAAACGTTAATTGGCCTTTAGGTGAATATGGTATTGAAGAAGATATGTTGATTATGTCTGAAAAGGATATAAAACTCCAATCATATGAAAATTTTTTAGAAAATAATGATGGACTCTAAATATGAAAGTGCTACTTACCGGTGCAAAGGGACAGTTAGGTAAAGATTTTCAAAGACTTTTCATTAATTTAGGTATTGATTATTTTGCTACTGATCACAAAGAACTTAATATTGCAGATGAGGCTGATATTAAGTTACATCTTGAAAAAGATTGCTATACACATATTATCAACTGCGCTGCTTATAATGATGTTGATAAAGCTGAAATAGAGATTGAAGTTTGTAGAAAGCTAAATACTGAAGCACCAATGTTTCTCGCTAAAGCCGCAAAAAAAATTGGTGCTTTGTATATGACTTATTCAAGTGATTTTGTTTTTGATGGAGAACAGAAAAATCCATATAAAGAAACTGATATTCCTAATCCACTTTCTATATATGGTAAAAGCAAATTGGATGGTGAGGATAGTGTGTTGGAGGAATATTCTAAATCATTTGTTGTAAGAACTTCCTGGGTCTTTGGTGTTGGAAATAATAACTTTAACAAGCAGGTTATCAATTGGAGTAAAAATAGGGATAAATTGAATATTGTTGAAGATCAGGTTTCATCTCCTACCTATTCTTATGATTTGGCATTATACAGTTGGGATTTAATGCAGACAGAAAGTTTTGGTTTGTATCATTTGAGTAATAGTGGAGAATGCAGTAAGAAAGAACAGGCAGAATATTTGTTAAAAGCAATAGGCTGGAAAGGTAAAATTGGCGGTGCTAAAACTGCAGACTTTAACCTGCCTGCTAAAAGAGCTTCGTATAGTAAACTTGACAGTTCTAAACTTGAGCAAATAATTAATAAGAAAATCCCAACTTGGCAAAGCGGAATAGATCGGTTTTTAGAAGAACTTTTTTAATTATACCGAAGGTATTTTAAATTTGGTTTTTTGAACATAGAATAATCTCGATTTTTTTATGTTTTTTCGAGAACTATTTAGTTTCGAATATAATAAAAGTAAATAATACTTTGTGCCTTTGTGCCTTTGTATGAGCAAAAGGAATATTATGAAAAGATATTTAGTAACGGGTGCGGCAGGTTTTATTGGTTCGAATTTTTTGAAGTATATATTAGGTAAACACAGTGATGTTGAGGTTGTAGTTTTAGACAAACTTACATATGCCGGTAATCTAGGTACTATTAAAGATGAGCTAAAAGATAAAAGGGTTCATTTTGTAAAAGGTGATATTCGTAATACCGAGCTTGTTGAAAATATTTTCATGAGTCATGATATTGATTTTGTTGTAAATTTTGCAGCAGAGTCACATGTAGATAGAAGTATTGAAAATCCGGAAATTTTTCTTGAAACTAATATTTTAGGAACACAGAATTTATTAAATGTTGCAAAACAGTTTTGGACTGTTGCTAAAGATGATTATGGATATCCTGTTTATAAAAATGGTAAAAAATACCTACAGGTGTCAACAGATGAAGTCTATGGTAGCTTAACAAAAGATTATGAGAAACCTGTCTTATTGAAACTTACGGATAAACAGGAAAAACTGATTTGTAATAGAGTGGAAAAACCGACAACATACGGAGAATTCTTCTTCACTGAAAAAACACCTTTAGATCCAAGAAGTCCGTATTCTGCATCTAAAACAAGCGCAGATATGCTTGTTAGAGCTTATGAAGAGACTTATCATATGCCTATCAATATTACAAGATGTTCCAATAATTATGGACCGCATCATTTTCCGGAAAAACTTATTCCACTAATTATAAAGAATATTTTAGAGGGGAAAAAGCTTCCTGTTTATGGAAGGGGGGATAATGTCAGAGATTGGTTGTATGTTAAAGATCATTGTAAAGCTATTGATACAGTTCTTCATAATGGGAAATATGGAGAAATTTATAATATCGGAGGGTTTAATGAAGAACAGAATATAAATATTGTTAAACTTACAATTGATATTATTCTTAAAATAATGAATAAATTTCCTGAATATCGGAAAGTATTAAAAACAGATATTAACAATATTAATTATGATCTAATTACATATGTAAAAGACAGATTAGGACATGATGCAAGATATGCTATTGATCCAACTAAAATTACTACTGAGCTTGGTTGGTATCCTGAAACATCTTTTGTAGTTGGTATTGAAAAAACAATAAAATGGTATCTTGATAATCAGGGTTGGGTGGAAGAGGTAGTTTCAGGAGATTACCAAAAATATTATGAAGATATGTATGGGAACCGTTGATTTGTTGAGGTATTCTTTTTGAATTATGCAAATTTAAAACTTGAAAGTTTAATTCCTCATGATTGGTATTCTGTACTAGAAGAAGAATTCAACAAAAAATATTGGCTCAACTTAGAAAAATTTCTTGTTTCTGAATTTGAAAATGAAACAGTTTTTCCTTGTAAAAACAATATTTTTAATGCTTTCAAGTTTACACCTTATAACGAGGTAAAGGTCTTTTTGCTGGGGCAGGATCCATACCATGATATTGGTCAGGCTCATGGTCTTTGTTTTTCTGTTGCGAAAGGAATAAAACCTCCACCTTCTCTAAAGAATATATTTAAGGAGCTAAATGCTGATTTGGGTATACCTGTTTCTAATAATGGATGTTTGAGCTCATGGGCAAAGCAGGGAATTCTTATGCTTAATACTTCACTAACAGTAAGAGCTCACCAAGCTGCTTCACATAGTAAAATTGGTTGGACTAAGTTTACAGATGCGGTAATTAGGAAGGTTAATGAAAAAAAATCTAAAGTTGTTTTTGTGCTGTGGGGTGGGCATGCTGCTGCCAAAGAAAAGCTAATAAACAAAGAGAAGCATATTGTAATTAAGTCTGCGCACCCATCTCCTTTATCAGCATATAGAGGATTTTTCGGAAGCAAGCCCTTTTCAAAAATTAATGATATTTTAATATCAAACGGGAATAAACCGGTTAATTGGGGAAATGTATAAGACTTGAAAAGTAGAATTTGTGGAAATTGTAAAGGGATGAATAGTGAATAAAGTTCAAATAAAATATTTTGAAGATCTGGAGTGCTGACAAAAAAGTAGGGTAATTTATGATTTTACACTCAAAGAAATATTTAAAGAGGATAGAAGCTTTGTAGATCAAATAAGAAGAGCTTCAATTTCTGTAATGAATAATATCGCTGAAGGATTTGATCGACATACCAACAAGGACTTTATCAAATTTCTTTTTATATTAAAAGCCTCGGCTAGCGAAGTTAGGAGTATGCTTTATATCGCATTGGATAGAAATTATATATCAAAAGAAGTGTTTAATAATGCTTTTAACTTCTCAGTATCTTGCTCATGCCTTTGCTGGGGGGCTAATAAGTGAAAACGCTTAAAAAATTAACTTTTTTCTAGCATCTTTTTCTACTTTTTTACCTTTTTACCTTTTTACCTTTTCTCCTTTTCTGCAAATATTCTATATCATCTTTATTCATTCCGTTAACTAGGGGGTATTTTGTGTAACCTCTGTATAAAAATCCTATACCAAAAGCAAACATAGGTATGCATAATATTTGTCCCATTGTTAACCAGCCCCATAACAAATATCCTAATTGTGCATCCGGTACTCTAACAAACTCTACTAAAAATCTAAAGAATGCATAACATAATAAAAATAAACCAGAAACAGCCATTCTTGGTCGTGGTTTAGACGAATATATCCAAATTATAATGAATAGAACTATGCCTTCAAGTATAAATTCATATAATTGAGTAGGTTGTCTGGAAAGCCCGGAAGGATCTGTAGGAAAAACCATCGCCCACGGAAGTGTACTTACTTTTCCCCATAATTCTCCATTAATAAAATTTCCTATTCTGCCTGCACCGAGGCCAATAGGTACCATGGGAACAATAAAATCTCCGACTTGAAATAAGCTTTTACCTATTTTTCGTCCGTAAATATATAGCATTATTATAACACCGAGAAGCCCGCCATGAAAAGACATTCCGCCATCCCATATTTTAAATACTTCAAGCGGATTAGCTAGAGAATCTGCAGCATTATAAAAAACTACATAGCCTATTCTTCCTCCTAGCAGTACACCTATTATTGAATAAAAAATTATATCTGCAACTTGTTCTGAGGTCCATAAGCCATTTGACTTCTTTGCTCTATATTTGGCTAGGCTCCATCCTCCTAAAAAACCTATTAGATACATTACACCGTACCAGTGGACTTTAAGTGGTCCTATTTTAAGCAAAACTGGATCTATATTTGGATATTTAATCATTATTTTAAGAAAAGTTAGTTAATTTTTTTATTATTGTATCAGTTATTTTTTCAGCTGAAAGGCTTCCTCTTTCTTTTATGCCCTGTACTGTTCCATGAGGTACTATTTCATTTTTCCATCCAAAGTGTATTATTTGTTTATGCTGTTTATTGATAAGTATTTTATCTACTATACTGCCTAAACCACCATGTATAAGGTTATCTTCTATTGTTACAAGGTGCTTATCCTTTGCTGAATATATAAGTTTATCTGTGTCAAAAGGAAGTAAAAATGAAGTATTAATGACTTCTGCTTCTATTTTAGATTCTTTCAGGATATCGGCAACTTGAAGCGCTAAAACACATTCACGTCCTGTAGACCAAATAGAAATATCATTTCCTTCTTTTAATGTTGCGGCTTTACCCCATTCTATATTTGATGTTTTATATTTCTTTGTTGACGGGATTTCTCCTCTTGGGTATCTGATAATAACTGGTTCCTGTCTCTCATAAGCAAGATTCAACATAATATCCAGCTCAAATTCATTTACTGGGTATAGTATTGATAGATTCGGAAGTGTTTTTAAGTATGAAACATCATAAATGCCGTGATGAGTAGGGCCGTCATCAACTATTCCTGAACGATCGGTACAAATGATAACAGGGAGGTTTTGTAAGCATATATCATGAAAAACACATCCTAATGCTCTTTGAAGAAAAGTTGCATAAACAGCTATAATAGGGCGAAGTCCGTTTGCGGCCATGCCTGCTGCAAAAACGACTGCATGTTCTTCTGCTATTCCAACATCATAGAAACGGTTTGGAAATTTTTCTGCAAACTTTGTCAGTCCTGTCCCAGTACACATAGCAGCAGTTATCGCAACAACGTCATCATGTTTTTGTGCCAACTTTACAACAGATTTACCAAACGCAGCTGAATACGTAAGGCCGCTTTTAGCAATTTGTTTACCTGTCTTCGGATTAAAATGTGATATGCCATGAAATTTTTCAGGATCTTTAAGCGCAGGCTCATAACCTTTACCTTTTTCTGTAATCACATGCACTACAACTGGAGTATCAAATTCTTTTATAAGAGAAAAGGTTCTTATCATATCCTGAATATTGTGCCCGTTAATAGGTCCAACATATCTAATACCAAGTTCTTCAAAAAAAATGCCGGGGACAAGTATGCTTTTTGTTGCTGATTCTATTTTTCCTATTGTTTTTCTTATTTTGCTTCCAAATCTAGGTATTTTTAGGATTAGACTGCGTAGCCCTGATCTAAATTTATTATAACCTCTTTGAGGAATAATTTTGTTAAGGTACGTGTTTAATCCACCTACATTTTTAGATATTGACATCTGGTTATCATTTAGAACTATAATAAGATCTTTTGTTACTTCAGCGACATTGTTTAGGCCTTCCAATGAGATACCGCAATTCAACGCGCCATCTCCGACAACTGCAATTATTTTTTCTTCTCTCTGTCTGTTATCTCTTGCAGCAGCCATTCCTGTTGCGGCAGAAATAGCTGTTCCTGCATGGCCTGCTCCAAATGGATCAAATTCTGATTCATTGCGAGAGGTGAAACCTACACAGCCTTTGTCCTTTCTAAGTGTTGATATGAAATCATTTCGGCCTGTCAAAATTTTATGGGTATATGCTTGATGACTTACGTCCCATATAATTTTATCTTTAGGCAGATTAAATGCATAATGCAAAGCTAAAGTCAGTTCAACTGTTCCAAGATTAGAGGCAAGATGTCCCCCATTTTTAGATGTTATTTCAATTATTCTTTTTCTTATTTCATCTGCCAGTGTGTTTAATTTTGGAATTTCTATATCCTTTAAATCATCTGAAGTTTTAATATTTTCAAGTATTGACATATTTATCGTTTTTTGGGAGTTTATTGGATGAATATCAATTCACTATAACTTAACATATTTACGGTATAAAATATTAGTGTTTTTTAAGGGAAAAAGCTATAAGGCAATCTAAATTAAATCTAAAAAATTCTGTAACAGTTGATGCCCATGTTCCGACAAAATTGATTCAGGGTGAAACTGTACGCCATAAATTGGATGACTTTTGTGTTCTAAGGCCATTATGATTCCATCTTTGGTTTTTGCTGTTATTTTCAGCGAATCGGGCACAGTCTCAGGTGCTAATGCAAGAGAATGGTATCTTACGGCTTTAAATGGAGAAGGGATATTTTTAAATATACCTTCATTTGAATGGTATATTTTCGAGATTTTGCCATGCATAAGATATGGTGCATGAATGATTTTACCTCCAAATACTTCCCCCATGCACTGATAACCTAAACAGATACCTAATACTGGAATGTTTTTTTTTTGCAGCAGTTTCAATTACTTTGTTTGAAATACCTGCCTGTGAAGGAGAACAGGGACCAGGGGAGACAATAATTGCATCAAAATCGATGGAAAACAGTTTGTCAACAGTTATTTGATCGTTTCTGAAAACATTTAGTTCCTGTTTAAGTTCTTTGAAATATTGTACAATGTTAAATGTAAAAGAATCATAATTATCAATCATTATAAGCATAATAAAGTTCTTTCCAGGTATTTAAGAAAAAGTAAAAATTAAATTAATAAAGTGATGCGATGAAGTTTACTATTCATCTAAATATGTGCTCTTATGTTATTCACAAAATTATTATTTTTCGAAAAAAAGTAAAAATTGAGCTCGAATTTCTGGTTTCTAATTCGAGATTAAAATACTTTCGTTATATTTGTAACTTAATATTATACATTAAGGATTGAAAATAAAAACTAAAAAAATATAATTATAGTTAGAAAGGTATTGCTTTTATTACTTAAGATATAAATACAAATTCGCATAGCTTTAAGGTTTAGTAGATTATGCTACTGGCGGATTAATGACAGGGATGAAATTTAGTTATGGATAATGATAAAGATAATAGTCAAATAAAAAAGAATAATGTAACTAAAACAATAAAGTTTAAGCGAAGCTCTCTGTCAGAAAAGATTAAAGAGGATTCTAGCTCTAATAAGGAGAGTGTTACAAAGACTGTAAGATTTAAAAAAAATGATGGATCTGTAAAGAATAATGTAACTAAAACAATACGTTTTAAACGTGATTTAACTTCCAAAAAAGAAAAAATAGTTTCCTCTGTTGACGAAAGTAAAAATATTGAGGATGATAGTACTCCAAAGACTGTAAGATTAAAACCTAGAAGAACTCTGGGAAATAACGCAGTAAAACTTTCGGGTAATAAGGAAAAAATAGCTGTTAGTAAAGATGCCGGGGTTTTAAGGCTGAAGTTAAACGAAAAAGTTGAAATAAGTGAAAATACCTCTGTTGGAGCCGATAAAGCTATTGTTGCAGATGCAGCAAAATCTATTGAGAAAACATTAAAATTAAAACGTCCAGTATCTTCTCCTTCCTCAACCAAAACAGTTTCTTCTGTAGCCGATAAAAAGCTGAAAAGTAATAACTTAGAAAAAACACTAAAGCTAAAACGTCCAGGTATTTCAAAAAATAATGCTGTTAATGTAGCAGATAAAGTTGAATCTCAGAATAATACAGATATAAAGAAAACGCTTAATCTAAAGAAGCCTTCTTCCGAAAAAAATGATGCCCAGAAAGTGGCACTAGAAAAGACTTTAAAACTAAAAAGGCCTAGCGGGATTAAAACCACAACTATTAAATCAGAAGAGAGCAATGTTGAAAAGCAGGAGCAAACTAAGCTGTCTGTAGAAAAAACTTTGAAGTTAAAACGACCTTCTGGAGCTGGAATAGAAAAAAAAGAATACAAACAAACAGAGGTGTCTGTAGAGAAAACGTTAAAATTAAAACGTCCTATGTCTGTTCATTCTTCTAAAACGGTTTCTTCTTCTAAGGTGTTGGAAAATGGTGATGTAGAAAAGACTCTGAAGCTAAAGCGTCCTGCCTTGAAAGCAAATAGTAGTCTTGATTCGAAGCTTAATGGTAATAAAAGCACGTTAAAAAAGCTGGATAAAGATGTTGCTATTGATGTGGATATTGATAAAACAAGAGACTCTTTGTCAAAATTAAAGCTTAGGCCGACAGGTAATGGTAATGTAGGTAGTGTTAATCAAAAAACAGTATCCTTGAAATCTGAAACAGATAGTAAACAGATAGATAAGACAGATCAAAATAATATAAAAATTCCGCCTCTTCCTTTAAAGAATAGTCCTGAAACGGAAGTATCAGAAAGTATTTCCGATGACTTAAATCTTGAGTTGGAAGCTGCTTTAGATGCTTTGTCTATTGATGATGTAAAGGATGTTAAACAAGATGTTAAGGTTGAGAAAACGGAGGTTTTAGAAGAGGAAATAGATGATATAAGTGATCTAACAGATTTGGAAGAGGAAATTTCCGAAAAAAACAAAGTTGATTATGGATTTGCTTATGTTGCAGTTTCCTTATTAACACTAGTTGGTTTAATTTGTTTTTTATATGTTTCTTTTCAATCATTAAAGTTGTTTTAAATAGAAATTGGTGTAGTTTAAAAGCTGAACTCTTAATATTTATGCTAGTAAATATTAAGAGTTCAGCCTTTTTACGAAAGAAAACCTGTTTGTAGTTATTTTTCTATTGGACTAGTTATAAATAATTTTTTTTAGTTTCTATATTTAATTTTGATTTAATATTTCTGAAACTATATTCTATTGAACGTTGTTACTTGGGGATATGAAGATGCAATATTTTGGAGCAGTGGATTTATCAGGACCATGTTGTTCTTTTGCTATTTTCGATAATAATAGTAAAAAAGTTTTGGTCTCAGAATCTTTGGCATTGAGTAATAGAAATAATTTTTCTTTTTTTGATAATTTTTTTTCTGCGTTGAAAAAACTTGATATAGATATAAATAGTATTTCCAAATGGTTTATTGGAATTGGACCGGGTAGTTTTACAGGTCTTAGAATTGCTTCATCTTTTGTTTCCGGCATTGTTTATAATAATGAAAAATCCGAGGTAATAGCATTACCATCAGCTTTTCCGCTTGCAGCTAAGTTAAATGCTGCAGAGGGGGAGAATATTGCTGTTTTATATTATGCATCCCGAACGGAAGTGTTGATTTACAGTGTAATTGTTAATAATGGCTTATTAACTGAATTTAAGGAACAGGTTATTATTGAAAAAGATGAGCTTATAAATATCTTAAAAGATTTTGATAATATTGTTTATATGGAAAATAAATTTATAGCAGAAATGTTATCTGACAGTAAGATTGGAAATGCTATAGAATTTTGTTCATATCCAATTGATTTGATGTTTAGTGATAATTATAATATTTCCAATTATTTATTGGATAAATTAATTTATATAAGACCTGCAGCAGGTTTTTGATAGGATGTTTGTTATATTGAAGTTTCGTTATAGGGGAGATAATTATTGGGTGAAAATTTTCCTTTTTTTTATTGTCATATTTTTGTTTTATATTCAGCATAACAGTTTTGCACAGGTTGAATCCTCATCTAATACGACTTAAACATGGGGATACTGTTACTTCTAATAGTACCAATATTGCTCCTGATGTAAAAACTAAAAAATTATTAAAACTGTAGATGAAGAAGAAAAGGTAGGTGTTGTTGCAAGTGTCAATGGTGAGCCTATTACTGTTTTAGATGTTTTAGAAGTTTGTGGTGCGCAGGAGTCTAGACTGCCTTATATTTATAAAGGGGCTCAACTTCAGGAAGAAAATAAAAAACTTAGGCTTGATGCTTTAAAAGAAGTTATTGATCGTAAATTAATTTATCAGGACTTTAAAGATAAGGGATATAAATTGCCCAAAAAATTTATTGAAGATAATTTTGATAGGTTAATGCATTCTCTTTCAATGTTAACAATAGACAGGAGTTTGAAAAAAAACTTGAAGCTAGCGGGATAACAATGGCAGAGTTTAGAGAGAGGGCTTATGAAAATGTTGCTGTTGATATTTTGATCAATGAGATGTGTTTTGCCGATACTTTTGTCACTCCTAAAAGTGTTTATGATTTTTATGTAGAGCATAAAGACGAATATTCCACTCCAAGACAGCTTCGATTACAGATACTAAAGCTAAAGTCTGATGGGATTCATAAAGATGAACTTGATAATCTTTCTGTTCATTTGAAAAAAGTTTTAAATGGTAACAGTAAAAATGAGTTTGATGATGCTGTACTGCTTTATTCGGAAGGTCCTAATATTGAACGTGGTGGGGATATTGGTTGGATAGAAAAATCTAAATTAAGAAAGGATTTTTCTGAATATGTAAAAGTTGCTGAAACAGGTCAGGTTGTAGGGCCAATTAAATCAAAAGAAGCTTATTACTTTTTAAGAGTAGATGATGTAATTAAAGAGAAAACAGATTCATTTAAAGATGTTCATAAGAAAATAGAAGAGAAGCTTTTGGCTAAACAGAAAGAGAAAAATTATAAAACATATGTGGAAAGTTTACGTTCAAAAGCTTTGATAAAGAAATATTTATAATTATTTTTAATACGTAAACTTAGAATTCCTTTAATTTTTTTAATTATTAATAACGTTTATACAATTTTGTAAGAAAATATACCCTTTTATATCATATCCTTTGATTGCATTTTTTATTGTACTATAAATGTCTCTTTACTATAACATTTTTATCGCAAAGCGATTATATTTGGTAGTTCAGGATTTTAATCCGGAGTTAGGAATCTCGCAACAATGCACCGCAAAGCGGTGTGGCAGATGTCTTTACAGCACCACTTTGTGGTGCAAATTTTGAAATGTATTTGCACCCACATTAAAAT
>CAXXMS010000008.1:0-57307 GCA_963678745.2 Victivallales bacterium | reverse complement strand
CATGGATTGCCTATTCATATAAAGCTTAAAGAACGTTCTCAAAAATCAATAAAAGAACTTAAACCTAAAAAAAAGCCTAAGGTAAAGAAAAATAAAAAATAAAGTTTTGAACTGATTTCAAAATAGCAATCTAAACTATTTAAGTATATTACTTTTATTGGTTTTTTGATCTGTAACATCACGCATTACACCAAAAATTATATTACCACTTAGATAGACATTTTCTTCAATCCAGCGAATTACATTATCTGTCTGTCTAATAAGTTTATATTCATAGTGCTTTGGGAAAGAATCCGTTTTATGAATTTGCTTTACTTCCGCAATAGAATCAGGATGCATTATATCATATAGAGACATTGTATTTTTTATAAAAAGATCTTTACTAATGCCTGTTATATTTTCAAAACCTTCACTAATGAAAAGATGTTTTTTATATTTATAATGACTTTTTTCAGACCTTTCAGAAACCCAAACACACTCTGCCACCTGATTAATAACATTCTCAAGTAATTCTCTCCTGTCTTCTAAAAGCTTAACCCTTTCCTGTGCTGCTTTAATTTCTGATATATCCCTTATACTACTAGTAATTGAAATGATTGAATTCCCCTCATAGTCGGGATAAAGAGAAACTAATCCTCTCTTTTTCCTATTACTTCCCGGAATAAAAATTTCTCTGTTCAAAATACTTACACCTTCTTTTAAAACTTCCTGTTCAAGCTTATCTAAAATTAAAGTGTCAGGATATGAAAACAGATCGTGATTATATTTCCCTAAAATATCCGTTTTACTGAAGCCAATTATCGAAGAAAAAGCAGTATTAATATTAGTAAAACGTAAGTCTTTTGATTTTGTATAAATATAAGAATGAAGAGAGTCTAAAAGTTTATTTAAATCATTGATTGTTTTACTTTGAATCTTTAGCTGTTGAGTTAAACGAATTACCTCACTTTTTAGATAACCTAATATGTCATTGTTATAACTTTCGACCAAACCTTCAAGTTTTCTTTTTGAATGCGAAAATAAATCCTTATCAGTTAAATTTGAGATTTCGCTTATGTCTACACTTAATATATCAGATAAAAGTTTTATATCAGCTTTTCTTGGAGTATGTTCTCCTTTTTCCCACGACCATACTGTTTTATATGAACGATTAATTCTGGAAACAATACTCTGCAAAGAAAGATTTTGCATTTTTCGAATCTTCTTAAATTCTTCATAATAAAATTTCATAAATTATTACCTAAAAACTTAATAATCCTGTAACAAATATCACTTATTACATAATTTACATGATAATTATGTAAATTTACATAATTTTATTTTAATAATTCAAAGAAAAAATGTTTGATAAAATCAAAAGAAATGTTAAATAATCATTAATTAAATTTTGTTTCTAACGGGAAAAGTATTTTTTTCTTATGTTAAATATTTTTTCTTTGAATTTTAACACAGCTTTAAACAGCTGAAAACATAATAATTTATCATAAAAATGAGGTAATATTATGGCTAATGGAATTTTTACACCCCCACTTCCAACTAATGAACCTATAAAAAGCTATGCTCCAGGCAGTATTGAAAAAAAACTTCTGCAGGAAGCTATTGAAGAAATATGTTCTACTACATATGACATTCCTTTAATTATTGGTGGCAAAGAAATACGCACCGGTAATACTGCAAAACTTGTTTCCCCAAGCGATAACACAAAATGTTTTGGTCAATATCATAAAGCTACAACAGAGCATGTTAATATGGCAGCAGAAGCTGCAGCAGAAGCAAAAGAACAATGGAGTTCACTTGCCTGGAATGAACGTGCATCTATTTTTCTTAAAGCCGCTGAGCTTCTTTCCGGAAGCTGGCGCTATAAATTAAACGCAGCAACAATGCTTGGTCAGGGAAAAACAGCTTTCCAGGCAGAAATTGATTCAGCTTGTGAACTTATAGATTTCTTTAGATTCAATGTTCATTATATGAATGAAATTTATAATGAACAGCCAAACAGCTCAAAAGGCATGTGGAATAGACTTGAATATATGCCGTTAGAAGGTTTTGTTTTTGCTGTTACTCCTTTTAACTTCACTGCAATTGGCGGTAACCTTCCAACTTCACCTGCAATGATGGGAAATACTATTCTTTGGAAACCTGCAAGCTCAGCAGTTCTATCTGCATATTTTGTAATGAAACTTCTGGAAGAAGCTGGATTACCAGCTGGTGTTATCAACTTTGTACCTGGAAGTGGCGGTCAGGTTGGACAACCAGCCTTTGAACATCCACAACTCGCCGGAATTCACTTTACCGGTTCAACAGGAGTATTTCACGGTATTTGGAAAACTATTGGAAACAATATCCACAAATATAAATCATATCCAAGAATTGTTGGAGAAACAGGCGGAAAAGACTTCTTAATCGCTCATAATGATTGTGATCAGGATGCTCTTGCTGTTGCTTGCGTTAGAGGTGCTTTTGAATACCAGGGACAAAAATGTTCAGCCCTAAGCCGTGCTTATTTCCCAAAATCAATCTGGAATTCAACTTGGAGTAAAATTGAGAACATTCTTAAAGAAGTCAAAATGGGAGATGTTACAGATTTCTCAAACTTCATGAGTGCAGTTATTGACAAAAACTCTTTTGACAACATTAAATCATATATTGACTATGCAAAAGAATCTCCTGATGCTGAAATTATATTTGGCGGAAAGTATGATAATAGCAAAGGTAATTTTGTTGAACCAACAGTTATTTTGACTACTGATCCACACTTCAAATCAATTGAAGAAGAAATTTTTGGTCCGGTTCTAACATGCTATGTTTATGAAGATCAGGATCTTGATAAAGCTTTAGAGCTTGTTGATACCACAAGTATCTATGCTTTAACCGGTTCTATCTTTGCAAAAGACAGATATATGATCGATAAGATGACAAAAGCTTTAAAACATTCAGCAGGGAACTTCTATGTTAATGATAAACCGACAGGTGCAGTTGTAGGACAGCAGCCGTTTGGTGGTGCACGCGGCAGCGGTACTAACGATAAAGCAGGAAGTAAAATGAATCTTTTACGCTGGGTAAGCATGCGTACAATTAAAGAAACATTTGAGCCACCTGTTTATTATGGCTATCCACACATGGATGAAGAATAGTTTATTCCGCGAAAATTTATAAAAAAAATTGATAATAAAAAGCCGCGGATCTCGCGGCTTTTTTTATGAATACTCCCGGGAGACAAAAAATGCATGATTACAGAATAAAAAGCCATCCTGTTCTTGATTATAAAGAAAGAAATATTATTAACTTTTACTATAAAGGAACTCCACTTAAAGCATATGAAGGAGAAGTAATATCAACAGCTCTTTTTGCAAATGGGATAAGAACATTTGGCAAACACCATAAAGATAAGTCAGAACAAGGAATCTTTTGTGCAAATGGACAATGTGCTCAATGCCTTGTTATAGCAAATGGTCATTCTGTTAAATCATGTGTAACGGAAATTCAGGAAGGTATGCAGGTATACCCTATAGAAGAAATACCTTTCTTACCTAACGAGGATACTGTAATCGAAGGACCTATTCCTGATGTTGATGAATTTAATGCCGATGTTTTCATCATGGGAGGAGGACCAGCCGGTCTATCTGCTGCACTTGAAATAGCCTCGCATGGATTAAAAATAATACTCGCCGATGATAAAAGTATCTTAGGAGGCAAACTAGGACTCCAGACGCATAACTTTTTTGGTTCAGTTGAAGACTGTTATGCAGGAATAAGCGGTATGGATATCGGAAATATTCTTGCAGATCAGATTAAAAAATTTGACAACATTTCAATTTGGCTTAATTCTCCGGTAGTTGGTGTCTTTTCTGATAAAAAGATTGGTGTAGTAAAAAACGGTAAATATGTTCTTGTGAATGCAAAAAGTTTTCTTATTGCAGCAGGTGCAAGAGAAAAAGCTCTTGCATTTCCCGGTTGTGACTTACCGGGAATTTATGGTGCCGGTGCATTCCAAACACTCGTTAACAGAGACATGGTCAAAGCTTCAGAAAAACTTTTTGTATTAGGTGGCGGCAATGTAGGACTAATAGCTGCTTATCATGCATTGCAGGCAGGAATTGATGTTCTGGGACTTGTAGAAGCTCTACCTCAATGTGGAGGATACAAAGTTCATTTAGATAAAATCAAAAGATTGGGAGTTCCTGTATGGACTTCGCATACAGTGATTCAGGCAAAAGGAAATAGAAAACTCGAAAAAATTATTATTGCTAAACTTGATAAGAGTTTTCAACCAATTCCAGGCACAGAAGCTGAAATTGAAGTTGATACTTTATTAATTGCAGTTGGGCTTTCTTCCGTTAATGAGATATACAAGAAAGCCCGGGAATTCGGGATAAATGCCTATGCTGCCGGAGATGCAAATGTAATAGCTGAAGCTTCTGCTGCAATATTTGGAGGAAAAATTGTCGGCAGAAAAATACTTCAGGATATGAGCATTAATGTTGATATCCCATCAAAATGGTATGAAATCGAAAAAATCCTTGAAAGTAGACCTGGAAAGGTAATTGATTTACCAACACCAAATAGGGGCTCAGGGAAAATTTATCCTGTTATAAGGTGCACCCAGGAAATACCATGTAACCCATGTTTAAACGCCTGCACTCAAAAAAGTATTTCTTTAAAAGGAAATAATATTATGAGTCTCCCTGAATTTCATGAAAAATGTACAGGTTGCGGCAAGTGCATTGCTATTTGCCCGGGACTGGCTATTACCTTAGTAGACGAAGGATATGATCCTGATAAAAAACTAGCTAAAGTAATTATACCTTGGGAATTACCCGAAGAAAGCCTAAATATTGGAGATGTTAAAAGAACAACCGGCTATGAAGGTGAAATTATTGGAAACTGTAAGATCCTCGCAATTAAAAAAGCAAAATGGCAGGATAAGCGAAAGCTTGTACATATTGAAGTTCCTTTTGAAGAAGCTGATAAAGTAGCAGGAATCCAACTCCGCACTCCAGGGCAAAAAGTTTATCCCAAGGAGAGAACAGAATTCTCTGACAATGATATAATAGTTTGTAGATGTGAAAGAGCAACAAAAGAACAGATTGTTAAGAAAATTAAAGCAGGCTATAGAGATATAAATGCGATAAAAGCAGATTTAAGAATTGGTATGGGACCATGTGGAGGAAAAACGTGCCTGAATATTATCCGGGGTATATTTTATGAATACGGAGTAGATCCAGATAAACTTGAAAAGCATGTATATAGGCCCCTTGAACTTGAAGTTCCATTATCTGCCTTTATAAACAGGGAGGACATCTAATGAAAAAGTGTTATGATGTTATTGTAATTGGAGCGGGCAGTGTTGGCCAACCTACAGCTTTTTTTCTAGCTAAAGAAGGAGTAAAAGTTCTTTGTATCGATAAAAATGCATCATCAGGCCAAGGACAGAATAAAGCAGCAATCGGAGGAGTAAGAGCTACTCACTCAGATCCTGCAAAGATAGAAATATGTCAACAAAGTTTAGATATTTTCTCAACCTGTAAAGAAAAATACGGGCTTGATGTTGGATGGAAAAAAGGAGGCTATTGCTTCCCTGTTTATCGTGATAAAGAAGAGAAGCTCCTAAAAGGGATTTTAAAGGAACAGAAAAAACACAATCTTAATATTGATTGGGTCGATCCTGGCGTTATAAAAGAAATAGTTCCCGGAATTAATCCTAATGGCTTACTGGGAGGTACTTATTCTCCTGATGATGGTCAGATTAATCCTCTTCTTGCAGCCGAAGCTTTTGAAACAAACGCAATTCAAAATGGAACAGATTTTTTATTCTTTAGTGAAGTAATTGATTTAATAATTAAGAATAATAAAGTTGTGGGAGTAAAAACCCCTAAAGATACTTATTTTGCTGATATTATAATTAATGCAGCCGGAGCTTATGCCCAAAACATAGGAAAAATGGCTGGAATAGATATTCCAATAATTCCTGACAGTCACGAAGCAGGAATCAGCGCTCCTGTTGGGGAATTTCTAGATCCTATGGTTGTTGACTTAAGAGAAGGAAAAGAAGGTAAAACTTCAAATATGTATTTCGGCCAAAATCATGAAAAAGCTATTATTTTCTGTTATACACCAAAGCCACTAAAGCAGGGAACAGATAGAAGAACAACTTCAGAATTTATGCCAACAATAGCAAAACGCCTAGTTTCAATAATGCCCAGGTTTAAAAATTTAAGAATAAGAAGATTCTGGCGCGGATTATATCCTATGACACCTGACGGTTTTGCAATTATAGGAAAAGCACCCAATATTGAAAACTTTTATCTCGGAGTTGGCATGTGTGGGCAAGGCTTAATGTTAGGCCCTGGGGTCGCCAAAAATATTTCTTCCCTAATTTTAACAGGAAAGCCCTGTATTAACGAAGAAGTTTTTAAAGATTTAAGTCCTGAACGTGATTTCTACGCCGGCAACGGTGAGTCTCTCAAATAAATATCACTTTGCTCTCGGGTGCGCTTTGCGATAGATCTGCTTCATATGCTCTGCACTGATATGAGTATATATTTGTGTAGAGCTTAAGCTTGAATGACCAAGTAATTCCTGAACACTCCTTAAGTCTGCACCTGCATCTAAAAGGTGAGTAGCAAATGAGTGCCTCAATTTATGAGGAGTAAGCTCAGTAGAAAGCCCAACTGCTATCAGATATTTTTTAAAAAAACGCTGAAAGGAACGGGAAGTAATTCTTCCTCCGTCTTTATTTAGAAAAAGTGGTGCATTTGGTCTATTATTTGAAGTATATAAATCCCGTGTTCTTATATATCTTCTTAAGGTTTTTATTGCAGGCCTCCCAAGTGGACAAAGTCTTTCTTTTTTTCCTTTTCCTTTAAATGTAGCAACAGCACTAAGAGTATCAATATCACCAAGATTTAATCCAAGCGCTTCACTAATTCTCGCACCTGTGCTATAAATCAATTCCATAACAGCTGTATCTCTGAGTTTCGCAAATTCTGCTCCCTCTTTAGATTTAGCCAACCCCTTATCTACAGCATAATTCCAGTAAACTTCAGGTGCATTCAATAACTTATCAACTTCGTTAACAGACATATATTTTGGCAATGGTTTTGAAATTTTAGGAGAATTAACACCGGCAAAAGGATTATTATCAACTAGGCCTTCTCTTATCATAAATCTATAAAATGAACGCATTGCTGATAATTTTCTATTCATCGAACGCTTTGAACACTCTTCCTGACATTTAACAATATATTCTCTTACATCATAAATACTTACACCTGACCAGTCCATAGAATAATTCTCTTCTAAAGCATTAAACTGGAGCTTTAAAAACTGTTCAATATCTCTTCGATAGCTGTTTATTGTATGCAATGAGGAATGATGTTCATTTCTTAAAAAGAGTAAAAAGTTTTGGATCTCTGCATTCATAGTTAATAAATATTAAATGGGATTAAATGTAAAAGCATCGGAGTCTTCAATTTTTATTTTATTATTTTTTCTATTTAACATTAATACTGTTTGCTTAGCCCATATATCAATAATACCTCTAATGTGTGAAAAATACGAATAATCTTTAAAGCTGAATAGTGCTGCCTGCTGAGACTCTCTATCAGCATAAGTCGCTAAAATTTTCCCCGTCATTGAATCTTTCAAAACAGCCTCAAAAGCAATGTATGACTTCATACCACTTTCTGTCACTCCACCTATAAGAGTCTTTACCGGAAGCATTACTGCGGAAAAAGCAGCACTTAACAAAACTGAACCAAAAGGTACAAACATTAGAGCTCCGCTTACAGAGTTTACAGATACTTTAGTAGGAACAATTTCTACTATTGCAATATTCAAAACTAATGTTCCATATCCTCTTTTACCAACAACTTTAAATCTGTTCCCTTTTGTTATCTTAAAGGTATTGATAAAAGATTTTCTAAAATAATCAGCAGTATACTTATCATCCTCTTCTTTATAGTCAAAATAATTTCTTAAATTTTGCCTCTCCAGTTTAGTTTGAGTTAGAAGATATCTAAGCTTTACAGGACTAATAATTATGCGGCTATAGTTCATGATATTAAAATAATGATGAAACCATACTTTTTGAAAAGGTAAACTGGGATCTTTTTTCATTTTTTCAGGATGCTTTATAAACCCAGAAATAGGAGCTTCAGAAGCTTTACATGAAATCAAAAATAAAACTAAGAGTAAAACCAATATTCTAAAATACTCTTTTATAAAGATTTCTTTTTTCTTATTATTTTCAAGACAAAACAACATCAATAGATTTCTTTAAAAAAGTTAAGGAACATGGTAATAGCTTAGAAAGTATAGAAATGGCTACCCCACAAGGATTCGAACCTCGACTAAGTGGACCAAAACCACTTGTGCTACCATTACACCATGGGGTAACTCATAATTGAGGTTAATAAAATATCCTGCTTTTTATTTTTTTCCACTGACCTTAACTAAAAAATAAATAATTTCTGATAGATTCAATATTTATATTCAAGTGTAAGGTATTCATTTAATCCAGGCCACAAGTCTTTCTGAAAGCTATTACCAATATCTATTGCATCAAAAAAATAATAATATCTTACAGGAATCCTTACATGTTTTAATTCCTTTTCCTTGAGCAAACTATATACTTCTTTCTCTTTCTCAAGACCTTTCTTAAACTCCCCCTTAAATCTCAATATTTTATTTTGAAAGCTATTTTCTTTTTGCTCAGGCTTAAAATCATTTATAGCCTTAATAATCTCACTTATTGGTTTTTGAACAAAAAAAGGAGCTATTCTATGAAGTATAATAAATCTTTCTCTTAAATCTTGTTTGATTTTAGTAAAATAACCCGGTTCAACTTTTGTATAAATTTCAGGTAAGTTTTCAAGCCTAGTTTCTACTTTTGTTTTAGGTTCATTCTCTGGAATAAATGTAAAAACACAAGCTTTATCAAATAAGCTTTCAATATAATAATCTGAAGCGGGCATAAATACATTTAATGCATATTTTTCTGCTGTTGCATTTAACTTTTCTGTAAAGTTTTTTTCTACTTGTTTTTTATTAAGCCTTAAAAAATGACTTAATATTGAATAGAATAAATCTATTAACCTCTTATTACCTCTATTATTACATGATCCCAGCAAGAAAAGCTTTAGAATTTTTTTGCCATTTTTTATTGAAAGAATTGTATTTAGCAATATTTCATCAGCTTCTGAATTAAACTTGTAAACTTCTTTATCACAAGGTTTTGAGAAGTTATTTATTATAGTTTCAGGTTTCAGTTTATACCTATGCATTAGTAAAAAGTTAATTGCTGTAAAAGATGCAATTTCTGGATAAATTTTAGGTTTAAGAATTCTATATAGCTTCCTATTTAAAGCAGAGACATACCAATTAATTAAATCGAGATTGTTTTCAGTATATGGTACATCCAATACAGAAGAAACTAAAATATTAAATAGATTTAAAGAAATGTTTTCATCATTTATTATATCTAAATAATCTTTTTTTAAAAAGATTCTCCAATTTCCCTTATTGCTTTTAGAACAATTAATTAATTCATTTAAATCACTTCTTAAATAAACTTTACAGTTTTTTAAAATTAAATTATGACCAAGTGTTTTATAAACAAAATTCTCTATTCTGTATAGATAAGTTTCGAGCTTATAGTAACTAAAATCTTTGCCTTCACTATCTGCTATTATAAAAAAATTATTTTTCAGTTGTTTGTTTGAATATGCATTTAATAGATTTACATGAGTAAAAAGAATTATCAATGAAAGAAAAAATGCAGAAAATAGGTTTGTTCTTAAATTTAAAGATCGAATATTCATTATAATATTGTTATATCAAAGGTTCTTTGGTTTATTTTGCTACAATCAACCTCGATAATTTATCTACTGTTTTTCAAGTCGACCTGAATAAAGAGACCATTTAGTTTTGGACATAAATATAGGCTTTGCTTAATTTTCTCTAGAAAAATTTAATAATTTATCTATTGCTTTACAAACTTTATCAGGAGAAATACTGGAAAGACATTTATAATCTTCTGCTTCATTTTTACATGTTCTGGAAAAACACGGCGCACAATCCTGCTTTTCCAGCATAACAATCCACTTATCACCAAATGGACCGGTTGAATACGGATCTGTTGAACCAAATATTGCAATTCCTGCTGAGTTCAATGCTCCCGCAAGATGCATTGTTCCACTATCATTACAAAGACAAATATCAGCTCTTTTTAAAACAAACATGAGTTCGGTTAAAGTAGTTTTTCCCACTAGATTTATTAAAGACTCTTCCGGGAGATCATTAACTATTTCTTTTGTTGTTTCCATTTCGTTCTTCAATCCTAAAACAACAACAATTCCACCTTTCTTTTTAATCCAATAATCACAAGCCCTCTTAAAGTTCTCAGCTGGCCATCTTTTCGCTGGGCCATAAGCAGCACCTGGATGAATAGCTAAAATATTCTTTTTTTCTTTTAACTCAATCACTTCAGATTCTAACGGAAGCTTAAATTCAGGAAAAACATTATCCCATTCAGGAGAGCCCAAAGCATATGTCATTGCTAAATATTTATAGGTTTGATGAGTTAAACCATAATTTTCTTTTGTATGCCAATTAACTTTAAAGTGTTTTGACAAAAGCATATTTCTTATCCCATTTGAAGCACCATACAATTTTCGCACTCCGGCTTTTTTAAGATAAAACGCTGATTTAAAAGAATTGACAAATAGAAAACCAATTCCAGGACGTAAAAACTTTACAGTATTAATCTGCTCTTTTGTCCATTTTACATGACCGTTGCGAACTGTAATAATTTTATTTACCCAGGGGATTGTTTCAAAAAGAGGTTTATACAATTCGGGAGTTATTACGAAAAAACCACAGTTTTCCGGAAGGATTTTTTTTAAAGAATACATCGCAGGAAGAGACATTATAATATCTCCTAACCAATTAGGAGACCGTACAACAATCCCATCCTGCCAATCTGATAACTGCAAGGCTGTCTTTTTATAAACTTCCAATGCTCCTTTAGGAGCCTTAAAAGGTTCATATTCCATCAGACAACTCTTCTGAAAAGTACATTTGCCCAAGATAAACCAACGCCAAATCCACTAGCCATTAAAAGTTTATTATCTTTTATCGGGATTTGATGTTCTAATAATATTGGAATAGAAGAAGAGACCGTATTACCATAGTCACTAATATCATATACATATTTACTATTGTCCAACCCCAGCATTTTTGCTAAAGTAGTCACCATAAAGTAACTTCCCTGGTGAAATAAATACATGTCAATATCATTAAATCCAACATTATATTTTTTGAGCATTTCACTTATTGCATGAGGGACCTGTTTTCTGGCAAACGTTGAAACAGCTCTACCATTCATATAGAGAGTATGGTTTTCACATATTAAATCTTTATAAGATTTTCCAATAGTACCAAAAGAAAATTCTTCAGAAGAATAAACAGGTGTATCTGAAATTAATGTTGCAGTTGCAGCATCCCCAAATAAAAGTGATGTGTTTTTGTCGTTTGGATCAATTATTTTTGAGTATGGATCAGATGTAAATAAAATACCTTTTGTCATGTTATTACATTTCATAAATGATTCAATAACCGACAAGCCATAAACAAATCCTGAACATCCTAAAGAAATATCAAAAGCAGCACAATTCTCAGGTAAATCTAATTTCCCATGAACAATAGCACTTGTGTGAGGAAGAGAATAATCAGGATTTTGAGTTACTACTATAACTATTTCAATGTCATTTTTCTCTATAGAAACCTTTTCCTGCAGTTTCTGAAAAGCTTTGACGCATAAATCTGATGTCTCTTCAAATTCTTCTTTTACAGCTACATGTTCAACGCCAATTTTACCTTTGATAAATTCGTCATTGATTCCAAATTTACTCTCTTTTGTGTAGTTAGATATCCTTCTTTCAGGAATATAAGAGGCAATTTCCTGTATGCCTATCATATTAAAACCCTTTATTTAAACTATTTTGATTTTTTAAAATTAATTTACTTAGAATCTATAAGATACCACATTCCTTTAAGTCTTCAATTCAATTTATAATTAAACAATATTTTTATTGAATTTTAAAACAGGAAATACTTTATTTAAATCAATAAAATTTTATACTTTTTTTTCGAAAAAATAACGAATATGCTTATATTAAATTCATAATTATATTTCAAATAAGTTCAATTTATTGACAGTAGGTTTATTAATGTTTAGTTTTATTTTGCCTTCAATGCCAACAGCAATTATTGTTAGTCCATTCTATGCTTTTGTTCAAAGTGATTTTGTCGGAAAAGCTATTGTAGTTTTTTTATTTTTTGGTTCTATATATATTTGGACAATTATGATAGAAAAGTGGACATACCTTTCAAGAATTATAAAAGCATCAAAAAAATTCAAGGAAGCATTCAGAAAAACTCAAGGGACAATATCAAACTTTAGCAGCATAAAAGAACAGTCTCCTCTTTTTGATATTTATAAAAAAGGCAAAGATGAATTGCTTGATTACTATAATATATCCCAAAATGATTTCAAAAGATATAGAATATCTACAACTCAGCATAAACTCACAACAGCTCAAATTGAAACAATACGAAGCAAACTGGAACAAACCGTTTCAGATAAAATTTTAGAACTTGAGGATAAAATGGGATTTCTTGCCACAGCAGTAAGTGTAAGTCCATTTTTTGGGTTACTTGGAACTGTTTGGGGAGTTATGATGGCTTTTATCAGTATGGCTGTACAAGGGAAAGCAGAAATAAGCGGAATGGCCCCTGGAATAAGCGGCGCCCTCCTTACAACTGTAGTAGGACTTCTCGTAGCAATCCCGTCATTAATTGGTTATAATTTCCTCTCTAACTATATCCGTCAACTTACCGTTTATATGGATAACTTTGTTGAAGAGTTTATGGCCAAATTAAAACTTGAACAGCACAATGACCTATAAATATCTGAAAGATTTTTAATATGTCCAGGCTAAAACGAAGATCACATCTTACAACAATCAGAGAAATAAACATGACTCCTCTGATCGACTTAACTTTCCTACTCTTAATTGTTTTTATGATTACAGTCCCATTGATGGAATACGGCGTAGATGTTTCTCCTCCTGAGCTTAATGCAGCACCTCTTCCTGAAGATAAAAGTGTATATGTAACATTAAACAATAAAGGCCAAATTGTTTTCTTCAAGAAAATTGTCTCTCCTGAAGAATTGGTACTTAAGTTATCAGAACTGCTCAAACAGAGAGACAAAGTTTCAATATTATTAAGAGCTGATGGAACACGCCCTTATAGCGAAGTAATAAGTACTATAAAAGCAATAAAAAAAGCCGGTGCAAAAAATATATCCCTGATAACCCAGGGAGAATCAGAAAATTAAAACTTTTTTTAAAAAATGTTTTGAAATTTAACTGTCGATTATAATAATATATATTTCTTAAATAAGCATATATCTTATTGATGTAGCTTAATGTAGCAGATATTTTAGCTTTAATTCTTTGTTATTAATCTGATTAAAATTTTTCAACTAACAACAAACTGGATGATGTTCAATGGAATTTTTAAATGTGAATTTTTTGTGGAATCTTATTTGGGTATTGCCTTTATTTTTCATTCTGGCACTTTTAGCAACACAAAGACGTAAAAAGTTTTTAATATCAGTTTTAGGGAAAAAATATTCTAATAGTGAATATGTAAATTTGTCACATAATAAACGTAGCTTTAAAGTTTGGCTTTTGATTGGTATAGCCGCTTTTCTAATCATTGCTGCTTCACGTCCATACTGGGGATATAAAATTTTACCATTTTCAGGAAGTGGCAAAGACATATTAGCCGTTATTGATGTGTCTAAAAGTATGCTATCTAAAGATATCCCGCCTTCCCGCCTCGAACATGCAAAATTGCTGTTAAAAAATCTAATTAAAAACACACCTGGAGACAGATACGGAATAATAGCTTTTGCAGGTTCTGCTTTTTTGGAATGCCCGCTTACAATTGATAGAACCAGCCTATTTTCAATATTAAAAGACATCAATATCGATAGCATACCTGTTGGTGGAACAAATATAGAGAAGGCATTAAAAACTGCAGTTAAAGCCTTTAAAGCCGCAGCAGGAGGTTATAAAGCAATAATCCTTATAACAGATGGGGATGAACTTCAGGGTAGCAGTGAAAATGTTATTGTAAAGTTAAAAGAACTTAAAACACCACTTCTTGTTGTAGGGATAGGAGATCCATCAAAACCTGGATTAATACAACTGTCAACTAAAGATGGACAATCAAAGTTTTTAAAAGATTCAAAGGGTGAACTTGTAAAAAGTAAGTTAAACGAAACTCAACTCAAGAAATTAGCAGAAGCAACAAATGGAGTATATATTCGCTCAACTGCGATTGACCCGGGACTAAATATGTTAGAAGAAAAAATCTCTCTGCTTATACCTGAAAAATATGAAAACGGTAAAATGACCCGTCCTTTAGAAAAATATCAATTGCCGCTTTTAATAGTAGTTATTTTAATGTTTATATGGCTATGTGTGGGAGAAGTAAAAAGGAAAAATAACAATATCTCAAAAACAGGAAAAACTGCAGCTGTTTTTATTCTTACTGCATTATTAGTAATATTTAACTATAATACAAAAATATATGCAGATGATCAAATTCCTCAAAATAATAATTTAGAAGGACAAAAACCGCTTCAAATTTCTAAAGAAACTCCTCAAACAGTTCCTGCAAATTCAATTTTGGATAACACTAACATAGAAGACAAGAAAACTCCTTTAGAAACATTTAATATGGGTGTAGCAGCACATGAAAAAGGAGAAACTGAAACGGCAACAAAAAATTACACTGATGCAATTAATTCCGCTGGAAATAATAAAGATATTAGAAGTAAGGCCTATCAGAATATGGGAGTTATTCAACATACAGCGGCAAGAAAAATTATGATGCAAAATCCTGAAGAATCTTTAAAAATCTTAGATAAAGCCGAAAACCTTTACAAAGAGGCAATGCGTAGAGATACATTAAGGCAGGACACAGCAGCAAATCAGCAATTACTAATTAATGATCGAAAAAAGGCAAAAGAAATAATTAAGCGCCGAAAAGAAATGGAAAAGAAAAGAAACGAAGCAAGACAGAAAACGCAAGAAGCTTTACAAAAGCAGCAGCAGGCAAATAAAGAAGAACAACAAAAACAGCAGAACAGCAAAACAGAACAAAAGAAGCAACAGGACAAAAACGAGCAGCAAAAACAGAAAAGCCAACAACAGAAGAAGCAAGATAAGGATCAAAAACAGAAGCAACAAAATAAAGAAGAACAACAAAGCAAGAGAGAGCAACAGAGTCAACAGCAGCAAAATGAACAGCAGCAAGAAAAAAGCAATCAATTACAAAAAGAAGCTAATAGAAAAACTCAGGAAGCTCAAAAAGCAATGCAGGATTACAAAGAAGCCGCGAAGCAAAATAATAGTCAAAAAGATATGCAAGCAGCACAAAGCGCTTCTAATGATATAACAAATGCCCGTCAAAACCAAAGAACAGGTAAATCAAAAGATGCAGAAAAGAATCTGCAAGAAGCATTAAATAAACTTGGCGGGCAATCACAACAGAACAAAAACAATAACCAACAGAAACAGCCGCAAAACAACCAAGGCAAAAACCAACAGAACAAAAACAAAAATCAACAAACTCAGCAAAATAAAAATCGGGCTGAAGAAAAGACAAAAGAAGCTTTGAACCAGCAACAGCAGGCAAATCAGGCTAAAGGTCAAGACAAAAAAGAAAAGCAACAAAAAGCAAATCAAAAGACAAAAGAAGCCAAAAACGCAATGAATGACTATAAAAAGTCAGCAGAACAGAATAATAATCCGAAAGATAAAGAAAAAGCTGAAAAAGCAAAACAAAACTTACAGAATGCCCAACAGAGTCAAAAAAACAATGACGGCCAAAAAGCTGAAGAACAATTAAAGAAAGCTCTTGAAAACCTTAAAGGTAAAAACGATAATAAACAGAAAGATATGCCACAGCAACCTCAAGCTAAACCAATGCAGCCAAAATACGACAACAAGGATATAGATCCTAAACAGGCTGAAGCTTTATTAAAGTTAATGGCAAATGAAGAAAAATCATTAAAAGATGAACTTAAGAAAAGGCAAAAAAGTGCATATGGCAATATGTACATAGATAAAGACTGGTAATTAAACTTCAATTATGGAGCACAATGTGAAGACTATAAAAAATCATAAAAGATTAATTTACAAAATGATTAAAGCAAACTATAGCATTTCTCTATTTATTTTAATTCTTTTTTTCAGTTTCAACTGCTTTGCTGATATTCAACTTTCTCTACAACCAACCCCTGTTGTAGCAGGAGAGCCTGCCTCTTTGACAATAAGTTCAACTGAAGGTAAAGCTATAATTGAAAACCTTCCAGATATTCCTTCTCTTTCATGGAGTTTGGATAATAACAATTATAATAAAAGTATAATAACTATTAATGGAAAAAGTTTTGAACAAACTATTTATAAATTTTCTGTCTCAAAATCAGGAATTATTACTCTGCCTTCAATGGAAATTGTAACTGATAAGGATTCAGTATTTACTCAGGAAAAGAAAATTAGAGTTGTAAAAGGACCTTTATCTAATCTGGATAATAGGCTGTTTATTAAAGCAAAATATGATATTAATCAAAAAAACAAAATATATACCGGAGAAGAAATTCCTTTAAAAATAAATTTTTACAGGGCTGATAATATTTCTGCAGTTCCTCTAGAATATCCAAAAATCACAATGAGTAATATCGTTTTTGATGATTTCAGTAAATTTAACAAAGAAAATGATAGATTTGCCCCATATCCATATGGAGCCCCTGAACAAATTACTAAAGAAGATGATGATACTTTTACAAAATCTACCTTCTTAACATCTTTCAGAGCATTAGGAAGTGGCCCCCTTAATGGATCTGTGTCTTTGCTTTGCAATATAAAGCTACCTCAGAGAAATAGATTACGATCAAGCAGGTATTCTTCTTTCTTTGATAACGATTCATTCTTTTCTGATTCATTTTTTGGAAGAGGAGATAATAATTTATCAAAGCTGTTGACAGCTAAACTTCCTGAGCTTAATATTCTTCCTCTTCCTACAGCTCCAGCAAATACAAAATTTCTAGGCCTTGTTGGAAAATGGTCCATAGAATCGTCATTAGCTTCAAATAAAGTAAAAGAAGGTGAACCAGTTACACTGAGTTTAAAAATCTCAGGAACAGGAACTCTGGAAAACTTAAACGCCCCTGAACTTTTAATACCAGGATTTACTGTTTACTCTCCGGAAATACAAAAGGACGGAAGCAGTACTTATTCCTCAATTTTAAATAAAGCAACTATTAATTATGTAATGGTTCCAACTGAATCAGGAAAAACTAATATTGATATTTCATTTGCCACCTTTAATCCTGAAACAGAGAAATACGATATAAATACAATTAATAAGAGTATTCAAATTCTTCCTAATAAGAACTCATCTGAAAGTTTTGTATATTCAAATACAATAGCTAAAGATAAATCATATTCACCTAAAAAAACTTCAAAGCAAAATAAAATTTGCAATGTAATACTATATTTGAAAAAAAATCCAGGGAAAAATGTTCTATTACCATTATGGTTCAACCATATAGTGCTGATAGCTATATTAATTTTTCTAGGACCACTACTATGGATTATTATCGAATTAATTTATTTGAAGCAGAAAAAATTGGGAGGAAATGTTAAGCTTCAACGAAAGAATAGCGCAGTAAAAAGAAAAAATAAGGTAATTAAAGCAATTATGAATTCTAATTCAGATTCTTTCCCTGAAGTTATTCAGAAAGAAGCAATACCATACATTAATGATTTAAAAGGTTTCCCACCAGGCACAACACCAGAAGAATTAGCATCAAAACTAAATGAGAAACAACTAGTAGAGAATCTAAAGGAAGTAAATGCTTTAAGCTACATGCCTTCATTAAAAGAAGAAGATTGTACTGCATTGAAGAAAAATTTAATAAAAGCTTTAAAAAAACTCTCAGTTATTTTAATCATTGGATTTTCTACTTCCTTAGTTTGCAATCAGGCAAGAGCAGAAAACAACTCAAATAATAATATTGATCAATTATTTAATGCATATAATAAAGCTGAATTTAATAAAGCTGAGAATATTTGCAAAGCGAACATAAAAAGTAATTCACTAAATCCAAATTGGCTGTACAATTTGGGCAACTGTTGCTATCAAAATGGCAATCTAGCTGATGCTCTTGTTTATTATGAACGCGCTTTAAGACTTGATCCAAGAAGTTCAGATATACTAGAAAATTTAAATTTTGTTAGAAGAAAACTTTTCCTGCCGGAACTATATCAGGGAAAAACTCCTCTTGCAGTATTAAAATCTTTCAGAGATAGCTTCAGGCCTGATGAATGGATTGTTATCTTTGCTTTTGGCTGGTTTATCATTTTTATTGGTCTCATCCTGAGGAGATTCACAATAGGCAAGGTGTGGATATCTATGCTTTCAGTTGGCTTTGCTATAGCTATTTTAAGTATTGTTGCTTATACAACGGAAAAATCGCAAGTTTATAACCCTAATAGTGCAATTGTAATTGAACGTAATGTAAAAATTTTTACTCTACCTTCAAAAGATTCACCAAAAGCCAACTTCATTTTAAGCCCTGGAGACCAGGTAAAAATCCAGGAAAAAATAAATAAATGGATAAGAGTCAGAAAGAACAAATCTGAAGGTTGGGTTAATCAGAATAGCATAAAAAGGATTTGGCCTTATTGATTTGTATCTAAAACAAATAGAAATTAGATGAGAATATAAAAATTTTTTATATTCTCTGGAATTATTATTACTTTTACATTTTATTCAGTCTAATCTACAAATGGAACATTAGTAAAACTAGGTAATCTTGAATAAGCATCCAGCCCCAATTCATCAAACTGTTTATGTTTGTAATAATGCCATCCTAACCCAGCGATCATAGCTGCGTTATCACCACAATATTCTTTCTCTGCCAATGTAAACTTTATTTTTTTGGGAAGCCTCTTTCCTAGCTCCATTCTTAAAAGTGAATTTTGAGCAACTCCTCCGCATAAAACAACAGAGTTTGCGCTAAAAAATTTTGCAGCATTTATGGTTTTAATGCATAAAACATCAACAATCGCATTCTGGTAGGAAGCCACTGTATCACGCATAAACTCATCAGTCAATAAATCAACCCCTCCCTGTCTTTCAATATGATAGAGCAAAGAAGTTTTCAGGCCGCTAAAACTAAAATTGAATTTATTCTTCTCACTTAAAGGCTTACCGGCTCCCCCTGTTAAAGAACGAGGAAAGTTAAATTTATCCGGATTACCTCCTTTAGCTATTTTATCAATAACAGGTCCACCAGGATAACCTAAATCAAGAAGTTTTGCTCCTTTATCTAATGCCTCCCCAGCAGCATCGTCAATCGTTGTTCCTATAACTTTTGCACTTTTATCATTATTAATAAGAACAAGGGCAGTGTGCCCGCCTGAAACAACTAACGCAAGTATTGGATACGTTTCTTTCTTTTTCAGTACAGCTGTATTATTTAAAAAGGCACTATATATATGTGCTAAAAAATGATTAACTCCAATTAAAGGAATTTTATTGGCTGCTGCAAAACCTCTTGCAAAATTTAAGCCTACTAATAGTGCAGGCATTAAACCTGGACCATTTGTAACAGATACCGCTTTTATATCACTATTATTTATTTTTGCTTTAGCTATTGCTTCTTTAATAACCGGTACAATTGCTTTTAAATGCTCTCTAGCTGCTAATTCCGGCACAACACCACCAAAGACAGCATGCTTAGCTATTTGAGAAGCTACAACACTTGAACAAACTTTATGACCATCAACAACAATAGATGCTGCTGTTTCATCACAACTTGTTTCAATTCCTAAAATAATGTCCATTAATTAACCTATTAAACAAAAAACCTTGCTCCAATATGAAAACAAGGTTTTTAAAATTATAAAATTATTCTTTGTAACTAATTTACGGCAGAAATAATTACAGATGAATTTGTTCCACCAAATCCAAAGCTGTTACTTAATGCATGTCTTACTTTAACATCTGTGATTGTTTTTGTTACTATATTAGCCCATTCTGTTTCAGGATCCTTGTTCTCAAGATTAAGTGTAGGACTAATAAATCCTTTTTCAATCATCTGCGTACAGAAAATAATCTCGATAGCACCAGTAGCACCAATCATATGTCCTGTCATTGATTTTGTACTGTTGATAGCTACATTTTTATTTTCTTTATAGAAAAGTTTTTTTATTGCATCAATTTCAATAATATCTCCAACAGGAGTTGAAGTTCCATGAGTATTAATATAATCAATATCAGCAGGTGTTAAGTTTGCATCTTTAAGAGAATCTTCCATTACAGATGCACTTGATTCAGCATTTGGAACAACCATATCTGTTGTGTTACTATTTGCTGCAAATCCAGACATTTTCACAATTGGTTTTGCTCCTCTTGCT
Source organism: Victivallales bacterium (assembly GCA_963678745.2). Classification (GTDB taxonomy): domain Bacteria; phylum Verrucomicrobiota; class Lentisphaeria; order Victivallales; family GWF2-38-69. Next base: position 36,743 of record CAXXMS010000008.1, on the reverse strand, counting down.
TTTGCATGCTCTGCAGATTCTAAAACAACGATACCAGCACCTTCAGCAATCACAAAACCATCTCTATCTCTGTCAAAAGGTCTACTTGCCTTCTCTGGAGTATCATTATAATTTCTTGATACAGCCCTCATTGCATCAAAACCACAAGCCTGAACCCAACTCACTTCTTCGGTTCCACCTGTAATTACCATATCATACATTCCTGACTGAATTAATCTTGAAGCCAACATAACTGCATGAGAACCGCTTGCACAAGCAGAACTAATTGCATAGCTTTCTCCGGAAACACCAAGAATTAAAGATAAATTTGCTACTGCTGATGATGGCATAGCTTTTGGCACAATAAAAGGAGAAACTCTCTTTACTTTCTTAGTCTTTAATATAACTTCCGCACCTTCATGTGATAATTTCTGAGTACTACCACCATGCCCTAAAACTATAGCAGCACGAGTTTTTTTAATATCGTCTACTGTTAAATCTGCTTCAGTTATTGCTTCATAAGCTGCAACTGTACCGGAAATAACATTCTGAGACATAAAACGCCTGGTTTTCTTATCCAGTAATGGACAATCAATACCTTCAGGAACATTACCGCAAACCTGAGTTTCCATACCTAACTCTTTCCAGTCAGGCTTAAATTTTATTCCACTTCTGCCATTCCTCAGAGCATCTTCATTCTGTTCCAGTCCTACCCCTAGAGGAGTTACTAACCCCCTACCAGTAATAACAACTTCCTTTTTCATGGGCCCTAAAGCTCCTATATAATTAAAGTTAACACTTTTGTTCTTCTAATTATAAAAATAATATACATTAGAAAAAAAACAAAAAAACTTTTACCTTATTGACCTAATTAAATACTTTTTTTACAATTTAATCTATGAAACTATGTTATTTGTATTTATCAAATTTAAAAATTCCATTCTAGTTGTTGAACTTCTAAAGCATCCAAGCATAGAAGAAGTAACCATTTTAGAATGTTGCTTTCTAATTCCCCGCATAGTCATACACATATGTTGAGCTTCCATTACAATACCAACCCCCTGGGCATGGAGCTTTTTATTAATCGTCTCAGTTATCTGTCTTGATAAACGTTCCTGTATTTGTAAGCGTCTTGCAAATACTTCAACTATTCTTGCAAGTTTACTAACTCCAATGATTTTTTTATTAGGGATATAACCAATATGGCATTTACCATAAAACGGCAGTAAATGATGTTCACATAAACTATAAAACTCAATATTTTTTACAATAATCATATCATCGTTTTCAGCTTCATAGATAGCATCATTTATAACTTTATCGATATCTTCGTTATAGCCTTTAGTTAAAAACTCATAACTTTTTTTTACTCTAACCGGAGTTTCTTTTAGTCCCTCCCGATTTGGATCTTCTCCTAATTCAATAAGAAGATCTCTTATTATTCTTTCCATTTCTTAACCTATCATTAAATATTTTCTGTTATTTTATTATCTATATTTGAAGCTCTTAATTGTCCACATGCAGCATTAATTTTAGTACCTTTCTCTATCCTAAAGGTTACACTAACTCCTTTGTTTCTAAGCCTATTCGCAAATTTCACACATTTTTCTTCACTAGGCCGTTTAAAATTAACGCCTATAACCTGATTATAAGGAATTAAATTAACTTTACCTCTAACATCATTTAAAAGATTACATAACCTATCCGCCTGTTCCAATGAATCATTAACTCCTTCTATTAATGTATACTCAAATGTAATTAGTCTTCCGGTTTTTTCAAAATAATAGCAACATGAATTGACTATTTCATTTATAGAAAATCTGCATTTGTCAGGAATTATTTTTGCTCTTGCTATATCATCAGGCGCATGAAGAGAAACAGCTAAATTCCATTGTTTATTTTGATCTGCAAGCCGCATAATTCCCTTAGGAATACCGCTAGTGGAAATAGTAATACGCCTTGCTGCATAACCTATATATTCATTTGAACAGATAATATCTAAACTTCTTATTAAATTATTACAGTTTAATAAAGGCTCTCCTATGCCCATAAAAACAACATTATCCGGGGCCTTTCCTAATAGTTTGTTACCTAAAATAAACTGTGCAATTATTTCACCTGAGAAAAGATTCCTTGCTAAACCATAAGTACCACTGGCACAAAATTTACATCTAACAGGACAACCTACCTGAGAACTCAGGCAAAAAGTATTTCTTTTGTCTGACTTGATTAAAACAAATTCAATTTTCTCTCCATCAAACAGCTCTACCAAATATTTTATAGTCTTATCTGAAGTATTACTTTGTTTGACAATTTTTGGATATTCATAAATATATTTTTCAGAAATAATATTACGTAACCCTAAAGGAATATTTTTCATTTCTGCAGGAGAAAAAACATTTTTTTTATACACCCAGTCTGCTATTTGTGAATATCTATAGGAAGGAATATTTTTCACACAATCTCTGATATTCGAAAGATCAAAAATAAAATTAGGTAGTGTGTTCAACTTGTAGTTTCCATTCAATAATAAATTAATCCACAATTCCTTCCCAAAGATATAAAATATTATCCCTATATTTTACTTTCGAAATAATATCCCACTTTCTACCTGGAAAAATTGGAGGATTGATAGTTAATAAATAAACTTTTGATGCATTTTCCGGTAAATCATTCAAATTATTTATCTTTTTTATATGACATCCCAAATAACATCCCAAAGCATAAATATTTGAGATTTCACTACTTTTATATATTGTCATGCTTTGAGAATAATCTTTGCCTAAAGAAGAAATAATTGCCTTAGCTGTCACTCTTCCTTCATCTGAAAGAGCATTATATGGATAAGTAACTGACCAAAAACATAACATGAAAATAATACAAACACCTAAAGCATGTCCCCAAACTGTTAACTTCTTTTTGTAAAAAACAAGAAGTAATATACCAAGAACAATTCCTATACCAGATTGGATTACCCCAAAAAGATAAAGTGTATTAAAAAAACTTATTCCTTTAATCAAAAAAGATTTATGAATCCACTTTAAGAACGATAAATCTTTCCACCAGACAGGAGGAACTAAATATAAAATCAATATTACAGAAGCTATGAATAAAAGAATAATCGTCATTATGTTCAATAACTTATGAAGTTCATATCCATTTCTTCTAACAACTAACCAATAATTAGTTCCTGATAAAATGGCAATAGAAGGAATCAAAATCAAAGCATCTCTTGCTTCAGCAAATGGATTTATCCACAAAAAAACAAATAGCGACAAGAAAATCGTTCTTAAAAATCTACTAAATATAGGTTTTTCATCCAAAGGGAAATAAGCAACACAAAAAGGAGCCCAGGCAATTATTGTCCAGGGTAATAACCCTCCTGCTATAGCAAGAGGATACATAAAAAAATCAAACAAACCTTTTGGATTTATATTTTGAAAAATATTAAATGAATTAAAAGGATTATTAACAATTGACGTCAAACGAGGAATCATCCAAAGCAAAATAAAAAAGACTAATATACATCCCCCAACATAGAAACCTTTTGTTTGGAACTTATTCCAAAGAGTCAGAGGCCTGCGCATAAAAATTAAAGGAATAAAAAAATACAAAATGGACAACCAGCCAATAGTATAAAATGCAAGTCCGCAGAAAAATAAACTTACAACCCAGGCAGCATTCCAATCCCCCCGCATAGCACCAAACATATACCACATTAACCATGCAACCAATAAAAGTAAAACACCTAGCGTAAATGGATTACCATCAGTTGCCTTTTGAAAAATAATAACATTAGCAATTGAAAAACCAGTTGCGACTATTGCAGCCTGAACTCCTGATATTCTTCTACACGTTTCAAAAATAATTACACCTATACCTGCTACAGCCAATACAGAAATACCACGCAAGCCAACTTCTAAACCAACCCCAAGTTTATATAAAATTGATACCAGCCAAGGATAAAGTGGATAATAATAAGATAAAGTCTCTCCCTGGGCAACAGTAGAAGGATTAAGGATATTCATATCTAATGCCATAGCAGCATATTTACCTTCAGAACCTAAAAGCTCTCTCCAGCCTAGATTGTATGAAGGATAATAGCAATAAAAAACTATAAAAGATATAACTAAAACTATTATTGATATTATTAAATTTGGGCTTTTCTCTTCATATCTCACATTTAATAAATCCTATTCAGTGTTGACATATGAAAATAACATGACTAAACACAGGAAAGCATTGTTTATATTTTTAAACAAGAATACCTTAACTACTACAGCACTATCAAATTTAGTATCATGCAGAAATTAAGGTACTAAAATTCTGATAAAAGCTCATCACTTGAAGAAATCTTCTGAAATGTCATCCAGCGATCAATTACAGGTTTTAATAAATAATCTTCGATTTCAATATCAAATTCTATTTTCTGATCGCAATAAGGACATTTCGCAAAATGTTCAATGTCATTACGAAACAAAGTTTCATAACAATTTGGGCAAACAAGTATTTTATCAGACTTCCAGTCAAGCCTTTTAAATTTATATTTAACCGTCATATTGTTATCCTCATATAATAAAAAATTATAAAGTTAAATTACAGTTCATAAATGAACATTAAATCAATCAGAATACATTCCAATATATTCTTCTTTGTTTGTAATTTTAACCCTATAACTTTGAAAATTAAACCTTATATTAATTAAAATAATTAATAATTAATTTGAGAGTTCATTTGTAGCACCTGGCATTCTACTTACAGCAACTTTTCCTGTTCTTGCAAGTTCAATAATACCAAAAGGCTCCATCAATGTAACAAAAGCATTAACCTTATCACCTCTACCTGAAAGTTCAATAGTAATTTCATCGTGATGTACATTTACAATTTTACCTGTAAAAATTTCTGTAATTTGAATTATTTCAGACCTTGTGTCTTTATCTGCATTTACTTTTATTAATGCCAATTCCCGTTCAATAAAACTACTCCCAGTCAAATCAGTAACTTTAATTACATCTATCAGTTTACTAAGTTGTTTTTCTATCTGTTCAATAACTGCATCATCGCCTGTAGTTACAATTGTCATTTTAGACGTATCAGAGTGATCTGTAGGGCTTACAGTTAAAGAATCAATATTATAGCCTCGACCACAGAATAAACCTGCTATTCTTGCAAGTACACCGGATTTATTTTCAACCAAAACTGAAATAGTATGCTGCATTATATTTCCTTTCATTCAAGTATGTGGTATTAATCAAACATATAATAATAAGCAAAAATTTACTAAAACATAAAATATAAAATCTACAAATCTTCAAGTTTAAATTTTGATAAATTTATAAAATCATCTACTTTTTCTAACATGCTCTTTCCTGCAATAGTACACTTAGAAACGTTTTTGTATGCAGGTTTTAGCACTTCAAGTGCAATTTCTTTTATTTTTTCTCCATTTAAATCCAATAGTTCTTTTCTGAACTTATTTCTGTACTCATCTCTAATATTTCTTAAATATCTAACCATAGAAATACCAACGACCTCACCAGGGCGTACCGGCCTATCCAACCTTTTTATTGAACCAATAATTTCCTGTTCAACGGCTTTTGGATTTAATTTCATTTTATTTTCAATAAACTCAAAAACACTGTCAAAAGTATTATAAGACTCTTTTATGCATGGATCTCTATATGTACTAAAACTAAAACTACCTCCAAGAGTTGAGTACGAAGCCCTTGCTCCATAAGCACCTTTTTTAGCTCTAATCTCCTCCCATAAATATCCATAACTTAAACTTTGACTCAATAAAAGAAGAGCTGCTGCATTTTGCTCAGTTGCTTTTGGTACTGAAAAAACCGCTCCGTTGAATGCCACATTAGAAGGGATAGATATAGCATCTTTTGTAATGTTACCATTAATAAAATCTTTTTTAAAAGATGTTATTTGTTCACTTGAAGATGATTGAATTATATCCTTATACCAATTATCTAATATTTTTCTCTTATTTTCAGAGCCAACAAAACTAACATAAAACCTATTTTTATTAAGTATAAAGTTTTGTATTCTTATTAGTTTCCCAATAATATCATCTTTCTTCTGATCATAACTATCAGCAACTTCGGATAGAAAACGAATATGGGATATACCTCCAAATCTGTCAGAGAGATTATGGTTTATGTTTAAATTTCTACCTGCAAATAAAGTAGCATAACCTGACCCTGAACTAAGAATATTTCCACGTAACAGATTCCTTCTCTGAACAAGGATGTCTTTCAATCGTGAAGCATTATTAAAATCAGCTTTCAAAAGTCTGTCTTTTACAACATTAAGCATTCCTTTAAATTTTGAATCAAGCGCTTTTGAAGAAATAGACAAATACGGAAAGTAATCATTAGGATCATCAAATCTTCCTTCTGTCAATAACCCTGCGGTAACTCCTCCAGAAACAGCTGCCTCTCTTTCTGCCATTTCAGCATAAGTTCGCCCGGCAGCTCCCATTCCAAGCAAAGCAACTTTAAAAATAGGCAAATAGTCAATTAGATCATTTTCAATTCCTCTTAAATCAAATGAAAAGTTAATGTAATTTATTTCATTTGAAAAGACGTCGCTAACAATAAGAGGTCTTCCTTCAACTTCAGTTATTTCTCTGTTAATATATTGAGGTTTCTGAGGTATATCTGAAATTGAAAGACGAGGTAAAGTAGCCAGCGCTTCAGGAGAATTGGGTGTAAGATGCATTTTTTCTAAGTCAATAGCTTCTGATGATATTGCTATTAATTTTTCCTTACTCATCTCAGCTTTTAATTTATCCATTTTAACTTTATACTGCTTATCCCTGTCAATAAAATAATTTTTGTCCGGAACAAATGTTAATACTGAATAATGAGGATTATTAAGAATATTATTTTCTATTATTCTCTCAAAATGATAAGGATCTTTCTCATAAATCTTTTTAAGTTGATCTAAATATGAATTCAGTTTCAAAAGACAAAGTGGATCAGCATCATAAAGCCAATAATTATAAATTCTATCCATTAAAATTATCGGATAGGATGATAATATTTCTTTTGAATGAAATTCGATCCTATGAAATGAAGATTCCAGTTTATCTTTACTAATTCCTTCACTAATAACATTTTTAAATGTGTCAAACACAAGCTTAACAATTTTATCAGTATTTTTTTCTTCAGTACCCTTCAGTCCAATAGTAAAATAAGTATCTCTTTGATAATCTGCATACCCGGAACTTGTTAAAGCCTCTCCAAGTTTTGAGTCGATCAGTGCTTTACGCAGAGGAGACGAAGGGTTATCCAACATATAATTTTCAATTACAGACATTGATAATGAATCAATTGTTTCAGTTAATTTATTAGTTAAGAAATTAATCGTTACAGCTGTTTTATTTTCTACTGATTCATTCCTTGAAACAGGGTAACGCACTGTTTTTTTTATTGGACTATTCCACTTAGGTTCATTCTCTATTTCACTGTCAACTGTTATTTTTTCAAATTTTGAAAGGTAGCCTTCATGAACAATTTTTAGAGTGTTTTTAATATCATAACCTCCATATACAAAAAAATATGCATTGGATGGATGATAATAAGTTTTATGAAAGTCAACAAAATCTTCATAAGTTAAAGTCGGTATAACATCAGGACAACCTCCTGAATCTTTTCCATAAGCATTCACAGGGAAAAGACTTTTAGCTTCTTCTTTATTGATAATACCGTTTAGATCCGAATAAACTCCTTTCATTTCATTATATACAACACCTTTAATGCAAAGAGAGGAATCAATATTTCCAGGTTCAGTAAAATCAAGATGATGTCCTTCCTGTTTAAAATGACTTTCGGTTATAGCTGGAAAAAAAACAGCATCGCAATATACATTTACTAAGTTATGAAAATCTGCTTCATTCATACTGGCACAAGGATAAACAGTCTTGTCAGGATAAGTCATAGCATTTAAAAATGTAGCAAGACTGGTTTTAAGTAATTCAACAAAAGGATCTTTTACAGGATATTTTTTAGAACCGCACAATACAGTATGCTCTAAAATATGTGGTAACCCTGTATCATCATGAGGGGGCGTTTTAAAAGCAACTGAAAAAAGATTTTCTTCATCATTTGAGTGCAGATAAAGAAGATGTCCCCCACTTTGCTCATGGTACATTTGATAGGCTCTCGCATTAATCTCAGGTAGCGAAGTAATATTACCTATTTTGAAACCGTAAACGGTTTGCCCCGAAGGAAAAAGGACATCTGGCACTTTATTTAAACTCATCTTTACTCCAGTAAATTTTTGATATATCAAAAAACTTTATTTTTTAAACTATTCTTATTAACAATGTAACAGTAATGTAATAAAAAAAATATTGAATACAATATCAATATTAAACAAGCTTTTAGGTTTTAGAAAAATCAAAGGTAGTTTTATTTTTTGCTGTATACAAAAGTTGGTTAATTTTTTGTTCGTTTTTTCGCCCTTACATCATAATAGGAAAAATAAAATTCAACTCTTCGGAGTATAAACTTATAAGTATTGAAAACATTAAACTAGAAAAGAATAATGAAATATGCCCTTGAAATAGCTTATAAAGGAATTGAATTTTCTGGATGGCAAGTCCAACCAAACAAGCCAACTGTACAGGAAATGCTTGAGAAAAAAATTGGATACCTTTATGCAGGACAAAAGATTACAGTAAAAAGTGCAGGGAGAACAGATGCTGGAGTTCATGCTTTAGGAATGACAGCTACATTTGAACCGCCTGATTCTCCATTAATTGACTGCAATAAACTCATTAAAGCTTTAAACAGTATTCTTCCTAGAAGTATTTACATAAGAAAAGCGAAAGAGGTCAAATCTGATTTTGACGCCAGGTTTAGCGCTGTAGGCAAAGCCTATACATATGTTATTTGTAATTCAAACTCTGCTGGTCCTTTTGCTGATAAACTTTGTTATCATAACACAAACTTCGCTGACTTAAATAACCTAGAACAAACAGCACAGTGTTTTATTGGTAAACACGATTTTTCTTCTTATGCATCAGAACTTAATAAAACAAAGAAAAACCCAATAAGGCACATATATAGGATTGAAGTAAATCAGTTTCCAGGCTATATCTGTATTACTTTTATCGGCAAAAGTTTCCTCTATAAAATGGTTAGAAGCTTAATGGGAACGTTAATTCAGGCAGCAGAAACAAAAATATCACCGGAACAGGTTAAGCATATTTTAAAATCAAAAAACCGTTCAAAAGCTCATGTAACGGCGCCTGCGCATGGGCTTTACCTTATGAAAGTTTTTTATGATCAAGAAAACATGAATTCGTTCAAATTAGAAAATGTTCCTTTTTTTACCGTTTTCTAGCTTTTATACCTAAAACTATATGGTTCTTTTTATCATAAAGTTAATTTGAAAAAATAATTTTTATTTAAAAATAGATATATTTATGTCACGTCAAATTATCAAAAAAGGTTTCTCTGCTTCAGCAGCTATCCTTATTAGCCGTATTCTCGGTTTAGTAAGGGATATGCTATTAGCCAGATTTATTGGCGGAGGAGCGGTGATGAGTGCCTGGGTCTTAGCCTTTAAAATCCCAAATACATTCAGAAGATTTTTTGGAGAGGGTACAGCATCACAGGCATTAGTCCCCATGCTTGGTCACATTATAGAGCAGGAAGGAGAAGAAAAGGCTAGAAAAGCTTTTGGAATAATATTAGCAACATTAGGTTTAATATTAGCAGTTATAAGTATTTTGGCAGGAATATGTGGTCTTTATTTAGCACCATATTTTCAAGCTGAAAGAATAACCTTAGCTTTATCTCTTATGCCAATTCTAATGCCATATACTTTTTTTATATGCCTTACAGGTATTTGTGCAGGAATACTTAATTTATTTGGACATTTTTTTCTACCTGCCCTAAGCTCAGTTATTCTTAATCTGGCTATAATTATTACTTTACTTCTCTTTTTCCAAATTAATCCTGAAGCGTTGATTGTCAAAACAAGCTGGGCTGTTCTTATCTCAGGAGTTATTCAGCTTCTAGCCATGATGATATTATTAAAAAAAGTAAATATGCTTCCAACATCATATATCCCTGCACTTTGGAGCAACTATGCAATTAAAGAGTTTATTACATTAGCCATTCCTGGGTTCATTGGAGCAGCAGCAGTTCAAATCAATACACTGGTTGACAGTTTTATTGCAATTTACATAGGTAACTACGCTGCTCCTGCACTATACTATAGTGAACGCCTTATTTATCTACCCATTGGAATATTTGCAGTCTCTATTGGTAATGCTGCATTAGTCACAATGTCAAAACATGCAGCCGAAAAAAAATATGAAGAGCTGCTAACTGCACTAAAATATTCTCTTAAACAGATTTTTTTCCTAAGCATTCCAATTACTGTATTTTTTCTTCTTTTCAGATTTCAAATCATATATTTGATATACGGAGGTGATAGATTTGGAGAAAAGGATCTATATGAAACCGCATGGGCTATGCTTTTTTATTCGTCAGGAATTCCGGCATTTGCAGCCTTAAAAGTTATTCTTTCAAGCTTCTATTCTCGCAAAGATATGAGAACACCGGTAAAAATAGCATTAATTTGTGTTGTTATTAATTTTATTTTAAATTTAATATTGATGTGGCCGTTACGACAAGGAGGTATAGCTCTCGCAACAACTATTTCCTCAATCATAAATTGTAGTACTCTCCTGTTTATTTTGAAAAATAAGTTAGGAGTCAATCCAGATAAAAAATATGACGTAATTTTTTCTTTTATAAAAGTGCTTTTCTCTTCTCTAATAGCAGTTGGTATCAGCAAGATAATTTTTTCTTCTATAAGCAAGATTTCAGATTTTGACTATTTTGACTGGCATGGAATTATTTCACTGTTCATCGCTGGCTTTGTATTTATAATATTATTTTTTATAACTAATATTATTCTTAAATCTGAAGAACAGAAAGAATGGTTTGAAATTTATTTAAGACGTTTTATAAAAAAATAGAATTATTAACGTATTAAGTAGATATGTATACTTTTCTAGTAGTTTAAATTGCTATATAATAATCTTTACTCAAGTATTTATTGTTTCAAAATAGTAATTTTCTTCTTATCTTTTAACAAGAGAGGCAATTATGGAGATGTATAACTCAAAGCAAGTTCTAGCTTTAGGTGATGAGGCTGTAAGCTACGGTGCCATTGATGCCGGAGTAAAAGGAGTTTTTGGCTATCCCGGAACACCATCAACCGAAGCATTCGAAGCAGCCGAAAAAATAATAAATAAACTCCAGGACAAAAGAGTAGCACATTGGGCCGCAAATGAAAAAGTTGCTTATGAAATAGCTTTAGGCTGTAGTTATACAGGAAATCGAACTTTGATAACAATGAAGCATGTCGGTTTAAATGTTGCTATGGATGCTTTCGTCAACTCTGCATTAACAGGAGTAAAAGGGGGACTTGTTTTACTTGTGGCTGATGATCCAAGTATGCATAGTAGTCAAAACGAACAGGACAGCAGATATCTTGCAAGTTTCGCACACATACCTTTTTTAGAGCCTTCAACACCGCAGGAAGCTTATGATTTAACAAGAGAAGCTTTTGATCTATCTGAAAAACTGCAATTACCTGTTATGATAAGACTCGTAACCAGACTTGCTCATGCTAGAGGCATTGTTAACAGAAAAGAAACAAAGCAGCCAACTTCTTTAGGAATACCTACAAAGGATGAAACATACAACTGGGTTCTTGTACCACGTATTTCCAGAATTAGATATAATAATTTAAGAGAGAATCTTCCTATTCTTCAAAAATCAGTCGAGAAATACAATAAACTAAAACTTGGAAAAACAAGAATAGGCATTGTTGTTGCAGGTATGGGCAAAGCTCATTACGATCAGCTTTGCAGAGAGAATGAAGTTGTTCGTGATTTTACCAGACTTGATATTCAGGCATATCCCATTGAACATGAAATAATTGAAGAAATGCTATCATGCTGTGACATTATTTATGTTTTCGAAGAAGACTATCCATATATTGAAGATCAGTTTATTTCTCGAGCTCGCCATACTAAAATTCATGGAAGAAGAGATAGAACTATTCCTATCTCAGGCGAAATTACTCCTTTAGAATTAAGAGAAGTCTTGAGATTAGAAGTACCTGAAGCAAAACACTCATCCTCTCTTGAACTTCCCTTAAGACCTCCCCGGTTATGCCAAGGATGCGGACATATTGATGCATATAAGGTAATTAAAGAGTCATTTTTAGAACTTGGAAAATCTGATTATAGAGTATTTGGCGATATTGGGTGCTACACTCTTGGTGTAGAGCAACCTTATTCCAGTCTACACTCTACTGTTGAAATGGGAGCTTCTGTTGGAATGACACTCGGTGCAGCTATGAGCGGAATGGAACCTGCAGTAGGAGTTATTGGCGATTCAACTTTTTTCCATTCAGGTATGCCAGGACTGCTTAGTGCTGCAAAATGTAAAGTTAATGCCAATATTGTTATAATGGATAATAGAATAACAGCAATGACGGGACAACAGCCAACTATTGCTGTAGACTGTTTAGAGAAAGTTGCTCTGGGACTTGGCTTTAAAGAAGAAAATGTTCATACTCTCATTCCACTACCTAAATACCACAAAGAAAATGTTAAAAAGTTTAAAGAAATAATATCCCACAATGGACCCGATGTCATCATTTTTAAAAGAGATTGTGTTCAAGCAGTTAGAAAGGGGTTGTTATGAAAGATCTAAATAGACCTTTTGGAATTATTGTAGCCGGAGTTGGAGGACAGGGAGCAATAACCTTAGCCCAATTAATCCTCGGAGCAGCCTGGAAAGAAGGTTATTTTGTTCACCAGGCAGAAGTTCATGGGATGAGTCAAAGAGGAGGTTCAGTTAATGCTCATATCCTTTTTGACAACAAAGAAGTAAGCTCACCGGTTGTTATGCAGGGAGCTGGAGATTTACTTATAGGAATGGAGCCTCTTGAGACTTTAAGATATTTAAAGCTTATGAATAAAGAGGCAAATGTTGTATCCTCTATGATTCCTATCAAAAATATGGATAGTTACCCCGTAGCAGAAAAAGTCATTCATGAACTTAAACAGGTTACAAATTCAATTCTTATAGATACTGATAAATATACAAGTAAACTTAAAAACCCAAAAGCCGGAAATATCATTTTACTGGGTGTTGCATCGAAGTTTTTGCCAATCAAAGATAAAACCTGGCATTCAATAATCAATGAAAGATTTGCTGGCAAAGATAATACTGTTATAAAAAAGAATATTGAAGCCTTTGAGTTCGGAAGAAAACTTAAATAGTGCTTGAACGAGAATTGTATAAACCTTTTATTGAGAGTTAGTTGTATTAAGGCAATCTTAGTAAAAATAGTGTAATAAAACCTGAAATTTCATCTTTAAAAGTTATCATATCTGCAAAAAAATGCTACATTAAAATAATGTAAATTATTTATTATAAACGAGTTAAATATTGCATACAGATAGATTATTTAATAGTGATAAAATTGATAATATTCAAAACTTCGGAGTTAAGGTGTGAGAAAAGCATTCGATAGTCAGATGAAATTAGGAGAGGTTGATATTGCAGGGATACAATTTGATTTAAGGTCAAGAGATGAAATACCTAAGTTATTGATGGGGCTGCAGGCTATTTACTGCAATAGTGAAATACGTGAGAAAGTATTTACAGTACTTGAAGATTCTCTTCCAAAAGCATCTAAGAAAACTGGACGCCCCGGAATGGAGCTTTGGAAAATACTTGTACTTGGAACACTTCGTTTAAACTGCAACTGGGATTTTGACAAGGTTAAGGAAATGGCAGATAATCATTCTACTCTTCGCGAAATGCTCGGGCATGCTAAATGGATTGATGATAAAAAATATCCACTGCAAACATTGAAAGATAACATAAGTCTCTTTAAGCCTGAAACTCTGGATGCAGTTAATAAAATAGTTGTAGAATATGGTCATACTCTTTAAAAAAAACGGAAGATTTAAACTGCAGATGTGATTCTTTTGTTGTTGAAAGCAATGTTCATTATCCTACTGACATAAACCTTTTATTTGACTCAGTTCGCAAAACAGTAGAGTTAATTTCCAATGTTTGCAAAGACCTGAATATAAGTGGTTGGCGACAAAACAAAAGTCTGCTGCAAAAACTAAAAAATAAAATGCGTAAGCTCCAGAAAATGAAGCATTCTACATCTAAAGACGAAAGTAAAAAAGAAGAGCGAAAAACTGAGATAAAAACAGCCTGTCAGGTTTATACCAAATATGCAGATCTACTACTGGAAAGAGCTACAGTCGATATTGAGAGAATAAGAGAAACAACGACTGACATTACAGTTGAACTTGTCCTTACACCTATTGTGAAATTTGCAGACTACGGTAAAAAATTTATTGATTTAACTTTGAGGCGAATTGTGAATGAAGAAAAAATCCCTCACGAAGAGAAAATATTTTCAATTTTTGAAGAATACACAGAGTGGCTGTCAAAAGGCAAAGCCGGAGTTTCTCAGGAATTAGGAAAAAATGTTTGCATAATCGAAGATCAGTTTGGTTTCATCCTGAATCATAAAATAATGGAAAAGCAAACAGATCGTGATATAGCAGTAGAGTTTACCAGGGAAACTATTGCTAAATTTCCAAATGTAAAAAGATGCAGTTTTGATAAAGGCTTCTGGAAACCGGATAACAAAGAAGAGTTATCCAAAATCCTGGATAAAGTCATAATGCCTAAAAAAGGGAAGTTAAGTCAAAAAAATAAAGAAGAGGAATTTGCTAATGATTTCAAAAAGTCAAAAAATCAACATTCAGCAGTGGAGTCTGCAATAAATGCTCTTGAAAATCATGGTCTTGACAGGTGCCCTGATAAAGGAATAAGGGCTTTTAGACGTTATGTATCATATGCTGTACTTGCCAGAAATATCCAAATTTTAGGAAATATCATTCAGGAAAAAGAGAGCCTGCGCAAAAAGCATTCTGAGAAGATGAAGCAGGTAAAAAGAAGACTGGTAGCGTAAGCTAATTTTTTATTCTAAATTTTGTAGGTTGTTTGATTTGACATGTAACCGATGTATCTAAAAATAGGCAATTTGAGGTATTATTTTGAGAAAATAAAGTTTTTAGTTTTGTTTAGCTGGTTAATTTGAAATTATCATGAAAAAATAGTGGCGACAATTTCGGAAAAATAGAGTTTTCGGTCAGCCACTAAATACTAATCGAGTAGGGTAAGATAAGGCTATAACTCTTATCTTATCCCTCTCACAGAACCGTACGTACGGTCCTCGTATACGGCTCATGTTAATTATTATTCTATTTTAATAGAACAGTAATACCAGTTTGTACTTTGTAAATGTCAAACAGTCCACTTTCATCAAAGAAAGAATTTGGAATAGCATAATGAGCCTGTGGACTTGAAGAATTTCTCCATGAAGACATTTTGATTTTCTTAAAGTTGCCGTTATAGCCAAGCTGTCTAAGCCTCCTATGAAGTTTCTTTGGAGTTTTCCAAAGCTTCATCTGTTTTGCTCTAAGCCTGTGTCTGATCCAACTCATCAACTCTCTGTAGATTCTTTTACAGTTTGCAATTCTGAAATAGTAGGCAAATCCTCTGATAACTGGATTTAAAACTTTTATCATGCCGCCAAGATTACCTCCGCTGTTACGTTTGGTCAGGCGTTTAATTTTATTCTTAAACTCCTTTAATCTGCAATCCTGAATCTTTGTAAAATTGGTATGTATTTCAACACCAAGAAATTTTACTCCCATACAGGAATGTGTAACATGTGTTTTGGTTTTATTGACTGTAAGCTTTAAGTCCTTTTCAAGATAATCCGTTGCTTTTGCAAGTGCATTATAAGCTCCGCTCTTGGAAAAACAGAATACCAGGATATCATCAGCATAACGTACTATTCGATAATTTCTGTTCATCATGAATTTATCAAAATGATCAAGATAGACATTAGCTATAAAAGGACTGATTACTCCGCCCTGCGGACTACCTGTATCTGTATCTGCAAAAACACTGTCTTTCATTGCTCCGCTTTCAAGAAATATTCTTATTAAATTGAGAATACTTCCATCAACTATCCATTTTCTAAATGACTGGATTATTATATCATGATTAAGCGTATCAAAACATCTGCTCAGATCCATATCAACAACCCACTCCATATTGTATTTGCGGATAAACATACTTGCCTTACTGATTGCATTATGACCGCTTCTGCCTGGTCTATAACCATAGCTGGAAGGATGAAAATCACAATCAAATATTGGCTGAAGTATGTTAAGCAGAGCCTGCTGTACAACTCTGTCACGAACTGAAGGGATTCCTAAAATTCTTTCACCTCCGCTTTTCTTCGGAATTGACACCTGTTTTACAGGCTTGGATTTATAGGTTTTATTCTTCAGCTCAAAAAGGAGTTCATCAATTTCAACATCAAGATTAACGGCAAAATCTTTGACGGACTGCCCGTCTATGCCGGGAGCTCCATTCGCTGATTTTACTTTGTGGAATGCCTCTGTAAGGTTCTTACGGTTCAGCATTCTGTCATATAAACTGTAATATTTCAATTCATTATTCCTTTTTATGGTTACTGCACTGATTTATCCATTCTCCTAAATTGAACATTCAGTTGACCTTCAGTGCGGGCAGATACTTTCTATCCTGAATGGCAATATATATCTGTTGACCGTACTTACTCTGATGAACAGTCAAAACACACAGTGTGAAGCTTCCACTTCAACCATGTGTAAAGGACTCCATCCCGTTGGATAGTTTGTGTTCTGTTCTATCAGGTTAAATGTATAATATCAGTTTTCAAATTAACTTCACCCCTTCGCATTACAGCATATCTTTTGAATAATACTGCATTTAACTGATAGGCAGTTAATCATTTCTGTTTTATCCTCCAGTCTGTTACCAGCTTTCACAGGCAGAAATTTCATCACTACTACGGGTTCATCTGCCACCTCACACCACATCTATCAGTCTTACATTTCTGCTTGAACATCAATATCTGTAAAAAAAAACAGAACAGTATAAGGCTTCCCCAGTTAATACACTGGTCCCTGTAAACAATCTCATCCTCAATCACACTATTGGTATGTTCAGGTATCAGGCTTTGCGATATTTTGCACGCTTACCTACCAACAGCGCCGAAGCAGGTTCACTTTCGTTATGTACTGTTTACTTCCTATTGCTTCCTTCAGACAATACCGTTACCAGTAAAGCCCTTGCAATTCGGATTAACTTCCCCCTGAACTGGGTGTTTCATGCTTCTTTCTGCATGACGGGTTTGCCAGCTTTGCTGGGCAAACAAAAGAGGCGTCCGGGGACGGACGCCCCAATGCTATTAACTTAAGGGTTTATAAAAAATCAAGCGGAAATACAAATTTAATTTAAGAACTGTGATTCTGGAGGGAAACGCTCTGTCGTTTCCGAACGACCGATTGCATTGACAGGAAATGCAGTAATATACGAAAGATAAAATTTTTGAATGCAGAGGATGCACAGGGCGTTGGTTTTGACCAGGCTATTCGCCTGACGGGCGCCACAAAACCATTTATCCCTGCGAATAGCAGGGCTCCAGTATTTAATTTGGAATGGAAAGCGGCATCTGCTAGGCCGTTTTTATATAAAAGTTTTTCTCTGAAAAATAATAAATAGTTAACTTGAAAAATAATGAGGGCTTAAGTTAGGGCTTGTCCCTATATTGTTATCTCTTTAATAAACAGAAAGATATGCTATATTTTTATGTGTTAAACCTAGTAAATTTGGCACATAAGTATCAAAAACTATCATTATAATAGTCAAAGGCATATCTTTCATGGATTTTACTATATCATTTCAAAGAGAACTTTCACTTAATATTCCAAAAGTTGTAAAGAATAAAGACTATCAAGGTTACGAGCACCTCCTTAGACGCATCAATGAAATACTTTGTGCAACAGGATTGGATTTAGATTTTGCTGAACACTATGTGAATACAATTTCTAAACAAAGCAGCAAAGAGCTTACCCTGAAACAGATAAAGAAATACAGCAAATACGGAATAGCAGCTCTAAGATGCATGATTGTAAAAAATCTTACGGGTCTTGGTTTTAGAGAGTTAAGTGTCAGACTTGCAGAAAGTACACTCCTTCAATGGTTCTGTAATTTAGAAAATTTAGATGTAATAAAAGTACCATCTAAATCACAACTTCAAAGATACTCCCTCTGTGTAAGTGAAGACTATCTGCGCAAACTAATTGAATCATTACGAGAAAAGATATCTTTACCTGAAAATATTCTAAATCTGAAAAGTCCATTCAATTGTGAAAATATTTACCTTGATGCTACCTGCCTGAAAGCTAATATCCATTTTCCTGTAGACTGGCTTTTACTGCGTGACGGTATGGTTTCACTTTTGAAGTCTATTTTGGTAATTCGCAGGCATGGTCTCAAACATAGAATGCAACCACCTGAAGAATTTATCCATCGTGTAAATCTTCTTTGTATTGAAATGACAAATGCAAGGAGAAAACAAGACAGCAAGAAAATACGCAAAGCTGTTTTAAGAGAAATGAAAAAACTCTCAAAAATTATAAGAGGACATGCCGGAACTTATTATCCCAAAAAACGCAGTTGATTTTTTTTTGACATGAGCGCAATCCCCCTGTCTTCTTTCGAATAATTTCAACAGAAATTGATTTTAATTTTGGATTTAAAATTCCAGGAGCAATTGCCGCTCTTCTGAAACAGCGTTTAATTTGATATCCTTTAGAAATTTCCTGAATGCCAGGGTTAATATTGTCGCCCATTTCTGTTCTTGCTTCAACTGCGTCGCATTAGCGTTTATACTGGCAATAGATGCTGATATTTTTTTAAACATCAACATTGCTGTTTTCCTGTTGCTGCCATTTATTGATATCCTGATGAAGTTTTGTCTGGACCTTTTTACAAGTGTGCAAACAGAATTAAAGAATAGAGGCCTTGATGTTTTTGCTTCCATATGTTCTTCCGGTTCAGCCAACCTGCAGAAGATATTCCACCAGTTGAATATCAGCGATATTATTCCGGCCATAAACTGGCTCCTTTTCATATCTCTTGTAGTAAACCCACACCAGCCCCATTGGTTTTTCATTTCGTCAAAAACATTTTCACAGTCAGCTCTATCTCTGTAATATTGTGCAATAGTTAAAATGGCATCACTCAAGCTTGTAACCAGAACCTGATATTCGTATTCAGGTATTTCATCTGTAACAACAGCGAGAGGAAATTCACCCTGCACTATTTCAGAGTTACTACTTTTTTTCTTTTGTTCAAATTTTTTAAGCTTACTGTCGTTTGTCTGGCGTCTTAATACAATAATCCTTCTGTTTCTGTTCCAGCCATCAAGTTTAATCTGAGTCTCAAATCCAGACCACCCATCTCCGGCATCATTCCATTCTGTTTCAGGATTTCTTAGTTTAATCAACAGTCCTTTAATATTTTTGGTTCTTTTGAGTTTAAAAAGAAACGGTACACCTCTTTCTTCACAACCGGACATGGTACTGTCATTTCCAAAACCTATATCTCCTCTGACAAACTCCGGATAAAGCGATTTGGGCAAGTTGCCAAGAAAACGCCATAATCCGGGATGAGAATACTTACCGGCAGCTTCATTGCCGGGCCTGACATCAACATCCGCTACTAAGCGTAATGAACCGATTACATATGTGTGATAACAGTGCGATGGCCTGCCCGGCTTTTTGGGATTATAACCTATTTCTGCTCCCTCCTGATTTCCATATATGGGTTTTACAGTTGGGTCTATATCAAGAATATAAGGCTTACTTAACAAGGGTTCATATGTTTTCAGACTGTGATACCTGAGCCACTTCTGTCCTTCTTCATTATCTATTTTCTTTAATGCCCGTTGTACAGAATCATGAGATACAAATTTATTAATACCGATGAGTTCAGCTGATATTTTATCCCCGTAAACTGAACTCATGTGACTATATCTTGTATGTCCTGAAAGAACGGATATCATTATTGTTCCAAGAACATCCGGAACTGACGGTACATTATTGCTTTTATATTCCAAAGGACAGTCTTCCGCCCAGGAAGCAAAGAGATTGCCTTCGTGCAGGAATTCTGCAAAAAAGGGTAAATAACCGTTCAGGGTTATGGAACTGTTTTGTTCAAAACTCCAATTAAAAGTTCCGTTATCTGTTCGAAGCTTATTACTGTCGTTGAAATCTGGATCGAATGGACTTAAATTATTATTGGTATTGTCAGTCATTTTTTATTCCTTTGTTGGGATTTTTTTTAGACTGACAATGCTTTATTTTTTGAAAATTTCCAGCTAATTCACCGTTTTGGTGAAGCTTTTCTGATCTTAAATAATATATAATGTCTTAATAATAGAATTCTTACACACTTAAACTGTATTTTGACTGCGATCTATAGG
Source organism: Victivallales bacterium (assembly GCA_963678745.2). Taxonomy (GTDB): domain Bacteria; phylum Verrucomicrobiota; class Lentisphaeria; order Victivallales; family GWF2-38-69. The sequence continues at coordinate 16,295 of CAXXMS010000008.1, read as the reverse complement.
TTTATAAACTTTTGCAGAAACATTGGAGAGAAAGGACAGACCTTAGTGAAGGACAGGCAAATGAAGTGCTTAAGCGTATCAATGATGTCCTCACAAAACTTCCCGAGGCCATAAAGCAGGCACACAGCAGAATAATTACTGGGTTACAAATAGAAAGTAAAGATAAAATACTTAGCTTATTCGATGATAGTGCAAGAGTTGTGAAAAGAGGTAAAGCAGGTGCAGAAGTAGAATTTGGTAATACTTTATTTTTGGCAGAACAGTCAGATGGGTTTATTGTAGACTGGCATCTCTATGAAGCTTCAGCACCATCTGATGCCAAAATGACAATTGAAAGCATCAATAGAATGACAGAACGAAATATAGGAATCAAAAGTGTTGCCGGAGATAGAGGTTGTGACAGTAAGAGATGTCAAAACCTCGTTGTAAAGAAAAAGATATCAAATAACATATGTCCTAGAAATCCGCATGAACTTATAGAAAAGCTTCAGGATAATAATTTTGTTTTCCATCAGAACAGGAGAAGTCAGACAGAAGGTAGAATTGGAATATTTAAGAATAACTTCACAGGCAGCCCAATTAAAAATAAAAAATTTGAATATAAAGACATCTCTGTTGCATGGGCTGTTCTTACTCATAATCTTTGGGTTCTTGCAAGACTTGATTATGACAATGAAGCAACATTAAAAGTAGCGGCTTAAAGCTTACCATAAATTATCAAATCTTTGAACAAGCTCTTAGACGTAACCGTTCTGCTAAAATTATGCATTCTAAAAGCAATCCTGATAAATATCTTAAATTTTGCAACACAATCTAGAAAACTGACTACCCACCACTGGCTACTGAAAAATGAATCTCTCTAAAACTGAGTTTTTGGGACAGGCTCTAAGTTAATGACATTGACGAACGCCCTCCATTTCTGCAATAATTGACTTGAAGAAATTATTCAATTTCTGATAATTACCCTTTTCAAAAATTATTCTTCATTATCAATTTTAAGCAGAACATTCAACTGTGAAGTTGCATTTCCCCTGTAAGTCCCTCCTACCGGTAAAGTTAACTCTGGATATGCCGAACTGCTTAAAGCAACATGATAACCGTGACACATGACTCCAAGAGTTGGATCAACTCCAACCCATCCTCCTCCGGGAATGTAAACTTCGGCCCAGGCATGAAGTTCAGGAGTTGCATCAGGATCATCAGGTTTTTCTGTATAATAACCGCTTACAAAACGTGCAGCTAAATTCATATATTTACAAATTTCCATAAAAAGCTGAACAATATCACGACATGATCCTGTCTCATTTTTAAAAGTATACATCGGATCTCGAGGGAGCCCATCTTTTCTATATTCATACTGAATTGTATTATTTAGTACTTCAGATATTTTTAGCAAAAAAGGAACGGTTTGAAATTCTACTGTTTCTGCCAGGTAATATGAAAAATCATAGAGTTCTTTAGAGTCTGTTACTCTATTCATATATATACTTAATTCAGGCTGCATTGCATTAGGATAAATAAACGGTATTTTCAGGCAAATATCTGGATAAATTAAAAAGGAAAAAGGATTTCTCTTTTCTGTTTCAACAACTGAAGTATTTTCTATCTTTAAAACTTTCACTCCAGGATTGAAGCAGGCATAACATGAAACGCTACCATCTATCTCGGTATTATACGAAAGAGAGAATGGCTCTGGAGAAATTTTAAGTTCTGTTTTTAAAACTTTTGTATAATATCCTGTTTTTGGAGTTAATCTAATTATATGCGGTTCAAGATAAACTGGTTCTGAATATATGTATTCAGTTTTATGATAAATTGTATTAATCATATATTAATTCCTTAGTTAAAGAAGATTCTTTATAAATTTATACTTGGGGTATTTTTTGAGCTTATTTTGCTGTAATCACCCTCAATCATTTAGTTTAGAGTATAATAATAACTTGTTTACATTAATATACATTTTTTTGATTTTTTTCAAAAAAATATTATTTTATTCGCAATTATTAATCAATAATCAATAATTTTTAATATCGAATAACTATCTAATCTATTATCCTATAGATCGCAGTCAAAATACAGTTTAAGTGTGTAAGAATTCTATTATTAAGACATTTGAGCCTCTTGCAAAACGTTTGAAGCTTTTTTCGTTTAAATTGTTAATAACTTTTTATTAGTGTAAAAATTCACATATTTTTCATCAAAAATCCGATAAAACGGCAAACCATACACTTAAAAAATTTTATTTTGATACATTCTTTCTAGTCTCTGTATTTTAGAGAGAAAGATGTAAACATTATTTATATCAAATTCAACTATTACGGAATAAGTTTAAATATCTTTTTAGCAGCAAGAGCAATTATAGCAAAGAAAATATGACACTCTACTTTTTGCTGCCCTTTAACTCTAATATTTTCAACACCATAATTATCTTTTAGCTCAGAATTAACTCTTTCAGCAGAACTTCTTTCATTATACCTGACAGATTTCGCAGGATCCATTTCTTTTTTTATTCCTCCTCTTCTGGGATTATTATCTATAACAGGAATTCTGTTGTTCTGCTTTGAATAAAGGTGTATTTCAGGTGAATCATATGCTGCATCCATCAGATCATATAAATTGATAATACGTTTTTCACTCATCATATGCGAAAGCGGTATAGCTACCTGGCTATCATGTAATGAGGCAGATGTAACAACAGCACTGACAGGTATATCACCATCAACACAATCTAAATGCAGTTTATAGCCTTTCCATTTATAAACTTTGCCATTAGAGCCTTTCTTGGAACCCCAGTCACATCCTTTAGAAAGATCTTCCAGGTTAGCATCAAGATTTCTCTCAAGCTGAAGCTCAACCCGCTTTGGAACTTTAGGTTTTTCTTCTCCTTTTTTAGGACGACCACGTTTTCCCTTTCTGCTTTTTAGCCGGAGTATTTTTACGGCAGGATTTTTCACCTCCTTTAATACTCGTTGCATCTGTGCTTTTATGACCAAAAAGCTTTTCTCCGATATTTCTGCATATACTGCCTTCATGTATTTTCTGTGCTATTCTAAATTCAGAAAACAGCTTAAAAGCTCTTGAAAATGTTGATTCTGAAGGAATCTCATTATAACTTTCCAATCCGCATAACCGCCTAAGGCTAGGATTAGATTTTATGAAATCAATCAGACTCACCGTATCTGCAATACGAAATATCGGCTTAGCTATAAAAGCTTTTATAAGACTCAACCTACTGGAAGGTTTCCTGCCTATTCCGCACCAGTTTAAATTATCAAGGAACATATCAGGTCTTAGAAGTTCTACTGCTTTAATAAACTCTATCTGCTTTGAACTTAACTCGCCTAATTCTTCTTCAAGGTCTGGCAAAAGCCAGTTCTGTATGCTATTAAATAAACATGAAAGATATTCCATTTAAAACTCCTGTAGTTTTTGCTATTTCTATTTTTTTGCTTATATAAAAATAGCATGGAAATCTTTCTGTTAATCCATTTAGTTCAAATAATATCTAATTTTGATAGTTTTGAAATTACCTCATTATATATTATTTAAGATCAGAAAAGCTTCACCAAAACGGTGAATTAGCTGGAAATTTTCAAAAAATAAAGCATTGTCAGTCTAAAAAAAAAATCCCAACAAAGGAATAAAAAATGACTGACAATACCAATAATAATTTAAGTCCATTCGATCCAGATTTCAACGACAGTAATAAGCTTCGAACAGATAACGGAACTTTTAATTGGAGTTTTGAACAAAACAGTTCCATAACCCTGAACGGTTATTTACCCTTTTTTGCAGAATTCCTGCACGAAGGCAATCTCTTTGCTTCCTGGACGGAAGACTGTCCTTTGGAATATAAAAGCAATAATGTACCGTCAGTTCCGGATGTTCTTGGAACAATAATGATATCCGTTCTTTCAGGACATACAAGATATAGTCACATGAGTTCAGTTTACGGGGATAAAATATCAGCTGAACTCATCGGTATTAATAAATTTGTATCTCATGATTCTGTACAACGGGCATTAAAGAAAATAGATAATGAAGAAGGACAGAAGTGGCTCAGGTATCACAGTCTGAAAACATATGAACCCTTGTTAAGTAAGCCTTATATTCTTGATATAGACCCAACTGTAAAACCCATATATGGAAATCAGGAGGGAGCAGAAATAGGTTATAATCCCAAAAAGCCGGGCAGGCCATCGCACTGTTATCACACATATGTAATCGGTTCATTACGCTTAGTAGCGGATGTTGATGTCAGGCCCGGCAATGAAGCTGCCGGTAAGTATTCTCATCCCGGATTATGGCGTTTTCTTGGCAACTTGCCCAAATCGCTTTATCCGGAGTTTGTCAGAGGAGATATAGGTTTTGGAAATGACAGTACCATGTCCGGTTGTGAAGAAAGAGGTGTACCGTTTCTTTTTAAACTCAAAAGAACCAAAAATATTAAAGGACTGTTGATTAAACTAAGAAATCCTGAAACAGAATGGAATGATGCCGGAGATGGGTGGTCTGGATTTGAGACTCAGATTAAACTTGATGGCTGGAACAGAAACAGAAGGATTATTGTATTAAGACGCCAGACAAACGACAGTAAGCTTAAAAAATTTGAACAAAAGAAAAAAAGTAGTAACTCTGAAATAGTGCAGGGTGAATTTCCTCTCGCTGTTGTTACAGATGAAATACCTGAATACGAATATCAGGTTCTGGTTACAAGCTTGAGTGATGCCATTTTAACTATTGCACAATATTACAGAGATAGAGCTGACTGTGAAAATGTTTTTGACGAAATGAAAAACCAATGGGGCTGGTGTGGGTTTACTACAAGAGATATGAAAAGGAGCCAGTTTATGGCCGGAATAATATCGCTGATATTCAACTGGTGGAATATCTTCTGCAGGTTGGCTGAACCGGAAGAACATATGGAAGCAAAAACATCAAGGCCTCTATTCTTTAATTCTGTTTGCACACTTGTAAAAAGGTCCAGACAAAACTTCATCAGGATATCAATAAATGGCAGCAACAGGAAAACAGCAATGTTGATGTTTAAAAAAATATCAGCATCTATTGCCAGTATAAACGCTAATGCGACGCAGTTGAAGCAAGAACAGAAATGGGCGACAATATTAACCCTGGCATTCAGGAAATTTCTAAAGGATATCAAATTAAACGCTGTTTCAGAAGAGCGGCAATTGCTCCTGGAATTTTAAATCCAAAATTAAAATCAATTTCTGTTGAAATTATTCGAAAGAAGACAGGTGGATTGCACTCATGTCAAAAAAAAAATCAACTGCGTTTTTTGGGATTACTTTTTATTAAAAAAATATTATACAAAATATCATTCAGTTATATGGTAACATTTGAAAAATATAAAGAACTGAAATGAGATGGTACGCGAGGGGGGACTCGAACCCCCACGTCGTAAGACACTAGATCCTAAATCTAGCGCGTCTGCCAATTTCGCCACCCGCGCAAAAGGTAGTTAAACTTAAGAGTTTGAAAAATACATCTATTTTACTATTTTTCAACTTCATTTTATTTGGTTATGCTAAAAAAAACAATTTTAACCGTTTCCAAAGTAACAGGAGCAAAGTTTGAGCGTTTCAAACCTGCTATCCAGATTATTGTTTGATTGGGAAGACAGATTATCGGGACCTGTTTTCTTAGTTCAGGTTTGATTTTTTTGTTCTTGAAAATTCTTTTTACTTTTATTGCATTGCTTGAACCATAAGGAATAAATCTATCACCGTTTTCCCATGTTTTTATCTGTAATTTATCCGGAAAAGCATAGTAGTCAAAGTAAACATAACCTTCGGATTCAGTTTTTATTTTATCCAGGCTTTCAATAATTTCAGCCTTAATTGTGAAATTATTTATATTAATAACTGGATTAATTTTCCAATTCCAAATTCTAGATAGCGAATTATAGTTTTGAAATTTATTGGAACGGAATAATGAAATATAATTATTTTCAAATTTAAGAAAGTTTTCCTGATATACAGGAACTAATCTTGTTTCATTCGATTTTTTATTAAGCTCAGAATTTATTCTTAAGATTAAATTTCGTGAAGGAACTAGTTCAAAGCCAAAAGAATCTGTAAACCAATACCTAAAAAGACGAATGCGGATTGCAAGATGTAAATTTAAGATAGTTTCAATTTCCAGTTTGTCAGGAAAGTGGCCCTCTACAAATAGATCATTATATTTTTTCCGTGATACCTGTTCGATATAATCAGCATCATCTTCTATTGCTTCTTCAGCCCTGATTATTCCTGATTTTGATTCAGGGATTAGTTTATATAATAGAGGTAAAATTTTATTTCTGATAATATTTCGTCTGTACAGATTTTCTTTATTTGTATGATCAATTTTCCAGTCATGAATTTCATTTGTCTTTAAAAAATCTTCGATTTCAGCTTTAGGTACTTTGAGTAATGGTCTTAGAATATTCATTTCTTTTAAAGCAGAAATAGTTCTTAAAGAAGTTAGACCAGAACTATTTGAACCCCTAATAAGCCTGATAAAAAAATTCTCGATTTTGTCATCAAGATGATGTCCTAGTGCAATAGCATCAGTCGCAGGATTTATTATTGATTTGAAGATTTCGATTCTAAGTCTTCTGGCGCAGGCCTCCACTCCTTCTCCAGCTTGGACTTTAGACTTAACATTTAAGCTGAATTCATGTATTTGAATATTTAAATTATCGCAGAAATTCTTACACCATGCAGCATCTGCCAGGCTTTCTTTTCCTCTAAGTCCATGCTCAAAATGTATTGCGTGGAGTTTAAACTTATATTTTTCAGATAATTCATTTAAAATAATTAAGAGTGCAGTACTGTCAGCGCCGCCGCTGAATCCAACATAAATATTTCTATAAACAGAAAAATCTATTTCATTTTCTACCGTTTGTAGAATTTTATAAATAAGATGTTGTTTTGAATCATTGTTCATAGAAATATTAAATACTATTTTCAGATAAATTTAGAACTTTAAATAATAGGTTCTGAATTTACATTTCAAGCGAAATATCTATAGCTTTAACTGAATGTGTGAGAGCTCCAACTGAAATGAAATCAACTCCAATTTTGGCAATAGATGGAATTCTTTCAATTGTAATACCTCCACTTGCCTCAAGTTTTGCACGTCCTTTATTTATTGCAATGGCTTCTTGCATTTCTTCATTACTCATGTTGTCAAGAAGTATATAGTCAGCACCTGCTTCAGCAGCCTCTTTTACTTCACTTAACTTATCAGCTTCAACCTCTACTTCTAAATTAGGAAAAGCGTCTCTTGAACGCTTAACTGAGCGTTTGATACTATCCTCGCCTTCGAGTCCGGCGAGCTCTCTATGATTGTCTTTAATCATGACTCTGTCATATAAGCCTATTCTATGATTTGTTCCTCCTCCGGCTGCGACAGCATATTTTTCCAGACTGCGCCAGCCCGGGGTTGTTTTTCTTGTATCAAGAATTTTTGTTTGTGTATTGCCTACAGCTTCAACATATCTTAAAGTAGTTGTTGCTATTCCGCATAAACGTTGAAGAAAATTTAAAGCTGTTCTTTCTGCTGTTAGAAGAATGCGGGCATTTCCTTTTACTGTAGCCATAGCATCGCCCGGTTTTAAAATATCACCATCTTTTACATGTGAAGTCCATGATATTGAGTCATCAAGTTTGAGAAAAACAGTTTTAGCAACATCAAGACCGGCACAGACACATTTTTCGCGTGTTACAAACCTTGCTTCAGTTATAACGTTTTCAGGGATTACAGCTATGCTTGTTGCATCACCTGATTTTATATCTTCGCCTAAAGCCATGTCAATTAATGTATTTACTCTTTCCCAGTCAAGTTGAGGTAGATTTGATTCTTTCATAACTGCTCCTATCTAAATTATAGTTTTTTGACTGTTATTATATCAAAATTATTGCTATCTAACAAATCGAAATCTTTAAAGTAATACATTTAAACTCTGAAAACCTGGTATTATCTGGTATTATTATGTTAATAAGGTAGGCGTTTTCAGAGTTTTTATGATGGTACTACTGATGTTAACATTATATTCAGTAAGGTAGGGCGTTTTCTCTGAAAGCACCGACGTTCAGCGTATTGCATGCACCATATATCCAATCTGTACTATATACCCTTGGATGGCTTGGAAAGCCATTCCTCCCTTTCAGCACTATATACGGTCTGGCAAAAAATCTATCCTTACCTTTTCTATCAGCAATTATCTTTCTATTTGCTACTTTGCACGATTTTTATAAGCTCAGGAAGTGCTTTTTTCATTGCATTTGCACGATGACTAATGCGATTTTTTTCTAATGAATCAAGTTCTGCAAAAGTTTTTTCATAACCGTCAGGTTGAAAAACAGGATCATATCCAAAACCTGAAGTGCCTTTGGGTGAATGTAAAATTTTTCCATAAGCTTCACCTCTAAATGTTATTACATTTCCTTCAGGATTAGAAATAGCAATAACACATACAAAACGAGCTTTTCTGTTTTTCGTATTATTTAGTTCTTTTAACAGTTTATTTATTCTGTCCAAATCGCTGGCATTCGGGCCTGCATAGCGTGCAGAGTAAATACCGGGTTTCCAGTCGAGAGCTTCAACTTCAAGACCTGAATCATCAGCAAAAACATATATATTTTTAAGTTTGGCTATTTCTACAGCTTTTAATGATGCATTTTCTTCAAAAGTTGTACCAGTTTCTTCAACCTCAGGAATACCTCCAATTTCTACTGGAGCAATAACATCTATTTTATGTGGTTCAAGAATTGATTTAAGTTCGTCAATTTTATGTTGATTTCCACTTGCTATCAGTAGTCTCATATTATTACTCATTTTATAAAACCTTATTTTAAGATAATTAAAAAAACAATATTATTATAAAGAATATCATATAAATGAGGTTTGTTTTCAATTTTTTAATCTAAAATTAAATGTAAAAACTTGAAGTTTTTTTTAATTGAAATATATAGTAAAAATTAGTTAAAAAACTTTATAATTTTTTGTATATAAAACTAAAAATTTTTAATAGCGAGGTAGTTGTAAATGGATAAAAATTCTATTCAGGAACTTCAGCACAAAATAAATGAAGCATCTTCATTTATTCCGCTTCTTAAGACTGAAATAGGTAGAGTTATTGTTGGGCAGGAAGATTTAGTTAATAAAATGATTCTTGCGTTAATAGCAAATGGACATATTCTTCTGGAAGGTTTGCCTGGACTGGCTAAAACTCTGGCTGTTAAAACTGTTTCCCAGGCTATTAATGGGACATTCTCAAGAATTCAGTTTACTCCTGATTTATTGCCTGCAGATGTGGTTGGAACTAATGTTTATAATCCTAAAGATCACACTTTCAGCATTAAAAAAGGTCCGGTTTTTGCAAATATTGCATTGGCTGATGAAATCAACCGTGCTCCTGCAAAAGTACAGAGTGCTTTGTTAGAGTGTATGCAGGAAAAACAGGTAACAATTGGTGGGCAGACATTAAAGCTTCCTCATCCTTTCCTTGTTATGGCAACACAAAATCCGATAGAGCATGAAGGGACCTATTCTTTACCGGAAGCTCAGGTTGACCGTTTTATGTTTAAAGTTAATATTTCCTATCCGAAACGAAGTGAAGAAAAACTTATTCTTGAAAGAATAGCACATACTGAACTTGATCTTGAGGCAATGTCTGTAACAAGTCTGGACAAAATCCTTGAAGCGAGAAGCTGGGTTGATAAAGTTTATATGGATGATAAAATTGCTGAGTACATTTTGGATATTGCAATTGCAACCCGTCCAAAAAAGCATGATCAGCTTTCCCAAAGACAGTCTAATGTAAATCTAAAAGATCTAGACTCTTTAGTTCAGTTCGGAGTTTCTCCAAGGGCTCCTATTGCTATGGTATTAGCTTCTAAGGCGGCTGCATTTATGGAAGGCAGGGCTTATGTTGTACCGCAGGATGTAAAGAATATTGCTCCTGATATTTTAAGGCATAGAATGATTGTTAGTTACGAAGCTGAAGCTGAAAATATGACGTCAGACGACATAATAAAAATGATTCTTGATGAATTATTAACGCCATAAAAATCTCACAAAGAACACGGAGATCTCTGAGCTTATAAAAAACAGTTACTTACATATTCAAAGTTAACAGGTTTAAAACTTGGATATTTGATTAATTTTGGCGAAGAGCGATTAAAGGATGGAATAACTAGGTCTATAAATGGTTATTTGTAAAAAATAGCGTTTTAACATATAAAAAATTTACCTCTGTGTTCACCTCTGTGAGAGAATAAGAAATAGGTAAGGATATGATCTCAAAAGATTTACTTGCAAGAGTACGAAAAATTGAAATTCGAACCCGTCGAATGGTAGATGAAATTACTGCCGGAGCATACCATAGCGTTTTTAAAGGTGCCGGAATTGAATTTGATGAAGTTCGAGAATATACTCCGGAAGATGATGTCAAAGACATTGACTGGAATGTTACAGCTCGAATGGGGCATCCATACGTAAAAAAATATGTTGAAGAGCGCGAGCTTACTGTAATGCTTCTTGTAGATGCATCTGCTTCAGGACATTTTGGGAGTGTAAATAAAACAAAAAATGAAGTAGCGGCAGAAATAGCATCTCTCATAGCTTTTAGTGCTATTAGAAATCATGATAAAGTAGGACTGTTGCTTTTTACTGATCAGACAGAATTATATTTGCCCCCAAAATCAGGGCGTTTACATGGTCTACGCTTAATACGTGAACTGCTTGCCAGAAAGCCTGAACACAAAGGTACTGATATTTCAGGAGCTCTGGAGAAAATAATCAAAATTATGCATAAAAAAGCAGTGATTTTTCTTATTAGTGATATGATTGATGAAAATAGATCCTACAAAAAACTATTAACAATTGCTAATAAAAGACATGATATTATTGCAGTTAGGATCCTTGATCCGAAGGAACTTGATTTCCCAAGAATACCTGGATTATCTATTGCAGATTCAGAAAGTGGTTCTTTAGGCTTTTTTACAGGAAGTAAGAAAGCTGCAGAAAAATATGCTGAAGAAGTAAAGAAACTTCATGCTGAAAATAAAGAAATCTGCAAAAAAGCTAAAGTTGACTTAATAGATATAAAAACGGATGAAGATCTGGTTAAGCCTTTAATGTCATTTTTTAGGCAAAGAGAAAGAATGGTTCAGAGGTCATGAGAAAAATATTAAAAGTAACTTTAATTATATTTATAATATTAATAACTGTTGCAGTATCTTTTTCAATATCAGTTTACTTAAAATATAAAAGTGTAGAGAAACAGAACTTACTGCCGGAATTAGTAAAATCAGAAGTTATTCCTGATGAAGATATTGTATTGGGAAATACTCTTGAATTAAAATATTTTGTGAAAAGCCCATGGAATAAGAGCCCTTTAGAGTCAGAAATATTACCTGGAAAAGGTTCACAATCGGTTGGAGAACCAGAATATACTCAATTTAAAACAAGATGGGGGTATATTGTTTGGGAAATTTCATGTAAAGTGCAGCCATATTTGACAGGAGGTATTCCTGAGGGGAAGATCATTACAGAATTTTCTCCGGGAATTGATCAGAAAAAAGATGAGTTAACTTTGAAAATCCCAATTTTCAAATCAACTGAAATACCTAATGTTAAGGACCAGCTTTCAATTGCAGGAAAAATTGATAAGGAAGAGCAGGCAAAAGCAACAAATGGTAAAATTTTATGGTTAATTATTGTTGCTGTAGTTTTAATTGCTATTTTACTTTACTGGTTTGTTTTTAGAAAAAGCAAAGAAAAGGAAAAAATTTTAACACCCTGGGCTCTTGCTTTATTAAATCTTCGTGATTTGAATGAAAACTTTAAAGCTGGAAATCTTAATCCGGTAAAATGTATTTCATCTCTAACTGATATTGTAAGAAATTATCTTGAAGATAGATTTGAAATTCATGCCCCAAGACAGACAACAGAAGAGTTTTTAAGAAATATGGAAAATTGGAATAGTCCCCTAAACAATAAAGATAGAAATTTTTTACGCGATTTTATGACATCTGCTGATATGATTAAGTTTGCTAAATATGAAGCTTCAAAAGAGCAGATAGAAACAGCAATAGTACGAGCAGAACAGCTCGTGGATGAAACGACTCCTGAGTCAGAAGAAAATAAAAATAATCAAAAGGTATCTAAATGAATTTAACTCATTTGTATCAAAATTATTTTAAAGGTTTTAGGTTTGAATCACCATGGTATTTACTTTTACTTATTCCTTTACTAATATTATTAATCTGGGCTGCCAAAAGAAAAACTCCTACATTATCAGTTCCATGGCTGAAGCCTTTTCTTGGAAAGTCCAAAAACAGATTTAAAATGACTTCTATTCCTCTTATTTTTTATGCAATAGCTTTTGCTCTGATTATTTTTGCTATTGCAAGACCACAGCAGGGAGTTGAAGAGTTAATGCAGCGTGCCGACGGTATTGATATAATGCTGGCGCTGGATCTTTCAGGAAGTATGAAAGGTATTGATATTCCAAAAGGAAGTTCTTCTAACCGTGTCGTCAACCAAATTAAAAGAGGTGAATTAAGAGAAAGAATAGATTACGCTAAAGATGAAATAAAGAAATTCATTGAAATGCGTCCAAATGATAGGATCGGGCTAGTTGTTTTTGCGCCTCTTCCATATGTTGCTTGTCCACCTACGCTTGATCATACCTGGCTGTTATCACATCTTAACAGTGTTGATGCCGGAATTATCGGTGATGCCACAAATATTGCCGGGCCTATTGCGAGCGGTATTAACAGGCTTAAAACAGGTGATTCAAAGCGTCGGGTTCTTGTATTGTTTACAGATGGAAGTAATAATGTGAACAGCAGAATTAGTCCAATACAGGCAGCAAAACTTGCAAAAACTTATAATGTTGTAATTTATACTGTTGGAATAGGGAGCGATAATGCTTATGTATTGCAGAATACAATGTTTGGAGAACAGTTTATTCCTTTAGGGGGACAGTTTGACAGAAAACTCCTGAAAGATATAGCCAAAGAAACAGATGGGAAATATTATGCTGCCAAAGATGCGAAAGGGTTAGCCGAAGTTCTTGAACAGATTGATAAATTAGAAAAAACTTCTGCAGAACAGCCAAGATTTATTGATTATAGAGAATTAGGATATCCTCTTGTTGTCATTTCTCTTATTTTAATCATAATAGGTTTTGTGTTGGAAAATACAATTTTTATAAAAGTTCCATGAACTAGTCTATCAATAAATGAAAGCCATAATATGTTGAAGCAGCAATACTATCTTTGCCAACCTTATAAAAAAAACTTTTGAGAGCCTTTTTTTTGCCTGTTTTAGTCTTTATATCATATTGATGTGTAAAAGGAAACTTATCCTTCATAAAGTATTGTATTATTGTGTTTTTTTCTTTTGTATCAACTGCCAGATCAATAATTAGTTTTCCATCCAAAAAATAAGTTTCTTCGTACTCAGTAATACTTTTTGTGTTACTGAGAAATTGATATTTAAATTCCTCTTTATTATCACATATATTTCCTATCCAAACAATAATATTAGGAACTTCATTTAAAACTTCATTCATTAAACTTTGTTTTATTAAATTTAGATTAAACGAAATTGTTCCAGTGAAATAGTCATTATTTTTATCATAGTTAATGTTTTCTGTTACCCATACTTCTTTTTTGGTAATAGGGCTTATAAGATTGTAATATCTAGTCATTGGGAATTTAAGTTTTTTCTTTGTTTTAATAAAACATTCTTTTGTGTTTTCAGTAAATCCGGAACGCCATATATTCATAATTTGTTTATTATCTAAATCATTCGGATTAATTTCCCCCCAAAAATTATTACCTCCCTTAGGAGGAGCCGTAGTGTTTGTTGTAAAAATAAGTTCGTTAAATAGCTGAGGCTCTCGTATAGAACCGTTAATTCCTTTGGCCAGCCATATTACTTTATCCAATTGTGATACAGCGTAATTTATAGCTTTTATCTGTTTTTCATATTTTTTCTGTTTTGTAATATTCTGGATTAAACCCACAACCCCTGCTATTTTATTTTCTTCATCTAATACCGGGAATTTAGAAAAAGAACCATATTTTTGCTTCTGGGTTCCGTAAATATGCCTTTCAATATTATTTATAGGAGTTCCAGTTGTCAAGACCTGTTTGTCTTCTAAGAAATTATCTAAGGCCTCTTTGTTTATATAAAAATCAGTATCTTTTTTTCCTTCTACATTATAGTTAGCTGGAAGTGATAGAATTTTTAAAAAAGAATTGCTGACAAGAATATATTTTTGTTCCATATCTTTTAAATAAAGAATATTTTCAGAATTCTGTAAGATTGCTTTCAGAAGCATTTCTGTTGTTGTTTGTCTATCATTTATCTGTTTTAAACATGATAAAATAGTTTGAATATTTTTATCCTTAAATTCTAAGGTATCTTTTTGATTCTCTAATACTTTTGTTATGTCAGAAATCTTTTTTTTAGAGATTGGATATTGTTTTGGAATATCAGAAATTTCATTTGGAATTATTTCTAAAGCTTTAGCTAAAGCTTTGATTTTTTTTTCACTTGGAACTGCTTTTCCATTTTCCCATTTAGAAATAGATTGTCTACTAATATTAGTCAATTTTGAAAGTGCAGTAATTGATAGTCTTTGTTTCTTTCTTAGCACTTTAAACTTATCTTTATAAAATATCATCATCTCCCCTCTAAAAAAAGAAAAAATCTAGGTGGACATTAATTGTTAAATTTACACGAAAAAGCGTAAACTTTTAGTTAGATAAGAAAAAAAAGAGGACTTTTTTATACTAAAAATATAAAATTTATTTGATAGTTTAGTTTCTCAGGAAACAAGAAAATATAATAATTATTAATAATCTTTCTAAAAGGTGGAATATTATGGCAGAAAAACATGAAATTTTTGTAGACGGAATTGGTAAAATTCATTTTACAGATGGAATGGTTAGGTATGATATGATATGATATGATATGATCATGGTAACTCTTGAACCTTCTGAAGATGGAAAAGAACCTATTCCAGAGGAGAAAGTTAGAATTATTATGCCTCCTGAAGGTTTTCTTAGAACTTTCAACACAATGCAGAGACTAATTGATCAACTTCTGGAAGCGGGTGTTCTACAAAAAAGAGAACCTCAAAATAATTAAATTGAACAGTTGAATCAAAGTAAAGTCATTTAACAACGTATTATTCATTAAAGTAGATAATTACTGAATATAATATACTGAGAATAGCTGCCAGGGACATTTCAGTCCCGCCTTTTTAGTTCAACTCATTAGCAGAGAAGTATGGATTCTAAGTTATACCTGAAACTAATTGATTTTCTTTAGTCTGGGATAGTCAGAAGAAAAAATTAATAGATCACAGAGGTTGATTGTAACAAAATAAATCAAAACTCAAAATACCTTAGGTATAAATTAGTAATTCATTTTATTAGCTTTTGAGTATAAAAATTCTATCAATTAAGATGGTAAGAGTGTTGGAACTTTAATTTTAAGCAGAAAAAACCAGGTTTTATATAACTTTTTTGCTTTAGCTGGTTATAAAAGGAGTATTCAAAATGGCAATTTATGAACTTGAAGAAAGAGTCTATTTTGACGGAGCAGCTCCTGTAGATTTGAATGTGGCGGGACAGGCTGATAATTCTGATCATACTGAAGTAGGATCCGTTGACTCTGGAGTTGATGAAAATCCGGGATCAACTTTAAACAATACTGATATTCATGGATATAGCGCGGATCATGTATCTATGCTTAAAGGAATATCTCCTGCAGTGCCGCAGGGAGAAATAAATGATATTATTTCTACTTTTCTATCAACTAAAAGTGTTAATATTTCTCCTGAAACAACTGATTATGATATGCAAAGCGAACTACCATCATCTTTGCTGGATCATATAGCTGCAAGGGAAGATTTATCAACCGACTTGCAATCTGCCATTGCCAATGAAGGTAGGGACAGCTTTCTAAGCAGTCCGAATGTCTATAATATTGTAAGTCATAATGATTCTATCGATGCACAGGGCGCGGCGCTTTTGGAAAAATCGCCCTACCTTGAAGAACAGGCTACTGACCATCTGCTACTCGATGCTCCCCACTATCCACTATCCACTATCCACTCTCTACTCAATATTCAGAATTAATTTTTCTCGATTCAACTGTTTTAAGCAGTGATTCTCTTTTACACAGTCTACCTGATAATGCAGAAATAATTGAGCTTTTCGGAGAAATGAACCCGATACAGGAAATTTCTGCTTATCTTCAAG
>CAXXMS010000007.1:0-170018 GCA_963678745.2 Victivallales bacterium | reverse complement strand
AAGATAAATACTCAATTATTTTTAATCTCTCGTTTTCTTCCAATGCTTCAAATTCCTATTTTGGAGAATAGCCACTGTCTCTTACGACATCTTTTATACTTTCTAAATCTATACTCGATTCATCCAGTTTAATAATAGCTTTTTTATTTTTTAAATCAACATCTACAGCCTTAATTCCAGCTAAAGCACCAATTGCCTTTTCTACACTACCTGCACAATGCTGACATGACATACCATCAATAAATAATTCAATAGTTTTCATTTTTATATTTCCTCTTTTTAGATTTTGTGGTTTATTCTTATTGATCCCAGCCATACTTTTATAACGTTTTAAACTTAGAGAATTCGTTACAACCGAGACAGAGCTGAAAGCCATGGCAGCTCCAGCTATCATTGGATTTAAAAACCCCAATGCTGCTATCGGTATCCCGATTATATTGTAGAAAAAAGCCCAGAAAAGATTCTGTTTTATTTTATTAAAAGTTTTATTCGAAAGTTTTATAGCTTCAGGTATCAACATTATATCACCTCGAGCTAAAACAATATCACCAGCCTCTATTGCAATATCCGTTCCAGTTCCAATAGCAATCCCCAGATCCGCAGCAACAAGTGCCGGAGCATCATTGATGCCGTCTCCAACCATTGCAATTTTATTACCTTTCTTCTGTAATTCTCTCACTTTATTAATTTTATCTTCGGGCAAAGTTTCAGCAAAATAATCAGTTATTCCTATTTCAGCAGATACAGCTTTTGCTGTCTCACTGTTATCACCTGTAACCATATATGCATTAAGAGACATTTCTTTCAAAATTCTAATTACTTCCGATGATGTCTTTTTTACTTTGTCTTCTAAACAAACATTACCAATGTAAACTCTATTTAGAGCTGCGTGAATCAAAGTACCGGTATCAGCTCTAGAATTATTTCCAATATCTACAGAATACTCATTAAGCAGCTTTTTAGTACCGATAAGTAAAGTCCCTTCTTTTATTTCAACTTCTATCCCCTTCCCTGATATAGAATTAAACTTTAAAGGTTCAGGTATCATGCAATTCAACTTTTCTTCAGCTTTCTCTAATATTGCTACTGCAAGAGGATGTTCAGAATGTTTTTCTCCAATAGCCAAATAATACAACAACTTTTCCTCAGATATTTCTCCAAAAGAATTAACTGCAGTAACAATAGGTTTGCCTTCTGTTAAAGTTCCTGTTTTATCAAATAGGACTGCATCAAGTTTTCCTGTCTTCTCAAGAACCTCTCCTCCTTTGATAAAAATTCCAAGTTCTGCCCCCTTGCCTGTCCCAACCATAATAGCAGTAGGGGTAGCCAGACCAAGAGCACATGGACAAGCAATAACTAGCACTGAAACAGCACTGACAAGAGCCTGAGCTGTATTACCTGTTAAAACCAGCCAAACCACAAAAGTAACTATTGCAATACTAATTACTGAAGGAACAAAATAAAGAGAAACCCGATCAGCAAATTTTTGAATAGGCGCTTTACTTCCCTGTGCTTCTTCCACCATATTTATTATTCTTGACAATGCAGTATCATTACCTAATTTTTCAGCTTTAATCTTAAATGCGCCGGTTGTATTAATTGTACCACCAAAAACTTTATCACCAAGACTCTTAATAACCGGCAGGCTCTCACCGGTAAGCATAGATTCATCCACATAAGAATCACCCTCGACTATTTCTCCGTCAACAGGTACCTTTTTTCCAGGCTTAACAAGTAAAACATCTTCCAGCTTAACATCTTCTATTTCTATAAGTTTTTCTGTAGAACCTATTACCAGGCAAGCTTTATCAGGCTGTAATTCTATCAGTTTCCTGATAGCTTCTGAAGTCTTTCCTTTAGCTCTTGTTTCAAACAGTTTTCCCAGTAAAATCAGAGTAATCAAAACAGCAGAAGACTCGAAATAAAGATGCTTAGGTGTATTCGAATTACTGATAAATGCATTATAAATACTAAAAAAATAAGCTGCTGAAGTACCTAAAGCAACAAGTACATCCATATTAGGGGCAAATGATTTTAATGCCTTATACGAATTTTTATAAAATCTATAGCCTACTCCAAACTGAACAACAGAAGCTAGAATAAACTGAAAAAAGGCATTTGATAACAATGTTTCATGATAGCCGGCCATTCTTATAAACATTTCACACAGCAGGGGCAAAGAAAAAATAACAGATACAATTAAACTTATCTTTAATACTCGATACTCCTCCATAGCTGTATCTTTATTTTTATTTCCAGAACCATTATCCAAGAAAAATGCCTTATATCCTAAATTGTTTATTACTTCCACCAACTTATCAGGTAGAATATCTGCCTGATTTTCAGATAGTTTAACAATCGCTTTATTTGCAGCAAAATTGACATTAGTCTCAACTCCTGCAAAAGAGTTAAGCTTTTTCTCAATTTTAGCTGCACATGAAGCACAGCTCATTCCATTAATATTTATTGATATTTTTTTCATCATTATATCCAAAACTAAATGGTCTCTTTAATCATGCGACTAATCTAAATTAACAGCTTATATATGATCAAGATTGATTGTATCAAAATAAGTTAGAAATATTATTATTTCACCTATTTTATAACAAAAATCACGACCTTATCATTGTCAAAAGCATCTTAAAATTATCCACTGCTTTTACTGCATGAGGATCATTTGCAGGCATTATTATCATATTCCCTTCCATCAAATCATAAGAAACCCCTGAGATTGTTATTTGAGCTTTTCCTTCCAGCACATAAACCATAGCATCAAAAGGTGCTGTATGCTCACTTAAAGCCTGCCCTTTACTAAATGCAAATAAAGTCACAGTTCCTGTTTTCTTATCTATCAGTGTCCTGCTTACAATTGTCTCATCCTGATAATTTACCATTTCAGTCATTATTTCTAGTTTAGGTTTCATTATTCCCTCCGGCTTATCAAATTCTATTTAAAATAATAAAGGGCGTATTACACTGTTTTCATATTTAGCAGTATAGATGCGCCCTTTTCAAAATAACCTATTTCTACAAGCAATAAATTGCTTTGTTATCAATCACCTTTCATCATTGCATCAATATCTGCCTTAACATCACCAACTGGTTTAATATTAAAATTATCTACAAGCACTTTCACAACTGCAGGTGAAAGAAATGCAGGAATTGTAGGCCCTAATCTGATTCCTTTTATACCTAGATGCAGCAATGCCAGTAAAACCGCCACAGCTTTCTGCTCGTACCAGGCAATATCAAACGATATTGGAAGATCATTGATATCTTCTAACTCAAAAACTTCTTTGAGTTTTAGAGCTATAACAGCAAGAGAATAACAGTCATTACACTGCCCTGCATCCAACACTCTTGGAATACCGCCAATATCTCCAAGATTCAGTTTATTGTATCTGTATTTAGCACAACCTGCAGTTAATATTACTGTGTCTTTGGGTAAACCTTCAGCAACATCTGTAAAATACGAACGAGACTTATGACGACCATCGCATCCACCCATCACAACAAAACGCTTAATTGCACCACTCTTTACAGCTTCAACAACTTTATCTGCCAATGCTAAAACCTGATTATGGGCAAAGCCACCAACTATCTCTCCGTTCTCTAATTCTACAGGAGGCTTGCATTGTTTTGCAAGTTTAATAACTTCACTGAAATCCTTAGCTTTTCCTTCTTCCCTATCATCTATATGTTTAACACCTGGAAACCTAACTGTACCAGTAGTAAAAAGCCTATCTTTATATGATTCCTTAGGCGGCACCAAACAATTTGTAGTCATTACAATAGGACCATTAAAATATTCAAACTCTTTATTCTGCTTCCACCATGCATTACCATAATTACCAACAAGGTGTTTATATTTTTTAAAGGCCGGATAATAATTTGCAGGTAGCATTTCACTATGTGTATAAACATCTATCCCTGTGTTTTCTGTTTGTTTTAGAAGTTCATCCATATCCTTGAGGTCATGTCCTGATATAAGAATACCGGGATTTTGTCCAACACCAATATTTACTTTAGTTAACTCTGGATTGCCATATGTTTCTGTATTTGCAGAATCTAAAAGAGCCATCGCAGTAACAGCAACTTCGCCGGCTTTCAATACCATACCAACCATTTCATCTACTGAAAATTCTTTTGTTGTAGATGTTAAAGCTTCAACCATAAATCCATATATAGTTTCATTCTCTTTTCCCAAAACAGCTGCATGATGAGCATAAGCAGCAATACCTTTGAGTCCATATATAAGAAGTTCACGGAGCGAACGAACATCTTCATTATCTGTACTTAGAATACTCACTTCATTTGCTTTTGAAGCATACTCCGAAACTTCTCCATTCCAGATGGCACAATCATGAAAATGTCCTTCTATTTTTTCTCTTTCTTTAAGGCTATCTCTAAAACTTAACGCCCCCGAGATCAAACATTCAAGACTATTATCATCAAAATTAACATTTGTAACCGTAGTGAAAAGAGAGTTACATATAAATCTGCCAATCTCTTTATCATTTTCATTACCAGAAGCTTTAGCAACCAGTGAAAGACCTTTTAGTGTATATATCAAAAGATCCTGTAAATTGGCTGTTTCTGCCTTTTTACCACACATACCAACCACAGTACATCCGGTATTTTTGCAGGTTTCCTGACATTGAAAGCAAAACATACTCATTTCAACACCTCATATAGTTTTTTTATTACTAAGAGCATCTCACAAAGCTCATACTCCTTTTTAATAACTTCGCATAAGTTATTATCTATTGTTTTGTATTCATTTAAAAAATTATTTTCGCTATCAGCCATTATCCGGTTTTCCTGTGTTATCAGGTTTACCTATGTTATCAGGCTTTCCTATGTTATCAGGCTTTCCTGTGTTATCAGGCTTTCCTGTGTTATCAGGCTTTCCTGTGTTATCAGGTTTACCTGTGTCGTCAGGTTTGCCTCCACTATCTGTACTTAAAGTCTCATCAAGATTGCTGACTACATGTCCATCTGCATATAATTTATTTGTATACCCCAGTATAGAACTATCAATAATTACTACATCTGACATACCAGAGTTCTCTGTAATTCCATCTTCCATAACAAATAATGCTCCATTATAGTCGGTCAATTCTGATTCTTTTAAATATCCAGTTTGTAAATCAGAAATAGTAGGATAAGAACCTTCGTTATCGATAAACATTGCTATTGCAGTACCAATGCTTTTAAGTTTATGTATGTTTATTGCAACACTTGCACTTTTTCTAGCATTATTTAAAATAGGTAATGTGAGTGCTGATAATATCATAATAATTGCAAGAAGAGTTAAAAGCTCAATTAAAGTATAATTTTTCTTTAACATAAATTTATAACCTTTCTTATTGCAATTCTTTGCAATTTCCCATCTATGTTTGAATTTGAAAGAAATAGTGTCTCAACAACAAAGAAACAAATTTTGAGACACTATTTATACCTTCTTCAACTAAAATCACCTTATTTTAATAATTTCTGTTTTTATAGGAATATTAACACCTGCTTTATCCAATGCCTTTTTTACTATCACTTCTGTTCCTCCACAACATGGAACTTCCATCCTGGCAATAATGATAGATTTAATATTCTTATTTCTAAATATTTCAGTCAATTTGTTTATATACTCATCATTATTTTTATCCAGCTTAGGACAAAATATTATCGTTATCTTTCCTCTTATAAACTTCTCATGAAAGCTTCCGCATGCAAAGGCTGTACAATCTGCAGCAATTAATAGCTCGCAATTATCCAAATACCCTGCATTAGGATTAATCAACTGAAGCTGTATCGGCCATTGTCTAAGTCTTGACAGTCTTTCATTCTGTTCCTCATAATCAGAGCCAATATTTTTCTCTTCTAATACTTTTCCCATAGTTCCAGGACATCCACATGGCAGAGTATCTTTCAGGTCTAAATCATCTTCGGTAATACTTATATTATTTTCTTTAAGTACTTTCATTGCTTCATTAAACAGTTTTATCTCTCTATGAGATTTTAAATGCTTTAAATGTGCAATTATTGTTTCTTTACCTTTAGGAATAATATTTTCTTCTAAAGCAGCTCTTTCATTATAAGGTTTCGCTTCCCGCTCTTCTATTTTTATTGCCCCAACAGGACAATCACCTATGCATGCTCCAAGGCCATCACAGAACAAATCACTGATTAAGCGGGCTTTACCATCTATAATCTGTATTGCACCTTCAAAACATTTTTCAGCACAAATTCCACAACCATTACATTTTTCTTCATCAATTGTAATTATTTGCCGCTTCATTTATTATTACCTCCAAAAAAGTTTTAAGTGAGTTGTCTGCTATGTTAGTGTGCGATGCAGAGGAAATATTTCCTCTTATATAAAAAAGGGTGTTTTAGCAAACAACTCGATTTGATAAACAGCTAGAATCATGCCAAAAACAGAAAAAATATTATTATGTAGATAGTATATAGCTCATATAGCTTCGAATTTAATTATTATTTAAATAGAAAAGTAAAGAGAAAAATTTATGTCTCAAGAAAAATAAGACACATACAGTGTATCAGTTTTTATTGAGACATCAAGGAGTAATTATGAAGCGAGAAAACTTTCCAAAATCAAGTCTAAATCACTTTTAAATATCGGGTGTTTATCTGGTAGCTCTGCAATATTAAAATCTAAATAAGAATAATCGGTATTATCTGAAATATTTGTTTTTCCCTTTATTGGAACAGCTTCAAAATCTCCCGCTCCTGATTCACCGTTCTTAATAGTAAGCAAACCATTTTTTTCCAGCTTAATATCAGTTTTATTATGTCCTTTAACTCCGTACTCGCCATTAGCGGCTGAATGCCCAAGAGATAACCCAAATTCACCGGCATCCTGAGAAATTTCTGAAGCTCCGTTTACCATCAGTTTAATCTGAGACATATTTAAACCGTAATTACCAAGTATAAGGTCATTATCTGTGTCATTATCCGGTTCAAATACATCCATCGCAAAATCACCTGTTTCCTGACCGTCATCAATCGCATCTCTCCAGGAAGTACGCGTATGAGTCTGAGTTCCGTCATTCATAGGACTCTCTTCTGTTGAATATTGATTTATACCGGTTATGTCGCAGAAAGAGGTCAGCCCTGAACCGGAAATAGTATGATTTGTAATATTTGCCGCACTATATCTTGTCCAGGCTCCGCCGGAATACTTTGCAAAATATATCTGGCTTTCGGTTCCAACCACATCACCCGGAACATAATAACAGGTTACATTAGCGCTGAACCCGGAAGCATTTGTTTCAGCTACCCAGTACCTGTCCAGATAGTTTGTTGTGCTTGTGTTATTTGGCTCTTTTGAATTTACTACTCTGACATCTACGTATTTTTCAGAACTTATTCCCGAATTAAACTGAACTGTAACCGGTGAATACTGAGCTGATAAACTGTTTGTTCCTACAGGGAACAGGAAGCTGCCGTTACCGCTGTATTTTTTCCTGACTGTTCCAGTCGAATTGGTTACTATCATATTTGATGATGAAGGAGTACCGCCTATCGTCGCGTCTGTATTCAAAGTAAGTCTGTATGCTCCTAAAGTTAAAAGACCGGCACTTAAAGTCAGTTTATTGTCAACTGTAAGAGCATCCTTCAGTACTGCCCCGGTTGCATTATTCAGGGTCAATCCGTAAAAAATCGAATCATTTGATTTTATCTGCTGCTCTGAAGTACCACTTAACGTAACTGTTCCGGCTCTGGCTGTAAAGGTTCCGCTATTGGTAAAATCCCCTTTTACAACAACAGCATAATTATTTGATGAAACATCCAATTTTGCGTCTGAAGTTATTGTTAAATCACCGTTGACCGCAACAGCACCAGAAAGTATTTTTGCATTGGTTTCTCCGTTGTCAAGAATAAGATTATGATATGTTTCAGCAAGTACTCTTTGTGATACAGTCCCGTTATATTCTACTGTGCTTCCTATTCCGGCTGTGAGTGTTCCAAGACTGTTTTCCGTTCCGCCGAGTTTTACTGTTCCTTCGTTACCAACTGTCAAATTTCCTGAAGTGATATTCATATCCCCGGAAACAGTAAGAGTTTTTGACCCTACTGAAACTGTAACATCCAAATCGTTCAGCGTAAAATTATTATTTACTGTAATATTTCCACCGAGAGTCTTGGTTCCGCTGCCACTGAAGGAAATATTATAATATGTTCCATCTATTACTGTCTGATCTGTACCACCATAGGAAACAAGACTGTTACTGCCGGCTGAGAAAGTTCCCGAACTGTCAATTACTGTTCCATTTAAGTTCAGGGTTGCTACAGCGCCTACATAAAAATTACTGTCAAGTATAAAATCTCCCAAAACAGTTATTGTTTTATTCGCTGCCACTGTCTTTGTTCCACTTCCAGAAACTGTAAGATTGTTATAACTTTGTGTTTCGGCTATTGCCTGGTCGACACCGTCATAAATGAATGTTCCGTCTACAGCTGTATCTGCTGGCAGTGATACTGTCGAAGATGCCTCTATTGTTCCGCTGTTGTCCAGAGTTCCGTTTAAGGAAAATGAACTGTTCACATCAAGAACTGAATCGTCTGAAACTGTCAATGTATCAGTTACCGTTAAGGCTGCGTCAGCTGTTTTTGTTCCACTACCTGAAATTGTAAGATTATTATAGCTCGGCGCACGGACTATATTCTGATCTGAGCCGTCATAAACAAATGTTCCGCTCACAGCCACATTCGGAATTGTTACTGTAGATGCTGCCTTTACTGTTCCGTTGTTTGTTAAAGTTCCTGATACTATCAATGTACCATCAGCATCAAGAGTGACGCTTTCTGCTACTGTAAGAGTACTACTTACTGACAAAGCCGATGATGATGTTTTACTTCCACTGCCGGAAACTGTTAAATTTGTATAAGCTATATCTGCAATATTCTGATCTGAACTGCCATTATAGTTAACTGTTCCGGTACCAGTGATAAAAGTTCCTGAGTTGGTCCAACCTCCGCCAATACCTAAATCTTTATCGCTGCTATCTAATGTTATACCATTACCATTAATAAGATTATTCTGTACTATTGTATCAGCTGTTAATTTTTTTGTGCCTGAACCTGATAATTCCAGGTTATAATAGTGGAATTTTTGTCCGCCTAATATATCCTGACTTGTACCACTGTAATTAACTGTACCGCCATTGGCTGTAAGCGCTCCGCTTGACCAGTTGGCATCGGCAACATTCAGAATACTTCCGGACTCCATGGTTGTTGTTCCCGTAACAGTTAATTTATAATTATGCCCCTGATTGTCTGTTGTTAAGTTCAATACTCCACCTTCATCAATAGTAAGCGCTCCTGAAAGTACTCTGTCCGCATGTAGAGTAACACCACCGGTATTTGCTATTATTAAATTAGTCGGTACAACTCTTCCACTTTCAGAACCAGGAAACTCAAAGTTTGAAGTAGTTATTACTTCTGAACCAATATACTTCAGTGTAGCGGAAGTTCCATAAGTAAGTGGCTCACCTGTAAGCGTTACTCCGGATTCAAGAGTAAATGTATCTGTAACAGTAACTCCTGAAGCAAAGGTCTTTGTAGTGCCGCTACCGGTCATTGCAAGACTTGAATATTCAAGTCCAAGTATTGTCTGGTATGCCCCTGTATATTCAACAGAACCGGAACCTGTATCAACCGATTCAAGATTATCTGCATTGATTATTTCACCATTGAAAATTATACTGCCGGAATCATCATCTGTATCATCGTTTTCTGAATAATCATCCAGATGTTCAGGATATCCCGGAACAGACAGTACAGTAGTATTAATTATCCCAGTACTGTATTCCAGTTCCCAGTCTCCGTCTACTCCGCCTGTATAATCCGTAGATGCAGCAACATCTGCGCCTGTCCACTGCGCTATATCATCAATTACGGATTGCCCGCCAGCGTTCTCTGCTATATTACAGCCGTAGAATAGAATATCGGCATTAGAAGCTAAATAACTGTCCCATTCGGTAAATATGTTTTCAAAACTATTAATATTATTTGATGTTATTACTGTATCACCAATCATTATCTGACTGCTGTTACCTTCAGATATTATATGAACAGCTTCAATACTTGCGCACTGTCTTAAAACATGTGTAAGATCACTTATACTGTCATTGCTGTTCAACTGTACAACCAGAGCATCTTCCGGTATTTCATCTATGATCATATCCTTATTATCAATATTATAATCAATAAAATATATTTCATCGGAATCTGTATCTAATTCTTCAGGAGTTAAAGCTTCATGACCGGTAGTTGAAAAAGAAACTGGATTCATTAATTTTAAAGAACCATAATATGCCTGAGTTCCATTAGTAGTTATATCAGCATAAACAATCGCATCACCATAAATATAAAGTCCTTTTAAAGGAGTGGTTTTCCCTACTTCATCATTAAATACAACATCAGTTTTCTCTGAATCATCCAGGCTTTCTCCTATAGTTAAATTAAAAGCACCATCCACGTTTTCGGCAAAATCAACAGTTGAAGCTGAGTCACCCTGATTTGCAATCAAATTTGTATCCCCGTTTAAAATAACAGTACCATTGAATTGCTGGTTACTAATTGTTCTTATCTCAGCAGCGCCCAAATTTACAGCTCCGTAAACAGTTAAACTTTTAATTTCATTACCTAAAGTACCAATAATCCCGCCAATATTAGCAGTACTATCTTCATTATAAACATAAATATCAGTTGAATACTTTTCTGATGAATCTCTCAATATTGAATGACTTCCTAATTCAATATTATTTGTATGTATATCATGACCGTTAGAATCAAGTGTTACATTTGGTAATGAATCCGCTGGTATCATTAAATTATTAATTCTATTATCAAATGATCCCAGATCAGTCATTAATGTCTTCTTTCCCGAACCGGTCAGCAACAGATTATAATAATCTAAAACAGCTATATTCTGATCTGAACCACTATAATTTACAGTTCCATGCGAAACATCTACCGTTCCTTTATTTGTCCAGTTGTTTTGAATTGACAACTCATAGGTTTCTATCGAGAAGTTAACATTTTTATATATTGTAAACTGCTTACTTACAGAAATATCTCCCGCAAGAACTTTAGTTGTACCTGCTCCTGCAAGAAACAAAGTTTCATATTCAGCAGATGCAATGTTCTGATTTTCTCCATTATACAGGAAAGTACCGCCAACTTCTGAATCTGCCGGTAAAGTTACTGAATCGGCAGCATAAATACTTCCATTATTGATTATTGAATTTGATACTGATAATGCTGCATTAACATCCAATATAACATTTTCACTGACGGATAAATCGTTAACAGCCAATTCAGTATCAGCCGTTTTTCTTCCTGTGCCTGACAATACCAGGTTGTTATATAAAGTTACTCCTTCAACTGACTGGTCACTTCCATTGTAAATAAATGAACCGCCAACCTGAGAATCTGAAGGAAGGCTGACTGATTCTGAAGCATAAATGGTTCCGCTGTTTGTTATTGATAATATTACAGATAAATCAGACTCTACACTCAAAGTACTATTTCTATAAACAGTTAAACTGTTAGATGTTAAAGAGTCTAAAGCTGTTTTGTTTCCACTGCCGGAAATTCCTAAATTATTATATGACAAAACCTCTGAAATATTCTGGTTATATCCATCATAAATAAACGATCCGCCTATTTCCGCATCGGACGGAAGTGATATAATACCTGAAGCATAAATTGATCCGTTATTATTTACAGATTCTGATACCGTAAATGAATTTACTGTTAAGTTAATATTTTCATTCACAGTAAGAGTTTCTGCTGTTAAATCACTATCCGCAGATTTTATTCCGTTGCCGCTAAGTATAATATTTTTATAATTAATATTACTTATTGACTGATTCGCACCATCAAAAATAAATGTGGCGTTACAGTCACCAACCTGTGTTAGTTGGCTATCCCCTGAAATATTAATAGTTGACGCATAAGGCGCCCTAATTGCTCCCGAAATGCTGCCGTTTATATCAGTATTTGCATATAAATATATTTGGGAGCTAACAAATAAATCGAATGAGGCTGTTTTGACACCGACATCTAATAAATTCAAATTATCATAAGATGCAACTTCCGCTATATTCTGCGCACTACTGCCATTATATATAAACAAACCATTTAAAACTGCATCTGCCGGTAAAATAGTATCAGCGCCTGCAACAAGGATGGTTGAATTTTCATCAGTAGAGATTGAATTTAAGACTGTAAGGTTTGAATCAACCATTAAACTGCTTTCGTCTGCCATTGACATATATAAATTATCCACAACTAAATTTGAACTGACATTTAATTCTGCATAATCAAGCATATTAATTCTGTTAGCAGTCAAATCTCCCCGAACATTTAATGTAATTATACCGGTTCCTAAAGTAAGTGTACCATTAATGGTTAAATCACCTCTTGCTGTTCTTGTTCGCACACCTGTCGGATTACCTGAAATAGTAAGATTATTAAATGACTCAACCTGGGCAATATAACTTGCACTTCCATAATAAATAAAATTCCCGCCTACATCAGCATCAGAAGGCAAAACGGCATAATTCGCAACATAAACTGTTCCATTATTGGTAATTGTCTGACTTATTCTTAAATCATCATGCACATTCAATGTAGAATTCTCATCTACAATTAATTCATTACTAATAACTAAATCAACAGCTGAAGATTTTGTGCCATTTCCGGAAATCTGTAAATTTGAATATGACTCTACTTCCACAATATCCTGATCAACACCATCATATATAAAATATCCACCTATTTCTAATTCAACCGGGAGAACCACAGTACCTCCGGCATAAATTGACCCTGTATTTGAAAATAGCTCGGAAACTGATAGTGTACCGTCAACATTAACCGTTCCAGTATTTACAAAAGATTCAGAAGTAATAAGAGTGGCATCAACATTAACAGTTCCTGAATTTGTAAAATTACCGGTTACAGTAACTGATTCATCTGCATTAAGAACGGTACCGGTAACGGTCAAATCTGATAACACATTTAAGTCTTCATTTGCAGTTTTCGCACCGCTTCCAGATAAAATTAAATTGTAATACGATGTAGAACCATCAACTGTCTGATCATTTCCATTATATACAAATGTACCATTATTTAATTGTATCCCGGCAGGAAGAGAAACATCGCCTGAAACATAAATAAAAGAATCTGTACTATCAATAACTGATTGGGCAACAGTAAGATTTCCAGTTATACAAATTGAATCATTCATACCAACCGTTAAATTCCCTGCATTCAAGTCAAAGGATGCCGAAGCAGTTTTCCCTCCAAATAAATATCCTACTACTAAATTTTTATAATATGCTGCCTTTGCAATTACCTGGTCTGCTTCACCATCATAAGTGAAAGTTCCCTGTACCCGTGAATTTTCCGGAAGATTTACTGAAGCCTCTGCTTTAATTGTTCCGCTATTACTGATTATTCCATTTACTGTAATATCTGAATTAACATCTAAAGTTATCGAAGGCAAAATAGAAAGAGTATCAATAATATTGAGATTAGCAGAACTAGTTTTAGTTGATAATATTTCTCCCGAAAGAGTAAGATTATTATATGAAGCAGCCTCTGCAATTGTCTGATCATCTCCATCATAAACAAACAATCCTCCAACTACAGCGCTATCAGACAATTCAACAGTTCCGGAAGCATTAACTGTTCCACTATTATATATATTTCTATTAACAGAAATAGAACTGTTTACATCAAGTACTATATCCTGATTTATTGTTAAAGCCGAAGAAACAGTTAAATCTGACGTTGAAGTTTTTGTACCGCTCCCGGATAATACTAGATTTGTATAATTAGCTCCGGCTATATTCTGATTAGCCCCATTATATTCAAAAATACCGCCAATTTCAGAATCAGATGGCAAAATAACAGCAGCAGATGTACTGATTGTACCAGTATTTGTAATTTGACTTGTTACATTTAATAATCTGCCTGTAGTGAAATTAACACCATCAACAATGAAGTTATCTGCTTCAACGTTGCTGTTTGCGGTTTTTGTGCCGCTACCGGTTAATGTTATATTCCAATACCCCATTCCACCGTTGATGCTTTGATCTTCACCATCCATTATGAATGTACCCCATGCATCTCTGAAAATAAACGGTAGATTACTATTTCCTGATAAATATAATTCTCCGTCTATTGATAATGTAAAACTATCGGATACATCTAAATTGCCATTTACATCAAGAGTTGAGTTACCTACATAAAGTGTTGCCGCATAAAGGTCAAAATCAGCAGTTTTACTTCCATTTCCGGAAATATAAAGTTTATTATATGATGTTGCCTCTGCTATAGACTGAGCTGAATCTCCATCATAATAAACAGCTCCACCAACATCAGCAACCGGAATAGTCAAACTGCCTGCAATCTTTAGTTTTCCCGAATTTGAAAAAGTGCCTGAAACAGTTAAATCTGAATCAGAATCAAGAGTCGTATCTTCAAAAACTGTAAGATTATTTAATACATTTAATGCTGAAGAAGAAACTTTTGTAGAATTTCCTGATAATGTAAGATTATTATATGAAACAACATTAGCAATAATCTGATTTTCCGCGCCATTATAAATAAAATCTCCAACTATTACAGAGTTTTCAGGCAGCTCAACAGCACCTGCGGCATAAACTGTTCCTTCATTGTTAAAACTTCCAACTACTGAAAGGGCTCCGTCGACATCCAATGTTATACCGGAAGCAACAGTCAGCTCAGATAAAACCGTGATATCAGAAGATGATGATTTCGTTCCGCTTCCCGATAGGATAAGACTACTATATGAATTTAGTTCCGCTATTTCCTGGCTCTTACCATCATAGCTGAATGTTCCACTAATTTCAGGATTATCCAATGACAGGTTCACTTCTGCTGAAGCATTAGTTGTACCATCATTAGTAAAAATATGTGAAATAGAAAGATTTCCATCTGTATCAAAAACAGCGCCATCCTGAACAGTAATTATTTCCAAAGAAAGAGCATTTTGCGATATTATTCTTGAATTTGTCCTCAATATAATGATATCATCATTACCATCAGGCGCTGTTTCTGCGCTTTGCCAGTTTTCGTTATCAGAAGAAACCTCCCAGAGATTAGCATTTGACCAATTTCCGGCAGCATTTTCAACGGTCCTGTAATAAGTATAATTTACAGCATCTACCCCGGTAAATGTCGAAAAGCTTGAGACAGTTCCATTAAAACAATGTAATTCAGAATTAACATTATTCAGATCAGTCCATGATCCGCTTTTATAGGAAGCTCCTTTAATATCAGATTCGGTTCCAACAACATCTCCTGAAAGATAATAACAAGTTACAGTTGCTGAAAAATCACTTATACCGGACGAATTAATATCCCAGTAGCGGTTCAGATAATTTGTAAGACTCTGATTTGCTATAAATTTGGAATTTACTGTATTGGCTGAAACATAAGCTCCCGAATCATAAGTTCCTGAAACAAATTCTAAATTAACAGGAGAGTATTCCGGAGTTACACTGTTTGTTCCAATTGGATATAGATAATTTCCATCAGCTTCAATTCCACGAATCAGATCACCGGTACCTGAAATTACTATCATATTTGATGAACTGAAGTCATCTTTAGAAGAACTATTTCCAGTTCCAATTATTGCGCCGCCGGCATATACAGTCAGATCGTAATCCCCGAGAGTTAACAAGCCATCTGTAAGAGATAATTTATCAGTAATATTAATATTTCCAGATAAGACACCGCCTTCGGAATTGTTTAATCCCATTTTTGAATACGACAGAACCGCCTCGATTTCCTGTGCTTCACTTCCATCATAATTAAAAGTTCCTCCAACTTCTACATTTGGAAGGCTTACCATTCCAGCTGCATAAACAGTTCCCTGACTGCTGAAATTTTCACTAATTTCAATATTAGCGTTAAAATCCATTACTGCAGATGCCTGAACAGTCATTGTTTCCAAAACCAGGCTGCCTGAAGAAGCTATATTGGAACCGGATCTGATTGTTACAACATCATTATAGCCGTCCGGCGAATCCATTGCCTGTTTCCAGGTTTCATTGTCAATTGATATTTCCCAAAGATCAGCATTTGACCAATTTCCTGACGCATTATCAATTGTTCTATAATAATATGTATCAATATTATCTGTTCCGGTCAACACAGAAAATGAATTTATTATCCCGGCAAAAGAGTGAGTAACAGAATTTACAGGCCCTAGATTTGACCATACTTCGTTATTATATTCAGATCCATCTATAGCCGCTTCATTTCCAACAATATCTTCCGGAACATAATAGCACCTTACGGTCGAAGAAAAATCACTTATCCCTGATGAATCAACATCCCAGTATCTTTCCAGGTAATTTGTCGCTTCGGTTATTCCCTGAAACTTTGAATCAACAACATTTACTCCGACATAAGCTCCAGTTCCGAATTCTCCTGAAGTAAATGTTAAATTCACTGGCGTAAATTCCGGAGCAGAGCTGTTTGTACCTATTGGAAACAGATAATTACCATCCGCTTCAACCCCCAATATTAATCTGCCTGTTCCGGAAGTTACTATCATATTTGCAGCGCTGAAATCGTTTTTAGAAGTATCTCCAGTTGCTCCTTTTATTACACCGTCTTTATTTATAATTATGTCATTGTTACCAAGCGTTAATAATCCATTTGCAAGAGTTAATTCACCCTGTACTGTAATATCGCTTTCAATTACAGCGCCCTCTGAATTATTTAACTGCAGGTTTGTATACGATATTACAGACGCTATTGTCTGCTGCTGTTCTCCGTCGTAAACAAAAGTTCCTCCTACTTCAGTACCTATAGGAATATCTATATTATTTGAAACATAAACTGTACCCGCATTATTAAAGTCATTTCCTACAATTAAAGATTCATTAAGATCTAAAATAACACTTGCTTCTATATTCAGCGTTTCAATAACATTCAATGCATAGTTGGATACTTTAGCGCCACTACCGGTTAAATTAAGATTTTCATAAGATATAACTTCAGCAATATTTTGAGAATAATCTTTTTCGTAGGTAAAAATACCACCAACCGTAACATTCGGAAGTATTGTACTGCCGGTGCTTATTATTTCTCCATTGTTTATAATATTTTCTAAAACTCTTAGTTGATGATTAACTTCAAAACTGCAACCTTCATTAACCGTCAGCTCATTATTTACAGTTATTGAACTACGCGCCCGTTTCTCTCCTGAACCGCTTATAATCAAATTTAGATACGAACCGGATAAAACTTCCTGCCCTGCTCCCGAATAATTGTAAATAAATGTACCATTTACATCAAAATCATCCGGTAATTCATTACCATATCTTGAACCGAGAATTACTGTTCCTTCACATATAATATCAGTTTCAACAATAAGTTCTTTATCAATTTCAAACTGAACTTCGCTTTCAACAGTCAGCCGGTTATTTACTGTTAAGGAATTACCCTGATATGCATTTCCAAGTTCTTTTGTTCCACTTCCGGAAAGCTTTAAACTATTATAATTATTTGTATAAGAAGATAAATTCTGATCACCTTCTCTATCATACCACACAATACCTGTTTCTGAATCAACAGCTCCAAGAACAATATAAGAACCGCCAAATTTTATATTTCCCTCTGTTTTTCCTTCTCCTGTATAAAAATCAACAGTGCATTCATAACCCAAAAATATTCCATCCACATCGAAGGTACCACTTTCGATATAAATTGTATGTTCACCATCAACATCAGCATTTCCTGAAATATTTATTGTATAATCAGAAACATTTAAAGATTTTTCTGTTCCTGTAATATTAAAATCATTTAACACAGTAGTAGAACCGGCAAGAGCTTTTGTTCCGGAACCGCTAAGAATAAGGTTATAATATGTTTCAGCTACTATTGTCTGTTCACCCTCTTCAGCATAATTTACAGTACCGGTTCCAGCTCTGAATGATCCGGAATTATTCCATACACCTGTTCCCGCATTAGAACTTCCAATATTTAAAATATTATCACCAAGAACAAGAGTCGAGTTTTCAGCGGTTGATAATATGTTTTCAACAGTTACCGTACCGGCAAGAGTCCGAATCCCTGTTTCGGATATAGAAAGATTGTAAAAAGTTTCCGCACTAACAGATTGACTGCCGCCATTCAAAAGAACAGTACCGGTTCTTTCTTCAAAAGTTCCTGAATTATTAATCCAGTTTCCCCCAAGAGTAATCTGATAATTACTTCCCGTAATATCAAACACTGTATCTTCCGATATTGTCAGGTTTCCATTTATAGAAATACTACCATCCAGTATTTTAGTAGCTCCATTTGAAAGAATAAGATCATTGTAAATCACATAGTCTGTCATTATTGTTTGATCATGATTATCAGCATAAATAACAACCCCGTTGGCAGTTGTTATCTGTCCACAATTATACCACTCTCCATTTCCCGCATTTGAACTTCCTATTGTAAGAGTAACCGAAGAAATATTAAAATCGCAATTTGTCGTTAATATGTTTTCTATAACTGTATCACCATTCAATACAGCTAAACAACCGGTAGTTAAATTGTAAAATGTTTCTGAAGAAATTTCGCTTTCGTACTGCAAATTATTAAATTCAACTGTTCCTTCATGCTCATTAAACTCCCCGGAATTACTCCAGTTACCACCAATAGCAATTCCATAATTATTCTCTGTAATATCTAAAGTAGCATTTTCTGATATGGTTAAATTCTGTTCAACAGACAATGCATCTTCTAATATTTTTGTTCCTGTACCGGATACTATTAGGTTATAATATGTAAAGGATAAAATTGTCTTATCTGCGCCACTATAAATGAACGTACTTGTTCCACATCCAACATCTGCATTATTTCTAGTCCAGGTTCCTTCTAAATTTATTGTCCCGCTACCAAGACTCACCGTACAGTTATCAGGTGTAATAAAACTGTTGAGTATTGTTATATTTCCATTAAAACCAAAACTTGCAGAATGAACACTTTCATTTATAACAGTAAGATTATATAACTCAGTTAATGAATCACCAACAATACCGCCTATTCCTGATTGATTATCGAAATTAAAGGACACTGTTCCGGTTCTTTCGATAAATGTTCCGTAATTTCCCCAATATCCTCTTATATTTATTCCATAATTATTTTCAGAAATATCCAGGGTTGTATCATTATCAATGGTTAATGACTTAACAGTTATTTCTCCGGCCAATGTCTTTGTACTTTCATTTCCTCCTGATATCTTTAGAGTATAATATGAATCTGATAATACAGTCTGTTCTCCTGAACTGTCATAACAAACCTGCCCATTATCTGTCGATAAAGAACCAAGACATGTTACTGTTCCTCCAAGATTGAGATAACCATAATTGCTGAAATCAATAGCACCTCCGGTGGCATCAAAAGTTCCATCTACATCCACTGTGCCTCTTGATATACTTAATGTGCCGTCTATGTCAGCATTACCGATAACTGTCAAAATATTATCTCCTATACTTAACTCACCGGCTGAAACTGTTAAATCTCCTGAAAGTTCCCTGCTAAAATCAAGAATTACACCTTCAACATTTGAAACCGTCAGATTTGCAGGGCCGTTTGTTGTTGAAAATTCAATATCAGTAGTAGTCTGTTGAGATAATCCGGAATAAATAAGAGTTGAAGAAGAACCGCTGTATGATAAATCATTTCCGGTTATTGTTCCGGCATGGGAATAAGTTCCGGTAACTGAAATTGAACCGCTATTTGTTAATGTTCCGGAATTTACAAGTGTTCCTGAATTAGTAAGATCAGTGCCGGTTCCGTCATTAACAGTTAAGGTTACTCCGCTGTTAACAGTTAATGTAGCGCCGCTTATTGTTGTCTGGTCTATCGTAAGGTCTGTAGCTACAACTACGTTTGTCGCAGAAGTATTTGCATCAGTTCCGTTTCTAACTGTTATTCCTAAACTGTTGTCATAATCAGGGGATTCGGTTGCTGTAATCCAGCCGGTATCACCGTCTTCCGAAATCTGCCAGTTACTTGCAACACTCCAGTTCCAGATACCTATGGCATTGGTTCTATAATAATAACTTAAATCAGCAAAATACCAACCGGTATTATTTCCGCTATTTGTTGAATTATAAGCCTGAATATCTGTTCCGCTTGAATTATTTGAATCCTGTACTGTAACGTAGCTGACACTGTAATTTGTTACGGATATTTCGGCCTGAGTTCCTTCTTCATCTGAGTTTATAATTATATTACTACTAAAAGCACCGGTTAAAGTAAAGGTACCTTCAACAGACTGTAAATTCCCTTCACCTGTAGCAAAAGTTAATGTTTTACCGGCGGTTACACAGGTAAAATTATAGAAATTTGTTTCTCCGCTTATAATAGAAGTACCGGCACCATCAAATATTACAGTACCTGAATTTGCATTAAATGTTCCATTATTTGTCCAGCTACCTGCTACCGTTATTTCATAATTATTTTCAGAAACATCAATAGTATTTGAGTTCATTATTGTTAAATTGCCGTTAACATCTAAATTACCGGCAAGAGTTTTTATACCACTGCTTATTCCCATTGAACGGCCAATAATGAGGTTATTATATGATGAAACTTTTGCTATTGCCTGATTTTCTCCCTGATATTGGAATGTACCTCCTATTTCAGAACTTTCTGAAACATTAAGTTCACCGGTAATAGCAATATGTCCATTATTAGTTATGCTATTGCCTACACTTATATCAGAAGCATAGAGTAATCCACTTTGTACATCAAAATTATTTAATACATTGATACTTTCAGCATAAACCGTGTTTTGTGATTCATTAATAAGATTATAATACGAATTAACATTTTCTATAGAAGAAAGAGAAGCTGTACTTGCATAAATAAATGTACCGTCGACATCAATATTATCCGGAAGATTAACGTTTCCTGAAACTCTTATTGTCCCACTGTTTGATAATGTATCACTGACTGTAAAATTACCCTGAACATTTAAAGTAATACTTTCCTCTACATTTAATATAGTTGCAGTAAAAGATGAATCTTCAGTTGATGTTTTTGTTCCGGTTCCTGTAATATTTACAGTCGTAAAGTTGTTAATTGTCTCAATTGACTGATTATTTCCGTCAAAAACGAGAGTTCCAAGTTGATTAAAACTTGTACAACTACTGTAAAAATCTCCACTTATTCTAATTGTACTGTTTTCAGACAATGTAAATTCATACTCCTCTAAGAGTTCAATACGATCTCCAACAGACAAATTATCAGTATCAACTGTTATTTCATCATCTCCACTGCCAATATAAAGATTAGAAGCTGTTATGCCTGAAGAAGTTTTTGTTCCGGCTCCTAAAATTGTAAGACTTTCATAAGAAGCTTCTGCAATAGTTTGATCTCCGGTACAATTATAAATAAAATTTCCGGCTGAAACATTAGGAATTGTAACAGAGCCGGTAGCAGTTATAACTCCATTATTGCTTAATACCCCTGCTGCAGTTAAAGCTGATCCGTTAAGAATATTAATGGTTCCGGAATTTGATAAATTTTCATTAACGGTTAAACCGCAACCTACATCTAATGTCCCTGTAAAGTATAAACTATTTACTACTAAGTATGAGAAAGAAGTTACATTCGAAGATTCATCCCAGAATTCAAGTGTATTGTATGAAATAACTTCAGGCAATGTTTGACTAACTTCTCCAATAAATCTAATTGTTCCACCTACTTCAACATTAGGTAAAGAAATATTTCCATCAATATTAATTGTTCCACTATTTTCTATATTTTGTAAAACATTAATATCCCCAGCTACAACCAGTTGACTACTATCATCAACAGTAAGCGTATTCAATACATTTATACTTGAGTTTGAATTTTTTGTACCTGAACCGGAGATTCTCAAATTATTATATGAAACAGTATCAACAATAGTCTGCTCTCCTGCTCCCTGGTCATAAATAAATGTTCCTCCAACTTCAACATTAGGTATATTAACTGATGCAGCAGCTTTAACTGTTCCGGTATTTGAAAATGTATTATTTACCGTTAAACTGCCATTTACATCAAAAACTACGTTTTCAACAAACAGCGTATCCGAAGAAATATTTCCTGAAACAGTTTTAGTTCCTGAACCTGCTATTCTCAAAATATTATAATCAGCCGAAAACACCTCCTGATCTGCACCATCATATATTACTGTTGAATCTCCGGCAATGAAACTATTAATATATATTTCAGAATTAGATAAATATAATTTTCCATCACTTGTATATTCTAGTAATTGGTAAACATTAAATGTGCTATTAATGCCTACAGTACCGGAAGAAACAGATAAACTACCATAAACAGTAAAACTACCATTTGAAGTTAAATCAGTTCCAATGCCATCATTTACAGTAAGAGTACAAAGCGCATAAACATTTAAAGCAGCTCCACTTTCAATATAAGTCTGATCAATAGTGAGGTCTGAATTAATTAATACTTCAGCGCCTTCTCTTATCGTTATACTGCAGCTATTGTTATAATCAGGAGATTCTACTGCAGTTGTCCAACCAGTTTCACCATCTTCCGAAATCTGCCAGTTTGCTGCAGTACTCCAATTCCAGGTACCTATGGCATTGGTTCTATAATAATAACTTAGATCAGCAAAATACCAACCGGTATTATTTCCGCTATTTGTTGAATTATAAGCCTGAATATCAGTTCCGCTTGAATTATTTGAATCCTGAACTGTAACATAGCTGACACTGTAATTTGTTACAGATATTTCAGCCTGAGTTCCTTCTTCATCAGAGTTTACAACAATATTATTACCATCGCTGCCGGTTAAAGTAAATGTTCCCTCTACTGTTTGAAGATTTCCTGAACCAGTTACAAAAGTTAATGTTTTTCCGGCTGTTGTACAGGTAAAATTATTAAATGTTGTTTCTCCACTAATAACTGAAGTTCCGGAACCATCAAAAGTAACAGTCCCTGAATTTGCATTAAATGTTCCATTATTTGTCCAGTTACCTGCTACATTTATTTGAAAATCTGATTCTGAAACATCCAGAGTAGTATTTGCTCCTATAGATAGACTACCGTTTACGCCAAGATTTCCGCCAAGTGTTTTCATTCCGCTGCCACTTAAAGTCAGAGTATTATATGAGATTACTTCTGCAATAGTTTGATCATTGCCATCATAAACAAAAATACCTCCGACTTCCGCATCTACAGGCAAAATAACAGAACCAGCACAGTAGATATTTCCCGTTCCCGACAAAGAATTGTTTACAGTCAATGCCGCATTAACATCAAGTGAAGTACCGGAGTTAACAGTCAGGCTGTTCGCTGTCAGGTCAGAAGAAGCGCTTTTCCAGCTTCCTCCTGACAAAACAAGAGAATTATAGGAAGCTGCTTCAGCAATATTCTGAGAAGAACTTCTATCATATACAAATGTTCCGCCAACATCTATATCTGAAGGCAAAACTACAGAACCTGAAGACTGAATTATCCCTGAATTGTTCAGTGATGAATTTACAGTCAAATTCGAACCGTCAAATGTAACACCTTCTGCCACACTCAATACTTCAGCTGATATACTGCTGTATGTTTTTGCTCCGCCACCCGTTAAATTCAGATTATAATAGTCAGCATCAAAAACTTCCTGATCAGCTCCTTCAAATATAACAGTAGAACTGCCGGCAGAAAAACCTCCAACTCCTACTGTCCCGGAAGATATTAAAAATTCACCTGTATCGCTAAAAGCTATCTGAGCTTCAGAAGCGTTAAGCCACCCGTCTATATCTATATCAAGAACACCGGAACCTTCCACACTTATATCATTACCCGGGCCATCTGATACTATTACCACTCCTCCTTCATCCACTGTTAATTCTCCACCGTCTTCAACTGTTACCTGATCTATTGTCAGATGAGGCCATAAAGGCGCTGAACTGTCTGTAATATGCATATCAGCTCCGGAACGAATAGCAATACTGCCAGCATTATAATACTGTGGATAATAATCTGCGGCCGACCATGATTCACCGTCATCCAATGAGAATTCCCATGAATCTATATCCATCCACTCCAGCATTCCTTCCGACGCTGTTCTGAATTTTACATTAGACAAATACTGATATGAACCAATGGTGGCTGTTCCTGTCCTCGGGAAAGATCTTTGGTCAACAGATATCTTTCCTGAAGGCTCTGATACCAATGTTGTATTATAATCTGTAAGCTGATGATAAAGACCGTCTTCTGCCAGTAAATAATAGCCGTCAAGAGTTCCATCTATATTATAGAAATATGTTCCGTTAGATACTGACGGAACATTTTCATTCATTACAGGAACAGTCCGTGTTAACCCGCCGTTATAACTGATTTCCCCAAAATCCCCAGATGAATATAATGTTAATTGATTAGGTGCACTTTCTTCTGTTGTAATTTCTCCCTGAACCGAATCATACCAGCTGTAGTATGAATAAAATTCCCCCTCATTGCAAATTTGAACACCATCATTGTTAACCACTGCTGAATTTCCCATATAAA
The DNA here is from genome assembly GCA_963678745.2 of Victivallales bacterium. Classification (GTDB taxonomy): domain Bacteria; phylum Verrucomicrobiota; class Lentisphaeria; order Victivallales; family GWF2-38-69. Next base: position 145,436 of record CAXXMS010000007.1, on the reverse strand, counting down.
AAACCGAACCACTATCATTAAATATACCATTGCAATAGTTTTCTGTAACAGTAGTGTTTATTAAAGTTGCAACTCCCGAATAACAGTTGTAAACGCTATACCCATATCCCGCTGTTCCTGTATGCGTTATTGTTGAGTTATTTCCGATAAAAGTACCGCTGTTCCAGATTGCAGACGCATAGTTGCTATATCCTCCTTCTCCGAAAACAGTTGAGTTGGTAAGATTAAATACACCAAAATTGTCAATTATACCGTAATCACAGGAGTTTCCACGGATTGTAGAATTTATAGCGGTAACTGTACCTAAATTGAAAAAAGCACTGCCGCCGGTATCGGCAACTCCCGCTACATACATATTATTAAGTACTACCTCCGCTCCCGTTTCTATATAAAATGCACCGCCGTTTATAATACCAGAATCATACTTCATTATCTTTATATTGTCCAGTATCAGCTCTCCTGATAAAACATTGAATGCCCTTGATGAATCTGCTTCAATTATAACATTATTAACAGATGAACCTGATAAACTAAGGGAATCAGTTACCGTTATCTCTCTTTCAACAGTAGTTGTTCCGTCTGCAAATACTTTATCTCCGTTTTCTACTCCCAGTTTATAATAATCAAGACTTAATATTGTTTGGTCTGTATCATCTCCATATATAAACGTTCCGGTACCGGCATCAAAAATACCGCTGTTATTCCAGACTCCAGTACCGCTATTTGCTGTTCCAAGGGTAAGATTATGCGTATCCAATGACAAAGTTGTGTCTTCTGCCACTGTAAGATCGTTCTCAACAGTTATATCAGCCGCAAGAGTCTTTATGCTCTCCCCGGAAAGAGTCAGATTGTAATACGTTCCAGTCACTATCGACTGAGAAGATAAGGAAGAATACAATACAGTGGATATCCCGGGATTAAAGTTGTCAAGGCCTGTTACCGTTCCGTTTATATTAAAAGTTCCGTTTCCTGTAAAAACAAACTCCGCTTCTCCCCCGTTAAAAGTTCCATTCACTGTTATAACTGCAGTGCCAACAGCAGTTAAATCAGCGCCTGATTCATCAACTAAGAAAAGCTCCGTTCCGCTGTCCACAATAAGAGAAACGCCACTTTCAACAATAGTCTGGTCTATTGAAAGATCATTATCTATGTGTAAAATTGTTGCTGACAAATCGTCATCAGTTCCGTTTCTGACTGTTATACCGAAGCTGTTTTCAAAGTCCGGTGATTCATTAGCAGTAATCCAGTTACTTTCTCCATCCTCGGAAATCTGCCAGTTTGCCGCTTCACTCCAGTTCCAATTTCCAACTGCATTTGTACGATAATAATATGCAGCTGGAAATACCCAGCCGCTGTTATTACCAAAATCAAGAGAATACTCAGGTTCAATATCTATCCCGCTTATATTATTTGAATCCTGCACGGTAACATAGCTGACACTGTAATTTGTTACTGATATTTCAGCCTGTGTTCCTTCTTCATCTGAATTTAAAATAATATTATTTCCACAACTTCCAGTTAAAGTAAAAGTTCCTTCAATTGTCTGTAGATTTCCTTCTCCTGTTGCAAAAGTTAGAGTTTTTCCGGCAGTTATACATGTAAAATTGTAGAAATCGGTTTCTCCGCTAATAACTGAAATACCTTCTCCATCAAAAATGACTGTTCCAGTTCTATGTGTAAAAGTTCCTGAGTTATTCCAATTGCCGGCTATATTAATTTGATAATTTGACTCCGAAACATCAAAAATTGTATCTTCTCTTATAGATAAATTGCCGTTTACATCAATATTAGCACCAAGTATTTTTATACCATTTCCTGATAAGCTTAAATTATTATATGAAGAAACCCCTGTTATAGTTTGATTACTGCCGTCATATACAAATGTTCCTCCTATTTCTGCTTCAGAAGGAAGAACAGCAGTATCTGAACAATAAATAGTTCCCGTATTTGTCAAGGTATTTCCTACACTCAATACAGCATCGGCATTAAGAGAAATACCGTTATTAACCACCAGAGTTCCAACAGTAAGGTCGGAAACAGCAGTCTTTATTCCAGTTCCTTCTAAGGTCAAACGGTTATATGAAGTTACTTCAGCAATAGTTTGATTACTGCCGTCATAGCTAAAAGTTCCTCCGACTTCTGTATCAGAAGGAAGAGAAACAGAATCAGCGCAGTATATACTTCCGGTACTCAGCAAAGAATTATTTACAGTCAATACAGAATTCGCGTTTAAAGTAACTCCACTGTTAACAGTCAGAACGTTAGCAGTTAATCCCGATGAGGAAGTTTTCCATCCAGTACCGGAAAGAGTAAGATTATTATATGAAGAAACCTCTGCAATGCTCTGAGAAGAACTTCTATCATATACAAATGTTCCGCCAACATCTATATCTGAAGGCAAAACTACAGAACCTGAAGACTGAATTATCCCTGAATTGTTCAGTGATGAATTTACAGTCAAATTCGAACCGTCAAATGTAACACCTTCTGCCACACTCAATACTTCAGCTGATATACTGCTGTATGTTTTTGCTCCGCCACCCGTTAAATTCAGATTATAATAGTCAGCATCAAAAACTTCCTGATCAGCTCCTTCAAATATAACAGTAGAACTGCCGGCAGAAAAACCTCCAACTCCTACTGTCCCGGAAGATATTAAAAATTCACCTGTATCGCTAAAAGCTATCTGAGCTTCAGAAGCGTTAAGCCACCCGTCTATATCTATATCAAGAACACCGGAACCTTCCACACTTATATCATTACCCGGGCCATCTGATACTATTACCACTCCTCCTTCATCCACTGTTAATTCTCCACCGTCTTCAACTGTTACCTGATCTATTGTCAGATGAGGCCATAAAGGCGCTGAACTGTCTGTAATATGCATATCAGCTCCGGAACGAATAGCAATACTGCCAGCATTATAATACTGTGGATAATAATCTGCGGCCGACCATGATTCACCGTCATCCAATGAGAATTCCCATGAATCTATATCCATCCACTCCAGCATTCCTTCCGACGCTGTTCTGAATTTTACATTAGACAAATACTGATATGAACCAATGGTGGCTGTTCCTGTCCTCGGGAAAGATCTTTGGTCAACAGATATCTTTCCTGAAGGCTCTGATACCAATGTTGTATTATAATCTGTAAGCTGATGATAAAGACCGTCTTCTGCCAGTAAATAATAGCCGTCAAGAGTTCCATCTATATTATAGAAATATGTTCCGTTAGATACTGACGGAACATTTTCATTCATTACAGGAACAGTCCGTGTTAACCCGCCGTTATAACTGATTTCCCCAAAATCCCCAGATGAATATAATGTTAATTGATTAGGTGCACTTTCTTCTGTTGTAATTTCTCCCTGAACCGAATCATACCAGCTGTAGTATGAATAAAATTCCCCCTCATTGCAAATTTGAACACCATCATTGTTAACCACTGCTGAATTTCCCATATAAAAAACCGAACCACTATCATTAAATATACCATTGCAATAGTTTTCTGTAACAGTAGTGTTTATTAAAGTTGCAACTCCCGAATAACAGTTGTAAACGCTATACCCATATCCCGCTGTTCCTGTATGCGTTATTGTTGAGTTATTTCCGATAAAAGTACCGCTGTTCCAGATTGCAGACGCATAGTTGCTATATCCTCCTTCTCCGAAAACAGTTGAGTTGGTAAGATTAAATACACCAAAATTGTCAATTATACCGTAATCACAGGAGTTTCCACGGATTGTAGAATTTATAGCGGTAACTGTACCTAAATTGAAAAAAGCACTGCCGCCGGTATCGGCAACTCCCGCTACATACATATTATTAAGTACTACCTCCGCTCCCGTTTCTATATAAAATGCACCGCCGTTTATAATACCAGAATCATACTTCATTATCTTTATATTGTCCAGTATCAGCTCTCCTGATAAAACATTGAATGCCCTTGATGAATCTGCTTCAATTATAACATTATTAACAGATGAACCTGATAAACTAAGGGAATCAGTTACCGTTATCTCTCTTTCAACAGTAGTTGTTCCGTCTGCAAATACTTTATCTCCGTTTTCTACTCCCAGTTTATAATAATCAAGACTTAATATTGTCTGTTCCGTATCATCTCCATATATAAACGTTCCGGTACCGGCATCAAAAATACCACTGTTATTCCAGACTCCCGTACCGCTGTTTAAACTTCCAAGCGTAAGAGTATGCGTATCCAATGACAAAGTTGTGTCTTCTGCCACTGTAAGTTCGTTCTCAACAGTAATATCAGCCGCAAGAGTCTTTATGCTCTCCCCGGAGAGAGTGAGATTGTAATACGTTCCGGATACTATTGACTGAGAAGATGCACTATCATACCATACAGTTCCCATTTCACTGTCGAGTGTACCAAGGCTTGTTACTGTCGCTCCGCCAAGTTTAAGATTTCCAGCTCCGGTAAAATCAATTGCCCTGTCAGTTGCATCAAATGTACCATTTGCATCAACTATACCGGTACTAATTGTAAGCGTTCCGTCAATATCAATATCTCCGTTAACAGTCAATGTATAATCTCCAACATTGAATTCTCCGGAAGATACTGTCAAATCACCTGAAAGTTCCCTGCTAAAATCAAGAATTACACCTTCAACATTTGAAATCGTCAGATTTGCAGGCCCGTTTGTTGTTGAAAATTCATATGCAGTAGTTGTCTGCTCTGCAGAACCGGAATAAATGAGTGTTGAAGACGAGCCACTGTATGATAATGCATTTCCGGTTATTGTTCCGGCATGCGAATATGTACCGGTTACAGATATTGAACCGCTATTTGTTAATGTTCCGGAATTTACAAGTGTTCCTGAATTAGTAAGATCAGTGCCGGTTCCGTCATTAACAGTTAAAGTTACTCCGCTGTTAACAGTTAATGTAGCACCACTAATAGTTGTCTGATCAATTGTCAGATCAGTAGCAACCATAACATTTGTTGCGGAAGCATCCGCATCAGTTCCATTTCTAACTGCTATTCCCAGGCTGTTATCATAATCAGGAGATTCTGCTGCTGCAGTCCAACCGGTTTCACCGTCTTCCGAGATCTGCCAGTTTGCTGCAGTACTCCAGTTCCACGTACCGATAGCATTAGTTCTATAATAATAACTGAAACCTACAAAATACCAACGGTATTATTTCCACTGTCTGTTGAATTGTATGCCTGAATATCTGTTCCGCTGGTATTATTTGAATCCTGAACTGTCACATAACTGACACTGTAATTTGTTACAGATATTTCAGCCTGAGTTCCTTCTTCATCGGAATTTACAACAATATTAGTACCATCAGTACCGGTCAAGGTAAATGTACCCTCAATTGTCTGAAGATTTCCCGAACCAGTTGCAAAAGTTAAAGTCTTTCCTGCTGTAATACATGTAAAGTTGTATAAAGTATTGATACCACTGATAACCGAAGTTCCTGTTCCATCAAAAGTAACTGTTCCTGAATTTGCATTGAATGTTCCGTTATTTGTCCAGTTACTTGAAACAGTCAAAGTATTTGAAGTTCCGGTAAGAGTTATACCTGAGGCAATAGTAAGACTTCCGTTTATATCCCAGTTATTAACAAGATTAATACCCGTATCACCACTGATAGTTACATTTCCATTATTAGTAAGGCTTGTTAATTCATCAGTAGCTCCTACATTATCCTCGAACTGTGCATCGCCGTTAACTGTCAGTGAATTATATTCGCCGGAAGCGGAATCAACTGTTGATTCGAAATATACAGTCAGGCCGGCCGTCAGCACTGCATCCTCTTCCAGTGTTAATGCTCCGGCATATCTCTGAAGCCCTGTCGTTGATACATTTGCGTACAGAGCAGCTGTACCGGAAACCTGGAAATTGATAATCTCATCGCTCGATCCGAGTGCTCCGTGGAAAACTCCGTCTCCCATTACTATCATATGATGATGTTCTCCGGAGGCACTGTCTACTGTGGAACTGAACGTTACAGTACTTCCCGTAAATACCGCATTATCGTATATTGTTACAGCTCCCGTATAGGCCTGTGCTCCGGTTGTACTGTTGCGCCCGTATATCTGTGATGTTCCGGAAACGCTTATTGATGACAGTTTAAGCGATACATCCGCATAACCGACATTATCCTCGAACTGTGCGTCTCCTACAACTGTTAATGAATTATACTCTTCGACGGCTGAATCTACTGTTGATTCGAAATAAACAGTCAACCCGGCTGTTGCCGTTACATTGCCTTCAAGAGTTACAGCTCCGGTATATGTCTGTGCTCCGGAACTGGTTACTGAAGATTCTATTGAGGTGGTTCCGCTGACGCTTAAACTGTCAAGAACAGTCGTTCCGCCAACAGCACCCATAAATTCTGCATCACCTGAAATTATAAGTGTATTACTTTCTCCGGATTCACTGTCTACTGTACTGTGGAAGTCTATTCCGTTTGTACTGTCTACCAAAGTTACGTCATTTCCTATCTGCACATTGTCCCAGTAAGACTGGATTCCGGCTGTTGTAATATTTGCATTTATTAATGTATCAGAATAGCTTTGTAAGTAATAAAGAGCTTCAGTTCCGCCAACTAATCCATTGATTATTAAATTGCTCGAATAACTGTCCGTTCCGATTGTTATTCCGTTTTCTTCGCCGGATTTTGTATCAAGAGTACTGTTAAAAGTAATAGTTGAATTTTCGCTGACTTTTACTGTTACTGTATCTTCAAGTGTTACTGCGCCATTGAAAACGGTATTCCCCAGAGCGGCAGTCATACCTATATTTGCGGCAAGGCTAGCTTCCCCGTTAATTGTAAGAGAATTATTTTCTCCGCTTTCGCTGTTGACCGTACTCCAGAAATCTATCCCGTTTGTACTGTCTGTCAGTGTTACAGCGGTTCCTATTTCCACAGCATCCCAGTAACACTGAATACCTGCTGTTGTTATATTTGCGTTTATTAATGTATCTGAATAACTCTGCAGGTAATAAAGAGCTTCACTTCCTCCTACTACTCCGTTTAATACAAGATTGCTTGAATAACTGTCAGTTCCAACCGTCAAACCGTTTTCTTCACCCGATGCACTGTTAATTGTGCTGCTAAACGTTAAAGTTGAACTTTCCGCAACTAATACACTTACAGTATTTTCAAGCGTAACTGCATTATTAAAAGTTGTATCTCCTAAAGCGGTTGTATTGCCAATATTACCATTCAAAGATACTGCTCCATTAACTGTTAATATATTATTCTCTCCGGATTCACTGTTTACCGTGGAAGAAAAGGTTATACTGTCACCTGTCAGTGTTGTACTGCCTGTCAGAATTACTGCACCAATATAGTTCTGGGCTCCGGAACTGATAACCGAAGATTCTATAGAAGAAGTTCCGCTAACGCTTAAACTATCCAGTACAGTTGTTCCGCCGACAGCATCCATAAATTCTGCATCACCTGAAATTATAAGTGTATTACTTTCTCCGGATTCGCTGTTTACTGTACTGTGGAAGTCTATTCCGTTTGTACTGTCTACCAAAGTTACGTCATTTCCTATCTGCACATTGTCCCAGTAAGACTGGATTCCGGCTGTTGTAATATTTGCATTTATTAATGTATCAGAATAACTCTGAAGATAATACAAAGCTTCGGTTCCACCTATTATTCCATTGAACACCAGATTACTCGAATAACTATTAGTTCCGATTGATATTCCGTTTTCTTCGCCGGATTTTGTATCAAGAGTACTGTTAAAAGTAATAGTTGAATTTTCGCTGACTTTTACTGTTACTGTATCTTCAAGTATTACTGCGCCATTGAAAACGGTATTCCCCAGAGCGGCAGTCATACCTATATTTGCGGCAAGGCTAGCTTCCCCATTAATTGTAAGAGAATTATTTTCTCCGCTTTCGCTGTTGACCGTACTCCAGAAATCTATCCCGTTTGTACTGTCTGTCAGTGTTACAGCGGTTCCTATTTCCACAGCATCCCAGTAACACTGAATACCTGCTGTTGTTATATTTGCGTTTATTAATGTATCTGAATAACTCTGCAGGTAATAAAGTGCTTCATTCCCGCCTACTACTCCGTTTAATACAAGATTGCTTGAATAACTGTCAGTTCCGACCGACAAACCGTTATCTTCACCCGATGCACTGTTAATTGTGCTGCCGAATGTTAAAGTTGAATTTTCAGCCACGATTACACTTACTGTATTTTCAAGCGTAACTGCATTATTAAAAGTTATATCTCCTAAAGCAGTTGTGAGGCCGATACTACCATTTACTGATGCAGCTCCGTTGACTGTAAGTGTATTGTTTTCTCCTGATTCGCTGTTTACCGTGGAAGAAAAAGTAACACTGCTGCCTGTTAGAGTTGTATTGTCAGTCAGTGTTACTGCGCCGGTATAGGTCTCTGCTCCGGAAGTGGTTACTGAAGATTCTATTGAAGAGGTTCCGCTGATACTTAAACTGTCAAGAACAGTCGTTCCGCCAACTGCACCCATAAATTCCGCATCACCTGAAATTGTAAGTGAATTATTTTCTCCGGATTCACTGTCAACAGTGCTGTGGAAATCTATTCCGTTTGAACTATCTACCAAAGTTACGCCAGTTCCTATCTGCACACTGTCCCAGTAACATTGAAGTTCTGTTGTTGTAATATTTGCATTAATTAATGTATCAGAATAACTCTGAAGATAATACAAAGCTTCGGTTCCACCTATTATTCCATTGAACACTAGATTACTCGAATAACTATTAGTTCCGATTGATAAACCGTTATCTTCACCTGAAGCGCTATCTATAGTGCTGTTAAAGGTTATAGCCGAATTTTCAGTCACAATTATACTAATGGTGTTTTCAATTGTTACTGCTCCGTTAAAAGTTATATCACCTAAAGCAGTAGAATTTCCGAGATTTCCACTTAATGAAGCATTTCCACCAACAGTAAACGAATATGTTCCGTCCAGTTCACAATTTTCATCTATTGTCAAATCTCCACTTATCTCTTTATCAGAATTTAAAACAACACCTTCTGTATTTGAAACTGTTAGTTTTGCAGGGCCGTTTGTTGTTGAAAACTCAATATTGGTAGTTGTCTGTTGAGAAGTTCCTGAATAAATTAATGTAGAAGAAGAACCGCTGTATGATAAAGCATTTCCGGATATTGTTCCGGCATGAGAATATGTACCGGTTACAAATATTGAACCGCTGTTAGTTAAAGTCCCGGAATTTACAAGAGTTCCTGCATTTGTAAGATCTGTGCCAATTCCATCGTTAACAGTTAAAGTTACTTCGCTGTTAACAGTTAACGTTGCACCATTAATAGTTATCTGATCAATCGTAAGGTCTGTAGCAACCAAAATATTTGTTGCTGAAGTATCTGTATCAGTCCCGTTTCTAACTGTTATTCCCAAACTATTATCATAATCCGGTGATTCTGTAGCTGTAGTCCATGTAGTCTCTCCGTCTTCTGAAATCTGCCAGTTTGCTGCTGTACTCCAGTTCCATGAACCGACAGCATTTGTTCTATAATAATAACTTGAAGCATTAAAAGACCATCCGGTATTATTACCACCATCAGTCGAATTTGAAGCCTGAATATCCGTTCCGCTTGAGTTATTAGAATCCTTAACTGTCACATAACTGACACTGTAATTTGTTACGGATATTTCAGCCTGAGTACCTGATGCATCAGAATTCACAACAATATTATTACCGTCACTACCAGTTAGAGTAAATGTTCCCTCAACAGTCTGAAGATTTCCCGTACCTTTCGAGAATGTTAATGTTTTTCCTGCTGTCACAGATGTAAAATTATAGAAGATATTGGTACCACTGATTACTGAAGTTTCTGTTCCGTCAAAAGTAACGGTATTATCATTATGTGTGAATGTTCCGCTGTTTGCCCAATTGCCACTTACTGTTATATCATCACTTAATTCAAGTATTCCGTTTTCTCCAATCAAAACATTGTGATAATCAGAAGCACTGTAAAATATTCCATCTGTTATCGACAGATCTTTTTCTACTGCAAGAGTTCCTGTAGCTGTAACTTTCTCTGTTGCATGAGTATTGGCTATTGTCAGGTCATAAAATGTATTGGTTCCACTGATTGACTGCAAAGTAGAACCGGTAAAGCTTACTAATCCATTCTGTGCTGTAAATGTTCCCGAATTACTCCAGTCCCCTCCAACAGTAATTCCATAATCATTTTCCGATACATCCAGTATTCTACCACTGTCTATCATAAAATCATTATTTACAGTTATCGCTCCCCCAAGTGTTTTAGTGCTGCCTAAACTACCGCTTATTACCAGATTATAATAAGTATCAGCTAAGACGGTCTGAGAACCTGCCCTATCATAAGTAACCGTACCATGATCAGTTGAAAGCATTCCAAGGCTTGTTGTAGTTAAACCTTTGAGGTTTAAATTACCGTCTCCAGTAAAGTCTATTGTTCCGCCAGTAGCGTTGAAAGTTCCGTTAGTTTCTAATTCTGCATTATCGGATATAACTAATTCACCGGTTATAGTTGTTGATAGAGCAACAAAAACTGTGCCTGAATCTGAGATTGTAAATTTATAATCACTTACATCTCCAACAGATACCGTTAAATCACCTGAAACCCGTATCAGACCAGATTCTTCTGTGTTTTTATTGCCATAACTGGATATTTCCAGATTATAATAATAGTCAGAAATAACTGTCTGATCTACACCGATATAATTTACAGTACCATTACTTGTATCAAGGTTTCCAAGACTGGTTACTGAACCGTCTAATTCAAGATATCCGTCATCAATAACAAAATCTATTACTCCTGAGGTATTAGCATTAAAGTCTCCGGCGGAATAATAAGTTCCGGATTTAATTCTAAGTATTCCGTTATCTCCAATTTCAGTATTTCCATTGTCTGCATATTCACCGGAATTAAGAAACAATGTACCATTAACTACAGATGTTGTACCATCTGTGCTGAAACCTCCCTCTACAGAATCAGAACCAATCCATAGTTTGCCTGTTGTTATTGTTGTTGAACCAAGTACAAACATATAAGAGCTACCGGTCGAGAATGAATCAGTGCTGTATAAATTTAAATTAAAATCTCCATTAACTGTTATCTCTCCTTCAGGAGTTTTTGAGCCTCCTTCAAGTTTAAGATTACAGTCATAAGTAATAGCATTAATTACCTGCCCATCATCAGTATCATTATAACAGACAGTTCCATCTCCGCTGAGTGTGCCGAAAGACGAAACAGTATCACTTATATAAAGCGTTCCTCCATCATCTAATGTTACTGTTCCGTAGGTTGCATCGAAATCATCTCTAGCTGTAAAAGCAGCCCCGTACTCAACGTTCAGTGTTTCACTAATAGTAGACATATGATTCACCTGAATAGAGGTGGATTCCGAAACTAAGAATGTAACATCATACCCGTCTTCAGCAGAAACTGTAAGATCTCCACATACAGACACCGTTCCGGAAGCTGTACTCTTTGTTCCACTTCCATATATCTTCAGGTTGTAATACGCATCGGCAAGAACGGTCTGCACGCCTTCACTGTCATACCATACGGTACCTTTAGATATATCAAGTGATCCAAGACTTTCTATTGTTTCTCCTTCTCCGCCAAGCATAAGATTTCCTGCATCGGTAAAATCTATTGTACCTCCTGCTGCATTAAAAGTTCCGTTTGCGTCTACCATTCCTGCGCCAATTCTCAATGTTCCGTCAATATCTGTTGTTCCGCTGATTGTCAGACTGTTTGCTCCAACGTTAAATTCTCCGGATGTGACGGTTAAATTTCCTGAAAGAGTTCTTGTAAAATCAAGGATAACTCCCGAACTGTTATCAATAGTTAAATTAGAAGGTCCACCGGATGAAGCAAATTCATACGCAGTTGTTGTCTGCTGAGATGTACCGGAATAAATGAGAGTTGAAGCTGAACCGCTGTATGATAAAGCATTTCCTGATATTGTTCCGGCATGTGAATATGTTCCTGTAACTGAAATTGATCCACTGTTAGTTAATGTTCCTGAATTCACAAACGTTCCTGCATTTGTAAGATCAGTACCTGTTCCATCATTAACAATCAAAGTTACTCCACTGTTGACAGTTAATGTTGCATTGCTGTTTACTGTTGTTTGATCAATTGTTAAATCAGAAGTAATCAGAACATTTGTTGCAGAAGTATCTGTATCAGTACCATTTCTTACAGTTATTCCCAGACTGTTATCATAATCCGGTGATTCTGTTGCTGTTATCCAACCAGTTTCACCGTCTTCCGATATCTGCCAGTTTGCAGCAGTACTCCAGTCCCATGAACCGACAGCATTTGTACGGTAATAATATTCACTAACTGTGTTTTCATTGAAAGCACCAATAGAAGTATAGTTGCCGGTTCTTGTTACACCTCTCTGGTCTGCAGCCGGACTATTGTTATAATACGGCAAAGAACCTTTCGGGATAGCATCTATTGCAATACTTCCTGTTGTCAGAGCAAGAGTCAAAGTACCTCCTCCATTATCAGCCAGAGAAGATGCAAGATTAAGGCTTCCAGTTGTCGAAGTTCCATATTTCTGGTAAGTATCTCCGGAAGTACCGACAATGTTCCAATCACCGGACTCTGTCCAGGAATAATTGGACACTCCCATTACATTATAATTATTATCCGTTATATTAGTAGCATTAGTATAAAAATCATCTCTGGAAGTACTGGCACTTCCTCTATAATTATTTGCTATAATTGTATTTGAAACTGTAAATGTCCCTGAATTAAAATTAATACCACCGCCCGTTTCATCTCCACTGTTATCAAAATCAGAATAATTATAAGCTATTGTAGAATTCTTTATAGTAAGCGCACCAACACCTTCATATTCATTTGAATTATAAATTGCTCCTCCGGAAGAATTTGAAGTATTACTGCAGAATGTGGAATTAACTATTACTGTTGTTCCTCTGTTAAATATTGCGCCACCATAGGAATAAGCAAAATTGGAATCAAATGTCGAATCACTAATATTCAATATTCCGGAATTCCAGTTACTTATTGCACCACCGTATCCCATACCGTAATTATAGCTAATAGAACAGTTATCAATATTTAATGTCCCGCTGTTTGAAATAGCAGCCATTGAACCGCCGCTATATCTAACAGTTAAATCAGAAAGATTAACAGTATATCCTTCTCCTATATCGAAAACATTATCGCTATGCTCCTGTGCAAGTCCTGCCTGAATATAAGTGCCGGATGAACCGTTTCCTGTTATAGTTATATTCTTCATTAGAGAGTTCATACTACCTTTAATATAACCGCTTACAAGCTGAACAGTATCACCTGATGAAGCAGCTTCTATTGCTGAAGACAATGAATTATAAAAGGTTCCGTCTATACTCGCAACTTTTGCATTGTATTCGTAAGCGCCGATTGTTCTTGATGTAGCGCCGGTTTTTGCTGTATCAATATAAAATCCACGCTGATCTGTTTCTAAAGAAGAATCAGCGGCATAGCCATGATTAACAGCGATACTGCCGGCAGCATATACTTCCAAAGTTTTTGTAAGCCCGCCATTATATGTTAAATATGTATTAACATATAAATATCCTTCTTCTAATGTTGAAACATTTCTATATGTCCCCCCTGACGTGCCTACTATATTCCAGTCATTATCGGAAGCCCATGTATATCCTTCTGATACTCCGATAATATTATAATCCATATCATAAACATCTTTTCCAGTATAATTGTAGAAGTCATCCAATCCGGCATTATTGTAATTATTGGCAATGATTGTATTTTGAATACTTATCATATCCTTGTTATAAATACCGCCACCTGATGCAGTTGTCTGATATGAATAATTAGAACTAATTGTACTGTTATAAATATTGAGAACATATTCGTTGCGTATACCGCCGCCTTTACTGTTTGCCGTATTACCTGCAAATGTTGAAAGTTCAATTGTGGCAGTAGTATCTTTAACAAATAAACCGCCTCCTCCATAAAGACTGCTTGTTGATAGTGACTGGTTATCATTTACTGTAGAATTATTTAGATATAGAACAGAGCAGTCTGTTCCTATCCCGCCTCCTCTTAAATTAGCTACATTATTACTTATTGTAGAATTATTTATTGTAACGGTCGCGTTATCACAGAAAATACCGCCACCATCCCTGGCCTTTGAGCCTGATACCGTAACATTATTCAGATTTAAAGAGCCAAAATTAATATATATGCCGCCACCATCATCCTGTAAAGAAGAAATATCGCCGCCTTTAACAGTCATGTTATTAATTGTAACTGTTTCACTTAGGGCATAAATATTAAAAACCCTGCATGTAGAAACTCCCGGTTCATTAACCTGAACAGTAACAGTACCGGAGGAACTTCCCGACAAAGTCATTGTATCAGTAATAGAGATTTCGCGCGCTATTTTAGTTGTTCCATCAGCAAACGTTTTAGTTGAACCAGTTGTACTGCCGGTAAAGGAAAGCGTATTATAAGTTAAAGCAGCTACTGTCTGATTTCCACCATCATACGTTATTGTACTGCTACCAGCCGTTAATGATGCTATCGTTATTGATGAACCTGCCAGGTTCAAAGTACCGTTATTTACTCCGCCATCATCAAAAGAAAGTATTCCATTAACTGTGAATTCATTATTTGAATCAGCAGAAGCTCCGCTTGCTATCAGAAGAATACCTGATGATGATTCATTATTAACTGAAATTGAACCCTCAGCCGTAAGATCTGTTCCATCACCATTTGCAACAGTTAATGTTACACCATCATCAATTATTATTGATGCACCGATATTAACTGCAGTCTGATCAATTGAAAAATCAGTAGTTACAGTTACATCTATACTATCGTTAATTATTATCCCGGCAGAATTAGAAGCGGTTGGCGCTTCCGTTGCCTGAGTCGTATAATCATCAGGATCTGTACTTTCCGTTACTGAAGTAAACCATACAGTACCATAATTATCCCAATCTCCGGAAACTTTTGCCATATAATAAAGTACTGCAGCCTCAACGGTATAAGAACCGATAGAAGGAGTTCCGGTAATTGTTTCACCACGCTGGTCAACTGTTATTTTATCTGATGGATTAACAGTTGGGCATGTATCCCAATTTGTAAGTTGACGTGAATAACCATTGCTGTCAAGGAAATAAAAGCCGTCTGTTTCATTATAATAAACATATGTTCCATTTTGATATCCAGGCGCAGCTGCACTTAAAGCCATTGTATAAGTTGATCCGCCATTATCCTGCAGAGTACCAAGATCACCTTCAGTGTATGCTGTTGTAACAGTTGGGGCAGCAGTTTGAGTGTTTATTGTTCCATCGGTGTCATAATACCAAGAATAATACGCGTATAAATCTCCTTCTGTATTATATCGATAAATATCACCATTAGTGCCTGTATTGTTTATTATTATTGAATTAAGTAGATACGCTGAAGATTCTCTTAAATAAATTCCGCCGGCAGTAGTTGCCGAGTTTCCGCTGAAAGTCGATGATATAACAACTAAGGTACCTCTATAATCATAAAGTCCACCACCACTTGTAGCAGAATTTGCATTAAAGGTTGATGATTCTACAGTTGTCGTACCATTTAACTGATAAATTCCACCACCACTTGTAGCAGAATTTGCATTAAAGGTTGATGATTCTACAGTTACTGTGGCAGGATTATCTATAGTACTAAAATTAATAATTCCGCCACCGTAAACAGCAGAATTACTACTAAAGGTTGATGATTCTACAGATAATGTTTTAGTATTATAAATCCCGCCACCACTACCACTGGAAGCTGTATTATCACTGAATGTAGACGATTCTACGGTTAATATGCCGGAATTCAAAATTCCACCACCTCCTGTACTGTCTGTAGTAGCAGAATTTTCATTGAAAGTTGAGGATGATACAGTTAATGTACCCGAACTGTTGTTTGCAATTCCGCCGCCGCTGGAAGCCATATTATTAATAGCAGTAGATAATTCGATGGTAGCTGTACCGGAATCAATAAAAATTCCGCCTCCTCCCCCAGAAGCTGTATTATTGTCCAGCGTTGATGAACTTACAGTTAATGTAGCAGTATTATAAATTCCGCCGCCGTTTGTTGAAGCCGTATTTTCACTTAATATGGAAGATGACTTAACAATTAATGTACCAGAATTATAAATTCCGCCACCGATTGTTGCAGAATTGCCACTGAAAGTTGAGGATGATACGGTTGCGGTACCTGATTGATTGAATATACCGCCTCCGTTATATGCCGAATTATCACTGAAGGTTGAAGATGTAACAGTTAACGTTCCATAATTATAAATAGCCCCGCCACTGCTTAAATCAGCTGAATTATCTCTGAAAGTTGAGGAAGTTACAGTTAACACACCACCATTATTGGCAATTCCTCCGCCTGCGATTGCACTTGAACCTGAAACTGTGACATTATTAAGGTTGACGTTTCCGGCAGTTATATAAATAGCTCCACCATAACCTGTAGAAAGACTTCCACCTTTGATTGTCATATCAGATATATTAAGTTCTCCACTTCCTGTACCAGATATATTAAATATTCTTTCCGCTGTAACACCAGGTAATTCTACACGAACAATCGTCGAAGAATTTTCACCATTAACTGTAATATTGCAGCCTTCTGAAATTGTTTTATTGATATCTATTGAGGATTCGACTATTGGCGTACCAGCAAGGATGATAATATCATTATTGTTCGCGGCGGTTATGGCATCATTAATTGTAGTATATATACCAGTTCCGCCTGTCCATGAAGTAGTTTCCCCTATTTTAGCTACAACTCCATTGTACTGGTAAGCACCGCGAGTTATAACTTCGTCTGTCCTGTAATATCCTCGCTGGTCTGTTTGTCCACTTGAGTAACCGTAAGCCTGTGAAGTAGTCAGGAAGCCATCACTTGTACCTGTAACAGCCAGTGTTTGAGTAAAACCACCATTATCTCTAAGAGAATCATCAAGATCTAAATTTTGGTGGTTTAAGTCAATATATGTAGTACCGTTATCGGTAACCCACATATCACCATAACCATAGTAATCACCCCAATAAATATCATTTGCAACAAGCAACGAAGTATCATTTATATGTTTAACTACATTATATCCATGATTAAAAAAAGTCACACCTTCAGGAATATACAAATCAGAGCCATCGTTTCTTGCAATAATGGAATTACTAAGAGTTAAGGTTCCCCCCCCCATTAAAGTTGGATCGGAAAAATAAACACCATCACCATTTCCCTGAGAGGCTGAATTATCACTTATTGTAGAATCAGAAATATCAACAAACGTAGTCACACCCGAATTAGCAATTCCTCCCCCATTTGACAATGTTGCAGTATTACCGTAAATAGTAGAGTTGGAAATAGTAATAGCTCCATTATCATTTAAAATGCCTCCGCCTGAATTGTCAGCTATATTTGCGGAAATTAAAGAATTTGAAATGGAATCTACAGTGTAAGTATTATAAATTCCACCGCCATCACCTGTTGCATAATTACCGCTAATAGTAGAGTTTGTAGCAGATAAAGTTCCGGTATTATAAATTCCACCACCTGAGTATGCCTTAGAAGAAGAGACTGTTACTTTATCAAGATTAACAGTGCCTGCGGCTATATAAATAGCACCTCCATAACCGTCAGCGGTATCTCCTGATGAAGAAATGTTACCACCTTTAATTGTCATATTTTCCAGAGTAACAGTCTTTCCTGAAGCATCAATACCAAAAACACGAAATTCTGAAGGACTTGGCCCTGTCCCAATATTTGGAGCTTGTACGGTAATATCGTTTCCTGTAGTATTGTTATAACCATCAATGGTCATACCTTTTCCTGAAATAGAAAACTCAGAGGAGATTATTATAGTATCCTGATCACCGGTATAACTTGTAATGTCAAATGTTATTTCTTCACCATCACCTACTGCTGCAATTGCTTCTCTCAGCGTTGTTTCACCACCTCCCCCATCATCTGCATTGCTTGTAACAGTCTGGTTTGCCAGATGGTATTCATAGCCGTCAATATCAAGCTGTGAGGACTCAATGGAGCCGATAGAAAAATCCAAATCCCAGCCGGCATTAGACTGTAGACTGTAGACTGTAGACTGTAGACTTACAGAAGCAATATCATTCGGATATATACCATAATCTGTAGTCTCCAGTCTATAGTCTGAATCTCCGCCGGTGGCGTGAGTAGCGGCAGCAACGTCCGCACCTGTAAGGTCGGCGATATGCTGAACCAAGTCCTGCCCTTCGGCTGTTGCAGCCAGATTACAGCCGTAAAGCATAATATCTGCATTTTCAGAAAGCGAATCGCTCCATTCTGCAAAAATATCAGAATGTTCAGTAATATAATCGCTGTCGATAATCTGTCCGTTCAGAACAAAATATCCCTCGTTACCATGGGAAATTATACGGACAGTATCAATATCTGTCTTATCGGAAAGGTAATCTGTGATCTGCTGAATGCCATCGGTACCTTTTGTTAAATAAACAACTTCGGCATTATCGGAAAGGTCGTTAACTATTTCATCGGAATCCATAACGGAAGAGTTGATGAAGACAACTTCGTTGTTAGACTGGAGACTGGCTGGAGACTGAAGACTTTCTGAGTCTGTGGTTATTTCTGATTGATGATCGCTAGTATCTGATGTAGTAGTAAACGTAGTAGACTGAGTTAACAAAGTAGAAGAATTTAATTCTTCATTATCAATTGATTCCGGCGAGCTTGTGTCGCTGACCTGAGACCCTATAGCTGTACTTTCAAGTCCATTGTCAAGTACTGAATCTGCAGATACAGTAACATTTACAGGAATATATACGGAATTTTCATTTATTCTTTCGCTATTGTCAGCTGTATCATCATTGTCCAGTCCGTAATCTGTAATAAGTAATTTACAGTCGTTTAAATAATCATCTTTAAAACTTAGATCAGTATGGCCAGTATCATTTCCTTCTATTACAAGCAGATCAGGATCTGCAATACTGTGAGCAGTTGTCAGAGTACCTTCATTCAGGCCGGAATCTAATAAACTGAAACCGGTTTCAGCAACAGAATAATCAAAAGACAGCTCAGGATTCAGTATACCCGAGACTACTGTTCTATGTGCAAAAGTTGTAGTATTAAAATCTTTTATTGAATCAGCAATTTCAAGTATTTCTGAAATATTTGAAATCGAATCCGGAATATTTCCATTATCTGCAAGCAGTTCTGAAAGAATATCATTGAGAGCAACGCCAGACGTATTATCCAGATCATCGTCAAATACGTTAGCATAATCAAAAGTGTTAAAACTTGAAGCTATATCAAAAAAAGCTTTAGAATTATCAAAAACTTCCCCTGATTCCAGAAATTGTGCCAAGGCATCATTCGCAGCCCCTACATTTTCAGTCTGTGCAGGCTCGTCAACCTGCTCCGTATTATTTGCTTCAGCTATATCCGCAGGCAAAGCTGCATCGAAGTAAATTCTTTCCTCTAACTCGTAAATAGCCATAACATTACCACCAAATCACAGAATATTATTAATGAACACATTACCTTCTGAAGTTCGTATAAAGACGACACGAATCAAAAAAAACCTTAACTAATTAATTATAATCTTATTATTAAAGAAAAATCAATATCTTTAAGTCAAAAAAAAATAAACTAAAATAATCTTGATATTTCTTATACAGGTACTTATAATGTTTTTATTCGATTACCAAAGACCCCGTCCTCTGGGCGGGGACAATATAACAAGCTTTGCGTAGAGAACGACTCAATATTAATGTACCATATGAGTCGTTTTGTTAAGTTATCATATGCAATTTGGCATTGCAAATATCATGTAATATTTGTTCCGAAGTACCGATATAGAGTATTAAGTGGTACAGTAGGCAGCAGAGTTTATAAAAAGATAAGGATATTATCAGAACAAAAGGGTTGTAAAGTGTTACAGCTTAATGTTCTACTTGATCATGTTCATTTAGTTGTAATGATACCTCCAAAGTTTTCAGCATCTGAAATAATAGGAATGCTGAAAGGGAAGATTGCAATGGATATCTTTAAAAATTTTCCTCAATTGAGAACTCAGACATATTGGGGTAATCATTTCTGGGCTCCGGGCTATTGCCTTGATACTGTCGGTATTGACGAAGAAATGATAATCAAGTATGTAAAGTATCAATCGAAAAAAGAGAATGAAGAACAGTTAAAATTTAAACTTTAATGTAGTAGTGTTAATAGCGAGGATAATTCTATAATTCTCCACTTTAGTGGCTAATAGAAACTCCCTTATAGGGAGTATATTTAATGCCACGTCCTATGGGCGTGGTTGTTTACTATCACTTTTTTAAAAGGAGAATGAAAGATGCTGTCAACACAAAAAGTACTGACTGTAACAATTTGGATATTATGCTTAGGACTAGGTCGTTATGAATCAGTAATAGCAGAGCCTAATACCAAATCTACTACCTCTACATCTTTAACTAATCTTTTTCCTACAAGCGGAGAGGTATCCGCAGCATTGCATGCAAACTGGCGAACTCATCTGCAGCCTGCAAGAAAAATGCCCGAAGGATACAGTTACAGTTCATTGACTCTGGCCATTCCCGGTAAAGCTGATGATATTGTTGATGAATGGATTAAGCGCATTGAAAAGAACATTAAAGGTTATAAACTTTCACTTAAGAGTAAAGGAAATGATCCTGTCCTTCTAAACCGTTTAATCGAAAATAATCAGAAAACAATAGATAAGCTTAATGCAGAACGAGCCACCCGTGATTCCTGGAGCCAATTTGCACAAACAATAATGAATGAGCCTAAAAAATCTTTTACTATCGAAATTCTGCACAAAAAAGACCTTCCAAAGATAGACCCTAAAGATTTTCGCAGAGATTTATGTGCTGGAGGAAGTGATGATATTGCGCTTAAAGAACATGCGTTTCAAACCCTCAATATGGAGGATAACAGCGCCTATGGCATTATAACTTTTAACAATATGAAAAAAAGGAACGGTTGACGCATATTCTCACCATGCATATGCCGTTTTCGGCGATTACCGCGTAATAATCAACGGTTATTTTGAAAAGCACGGGGCATTGGATAATGAAGTAAAAATTCTTTTAGGAATGACTTTAGCTAAAATAATGGGAATAGAGCTTTTCAAAGTCAGTACTATGGATGGTAAACCGGTAGTTGCTCATCCTAAGAATGAGTGCGATCTGATTCTGACTGCAAAAGGATTTGAGGGTAAACCCATGTCCAATGTTGAATTAAAAATTAATATAGGCACTACAGATTTTCCTTTTACCAGCGGAAAAATTATTGGAGCTGCAGATAATGGTACGTTTACAGGAAAAACAGATGCAAACGGATGCTTAACTTTTCATTACGAACCACCTGAAGTAGACAAAGCGCGTTACCCCTTTCTATCAGAAGTACGTCATCAGAAACGCCCGCCGATAGCTGCTTATTTTGGTATAGTCGGTCAGAAAACTGCCGGTGCAGCAAAAGTAGATCTGGATTGGCCACATCCTAAAATCACCAAATTCTCAGGAGCAGATGGAACTGATGCCGGATTATGGACAAAACCAAGCCATCCTGTACAGGTACGGATTGAAGACATTGATTCCACACAATTTACTTATACTGTAAAGGGCGTGGGAGATTTTCGTCTGGTATCAGCCAAAAGCCCGATCCTGAATGCCGAAGCAGAATGGTCCAGACCTGCAGAACTAAATTTCCTTTATCGTCCGCCGAAAATGGGACTTAATGTCACTGCACTGCCAAATCTTAAGGCTCAAATAATGGAGGCTAATCTCAAGTTTGCCCTATCCTATGTTGATTCTCTTCTTAAAATTCCAGGGATGGACAAAGTCATATCCAAGGGGGGGTATTACGGCAGTAGATATCAGCAAAAAAGCAATTGATTCAATGAAAACAGCACACGCAACCTATACACAATCGCTTAAGGCCGGAGGTGATATTCAATCCTTCGATGATCAGAAAGCAGCAGAATATCTACAGGAATCGACAGCACTCATGAATGACATCGTGGGATTAGTTGACAGTTTTGTGAGTAAAGGCGGTTTCAATCCCGGCACAGAAACAGGTAAACTTGTTCTAGCTAATCTCAACGCCATTAATGATGTTCACAAGCAAAACTGGAAAATTGCAACTTCTTATGAAGATATTGTAATGATGCCGATTCGTTTTACAGTAACTGACTCTGAGGGACACACTACAGTATTGAGGAGGAAATTCGGTATTAAGGTAAATAAAGAATTAAAATAAATTTAAACAATTAAATAATGGATTTTGCTGAGAAAAAATTAAAAATTGTTAATAGGCATTATTAATTCGTTTTGGAACTCCTACACACAAAGTGCTACGGCGCATAAATTCTGACTTGTTTGTGACATTGAAAAAGTTCACTGTATGTAAGTTCATCTCTAATACCAAATCTTGTCAAAGCAAAGTCATATTTTACCGGATCTAATAAATTAAATTTCCTGAATTCGCAGGTAATATCAAGTGCAGTTTTCATATCTGCCGATTTTCTTTTTGTAAAACCAAACTTAGAACTGATCTGATACATATGTGTATCAAGTGGATAAATCAATTTTGAAGGATCTAAATCAGACCATGGCCCAGGATCAACTTCATCATTTCGTATCATCCAACGCAAAAACAGCATTAAACGTTTACAGGCACTTCCATTCTCGGGTGAAGGTAAGAGGTAGGATTTAGAATTTTCAAAATTAGAATTTAGAATTTTTGTAAAATTAATCATTGCAGGCAAATATGTTTCATCCTTATTAGAAAAACCACTGATAAAACAGCTTTCCAGAGAACCATACAATTCTAAGGCTGCTTTTATCCCGGAAAATAGTTTTACCATATCATGTTCAGTTGTAAATCTGTGTTTAAACCCCTTAAACGAATTAGCAAAATAATCTTCAGAGTTATTTAATATAAATTCATAAGGATTTGGATTTAATTTCGAAAGAATATTTCGAATGCTTTTCAAAATTTGAACAACTTTTCCATAAGCAAGTGAAGAAGCAATCAATCCCACAATTTCAATATCACGCTTATCATCATAATTATATAAAAACTCTAAAGGATCCGGATGAACAAAACACCGTTTATTATATTTTTTATAAATTTTATCAAGTTGTTCAAAATTTATTTTCATAATATACCGAAGGTATTTGAGTTTTTTGATTTTTTGCAGCAGCCTAACTCGAATAACTGCTTAATTTTTCGAAAACTATTTTGTTTTGGGTATTCTATTTCAGAGCAGCACCTGCAACCAGCATTCCGATTTCAGCTTCTTTTGATTTCTTTAACATATTTGAGACCTTAAAAGAATTATATGCTTCCCGAATATTATTTTTTTTCAAATGTATATATCCCCATAACATTTTTCTATTTGCTAATAAAGAAATTTTAAACAGTATAGCTACTTCTGTTTTACATCTGCTGCAAATATCAGTTGGTTCTAATATTTGTTTTCCACATGTTGGACACTTGATCATTCCACCTCCAGATAAAAGAGAATATCTTCTATTTTTTCTACAAGAGAATCAAATTTTTCAGGTTCCTCATTTTTGTTAATGAGCAATAAATCTTTAAGTAATCCATCAGTTTCCACTCTATCTTCATCTGACATTTCACATCTAATTTTATCTATCCTGGCTTTGAGTTCATCAACCACCTTGTCATATTTCTTGTTCACTGTACCAACATCGTTAGGTTCTATATCAATAATATCATCATCATTCTGTTCCCCAAACAGTCTTAGAACTTCTAATTTCGATTTATTGATCTGAGAATCAGAAAGTTTTGTCAGTGTATTTTCAACACTTATATGCTTTGTCAATCCGGTTTCAACTTCTCGTGCTGTTACTTTTAAAATACCATCAAGGTTAAGCTGCATATTCATAGCGATTACATTTTCAACTTCAGAATTTTCATCTAGATCTTCAACAATGAACCGTCCTATAAGAATATTTTTTCTAACGTCTTTGTTTTCTCCCTGGAATATATTGACTTCTATTTGTTTTTGTCCAGGAAGCATTGTATTAAAAAGTTCTTCCTTTACAACAGGCAATGGTGAACCACCTGTAATAATCGGAGCAAATAAATACGGGCAGAAATCTCCATCAAGCTCACCTACACATGAAACTCCAAAAGTGTAAGGAGTAATATCAATCAATACCCTCTGTTCTTTTCTCCCCATTAATCTTGCAGCCATCACTCCTGCTCCGTAAGCAACTGCTAAATCAGGATGAACATCGCTTCGCGGACTTTTACCGAACTCTTTTTTCAAGATGTTTGAAACAGCCGGAATTCGTGTAGAACCGCCAACAAGAATAATTTCATCAATATCAGATTTTTTAATTTTAGCATCAGCTAAAGTCTGATGTACTGCGATAATAGTTTCATTAAGATAATCACCAATCAGACTTTCAAATTCATTACGGAATATACTACCATTGATATTCAGTTTTTTATCTGAATTTTTCATTTCCAGATTGGAATCTATAATATTTGCCTGGGTAAAATCCGAAAGATGAACTTTTGCATTTTCAGACAACCTATTCAACCTGTATTTTGAACTTACACTTAATTTATTTTTTTTCTTCTTCAAAAGATTCTTTACAATCCAGTCTGCTAACCTTTTATCAAAATCATCTCCTCCAAGCTTATTATTTCCATGACTTGAAACAACTTCAATAAGTTTACCTTCCATTTTAACGAGAGAAACGTCAAACGTTCCGCCTCCAAGGTCAAAAACCAATATTGTCGAACATCCATCGTCTTCATTATTTTTGTAAGCCAGAGAGGCAGCAGTCGGTTCATTAATAATTCTTAATACCTCCAGACCGGCAATTTCTCCTGCTTCTCTTGTAGCCTGCCTTTGAGCATCAGAAAACTGAGCCGGAACAGTTATAACAGCTTTTGTTACCTTTTCTCCAAGAAATTCTTCTGCTCTATTTCTCAATTCTTTCAAAAGGATAGCGGAAATATCCTGAGGAAAATATGTATTTTCACCAAGAACTATTTCTTCATTTGTTCCCATTTTTCTTTTTATAGATTTTATTGTATTTTCAGGAAACAGACAATACTGGTTTCTTGCTTCTTCTCCAACCAGCAAATCTCCATCCTGGGATATTCCTACGTATGAAGGCAAAAGTGCTTTCCCGCTTTTCTTTACAATTTCAATCTTACCATCAACAAAAACAGCTACTTCACTGTTAGTTGTACCCAAATCTATTCCGATAATATGTTCCATAATAACTTTATACCCAAATATTATAATTAATGCCTTTCAACCTGAACTTCAGCCAATTGTATAATTTCATCTTCTATTCGGTAAGCTCTCCTATAAACTTCAGCAACAGTTCCTGTATCAAAACCTGAGTTAGCGATAGTATCAACAGCCCTCATTATTGAAGGATCAAATTTATCACCTTTTTCCACTGATATTACGACAGAATACCTTCTGAGAAAATCATCCAGTTTAGCCAGTAAAATCTCAAATTCATTATTTTTATTCGATAAATGCCCTTTTATTTTTTTTAGACTTTTCTGTCTGTATTCTACAAATACTTTGTAATCCCTAAAGTATTTTTTCCGTGAAAAACTTTTACGATTAAGTCTAAGATCATATTTATCCAGCTTTTTTAAAAAAGATGATATTTTAGAATTCTCATTATTTTCAATAGAAACCAGCAGCGTTTCTCTCAGCGATATAATTTCTAAAAATAACTTTTTCCTGAAGTTCTTTTTTTCATCCTGAAAAACAGAGCTTATTTTTTTATCTGAATCAAGCGCATAAGTTAAATTATTTTCAATCAAATCTTTTACAGCATTAATACTTTCAGAATATTGATTTGAACTCTTATTATTCATCCTGTTCAATAGTTTAACTTCCTGTTTTAAAGCAGAAAGCTCTGCAAAGAAAGAAAATAAATCCGGTTGCTTTTCATCGAAAAGAGTATTTCTTACTTCAATTAAATCGTCATCAGATAAATCATCAATGATCATCTTTATATTTTCTAAAAGCTCTTCTTTTGCTGAATAGCAATCTTTCTTAAGTTTTATATCGGAATCACTATTCTGTAAAATATTTTTTTTCTTTGATATTATTTTCAATAATTTCATATATTTCACTACTATTTTTGAGGTAATTGCAAAACGCTGGGTGTTTCGGTTTTGACTGAGCAAAATCCTCCAGTGTTGAAGTCAAAGTGAAGGGAAACGCTCAGTCGTTTCAGTTTCCAGCGTGCTTTTTGCAATCAGTTCATTTTTGTTTAATTAAATCCAGCCAGGCATCAACACCAACTCTTTTTCTATGATCATCTCCCGTCATAAAACTTGACAATCTAACTTTGGAATTATTTGGCAGCATACCAAAAACGGACAGTTTTGCTCTTGATATCTCATCCCTAATCAAAGAAAATGCTTCAGTTATTTCCTGAAACTGTTTTGGATGCTCTTCAGGAGAAAAACGTTGAATTTTTTGTAGATATGCAGCTCTGATATCTGAATCCGATGCGTCCTCTTCAACTCCTAATATGGCGTATGGATATTTCATAATTAATAATCTTCTCCATTTAAACTAAATAAATCCGGTTGAACAAAATCATCAGTTCCAAACGAATCCAGTCTCTTAAAATGACGCAAACTCAAAATTTTCTGTTTAGCCTCTTTTTTTATAATTCTATTAATATCAGCTTCTGATAGATCTTTTACTACCTTTTCGTTATTATCAAAATCCCATAAATCACCAAACAGGTTTTTAAAATACTGAATCAGCAAAGAATCATTATAATTAGAAGCAATACTAATAGCCGCAGATATAACATCTCCGACTCTTCTATTAAAGTTTTGTTCAGATAATGAGTGTTTAGTATAATGATAATTCTCAATAATAATATAAGCTCTCAGAAAAAGAAAATGTGCTGCAAATCTGTCATTTCTATTTAAAACCTCTCCAGTAATATCCCATAGAAAAGCATCTACCAGGAAAAAAACCATAGCTCCAAATTTCTCTATGATTTTCAATACAAAATCATAGAGAAAACCTGAACTAAGAGTGGGATTCCTTAAGTTACCATTTTTAATAAATACAGGAATATAATGTTTACTATTCCATACACTGTCCTGAATACATAAGCAATCGTAAAGACTTTTAATACAAATATCTGAATTTTTAAGCTGCCTTTTGATAAAATTGAAGGAATTTACATAATTGCCGCAGTCACAATTAAATTTATCCGCAAGTATATTTGTAATATAATAAATCAGAAAAGGGCTTTCTATAAGCTGCAAAGAATTCTGTTCTTCTTTTACTTGAACATTTTTGTCTATTTTCTTTTTTGCAATCAAAAGAAGCATTATCCGAAGTACTGAAAGAAATTTTTCAGGCATTTCCCTTGTTTCATTTACAAGATCAAAACATTTCGAATACCGTTCGTTCTTAAAATGGTGAATAGCTGTCTCAAGAACAAGACACTCATCAAGAAGCTTCAACTTAGGATGTCCAGGAATTAAGTTTCTTAATTTACTGCAGTATTTTTCAGCTTTCGTATAAACTTTTCTTTCTCTACAGGAAGAAACAAGCTGGAGGAGTACACTTTCATCTTCCGGAAACAATTCATGCCAGTCTTCAAGAATTTTTTCATACTTAGCAGTTGTTTCGACTTTTTGAGCAAATTTACCCCAAACCTCAAAAGTCTCCTTTAAGGGATACAGCTTTATACTTCTTTCCCATAGTGGTTTAGCCTTATTAAGGTATTCATACTTTTTTTCTTCTTTAGTATATCTTTGACGTGGACGTAGAAATGCCGGGAGAAAAAAATCTTCTTCATCCTCCATTTCTTCAAGCTTAATAACTGCAATTCTGCTTAAAATTAATGCTTTTTCAATATCAGAATATAAACGCGGATATTCCTCCAGAATTTCTTCCCAATCTTCTGCATCATCTCTTCCGCAATAATATTCGATAAGTAATAAGCCATGAACAACTACAGCATTATTACTTGAAAGAATGGTAATAATCTCCTTCTCTTCACTAAATTCTTCTGGCATATTAATAAAAAAGGCGGCAAGTAAATTCCTAAGTAAAACACTTCTTTTATTAAAAAACTTTGACTTTATAATCCGGCTCATTCTCAAAGCAGCAGAAATGTAAAATCCCTTTTCAAATTCATCATCAATAATACTAAGCTCTTCCCTTATTCCATGCTCAAATATTTTTCTCTTTAAATGTTTTGTTAATTCATTATCAGTATTATCAATCAGATTTTTGAGCACTGCAGCTATTTTATATACCGGACTATTCCCAACAATTTTCGAAATACATTTTAAAGCAGCAGCATTTTCATTATTATAGAAGGCTTTAAGCGCCTGTACAAATAAGCGCCAATACCTTAAAGGTGATTTTCGGCTAATATTCTTCAACATCATTTCATATGCAGAATTTGAAACAACACTATTATCCTCAACTTCTTTCCAGGCATCTAAAATAATGTTTGATTCAATTTTAAGAGTCGAATTATTATCCTGAAATTTCTTATCAGCAATGATTCTAATATCATTAAGTTCATTTATAATAAAATCATCAATGTTTTCCCTCACCAACACATCCGTTTCATATTTTGATAAAAGGAAGCAGTGTTCGGAGTGAATCTCAATATTAATTTTTAAAGATATAGAAAAAGCTGCTTCTATTTCCGGAAACAGATCAATAATAGAACTATATATTTTCAGCGCATATTCTTTTTTATTTTCGCTAATCGCTTCTGCAATCCGTAATTCATATGTTTGAATAATTACAGATTTAAAATGCTCAAAATCAAAGTCCGAATGTTCCAATATATAACCGCAAAGTCTAAAAGCTTCTTTTACGTTTTTGTTCTCAAGAGCTCTGTCAAGATTTGTTTTCAGAATTTTAATATTATTCCTATTTTTTTCCTTAATAACTTTAAGAACATTTTTACGTTTATTGGTTTTTCCTGATTTCTTAGCCATAATTAATTTTTCTCTACATTATAATCCAAAAGATTAAAAATAGAATAACCTGCAAATAAATCAAATATAATTTGCAGGTTGTTTATTAAAATAATTTATAATAGTAAGAGGCAATTGCAAAACACCGGGTATTTTGTTTGCCTCCGTCTATTCGTCTGATAAGCTACATAAAACCATTTATTCCTTCGAATTGCAGGGTTCCGTATTGAATGCAAATTTGCAATCACTTCAATAGAGTGTATTATTTTGCTTCTAAAGCTTTCTGTGCTAATAGCTCTCCTGCTTTTGTACACTGTTCTAATGTCTCATCTGTTGGAACAAACTGGGACTGTAAAGGCTCATCAAGTAATA
The DNA here is from genome assembly GCA_963678745.2 of Victivallales bacterium. Classification (GTDB taxonomy): domain Bacteria; phylum Verrucomicrobiota; class Lentisphaeria; order Victivallales; family GWF2-38-69. Next base: position 116,034 of record CAXXMS010000007.1, on the reverse strand, counting down.
TTTCACACTTCATTTCCTTTAATTTGTCAAGTACATCGTGCTGTGCACCCTTTTTAGCCCAGCCATATGAGCCAAAAGCAATAGCTTTTTTATCTTTTGGAGCTAAACCACGAAGATACATCAAGATTTCTGCAACTTTAGGCATCATCTGTCTGTTTAATGTAGGAGATCCAACAGCAATTACAGCACTATCAAGAATTTCATATGCGATGGCAGTAATAGTTGTATATTTCAGGTCACACTTAATAACCTCAACTCCATTAATGTCAGCTCCTTCATAGATAGCATCAGCCATCATAGCAGTACTCTTCCACATTGTATCATAAAAAATCAATACTTTTGGGACAGGTTTACATTCCATCCACTTTTTATATTCAGCAATAATTTCCGAAATATGTTCTTTCCAAATAACACCATGACTTGGAGCAATCATATCAAAATCAAGCTGTGAAGCTTTTCCTAAAGTATCAGCAACCTGTTTACCATAAAGCATAATAATATTTGCAAAATATCTTTTTGCTTCTTCCAATATAACATTCATTGGCTCTTTAAAATCAAATCTCCCTGAACTTGCAAAATGCTGCCCAAAAGCATCCATAGAAAAAAGAAGCTTCTCTTCAGGTACAAATGTAAACATTGATTCAGGCCAATGAGCCATAGGAGTATTTATAAATGTTAGAGTTCTTTTCCCAAGAGAAAGTTTAGTTGTTTCATCAATAACTTCAAAATCCCATTCATCTGTATTATAATGCATAGAAAGAGCTTTTTGACATTTAGCATTACATACAAGTTTTGCATTTACACATAAATCCATCAAAACAGGAATAGAACCGGAATGATCAGGCTCAGCATGATTGCAGACAACATAATCGACTTTATCTAAGTCTGTATGTTCTACAATATTTTTTATCAACTCATCGGCATACGGAGCCTTTACTGAATCAATTACTGCAATTTTTTCATCAAGTATAATATAAGAATTATAAGTACTTCCTCTATTGGTTGCATATCCGTGAAAGTTACGAACGTCCCAATCTACATATCCAACCCAATAAATACCTTCTTTTAATTTTTTATCACTCATTTTTATCTCCTTTCTAATTCACCAACATAATATTCAAATCAAAAAATTACATATAAGAACTATAACTCAACTTTTTTTAAGCTAATTGTTTTTCATACTTCTTGAAATCGGTAAGATCACCAATCATTTGTATTCCTACTATTTTTTCTCCATCTTTTATTAGAGACCGATAAACTTCATTCGTCTTTTCTTCAAGAACAACTTCATTTAAATTATCACCGGCAGTTTTGCCTATGGCATACAGCTGAAAATCTTTGTACTTCAACTGAACACTGATTTGTTCAGAAGTATAATCTAAAATATGATCATCGGGATGAATTGAATTATTTCCCGCTACTTTTCCCTGTTTTGTAGCTTTTAGTGCAGAACAGACGTTAATAACATCAGGCAATTGAGCTATATCTCCCGCGGCAAAGTATTCTTCATTTGACGTATGCATTAAGTTATCTACAATAACAGCTCTATCTGTTTTTAGCTTTGAGTCTTTTATAAAACTCAGATCAAACGCGTTTCCAATAGAGAGAATAACAAGATCAGCTTTAATTTTTTTGGTTTTATCTGTATTAACAGAAACTTTTTTAGGCTTAGAATCATCAATCTTTTTTACGGCTTGCCCTGTCAGGAGTTCAATTCCTTTACTTTTTAACAAAATTTCTAAAAGTTCAGAAGATTTTGGAGATAAGATTCGTTCCATCAGCCTTTCTTTTAGCTCTATAATAGAAACTTCTAATCCCGCATCTACAGCCCTTAATGCAGCTTCAATACCAATAACTCCACCGCCAATAATAATAATTTTTTTTATTTTTCCAAGCTTACTTTTTATTGTAGCAGCCTGTTTCATATTCCATAATGGAATTACACGATCACTTTCACATTTCTTAGCAAAAGGTGGAATTATAGGAACTGCCCCAGCTGTTATTATTATTTTATCAAAAGAATATTGATCACCGCTTTTTGTAGTTACCTGCTTATCATCTGTAACATTTACTACAGGCCCATCTAAAATAAGCTCTATATTCTGCTCACCATACCATTCAAAAGGATGCATTGATGCTTCCTCTTCTGTTACCTGCCCAAATGCAACTCCAGGAATTCTAGGTCTAAAATAAGGTAGTGAATCTTCATCAGAAAACAGAGTAACTTTACATCCTGTTTTTGCTACAGCCAAAGCTGCTGCAACCCCGGCATGTCCTGCACCAACTATTCCAACTTTCATGACCTCACCTCTGTGTGTTCATATATTTATCAAAAATTATGATTTATGCTTGAAGGTTTAAATCAATTTTACGGTATTATGAATAAACCTGCAAACACAAAGCACAAAAACTATAAAAATTAATTTGCCGGCTTGCTTGAAATTAACCTCAAATAAGCCGGCAAAAAAATAATATTTACAAATTAAGCTTCAGAGAAGCTATCCTTATCTGCTCCACATTCCGGACATACCCAATCTTCAGGTAAATCTTCGAATGCTGTCCCTGGTTTAACACCATTATCAGGATCACCTACAGCCGGGTCATATTCCCAACCACAAACATCACAAACATACTTTTTCATTTTACTTATCTCCAAAATAACGTTTTAACAAACCTGCAAACTGCTGTCCATGACGTGCTTCATCTTTGCACATTTCGTGAACTGTATCATGTATTGCATCATAATTTAGTTTTTTAGCTCTAGTTGCAAGATCTTTTTTACCCTGACATGCTCCATGCTCAGCTTCAACTCTTGCTTTTAGATTTTCTTTTGTATCAGCAACAAGAACTTCTCCTAATAATTCAGCAAACTTAGCAGCATGTTCTGCTTCTTCAAAAGCTATACGTTTATAAGCTTCTGCTATTTCTGAATAACCTTCGCGAGCAGCCTGTCTGCTCATTGCAAGATACATACCAACTTCTGTACATTCTCCGGTAAAATTAGCATGAAGACCATCAAGAACTTCCTGATCCACACCTTTAGCAACTCCAACTCTGTGTTCATCTGCCCATACTAATTCAGCAGCACTCTCAGTTTTTTCAACAAATTTTTCTTTTGGTGCGCCACATTGTGGACATTTTTCTGGTGCTTCATTACCTTCATGAACATAACCGCATACTGTACAAACAAACTTTTTCATTTCATTACTCCTTTTTATAAAAAAACTAATTTTAATATTATATCTTAAAACCTCTAAAGCAAAATTAATTTTTGCTATCCTGAGGTGGATTGTAAACTCTCTGGCTTAATTCACGGTCAAGCATAAATAAACCATTAGGTGAATTTTCGGCTAACTTAATCTGCTGAAGAATACCAAGAACATTAGATTCTTCTTCAACCTGTTCATTAATAAACCATTGTAAATGGGCATTGGTAGCATGATCCCGAATTTCCAAAGCAAGATCGACAAGATCATTAATTCTACCTGTAACTATCTGCTCATGCTTGTAAGCATCTTCAAATACTTCACATGTAGATTCCCAGGATACTTTAGGTTTCTGTATTGTTTCAAATTCAATATTTCCTCCCCTTTCATGCAGAAAATTATAAAATTTCATAGCATGAGCAATTTCCTCCTGTACCTGGATCTCCATCCAGTGAGCAAATCCATTTAGGTTAAGGGAACGTAAATAGGAAGACATTGACAGATAAATATAGGATGAATAAAGCTCAAAATTAATTTGATCATTTATTGCTTTTTCCATTTTTTCATTCATATCGAAACTCCTTTCCAAATTAAAGTTTTGATAGGCGGATAATATAGCATACCGAATAGCTATAACCACTTATTTAATCTTTTATGTTTATTAATTTCATTTTCTGTTTCTGTTCTAATCTTATACATAGAATCCAGAAGTAACCCATATAATGCAACACAGCCATCATCATTACTATCAGCAATACCTTTATTAGCTAATACCTGCATTGAATCTGTTAATTTAAGTATCTCTAACAAATTATCATTAAATTTTTTCTTCATGCTTCTAAAACTCTATTTTACATTGTTCAAAAACAGTTATCCAATATAGCTAATCTCATGCCAAAAAATAAATAAAAGCATATAAACACTTAATGATAAGGCCTTTATAAAATTTAATATTTACCTTAAATTTAAGAAAATTGAATTCACCTTCATATTAAGCCATTTTTTTAATATTAATGAGACAAATCAATTAATATTTGAACACTAAATCTTAATTATACCGGAGGTATTTTTATTTTTGGCTTATTTTGATACAAATATCCTCAGTAATTTGTTTATTTTCTCTAAAACCAATTAGTTTTATGTCTTAACATTTTTTGACAAGAACTCAGCATATCGAGTACAAAATTAATTCAGAATTCATAATCTCACCCACCAGACCTAGATATTATTTAGTAGAAAACACTTATTGCATAATCTCAAGAAAATCGAGTAGGGTAAGATAAGGCTATAACTCTTATCTTATCCCTCTCACAGAACCGTACGTACGGTCCTCGTATACGGCTCATGTTAATTATTATTCTATTTTAATAGAACAGTAATACCAGTTTGTACTTTGTAAATGTCAAACAGTCCACTTTCATCAAAGAAAGAATTTGGAATAGCATAATGAGCCTGTGGACTTGAAGAATTTCTCCATGAAGACATTTTGATTTTCTTAAAGTTGCCGTTATAGCCAAGCTGTCTAAGCCTCCTATGAAGTTTCTTTGGAGTTTTCCAAAGCTTCATCTGTTTTGCTCTAAGCCTGTGTCTGATCCAACTCATCAACTCTCTGTAGATTCTTTTACAGTTTGCAATTCTGAAATAGTAGGCAAATCCTCTGATAACTGGATTTAAAACTTTTATCATGCCGCCAAGATTACCTCCGCTGTTACGTTTGGTCAGGCGTTTAATTTTATTCTTAAACTCCTTTAATCTGCAATCCTGAATCTTTGTAAAATTGGTATGTATTTCAACACCAAGAAATTTTACTCCCATACAGGAATGTGTAACATGTGTTTTGGTTTTATTGACTGTAAGCTTTAAGTCCTTTTCAAGATAATCCGTTGCTTTTGCAAGTGCATTATAAGCTCCGCTCTTGGAAAAACAGAATACCAGGATATCATCAGCATAACGTACTATTCGATAATTTCTGTTCATCATGAATTTATCAAAATGATCAAGATAGACATTAGCTATAAAAGGACTGATTACTCCGCCCTGCGGACTACCTGTATCTGTATCTGCAAAAACACTGTCTTTCATTGCTCCGCTTTCAAGAAATATTCTTATTAAATTGAGAATACTTCCATCAACTATCCATTTTCTAAATGACTGGATTATTATATCATGATTAAGCGTATCAAAACATCTGCTCAGATCCATATCAACAACCCACTCCATATTGTATTTGCGGATAAACATACTTGCCTTACTGATTGCATTATGACCGCTTCTGCCTGGTCTATAACCATAGCTGGAAGGATGAAAATCACAATCAAATATTGGCTGAAGTATGTTAAGCAGAGCCTGCTGTACAACTCTGTCACGAACTGAAGGGATTCCTAAAATTCTTTCACCTCCGCTTTTCTTCGGAATTGACACCTGTTTTACAGGCTTGGATTTATAGGTTTTATTCTTCAGCTCAAAAAGGAGTTCATCAATTTCAACATCAAGATTAACGGCAAAATCTTTGACGGACTGCCCGTCTATGCCGGGAGCTCCATTCGCTGATTTTACTTTGTGGAATGCCTCTGTAAGGTTCTTACGGTTCAGCATTCTGTCATATAAACTGTAATATTTCAATTCATTATTCCTTTTTATGGTTACTGCACTGATTTATCCATTCTCCTAAATTGAACATTCAGTTGACCTTCAGTGCGGGCAGATACTTTCTATCCTGAATGGCAATATATATCTGTTGACCGTACTTACTCTGATGAACAGTCAAAACACACAGTGTGAAGCTTCCACTTCAACCATGTGTAAAGGACTCCATCCCGTTGGATAGTTTGTGTTCTGTTCTATCAGGTTAAATGTATAATATCAGTTTTCAAATTAACTTCACCCCTTCGCATTACAGCATATCTTTTGAATAATACTGCATTTAACTGATAGGCAGTTAATCATTTCTGTTTTATCCTCCAGTCTGTTACCAGCTTTCACAGGCAGAAATTTCATCACTACTACGGGTTCATCTGCCACCTCACACCACATCTATCAGTCTTACATTTCTGCTTGAACATCAATATCTGTAAAAAAAAACAGAACAGTATAAGGCTTCCCCAGTTAATACACTGGTCCCTGTAAACAATCTCATCCTCAATCACACTATTGGTATGTTCAGGTATCAGGCTTTGCGATATTTTGCACGCTTACCTACCAACAGCGCCGAAGCAGGTTCACTTTCGTTATGTACTGTTTACTTCCTATTGCTTCCTTCAGACAATACCGTTACCAGTAAAGCCCTTGCAATTCGGATTAACTTCCCCCTGAACTGGGTGTTTCATGCTTCTTTCTGCATGACGGGTTTGCCAGCTTTGCTGGGCAAACAAAAAGTGTCTCATATAAAAATATGAAACACTTTGTCTATGGACACTATTTACTGTAATCAAACAGATTAATCTTTTTTATTAAAAACATTCCATGCATTAGCAATTGCTTCACCTAATACATTTGCAGATTCTTTTATTCCAGACTTAACCTGAGTCCAAGCTTCTTCACCATCAGCTTTTTTTGAGTCTACAACTTCGTATAACTCATCTCTCTTTTTCTTTAAGTAATTAATTTTATCTTCATATTTCTGCTGTACAGCCGTTCCTTTACCCTTAACTTTTGCTTCCAGATCATCTATCTGTGCATTCCAGGAATCAAGTTTTTCTTTTATTCCGTTAACAAAATCTTCTCTTTTTGACATAACACCACCTCCATTTCAAAATAGTTAAGCTCTAATAATCTTATATCAGATTCAAAGACTTTTTCAAGAGCATACCAAAGGTATTTTTGCTTTTGAGTTATTTTGCAGCAATCAACTGAAAACAATTACTAATTGTCGTATCATACACGAAAAAAGTCTCAGCAAAACACCGAGACTTTTTGATTTGATTAAATAATTATCAAAAGATCATTATTTTGCTAATAATGTATCACCTTTTTTTAAACCTGCCGTAACAATTCTTTTACCGACCTGATCACAACTTACTGCTTCAATGTAAGTTTTCTTGACTGATTTACCATCTACAAGTTTGACTTCTTCCAACTGACCTATTTTTGTTATATAATTATCAGGAATAACTATTTTCTCTTCATATCCTAATACAAATTTTATATCACAGAACATTCCGGGAACCAAGTCCTTCTCTTTTCCTAAACAGACTTTAGCAATATAAGTTCGTGTTTCACTGTCAATTTCCGGTGTAATCTCTTTTATTTCACCAGTAAAATGTTCATCAACTGCCTGAACATATATAGAAACTTTCTTACCTAGCTTGATTTTACTAATCAAAGATTCTCTGATAGGCATTTCTGCCATAAGCGTATTAGGATCAAAAACCTTAAACATTATCTTTCCAGGAAGCGATATATCTCCTTCATCAACATTATCTTCAGTTATTATACCGTCTATAGGACTTTTAATATAACTATAACTTAAATTAACTTCTGCATTTGTAAGTGCGGTTTCGGCCATCTGTTTGCCTGACATAGCTAACTGCAAATTCAATTCGGCCTGTTTTTTCCTTACCAGAGCCTGAGTATACATATCTTCTGCCTGTTCAAACTCTTTTTTAGAGATTGACTTAGTTTTATATAATGTCTTTGTTCTTTCATATTCGCTTTTTGTTCTTTTTAGTTCAGCTTCTGCAGCTTTAATTGTTTCTTTAGCAAGATCAATTCTTGACTTGTAACTTTCCAAATCAACCTTTGTCTGCTGCACAATAGCTTTTAAGTCTTTGTTATCCAGTTCAGCAAGAACCTGTCCTTTTTTTACTGCCTGACCATTAACAGCATCAACTTTTGTTACCCTTGCAGTAATTCTGGAAGAAATCTCAGCTTCAGTTCTGCTTCTTATAATACCTACTGTTTTATAGAAAACAGGAACTTTATCTAATTGTATTTTTAATGTTTTACCTTTTGGAATAGAAGTATTTGCTACAGTAGTACCTCCTTCAATTTTCTTTCCTGAAAAAAGGCCAAACTCATATAAAGCGAACAAAACCGCTATAACTAATATTATTATTGAAATTATAAATTTTTTCATACCTTAACCTCCTCTTCTTTTTTAGACATAATTAAATAATAAACAACAGGAATAACTAACAATGTAAATGCTGTACTTGCCAACAGACCAAATATTAAAGCCCAGGCCAAACCTGAAAAAACAGGATCAAATGTTATCGGCAATGCACCAAGCATTGTAGTCATTGCAGTCAGAATAATTGGCCTGAACCTTACAGCACCGCTCTCTAGAAGCGCATCTTTTAAAGAATTACCTCTTGCTGTTGAATCCTGAACAAACTCAATAAGAACCAAACTGTTCCTTATTACAACACCTCCAAGGGCAATCATACCTATCATTGCCGTTGCAGTGAAAAATATCGGATCAGGATATATACCAACCTTTCCTCCTGCAATCAGGTTTAATATATAAAATCCAGGAGCTATTCCAATTATTGTAAGAGGTATCGCCATCATTACAATTATAGGCATAAAAAAGCTTTTCATCTGAACAACCATTAAAATGTATATTCCAATCAACGCTACTCCAAAAGCAATTCCAAGGTCTCTAAACACTCTTAATGTTATTTCCCATTCGCCTTCTCCTGCCCACTCAGTCGAAATACCATCTTTTAAAGGTGTTTTTTTCAACTCCATCATTGTCTGAAGAACAACTTCTCCAGGAGCTCTGCCAGCACATTCTGCAGTAACATAAACTACTCTTTCCATATTTTTATGGTAAATTGGCTGATCAGCTTTAACTTCAACAAACTTTCCAAGTTCACTGAGTTGAACCATTTTTCCATCACGATTCTTAATCCATAAACTGGAAAGCCTTTTTATACTTGCTCTATCATTTTTATTAAGGTTGATATTGATCATTAAAGGATTTCTTTCGCCTTTAACATGAGCTATCCCTGCTTTATTTCCTGAAACAGCTGTTGCAAGCAATCTGTAAATATCATTGACATTCACATGAGTAGCTGCAGCCTTATCTTTGTCAACTACAAAATGATACTCATTATGAGGGGTTTCTGACATATCATCAATTTCTACAATATGGTCTCCATCGACTTTATTGAGTACACCCTGAAGATCTTCACTTGCATCAATCAATTCCTGGTATTGCATATCCTCTTTACCGCGAATTTCTGCAGTAAGTGTGGATATTACCGGAGGTCCGGGCGGAACTTCAACAATTTTTACTTTTGCATTATATTTATCGGCAATAGATTTTATATCCGGCCTTATCCTCAAAGCAATTGCATGACTTTGTTGAGATCTTTCCGTTTTTGAAGCTAAATTAATTCTAATATCAGACGTATGACTACTTTTTCTCAGGTTATATCTTCTAATCAATCCATTAAAGTCTACCGGAGAATTGATTCCAGTATATACCTCTACGTCTTTTACTTCATTAATACTGGTCAAATATTTTTCTAAAGCTTTATTAACTCTTTCACTCTGCTCCAGACTGGAACCATAAGGCAAATCAACAATCAGTTGCAGTTCATCTTTGTTATCAAACGGCAGCATTTTCAATGGAACTTTCAATACCAGTAAACCTGCTGAAAAAAACATCAATAAAACAACTATGCCTAAAAATATATAGGATGTTTTTTTCCTATTAATCAGAGGCGTTAAAAAACTTTTATAGGTTTTTCTTATCCATTTAGGCGTTACATCAACTTCTACTTTATTCGGCTCAATAACAGCATCCTGTCCTTTTTTATCCTTACCCAAAAGTTTATAGGCCACCCATGGTACAAAAGTTAAAGCACAAACTGTTGAAAATGTAACAGTCAATGGCACATTTATTGCCATAGGTCCCATATAAGGGCCCATCATACCTGTAATAAAGAACATCGGTGTAAAAGATATAATAATTGCAATCGTAGAAATAATTACCGGAGGTAAAACCTCATGAACAGCAATCAATGTAGCTTTAAATGCTGATTCTTTACCCATTCTTATATGGCGCTGAATATTGTCTACATTTGTTATTGGATCATCTACAACAAGCCCTAAACTCAATATAAGAGCAAAAAGCGTTACTCGATTGATTGTATATCCAAAGAGATAATTAACAAACAGTGCCATAGCAAAACTTATAGGTACAGCAAGACCAACAACAAGACTTTCTTTCCATCCCAAGCTAAAATAAAGAAGAATTACAACACTAATTATAGCAAAAATCATACTCTCTATAAGAGAGTTCACTTTATTATTTGCAATTTCTCCATAATTTCTTGTTATAATGGTTTTTACATCACTTGGAAGTATTTTTCCCTTTAAAATTTTAGCCTCTTTGATTATATCCTGTGCTACAGTTACAGCATTTGTGCCACGTTTTTTACTAAATGCCAGTGTTACTGCATTAAAACTTTCACCTTTATATTTTTTATAATATTCAGAAGCAGGTCCAAACGAAATACTTGTATAGTCATCCTTCTCCATCGGACCATCTATAACTTTTGCAACATCAGCAATCTTTACTACTTGATTTGATTTTCCTGAATCATCTTTCTTATAAAGCTGTTTATACAGAGTTCCAACACCACTCATCATATCATAGTATGCCTGTCCTGTTGGAATAATAATATTTTCAATGTCTTTTACATCTGCAATATTCCCATCTACTTTAATTGTGTGTGATTTATTGTTATAAACAATATTACCAACATTTTTTAAAAGATTATTTGATTGAATTGCATTAATCAGCTCATCAAAAGATATCTTTAAAGACGCCATTTTCTCAATATTTGGCTCAATTCTGATTTCTCTTTTGTTACCGCCAATGATTTCGCTTTTTGAAACATTCTTAACTTTATCAAGTCTGGCAGAATATTCTTCAGCAATTCTTCTTAACTCAAGTAATGACTTATTTTCAGAAAAGAGAGTTAAAGATACTATCGGAACATCATCTATTTCTACAGGTTTAACAACCCAATTTGCTACACCTGGAGGAATTATATCCTGATTTGCTTCGATTTTATCTCTTATTTTTACCATCGAACGCTCTCTATCCTGCCCTACATAAAATCTGGCTGTTACGAGCGCTCCTCCCTGGCGACTGATTGAATATACATGCTCAATTCCATCAATCTGCCAAATTAATCTTTCAAGAGGCCTTGTTACCAACTGCTCTACTTCCTGAGGAGAATGCCCAGGAAAAGAAACAGAAATATCAACAGTAGGAACCACAATCTGTGGCTCCTCTTCGCGGGGAGTTGATGTGATAGCTATCACACCAAGAATAATCGCCGCTAAAATAAGCATGATTGAAAGAGGACCTTTAAGAAAAGCTCCAACTATTCCAACAATAAATCCTGTTGGTGTGTCTTTGTCTTTCTCCATATTTCTTACTTCTCCTATTTTTTTACTTTATGATTTTTTATTAATTTATAATAATACAATATTTGGTTTTCAATAAATCACTTTCGATAAATAAAATACCTTTTAATTAATATCAATATATCTCAATATCTCGATATTTAAATACCACCTTTTTAGAAAATATTCAATCATAAAAAAATATTTTTTTAATAATTTTTTGAACTTTAAGTGTCTCATTATATATTATGATACATATTAAATTATATAAAATAGCTATAATCTTAACAACGGTTGTTTCTATTGTCTTAATTTTTATTTTAATATGAAATTATAAGCAGGATTTATACCAAGTTCCCAAACAGAAGAGGAAAAAGTATCAATGGTTAACATATTATTTGCATCAAAAATAGAATTAGGCTATGCACAAATTGCCAAGACTTATGCAGAAAACTATAAGACAAGAGATATTAAAATATATAGTGCAGTTATTAATAGAAATGAAACAATATCTCCTGCAATTAATAAAGTTATAATTGAAACCGGAAATAAACTTTCTCCTCCTCAAGATCTATCTGAAATATCCCATAAAAGTATTGATATATTAGTATCTATAATAACCGAAAAAGAAGATAGTTTCAGCTTATTCCTGCCTGGCTACCCTACAATTGTAAAGTGGTATATTCCAAATTATTTAAAAAGAGAAAATAAAAATACTGAGACACTTGCCCCATATCGTAAAATAAGAGATAAGATTTCCAACCTGGTAACAAATCTGTTTGATGTAAATTATTTAAATGGGTTGACCAGTGCTACTAATAAAACTCATTTTATACTTGATAGTATATGTGAAGGAATTATTGCGCACGATACAAAAAGAAGAATAACATATTTTAACAAGGCTGCAGAAGAAATTACAGGTTATACAAAATGCGAAGTTCTGGGAAAAGATTGTCATGAAGTATTTCCTGGAAATTTTTGTGGTAAAAAATGCGCTTTCTGTGATGGCTGCCCGGAACTTGACTATGCAAAGTACAACACAGAAATATATACTAAATCAGGCTCAGTAAAATCCATAGAAATGTCTGTAAGCGGTATAAAAAATCCCAAAAAAGAACTTTTAGGTATATTAGCATCATTCCGTGATACAACAGAAGAACTGTACATGGCAAAAAGACTTCGCAAAATTGAAAGTTTCTCCGGTATTATCGGTAAGGATCCTAAAATGCTTGAAATATTCGATTTGATAAAAAGTGTTGCTGATTCGAAAGCACCTGTATTAATATATGGACCAAGTGGAACAGGAAAAGAACTTGCTGCAGCTGCAATCCATAACGAAAGCATAAGAAGTAAAAACAGATTTATAACGGTTAACTGCGGCGCAATACCTGAAAATTTACTTGAAGCCGAACTTTTTGGATATGTAAAAGGTGCTTATACCGGAGCAATAAGAGATAAAAAAGGTAGATTTGAGTTAGCTGACGGTGGAACTATTTTTCTGGATGAAATTGGAGATATTACACCGGCAATGCAGGTCAAAATTTTAAGGGTTTTACAGGAAGGAACTTTTGAACGCCTAGGAAGCGAAAAAACTACAAAAGTAAACGTAAGAGTAATAAGCGCTACAAACAAAGATCTAAACAAAGAAATAAAAGCTGGAAATTTCAGGGAAGATCTATTTTATAGAATAAGTGTTGTGCCGGTAAACCTTCCACCTCTAAAAGAAAGAAAAGGAGATATTCCATTGCTTGCAAATCATCTTCTCAAAAGAGTTATGGAAAGCGAAGAGCGAAAAGATGATGTTATTATCACACAGAAAGCTTTAAATCTATTAATGGACTATAATTGGCCCGGCAATATAAGAGAACTGCAGAACTGGCTCCAATTCGCATTAATAAAATCGGGTAGATCAGGTAAAATCAAACCGGAACACTTCCCCATATTTAGACATGGAATAGATTATCTACCCAGTAACAGAAAAATAAGAAAGAAAAAACTAACAGCTGAATCAGTTGAAGAAGCACTAGAAGCTACTAACGGAAATAAACTAAAAGCAGCAAAGTATTTAGGTGTTGGCCGCGCAACTTTATACAGGTTTCTAGAAGAAAAAAACAATTAATTATTCTTCATCTAAAAATTCTGTCGATGTCTTAATAAATTCTGCTTCAGTTTCTATAAAGGCATCAACAATATCAGGGTCGAAATGTTCTCCCCTACCTTCCAAAATAATGTTTCTAGCCTTTTCATGAGAAAATGCAGATTTATATACTCGCTTTGTAACAAGTGCATCATAGACATCAGCTAAAGCCATCAATCTTCCTGAAATTGGTATTTCTTCTCCTTTTAAACCATAAGGATAACCTTTCCCATTCCACTTCTCATGATGACTTATTGCTATTTCCATACCATATTTAAGAAAAGATTTTTCAAGGGGAATATTCTTAACCGAAACTGCAATTGCATCTCTTCCAATAGTAGTATGATCCTTCATTATCTCATATTCTTCTTCTGTTAATTTACCAGGCTTTAACAGAATACTATCTCTAATACCAACTTTGCCTATATCATGCAAAGGAGCAGATAATACCAGCATTTCAATAGTTCTAGGTGTCAAATAATCTCTAAACCTAGGATGAGAAGCAAGTTTCTCTGCCAGTGTTTTAACATAATTCTGAATCCTTTTAATATGAGCACCAGTTTCGGGATCTCTATACTCAGCAATAGCAGCCATACACTCAATTGTAATTTCCTGGTTTATTTCTAATTGCTCAGTTCTCAGTCTAACCTGTTCTTCAAGAGAATCGCGATATTTTTTTAATTCAAGATGATTATGCAGTCTCGCCTTAACAAGTTCACTGTTAAAAGGTTTTGCAATAAAATCAACAGCTCCTAGCGATAATCCATACGCCTCATCTTCTACTTCTGACTTAGCCGTTAAAAAAATTACTGGAATATTTTTTGTTGATGAATTACCTTTTAGTTTTTTACAAACTTCATACCCATCCATACCGGGCATCATTACATCCAACAGTACCAAATCCGGAATATTTCTTCTGATATCTTCAAGTGCAGTAACCCCATCCATAGCTACACTCACGTCATATTCATCAGACAAAGCTTCAACAAGAATATCTATGTTTGTTTCTACATCATCAACAACCATAATATTCTTTCTTGAAATATCAGTCATATTTTCTCTCCATTTCTATTTCTAACTTAATAGTATCAATCAGATCATTAAGGGCTGATTCAGCATCTTTAAATTTGTATCGAATTGTATATTTCTTTAAGGCTTCAAACTTTTCATCAATAGCATCAGGCCAATCATATAATTCAATATCTTTAATTATGCTCTTGCATGATTTTGGAATCCTTTTTTTAAGGTATTTTTCAAATTCCAAAACTTGCTCCAATAAAAGATCTAATTTACCCTTCTTTCTTTCTTTAATTATATCACTTTTTCCGTTATTATAAGTAGGATTATTAAAAAAAGTTTCAATCCCTTTCAGTACGACATCCAGATTTCTATAAAAACCATCTAATTTAGAGTTCAATAGCTCTCTGCTGTTATTCCTTATGTCATGCTCCAATTGTAAAGCTGATCTGCAGAGTTCAGAGGCTCCAAGATTACCTGATACTCCAGCAATCACATGTGCTATGCTTTCAATATCTTTGACAGAATTACAATTAACAGCAGTAATAAGCTTTGACCTAACATCTGAATATCCATCCTTAAATTTTTTCAAAAGTGAAAAGTACAGTTCCTTATTACCACCTATTCTGTTTATTCCTGAATCAGTTTCTATGCCAGCAATATTAATTCTTATTGAATCGTAAACATTCTCTTTTTCAATACAATTTGACTTATTAGGTTTAAATTTGCTCTCAAAATTTTTTCTGGGAATCCATTTTAGAAGAGCTTTATTTAGAGCATTTATCTGAATGGGTTTGGTAATATAATCATTCATACCTTTATTAAGACACTCCTCTTTATAACTCGCAAAAGCATGAGCAGTCATACCAATAATAGGTATATTAGAAATATGTTTAGAATTATTCGCACGAATTATTTGAGTAGCTTCCAATCCATCCATAACCGGCATCTGAATATCCATTAGTATTAAATCAAAATGATTTGACTTAATGATGTCTACGGCCTCACTTCCATTATTAGCTACTGTTATATTCAAATTAGCAGCTTGTAATATATTTACTGCTATTTCCTGGTTAATATTATTATCTTCAACTAATAGAATATCTGCACCTTCAATATTTTCCAGAGACTCATATTCCTCTTTGTTTTCATCTTCTACCAAAGGCACTAATTCTTTAAGACCAAAACATTTTCCCAGAACTATTAAAAAAGGTCTATATAAAACAGGCTTTTCAAGTAAATAATCCGCATTCAGTTTTTTCACTACTTTTGAACTGTTTTCAGTATTAGAGTATATCATTAAAGAAATTTTTGAGGAAATATTATATTTCCTAATATCTCTAATATTTTTTTCAACTTTAGCTAATGATGTAAATTCTCTGTCAATATCGATTATAATCAAATCAAATTTTTTGTTTTTATCTATATTCAGAGAAACTTCTTCACAAAGACTAATTATTTCAAAACTAATATTAAGAGAAAGTAAAAATTTTTTAAGAACTGCATTTGAAAGTTCATTACCTGCAATAATAAGAACACAATAACAACTACATTTATCTTTAAATTTATTTAATTCAGAAAGATTATTTATATCAAATTGTTTTTCTAAATTTAATTCAAATCTAAAGTTACTACCTTCTCCGTAATTACTCTCTACTGAAATTTTACCATCCATAAGTTCAACTAGCTGCTTGCATATTGAGAGCCCTAAGCCTGTTCCACCATATTTACGTGTAGTAGAAGTATCAGCCTGAACAAATGCATCGAACAGCTTCTCCTTCTGTTCTTCAGTAATACCAATCCCTGTATCTTTGACAGAAAATAAGATTCTAATATTCTTCTTGTCTTCATCAAGAATCTCTGCTTTTACATTTATTGAACCTGAATCAGTAAATTTAATCGCATTATTAGCCAAATTTACAAGGATCTGTTCTATTCTTAAAGGATCCCCAACTAGATGAGGGTTAATATCAGGCTCAATATCAAAAACAACTTCGAGATCTTTATTTTCTGATGCTTTGCATATTATAACATTAGATAAATTTTCGAAAATATCATACAAATTGAACTTAACTGATTCTATGTTTAATTTCCCAGCCTCAATTTTAGAAAAGTCAAGAATGTCATTTACAATGTTTAACAACAGTTTTCCTGCATTATCAATTTTCTTAAGATAATCTGAGAGTTTAGGAGACAGTTCCAATTGCATTGCCAAATGTATCATACCGGTAATTGCATTTAGAGGAGTACGAATTTCATGACTCATATTGGTTAAAAAATCACTTTTACATTTAATAGCATTTGCTGCAATTTCATTAGATTTTAAAATCTCTCCATAAAGAATTTTTATTGCCTCATCTGTTTTCTTAATACCTTTTTCTCTCATCTCAAGTTTTCTTTTTAATGAAGTCAGTTCTTCATAAGCTTTTTCAAGTTTAGAGCTTCTATAACTGGAATAAAAGGATATTTTGCTGGCAATATATTCGGCAGAACAAGGCTTGATAATAGTGTCTATGTTAAACTCACTGATTCTTTGTGCCAATTTATTTAACTTCTCACTATATTTTGAACAGACTATGATATTTTTTAAAGATAACGATTCAGCGTTAATACTTTTTAAACAAACAAGACATTCGGAAATAAAGTCAAGTGTTCCATCAAGCAATATCAATTCATAGTCTTCTTCAACTAACTCAGAAAAAATCTTATCTTTTGCCAAAAAGATATCAATATTTTTATTAAGTTTATCATAATTAAAAGAATAACTATTCAAATCACTGAATATTAAAATTTTAGATTTAAGTTCATCCATACTGCGCTTAATTATCATCTATTTCATTTATCACGTTATTTATTGTCGTTATCACATGCGACATATCCCCGGTTTTTACACAAAAATCATCAGCCCCCACTTCAAAACCTTTAACAGCATCTACACAGGCCATATTACCAGTCATAAGAACTACTTTATTTTTATAGTTAAACTCATTTCTCAATTTAGAGCAAAGTTCAAAGCCATCAGTGTTTGGCAAGTTTATATCAGATAAAATTATATCCGGCATATTCTCCCTAATGCTTTCAAAACACTCTTCCGCAGAACTTGCTGTTGATACATCAAATCCTTTCTCCTTAAAAATCTCAAGAAGAATATTAAGTGTCAATGGACTGTCATCCGTAATCAATATTTTCATAACTCCCTTCTCCTATATTTATACTAGAAAACACCTTGTAAATCTGTAAAACACATAGTTTTCTACGTTTGCTTACAACACTGTTCCAAAGTACTGCAGCTATATCTATTTTCAATTTAAAGTCAATGCTGGCCCTATTTCATCCACCCCCAATATCCTATCTATAACATTTTCCTCAATAGCTGCACGATTCATTCCAAATACTACAGAAGTTTTTTCATCCTGGGCAATTGTAATACCACCAAATTTCTTTATGGTTTTCATACCTTCAACACCATCATACCCCATGCCGGTCATGATCACCCCAATTACCTTTGAACCAAAAGATTTGGCCGCAGATATCATCAACGCATCTATTGAAGGCACAAACAGATAGTCATTATTTTTGTCCTCCTTCAAAACAATCTTGCCATCTCTGTCTATTTCCATTACATGCTGTTCAGGTGCTAAAAAAACTTTACCATTTTCAAGTTTATCACCATCAGATGCAATAGAAACTTGAAAACCTGATTTTGAGTTTAACCATTTTGTAAGCCCATGAATAAAACCAGAAGACATATGCTGAACAATAAGTATACCTGCTTTCAATTTTTCAGGTTCTAAGACTGATAAAATCTTCTCAAGAGCATATGGACCTCCTGTCGATGCTCCAATAACAATAACTGATGTTAAATTAAAACTAGAATCATTATTATGGCTTATCCCTGCAATATCCTTACTTAGTGTTTTCCCTTTATCTATAGGACATATTCTTCTAATTACTTTAACTTTTGATGCTGTAATTATTTTACCTATAAGTTCGCTTGTTTTCTGCTGATAAGGTCCATTCAAAGAGAAAAAATCCACAACACCGCAATTAAGACATTCTCTAATTATTTCATCATCTGCTTCCGTAACTGCAATAATAACTGTCGGGCAGTTTCTCATAATATGATCAATGGCTTCAAGGCCTCCCATCACAGGCATATTTATATCCATTGTTATTACATCCGGCTTAAGCTGCCTACATCTTTCAATAGCCTGTTTTCCATTTGATGCAGTTCCAACGACATCTATAACAGGACATTCATTCAAAACAGATATGATAAAATTCTGTTTGAGTTTTGAATCATCAACTATTAATACTCTGATCATCAAATAAAATCATCCATTTATTATTTATCTTTGTTTTTTAAATACTTTTTTATTACAGTTATAATGTTAGCAGAAGTTAATTCTGACTTCAAAACATATTCATTTGCCCCGGCAGCAAAAGCAGCAGTTTTATCTGTAGAATTATTTCTACTTGTGACCATGATAATCGGCGTTTTAGAGTAGTAGTCTTTCTCTCTTAGTAATTTTACAAATTCTATACCGTTCATTCCAGGCATTAAGATATCGCTTATAATAATATCATATTTACTGGTTACAGCCATATTATAAGCAGTTTTACCGCCAGAAGCTATTGACACATAAAATCCGGCTGACTCCAGGATATTTTTCTCAATCTCTGCAATATTTACAGAATCTTCTGCAAGGAGGATTCTTAGTCCTTTAGAATTATTATCTAAACTTAATAAGTTTGTAGTTTTAAATTTATTATTTACATTCTTTGCTGATATTGTCAGAGAAGGAACATCTAAAACCAGCACAGCCCGTCCTTCACCTGTAACAGTTCCACCTAAAAAAGCTCTGAGTTGACCTTTAACCGGTAAGAGTGGTTTTACTACTGTATCAATATAAGTTAATATTTTATCTACAACAATACAGAACAAAGAATCTCCAGAATAAATGACTACTACCTGAAGCAATTTATTGCTACCTAATAAATATTTAGTTTCAATATTTAAATACTGACATAAGTTAACAGCAGGTATTACTTTATCATCTATAGTACATTCCAATGAACCCTTTTCATTTTCTTTTATATGTAAATAATCAAGTCTTCTAACTTCTTTTATATAATCAGTAGGAATAGCAAAGACCTCTGCCCCAGCTTCAACCAATAAACTTTCTGTAATAGAAAGTGTTAAGGGCAAAATCAAAGTAATAGTTGTGCCCTTTCCATAAGTAGAATTAATTCTAACCGAACCGTTAATAGCCTCAATTTTTTCTTTCACTACATCTAAACCAACACCTCTACCAGATAACATATCAACTGTATCTTTTGTAGAAAAACCATGATAGAATAAAAAACTTAGAAGTTTATCTTCTGTAAACGTATTGACTTCCTTCAACCCGGCAAGTCCATTTTGGAATATTTTGTTTTTAAGCTTCTTAAAATCAATTCCTCTGCCGTCATCAGAAATTTCTATATATATCCTTGAATTCCTCTGATACGCCTTAAACTGAATTGTTCCAAATTCTGTCTTTCCGTTATTCGTCCTCTCTTCAGAAGATTCAATTCCATGATCAATAGCATTTCTTAAGATATGCAAAACTGGATCAATAATATATTTTAGCACATCTTTGTCTAGTAAAGTTTTTTCCCCATCAAATTTCAAATTAATCTTTACTCCGTAAGATTTTGCCATTTCTCTTACAGGTCTAATATAAAGATTAAATAGATTATCTAAAGAGATCATACGCATACTAACAGCCAAATGACTAATTGCTCCGGAATACCTGTCCAATTTTTCATACACTTCATTTAACCTATTAAAATCAGAACAATAATCATCAAAGTTTATAATTTTTCCCTCGTTGACATTACTTTCCAACTTATTCAAAGTATCTTTTAGCATAGATTTAGCCATAAGAACTTCATTTGAGAAATTAATTAGATCAGTCAATTGAGATGCTTCAACCTTTACTTTATCTGTTTCTTCAGTAAATTCAGGTTTGACTGATTTAGTATTTACTTTCAGCAATTCCTTTTTGTCATTTACTTTTTCTGTCTTCAAAGGTTTTTCAGGTGTAACAGTAAAATCTTTTTTGGGGGAAGGTATCAGATATTTTGATACAACGGAATCTGCAAATTCAGCAATCAAATCCTCTTTTATTTTATCGTTTTTAAAAACTGAATGAACAATGTCAATGCATTTGAAAAGAAAATCATATATACTACGATCAAAACTTCTTTGGAGATTATTTGAGTTTCTAAATAAATCTTCAAGTTTATGAAACATTTCTGAAGTTCTGTTAAATCCCATAAGAGAAGTAATACCTTTCAATGTATGAAACTCCCTCTTAACAGTTTCATAAACATCCATATTCTCAGGATATTTCTCCAATTCAACAAGGCTATAACTAACAGCTTCAAGCCTTTCAAGAACTTCTGCACGAAATTGAGACAAAAATTTTGATCTGTCAAAAGCCATATTATGATCTTTTATTGAAAGTTGCTATTTCCGCACCGTTTCACGGTGCCATCCTGTTTGGTATAATTTAACCACATTAAAATGTGGTCCTACCTAACATTATCGCTTCGCGATAGATTTACCGCACCGTTTCACGGTGCTATTCTTTTGTTTTATTATACACCCATGTTAAAACATGGGGCTACTATACATTATCGCGTTGCGATATTTTATACATGTTACACATCCATACACCCATATTAAAATATGGGTTAAACATTATCGTTTTACGGTCATGACTGCAAAGCAGTCAAGATCAATAGACCCGCATTTCAATGCGGGGATAATTCATAACCATATTACACCGAAAAGCGGCGTCGCTCACCAAATCAACAAATCAACAACTGAACTTTTCAGACTGCTGTTTTATATCTGCTGCAAGATCCGCCAGAACCGTCATCACCTTTTTAGTCTGTTCAGCTCCAGTAGAAATCTGTATCATAGACGAATTGATTTTTTCCATGGCACGAGATATTTCCTTTGTTGCAATAGCCTGCTGTTTTGAACTCAACGAAATAACTTTTGAATTTTCTACAGTCTCAAGAGAAAATTTAATTCCATCCTGAAGATATTTATTATTTTCTTCCATTGCTACCTGAATATTGGAAATTTCATGCTGAATAATTTCGATCAGGTCTGTTATATCTCCTGTTGATTTGGTTGTAGAATCGGATAATTTTCTAATTTCATCAGCAACTACAGTAAACCCGGAACCAAACTCTCCTGCTCTTTTTGCTTCTATTGCAGCGTTAATAGCCAACAGATTAGTCTGGTCAGCAATATCATCAATAATTTCAATTATCTTTCCAATTTTTATAGATTTACTTCCTAATGATCCAATAATATTATTACTCTTTTCCAAATATTCTTTTATTGTTTTCATACCATTAAATGAATCCTGTGCAGCCTGCGACATCTTATCAACTTTCATAATCACATCTTCTGAACTTCTGGTAAGCTCTTCTGCTGCTGCACTGGTCTGAGTTACAGCAACAGATTGTTCACTTGCGTTATTTGCCTGATCAACACTTGTTTTCACTATCTGCTCACTAGTAACATTAATTTGATCAACAGCTTCTTTTAGGCTTTCTACAACATTTCTAAAGCTTGAAATCATTCTATTAAAATTTTCACCTAAAACCCCTATTTCATCTTTATCCTTTATATTTACCTGTGCTGTTAAATCACCGTCTGCAACAAAAGTTGCAGCATTTGAAATAGCTTTAATTGAATTAGTCATCCTACTTGAAAGATACAGTGCTAATATTATAACAACAGCAGCAATTACTATAATCCATACGGCAATACTTCTATTAAACTCTCTACTCGGTTCAAATACTTCATTTTTATCTATTTTAGCAACAAGTCCCCAACCTATATCAGAAATATATCCTCCATGAGAATACACTGTTTTTCCCCTATAATCTACTGTATCAGTAGCTGAAATATCTTTTCCTCTCAAAGCATTAATGATTGCTGAATTACCTGTACTTTTATCTACAATTCTATTTAACGCAGCATTTTTATCAAATTTCAAAGGTGTAAGAAAAAGTGCATCACCTGAATCATTCTCACGAACTATCTGCAGTTCACCCGTTTTCTGAATTCCTGATGCAAGAGCTACCTTTTCATACAAAGCCTGATTAGAAAGCTGAAGAACTAAAGCTCCTAGTATTTCATTATTCTGATTGAAGAGTTGGTGTACTATAAAAGCAGCAGGCATCTCACTTCCAGGAGGATACTTTTCATAATCAATAAATGTAACTACTTTCTCATTTCTCAAAACTTCCCCTACACCATATGCTAAAGCAGAATCTTTATATGGCCCGGTTATAAGATTTGTTCCCAAATCATCTGTTTTGATGACTGAATATAGAATATTCCCGTTTGAAGATACAAGATATAGATTTTGATAACCGTAAACTTGAAGTATTTCTTCATAGAACCTCTTCAATCCCATTTCTTCAATATAAGCAGAAGCCTTAGTTTCAGCCCATTTTTTTAGAGGCATATCACTCCTACTATACTCTTTTTCAATCTGCCTTAAGGCATTTATATTTGTAGGATCTAATGAAAGAACAATAGCATCACCGATTTTAGCATCAAGATAACGGGCAATATCAGCCATTGAAGATTGGACAGCATATGACAACTTTGTCAAAGCCTCCCGCTTGATAGCATCATAAAAAATTTTATACGCAATTATTGAAGTTATAACCATCGGCAAAAGAGCAATAAATAAAAGAATAATGACAACCTTTGCTTTTATTTTTCTTGTAATAAGCATAATAAGCCTCTCTATATCTAAAACATTTTTATTAGGTAACATCTAAAACTTCAGAGGAAACTAAATCATCAATTTTCAGCAATTTATATGATTCATTATTAATATTGAATATTCCCTTTATATAATTATCCGTATGCTCTATTGTAATATTTAAATCTCTTTCTTTAGCTGTAAAAGTTGTAAAATAAGAAGATATTATTATTCCCATCAAACAATCCTGCATATTCAATATCATTATATGTAAATGATCATATTCATACAAAGATCTCTCGCTAAGATTTAAAAATCTACTGATATCTACCAAAGTAAGTACATTCCCTCTGTAATTCATAATTCCTTTTACAAATGCTGGACTGGACGGGACAGATGTTATATAACCTGCATGAACAATTTCTCTAACCTCCTTCACATCAACACAAAATAATTTATCATTCAATTTAAAGCCTAAAAAAGTAGTACCTGGATTCAAAGATTGAATTGGATCAATAGTGTTTTTATGATCATGCGCAGAGTTTAATTTAGAAATAAAATCCCTAACTCTGGCAATTTTATAATTCTTCTTATCTAGTCGTTTTTTATTTAAAACAGAACGATCAGGAATTTTATTTTCTATAGAAATTGATGTGCTTAACTTATCAATTTCTTTAATACTTTCTTTTTTAAAACAGGTAGAATTACCGTTAGAAATTAACTTAAAAAGTTCACTCCCAGGTATTGGATGATCAGTAGCACTTGTAAACAAATAACCTCCAGATATTAAACTATGATGAAATCTTTCCAAGATGTCCATTACTAAGCTTTTCTTTAAGTAAGTAAATACATTTCTACAGAAAATAATATCTAAACTATTAGGAAATAAAACATTACTATCAGCTAAGTTTAAATATCGAAATGATATCAGTTTCTTTAACGCTTTATTGGCTACATAAGTAAGAATGCCATCTTCACCTATCAACTCTGAGAAATATTTTTTTCTTAAAGGTTCTGATAAAGAAGATACCTTTGATTTTGAAAAATATCCCTGTTGAGCTTTATTTAGATTATCGGTAGAAATATCTGTAGCAATAATTTCTATTTTCACAGGGTTTGAATCAGGCAGCAATTCTAGACATGACATTGCAATTGAGTATGCTTCCTCTCCAGTGGCACAACCGACAGACCAAATTTTTACAACATCATTATTTTGAACAAAACGTGATGTAAATAATTCAGGCAGAACAATTTTTTCTAATAGCTCAAAACTAGGTCTATATCTAAAAAATGAAGTATTATTATTCGTAATCTTATTAACTAAAATTTGTAGTTCTTCTTTTGCCTTACGGCTTTTAGCTGTTAATAAGTTATGAAAATCCTGGAAGGAAGAAATTCTATTCGCCTTTAATCTATCTTCAAAGATAAGGTATTTCCTCCCCATCTCCTCGTCATTAAAATGAAAACCATATGTTTTCTCTAGATGCTCAAAGATTAATCCAAAATATTTTTTTTCATTATCGTCCAATTTTCCTGCCTATTACTGGAAGTTTAATAAGTATACCGAGGGTATTTTTGTTTTTAGCTTATTCTGTTACATGCAACCTCGATAATTCATTAATTTATTGGAGCTGTATCAAAAGTCTAATACACAGTATGAATTCACAGCTTTAGATATGATTTTCCAATACTATTTGAGCACAACTAAAGTCGTGAGCTCATACAAAAACTTATCAAACAAATGACTTTTGATACCGCCCTGTATAATAAGGACACAATAATTCTTAGTATGTGTTATGGTTTTTCATAGTAATTTTAATGGAAACAAAAGTAAAATCAACTAAAGCATTAGGTATGTTAATCGATTTAAGAAGAATTTACAAAGAAGAGATTATTCATCACTGCCTAAATTAATACCAGATTGAGCACTGGAATTATTCTCGGCAGTATTCCTAACTTTATTGTTAGCGTTAAATATATTGGAGTTTTTAATTCTGGCATTATTTACATTTATACCGGAATTAATTTTGGATTTATTAGAAGCATTATTCCGAACATTACGATTCAGGTTACCAATTCTACTATTAACTACTTCTGCTCTATTTGCAGTAAAACCTGAATTAATTTTAGATTTATTGGATGCATTGTTCCTAACATCATTATTATCGTTTAATATTGTAGAGTCAGTAATATAGGAACCTTTAGCAGTAATACCGGAGTTTATTTTTGATTTATCAGAAGCATTATTATGAACATTTCTATTTAAATTACCTATCGTAGTATTGTTAATATAGGATTTGTCGCTTTTGGGCAATGCAAACAAATAAGATGCGGAAAACAACAAAGCAATCCAAAATACTATTAATATTTTTCTGTAATACATTTTACACCTCATCCTATTACATTTCTTCTATATTAATTTTATAGCACGACCTAAGAGTTTTGGCAATAGTTTACAGTTCAAAAATATTTGCACTGTAAACTATTTCAATCTCTGAAAAACTTTTATTAATCAAGTTTTTCTTTCAAAAGTTTGATCACAGCCTGCGGATTTGCCTTACCTCTACTTAATTTCATTACCTGACCGACAAAATATTGTAAAACAACTTTCTTCCCACTTTTATACTCCTCAACTTGAGAAGGATTATCTTCAATAGCCTTATTCACAAAACCATCTATAACAGATTCATCCGTTACCTGTACAAGTCCTTTCTCTTTGACTATGACTTCGGGAGCTTTACCTGTTTTAAACATTTCAGCAAACACTTTTTTTGCTATTTTACCACTGATTGTTTTTTTATTTATAAGTTCAATCATCTCGGCCAGTGATTTTGATTTAACTTTTGACTCGTTAATGTTTATGCTGGCATCAGAAAGTTCTCTCAAAAGTTCTGAGATTATCCAGTTTGCTAATAGTTTAGGAGTCTTTGTGTATTTTACTCCATCTTCAAAATAATCAGCAATATCTTTTTCAGCGGTTAAAACCTGGGCATCCAAATCTGTCAAAGCAAAATTCTCAACAAAACGTTTCTTTTTTGATTCTGGTAGTTCTGGAACTTTTTTCCTAAATTCTTCAATTTCATCATCAGTAAAAACGACAGGCAATAAGTCAGGTTCTGGAAAATACCTATAATCATGAGCACTTTCTTTAGTACGCATCAAATAGGTTTCTCCTTTATCATCATTCCAGCCTCGTGTTTCCTGATTAAGACTTCCACCATCATCTAATATCTCAGCCTGTCTTATTATTTCATAATCAATAGCCCTGTGAATGGCTCTGAAACTGTTAAGATTTTTAAGTTCTATTTTAGTACCAAATTCTTTTTGTCCAGCAGGTTTCAAAGAAATATTTACATCACAACGCAACTGACCTTTTTCCATATCACAGTCACTTATATCACCATATTGCATTGTCTGCTTAAGAGAAGTTAAATAAGCATAAGCCTCATCAGCAGAAGATATATCGGGTTCACTGACAATTTCCATCAGGGGGACGCCGCCTTTGTTATAATCAATTCCCGAAACATTTGCAAAATGTGTAGACTTAGCCGCATCTTCCTCAAGATGAATTCTTGTAATTCCAATATTCTTATCTTCAAGGACTTCTCCTGAAAAACCTTTTCCGCTTATATAAATATTTCCATTTTCACAAAACGGCAGATCATATTGTGAAATCTGGTAATTCTTCGCCATATCCGGATAAAAATAGCTCTTCCTGTCAAACTTACTGAATTTGGCAATTTCACAGGAGCACATCATACCCGCAATAACAGTTTTTCTAATTGCTTCTTTATTTGGAACCGGCATAGCCCCCGGATACCCCATACAAACCGGACATACTAAAGTATTAGGTTCCTCTCCATATTTATTTTTACATGAACAGAACATCTTTGATTCTGTTTTTATCTGAACATGAACTTCAAGCCCAATTACTACATCATATTTTTCAGACATATTACACCTATTTTATCTATAATAAT
Source organism: Victivallales bacterium (assembly GCA_963678745.2). GTDB lineage: Bacteria > Verrucomicrobiota > Lentisphaeria > Victivallales > GWF2-38-69. The sequence continues at coordinate 88,544 of CAXXMS010000007.1, read as the reverse complement.
CCCATAAAATCAAATATTGGGAATGAATTCTTTTATTTCTCTATTCTCTTCAAACACTTTTGCAACCTTTAAAATTTTATCCTCTCCAAATGCAGGCCCCAAAAATTGAACACCAACCGGAAGTTTAGCCCCTTCTGTAATATCTGCAGGTACACTTATTGCACAATTTCCAGCCATATTAACAGAAATAGTATAAATATCAGCTAAATACATCTGAACAGGATCTGTTATTCCGCCAATTTTAAAAGCAGGTGTTGGAGCTACAGGAGAAAAAATAACATCACATTTTTCAAAAGCTTTATCAAAATCTCTTCTAAGGAGAGTTCTAACTTTTTGTGCCTTAAGATAATAGGCGTCATAATACCCACTGCTTAAAACAAATGTTCCTAAAAGAATGCGACGCTTAACTTCATCTCCAAAACCATTTCCACGAGTCGCAAAGTATAACTCATTAAGATCTTTATAATCATCAACTCTTTTGCCATAACGAATTCCATCAAACCTAGCAAGGTTTGCACTTGCTTCAGCAGTAGCTATAACGTAATAAGCAGCAATAGCATACTTAGTATGAGGAAGTGAAACTTCAACCATTTCAGCGCCTAAAGCTTTGAGTTTCTCAATAGTCTTGTTTACTGTTGATTTTACATCTTCATCAAGACCTTCGACCTCAAAATACTCTTTAGGTAAGCCAATGCGGACACCTTCTAAACTACCTCCGGAATTACTTACAATATCTTCGAAACTTAAGTTCGAATCAGGCAAAGAAGTAGAGTCCATTGGATCCTGTCCGGAAATTATATCAAGCAAAACTGCAGAATCATAAACATTACGTGTTATCGGCCCTATCTGGTCAAGAGATGACGCATAAGCAACCAAACCATATCTGGAAACTCTTCCATAAGTTGGTTTCAAACCTACTACTCCACAAAATGAAGCAGGTTCCCTAACTGATCCCCCTGTATCTGTTCCTAATGAAGCAGGTATTTCTCCAGCAGCAACTGCTGCCGCAGAACCTCCACTAGATCCTCCCGGCACCCTTGTTGTATCCCATGGGTTTCTTGTTGGATAATATGCACTGTTTTCACAGGAAGACCCCATAGCAAATTCATCCATATTGTTTCTACCAAAAAGGATAAATCCCTTCTCTTTCAAACGTTTTGTTGCAGTCGCATCATAAATAGAAACATAGGGTTCAAGCAATTTTGAACCGCAAGTACACTGCTCTCCCACTGAATTAATAACATCTTTTAACGAAACAGGTACACCATCAAATTTACTCAGTTCTCTGCCTTCAGACCTACGTTTATCAGACTCTTCAGCCTGACGCAAAATCAGTTTTTTATCTATTATAAGAAATGCACTAATCTTTGGTTCCAGTTCATCTGTTCTGTCTAAATAACTTCTGCATATTTCTACTGATGTGGATTTCCCTGAACAGAGCAGGTCAGATAAATCCTGCATCGTCATTCTATTTAATTTTTCAATCATTAGATTTCCTCCTCTCCCGAAATCACCTGCGGAACTTTAATAAGTTCATCATCGAGAACAGCAGGAGCATTCTTTAACATAGTTTCATGAGCAAATGAATCTTTGGCTATATCTTCCCGCCAAACATTATTTGAAGCTACAGGATGGGCAGTAGGCTCAATATCAGCCAAATCAAGTTCACCTAACAAATTAACATATTCAATAATACTTTCCATATCCTTCTGCAGTTTATTAAGAGAGCTCGGATCAAGCTCCAACCTGGCAAGCTGAGCAACATAGCTTACATCTATCACATCACTTTTCTTATTTTTACCTTCGGTCATAATACACTCTTATTTTAAATTTATGTTATATTTCAACAGCGCCGCTTACGGCACAAATATTTTTTGTTAAAGCACCTTTTCCCTAATAATATCAATTGTACGCTGTGTAGTGCCAATATGCTTCATTACTGTTTCCCTTGCTGTTTCTCCAAATCTTCTACATCCTTCAGGATTTTCAAGTAATTTTCGTAAAGAACTTTCTAAATCTTCATCAGGTACTGAAACTATGCTATTACTTTTTTTCATAATATCTAAAACCTGTCTAAAGTTTTTCAGCTGTGGCCCTACAACAACAGTTTTTTCCATAATAGCAGGTTCAATTATATTCTGTCCTTCATCATTCCCTGCAAAACTTTTTCCGACTATTACAATATCTGCTTCATTTATAAAAGACACCATTTCTCCCGTGGTATCTGCTAAAAGGCAATTAACTTCCGCTTCAGGTTTTCCACCTTTACTTCTTTGATGAAATTTTATACCCATACTCTTAAAAATACCTGCAATATCATTTCCCCTCTCAGCATGTCTTGGTATTTCAACAAATTTGAGGTCATTGAATTCCTTCACTAATTTTATAAAAATGCTTGCAATAAACTTTTCCTCATCAGGATGCGTACTTGCTGCAAGTAGAATCCTTCTTTTATTTTTACCAAAAACCTCGTCTAAATTTAAATCAATAAACTTTTCGGGTATTTTCTGGTCAAATTTCATAGTTCCTGTTTCTACAACATTAAGCGAAGGGCAAATAGTTTTGAGTCTTTCAACATCCAGCTCTGTCTGTGCGCATGACAAAGTCAACTTTGACAAAAAAGGTCGAACAAAATATCTGAATCTTTTATAACCTTCAAATGAATGATCTGAAATTCTTGCATTAACCTGAACAACCTTTACTCCTAATCTGTATGACTGGTAAATCATATTAGGCCAGATCTCAGTTTCAAATAAAATCAGTATTTCAGGTTTTATTAACTTCAAAGTCCTTTTTACAGCCCAGGAAAAATCGATAGGACAAAATATTACAATAATATCTTCTGGAGCATTTTCTCTAGCCAAAGCCTGACCTGTAGTAGTCGTAGTTGAAAGCACAAACTTTTTTTCAGGTTCCTGCTCTTTCCATTTTTTTATAAAATTGATTGCAATCTGAGTCTCTCCTACTGAGACAGAGTGAATCCAGACAGGATTTGATAAATTATTTAATTTTTCTTGAGCTTCACTACCAAAAATGCCAAATCTTTCTGAATAAGTTTTTTTATATCCCGACCTTTTAATCTGCTTAATAAGTAGACTGGGTAAAAGGAACAAAAATACAACCGGCATTATCAAATTGTAGAAAAAAATTAACATAAATATAAGTCCTTCGATTTAACAAATAAACTCAATAAAATAACAGTAACATAAAACAGTTAAACGCTACATTAAGCCCGACCAACTTGGAGAAGAAAGATTCATTTTAGTGCCAAGAAGTTTTTTTGACTTTCCTGTCCAGGTATCAACAATATAAAGCTGCGAGTGGTAATTAAGCTCTCTTGAACAAACTACATGCCTTCCATCAGGTGCCCACGACGGGCTCATCCAGTTACCTGCAGCATTTATTTTGACAGTGGAAGATTGCCCGGTTTTTACATCATAAACTGCCAGTGTAAACTGCTTCCCAAAACGTGCTGAATAAACAATTTTATTACTTACACGCGACCAGTCCGGTGTCACACTTTCGCTCCCGACAGTTTTTATTGGATAACTTTTACATGAATTAACATCAACAATATAAAGTTTGGGCCTACCTAAACTCCTATCTGAGACATAACATAACTGCGTACCATTTGGTGCCCAGCATGGGGAACCTTCAACGGCATCATCCTTAGTAATCCTTTTTATTTTCTTTGTATTTATTTTTTTAACATACAATTCAACCTGCTTATCGCGGCTCAAAACAACAGCTAAAAACTTACCATTAGGAGAAACAGTACCACCGCTATTCAACCCGGGAAAATTTGCAAATTTATATGTTTTTTTATTTACCAAATTAAGGCCAACCACATCTGTGTAGTTGTTTCTATATAATGTATATATAAGATAGTTATTAAAAATTCCCCAGTTCGGATCAAGAGATAAACTTCTATTATTGGTAAGTTTTTTTACATTCAAACCATCAAATCTACAATCATAAATTTCTTTTATTTTCCCTGATTGTGCAACAAAAGCTATTTTGGATGAACATATTCCAGGAATGTTAAAAACTCGCTTCAATAAACCATCAACTAATTTATCAGCAATTATTTGAGTATCACCGGCATTATTTATAGAAAAAGAAAAAGAAGTTGTTCCTCTTACATTCAATATTACCTTGCCTGTATTCATTTGTCCTGAAACTTTATATTTAGCATTGTCTGCAGAACCTGTTATATCAAACCATCCACTTTGGGTAAGATTATTTTTTACTTTTATTGAAAGGTTATTATCACCGCTAATACCGCTGAAGTATAATTTGGGGTTAACATCAAGCACTCGCTTTACAACTGTTACCTGAGCGGCACTTAAAACGCCCATTAAAGAAAAAAATAAGCAGATAGATAATATATTTTTTTTCACAACAAACTCCGTTCTCACATTAGACTTTCACTCTTTCAGGACTTATAAGTTAATACAAAAAATAAACGTTTCATCTTAACAAAAGAAAAATTGTACTATTTTTGATTTTTGGAAGCATTTTTTTCATAAATCATGTTTACAAAACAGCAAGTTTTTGGTATACTTCTTTACTAAGAAGTTCTAAGTCTAAAAAATTCAGACTATATTTAGTCTCTTCCTAATATATTAATCTGAAAGACTATGGAACATTTCCGTACCCCGGTTCTATAAAATTTTATTAGAATAATTCTAATATTTCTTATAGTAATCGATAGAATAGAACTTTTATTTTCGTTCAAACAATATTAACAAACAAGAGGTGAATGTCTATGGATTGGGTAACATTCTTAATTCTGTTCCCGCTGTTACCAGCGGTGCTCTTACTCATCTTCAGGTCCTATTTCCTACAGAAATGGATCGTCTTCCTATCATCGGCGCTCATAGCCATCGGTGCAATTTGTCTTGCACTGGAGTATATGGGAGATGGGGGAACCTACATAATTATTGAATCAAGCGTTGCAGATAATTTTGTAACAATTGGAGAAATAGTTATTGCATTAGTATTCCTTTACGCATGCCGCAACTTACCAATAAAAAAATACTGGATTCCGTTAGTTGTTATTGTCCAGTATGCTCCTGTTATTTTTTATGATATATCAGGAAGAATCCCAGAAACGGTTCGTTACATTTATATCGATGACCTTTCTGTAATTATGGCACTAGTTATAGCAATTGTGGGAACACTTATTGCTGTATATACTGTTCCATACATGAAACTATATCACGAGGAACATCCTGAATTTAAAGATCACAGACATCATTTCATTGCTGCAGTGTTTTTATTTTTCTTTGCAATGTTTGGTATTATTTTCTCAAATACAATTACCTGGATTTATTTCTTCTGGGAAATTACGACCCTATGCTCATTTATAATGATTGGTTACAGTCGCACCAAAGAAGCAACTCATAATTCTTTCAGAGCTATGTGGATGTTATTACTTGGCGGCTTAGCTTTTGCAGTTGCAATTCTTTATTGTGCAAATGTTTGTCACACTGTTGAACTTCAACAGTTAGTTACAATGAAAAAAACAATTGTAATGCTTCCAATACTTCTTATCTGTTTTGCAGGAATGAACAAAGCAGCTCTCTTTCCTTTCAGCAAATGGCTTCTTGGAGCAATGGTTGCACCAACACCATCTTCTGCACTACTTCACTCAAGTACAATGGTTAAAGCAGGTGTTTACATCGTATTAAGATGTGCTCCTATCTTAAATGAAACAGCATCCGGAGCAATGGTTGCTTTTATCGGTGGTCTGAGTTTTATAATGTGTTCAGCTATCGCAATAGCACAAAGCGATGCAAAAAAAGTGCTTGCTTACTCCACAATTGCATACCTTGGATTAATTGTATTACTTGCAGGTATCGGCACAAGCTTTACTTTATGGGTTGCACTCTTATTGATTGTATTCCACGCTATTGCTAAAGCTCTTATGTTCCTCTCTGTTGGAACAGTTGACCAGCAACTTGGAAGTAAAGACATTGAAGATATGCATGGCCTTATCTCAAGAATGCCTTTAGTTACATTTGTAATGGTTGTTGGACTTGGCGGCATGTTCCTTGCTCCATTTGGTTTGATTATAAGTAAAATAGCAGCTATTGAAGCTCTTACATTAAGAAATCCTATATTCCCTACAATCGTTATCTTTGGTGGTGCTTTAATGCTCTTCTTCTATACAAAATGGATGGGTACTATTCTTTCAGTTTCAAGTGAAGAACCACCAATTCGCACACATGGCATTGGTTCACAATGGATAGCTCTTGGCACACTTTCTGCTCTTGTAGTAATCTCATTGGTAGCTTACCCTTGGATTGGTCGCTATTGGATTGAACCGCTTTACGGTTGGAACCCAATGATGCTCGAAGGAGTTGAAGTAACTATAGCAATTATGCTTATATTAATAATTGTTCCACTGGTAAGCTTCTTGATACGCTGGAAACATCTTGTCAAAACTGAACCATACCTTTGCGGTGCTAATGTTAAAGAAAGTAAATATCAGTACAGAGGTTCTTTAGGAGCACCTGCGACATGGGGCTTTGGAAACTATTATCTGAAAAAATTCTTTAGCGAAGAAAAACTTTTTAAAGGAACAATTGTTGGTTCTATAGTCCTTTGGGTATTAATGTTTTTTATGGAGAATTTATAATGAGTGCACTAAGTATTATCTTAATTATTCTATTTATTATACTTGCTCCGATAGTCGGAGGATATATTGCTGGAGCTGACCGTATAATAACAGCACGTATGCAGGGCCGTGTTGGACCTCCAATACGCCAGCCTTTTTATGATGTTTTAAAACTTTTTCAAAAAGAAAATCTTGTAGTAAACAGATTTCACGTTGACTACGTAGGATGTTTTTTAATCTTTACTGTATTGGCAGGAGTTCTTCTATTTGGAGGAGCAAACCTTCTACTTGCAGTATTTGCTTTAGTTGTAGCTGGAGTATTCATTGTACTTGCTGCTTATTGCACAAATTCACCTTATGCACTTATTGGTGCAGAACGTGAACTTATTCAAATGCTTGCAGCAGAACCAATGATTCTTCTTGTACCGGTAGGTTTTTATATGGCAACCGGTTCTTTTAATGTATATGACATTGCTACAGCAGAAGTGCCGCCAATCTTCTATTTACCAGGAGTTTTCATTGCTTTTTCATATGTACTGACAATAAAGTTCAGAAAATCTCCTTTTGATATTTCTACTTCACATCATGCTCATCAGGAACTTGTAAAAGGACTTACAACTGAATTTGCAGGACCATCACTTGGGCTTTTTGAAATATCTCACTGGTATGAAACAATTTTCCTATTAGCAATGGTTTTCTTATTTTTCGGAAGACATTGGATATGGGGTATTATTATTACAGCAATAATTTATCTTATTGAGATTTTTATTGATAATATTAATGCTCGTATCAAGTGGGAACTTGTATTGGGATCGGCCTGGGTTGTAACCTTGATTTTAGGTTTAGGCAACCTTCTTGCTTTATATTTTTTCAACCATTCATAAAGGATAGATTATATGAGTTATTTAGCAAAATCACCTTGGGTGTTGCACTATGACGGTTCCAGTTGTAATGGTTGCGACATTGAAGTTTTAGCTGCTCTAATGCCTAAATATGATATTGAAAGATTTGGCATTATTAATACTGGTAATCCTAAACACGCTGATGTTTTTTTGATAACCGGATCAGTTAATACCCAGAATATTGAAGTTATAAAAAATATTTATAACCAGATGGGTGAACCTAAAGTTGTAATCGCTGTTGGTGCATGCGCCTGTACCGGTCACTTCTTTGCAGAGTGTTACAATACTCTAGGCGGAGTAGACAAAGTTATTCCTGTAGATGTTTATGCTCCAGGATGTGCTGCCCGACCAGAAGTTATAATAGATGCGGTTGTACAAGGACTGGGTGTACTCAGTCAAAAGAAGAAAAAAAGCTAATCAACTTTAGTTAACTGTATTTTATTTTAAACAATACCGAGAGAGGTAAAATAATGGTCGAACCACAGGAAATAATAACTATAAAACCTAGCGAACTGCTTGAGAAAGTAACTGCAGTTGAAGCTGATGGTTATAGATTAGTACAGATGCACTGTACAAGGACAGATAAACTCACTGTCGATTATACTTTTGACGATACTAAGAACTACAAGTTTTTAGACTATCGTATAGAACTTCCGCTCGAAGGAGCAGAATTACCAAGTATTTCAGGTATTTATCTTGCTGCTTTCATTTATGAAAATGAACTGCATGATTTATTTGGAATTAAAATTGATGGAATAGCTATAGATTTTGGAGGCAAATTCTACAGAATAGAAGAAGATCAGCCTTTCAACAATCCTAAAATAGCAGATGGAGGGGTGTAATATGTCAAAACGTACTGTAATACCTTTTGGTCCGCAACACCCGGTTTTACCGGAACCTATCCATCTTGACCTTGTTCTAGAGGATGAAGTTGTTGTAGAAGCTATACCAAATGTAGGTTTTATTCATCGTGGACTTGAGCTTCTTTGTAAGCGCAAACCTTTTACTGATATGGTGCTTGTAGCAGAACGTATCTGTGGTATCTGTAGTATGGTACATGGTGTTGGATTCTGTCAGGCAACAGAAGAAGTCATGAAACTTGAAATACCAAAACGTGCAGAATTTCTTAGAGTCTTCTGGGGTGAGTTATCAAGGATTCACAGTCATATTTTATGGCTTGGACTTGCTGCTGACGCTATTGGTTATGAAAGTTTATTTATGCATTCATGGCGTGTAAGAGAACTTGTTCTGGATATCTTTGAAGAAACTACAGGTGGACGTGTAATATTTGACGTTTGCAAAGTTGGTGGAGTAAGAAAAGATATTGATCAGGCAACAATGCAACGCCTATTAAAACAACTTGATGAAATTGAAGCTGAATACAAAAAAATAGCTGATGTATTCGTCAACGATTATACTGTTACTCACAGATGGTCAGATGTTGGTGTTTTGAGTAAAGAAATGGCACATAAACTTGGAGCAGTAGGGCCGACTGTTCGCGGAAGCGGAATTGCTCAGGATATGCGTCAGTTGGGCTATGGAGCCTATAAAGACTTAGACTTCGAACCTATCGTAGAGAATTCATGTGACTGTTATGCACGTGCAGTAGTGCGTGTAAAAGAAGTCTATCAGTCATTAGATCTTATGAGACAGGCTGCAGCTAAAATGCCTGAAGGCGATGTAGCAGCTAAAGTAGTAGGATTCCCCAAAGGAGAATTCTTTACAAGAGTTGAACAGCCACGCGGTGAAGTTATATACTATGTAAAAGGAAATGGAACTAAATTCCTTGATAGATTCCGCGTAAGGACTCCAACCTTTGCAAATATCCCGCCGCTTGTACATATGCTGGCCGGCTGCGATTTAGCCGATGTGCCTGCAATTGTTATAGCTATTGATCCATGTATCAGTTGTACAGAGAGGTAGAATATGTCAGATTTACTTACAATGTCTAAAACAGTTTTAGAATGGGTTCGCAAAAAGCCATTCTGTAAAATGTATCCAGTAGTACCAGGAAAAGTGTACGAAAAAACACGCGGACAAGTTGTTAATGACCCTGCCAAATGTACGCTCTGTACATTATGTGCAAAGAAATGTCCTACCGGCGCTATTAAAGTTGATAGAGCCGCTGGAAAATGGGAAATTAATCAATTTCAGTGTATCATGTGCAATGAGTGTGTCACTAACTGTCGTCCAGGCAGCTTGACTATGGAAAATAAGCATGCAGCTCCAGCAGCTAAAAAAGGAGTAGTAGTTCTTGATGTTGAAATTAAGAAACCAGCTCCTAAGCCAGCACCTAAAGCTGAAGCTAAACCAGCCGAAAAGCCAGCTCCTAAAGCTGAAGCTAAACCGGCTGAAAAGCCAGCTCCTAAAGCTGAACCTAAACCAGCTGAAAAGCCAGCTCCTAAAGCTGAAGCTAAACCGACTGAAAAAAAAGAAGCTAAAAAAGCTGAACCTAAAAAGGACAGCAAGTAATTTTAGCCTAGCTTAAGATCAAAGCGTTATCGGTTTCCGATAACGCTTTTTTTTATCCTCCACAACAAATTTGTTAACATATTATATGTAGAATTAAAGTAAATTTAAAAAAGTTATAATTACAACATTAATGCAGGGAATTTCAAGCACAAAGCATCTTTTAAGTCAGTCCTCTTCAGCAATTAGGAATCTGTTGAAATAGCTTCTGTTTCGTTAAAAGTTTAACATTAAAATATTCGAAACCTATTTTATACCTCATTTGCCCAGGGTATTAGAAGTTTTAGAATTTTATCAACAACAAAGTATAGAATTAAAGAAAAAACCACTAGGACGATCAATGCAGCAAAAACAAGGTTTATGTCAATTCTTGCATTAGCATTAAGCATCAAATATCCCAATCCTTTACTAGCACCTACCCATTCCCCTATTACAGCAGCCATTGGTGCCCAAGCTGTAGCAACCTTAATACCCGAAGCAAACGCAGGTAATGCTGCGGGTATTCTAATATGCCACACCTTGCGCCACCTATTAGCTTCCATAGTTTCAGCTAAATCCAACCACCCTCTTTTAGTCCTCATCAATCCGTCAAAAAAAGCTGAAGCCACAGGAAAAAACAAAGCAAATATTGTTATTGCAACTTTTGATGACAGCCCATATCCCAGCCAAATCACTAAAAGTGGAGCAAAAACAAAGGTTGGAATAGCCTGACTTAATATAAGTACAGGCATCATCCAGTATCTGACTGGTCGAAATAATATCATCATCAAAGACATTGAAGCTCCTAAAAGAACTCCAAAAAATAACCCAATCAATGTCTCAACAATTGTAGGCCAGGCTTGGACACATAACATTTTTCTGCACATCCATATTGAGCGAAAAACTTCAAAAGGTCCAGGAAGCAAATAATCAGGTAATTGGAAAATAAAAACAATTAACTGCCAAATACATATAAGGCCTATTACTACAATTATACTTTTTTTAATCATAAAATATATTTTAAAATTAGAAGTTAAAAATTAGAAGTTCTTTCATGCGTTTTCTTCCATGATTTTTAAAATTTTTCCATAACGGGCTAATATTTTTTCGTCTTCACAGCTTCTTGGAATTGGACTGCTAGGTACATCATTAAAATCCACAATTTTAGCAGGATTACCAAACATAACTTTGATATTATTGCCTAAGCTCAGTGCTTCCATAGGGTCATGTGTTACAAGAAACACAGTGCAGTTTTTTAAAAGTTTGGCAGAAAGGTTTCTGAGTTTATGACGTGTAATTACATCCAATGCAGAAAAAGGTTCATCCATCAAAACAAAAGGTTTATTTTCCATTAAAGTTCTGGCCAATGCAACCCTTTGTCTCATCCCCCCGGACATGTTTGAAGGTTTAAGATTTACTGCTTTCTCCAACTCTACCAATTTCAATAGCTCTCTTGCTTTTGAAATATTATCAGAATTTTTCTGTCCCCGCAGTTTACACCCCAATAAAACATTTTCCAAAGCAGAACACCACGGCATAAGCAGATCACTCTGCGCCATATATGCAACTCTTCCTTTTAGAGACATTCCATCTGTAGCAACAATATTTCCACTGCAAACTTCATCTGACTTTTTTTTAAGAATATCACTGGTCAAAACACCGGCAATCATTCTAAGAAGAGTACTCTTGCCCACCCCACTGGTTCCAAGTAAACAGGACCATTGTCCTCCGGGAAGAGAAAAGGAAAGATCTTTAAAAATAGTTTTATTCCTGTATTTCATATGCGCCTGGCTTATTTCAAGCCCAGGTACATTAAGATCAAAGCTAATTTTTTCGGAATTCATTAAAACTCTCCTACGCCGGCATTACCCGGATCAGGTTCTAAGGGTCGTAAATCTAATAGTAAATAATTTACCTCTCAGCCTCCTAAAAAAGAAGCTCCCCTGTTTTCAGACTTTAACTAATTATATATGTTTAATAATTGTATCACAAGCTTTTAAAGCCTATTTAAACAAAATTTCTCAATTATAAATTAATAGACCGGAAGAGATATCCCTTTTAACGATTTATAAGTATCAAGCGCATAAATATCAGTCATACCTGAAATATACTGAATAATATTCATTATTGCCCTATAACACCCATCAGAAGTTTCTAAAGAATCTTCATAGGGAAGAAACTGCTCAGGGATTAACTTTAAATTACATTTATTTTTATCTGTTCTATTTCCCAATACAGCATTAAGAAAAATATCTAACAATCCGGATAATATTTCAAACCCTGCAGATTCTATCTCAATAACTTTTCTATAATTATAAATTTTACTAATAGATATTTTCTCGATATCATCAAGTATGGGCTTCACTAATACCATATCAATAAGAGGATTGTCAAATTCTCCGTTCATTATTGAATTATAATTAGATATGAATACTTCCGAAGTCCATGAAATAAGAGCTGATATAACTTTTGCTCTTAAATAATTCAGTTTTTCTCTTTCATCCAATACTCTTTTGTATTTCTCCTGATCCCAACCTGACTTTTCAAGTAAACCTATTAAAAGTTCTTCTGCTTCTCTAAAAGATAGTAAATTCAGTTTTACACCATCTTCTAAATCCATTATTCTATAACAAATATCATCTGCGGCCTCCACTAAAAAAGCCAGAGGGTGTCTAAACCAGGCCTTAACCCCCTCTTTCTTAATCAAACCGGTTTTGGCAGCAACTTTTTCAAAAAGTTTTTTTTCTGAATCAAAAAAACCAAATTTTTTCTCTGAAGCCGCACTTTTATTCTTATCAATATTAAACAAAGACCCCCTAGGGTATTTAGTAAATGCAGCAAGAGTAGCATATGTAAGACCTAATCCTCCAGTAAGTTTAGACTGTCTTGTAAGTGTATGAGACAAAATTCTGAAACCCAATGCATTCCCTTCAAAATTTTGAAAATCTGATATCTGAATATCCGTTAAACCATCTAAAAATTTATCAGCCTTTTTCGATCTAAAATAACATGATATAGCATCTTCTCCCGAGTGTCCAAATGGTGGATTGCCAATATCATGAGCTAAACATGCATTAGCAACCACGGAAGCAAACGCATCATATGTAATACCATAGTCCAAAAGCTCACTGTTATTTTTTATAACATATTGACCCAATATGCTTCCTAGAGAACGCCCTACGCATGATGCTTCCAAACTATGAGTTAAACGAGTATGAATAAAGTCAGTCTTGGGGAGTGGAAAAACCTGTGTTTTGCTTTGCAACCTTCTAAATGCGCTTGAAAACACAATTCTGTCAAAATCTCTTTGAAATGAAGTTCTATCAGAACTAAGTCTATCTGTACTATCAGATACCCCTAATCTTTCGTAATTAAACAAATCTATCCAATTCATATATTTCCATTATAATTTTAGAGTTAACTAGATACGTTTTGTACCAAAAATTAATAGCAGGCATTATTTCTACATAAATATGACAGTTACACCATCACCACCTTCTGTAAGAAGCTCTTCTCCAGAATAAAATTCCTTAATTAACCTATGATTAGAAAAATACCTTCTTAGGCCATTTTTAAGGATTCCCTGTCCAAATCCATGAATAACTTTTATACTTTTATATTGTCCGGAATTAACCAGAACATCTATTTTTTCTATGGCCTCATTAAGAGTATGACGATGATAATCAACAGTCTTATCATAAACGCTTCTTGTATGCAATCTTTTTTTTCTTTTTGCTACCATATTTATACCGTAGTTTATTTTAAATTTTTGAGTATATACCTAGAAATCAAATTCGATTTTATAATGTTCTTAAAATCTCAACCATGTTTAATATAAACGTTCTAACACTCTTTATTGATTTATCAGAAAATACAATAGCATTAAAATACTTAAAAAACTTCATTAATTATTCGAAAATTAAATTTTCTATTTGTATATTCATATCAAGAACAAGAACCAACAACATATTGAAATAATTCATTTTAAATAAATTATTAATCAGGAGATATGCATTGAATAAAAAACAAATATCAATAATTGGTGCAGGAAATATAGGTTTAGCTATAGCAAACGGACTTGCAGATTCAAAAGATTTTTCAGCTGAAGAAGTTATTCTTACAAACAAGAAATTCTCTATTATTGAAGGATATGCTGAAAAAGGCTTTAACCTTGAAAAAGATAATAAAGAGGCAGTTAAAAACTCAAAGGTAGTTATTATAACAGTAGAACCACAACACTTAGATATTGTTCTGAATGAAATTGGTATGACACTAACTGAGAATAACATACTTATTTCTGTTGTAACAGGAGCAAAAATAGAACAGATAAGTGAAAAAGTTAATAAAGATGTAACAGTAATCCGTGCAATGCCTAATACCGCAATGGCTGTAAGAGAATCCATGACATGCCTGGCTTCAAATAATGCCACGGAAGATTCAATGAAAATTGCAAAAAAGATTTTTGATGCTGTAGGCACTACTCTTATTATAGAAGAAGAAATGATGAGTGCAGCAACAGCACTGGCTGCATGCGGTATTGCATTTTTTCTTAGAGCCATAAGAGCTGCATCACAAGGTGGAATAGAAATAGGTTTTCATGCACAGGAAGCCCTTTCAATGGCAGCACAGACAGCTAAAGGCGCTGCCACTTTATTACTGACAAACCAAAGACACCCTGAACATGAAATAGATAAAGTAACAACTCCTATGGGATGTACAATTGCCGGTTTAAATAGAATGGAACATGAAGGTTTCAGTTCTGCAATGATTAAAGGTATAACTGAGTCGGCAAACAAGGCATCAGGTCTATACAAAAAAGACTGACTAGAGGATATTTGAAAAGACTGCAACACACAATTCGATTCACATTACCATGTGCACCTATGAAGATTGATTCCATACAAAGCTTTGTAATAGCACATGGGAATGCATTATCTTTTTGCCAAATTTTTAGTCGATTAAAATGAAAAGTAAAGTAATTTACCAATTCAAGGATTACCTTATAGAGAACTACGGTGCTCCGTTGTATCGTATTTCAATTGACCTTGCACTGGACTGCCCGCATAGAGATTTAAATGGCAAAGGCTGTATTTTCTGTGCAGAAGATGGTGCCAGAGCAAGACACTTAAGTAGGGATTTAGATTTAGCAACACAGGTAAAAAGAGGATTAAAATATGTAGAAAGACGCTACAATGCAAATAAAAACTACATAGCCTATTTTCAGTCTTATACAAATACCAACGCTTCAGTTGATACTTTAAAAAAATATTACGAAGAAGTTCTATCTTTGACAGATTTCAAAATTGTTATAATATCAACCAGGCCGGATTGCCTTCCCGACGAAGTTTTAAATTATCTTTCTGAATTAAATAACCGCTATGATTTATGGGTAGAACTGGGCGTACAGTCTGCAAATGATAAAACACTTGATTTGATTAATAGAGGACATAATTTCAAAACTGTGACAGAAGCTGTCAATAAACTGTCACTCCTCAAAATAAAAACATCTGCTCATATAATACTTGGTTTACCTGAAGAAGATATTTCAGATTATCGTACTACTGTGGAAAAAATAGTCAACCTCCCCTTCTCAGGTATAAAAATTCACAATCTGCTAGTTTTAAAAAAATCACCATTAGCAAAAATTTATAATAATCTGAATATTAATCTGATGAACGAATATGAATATGCATCTGTTTTAATAGACACAATAAGAAGAATACCGGCATCATGGCCATTAATGCGAATCAATGCTGATGCCCCTAAAGAAAGCATAATTGCGCCTAAATGGTCTTTATCAAAAGGCCAATTCCTGGACCTAGTAACAAAAACAATGATACAGAATAACTTTAAACAGGGCGATTTATTGGAAAGTACAACTGATGGTTATTATATAATAAAACAATCAGAAAATAATAAAAACAAGACCTCTGCATTCTTAAAAGTAAAAACCCAGGATGAATCATACACATTCTATCATCCCGCTTTTAAAGAAAATTTCCATTCAGTTGCAGGTGCCAAATCAGAGGCATTAAAAAAATTTATTGAACCAGTCCGATTAAAAGAAAAACTTAAAAATAGACAGAAAATTAAAATTTTAGATATTGGTTTTGGTTTGGGTTATAATGCTATAACTGCAATAAAAGAAGCTATTGCCAGTAACGGACAGCTAGAAATAACCAGTCTGGAATTAAATAATTCTGCACTGACTCTTGCAAACCAAATATATCCAAATGAAACTTTAGATTCAGTGATTATTAATGATTTGATACAAAATCATTATTGGAAAAATAAAAATACCTCAATATCTCTTCTTTTAGGAGATGCAAGACAAACGATACAGCAAATTACAGATAAATTTGATATAGTTTTTATGGATGGATTTTCTCCTGCTAAAAACCCTGAATTATGGAGTTACGATTTTACAAGAAAAATTGTTAAAGTTTTAAAAACTAATGGAATAATTGTAACATACTCATCAGCATACCCTCTGAGAGGCGCCTTATATAGATGTGGTTTGATTGTTGGAGAAACAGAACCTTTCGGCAGAAAGAAAGGGGGAACAATCGCTTCATATCAAAAAGATAATGTATTGTTGAATTTGGTAGAAAAAGAGAAGAATATAATATCAAAATCAACAGCAGGAACTCCATATAGAGACCCTTATCTAAACTGGACTGCAAAAAGAATTTTTAAATTTAGAGATAAGGTAGTTAAACGCTTGAGGCATCAAGGTATTCCAAGATGGTTTAAATATTAATCAATTCACAAATTAGAGTATACTTAAATCTCTAATAATTATTGAAATAAAATTTACTAAAAGATATAATCTCATTATACAAAAGCTTTAAGTAATTCTTTCTTAAACAACCAACATGAAGACTTGGAAAGCAAAAAACATGAGAAAACTTTTTTTTACAATAATTCTATTTCTGAGTTTAGCAGCATTTCAAATTACAGCAATATCAAGTTCAGTCTCAGAAACAGAATCTGTTAAATACTGGAATAAAGTCCTGTTAAACAGGCAAAAAAAAATATCATATTTTAGGGATGAAATATCTACGATAACAACATTTGTTGAACAGAGAAATGCATACTTAAGAGATGCAATATTAGCAACAGAAGTAAAATACCAGGAATTAAAATTTATTCTGCTAACCGGCACAAAAAGCCCATATAGATTTCGCCTTGCTATAAAAAAGCTAACACATCTGTACGATATTTTCAACAGCCAACTTCAATACGCAAAAGAAATACAAACTTCACTACAATATCAATTAGCAGTTTATGATGAAGCAACTGATACCCTACTTAGACTTGATAGAGAAAACGTTTCGCCAGAATTAAAAGAATCTATTTCTCTAATTGAAAAAGATATATCGAAAATAATGCTTGAATTGAAGACATCAAAAGAAAAACTGACAAATACAATAAATGAAGCAGACGCCCTATTTAACCTGGCAAAAAAAGACAAAAAAAACTTTGACAAAATAATGCTTAAACAACTTAAGCTTTATTTTCTAACCTCAAGTGATTCACTGGAATCTAATGATACATGGCAGTTATCAGAGTTTCATATTAAGTTATGGGGCAATACTGCATATGATACTCTAATAGAAAAGGTTCCTGACTCGAAAAAAGAATGGCTCCATTTACTACTGTTTATTGTTGCCGGTTTAATTATATTTATAGCTGGAAAGTATATATATAAGAAACTTTTTAAGAATAAAGTTTATAAACTTATATGCAGCACATGGTTCTGGTTTATATTTGCTATAACATTAGTTTCATTCAACCATATTGTAATGAATTTCCCGGAAAACCTTGTTACATATGTTCTATCAACAGCCTGCATAATAAGGGGCATAATGAAATTATCATAGGGATTAAAATCAATGCGGATCGAACAGAAATTGCCTGATCCAATTGAACCGCTCTTCTGGCTTTATATATTCGGAGTTACAGTTCAAACACTTGAACTGCCCAGTATATTATTGATATTTATCTGGTCTGCAGTGCTGATTATCACAATAATAATGATAAGTAAAAAGATTAGAGTTTCATATCCATTGTTCGAAAAAGTGATAATCTGTCTGTCTGCTATATTTTGTTTTTTGAGCCTAATAGCCGCAGTTTCAGGGTATATCTTTTTATCTATTCTGGCTGTGCTTTTCTGGTTTATGATAATACTGGGATTAAAATTTGGAATAAATATCAATTTTGCTTTCAAAGAACATATTAGAAACATTAAAAGTGATAATTATAAACTAACTAAAATTCTCATATTAGGCTTTGGAATACCATTTGTCTGGTGCGTCATAATATTTGCTATATTTCTTTGGTTTGGAGACCAGATAATAGATGCCCGTTTAATATTGGAATCACTTAACACTGAAATAACAATACTTGGTATTTCGATAAATATTATTTACATCTTTTGCTGCATTTATCTCTTTTTCGTATTTAAAACCATTATAAATATAGTAAAAAATTCATTAAATAAACTTACGAAACACTCTAAAATTGATTCCTCTGTAGCCCCTTCTATTACTATTCTGGTTTCATATGCTATATGGACAATATATGCTATGATATTATTAAAAATATTAGGAGTAAGTTTTACCAGTTTGGCAGTCCTTGCCGGCGGTTTAGGGATTGGACTTGGAATAGGCTTAAAAGAAATTATCAATAACTTTGCCTCCGGATTAATAATACTTGCAGGACAGACAATTAAACACAATGATGTAATACAATTAGATAATTTAATGGGAAAAGTTATTAAAATAACTATTCGCTCGACAGTAATACAAACCTATGAAAATGCAATATTGTCTATACCAAATTCTCAAATAATATCCAATAAAGTTATTAACTGGACCCATAATAATAAGCTGATCAGAAAAGACATATCCATTAATGTTGCTTATAATTCAGATGTAAATAAAGTGAATAAACTTCTAATACAAGTAGCACTTGAAACTGAACATGTTTTAAAAAAACCTGAACCAATTATAATTTTCAATGAATTTGGAGAAAGCACGTTAAACTTTGTCTTAAGAATATGGATTGATGACATAGACTTTATAGTAAAAACACCTAGTCTTATAAGAATAAAGATTAACGAATTGTTTAAAGAAAATAAAATAGTATTTGCTTATCCGCAACTGGATTTGCACATAAAACAATCATCAAAAGAAGAAGAAAATCAATAATAAAGACACTGACAGCCAAAGCAGTATAATATAATCATCAGGATACTTATCATGAAAAAATATAGAACAGAAACTGACAGCATGGGAAAAATCAATGTTGAAGCTGACAAATACTGGGGAGCTCAAACTCAAAGATCGCTTCATCATTTTTCTATAGGTAAAGAACTAATTCCAATTGAAACAATTCATGCTCTGGCATTAATAAAAAGAAGCGCTGCAATAGCAAACAATAAATTAGGACTTATGCCGGATAACAAATGTAGTTTAATTATGCAGGTTGCTGATGAAATTATAGCCGGCAAACATGATAATCAGTTTCCACTAAAAGTCTGGATGACAGGAAGTGGTACACAATCCAATATGAATGTAAATGAAGTCATTTCAAACAGATCAACAGAAACTGTTAATGGCGAACTTGGAAGTAAAAAACCAATACATCCAAATGATGATGTAAATATGTCTCAATCATCAAACGATGTATTTCCTACTGCAATGCATATTTCAGTTGCAATTGAAACTGTTAACCGCCTCCTACCGGCTTTGAAAAATATGCAGAAGTCTTTTGGTAAAAAAGCTAAAGACTGGGGAAAAGTTGTTAAGATAGGCAGAACACATATGCAGGATGCTGTACCATTGACTTTCGGTCAGGAATTTTCAGGATATTCTGCTATGCTGAAAGATAATATAGAAAAAATAAATAATGAACTAAAATATGTATTTGAACTTACCCTGGGAGGAACAGCTGTAGGAACCGGAATTAATACTCACCCTGAATTTGCAAAAGAGGCTGTTGCTGAAATATCAGAATATACAAAGTTGCCATTTGTATGTGTAGAAAACAAATTTGCTGCACAGGGCAGCCATGATGCTTTGGTAAATTTCAGCGGAGTACTTAAAACACTTGCTAACTCTCTTTTTAAAATAGCAAATGACATAAGACTGCTTAGCTGCGGACCACGCTGCGGATTTGGAGAGCTTGATATACCTGAAAACGAACCGGGTTCTTCTATCATGCCGGGCAAAGTAAACCCAACACAATGCGAAGCTATAACAATGGTTGCTGCACAGGTAATGGGATGTGATGTAACAAATACTATTGCAGGAGCCTCAGGTTACCTGGAAATGAATGTATATAAAACAGTCATGGTCTACAATTTAATAACAAGCATTAGAAACTTAAGTGATGCCTGTAATAGTTTTACAGAATTTCTGCTTAAAGATATAAAAATAAATCACGACAGAACTAATCATTTCGTAAATAATTCTTTAATGCTCGTTACTGCATTAAGTCCGCATATCGGATATGATAATGCATCTAAAATAGCACATCATGCTTATGAAAATAACTTAACATTAAAGGAATCTGCAATAGCACTTCAAATGGTTACTGCAGAAGAATTTGATAAATATATCATTCCTCTTAATATGACAAATTACGACAGATAAAAGTAGCAAATTATAACATGTTGTGCAAGTGGAGCAAGGAGTGCCAGAGCTAAAAGAATTCTACAGACACAAGGTTATTCAAATGTACATAATGGTGGAAGCTGGATAAGTTTGCAAAGAAAAATAGTCAATGCATAACTTTGTTGCTGAACAAAAAGACTGCTTCAAATAATAAAGCACTGGACTCAACCAGTGCTTTTTAATCATCAGACGATAAAAGAAAGACATTACAATTAAATTTCTTCGGAATTTAAAGTAATAATCTTATCTGGATAATTATCTACAACATCTTTTAAATCACCTCGAGGCTCTACAGCAATAGCAATCGTCCCAGGCTTTTCCACGACATATCTTGTATCATAGAAATCCCCTCCGCTGTTTCCTGCAACAAATTTGGCCTCAGTTTTCTCTCTTTTTTCAAGATTTTTTATAACTATTTCTTTTCCGTACTCATCAACGATATAAAGTTTTCCTTCAGGATTCGTAACATATCTATTATCATAAACTACAGAGAATTTATCATCTTCTAGCATTTTTAAACCATTCCCTGCAATATGGCCTGTTTCAGGATCAAAAGGTACCTTACATATATTAAAATCGTATTTTTCATTTTTAGTATAGTTCATATTTTTTTCTATATATCCTAGCATTGCAGCAACAAAATACTGGTTGCTGCCCGTAATAATCCAAACCTTATATCCGGAATTAACCATTTTCTGTAAAACATCAAGCATAGGCATAAATGCATATTTCTCAGGCTGATAAACTTTTAAAAATTCCATAACAGCCTCTGACATATTAACAGGAGTCATACCAGCCGTAAATATTGAAGTACGGGTAAATTTGCTATAACCATCGGGATGGATATTTGTTCTTCCCTCAAATATTTATCTTCATTTACAACATTTTTTAAAAAATCACCATCTTGGGTTTTAAACATCGGATAAATAGAAAAGGAAAACTTCATCTGAATTATTTTCAATAAAAATATAAGTTGATATATTACTTTGAATACACTATTTTATCATATAAAAAGGAGATCAAAAATGAAAAGTAAACTAGAAATAGCAAAGAATTGGCTTCCTCGCTATACAGGAATGCCCATTGATAAATTTGGCGATTATATATTATTAACTAACTTCAGCAACTATGTTGCTAATTTTGCAAACCAATTTAACTGTGATTTTTATGGTGAAAACCGCGCCATGCAGGCTGCAACAAACAACAATGGCTTAAGTATTATCAATTTTGGAATGGGCTCTGCAAATGCAGCCACTATAATGGACCTTCTTGTAGCCCGAAAACCTAAAGGTGTTCTATTCTTAGGAAAATGCGGCGGTTTAAAACATTCAACAGAAATAGGCCACTTTATACTACCTATTGCTGCAATCCGCGGTGAAGGAACAAGTGATGAATATTTTTCACCAGAAGTACCTGCAATGCCATCATTTAAACTACACAAGTTTGTCTCGGAAAAAATCGTGGAAGGTGGTCATGAATACAGAACAGGAGTTGTGTATACAACAAACAGGCGTGTATGGGAACATGATAAACCTTTTCAAAAAAAGCTTCACAATATGAGATGTATCGCTATAGATATGGAAACTGCAACTATATTTATAGTCGGATGTTATAATGAAATAGCAAGAGGCGCGCTACTGCTCGTTTCTGATGTCCCTATCACCCCTGAAGGAGTGAAAACAGAAGAATCAGATAATTATGTAACTCAAAAGTGGGTTGATATACATCTTCAAACAGGTATACAGGCTATGACAGAAGTAGAAGAAAAAGGTGAAAAAATCAAACACTTTAAATATTAATTAGTATATACTAAATAATCGGAATAACAATGTTACTTTCTAATGCATTAGAACTCATAGGAAATACACCGCTTATTGAATTGAAAAGCATATATATACTCAAACTGAATGAAAATACAGTTGCATGAGTTGTAATATCCTAATACAGCCTATATTGATAGATATGAATATCCAATTAACACTAGACGAAAAAATAAAACTTGAAGCACAACATAAAAAAGAGCGAAACAGTAAGGCCTGTGACCGTATAAAAGCTGTGTTGCTTTCATCCGAGGGTTGGTCTCAATCACAAATAGCTCAGGCATTAAGAATTCATGAAACAACAGTAACAACTCACCTTAAAGATTATTTGGATAATAAAAAATTGAAAAATGAAAGTGGCGGTTCAAGCAGCCTGTTGACTTCTGAACAAACTAATGAATTAATAAATCATTTAGAAAAAAATACCTACCCAAGCACTAAAGAGATCATTGCATATGTTTACAATGCTTACGGCATAAAATATACTCAGCAGGGAATGTATAACTGGTTAAAGCATAATAGATTTTCTTATAAAGCTCCAAAAGGAGTCCCACTTAAGTACAATACCGAAAAGCAGGAAGCTTTTAAAGCAGAATATGATGAAATAAAGAATAACCTCAAAGAAAATGATAAAATATTTTTTATGGATAGTGTTCACCCAACTCAAGCCACAAAAATCACATTAGGCTGGATAAGGAAAGGTGTTGAGAAAATGATAGCTACAGTTGCAGGCAGAAGCAGGATAAATCTTACAGGAGCAATAGATTTAGAAAGTATGTCTATTTTTACAAAAGAGTATAAAACAATAGATGGCAATGCTACATTAGATTTTCTGAGATATCTTGATGATTCAACCGCCTCTAGCGGTACCATACATCTTATTGCAGACGGCGGAGGTGCTCATACATGTAAAGAAGTTGGTGCATATCTTGGAATAAAAGATCCTTTCAATAGAAAATATTTAGAAGACTATTATCAGATAAAATTACCGGCTAATAATAAACAACTTACAGGGAGATTGAGAAAAAACCTGTATATGGTTTTGAAAAACGAACCTGAATTCTTTATAAATAAGAAAATTTTAGAGGAAAAGAAAGTAACTGCTCAAATGTTACTTGACGCTTTGCAAAAGCCGCCTCCTCATAAAAAATTCATTTTGCATATACTTCCACCCTACAGTCCAAATCTTAACCCGATTGAGCGTGTATGGAAAGTAATGAACGAACATGTAAGAAATAACAAAGTTTTTACCTCATTCAAAGAGTTTAAATCTGATGTTTTAGATTTTTTCAGAAATGAATGGGACAATATTTCTGAAACTTTAAGGTCACGTATTAATGATCATTTTGAAAAAATAAAACCAGTATTTTGAAATAGTTTGAGTATAGCGGCCCGGGAAAAATATATGCAAAAGCTGAATTTATACAACCAGGAGGAAGTGTTAAGGACAGAGCAGCATTACAGATAATAAAAGATGCATACAGTCAAGGTCTTCTAAAAAAAGGACAACCGGTAGTAGAAATGACAAGCGGCAATATGGGTGCAGGTTTAGCCGTAGTTTGTAATATTTACGGTAATCCATTCACTGCTGTTATGTCAGCAGGAAACAGTTCTGCCCGAGTAAAAATGCTTCAATCTCTTGGAGCAAACGTCGTACTTGTTAAGCAGATCGACGGTTCGCCCGGATATGTTACAGGATCTGATATTAATGCTGCTACTAAAGCAGCTATAGAATATTCAAAAAAGTATAATGCATTTTATGTAGATCAATTTAATAATGATTCAAGTATAAATGCTCACTTTGACGGAACCGGTCTGGAAATTTGGAACGATTTAGGCTCTGAATTAGATGCTTTTGTCGCAGCAGTAGGAAGTGGGGGGACTTTTATTGGAACAAGTAAACTTTTAAAAGATAAAAGTAAAAGAATAATATGTGCAGCAGTAGAACCTGAAGGAGCAGAAATCCTTGCCGGCAAACCTATAATCGAACCAAAACATAATATGCAGGGGACAGGATATGGTATAATAGTCCCCCACTGGGAACCTGAGCTCGTTGATGTCTACCTTTCTGTATCATCGGAAGAGGCTGCATTTTATAGACAGAAGCTTGCAGAAAAAGAAGGTCTATACGTTGGTTTTTCTGCTGCCGCCAACGTTTGTGCAAGCATAAAATTAATCGAAAGTGGTAAAGCTGGTAAATCCCCTTCTGTTGCAACAGTACTATGTGATACAGGGCTTAAATATTGATATAATGATTTAACTCTTTTTCTTTTTTAAAACTTTATCCTGACTTTTTTGAATCGAATCAATTTTATCTCTCAAATCTTTAAAATAAGTAGTTTCAGTTAATTCTGATACTTCTTTTTTCTTTGCAACTTCATTAATGCTTATTTCAAGACGTTCAATTTTGACATTCAATCTCTTTATAACTTTCTCATTATAAACAACACCAATTAAAACAATGGTGATAATTGCAACAATAAAAACCACCAAATATATTACTTCTCTATTAAACTTGGCAAAATAACCTATCAGATCATCATATAAAAAAACACCGATTAATTCAAAAGCAGCCTTTTTATGTTTGCCAACAATTGGTTGAATATCAATAAAATACTTTTCATTATTAAATGTATATACCTTATCCTTTTTATTTAATAATTTTTGTTCCTGGCATACTTTTTTTAAAAACTCTTCAAAATCAGGATTCTCTTCGAACCGCATTCCAGTCCTTGCAACAACCTTATCATTTTCAATATCATAGAAATATAAATCTGAACTTTTGGCTTCAAAAGCTCCCATTATTTCTTTAAGGTTCTCTTCTATTTTATCAGTATCAATTTGAGTAAAAAAAACACCATAAAATTTTTCGTTATAATGTACTGGTAAGGCCAATAGAATAGTTTTATATTCATCTTCAATTTTTTTAGGTCTATAATTGTCAATCAATCCAGAATAAACAATATCCTTTGTTGTTTTTGCGTTCTGAAAATATTTTCTAAACGCATAATTATTACCAATTTCCTTTTCGAATTTTTTTGGAGCAATAGCTACAAGAGTTCCTGCGCTATTCATAAACCCTAAACTTGTTAAATAACTATCTTTGCTAAAATATTTATTATATATATCATTAAATTTTTTATTTGAAATATCTTTTTCTCCTTTAAACATTGTGGCAATCAATTCTAAATCACGACCGACCTCAGTAAAAAGATTTGTTTGTTCCATCGATACAGCTCTGGATACCATATTAACTTTATCCCTTGCAAGCTGCTCTGCAGCTCCCAGACTATTATCGTAAAACGAAAAATAAAAATAACCTGCCCCACAAATTACAATTACAACAAATACAATAAACCAAATAAAATTTTTCATTAGCAGTACCTTAAAAATTTTGTTTTTACATGTGAGGTATTTTTTTGACTTATTTTACTACAGCTACCTCGATAATTTATTAATTTTTTCATATACCAATTAGTTTTAGGTATATGAATGTTTATATCATAAATTCATTTATTAGACAACAATAAAAAGGATATAAACTTTACACAAATCGAGTAGGGTAAGATAAGGCTATAACTCTTATCTTATCCCTCTCACAGAACCGTACGTACGGTCCTCGTATACGGCTCATGTTAATTATTATTCTATTTTAATAGAACAGTAATACCAGTTTGTACTTTGTAAATGTCAAACAGTCCACTTTCATCAAAGAAAGAATTTGGAATAGCATAATGAGCCTGTGGACTTGAAGAATTTCTCCATGAAGACATTTTGATTTTCTTAAAGTTGCCGTTATAGCCAAGCTGTCTAAGCCTCCTATGAAGTTTCTTTGGAGTTTTCCAAAGCTTCATCTGTTTTGCTCTAAGCCTGTGTCTGATCCAACTCATCAACTCTCTGTAGATTCTTTTACAGTTTGCAATTCTGAAATAGTAGGCAAATCCTCTGATAACTGGATTTAAAACTTTTATCATGCCGCCAAGATTACCTCCGCTGTTACGTTTGGTCAGGCGTTTAATTTTATTCTTAAACTCCTTTAATCTGCAATCCTGAATCTTTGTAAAATTGGTATGTATTTCAACACCAAGAAATTTTACTCCCATACAGGAATGTGTAACATGTGTTTTGGTTTTATTGACTGTAAGCTTTAAGTCCTTTTCAAGATAATCCGTTGCTTTTGCAAGTGCATTATAAGCTCCGCTCTTGGAAAAACAGAATACCAGGATATCATCAGCATAACGTACTATTCGATAATTTCTGTTCATCATGAATTTATCAAAATGATCAAGATAGACATTAGCTATAAAAGGACTGATTACTCCGCCCTGCGGACTACCTGTATCTGTATCTGCAAAAACACTGTCTTTCATTGCTCCGCTTTCAAGAAATATTCTTATTAAATTGAGAATACTTCCATCAACTATCCATTTTCTAAATGACTGGATTATTATATCATGATTAAGCGTATCAAAACATCTGCTCAGATCCATATCAACAACCCACTCCATATTGTATTTGCGGATAAACATACTTGCCTTACTGATTGCATTATGACCGCTTCTGCCTGGTCTATAACCATAGCTGGAAGGATGAAAATCACAATCAAATATTGGCTGAAGTATGTTAAGCAGAGCCTGCTGTACAACTCTGTCACGAACTGAAGGGATTCCTAAAATTCTTTCACCTCCGCTTTTCTTCGGAATTGACACCTGTTTTACAGGCTTGGATTTATAGGTTTTATTCTTCAGCTCAAAAAGGAGTTCATCAATTTCAACATCAAGATTAACGGCAAAATCTTTGACGGACTGCCCGTCTATGCCGGGAGCTCCATTCGCTGATTTTACTTTGTGGAATGCCTCTGTAAGGTTCTTACGGTTCAGCATTCTGTCATATAAACTGTAATATTTCAATTCATTATTCCTTTTTATGGTTACTGCACTGATTTATCCATTCTCCTAAATTGAACATTCAGTTGACCTTCAGTGCGGGCAGATACTTTCTATCCTGAATGGCAATATATATCTGTTGACCGTACTTACTCTGATGAACAGTCAAAACACACAGTGTAAAGCTTCCACTTCAACCATGTGTAAAGGACTCCATCCTGTTGGATAGTTTGTGTTCTGTTCTATCAGGTTAAATGTATAATATCAGTTTTCAAATTAACTTCACCCCTTCGCATTACAGCATATCTTTTGAATAATACTGCATTTAACTGACTGGCAGTTAATCATTCCTGTTTTATCCTCCAGTCTGTTACCAGCTTTCACAGGCAGAAATTTCATCACTACTACGGGTTCATCTGCCACCTCACACCACATCTATCAGTCTTACATTTCTGCTTGAACATCAATATCTGTAAAAAAAAACAGAACAGTATAAGGCTTCCCCAGTTAATACACTGGTCCCTGTAAACAATCTCATCCTCAATCACACTATTGGTATGTTCAGGTATCAGGCTTTGCGATATTTTGCACGCTTACCTACCAACAGCGCCGAAGCAGGTTCACTTTCGTTATGTACTGTTTACTTCCTATTGCTTCCTTCAGACAATACCGTTACCAGTAAAGCCCTTGCAATTCGGATTAACTTCCCCCTGAACTGGGTGTTTCATGCTTCTTTCTGCATGACGGGTTTGCCAGCTTTGCTGGGCAAACAAAAGAAGCCTACCGGATAAAACTCCGAAGGCTCCATAAATTGCTGGTTTTATAACTAACTGTTAAATACCAAGTTCTTCTTTACACTCTTTAAATGCATTAACAGCAAAATCCAAATCTTCCTTTGTATGACCGGCGGAAATCTGAGTTCTTATCCTGGCTGCTCCTTTAGGCACAACAGGAAAAGAAAAACCAATAACATAAACACCTTTTTCAAGCATTTTAGCAGCCATTTTCTGTGCAACAACAGCATCATAAAGCATGACAGGTACAATAGGATGAACTCCAGGCGCTACATCCAGACCAAGCTCATTTATTTTAGCTCTAAAATATTTTGTATTCTCTTCCAACCTGTCCCTTAACTCTGTAGAACCTTTCAAAATCTCAAACATTTTCAAAGACCCACAAACAACAGCCGGAGCTACTGTATTTGAGAACAGATATGGACGCGAACGTTGACGTAACATAGCAATAATTTCTTTTTTACCACTTGTGTAACCACCACTTGCACCTCCAAGAGCTTTACCAAGAGTACCTGTAATAATATCAACGCGTCCCATAACATCACAATGCTCATGAGTACCACGTCCATGTTTTCCCATAAAACCTACTGCATGAGAATCATCAACCATTACTAAAGCATCATATTTCTCAGCCAAGTCACAGATTGCCTGCAAATTTGCAATAGTTCCATCCATTGAAAATACACCGTCAGTGGCTATAAGTCTAAAACGAGCATCTGAAGTAGACTTTAATATCTCTTCAAGTTCTGCCATATCATTATTTGCATAACGATAACGTTTAGCTTTACAAAGTCTAACCCCATCAATAATACTTGCATGATTAAGTGCATCGCTTATTATTGCATCTTCAGGAGATAATAGTGTTTCAAACAAACCGCCATTGGCATCGAAACATGAACTATAAAGTATAGTATCCTCAGTTCCTAAAAAATCAGAAATTTCATTTTCCAACTGCTTATGAATATCCTGAGTTCCACATATAAAGCGAACAGATGAAAGACCATAACCGCGTTCATCAACACCTTTTTTTACAGCTTCAATTATTTCCTGATTATCAGAAAGTCCAAGATAATTATTAGCACACATATTAAGAACTTTCTGTCCTGTGCTGACACTGATATTTGCTCTTTGCGGACTTGTAATGATTCTTTCATCTTTATACAGACCATTAGCTTTTATATTACTAAGTTCTTCAGTTAAATAAGATTTCATTTTCCCATACATAACATATACCTCCATATAAAATTCATATAAAAATTAATCATCCCAGTTAAGAATAATTTTCCCGGATTTTCCTGAACGCATAATTTCAAAACCTTCTTTGAAGTCCTTATAGTTAAATCTATGCGTAATAACAGGGGATATATCAAGACCTGATTGAAGCATACTGGTCATTTTATACCAGGTTTCATACATCTCGCGTCCATAAATACCTTTGATTGTTATTCCGTTAAAAACAACCTGATCCCAATCAATACCGGTATCAGGAGCCATTATACCCAGCATAGCAATCTTACCACCATGAAGCATGCTGGAAAGCATAGTCCTGAAAGCAGCAGGATTACCTGACATTTCGAGACCAACATCAAACCCTTCATGCATATGAAGATCCTTCATCACATCCTCAAGTTTTTCTTTTGCCACATTAACAACACGAGTAGCTCCCATTTTCGCTGCTAGATCAAGTCTGTAATCATTAACATCTGTAATAACAACATAACGAGCACCAGCATGCTTTGCTATAGCGACAGCCATTATACCAATAGGGCCTGCACCTGTAATTAATACATCTTCACCAAGAAGATCAAAAGATAGCGCAGTATGAGCAGCATTTCCGAATGGATCAAAAATAGAAATGACATCTTTAGAAATAGTATCGTCACAATACCAAACATTAGACTGAGGTATAGCTAAATATTCAGCAAATGCTCCCGGCCTATTAACACCTACTCCCATGGTATGATTACATAAGTGTCTCCTACCGGCTAAACAATTTCTGCAATGTCCACATACAATATGCCCTTCTCCACTTACGAGGTCGCCTATTTTAAAATCATGAACATTACTTCCGATGGCTGCAACTGTTCCAACATATTCATGTCCAACCTGCATTGGCACAGGAATAGTTTTCTGAGCCCATGCATCCCAGTTATAAATATGAATATCAGTGCCGCAAATTGCTGTTTTCTGAATTTTTATAAGGACATCATTAATACCAATTTCAGGAACCGGGACTTCATCAAGCCATAATCCGGGCTCCGCTTTCTTTTTCACAAGAGCTTTCATCATTTCCATAGTGCGCTTCCTCGTTAATTATTTGCCTTTTGTAAAACTGGATTAAACTTATATACACAAAATAAATTTTTCAAAAAAACATTTCCCTGTATAGATAATAACTCGTATATAATTTATGAGTAATAATATCAAAATTAATATATTTTTACTATACCTAATCAAATAGAACCAAGGGAAAAAAACATAATTTTAATTTAAAAAAAGAATTAGGATGCTTTTTCATCACATATATGATGTTTACAGAAAATAACCTTAGCTAAAATTATCGCACTAATCCCTCCGGTAAACTTCCCTACTATCATGGGAAATATCATATCTCTGTTTACACCGGCAGTAAATCCCAAATGATCACCAAAGACAAAAGCTGCACTCACACAAAAAGCAATATTCATTACTTTACCATTTCTATCCATATCTTTTACAAGTCCCAACATTGGTATTGCATTTGCGAGGGTAGCAATCAATCCTGCGGCACCAACATCATTCATTCCTAAAAGTTTACCTAACTTTAATAGAGGTTTTTTAAAAACAACTGTAATAAAATGAACCAAGGGAAAGGCTCCGGCCAACGTAATTGCAATGGCTCCAATAATTTCAATACCTTCAGATATTGGTGCCATTCCAGGTATCACTACAAAGCCAGTTAATGTTTCTATAACTATCGCTGCTAAAGCCAGAGTAATTACTATTACAACAGCTTTACCGAATATTGTAAAACCATGTATCATTTTATTCGGCATTTTCCATAACCCTACAGCTATCAATGCAGAAAAAATTATAATTGGCACAAGATTACACAAAATAAGCTTTAGATCAAAACCTGCAACCAAACCTCCAACAAAAGTTCCGAGCGGAATCGTAATAACACCTGCTAAAATTCCACGAGCAAGAAAAGGTCTGTCCTCTTTTTCAAGAATTCCAAGAGCAACAGGAATAGTAAAAACAATAGTTGGACCTAACATTGATCCAAGAATAAGGCCTGCAAAAACCCCTACATCAGGACTACCTGCCATCTGCATAGCAAGCGGGTATCCTCCCATATCATTAGCCAACAGTGTTGTCGCAAACATTGCCGGATCTGCACCAAGCCATGCATATAACGGACCAACAACAGGCTTTAAAATTTTGGCAAGAACCGGAGCAAGCGAAACAACTCCAACCATAGCAAGCGCTAAAGCCCCCATGGCCATAAAGCCTTCCTCAAACTTCTCACCATATCCAAATTTATTTCCAAAACATTTATCAATGGCTCCTACAAGCATAAAGATTACCATAATAAATAGTATTACTTTATTAATATCCACGTTTGTAAACCTCCTGCAATTAAATTTTTAAATCAACACCACTGGCCTTTTTCTCAATCATTAATTTGATTATATCAGAAATATAGGCCCCGGCTTCAATCGCATTTATTCCTTCTTTGTGGATATTGGAAATAACGGTCATTCTAGCTTCCGGCATACCTTTGTATGCTTTATATACAATATAAGCACTCATACTTTCAGCTGTTACAAGTCCGGGTCTTTCTCCTATCAGATTACATACAACATCAGCTCCGGTTGCCACTGCAACATCATCTATTGTTCTAACCCGTCCATATTTTACAAAGAAAGGTGTCCCTACTGAAAAGTTATGCATTTTCAATCCCTGAATAAGAGCCGGAAGTATATCTTTAATATTGGCTTCAACTGCAGCAGAACTTAAACCATCAGATACATAAATTTGAACAGTAGGTTTACTAACACATTTTTCTTTAAGAGTTTCTATAGCTTCATCATTTAGCTGTTTCCCTAGATCAGGTCTTGTAATATATTCATCTTTACTGCTACATTTTGACTGAACAGTAAACAAATCTAATTCTACTAATAATGATTCATTTACATCAGAAAATACAGCATCCTGAGCAGCAGCATGATCTGCCCTGAAACGAAGCATTGTCTCTGTCTTATATCTCGGTCCACATCTCCACACGCCTATCCTTGCAGGTGTTTTTTCTTTCATTATCAAATATTCTTCTTTGTTGGCAGGCTCCGGCACCAAAAGCTGTTTTCGTATATCTATTTTTGATATATCTGCTATTTCATCACAGCAGCAGTTTTTCTTATTTTCTTTACAACTCATTTTATGACCTCATTTTCAGTTAAATATTAGCTGTTTACTTTACAAAAATAGTGGCATCGCCAGCCCTTTTTGTAAGTTTTCCATTCTCAAGAATTCCCATATTTTCAAGCCAAATTTCAAATTCTTTAATAGGCCTTAAATTAAGCAGTTCTCTCAATGTTGCAGTTTCATGATATCCGGTAGTCTGATAATTAAGCATAATATCATCTCCATGCGGTATTCCCATGAAGTAGTTACAGCCGGCAGTTGCCAAAAGAACGGATAGATTTTCTATATCATTCTGGTCTGCTTTCATATGATTTGTATAACAAGCGTCACATCCCATTGGTATACCGGTAAGTTTTCCCATAAAATGATCTTCAAGACCTGCTCGAATAACCTGTTTACTATCATACAAATATTCAGGGCCAATAAAACCAACGACAGTATTAACAAGGAATGGCTGATATTTTTTTGCAAAACCATAACACCTGGCTTCCATCGTTAACTGATCAGCATTATGATGTCCTTCAGAAGATAATTCAGCCCCCTGCCCTGTTTCAAAATACATAACATTGGGGCCTTCAGCTGTACCGTCAGTTAGCATTAACTGCCTGGCCTCTTCTATCATATCTCCTGTAATGCCAAATGCCTCATTACTTTTCTGTGATCCGGCAATACTCTGAAATATCATATCAGAAGGTGCACCTCTCTTAACAGCTTCCATCTGTGTTGTAACATGTGCAAGAACACAATTTTGAGTAGGAATTTTCCATCTTTGTTTAAAGTCTTCAAAAGTTTTTAAAACCCTTATTACACTTTCAACTGAGTCATTTACAGGATTTAAACCTAGAACAGCATCGCCAATACCATAACTGAGTCCTTCCATCAGAGAAGCTGATATACCTTTAGGATCATCTGTAGGATGATTAGGTTGAAGCCTTGATGAAATAGTTCCCGGTAAACCTATCGTAGTATTGCAATGAGCTGTTATTCTTATCTTCGAAGCAGCATAAATTAAATCCATATTACTCATAAGTTTTGCAACAGCTGCCACCATTTCAGATGTTAATCCCAAACTTGCACGTTTTATTTCTGCTTCAGAGGTTTCATTATATAAAATCCACTCCCTAAACTCAGATACAGTCATATTTTTTATTTCGGAATAAACCTCTTCGTTAACCTGAGAATCGATTATTCTTGTAACTTCATCCTCATCATAAGGAACAACAGGATTATTCCTGAGCTCTTCCAGAGTTATTTCTGAAAGAACAATCTTTGCAGCAACTCTTTCTTCTGAATTATCAGCAGCTACTCCCGCAAGAATATCTCCGGACTTCTCTTCGTTCGCTTTGGCCAAAACTTCCTTTAACGACTTAAACGTGTAGGAATGTCCAAACAGTTTAGTTTTAAGCTTCAACTTTACTCCCTCCTTAAAATTTTTACTTCTATTATTAACTATCTATTTAATGTTTTTATAGAGCTGATTGCAAAGCGAATGCTGGAAATGGAAACGATCCCGCAGTCACGGGATTTCCCTCCATTTTGAATTCAACATTGAACCTTGCTATTCGCAGAGATAAATGGTTTTGTGGCGCCTGTCAGGCGAATAGCCTGGTTAAAACCGAACCATCCAGCGTTTTGCAGTTAGCTCTATAGTTATTATTTTGTTTAAAATATTATATCATTTTCAATTAAATATTAAGTGAACCATCGATTTTAAGTTAATCATGTTTTAAAGATAAGTGTTTTTATAATGACAGGAATAACATTTCCATCAGCAACTGGATTTCCAATATCAATATAATCTCCGTTATCCACACTTATGCTGTCAACACATAAAACATCGTGATTACATTCCAAATCGCAATATAATGTTTGACCAAGTGCTTTTGCAATATCTTTTTCAACAAGAATAATTATTATTCCATTATGTTTTCTAACTTCTTTTGCTGCTTCAATAATAGTTTCTGATAAATATTTTATATCATTAAAAGAAGAATAAGAATCACCATGCAACGCAATCGCTACCTGATGCTGCTCTCCTTCAAATTTGTACCATTTGAGTTTTCTTTTTATGCTCTTAAAAATATTTTCTTTTTTTTCTTCTTTTAGAGACAACTTTATTATCGGAATATTTTTCAAAGGAAAAAAATGACGATTATAAAAGATGGTACTGCCACTTATATTTACAGTATGTGCGCCGGCACCGATCACAGTAGCCCTTATTGTTTCAATAGGCTTAACAGGCCTGAATTTTTCTAAAATATCAGATTTTATGATTCCCTGGGCAAGCAGTACTCCAATATCACCATATTTAAAAACATCTTCGTTTTCAGGTTCGTAAACCAGATCAGCAACTCCACCAGAAAAAGTTACATATTCAATATTATGTTCTTTAGAAATATTATGATTGGTAATAATATCAGCAAAAGAATCATCCTGAATGCTTAGCCCTGCACTCATTTTCAAAATGTTCACCATCTCAAAAACTATCTTCTCTAATAAGGCTGTAGAGACAGGCATACCTTCATATATTTCGATATTCTTTTTATTCGCCAGTGTCATTATTTTAGGAGCAATATAATCAATACAACCTCTGGAGTTGATCTTTATCAATCTTCCACCTATATCCAGACACCCGGTATCTACAAGTTCTCCCTTTTTAAAGACTGAAATATTTGTTGTTCCTCCACCAATATCAAAATGAACAACAGTAGAATGCTTTTCTTCTGATATTTTATCAGCGCCGGCTCCCCTGCCGGCAATTATGCTTTCGAGATCAGGACCTGCCGTTGCCACCACAAAACTTCCGGCAATTTCTGCAAATGCTTTTGCGACAGCTTCTGCATTTTTCTTTCTTGAAGTTTCCCCGGTTATAATGACAGCCCCTGTATTTATTTCATCTGTTTTTATTTTAGCATTCTTGTATTCAGCAAGAATAATCTGCTTTAATTTATCTGCATCAATTTCAGTTCTGGAACTTAAAGGTGTAAAATAAATATTACTTCTATATATAATTTCTCTATCAACAATGTTTATTTTAGGGACCTGAAACATAGAAGCAATGTTTTCAATATGAAGTCTGCTTAGTATTAATTGAGTTGTTGTAGTACCTATATCAATACCAACACTTGTAATAATTTCTTTCATATTAATATATTCTTTTCTGAATTCAGCCTAATTATCTATAGTTATTTACTGTTTCTTTACACAATACATATTATATCAAACATCTAAAAAATACACTCCCAAATTACCATCTTTCACTTTTTATAATATCGAGCTGCTTTTTTAAATCATTCAATTCCTGCCTCCAGTAAGATTCTGTACCCCAGGTCGGAAAGTTTGCTTTAAACTTCAAATCCTTTTCCTGTTTTGCACACCAGGAAAGAAAATACAGCATACGCATAATACGTAAAGGTTCTATAAGCTTTAATGAAGAGCGGTCAAAATCCCTAAATTGAGTATAACCTTTAATTATTAAATTAAGTTCTTTTTTTGAGTTATTTGCATGATCAGGTAAAAGGAGCCACAAATCCTGAACAGGGGGAGCCATCAGCATGTCATCAAAATCAATTAGCATAAGCCCCTCACCCGACCTGTATAAAATATTGCCGCAATGACAATCCCCATGAGTTCGAATATATTCTGCATCATCGAACAAATCTTTTATTGTCTCCAGTATATCATCTGTGAGTTTATTAAATTCAGACATAAATCTCGGAGCAACAAACCATCCATCTTTTAAAAACTCTATTTCATCTATAGTAGATTTGAGCGGATGGTGTTCAATTCTTGCTTTTGCTTTTTTTGCTGCGCCGGCAGAATGTAGACGACCCAAAATATTACCAAGTCTTTTCCAGTCATTATCTTCGCAAACTTCAAAAAAGCGTCCAAGTCTCTTAGGAAAGACAGCAAAAAAAACACCATCAACTTCAGCAATAGTTTTTTCATTATTCAAAATAACCGGAGCAATAACAGGAATTTCTGCATCCTGACAGTCAAGAACAAAATCATGTTCATCCATTAGTGCTTCTTTTGACCATCGGCCAGGACGATAGAACTTAGCAACAAACCTTGTCCCATCCATAGCCTGCATTTCATAAACTCTATTTATATAGCTATTTAAAGGAACAGCCAATCCTGTCATCCTTATATCTAATGCATCCTCGACAGCATCAATAAATATCTCGGGGGTTAAACCTTCAAAACCGGAATTAATTTTATCCATAATGAACATACCTATGATATTTCTAGTTTGAAATAACTATATTATATTATTCAAACAACATAAATACATTCAGATAAAGTTAAAATATTGAATTTTGTAAATCAAAAAAAAGAACAAAAACCAAGCTAAGGATAATATTTTACTTATCAAATTTACATATAATTTCCACTTATATGTAAATAGAAAAGGACATTTCAAACCTTTTACCTAATAGATATTGCCATCTACAACAATGCCATTACCTTTACTTAAAGATTATTAAAGTAAAACCTTCTTCAATACATGTTGCTTGTTATTATGCCTTATTTATAATAAGAATATTTTTGCTTTGATAGTCTTTTTCTTATCTACTAATCATTTCATTTAAAATGATATACTGAAAGTCTTTAAAACATATAAATATTTCTAGTAGACGTAAACGACGATTATTTGTTTTAATATTCCTTTTTGTATATCTTTTAATATCTGTAGTAAAGCTGTATTAGCCTTTTACAGCTTTACTACTTTTTAAAGAAAAAAATTTTTCTTATACTCCCTTAGCTATGGATATAATTATAACTCATAAAGAATACCGAATATACCGTGACAAATAAAACAATACTTTACATAATGTTAAAAATCTGCTATTTATCCTCTAGAAGTTAGTATATCATCAACCTTACAGCAAAAAATATCACAAAGATTAACACATAAAAAATTTCATTAAAACAAACATAATATTTTATAATACGCTTATCAAACTTTTATTTTTGTTTAATTATACTTATAATTGAAGTTATCACTAACTATTTAACTTACCCAAGGTATACGAATATGAAATTTTATAATGATAAACTTGTTTTGTACAGAAAGCAGAGCCATTATTCAGCAGTTAAAATTACAGAACTAATGGGAATTTGTAGAGCCACTTACTGGAAATTGGGAAACAGGAAAATCAACTCCTAACAGAAAACAGATAAGAAGTCTTGCAAAAATCCTGGAAATTTCTGTTTCTGATATATCTGACCTAGAAATACCATCCGAGTCACAAAATTGGCAGTGAATGTAGATTTTTCCTCAAATGTAGAATCATGGCTTTCGTTTATGAATATGGAGGAAAGCAAGAATTTAAAATCTGTAATAACAAATGCATTTAAAAGGAACTATTAAACTAAATGATAAGCTACAGGAAGCCGGTGTTATTATAAAAGCGTTACTTTCAGGGATTGATTCAATTTTTTACATAAAAGACAGTGATTTAAAATACATCACAGCAAATGAAACTTTTTTAAAGAATATTTCTCTAAAATCTACTTATAAAGTATATGGAAAAACAGATGAAGATTTCTTTTCAAAACGGGAAGCAAAAGATAATTATTTAAAAGACGAGAAAGTTTTATTAACAAAAGAAATGCTTATTGAAGAGGGATTTATACCCGGAACGAGAAATAAAAAATGGGGAATAATAACAAGGACTCCTGTACTGGATATTAATAATAATATTTCAGGAGTAATAACTAATATTGTTGATATCAGCGAAAGGAAAAAAACCGAGAACTCAAATGAACTTCTAAAAAATGCATAAAGGATATGTCTGATGGTGTAATTATCTATGATCAGGAACAGAAAAAAAATGTTTATATAAACGAAAGTGTTGCTGAAATTTTAGGTTGTCCTTTGGATATACTTTATAGAACAGGAAGAAATTATTGGCTAAACTACAGCCTATCTCCTGAAGACAGAAAAATAGCAGAAGAAAGAATGAAAACCAAAAACTGGCCTAAAGTCAGAGAGCAGAAGATTAGGTGTGGTAAAAACTCTGTAAAATGGGTCGAAGTAAAAAACTCCATCCTGAAATTTGATGATAGTAAAGAATATGTGATATCAATTATTTCCGACATTACAAAAAGAAAGAAAAATGAAGAATCTCTTAATATGCTTGAAATAGCAATGGATAATATAGATGAAGGGGTTTGGGTTGCGGGCTTTTCTGATTCAGATATTAATACAATTAGATTCAAATATCTAAATAAAGCTGTCGAAAGAATCCTAGGATCAAATAAAGAAGATATGTTTAAAAATCATAAGAAATGGGCAAAAAATCCAGACTTATGGGCAGATATTTCTGATGAAGAGAAAGAGAGAATAAATAAAACCAGATATTCAGATGTTTGGCCAAGATATTACAATTATAAAGCAGTAAGAAAATCAGATAATAAGGAAATTTGTATTTCAGAAAAACTATATAAATATAAAAATATGACATTCGGAACCATTAAGGATAAAACAGAGCTCCAACGGTTAGATGAATACAAAGATCTTCTATTTAGTTTTATGGATATGCAGGACTTTACTCCATTTTGGCTTGTTGAGCAACAACCAATTTACAGGTTCATATATGCCAATAGAAGCTTTGAAGAACTTGTAAAACATAAAAAAGAAGATTTCTACGATAAACCAAATATGTGGAAAACCTGCATATATCCTCCTGACTTAAATAAAGTTGAACAGAGAGAATTTAATAAAAATGAATCTTTTATTCTTCAATACAGGATTCAACAACCTGATGGAACAATTATTCCTGTCATTGAAAGAACTATGAAAATTACAAAATTTGGAAGAGAAGTTATTGGAGGAATAATTATCATAAAATAGAAGAATATAAAATTTAAATAAATATTATCCCTGTATTTTTATAGGTTGAGAGTTAAAGCATTATGTGGTTAATTATTAATGCTACCCTGTGGTGAAGTCCAAAACAGTAAAAGAAATGGTCGGGGCGAAGGGATTCGAACCCCCGACCCTTTGGTCCCAAACCAAATGCGCTAGCCAGACTGCGCTACGCCCCGACTGGGTTGAAACTAATAAGATTTTTACCAATAACTTATTAGATTCGAAAAAAATGAATTTATCAAGAAAAGAGATGGTCGGGGCGAAGGGATTCGAACCCCCGACCCTTTGGTCCCAAACCAAATGCGCTAGCCAGACTGCGCTACGCCCCGACTGGGTTGAAACGATAAGATATTTAACAATAACTTACTGTGTTTCAGCTTCCATTTCCTGAAAGGAGCTATAAATTAGCTGTTAATATAAAATAAGCAAATTAAAAAAATAAATATTTATAGATTTTTTCAAATATGTTTTTTGATATACATACACATAACAATAAACCAAACAAAAATATTGATAAAATAGTCAATATTTTTCCCGATAATAGTAGTTCAATAATAATAAAATCTAACTTAAAATATTCCATTGGGATTCATCCCTGTTATATTCAAAAAAATATTCTGGAAATAGAACTTGAAAAGGTAGCAGCATTATCGAAAGAAGATAATATATCAGCTATCGGAGAAATAGGTCTTGATAGATTATCTAAAACTCCGCTAGATATCCAATCATCAGTCTTTATAAAACAGCTTAAGATTGCTAAAGAATCAAAGAAACCAATAATAATACATTGTGTACGCTGTTACTCAGAATTGTTAAATATTAGAAAAGAGTTTTCAGATTTAAAGTGGATTATTCACGGATTTAGAGGTAAACAGGAATTGGCGCAACAGCTTTTAGACAATAATATCTATTTATCATTCGGCCAGGCAGCAATATCACCTGCTCCCTCTTTATATAAAACAATCAGAAAGGTTCCTTTAAACCGAATATTCCTTGAAACAGATGAATCAAAACTGAATATTGCAGATATTTATGAAAAGGTTTCAGAAATAAAAGAAATAAATATTGATTCACTGTCAAATGCAGTTAATCTTAACAGAACCAAAGTATTTGAAAATTAAAAAACACCAACATATTAAATAACAAAATCAACTATAGTATGAACCAAAAGAATAACTGGAATATAAGAACAGAACTGCTTCTAGGTAAAGAACAATTAGGAAAACTTAACTGGGCTAATATATTAATAGTAGGATTAGGTGGAGTAGGAGCATACGCTGCAGAATATTTATGCCGTTCCGGAATAAATAATTTAACAATAATTGATGGTGATGAAATATCAGAAAGTAACAAAAACCGTCAACTTCCTGCGCTAACATCTACCATCGGCAAAAGAAAGGCAGAAATAGTAAAAAATAGACTGCTGGATATTAATCCAGATGCCAATATCAATGTAATAGATGAATTCATAAGAGACCAGAGAATTCCTGAAATATTAAAGTCTTATCCGTTTGACTATGTTGTTGATGCTATAGATTCACTCTCCCCGAAACTTCACCTTATTATAAACAGTTTAGAACTAAATTTAAATATAATAAGTTCGATGGGTGCAGGAGGCAAACTCAATCCCGCCCAGGTACAGATCGCAGATATATCAAAGAGCTACAACTGCGGGCTTGCAAGAGCATTGAGAAAACGTCTGCATCGCAGAGGAATATACAAAGGTATAAGAGTAGTTTTTTCTCCGGAGGAGAGAATGTCTCCCGCAATTCAGGATAAATCGGATATCGTTGCAAATACTGTAGTAGGAACAATATCTTATATGCCCTCAATTTTTGGCTGTTACTGTGCTGCAGAAGTAATAAATAATCTTTTATAAATTTGTTAAGTCCTGCAATTGTAAAAGCAACGTAAAGAGAATTGACATAACTAATGCTATTATAGTTAAATCAGTTTAAAAACCGAGACTACTACACAAAGCTGCTCTTCTGTAAAAAATTGACACTTAAGCAGCAATGGTAGTTTTACTACGCTAAATACCTTTTAAAAAATAATTTGTGTACCGACAGGTACGGTACACTGTAAAAAGATTAAGGCATAAAAATGCTTAAAGGCATTATCTACACAATTATATCTTCACTATCAATCTCATTAATGGGAATATTTATTAAGGAAATCGGAACTGAGCTGTCTAATTCTACAATACTTTTTTCCAGATTCTTATTTAGTTTTATAGTTATACTTCCAATAGCATTAAAGGATAAAGACTTTCTCTTTAAAGTAAACAAACCTATTTTGTTAATTGTTAGATGTTGTGTCGGCCTTGCTGCTATGTCACTGTTTTTTTATTCAATACAGCGCGTTCCTTTAGCAAATGTAATGCTTCTTCAGAATACCCGTCCAATATTTGTTCCTCTTTTATTATTACTATTTATTGGAGAAAAAACAGATAAAAAAGTACTTACAGCAATAATTATCAGTTTTATAGGTATTGCGATTATTATTAATCCCGGAGCAGAAGGATTCAATCCAATATCTGTTTTAGCCCTTTTATCAGGGTTATTGTCTGCTACGGCTATCACTTTTCTTCAGTTTTTTATAAAAGCAAATAATAACCGTTCAAAAGAAGCTCTTTTCTATTATTTTCTATTTTCTACCATTGCCACATTTATAATTATGGCTTTTAACTGGAAAACACCAACTTCATACCAATTAATTCTTTTATTGTTTGTAGGTTTGTTCGGAACACTTTTTCAAATATTTATGACTTTCTCATTAAAATATTTATCAGTAAAAATAGTTGCGCCTCTTATGTATTTTTCAGTAATTTTCAGCGGACTTTTAGACTTAACAGTTTTTCATCAAAAGACTAAACTATTAGCAATTGCCGGAATTATTATTGCAATTACAGGTTCAGTAATGATAATATTATTCGATAAAAAAAGTAAATAATAATATTTATTTTTTGTTTTTTTCAATCATAGCCTTGCCAAAATAAACAGTATTTGTACCTGAAATTTTCTGTATCTCTATACTTGTTCTTACATTAAGCAAATTGTTTTCAGAATCAGTAATTACAAATCTAAAATTTTTATTTGAAAGTAAACTTTTCCTTTTAAGATATTTTCTAATCAACGAATGATACTTTTTTTCTATCAGTTCATAAGGAGTCATTTTCCCTGCATTGTTATGAGATTCTTTGAAGTGCTCCCTGAGAGTAAATAAGTTAGGTTTTACATTAATAAAATCTTTGATAGAATATCCTGTTATATCTTCAAAATTCTTACTTATGAATGTAAGATAAAGTTTTTCATCATCAGTATACTCCGCTGTCCATGTAACTATTTCAGCAACATCTGACAACGAATTAAGCAATCGAATAAAAGCCATAGAATTGCTTTCAAGTTGACGTTCTTTACTATAAAGAAATGTACATCCAATAGTATAAAGAGAATTACCAATACTTACACCGCTTTTAATAGCTTTAACCCAGCGCGTCCCGGATTTTTTACTTATAAATCTATATATCTTATTGGTCATTATAAATGGATTGCGATATGTATTATCATCCACTTCTGCTACTGCCATTTCATTTTTAATTATTTCAACATCTTCAGAATGTCTGGAACCATTTTTAAGATAATCCAATTGCTCATTTCTTTTCGCTTTCATTTCATCTGAGTAAAATTCCAGCATTTTTTCATCACTTTCATCGAACAGAGTCTTCCCATTTTTCCAAACCGATATACTAAACCCCGGCCCGGTTTCAAGTAGTATATGAAGTGCTTTTCTTGTTTCTTCCGACAATTTCCTTTCAGTAATATCAACAAAAGTACCAATAAGTCCCGATATTCTATTTTCTGTATCAAAAATCGGATATTTAGAAATAATACCCCAGCGTTTTTTCCTGGTACCGGGAATGTAGTCTTCAACATCTACAATTGGAATCCCTGAACTAATCACCCTTTCATCCTGCTCTATATTATTTTGAGTCTCTTTTACATTAAAAAAATCTTCATCTCTTTTACCCAGCACGTTAAAACCGGAAACAAGGTTTAAATTCTTTAAAAAAGAGTCGTTGGCTGTTATATACTCCAGTTTCTTGTCTTTAATATAAAAAAGTATAGGCATAGATTTAAGCAATGCGTTTATTATCGTAGTAGCTTGAGTCAATTTATCCTCAAGGTTAATTATTTCCCTATTTATAAAACTAAACTTTTCTTTGAATAGTACACTTCCCTCTGTCCCAAGCTGATTCCATGAATTTATTGAATCAGACAGATTAGTCATTGACTGTAATACTGTCTCCTGTAAATCAGAAATTTCCGTTACAGAAACATTCAAAGCTTTTGCCAGTTTTCTAATATTTTGCTCAGAAGGAGAATATATCTTTTTTTTCCATGACCAAAAAGTTGCTCTATTTACATTTATTAATCTGCATAAACCTGTTATAGCAAGGCCTTTTTCCTTCCTTAAAGCATCAATCCTATCAAAATTTATATTCATTACAGCAAACCTTTATCACAAACAACATATATGTTAAGCTAAAACAACATAAATATCAATATGCAATATTTTTAGACATAATCAAAGGCTTATTAATTAAAAGAGAATAATTTATATGAATTTATATGTAATGATAAAAGGTTAAAATTTCGTTCTTATTATACTCTTAAAAAAATATTTGGAGGGAGACAAAATGAGTGTTAACACAAGCTACCTACTTGTTGGAAATGGTAGATTAGCAACTCATCTTGATAGATACTTTAAATTTAATAATATCAATTTTGATACCTGGCATAGATCATCTTCAACTTCTTTTGCTAATAAAGTAGAACAAAGAAATATAATACTTCTGGCAATTAATGATGATGCTATAGATTCTTTCATAAATCAGCATAAAGACATACTTCAGAATAAAATTCTTATACACTTTTCAGGTGCTTTATTTACTGATAAAGCATATGGATACCACCCATTAATGACTTTCAGCAATAAAAGTTACTCTGATGATGATTACAGGAAAATACTTTTTGTTCAAGATGATGATGCACCAGAATTTAATATGTTATTTCCAAAGCTTCAAAATCCGTTTATAAAAATACCAAAAGATTATAAAGCCAAATATCATGCTTTATGCGTTATGGCAAATAACTACACCTGTCTCTTGTGGCAGAAATTTTTTAGTGAGCTTGAGGCATTTAATGTTAATGCTGAATTATTAGCTCCATTTCTTAAACAGACTACTCAAAATATTGCAGATGACTACAGAAACTGTTTAACCGGGCCATTATGCAGAGGAGATATGAGAACTGTAGAAAAAAATATTGAAAGTCTCAAAGGAGACTCATATCAGGAAATTTATAAATCATTTGTAAAAATGTTTACTTTGAAGGAAACAGATGAAAATCACAGAATTTAAACAAAGAAAAAAAAGTAAAAAGAAAATTTCTATGATTACCTGCTATGAT
This sequence comes from Victivallales bacterium, assembly GCA_963678745.2. Classification (GTDB taxonomy): domain Bacteria; phylum Verrucomicrobiota; class Lentisphaeria; order Victivallales; family GWF2-38-69. The sequence goes on along the minus strand of CAXXMS010000007.1, from coordinate 43,641 downwards.
TATACTTTTGCAAGAATTATTGATAGCAGTAATATAGATACAATTTTAATTGGTGACAGTGGTACAATGGTTATGCATGGCAATCCATCTACTGTACATGCTACAGTTGATGAAATTACTCTAATGATTAAAGGAGTTGCAACAGGAATACAATCAGAAAAATTAATTATTGGTGATATGCCCTTTTTATCATACAGAAGAGGAATTAAATATGCAATGAGAACTGTAAACAAATTTATAAAAGCGGGTGCAAATGCAGTCAAACTTGAAGGAGTTACAGGTAATAAAAAAGTAATCAAACATATTATTGGATCAGGAGTACCTGTAATCGGGCATATTGGTCTAACACCACAATCAATAAACTCATTGGGAAATTATTGTATTCAGGGTAAAGGGAAAGAAGATGCTGCAAAACTATTAGGAGAAGCAAACCAAATAGCAGAAATGGGGTGCATTGCATTGGTTCTTGAATGTATACCCTCAGATCTAGCCAAAGAAATAACAGAAACAATAGATATTCCTACTATAGGAATCGGAGCAGGACGATTCACGGACGGTCAGGTACTGGTTCTTCAGGATATGCTCGGAATGTACAAAGATATCAGTCCTAAATTTGTAAGACAGTATCTTAAAGGGTTTGAACTAATGTCCAATGCATTAAATAACTTTCATAATGATGTCCAGAGTTTGGATTTTCCTAATAAACAAGAAAGCTTTTAAAATGAAAATATTTAAAGACATTAATAAATGGAAGAAATATAAAAATACTTTACCTGCAGATTTGAAGATTGGATTAGTTCCTACAATGGGAGCATTACATGAAGGTCATTTAAGCCTTATAAGAAAAAGCATCTCGGAAAACCAATTGACTGTTGTAACGATTTTTCTCAACCCAACACAATTCAATAATCCTGAAGATTTAGAGAAATATCCGCAAACTTGGAGCGAAGATGTAGATATCTTAAAAGGAATAGGCGCAGATATTTTATTAGCCCCTACTTTTGAGCAGCTATATCCGGATGATTACCAATACAAAATAACAGAAAATAGCCTAAGTAAATTATTATGCGGCACATCAAGGCCAGGACACTTTGATGGCGTATTAACAATAGTAATGAAACTGCTTAATATAGTCAAAGCAGATAAAGCCTACTTTGGAGAAAAAGACTATCAGCAACTACAGCTTGTTAAAAAGATGTGTAAGACATTTTTTATTGATACAGCAATAGTTGAATGTCCAATTATTAGGGAACACGATAGCTTAGCTATGAGTTCACGAAATAGAAGACTCTCCAATGAAGGACGTAAATTGGCATCTGAATACGTCAAACTGGTTAGACAAAATAAAGAAATAGAAGTAATAAAAGAAGAACTTAGCAAAAAAGGAATTAAAGTCGATTATCTTGAAGACCGCTTTGAACGCAGATTCGTTGCAGTAGTAATAGATAATATTAGACTCATAGACAATTTCAAACTCAATATTTAGGATATAACATATGAAAAGAACAATAAATAAATATCATTTACAATTCCTTTACAGAGAGCCATACTGTCACCCACATTTCATCAACTATGCTATTTTTTCTCTAGTATATGATTTTCGAGTATACTTAAAGAAATGGCATATTTCATGCTTGAATATTTAAAGAAAATATTGGTGGCAAAATTCTTGAGGTGACTAAAATGAAAAAGCCCAATAACAAACATAAAGCAAAAAAACTTTTAGAAAAGATATTAGAGCAAAATCATAAATACTGCAAAAGACCATCTAATATAAAAATAAAAGATAAAGAAAGCTCCAAAAATCTAACAAAAAATAGATGATTTTTTTAAAAAAAGCTTGACAATAACAATATCAACAACCAACCAATACTATTTTCGTCTTTAAAAAATTCCTACAGCAAACAAATAATCATTTAAATCCATGTGTTTTTAACATTTTTTATAGTTTTTTATGATTTTGGCTTGTAACTTTTAAATTTTAAGATAAATTTGATACTGTTATGTGGGTTTTCTGTAACTTATTCAAATCTCCCTATCCCCACCACATATGTCCCATTACAGAAAACCCACATTTTTCATTTAGCTCCAAGCCCCAATTTTTTCTTTATATTAATGATTATTCATCAAATAACCTTAGCTAGCTTTCAATAATCGAGTAGGGTAAGATAAGGCTATAACTCTTATCTTATCCCTCTCACAGAACCGTACGTACGGTCCTCGTATACGGCTCATGTTAATTATTATTCTATTTTAATAGAACAGTAATACCAGTTTGTACTTTGTAAATGTCAAACAGTCCACTTTCATCAAAGAAAGAATTTGGAATAGCATAATGAGCCTGTGGACTTGAAGAATTTCTCCATGAAGACATTTTGATTTTCTTAAAGTTGCCGTTATAGCCAAGCTGTCTAAGCCTCCTATGAAGTTTCTTTGGAGTTTTCCAAAGCTTCATCTGTTTTGCTCTAAGCCTGTGTCTGATCCAACTCATCAACTCTCTGTAGATTCTTTTACAGTTTGCAATTCTGAAATAGTAGGCAAATCCTCTGATAACTGGATTTAAAACTTTTATCATGCCGCCAAGATTACCTCCGCTGTTACGTTTGGTCAGGCGTTTAATTTTATTCTTAAACTCCTTTAATCTGCAATCCTGAATCTTTGTAAAATTGGTATGTATTTCAACACCAAGAAATTTTACTCCCATACAGGAATGTGTAACATGTGTTTTGGTTTTATTGACTGTAAGCTTTAAGTCCTTTTCAAGATAATCCGTTGCTTTTGCAAGTGCATTATAAGCTCCGCTCTTGGAAAAACAGAATACCAGGATATCATCAGCATAACGTACTATTCGATAATTTCTGTTCATCATGAATTTATCAAAATGATCAAGATAGACATTAGCTATAAAAGGACTGATTACTCCGCCCTGCGGACTACCTGTATCTGTATCTGCAAAAACACTGTCTTTCATTGCTCCGCTTTCAAGAAATATTCTTATTAAATTGAGAATACTTCCATCAACTATCCATTTTCTAAATGACTGGATTATTATATCATGATTAAGCGTATCAAAACATCTGCTCAGATCCATATCAACAACCCACTCCATATTGTATTTGCGGATAAACATACTTGCCTTACTGATTGCATTATGACCGCTTCTGCCTGGTCTATAACCATAGCTGGAAGGATGAAAATCACAATCAAATATTGGCTGAAGTATGTTAAGCAGAGCCTGCTGTACAACTCTGTCACGAACTGAAGGGATTCCTAAAATTCTTTCACCTCCGCTTTTCTTCGGAATTGACACCTGTTTTACAGGCTTGGATTTATAGGTTTTATTCTTCAGCTCAAAAAGGAGTTCATCAATTTCAACATCAAGATTAACGGCAAAATCTTTGACGGACTGCCCGTCTATGCCGGGAGCTCCATTCGCTGATTTTACTTTGTGGAATGCCTCTGTAAGGTTCTTACGGTTCAGCATTCTGTCATATAAACTGTAATATTTCAATTCATTATTCCTTTTTATGGTTACTGCACTGATTTATCCATTCTCCTAAATTGAACATTCAGTTGACCTTCAGTGCGGGCAGATACTTTCTATCCTGAATGGCAATATATATCTGTTGACCGTACTTACTCTGATGAACAGTCAAAACACACAGTGTGAAGCTTCCACTTCAACCATGTGTAAAGGACTCCATCCCGTTGGATAGTTTGTGTTCTGTTCTATCAGGTTAAATGTATAATATCAGTTTTCAAATTAACTTCACCCCTTCGCATTACAGCATATCTTTTGAATAATACTGCATTTAACTGATAGGCAGTTAATCATTTCTGTTTTATCCTCCAGTCTGTTACCAGCTTTCACAGGCAGAAATTTCATCACTACTACGGGTTCATCTGCCACCTCACACCACATCTATCAGTCTTACATTTCTGCTTGAACATCAATATCTGTAAAAAAAAACAGAACAGTATAAGGCTTCCCCAGTTAATACACTGGTCCCTGTAAACAATCTCATCCTCAATCACACTATTGGTATGTTCAGGTATCAGGCTTTGCGATATTTTGCACGCTTACCTACCAACAGCGCCGAAGCAGGTTCACTTTCGTTATGTACTGTTTACTTCCTATTGCTTCCTTCAGACAATACCGTTACCAGTAAAGCCCTTGCAATTCGGATTAACTTCCCCCTGAACTGGGTGTTTCATGCTTCTTTCTGCATGACGGGTTTGCCAGCTTTGCTGGGCAAACAAAAAAGCCGTATTTAGCAAATGATATACTAAATACAGCTTAATTTTAAATTCAAAAACTAACTATTAATGAGGTCCCATCACTTCAGGGAACATATTATTAAAATATTCCCTAATAATAATATAAACTGCATCATAATCTATTTTCCAATCAAGTTTATCTTCTCCCAATGCCTTTTCCACATTTGAAGTATCAAAAGTAATATCGGTTGAAAAATAAGGCATTAAATCACCTAGGAATTTATGTACAAGTTTTTCTTTAATTGAGAGCTGTGAGGCTTTTTCAACAACTTCTAATCCATCAATTCTAAGCAATTCTTTACCAATAACAGCAATATCAGAAAGGGAACCAGGATTTTTTCCTGTTACATGATAAGTCCTATTTTCCGGCTTAAGGAAAAACAAATCAGTAATCGTCTTTTGTACATAGTCTATTGGTACAAAATAGATTTTGTTTGAATGTTTAGCCTGTAAATGCATAGTCATATGCATAGGCTCATGTGGTTTAATATTCAGTTTTGCACATTGCTGTTTTTTCATTTTAGCAAAGAATTCAAGAATTCTATAAAAAGCTAACGGTTTTCTGATTCTACCATCTTTCAAACTACCAACAATAATTGAAGGACGATATATACTATAAGGCAAACCTGAATCTCTTACTAATTGCTCAGCATTATACTTACTTTTTTCATAGGAATTATTAAAACTTGGATCAGGTCTAGGCCCATCTTCCATAACAACACCAGGATTTTTCCCAGCAACATACGCAGTACTTACCTGATGGAAAGCTTTAACGCCAAGTTTTTTTGCAGTTTTTAAGATATTTTTTGTACCTTGATAATTGTTTATATATGTTTTTCCGTATGGATCTTTTCCAAGATTAACATCAGCAGCACAATGAAAAACTACATCAACTCCTTCAAGTGAATCAATTTTTGCGCTTGGTATCGGGCTTGCAATATTTCTCTTAATAACAGTAATTCTGGAAAGAGCTTCTTCTGCAAACTCAGGTGTTCCATCAAAATCACACTGTTCCCTTATAGTTTCTTTAACTCTTGAAGTAGCATCTTTATTGCCCTGACCTCTAACAAGAGCAATAATTTCTATGTCCTTGTCACGCTTAAGTACTTCAGTGGCAACAGCACTTCCTACTAATCCGGTTATTCCTGTTAACAGTATTTTCTTCATAGAAAAAATCCTTAGTTTGTTGTTATTATTTTTAAGAATATTTGTAGATTTTCAGGTTAATTACAGCAATAAAATTATTATTATTATTTTATTATAATACAAAAGGCACTAATTGAAAAGAGTATTACCTGTATTTTTATGAATCTTATACCCAATTAGATATTTTTTTCAATCAGAAACAGTTTTTCCCGGCTTTTTTTTATTTTTCTATATCTTTAAAAGATATTATCCTCTATAATGATTTTAATTAATTTAACTTAATTTTTCTAATTCATAACATAAAAAAGGAGCTTATCTAAGATAAATTATGAGTCAAAAACCAAAAATAGCTAGTGTAGGTTTATTAATTGCAGGAGCAACTGTAGGAGCTGGAATATTAGGTTTACCGGTACAAACAGGATTATCAGGTTTTTTCCCAACCCTATTTGGTACTATTGCAATATGGATTCTAATGACAATAACAGCATTAATAATAGCAGAACGTTTTATGATGACAGGAAATTATATAAATGATTTTTCTACAGTTTTCAAAGAGGATTTTGGTGTTATTGGCAAATACTTATCTGTGTTGGGCTACCTTATCAACTATTATGGTGTTATGGTTGCTTATCTATGTGCTGCAGCATCAATATTAGCTTACTTAATACCAATAGCTCTTCCTTCATGGATATTTCTACTGATTTTTTTCATTCCTACTGCAATAGTAACATTATATGGTTTAATTTATGTATTAAAGGCAAACTCATTTTTTATGCTGTTGCTATTCATTACATTTGCCATATTACTAGTTTTGGTGGGACATAAAGTAGTCGCTGGCAGGTTATTATTTACAGATTGGCCTTTCCTGCCGGCTGCAATGCCAATTATTCTCAACGCTTTTTTATTTCATAATATTTTACCTGCTGTAACCCGCTCTCTCGAACATGATAGAAAAGCAATATATAAATCAATAATTTTAGGAACCACTATAGCCTGTGTAATCAATTTGCTCTGGGTTATTGTAGTAATAGGTTCACTTCCTATGACAAATACCAGCGGAGGTGAAAGTCTACTTTATGCTTTTCAGCATAATCAGCCGGCAACAGTCCCTCTTGCAAGTCTTTTAAATTCAAAGACAATAACAATTGCAGGCATGATCTTTTCTTTTTGTGCCATATTTACTTCTTTTGTAAGTGTTGTTATCGGACTGAAAGGGTTTTTAAGAGACTTTATAGCTTCAACATTCAAACTGGATAATAACTTATTAATTATATTTGCTACTTTTACACCACCATTAGTTGTTGCAATATTATTCCCAAACTTTTTCCTTGGAGCCTTAAATTTTGCAGGAGGAGTGGGAGGAGTATTAATTTTCGGTATTTTCCCCGCTTTAATCCTTATAAAATATGCAAAAAAATACAGTAAAAAAATCTGGGGAATTATTTTATTGATAATATTTATATATTTGATGGGATTTGAACTATTACAGGAATTTGGTGTATTAAGAATTAACCCAAGTGTCGAATCATGGACCAGCACTTTTCACAGCAAAGCTTTTGAGAAGAATAAATGAAAAAAGAAGTAATCGTATTAATAAGTGGAGGTATGGATTCTGTTTGTGCTTTATATGAAGCAACAGAACATTATAAAGTTGTTTTAGGGATAAGCTTTGATTATGGCTCCAAACATAACTCCAAAGAAATACCATTTGCTAAATATCACTGTAGAAAACTTAATATTGAACACATTATAATAAAACTGGATTTCATGAATAAATATTTCGAATCTTCTCTATTAAAAAGCGGAGATGAAATTCCAGATGGACATTATGAGGATTCAAACATGAAACAAACAGTTGTTCCATTTCGAAATGGGATAATGCTTTCTATTGCTGCCGGTATTGCTGAAAGTAGAAAAGCAGAAGGCTTAGTTATTGCAGCACACTCAGGAGATCACGCTATTTACCCTGATTGTCGCGAAGAATTTTTATCCTCTATGTCCAACTCTATAAAACTAGGTACTTATGTTAACATTGATGTAATTAGGCCATTTGTATCAATGACTAAAGGGCAAATAGCTAAAAGAGGTCAGGAGCTTGGAGTTGACTTTTCTAATACATGGTCCTGCTATAAAGGGAAAAAATTTCATTGCGGAACATGTGGCACCTGTGTAGAAAGAAAAGAAGCATTTCAGACCGCCGGCTTAAAAGATCCAACAATTTATATAAACTAAAAAGTTACAAATAATAACAAGGAGGAAAAATTAGTATGGGTCATGTATCTGTAAAGAAAAATGCAACCGTATTTAGTTTAGCTTTACTGATTGCCGGTGCAACGATTGGTGCCGGAGTTCTTGGGCTACCTGTTCAAACAGGATTATCAGGTTTTATTCCTTCTACAATCGGCATTATAATAGTTTGGATAATAATGACTTTTACTGCAATTGTTCTTGCTGAGAGATTCATGAAAAGTAATGCAGTTGCTTCTGATTATCCTTCAATATATAAACAGGATTTCGGATTAACAGGAAAATATCTATGTGTTCTTGGATACCTTATAAATTATTACGGAATTATGGTAGCTTATTTATGCGGCAGTGCAACAATTTTAGCTTATTTAATACCAATAGGACTGCCGGAAAATATTTTCCTCCTTGTATTTTTTATACCAACAACACTCATTACTTTGTTTGGACTTGCATATGTAGTAAAAGCTAATGCTCTTTTTATGTTTCTACTTGCAGCTTCATTTATATGTTTGATAATTTTAACTGCAAGCAGAATGAATGTCTCAAATCTTACTTATACAGACTGGTCTTTCCTTATCCCTGCTGCTCCTGTAATTATGACAACATTTCTTTTTCATAATATTGTTCCACCTGTTTGTAGAACATTAGAGAACAATAGAAAAAAAATATGGTCTACCATTATAATTGGTACTACTATTTCCTGTGCAATAGTTCTAATATGGAATTTTGTTACAATAGGTGCAGTTCCAATGGGCGGAGGCGGAAAAGGCAATTTACTTTATGCGTATTTACATGCAGAACCTGCAACAGTACCACTTTCAGCCAACTTACATAGCAACTGGATAACATTAGCTGGAATGATTTTTTCTCTTTGTGCTATTTTCACTTCATTTATTAGTGTTGTAATAGGACTTAGAGGATTTATAAGAGACCTAATGATATCAACATTTAAAATAGACAATAAAGTCCTGAATATTATTCTGACATTAGCTCCCTCCCTGATAGTCTCATTATTTTATCCTAACCTGTTTTTAGATGCTCTTGACATTGCAGGAGGAGTAGGAGGCGTGTTGATATTTGGCGTATTCCCGGCAATGATGCTAATAAAGTATGCAAAAAAAATAAGTATAATGAATATAATAGGAGTAGTATTGTTTTTATTTTTAGCTTTTTTAATATTCCTGGATATTGCACAGGAATTTAATATGGTGAATATTAAACCTAAAATAGAAACTCAAAAACAAATTACATCAAGCGTACACAAATAATAACAGGCTTCATATAAAAAGCATTTGATGACAAATTATTACAGTTCTTTCAAATGCTTTTTAATATCAAAGTTACTTTTTATGTGTATAAACTCTACAGTTAACTATTTTGAAATTTCCTGAAAAACTTTTTCCTTCACATTTACCAATAATTCTTATTTTTGTACCTTTTTTTAATTTCTTTATTTTTTTATTATAATGACTTATCGGATATGCATAAATAAAAAATTCATCATAATCATCTTTGTAAGCGTTTATTTCAATATAAGTTTGAAATAAAATAGTTTTTCCGACCTTATTTACTGTTCCGATAATATCAACTTTTTTGTTTAAAAATTTACTATCAGCAACTTTTCTGTTCTCAATATACTCTTTTGCAAAGTTTTCAGCAGTAATAACATTTGAATGAAGAACACATATGTTAAGACTAAAGAAAAGAAGAGTATAAGCTAGTATTTTTTTCACGACTCTATCCTCCTTCTTATATCTATCAACACAAATAACAATCCATAATGAAACTATTGTTTAAAGTCCAGATCAAAAATAGCATGTTGTTCTATTATTGAAGCGGGAAGAACTCCCCATGCTCCTTCATTATCCTTAACTAGCTTTATATTAATAGATTTACCAATAACTTCTTTTGACTTTCCTTTTGTATAAAACAGCTCTAATTTATATTCTGTCATTAAATCATTACTAACCTTGATTTCTATATAACCAACTCCTACCAATTTTATAGAACCAAACCATGACTCCAAAAGTTTTTCAGAATTTTTTGTATCCTTTACCCAGGGAGCATAAGAGTACTGCAACATTCCTTTCCAATCATATTTCGACCATTTCGTTAAAAAGAAAACCAATACATATTTAGGGCTGTCTTTGATGAATTTACCAGGACTATCTAATGAATACTTCTCCATTTGCAATGTAAATAATGGTTTTATTACAGAACACTGAAGAATTTTATAGTCTGTTATAGGTTCTCTTTGAACCAAATCCCCGGTAAGATTATCAGCACCATTTCCCACCAAATGAAGCACATTTAAATTTTCCTGCATATCCAAAATAAAACTAACAACTACTTTATAAGGTCCTTTAAATAACTCAGATTTTTGTGGTATTCCTATTTCACAATTATATTTGCGATTCTCTACCATAGCCTTGGCAAATACACTGTATTTAGCCGCACCGTTATCCGGTATAATTTTTATTTGCAATATCGATTTATCAGGTAAATCTGTGTCCCCTGCTACAGTTAAAACTTTATTTTTATATTTTACTTTTGAAATGCTTAATAAAGAATAAGAATTTAAATTCCTAGTATTATTTACCATTAAACTTTCTTTATGAGGCTGCACAGCAACAGAAGAAAAACACAAGAAAAAAACTCCTAAAAAAATAAAATGAATATTTAATAGTTTTGACATTTTAGTCGAAAAAATCTGAAGCATAACATTAGTCTCCATTTTAGTTATTTCTCATTAATTATACCAAAAACGGTTGAGTTTTTGAAAAATCTAACTAAAAACCGAATTAGGTTTTATCGTATATAGCCAAAAAACAAAATACCTTTGGTATATATTAATATTATACTGTACTTAAAGATTTATTTCACCAAAAATCTTTTTTGACAAAAATATATGAAAACAAAATTGTATCAACAAAGAAAATATTTGCATATTTTATTCGATTAAGTTATACTCATTCAAGTAAATGAGGGCAGGTAAAAGTTTCTTTTAAAAAGAGGAGAGAAAAATGGGGAGGAAATGTATAACATTGTTAGTTATAGTAACGCTTCTCTTTCTAAACATAGATTTATTTTCTAAATCACTAATATTACAAGTACTTATAACTACTGATACTCATGCTAGATTCTATCCTTATAATTATGAAACCAATAAACCTGACTATTCAGGCAGCCTTGCCCAAGATGCAGCTATTATAAAAGAATTAAGATTAAAATATCCAGATAATACAATTGTTGTTGACAATGGAGATATAATTCAGGAAAATACTCAAGTGTTATTTGTGCGTGAACAGAAAAGTCCAATAATCGTTGCACTCAATCATATTGGCCATAACCTTATCAATCTAGGTAACTATGAGTTTAACTAGAAGGTATCTGTAAAGGTAATCACTAATGATTGATTTCAAAAGGATATGGTCTTTACATGACTATCGTCATGAACTCTCACATTACGAGCTAATATTAAATCGTAATGTGAGAGTTCACAACGCCAGTTGTGCTTTTTCGAACTCAAATTTATATAAAGCCCTTTTCAGATACCATCTAACTAATCAAAATAAAATAGTTATTAGAGATAATTACCGTAGGGCTCCAAATTCACAGTCAATTACCTGAAGTAAAGTAGAAGAGGTATTAAATAATAAGTAAGAAAGATTATGCGGAGAAGAGAAAAATATGCCTGAAAACAGTAAATCTAAGTTGGAAAAACTTGAACGTAAATATCAACAAACTGAAAAAAAAAGAAAAAGAAATGCTGTAATTGGAGCCGTTTTTTTGATGGCAACCTCTGCTGTAGGTCCAGGCTTTCTAACTCAAACAGCAGTTTTTACGGAACAACTGCTTGCAAGCTTCGGATTTGTGATACTTGTTACAATAATTCTGGATATCGGAGCACAGTTGAATATATGGAGAATTATTGCAATTACCAAAATGCGTGGTCAGGATATAGCAAATACCGTATTTCCCGGCTTAGGCTATATTGTATCAGCATTTATTGTTATTGGAGGAATTGCCTTTAATATTGGCAATGTTGCAGGAGGAGGCCTTGGCCTAAATGCAATGCTTGGAATGAATAATGTTACAGGTTCAATAATTACCGGAATACTATGTATTCTTATATTCCTAAGCAAAGAAGCCGGAGCTGCTATGGATCATATTGTTAAGATTCTTGGAGCAACAATGCTGGTTCTAATAGGTTACGTTATGCTTATGAGTAATCCACCATACAAAGATGCTTTGATATTTTCTGTAATGCCTGTGAAACTTGATTTCTTAGCAGTTATTACAATTGTTGGTGGAAGTATAGGAGGCTATATAACATTTTCCGGTGGGCACCGTTTGCTTGATGCCGGCATTTCCGGTAAAGAAAATCTAGGAAAAGCCAGTAGAGCTTCTGTTACCGGAATCATAGTCACTTCTATTATAAGAATCCTGTTGTTTTTAGCTGTTCTAGGAGTAGTAACTGCCGGATTTAAACTTGACCCGGCAAATCCACCGGCAAGCGTATTCAAATATGCTGTAGGAAATTTTGGCCTGCGACTATTCGGCATTCTGCTGTTTGCTGCAGCAATAACATCAGTTATCGGAGCCGCCTATACTTCAGTATCTTTTCTTGAAATTTTTCATAGTTCTATTGCAAAAAACAGAAGCAAATGGATTATAGGTTTTATATGCTTCTCTACGATTGTATTTGCAATAATAGGCAAACCTGTAATGCTGTTGATTCTTGCCGGCGCTCTTAACGGACTTATTCTCCCTTTAACTCTTGGCCCAACTTTGCTGTCTGTTTTCAAGAAAAAAATTGTTGGAGATTATAAACATCCATTATGGCTATCATTGATAGGCTGGCTTGTCTTTGTATTGACAGCCTATTTAGGATGTAAAACGTTACTGACTCATATGGGAAACCTTTTTAAATAAGGGAATATAAAAATGAAATGTGATTTTACTCCTCTTGGAGACAATGCAGTAAGAATGCTATTCGGGCATGACATATCGAAAGACATTAATACACATATTCGTAAAATGTCATTACTCCTGGAAAAATCAAGAATTGATGGTGTTATAGAATGGACACCGACATATACGTGTATAACTGTTTTTTATAATCCTCTAAAAATCAGTTTTAAAGAACTCTGTAATATTTTAAAAAAGTTGCAGCACAAAGCTGAAATAGAAATGCTTCCTCCTGCAAGAGAAATAATTATACCGACATGTTATGGAGGAAAATATGGACCTGATTTAGCAAATGTTGCAAAAACAAATAATCTGACAATAGATGAAGTAATAGAAATCCACTGTTCTCCTGAATACCTTGTTTACATGTTAGGCTTTTCTCCTGGATTCCCATATCTTGGAGGAATGGATAAACGAATAGCAACTCCAAGACTAAGTACACCCCGTCAATTGGTAAAAGCCGGTTCTGTTGGTATTGCTGACGTCCAAACAGGTATTTATTCTATTGATTCACCTGGAGGGTGGCAAATTATAGGAAAGACACCTTTAAAACTATTCGATGTATCAAATAAAAAACCATTTTTACTAAATGCCGGTGATATTCTCAGATTTATGCCTATAACAGAAGAAGAGTTTGAAATAAAAGAAAGAGAGCAAAATGTATAGTATAGACTTAAATAGTGATTTAGGTGAAAGTTACGGTTCATTCAAAGTAGGTAATGATACCAATATAATACCGTTGATAACAAGTGCCAATGTTGCCTGTGGACTTCATGCCGGTGATCACAATGTAATGGAAACTACTGTAAAAAAAGCAAAAGAATGCAATATTGCCATTGGAGCACACCCTGGATATAATGATATTTTCGGTTTTGGTAGACGTACTTTACCTTCTTCCCCTAAAGAAATATATAACCTAATAATTTACCAGGTTGGAGCGTTACAGGCATTCTGTAAAGTCCATAATATAAAAATGCAGCATGTTAAACCTCATGGAGCACTTTACAATATTGCAGCAAAAGATCGTCAAATAGCAAATGCTATATGCAACGCAATCTATGATCTGGATCCAACACTTATTATTTTTGGTTTATCAAACAGTCTTATAATTGAAGAATCAGCAAAGCTTGGGCTTAAAGCTGCTCAGGAAATATTTGCTGACAGAAATTATATGCCGGATGGCTCACTAACTCCCAGAACAATGGAGAATGCAGTTATACATGATGCAAAAGTTGCAGTGGAGCGTGTTATCGAAATGATAACAGAAAAAACAGTAAAAGCTATTGATGGAACAATTATTAATATAAAAGCAGATACTGTATGTGTTCATGGGGATGAACCAAGTGCATTGCTTTTTGTTCAAAATCTAATAAGTGAACTTGAACGGAATAATATAACTATTAAACCTGCAGGAAAGCAATAATGGAACTTTTTAAAGTTATTTCGCCCGGACTTTATTCAACAATACAGGATCTTGGCCGATATGGTTATCAGAAACAGGGCATTGTAGTAAGCGGTGCAATGGATTCGTTTGCTATTCAGGCAGGCAATGTTTTTGCAGGATGCCTTAGAAACGATGCAGCAATTGAAATCACAATGATGGGCCCTGTCCTTCAGGCATTAAATAATACAATTATAAGTATTTGCGGAGCAAATTTATCTCCAATGATAGATAATACACCTATCAGAATGTGGTGTTCTCAATTTATCCAAAAAGGACAGACTTTATCATTCGGGAAGCGGGAAAACGGAATGCGAGCATATATTTGTGTATCAGGCGGCATTCAGGTAGATAAACTCCTAAACAGCAGCTCTACTTATGCAAAAGGAAAAATGGGAGGTGTTGAAGGTAGACCATTGAAAGCCAATGATATTTTATTTGGAAAAGAAACTTCAATCAATCCGAATAGAATCGGACTTGGTCTCTCTGATGAATTTATCCCAAAATATGATCCAAAAGATCCTATTCGTGTCATATTGGGACCTGACAATAAATGCTTTACCAAAAAAGGAATAAGAACATTTTTGAATTCAACATATAAAATAACAAACTCCGCCGATCGCATGGGATATCGTTTGGAGGGGCCAATTATAGAGCATAAAGAAAAGGCAGATATTATTTCTGACGCAATAAATATTGGGACAATACAAGTACCAAAAGATGGTAATCCAATTATTCTTATGAGTGATCGTCAAACAACAGGTGGTTATACACGGATAGCCAATGTTATTTCCGCAGATATACCACTAATATCACAACGTTTTCCTGGTCAAACTATAAAATTTGAAGCAATCTCTGTTGAGAGAGCTCAAAAACAATGGAAGCAGGAACTGCAGCAATCCGGACAGCGCAAATTTTATCAATTTCATCTATAAGAAGTTTCAAAAAAAATGGCAATAAGAGAACAGATTAATGAGCAAATTGAGACTTATGCCATGGCAGTTAGAAATAGAAACCCCGATACTGTAGCAGAACTATTTGCTGAATCTTTTGATCATATTGTACACGGATTAAACCAAAAAGCAGGTAATCCATGGATAACAAAAAAAGAAACAACCCGCGAGGACATTAAACAAATCTATTCAGATTTCTTTTCAAGTGTAGCAGAAATGGAAGTAGAATATACAAATAGAATAATAGATGAAGAATCCAATTCAGCTGCAATGGTTGTAAAAGTAAAAACGAAAGAAATCAACATGGAAAATGCTCTTCATATCAAATGGAATAGTGAAGGCAAAATTATCTATTTTTATAACTGGTACGGGAGTGCTCCCAATGCTATTAACTTAAGGGTTTATAAAAAAGCGGAAATACAAATTTAATTTAAGAGCTGTGATTCTGGAGGGAAACGCTCTGTCGTTTCCGAACGACCGATTGCATTGACAGGAAATGCTGTAATATACGAAAGATAAAATTTTTGAATGCAGAGGATGCACAGGGCGTTGGTTTTGACCAGGCTATTCGCCTGACGGGCGCCACAAAACCATTTATCCCAGCGAATAAGGGCTCCAGTATTTAATTTAAAGCGGAATGGAAAGCGGCATCTGCTAGGCCGTTTTTATATAAAAGTTTTTTCTGAAAATAATAAATAGTAAGCTTGAAATAATAAAAAGTCTTAAGTCAATGACATTGAGTGCTCCTGCCTAGCAATCACTTCTTAAAAGCTTTCTTTCAAACAGACAGTCTTTCTTTTATAAGTTTAAGTTCATTTTCATTTACAACTGAATATTCAAGACTTGAAGACGAACTCCCAAGAGAAAGTTGTTTATCAGGAAATTTATTTACCAATATAGAAGCAGAACAATGAATGTTTTTTACATCTGTTTTTTGAATAATCTCACTTACATTTCCAGAGTTAATTCCACTACCGGCCATTATTTCTATTCTTTGACCAAATTTCATATTGGCTTCAGCAATCTTATCCAGTCCGCAAAATGCTTTATCTGACTGCCCCGATGTAAGAACTCTATCAATCCCTATATCAATTAGCGATTCTATACTGCTGTTATAATTTTTTACAAAATCAATTGCCCGATGAAAAGTAACGCTTAAATTCAGCTTTTTAGCAAGAGTAACAAATTCATCAGTTACCTTTAAATCAATATTAAAATCATGATCTAAAAAACCAATAACTATTCCATCAACACCTAAATCCGCAAGAGAAGAAATGTCATATTTCATAGCCCTTTTCTCTTCTCTACTAAAACAGAAATCCCCACCTCTTGTCCTTATCATTGCGTGTAATGATATATTGGCATTCTTCTTTGCATATTTTACCAATCCTGAAGAAGGAGTTATACCACCAACTGCCAAAGCACTACATAACTCCAAGCGATCAACACCAACTTTACCAGCTGAAATTATTGATTCAATATTATCTACACATACTTCCAGATTAATATTAGTTTGCATACTTTAGTACTCCAAACGGGAAACAACTAATTTTTTTTAAATGGAACATATTTTTCTAAGCATTGTCTTAGGCGATGATAATTTAACCTGAATCCATAATCCACGAAAAATCAAAACCACGATTTTTTCAGTCTAAAACCTATAGTCTAAAGTTAAATATCGTATGAAGTCCCATACTAATCAATTATATATTCATTAAGATGAATGCACTTTTTGAAAATCATCCTTAAGGGCAATAAAGGCATCAACTACATCCGGATCGAACTGTGTTCCTCTTCCATCCGTAATTATTCTTATTGCAGCTTTATGATTAAAAGGAGGTTTATATATACGTTTTGAAACCAAAGCATCATAAACATCTGCTACAGCCATAATTCTTCCTGAAATTGGTATTTCATCTCCTCTTAACCCATAAGGGTAACCTTTTCCATCATATCTTTCATGATGACTTACTGCAATTTCTCCAGCAAATTTCAGAAAAGAACTATAACCAAGAATTTTTTCAACTTCCCGTATTGACTCGTAGCCATAAACAGAGTGTTTCTTCATTTCCTCAAATTCTTCCTGAGTAAGTTTTCCTGGGTTACATAGAATATTATCAGGTATGCCAACTTTTCCTATATCATGCAAAGGAGCTGACATAACCAAAAGATCAATTACACCACTTTGCTTTAACTCTGCAAATTTGTCATTATTTTTTAAATATTCAGCAAGAAGTCTAACATAATATTGGGTTGCTTTAATATGATTGCCTGTTTCATTATCTCTTCTTTCTGCGACAACAGCCATAGCTAAAATTGTTGCCTCCTGGGTAGATTGTAATTCTTTAGTTCTCTGTTTGACAAGAACCTCAAGAGTATCTCTATATCTCTTCAACTCAACCTGGTTATGCACTCTGGCTTTCACAAGCTCAGGATTAAAAGGTTTTGTTATAAAATCAACAGCGCCAAGCTTCAATCCAATTTCTTCATCTTTATCATCATTTTTTGAAGTAATAAAAATAATAGGAATATTAGAAGTTTTTTTATCAGCTTTAAGTTTTTCACATAAATCATAACCACTCATTCCAGGCATCATCACATCTAAAAGGATAATATCAGGCGGAAATTCATGGATATCTTTTAACGCAGTTTCTCCATCCAAGGCTACTCGCATTTCGTAGTCATCTCCCAAAGTATCAACAAGTATATCAATATTCATAGGAGTATCATCAACAATAAGAACAATACATTTATCTAAATCATCACACATATGAAAAAAGTCTCATTAATTGTTATTTACTATCACCTAAAATTTCAAGAATAAAGTCATGGGCCTTTTTAAAATCATACTTATCAACCGCCTCACATATTCTGATAATATCTTTTGCATAATCATCAGTCCATATGTATGATTTCAATTCTTTAACTATCTTTTTTGAAGCAGAAACTTTGCGAATTTTAGTAGCATCTTTAAGCTGCATCAACATATCATCAAATAACTCTTTGTTACCATTTTTTTGAGAAACGATCAATTCCTTTTCATTTGCAAAATCGGCCAAACCATTTAACACACTTTTCAATTTAGCCTTAAACAAATCAAGCATATCTTTGACTTGATTTTCGTCCTTATTTAATATAGCATTCTCTAACAACCCAGATAATCTGAAGACTTCCAAAGCTCCTATGCTTCCAGATACTCCTTTACATGTATGAGCTAATCTTGCAGACAAAGCGTCATCATTTTTAAACAATGCATTTTCTATATTTTCAGATGTAGATAAATTATCAAAATAGAATTTTTTAAGCAGAGAAAAATATAAATCTTTATTATTATTTACATTCTTCAAACCTTTCGCTATTGAAATACCAGGAAAACTATTTGGTCTGTTTCCTAAATTATCTTTAGTTTTTCTTTTTCTATAAAGCTCAGGAACTTTTCGGACCCCATGAGGAATCCATTTTATTAAAGTTTTTCTTAATTTTACAGGGTCAATAGGTTTTGTTATATGGTCGTTCATACCTACAGTAAAACTTTTTTCAGCATCACCACTCATAGCATGAGCTGTCATAGCAACAATAGGTATTTTTTTCTGTTGATCTTTATAGCTGCTACGAATATGTTTTGTAGCCTCAAGACCACTCATTTTCGGCATTTGGATATCCATTAAAATAATATCAAAATCATTTTTATTAGCTTTATCTACTGCTTCTCTACCATCATTTGCAACCACGACATCTAAAAACATCTGCTGGAGCAATTCTACTGCAATCTGCTGGTTAATTTCATTATCCTCTACAACTAACACTTTTGCTCCAATGATTCCTTTAATATCATCATCATCGCTTTTATTTTTCCCTCTATAAATGCTTATATTTTTCGAAGTACCACCTGTAGCAAAACTTTCTATTATTGTATCAAAGAGAATAGAACCGGTAAATGGTTTAGTAATATGACCATCAAGACCTATTTTTTCAGATTTTTCTAAAATTTCTTCTCTATCATAAGCTGTTACAAGAATAAATTTTGGATTTTTATTTCTTTCTTTCATAAGTCTGACAGCTTCAAGACCATCCATATGAGGCATTTTCCAATCCATCAAAACTAATTCAAAAGGATTATCTTCAGGTTCATTCTCCAGTAAATCCAATGCTTCTCTTCCAGAAGAAGCACAGGTTACATTAAATGAAAACGACTCAAGAGTTCTCTTTATTATTATTCTTGAAACCTCACAATCATCTACAACCAAAGTTTTGGTCCCAGACATATTCAAAGGCAAATTTCTTTCAATATGAGGCCTATCCTGTTTTCCAAGTACAACATAAAAGCTAAAAGTACTTCCTTCATCTATTTTACTTTCAACCTTAATCTCTCCATTCATCAATTCTACTAATTTTTTACTAATAGATAATCCAAGCCCGGTTCCGCCATATTTTCGAGTTATAGATGAATCAGCCTGGTTAAAAGATTGAAATAGTTTAGCCTGCTGTTTTTCTGTCAATCCAATTCCAGTATCTTCTACAGCAAATTCCAATACAGCAAATTCTCCTTTATCTTCAAGAAGCCTGGCTCTTACAATTACCTCTCCTTTTTCAGTAAATTTTAATGCATTATTGCATAAATTAATCAAAATCTGACCAAGTCGAAGTGGATCGCCTATAAGTCTGCAGGGCATTATAGGTTCTATATCAAAAAGCACCTCTATTTCAGGTTTCTCTACTGCTTTTACTGAAATTACAGTAGAAACATTTGTCATCACTTCCTCTAAATCAAAGTCGATATGCTCAATTTTCAACTTCCCTGCTTCAATTTTTGAAAAATCCAGTATATCATTAATTATTCCTAAAAGCGACTTACCTGAAATTTCTATCTTCCTTAAATAGTCATATTGGATAGCAGTCAAATTTGTTTGTAAGGCCAGATGAGCAAGCCCCAATATAGCATTCATGGGAGTTCTTATTTCATGACTCATATTAGCAAGAAAGTCACCTTTAGCTTTTGATGCAGCTTTTGCAGCCTCTGCCTCAATCTGTAATTCAAGAGCCTTTTTCTTTGCTGTAATATCCCTTACAATAGCAAGAAGATAAACATCTTCTCCGATTTCAAGTCTATTTAAACTTACTTCCGCATAAAAAGTTGATCTATCATATTTGCAATGCACCCATTCGAAAAGTTGAGGATCACCACTCAAAGCTTTCTTTATATAACTGATAGCTTTATCTTTAGATAACGAACCGTCAGGCTGATACTCAGGAGAAAATTTGTATGGAGGTTGACCGATAATCTGTTCTCTTGTACAATCATATAACTCAAGAGTTTTAGGATTACAATCTATAAATTCTTCATTAGACATAAAAAAAATTGCATCATTAGCATAATTAAAAATACTTTTGTATTTTATTTCCGAATCATGCAATATTTTATTTTGTTTTATAAGGTAAGATATTTTATCTTCACATTCCTTATTATCAGATATTTCATCTTCCATCGCTTACCAACTCTTTTTTATACAATATAAATATACTATTAATATCGATGATTTTAAGGTAAGCCCTGATGCAATTCAACATCAGAAATAATTTTTATATCAAGTTAAACTATTTTAATTTGTCATAATCTCATTAATCCAATCCATCAAAGGTATGACACCAGCCTCTAAATATTCCTGCTGATAATCTTCTCCTTCTTTATCAACACACCGGCCTATCTGAGTGTGTGAAAGATCTGACCATTCCTGCTCATAAAAACCAGAATTCTCATCAAAACAAAATGCATGGCAAAGACTGCCAAGAATTACACCGGAACCTGTAAGCTGATGTTTTATTTTTAACGGCGCAGGATAATAACCATATTTGTAGAATTTATAAAGATCTGCATAGCGGGCATATTTATCCGAATTTAACGGGTTTGTATATTTCTCACCGTCATTAGTTTCTAATTCATTCTGCTCCCTGTTGGGAACAGCATCAATCAAGCCTATATAAATTGGAGTATCAAGCCATCCATCTTTTCTAATTCTTTTTGACATTCTCATAGCTAATACTCCACCACGACTTCCTCCAAAAAGGAATATTTTTTTAACTTTGCTATATTCCCCATGCTTGAGGAACCATTTTGTAAATGCTTTTTCTACTTTCTTTTTATTAGAAGACGAATTTTCCCAATTAAAGTTAGCATTAAAAACAACAGCTAAAAAAGTATCTGAAGAATTAAATAAACCTGAATCAACGATACATGATGTTAACGATAGATCGTTTAGTGGAAGCTTCCTGGATTTATCTCCTTTTCCAAAAGAATTATCCCATTTATCAGCTTGTCCTGTTAAACTGTTTGATGCACCACTTAAACCTGCGAACCCCTGCTGACCAGCAATTAGGATAATCATATTTTTCACATTCTTTTTTGCTGGCTCCCAATATTTACCAATATAAGTTTTCTTTCTATTTTCAGTCCAAATTCTCTGTTTCTTCCACTCTGGATAATCGTTATGATCTTTCCAGACACACCATTTACTCTTCCAGCGTACTCTATCAAGGCTTATCATTTTTGTAGAAGAATAAGTAGCCGATATTAGTACAAAAAAAGCACTAAACACAAATAAAGTTTTTCTCATAATTATTAATTTCCTATGTAAATCGTATTATAAAGCTTATATTTTTAGTATCGATTCTACTGGATAAAAAGATCTAATTCAACTTCTTTCAGAAGAAAAATAAATTATAAAAGCTTATCAATAAATAATTTACTAAATGTGCATATAAATCTTTTCAAAGATGTATATTTGTAATATATTCTTTTAAGTTAAAAGTCACATAATAAGGAGATAATCATGAAGTACAACACTATTGCAATAGCAGATAAATTAAAACGTTATCTGAATACCAATTTTACTGTAGGACCTACTCCAATTTATAAACTAGAAAAACTTTCAAATTATCTCAACAATAATATTTATATCATGCGTGAAGATCTTACAGGATTCGGACTTGGCGGGAATAAAGTAAGAAAATTAGACTACCTAATAGGTGATGCTTTATCAAAAGATGCTGATACATTACTAACCTCAAAGCCAAGTAGTTTCAGTAGAAATGCTGCCTTTGCAGGAAAAGTTTACGGGCTTGATGTACATATCATAATACCTGGAAAAGAAAAAGATCATAATCAGGCAAGTAAGACTTTATTTAAACAATTAGATGCACATTTATATTATGTTCCTGAGAATTCAGATCAAATTATTGCTGATGAATACCGGAAAGTTTTAAATAAATTAAGAAAACTGGGGAGAAAAATATATGAATTACATCCCGGAGGTAGCGATACAATTGGAACACTTGGATATATCAATGCTTTTAATGAAATAGTTCAGTTTTCACAAAGAAACCATATTCATTTTAATAAAATAATACACTCGACCGGATCAACAGCAACCCAGGCAGGATTATTGCTTGGGAATGAAATAAGCAATTACAGAACTCAAATCATAGGAATGGCAGCTTCTCAGCCTGCCGATATTCAAATTAAAAGAATATTAGCGCTTGAGGAAGCTACCGCAAATATGTTAGGAATTCCGTTTGACTCCTCTAAAATAATTGTTGAAGATGGATTTATCGGACCCGGTTATGCCATTCCATCTGAAGGAGGAACCCAGGCATCCAAAATTTTTGCAAATATGGAAGGAATAATGCTGGACGATGTTTATTCCGGAAAAGCTGCAGCCGGCTTGATAGATTATGCATTGAATGATAAGTTTGAAGATAATGAAAATATTCTTTTTATACATACAGGCGGAAACGCAGGGCTATTTTATTAGATGAAAATATTTTACTTTACATCAACAGGCAATAATCTTTACATTGCGAAAAAACTTGGAGGAGAGCTCTATTCTATTCCAAAAGTCCTAAAAGGTAATCAATTCGAATTTGAAGCTGAAAAGATTGGAATAATTTTTCCATGCTATTATTTCGGCACTCCAAAAATAGTTAAAGAATTTATTAAAAAAGCTAATTTGAAGAGTCAATACATTTTTACGGTAATGTCTTATGGTAATATTTCAGCCGGAGGCCTAGACCATTTTGTTAAATTAGCTAAGAGCTCAAATATTAAAATATCCTATGCAAATGAAATCCTGATGGTTGACAACTATCTTCCAATATTTGATATGCAGGAACAAGTTAAAAAAATCCCGTCAAAAAATATAGAGAAAAATCTAAATCAAATTATATCAGATATAGACAAGAAAACGTTATTTATTAAGAATAACAAATTTTATAGTTGTGTATTTTCATCTCTTTTACAACTTTATTACCCACGCGGCTTAAAAAAAGCAGTTTCAAAATTTATCATTGAAGATACTTGTAACAGTTGTAGAATATGTGAGAAAGTCTGTCCGGTAAACAATATTAAAGTTACCCAAAAACCTAAATACCAACATCACTGCGAAGAATGTCTGGCATGTGCACACCACTGTCCACAAAATGCTATCAAAATTAAAGGAGAAAAAAGCAACGCAAGGTTTATTAACCAAAATATTACACTTAAAGAAATCATTGAATCAAACAACTAAATTTTCTCTGTATTACATTATTTCTTTTAATCTAATTGTAATATCATATCCTAATTTGTTATTTTTATAAAAAATATTTTTAGGATAAAGCTTCTCGCCTTTCAATTCATATCCATAATAATTCACTGACCAAACAGAACAGTATTCGCTTAAAAAAAGTCTCCAGAACCAACTTCTTTTTTTTAAAAGTTTTTTTTCTAGTAAATTCTCATTTGTTCCGCCGAATATATATTCAACTTTTTCACATCCTTTTAAATCATAAAAAATTATCTCATTATCTTTTTTTAAGATACTGGAAGTTTTTGATGGAATATTATCGAAATATATATTTCTAATATCCTCAGCAATGTATTTAACATAGGGAGTAAGTTTTTCAAGTACTTCAATTGGTGTTGAGTATTCTACTTTTTTATTATTATCCGTAAGTTGAAACAACCTTACCCCGGCAGGATCAAGGGCAACGAGGCTAAAAGAATTTTTATTCAAATCTAAATTTAAATAACCCAATGAATAGAATTCTCGCCAATAATATTTAAATAAAACACTCTCTACAATTTGGCATTCAAACGAAATTCTTTTTTCAAAATTATCCTTCACTGCAATAGGGTCAATATCAGCTACAGAAACAAGCTTAACTTCTTTAAAAGGAGCAACAGAAGTACATCCATTAAAAAAAAACAAAATTAGGAAGCTAATTGCACAGTATCTGAAAAATATGCAACACACATTTCGATACACATTGGCATACACATCAACAAATGGTTTGGTTATGTACAATTTTTTTGTAGCGACGCATAGCCATGCGTTGAAAAACACCCAGTGAATTAACCTTTTTAGACTAACTCTAGTTAAAGTAGATTTTATAACCTTTATCATATTTTAATATTTTCTATAGATTAACTTATAAAATGCAGGTACAACTAATATTGCAGTAATCACGCCAAAAAATATACCGACAACCACCGTAAAACCCACATAATATAATATAGGGTGACTAGCAAATAATAGTCCAACAGCTCCCATCAATGTCGTTAAAGCAGATAAAATCACTGCAATAACAGTACCCGTATTAGTATTTGAATCACATTTATAGACCATAAATATACCATAGTCAATACATAATCCTAAAATCACAACTGTTGATATAATACCTGGAATATTAAATTTCATATCAAAAACAGAGAACATCCCAAGAATACCTAAGAAACCACTAAAAACAGGAATAAGTGCAATAAAAGCTTTAATAAAATTTCGAAGTAAAAGTAAAGATAATATAGGAATGACAAATAATGCTATAATTGACATGTATAATATTTCTGAATAAATTGTTTCTGAAAGTACATTGGACATAGATTTTCTTGAAACAATAAATCCTCCTTTAAAATCTTTACAGATTCTTTTCATAATAGAAACATTGTTTTGTGTATCAGGGAAAAATGATAAAATTTTATACCCGTTTTTATTGCTTATAATAAATCTTTTCAGTAAATCACTCATAAATTCAGGAATTTGTTCTTTTACAACAGTTCCTTTATATAGATTTTTAAAAAAAGGACTAAAAGCATCAGGAGAAAAGCCAAATTGCGGAGAATATTTTCTTATCAAACTTTTTAATCTGACTTCTTCTTCTCTACTCCAGAATTTAAGCCAGCTTTTTACATTTTTATCTCTAACCGCCTTTGATGGATATAACGGAGCAATACTCGAAATATCATCTTTTCCAATCTCATTAATAGCTTTTGAATAAATCAATCCATTTAGTGTTAATGCTTCATTTAATGAATCTGCTTCTACTACGAGTATTGCAGTTTGATTAGGGCTTCCCCAAATTTTATGAAAAGAGCTCTCACTTTTAAAAATTTCTGACTTACTGCCATCAAACTGCGTAATATCATTATCCATTTTTAACCTGACAGAATAGAAAATTGAAAATATAATAAGAACTGTCCAGCAAATAATTATTAATATATGATAATAATTATTTCCTGAATGAATAATACTATTGAATTTCCTAACTTCCCTTCTATCAACTAAAAAATGAGGCAGTAAGAAAACTGAGCATAAAACACAAATTGATAAACCAATTACAGAAAAATAGGCAAGTTGATGATAGCCTTCGATTTTTGAATAAAAAAATGAGGCAAGTATTCCAATCGTAGTCAACGCACCGATTGATAATGGTTTGAATACTTTTTTGATATTTTCACTGCTGTTTCCACCTGTCCTCACAGCAATATAAACATGAATACCATAGTCAATAGCTATTCCGGCTAGAACACTTCCAAGCCCAAGAACAAATAACGCTAAGTTATTGATAAACAAAGAACAGATTCCAGCACTTATTGCAATTCCGATAAAAGGAATAACAAAAACTAAAACAGCTCTTATGCTTCTAAACAAAAAGATAAATAATAAAAAGAATAACACAGAAGCTATTGTTATTATTACCGCAATATCACTTTTCATAATATCTTCATTACTAATAGAATGTAGATGTCCGCACACAATAGAAGCTGTAACATATTCTGGAAGCTGCTTCAATCTTTTATTCAGATAGCTAAATAATAGTCTTCCGTTCTTCATGTCAGTTATTTTTACAGATGTTGTTAAAATTAGAAGTAAATGCTTTCCATCATTACTTATCAAGTGGCCATCAACAATATTAACTTTGTATCCCAAAGCAGATCCAAGTCTTTTGAGAGAATTTAAAATAGGCATTTTTGCTCCCAAAGGATCAGAACAGATAAAAGAGCTATAAAAGGAAGAACCGGGGCTAAGCACTAACTGGTTATATATATTTTGTAATGCTGTCTTTACACCATCAGGAGTAATTCTTTTCCTTAGTTTTTCCAATTGTTTTACTGTAATTAACTGAGGAGCATAATTAAGAAGTTCTGTGGTTTCATCTAAGTAATTAGAAGTTGATATGTTGCTCACTATTTCAGTTATATATGGAGAGTGTAATGATCTGGTCAATTCATCAGCTGCATCAATAAGTTTTCGTTGAGATAATCCTGAATCATTTAATTTTAATGAAATAACAACTTTATCTGAGAGGTTCGAATTTTGAAGGAAATGAATATCTCTTGCAATTTCGCTTCCTTTTGGGAGCATCAGGTCAATATTACTGCTAAATGACAAAGTTATTAATCTGAATATAGAAAGAATGCATAATATCAACACAAGCAAAACAAAATAAAGTCTGTATTTGCCTACATAATTATAAATTCTATTAAACATCTATAAAATACCACAACATTATTCAACCCATTTAGGGTTGAATTGTTTTTATCTATTCCATAGGTTCACCTATGGCTATTCATATTCATCCCTCGGGATGAAGCCATTCTTTTTTACATTCCGAAGGAATCAATATAAATAGCGACGGGTATCAGCCCGTGGTTAATTATAACAAAAATCAACCCTACATGGGTTGAACCTAATTATCAGCACACGTTAAAATTTCGCATTCCAGGCATTGCCGGGAATCTTTCCGTTTAAAATTGTATTAAAGAAACTTAAAGACGTTTTATCTCCATTTTTCTCAGCAATTACTATTTTTTTTAGATATCGATGATCTGAGTCAAAATAAACAGTTATATCAGAAATAAACTTATATGAAAGAGCTGATTTTAAAGGAGTAAACTTTAATACAAGAGGCGTGTCAGAAATAATACCAACACTATAATCAATTTTCAAAGATTTATAATCGCCCGACAACCAATTGTTCATCTGATCAAATATAGCTGTAAATGCAGGATTATCTTTCATTGATATTGTCTTAATCTTATCTGTATCAGCATTCCATTGCGATATTTCATCATCTTTCACAACTAGTCCATACCTAACAGGTTTATAAACATGCCATGAAAAAAGGCCAGATTTTGCAATAAATAATTTCCCTTCAATAATGATTTCTTTTGTAAACATAGCAAGCTTTTTTCTCTGCTTAAAATCTGCCTGTATGGAATTAATAGTTCCTGTTTTTTCTTCCAGATCTGCAAGTTTCATATTTATTGGGGTTGATGATGTGCCTAACAGTATTGAACAATAAGTAAAGGTAATAATACTTATACTTATCAACAGAACTATTTTTTTATAAAAATTCATAAATAATACACCTAAAAGGTAATTGCAAAACTCTGTGTATTTTGGTTTTGATCAAGCTATTCGCCTGACAGGCGCCGCAAAACCATTTATCCCTGCGAATAGCACAGGGCTCCAGTGTTGAATTAAAGGTAAAAGGAAATGCTCTGTCGTTTCCGCAGCCAGTGCGTATTTGCAATCAGCTCCTAAAACTAAATAATTTATTGTGATTGATTATTACAGAACAAACCAAATAATATATAAGTTATGTTCTAGCTTTCTCTCCAAATTTTGATTTCTCCTGAAGCAAGTAAAACATCACCTTTGGTTATACTTCCATCTATTATCGTAAACTCTCCAAAAGCAGCCTGTTTGGATATCTTAATAACAAGTTTATCTCCAACCTTTGCTTTCTCTTTTATAACAAAATTATTACAACCTAACAAGAAACCTTTTAGAGGCTCACCTGATTCAGCACATTCTGATAATCCTACATGAGCAGCAACAGACTGAGCAACCATTTCCATAAATGTAACTTCATCTAAACTCCCATCATTATCAACAAAAGGAGAATCAGCAGGTACGGTAAAGGATATGTAAACTTCTTTTTCTTTTATAACCAGTATTTCATTTACAAATCTCATTGGATCTTTTTGAGGAATTAAATCTTTTACATCAACAGGATATTGCACTCTAATTTCATTTTCTAATTTTTTCATAACTACCTCATATCGAAAAAGCGAACAGGTTTTCTTGACCCCGAAGTATAAACACGCTTTACAAGTATATCATTATCAATGATTTCAACATCAAGTCTAGTACGAACTCCTGCTTTGAGTTTATTTTCTATAATCTTCATTGCATCTAAAGTTTCATTCTTTAAAGAGACAAAAACTTTAACTGAATCAGATAATTCACTTTTTTCATAAACTTCCATAAAAAAATCTAAAACAAAATCGATTTCGCTTAAAACAGAAAATATAGCCTGAGGATATAAAGTAGTTCCCTGAACTTTCATCATCTGTTTCTTTCTACCGAGAATTGGACCAAGACGAGGCGTATTTCTTCCACATGAACACGAGGTATCAGTCAGAAAACTAATATCTCCTGTTTTATATCTTACAAAAGGCATTCCTTCTATAGACAGAGGAGTAACAACAACCTCCCCTATCTGTCCTATAGGTAATACATTATTACTATCATCAACTATTTCTACAACAGCTAAATCAGGAAGCAGATGTCCTCCATTCTGATTTTCACATTCACAAAAAGCAGTAATTATTTCAGAAGAAGCATAAGTTGAATAAACCTTCGCATTCCATAATTTTTCAAGTTCTTCTGTAATAAAAAAAGGATCCAGATCTTTATCTCTAACAGGTTCTCCAATGCATATCAGTTTTTTTACATTTAAACGTTCAGGAGAAATTCCATTCTTACTAAGAAACAGTCCAAGTTTATAGAGAAAAGTAGGCACCCCGATAATTGCAGTAGGATTAAGCCTGGTAAGTAAATTCGCATGACTTTCTATTGGTCCTATACCATTTCTAATAACGGCTGCACCAATATTTTTCAATCCTAAATAATATGCAAGCCCGGCAACAAAACATCTATCTATGGTACATGTTAATAAGACTATATCGCTAGAATTAATTCCCGTACTCAGCAAAGCTTTCTCTTCATTATAAGCAAGTCGTACTAAATCTTTTTCTGTGTACATGATTCTTGTCGGCTTACCTGTTGTTCCGGAAGATAAGACAATATCAACTACTTTATTTGATGAAACTGCAAGAAGTTCATCGTTATTATTTTCAATATCAGACTTTTCTGTAAAAGGCAGATTTTTCAGATTTGTTAAATCTACATCATCAATAACAATATCTTTTAACAATTTATTATAAAAAGGAGAATTCTCTTTACAATACTTTATGTGTTTTTTTAAAAGGAGATTCTGTACTTCCTGTATTTTATTCTTCTCCAGGAAGTCTATATCTCTATATATTTCTAAATCAAAACTCATAAATAAATCTGTTCTATTCGCTTTCCATGCGGGCTGTTTCTTCAACTATTATGTTTCTAACGTATTTTTTAAATTTAAAAGGACTCATATCCTTATATTGCTCAAAATATATTGCTGGCAATTTTTTTATCTTAATGTTTCCGGTATGCAATACAAAATCCCTGGTTGGTATTTTTTCATTACCTACTATACATAAAGGTACAATAGGGCATTTCACTCTAAGAGCCAACCTAAAAATAGCACCATGAAACTGTCCCATTTTATTACTTCCTGAACGCGTTCCCTCAGGAAAAGCAACCAGACAAACCCCCTGTTTCAATAAATCATCTGCAACATTAAAAAAATCCTTATGTTCCATTTCTTTTATACTTATATACCCTGCAAGTTTTGCCATATATCCTAAAACAGGTATTCTAAACGGCCAGTCACTAATGATCTGGACAATTTCATGGGGTAGAAAAGATAATAAAAAAGGGTCAGATGAAGCTCGATGATTACATACATAAATACAAGGTGAAGTTTGATCTTCCACATCTGTGTCAATAAATTTAGTTCTGATAAATGGAAACAAGATAACTTTTATCGTTATAAATCCATACCATGTTATAAACCTTCTTACCCGCCTGAAAAAAAACCTCTCTGTACAAAATAACTTTAATACTATCAGGTATAGAGTTAAAAAAGGAATAATAATCGCAGTATAGATAATAAATACTGAATATATATATATATTTAAAATAAAATTCATATCAAAACAAACCCCCTAAAAGGGGGGCTTTATATAACTTATAAAATTACACTGTCAACAAAAAGTTATTATTAACTGTTTTCGGTTGCACCATCAGGTCTTACACCTTCTTCTTTAAGCTTAACAACATAATCATAGAGATCTTCCAATGTTCGAATCTCTCTAATTCTTTCATCATCTCTTATCTTAACTTTAAATTTCTTCTGTAAAGCAACGACCAAATCAACAACATCAAGACTATCCAAACCAAGGTCCATAAAAATATTTTTTTCAGACTGAAGTTCATCTTTCTCTATCTCAAAAGATTCTTCAAATACCTCATTAACAATATCAATTATTTCCTGTCTATCCATTACTTACCTCTTATATCTTTTTACAAACTAAAACTGCATTTATTCCACCAAAAGCAAAACAGTTCTTTACCATGATATTTATATCTTTTTTCATCATTTCAGTAACATGCTGTATACCTTCACACTCACTATCAATATCCTTTAAATTTAAAGTAGGATAAATTATACTGTTTTTCATCATATTTAAAGATGCTATTAACTCAATAGTACCTGAAGCTCCAAGAGTATGTCCAATATACCCCTTTAAACTACTAACAGGAACTTTATCCTGAAAAATCTCACAAATAGCTTTTGCTTCTTCCACATCCCCCTGTTTCGTTGCAGTAGCATGTGCACTAATATAATCAACATCCTCAGGAGTAATGCCTGCATCTTTCATAGCTTCATTCATACATATAACCATAGCTTCTTTATTTGACTGGCTGATGTGATTTCCACTACCGCAGGTATAATAACCTATAACTTCTGCATAGATTTTGGCATTACGTTTCACTGCATGTTCATATTCTTCCAAAAAAACCATCCCGCTACCTTCTCCACACACAACTCCATCCCTATTAGCATCAAAAGGTCTACATGCTTCTTTTGGGTTATCATTATATTTTGAAGATGTCGCATAAAGAACATCAAAAATACCTGTAACTGTAGGGTGGACTTCCTCTGTTCCTCCACATAAAATTGCATCCTGACGTCCCAGTCTTATCAAATCAAGAGCAGAACCGATAGCCTGCAAAGAAGAAGCACATGCGGCGGATGAAGCCATAACATAACCCGAGATTCCAAGATATTGCGCTACATTCATTGCTGCTGTATGAGAAACAAATTTAAAAAAATCCATTGAAGTTATTTCAGCAATATCTTTACTTGGTATAATAGCTTCAAAAGTTTCAGATAAAGCTTCAGGGCTGCCAATCGTTGAACCTATAATACAACCTACTCTGCCAGAAGTAATTTCTTCTTTAGAAAGACCTGAATCTTCAACAGCCTGGTCTGCCGCCTGAGCTGCAAAAATAGCCATTCTTCCCATAGATCGTCTTTTTCGACGTGGAATAGCTTTTTCATTTTCTAATTCTGCAGGTGCTGCTACTAAACTGTTTAAACCAACATAATCTTTCCAACTTTCCATTCGTTTCACGGTACAAACACCATTTTCAAACCCTTTTATAAGGGAATCAATGTCCTGCCCAAACGATGAAACTGCTCCTACACCTGTAATTACTACACGTTTCAATTACTTTCCCTCCGTTCAACATAACGGTTGTATTTTTCTTCTCCAATCAATAAACGCCCTAACATAAAAGACGATATCATAGCACCCACAATACCCGGTAAAACTGAATTTTGCCCTACTGCATAAATATTTTTTATGGGTAATCTGGCAAACAAATTAAACTGGCCTACTTTCTGTTTTATTCCATAAGCTGAACCATCATAAGAATTAAGAAATCTCTTATAAGTCAATAAAGATGCTGAATCTAAAACTTTTAAAGTTTCTCTAAGTTCAGGAAATCTCATATATACTCTTTCAAGTATTTTTGAAACACGATCTTTTTTATATTTTAAATAATCCTTATTCTTTTTTTTTGCTCTCGATAAATCAGACCATTTTGAAACATCTTCAATACATGAAGTTTCAAGTATATTAAAAACCAAGTGCTTCGATCCATTATTATCAGACTCTTTATCAATAAAAACTATTACTGCAGTCCTATCATGAGAAATACCATCAGATATGCTATTAACTTCATAGTCTGGGTATAATGTAATTACAGAAGGGTAAAAATCAATACAGTCAGTTAAACTCTCATCAGCAATACAATATAATGAAAAAAAGCCGGTAGACGATTCAAAATCATTAACCCTCGCAAGAAAACCTTTGCTTAAATATTTATAAGGCAAACTTTTGACTATTTCTTTTGGATTAATTGCAAAGATATAGTTTTCCGCTTCAACGCACTCTCCAGTAGTTAATTTACATCCCGAAACATTTCTTTTTGCAACTTCACCAAACTTATCAACTTCAGTATTAAGTTTGATATCAACTCCCAAATCTGTAAGTTTTTTCTCAAACGCTTCAATCAACGCATCTCCACCATCCACAACTTTAGCTATTTTTTCGTAGAATGCAGCAACTATCCTGCAATGGTTAGCGTAAGAAATTTCTGAAGGTCTAGTGCCATAACACGGCCAATAGGCTTTAAGAATTGCTTTGAGAAGTTTATTTTCAGTTAACTTTTCTAAAGTGTCACTAAGGCTTATATAATCTTCATCAAATCGGACAGTCAACTTTTCAATATTCTTTAGGTCTAAAACTACAGTTTCATTATATATTTTCTGAATAAAATCAAAATATGAATCAATTGCATCTGTCTCTTCTGTAAATAAAGACTTTAATTTTTTTCTAAAATTTTCTATACCCGGCAAAACTGTTATACATTCGTTTTCTTTTTCAAAAACAATTTTATTATCTCCAGGTTTATCAAAAAAATAAGGTTTTATTGTATTGTTTATATCTAATACACTTAACATAGAAGAAAGAACTTCATTTTCACCTAATCCGCCAGAAAAATGAAATCCAACATCAAAAGGGATTCCTTCTTTATAAAATCTTTTCATACTCCCTCCTAAAAAAGGAGCTTTTTCTAAAAGAAGAACACTTCTGTTATTTTGAGCTAAAATCAATGCAACGGTTAAACCGCTGATTCCTGAACCGATTATAATATCATCATATTTTTTAAACATACAAAACGTTATTCTCTATCAAAACTACATTGCCAATCCGCCATTTACACCTATAACCTGCCCATGAATATACATATTTTCTTCAGTACAAAGAAAATTTACAACGGCAGCTACATCTTCAGGCTTTCCAAATTTATGAATAGGGATTAGAGGTAATATTTTATCTTTAGGCAACTCTGAAGTCATATCTGTTTCAATCACACCGGGAGAAACTACATTTACAAATATTTTCTTCTTTCCAACCTCTCTTGCCAAAGCTTTAGTAGCACCAATCAACCCGGCTTTTGAAGCAGAATAATTAACCTGTCCTCCCTGCCCGATCTGCCCGGATGTAGAAGAAATAGTAACTATTCTCCCACATTTAGCTGATAACATCGGAAATAGAAGTGTTCGGATTACATTATAAAAACCATCAAGATTAGTTGTTAAAACAGAATCCCACTCTTCCTTAGTCATCCAGACCATCAAGTTATCTTTTGCTATACCGGCATTAAATATTACAGCATAAGGAACAGCAGATTCCGTTCTTTCTTCCAAGACTCTCTTTGTTTCTTCGTAGTCAGATATATCAAATGGGAGTAACTCACAAATACGACCAAACTTTTCTATTTCAAGTTTAACTTCTGACGCTGCACAATGGTTACTTCTATAGTTTAACCAAATATCAAAACCTGATTTTGCAAGTCTAATTGCAACGGCTCTTCCAATCCCTCTACTTCCACCAATAACTAAAGCAATTCTATTTTTCATATTGTTTCTTATATCAAAAAAACTTTTAAAAATAATTAAAAAATCTTAGTCTTTGTCTTAACCTTAGGCGCTTTGCGCCTGATATAACAAATTTGTTGTTTATAATTTAAGCTGCATTATCTTTATGATTTCTTATTCCTATTATACCAAACACTTTTTGAACTTCTTTTTGGATAAAGTAATAATGCTTATCTAATTCAGAATAATTACTCGGTTTTCTTCCATGGTGTAGTTTTCCACCATTAGCTAATAAAGGGTAAATAACTTTTTCACGTAAAATCAAAAGTGCAGCGATTTGTCTGATTTCAATATAGTTGATTTGATATTTTCTGGTTCTTTCCTTTTTAGCTATTAACCCTTTTGAACGGAATTTTCTTAAATCATATCCAGCGTTTCGTACTGAATATTTATAGTAGTCAGGAAACAGTTCTTTTACTTTAGTCACAAGATCAGATGCAGTAAAGTTGTCGCTGACAGCAGCTATTTGTATAAGTGCCTTTGCAACGGAACTAATGCGATCTTTATTAAAATCAAGCCCGGAAATACGAGTACCGTCAGTTATTGATGGCTTACACCAGTTCTTTATAGTTTCATTATCAATAAAACAACTGTCAACTGCATCAAGTATGTTCATGAAGCGTTCAAGTATTTTTTTGAGTTTTGCAATTATTTCGGGCAAAGCATCCAGTTTTTTGTAACATTTTAACTGCGAAACATTATGAGCAATTGATTCTATGCGTAGAACGTGCTCGCCTTTAGAATACATCTTAACTGTAAGTTTTCCAAAATGTATTTTGAAAACAGTAAGATTATACTTATGGTTCTCGACTACACATTCTACTTTAAACCCATTTTCTAATTGTTTCCTCTGAGGACGTTGTCCTGCACCAAAAATAGTACTTACCTTTTTTATATTGAGTGGAGTACGGGTTCGGTCAATTACTGAATTAAAAACCTTTTCCATTGTTCCTCCACGCTGAAAAAGAAGATTACGGCTTAGTTCTATTTGACTAACAGAAAAACTGTAATTAAGATTAAATGGTTTTTGTTCATTGTGATTAAATAAAAATATAAGACATGCACTGTATATCCAGCTATTGCAAAGTTGATGAATGCGCCCTTCACCTCCTAAATCGGTCATGGTCTCTGCACAAAGCTCTAATTCTGCAATACTGGATATCTTCGTAAAACAGTTTGCTTCTTTTTGAAAAATAATATTTTTATGTTTGGCCTTTCGTTCAACAAATTCATGCCCGTTAAGAATTATATTTACATTGAATGGTGGGTGTGGATTTATCTTAATAATGATTTTACCCCAGTACGGATCTATCAGATAGAAGGAGTAATGCTTTACGAATCTGTATTCTTTCGATATATTATTAATAATTCCATCTTTACGTTTTACCTTGAAAACAGTATTGGGAGCTAAACCGGCGATAACACAATAAACTCCCCGAAATTCAGACTGCTTTGGCGGTATACAGTGTTCCGCAAGTTCATGATGACGTTGCTTAGCGGAAGCATCAATTAATGGAATACAGTTAGACTTACACCAAGCCCTGACTCTACGGGAAAAACGACCTGCAAAACGTATAAGATGTGTGTCATCCAGGGTATCCTCACCAAATATATTACGCCACCAAAGACGAAATCCACCTGGAGATTGTATCTGATAGATATATGCATTAAGCACTAAACGGTCAACACAGTCGTAAGTGCCATCAAGTAAATCCTGAAATTTTTCTGTAAAATTATCCATAATAAAGCCCCATAGAATATTCAGATGACTTTGATTGTTTAGACTTACAGTTATATTATAGCTGATATTGTTATCAGATTAAAGTTACAGCGGTTTACCGGTGTCATTTTTTCAGGGTGAAATCCCTGAAAAAGCCTAGATTCTTTCTTTTAAACTTCTATCATAAAAACGTGTCAAAATTATAAATAAATAACAATAAACAAATTACAAATAAATAACAATTTTCAAAAAATAAAAACACAAATAATTAATAACTATGAATCGAATATCTGATTGTCTAAAGTTTGATAATTGAGATTTTAATATTGGAAATTATTTGTTATTTGATGCTTGAATTTTGTTTTTTGGGTTGCGGGCAAAGCCCGCCTTAGTCTAAAGCCAAACAGTTCTCTAGTATAACCAAGACTATCATCAAAACAAAGACCAAAGTTAAGCTCAAAAATTATTTTACTAATTTTGCTATAGCTTTAATATATTCAGGACTTGTCCCACAACAGCCGCCAATTAAAGATGCGCCGGAATCAATACACTTCTGAATACCTTCAGCAAATCTTTCAATAGGCATATCAAAAACAGTTTTGTTATCAACAAGTTTAGGTTTTCCTGCATTAGGTTGAGCAAGAAAAGGTAAATCTGAAACTTCTTTATACAGTTTAATAAGTTCTCCCATTTCAAAAGGATCTAAATCACCACAGTTTGCGCCAAGGACATCAGCTCCATTTTCAGTCAACTGCCTGGCACAGTCTGCAGCAGAATTTCCCATAATTGTTCGTCCACCATTTGTAAGTCTGGCAAAAGTCATAGACACAAAAACAGGAAGGTTTGACACATTCTTACAGGCTTGCAAAGCACATATTGCCTCATTAAGATCCATCACCGTTTCTATCAGAAAGAGATCTACACCACCTTTTTCCAAAATTTTAGCCTGCTGCTCATAGCTTTCAATAAACTGCTGTTTAGTAAAAGGGCCAAAAGGTTCAAGCATACATCCTGTGGAACTGATATCTCCTGCAACAAAACTTTCTGTTCCTGCAACAGCTTCTTTAGCTATCCTAGCACCTTCAAGATTAACTTTTTCAAAATCAATCTCTACGCCGTGCTCTTTTATATAGACAGGATTCATTGTAAGTGTATTTGTAATGATAACATCTGAACCGCTTTTCAAATATTTATCATGTACAGTTTTTACTTTATCAGGATTAGTAATATTATTCTGACCACCCATTTCAACCCCCTGCTCTGCAAGCTGAGTTCCCATTGCGCCATCAAAAACTAAAATTTTACCAGTTTTAATAATATCTAAAATATTCATTTAACTTCCCTTTATCATGTATAAAATTTCTGTACTCTCATCAAAATTTCAAAGCTATCAAGTTTCAACACATCATTAAGGCATACCATTGCAGGATGATCATCATCAAGGATTCTATATTTCCTCTTAACAGAACCAATAACCATATCAAGTCCATTTTTCATTGTCAAAGTTAAAAAAGCACTTTCAAGAGAACTTTTTATTGGCAAACCTTCTTTTGTTTTAGCAGGTAACATTACTGTAAAGTTACTAAGTCCAACGGACATATGAATACCTTTAAAAAAACCATCATTACCAATTTTTGCAATTGAGTCAATGGTTCTTTTTGTTAACCCCTGCATATCACTTGCTATAGGAGCAATACCAACATCTATTATAACTTCATTATTTGGTAAATTAGCTATCTTCTTTATATCAGAAAGCATTACTCTTGCTGTTTCATATGTTTCTTCTACAGTATCATTTGATGTTGTAACACCATTTACATCCTTTTCCGAAACCATTAGAATTGGAATAAATTTATACTTTTTGAGCAAATCAAACATCTCTGATCTTGACTGAGCAATAGAATTTAAAATAGGAAGTTTCCCATTTGCTTTACCTGGGTCATAAGCATCCAAACCGGCATGCGCTGTATCAAAGTCAGGAGTATCTATTGCAAGAGGTTTTACTGTAATACACTGAACTGCTCTTACAACTTCGGCCATAAATTCAGGCGAGTAACTGCCAATATTAACATCAATATATGCAGCTCCTTTTCTATCCTGAAACTTTGCAAGCTCTTTTATTCCCTCAATATCTTTCTGTTCATAAAGCTTATGTGTTGACGGGACTGAATCATTTATTGATTCACCAATTATTGAAAGGCCATTCAATGCCATAAATCACCTCCAGTTTTCTTTATAGATCAAAACTAAAAATATATGAATTCCGAATAATAAATACTGTATCTGGATTAAACAGTTATTCTCAGAGTATTTTAACTTTCATCAGTTTGCTTTTTTAAAAAAAGAATCAACCACTTCAACTGCCTGATTAGCATCCTCTCCAAAACCATCTGCACTAATTGAATCAGCAAACTCTTTTGTTACCGGAGCACCACCGACAACCACTTTCACATCAATATTGTTATTTTTAAAATATTCTACAACATCTTTCATAATAGGCATAGTTGTAGTTAAAAGAGCACTGCATAAAACAACCTGTGCACCGTTTTCTGCTGCTTTAGCAAACTTTTGTACATCACAATTTGTTCCTAAATCTTCAACCTGATAGCCAGCTCCACCTAACATTGTTGCAACCAGGTTCTTTCCAATATCATGAATATCACCTTTTACTGTACCTATTGCAACTTTACCTAACTGTTTATGATTAGACTTATTAAGCAGTGGTTCAAGCAGCCTAACTCCTGCCTGAACAGCATTAGCAGCCAACAACAATTCAGGGACATATGCTTCCCCACTTGCAAATCGATTACCCATTTCACGCATTGCAGGTATCATTGTATTATTTAAAATAACTTCAGCATCAACATTTTCATCTAGTAAGACCTGTACATATCTTACTGCCTCAACGGGATTACCATTGCAAACAGCTTCATATAATAATTTTTTATTCATATCTAAAATATCTCCTCATTCTATTATAAATATCAGTCAAATGAGTAATTTAGTACAAAATTTAATAATAAAAAATTATTTAATGTTTTTTTATTGAATAAATCAGCTAAGTGACTGTCTATCTCACCTTTAAGAATTTGTTTATAATTTTATTTAACCTGAAGCTTTAAAAGCAAATATTTTTTAAATTTCAGCTAAATCATACATAGCAATTCCTGCTGCCACTGAAGCATTTAAAGAATTTACCCTTCCAAATTGCTTAAAAGCTACTACGTAATCTGCCTGATTAATAATAAACTGTCCAACAGATTTATCCTCTCCCCCTATAACCAATATCATTTTCTCCGGTTTTGCTGTTTTTATTTCGTTAATATCAGATTTTCCTTCTTCATCTAGTACAACAACCTTATACCCGTTCTCTATTGCTTTTTTAATGTATGCATTTTCAGAACGCTCATTAGTAATTTTCAGATGTTCTGTCGCTCCAGCCGAAACTTTTACTACTGAAGGATATATATTAGGCGTACCCCTCCTCGACAAAAGCACTGAATTAAACCCGAAAACTTCTGCACTTCTCAAAATAGCACCTAGATTATGAGGATCTTCAATATTATCTAAAAGCAGCAGTTTCTTTTCATTAAATAATGATTCAAATGAAACATATGGATAATTGCTAACCTCCAGGACAACCCCCTGATGTTTTTTAGTACCGGATAAATTAATAAGTTTTCCTTTATCAACAAACTTGACTACTATCTCATTTCTTTCTATAACAGTCAGTAATTTTTTTAATCTCGGATTATTTGATTTAAAAACAAATGCTCCTTTTATTTTTCTTCTTCCCGCCTGAACAACTTCAAAAGCAGGATTAATACCATAAATGTATTCCATTAGTAATACCTTTTAATAAATAAAAACAGCCCAATTCTTAAATTGAGCTGTTCGATCAAACTCTTAATATTCAGAATTATTTAGCTACATGAGATTGACTTCTATCATGCAGATTCCAACTAAATGCAAGCATAATTATTGCAAGAAAGCAAAAAACAAGCAAAGATATAAAGACCATATCCCAACCCCATCTTTCAGCAATAATACCCAATACAGCTTCTGCCCCAACAGTACCTAGAAAATATCCGAACAATCCAGTAAAACCTGCAGCTGTACCGGCAGCCTTTTTTGGCACCAAATCCAAAGCCAAAATTCCAATTAACGCAACTGGTCCATATATCAAAAAACCAATACAAGCCAATGAAATAAGAAGTGCAGCAGGTGTTGTAGCCTTCCAATAAAAGAAAATACCAACAAAAACCAATATCATACAAATCACTCCCATAGGCGCTCTTTTACCTTTAAAATACTTATCAGTAATCCATCCAATAAGTATTGTTCCAGGTACAGCGGGAAGCTCAAACAAAGCAAATCCCAAGAGGCCGCCTGCTTTTGACATATGCTTTACTTCATGCAGATAATATGAGGACCAGTTCAGCAAACCATAACGGACACAATAGACAAAAACATTTGCAATAGCTATCATCCATATCCATTTATTACAAAGAACATATTTGAAGAAAATTTCTTTTGATGTCATCTCCTGTTCCCTGTTTGCCAAGTCTTTCTCTACATCCTCCAAAGGATAATCATTTCTGTACTTTTCAATAGGCGGTAAACCAACTGACTGTGGAGTATCTGCCCCAAAAAGGATTATTAAAAAACCAATAATAATACAAAGAATCCCGGCAAAATAGAATAAACCATGCCAATCCCCACCCCAAAGAATTATACCTATTGGCACCACAATTAAAGGAAGAAATCCTGCACCAATATTATGTGCAGTATTCCATATTCCCATTTTAGTACCGCGTTCACCATCAGAAAACCAGTGAGTCATAATTCTGCCGCAGGGAGGCCATCCCATACCTTGGAACCAGCCGTTGATAAACATAATAACAACTAGAACAGTTACACTGTAACCTAAAAGTCCAGGAATAATTATATTTACAATACCTGAAAGAATAAGGCCTGTTGCCAGAAAAAACCTTGGGTTGCTTCTATCCGAAACATTACCCATAAAAAACTTACTTAATCCGTAAGCCACTCCCAAGGCTGCGCCAATAATCCCCATCTGTTCAGTATCAAGAGTTGTCATGTACTGCTTTGCAACAGAAAATGAACTCCTACCAAAATAATAAGTAAAATATCCTACATATGCGACAAGAAACATCCTCAAACGCCATCTAGGATACATCAGTTTTACTCTATCTTCAGACATTTCCTGAATAGCTGGTGCAGGTTTAAAGAAACCGATCATTATTTTAGTCCTCCTTCTTATGAACTTTATAAATAACTACATCCTTAAAAAATCAAAAAAGTCGGCTCAATTGAGCCGACTTTACTAAAATATACTTATATTTTCTAAATGCATTGCTTATACCAATGATTGACAAATTGCGATTGCAGATGTTGCAACAATATCATCATCAGAACAACCTCTGGAGAGGTCGTTAATAGGATAAGCTAGTCCCTGTAATGCAGGGCCTAATGCTTTAGCTCCAGCTAAACGCTGGGTCAGTTTATAACATGTATTTCCAACATTAAGATCAGGAAATACTAAAATATTTGCGCTACCTTTTAGAGGACTGTTTGGACATTTAGATGCTGCAATTGCAGGTACTAAAGCTGCATCTGCCTGAAGTTCTCCATCTACTACAATATCAAGTCCCTGCTCTGCAACAATTTTCTTTGCCATTTCTGCTGCTTTTCTAACCTTCACTACCAGTGGATGATCTCCTCCACTTCCCATAGTAGAGAAACATACAAAAGCTACACGCGGCTGAGTACCAATCAATCCCTGATGAGTTTTTGCAGTAGCTAATGCAATGTCAACAAGTGCTTCAGCATCGGGTTCAGGAACAACAGCTCCATCAGCATATAATAATGTTGTATCGCCAGCCGGTGATGGTGTTGCAAGATCCATAATAAAACAGCTGCTGGCAGACTTAATACCGGGAGCTGTACCAACCACAGTGAACGCAGCTCTCAACATATCTCCGGTAGAAGCAATACTACCTGCAACCATAGCGTCTACAACGCCAAGTTTAGTCATCATACAACCATAGAAAAGACGATTTTTCATCATTTCTTTTGCTTTTTCAATAGTAACATCTTTACCCTTTTTAGCACGGGACTCGCGAAGTTCCTCTGCATATGCATCAAGTTTATCTGAAGTAAGATGATCAAAACTATCAAACTTTCGTTCTTCAATTCCAGCATCAGCACATGCTTTACTGATTTCTTCTTCTGTTCCAAGAACTATTACTGATTTTGCCACACTCTGTTCGATTATTTTATTTGCAGCAGATACTACTCTTGGATCATTCCCCTCAGGTAAAACAACATTTTTTCCTGCCTGTCTGGCTTTTTCAAGTAATTTTTCAAGTATTGCCATTTTTAAAACTCCGTTTTAATTATTAATATTTAAGAATATGTTAAGAATAATATTATAAATTAAACAGCAACCAATCTTAATCTGTTCTTTCTAAGCAGTAATTCAATACTTTCTTTTGCAATCATTAATTCTTCATTAGTAGGCATAACAATTGCTTTTAATGTACTTTCAGGAGTTGAAATAGTAACAGCTTCTGAACCAAAGCTTTTAGCATTTACTTCAGAATCGACTTTAACTCCAAGTGAAGAAAGTTTTTCCAGTACCATTCTTCTTATTTCATCACTATGCTCTCCAATACCACCTGTGAAGACTATTGCATCTGCACCATTAAGTTCAGCACTGTATGCGCCAATATACTTTACAATTCTATTCACAAACAATTCAATAGCCAAAGCTGCACGCTCATTTCCTTTAGCCGCAGAAACCATAATATCACGGCAATCACCTGTATTTATTCCTGCTATACCCAAAAGTCCGCTCTTTTTATTTAAAATCTTATCAACTTCTTCCGGGGTATTTCCAAGTTCAATTAGTTTTAGAACTATTGCCGGATCAATATCACCGCACCTGGTTCCCATGACAAGACCATCTACCGGTGTCATTCCCATCGAAGTATCAATAACTTTTCCTTTATCAATGGCTGCCATACTGGCACCGTTACCGAGATGACATGTAATTAATTTAACCTTGTCAAATGCAACCTTCAGGAAGCTTGCTGTAGCTGTAGCTACATAATGATGAGACGTTCCATGGAAACCGTATTTTCTTATACCATGCTTTGTATATAGCTCATAAGGGATAGCATAAATATAGGACTTTGGAGGCATTGTCTGATGAAATGCTGTATCAAAAATTCCAACATTAGGCACACCTGGGAATATTTTTTCGCATGCTTCGATACCTGAGAGGTTTGGTGGATTGTGAAGTGGAGCAAGTTCAAAACACTCTCTTATAACCTTTTTCACTTCTTCATCAATAATTACAGGTTCCGAAATTTTTTCCCCACCATGAACAACCCTGTGCCCAATAGCAATAACATCTTTTATGTTATCAAGAACACCATCTTCAGAATCAAGAAGCTTTTCGCAAACCTGCTTTAAAGCATCATCATGCGTCAGGTATTCTCCTGCTTTCATTCTTTCTTCATCAATTACAATATCCGTATTTGTCTTTATTCCATCTTTTCCGGTATAAATTAGGTGTGGAGTTG
>CAXXMS010000006.1:0-18014 GCA_963678745.2 Victivallales bacterium | reverse complement strand
ATGGTGGTCATACACTAACTGCAGGAAAACGGAATAATCCTCTGTGAAAACAAAAGATTTCAAAAGAAGAATTATATCTCATATGCTGACATCGACTGTAGACGACTTATAACAACTCGAACATCAGAAGCTCAATAGGATATTCTGCTAACCACCTGAAAACTTTAATTCCTGATTTTAACAACTACCGTGTTGCCAATCTATCGACCATCAACCAAATCACTGAAATAAACAGATACATTGAACCTCGTCCATTTGTACCATCTAATCCAACCCAACAGGATATTAGATGCTCTGAGATCTTCAGTATTCAATCATCAGGATTGGCAAAAAGACTTGAGCACACACACTCTAAAAATCTGTTA
Organism: Victivallales bacterium; assembly: GCA_963678745.2. Taxonomy (GTDB): domain Bacteria; phylum Verrucomicrobiota; class Lentisphaeria; order Victivallales; family GWF2-38-69. The sequence continues at coordinate 17,649 of CAXXMS010000006.1, read as the reverse complement.
TAGGAATATCAGGTGGGCTGGATTCAACGCTTGCTCTTCTTGTCACAAAAGTAGCACATGAACTTATCAACAAACCGCCTGAAGATATTATTGCAATAACAATGCCAGGATTTGGAACAACAGATCGAACATATCACAATGCCATCACAATGTGTGAGAATATCGGGTGCGAAATCAGAGAAATAAATATCAAGGAAGTTTGTGAAAAACATTTCGAGTTATTAGGCATTGACAGTTTCAGTAAAAAATACAACTTATGAAAATGTTCAGGCAAGACAACGGACAATGTTGCTTATGAACACAGCTAATGAAGAAGGAGGTATTGTTATAGGAACAGGCGATTTATCTGAAATCGCACTTGGATGGTCCACGTATAATGGAGATCATATGTCAATGTATGCTGTAAACTGTGGAGTACCAAAAACGTTAATTAGATATTTAATAGAATGGTATGCAAATAAATCTGACTCAATTTTAAAAGACACATTATTAGATATTATTGATACACCTGTAAGCCCTGAACTATTACCACCTGACAAACAGGGCGAAATAGCACAAAAAACTGAAGATATAATAGGTCCCATATGAACTTCATGACTTTTTCCTTTATCATACGGTAAAATACGGTGCTTCACCGGAAAAAATAAAAGTTCTGGCAGAAATAGCATTTAAAGATGTATACAGTACAGAAACGATTGAAAAATATTTAAAATTCTTTATTTGGCGGTTTTTCTCTCAACAATTTAAAAGAAACTGTATCCCTGATGGCCCCAAAGTAGGTACAATAGCACTTTCTCCTAGAGGCGATTGGCGTATGCCTCCTGATGCTTCACCTGCAACATGGCTGGAAAACCTATGATTGAATAAATAGCAATCAGCAAATAATAACAGAGAAAATGAGGACTGAAAAATGAAAGCAATATCATTCGGTGAAATCTTATGGGACATAATTGAAGGCAAAGCCCATATTGGCGGAGCACCTTTTAATTTAACAGCACACCTTGCTAAAATGGGTTTTAATTCTTACATAATATCAGCATTGGGAAGCGATGAATTAGGTGATAAAGCTTTAAAAGCTCTTAAATCATTCAATATGAACGATGCATACGTAAGCACTCTAAAAGAATATCCCACAGGAACTGTAGATGTAAAAATTACCGGCGAAGGAATGCCTACGTACATAATTCACGAAAACACAGCTTGGGATAATATTAGTTTATCACAAAAACAACATAACGACCTTGGCTCTCAGAATTGGGATGTTTTTTGTTTTGGTACACTTGCACAAAGAACTGAATCAAATAGAACATTATTAACTAGACTCCTGGAAAATATAAAATCAAAGCATGTTTTTTATGATGTAAATCTTAGACAGGAATACTTTAAAAAAGAATGGATAGAAAATTCGTTAAAGAAATCAACAATTGTCAAAGTAAATGACGAAGAAGCAGAATTCCTTTCAGAAAAACTATTCAATAAAAAGTTGACAGAAAAAAGATTTGCGGAAGAATTGGCAAAAGTTTACGATGTATCACTTGTGTGTATAACACGAGGGGGAGATGGTGTTGCAGTTTATAACAACAATGAGTTTTGCGAAATTCCATCTGTAAAAGTAAAGGTTGCAGATACTGTCGGAGCCGGTGATAGCTTCAGTGCAGGTTTTTTATATGCATATCTAACTGGTCACTCTCCTGAAAAATCTGCTAAATTTGCAGTAAAAGTTGGAGGCTTTGTGGCTTCCTCATACGGAGCGATTCCAGAATACTCAAATGATTTAATACAGGAACTAAAAAATTTAAAAGACAGCTAATCAAACAGAAATAACTGAATAGAAGAAGGAACAGATAATGAATTATTCATTCAAACTTAACATCAAAATTATTTCTATTTTTTCTTTAATTATTCTACTGACAGTTTGTACATATGCAGAAGGAAAAAATATTGATAAAGATACCGGTATCTTTGAGTACAAATACAATCCCGAATATACCCATATGAAGGCTATTGAGTACGACAAACCATATTGCGGGGTCCCATCAGCAATGCCCAATACTATTTACAATACTGATTACATTCAACCATGGAGCGCATATACTCCCCCATATACTAAACCGAATAAAAAATATGAAAAGAATTTTCCATGTCAGACAGCTAATATTAAAACCGATTATAAGTATACAGGAATTGAAGTTGGTCACAATAAATGGACAAAAATGGCATGCGAAGAAGCATTAATATCTGCTCAGCATAAAGGTGGACCATTCGGTGCAGTTATTGTACAGATAGATGACTCGACAGGAGAGGTTATAAGGTATTGGAGGAATCACAATCATGTTACAGAATGGAATGATCCTACTGCCCATGCAGAGGTATCAACAATAAGGGCAGCATGCAAAGAACTAGGTGTTATAGATTTAGGCACAATAAGAAAAAACAAAAGCAAACTACCTCAAGTTGGTGAAACTTCCCATTGTGAAATCTATGTAAATGCTGAACCATGTCCTATGTGCTATGCAGCTATATCCTGGGCTAATATCCCGGTAGTAGTATTTTGCGCTACTAAATATGATGCTGCTGTTCAGGGAGTTAACTTCTCCGATGAAAAATTATATCATGAAATGGAATTACCTTACAAAGACAGAACTGACAGAGAAATTTTTCAATCTACAACTAATACATCTTTAGATGCTTTCAACTTCTGGAAAAGATCAAGTTCAAGTACTCATTATTAATCTTGATTGATATTAATATTATATTCCCCCTCTAAGCCTGCACAGCAGGCTTTTATATTTACTAACCACAAAAGTTGAAACAACTATAAGAACTGATTGCAACACACACTAATTGTAAAAGCGATCCCGAATTCATAAAATTTCTCTATATTATAAACCCAGCACTGAATGGTTTCTCTCTGACAAAACCGGAATTTGAAGGTCTTACAATTAGCATATCATTCATTACCTACTTATTACGATAGAAATCCCAAATATTTTCGTTTATCTTATTCGACTATTCAATAAAAAAAACTATATTAAAAACTTTTAGTTTTGTATATATTTTTTTAGATAATAATTACTTTTGAGGTAAAAATGGATTACAAGAAATTTGGATTTGACACTGCTAGAGTAGAAAAAAGAGCAACAATGCTCGAAGATGGTGCAACATTGTACCCATACAGTTTTGAAAACACAGAAAAAATTAATTCTCTAATAGCAAAAGCAGAGCAACAGGAAAAAAATGGCGAAGAAATACAGGTTACATGTAAAGCTGCCGGAAGAATATGGGCAATAAGAAAAATGGGAAGAACCATGTTCTTCGACCTTCGTGATGATTCCGGAAAAATACAGCTCTATATCAATAACAGACCATTCTCTAAGCAGGAATTCAAAAGAATCGGCCAGCTAGACATGGGAGATATTATCGGTGTAGAGGGTTCAGTTTTCAGAACAAAAATGGGCGAGTTATCCATAAAAGTTGAAAGCCTCACAATACTATCAAAAACTGTAGTCCATATTCCAATGGGGAAAGAAACTGATGACAAAGTCTTCTACCGTTCATCAGATACTGAATCAAAATATAGAGAAAGATATCTTCACTGGATGCTGGATCAGGAAGACAGAGATAGAATCAAAAAACGTTTTCAGATTTATTCATATATTCGTCGCCATATGGAAGAAGCAGGATTCCTTGAAGTAACAACACCAACTATTGAATTTATTTATGGTGGAGCCGAAGCCAGACCTTTTAAAACTTCAATCTGGGCACTCGACAATAAAGAAGCATTTTTAAGAATTTCACCGGAACTATATCTAAAACGTTATATTGTTGCCGGATTCGATAAAGTTTTTACAATTTGTTCAAACTACAGAAATGAAGGTATTGATGCTACCCATAATCCTGAGTTTATAAATATCGAATGGTATGAAGCATTTACTGATTACAACTTTCAAATGGAGCGCGTTGAAAATCTTATAGAGAGTGTATGTAAAGAAGTAACAGGATCAACTAAGGTTACATACCAAGGCATCGAACTTGACTTTAAAGCTCCATGGAAACGTATGACAATGCTTGAAGCATTAAAGGAAATAGCAGGAGTCGACGCTGATAAAATGTCAGTTGATGAAATCAAAGCAGAACTTACAAAACACAATATTGAACACGATCCTTCCACTTTATGGGGAGTTGGTGTAGTAAAACTATTTGAAGAACTTTGCGAAGATAAACTAATACAACCAACTTTCATTACAGATCATCCTGTTGAAGTTAGTCCGTTAACCAAAGTTAAACGTGGTGACAATAGACTTGTAGAAAGGTTTGAACCTTATGTTTATGGTTTTGAACTTGCTAATGCTTATTCTGAATTAACTGACCCTGTAGATCAAATGGAACGCTTTGTTCAACAACGTGAGATTCAAATTCAAACCCAGGAGAAGGATCAGGATTGGGAAGATAATCCTATTGACACTGACTTTGTAAAATCAATTGGCTGCGGTATGCCTCCTACTGGTGGAGTTGGAATTGGCCTAGAAAGACTAGTAATGCTGTTGACTGATACTGTTACAATTAGAGATATAGTACCATTCCCAATGATAAAGCCTAAAAACTGATTTTATATTTCTGATTATCAATCAAATAATCAATATCATTGAATTAAGCCGTACGATATGCACAAAAGTAGAAGATCAGGCTTTCACCCTACTGGCAAGCTACCTTCTACTAGATACGAATTTTGGAGGGCTGGCACCAATGCTATTAACTTAAGGGTTTATAAAAAATCAAGCGGAAATACAAATTTAATTTAAGAGCTGTAATTCTGGAGGGAAACGCTCTGTCGTTTCCGGACGACCGATTGCATTGACAGGAAATTCAGTAATATACGAAAGATAAAATTTTTGAATGCAGAGGATACACAGGGCGTTGGTTTTGACAGAGCAAAACCCTCCAGTATTTAATTTAAAGCGGAATGGAAAGTGGCATCTGATAGGCCGTTTTTATATAAAAGTTTTTTCTGAAAATAATAAATAGTAAGCTTGAAATAACAAAAAGTCTTAAGTCAATGACATTGGGGCTGACACTTGTCCATCAAAGTCTTGACATAGGATAACCTTGGGGCTGTATCAAAAATCTAATTTTCAGTATGAGTTCACAGCTTTAGATGTGTTTTCAATAATGTTTGAGCACAACTAAAGCTGTGAACATATACAAATACTTATCTCCAGATAGACTTTTGATACAACTCCTTGCAGAAAAAGCTCTCTCCTAATTCAACAACATAAACCGAAACCATACACAGAATTTTTTCTATGGTTTCGGTTTATAAGAGCAAAATTTTGGAATGCGGAAATTAGATTTTCCGCTTTGTTTACAGCCGATTAGATTCGGCTGAGCAGTGTATTGTCAGTGAGTTTAGTATAATGAACAGGACAATGCACTGATAATGCCGAACCTGTCTGCATTTACTGTTACAAAACTATAAAATGACAGGCCATCCAACATAATTGAAAGCGATGAAACTTATCATCGCATTCCAAAGCGACTAAGCAGCAAAAGGAACATTGTGTAATTAAAACTAGATTTTAACTTGTGTTTACATCATCCACAAAATAGAAGAATTCTATAATTTTGTTTCAAAAGAGAAATAAGCATTAAAATATGCCCACATCAAAAAAAGTTATCTTTCCTCCTGTCTTTACCAAAATACTGGAACATAAAATTTTATGTTTAATATTAATTGTAATTCCAGTTTTAATATTACTGCTTAAAATTACAGGAATTTATCAACATAAATGTCTCTTTTATAAAATCACAAACCTTCCCTGCCCGATGTGTGGAATGACACGTGCTTTTTCAGATATATTCACAGGTCACTTTATCTCTGCATTAAAATTGCATATTCTTTCTTTTGTCATATTCTTTTTTTGGGTATTAACTGTTGTCACAACTTTATCCCCTTTAAAACTAAGGGAAAAAATTATACTTAATGTTGAGAAGTTAGAAAATAGAACAGCGTTTTTTCTAGTCTTCATAGTTATTTATCTATGTTACGGGATTGCAAGAATGTTTATGCTACAATATAATTTTTATTGATATATTGGATATTCATACTAAATAAAAATATTTACTATAATTAACAGGAACAATATAATGAAAAAGGCTTTACTCTTATTAATTCTATCTACAGGATTCATTTTTTCTATTAACTCTCATGCAGTCTGGCTTAACAACTATGATCAGGCAATAAGAAAAGCAAAAAATGAGAATAAAATAGTACTTGCTGATGTTTCAGGTAAAAACTGGTGTATATGGTGTAAAAGACTTGATCAGGAAGTATTTGACACAAGTGAATTTAAAAGTTTTGCCAGAAAAAACCTTGTTTTATTATTAATAGATGTACCTAATCCAAGCTCTCCTTCCAGCGAAGCAAAAGAATTTATGAATAAATATCCTGTTAACGGTTATCCTACAGTATTTCTTTTAGATAAAAAAGGTAAGATTCTACTCAAAACAGGCTATCAGAGAGGGGGTCCTCAAAATTATATAAAAAGTTTAATGCCTTTTATTAAGCAATCAACTCCTCCATCTCCCCCTAAAAAAGCAGTTAATACAGGAACATCAAATACAGAAACTAATTCTCCCCAAAAGGATATTCCAGAAAAATCTGAGAAAGAAATAGCTAGAATAAATTCGATAATAAACCAATATGTTAAAAATGGAGAAGATATTGAGGACAGCTTTATACAGGAAAATATTATATCTGAAATCAATAATAAAATTCCTATTAAAAAGAATTTTACTCCTAACAAAATTAATGATATAGAAATAACAGAACTGGCAGCAAAACTTACTAAAAAACAATATCCAAAAGAGCTGAGAAATCTTAAAGAAGAATACCAGAAACAGGCAGAAGAAAAATATCACACAGTAAAAAGAAAAGATAAAGTTAAAGTTAAATTTAAACTTGGCTCTTCAGTGTTTACAGCTGACGGCGTTTTCTACGGTTTTACAAATTCAGGTAATGGAGTAATAGTCGGAAGAAATAAAATTGCCTTTTTTGATCTTCTTCCCGAATCAAAATGCTTATTCAGCAATAAACTTTGCAGAGAAATGCAGGATGAGTACGTAAAAGAACAGATAACCCGCTATTTGAAAAAAAAGAATTTTTTCTCTAAGCAGCAAAGAGACTTCGCAAAATCATCACTGATAAAGCAAAATGAGGATGCAGGTTATATTCTTTATAAAAATCAATGGGAAACACCTGAAAAAGTAGGAAAAGCTCTTATTAATAAAAAACTTGACTCAATAGCAGATTCAGAATACACTGCAAGTCAGGAATACAAAGATGACACAGAAGAAACATTTGACTACAATAACAATGATCCGCAGCAGGATATCGAAAAAGCTTTAAAAAATTTCAATCCAATGATATTCATACCTATTGTTCTGTTAATGTCATTCTTTGGTATCTGCAGTTTTATCTGTCTAATAATTTCTTTTGTAAGAATGTTTCAAAACGGCAAGACAACCATAGGAGTCATATGTATTGTTCTCTCTGTTTTTTCCGGAATAGGTCCAATAATTGCATTTATTTATTGCTGGACAAAAGTCAGGGAATTCGGTATAAGCAGACTAATGAAGTTCTGGACAATATGTTTTATTTTAAATATAATTTTAATGATAGTGCTTTTTTGGCAATTCTTTGCTGTCATAGCTCCACTTATTTCAAACCATCAGCAATTCTAATTAGATATTTTATGAAAAGATTATTTACACAGGGTTTTTCTCGATACATTGACATCGTGTTTGACAGTGTATTGCAGCCTTTTCAGATACAGTCTAATTTAACCTAAACATTTTTACAAATTAATACAAATTTGAGATGTATAAGCCTATCAATATTTATTTTTCTGCCGGCACACTGATTGTCGATGGTACAACTGAACAGTTGAATTCAATACTTCACCTGTTAACGTTTGACGAGCGTATTAAAAAATATAGAACACAGGCATATCTTTATTCAGAAATTATACTAACTTTAAGAAAAAATAATGTATCTCATAAAGATTATGCCAAAGAATTTAACCCGATAAACATTTCATTAGAAACAAATCTAACACCTAGAAAACATCAACACGACGCATTAGCACAATGGAAAAGTAATCTTTACAGAGGTGTTGTAGTAATGCCTACGGGTTCAGGTAAATCTTATTTTGCCTACATGGCTATTAACTACTTAAAGCGCCCTTCTCTAATTGTTGTTCCAACAATTGATCTAATGCAGCAATGGGCATCTCAAATTGAAAGATATTTTAGTTGTAAATGCGGCATACTTGGTGGTGGAATAAAAGAAATAAAAGATATTACAGTTACAACTTACGACTCAGCTCTAATTCATATGGAGTTTATAGGAAATAAGTTTGCATTTATTATTTTTGATGAATGCCATCATCTTCCCGGACCAACAATAAGAGCCGCTGCATCCATGTCTTTAGCACCTTACAGATTAGGACTGACCGCAACCCCGGAAAGAGATGACGGAGGAGAAGAAATTTTATATAAGCTGGTTGGGCCACCTGTATATGAAGTTCATATAGATGAATTGAAAGGAAAAGTGCTGGCTCCATATATAACGAAGCAGATTTTTGTACATTTAGATGAAGACGAAGAAAAGGAATACCAGGAATCCAGAGCTATATATACCAATTTTATCAGAAGGACAGGAGTTGACTTTAGAAAGAAAAACGGCTGGCAGGAATTTATAATAAAAACGGCAACACATCCGGAAGGTAAAAAAGCTTTCGATGCATATATGAAGCAAAAAAATATTGCCAGAACAGCCAAGAATAAATTCAAAAAGATCTGGGAGTTGATAATTCAACATAATAATGAGAGAATAATTATATTTACTGCTGATAACACAACAGCATATAAAATTGGAAATGCTTTTTTCCTTCCTGTTATTACACACAAAACTAAACTTGCAGAAAGAAAAAGCTTTCTGGATAAATTCCGAAACGGAGAATACCCGGTTCTTGTAACAAGCAAAGTATTAAATGAAGGAGTTGATGTACCGGAAGCAAACGTTGGAATAATAGTATCCGGTAGCGCAGGAATAAGAGAACACGTTCAAAGGCTCGGACGTATTTTACGCGCAAAAGAAAATAAACAGGCAATATTATATGAATTAATCAGCGATAATACTTCTGAAATCAATATAAGTGAACGTAGACGACAGCATAGAGCCTATTACTAAAAAATTTAGAATTTAGAATTTAGAATTTATTTCTTAAGTCCAATTTTAGTTTCAATCTAAAGTCTATACTGTGCTGTTTTTATTATAAGCATATATCAATTTCAGAATAGATTTATATAAAGATATAATCCTAAGCTGCAATTCCTTTTGAAAAATTGATATTTTTCAATATAAGCAGAGTGCCGGACAAAGTCCGACAGGCTGCTTTTCTGGTATTCAGGAAAAATGATCATACTTCCACTGAATCAGGATTCCTGAATTTTACCCGCCAAATATAGGTTTAGCCTTTATAATCACCAGGCAATATTAAAGCGCCATACTTAGATTTTGCTTCTTCTATTTTTGCAATGTATTCATTCCACATCTCAAAAACATACTGTGGAGTAGCTGGATAATTAGCTTTAAAATTATCAATAGAGCGCTGCAGTTTAGCTATCCACGCATCACACCTGAATGTAAATTGATATTTATAATCTTCGTCAGAATAATCTTCGTCAAGAAGTGATTTAAAAAGATTTTTTAAATCTTCATATTTAGGAATGTAACCGGTAGGCGTTTCATAAGCACTATACTCATTGTTACAACGACCTTCCCCCCAATGTATCCAAACTTTTTTAGCAAGCTTGCTTGTACAAAAATTTCCCTCTTTATTTTTCAGGAAATAATTCACTGAAAAAATATTTGGAACTTTCTTCATGTTATCAACAAACTTAATATTATTATTGATATATTCACCAATTGAATAACTAATAAAGTCAAGATTTGCCATCAGACACGGCACCCTCACACCTGCCTGCCCGAGTGTAGCAGAAGTAGTTTCAGACTCAAGAGTAACTGCTTTCAAGATAATTCCTTCTTTCCAGTTTCTTGATTCTTCTACCGGAACCGTAGTATCGCCATCACGGCCCCCATAAACTACCGCATCAACGACAACACCGTCCTTATCGTTATAAGCAGGATCAATATTGTTTAAATATTCAAGTCGCATAGTATAACGACTGTTTGGGTGTGCTAAAGGAATTTCTTTTCCGGCATCATCTTTCTTACCTGGGAACCAATTAATTCCTGAATGGTTTTTTCCTTCTTGAGGTGTATCGATTCCCATGCCAAGCCAGTATGGATTATTGTCAGGTCCTGTCAGAACATTCGAAAAAATAAGTTCTCTTTCTTCGCTAAGAGCTTTATAAATCACAGGATCATCTTTAGCATTTACATCTTTAATAATACCAAAAATACCATTTTCAACATTAACTGCTCTAAATGCACCATCTATATTTCTAAAATAGCAAATATCATCTCCAATTATTTTCTCACCTGGAATCATAGCAGTTGATGTTTTCCCGCATGCAGATGGAAATGCTCCGCAAAAATGAGCTTTTCTATTTTTCTCTTCATTAAGAACTGTCATTAAAAACATATGTTCACAAAGCCATCCCTGCTTTCCGCTCTCGTTAATAGCCAGCCTCATCGAATGTTTCTTCAAGCCAACAGTATTACCTGCATACTGTGCATTCATAGAATATACAATATTATTATCTAAATCCATATATATTCTACGTTTATCCAGATTAACAGTACTCATATTTTCATCGAGTTCACCTGCACTATGACAGAAACAATAGAAATCATCCTTGTTTTTCATCTGTTTAAAGTGATCATATCCTCTACGATATAAAATATCTTCAGAATGTGCAACATAACATGAATCAGTTAATTGAACACATGGTCTGGAAAAAATACTGTGAGTCGGTCCTTCGCAAAAAATCTTCACAACGGCAGTTTTGCCCTGCATAATATTTTTTGCAATAGACTTAATTTCAGCAAGTCCTTCATTAAAATCAACACAGTTCAAATTTCCCATCGAAGCGCGTTTTTCTTTAGAAACCATAAACTTCGTATTTTTTTTATCTCTAGCCTGGTCACCATACCCATCATAATGCATTGTCTGCCCTTTTTTGGCAAGTGCGTTTTCTTCTCCAAGCTCTAAAGCCCTGTTTCTAACAAATTCAGCATCCTTCTCACTGTCATCGCACATATATACATGATCAGGATTACAAAGTTCAATATATTCTCCTAAAAAATTATTGAGTTTATCATTTTCCAATGCAGCTAATTTATCGTAAGTATTGCCAAGTTTAGCTTTAAGCAGATCTTTATATTTAGTCATAAAATATACTCCTTATTAGTTTGTTATTGTTATAGGCAATATACTAAAGTAGTATTTTAGTTTTTTAGTTTATTTTACAGAAACCTAACCCGAATAATTGCTTAGATTTTCTACAACGGTTTTATCATACCGGAGGTATTTTTTATATTTGGTTCATTTTGCTACAAACAACCTTACTAATTTATTAATTATTTCTGAAACCAATTAGTTTTAGGTATATAAGCAATAATGAAAAGCAGGGAATTAAAATAAACTATTTCTGTTTAAAAAAAAGAGTTTTCAAGAAAAAAATATTCATTTTTTCTAAAAAACCTTTAATTATCATGCTCAAACAAATAACAAAATTGTTTAGGGAAAAATTGGATATTTTTATTTTTCATGCTAAATTTAAACTTTATTTGTTAAAAAAAAGAATATTAAATACGGAAATTTGAATATGTCGACTACAACTTTTTTTAAAAATTTTATTAAAACACCATCTTCGATAGGAGCAGTTTGTCCAACTTCATCATACCTATCAAAAGAAATGACAAGAGAAATAGGACTGGAAAAAGCTGAATCAGTAGTGGAATTGGGTCCTGGAACAGGAGCTATAACCCCTCATATAGTCGATGCACTTAATCCTGCAACAAAATTTTTTGCTGTGGAACTCAATACTGAATTTTATAATTATTTTAGAAATAAATATCCTGAACTTACTATTTATCATGAAGATGCTTCAAATTTAAAACACATTTTAAAGAAAGAAGAACTTGATGGAATAGATGCAGTTATTTCGGCACTTCCATGGACTACATTACCAGTAGAAGTTCAAGACAAATTACTTACAGCAATAGTAGATGCATTAAATCCAGGCTGCTATTTTACAACCATATCTTATGTTACCGGAAGATTTACTACATCAGGTAAAAAGTTTAACAGCAAGTTAAAAGAATATTTTTCTCATGTAGGACTATCTAAAATGGAATGGAGAAATATACCACCATCATTCGTATATAGATGTAAAAAATAAATCTTTTATATGAACTCAGTATATGATGTCATAATAATCGGTGCAGGGGTTGTAGGAAATGCTATAGCCAGAGAACTATCAAAGTACCAACTGAAAATTTGTGTTCTGGAAAAGAATATCGACGTTGGACTTGAAACCAGTTCTAGAAATAGTGGGGTTATCCATTCAGGAATACACTATAAGCCCGATTCAACAAGAGCAGATGTTGCTGTAAAAGGCAACTCTCTTTTATCCAGCCTCTGTAACCAGCTTAAAGTAAAATATGACTACTGTGGTAAGTTAACAGTATCACAGTCTACGAACGAAACTTCCGCACTGCAAAAACTTTATTCACAAGGCTGTAAAAACGGTGTAAAAAACTTAAAAATTCTTAATCACCATGAAATGGAAAAAATCCAACCTGGAATCCAGGGAATTGCAGCTCTCCACACCCCGACAACAGGAATAATTAATCCATATGCATTAACAATTGCGCTTGCCGAAAACGCACAGGCTAACGGAGCCGATATTTTTCTTGAACATGAAGTAATAGATATAAGTAAACCTGATAATAATTTCTTAGTTAAATGTTCTAATGGGATCGAATTAAAGTCTAAATATCTCGTCAACTCAGCAGGATTGTATTCAGATAAAATATGCAGACTCATAGGTATAGATGAATATAAAATCTATCCATGTCGAGGTGAATATTATGTTCTGGATAAAAGACTCAAGGGTACATTAAAAACACTTATATACCCTGTTCCGGGACACGATTCATCAGGTCTTGGCATTCACCTCACAAATACTGTTGACGGAAACATCTTAATAGGTCCCAGTAACGAATATGTTCCAAATACTGCCAGTTATGATACAACTGGAAAAGTGATGAAACTATTAAAAGAAGAAGGCAGAAAACTTTTACCAGATTTATCTATATCAGACTTTATTCGCAGCTTTTCCGGATTACGCCCAAAACAGACACCACCTGATGTTGGAGGTTTTAAGGATTTTGTTATAGAGAAAAGAAAAGATATTCGTGGTTTTATTAACCTTATTGGAATAGAAAGCCCTGGACTAACCAGTGCTCCAGCTATCGCGGAAAAAGTAAAAAACTTTATAGCAGAAGATATAGACTTAAAAACAAATCCAAATTTCAATGGAATAAGGCCGGATTTTTCATATCATTTTAATGAATTTTCAACTCAGGCAAAAAAAGAAATGGTTTCGGAAAACCCTGATTATGGAGAAATAATTTGTCGCTGTGAACATATTACCAAAAAAGAAGTCATTGATGCAATTAATAATCCTTTAAAAGCTAGATCAATTGTAAGTCTTAAATATAGGGCAAGAGTTATGATGGGACGTTGTCAGGGTGGATTCTGCCTTCCTAGAATAATCCACTTATTAGAAACTGAATTTGGAAAAGATGTAGCAGACTATATTTACAACTCTACAGAAGCAAACCTTTTCACCGGAAGAGTTAGAGAATCCAAAAGATGAAGAATGAGCAATTAATATTCAAAGAGAAAGACGTTGTAATAATTGGCGGAGGCCCTGCAGGCCTTGCTGCGGCAATATCTGCATATAAATCCGGAGCAAAAGATATTCTTCTTTTGGAAAGAGATTCCCGCCTTGGAGGAATATTAAACCAATGTATTCATGATGGTTTTGGACTTCATTACTTCAAAGAAGCATTAACCGGGCCGGAATACAGTCAAAGGTTTATTGATATGCTTAATGAAACCGACATTGAAGTGCAGCTCGAATCTATGGCTTTAAGTCTTTCTCCTGATAAAGTATTAGAAGTCTCTTCAAAGAATGGTTATCAGATTTTTAAAGCAAAATCGATAGTTCTAGCAATGGGATGCAGAGAAAGAACTGCAGGAGCAATAAGCCTTGCCGGAAGTCGTCCTGCCGGAATATACACCGCAGGAGCAGCACAGAATTTTATAAATCTACAGAATATTATGGTAGGAAAAAAGGCTGTCATTTTAGGTTCAGGAGACATTGGGTTGATAATGGCTAGAAGAATGACTCTTGAAGGAGCAGAAATCAAAGAGGTATTGGAAATTATGCCCTACTCCAATGGCCTTCCAAGAAATATTCAACAATGTTTGAATGACTATAATATTCCTCTCAATTTAAATACAACTGTTATACAGATCCATGGCAAAAAACGCCTTAAAGGTGTAACTGTAGCAAAAGTTGATAAAAATAGACAACCAATACTTTCCACTAAAAGATATATTAAATGTGATACACTGCTGCTTTCTGTAGGCCTAATACCTGAAAATGAATTATCAAGACAGGCAACAGTACAATTGGATAAAACAACAGGAGGAGCTTTAGTAGACGAACATCTGATGACAAATATTGAAGGAATTTTTGCCTGTGGCAATGTCCTTCATGTTCATGATTTAGTGGATTTCGTAACAGAAGAAGCAATGCTTGCCGGACACAATGCTGCTTATTACGCAAAAAATCATAATCTTGGAGATAAAAATAAAAAGTATATAAAAGTCATGTCCGGCAATAATGTAAGCTATTGTCTTCCTCAGCAAATCTCAGATAAAACAGATGTTACAATATCTTTACGTACTACAATAGCAACACGTAATAAATCTATAATTGTAAACGACGAAAACAATAATCAAATTGTGACCAAGAAAGTAATAAGGGTACATCCAGCCGAAATGCTCCGTATTAAAATAAACTCAACAAAACTGAAGAAAGTTAAAGAGTTAAAGGTTTCAATTGTATGAATAGAAAAGTAATAACATGCATTGTTTGCCCAAATGGCTGCGAATTGACAACATACTATAATGACAATAATTCATTAGTAATTGAAGGTGCAGAATGTGAACGTGGAATATCCTGGGCAAAACAGGAAATAACAAATCCCAAACGAATAATTACGAGTAGTGTTTTAGTAAAAAATGGAACACAGCCATTAGTAAGTGTAAAAACTGATACTCCTATTCCTCTTGATAAAATCTCAACGATAATGAACGAAATTAAATCAGTATTAATAGAGGCTCCTGTTGATATCAATCAGCTAATATTAAAAAATGCAGCAAACACAGGCGCATCTATAATAGCTACAAGAAAAATATCAAAAAAGAATTAACAAGAACTACTTATTCCTAAATGCAGCTATCAGTGAAAACGCAAATGCAAATGGAATAATTATCAGATATACAGGGATCTTATATCTAAAATCAAGTGAAGAACATAATATCGATACAGAAGAAAAGACAATTATTATAATTATGATCTTTATTAGGTTTTTCATAATATCCTTACATTAAATTAATATCGTCCAACAAATTAACCTTATTACTTTTAAATAGATTTATACAGGCATCTACAACATCAGGATCATACAAAGTATTCTTGTTATTGCTTATTTCGTCTAAAGCAATATCTAAACCAATAGCCGATCTATAGGGTCTTGTAGAAGTCATAGCATCAATTACATCAGAGACTGCTATAATCCTTGCTCCCAGTAAAATTTCATCACCTTTTAATCCATTAGGATAACCAGTTCCATTCAAACGTTCATGATGCTGATTAACAATATCAGCAACGTTCCATGGGAAACTAATAGTTTTTAAAATTTCATAACCTTTTTCTACATGTAATTTTATCAGATCAAACTCAACTTTCTCTAATTTACCTGGTTTAGTGAGAATCTCAGAGGGAACATATACCTTTCCAATATCATGTAGAAGCGCAGCCATTTTTATACCTTCGTACTGCTCGTGAGGCAAATTCATTTCAACAGCAATAGCACTTGCCAACATAGAAACTTTTTTCTGGTGCCCAGCAGTATACCTATCTCTAATTTCAACAACTGAAGTCATAGCTGTAACAGTTTCCATAAGTAAACGCCTTAATTTTCCGAAACTTTTACTTTTCTCCAATTCTGCATTTTTTCTATCAGTTATATCTCTTTGAATTCCTACATGACAAACTATATTATTATCATTATCCTTTATCGTAAAAGCTGATAGCTCTATATGTATATTCTCTCCGGTATCTTTTTTAAATAAAACTTCACCGGAATAGTCTCCTTTTTTTGATAACGAACTAAAAACTTCTTTGAACGTATCTTTTCCAATAAATATTCCCGGAGATCTTCCAATCACATAATCATCTGAATATCCAAACAACTCTCTATGAGCATTATTTCTATGCAGATACTTACCATCAGGATCTATTACTGCTATAGGATCTTTGGAATAATTATATATCTGACGATATAATTTTAATTTTTCCTGGGCTTCTCGACTCCTGGTTATATCTCTGGCAAAAACTACTGCATGAAAAATTCTATCATTCTCATCTTTTACAGGATAAACTCTATAATCATTCCAAATACCTTCTCTAAAATCTTCTGTACTGGCAGGTTTACCACTCTTAAAAACAGCACTGACAAACTTTTCTCTTCTTTTAGCTACATCAGGAGGAAAAAATTCAAGACTGTTTCTCCCAATCATATCTTTCGGTTTTAGTTTAAACCTTCTTGCAAATTCCTCATTAACCTCACTTAGAACACCGTTTATATCAAACATTGCAACAGCATCTGTAGTGGAATTAATTATTGCTTTCGCTTTTTTTTCACTTTCTTCAAGATGAGATTTTTCATCCCTAAGTTTTAAAAAAGCTGTAATATACCCAGTAATAGTTTCTAAGTAACTGAGAGTTATCTCTTCCCAACCTCGGGCCTTATGGCTATCTGCAAACCAAACAACACCTTTTAAATCATTTGAATAGTAAATAGGTATTAGCAGAATAGATTTCATACCGAATTTAGAAAGAACAGGAATATCTTCAAGTTGGGAATATTTTATTAATTTATTATTGGTCAGATTATAAATAATATCATCGTAGATTGATATATTTTTTTCTTTTAACTCATTTAACAGAAAATTAAAATCTTGTTCACACTGCATATTATTGCTTTTATAATCACAAATGTGCTCAAATTTTGAAGAATCATTACTTATTAAATAGATAGAAGCATAAGTAACATCAGCAGTGAAACCAAGTTCGACTAAAATATCATCTAACACTTTATTAGTATAATCACTAAGAAGCATTCTTGAAATAATATTAGAAGACTTGAGGTATTTCAAAACCTTTTTATCTGTCATCACGGTTCCTTCTTCAGATATAAGTTCACTTATGATTCTATAGGATTACCTAAATCTTTTCAAGATCATATCAACATTTTTT
>CAXXMS010000005.1:0-356949 GCA_963678745.2 Victivallales bacterium | reverse complement strand
CATGGAGAGGGCAGGCGGAATGCTTGACAACTGTGCATCAATCTGCCACGGAAGTTCATTCCTTGCAATCTTCGACAACGGTTACCCGTCCTGTACACTCGGTGAAGTCAAGAACCGTGCGGACGTAATCGTATACTGGGGATCAAACCCTGCACACGCACACCCGCGCCACATGTCACGTTACTCGATCTTCCCGCGTGGATACTTCTCAGGAAAAGGACACAAGGGCAAGACCGTTATCGTAGTAGACCCGCGTTTCACAGACACGGCACGTGTCGCAGACCATGTCCTTCAGGTAAGGCAGGGTCATGACTACGACCTGTTCTGTGCATTCCGTATGGTTCTTCACGGACACGCAGACGATATCCCCGATGTCGTTGCAAACATCCCAAAGGAGAAGATCCTTGAGGTTGCAGAGATCCTGAAGAACGCACGTTTCGTAAACATCTTCTTCGGAATGGGTCTCTGCCACTCCGACGGAAGGAACCACAACATCGACATCGCCATCTCGATGACACGTGACATCAACCAGTTCACGAAGTGCACCATTATGGCAATGCGTGGTCACTATAACATCGCAGGTCCCGGTCAGGTATGGTCGTGGGTCTTCGGATTCCCGTACTGCCTTGACCTTACGAAGAAGAACATGGCTCACATGAACCCCGGTGAGACAAGTTCGGTCGACCTCGCAATGCGTGACGAAGTCGACGCATTCGTCAACATCGGTACGGATGCAGGTGCTCACTTCCCGATTCCGGCAGTCCAGCACTTAAAGAAGCACCCGTTCATCACAATCGACCCCAGCGTCAATATGGCAAGTGAGATCTCCGATCTTCACGTCCCTGTAAAGATCTGCGGTGTCGACGACGGCGGTATCGTATATCGTATGGACAACGTTCCTATCCAGTTCAGGCAGGTAGTAAACGCTCCGGAGGGTGTTCCCTCGGATGAGGAATTCCTCGATGGAGTTTACGAACGCATGGTAGAGCTTGAGGGGGAGAAGTTCGATGAGTGAAATGATCATCAAAAACGGATTTGTTTTTGACCCTCTGGCAGGCATCAAAGGCGAGAAGAAGGACATCGGTATTAAAGATGGCAAGATCGTCGATGCCTCGGAAGTCAAAAAGGGCAAAGAGATCGATGCATCCGGCAAGACCGTAATGGCCGGCGGTGTGGATATCCACACGCACGTTGTCGGGCCTAAGGTCAATGTCGGCCGCCTGATGCGTCCCGAGGACAAGCTCTTCAGGAGCAGGATCAAGGAGCGCAACACAAGGATGCAGATGGGATTCGCCGTCCCGAGCACATATGCAACAGGATATGCATACGCACGTATGGGATACGCATATGTGAACGAGGCAGCAATGCCGCCGCTTCACTCTCCTCACGTTCACGAGGAGATCCGTGATACACCTATCCTGGATATCTCGGCAATGCCTGTAATGGGCAACAACTGGTTCCAGATGGAGTATCTCAAGCAGGGCGAGATCGAGAACAACGCCGCATACACCGTATGGCTCCTCAGGGCCACGAAGGGTATCGGTATAAAGTGCGTCAACCCCGGCGGTACAGAGGCATGGGGATGGGGTATGAACTGTCTTACAATTCACGACCCGGTCCCGTACTTCGACATAACTCCGGCGGAGATCGTCAAGGGACAGATCCAGACGAACGAGTTCCTCGGCCTTCCACACTCGCTCCATGTTCACGGTAACAACCTCGGAAACCCGGGCAGTGCAGAGCTCGGAAACCCGGGCAGTGCAGAGACAACACTTGACACTCTCAAACTTGCCGAAGGCATCACGACCCACAACAAGTTCGGACGTGAACAGGTTCTCCACAACACTCACCTTCAGTTCCACTCATACGGCGGAACCGGCTGGGGAGACTTCGAGTCCGCATCACAGAAGATGATGGACTACGTGAACAAGCAGAAGAACATCTCGTTCGATGTCGGTTTCGTTACACTCGACGAGACGACAACTATGACCGCAGACGGTCCGTTCGAGTACCACCTCAACCACCTCAACCACCTGAAGTGGGCGAATGTTGATGTCGAACTCGAGACTGCAGCCGGTGTCGTTCCGTTTGTCTACGACAAGAACAGCCAAGTCTGCGACATACAGTGGGCAATTGGTCTTGAGCTTGCACTGCTCGCAAAGGACCACATGAAGTGCCACCTTACAACAGACCACCCGAACGCCGGTCCGTTCACACGCTACCCGCGTGTAATTAAGTGGCTCATGTCCAAGCAGTCACGTGACGAACTCCTGCACTCCTTCAAGTATGCAGACAAGGTCATCGACGCAACGATCATCGAATCGATGGACCGTGAACTTGATCTCTACGAGATTGCACAGATGACCCGTGCAGGTACGGCAAAATGTCTCGGTATCTCAAACAGGTATGGAGGACTCACACCCGGCATGAATGCAAACGTAGCAATCTACGACCTCAACCCGGAGGACATGCCGAAGGACCCCGAGATGATCGAGAATGCATTCTCACGTGCAGCATACATGATCAAGGATGGTGTAGTTGTTGTTGAGAACGGAGATGTCATTGCGACAACCCCGAGGAAGACAATCTGGACCGATGCGAAGTATCCGCTCAACGAACTTGTCGAGCGTGATATCCGCGAGAAGTTCCTGAAGTATTACACAGTCGAACTTGAGAACTACATGGTCTTTGATGAACACGTGTACAACACGGTTCCGCTCGAGGTTGAATCCCCGGTAGCGTGAGGTGAAAAAATGAGTACAGTTACAATTACATCAAAAGGCGCTCATGAACTTTACCTTGAGGCATACAATGTAACCCCTGATGCATTTGCCGGAAAGACACCTGCAGAGATTGCAGAGATCGAGTGCCACGAGGGTAACTACAAGGGAACCCTCGGGGAATACTTCGATATTGCAGGTGCGGCCGGTGCAACAGCGGAAGAGACCACGATCATCGTAAAGGGCGACTGCAAAAAGATCAAGCGCATTGGCCAGAAGATGTCCGCAGGCAATGTCATCATCGAGGGTGACTGCGACATGTACATCGGCGGCTGGATGCAGGGCGGAAAGCTCCTTGTAAAGGGCAATGTCGATTCGTTCTGCGGTATCGCAATGGCCGGCGGAGAGCTTACCGTCGAGGGCGATGCACAGAACCACGTTGGTTCCGCATACCGCGGTGACTGGCGTGGAATGACCGGCGGAGTTCTCCGCGTAAAGGGCAGCGTCGGAAATGATGTCGGAACATTCATCAACGGCGGTACAATCATCATAGAGGGTGACGCATTCATCCATGTCTCTACACATGGAGAGGGCGGAACCGTCATCGTGAAAGGAAACGTAGAGGGTCGTGTCGGTGGTCAGATGGTCAAAGGCGACGTATATGTCTTCGGTGACATCAAATACATGATGCCCGGATTCAAGTACGTCGACGAGGTCGAGGCCGAAGTCGACGGTGAGACTGCAAAATTCGCACACTAGAGACAGATGATTAAAGGAATATTTGAACTTAATGATACAGATGTTAAAGAAATTATGACTCCTCGCGTCGATGTAATTGCAATTCCGTCAAATGCATCCTTAGAAGAAGCAGTTGATCTTTTTACAAAAAGTGGACATAGCAGAATACCTGTATATCTCAAAACCATCGATGAAATAACTGGGGTAATACTTGCAAAAGATTTTTTAGCTACTGAAAAAATAAAAGATAAAAGTTTAACACAGTTATCACATAAACCTATATATGTACCTGAGACTAAACAGATAGGAGAGCTACTTAACGAATTTAAAGGTTCCCGTAATCATTTTTCTGTAATAATAGACGAATATGGAGGAACAGCCGGCATTATAACACTTGAAGATATTCTAGAGGAAATAGTTGGAGAAATACATGATGAACATGAAACCATAGAAGAATCAACTCCCCGCTTTTCTCCCGATGGCTCTGTAGAATTGGATGCCAGAACTTTAATAGACGAAGTCAATGACCTCTTTAAAATCAAACTGCCGGAAGATGAAGATGTCGATACTATTGGAGGCTTTTTATGTGGCAGACTTGGCAAAATTCCCGAACCCGGCTTAGAAACTACTATTGATAATTTATTAGATATTAAAGTTCTAAAAGCTGATAAGCGTAGAGTTTTAACTTTAAAAATCAAAAAAAATATCTGATCAAAATTAGTTTATTTCTTAAGTATTTTATTTTTGGTTTATTTTGCTACAAACAATCTCGATAGTTTATTAATTTTTTCTAAAAATAATTAGTTTTAGGTGTAAAAATATAAATCATTTAACTAATTTTTTTATAACTTTTCTATTTTGCCATATTATACGTTTTACATTTTCCAAATCTAAGCTAAAGTTTGTTTTAATAAAAAATATTAACAGTTTAGAGCCAATTAAAAAAACACTGCTTATTAGCTGAAGAATTGGGGCATTTATCTCCATTTAAAACTCAATTCAGGAATTTTTATAATTATCTCTAATCTAAATAATTTTGTAAGTTTTCTCTATCTTTTTAACAAATTGAGACAATACTTTATACCATGTTTAACTATTTAAGAAATAATTTTATTGCTGGACTATTTGTAACTATACCTCTTGTTATATCAATAATAATTATTGTTTTCATTTATGAAAAACTAACTTCTTGGTCAATTGCGCTCTTTATTCATTTACCATGGTTTGGTGAACTTGCCAACCATTTACCATTTAGTGAATTAATTAGGATTACATCTTTAATAATAATCTTAGTTATTGTTTTCTTTGTAGGCGTTTTAGCAAAAAACACAATTGGAAGCAGAATTATTACATTTGCAGAATGGTTTTTAATGAAAGTTCCAATGTTTAACATAGTTTACTCTACTGTAAAAAACATTGGAGATGCTATTAGAAATCAAAAAAATGGCATGTTTAGAAAAGTTGTTCTTTTTGAATATCCAAGAAAAGGAATATTCTCTATTGGCTTTGTCACAAATGAAGAAAATTCATGGGAGGCTAAAAATAAAGTAAAAGAGAACTTAATTAGCGTTTTTCTACCTACAACCCCAAATCCAACAAGTGGTTATTTATTATTAATTCCTAAAAAAGATTTAATATATTTGCAATTACCCGTTGCTGATGCTATGAAGTTAATAATTAGTGGCGGGGCAATTACCCCAAATACAGCAGATCAAATTCAAAATAAAGAAGAATAGAGGAATCGGATGGGAAAAAAAATTTTTCAAATATTATTATATATAGCATTAATTAATTACTCTATTCCTTCATTTTCTACTACACGTAATTATCAAGTCCAAGTAATGACTTTATTAAAAGATAACGAAAAGCAGCTTACCATTTTATCTGCAAGAGTTAAAAATTTAATGGATAACTATGCAACAGTTTCTCAAGAGATAATAAAATTAAAACAAGCTCTATCTGAAGAACAACAGAAAAATGTTCAGTTAAGAAGTGAAATTTCATCATTAAGACAACAGTTTTCAAGTCAGACTAAACAAATTCAAAAGAATATGGATAAAATGGTTAATCAGGTTGCCACAGAAACATCTAAAGCAATTAGTTCAGCAATTAAGAATAACTCAAATTATAAAAGAAAAAGTAAAACTACACATGAAGGCCCAATAGGAACAGGTGAATTCCTAAAATATAAAGTCCAGGCAGGTGCAACCCTTAGTGCAATAGCAAAAGCATATGGTGTTAGTGTTAACTCCATCCGTAAAGCTAATGGTCTAAAAAACGATTTTATCAAAATAGACCAAATTCTTTATATCCCCAAAAAATAAGTTCTAAAGGAAATCGAATATGTCTAAAAAAATTATTTTATTTGTAGCTCTTAATATTTTTATAAGTTTAAACATGCTTGCTCAAACAAACCGTTTAACTTCAGAACAATTTTTAAATATTACACGCAGAACCCATCCGGAAAAAACCTGGGCTGTTTTAATCGGCAATGTTACAAATCTGCGTCGAGGACATGATATGATTTCGGCTTCTATTAAGGTTGGTATGCGTTTTACAAATACTAGAATATTAACAAAAATTATTTTAAAAGGAAACGGAAAACCTGAAACCTATATGGTTGGACAACCTTATAGTGGACAACCAGCTTCGATACTAACTGAGGATATTAATAAAGAGACAGCACCATTACTTGGAGAATTTGGTTTGCGCCCGGAAGATTTAACAATGACATTCCTTTATTGGGACTTTAATAAAGAGTTTGAAAACGATTCTGTAAAAGGATTAGATTGTCGTGTTTTAGGATTAATAAACCCTGAGACAAAAGAATATGTCAAAGTATTTATTAGTACAGAATATTACTACCCATTAAAAGTTGAATGGTTTAAATCAACTCCTAAAGCAGATGAAAAACCTTATAGAAATGTAATAGCTACAGCATTTAAGACAGAAGGCAAATTAGGATCTCCGAGTAAAATTAACCTCTATGGACCAGGTTGGAGAAGTAAAATAGATTTCGAAAGAATATCTTTAGGTTTTACCAAAGATGGAATACCTAAAGATATTTTTAGCAATAATTTTTGATATTATAAAATACTTGAAAAATATTGTATTGTCTTTTGCAAACCTTCTGCCAATTTAACAGTAGGAGTCCAATCTAGTAATTCTTTAGCTTTTGAAATGTCAGGTTTTCTTCTTGTAGGATCATCTTTTGGTAGATCCTTATATATCAATTTAGATTTTGAATCTGTCTGTTCTATTACCATTTCTGCTAATTCTTTGATTGTAAATTCATCAGGATTACCAAGATTTACAGGACCAAAAATATCAGAAGATGTTTCCATCATTTTTACCATTCCATTGACCAGATCATCTACATAACAGAAACTACGCGTCTGATTACCTTCCCCATAAATAGTAATATCCTGATTTGTTAGAGCCTGTACAATAAAATTACTTACAACCCTACCATCATTAGGACACATTCTAGGACCATATGTATTAAAAATTCTAATAATTTTAGTATCTGTATTTAATTGATACCTATAATCGTAAAAAAGAGTTTCGGCACAGCGTTTTCCTTCATCATAACAGCTTCTAGGTCCAATTGTATTAACATTACCCCAATAAGTTTCAGGTTGAGGGTGAACATTCGGATCTCCATATATCTCCGATGTTGAAGCTTGCAAAATAGGAATTTTTAAACGCTTAGCAAGTCCAAGTACATTAATTGCTCCAAGAACACTTGTTTTAGTTGTCTGTATAGGATCATGCTGATAATGTATAGGCGATGCTGGGCATGCAAGATTATAAATCATATCAACTTCAACATATAAAGGCCAAGTAATATCATGTCGTATCAATTCAAAAGCAGAGTTACTGAGCAAATGTCGAATATTCTCCTTATTTCCTGTAAAAAAATTATCAACACATATTACATCACACCCTTTGACCAGCAATTTTTCACATAAATGAGAACCTAAAAAACCACCACCACCTGTAACTAAAACAGTTTTTTTCTTTTCTATCATTTTCTAACCTTATTAATAAATAACTATTCTAAATGTGTTAATGCCTTCTGTCCCAAAGGATATACATTAAAGCCTTTTGAGTAAAGCAATTTATGATCAAGTATATTTCTTCCATCAAAAATAAAAGCAGGTTTTATCATTGAATCAAAAATTCTATCATAATCATAATTTATAAATTCTTTCCATTCTGTCATAATAAGAATAGCATGAGCACCTTCTGCCGCAGCATATGGATCATCGCTGTATTCAATTTCAGCATCTACATCAGCAAGATCTTCTTTTGCATGTTTTAATGCCTTAGGATCATAAATAGATATCTTTGCATGCTCATCTGCCAGTAATTTTGTTATATAAATTGCGGGTGATTCTCTGGTATCCCCAGTATCAGCCTTAAATGCAAATCCAAAAAGAGTAACCTTTTTATCCGCAACAGTATTAAACATATTCTCAATAACTTTACGAACAAATCGTCTCTCCTGATATTCATTCATAATAACAACCTGCTCCCAATACTCTGCAACTTCCGGCAAATTGAAATGCTGACATAAATATACTAAATTTAGAATATCTTTTTTAAAGCACGACCCTCCAAAACCAACACTTGCATTTAAAAATTTAGCTCCAACTCTGCTGTCCATTCCTATAGCTTTAGCCACTTCTCTAACATTCGCATCAGTTTTCTCGCATAAAGCAGAAATACTGTTTATAGAAGAAATTCTCTGGGCCAACATTGCATTTGCAACAAGTTTTGATAGCTCACTGCTCCACACATTGGTTTTTATAATTCTATCTTCCGGCACCCAATGCGCATAAATATCGGCAACTTTTCTGAGAGCTTTTTGTCCCTCATGAGTTTCCATTCCACCAATCAAAACTCTATCCGGATTTTCTAAATCCTTAATTGCCGTTCCTTCAGCTAAAAATTCAGGATTGGATAAGACCTCAAATTTCAACCCTTTTTGATTAGACATGAGAATTCTATTCATTGCTTCAGCTGTTCTAACAGGCAACGTACTTTTTTCGACAACGATTTTATCATTTCCGGCAACTTTGACTATATTTCTTGCTGTCTTTTCCCAATACTGAAGATCAGAAGCTCTTCCTGCTCCTTCTCCGAAAGTTTTTGTTGGAGTATTAACACTTACAAAAATTATACCGGCTTCCTTAATTGAGGCATCAATATCTGTTGTAAAAAAAAGATTTTTACCTCTTGTACGTTTTACAACATCATACAACCCCGGTTCATAAATAGGAAGTTCATCAGAATTCCAGTCAGCAATTCTATTTTCATTTATATCTGCAACGATAATTTTATATTCCGGGCATTTGTCTGCAATAACAGCCATTGTTGGACCACCAACATAACCAGCCCCAATGCATAAAATAGTTTTTTCTGAATGCATAATTTCCTCAAGTTATTTGTATAATTATGAATAATTTTATCAATTCTAAACTGTTAAATTATACTTAAATAGATCATATTCAACAGCGGAAAAATTTAACATTATTAAATAGTCAAGTTATTGTATGAAGAAAATAAAATAGGAATAGGAATAGTTAATAGTCCAAGCAGTACTCCCATAATTATATTAAAGACTCTATGAGACAAAGGCCTTTTTAAAAGATTCAGCATTAGAGAACCACCTATTAACCATAACAGGCAAGGATAGATTATTTTCCGAAATATAGAGTATAGTTTTGATCTGTGGTACTTTAGAGGAACAATAATCTTATCCAGTGGTTGTGCAAGTCCGCATCATCTGAGAGTTTTTTTATACAGTATTATATAAAGCAAATATATTATGTGCCTGTCCATTGTTAAGGAGCATAATATTTCCATTTTCTTCCATTCAGTTTTATTTTTGAAGTAACTGACTATCATTTTTTCTTTCTTTTTCAATTTTCTTTCGTCTGATCATATTTTTATGCCGAAAAATCCTGAATTTAGAATTTTTCAGGCAAAACGGTTACACTCCTTTCCGGGAACAAGGAAAAGAAATCACAATTTCCATGACATTTCTTTTGCGGCGCTGAACCGGCGCCGCACTATGCCGGGATTTTCAAACAGCTCCTTCTATATTTAAAAAGTTTTACCCTTTCCAAAAAAGTATGGTAAATAATTTTCATACAGCTCCCGCATTTTGGACATTTATATTCCGGACGTTTAACTTCTATTTTATTCTCAAGTTTCACATTTAATATCAGCTGCAGAAGTTTTAATGTTCTTTTCGCATTGCCGTGAAGAAAACCGTAATCCCTACAACGCCTAAAGCCTTTGGGGAGCACATGCTGTATAACGTGAAACAGAAAATCCTCACCTTTCATTGTTCTGTATTTTGTTTTATTTGTTTTTGATTCAGTATAACTGAATGTAACGGTACCATCATGATTATCAAATATTCTCTTTTCTGATATTACTCCCCGGTACAAATACCTTGAAAGATAAAGCAAAGCCTCTCTGCCGCTGCCTACATTCTCCATGTTTACACGCCATTCTTTATCATAAGCAATCTCAGGAAAACCTATTCCCAGCTCTTTGAGTAAAGCAAGAAATTTACCTTTATAAAGTTTATTCAGCTTCTTCCACGGGAAGAGATATTTGCCTTTCTTTTTTCTCCATAGATTATTTTTTCTGTCAACAGCTCCGCCTGCAACTATAAAATGGATATGGGGATGATAATCAAGATTTCGTGCATGAGTATGCAGCACCGCAGTCATTCCAATATCTCCGCCAAGATACTTCGGACTTTCCGCTATTTCCTTCATCGCACATGATGCTGAATCAAAAAGTGCATTATAACATTCCTTCTGATTGTGCCATATTACAGTTCTAAGCTCATATGGAACGGTTACCGTTACCATGTAATAATCCACAGGCAGAAGTTTATCCATTTGCCTGTTAACCCATCTGACCGTTTCATGATGCTGACAGGCAGGACAGTTTCTATTGCCGCATGAATGATAAAATATCTCTGTATCTCCGCATTCGGGACATTTTACATGAACTGTTCCTGAACCTTCGGCTCGGCATCTTTGAATTGCGGACATTGCTTTTTTATGTCCGGTAAGTATTTTATTACCATAATTCATTTCCATGGCTTCACCAAAGGTATTTATGATATCCTTTAGCTTCATAGCAGTGAAACTAAAGGTCATGGAAATGAATTTTTCGCATTATTTCATTTATCGCAGCATCAGAATTTTCCAATGTTACATTTGTAAAATGTGTATATCTTGCTGTTGTTTCTATCTGTGAATGTCCAAGTATATGCTGTACTACTTTTAAGTTAACATTTGCTTCTATTAAATGTGTAGCATAGGAATGACGCAGTGAATGGATTGATACTTTCTTATTGATTCCGCTGTCTTTTGCAGCTGCCCTGAAAGCTGCCTGTGCACAACCTATATTCATAGGTAATTTTGTATGCATAACTGTATCCTTTCCTCCAAATATTTTAGGAAAAAGAAGTTCAGGGTTTCTATGAACCTTCCAGTATCGGCGTAATGCATGAAGGGTCGATACCGGAAGCGGAATCAGACGGTCTTTATGCCCTTTGCCGTTTCTAATATGAACCTGCATACTTTTGCTGTCTATATCTGCAACTCTTATATTTACGCCTTCGCTCACTCTTAATCCAAGACTGTAAATAGCAAAAAGGACTACTCTGAAACGGAGAAGTTCTGTATGGGCAAGTAGCTGTGATACTTCTGAAACAGTTAGTATATCAGGTATTTTCTTTACTTTCGGAGGCCTGACTATCTCAACATGTTTCCACTTATGTTTCAATACATATTTCCAGTAAAACACAAGTGAACCAAGATCGATTTTAACTGTACTCCATGAATGAGTATCTATAAGATCTGCAAAGTACTGTTCAAATTCTGACACTGAAAGATAGTCCGGAAGCCTGTCAAAATATTCACACACACGACGAAATCCACGAAGATAACATTTCGTTGTTGATTCAGCCATCCCCTGAAGTTTCAATGCTCTGGCAAGTTCTTCATGCCTTTTGCTAATCTTTGACTCGCTCTTTTCTGATGATGCAATTAATCCTCTCATCTTACTATACTCCTTATGCTTAGTTTTTTACGCATTCACCTTGAATGCAATTACATAAGAAATTATAATAAGTCTATAAATGGGATTAAATCACTAAAACTGTCGCTGAAAGCGACTTTGTTCAACCCGGAAGTCAAGTAAATACTTACAAAAAATATTATAGACATAACCAAAACCTGATAAGATATATTTTCACCAAAAGTAAAAATCGACATAGCTGTTATAGAACAAATCCAGGCTTTTGGATTAACCCATTGAAATAAAGCCGCATGTAAAAAAGAAAGAGGCTTTCTTTTATGATTATCTTCTTTTTTTGCAGTTTGCGTAGTTCCAAACTTCCATGCTAAATATAATAGATACATACACCCGCTGATTTTTAAGAGAGTGTGAATAATCGGATAATTTTTAAACAATGCTCCCAATCCAAATCCAACAAGCACCACCATTATCAAAAAACCAAAAGCTATCCCGCATAAATGAGGAATAGACTTTGTAACCCCGTAGTTTAAACCGGAAGCTAAAATCATAAGGTTATTAGGTCCTGGAGTAACTGTCAAACTAATGCGTAAGTTATAACAGAAATATAGAAATTAACATTAAGCATTTATGTTTAGTATTTAAACCTCTTCTTCTTTCACTCCAGGTTCTATTTTTTCCCGTTCAGGAAGTTCTAAAAACCATATATAGTAAAACCCGCGACGTATATCATTGAGTATCACAAAAAAACAGGGTACCAGTATCAAAGTAACAAGAGTAGTAAATAGTATTCCAAAAGCTATTGTTACCGCCATAGGAACTATCAACTGACCGGTAAAGCTCTTTTGGAAAACTAAAGGCATTAAACCAAAAAATGTTGTTAATGTCGTAAGCAGTATTGCTCTAAATCTCCTTTTACCTGCTTCTACTACTGCAGTAAACATCTTCTTACCAAACTTAAGCCGCTGGTTAATTTCATCAATCAACACAATAGCATCATTAACAACAACTCCAGCTAACGCAACAATTCCAAATATTCCCATAAGAGAAATTGGAAGGTCAAAAATTGCCAACCCGATAATAGCACCAATCACACCAAACGGAATAGTAAACATTATAACAATCGGCTGAAAATATGATCTAAAAATAAGAACAAGTATAAAATAAATACCAAGTAGTGCTAAAGGAACTGTAACCATTAATCGGCTGAATAATTCATTAGTCTGTCTTGATTGGCCTGACTCTCCAAATGAAATATCATATATTCCCTCAAGCTTCGGCAAAAAATTATTATTAAGATCTGCCATTATCTCTTTACTGTTTGCCACTTTTTCGTTCACCCTGGCATAAACATTAATATAACTTTTTCCATCTTCACGGGAAATACTGCTTGGTGCGGATTTCAGATCCAAATGCATAACATCATTTAAAGGAACTTCTTCCCCATCAGGAGTCTTTATCCTCATATTCTGAAAATATTTAACTGAATTCTGTCCATGACCGCCAATAAAACTTATTCTAACAGGAATTTCATCTTTTCCTCTCTGAATTTTCATTGCTTCACTGCCATAAAAACCAGCATGAACCTGCTCTGCAATGTCGCTTAAGCTTAATCCAAAATAATAAGCAGCAGGTTTGAGTCGCATTACAAACATTCTTTTCCCATATTCATAACTGGTTTGTATATCAAATGTCCCGCTATAACTTCTAATTTTATCAATAAGTTTATTTGTGGCTTCAAGTAAAACTTTTTGATTTTCTCCATAAAGATTGATGCTGATTGGATAATCCCATGACATTCCTCTAAAACTGCTTTTAGTAACTTCAGGTATCTCTCCAACCTCTTTTTCCCAGGCATTGGCAAGTTCCATATAAGGTATAGATCTTTCCTCAGTAGGAATCAAAGGCAGCATAAAATGAATAGAACTTCCACTGCCCCAAGCATAAAAACCTTCAGAAGGTTTTCTCCCATCAGGCGTCTTAAAATCTGCTTCAGCCTTACCCCAGGCATTATAATATTGACGAAGAAGTTTTTTAGTCTTCGCCATAGGTGTACCTTCAGGTAATGTTACTTCCAACCTTAAAATATCAGATTCTGTTTCCGGCCAAAACTTGAATTTAATTGCTCCACCTACGATCAAACCCAAAATAACAAGCATTACTAAAATGCCAGTACTAATTGCAGCATAACGCCAAAGAAGAATTTTTTCTAAAATCTTTCCATAAATATTCTGTATGAAATAATCTAACCCTCTATTAACAGATAACCTTAAATTTGAAAAGAACCTTATTACCTTATTTTTTGGTTCTACCGCAATAAATTTCAATTTTCTTAAATGAACAGGTAAAACCAACAATGCTTCAATAAGAGAAACAGTTAAAGCTGAAATCACAACAAGCGGTATTGCTAATACTAAATCTTTCATACCTCCAACTAAAAAAAGAAGCGGAATGAAGGAAATTATCGTTGTCATTACAGCAGCAATAACAGGCCATGCAATATGTGCTGTTCCATTAATTGCAGCCGTAAGAGGCGGTTCCCCATTTGATTGCTTTTCAAATATCGACTCCCCTGCAACAATTCCATCATCAACAATAATGCCAACAACCATAATCAGTCCAAAAAGAGAGAAAAAATTAACAGTTAAGCCAGTTGCGGCCATAACAATAAAGGCTCCTGCCAATGAAACCGGTATACCTAACGCAACCCACAGACTTAATTTAAAATCAAGAAATAACCAGAGAATTAGAACAACCAAAAGTAAACCGGTAATACCATTCCATGCAAAATTAGTTAAGGTATTGTCAATATATTGTGTTGTATCAAAGAACTTTCTAATAGAAACACCTGCAGGTAACTTTTTCTGCTCTTCTTTAATAAACTTATTAACTTCTGCCGCTGTATCCATTGAATCATCATTCTCTCCACGATTAATAATGAAAAATAAAGCGGGTTTTCCATCATCAGACATTACAAAATAATTTTCCTGTTTATCAAATGAATCATTAATTCTGGCAATTTGGCCAAGTTTTACAGTTGTCCCATCTTTCTTTGCTATAATTGGAATGTTTTTATATTCTTTTGCCTGATATTTTCTTCCTATTGCTTTTATCCTTATATCTTCAACTTTTGTTCTAATTGTTCCGGCAGAAATATTAACACCATTTTTTTCAATAATATTTTTAATCTGATTAAATGTCAGACCATATTCTCTTAATTTTCTTTCAGAAATTTCAATTGAGATTTCAAGATCTTTGAAGCCTCCCATTTCAATATTACTGACATGTGGAAGTTTGAGGAGAGCATCTTTTATTTTAACAGCAGATTCACGAAGCTGAATTTCAGGAATATCTCCTGAAAGAACTATTCCACAAACCTCAGGAGTAAAACTTTGTTTACTAACTATTGGCCTTTCTGCACCAGTAGGAAAAGAAGATATAGCATCAACCTTTGATTGAACTTCATCTTTTAATTCATTTATGTCATACCCTTCAATAGGATAAATTCTAGCTTTGGCAGAACCTTCATATGCGTTTGTTCTAATTCTTTTTACACCTTGAATTCCTGTGAGGGCATTCTCTAATTTCAAGCATATTGATTCCTCTATTTCCTGAGGATCAACACCTGAATATGATACAGCTACATTAATATATCGATCTTTTATTTTTGGTTGAATCTCTCTATACATCGAGTTCATTGCAAAAAACCCGCCAACAATGATAAATATTACAATCAGGTTGGCAAAAATGGGATTCTTAACAAAAAAATTTAATATACTCTTAATCATATTTTCTAATCCAAAACTTATAAAAGAGGTTTAACTATTTTTACCTTAGTACCATTTAATATTCCATTAGGCAAAGGTTGGGTTACTAAGTAATCGTCAGAATTTAATCCTTTAGATGAAATTATCGCCTGATAATTATCATAACGAATAATATTTATTTTGACAGCTTTTACTTTTTCTGTCTTTTTATCTACAACATAAATACAACCGTTCAGTTGAATAGCATTAAGAGGGACTTTTAGTGCATCTTTTATTTCTCTTCCGGTAAAAATCACCTTACAGAACATCCCTGCAACTAAAGGAAAGTTTTCCTCATGCACTTTAATAGGGGCAATAGGTTTCACTAAAACAGTAATCATCCGAGTATCAGTATCAAATTTCTCAACCCCGATAATTTTACCTTTCCACTTAAATTTTCCGCTTTTATCTCCCCACTCAATCAAGATCGGATTATCTTCGTTATATTTAAACCAATGACTGTAATCTTTATCTTTTCCAGGTGTAAAATCTAAAATCATACCAGCTTCATCAGCACTTAAAGCGATTGGAATTTCAAGAGATGAGTCATCAACAACCTCAAAAAGAGCCTTACCTACACTTGTAAACTCCCCTTTCTCCACAGAAATATTTTTGAGCCTACCATGAAAAGGGCTTTTTATTGTACATCTTTGTAAATTTAAAAATGCTTCCTTTTTTGCTGTTTCTGATGACTGCAATTCCGCATTAAGACTTGTAAGTTCTACTGTTGTATTACTTAATACCCCTTCTGCTGTAAAGTATTTACTGCGGACAGCTTCAAGACTCTTTGCTGCCTCCTCCATTTTTTGAGGAGAATATACTTTTTTATCTACAAGACTTTCTGCTCTTTTATACTGTTTTTCTTCCAATACTAACTGTTTTTTTACAGTAGTTAACAGAAGTTTTGCATTATCAATTGACAGTTTCTGTTTTTTTATCGAAGCATTAAGAACATTTATTGCAGCTTCAGCTTTATTAAGAGCAATTTCATAATCTGTTTTGTCTATCTTTACAAGAACTTCTCCA
Organism: Victivallales bacterium; assembly: GCA_963678745.2. Taxonomy (GTDB): domain Bacteria; phylum Verrucomicrobiota; class Lentisphaeria; order Victivallales; family GWF2-38-69. Next base: position 340,589 of record CAXXMS010000005.1, on the reverse strand, counting down.
TCTTCAACAATCATGCCGTTCTTCATATTAGGCTTCACATAAACAATTTTTCCTGCCAATTCTGAACTTACTGTTACCGTCCTACCTGCTCTAACCGACCCATAAGTCTTTATTTCTGCTCTAACCGGTACAAGTTTTATCGGTTCACCAGCTAAAGTTCTTGATATACCAGTTTCATTTTTTTGTTCCGGCTTCTTCCTGTTAGAGCTCAGCAATTTAAATAAAAATATGCCTAAACCTAAAATTACAACTGCAGTAATAATTCTTACAGTCAGTATTTTTGCTCCTTTTTTCATCAAATCACGCCCTTTTTATATAGTATTTATTTAACGATTAAAACTTTAATAATCATTACAAATTTATGGATAGCAAGATATAAAATATAGATTTGTATTCACTTAAAAACGATTTGTTTTATCAGCATTTAATTATCATAGTTATGACATTGTTTCATATCTTTAAGCTTGGCTTAATTTTTATGTCTATTTGTAGTAAAACTTTTCAACAATACACCCCAATCAACAAAAGCAATAAATTACTCAATAAACTTCCACTTCTTTTAAACGCTGATATCCGATTATCCAACAAAAAAGAGGAATAATGCAATAACATATTATTTTATAAAAGAGAGATACTGATAAGGCCCAATATCTACTTACAACAGGAAAATTCTCTACATTAAATGAAACTCTATATGAAAAAACTATCCCACCTATAATAGAAACACCAATCATAAATAATAGTATAAGCATTAATACAAACAAAATGGTTTTTATTATTGGGTATCTTTTAAAGAATAAACCTCCGGCAAAGAAAATTGAATGCAATATCAAAAACGAAGCTGCAACACTCAAAAAATCAGCCCTGGCAAAGGGTATAAATATAAAAAAATAGCTCTTAAAAAAGAGAGTATTAATTATATTTCCAACATTTACTCCTATAAAAAATAATAAAGAAAAAAGAACAGCAAACCCTAAAGAAGTTAAGATCAAACGGGAAAGATACTTTTCTAAAGTAGAACCTGGAATCATAAGCCAAAAACTGGATCTTTCTGTATTTCTTAACTCCGGAAAAGCACTTGCCGCCATACGAATACCGCCAAAGTAAAAAATTAAATAGAAAAAAGGGGAAGCAACAGCATAAGACGATATACCTATAAACCCAAATAATACTGTTGCCAATATAAAAAGAGCAATAATTTTTATACAGATAGAAAAAAATTCATTACGCTCTTTGCCCAAAGTTTGTCTACATAAAAAATAAAACCTCTCTATTTTTATAAAATTTATACTTTTCATTATTATTCTCTCCTATTGAAACTACTCTGAATTTTATCTGGATTAGAGATGACAAAATTAAATAGAGACTCAATATCAATTTGTTCTTCAGTATTTTCATTAATACCTTTATCAGTAATGACAGTATACCCGTTTAAAGATTGTTCGTAATACAAAGATGCTTCAGCTAAACATCTATCTCTTGTCTGGAAAATACTTAGACAGTTCCCGACTTCCTCAAAACTATGATTAAAAATTATTTTCCCTTTATCTAATATTATTACTGGATCAATTAAGTTTTCTAAATCTCTTACCTGATGTGTTGATATAATGATAAGCCTGCTTTCATTAATCGCATTAATAAGGACTTTTCTAAATTCTTTTTTTGAAGGAATATCCAATCCGTTAGTAGGCTCATCCATTAAAACTAATGGACACATACTGGCAAATGCAAAACTTAATAAAAATTTTTTCTGCTGACCATATGATAAAGTATTTAGCTTTTTATTTGTTTCGACATTAAATTCATTTAAACAAAAATGAAAATATTCTTCATCAAAATCAGGGTAAAAAACTCCATAAATATTTTTATATGTATCCACTGTAATAGAAGGGAGGTAGAATTTTTCAGGAACATATATAACTTTACTTAAAAATTCAGGTTCACGTCTACGTGGAACATACCCCTTAACTGTAAGCTCTCCTTTATCAGGTCTCAGCTGTCCTGACAGAAGTTTCAGCAATGTTGTTTTCCCTGCTCCATTCTTTCCAAGTAAACCATATATATTTCCCGTTTTTGCGGTAAAACTTAATTTTTTGAAAAGCTGCTTTTTACCATAACTAAATGTAAGTTGATCAACTTTTATCATTATCTCTCCATCTATCTCTAAATAAACTTTTAGAAATAATTTAAAAATTTTTTAACGATATATTAATTAAGGGCATAAATGGAATCCAGTTAGTTTTGCTATAATTTAACAATCCAATCTGAATACAATCTCCATTATTAACTGAATTATATAAACCAATTTGTAAACCATTTATTTTATTATCAACACTATTATAAGCTCCTAACTGAACTCCACTGATATAGTTACCCGCATTATTCCTCAAACCAACCTGCAATCCATCAAACTCGTTATTTACATTATTTAAAATACCCAATTGAACACCAGCACAATTACTTTCTACTGAATTCGATATTAAACACAACTGCATACCATCAAGATTTCTCGAATTATTTGCAAAAATAGAAGATTGAACTCCGTAGATTTTTTCCTGACTACTGCATATTAATCCAAAATCCAAACCATATACATTTTTTGCATTAGAGCTGATAGGCATCCCAAGATTTAAACCATATACACTATTTACACCACTATTCCAAGGAAAATCTAAATATATAAATCCCATTGTACTACCTGTGGAGCTATCTTCAATAGAATATTCTGCCAGCGATTGTCCCACAATACTAAAGGATATTAAATACAAAGTTAGAACTATTTTTTTCATTTCTATTCTCTCCCAACTGCTGGCAATCACCTTTTTTGATTAATATCCATAAATTTAAAAGAATATCTTTCCATAAAATCTTCTACAAAAGGTTTTATCTTATCTCTTCTCGTTCACAGCAAACTGCACCGACCACAAACTACACCAACATACTATATAAAAACAAAGACTCAAATGCAGAAAAAATTATTTGTATTCTTTGCTAAGAAAAGGATTTCTGCTTTCAGCTTATTATACTACACTCACCCACAATTATTTATTAGTTTATTCCAAAACTATTTAGTTTGAGTAAAAAAAAACGGGTAGATCAAAATCACTTTGATCTACCCGGCATTGTCTTTATTAAAATAAGGCTATCTCAACTTTATACTTATTTCTTTTTTGATGCCACTGCATTTTCTAAACCAAGTACCATTAACTCAGCAACTCTTTTTGAAAATTTAAGAGGATTTGCAATAGGGCTGCCCTCAGTTAATAATGCCTGATCGTAAAGAAGCTCTGCAAACTCTTCAAGTTTTGGATTATCAGAATCAAGTTCATATAAATTCCTTAAAGACTTTACAATTGAGTGTTCAGGATTAAGCTCAAGAATTCTTTTTGATTTTGGCATTTCCTGATTCATAGCTTTCATGATTCTTTCCATATATGGACTTTGATCAAAGTCACCGCCAACAAGACAGCAGGCGCTATTTGTAAGTCTTTTTGAAAAACGAACTTCTTTTACGTTTTCATCAAGTTTCTTCTGAAGAAATTCTAAGAGAGATCCATACTCTTTTTTGGCTTTTTCTTCTTTTTCTTTACTGTCTTTATCATCAGAGTCAAAATTAATCTCCCCTTTTCCAACAGCTTTTAAATCTTTTTCTGCATATTTAAACATTCCCTGAACAACAAACTCATCAATTGGATCTGTCATAAAGAGAACATCATAGCCTTTAGATTGGAAAATTTCCAAATGAGGAGAGTTTTCAAGTACACTCCTGTTTTCACCAATAATATAATAGATTTCTTTCTGCTCTTCAGGCATCATATCCACATAATCTTTAAATGAAATAAGTTTGCCCGATTCGTTCTTCATAGATTCAAATAGAAGAAGCTCCTGTAATTTCTCTTTATTTGAATAATCTGAATGAACTCCTTCTTTTATATATCTTCCAAATTCTTTAAAGAAAGAAGAATATTTATCAGCTTCATTATCTTTTATTTTCTTTAATGTTGAAATAATTTTTTTAACAAGATTCTTCTGGATTTTTTCAATTACAGGATTATCCTGAAGAGTTTCTCTGGAAACATTTAGAGGTAGATCGCTTGAATCAACAACTCCATCAATAAATCTCATGTATTCAGGAAGCAGATTTGGACATTCATCTGTAATAAATATTCTTCTAATATAAAGATGAAGATTCTTCTTCCGTTCATCAGGCATAAACATATTAAACGGATTTTTTGAAGGTAGATATATCAAAGCTTTAAACTCTGTTGTCCCTTCTGCAGAATAATGTATATGTTTTAAGGCATCCTCAAAAGAATGACTTAAATGTTTGAAAAACTGCTGATATTCTTCTTCTTTAATTTCTTTAGCAGGACGTAACCATATTGCCTTTTGCGAATTAAGAGTTTCATCCTTTTCTACATCTACATATTCAATATCTTCAGGTTTTACTTCTTTATCGTCTTTCTGCTCTTTTGGCTCTTTCACAATATTCTTCATTTTAATCGGATATTCGATAAAATCAGAATATTTCTTAATGATTTCTTTCACCTTCCAATTATCAAGATACTTTTCAGCGTCATCTTTGAGATGGAGAGAAATTACTGTACCATGTTCACTCTTTTCAATTTCTTCAACAGTATAACCTTCTTCTCCTTTAGATTCCCATCTGACTGCAGGTTCATCACTCCCAGCTTTCTTCGTTTCGAAAACTATATCATCTGCTACCATAAAAGCAGAATAAAAACCAACACCAAACTGTCCAATAAGTTCCGGAGAATCAGTTTCTTTATTTTTTTCAATTGCTTCTAGAAAAGCCTTAGTTCCTGACTGAGCAATAGTTCCAATATTCTCTATCACTTCATCTTTTGTCATACCTACACCATTATCAATAATGCGCAAAATCTTCTTATCCTTGTCCGCATCAATCCTAATAGTCCAGTCTTCAGCCATCTCTTTATGACTGAGAGATAAAAATCTAGCTTTATCAATAGCATCAGCAGCATTCGCTACTAACTCTCTAATAAAAATGTCCTTATTTGAATAAAGAGAATGAATCATCATATCAAGGACTTTTTGTGTCTGAGCTTCGAACTTACGTACTTCAGCTGTCATAAAATCTCCTTTCATTTTGTTGGTTATAATTACAAGATTATCAAAAACCTTTGGTAAAAAAGTTAAATTTAACTCTGTTTAAGAAAAAATAAAATTAAAACAATCAATAAAAATATTTTTTTATTAAGATTACGTTAAAACATAACTTTTACTGTTGTTTTTTCACAAAAACCAAATTTTGCTAATTTATTTTTTTTAAGTTGATTATTGGTTATAACCTAAGTATAATTACAAATAGAATTTTCAATTAGTTATACCCATTTTGAATAAATAATATATGAATATAGAATAAAGGTGATTATTATGCTAAAACGAATAACTATTCTTTCTTTTCCGATAATTGCATCAATAATACTTTCTGGATGCGTTGTTCCAGGAAAAATAATTGAACCCTCAAAAAAAGATTACGGTCTAAATGTATTTTCCTCATACGATAGTGAACCACTCACAATAGGAGCTCAAACACTTGCTTATAAATATAATGGAAGAGTTTTTTACTTCCAGAATGATAATGCGTTGAAAAAATTTCAATTAAATCCGGAAATGTACATTCAAAAATACAGTTTTAATGAGATACCGCAAATTACATCTCCCTTGATCTCTGATTATGGACTCAAGACAACCTGTTCATATGATGGTTTGCCAATCGTTGTTACCAAATATACCCCAACATTGAGATATCTTGGCAGAATTTATTATTTTGCACATAATGAAACACGTGACTTTTTTATGAAGAATCCTGAAATATATGTAGCGATGTTTCCTTCAAATAAACCTCCAAAAATCATATCTCCATTGAAATCTGATTATGGTACCAAAACTGATGGTGCAGCAACAGGCACTCCTCTGTTGATTGGCCCCCATACTCCAACGCTGGAATACTTAGGAAGAATTTTTTATTTTAGCAGCTTGGCAGGAATGAATAAATTTAAGGAAGACCCCCAGGCCTACATTGCTAAAAAATTTAATCGAGAATAATGAATTTGTTAGATTAAAGCACAAAAAGCAGCAACTTAAAATTGCTGCTTTTTTATTATTCACTTATAATTTTATTGCAAATTACTGATTGTCCCAAAGCAATACCTCCATCATTTGGCGGCACTTTCTGATGAATAAAAACATTTAATCCAATCTTTTTCAGTTTTTCTGTCAATAAATAGGTAATAATCTTATTCATGAATACACCACCGCTAAACACCACATTTTTTTCTTTTGGAAACTTACCAAGAGCAAATTTAATCATTTCTACTGCAGAATTCACAACAGTATTATGAAAAGAATATGCTAATAACGGAATTTGACTCTGAAGCTTTTCGATAGAATTATCTTTTAGTTTATCATATAAAAATTCAAACATTTTATTCCAATTTACATATAACATATCAACATCGCTATTTTCCATAATATCAAAAGGCAAGTCTAGAAGTTTTTCACTCCAATCATTAAACTTACATGCTTCTGCTTCCAAGCGAATTGCACCCTGTCCTTCATATGTAATTTTATTTGGAGAAATATTTAAACAAGCTGCAAATGAGTCAAATAAACGCCCGGCGGCATGAGTTTCAGGAGAATTAATTCTTTTATCACACTGCATTTTCCAAATTTGATATTCGCTATTCGTAATACCAAACCTATTCATCATTTTATCCGACATAACTATTCCTGCAGCATTTAATCTGGCAACAAACTGTCTTACAGGATTAAATACTGCTTTATCCCCCCCGGGTAAAGGCACGGGATCAAAAGTAGCAAGTCTAGAATAATTACCACCATCAATATGCATAACTTCTGCACCCCAAATTTTTCCATCAGTCCCTAAACCAGTTCCATCAAAAACAACAGCAAAGGCTTTATCTAAACCATTCTCTGCCATACATGAAACCGCATGTGCATGGTGATGTTGAACTTTTATAATTGGAATATTGTATTCTTCAGCAATTTTTTCCCCCAGCCTTGTTGAATGCATATCCGGATGTAAATCAACAACGACTGTTTTCGGCTGCTGATTTAAGAACTCAGGAAAACATTTTACAACCTGCTCCAATCCGTCTACTGCTTCCGAAGTCTCAAGATCTCCTATATGAGGAGAAACAACTACTTCCTTATCATGAGCCAAAGCAATACAGTTTTTTAGTTCTGCCCCCATTGCTAAAATAGTTTTATTAAAAGAATAGTTAAATTTTATTGGTTCAGGTGCAAATCCTCGAGCTCTTCGCCATAGTTGAATTTGGTTATTTTGCACAGTACATAAAGAATCATCATTTCTCAAATTAATCTCTCTATTATGGCATAAGAAGTAATCAGCAATTCCATTCAAACGCTCAAAAGCCTCTTTATTTTTAATACAAATAGGCTCTCCACCTCTATTGCCACTTGTCATCACTAGCACCTTAAGACCAGTTTTATGAAATAAAAGCTTATGCAAAGGCGAATAAGGCAACATTACTCCAAGTGTTTTGCTATCCGGAGTTAATAAATCTATAGGTAACTCTATATTAGTGTTTTCCTTAAGTTTCAGAATAACAATCGGAGAAGCCGTAGAATTTAAAACTGACTCTTCTTTTGAGTCGATTTCACAATAGTTCTTTGCCAGTTTAATATTTTCTGCCATTACAGCAAAAGGTTTATGTGGCCGTTTTTTTCTTTCTCTCAAATTTTCAACCGCACTCCTATCATAAGCATTAACTGCAAGCAAGAACCCCCCAATTCCTCTAATAGCAATAATCTTTCCAGCTTTAATTTCCTGTACAGCCTTATCAATAGGATTATTACATTTCAATTCTTCTCCTTTGGAGTCCGTAATAAAAAGCTTCGGGCCACACACGGGACAAGCTGTACTTTCAGCATGAAATCTACGATTCAATGGATCTGTATATTCTTTCTCACAATCCTTGCATAATGGAAAATTTTTTAAAGTTGTTCTGCACCTGTCGTAAGGCATAGAATTTACAACGGTATAGCGCGGTCCACAATTCACACATGTTGTAAAAGGATATTTATATCTACGATTTAATGGATCTGTTATTTCTTTTTCGCAATCCCTGCACATAGCTAAATCTGCAGGAATAGAAACTTTTACCGAAGAGTCAATATCGCTTTCCAATATTTTAAACTTTGATATGCAGTCAATATTTGTAGCGTCTGTATTCCTTATTGAATCGATTCTTGCCTGTTTTGGTAATTTAAAATCTAAAGAAATAATAAATTCATTAATTTTATCTTCTTCTCCTTCCAGGGCCATACGAACTTTACCGGAACAGTTTTTAACCCAGCCACCTAAACCTGCATTAAAAGCTAAACAATATATAGCAGGCCTAAACCCAACACCTTGAACTACTCCTTCAATTTCATATATTTTTCTAAGCAAAGTCATTACTTCTATCTTTTAATTATTTTAGCCTTTGTTCTATTTTTTCTTTATCCTTCAACAAAAAAGATAAGCATAACAGTAGAAAAAGACACAGTTATTCGCTAATTTACAATAATAATTTCTAATCATTAATTATTAGCTAATATATATGCTACCCCACAGTTTTCGAATATAAAAAAAATAACCGTAACTATTTATTTATTTTTCTAGAACCATTTTATTTTAGGTATAATTTATTTTTTATGATTAGAATTAAATTATAATATTTTTAAAAGTTAAATAATTAACAGTTTATATTATGACAGATAGACAATATTCAATTAGCATCACATACGGTTTAGATAATTGGGAATTAATCTTTAAAATTCTATTCGAAGAGTATTTTTCCGGAATAGAACTACCTGCATATTACCTGAACAGCATAAAATTACCTGAGCTTATTAATAATTCCTACCTTAAAATTACTAACATAATTGATTTAGTGCAAAACTCTATTTCCAGGGGAGTAATCGACCAAAATGACAAAGTTAAATCCGATATTTTCGAATATATTAACTCTACTATTAATAAAAATTATGAATTTGAATTTAATTGTTTTACTCTTGACCTAGGCTTTTCTCCAGACTCACCAGGCAAAGACACATCAAAGCATAAAGTCAATTTTCTAAAAAGATTCATGAATACTCTTTACTCAAAAAATATGACTATGCTTCTTCCTGTAAGAATTCCAGATACACCACCAATTAATATTCAAGGTGTGTTTATACAAGAAATATTACATGACGTCATGTTTAATAAATATAAAGTCTGCCTTAATTTATATCCACACGAAGTAAAGAGAAGATATAACCCTAAAAGTGTTCTTCAGTGGTATGACTTTGATTTAAAAGCAGTTAGAATAATTTATGAACCTGAAATAGGTAATAGTCTAACTGAAAAATTATTAAAATATTGGCTTGAGCCATTAGATAATATAAGATTTAAGGGCGATATCATATTCTGCCCAAAGACCACTAGTTTTTCACTTCTTGAAAGCGAAATTAGAAAATTAACTGGTTTCATTGACAAAATATGATTATAATTATTGAACGTCAAATTTATAAAACAATTTTACTGTGAGGCAATCAATATGCGTGAACAGCTAAAATTTAAAATTCATAATGATTTTAAAGAATTAAAAATTCTAAACAGGAGTATAAGAACCTTTCTTAGCAGTATAAATATACCTTCAAAAACAATCTATAATGTTGATCTTATTCTCGAAGAAATGATAACGAATATTATTAAATATGGTTATGATGATAATGGCAAACATAAAGTTGAAATTAATTTAAACATTACATCAAAACATATTAGAATTAGAATTATAGATGACGGCAAAGAATTTAATCCTGTTCTATCCCCCACGCCTGAAACTGATATTCCACTTGAGGATATGAAAATAGGCGGACTTGGCATTTATATCGTTAAAAATATTTCTAAGAATAATATCAAATATAAAAGATATAAAGATAGAAATATCTACAGAATAAAGATCAATACTAAAGAGCAAAATATCTAAACCAATTATTAGGAATGGGAGAATTATGAATAATAAGTATTTCACAGAGATTAAAGAAAAAATCCCTTTTGAAGGAAGAAAATCTTCAAATCCGTTAGCTTTTAAATTTTACGATGAAGATAAAATTATTCTTGGTAAATCAATGAAAGAGCATCTACGATTTGCTGTTGCGTTTTGGCACACATTGAAAGGTAATGGAGCAGACATGTTCGGAGCACCTGTATGGACACGAAAATGGAATAAATATAAAAGTAGTATGGATAACGCTAAGGCAACTATGGAAGCCGGCTTTGAGTTTTTTAAAAAATTGAGTGTTCCTTATTGGTGTTTTCATGATATCGATATTGCTCCTGCCGGAGAAAATTTTAGAGAGACTTCAAAGAATCTTGAAACTATGATCCAAATGGCAAAGGGATTACAAAAAGAAACCGGAATAAAGCTCTTATGGGGAACCACAAATGCATTCTCTCATCCTCGCTTTACTCATGGTGCTGCTACAAATCCTGATTCACATGTTGTGGCTTATGCTGCTGCCCAAGTAAAAAATGCATTGGATGCAACCAAAGAGCTTAATGGTGAAAATTATGTTTTTTGGGGAGGCAGAGAAGGATATGAAACTCTACTGAATACAGATTATAAGCATGAGCAGGAACAGCTTGCAAAATTTTTCCACATGGCTGTTGAATATAAAAAAAAGATAGGATTTGAAGGTCCATTTTTAATAGAACCAAAACCCAAAGAGCCAACAAAACATCAATATGATTTTGATTCAGCAACAGTTCTCAATTTTTTAAGAGCCAATAACTTAATGGAGCACTTTAAGCTTAATATTGAAGCAAATCACGCTACTCTTGCCGGTCACACTTTTGAACATGAGCTAACTGTTGCATCCGAAGCTGGTAAACTCGGAAGTCTTGATGCGAATACAGGAGATCCCCAATTAGGCTGGGATACAGACCAATTCCCAACTTCAATATACACTGCGACTTACGCCTGTATGGTAATATTAAAACAAGGTGGTTTAGAAACTGGAGGAATAAACTTTGATGCAAAACTTAGAAGAGGTTCCTGCGATACTATTGATTTATTTCATGGACATATCGGTGGAATGGATACTTTCGCAAAAGGCCTTCTAACAGCAGCAAAAATTATCGAAGATAAAGTAATAGACAATTTTATTTCAGAAAGATATTCAAGTTTTAACAGTTACATTGGAAACAAAATAATGACTGGAACCTGTTCATTGGAGGAATGTGAAAAATTTATTCTTGAAAAAGGAGAACCAATCCTAAAAAGCGGTAGACAGGAATACCTGGAAAATATTATTAACAGTTATATTCTAAGTGACTAAATTTCGAGATTTTTCCTCAAAGCAAATAAAGGTACTTGAATGAAAACTATATTGGGAATAGATCTTGGTACCCAAAGTACAAAAGTCGTCCTGTATGATTTCGCAAATAAAAATATTATAGCTGAATCATCTTCAAAGCATGATATTATTTCTTTAGACGACGGAACAAAAGAACAAAAAGTTGAATGGTGGATAGATGCATTAAAAAATTGTATTAACGATATATCTTTCAATCTAAAACAAACAATCGTTGCTATAGGTGTTTCCGGACAACAGCACGGATTTGTTCCATTAGATAAAAACAATAGAGTTTTACACAATGTAAAATTATGGTGCGATACTTCAACTATTGCAGAGTGTAATCAAATAACCAATAGCATTGGAGGGGAAGATAAACTGCTGACTGAAGCAGGAAATCTTATACTTCCTGGTTACACCGCTTCAAAAGTATTATGGTTAAAAAATAATAAACCTGAAATCTACAAAAAACTAAATACTATTCTTTTACCGCATGATTATATAAATTTTTACCTAACAGGTTCTAAAACAATGGAATACGGGGATGCTTCAGGAACAGGTTTTCTTAATATTCGAAAAAAAGAATGGTCTGTTTCTATACTAAAAGCAATTGATCCTGAAAATAATTTGCTCGCAAAACTTCCTGAACTGATTAATTCAGAACAACCTGCAGGATTCTTAAAAGAAAACATCGCAAAAGATCTTGGTCTGCCTGCAGGGATTCCTGTTTCTTCCGGTGGTGGCGATAATATGATGGGAGCAATAGGTTCAGGTGCTGTTGCTGAAGGAATTTTAACCATGAGTCTTGGAACATCAGGCACCCTTTACGGATACTCAGAAAAACCGATTGTTAATAGAAACCTTGCTGCATTCTGCTCATCCACAAATGGTTGGCTTCCTTTACTATGCACAATGAATTGCACTGTATCTCTAGAACTTACAAAAAACCTTTTTGAGCTTGATTTTCATGAAATAGAGAAGATTGTTAAGAAAACCACTGCAGGCAGCAACGGACTGATAACCCTCCCTTTCTATAACGGCGAAAGGTCTCCCAATCTTCCTAATGGCAAAGGATGTATCATGGGCTTAAACATGAATAATTTGAATAAAGGAAATATTTTACGCTCATCGATGGAATCTGCAATAATGGGAATGCGATTTAGTCTTGACTTTTTTAAAAAAGAAGGATTCAAACCTTCAGAAATAAGGTTGACAGGCGGCGGTTCCAAAAGTAAAATCTGGAGACAGATTACTTCAGATATATTAAATCTTCCAGTAGTAACGCCTGTAATACAGGAAGCAGCAGCATTCGGTGCAGCTTTGCAGGCTTTATGGATGCTTGAAAATCTCAAAAGAACTTCCAGCATAAAAAGAATTACTGATGAACATGTGAAACTCGACAGAGAAAAAACACACTCTCCAAATTTAAAATGTGTTAAACAATATAATAATGTGTATGAAGATTATCTAAAATATTTGAATCCTTTGAAAGTCATTTTTAGATAATTTATCATGACAAATTTAACAAAAACTTTTTATAATAAGCTCTAAATTATGACTAAAACAGATAAAAATAATCAACATAAATTCGGCACTTTTGCCGGAGTATTTATTCCTTCTATCCTGACAATATTTGGGCCTATAATGTTCATGCGATTCGGTTATGTTATTGGTAATGTCGGAATGTATGATACTTTACTTATATTAAGTATTGCACAGGCAATAACTCTTTCTACAGGATTTTCTCTTGCTGCAATATCAACAAATACGCCTGTTTTGGAAGGAGGAGCCTATTATTTAATTTCCCGTTCTTTAGGAGCAGGGTTTGGCGGAGCAATTGGTCTTACATTATTTTTAGCTCAGGCTTTATCTGTTCCGTTTTATATAATAGGTTTTACTGAGGCGTTTTTGGGAACATTTCCATCTATCCATTTTTTATATCTAATTATTGCTCTTGTCACAGGAATTGTTCTGTTTATTCTGGCATGGAGTGGAGCAAACTGGGCTGTAAAAGCACAGGTAGGTATTTTTGTAGTTCTTATTTTAGCAATTGCTTTCTTTCTTATTGGAGCAGGCTTAAAAGTTAATAGTGAAGCTATTACACAGAACACAATTGGAATTAAAGAAGCAAAATTTTTTACAATGTTTGCTATATTTTTCCCGGCAGTAACAGGAATTATGGCTGGAGTAAATATGTCGGGAGATCTTAAAAACCCTGGTCACTCTCTGGCAAAAGGAACTTTCTGGGCAATAATTTTTGCAACAATTATATATGGAATTGAGATATTTATCTGCGGTAGTGCTTTTTCAAAAGAAGCACTAATAAGCCAACCTTATACAACCCTGGTAAATAATGCTTTCCTAGGATTTGGATTTCTAGTTGTTATTGGAGTTTTTGCAGCAACAATATCAAGTGCTATTGGTTCTTTTTTAGGAGCACCACGTGTTCTAAGGGCCCTTTCAAGAGATATGATATTACCAGGCCTTCAGCTTTTTACAAAAGAGAAAAATGTAAAAAATGAACCGCGTAAAGCTCTAGTACTTACCCTGATAATTACAATATCTGTTCTGCTATGGGCAGGGGTACAGGCAGGTAAAAAAAGTGGTGCAGATCCTTTAAACATTATTGCCCAGGTGGTAAGTATGTTTTTTCTATACACTTACGGCATGATAAACCTTGCTGCTTTTGTTGAATCTTTTGGAGATAATCCGTCATTCAGACCCAGATTCAAGTACTTTCACTGGTCGATTGCCCTTTTTGGTGCTTTATCAAGTATTGCTGTATCTTTTCTGGTTGATTATAAAGCTTCAATTATTGCTTTAATTTTTCTTACTATTCTGTTTGTTATTGCAAGAAAACGCGAACTTACACAGGAATTTGGAGATGCAAGAAGAGGTTTTATTTATTCAAGAATAAGAAATAACCTGATAAGATTAAACTCAATGCCATTTAATCCAAAAAATTGGCGTCCAACAATTGCCGTTCTTGTCGGCAATATCAATAGCAGTTCATCCAGACTTCCTATGCTAAAATTTGCCTCTAAGTTTGAGTGCGGCAAAGGAATCATTTCTTTAGTAGAGTTTATCAATGGAGAATTTAACCAATTAAAAGATATTAGGGCTGGAGAAGAAGAAAGGCTAAAGCGTTTTCTCAAAGAAAACGATTTCCAGGCAGTTTTCCCTGAAGTTATTGTTGCTGAAAACTTTGATATTGGACTTTCCAATTTTCTACAAACACATTCCATTGGAGCAATCAAGCCTAATATTATTATGATGGGATGTCCAAAAGACAATGCAAGATATGAACCTTTTATTAAACATCTGCAGATGATAGCTTATTTAGAAAAAAGCTTTATCATCTATAAAGAACCTGTAGAATATACCGCTGCAAATACAGAATATCCCGGTGGTAAACATATAGATATATGGTGGAGAGGTCATCAAAACGGTTCTCTTATGCTTATATTAGCTCATCTTTTACAGGGAAATCCTCTTTGGAAAGATTGCGTAATAAGAATCATCCGAATTGTTGATAAAGAGCCTGGAATTAAAGCTGCTAAATCTGACTTAAACAAAATGATAAATGCTTCACGAATTGAAGCTGAAGCCAAGGTGATTGTATCCGAAAACTTTAATGAAATCTTACAGATAACTTCAAAAAACTCTGCTGCGGTTTTTATGGGAACAATAATACCCGAAATAAAAGAATCCAGTTCATTTTTTGACAGAATAAACACTCAGCTGATTAATATGCCTCCAGTATTTTTGATTTATTCATATGGAGACGCAGATTTACTTGCATAAAGTAAGTACTTATTATAAATTTAAATTGCTTTCATTAATAAAGAAAAACATTTAATAAAGGAGTTAAAAGGAACCTTTTTATGAAAAAACTTGTGAAATTGATTTCGATTGTAATTATTATTCTAATAATCGTTTTTTTCTCGTTATATTTTATGTTAACCAGTTCCTTTTTGATAAAGAATGTTTTTTTTCCAATAACAGGCTCTATTATGGGAGCTACAATCGAAGTAGAGAAAATAGTTTTTTCCCCATTGGCAGGCGATTGTGAAATAAAAAAGTTAGATGTTTTAGCAGATAATAAAACTTATTCTTTAAAAATAGGTAATTACAATAGTAATATTGATTTACTAAGCCTTTTATCAGGAACTTTAAAAGTAAACTACCTTAATCTTCATGACTTTGATATAAACGTTATACAAACCGTATACCCGGACGAAGAAGCTCTACATGAACAAAACAATGAAAGTTATATTTCAAAAGACAAAACTGAAGGAATTAATACTTTTATTAATCTGGATATCAATAATGTGGATATCCAAAATTTTAATATACATTACACCGTTAAACGTTCTAATAAAAAAAATTCCTCGTTACTTGAACTAACTGACTTCAATCTTAAAGCCCCTGTTCTTAAAGCTAATGAGGAAGGAGATATTTCCTTTAATGGTATAGTAAAGACGGGTCCTTCGACAGGTAAGGAAAAAATGACAGGCAAGATTACAGGAACGATACACGCAAAATTAACTGATAAATCTCTGCCATCATTAATTGATTTAAAATCTAAGGCTACATTTACCGAGGAAGAAACTCCTATTAATCTTTTATTTGAAGCCACAAAAAGTAAAAAAGAAGATATTTATCCATTTAAATTAAACACTCAAATAACAAACCTGCCTTTACTTCCTTTTTTCAAAGCTTTTGTTGAAGGCTCATTCAGTGAAGCAAAAGGAAAAATCAATTCTTTTACTCTCAACGCTGAAGGAAGAAATCTTCTTAATCCTGATCCCTATTCAAATATAAAAGGTGATCTAAAAATTAATATAACTGACTTAGCTTTACCAATAGAATTAGCTAAGTATAGCCCTCTCAGAATAATTTTTCTTCCAATTGAAATTTTAGCTAATGTTAATGACTATACTAAATCAAATACTGTTCCATCACAATTAGAAGGTGTTTTTAAATACACAAATAGCCTTACTCAAGGATTAAATGATATGTACTTCAGAGAAAGCAATATTGATATAGCATTAAATAAAGGTGTTGTTGATATAAAAACCCTGCATATGAAAGGCGGATTATTAAGAGCTGTTAGAAGTCTCTCAATAAAGGGTCAGGTTGATCTTAATAACTCTATGGATATAAAAACAAAAACAAATATTCTTGAAATAATTATACCCATTCGTATTGAAGGAACAGTTGATAACCCATCGCCTGATTTAACAATGCTTCTGCCTGGAATGGTCTTTGGAACAGCGCAAAACCTTGTTGAAACTGGTGTCGATATAGGCAAATCGATTACAGAAACTGGTATTAATGCAGGCAAGGGATTAGGAGCTTTAATTACCGGAAATAAAGCTAATGAAACCAAGAAACCCCCTTCTGAGGAAAAATGATTATTATAAGCACAATATTCACCTTTATTGGATTCGGCGCTGGAACAGTAATTTGTTTTCTGCTTGCTAAAAGTAAACATAAAAGCGAAATAGCAAATAAAGAAGCTCTTTATAGTGAAAAGCTTGACACTGTTTTAAATAAAAATGAAGAGCTACTATCTGAAAACAACAATATTAAAAAAATCAATGCTGAACTCAATCAGAGAAATAATCAGTTATTTTCGGAAACATCAGTTTTAAAGGAAAAGTTAAACAAAATTGAAGAGCTATCAAGTGAATTGAAGCTGTCAAAAACAAAGTTAGAGCAAACAAGTAAAGCTAATATAGAACTTGAAAAACAAGTGTCCCATCTAGAAACACTTTTGCTCAAAGAGCGAAAAGCTTCTCAGGAAAAGCTGGAAATTCTTACTAACGCCCAGGAGACTCTCAAAAAAGAATTCGAGAATCTCTCAAATAAAATATTCGAAGAGAAGAGAGAAAAAATACTTGAACAAAATAAAGATAATTTATCGACTATTATAACTCCCTTAAGAGAACAATTAAAAGATTTCAAGCAGAAAGTTGAGGATGTTTATGATAAAGAATCAAAGCAACGATTCTCTTTACAGCAGGAAATATCTTCTCTAAAAGAATTAAATAATAAAATAAGCAAAGATGCTGTTAACTTAACAAATGCTTTAAAAGGAGATCATAAAACCCAGGGAGCCTGGGGAGAAATTATCCTTGAAAATGTCCTTCAGGATTCAGGCTTGAAAAAGGGGCGTGAATATCTAACTCAATTTAGCACAAAAGACGAAGAAGGAAAAATTAAACGTCCAGATGTAATAGTAAGACTTCCAGATAACAAAGATGTAATTATTGACTCAAAAGTTACACTTACTGCATATGAAAAGTTCCATTCGACAGATGATTTAAAAATCAAAGAACAGGCTTTAAAGGAGTTTATTTTTCATATAAAAAATCATATATCAGGACTCAGCTTAAAAAATTATGAAGACCTTCCCGAAATAAGAACTCTAGATTATGTTTTGATGTTCATTCCTATTGAAGGTGCTTTTATGACAGCAATAGAAACTGATAAAAAACTCTTTAGTGATGCATTTCAAAAAGGCATTGTATTAGTATCACCAGCAACTCTACTTGTTGTTTTAAAAACAATACAAAGTATATGGAGATACGAATATCAAAATAGAAACTCAAAAGAAATTGCAGATCGCGCAGGAAAATTATATGATAAATTCTGTGGCTTTATAGATTCTCTAAAAAATGTAGGAAAACACATCGAACGTGCGGATCAGGAATATCATAACGCATTTAAGCTTCTTTCACAAGGACAGGGCAACCTCGTAACTCAAGTACAAAAAATTAAAAAACTTGGGTTAAAAACGAAAAAGTCAATCCCTACAGAGTTGGTCGAGATCAGCAATAATTTTGAAGAGGAAGATAAGAAGTCACTTATTTCAGATAATTTAGCTGCTGACTTATAGAATAATTTTAATAAGTAAAACCTACACCGCCAAATGCAGGATTTCTCATACTACTCGTAGATGGTCTATTTTGAGGTAAAAGACTTACACCGTTGCGTTCCTGAGGACTCATTTGACAACCGCTGCAAAACAAAAGAACAAATAAAACCAAAAGAATTAATAGTAAAATACTTTTTGAAAGTAAGAATCTTTTCATAAATTTCCTCGTCTAAAAAAGTCCGTAATAACTCATTTCCATAAACTGTAAAATCAGAATAACAAATAATAAAACAAATGTTATTAATGCTGAAATTTTTAATATCTTATCCAAAACCACTTCCTCAAATTATGGAGTAACTTTATTCTTTATAATTTATAATATAAACTCTATGTTCACAATTATGATGATTCAACAGGGAATGAAACCATATCCCCTTTTTGAACCAACCCGTCTGAAGGAGAACTTAAATTTACTACAGCATAATTATCGATGACTTTAACAACTTTTACTTTAGCAATAAATTTTCCATCTCGCGAAACAAACATTTCAGAATTAAGAGGTAAAGCGACAGTTGCCATTTCATCTTTTCCATCAATATTAAAGTCAATTCTATTAAACTTTCCTAAGTTTATAATTGCAAATCCCCACTTTTCATTATATTTCAAAACTTCTCCTG
Source organism: Victivallales bacterium (assembly GCA_963678745.2). GTDB lineage: Bacteria > Verrucomicrobiota > Lentisphaeria > Victivallales > GWF2-38-69. The sequence goes on along the minus strand of CAXXMS010000005.1, from coordinate 321,617 downwards.
TCAGTCTAAGATAAAGTTTCGATTTTATTTCCTTTAATTTTTTCTCATATTCTAATCGTTCAGCAATTGCTTTTTCATCTATTCCCGAATCATCTCCCTGTAATACCTGCTGTTTTCCTATCGTATCAACTAAAGTTGCATTTTCATTCTGAAGATCTTCCAATTGTCTCTCATATTCTTCCACTAAAGTTTCCATCTCTTTGTTTGAAGAAAAACGTGCAGCCGCAGTAGACAATTCTTTCTCAAGTTTTGCTATTTTATTTTCACTGTCCGTTACAACTTTTTTGGTTTCAGACAATTCTGTATTCATTGCTTTCACATCACCAAGTAAACCATCAAGAGTATCAGAAAATCCCTGCAAATTTTTATTTGCATTTTTAAATGCTTCTTCGTTTTCAACGGGCTGTCTAATTTCCTCTGCAATCCCAACCAGACAATCTACCAACAGCTCATTTCTATCATTTACCTGTCCACACATTTTCACTACTTCATCAGAAGATTGCTGATAAGTCTTTAAAGCTCTAAACTGATCTGCTGTTAATTTAACCGGCAACTGTAAATTAGCTGTTACTTCTTCTAGAGCTTTTCCCATATTGTTTCTCTGTTTAATTATCTCCTTTGCCTGTTTTTCTACTTTCCCAAGAATCATCGAAACTTGATTTGGATCTTTAATTCCATTTAGATTAGAAATTCTGCCAACCGAAGTACCGCTTCCTTTATCCAAAGCTATTGCAATACGTGTAACAGCTGAAGCCATTTTTTCGTTATTCTTAAATAATTCTTCCCGCTTACCATAAAGCATATAAGCAATAATCAATGAAATAATTACAAAAATAAGAGATAGAATATTAATTATTTTGTAAAATGATGACGAATTCATATTAAATTTTAAAAGCTTCATTTAAATCTTTCCTGCACAAATTTAAATTTTTGACCATAGTAATTTTGATTATAAAAAACTTTAAATCAAAATAAGACTAAACATTGCATCAGAATTTATTATATTTTAATTATATACTAAAATTATAATATAATAAAAGGTTTGAATCCACCACTAAGCTAAATGAAATATAAATATATTAGATATTTTTATTGTAAAAACAAAAAACATTCTAGATTATCTTGTTATGGAGCTTATTTTAAATTATAATAAAAAAGGTTATTTATAATACAAGAAATTATATATTTGTTTAAACTAAATACCTAGATAAACTGTACTGCTCATTAATGGATTGATTTTATGCCTTATATTTTAAAACAATTGAATAATTCTAAAGACGAAGATGATTCACATCCACCGTTATATTTTGCAGGTACAATTCGTATCGGCTCAAAAAATGATTGTGATTTGGTTTTAAATACCCCTAAAATGCTTCCTTTTCACAGTGAATTATATCATAGAGGCAATGAATTTCGATTTGTAGCTAACCAAACTGCTTTTGTTGAAATAAATGATTCTGACATTTTAAGATGGCCTGCAATATTAAAAGATGGTGATATTTTAACAATAGGTGATACAAAATTTCAATTCACTATCATCCAACCTATTCCCAAAAGAAGCTGGCGTGCCAGCTTTGCTTCTAACCTCGCAATTACGCTTTTAATATTATTAATTATTTTTGAAATATCAATTATGATTTGGCTTCCATATACCCTGCATAAAACTAAAGCCTGGGAGTTTGCAACCGCTAAACAATATGTAATCAGACAGATAGATCGCGTCAGAAATAAAACGCGTAGAATGCAAGTAAACGGCCCTGCAGAAGCAAGCATACAAAAACTTATGCTAAATTGCGAAAACTCCATTGCTGAATATTTAAGAAAATACAGCAATGTTATGGATAGAGCTCAAACAAGGATGATTCACAAAGATTTATACAAATTAGAAGTTATAGCAGATCAATGGCCTCATTACAGAAAAATTTATACATATAAGGCAAAAATAAATCCTGAGATCTATTTAGAGGATTTATGCAACCAATTGAATGAAAGTAATGTTGAACTGCAAAATACAAATACGACTCAAGAAAAATAAACTGTTCAAATATTTATAAAACAAACTCTTTAATAAAGGCAATAAGCAAAGATTATTTCTATGAAAAAACAAAGAGCTGAAGATATCATTAATAATTTCAAAGGTAAAAGAGTTGCCGTTGTTGGCGACTTAATGCTGGATGCATATATATGGGGAAAAGTTTCCCGTATCTCACCAGAAGCACCTGTTCCTGTTGTGCATGTAAAAAAGATGACTTATTCCCTTGGTGGTGCTGCAAATGTAATGTGCAATATAAGTTCTTTAGGAGGAGAAGCAATTGCCTTTGGAATCATTGGGAAAGGTGAAAACGGCTCTCATCTTTTAAATTTAATGAACAAGAATGCGATTAATACAGAAAATATTATAACTGATACTAATTATATTACTATAGAAAAACAACGAATAATTGCAGACTCACAACAGCTTGCAAGGGTTGATTATGAAAATCCGGAAACAATAGCCCCTGAAACATTATCAAGAATTCAGAATCGTATAATCTCTATGATTAATAACAATGAACTTGATGCTGTAATATTTGAAGATTATGCTAAGGGACTTCTAACAGATGAAATGCTTAATAACATAATTAAAATTGCAAAAACTAAAAAAATACCTGTTGCTCTTGATCCTCATCCATCACATAGAATGAATGTAAAAGGTTTAACATTAATGACTCCTAACCAGTCTGAAGCGTTCACTCTATCTGGCATTTATCCAAAAGATTTGACCACTCCGGTTCACAAAGATCCCAATCTCCTGGAAGTTGCAAATAAGTTAAATCATGAATGGGAAGTTGAACAACTTTTAATTACTTTGGGGTCAAACGGAATGACCCTGTTTGAAAAAAATAAAGATGTTGTTCATATACACACCAAGGCAAAAGAAGTTTTTGACGTTACAGGAGCAGGAGATACTGTTATTGCAAGTTACATTATGTCATTGCTTGGAGGTGCTTCAGGAGCTGAAGCTTCTGAAATTTCAAATCAGGCAGCAGGAGTAATAGTAGGAAGAGTTGGAACTTCATCTGTTACACCACAGGAACTAATTAAACTTTTTGACTAAGTATATTTTATTTGCCTTCACTAATAGCATAAACAAACATTCTTCGTCCTCCTCCAGGAAGTTCGAATTCTTTAGTCTGATTCCATGTGTATGAAAATTTTTCTGTCCATTTATTTAAAGTTTCAATTGAGACTGTATCTGTTTTAGGTGTCTGAAAAACTATTATTTTTCCATCTTTCTTTACCCATTTTCTTGTTTCCTTAAAAATTTTTATCGGATCAGCAACAGCCCTTGCAGTAATACAGTCATACTCTGAATCAATTTTTAATTCTCTTGCTCTTCCCCAGCTCACTTCGATATTATCTAACCTAAGTTTTTCTGCAGCCAAAGCAACAAAGTTAATTTTCTTCTGAATAGAATCTATAGCTGTAATCTTTAGATTTTTAAAAGCAATAGCTAACACTAATGACGGAAAACCGGCACCACATCCCACATCAGCAATTTTTAACTTATCCTCTTTTAATTCAGGAAAAGATTTTGCAATAGATAATGAATCAGCAATGTGCTTATTCCAAAAATCTTTACTTTCATTAATACGGGTAAGATTGTACTTTCTATTTTCTGAATGCAGAAGCTCTTTTAAATTAGAACAGCGACTAATAAATTCATCAACATTCCTAACACCACACTGCTTACAAAACTCTTCAATTTTTTTTAAAAATATATCTGACAAGTTATTACCTCTAAACAATTATTTTATAAGTAAGCCTATACCAGTAATTGTCCCCAGACAAAAGTATAAGACAAATACGATTGAGATAATATTCCTTAAAGCCTTATTTAGAGAAATTTTTCTGATAAAATCTCTAAGTAAATGAGGTATTCCTCCTATAACAATACCAAATGTTCCCATAACATAACATGCAATTGAAAACAACCACAAATAAGATATATCAGCGGCAAACGATTCGAATAGAAAGTAATGACTCAACAATATAATAAACCCGGCAAATGCACGTGCAAAAAGAAAATCAAGAAAAAGACACCCAACGACTAAACAAATTATTGCCAACGGAAAGATCCATGTAGATGATCCCGGAGAAAAAATTGCAAGTGCTTGAGGAATACACCACATAATATCGATTATTGCCAAAACAATTCCAAAAATATAATTACGCGGAATTTTTTCATTTTTTGAAATATTTTCTTTATTCATATTCAAAAAAGTATAAATTGCCAAACCTGCAAAACAGATACCAAAAACTATTAATGTATACGGGAAAATATTTGAACTGTTCATATATAACCTATTATAGAATTTATTAATAAAATTAAGTGAGCTTAAAATATAATTTCAATTATCTGTATTTCAATATATAGTAATCCATTCTTCATGTTTTGAACTTAATTGATTTACAAGATAATAGATAGGAAAATAATACTTATGAAATTTAATGTTTTACATACATCAGATACTTCCGGAAGAAGAAGTCTAATAGAAACAGCACATGGAAAAATCAATACCCCCATCTTCATGCCTGTTGGAACACGCGCAACAGTAAAAGCAATGACCCCAGAAGAACTTGAAGATTTAAATGCTGAAATTATTCTTGGAAATACTTATCATTTATATCTAAGACCCGGCATGGATATAATGGAAAAGGCAGGCGGGCTTCATAAATTTATGAACTGGAACAAACCTATCTTGACTGATAGTGGAGGATTTCAAGTTTTTAGCCTAACTTCTTTACGCAAGATGAAACCTGACGGAGTTGAATTTGCTTCTCATATTGATGGAACTCGTTTCTTTCTAGGTCCTAAGGAATCGATGGCAATCCAGAAAGTATTAGGATCAGATATTGTTATGGCTTTTGACGAATGTACTCCTTATCCTTGCTCATACGAACAGGCTAAAAAGTCTTTAGAAATTACTTTAAAATGGGAAAAAATTTCCAGAGAACAACAATTACAGTCTCATCAAAATTTATTTGGCATAGTTCAAGGCTCAACTTATAAAGACCTTAGAGAAAAGTCAGCTGAAAAGTTAGTTAAAATCGACTTTGAAGGTTATGCCATTGGCGGTTTAAGTGTAGGCGAGCCTGAAGAAAAAATGTTTGAATGTATTGATTGGGTAGTGCCCTATCTGCCAAAAGATAAACCAAGGTACCTTATGGGAGCAGGAACCCCTAAACAAATTGTTGAGTGTGTTGCAAGAGGTATTGATATGTTTGACTGTGTTATGCCAACAAGACTGGCAAGACATGGTAGTGCTTTTATCAGTAACGGAAAAACAATCCCGCTAAAAGCCGGACGTTATAAAGAAGACTTTAATCCAATAGATAAAAACTGCCAATGCTATACCTGTAGAAATTACTCTCGAGCATATATCCGTCATCTTTTCAATGTAGGAGAAATTCTCGGAATGCGACTTCTAACAACACATAATCTCTATTATTTTTTAAACTTAATGAAGCAAATAAGAGATTCTATTGAAAAAGGTACTTTCTCAGAATTTAGAGAAAACTTTGGCAAATAATATAGATATTCCGAAGGTATTTTAGTTTTTGGCTATATTAAGAAATAAACCTAACTAGATTATTATCAGGTTTTTAGAAAACTCAACAGTTTTTGGTATAAAAGTCTTATTCTTATATAAGAATCATTTTTTTATAATTAAATTAATTGACTTTTACCTGTATTTTTCCAAACTTAGTTCCTTCTGACATCAACTTGATTACATTAGGAACTTCTTCAAAATCAATAACTCTATCAATTAGAATTTCAGGTTGAATAATTCTTTTATCTAAAATTCTTACAGCAGAAGAAAAATCATTATTGTATGTCAATGAACCACATATTTTCCAATCATTCAGGAAAATATCAAAAGGAGAAATTGAAAGGAGTTCTTTTTGCTTATACACACTAAATAGTAATGCCTGTCCGCCTCTTCCTAAATATTTAAACAATAAAGAGAGCGCTTTTACACTTCCAGTTGCATCAATTGCAATATCCCATTTATAATCGTTTTTATAAAGTTTATTACTCAGAGCAGTGTTTGATACAATTGTATTGTCAGCACCAAGTTTTCTTGCAAGCTCAAGTTTCTTCTCGTCATAATCAACTACTGTAATATTATCACAATTATAAATATTTTTACATACTAACAGATGAAGTAATCCTATAGCTCCAGCTCCCCAAATTATTACTTGCTGCCCTGAAAAAAACTTAATCCTACTTTGACCATATAATACACAAGCTAAAGGTTCAGTAAAAGCTGCTGCACCATGTGAACAGCTCTCAAACTTATAAGCATTATTTTTCGGAACATTTACTAATTCACTAAAACCGCCTAAACTGGTTACTCCAAGAGCTAGAGAATTTTTGCAAATATTGAGTTTGCCGTTTCTACATGATTCACATATTCCACATCTTATATTAGGATCAACAACAACCCTGTCTCCCGGTTTAAATTTCTCTACAGTCTTACCAACTTCAATAATTTCTCCGGAAAATTCATGGCATGGAATTACAGGATAGTTCCCAATAAAATTCCCCTCATAAATATGTACATCAGTTCCACATATACCTCCTCTAATAGGTTTTAAAAGAACCTCATTATCCAATAGTTTAGGCTTTTCTATGCTTCCAATTCTTATCAAATGAGGTCTTTCTATCACTACAGCTTTCATCTCATATAACTCCTATTTTAGGCAAAAAATTTATGCCAATTGGATTATTATACTCTCTATTTATTTTTTTAAAAGAAAGCATAGGAACGTAAATTTTGCACTCAAGTATAAATGTACTCTATAGCAAGGTATAACTATTTTTTTCTATTTCAAAATAAACAACAGTAGCCCTATTACAGGTTAGTTATTATAATATATAGATTACTGTATATATAATTAAGAATAACCAAATAAAATGAGGGATTAATATGAAAAAAAATATTGGAGCTGCAACACTGTCTGCATTACTAATTTTAAGTTCAAATGCTTTTGCTGAAACTAGCGTTAGTAATGATAAAGTTGAATTCAATAATTATACAACAACAATAAGCGTTGATAATCCCACTTCTCCAACTAGAAAGTATAATCTATCAACAGATGCTCCAATGAGATATGACACATCAAATCAAACAGGTCAATTAAGCATTATAGAGGCTCCAGACCAAATGTCTATTAGAACTGGCAATTTGATATTTGACGGTCTTTTCGCTCTTGCAATATACGAAATGGGTGAAGATTCTGTTTCAGAAATAAGCGATGGCAGCTATAATAATGGAAATCCTATTTCCGAACCAAACAAAAATGGTTTTTTTCAAACAGGTGAAAAATGGACATATGTATGGACAAGAGACACATCTTACTCAACTGACTTAGCAATGGGATTTACAGATAAACTCCGTGCATTAAATTCATTAGAATTTAAAATCTCAGACAGATGTGATCCTGGGAATGAAGGTAATCCAGAAATAATACAGGATACAGGTTCCGGAGGAAGCTGGCCCATCTCTACAGATAGAGTAATATGGTCGTTAGGTGCCAGAAAACTTCTTGAAACTCTTTCTGGAAGTGATAGACAGGCATTTTTTAATAAAGCCTATCCTGCAACCATTAATACAGTAGAAACAGACCGCAACATTGTTTATGATAAAAACGATGGCCTTTATAGAGGAGAAACATCATTCCTTGATTGGCGTATACAAACCTATCCACAATGGACAAATGACAACACCTATTACATTGGAATGTCCAAAGCTTTGTCGACTAATGTGTGTCATTATATTATTCTCAATCTTGCATCTGAAATGGCAGCAGAAAAAGGAGATGGTGCATCAAGTAAGAAATATGCAAACTGGGCAACAGAGCTTAAAAAGAATATTAATAATAAGTTCTGGTTAGAAGACAAAGGACTTTACAGCATGTTTCTCACTACAGAATTTGACTTAGCTCCAACACATAAATATGATCTTCTTGGAGAATCATTAGCTATTCTAACTGGCGTTGCTGACGATAATCAGGCAAAATCAATAGTAAGAAATTATCCAAATTCAGAAGTTAGCGCACCGGTTATTTTCCCTCAACAGCCTTCTACTCAAATTTATCATAACCGTGCAACATGGCCGTTTGCCACAGCATATTATCTAAGAGCTGCAAAAAAGGTTCTCAATGCCTCAGTAGTTAATAACAATATACTTACAATGATAGTATCTGCAGCAATCAATCTTTCTAATATGGAAAATGCTGAATTTCTAACATTATCTAATTACTTTTCAGATCCCAACAATGGCGCCTGGAATGGACCGGCTGTAAATTCCCAAAGACAATTATGGTCTGTAGCAGGCTATATTTCAATGGTTTCTGATATTATATTCGGGATGGAAATGAACTATAGCGGAATTCGTTTCAATCCTTTTATAACAAAAGAAATAAGAAATACTCTATTCCAAAGTACAAATAATTTATATCTTTATAATCTCCCATATAAAGATAAATTAATAAACGTTACTGTTAACCTTCCTGCAGCAGACAATGAAACTGCAGGTTATTACACCATTAAAGATATCCAATTCAACGGTAATAAAATTAGCCAGGATGAATTTATTTCTCCAGATCAGCTTAAAGATACAAATAATGTTGTCGTAACTCTTGAAAACAATTCTACTTCAAGTGATACAATTAATATTGTTAAAAACACCGGTGACTGGAGAGAATATTATGCTCCTAGGGATCCATCTCTAAATAGTATTTCAGTCGAAAACGGTTTACTAAAGTTAGATTTTTCTTCAAACGGTGAACAGGGAGTTGTTTTTAATATCTATCGTAATAATGAAAAAGTAGCTTCGGGACTTACAGAAACTACCTGGGTTGATCCTAATTCAGCTGACTATAACAATAATATCTATTTTTATACAGTTGAATCACAATTCAACGATAGTCATAAGCATACTTCACAGCATAGTGAACCACAAGCATATTGGCCTGAAGGTACAGTTGATACAATAAATGCGGGAGACTCTCGCTTAACTTCACCTCAAAATGCAAGCACATCAAACCATCATGGAAGATTCTGCTACAATAACTGGGGAGAGCCTAATGATACTTTGATAGCAAAATATACTCCAAAAAATTCAGGAGAATACTCGTTACAGCTCGTTTATGCCAACAATATGAATAATTCGAGTACAGGAGTAACATGCTGTGTAAAAAAAGTAACTGTAGAGTGTAATGGTACAGCTTTAATGGAATATTACGCTGTTATGCCTCAATTTGATAGTTGGGATACATGGGGTGATTCAACATACTCTCCTGAATTCAAAATGGAAACAGGCAAAAGTTATACAATAACAATTTCAGATTTCCACAATATGTCATACTTTAAAAGTAACACTGATTATACTGGCGGAGGACTGGAAGGTGGAATTAATAATCGTTGCAACCTACAAGGAATAAAACTTTTGAAACTTTCAACTACTAACTAATTAGAAGTTATATCAAAAACGGTTGAGTTTTCGAAAAAACTAACTAAAAACCGAGTTAGATTTTTTCGTGTATAACCAAAAACTAAAATACCTTCGGTATAACAATTGATCATTTAAATAGCTAGCTGTAGAAATATAAAAAAATACTACAGTTAGCTATTTTTTTATAAGAAATATAATCAATTATCAGTTATATTATTTCTTATGTTTTCTTTATTATTACATAATACCATAAAACTATCTATTTTTATTTATATGACCTATTTTATATGATTAACACAATTGATTAAATCTGATAATCTGATAAAAAAGAAAAAATAGGACTTATAAACATTTTTTTTTTATCAGCATGAGTTTATAAATACCATATCTTATCTAAGGAATAAAATTTGAGCAAGGAAAATAAATTTATTTGGACAATGGCATTCCTTATTATTGGTGTGTCTATAGGTGCCGGAATCCTGGGATTACCATTAGAACTGGGTTTATCCGGTTTTATACCTGCACTAATATCTCTTATTATTGTTTGGTGTCTTATGCTTGCTGTAGGTTGGACATATCTTTATAAATTTATGAATTCCAAGAATGAGATAACTGATTATGCACAACTTTATCAGCAGGAATTAGGAAGCTGGGCCAAAACAATTAATTCTATAGCATACCTTTTCACTTTCTATTGTCTTATGATAGCCTTTATAAGTGGCGCTTCATCAACTGTTGTCGGTATAATCCCCGGTTTGGAAAAAATCCCATATATAGATAAGTTTATAGACATTCTATTTTTTATTATCGTAACTTCTATTATCGTTTACGGTATGGACTTCATGAGAAAATTTAACTCATTTCTTATGATATTATTATTTCTCTTTTTCTTTGGCCTTATATTTTTTATTATTCCCAAATTTAATGTTTCTTATTTAGGATATATTAAATGGTCAAGATTTCCTTTAAACATGCCGATCTTAATAACAGCTTTTGGGTATCATATAGTTTTACCAATAATCTACAAACACTCAAAAGAAAATAATATCCACTCAAAAGGAATAATAAAAATTCTTTTTCTAGGTACATTTATTGTTCTAATATTAAACATACTATGGATATTTGTAATATTGGGCATCCTTCCTGTTATATCATCAGGTAATGTTTCAATTCTCAGTTCATTTCTAAAGGGTGAGCCTGTAACAGTCCCAATATCTAAACTTATAGAATCAAAATGGATTATATTAATTGCTCTGTTTTTCTCTTTAATTGCAATTACTACTTCGTATATAGGAGTAGGAGCAGGAGTGATGAACTATATAAAAGATCTAACAGCAACAATTCTAAAAAAGAGAAATAGATTTACCGATTCTATTTTAACATTCTTAGTTCCAATAGTAATTACGCTTACTTATCCACACCTATTTATTGAAATGCTTAATATTGTAGGAGGAATAGGCATTATAACAAGTTTTGGAATCTTACCTGGAATTATGTCCATTAAAAAGAATAATCCTTTATATATAAGATACTTAGGCTGGTTTATTTTAGTCTTTAGTATATTAATATTCAGTATTGAATCATATAATATTCTAAATAAAATTCACTAGTTTTAGCTTAAAAACTATTTTTTATTGTTTGTCGCTTGGAAAACGTTCTCTTTCATATTATGAACAGCTTTATTCATTCCTGCCTGCAGCATCTCTCCATATTCTTCGCCCATTTTCGGATTAGCAGTAATTATACTCCGGCCAATATTATAATAGAAGCCCTGCAATTTTCCCCCATCTTCTTTTATTTTATAACACCAAATATTCTTTCTCGTTGAGCGATCATACAAAAAAAGATCAATATCAATTTCACCATGATGCGTATATATTGGAAAACCTACTGTCCCTAGAATCACTGAACCAACACACGTTAGCCCGTAAAGCATAAACCTGTTCCGATAGCTTAATTTATTTATTTTTCCATATAGTACATAATTGATAGAGTTATATTTCTCCGAAGACCTATCAACAGTTTCTTTAAATAAATTTGAATTTCTAATACTAATAGTCACTGCATTTGTTATATCTTCACATATCTTATAGTGATTAAATTTAACAGCTTCAAACCTTAAAGAATTTCTTTCTGGACGGTCAGAATCGTGCTGTACAAAAGGCAAAAGTGGAAGAACAATAGCAGAACTTGGTATTGTTGCCTTAATTGTTATTTTTCCTCTTTTATCAACAAAAGGAGCAACAGCAACAGATATATTATTTTTATTCTCATTAGAAAAACTAGTAAAACTTTTTCTCTCTATCGGGTAAGTAAAATATTTTTCCCCTGTATTGCAGCCAGTTAAAACAATTAGTATAACAATCACCAATAATATTAACTTCTTGTTTGTTTTGTTTCTAAATACCATTTTTTTAATAACACTTAATTGGAGATTAAATTATTTGCTAAGGATACTTTATTTTGGGCTTATTTTGCTACAAACAAGTTCAATTATCTAAAACCAATTAATTTTGATGTAACAAAAAAACCTTTGAAAAAGATAATCTTTTTCAAAGGTTTTTAAAATTTATATATAACTAATAATTATTAATTATTAATTCAAATATTATTTACCGCTTATTACTCCGTGGAGTTTGAAACGACGTGTAATAGAAAATTCGCCAAGCTTATGTCCAACCATATTTTCTGTAACAAAAACGCTGACAAATTCTTTGCCATTGTGAACATTGAAAGTATGTCCAACAAAGTCAGGCATAATCATTGATCTTCTTGACCATGTTTTAATAGGGCGTTTCATTCCACTTTTGTTCATCTTTTCAACTTTGTTTGCAAGATGTTCATCAACAAAAGGGCCTTTTTTTACTGATCTAGGCATTATTTCTTCCTCCGTCTTTCAACAATAAATTTATTGGAAGCATTTTTCTTCTTTCTAGTTTTCTTACCTTTAGCAAGCTGTCCCCAAGGTGATTGTGGATGTCCACCACCACTGGTTCTACCTTCTCCACCACCCATTGGGTGATCAACAGGATTCATTGCTACACCTCTAACGTGAGGGCGTTTTCCTAGATAACGTTTTTTTCCAGCTTTTCCAAGACTAACATTCATTTTTTCAATGTTACCAACTTGTCCAATTGATGCCATACAGTCTACGCTAATCATTCTGATTTCACCGCTTGGAAGCTTAACTTGTGCTAGTTTATCTTCTTTTGCACGCAATACTGCTACCTGACCGGCTGATCTAACAAGTTTAGCACCTGAACCTGGATGTAATTCAATATTATGAATACTTACACCAACAGGTATATTTTTTATTTTTTTAGCATTACCAGGCTTTATTTCAGCATCTGAGCCACTCATAACAGTAGCACCAACCTGAAGTTTCAAAGGGGCTAAAATATAACGTTTTTCACCATCAGCATAAGCTATTAATGCAATATTTGCACTGCGATTTGGATCGTATTCTATAGACTTTACTGTTCCAGGTATATTAAACTTATTTCTTTTAAAATCAATTATACGATATTTTCGCTTGTTACCTCCACCTCTAAAACGTGTAGTAACGCGTCCGGCATTATTACGAGCTCCAGTACTTCTTTTGCCTTTTGTAAGAGATCTTTCCGGTGTAGAGGAAGTAATCTCAGCAAAATCAAGCACTGTCATATTACGACGGCTTGGAGTTCTTGAACTGTATTTCTTAAGAGCCATTGTTCTTCACCTTATTTTTTCCGATTAATAATCGGTTAAATTATTAATTATAATACCTCAATGCTACCTTCTGAGAGAGTTACAACTGCACGTTTAGTTGAAGCAGTGTGTCCCATTTTAAGGGATCTACGTCCCATTCTTTTGGGTTTACCTTTACGGTTTAAAACATTAACGTCTTTAACTTTAACACCATAAATATCTTCAATTGCACGTGCAATATCAATTTTAGTAGCAGCCTTACTTACTTTAAAGATGTATTTATTTTCATCTTGAGCTTCCATACTTTTTTCTGTAACAAGTATGTTTTCAATAACTGAATATGGATTCCACATTTTAATTATCCCTTCCTTTTACAGTCTGCCAACAAATTCTTTAATTGCTTCTTCTGAAAACAGAACATCGCTATGATATAACAGCTGATATACATTAACTGAACCAGCTCTCATCAAAAGAAGGTTTGGAACATTACCAGTTGCTAACAGTGTATTTTCAGAATAGTCTTTAACTACCATTAAAACTTTTTTGCCAAGTTTTAAATTATTTAAAACTTCAACTGCATTTTTTGTTTTATGATCTGAAAACTCAAGATTGTCAATTACATGAACTGATGACTCATTCAACTTCTCTGAAAAGGCTCTTTTCAATGCAAGCTGACGAACTTTTTTATTTACTTTTTTATAAAAAACACGTGGTTTTGGTCCAAAAGCAACACCACCGCCACTCCATACCGGACTAGTAGGTGTTCCAGCTCTTGCTCTACCTGTTCCTTTTTGACGATAAGGTTTTGCTCCACCGCCATTAACCTCTCCACGACCTTTAGTTGAAGCAGTTCCGGCACGAAGCATAGCATTATGAGCAACTATAACATCATGAACAGCCTGACTTCCTTTTTCAAGTTCAATATATTTATCTTCAACTAAAAACTCACCAACAGGGTTACCCTCTTTATTTACAACTTTTAAATTTTTTTCCATGATTCACCCCCGTTACGCTTTCTTTCTAGCGGAACGTACAATAACGATTCCCCCGTTAGGACCTGGTATAGCTCCTTTAATAAAAAGAAGATTATCTTCTTTTACGACACGCATTATTTTTAAGTTCTGAATAGTGCGACGAACATTTCCCATATGACCCGGCATTTTCTTGCCTTTATCTACATGAGCAGGATCTTCACACTGTCCAATTGAACCAGGTTTTCTTTTCCAACCGCCACCATGAGAGTAACGACCGCCACCAAAATTATAACGTTTTACAACGCCCTGGAAGCCACGTCCTTTTATAGTGCCGACTACATCAACAAAATCATTTTCACTAAATTGTTCTACTGTTAAAACAGAACCTATTTCAACTTCAGCATCATTTTCTGTTCTGAATTCACGAATAACTGAAGGTGGATTGCTGTCTCTACCACTTTTTACACAATGACCTTTAACAGCCTTACTAACGTTCTTAGCTTTTTTTTCACCAAAGCCAAGCTGGATAGAATTATATCCATTGCGTTCAACTGTCATCTGATCCATAACAGTACATGGTCCAGCTTGTATAACTGTAACAGGAGTAACTGTTCCTGTTTCGTCATAAATCTGACTCATGCCAAGTTTTTTTCCAATTAAACCTTTCATTTTTTCCTCCTATGGCACATTACTTAATTACCAATTGACCAGGTTTACAGTCAATACGGATAAAAGAATTGGTGCCGCATTATGATTTACTTAAAAACCAACTTTAATTGAAATATCCACTCCGGAAGGGAGATTCAATTTTTTTAATTCATCTACAGTTTTTCCTGTAGGATTAATAATGTCTAATAAACGTTTATGTGTTCTTGTTTCGAACTGTTCCATGGATTTTTTATTAACATGAGGAGAACGATTCACTGTAACTCTTTCAATTTTAGTAGGCAGTGGAATCGGTCCTGCTATAATAGCACCAGTTCTTCTTGCAGTGTTCACAATGTCTTTAACAGATTTGTCAAGGACTCTGTGGTCAAAAGCCTGCAAGCGAATACGAATACGCTGTTTTGAGTTATTTGTTGCTTTAGCACTCATTTATTTTTCTCCACAATTTGTTGCTGTACATTTGTTGGTACCTGAACGAAATGTGAAGGTTCCATTGAATGCGAAGCTCTTCCTTTAGAAATAGAACGAATAGCTGTCGCATAACCAAACATTTCGGCAAGCGGTACATGTGCAATTATTTTAGTTAAATTTTCACTTGTTGATATTTCTACCACACTACCGCGCCTACTGGAAATATCTCCAATAATATCTCCCATAGAACCTTCAGGTGTAGTAATTTCTAATTTCATTAGAGGTTCCAGCACAACAAGCCCAGCCTTTTTACAAGCCTGTTTTAATGCCATTGAACCTGCGACTTTAAAAGCCATTTCTGATGAATCAACCGGATGATATGATCCATCAAGTATATCTATATGAAAATCTGTTAATGGATAACCGGCCAGAGTACCGCATTTAGCAGCATCTTTAATTCCAGCTTCAATAGGCTTAATATATTCTTTAGGAATTCTGCCTCCGGTAACCTTATTTTCTACTGTAATACCATGTCCTCTTTCCATAGGTTTCATATCCATAATAACATGACCATACTGACCATGTCCTCCAGATTGGCGGACAAATTTAGCATCAGCGTTTGATTCCTGAGTTATTGTTTCACGATAAGCAACCTGAGGACGACCTGTATTCGCCTCAATTTTAAATTCTCTAATAAGACGATCTTTAATTATCTCCAAATGCAATTCACCCATTCCGGCAATTATAGTCTGCCCGGTTTCAACATCACTTCTAATAACAAAGGTTGGGTCTTCATCTGAAAGCGCGCCCAATGCGCCAAAGAGTTTATCTCTGTCAGCTGATGTTTTGGGTTCAACTGCAATTGATATAACAGGTTCAGGAAAATTCATTGATTCCAGGACTATCTGTTCATTCTGTATACAAACGGTATCTCCTGTTGTTGAATTTTTAAGTCCTACAGCTGCAGCAATATCTCCGCTGTAAACAGCATCACGTTCTTCACGCGTATTTGCATGCATCTGAAGAATTCTTCCTAAACGCTCTTTCTTTTTTGTCCTTGGGTTATAAAGCATCATTCCTGCCTTGGCAACTCCTGAATAAACTCTGAAGAATGACAACTTTCCTACATAAGGATCATTCATAATTTTAAATATTAATCCTGCAAATGGCTGATCATCACCAACATGAACAGTTTTTTTCTTTTCTGTTGATGGGTCAATACCAGCGATATCCCATATATCTACTGGTGAAGGCAAATAATTAATAACTGCATCCAGAAGTGGCTGAACCCCTTTATTTTTAAATGCAGTTCCACAGAGAACAGGCACTATCTCTCCTGCAATCGTTGATCTTCTTAATGCTTTAATTATTAAATCTTTGTCTGGTTCTTCATCAGATAAAAAGCAATCCATTATTACATCATCATATTCAGCTAAACATTCGATGAGATAGCTTCTTGCAGCTGAAACACTTTCTAAAAATTCTTCAGCTACTGATTCTACTCTTCTTTTTGTGCCATATTCATCAACATCAAAAAGTAATGTATGTTCATCTATAATATCAATAACACCACTAAAATTATCTTCAGAACCTATAGGAATTTGAATTGGAACAGCTGTTGCACCAAGTTTTTCTCGAATATCATGAACAACTTTCTCAAAATCTGCACCAGTTCTATCCATTTTATTTACAAATGCCACCAAAGGTACATTATACTTTTTGGCTTGTCTCCAAACAGTTTCTGATTGTGGCTGTACACCACCAACAGCACAAAAAACACCAACGGCACCATCAAGTACACGTAGAGAACGCTCTACCTCAGCAGTAAAGTCTACATGCCCCGGTGTGTCAATAATATTTATTTTATGTTTCTTCCAAGTACATGTAGTAGCAGCAGAAGTAATTGTAATTCCTCGCTCCTGCTCCTGAACCATCCAGTCCATAGTAGCAGTACCCTCATGCACTTCACCAATTTTGTAATTCACGCCTGTATAAAATAAAATTCTCTCTGTAGTTGTGGTCTTCCCGGCATCAATATGCGCAATCACACCGATATTGCGGACATTTTCCAGAGAAACTCTACGTCCTTCAGCCTCAACAACATTCTTTTTAGTTTTTACTTTATTAGTAGCCATTTTATTTTATACACTTCTGAAATTTAATTTTTACCAACGATAATGTGCAAATGCTTTATTAGCAGCTGCCATCTTATGAGTATCGTCTTTTTTCTTAATTGTTGAACCAGTATTTTCAAATGCATCAAGAAGTTCTGCAGCAAGAGCTCTTCTCATAGGAAGACCTTTTCTGCCTCTAGCATATGAATGGATCCATTTTAAAGCCAAAGCGACCTGTCTGTCATTATGAATTTCAACAGGAACCTGATATGTTGCACCACCAACACGTCTACTTTTAACTTCAAGTTTAGGTTTTGCATTTTCAAGAGCCTGAATGAAAACTTCTAGAGGCTCCATATCTTTTTTCTTTTTCTGTATTTCGTTAAAAGCTCCATATACAATGCCCTGAGCAGTTGACTTTTTACCACGCTCCATGATTGTATGGATTAAACGAGCGACCAATTCACTGTTGTATTTTACATCAGGAATTAATTGTCTTTTTTCTGGTTTACGTCTTCTCATTTGTAACTATACCTCAAACATTTCTTTGATTTCAGCATTTATGCTATTTTCACCTTAAAACTAACAATGTTTTTATGTTTCTTCCTTTTATGACAAGAAATCTGTCGACGCTTAAAAACATCGACAGATTACTCAATTATCAATTATTACGAAATAAACAAAGTCACATTATTTCTTAGGCTGTTTTGTTCCATATTTAGAACGTCCACGCCTGCGTTTATCCACTCCAAGGCTATCCAAAGCACCACGTACAACGTGATAACGTACTCCAGGAAGGTCTCTTACACGACCCCCCTTTACAAGCACAACAGAGTGTTCCTGTAAGTTATGTCCTTCACCGCCAATATAAGCAGTAATTTCTTCACCGTTTGTTAAACGGACTCTTGCAATTTTTCTTAAAGCGGAGTTAGGCTTTTTAGGTGTCCTTGTGGTCACCTGAGTACAAATACCTCTGCGCTGTGGACATGCTTCCAAAGCACGGGCTTTACTCTTTTTAGTTTTCCTTCCTCTGCCATTTCTTACTAATTGATTAATTGTTGGCATATTTCTTCACCTGTATCTATATTTAATTCAATGTTTTCAACTCAAAGAGCGTATAATCTACAATTAAATTTGATTTATACAAATATTTTTTTTAATTTTCTTCATTAATAGCTAGAATTTCCTCTGCTTTTGTCTTAGCTTCGGCTTCTTCCAGTGTTAATTTATCATCTTCCTGAGCTGAAAATTCTAATTCAATTTCATTAGCAAGTTTTTTAACAGACAGCTGAGTATAATCATCACAACCTGTACCGGCAGGGATAATATGTCCTGTAATTACGTTTTCTTTGAAACCACGCAAGAAATCAACCTTACCTAATGTTGCAGCATCTGTCAGAATTCTTGTTGTATCCTGGAATGATGCAGCAGACATAAAGCTTTCTGTTTCAAGAGAAGCTTTTGTTATTCCCAAAAGAACCGGATCTGCTTCTGCAGGAGTTCCACCTTTAGCAATAACTTTTCTGTTTTCTCTTATAAAACTTCGTTTATCAACCTGTTCGCCAGGAAGATATCTTGAACTTCCCGATTCAGTAATTCTTACTTTCTGAAGCATTTGTTTTACAATAATCTCAATGTGTTTATCATTAATTTCAACACCCTGAGCTCTGTAAACCATCTGAACTTCATTAACTAAATATTCCTGAAGATCTTGAGGACCACAAATTTCCAAAAGGTCATGCGGGTCAACTGCACCTTCTGTTAACTTCTGACCTTTTTTAACAATATCGCCTTTACGAACTGTTAAATGTTTGTTAGAAGGAATTGAGTGTTCCTCCAGCTGTGATGGATCTTCAAGGTCATGAATCAATAACTGTATTTTACCTCTTCCCATTTTTCCAAGCTCTACACGCCCTGACATTCTTGCAATTTCTGCAAGTTCTTTTGGACGTCTTGCTTCGAAAAGTTCAGCAACTCGAGGTAAACCACCAGTAATATCAAGGTTCTTAGCAAGCTGACGAGGCATTCTTGCCATAGCCATACCAGGCTCAACATTATCATGCTCTTTTACAACAATATGAGCGCCTGACGGTAATGGATGATGGTCTAAAATTTCCTCATTCTCTCCAACTACAACTATTTGAGGATGAAGGTCTTCTCTATGTTCCATAACAGTTATTTCTTCAATACCGCTACTTCTTACTTCTTTACTTAAAGTTATACCTTCAATCAAATCCCGATATTCAATTCTACCTGATACTTCTGAAATAATAGGAACATTGAACGGGTCCCATTTAGAAAGTATATCACCAGTCTTAACCATATCTCCTTCTTTTTTAGAGACTGTAGCACCAACAAACAACTCATTCTTTTCAAGAACATTTCCTTCTTCATCAAGAATTTTAATGCTACCTGATTTAACAACTTTTACTACACCTTCTTTATCTTCAACAAAGCGAGGAGAATCACTATAATGCAATTTTCCGGCATTTCTTGTTTTAATGCTTGACTGCTGAAGTGATGCAGAAGCAGTACCACCAATATGGAAAGTACGCATTGTTAACTGAGTTCCAGGCTCACCAATAGACTGAGCAGCAATGATTCCAAGAGCATCACCAACTCTCGCTATACGGTTTGATGCAAGGTTTTTTCCATAACATGAGATACAAATTCCATATTCTGACTCACATGTCAATGGAGAACGTATCATCATTTTTTCAATTCCGTACTCATCAATTCTTTCAGCTACTTCTTCAGTAATATATTCATTGGCTTTAATTATGCACTCATCAGATCCTTTTGCAAAAACATCACGTGCACAATAACGACCTACAACCCTTTTCTTAAGAGGAACAATTACTTCCCCTGCATCCATAAGAGCTGTTACCCAAATACCATTAATGGTTCCGCAATCATCAATAATACAGTTAATATCCTGTGATACATCAACGAGCTTTCTTGTCATATAACCTGAGTCAGCAGTTTTTAAAGCTGTGTCTGCCAAACCTTTACGTGCTCCATGAGTACTGATAAAGTATTCAAGTACACTAAGTCCTTCTCTAAAGTTAGATAGGATAGGTCTTTCAATAATTTCTCCTGATGGCTTAGCCATTAGACCACGCATACCTGCTAACTGTCTAATCTGATCTCTACTTCCTCTTGCTCCTGAATCAAGCATAGCATAAACAGGGTTGATATGACCTGTTTCATCGTATCCGCTTTCCAAAGTTACAATAAGTTCGCTTGCAACTTTATTAGATGCCTTACTCCATGTATCAAGAATTTTATTAGTACGTTCACCCTCAGTGATAATACCCTTAGAATACTGCTTTTCTATTTTAGCAATATTCTTTCTTGCCTGATCAATTTCATTCTTTTTGCTTTCCGGGACCTGAAGGTCAGCAACAGAGATTGAAAAACCAGCCTGAGTTGCATACTCATAACCAAGAGATTTTAATCTATCAAGGACCTTAACAGTCATATTATGACCGGAAACACTATAACAGTCAGTAACTAGTTTAGTTAAAACTTTCTTGTCTGCAAGCTTATTATAAAAACCAAGCTCTTTAGGCCATATTTCATTAAAAATACATCTACCAGTTGTCGTAACAAGATATTTTGACTCTTTATCACCCCAAGTTGTTTCTTTTCCATAATCAGGATTAGGCAGTCTAACTAACTCATGCATTCCTATAGCTTTGCTGTCATAAGCATTTAACATTTCAAAATAATTTGAGAATGTATGCTTAGGTTCATTGTTTATAGGTACAACAGTAAGATAATATGATCCTAATGTAATATCCTGTGAAGGCGTTGTAATAGGTTTACCATTTGATGGAGAGAAAATATTATTCGGAGATAATATTAACAATTTTGACTCCATTTGAGCAGCATTTGACAATGGAACATGAACAGCCATCTGGTCACCATCAAAGTCAGCATTGTATGCAGCACAAACTAATGGATGAATTCTTATAGCAGAACCTTCAATCAAAACAGGGTTAAAGGCCTGAATACTGAGTCTATGCAAAGTAGGTGCCCTATTAAGCATAATAGGATGACCTTTTGTTACTTCTTCAAGAATATCCCAAACAGCATGATCTCCACGCTCAATCATTTTCTTTGCACTTCTTACAGTATGTACAAAACCGCGATCTTTAAGATGCCTGATTATGAACGGTTCGAAAAGAGTCAATGCCATTTTCTTAGGAATTCCGCATTGATCAAGATTCAATTCAGGACCTACAACAATAACAGAACGACCGGAATAGTCAACACGTTTTCCAAGCAGGTTCTGTCTGAAACGACCACCTTTACCTTTAAGCATATCACTAAGAGATTTTAAAGGACGATTTCCCGCACCAGTAATTGCACGACCATGACGTCCATTGTCAAGCAATGCATCAACTGCTTCCTGAAGCATACGTTTTTCATTACGGATAATAACTTCAGGAGTTTTTAACTGTAACAAGTTTTTAAGCCTGTTATTACGGTAAATAACTCTCCTGTAAAGGTCATTTAAGTCATATGTTGCAAAACGGCCGCCTTCCAATGGAACCAAAGGGCGAAGTTCAGGAGGTATTACTGGTAATACTTCCATTATCATCCATTCCGGTTTTGCTCCACTTTCTAGAAATCCTTCTACAAGTCTTAAACGCTTTGCTATTTTTTTTCTGATTGCTTTACTTTTTGTAGCAAACATCTGAGTATTCAGATCTTCTTTTAAAGCATCAAGATCTAAGCGTTCAAGAGCTGTACGAACTGCAGGAGCTCCCATATCAGCATGAAATGAATCTGCACCGTATAATTCTACAGCTTCTCTATATTCAATTTCACTAAGAGTTTGACAAGCTTTTAGCGGTGTATCACCCTGATCTACAACAACCCATTCTTCATAATAAATAACTCTTTCTAAAGATCGGGCAGTCATATCCAGCATTAAACCAATTCTGCTAGGCATACATTTAAAAAACCAGATATGTGAAACCGGCACAGCCAGTTCAATATGGCCCATACGTTCTCTACGAACTTTAGAAACTGTTACTTCAACTCCGCAACGATCGCAAACAACACCTTTATATTTAATCCTTTTATATTTTCCACAGCCGCACTCCCAGTCACGGGTAGGTCCGAAAATTCTTTCACAAAACAGACCACCTTTTTCCGGCTTGAAACTTCTATAATTAATAGTTTCAGGATTTTTAACTTCTCCATGACTCCATGAACGTATTCTTTCAGGAGAGGCAACATTAATTGAAATTGCCTCAAAAGCATTACCAGACATCATATCGAAGCTTTTACTTGTGAAATTACTATCTATCACAATAATTTCTCCTTATATTTAAGAAAGATCACTTCTTTTCAGGATTTGAATATCAAGTCCTAAACTCTGCATTTCTTTCATAAGTACATTAAAAGATTCCGGGCGGCCTGCTTCAAGAACATTCTGTCCTCTAACAATCGATTCATAGATCTTTGTACGACCAACAACATCATCACTCTTTACTGTTAGCATTTCCTGTAAAGTATAAGCTGCGCCATAAGCTTCAAGAGCCCATACTTCCATTTCACCAAAACGCTGACCTCCGTGTTGAGCTTTACCTCCAAGAGGCTGCTGAGTAACTAATGAATAAGGTCCTACTGACCTTGCATGGATTTTGTTTGCTACAAGATGGTCAAGTTTGAGCATATAGATTTTTCCAATAGTAATACGTTGATCAAATCTATTTCCTGTACGCCCATCGTAAACATCAGCTTTTCCATCAAAAACCCATTTACCATCCTGCTGGACAAACCCCCAGTGATAATTTTCACCATGGTCTTCTGCATATTTTTCGTTTGCTTTTTCTAAAAGACTAACAATCTTGTCTTCAGAAGCACCGTCAAATACAGGAGTAGCAACTTTAATTCCAAGCATTCCTGCAGCAAGCCCAAGATGTGTTTCTAAAACCTGTCCAACGTTCATACGACTTGGTACACCCAGTGGGTTAAGAACAACATCAACAGGAGTTCCGTCTGAAAGATAAGGCATATCTTCTTCTGGTACAATCTTAGCAACAATACCTTTATTACCATGCCTTCCGGCCATTTTATCTCCGACCTGAAGTTTGCGTTTGGTTGCAACATATACTTTTACTTTTTTTATTGCACCCAATTCGACATCATGGCCGCTTTCAAGAGCTTCAATAGCTTCATCTCTTTCTCGCTCTATTCTATCAAAACGAACGACAAATTTGCTAATTATTTCATCTATTTTTTCTTTTACAGAACAATCTTCCATTCTATAATATCTGAACTTATTAGCCAGTTTATTAATACCACTGACTGTAACTCTTCTATTAGAAGAAATCAGAACCATATCCTTTTTGGATGAAGAACCATCATAAATTGGATAAGGAAGTTTTTCTTTTAGCAAAATTTCAGAAAATGCTTCAGCCAAATCACTTGTAAGTTCCTGATAATCAGATTTTGCACTATCTTTAATATTTTTTGTTTGACGTCTAATCTCAGTTTTGGTCATAGAAGCTCTGTTTGGATCTTTAGAATATTCAACCCTAATATCCATAACAATACCTGATGTACCTGTACCTACAACAAGACTTGAATCCTTAACATCAGCAGCCTTCTCTCCAAAAATAGCTCTAAGAAGACGCTCTTCAGGAGCAAGTTCAGTTTCTGATTTAGGAGTAATTTTTCCAACAAGAATATCACCTGATTTAACCTCTGCACCAAGACGAATAATACCATTAGGTCCTAAGTTACTTAATGCTTCTTCACTAACATTAGGAATATCACGGGTAATTTCTTCCGGACCAAGTTTTGTGTCTCTGGCTGTTGTTTCAAACTCAGAAATATGTACACTTGTATAAACGTCTTCTTTTACAATACGTTCACTGATAACAATAGCATCCTCAAAGTTATAACCACACCATGACATAAATGCAACGGTTAGATTTTTACCTAATGCTAATTCACCATTTTCAATTGCAGCGCCATCAGCAATAACATCGCCAGCCTTAACTTCCATTCCGGATCTGACGATTGGACGTTGATTAATACTTGTTCCTGCATTTGTTCTCAAAAATTTGTAAAGATTGTATTCTTTAGCTTTGATTGGATCACAAGTTTCCTCCATTGATTTACCATCTGGAGTAATCAAAACTCTACTTCCTGAAACTTCAGCAACTATACCATCAACTTCTGTTAAAACTGCAGATTTTGTATCAACAGCAATTTTTCCTTCCAAACCTGTTCCAACAACAGGAGAGTCAGTAGTCAAAAGTGGAACAGCCTGACGTTGCATATTAGATCCCATAAGAGCACGGTTAGCATCGTCATGTTCTAAAAATGGAATGAGTCCTGCAGCTGCACTAACCAACTGCTTTGGGGAAACGTCCATGTAGTCTATCTGATCTACAGGTTTTTCATGTGAATCACCCATATACCTTGACATAACTGTAGGCTGAGTAAATTTCCCATTTTCATCAATAGGAGCATTTGCCTGGGCTATAACATAATTTTGCTCAACATCTGCTGTTAAATATTCGATATCGTCTGTAACTTTACCTTTTTTAACTACTCTATAAGGAGTTTCAAGAAATCCAAAGTCATTCACCCTTGTATATAATGACATAGATGAAATTAGACCAATATTTGGACCTTCAGGAGTTTCAATCGGACATACTCGTCCATAATGACTTTCATGAACGTCTCGAACCTCAAATCCAGCTCTTTCTCTATTAAGTCCACCAGGACCCAAAGCACTCAACCGACGCTTGTTTGTCAATTCTGACAGCGGATTTGTCTGGTCCATAAACTGTGAAAGCTGATTTCTTGCAAAGAAGTCTCTTACTACACTTGCAAAAGCTTTAGGATTAACAAGTTTTCCTGGAGTAATTGTTCCTTCATTCATCCCCAGAAGAGTCATTCTTTCGCGAATAAGTCTTTCTGTTCTAACCAAACCTATTCTACACTGATTTTGCAACTGTTCTCCAACAGTTCTAATTCTTCTGCTTCCAAGATGGTCAATATCATCAACTTTTCCACCTGAGCAACGAAGCTGCATCAATCTTTTTGTAGCTTCAACTAAGTCTAATTTAGTTAATGATCTTTCCTCAGCAGGAATATCCAATCCAAGTTTCTGGTTGATTTTAAAACGGCCAACTAAACCCAAATCATATCTTCTTACATCAAAGAAAAGACGCTTTAAAAGTTGTTTAGCATTTGTAATGCTTGGTGGATCACCAGGTCTCATGCGTCTATAAATTTCTTTTAACGCTTCATCTGGTGTAGAAGCAGGATCTCTCTGCAAACATTTTAATAGATAATCACCTTTATCATCAATGCATATTACTTCAATTTTTTTAACCTTTTGAAGTTTTAACTCTTTTAACGCATTCTCAGTTAAAGGATCATAAGCATCTACAATTACTTCCCCTTCAGAGTCAGCAATATCTTCCAGTACAAAATATTTAGCTAAATCTCCTTCTTTAGCTAAAGCTGAAAGAGTCATATCCTTTATATCATAGATACTTTCAACAATATCTCTATCTGTTTCATATCCAATAGCTCTCAATAAAGTAGTTATTAAGAATTTACGTCTTCTTCTTCTTCTATCTAAATAAATAAAAATATTTTCATTAATATCAAATTGGACTTCTAACCATGACCCTCTATCAGGAATGATTCGATAAGAGTAGAGAGTTCTTCCGCTTGTATGCTGTTTCTTCTCGAAGCAGACGCCAGGTGAACGGTGTAACTGACTAATTAAAACACGTTCTGCTCCATTAATTATAAAAGTCCCACGGTCTGTCATTTGAGGAATTTCCCCCATATAAACAGACTCTGATTTTACTTCCCCTTTACTATCAAGTCTAAATTCTACATGCAAAGGGGCACTATATGATTCTCCGTCTTTAAGACAGTCTACAACATTTGATTTAACTTTTCCAAAAGCATAAGATATATACTCAAGCGTATATTGCTTATCATAGCTTTCTATCGGAAAGATTTCCTGAAATACTTCATGAAGACCTTGATTTTTTCTCTCTTCATGCGGTACATCTTTTTGTAAAAACTCTTCGTATGAACCAGTTTGAACTCCAATTAAGTTTGGAATTTCCAGTACTTCACGAAGTTTGCCGAAATTTTTACGTTCAGCCATAGTGTACACCTGCATTTGTTGTTATGAAGTATAAATAATAAAATTTACCTTAATTCTAAGGTTTGTTTTATATACAAAGAATTACACTTAGTAAAAATTAAGTGTAAACGGTAAAAGCGGGAAACACGTTAATTCGTATTTCCCGTTATAAAAAATTATTAATTTTTATCAAGTTTACTTGAGTTCAACAGAAGCACCTGCTTCTTCAAGATCTTTCTTGATTTTTTCTGCTTCATCTTTATCTACAGCTTCTTTAACAGCTTTAGGAGCAGCTTCAACTAAGTCTTTTGCGTCTTTAAGTCCAAGACCTGTAAGAGCTCTAACAACTTTAATTACAGCAACTTTTTTGTCGCCAAAACTTGTAAGAACTACATCAAATTCTGTTTTTTCTTCTGCTTCTTCCTGAGCAGCACCAGCTGCAGGCATTGGGCCCATTGCAGCTACTGGAGCTGCTGCTGAAACGCCAAGTCTATCTTCTAAAGCTTTAATAAGCTCTGAAAGTTCAAGAACAGTCATGTTTTCAATGTAAGAAATAAATTTTTCCATTTCTTCAGAAATGTTTACTTTTGTTGCTTCGGACATTTTATATACCTCCAAAATAATTTTATCTAATTGGATAATTTTTCTTTATATGAATTTAATACGTAAACGATACCTGATAGTTTTGCATTAAGCAGACGTGCAAGACTACTTGCAGGTGCCTGCAATGTGCCAAGTAATTGAGCAAGCAGGATTTCTTTTGGTGGAAGCTTAGATATAGACTCAACATCTGCACTATTTAAAATAGCTCCTTCCAAATATCCACCCTTAAAAGATACTGCATCATGTTTCTTTGCAAAATCACTTAAAGATTTAGCAACTGCACCTGGATCTCCTGTTCCACTAATTAATGCTGTATCACCAGTTAATTCCATAGATGCCAAATCGTTCATTTTTTTGATTTCAGCAGCTTTTGAAATTAAACTGTTCTTTAATATATGACACTTCGCTTCAACTTTATCTAAATCAGTACGCAATTGATCAAAGTCTTTTACTTTCAAACCTTTATATGTCACCATATAAAGAAATGCTGAATCTTCCAATATTGTACCAATATCATTTACTATCTGCTTTTTTTCGATTCTCATTTATACCCCCGCTCTTGTAAAGTCACCAGTTCTAACTTTAACTCCAGGGCTCATAGTAGAACATACTGCACAACTGACAATATATGTACCCTTTGTACTTGCTGGACGAGCTGCGACAATTGCCTGAATAACCGATTTACAGTTTGCATTAAGGTCTTCTACAGAAAATGAGAGTTTTCCAACAGGAACATGAGCACAAGCTCCTCTATCAGCTCTGTATTCTACCCTACCTGCTTTAGCTTCCTGAACTGCTTTTGCAACATTGTCAGTAACTGTACCAGTTTTAGGATTAGGCATTAATCCTCTCGGACCAAGCACTCTACCTAAAGGTCTAACTTTAGGCATTGCAGCCGGAGTTGCTATTAACGAATCAAAATCGAGCCATCCACCTTTAATTTTTTCAACTAAGTCTTCCATTCCAACAAAATCTGCTCCAGCAGCTTTTGCCTGTTCAGCTGCTTCACCTGCAGCAATAACAGCTACTGTAACTTTTTTACCAGTACCTTTAGGAAGTGTTACAGCACCCCTAACATTCTGGTCAGACTGTTTTGGATCGATACCTAGTTTAAATGAAATTTCAACAGTTTCATCAAATTTTGCATGAGGCATATCTTTTAAAATATTCAATGCTTCAGTTAAATCATAAAGCTGATGACGTTCGAACTTATCTGTTTGCGAACGATATAATTTACTTCTACGCATCTACCACCTCAATTCCCATACTCCGAGCAGAACCTTCAATCAATCTGATTGCAGCTTCTTCGTTTCTGGCATTTAAGTCATCCATTTTTGTTTTAACAATTTCCAAGATCTGCTCTCTGGTGATTTTCCCAACCTTTTCTCGGCCTGGATTATTAGCACCTGAAGCAAGTCCTGCAGCTTTCTTAATTAGTATAGCTGCTGGGGGAGATTTTGTTATAAAGGTAAATGAACGATCTTTATACACTGTAATAACAACAGGTATAATCATGCCTGACTGAGATTGAGTCGCACTGTTAAACTTCTTACAAAATTCCATAATATTAACACCTGCCTGACCAAGTGCCGGTCCGACTGGAGGTGCAGGATTTGCTGCACCAGCAGGAATCTGTAATCTAATTTCAGCTGTAACTTTTTTAGCCATTTTATTACCTACTCTTCAATCATGT
This sequence comes from Victivallales bacterium, assembly GCA_963678745.2. Classification (GTDB taxonomy): domain Bacteria; phylum Verrucomicrobiota; class Lentisphaeria; order Victivallales; family GWF2-38-69. The sequence continues at coordinate 292,824 of CAXXMS010000005.1, read as the reverse complement.
GGTACGAAAGAACGGAACTCCTTCCACAAAATTGTTTTATAATATTAAATCAGGTTGAACTATCCGTTCATTCTTCTTTTTCAACCTGCCAAAACTCAAGTTCAACCGGAGTCGAACGACCAAATATTGAAACAGAAACTTTAACTTTGCCTTTGTCGTGATCAATTTCTTCAACAACACCTTCAAAGTTTTCAAAAGCTCCATCTTTAATTCTAACAGTTTCACCCTGCTCAAAATTAACTTTAGGAACGACACTATCTTTGCGCTCCTGAACCTGCATCATCAGGTTATTGACTTCTGTTTCAGATAAAGGAAGTGGTCTTCTATTTGCGCCACCACCAATAAAACCTATTACACCCTGGATTCCACGGACAAAATACCATACATCATCTCTGATATTGTTCTCAGCATCATATAAGTCCATTCTTAATAAAACATAACCTGGAAAAAATTTCCTTGAAGAAGTAATTTTTTCACCCTGCTTTACTTCAGATACTCTCTCAACAGGAACCAGTACTTCGTAAATAGGAATATTACTCTGGTCAAGCTTTAATTGCCTTTCAAAGTTTTCTCTAACTTTGTTTTCATGGCCTGATAAAGCTTGAACAACAAACCATTGTCCTAATTTTTTTTCTTCTGTATTAGACATAATTCTACTCAAAAAGCCTCCAATTTGAAGCTTAACCTAAAATCCCGTCGTCAAAATTCTAATTACTTTCTGACTGGCAAAATCTACACATGCTACAAAAACAGTAATTGCTGCAATTGTAACAATCACAACAATTGTTGAATGAAAAAGCTCTTCACGTGAAGGCCATTTACATTTCTGTAATTCATCAAGTGTGCCAGCAATAAATTTTCTAGTTTTTGTCAACCAGTTGCTCATATGATACTCTATAAAGTATGGCAGGTGGGACAGGGTTCGAACCTGCGACCTGCGGTTTTGGAGACCGCTGCTCTACCAGCTGAGCTACCCACCTCCATAATATATTATTTAATAAATATTTATTTTGTTTCTCTATGTACAGTATGCTTCTTTTCAAACTTACAGTATTTTTTCTTTTCAATTCTACCAGGAGTATTACGTTTTTCTTTCTTGGTAGTATAATTACGTCTTTTGCATTCTGTACATGCCAATGTAATTATTTCTCGCGCCATAATAAAATCTCTTCTAGTAAAACTATCCCGAGCTGTTTCTTTAAATTGAAACGACTCGGGACAATTATTAAATCTTACAGATTATTTTTATTCAATAATCTCAGTTACACGACCTGATGCAACAGTTCTTCCACCTTCACGAATAGCAAAGCGAAGTGTTTTTTCCATAGCTATTGGAACAATAAGTTCTACTTCAATAGTAGTATTGTCACCAGGCATTACCATTTCTGTTCCTTCAGGAAGTTTTACAATACCAGTAACGTCAGTTGTTCTGAAGAAGAACTGAGGTCTATAGTTTGTAAAGAAAGGAGTGTGTCTTCCACCTTCTTCTTTTGACAGAACATAGATTTCAGCTTTGAATTTTGAGTGAGGAGTAATAGTTTTTGGCTGTGCAAGAACCTGTCCACGCTCAACATCAGTCTTTTTAATACCTCTAAGAAGACAACCAACATTATCACCAGCTCTACCTTCGTCAAGAATCTTACGGAACATTTCTACGCCAGTAACTGTAGTTTCTTTTGTAGGCCTGATTCCAACGATTTCAACTTTATCATTAGTATGAACGATACCACGCTCTACTCTACCAGTAACAACTGTTCCACGACCTTCAATTGAGAAAATATCTTCAATCGGCATTAGGAAAGTTTTGTCTGTGTCACGAACTGGTTCTGGAATATATTTGTCAACTGCATCCATTAATTCAAAGATACAAGCAACTTCAGGTTTTCCTTCTTCACCTTCAGCTTCCATAGCTTTAAGAGCTGAACCCTTGATAATTGGAGTATCATCGCCTGGGAAATCATATTCGCTAAGAAGTTCGCGAACTTCCATTTCTACCAATTCGATAAGCTCATCATCATCTACTTGATCAGTTTTATTCAAGAATACAACAAGAGCTGGAACTCCAACCTGACGTGCAAGAAGGATATGTTCACGAGTTTGTGCCATTGGTCCGTCTGTTGCAGCAATAACAATTATTGCACCATCCATCTGAGCTGCACCAGTGATCATATTTTTGATGTAGTCAGCATGACCTGGACAGTCAACATGAGCGTAATGACGATTTTCTGTTTCGTATTCTACGTGAGCTGTATTAATAGTAATTCCACGTGCTTTTTCTTCTGGTGCATTATCAATTTCATCATACTTTCTGACTTCTCCACCAAATTTTTTCTGCAATGTCATTGTAATAGCAGCAGTTAAAGTAGTTTTTCCATGGTCAACGTGGCCAATAGTACCAATGTTTACATGAGGTTTACTTCTGTTAAATTTTTCTTTAGCCATGATTCCTTTTTATCCTCCGAGCTATTTACGGCAGAATTGCCGATTTACCTTCAAGGTTTCTATTTTTATAACTTTTAATTTTAAAACAAACCTAAAAAACTGGAGCCCACAACCGGACTTGAACCGGTGACCTCATCCTTACCAAGGATGTGCTCTACCATCTGAGCTATGTGGGCACCTAATAATTCTGTCCGACTATTGCTTCAGCAATAACGAGCTATAATTTATCACTATAAATACCTAGCTGATAATTATTAAATTCACTCCGGAATTACCGGACAACTAACATTTTTAATCAACAGTACCATAATAAATGGTACTCGGGGGGGGACTCGAACCCCCACGGATTTCTCCACATGGCCCTCAACCATGCGCGTCTGCCAATTCCGCCACCCGAGCGTGAAAACGAGCAATTATTTTACCATTAACTTTTAACAATTCAAATATTTTTAAGAAATTAATTGAAAAAAAAGTTAAAATTTATTTCTCATATTAAACTTTTAATTCATAAAAAATTGTTTAATTTCTTTTTTTCATAAAGAATAATAGAATTACACTTAAAAATAAACAATACAAGCATTAAAACAAAAATACTGAGTAAAAGCTATTTAAAATTTTTTCTTAAGATTTCTGCAGTCTCTTTCAAAGCTTGAGGAACAACTCTTGTTTTACCTAATACCGGCATAAAATTAGTATCTCCTACCCATCTTGGGACAATATGCATATGAATATGCTCCTCAAGCCCTGCACCAGCTGCAACGCCTAAGTTAAAACCGATATTAAATCCACCCGGGTTCATTAATTTTAGCAAGGTTTCTTTCGCTCGCACACATAAATCCATCATTTCATTTAGAACTTCTTTTCTAACAGCAGCAATATCACCAATATGTTCATAGGGACAAACCATTAAATGTCCAGAGTTATATGGATATGCATTTAACATCACAAATGAATTTTTTCCCCTGTAAATTATCATATATTCGTCATTTTTATCTGTGCTCTTTCTGTCACATAGAAAACACTCTCCTGTTTTTTCTGATAAAATGTACTCTATTCTCCATGGCGCCCACAAAGGCCTGCCTGTATCATTGTCTTGCTTCATAAAAAATCCGTTTGTTTATTATTTAATAATTAATTTCAATTAATATAATATTTTCAGAGAAAATTCTCATTTTGGTTTTGCGTCAATGGCTTTCCGTAAACCTTCCCCAATAAGATTGAAATTCAATACTGTATAAAAAATTAAAACACCCGGCCACAAAGTTAAATTCCAATAACTTAAAGGATCAGCAAAAGCCTCTTTTAAAAGCTCCCCCCAACTTGCTGTAGGTGGCTGAACACCAAATCCTAGAAAACTTAATCCACTCTCAGCAAGAACATTTGCGGCAACCATAAAAACAGCACTTACCAAGATAGGCCCACTCACATTAGGCAGAAGATGAACAAACATTATTCTGGTACTTGACATCCCTAAAGCTTCACAAGCTTGAACATACTGCATACTTCTCTGCTTTAATACTTCTCCTCTGACAATCCTTGACAGTCCTGTCCATCCTAAAAAACCGATTATAGGAATTACAATTAAAATTGATTGTTCAAATTTTAAATCCATCATTGTCGCCATCAATATTAGCAGAAGCAAAAATGCCGGAAAACAGATTATTATTTCAACAATACGCATTGCAATCAAATCAGTTAAACCTCCAAAGTAGCCTGATATCAATCCAATAGCAGTTCCAAGAATCAATGAAATAATAGTAGCTAAAATTCCTACAGCCAGTGAAACCCGTGCTCCATAAATAATTCTGGATAATACATCTCTTCCAATATTATCTGTTCCTAAAATATGCTTAACGGAAGAGGACTCGTATGGTTTACCAACAATATCAAATGGACCATATGGAACTGGCGCCATTATAACAAAATCTGCTTTCTTTAAATCTTTAACAGTTCTTTTCCAGTCAACTCTGTCAAAAACTTTTTTTGTTGTAAAAAAAGGGAATATTATTACTAAAGTTAAAATAATTAATAAATAAAGTCTTACTTTTTTAAATTTTTTAAAAAGAAAGTAAATACATGTACCAACAGGAATAAAAAATATTAAAAAATTAAATACCTGTTCAACTAGTATTTCCGCAGAATTTGGTGAAAATAGGAAATAAAAAAAAGGAAGTTTTAAACTATTTTTACTATAAACTAAAAGAGGCCTTGAGTTTGCAATAAGGGGAGCGAATACTGCAACAAGAAATAAAAATAAAATACAGGCTAACCCTATAACTGCCATTTTATTTTTTTTAAACTCATTCCAAATATAGATAAAATATGAATGATATATTTGAGTTTCCTGCATTCTTTTAATGATATCTTTTACATTCTTATGTATTTTAAAAACTTCTCTATCTCCAAAATACAATTTGGAGTAAAAAGTTCTTCATTCATTTTATTTTTAAGCTCAGCAATTGCCCAAAACTTTACTTCATCTATTTCTGACTTCTGAACTTTAAAAGGACCGTTATATACTGTTGAAAAAACTGCTACATTTTCAGATTCTATTTCATTTCGAATTTTCATATTAAAAAGAAATTTCAACGGATGATCTTCCGGAATACCAAGCTCTTCATTCATTTCACGAACTGCTGCCTCAGAATATGACTCACCCAATGCAAGATGTCCTCCTACCGCAGTATCCCACTTCCCAGGCTGAATATCTTTAGTCGCTGATCTCTTTTGCAAAAGCATATCTCCAGAATCATTCAACACAATAACATGTGCCGTCATATGGCAAAGCCTAGGGTTTCCATGACATTCAGAACGGGTCGCAATTCCTATAACATTATCGTTTTCATCAACAACTTCAAAAAACTCTTCCATGATAACTATTACCGTATAATACAAGTTTTATTTATTGTTTCTTTGATTGTAAATTATGAATTTAACCCATTTTCATAGAAAAACAAAATTAATCTACTTAAAACAAAAAAGTTATCCAAAGTAATTGCAAAAAGATATTCTTTAAAACAATCTACACACTAAAATTATTACAATATATAACACTTTTAATTTAAAAAATTAAGAATACCTTTATACTTACAAATAATTATTTTAATATATTGTAAATAATCAACATTATTGTATATTTAATTAATTATTAAGGATAATTATTTCAGTTGTTGTTTACTATCAAAGATAAAATTCAATAACAATTACAAGTTGTTGCTATCAGCACGAAATAAATCAATAAACTTCAAACAAATAACTGATTTGTTAAAAAACAGCTACCAATTTAATATTTTAACATTTTCAACTAAAAAAATTAAAAAAAATGAGTAAGTCAAAAGTAGCAATACTAAAAGTAAATTCAGACACTGTTCTTAATGATTATGAAAAGCTTTGTAATTTAGCAAATATAAAAAAAGCATTAAGTTCATCTTCGACGACAATTCTTAAAGATAACATAACATGGCATAATCTTTTCCCTGGCGTGAATACTACACCATGGCAGCTGGAAGGTACCATTCAAAGTTTAAAAAGTAATGGATTTAATGATCTAGTTGCAGTACACAATCATACTGTTGTTACAATTCCCGAAAAAGGGGAAAAAGACCTAAAATTTCTACCTATTTATAAAAAATTTGATATACCGGTTCTTTTTAATTTTAAAGATGAACATATGAAGTGGATTAAATACAAGCCAAAGTTCAAAACCTTAGCTTTACATAAAATTTTCCCAGATGGAATAAGTATCCCTGATTACTTCATAGGCAAAAACATAGTCCAAATGCCTACTGTTAAAACTCATTCTTATACAACATATACAGGAGCGTTAAAGAATGCATTTGGAGGACTTCTCAACAGGAACAGACATTATACTCATACATGGATTAATGAAACACTAGTTGACCTACTTGCTATAGGAAGAGAAATACATACTGGCATGTTTGCTACAATGGATGGCACAACTGCCGGCTCAGGGCCTGGACCGCGAACTGTGTTCCCACATGACAAGAATATTATACTCGCATCAGAGGACCAGGTTTCAATAGATTCAGTTGCTGCTACTATAATGGGGTTTAATTGGAGAGACTTACCTTGTATTGCTCTATCCCACGAGCATAAATTAGGTATAGGTGACCCTAGAGATATCGAAATTGTAGGTGATCAGTCTGCAGCTAAAGAGAACTGGCATTTTGAAGTAGGTACTAATTTTGCAACTGGAGCCGGAAGATTATTGTGGATGGATTCACCTCTAAAGCATTTACAAAAACTATTATTTCATACACCTCTGTTTTGTTTTTTATTTTTGGCTCAGAAACTTATCACGACAAATATTGGTATAAGTTTAAAGGTTTACCAATAGTTAATAACTGGTTAGAAAATTCACAATGGGGTAAATTATTTAAAAGTTATCCTGCTGAAAAATGATGAATTCGAGAACCCTTGCATTATTTGACTTTGATGGAACACTTACAAACTCAGACAGCTTTATTCATTTTTTAATATACTGCTTTGGGTATTTCCATTTCTTTATTAAAATTATCAAGTTTACTCCTTTAATATTGAAATGGAAATTTAACTTAACAGCTGGCGGAAAAACTAAAGAAAAAATTTTTTCGAGTTTTTTCAAAGAAATGCCTTTGCAAGAATTTGAATTAAAATGCAATCAATTTGCAAAAACAAAGTTAAATAATATAATTAAGTTAAAAGCAATCAATAAATTAAATTGGCATAAACAGAATAATCATAGAGTTATCATTATTACAGCATCAATTGAAAACTATATTAAGCCCTGGAGTGAACGCAATAATATTGAACTGATAGGTACTAAAGTAAGCATTTTTAATAGAACTGTTACAGGAAAATTTAAAACTCCTAATTGCCATGGACCTGAAAAAGTTAAAAGATTGAAGCAATATCTTTCACTTAAAGACTTCGATATAGTCTATTCTTACGGCGATAGTCGTGGAGACTTACAAATGTTTGAAATTGCTACATTTAAATATTTTAAAAAATTTCACTAAGATGTATAAATTTGATTTTGAAACATATAAAAATTATTTTCTCTTATTCAGAGTAAAACAATATATTAAAAATTTATTAATTTTTGTACCAGTAATTTTTGCCTTAAAAGCAAATAATATCTATTTATTATATAAGTGTTTTTTCTTATTCATTTCATTTTCTTTAATTGCCAGTACTATATATATATTTAATGATATTTGTGATATAAAAAAAGATAGTCTTCATAAAGAAAAAAAGAACCGACCTATAGCATCAGGGAAAATTCCTATAAAAACAACTTTATATTACATTCCTGTTTTTCTTATAGTAGGTTTTATTTTAGCCTTTATAGTTTCTTTCTATGCTGCTATTTTAATTTTTATATACTTTTTGCTTAATATTGCATATAGCTTAAGATTTAAACATTATGCTTTAGTTGATATAAGTATAATATCAATAGGCTTTTTGATAAGATTATTTGTAGGAGGAATTTCAACAAATACTCATATTACAGAATGGCTGGTCATAATAACACTTGCTCTATCATTATTCATATCTCTTGCTAAACGAAGAGATGATGTAATAAAATTTAATTCATCTGGTTTTGAATGTAGATCTGTCGTTAAATCTTATAACCTTGAATTTATAAATTGTGCTATGAGTTTCATGGCGTCAATTACTGTTTTATGCTACATAATGTATACAATAAACGTTGATACAATAAACAAATTTAATTCCAAATATATTTACCTTACATCAATTTTTGTGATTTTAGGCTTTCTTAGATATTTTCAAATTACTTTTGTTCAACAAAAAAGCGGAAATCCTGTAAATTTATTGTATAGAGATAAGCCGTTGCTTATGATATGTTCTTTATGGTTTATTGTATTTATATCTCTTATTTATTTTAGCTCATTTTAAAATTAATTTAATTTATTTTGAAACAGAAATATACATCAAGACAAAATCTAAAAAAGAATAAAAACAATATATTTTAAAATACTGGAAAATAACATTATGAAATTTACTTTAGCCACTGCATTTTTATTACTTTCTTTTTTTATGATTTATTTCACCCTTTTTATAATTGGGATATGATAGGATATATTGCTGCAGCTAAAAGCTTTGAAACTAATAATACTGAACTTATTCACTCTTTTTCATATCAACAAATTAAGAAACATATACCAGAGAAAAACTTCACTAATTTAACAACAAAAACGGAAAAGAGTAAATTGAGAAGCCAGGACCCCAAAGCATTGGCTGAACTTTTGCCTTTTTATCAGATAAGACCTGTATATACTGGTATGATATATATTTTTGAATATAGCACAAGCAACACATATTATATCAAGCCTATGTGTTGCTTTTTCGATAATTATACTCTTTCTATTGTCATTAAAGTTTTTACCAAAAGAGTTAATATGGATTGTATTCATTTCACTTAGATTTTTTAATGTAGAAGCTTTAGCAAGGTATTCTACACCTGACGGATTGGCATTTTTGGGTTTAGTTTTATCAATATTTTCTTATTTGAATAAAAAAAATGCTTTATTATGCATTTTGTTTCCAATTTTAATTGGAATTAGAACTGATTTGCTTTTATTTGTAGTACCAAGTTAACATATCTTTTCTTTATTGAAAAAAAATATAGATTAATGATATGCCTTTCTACTCTTTTTGTATTTCTATTTTATTTTGGAATAAATTCCTACTGGAAAAACCCTGGATGGTCTACAATATTTTATTATACATTAGTAAATAGACAACCTTACCCTTTATCAAATCCACAGACTTTATCTTTTTTAGATTATTTTACAGCATTGTTTAAAGGGGTATTAGATTTTATTTTGGGGATTTCAAGTATGTTATTTTTTACAATTACAGCTTATTCTTTCTATATGATTTATTTGAATAAAAAAAGTAAAAAAATTAAGGATTTATTACAGCAAAGAGAAAATGCATTATCTATAATATGCGTTATTTACGTTTTAACAAGGATATGTGCATTTCCATTCATAGCTGAAAGATTTTTTTCAGGAATCTATATTATTGCAACTCTAGCTTTATTAATTATAGTTTCAAAATATTTTTCTAAAAATAAATCTAAAATTATGTCTGAATATTAATATTAAAACATTACATAAATTTTATAGTTCACTCCACAGTTGTAAAGGAGGAATACTTACTTTTAATCTTTCATTGAAAAGAAAATTAATTTATTATTATCAACTTTCACTTCTATTTTAGAACCTGGCAAAATAACACCTCTCAATATTTCTTCGGCAAGCGGATCTTCAACATAGCGCTCAATAGCCCTCCTTAAAGGACGAGCACCATATTCCGGTTGATATCCTATATCAATAAGGAAATCAAGAATCTTATTGTTAATATTAATATGAAAATCTTTATCATTCAGTCTTAATACAACTTTATTTATTTCAAGACTAACAATATTTCTAAGATCTTTTCTATCAAGCTTTCTAAAAATAACTACTTCATCAACCCTGTTTATAAATTCAGGCTTAAAATATTTTTTAGCTTCTTCTATAAGCCTTGCTTTATTTTTCTCATCATCATGCACAGCATTACCTCCGCCAAATCCCAATGCTTTGCCTTGAATTATTTTATGGGCTCCAAGGTTACTTGTCATAATGATAACTGTATTTCTAAAATCAACAATTCGTCCTACACTATCAGTTAATTTACCCTCTTCAACAATCTGCAGGAGCATATGAATAACATCTGGATGAGCTTTATCTATCTCATCAAAAAGAACTACAGAATATGGTCTGCGCCTTACCCGCTCAGACAACTGTCCTCCTTCTTCATGTCCCACATAACCAGGAGGAGAACCAGCTAACCTGCTAACATTGAATTTTTCCATATATTCAGACATATCAAGCTGAATTATTGCATCCTGATCGCCAAAAATAAATTCAGCTAAAGATTTGGCCAAAAGTGTTTTTCCAACTCCTGTCGGCCCAAGAAAAATAAATGATCCAATTGGTCTTTTAGGATCTTTCAAATCTGCTCTTGATCGTCTTAAAGCCCTTGAAATAGTTGCAATAGGTTCTGACTGACCTATTACAACTTCACTCAATGTTTCTTCCATTTTGAGAAGCCTTGAGGTTTCTTCATTCTCCATCTGTCTAATAGGAATACCTGTAAGCTTTGCAAGCACTTCTGTTATTTCTTTTACTCCTATATCAACAACTTTTGTTTCTTTTTTATCTTCCCACTCTTTGATAATAGACTCAACCTCAGCTTTTAATGCTTTCTCTTTATCTCTAAACGAAGCAGCTTCTTCATAATTCTGTTCCGCAATAGCATGTCCTTTTTCGATCTGAAGCTCATGTATCTTCTTTTCGAGAGAAGATATATCAGGTGGGGGTATTACTTCTGTTAAACGGGTTCTTGCACCTGCTTCATCCATAACATCAATAGCTTTATCAGGAAGAAATCGTCCACTAATATATCGATCTGATAATTTTACTGCCGCATCTAAAGCAGGATCACTATATTTTACATGATGATGTTCTTCATAATTCTTTCTTAAACCTTTAAGAATTTCTACAGTTTCCAAAACAGTTGGCGGATTAACCATTACAGACTGAAAACGTCTTTCCAATGCAGAGTCTTTTTCTATATATTTTCTATATTCATCCATTGTTGTTGCGCCAATACACTGAAGCTCACCCCTTGCAAGCGCAGGTTTTAAAATATTAGAAGCATCCATTGCACCTTCAGCTCCTCCTGCTCCTACAATCGTATGCAACTCATCAATAAAGACGATAACTTTCCCGGAATTTCTTATTTCTTCCAATACTGTTCTTATTCTTTCTTCAAACTGTCCCCGATACTTGGTCCCGGCAATCATTAGAGGAAGATCTAAACCAAAAACCATTTTATCATGTAGAATATCAGGAACTCTCTTTGCAATTATTGCCTGAGCCAAACCTTCCACTATAGCGGTTTTTCCAACACCGGCTTCTCCTATTAAAACAGGATTATTTTTAGTTCTTCTACAGAGAATTTGAACAACACGTTCTATTTCGTCAACTCTGCCAATTACCGGATCCAATTCTCCACGCTGAGCAAGTTCGGTAAGATTTCTACCAAAAGCATTTAAGTTGTTTAAGCTTTTTTCAACAGGTGTATTTTTCTGTGCCATTCCCAACAGACTATTTTCTCCATTTCCAGGTAAAAAGTTTGGATCTAATGCCATTAACACTTCTTTTCTAACAGCATCAATATTAATATTTAAATTCATTAAAATTTTAGCAGCTACACTTTCTCCTTCTTTCAAAATCCCTAAAAGCAAGTGTTCTGTTCCAATATAATTATAATTCATTGTTTTAGCTTCCTTAGCCGCTAAAGCCAAAACTTTCTTTAATCTTGGCGTATAAGGAATTTCGCCCTGAAGCTGAGTTGATCCTGAAGAGCCAGAAATTTTCTCTACTTCCAATCTTAATACTTCTAGATTCAGGTTCATAGACTTTAATACCTGAACAGCAACTCCCTGTCCCAATTTAAGTAAACCAAGCAGGAGATGTTCTGTTCCTACATAACCATGATTAAATCGAGTTGATTCCTGCTGTGCTAATATAAGGACCTGCTTTGAACGAGGTGTAAAATTATTCATAATTAAAACTTTTCTTTTTTAAGACGTTTTCTCAGTTTTGCTAACGAGTTTATAATTACCTGCCTTACTCTTTCTGCACTGATATTATGTAACTGACTTAACTGTCCTAAAGTTAAACTTTTAGTTTCATTAAGTCCATATCTTCTGATTAAGATATTCTTTTCTCTTGTGCTTAGAAAATCCAATTGATTTAACAAAAAATAGTTCAAATCTTTCTTTGAGTAAATATTTGCCGGGCTGGTTTCATCTATCAAAATCAATTTTTCCAGTTCTGCTCCATCCCGGGAGTCAGTTAAAGCTAAGTTTAAACTGACATCATTTTTTAAAGAACGAATATTATATAATGTTTTTCGCTTAATATTTAATTTTCGTAATATCTGTCGATTTGAAATACCGGTATTTCTCAATTTAGATATTTTAGTAGATAGCTCCCAGGCTCTTGGAGTTATTTTCACCAAAGAGCTCTGTCTTATTAACTCTCTACGCATAAACATTTCAACCCAATAAGATGCATATGTAATAAATTTTATTGGCCGATTTATGTCAAACTTTATAGCTGCGCGTTTAATCCCTCTCATTCCGGGAAAAATCAAATCAGATACTGATACTCTGTTATTAGAGAATTTAACAGCTCTTGAAATTATAAATCTAATATTGCCTAATATAATACTATTTAAGCAACTATCCTGTTGAGTTAATTGATATTTCTTAACCAAAAGTATTGACTCCCTATTAGATAGCTGTCTATACTTTTTGATTTCTTTTAGAAAAAGAAAAAAATTTGTATCATATTTTGCCATAATAATAAAAGTTTTCTGATAAAAAATCGCTATACTTTTTTAAATTACGTCAACACTGATATATAGTTTATGACAATTTATAAATATTAAAAGACTTATTTAATCACTTCAATAAATTTTAAGGATATTAACGTGATATATAATCCGTCAGTATTTTTAGGAAATAAAAAATGACCTCGAAAAAAGATAATAAAGATGTTTCTTTTGAAAAAGCATTAGAAAAGCTGGAAAAAATAGTTAATTCAATGGAAGATAAGCAGCTTCCACTTGATGATATGATGAAGTACTTCGAAGAAGGGAAAAAACTTTCTGAATTCTGTAATAAAAAACTCAATGAATTTGAGAAAAAAATTGAAATTCTTGTAAAAGAAACAGAAAATGGCGGTAAGTGGAAAGATTTTGAAGAAAACGATAATGATAATGAAACTTTCCACTTAACCGGCAATGACCTACCTTTTTAGCTTAACCTAAGATTAGTTCATATTTTCAACAACTTTCTTTGCAAACATTGAGCAAGACAGCTCTGTTGCACCATCCATCAACATGGCGAAATCTGAAGTTACATTTTTTGACTCAATAGTCTTCTCAATTGCATTGACAATTAAATCTGCAGCTTCTATCCATCTCAAATGTCGCAGCATTAGTTCTCCTGATAAGGTAAATGAACATGGATTAGCTTTATCTTCTCCGGCAATATCAGGAGCAGTTCCGTGCGTAGCTTCAAAAATAGCAGTACCTGTTTCATAATTAATATTCGCTCCAGGAGCAATTCCAATACCTCCAACGCAAGCGGCCAATGCATCTGAAATATAATCCCCATTTAAATTCATTGTTGCTACCACATCGTGCTGTTCAGGTCGAATCAATATTTCCTGCAGAAAAGCGTCACAGATACAATCTTTTACAATTATTTTATCTTCTGGAATACTTCTTCCACACTCAGAAGCAATAACAGCATAATCAGAAAATTCTCTTTTTATTAAATCATAACCCCACTTTTTAAAAGCTCCCTCTGTAAATTTCATTATATTTCCCTTATGAACCAGGGTTAAGCTTTTTCTTCTATTCTCAATAGCAAATCGCATCGCTGATCTAATCAATCTTTCAGAGCCTTCTTTTGAAACAGGCTTTATTCCAATTCCGCAATCTTGAGTAAACCTTATTGAATCTACTTTCATTTCATTTTGAATGAATTGTATAATTCTATCTGCCTCAGCAGAACCAGCTTTCCATTCTATCCCCGCATAAATATCTTCAGAATTTTCTCTGAAAACAACCATATCTGTTAATTCAGGCCTTTTCACCGGTGATGGAACCCCTTTAAAATGTTTTACTGGTCTACAGCAAACATATAAATCAAGCTTCTGTCTCATTGTTACATTTAACGAACGAATTCCACCACCCACTGGAGTCATTAATGGGCCTTTGATTGCTATTTTAAACTCTCTTATTGCATCAAGTGTTTCATCAGGAAGCCACGTATTTTCCCTATAAACTTTGTTGGCTTTTCCTCCTGCATAAATCTCCATCCACGATAGTTTTTTTCTGCCATTATAAGCCTTATTTACAGCAAAATCTAATATAAACTTACCAGCAGCAGTAATATCAGAACCAATACCATCTCCCTCAATAAAGCAGATAATCGGATTATCAACATCAATGAGATTTCCAGCTTTATCTATCTGTATTTTATCCCCGTCTGGGATTGTAATATTTTTATAATACATATTTACTCCTTAAATTTTAAATGTAATTTATTATTATTGATATTTTAGCTATATAAAACGATATCATATACAATTTATGCCGGAAGTATTTTAATTTTTAACAGCATAGAAAGAACTTAACCGTTTTAGGTATAAACGTAACTTAAAATCCTATAGCTAAAAAAATTGACATTATTAGAAAGTTATGAATTCCATGAAGCAGTATTGAAGGATACAAAGAACTATGTTTTAAATACAATATTTGAAGTATTATTCCCAACATAGTTAGAGGAAGCAACTGCACAAGTCCCCCATGAAGAGCTCCAAAAGCAAAAGATGTTAACAATATCGCCGGTAAAACACCAAGCAACTTATTAACAAATGTAAATATTACGCGTCTAAAAATTATTTCCTCTACAACAGGAGCCATAAAAACGGATACCAAGAAAATTATTATTTTCCCTTTTCCGGAAGCTGACAATAAAAGTTTAGTAATCGGAGAAGAAGTATCAAGCCCAAAAAAAGTTATAAAATAATACATTAAAGCTGCAAGAACCCAAAGAGGGAAAAAAATAGCTATTTCCCAGCAAAACGCTTCAAGTATATAGCTTGATTTCCAGTTGACAAAATCAAGTTTTCTCTTAAAGCTAACATTAGTTGAATAAATTGCAGCTGCAATCAATACCGGAATAATAAAAATAAGCTGAACAGAAAACAGGCTAACTATTATCTTTATGAGTTGAGGGAAATTAATATGTAATTTTTCTAATAACTGTATTAATACCCCGGGAATAATCATTGCAAAAACAATTGAAGCAACAACAACAGGAAATGCAATGTCTATCCATTTATCCTTTTCAAAGTTGCAACCTTTTAGGTTATACCGTCTTAAAAAATAATTCATTCTAGTTTTATAATTTTGCCCACAATTATTTATTGAACTTTTGACTGCAAATTAGCTATTCAAAACAATGTTAAGAATATCTTCTCCAGCTCTTGGTCTGGCAATACTACTCGCATTTGCTTTCATTCTCTCAAGTAGTTCATCATCATTTAAAAGCTTTTCTACTCTATAAGTCAAACCTACTAAGTCAACAGTTTTAAGTCCGGCCCCATTTTCTAAAAGATAATCAGTGTTTCTTTCTTCCTGCCCTGGAATAGGATTAAGAGTAACAATTGGTAACCCCATAGCAATACATTCTGATGTTGTTAAACCACCTGTTTTAGTAATAGCAAAATCACATGCTGCCATATACTTTTGAACTTCATTTGTAAAACCAACAGCTTTAATCCTACCTGGATACTTTTTCTCCATTATACCAAGCTGATCTTTAAGCTTTTGGTTTTTTCCTGTTAAAGCTACAACCTGAAACTCTTTATCTATATTACTGAATAGATGTTCAATAAATGTATCTACTCTTCCAACTCCATATGCTCCAGTCATAACTAAAACAGTTTTTCTATCAGGCAATAATCCTAAACTCACTCTACTGTCCTGTTTATTATAACCTTCAGCAAATTCAGGGTTTATTGGAATACCTGTTACATGGATTTTTTCTTTTGCTATTCCTCTGTTAATAAGGCGTAATGCTGACTCCTCGTTTGCCACAAAAAACAAATCCATATTTTCCTGCATCCACAAACTATGCACATCATAATCAGTTACAACAACTGCATATTTTTTTGCATATTTTTTTCTTTTTGCTGTTTTATTTAAGTGTTCTGCCGGAAGAAAGTGAGTAAATATAATATAATCGGGTTTAAATTTTTTTATTATGCGCTTAAATCTTTTTGAGAAAAACTCTTCAAATTGATATCTAAGTTCACTGAGAATAACTTTTTCGTTCTTTTCATGATCAGTTATTTTATATAAATAGCCAAATATTGAAGGAAAATATTTTATTATATTTATATATGTATCTGCATATACTTTCTTAAAGAAAAATGACATATGTTTGATAACATCAACATGAATTATTTTTATTTTATCTTTAAATTTCTTTTCTGCATAATTTTGAATTCCCTTTGCAGCACTTACATGACCTCCTCCTGTAGAACCACTCATAACAATTATTTTCTTCATTACAAATCCCTTCACTATATTAAATTTAAAATAAATTATAAAATAAGATGGTTGTAAAATGCTAAGTCTTTAGATTTTGACAACCAAAATCTGCCAATAACGTGAATTCAAAGTAAAGAAAAAGCATCCTCCTTCGTCCTGTAATCGCATGGCTTAAGCAGACAAACAATCATTTTCGTAATCAGTATGATTTTTACAACCAACTCAAATTTTTTAAACTAAAAGAATAGTTAATATAATTATATACTGTAGTTATTGAAAAAAAAAACTTGTTTGTTAAAATCATTAATATTAGACAAACTCATCAATTAATTTAACTAAACAACTAACCTACTCTAATATAAGGATATATTATATATGAACAAGATAAAAACTTCAGTGCTCTTTATTCTCTCAATATTGGTTTTCACCAATATATACGCAAACTCTCAGTATTTTGCAATAGTTGATGCAGGGAGCACAGGCTCTCGTCTTCATCTATACAAATACAATAAAGGTCAGACGCCTAATGATATTATAATCAATGAAATAAAAATTAAGAAAAATAAAATCAATCCAGGCATATCAAGCGTAGCAGCAAATCCAAAAATGGTAGGAAATTATATTAAGGCGTTAATAAACGGAGTAAAGCAGGATTTAAAAGAGCTGAATATCCTGGAAAAAGACGTTAATTTTTATCTATTTGCAACAGCAGGCTTACGCACAGTTTCACCACTATTACAAAAAGAACTCTATAAATACCTTAGAAATTATTTAAAGGAAAACACTAACTTTAATATAATGTCGTTAAGAACAATCCCTGGTAAATTAGAAGGGGCTTGTGACTGGATTGCTTATAATTATCTAACAGAAAAATTATTTACAGATAAAACTACCGGTGTCCTGGATATGGGAGGAGCTTCTTTCGAGGTTGTTTTTGAAACAGACAAACCAATTTATGCCCCAAACGATAAAGTCCAATTTAAGATCGGAACAAAAACGTTTACACTTTATTCGCACAGTTATTTAGGATTGGGTCAGCAGCTTGCCGTTTCTCAATTTTCTAACGAACCTAGCTGTTTTCCAAAAAACTACCCTCTTCCAAATACTGAAAAAGGAACTGGAAATTTTAGAATAGCACTACACAAAATTGACAAACTTGTAAATGGACTACACTCTGTCAATAAACCTTCAACTTTAATTCCTGATGCTAATCATTTTGTTGGTATTTCAGGTTTATACTACACAGCTACTTCAAAAGCAATTGATACAGGAACATGCTTTACTTTAAGAGAACTCAAAAAGAAAGGCACAGAACTTGGAAAATTAGATTGGAATACCATCGTTGAAAAATATGGCAATAACCCATATTTATATATTTACTATTTTACATCAGCTTATTTCTCTATTCTTTTAGAAAAAGGCTTAGGTTTTGATCAAAATACTACCTTTGAAGTAATTGATAAAGTAGATGGAAACGATGTAAGCTGGACTCTGGGAGCTTTAATATACCATGCCGAAGGTAATGGCAAAAAAATTGAGTTCGAAAACCCTGAAGAAGCTATGCCACAGGAAAAAGCAGCATAATAGCTTATTCCTCAACTTTAACTCCTTCAACATTTCGAATGAATGTTTGGATCATATGAATTATAAAAACAGCTGACATTGAGCCAATAAACCCTCCGGCAACTATATCGCTTGGGAAGTGAAAGTCGCATCCTAATAATCCAACAATTACAATTGAACACATTACAACTGATAACCACCGTAATTTTGGATACATGATCCATACAACAGTCATGACAGCAAATATAACCGTTGTATGTCCTGATGGGAAAGAAGCATGTTTTATATCACCATGAAAAAAATCAAAACCATAAGTACCGGTTCTCACTAATGAAAGATTATCCTTTGCAAAAGTTTCAGTCCAATATCTTCCAAATACTACTTTCAAAAGATTTGTTAAACAACTGGCAAAAAAAGTAGAACTTGCTGCTACAAATATGAACTGCTCAAAATAGAAAAAGCGTTTAAGACATAGCATAACAATAAGATAAATATACGCATAAGGTAAAGCAGACACCATTACATTTACAGTATACTGCATACTATCAAAAGTGTTATACCATGAGGTATGCCTTATTTTATTGAAAAAAATCGCAGCCCTTTCGTCTACAAAAAAATAAAGGATTAAAATGAGAGTTACTGCAATCAAGCCATATATTACATGACCTTTGTGTAATTTAATTTTTTTATGTTTTTTTGACATAGATAGATACTTCTAATTACTTTATTAACTTTTAATAATATATTTTATAAGCTTCCCTTAAGCATTCTCTCAATAGGCCTTCTGGCCTTTTCTATCGTCTCATGATCAAGCTCAACTTTATACTGCATTTTTTCAAGCGACTCAAGAATATCTTCAAGTGTTATCATTTTCATATCCATACAAACAGCCTGCTCTGAAATAGGAATAAATACTTTTTCCGGATTCTCTTTTTGAAGCCTATGAATAATACCAATCTCAGTTGCAACTATTATCTGTTTAGCTTTCGTTTCTTTAACAAAAGTAAGCATACCACCAGTACTTAAAGCCTGATCAGCCAACGCTATTACTTCCGGATCACACTCTGGATGAACAATTATAACTGCTTCAGGATATTCTTTTCTGCGACGTTTAATCATTTCTGTTGTCAATCTCATATGAGTTGGACAAAAACCATCCCATAAAATTATTTCACGTCCCAATCTCTTTGCAATATTTGCCCCTAAATTTTTATCTGGCAGGAAAATTATCTGTTTATCTTTTGGCAAATTTCCTACTACTTTTTCAGCATTTCCAGAGGTACAGCAAATATCTACTTCGGTCTTAACTTCTGCTGTACTGTTTACATAACAAACAGTAATTGCATCAGGATATGTTTTCTTAAACTCTCTCACTGCTTTTGCAGTAGCCATATTAGCCATTGGGCAGCCTGCTTCCGGCACAGGATGTAAAACCGTTTTCTCAGGTGAAAGAATTTTTGCTGTTTCAGCCATAAACTTGACACCGGCAAAAACAATTACGTCTTCTTCAACTTTTGATGCTTTAAAACTCAACTCCAAAGAATCACCACAAAAATCTGCAATATCCTGAACTTCGCCAAGCACATAATTATGAGCAAGTATTATTGCATTCCTATCTTTTTTGAGCTTCTTTATCTTATCAATTATTTCTTTCTGATAGTGAATAGCCATATTATAAAAACTCCTAAATAATGAAAAATAAATATACGCAATAATTATATTCTATCTAAATTTATAAAATCTTCAAGATAAAAGATATACTTTTTATGATGCAAATGTATTTACGAAAAAAGCTTTCCCTGATAATTAATCATCAGAAAAAGCCTAATAAAACTAAATATTATTCTAAAGCTACCGTCTGCTTCTTTTTCGAGTTCCAATAGATGATGAAGAAAGAGCTCTAGCCATTGCATCCATCTCCTGCAAAACAACTCCTGTTCCCATCGCTACTGCCTGTAATGGATCGTCTGCTACAAAAACCGGCAATCCAGTTTCTTCAGTGATAAGTTTATCGAGGTCTCTCAATAGCGCTCCCCCTCCGGCAAGCATTATACCTCTATCGATCAAATCTGCAGCTAACTCAGGAGGACATTGTTCAAGTGTAGACCTTATTGCCTCAACAATACTTGTAATAGGTTCCTGAAGAGCATTTCTGATTTCACCACCAGTAATACCGATTGTTTTAGGTAAACCTGAAATGAGATCACGTCCTTTCACTTCCATGGTCTCTTCATCATTAAGTGGACTTGCTGAGCCAATTCTAATTTTTATTTGCTCTGCTGTTCTCTCCCCTATTAATAAATTGTGTGCACGCTTCATATATTGCACAATACCTGCATCCATTTCATCTCCGGCAACCCTGATACTTCTGGCTTCAACAATACCTGAGAGAGAAACCACTGCAACCTCAGTAGTACCGCCACCAATATCTACAATCATGCTTCCTGACGGTTCCATAACTGGAAGCCCAACACCAATTGCAGCAGCCATAGGCTCTTCTATCAAATAAATTTCTCCGGCCCCGGCTCTTTGTGCACTGTCTTTAACAGCCCTGGTTTCAACTTCGGTTATACCGGACGGCACTGCAACTAAAACTCGTGGGTGTAAAAGTCTTCTGCGCTGGTTTACTTTTCGCATAGCTTTTTGAATAAAATAACGAAGCATTTCTTCTGTTATATCAAAGTCAGCAATTACTCCGTCCTTCATTGGTCTGATAGCTCTTATATGGCCAGGAGTTCTTCCAAGCATTCTTTTAGCTTCATCTCCAACTGCAACAACTTCTCGTCTCTCTCCTTCTGCGACTGCAACAACAGAAGGTTCTGAAAGCAGAATTCCATGATCTCTTACAAAAACGAGGCAGTTAGCTGTTCCTAGGTCAATTCCAATATCGGTAGCAAATATTTTAGCTAATTTTTGATATAACATTACAAGATCCTGTTAAATTTTATCATAATTATTATTTGTTGTGCAACTTAGTAAAATCAGTATTCTTCAACATAACATAAGAGAAATTAATGCTGACGGAAAACTTATATGCATGCGTTAATTTAACTATTTATACCACGTTACACAAAAAACAACATAGTATATAAAGTCTAAATCGAATATTAATATTTATACGAATTTAATTCTTTATATATAAAATTTCCAACTGTTATGCTGAAATATTAAAATAATTTAACAATAAAAGCAGTTATAAACCTGAATCTTATAAGATTTTTGTAAAAAATATCTCGAAATTTCAATTGCTCTGTCTATATTAGTAAATTTATGATTTTTTTAGTCAAACTAAAACTTGAAGGATTGATTCAAAGTGAAAGAGGTTAAAATCGGTATTATTGGTTTCGGTACAGTAGGTGCCGGAGTAGCTGCATATCTTTTAGAAAATCAAACTGTTATTACAAAACGAACCGGAATGGAACTGACATTAACCGGTATTTCTGATATTGATATAGAAACTGAAAGAAATGTTAATGTTCCCAAAAGCCTATTAACCACAGACACAAACGGTTTGATTGAAAGATCTGACCTTGTTGTTGAATTAATAGGCGGAACCAAAATAGCTAAAGATGTAATTTTAAAAGCATTAAAACTTGGGAAACCTGTTGTTACTGCAAATAAAGCTCTTTTAGCTGAGCATGGCGCAGAACTTTTTGAAGCAGCAGATAAATCAGAAGTTAATATATACTACGAAGCTTCAGTAGCAGGCGGAATTCCAATTATTAAAGGACTGAGAGAAGGCCTTGCAGGAAATAGAATAGAAAAAATCTGCGGAATTCTTAATGGAACCTGTAATTATATTCTTACCAGAATGGAACAGGATAAAGCTGACTTTGACACTGTATTAAAAAAAGCAGGAGAACTAGGCTATGCTGAAGCTGATCCAAGCCTGGATATAGATGGTTTTGACGCTGCTCACAAAGCCGTAATCCTTGCATCTCTGGCTTATGGAGAATGGTTTAATATGGATTCTGCTTATATCGAAGGTATCCGAAATATGTCACTGATCGACATAAAATTTGCAGAAGAACTTGGTTATAGAGTAAAACATCTTGGAATTATTAAAAAAGATGATGATAATGTTCAAATCAGGGTACATCCGGCATTAATACCTGCACAAAGATTAATGGCAAACATTGCTGATGTGAATAATGGAGTCTTTGTAAAAGGTGTTCCTGTTGGAGAAACACTCTTTTATGGAAGAGGTGCTGGGATGGAAGCAACTTCAAGTGCTGTAATTGCAGATATCATAGATGTTGCTTTAAATATTAAATATAATTCACATAGCAGAATACCGGCTTTCAGAACAGGAAAACAATTCAAAAGCCTGTTAAAGATGGAAGAGATAAAAACCCGTTATTACCTAAGATTACAGGTAAAAAATCAATTGGGTGTTTTTGCCCGTGTTTCAACTATACTTTTTGAAGAAGAGATCAGCATTTCTTCACTTCTCCAAAAAGAAAGACTTTCTGAAGAAAGTCTACCGATCGTAATTGTAACCCATGACACAAAAGAGCAGAATATCCTCAATGCTGTTAAAAAAATGGAAGCACTGGATGTAGTTTTGGGTAAAGTTAATATTATAAGAATAGAGGATTTTTAAATGTCAAACTTACATACTGTTGAAAAAGTTGGCGGCACATCTATGAGCCGTTTCAAGGAATTGATGGATACAATTTTTCTTGGCAACTTAAAAAACAATAATGTATATAATAGAATATTTGTTGTTTCTGCTTATTCAGGGATGACTAACATGCTGCTTGAGCATAAGAAAACTGATGCTCCAGGTGTATACGCCAGCTTTGCCGCAAATGATGGCAAATGGAAAAGACTTCTGGAAGATGTTAGAAAAAAAATGCTTGAAATCAATAAATCACTTGAGCCAATCGGTCTTGATCTCAAAAAAGCTAATGATTTTATAAATGAAAGAATTGACGGAATAAAAGCATGTCTACAGGATTTACTTAGGATTCATTCTTACGGTCATCTTTCTAAAGAAAACTATTTGCCGGCAAGCAGAGAATTTTTAAGTGCACTTGGAGAAGCTCATAGTGCATTTAACTCTACCCTGATTTTAAAGGCAAATGGAGTTAATGCAACTTTTGTGGATTTAACAGGTTGGAAAGAAACAACAACTTATCCAATAAACAAAGTAATTCAAAAAGCTTTCAAAAAAATCAATATTGAAACTGAACTTCCTATAGTTACCGGCTATACGAAATGCAGCGAAGGAATGATGAGTCTTTTTGATAGAGGTTATAGCGAGATAACCTTCAGTAAACTTGCTGTTGTCACAGGAGCAGAAGAAGGAATTATACACAAAGAATACCATCTCTGCACAGGAGATCCTGTGCTTTTTGGTCCGGAAAAAGTAAAAATTATTGGAAACACTAACTTTGATATTGCCGATCAGCTCGCTGATATGGACATGGAAGCGATACATTCTTCAGCATCAAAAGAAATGGAAATGAAAAACATTCCAATAAGAGTTAAAAATGCATTTGAACCTGAACATCCAGGAACGCTAATAAGCAAAGATTATGTATCTCCAACTCCTAAAGTCGATATGATTTGTGGAAGGAATGATATGATTGCAATTGAAGTTCATGATCCAGACATGGTAGGTCAGCCGGGATACGACTTCAAGCTGCTCAATGCTTTTAATATGTTCAATATTAGCTATATTGCCAAAAACACTAATGCTAATACAATAACTCATTATGTCAGTGAAGATGCGAAATATCTTAATAAAGCTATTGAGGCAATGCAGAAAGAATTTCCAAAAGCAAAAATAAAGAAACATGAAGTTGCAGTTGTATGTGTGATGGGAACAAATATGGCCATACCTGGATTCTTATCAAAATCAGCAAATGCGCTTGCTGAAGCGGATATAAATATTTTATCTCTTGATCAATGTTTACGTCAGGTAAATATCCAGTTTATTGTAAAAAGAAATAATTTTGAAGCGGCTCAATTAGCACTTCACAAAGCACTGGTTGAAAATATATAGGCTGTTTTGATGCAGATATTTCATACACCAATATCTGCATCAAAAAATTACTACCAAAAATCTCTAGAATTTATCATTCGATTTTTGGTATTTATTATTTATTAGCAATGTCTTAAAGTCTTTCCCATATATATTTGTCTAGGTCTGGATATTTTTCTATCCTTAGATTCTACCATCTCTTTCCACTGGGCAATCCAACCAGGAAGACGTCCCAGAACAAACATCACAGTAAACATATCCTCAGGTATTCCAATAGCTTTATAAATAATACCACTATAGAAATCAACATTAGGATAAAGATTACGGCTTAAGAAATAATCATCCTTTAAAGCTTTTTCTTCTAGCTCAACTGCTAAATCAAGTAGGGGATCATTTATATTAATTTTTTTCAAAAGCTTATGACAGGCATCTTTTAGGATTATAGCTCTTGGATCAAAATTTTTGTATACTCTATGACCAAACCCCATAAGTTTAAAAGGGTTAGTTTTATCTTTTGCTCTTTCAATATAATCCTCAATACTGCCTTCACCATAATAAATAGTCCTAAGCATTTTCATAACAGCCTGATTAGCGCCACCATGCAGAGGACCAGACAAAGCGCTTACTCCGGCAGAAATCGTGGCATATAAATTCACCTGAGCACTCCCTATTGTTCTAACTGCAGTTGTAGAACAATTTTGTTCATGATCAGCATGAAGAATCAAGAGCATATTAAGTATTTTTACAACATCTTTATCTATAACATATGGCTTTGCAGGTGAATCAAACATCATGTTAAGAAAATTAGTGCAATAATGCATATCATGCCTAGGATAAACAAATGGTTCCCCAATAGATTTTTTATACGCAAATGCAGCTATAGTTCTTAATACAGAAATGAGTCTTGTAGCAGTCAAGTCTATATCTTCTTCAAGTGATTTTGAATCAACATTAGGATAAAATGTTGATAGAGCATTTATCATAGTTGAAATAATCCTCATGGGATGGGCTCCCTGTGGGAACCCATGAAAGAAATGAATCATATCTTCATGGAGAAGTGAATTCTCAGTAAGAAGCCTTGAAAAATTCTTTCTTTCCTTTTCATTAGGGAATTCATCATGAAGTAATAAATAAGCAGTTTCAATAAATGTTTTTTGTTCTGCAATTTCTTCAATAGGATAGCCCCTATATCTTAATATTCCTTTTTCTCCATCGATATATGTAATATTGCTATAGCAAGCCCCCGTATTTACAAAGCTTGGATCTATTGTTATATATCCTGATTCTTTTCTAAGAGTAGAAATATCAATTCCTTTTTCTCCTTCTGTTCCTTCCAGTAAAGGAAATCTATAAGTATTTCCCTCTATTTTAAGTTCAGCAAACTTATGTTCCATTAGTATTTCCTTCCTCATAAATATTAACGATATAATTTATTGAAAGGTCATCTCCATCAGCAACTATTTGGAGATTCCTTAAATATATAAACAGTTGAAATCTATTGTCATTTATTTTCGCTCTACAAAACCAGTAGAGTCAAACCAGATTACATGATTTTACAGTTTCAGTGCACAATTCTTATGTTTAAAGAAGTAATTTATTAAGATTAAACGTCTTAGGCCAAGTCTTAGGTAATTTATATTGATAAGATAATAACTATATAGACAAGTCAACTGAACAATTAAGATAATCTAATTATAAGAAATGTCAATAAGAAGTTTTTCGCCATAAATAAAGATGAGTAATATCAATTTATTTCAATTTGAACCAATTCTACCAAAATCACTGTCCCAATGATTAATGCTTATAATGGAGTTAAATCTCAGGCCTATTTCAATCAGTTCAAATCTATATTTCAGTTTCTGACCACCAATTTTAAAGATATATCTCCTGCCTGCTTTTTCAATGCGCTCTGTTTGTTGCTTTCTTACCCAAACTTTATTATCAGGATTTTTATAGTTCTTTTTGTAATGCCTTGTTTTAACTTCTACAAAACACAGAGTTTCACCATCTCTTGCAACAATATCAACTTCAATTTTATTCAGTTTAAGATTTCTATGCAAAATATCATAACCTTTATTCTTCAATAGCCTGCAGGCGATGTTTTCACCTTTTCTACCAAGTCTAAGATGTTTTGCTTTTAAAATCGAAAACTTATCAGGCATTTTTCTAATCTTTATTTTTATTATTCCCGCCGGTGCCTTTTGGCTGTATTAAGCGGAGAAATAAGGCAAGTACTAAAGAGACTAAAGGAATTGTATAAAGCATAATAGTTTTTCCACTAAAGAATAGTGAATTCTGACCTATTGCATTAACATCTACAGGCTGCGGTTTATTAAGTATATAGTCATTAATAATTGGATAAATATACCCTAAAACAGGAAAAGCCATGAGCATACCAAATAATATCAGAATAGAATAGATTCTACCTGAACCTATTGAGGTAACAGCAGTAATCGGTATGTGACCGCAAAAAGCAATTCCTAGTCCAACAAAAAGAGCTCCTATAACTATACCCCAAAACTCATAATTTGCAGAGTCAAGAGCTATTATATTATACTTGGATGCAAAATAAAAAATCGGCACCCCAACTGTTACTGAAACAAAGAAAGTAATTGCAAAAGTATTATCCTTAAAAGTAAACTGATCAACTAATGTCTTTCTTAAAGCAAGTTTCGAACGTTGAAGTACAAACCCAAATGCCAAACCTAGAAGTAAAGCAGCTATCAAACGTGGAGTTCCAGTTAAAGCTAAAGGATGCATTATTCCTCCAAAAGTAAAAATTCCAAGATTCAATTCATAAACAGCAAACAGTTCTTAAAAAAACAAACAATTAATATCTATTTTTTAGATTTAGCCTCTATTTTTATACTAAGCATTGTTCCAATCAGCACAGCCTCAACAAACACTATTATAAGAAAAAGTCCTACAATCATATAAAGAGCAAGACTATCATTCCACAGTTTTAAAAATGAATTTCCTGCAATAATCAGCCCAAGCATAACAAATAAGCCACCTAAAAATAAATAAACCGGCCCAAGACCTAAATAAAATGAAGCACCTCGTGACATATGATCTTCAGGAAACAATTGGGGTTTAAAAGTTTTCCCAAAAACAGCTGCAATAACTGATCCGAAAAAAACACCTACCAGAAACATTACCTCCCAATCTAATACCGGTATTTCTTTATTAAAAAGAATTACTTTACAATTATCCAAAAGTTCAGAATAAGCAGAATTTGTTCCTGCAGGTTCTCCCAATACATACATACTAATCAAAAATAGAAACGCTAAAACTATTCCTGAAAACCATGGAGACCATGAATCAGATATTATCTTTTTTAACATAGGCATTCCTTATGAATCAAGTTTATTTTTATCCAAAACGAATTGACTCTCTTTAGCTAGGCAGTTAACCTGAAAAAATTAATAAATTATCCAGTCAATTGTAGCAAAATAAACTGAAAACAAAAGCATCTTAAGGATATCTGCTATAAATAATTTTATTTGTTCTTTTCAGTTAAATTTGTTTAGGCATAAAAAGATCTGCTCTTGCCCTCATAGCCCTATTTGCATGACATAAAGCAAGTCCCAACGCATCAGTAGCATCATCTTCAACATTTGATATATCAATATCTAAAACAGCAGACATCATCACTGCTATTTGCTGTTTTGAAGCAAAGCCACTACCTCCTGCGCTCATCTTAACTTCTTTGGGAGAATATGCATACGTTGGTATTTTTGCTTCGGCTAATGTTGTCATTACACATCCTCTGGCATATCCTAGAATCAACGTAGTTCTAATATTTTTCCCATAAAAAGCACCTTCAATAGCTGCAGCATCTATTTTATAAGAATCAATTAGCTGTCTGATTCCTCCAGCAAGTCTTCGTAAGCATTCAGAATGCTTTAACCCCTTGCCATTCTTTATTACACCACAATCCAAAGCTTTAATATTTTCAGGTTCAGCAGAAATTATACCATAGCCGGTACATCTCATTGCTGTATCTATTCCAAGTATTATCATTCCTCAGAAACAGCTTCCATTATTTCATCTGCAATATCAAAGTTGGCATAAACAGCTTGAACATCATCCTGGTCTTCAAGTTTTTCAATAAGTCTCATTATTTTTTTAGCTGTATCTGCATCTTTGATTTCAATATAATTTTCAGGAGCTCTTGCCAACCCTGCTTCCTCAGGAACAATTCCTGCAGCTTCCAAGGCTTTAGATATTTCTTCAAAAGCTTCTGGAGGTCCCCATACTTCAGCCATATCATCAGCTTCATCAATTTCTTCAGCTCCTGCTTCAATAACAATTTCTAAAAGCTTATCTTCTGTTGCATTTTCTCCTGTAACGACAAAACGTGATTTACGATGAAACATCCATGTTACAGCTCCGCTGTTAGCCATATTTCCACCGGTTCTGTCAAAAAGAAGTCTGACTTCACCAGCGGTTCTATTTCTGTTATCTGTTAAAGTCTCAACTAAAACAGCAACTCCTTCCGGACCATATCCTTCATATACAATCTCTTCATATGTACTTGTATCTGTATCGCCTGCTGCTTTTTTAATTGCTCTTTCAACATTTGAATTTGGCATATTAGCAGCTTTTGCCGCAATAATTGCAGCTCTAAGCCTTGTATTTGTTTCCATATCAGGTCCAGCACTTTTTACAGCTACAATTATTTCCTTAGTAATCCTTGAAAATATTTTTGCTTTTTTCTTATCAGCAGCACCTTTTTTGTGCTTTATATTTGCCCACTTGCTGTGTCCAGCCATAAATTACCTCACATACTTATAAATTTATGAATAATTAAAAATAAATATTTTTTATAAAAATACAATCCAATGTTAATTATTCAATATTATCATCAAAAAACGTAAATTGAAATCTCTCTTTTAGACGAGGAATGCTAGAAATTTACAAAAGCAGATATGAAAACAGTCTTCTAGTTTTTCTTTTTTTTGCCTTCTATCAGTTTCTGCATTATCACATAGAATCCCGGTATAAGCAAAGTACCAACTACTGCAGCCACAATCATCCCACCAAAAACAGCTGTCCCTAAAGATCTACGGCTTGCAGAACTGGCCCCGGTTGCAATAACAAGAGGAAATACACCAAGAATAAAAGATATTCCTGTCATAATAACAGCTCTAAATCTCAAATGTGCCGCAAACTCAGCAGCTTCAAGGATTGGTTTCCCTTCCTGTCTCTGATCTTTTGCAAACTCTACAATCAGAATAGCAGTTTTAGCAGCCATCCCAAAAATAAGAGTAAATCCGATCTGAGCATAAATATTATTTGCTATGCCGGCAATATATAATCCCAGCAAAGCTCCAAGAAATGCTACAGGAATGGAAAGAATAACTGCAAATGAAATCATCCAACTTTCATACTGAGCGACAAGAAAAAGGTAAATAAATGTAATTGCAAGCATTAGAATTATTGCAACCAAATTACCGGCAAGTATTTCCTGATAAGCAGTTCCTGTCCATGAATAAGTCATATCAGGCGGCAAAATTTCTTTTGCAAGTTCCTCCATTTTTTTAATGGCATCTCCTGAACTATGCCCGCCAGATGCAGAGCCCTGAATATTAACTGATGTTAACATGTTATAATGACTTATTACATCAGGTCCTAAAATTGTGCTAATACTCATTAACGTGCTCAGCGGTACCATTTCATTAAACTTATTTCTTACATATAATCTATTTATATCAACAACTTCATTTCTGAACCCTGCCTCAGCCTGCATCAATACTTGAAAAACTTTACCGAATTTATTAAATTCATTTACATAAATGGACCCCAAATACGTCTGCAATACACTAAATAAATCATTCAGGTTAATTCCTAACTTCATTACTTTTTCTCTGTTAATATTAAGATAAAGCTGTGGAATATTCGCAGTGTATGTACTAAAAACTTCAGTCAATTCAGGACTCTGATTTGCCTGATACAATATTTCATTAGTTACAGTTTGAAGAGCCTGGGCTGATCCTTCCCCCTTCTGCTGTAATTCAAACTGAAAACCTCCTCCTGTACCTAAACCTGGAATAGGAGGAAGATTAAAAGCAGAAATCGAGGCTTCAGGAATTTGATAAAATTCTTCATTCACTTTTGCCAGTATTGCATCAACATGTAAATCAGGAGCTGTCCTTTTAGACCAATCATCAAGCGTTACAATAATAAGCCCCATATTCGCTGAACATGTACCTGTTATTATTGAAAACCCTGAAACACTCAAGATATCTTTTACTCCTTTGGTCTTAGCCAAAATATCATAAGCTTTTTCAAGAGCTTTAGACGTCCTTTCAAGTGAAGCACCTGGAGGTAACTGAACATTTACCATAAATGCTCCCTGATCCTCACTAGGTATAAAACCGGTAGGCAACTTTCCATAAATTGTATAAATTGCACCCAAAATTATTAAAAAGATTATAACAATTATTACAGTTTTTCTTATTAAAAATGATACACTTTTTGTATAACGTTTTGTTAAACCATTGAAAAACTTATTAAACAGTTTAAAAGGTAACCAGACTTTCTTTGATTCAGGCTTCAACAGTGTTGCACATAATGCCGGACTCAATGTTAATGCATTAATTGCTGAGATTAAAACTGAAACTGCAATTGTTACAGAAAACTGCCTATATAGCTGTCCTGTAATTCCAGGAAGAAATGCTACTGGTACAAATGTTGCCATCAACACTAAAGTAGTAGCAATAATCGGAGCAGAAACCTGTTCCATTGACTTAACAGTCGCCTCTCTTGGAGGGAGCCCTTCTTCTTCCATTATCCTACTAACATTTTCTATTACAACAATAGCATCATCTACAACAATACCTATTGCCAAAATAAGTCCAAAGAGTGTAATAAGGTTAATGGAATAACCTAAAGCCAATAACACGGCAAAAGTACCAATCAAAGAAAACCGGTATTGCAATTGTTGGAATTAAAGCAGAACGCCAATTCTGCAAGAAAATAAAAGTTACAACTATAACAAGAATAACAGCTATAAACAGAGTACTGACAACCTCTTGAACTGAGGCTTTTACAAATAGTGTAGTATCATACAATGAAGCAGCTTTTATCCCTTTTGGAAAGCTTTGCTTGTATTCCTCAATAACCTTATTCACTCCATTAGCAACCTGAAGGGCATTTGCTCCAGGCAGCTGATAAACTCCTATAAGAGCAGCGGGTCTATTATTAACCAAACTAAATGCTGAATAAGATTGAGCTCCAAGTTCGACAGAACCAACATCTTTTATTTTTACCATTGCACCAGATGGATCTTCTCTTATTATAATATTTTCGAACTCTTCAACATTGGCAAGTCTTCCCTGAGTTTGAATAGTAAACTGATACTGCTGTCCCTGCGGCGTTGGTGCCTGCCCTATCTGACCGGCTGCAACCTGGGTATTTTGTTGCATAACCGCATCAACAACCTCATCTGTGCTGATTCCAAGACTGGTAAGCTTATTGGGATTAAGCCATACTCGCATTGCATACTGTTCTTCACCAAACAACTGAGCCTGACCAACACCCGGAACCCTTGCAATCGGGTCTATCAGGTTAATATAAGCATAATTGTTCAAATAAATTTCATCATAAATATTTTCATCAGAAAACAATGCAACAACTAGAAGCAAATCACTTGACTGCTGCTTAACTGTTACACCTTCTTTCATTACTTCTTCAGGAAGCTGAGGCGTTGCAATTGCAACACGATTTTGAGTGTTAACTGTATTCATATCAGGATCAGAACCAACTTCAAAGGATACTGTTATCTTAGCTGAACCATCACTTGCACTTTCTGATGTAAAGTAAATCATATCCTCAACACCGTTTATCTGCTGTTCAATAGGGTCGATAACAGTTTCTTCAACAGTTTTAGCACTGGCTCCAGGATAATTTGTAGTAACAGATACTTCAGGAGGAGTTATTTCAGGATATTGCGCTACTGGTAGGTTTTCTATAGCAATTAAACCCGCAATAACAATTATAATTGAAATTACAAAAGCAAATTTGGGTCTATATATAAAGAATTTACTTATCATTTTTTGCCTTTGCCTTTTTAGTATTCTTTTCTTTACTTTCTGGTTTATTCTCTTTCAATTCCTGCTCTGTTTTTACAGGTATAACCTTAACTCCAGGTCTAATTTTCTGAAGTCCTTGAGTTATAACAATATCACCTTCTTTCAAGCCATTCTTAACTTCTGTTACAGTACCATAGAAATTACCAAGCTTAACATGTCTTTGCTGCACTACCTTATCTTTATTAACAACATAAACATATGGACCTAACTGGTCCTGTAAAAATGATGTTTGAGGAACAACCAGAATTTTATCTTTCTTAACCTTTTCCAATTTTACCGTTACAAATTCACCTGGAACAAGAATCCTATTAGGATTCTTAAACAATCCCCTGAATAAGACCGTTCCTGTAGTTGGACTAATTTTATTATCAATAAAACAGATTTCACCATAAATTTTATAATTTGAACCATCTGCCAACTTTAACGCAACCCTAACTCCGGGAATACTAGTACCGACATCACTTCCTTTAGCAAGTTGAACTTGATATGATTTATCAGAGAGATACTGGACTAATGATGCTTCATTTACATTAAACTCTACATAAATAGGGTCATACATATAAACTGTTGCAAGATTCCCATTTTTAGGACCTACCAGATTACCTACATCATATGTAACCTTCCCTATTTTTCCATCACAAGGTGAATGTATTTCGGTATAACTAAGATTAAGTTCAGCAAGCGAAAGATTTCCTTTAGCAACAGCAACATCTCCTTCTGCGCTTCCCTTTGCTGCTTCCGCAAAGTCAAATGTTTTTTGGCTTACTGCCTGGGTCCCTGACAAATATTTAAATCTTTCGTATTCTATTTCAGCATTTTTCTGTTGAGCCTGAGCTTTTAACAAATTACCTTTTTCAATTTCTACCTGAGCTTTATATTGATCCTGCTGTATAACAAAGAGAAGTTCATCCTTCTTAACAAATGCCCCTTCTACAAAATTCTTTTTTACCAAGTAGCCTTGTACACGAGCTTCCAAAACTTCCTTCATTACAGACGTTACCTGACCTACATATTCCTTATATTTGTTAACTTCTTCAAATTTAACACTTGTCACCATTACTTTAGGCGCAGGCATTTTTCTCCCGCCTGATTTATCCTTACATCCGGTAAAATTGGCAGTTAATGCAAATAAAAATAATCCTAACAATAAAGCAGTAATCGGTCTTGTAATGTTTCTGGAGTAATTCACATTTTTTTCCTTTTATTAAAATATTGTGTAAGTTCTATTGATGTTTCAAAGGATTTGAGGTAATATGTTGTTTATAGTAAAACCCTTTTCTTGTTTTAAAGATATATTAAAGTATGTTGTTAAACTTTTGTCAAGTATACATTTAATGCATCTTTTATTTTAGTGTATAAAAAAACAAACAGAAAAGTCATCTATTTACTTTACAAAAGTATCATGTTAGATTATCATGTTTATCATTATGTAATTAAGAATAACAAATCAAGAAAGAGATTAATAAGCCATGAAAAAGAATATTGTCTATTTATCTCCGCATTTTCCAACAAATTTCAAAAGCTTTTCAGCAGCATTAAAAGATGCAGGTGCAAGAGTTTTAGGTATTGGAGATGAACCCTATCATCAATTAAATTCCACATTGAAGAGAGCTCTCACTGAATACTACAAAGTAAGTGACATGCATAACTATGACGAACTTCTAAGGGCCTGTGGTTATTTTACACACAAGTATGGAAAAATTGATAGACTTGATTCCTTAAACGAATATTGGCTTGATACAGAAGCTATTCTGCGTGATGACTTCAACATACCAGGACTTAGAAAAAAAGATATGAAAAATATCAAATGTAAGTCTGCAATGAAAGAAGTTTACCGTAATGCAGGTTTGAGAGTAGCTAAAGGAGAAGTAATCAGAACCCTTGAAGAAGCTAAAAAATTTGTTAAAGATGCAGGTTATCCTGTTGTAGCAAAACCTGACTCAGGAGTTGGCGCTGCTGATACATATAAAATCCAAAATGATAAAGAATTAGAAAAAGTTTTTTCTAAAATCCCTGAAAATGCAAGCTATATAATGGAAGAATTTATTACTGGTGATATCTATTCATTTGACGGCTTAGCAGATAAAGATTCAAATGCAATTTTTTACACTTGCCATGTATTCAGCCAAGGTGTTATGGAAACAGTTAATGATGATATGCATATCAATTACTATTCATTAAGAGAAGTTCCTGAAGCACTAATTGAAGCTGGCTTGAAATGTTTAAAAGCTTTTAATGTGAAAGAACGTTTCTTTCATCTTGAATTCTTTTTCACACCTAAAGGTGAATTTATTCCTTTAGAGGTTAACATTAGACCTCCGGGAGGACTTTCAATAGATATGATGAATTACGGAAGCGATGTCAACCTTTTTGAAGCATGGGCTGAGCTTCTTGTTCACGACAAACACGAGCTGGAATATACAAGAAAATATCATGTTCTATATGCAGGTCGCAAAAAAGGTATTAATTATACTAATTCTCAGAAAGATATTCTTGGAAAATATGGTGATAAAATAATACTTCATCAGGAAATGCCTTCCGTTTTCAGAAATGCTTTAGGAGATTACTGCTATCTGGCAAGAAGTGAAGATTTTTCAGAAATTGAAGAAATGACTAAATTTATTCAATCTGTAAATTAAACATAAATCGGAGAAAATTATGCACACAGAAGTACACAAGTGGTACAGCCCTAATCTCGGCAAAGAGATGGAATTAAAAGTTTATGGCCATTATGGCAAAGCCTTTATTGTTTTCCCTTGCTCAAGAGGAAGATATTTTGACTTTGAAGGCCAGGGAATGATTGAAAAAATAAGCAGCTTCATCGATGGTGGAAAAGTTAAACTTTACTGTATCGACAGTGTTGATACAGAATCATGGTACAATTTTTCTGTACTTCCTGGAGATAGAAATTCAAGACATGAAGCTTATGATAGATATGTTGCAGATGAAGTAACACCTTTTATCCGCAATCACTGCAGCTCTCCACAGGAAAGACCAATGGCTACAGGAACAAGCATGGGTGCATATCACTCAGTAAACTATTTTCTTAGACATCCTGACATCTGTGGTGGTACAATTGCTTTAAGCGGTCTTTACAGACTTGATAGAAACGAATTCCAGATATCTCCTAATGATATCAAATACGTTTACTACAATTCACCTATTCATTTCCTTCCTAATGTAAATGATCCTGCAACAATAGACTGGTACAATAAAAGTAATATTATTGTATGCACAGGACAGGGCGCATGGGAAGATGAAGCAATTGAAGACACAAGAGCACTTGAAAATACATTTAAGCAAAAAGGAATCAAAGCCTGGGTTGACTATTGGGGCAAAGATGTAAATCATGACTGGCCTTGGTGGTATATTCAGATGAATCAATTCCTCGCAAAACTTTATAACTAAACTGCCGAAATTACGTTTAGTGTCAAAAGCCTATAACCAATTGGTTGTAGGCTTTTTTAATATCTGCTTTCCAGTAATTTTATCATCTTATAAAGCATCAAATTGAATGGAACATTTATTTTCAAATCTTTTGCTAATTGAACAATTGCACCGTTTAATGCATCAATTTCAGTCTTTTTCCCAAAATTGAGGTCTTGTAAAGTTGATGATTTGTGTTCTGATGCAGGCGGTACAATAACTGAGTAAAAAGCATTTATATAATCTTTAGGATTAATCCAATAAGTTCTGTATCTTGATAAATTCATTACGCCAAATATTTCTTTTATCACAGAATCCATTATTACTCTTGCATATTTATCATTAGCAAGCTCTCCATAAGTTTTACCCAAAATTGCACCTAATGGGTTTAATGAACAGTTAAAAAGCATTTTTGCCCATAAATCTTTATCTACTGATGTACTAGTTTGACATGGGATTCCACCATTTGATATACTATCAGCAATATCCTTGATGCATTTTAAATCAGCTCCAAATAAACTTCCAACATGAATGGGTTTTACATGAACTGTAATATTTGAATGATTTTTTTCAGGTCTTTGAAATCCGGTAATTACTCGAGCGTTATAAATCATATTTTTAGGGAAAAACTGCAAAAATACCTCAGCATTACCCCAACCGTTTTGAAAAAGAATTATTTTGCTTTTGTCATGAAGAACCCTGGAATTTAAATAAATATCTTTTGCAGTATTTACTGAATCATATGACTTAGTACATATAAAAATATAGTCGTAGTAAATACCATCGACATTATCAAGAGAGCTCAAAACAGTAAATTGCTCAGGACTTGCACTAAAGTTTCCAAATATACCAGACCTTATTAAACCTTTTTGTTGTAATAACTCTTTTGTTTTTTTGCGTGCAATAAAGCTTACTTTTTCGCCTGCCTTCAACAAACAGCTTCCAATAGCAAGTCCGACAGCCCCACTTCCATAAATTAAAATATTCACCGTAACCTCAAACTAATCTACAACACAGTCTATTTCGGTTTCAACAAACCAATCGTCATTAATAAACCCTTTAACTTCAACAAAAGTACATGCCGGTTTTATCTTTGAAAAAAATTCCCCATGCGCTCTAGCTGCTTCTCTCCATCTGGAAATATCCTTTAGCATAATCCTTGTTCTAATAACATTTTCAAGTCTTCCCTGTGCTTGTTC
Source organism: Victivallales bacterium (assembly GCA_963678745.2). GTDB lineage: Bacteria > Verrucomicrobiota > Lentisphaeria > Victivallales > GWF2-38-69. The sequence goes on along the minus strand of CAXXMS010000005.1, from coordinate 255,895 downwards.
AATAGCCAGTTTGGATATCTCCAAACATCGAATAGTTTGCTCATAGACATTACCTTTGGAAACAGTTTCTCCATTATTTTTAATTGGAGCTGTTCCTGAAACAGATATATGACTTCCTATCCTTACCGCTCTTGAAAATCCAATTTCCGGTTCAAGAGGAGAACCTGAAGAAATATTTTGTCTATCCATAATTTTTATATTTTCGTTATTATTTATCAGTTAACTTTGGATATATCCTCTGCACCATAATAATTCTCATAGTTCTAATAATATCAGCATGTGTGTTGAATGGAAATCCATCCACCGAATCTATATTTTCTGATGTAACACCATCAACAGAACCGACAGAAACAATTCCATCTAATACTTTACGGGCGGATTCAACTGTTGGAGTAACAACTTTTTTCGTAGGATTTAATATTTGAAGAGCAAAAGCTAATGCATATCCAGCCCAGTTAGAAACACCTGCTGTTATAAGAACATCAGCTTTAACTTTAGTTGCAATAGTTTTTCCATGGCTTACAAACTCCACAATATCATTGTATCTATTCCCCATACCAATTTCATTCCCCCCATCTCCTATACCAATTGTCTTTATATCTTTATCTTTGCTTTTTAAAACAATTTCATCCAGAGGCGCAGTATAAAGCGAAAGATCCGTTCCGGACATACTATAATATTTATTATCAATTGCCCTACCAAGGCGTTCAATGGAAACAACACAACTATTAGGTTCTATTTTTTTAATAAAAGTATCAATATCTTTTGTTGTATTCAAAGGTATTACTTTTATCATATTCGGAAAAGAAGAAGCAAGGACACCTGTTTGCACAATAGTATATTCATATTTATCAGTAACAATTGTTACTTTTTTACTTAAACTTGCTGCAGCATTAGCAATGGCAATAGCTCCGCAGGGACCATCAGTTTCAGCTGTTTTAACGCTTTGAATATAAAAACCTGTTAAGATTATTACGTTATCACTTCTATTAATGATTTCAGCAGCATCGAATAATGCTCCTTCAGTCCAGAAATTACTGATTCCCCTACGTCCAATATCATTATGAATAACTTCTTCAAGCCTATTTACCAAATCTTTATTAGTCACATTAGCAAACATAGCTGTTCCCAAAATAATAGAAAAAACAAGCATTAAATACTTTGCATAATATTTCATTGTAATGACTCCTTCTATTTATGTTCTTCTCTTCCATATAAATTTTCAAAATTAAATTTTAAAATCTTTATCTTTTATATCACCAACAAACATATGCCCGGGAGAATGTGTTATCATCAAAGGCGGTTTAGCTATCATTGCAGCTTTTTGAGGAGTAACTCCACAGGCCCAGAAAACAGGTATCTCATTTTTATTGATTGTTACAGCATCTCCATAATCAGGCTTATTAATATCTTTAATTCCAATTTCAGCAGGATTTCCTAAGTGAACTGGACTACCATGAACTGCAGGATAATCTCTTGTTATTTCAATAGCTTTTATAACATCTTTAGCTTTTAAAGGTCTCATACTTACAACCATCGGAGATTCCTTAAACTTGCCGGCCTCTTTGCATAGAATATTCGTATTATACATAGGCACGTTCACTTTTTCTGTAATATGCCTTATTTCAATATCAGCCGCTAATAAAGCCTGCTCAAACGAAAAACTACAGCCAAGCAGAAAATAAACAAAATCATCCTGCCATATATCTACTAAATCACTGCATTCTTCTACAAGTTTTCCATTTCTATAGATTCTATATTTAGGGATATCTGTTCTTATATCAGCATTCTCTGCTATATATTTCGTATAATAACACCCTGCAGTACCAACTTCTATAATTGGACATGGCTTGGGATTCCTCTGTGCGAAAAGAAGAAAATCAAAAGCCCAACTTCCCGGCAGTACAACAAGATTAGCCTGAACATAACCTTTTGCCTGTCCACTTGTCTGTTTTTTAAACTTTCCTTCTCTTATTGCTTTTCTAAGTTCAGAAGGCAGGTCGATATACATCTTTTCCCCCGCAGTTAACAGAATAGTTAAAAATCACTAAAATATTTCAAAAAGTCTTACTACTAAAGCTAAGAGGAATACAATGTTTAAAACTAAAAAGATCCACCCTACAGCAATACCAGCTCTAATAGCACACCAGGCATAAATCACCTGGAGAACACCACCAATTCCAAATGCATATGAAGTAACTAGATTATTGTTAATTGAGTATCCTACCGCAAGGCAGATTAAACTAATCGCCCCTACTGATAAACTTTTATCTTCTTTAAACATTCCACAATAAATAAAGTAAGATATAATAATAATGCTTAGAAAAACCAAAAGAAATAATTTAATACTGACGGCAAAACCAAAAAGTCCAAACAAAGCTCCCAAAAAAGTCACTATCTGTAATAAATAATAGAACTTATTCCTGGCTATTACTGCAGAACAAAAAAGTACTATTTGCCCTATAATAAAAAGAATATGGCTATCACAGGGAGTCGTAACTATTAACCCAATAGATATCATTATAACTCCTAAAGCACCAATATAAATATCTGCATATTTAAGCAAATTGTTCTGTTTATAAACTTCAGTCATATTTATTCCATCCTAAATAATTGTTATAATTCAAATTACAGGAAATCATTTCCAAAATGCGGTATTTTAATTATATTAAACTTAAATTAAAAAAACAATAGAGAATAACTTTGATGTTAACTACTTATCGATTGATTTTTTACCATCATCAAATTTTGAATACAGAATGAGGATAATTATATGCAGGATAAATTATTTTATTGTGAAACTAAAGGAAAAAAGGAAGAAACAGAAATCGTTGTTGAACTTTTCGCACTACTAAATATAGCAGTGAATGCAAGTACTGATGTAGAAACTGATTTTACTACTTACACAATTTATGCAGATACAAATGATGAAATTCTCAATATAGAATTAATACTTGAGAATGCTATCAAAGAATGGACTGAATTCGGATTGAGCTTTACCAATCCAGTAGTTTCTACAATTAAAAAGGAAGATTGGACAGAAGTTTGGAAAAGATACTTCAAAATTCAGCATATAAGCCCAACACTTGTTATAAAAGCGACATGGCTGGAATATTCATCTACTCCAGGGCAGACAGTTATTGAAATTGATCCAGGAATGAGTTTTGGGACAGGAAGTCATGAAACAACACAGGCATGTTTAAAAATTATTGAAGAAATGGCTTCAGGAAGCAGTAATAAATCACTTCTTGATGCCGGCTGCGGTTCCGGAATACTATCAATTGCTGCTTCAAAATTAGGATTCTCTCCTATTTATGCTTTTGATTATGATGAAGAATGTATACCTGGCACTTTGGAAAATATGGAAAGAAATGAAGTCCCCAAAGACTCAATAAACCTCCAGCAGGCTGATATAAGTAAATATGAACCTAACCTGAAATTCGACTTCGTTGTCGCAAATATTATTTCATCTGTACTTAAAGAAAACAATGATCGTTTATTATCATGGATAAAACCAGGGGGATATTTGATTTTGGCTGGAATTTTAAGAACAGAATATGAACAAGTTAGAGAATATTTTTTAAACGAAAATATTACAGAAATAAAAACACTTACAGAAAAAGAATGGACTAGCGGATTATTCTATAAAAAAGCTTAATTTATGTAAAAAAAGATGGCATTTTTGAAAGTGCCATCTAAATAAAAAAATAAGTTTTTACACTCTTTGGCAGTTCTAATTACACTTACTGTAATCACATGAAAGACATTTTAAACAATTTTCCTGATTGATAAGTGTTTTTTCATTACATACTGGGCAGAACATTCTATTTTGTGAGCTTATTGGCCCTGAAGTAGCAGTATTTCCCGGATTATTTTCTTTTACTGCATGTTCCTGAGGATCTCCGAGAAGCCCTATCCTGCTTAAATGTTCTTCAATAGTTCTTCCTATATCAGCAGCTAACGAAGGTATGTATTTTCCTCTGCTAAAATAACCACCGTTAGGGTCATAAATACTTTTTAATTCATCTACAAGAAATGAAGGATTAGCCTGGGTCCTAAAAACTGATGAAATAAGACGTGTCATTGCAACAATCCAGCTAAAATGCTGCAGATTCTTTGTATTAATAAATAATTCATAGGGTCTCACACTACCATCTTCTTCAATCATATCATTAATCGTAATGTATAAAGCATCTGGAGTTAAAGGTGTTTGGATTTTATATGTTGTTCCATGAAGCTTATTAGGCCTTGCTAATGGTTCTGCTTTTAAAACTTTTTCTTTAGGCGGTTTTGCATCTTTCTTAACAAGTACACCACTTATATGCTCTGATGGGCGGAAAGTAGTACAACCTTTTAAGCCCTGTTTATGAGCTTTAAGATAAATATCCTTAAATTTATCAAACGGATAATTTTCAGGAACATTAATTGTCTTTGAAATAGAGCTATCAACATATTTTTGAAGTATTCCCTGAATAGCTAAATGCTGGTCAGGTTCTATATTATCTGTAGTAACAAAATACTCCGGCAATTTCTTATCATCTAATACATCAAGCTTGCGATGTTTCAAATATTCACGATAAGCATAATCAGTAACCTCAAATTCAGAAACATCTTCTTCTGTTGTATTTCTAACTTTTCTCTTATAATGCAAAGCAAAAACTGGTTCGAGTCCACTCGAGACATTACCTGCAAGAATACTTATTGTTCCAGTAGGAGCAATTGATGTTAAATGTGAATTTCTGATTCCATGTTCTCTTATTTGCAGTCTTATTTCTTCAGGTAAGGACTGCACAAAACTTCCGGCAAGATATTTTTCAGTATTGTAAAGAGGAAAAACACCTTTTTCTTTCGCAAGCTCTACACTTGCCTGATAAGCTGAATATGTTATTTTCTGCATTATCTGTTCGGCAAGTTCAACAGACTCCTGTGAACCATATTTGATTTTCATAAAAATAAAGAAATCTGCCAATCCAGTAATACCAAGTCCTATCCTTCTTTTCATTTTTGCCTCATTCTCCTGTTGAGGCAAAGGATAATTACTAAGTTCAATAACATTATCTAAAAATCTAACGGCTTTTTTAACGACTTTCTCAAGAGTTTCAAAATCAACAGTAGCTCTTACTGTAAAAGGATACTTAACAAACTTGGTCAAGTTAACTGAACCAAGCAGGCATGCTCCGTATGGAGGTAAAGGCTGTTCACCGCATGGATTAGTTGCCTTTATTGATTCACAATAGTAGAGATTATTCATTTTGTTTATTCGGTCAATAAGAATAAACCCTGGCTCTGCATGATTGTATGTAGAGCGCATTATTAAATCCCATAACTCAACAGCTCTTATAGTCTTGTAAACCTGTCCATCAAAAACAAGCTCCCAGTTCTCATTATTCTTTACTGCGTCAATAAACTTATCTGTTATACCAACAGATAAATTAAACATTTTTAGACTTTCTCCATCCTGTTTTATTGTTATAAATTCTTCAATATCAGGATGATCACAACGCATAACGCCCATCTGAGCACCTCTTCTTTGTCCTGCGCTCATAATAGTACGACATGTAGCATCTAATACCTGCATAAAACTTATAGGTCCTGAAGCCAAAGCTCCACACCCTTGAATAGGAGAACTCTTAGGACGAATAGAAGAAAAATCAAAACCAACACCCCCACCCTGCTTTTGAGTTAAAGCAGCATCTTTTACTGTATCAAAAATGCCTTCAATAGAGTCATCAATATCGTTTAAAACATAACAGTTAAACATTGTTACTCTATCAAGCTCAGTTCCTGCATTAGCTGTAATACGGCCAGCTGGCAAAAATTTAAAATCTTCCAGAATGCTATAAAATTCTTTTTCCCAAAATTTAGGATTTTTTTCCTTTGATGCTATAGCTTTTGCAACCCTTTTCCAAGTATCTTCAATTGTTGCATCTTCTAATATTTGCTCATTCCCGGCAAACCTGTATTTACGTTGCCAAATATCTTTACTTATATCGTATTCTGGAAGCTTCTCAGTCATCATTAAGTCACCTTTTTAAGATATATCTATTTTATAAATAAAAGTTTTTAGGTTTTTCACAATATTGGGTATTGTATTATAAAACAAATTATTAAGCAACAGATAAATGGAAGATATTCTTAAAAAAATTCTGCTAACTTATTTTAATATTAGCAGAACTATAACTACTTGATTATTAACAATCTTTTATACTATTTCCATTCTTTCCATTTATTAATTAAACCATTAGTTGAACAATCATGCGAGCTTATTTCTGCGTCATCTTTAAGTTCCGGTAAAATCTTACCTGCAAGTTGTTTACCAAGCTCAACTCCCCATTGGTCAAAACTAAAAATATTCCAAATAACTCCCTGGGTAAAAATCTTATGTTCATACATTGCTATAAGATTTCCAAGGACTTTAGGAGTTATTTTTTTTACCAGAATAGAATTGGTTGGACGGTTACCTTCAAAAACTTTGAATGGGACAATATCTGCTACTTCTTCAAGAGATTTACCTGCTGCGACAAACTCAGCTTCAACCTGTTCCTTAGTCTTTCCAAAAGCTAAAGCTTCAGTCTGAGCAAAAAAGTTCGAAAGAAGCTTCTGGTGATGATCCCCTACAGGATTATGAGAAATAGCAGGAGCAATAAAGTCACAAGGAATAAGCTTTGTTCCCTGATGAATCAACTGATAAAATGCATGCTGCCCATTTGTTCCAGGTTCACCCCAAATAATAGGTCCTGTCTGATATTCTACTTTTTTTCCATTTCTATCAATATATTTCCCATTTGACTCCATATAACCCTGTTGAAAATAAGCCGAAAAACGATGCATGTACTGATCGTAAGGAAGTATTGCTTCTGTTGATGCTTTATAAAAATTATTATAATAAAGGCCTATTAAAGCTAAAATTACCGGCAAATTATCTTTGAATTCTGTCTGACTGAAATGATTATCCATTTCATGTGCTCCCTCAAGCAACTCAATATAATTATCAAAACCAATCGACAAAGCAATAGAAAGCCCAATAGCTGACCATAAAGAATAACGACCTCCAACCCAATCCCAAAATTCAAACATATTATTAAGATCAATTCCAAATTCAGAAACAGCTTTACCATTTGTAGATAATGCGGCAAAATGTTTTGCTACTGCAGATTTATCTTTTGCTGCATCAAGAAACCAGTCTCTTGCAGTATGAGCATTTGTCATAGTTTCCTGGGTAGTGAAAGTTTTAGATGCTATAAGAAAAAGAGTTGTTTCAGGATGAACTCTTGACAAAGTTTCAACTATGTGTGTACCATCAACATTTGATACAAAATGAGCACTTATACCTTCAACATTGTATTTTTTCAGAGCTTCAGTAACCATTACAGGTCCTAGATCTGAACCGCCAATACCAATATTTACTATGTCTGTAATTTTTTCCCCGGTATATCCTTTCCATTCTCCAGAATGAATTTTAGAACAGAATTTCTCCATCTGGGCAAGAACTGTATTAACCTTCGGCATCACATTTTCGCCGTCTACAAGTATTTCCCTGTTACTTCTATTTCTAAGTGCTACATGAAGAACTGCTCTACCTTCAGTTTTATTTATTTTCTCACCGCTAAACATAGCTTCAATTGCAGATTTAAGATTCACTTCTTCAGCTAAAGCTACTAAGTCTTCAAAAATTTCTTCGGTTATTAAATTTTTTGAGAAATCCAATAGCACATCATCTTTAAAAGCCCTTGAGAAAACATTAAATCTATTCTCATCATTCGAAAATAATTCTTTTAGAGAAATATCCTTATTCGCTTCATACTTTTCGGAAAGTTTTGCCCATGCGCTAGTTCTTACAGGATCAATATTTGTCAGCATAATAACCTCCTTATAATGGTTTAGTTGCATAAAAATTAATTTTAACTTAATACTAATAATATTTCAATTATATATAATTTTTTTGAACTTAAAAAAATAAATCATTTAAAACTATTTATATCCAAAACTAATTGGTTTTTAAGAAATTAATAAATAATCGAGATTAATTGCAAAAGAATAAGCTAAAAACCAAAAGCCAAAAGCCATTCGGTATAAAATTTCTACAAAAGTCTGCAAACTTTGAAAAATTGTGTTCTATTGATTTTTTTATTTATAGTGCAATATTATTTAGCTATTCACTACTTTTTACCTGATAATTATAACTTAAAGAATAGTAGCTTTTAGAAACTTTTTCAGTCCCAAATTTTTAAGGAGACTTATGGAGAAAAAAGAAACTGATATAGAAGAAAAGTTTATAAGAAATAAAAAATTCACTTTAACAAATGGTAAACTTGATTTTTCATTAAATGTTGCCGGAATGTTTTTTTCAGAAAAAGAACTTGATAAACTAAAAGATAGATTCAAGAAAGTTCATGCAGAAATTAAAAAAATTGAAGCTGGCGAGATAAAGAATCCTGATGAAAACAGAAAGGTAACTCATTTCACAGATAGAGCTGCATATCATCATGAAAGTTTATTTATAGATGTTGAAGACTTTGCTGAAGCAGTTAGAAACGAAAAAATTAAATCTTCGACAGGGAAGAAGTTCAGTAATGTAGTTATTAACGGAATTGGCGGCTCAGCTCTTGGTCCTGAATTTCTTCATATGGCAATAAACGGCCCTTATTGGAATGAGAAAACTGATCAGCAAAGACAAAATTATCCAAAAATATATTTCATTGATAATACTGACTCAAATACAATTAAAGATATACTGGAAGTTATTTCTCTTGAAGAGACTCTAGTTCTTAGTATTTCTAAGTCAGGCGGGACTCAGGAAACCAATAACAATATTATTGCATTTCAACACACATACTCTAAATCTAATCTTGATTTCACAAAACACGCATGTGCAATCACAATGGAAAACAGTGCTTTGGACCACAAAGCAAAAAAAGAAAAATGGTTAAAAGTTTTTCATATGTCAGAATCAATAGGCGGCCGAACAAGTGAAACAAGTATAGTTGGCCATTTACCTGCCGCCTTAGCAGGGATAAATTTTAAAGATTTTATTAGAGGCGCATGTGAGATGGATATATGGACGAGATGTTCAGATTATCAAAAAAATCCAGCTTACATGTTGGCTGCAATGTGGTTTATTGCCGGAGAAGGAAAAGGTAATAAAAACATGGTCATAATCCCTTACTCAGATAGATTAGTTCTGCTTTCAAGATATTTACAACAGCTTGTTATGGAAAGTATTGAAAAAGAGAAAGATCTTGATGGAAAAGTCGTTCATCAGGGACTTAATGTTTTTGGGAATAAAGGTGGAACTGATGCACATTCTTATGTTCAGCAACTTAATGATGGCAAGAATGATTTTTTTGTTACCTTTATTGAAGTAATGAAAGATACAATGGTTATCCCAATATCCAACGGTATAACTATGGATGACTATTTACACGGTTTTAAAACAGGTTTAACAAAAGCTCTTGAAACAAGAAAACGTGAAGTTATACAAATTGAAGTCAGTGAAATTTCACCCTGTACATTAGGAATGATTATAGCTCTTTATGAAAGAACGGTTGCTGCTTATGCTGAACTAATAAATATAAATGCTTTTCATCAGCCCGGAGTACAAGCCTATAAACTAGCCAGCAAAGGTATAATTAACTTAATATTGGATCTAGAAAATAAACTTGCAAAAATGGCTCCTTGGCAAGGAACCGTAAAAGAACTTTGTAAAGAAATTGATTTACTTGATAAAGAAATTGAAATTGAAGGAATTATTGCTAAATTTGCTGAAAATGTTAATGTTCGATCATTTGATAATTTTATTATTTCTAGAAAATGGGATGAGAACAATAACTGGATTTATACAATAGAGAACAAATAGGTCTAAGTTTATACTAAATTTATTTTTTAGGAGAAATACAAGAAATGCCTACATATGAATACAAATGCAAAAATTGTGGACATTCTTTTGAAATTTTTCAAAGCATGAATGACGCCCCGTTAAAAACCTGTGAGAAGTGTAATACGGACTCATTAAAGAGACTGATTGGAAGAGGCGCAGGCATAATATTTAAAGGGACAGGTTTTTATGAGACAGACTACAGATCTGATTCCTATAAAAAAGCCGAGAAAAAAGAGAAAGAATCAAAAACACCTGAAAAAAAGGAAACTTCTAAAAAAACTGATACTAAGAAGAAACCAACAGATCCCAAGTAGGATTTTGCCTAGTTATTTTGATTTCTTTAAAAAAAGACTATATTTATTACTAACAATTAACTCTTACTGTTATTTTAATAATTCATAAAGGATATTGCAAATGATAATCAAATGTCAAAAATGTGGACATGAAAACCAACAAGCCTCAATATTCTGTCGTAAATGCGGTGTAAAGCTTGATAAAGAACAAATAGAAGAAGCAATAGTAAATCAGCGTAAAAACGCAAAAATAAAAAATAGAATTCATACAGTAAGAAGAACTATTACTTTAATAATTTTCGCTTTTATTATATATGGTTTATTTTTAATTCTATATCCAACATTTTTCCCTACCTCAGAAACCAAACTTTCCAAAGAAGACTTTAGGACTGCAGCAGTCAGACTACACTCACTTGAATTAAGGTCCAACCCTGAATATACATTCAGTTCTCCTGAAGCAACCTCTTTATATAGAAAGTACTTCATGTCAAAAAATTTAAGAAATGTACCACTATCAATATCAGCAGAAAATAATAACAGGATTAAATTCTCAATAACCAAACCCATACATAATTCAATTCCGATAAAACTTAATTACACAATTATTGGAACACCTGTTTATAAGGAAATAAAAGGAAAGAAAACTTTAGTTGATTTTGATATAAATAAAGTAAAAATCGGTAAAATGACAGTTCCTTCATTCTTATCACAATACATTGTTCAGGAATTTAAACCTTATTATTCGAGAAAAGCAGAAAACCTTGTAAAAAAATTAAGCGAAGTTGAGTCTGATAACAATAATAATTTTATAATTCATCTTAACTCAAGAAGAATTATTAACTAGTAATTTAGAATTAACTGCAAATTTAAATAATTATGAAAACGGCTTTTTTAGTACAAATAAAAGGAATTGTAACCGGAGTTGGTTTTAGGTATTATACAAACAGAGAAGCAAGAAAATATCCTAATTTAGAAGGCTATGTTCGTAACATCAAAGAAGGACATGTTGAAGTTTTAGTACAGGGCAACGAAACACATGTCCTCGACTTCATTGAGTGGTTAAAAGAAGGACCTTCTCATGCAAGAGTAGACGACATAAAAATCAATCCAATCCCTATTAGCCAATCCTTAACATCATTTACTGTAAGATACTAATTGCTGTTATTTAAGTTTTAAAAGGCAGCCATCTTTATCATAATAAATTACTCTTGCCCCACGCTCCAATAAATACATTACAGCCAAATGATCATGCTTTGAACAATACATTAAATCTGTTCCTAAAGCTTTAGCTAAAATTTCTGGTCCAACCTTTTCTGTACCAAGTCTGAACTGTTCTATTACCGCAGTCCTCTGCGGATATGAAAAATATGAGAACATAGGATCAAGTGCCATAGAATACTTATACTCAGGAGCAACATAAAATAATCTCGGGAAATCTCCCCAATGCAAAAGTCCGATATATGTCCCGGATTTTAAATTAGCTTTAGCCCAATCCGCAAAATGATAAACAGGATTTACTTCAAAAGACTTTGTTTTATTTTCCAGATAACTTCTTATAAGAGGAGCCATTACCACTATTACCAATAATGCTGAAATAACTAATGTCTTCATATCTGTTAAAAAGGAAAAGAATTTTTCATGATATGAATTCTGCTTCCAATCATTTAAAATACAGACAAAACCTATTATTCCTGCCGGCACAGCATACTCAATACATCTTTTGCTGTAAAAAAAGCCTATAAGCATAATTAATTGTAGAATTAATAAAAATATAATATTAAGATTTTTCTTTTTATATAAAAACAAACATATAAAATTAAAAATCAGTAATAAGTAAATAAGTATATTTTGAAGAATAGTTGTTGCAGCAGGAGCTCCAAGTCCCATTCCTAATCCAACTTTACTGTCACTTATTCCTAAAATTTTTCTAACTACTTCAATACCCTGGATATACCAAAGTTCATATGTATTTGGAAACTGCGGATGTAAAGTTAAACCTACAGCAATACCTAAAACGGCAAATAATAAAAGGAGAAAAACACCATATTTTTTTTCTTTGCAAATGCTTATTACAGCATATAGAAAAATTGGAGTAATTATCACATGAGGAACAGAATAACAAACAGCATAAAGCCAGCTTAAAATGAAAATAAGTAAACATTTAAGTTTAAAATTCTTGCTTAAAATTAATACAAATAAAACCATAGAATAAAGAAATATAGACATTACCTGCGGCCTTATCATCGTAATCTTTGAAAAGAATAAGGGAGATATAAAAACCAATAATGGCGGGACAATAATCGACGCTTTTTTTGAATAAAGCCAGCTGCAGATACCAACAGCAAATAATATTACTGCAACCATAGTCCCATTAATAAAATTAAATGGCGGTTCAGAAGAAAACCCAAAAAAATAACTTAACTGGCGAAGGAAATAAATTACTGCATGAAAACCAAGTTCTTTATCATAAAAGTTTGTTTTCCAAAGCGATATTTCAGTCCATGGGAACTGTTTAGTCGTGGCCATAAATGGAAACATATCTGCTGCTTTAATATGATAGTAAACATCAACACCATAATCAATTCCCTGCGATATACAGGAAGTTCTAATAAACATAAAAGCAGCAAATGTAATAATTATTGAACCTATAAGAAATAAAAACGAATAATCTCTCTTATAAACTTCAATTACTTTTTCTTTTTGCCTATTCTCTTTTTTTGCTTTTGATTTTTTCCCCATAATATAAATAACCTATTTCAATATAATAAATATTTCTTGAGGTAATTGCAGAACGCCGGATATTTCGATTTTGACTAGCCTATTCGTCTGGCATGCACCACAAAACTATTTATCCCTACGAATTGCAGAGCTTCAGTATTAAATTCAAAATGGAAAGAAATGCTCATAGTAGCTATCAAACTATGAACTACCCCCTTTACTTCCAATTATTTCTCTTCTTTAAACAATTTTACATTAAGTTCAATTATATCATTAAATAATGATTTTTGCTACTTTAGAATTATCTATCATTTTTTGGATTTTATACCGGAAGTATTCTAGTTTTTTATTTTTTCGGAAAAAGTTAATCTCGAAGAAAGATTAACTTTTTCCGAAAACTATTTTGTTTTGGGTATATTAATTTTGTTCTTACTCAGATAAATAATTTTAGTTATACTATTTTCTCCCTTATAAGTTAGTCTGTATTCCTAATATTTTATTACCCTTGCACACCTACAGTTTTGGCTTCCACACTTAGTATACACCATATTAATAGAACCTTTTATCATATTTTTACGTTTTCTTATTGCTTTGAACTTCTCGTTTATTTCATCCCTGATTTTCTTAATATGACTATTCAGTCTACAATTACTTTCTATAATATACTATGTATAATAAATAGAAATATAAAGAATTAATCAAATAAAAATTGACATTTATAATTTTTTCAAAGGATAAGATTGAGAGCATTGCAAAAGGAACTGGATTTGTCAAAAGAAAATCCCCAATTACTGATGGATAATTTCAATTATTCATTATCTTTGAGTATAGGCATTCGAGAACGAGCACCATCCAAACAATCGATTATTCTCTGAGTTCGGAAACGAGCGCTATCCAGTCTAACATAACAATAAAGTATTCAAGGATTTTAATTGCTTACTTAATGCCAATTAAAACTTATTTTTTCATTTTATGAACTTGTTTCAGAAGATCATTAAAATACTGACTTTCTGTTATATTCTTTACTGCATTTTGTTCATCTTTTTTATCGATTTCTATTTCTAGCCTGTTAATCTTTCTATCAAGTTTTTTCATAATTGTTTCATTATAGACTATTAATATAATAATGAAGATAATTAGCATCAATACAGCAATTACAATCAGATAGGACTCAGATAAATAAATCTGTGAATAATTAATAGTTTTATCTGCCTGAACAATGGTACAAACTGTTATCTTATTGTTTGAGAATCTAACTTCTTTAGAACATAAAAATATTTTATTACCATTTATACCCTTTAATATGCATTTTCCATTCTCAGGTGACTGAAAATACTTCACCAAAATTGACTCCAACTCATTCTTTTTATATAAAAAAAACTGCTCGTCATAGCATGGTGGTATTGAGACAGTGAATTCATTCAGGTTATTATTATAAATAAAAAATCCATAGTTCTTATCATATTTTATTAAACTCGAGGACTCAAGCTGTTTTACAGTAGGCCATAACACAAGCTGTATAATAACATATCCAACTTTGTTTTTATCATTATCAAAAAGCGGCTCACTAGCTAAAATATAGTTATTATCATCAAAAAAGGCAGATATTATAAGCCTATCTGAACTTATCACTCTTTCTTTTATATATTTCACAACTTTATTATTTTTTTTTATCTTATATAATTCTTTTTCTGGAAATCCTGTTGCAAGTTGCCCACTGTTATCAATAAATAAGATTGAAATAATATCCAGATTACTTGCTTTAATAACATCAAAAAACATATTTAAATTCCTACTATCCGGTTCTAAATGATCACTCTCATTCTTATAATAAAACTGAATATAATTAAAATTTGTTACGATATTATAATTATAATATTTAAGAGCATTGGCAAGAGCTCTTGTATTGGCATGAATAATTTGCTTTTTGGAAAGAAAAAATTTCTCTTTATTCAGTTTTACAATACCAACGAAGAGACAGCCTAATATCATCACAATAACTGAAACTAGAATTATATTAATTATATGTATTTTTCTCATAATTAAGATATTAGACTCTAAAAGTTGGCTTCTTTACAGGATATAATAATTGCTAAAGGTTAATTGTAATAAAATCAGTTAAATACATTTGTGAAATTTAAATTCAAAATATGGATTAAACTTACTTTTGGATAAAGAATAAAAAAATTTTTAAATAGTACATATAGTAAGATATTTTATATTTGGGATTTATTTCAATAAAAAATAAACTAGATAAAATCTATTCAAATAATTAATTAGGCTTAAAGTATAACTAGAAGTCAATCCTATACTAGGAAAGACTTCTAGCCATAACCTTATACTCAATACTGAACTATTTTGTTATCCAATATCCTAGATTAACTTTTTAATCATTTCTTTTCCTTTGGTTTATTGCTATAATGTCTTTGCTTTTTATATATTTACATCTCTAAATTATCTTTATTAGTTACACTTATAAACAAAATTTATATTGAGAAAGAAAGAGAAGTAGATACTTCTATGCATAGAATATTATACTGTAAGAAAAGAATCAGACAACAATACAAGACAACTTTGGACAACTTTTTTATTTTAAATCTCTTTTTGTAGTTAGCCTGTGCAGTATAGTTTCAGTTTATCCGCCGTAGTTCTGAACAGATAAGTACAGTATCTGAACACCTGTCCCATAGGCAATAAATTCTGAATTGATTGGATTTTTAGTTGTTCTCTATTAATTTTAGAATACAAAAAAAACAGAAAAAGAAAAAGGATGAATTATGGCGGAACAACTATTGCCTTTGTTTTTATATGGAGAAAATACCATAAACTCCATCGTATCCTATAATTTTAATGAAGATGGTAATGTTTACTATTTTATTTATTGTGCACCTGTAGGTTTTCATCGACACGATGATCGTCGCGGCTTTAATATAACAACTTCTCAACTGATATTGAATGGTCACTGTAAAAACTGCGAGATTGTAAAAGCTTTCGGAGTAAGCGAAATAAGTGTAAAACGTAATCTTAAGAAACTCAGAGAAGATGGTATAGACGGATTTTATAAACCCAGAAACACTAGAAAAGGTGGAACAGTTCTTACGTCTGAAGTATTGTCAGAAGCCCAGTGCCTTTTAAATGAAGGTCACAGTCGCTCAGAAACAGCAGAAAAACTGTCATTAAAAGTTAACACCCTATCTAAAGCCATACATGCCGGTAAGCTGTTGGAACCACTAAAAAAAACTTCACAGGAAAAACCAAATCAGAACGCAATATAGAGGATAACAGTCAGGCACTTGGCAAAGGGTGTACAGACACCACAGGACGACTTTTTGCAGCATTAGGCAGAGTCAGTGCAGTTACAGAATTTAATAAGAATTATGATATTGATAATGGTGGTTTACTGCTTGCAGTTCCTGCACTTTTATCCAACGGTCTGCTTGATTCAATGAATTCATTCAATTTTTCAGAGGGTTTTTATAGAATATATGATATTTTTCTGACGATAGCTTTTATGGTTCTGGCCCGTGTAGGAAACATAAACCGCCTTGGTGATGTTTCACCCGGAGAATGGGGAAAGCTTCTTGGAATAGACCGTATTCCTGCTGTTAAAACCATGCGCGAAAAAGCAGATGAACTTTCACATGGTCAGAATGAAGCAAATCTGGATAAATGGATTTCAGAACATTCCAGCACCTGGATGGAAAAAAATGAGGATACTATAGGAAGGCTTTATGTTGATGGTCATGTAAGAACATATTTTGGAAAAACAAAGCTGCCGAGAAGATATGTATCAAGACAGCATTTATGTCTTCGCGGAATGACCGACTACTGGATTAATGATCAGAACGGGGCACCATTTTTTAATGTAACAACACCTTTTTCAAAGGGGCTTATAGAAATACTGCAGACGAAAATAATACCAAAACTGCTTGAAGAAATGCCGTGTCAAAAGACAGCATATGAACTTGCTGAAAATCCTGATATCTACAGGTTTTTAATAATTTTTGACAGAGAAGGCTATAGCATGAAACTCTTCAAAGACCTGTGGAAAAAACACAGAATTGCCTGTCAGACATATAATAAATATCCAAAAGATGCCTGGGATGAAAATGATTTCATTGAAGTTGAAGTTATACACCCTTTTGATAATGTAGAGAAAACAAAAATAGCGGAAAAAAGGGTATATGATAAAACGAATGATTTTTATTGCAGAGAAGTTAGACAGTTAACTGAATCAGGTCATCAGGTGTCAGTAATTTCAACAGATTTTATCAGTAAAGCTGAATACATATACAGTCACATGCAGAGTAGAACATCTCAGGAAAACTTTTTTAAATATGCAAGACAAGATTATAATATAGATACACTTAACTCATATAAAAAAACAAATGTAGATGAGACAGAAACAGTTGTAAACCCGGTATATAGACAACTGGAGAAAGATTTAAATTCATTAAGAGCAAAACTGGCAAGAAGAACACTTAAAAGACAGCAGTTGACTTTAAAGGAAAACCCTACAGAAAAAGAACGCAGGAACTTTGAAGAAAGAGAAGGAATGTTAACAAAAGAAATACTTGAATTTGAAGAAACTATTACCGAAAAGAAAAAAACAAGAAAGAATACAGATAAATATATTACTGTCAAAGAATTGCCGGAGGAATTTAAATTTGTTCAGTTTCATGGGGGTAGAAAAAAGTTTATTGATATTATAAAAATGATTGCATACAGAGCTGAAGTAGCTATGTCAAATGTCATCATGCCTATTCTGGGAAAATATGAAAAAGATACTGCAAAGAGCATAATAGAATCTATTTTCAAAACACCGGCAAATATTATTCCTCTATATGATAAAAATATTTTGAAGGTTGAATTGCATTACACTTCATCACATAAAAAAGATAAAATAATTCAATCATTGATGAACTTTTTAAATGAAACTGAAATGGAATTTCCGGAAACTAATTTGAAGCTTTTCTACAAGTTCGTATCAAAATAAAATCATAGGGGTAAAGTGCTCAGAGACTAAACGATCAAACTTGGGTTAGGGCATTTTTTCTTATTTTCAGGCCCAATGTAAGTTCTTTTTTGGCGCGACTGTTTCTTTTCTTTATCCCAATAACTATCAACACGATAAAGGTAAATATTACCCTTTATTTTCTGTTTTGCTATATATGACATAGTACTAACCTTTTTTAATAACTTGTTTTAATGATTAAAATACTATGTACAAGCTGGTTATCAAATCAATAAAACCTCGTTATTAACTTTTTTCTTCAATTTAGGTATAGAGTACTTTCTTATGGAAAAACTTCCATAATCGCTCAATTATGTTCAAATTTGGCGAATATGGCGGTAATTTCCAAAGGTTGATTTTCGAGTTTTCCAGAAACTCTGTTACTTTTCTGGAATGATAATATTTGGCATTATCAGAAAAGACGTGAATAACCGGAGCATTCGGGTATCTGTCTCAAGTTCTTTGAAAAGTTCAATTGTGGAGTCTGTATTAACACTGGCGCAGTCCAGAACAACAGTTTCATAACGACACCGTTTAAATTAATTCTTTCTCTGCCTGTATTTGAAGGAACTTCAACTCTGTCTCCTTTATAAATCCAGCCGTAGGAAGGCATTGAATTAAACTGTGGATGGGAAGCATCCATAAAGAGAACAGGAGTATCTGCTGATTTATTATCCATAAAAGTGTTAAATCTTTTTATAAACTCTTCCTGTTTGTCTCTATCCGCTTTTCCGGGAACATGTGATGTCTTTTTATAAACAAAGCCAAGCTTATGCAGAAGACTCCTGGTTCCGCTTGGGGAATATTCTACCTGGTAAACTGATTTTACATACTCTATTATGGGTTTAATATCAAGATATATATTCTGTTTAATGTGTTCTATAAGCTCGTTCTGCTGAGATTTACTTAGTTTACCGATATATCCTGTATAGTTATCGTTAATAAATGCATTAGAACCTCCCGATTCAAAACGTTCAAGATAATTGCGGGCTGTTTGATCATCAAGGAAAAGATATTCAGATATTTTCTTGAAAGTAAGCCCCTTGTCAAGCAGAAGAATTACTTTTATTCTGTCTGCATACCTTGACGAGTTTTCAGCACGATGCAGGATTAAAAGTTTAGTGCGTTCGTCGGATTTTAGGAAATTCTTGTAACTTTTCATAAAGTATTAGTAAAGCTGTTTGAAATGAAAACTCAAATGCTTTTTCGAAAATTAAATCGTTTTAGGTATAAGCGTTAACAAAAATTAATACAGCTAAAATAAGAAATATTATAGCTGTAACTAGTTTAAGCTTTATTAAATTATTCTGAAACCATCTTAGTAAACGAATATGCGTCATCCCAAAGACACTAAGGATAAAAATAAAAAGCAAAGGAAGAATAAAAGCAAAATTATATAAAACTAACATTAGAAAGGCTCTAATAAAGCATATTTTTTTTTGTAAAATAAAAGTTATTACTGGTAAGTATATTTGACCAGTACATCCAAGCTCTAAAAAAGAAACAGATATTCCTATCAGCAAGGTACCTATTATTATACTTATACCTCTTGAATAAGTTCTTATCACATGTTGAACTAAATTTTTGTTTTTATTATTTAGCTGTAATATTACTTTATTTTTTTTGCCTATTTTTAAAAAATAAATATCCCAAATACTTAATAAAGAAAATAATAATGCTAATACACCTGAAAAAATGTAAAAATAAAATGATATTGATGGATGTTTATCAATTAGGAGTTTAAGTCCTTGAAAAAAGCCAAATCCAATTAATAAATATGTTATAAAAACTGTTAATGTATAAATTGTACCTATTTTTACTAATTGTAATTTGTTTCTACCTGCTATTTTCAAATAAGATAGAAAAAAAATTAATACAGCAAATGCACATGGATTTATTCCATCAACTAAGCCTGAAGTCAAAACAGCCCAAAAAGTAAAAGAGTGAAATTTATCAAATAAAGTAGTTTGTTTTAAAACTGGTTTAAGACTCCTGTTCTGGGTAAAATTTTGATGATGATTTTTTTTATAAAATAAATTATTTATTGTTAATTCTAAATTTTGTATATTTATATCATTTTTTATATAGTATTTATCATTAATTAAAATTGTAGGTGTTAAAAAACCAAGATTATCAGGAACTTGACATTTCTCAAGCAATAATGCAATTTTTTCCAAATTATCAATATTAAAAACATCGAGCTTTATAATCTTTAGATAAGGACATCGCTTATTTAGACTATTCAATTCTTTATCAATTTTAATACATTTGATACATCCTGATTTATACAAAAAATATAGAGTTAATTGCTTTTTATTGTTATCTGCATGAAGATATAATGAAAAAAACAACAAAATAAGCAGTAATGAAAAAAATGCACATATTTTAGAAATTATTTTATTATTCATAGCAATACAAAAATTTCATTGAAGATTAAACTCTAATAATATATCATATATATATAGAGAGAAATATTATATTTTAGTAATATTTTAATAGAAATTGATATTTATTAATTATGTTAACAGGTAATTTATGACTAATTATAGAAAACAAAATTTATTTACAATCATAGAATTGTTAGCTGCAATGACAATCATCGTAATTTTAGCAGCTATTACTGTGGGTGTTTATTCATATATTAGAACTAAAACTTATAATGACAAAACAATGGCAACTATTAAAAAGGTTGAAATGGCAATGCGTTCGTTTAAACAGGATAATGGATACTATGTGCAACAAGCTACTCAAGGAGGTCTAACAATCAACACCTCTGATAATGATTTTTATACATATCTCGACTATAGTAAAATGCTTGAGAGTGGGGAAATAAATAGTAGTAATAATTTAGTTGATGCTTGGGGAAGAGAAATTCTTTATCAATGTCCCGGTTCACATAACAGAACGATGTTTGATTTAATCTCTATAGGAAAAGATGGCACAAACAATGATGGAAGTGGAGATGATATTACCAATTTCACTAATTATTAATATTGCAAAAAATAGGTATATTTATGAAAAATAAAAGTTTCACATTAATTGAGTTATTAATTACTATAGCTATAATTGCTATACTTGCAGCAATGCTGTTTCCCGCAATAAGTCACGTACGTAACAGTGCCAGGGAGACTCAGGCAAAAGCGGAAATGCAGGCAATTACAACAGCAATTAAAAGTTTTGAATCAACCTATGGTATTTTGCCGGATAATACCAATTATACAACATTAATGAATACTCTTACCGGTACTAATGACAGAGGAATACAGTTTCTTGATAGACAAAATGGTACTACTGTAGAATGGGTTGACCCTTGGGGAAACGATTACAATGTGTTTCTTGATGATGATTATGATGGAGAAGTTACCACTGTTCCTAGCGAAGGAACTCTTTACGGAACTGTTTTTATAACGTCAGACGGAAACGGTACTACAATCAATTCATGGAAATAGATAAAGGCGAATATGAATTATTTAACCAAAAAAATTTATTTCTCTCTTATTGAGTTACTTGTAGTATTAGCTATAAGCATAGTGCTTTTAGCAATTGCTGTCCCTGCATTTAACTCACTAACAAAAGGGCAAAGTGTTGAGATAGGAGCCAGAACAATTGGATCTCAGTTAAAAGCAGTCCGTTCTTATGCTATTACCAATAGAGAATATGTAGCCCTTGTATTCCCAACGACAGAAAGCGGAATTTCAAATGACTATCTTTATAAATCTTTTAGAGCCTGCATTGTTGACAGTAGTAATGTTTTTGAAAGTTGGATTACTGATGAAAAGTGGGAATTTATGCCAAAGGGTGCAGCAATACTGGAAATTGATAACAGCAATGATTTAGGCACAATCGGCAACTTTAATTCGGCACAGGAAATAAGCAGTGTAGATCTCACGTCGATTGGTGGCAGTAGTAGTGTAAGTAGTGTTAAAGGGCTAATTTTTAGGCCTACAGGAAAATGTGAAGGAGCTACTACTGCTGGAATCTTCGTAAACATTGGTGGTGCTATAGGATTACAGGATGGAATTGATTCTGTTAACAATAATATTGATATCAGGATAGATTTATATACCGGTAGAATTACTTATGAAACAGAATAGATAAGGAAAAGTTGATGAAATGCAAAAAGTTCAATTTAATCGAAGTTGTTTTAGCTATTGGTATTTTAGCTATTGGCATTACATCTGTTATTTCTTTATTTCCTATAGGATTTCAGGAAACAAGAGATTCTATTGCAGAAAACTATTCATCTGAAGCTGCTGACAGCATGTTAGCTTTTTTGGCAAGAGAATCATATGATCCGACTACCTGGAATAATTTGTTTGGGACTAGCGGAGCAATTCCAGGCTCAAAACCAACATCTACAGAAACAAGTACTTCAGGTTGGACACATGAAGAAGGAGATATATACAGCACAGGAAACAATGGTATATATGGTTTGAAAGTTTCTTCATTAATAGGTGATAGTAATATTACTGATTTTACCGGAGAAGTTTTAATTTGGAAATCACAAGTAGAAAATATTAGGGCAGCTGGTCAAAGTATTGGAGCATTGAGTTATGATGAAGCTGTAGCATTGAATTTGGAAATTAGCTGGCCAGTAGAAAAACCTTATGCTTATAGAAATAAAAACACTTACTACTTAGAATTGTTTAATTATAACCAATAAAAAAACTCTTTTTATATTTTCTATTGCTAAATTCAGTCTAAATGGTTTTATTTAAAAAAAATACTTCCCGTATATTAATAATATATAAGAACAAAATTCATTCATTCTCATAATATTCTCATATTGTGTTTAAAAAAAAACATAAACCAGTTAAAATTCAAAATAGAGACAATAGCAAAGTACAATTGTGTCTAGGTAAATTTGTTCAAATAGTTAATAATATTTTAAAACTTATAATTTTATTTTATGAACTTGTTTAAAAAAAAATTCTTTACATTAATTGAATTAATCGCTGTAATGGCAATTTTCATTGTTATAGTTGCGATAGTAATGGGTTTATATAATACTGCACATAAAGCTACATCTGCTACAAACGAACATACTATGACGTTTGAAAACGCAAAAATTGCTTTAGACCTCATGACAAAAGAGCTTCAATGTATTTACTATGAAAACGATACTATTCCTTTCTGGTGGCATAAACTTGACGATAAACACTCTGAAACAGCATGGAACGTATACCGAAATGAACTCTTAGCTTTTATAACTGCTACAAGCTACAAACCAAATGAAAACTGTACTACTAAATTATGTGAAGTAAAATATCAATTATATTATACAAATGATGGAACTAACAGTAATGCCGGATGGTTAAGAAGAAGTGTTACCGGAAATAAGCTAAGTACTTATGATGCTCTGGGATATCCTAAGGATAATCCAAAATGGAACTATTATAATAATTTGACAGTAGGATATACAACAAATACAATGGTAGGAACAGATACCCCAATAGCTTCATTTACAGCAAATTCAATGTCAAGTGAAAACTTTCAAAAAGTTATTCCATATGTTACAGATTTAACTTTTGATTGTTTTGATGAAACCGGCGCATCAATTTTACCAGATAATTCAACAGCCATTACTTCTGATGATTGTTCCTCAACAGAACTTCCTTTTTCGATAGAGTTAACCTTAAAAGTCATGGATAAAAATTCATGGCAAAAATGGTTAAACATCGGAGGTGATCCAAGTTTAGGAAATGAAGAATCTAAAGCAGAAGATTTTAGAAAGAAACATGAGAGAACATTTAAAAAAACAATTTTAATTGGAAATCGCGGTCAATACGATTAAAAATAGCTTCTCTCATTATAATATAAAAACTAAAGTTTCCCCGTTTTTTTTGGGGTGTTCTTTGAAAACTTGATTTTCTCAGATCCACTATACTTCTGTTAATCATCATCAGAAAACTTTAGAATTAAAAAAAATGCAATTTTTTTAAATCTATAGCAATGGTGATTTTTGAAAAATTTTTTCTCATCTTTTTTGTGAGATGCCCAGTATCAGCGTTTTCAGTTGTTTTAAGCCCCTCGAAAGAGAAAAGATGATTTTTTTGAGGTCTTTGGCAGTACTATTCAGTACTACAATCAATAAACTTCTTGTTTTTTTAACAAGGTTTTCATTGTGCAATATCCATAAGTTTCTCTACATCAACATTTGAAGCGTATATTAATGACGTAGAGAACTTCCGTCCTTTTTCTGTCAAAACATATCGATTTTCTTTGGGTACTTTCCTTATCAGCCCATGTCCCCGCAATAATCTAATGTACCTTGTTGCTTTTCCGGAAAAGTATTTTTTATCTTTTTCTAAAAGCTTTTTTGTATTACCAAACAGATGGAACTTTATATCAGAATTTCTAAACCCGTTAATACTTATTCCGCCTTTGGTTAGAAAGAGTAAAAGTTTGAAATCTTCAATATTCCATGGATTTATTGCTCTGTGCTTTCTGCCTTTTTTGGTTATTCGCTGACAGCAGCTGCCTGAAACTTCTTTTAATGTTTCTTTTACTTTAGCAGCACTTATTGCGTCTGCATATCTATTGTTTGACTTTTGACTTATTTGACACCGTCGATATAGATCAGCTACACCTTTACGCATTTTTAACCATGATTCAGGCTTTGTATCATCATTCTCAGGTTTCCTGAATACTTTAAATTCTCTTGTATTTGTTATAGTCGTTTCAAATCTCAAAAGATTGTTACTTTTGTTATACATTTTTACAGAATTAGAGTTTACCCAATGTTTTAGCCTTATTCCTTCAAAACGTTTTCTGCAGTCACTCATTATCTCATTAGGTAAAACTCCTCTGATTTTTCCCGATGTTGTTATCTTTGACTTACCTAAATACCTGAGAACGCTTACACTATCTGAAACTTTCATTCCGTATTCCAAGAGAAAAGGATATAGTTTATCAAGTTCGACTTTTGATTTAAACATAACATCTGTCGCCCACTCTGTATCATCTGCAGACCAATAATAATCCATTTTCAAAGGATTAAAAATATTATTTAAATCAGGACATAAAGAAAGAGCAATATTACAGAGAAATGAATTCCAATCAGTTTTTAATTGATCAAACAATAACTTTTGTGCAGTGTCAAGATCTCCTATCCAGGGAAAACTGTTTCTGTCTTTTATAAAAGCAATTTTATTTTTTATTAACTGCTTCTCAAGCCAGTGGCGACCATTAAGATTTATGAAAATATTCATGGGAAGCCATGTCTGCATCCTTACATGACCAAAACCAAACTCAGGATCATCAAAATATAAATAGAATTTCTTACACTTTCTTGTTATCATATGAATCTCAAGTTTTTTTGTTTCTTTATTGCCTATAATCTTAGGACTTATACAAGGTTCTACAACGCTGAGTATACAAATAGGACCATTCTTAATATTATTTTCATCAGCATATTTTCTTACATATTTTTCTTTATCAATTGCTCCGGTTCTTAAGTAAATTATTTTAATTCCAAGCTTTGCTGCCTGTTTAGTACAACTGTCTGTTATAAATGCTGTTCTTGCCATAGCCCATTTATCAAAATCTTTAAATAATATTTTAGACCTACTAAGAAAAGTACGGATACCAAGCTCATTTGCAAGCCATCTAATTGTTCCTCTAAATCTGATTCTGTCTAAACCGCTTATTGCACCAAGTACATTTTTGCTGTATAATTTTAACAGTTTCATGATGACCTCCATATTTTTTTTGGTTACTATAAAAATTATAGTATGAAGGTCATCAATTTGCTTTATTTTTTCTCTGTGTTCCCTGTGACTCAGTGTGAAATAAATTGGTTGCGGCTATGCTGCTCCGAGAGCTTTGTTTACTTTTGTCAAGTTTTAAGACATAACATGTTTATTGTAAAAAGCTTACAAATTGCAGTCAGGTGGCTGAACATGCTATATTACTCTATTATCAAAATTAAAAAAAAGGAGTAATACAACATGTTCAGTAATTGCAAATTTAGCACATTAATAGATGAAGTTGCAACAGTAATTCCGAGAAAAGACAGAAGAATTATTTTTAAAACCATTATAACCGGTTTGATTATCAGCGAAGGCAGTAAATGTATTTCAGCAATTTATCGTCTGTTTGCAATAATGATGCTGTCTAATAAGATATCGAGAAAAAAATATTACGGTTTTCTGCAGTCAGGAAAACTTAAACTTGCTTTAGTATGGAAAAAACTTTTTACAATACTTGGTGATGATATCCAAACATCCGGCAGACTTCTTGTAGCTCTTGATGATACAACATATGGAAAGACAGGAAAGAAAATTGCAAACTGCGATACTCATTACGATCATGCGGCTAAACTGAACAGCTCTAAATATCTTTTTGGACATTGCCGTGTTGTTCTCGGGATACAAAAGTTTATCCATGGACGCTGGGCATGTCTGCCCGTAAAACAAAAAGTTTACCGGCTTAAAAAATCTGTAGATAAAAAAGAATTTAAAACTAAGATAGAGATTGCCGGAGAACTGATTAATGAGCTGTATGAACAGTTTTCTATTCCTATGCTGGTAGTTACTGACAGTTGGTTTGGTAATAAGTCATTGACAAAAGTTTTAAACTCCTATAAAGAATCAATGCATATCCTTACTCGTTTAAGAATTGATTCAGCTCTCTATGATTTTCCGCCTGAAAGTAAAGCAAAAAAAAGAGGGAGAAAGAAAATTTACGGTATTCGATTACCAAAGTTATCGAAGCTGGCAGCGACTCTTGATAAAAAAGAAGATTATTTCTTCATTTACGGCAAAAGCAGAAAATGTGAATATTCAGAATTTTTATGTATGCACAAAGGATTTAAAACCAAAGTTAAAGTTGTTCTTGTTCACTATAAAAACGGATGGTTCTTTCCAATTGTATCTACCGACTGCAGCCTGACGGCTCAGCAGATGATAGAATATTATTCTGCAAGATGGAAAATAGAAAGCGGTTTTAAAGAACTTAAACATGAACTCGGTGCTCTGGATAATCAGGCAAGAAAAAGGAATTCTGTAGAAAATCATTTTGATCTGTGCTGCATTGCCATGACCGCAGCATGGATATACACTATAAAACAGGAGAAGGCTCCTGTTAGAAAATTTAAAACTGCAAGAGCAAATTCATATGCTTTTGCTGATATAAGAAGAAAAATTAAAAACGAATATTATGAGAGTTTTAATTTTATGGATATTTGCTCTTCAAAAGGCAAGTCACTGATAAATTATATTAGAGATATCATTTTTCAGTGTGCCGGGTAATTTTTTAACTCTCAAAAATAAGGAATGTTTAGCTTATGAAAACTTAGATGTTTATAAAAGAGCTTTTCGCCTACAGCAGAATATTTTTGAATTAACTAGAGCCTGTCCCAAAAACTCAGTTTTAATGATATTCAGTTTTCAGTAGCCAGTAGCGGGTAGTCAGTTTTCTAGATTGTGTTGCAAAATTTAAGATATTTATCAGGATTACTTCCAGAATGCATAATTTTAGCAGAACGGTTACGTCTAAGAGCTTGTTCAAAGATTTGATAATTTATGGAAAGCTTTAAGCCGCTACTTTTAATGTTGCTTCATTGTCATAATCAAGTCTTGCAAGAACCCAAAGATTATGAGTAAGAACAGCCCATGCAACAGAGATATCTTTATATTCAAATTTTTTGTTTTTTATTGGACTTCCTGTAAAGTTGTTTTTGAATATTCCAATTCTACCTTCTGTCTGACTTCTCCTGTTCTGATGGAAAACAAAATTATTATCCTGAAGCTTTTCTATAAGTTCATGCGGATTTCTAGGACATATGTTGTTTGCTATCTTTTTCTTTGCAACGATTTTTTGACATCTCTTACTGTCACAGCCTCTATCTCCGGCAACACTTTTGATTTCTATGTTTCTGTCACTCATTCTATTGATGCTTTCAATTGTCATTTTGGCATCAGATGGTGCGGAAGCTTCATAGAGATGCCAGTCCACAATAAAACCGTCTGACTGTTCTGCTAAAAATAAAGTATTGCCAAATTCAACTTCTGCACCTGCCTTGCCTCTTTTTACAACTCTTGCACTATCATCGAATAAGCTAAGTATTTTATCCTTACTTTCTATTTGTAATCCAGTAATTATTCTGCTGTGTGCCTGCTTTATGGCCTCGGGAAGTTTTGTGAGGACATCATTGATACGCTTAAGCACTTCATTTGCCTGCCCTTCACTAAGATCTGTCCTTTCTCTCCAATGCTTCTGCAAAATTTTATAATAAGTTCCGGCATGTCCTCTTATAACTTTTGAGAGTTTTTTCATTTCTCTTAAAACAGCTTTGCGTATTTTCTTGCTGTCTTGTTTTCTCCTTGCATTTGTCATTTCAATACAAAGAAGATTTACACGATGGATAAATTCTTCAGGTGGTTGCATTCTATGTTTGAGACCATGCCTGCGAATTACCAAAATAGACTTCAAAAGTGAAACCATACCGTCACGCAGTAAAAGCCAGTCTACAGGAAAATGGATATTAGCTTTCAGGCAAGTAGCATCAAGGTAAATATTTTCACAATTGAATGGACTTTTCAGATTTAGAATATTTTCAGGTAAAGATATCTTTTCTCGTAATGATTCAATTAGTTTGCGCAGATAGTCTTCACTTACACAGAGGGAGTATCTTTGAAGTTGTGATTTAGATGGTACTTTTATTACATCTAAATTTTCTAAATTACAGAACCATTGAAGGAGTGTACTTTCTGCAAGTCTGACACTTAACTCTCTAAAACCAAGACCCGTAAGATTTTTTACTATCATGCATCTTAGAGCTGCTATTCCGTATTTGCTGTATTTCCTGATCTGTTTCAGGGTAAGCTCTTTGCTGCTTTGTTTAGAAATTGTATTCACATAGTGTTCAGCAAAATCTAAATCCACTCCTGTTGCGCAAAGTATTTCATTGATACGTTTAAGGAGGTGTTCGTAATCTTGATAGTCTTTATTCTTTACAACTTTAGGAATATTAAGTGAAAGTTCTCTTTGAAATGATATTGTATAATCCATGAAAGATATGCCTCTGA
The DNA here is from genome assembly GCA_963678745.2 of Victivallales bacterium. GTDB lineage: Bacteria > Verrucomicrobiota > Lentisphaeria > Victivallales > GWF2-38-69. Next base: position 226,963 of record CAXXMS010000005.1, on the reverse strand, counting down.
CTATTATAATGATAGTTTTTGTTACTTATGTGCCAAATTTGATACGTTTAACACAAAGTAATATAGCATATCTTTCTGCTTATAAAAGAGATAAACATATAGGGACAAGCCCTAACTAAAGCTTTTTCTAAAGATGAAAAGTTTTCATTGATTGATCAAATAAGAAGAAGTTCAAGAAGTATAGGTGCTAATATTACTGAAGCTTGGCAAAAGCGAAGATATACTGCTCATTTTATCAGTAAATTAAGCGATGCTGATAGCGAACAATCTGAAACTCAACACTGGCTTAGAACAGCTTATCATTGCAAATATTTAGACGAAAAAATTTATAAAGAGTTGTTAGAAGATTGTAAACACATTGGAGCAATGCTTGGTAAAATGATTTCTGATGCTAAGCATTGGTGTAATAGAAATTAATACTAAACATATTTTATGTCGTTGTTAGTTCATTATTTCACTACAGTCTCACGGTCTTACTACAAAACAGGTGTAAGTAAAGAGCAAAAATCTTCTAAAAATTCTTCATGGTACGGAATGTTTCTGCGTTTATCTATAGTTATTTCTTCCGATTCCTCTACTTCTTTCAAAATTTGATCATGTAAATCTCTTATAAATTCACCACCCTGAACAATGAAATCTAACTCATAATTAAGTCTAAAGCTTCTATTATCGCAATTACTCGATCCCATTGTAGCCCATGTACTATCTACCATCATTGCCTTTACATGAGAAAAAACACCTTCCTTTTCAAAAATGCGGATATTTGCTTTTAATAGAGTATTATAAATACTTCTTGTTGCATATCTTACATACCAATGATTATTATTTTGCGGAATTATTATTTTTATTTCAACATTTCTTCCTGCTGCCATACACAGCATATTAATAAATGACTTATCCGGAACAAAATATGGAGTAACTATCCATAAACTTTTTCTTGCTGTAGTAACAGCTGTCATAAATAATCTTTCAGATGCCTCATATGACTGTCCAGGACCAGATGAATTAACTCTAACAATAGAGTTCCCATGAGCTTTAGGAGCAGGGAAATAGTTACATGATTCTAATATTTCTTTTGGATCAGTTCTAGCAACAAAACACCAGTCTCTTAAAAAAGTGTATTGAAATTCCCCTATGACAGGCCCCAAAATTTTACAGTGCAAATCATGAATATATTTATTTTTGTTTAAATTTCTAAATTTCTGATCATTTTCAGAGCTAATATTGATTCCACCGATAAACGCAACCTCTCCATCAACAATAAGTAATTTTCTATGATTTCTCAGCTGAATTCTCCACGGAGCAAACAGATTAACTTTAGAAAAAGGCTTTACTTCAAGATTTGGTACTTTACGTGCCCAATGCTTAAAAAAATGTGCTTTGTAAGCTTTCCCACTTCCCATTCTATCAAATAAAACTTTAACTTTAACTCCTTCTTTTGCTTTCTGCTCCAATAAATCAAACAACTTCTGACCAACTATATCATTCATAATAATATAAGATTGAAGATGTATACTGTTTTTTGCATTTCGCATTGCTTCAAACATTTTAGGATAAGCAGATGTTCCATCTTCAAGAAGTTCCAAAGAATTCCCGTATATAGGATAAGTCATCGGCAAAACTCTGTCCAGAACCGCTAAATAAGAGTGATCATCGATCTCTTCTCCTGAATAGTGGAACGGCCTAACTTCTTCTAAATATCTGCAGAGAGATTTTGACGAACTTCTTAAAGCATGAACAGATTTATGGGCTTTACCAATTTTCACTCCTTTGGTATTAAGTCTATTAATTCCTAAAAGCAAATAAAGAATTATCCCAAACACATGAAGCTCTACAACAAGAAATATCCACAACAAGGCACTTGCAGGCTGATCATGTTTATTCTTTAAAATATGAATAATGGTAACAATATCCATTATAATAAATGCAGTTGCCAGTACGAGCCAGGCACCAACTGACGCTTTATTAATCAAAAAAACATCAATTAACATAATAGTTTTTCCTAAGTATAAATTAAAAGTTATTTATTGTTATATTATAACTTCTTGAGGCTAATTTGTTAAGCAGTTTTTTTATCTAAACAGATAATTGTAGCAAAAAAGTCTAAAAGTCATTATCTAACAAAAAATCAAAATCTGCAATTACTGCTTTATTCCGTTTTAATTTTGCAAATACAGATATATACTAATACATCTTATTTAATCAAATTTTAAACAGTTTTTATAAAATGATTCACAACTATGCATAGAGTTTTAGTTTATAATATTGCCTATGGCTCAGGAGCCCCTTCAAGCTTTACTGAAAATATTTTAAAAATACATAGATATCTTAAAAGACCTGACAAAAATATTAAAAAAATCAGTAAATTTATCGATGATTCAAATGCTGATATCGTGGGGTTAATCGAAATTGATACTGGTTCATTGCGAACTTCAAATGTCAATCAGGCTGAAGCTATTGGCAAACAATCATCTCATTATACTCACTGTTTAACAAAATACGGAGATAACATAACCAGTAAAATCATTCCTATTTTGAGAAAACAGGGAAATGCTGTTTTAACAAGAGAAAAAAAATCAAATGGAATTTATCACTATTTCCCGGGTGGTTTTAAAAAATTAATCATTGAACTTGATATGGGAGATTTTCGCTTCTTTCTTTTGCACCTTTCTCTAACTAAAAGCGCAAGAAAAATGCAATTTGCTCATATGGCCAACCTACTTTCAGCAAAAAGATGTCCGGTAATTATTGCAGGAGATTTTAATGCATTCAATGGTGTTTCAGAATTAAGATATATGAAGAATCAGCTTGGTCTTAAAAACCCAAACGTAAATAAAAAGCCTACTTATCCATCATGGAACCCCAAACATCAGTTGGATTTTATTTTATGTTCAAAAGAAATACAAATCAAAAATTTTGAAATTCCTCAAATCAATTTATCTGATCACCTACCTTTAATATTAGACTTTGAGATTTAACTATTTTAAGCTTCAATTTTACTAAATTTAATTAAACTTTTAACCAATAGTTATGAAAAAAAATTTTCTCTACATAGTCGTTTGTCTATTACAAATCCTGTTTGTAAGCTGTAATAAAACAGATAAAGAAATTACTTTACCAACTTCAAAAGAAAATATTTTAGTCTACGTAACCATACCCCCGCAAAAAAGTATTGTTGAAGCAATTGGTGGGAAGTATGTAGATATTAAAGTAATGATACCATCAAATATGGATCCACACGACTATCAACCCAATCCACAACAGATATTAAACTTAGCCAAAGCGAATGCTTATTTCGAAATAGGTCTTCAATTCGAAAAAGTTCTAGTGAAGAAATTAAAAGCAATGAACTCTAAAGTTCAATTTTTTAATATGGAAAAAAATATTATACCAATTGTAAATAATATTAACGGAGTAAAAGTTACCGATCCTCATATTTGGTTATCACCCAAAGGATTAAAACAAATTGCAAAAAATACATCTGAATATTTAACTAAATTAATGCCCGAACATAAAATGTATTTTGAGGATAATTACAAAAAATACATAACTAGAATTAATTCAACTTATTTAAAACTTAAGAAAATATTAAGCCCATACAATGGTAAAACTTTTTTTGTATTTCATCCTGCCTTTGGTTATTTTGCCAGGGATTTCGGTTTAAAACAACAAGCTGTTGAAATTGATGGTCTTACCCCACCGGCAAAGGCACTGTTGCTTTTAATAACTAAAGCTAAAACAATGGGTGTAAAAATTATTTTTGTTGAACCCCAATTCTCAAAAAAAACAGCCAAGTCTCTAGCAAATGAAATAAATGGAAGTGTTATATCAATTAATCCACTCTCTGAAAATATAATTAGTAATTTTCAAAATATCACAAATAAATTAGAGTATTCATTTTCTCTGGAGAAAAATTAATGTCTAAAAAAGATATTATTTGTTTTGAAAATATATGTTTCAACTATAACAAAGTTTCTATTTTAAAAGATGTTAACTTCAAAATAAAAGAATTTGCTTCTGCATGTATTATCGGACCCAACGGAGGGGGAAAATCAACTCTTATTAAATTAATACTTGGTCTAATCAAACCAACCTCGGGCAAAGTAACTGTTTTTGATTCTCCCCCCATTAAAGTTCATCATAAAATTGGATATATGCCCCAATATGCAAGTCTTGATGCACTTTTTCCCATAACTGTTTTTGATGTTATTTTAATGGGAAGAATTAAGAAAAAAATATTTAATTTTTATTCAAAAGAAGATAGGAATATTGTTTATGAAATTATTGATTTACTTGCTCTTGGGAATATACAGAAACAAAATTTTTCATCACTTTCGGGCGGTCAGCGGCAACGTGTTTTAATCGCCAGAGCTTTGGCTTCAAATCCTAAACTGCTATTATTAGATGAACCCACATCAAATTTTGACCCAAGGGTTGAAGAAGATTTTCTAGAGATACTTGAAGTGTTAAGTAAAAAAATCACAATACTTACTGTTTCACATGATATCGGATTTGTAGCAAAACAATTTAAAGATGTATTATGTGTAAACAAAACTGTTATTAAACACCCAACTAGCAGTTTAAGCGGTGATATTATTGCACAAATGTATAATAAAGATATTAGATTAGTACAACATGATAAACACTCATGTATAATTGGTTAAAATAATGATTGAACTTTTTAATGCATTAGTAAATCCCTATGCATCTTTTTTAAGATATGCATTTCTTATAGGAATCATCTCAAGTATACCTTTTGGCATAATTGGAACCTATGTCATAACAAAACGAATAAGCTATATTGCCGGAGCCGTTTCCCATAGTATTTTAGGAGGAATAGGAGCTGCTTTATATTTTAATTTCAACCCAACACTGGGAGCAGTTATTGCTGCACTTATTTCAGCTATAATTATTGGATGCGTATCAATATTCATAAAAGAACGGGAAGACAGTGTTATTGGAGCTGTATGGGCTATAGGTATGGCTCTGGGAATAATTTTTATTTCTCAAACTTCCACATACTCCAACTCACTAATGAGTTATCTCTTTGGAAATATTTTACTAATATCTAAAACAGATTTTTTTGTAATATTATGTTTATCCGTTTTTGTTTTATTTATCTGTTTTATTTTTTATAATCCTCTTCTTGCAATCTGTTTTGACGAAGAGCATGCAAAGCTAAGAGGTCTAAATACTAAGTTATATTATTTAATGCTTCTTTGCTTAACAGCCATTACAATAGTATTACTTGTACGTATTGTAGGAATTATAATGGTGATTGCACTACTTACATTACCACCAGCCGTTGCTAGTCATTTCTCAAGGAAGTTATCAATTATGATGATTCTATCAATATTATTCTGTATATTTTTTACAGTTATTGGTCTCAGTATCAGTTTTATAACAAATCTCCCTGGCGGCCCTACTATTATAATTTTTGCCGGAATTATTTATATAGTTATTACCACTATTATAGCCATTAAGCGAAAACTTGCCGGAATATAATTTTTCAGGCTAAAAATTTAGCCTGAAAAAAAGCACTTCTCATACCTTTTTATTCTCTTTATCCTCTACTTTCTTTTTTCCTGTAAAAAGAATATAAAGCATAGGTACTACAATCAAGGTAAGCAAAGTAGATGATATCAATCCTCCGACGATACCTATTCCGCAACTGGACCTTAATTCAGAACCCAATCCATTACCAAATGCCATAGGAAGCATACCCAAAATTGCAGCAATACTTGTCATAATAATCGGCCTGAATTTTCTTTTAGCAGCAATTAGCATTGCTTCTTTAGAATCATATCCTTCTTTCTTTAAGATAATAACATCATCCATTATAAGAATAGCATTATTAACAACTATTCCAATAAGCATTACTGCGCCTAACAATCCCATCATAGATAACGATTCTCCCGTTAAAAACAGTATTATAAACAACCCTATAAATGCTAATGGCAAAGTAGCAAGAATTAATATTGGCAGCAACCAGGATTCAAGTATAGCAGCAATCAATAGATAAGTAAGAATAACAGCAATAATAATCGCTTCTAGAAAATCTGCCTTTGCTTCTCCCATTTTATCAACCTGTCCTTTAAACTTCATGTTATAGCCGCCAGGGAGTATTTCATTTACTTTTTCTGTTAAAAAATTAACACCTTCTCCTAGAGAAGCACCCTGGGCAACGTTAGCATATAGATTCATTGTCCTCATTTTATCAGCTCTTGTTATCTGAATGGGAATAGTACTTCTTTCTATATCTGTCACTACATTAATATTAAGTGGTTTGCCTTCTTTAGTTGCAAAGTTAAATTCATCAATCTGGTTTACACCATCTTCATCTTCAAGCTTAACGCGAATATCATATGATCTATCCCCTTTTTTATACATTCCGGCTTCAATTCCTTCAATATTCCCTCTTATAACTGTTCCAAGAAAGTTAGAATTAATATTCATGTCCTGCATTATTGCTCTTTGAGGAATAATACATATTTCAGGCTTGCCTGCTCTTATATTTGTATCTATATCAGTAAGAAGGCCACTTTGTACTGCAGTGTTATAAGCTTTAGTTGTTAACTCTTTGAGTTTATCTAAATCTGTTCCTGAAATTTCCATTTCCAAAACAGACGAAGAACCACCAATAGCTGAAGGAATATTTACAGTTACAATACAATCAGGTTCATTTTGTAAAGCTGAACGTAAAATATCCCTCATTTCCTCAATGTTTGTAGCTCTATCGCCTTTTGATAGAGTTTTAACAGTAATTTCTCCAAGATAAACTCCCTGAGAAACCTTACCTAAAACACCCTGAACTTTACCAGCTACAGTAGCCGTTGAGATTACACCTGGTATTTTTCTAATCTTTTTTGAAGTTTCTAATAGACGTTTTGTTGTAAGTTTTAAATTATAATCTGTTGGATATTCAACTTTTACGATAAATTCTCCCCGATCTGAATCAGGAAAAAATGAAGTCCCTACCCTAGGAATAACAAACATTACAACTCCAATAAGAATGAGGATTGTAATTACTATTATCAAAAGAGAAACTTTTGACATTTTTCTTAGCATTATACCATATAATTCCTCTGTTCTATTATAGCCTTTTTCCCAGATTCTTACATACCACTCAAATATTGGTATAGATCTTTTAATATGGCTTTTTCTTAAAAAGATAGATGCAAGCATAGGTGTCATACTAAAACTTATAAACAGAGAGACAAGTGTTGCTGCTGTCATAGTTACAGCAAAAGGTATAAAAAATCGCCCAACAAGTGAACTCATCATAGCTATAGGAACAAACACAACAACATTTGTCAAAGCACTTGCTAATACAGGCAATAGTGTTTCTGAGGCAGCTTTGGCAGAAGCATCAGCTGCATTAGATTTTTTAAGATTTCTAAAAATACTCTCTATTACAACGATAGAGTTAGTAACCAAAATTCCAACTGAAGTTCCAAGCGCAAGAAGAGTTGAGTTATTAAATGTATAGTCAAAATACTTCATTATTATAAAAGTTATAATTATTGAAGCAGGCATACTGAGAATGACAATAAAAACAGATCTCATTTCATGCAGGAATACAAACAAGATAAATGCTGTTAATAAGATTCCTAATGCAATACTAAACCATGCATCACGGACATTTGCATTAATAAACTCTCCATCATCAACAAACCAAGTCAACTTCATACCACTGGGAAGCATACCACTATTCTGTATTTTGTTAACTTCATCTTTTACTTTATTAACAACTTTTACTGCATTTGCTTCTCCCTTTTTAACAACTTTTAAGTTTACAGCCTGTTCTCCATTATAGAATGCTTTAGTTGTCTTTTTTTCCGACTTCATTTTTACTATTGCAACGTCTCTAAGATAAATTCTTTTACCCTGAACTTTTCCTACTTCAAGCCGTTCTATATCTTTTAAACTATGAAATTCACTATCAAAGGTAACACTAAGTTCCTGCCGCCCATTAGTAATAGTTCCTCCAGGAATTTTTATATTGTTTTTGTTCAACTTACTAATAATATCAGCAACTGTTAAGTCATGAGAAATTATTTTTCTTTTATTCAGAATTACATGAACTTCAAGTTCTTCTCCTCCTGATACCTGAACCTCTCCTACACCAGAAATTGAAGATAAGCGATCTGATAACTTTTCATCTGCATAGTCATAGAGTTGATCTAAAGGAACATCCCCTGTAAGAATAAGGGTAACTACGGGTTTTGAATTTGGATCATATTTAGCTATTTCAGGTGCTTCTGCATCTTCAGGTAAATCATTAATAATAAGATCAACCTTTTCTCTAACATCTGTAGCTGCGACATCTACATCTACATCCAATTGAAATTCAAGTGTAAGCTGGCATAAATTCTCAACACATATACTATCTAAATTTTTTAAACCGTCTATTGTAGATACACTGTCTTCAATAACTTTTGCCACGTCAACTTCAAGCTCTTCCGGGCTTGCCCCGGGATAAATAACTGTAACTGTTACATAAGGTATATCAATTTCAGGCATATTATTTAAGCCTAATTTTCTATACGAGTTAATACCGAGCAGCAAAAATACTATAAGTATTGCTGTGATAGCTACTGGTCTTTTTATTGAAAAATTACTTAAAAACATTATTTACTCTTCTTTTCAACCTGTTTACTATTTCCCGTCTTATTAAGCACTTTTACAGTTGTACCTTCATTCAAAAATGATTGCCCCTGAACAACAATTTCTGTGCTTTTGAGTTTTTCTCCTTCTTTTAACTCTGTAAAATTCTTATCTGTTATTCCAGGAATAACTGAAATCATTTTTGCTTTTTTATCTGCAACAGTAAATACAACCATTTTATTATTACTCTTCTGCATAATTGCTTCGCTCGGAACGCCATAACCTTCATGAGAGGATAAGATAAGATTTACACAGCAAAGCATACCACTTACAAAACCATTTTTTTTAGGCAGTGTTATTTTTATTTCAAATGTTCTGGTTGTAGGGTCAATGATTGGAGAACGATAAGTAACCATAGCTTTAAGCATAAGCTCATTAGCTCCATCTGATATTTCTACTTGGGTTTTATTTGGATGTATTTTGTTATAATATTTTGCACTTATCAGAAGTGAAGTTTCTAAAATATCCGGATTTACAAGATTAAGAACTGGGCTACCCTGCACCGCATATTCTCCTTCTTCAATATATTTATCAGTAATTACACCATTAAATGGAGCTCTAACCATAGAATCTTCTAATTGTTTTTTTGCTATAGCGTAATTCCCTTTTGCCTGCGCTAACTGTGCTCTTGTATGATCTAAAACAACTTTACAGTAATTTACTAACGCATTGCTGTCTTTAAATAACAATTCCACTTCTTCATAAGCTGTTTTGGAAATTGCTTTACCTTTTATAAGTCTTTGAGCTCTACCATAATCAATTGTATACTTTGCAAGTTTTATTTCGGCTCTCGTTAAATCAACTTCTGCCTGTTTTAAAGCAGTTTCAGCTACTTTGATGCTCTGCTTGCTTATTTCTACCTTATTTTCTAAATTTACTTTATCAGTCTGAAATAATAGTTGATCCTTTTTTACATGCTCTCCTTCAGAAACAACAAGTCTATTTAAAGTACCGCTTGCTTTAGCACAAATCTTTGCATGATCTCTAGTCTCAACAGTTCCTTGTACGCAAAGCTTATCCTGAAATAACATTTTTACAGGTTTCTCAAGAACAACTTTTACTGCCGGTGTTTTTATATTAGATTCATCTTTACTACACCCTATTAACAATAGACACCCCAGTGTTAGTAGAAAAGCAGGTTTTAGTTTCTTACAAGTCCAACTTATAAGCATCTTTTTCATCTTTCTCTTTGTTTATATAATTATTAATTATTTTTTGATTTTAAAATCACTCCATTAGTAATATCACGTGCAATAGTTTCAATATTTTCTTTAGAGTAGAAGTCAGGTCCATAAACTAATGATACAAGTTTTTTGTTTTGCGCATAAAATAAAATTTGAGACATAATAGAAAACACCTGAATCTTAATAAAATTTTTTTCAGCTTTTCTATCTGAAAAGCCATATTCAATATTTTTTTCTAATTTTAATAACCTTGGTTCAAAGAACGAATGATATAGAACTAAAAAATGCTCTGTTGGCTCCACCATTTCTCTCGCATAGAGTATAGACTTCCATTGATAAATCTCTCTGGAGCTTGAAATATTTCGAAGAAGTCCGAAAACCCAACTATAAATATATGATTTCCACTCGCTGAAAGATTTAAAGCTTAACTCTTCTCTATCCCATTCATCATCAGTTTCAATAAACAAATATTCATACACTTTTAAATAAAGTTCTGCTTTCCCTTTAAAATGATAATTTACTGCTGCTATATTCACATCTGCATGATTGCATATATCTCGTATCGTAGTTTTGTGATAACCATCTTTTGCAAACTTCTCTGCTGCTGCATAAAGTATTTTTTGTTTTGTATCCATTACATTCTCCTTAAAAACTTTTAAACATTAATTTTAAACACTTGTTTTAATTTTTCAATATCCTAATTTCTTCTTTTAAGTAAAAAAGTTAATTAATTATAAAAATAAGCTTTAAAGAGTGTAATCTATTTGCTTTTAGATGTATATTATAGGTTACGATGTTGCCAAAATATGATTGGCAGACAATTATAGATCTAATTTATCTATTAGATTTTAAATATTTTTAAATGGTTAATAATTATGAATAATGAATTAGTTTCAATCGTAGTTCCTACTTATAAGGAAGCTGCTAATATACCTGTACTGGTAAAAAAAATAGATGAAGCTTTAAAGGACAAATATAATTATGAAGTTATTATTGTAGACGATAACTCCAATGATGGCATTGTTGAAAACGTAGATAAGCTTAAAGAAGAAGGTTATAACGCATCAATTAAAGTGAGAACAGATGAGCGTGGACTTTCATCAGCAGTAATTGCCGGACTTAAAATTGCAAATGGTGATATTTATCTGGTTATGGATGCAGATTTAAGTCATCCTCCTGAAAAGGTACCTGAAATGGTTGATTGTATTTCAAAGAATAAAGCTGATTTTGTAATTGGCAGCCGTTTTGTAAAAGGTGGAGGTGCCGCACATTTCAATTGGTTTAGAAAATTAAACGCCTGGGTATCTAAACAACTTGCACGCCCATTTTCAAAAGCAACCGACCCAATGGCAGGTTTTTTTGCTTTTCATAAGCACCTTATTGAAAATAAATATGATCTCTTAAACCCTTTAGGCTTTAAAATAGGTCTTGAAATTATTGTAAAAGGTGAGCCTAAAAATCTTCAGGAAATTCCTATTCAATTTCAAGAACGACTGCATGGCGAAAGTAAACTCAGCTTAAAAGAGCAGATTGATTATGTCAGACACGTAATGAGACTTTATCAATATCGCTTTAAATCTTTATTTGAATTTATAAAATTTGGTGTTGTTGGCGGAACTGGGGCAATTGTAAATCTTATTGTTGTTTTCATAGCTTTTGATTTATTAAATATTCCTTATATGATATCCCTTATAATTGCATTTATTGTTGCTTTAACTTCAAATTTTATATTGAATAGACAATTTACTTTTGAACATGCCAAAGATGGAAATATTATGAAACAATATTTTGCATTTTCAGCAACATGTATCTTTGGTTTCTGTGTAAATTGGATTGTTTCAGTATCACTCTTTAAATCAATTGAATTCTTCCATACTTATTACTTATTAACAACCTTGATAGGTATTATCTGTGGTTTAATTTTTAATTTTTTTGGAAGTAAGTTTTTTGTTTTCCGTAAAAAATGAAGAAAGTTAAATTTTATCCCGGCGATGTCCCTGACAAGCCGGGAGTATACATTTTCAGAGATAAATTCGGCAAAGTAATTTACGTAGGCAAAGCAGTCAATCTTAGACGTAGAGTTTCTCATTATTTTCATTTATCACGTGCCCTGCGAGCTGATCCAAAACTACGCTCTCTTATTAATTCAATTAATTCATGGGAATGTTTTACTGTAAAATCTGAATCTGAATCATTAATTCTAGAATCAAGATTAATTAAGCAATATGCTCCATATTATAATATTTTAATGAGAGATGATAAACGTTATTTTCTTGTTAAAATTAATCTCAATCATACCTATCCCAAACTTTCTCTTGTAAGAATAAGGAAAAACGATGGAGCTAACTACTATGGACCTTTTCCACACGGGGGAGTCTTAAAACAAACAGTTAACTTTTTATCTTCATATTTTAAGCTAAGGCTTTGCAATGTTCATGAACCTGGAGAAAATGATCGCAAACATTGTATGGAAGCAAGAGTAAAGGCTTGCTGTGAACCATGCATTCAAAAAGTAACCAAAGACGAATATCTTGAGAAAGTAAATAATTTACTAAAAGTATTATCTGGAAATATTGATGACGTAATAGCAGCTTTGGAAAAAGAAATGTATGAGTTTGCAAAAAAACAAAAATTTGAAAAAGCTGCTGAACGCCGCGATATGGTCAAAAATATCAAAGAAACTTTTGGAAAGTCGAATCGCTCTTTTCGTTATTCAAAAACTCTAACTGAATCAGATAAGTCTGCGGTTGATGCTTTACAAAAAGCACTTGGTTTAAAGAAAAGCCCAATACTTATTGAAGCTTTTGATATTTCTAATCTTAGTGATCAGATTGCTGTAGCAAGCATGGTTTGTTTTAAAAATGGAAAACCTTATAGAAAAAAATATCGTCGTTTTAAAATTAAAACTGTTGAAGGTATTGATGACTTTAGCATGATGAATGAAGTCATAAAGAGGCACTTTAAGCGAAAATTCGATGAAAACATTAAAATGCCGGAACTATTAATGGTAGACGGAGGTAAAGGCCAGCTATCCTCTGCTCTTAAAGCTCTTACAGAAGTTGGCACCCCAGCTTTTCCTGTTATCGGTCTTGCCAAAAAAAGGGAAGAAATTTTTCTTCCTGGAAAATCTGAACCTATACTTCTTGATAAAACAGATCCTGCCCTAAAATTATTGCAGGCTGTTCGTGATGAAGCTCATAGATTTGCAATTACCTACAATCGCGAAATAAGATTGAAAAGAATAAATGAATCTATTTTAGATGATATCCCTGGAATAGGAACAGAAAGAAAAAGAGCAATTCTCAGAAGTTACTCTTCTATATCAGAACTAAGAAAAGCTACACCGGAACAAATATCTCAAAGAATTGATAACATCGGAATTAAACTTGCATATGAAATTTCAGATTACCTGAAAAAAAAATAATTTTTATAATTTCTGCCCACAGTATTTACAATATTTTGCATCGGTGTAGTAAATATTCTTTTTACAGTTGCTACAAATAATTTTAGCTCTACTGTTTGTAAGTTCTGCAGACATTGCAACAGAAATAAATCCTGTAGGCACCACAATAAGACTATAACCTAATATCATAATTATAACCGCTATAATCTGCCCCAAAGCTGTATTCGGAGAAATATCTCCATAACCTACTGTAGTAAGTGTTACAACAGCCCAGTAAATACCTTTGGGAATATTTGTAAAGCCTGCACTGCTTGGTTCGATTATATACATAACTGACCCAAGAATTGTAACTATAGTTAATACTGTAAGAATAAAAATACAAATTCTTCTACCACAAGCTTTAAATACTGTTATAAAGTCATTTACTTCCTTAATAAAAGATGCCAGCTTGAGAATTCTGAAAACTCTTAATATTCTTAATAATTTTATTACCTGCAAAGGAGCTGCTGAAGGGAAAAAAACACCTATATAAGTTGGCAGGACAGAAATTAAATCAATTATTCCAAAAAAACTGAAAATATACCTTGTTCTTTTAAAAGCTGAATAAACTCTTAAAATATACTCTATGGAAAAGATTATGGTGAAAAACCATTCTAAAACTTCAATAAGCTTCCAATACACAAGATGAATTGAAGCAACACTATCAAGTATAACAACCAGAACACTTGCAACAATGCAAATAATAAGCAATACATCAAACGCCTTACCAGCCGGCGTATTTGTACCAAAAATTATTGTCCTAATCCGATCTTTACCGCTCATTTCTATATTGATATTCTCCCATCAATAGCTGCAGCAATTGTTGCAGAATTAGCATAGGAAATATCTGCTCCTGCCGGAATGCCTCTTGCAAGTGTAGTTATTTTAATTCCCTGATTTTTCAGCTGTTCAGCAATATAAATGGCTGTAGCCTGCCCTTCAATATCCTGACTTAAAGCCAGTATAATCTCTTTTGGCTTTTCATTTTTAATTCTATTGCATAATGACTCAAATGAAAGTGCATCCACGCCTTTATTTTCAAGAGGAGAAAGTTTTCCACCTAGAATATGATACAAGCCTTTAAAGCCACTCTTCTCCATAGATGGAATTTGTGTATAATCTTCCAAGACACATATCAGAGAAGAATCTCTATGTAAATTTTTACAAATACTACATAAGTCATCTTCACAGATATTACCACATTTTTGGCATTTTTTAATATTATCTGATAAACTTGAAATAGTTTCTCCAAAAAACTTAAGCTTATCTTTTGGCCATTTTAACATACTGAAAACCATTCTTTCAGCTCCACGCTGGCCAATTCCCGGAAGTTCTTTTAAAAGCGTAATAACCTCTTCAAGTTTTTCAGGATAATAAGAATCAGACATACTATTTCTTTCAGATTTTAGTTTGTTTCATTATATTCACAAAACAGAAAACTTAATTATCAACCAAATAATCCCGGTAGATTCAAGCCACCAGTTATTCTGGCAAGTTTTTGCTGAGAAGCTTTTTTAGCTTCATCTAATGCATTGTTAACAGCTATTTGTATAAGATCTTCAAGTTTCTCTGTTTCACCACTGTTAATAGCTTCAGGTGCAATTCTAATATTTTTTATTTTCATATCTGCTGAAGCAGTCACCTCTACAGATGTCCCGCAAATTCCTTTAACTTCAACTTCTGAAAGCTCTTCCTGTATTTTTCCAAATTCTTTTTTCATTTCATAGGCTTTTTTCATCATATTGCCCATATCACCAATTTTTCCAAACATATTTATTCCTTTCTTAATTTCATATTATTGCCTATCAATAATTTGGCAAAAAAATATTATCAATAAATAATCAGGCTATATACCCGTCTATTTTTTTGTTTTATTTAACCTCTAACATCAACAATTGTTCCATCAAAAAGCTCCAACGCCTGCTGAATAAATTGACTCTCAGAAATTTTACGCTTAACTTCTTCAGGATCAACTTTCTTTGCATTTTCAACAGGTTCAACCAAGCCTTTTTTCTGTAAAACCTTAACTTTAAAACCATCAATACCTGTTATTTTAGCAATAGCTTCATTTAAAACATTTTGATTCTGCTTTACTCTTTCTGCATGAACACTTTCAAATTCTTCATCATAACAAACAGAAAGAGCATTTTTATCAATTATCTCAGGTTTTGCTTCCTGCATGTAAAATTTAAGCTGAGAATTATTATAAGTTAATTCTACTTCTTTTATCAAACGATGCCAAAGATCTTTAGGTGAAGTTAACTTTGGTTTCTTTGGAATCTGATTTTGGCCTGATTGAACCTTATTTTCAGTTTTCTGATTAGGTTCTATAGGATTTGATATATCATTTCCAGTTTCTATTTTGTAAGATTGAGAATGTATTTCAGGCTTTTTCTCCTCAACATGAGAAGTTAAAGATTCAGGTTTCTTTTCAGAAGTTTCATTATGTTTCTGCTGTTGAATTACTTCTTCTTTTTTTACAAAATCTTCTGTTTTTTTACTAATATTCTCTGAATGCTCTTTTTGAACAGAAACGTTGCTATATTCCTCTGCTGAATGTTTCTTTTCTTCAGGTGCTTTCTCGTATACTTCATTTAAAGGCTTCTTTTCAATTAATGAAGTTTTTTTTTGAAAAGTATCCTGATTTGTTAAGTTACTTCTATGCAAGGAATTTGAAGATGTATTTAAAACACCCATCTGGTTATTTTTTCTAAGTTCATTAATCTTTGTAATTAAGTCCTCAATCTTCGATGATCTCGCAAATCTTATAGCTTTGAGCAAAACTGTTTCAAGGTAAATCTGCTTATTTAATGAATCATGAAGTATTTTTCCTGCAGGAGAAAGAACTTCAAGTAATCTTTGCACTATCGAAATTGAAGTCAATGTTCCAAGTTTTTTATAAACATCAACAACATCTTTGCCAACTTCAAGAATTGAATCAGCATCTTCAATTAAAAGGCAAATCTCTATTCCTCTCAAGTAATTTAGAATATCGCCAAATAACTGCTCAAGATTTAGACCAGCCTGCGCCTGTTTATGAATACCCATTATCAGATTCGCTTTATCATCTTGTAAGATTGCTGCTATTAACCGCTGCATTTCTTCTGGCGCTGTTAAGCCAAAAGTTCTAAGAACCTGCTCTTCAGAAATTTCTTTATTATCATCTGACATATGAAATGCAATCATCTGATCAAGCAATGATAATGCATCACGCATACCACCATCGGCAGCTTTAGAAATAGCACGAATAGCATTAATACTTATATTCACATTCTCTGCATCAGATATTTGTTTTAATCTCTTAATAATTAAATTCTCAGGAATTCTTCTTAAGTCAAAGCGTTGACATCTTGATAATACAGTAGGAAGAATTTTATGCGCTTCAGTTGTTGCAAAAAGGAACTTAACATGTTCAGGTGGCTCTTCTAAAGTTTTGAGTAATGCATTCCATGCCTGATTTGAAAGCATATGTACTTCATCTATGATATAAACTTTATATTTACATTTTACTGGTGTATATAATACTTCATCTCTTAAGTTTCTAATATCATTAACACTATTATTACTTGCTCCATCTATTTCAATAATATCGATATTACTACCACTTGCAATACTTGTACAGGATTCACATTCACAACATGGATTCGCAATTGGTGCCTTTTCACAATTTAAAGCTTTAGCAAAGATTCTTGCAACTGTTGTTTTCCCTATACCACGCGGACCTACAAATAAATAAGCATGGGCAGTTTTCTGATTCAATAAAGCATTCTGCAAGGTTCGTGTAATATGCTCCTGTCCGATTAAATCAGTAAATGTTTTGGGTCTCCACTTTCTGGCTAATACCTGATATTCCATAATCTTTTCCAAAATATATTAATTATGATTAAATTACTAAAGAAATAAATATAATACTTCTTATGCAAAATTGAACTAACTTCTAAACTTTTTCCTTATACTGTATTTAACATTATTAGTTGCTAATTAAATGCACAATTATTAAGATAATATCATTTAACAACTATTCTAACATTTATTTCTTTTACTGGAGTTTTACTCTTTTCCCAGATTCTATAGTAAATCAAATTTAAATCTGCTTCGCCTTCTGCCCTTGCTCTAAGTCTAATAACTCTTATACCTTTCAGGTCTTCTTTTTTAATAAATTTTGAGTCAATACAACTTATAATCCTCTCATTGTATGGTAAAATATCCCACATATAACCAGTTTCAGGAGATGAATCTAACTCTATAAAAAAAACCTCATTTTTTTTCAAATAAAATGATTTACCATTATCATTATCAGTTACATTAATCGGTTTATTGGTAAATAGTTGGCATGAAGTTAATAATTGAAAAGATATAACAGCAAACAAGCATAAACACAATCTTTTTTTCATATAATCCCCTCTCTTCTTTTATCAAACTTAAATAATCAGAACTGTAAATTGTCAATTGTCTTAAGTTTTTCAATAACCTCATTAATAACAGTAAAAGGACATGAAGCACCGGCCAGAATTACAATAGTTTTAACATTTTGAAAAATATCTCTAATTAAAACCGTCTCTTCCTGTTCTTTTTCTGAGTTATAATGGACTATAGTTGAATGAGTTATCACATTAGCATCCCTCAAATAATATACTTTTGAATATTTCTGAGCCAGTTTATATAAATGTAGGGTATTACTGCTTTCATATCCTCCGATTACAAAGATTAAGTCAGGGGACTGGGAACATACTTCCACTGCTGCCTGCTGTCTTAAATACGTAGCTCTGCAAATCGTATCGCAGAAAGAAAAATGATAATTATTCTTATCTGCTGCCTGCCTAATCAGCTTTTCAGCATCAATTGTTTCATTATAAAGCATGGTTGTTTGATTAGCCAAGGCTAATCTTCTAACATTTAAACTTTCTCCATTACAAAAGTAAATTTTATTCCTAACCAACCAGTCCTTTATAAATATATTACTGAAATTTAGCGTCTGTGTTGATAAAACTTCTGTAAACATTCTAACTGATTTTAAGTTATGAAGAACAATAACACAGCAATCATTTCCTGCTCTTGAGAGACTTGCTTTAACTTCAGGATGACCTGGCTTACCATATAAAATTATTGTTGATTTTTTTTCTGCCTCCTTGGCAATAAATCTCCATACGCTCTTCACATTTTTACATGTAGTATCAACAACATTTTTATATACAGCACGAATTTTCTTTTCAAGTTTAAGGGAAATACCAAAGGCAGGAATAACAATTATATCATCAGGTGAAGCTATATTAAAAATATTATTCAGCTCGGATTCCGGTATAATCCGAACACCTAAAGAAATGAAGTATTGATTTACTGTTGGGTTATGAATAATTTCACCCAACAGAAAGATTTTCTGTTGGGTGTACAATTCTTTTACAGTATTTTCAAGTTTTATTAGTGCACTTACTACACCCCCGCAAAAACCAAATATTTTTGGCAATTTAATTGTAAATTTACCAAATTCAATGCTCTCGGGTTTATTTTTGAAAAGACTGTCGACTCTGTTTTCTAAAGCTCTTTTCACTATAAGTAAAGTTTATTACTGAAAACTATTTTACCGATGCATCAATAGGTTTTGGAACCTCTATCTTAGCAGGTTTTGCTGGCTCAGGAGTAATAACCGGCTCTTCAGTTATAGGAATAATTTCTAAATCTTCAGTCTCCTCAACTAAAACAGGCTTTTCTTCAGCTTCTGTCTGCTGATTAACTCTCTTATAATTAATTTCACTCTTCATTTTATCTGCGAGGCTGTTATAATCACTGGAAAGATTAGTTAAATTTAAAAATCTTCCCATTGAAGCAGCTATTTTTTTCCAATTATCTCCAGAAATTCTCCAAATAACCTGATTCCCCGGAATTCTATCTGTATACTTTTCCGGTACATAGTTTTTATTACCAAGAATCAATATTTGCTTTGCTCCGAGAAAGCTTACAAAATTTGTCAGTTCAGAATAAGGAACTTCTAAAGCCTGTGCACTTTTTTGAGGAGGCATGAAAAATATTCTTTCGTCATTAACTGAAGGCATTAGTAAAATAGGCTGCCTATTCTCAACCTGTATTAACTCTGCAAGCAAACGCGACTCAGCATAATTACCAGTAACAATAAGTGTTTGAATTTTCTGGTACGGCCCTTTAAAAGGCTTTGTCCATCTCCAAAAATCAGCTTTTGCATAGTTTGCTGCAGTTAAAATGATAGTACAAAGTGAAAGTGTACATGCTAATTTGTTAATACTCTTCATATTTTTCCCCTGAAGTTGGATTTAAACTTGAATAATTTTTTTCATTTTTATTAATTTTACACATGAAAAATCAAAATTCAATAATTATACTTCTTAAAGTGTTTTTTTCTTACAACTTTCTAAATGTATGATTAACATATTAAAGGTATTTTAGTCTTTGTTTTTTGGGGGACAAAAATTACCCTGGAAAATCTATTAACATTACTAAATTTATTTTGATTTGAGTATAACACATGAATAATAATACAGAGAATTTAAATTTATTTCTACCTCAAAAAACCTCTAGCTATAATGCTGCCATTTTCCTAAGCGGCAGTGGAACCAATGCAGAAAAAATATTAGAATATGTTAAAGATAATCATGTTGACTCCTGGCATCCTTCTGTAATTGTAACTGACGCCCCCAAGAAAAGTAAAGCTGGTATAATTGCAACAAAGTACAATATTCCTCTCATAGAACATGATATTAGAGCATTTTATAAAGCTAGAGGAGAAAAAAGAGTAACATTATTAACCGAGGTAGGCCGAAAAATTCGTTCTCAGTGGACGGATGAAATGCGTAAGCTTATTTCTCCATTTAAAATTGATTTCGGTATTTTAGCCGGATTTATTCCTCTAACTAATATAACAGATAGTTTTCCATGCTTAAACATTCACCCAGGAGATTTGACGGTTGAAAAAAATGGTAAGCGACTATTAATTGGACTTCATACACTTCCAATAGAAACCGCAATTCTAAATAATATTTATACTCTTAGATCAAGTGTAATTATAGCTCAAACTTATACTGGTATCGGAGGGGAAATGGACAGTGGTCCTATTTTAGGGATCTCCTCAGCAGTTGATATAGATTATATGGGATTTCCATTACCAGAGCTGAAAGAAGTAGCCCAAAAAAGACCTTTAAAACGTCCAGTTGGAGGTTTTAAAGATGGACTTGAGAATGTAGCAAAACACAACCAGGAGCTCCTTAAATGCAATGGTGATTGGATTGTTTTTCCTAAAGCTATAGATGATTTTGCAAAAAACAAATTTGCTCTCAATAAAGCCAAACAGCTATTTTTTCTTGAAAATAATCGCTGGAAACCCATCAAAACCATAGTTTACTGTAAAAATATTAAGAAAATAATTTGACAATAAATATTTTTCCAATTAAATTTATCATTAGCTATTCAAACTTACGTAGTTAAGAACCATAAAGAAAGGTGTTAAAATGGCAGCAATAAAGTTTTATAATGTGAAAAAACGTGCCTCTGTTGAGGTTGATGAAAGCACTTGCTACAAAGTTGTTTACAGAAAAGAAACAAGTAAAGGTACTCAGGAGCGATATGCTGTACGTGCTAAAGATGATGATGGTACCAACCTTACAAAATTTATCAATAAAGCTACTTATGAAGGATTATCGTGCCCTGTTGCTTAATTGATACCTTTTTGGTTACTTTGAATATTTTGCTCCGCTTGCGGAGTTTTTTTTTATAAAATAATTATTTTTTTACATTTTTATACTTCTGATACTTTTCAAGTATGCTTGAGATATATTTTTTTGTTGAAGAGAATTTTATAAATTCAATTAAATCATCACCTTTATACTTTTCCGGAATCCATTTTTTTACATTTGAATAACCAGCATTATAAGTAGCAAGAGCTAATATTTCTCTATTCCCATAACCTTTCCACAGTTGACGGCACCATGCTAGATACCAAGTTCCAATTTCAATATTTAGCCATGGATCAAAAACAACTCCCCTTTCAGGCATTTTTCTTTTATTGTACTTGGCCCAATCCTTTACAGATGATTTCATCATTAACTGCATTAAGCCTATTTCACCTTTTGTCCCAACTGCATTAGGATTAAAATCACTTTCGCGCCAAATTACAGCTTTAATTAAGAGAGGATCTATTGAATATTGCCTTGCAGTTGGAATAATAACACTGTCATATTTTGAGTCAGTTGAACTCAAAAATTGTTTTTTAATCCCAAATATAGCAATTACCAGCATTACAATAATTAGAATTATTAAAAAATAAAACTTAATTTTTTTTCTATTATTTCTAGATTTTGAACGTCTTCTGAAGTACATAATATTATGTTTTGAATGGGTGATATGAATTTATTATAAAATATATCTATATTACATTATGTTAATAAATGCTTATTATTTCAAGGTTTAATGTTTTTTTATTTAAAAAAACATTTTTTGTTAAAGACATTATATTGATTTTTTTTGATTTTCCCTAAAAACCTTTGTTTTAAGTAAAAAAATAATAATTACTGGATTTTAATTGCATTTTTTAGTATAATTTAAGATACGTCCGATTATATATTTTTATAAAAAACCTCAATATATCTTGACTAAAAATACAAATAAAGAGGGAGCTTGAAATGCCTAAATACATTGGAATTCTTACTGCAGGAGGAGATAGTCCTGGACTTAATGCAGCAATAAGAGGAGTTGGGAAAGCTGCTATTGATGCTTATGATATGAACATTATAGGTTTTAAAGATGGCTTCAGAGGTTTAATGGAAAATAGAACAGTCAGACTCTCAGGCTCTGTCCTTTCAGGCATTCTTACTATTGGAGGAACAATTCTTGGCACAAGCAGAGATAAACCTCATAAAATGATAGTTGGTAATAAAGTCATGGATATGACCGATGTCATTGTAGAAAATTACCATAAAAACCACCTTGATGCTTTAGTATGCTTAGGTGGAGGTGGAACTCAGAAAAATGCTTATCGGTTAATGCAACAGGGACTGAATATCATAACACTCCCAAAAACAATTGATAATGATGTTGCAATGACTGATAGAACTTTTGGCTTTGATACTGCACTAGGAATTGCAACTGAAGCAATTGACCGTCTACACAGTACAGCTCACAGCCACCACAGAATACTGGTAGTTGAAATTATGGGGCATAATGCCGGCTGGCTTCCACTTGGAGCAGGTATTGCAGGAGGAGCAGATGTAATTCTTATTCCAGAAATTCCATATGATGCTAATAAAGTTGCAGACGCAATTTGCCAAAGAAGCAAAAATGGAAAACATTTTAGTATTGTTGCAGTATCAGAAGGAGCAATGTCAATAGATGTAGCTAAAAAATTTAAAGCAGTTGCAGAAAAAAAACTACATGCAAAAAATAGTAACGAAAAGAAAAAAATCAATGAAGAACTAGCGCTGCTTAAGTCTGAACAATCAAACCACACTATGACTTTAGCTAAAAAGTTACAGGAGTTATGCAATATTGAAACCCGCGTAACAATATTAGGTCATCTACAAAGAGGTGGAACTCCATCAGCTGCCGACAGAATTCTAGCAACTAAACTCGGTACGGCATGTGCTGCTCTTATTAACAAAGAACAATATGGTGTTATGGTTGCCGACCATGAAGATACAACCAAAGCAATACCTTTGGAAGATGTAGTAGGCAAGCGCAAAATTGTTCCTCTTGACCACTCCTGGATTCATAGTGCACGTCTTGTTGGAACATGCTTAGGAGATTAGATTAGTTAGTTTATTAAATATATTTAACCTTTAAAACACAGGACTTTGATGTTAAAAAAACAATATTCAAAAAAATTAGGAATTACTTTTTTCCTTTTATCAGTAACTATTTTTATTTCAAGTTGTTACTACTCAACACCAAACTCAAAACTCACATATATTTATGACCAATTTGGATTGAGTTTTTCAAAATATGACCAATTTTATCTAGCTCACAATATCTGGTACAAAAATCCTATGGATATTAGCTATATGAATTATCAACAAGGGAAAATTATTCCTTTTGGAACAGAAATAAAATTTATTGAGTCATATCCTGATTACGTAGTTTTTGAAACAGTCAAAGATAAAAAACAGTTTAAAATTATTAACGAACCTGAATATTCAATGCTCACTGATGAAGAATTTTTCAAACAGGTTTTTACTCATTTAAATCCTATGAATAAGCTGGAAGATGTCTCACAAAAACTAGTCTCAAAGCTCGAAAAAGGAGAAATTGAAGTTGGGATGACAAGAGAAGATGTACTAATTTCGCTAGGCCCACCTCCATTATGCATGACCCCTCCTGGAACAAAAATTACATGGATTTATTTTCTTAATGATGAACTAAAGACAAATCATATAGTATTTCAAGGAAACAAGGTAAGTTATATTTTTCAAAATTAATTTTTAGGCAAATTTGGTATTATTAGTTTATCTCCAGGCTTTAATCTTTGCTTTGAGTTAGCTTTTTTATTATATTCCCATATATATTTAAAATATTTCGCTGTCCCGTAAACTTTTTTGGATATACCATAATAAGTATCACCTGGTTCAACTATGTAGATTTGCTGATTTGATTCTATCTGTTTATTTTTTGGTTCCTGATCATTTTTTTCGGTATTATTTAATGCATCTTTATGCTTAATAATAAATTCCTTCATTTTTTCATTTTTCTTTTTTAACTGATCAAGTTCTTTAAGAAGTCTCTTTTCGTTTTTAGGAGAGGTTTTTTTCTTCCTATCATACTTATTTTCAAGTTCTTCAAAAAGCTGCTTCTTAGAAGAAAGAATCCATTTTTCGATCACATGTCTATCACTTGAATCAGGCTTTAGATCAATATATTTCTCATAATAAAATATTGCCTGTATGTATTCCTTCTGTTCCTGATATATTGTTCCTAACTGAAAATTTGCTTTAGCTGAATCTGGATTAATTTTAAGATACTTTTTGTAAAGCTCTGCTGCTTCTTTATAATTACCATCCTCATAATCATTTTGAGCCTTAATAAAAATTGGATGACCTCCATCAACAATTTTTCTTTTACACGAAACAAAAACTGTTAATAAACTTATTATAAAAATGCAGATAATACCTCTTATTAATCGCAAATTATTTCGTTTTTCAGTTTTACGCAGCATCTGTTTTACCATAAATAAATTTTTACAAGCAACAACAACTTATTACAATATATAATACAGTTTTTAGAAAAAATTATAAAGTTAGTATATACTAAAAAAGACCGAATATAAAATATAAACGGTCTTTAAATATACTTTTCTATCAAAACTTAAACAGCTGCCTTCATAGCTGCTACAAGACGTGATTTTTTTCTATCACGTTTGTTTTTATGGATTGTTCCAACTTTAGCTGCTTTATCAAGCTTTTTGAAAACATCTTTAAGCTGTTCCTGAGCTTTGTCCATTTCTTTAGCTTCAACAAAAGCATTAAATTTTTTCTCTGCTGTTTTCAAAGCCGCACGGCGTGATTTATTTCTGATTCTAGCTTTTTCGCCAGTTCTGATTCTTTTTGCTGCAGATTTATTTGCTGACATTATAAAATAACCTCATTTCTTTCTTATTTTCTATTAAATACATTAAAATTAATAATTAAAACATTTTTATTAAATTTCGGAACATGTATTATTGCATTAAATTTAAAAAAATCAAGTGTTTTTCTTATTGTAATAGGAATGATTGCTATTATATTAGACGGAATTAATAATTATTTTTGGTTGTCCGAGTGGGTCAAGCACCCACTTATTTTTTTTGTACATAATTTGTTTAAAAAACATAAAAGCTTTAAATATCAAGGAGCAATAGGTTAAAATGGCTGTTAACGAACTTTTAAGTTTATTAGAATATATAGAACAGGAGCGCGGTATAAGTCGTGACGAGCTTATTGACGCTATAGAAAAATCCCTGGTTTCTGCCGGTAAAAAAAGCATCGAATATGGTAGAAACTTTAAAGTAAATGTAAATAAACATTCTGGCAAAATTTCTGCCTGGGTTGAATTGGATGTTATCGAAGGCAAATCTTTCGAAGACCAAATTAACATTAATGAAGCTAAAGCCATCTCTCCCGAAGCTCAAATTGGTGACACAATAGTTAAACAAATACCTCATAAGGAATTAGGTAGAATTGCAGCACAAACAGCAAAGCAGACAATGATGCAGCAGCTAAGAAAAGCTGAAAAAGCAAAAGTTTATGATGAATTTAGCGACAGTATTGGAAAAATAATTAGCGGAAATATTACTCGTTTTGAATCTGGTAATGTAATTGTTAACTTCCAAAAAGCTGAAGGTGTATTGTCAGTAAAAGACAAAATACCTACTGAAAATTATCTAGTTGGAGATAGGATTAATGCTCTATTAGTAGATATTAATACTACCGGCTCAGGACCAAGTTTAATTTTAAATCGCTCCAATCGTAAATTTCTAAGAAAACTATTTGAACGCGAAGTAACAGAGATAAGTGATGGTGTTGTTGAAATTAAAGGAATAGCAAGGGATCCTGGTATCCGTTCAAAAATTGCAGTTGTAAGTAACGACCCAAGAGTTGATCCAATTGGTGCCTGTATAGGAATGCGAGGAAGTCGTGTAAAAAATATTACAACTGAACTTGGAGGAGAACGTATTGATATAGTTCGTTATGATGAGAATATAGAAACTTATGTTGTTAACGCTATGCAGCCTGCTACTCCAAAATCTGTAGAAATAGATGAAGATAAAAAAATTGTAAGCGTTTATGTTGATAAAAACCAGATAAGACTTGCTATTGGTAAAAACTGGCAGAATGTAAGATTATGCAGTCAGTTACTTGGCATGAAAGTAAATATTATTTCTGCTGAAGATGGAAATAATAGCTTTGAAGCAAAGTTAAAGCAGGCAGTTACTGCTTTAGCTGAACGTCTTAGTATTTCAGAGGAAATTGCAGAGATTCTTGTAAATAACGGAATATTATCTCTTGAAGGATTAAAAGAGTCAAACAAAGAAGATCTGCTGGCAATTGAAGGTATTGATGAGGATACAGTTGATGCAATAATGCATTCCATTAAGTAATTAATTATATTGGACTGCATAATAGTTTTTAAGTTTATGCAGTTTATATTCTCAAAATGGGTGTAAAAATGAAAAAATAATTTTTAAAGGATAGGAAAATTTTTGATGGTAGTTAAAAAGAAAACAAATAGAAATAACGTTAAACCGGTTCAGAAGCAAAAAGTTGATGACTCTTCAGAACAGGGAATCGAAGTTCAGTTAAAATCTCCAATTATTGTCAAAAATTTAGCTGACGCTTTAAATAAAAAACCGACTGAAATTATAAAAGTTTTAATGACTTTTAATATTTTAGCCTCAATAAACCAATCAATAGATACTAAGACAGCTGAAAAAGTTTGTAGTTCTTTTGGCGCAACATTGGTCCTTGACAAACGCGAAAAGGAAAGTCATAAAAAAACTGCAAAAACTACTAGCCAGAAAGAAACTGCAAAAACGATCGAAGATTCCCCCAAAGATTTAACTGAAAGGCCTCCAGTAGTAACTTTTCTTGGTCATGTTGACCATGGAAAAACTTCTATACAGGATGCTATTAGAAAAACAAATATTGTTAAAGGAGAGGCTGGAGGTATAACCCAGCATACTGGTGCATCTGTAATAAGTTATGAAGGTAAAAATATAGTTTTTATAGATACTCCTGGACATGAAGCATTTACAGCAATGAGAGCTCGAGGCGCTAATGTTACTGATATTGCAGTATTAGTAGTTGCAGCTGATGATGGTTTTATGCCTCAGACAATTGAAGCAATGAACCATGCTAAAGCAGCTGGTGTACCAATTGTAGTAGCAATAAACAAAATAGATCTTCCTTCTGCAAATCCAGAAAAAGTTCTTCTTCATATGCAGCAAAACAATCTTATGAGTGAAGATTGGGGTGGTGAAATAGGTACTGTTAAAGTTTCTGCCTTAAAGGGTGAAGGTCTGGATGAACTGCTTGAACGTATTCTTTTGGAAGCTGAATTACTTGAACTAAAAGCAAATCCTAAACGTAAAGCTGAAGGAGTTGTTCTTGAAGCTGAACTTAAAGCAGGAATGGGTACAACAGCAAATATTCTTGTAACAAACGGCACACTTAAACAGGGTGATGTAGTTCTTTGTGAACAATACTATGGAAGAGCCAAAGCCCTTATGGATACAAAAGGCAAAAGAGTTAAATCTGTTGGCCCAAGTATGCCGGCTAAAATTTTAGGACTATCAGGTGTTCCAACAGCAGGTGCAACCTTTAATGTATGCAAAAATGAAAAAGAAGCTGCTGAAGTAGCTAAAAAACGCGGTGATACAATAAGAACAGAGGGATTAACCAGATCTACTTCAACAAGCCTTGAAGATTTATTTGCAACCCTTGATGATAAAAAGCGTAATGACCTGAATGTTGTTCTTAAAACAGACGTACAGGGCACTTCAGAAGCAATAGTAGATTCTTTATCAAAACTACCTTCAGATAAAATAAAGGTGAATGTTATTCATACTGCTGTAGGTTCAATATCCGAAAGTGATATACTCCTTGCTTCAGCATCCAGTGCAATTGTTGTAGGTTTCCATGTAAAAGTTAACCCTGGAGTTAATGATATTGCAAAAAAAGAAGGTGTCGAAATAAGACTATATAGTATTATTTATGAACTTTTAGAAGATATTACTGACGCTCTTGAAGGACGCTTAGCTCCTGAAGAAAGAGAGAAAAAACTTGGCAAAGCAAAGATTCTAAAAATATTTAATGTTTCTAAAGGTCCAAAAATTTGCGGATGTCTTGTTGAAGAAGGAAACATTAGAGTTGGAGCAAAAGCAAGAGTATATAGAAACAACGAACTTATTTTCAACGGCTCAATTCAATCACTTCGTCGTTTTCAGGATGATGTAAAAGAAGTCAAAACCAGTCAGGAATGTGGAATACGTTTGGATAATTTTCTTGATTTTCAGGAAAATGACCTGATTGATGTTTATGAAGTTGAGTTTAAGAAAGCAAAATTATAATATTATAGGTGTGTAAATGGCGAAGTCTGCACCAAGAATTACTAGAGTAAATGAGCTGCTTAGAAGAGAAATAGCAGATCTAATAGAAAAATATATTGAACATCGTAAAGGTTGTCTTATTTCAGTTACAGAAGTTAAAACTTCTCCAGATCTTAGACAGGCTAAAGTTCATATAAGCATTTTAGGCAGCGAGAATGAAAAAAAAGAACTCATGTCTACTCTACATAAAAAAAGATCTTTTATTCAGCAGCAGGCTTCACGCCATATTACATTAAAATATACCCCTGTCATCGATTTTGTTTATGATAAACGTATCGAATCAGGAGATAAAGTTTTAGCTATTCTTAGCCAACTTGAAGATGAAAATAATGGTTAACCTTTTATTATTAGCAAATAATGCCTGATAAAATTTCAATAAATAAATTATCTGACCTATTATTAGGACTTGATGATATTTTAATTTTTACACATGAACGGCCAGATGGCGATGCTATAGGATCAGTTGTATCTTTGCTAAAGCTGTTTACAAAACTGAATAAAACGGCAAATGCATATTTCCCTGAACCAATCCCTAAACAATATTCCCAATATTTATGTAATAACATCTTTATAGGCAATAATTTTCCTTCAAGTTTTAATTTCTCTTATTGCATAGGTTTAGATTGCAGCAATATCGAACGTCTGGCTGTTATAAAAGAAAAAAAAGAAGAAATATTATCATTACCAATCATCAACATTGATCATCACTACGACAATGGCTTATTTGGTACTTATAATTACATAGACCCTTCCGCAAGTTCTACTTCTGAAATTATTTTTGATATAACCAGTATTTCAAAGCAATGGATAATGTCTTCTGATATTGCCACCACTATCATTATGGGTATTTTAATGGACACTGGAGGCTTTAGGTTTGATAATACTTCTCCAAATGTTCTTAAAAAAACTGCTTCCCTTATGAAATTAGGTGGAAATTATATAGACACTGTAAAAGCAATGTATTTCAAGAAGCCTTATAACTTGTATAAATTTGAAGCAGATATTGCAATAAAACACCTCAAAATGAAATTTAATAACCGATTTGCCTATTTTTATATGAGCAATAAAGCTTTAGAGCAATATAATCTTTCTAAAAGTGACACAGAAGGCCTTATTGATTCAATACGTATTATTAACGGTGTAGATGTTGCTGCAATACTGACTCAGAAAGATAATGGTTTTAAAATTTCACTACGTTCAAATAATGTAGAATTTCCAGTATCAGATATTGCTCATAAACTTCATGGTGGAGGACATAAGCTTGCAGCAGGATGCTTTATCAATGAGAACAGTATTGAAAAAGCAGAACAAGTTTTACTGGAACATGTAAAAAATCTTTTACACGCTTAAGTTTTTGTTTTTCTATTATTCTATACCTATTAGATTTCAGTAAAGTAAATTGAAAACTAAAATATCTTCTCAATATTATATTTTGCCAAAAACACATGTATTATTTACAGGAGGATTCGGACGAATTTTTTTACAATCAGTTAAATATGAAAATTGTTTTTCTTTATTATCAAACAACGTCATATTATCAACATCCAACAGCTTTCTCAATCCTTGCTCATAGATTCTATATGAAATATTCGTCCCTGATTTCATATTTACTCTTAAATAATTAAAAATCTCATCTTTTGGAACTGCTGCTGCTGCAATCATAATCAAATCTGTTTTAAAATCTGAACTCAATGAAAAATGATTCCCCTTAATAATTTTTATTCTATCAGCAATATCCAATTTATTAATAATTTCCTGAGATATTTTTACATATTCTTCATGCTGCTCAATTCCAATTCCTCTTAAATGGTAATTTTTGCATAATATTATTAAACTTAATGGCAATGGTCCTGAACCAAGAAAAACAACTTTTTGACCAGATTTAAGGTTAGCCCCTTTAACTTCCATGTTCGCAAGCTCAACATAATTTTTGTAAAAATTAAAAGCTTTTATTACTTCCCATGGTTTATTACTTCTTAGAATTTTCCCACTTCTATTCAGCTCCAATCTTATATTAAAGATTTTTCTAAATCTGCTTATTTCTCTAAGGATAGGTTTTAACTTTTTATCATTCAGTAAACGTTCTACAACACTTTTATCAACTGGCATTGAAGCAACTTTGTCTAAAAAATTAAAGCTGTTGTGCATTAGCTCAGAATTAACGTGCAATATTTCGTCTTCAGATAAACACTTAGTTATATTTGCTATTTTTTTAAATTTCTCTTCTAAATCGTTTACTCTTTGAGACAAATCATTCATATCAAACTTTTTCCCTGGAAAGTAAAACAAGTGTGTTATTAACCTTACCTGAATGTATTACCTCTCCTGTTTTAACAAATCCTTTAATATCATTTTCACTAACAGGTATATGGAGCAACTGCCTTAACCCAGTATATGTTCTGTAAAGTATTTTCAGGTTTTCACGACTTTCTATAATAGCTAATAGATTTTTAAAAATCCTTTTTTTAGGTAGTGCCATTGCTGCTACTACGACTATATTTCCCGGGATATTAATAATATCAGACTCATTTCCCCTGTATATCTCAATATTATTTTTTAAATTAAGCTTTTCAATTGTCTGCTTTGCCAATTTCACAGCTTGATAATCAGTATCAATTCCAACGCATTTTATATTAAAAAATTTACTTAAAACTATTAAAGATGTAGGCAGGGGCCCACACCCAAGGAAAATAACTCTACTATTTTGACCTGATTTAATTAATTTTAACTGGTTTTCAATAAGTTTTTTATAACGGGGGAGTAAATCAAAGTTACTTATTATTTCCCATGGAGTTTGAGAATTATATATTTCGTTAGCTAAATACTTCTCATGAACATCAAAAAAATCCCTATAAAATGATCTGATACTAGGAAGTCTCTCTTTTATCTCTTCGCTGTTTAAAATCATTTTACTTAAATTATCACTACCTTTTAACTTTGTAATATCATCAAGCAATTGATACTTTCGATATAATTCTTCAGAAGGAATTTTCTCAAGGTCAGAATAGCTGTAGTCTTTTATTTCTTCATAAAAGTTTAAAATGTGTTTCTTGATAATTTTAAAGCTTCTTTCACAATCCAAACAACAACCAGTAAATGTTTCTTCGGTCAAAGTATGATTATGAATATAGCTTGCTTTATGCATTTAAATAAGTTTATTCCTGATGAAATTACACTGAATCAAGTTTTGAATATTTATAAATTATTGTTGATATGAGCCAACTTACAATAAATATCCCTACAATTACATACCCCATATCTCCAAAATTATCATTAATGTTGTTTATGTATGTCCAAAACCCTCCTGAAAGCTCCAAATGGTTTGAAATTACACATAAAGCTTCTAAACCTCCAATAAGAAAAGCAACTAAAAATGAAACAAGGGTTATTGTCATATTATAAAAAAGTTTTCTCATTGGTTTTAAGAATGCCCAACCATAAATCCCCAACATTAAAACTCCATCTAAAGTATCAATCAGACACATCCCTGCCATAAAAATTAACGGATAAATCATAATTACCCATATAGAAAGTCCTGCTGCTGCCTGTGTAGATGAAATTCCAAGAAGTGCTATTTCTGTTGCTGTATCAAATCCTAATCCAAATAGAAAACCAACAATATACATATGCCAGCTTCTTGAAACAAATTTAAATAGTGGCCTAAAAATCCTGGCAAAAAGACCTTTTTGATTCATTAATTTTTCAAGCTCTTCATTACTGCATATAACATTTTTCTTATAACCTCTAAATACACGATAAATATCCAGAAAAACTAAGAAATTTATAAATGCAATAATCAATAAAAAAACCGATGAAACTGAGGCCCCAATCAAGCCACCTATTCTCTGAAATTCAGGTAGGTGATCCCTCATATAAATTGTTCCTAAGGCAACCAAAAATGACATTATAACAACTACAGATGAATGCCCAAGTGAAAAGAAAAAACCCACTCCAACCGGAGATCTTTTTTCCTGTAAAAATTTTCTTGTAACATTATCTATAGCTGCTATATGATCTGCGTCAACAGCATGCCTTATCCCAAAACCATATGCTAATAAGCATAGTGCCAGGAGTTTAGGATAACCATTAAAAAAATAAAACGCTAAAAGCCAAATACCAATATTAAGTATTATTAAAAATGTAAATAATAAAACTATTCTTTTTCGTATATCTATTCCAATATATGATTCTAAATTATTCATCTGTTACTCCAAAACATTAATTGTTACGTTTTTATGTTTCGTAATACATAAATAACATTATACACATATATTTTATAAAATCTACAGTCAAAAAAACAATTTTAACTAATTAACAATTGAACCAAATAAAGTCATAGAAGTACTTCGGTTAATTCTTACCTGAACAAAATCTCCAGGCTTAGTATTTGGTAAAGGATCAAATATTGTTACTTTATTTGTGGTTGTTCTTCCATTCCAGCGTTCCGGATTTCTTTTACTTGGCCCTTCTACAAGTATTTCAAACTTTCTTCCTTCAAGTGCTTTATTATGCTTTTTTGTTCTTTTCGCAAGATCTGCCAGTAATATCTGATTTCTCTCTTCTTTTACTTCCTGAGGAATTTGATCTAAACTTTTAGCTGCAGGTGTTCCTTCTCTTGGGGAATATTTAAATATATATGCATTATCAAAGCCAACATCATTCATCAGATTCCTTGTTGCAAGAAAATCTTTCTCAGTTTCACCAGGGAAAGCAACAATAACATCAGTTGAAAATGTAATATCTGATAATTTTGATTTTAGTTTATTTACAATATCCATATACATTGCCGAGTCATAACGTCTGTTCATTTTTTTAAGAATTCTATCTGATCCGGATTGTACCGGCAAGTGCAAACCATTACAGACTTTCGGTATATCTACAATTGCATTGATAAGCTCATCATTAAAAAAATAAGGATGTGGAGAGGTAAAACGAATTCTCTTCAATCCTTTAACATCATTAAGTTTATACAATAACTCAGCAAACGGTGAATTCTCAGGTCTATGATTCATTCTTTGGTCCAAACCATAAGCAGATATATTCTGACCTAATAATGTAATTTCGCTGATTCCTGAATCTACAATCATTTTAGCTTCATCTACTATATCCTGTTGAGGACGGCTTTTTTCTCTCCCGCGAACATAAGGAACAATGCAATAAGCACAAAACATATCGCATCCACGCATTATCGCAATAAATTCAGAATTTTTATTGTTTGTCAAATGATGTCCCAATCCCTGAATTAAATCTGTATTAGTTTCTGTAAATGATAGTTTTTCACGTTTAGCTGCTTCACTATCTATAATATCAGGTAATTTGCCAAGTTGATCAGTTCCAAGGACAAAATCTACATGTGGAAGCTCTTTCAAAAGCTCATCTCCCCTTCTTTGAGCCATACATCCAAGTATTCCAATAAAAATTTCAGGCCTGTCTCTTTTTAAACGTTTAAGAATTCCTACTTTACCTACAGCTTTTCTTTCAGCCTGATCTCTCACACTACAAGTATTAAATAAAAGAACATCAGCTTCATTTTCATTAACAGTTAGTTTATGTCCTCTTTCAATTAATACAGCTGCCATTGCCTCAGAATCACGTTCATTCATCTGACAACCATAAGTTTTAATGTAAATTTTCATGTCTCATATATCTTCCGTATAAATCATATTATTTTTAATAATAATTTAGCAAAACTCTTTATTATAAACTAATTCAATAGATAAGCAATATCTTTATCTGTAAGCTTCTTAAATGATGAACTGTTTTCAACTATTCCATTAAATAAACCCTGTTTTTTTGATTGAAGCTCTAATATTTTCTCTTCGATTGAGTCTCTTACTACAAGTTTAATGCTTGTTATTCTCTTTTTCTGCCCAATTCTATGTGTTCTATCTGTAGCCTGAGCTTCAACAGAAGGATTCCACCAGGGATCATAAATTATAACAGTATCTGCTCCGGTTAGATTAAGCCCGGTTCCTCCTGCTTTTAAGCTTAAAAGAAAAATACTTATTTTTTTATTTTTATTAAATCTCTCAACTTTCCTGTAGCGATTTTTTGTTGCCCCATCAAGATATTCAAATAAAATATTATTTTCAACTAACCAATCTTTTAATATAGCAAGCAGAGAAGTAAACTGGCTAAAAACTAATGTTCGATGACCACTATCGATTGCTTCTAAAAGTAATTCTTTTAAAAGCTCTGTTTTAGCTGATTCTTTTGTTCCATCTCTTAAAGTTTCAGGCAATAGCTGTGGATGACAGCATAGCTGACGTAAACGTAGCAGTGAAGATAAAATATCAAATCTTGTTGTCCTGCCATCAAAAAAAGACTGATATCTATTTTTTCCCTCTCTTAACAAGTTATTGTATAGATTTCTTTGAGATGAAGCCATTTCACAAAAAAGAGTCTGTTCCGTTTTTTCCGGAAGCTGCTCTACTTCTGCCTTATGACGCCTTAAAATGAAAGGAGAAATTCTATCAGCAAGTTCCTTTTGTTTTTCAAAATTATACTCAATTTTTGAATAAGAAGACTTAAAATTCTCTCTTGAACCAAGCATTCCGGGATTCAAAAAATCAAAAATAGACCATATATCTTCCGGGGAATTCTCAAGAGGAGTACCTGTCAAAACTAAACGATGTTTTGTAAGAATTGATTTACAAACTTTTGCATTAATTGTTGCAGGATTTTTTATATGCTGCGCTTCATCTAATACTAAAAGACCAAATTTTACCTTTGAATATTTTTCTATATCTCTTTTAATAAGAGCATATGAAGTAATAACCAGGTCAAATTCTTTAAGCGTTTTTATCGAATTATCCCTATTAGTCCCCGCAACAACAATTGCTTTTAATCCTGGAGCAAATTTCTTGCATTCTTCTTTCCAGTTTTCAACTAGACTTGTTGGACATACAACAACACAAGGTAAATTTTTTGATATTTTCTGTTTATAGTATAGCATAAAAGCTAATGTTTGAATTGTCTTTCCCAGCCCCATTTCATCAGCTAGAATAACATTAAACCCATTTTCAGCCATTTTCTTCATCCAGGCTACTGCCTCTTTTTGATACTCTCTTAATTCTCCTTTAAAAGTGTTGATAGAACCTTTCCCTGATAAAGACTTAAAATCTTTATTATTTTCAAATTCTATAAACTTTAACCATTCTTCAGGAAATTCTTTAAAAAAAGGAAGTCCGCTTTTTACCCAAAACAATATTGAACTTTTAGGAAGCTGAATTCTATCAGGTTTTTTTAAAATTTTAACAATTGTTTTGAATGAATCTATAAAACTAGAAAAACTTTCAGATATAAAACCTATTGTACCGTTTTCTAAAAGAACATACTTTCTATTGCTCTTTATATTTTTTGTAAGCTCTTTCCAGGCAATTTTCCCATCTCCGGTTGTTAACTCATAATTAAATTTATTAATCGCTCCTGTTGTTACAAAATTTGAGCAATTAATTTTGAGAGGAAGTACTTTTCCGCATATTTTAAGAGCTGCCGGCAAAATAAAAACTTTTCTTCCTTCCTCTATCCACAAAGGAAAAACTTTATCAAAAAATAAACCTATCCCCTCTATATCATTATGTTCGAAACATTTATTCTCTGATAATCTAAATCCAAGCTTTAATAATTCATTTTCTGTTGCTTTTTCAAAAACTTTATTCCGCTTCCAAAAATTTTTATCATTCCAACCTAATCTGTTATTGCCTACTGGATACTTACTATCACCATAACAATATTTTAATAGTAACTTTAGCTCATTTTCATCAGATAAGTCAACATAGTAATGAACTCTACATTTTTTCTTTGTTAAGCTCAATTCCCCCATATTATCATTAATAATTTTTATAGGAAAATTTTTCAGATTAGCTGTTGGCAAAACAGTAAAATGGCCTGAAATTAAAAACTTTCTTAACCATATAATATCGTAAACTGCAGGAACCCACCAATACTCTCCTAAAGTTCCTATCCAGATTCCTGATTTTCCAACAACTAAATGATGCTTATCTAAAATAATTTTTCTAGAGCCAATTTGCAGCGCAGGTTTAATAATAGTCGATTTTGAAGTTTTCGAATAAATACCAATTACTTCAGCAGGTTCTTGGTGAATAATTATTTGCTCATTTTTGAAATAAAAATCTGTGAAACGATAAAGAGAATGTAAAAACTCAGCCATAATATCTGATCTCAAAGAAAATCCTGAACCATCAGGTTCTGCATATTGAGATAAAAATCGTACTATCTGCCTAGACTGTGATGAAAAGTCTGTTAATTTTATCGTTCCTGTTTTGTTTTCATCAAATCTTAGCTGCCTAAGTTTATTTGGGTTTCCAATATAAACTCTATTTTTAAAAATTATCTCTACTGATAGATCACATGATTCCCATGTACTTGAAGAGTTGGGTAAATTCTTATTTGCTTTTAATATTAGACTTGCTTTAGGACATATATTAACATTATTTTCTATTTCTACAGACTTATTTAATACTTTACTTTTTTCATTTAAAAGCACTTCTTCCGTATTAAACGAGGAAGTTAAACAAAAGTTGTAGTAATGATAAAACGCTGCAATTTCTACAGCTGTAGTTCCTTTTTCTGCATACTCTTTTATAAAAGAATCAATCGATTTTATTACAATATTATGGAGCTCCCCTTGTGAGTCTTTGACAGAGAATAAGTCTACTCCGGGTTTTTCATGAAAAGAATATACTACAGCTCCGGAATCATATAAATTTTTTCCTGCTTTAAGAGCTTCTCTACTTGTAAATCTACTAAGTTTTTCTTCTATTTTATTCATTAGAAAAATAATGTCGTATTGTTAATATTATAATTACAAAAGCAATAAAATAAATGAAATAGGTTTGTTATACAATTGATTAAGAATTAATTTCTATAAAAAAATAATTAACCCTGAATATTGAACCAATTGTAAACTACAGGAATATTTTGTTTAAATGGAATAATTTCTAAAGCATTTCATTCAATATAATTTGGTACATTTAGTTTTTTACATTTAATACCCTATTAAAATAGAGTCAATTACATAAAAAATATGTTTAAAAAATATAAAATTAAAGTTGATATTGAATCCCTTATTTCTGAATACATCAACACATACTTTAAGTCAGGAAAAATAAATACTAAATCAGACGAAATAAGCATTCACTTTATTGGTTGCGGTGGAATCGGAATGTGCGGATTATCACTGTTGTGTAAGCAATTTGGTTTTAAAGTCACAGGTTCAGATTTAAATAGTTCTAAAAACACCGAATATTTGATGGTAAATGACATTACTGTTAATATTAAACATTCTCCTAATAATTTGCCCAAAAACAATAACTCAATAGTAGTTTTCTCTTCAGCTGTAAGCAAGAAAAATATCGAACTTAAAAAAGCCATGGATAATGGTATTCCATGTTATACAAGAGGAGAATTTTTAGCATTTATTTCAAGCCATTATAAAACAGTTGTTTCTATTGCAGGCTCACATGGAAAAACAACAGTTACATCTATGCTTGTTCATATTTTTAAAAATACTTCATTTCCAAATTTAGGTTATTTAATAGGTGGATGGCCAATTGGTAAAAGCACTTTGGGTAATATTGGAGATGGAAACATTTTTATCGTCGAAGTTGATGAAAGCGATCTATCTCTAACTTTATTTAAATCTCATTTAGGTGTTATTTTAAATATTGATGATGATCATGCATGGAATGTAGGCGGAAATGATAAACTTAGCGATGGTTTTAAAACTTTTGCTAAACGCTCCGAATTGATTATATATGCTGATGAAAAAATAGATACTTTTTTAAAAGATATTTCCTGTCAAAAATTTAAAGTTGATTTTGAACAGATTAATAAATTCAATTCAGATAAAATATATGGAGATTATCAGGTTAAAAATGCCCAAACAGCAATGACTATTGCCTTAAGACTTGGAGTAGAAAAACAACATATTATACAATGCCTTAAAGATTTTCAGGGAGTTGAAAGGCGTATGCAGAAAGCCTTTTCAAATAATATATTTACTATTTTCGAGGATTACGCTCACCATCCATCAGAAATCAAAGCTGCACTGGAAGCAGTTAAAATAAAATATCCTGAAAAAAAACTCGTTGTAGTTTTTCAACCACATCGTTATGCAAGACTTAAACACTATCTTAATAGGTTCAGTATTGAACTTAAATCAGCTGATAAAACTTTTGTCATTCCTACTTTTTCTGCATGGTCAGATAAAGAGGATATCTCCGAACAGGAACTAGTAGCAAAAATAGGAAATAATGCACAATTCATTAAAGGTTCCTGGGATACTATTGCAGATAAAATTTATTTAAATCTTCACTTCAATAACTGTATTATTTTAGTTCTAGGAGCAGGTGATGTAAACCATGTAATTCCTAAACTAATTACCCAAATCATTTCAAACGCCAAAAACTAATGAATTATTCCTTCTGAAGTCTTTACTCAACAGTCAGAATTAAACTAAAATAATTAGTGATATTGAATATCAAATATCTGATTCATCGTTCATTCGATATTTTTTTACTTACAAAAAACAATAATATTACTCCATTAAATGAAACTTTATTGAAGTAATTATTTATTTATCTCTTCTTTAACCCAATCAGGCAATTCTGGAGAAGAATCCCATTGTGGTTTTTTCTCTGTGCTCATTTCCTGACCAGATGAAACTTTTGATTCAAACAATTCCTGAAGTGAGTTAGGTTTAGTTTTAACTGAAGCATTTGATGTTTGCTTTTTTGATTCTTTTGTAGTGTCTGGGATAAAACCTTTAGCAATAAGAGCCTCTTCATTTATTTTAAGCATATTTGATTTTATAGATATTGCTCTTATTTGTATTTTAGGTTCAGTATCCATATCCCATTTTTTATTTTCAATATTTTGAATTTCTTTAAAAATCTTTTCCTGCTCTTCTTTTGATGCAGCTAAAGATTTATCAACACTTTTATTATTTCCAGATGAAAAAACCCAAACAGGAAAATCATAAAATGCACTTTTAAATATAAATGGAAACCCACCAAAAAGGCAACCAAATGTTTTAG
The DNA here is from genome assembly GCA_963678745.2 of Victivallales bacterium. Taxonomy (GTDB): domain Bacteria; phylum Verrucomicrobiota; class Lentisphaeria; order Victivallales; family GWF2-38-69. Next base: position 187,516 of record CAXXMS010000005.1, on the reverse strand, counting down.
TCGTACCATATAAAGTATACTCTCCAATATTATTCCCTTCATAACCGGCAATAGGAATAAGCCTAAAAGGTTCAGTAATTACTGCAGCAGGTAAAACTCCAATAATATAACCTGTCCAATCACCGACTCTTGCTGGAGCTTCAACAAATCCGCCTTCTCCTTTATATAATTTAAAAGATGAGTATTCCACCGGATTGAAAAGTCCCTGGTTTGCTTTCTCATTTGCAATAAACACTGCATCATTTTTTTCCAATGATTCAATATTATCTGCCAAGCAAATAAAACTAAAAAGAAAACCTAATAAATATATGAAGAGCCTTTTATACACTGTAAACCTCATAGATTATTTAATAATAAGTAGTAATTGTTTTTTATAAAAAACAGCTGAATTGTATTTCTGCACAATGAGAACTTCGACTAAATAAAAATAACATATTATATTAATATTTATATAATCATATCTAAAAAAAATTTATTTTATGCAGACTTTTTAATCTTCTCTGAGCCATCCCATGGGAATATCATTTTCATATTTTCCTGAAACGCCATAAATTCTTTTTCTCAAAGCTCCCTCTCGAACAAACCCTAGACTTTCATAAAATTTTATAGCTTTGATATTTGATTCCCTGGCAATCAACTCAATTCTTTTAATATGCAGCATCTTGTCTTTCACTACTTTGATAAGCTCTGAAAAGATCATTCTTCCATAACTATGTCCCTGATAATCAGGATCTACGCAAATTGTTAAATCAGATAATATATGACTGAAAACATTTATTTCCGGAGTATAGGCATGTATTTCCGCAATTATCCTACCATTTTTTTTAACATGAAGAGATATCCCGGTAGAGATACTTTTGTGAATAAAACTCTCAATATACTCTTCTGATATTTCAGTTGAATTTCTCGCTAATCCACCTGGAACAGCTGCAACTTTTTTATATAAATTATAGATTAACTTAATATCATTAATTGTTGTTTTTATTACTTCCATAGTTATACCTAAAACAAATTTTGCTTAGTCAGACAGCAAGCTTAAAGATAAAATAAATAATTATCAAACCAGCTTACTATAGAGTAAACCAAAAATATAAAGACTTCTACTATAAAATAAATTTGTTTTGATTAATTACTTGTCTTAATTTTAGTTTCAATATATCTTTATTATTTAAAACTTTTTACAGTCCTTTAGATTTTTTTGGAGAGAAATATTATGCCTTATGATCAATTAAATCGTATAAATCTTAACATTAAACCCTTAAAAGAACGCCCTAATAAAGTTAATATTGTCAGAGATCATATACCACTAAAAGCCAATTTTAAGAAATTTGATTCTGATAGTAGTTCAACTCTTGATTTAACTGTTGATAAAATTAAAAAGGCCAGAAAGAACAATAAACCAATTATACTTGCTTTTGGTGCACATTCAATAAAAAATGGACTTTCAAAAGTTTTTATTAATTTAATGAAAAAAGGCTGGATTACTCATCTGGCAACTAACGGAGCTGGAATAATTCATGATTGGGAATTCGCATTTCAAGGAGAATCCAGTGAAGATGTTAAAGCTAATGTAACTAAAGGACAATTTGGTATTTGGAACGAAACAGGCTTTTACATTAATTTTGCAATAGTCGTTGGCGCCTTTAAAGGAATGGGATATGGCGAATCTGTTGGTTTTATGATTCAAAATGAATATTTGGATATTCCACATATTGATGAACTAAAATCTTTTGTCAGAACAAATATAGATTCTGATTTTGAAAAAACCGCTGCTGCGCTGGATCTAATATCAGTAATAGATAAATTTGATCTTAAACCTGGAAAATTATTAATACCTCACCCCTATAAAGAATACAGTGTTCAGGGAGCTGCTTTTAAACTTAAAGTTCCATTTACCGGACATCCTATGATCGGACATGATATTATTTATACTCATCCTATGAATCACTGCGCTGCAATTGGACGTACTGCTCAAAGAGATTTTCTAACTTATGCCAATCAAATAAGCAACTTGGATGGTGGTGTCTACTTGTCTGTAGGATCTGCTGTAATGTCTCCCATGATTTTTGAAAAATCATTATCAATGTCTCAAAATCTTGCGCTTCAAAAAGGTAGTCATATTGATAACCATTTTATGCTAATTGTAGATTTAGCCGAAAACAGCTGGGATTGGAATAAAAATGGAGAACCCCCTATGGATAATCCTGCATACTATCTTCGCTATTGCAAGACTTTTAATAGGATGGGTGGTGAAATGCATTACTTATGTGCCGATAACAGAGATTTTTTACTCTATCTTAACAATCATTTAAATTAAGGAGCTACTAATTGAAGATTTTAATCGGTAATGCTTTTCCGTTAACATTAATCAGAAGAAAAGTAGTAATTGATAAAGCTAATCTTTCTGAACTTCAAAGTTTAGCCTCTCATTCTGAAATATACTCTTTCTGGGGACATGAAAATACTCTTAAGTCAGCAATTAAGGTTCTAGGATTTGATATTTCACCTTTATTTGGTAGAATCCCTGTTGAATTAAATGATGAAAATTATCCAGTTCTTTTTGATATTGTCTTTAAAGAATGTTGGATATTATCACCCAATTTTAAAGAAAATTTCAGACCTAAAATAGGAGAAGAAGTTTCTGAAGATCTTATAATAGGATGGAATACTTTAAAAATTTCCTGGCTATAATTCGACAAAACAATGAAGCTGTAAAACCGCGAAACCGAAGTTAATGGAATCACGGTTTTACTTTCTCACGATCTCTCTGAATCAGTTATCATATCTATTAATATAATTATCAATTCTTTTGTCAAAAAGATTAAAGAGCATAACTGCTATCCAAAGCACTGCTAATGGTGCCAGGAGAGTTACAAACGCATAGAACGGTCCAATTGCCCCAAATAGAACTCCTATTGTTTTTTCTCCTGTAATTCCTCCAGCTGCTAGGAAAATCATCAATAATACCATCATTGCACCGTTGTCTAAATCTTTAACACTTTTCAATGTTACTGATGCAAGTGTCGGATAGACTGGTCCCAATAAAAATCCTATTAGTGGAAATAGATAAGCAACCCAAGGCACTTTAGTCCAATCAGCAATTTCATGTGATTGGGCAAAGACTAATGCTGGTTTTAACAGGAAAAGCATAATCACAATATAGATACACGCCAAGCTGACTGTCACTATTAAGTATCTATTCCATTTAAACTTTTTAAGGAAATATGCTCCCATCAATCTTCCTATTGCGTATGTACCAGTTAAAATGCTTGCTAACTCAATTGCAATACTAGCTTTAATATTTAATCCAGTACTGTTAAATGTTGGCAACCATGTCAGTAAACTTGCTTCAACATAAAGATAAAATGCCGATACAATTAGAAAAATAATTGCTAAAGGATTTTTCAATATATGTCCCATTTTACTGTATTCTTTTGATGGTGATACACCAACTTGACGCACTTTTGTCTCCTTAACTGGAATAAAAAACCAAAAAATGATTACACAGATAGCCATACCTGTAAAAAGCCAATAGACATGTGTCCATCCAGAACCATCCGCACTAACAAATAACCCAAAAAGCCAATAACTACCAAATTGTGCAGTCATATAACAACCTTCAAGCAAGCTAATAGTACTTGCATGTTCTTTTTTGCTGTTTGTTACTGTTGTAACCAGTGTATAAATACATATTTTTGTGATAGCAAAAATTGCACCAATTACTGCAAAAAGAAGTAATAATGCCCAAAATTTATTAATAAATGGAAAAACTAAACAGACAACCCCAATAAAACCTAAGCCAATAATCAATGATTTCCTATATCCTATTTTTACCAGAACTGCAAATACTCCAAATGAAATCAATAGATTTAATCCATCTCGTATCACAGGCAAATTACTTGCTGCAGAATAAGTTGTATGATAATACTTTATTGCTGCTAAGATTGCAGGTCCTTCTGTATTAGCTATTAATGAAAATAGGCAGAAGTTAATGATAATTATTAGTTTTATTATCCATGTTGGTCTTTTTTGTTGAGCAACTTCCATTTTTTAAGTCCTTTCTTATTTTATATCTTTATTCTTTTACTTTATCATTTATAGACAAATATTCGTTGAATAACTTACTCATAAATAACTGATTCAAGAATAAGTGTATCTTCATTATATAAGTAAACGCATTCTCCCATTGTTTGACTTTTGCCTACCTTAGAGATTTTCTTGAAAAGTCAGTAATAAGATTCCTCATCCATTGCTATCATAGCCAAAGAAATATTTTTGATTAGTCTTTTTGCATCAATTATATATGCTAATAATTCGTTATTTATAAAAAGCATCTAATCAGCAATTCTGTCCTGTATTTTAGTTTATATTATATTTCTCTGTTAATTTCAATATTTTTTATAAATTTATAAATTTTTATAGTTTATTTATTAAATTCTGAAGTTTTGACCATTTTTGTCAAGACTGAAGCTAAATCAAACGATTTTAGATTAGAAAATGCGATCTCGGAATCGATTTTGAAAAATAATTAATTAGAAATCATTAATTATTAATTCCAGTTTGGCTGGATTAAATCTTATAAATATTGTTCTTTACTTAATTCAATTTGATTTTTTTTGAACTAAATAACTCTAAAGATAATCATTATATTCTGTTACTTGCGTGATTACCTTCCGGGATTGTCATAGTGATTTGTCAAATTGAGATTCTGTGGTATTTTTAGAGACCAGTGTTACAATTTGGCAAAAATTTAAAAAAGGAAAGAAAAAGCTCTGTCATTCATCCGGCAAGATAATTAACAGAGCTTTAACAAAAGATGCAGATACTATACGATTTTAAAAGTTGATATTCAAGTTTATCAGAAAAATTACCTTTCATTTAGCAGTATTCTTCGTCCTTCTGTGTGCCCGATATGTAATGCAGTTCATCCACTTCGCAGGCACGGAAGTTATAAGCGTTATATTTGTACCGTTGAGGGTTCAGAGTCAGTCAAGGAATTATTTAAGTCATGAGAAGCATATATAAATCTGATGTTATGTCATGTGATTTATGTTCCGGGCATAAAAGCCGATATATTATCCAGGAGAGCCTTGAGGCTTTTTATACTGTAAGTGATTTTGTAATTGGTTACGAACTCTGTAATTGTAACGGCAGATGTGATTATAAAGTTTATTCCTGCAGAGACTGCAGTGAAATATTAAAGAAAATACAGGAGAGCTTCTCAAGTCTTCCATTCAAGGTATCACTGTTATAAAAATGCTGTTAAAAATTACAGTTTCCTTTAAGAAAAAGCTCTCACCCTCCGTGCAAACGGAGCTTTTTATTGAAGGGAACTGCAATATCTGTCATTTTCCGGTCTTTCTGTCAATTTATCTTCTGTTACTATTCCGTTATTTCTTCCGGTATTATGCAAAGATCAGGTGATTTATTGGTTTTTAATTGTCGCATTTTTTGTTAAAAAACCAGCTGAAAAGGAGAAACTACAAATACAGTTTGGAAAAGACATGGCAATGTTCCGTTACAGTGTTATAAGCCGTCTACTTCATGGAGACGAAGAACGTTCATTGAAATCGAGAATGCAGGAGCTTGCAGAGAGAATCTGGACACTTCCTGACGACAGTACAAGGCGTTTTTCATGGGGAACCATAGAAGAATGGTACTATGCTTATAGATGCAGCGGGATTGACGGGCTGACTAAAAATCCCCGGAAAGACAGAGGAGGTTTCAGGGTGATAAGCGATGATATATGCTCATATATTGACCGCTATGTAAAAGAACATCCGAAAATAAAAACAAGCGTAATGCTTGAGCAGATGACAGAAAATACAGCTTTTTGCAATAACATGCCCAGTAGCAGTACAGTCTCTGAGCACTTTACCCCTATGATTTTATTTTGATACGAACTTGTAGAAAAGCTTCAAATTAGTTTCCGGAAATTCCATTTCAGTTTCATTTAAAAAGTTCATCAATGATTGAATTATTTTATCTTTTTTATGTGATGAAGTGTAATGCAATTCAACCTTCAAAATATTTTTATCATATAGAGGAATAATATTTGCCGGTGTTTTGAAAATAGATTCTATTATGCTCTTTGCAGTATCTTTTTCATATTTTCCCAGAATAGGCATGATGACATTTGACATAGCTACTTCAGCTCTGTATGCAATCATTTTTATAATATCAATAAACTTTTTTCTACCCCCATGAAACTGAACAAATTTAAATTCCTCCGGCAATTCTTTGACAGTAATATATTTATCTGTATTCTTTCTTGTTTTTTTCTTTTCGGTAATAGTTTCTTCAAATTCAAGTATTTCTTTTGTTAACATTCCTTCTCTTTCTTCAAAGTTCCTGCGTTCTTTTTCTGTAGGGTTTTCCTTTAAAGTCAACTGCTGTCTTTTAAGTGTTCTTCTTGCCAGTTTTGCTCTTAATGAATTTAAATCTTTCTCCAGTTGTCTATATACCGGGTTTACAACTGTTTCTGTCTCATCTACATTTGTTTTTTCATATGAGTTAAGTGTATCTATATTATAATCTTGTCTTGCATATTTAAAAAAGTTTTTTTGAGATGTTCTACTCTGCATGTGACTGTATATGTATTCAGCTTTACTGATAAAATCTGTTGAAATTACTGACACCTGATGACCTGATTCAGTTAACTGTCTAACTTCTCTGCAATAAAAATCATTCGTTTTATCATATACCCTTTTTTCCGCTATTTTTGTTTTCTCTACATTATCAAAAGGGTGTATAACTTCAACTTCAATGAAATCATTTTCATCCCAGGCATCTTTTGGATATTTATTATATGTCTGACAGGCAATTCTGTGTTTTTCCCACAGGTCTTTGAAGAGTTTCATGCTATAGCCTTCTCTGTCAAAAATTATTAAAAACCTGTAGATATCAGGATTTTCAGCAAGTTCATATGCTGTCTTTTGACACGGCATTTCTTCAAGCAGTTTTGGTATTATTTTCGTCTGCAGTATTTCTATAAGCCCCTTTGAAAAAGGTGTTGTTACATTAAAAAATGGTGCCCCGTTCTGATCATTAATCCAGTAGTCGGTCATTCCGCGAAGACATAAATGCTGTCTTGATACATATCTTCTCGGCAGCTTTGTTTTTCCAAAATATGTTCTTACATGACCATCAACATAAAGCCTTCCTATAGTATCCTCATTTTTTTCCATCCAGGTGCTGGAATGTTCTGAAATCCATTTATCCAGATTTGCTTCATTCTGACCATGTGAAAGTTCATCTGCTTTTTCGCGCATGGTTTTAACAGCAGGAATACGGTCTATTCCAAGAAGCTTTCCCCATTCTCCGGGTGAAACATCACCAAGGCGGTTTATGTTTCCTACACGGGCCAGAACCATAAAAGCTATCGTCAGAAAAATATCATATATTCTATAAAAACCCTCTGAAAAATTGAATGAATTCATTGAATCAAGCAGACCGTTGGATAAAAGTGCAGGAACTGCAAGCAGTAAACCACCATTATCAATATCATAATTCTTATTAAATTCTGTAACTGCACTGACTCTGCCTAATGCTGCAAAAAGTCGTCCTGTGGTGTCTGTACACCCTTTGCCAAGTGCCTGACTGTTATCCTCTATATTGCGTTCTGATTTGGTTTTTCCTGTGAAGTTTTTTTTAGTGGTTCCAACAGCTTACCGGCATGTATGGCTTTAGATAGGGTGTTAACTTTTAATGACAGTTTTTCTGCTGTTTCTGAGCGACTGTGACCTTCATTTAAAAGGCACTGGGCTTCTGACAATACTTCAGACGTAAGAACTGTTCCACCTTTTCTAGTGTTTCTGGGTTTATAAAATCCGTCTATACCATCTTCTCTGAGTTTCTTAAGATTACGTTTTACACTTATTTCGCTTACTCCGAAAGCTTTTACAATCTCGCAGTTTTTACAGTGACCATTCAATATCAGTTGAGAAGTTGTTATATTAAAGCCGCGACGATCATCGTGTCGATGAAAACCTACAGGTGCACAACAAATAAAATAGTAAACATTACCATCTTCATTAAAATTATAGGATACGATGGAGTTTATGGTATTTTCTCCATATAAAAACAAAGGCAATAGTTGTTCCGCCATAATTCATCCTTTTTCTTTTTCTGTTTTTTTTGTATTCTAAAATTAATAGAGAACAACTAAAAATCCAATCAATTCAGAATTTATTGCCTATGGGACAGGTGTTCAGAGTCTATCGTTATGTCAGAAGTATAAAGCCCGGGATTGACCGTCCGGTAAAAGAACGAAGAGCTTTTGAAGCCCCTTATTCAGGCAGTTTATGGCAGACCGATATCATGTACGGTCCGTATCTTCCGTATGTTAATGACAGAGGCAGAAGCATAAAAAAGCAAACTTACCTTGTCGCCGTAATAGAAGATCATTCAAGACTTCTTTGTAATGGACAGTTCTACTTCAGCCAGGATATACTTGCATATCTGGAGTGTCTCAAAACAGCGCTTAATAAATATGGCATTCCTGAAAAACTTTACTGTGACAACGGACAGGTATTCCTTTCACATCAAGTGAAAGATACAACGGAAGTTCCTATCTAAGACAAAGCAAAAATATTGTATAAGTGCTTTGTATTAAATATTTTTTGATTTTCTTTTAAGTTTTGTCTTAGTGGCTACTTTCGCTTTTCTGCATGTGATAACCTCCGGCATAGTAACATTTGCCTTGTCTATCAGTGTTTTTATATCTTCTCTGGGAGTCGGTATTTTTGAACATTTAACCTTTCCCTGAATTTTTATATTGATTGCCGTAAGTGTTTTTAATTCTGCCAGACATTCCTGTACTGTACCGTCTATATCTTTCCAAAGCCTCGCAAGTTCTCTGGATATCATATATGCAAGCATAACAACAAAAACATGTCCTCTGGTTGAAGATTCCTTTCTTACGTATAATGGTCTTAGCTCAAGTTCTGCTGTTTTGCTGCATCTGAAAGCTGACTCTACTTTTGAAAGATCTTTATATCTGCTATGTACAGTTTCTTAGCTTGCCATATCTTCAGTCAAGTCTGTTTTTATAATATAACATCCATCCAGCTCAGATATTTTTTTGAGTTCATCCTGTAATATTTCAACTTTGATTTTTCTCCTGAAGGATGTGATTTCAACCCAATTAGAGATCTTTAGCTTTTGAGCTTTTTCATTAACTTTTCTTACAGCGACATTTAAGTGTGCATTCTTATGTTCTTTGAGATAGATATTCTGTTCATTCAGCATTTTTACAAGTGATGCAAGTTTGTCATTCCTGTTTTCTGCTATCTCTTTTGCTCTTGATGGATTGCGCCTTAAAATATACCTTAACCCTGAAGTATCACGTACCTCAGAAATATTTTCATCAAAAAGCTCCAGCTGTACGATGTCACTTTTTATCAAAGTTTCTATCCGGGGCTTGGTTAATGCTGTTATGTAGTGATGACCTTCTCCGTTAATCTCAGCGATCTGGGAGCTTTTTATCATCCCTCTATCGCCTACAAACGTTACATTCTCAGCTCCAAAACAATTTTTGACCTTATCAATCTGAGTGCTGAGAGTCTTTGGATCTTGCGTGTTACCTTTAAATTCCTCTATGCTTAAAGGGAAGCCTTTATCGTCACAGAGGAGCCCTATAACAATTTGTTTCTTACCTTTTTTTCCATCTCTGTTGTAACCGAACATTCCAAGTTCGTTTTTACTTCCTTCAAGATAGCTGCTGGTTACATCATAAAGGTATATATTTGAACTGTTAACTAAGTTTCTTGTTTTAAAAAGTCTTTTCTCTATTACATGCTGCTGAGTTTCAAGCCACTTCAAGTTTGAGTAGAGATCACTCTCGTCAAAAGAATCAAGTCCAAGTAGGTCACAACAGGCACATTTTGAAGCAAGTCTTACTGCAGAAAGTCTTGAACCCTGGCTTATTACACGTGAAATTACCTGCCATAGTGCAAGTTTGCCTTCCCTGGTTTTACCTAATGCTGTATCTATTCCTAGCCGCTTAGCTATTTCATTTACCAAACATATTGCACCTACTGAAAGTCCCTGTTCCAATTCAAGGTTTTCACTCAGCAAACATAGCTTTGAAAGATCAGATTTGTGTTTTAGTGCAAGCTTCATTGCATCTATTTCAGAGTCTCTGCAGTGTGATAGATTGCCAATGGTCCTATGCTTTACTTTTCCATCTTCACGATAATTCTCTCTGAGAAGATGACGTGTATAATTTTTAGTTTTACAGGTGTCAATATACATAATGGCTATTATATACACCATATAATAAAATATTCAATTCATTTTAATAAATTAACTAAATATTATTAGTGGCCACATAAATCTGTATGCTTTTGACCTTAAATATCTTATTATTAAGCGTTTAAACTCTATTAAAACTAAAAACTTCCGCTACAAACTACGGAGTTGTTAATAATATGTGCCTCACTAGTAAACGTAAAATCTGTCTATATATCAGGGCTCCGACTTTTGAGGCTAATCTAAAACTCATGAAATCGCAAGTTAAACACACTCTTTTTTCTTGCGATATCTGATTTGCAAAGAGATAATTTGATACAATTTGTAAAGACAGATACGTCGTTAATTTTACTTTCAATAATTTTAATAAAAATCTCGATAGCCTTCTTCTGCTTTCTATTCAATCTTCTTTTTAAATCGAGCGAAATATAGATAATATTATTTTGAGAATAAATGTATCCGTCCGCTCTCAGCAGTTCTCTTAGAGATAATAGTGTTTAATAAAAACATATTTCCATACTTTTTATAAACTATTTCGATGTTATTTAACTTTTTAGGGCATTTTTTCTTATTTTCAGGCCCAATGTAAGTTCTTTTTTGGCGCGACTGTTTCTTTTCTTTATCACAATAACTATCAACACGATAAAGGTAAATATTACCCTTTATTTTCTGTTTTGCTATATATGACATAGTACTAACCTTTTTTAATAACTTGTTTTAATGGTTAAAATACTATGTACAAGCTGGTTGCCAAATCAATAAAACCTCGTTATTAACTTTTTTCTTCAATTTAGGTTATAAACTTAAAATCGGAACAGGAAACACTGGAGCAACAACTCGAAAATGCTGAACAAAAACAGGCTGATGCATTAAAAAGTGAATCCCGTATAAAGCAGCTGATTGATGGAAATTATCAGTTAATTGATACAAGACGTAAAGCTTACATAGATGCTCTTCGTATTAATGCTGCTAATATCTTTCGTAATGTCAATGATGAATATAGAATAATATATGATAACTATAGAGATGATCATCGTTATCTGAGACTTCTATCACGTGCAGCAGGAATAGTTTATTGTAAGCAACAAGAGTTAACTGTCAATCGATGGTTACCGGGAACTATACAGAAGCACGTAAAAAGAGCTATAAAAAAACTTGCGGAGAACATCTCTAAACAAATAAACCTAAAAAAATCTGAAAGTTCCAGAACACTAAAAATAGAATTGTTAACCGGTGTTGTTTCTACGAAATAGAATAAAAAAATGGCGTTCAATTACACATAGCATTACGTTCAAAGTAATGAGCTCTGGATTGCAAAAGTACCAAGATCAAGAAGATGGATTGTAACTGAAAAAGGCTGGTCAGTTATGGGTAGTGCTATAAATATCTATGCTGTTGGCTGGCAGCAGGTTTTGTATAATAAAACAGCCTAATGTAAAATTTTAGACACGTTTTTATGATAGAAGTTTAAAAGAAAGACTCTAGGCTTTTTCAGGGATTTCACCCTGAAAAAATGACACCGGTAAACCGCTGTAACTTTAATCTGATAACAAAATCAGCTATAATATAACTGTAAGTCTAAACAATCAAAGTCATCTGAATATTCTATGGGGCTTTATTATGGATAATTTTACAGAAAAATTTCAGGATTTACTTGATGGCACTTACGACTGTGTTGACCGTTTAGTGCTTAATGCATATATCTATCAGATACAATCTCCAGGTGGATTTCGTCTTTGGTGGCGTAATATATTTGGTGAGGATACCCTGGATGACACACATCTTATACGTTTTGCAGGTCGTTTTTCCCGTAGAGTCAGGGCTTGGTGTAAGTCTAACTGTATTCCATTAATTGATGCTTCCGCTAAGCAACGTCATCATGAACTTGCGGAACACTGTATACCGCCAAAGCAGTCTGAATTTCGGGGAGTTTATTGTGTTATCGCCGGTTTAGCTCCCAATACTGTTTTCAAGGTAAAACGTAAAGATGGAATTATTAATAATATATCGAAAGAATACAGATTCGTAAAGCATTACTCCTTCTATCTGATAGATCCGTACTGGGGTAAAATCATTATTAAGATAAATCCACACCCACCATTCAATGTAAATATAATTCTTAACGGGCATGAATTTGTTGAACGAAAGGCCAAACATAAAAATATTATTTTTCAAAAAGAAGCAAACTGTTTTACGAAGATATCCAGTATTGCAGAATTAGAGCTTTGTGCAGAGACCATGACCGATTTAGGAGGTGAAGGGCGCATTCATCAACTTTGCAATAGCTGGATATATAGTGCATGTCTTATATTTTTATTTAATCACAATGAACAAAAACCATTTAATCTTAATTACAGTTTTTCTGTTAGTCAAATAGAACTAAGCCGTAATCTTCTTTTTCAGCGTGGAGGAACAATGGAAAAGGTTTTTAATTCAGTAATTGACCGAACCCGTACTCCACTCAATATAAAAAAGGTAAGTACTATTTTTGGTGCAGGACAACGTCCTCAGAGGAAACAATTAGAAAATGGGTTTAAAGTAGAATGTGTAGTCGAGAACCATAAGTATAATCTTACTGTTTTCAAAATACATTTTGGAAAACTTACAGTTAAGATGTATTCTAAAGGCGAGCACGTTCTACGCATAGAATCAATTGCTCATAATGTTTCGCAGTTAAAATGTTACAAAAAACTGGATGCTTTGCCCGAAATAATTGCAAAACTCAAAAAAATACTTGAACGCTTCATGAACATACTTGATGCAGTTGACAGTTGTTTTATTGATAATGAAACTATAAAGAACTGGTGTAAGCCATCAATAACTAACGGTACTCGTATTTCCGGGCTTGATTTTAATAAAGATCGCATTAGTTCCGTTGCAAAGGCACTTATACAAATAGCTGCTGTCAGCGACAACTTTACTGCATCTGATCTTGTGACTAAAGTAAAAGAACTGTTTCCTGACTACTATAAATATTCAGTACGAAACGCTGGATATGATTTAAGAAAATTCCGTTCAAAAGGGTTAATAGCTAAAAAGGAAAGAACCAGAAAATATCAAATCAACTATATTGAAATCAGACAAATCGCTGCACTTTTGATTTTACGTGAAAAAGTTATTTACCCTTTATTAGCTAATGGTGGAAAACTACACCATGGAAGAAAACCGAGTAATTATTCTGAATTAGATAAGCATTATTACTTTATCCAAAAAGAAGTTCAAAAAGTGTTTGGTATAATAGGAATAAGAAATCATAAAGATAATGCAGCTTAAATTATAAACAACAAATTTGTTATATCAGGCGCAAAGCGCCTAAGGTGAGCGGTAATCTCTGAACAGATATTTGATATTTACCAGTGTGAAAAATCCTGAACAACCCACAGTAGCGAAGCTACTAAAAAAAAGCTTTTTAAAGCTAAACAAGAGTTGTAGTCAACCGATGTTTAATTCTGCAATTAGCAGGATTAAATTGAGTTTTAACCAGCAATATGCTGTAACCACCAGTTCAGATACTCATGACGCATTTTTAATATCTGCATTACTGAAATATATATTATCAGGCGTATTATAATTCAAACTCTGATGAAATCTTTCTGTGTTGTAAAATTTAAAATACCTATCAATTCCTTTCTTTAATTTTGTCAAAGATTCGTATTCATACAGGAAAATATTTTCATACTTGAGCGTTCTCCATAAACGTTCAATATAAACATTATCAAGGGCACGCCCTTTACCATCATTGCTGATTTGAATTTTCTATTCATTGAATATGTCTGTAAAATCTTCACATGTAAATTGACTGCCCTGATCTGTATTAAAGATTTCAGGTGCACCAAAAAGCGTTATAGCTTCATTTAGGCATTCACAGCAAAAGTAACTTGTCCATAGTATTGGAAACGCCAGGAAAGCACTTTACGGCTGAATAAATCAATTACTGCAATGAGATATACAAAGCTGCCATTATACTTGATATAAGTAATATCAGCAGCCCAAACCTGATTTACTGGGATCAATATCTTCTTTATTTACCCGAACAATTTGTTGTACTTTTTTCTAAGAAACTCGTTCTCCACTTTTAATTGACCAATTTCTCTTAAAAGATCATCACGGGTTATTTCTGATTCCTTTTCTGCTTTTTTTCGAGGTGAATCAAACGCAGAAGACATATTCTCTACAAATTGTCTTTTTCAATTGCTTATTTGATTAGGGTGAACTTCAAACTTTTAGGCAAGCTCGGTTATTGTGTGTTCTCCCTTTAAGGCCTCAAGTGCTACTTTTGCCTTGAATTTACTGCCATAACTTTTTCTCATGGAAATAACTACTTTCATTAGTTTATTATATCAATAAAAGGAAATTTCACACTTATCAAAACTGTTCAAATTTTGCCGCCCATTTCATGATGAAATTCTAGAAACCTGTTATACTATTCCTGATGAATTTTTAAAAGAAGTTGCAAAAAATCATAAAGAGAATACTGATAAACCCCAACCTTACTGAAATTAAAAACTAGGGACAATCAAGAATTATTCAATTTAGCGTCATTTCTTAAGAAATGATCAATATCTCATAACAAATATTTTAAAACTCGGTTAATAATTTTCCAGACATTCCTGCTAGAAGTTTTTTATCTTTATTATCAATTACAACTTTTACTTCAAATGTTCTACTACTCGGGTTAATTGAGCCGGCAATTTCATAAACTCTTCCTGTACATTTTGTTCCTGTTTCATCAATTTTAAGCTCAATACTCATACCAAGTTTAACTTTATTAAGTTTTGATGAAGAGAGATTCATTGCAGCTAAAAGTTGATTATCATTAATAATATGCAGTATAGGTTGTCCTGTTCTGACATAATCATATTCATTAAGTTCTTTTACGATTGCCCTTCCTGAAAACGGAGCTTTAACAGAACATGAATTTAGTTTTATTTCAGAAATAGTAAGATTTGCTTTTGCCTGTTCAAGATTTGATAAAGCTTCTATTTTATCCATTTCACTCTTTTCAAGTTCCTGACTGCCTATTGCATTCTTTTTATAAAGTTCAATATTATGTTTATAAATATTTTCTGCATACTTAAATGCCGCTTCAGCTCCTGTCAGTCTTGATTTAGCAACATTATATGCCTGACGGTACAAACTTTTATCCAGTTTAACAAGAGTATCTCCTTTTTTAAATTCCACCCCTTCCTTAAAACATATTGTCTCTATAAAGGAATCAACCAACGATGCTACAGTTGTTTCCTGTATCGGGAAGAGAACTATTTTTGTATCTAAATAATCTCCTCTGTCATAATCTGAAGCATACATAATAGTACTTATCATCATAATAAATACTGTCATAAAAAGTCCTAATCTTATATTATAACAAGAATAATTTCCAAAAATAAATAAATTCTTTGTTTTAGAATAATTCATATTTCTAAAGTCCTTAAATTAAAAAGTTAACTCACTTTGAACCATTTTTAATACTCTTCTAAAAAAATTAAGTCCAATTGAAGAGTATTTTCTAACCTCAACATTGCCTGTCCTGGAATATTTAAGGTTCTTATATTCTTTATCAGGTTTAATTACAACCTGATAATAATATTCATTTAGCAGATAAGTATAATTATCTGCTTTTCTAATTACTTCCAAAGGTCCTCCTGCAGTACTCAAAAGCGGTGATGGTCCCCACAATTTTAAAGGAACCGGATTAATACTCAGAATTATTCCTTTAAATTTCTTTAATTCATTCTGCAAGTAAATAGTAACACTGTCATTAACATTTAACTTATCAACGTTAGATTCTGTTGCATAAGCAGAAATTACTATCTGCTTCGTGGAAAAAACCTCTCCTATAGGTTCTCCTTTATTTAACCATTTCCCGGCTTTCAAATGCCAGTCAAATAAAACAAATATTCCGGTAATTGGTGATAACACCGTCAGTTGCTGTATTTTTCTTATATTCTCTTTTAAATCATTTTCGGTATTAATTATTTGCTGTATTTTTATCTTATCTGAAGCAGCACCACTAAAAACGGCCCGCTGCTGATCCAACTCTGCTTTTAAGCTGTCTAATCTTACCTTTAATTCAGCATCAGCAAACTTAAGAATAGGATTCGACTGTAAAAAAAGTTTTTCACCCTTTTTTACTGCCTGATAATTATTAACTAAAAACTTTTGCAACAATCCATCCTGATTAACATAAACTATCTTTCTATCTGCAGAATCAACAACACATGGAATTGTTATAAGCCATGGCATAGGAGCAAACAAAACTATCAGAATAAGTACAAATACAGAAAAGGATATAATAAAATTTTTACTTTTAATTTTATTTTTTCTCATAATAATAAATTTCATTTCTGAAATAAAGGGTTTAATAACAAGAACATAAATCTCCAAACATACAAGAAAAATACCTACAGCTTTTGTAAATTTAAAATATATAATCAGAATAATTCCGGTATAAAGAAAAATTCTATAAATAAAAGAAGAAACTCCATAGATAACTGCAAAATATTTTTTCCAGCCTACAACATTATGTAAAATTTTCTCCTTTATTCCAAACAAATATTTTCTTATTAAATATTGTATCTCTACAGATCCCTGCCTCTGTAAATTATCAATATTGACAATATCCATTAATAAATAGTATCCATCATATCTAATAAATGGATTACCATTAACCAAAACAGTATTAATAATACTTACAGCAAAAATATAATACGCTATTGTATTGATTGTTCCAGGCCCTGTATTCAACCACATCAAAGCAGCTAAACCTCCAATCAGCAGTTCTACTAAAATACCGGCAGAATCTATAAGCATCCGCTGACTTCTTTTTTTGATTCTCCATGAATCTGTAATATCTGTAAAGAACCTAGGAAAAAAAACAATAAAACCAATTCCAAAGCGTCTAACCCTTACCCCCGCAACTTTGGCCGAATACGCATGCCCAAACTCATGAAATACTTTTAGGATTATTATTGTTATTCCATATTTAATTAATCCGGAATAGTTTAACGAGCCTATTATGGCAGCAGCAAACTTATTCCAATGAACAACAACACTTATATATCCACAGATAGATATTATTAATAAAAATAATAAGAGCCATTTATTAAAAACTGCTCTAACCAAATCAACCGTCTTAGTTAAAAAATTATCAGGACTCCATAATGGAATTCTGAAAAATAAATATGATGACATAAGTTTTGTAGCAAGAATCTTTGATCTGAACTGCCTCACTTGATTAAGACGGTTTTCTGTCACCAAATAGCTGCTCAAAAGCAAATTATTATTACTCAAAAAAGATATGACTGCTAATACATCTTCTTTTTTTATCTGAACGTTTACAATCTTAACTTTTTCAAGTAAATCTTCAAAACTTAAATTCTTATCAAAAAATATTATAATGCTATATTCTTTTTCTGAAATACGAAAATATTTATCTGCTGCAGGGTCAAATATTACCCAGGTTTTCTCTCCAAAATCATTTTTGTTACCAGGAAATATTTTTAAATCTTTTCTAAGTTCACCTATATAAATTTTTTGCTGTTTGGGAGCTGAATTTACATCCATAATCGGTAATATCTTTATACGTGTTAACAATCAATTACTTGTTTTTAATTGCTTATTGCTAATTGTTCTAAACTTTACGCCACCATAATACAAGATTTTTAAAAAGATAGTAACCGATTGAAACTTTCTCTCCTGAAACTCTTGCAACTCCTCTCATTCCAACAATATACCCAGGCTTAACATCAGCTAAATCAAGAGTTATTATATAACAAAACTGACCCGTTTTAGTAAGCATGGGTTTGGGTGAAACAGAAACTACTTTTCCATAAATTGGAGTTTCAGGACTTGAATGTAAGTATAACGTTATTTTAGTATCTTTTCCTAAAACAGAGGCATCTGCTTCATTTAGTGCTACCTCTGCCTGAAGCCTTTTTGATGAAACTACTTCAAAAAGCTTTTCCCCGGCTCTAACCGCTTTTCCATGCCATTTCTCACTATCATTTAAAATAAGCGTTCCGGAAATTTCAGCTTTAATTTCTGCTTTGGATAGATACCATTTTATTTTTTCAATTTCAACTTTCTCTTTTTGACGTTTCATTGCCAAAATTCTTACTTTCCCAAGTTCTCTTTCATCAATAAATGATTTTTGTTTTACCCAATCCAACTCTGCTGATATTTCATTATAAGCACTTTCCGCATCAGCAAGGCTATATGTAAGCTCCTGTATATCATATTTTAAAATATTGTCATCTGCTTTTACCTGGTCTCCATCTTTAAAATATGCGTCTTCAATTATTCCTGAATAAGGTGCATATTCAATAGCTTCTTCCAGTGGAACAAGCTCAAAATTGGCAGCAACATTCTGGGAAATCCTAAAAAAAGATATTATTATGAAAATTATGATTAAGTATAATATCACTTTTACAGGAGAAAAATGTTTCTTATTTTTTAACAGGTTTATTAATTTTTTATCGCTTTTTAAAAAATACCAAACAGCCTCTCTATAGTGTTGAGCAAGAAGAGAAAGTATATTAATATTATTATTATCAAATTCTCCAAAAAACTCTACAATCCAGAAAATAGAATTACTTTCTTCTAAACCATCTCCAGGTTTTATTAAAGGAATTAAAACTAAATTATCCCCCTGATCCAAAAAGTAATCGTATGCTTTTATAGAACTTTCAGGCGCTCTATTTTTCCTTAGTAATTCTTTATCAAGAACTGCTACTTCTTTTATTCTTTTTAAGGGGTCAATTAATTTTTTAATATTGATACTATACTCTGATGAATGCTTAACTTCGCTCTGCCCGCTAATTCCAATTACTACAGGTCTATCTCCTCTCATATCTAAAAGACATGCCCTGTCATATTTAGTCAATAAGCGTGTATTATTTAAAATATGAAGAGCCGCTGAATTCAAATTATCTCTTTTAAATGCTTCATGTCCTAAACGGAGAACCGTTGTGATAACATTAAGTTTATTATTAATATTCTGTGCTTTATTATTATCTGTCACAAAAGGACCTCGTATCAGAAATTATCTTTGTATTAAATAGGTTATGAACTTCACTTTAATATATAGATAATACTTGAAGCATACAAGAAATTTATAAAAAAGCGGACAAATTATTTTATCCTGCAATAAAATTATCAATTGCTTTATCAAAATCCGACTTAAACATCGGATGCTTCTCATAATTGTTACTTATATTATTATAATTTATATTTAATTCATCAAACAGAAATGAAGTTTCTTTTTTTGCCGAATTAGAACGCCCACGAAAACGTTTTTTGTTATTAATATTTTTTTCAATTATATAACATTATAACCTGATATCCAATTTTTTTTAAGGCGTTCTAATTATTTTTAAAATTTATGTCGTACCTCCACAAATTATAAGAGAAAACTCTTGAACATTTATAAACCGGGTACATTGCAGTATATTTTTTTATATTTGATATGTTAAATTGGATCAGGCTGGTTTAGCCGTTTTTTTCCTTTTTAATCATATGTATAAAATTATACGCAATAATTTTTTCAAGCTGTTCAGCTTCCACTGCTTCAATCCCACGTCTTCTCATTTTACCGAAACTATGCCTGTATTTAAGAGTAAACATTCCTGATTCAGCAGCAGACCGCATTCTTCGGGCTTCAGAATATAACGTAGTATCCCAATCTTCAGATGTTATTTTTTTACCTTTTGCTCCATTAATACTGACAGTTAAAATGTTTAAATCATTTTTGAGTATACCAACTCCGTCTTCTGATGCATAACCGTCATCAGTACTTACAAGATTCGGCTTAACTCCGGTGGAACGGCATACTTCCATTACTGTGGGAACAAGCATTTCGGAATCACTGACATTGCCTTTTGGAAGTAGAAAACCACTTATAAAACCATTTCTGCTTCTTCCGATTTGAGGTTTATATCCAATGGTGGGATTTCTCTGTCCTTTCTGTATGAAAGCTGCATCAGGATCCGAAATGCTGAGGATTTTCTCTCTTGACGGAAGTTTTATATTTTCATTAACAAGAAGTTCGGCATAATACAGTACATAAGCGGCATCATTAAGATCACTGTCTATTTTAAACCAGAGCCTGTCAAGAGCAAGACTTTTATCCGGGGTTAAGTCAGATGTTTCATATTTGATCAACATTTTTTCCTGTTCGTCGAAAAAAGATTTTATAATATTATCTGCAAGACTTACAAAGAGTTTAAATTTTTCCTTAACATTTCCTTTCATTCCCTTTTTGCCTATCTGCATATTGATAAAAGCAAGATGTGATTTCAGTTTTTTCATTCTTGTATCAAGCCATCCGTCACTCAGCATGGGAAAGCCAAACTCATCAGTTAGAAACCTGAAGCTTCTGTAAACCCGGTCAAGAAGTTTATATAAAACTGAAATGTCCGTTGGATATGCTGTATTTGCAGCAACATCTGTACTGTCTATGTAAACTTCATTGAAATCATCAAGACCTTTAAGGAGAATAAGCATGGAAAGGCTATCCATTATCAAACGTCTTGTTTTATTGGAAACTGCATTCAGGTTTTCACGCACAGTGTTCGAACCGGGAACCTTATAGCTGTGATGAGCAAGAACCGCGCTAATACTTATTGAATCATGTATTGCCTGTTTGGCTGCGTGGTCACTTATGCTTCCCCACAGTCCTCTGATGATAAGAAAATAAAGTACTAATTCCGGCTTCAAACGTTCCCGACCTGTTTTTTCGAGTTTTACCGGCTCTGTTATTTCTATACAGTCAAACAAATAGTAATTTCCGTTTATGTGCACATCATTATAACGTTTTACTTCATTGCGGATCAGTTTCTTCTTCTGACCGTGTATATCCTGATCTCGGACTATTGATTCTCTGATTTCAGGAAACTTTTCCAGAAGTTCGCGACTTTTTCGAAAAATTTCCATTAAATCGGTATCTAATTCTTCAATTATGTTGAAATCAAACGGTAGGTAAGGAACATTATATATCATAAATTTGCCTTTCACTTTATTCATTTACGCTCAATATAGAGCGTTGAAAGGCAAATTTACATTTGCGATAGCAAAAAATTAATTAGAAGCGAGTCGCGAAAAACTTTTCGTGCAGCTTCGAATTACTATTTTATAGAAAATACCTAAGCAAGCTTAGTCTGAACTAATTAGTTTTTAACGATTTGCACAATTTTTTTTTTTGATATTTATTTTCATGATTTAAAATCTAAAGGTTTTTTTATACAGGGAGATAGAATTATGGATATTAACCCGGGTTTGTTTTTTTAGGGGCTTTTAAAAAATTTTTATTTTTTTATTAGGCAAGGGCGTAAATTTATTTTGAGGGTGATCATTTCAAATGTAGTCACCTAACATATCTTGAGTTATTTGCATTATTCATAGCCTGGCTTATATTTTCAGATTATGTTTATCAAAGAAATAAAAACCAGAAATAAGAAAACCGGTAAAGAGTATGTAAAGCATGCTCTTATTGAATCTATCCGTACACCACAGGGTCCCCGTCACAGAACTGTAATGCAGCTTGGTCATTTAAAGCTTTCCAAAGAACTGTGGCCCGTATTAATAGCAGAACTTGAGAGCCGTTTGTCAGGTCAGGATTCGTTAAATCTTCCCGGGGTAAAAGTTCCTGTCAAAGTAAAACGTGCAGCAGATACAGCAATGGAGAATTTTGTTATTCGTGACGAAAGGAGAATAGAGAATCGAAAAAAAATATCATCAGAAGAAATTACAGTAAATATTAATGATTTCAGTGATACAAAATACAGAAGCTTCGGACCTGAATTTACAGCACATTGCATTTGGAATGACCTGAAACTTCCTCAAAAGCTTAAGGAGTTTGGATTTAACGGAAGAGAAAGAAGCCTTGCAGAAGCAATAGTAGCAGGACGTTTAATAAATCCGGCAAGTGAACTTGCTACCTGGGAATGGATAAGAAATTTTTCATCAATAGGCGAACTTACCGAAATTGAACTAGACAATGCAGGTCTCAGTTCAGTATATAAAATTGGCGATAGACTTCTTGAACACAAAGACGAACTTGAGGATCATCTTTTTAAAAGAGAAGCAAAACTGCACCCCGGACGCGATACACTTTATCTTTTTGACCTAACCAATTTTTATTTTGAAGGCCAGGCTTTGGGTAACAGTATAGCCAAACACGGTAAGTCAAAAGAAAAACGCAATGACTGTCCTCTTGTTTCGCTTGGTCTCATTGTTGATTCATCAGGCTTTCCGGTATCAAGTAAGATTTTTCCAGGTAATATAGGAGAACCTGTCACCTTATCAGAAATACTTGAAAAGATGGGTTATTTTGAAGATTATCTTCCGGGACTTCACCCTACTCTTGTAATGGACAGGGGTATAGCCACGAAGGATAATATAGAACTTTTGAAAGCTAAAAACCTGCCTTATATTCTTATAACCAGAGGTCCCCGCAATAAACATTATCTTAATGAATTTGAAAATCACAGTTCAGATCCTGAATTTGAATCAATCATCAGAAATAAAAAAGAGATAAAAATTAAAAAAATAGAAAAGCCTGATTCTGATGTAGTTGAGGTTCTTTGCATAAGTCAGGGTAAAAAAGAAAAAGAAGAAGCCATAAACAGAAGATGGACCGAGCGGGCCTGTGAAGATCTTGCTTCTCTGCAAAGATCTGTTTCTAAAGGAACTATAAAATTAATGGATAAAATTTACAGGAAGCTTGGCAGACTTGAAGAGCGTTATGCTGGTTTTAATAAATACTTTTCATTAGAATTGATCGAAGACGATCAAAGACCCGGATACGCATCAGAACTGAAATTTCAGGAAAATCAGGTCTTTGATATTGATAAAAATGACTCAGACCCTCTTCAGGGCACTTATGTAATAAAAACAGTACATAAAGATAAAAGTGCAGAGGAAATATGGCATCTCTATATGACGCTTACCAGAGTTGAAGAAGCCTTTAGGTGTATGAAATCAGATCTTGGAACAAGACCGGTTTATCATCAGATAGAAAGAAGGACAAAGGGACATCTCTTTATTTCTGTTCTTGCATACCATCTGCTTATAAATATTGAATATAAATTAAGGCAGGCAGGTGATAAAAGAAGGTGGTCTAAAATCCGCCAGGTACTTGGTACGCATCAGAGGTCTACTATAATAATACCGGATAAAGAACAGAGGATTCATCATGTGAGAATATCAGGAACTCCTGAACCAGGTCATACTAAAATATATGAGATGCTAAAAATAAAGCCCGGAAAAATGCTGAAAAAGTATATCGTTGCAAAAAGGTTGTAGTCACCAAAAAAAATGACCGACAGCCTCAAAATGCAGACTCTGAACACCTGTCCCATAGGCAATAAATTCTGAATTGATTGGATTTTTAGTTGTTCTCTATTAATTTTAGAATACAAAAAAAACAGAAAAAGAAAAAGGATGAATTATGGCGGAACAACTATTGCCTTTGTTTTTATATGGAGAAAATACCATAAACTCCATCGTATCCTATAATTTTAATGAAGATGGTAATGTTTACTATTTTATTTATTGTGCACCTGTAGGTTTTCATCGACACGATGATCGTCGCGGCTTTAATATAACAACTTCTCAACTGATATTGAATGGTCACTGTAAAAACTGCGAGATTGTAAAAGCTTTCGGAGTAAGCGAAATAAGTGTAAAACGTAATCTTAAGAAACTCAGAGAAGATGGTATAGACGGATTTTATAAACCCAGAAACACTAGAAAAGGTGGAACAGTTCTTACGTCTGAAGTATTGTCAGAAGCCCAGTGCCTTTTAAATGAAGGTCACAGTCGCTCAGAAACAGCAGAAAAACTGTCATTAAAAGTTAACACCCTATCTAAAGCCATACATGCCGGTAAGCTGTTGGAACCACTAAAAAAAACTTCACAGGAAAAACCAAATCAGAACGCAATATAGAGGATAACAGTCAGGCACTTGGCAAAGGGTGTACAGACACCACAGGACGACTTTTTGCAGCATTAGGCAGAGTCAGTGCAGTTACAGAATTTAATAAGAATTATGATATTGATAATGGTGGTTTACTGCTTGCAGTTCCTGCACTTTTATCCAACGGTCTGCTTGATTCAATGAATTCATTCAATTTTACAGAGGGTTTTTATAGAATATATGATATTTTTCTGACGATAGCTTTTATGGTTCTGGCCCGTGTAGGAAAGATAAACCGCCTTGGTGATGTTTCACCCGGAGAATGGGGAAAGCTTCTTGGAATAGACCGTATTCCTGCTGTTAAAACCATGCGCGAAAAAGCAGATGAACTTTCACATGGTCAGAATGAAGCAAATCTGGATAAATGGATTTCAGAACATTCCAGCACCTGGATGGAAAAAAATGAGGATACTATAGGAAGGCTTTATGTTGATGGTCATGTAAGAACATATTTTGGAAAAACAAAGCTGCCGAGAAGATATGTATCAAGACAGCATTTATGTCTTCGCGGAATGACCGACTACTGGATTAATGATCAGAACGGGGCACCATTTTTTAATGTAACAACACCTTTTTCAAAGGGGCTTATAGAAATACTGCAGACGAAAATAATACCAAAACTGCTTGAAGAAATGCCGTGTCAAAAGACAGCATATGAACTTGCTGAAAATCCTGATATCTACAGGTTTTTAATAATTTTTGACAGAGAAGGCTATAGCATGAAACTCTTCAAAGACCTGTGGGAAAAACACAGAATTGCCTGTCAGACATATAATAAATATCCAAAAGATGCCTGGGATGAAAATGATTTCATTGAAGTTGAAGTTATACACCCTTTTGATAATGTAGAGAAAACAAAAATAGCGGAAAAAAGGGTATATGATAAAACGAATGATTTTTATTGCAGAGAAGTTAGACAGTTAACTGAATCAGGTCATCAGGTGTCAGTAATTTCAACAGATTTTATCAGTAAAGCTGAATACATATACAGTCACATGCAGAGTAGAACATCTCAGGAAAACTTTTTTAAATATGCAAGACAAGATTATAATATAGATACACTTAACTCATATGAAAAAACAAATGTAGATGAGACAGAAACAGTTGTAAACCCGGTATATAGACAACTGGAGAAAGATTTAAATTCATTAAGAGCAAAACTGGCAAGAAGAACACTTAAAAGACAGCAGTTGACTTTAAAGGAAAACCCTACAGAAAAAGAACGCAGGAACTTTGAAGAAAGAGAAGGAATGTTAACAAAAGAAATACTTGAATTTGAAGAAACTATTACCGAAAAGAAAAAAACAAGAAAGAATACAGATAAATATATTACTGTCAAAGAATTGCCGGAGGAATTTAAATTTGTTCAGTTTCATGGGGGTAGAAAAAAGTTTATTGATATTATAAAAATGATTGCATACAGAGCTGAAGTAGCTATGTCAAATGTCATCATGCCTATTCTGGGAAAATATGAAAAAGATACTGCAAAGAGCATAATAGAATCTATTTTCAAAACACCGGCAAATATTATTCCTCTATATGATAAAAATATTTTGAAGGTTGAATTGCATTACACTTCATCACATAAAAAAGATAAAATAATTCAATCATTGATGAACTTTTTAAATGAAACTGAAATGGAATTTCCGGAAACTAATTTGAAGCTTTTCTACAAGTTCGTATCAAAATAAAATCATAGGGGTAAAGTGCTCAGAGACTATAATAAATATATCTTACATGTAAGCTGGTTGCAGTATTTACAAATGTGCTATCCTGCATAAAAAATGCTGAAAGCAGAGGAAATACCAGTCCAAACCCCATCATATCAATTACTACTGTCAACATTAGAGTTGCCAGAACATAACTCTTTTTATTAGAATTTAAATTTTTCATTTTTTTGAATTTAATTAAAAAATGCAGGCCCTAAGACCTGCATTTTTTATGAAATATTTATACGAACTAAAACTTATTATTTATAAGCATCTTCATACATTGCTTCATATTCTGAAGCTGTTCTGTTCCATGAAAAGTCAGTTGTCATTCCATTATGGATAAGACGTTTGAAGTTTTCAGGTTCATCTTTGTAAATGGAAGCTGCCCAGATTAATGTATTACGTAGTGCGTCATGAGTAAGGTCATAGAATTTAAACCCAGTAGCACTGTCAAGATTTGCCGGATCATAATTAATAACTGTATCTTCAAGACCACCTGTGCCTCTTACTACAGGAATAGTTCCATAACGCATGCTGTACATTTGGTTAAGTCCACATGGTTCATATCTTGATGGCATTACAAAGAAGTCACTACCACCTTCTACAAGGTGTGCAAGCTTGTTATCATAGCCGAGATATACTGAGAATTTACCAGGGAATGCAGCGTTTAAGCCTGAAAGTTGTCCTTCAAGTCCAGGATCTCCTGTGCCAAGTATTGCAACCTGAATATCAGCTTTATTAAGCAATTCACCAATAACATCTCCAAAGACATCTATTCCTTTTTGTGATGCAAGTCTTGAAACAATTCCGAAAATAGGAACATTAGGATTTTGCTCAAGTCCAAATTCTCTTTGTAAAGCCTCTTTACATTTTGCTTTGTTTGATGTATCATCTGCTGAATAATGTGCTGGTAAATTAGGATCAGTAGAAGGATTCCATTCATCTACATCAATACCATTAAGTATTCCGCGTAATTTATCTCTGTCTTTTACGTGCTGTAATGCAGGATCAAGAGTGAAACCGTATTCTGGGCTGAGGATTTCATTAGCATATGATGGGCTAACTGCATTTACCATATCAGCTGTCATTATTCCAGCTTTCATGAAATTAAGCTGATCATGATATTCAAGACATGAGTGGTTGAAATATTCCCATCCAAGACCTGAAAGGAAAAGGTTTGATTTATTGAATACTCCCTGATAACCAATGTTATGAATTGTTATAACAGAGCGGCAGTTTTGGAAGTTTTCGTTATCCCAGTAAAGAGGAGTCTTTAAGTAAACGCTACAAAGGGCTGATGTCCAGTCATTTGTATGCAGAATATCCGGATTTAATCCTAAAGCAATAACAGTTTGCATTGCAGCACGTGCTAAAAAGATAAAACGTGCTGCGTTGTCACCATATTCTACTCCTTTATAATCATATAATGAAGGTCTGTCGAAGAATGAATTATATTCAATGAAGTAAAAACTTAAATTCTCATTGATTTTATCTTCTCTGACTTGTGCCCATTCAGTAGACCAACCAAAAGGGACACCAAGTAATTCATGTTTGACAACTGTTTTAGCTGTAAGCTCTTTCATCACCTGAGGGTAGTAGGGCATAATTACTGATACTTTGTGTCCTTTTTCTGCCAAAGCTTTTGGTAGAGCAGAAGATACATCGGCTAATCCACCTGTTTTAGCATAAGGAGCAGCCTCGCTTGTTACCCAGACAATATTCATGTTAGTGTCCTTTCTTTTTGTTTTAATAAAATTCTCTATGAGTATTATTGACAACGCTAAAGCTTTATCTTATAATTCATATTACTGTATAGGTTCATAAGATAAACCTTATTAAGTGTTTTTTAAAGTATAAAAAAGGAGGTTTTTATGCGTAAATCAATTCTAGCCATGATTTTGGCTGGCGGTGAAGGAACAAGACTGGCCCCATTGACTCTTGAAAGAGCTAAACCTGGTGTCCCTTTTGGCGGAAAATATCGTATTATAGATTTTGTTCTCAGTAACTTCGTAAATAGCGGTATTGACAGCATTTTTGTTTTGACACAGTTCAAATCACAGAGTCTTACAGAACATATTATCAATGGCTGGAACACATCAAGTCAGCATGGAAAATCTCGCTTTGTAATACCTGTACCAGCACAAATGCAGACAGAAGATCGTCACTGGTATTCAGGAACTGCTGATGCTATTACTCAGAATATTCATCTTATTCAGGATTTTGATCCTGATTTAATTGCTGTGTTTGGTGGAGACCACATCTATAGAATGGATGTTAGTCAGATGGTTGAATTTCATGAAAAGAAAAACGCTATTGTTAGTGTTGCAGCAATACCAGTACCTGTAGAAGAAGCACGCGAATTTGGAGTTATCCAGGTTGATGAAGAGTGGAGAATTATAGGATTTCAGGAAAAACCTGAAAACCCAATTCCAATCCCAGGGCAGGATAAAATGGCACTTGCATCAATGGGTAATTATATTTTCAACGCTGAAGATCTTGTAAATCTTTTAGAGGCAGATGCACATGATTCAGGAAGTAAGCATGACTTTGGGAAAAATATTCTTCCATCTCTAGTTTCTTCAGGCAGATTATTTGCATATAACTTCCATATGAACAGAATACCTGGTCAGGATGGAGTTCCATACTGGAGAGATGTCGGTGGATTAAAAGCTTACTATGAAGCCAATATGGATTTAAGAGCAGCCAGTCCATTGCTTGATCTTTATAACGAAAAATGGCCTATCTTTAATTATAACGAAAGTCTTCCACCAGCTAAATTTGTACATGAAGAAAAAAATAGAGTAGGAGCAGCAATTAATTCTGTTGTTTGTGGCGGATGTGTAATATCAGGTGGTACTGTTAAAGATTCAGTATTGTTTAATAATGTTAGAATTCACAGCTTTGCTGAAGTTGAAAACTGTGTTCTTTTAAATGCAGTTAATATTGGAGAAAATTGTAAAATCAAGAATGCTATCATTGACAAACATAATGTACTTCCTGAAGGGACAGTTATTGGTTATAACAGAGAAGATGATGAAAAACGTTATAAGGTAATTGATCTGGATAAGGAAAAAGGTACATGGTTGACAACTGTTCCTAAAGCTAAAAAGTTAAAAGCTAAGCTTCCAGGAATATCAAGACCAGACTTTGGATATGATGAATAGATGATGTCATGATGGTGTTGATCATATCATCTAAGTCAGATCTAAATAGATGATGCTTAGGTCATCCGATGATGGTATAGATCATCTAAGTTAGATGCTTTTGGATGATGGTTAGATGATGCCAGATGATATAAAATATCTTATAAAAAGAGCTGTTTTTCTTAAAAAGAGCTCTTTTCTTGCAGATAATTAGGACAATCTAGGATAATCAGACTTGATTTTTTTTATGTGTTAATTAAGGTATTTTCTGTTATGTGCAGAGAGTAACCGAAGATAGGGTTATTTTATCGGTTATTTTTTAACAAAAAAAGAGGAAATATTAATGGACGCAAAAGAAAAAAACTTGAAGAAGCTTTCTCGAACAAACATTCTCATGAATTTTGTCAAGAAAAACGAAGGTAGCTGGGATCATCAGGCTTGGTTAGAATTCTGCGATTACCTTGAAGAAAAAAAATATACACCAATCGATTTTGATGCTGTTGGTGCATTGCTTGAAACAAAAAAAGAAAAATACTTGGCAAAAAACAAGTAGTTTTTTTGTAGATAGATTTATATAGCGGTTTTGAGCTTAGACTCAGAACCGCTTTTTTTGTATATAGACTTAAGAGAGTTAAGAATTATTAAATTCCTACAAATCTCATTAATGGGAGGATTGCATCAATTGTATAAATCATTGCATAACTGGCAAATAAAAACAGTTTGTCAAAAAATAAGAATGCAAGGATGAATAATCCGAAAATAACTCCATTTCTTAGTTCAGGGTTTATTCTGTGCATATGTGGAAAAAGAAATGAGAAAATGGTCCAGCCGTCTAAAGGAGGGACTGGGAGGAGGTTGAATATTAGAAGAACTGCATTTAGAACTCCTCCGTTAAAGCAGAGTTGAAATGCAGCTGTGGAGACACTAAAGTTTTGTGATTTTAAATAAACAACAGCTCCTCCAATAGAGAACAAAAGAAATAATATAAGATTCATAAAAGGACCGGCAGCAGCAACCAGTATTTCGCTATATTTATTTTTAAAGCGGTTAGGATTTATTGGAACTGCACCCCAGGTTAATCCTATTAACAATAATGCAATAAGTGATGTTAAAGTCATTTGTTTAACTGGGTTAATAGTGCGATAGCCATTATCAGATGCTGTGGAATCCCCCTGCCATAATGCTACTTGAGCATGTGCATATTCATGACAGCAAACAGAGAAAATAACTAAAAAAACCCAGATAAAATAACTTTGAGGGTCAGTAAACAGTTTTTGAATAAAAAGCATGATATAAACCTTATTTATCTAATTGTTAATTGGCCAGTAGCAGTAAGCAGGAGTTTCATATGGATGTGATTTGAGCAGTGATCGAATAGATGCTTTAAGAAATTCATCTTCACATACTAACTCGACCTTAAATTCCGAGACAGTTTCTATTCTATCTAGTTTACCTATATATGGGTTGCTACCCATGAGTGGACGGAACTGACCATTACCCAATGTTTGCCAGCAACATGAATCATAATTGTCTATTTTTCCTGCTCCTGCTTTAAATATAGCCGTTTTTGTAATTTCCAAATGTGATTCAGGAACATAGTATTCAATTTTATACATTTTGCTCATGATTTACTTTCTTTGATGGAGTATAATATAATTTATTGACATTATAATGCAGTTACTCTAGTTTTCTACTTCATAAATAGCTAGATATTGAATAAAAAAGTTTTTGAAGTTAATTATCATTATTCAAGAATAATAAAAAACTGTTATTAATCAGGGCAATGAAACTCTTTTGATTATGAAAAAATGGTATTATAAAATTTTATCTTCTCCTGTAGGTTTAATTGTTTTAATAGGAAAAACTGAAGGAAACAGTTTTAAACTTAATAGAGTACTTGGAGTTAATTTCAACTCAGAAATAACTTTAAGAAATTTTATCATTGAGATTGAGAAATTGAATTTTTTTATTCCCGAAGATTTGCATAACATCTTAAAAACAAGTGACTCAAATAAAGAACTTAATGAAATCATAAAAAAATATTTCAGTGATATTGGTATATTCTCTGGTGATACAAACACTTATTTAAAAAACTTAGCGAATAAAATAGAACGTTATTTTTTTAATAAAACGGAAATATCTATTGATTATAAAATGTTAGAGGTTGATAGTCTGACAAGTTTTCAGAAAAAAGTTTTGACAGCTTTAATAGAAGTACCATTTGGCAAAACAGTGTCCTATTCTCAGTTGGCAGAAAAGTCAGGTCACCCAAAAGCTCAAAGAGCTGTTGGAACTGTGATGAGCAAAAATCCCTTTCCTCTTTTAATTCCATGTCATCGTGTGATTCGTTCAGATGGAAAAGTTGGAGAGTTTGCTCTGGGAACTGAGATGAAAGTTAAATTACTTGATCACGAGAAAGTTAATTATAAATAAAAAAGTAAAAAAGGGGGGAATTTATGTCTCAAACAGGTACAGACATTATACATGAACACGAAATAAAAAGAGGAATGCTTACACTTTTCTGTACTCAGATTTTTTCTACATTAAGTTATGCAATCCTGTTACAGACTTTAACGTTGTATGGGACACAGCAACTGGGGTTGTCTGTAGCCGCTGTTACTGCTTTAACGGGAAGTTTTTTAGCGTTTAATTTTGGTCTTCACTTTTTAGGCGGCTATATGGGAGGAAGGTATATTTCAAATAGGCTTCTTTTCTCAATGTCAATGGGACTGCAAATTATTGCTGCAGTATTTCTTGTTTTAACAGCCCTTGCACCTGAAGCCTCTAGGATAACATACATGATGGTCGGGTTAGCGATTTTCTTAACAGGAAGCGGTCTGAATGTTACATGTATGAACTGTATGGTTAATCAGCTTTTTGATGATCCTGATGATCCAAAAAGAGAAACCGCATTTCTTTGGAACTACAGTGGAATGAATATTGGTTTTTTTATCGGATTTTCTGTAGCAGGCTATTATCAGTTACATAACAATTTTGGAATGCTTTTTGGTCTTGGTGGAGGTGCTAATGTTATTGCTATTTTGCTTATTGCCTTCAACTGGAAAGTTGTCAGAGATAGGGAAACTTACCTGGTTGAAATGCTTAAAGCCTCTAAAGGTAAAGGTTTACTGCAGTTTGGAAAAGGTGTTGGTGTAATAATTATCACTTTGCTTATAATGCTGGTTTTGATACGTCATGCTACTATCAGTAATGCTATTATTTCCGGAATTTGTGTTTGTCTTATAATTGCAACAGTATTTATTGCAGCTACAAGAAATACAAAAATGGAAAGGGGAAGAATGACTGCATTTGTATTTTTAATGCTTGCTTCATTCTTCTTCTGGGCTTTATATCAATTAGCGCCTATGGCTCTTATTCTTTTTATAGACCATAATGTTAATTTAAAATTACTGGGAATAACAATTGCACCTCAGTGGGTAGCTAATATAAATACAATAGTAATTGTAATTGGTGGTCCTGTTATGGCTGCCCTTCTGTCAAAATTAAGAAGTAAAGGATATAGCATCCCTTTACCTCTTCTGTTTGCGATAGCTTTAGTGTTAATTGGTGTGGGGTTTGCTATTTTACCTATAGGTATACATTTGGCAACAGCTGCAGGAGTAGTTTCTTTTAGCTGGATATTCTGGAGCTATATTTTGCAGAGTTTAGGAGAACTTTGTATTTCTCCTATCGGATATGCTGCAGTAGGTAAATTAGTTCCTAAAAAACTTCAGAATCTTATGATGGGACTATGGTGTATGATGACAGGAGTCGCAGCAATAGGAGCAAGTTATATTTCAACTTTTGCTGTGGGAAGTTTCTCTATTAAAGAGCTTAAACAGCCTTTACTTACAAATTCTAGCTACTATCACACATTCTTATGGATTGGCATAATAGCTATTATCGTAGGAATAGTGATGTTTGTTTATATACCGAAACTTCGTGGTATGATAGAGCATTCAGAGGATAATGAAGAAAAACCTGAAGCTGAGGCAAAAGCATAATGCTTCGGACGTTTCTTAATAAGCTATAACTGGATATTATTTGTTGAGTTTATTTTTAGATTTTGAATTTAGAAAACGCACAACAATTGTTGTGCGTTTATAATAATATTATATAAAAGAGATTCTTTATATGACTTTTTAAAATATTGAAAATGATTGAAATTAGTAAGTAATTATGGGTATTTTTATAGGTTTAGATATAGGCGGAACAAAATTTATGACTGCCTCATTTGATGCCGAATTAAAAGAAATAGAAAGAGTAAAATATCCGGCTCCGTTATTATTCCAGGAAGGAATAGAGCTTCTACATAAGTCAATTGATGAGGTTGCAGAGGGACATAAAATTCTTGGAATAGGTGCCGCCGCAGGCGGGCCTTTAGATTCGGTTTCAGGAGTGATATCTCCATTGCATCAGCCTGAATGGCGAAATGTGCCTCTTAAAGAAATTATGGAGAATGAATGGAAATGTCCTTTTTATGTAGATGTTGATACAAATGTAGCTGCAGTTGGAGAGTATTATTTAGGTAATTACAAAGAGAAATATTTCCTTTATATTACATTGAGTACCGGAATGGGGGGAGGTTTTCTTATTGATGGAAAAATTTATCATGGAAAATGTCATCCTGAAATTGGGCATCAGTCGATTAATTATAAGTGCTCCTATCCTGAAAATATTCAATGTGAATGTGGTGTGCCTGATTGTCTGGAGGCATTGGTTTCAGGTAATGGTATTAGGCGAATTTATGGAAAGCCAGCAGAACAATTAAATGAGTTAGAATGGGATGAAGTGGCATATAATATTGGACAGGGATTAAGAAATATTGTAACAATATTATCTCCTGAAGTAATAGTTTTTGGAGGAGGAGTTTCCGTTGGAGGTGGTCAGCAGCTTTTAAATAAAGTTAAGCATTATATGGATAAAAATTTAAAGCTTATTGAATCTCCTGAGCTTAAAATATCATGCCATGGGTATGATACTGCTTTGATTGGTGCCGCATATATTGCAAGAATGGAATAATTGGTATTTTTGATATATATTTAAACAAGCTTACTAATTGTTAAAAATTTGTAGACGATATATGAATAATGAATTGCTAAAAGTAAAAAAGAGATTTATAGAAATTCCCAAATTTGAAAAAGTAAATATTATTGGTGACTCTGGGAGGCGATGGTTTGGGAGCTGCTACAATGAGTATATTTGCAGCTCATGTGGCTATACGTTCAGTAAGATGTCAAATCCGGATAGATGTCCCGTTTGCGGTGCTCCTAAAGATAAAATCAAACTCATATAACAACAACGTATTTTATTATAATGTTTAAACTGATTACAGACTATAAACCTTCTGGAGATCAACCTGAGGCTATCGATAAACTTGTAAAAGGACTTAACAGATCTAAAAATGATTCTAAACAGATTCTGCTTGGAGTTACAGGTTCTGGTAAAACTTTTACAATGGCAAATGTAATACAGAAAGTTAATAGGCCTGTGCTTATCATGTCTCATAATAAAACACTGGCTGCTCAGCTGTTTAGTGAGTTTAAGGCTTTTTTCCCCGAAAATGCAGTAGAGTATTTTATAAGTTATTATGATTATTATCTGCCGGAGTCATATATTCCTCAAACTGATACTTATATTGCTAAAGATGCAAGCATAAATGATGAAATTGAGCGCTTAAGATTATCTGCAACTACATCATTAATGACAAGAAAGGATGTTATTATTGTCGCAAGTGTATCATGTATTTATGGTTTAGGGTCTCCGGATGATTATAAAAATATGAGCATTTATCTAAAAGAAGGAACCTGCTTAAACAGGAAAAATTTAATTAGTAGATTAGTTGATATCCAATATGATAGAAATGATATTGCTCCTCATGAGGGACAGTTTAGAGTTAGGGGTGATGTTGTTGATGTTTTCTTCATGCACAAGAAGGAGTTTGTTAGATTTGAGTTCTGGGATGATGAAGTGGAAAACATTACACGTTTTGATGCATTGACCAGTAAAAAACTTGGTAAACTTAGAGAAGCAATAGTTCCGCCAGTAAAGCATTTTGTTCTTCCAAAAGAAAAGATTGAGGCAGCTGAAGAGAATATCCTGGAGGAGATGAAAGAGCAGGTTAAATATTTTGAATGCAGAAATCTGTTAGTTGAAGCTCAGAGAATTTATCAAAGAACAACTTATGATATGGAAATGCTTAAAGAAATAGGATATTGCAGCGGGATTGAAAATTACTCCAGACATCTATCAGGACGAGAGGCTGGGAGTCGGCCGTTTTGCTTGATAGACTTCTTCCCTGATGATTTTATTCTTATGGTAGATGAGTCACATGTTACAATTCCTCAAATTAGGGCAATGTATAAGGCTGATAGAAGTAGAAAACAAACTCTTGTAGATCATGGTTTTAGATTACCATCAGCATTGGACAACAGGCCTTTGGATTTTAATGAGTTCTGTGAGTTGACCGGAGATACTGTTTATGTATCTGCAACTCCCGGAGATTATGAGCTTGAAGTAAGCAAACCTCCTGTTGAGCAGGTCGTTCGTCCAACCGGGCTTTTAGATCCAGTAATTGAGATACGTCCTTTAGAAGGTCAGATTGATGATGTTATTGCAGAGATAAAGGCAAAAGCTAAAAAGAGAGAGCGTGTTTTAGTAACAACACTTACGAAGAAAAGCTCAGAACGGCTTTCGGACTATTTACAGGACTTGGATATTAGGGCTAAGTACCTTCATTCGGAAATAGATGCTATTCAGAGAGTTGAAATATTAACAGCATTAAGAAAAGCAGAGTTTGACTGTTTAATTGGAGTAAATCTGTTAAGAGAGGGATTAGATTTACCTGAAGTTTCGCTTGTAGCAATACTTGATGCGGATAAAGAAGGATTTTTGCGTTCGGAGAGAGCCTTAATTCAGGTTGCAGGCAGAGCTGCCAGACATGTGAATGGAAAAGTTATTTTATATGCTGATAAAATAACTCCCAGTATTAATAGATTAGTAGAACTCTCTGAAGAGAGAAGAACAAAGCAGCAGGCTTACAATAAAAAGCATAATATTATTCCTAAAACTATTATTAAAGAAATCAGAGAAGACCTTACTCCTTACTCTGAAAATAGTAAGACAACAAAATATTATGTCGGAGAAGAAAATACAAAATATGGCAATTCAACAGATGATCTAATTGCGGTACTTGAAAAAGAAATGTTTGAAGCAGCATCTGCTCTTGAATTTGAGCGTGCAGCTCAAATTAGAGATAAAATAAAAGAGCTTCAAAAAGGTGAAGCTCTCGATGAAATTTTTAAAAATAAATGAGCTGATTGCAAAATAAACGCTGGAAACGGAAACGACGGAGCATTTCTCTCCACTTTGCATTCAACACTGGAGGGGGTTGCTCAGTCAGAATCAAAATATCCAGTACTTTGCAATTACTTCATATTTTTCATAATCTAATATTAGGAATCTTTCATATAGCTGTGCTTCTTCTTTAGTAATGAATGATTAAATTTGCAACTTAAAATTTTTGATATTTGTGCAAGTTTTAATATACTCTGAGCACTTTACCCCTATGATTTTATTTTGATACGAACTTGTAGAAAAGCTTCAAATTAGTTTCCGGAAATTCCATTTCAGTTTCATTTAAAAAGTTCATCAATGATTGAATTATTTTATCTTTTTTATGTGATGAAGTGTAATGCAATTCAACCTTCAAAATATTTTTATCATATAGAGGAATAATATTTGCCGGTGTTTTGAAAATAGATTCTATTATGCTCTTTGCAGTATCTTTTTCATATTTTCCCAGAATAGGCATGATGACATTTGACATAGCTACTTCAGCTCTGTATGCAATCATTTTTATAATATCAATAAACTTTTTTCTACCCCCATGAAACTGAACAAATTTAAATTCCTCCGGCAATTCTTTGACAGTAATATATTTATCTGTATTCTTTCTTGTTTTTTTCTTTTCGGTAATAGTTTCTTCAAATTCAAGTATTTCTTTTGTTAACATTCCTTCTCTTTCTTCAAAGTTCCTGCGTTCTTTTTCTGTAGGGTTTTCCTTTAAAGTCAACTGCTGTCTTTTAAGTGTTCTTCTTGCCAGTTTTGCTCTTAATGAATTTAAATCTTTCTCCAGTTGTCTATATACCGGGTTTACAACTGTTTCTGTCTCATCTACATTTGTTTTTTTATATGAGTTAAGTGTATCTATATTATAATCTTGTCTTGCATATTTAAAAAAGTTTTCCTGAGATGTTCTACTCTGCATGTGACTGTATATGTATTCAGCTTTACTGATAAAATCTGTTGAAATTACTGACACCTGATGACCTGATTCAGTTAACTGTCTAACTTCTCTGCAATAAAAATCATTCGTTTTATCATATACCCTTTTTTCCGCTATTTTTGTTTTCTCTACATTATCAAAAGGGTGTATAACTTCAACTTCAATGAAATCATTTTCATCCCAGGCATCTTTTGGATATTTATTATATGTCTGACAGGCAATTCTGTGTTTTTCCCACAGGTCTTTGAAGAGTTTCATGCTATAGCCTTCTCTGTCAAAAATTATTAAAAACCTGTAGATATCAGGATTTTCAGCAAGTTCATATGCTGTCTTTTGACACGGCATTTCTTCAAGCAGTTTTGGTATTATTTTCGTCTGCAGTATTTCTATAAGCCCCTTTGAAAAAGGTGTTGTTACATTAAAAAATGGTGCCCCGTTCTGATCATTAATCCAGTAGTCGGTCATTCCGCGAAGACATAAATGCTGTCTTGATACATATCTTCTCGGCAGCTTTGTTTTTCCAAAATATGTTCTTACATGACCATCAACATAAAGCCTTCCTATAGTATCCTCATTTTTTTCCATCCAGGTGCTGGAATGTTCTGAAATCCATTTATCCAGATTTGCTTCATTCTGACCATGTGAAAGTTCATCTGCTTTTTCGCGCATGGTTTTAACAGCAGGAATACGGTCTATTCCAAGAAGCTTTCCCCATTCTCCGGGTGAAACATCACCAAGGCGGTTTATGTTTCCTACACGGGCCAGAACCATAAAAGCTATCGTCAGAAAAATATCATATATTCTATAAAAACCCTCTGAAAAATTGAATGAATTCATTGAATCAAGCAGACCGTTGGATAAAAGTGCAGGAACTGCAAGCAGTAAACCACCATTATCAATATCATAATTCTTATTAAATTCTGTAACTGCACTGACTCTGCCTAATGCTGCAAAAAGTCGTCCTGTGGTGTCTGTACACCCTTTGCCAAGTGCCTGACTGTTATCCTCTATATTGCGTTCTGATTTGGTTTTTCCTGTGAAGTTTTTTTTAGTGGTTCCAACAGCTTACCGGCATGTATGGCTTTAGATAGGGTGTTAACTTTTAATGACAGTTTTTCTGCTGTTTCTGAGCGACTGTGACCTTCATTTAAAAGGCACTGGGCTTCTGACAATACTTCAGACGTAAGAACTGTTCCACCTTTTCTAGTGTTTCTGGGTTTATAAAATCCGTCTATACCATCTTCTCTGAGTTTCTTAAGATTACGTTTTACACTTATTTCGCTTACTCCGAAAGCTTTTACAATCTCGCAGTTTTTACAGTGACCATTCAATATCAGTTGAGAAGTTGTTATATTAAAGCCGCGACGATCATCGTGTCGATGAAAACCTACAGGTGCACAATAAATAAAATAGTAAACATTACCATCTTCATTAAAATTATAGGATACGATGGAGTTTATGGTATTTTCTCCATATAAAAACAAAGGCAATAGTTGTTCCGCCATAATTCATCCTTTTTCTTTTTCTGTTTTTTTTGTATTCTAAAATTAATAGAGAACAACTAAAAATCCAATCAATTCAGAATTTATTGCCTATGGGACAGGTGTTCAGAGTCTTGCTGTTTCGCTTTGGCCAATTGGAGCTTTTTTTGGAACTCCGTATCTTGGAGAACTATCTGATAAATTCGGGAGAAGAATTATTTTATCAACCTGCCTTTTTATGACTGGAATAAGTTATGCAATTTCAGCACTATCGGTTATAACAGGGCAATTAACTTTATTTTTTGTCAGCAGGTTAATATCAGGGTTTTTTGGTGGCTGTTATGATATTGCTCAAGCAGCAACCGCTGACATAAGTGAATCTGAGCAGAAAGCACGCAATATGGGCTGGATGACAGTTGCAGTGTCACTTGGAATGATAATCGGCCCGGCAATTGCAGCATTTACATCAGATTCAACATTCTTATTTAAAGGGTCAATCACAACTCCTTTTTGGGTTGCATGCTTTTTAGCAGTCAGCAATGCTGTTTTAGTTCATTTCCTGTTTAAGGAAACTTATCTCATAGCTACAAAAACAAAAATTCAAATAACAAAGATTTTTTATTCATTTACTTTTATCTTTACCGATAAAAGAGTTCAAAAGCTTGGATTTATTTTCTTTTTTCTAAATATTGGATGGGGTATTTTTATTACTTCAATTCCAATTATACTCACTCAAAAGTTTAATTTTAATACAAGGTATACAGGTATTTTTTTCTGTTTTATTGGACTAGGCAGTATTATATCAATAATATTTGTACAAAAGAAAGCTATAAAACTTTTTTCTCTAAAAAACATTTATTTAATTACGACAATTATTAGCAGTATAATTGTTATAATTAATTTCATTTTTCCAATTCTCAATAATTTATGGATAACTGCTTTCTTTTTTGCTCTTTTTGAAGTTTTATGCTATAGCAGCTGCTTAGCCATGAACTCAAATGCAGTTACAGAAGACTTGCAGGGAAAGGTTATGGGAGGTTTAGGTGCCGTTACCAGTATATCGCTTATTATATCAAGCATAATACTCCCGATATTAACAGAAATAAATATTCTGCTTCCTTTTCTAGGAGCAGCTGCGGCATATTTGATAAGTACCTTTATAATGTTTACTGTAGACTGTGCTAAAAATTAAAATTGAAATATTTTAGCCTATGATAAATAAAATTCCATCAAATATAAAAAAGATAATTATCTACCTTAGTGTTTCAATACCAATTAACTGTATCTTCATAATATACAGCTATAAGCACTTCGACCGTCCCATTGCTATTTACATCTATAAAACATTCACATTCACCCGTGCAGATATTATTCCATTTACGCATTTTGTAAAACACATTAGCAGTTTTTTGCATACTTAGCGGTTGCTATTTGTTTTCTAACCTTCTATTTACTTCAAAAAGAGTTTGGATTTAGCCCATCTTTCGCATACAAAAATGTAACATTTTTGTCATTGAACTCGAAGATTTTCAAATCGAGAAATTGTAAAATCAATGTAACAATTTAACAATTAGATAGATGTGAATATTTTGGAGTTTTTAAGGCAATTTTGTCGTGCCTATAATAACAAACTATTTTAATAAATCCTCTTGTATTTTTATTAGTTCCTGTAATTTTACCAGTGTAGAAATATTCTTAAAAATTCATAAACTTTACGGCATTTGCCGGCAGATAAGAGAAAGGTAAAAATGTATTTCAGGGTTAAGAAAACTCCAAGCGGTGAAGTACTTCAGCTCATCGAAGCCTATCGCAACAGCCTCGGTCACAGTCGAAGCAGAACAGTAATATCTCTGGGCAGAGCAAGAATACCTGATAAATCCTGGAAACCGATAGCTAAAGCGGTAGAACACAAACTTTATAACACCTATTATGAAACCGATACTCTTTTTGAATTTGAATATACCCAAGCCGAACAAAGCTGGATTGACAGAATTTTGCGCCTTATTGATTTGAAGGGGGGGCTGGAAGCCGAATGTAAAACAAACAGAGAATAAAGATACTGATAATGCAGAATCAAACATTCAAACAGAAGAAGATGTAGAAAAACCTGAAATTGTAGATGGGGTTGAAATCGAGAATATAGATCATTGTAATGATACTGGGCTCGGTGCAGAACTTGTAGCCTTACATGCCTGGAATGAACTTGAAATAGAAAAATTTCTTAAAACTTTGGGATTTAATCCTAAACAGTGTGCCTGTGCTGCTGTTTCAGTAATCAACCGGCTGGTAAAACCTTTAAGCGAACATGCACTTGCCCAGTGGATTTCAACAACTTCGCTTCCCGAACTTCTCGGCTCTGAAATACTGCAGGGAGGAGATGATCCCTACTATAGGGTAAGTGACAAACTTTTTAAGTTTAAGGATCAAAAAAAAAAACATCTTATATACAAGGAAAGAGAATATTTCAATCTTGAGAGAACAGTTCTGCTTTATGATTTAACCAATACATATTTCGAAGGTACGGCTCTTGAAAATCCTAAATCAAAACGCGGATATTCAAAACATAAACGCAATGACTGTCCACAAATAGTTGTAGGAATGGTTTTTGATAATAACGGTTTTGAAGCTGGACATAAAATTTTTGAAGGTAACCGAAATGATGCAACAACTATTACCGATATGCTGTCAGAATTGAAAAATGCTGTTGGGCAGACAAATGATGTTCTTCTGGATACTTTAAAGCCAATTGTTATTCTTGACGGAGGGATTGCAACAAAAAAGAATTTGCTTTTGCTAAAATCTGAAGGATTCAGTTATCTTGTAAATGATAGTCGCCGTGGAAGAAAAAAGTATAAGGATGAATTTTTAGCTGATGAGAAAACATTTACAGCTATTTCGGGAAGAGAAGATAAAACAAATGTTCTTTTATCGGAGTAATTTGAGAAAAGAAGTTATTGTCTCGGATATAATTTTATACTAAATTTAAAACCCCTTTCTTATTAAACTAAACATTCCTTATTTTTGAGAGTTAAAAAATTACCCGGCACACTGAAAAATGATATCTCTAATATAATTTATCAGTGACTTGCCTTTTGAAGAGCAAATATCCATAAAATTAAAACTCTCATAATATTCGTTTTTAATTTTTCTTCTTATATCAGCAAAAGCATATGAATTTGCTCTTGCAGTTTTAAATTTTCTAACAGGAGCCTTCTCCTGTTTTATAGTGTATATCCATGCTGCGGTCATGGCAATGCAGCACAGATCAAAATGATTTTCTACAGAATTCCTTTTTCTTGCCTGATTATCCAGAGCACCGAGTTCATGTTTAAGTTCTTTAAAACCGCTTTCTATTTTCCATCTTGCAGAATAATATTCTATCATCTGCTGAGCCGTCAGGCTGCAGTCGGTAGATACAATTGGAAAGAACCATCCGTTTTTATAGTGAACAAGAACAACTTTAACTTTGGTTTTA
Organism: Victivallales bacterium; assembly: GCA_963678745.2. GTDB lineage: Bacteria > Verrucomicrobiota > Lentisphaeria > Victivallales > GWF2-38-69. The sequence goes on along the minus strand of CAXXMS010000005.1, from coordinate 145,195 downwards.
AATCCTTTGTGCATACATAAAAATTCTGAATATTCACATTTTCTGCTTTTGCCGTAAATGAAGAAATAATCTTCTTTTTTATCAAGAGTCGCTGCCAGCTTCGATAACTTTGGTAATCGAATACCGTAAATTTTCTTTCTCCCTCTTTTTTTTGCTTTACTTTCAGGCGGAAAATCATAGAGAGCTGAATCAATTCTTAAACGAGTAAGGATATGCATTGATTCTTTATAGGAGTTTAAAACTTTTGTCAATGACTTATTACCAAACCAACTGTCAGTAACTACCAGCATAGGAATAGAAAACTGTTCATACAGCTCATTAATCAGTTCTCCGGCAATCTCTATCTTAGTTTTAAATTCTTTTTTATCTACAGATTTTTTAAGCCGGTAAACTTTTTGTTTTACGGGCAGACATGCCCAGCGTCCATGGATAAACTTTTGTATCCCGAGAACAACACGGCAATGTCCAAAAAGATATTTAGAGCTGTTCAGTTTAGCCGCATGATCGTAATGAGTATCGCAGTTTGCAATTTTCTTTCCTGTCTTTCCATATGTTGTATCATCAAGAGCTACAAGAAGTCTGCCGGATGTTTGGATATCATCACCAAGTATTGTAAAAAGTTTTTTCCATACTAAAGCAAGTTTAAGTTTTCCTGACTGCAGAAAACCGTAATATTTTTTTCTCGATATCTTATTAGACAGCATCATTATTGCAAACAGACGATAAATTGCTGAAATACATTTACTGCCTTCGCTGATAATCAAACCGGTTATAATGGTTTTAAAAATAATTCTTCTGTCTTTTCTCGGAATTACTGTTGCAACTTCATCTATTAATGTGCTAAATTTGCAATTACTGAACATGTTGTATTACTCCTTTTTTTTAATTTTGATAATAGAGTAATATAGCATGTTCAGCCACCTGACTGCAATTTGTAAGCTTTTTACAATAAACATGTTATGTCTTAAAACTTGACAAAAGTAAACAAAGCTCACTGAATAGTACTGCCAAAGACCTCAAAAAAATCATCTTTTCTCTTTCGAGGGGCTTAAAACAACTGAAAACGCTGATACTGGGCATCTCACAAAAAAGATGAGAAAAAATTTTTCAAAAATCACCATTGCTATAGATTTAAAAAAATTGCATTTTTTTTAATTCTAAAGTTTTCTGATGATGATTAACAGAAGTATAGTGGATCTGAGAAAATCAAGTTTTCAAAGAACACCCCAAAAAAAACGGGGAAACTTTAGTCTTTAAAGACTGGCCGTCAACTTTCATATTGGTACTGTTACAAGCTTTTAAAACAAATTTCTTATCAGTTAGGCGTTGATGAGAATATCGGAACTCATTCAATGAGAAAGTATTTTGCGCGGGAAGTTTTCTATTATTATTCCGAAAAACAGTCAAAGGGTGAAAAATGCAGTCCATTAATAAAGGTTAAAGAGGCTTTACAACATAGCAGTCTAAAAGAGACAGAAAAATATCTGACATTTCTTCTTGGAGATACAGGAGAAGCAGAAAGGCAGATATTCAGCAATATAGAAAAGGATTTATTTTAATGAATCGCCAGGAACGAAAAAGAGAGTATGAAACTAAGCTTTATACCGTAAAAGAAGTGGCTGAAAAATTAAAAGTTAATTACTACACAGTTATTTCAATACTTAATCGTGGTGAATTAGCCTATATCAATCTTAATAATAAATCTTCGGAGAGAAATTATAAAATGTATCGTATTACATACCGAGCATTAAAAAAGTATCTTGATCAAAGAACTGTTGTTGCAATACCACAGGAAGGTGAAGAATTTAAATAAACTTTACCTGAATATCACTCAAATGGTTATACTCTGGTTATTTATGGTTATACTTTTAAAAGTTGTTAATTGTTTATTAATAGATGTTTATATAAAAAGTATAACCATACAACCGAGACAACCATGTTTTTTTACATAACATAGAAATCACTAAATCATGAAAAAAACAGAAATACTTTTGTTTAAAGAAAAATTTGATTTCATATGCGGAGACTTTTATAAATTAGATTTAAGGCGTGATTTGCGACATGTAAAAGAATATTATCCATACAAGTATTTGAATGTACTATACTTTATTATATTTACTGGTATGTCTTTAGAATACATTTTAAGTCTCAGGTGGAAAGATATAATTGCCCCTAAAGGTAACATAAGAGATCGTATTTATTACTTTGACCATGCTAGCAACAAAAAATTTAAACATTTAGCTTATTATCCATTAAGAGAAAAGTTAAAGTTATATTATATAAGATCGAAAGAGGAAAAGTATTTCAGGTTTAATGACTATATGTTTCTGAATGATATTAATATTTACAGGTATAATATTAGCAGCAGACTTTATAAACCTTCTTATATACTGCGTCCTTCCATAGAGACAGATAAAAAAAATAAATAATTGTATTTATTATGGCTCAGTGAATAATGATTCATCTGGAATTTATAAGTACCTTAACAGAAGAAATAAACCTCTATGCAGAAAAGCTGTGTATAATTTCATTCAGGTGATAAACAATGATCCTGAAATAAACTTTTGGTATAACCTTAAAGATTTTTATGATATATATAAGCTGTATTTCTATGAAAGAGTAAAAGAGTATACAGGTACCCGTCATGATAAATATAGTTTTAATGCTCGGAAGAATCTTCATTTAATCTACCAGAACATATGAATTATATTTTAATACTGCCTATATATGATATTCAAGGCTTTATTTACTTTCTAAAAAAGAGGTACAGATTCACCGCTAATTTAGGAATTAGACACTATGTAGTAATATAGAATGATATTGTTTAGTATGTTTTGCCCCTTTTAAACTCTCTTTCATAATTGAATTTGGAAAGAAATTGGAAAAATTTAGCCTCGAAACTAAAGCCATTACTAGAAAATCTGGAATTTTAAACACATGGACTTTAAGCAAGTCTTTTTTTATATTATTTTTCTGCGCAATATAGCAAAAAGAAAGCGCTTTAAGCCGTTCTTTTAAAGCCTTGGGACATCTTTTCTAAATTAATGCAGTTTTGATTGAAGCCTTTATTGGTGTTTTTTATTGAAAAGATAATAAACTATTTATTCCCTCTTTTGATTATTTTGATTTTAAACTCTGGATTATTAGATATATTATTTATTGCAGGTGATGTTAGTTGCTGGGAATGTTAAGCCGCCTTGTCATTCGACTTGCCCAGATACAAGCGAACAACCGAATTTAAAGTAGTTGCAAAATGACAACCAAGTGTCAATCATAAGGCTCTTAGAAAACTATTTTTTTTTCAGTTTTACAACATAGTATGTTAAATACTATTTATTAAAAGGAAAGATAGAACTTATATTTTATAAAATGCTGATAGCTTTATTCATGCCTATCGAATAAGTCATCTATCTGATCATGCACTGTTTCTAATATATTGCTTTTTCCACTAAAATTTTTCCAGTCTTCATAAGAATCATCGTCTTCATATATAAGGTTTTTTCTATTGTTTTCAATAATATTTTCTATATCAACATGACTTGCAATGCTTTCAAGTTCATCATTAGAAAAAGATACACAGCCATAATCCATATTTAATTCAAGTGCACTATATACTTCTAACTCTGCATCATATATATTTTCTTCACTTGAATAATTGTATAAAACCCCATCTTCTTTAATAAAATCAGAGATTGTATCTGTCCAATACTCTATCACATTTTGTTTAAGTTTATCAGCTAGTTCTATGGGAACATCATCAAAACAGAAAAGTGCATTATCAATAGATTCAAGTTCATTTTTATCCAAAGGTCCATCAAGGATTTCTAAAACGAAGTTATTAAAATCATTAGTAGTAATATTAAAAATTTTTTCATTAATGCAAAACTCAGCAATTTGAAAAAAATCTTCAATTTGAAAAATAATTTCTTCTTTTAGATTAATAGAGTTAAAATATTTTGAAATTTTCTCTTTCGCCTCATCTTCTGGTTTAAGAAGTTTGATACAAGTGTTAATTAATACCAAACAGTAGTTAATATTTTTTTTACAATTTAATTTTTTATCTAATAAGCTCTCAAAAATAGCTTTAACAGTAAATATATTAAATACTTTGCTTTCAGCTAAAGATTTAAGGTTGTATATTGATTTCTCTGAATCTAATGCATTGAATATAAGACATAAGAAGTGAATATCTTTGCTATATTTTTGCAAAATGAAATCACCAATAGATGGATTGAATAGATCATAACTTATATTATTATTTTCAATATAGTTTCTATTTAAAAGTGCTCCAACTATCAATCTTATATTGAAATCAAAGTCTGATGGTAAATTAGTAGAAATCTGATAATTACGTGCTGCTATTAAGTTATGATAAGAATTTCTTAAGTCCTTTTCATATAGTCCACCTCCATTGAAAACCACTAAAGTGACTAAATCTCTTGCAAAACAATCAAGCTGAGCGTTAAAAACATTTTCCCATATATCTTTTGGATTGTTTAGAGTACTCTCAATATAACTCCAGTATCTATCACTTGGTATTAAGTTTAATTTATAATGATCAGTTATAAAACTTATTATTCTTGGATTAAAGTTTTTATGTTTAATAATTAAATGATACCTTTTCTCAAAATAAAGGCTATCAATATAAGCTTGATCCAAGGCACTAAACCATATATGATTATACAATATTTTAGCTTTATCTAATAGTGAATAGGAATTTATATTTAGTTCAAATTCATTTCTATTAATATTTTCAATATTAAATAAATCGCTTAATCTCTTGCCTTGATTTAGAATATTGGTTCTTGAAGTTAAGATAAAACGTTTTGAATTATTCTTGGAAATACGTTTTATAAAATTAATGACATGGGAATCTTCTTTAGAATTTAATGCAGTAAAATAATTTCGGCCTAAAAAATCATCAAAATAGAATAATTGTTTCTTATCATTCTGAAAAATAGACTCAGCCTCATTTAATGAATTTTCTATTACAATTAGCTCATATCCTTTGAATGAATAGTATAGATTAAGGTGCTCCGCAAGGGTTGTTTTCCCTACTCCAGACTCTCCCACAATAATAATTGAATGTAGCTCTTCCAGTTTTTTTATAGCATTATTGTGATTTTCGGTTAAAACATATTTACATGAAAAATCATTAATTTCGGATAATTTGTTTATACTTCTGCTAATTATTCCATTATGTAATACAAAGTTCAAAACATTAGTGTTTGATAGCCATAGCTTATAAAACCTTTTTTCAATATCATTATATTGAGATAGTAAATCATTCAAATCTTCATTTCCGTATACATCAGAATCTATTTGAATATATGGGTCGAATATCTCTTTTATTATTCTTTTATTATTTCTAGAAAGTTCAAGGGAAGTTATAAAAATATAGCGTGAAGGATTTAACTTCTTTACTTTACTTAATTCAACTTTTTTCAAATGAGAAATTAAAGAGTTAATTCCAGTCTTAAGCCAATGCTTACATTGAATTATAATTTCCTTGTCTTCATTTTCAAAGAAACGTCCATCAACTCCAGAGTCTTTGCCTGATTTGAAACGTTCAATTCTGGTATTTAATTCTTTCGACAAAAGTATTATTGATAATGATTCAAATTCTTTATCATTGAGGTTATTAAAGGTATATTTGGACATATCAATTTTTATTCTTTAAGCCGTTAATTTTTTTAAGAAATTCTAGATATTAAAATAATACCTAAAGAGATAATATACAAAATGTTTTTTAATCTACAAGGGATACAAAAGTATACTTTATGCGCCATTAATTTTAAACTTTTTTTCAAAGCGATTTGTATATGTCAAATTATGTGTCATAATACAGTATACAAAAGATTATGAGATTATGACACACTAAAAAAGGATATTTGAAAATGACAAAAAAAGATAAATCGCAAATTATCGGTTATGCCAGGGTTTCATCTGTAGGGCAAAGCTTAGAGGTTCAAAAGGAAAAATTAAACAATTTTGGTTGCGGTACTATTTTTGAGGAAAAGAAAAGCGGAACATCAACTACTAAAAGAATTGAGCTTCAAAGCTGTTTAAAACATTTAAGAAAAGGTGATAGCCTTGTAATAACAAAGCTTGATAGACTTGCAAGAAGTGTTTCAGACCTGAATAAAATAGTTGATGAACTGAAAACTAATGATGTAGACTTGATTGTTTTAGATCAAAATATTGATACTTCTACACCATACGGAAAACTTACATTTCATTTATTAGGTGCTTTTGCTGAATTTGAGAATGATCTTAGAAAAGAAAGACAGGCTGAAGGTATTAAAAAAGCCATTGATAAAGGCATACAACTAGGTCGAAGAAAAAATTTATCAGAAAAACAGGCTGAAGAATTGAAGCAGGATAGAAACCAGGGATTAAAAATTACTGAATTAATGGAAAAGTACCAATTATCTAAAAAAAGTATTTATAGATATTTAAACCGATAGAATCAGGCAGAAAAGCTTCAAATCAAAGATCTTGATATTTTCTTAAAAAGAGCTATAATATTATTGAAACACTTGGGATGTTCTCTCCGTGGATTTGCTTAAGTGAAAGATTGAGGGATGAACGGAGATCACCCTCAAACATCCATTGCTCTTCTAGGCAGATTTCAGATTGTAACGGGCTTGATATTTCGCCAAAATTTGATTTTCTGCTTTTTATTAATTGATTTTTAGAAATAATATTGCTAATATTTTTTTATGAGAACATTTGACTGTATTAATCTGGTTACAGAATAATCAAATGTTTTTGAATAAAGTAGGAAGGCCAGAAGGAGTTGCCAAAACACCACTGAATATAGCCTGCTAATGTTTAACTATTAAGGTTTATTCGCCAAAGTACCGCTGGAAAGGAGTACCAGCGACCTGTTTACAGGATGATGAGGAAGTCTCCGCCCTTACTTTGGCTATTTGACTTTTTAACAAACAATTGTATTCTTTTTTAAAGGAAGATTATTCCCGGTGTTTTTCGGACGTATACTAGGGGTTGATTTATCAGCATCTAGTCCGGTGAGGTCTTCCTTTGTTTTTTCCAATTATAAGCTACTTGGTATATTCTTTTGATTTTATCTTGACTGTTTGGGTAAATAAATTTATATTATAGTGCGGGTGAGAGAGCTACTGACAGCGTTAACATCACCGGGCCCCTCAAGGATGTCAGAAAATCCCTGAGCATCTTCTTATTATTATGTTTATCTTTTTAGATAATTTTAAGGAAACAACAGAGCTAGTGGCGGTATTGAAGTTGTTTTGCTGACGGGGAATGCCAAATTATTCCCGGTTGTCCTTTTTGATATTTTTATAACTTAGTGTTATTTTAATATCAATGGAAGGACGTTTTCTCTACAAGTTTGCCTTAGTTCCATCCTATTTTTATAATTCCTTATCCCCAGCAGTATCATTCTTTAGCTCAAAAACCTAAGCTATACCTAAGCTAGTAAAAAAATAACGAAATTAAAAATGTCTTTTGATTGCTTGTAACTTGCTGTTTATGAAGGTGTTAGAATGGTGCGCCCACGGGGATTCGAACCCAGGACCTAATGATTAAGAGTCATCCGCTCTACCAACTGAGCTATGGGCGCTTATTTAAACAATAAAGAAAACTATCAAACATAATCAAAAAATCAACCTTGGAAAGATAAAAAAATACTTAACAATGGAAAAAATATTATGTTTTGAAGGTATATATAGATTTTTGTTCGTCAATATGCTATTTTATTATCATGAGTACATGGCTAAATATTTTTATACCTAAAACTAATTGGTTTTAGTAAAAATTAATAAATTATCAATGTTGCTTGCAGCAAAATAAGCCAAAAACAAAAATACCTTTGGTATATTATATTGGGTTTTATTTAAAGAAAGGATGATTGTGAGAAAGAAAATAATTTTGATATCAATAATGGGGATGATCTTATCTTTTCATTCAGTGTGTTTTGCTCTTAACTCTTCAGAAACTGAAAATATTAAAAAAGTGGAAGTTACCGCTCAAAGTCAAGGTCAAAATCTGCAAAAAACAGCAATGCCTAATACGCCTAATACAACTGAAGCCTCTTCTTTAGAGGCAGGTAAAGCAAAAGAAACAACAACTGTTCTGAACAAAGCAGAGAAGAATTCAGCTGGTAATAACCAGAAAACAGAAGCTGAAAAAATAGCAAATTTTAAATATATATTAATGACAGAGAACTTCCCTCCGTTTAATTATGAAGAAAATGGTAAAGTGACAGGTATTGCAACTGAAATAATCAGAGAGATGTTTCGTCGATTAGGAATGGAAGATATTCCTATTAAAATTATGAATTGGGATAAGGCTTATCAAATAACGCTTGAAAAGCCAAATACGATAATATTTTCTTTGACAAAAATATCAGAGCGAAAATCCAAATTTAAATGGGTTGGCCCAATAGCTACTAATTACTGGTATTTATTTGCAAAAAAACAGCCTGCAGAAAAAGGGAACAATAATTTTATTAAGATTAGTAGGTTGAAAGATGCTGAAAAATATAAAATTGGAGTTCAGGAAAAAGGAGCGATTTGTCAGTATTTGCAAAGCAAAGGTTTTACCAACCTTGTAGAAGCTAAAACTAATGAACTTTGTGCTCAAAATCATCTAGATGGAAAAGTGCAGCTTTGGGGAGAGTCAGAGTTGGCAGTAGCTTCTTTGTTAAGAAACTTGAAAAAAAATCCTAATATTGTTAGGAAAGTTTTCAAGCTAAGGAAACATAATTTATATATTGGCTTCAATATAAACACTCCTGATTCGGAAATCAAAGAATTTCAAGCTGTGCTTGATCAGATGAAAAATGATGGAGCCTATGATAAAATTGTTAACAAGTATTATAATAGATTATATCTAGAAACGATAAAAGAAGGGGAAGTTGAAAACGTTCACCCTAAGGAATATACAATAAATAATTAGAGGTAGCTACAATGACAGTAAAATTGACATGGCTAAGTCATGCTTGTTTTCTAATTGAAACAGAAGATGTAAAAATAATAGTTGATCCTTTTCTGACTGGAAATCCTTTAGCTTTTGCAACTCCTGATGAAATAGAAGCAGATTATATATTGGTTTCTCATGGTCATGGAGATCATGTAGGAGATACAGTTGAAATAGCTAAAAATACAGGAGCCACGGTAGTATCAAATCCTGAAATATGCGAATGGCTTGCAAAAAAAGGTGTTAAAAAATGTCATGCAATGCAGCTTGGAGGAGCTTATAATTTCCCTTGGGGAAAATTAAAAATGACTTTAGCTCTTCATAGTTCTCCGATGCCTGATGGATCATTTGGGGGTAATCCCTGTGGATTTATTTTATTTATAGATGGGAAAAAAATATATCATGCATGTGATACAGGACTTTTTTATGATATGACTTTTATTGGGGAAGAAGGTATTGATGTAGCATTACTTCCAATTGGAGATAATTTTACAATGGGACCTGATGATGCGATAAAGGCATTACATTTAATAAAGCCTAAAAAAGTTATTCCTATTCACTACAACACTTTTGAACTTATTAAACAAGATCCTAAGCCTTGGGTTGAAAGAGTAAAAGTTGAAACTTCTTCAGAACCTGTGTTGTTATCTCCAGGAGATACATATAAAATTTAGTAAAAATATTAGCCCGCCATTTCGGCGGGTTTATTGTCGATAGTTCTGATTTTGAAAACTTATTACAAATAATATTATCGCTACTAATAAACAGAGGTAGTTGAGTCAAGAATATAGGAAGCTGAAAAGATGAATACAACAATAAAGAACTGTAGAATTATTTCTCCGGGAAAGAAAATTGAAAATGCAGCTATTGAAATTGAAAATGATTTCATAAAAAAAGTCTATTCAAGTTCTGAGGAAATTCCAAATTCTGAAAACGTATTTAATGCAGGTGGAAAAACTATAGTTCCAGGTTTTATTGATATTCATACACATGGAGCAAACGGCTATGATACAATAATTGCCAAGACAGGTAAGGATATTGGGTGCATTGCAAAGGCAAAACTCGAAGAGGGAGTCACCACTTTTTGTCCAACGACTTTGACTGTATCAAAAGAGCATCTTCTTCAAGCAGCACATTTGATTGCTGATTATAAAAAGACAGAAGAATATTCAAAAGTAGCGGGAATTCATCTTGAAGGTCCTTTTGTGAGCCTGGGAAATATTGGTGCACAGAATCCAGACTTTGTAAGAGAGCCTGAAATTGAAGAGATTATTGAAATTAATAATGTCTGTAACGTTTCAGTTATTACTATGGCAATTGAGATAGAAGGTGCCTTTTCTGTTGCGAAAAAATTAACTGAAATGGGAATAGTTGTATCATGTGGTCATAGTTGTGCAACTTATAATGAGTTTTTAAAAGGAAAAGAGTATGGTTTGAAACATCTTACTCATTTTTGTAACCAGATGACAAAATTGCATCATAGAGAAATAGGTTTAGTCGGGGCTGGACTATTAGATGAGGATGTTTTGATAGAAATTATTTGTGATAAAATACATTTGAAACCCGAAATGCTTCAGCTGATCTTTAAGACAAAGAATCATGAAAAGATAGCATTGATAACTGATAGTATGTCTGCCTCATGGCTTGACGATGGAAATTATACGCTAGGTGGATTGGATGTTAAAGTAGAAAATTCTGTAGCAAGACTAGTAAAGAATGGAGCAATTGCAGGAAGCACATTAAAATATTATTTAGGACTAAAAAATATACATGAAGTTACCGGGCTTCCTTTAGAAGAAGTAATACAGACAACAAGCTATAATCAGGCAAGAAGTTTGGGACTGAATAGATTAGGAAAAATTGAAGAGAATTTTATAGCAGATTTAGTTATTTTGGATGATAATTTGGTGCCTGTAAATGTCTTTATCAATGGACAACAGAAAAAATAGCATGGGAATAGTTAAATATGGCTAAAGCAGATAAAGAAATAATTGAAAATAGAATAAAGCTGTTTTGGGAACAGCAGGAAAAATTCCGGGCTCATCCTTTACAGACAGAATTGCCTAATGCAGAGACACATGAACTTTCAATACTTGCAAAAGGCGATTTGATTCAGGCTATAAAACTTATTCAAAAGGTTGATGTAAAAGCTGTTGTACAGATGAAGGACTATGTTGAACAACTTGAACAACTTAGGAAACAGATTAAAAGAACATTTGATAATGGTAATAAAATTTATATCTGTGGTTGTGGCGCCAGTGGAAGATTAGCTGTTTTTATTGAGTTTTTGTGGCGGAGAACAGCACTGGAAAAAAACAAAGACAATGTAGTAGGTTTTTTAGCCGGTGGTGATAATGCAATGATAAAGTCCCTTGAAGGGTTTGAAGATCATGGTAATTATGGTGTAAAACAGCTTTTAGAGGCAGGTTTTAAAGATGGTGATTTATTAATTAGTGCTACTGCAAGTGGCGAATCTCCGTTTATTTTGTCTGCGACGGAGTATGCGGCAGAAACTTCTGTTAAGCCATGGTTTCTTCATTGTAATACAAATGAAGCTTTGAAGGGCAGAATAAAAAATCATGTAATATATAACCCTAATGTAATTTCTATGAGCCTTTATGTTGGACAAATGGCTTTGACTGGAAGTACTCGTATGCAGGCAACAACAGCCCTTATGTTAGGTATTGGATTGCCATTGTTTTATGAAGGTGATATTAAAGCTGAACTTAATTTTCTGGAAAAATTTATTTCAGATGCAGATTTGTCTCAATTAAAAAATATAATTACAGCTGAAGCCGATACTTATTTAAAGAATGAATATGTTTTATATGATGCTTATCAGGATTATGGAGTTACCGTTTTAACAGATACTACAGAAAGAGCTCCTACTTTTAATTTGGCTCCGTTTGAAAATCAGCTTGATAAAGAGAAAAAACCTTCATGGTGTTATTTGCTATTTTCAAATGCAGATAAAGTTGAAAATGCATGGAAAATGCTTTTAGCAAGAGAACCCAGAACTTTGGGGTGGAGTTATGAAACTAGTTTAGAGAGGCTCTTAGGGTTTGATTTCAGTAAAAAAATTATTGATTATAGAAAAGAATATGCAACTCCTTCACATCTCTTTTCTATTCAAAAAGAGAAAAATAATATTATTATAAGCTTTAAAGGTCATACAGCTAAATTCAGTATTGATGGATTAAGTCCATTATTGGAGCAAATCTATCTGAAATTGATTTTAAATACAGCTTCAACGCTAATGCTTGGACGTTTAGGTTATTATGAAGGAAATCTTATGACGTCTCTATATCCCAGTAATAGTAAGCTTATTGATAGAGCTATAAGATATATTGATTTTCTTGTTATACAGAAGACAGGTAAAAAACTTGAATATGAGTTTATTGCAGAAAATATGTTTGATGTATTAAAAAAACTTGAACCTAATGAATCAATTGTTTTGAAGACAGTTGAAAAATTAATTGTCTAAGTTTTTAGGGGGTAAGCAAAACTAAATGGTTTGCTTTATTCAGGCGATTAAATTGAAGAAAAACTTAGTGTATCATCAAGGCTGGTAGCAGTAGAATGGATCGAAAGAAATACCTCCGGTATATTTAGAAAGACATAAGAAAGGAATATATGAACGTGAAAAAAGATATATATATTGGAGTTGATGGAGGAGGAACCAAAACTAAAGTTGTTGTAGAAGATAGTAATGGTAAAAAAATTGGTGAAGGGATCGGGGGGAGCATCAAATATTAGGTTATCAGTTACTCAAGCTTGGGACTCAATAAACACAGCTATAGACCAGGCCCTGACAGGAACTTCATTAGCCTTAGATAATTGGGACTATCGTTTTAATATTGGTCTTGGGCTTGCAGGTGTATCTATTTTAGAAGCAAAAAAAGAGTTTTTAAATACAGAACATAATTTTTCAAATATTATTCTTGAGTCTGATGCTCATATTGCATGTCTTGGTGCCCATGATGGAAAAAATGGAAGTATTGTAAGTGTGGGAACAGGAGTAATAGGTTATTCAATAAGTTCAGGTAAAGCTCATAGAGTGAGTGGATGGGGGTTTCCTCATGCAGATACTGGAGGAGGTTCCTGGCTTGGAATGGAAGCTGTTCGTACTACTTTTAGAAGTATTGATGATTGTATAGAATCTTCAGTACTGACTGAATCTGTTTTTAGTCATTTTAATAAAAATTTATCTAAGTTTGTTGCGTGGGCAAATAGTGCAAATTCCACCCAGTTTGCTGAGCTGGCACCTTATGTTGTTAAAGCTGCTAAAGAGAATGATAGCAATGCTGTTAATTTATTAAAGAAAGCTGCAGAAGAAACTGAAATGCTTGCTGATGCTTTAAAGAAGAAATCTGAATCGGCAAAAGATTTAACATGTTATTTATTAGGAGGTCTTAGCCCATTTATAATGCCATATATTAATAAGAAAAAAAACATTTACCTTTGTCCTGAAGGCAAATCAGCTGCAAAGGGAGCAATATATTTAATACGCAATTATTGCTAAATTATTAAAAATATTTAAAGGAGAAAATTATGGAAGTCATAATTAGACCGAACAAGGAAAGTGCAACTACTTTAGCAGCAAAAATGATTGGCGAATACGTCAAGAGGAAACCTACTTTAATCTTAGGGCTTGCAACTGGAAGGACAATGGAAGAGCTTTATCAGAAGGTTGCAGATATGAGCTTAGATTTTACTTTTTGTAAAACATTTAACCTTGACGAATATATCGGCCTGGAACCAACAAATGAAAATTCATATAGATATTATATGAATAAAATGCTTTTTGAAAAAATTAATATTAATATTAAAAATACAAATCTTCCTGATGGAATGGCTGAAGATATTCCTGTTGCATGCAAAGAATATGAAGAGTTGATTGAAGACAATGGAGGAATTGATCTTCAGTTGCTGGGTATTGGAAGAAGTGGTCATATAGGTTTTAATGAACCTTTGTCTGCTCTTCGTTCAAGAACAAGAGAAAAAGCTTTAACTCCTACTACTGTAGAGCAGAATTCTCCTCTTTTTGAAAATCCTGAAGATATGCCAAAACGTGCAATTACTATGGGAGTAGGAACTATTTTAGAAGCTAAAAGAATAATTATGCTTGTAACTGGTAAAGAAAAAGCAGAGATTCTGGCTAAAGCTGTTGAAGGTCCAATTACATCAATGATTTCAGCAACTGCTTTACAGCTTCATCCTGCATGTACTGTTATTGTTGATGAAGATGCTGCATCAAACTTAAAAGAAAAAGATTACTATCGCTGGATATTCGAAAATGAACCAGAATGGGGACCATACAGAGTATGCTAGCTAATATAATAATATGTTAAAATAATTTGTAAATACTTATTCAGTTTTATGAATTTATTATTCATTGTGAAGCAAGAATTGTTATTGCAATTCTTGCTTTTATTGTTTATTTTATATTTACTCTGTTATTTAATTTTTTAATTAAATCCAAATAATGCATTTAAACTTTACAAAAGTTATAAGTAATTTATTTAAAAGGATTTTTTACGTTATCGCAATTGGTGATATTATTCATCTATTTTTGTAAAGTTTAAACCGCTGCGGGATTGAGCATTATACTGTATCTGCTTCGTTAACTGCAATTTGCAGTAATTATTACAGCTACATTTTGTTGCCTTGCATCTACAGCATACTGCTCAATTGCATCATCAGGGTTAAAAGATTAGTTTATAGGTTTATTTCTTCAATACTTAACAGGGTATTAATATTAAAAAACAGGAAGAATCTTGAAAAAAATATTCTTAAAAACAGGAGCTACATTTGGAGTTGTAGCCCCGGCAAATTTTGTTGATAGGGAAAAGCTCAATAAGGGAACTGAAGTGTTAAAGAAGATGGGGTTTAAGCTTGTCTTTGGAGAGAGCTGCTATTCAAACTGGTTTAGTTTTGCCGGAAGGGATGATGTTAGAGCGAATGATATAAATGAGATGTTTGCTAATCCTGATGTTGATGCGATTCTTTGTGCCAGGGGTGGATATGGCTCGATTAGGCTTCTGGAAAGAATAGATTTTGATAATATAAGAAGAAATCCCAAGTTGCTCATTGGCTATAGTGATATTACTTCCCTGCATATTGCAATAAATAGATTTGTTGATATTCCGACAATTCATGGGCCAATGCTTGCATCAAGTTTTGCTGATGAGATTGATGCTTTGAGTAAAAAGTCTTTTCTGGATTCTGTTTTTGGCAATGTAAAGCTTTTAACAAATCCAGATCATGAAGATGTAAAGATTATATGTGAAGGAAAGACGGAGGGGCAAATAATTGGAGGTAACCTCTCGTTAGTTGTGGCAAGTTTAGGAACTAAATATGAAATAGATACGAAAGGAAAAATTCTTTTTTTAGAAGAACTTAATGAGGAAACATATAAAATAGATAAAATGTTGACTCAGCTCAAACTTTCAGGAAAACTTGATGATTCAAGCGGAATTATATTTGGAGATTTTAATAATTGTAAAAAAGATAAAAAATGGGATTTTTCATTAATTGAGATATTAAAAAATAGTTTTAATAACAGTAAAAAGCCTATTGTATACAATTTAAAATCAGGACATTGCAAGCCAATGCTTTCAGTACTATTTGGTGTTAAGGCAGAGCTTGCTGCAGATAGTAAAAAGATATCATTGCTTTTTAATCTTTAATGATTTTATAAGACAATATTGTTTTTTTTGTTTGCTATTCGATATAATTAGTAATTGCCTAGGTACATGGTTAGAAGCAATGGTAAGTTCTTTATAAGCAAATAGAAGAATTATATTATGAAAAAAGACCCTTTCGACGTAACGCCTTCAAATTATGAAGTTGATGAAGTAAATGAAGTACACCATAAACCCAACGCTGTTTATTGGGTTTTTACTATGTTTGGAACAGCTGTCGGAGCGGGAATATTGTACCTGCCAGTACAAGCTGGAGTTTGTGGGATCTGGCCTTTGGTTATTGTTTCCATTTTTATGTTTCCCGCAGTTTATTTTTCTCATAAAGCAATTATTGATTTGCTTATGTCAAACAAGCTTCTTCGAGATTATTCAGGTTCAATAAACAAACATTTTGGTGTTATATTTGGCTTTCTAATCAATATTGCATTCTTTTTTACCTGGTTTTTTTGTCTGACAGCTTATTCTATCGGGCTTAATGAAAATCTTGGAATTTATCTTCAATATTTAGGTTTAACTGAAATAAATATGGCTAAAACTATTTATCTCAGTTTGATCATTCTTCTGATTCTTTTTGGTATGATTAGGTTTTGTGCTGTTCTGT
This sequence comes from Victivallales bacterium, assembly GCA_963678745.2. GTDB lineage: Bacteria > Verrucomicrobiota > Lentisphaeria > Victivallales > GWF2-38-69. Next base: position 128,929 of record CAXXMS010000005.1, on the reverse strand, counting down.
TATTAAAGATAATGTCAGTTTTATCTATTCTGTTAATAATTTTGCTTTTTGGGATATCTGTATATTTGATACCGCATTGGAACTTTAAACTTTTTTTAGAAATGCCAAGCCTGCCTAATTTAATTTCTCAAATATTACTTATAATTCCATTGTTAGTTATGTCATTTGTTTTTTTCCCTGCCATGTCTGCAATGGTAATAGCCTATAGGCGGACTTATGATTCTGATGGTTCTTCAAAATCAAGACTTAATAAAATAGTCTTACATTCGACTTGGATTCTTTTAGTTTTTGTTCTATTCTTTGTCTATTCATGCGTTTTATCTTTGACACAAAGCGACTTTCAAATGGCACTTGAAAAAAATATTAACTGTTTGACTTTAGTCAGCATGAAGCTTAGTGGAAAAGGGCTTCTTGCCGGATTAGGAACTTTAATAGGACTTGCTGCTTTGGTTACATCTTTTATTGGTGTTTTCTTTGCAGTAAGAGAGAGTGCTATTCATATTGTACAGACTATTAGTCGGGATCTATTTAAAAAAGATATTTCAAAAAATATGATAGATAATTCAGTTTTAATTATCATTTTGCTGATGCTGTGGTGGATTACTATTTCGAATTTATCTGTTGTTGCTATGTTCAGTGCTTTAGTTGCGCCTTTAGTTTCTGTATTCCTTTATATTTTACCTATTATTATTTTTTATATAAAACCAAGCCTAAAACCATATAGAAAATTAATCAATATTTGTGTTTTATGTTTGGGTGTCCTTTTACTTTTTTCATATGAACTAGGAAAGTTATTACAACATTTAATCAAATAAAAATTACTAAAAAAGGAGAGCGTAGATGGAAAATATTCCTGAAGAAAAAAATCAAAAAATCAATGGTATGACAATCTTTGTAGTTATTGCATCAGCACTGGCTGGCTGCCTATATGGGCTTGATATCGGTATTATGGGAGGAGCACTGCACTTTCTTAAAGTAGAGATGCATCTTAGTCCTGCAGAAGAAGGATGGATTGTTGGTGCAGTTCTATATGGTGGTGCTGTTGCAGGTATTATTGCTGCTGTTTTGGCTGACATGTTTGGTCGTAAAAAAATTATAGTGGTTTCAGCAATTATGTTTCTTGCCGGAGTAGGGCTTTCTGTTATGTCAAATGAGTTTGTAACTCTTCTTATTTCTAGATTTATTATGGGAAGTGGCGTTGGTCTTTCTGCTGTTCTTATTCCATTATATATATCAGAAACTGCTCCCGCATCAATAAGGGGACGAGCTGTTGCATGCTATCAGCTATTTTTAACAGGTGGTATTCTTCTAGCATATTTTATTGGTTTGGCATTACAGTCAAGCGGAAGTTGGAAAGCAATGTTTGGAGTACTTGCCATACCTGGATTTGTTTTCTTTCTTGGAGTTATTTTTCTGCCTGAAAGTCCAAGATGGTATTTCATGAAAAAAAGAGTTGATGACGCTAGAAAAACATTGGCTAAATTTAATGATGAAGAAAAAGTATCAGTGCTAATTGATGAAATGGAAGCGTTGGCTTTAGAACAACAGCAGCAGAAAGATTTAGGAAAGGATACTTCAATATTTAGAAAGGCATATATTATTCCTTTTATAATAGCATTTCTAATAGCAAACCTTAACCAGACAACCGGTATAAATTGTGTACTGCAGTATGCTCCGGTTATTTTCCAGGAATCAGGAGTACATTCAAATGTTTTATCAGTACTTTTAGGAACAGGGATAGCAGCAATAAACTTTGTTATTACAATTATAGCAATGTCTCTTATTGATAAACTTGGAAGAAAACCCTTGCTTACATTTAGTACTGCCGGAGTTGTAATAAGTTTATGCTTAATGGCTTTTGCATCGATGATGAGCGTTTCAAACTTGAAAATTGTTGTTTTAACAATTGGTTCTTTTGGTTTTATATTCAGTTTCGGAATAGGATGTGGTGTTGTTGTATGGCTTGCAATGAGCGAACTTCTGCCTACAAAAATTCGTTCAGTTGGATTGGCAATCTGTCTTTTTGGTAACTCAATGCTTTCGTCCATACTCGCAACTGTTTTCCCAATACTGAAAGTAAAAATAGGATACAGCGGATTATTCTTTATGCTTGCTGCATTTACTCTGATTTATTTTATTATAGCAGTCTTCTTCCTGCCTGAAACAAAAGGAAAATCTGTTGAAGAGGTTGAAGAGTACTGGATGAAAAAATATGAATAATTAATAAATTAGAATATTAAAAAGGAAATATATAATGAGTATCTGTTGTTTTGATATTGGAGGAACTGCAATAAAGTATGGTGTTGTCAATACTGAAGGTCAAATATTAAAACAGGGAAACTTCCCTACACCTAAAGAAAACTGCAGAGTAACAGTTCCTGAAAAGCTTATTGAGTATGCTAATGAATTAAAAAAACAATTTGAGATTGAATCGATTGGAATAAGTACAGCCGGCTATGTTGATAATAAAAAAGGTACTATTACTTTTAATTTAAATCTTCCTGATTATACCGGATGCAAAATTGCAGCTTTGGTAAAAAAGGGAACTGGTATAAGAACTCATGTAGAGAATGATGCAAATGCTGCGGCACTTGGCGAAATGTGGCTTGGTGCAGGAAAAAACTATGATAGTTTTGCATGTATTACTATTGGTACAGGAATTGGTGGAGCTATAATTATCAATAGAAAGCTTTTTGTTGGAAGCCATGGATTGGCAGGAGAAATGGGTGATATAAGAGTTGCTTCTGTAGGAAGCGGTTTAGGTACTCAGGCTGTTATCGATAACTGTGCTTCAACCAGAGGGCTATTAGAAAGTTATATGAGAACAAGTGGAAAAACGATTAATGGTATAGAGTTTATGAAGCTTGTAAAGCAAAATGACTCAGTTGCAAATCAGGTTTATGATGAATTCCTAAATAATCTTATAACCGGAATTGTCAATGTAGTAGATATCCTTGATCCTGAAGCAATAATTATTGGTGGTGGAATTTCCGCACAAGGTGATTTCTTCTTTAATAGACTGAATAAGATGCTGGAAAAAAATATTTTACCAGTTTATAAGATGATAAAGATAGTTAAAGCTAAGCTGGAAAATGATGCTGGTTTATTAGGAGCATGTTATATAGCTAAAACGTCGGAATATTTTCTCTAATTTAAATTAACTATACCGAAGGTATTTAAGTTTTTTGACTTTTTTTGCAGTAACCTGACTCGAATAACTGCTTAATTTTTCGAAAACTATTTTGTTTTGGGTATATAAATTGATGCATTTTGACTTTGAGCCTCTTGCCGATATTAATACAGGTAAGAGGCTTTTTTACTAAAAAATTGATAATCTTATGAGCCTCTTGCAAAACGTTTGAGACTTTTTTCGTTTAAATTGTTAATAACTTTTTATTAGTGTAAAAATTCACATATTTTTCATCAAAAATCCGATAAAACGGCAAACCATACACTTAAAAAATTTTATTTTGATACATTCTTTCTAGTCTCTGTATTTTAGAGAGAAAGATGTAAACATTATTTATATCAAATTCAACTATTACGGAATAAGTTTAAATATCTTTTTAGCAGCAAGAGCAATTATAGCAAAGAAAATATGACACTCTACTTTTTGCTGCCCTTTAACTCTAATATTTTCAACACCATAATTATCTTTTAGCTCAGAATTAACTCTTTCAGCAGAACTTCTTTCATTATACCTGACAGATTTCGCAGGATCCATTTCTTTTTTTATTCCTCCTCTTCTGGGATTATTATCTATAACAGGAATTCTGTTGTTCTGCTTTGAATAAAGGTGTATTTCAGGTGAATCATATGCTGCATCCATCAGATCATATAAATTGATAATACGTTTTTCACTCATCTGCGAAAGCGGTATAGCTACCTGGCTATCATGTAATGAGGCAGATGTAACAACAGCACTGACAGGTATATCACCATCAACACAGTCTAAATGCAGTTTATACCCTTTCCATTTATAAACTTTGCCATTAGAGCCTTTCTTGGAACCCCAGTCACATCCTTTAGGAAGATCTTCCAGGTTAGCATCAAGATTTCTCTCAAGTTGAAGCTCAACCCGCTTTGGTTCTTTAGGCTCTGAACACCTGTCCCATAGGCAATAAATTCTGAATTGATTGGATTTTTAGTTGTTCTCTATTAATTTTAGAATACAAAAAAAACAGAAAAAGAAAAAGGATGAATTATGGCGGAACAACTATTGCCTTTGTTTTTATATGGAGAAAATACCATAAACTCCATCGTATCCTATAATTTTAATGAAGATGGTAATGTTTACTATTTTATTTATTGTGCACCTGTAGGTTTTCATCGACACGATGATCGTCGCGGCTTTAATATAACAACTTCTCAACTGATATTGAATGGTCACTGTAAAAACTGCGAGATTGTAAAAGCTTTCGGAGTAAGCGAAATAAGTGTAAAACGTAATCTTAAGAAACTCAGAGAAGATGGTATAGACGGATTTTATAAACCCAGAAACACTAGAAAAGGTGGAACAGTTCTTACGTCTGAAGTATTGTCAGAAGCCCAGTGCCTTTTAAATGAAGGTCACAGTCGCTCAGAAACAGCAGAAAAACTGTCATTAAAAGTTAACACCCTATCTAAAGCCATACATGCCGGTAAGCTGTTGGAACCACTAAAAAAAACTTCACAGGAAAAACCAAATCAGAACGCAATATAGAGGATAACAGTCAGGCACTTGGCAAAGGGTGTACAGACACCACAGGACGACTTTTTGCAGCATTAGGCAGAGTCAGTGCAGTTACAGAATTTAATAAGAATTATGATATTGATAATGGTGGTTTACTGCTTGCAGTTCCTGCACTTTTATCCAACGGTCTGCTTGATTCAATGAATTCATTCAATTTTTCAGAGGGTTTTTATAGAATATATGATATTTTTCTGACGATAGCTTTTATGGTTCTGGCCCGTGTAGGAAACATAAACCGCCTTGGTGATGTTTCACCCGGAGAATGGGGAAAGCTTCTTGGAATAGACCGTATTCCTGCTGTTAAAACCATGCGCGAAAAAGCAGATGAACTTTCACATGGTCAGAATGAAGCAAATCTGGATAAATGGATTTCAGAACATTCCAGCACCTGGATGGAAAAAAATGAGGATACTATAGGAAGGCTTTATGTTGATGGTCATGTAAGAACATATTTTGGAAAAACAAAGCTGCCGAGAAGATATGTATCAAGACAGCATTTATGTCTTCGCGGAATGACCGACTACTGGATTAATGATCAGAACGGGGCACCATTTTTTAATGTAACAACACCTTTTTCAAAGGGGCTTATAGAAATACTGCAGACGAAAATAATACCAAAACTGCTTGAAGAAATGCCGTGTCAAAAGACAGCATATGAACTTGCTGAAAATCCTGATATCTACAGGTTTTTAATAATTTTTGACAGAGAAGGCTATAGCATGAAACTCTTCAAAGACCTGTGGGAAAAACACAGAATTGCCTGTCAGACATATAATAAATATCCAAAAGATGCCTGGGATGAAAATGATTTCATTGAAGTTGAAGTTATACACCCTTTTGATAATGTAGAGAAAACAAAAATAGCGGAAAAAAGGGTATATGATAAAACGAATGATTTTTATTGCAGAGAAGTTAGACAGTTAACTGAATCAGGTCATCAGGTGTCAGTAATTTCAACAGATTTTATCAGTAAAGCTGAATACATATACAGTCACATGCAGAGTAGAACATCTCAGGAAAACTTTTTTAAATATGCAAGACAAGATTATAATATAGATACACTTAACTCATATAAAAAAACAAATGTAGATGAGACAGAAACAGTTGTAAACCCGGTATATAGACAACTGGAGAAAGATTTAAATTCATTAAGAGCAAAACTGGCAAGAAGAACACTTAAAAGACAGCAGTTGACTTTAAAGGAAAACCCTACAGAAAAAGAACGCAGGAACTTTGAAGAAAGAGAAGGAATGTTAACAAAAGAAATACTTGAATTTGAAGAAACTATTACCGAAAAGAAAAAAACAAGAAAGAATACAGATAAATATATTACTGTCAAAGAATTGCCGGAGGAATTTAAATTTGTTCAGTTTCATGGGGGTAGAAAAAAGTTTATTGATATTATAAAAATGATTGCATACAGAGCTGAAGTAGCTATGTCAAATGTCATCATGCCTATTCTGGGAAAATATGAAAAAGATACTGCAAAGAGCATAATAGAATCTATTTTCAAAACACCGGCAAATATTATTCCTCTATATGATAAAAATATTTTGAAGGTTGAATTGCATTACACTTCATCACATAAAAAAGATAAAATAATTCAATCATTGATGAACTTTTTAAATGAAACTGAAATGGAATTTCCGGAAACTAATTTGAAGCTTTTCTACAAGTTCGTATCAAAATAAAATCATAGGGGTAAAGTGCTCAGAGGCTTTTCTTCTCCTTTTTTAGGACGACCAGGCTTTCCTTTTTTCTTTTTAGTCGGAGTATTTTTACGGCAGGGCTTCTCTCGCCCTTTAATGCTCGTTGCATCTGTACTTTTATGACCGAAAAGCTTTTCTCCAATATTTCTGCATATACTGTTTTCATGTATTTTCTGTGCTATTTTAAATTCAGAAAACAGCTTAAAAGCTCTAGAAAATGTTGCTTCAGAAGGAACCTCATTATAACTTTCCCATCCGCATAATCGCCTAAGACTGGGATTTGATTTTATGAAATCAATCAAACTCACAGTATCTGCAATACGAAATATAGGCTTAGCTATAAAAGCTTTTAGTAGGCTCTGAACACCTGTCCCATAGGCAATAAATTCTGAATTGATTGGATTTTTAGTTGTTCTCTATTAATTTTAGAATACAAAAAAAACAGAAAAAGAAAAAGGATGAATTATGGCGGAACAACTATTGCCTTTGTTTTTATATGGAGAAAATACCATAAACTCCATCGTATCCTATAATTTTAATGAAGATGGTAATGTTTACTATTTTATTTATTGTGCACCTGTAGGTTTTCATCGACACGATGATCGTCGCGGCTTTAATATAACAACTTCTCAACTGATATTGAATGGTCACTGTAAAAACTGCGAGATTGTAAAAGCTTTCGGAGTAAGCGAAATAAGTGTAAAACGTAATCTTAAGAAACTCAGAGAAGATGGTATAGACGGATTTTATAAACCCAGAAACACTAGAAAAGGTGGAACAGTTCTTACGTCTGAAGTATTGTCAGAAGCCCAGTGCCTTTTAAATGAAGGTCACAGTCGCTCAGAAACAGCAGAAAAACTGTCATTAAAAGTTAACACCCTATCTAAAGCCATACATGCCGGTAAGCTGTTGGAATCACTAAAAAAAACTTCACAGGAAAAACCAAATCAGAACGCAATATAGAGGATAACAGTCAGGCACTTGGCAAAGGGTGTACAGACACCACAGGACGACTTTTTGCAGCATTAGGCAGAGTCAGTGCAGTTACAGAATTTAATAAGAATTATGATATTGATAATGGTGGTTTACTGCTTGCAGTTCCTGCACTTTTATCCAACGGTCTGCTTGATTCAATGAATTCATTCAATTTTACAGAGGGTTTTTATAGAATATATGATATTTTTCTGACGATAGCTTTTATGGTTCTGGCCCGTGTAGGAAACATAAACCGCCTTGGTGATGTTTCACCCGGAGAATGGGGAAAGCTTCTTGGAATAGACCGTATTCCTGCTGTTAAAACCATGCGCGAAAAAGCAGATGAACTTTCACATGGTCAGAATGAAGCAAATCTGGATAAATGGATTTCAGAACATTCCAGCACCTGGATGGAAAAAAATGAGGATACTATAGGAAGGCTTTATGTTGATGGTCATGTAAGAACATATTTTGGAAAAACAAAGCTGCCGAGAAGATATGTATCAAGACAGCATTTATGTCTTCGCGGAATGACCGACTACTGGATTAATGATCAGAACGGGGCACCATTTTTTAATGTAACAACACCTTTTTCAAAGGGGCTTATAGAAATACTGCAGACGAAAATAATACCAAAACTGCTTGAAGAAATGCCGTGTCAAAAGACAGCATATGAACTTGCTGAAAATCCTGATATCTACAGGTTTTTAATAATTTTTGACAGAGAAGGCTATAGCATGAAACTCTTCAAAGACCTGTGGGAAAAACACAGAATTGCCTGTCAGACATATAATAAATATCCAAAAGATGCCTGGGATGAAAATGATTTCATTGAAGTTGAAGTTATACACCCTTTTGATAATGTAGAGAAAACAAAAATAGCGGAAAAAAGGGTATATGATAAAACGAATGATTTTTATTGCAGAGAAGTTAGACAGTTAACTGAATCAGGTCATCAGGTGTCAGTAATTTCAACAGATTTTATCAGTAAAGCTGAATACATATACAGTCACATGCAGAGTAGAACATCTCAGGAAAACTTTTTTAAATATGCAAGACAAGATTATAATATAGATACACTTAACTCATATGAAAAAACAAATGTAGATGAGACAGAAACAGTTGTAAACCCGGTATATAGACAACTGGAGAAAGATTTAAATTCATTAAGAGCAAAACTGGCAAGAAGAACACTTAAAAGACAGCAGTTGACTTTAAAGGAAAACCCTACAGAAAAAGAACGCAGGAACTTTGAAGAAAGAGAAGGAATGTTAACAAAAGAAATACTTGAATTTGAAGAAACTATTACCGAAAAGAAAAAAACAAGAAAGAATACAGATAAATATATTACTGTCAAAGAATTGCCGGAGGAATTTGAATTTGTTCAGTTTCATGGGGGTAGAAAAAAGTTTATTGATATTATAAAAATGATTGCATACAGAGCTGAAGTAGCTATGTCAAATGTCATCATGCCTATTCTGGGAAAATATGAAAAAGATACTGCAAAGAGCATAATAGAATCTATTTTCAAAACACCGGCAAATATTATTCCTCTATATGATAAAAATATTTTGAAGGTTGAATTGCATTACACTTCATCACATAAAAAAGATAAAATAATTCAATCATTGATGAACTTTTTAAATGAAACTGAAATGGAATTTCCGGAAACTAATTTGAAGCTTTTCTACAAGTTCGTATCAAAATAAAATCATAGGGGTAAAGTGCTCAGAGACTCAACCGACTGGAAGGTTTTCTACCTATTCCGCACCAGCTTAAATTATCAAGGAACATATCAGGTCTTAGAAGTTCTACTGCTTTGATAAATTCTATCTGCCTGGAACTTAACTCGCCTAATTCTTCTTCAAGGTCTGGCAAAAGCCAGTTCTGTATGCTATTAAATAAACATGAAAGATGTTCCATTTAAAACTCCTGTAGTTTTTGCTATTTCTATTTTTTTGTTTATATAAAATAGCATGGAACTCTTTCTCTTAACTCAGTTTTTATTAAAAAGAACTTATTTTCTTAGTTTTGAAATTACCTCATGTATTTTGAAATAGTTTGAGTATATTACAGTAAATTGTCTGTTGAATCTTTAAGCATAACTCAGGTTATATAATAGTAGAAGACCGCATAGGAGTCTGAATTATCATATACCTGCTGAAATGCATAAAAATGCTGCATAGTACAAATAATTAGCTATAATGTTGATATTCAAGTACATATGAGTATCTACAAAAATCCTGGCTGTGAATCCGGATGCAATATACGAGTTACCAACAGTTTTGCCAACACTGCTCCGACGAGCTGGGCAGGCCCATTCTCGCAGCATTGACAAAAATATTGATAACTCTTATGGGTATTGCAAAATCATGGAGCTTGCAATACGGAAGATAGTTATTTTAAAACCAAAAAAAATATAGAAAAAAAGTGTCAAATTTTAATCAGGACTTGACATTATTTTTGAGATTTTTTTGTGCTGCTTTTACACTTTTCACAAATATTGATATTAGTTCATTACTCTCTTTTAAAGCTAATATCATTTTTTTTCAGATTTATAAAGTTTTGTTCGATAAATAATTTTTAGACAAATAAATGTTTCTCTTAATTCTTTTAAGACAATTTTTATTTTATGAATAAAATCTTTTCTTGATTCACCACTTTGAGCTTATCCATAATTTAATGCAGGAGAAGTACCTGAGCGTACCAACTGTCCAGCTAAATGATTTCCTGCCTTCCCATTTGGTATTTCATTTATTATATCTATAACTGTTACAGCAAAATCTATTAAACGTTCTTCTAATTCACACTTCTTCATCTATATATCCCCCTAGGCCTTCACAAATCAGAAATCGTTAATCCTTGTTCTTAAATCAAAACTATATTTTATTAATTATATCCTGATCTGCTAGAATCACTTTTTCAGTCTGCTCTGCTCTAAACTCAACAAGATCATCTGCAATCTCTGAATCTGAAAGGGCCAATATCTGCAAAGCTAAAAGAGCTGCATTTTTTGCTCCGGCTTTCCCGGCAGAAACTGTTGCAACAGGAATTCCAGGAGGCATTTGCACTGTAGAAAGTAAAGAGTCAAGCCCATTAAAGGGCTCACATGGCATAGGAATACCAATAACAGGTAAAATTGTATGTGATGCTATTACACCTGCTAAGTGGGCAGCCATTCCTGCTGCACAAATAATTACTTCAAAACCATTTTCTTTTGCTGATTGCGCAAAATGCAAAGCTACTTCAGGTGTACGATGAGCAGATATAACACGTACTTTAAAATCAATATTAAAACTATCAAGTATTGCAAAACAGCTTTTAAGGTTTGGCAAATCACTATCACTTCCCATTACAATAGCAATTCTTGGATTCTTTGTTCTCATAAGATTTTCTTTTTATTTGTTTTAGGTTTTAGGAGTTGAGCTTTAAGCTTATAAAAAATTGAAAGCATTATGTTAATAATATCTTTGTATGATTATTAATCATCCGCCTTCGTATCAAGCTTACTATGATGAGATTAGTCAATTGACTAATAGATTCCCGGTATCAGAGTCAAACTCGTAATTCGTAATTATAAATTGTTAATTCCACTTGGGATTTATTCTGCTTTGAATTTCCCAAAGATCTAAAATAACAAGTGATACCATGCTTTCCATAACCGGAATTATTCTTGGTACTATACATGGATCATGTCTGCCAGAAATTAAAACTTCAGTATTACTTCCTTTAGTATCTATTGTCTTTTGTTTTTGAAAAATTGATGGAGTAGGTTTTACTGCAGCTCTGATAATAATCTTCTCTCCGGTAGAAATACCACCTAATATTCCCCCTGCATGGTTAGTTTTAAATTTACCATCCTCCATTTCATCATTATTTTCACTTCCTTTTCTCAAGGCAACATCAAATCCGTCTCCAAATTCCACACCTTTTACTGCTCCAATTGATAATATTGCCATCCCCAGTTTGGCATTAAGCTTACCAAAAACGGGATCGCCAAGTCCTGCTGGAGCTCCTGTTATATCTATTTGCACAATCCCCCCTACAGAATCACCATTCTTTTTAGCTTTAAGAATAGCCTCTTCCATCAATTTAGCAGCATTAATATCTGCACACCGAACAACATTTTTCTCTATTTGAGTATAGTCGCAATACTCTGCACAGACTCCGCTAATTGAAATTGTATGAGCTGTAATATTTATCCCTTTGCTACTTAAAATGTTTTTAGCAACAGCACCTCCCATAACTCTACTTGCTGTTTCTCTCCCTGAAGACCTACCAGCGCCTCTATGATCCCTTAAGCCATATTTCTTCCAGAATGTAAAATCTGCTGTTCCGGGCCTAAAAAGATTTCTTATATTATTATACTTTGATGAATCCTGATCTTTGTTTTCAACTATCATGCCAATAGAAGTTCCGGTAGTTTTTCCTTCAAACACTCCAGATAAAATATGGACCTGATCCTTCTCTTTCCTTGAAGTTGACACTTCGCTTTGCCCAGGTCGTCTTCTATTTAATTCGTACTGAATTTCATCTTCAGAAATAGGAATTCCAGGCTGCACACCATCTAGAATAGCTCCTACTGCCGCTCCATGACTTTCTCCAAAAGTAGTTAAACGAATTAATTGACCGAAGGAGTTAGGGAATTCAGAGCGTATTGATATTTCAGTTGTTAATTCATCAATAAGTGTTAAAAGAGTGGAGTTCTCATCCAATTCTGTTGTATTTAAAGCAATATCAGCATAAGGTTTTGCAACATCTATAACAAGCTCAGCCCTTGCAGCATACATATCCTTAGCAGTTTGGTTGTTTAAAAAAGCAGGAATATTAAGACCATCAAGCCTTGTCAACAATGTTTCAATTGACGCATAGAGCAAAACCAGCACTGAATTCTTTCTTAAAAGTTGACGTGAAGTCCTATTAAGCATTGTAGAACCACCGGTACTAATCACACACCAGTCTTTTTCAGAGGCATTGACTATTGCTTCTTTTTCAATTTCTCTGAAACTATCATCTCCTATTTCAGAGCATATAGCCCGACAGGAAAATTTTTTCCCTGTTTTTTGAAAATAAATATTTTCTATAAGCTCATCTGTTTCATAAAAAGGAATCCCAATATGCTCAGCCAGCTTCTTTCCAATTTTAGATTTACCTGAACACTTCGGTCCTGTCACTACAATTTTCATATGGTGTTAACCTATTTTAAAAAAGGATTATATTTCTTTTCATTTTTTATTGACGAAGAATTGCCATGCCCTGGATAAACCTTGGTATTTTCAGGAAGAATCAATATTTTACTATTTATTGAATCGATTATTTGGTTATAATTTCCTCCAGGCAAATCTGTTCTACCAATTGACTCACAAAAAAGAGTATCACCACTGAACAATATATCATCTTTAGGAAAATAGAAACAAACACATCCCCTGGAATGTCCTGGAGTATGAATAATTTCAAAGCCATCTGTTTCTATCGAATGAACAGGCTTTACCGGATCATTTACCGGAGGAAAAAAAGGAAGCATGCTGTTGTCAGGACTTAAGTATAATTTCATTCCATCTTCATGGAGATAAACAGGAGCATTATCAAAAGCCTCAGAAACCTCTTTAACAGCAGAGATATGATCAATATGTCCATGGGTTAGCAAAATAGCAGTTAAAGGTAAATTTTCTTTTTTTAACAGTGATATTACTCTTTCTGCATCTCCACCTGGATCTATTACGTATAATTTGTTATCATCAGTAACAATTATATAGCAATTAACATCAATTGGACCAACAACAGCTTTTTTTATTTTCATGATAATATTTTTCCATTAAATTTAATTACATCTTTCAGGAACATCCTGATCAGTAGCTTCCCCGCGCTTTTCAAGCTTAGGTACTACAACTTTTTTCATCGTAGCCAGCTCTTCTTTTGTATATTTCTTAAATATCAACCTTGTTGGATACCAATCTTCAAGATCATTCTTGCTGGCTCCGTAAACCAAAAGAGTAACATCCGGCTCTTTAAGAGTCCATGCAAAACAAAACTGACTAATTCCTGAACTTGAAAGTATTGGTGAACAAAGGATATCTGGATATGTACAACATATATAAGCTTTATTTTCAGGTGAAATATTAGGGATTTCTTCAAAAATAAAATCACGCGCAGAATCTGCAGCCTGATCTTTATAATATTCGTTTGAAGCGCAACCGGCTAGGAATAACAATATAAGAGCTATAAGAAAATATCTGACCTTTACCATTATAAAACGACTCCATAAATTATTTTGTATTTTTTTAAATTTCTATAAAGCTATAACGTATATTAATCAAAATCAAATTTAAGCATTAATTAGTTCTAAAAAAGAGCAGGCAATCTTGACTTTTATCTTTATTTCTGTTAATTTCATTACTACAATAGTTAATTATTTGTTGTAAGGTTGCCTGCAAAGTTTTTTATAACTTATTAACAGCAACCCTGCAGAATTAGATTCAGTCTTATCATCCAGCTATTTACTGGCACGAAAATAAGATATATATGAAAAAGAAACCAAATAGTTAACATTAATAACTCATAAATTTTTCTGATAGTTAAAAAATATAAAGCTATAGAAATTATATAGCAGGATTAAAATTATGTTTAATATAACAGATAAAATAGAAGTAGGTAATGGAAAGTTATTACTCATTGCCGGTCCTTGTGTTGCTGAAAGTTTGGAATTATGTCTGGAAACAGCAAAATTTTTAAAAGAGCTCACACAGAAGCTCGATATTAATTTTATTTTTAAAGCTTCCTATGACAAAGCAAACAGAAGCTCAGTTAACTCATATAGAGGTATGGGGCTAAAAGACGGTCTTCAGCTTTTAGGAAAAGTTAAACAGGAATTAGATGTTCCTATTGTAACTGATATTCATGAATCATATCAAGCTGCCCCAGCTGCTGAAATTGCTGATATCTTACAGATTCCTGCTTTTCTATGTAGACAGACAGACCTATTGATTGAAGCAGGAAAACAAGGAAAAACTGTTAATATCAAAAAAGGTCAGTTTATGGCACCAGAAGATATGAAATTAGCAGTAGATAAGGTAAAAAGTACAGGTAATAAAAAAGTTATGCTTACAGAAAGAGGAACAACCTTTGGATATCATAATCTCGTTGTTGATATGAGATCTCTTGCAATAATGCATGATATAGGTGTACCTGTTGTTTTTGACGCAACACATTCCGTGCAACTTCCAGGCGGATTGGGAAATGCAACCGGAGGACAGAGACAATTTGTTGAAACTCTCTCTTCTGCAGCTGCAGCTGTTGGTATCGATGCTCTTTTTATGGAAGTACACCCTAACCCTGATAAAGCATTTTCTGATGGTCCAAATTCGTTAAACTTTGAATTGGCAGAGAAAGTTTTAACTAAAGTAAAGAAAATACATGACCTCACAAGAAACAATTAATTTAATAAAAGCAATCATCCTTGATATTGATGGAGTTTTAACCGATGGAAAAATTGGTTATTCCGGAGATAATGAAGAAATTAAGTTTTTTCATGTTAGAGATGGAAGTGCTATAAAGATGGCACAAAGTGCAGGTTTATTAGTTGGTCTACTATCAGGACGAAGCTCAAAGGCTAACCAAAAAAGAGCTAAAGAATTAAGTTTGGATTTTATCTATGAAGGAGAAAAAAATAAAAACACTGCTTTTAAGAAACTTCTTGAAGAGCAAAATTTAAAAGCAGAAGAATGTCTCTACATTGGAGATGATTTTATAGATATTTTTCCCCTTTCTAATTCAGGAATAGGAGTGATAGTAGGAAATGCTCCCGAAGAACTCGATAATTTTTGTAATTTTAGAACAACAGCTTATGGAGGAAACGGGGCAGTTAGAGAAGCAATCGTCTGGCTTTTAAAAAGGCAAAATAAATGGAACAACGTAATAAAAAAATATTCTCAAGGACTTCATTAATTTTTGGATTATATCAAAAATATTTTAGTCTCTGGATAAATACACTAAAATCAAATTTGTTTTTTATAAATTCTTTTGAGAAATTATTCGTTTTGAGCTTAGTGACAACAATCTTAACATTTAGTCTAAGCTTAAATATTTTTGCAGATAATATTCTTAAGAACGTATCAATGATTGCTTTTATATCTCCTAAATATAACGAAAATACCGGAAAGCTTGAATATATTTTATCAGGCAAGAATGCTAAGACTATTGGAGCATTTATAAAGATAAATGACGCAAAACTTGAGCTGATCGGCCCAGGTGGCACCAGTGTTGAAAGAGTAATAACTACTCCTGAAGCATTTTTTAACAGAGCAACCCAGATTATTCGTGGAGATAAGCCAATTCATTATGAATCACTAGCAGCTATAATTGATGGAATAGGCTTTGATTGTAATATGAAAGAACGTTTATTCCACATTAGAAACAATGTTAAAATGATCATTTTATCTGTTGATGCCCTTCAGGGAAATAATACGGAAAAATTAAAACAACAAACACTCTCACAAAAAAACAATAGCACAAAATCAAATAAAGTAGAGCAAGGGATTATTAGAGAAACGTCATCTAGTGATTAATAACAACATTTATATTAAACTGAAATTTCTGAAAAATACGAGGTAAACATAATTATGAAAAAAACTATTTGTAAATTTTCATTTCTTATTTTTTTTATAGCTTTTTCTTTTACATCTGCTTATGCTCAACTAATGGGCGACCTATTTCCTACAGATGGTTCAAATAACAAATCAGGACCTACTGAAATCACTTCAAACAGCATGGATATTAATCTGGAAGGAAATACTATCACTCTTTACGGTAATGTTGTAGTAAATGATAAACAGACAAATATTACAGCCGATAAAATTATCGTTTATTTAACAAATGTTAAAACAAAAGGATCTAAAAAAAACAAGGAAGGGCAAATTGAATCAGAAACAAAAAAAGAAGCCAAAGAACTTGTTGCTACCGGTCACGTAATAATCATAAAAAAAACTGATCCAGATGACAAAACTGAAAAAAGTAAAGAAGAAAAAGCTACTGCTGGCAAGGCCGACTATAACGTTAAAACAGGAGTTATAGTTTTAACAGAAGATCCTATTTTATTTCAGGGTGGCAGCTATATTAGAGGAGAAAAAATTACTTTATTTAGAAACTCCAACAGGGTAATTGTTGAAGGAAATCAATATGTGGGCCAATCAAGTAAGCTGATTTATAATCCTAAGTCTCAATAAAATAAATACCCATGTAGTATTCAAAAAAATACGACTGAAAACAACGTATAGAATAACACAGAATAATAAACTTTAGATAATTTTATATAATAAGGAATACTTATAATGCCCGAAGAACAAAAAGATAATATACTTCTTGAATCTAAAGATCTTATAAAAGCATATAAAGGCAAAAGGGTTGTAAACGGTATGTCCATGTATGTTAAACCAGGAGAAGTTGTAGGCTTATTAGGCCCCAATGGAGCTGGAAAAACAACAAGTTTTTATATGATAGTCGGATTAATTAGGCAGGATAGCGGAACTGTTCATTTTAAGAATAATGATATTTCTAAAATGCCAATGTATAAAAGAGCCAGAATGGGAATGGGATATCTTGCTCAGGAACCTTCGATCTTCAGAAAATTGACTGTTGAACAAAATATTATGGCAATTCTCGAAACTCTTGATTTAACTGCACATGAGAGAAAACAACGTTTAAAAACACTACTGGATGAACTTGAAATTGGCTATCTTGCAAAACAGAAAGCAATGACATTAAGCGGTGGAGAAAGAAGACGTTTAGAAATTACAAGAGCAATGGTTACAAACCCATCTATTATACTTCTTGATGAACCTTTTAGTGGAGTTGACCCTATTGCCGTTTATGATGTACAGCAAATCATTCTTAGACTAAGAGACAAAGGATTAGGTATTTTAATAACAGATCATAATGTAAGAGAAACACTATCTGTAGTAGACCGGGCATATATAATGTGTGAAGGGCAGGTTATTCTGCATGGAAAAAGTGATTACCTTGTAAAAGATCCTAAAGCGAGAGAAATTTACCTCGGCCCTAAATTTACAATGTAAATTTTTAATTTCTTAACTTAAGTACTGTTTTATCTACATGTAATATTACTTTAAGAAGGCAAAAAATATAAATAACAACTCTATAAAAATTGCAAAGCTTATTAGCTTTTATAAGGTAAATGATATATAATTATCAGTTGTTATTTAAATATTTAATTTAAAATTTATTAAACATAAGTCTGAAATAAAAATTAAAACAAGGAGACTGATATGAGCGTCATCGTAAGTATTCGCAATGGGAATATTTCAGATACTCTTAAGCAATATGCTGAGAATAAAGCTAAAGTTATAGCTAATGACTTTCCTAAAATAACAAGCGTTCGTGTAATTTTAGATTGTCAAAAATCAAGATATAAAGCTGAAATTATCGTTAGAGGTAAAAACCTCAATATTGAAGCTGATTTTGAATCTTTTGATATGTATGACTCTATTGATGCAGTTGTTGAAAAAACAAATACACAGCTTAGACGCCATATAGATAAAGTTCAAGACCATTACAAATCCTCAAAAATTCAACCAGTTGTAGAAGATAAAACTGAAGAGGAAGATGAGCTGTAGTTAAAAAATTTATTTGACATTAATTATACCCCTTTGGTTATAAATATTTCCAAAGGGGTTTTTTGAATATAATGAACCAACGTCCATATTATGAACAGAGAAACTTGTGGCTGGAAGCTGATAATGATACATTCTTAAAAGCTTGTACGCAGGAAGGTTATCAGGCCAGCGGCCCAGGAGGACAAAAAAGGAATCGTAAATTTTCTGCAATCCGCATAACTCATCAGGAAACTAAAATTTCCGTAACATCTTCCGAAACACGCAGCCAGCATAATAACCGAAAGACTGCTCTTAAAAAACTTAAGTTGAAAATTGCAATTGAAATAGGTGGACCTAAAATTATATCTTATAATCCGACAAATATTAAAATAGGTTTATCAAACCCTAAATATCCTCTTTTTATTGCCTTTCTATTTGATAATTTATGGGATAACAATTTTAGTATCAGTGAAACAGCAAAATCTATTAATATTTCTACATCTAAACTGATAAAGTTAATTTCAAGAGACATTATAATCTGGAAAATAGTTAATAACTATAGAGAAAAATTGGGTTTAAAACAATTATCATATAATTAATAAAAAACTATGAAGTATAATAATATCAACAATCTCACTGAAGATCAGCTTGCTACTGAAATTACAAAACATAATAAACTATATTGGGAAGAATCTAACCCTGAAATTTCAGACATTGAATATGATCTTTTAATAAGAAGACTCGAAGAACTAAACCCCAATCATAAACTTCTTCATACTTATTTTGCACCAAAAATAGACATTTCTGATTCAAATAGAAATTCAAATATCGTAATTTCTGAAACAAAAATGATATCTCTCGAGAAAACCTATTTTTTTGATAGTGCTCCCAAAAGCAAAAAAAGTTTAATGGACTGGGCAAAAGATAGAGCCAGAAACAGCAATGAACTGTTTTTAATCCAACCTAAATATGATGGAATTTCTGCATACTATGATGGAAATATTTTAGCAACCAGGGGACAAGGAACTTCAGATCAGAATGTTTCAGATAAAATACCATTAATAGAACTGGAAACGATAGATTATACAGGTCCTCTTGATCGTTTAGTCAGAGGTGAAATAATTATCAGAAATGATGACTTCAAAAGTATTTACAGTAAGATAAAACGTAAAGATGGAAGCAGCTACAAAAACTCTAGAAATGCAGTTTCAGGTATAATGGGGCTTAAAGATATACAGGAAATGTTACTGCAGGGAGCAAAGTTAACCCTTGTTGATTATAATTTGATTTCATATTCCGTCACCTTAAGTGAATTGCCTGAAAAATGGCCTAATATCTTAGAAGAGATTGAACTTAGAGAGTATCCCATTGACGGTCTTGTGATTAAACTTGCTGATATTAAGTACAGAGACAGCCTTGGGGCAACCGCCATGTACCCAAAAGGAATGATTGCGTGGAAACTTACAGGCGCCAGAAAAAAAACTGTTCTAAAAGATATAATGTGGAGTTTTGGAAAAAACAACCTCACTCCTAAAGGTATACTTGAACCTATAGAGTTAAGCGGAGTAACTATTTCTAACGTTACTCTTCATAATTATCAGTTTCTAATCGATCAGGATATTCAGATTGGAGATACATTGGTAATTGAACGTGCCGGAGAAGTAATTCCTCATGTTGTCGGACACGAAAAAGGCACAGATAGACATTCCCCTTTTATTGATAAATGCCCGGCATGTAATTCACCATTAGAGGTTATAAGTGTTGAACTAAGATGCACTAACCCTAAATGCCCCGAAAAAATTATTCAAAGATTATCAGCTGCTGTAAAAAACCTCGATATAGAAGAATTAGGTGAACCTACAATACGCAAAATGACGGAAACCTTAGAGGTTAAAAAGTTAAAAGATATTTTAAACCTTTCGTTAAACGATATTTATAAACTGGAAGGTTTTAAAGAAAAATCCGCAACAAAACTATATAACAATATACAAAATTCAAGAAATACAACAGACTATCAACTGCTTGCTGCATTGAATATCACCGGCATAGGGCAGACCTTTGCCAAACAACTATTAAAACAACATTCTCTAAATGAATTACGCAATCTTACCCCTGAACAACTTATTCAGATAGACCAGGTTGGCCCTACTATGTCTGAAGCTATTTTTAATGCATTTAAAGAAAAAGATGATATCATAAATGAACTGCTATCGGCGGTTAAGATTAGTGATACAAGAAATTCTTTAAATAACAATATTCCAACCAAGAGTATTTGCTTTACAGGCAAAATGCCTGAAAAACGCAGTTATTATGAAAATATAGCAAAAAACGAAGGATATTCGCCTATTGATAAAGTTACAAAAGATCTCCATACTCTTGTAGTAGCAGACATCAACTCCACAAGCTCAAAAATGAAAAAAGCCCAGAACCAAGGTACCACCATTATCCAACTTGATCAATGGCTTGACAATATTAACAATACAGCAACCACTATCCCTGAAGCCGAAAATAAAGAAGGTTTTCTTCCGGGTTTTTAATTAGAACGCCCACGAAAACGTTTTTTGTTATTAATATTTTTTTCAATTATATAACATTATAACCTGATATCCAATTTTTTTTAAGGCGTTCTAATTATTTTTAAAATTTATGTCGTACCTCCACAAATTATAAGAGAAAACTCTTGAACATTTATAAACCGGGTACATTGCAGTATATTTTTTTATATTTGATATGTTAAATTGGATCAGGCTGGTTTAGCCGTTTTTTTCCTTTTTAATCATATGTATAAAATTATACGCAATAATTTTTTCAAGCTGTTCAGCTTCCACTGCTTCAATCCCACGTCTTCTCATTTTACCGAAACTATGCCTGTATTTAAGAGTAAACATTCCTGATTCAGCAGCAGACCGCATTCTTCGGGCTTCAGAATATAACGTAGTATCCCAATCTTCAGATGTTATTTTTTTACCTTTTGCTCCATTAATACTGACAGTTAAAATGTTTAAATCATTTTTGAGTATACCAACTCCGTCTTCTGATGCATAACCGTCATCAGTACTTACAAGATTCGGCTTAACTCCGGTGGAACGGCATACTTCCATTACTGTGGGAACAAGCATTTCGGAATCACTGACATTGCCTTTTGGAAGTAGAAAACCACTTATAAAACCATTTCTGCTTCTTCCGATTTGAGGTTTATATCCAATGGTGGGATTTCTCTGTCCTTTCTGTATGAAAGCTGCATCAGGATCCGAAATGCTGAGGATTTTCTCTCTTGACGGAAGTTTTATATTTTCATTAACAAGAAGTTCGGCATAATACAGTACATAAGCGGCATCATTAAGATCACTGTCTATTTTAAACCAGAGCCTGTCAAGAGCAAGACTTTTATCCGGGGTTAAGTCAGATGTTTCATATTTGATCAACATTTTTTCCTGTTCGTCGAAAAAAGATTTTATAATATTATCTGCAAGACTTACAAAGAGTTTAAATTTTTCCTTAACATTTCCTTTCATTCCCTTTTTGCCTATCTGCATATTGATAAAAGCAAGATGTGATTTCAGTTTTTTCATTCTTGTATCAAGCCATCCGTCACTCAGCATGGGAAAGCCAAACTCATCAGTTAGAAACCTGAAGCTTCTGTAAACCCGGTCAAGAAGTTTATATAAAACTGAAATGTCCGTTGGATATGCTGTATTTGCAGCAACATCTGTACTGTCTATGTAAACTTCATTGAAATCATCAAGACCTTTAAGGAGAATAAGCATGGAAAGGCTATCCATTATCAAACGTCTTGTTTTATTGGAAACTGCATTCAGGTTTTCACGCACAGTGTTCGAACCGGGAACCTTATAGCTGTGATGAGCAAGAACCGCGCTAATACTTATTGAATCATGTATTGCCTGTTTGGCTGCGTGGTCACTTATGCTTCCCCACAGTCCTCTGATGATAAGAAAATAAAGTACTAATTCCGGCTTCAAACGTTCCCGACCTGTTTTTTCGAGTTTTACCGGCTCTGTTATTTCTATACAGTCAAACAAATAGTAATTTCCGTTTATGTGCACATCATTATAACGTTTTACTTCATTGCGGATCAGTTTCTTCTTCTGACCGTGTATATCCTGATCTCGGACTATTGATTCTCTGATTTCAGGAAACTTTTCCAGAAGTTCGCGACTTTTTCGAAAAATTTCCATTAAATCGGTATCTAATTCTTCAATTATGTTGAAATCAAACGGTAGGTAAGGAACATTATATATCATAAATTTGCCTTTCACTTTATTCATTTACGCTCAATATAGAGCGTTGAAAGGCAAATTTACATTTGCGATAGCAAAAAATTAATTAGAAGCGAGTCGCGAAAAACTTTTCGTGCAGCTTCTAATTATTGGGCTTTAGGCCCATAGTAGATATCTTTTAATTTTATTTGAGGTTCCGGTAATATTTTGTTTTCAAGAAAAGTCTGGACCAGTTGACAGGATTGTTTATAATTTCCTTCTTTTGTCCAGTAAATTTTATGACCTTTTTGTTCCATTTTTCTAAACCAGACATCCTGGCTTCTAGCAAGTTTTCTTATTTTTGCAAGCAGGGCAGACTTCATCTCATCTAATGAAAGTTCTCCCTTTATATACTTACTGATATAACGATATTCCAGTCCAAATGAATCAAGTCTCTCCCATGATAAGCCATTTTTATGAAGATTCTCTACTTCCTCTATCATACCTGCTTCAATTCTCTGCTCCAGCCTAATAGCAATCCTTTCGTGTACCTTCGTTCTTTCAAAATAAGTCCCAATAATCAAACAGTCAAAAGTAATATCATTAGATATTTCAAATCGTTGCTCCTTAACAGATAATACACTTTCAATTGCCCTAACCAATCTTGGACGACTATTTTTATTTTCCAATTTATTAAATAATTCAGGATTGTTTGTTTTTAAGTATTCAGCAAGTTCTTCTGTACTTTTGTTTTTTAAGCTATTCCTAAGTTGCAGGTCCGGGGCATTGATTGGAAACTCATAATTTGAAATTAAAGAATCAATATAAAGAGCAGTACCTCCCGCAATTATAGGCAATCTGTTTCTTGAGGAAATATCTACTATAAGTTTTTTCGCATCGTAATTAAATTGTTTTAAATGATATATCTCACCAGGTGAACAGTTATCAATCAAATGATACTTAACAGCACTGTCTCCTACTCCATACTCTTCAATATCTTTGCCTGTTCCTAGATCAAGTCCTTTATAAACCTGCCTTGAATCAGCACTGATTATTTCGCCATTAAATTCTCTTGCAAGTTTAACAGCCAGCGATGTTTTCCCGGTTGCAGTAGGACCTGTAACTATTATTGCTTTAGTTTTTTTCATGTTTTTTAAGTATTTTCATTATCAATTGTTGCTAAAAACTATTTTTTTATATAAACTTAATATAGTCCTTCCGTTTTTAAATAAAAACCTATAAATATTTCAAATAATATAAGACGCTATAAAAAGGAACCTCAAAAATGTCAGAAAAAATATACTCCATAGGAGATATCAGAGAACGACTTCCCTACGAATATCCAATGATTCTTATCGACAGATTCTGGCAGGAAAGTGAAACCAAATTCGTTGGATTAAAAAATGTAACAATTACTGAAGAGTATTTTAACGGACATTTTCCCACTCATCCTATTATGCCTGGAGTTCTGCAGGTAGAAGCAACCTTCCAAACAGCACTCCTTGCTCTAAAAGACCGCTTGGATCCTGAAGGAAAAATGGACATTTATGCAAAGTCTATGAAAAATATTAAGTTCAGAAAACCAACAGAACCCGGAGATAGACTTGTAATAGAAATTGAAGTTATTAAATGTGAAAACGGCGAAGCCATAATCAAAGCACAAAATAAAAATAATTCAGGACTTAGCAATCAGCTGGAAATGGTTATCGGTACGCGCCCTAGAGAATACAATGTAGTAAAACCAAAACTTTTTACTGAATATGATAAAACCCCTGATGTAGCAATGAACCTGGATGAAGTAAAAAAATATATGCCTCATCGTTATCCATTTTTATTTATTGACTATGTCGCAGTTGATGAGGGGGAAACTATAATAGCTGTTAAGAATGTAACATATAACGATCCAATAATGCATTCTTACTCTCCTGGATTTTCAGCAGTTCCAGGTTCAGTACTTTGTGAAACTATAGCTCAGGCAGGTTGTGCCCATACCCTTGCAAGACCTGAAAATCAAAATAAACTTGCATTTTTTATGACCATTCCTTCATGTGAATTTTTTCATCCAATTCATCCAGGTGACCAAATGGTTATAAAATTGAGTTTACCTCCATCAGTATCAAAATTCGGAAAAGGAACCGGAGAAGTTTTTGTTGAAGATAAATTAATGGCAAGAGGCAGTATTACTTTTGCACTCGTAGATGCTTGATTTTTTACGGTTCAAATCTATTTTATTTACATTTTTATGGAGGTTATTAATAACCTCCATATTTACTATATAACAATAATTTTCAAACGTAGAATTATACCATGAACCCAAAGCTTAATTGCATTTTTAAAAGACGAAGTGTTAGATCTTATATACCAAATAAACCATTAGCTGAAGAGACAATAAAAGATATTCTGGAAGCTGGAATGGCATGTCCTACAGCCTGTAATATGAAAGCTTATGAGTTTATTGTAATTGATGATGTAGAAAAACTAAAAGAAGTTTCAAAATGCCTTCCTTATGGAAAGTTTCTTGCAGATGCTTCATTAGGTATAATTGCCTGTGGAAATATCAGTAAAGTTAATGCAGGTGAATTATCTTACTTGCTTCAGGATACTTCTGCTGCTATTCAAAATATCCTTATAGCTGTTTCTGAGCTAAAATTAGGCTCATGCTGGCTTGGAGTACACCCTAGAGAAGATAGAATAAAAGGAATTAAAAAAATATTCAGTTTACCAGATAATATTATTCCTGTTTCAGTTATATCTATCGGATATCCTGTTAAAGATATACCTCAGGCAAGAACTCAGTATGATGAAAATAAAATTCACAGGAATAAGTGGTAATGATCTATATTGTGCTTTTATTTCATTTTGGATTTAATGTTTTTTTTACTATGTGCTTTGCTGCTTTTATTTTTGCATGGACCCAAAGTAAATTTATTGAAAAGATGTCTATCTTATTTTTGTCAGTTTACTCTATTCTGGAACTTGCAGGAGCAGCATATCTACTAGCAGAAGGAAACAGTTTAGCTGTTTGGTATATTTGGATTTTTGCTGTTGTAGTTAGCTTAATAATCTCTCTTATTTTATATTTAAATAAAAAATTGGATATAACAATGTGGGGTCCATTCTGTATAATTTTCGGACCTTTAATTATTATTCCTGTGCTTGCTTACGTTATTTTTTCAAATAGATTTGAATAGAATAAGATCATAACAATAAGGAAAGAACATGAAAAAAATATTTCTCTCACTTCTCACAACTATTGGTATTCTTTTTTTAACTTCATGCAATAGCATTAGTCAAAATACTAAATCATCAAGAGAGTTAACAGAAAAAGAAAATAGCTCATGTATTAAGCTTTCTTTAAATGATAAATTTAATGTTGTATTGGATGCTAATGCAACGACAGGCTATCAATGGGAAATTGTTAAATATAATAAGTCAGTTATAGAGTTAGTTCACTCAGATTATAAAGTTGATAGCAGCCTTATGGGGGCTCCAGGAAAGCAAATATATACTTTTAAAGTTTTAAGCAAAGGCGTTACAAAGCTGAAAATTATCTATCATCGTTCATGGGAAAAAGACGTAAAACCAGCCAAAATCTTTGAGCTAAAAATTATTGGCAAGTAAAAAACTTATTTGTCTTATTATGATATAACAATACTATGACTTTTTTATTTTAAATCCACCCTAATCCTTTGATAAATACAAAAATAATCACCACTGGTGAAACAAACTTAACTATTGAAATGAAAACAGGAAAATAAGGAGCTGAAACTGCTCCATTATTAGTAATTTCATTTTTCATTCTTCTATAACCAAGATACCAGGCAGCAAAAGTTACCCACATCAAACTTGCAAGCGGATTACATAAATTACCGGATACAAAATCCAGAAGATCAAAAAAGTCTTTTCCAAAAAATAGTACATCCTTCATAAGGCCAAAAGATAGAGCGCATGGTATTGATAAAAGCCCAATAATCGTTGCTGAAACTGCTGTCGCTTTTATTCTGGACATTCTAAAGTTGTCAACTAAATAGGCAACAACAACTTCAATAATAGATATTGAAGTTGTTAAACCGGCTAAAGCTAAAAGTAAAAAGAAAAGAATACAGAAAATATAGCCTCCGGTCATCTGCTGAAAAACTGCCGGTAAAACTATATATGAAAGACTATAACCTGAAGTTGGAGCAACACCATAAGCAAAAACAGCTGTAAAAATAGCTGTTCCCGCAAGCAGAGAAACACATGTATTTAAAATTGCAGTCTGAGCCACTACTGCTCCAAGATTTTCTTTTTTGTTAATATATGACCCATATGTAATCATAATTCCTGATCCAAGACTTAAATCAAAGAGTGCCTGCCCTAAAGCTTTAAAAACTACTGTCGATGTGATCTTAGAAAAATCAGGATCAAACAAAAAAACTATTCCTTTTCCTGAACCAGGTAGAGTAAGTCCTTTAATAACCAGCAGAACTAATATCAGTAATAAAATTGGCATCAAATATTTTGCACACTTTTCAATACCTTTTTTTATTCCCCCAACTACTATTGCAGCAGTTAATATCATACAGAGTATAGAGTAAAAAATCGGTTTTACTGTACCACTTATACTAATTTCTTGTAAATAAGTTAACTGCTCAACCGTTTTGCCGGAAAAATTATTAAATATTGACATTATTAAATAATCAAAAGACCAACCGAACAACACTATATAATACGCTAAAATAATTATAACGGTGAAAATACCTATTATCCCGGCATATCTCCACGGTGTATTTGGTGATAATTTTCTAAAAGAGTTTACAACATCACGCTGAGCACTTCTACCAATTGTCATTTCACACATCATTCCGGTCATGCCAAGCAGTATAACAAAACTCAAATAAACAACAAGGAACGCAGCACCTCCATTTGAGCCAAGCTGATAAGGAAACCTTAAAATATTACCAAAACCAATTGCTGATCCGGCTGCTGCCGCCACTGTTCCAAATCTTGAAGAAAAACCATCTCTCAGATTATTATTTTCAATATACATTTATTCCCCTCTTTAAGTTTCAGACCTCCCACCCTTTGTGCGTGACGGTAAAATAAAAAATCAAAATTGAATTTACTCTCCATCCTTTCTAAAATCGCAATATTCTCTATAGTTGAATAAGCAAAAACGACTAACAGAGAATACTGCGATGAATAATATTTCTAAACTACAGCCACTCTTGGGACTTGACAAATCAAATCCTCTTTTTGAGTTACTTTTTAATCCTGAAATTCCCAATGAAGTTCTTGTACACTTCGGCACAGCTCTTTTAGAAACCGTGCAGCGTAATTCTTTTCAGGAGAAACTGCTTGTTGCCCGTTTATATAATTCCGGCTTTAACCGTGGGAGTTTAACAAAAGAATTTAAATATTCCCGAAAGGCAATGCAAACCTGGGGAGAATATCTAAAATCCGGCAAACCCGAAAATATAACAAAAATAGCAAATGGTCAGGGTGCTGTAAAAAAAATAACATCCGATCGGCTTTCATATATTGAGTATTTGTTTGATAAATACTATGAAGATAAAGGTTGCCATATTAATACTTTTATTGTTCAAAAATATAAAGAAGTCTATCGTGAAAGTATAACGGTTGAATCTATAAGATTATGTCTTCTTGAAAGACGAAAGGAATATGAAGGGAAACTTAAGGAGCGTCGAAAAAACAGAGAAAATGAAGTTTGTGATGTTGGCAGTGTGCATGCTTCAGGAACTAACACTGAAAACGAGAATATACCTGCTGAGTCATCAGCTAAACCTTCAGAATTGAGTGTCAACTCTGTCATAAAGAGTGAAAATGCTTGGAAAAATTCAGACAGCGTAAGTTCAAATACCCCAAAAAACTCCAAGTATTCGTACTCAACTGACATATCTTTCAGTAACAAATTTCCCCTTGCGGATAAAGGACCGTCAAAAATTTTATCCTGCCATCATGTAGGAATTTTAATAAGCCGGACTTTTATTGATACATCTTCAGGCATAAACGGCAATCTATCTGATATAACCCGTCAATGGACGGCAATGATACTTTGCAATTGTCTCAATATATACTCAAACTATTTCAAAATACTGGTTTTATTTTTTCAAAATGATCATTAATACGTGACCTTAAAGTTTCAGAAATATTGTCCCATTCATTTCTGAAAAAATCTAAAACATCAGATTTAAACTCTTTGAATGAGGTAAAAACTTTGTTATTTCTTACATGTTCGTTCATTACTTTCCATACACGCTCAATCGGGTTAAGATTTGGACTGTAGGGTGGAAGTATATGCAAAATGAATTTTTTATGAGGAGGCGGCTTTTGCAAAGCGTCAAGTAACATTTGAGCAGTTACTTTCTTTTCCTCTAAAATTTTCTTATTTATAAAGAATTCAGGTTCGTTTTTCAAAACCATACACAGGTTTTTTCTCAATCTCCCTGTAAGTTGTTTATTATTAGCCGGTAATTTTATCTGATAATAGTCTTCTAAATATTTTCTATTGAAAGGATCTTTTATTCCAAGATATGCACCAACTTCTTTACATGTATGAGCACCTCCGCCGTCTGCAATAAGATGTATGGTACCGCTAGAGGCGGTTGAATCATCAAGATATCTCAGAAAATCTAATGTAGCATTGCCATCTATTGTTTTATACTCTTTTGTAAAAATAGACATACTTTCTAAATCTATTGCTCCTGTAAGATTTATCCTGCTTCTGCCTGCAACTGTAGCTATCATTTTCTCAACACCTTTCCTTATCCAGCCTAATGTGATTTTTGTGGCTTGAGTTGGGTGAACACTATCCATAAAAAATATTTTATCATTTTCTTTGAGGTTATTCTTTATTTCATCATATTCTGCTTTAAAAGCTTCCTGCTTTTCGGTATTGTACTTAAGTGGGACTCCTTTTGGAGCTTTATAAGAAAATCTATTATGCTTTAACCAGTTATACATTCCCTGCTGAGTATATTTTATGCCGTAAGCATTGTAAACATATGCAATGATCTCTTTAGTGCTTGGGTAGGTATTTTTTTCTAAATGATTTATTAATTCATTAGTTTGTTCAGAAGTCAACAGGCTGCTTGAACCGCCACTTTCATTTTTCAATTTTTTATTATCCAAATAATCTTTAAGGTGAGTTGTTACTGTTGTTTCATGAATTCTTAATGCCTGAGCTATTTGTGATTGAGACCAACCCTCGGATGAAAGCAACACAGCTTTTATACGGTCACAGGCCTTACTGTTTCGCTCTTTTTTATGTTGTGCTTCAAGTTTTATTTTTTCGTCTAGTGTTAATTGGATATTCATATCTATCAATATAGGCTGTATTAGGATATTACAACTCATGCAACTGTATTTTCATTCAGTTTGAGTATAGAACAGGGTCAGATGCTTGATTATCGGGCTCTGGAGCTTTTTATCGGCAAGCAGGTAACTTCTGCCAATAAACAGCGGGATAAACTCAAAGCAATAGCTGAACAGAAAAATGTAAATTCAATATTTGAATATAATATCAGAATGATTGGAGCTGAAAATGACGATACTTTTCTGTTGGATCCTCATAGCGTTCCATATTATGGCAGGCAGCCTCTTTTAAAATGTTACCTTGGCGCTTCTCATACCGTCGGAAAAGGATACTATCTTGATCTTATTCATACCGCAAAAGGAGAACCTGTTTTTTCAAAGATTAATGACAATTATTATGATTTGCGACAACGTTTTGCTGCAAACATTCTGGAATTCAGAAAAATACTTGGCGGAGATAAAAACAGAAAATTAACATTTGTAGTTGACCGGGCAATCTTCGGAATTCATTTTATTAAAGAAATACAAAAAGAAAATATTCATATTGTCACCTGGGAAAAAGATTATAAAAAAGGAGAATGGGATTCAAATTCGAAATATCCGGTAAAAACATTCAGTATTATGAAGTACAGAAACAGAAAAGATGATTCATATACATATACAGTGCAGTACTTCAAAAGGCACTGGAAAAAAGATAATTCATCAGCTCAATACATTGTGCTGCTTAAGAAGCCGAACAAAGAAAGTGTTGAACTTTCAATTTTGTGTACTGATTTTTCATATGATGAACAAACTGCAATTACTTTAATTTTAACCCGCTGGCTTCAGGAAAATGATATAGGATATTTAATTTTACTGGGAATAAACCAGATAACATCATATTTGTATGAATCATATGAAGATATTGCTGAAACGCTTACTGACCGGCAAATTAAAAATAAAGAATTTGCATTGATGACTGCACAGAAACTTAAGATGAAAAAGGAAATTGGACTGCTTATTGTTGACAGGGAAATTTATCTGGAAAGGAAAGAACAGCAGATGGACAAGCTTACTGCTGAAGCTGAAAATTATAAAGCCCAACTTATAGAGTCCAATATTTCTGATGTTCAAAGAAAAATCATTGAGAAAAAACTTAAAAAAGTAAATGTAAGAATAAAAAGATTACCCAAAGATAAGAATAAAGCCTTGGAGAATAACAGAAAAAAACAGGATACTCTGTGGAAAAAAGTAAGAGAAATTGATGAAGGAATGAAAGAGCTTCCGCAACAAGTCTCAAGATTGGAAACTCTTATTAAAAATGAATATGCAAAATTAAATTTTATGCCTAAATCATTTATGGATGCAGTTAAAATAAATGCAAGAAATATTATATATCAGCTCCTTAAAATATTTCGACCAATATGGAACAATTACAGAAATGATCTGCTTATTCTTAGAGAACTGATTACTGCAATGGGGCATATTCAGGAAAATGAAAAACTTATTACGATTGCTTTAAATCCTGCAAGGCAATATACAAAAAAACAAAAACATAAGATTCTAATATTTCTGTTTGAAATAAGCAATATTACCAACAAATACTATAATACGGATAAAATGGTAGTTTTTACATTGTACGAGCTATAACCTTAAGAGTAAATTCAATTTGGACTTTTTATTTTAAAGTAATGAGCTCTGGTTCTTGTAAAACTCATTTCAGATCCTTTTAATGAACAAAATGGTACAGAAGACAATATTGTGCTATGCAAGAGCTCCGCACGCCGGGAGAAAGAATATGCAATATGCTCAAAAATGGAGGAACGTTTTGTTGCCGGTCTTGAAAAAATCAAAGCGGGCATTGAAAAAAAAGGTGGTGTAAAAACTCCGGAAATTATTCAAAGGCGAATTGGTAAATTGCAAAAACAGTTTTCCAGAGCCGCAAAATACTATAATGTAGAACTCAAAAAAACAGAAGATAAAAATGTACTGAACTGGACTTTGGATGATGAAAAATATGGAATTGATGATGAACTGTTTGGATGCTATGTAATAAGAACCGACAGAAAGGAATATGATGAAAATGAAATCTGGAATCTTTATATGACACTTACAAAAGCGGAGGACGGATTTAGAATGTTAAAGTCAAATCTCGGAATCAGACCGAACTTCCATAGAATTGAAGATAGGGTGGATGCTCATGTTTTTATTACAGTTCTGGCTTATCATTTACTGCACTTCATTATGTACAAATTCAAACAGCGTGACGATCATAGAAGCTGGCCGACAATCAGAAGGATATTGTCTACACATTCGTATTCCACAATTAAAGTACCAACAAATTCAAATCAAATACATAGAATCAGAAAAGCAGGCTTGCCTGATGAAACCCAGAAAGATATTTACAGATATCTTGGCATTGACTGGAAAAACCTGCCCAAATCTCATGTGGTACTCAACTGCGTGAAAAAATAATTCTTGCTCATTGAAAACTTTTTGTCGTGCCTTAATTTTTCGGTTGTTGACTATCAGGGAGTTACAAGTCAAGGTGCGAAACTCGGGTTAGAACAAAACTGTGCATTTTTTTTAACCCAAGTTTGATCGTTTAGTCTTCATTTTGAGGCTGTCGGTCATTTTTTTTGGTGACTACAACCTTTTTGCAACGATATACTTTTTCAGCATTTTTCCGGGCTTTATTTTTAGCATCTCATATATTTTAGTATGACCTGGTTCAGGAGTTCCTGATATTCTCACATGATGAATCCTCTGTTCTTTATCCGGTATTATTATAGTAGACCTCTGATGCGTACCAAGTACCTGGCGGATTTTAGACCACCTTCTTTTATCACCTGCCTGCCTTAATTTATATTCAATATTTATAAGCAGATGGTATGCAAGAACAGAAATAAAGAGATGTCCCTTTGTCCTTCTTTCTATCTGATGATAAACCGGTCTTGTTCCAAGATCTGATTTCATACACCTAAAGGCTTCTTCAACTCTGGTAAGCGTCATATAGAGATGCCATATTTCCTCTGCACTTTTATCTTTATGTACTGTTTCTATTACATAAGTGCCCTGAAGAGGGTCTGAGTCATTTTTATCAATATCAAAGACCTGATTTTCCTGAAATTTCAGTTCTGATGCGTATCCGGGTCTTTGATCGTCTTCGATCAATTCTAATGAAAAGTATTTATTAAAACCAGCATAACGCTCTTCAAGTCTGCCAAGCTTCCTGTAAATTTTATCCATTAATTTTATAGTTCCTTTAGAAACAGATCTTTGCAGAGAAGCAAGATCTTCACAGGCCCGCTCGGTCCATCTTCTGTTTATGGCTTCTTCTTTTTCTTTTTTACCCTGACTTATGCAAAGAACCTCAACTACATCAGAATCAGGCTTTTCTATTTTTTTAATTTTTATCTCTTTTTTATTTCTGATGATTGATTCAAATTCAGGATCTGAACTGTGATTTTCAAATTCATTAAGATAATGTTTATTGCGGGGACCTCTGGTTATAAGAATATAAGGCAGGTTTTTAGCTTTCAAAAGTTCTATATTATCCTTCGTGGCTATACCCCTGTCCATTACAAGAGTAGGGTGAAGTCCCGGAAGATAATCTTCAAAATAACCCATCTTTTCAAGTATTTCTGATAAGGTGACAGGTTCTCCTATATTACCTGGAAAAATCTTACTTGATACCGGAAAGCCTGATGAATCAACAATGAGACCAAGCGAAACAAGAGGACAGTCATTGCGTTTTTCTTTTGACTTACCGTGTTTGGCTATACTGTTACCCAAAGCCTGGCCTTCAAAATAAAAATTGGTTAGGTCAAAAAGATAAAATGTATCGCGTCCGGGGTGCAGTTTTGCTTCTCTTTTAAAAAGATGATCCTCAAGTTCGTCTTTGTGTTCAAGAAGTCTATCGCCAATTTTATATACTGAACTGAGACCTGCATTGTCTAGTTCAATTTCGGTAAGTTCGCCTATTGATGAAAAATTTCTTATCCATTCCCAGGTAGCAAGTTCACTTGCCGGATTTATTAAACGTCCTGCTACTATTGCTTCTGCAAGGCTTCTTTCTCTTCCGTTAAATCCAAACTCCTTAAGCTTTTGAGGAAGTTTCAGGTCATTCCAAATGCAATGTGCTGTAAATTCAGGTCCGAAGCTTCTGTATTTTGTAGCACTGAAATCATTAATATTTACTGTAATTTCTTCTGATGATATATTTTTTCGATTCTCTATTCTCCTTTCGTCACGAATAACAAAATTCTCCATTGCTGTATCTGCTGCACGTTTTACTTTGACAGGAACTTTTACCCCGGGAAGATTTAACGAATCCTGACCTGACAAACGGCTCTCAAGTTCTGCTATTAATACGGGCCACAGTTCTTTGGAAAGCTTTAAATGACCAAGCTGCATTACAGTTCTGTGACGGGGACCCTGTGGTGTACGGATAGATTCAATAAGAGCATGCTTTACATACTCTTTACCGGTTTTCTTATTTCTGGTTTTTATTTCTTTGATAAACATAATCTGAAAATATAAGCCAGGCTATGAATAATGCAAATAACTCAAGATATGTTAGGTGACTACATTTGGAGTGGTCACCCTCAAAATAAATTTACGCCCTTGCCTAATAAAAAAATAAAAATTTTTTAAAAGCCCCTAAAAAAACAAACCCGGGTTAGAGCAGTCTGCATAGGAATTATTATCATTTCTTCAGCATTAGTTCTTTGCTTAGATTTGCACTATTTAAGCGATGTAACTACAGGAATTTATTTAGGAGTAACAATTCCATACTGCGTTCACCAGTTAACCAAAAAAACTAATAGTAATAAATGACTATTATATTCTCAACAATCAGTCAAGTATATTGAAATTGAGATGAGCAATGCTCAACTTATACCCAACACCGCGTACTGTCTTAATACAAGTTCCATAATCTTTAAGCAGTTTTCTTAGTTCAACAATATGAACATCAACTGCTCGCTCTGTAACAGGATAATTATCACCCCTTATCGCTTGCACAATTTGCTTTCTACTAAAAACAGTTTCCAGGTTATTAACAAAAAGAAGCATTATTTCAAACTGCGAATATGTTAAATCTACTGGCTTATCTTTCAATAGAACTTCTCTTTTACTTACATCAATTGTGATATCACCTATAATTATAAGATCTACAATATGCCTTCTGGTTCTTTTAAGTACTGCTTTGATTCTAGCAATAAGAATTTTTATACTAAATGGTTTAGTCACATAATCATCAGCACCGCAATCAAACCCTTCTAGTACATTATTTTCATTATCCTGTCCAGTTACTATTATCACAGGAATATCTTTTGTTTTTTTATAATGTTTTAGTTCTCTACAAGTTTCAAAACCATTCATTTTCGGCATCATAACATCAAGAAGAATTACTCCAGGTTTATGTTTTTTTGCCAACTCTAAACATTCTTTTCCTGAATTCGCTGAGATAACATTGAAGCCGTATTTAACAAGTCCCTGCTCCATAATACGCAAAAAACTTTTTTGATCGTCAACAATGAGTATTTTATTATTATTTTTCATTAATTATAATGATTGAGCATTGAATAATGTTTTTCTACCTCAGGAATACGTTCAGCAATATTTGTCAAATGATTACTTATCTTATCAAATTCAGCTAGAATTTCAATATAAACAATCCCTGAAGCTACTTTACATTTACCTCTCTTAAGTCTTTTTATATGATTTTTTTCAAATTTTTGGGTATAATTAACTAATTTTTTCCCTTTTTTCAATGCAGCTTTAGCATTTTCAGGTAATGGATTTTCAAGATAAAGAAGAATATGCTGAGCTTGAAAGCATAATAGTTTCCACACATGCTTAAGCTCTTGAATAGCATCCTCAGATAACTTTTTCCCCGAAATATTTAAACGTTTAACTAGATTGAACATTACTTCAGCATGATCTCCTATCCTCTCAGCATCATTTGTACAATGCATCAGCAGAGGAATCATCTCAGCTTGGGAAATAGTTAACTCTTTTCTAGTCAGTTTTACAAGGTAATCAGTTATGTCAGCCTGCATTTTATCAACATCTTCTTCCCGTTTCATCATTTTCTTATAAAATTTCTCTTCTGTTTTTCCTGAAAACACAACATCATTTCCAACAGAAGTGACCATTTCCCATGCTTCATTAAGCATATAATGCAAAGATCTGACAACCTGTTTCAAAGCAATACTGGGTGTCTCAAGAAGATTTGGTTCGAGATATTCAATTTTGACAGAAGCTTCATCTTTAATCTTAATTATCATATTACAAATTTTAGCAATAATACCAATAAACGGAAGAAAAATAATTACATTTATAACATTAAATACCGTATGAGCCATAGCAATATGCCTTGCGATATTTTCAGGAATAACAGCAAACACATCACCGGCAGTTATAGCATTAATCAAATACATAAATATCGGAATATCTGTCCCGGGATATGGAACAAAAAACAGTATAACCATATAAATTGCTCCTAAGATATTAAAGAGCATATGAGCTACAGCTGTCTGTCGTGCTCTTTCATTTGTTCCGATCGAAGCAAGAAGAGCTGTTATAGTAGTTCCAATATTGTCTCCTAGTATTAATGGAACAGCAGTATAAAAATTTATTAATCCACCCATAGCCAAAGCTAATGCAATACCTATTGTTGCAGAACTGCTCTGAATCAGAACAGTCATAGCAGTACCAATGCAAATTGCTCCAAGAACAGCACCAATTGGCATATAACCGTTGACAGGTGCACAGTTAAAATGGCTGAAAAAATTAATAAAAGAAGGGAATTTACTTAATAATTTTAATTCACCCCCCATTAACTCCATCCCAAAAAAAAGAAAACCAAATCCAAAAATTGTCTGCCCCCAACCTTTTACTACAGTACTTCTTGAAAGCATCATAATAACTGAACCAACAAGAACAGCCGGAAGAGCAAGACCACCAAGCTTAAAAGAAATTATCTGAGCTGTAACTGTCGTACCAATATTTGCCCCGAAAACAATACCAATAGCCTGAGTTAGTGTTAGTAAACCGGCATTTACAAAACCAACTACCATAACCGTACACGCACTTGAAGATTGGATTGCTCCAGTGACAATAGCTCCGGCCAAAACAGCAATAAACCTGTTTCTGGTAAAAAATCTTAAAATTCCCTTCATTTTTTGGCCTGCAACGATCTGCAGACCATCACTCATAAGCTTCATTCCATAAATAAAAATGGCAAGGCCACCTAAAACTGTAATGATCAGTGTTATTATATCTATTCCCATTTCAGGGATCTGAATTCCTCTAAAAGTAATATTTTTTTCAGGACTGTTAACTTCTGCATTAAGCTTATAAATCCCTGTAGTTTTGCCCAGCTTAACTTTAGTTTTAGCTACACCCTCTCTGTCTGTTTTTGTATAATTAGGAGAACATGATGCTTTTATAGATTTCTTTTCAGGAGAAGATGAGATATTAAAATAAACTTTAGCCCCTTCAATCGGTTTACCTTTTTCATCAGTTAATTTTAAACTGACAGGCTTCGACAATTTACCACCTGTATATCCCTCCTGGTTAGCCCCTCTAACACTTACACCCGAAATAACACGCACAATTTTTGTACATTCTGAGTTTTCAGGTATAATTTTAAAATACTGATCTCCTATTTTTTTACCTGAAAAAATCTTTAGAGAAACTCCTCCTCCTGATTTTGAAGTAGCGATTTCAGGGTCAAATCTCAAATCAGAACCTTTTTGGACTTCAAACTTTACTTTTACACCGCTTACAGGCTCTCTACTTCCTTTACCCCCAAAAATACCTGGAATATTTGGCCCCAATAATTCAAGCTTTAAACTTTTTGCACACTCTGAATTGGGAGCAACACACTGATTGTCACCCTGTACAATCACTATTTTATCAACTATTTTTTCAGCATTTCCTTTTTGGCAACCTACTCCATAAAAAGTAGTAATACAGATCAGAGAGACAATAATTACAAATTTGATTTTTTTCATAATTTTTTTGAGATAATAGTTCTTTCTTTATTAGTGTATCTTATATAAAATTTTTTATTCAAAAGGTTTTACTTCCTGATATTTAGGAAAAATTACTTGGAGATTAAGTTTAGCACCACAGATCTCAGCCATCTGTATAAGCCTGTAGATTGAAACATTTTTACCATTCTCTATTTGCTCATATTCGCATTTTTTAATTCCCAGTTCCTTAGCCAGCTCTTTTTTTGTTAAACCCGACTTTCTTCTCATACCGGAAACAGCATTGGCTATTTCAATACTAGCCTTGGCTTTTAAAACTTTATTTTTATGGATTGGATTATTGATGAATGATTTTGCAGTTGATGATTTTACTCTAATAGGGCTTTTTCTCATTTAATTAAGTCCATTTATTTTTTTTACAAAAAAGTTAAGATAAAACTTTTCACCAATAATAACTTATGTAAATATATAAAAGAAAGCAAGGCTTTTAAAAAATCCTAACATATTCCTAACACAAGTAAACAGTTTTTAACTAAACAAACTATCTCGAAGAGATTTTAGTTTATGGTTTATTTTGCTAAAATCTACTTCAAAGAACTGCTTAGATTTTAAAAATCTATATTATTTAATGTATTAATTAATAATATTCCAATAAATCCTGTTATTAATTTTGAAAGCTAAGTATATTTTAAACATTGATATAATACATGTATTTATATTAATTTAAGTAAATGAGCTGATTGCAAAATACGCACTAAGTTTGGAAACAATGGTTTCCTGTCATAATCAGGCGAAGGCGGGAACATTCCCCTCCATTTAACTTAATACTGGATCCCTGCTAATCACCGGGACAAATGGTTTTGCGAAGCCTATCAAACAAATAGAAAGATCAAAACCGAAAAAACCAGTTTATTGCAATTACCTCAAATTATAGTCATTAAAATATCTTCAAGCTTAAAGGTCTTAGATAAATGATACATAGAATTGAGTTAACCCCTCTCGATAAATGGCAGGATCCTAAAGCAGAAACAGCTAAAAAACAGGTCTTTGAGATTTTAAATCTTTCTGTTCAGGATATCAAAACACGCGAAATTTATACAATTCTAGCTGATATTTCTAAAGAAGAAGCACAGCAGGTTGCAAATGAACTCGTAAATCCAATAACACAGAAAGTAACACAGGGATCATCATCCATAAATGATTTTAATTGGCTGATTATAATTGGTTTTCTTCCTGGTGTAACCGATAACCTTGGAAGAACAGCATTCTTAGCAATAGAAGATATTATTGGAAGAAAACTTAACAAGGAAACCGAGAAGGTTTTTAGCTCAACTGAATTTTTAATTAAAGCCCCTGGACTTCTTAAAAATGATATTGTAAATATAGGAAAAAATCTTTTAGCGAATGAACTTATACAATCTGTCACAGTTCTTGACAAAAATCAGCTAAATAAAAGCGGTATACCTGATAATGCGCCAATTGTAAAAAGTTTAGAAAAAATACATATCAATGAAATTGATTTGAACGTTTCTGATTCTCACCTTATTCAAATCAGCAAAAAAGGAACCCTTGCTCTTTCATTAGATGAGATGAAAGCAATTCAAACTTATTTTCAAAATAATAAGGACAGAGCAGAAAAAGGCCTTAAAAATACACCTACTGATGTTGAGCTTGAATGTATTGCACAAACATGGTCAGAACATTGCAAGCATAAAATTTTTGATGCAGAAATAACTTATGAAGACAACAAAGGAAAGACTACTAAAATAACATCCTGCTTTAAAACTTTCATAAAAAAAAGCACCGAAGAAATAGGTAAAGAAGTTGACTGGCTCGTATCTGTATTTCATGATAATGCAGGAGTAATTTCGTTTAACAATGCGATTGATCTTGTTTTTAAATGCGAAACGCATAATAGCCCATCAGCACTTGATCCATACGGCGGTGCAATGACTGGCATTGTTGGAGTCAATAGAGATCCAATGGGAACAGGTTTAGGAGCAAATCTCCTTATCAATGTTTGGGGATACTGTCTTGGCTCTCCATTTACTAAAGAAGAAAATGTACCGGAAGGATTACTTCACCCAAGACGTTTAAGAGATGGTGTTCATAAAGGTGTTATTGATGGAGGAAATCAAAGTGGAATTCCTTATGGACTTGGATGGGAAAATTTTGATGATCGTTATATAGGAAAACCCCTTGTTTTTTGCGGAACAGTAGGAACTCTCCCTAAAAAAATAGGCCCCTGCAAAGGATTTGAAAAATCAATTGAGCCTGGTGATTTAATTGTTATGACCGGGGGTAGAATTGGTAAAGACGGAATACACGGTGCGACCTTTTCAAGTGAAGAACTTCATAAGGACAGCCCCGTCCAGGCGGTACAGATTGGAGACCCGATAACCCAAAAAGTAATGAGTGATTTCATATATGAAGCCAGAGATGCAAACTTATATCGTTTCGTTACTGATAATGGTGCAGGCGGTTTGTCATCTTCAGTGGGAGAAATGGCTGAACAGTGTGGAGGCTGTATGATGGATCTCGGAAAAGCACCTCTAAAATATGCCGGACTTCAACCATGGGAAATATTGGTATCAGAAGCACAGGAAAGAATGTCGTTCGCTGTTCCTCCTGAACATATTCAGGAATTTATGCAAATTGCCAATAAACATGAAGTTGAGGCTACAGTTCTAGGTGAATTTACAGATTCTGGAAAAATTCATCTACTTTATCACGATAAAACTGTTGCATATATTGATATTGAGTTCCTACATAATGGCTGTCCAAGAATGAAGTTGAACGCAAAATGGAATCCGCCAGAGTGGAAAGAGCCAAGTATTAAGGAGCTGAAAAAACGTAATATAGCTGATGATTGGCTTACAATGCTTGCCGGTTTGAATATTTGCTCTAATGAATACAAAGCTAGACAGTATGATCATGAAGTAAAAGGTTTGAGTGTAATTAAACCATTTATTGGAAAAGATTGCGATACCTGCAATGACGCCGGTGTTTTTATGGCGTCTCCTCTTAGTAAAGAAGGAATTGTATTAGCGTCAGCTCTGCTGCCAAGGTATAGTGATATTGACACTTATCACATGATGGCTTCTTCAATAGATCTGGCAATAAGAAGAACAATAGCTGCAGGAGCTGATTTCGGACATATTGCCGGACTTGATAATTTTTGTTGGCCAGATCCTGTACAAAGCGAAAAAACACCAGATGGTGAATATAAGTTAGCACAGCTTGTTCGTGCCAACCAGGCATTATATGATTATACAAAAGCTTTCAAAGTCCCATGTATTTCTGGTAAAGACAGCATGAAAAATGATAGCACTAGAGGAGGGAAAAAAATATCTATTCCTCCAACAGTCCTTTTCAGCACTATAGCTAAAATCAGTGATGTATCTAAAGCAATAACACCTGATGCAAAATTTGCAGGAGATTATGTTTATGTAATAGGTACAACAAAAGCTGAACTTGGTGGAAGCGAATATTTTTCAATGTTAAACTATATTGGCAATAATGTTCCCAAAGTTGATGCTTCAGAAGCTCAAGAATTATATAAAATTATTGAAAAACTTACACATAATGAGATTATCAACTCAATAGTTGCTCCAGGCCCAGGAGGTTTGGCTGTATCATTTGCCAAAATGGCAATGGGAGGAAATCTCGGTTTAAGCATTGATTCGTCAAAAATACCTGCTTCTAATACGCTCTCAGATGTTGAAATTCTATTTTCTGAAACTGCTTCTAGATTTGTAATTTCAGTGTCAAAAGAAAAAGCCTCTGAGCTGGAAGAGGCTTTAGAAGGAGCTGCCTTTGCAAAAATAGGTGAAATTATATCAGAACCAACAGTAAAATTCGACAATATTTCTATTCCTGTTTCAAAAATGAAAAGTTGTTATAAATCAACTTTACAAGGTATTTAAAATGAATCATAAGAAAAAAACAGGATTAACAAACAGAATCCTCAACAAATCAATTTTTATCTCAATTCTCTGTTTTATACCCTCTTTTATTTATGCCCAAAAAATAAATAAGCTTAATATTTCTGATGAGAAAAAGCCTAATAGTGAAACAGATAATCCTTCGGGTTGGAATCAGGAAAAGCTCTTAAAAACCTTCATTGAAACAAATGAAGGAGCAAAACAATATTTAGCTGCTAAATATAATGATAAAGAATTAGCAGAACAAATTACAGATAAAGCTCTCGAACAATTTAAAGCATTGGCTATTGAACTTCCTGATGTAGGCGGTGAACAAAAGAATATCGATGCTCAATTTATACCAATTGCAGCATGGTACTTAGCATATTATAGAGCAATGAAACCTCATAACATGACAGCAGAAGATGTAGGAAGAATGATATATGACCTTAATACGGTTGCATGGAAGCATTTTCCTAAAGAGAAAGCTAAAGCTAAAGGCTGTGCATTTTTCTCTAAACATAATAAAGAAAAACTTAAAGCCTGGGCAAAATGGACTCAGAAAAAACAATATCCCGCAAACTGGATAATGGAATACGTTCCAGGAGAGGAAGAAGAATTTGATTTTGGATACAATTACTCTCATTGTGGAGTTTGCATGTATCTTTATGCCTATGATGCAGTTGAGCTAGCTCCGTTTGTTTGTTTAAATGACTTCACAAAGAGTAAAGCTTTAAACACCGGTCTGCATAGAACAAAAACCATTGCAGCTGGCGATGGAGAATGTAACTTTAGATTCAAAGAAGGTAGAGAAGTTACTCAAGACTGGGATACTGAAATAGCAAAAATAAGAGAGAGAATTAAAGCCAAAAAAACCTATCATCCATAATAAAACAATCTAAAAAATTTAATCATAAAAAGAGAAAATTATATCAAATATAAAGTCTAACTGGAAATAAAAAATGGAGCGAGCGAACGGATTCGAACCGTCGACAATCACGTTGGCAACGTGAGGCTCTACCACTGAGCTACGCTCGCTTATCGAAGAGGTTAACAAGATATCATCTGTTTATTTTATTGCAAATAAATATTTCAAAAAAACATTAAAAATTTATGAAAAAAAAAGTTTTAATTATAGGTCTAGGAAAAAGTGGAATTGCTGCTGCTGAACTTTCTGCCAAATTGGGCTATGAAACAATAGCTATTGATGAATATACTAGTCCAAAACTTCAGAATAATAAGAGCAAGCTTGAGAAAGAATATAATATTAAAGTTGCCCTTTCCTATTCTCATGACAACTTACCGAAATCTGACTTAATTGTTATAAGTCCAGGCATTAAACATTCATCAAAACTGGGAAAAATACTTAAAAAGGGTAAAGTTGAAATTATTAGTGAAATTGAATTTGCTTACAGACACTCAAACTATTCGATAATAGGAATTACAGGAACTAATGGGAAAACTACTGTAGCTGAGCTTTGTACACATATTTTATCAAAAGCCGGAAACAAAGTTGTTGCTGCAGGAAATATTGGCTATCCCTTTTCATCCGTTGTTTTAAATAATCTTAAATTAGATTTTGTAATTCTTGAACTAAGCTCCTTTCAGCTCGCCAATATAAAAAATTTTACTCCACATGCAGCTGTTATTTTAAATATTGGTTCTGACCATATTGACTGGCACCAAACTTATGACGAATATTCTAAAGCAAAATTTAATATTTTCAGAAATATCACAAGCTCATCTAATATTATTATTAATTATTCATTGAAAGATAGCTTAAATAAATATCTCCCCAATCTTAGCTCTGTTCCTACTACTTTTTCATATATCAACATAGAATCCAATTTTTATCTCAAAGATAAATCAGTATTTAATAAAGAAAAAAAAGTTTTCTCTCTGGAAGAATCCCAACTTTACGGAAAACATAATTATGAGAACATCATGGCGGCAGCGGCTCTATGCAATACCTGTGGAATTAAACTTGAAAGTATTCCAG
The DNA here is from genome assembly GCA_963678745.2 of Victivallales bacterium. Classification (GTDB taxonomy): domain Bacteria; phylum Verrucomicrobiota; class Lentisphaeria; order Victivallales; family GWF2-38-69. The sequence goes on along the minus strand of CAXXMS010000005.1, from coordinate 85,471 downwards.
ATTTAATCAAGGACTTTTGTTCGGGGCCTCACAGACTGGAGATTGTTGCTGAAAAAGACGGAATAAAATATATTAATGATTCTAAATCTACTAATCCAGATTCACTTATTGCAGCTTTAAATGCAGTTGGAGGAAATAAAAATGTTCTGCTAATTGCCGGAGGATTAGATAAGAATATGGATTTTTCTCCTATTCTGGAAAAGAGAAAATTCATTAAAAAAATTTTTCTTATAGGAAATTGTCAAAACAAACTGGCAAAAGTATGGAATACAATGCTAAATTATCAGAACTGTAATTCTTTTGAGCAAGCAGTTAATTCTGCATGTATTCACGCAAAACCTGGAGATGTCGTGTTATTATCTCCTGCATGTGCCAGTATGGATATGTTTGAAAATTACATTGAAAGAGGAAACTTATTTAAAAATATTATTAATAGGAGATTGTTTTCATGAACCGAAGCAAATTAAAAAATATTGCTAAATCCAGTTTTATATATGCTATTGTATTAACAGGGGTGACATTATTTGTTTCCGGATGCTCAACTCCCAAAGTTCTTGAAAATAGGACTAATATACCACCTGCCACAATAGCTCCGCCTCCAAATGCAAATGAGCTTGAAAACAATACTGTTAATGAAGCAGACATAACTATTCCTATGAGCCCTGCTGATGAAATAGTTATTGCACAGGATACTACAACAATCCAGCCATCATCAGAGTACCCTACTTTCCCTGAAGTTAAAGTTGAAACTATTAAATATAAAGTTAAAAAGGGTGACTCTTTCTGGAAAATAGCTAGAATGTATGGTGTTGGAATGAGAGAACTTGCTGCTTATAACAATATGGACCTCAAAAAGCATCTTCTTGTTGGTGAAGTTCTTGATATCCCCCCAGGAGGTAAATATCTCTCTGAAGAAGAACGTGCCCCAATAAAATCTAAAAAGGCCAGCAAAGCTAAAGTTTCTAAAAAGACTGCAGCAGCAACCCCTAAGGCAGTTTCTTCAGAAAATGGTTACTACACAGTTAAACCTGGTGATTCATTATGGCTAATTGCAAAAAAAAATAACACAACAGTAAGCAAACTTTGCCAAGCTAATAACATTAGCAAAAAAACACCAATAAAAGTAGGCCAGAAGCTTGCTCTACCTGATGGAAGTAAAGCCTCTCCTCAAACTGCAAAGCCTGCAAAAAGTGTATCAAATCAAGCTGCTCCTGTAATTGCTCCTACAAAGGCTAATGAGCTATCCAAAGCTGACACTGATTTATTGAATGAATTAATCAATACTGCTCCTGCTACTCAAAGTTCAGATCAAGCAGCAAATTTATCAGATAACTTCCTTCCTCACACAGTAAAAGAAGGAGATACCTGGACTACTATTTCTGAAATGTATGGAGTAAGTACTGACGCTTTAAAAGAAGCAAACCCAAGCTTAGCTTCCGAAAAAGAGCCCAAAATCGGAACTACTGTAAATATTCCGGAAGAATAATCTTCTAAAACTTTATCTACACTTAATACTGTTTCAACTCCCACCTGAAACAGTATTTTTTTAAATAAATATTTTCAGGGGTGAACTCTATCCAAATCACCTTTGCCACAGTTGTATACTTAAATATTAACCAAAAGGAAAATATGAGAAAAACTATATTTACTCTAATGTGCCTTTCCCCAGGCTTAACACTTACAGCCTCAAATAATGAAACTATAAGAAACGTAGAAGCAATTACACCAGGATGGTGGATAGCACCAATTGCAGCATTAATTGCTTTGGTTTTTGCCCTGATTTTTTACAAATGGATGATGAAATCATCTGAAGGAAACGACCGAATGAAAGAAATTGCAGGCCATGTAAAAGAAGGAGCAATGGCCTATCTTTCCAGACAATATAAAACCGTTTCTGCTGTTTTTATAATACTACTTATCATCTTTGCAATATTAGCATACTTTGGAGTTCAGAACCCATTTGTTCCAATTGCCTTTTTAACAGGTGGCTTTTTTTCAGGTTTATGCGGTTTCCTTGGAATGAAAACAGCTACAAATGCATCAGCCAGAACGGCACAGGGAGCAAGTATCAGTTTAAATAGAGGGTTACAGGTTGCATTTAAATCAGGAGCTGTAATGGGACTTGTTGTAGTGGGTTTTGGCCTTTTAGATATTTCAATATGGTATTTCATTCTTGATATGTTTGTTTATACTCCTGATCATATGGCAAATGGCCTTTCATTTCTAGGAGTCAAACTGGTTTATGCAGGATTTGACCCAGCTCATAAATTATCTGAAATGACAACAACAATGCTAACATTTGGAATGGGTGCTTCAACCCAGGCTTTGTTTGCAAGAGTAGGAGGAGGAATTTATACTAAAGCAGCAGATGTGGGAGCTGACCTTGTAGGAAAAGTTGAAGCAGGAATACCGGAAGACGATCCCAGAAATCCTGCGACTATTGCAGATAATGTTGGTGATAACGTTGGTGATGTTGCAGGAATGGGAGCAGACTTATATGAATCTTATTGTGGATCTATTTTGGCAACCGCAGCTCTTGGAGCAGCGCTTCCTGCCACATCTCAAATAAGCGGCCCGATAGCAGTTACTGCTCCTATGATTGTTGCAGGAGTAGGTATAATTCTTTCTATTCTGGGAATGTTTATGGTAAAATGTAAAGAAGGCGCAAATATGAAAAGCCTTCTTAAAGCTCTCGGAGTAGGTACATGGGGAAGCAGTATTTTTATAATAATAGCATTGGCTGTTTTGACATGGGGCTTTGGAATAATTGAACCTGGAATTTTCGGTTCTGTTATTTCAGGATTGATTTGCGGTGTAATAATAGGTTATTTCACTGAGTATTACACATCTGATGAATATAAACCTACAAAAGGTATTGCTGAACAGGCAGAAATGGGAGCAGCAACTACAATTATTGATGGACTTGCTGTTGGTATGTTCTCTTCCGGCATACCTGTTATTACAGTAGTTATAGGTATTATGTGCGCATTTGGTTTTGCTGGCGGATTTACAGATATGCCACACGGTCTTTATGGTATTGGTTTTGCTGCTGTTGGTATGCTTGCAACTCTTGGCATCACTTTAGCAACCGATGCATATGGACCAATAGCTGATAATGCAGGAGGAAATGCTGAAATGTCAGGCTTAGACCCACAAGTTAGGGAAAGAACAGACGCGCTTGATATGCTTGGCAATACGACTGCAGCAACAGGAAAAGGTTTTGCAATAGGTTCTGCTGCGTTAACAGCATTGGCTTTACTAGCTGCATATATAATGGAAGTCGATATTTGGAGCCATAAATTTGGCGGAGGAATAGGAGGATTTTCTCCTGAAGCATATCAGAAAGCATCAAATAAGATCTTATATTTTGTTGAACTCTATAATGTACATATAATGAATCCAATGGTTATCTGCGGGCTTTTTATAGGTGCTATGATGGCATTTGTTTTCTGTGCCATGACAATGAAAGCAGTTGGAAGAGCTGCCGGAGCGATGGTTGAAGAAGTTAGAAGACAATTTAAAGAGATTCCTGGAATTATGGAAGGAAAAGGAACTCCTGATTACGCAAGATGCGTAGCTATATCAACAAAAGGCGCTCAAAAAGAAATGATTATCCCTTCACTATTAGCTCTGATAGTTCCCATTATTTCAGGTTTAATTTTAGGAGTTTCAGGAGTCATGGGTATACTTGCCGGCGGTTTAACTGCCGGATTTGTTCTGGCATGCACCTTGAACAATGCAGGAGGCGCCTGGGATAATGCTAAGAAACATATAGAAAAAGGGAATTTTGGCGGTAAAAAGCTCCCCGATGGAAGAAGTAATCCAACTCATGGCGCAGCTGTAATAGGAGATACTGTCGGAGATCCGTTCAAGGACACTAGCGGACCTTCACTTAACATTTTAATTAAACTAATGAGTATGGTCAGCATTGTTTTTGCTCCTGTAATTGTAAAATACTCACCAGTTATCCAATCATGGCTGGGTTTCAAATAATATACTCCATTTGAAACTGGGTCAGCTTATGCTCCTGGAAACCAAACTGTTTAAACAGGGGCATAAACTCTTCTGGATAATGTACATTTGCCTTCCATATCTTTTCAGGATAGAGGGTAAATAATCTTCTTAACAAACCTTCAGCAAATTCTATTTTCCCATCTTTTGGAATCAATGTCTTTATCGCTATAGTTTCTTTTTCAGGATCAGAAATCACAGCAAAAGCTTTATCTGTTTTTAAAACTCTATCAGGAGTATTAAATTTTATAAGATTAGGCATTGAAATCTGCCAGGGTAAATTAATTGAAGAATTCTGCAAAAGAAAGATTAATAAAGATGACAGATTACTTTCTTCAATTTTATTATCTATTGTCTCTTTTAATTTAGGATTATTTAACTCAAATCCATGAAGTCTTCTAATTATTTTAAAGCCAAATTTCTGATAAAGCTTAACAGCAGGGGTATTTTGTTCTATTACTTCAAGAACAAATTTTTTATCTCTCCGTAGCGAATCAAAAAGTTTTTTGGAGATATATCCTTTATCTCCGAACAGTTTACCAAATAAACTACTAACCATTTGGGGTACAGGTGTTCTATCATCCATATTTCCTGCAGAAATATAAAAGGCAAGTATTTCACCTTTATCGTTTACGACAAGGTGAAGTTTAAAGCCATAAAACCAGCCAATAGAGGATTTCCCTCTTTTTGCTGTGTCTTTGAATACCTTGTTTCTTGGTATTCTTATATTAGCACAAACTGAAAGTTTTGTTGAATCAACATATGAAATACCTGTACATTTGCCTCTTTGAGAGTATACAAATACTGTAAGGGGAATCAGCATTGATGGCATCAGTGCAACAAAACGTTCATAACTGATTAGATTTGGAAAATACTGTTTTAAATTTCTCTCTACATAATTCTTATAGAAGTGTTTAAATGTCCTGTAATTTGACTGATGAAACAAGGTGAATATTGTCATACGTTCGCTGAGAGTAAGTTTACCTGATCTATTTCCTGAATTAGCTCCTGATTGAAGAAGAAATTTATTCCACTGAAACTCAAAATCTTTACAGAAATCATCATACTTGAAAAACATCTTAGTGAGGCACATATTATTAACAACTCCGTAGTTTGTAGGTTTATTTTTGTTGTGATAATTTAAACTAATCTACATATCTGCGGAGTCTAACCAACTTTAATATTTCTTATCCATTATTCAGGTTAAACCTACTCCCAAGTAAAAAATAGAGCTTTCTACATCCTATTCTAGGTTGCAGCATTCGTTCTTCCTGAACAAGTTTAAGTATTAATTCTTCCTCTATTTTCTGTTGCTTTCTGCGTTTGCGAGTGCTATAAAAGTTTTGCCGGCTCATACCGGCTCGCATACAAAAAGCTGTCACTGTGACCTTTTTATACTTATGGAATTCTGAGGCATTGTGAACTATTTGGTAACATGTTTTTTTTGAACTCTCCTACATCATCTATTCCTGCTGCTCTGCAGACTTCTTTCAAATATTCTTTCTCAAGCATTAAATCTATATGCGCATCTGAAAGAGCTGATTCAAGTCTTTTAGCCACTTGATTTTCTCCTTTCAAGTGTCAATATATATCAGGATAAGACATTCAAATCAGAAATCAAAAATCGTTAATCCTTGTTGTTACTTGGTTTTATTTTTTATAAGAAATATGGAAAAATTTTACCTAACTGAAAAAAAATTTGATGAATTAATATTGAAATGTGTTTCTGCTTTAAAACAGAAAGCTACATTTCTACTTATACCCACTGAAACTGTTTATGGCTTAGTTTGTTCATGGGACGATGAAAAAGCGGGTAAGAAAATTTATAAGGCAAAAGGAAGAGATGAAAATAAGCCGTTTCAAATGCTGGCATCAAGTGTAGATATGGTTAAAAGCTATGGCGGGATTATTTCTGAAATAACAGAAAAAATAGTAAAAGTTTTTTGCCCTGGACCAATAACTATAGTTGTACCAACTCGGGATAATAAAACTATTGGCTTTAGAATTCCTGAACATAAGTTTACACTTGAATTGTTAAAACAGTACAATTCTCCGCTTGCCGGAACAAGTGCTAATTTAAGTGGAGAACCATCTGCGCTTTTTTTTGAAGATGCATTGAAAAACTTATTAATTAGACCTGATATTGCAGTTGACTCAGGAAAAATTTCTTCTAATTCAAAACCTTCTACAGTTATAAAAGTTATTGATTCAAAAGTTGAGCTTCTCAGAGAAGGGCCTATTTCGTTAAAAGATATTAATATTTCTATTTGTAAATAGAATAGAAGAAAATAGAATTATAATTAAGCATTTTGGGCAAATTTCTGTATTTTATTCTTATAAAAAGGGTAAAAAATATATTTATATGTTATTTGGGGCATCGTTGCCAACAAATAATAATGTTATAATGATAATCTCAATAAAATTAAGAATTATTTTTAATATTGGAGGAGAGGAAGTGAGAAAAAGCGTATTAACTATTATTATTGTAAGCTGTTTATTAAGTTTTGCTAATATTCTAACCATATCTGCTTATACTCCTGTTATGCAAGACTGGTATGTCTTTTATCCTGACTGTCCATGGTCAAATGTAATTATGAAAAATGTATATGGTGTTAACTTTGGAGTACCTTATGCAGGAAAAGTAGAGCATGTGGAAGGTGTTGATTTTGGGTTAATTTCAAGCAGTGTAAAAAATGTTAGCGGTCTTCAATATTCAATTTTTGCAAATAATAGTGAAAATGTAGAAGGAGTTGAGATTGCTATGCTTAATAATATTAGTGAATCTGTAAAATATTTTCAGTTTGCAGGGATCAATAATGTTAATGGAGAGGTTCGTGGAGGACAGATAGCGGTAATAAATAATGTTAGATTTAATGCTACAGGTTTTCAGCTTGGTATACTGAATAATGTAAATGGCAATATGGAAGGTGTTCAGATAGGATTAATAAATAATACAGTAACTGCGTATGGGATTCAGTTTGGACTGATTAATGTTATTAAAAATGGCTGGATCCCTTTTTTGCCAATTGTTAATTTTACATTTTAGGCTTAAAAATTGAAAAGCTAATCTTTAAAAAAGTAGTTTTTTGCCCTGATTTTATTGAAATAATGGCTTTCAATGAAATTAAGAGTTTTGATATTTAAAATTTAAATGAAGTAGGATATAATGGTCCTATATCGTTTTATTCTTTCTAAATTTTTTATAAATAAATTTAACAAATATATAAGGTGAAAGCATGGACATTCTTGACTATTACAAAGCGGTGTTTCCTCAACTGCAAAACTGTTACTCCCAGACAGATTATTTTATTTCTAATGAGAAAACTCTTATTGAAGAATATGGGGCAGACCCAGCATTTCCAACTGCAACTTTTGAAACCGAGAAAGATCTGTATCACATAACCGCAGAGCGTGGATTTCAGATACATCTACCAGTATTAGGTAGAGATACAGTGCTTGCTCCTATGGACTATGAAATCTTTTTAACAAAAGATCAGCGTCGATTGTTTTATTCCAAAGACAGTCATAAATACTATTTTCAGAGAATATGGCCGGTACTTAATTTCATAAAAGATATTTTTATAAGTAGAGGAATGCCTTTTATGTTAGACTATACTGCTGCTGGCGGTCATATACTGTTCTATAACCCATTGCACCAAAATTCTTCAAGAGCTTTAGCTGATATAGGGTTTCTTGAAGAAGGGCTAATCGAGAACTGTAAAGTAAAAGATTTATCAGATTTAAGAAGAAGACATAGAACAAGATTTAGAGCAGCCAGAGTTTTTAGCGGAATTACAAGAATATCTGAATATATAGCTCTTTTAACAATGAAAGAGTTTAAAAATAATATGGTAAGAGGTAGACTGCCTGTTACTGTTTCTGATGCTATTGATAATTGCATAAACATTGATAATAGCTGGGCAGAAGGTTCTCCGACTTTCAGATGTATCAGAAGTCCGTTTAGTCTGCATAAAAAGAACTGGGAAAAATATGGTATGGCAAAAAGTCCATTAGTTGATGTTATAGGAATGGTCTTCAATGGTAAAGAATCTGTTGGCTATAATGATATGGACTTTATACTTGACTGTATGTGGGATTTAGGAAAAGCAGCTGACTATGCAAAAACATTCACTGGATATATTCCTAATTCAAATGATACTCTGGTAGATTTTATTGAAGAATATAAACGTTCTGATCTTTACCAATTCCATCAGGATTTTGACCATACTCCTGATATTGAGCTTGGCATGGCAATTGAATATGCAAAAGAAGTTCAGGGGTTGTCTGATGTAACAAGATGGATGCTGCACTGGCCAAACCCAATGTGTTTGCAGCCGATTAATCTTGTAAACTTTATTAAAGAATTCGTAATTAAGTTCAATTGGAAACCAAAACACGTTGCAAACATTCTTAGAGATGTTTATTCAAATCATGAACATGGCTGGACCCAGGATTTTGATGATGCTTATCCTTCAGATGAAAAGGCTAATTTCTGGACAAGAACTTATACAGCAATGGCTTATGTTGAACATGGTAGAATGAGGATATAACTAATTTTACTGTAATTTTAAAATTCGTAATTTATAATTCTTAATTTTCAATCAGGCGTGGGGTATTATTTGAAACAAGTTTACTTATTAATAGTGTTTTTGACTCTTCTTCTGTTTGTAGGTTGTAGCAAACAGAAGAACGAGAATAAAGGGAAAAAAGACTTTGCTCGGCCTGTTCAGGCAGGAGAAGCAATTCAGCAGAGTGTTCCAAACTTTATAGAATCATTTGGTTATTTAAATGCAATAAACAATGTAGATATTAAGTCACAGGTTACTGGAGAGATAGAAAAATGCTTTTTTAAAGAAGGGCAGGAGGTTAAAAAGGGAGAAACTCTTTTTACAATAGATTCTCGGGTTTATCAAGCTAAAATAAATGAACTTGAAGCACAGTTAAAAAGTGATTTAACAGATTTAAAAAATAAACAGTATATAGTTGATCAAGACAAAAAATTGGCAAAAACAGGGGCAATTCCACAGCAGGATTTTGTTAAATTTATGACTGCTCTGGAGATGTCCCAGGCCGCTGTTGAGCTTGATAAAGCAACTATCGTTCAAAATGAAATAAATCTTGAATATTGCACAATAACCTCTCCTATTGATGGTATTACTGGAAAGCGTCAGGTTGATCCTGGTAATATTGTTACAGCAAATACAGGACCTACTTTGGTAAATATTAAGTCTGTTAATCCCCTTTATGTTGACTTTACAATACCTGAAAAGAATTTATTCAGACTTAAAGATGCAATGTCAAAAAATAGATTGAAAGTCATTGTAAAAGTTGAAGAGTTTGGGGTACAGGAGGATAAAAAGGGTGCTCTGTATGAAGGTACTCTGGAGTTTGTAAACAATGAAGTCAGCAATCAAACCGGAACAATTTTTTTAAGAGCTTTAATACCTAATGGTGACCAAAGACTTTGGCCGGGCCAATTTGTAAGAGTTTATCTTGTGTTAAATGAGTATCAAAATGCTCTTCTTGTTCCATATATTGCAGTACAGCAAGGTCTTAAGGGATATTACCTTTTTGCGATAAAAAAGAATAAAGCGATACTTCATTATGTTATACCGGGGCAGAGGCATGATGATTATATTGTAATTACAACAAAAGGAAAGGGAGATATAAAAGTAGGAGATAAGATTGTTACTGTTGGGCAGATGGGGCTAGCACCTAATGTACCTGTGAATATTCTTGATAACAAAAAGTTTATACGTCCTCCTAAAGAACAATTTTATGAAAACAGGATTGTTAATAAAAAAAAGGTTAGCTCAATAGATTATAAAGCTAAGAAACAGCAGAAATCAAAGCAGTAAATCATGAATATTTCTACAGTTTTTATTAAGAAACCAATTATGACAGTACTGCTTGTGCTTACTGTTTTAGCTTTTGGAGTTACAGCTTATTTTAGATTACCTATTAGCGATTTGCCATCAGTAGATTCGCCTGTAATTACTATTAATGCATATCTTCCTGGTGCCAGTCCTGAAACTATGGCTTCAGCAGTTGCTTCTCCAATTGAAAATGAGTGTATGCAGATTCCCGGGCTTGAAACTATTATTTCAAATAATACCGAAGGATCTACGCAAATTACGTTGACATTTGATTTAAGTACAAATGTTGATTTAGCTGCTCCTGACGTACAGGCTGCTTTGTCAAGAGCTCAAGGAAAACTGCCCTACACTTCCTGATCCTCCTCAATATACAAAATTCAATCCTTCAGATTCACCCATTATTTATATTCTTGTTGATTCAGATACTTTAACCCCAGGGCAGCTATATGATATTGGTAATAAACGTATAGCTCAAAGAATCAATATGATTGAGGGTGTATCTGAAGTGCAGGTTTTTGGGGCTAAAACTGCTCAGAGAGTTCAGGTTAATCCTGATAAAATTGCTTCATTTAATATTGGAATAAATGAAATTGCTTCTCTACTTCAGTCAAGTACACCTATGATTCCTGGAGGTAGTATAAATGGTAAATATAAAGCTTTTGCAATAGAACCTAAGGGGCAATTAACTAAAGCGAGTGAGTATGCTGATCTAATAGTAAAATATCAGGCAGATGCTCCTGTTCAATTAAAAGATATTGGTAGAGTTTTTACATCGAGCGATAATGATGTCTGCAAAATTATCTATTGCAAAAAAGGCGGAAAAGAAGTCTCGATGCCTGTTTTTATTATGGTGCGTAGACGGCCTGGATCGAATACTGTTAAGCTCACTAAGAAAATTAGAGAATTGTTAGCCGGTTTGAAAAATGAAATTCCAGGTTCAGCTAATATTAGTATTTTTTATGATAAATCTGTAACAATTATTGATTCAATAAATGATGTAAAGTTTACCCTTGTTCTAGCATTTATACTTGTTGTTTTGGTAATATTTATCTTTTTAGGAAGGGCTTCAGATACGATGATTCCGGCTATTGCTTTGCCTTTATCTATAATATCAACTTTTCTTGTGATGTATTTAGCTGGTTTCAGTTTAGATAACCTTTCTCTTATGGCATTAACTCTTGCGGTAGGGTTTGTTGTTGATGATGCAATCGTTGTTCTTGAAAATACTGTGCGTCTGGTGGAAGAAGGTTTAGGACCGTTTGATGCTGCAATCAAAAGTGCAAAGGAGATTACCGGAACAGTTATTTCTATGACTCTTTCACTTGTTACCGTATTTATACCTTTAGTTTTTATGGGAGGAATAGTTGGAAGAACTTTCAGGGAGTTTGCTTTAACTGTTGTTATAGCAGTAGTTTGTTCAGGAATTGTTTCTTTAACTTTAACTCCTATGATGTGTGCCAGGATGTTAAAACCTGTTTCTGAAGAAAATAAAAAAACGTTATTGCAGCGTTTTACTGACTGGTTTGTAGGAGGTTTGGTATTTGGTTATAAAAACACTCTTGGTATTGTAATAAAATATAGGTCTCTTTCACTATTGATGTGGCTATTGTGCCTTATTGGAACAATAATTTTCTATGTTATGGTTCCTAAAGGATTTTTACCGGTTGGAGACAGTGGTGTTATTACAGGCGGAATTCTAGCTCCGCTTGGAACAACTTCTGATATGATGCATAAATTTCAGGGGCAAATAAATAAAGTTCTTGAGAAAGATAAAAACGTAGATCATTTTCTAACTGCTACAGGTTTGAATTCTGGTGCAGATCAATCTACTGGTTTTGTCGTAATGGTTCTTAAGGATAAGAAAGAAAGGCCGCCTATAGAACTTGTAACAAATGAACTTAGAGGAAAGCTTAATTATCTTCCGTATCCATTAGGTTTTGTATTTATTCAACCTATTCCAGTTTTATCTATTAGTACAGGCGGGCAGAATACAGCCAGCGGGGCGAAGTATTCTTATACAATTACAGGTCCTGACCAGGATAAAGTATATAAATGTGCTAATAAGCTTGAAACTGAATTAGGAAAAATGCATGAGTTTGTAGGAGTTCAGACAAGTGTAAGATTAACTCTACCTCAAATTGATGTTAAATTATTTCGAGAACGAGCTTCAACATTTGGTATAAATGCATCTGAAATTGAGAATAGTTTGGCGTGGGCATATGCACAGGGTAGAGTTACTCAATATACTACCAATATTGATCAATATGATGTAGTAATGGAAGTTATAAAAAAATATCAGAATGGACCTGGTGATTTGGGAAAACTTTATGTTAGATCAGGAACAACCGGGAAACTTGTCCCATTTAAATCTATTGCTGCCTGGACAGAAAAGTTAGGACCACAGCAGGTAAACCATTCTCAGCAGCTTGAATCTGCCACATTATCATTTAATCTTGCTACTGATATTCCAATCGGAACTGCTGCAAAGAAACTCGAAGATGCAGCATCTAAAATTCTTCTTCGGGAATGAATGGGGCATTTGAAGGAGAAGCTCAGGAATTTCAAAGTTCTGTTGCTTCTTTAGGAATACTTATTATTATTGCTGTATTCTTAATGTACGTTATTTTAGGAATATTATATGAAAGTTATATTCATCCATTTACTGTTCTTACTACCTTGCCGGTTGCTGCTTTTGGAGGAATTGGTACCCTGCTATTATTTAATGCCGAGTTAAATCTATATGCATACGTAGGGTTATTTATGCTTTTGGGTATTGTTGCAAAAAATGGTATTATGATGATTGATTTTGCGAATCAGAACCTTGAAAAAGGAATGAACAGAAAAGATGCTATTCACGATGCATGTATTGTAAGGTTTCGTCCAATTTGATGACTGGTGTTGCTGCCATTATGGGGGCTTTGCCAATTGCCATAGGTGTTGGCGCCGATGGTGCTTCCAGACAGTCTCTTGGATTGGTTGTTGTTGGTGGGCTTATTTTCTCTCAGATAATAACACTGTATGTAACTCCTGGAATTTATCTTTTAATGGAGAGTTTACAGGAGCATGTATTGGATAAATTTGAACTTACAAGGTCTGATGCTGCAAGAAAGGCATTAGCTAAGATAAATAATAATTTAAAAGAGGAATAAATGAAAAAAAAACTATTAATACTAATTTCATTGGCTTTTTTAGGCTTATTAAGTGCTTGTGAAATGTTAACCACTGATAATGAAATTAATAGCTCAGATCCTGAAAGCGATAGAGGAAGTTATGTATGGCTGAATAACAGAATGGATGAAGAAGAAGATGCTGCTGAAGTAGATGGGCAGTTTGGTAGAGAGTTTTCAGCTGATGCCAATGATGAAGGGCCTGATGCTGTGCAATTGGATCCAACATTACCAGGAATAAAATAAATTAGTAATTTAAGTTTATTATAAATCTAATACGGATATGTCCGCATTAGATTTATTTTTATTCTGGGAAATAGCCGGATGATAAGATAAAGGCTAAATAATATAAAATATTGAATATATAAGACCAAATATTAAATTTTTATTGGCTGTTTATTATTCAATATTTATAATCCCGGTTTAGGTCTTGTTAGTTTTTTTAAATTTTAAATTTGCAGGTAGTTTTAACAGCTTCTGCCCAGTTTTCAATCATTTTTCTGCGCTTATAAAGATCTAGTTTAGGCTTAAAAGTATTTTTTATACTCCAGTTTTTTACAATATCTTCTTTTGTATTCCAATATCCACTATGTAATCCTGCGAGATAAGCTGCTCCAAGTGCTGTTGTTTCAGGCATCATAGGCTGTATTACAGGAATACCTAAAATATCTGCCTGGAACTGCATTAAGAATGAATTAACTGAGGCTCCACCATCAACTTTTAAACTTCCAATTCTCTTCCCGGAATCTTCCTGGAGAGCTTCAATAAGATCTCGTGATAAATATGCAATACTTTCTAAAGCAGCTCTAACAATATGAGCATTTGTTGTTCCTCTTGTAATTCCAAGGATTGAACCTCTTGCGTCAGGGTCCCAGTATGGAGCACCAAGTCCAACGAAAGCCGGAACGAGGTAAACGCCACCGGTATCTTCAAGAGACAGTGCCATTGCTTCAGTTTCTTTTGCATTCTTTATTACTTGTAATTGGTCTCTTACCCATTGTATAACAGCTCCACCAATAAAAACTGAGCCTTCGAGAGCGTATTCTAAACCGTCTCCTATATCCCAGGCTACAGTAGAAAGAAGCTTATTATGTGATTTTGCCGGTTTTTTTCCAGTATTAACGAGTGCAAAGCAACCGGTACCATAAGTATTTTTTGCATCTCCAACATTGAAACATGCCTGCCCAAAAAGAGCTGACTGCTGGTCTCCTGCTATTCCGCATACAGGAATTTCTCTACCAAAAATTTCAGGTTTTGTGTTACCAAAGAAACCGCTTGTTTGTTTTATTTCAGGTAAAATTTCTTTAGGAACATCGAAAATATCAAGAAGTTCTTCATCCCATTTACCAGTGTTTATATTATAAAGAAGTGTACGGGAAGCATTTGATGGCTCGGTATAATGTTTACCTGTGAGATTGAAAAGTAGCCATGTATCTACTGTACCAAAACAAATTTCGCCTTTTTTGGCTCTTTCAGAAAGTCCAGGGACATTATCTAATAGCCATTTAATTTTGGTTCCTGAAAAATACGCATCAAGAACCAAGCCGGTATTTTCTCTGATAATATTACTTACACCCTGTTCTGCAATTACTTTGCACATTTCTGATGTTCTTCTGCATTGCCAGACAATGGCATTATATACAGGCTTGCCTGTTGCTCTTTCCCAAAGAATGGCTGTTTCTCTCTGATTTGTTATACCGATTGAAACAATTTGTTCAGAAGTAATACCGCTTTTTTTAAGGACATTTCTTGCAACAGTTAGCTGCGAATTCCAAATATCCATTGGATTGTGTTCAACCCAGCCCGGTTTTGGAAAAATTTGTTCGAATTCCATTTGATCTGTGGCAATAATCTTGCCGGCATGATCAAAAATAATAGCTCTTGAACTTGTGGTTCCCTGATCTAAAGCAAGAATATATCTTTCCATATACTTCTCTCCCCTTGAAGGTTAATATTTTTTTTGAGGATATTCTACATAACTGTTATAACATAACAAAGTGAAAAAAACAAAAAATTAAATATTAAAAGGTGAATTTTCTTTGATAATTTCTGTTCCTATTCCCGATATAGTAAATATTTCCAAAAGTAGAGAGTGCTGTATACGGCCATCAACAAAGTGAACTTTATTTGTTCCTGCATCTAACGCTTTTAAAGCGCTTCTAACTTTTGGGATCATTCCACCGGTAATTATTTCATCAGATATATATTTTTCTATTTCTTGTAACATTATTGAAGAAATTACGCTGTTTTCGTTTGCTGGATTTTTAAGAATACCTGGAACATCACTTATAAAGACAAGTTTTCTAGCCTTTAAAAATTCAGCTGTAATAGCGGCAGCAATATCTGCATTAACATTCATTATTTGATTGTTATTGCTTAATGCAAGAGGTGTGATAACGGGAATAATATTTTTATTAGTTAACGATGTGATTTTATCTATATCTACAAATCTAACTGTTCCAACATTGCCAAGTTCAATTTTTTTACCGGAATTTTTATCTTCAGTAAACATTTTATCAGCATTAAAAACTTTTTTCCCTGAAAGTGATTTAGCTTTGCCCCCGAGTTCATTTATGATTCTTACAAGATTGTTATTAACTTCATTGTGTAGGACATCATCAACAACTTTAATTGTTTCATTACAAGTATATCTAAGTCCATTAATAAAGCTTGTAGAAATATTTTTTTCTTTTAATTTAGCTGTAATAGCCTTACCTCCACCATGAACAATAACAGGTTTCATACCAATACATTCCATGAAAACAATATCTCTAAGCGCCATTTGAATTAATTTCTTGTCTTCCATGACACTTCCGCCTAACTTAACAACAACAGTACTATCGCGGAAATTTTGGATATAAGGTAATGCTTCAATAAGCACTGCTGCTTTTTCTATATATTCTTTCACATTTATACCTAGTTAATTATGTGTGATAATCTGCATTTATTTCTACATATTTATAGCTGATATCATTAGTCCACATTTGATATGAATATTCTCCTGCAGCTAAATCAACTATCAAAGTAAAACTGTTATTTTTTAATAATCGAGCGACATCTTTCTCGGAAGTCTTTGCATCACAGCCTTTTAGAAACACAGGTAAGTGTTCATAAAAAACACTCACTTTATCCGGATCAAATTTAGCTCCCGAATAACCTGCTGCAGCAACTATTCTGCCCCAATTTGGGTCATTTCCAAACCATGCTGTTTTACAAAGTAATGAATTGGCAATTGCTTCTGCACATAATTTGGCATCCTGATTTGTTGCAGCATTTCTTATTTGTAGAGTTATGCATTTTGTAATACCTTCTCCATCTCTTACAATCTCTTTTGCAAGATAACAGGCTACCTTCTTAACAGCTAAAGCAAATAATTCTGCATTGTTAGAACCTGATTCTATAATACTGTTTCCGGCTTTTCCATTTGCCATTATAAAAAGAGAATCATTAGTGCTCATATCTCCATCAACAGAAATTCTATTAAATGACTGATCAGCAATTTGAGGTAATAATGAATTCAGAAAAGTAGGAGATACATTTGCATCGGTTGTAATAAATGCCAGCATTGTTGCATGAAGTCCTTTTAGTTTAGGAGCTATCATTCCTGCTCCTTTAGCCATACCGGCAACAGTGATTTTCTTGTTATCAATAATTAAACTGATAGCAATTTCTTTAGACCTTGTATCTGTTGTCATAATAGCTCTAGCAGCAGTATTTCCTTCTTTAGGTGATAACGCTGATACTGCTTTTTCAATGCCTGCATTAATTTTATCCATAGGAAGATTAACTCCTATCCTACCTGTAGACGCAACTAGTACCTGCTCTGGTTCTAGTTGTAAAGCTGAAGCTGCTTTCAAAGCTGTTTCTTCGGCATCGGATAAGCCTTGCTGACCTGTACAGGCATTCGCATTTCCACTGTTAATAAATATTGCTTGGGAAAAAGAATTTTCCTTTAGGATTTTTTGACAGTATTTTACAGGAGCTGCAGTAAAAAGATTTGCAGTAAAAACTCCGGAAGTAGCAGCAGGATATTCAGAGTAAATCAATGCAATATCTAAATCTCCGCTTTGCTTAATATTTGCGGTTATTCCTGATGCCTTAAAACCTTCAGGAGAGCAGATGTTTCCATTTGGAATTCTGGAAATTTTAATTTTATTTTCGTGCATGAGATAAATATTTTTACGATTTATTTAAATAATTTCTTCTGCCGAATATTGAAGTTCCAATTCTAACTATTGTAGCTCCTTCTTCAATAGCGATTTTATAATCTGAGCTCATTCCCATTGATAATTCAGGGAGTTTAATTTTTAAGATTTTTTCAAGTTTATCTCTTTCAGTTTTAAGAGCTGCAAATATTTTTTTTAATACATTGTCATCTGCATCAAACGGTGCCATTGTCATTAAACCTACAAATTCTATATTTTGGCATTCTGAAGCGACTTTTGCACAGTTTGCAAGCTTATCTAATGTTAAACCGAATTTGCTGTCTTCTCCTGAAATATTAACTTCAAGCAAAACTTTCACACTTTTATTTTTTTCTCCAGCAATTCTATCAATCCTCTTAACAAGTTTTTCAGAGTCTATTGAATGAATATAATCAACAAGTTCTACAGCTTTTGTAACTTTATTGCTCTGTAGATGTCCTATTAAATGCCATTCGATATCATCTGGTAAGCTTGGGACTTTAATTTCTAATTCCTGGATTTTATTTTCTCCAAAACTTCTCTGTCCACAATTGTAAGCCTGTAAAACAGCTTCTCTTGGGAATGTTTTGCTTACAGCAAGAAGTTTAACACTATCCGGTTTTCGAAAAGAGCTAATTGCTGTGGTTGAAATATCATTCAAAACAGCTTTTAGATTATTTTCAATATATGATAACATAATAAAATTATTCCTTTATGTAATTATAGTTTTGAAATATTTACATTACAGTAAAAATCAATTAAAATAGAGTATTGCAATTATAATAGATTTAATTGCAAAAGACGCATAGAAAATGTAAACAGCAAAACTTTTCTCCACTATGGATTCAAAGCAGTAGAGGTTCTTTTCTATTCTGTCAAAATCGTAATGGTTAATATTTTGTACTTAGCTTAATAGCAAATTAATAAATATTTTAAATATACAGCGAGGTTATTTATGAGTAAAGCTGAAAAAAAATCTTATAGTCATAAAGTAGCAATATGTATTCCTGCAAGATATGGGAGCACTCGTTTCCCTGGAAAAGTTTTGGCAAAGCTTGCCGGCAAACCTATTATTCAATGGGTATACGAAAAAGCCGAAAAATCTATAGCTGAGGAAGTTATAATTGCAGCAGATAATCAATTAGTAATGGATACAGTTTTAGAGTTTGGCGGAAAATGCGTTATGACAAAACCTGATCATCCATCAGGAACAGATAGAATTTGGGAAGCGGTGCAGGGAACAGATTGTGATATAATTATAAACGTTCAGGCAGATGAACCTCTTATTGATGTAACAACTATTAATAAACTGATAGAGGCTTTAAAAGAAAATCCTGTGATAGAAATGGGAACAGTAGTTGTAAAAGCTGATAGAAAAGTTATTGGTTCTGATCCAAATGCTGTAAAAGCTGTTCTGAATAAGGATAATTTTGCTCTTTATTTTAGTAGGTCTGAGGTGCCATATATTAGAGATAAAAGTGAAGACTTTCCAATCTATCATCATTTGGGAATATATGCTTTCAGAAGAGATACTTTGCAGAAGTTTGTTTCTTTACCGCCAAGTAATCTGGAAAAATGTGAAAAACTGGAACAATTAAGAGCTTTAGACAATGGAATAAAAATTTTTACTATTATTTCTGAAAAGAATAATGGAATAGGAATTGATACTCCAGATGATCTTGCCAAAGCAGAAGAAATTTTTAAGAAGCTATATTAAAAGAGAAAATACAATTTGAAAGACTACTTGCAGAATAAATCTATTTTACTATATTTATATATCATATATAATAAGAAAAGTATATTTTTTGAGAGATGAGGAGTAGAGAATTATGAAAAGATATACAGCTACTGAGCTTTCAGAATTATTAGGAGCTGAGCTTGTCGGTGATGGTAGTGTAACTATTGAAAAAGCAACATCACTCGATAGTGCGACTTCGAATGATATATCTTTTGTTACAGATAAAAAATATTATAATGCAGCGCTCGAATCCAAAGCTGCTATTTTGATAATACCAAAAGATTTTGAATATGAGTTTCCAGAAGGAAGAGTGATATTAAAATCATCCACTGCAAATATGGATTTTTCGAAAGTTGTCAATCTTTTTGCACCTCCTCCAGTAGAATATAAGCCTGGCATTCATCCAACAGCTATTATCCAGGGAAGTGCTGAAATTCCTACATCGTGTCATATAGGAGCTTATGTGGTTATTGGTGAGAATACAGTTATCGGAGAAAATACAAAAATTCTGGATGGCGTTAAACTGGGGCCCGAAGTTAAAATAGGAAAAGATTGCTTAATTTATCAGGGTGTTGTGATAAGAGAGCGCTGTGAAATTGGAAACAATGTAATAATTCATTGTAATGCGGTAATAGGTAGTGATGGCTTTGCATATAATCCTGGGCCATTAGGGCTGATAAAAGTTCCGCAGGTGGGAATTGTAAAAATTGAAGATGATGTTGAAATAGGAGCTAATTCAACAGTTGATAGAGCCCGTTTTGGTAAGACATGGATAAAATCAGGTGTAAAAATTGATAACCTTGTTATGGTTGCACATAATGTTGAAATAGGTGAGTGTTCAATGCTTATAGGGCAAACAGGTATTGCCGGTAGTGTAAAGATGGGAAGTGGTGTAATTATGGCAGGACAGTCTGCTGCAAGTCATGGACTGAAAATTGGTGATGGGGCTATGGTTGCCGGTCAGGCCGGTTTGACTCAGAATGTTCCTGCAGGAGCTATGATGGGAGGAACACCTGCTATGCCGTTAAGAGAAGCTCTTGCTCAAAAACGTGTTCATAAAACAGTTGCTAAGCTAAGAGAAAAATTAAGAGACTTAGAAACAAAGATAAAAGAACTTGAAACAAAATAGTAGGTAAAAAATGACTGCTGATTAAATAATTGATCAGCAGTTTTTTAATTTAATTATTTATCCAGTATTTTTCTTATTGCTTTGGCTAGTTCTTGAACTTTATGTGGTTTATGTAGAAAGCCACTTGCTCCATGATCAAGAAGATCTTCGATTTCTTCCTGGGAAACATATCCGCTTGAAAGAAGTATTTTTACATCTGGATTTATTGCTTTCAGTTGATAGAAAGTGCTGTGTCCACCAAGTTTAGGCATAATCATATCTAGAAAAACAAGACTTATTTCTCCAAGATTACTTTTATATATTTCAATAGCTTCTTCCCCGTTTCCAGCAAGAATTACTGAGTATCCCAGGTTTTGTAAAGCTTCTATTACAAAATCCCAAATGGCATCTTCATCATCTACGACAAGAATTGTTTCGTTTTCTTTTGCTAACGGTAAATCATTATTCATTTATTTAATCTCCTAAAGTGAGAACTTTATCAATTTCAAGTACTACGGATTATCATTATAACATATTTGCAAATATTTATTGTCTATATAATGAATAAAAACAAAAATTAATTTGCAGGATAGTTAGGATAAACAAAGTCATAAGGGTTATCTTCAATTGTAAAAATCCATTCCGGTTCCATAAGAGGACCATACCCCCATGATGACCAGGTATATTTTGACGTAGATGCTCCAGGTAGCGGAACTGGGAATGTAACAATGTCAACAACACCTACAACAACTCGTCCACCAAAATAGAAAATACCTTTCAATAATCCATATGTAAGAGCGGCAACTCCGCCTTCTGTTTCATTTATTTTATAAGGTTGAATGAAAACTTCAAAAACGCCAAAGAGAACATTTGAAACACCTCTTCCAAGTTTTCTAATCGGGCCGTCGGAAATAGTTTTCATTGTAGTGGTATCGTCATTCCCGGCAAGTGTATCTTCCTGCTCATAATAGGTATTTTCATACTGAAGAGGTGTGTCTTCGTAAATATAGTCAGATTCTGCAAAAACTTCTGATGATAGAAATAATGAGAAACAGGCAGTAAAACAACAGAAAACAAATTTAGAAAAATACTTATATCTATGGATAAGCGGAATAATATCTTTCATAGTAATCCTTTCGGGTTAAAAAAATCTTCTATAGCTATCATCTTAGATATGAATAGAAAAATAGAATTGTCATATAACCCTAAGTATATTATATTGTGTTTTTGATGTCAAACTAAAAAAACAATGGAAAGCTAATTTATGCCTGTAAAAAATAATCTACAAAAAAATAACTACAAAATTCAGCATTCTGAAGTTTTGAGCAGTAGAGAGAAAAAGAAAAAAAGTGTTGATGAATTAATTGAGATATTAACTGATTGCTATGTAAATTTAGATATTCCTTCTGATAAGTTTATTGAATTAGACCTAGGGTGTGGTAAAGGTGCTTTTACCACCGCTCTTGCAGAGAAATATCCGGAACGTCTTATATATGCAGTAGATGTAATGCTTGGCCGTTTAAGGACCCTTGGAAAACGAAATATTCGGCAAGGTGTTAATAATATGAAATTGTTACGGTCAGAGGCATGGTATTTAATAGGAAATGCTTTACCTGACAGTTCAATAGATCGTTTGCATCTTCTTTGTCCAGATCCATGGCCGAAAGAAAAACATAAGGGAAATAGGCTGATCAGTAATGAATTTTTAGGAAGGTTGTATGTTAAATTAAGGAAAAATGGAATCTTTCATTTTTCTACTGATGATGTGAATTATTATTCTCAGGCAATAAGGACAATTTCAAATTCTAAATTATTTGTTAGGGATGATGAGACAATTTCAGATATTTTTGATATCAAAACCGATTTTGAGAATAAATGGAATGAGCAGGGACTTAAAGTTAATCATTGTGGATGGATAAAAATTAATAATTAATTGTGGCTGTTAAACCTTTTGTTAAACTAGAGGATTGATAAAGTTCAATGTTTTTAAAAAAGCATAAAAAACAAAAGGTAACTAAATCTCAATATTTACCCAAATTCAATTTTATCTTTTGTTGGGGTACCATACGTTTTTATAAGATAGGCATTTTAGTCTATTTAAAGTAAAAGTGTTGAAAATTTAAACGCGATATCAACGACTCTTCCATAAGCAACGGTGATAATGTGGTGGATAAAAAACCTGTAGAGATTTGCCATTCACACAATTGTATAATTGCTGTCATTGTAAATTTGATTCGATATACAGGAGATTGTATAATTATCTTGAGCTATCGGTTTCACCACATGAAGTGGGGAATTGACCCCAAGCAGGATTAAAATATAGCAATTATAAGATGTTCATTGTGGTATAAATATTAAATTAATTTATATAATTGCGTCACTTAAGGTATAAAATAATGAATAAAAATAGGCTTCTTATATTAACCGAAACAGCAGACCATTACCTGAAGCTGCTTCTTAAGTCAAATTTGGATAATATTGATTTTGTTCCTGCCTCTAATATTGATAGAGCACTAACTGCTGCTAAAGACTGTAATATTATTCTTGGGAATCCTGAAATGATCAGTAGGATTATTAACAGTGTTGAAACTGTTGAATGGGTGCAGTCATCATTTGCCGGAAATGAGAGTTTATGTCATAGTAGTTTTCGCAGGGATTATATTCTTACTGGAATTAAAGATATTTTCGGACCATTAATGAGTGAACATGTTTTTACTTATATTCTCGCTATCGAGAGAAATATTTTTGGAACCATGAATAATCAAAAAAATAAAATATGGAAGGAGATTTCCTACAGAAGTCTTCGGGATTTACATTTCGGAGTATGTGGTTATGGTTCAATAGGAAAACATATTGCATCAACTGCAAAATATTTCGGGATGAAAGTTTCAGTTTTTAAAAGAACAAAGATCAAAGACCATTCTGTTGACTTTATATATTCAGGTCCGGATGAATTTAAAGAATTTCTTGCTCCTTTGGATTATCTGGTTATTGTTCTTCCAAAAACTGAAAGAACTACCGGAATTATTAATTCAGAAACATTGTCTTTTATGAAGTCTGATTCTGTAATTATTAATGTTGGAAGAGGTAATGCAATTATCGAAAAAGATTTAGAGGAAGCTTTGGAAAAAAATAGAATAAAAGGTGCGGTTCTTGATGTTTTTAATAAAGAACCGTTACCTCAGGATAGCAAATTCTGGTTGATGCCCGATGTTTATATTACACCTCATATCTCTGCGTACTCTTTTCCTGAGGATATTATAAAAATATTTGCAGATAATTATAAAAGATTCTGTAACAAAGAACCCTTAAAGTATCTGATTAATTTTGAAAGAGGATATTGATATATAATTTGCCGGATAAATTATCAAAAAATAGGAATTATTCATGTGCTATGAATATTAATGCTTAGTTTTATATATTTCAGCTTGCAATAAAAAACATTGACAGGTCATCCTTTTATTCCTGTGATTCTATGAGCATCTGAATAGTAACAAATCTCGAAAAATTATAAAAAAACAAAAAAAATTTAAATTCTTAAGTTTTGCTGATTTATATCTAAAACTAAATGATTTTAGAAGAAATTAATAATTCATCAAAGGTGATTGTAGCTGAATAAATCAAAAACATAAATACCTTCGGTATAAATAATAAATTATGGAGTAAATAATGAATATAATTGTAATTTGTATAGTTTTAGCCTATCTTGGCATTATGCTTCTAATTGGCTGGATTGCGTCAAAACAGATAAGTTCAAATGAAGATTTTCTTGTAGCAGGGAGACGGCTTGGGCCTATACTTATGGCCGGAACATTAGCTGCTACCGAAATTGGCGGGGGAAGCTCAATGGGAGTTGTGGAAAAGGCTTATGGGAGTTGGGGGCTTGGTGCTATATGGTATGTAGTAGCAATGGCGATTACATTTATAATTTTATCAATTTTTGCTCCTAAGTTTCGTAATTCAATGGTTAAAACAATCCCAGAATTTTTTCGAAAAAGATATGGTGAAGCTCCGGGAGTTGTCAGTGCTGTAATTATGATACTACCTTTAATTGGTTTAACTGCAATTCAGTTTATTGCTTCAGCTGTAGTATTATCCGTGATGACAGGATTTTCTTATACTATTTCAGTAATAATTGTTGCGGCTGTAGTAACTACTTATTCTGTTCTTGGAGGTTTATGGAGTGTTACCCTTACAGATTTTGTTCAGATGTTTTTAATTGTTTTTGGAATGTTTCTAGTAATTCCTTTTGCGATATATAATGGAGGAGGCTGGGAAAATATTGCAGCAAATATTCCAACTTCGAAGTTTAGCCTTACTGAAGGAATTGGCTGGGGAACAATTATTTCTTTAATTGTAATGTACACTGCTTCTTTTGCTGTGGGACAGGAGGCTGTTCAAAAATATTTTGCAGCTAAAACTGAAAAAGCAGCAATTCAAGGATCATTGCTTGCAGCCTCGGTTTTTGTTGTTTTTGCGTTTATCCCTGCAATAATTGGTTTGATTTCATATTCGATGGTACAAAACGGAATGCTGGATGGAACAGCTATAATGCAGAATGGAGCAAGATATGCTCTACCTACATTAGCTATACAAACAATGCCATCATATATAGTTGGTATTCTTTTTGCAGGATTGATTTCTGCTACGATGTCAAGTGCAGACTCGGATATGCTTGGTGCCGGATCAATTTTCTCTAACGATATTTATAAAGTATATATAAACAAAGGTGCTTCTGATAAACAGCTTTTAAGAATTACTCAATATACGATGGTTATTATTGGGGTTTTAAGTATGGTAGTTGCTTTATCTAATACTCAAAGTATTATTGCAGTTTTAATGTTTTCATTTTCTCTTCGTGCCGGAGGATTTTTCTTCCCATATATTTTAGGTCACTATTGGAAAAAGGCAAGCTGGATGGGAGCAATGTGTTCGATTATTCTAGGAAGCATTGTAGTTATTTTAGTAGAACAGAGTATTTTGCCTTCCTTTGGTTTAGAGTCTATTTTTCCTGGTTTAATTGTTAGTTTAATAGTATTTATTCTTTTCACAAATCTTTTCCCAGCTAAAAAGTATCTTGCAGAGTGCGATTTAAAAAATAGTTAATTTGGTTATTTTTATTAAATGAGTTGTTGAACTTGTCTGTTTTTATTCGTAAACTTTGTAGTACAAAGCTTTTAATTAGTTTTACTATTTCTTTTTTTATATATAATATAGGTAAATCAAATGAAGAAGAAACTTTCATCAATTAATTTGAATTTGTTAAATGTGCTGAATGAGCTTCTTATTGAAAAAAATACAACTACTGCTGCTAAAAAATTAAACTTATCCCAACCATCAATAAGTTATTCTTTAAAACAGTTACGGGAAATCTTTGAAGATGATTTACTATTGAAGAGTAGTCTTAACAATAAAATGATGCTTACCCCTTTGGCAAAGTCTTTGCTAAAACCTGTAACTAAGGCAGTGCAGAATTTAGAAAATATTTTTAGGTTAAAAGACTTCGATCATCGAAATTCCAGAAGGCAGATAAAAATAGCTTCAACTGACTATGGGGTAGCTTTTTTTGTTATTGAACTTATAAAAAGAGTAAAAAAAGTTGCGCCTTATATGAGTTTCTATACCTCAGATTTAAATTTTTCTAATACTAAAGAGCAACTTGAAAATGAAGATATTGACATTGGGATTGGGGCATTTCATTCAGAAGAGAAAGTATCATCATTAAAATATGAATTTTTAATTACCGACAAAATAGTTTGTATGGCTGATGAGGAACATGTTGTTTCAAAGAAAAAGACAGTAAGTTTGGAAGACTACCTAACGTATCCACATGTTTGTGTTAGATATCCAAAGTCAGGATGGATTCTCACTACAGAAGAATTGGTGAAAATTCCTGTTAAAGAGAATATTTCTGCTCATAATTCTATTGCTCTTTTAGGTCTATTAAAAGATTCCAACTGCCTTACTTTGGGGTCAAAAAGGTTAGCCGAAAAATATTCATCATTTTATAATTATTCAGTTGTTGAACCAGAGTTTGCTATGCCTGAAATAACTATATCAGCATGCAGGCACGTTAACCGTGATAATGATAAAGCTGTTTTATGGATAATTTCGATTCTCAAAGAAATAGCCGCAGAACTTACAGGGAAGTAGAGACTCGATGCTTTGTAATGAATATTTTAATATTCAATTATCAATGATTTTTGCAAGATAAAGCCATGATATTGTTGCTCCCGGCCAGGCAAACCAGTAGCGTGTGAAAACATTGCCTGTCAATGGATCAACGGATTCAGAAAAAAGTCCATCTTGTATTACGATATCTGCTAACCTCTTCAAACTTCTATTCCATAAGTTACTTGCGACTTTGCTTTTTCCTTTATAAGATAATGCTATTGCAAGAAGTTGAGATGTGCCAAGTGGCCAATGTCCTTTTGCATGATCGGAGCCAAGTCCTCCGAAAGGTCCCTGATAATAACCCCGGTTTTCTTTAGAAAAAGCCCAATTCATTGTCTTTTGAAAAACGTTACTTTCCACATCTAGGAAATCCCATAATGGTGCTAAAGCAGTTGGGAGGTCATTTGCATCATGATAGTATTCATAATTACCTTTTGTATCAGTGGTGTAGCAGAAAACTCGTTTTCCTTCTCTTTCTCCTATCATAAATTCAAAAACATTCTCTCTTATTTCATGAGCTATTTTTTCATAGTCCTTTTTTGAAAAGCAATATTTCTTGTTTAATTCATACAAAACTTTAAATGTTTTCCATGCTAATACCTGTGTAGAAAAATGATAAGGGTACAGCACTGGATCGTCAGCAGGATTTTCTTCAGTTTCAAAAAGCATTAAACTATTACTTTTCTTTGTGAACAGAAGATTGCTCAATTGATCCAGTTTAGGAGTACATAGCTCTATAAGTTCCTGGTCTTCATTAATGTTATTTAAATAATCATAGAATTGGATAATAGGATAACATTGTTGATCAAACTGAAATACTTTATCTTTTATTTTGCCGTTGATAAGATGAGATCTACCCCATCCAGATTCTGTAATAAAAGTAAACAACCAGATAATATGATTTTTCATTGCTTTTAGAATATCAGGGTTTTTATTTATGCGATAAGCATACTCTAAAAGCTTATACATATAATAATTATCTCTGTTCCAGGTTAAAGGTAGAGATTGATGGTCTGTAATCATTGCCCCGTTATTTTTTATACAACAGCAGCCAAATGTATACGCCAGGTTTCTGTTGATTATGTAATTGATCTCAGGTTCTCTTGCTTTTATTAAAATTTTTTCCCAGTAAACATCTGTTTCTTTTTTTAAAGAGTAAATATCATCTAATGTAAAAGTTGAAATACTTGTTTTTTCTGAATCTGATAAACTAATGATTAAGGCTAAACGTTTTTGCTCATTTGGTTTTAAATTAATTTTCCCTGAATTTTTAAGATTTGATGGAGTGGAAGAGCTTAATCTATCGAATTGAAATTCAAACTCAGAATATTCACCAATCAATTGTAGGATACTGCTGCTTTGCGTACCTGTTTCTGTAATCTTTAATTGATTTGAGTTAACTTTTTCTATATTATTGTTTATTTGTGGTATAGGTATTGGGCCATTCTCTGTTATCTGTCCATAGCTGGCTCGGGTAATTCCATAGCTTCCATATATTACAAATGGTAGGGAAATAGCTTCAGATGAGAGATTTTCTATTTCGTAAAGATAAATTAAAAAGTTTTTTGTAGGTGGTATGAAAACAAACTTTTTAAATATAAATTTATCATAAATTTCTTTGATAAAGAGAGTATTGGTGTTTTCAATAAAGTTTAACTGTGATTTAGATACAGGCCGGTTTTCCTTTTCTACTTCGAATAATAAAGTGTAGCCTTTCCTTTCTATTTCTTCTGTAAGAAAAGAGTTTCTATAAGCTCTTACTTTTTCAGGTTTATACCAGTTATTATTAGAAAATGGTTCAACAGGAGTCAGTTTTATGTATCCATGTGTTTTATGTGCGGCGTTTATGCTTATAATTCTTCCATTATTGGAAATAGAAGATGAAACAATTCCGTTTCCAATATCAAAAGGCTTATCTAAAGGTTGATTTTTATTAAACATATTCATTCTTCATTTTTGATTGATTGTTGAGTACAGTGAGGACATAGCAGCTGAAAAAGAGCAATGATAATTATTTCAATAATAGCGATTGGTATAGCAAGTTCATACTGTGACCATGCTATACCACCAACTGTAATTACAAGTACAAGATTAAGAGTGAGATATAAACTCCCATCATAGACCATGCTAGCCAGTTCATTTTTCTTCCTTCTTAAGGTTTAAGCAATTTAAATGTATTAGATAACTAATTGGCATACACAATCTTTATATCATATTTGATACAATATTGCCACTCTGAAAAAAAGAGCAGGATCTCAAATAATACTTTCACCTAGAGGTGAGAAACAAGAGTTAAATCAATTGTAGTATACCGGAGGTATTCTAAACTTTGGCAATATATCGAGAAATTGAACTCGATTATTATCAAAGTTTTCGAAAACCATTTTGCTTTGAGTATAGTCAAAAAATTAATTTGCACAATGACGTTTTAGACTACAATTTTTCCCAACATTTCCTTTCATGAGGACATAGAGCGCAATTTTAATAATTCCTTAATGAAGTATTATGTAGTCTCTTTAATAAATGCCATGTATTAGTGTCATATATATATAATTGTTCTTTGGCATTATTTCTTTTGAAAAGGTTTCTATTGGTTTACTGATATTTATGAAATATTTTACTGTTATTATCAAAACAAAATTAAATTAAAAGGAGAAGAAAGATGAGAAATTTTAAAAAAGTAGTTTTAACAGTTTTAGCATTAATTACAGCAGCCAGTTTATTTGCAGGAACAAAATTCAATGCCACATATGTTGTAAAAAATGGTACAAATGAAAGTATTTATGTCAAGGCAGAATCTCCCTCAGGCAAAGCAGTAAAAGAATGGATTGAACCAAATAATGATGTGAGGTTTATAATTAATCTTGAAGAAAATTATGGTAACTTATCTGCAGAGCCGTACACAATTAATGTAGGACAAGCAAAAAAGGGAATGATACCTTCCAGGACAGATGAATTAAAAATTTTTCCATTATTGAAAGATTTCAACGAACAATATCTCGTTATTGACGGGGACACCGATTCCTTTAATAGAATAGTACAATATAGTGCAAGTGGCAGTAAATCAGTCTGTTGTAAATCTAAACTAATGGATAATACTAAAATAAAAATTGGAGGGAGCTACTTTGTACCTGCATTCTCTTATATTAAAGATAAAAATACAATTGGAGCTATAATATATAAAATTGAATCTAATAATAAAGATAAAGCTGAATATTCAGATATTTCATGGGAACATACTCCATTTTCCAAAGCACATATTTTCTCTTTGGAATATAAAAAATAGAAACGTTAACGTAGAACAGGGGATAGTTGATTAAATCAATTATCCCTTTCAATCGTCTAGGTTTAAGCGATGGGTGATCAAAAATCTGAGAAGCCTGTATTACACAATTACCCTATAGATCGCAGTCAAAATACAGTTTAAGTGTGTAAGAATTCTATTATTAAGACATTATATATTATTTAAGATCAGAAAAGCTTCACCAAAACGGTGAATTAGCTGGAAATTTTCAAAAAATAAAGCATTGTCAGTCTAAAAAAAAAATCCCAACAAAGGAATAAAAAATGACTGACAATACCAATAATAATTTAAGTCCATTCGATCCAGATTTCAACGACAGTAATAAGCTTCGAACAGATAACGGAACTTTTAATTGGAGTTTTGAACAAAACAGTTCCATAACCCTGAACGGTTATTTACCCTTTTTTGCAGAATTCCTGCACGAAGGCAATCTCTTTGCTTCCTGGGCGGAAGACTGTCCTTTGGAATATAAAAGCAATAATGCACCGTCAGTTCCGGATGTTCTTGGAACAATAATGATATCCGTTCTTTCAGGACATACAAGATATAGTCACATGAGTTCAGTTTACGGGGATAAAATATCAGCTGAACTCATCGGTATTAATAAATTTGTATCTCATGACTCTGTACAACGGGCATTAAAGAAAATAGATAATGAAGAAGGACAGAAGTGGCTCAGGTATCACAGTCTGAAAACATATGAACCCTTGTTAAGTAAGCCTTATATTCTTGATATAGACCCAACGGTAAAACCCATATATGGAAATCAGGAGGGAGCAGAAATAGGTTATAATCCCAAAAAGCCGGGCAGGCCATCGCACTGTTATCACACATATGTAATCGGTTCATTACGCTTAGTAGCGGATGTTGATGTCAGGCCCGGCAATGAAACTGCCGGTAAGTATTCTCATCCCGGATTATGGCGTTTTCTTGGCAACTTGCCCAAATCGCTTTATCCGGAGTTTGTCAGAGGAGATATAGGTTTTGGAAATGACAGTACCATGTCCGGTTGTGAAGAAAGAGGTGTACCGTTTCTTTTTAAACTCAAAAGAACCAAAAATATTAAAGGACTGTTGATTAAACTCTGAACACCTGTCCCATAGGCAATAAATTCTGAATTGATTGGATTTTTAGTTGTTCTCTATTAATTTTAGAATACAAAAAAAACAGAAAAAGAAAAAGGATAAATTATGGCGGAACAACTATTGCCTTTGTTTTTATATGGAGAAAATACCATAAACTCCATCGTATCCTATAATTTTAATGAAGATGGTAATGTTTACTATTTTATTTATTGTGCACCTGTAGGTTTTCATCGACACGATGATCGTCGCGGCTTTAATATAACAACTTCTCAACTGATATTGAATGGTCACTGTAAAAACTGCGAGATTGTAAAAGCTTTCGGAGTAAGCGAAATAAGTGTAAAACGTAATCTTAAGAAACTCAGAGAAGATGGTATAGACGGATTTTATAAACCCAGAAACACTAGAAAAGGTGGAACAGTTCTTACGTCTGAAGTATTGTCAGAAGCCCAGTGCCTTTTAAATGAAGGTCACAGTCGCTCAGAAACAGCAGAAAAACTGTCATTAAAAGTTTAACACCCTATCTAAAGCCATACATGCCGGTAAGCTGTTGGAACCACTAAAAAAAACTTCACAGGAAAAACCAAATCAGAACGCAATATAGAGGATAACAGTCAGGCACTTGGCAAAGGGTGTACAGACACCACAGGACGACTTTTTGCAGCATTAGGCAGAGTCAGTGCAGTTACAGAATTTAATAAGAATTATGATATTGATAATGGTGGTTTACTGCTTGCAGTTCCTGCACTTTTATCCAACGGTCTGCTTGATTCAATGAATTCATTCAATTTTTCAGAGGGTTTTTATAGAATATATGATATTTTTCTGACGATAGCTTTTATGGTTCTGGCCCGTGTAGGAAACATAAACCGCCTTGGTGATGTTTCACCCGGAGAATGGGGAAAGCTTCTTGGAATAGACCGTATTCCTGCTGTTAAAACCATGCGCGAAAAAGCAGATGAACTTTCACATGGTCAGAATGAAGCAAATCTGGATAAATGGATTTCAGAACATTCCAGCACCTGGATGGAAAAAAATGAGGATACTATAGGAAGGCTTTATGTTGATGGTCATGTAAGAACATATTTTGGAAAAACAAAGCTGCCGAGAAGATATGTATCAAGACAGCATTTATGTCTTCGCGGAATGACCGACTACTGGATTAATGATCAGAACGGGGCACCATTTTTTAATGTAACAACACCTTTTTCAAAGGGGCTTATAGAAATACTGCAGACGAAAATAATACCAAAACTGCTTGAAGAAATGCCGTGTCAAAAGACAGCATATGAACTTGCTGAAAATCCTGATATCTACAGGTTTTTAATAATTTTTGACAGAGAAGGCTATAGCATGAAACTCTTCAAAGACCTGTGGGAAAAACACAGAATTGCCTGTCAGACATATAATAAATATCCAAAAGATGCCTGGGATGAAAATGATTTCATTGAAGTTGAAGTTATACACCCTTTTGATAATGTAGAGAAAACAAAAATAGCGGAAAAAAGGGTATATGATAAAACGAATGATTTTTATTGCAGAGAAGTTAGACAGTTAACTGAATCAGGTCATCAGGTGTCAGTAATTTCAACAGATTTTATCAGTAAAGCTGAATACATATACAGTCACATGCAGAGTAGAACATCTCAGGAAAACTTTTTTAAATATGCAAGACAAGATTATAATATAGATACACTTAACTCATATAAAAAAACAAATGTAGATGAGACAGAAACAGTTGTAAACCCGGTATATAGACAACTGGAGAAAGATTTAAATTCATTAAGAGCAAAACTGGCAAGAAGAACACTTAAAAGACAGCAGTTGACTTTAAAGGAAAACCCTACAGAAAAAGAACGCAGGAACTTTGAAGAAAGAGAAGGAATGTTAACAAAAGAAATACTTGAATTTGAAGAAACTATTACCGAAAAGAAAAAAACAAGAAAGAATACAGATAAATATATTACTGTCAAAGAATTGCCGGAGGAATTTAAATTTGTTCAGTTTCATGGGGGTAGAAAAAAGTTTATTGATATTATAAAAATGATTGCATACAGAGCTGAAGTAGCTATGTCAAATGTCATCATGCCTATTCTGGGAAAATATGAAAAAGATACTGCAAAGAGCATAATAGAATCTATTTTCAAAACACCGGCAAATATTATTCCTCTATATGATAAAAATATTTTGAAGGTTGAATTGCATTACACTTCATCACATAAAAAAGATAAAATAATTCAATCATTGATGAACTTTTTAAATGAAACTGAAATGGAATTTCCGGAAACTAATTTGAAGCTTTTCTACAAGTTCGTATCAAAATAAAATCATAGGGGTAAAGTGCTCAGAAACTAAGAAATCCTGAAACAGAATGGAATGATGCCGGAGATGGGTGGTCTGGATTTGAGACTCAGATTAAACTTGATGGCTGGAACAGAAACAGAAGGATTATTGTATTAAGACGCCAGACAAACAACAGTAAGCTTAAAAAATTTGAACAAAAGAAAAAAAGTAGTAACTCTGAAATAGTGCAGGGTGAATTTCCTCTCGCTGTTGTTACAGATGAAATACCTGAATACGAATATCAGGTTCTGGTTACAAGCTTGAGTGATGCCATTTTAACTATTGCACAATATTACAGAGATAGAGCTGACTGTGAGAATGTTTTTGACGAAATGAAAAACCAATGGGACTGGTGTGGGTTTACTACAAGAGATATGAAAAGGAGCCAGTTTATGGCCGGAATAATATCGCTGATATTTAATTGGTGGAATATCTTCTGCAGGTTGGCTGAACCGGAAGAACATATGGAAGCAAAAACAACAAGGCCTCTATTCTTTAATTCTGTTTGCACACTTGTAAAAAGGTCCAGACAAAACTTCATCAGGATATCAATAAATGGCAGCAACAGGAAAACAGCAATGTTGATGTTTAAAAAAATATCAGCATCTATTGCCAGTATAAACGCTAATGCGACGCAGTTGAAGCAAGAACAGAAATGGGCGACAATATTAACCCTGGCATTCAGGAAATTTCTAAAGGATATCAAATTAAACGCTGTTTCAGAAGAGCGGCAATTGCTCCTGGAATTTTAAATCCAAAATTAAAATCAATTTCTGTTGAAATTATTCGAAAGAAGACAGGGGGATTGCGCTCATGTCAAAAAAAATCAACTGCGTTTTTTGGGTTAAAAGACTTTTCCTCTGTGATGTATTTATCAGATCTACTAGAAGAAGCTGAAAACAGCTTAAAGTGTATTGCTAAAAATAAAACAGATGCTTTGAAAAAATTTGAGACAGCTACAAATAAAATTTTAAAAGCAGCAGAAACAGGAGAACCGTTAAAACCTGCAATCAATCAATGGGCTAAAGAAGTAGCTGAAATTCCAAAACGCATATCATCAAAAGAGGCTCCCAAAGTCCTTATTTTCGGCGGTTTAAATGTCTTATTCACAAATCACCCTATTGTGGAATATTTTGAAGATAATGGCATTATTGCTAAATGTGTTGATATTCTCGAAGGCGGTCTTTGGGCATCTTCTTTTGAATCAGTAAAATATGGTGCTAAAACAGGCAATGAGAATATAGAAAAACTCTATACTTCAATTTCATGTTTTGCATACCATTTCGATTTCATGTTAAAAAACCTGACAAATAAGATCATGAAAACACAAAAACCTGATAGAGATAAACTAAAAGCTGCAGGCTCCATTTTAAATGTTATCTATATGGAAGTAATGACTAAAAAATATCGTTCTGCAATGAAAGCGTCAGGCTTGCTTTATGATAAATACATTCCATATAAGCAACTTATTAAAAAAGGTGGTAAGCATATATCAAGCAGGGTATTTACCGAAAGCAATATAACAGTCGGAAGATATCTCAGTTCAATTGAAGCAAATGTTTTTGATGGACTTATTAATATAGGAACATTTAACTGCCAGCCGGCAATGAATTCAATTGCAGTTCTTCGTTCAGTTTCAAACGAATACAATATTCCTTTTATCTCAATGGACTGTGATGGAGGAGAACTGTCTTCCAACCAACTCAGGCTCTTTGAAACTCTATCTGTACAGGCTAAACGCTTTCATAAAACCAAAAGGAAATAATTTCTTTTCTAAACCTCAAAAACTTACAACAAACCTTAGAACTTATTTACAAAAGTTTAATTAAGGGTTTATATTTAGCACTTTGCAGTATATCTGAATCTTATTCTTTGCCTGTTTCGAGTAGGCTTACAGTATAAGATACATAATATCATTTTATATTTATTTTAAATTTTTGTACAATAAGAAAGTTAATGTTAATAAATGAAAACCACTAACATTTTAGATTTGATTGGAAACACCCCCTTAATAGCATTTAGAGATGAAAACATTGTTGCAAAAGCTGAATTTTTAAATCCAGGTGGAAGTATAAAAGATAGAGTTGCACTTTCAATGATTGAAGCAGCAGAACAGGAAGGCAAACTCAAGCCTGGGATGACAATTGTCGAACCTACTTCAGGAAATACAGGTATAGGAATAACAATGGTAGGTATTGCAAAAGGATATAAAGTTTACATTGTTATGCCTGAAGATATGAGTCAGGAACGAAAGAATATTATCAGAGTTTTAGGTGGTAATTTAGTTTTAACACCTTCTAAAGAAAGTGTTGGAGGCGCCGTAGCCAAAGCGAAAGAACTTGCAAAGGAACTCGGAGCATTTATGCCGCAGCAATTTGAAAATCCAAATAACCCTAAAGCTCATTATGAATATACTGCATCAGAAATTTGGCGTCAAACAGGTGGAAAAATAGATGCTTTTATTTCCGGTATTGGAAGTGGTGGAACATTACAGGGAATTGGGTCTTTTTTAAAAAAACATAAACCTAATATAAAAATAATTGCAGCAGAACCTGCAAATGTATCTGCACTGCTCGGCCACGAACCTGGACTTCATCAAATACAGGGAATTGGTGATGGATTTATTCCAGATATTCTAGATACTTCACTTATAGATGAAATTATTGAAGTTACCGATGATGACGCGATAAATACAACCAGAGAACTGGCAAAATCAAACTCTCTGCTGGTAGGAACATCATCAGGTGCAAATGTATGGGCTGCAAGACAAATACTTGCAAAACACCCGGAGTGGTTAATTTGTACAGTTCTTCCGGATAGAGCAGAGCGTTACTTCAGCACTGGCCTTTTATAATAACTTTTTATTACAATATTGTTCTTTTTTTCATGATTTAGGATATAATATAAGCATTATAAATGATGATTTATTTTATCATTTTTTTGCTTATATTGTAAATATACCAAAAACTAAAATACCTTCGGTATAATAAGGAGCATCAAGCATGTTTACACCTTCTGAAAACAACTCTAAAAAGACAATTGCCATAATTACTACCGGTGGAACAATAGCTCAAAAGATAGACCCTGTAAGCGGAGGGGCAATACCTGCATTATCAGGAGAAGATTTAATTAACTCTGTCCCTGAATTAAAAGAATTAGCAAATCTTATCGTTTATCCTGTCGCAAATATTGACAGTAGGGATATGGATTATAAGATTTATTCTAAACTTGCCCATAAAATCAAAAAATTAAATAAAGATCCCCAAATTGACGGTTTATTAATTCTTCACGGAACAGACACAATGGAAGAAACTGCTTTCTTTCTTAACCAGGTAATTCATACGAATAAACCAATGGTTATAACCGGAGCAATGAGGACTGCTTCTGAAAGAGACTCTGATGGGCCAAGAAATCTTATCAACTCAATAAGAGTTATTTTATCAAAATATGCTAATAACGGGAACATAATGGTAGTTATGAATGGAAACATTATCAACGGCCTTGCTGTTTCAAAAGTTGACTCATCAAATATCGAAGCCTTTAACGGAGGCAAACATGGCGTTTTAGGCATAGTAGATGAATTTCATGTAACATGGTATAACAAACCAATAAATATTGGAACATTCGACCTCCCGAAGCACTATCCAAAAGTAGACATTATTCTTGCATATCCAGGAGCAGATGGTCGATTAATAAAAGCTTCTGTACGTAATGGGGCAGAAGGAATAGTAATTGTAGGTTACGGGGCAGGAAATGTAAGCAAAAGACTTTTCAGAACAATACGATCAGTTATAAAAACAGCTAAAGATGTTACTCTCCTTATACAGTCAAGATCCCCTGAGGGAAATGTTCTTCCCGTTTATGCCGGAGAAGGAGGAGGTGTTGACCTACAAAAAGTCGGAGTAATTCTGGGTGGACCGTTAAGCCCTACAAAATCCAGGATACTGTTAATGCTTTGCTTAAGCAATAATTATCCAAGAGACGAAATCATAAGAGTATTTCAAAAATCAGAAATTTTCTAAATGATTAGAAAATTTCAACAACATGATATAGAACAGGCGCTAAAAGTTTGGCTTGATGCCTCAATTCTAGCACATGACTTTATTTCAAAGGATTTTTGGGAATCTAAAATAGATGATATGAGAAATATCTATTTCCCAATGGCTGAAACTTATGTCTTTGATAGTAATGGCAAAATTCTAGGCTTTATTTCTCTAATTGAAAACACAATTACCGCAATTTTTGTCTCTCCCGATAGTCAAGGACAAGGTATAGGTAAACAACTTATAAATAAAGCAAAACAACTCAGAATTGAATTAAAACTAAATGTTTATAAAGATAATACAGAAAGTATTGCATTTTATAAGAAATGTGAATTTAAAGTTGTAAAGGAGAATATTGATAAGCATACAGGTTTTCCTGAATTAATTATGTTCTACACTCCCAAGCCTGAACTAATTTTATAAAAGAAAAATTTGATTTCTTGAGAGAAATTAATATTCATCACAACTATGCCGTAGAAAAAAGTCATTTTGGACAAAATTATTGGAAAGAATAAAAGTATGGCATCCCCAAGGGGATTCGAACCCCTGTTGCCGGGATGAAAACCCGGTGTCCTAGGCCTCTAGACGATGGGGACGTCTAAAATAAACATGGCATCCCCAAGGGGATTCGAACCCCTGTTGCCGGGATGAAAACCCGGTGTCCTAGGCCTCTAGACGATGGGGACGTCTGAGAAAGAGCTATAAGATACTTATATTTTCTTTTAAATCAAGAAGCAATTTCTTAAAAATTATAAATTTTTCAAGAATTTACGTTTTCTAAATAATTATTTAGATACTTTAGCTATAAAAAAGGTTTTTAAACTTTTCAGGCGTTTTAGCTATTTTTCGATTATTATAATCAAAAAAAACTATTCCTGTTTTAGCTCTAACAACTTCTTTTCCTGAATCCTTATTTTCAATCTTAAAATAAATATCACAGCCATATGGATTAAAATCACCAGCTGTTATACTTACTTTTAAAGTATCTCCATAAAAACCTTCACTTTTGTAAACAATTACAGTATCAGACATAATAAGCCCTACACCATCAATATCAATTTCAGAATAGCCATAATTGTTTAAAAATCTAACCCTTGCTTCATGAATTATTGAAAGAGTAGAATCATTTCCGAGATGTCCTCCGTAATTAATATCAGTAATACGTATTTTTATCTCTGTCTCATAATTAAATGTTTCAGGTAAATTCAGCTTAACTCTTCCCATCTTTTATATCCCCCAACAGTGAATAATTTTCAGGCTCTTTTTGAATCTCAGCGGCTAAAGAAATGAAAGCTTCAACCTGATTCTTTGACATAGCTCCCCTATGAATAGCCCTGCAGACTCCGTCTTTATCAATAATCATCAAACAACTGGAATTTTTCGTATCTCTATGAGTCCATTTTTTATCTATATCTCCATGGTAATCATATAAGAGTAAAGCTTTCAATTCAGGAGCTTCGGTTAATTTTTCTTTTGCCCGATTCCTTATAATAAATCTGGGATACCATACAGTATCACAATTAACAACTAGAACTGCCTGCCAAATATTAATAGATAACTTCCCATTTACAATCGCATCTCTTAAAGCTCCTACAACTCTAATATTCTGATCTTTACATCTAGGATCAATATAATTAAAGATAACAAGCTTATTAGGCCAGCTAGTCATTCTATAGTCTTTTTCTTCTCCCTCCAAAAGCCAATCTGGAACTTTCTTCCCTACTTCAATAGTCCTATTACCATAGCAAAAACTACTTATAATAATACAAGTTAATATACTTATGAAATAAAAACTCTTTTTCACTCTACAATATCCTTCTTGGAGCCTTCTTATAAATTTCTTTAAATTTTTGAACAGGATCCTTTACTTTTGCAAGCAAAATCATAGCAGCAATAATATAAGGTTTATAACTGGCTTCTTTATATAATGGAGTCCTGTATCTATCAAAAACAGAAGCTTCAACTTCTCCATTTTTACAGCTTACTCCTGTAATATCTGCCGGCAGACAATGCATATATAAAGCTTTACCATTTCTAGTTGTACTCATTAATGCTTCAGAACACTCCCAATTTTTAAATTCAGCATTCTGTTTTAATAACTGCTTCTCCAGTTTATCAATACCATCAAAGTCGCCTTCTCCATAAAGCTTCGTTCTTTGCTCCATCGCAGCAAACGGGGCCCAGCTTTTAGGATAGACAATATCAGCATCTTTAAATGCATCTTCCATACTGTTGGTTTTAGTAAAAGTTCCTTTTGATTTATTTGAGTTTTCTAAAGCAACTTTTTCAACATCTGACATTATTTCATATCCGGCAGGATGTGCAAGAACAACATCCATTCCAAATCTAGTGAAAAGTCCCACAATTCCCTGGGGTACTGATAATGGTTTTCCATATGAAGGAGAATAAGCCCAGGTCATAGCAATTTTTTTACCTCTAAGCTTATCAATCCCTCCAAAATGATTAATCACATGAAGTGCATCTGACATAGACTGTGTAGGATGATCAATATCACACTGAAGATTGACCAATGTTGGTCTTTGCTCTAAAATACCATCTTTATATCCCTGCTGAACCGCATTAGAGACCTCTTTCATATAGGCATGTCCCTTACCAATATACATATCATCCCTAATACCAATAACATCTGCCATAAATGATATCATATTGGCAGTTTCCCTGACAGTTTCTCCATGTGCAACCTGTGATTTTTTTTCATCAAGGTCCTGCACTTCGAGTCCAAGCATATTACATGCACTGGCATAACTGAACCGGGTTCTGGTCGAATTATCTCTAAACAATGAAATACCAAGTCCACTATCGAAAAGTCTTGTTGAAATATTATTTTCTCTCATCCCTCTTAAAATATCTGCAACAAGAAAAGTCGCTTTAATTTCATCATATGATTTTTGCCAAGTCAGGAAGAAATCATTCTGATACATTTTTTCTATGTTTTTGCCAGATAAGAGACCTATAAGATCTAAGATATTTGATTTATCCATCATCAATCTCCAGAAACGTTATTCAACTAATCCAATTGCTTCTATTTCTACAAGAACATCCTTAGGAAGACGTGCAGCTTCAACGCAACTTCTTGCAGGATAATTTTCAGTAAAAAATTGTCCATAAACCTCATTTAACTTAGCAAAATCATTCATATCTTTAATAAAAATTAATAATTTAACCGCATTTTTTATTGAACTGCCACCGGCTTCCAAGACTGCTTTTACATTTTCTAAAGATTGTCTAGCCTGAGCTTCAATTCCTTCAGGTACTTCTCCAGTTTCAGGATTAACAGGAATTTGACCGGAAGTATATACAAGATTACCTATTTTTATTCCTTGGGAATATGGTCCAATTGCCCCGGGAGCATTATCTGTTGAAATAACTGTTCTTTTCATTTCGGCTCTTCCTTTTTTAAACTAGTTAACATCTTATTAATCAATGTTGTTAAATTAAGGCTTTTTGGGTAGGCCATGCTGTCCTCAGCACGCCGTACTCAGTGTATTGCAAAAACTAACTGTCTATTCAATGCTGCTGATGCGGTCAGCTGAGACAGCTGACCCTGCCTTAATTCAATTACATTGTCTTATTAATAACAAAAAAATCACCTTACAAACTTATAATTATAAGGGTAATCGTCTTTTTATAAATTGCCCATATCCTTTTTTTCCTGTAAAAATATTTTTTTTCACAATAACCTTCCCTCGCACCATAGTTAACACGGGATATCCTTTTAGTTCAATTCCTTCAAAAGGAGTATAATCAACATTCTGATGAAGTATATTATTTGAAAGTTTAACTTTTTTATCTGGATCAATAATAACAATATCCGCATCTGCTCCTTTTTCTATAACTCCTTTTTTAGGGTACAAACCCATAATTTTTGCAGGATTTGTGCAGCAGACATCAACAAATTGTTCAATACTCAATCTATCTTTCATAACGCCCTCAGAGAACATAAGAGGAATTCTTGTTTCTATTCCAGGAAGCCCATTAGGACATTTAGAAAAATCATCAGATGCCAACGTCTTTCTTAACTTAAAATCAAACGGGCAATGATCCGTTGCAATAACAGAAATTTTTCCATCCTGTAGAGCGCTCCATAAAAAATCCTGGTTTGACTTTTCCCTTAAAGGCGGAGTTAATATGTATTTTAGTCCTTCATCATTCTTTTTTAGGTACATACTCTCATCCAGCAAAAGGTATTGTGGACAAGTTTCAGCTAAAATATGCTGCCCATTATTTTGAGCGAGTTCTACAAAATCAAGACCGGCTTTACATGATAAATGGACTATATATAATGATGTATTCCCTGTCATTTCAGCTAAACAAATAACTCTACTGATCGCTTCTCCTTCACAATAGTCAGGCCTGCTTTTTGCATGATATATTGGAGTTTTTTTATTTTGCTGTAAAAATTTATCTTTAAGATAATTTAAAATATAATCATTTTCCGGATGAACTGTTAATATTCCCCCAAGACCGTTAAGTTTTTCAAGGACTTTAAAAATATCAATATCATTCAAAGAATAATCATAAGTTAAATAAGCCTTAAAGCTGGGAATTCCCTTTTCTATTAAATCTTTAAGCTCATCTAAAATAGCCTCATCTACATGCTGTAAAACACCATGAAATCCATAATCTATAACAGCATTATCATCAGCATATTGATGGTAAACATTTACCTGATGCATCAGGTTGCAGTTTTTGGGCCCAAATCCCATATGATCTACAATAGAAGTTGTTCCCCCGCATGCTGCAGCTACTGTTCCAGAATAAAAGTCATCCTTAGCTATATTATTTCCAGCATGAAGGTTAAGATGTGTATGTACATCTACACCTCCCGGAATTACATAATTTTTCTCTGCGTCAATTATTTCTGTATTAACGGTATCAAAATTATGTCCAAGATCAATGATAATTTCATTCTCGATTAAAATATCGCAATCTTTAACTCCGAATGAAGTAACTACTTTTCCGTTTTTTATCAATACTCTGTTATGATTATCATCCATCACAACTTAATCCTTATGTTCTGCAAACTTTTGAACATAAATTGTAGGAATCGCAGCATACATTGCTGCCGCTTTAACAAGTTCACTCTTCCATGTACATTCATTTGGAGCATGTGCCTGATCTTCATGTCCCGGACCAAATCCTACAACAGGAATTCCATATCGCCCCATAATAGAAACGCCATTAGTAGAAAATGTCCATTTATCTACAACGGGCTCTTCATCAAAAAGATTCCTAAAAGCTTCCACAGCAGTTAGACAGGCAGGATGTTTTTCTTCTAATACCCAGGTTGGAAAATAACATTCAGTAGGATAAACTAAACCAGTATATGAGGGTCTTTCATATTTGTACATTGTTACTTCAGCTTTTGCAGCTTTAACAGAAGGAAGATCTTTTATTTCTTCAATAGCTTTTTGCCAGGTTTCTCCATTAGTAAGACGCCTGTCTATTGAAATAGAACATCCATCAGCAACTGCACATCTTGAAGGAGAACTAAAAAATATTTCAGAAATAGTCAGTGTACCTTTTCCAAGAAATTCATCATAGTGTAATTTTTTATTGAGCTCTTTCAGTTCATTAATAATCGGCCCCATTTTATAAATCGCATTATCTCCTCTTTCCGGAGCAGAGCCATGACAACTAACACCATGAGTAGATACTTTTATCTCCATTCTTCCACGTTGCCCCCGGTATATTCTACATGATGTAGGCTCTGTACTTACAACAAATTCCGGCTTAATTTTATTTTCTTCAATAATATACTGCCAGCAAAGCCCATCACAATCTTCTTCCTGAACAGTTCCTGTCACCAGAAAAGTAAAATCTCCTTTATTATCAAGACCCATTTCCTTTATTATTTTACCGGCATAAACCATAGAAGCCATTCCACCTTCCTGATCTGATGCACCTCTTCCTTTAATTACATCCCCTTCTTCACTTCCTTCATAAGGATCAACATCCCAGTTTTTTCTTTCTCCTATTCCAACAGTATCAATATGAGCATCCATTGCGATAAGATGTTTCCCATTCCCTATATATCCAAGTATATTGCCCATGGGATCAATATTTACTTTATCAAAACCAACTTTAATCATTTCTTCTTTTATTCTTTGAATTACTTGTTTTTCCTGACAACTTTCACTTGGAATAGCTATCATATCCCTCAGAAAACGAGTAATATCAGGCTTTAATTCTTCAGCTCTTTTTACTATCTGATGAAAATCCACTTTCATTAAAAGATCCCCCTTTTATTTTAAAAAAAAATCCAAATTATTATTCAACAGTTTTTTTAAAAATCATTCTCTTTCTACTTTTTTGTATCGGCCTAAATTTTCTTAAAATCTGATAAGTTTTGAGCTGACTCCTAGTTGCCTGAGATTTAATTCTGGACTTTGGATAATGTCCATAAGAATTCAATTTTCTTCCTTTAAATGTATCCTGAAGCTGAAGATCCAGTGTTTTTCTTATTATGTCCTGAGCAAATTTGCTCTCAACAGGAAAAAGCAACTCTATTCTTTTATCAAGGTTTCTAGGCATCCAATCAGCACTTGAGAGGAAATATTCAGGGCTGCCATTATTTTCAAAATAATAAACCCTGCTATGCTCCAAATATCGGTCTACAATACTTACAACATTAATATTTTTAGTTCCAATACCAGGTTTAAGACAACATATTCCCCTTACTATCAAATCAATTTTTACACCGGCATAAGCTGCCTGATATAAATGCTCAATAATTTCTTTATCAACAAGAGAGTTCATCTTTGCTATTATATGACCAGGTTTATGCCTAGTTGAGTTTCTTGCTTCTCTATCAATTAAGCTGATAAACTTTTCTCTTAAATTAAAAGGAGCAACAGCCACTTTATTCCAATTTGGAGGTTCTGAATAACCAGTCATGACATTGAACATGGCAGCTACATCTGTACATATTTCATTATCATTCAGAAACATACCAATATCTGTGTATATTTTAGCAGTTGAATCATTATAATTTCCTGTTGCCAGGTGAACATATCTTCTGATTATTCCTGATTCTTTTCGGACAATAAGCAGAGCTTTACAGTGAATTTTCAGTCCACCTATTCCATAAATTACATGAGCACCGGATTTCTCAAGTCTTCTTGCCCAGACAATATTTTTACTTTCATCAAATCTCGCTTTAAGTTCAACAATAACAGTAACCTGCTTTCCATTTTCTGCAGCCTTTTGCAATGCATGAACAATCGGTGAATCTCCGCTTACTCTATACAAGGTGTGTTTAATAGCTAAAACATCCGGATCATCTGCCGCTTCTTCAAGTAGCTTTATTACATAATCAAAGCTTTCAAAAGGGTGTAATACGGGTATCGAAGACCATTGATTAATTGATTCAAATACTGATTCGTCTTTGTCAAAAGCTGAAACTTCTAATGGCTCTACTTTTTCATCAACTAAACCAGCTCTGGCAACCAAAGGGATAAAACCAAAAAAGCTGGCAAGATCAAGGGGTCCATGTATATCATACACAGAGTCAGAAGAAAGTCCTAATTTTTCAGCAAGCCATAATGAAAGTTTATTTTTAACACCACTTGCTATTTCAAGACGAATTGCTTTTCTTTTATGAGCCGTTTTAAGTTTTGTTTCAATATATGTTAACAGGTCAGATGCTTCTTTATCTTCAATTTCAAAATCCATATCTTTTGTAATTCTAAAAGGTACAGCATTCAATACTGAACAACCTGAAAAAAGCATATTTATATGTTCCAATATCAAATCTTCCATCAATATAAAAGCGCTATCGC
This sequence comes from Victivallales bacterium, assembly GCA_963678745.2. Taxonomy (GTDB): domain Bacteria; phylum Verrucomicrobiota; class Lentisphaeria; order Victivallales; family GWF2-38-69. Next base: position 40,636 of record CAXXMS010000005.1, on the reverse strand, counting down.
TATTATAGTAATTGACTTTAATAAACCTGCTAAATACAGATGGAACTTCTACAAAACCATAGTATTCTTCTTTTTTATTAGGACGTTTTAAGTTAACCAATATTTCAAGTTTTTTATTATTTATTGTTGGGAAAGGATGTGTTGGATCAACAGCAATCGGAGTTAAAACCGGTAATATATTTTTTTCAAAATGTTCCTTTAATCTAGCTTTTTCTTCTGTGCTTAAATTTTCATGCTTTAATAAATGTATGCCGGAATTTTTTAACTCTTTTAATATAGTATTTTGAAAATAATTATATTGTCTTCTTACAAACAGCCTAGTCCTGGCATGGATTAGTTCTAATTGTTTTGCAGGAATCAGCCCTGATGGTTCTTCATCCGTTTTTCCTGCTTCAAAATCCTGTCTGACACTTGCTACCCTAACCATAAAGAATTCATCAAGGTTATTGCTGAATATTGCCATAAACTTCAATCGTTCTAGTAATGGATTTGTTTTATCAAATGCTTGATCAAGTACCCTTGAATTAAAGTCAAGCCAACTAAGCTCTCTATTAATAAAATGTGTTTTGTCTATATTCTTTTTCATATACTATTTCCCCGTCAACCTTACTTTATATCCAAAGATTTCTATAAATAAATTTGCCTTATTTTTGCTTGTCCAGTTTTCAAGAATATCGTTTATTGGTCCATCCATAAATATTTCTAGTAAATGTTTTTTATGATTAAGTTTAATATTTAAAATATTTAAATTATAACCAAAAGCCAATGCATCACTGATTCTTAGTATTGCAGATAGAAAAGTTACTTTTACCCTTGCATCAGGAGATAAATATGAATACTCAGGGTGTGAAACTTTTGGAAAAGCCCGCCTATGGTATCTTGCTAATGCTGCAATTATATCTCTATCTTTTTCTACAATACCCGGTATCTGGCTATTTTGAATTAAATAATAACTATGTTTATGATGTCTTCTGGTATTTACATAAACACCTATATCATGAAGTATTGATGCATATTTAAGCAACTTTCTACTATCTTCTTCTAAACCATGTAAATACTTTGTCTTATCAAAAATTTTCAGTGCAATTTCACTAACTTTTAAAGCATGTTCTCTATCAAACTTATAACGTTCTCCAATGTTTTCTATACATGAATCCAGATGTGGATTAAATGGATCTTCAACGCGAGATATTTCATTAATGAAATCATTAATAATAGCATCTCTGGTACTGATTAAAGGAATTACTAATCTATCAATATTTGTAGCATTTAAAAAATGATATAAAATTCCGCAGCTGGGCTCAATGCTTTGAGCAAGAGTTTCAGAAATATAATATCGTTCTGCAAGCTCAGTCGGAGATAACTTTGAAATTCTTGCATAAATATCATCAAATTTATTTTTTGAAATTGATAAAAACTGTCCTTCAGGTTTTAAACTGGAATCCAGCTTTGTAAAAATTCTAAGCGAAGACCCCATTCCTATCATCAAACCATTTTTTAAGTTCAGGGTCGATTGAGCTAAAACCCCCTTAGCTTCAGTTTTAACAAATGGCTTAATTGTCTCTTCCAACTGTCTTGAGTTCATCGGTCTTTCAAGCTCTTCAACCAATCTGAGAGAACCTATTCTTATTGACTCAGAGCTTTTGAGCATACCTTTTTCAATAAAAGATATCTGGGTAGTTCCTGTACCAATAGCACATACCATTGCGTTTTTTTTATTTAAAGCAAACTTGTCTCCAATAGCTCTTGTAAGTGCTAAAAACATAATTCTTGATTCCTCTGGAGACTCTAGAATCTGAAGCTTAATGCCACTTATTTTTTGAACTCTATTAATAAATAGTTCTCTATTTGAAGCTTCTCTAACAGCTGATGTAGCAACAGCTTTGATGTGCTCAACACAATATTCTCTTATTACTTTAGAAAAATCTTTCAATATATTTCCAACAAGCACCATATTATCGGTACTTATTTTTCCTTTTGTAAAAACATCAAGCCCGAGAGGCGCTATCTGAGTTAGCCTTTCAAGAGTTTCATACTTTTTTCCCTCGCTCATAACCTGAGCTATTTCCAACCTGGCAAAATGAGCACCTACATCAATAACTGCAATGGGTCCCTTATTTTTTCGAGTAGGCATCTGATGTATCCTTTCATACAAATATAGTTAATCAGCTATATAAAACTGAATAATAATTTTAAAATAATATAGTTACACATTGTGACTATAGTTAAAAGTAATAAGAACTCTCTGCTAATTCAATAGTAAGGAGCAAGATACACACAAATTTGTTAGCTTTTTTCACTTTTAATTTAAACTTTAAACTTCTTAATACTGTGATTATATTATTTCTTTATCAAATTTTTAATCTAAACATTCCTTATTTTTGAGAGTTAAAAAATTACCCGGCACACTGAAAAATGATATCTCTAATATAATTTATCAGTGACTTGCCTTTTGAAGAGCAAATATCCATAAAATTAAAACTCTCATAATATTCGTTTTTAATTTTTCTTCTTATATCAGCAAAAGCATATGAATTTGCTCTTGCAGTTTTAAATTTTCTAACAGGAGCCTTCTCCTGTTTTATAGTGTATATCCATGCTGCGGTCATGGCAATGCAGCACAGATCAAAATGATTTTCTACAGAATTCCTTTTTCTTGCCTGATTATCCAGAGCACCGAGTTCATGTTTAAGTTCTTTAAAACCGCTTTCTATTTTCCATCTTGCAGAATAATATTCTATCATCTGCTGAGCCGTCAGGCTGCAGTCGGTAGATACAATTGGAAAGAACCATCCGTTTTTATAGTGAACAAGAACAACTTTAACTTTGGTTTTAAATCCTTTGTGCATACATAAAAATTCTGAATATTCACATTTTCTGCTTTTGCCGTAAATGAAGAAATAATCTTCTTTTTTATCAAGAGTCGCTGCCAGCTTCGATAACTTTGGTAATCGAATACCGTAAATTTTCTTTCTCCCTCTTTTTTTTGCTTTACTTTCAGGCGGAAAATCATAGAGAGCTGAATCAATTCTTAAACGAGTAAGGATATGCATTGATTCTTTATAGGAGTTTAAAACTTTTGTCAATGACTTATTACCAAACCAACTGTCAGTAACTACCAGCATAGGAATAGAAAACTGTTCATACAGCTCATTAATCAGTTCTCCGGCAATCTCTATCTTAGTTTTAAATTCTTTTTTATCTACAGATTTTTTAAGCCGGTAAACTTTTTGTTTTACGGGCAGACATGCCCAGCGTCCATGGATAAACTTTTGTATCCCGAGAACAACACGGCAATGTCCAAAAAGATATTTAGAGCTGTTCAGTTTAGCCGCATGATCGTAATGAGTATCGCAGTTTGCAATTTTCTTTCCTGTCTTTCCATATGTTGTATCATCAAGAGCTACAAGAAGTCTGCCGGATGTTTGGATATCATCACCAAGTATTGTAAAAAGTTTTTTCCATACTAAAGCAAGTTTAAGTTTTCCTGACTGCAGAAAACCGTAATATTTTTTTCTCGATATCTTATTAGACAGCATCATTATTGCAAACAGACGATAAATTGCTGAAATACATTTACTGCCTTCGCTGATAATCAAACCGGTTATAATGGTTTTAAAAATAATTCTTCTGTCTTTTCTCGGAATTACTGTTGCAACTTCATCTATTAATGTGCTAAATTTGCAATTACTGAACATGTTGTATTACTCCTTTTTTTTAATTTTGATAATAGAGTAATATAGCATGTTCAGCCACCTGACTGCAATTTGTAAGCTTTTTACAATAAACATGTTATGTCTTAAAACTTGACAAAAGTAAACAAAGCTCACTGAATAGTACTGCCAAAGACCTCAAAAAAATCATCTTTTCTCTTTCGAGGGGCTTAAAACAACTGAAAACGCTGATACTGGGCATCTCACAAAAAAGATGAGAAAAAATTTTTCAAAAATCACCATTGCTATAGATTTAAAAAAATTGCATTTTTTTTAATTCTAAAGTTTTCTGATGATGATTAACAGAAGTATAGTGGATCTGAGAAAATCAAGTTTTCAAAGAACACCCCAAAAAAAACGGGGAAACTTTAGTTTTTAATTATACCTAAGATATTTTAGTTTTTGGCTATATACAATAAAACCTAATTCGGTTTTTAGTTGGATTTTTCGAAAACTCAACCGTTTTTGGTATATTTTGTAATTTTTAGGAAAGAATTCAATAATGGTTAATTACTCAAAAAACAATACTCCTAAAGCAGGTCTTTTTGGATTAGGACTTGATAATAAAGACAAGCATACAAGAGTAACCAAAGGCGATAATTTTTATTTATGCGGAGGTTCTGAGGAAACTCATGATAAAATGATTGAAACAACCATAAAATTCAATGAAAAACTTTCAACTAAAGGAAAACAACTTGAAGACCTGTCAAGAGATGAGTTCATTGATATGATGCACGACTCTTCACAGTAATATTCTTATGTTTAAAGAAATAAAATGCAACAATCACCAGCAATATTTCTTCGCAGTTTAATAAGTGAAGCAGAAAAAACGTTCCCTTCAAATGATATTTCAATACGTCGTTATGAAGCAGAAAGAATTATCACCCATATTTTAAATATTCAAAGAATTGACATCTATACCAACCCTAAAATAGATATCTTAGAAGAACAGAAAAAACAAATAAAAGCCCTCTTTCAAAAAAGAGTTAACAGTGAACCTCTCCAATATATTTTAGGGTATGAAAATTTTAGAAATTTAGAACTAAATGTGGGTCCAGGGGTTTTAATACCGCGTCCTGAAACCGAACTCATAGTTGAATATGCTCTTCGTTTACTACCTGCAGAAACTCCAAAAGTACTCGATATAGGAACAGGCTCAGGTGCAATAGCTTTATCAATTGCTTATGAATCCCCAATTACACAGGTTACAGCAGTAGATATTAGCCTTGATGCTCTCAAATATGCAAAAATAAATAAAGAAAAAAATAATATTAAAAATATTAGGATTTTTGAAAATAATTTATGTGATAATTTTAGTCCATCTTCTTTTGATATTATTATTGCAAATTTACCTTATGTAACCGAAGATGAATATCTCGAATTGGATGATGAAGTTAAAAATTTTGAACCTAAAACAGCCTTAACGGCTGGAGAAGATGGACTTGATTTAATTCGCAGATTAATACCCCAGGCATACAAAACATTAAAATCATCCGGCTGGCTTCTTCTGGAAATTGGTTATCAACAAAGCAATAATGTTGAAAAACTATTAAAAGAAAACAATTTTACTAATATAGAAACTATACCTGACTTCAATAATAAAGACAGAATTGTAAAAGGTCAGAAAATTTAGTTACAGCTTACACCTATTATTGTTCTCAATAATAAAAATAATTATATTAATTGTTGAAATTGCTTGGCTTTTTAAAAACTTCTACTTTAAAATAATATATACTCAAAGCTTACTAGAGTTAGTAAGGTTTACTGAACTTTTGTGTGTAATTCTTGTAAAAAAATCAAAGACTTGAATCTTTTTATATGTAATACTCTTTGATTTTGCGAAGGTTGCTTATTTGCTATAACTTCAGATAAGGATGATTTTTTATGGATGATATGAAAAAAGTTAATATCGATACCATGTTTCTTGGTCCAAAGTCAGAAAATAAAGATTTTTTTAAAAATATGTTATCATTCTTAATGGATGAGCATATTAAATGGCGTAAAGATTTTCATCCAAATGACAAAGAATTCATTACAGATTCAAGAAAAAGTAAAGATAGCTTTATTGACACACAGGCAAATATAAAACAAACCTTAGAAGCTCTTTCTGAAAAATTAAAAGCCAGCTCTGTTCCATGGTTCTCCCCAAGATATCTTGGGCATATGATAACAGATCTTCTTATGCCGGCTACTTTAGGATATATGGCAGGAATACTTTACAATCCAAACAACTGTTCATATGAAGCTGCTCCAGTAACGACTCAAATGGAACTTGAAGCAGGTTTAGACCTTGCAGCAATGCTCGGATATGATCCCAAAAAAGCCTGGGGACATATTACATCAGGGGGAACTGTTGCTAACTTTGAAGCTATATGGCTTGCTAGAAATTTAAAATCAATTCCGATTGCAACGAAGAAAAAAGCTCCTGAGCTACTATCCGAAAAAGATATCTGGAAATTATCAAACATGTCAACAGAGAGCATTCTTGACTTAATTGAGACTTTAAAAGAGAAGAAGCTCTTAAAAACAGTTTTAGATGAATCTATACGAAACAAGGGAACTGCTGCCGGAATAGGCAAACTCCTTGTCCCTAAATCAAGACATTACAGCTGGAATAAAGTTCTTGATATTTTTGGAATAGGAAGAGAAAATCTAATAACAGTTCCTGTTAAAGATGATTATAGAATGGATATTTCAGCACTTAGAAAAATAATAAATAAATTGATAAAAAAGAAAATTCCTATACTTGCTGTAGTTTCTGTTGTTGGCTCAACAGAAGAAGGCTCTGTTGATGATGTAGATAAAGTAGTAAAATTAAGGAATAAACTAAAAAAAGAAGATATCAATTTTTACTATCATATTGACGCTGCATATGGCGGGTATGCAAGAACTCTATTTATTGATTCAGATAATAATTATATTGAATATGAAAAACTTAATGAGATTTTTTATAAAGAAAGTGATATCAAAACCAGCTATGCCTGTCCAAGCTTAAGTGTTTACAACGCATATAAAGCAATACCGGATGCAGACTCAGTTACAATTGACTGCCACAAACTAGGATATATTCCATACCCTGCCGGTGCAGTTGTACTGAAAGATAAAAGAATTCTTGAAATATTAGATTATTCTGCCGCTTATGTTGATAGTGAAAGTGATCCTGCAGTAATTGGACCTTATATAATGGAAGGATCAAAACCCGGAGCCTCTGCATGTGCTGTTTGGGCTGCTCATAGAACTCTTCCTCTAAACGTTACCGGTTATGGAAAGCTTATTGCAAGAACAGTTGAGGCAAGCTCAGCATTTTATGCCGCACTTAACAATATGATGCCATTTAAAGGAAAAGACAATAAAACTTATATTGCTGTTCCCATCACCAAACCAGACACCAATATTGTAATATTTGCATTTAATGAGTTAGGAAATACAGACTTAATTAAAATGAACAACCTGAATGAAAAAATATATAATAGATGTTCATATGTTTCAGGTAGACTCTACGACAAAGCCTTTATCACATCAAAAACAATTCTTTCTAAAGAAGAATACGACGATATACCAAAAGCATTTCTAAACAAACTTAATATTTCAGAAGCTGAATTTGATAAAATTGAAGAAGTTTTTGTATTAAGGGCTGCTATTATGACTCCATTCTTCGCCGGGAAATCAGCTTTCATAAGTTACTGGGAAGAATTTGTAGAAATTATGAAGGATGTTGTCTCTCAATAAAAGCTAAGAGTAATTAACTTTTATACCTCCTGTTAATTTTTCATTTATCAGTTATATTAAAAAGATTTTTCAAAGAAGTTTGGCCGAATTTCTTTGAGACTATTTGAAAATAATTCTCGTAAAAAAACAAAAGCAATTAAAAGGACAAATCATGAAAAAAGTAGTAGTTGCTTATTCTGGAGGCCTTGATACTTCGGTTATCGTTAAATGGCTAAAAGAAAAACACAAATTGGAAGTAATAGGTTTTTGTGCAGACCTAGGACAGGGTGAAGAACTTAGTGGTATTGAAGAAAAGGCTATCAAAACTGGTGCCAGTAAATGTTATGTAGAAGACTTACGAGAAGAATTTGTCCGAGATTATATATTCCCTATGGCTAAAGCTAATGCCATTTATGAAGGAACTTATTTGTTGGGTACGGCCATTGCCCGACCATTAATTGCGAAAAGATTAATAGAAATTGCGAGAGCAGAAGGCGCAGAAGCAATCTGTCACGGAGCTACAGGAAAAGGAAATGACCAGGTTAGATTTGAACTGACAGCTTATGCAATGGAACCTGGAATAAAAGTAATTGCTCCCTGGAGAGAATGGGAATTTAAAGGAAGATCTGACCTTTTAGCTTATGCTAAGAAACATGATATTCCTGTAACAAGCACCCATGAAAAACCTTACAGTATGGACAGAAATATTCTGCACATCAGCTTTGAAGGCGGTATTTTAGAAGATCCATGGACTGAAGCTCCAGATACTCTTGGCCAATTAACAACTCCTCTTGGCAACACACCAAATAATGCAGAATATGTAGAAATATCTTATGAGCAGGGAGTTCCTACTAAAATAGATGGAGAGGCAGCAAGCCCGGCAGAATTACTGCATAGATTGAATATCCTGGGTGGTAAACATGGAATTGGCAAAATAGATATAGTTGAAAACCGTTTTGCAGGCATGAAATCACGCGGTATTTATGAAACTCCAGGAGGCACTCTTCTTTATATGGCTCATAGAGGACTTGAAGGAATTACTATGGATAGAGAAGTTATGCATTTGAGAGATAGCTGGATTCCTAAATATGCTGAACTTATTTATAATGGATTCTGGTATTCCCCTGAGAGAGAAATGCTTCAGGCTGCTATTGATAAAAGTCAGGAGTTCGTAACCGGAGATGTAAGATTGAAACTTTACAAAGGAACAGCCCGCGTAGCAGGCAGAAGATCTCCATACAGTTTATATGATCCTGAAATTGCAACATTTGAAGCTGATGATGTCTATAACCAGGCAGATGCTGAAGGATTTATTAAACTAAATGCACTACGCTTAAGAGTATTAGCCAACAGCAAACAGAAAAGAACTAAATTTTAACCTATTATTTATAATAGTAATTAACTTTTTATGCCTTTGATTAAATTTTAATCAAGGGCTTTTTAGTTTAAAAAATGAATACACTTTTGAATATTTATCTATTTTAAATACAGCCCTTATCCTATATAATTACAGAATGACCCTTAAAATTGAACCTTAGGTTTATGATTTTTTAAATTTTCAATAACACAAAAGCGAAAGGAGACGTTATGAAAAGGGCAGTTATTTTATTAACAGATTCATTTGGTATTGGTGGAGCCGAGGATGCAGAAGTATACGGAGATAAAGGATCTGATACATTAGGACATATCGTAGAAGAGTGTGCTGCTGGCAAAACAGACGATTCAGGACTTAGAAAAGGCCCTTTACAACTACCTAATCTTGCACGTCATGGACTTCAGAAAGCTGCAGAAGAAAGCAGAAAAGCCCCTCTTGCACATTCTCTTGGCTATGACGGAGAAATAGATGGAGCTTACGGTTATGGAATTGAAAAAAGTAAAGGTAAAGATACACCGAGCGGTCACTGGGAAATTGCAGGTGTTCCTGTGATGTTTGAATGGGGATTTTTCCCTAAAACTATTCCTTGTTTTCCAAAAGAACTTATTGATGATTTTATAAAGGAAACTGGTATACCTGGAATCCTGGGTGATAAACACTCATCTGGAACAGTTATTTTAGATGAACTTGGTGAAGAACATATTAAAACTGGCAAACCAATTGTTTATACTTCTGCAGATAGTGTTTTCCAAATTGCAGCTCATGAAAAACATTTTGGTTTAGACAGACTTTATGAAATTGGTGATATTGCCCGAAAAATTGTTGACAAGTATAATATCGGCAGAGTTATACTTAGACCATTCCTTGGAGAAAAGAAGGGTGAGTTTGAACGTACTGGCAATAGACACGATATAGCTGTTCCTCCACCGGAACCAACCTTACTTGATAAATTGAAAGAATCAGGAGGAAATGTAGTAGCTATAGGAAAAATCGCAGATATTTATGCAAACTGCGGTGTCACTAAAAAAGTTAAAAATCCAGGTTTGGAAAATCTATTTGATTCAACCTTAGATGAATTAAAACAAGCAGGCGAGCAAACTCTTATTTTTACAAACTTTGTAGACTTCGATGAAAAATATGGACACAGACGTAATGTTGCAGGTTATGCTTCAGCTCTAGAATATTTTGATAGTAGACTTCCTGAACTCGAAGCACTATTACAACCTGGAGATTTAATAGTGGTTGCAGCTGATCATGGATGCGACCCAACATGGGAAGGAACAGACCACACACGTGAACATATTCCAATTCTTATGTGGGGACCAGATATCAAAGATATCAACATTGGCGCTCGTTCTACGTTCTCTGATATTGGACAAACTCTTGCTGCTCATTTTGGTTTAAAACTAAATAATGGGGAAGTATGTCCTATTTTCTAAAATAGCAATAAGGAATTTCCAAATATATACTGTTTACAATTATAACGGTTATTAATTGTAAACAGTATTTTAATATTTTGGTATTAACAATACTATAAATCTTGTGGAGAATTAATGTTTTCTTTACGTAAAAACCAACAACTTCTCAACCAATTAGAAGACTTTTTCAATATTATCAAAAATACCATAGATAAAACTCTAAAAACTTACCAATATGTTATAAAACATGGTATCGATAACTCATTTATGACAATGGCTGAAGAGATCTCTGAACTAGAAAGAGATACCGATGAAATAAGAAAAGAAATTGAAAATAAAATGTTTTCCCAATCTCTTTTACCGGAAACAAGGGAAGATATCTTAGAAATAATAGAAGAAATGGATAATGTTGCCGATAGCTGTAAACGAGCAATATTTATCATTGTAGACCAAAAAACATTACCTATCGAAAAAATAAGCAATGATATCACTGAACTTCTCAAAGTAGGTATAGACTGTTTTAATTATACTGTTGAAGCAGCTCATGATTTATTAGGAAAGATGAGCAAAGTTAGACAAATAACTCAAAAAGTTAATGATTATGAGCACATAGGTGACAAACTTGAAAGAAAAATGATTCAGGCTATTTTTGCAAAGAAAAGCTTAACTCCTGGAGAAAAATTCCTACAAAAGGAACTGGTTCTGGAGATAGGTGATATTTGTGATATGTCTAAACATACTGCCCAAAAAATTATTATTGCTTCTATAAAAAGAAAAGTTTAAAGAATACTGAATACTGTAAATATAATTTATCAAAAATCTAAGATAACAGGAAAATTATAATTTGTTTGGATTAGGCAATATTTTTTATTATATAGGTTCTATTTTTTTAGGTTGGGGCCTTGGTGCTAATGACTCAGCCAACATTTTTGGAACTGCTGTTAGCTCAAGAATGGTTAGCTTTAGAATCGCTGCCATTTGCACTGCTGCTTTTGTAATAATCGGAGCTGTTTACCAAGGGAGAAATGGAATTGAAACTTTAGCATTTTCACTGGCTAAAAATCAAAATAACTCCAATGTACAACAAACCACGAGCAAAGTATCTCCACAAAAAGAACTTTATATTCAAAAAGAAGTTAATAATGGAAATGGTGTTACTACCAAATCTATTATTAGAAAAATCAAAAAGTTTAAACCACTTGAAGAAGCTATGATCATGTCGTTAGCAGCAGCTTTGACTGTTTTTCTTATGACTATTAAGAAACTACCTGTATCAACTTCACAAGCTATGGTTGGAGCAATAATCGGTTTGGGCATAATGAAGAATGATGTTAATCTTTCCGGATTAGGTAAAGTTATAATCTGCTGGCTCACAACCCCAATCGGAGGAATGCTTTTTACTTTAATATTTTATAATCTTTTTAAAAAAATATTAAATATCTGGAAGCCAACAGTTTTACAATATGATTTTACAATTAGAATTTTATTAATTATTTCAGGTTGCTATGGAGCATATGCTCTTGGGGCAAATAATGTTGCTAATGTTACAGCAGTATTTGTTTCATCAGGTTCATTAACAATAAATCAAGCTGCATTATTCGGAGGATTGATGATAGCTTTTGGAGTAATCACATATAGTAAACCAGTTATGGAAACAGTAGGTTGCGATATAATAAAGCTCGACTCTTTTATGGCATTTATTACAGTTTTATCGTTATCGGTTACAGTGTATATTTATGCACTTATAGGAGTACCTGTTTCAACAACGCAGGCTATAGTTGGAGCTGTTCTTGGGATCAGTTTAATTAAAGGAATCCAAACTGTAAATTTCAAAACTGTTAAAAAAATTGCCTTTGCCTGGATGTTAACTCCGATTATTGGTGGAATTTTAAGTGCAATAGGCTTTTTTATATCTAACTTATATTATATTAAATAATTATTTAATTGAATTGTTATCATCTCGTAAATAGTTAACTACAGCTTCCCTGAGCAATATTTTTGTATCATAAACATTCTTCTTATTGCCCTGAGCAATCTTTCTCAAAACAGGATATCTATTACCGGCACCGGCTATATCGTAAGAACTAAAAGCAATTTTAATTTTATCATTATTTTTGAATAATGACTCAAGTTTATCAATACTATCAATTCCTATTACTCTATTTTCATTTTTTATATAAAGTCCTAATTTCTTTCTATATTTGCTTTTAAATTGATTTTGCTCTATAAATATTTTCTTTAATTCTTTACAATTTAAAGTTAATGTCATAATAGAGTCTTCGTATGGGCAAGCCTCATAAATATCTTTATATGTTGTTGATCCATTCAAAGTTTTATTAGGAGCTAAAACTGTACACATCACAGCATCAACTTTAACTGATGAGAATATTGCTTTAGCAAATAGCTCAGCAATTTTACAATTATTACCAGGAAGACCTGTACCATCAATCGTGTCTTTAATGGTAGTAATTGCCTCTTTTGTTTTTATTTCTGCTTTTTTAATATAATAATTAACAGCAGATAACAAATTATTATTAAATGGCGTTTTTGAAGTTACAGGAATCAATTCAGTTTCTATTTTAGGAGTTGCTCCTTTCGATGATTTATCAACAACTATTTTTATTTTAGCTAAATAGCTGCCATGTGCTCCCGGCTGAACAAAAATTGAATTAGCATAGATTATATCTCCTGAATATGGTTGATGTGTATGCCCTCCTAAAACAAGATCTATCTCAGGGAATTCTTTAATAATATTTCTTAAAAGTCGATCTTTTTCAGAAAATCTTTTAGAGTTATAAAATCCATGATGTAAAGCTAAAACAATCACATCAGGTTTAACTTTTACAATACTGGGAATTATTCTATTTAATTCATCAGTTATCGAACTTATGAAATACTTTTCATCACATTCTTTACCTATCCAATATTTTATATAAGGAGATGTCATTCCTATTACAGCAATTTCTATATTATTGACATTATATATCTTCCATGGTTTAATTTTTTGAATATTATAGTCAAAGTTGAGATTTGCTGCTAAAACATCAGCTTTCAATTTTGAAATAGAACAAAGCAAATAATTTATTCCATAATCAAAGTCATGATTTCCCGGAACAAAGATATCATAATTCAACAAATTAAGAGCATCTACAGCAAAGTTTCCCTTTGTTACAGCCGCTTCAACAGAACCTTGAAAAGTATCTCCACAATCAATTAATAAGCCATTATTTTTACCACCCAATTTCCCTAGTTCTTTTTCAATAACATGACCTAATCTAAGCCACCCTCCATTTTTATCTATTTGTCTATTTTTTAAATAACCATGAATATCACTTGTTTGAAAAATATAAGCAGTATTAAACTTTTTTTGGGGTGGGCTATTTTCTATAAAAAATAGAGAAAGATAAATTAATAAGAAAATGAGAGGAATTACTATTAATTTTTTATTTGTAAAAATTTTCATTTTAGACATGTTTAAATTATTAATATTTTATTCAAAAGCTTTTTTTCTACAAAAATATACCTTTTTGGGCTTGTTTTTAAGTATTTTATTAAAGAAAACTTGAATATTAATAAAATTAGACAATATTATTCGGTTCTTAGTTTATTAGATTTGATAGAAATATAATATATAATAAAGGAGTAATAAAAATGTCTCGTCATCCAAGCTTAAAAGGAAGTACAAAGATTATACAGAAAAGAAATGTTTTGAAACGTTTCGAAAGAATTAATGTTCTACAGGAAGAAGGACGTTGGAAAGAAGGAGATAAAGCTTTAGGTTTACCTAAAACAAAAGTTGAACAATAAATATTTCTTTCCCTAGACAATTAAATTTTAAAGCCAAATAGTTTTATTTGGCTTTTTTTATGCAAAAAAAAAGGTCGGAAAATCCGACCTAAAATTTTTTAATTTACAGATAATGCTTTTATTCTGCAGATTCAGCTTCAGGAGCTTTTGGTGCTTCCACCTTAATATTCACCTGAGGTTTCAATTTAGCTGTTTCCTGATCAACAAGCTCTTTAACTTTTTCAGCTATCTTTTGCTGTTGAAGCTGCTCTTTTATTTGCCCTAAGAGTTTATCATCAAGTTTAATATATCCGCCTGGATCATAAGCTGTAACTTTAATTATATGCCATCCAAATTTTGTTTTAACTAAATCTAAACCATTAATTTTGTTATCTTTAGCAAGCTGCCAGCAAGCTGCTTCAAATTCAGGAACCATTTGACCTTTTGTAAATTTACCAAGTTTTCCACCATTCTTAGCACTTGGTCCATCACTATATTTTTTTGCAAGTTCTGCAAAGTCTCCACCATCCTGAGCTTCTTTATAAACCTTTTCTGCTTCAGCTTTTGCTTCTTTCCAACCTTCAGGTGTATCTTCTTTAGGTTTAATTAAAATATGTGAAGCTGTAACAGTTTCAGGCTGTTTAAAATAACGTTCTTTATTTTCATTATAGAATTTTTTTGCATCTTCATCAGTCACTTTTACTTCTGGAGCAATTTTATTTTTAATCCATTCCTGAATTGCTTCACCTTTAGCAAGCTGTTTTTTAACTTCAGCTATATCCAAACCCTGTTTTTTGATTATTTCAGCAAAATCAACATCCTGACCTTCAGGAAGCTGTTTTTTAAATCTTTCTGTAAATTTTTTATAAACTTCATTTTCCATCTCTGGGGTTACTTTATAACCGGCATCAGATGCAAGCTGTTCAAGAATTGTTGCTTTTACAAGCTCATCTGCCATATTTTTTGCTAACATCTTATACTGTTCAGGAGCTAATTGCTGTCCCATTGAAAGCAGCATTTTTACCTGTGGTTCAAGAGTTTTAATTAACTCTTCTTTGGAAATTTTCTGATCTCCTACAACTGCAACTGTTTCTGGAAGAAAATCCCAAGCTTTAGGATCAATAGTAGGCATTTTTATTTGTGGCGGTGCTACTTTTTTTGTCGCTGCCGGCTGCTGCTGATCAGTTTGAGCTGCATTTTCATCAGCAAAAGCCAGGGTACAAATAATGCACATTGCCAAAGTTAACAAACCTAATCTTTTTCCCATTTTTTACTCCTTTTTGTTTTCATTTAAATAGTTGCTACTATTACTTTTTTATTTTTAATAATTTTAAATAAAATGAAGCTTAGTTTTTACTTAAATCTTCATCATAATATATGATAAACGGGTACTTTACAAACGGATTTATTTTATTTATATCAATTAAACTATCAGGAATAAACATGAACCACTGTCTTACTTTTAAAGATGAAATTGATAATGAACCTGCTAATTGATTTGCAATTGTTGATGATTCTGTAGAATAACCTGCAAATTTAAGAATTACAGCCTTTATAAGTAGACTTTTAAAGCTGCTTGGCGGTAAATATAAAAGTTCTTTAAATAAGCTTTCTCTTTCCTGCTTGCTTGTAGTTGCTAAACCTTTACGAAAGAAAATAAATTCTTTTTCAGAATTTAAATAAATATCAGAGATCTTTTCACTTTCCCAGTCTTCTTTCATTGCATCTTTAAATGCTAAGACTTCATTGCTATCTGGTTCTTCAACCTCTAATATTGCAACCATAGAATCAATATAATCCCGCCCTTCAACCCATGCAGAGTCAATTGTAGCTTTTAAATCTTCCACAGCGAGTTCTTTTTCCCTTGCCAACATTATTCTTGCATGATTAAGCTTTTTATTAGAATAGTCAGTTAATATTTTGGCAGGAGGATAAGCTTTAATTGCTTTTTTCAACTTGGCTGTGTTAATAGCAAGTTCTCGAGAATTTTTTGCATTGCGGATTTTTTCTATTAAAAGATCAAGTTCTTTTAATGTTTTCAGATCATTCAAAGCACCAACTAAGGAAGAATTTTCTCCTTCCACACTTACTCTTTGCTTTAAACATTCAACTGCTTTATCTATTTCTCCTGCATTGAGCATTTTCTGTGCTTTAGAAACCAGAAGATTATTCTTTATGCGTATTAATATATCTTCAAGATAGACATCTGTTGTTTCATCAGCCTCAAATCTTGTAAGCTTTTTCTCAGCTAATATATAATCTTTATCTTTCAAAGCCTTTAATAACTCTACAACAAGCGCAGCCTCCGCATGTGGAGGCTCTGGAGCTTTTTTTGAATTATCACATCCTGTCAATAGAATGAGAAGAATTGAGGCAGAAATAAGCAAAATATATCTTATCTGCTTTATCATTAGATTTTTCCCTGGAACTACCACTTTAATATAGCGGCTCCCCATGTCATACCACCACCAAATGCAGTTATTAATATTTTATCTCCCTTCTTAGCTCTTCCATCACGGATAAGCTCGTCAAGAGCAAGCATTATTGAGCAGACTGAAGTATTTCCATATTTTTCAATATTAACACAAACATTTTCTTCAGGCATATCCAAGCGTGAACCAATTGCATTGATAATTCGTTTATTTGCCTGATGTGGTATTAACCAATTAATATCTTTATAAGCTAAATGAGCAAGATTTAAAACTTCATTGCATGATGAAACCATCGCATTAACTGCAAGTTTAAAAACTTTATTCCCTTCCATTTTTATGCAATGTGTATGGTCATTTACATTTTCCATAGTAATCGGATGTAATGCCCCACCTCCAGGAATAGTAAGAATATCACTATTTTGTCCATCAGCATGTAAAGCACTTGAAAGAATTGTATCACCTGATTCATTGGTTTTAGATAATACAACAGCTCCTGCAGCATCTCCAAATAAAACACAAGTATTTCTATCCGTCCAGTCTACAATAGAGCTGAGTTTTTCAGCACCAATAAGAAGTGCTTTTTTAAATGAACGGTTATTCTTCATCAACGCATTGACAATTTCTAACCCGTAAATAAAACCTGTACATGCTGCCTGAAAGTCAAAGCAGGCAGCTGAGCCAATATTAAGTTTCTTCTGCACAATACATGCAGCTGTCGGTAAAGGCATATCAGGAGTTATTGTGCCTATCACAATAAGATCTATTTCTTCAGGAGCAGTATTAGCCATTTCAAGTGCTTTTTTTGCAGCCTCAACAGCCATATCAGATGTTGTTTCATCATCTCCTGCAATTCTGCGTTCAATCATTCCTGTTCTAAAAAGTCGTAAAATCAAATTCAAATATAAAGGATTTCTAAGAATATCTGAATCAAATAATACTTAGAATTATAAACTATCAATTGCAATATTTTCTGAAAATAACATAAAAATAAATAAATAATAATAAACTCTAAAATTTCATTAGCAGAATAGTTAGTGAATAAATTATAATTATTTTTATTATTATATTATTTCTTCTTATAAAAATTATTTAATTACTTTTTACTAAATATTATTGTTTTTAAGATTTTAGAGTAATGAGGTTGACATTGTCATAAACAAAAACTTTTTAATTTGAAAAATCCCGTTAATAAAGAAGTAAAATTAAAAATATTTACTTTTAAAAGTTTGATAAGTTGTTATTTTCCTTTTTTTTTACCAACCATAACTTGGGCATTATTAATTAAACTGACTATTAATAAAGATGAATATCATATATGTTATCAGTAATTGGAATTATTTATCCAGCAAATTTTAATCTTTTTTCTAAGTTTGCAAAGTTATTAGAATTAATTTTCCATAAATTTTTAAGGATAATTATAATTATTTTTTTTGTAGAATAATGCAATTGATTTATAATGATCAATTCCAACTTTTCTCTAATGTATTTTAAAGTTAGTAATTAATTTTGACAAAATCATTATATTTTTTAAAAGATTCAAAGGAATAATCAATTAATTTGTCCCTTTTGAATTTAATAATAAGTTTTTTAATTTGTAATTTTTTTTTATTTTCAAAATTTTGAAGCAATTAAAAAAAATTTAATAGTTTTAGTGATAAAACTAATAAAATATAGTTAGCCAACGTCCAAGCAACAAATGATTAAATGATTGTTGAAATAAGAACTCCCAACACAAACATAATTTTTTATTTAGATTAATTAATATTAAGTAAACTAATTTTTAACGTGTATACAAATTTAATAAAAAATTTGAAATGTTTTCATTATAAAAATAAATTAATATTCAATAAGCTTTGAATCTTATTGACTAATTATTAAATATTAACAAAAAAAATACTCATAAAAAATAAAAATCCCTTAAAAATAGCGAAAAGAAATAATTAAATCTTTCTCCTTGAAAAAAAAATTTAATAAAAATTTTTTAGCAATTAAATACAATATTTTGAATAAAGATAATAATTATATTATTTCAAATAATGAATATTTATTTGCTTATTTTAGAATAGCTATAATAATTAAAATTTTTGCTTCCTTATTTTAGTTTTTGCTTATTTATTTTAATTTAAAAATTCTTCATTGTTAATTTACTTTATTAGTTTAGTTGAATATATAAAGAAAAAAAATATATATTTTTCAATATTTACAAAAAAAAAATGGGCACACATAATACAATCTGCCACAACAAAGAAACCGACACTACACTCAAACTATCAAACTACTAAGCCTTTAGCAATGAGCTTGAAAAATAAAAAATAAATTCCAATATTGCAGATGAAATTAATAAAATGACAGCAATTAAACTAAAGTGCAAAAATTTAATAAAGAAAGGATTATTTTCGGATTTATATCGTTGCGAAATTTAAAATATCGAACTTGTGGTTAAATGCTTTAAAGATAGAGAGAAAGCCAAATAGGAAGATGCTGTATACTAAAAACTTTTAGAAAGCTATTACGGAATGAAATTATTGCATATTGAGTATTATTTGCTTATTTTAATCATTTAATTTAGAATTACTGAGCCTATCGAATAAAATTTTGCAGGCTATGTTTTATTTCTAAAATCCTGCGAAAGTGATATATCTTTAACGAAGAATCCTGTAATAAGCAAAATTAAACATGAAATATTGGGAAAAAATTATTTATAAGCACTAGCTATTCTTTTAATAAAATCTTTAGGTTTATTATTATTCATTTTTTTTTTATATTATCTGCAGAAAATATTGCAATTAATAGTTTATAATTCTAAGCATTATTTGATTCAGATATTCTTAGAAATCCTTTATATTCGAATTTGATTTTACGACTTTTTAAAGATAGGAATGCTGAATTAATAAAAATACATTCATAATACAACATTCAACCTTACAAGTTATTTAATTTATTATTTTATTAAATTATTAGATTTGATTATAAAAAATTTCATTCTGATTGCGATAATAAAGGCATTTGTTTATTTTTATTGATATGTATTTATTTAGGTTCTACTTTAGTGATAATGCACAGTACTGAAGAGCCGGATAGTTTTTTCGGGGGAATGGCAGCACCGGAATGGAATTCATAAGGCAATTATTTAGAAGATCCGGCTGGTTAATGCAGTTGGCTATTTAAACTAGAGTGTGAAAAGAATAAGTAATTTGATTTATTTATTATAATGAAAGAGTCGATATTCATTAATGGCATAGCATTAATAGAAAAAAAGCTATTTATGGATTAAAAGGTTTAGTTTTTTAATTTTAATAGTAAATTTTTTAAGATTGGGGACCTTGTTTTGGAGTTATTTTTAATATTTCAATATTTGTTAATTAAATTTTTATTTATTTTTGCAGGTTTATTTTACTTTTTAGTTTTTATCGTAATATTGATTCTATTTTAATAATTATTAGGGAGTAAATAACTAAATTTTATTTTTTATTAATTTTTTACAATGTTGATTCTATTCTGATAATTATTTTACTTTTTAGTACGTAAATATCTAAATTTTGTTTTTTTTATTAAATTTTTTATCCTAATGCTGATTCTATTCTGACAATTATTTTACTTTTTAGGGAGTAAATAACTAAATCTTATTTTTTATTAAATTTTTTCTCGTAATTTAATTCTATTCTGATAATTATTTTACTTTTTAGTACGTAAATATCTAAATTTTGTTTTTTTTATTAACTTTTTTATCGTTATGTTGATTCTATTTTGATAATTATTTTACTTTTTAGGGAGTAAATAATTAAATTTTTTATCATAATGTTAATTTCGATTCTAATAATTATTTTACTTTTTAGTACGTAAATATCGAAATTTTTTTTTTTTTTATTAAATTTTTACCGTAATGTTGATTCTATTCTGGATAATTATTTTACATTTTAGTACGTAAATAGCTAAATTTTATTATTTTTTATTAAATTTTTTATCGTAATTTTAATTTTATTCTGATAATTATTTTACTTTTTAGTACGTAAATATATAAATTTTGTTTTTTTTTATTAAATTTTTTATTGTAATGTTGATTCTATTTGATAATTATTTTACTTTTTAGGGAGTAAATAACTAAATCTTATTTTTTTTATTAAATTTTTTATCATAATGTTAATTCTTATCTGATAATTATTTTACTTTTAATGTGTAAATATCTAAATTTTGGTTTTTTTATTAAATTTTTTATTGTAATGTTGATCTATTCTGATAATTATTTTACTTTTTAGCACGTAAATAACTGAATTTTATTTTTTTTATAAAATTTTTATCATAATGTTGATTCTATTCTGATAATTATTTTACTTTTTAGTACGTAAAAATATAAATTTTGTTTGTTTTTATTAAATTTTTTATCGTAATGTTGATTTTATTTTGATAATTATTACTTTTTAGTACGTAAATAGCTAAATTTTATTTTTTATCGTTATGTTGATTCTATTCTGATAATTATTTTACTTTTTAGGGAGTAAATAACTAAATCTAATTTTTTTATTAAATTTTTTATTTTAATGCTAATTCTATTCTGATAATTATTTTACTTTTTAGTTAGTAAATAATTAAATCTTATTTGTTTTTATTAAATTTTTTATTGTAATGTTGATTCTATTCTGATAATTATTTTACTTTTTTAGGGAGTGAATTTTATTTTTTTTTATTAAATTTTTTATCGTAATATTGATTCTAATTATGATAATTATTCTACTTTTAGATTGTAAATAACTAAATCTTATTTTTTTATTAAATTTTTTCTCGTAATGTTGATTCTATTTTGATAATTATTTTACTTTTTAGCACGTAAAGAACTAAATCTTATTTTTTTTTATTAAATTTTTTATCAAAATGCTGATTCTATTTTGATAATTATTTTATTTTTAGTTAGTAAATAACTAAATCTTATTTTTTTTAAGAAAGTTTGAATGATTATTTATATTTATATTATTTATATAATTGCAGTCTCGGATTGATTATAAATTATTTTATAAATTACATACAATTAAATTCGTAGATTATTATAGAAAAATTGATTTAGCTAAAAAAATGAATTTTAGTAGTATCAATGGCATGTAAATTAATTGTCCTAAAAAAGTTGGAAGGTCTTTTTCTCTTTATTTCATTGTTAACAGGAAAATTATGAATTTAGGAGAGCATAGATTTGAAATTGATAGCTTAGAAGTATTTATCATTCAAAAATGAGAAAAAATATCAAAAAAGCAATAAAATTAACAAAAATAAAATAAAAATCTAAATTTAACTATTTTTATTCTTAAAAAAATAATTACAGTTTATTGTATATTATAATTTGATATGAAACAAGTAATAATAAGTATGTTGAAAATTTAGCATTTTACATCTAATAATAATTATGTTGAAAATTTTGAGATTTATGTTTAATAATTTGATCAAACTAATAAAATTTTTATGCATTTTATATTATTTTTTTTTCATATAAATTTATTTTAAATTCATTTTTTAATTTAAATAAATAATAAATTTTTAAATAAAAATTGTTCAAAAATATTGGCTTTCTTTTGTAATTTTTTCAATTTCAAAGCAATTAAAATTTTTTTTCTGTTTCGTGAAGCAGATGAAGAAAATGGCTAAAAATTATTTAGGAATTTATTTAATTAATCTTCTGGAAAATAGCTTGAATAAAGGAAATTCTTGCAAATAAAAAAAATTTTAAATAACAAAAAGAAATCATAAAATTACTAATCTTTATATTAAAATTTATTAATTTCCTTTTTAATT
The DNA here is from genome assembly GCA_963678745.2 of Victivallales bacterium. GTDB lineage: Bacteria > Verrucomicrobiota > Lentisphaeria > Victivallales > GWF2-38-69. The sequence continues at coordinate 18,426 of CAXXMS010000005.1, read as the reverse complement.
TCTCCAAAAATATGCTCAATCAAATTAACTTCGCTTTCATATGGTGCATTAAATAATAATTTATAGCCAATGTAACATTCATAAAATTTGATTTCATTGCAAAAGAATATGCAAATAATTTTTTTGAAATTTAATTATTAATTAAAAAAAAAAATGAGTGTTTGCAAATTAAATATAATATATATATAAATGATTAACACGTGTCAATACACAAACAAATTATAATATCAAATTTTAATTAAAAATTCAATTTTTATTATTAAAAATAATTTTTTAAAAAGAATAACTTAAAAATATAATTTATAGAATATAAAAAAAGTTTTAAATTTCGGAAAGGAATAAATTAATCTTCTAGAAAGCTAAGTTTTTTATTTTTTCATAAAAAGTAAATAATTTTTATAAAAAATATCTATATCTATAAGTAAAAAATATTTTAAACTCTTTTGGAACTAAACATTTTGTTTCTTCTCCAATAGATTTAAATATTGGATTTTAAGGTTATAATGTATAAATTATATTAACTATTCATTATTTATCTGGAAGATGAGATTCATCAAAACCCCATATTTAATTTTTTGCAACTTCATATAAAATATCTAATAAATCAGTTTTTGTTATTTTCTTTTGTAAGATGCCAATTTTTATCTTTTCTCTTTGTATTGAAAAGAATTCATTTTTATGGATACTGAGTAAATATTATTCCGTAATAGCTTTTGATTGCAAAGAGGGTAAATATAATTATTTATGATGAGTCAAATAATCATAATAAGCTGTCTTATTTGGCAAAATATCAATGATTTAAGATCTTGATTGATATTTCATCCATCTTATTTAGAGTTATATTAATTGCTTATAAAATTTTCTTCTTTACCAATTTATTTTCTATATTATTTTAATAATAAAAATTTTAAATAGATAAATTAAATAATTCATATATTTAATTTTTGATAAAGTTATGATCAGAAAAATTATTTATCCCTCAGAATTTTAAAATATCTTAATAAAAGCCGGAATAATTTTTTTTTCAAATATTTTTTTTTAAATTTTGTAACGATCAAATTAATTTTCTTGTTATTATCTTATAGTCTTTGAACAAATTATCAAAAAATGCCAAGATAAAAATTAAAATCCAAATATAATTAATTTTCTTAAAAAAAGTAAAAATTTTATTTGAATATGAAGCAATTATCTTCTGCACTTAGTTAACAAAACTAAAAATCTGTCAGTCATCATTTAAAGAGAACCCAACGTGAATTAAGAAAAATAATATTTTTTTATAAAGCTGAGCACACATAATGCATTTATCTTTGTGAGAATATTGATTTTAAAAAAATTAATTAATTTTCATAAAAAGGGTTTGAAACAATTTATTTACAAAATTGTACCTAGAAAAATTTTAATTCCATATTAAACAAAAATGAATATTATATTATAAATTAATAATTCTTCATTTATAGCAAATGATATATAAAATTCCTGAAAGACTTAAAAAAGCTAAATAGTTTTTATTAACAATATCTTTAATTTCTGAATTATTGCAAATGGTTTCAAAGGAATAATCTTCTAAGTATTTAATAAGATAATTAATTGATTCATAAATAATTTAATTATCTAAGTAATTGGCTCTAACTAAGAAACTGCAAAAATAGCAAAGAGCGTTCTCTGATATTTGTTTGGATGCTTTATAATTATTTAATAACATTGTTAAAAATTTTTCAGAGAATTTTGTTGAATTCGATAAACTTATTTATAATTTTGAATTTTCCTTAAAAAAAAAATGAAATAATAATTATTAAAAAAATGACTTGTATTTAAATATCCTTTCTTCTAAAGCATTCTGATAATTAATTATTAGTTTATAATTACTAGATAAATTATTATATTTAATCTAGGAGTCCAATTTACGATAAAAATTATTTATATTTTTTAATTTTTTTCTTATTCCGATAAGAAACTAAAAAAAATTAATAAAAACATAAAATATATAATAAATTAAATCTAGAAATTTTAAAATTTTAAAATTTAAAAGCAGAAAATTTGAACTTAAATAATATAATTTAAAATATATTATTTCTTATTTTTAATATGCAATAATTTGAGTTACCTAAAAAAAAAATAAAAAAATAAAATTCTTTTGAAAGTTTCCCCTCAGATGATATAGAATGCATAAAATCAAAAACTATTTGCACAAATTTTATAACAAATTAAAATCTTTTTAGTTCTATTGATTTTAAATTAGATCAATTAAATTTCTAATATGTATTATCATGTTGCTAAATATTATTAAGATTGCTACGAATTAAAAGAGATATTTTGAAGAAATCCATCTCTTATAAATGATTAATATTTTGCTGTATTATTTTTTCTAAATTATTAAATACAATTAGTTTTTATTTTTAATAACATTAAAAATTAATAATTATATTGAAATCATATTTTTTGATAAAAATTTTGAAAATTATAAAAAGACATTTAATTTTCTTTTTTGTCGGGTTTTCATTTTATCACATGCTATATTATTATGATAAGTTATTAAACAAATGGCAAATAAAGCATTTTTTAAATTTATTTATTTGCTATTATTATCCATTTCAGTATGCATAAAGAGGATCACTCACAAAATAATTATTTTATTAAATATGCATTGTTATAAGTTCTAATGTATTATTATTTCTTAAGCAAGTTCGAAAGATTAAGTTATCTGTAGTTAGTATAATTTTCGAGTAATTGCAATCAATAAGGCCTTGAAATGTTTACAGAATATAAATTTTATCAATTTTGAAGGAAGTGAAGCTTTATTTTTGAATACTAAAATTTTATGAAAATGCTAATTTATAAGCATTTATTTATGAATTTAAAAATATTAAATTTAATAATTTAATGAAATAATAAATTAAAATTCTCAAAAATACGTCTTAAAAAAATTTTTAAAATGTTTTATTTTAATTTTCAAAATTTATGTTTATTACATTCTTTAATATTTAAAATTAAAAAAAATAATTTTTCTCAGGTAGATAGAGTCACTAGTAAAAAAAAATAAAATATATATAAAAATTATTATTATTATTATAAAATAACAACTTTTTTTTATTATTAATAAATGGATTAGATAAACTATTCTTTATAAAGATTAACTTTTGCATTAGATTCATTAAGCTTGCAATTTAATATCTTAAAATGATTGTGCAAATACTATCAATCATACTTATTCTTTTTATTTAAATTGTTTGAGATCAATAGATTTTTATAAAATGATCAATTTAATATTTATGAATTAATATAATTTTAAAAATAAGCTATTTTTTTCTTGTATCTTGAGAAATGGATTTTTTATAATAGGAATATTCATTACATTTTATATATAGTAGCTTCGTACTTTTTCATTTTTTTGTATTTTTTTTTTGAGCAGATTGTTTAATAATATAATAAAATTGTTTAAATTCAAATTAATTTTATTTAATTTTGTTTTTTTTTTAAGTTTATTTAAATTTTCTCATTTTTTAATTGCGAATACTTCCAAGCTATCAATATAAAATTCATTGCATTCTTCATTCATTATGTCTCTATAAAATAATTAAACAAAAATAAAAAATACTTATTAACTTATTTAGGACAATTAATTTACAAGCCATTTATGTTGCCATTCATTGTTAAATCAATTTTTTTGTAAAAGTCTATAAAATTAATTATATATCTATGAAAAAAACCATTATTATCCGGAAGAAAAGACTACAATCATAAATAAATATTAAGATTTAAAATTATTTTATAAAATTATTTTTAATTATTTTACTTCCTAAAAATTTAAATAATTATTCCGAGAAAGGAAGAATACGATAAAAAAATTATAAAAAAAAAGATTTTTGATTATTTACTAACTAAAAATTTAAATAATTATTCCGAGAAAGGAAGATTACGGATAAAAAAATTATAAAAAAAAATTTTTGATTATTTACTCCCTAAAAATTTAAATAATTATTCCGAGAAAGGAAGAATACGATAAAAAAATTATAAAAAAAAAATTTTTAATTATTTACTTCCTAAAAATTTAAATAATTATTCCGAGAAAGGAAGAGTACGGATAAAAAAATTATAAAAAAAAAATTTTTGATTATTTACGTCCTAAAAATTTAAATAATTATTCCGAGAAAGGAAGAGCACGAATAAAAAAATTATAAAAAAAAAAATTTTTAATTGTTTACTTACTAAAAATTTAAATAATTATTTCGAGAAAGGAAGAATACGATAAAAAAATTATAAAAAAAAAATTTTTGTTTATTTACAAACTAAAAATTTAAATAATTATTCCGAGAAAGAAAGAATACGATAAAAAAATTAGAAAAAAAAAGATTTTTAATTATTTACTCCCTAAGAATACGATAAAAAATTTAAAAAAAAAAATTTTTAATTATTTACTACCTAAAAATTTAAATAATTATTCCGAGAAAGGAAGAATACGATAAAAAAATTAAAAAAACAATTTTTTGTTTATTTACAAACTAAAAATTTAAATAATTTTTCCGAGAAAGGAAGAATACAATAAAAAAATTAAAAAAAAAAATTTTGTTTATTTACAAACTAAAAATTTAAATAATTATTCCGAGAAAGGAAGAGTACGGATAAAAAAATTATAAAAAAAAATTTTTAATTATTTACAAACTAAAAATTTAAATAATTATTCCGAGAAAAGAAGAGTACGGATAAAAAAATTCAAAAAAAAATTTTTGTTTATTTACAAACTAAAAATTTAAATAATTATTCCGAGAAAGAAAGAATACAATAAAAAAATTAGAAAAAAAAAATTTTTATTATTTACTTCCTAAAAATTAAATAATTATTCCGAGAAAGGAAGAATACGATAAAAAAATTAAAAAAAAAATTTTTTGATTATTTACTCCCTAAAAATTTAAATAATTATTCCGAGAAAGGAAGAGCACGAATAAAAAAATTATAAAAAAAAAATTTTTGATTATTTACTCCCTAAAAATTTAAATAATTATTCCGAGAAAGGAAGAATACGATAAAAAAATTATAAAAAAAAAGATTTTTGATTATTTACTAACTAAAAATTTAAATAATTATTCCGAGAAAGGAAGAGTACGGATAAAAAAATTATAAAAAAAAAATTTTTGATTATTTACTCCCTAAAAATTTAAATAATTATTCCGAGAAAGGAAGAGCACGAATAAAAAAATTATAAAAGCAAACAATTTAATAATTTTTGTATTTAAAATTCAAAGACAATAACTAAAAACTACTAAATAAAAATAAACCTATAAAATAAAAATTAAATTAAATTCACAATTATTTTAATATTAAAAAAAAAACTCCAAAATATGGCCCATAATCTTAAAAAATTTACTGTTAAAATTAAAAAATAAACTTTTATTCCCGAAAATAGCAGACTTGCTGTTAATGCATTCTCATTTATGAATATCGACTCTTTCATTATAATAAATAAATCAAATTACTTATTCTTTTCACACTCTAGTTTAAAAAGCCAACTGCATTCATTAGCAGGATCTTCTATAAGCTAATTTAATGAATTCCATTCCGGTGCTGCCATTCCCCCGAAAAAACTATCCGGCTCTTCACTACTGTGCATTATCACTAAAGTAGAACCTAAATAAATACATATCAATAAAAATAAACAAATGCCTTTATTATCGCAATCTGAATGAAAAGCTTAACAATTAAATCTAAACATTTAATAAAATAATAAATTATATAACTTTTCGGGTTCGGTGTTATATTGTGAATGTATTTTTATTAATTTAGCATTCCTATTTTTAAAAAGTCGTAAAATCAAATTCGAATATAAAGGATTTCTAAGAATATCTGAATCAAATAATGCTTAGAATTATAAACTATTAATTGCAATATTTTCTGCAAATAAGATAAAAAAAGCAATAAATAATAATAAACTCAAAGATTTTATTTGTAGAATAGTTAGTGCTTATAAATATTTTTTTTCGAAAATTTCATCTTTAATTTTACTTTTTTCAGGATTCTTTGTTAAAAGCATATCACTTTCACAGGTTTTTAGAAATAAAACATAGCCTACAAAATATTATTGCACCGAATCAGCAATTCTAAATCAAATAATCAAATTAACAAATTATACTAAATCTGCAATTGTTTCATTCCATAATAATGTTCTATAATTCCTGGATAATAAGGAACCAAATTTAAAAGTTTTTAGTATACAGCATCTTCCTATTTGGCTTTCTCTCTATTTTTAAAGCATTTAACGACAAGTTCGATATTCTAAATTTAGTAATGATATACATCCGAAAATAATCCTTTCTTAATCAAATCTTCGAACTTTAGTTGAATTGTTATCAGTTTATTAATTTCATCTGTAATTTTTGATCCTTTAATTTTTTCAATTAGATTAGATTTAATTTCCATTGTTTATTTTTTTATTTTTCAATACAAATAAAATAAAAATTGTTTTTAATAAAAATAATTTTTTTTTTGCTTAATATAGTCTTAGCAAAATTATTTATTAAGTTTAAAAAACAATAAAATTTATATGAAAAAAATAATTTATAAAAAAAAAAAAAAATTAAAAGCAATTTAATTGGTTTATTAATTATTATTTTAATAAAAAAAAAAAAAAAATTTTTGATTGAATTCTTATTTTATTTAAAAAAAAAGATGGCAGATGAAGAAGAAAAAAAGTAAGAGGCGCAGTCTGAGAAACTGCAAACGAATTGGACGTAAGAAATCAAGCGTTTCGACGAGCTGGAGCTAACGGACGACCTGCTGCGTGGAATCTACGGCTACGGTTACTTTTGCATTAGATTCATTAAGCTTGCAATTTAATATCTTAAAATGATTGTGCAAATAATATCAATCATACTTATTCTTTTGATTTAAATTGTTTGAAATCAATAGATTTTTATAAAATGATCAATTTAATATTTATGAATTAATATAATTTTAAAAAAGCTATTTTTTTCTTGTATCTTGAGAAATGGGTTTTTTATAATAGGAATATTCCTTACATTTTATAGATAGTAGCTTCGTACTTTTTCATTTTTTTGTATTTGAGCAGATTGTTTAATAATATAATAAAATTGTTTAAATTCAAATTAATTTTATTTAATTTTGTTTTTTTTAAGTTTATTTAAATTTTCTCATTTTTTAATTGCGAATACTTCCAAGCTATCAATATAAAATTCATTGCATTCTTCATTCATTATGTCTCTATAAAATAATTAAACAAAAATAAAAAATACTTATTAACTTATTTAGGACAATTAATTTACAAGCCATTTATGTTGCTATTCATTGTTAAATCAATTTTTTTGTAATAGTCTATAAATTAATTATATATCTATGAAAAAAACCATTATTATCCGGAAGAAAAGACTACAATCATAAATAAATATTAACGAAATGAATAACAATATAAAGTCACAAATTTATTATTTCTCCTCGATTTATTTGCATAAAGAATTGTCTCAATATAAACAGCAATTTCTATTCATTATTTTTTTTCCTTGTAGCTTTATCTATTAAATATTAAATAATTTTTTTTGTCCCACTTACCATCTTACTTATTCTCATGCTTATAATTAATGTTTTACCTTAATTTATTACCTATTTAAGTTTTTTCTGCAATATTACATCTTCGAGGTTTTTTGGATTTCTATGTTTTGATTGAATTTCAGGTTAATTTCCAGATTATGAAGAAATTGCTTCATGTTCTAATTCTAAATAATTAATGAATTGGATATTTTGGTATTATTATTCATCATTATTATTGATAACTTCCATTTGCAAGAGTGAATAGAAAGCAAGAATTTCATCTATATATTCGAGGTTTTTTAGATTTCTGTGATTTGATGGAATTTCAGGTTCATTTTCAAATTCTGAAGAGGCTGCCTACTCAATCTTTAGATCTTGGCTAAGGTTTATAATTTCTTGTTCTAATTCTACATTTTTAATGAATTGGATATTTTGGTATTATTATTCATCATTATCAATAACTTCCATTTCCAAGAGTGAATAGAAATCAAGAATTTCGTATATTATTTCTTCATCTTCTACGGATCCTTACATTATTACCATTACTTTATCTTGTAGTATTTCGTAGATTGTGTCATCGTAGTTTTATTATTGCCTGATGTATTCTAATTATTGGCAAGTTTGGCATTCTTTATGCTAATAGTCCCTTTCATTAATTTTTATGGTTATTTCTTGGTTAGGCTATCTCGAAAGTGACTAGTCTCCGTTTAGTTGAAATGTGAAATTATTTTAATTCGGAGACAATGGCTTCTTATTTTTGAAGTCCATAAATTAATTTTATTAAGATTTAAAATTATTTTATAAAAAAAATTATTTTTAATTATTTACTCCCTAAAAATTTAAATAATTATTCCGAGAAAGAAAGAATACGATAAAAAAATTATAAAAAAAAATTTTTGATTATTTACTCCCTAAAAATTTAAATAATTATTCCGAGAAAGGAAGAATACGATAAAAAAATTATAAAAAAAAAATTTTTGATTATTTACTCCCTAAAAATTTAAATAATTATTCCGAGAAAGGAAGAATACGATAAAAAAATAATAAAAAAAAATTTTTGTTTATTTACAAACTCAAAATTTAGTTAATTATTCCGGGAAAGGAAGAGTGCGGATAAAAAAATTATAAAAAAAAATTTTTGATTATTTACTCCCTAAAAATTTAAATAATTATTCCGAGAAAGGAAGAATACGATAAAAAAATAATAAAAAAAAATTTTTGTTTATTTACAAACTCAAAATTTAGTTAATTATTCCGGGAAAGGAAGAGTGCGGATAAAAAAATTATAAAAAAAACGATTTTTGATTTATTTACGTACTTAAAATTTAGTTAAATATTTTGAGAAAGAAAGAATACGATAAAAAAATTAAAAAAAAAAATTTTTTTATTATTTACTCTCTAAAAATTTAAATAATTATTCTGAGAAAGGAAGAGTAAGGATAAAAAAATTATAAAAACAAACGATTTAATAATTTTCGTATTTAAAATTAAAAGACAATAACTAAAAACTACTAAATAAAAATAAACCTATAAAATAAAAATAAAATTATTATTTTAATATTCTGAATTTTTTAAACCTTTAAATTAAATTTATCTTTATATTCCAAGATAATAAAATTATTTAAATTCAAATTTTTATTTTATTTAATTTTGCATTTTTTTGAGTTTATTTAAATTTTCTCATTTTTTAATTGCAAATACTTCTAAGTTATCAATCTTAAATTGATTGCATTCTTCATTCATTATGGCTCTATAAAATAATTAAACAAAAATAAAAAATACTTATTAACTTATTTAGGACAATTAATTTATAAGCCATTTATGAACATAAATGGCAAATCAATTTTTTTGTAATAGTCTATAAAATTAATTATATATCTATGAAAAAAACCATTATTATCAGGTAGAAAAGACTACAATCATAAATAAATAGTAAGAGTTTAAATTGTTTTATAAAAAATAAGATTTTTGATTATTTACGTATTAAAAATTTAGTTAATTATTCCGAGAAAGTAAGAATATGAATAAAAAATTTATAAAAAATAAAATTTTTGATTATTTACTAACTAAAAATTTAGTTAATTATTCGGAGAAAGTAAGAATATGTATAAAAAATTTATAAAAAATAAGATTTTTGATTATTTACGTATTAAAAATTTAGTAATTATTCCGAGAAAGTAAGAATATGGATAAAAAATTTATAAAAAATAAGATTTTTGATTATTTACGTATTAAAAATTTAGTTAATTATTCCGAGAAAGTAAGAATATGGATAAAAAATTTATAAAAAATAAGATTTATATTATTTACGTAATAAAAATTTAGTTAATTATTCCGAGAAAGTAAGAATATGGATAAAAAATTTATAAAAAATAAGATTTATATTATTTACGTAATAAAAATTTAGTTAATTATTCCGAGAAAGTAAGAATATGTATAAAAAATTTATAAAAAATAAGATTTTTGATTATTTACGTACTAAAAATTTAGTAATTATTCCGAGAAAGTAAGAATATGTATAAAAAATTTATAAAAAATAAGATTTTTGATTATTTACGTATTAAAAATTTAGTTAATTATTTCGAGAAAGTAAGAATATGGATAAAAAATTCATAAAAAATAAGATTTTTGATTATTTATATTTTAAAAATTTAGTTAATTATTCCGAGAAAGTGAGAATATGGATAAAAAATTTATAAAAAATAAGATTTTTGATTATTTACGTATTAAAAATTTAGTTAATTATTCCGAGAAAGTAAGAATATGTATAAAAAATTTATAAAAAATAAGATTTTTGATTATTTACGTATTAAAAATTTAATTAATTATTCCGAGAAAGTAAGAATATGGATAAAAAATTTATAAAAAATAAGATTTTTGATTATTTACTGCCTAAAAATTTAGTTAATTATTCCGAGAAAGTAAGAATATGGATAAAAAATTTATAAAAAATAAGATTTTTGATTATTAACGTACTAAAAATTTAGTTAATTATTCCGAGAAAGTAAGAATATGTATAAAAAATTTATAAAAAATAAGATTTTTGATTATTTACGTATTAAAAATTTAGTTAATTATTCCGAGAAAGTAAGAATATGGATAAAAAATTTATAAAAAATAAGATTTTTGATTATTTACGTATTAAAAATTTAGTTAATTATTCCGAGAAAGTAAGAATATGTATAAAAAATTTATAAAAAATAAGATTTTTGATTATTTACTGCCTAAAAATTTAGTTAATTATTCCGAGAAAGTAAGAATATGGATAAAAAATTTATAAAAAATAAGATTTTTGATTATTTACTCCCTAAAAATTTAGTTAATTATTCCGAGAAAGTAAGAATATGTATAAAAAATTTATAAAAAATAAGATTTTTGATTATTTACGTATTAAAAATTTAGTTAATTATTCCGAGAAAGTAAGAATATGGATAAAAAATTTATAAAAAATAAGATTTTTGATTATTTACTCCCTAAAAATTTAGTTAATTATTCCGAGAAAGTAAGAATATGTATAAAAAATTTATAAAAAATAAGATTTTTGATTATTTACGTATTAAAAATTTAGTTAATTATTCCGAGAAAGTAAGAATATGGATAAAAAATTTATAAAAAATAAGATTTTTGATTATTTACTCCCTAAAAATTTAGTTAATTATTCCGAGAAAGTAAGAATATGTATAAAAAATTTATAAAAAATAAGATTTTTGATTATTTACGTATTAAAAATTTAGTTAATTATTCCGAGAAAGTAAGAATATGTATAAAAAATTTATAAAAAATAAGATTTTTGATTATTTACTCCCTAAAAATTTAGTTAATTATTCCGAGAAAGTAAGAATATGTATAAAAAATTTATAAAAAATAAGATTTTTGATTATTTACGTATTAAAAATTTAGTTAATTATTCCGAGAAAGTAAGAATATGGATAAAAAATTTATAAAAAATAAGATTTTTGATTATTTACTGCCTAAAAATTTAGTTAATTATTCCGAGAAAGTAAGAATATGTATAAAAAATTTATAAAAAATAAAATTTTTGATTATTTACGTACTAAAAATTTAGTTAATTATTCCGAGAAAGTAAGAATATGTATAAAAAATTTATAAAAAATAAGATTTTTGATTATTTACTGACTAAAAATTTAGTTAATTATTCCGAGAAAGTAAGAATATGTATAAAAAATTTATAAAAAATAAGATTTTTGATTATTTACTGCCTAAAAATTTAGTTAATTATTCCGAGAAAGTAAGAATATGGATAAAAAATTTATAAAAAAAAAAATTTAATATTTTTCAAATTTAAAATTAAAAGACAATAACTAAAACCACTAAAATAAATAAACCTATTAAATAAAAATAAAATTAAATTCACAATTATTCTAATAATAAAAAAAAACTCCAAAACAAGGTCCAAAACCTTAAAAAATTTACTCTTAAAATTAAAAAATAAACCTTAATTTCCAGTAATAGCATACTTTTTGTTAATGCATTCCCATTTATGAATATCGACTCTTTCATTATAATAAATAAATCAAATTACTTATTCTTTTCACACTCTAGTTTAAAAAGCCAACTGCATTCATTAGCCGGATCTTCTATTAACTTATTTAATGAATTCCATTCCGGTGCTGCCATTCCCCCGAAAAAACTATCCGGCTCTTCACTACTGTGCATTATCACTAAAGTAGAACCTAAATAAATGCATATCAATAAAAATAAACAAATGCCTTTATTATCGCAATCTGAATGAAAAGCTTAACCATCCAAACTAAGCATTGATAAAATAATAAATTAAATAACTTGTAAGGTTGAATGTTGTATTATGAATGTATTTTTATTAATTTAGCATTCCTATTTTTAAAAAGTCGTAAAATCAAATTCGAATATTAAGTATTTATAAAAATATTGGAATCAAATGCTTAGAATTGCAAACAATCAATTGCAACATTTTCTGTAGAGAACAATAAAATAAATAAATAATAATAAACTCAAAGATTTTATTTGGAGAATAGTTAATGCTTATAAATATTTTTTTTCAAAAATTTCATCTTTAATGTTACTTTTTTCATGATTCTTTGTTAAAAACATATTATCACTTTCACAGGCTTTTAGAAATAAAACATAGCCTGTAAAATTTTATTACACCGAATCAACAATTCTAAATCAAATAATCAAATTAACAAATTATACTAAATCTGCAATTGTTTCATTCCATAATAATGTTCTATAATTCCTGGATAATAAGGAACCAAATTTAATAGTTTTTAGTATATAGCATCTTCCTATTTGGCTTTCTCTCTATTTTTAAAGCATTTAACGACAAGTCCGATATTCTAAATTTAACAACGATACACATCCGAAAATAATCCCTCCTTCAGTAAATCTTCGCGCTTTAGTTGAATTGTTATCATTTTATTAATTTCATCTGTAATTTTTGATCCTTTAATTTTTTCAATTAGATTAGATTTAATTTCCATTATTTATTTTTTTATTTTTCAATACAAATAAAATAAAAATTGTTTTTAATAAAAATAATTTTTTTTGCTTAATATAGTCTTAGCAAAATCATTAAGCAAAAATAAAATTCAGGAAACAAAAAATAAAAAATTAAAAATTTAATTTAAAAAATAAGGAAGCAAAAATTAAAAAAAATAAGGAAGCAAAAATTTATTTTAAATTTTTTTTAATAAATAATATTCTTAAATAAAAGATAATCGTCAATGTTTGGCTTTTTGCAACTATTTTTTTTCAAATGATTTTTAATTCTAATTGATTAATTTATAGAGGGAATATTTGTTTATAATAAATTTACATTTTTTTTTTCCCTTTTCGGACTATAAAAAGGATAATTCCAATTAATGATTGAAATATGAAATTTAAAGATTAAATGAAAGAAAATTGCAATTTAAATGCAAAGGCGATGGGAATACACTAACTTTCTGTATTTGTAAGCATATGAAACAAAAAATTATTTTTATTTATTAAGTTTAAAAAACAATAAAATTTATATGAAAAAAATAATTTATAAAAAAAAAAAAAAATTAAAAGCAATTTAATTGGTTTATTAATTATTATTTTAATAAAAAAAAAAAAAAAAATTTTTTTTGATTGAATTCTTATTTTATTTAAAAAAAAAAGATGGCAGATGAAGAAGAAAAAAAGTAAGAGGCGCAGTCCGAGAAACTGCAAACGAATTGGACGTAAGAAATCAAGCGTTTCGACGAGCTGGAGCTAACGGACGACCTGCTGCGTGGAATCTACGGCTACGGTTACGAGCTGCCCTCCTAAATCCAATCGCTGAGCATCCAACCGCTGATCCTCGGAAAGGATACCATCGCTTAAGCGCAGTCGGGCACCGGAAAGACTGCGGCGTTTCTGATCGGGACTCTGCAACGGATCGACCCGTAGCAACCCGGGACGCAGGCAGTGCTGTTGAGTCCCACCAAGGAACTGGCGAAGCAAACCTATAAGGTGGCTTTAGGTTTATCGGAGTTCCTGGGCGTGAGCATCTACCAATCCGTTGGCGGGACGCGTCTATCCGAGGAGAAGCAGATCCTGCAGTCGATGAAATCCCCCCAGGTGATCATAGGGACTCCCGGAAGGTTTGTGGATCTGCTCAAGCGGAAGTGGATCACGATGGATAAACTGAAACTGCTCATCCTCGATGAAGCCGATGAGATGCTTTAGAGGAATTTCGGGGAGCAGATCGCGGAGATCTTCCAGTTGATCCCCGGGGACACTCAGTGCGGGTTGTTTTCCGCCACCATGCCGGACCAAGTCCTCGAAGTCACTAAGAAAATCATGCGGGATCCCGCTGTCATCCTGGTCCCGCATCAGCAGCTTACTCTCGAGGGGATCGACCAGTACTATATTCCCTTCGATGACGACGATTCCAAATTCGACGCACTCATTGAACTCTACAAAGCACTGGATATTGTCCAATGCATCATGTTTGCAAATACAAAGGAGCGCGTCAAATACCTTACGGACAACCTCAAAAGCCAGAACTTTGTGGTCTCCCAAATGCACAGCGACATGACTTACGAGGAGAGGTGTCTCGTGATGGAGGAGTTCCGCACCGGGACCACCCGGGTCTTAATCTGCACCAATCTCCTCGCGCGGGGGATCGATGTCCAGCAAGTCAACCTGGTTATCAATTACGAGCTCCCCAAGGACAAGGCTTTGTATATTCATAGGATTGGCAGATCCGGCAGGTTCGGAAGGAAGGGAGTTGCTATCAATTTCGTTTCCCCCGCCGATGCTAACTTTTTGAAGGAGCTGGAAAAGTTTTATCACACTGAAATTAAGGAGTTGCCCATTGATGTAGAAAATCTCTTTGATGATGATGAAAAAAAATGATTTTTTTGTCTTTTTTTTTTCAATTTTTTTTTTTTTAGTTTTTTGTAGTTCATATTTTTAAAATTAATTCAATTCAAAAAACAAAACATTTACTCTTATTGTCTGAATCATAATCACAACACACAACCGCTAGATTATCTTACGCAGAATTTTCTTTATCCTTATTAAAATGCAAACTTTCCGCATTACCCATACTCTTTAATTACTTGCTATCAACAGCATTAGATTCCAATATTTCAATATTGTTTTATGAATTACTAGGCTATTAATTTTTGTTATTTTTACCACCACAAGCTCCCATTTTTTTTTTATTTATTTAATAATTTTTTAATATTTTATAAAAGAATTAAATATAAAATGTATTTTTGATGATGTGATTGTTTTTTGGTTTTTTTTTTTTTTTTGTAGTTATATTTTTAAAATAATATGGTTAATAAAATTTATATTAGTAAAGAATATTTTATTAATCTCTTTTGTTCATTTCAAAACAGTAAATTAAAAGCCATTAAAATTTAATTTAATATGGTTGAAATAAAAGAAATTTTTCTTTTTTTTTATTTTTTTAATTCTCATTTATTCTCATTCTTTTTCCAAGCCTCCTCCATATTTGCCAGATTATTTGACTCAAAGTTATTATTTTTATCAACGACAGCAGCATTTTTATCTTTATCCTTATTAAAATGCAAATTTACCGCATTGCCCATACTACTTAATTACTTGCTATCAAATTGCCCTCCAACAGCATTAGATTCCAAAATTTAAATAGTTTTTAATTAATTACTAGGCTATAAGTTTTTATTGTTTGAGTCATCCTCAGCTACGACCTCGCCCATCAGTCCAGAAAGTGGATTATTAGCTGCTGGTGGGTTTTATTGTTGGTTTTATGAGTTTGGTTGATTTACTTTTGGTTGATTTACGTTTGATTCATCTTATTTTGTCGATGCTGGCTTTGATTTACCACCGCAAGCTCCCATTTTTTTTTTTTTTTTTTTTAAATTCTTAGTTTTTTTTTTTTTTTAAATGAAAATTATAAGAAAAAAATATTAATTTGAGTTTATTAAAAAAAATAAAATTGTTTTTATAAGCTTATTCCAGTCATTTTGGAAGGATAAAAAAAAAACAAAAATCAAAAAGAATTTTTTTTTTTTATTATTTTTTTTTTTAGAAATTAATGGTTTATTTATTAAAATAACTTCAATTGAATTATATTTTATTTATAATTTTAACCATTTCCAATAATTACATTTTTTTTTTTCCGCACTAATTCTAAATTTTTAAAAATAAATAAAATTTTATTTTTTCTTCCTTTATAAAAAAAAAAAAAAGATGTCGGATGATGATTCAGAATATAAATTAACCTGCAAGCTGAAATAAAAAAAACGGAAGCAAAAAAATTAATAATTAAGTGATTCAAGTTTTGAGTAAAATGAACAAATTAATAATAATGTTCATAATAATAATGTCAATAAAAATAGTGTTAATAATAATAATAATGTTAATAATAATAATGTTAATAATAATAATGTTCATAATAATAATACTAATAAGATTGGAACAGCAACTGTTGCTACCAAATAAAAGGCGAAACCAAGCACAAGCAACAATATCGGTAAATCAGGCACTTTATTTGATTATTTCAAATGCAAACGAGAAAACCCTCAAAAATCCGAATAATTGGATGGGGATAAAGTGCATCCTATAAAAAAAAAAGTCGAATAAGAAAAATAAGAAGAAGATCAATAATAATAATAATAATAATAATAATAATAATTGTAATAGTAATAATAATAATAATCAGGATAAGAAGAAGAAGAAATGTCAGAATTGGAGCCCTTTTTTTCTGCTAAGCTTCCTTCAAATATTCCTGGTTTAGAATCGCTGCTTTCAACAATAAATGCAAAACTAAAATAAGAGAAAGTGAATTTTTGGAGAGAACAGTATGAGTTAGCAACAAGGGACATGAAATCCGTT
This sequence comes from Victivallales bacterium, assembly GCA_963678745.2. GTDB lineage: Bacteria > Verrucomicrobiota > Lentisphaeria > Victivallales > GWF2-38-69. The sequence continues at coordinate 1,557 of CAXXMS010000005.1, read as the reverse complement.
TCTGAAAATAGTGTTCCGATCTGTGGGAATGTAACAGAATTTGATTTTGATTCTTTGGTGCAAGCGTAATTAAAAAACGCGGGGAGATTGTTTGATGTGATAATGATGGATCCGCCGTGGTAATTAGCTTCAGCTCAACCTTCTCGCGGCGTAGCAATTTAATATAAGCAATTATCGGATGAGCAAATAAAATCGATGCCAATAGAAAAATTGCAGCAACAGGGTTTTATTTTCGTGTGGGCCATCAATGCGAAATACAGTTTCGCCTGCACTTTGATTGAGAAGTGGGGGTACAAAGTGGTGGACGAGATTACCTGGGTGAAAAAAACCGTGAACGGGAAGATAGCCCCCAGTCACGGATTTTATTTGCAGCACGCAAAGGAAAGCTGCATTATCGGGGTGAAGGGGGACGTCGACAGCCTCTGTAGAAAGGGAATTAGCAGCGACGTAATTGTGAGCAAAAGGAGGGGACAGAGTCAGAAGCCCGAGGAGATCTATTAGCTGGTCGAGCTGTTAGTTCCTTAGGGGTTTTATTTGGAGATCTTTGGCAGGAGGAACAATTTAAGGGAGCGGTGGGTCACTTTAGGGAATGAATTGTGAGAGGGGAGCGGAAAAAATTAGTATATTTTTTGTTTTTTTTTGATTTATTTAAAAAAAATTACAATTAAAAAATAATAAAAATAATAAAAATAATAAAAATATTTTTTTATAAAAAAAAATAATAAAATTAAAAATAAATAAACAATTTCTGAAAGATGCAATACCCGGACCTTCCGATGGCCTTACAATCCCGCTAAGAATTTTAAAAAATTGATACATCCTAACTCCGCGAGTAGAAGCTCACAGCCGAAGAGCAAGTTTTTTTTTTATTTTTATTATAAAAATTAAATTAAATAAATTAAATTAAATTGTTCCCCCCCCCTTTTTAAAAATTAAAAAGCGAAATCTGGAATACCACGCCGAAGTCTTCAACACGATCCGCTTGCTTGACATCGTCGAAAAGTATTACAATCTGAGCAAGATTTCTGAAAAGGAGTACATGGCTCAAGTGAACAAACTACTGAACACTTATACCAAGTTTTCAAGGTTTATACCCTAGTTTGAAATTACCAGTTTTATGCGAGTTTTTTTTTTTTAACCATAATAATAATAATAATAATAATCAAATAAATAATAATATATATTTATATTTTAATTAAATAGGAATACGATTTAACTGAATGCACGTGGGCGGTTGATAGAATTTAAAACGGCCCACCTCAGATAGTTACTTTTGATTATTTTATTATTGAATTTTGCTATTTATTAATTAAATACTCTTTGCTTTACTTTTGCTTTTTTTTTTTTTTGAAAGAATCAATAAAACCAAGAAAACGATAAAGTTCTATTCGCAAAGGTAATGATGAAATTTCATTAAATGACCGATACGCTGTTACTGAACGCGAAGGACCCGCAAGTCACGCTGATAAAGCCTGATTTGGAGGATTTAATGATGTATTTAAAGAAAGTTAGGGGATCAATGAAAGTCTCCTCTGATTGTATTTAGCAATTAGAAGA
>CAXXMS010000004.1:0-84347 GCA_963678745.2 Victivallales bacterium | reverse complement strand
GATAATAAAGTGAGTTAAAGTTTTTCAACTTCCATAACTTTTTCACCGAACTTCAAACCGGAACCAATACTCACAATACGCTTTATAATTTTACAGTTATAAGGAGCTTTTATTGTATAATCTTTTTTACCGGCCTTATAATACTCTAGATCAAGTTTATAAGCATCCACTTTTAACTTGCATTGATCATACAAGCATACAATATCTTCGTAAGCACAAGTACTGATAACACTTCTTTCATGAAGAGTTTTTGCTCTGCTAATATCTGTTTTTGAATCTTTCAGGCATTCCTCACATTCTTTTAATGAATTTTCCAAAGCCTGAATTCGCAATTCTAAATCTTCCGAGTCAAATTTGACTAATATTTCTCCCTTCTTAACAATCTGTCCTTCTTCAGGCATATAAACAATAGGATCTCCCTCAATATATGTAGTATAATACATATTAGCATAAATAGGAGTTATACAGAATATCATCAATAATATAAGTGTTAGTTTTTTCAAAATTCACCTCCAAAAATTCTATTATTTACCCTTTTGAGATAAAGGTTCAATTTCCATTATTTTTTTGCCAAAGTCAAGACCTGAATTCACTGTAACTATGTTTTTTATAACTTTGCAATCATAAGGAGCTTTATAAACATATGATTCAAGCTCAAGTTCCATTCTTTTTAGTTCCAGATTCTTTTTATTTAACGCAAAATTACTCTTATAATATTCAACAACAATATTTTCACGATCTGCAAGACTTATTACATCTTTTTTATACAGTTCCTCTGATCTGGCAATATCAGTCTTCTTATCTTCTAGGTCAGCTTCTGCAATTTTGACTTCAATTTTAGCTCTCTCAATTCTATTTTTGTAGTACCAATCCTGGAGTTTATAAAGTATTTCACCCTTTTTAACAATAGTCCCTTCTTCAACTTGATAGATAACGGCAGCACCTTTTAAAGGCGATGTCACAAATTCTGCATAAAGCGATGAAGAAACAATCAGTGTAATAATTAAAGCTAGAATGGCTCTCATTATTATACCTCCTTCTTAAGTTTTTTGTTGTTTACATTGCTTGATTATTATAATTAGAACGCCCACGAAAACGTTTTTTGTTATTAATATTTTTTTCAATTATATAACATTATAACCTGATATCCAATTTTTTTTAAGGCGTTCTAATTATTTTTAAAATTTATGTCGTACCTCCACAAATTATAAGAGAAAACTCTTGAACATTTATAAACCGGGTACATTGCAGTATATTTTTTTATATTTGATATGTTAAATTGGATCAGGCTGGTTTAGCCGTTTTTTTCCTTTTTAATCATATGTATAAAATTATACGCAATAATTTTTTCAAGCTGTTCAGCTTCCACTGCTTCAATCCCACGTCTTCTCATTTTACCGAAACTATGCCTGTATTTAAGAGTAAACATTCCTGATTCAGCAGCAGACCGCATTCTTCGGGCTTCAGAATATAACGTAGTATCCCAATCTTCAGATGTTATTTTTTTACCTTTTGCTCCATTAATACTGACAGTTAAAATGTTTAAATCATTTTTGAGTATACCAACTCCGTCTTCTGATGCATAACCGTCATCAGTACTTACAAGATTCGGCTTAACTCCGGTGGAACGGCATACTTCCATTACTGTGGGAACAAGCATTTCGGAATCACTGACATTGCCTTTTGGAAGTAGAAAACCACTTATAAAACCATTTCTGCTTCTTCCGATTTGAGGTTTATATCCAATGGTGGGATTTCTCTGTCCTTTCTGTATGAAAGCTGCATCAGGATCCGAAATGCTGAGGATTTTCTCTCTTGACGGAAGTTTTATATTTTCATTAACAAGAAGTTCGGCATAATACAGTACATAAGCGGCATCATTAAGATCACTGTCTATTTTAAACCAGAGCCTGTCAAGAGCAAGACTTTTATCCGGGGTTAAGTCAGATGTTTCATATTTGATCAACATTTTTTCCTGTTCGTCGAAAAAAGATTTTATAATATTATCTGCAAGACTTACAAAGAGTTTAAATTTTTCCTTAACATTTCCTTTCATTCCCTTTTTGCCTATCTGCATATTGATAAAAGCAAGATGTGATTTCAGTTTTTTCATTCTTGTATCAAGCCATCCGTCACTCAGCATGGGAAAGCCAAACTCATCAGTTAGAAACCTGAAGCTTCTGTAAACCCGGTCAAGAAGTTTATATAAAACTGAAATGTCCGTTGGATATGCTGTATTTGCAGCAACATCTGTACTGTCTATGTAAACTTCATTGAAATCATCAAGACCTTTAAGGAGAATAAGCATGGAAAGGCTATCCATTATCAAACGTCTTGTTTTATTGGAAACTGCATTCAGGTTTTCACGCACAGTGTTCGAACCGGGAACCTTATAGCTGTGATGAGCAAGAACCGCGCTAATACTTATTGAATCATGTATTGCCTGTTTGGCTGCGTGGTCACTTATGCTTCCCCACAGTCCTCTGATGATAAGAAAATAAAGTACTAATTCCGGCTTCAAACGTTCCCGACCTGTTTTTTCGAGTTTTACCGGCTCTGTTATTTCTATACAGTCAAACAAATAGTAATTTCCGTTTATGTGCACATCATTATAACGTTTTACTTCATTGCGGATCAGTTTCTTCTTCTGACCGTGTATATCCTGATCTCGGACTATTGATTCTCTGATTTCAGGAAACTTTTCCAGAAGTTCGCGACTTTTTCGAAAAATTTCCATTAAATCGGTATCTAATTCTTCAATTATGTTGAAATCAAACGGTAGGTAAGGAACATTATATATCATAAATTTGCCTTTCACTTTATTCATTTACGCTCAATATAGAGCGTTGAAAGGCAAATTTACATTTGCGATAGCAAAAAATTAATTAGAAGCGAGTCGCGAAAAACTTTTCGTGCAGCTTCTAATTAAAGGTTTATATGAATTTAAGATATAATAGCTAAATATTTCTATTTTGATTATATTAAAATTAAGTTATGGTTGCAATAGCCATATAATGTTATACCATATTTTTGTTTATAATTAAGCAGCTTGAAGAATTAACTTGTAGCTCTGCCTCAATAAAAAAACAGAATAGCTGCGAGACATAAACTAAAGGAAGTATAAAGTAATTGAAACTCACTATTTTCTACTATACTCAAACTATTTCAAAATACTGGTTTTATTTTTTCAAAATGATCATTAATACGTGACCTTAAAGTTTCAGAAATATTGTCCCATTCATTTCTGAAAAAATCTAAAACATCAGATTTAAACTCTTTGAATGAGGTAAAAACTTTGTTATTTCTTACATGTTCGTTCATTACTTTCCATACACGCTCAATCGGGTTAAGATTTGGACTGTAGGGTGGAAGTATATGCAAAATGAATTTTTTATGAGGAGGCGGCTTTTGCAAAGCGTCAAGTAACATTTGAGCAGTTACTTTCTTTTCCTCTAAAATTTTCTTATTTATAAAGAATTCAGGTTCGTTTTTCAAAACCATATACAGGTTTTTTCTCAATCTCCCTGTAAGTTGTTTATTATTAGCCGGTAATTTTATCTGATAATAGTCTTCTAAATATTTTCTATTGAAAGGATCTTTTATTCCAAGATATGCACCAACTTCTTTACATGTATGAGCACCTCCGCCGTCTGCAATAAGATGTATGGTACCGCTAGAGGCGGTTGAATCATCAAGATATCTCAGAAAATCTAATGTAGCATTGCCATCTATTGTTTTATACTCTTTTGTAAAAATAGACATACTTTCTAAATCTATTGCTCCTGTAAGATTTATCCTGCTTCTGCCTGCAACTGTAGCTATCATTTTCTCAACACCTTTCCTTATCCAGCCTAATGTGATTTTTGTGGCTTGAGTTGGGTGAACACTATCCATAAAAAATATTTTATCATTTTCTTTGAGGTTATTCTTTATTTCATCATATTCTGCTTTAAAAGCTTCCTGCTTTTCGGTATTGTACTTAAGTGGGACTCCTTTTGGAGCTTTATAAGAAAATCTATTATGCTTTAACCAGTTATACATTCCCTGCTGAGTATATTTTATGCCGTAAGCATTGTAAACATATGCAATGATCTCTTTAGTGCTTGGGTAGGTATTTTTTTCTAAATGATTTATTAATTCATTAGTTTGTTCAGAAGTCAACAGGCTGCTTGAACCGCCACTTTCATTTTTCAATTTTTTATTATCCAAATAATCTTTAAGGTGAGTTGTTACTGTTGTTTCATGAATTCTTAATGCCTGAGCTATTTGTGATTGAGACCAACCCTCGGATGAAAGCAACACAGCTTTTATACGGTCACAGGCCTTACTGTTTCGCTCTTTTTTATGTTGTGCTTCAAGTTTTATTTTTTCGTCTAGTGTTAATTGGATATTCATATCTATCAATATAGGCTGTATTAGGATATTACAACTCATGCAACTGTATTTTCATTCAGTTTGAGTATACACAAAAAGAGCTACATTAAAACAAAAGAACAAAAAAAAGAAGATTTTATAATACAATAAGCTTAAGTATAAATTAGACTTTATGTTCAAAATATATATGCTTTCTCAAAGGACAGTTGCAATAAATTTTACCACCAAAATCATTCATATAATAACAATATTCACAGACATTATTTTTGTAAATAAAAATTATATTATGTTTACAAAAAAGAAAATAATAACAATTACGTGAACTTATTAAAGAGAAACCAACAATACAATAACAAGATAAAACAGTCTTTTTGATTTATCCCATAAACTGATTTTATTCTTTAACTATTCCTTTCTTTAATTATACTCAAAGCAAAATGGTTTTAAAAAAATTTGATAATAATCGAGTTCAATTTCCCGATATATTGTCAAAGTTTAGAATACCTTCAGTATATAAAATTTTAGAAAGAAATATTGAAACAGCTTTTATAAAGTTTACTTCTCTTTCTGAAAACGGCGTATTGTTATATATTAAAGGCATTTCTTTTAGATAATAAACCTCAATTTTTCCAACTTCATTTCCATTGGTATAAATTTTTTCTATAATCTTCCAGCTAGTCTCCAAAAAAGAAGCACTTTGATAATGCTCATTTCCTATTTTTATTCTTGCACAGGCTATTTGAGGATTTTTAACAGAATTGGAAATCAAAGATACAACCTCTTTACATATTTTTTCATTAGTAGTATTCGGAGTATTAATAATTTCAGCTAACTTATAAAAGCTGTTCAATTCTTTATCATGCCCGCTTATTCCATTACTTTGCTGACAAAAAACTTCACTATTTTTAAGTTTTTTACTAATCTTCAAAAGTTCTGCAGTACGTTCATTAACCATCTTTTCCAACTGTTTTCTATATCGTCTTCGTTCCTGCTCAAATTTTTTTCTTTCTGAAATATCTGTATGCAACCTAACAAGTCCGATAATTTCTCCATTTGGATCTTTTATTGGATATGCCCTTAAGAAAACATCAAATATCGTTTTGTTTTTATCAATCATCTTTATTTCACCAGACCATGATACTCCTGATTTAGTGGTTTCAAATATTTTCTTATCATCTTCTAAATCAAAAAAAGTCATTTCCCTAAATTGTCTATTTTCTGACTTATTTTTTATTTTACTGCATACGCCAAATAAACTTTCATATGCTGCATTCTGATAAAAACAATATCCAGAAGAAGTACACATCGAAACAGCATCAGAAGCACTATCAAGAGCTTTTTTATAAACAGCCAAAGCTTTTTCATTTTCTTTCTGCTTGGTAATATCAATAAACATACCAACCAGTCCAACTATATTACCCAGTGAATCAAGTATCGGAGACTTTGATATAACGCCCCATCTCTTTTTTTTACTTCCCGGGATAACTCCTTCTATATCAGATATCGCTATTCCTGTATTCATCACACTTGAATCTTCTTTTGTGTTTTTCTCTGCTTCATGAGCTGTAAAAAAATCAGTATCTTCATTATTTAAAACCCGCAATTGACTTGGCAAACCTACTGCTTTAAGAAATGATTCATTAGCTGTCACATATTTCTGATTTGTATTTTTTACATAAAACATGACATTCATAGCAGATAGAAAAGATTTTACAATGACACTTGATTGCCATAAACGTTCCTGCATAGCAACAACTAAATCAACCAATCGATCTGTATGCACTTTATGAGAATCATAGCTGGTATTGAAAAGCGTAAACCAGGATTCCTCGAATTCAGAAATATTATGGGAGGACCTTATTTTTACAGGGGTTAAATCAGATATTTCACTAACAGAAACTTTAAGGGCTGACGCTAATTCTCTAACCTGCTTTTCGCTTGGAGTACGTTTGCCACTTTTCCAATACCAATAAGTTGTCCTAACAATATCAAGTTTTGTACAAATTTCTAATTGTGATATCTTCTTTTCTTTACGTATAACTTCTATTCTTTTAAAATTAATTTTCATCGTTTCTCTTTCAAAAATGTTTACACCCCCCTAAAAATAACGTTCACACATGAACAATATATGTTGTATTTAAATAAATTGAAGTTTTGTTACTTGAAAAATATATAAAACAGCGAATATATTCCTAACTCATAAAGATTTAGACTTATTTAGACTTAATATTAAATCATTTATTTCCCGTTTATTATCAATTTTATATATAGGATATAATGTGAAGAAAATACTTGTTGTCGATGATCAACCATCGGTTAGAGAGCTTTTAGCAGAGTTTTTAGAAGGAGAAAAGTATTCAGTCAAAGTAGCATTAGATGGATATGATGCTCTGAGAAAAATAGAAAAAAGTTCTTTTGATGTTGTTATTACTGACATCAGAATGCCTGGAATGAATGGCATCGAATTTGTATCAGAACTAAGAGAACGCAATATAAAAACAAAAATTATTACTATGTCAGGGGAAAGCAGCTGTAGCCCTGAGCTACGAATAGAAGAGATAAACAATCTGGATTCTGATATTTTTTTAGAAAAGCCCTTTGATCTCCAAAATTTACTTAAAACTATTGAGCATTTATTATTAGAATCGAAATAACCTACTACTAACTTCTATTTCAGTTTTTAAGTTAACAAATAGGCTAACTCATAAGACCTAAAAAGGTAATATTACTTACAAAAACTCTACACAAAAAAAGTAATAATAAAAAGACCTTGCCTGCAAAAATTATTGCTTCTCAACATTACCAACTGCTAACCCATCTTTCGCATACAAAAATGTAACATTTTTGTCATTGAACTCGAAGATTTTCAAATCGAGAAATTGTAAAATCAATGTAACAATTTAACAATTAGATAGATGTGAATATTTTGGAGTTTTTAAGGCAATTTTGTCGTGCCTATAATAATAAACTATTTTAATAAATCCTCTTGTATTTTTATTAGTTCCTGTAATTTTACCAGTGTAGAAATATTCTTAAAAATTCATAAACTTTACGGCATTTGCCGGCAGATAAAAGAAAGGTAAAAATGTATTTCAGGGTTAAGAAAACTCCAAGCGGTGAAGTACTTCAGCTCATCGAAGCCTATCGCAACAGCCTCGGTCACAGTCGAAGCAGAACAGTAATATCTCTGGGCAGAGCAAGAATACCTGATAAATCCTGGAAACCGATAGCTAAAGCGGTAGAACACAAACTTTATAACACCTATTATGAAACCGATACTCTTTTTGAATTTGAATATACCCAAGCCGAACAAAGCTGGATTGACAGAATTTTGCGCCTTATTGATTTGAAGGGGGGCTGGAAGCCGAATGTAAAACAAACAGAGAATAAAGATACTGATAATGCAGAATCAAACATTCAAACAGAAGAAGATGTAGAAAAACCTGAAATTGTAGATGGGGTTGAAATCGAGAATATAGATCATTGTAATGATACTGAACTCGGTGCAGAACTTGTAGCCTTACATGCCTGGAATGAACTTGAAATAGAAAAATTTCTTAAAACTTTGGGATTTAATCCTAAACAGTGTGCCTGTGCTGCTGTTTCAGTAATCAACCGGCTGGTAAAACCTTTAAGCGAACATGCACTTGCCCAGTGGATTTCAACAACTTCGCTTCCCGAACTTCTCGGCTCTGAAATACTGCAGGGAGGAGATGATTCCTACTATAGGGTAAGTGACAAACTTTTTAAGTTTAAGGATCAAATAAAAAAACATCTTATATACAAGGAAAGAAAATATTTCAATCTTGAGAGAACAGTTCTGCTTTATGATTTAACCAATACATATTTCGAAGGTCAGGGATCTTGACTTGGAACACTTACTGATGGCATGATTTTCCTGTTCCAAGCCTTTGATACCTTAACAGCATATTAGTTCCAGGAAACTTCACATTTGCCTGGTTTATGATATCCAGCAGGCAGTCCATATTTTTATCCATTGCAATTGTTGGAAGGTTATGAATTCTTACATATAGAGTTTTTTCTTCCTCTACAGGAATTAAATCTGCTTCAGTAACAAACACTTCTCTCAGCAAAGCTCTTGCCTGCTCAAATGATTTGAATTTATCTGCAATTGCAGCAGCCATGGAAGTTTCTGCCCTGTATGCGATCATTCTAACAGTATCAACTAAATGTTTTTTGCTTGATGACAGAGCTTTGAATGAATACTCATCGGGCAAATCCTCCACATTTATATGCTTCGGTGTATTTTTCTGCTCTTCTTTTTTTATCTCAAGCTCATTTTCAATTACTATAATTTCTTCAGCTAATTCAGTCTTTACTTTTTCCCATTCTCTGTATTTCTTTAAATCGTTTTCAGCTTTTGGATGAATCGTGAAATCAGCGAATCTGCTTTTTCGGGTTTTGAGTTTTCCTGTAAGAGAATTTCTTTTTTTATCAAGGGCTCTCCACTGAGGAGAAACTATCGTTTCGGTGACATCAAGGTCCTTCTTTAAATAATCGCTAAGTAAATCAATAGCAAAGTGTTTCATCATGTAGTTAAAGAAGTTTTCCTGACACCATCTTGCAAACATAAGTACTGCAGTAAGCATAATGGGCAGCGAAAATGCAGTTGTTATTATACTTGTCTGGTGATTGCTTTTTGTAAGTTTTCTTATTTCATGCACCCATAATCCCTTCTTTTTATCTCCGATATAAGTTCCGCGATCTGCAAGCTTCATATTAGTTTTTTCTCCGCTGATTAAATCAACTGTAATTTCTTCGAATTCAGATTTATCCCAGTCCTCTTTGGGATATTTGTGATATGTGATACAGGCAATCCTGTGCTTTGCCCACATATCCTTGAAAAATTCAGGGCTGTATCCTTCTCTGTCAAAGACGAGAATAAACCTGTACAGATACGGATCAGCTTCAAGCATTTCTTTTGTAGGCTGGTTTGGAACATCATCAAGTAAACGCGGAACAATATCATTTCTTAAAACTTCCAGCATTCCGGGATTTATTTCTTTTCGAATAACAAAAAATGGCTGCCCAAGCTTGTCGTTTACCCAGAAATCCATCACTCCCTTGAGGCAGAGTTTCTGTCTGGAAACAAACTGCTTTGGTAATTTTTCTTTTCCTCCGTATAATCTTACATGACCGTCAATATAAAGTACTCCTGATAAATCAGGCTCTTCATCCATCCATTTTCTGCATAAAATTTCACTCCATTTTTCTGAAGCTCCGTTACTGCTTAACTCTGAAAGTTTATTCCGCAGGCATTTTACTTCAGGAATGCGGTCTAAGCCGATAAGTTTACCAAATTCACCGGGAGATTCCCAGCGAAGTTTCTCTACTGTCTTTATTCGGCAGAGAGCCATGAATCCTAAAAGTGTTAATACATGAAGAACAGAATAGTATCCTTTAAATTCTCCGAAACACTCTTCGCTGTGATAATAAAGTCCATTAGCTGCAAGTGCAGGCAAGGCAGCAAGTACACCCGCATTTGATACATCATTACAGCGTTGAAAAGTACTTCCCGTAATCCCGTTAAGACCAAATGCACACAACGTCCGATCTAAAACATTGGTGCATGCTACACCAAATATTTCCGCTACATTAGTATCTGCAGCACTGCGTTCTGATTTATCTGAAATACTATCTTCAGAAGATATAACATAGTTTATACGTCCATCCTGAACTGCTTTAGATAGTGCGGAATAACCAACTCCTATTTTTCCGGCTGTTTCTCTGCGGGTAAAACCAAGCGATAATAACTCTTCAGCCTTTTTTATCTTTGCCTCTGTCAGCACCTTTCCTTTGCGTTTTCCTTTTCCACTGATATTAATAAAACCATCACTGCCAAGTTCATTATATTTTTTGCAATTACGAATTACGCTTCGGGGAGAAACTTTAAAGGTCCTTTGAATATCAACATTACGGCAGGTGCCGGAGGCTATTAATGCAGAACTTATCATTCGGAAAGAGTTCTTATCGTCTGCTTTATGTATAAAAACAGGAAGATAACTATGAAAGTATGTCCATTTATCATTCTCCTGAATAACTGATAGATTTTGAGATATTTGACTTGCACCTTCAGGTAATATAGGTAATAGTTCCTGCATAAGAAAGACTCTTTCTTGTTTATATTTTATCGTGAAATATATAATTAAGGTGTCTTTCTTATTTTCCTCAAAGCTCTAAAACTATTTTGCAGTAGATTTTTTATAACTCATTTATTATATAGGGTTTAGAATGAATACACGCTCTTGTGACGATTTATCCAGATCAGGAGTCCTGAATTTCAATTAAGATTTTAGGTTAGAAGGGAAATATAAAATCTCGAAAACCAAATCGTTGCGAGTACCTCACGTTAATTCAAGTCCTTCTTTTCTTTCTTTATTTATAAAATTAAAAAACCTTCTATACGTTTAGAAAAAAATCTATTACAGCAAATTGTCTGTTGAATCTTTAAGCATAATTCAGGTTATCATTAGGGCATCCTTTGATTAAGTTTTTAATTTTTCAAGACAAATAAATTTATCTTGAGATGCCTTTTCTGTAAAGCTTAAAAAACTAACCGTGTATACGCCCGTAACGGAATAAATACACTTTGTTAGCAAAATACTTTATTTAAGTTTGGGGGAGGTAAAATTCTCTATCTTCTCTATGTTATTAATAATTATAGTATTAATATTATTTTTTTGTATGTCTATAAAGTAAAAATCAAAAAAAATAGCAGTTTTTTTAAAAACTAAAGTTTCCCCGTTTTTTTTGGGGTGTTCTTTGAAAACTTGATTTTCTCAGATCCACTATACTTCTGTTAATCATCATCAGAAAACTTTAGAATTAAAAAAAATGCAATTTTTTTAAATCTATAGCAATGGTGATTTTTGAAAAATTTTTTCTCATCTTTTTTGTGAGATGCCCAGTATCAGCGTTTTCAGTTGTTTTAAGCCCCTCGAAAGAGAAAAGATGATTTTTTTGAGGTCTTTGGCAGTACTATTCAGTGAGCTTTGTTTACTTTTGTCAAGTTTTAAGACATAACATGTTTATTGTAAAAAGCTTACAAATTGCAGTCAGGTGGCTGAACATGCTATATTACTCTATTATCAAAATTAAAAAAAAGGAGTAATACAACATGTTCAGTAATTGTAAATTTAGCACATTAATAGATGAAGTTGCAACAGTAATTCCGAGAAAAGACAGAAGAATTATTTTTAAAACCATTATAACCGGTTTGATTATCAGCGAAGGCAGTAAATGTATTTCAGCAATTTATCGTCTGTTTGCAATAATGATGCTGTCTAATAAGATATCGAGAAAAAAATATTACGGTTTTCTGCAGTCAGGAAAACTTAAACTTGCTTTAGTATGGAAAAAACTTTTTACAATACTTGGTGATGATATCCAAACATCCGGCAGACTTCTTGTAGCTCTTGATGATACAACATATGGAAAGACAGGAAAGAAAATTGCAAACTGCGATACTCATTACGATCATGCGGCTAAACTGAACAGCTCTAAATATCTTTTTGGACATTGCCGTGTTGTTCTCGGGATACAAAAGTTTATCCATGGACGCTGGGCATGTCTGCCCGTAAAACAAAAAGTTTACCGGCTTAAAAAATCTGTAGATAAAAAAGAATTTAAAACTAAGATAGAGATTGCCGGAGAACTGATTAATGAGCTGTATGAACAGTTTTCTATTCCTATGCTGGTAGTTACTGACAGTTGGTTTGGTAATAAGTCATTGACAAAAGTTTTAAACTCCTATAAAGAATCAATGCATATCCTTACTCGTTTAAGAATTGATTCAGCTCTCTATGATTTTCCGCCTGAAAGTAAAGCAAAAAAAAGAGGGAGAAAGAAAATTTACGGTATTCGATTACCAAAGTTATCGAAGCTGGCAGCGACTCTTGATAAAAAAGAAGATTATTTCTTCATTTACGGCAAAAGCAGAAAATGTGAATATTCAGAATTTTTATGTATGCACAAAGGATTTAAAACCAAAGTTAAAGTTGTTCTTGTTCACTATAAAAACGGATGGTTCTTTCCAATTGTATCTACCGACTGCAGCCTGACGGCTCAGCAGATGATAGAATATTATTCTGCAAGATGGAAAATAGAAAGCGGTTTTAAAGAACTTAAACATGAACTCGGTGCTCTGGATAATCAGGCAAGAAAAAGGAATTCTGTAGAAAATCATTTTGATCTGTGCTGCATTGCCATGACCGCAGCATGGATATACACTATAAAACAGGAGAAGGCTCCTGTTAGAAAATTTAAAACTGCAAGAGCAAATTCATATGCTTTTGCTGATATAAGAAGAAAAATTAAAAACGAATATTATGAGAGTTTTAATTTTATGGATATTTGCTCTTCAAAAGGCAAGTCACTGATAAATTATATTAGAGATATCATTTTTCAGTGTGCCGGGTAATTTTTTAACTCTCAAAAATAAGGAATGTATAGTTTAAAAAAACTGCTATTGATAAAAGTAAAAAAATTAAATATGGGTGTTTATTCAGGTTCTTCTTCTTTTTTAGGCCATGGATTCCATTGAGCATCCCAGACATATTCTGGAAATTCAGTGCTGTACCCGCTTGGTCCGGTAAAGCCTAATAAAGCTATATCGAAAACGCTAAATACAAGTCTTTTTCCTGCATAATATGTTCCTTTTACTGCGCCCACAACTACACCATATACAGGATTATAGTTTTCTTCAACAACTATTTCTCTTGGAATTTCAAGCCAAAATGTTCCTAAGTTCGTTACGCCTCTTAATAATGCATGTGGAACATCTATTCTCTCCTGTGCCACGTTTTCGCTTTGAACTTCTGCTTCTTTGGCATCTTCAGCATAAGCGGTAAATGTTAACAATAATATAGAAATAGCTATTAACCATAGTTTCATGGATGGTCCTTTACTTTTTGTAATTAAATATTTATTTAAAATAATTAAAATTTTGATATAAGGTTTTTTATACCGAAGGTATTTTTATGTATTGATTTTTTGTAGCAATCTAGCTCAAATAATTGCTTAAATTTTCTAAAAACTTTTACTTGATGTTATATGCAAGCAAGTGTAAAATTTGCCGAGCAGATTGTAAAAAATAATACTTTTCTGTTAAATCTAATTATAGAATATATCAATAAAAAAACAATATGCTTTCAAAAGGTGTTTTAACAAAAAATTTTATAAAAGCAATATTCTTTTCATGAAGTTATTTTGACTCATTATTATTTTTTTCTTTAGAGTCTAGATTTTTGTTTTTATTAATTGTTTCGACTATCTGAGAGTCAATTTGTGTGGCTTTGTCCAAAAGAACTTTGATACTGTTTTTTTCATTTAGTTTAGAAGCCATTTTTCTGTGCATGTCCATAATTGATCTTTGAAGAGACTGTAGCTCAGGATCTTCTTTAATAAGTTTTACTCTGAGTTGATAAATCTCAAAGGATAATTTACGTCTTTGATTTTCAAGTTCTTTTATTTGTTTTAAAAATTCGGCTTCCTTTTTAGCTAAATCTTCATTCGTTTTTTCTTCTACATTTTTAGCTGTATCAGAGGCTTTTTTAGCTTCTGTATCTGTTACTTTTACAGATGGTGTATTCTTCAAGTCCTTTTTAATTGAATCAGCTGTCTCTGTAGGTGTAGTTTTTATTCCAGTATCGCTCGAAGAAGTAGGTGGTTCTGCTACTAATGAAAAAGAGGCTAAAAAGAAAATAGATAAGAATGCAATAAAATAGGTTAAAAAATAATATGACAATCTGGAATAATTCTGTTTTTTATAATTACTATTCATAGCTAGTTTTCCTCTATAAATTAAATATTAATGATTTCTTCTTTATTATAATACTCAAGAAGTGCTTCTCCTGCAAGGTAAAGAGAACCGGTTATTAGTGTGTTTTGTTTCTCTTTTGCACATAAACTTAATGCTTCTTTAAATGATTTTGCTGTTGAAAGCTTAATGTTTTTATCTATTTCTCCAGCTATTTTTGCAATAGTCAGAGGGTCTAAACATGGTCTTGGCGAATTAATTGGAATAAAAACAAACTTTGATGTAATGCCTGAAAGTATTTTAATTGCTTCAGCGGGATTTTTATCTTTTAAACACCCGAAAATTACTGTGAATTTTTGTTTGCCATATGAATTTTTTAATGTTTTTACTAAGGATTTTATGCCTTGCGGGTTGTGAGCACCATCAAGTATTTTTCCATCGGCTAATAATTGAACTCGGCCATACCATTTTAAGTATTTAATATTTCTTAAAGCTGAGTTCAAATTAAAATGATATTTGTCTGCTAAATATTTTAAGATACTGTATGACAGCTTCATATTATCCGGTTGTGCCGCTCCTGATAATGGTAATAAGAAGTTTTCTTTTAGGTCAGAGTTAGTTTCATGAAATTGCCATCCGCCTAAATTTTCATTATTAGAAATCTCTTCAAACGTAAGGATATTTTCATCTACATTGTAAATGGGGGCATTTTTTTTATTAGCTATTTCTTCGATAACTGTTTTGGCTCTATTTGACATTTTACCGATGAAAACTGGTATGTTCTCTTTGATTATACCGGCTTTTTCTCCTGCTATTTCTTCTTCTGTGTTGCCTAAAAAATTTTCATGGTCTATGCCTATTCCTGTGATTGCTGTAACAATAGGAATTACTGTGTTTGTACTGTCCAATCTGCCGCCTAAGCCGGTTTCCCATAAAACTAAATCACACTTATGCTTTGCGAAATAAAGAATTGCAATAGAAACAGTTACTTCAAAAAAAGTAAGTTTTATATTTTCAGAATACATTGTTTCTACGGTAGGCCAGATATAATCAATTAATTCAATTAATTCTTCTTCTGATATTCCTTTTCCATTAATTCTGAACCTTTCTCTAATTGATACTAAGTGAGGGGAACTGTAAAATCCAACCTTAAAATTATTTCCTTTTAACGCAGTTGCTAAAGTTGAACATACAGAACCTTTACCGTTTGTACCTGCAATGTGGATAAATTTTAGTGTTTTCTCGGGATTCCCAAGCCTTGCAAGCAGCAGTTTGATTTGTTCAAGACCCATTTTTATACCTACAAACTGCAGATTAAAAAGTCTGTCTAATTTTTCTTTATAATGATTCATTGTTAGCTTAAAATGAAAAGATTTGGCAAGTTCAGTTTTAAATTTTTATATGTCTTAGTTTACGGCATTCGCGACACATAAAAGTTTCCAGTCCATAAATCTTTGCTTTTGCCGGAGATTTTGAGATAGTTAATATATCATCTGTATTGAAACTAATAGTTTTGGGATCATTATCTGTTACAATAAAAGCAGGCCCTCTTAATAACTGTATTTTTATTATTGAGTCTTCAGGTAGGACTATATGATCAACATGCTCTCTTGAATTACTAAATGCTAAACCTATCCCTGCTTTAAAAATACATCTTGTAATACTTCTGTAATATGCAGTACTGCCATGTGCTGTTGCTATACCGACACAGTCACTTGCTACTTCTTTTAAATAAAGTTTATCATCTATCCAGACTTTATACCTGATTGCACTTACTTTGTTTGAATTATGTATGAAAATATCATTCATTCCTAAAATACTGTTTTGCGCTGTTTTGCCATGAAGCTTCATTAATTCAAATTTTTTTAGCTTGCCGTTTATCAGATCGTCTATTATTTTTTCATGAGAATGTTTAGGGCATAGGGACGAAGTTCTTGTATCTCTAATAGGAAGCTTCGGTATTCCGGGATACATCCTTTCAAGTCCCAATAATGAACCATCTCCTCCATGTGTGATAATTATATCAGGGTTTTGGGTTGTTTCAGGAACCAGCTCAATACCTTTCTTTTCAAGTAAAGGTTTGATATCTTCAAGAAAACGGCCTTTTAACAAAGCTTTCATGCCGGTTGATTCCTTTCAAAGCTACTGCTTTTTTTGTTATAATGTGATATAATATTCTATATGTTTAGTTTTTTATCTTCAAAAAACTTTTGTTTTTATATTTAATATATTTATATTTATAAAACATAACAATGGTGCCTTTAATTTTAAGGCTTAAAAACGTTGTTTCTTAGATTGTATATTTCAAAGTTATTCTGTCTTAGAAAAATTTCAATTATAGTGGGAAAGTTGGGTTCAGTATGAGTTATGTGCTTGAAAAAGCTAAAAGTGTTATTGATTTAGAAGTAGAAGGGATTCTTAAAATACGAGAACAGCTCGGGAGTGGATTTGAACAGTTAGTTAAAGCCTGCGAAGAATCATTAAATAAGGGCGGAAAAATAGTTATTAGTGGAATAGGGAAAAGTGGTCATATAGGTTATAAAATGGCTGCTACTCTTGCAAGTACAGGTTCTACTTCTATTTTTTTGCATCCAGTAGAAGCTATGCATGGAGATTTGGGGATTTTGCATAGAAACGATATATTACTTGCTCTTAGTTATAGTGGAGAAACAGATGAACTTCTCCCAATTTTACCTTCAGCAAAGCGTCTGGCTATTCCAATTGCTGCTATTACCGGTAATCCGAATTCTAAGCTTGCCAGATGGGCTGATATTGTTATTCCAATGCCTATAGGAAAAGAAGCATGTCCTTTTAATCTTGCTCCTACAACATCAACAACTGCTTTATTAGTAATAGGAGATGCTTTGGCAATGGTATTATTGGATATCAGAGGGTTTACAATGGAAGACTATGGAAGATTACATCCAGGTGGAGCTATAGGCAGATCTGTTACTTTGAAAGTTGCTGATATTATGAGAGCGAGTGAAAGCCATAGACTTGTTAAAGTAACAGAGGATACAACAGTTAAAGAAACAATTTTGGCTATGACAAAGGGAAGAAGCGGATGCGCAATTGTTGTTAATAAAGATGACTTACTGTTAGGTATTTTTACTGATGGTGATTTTAGACGTAATGCTTCGGATTTATCAATTTTAAATTATCCTGTAAAAAACTTTATGGTTAAAAATCCTATTTCGGTTAATTGTGAACAAATGGCTGTAGAAGTTTTAAAATTGATTGAACAGAAACATGTTGATGATATTGTTGTTATTGATAATGATAATAAAGTTTGTGGTATTGTTGATAGCCAGGATTTACCCGGCTTCAAATTATTATAAGATTACAAAATAAAGTTTAAAAAGAGATGGGGGAAGTATGCATTATTTTATGGGAACAGATTTTTCTGCTGAACTAGTTGGAACTATGGTTTTAATCTTATTAGGAGATGGTGTAGTTGCAAATGTCCTGTTGAAAAAAAGTAAAGGAGAAAACTCAGGGTGGATTGTTATAACTACAGGATGGGGACTTGGTGTAGCAATGGCTGTTTATATTACAGGTTGGGTTAGTGGTGCCCATTTAAATCCAGCTGTAACTATTGGATTGATAGCTGTAGGAGATGTTGCACCATCAGCGGCTTTCTCATATATTGGAGGTCAAATGTTGGGAGCATTTATTGGAGCTGTAATTGTCTATTTAACGTATTTAGCGCACTGGAAAGAAACTGAGGATCCAAACCTTAAATTATCTGTTTTTTGTACAATGCCTGCTATTAGAAATAAAGTGGCAAATCTTATAACTGAAATTGTTGGAACAGCAATGCTGCTTTTTGGTGTACTTGGCGTTTCAAGTGCCAATAATGGTTTAAAAGACGGGATGGGGCCTTTTGCAGTAGGACTTCTTGTTTTAGCAATTGGTCTTTCCCTTGGTGGACCAACTGGGTATGCTATTAATCCGGCTAGGGATTTAGCTCCAAGGATAGCTCATGCAATATTGCCGATTCCCGGTAAAAGAAACTCTGATTGGAGTTATAGCTGGATTCCTATAGTAGGGCCGATAATAGGTGGAATTATTGGGGCTGTTGCATACGAAATTATTAATACATCATTTTGGCAATAAGACTTTTGTAAGTCAGAATTTTACGAGGACAATATCTTTTTAAGGTATTGTCCTGTATAAGATTTTTTATTCTTTGCTACCTGTTCCGGCGTTCCTTTTGCTATAAGCTGGCCTCCTTCATCACCACCTTCGGGACCTAGATCTATTATGTAATCTGCAACTTTTATTACGTCCAGATTATGCTCAATAATTAAAACAGTATTTCCCTGATCTCTTAATTTGTATAATACCTTTAATAGGTTTTCAACATCTGCAATATGCAGTCCTGTTGTAGGTTCATCTAAAATATAGAGGGTATGTCCCTGTTGGCGTTTGGATAGTTCTGTTGCTAGCTTAACACGCTGTGCTTCTCCTCCAGAAAGAGTAGTTGCAGGTTGACCTAAATGAATGTAACCTAAACCG
The DNA here is from genome assembly GCA_963678745.2 of Victivallales bacterium. GTDB lineage: Bacteria > Verrucomicrobiota > Lentisphaeria > Victivallales > GWF2-38-69. The sequence goes on along the minus strand of CAXXMS010000004.1, from coordinate 65,677 downwards.
ACATCAACAAGTGTTTTTAACTTTCTATATAAGTTTGGTATTGCTTCAAAAAATGAGCAGGCTTCGTTTACTGTCATTTCTAAAATATCTGAAATACTTTTACCTTTGTAAAGAATGTTTAATGTTTCGTTGTTGAATCTTTTTCCGTGGCATACTGAACATTGAACATAAACATCCGGAAGAAACAGCATTTCTATTTTTTTAATTCCATCTCCTTTACATTCTTCGCATCTTCCACCTTTAACATTAAATGAAAATCTTCCCGGTTTATAGCCTCTTGCCCTTGATTCGGGCAGTTTGGCAAACAGTTGGCGAATTAATGTAAAAGCATCGGTATATGTTGCCGGATTAGACCTTGGAGTTCTTCCTATAGGAGTCTGATCTATAACAATTGATTTTCCAAGTTGATCTAAACCTATAATTTCTTTGTGGTTACCTGGTATTTCTCGTCCGATTTTAAAATGTTTATTTATTGCAATCCTTAAAATATCATTAATAAGACTGCTTTTGCCGGATCCAGATACACCTGTTACACAGCAAAGTGTTCCAAGTGGTATTTTTACGTTGATGTTTTTTAAATTATTTTGTGCTGCTCCCTTTATTGTAATAAACTGACCATTGCCTTTTTCTCTTTTTTCAGGTATGTGTATATCGCGTTTTCCTGATATAAAGTCAGCTGTATGAGTATTTACGAATTTCATATTCTCAGGTTTACCGCAGAAAACTAATTCTCCTCCAAGTCTTCCTGCTCCGGGGCCAAGATCGATTACGCAGTCTGCTTTTTTAATTGTATCAAGATCATGTTCTACCACAACAACTGTATTGCCGGTATCTCTAAGATTTATCAAGGTATCAAGCAATTTATCATTATCGCGTTGATGGAGACCGATACTTGGCTCATCAAGAATATATATAACACCAACGAGTCCACTACCTAGTTGTGTTGCTAACCTTATTCTCTGTGCCTCTCCTCCTGATAATGTAGAACTTTCTCGATTGAGGGTCAGATAGGATAAGCCAACGCTTTTAAGAAAACCCAGGCGTGAAGTTATTTCATTCAATATTTCCTTAGCAATAGTTTGGTTTTCTTCAGATAAGTCTAGGTTCGTTATAAATTCAATGGCACTTTTTATATTTAAAGCGTTAAATTCATGGATTCCCAATCTGCCTACAGTAACAGCCAGACTGGTAGGGTTTAATCTTGCGCCATTACAGTCTGGACAGGTTTTTTTTATCATGCAGGCTCTTATGCGTTCTCTAACAGAATCACTTTCTGTCTCAATATAACGTCTTTCTAAGCTTGGCAGTATTCCTTCGAAAGGTTTGCGCATTTCATGTACTTTACCTCTATGCCAGTAATCAAATTTGATGATTTCTTCTCCACTTCCATAAAGTAAAATGTTTTTAAGTTTATCCGGTATCTTGTTGAATGGAGTTTTCATAAGATTTGGATAATCATAATGTTCAGCCAGACATCTTAAAAGATGATTATAATATATGATTAATCTTCGCGGGCCTCTTCTCCAAATAGGAATTGCACCTTTTTTGATTGAAAGTTCTGGGTATGTGATTGTTAATTCGGGATTCATCACCAGCTTAGTTCCCAGCCCATTACATGTTTTACAAGCTCCATAAGGACTATTAAAAGAGAAGTTTCTTGGTTCAAGTTTACCAAAGCTAATTCCACAATGATTACAGGCTAAATGCTCACTGATCTGCTGTTCCTCCCACTCCTTGTTTTCATCATCACTTTCTATTAATATTGTCAGCGTTCCATTTCCGCATCTAAGAGCAAGTTCAATTGAGTCCGACAGTCTTGAGGACTCCAGTTTTCCAGTTTTTAATCTATCAACAATTGCTTCAATAGTGTGTTTTTTTGTTTTTGTCAGTTCAATATCATCATCCAGGCTTAGTATTTGTTTATCTATTCTAACTCTGACAAACCCATCTTTTCTTAATTTTTCCAGTACTTCTCTGTGTTCTCCTTTTCTTCCAACAATGTAAGGAGCAAGGATTAGCATTTTTTTATCCGGAGGTAATTTTAATAATTTGTCACATATTGCCAGTGCGCTTTGTCCTTTTACTTCTCTTCCGCATTTTGGGCAATGTGGAGTACCTGTTCTGGAGTAAAGTAGGCGAAGATAATCATAAATTTCAGTTGTAGTAGCAACTGTAGATCTTGGGTTTGATCCTGAAGATCTCTGTTCAATTGCTATTGCCGGAGATAATCCTTCGATATGCTCGACATCCGGTTTTTCCATTTGGTCAAGAAATTGTCGTGCATAAGCTGATAAACTTTCAACGTATCTTCTCTGTCCTTCAGCATAAAGTGTGTCAAAGGCTAATGAAGATTTTCCCGAACCGCTTAAGCCGGTTATTACTACAAATTTGTTTCTGGGAATATTGACATCGATGCCTTTTAAATTATGCTGTCTTGCTCCCTTTATTATAATATCTTTCAAGTAAAACCTCAGTTTAGATTAATTGAGTTCATAAAGTCAATAGCTTTAGTATCTCCGTATTTTTCTGCAAGTGTTAACCAGTTTAGTCCGGATACATAATCTTTATTAATATCTTCAACTCCTTCTAAGTAGATAAAACCTAGTTCGCGTTGAGCTTTAGGCTCATTCTGTAATGCGGCTTTTCTATACCACATGGTTGCCATTTTTAAATCTTTAGATACGCCTTCACCTTTTGCGTAATATGTAGCAAGATTGTACTGAGCTTTAGGAAAGTCAAATTTTGCTGATCTCATAAAATATCTTGCTGCAAGTTTTTTGTTAATAGGTTCAGCTATTCCCTGATCAGCATAAGTTCCCAGCATAAATAAAGAATAAGGATCATTTTTTTCTGCTGCTTTTTTGTACCAGTATTTTGCTTCCCATATGTTTAAATCTACTATATTGCCGTTAGAATAATAATCAGCTAATTTTTTCTGAGCTGCAGTTGAGTCAAGTTCAGCAGCTTTTTTATAATATGAAAATGCGAGATGCTTGTCCTGTGGAACGTGAAGCCCACACTCATAGTAAGAGCCCAGGGTTTCAAGCGCTCTTGGAATATTATGCTTAGCTGCCTCTTTTAGTAAGAATACTATTTTTTCTTTATCATCACTTTCTTTTTCAATAAGATATTGTGCTAGGAGTGACATTGCTTCTGGGTCATTACCTTTAGCTGCCTCTTCAAATAATCCAATTGATTTATTTATATTTTTATCAACACCTTCTCCTTCAAGATAAAGTTTTGCAAGTTCTCTTTTTGCAGGGGCGAATCCCGAAGATGCCGTTTCATTCAATAATTTGATTGTTCTTGGTAAATCCTGATTTAAAAGAACAATGCCTGAATCCGTTTTAAATTCAGTACCGTCTTTATAATACATAGCAAGATTGAATTTAGCTTGAATTATATTTGCACGGGCTGCTTTTTGGTACCATTTGAAAGCTTCCAATTGGTTTTTCTCAATACCCAGTCCCTGATCATAACATATTGCAAGGTTAAATTGGGCGGATGGACTGCCGTTTACAGCAGCATTATAATACCAATGAAATGCTTCATAGTAATCCTGAATAACTTCATTACCGAAAAAAAACATATTACCTAGTTTTAAACAGGCACGCTTATCGCCTCCTGATGCTTTTTCTTTTAATGATGTTAAACTGGTTTTTGAAGCATTTACTGCTAATATTGAAACTAAATATATAAAAATAAAAGTATAATAAAGTTTAAATTTACTTTTTGTTCTATGCATTATATCTTTATACCCAAAACGGTTGAGTTTTCAAAAAACCTGACAAAAAACCAAGTTAATTTTTTATGTATACAGTTAAAAGCAAAAAAAGCTTTTAAGTTGACAAATAAATTTATTCTCCAATGATTTTTACTAAAACTCTTTTAGGTCTTTGTCCGTCAAATTCACCATAAAAGATTTGTTCCCACGGACCAAAATCAAGTTGTCCATTAGTTACTGCGACTACGACTTCTCTACCCATTATTTGTCTTTTAAGGTGGGCATCTCCATTATCTTCACCTGTATTATTGTGTTGATAGCGTGATAATGGTTCATGTGGTGCAAGTTTTTCAAGCCAATGTTCATAGTCATTGTGTAAGCCAGATTCATTATCATTGATAAATACTGACGCAGTAATGTGCATTGCATTGCAGAGAACAAGGCCTTCTTTAATGCCTGATTCTTTAATACAATCGTAAACTTGATGTGTGATATTAACAAATCCTCTTCTTTTAGGAACGTTAAACCATAATTCTTTTCTAAAACTTTTCATAAAACCCTGTTTCATATTCTTTATTAATATATTTTTGAAATTGAGAGATAGTAAATAGAACAGATTAATAAATAAAATTCAAATAAAAAAGATTTTGATTATTTGTAAAGTTTTAGAAAGTAATTTAATTTTTTTATAAAGTCAGTTTAAAAAGAGTAAATTATATTTAGCTTAGTAGATGTATGGAAGTTATTAATACCGGTATAAATGATTTGTTTTCTAAAGTTTTATTATGGTTCGGTTATACGGGCCAGGTATCTATTTCAATTTCGTTAGTAACTATTTCTATTGGAATAGTTATAATTATTGTAGTATTTGCCAGTGCTTTTTTAAGTTCTCAGTATGCAGAAAAAGATAAAAAGAATCGTTTAATACATTTTTTTGGGGGGATGATAATACCTTGGTTTTACCCTTTAATAATTTATCAGATTTTTCGTCCTAAAAAAAAGTCTGTTTCTGAAAATATTTCTGAAAAGGAAATTGAGCTTACTGCTGAACAAAAAATGGCAAAAGAACTTAGTGAAGTTGCTAATGATGAACAGGGAAATCCTCGCGGACCCTTTTTGTTTGTTCTTACAAATAATAAAAAAGTAAAGGTTAACAGGATTCTTGAAATAAGGGATAACCTGATAATAGTCAGCATGATATTAGTTAATGGCGAAGAGAAGAAGTATAGAATACCTTTTGAACAGATAAAATCTTATTCTGAAGTATAATTGTTAGTTTTCTGTATTAATTCAGATATTGAAAAGCTTTGAAGACTGAGTCGTTTCTGATGTATGACCATGCGTTACTACAGAATTTCGAACTTAATCGTTTTTGTAGAAACACACGGAAATATGTATCAAGTAGAGTATTGTACTTTTAATTAAGGTACATTCTACACATAAAACAATTAAATATTTAATCTGCCTCCAGCAAGAATAATAGCTATTTCTTCTTCATTTAATGTATGGCTTAACTCAATTTCAATTTCTTTTCTGTCAGGCTTTAGTATTTTTGCTATTACTTTCTTTCCCTGTCTGATTTTTTCTCTAATATTATTAATGATTATTGAATCAGCTTCTTCAATTTTATCATAATCTTCATCGTTAACAAAATTAAATGGAATAATTCCGAAATTTATAAGATTTGCAGCATGTATTCTTTCTATTGTTTTTGCTATTACCGCTTTTACTCCCAGGTACATTGGGCATATTGCAGCATGTTCTCGTGATGAGCCTTGCCCATAACTGTCGCGTCCAACTATTATTCCATGATGGCCATTGTCCCTTATTTTTTCGGCTCTTTCAGCAAATGAGGGCCTATCTTTTTCTGTAAAACATTCAAAAACAACTTTTGAATAAGCAGGGATATTACTTCTGAGTTTCAGATATATTCCAGCCGGCATTATATGGTCAGTTGTAATTTTATCGCCAACTTTGATAAGGACAGAACCATTAATATTTTTCGGAAGCGGATGGTTGGATGGAGGATTTCCTATTGTCGGCTTTCTTATAATTTCTATTTTTTCAGATTCATCATCTAATATTGATTTGATAATCATGTTATCATTAATTAAAAAGTTATCCGGCAATTTAAGGCTTGGGTATTGTATTTTCAAATCTCTTGGATCTGTTATTTTTCCTGTTAATGCCGAAGCAATGGCTACTGCAGGGCTTACAAGATATGCCTGATCATTTTTTGTGCCGGTTCTGCCGGAAAAGTTTCTATTGAAAGTTCTTAAAGAAATGCTGTCATTTGAAGGGCTTTGTCCTTGACCTATGCAGGGGCCGCATGAGCATTCAAGAATTCTTGCTCCGGCAGCAATAATATCAGCCAGCTTACCATTCTTTGCTAAAGTTTCCATTACCTGACGGCTTCCCGGTGCTATACTCAGAGTTGTATTGCTTGATATAGTTCTTCCTTTTAATACATGAGCAACAAGCAATAAATCAAGTAGTGAACTGTTTGTGCACGAACCTATTATTACCTGATCTACATTTTGATTTTCAATATCTCTGATTCTTGAAATATTATCAGGACTTGATGGGCAGGCGGCCAATGGTTCAAGCTTATCGAGATCTATTTCAATAAGTTTGTCATATTCTGCATCGTTATCCGGAATAATTTCTTTCCAGAATTTTCCCCGGTTTTGAGCATTGAGAAAAGCTTTTGTGTTTTTATCTGATGGGAATATAGAAAAAGTAACTCCCAACTCTGCTCCCATATTGGTTATTGTTGCACGTTCGGGGACTGTTAATGTTTCAACTCCTGGGCCGAAATATTCAACAGAGCAGCCAACGTTTCCTTTTGTTGTAAGTATTTCAAGAACTTTTAGAATAATATCTTTTGCTGTGACCCAGGGGGAAAGTTTGCCTGTTAATTTGATTCCGATGATTTTAGGGAAATTCAACTGAAACGGTTTTCCTGCCATAGCTAAAGCAACATCAAGCCCTCCGGCGCCTATTGATATCATCCCTAATCCACCGTTTGTGGGGGTGTGAGAATCTGAACCTAATAGAGTTTTTCCGGGAATACCGAATCTTTCAAGATGTACTTGATGGCATATTCCATTACCTGGACGTGAAAAATATACTCCTTTTGCTGCAGCGACTGTTTTGAGGTAAAGATGATCGTTACTGTTTTCAGGACCATTCTGCAAAGTGTTATGGTCCACATAAGAGACAGATAGTTCCGTTTTCACTTTATCAATATTCATTGCTTCCAGTTCAAGATAAGCCATAGTGCCGGTGGCGTCCTGGGTTAAAGTCTGGTCAATTTTTATTCCTATTTTCTCACCTTGAGTCAAGTTTCCTGATATTATATGTGATTTAAGAATTTTTTGAGTTACTGTTCCTTTTGCCATTTTAAATTCCTTAAATTTTTAATGTTAGATGTTTTGACAGAAACTGGCTGTAATTTACATGAATTGGGTATTATGAGTTGTATGAGGTCAGTCTATCTATACTTTCTCATTATATAAATTACGTATAAAAGTAACACTATTGTAGGTGCCGGACCTGCAACTATTGCAGGAAGATAGTTCTTTTGTCCCAGAACTGTAAGTATTTGTGAAACTATTTGATATGCAATTACAATAGCGACAGCAGATGCTACTGAAACCATAATTCCTTTTCGTTCATTACTTGCTGCCAATGGGATAGCAAGAAAAACACATAACAAACATACCCATGGGAAAGACCATCTGGTGTATAGAATTGTTTTATAATAGTTTCTTGTTGTTTTGGATAAACCTTCTGCTCTATCAAGAACACTTTGAATATCAGCTGAAGGCCATTCGTTTAATTCTCTTGTAACATTAAAGAAATCCTGTGGAGTTTCAAAAATGTGACCAAGCTGTGCATATTCTTTGTCTTTGCTATTAAATGTATTAAAATTTTTAGAAATAGGAGCAAGTATTGTCTGTTTGTCTCCAAGCGTAGAAGTATTATAATCATCAATTAATGAAATATTTTTATATTCAACTATATTCCCATCAAAAAATTCCCACCCTTTTGATGGTGAATAAAGTGATTTTTTTGCATAAAGTTCTAATATTAAATCTCCCTTTTTATTATATTTTTTTAGTTGTATTCCTGTTTGTTTATTTTCTGAGACGAAATTTTGGATAAGCCAGGTTCTTTCTCCGTTAGGTGTTCTGTAGACAAGCATTCTTGTCATATATTTTATATAATTAGGGTTACTTGCGGTAGCTTTTACTATTGTAGCTTGTCTTTGGCAGTTAGGTTCAAAGCTTACATTAAACCAGAAGTTAACACCTGTTACAATCAAACCTACAATGTATAATGAAACTCCGCATCTAAGAAGGGAAACACCCGATGCTCTCATTGCTGTTATTTCATTATTCATTCCAAATCTTGCCATAGTATATATAGTTGACAATAGCAGGGAAACCGGAAGAACCATCTTCATATCACCTGGTTGTTTTAATAGAAAATAATATGCAATAGTCAGCCAGGATGATTTTGTGTCCATAAAATCCCCAAGCCCGTTTATTAAATCGCTGACTAAAAATAATAAACAAAAAGCGAAAGTTAAGCATATATAAATGATGAGAAATTCTCTAAAGATATAAAGATCTAAAGTAGGCATTGTTCGAAACTGCCGTTTGACACCACTGTCAATATTTGTTTTATCAATCTTTTCAGACATTATTTTGACCTTTAATATTTTTGTTTTTAGTTTATTTTATTACAAGCAATCTCGATACTTTATTAACTTTTTCTAGAAATATAGTTTTAGGTATATATCCAGTTTTATTTACCTTTTATTCAAAATGAATATAGTTTTGAGTAAAGATTTATTAATAACCAAATTCGCATTTAGCGAAGAAAACACAAATTATAATATTTTCTATTAAAATTGGATTGGTTTAAATATGGCATCTCCTTTAATAAAATCAATTCTTTCAAGTTGAAGATAAACAATATCTCCAGGTTTATATTTTGTACTGCCTTTTGAGGCTATAAGTCTTCCTTTAGCTTTTCTTAAATTACCTTTAACAGTTTTAACCGGGATTACTGCAGTAATTCCTATATCTGCTATATCGGCCAGAATAACTGATGCATTGACTTTGCGTATTACTCCTTCATACGTTTCTATCTGCTGCTTATTTAATAAGCTTTGCAAGTAGTGGAGTTTTAGTCTATCATTAGCGGCAAAATATGCTTCGTCAATATTCTTTTCTTTTTCAGTGCAGTCTTCTGCAATAATTTTAATTATCTCAATATCACGTGTTTTTTTACCTGAATCAGTTTTCCATAATTGCTGATGAACTGTAAGATCTGAATATCTTCTTATAGGACTGGTAAAATGAGAGTAAAGTCCCTTTCCAAGGCCGTAATGGATATCAGGTTTTTCTTTGTATAAAGCACGATTCAATGATCTGAGAAATGCAGATATTATTATTTCTTCGTAATTCTTTCCTGATATTTTATTTAAGAAATGCTGGCAGGCTTCTCTTCCGGAATTTAAGTTTCCTGTACTGATCCCAAAAACATTACTTACAAAATCAGAAAATTCTTCAATCTTTTCTTCATCCGGTGGGGGATGTATTCTATAGATTCCGTTGATTTTTTTATTTGTCAATTCTCTGGCTACAGCTGAATTTGCCGCTAACATAAATTCTTCGACTAATTGGTCGGCTTCACCCTGTTTCTTTTTTTCAATTCCTAATATTTCACCTGTATTATCATTTCTTAAAACTCTAATTTCAGTGGTGGAAAGATTAATGAATTTTTCATTTTCTTTTCGGCATTTACGCATCGTATGGTAAGTTTGAATTAATAAGTCAAGATTTTTATTAAATTCTTCATCAGTTCCTTCAATAGCAGTTTTTTCTCTAATATAATTTTCAACCTCACCAAAACTCAATCTCTTCTTTATTTGAATTTTGCTATGGCATCTTTCCTGATTTTTTATTTCCCCTGTATTAGTATTGACAGTTAGTAAAACAGTGTGTGCTAAACTTATTTTGTCACAGGTAAGGCTTATGTTCGCTGTTAAATTTTTGGGCAGCATTGGGCGCGTGTTGCCGGGTATATAGGCTGTAAAACCGCGTTCTGCAGCCTGTTCATCAAAGTAGCTTCCAGGTTGTATCCATGTAGCAACATCTGCTATATGAATACCTACAATTACTTCATCATTCTTCTTACCCTTGGTGACAGAAATTGCATCGTCAAAATCTTTAGCATCGTGAGGGTCTATTGTTACGCAATATAAAGAGGTTAGATCTTTTCTTTTTATTTCGTTTGGTTCTAATTCCATTGCCTTCTGTTCTTCTGACTCAGTATAAAGTGGTAGAAGGTTGTATTCAAGTATTAATGCCTGAATATCATTTTCTATATTTCCTACTTTGCCTAAAGAACTTAAAATTTGGCAGGTCGTTTTGTTTCTATTTCTTTGTCCATATAAAAGTTCAGCTTTAACCCAATCACCGCGCTTGGCACCTTTACAATTTCCTGATACTCTTATATCTTCTGGAAGACGTCTATTCAAAGGGCGTACAAAGAAACCATCATTTTTCAGCAGTAGCTCTCCAATTAGAAAAGGTCTGTTTCTTTCTTCTACTTCATAAACTATTCCGACAGGGCCTTTACCCGGTTCTCTTCTGGAAATAGAATCATTTAATAATCTGATTTTTACTTTATCTCCATCCAGTGCGGAATTAATATGCTTAGCAGGAATAAAAATATCTGTTGCTTCTTCTTTATTCTCAATCGTCACAAATCCATAACCCTGGGATGTTATAGCTATTTTCCCTTTTACAAGTTCACTTGATGCTGCAACTCTCAATAACCCTTTTTTGTCCTTTACTATTATTTTTTTATGATAAAGTTTTTCTAGAACTTTATGTATTTGTCTGTGTTCTTTTTTTTGCCTGAGTTTGAGACTTCTATACAGATCTGGTAAATAACATGGCTGTTCCTTTAAGATTGATAAGATTTGTTGTTTGAGTTTCCTATTAGCCTGCTTGATTTTTTCAGATGGCATATTTGCTCCGGGAGTCAATGAGGTTAAAATATTCTTCTAAGTTAACAAAAAAAGCAAAATCATTTAATAATGAATTATAACTATATTTTAGATAAAAAGAAACATGTATTCATTATACAATTCTATTGTTTTTTATAAGAGATTGCCTACAATATAAAAATAATAACAATTTATTCTATATTTTTATGGAAAATAAAATATACAGCATGGCTCATGTATGTATTATGTATTTGTTTCATTTACTTTTTTTGTTTATTAACCCGAAAGCATGAATAATTAAATCGTCTTAATGGTGTTTTATGGATAATCAAATAACAAATTTTTTAGACCTCAAAGATGAAGTTTTAGCTGATGGAAAAATAGGTTTACTTTGCAATCAAACTTCATATGATTTTAATAGAGAGAAATATCTTTTTGAAATTTTGGCTGAGCGTAAAGTTTTAAAAAGAGTTTTTATTCCTGAACATGGACTCTTTTCAGAGCTTCAGGATCAAATACCTCTTAATTCCACTGAAATTTATAGGGAATTAGCGGCGGATGTAGAGTTTATTTCATTATATCAGAATTATGAGAGCTCATTGAAAGTTCATAAAGAACTTTTGGATGATCTTGATGTTCTTTTAATTGATATCCAGGATACAGGTTGTAGGTATTTTACATATATCTCAACAATAGCTTATATCTTTGAAACAATCACAAAGCAGAATTTATCAATAGAGGTTTACGTTATTGATAGACCAAATCCTGCGGGGAGGAGAGTTGAAGGAAGTTTAATGTCTGAAGAATATTCTTCATTTATCGGAGTGGAAGGCTTACCTCATCGCCAGGGTTTGACAATTGCTGAAGTCTGTCTTTTTCTAAAAGATAAATATAACGGGAAATTTCCTATTAGGGTCACTCCTCTTCCTAACGTAGACTCTTCATTTATAATCCAGCCTTCTCCTAATATACCTACCAGGACTACTTCGTTTATTTATACAGGGCAATGCTTGTTTGAAGGTACGGTTATGAGCGAGGGAAGGGGAACTACTACTCCATTTAGTATTGTTGGGGCTCCTTTCTTTGAGTGGAAAGATTTGTCAATCATTAAAAAAAGAGTAGAAGATAGTATAAAAGATATTAATTTTATTAATTCCGGTGTCAAATTAAGGCCATTATGTTTTATTCCTGCTTTTCATAAATTTGCTGATGAATTGTGTCGCGGGTTTCATTTACATTTGACTTCCACTAAATTTCATTCCCTTTTATATTCTCTTATTCTTTTAAAAACTATCAATGATTATTTTGGAGAAATGAATATTTGGAGACAGGGTAAATATGAATTTGGTTCTGACAAAACAGCAATAGAAATTCTTGCCGGTGACAGTGTCATTATTGATTATTTATATGGGAAAAGAAAGCTAGATGAAGTTATCAGTGTTCTAAGGGATGGAGAACAAAAATGGCTTAAAATATCACAACAATTTAAAATATATGATGCAGAACTTTATCGCTTGGATTTTTGATTATACCTAAAATTAAAAGTTATAAAAACATAAAAAACATTGATTATAAATGAGTAACAAAAGGAGGCTGTAGTGTTTTATAAGAAGTCAAAGGTTGGTTTAGCAGGTCTTATGCTTATGATGTGTTTTTTGCTTGCTACAACAGGAGCGTTTGCTTCAGGCCCGACTAGAAACCAAATGAATGAAATCTCTGCTGATTTTAGTAAAGTTTCATATGACGGGAACTTTTCAGAAATTTATAATGAGTTAAAGGAACAGGGATGGGAGCTTCAATGTGATGCTTTTGAAAAAACTGTACTCCAGGTGAAAGATGCAATAGCTAAGATGGCTCCGGATGGCATGATAAAAAGTTCAGAGAATACAGAAGTTACACCAAAGGATGTAGGAGATGTTATTACATCATTAAATAAGGAAATCCAGGCTATCCATCCAGATGCTAATGTTACTGAAGGAGATAAAATATATACAGAAGGTATATGTGATCAGTTAAATAATAAATTTACTGCTGCAGACTATAAAATTCCTCAGCATTTTGGTTATGCAGTAGGCGAAAATGTGATCAATGATAGAAAAGTCTATGTTATTGCTTTTAGAGGGACATACGATACTTATTCATGGATATTTACCGATTTTCTTGCTTTCCCGACAGAATTTTTAGATACAGGAACAAAAGTACACGTTGGTTTTGAATGGAATAGACAGGCATGCATGAAAAGAGATATTTTGAAATATTTTATTAATAATAAAGTTTTGAAAGATACATCTAACCCACTTCTTATTATTACTGGACATAGTATGGGAGCAGCATTGGCAGTACTTGAAACTGCATATTTTATAGAAAAAACTTCATTCAGTTCTAAAAATATAAAATTGATAACTTTAGCAGAGCCATGTCCGGGACGTAAAGATTTTGTTGAACTGTATCAACCTCAGATAAAGTATTATAGATGGTTCTGGAATTTTGGAGATCTTGTTCCTGCTTTACCAATGGTTGTGAAGTATAAACATTTTGATTTGCTAAGTTTAAGACCCTTTAATGTAGGACCTAAAGTTAAATCTTTAAATGATTGTTTTGAAAGGCATGATTTAAAATACTACAGAGAATATATTTATAGTTTAGATGATAAAAATAAGATTTAACTAAATTTTACTGAACTTCCATTAAGGTGATAGATTGAAGGTGGTCTATTACCTTAATTTTTATTAGAAGGTTGTATTGTTCTAATTATTTTACACGGATTTCCTGCAGCGAAAACATCTGATTGGATGTTTTTTGTTACAACACTTCCTGCTCCAATAACAGTTCGGGGTCCTATTGTTATTCCCGGACAGATAACTACATTTCCGCCAATCCAGCAATCATCTCCAATTGTTATTGGTTTGGCTGATTCCAGCCACTTCTTTCTTTCAATATGATTCATAGGGTGAGTTGCTGTATAAATTTGAACATTTGGTCCAAATAAAACATTGTTTCCAATCTTGACAGGCATAACATCAAGAACAGTGCAATTGAAATTAAAGAAAACTTTTTCTCCTGCAAAAATATTATAACCATAATCACAGTAAAATGGAGGTTCTATACAAAGATCGCTATTAGCATTAGGAAAGAGTTTTTGGATTATCTTTGTGTATTTTTCTTTATTCCCGTAATCTGATACGTTTAGCTTATGAAGCAAATTGCGTGTTTTTGCGCGTTCATCAGCCAAGACCGGGTCTGAGGCATCGTATAGTTCACCTTTAAGCATTTTATGTTTTTCAGTTAACATATTTATTTTTCTATTCTTTTAGTCCCCATAATACCAAAAAGCAGTTTGAATTTATTCTTTGGCTTGGTTTGTATTACAATTCCGTTTTTTGTGGAAATAATAAAAACTTTATTTTTTATCCATAACCTAAAATATATTCCCTGGAATTTCATTTTTATGAAACCAGGTTTTCTGAGCTCGTTACCATCCGGAAATTCGAGCTCAGTATTAATGAAACTAATATTTCCAAAACCAAACTCAGTAAAAACCCTGATTTTGTCATTGTCTATCATTATTCTCTACACTATGTTTGTGGTGTTAGTTTTTGGAGGATTATATCTTGGTTCAACTTCTTCTCTTGATGGATATCTTAAATTCCATATAGAAAATAGAATACGCCTTATATCATTTAGTATTGCAATCATGCATGGGATAATTATCAATGTGACGACTGTTGCAAACAGAACACCAAAAGCAATTGAAATAGCCATAGGAATGAGTACCTGGGCCTGCATACTTTTTTCAAGAATTAAAGGCATTAAACCAAAAAAAGTAGTAAGTGTTGTGAGCAATATTGCTCTGAATCTTCTTTTTCCACCTTCTCTGAGGGCTGTAAGCAGGGGCATACCGTTTCCAAGTCTTTCGTTAACGCCTTCAATTAAGACAATTGCATCGTTGACAACAATTCCGGCAAGTGCCACCATCCCAAAAATACTCATTATTGTTAGTGGAAGACCAAAAATGAAATGGCCTATTACAGCTCCTATTAAACCAAAAGGAATTGTTGTCATAATTACTATTGGTTGAATATATGAGCGGAATATTGACGCAATAATAAAATAAATACCGAATAACGCAAGCGGTAGGCCAATCTTTAATGCATCAAGAGTACTGCTTTTTTCTTTTGACTGGCCCTCGATTGTATAACGAACTTCGTACTTGTTAGTTAATTTAGGAAGAAAGTTTTCTTTCAGGTCAGATAAAATATTTTCTGCATTTGCTATATTATTGTTAACATCAGCAGTTACTACTAAAACACGTTTTCTGTCCTTTCTATAAATTACATTTTGGCCTTCTACTATTTCTAAATTGGCTATGCTTAGGAAAGGCACTTTCTCGCCACTGGGAGTTGTTATTCTCAGGCTTTTGAAATATCCAATAGATTTTCTATCATCTTTTGGATATCTGATTTTTACTTTAACATCATCTCTTTCTCTCTGTATGCGTAATGCTTCATTTCCATAAAAACCTTCTCTGACATGGCTTGCAAGGTCGTTTAGAGTTAAGCCAAGCTGATATGCATTTGGCTTAAGTGAGATAATAAATTCTTTTTCACCTGCCAGATAATCAGTTTGAGCATCAAAAACACCATCAATAGTGTTAAGCTTTGCAACAAGTGCATCTGACGCTTTTATCAGTTCATTCTGATTGTTTGAGAATAATTCTACTTCAATTGGTTCTCCTCCAGGGCCGTGCTGAAGGTTTCCAAACTTCGTAGCAATTGCTCCTGGAATATTACCTACTCTTTTTTGCCAGTCATCTACTAATTTAGTATAATATATGTTTCGTTCTTCAGAAGGAAGTAATTCTACCATAATTTCCAGTACATTACTGCTTGGGGTAGATTTCCAACCTGCAGATGTTCCGATCATAGAAAATGCAGCCATAGTTAGCTGTTTACCTGTTTTTCTATAATATTCATCGGAAAGCTGATTCCATGAGTCAAGTATTTTATTTGCTATGAGTTCTGTGTTTTTCAACGGAGTTCCAGGTGCCAATGTAACTTTTGCTCTTATGAAATCATCATCAATTTTTGGAAAGAATACGAATTTAATAATGCTTCCGCCAACTAATCCGGCAATTATAAGCAAAACAGAAATGCTAATTGACAGTGCTACATATCTCCAATGTAAAATCTTTTCTATAGCAGGACCGTAAACTTTTTCTATAACAACATTAAGTCCATCCGCAACAAAGAGTCTTGCTTTGCTTAAATATGGAACCTGAAAAGAAGGTTTGCCTATATTCTTTGGAAGATGCCTTAGATGAACAGGAAGAATAAATAATCCTTCAATCAGTGAAACAGACAGTGCCGCAACAACAGGGATAGGTATTTGACCAATGAATTTACCCATTACTCCCCCAACAAAAAAGAGAGGTAGAAAAGCAACAACAGTTGTTGTTACTGCCGCAACAACAGGAAGGGCTACTTCAGCTGTGCCGTTAACTGCCGCATCATTACAGGAATCACCGGCTATTCTTTTTGAATATATTGATTCTCCTACAACTATCGCATCATCAACAATTAGCCCCAGTACCATGATTAGGCCAAACATTGTGATCATGTTCATTGAACATCCGAAGAATGACATTATAATCAAAGCGCCGGCAATTGAAATCGGGATTCCCATTGCAACCCAGAAACTCAATCTGATATCAAGGAACAGCCATAATATTAAAATTACCAGAATAAGTCCGATAATTCCGTTATCTATTAACATCTGTAGTCTGTCATTAATAATTCTTGAAAGATCAAAGCATTCAGTCAAATGAAGTTTAGGAGATATTATTTTTCTTTTTCCCTTAAGAAAAGATTCAATAGTCTTTGTTATTTGAATCGAATCTTCTTTTCCTGTTTTATAGATGGCAATCATAACACATGGTTTACCATTAAATCTCAATATACTTTCGTTATCTTCATTAAAGGTATCTTTGATTTTTGCTATTTTTCCTAATGTTATTATTGTACCGTCTTTTTTAGTTATAACAGGTATATCCTGGTAGGACTTGGCATTATATTTCCTTCCGATTACTCTTAATCGAATATCTTCTGAACCGTTTCTAATTATACCTGCGGGAAGGTTCATACCGTTTTTACTTACAGAGTTGGCTACACCGCTAAATGTAATGTTATACTTCCTTAAAATTTCTTCTGGGATTTCTATTGATATTTCATCTTCACGAATTCCCAGTAAATCAACCTGGCTTATTCCATCCAGAGCTAATATTTCCTGCTCAAGTCCTTTTGCTGTACTTTTCAATTGTCTTTCAGGTAGATCTCCCCATAACGCGATAAAAAGAACCTGCTTTCTTATTGTCAATTCTTTTATTATTGGTGGTTCTGAATCTTTTGGAAAGGTTGTAATTGAGTTAACTTCTGTTTCAACATTATCTTTGACCTTTGAAACATCTACCCCATCCTGACATTCTATAGTAGCTGAACCTACTCCTTCCTGCGCCGTTATTGTGATCTCTTTTATGCCTTCAATTCCGTTAAGCGCTTCTTCCAGTTTTAGACAGATTCCTTCTTCTACCTCCTCAGGATCAGCACCGGGATAGGCAACACTTACGCTTATTTTATCAAGTGAAAACTCCGGAAATATTTCTCTTATCATAAAGCTTCCTGAAATAGTTCCTCCTATCAATATTAAAAGCATGAGGATATTTGCCAGAACCGGGTTTTTTAAAAAATTCTTTATTATATTTTTTATCATAATCTATTGTTCAGTAACAGTTTTAACTTTTGAGCCGTTTACTACTCCGTAAGGTATTCGCTGAGTTATTACCTTTTCTCCTGTTTCTAATCCGGATGAAATAATTACTCTGTCTTGTCTTGAACTTAAAATATTAACATCTTTTTCATGCACGGTGTTATTTTTATCAACTACATATACATGTCCATTAAGCTGAAGGGCCGACCAAGGTATGCGGACAACATTTTTTAATTCTTTACCGGTAAAATCAACCTGACAGTACATGCCTGCAACAAGTGGCAGTTTGTTTCTCTCTTTTCCTATAAATTTTGATGCTTTTACTGCAATTACTACTGTTCTTGTTTCCGGGTCAAACTTTTCTATTCTGACTATTTTTCCATCCCATATACATTTTTCCGGGTTTTCTGTCCACATGATTTTTACAGGTGTATTTTTGTCGTAAGTGAACCAGTGTTTATAACCATTGGTTTTTACCGAAATTCTCGTGATTATTGAAGAAATGTCACGTGTATCTAGAGGGACAGGAATGATAAGAGTACTGTCATCTGCTACATTAAAAAGTTGTTGTCCTTTGCTAATATATTCATTTTTCTCTATAGCAACATTTTCCAATCTGCCTTTTATAGGACTTTTTATCTCGCATCTTGAAATATCCAGTTCAGCCTGTTTTTTTTCTGCTTCTGATCTTTCAATGTTTGCTGTAATAGAGTCAATTTCCAACTCAGCTTTAGTAATATCCCGTTTCATATTCAGGCATGTTTGCTTCATGCCGATGTATGCTTGTTCTGAGTCTTCAAAAACCTGTGCGGAAACTGCTTGTTTTTCATACAGCCTTTTCTTTCTGTTAAAGCTGGCTTCTTCAAGGTTTAGTTTATTCTCCAATATTTTATAAATTTCTTTATTATCAATAATTTCCTGTTTCAGAACAGCAAGTTTTGCTTTATATGCTTTTATATCCGCTACCACTTTATTAAGTATAACTTCGTAGTCAGTTTTCTCTATTTTTGCCAAAATAGTATTTTTATCGACTAATATTCCATCTTCAAGGTTAGGCATAATATATATAACCTTACCGCTGATCTGTGATTTTACATTAATCTCATCTGTCGGTTCAGCTGTTCCGTAGCCTACAACAATATCACTAATATTTTCCTTTTTTACCGGTACTGTAATTAGTGTTTTGATCAGGTAGTCACTGTCCTTTTCTTTGGGTTTAGGTTTTATTGAACTTAAACCGATGAATGCAATTATGCCAGCCCCTAGTACAATCAAGCATATTATTATTCTTACGATAACAATAAAGTTGTTGTTCTGTTGGGATTTTGTGTTAAGTTTTTTAAAAAATTTCTTCATAATGTATACAAAAATGGTAAGGTTAAAGTCAAAACTGGAAACTTCAGTTTTGAGTTAATAATTGATAATACGATAAATTATAGATTATTCGTATTCCTTGGGTACAGCACAAATCATTACAAGATTCTTATCTTTAGATTTGTTTCTATATTGATGCTTTTCATTTGGTAAAACCAGTGCAAAATCGCCTTTTTTAATATCCTTTTTTTCTCCTGATTCTGTTACTAGGTAGCCTGTTCCATCTATAACATAATTAATATGTTCAAATGGATGGATGTGGTATGGTGTATGTCCATCAGGCTCTATTGTGAAGACTCTGAACGAAAAATTTGGTGTTTCATCTGAAATTCCTACAGGAACCTGTTTTAAAACATTTTTAGCTCCCGGCATTTCAGCTTTTACTTTTGGTATATTTTCAAGATTAATTATTTTCACGTTATTCTCCTGTTCTATATTATTTTTAATAATCTTTATATTATCTGTTAAAATTAAGAAATTACAATGTTAATTGTAAGTGTTTTCTGTATTTAAATTTTTGATTATTAAGAGCTTTTACTTTTCTATCCTTTGTATGTTTCAAGAAAATCTACTATCGAAGGTATATTTTTTCCTATAGCTGTTTCATCAGATAACACGAAACCTTTAAAGCCATTTTGTTCCGTATCAAAAAGATGAACGATTTCAGATCTTGTAGGTTCAGGGAAAGAGGTCATGTGTTCAAGTACCTGTCCTGCAAGGAAACAATTTTTATTTAATGAATTGATTTTCTGAATAAAAGTTTTTTGTAATTTTCCAAGGTTGAAAATTCCTACTTGAGCGCCAAGATCTCCTCTACATAGCCATATTTCATCAAAACATTTATCTATTGATTCTAGGTTGGCAAAAGTTTCAGCACGCTCTATTTTTGCTATTATTCTATGTTTGCCTGTATAAGGTCTGATCTTGTCTGCTTCATTTCCGCTATAGGCAAATGAAAATGCAAATTCTGTAAAATTATATTTTTTAGCAGCTCTTATCATTTTGCTGTCTTTTGAAGCAAGTTCATGAAATGGGATAGGGTGTTCTTTTCTATTGATACCTTTATTTGATGAAAGAGGTCCATTTTTTATAGTGATAGCTTTAGCGCTATTAATGTTGACTTCAGTAATTTTAAGTGTGATTCTTGCATCATTGAGAGACACAGTGTCTCCTTCATTTAAGAACTTAAAAAGAGCTTCATGCGGAACAGGTATAACTTCCGGAGATAATGAAGTTTCTTTAAATGATAGCGTAATATGTTCAGGTATGGTGTCTACGGGCTGATATTTCCCTATTCGCATTTTTGAACCCTGCAGGTCAATAACAACAGGGATAAATTTCTCAGATGCAGTAAATACTTTTTCTATCCTTGATAGCCATTCAGATAATTCATTCACCGTTATATGCGATGTGTTTAATCTAAAACGGTCAGCAACTGATAATAAAGCGCTGATAATATTTTGTTTACTGCTGGCAGGACCTAAAGTTAAAACATTTTTCAGCATTGCTTTAAACCTCGTTTAATAAATTGTACAATTCATTGAAATTTGCTCTGGATGTTAGATCTATACTTATAGGAGTTACAGATACGTTTTTCTCTACGTAAATCTTATAGATGTCAGTATTAGTTTTAAGGGTTGGAATATCAAGATCTATTGTTATTTTTGAATCTCCAAGTTTACTTTTCAGTGAAGGATTTTTCATAATACTTGAGTAATAGGGAGTTTTAGCCTGACGTGTAATATGCCAGGGAGTTTTTGATGTTGCATCATCAGGAACATCAATTTTTAATAGATCTACATCTGATGGTAGTTTACGGTTTAACATTTTTTCTGCAAACAGACTAAGAAAATATTGTGTTCCTGTCCAATTTTGTTCTGTGTATTTATGGTGTGAAACAAAGTCTGTTTCTTTAGATATAGCAATTGAGGGTATTCCATATGTTGCTCCTTCTAAGGCCGCGCCAACTGTACCTGAACTTGTAATTGTAGCGCCTATGTTTTCTCCATAATTAATTCCTGAAACAACTAAATCAGGTTTTTCTTTTTGAAAAAGAACAGCCATGCTGTGTTTTACCACAACTGCTGGAGAGCATTCACATTCATAAGCCTCAAAGTGTTGTTCATCTATTTCAAATTTTACTGTCTTAAAAACTGCATTCTTATTGCCTTTTAAACTTCGCCCCATAGCTGTTTGTTGAGTTGAAGGGGCTGCTATTATTATTTCTCCCAAATGTTTAACTGCCTGTACTGCCGCATAAATTCCGGGAGATCGTATACCGTCGTCATTTGTTACGAATATTTTTAAATTTTTCATTTTAACCTCAACTATGAGTTTTAATATTGAGATTGCTGTAAAACAAATCTATTAGTTACTGTTACTTTCTCTTATTTGTCGGTTATAAGTTACTATCTTTTTGGGAAAAGAAAACATAATTATCAATGCAGGGACTTTTAAATATGAAATATACCGGAGGTATTTTTGTTTTTGGTTTATTTTGCTAGAGGTAACCTCGATAATTTCTTGATTTTTTCTATAACCAATTAATTTTAGGTATAATATTCCTCTTGCTCTAAACAACTATATATTAAAATTCTTTTTTTTATTTAAATCGAAATCCACATAACTTATATTTAGCCCGAGTTTCGCACCTTGATTTGTAACTCCCTGATAGTCAACAACCGAAAAATTAAGGCACGACAAAAAGTTTTCAATGAGCAAGAATTATTTTTTCACGCAGTTGAGTACCACATGAGATTTGGGCAGGTTTTTCCAGTCAATGCCAAGATATCTGTAAATATCTTTCTGGGTTTCATCAGGCAAGCCTGCTTTTCTGATTCTATGTATTTGATTTGAATTTGTTGGTACTTTAATTGTGGAATACGAATGTGTAGACAATATCCTTCTGATTGTCGGCCAGCTTCTATGATCGTCACGCTGTTTGAATTTGTACATAATGAAGTGCAGTAAATGATAAGCCAGAACTGTAATAAAAACATGAGCATCCACCCTATCTTCAATTCTATGGAAGTTCGGTCTGATTCCGAGATTTGACTTTAACATTCTAAATCCGTCCTCCGCTTTTGTAAGTGTCATATAAAGATTCCAGATTTCATTTTCATCATATTCCTTTCTGTCGGTTCTTATTACATAGCATCCAAACAGTTCATCATCAATTCCATATTTTTCATCATCCAAAGTCCAGTTCAGTACATTTTTATCTTCTGTTTTTTTGAGTTCTACATTATAGTATTTTGCGGCCCTGGAAAACTGTTTTTGCAATTTACCAATTCGCCTTTGAATAATTTCCGGAGTTTTTACACCACCTTTTTTTTCAATGCCCGCTTTGATTTTTTCAAGACCGGCAACAAAACGTTCCTCCATTTTTGAGCATATTGCATATTCTTTCTCCCGGCGTGCGGAGCTCTTGCATAGCACAATATTGTCTTCTGTACCATTTTGTTCATTAAAAGGATCTGAAATGAGTTTTACAAGAACATTTGTTTTATCTTCTCTTCCCGAAATAGCTGTAAATGTTTTCTCATCAGCTAAAAATTCATCCTTATACTTTTTTCTTCCACGGCGACTATCATTTACAAGATAACTGAATCCTTCAGATTTTAGCAAAAGCAAATTCTTTTTTGTTGCAATCCCTCCGTCAAGAATAACAATTGGCTTTAAAGTATCCAGAAGAACATCATCTGTCTGCCCAACAGCATTTTTCAATTCTGACAGCATATCGGGAATAGTTGTTGCATCATTTCGGTTACCTTCAAAAATTTTATGTCCAACTTCAAAACCGTTATTATCAAAAACCATTCCTACAACTATTTGTGGACAGTCATTGCGTTTATGTTTTGAACATCCGCGTTTTGATTTAGGATTTTCAAGAGCCGTACCTTCAGGACTCCTGATCTGGATAAATCGTCACAAGAGCGTGTATTCATGCTAAACCCTATATAATAAATGAGTTATAAAAAATCTACTGCAAAATAGTTTTAGAGCTTTGAGGAAAATAAGAAAAACACCTTAATTATATATTTCACGATAAAATATAAACAAGAAAGAGTCTTTCTTATGCAGGAACTATTACCTATATTACCTGAAGGTGCAAGTCAAATATCTCAAAATCTATCAGTTATTCAGGAGAATGATAAATGGACATACTTTCATAGTTATCTTCCTGTTTTTATACATAAAGCAGACGATAAGAACTCTTTCCGAATGATAAGTTCTGCATTAATAGCCTCCGGCACCTGCCGTAATGTTGATATTCAAAGGACCTTTAAAGTTTCTCCCCGAAGCGTAATTCGTAATTGCAAAAAATATAATGAACTTGGCAGTGATGGTTTTATTAATATCAGTGGAAAAGGAAAACGCAAAGGAAAGGTGCTGACAGAGGCAAAGATAAAAAAGGCTGAAGAGTTATTATCGCTTGGTTTTACCCGCAGAGAAACAGCCGGAAAAATAGGAGTTGGTTATTCCGCACTATCTAAAGCAGTTCAGGATGGACGTATAAACTATGTTATATCTTCTGAAGATAGTATTTCAGATAAATCAGAACGCAGTGCTGCAGATACTAATGTAGCGGAAATATTTGGTGTAGCATGCACCAATGTTTTAGATCGGACGTTGTGTGCATTTGGTCTTAACGGGATTACGGGAAGTACTTTTCAACGCTGTAATGATGTATCAAATGCGGGTGTACTTGCTGCCTTGCCTGCACTTGCAGCTAATGGACTTTATTATCACAGCGAAGAGTGTTTCGGAGAATTTAAAGGATACTATTCTGTTCTTCATGTATTAACACTTTTAGGATTCATGGCTCTCTGCCGAATAAAGACAGTAGAGAAACTTCGCTGGGAATCTCCCGGTGAATTTGGTAAACTTATCGGCTTAGACCGCATTCCTGAAGTAAAATGCCTGCGGGTAAGCGTCAATTAGCCCCCATCTTTTAATCTTCTTTCACAGTGTTAATTTTATAATATTTCTGTAATGAATTATTAACATCTTTGAGGAGGTTCAGTAATGGCGAATCATAAATCCGAGAATATAGTCAAGTGGAAGCATGAAGTATCTAAGTGGTCTGCATCAGGTTTAAGTCAGCATGAGTACTGCCGCAGAATGAATATTCCCTGCAGTACATTTCATGGCTGGTACAGCAAGTTAAAGAAGCTTGATGTAGAAGTTGCAGCTGCGGTTACAAGTAGTTTTGTCAGGATGAAGTTCAATGATTCAAGGTTATTATCTGAAGAAGTTCAGTCAAAGTTATCAGGAGTTAATATTTCGATTGGTGAATCTGTTAATATTTGTCTCAGCAGAGGATTTGAAGTAAAGGATTTTCAGAGAGCTGTTAAAGCACTGCTGGAGGTGTTATGATCAATATCAGTCATTCATTAATATATTTATACGATAGGCCTGCAAATATGCATATGAGTTTTGAAGGTTTGAGCGGATTAGTTGAGTCATCTTTTCCCGGCAAACTTCTAAGTGGAAGCTGTTTTGTTTTTCTAAACAGACTTAAAGATAAAATTAAAGTATTAAGATTTGATGGCGATGGTTTTGAAATTTACTATAAACGTCTTGAAAAAGGTAGATTTATCATAGATGACAGAGGTAGAACAGAACTTTCAAGACGAGACTTTCTAATGCTTTTTGAAGGTATAAAACCCAGTAGTCTGGATAAAAGATTCAACTTGAAAAAAGTTAGCTGAAATCTAAATTTTGAGTGTAAATAATACTGTTGCGCTGTATCTTTTTATATGGATGCAACAGTAGAACAATCAGTTAAAACAATAGAAGAGCTTGAGAGTAAAAACCGCTTTCTGGAAGCCGAGCTACTTTGTCTTAAAGAACAGCTTGAGTGGTTTAAGAGACAGGTGTTTGGACAAAAATCAGAGCGTTTTATAGAAGAATTTCCTCCTGAATTGCCTGTACTTCCGGGATTGAATATTCCAGAAAAAGATGAAACAAAAGTAGGGTTGAAGGTAATTCCTGAGCATAAACGTAAAAAGAAAAGCAAAAATAAAAATCAGTATAAAGTAGAGTACCCCGATACTCTGGATGTCAAAGAGGAAGTAATAGATATTCCTCCTGAAAACAGAATACACCCTGAAACGGGAGAAGAGTTAGTAGAAATAGGTCGTGATGTTACAGAGAAGCTTGGGTACAGAACATCTTCCTACTATATACACAGAACAGTTACAGTTAAATACGCAGTAAAAAACAATTCACTTGCCGGCGTTGTTCAGTGTTCTGTTCCTGACTGTATTGTTACAGGTTCAAAGTTTACACCGGAATTTATGGCTCATATTGTTACTGAAAAATATGCATACCATATGCCAATATACAGAATACAGGAAAAGCTTGCAGCTCATGATATAAAAGTAACACGGCAGACATTAAGTTCGCTTATTATGAATATTGGCCTTAAATTGACACCTATATATGATCAGATGAGAGAAAATCTTTTTAAATCAGGTTATCTATTTACAGATGATACCGCTGTAAATATGCTTGACCCAGGCAATGGTAAAACAAAAACTACAAGAATATGGATATACTCCTGTGCCAATCCCAATGCACCTCCATATCAGATATATTCCTTCAGCCCCGACAGAAGTCATTTCTATCCAACAAATTTTCTTAAAAATTTTGAAGGTGTCATTCATGCTGATGCATATGAGGCATATGTAAAGCTTGATGCTGATGAAAGCTCATGTATTGACCGGGCTGCATGCTGGTGTCATGCACGCAGATATTTTGAAGAAGTAAAATCTATTGACTTGAAACTCAGAGATAATGTCCTGAGAAAGATCAGGTATTTGTTTATGTTTGAAAGGCTGGCATGGAAAGCTGATTCGCAAACAAGGCTGAAAATAAGACAGGAACATGAACTTAAAATTATTGATGAAATTTTCACAATGCTCAGAGAAAAAGTAGTAGAAGGTACACTGCTACCAAAATCCAATCTGGCAAAAGCTATAGGATATATGCTTAAATATGAAAATAACTTCAGACTCTATCTGAATGATCCAAATATCAGAATGGAAAATAATACTGCTGAAAGAGGATTAAGAAAAGTTGTACTCGGCAGAAAAAACTGGCTTTTCTTTGGAAGTAAAAGAGCAGGTGAAGCTGCTGCTGTTATATACTCGCTTATTCAAACATGCAGGATTATGGGAATAGAACCATTTGAATATATGACTGATATCTTCAAAAGGCTGATGACACACCAAAACAACAGACTCTTTGAATTACTTCCGGACAAATGGGCTGAAGCCAGGAATATATAACACTGATGTAAGAATTGACTGATTGTACATAAATCATATATATGGACAGATTTTACGTTTACCAGTAACGGAGCTTCAGAAAAATGGAGTGAAATTTTATGCAGAAAATGGATGGATGAAGAGCCTGATTTATCAGGAGTACTTTATATTGACGGTCATGTAAGATTATACGGAGGAAAAGAAAAATTACCAAAGCAGTTTGTTTCCAGACAGAAACTCTGCCTCAAGGGAGTGATGGATTTCTGGGTAAACGACAAGCTTGGGCAGCCATTTTTTGTTATTCGAAAAGAAATATACTCAAACTATTTTAAAATACTGGTTTTATTTTTTCAAAATGATCATTAATACGTGACCTTAAAGTTTCAGAAATATTGTCCCATTCATTTCTGAAAAAATCTAAAACATCAGATTTAAACTCTTTGAATGAGGTAAAAACTTTGTTATTTCTTACATGTTCGTTCATTACTTTCCATACACGCTCAATCGGGTTAAGATTTGGACTGTAGGGTGGAAGTATATGCAAAATGAATTTTTTATGAGGAGGCGGCTTTTGCAAAGCGTCAAGTAACATTTGAGCAGTTACTTTCTTTTCCTCTAAAATTTTCTTATTTATAAAGAATTCAGGTTCGTTTTTCAAAACCATATACAGGTTTTTTCTCAATCTCCCTGTAAGTTGTTTATTATTAGCCGGTAATTTTATCTGATAATAGTCTTCTAAATATTTTCTATTGAAAGGATCTTTTATTCCAAGATATGCACCAACTTCTTTACATGTATGAGCACCTCCGCCGTCTGCAATAAGATGTATGGTACCGCTAGAGGCGGTTGAATCATCAAGATATCTCAGAAAATCTAATGTAGCATTGCCATCTATTGTTTTATACTCTTTTGTAAAAATAGACATACTTTCTAAATCTATTGCTCCTGTAAGATTTATCCTGCTTCTGCCTGCAACTGTAGCTATCATTTTCTCAACACCTTTCCTTATCCAGCCTAATGTGATTTTTGTGGCTTGAGTTGGGTGAACACTATCCATAAAAAATATTTTATCATTTTCTTTGAGGTTATTCTTTATTTCATCATATTCTGCTTTAAAAGCTTCCTGCTTTTCGGTATTGTACTTAAGTGGGACTCCTTTTGGAGCTTTATAAGAAAATCTATTATGCTTTAACCAGTTATACATTCCCTGCTGAGTATATTTTATGCCGTAAGCATTGTAAACATATGCAATGATCTCTTTAGTGCTTGGGTAGGTATTTTTTTCTAAATGATTTATTAATTCATTAGTTTGTTCAGAAGTCAACAGGCTGCTTGAACCGCCACTTTCATTTTTCAATTTTTTATTATCCAAATAATCTTTAAGGTGAGTTGTTACTGTTGTTTCATGAATTCTTAATGCCTGAGCTATTTGTGATTGAGACCAACCCTCGGATGAAAGCAACACAGCTTTTATACGGTCACAGGCCTTACTGTTTCGCTCTTTTTTATGTTGTGCTTCAAGTTTTATTTTTTCGTCTAGTGTTAATTGGATATTCATATCTATCAATATAGGCTGTATTAGGATATTACAACTCATGCAACTGTATTTTCATTCAGTTTGAGTATAAATCCCGGAATGCTGGAAGTTTTAAGAAATGATATTGTTCCGCGTTTACTTGATGATGTTCCAAACCAGCCTACAAAAGAAATGCTTGAAGCTGATCCGTATCTGTACAGGTTTATTCTCGTCTTTGACAGAGAAGGATACAGCCCTGAATTTTTCAAGGATATGTGGGCAAAGCACAGGATTGCCTGTATCACATATCACAAATATCCCAAAGAGGACTGGGATAAATCTGAATTCGAAGAAATTACAGTTGATTTAATCAGCGGAGAAAAAACTAATATGAAGCTTGCAGATCGCGGAACTTATATCGGAGATAAAAAGAAGGGATTATGGGTGCATGAAATAAGAAAACTTACAAAAAGCAATCACCAGACAAGTATAATAACAACTGCATTTTCGCTGCCCATTATGCTTACTGCAGTACTTATGTTTGCAAGATGGTGTCAGGAAAACTTCTTTAACTACATGATGAAACACTTTGCTATTGATTTACTTAGCGATTATTTAAAGAAGGACCTTGATGTCACCGAAACGATAGTTTCTCCTCAGTGGAGAGCCCTTGATAAAAAAAGAAATTCTCTTACAGGAAAACTCAAAACCCGAAAAAGCAGATTCGCTGATTTCACGATTCATCCAAAAGCTGAAAACGATTTAAAGAAATACAGAGAATGGGAAAAAGTAAAGACTGAATTAGCTGAAGAAATTACAGTAATTGAAAATGAGCTTGAGATAAAAAAAGAAGAGCAGAAAAATACACCGAAGCATATAAATGTGGAGGATTTGCCCGATGAGTATTCATTCAAAGCTCTGTCATCAAGCAAAAAACATTTAGTTGATACTGTTAGAATGATCGCATACAGGGCAGAAACTTCCATGGCTGCTGCAATTGCAGATAAATTCAAATCATTTGAGCAGGCAAGAGCTTTGCTGAGAGAAGTGTTTGTTACTGAAGCAGATTTAATTCCTGTAGAGGAAGAAAAAACTCTATATGTAAGAATTCATAACCTTCCAACAATTGCAATGGATAAAAATATGGACTGCCTGCTGGATATCATAAACCAGGCAAATGTGAAGTTTCCTGGAACTAATATGCTGTTAAGGTATCAAAGGCTTGGAACAGGAAAATCATGCCATCAGTAAGTGTTCCAAGTCAAGATCCCTGAATATACTTCCATATGATTGTTCTACGATAAAAACCGTAAGAGCAAACAGCCAATTCAGGGTTATTTTTGATACAAATAGATATTCAGTTCCTGCCGACTTTGCCTCCACTGTACTTACGGCTAAAATATACCCTGAAAAACTCCTGTTCTATCATGACAACTCTCTTATAGCGGAGCATAAAAGATCATATGAAAGGCATATGGACTTTGAAAATCCGGAACATGTAAGAAAGCTGCTTGAATACAAACGCAATGCCAGAGAACAGAAGATGATATGTTCATTTCTGACAATTACAGATAAAGCTCCTGATTACTATGCAGGGCTGAAGGAAAAAAGATTTAACTCTAAAGATCATGTAAGAAAGATATTGACTCTGTGTGACCGTTACGGCAGAAATAAAACAGCTTCAGCACTGGAAGATGCTCTTGAAC
This sequence comes from Victivallales bacterium, assembly GCA_963678745.2. GTDB lineage: Bacteria > Verrucomicrobiota > Lentisphaeria > Victivallales > GWF2-38-69. The sequence continues at coordinate 36,294 of CAXXMS010000004.1, read as the reverse complement.
TTGGTGCTTTCAGCAGTGAATACATTGCAAACCTGCTGGAACAGCGGGAACGCTTTACTCCTGCAGAATCTCCACTGCATCTGCTAAGAAATAGAGATTGTCTTGATATTGAACTTAAGCCGACTAATATGAACGTATACACAAGCCTTGAGAAAGATAATAAAAATGCAAAAAAACTATAACTCTCTTATTGATAACCTTAACCTTTTGAAACTAGGTTATACTGCTGAAAACTTCATAAAAGCAGCTTCACATGCAGGAAAAAACAAACTCGATTATATTGCCTATCTTGAAAATCTTATTTCTGGTGAAACAGCTGTAAAACAGGAGAAAGCTATAGCAAACAGGATAAAAAAAGCCAGATTCCCGTATCGCAAAACTATGGACCATTTTGATTGGAACCATCCTGATAAAATCAACCGTATGCAGATAGAAAATCTCTTCAGGCTTGATTTTATAAATGAAAATAAGAATATCATCCTTATTGGTAACTGCGGGCTTGGCAAATCACACATAGCCATAGCTCTGGCTCTGAAATCATGCAATAAGGGATATTCTACTCTCTTTACTCCAGCTGTGGATATTATAAACAATCTTGCTGCTGCAAATGCTATAAATTCACTCGAAAAAGCTATTAAAAAGTATGTTCTGCCAAAAGTGTTGGTTATAGATGAATTAGGATATCTGCCAATTGATAAACTTGGGGCTAATCTGCTGTTCCAGGTTATCTCAAAAAGGTATGAAACAGGTCCAATTATTCTTACAGGAAACAGGGCGTTTAAAGACTGGCCCAAGGTTTTTAACAATGATAACACTGTTACAAGTGCTGTTTTGGACAGACTGCTGCATCATAGTGAAGTTATCGTTATTGAGGGTGACAGCTATAGAATGAAAGACAGAATAGAAAAGTAAAAAGTAAAAATTTCAACTCAAACTCCTGCCGTTTTCAATTATGTCTACGGATAGGAGTTTTATGTACTAAAACTAAAAGGCAGGAATTCTTATTTGCAAAATTTTAGGATTTTTCAATTGCTGCTAACATCATCATGAGTTCATGATCTATGTTGTCAAAAAGACCTTTTATATCAAACTCCAGAACCCAGTTAAACCTCCAACACCTCTCTCTCACTTTACCTATTGCCTGTATCGCTGATTTGTTTGGTCGATACCCAAAGGAATCTTCATGAAAAATAGAGTCAATTATTGGTTCTATATGCATTTTTACTACCATTTGTGCAATTCTGTCTGCAACTGTAGGTATTCCTAACATACGTTCGCCACCATTCTTTTTCGGAATAGTAACACATTTCACTGGAGGGGGAAAGTATGTTCCAGAAGACATCCTGTTCCAGATTTTGTAAAGGTTATTCTTCAAATCCTCTTCAAAATCCATCAACGATTCTTCATCTATACCTGCCGAGCCTTTGTTTGATTTGACCTTTTTAAAAGCATCAAATACCATCCATTTGGAAATTTTAAACGGTTTTGGATTCATAAATTAAATCCTCCTGCTGTAGTAGCTGTTGTTTAATTCTGAATCCTCGCAGATGCAACTCCTTCGCTCCACTTTCATTACAGAAGTTTCAGCACTACTACGGGTTGCTCCGCCCCTGCTTATATCATCGGTAATGTGATTCTTGCAGGTGTTTCCTGCTTGAATTTTTCCCTTTACATCTATAAACAGGTTCCCAAGTTCCTTATAAAGGCCTGTATAAAAGTCATGCCACCTTAGTGCCGGGTGCCGCCTGGTCGGTAAACAGGTTTCTTCCAAACTTATCATGGGCCACGACTTTTCCCATTTTTGACATCCATTCCTATGTTTTCGACATTTCATCAGTGGTTCACTTACGTTCATCTCTTTCATACTTACCTGACAACTTTTATAAGTTGCCTTTTCTTTAAATGCTCCCCATACCAATCGTTGGACTGATATGACTTTAAAGTAGTTTGATACCTATTCCTGTAAACAGGCATCGGTGGGCCTACCACCATCCTTTATAAAGCATTACAAATCATTGTTTCAACCTCCTAAAGTCCATTAAGCATTTAGGCTATGCCCATTAAACATAAACATGGCGGATTTGGTTTTCATTTTCCATACTCGCATTCTTGCCGCCCAATCATGTACATGATTTGCCAATAATTTGGAATTTTTCATTTAATAATGTTTTTAATTCAGCTGTATGATTTTTAATATCTCTGAAAAAATCCATAGTTGTTTTTCTGAATTCATCAAATGTTCTACAGCAACAGTCATAAAGAATCTTTTTTCTAAAAAACTTCCATAACCTTTCTATTAGATTCAAATTTGGACAATATGAAGGAAGAAAAACAATTTTTACTCTGGAATTTTTCAAGTATTCCTGAACTTTTTTTGATCTATAGTATCCTGCATTGTCGGCAATTATATAAATGGCCGGTGCCAATAAGTATAAAACTTCAATTTTCTTAAGCAGTTCAATTGTGGAATCCGCGTTAACACAACTGTCTTCATGTATAACAAGATCAAGACTTTCAATATTAACTGCTCCGTTTAGATTAATCCTTTTACGTCCTGTATTGGCTTTTACTTCTTTGTCTTTACCTTTTTCTATCCGGCAGTAAGTAGGTTTTGAATTGAACTCGGGATGAGCGCCGTCCATAAACATTATCGCACTGTCTTCGTGTTTGAAATTCTTCAGTCTTTCATATTTCTTTAAGTGTTTCAGTTGTTCATTCGGATCTGGATTTGAAGGTATTACTTTGGTAAGTTTATATACAAAATTTAATCGATGGAGTAAATCTACGATTCCACTTTCAGAAAAAACAACTCCGTATTTCTCTTTTACATAATCTATTAATCGTTTGGAATCATTGTAATATGACTTCTTTATATGATCTTTTAATTCCTTTTCCTGTTCCCCTGTCAGTTTTGTACTTCCACCTTTGTAATCAAATGTTAACAGCCGGTCAAGGCCACCTTCAAGGTATTTGTTTTCATAATTTTTTATGGTTTGATCATCAAGTAAAAGAATTTCAGAAATTCTAGTATAGTTCCAGCCTTTATCAAGTAGAAGAATAGTTTTGATACGGTCAGCAAACTTACGGTTGCTTTCTCTTCTGTGAAGTTCTTTAAGCTTTTTAATCCTGGAATTGGACTAATTCTTTAGTGGGGCGAATAGTCCTGTATTCTTTTGTGTGCCCAGCATGCATGTATACTTGATGGTTAAAGTCCATTGCACGGGTTGACAGTGCCAAGTGCCAGCTTAAGACAAGGGTGTCCATCGTGAGGTGGAATCTGAAGGAAGTCGGCGGCAAAACTCTGGTTTGAGGAATACGAACTGTATATAAGGCTTTTATAGGTCGGGTAAGTTTGCAAAACAAAACGAAGCCCAAAACTGTCCGAGACCTATGGAGTAAATACAGCAGATATATGGAGTGGAGGTATATGTGCTTACCTGGGGAGGTCTCACAGATACAAAGTTTGAAAAAAAATCAGAACTTTAACCCTGCTGGTGACAGCAGACTGAACTGTGAGAAGTCAGCAGAAGTCATAGTACTCTGATTATTCAGAGGAAGGACTGAACGGTAAATAGTCAACTTAACTATTAAGGGAATCGTAAAAGATGCACAGATTACAGAAAACCTTAGTACAGGGCTATCTGTTTGATGTAGAGCTGGAAGCTCAAGATATAGCAGAAGTGTATAGTATTTTTTCGGCTTCCGATAGCAAAGATGACGATGTAGAAGAACATAATAGGCTTCTTGAATCTATTCTCGATATAAGAAACCTAAGATTAGCCGCAAAACGTGTCTGTAAGAATAAAGGCAGTAGCGGAATTGATAACATGAAAGTAAATGAGCTTTCAGGGTTTCTAAAATATAAAGGGTATGATTTTATTGAGTCTGTACTATCGGGTAAATATAAAGTTAATCCGGTTAGAAGGATTGAGATTCCCAAACCTGACGGAGGAGTCAGACTTCTTGGAATACCTACGGTAATAGACCGCATGCTTCAACAGGCAGTCTCACAGGTCTTGACACCGATATTTGAAAGTGGTTTTTCAAATAGCAGTTTTGGTTTTAGACCTAATAGAAGTACTAAAAATGCAGTTGAATATTCCAGAGACCTTATAGAATCAGGATATAGGTGGACAGTTGATATTGACCTTGAAAAGTATTTTGATACAGTCAATCATGATATACTGATGTCTATAATATCAAAACGAATTGCTGATAAAAGAGTACTTCGGTTGATACGTTCTTTTCTAAAATCAGGCGTAATGCTTAACGGAGTTATAGTCGACACGCATAAAGGCTGCCCTCAGGGAGGTCCTCTTTCACCTTTATTAAGCAATATTATGCTTAATGAACTAGATGGGGAGCTTGAAAGGCGAGGACATAAATTTAGCCGTTATGCGGATGACTGCAACATTTATGTAAAAAGCCAAAGGGCTGGAGAAAGAGTGATGAGAAACATTACAAACTTTCTTGAGAACAGGCTCAAACTTAAAGTTAATCAACAGAAAAGTGCAGTTGATAGACCTTGGAAACGTAAGTTCCTCGGTTTTTCATTTTACTTTTCCAGCAATGGTGCAGGAATTAGAGTTCACTCTAAATCTGTTATGCGATACAAAGACAAGGTTCGTAAGATAACCTCCAGAAGTTATTCCATTTCTATGGATAACAAAGTTAGAAAACTGAATTCTCTAGCAAGAGGATGGTGTAATTACTTTGGTATTGCCAGTATGAAATCGCTGGTAGAGAAACTTGACCAGTGGACTAGGCGAAGGCTTAGGATGTGCTACTGGAAACAGTGGAAGAAAATCAAAACAAAACATGATAATCTTGTTAGACTTGGAGTGAACAATTACAAAGCCTGGGAATAGGCAAATTCAAGAAAAGGATACTGGAGAGTTGCTCTTAGCTGGATATTGACTAAATCGTTAAATAATCAATACTTTGATAATTTAGGGCTTTTGAGTTTAACGGAAGCTTATGCTAATCTACATTAATATTTATCGAACCGCCGTATACCGAACGGTACGTATGGTGGTGTGAGAGGACGATAGCTGAATTAATCAGCTATCTCCTACTCGATTTTCATTTCGGAAAAATTCTAATTTTGGAGATATTTATATACAAAAGACAAACTATAATAAACTCTACTTGTATTGAACTAGGATTCAATGTAGACTCTTTTTTAATTTCGAATTTTAAATCGGCTTTTGTATATCTATCAAAGGTATAAGCTTATTTTTCATTTTACCTTTAATTGTATTTATGAGCTGAAGATCTTTTTTCATAAGCGAATCAAAAAGTTTTTTGGAGATATATCCTTTATCTCCGAACAGTTTACCAAATAAACTACTAACCATTTGGGGTACAGGTGTTCTATCATCCATATTTCCTGCAGAAATATAAAAGGCAAGTATTTCACCTTTATCGTTTACGACAAGGTGAAGTTTAAAGCCATAAAACCAGCCAATAGAGGATTTCCCTCTTTTTGCTGTGTCTTTGAATACCTTGTTTCTTGGTATTCTTATATTAGCACAAACTGAAAGTTTTGTTGAATCAACATATGAAATACCTGTACATTTGCCTCTTTGAGAGTATACAAATACTGTAAGGGGAATCAGCATTGATGGCATCAGTGCAACAAAACGTTCATAACTGATTAGATTTGGAAAATACTGTTTTAAATTTCTCTCTACATAATTCTTATAGAAGTGTTTAAATGTCCTGTAATTTGACTGATGAAACAAGGTGAATATTGTCATACGTTCGCTGAGAGTAAGTTTACCTGATCTATTTCCTGAATTAGCTCCTGATTGAAGAAGAAATTTATTCCACTGAAACTCAAAATCTTTACAGAAATCATCATACTTGAAAAACATCTTAGTGAGGCACATATTATTAACAACTCCGTAGTTTGTAGGTTTATTTTTGTTGTGACAATTTAAACTAATCTACATATCTGCGGAATCTAACCAACTTTAATATTTCTTATCCATTATTCAGGTTAGGTATAATTCCTTCTTTGCTTATACAGCCGTGAACAGCTTTGTTTTAGAATTTGAAAGCATTGCAAAAACTATCTTTAGAAGCAAAAAAAGAATACTGTCTAAGCAATATAGTTTTGATATTTGAGCTTATATGAGTTCCGTTTTAATAAGCTTATTTCTAATAATCTCAGATTGAATTTCTCCAGAACTATTCCTTTTAGTGTAAGTAAGCAAAATCTCTCTATAATGAAATATGCAGTAGGTAGCAATAGAAGTATAAACGAATTCTCTACTCATTGTAACTATTTATCCTATTAGCAAACAAATGGTCTTCTATTCTGTTTTCTATATCTAATATCTCCAGTATATAGTAGATTTAGTAGATTCCTTCATAGAGAAATTTTATATTTATTTTTAATCTTTACAATCTATTCTCTACTTCATTTATTATTTTTTAGGTCACTTCTTATCAAATATTCGATTGCAAATCAAAATCAATTTGGCTATAATTAATTTAGTAAATTTTTTATTAACATCTTTGGGAAGAAAAATAATTATGCGATTCTATAAACGAAGAAATTCTTATATGCTTAAAGCAGCACATATGCTAAAAGGATATCCAAGAGGAGTTATTTCACTATCATCAATAGAATGTTTTGAAAGGTTTGGCTTTTATGCTACTCAGGGAATACTGGTTTTATATGCTGCAGCAAGTTTTGCAAATGGAGGACTAGGCTGGACAAATGCAAATGCTCTCCGATTAACAGGTATCTTCAGCGCTTTAGTTTATGCAACCCCGGTAGTAGGAGGTTGGCTGGCTGATAAATATATTGGACGAAAAAGATCAATGACCCTTGGAAATATCCTTATGTTTTTTGGATATTTGGCAATGACCCAACATGGTAACTTATGGTTATTCTCTGCATTAACATTAATAGCAATAGGTACAGGGTTTCTAAAACCAACAATTTCGGCAATGGTTGGAGAATTTTACGATGCTAAAGCAGATGCAAACAGAGATTCAGGATTTGCTATTTTTTACATGTCAATTAATATTGGTGGTTTTTTCGGACCGTTTGTCTCAGGTTTTTTAGCTCAAACAGCCGGATATTCATTCGCATTCGGTTCTTCTGCAGTTGGAATGGGAATTGCACTTATTAATACTTTTGTATCACTTAAAACTACTCTTAAAGATGTTGGTAATATAGAAAAAGGCTCAGATTCATACGTACCAGAACTGCTTGCACAGGAAGGTGCTGTTCCATTTAACACAATTGTTGAAAGTGCCAACAATTTAAAGAAAAAAGCAAAAGAACAAGTTTCAGGAAAAACTAAATGGACTCCAGAAGAGAAAAAACGGGTCTGGGTCTACATAGGTCTCTGTGTTTCAAATATCTTATGGAATATTTTCTATGCTCTTCCTTATGGATTGCTTACTCTTTGGGCTGAAACAAATATTAATCGTTCCGTACTTGGATGGGATATTCCAGCTGCCTGGTTTTATGGTGGATACAGTGTCTTAATCGTTATTTTTTCTCCGGTAATTGCCAGTGTATATAAATGGTTTGATAAAAAAAACAAAGATTTTACATTAAGTTATAAGCTATCTTCGGCATACTTTCTACTGGCATTGGGTTGTCTTGTAATGATGCCTTATGTTCTACAAATTACACAAAACAGAGCATATATCGGCAGTATGTTTTATATAATTGCCTTTTATGCTTTCTTTGCCTTTAGTGAATTACTAACAATACCAGTACTATTATCCGCAGCTACAAAGTTTGCTCCACTAAATTTTTCTGCAACTTTAGTATCACTGAACATGCTTATTTCATGGTCTATCGGAGGACTGCTTGGGGGTGAAGTCAGTGCATGGACAGAAACATATAACCCAACATATATTTTTATAGCTATGATAGCAGCATGTATTGTTTTCGGCTTGGGGCACATTGTAACTAATAATTTTATTGAAAAATCTTATAATGCCGTTAATAACGAAACAGCATAATAACTGAATACAAATTACATAAACAATGCTTAATATTCTATACAATCGACGCAGTGTTCGTTCTTTTCTTGATAAAGCAATAGAAAAATCAAAAAAAGAACACCTTAAAGAAGCACTGCTTCTCTCTCCAAGCTCAAGAAATGTTCGCCCCTGGGAGTTTTACTTTATTGAAGATAAAGAAATGATCAACTCTCTTGCTAATTCCAAAGCTCACGGTTCTGCTTTTATGAAAAATGCAGCATTAGCGGTTGTTGTAACTGGAGACGAAACGAAATCTGATGTTTGGATAGAAGACTGCTCCATTGCTTCAATTATCCTGCAGTTAGAAGCAGAAGCTTTAGGTTTAGGAAGTTGCTGGGTTCAAATAAGAAACAGAAAAACACAATCAGGGGATTCATCTGAGAACTATATTCGCTCTTTACTAAAACTGAATAAAAAGATACGCATTGAGTCAATTATTGCTATAGGATATCCAAATGAAAAAGCTTTGCCAACAACAAAAAACAGCCTTAAACATCTTCAGGGTAAAATTAAATAGTATTTCTTTTTAAAAGAAGAGCTATTAATTAATATTATAAAGACATATATGTTTTTAAAAGCCTCAAAATTTTTTCTTATAAACATTATTCTTTTTTTAATTTACTTCCCTTCATATTCACAAGATTTTGACTTCAAAATAAAAGATTATATTAGCAAAAAATGGACTAATGAATTTGTCTCTTTTCCACTAACTCCTAAACAACTTGAAAACGCAAAAAAAGGCTACTTACTACTGGAAGAAAGTAATATTGAAAAACCATATCAACTTTTTGTACAGAATGAACAACCACAATTAGGGTTCATGGTAAATTTAAATCCTTTTGAAACTAAATATTTTAAATTTTGCAATCAGGTTCAGCAATAAAATAAAAAAGATACTAATGCCCCTATTATTGAAACTGACAGGAAATATTTTATTCTAAAAAACTCTAAAATTGCGCTTAAACTTCGAAAAAAAAATAACAGGAGAAGAAGGTCCTATTGCAGGTATAAAAATAAATAAGAATAAGTGGATAGCTGACAGCACAATATCCCCCTCCCATAAATCCGGAAAGTATTCAGATAAATATTACCAATAAAGGCCCTGTTTTTGTAGAATTGGAATATTCTGTAAAATTTAGTAAACAGAACAGTTGGACTATAAAATTCAAAATACTCCGTAACGAACAAGTAATACTTATAGACGAAAATTTCGATATGCACAATATCGAAACTTTCTGGAATATCAATCTGGCCAAAAACTTTTATCCTGATTCACTTATTTTCAGAGAAGAAAAAGGCTTTAACAAACAAATGATATGGAAAATAAATGAGAATCCTATCTGGACACTGGAGCCTTGGACACACTGGTGGAAAAACTCCCGACATGGCCCTTGTTTCGGTCTTTTTAAAATGAATGATATTCTTGAAGAAAAAGCCGGATTATCTGATAAAAATGTACCTATTATTTTTATTGCAACACCCATTAAGCCCAATATTCCTAAATTGAAGAGAAAAGTTAATAACGAGGTTTTTCCAGCTCTTCCGGTTTAACATCAAAAGCTCTAAGAATATCTTTTTGTGTTTTTGATATTTCGCTTACAATGGATTTTCCGTCAAAATCTGAGCATCTTATTTTACTCATTTCTGCCAGCATTTCTTTCAGAGTAAACTTTTCAAATAACTTTTTCTTTTTCATAATTGAAGAAATTTTGCTATAGATTATTAACGCTATGAATTTAATAAAAATCCTGCCGTCAGCATTATATTGGCTGTGAACTCTTAACCTGTTTCCGTCCAGTTCATTTTTTTCAACATCAAAAAGTTTTTCTACGGTGTCTCTGTTTCTGTAGCGCTCAAGCAAACATTCTTTTTTTATTTTTTCAGAGTTTGAAAGCAGTACAAAATATCCTGATTTTATCAGGTAATTCTTTATATTTCTATGGTTTAATTCAATACAGCCGGTTTTTCTGTTAAGCTTAAAATACTGCAGATATTTTTCAGGAATACAATTATTTCTAAACTCCAGATAATCTTTCATTTTTTCAAATTTCTTACTAAGTGTTTTTTCCTTAGAATCTGTTTAAAATCTTTTTAAGGTCTAGTAATTTTCTATATAATGGAGTATAAAAATGATTTTTATCAATTATTAATTTTATGGAAATATTTTATGCGAGCAAGTTATCCGAGTGACATATCACGAACCCAATTTGAAATAATACGTCCAATGCTTGAAGGTGCCAGAAAAAAGACAAAGCCAAGGAAGTTAGATCTGTATGATGTTTTTTGTGGAATACTTTATGTTGTCAAAACAGGTTGCCAATGGAGAATGTTACCCAAAGATTATCCAAAGTGGTCGAGTGTATATGCTTATTTTAAAATATGGAAAAGCGGGAATGAATCAGGAGAAAGTATTTTTGATGCAGCATTAAAAAAAGCTGGTTGGCAAAGAGAGGATTAAGAATGGCAGAAATGAGGAAACTACATTCTGTATTATTGATGCTCAAAGTGTTAAAAATACCGAAACAGCAGAACAAAAAGGATATGATACCGGTAAAAAGGTTTCAGGAATTAAACGCCATATAGCAGTTGATATACTTGGATTACCACATGCAATATACATTACAACTGCAAATGTTACAGACAGAGACGGTGCAGTAACAATGTTCAGTAATAGAAAAGAGAAACTCTGCAATGTTATCAATGTTTTAGCCGATGGAGGCTATACTGGTGAGAAATTTGCAGGAAAAGTAAAAGAAATTATTGGTTCTACTGTAGAAGTTGTTAAGAGAAACGAGCTGCATACGTTTAAAGTATTACCAAAACGATGGATTGTTGAGCGCAGTTTTTCGTGGCTTGAAAAATGTAGAAGGCTTTGGAAAAACTGTGAAAGAAAAATTGAAACAAGTATGCAAATGGTAAATGTTGCATTTATTGCATTGTTGCTGAGAAGATCATAAACAGGTTCTTAGTAAATATGGATATTTCTTATTATCTTTATTCGGAATTGTAGTCTTAGGCTTGGGATATATTGCTTTGAGACCAAGCTCTTTCATTGTTTTTAGGCCTGAGTTACAAAACCTTTAAAAGTTTCATTACTATGCTTTGGGCTTTTCCTGCGCTTATAATAGTATTTACCGCATGAAATACCTAAAAGCTTACACTGTCGAGTAATAGAAATCTTTTTATTATTGGGATCAATATCTTCTTTGTTTACCCGAACAGTTTATTGTACTTTTTTCTAAGAAACTCGTTCTCCACTTTTAATTGACCAATTTCTCTTAAAAGATCATCACGGGTTATTTCTGATTCCTTTTCTGTTTTTTTTCGAGGTGAATCAAACGCAAAAGACATATTCTCTACAAATTGTCTTTTCCAATTGCTTATTTGATTAGGGTGAACTTCAAACTTTGAGGCAAGCTCGGTTATTGTGTGTTCTCCCTTTAAGGCCTCAAGTGCTACTTTTGCCTTGAATTTACTGCCATAACTTTTTCTCATGGGAATAACTCCTTTCATTGCATAAGTTTATTATATCAATAAAAGGAAATTTCACACTTATCAAAACTGTTCAAATTTTGCCGCCCATTTCAACTTTTCAATTAACTCACTTAACTTTCGGATTTAATAAATACCAGTTAAGTTATTTATAATAAGAGAATTAACCTTAACATACAGTATATTATTAATGCTACTAAACATTTAATAAAAATATTATAAAAAGGTTAATTCAAAATATGAATAATACATTAACGCCAATATCGGATAATTTAAAACAGGATTATGTTTTTGCAGACAATGAAATTCAAAGTGCAATAAAGTCAGTAAACTTTTTCAAAATATTCAGAAAGCACAGTAAAATATCAAAACGGCATGGTTATTCAGTAGACACAATTATTTATACTCTAATAATCTGGAGTTTTCTTAAGCAAAATTCTATAAGGATGTTTTGTTCTAAATGTTTAAAAGCGTTTTTTCCCGGAGGAAAAGATGTTCTCTATGAAATGATGAAAAGCGAAGAGGTTAACTGGCGTCTTATATCACTTGACACAGCAAAGACTATTTATACTCAAAATAAATTAGCATACGAAAAGGAAAAAGCTTTTGTTTTCGATGATACAATAAAAAAGCGTAGTGGCAATAAAATAGAAGGAACCTCAAACCACTTCGAACATTCAGAATGCAGGACCGTAAAAGGACATCAGATGCTTGAGCTTGGCATTTCGTTTAAGAATGGTTTTCTTCCATTAGACCGTCAGATTTATATTGGTTCTAAAAAAACTCATTATCTCAATGAAGAATTCAAAAATGAGAAAAGCGCTGTTGCAAAAGACTTTCATTCAGCGAAAGAAAATAATAAAAATGAAATGTTCCGTTTAATGCTAAAAAGAGCAGTAAGGCATGGTTTTCAGGCAAAGTATACGCTTGCAGATTCCTGGTTTAATACAAAGGAAAATATTAAAACAGTAAAAGATCTTGGCATGACAGGAATTTTCAGAGCCAAAAGAAGCAAAATGCAATATAGTCTCAACGATAGAAAGTATTGCCTGAAAGAGCTGTATCTCCTCATAAAAAGACGCTTTAATAAAAAATCGAGTAGGGTAAGATAAGGCTATAACTCTTATCTTATCCCTCTCACAGAACCGTACGTACGGTCCTCGTATACGGCTCATGTTAATTATTATTCTATTTTAATAGAACAGTAATACCAGTTTGTACTTTGTAAATGTCAAACAGTCCACTTTCATCAAAGAAAGAATTTGGAATAGCATAATGAGCCTGTGGACTTGAAGAATTTCTCCATGAAGACATTTTGATTTTCTTAAAGTTGCCGTTATAGCCAAGCTGTCTAAGCCTCCTATGAAGTTTCTTTGGAGTTTTCCAAAGCTTCATCTGTTTTGCTCTAAGCCTGTGTCTGATCCAACTCATCAACTCTCTGTAGATTCTTTTACAGTTTGCAATTCTGAAATAGTAGGCAAATCCTCTGATAACTGGATTTAAAACTTTTATCATGCCGCCAAGATTACCTCCGCTGTTACGTTTGGTCAGGCGTTTAATTTTATTCTTAAACTCCTTTAATCTGCAATCCTGAATCTTTGTAAAATTGGTATGTATTTCAACACCAAGAAATTTTACTCCCATACAGGAATGTGTAACATGTGTTTTGGTTTTATTGACTGTAAGCTTTAAGTCCTTTTCAAGATAATCCGTTGCTTTTGCAAGTGCATTATAAGCTCCGCTCTTGGAAAAACAGAATACCAGGATATCATCAGCATAACGTACTATTCGATAATTTCTGTTCATCATGAATTTATCAAAATGATCAAGATAGACATTAGCTATAAAAGGACTGATTACTCCGCCCTGCGGACTACCTGTATCTGTATCTGCAAAAACACTGTCTTTCATTGCTCCGCTTTCAAGAAATATTCTTATTAAATTGAGAATACTTCCATCAACTATCCATTTTCTAAATGACTGGATTATTATATCATGATTAAGCGTATCAAAACATCTGCTCAGATCCATATCAACAACCCACTCCATATTGTATTTGCGGATAAACATACTTGCCTTACTGATTGCATTATGACCGCTTCTGCCTGGTCTATAACCATAGCTGGAAGGATGAAAATCACAATCAAATATTGGCTGAAGTATGTTAAGCAGAGCCTGCTGTACAACTCTGTCACGAACTGAAGGGATTCCTAAAATTCTTTCACCTCCGCTTTTCTTCGGAATTGACACCTGTTTTACAGGCTTGGATTTATAGGTTTTATTCTTCAGCTCAAAAAGGAGTTCATCAATTTCAACATCAAGATTAACGGCAAAATCTTTGACGGACTGCCCGTCTATGCCGGGAGCTCCATTCGCTGATTTTACTTTGTGGAATGCCTCTGTAAGGTTCTTACGGTTCAGCATTCTGTCATATAAACTGTAATATTTCAATTCATTATTCCTTTTTATGGTTACTGCACTGATTTATCCATTCTCCTAAATTGAACATTCAGTTGACCTTCAGTGCGGGCAGATACTTTCTATCCTGAATGGCAATATATATCTGTTGACCGTACTTACTCTGATGAACAGTCAAAACACACAGTGTGAAGCTTCCACTTCAACCATGTGTAAAGGACTCCATCCCGTTGGATAGTTTGTGTTCTGTTCTATCAGGTTAAATGTATAATATCAGTTTTCAAATTAACTTCACCCCTTCGCATTACAGCATATCTTTTGAATAATACTGCATTTAACTGATAGGCAGTTAATCATTTCTGTTTTATCCTCCAGTCTGTTACCAGCTTTCACAGGCAGAAATTTCATCACTACTACGGGTTCATCTGCCACCTCACACCACATCTATCAGTCTTACATTTCTGCTTGAACATCAATATCTGTAAAAAAAAACAGAACAGTATAAGGCTTCCCCAGTTAATACACTGGTCCCTGTAAACAATCTCATCCTCAATCACACTATTGGTATGTTCAGGTATCAGGCTTTGCGATATTTTGCACGCTTACCTACCAACAGCGCCGAAGCAGGTTCACTTTCGTTATGTACTGTTTACTTCCTATTGCTTCCTTCAGACAATACCGTTACCAGTAAAGCCCTTGCAATTCGGATTAACTTCCCCCTGAACTGGGTGTTTCATGCTTCTTTCTGCATGACGGGTTTGCCAGCTTTGCTGGGCAAACGAAAAACTGTAAATGGAAGACAGTGTCTCTTATTGTTAAGCTCAATATATCAGATGACAATATAAAAGAAGAATGGATAGATGTTAAACTTGTATTTTCTGCTCCCCGAAAGCAAAAGAAAGAGCAATGGGCTGCATTTTTAAGTACTGATACAGTTTTAACAGATGAAAAAATTCTTGAAGTATATGCTATGAGATGGGCAATAGAGGTCTATTTTAAAGAAATAAAGCAGAATTTTGGATGGTTGAAAGAACAATCACCGGCATATACATCTCATTACGCTTCTATTCATATAACGGCTGTGCGATATATGCTGCTCCTTCATGGAATGATTTCTGAAGGAGATATTACATTTGCTGAATACAGAAACAGTATTACAGATAGAATTGAAATATTAACTTTTGCAGCTATGCTGTGGAAATTATTTAAAAACATCATACACGGTGTACTTGATTCATTTGAAAAAATGATAGGGAAAAATACTTTAAACAAAATAAAAAATAAAATCTCATGCTCTATTGAAGATATGCTTGAAAAAGCTCTTCAACTTGATGATAATTACATTAAAGCAGAGATAAAAACGGAAAAAGTTGGGGCTTTAATTTAAGAAATTAAAACCCGAAACTTTAGTAACTCATTTATTGAAATAATGATAATTAAAATAAAAATACTTGACTTAGGGAGAAATGATATTATTTTAAGTGCTCTTTTGGTTTATTTTGAATAATATTATTATGTATAACTGTTAATCGTTAAATTTTAAGGAATAGAAAAATGAAAAGAACTTTTCAACCATCAAATTTAAAAAGAAAAAGAAAAATGGGTTTCAGAGCTAGAATGGCAACAAGTAACGGTAGAAATATCATTAAAAGACGCCGTGCAAAAGGTCGCAAAAGAATCAGCGCTTAAAGCAAAACCCTCCCTTTTACTTTTACCTTTAAATAATAAGTTATAATTGTTCCAGTAATTTGCCTGAACCTAAGAATGAAAATTAAAAAAAAACATGACAGTTTAACTTCGATTCTTCAATTCGGTAAAGCTACTTTAGATTCAGATAAAACATTGAATTTGAAATCAGAATTTGACAATGTAAAAGTTAATGGAACAAAATATGTGGGGAAGTATTTTCTTTTAGTTCATACAAAAGCTCCAGATAATAGGTTAAGATTTGGAGTTGTTTGTGGACGAAAGTTTAACAAGAATGCTGTTTGCCGTAATAGGGCAAGAAGACTCATTAAAGAATCGTTTCGCCTGATAAAATCTCAAATATGTGAGTCACATATAGTATTTATTCCAAGAAAAAGAATGATAGGTAAAAAACTTCAAGACATTCAGGCAGAAATGATTTTTCTATTAAAAAAAGCTAAGTTATGGACAAAATAATTAAAAGAAAAATTAAATTTATTTCTGTTACATTAGTGTTTTTAATTAGGATTTATCAATTTCTTACACCATGGTTAAATTGTTGTCGATTCTACCCTTCATGTTCCGAATACACTGCTGAAGCCATAAAAAAACATGGAGCTTTTTGGGGAGTAATATTGGGGACTTACAGAATTCTTCGTTGCCAACCATTATGTAAAGGTGGGTTGGATCCTGTACCGGAAAAAATTAATATAAAAGTTAACTTAAAAAAATACTGGAATTAAATTGATGTTTAAAAAGAAATTTGATGCTTCAACTGTCATAATTGTCACAATTTGTGCCGTGTTATTAATTTCTTGGAATTATATATTCGGTCCTAGCGGTTTAAACTGGATGCCAACTTCTGAATCTAAAAACACATCAGAAGTACAGAAGACTACAGAAAAAGAGAAAAATGCTGAACCGGCAAAAGAAAAACCTGTAGAACAAATAACAAAAAATACTACCGAAAAACTTGCTGCAAAAGAAAAAGAAAATGTTAATGTAAAAAAGAATTCATTGCTTAAGCTTCCTGAAGAAAAAGACATAACAACAAAATTTTCAGATATTGAGTTAAACTCCCAAGAATCATTATACACCTTTAAAATCAACCCGGTTAAAGGTGAGATAAGTTCTGTTACCTTAAAAAAATATAAAAATTCAGATAAAACAGCAGATGTCGTGCTTAATAACGAAATAATTCCAGGGGCACTTTCTATATCAGATAGAACTAACAAGTGGAAATTAATAAACGTTTACAAGCCTGTTGTTAACAAAGAAAAGCAATCTGTTACTCTAAAGAGAGAATTTAGCAAAGCTGATGGTACTGAATTTTTTGTAATACAAAAATGGTCTTTAAATAAGTCCTATGTGATAAACTATTCTGTATCGGTAATTAATCCAAACAGCAACAATTTGAAATTCAAAGAAATTGATTTTTGGGCAGGAGGAATAAGACCTATTCAATATCTTTCAGGAGATTATGCTAGAAGTGAATCCCATAGAATAGATGCCTTACTTGCAAAAGGCGGCATAGATTCAGTTAAATCTTCTGATAAAGAATTAAAAAATGATATGATTCAGTATGATCCAATAAAATGGTTATCTGTATCAGATAAATATTTTGCCTGTATTTTAAAACCGACAGGAAAAAATGCTACTTTTAATTCTGGAAATATTAATCATAGCTATACAGAAAATGTTAAAGATAAAGATGGGAAAGAAACTGATTATACTATAATTAGTGCTGCTGGAAGAATGGGCAATATTAATATAGAAGCTAATAATAAACATACTTGGGATTTTGAATATTATGTAGGTCCCAAAAACGTTACTCTATTAAAAGCTTTTGCCCCGGAAGCTACAGGTATTATGCATTTAGCATTTAGCTTTCTTGATACTATTTCTCTATGGCTCCTTTACGCATTAATATTTTTAAAGGGAATCGTCGGAAGTTATGGTTGGGCAATAATCCTTTTAACAGTAATTGTTAAACTCATATTCTGGCCAATTACTCATAAATCAAATGTTTCCATGAGGAGAATGCAGAAACTTCAGCCTTTGATAAAGGAATTACGTGAACAATACAAAGATGACAAACAGAAATTAAATGCAAAAACAATGGAACTTTATCGTAAAGAAAAGGTTAATCCACTTGGTGGATGTCTTCCGATTTTAGTTCAAATCCCTGTGTTTTTTGCTTTGTATTGGACTCTTGACGGTGCAATAGAGCTTCGTCAGGTTTCTTTTTTATGGATAAATAATCTTACATTGCCGGACACAATTGGGCACATTATGGGAGTTCCAATTAATCCTTTGGCAATAGCCATGGCTTTGACTATGGTTTTACAGCAGAAATTAACACCTACTGCTACTGACCCTGCACAGGCTAAAATGATGATGCTTATGCCTGTTGTAATGCTTTTCTTCCTTTACAATATGCCATCAGGTTTGACATTGTATTGGACAGTTAGTCAGCTAATCAGTATTGTTCAATTATTATTTAATAGATATTCAGGTAAAAAAGAAAATCTCAAAACCGCATAAAAGATTTGAAGCAGAAAATATAATAATGAAAAATCTGCTTCTCGAAGGAGTTTAAAATGACAGAAAGTAATGAACGTTTAACGAAAGCGTCAACCACCTTGGCCACAATGCTGGATTACCTTGGCCTAAATGCAAGTGTAAAAGGTGAAGAAAAAAATGGTAAATTTGTACTAAGCACTAGTTCTGATGACGCCGGTAGAATTATTGGTAAAAAAGGACAATCTCTTCAAAGCCTTGAATTATTACTTAATAGAATGGCAACAAAAAATGATATCGATTGCCCTTGGATTTCTATCGACGTAGATGGTTACTCTAAAGGAAATAATGGCCATTATGTAAAAGGCGGCGGAGCAAAAAAGAGAAATGGTTATTCTGGCAAGAAAAAAGGGGATTTTTCAGATAAGAGAAAATTTAGATCATCTAAAAAACCTGAAAATATAAAACAGCAGACCCTTGATGCAGCTAAAGAAGTTAAACGCTGGGGAGAAGCAGTTACTCTTCCTCCCATGAATTCTCATGATCGTCGTATTGTACATATGACACTAAAAGAAGACAAAGAAATCAAAACTGAAAGCATTGAAGTTAACGGTTCTGACAGATTAAAATCTGTTGTTATATCATTAATTTAAAAATAACAGTTAAAGATTAATTATATTAGTGACGTGTTTTTTATCCATACGTCACTATCACTTTTAATGAATCAATTTATCGGGGTGTGGCTCAGCCTGGTTTAGAGCGTCGCGTTCGGGACGCGAAGGTCGGAGGTTCGAATCCTCTCACCCCGACCATTCTAATAAAATATCATTACATTCTAGCACCTAAATGAATTTCTATAGATCATTCATTGCTTTCCAGCTACCTCAAAAAACTCTTGACTATTGCTTTAGCGTAAAAGAATTTTTAATAAAAAATGATTTTGATGCTAAATGGACTAAATCCCGGAATTTACATATCACTATAAATTTTATGGGAAATAGAACGAAAGAAGACCTGTTACAAATTGCAGCCAATATTAGGAACTTAAATACTACAATTAATCAGATATGTTTTGGTATAGATAGAATTAATATGCTTGGTTCAAAACATAGTGTTTTATGTTTAAAAATAATAGACATGAATAATAATGCTTCTAATATTGTCAATAATATTTTAATTAGCAATAATCTTACTTCAGACTATGAAATCTGGTTGCCACATATTACTTTAGCTAGAATTAAAACATCAAATTCAAAAAAGATATTCAGGAACCTAAATAAGGAAAATTTTATTGATAGTAATTTCAAATTTTCCCCAACATCAGTTAATGTTTATATAAGTTATCTTACTCACTCAGGACCAATATATAAAAAAGTAACTACAGAAAATGAATTATAACTATAGAAACCTTCCAAGCATAGAGAAATTAATGACAGGAGATGAAATCTCTTCATTAATAAAACAGTTCGGAAGAGATATTGTCTTATATGCCGCCAGGACAATAATTCAACAATATAGAAATAAAATAAAAGAATCAAATAGCAGCCCACTGTCTTTAACAGAAATAACATCAGAAATAAAAAATATTGCTTATTCTTTAAAAGACAGCTCTTTTAAAAAGGTAATAAATGCTACAGGCATAATATTACACACAAATATTGGACGTTCTCCTCTAAGTTCAGATTGTATTGAAAGAATTAAAAATTCAAGTCTAGGATATTCAAACCTGGAATTTGATCTAAAAACTGGCACTAGAACAAATAGATTAACCCACATAACAGAGAAACTAAAATTTATAACAGGCGCTGAAGATGCTATTGTAGTAAACAATAATGCTGCTGCAATTATTCTTATTCTTAATACACTTGCAAAAAATAAGGAAGCTATTATTTCGCGAGGAGAGCTTGTAGAAATTGGTGGTTCATTTAGAATTCATGAAATAATGGAAGCTTCAGATACTATTGTTAAAGAAGTAGGTTCAACAAATAAAACAGAAATAGAAGATTACCAAAACGCTTTATCTAAAAATACTGGAATAATAGTAAAAGTACATAAATCAAATTACTCTATTCAAGGCTTTACCAGTGAAGTAAGCATAAAAGAATTGGCTAATTTTTCAAAAAAGAATAATCTCCCTTTTGTTTATGACCAGGGTTCCGGGTTAATAGCTAAACATAAAAATTTCATTCCAACTAACGAACCTGATGTAGTTTCTATACTAAAAAAAGGAGCAGATATAGTTACATTTAGTGGAGATAAACTTTTGGGAGGGCCTCAGGCAGGAATTATTGTTGGCAAGAAAAAACTTATCAGTAAATTGAAAAAATCTCCAATCATTAGAGCCTTAAGGATTGATAAGCTTACCATATCTGTTTTAGAATATACTTTAGATTATTATATCAAGAATCAAGAATTACCAATATTCAGTTTAATAAATACATCTTCAGATAATTTGAAGACAAAAGCTGAATTTCTAGCAGCAGAATTGCTTAAAGAAAATATTAAAAACGAGATAGTACAAAATTCAGCAAAATATGGAGGAGGTACACTTCCTAATCATAAAATTAATAGCTATGCAATCAAGCTGAACATCGAAACACAATCAATCAAACAAGTATATGATTCTTTATTAAACTATCAAACTCCAATTCTTGTCATCTTAAAAAAAGGAAGTTTATTAATAGATGTTTTAACTATTGAAAGCGAAAATCTTTCTTTAGTTGCAAAAGCTATTTCAGAAATTCTTTCCTCTTCAAACAAATAAATGAACATATATACACACAAACTTACAAATATATATTTCAATGCACAAACCAACACTATTTTTAATAAAATGATAACTTCTTCATTTTGAAACAAATAGAAATATAAGTTAAGTTGTTGTTATTGAATAAGAAAAAGGGATACTATTGGGAAAGAGAGATTTTTTGAATAAGGTTTGATGATTTACAAATGTGGGGGTATAAAGGGAAAGTTTAAACTTTCCCTTTTGCTTTTTGCAAAAATGCTTTCATTAAGCTGTGATCTTTTACTCCAGGGCTCAATTCAACACCAGAACTTACATCAACCCCAAAAGGTTTAACGCTTTCCATTGCTTCTAAAAAATTTGAAGCTGATAATCCACCAGCTAAAATTACAGGCCTGGGTAAAGTTTGAACTGCAAATCTAGCTAGACGCCAATCACATACTACCCCGGTACCTCCAGCTTCTCCTTTTACAAATGAATCAATTAGATACTTCTCTACTCTATATCTTTCCAAGTTTATTATATCAGATTTATCTTTAAGTCTTATTGCCCGCCAAACCTCTATATCTTTGCAGACTGCTTTCAGCTTATCCACATAATCAAGAGTTTCATTTCCATGAAGTTGTACAACATCTATACCTGCATTAATATAATCAATTATTTTGAGAATATCTTCATCTACAAAAACTCCTACCTGTCTTACTTTTGGAAAACGGTTATGAATTTCAGAAGCTATACTTTTAACATTATAGCTTGAAATATAGCGTTTACTCTTTGGATAACCTATAAAGCCAATAGCTGAAGCTCCAAACATGCAAGCTGCTTCAGCATCCTTAATATTGGTTATTCCACATATCTTAACAAAGTAGGAATTAGGCAGCAGCATATTTATTATATATCCTATAGTTTTGGGTTCAGTTCTAGTAGATTTAATCTAGCGAATACTTAAAATAATCTTAATGATATACTAAAATAGGGTGTTATTTTCCAATATTTGCCCTTATAATTTATTGCTAATATAAACAAAAAAACTAAATTAATATAGATTTTAGCAATGCTTTCTACAATTACACTTTCTGAATATATTATAGTTACTTTTATAGCAATATTTGTTATAATGATTATTCTTTCTGTTTTTTGCCTAAAAAAGCATAAAAAAATTACCAACTTGCTAGAAAATGAAAAAGAAAAGAATGAACAACTATGTAGTTTTATGAAATTTTTTTCCAAAACGCTAAGCGATACAGTTATATTTGATGAAGTTTATTCATCAATAGCTCAACAAATTGCAAGTATAACTTCAGCAAAAGGAATATGTATTTATGAATTGCAGATTGATGGCCTCCTATCTCCTGTAGGTTATACTGAAGCTTTCCCTCCACTTCAACGCTCTAAGAAATTCATTCTAAGTAAACCTAGATATGCATCTGATTCTTTGAAATATGAGAAAATCGAATTGGGCGAAGGTATTATTGGAGAAGTAGCAGAGAAAAAGACAGGAATTCTTTTAGAGGACGCTTCGGAAGACGAACGCCTTGAAGCAGCCAATAACTTAATGCCAATCAATACATTAATGGTTATTCCAATGTTAATGGAAGATAGAGTATCTGGGGTAATATGCGCGATAAACAGTAAAACACATAAAGCTTTTACAAATGCACAATACGAAACTCTAGAATCAATGACCAGACTTGTAGCCGTAGTACACAATATCCTTCAAGCGTATTCTAATCTAACCACACAACAGCGTCTATCTCAAGAACTTGAGTTCACGCGTTTACTTCAAACATCCCTTTTACCTAAAAAATTCCCAAAATGGAGCCCTTTTGTTATTAATGCATTTACCCGCTCTGCTAAAGAAGTTAATGGAGATTTCTATGACTTTGTAGAAATTGATAAAGACCGCCTGCTTGTTGTTATTGGAGATGCAAGTGGTAAAGGAATACCTGCGTGTATGGTTATGGCTATGACAAGAACTTTTATCCGTTCAAATGTCGAACGTTTCACAAATCTTGCAGACCTTTTCTGGGAACTAAATACAAATCTATACCGTGATACAAATGAAGAAAGATTCGTTTCTCTCTCATGCTGCCTTCTAGATAAAAAAGAAGAAACAGTAGAATTTGCCAGAGCAGGACATACAGAATTATTACTCTTCTCTAATAAAGATCAAATAAGACAGATCTCTCCAGACGGAGCAGCATTAGGACTTCTTCCAAATGAATTTACCGGCAGTTTTGATACTATGTCATTTTCATTTACTTCAAATTTTTCAATCATGTTATACTCAGACGGTATTACTGAAACAACAAACAATGAAGGTGAAGAATTTGGAAGAGAAAGACTTTGTAAATTATTTTTGGAATCATGTAAAAGGAAAAACTCCCCTAACAAATGTACTGATAAAATACTTAGAGCAATTGATAACTTCACTGATGAAGAACAATCTGATGATCAAACTATTGTTATAATCAGTCATGAAAATTCATTTATATAATCAAAATATTAAAATTCCTAATCCTCATCTTTAAGCAAAACTTGAATTATTTTTCTGCCTAAATCCATTTTAGCTTGAGGTCTATATTCTAAAGTCTGACCTTTTCTTGAAATCATCGTTATAGCATTATTATCTGATTGAAATCCCAAACCAGTTGTAGAGATATTATTGGCAATTATCCAGTCAAGATTTTTTCTTTTAAGTTTTTCTCTGGCATTTGCAATAATATTTTCGGATTCAGCAGCAAACCCCACAAGCAATTGTCCATCTTTTTTATTCTGTCCTAAAAAACCTAAAATATCAACTGTTTTTTTTAATTCTAAAATTAAATTATCATGCCCGCTCTTTTTAAATTTATGCGAATAGTATTTTACCGGGGTAAAATCTGCAACAGCTGCAGACATAATAACTATATCAGCACTCTTATATTCTGCAGAAACTGCCTGATACATATCTTCTGCCGATTCTATAAAAAGCATTCTAGCATTTTCCAGAGGAGGTAATGACACAATGCCACTAATTAAAACCACCTTATGTCCCTGTTCAATAGCTGCATTTGCAATAGCATACCCCATTTTACCACTTGACCTATTTGTTAAAAAACGAACAGGGTCAATACTTTCTCTTGTAGGACCTGCTGTTATAAGAAATTTCATAGATTAAGCTCTTACTGTCAATCTTTTAATAAACTATTTATTTTATTTACGATAGAGCCTATATCACTAATATGCCCCTTAGCCTTTATACCACATGCAAGATCTCCATTATCAGGACCAATAAAATCAACTCCTCTATCTGCAAGTATTTTACAGTTATTCTGAACGGCAACATGCTGCCACATATTAACGTTCATTGCAGGAGCTAAAAGCACTTTCCCTGTATGAGATAATGCATATGTCGTCAATGCATCATCAGCTATTCCACCCGCATATTTACCAATAAAATTTGCAGTACATGGAGCCACAACAAAGAGCGAAGCTTTTTCTGCAAGATGAATATGTTCAGGCTTCCAATTCCCTATAGTCCATAAATCACCAATAACAGGGTTTCTTGAAAGTGTAAGAAAAGTATGTTCACAGACCAATTTTTTTGCAGCTTCAGTCATAATAACTGAAACATCATAATTTATTTTAACAAGCCTGCTTACAAGATCAGCAGCTTTATATGCTGCTATTGAACCCGTTACACCAATAACTATTGTTTTCTTCATTGTAGCTATTCTTGTTTAATCTATAACAATACGTTTAGTTTTTTTATTTAATGAAATTAATATTGCATTCATCTCATTAAGAGCCTTCTCAACAATTTCATTTACAACAAGGTAATCATACTTCCAACAAAACTCTAATTCTTTTCTTGCGTTGTGTAATCGCTTTAATATTACCTCTTCAGGTTCCGTGCCACGCCCTCTTAAGCGCTTTTCAAGTTCTGCAAAACTTGGAGGAGCTATAAATATATATTCTGTGCATTTCTTCAAGATTTCGTCATCGAGAGACGTCTCTTTTATCTTCATTGCCCCTTGAACATCAACATCTAATAAAACATTATTCCCTTTTTTTATTAGATCTAACACTTCTTTTTTAAGCGTTCCATAGTAATTGCCATGAACATTTGCATGCTCAATAAATTCATTATTCTCTATTCTTTTTTCGAACTCTTCTATGGTTATAAAGTAATAATGTTTACCATGTATTTCTCCAGGCCTGGGTTTTCTTGTAGTACATGAAATTGAAAAATGAAGATTATTTCCTTCCAATAACTCTTTACATATTGTGGATTTACCTGCTCCACTTGGTCCTGAAACAACCAATACTGCTCCAAACCGCTTATAATTTTTAAAATTGAAATCACACTCTTTCATATTATAGCCTCTGCCCTTTTAAAAAGTTATTTACCAAGATTCTCTTCACTAAAAAGTTGTTCATTTGTAAAGAGCCATTCCTTGTGAATATAGTTTCTATAAAACGCAAGTCCCCAGCCAATCAACTTGTTGTTTTCAAACACTAACGGAGTGCATTCTGCCTTTAATACAGCTGCATCAGCCCAATCCCAATCAGTATAATAAAATAAGATAATAGCTTTATGAAAATCCTCCCTTATCTGCGGAGTTCCCATAATAGCCAAAGCATCCTGTTCTGTCATCCCTTTTTTCAATAATTCTAAATTTTCCAGATTTACCGCTCTCTGAACAAAACCAGGATCATATTTACTAATAAACGAACATGAAGTTGACAACATGCTAAATAGTAAAAATAAAATAATTAAACTCGAATATAATAAAACTCTATGCTTTAAATTATTAACCTTGAACATTTAACCCTCAATTACTTTATTATTTGTTGATATATTGTATTTATTCAATAATTTGTAAGATCAATTTTTTCATATGAAAAAATATTTTTCTTAGAGTCATACTCTACCTTAGCACCACATGCGTTTCTAGTAACTGACCCTATAATAATCTCTCCCCTTCCGGTTTCATCTATGTCAATATGTGGAATATGAACATGCCCACATAAAGATAAATCAAGTTTCTTATTATTAAGTTTATCTCTTATTTCATTTTGCCCATAAAGCTTATGCCTAAGCCTAAGAATAGAATGTTCTTCCAGTAGTGGATAATGCCCTACTAAAACCTTTGGCCGTTTACTTCCATCCTCTATCCAATTATCAATATAATGGGCAGTTTCAAGCTTCATCTTTCCTGTGGACATAACAAGATTTACAGGATAACATTCATTAACAAAGCAGAAATCTACTCCTTCTATTGAAATTGAAAATGGCAAGTCATCAAAACTATATTTATCACGATTTAAATACAGGAAAGTATCTTTTAATGCATTGTAACAAATAGGATTTTTTACATAATTATCATGGTTCCCTGGAACATAAAAAAAATTTATTCTTGAATCTTCAATTAAAGGTTTCAAAATTTCGCTTGTTTCTTCAAATTCGGACGGCTCCCCACTTGTACTGATATCACCTGTACAAATTGCAACATCAGGTGGATTATCAAGAATATAACCAACCATTTTGTATAACCATTTTTGATTATGCTGATGTTGTCTTCTATAGTGAAAATTGAAAAGTCCTATAACCCGCTTATCAAAAAGTGAAGCCCAACTGGAAGGCTTGCCACATGCATGTGAATCAGAAAAAGCAATTATTCTCATAATTAAATATAATTTTTTATTTTGATATTACTCAAAACTATTTTAGGTAAAAATAGTTATAGTTAAGTTAATTTGAATATAAAATGTTTAGCTTTAAATATAGCTTGAAGTACAAAACATTCGTATATAATAAAGTAAAAAAATGGAAAAAAGCTATCTTTAATATTTTAAAGTACTAAAATATCCAATATAACCTATTAAGGTAAAATTTACTAACTTTTAGCATTAACCATCTTTAACATAAACTTAACCTGCTATAAAATTAGTTACAATAATTAAATTGACTTCACAGTCTAATTATAATATAATTAAAACTGTACTGTTCGAAAACCATTCTCGTTTATAACTAAAAAATAAACATTAACAATTATGCAATGGAGTTAACATGAAAGCAGCATTTGTATTTTCAGGGCAGGGAGCTCAACAAGTAGGCATGGGCAAAGATCTCTGCGAAAAATTCCCTGTCGCAGCTGATATTTTCAAAAAAGCAGACGAAGTCCTAGGTTGGCCAATTACTGATATATGCTTTAATGGTCCTGCAGAAAAACTTACAGAAACTAAATATTGCCAACCTGCAATATATATTATGAGTGTAGCATGTCTGGAAGTTTTCAAACAGCTTTATCCTAACGTAGAAGCAACTGCAGTTGCAGGATTAAGTTTGGGAGAATTTAGTGCTTTATATGCTGCAGGCGCTTATACATTTGAAGAAGGTCTAAAAATAATAAAGCACAGAGCTACATATATGCAGGAAGCATGCGAAGCTACAAAAGGCAGTATGGCCAGTGTAATGAAGGGCGACCCCGCAATTATTGAAGAAGTATGCAAAGAATGCGGAGTTGATGTTGCAAACATAAACAGTCCGGTACAAACAGTTATTAGCGGTGAAGAAGGAAAAATAAAAGATGCAATAGCACTTTTGAAAGAAAAAGGAGTTAGAATAGTTAAACCTTTGACTGTAGCAGGTGCTTATCATTCACGTCTAATGGCCGAAGCAGAAAAGAAATTTTCTGAATATTTAGTAGAAGTCAAACTCAATAAACCTTCAACACCTATAGCTCAAAATTTCATTGGTGCAATTGAAGATGATCCTGCAAATATTAAAACAAACATAACAAAACAGGTTACAGGCAGCGTACAGTGGGTTGACTGCGTAAAATCGATGCAGGCACTAGGTATTGATACTATAGTTGAATTTGGTCCAGGCAAAGTTCTAACAACCCTGGCTAAAAAAATTGATGCATCACTTGAAGGCATAAACATAAACAACGTTGAAACAGTTGAAAACTTTACAAAATAACTTTTTAACCATAAACAGAACAGGAGAAAAAATGTCAGATAAACTTAAAGGCCAAGTAGCTATAGTTACCGGAGGCGCCAGAGGCATTGGCAAAGCTATCTCAAAACGCCTTGCAGCAGAAGGTGCTGCTATTGCTATAGTAGATATCTTATTAGAAGTGGCAGAAGAAACAGCCAAAGAATTTAAAGCTGAAGGAATAGACGCTATAGCTTTAAAAGCTGATGTTTCCTCTTTCGAAGAAGCTGAAAACGTAGTCAAGGAAACAGTTGCTCATTACGGTAGAGTTGATATTCTAGTAAATAATGCTGGGATTACTAAGGATACTTTGATGATGAGAATGACGCCTAAAGACTGGGATCTTGTTTTAAATATAAATTTAAAAGGAACATTCAACTTTACTAAAGCTGCAATGCGTCCTATGATGAAAGCACGCAAAGGTAAAATAGTCAATATATCTTCTGTAGTAGGAAGGATGGGCAATGTTGGTCAAGCAAATTATTCTGCTTCCAAAGCAGGCGTAATAGGCTTAACAAAGAGCTCAGCAAAAGAGCTTTCTGCCAGAAACATCAATGTTAATGCAGTAGCACCAGGATATATTGCTACAGATATGACTAAAGCAATATCTAGTGCAGCAACTGATGCTTTTATGCAGATTCTTCCGATAAAAAGACCAGGAACACCTGAAGATGTAGCAAATCTTGTTTGCTTCCTAAGCACAAGCGAATCGGACTATATTACAGGTCAAGTTATCAATGTAGACGGTGGAATGCTTATGTAATTATATAGCTGTTTTGTACCTAAATACTTTAGGGTTAAACAAAAACAGTAAGTTTTAGATTATTTTTACTAATATTAGAGTTTTTTTTCATACAACAATGAAAAAAATAGGTTGCAATTTAATATCTTTATTGCTATTATTAATCACAAGTTAATCAGGTTAAACACTAAAAAGTTATAGTGATAACTAAATACTCAAACAAAAACTAGGAGGCGATAAATTATGTCATCTACTTCTGAAAAAGTAAAAGAAATCGTAGTAAATCAACTTGGTGTATCACCAGATCAGGCAACTGACGATGCAAAATTTATTGAGGACCTCGGTGCTGATTCTTTAGACCAGGTAGAACTCATCATGGCTCTTGAAGAAGAATTTGGTGCTGACATTCCTGATGAAGATGCAGAAAAGCTGACTACTGTCGGTGATGCTATCAAATATATTGAAGACAATCTTCAAGGTTAAATTTAGATAGTTTTAAAAAAGGGGCATTAGGCAGTAGCCGTATGCCCCTTTTATTATATATAAGTATAATACAATTTTAAGGAAATAATTATGGATAGGCGTGTTGTTATTACAGGTATCGGAGCTGTCTCGTGCGTAGGAAATAACATCGACGAATTTTGGGATTCAGTTGTTAATGGTAAATGCGGTATCGTTACTGTAGACCGCTTTGATGTTGAACCATATCGTACACATGTTGCAGGGCAAATTAAAGATTTTGACATTTCAAAATATATGACGGTAAAAGAAGCAAGGCGCCTTGCTCCTTTCTGCAAATATGCAATTGCTGCAGCTGATGAAGCAGTTGAAAATGCCGGTTTGGAAAAAGACCTTAGCAATGTAAACCCGGAAAGAGTTGGCGTTATTGTAAGTAGTGGTATTGGTGGAATTCAGACAATTGAAGAACAGCATAGTGTTCTCTTAAACAGAGGACCTGATAAAGTTTCTCCATTTCTCGTTCCAATGATGATTGCTGACTTAGCATCAGGCAATATCTCAATGCGTTATGGTGCACAGGGACCTAATATGTGTATTGTTACAGCATGTGCTTCAGCCACTCACTCTATAGGAGAATCATTTTGGATGGTAAAACGAGGAGATGCAGACATTATGCTTACAGGCGGCAGTGAAGCTGGTATTTCTCCAATCAGTTTTGCTGGCTTTTGCTCAATGAAAGCTATGAGCCAAAATCATGATCCTCTAAAGGCAAGTAGACCATTTGATGCAAATCGTGATGGTTTTATTATGTCTGAAGGTGCCGGAGTTCTTGTTCTAGAAGAACTTGAACATGCTAAAAAACGTGGTGCTAATATATTAGCTGAAGTAGTAGGATATGGTGCTTCAGGAGATGCTCATCATATTACAGCTCCTGCCCCAGGCGGAAGAGGTTGTATCCAGGCATTAAAAACAGCATTAAATCATGCAAAAGTTCCAGTTGATGGAATGGACTATATAAATGCTCATGGAACCAGTACTCCATTGAATGATAAATTCGAAACAATGGCTTATAAAGCTGTATTTGGAGAACATGCTTATAAAACTCCAATTAGCAGTATCAAAGGGACTATAGGTCATAATTTAGGAGCAGCAGGAGCGCTTGAAACAATTTGCTGTGCAAAAGCAATACAAGAAGGTGTTATTCCACCAACGATCAATTACGAAACCCCTGATCCTGAATGCGATTTGGATTATACACCAAATACAGCTAGAGAAGCTAATATTGATACAGCTTTAAATCTTAATCTTGGTTTCGGTGGACATAATGCTATTGTAATTTTAAAGAAATTTAAATAGTAAAAATTGAAGGGGGAGACTTTTCAGAATATGAAGAAAAATATTTTTTACCTATTTATAGGTGCATTACTATTATTGTTAGTAGCCAGCTGTGCTCCACAGTTAGCTAGAACTCAATATGGTGCTACAGAACAACAATGGAAAGACTATATAAGAGAATCTTATAAGGATTGGGAACCACCACCAACCCCTCCCCCTATCAATGATTCATCAGTTTCCCAAAGTAAAGTTGATAATTTTAACATAAGTATTGTTCCTGAAGCAATGCCCGAAAATACTTTGGATGTAGCAAGTCTTGACAATTCACAGGACATTTTACCCATAGTAACTAATTCTAACATGAATATTCCACAGGAAAATCCTGAAACAGTTACATATACTGTTCAAAAAGGAGATACCCTTTGGTCAATTTCGTGTAAGTTTTTTAACAATGACGGGTCAAAATGGAAGAAAATCCAGGAAGCGAATAAAGATATACTTCCTAATCCTGCAAGTATAAAACCAGGATTAACTTTAACCATTCCTTCTAATTAAAATTATTAGTCAATAAGACATAAACACTAATGTCAGAGAAAGAATTATTTCTTGATGGGTCAAACGCATTAATAAATATTTTTGCGGGAGACCCTGTTAACAATACAAAGCTTTTCGAAAAACTGTTTAATGTAAAAATAGTTGCTCGTGATTGTTATATAAAAATTACATCAAATGTTAGCGGTGCAGCCGAAAAAGCATTTACTGTAATAAAGGAACTAAATCAGATTTTCGAATCAGGCTATGATATCAAACAGAAAGATTTTGAATTCATACTTTCCGGCAATGCAAAAAGTATAAAAAACTTTTATGCAGAAACACTGAAAGTGAGTCCTCGAAAAAATGCAATAGTTCCAAGAACCATGACGCAGTATGCCTATATTCGCTCAATGAAAAAAAATGATATTGTATTTGGCATTGGTCCTGCAGGAACCGGAAAAACTTATCTTGCAATGGCTATGGCGATATCTTCATTTCTCGCAGGCAATCACAATAGAATTATTCTTACACGTCCTGCAATGGAAGCAGGAGAAAATTTAGGATTTCTCCCCGGCACTCTCGAAGAAAAAATTAAACCTTATCTTCGTCCATTATATGATGCACTTTATGAAATGCTTGATTTTGATGAGGCAAATAAATTAATAGAGAAAAATATTATTGAGGTTGCACCATTAGCTTTTATGCGTGGTAGAACTTTAAATGACTCATTTATAATTCTTGATGAAGCACAAAATACAACAGTTGAACAAATGATGATGTTTCTTACACGCCTCGGATTTGAATCAAAATGCGTTATTACCGGCGATCCAACTCAAACTGATTTACCGAGAAAACAGCAATCAGGTTTAAAACATGCAAAAAAAGTTTTAAGTAAAATTAATGAAATTTCGTTTTTAGAGTTTACATCAAAAGATGTAGTAAGAAATGCGCTTGTTGAAAAAATTATCAATGCGTATGAATATGATAAATCATTAAACAAAGTACACACAAAAGCCAAAAAGGATAGAATATAATGTTTTCATTTTTTTCGAAAAGCAAGAAAAGACGAAAACTTGAAAAAGAAGGTCTTGCTACTCCTAAAAAAAGGTTGAAGCAAGAAGAGACTTTAACTCATGCAATGGATGAGTCAAAGTTTGTCAGCATTCTTATATTAACAGTTGTCTGGTTGTTTTGTGCATTTGTTTTAATAATACCATCTGATACTACAAACTTTGAATTTTATTTAGTTGCTGGACAACAAGCTCCTAAAACAATTCATTCAGATTTTAGCTTTGTTTATCTTAATAAATTTGAAACTGAAAAAAAGAAAAAACAAAGTAAATCTTCTGTTCCATTAATTTATGACATTAACATAAAATCCTGCAAAAAAAGTGTTGAGGAGTCGGAACAACTATTAAATAAAATTTCTTCATTATCTAAAAAGCCTAATACTATTGAGAAAGAGCTTAAACTTTCAAAATCTTTTATTCAACCATTATTAACAATTAAAAATGATCCCAAAAAACTTGAACTGTTTAAAGAGAAATTATCGACAGTCTTGTACAAAGGAATCATTTCACCAAAAGAACAAAAAGAATTAAGAAATACAACTAAAATATGTATTTATGATAAAAACAATGACCATATCCGCCCTCCGCAACCTCTTTATACCATTCCAACTCCTATTACTGCAGCTAATAATTTTGCTTATGAAGTAGCACTTGACTACTCTCCACAAAACAGAAAACTTTTAAGAAAAGCCCTTTATAACTTTTCTCTAAACTTTATTACCCAAAATCTTAAATATAATGAAAAATTAACTAAAATAGAACAAAAACTTGCCTCTGAATCCTCCGACAACAAAGTTTTTAAAGAAATACAAAAAGGGGAAGTTATATTAAGAAAAGGAGAAAAAGTCACGCCATCCGTTCTGGAAAGATTTAAAATATATGAAACAGAAAAAAATAAAAGAAGTCTTTACACTAATTTCTGGGAAAACTTTTCATACAACATAACTTTAAGCTTAATTTTAGTTATTATTATTGGCATTTATTTCCATAATCTCCATCCTAAATTACTACATAGTAATCAAAAAATGGCAACCATTGGAACAGTAATAGTAATTTCAGTATTATGTATTTTAGCAGCAGATAAACTTTTTAATATTCTAGCAACCGAATATAATTTGGCACTAAGACTAAAGACTTGTTTTATTCCACTTGGTATAACCTCTATTTTACTTTCAGTGCTTATAGGACTCAGAGCGGCAACATTCTCAAGTTTATTGGTAGCATTAATTGCTGCAATAAAGCTTGATAGCTATTTTGTAGTAATACTGAGTATGGGAATAAGCTGTATTTCTGCTTATGTAGTTCATGAATCTAAAAACTATAAAGAATATTTTATCAAAGCAGTTTTCTCTGTTTCTATCATTTTTATTGTTATGGAGTTTTGTGGACAACTCAAATTTGTTATACAGAATCCTGATATTATACCAATGATGGCTGGATTAAGTTTTTTTAACGGCTTATTCACTGCAACAATATCATTAGCAATTTTATTTATTCTAGAATCTTTATTTCAAATTAATACAGATATGAGTTTATTAAGCTTATGTGACTATAACCACCCTCTTCTAAAGCGTCTACAGCTTGAAGCTCCAGGAACATTTCATCATTGTCTTGTTGTTGCTACTCTTGCTGAGCAAGCAGCAAACGCTATAGGTGCTAATCCTATCAAAGCCAGAGTATGCGCTCTTTTCCATGATATTGGCAAACTGGCTAAACCTGAGTATTTTTCAGAAAACAATATTGGAACTGAAAACAGACACTTTCTTCTGAAACCTGGATTGAGTTGCATGATAATAATGAATCATGTAAAAGAAGGAGTAAATCTAGCTATCAAATATAAACTGAGCAGTTTGATCCGTGATGCAATTCAACAGCATCATGGAACTGATTTAGTATATTATTTTTACAGAAGGGCTTTAGATGAAAGCGATAATAAAACAAGGGATATCACTGAGAGTGAATATCGCTATCCCGGCCCAAAGCCACATGAGAAAGAAATTGTGTTATTGAGTTTAGCTGACGCTTGTGAAGCAGCTTCCAGATCTTTAGTCAAACCAACTCCTTCAAAAGTTGAAACTCTTGTTTGGGAAATAATAAGGAAGAGAATTCGGGAAGGCCAACTCGATAACGCTGACTTTACATTTAAAGATTTAGCAATTGCTAAAAAGAGTTTTGTAAAAACGTTAAACTCTATGTTACATACAAGAATTAATTATCCTGCAGAGGAGGACCACGAGCATGAAGGTGATCTATTCTACGCAGCAAAGGAACATATTAAAAATAAAGAGAAAAGAGTTCCGAATGCTGATGAGAAGAATAGTAGAAATAGCTAAACTGGATATTTCTGAAAATCAAACTATTTCTATAAGCTTTGTCGGTCCAAAAACTATTGCCAAAGTTAATAAAGACTTTGTAAATCATAGCGGTTTGACAGACGTAATATCTTTTGACTATAGAGACCCATATTTTCCTTATGAGAATGATTTTGCAGCAGAATTAATAATTCATCCCGGAATGGCAGTAAGAGAAAGTGCAGTCAGAAAAAACTCTTCTTTTGCATACGAGATGGTTTTATACTTAGTACATGGAATTCTTCATATTGCAGGAGAAAATGATTTATCTCCTAAAGAAAGAACTCGAATGAGAAAAAGAGAAAGATTCGTTATAAAAAAACTTCAGAAAGAATTTATTTTTGAATCAATATTTCAAAAAAAAGTAGTATTTAAGGAAAAGTATGATAACTGAAATTTTTATTTTCTTTTTAATTACATTTTTATGGATAATCTCAGGCTGGGAAGCTTTATCTCAACTCACAAGAGGCCGTATTAGAAAACTTGAAAACGGTAATGATTTATTTGCGAAAAAAATGGAAAAATGGTTTGTAAACAAATCTGCGTATCAAACTGTATATAGGATATTATTATTTTTTAATATATCTATAATTGCTTCGTTACTTTTTGATATCGTTCATAAAAAGTTTTTTTTCAAATTCCCTTCATTATCACAAAACTTAACATCTTTTGGACATATTCTAGCGCATGTTATTATTGCAGCTGTAATAACTGTTTTTCTTATTATCATAAGTGAATCTGTAATGAGAATTTTTGTTTCAAAGTATTTCATTCAAACATTAAAAATAACTATCCCTGTTATTAATTTTTTGCATTATACATTATTATATCCGTTCATGCTGTTAATTAACTTTCTGAAAAAGAAAGTTCAACGTTCTCAAAATCTAAAAAGCGAAGATAAAGCTTCTACTGAAGATGAAATTCTATCCCTGCTTGAAGATGATTCATCAAAAAGTGAGAATAGCTCACTTGAAGAGGAAGAGAGACAGATGATTAAAGGAATATTTGAACTTAATGATACAGATGTTAAAGAAATTATGACTCCTCGCGTCGATGTAATTGCAATTCCGTCAAATGCATCCTTAGAAGAAGCAGTTGATCTTTTTACAAAAAGTGGACATAGCAGAATACCTGTATATCTCAAAACCATCGATGAAATAACTGGGGTAATACTTGCAAAAGATTTTTTAGCTACTGAAAAAATAAAAGATAAAAGTTTAACACAGTTATCACATAAACCTATATATGTACCTGAGACTAAACAGATAGGAGAGCTACTTAACGAATTTAAAGGTTCCCGTAATCATTTTTCTGTAATAATAGACGAATATGGAGGAACAGCCGGCATTATAACACTTGAAGATATTCTAGAGGAAATAGTTGGAGAAATACATGATGAACATGAAACCATAGAAGAATCAACTCCCCGCTTTTCTCCCGATGGCTCTGTAGAATTGGATGCCAGAACTTTAATAGACGAAGTCAATGACCTCTTTAAAATCAAACTGCCGGAAGATGAAGATGTCGATACTATTAGAGGCTTTTTATGTGGCAGACTTGGCAAAATTCCCGAACCCGGCTTAGAAACTACTATTGATAATTTATTAGATATTAAAGTTCTAAAAGCTGATAAGCGTAGAGTTTTAACTTTAAAAATCAAAAAAAATATCTGATCAAAATTAGTTTATTTCTTAAGTATTTTATTTTTGGTTTATTTTGCTACAAACAATCTCGATAGTTTATTAATTTTTTCTAAAAATAATTAGTTTTAGGTGTAAAAATATAAATCATTTAACTAATTTTTTTATAACTTTTCTATTTTGCCATATTATACGTTTTACATTTTCCAAATCTAAGCTAAAGTTTGTTTTAATAAAAAATATTAACAGTTTAGAGCCAATTAAAAAAACACTGCTTATTAGCTGAAGAATTGGGGCATTTAT
>CAXXMS010000003.1:0-123288 GCA_963678745.2 Victivallales bacterium | reverse complement strand
AGTTTCAAGAATCTCCAAAAGCAGGAAAAAGAGAAGGGATTTAAGGAAAAATCAAGAAAAGCAGAGGCTTTTTTTAGAAAAGGCGAAATAGGTGACTGGCATAATCATCTGACAGGAAAACAGTTGGTCAGTTTACTGGATAACCATGATAAAGTAATGAAGATGTTTGGATATATAAAAAACGACAAACCTGTTTTTTAATAATTGAAAGTTGAAAATTAAAAAGTAAAAACGGAGCATAAAAAAGATTATCACCGAATTAATCGAATGTAACCTAAGTATTTCATGAATTTTTTAAATTCCTGAAATGATTTTCTTTTCGTTTAATTAGCGTAATTCGGTAAGAAAACGTTGATCCTTTGGGAATTGACGTGGCGGAGCATGGAAAGATAATTTTATAAGTGAGAATTAGCGAAGATTAGTGGTTAAACAAAAAGGAATGAAAATATGGACATAACAGAAAGAGCAATAATAAGCAGAAATGAAAATCCGCTTGCAAATGAATTGGATGGAGAAGTAATAATGATGGATCCTGAAGATGGCAATTACTATAACCTAAACCGGGTAGGCAGTGTAATCTGGGATTTTCTGGAAACACCTTCAAATCTAGATACAATATGCAGAGAAATAACTTCAAGGTTTGATGTAACAGAAGATGTATGCAGAAAAGATGCCATAGAGTACATCGAAAAAATGCATAAATTCGGCCTGATGAAAGTAGAAAATACTTTGAACCACTAATGGACACTAATAAACGCTAATAAATTTACCTCTCTTTTTTTTGATTCTTATCAAATCAAAAAAAATATAAGTGATAATAAGTGAAAATTAGTGGTAAAAGTAAAGATCTTATGTTTAAGAAAGTTAAAAGTTTTATAAGGCTTCCCTGGAAAGAAAAGAAGACTGTAATAGAAGTCGCACTGCTTCTGTTATACGGGCGTATTTTGTTACTGCTTCCTTACAGGTATATGAAGCAGTATTTTGGCAATTACAATGAAATAGATTCTGATACAAGTGTCAATCTCGGAGAGTTAAGGAGAATTTCAAGATATATACGAAAGATCGGCGACAGGCTACCATGGAAATGTACATGTCTGGTTGATGCTATTGCGGCAAAGATAATGCTTAGAAGAAGAAACATACCAGCGACAATATTTTTCGGTATGGCAAAGGATAATGATAAAAAAATAACAGCTCATGCCTGGGTAAAGTGCGGGGATATCTATGTAACAGGAGAACATACAGAATTTGAATATAAGGCGGTTGGGCATTTTACTTAAACACAGTTATCACTGATTTAGTTGAAAATTGAAAATTGAAAGTTGAAAATTATAAGGCAAAATCTTTTTGGTTAAATTCGTGCAATTCGATGAC
Source organism: Victivallales bacterium (assembly GCA_963678745.2). Classification (GTDB taxonomy): domain Bacteria; phylum Verrucomicrobiota; class Lentisphaeria; order Victivallales; family GWF2-38-69. Next base: position 121,914 of record CAXXMS010000003.1, on the reverse strand, counting down.
AACACAAGAATTTACAATGGACTGTTTAGGAGTTATAGAAAAATTAGATGAGGCGTATCAATGGTTGTGTAAGCAGAGAAATGATGCTTCTGTAAATTCTGATGTCTGGGATTTGAGATTTAACTGGAATAAATTAAGAACTGAAATAATTGAAAAGCTCAAAAATAACCTTTACAGATTTGATGCAGTTAACACGTTTGTGATTAACGGGGAATATGTTGAACAATGGTCAGCTTCTGATGCATTAGTATTAAAAGCTCTTGCAATGTGTTTAAGTGAAACAGTCAACAAAATATCATCTGATAAATGTCATAATGTTAAAGGCAATGGAGGGTCTAAGGCTGCGATTAGAAGAATTTTAAAGAAAGAAAGGATTTGATTTTCTGGGCTATCATATCAGCCCGGAAGGCTTAACCATAGCTGAGAAAAGTATTAGAAGGTTCGCGGAAAATGTAAGGGAGAGGCTGTATCAGCCAGCATATTCCTCTGAGGATATGTCCCGATATTCCAAAAACTGGCTGAAATACTTTAACTCAGGAATAAAGATAAAAACTAAAGGAAAGGAAAGGAAAAAACAAAATGCAAAAGGGAAATCAGCCAAATCTACAATCTGACGGATCTAAAATTAATCAACTAGAACCGTATGAAAAACCGGTTGTGACCCCGTCCGCCAAATGCATACCGTTAACCACCGGGAAGTATGTTGACTGGTCCATCGAATCTCCCAGTGGAGTCACCTACTTCGGCCTCTCCTAACCCACCATTCCTTTCCCCTCAAATGTTGGAGACTTTCGACTCTGGCGCGTCTTAACCCCCCTAATGTGAAAAGTTGCCCCGTGACCTCACCGACAGCGTTGTAATCTGATGCTCTTCGGAGCCCAACCCAAAATCTATGGATAGACCAATACTCCGTCCGCCAGCCCACGAGGTGCCAGGGAGCTTGGCTTACATTGATCTCGCTTTACACTGGCCCGCCCCGTCTATCATTTTATCTTTGCCGCTACTATAATCATGAATTCTGCAAACTTCATCTAGTGTGCGCGCTTTCTTACGATCTGTGCTCCGGGGGGGGGGGCTAGGATACGACTAAAAACCGAACAGACAACTCGACATATAGATCTTTACTTAACCAATCGTCAACCATCGACGTGTCCACACTAACCCTTCTGCTCTGAGACGCCTCCCCCTAGGGGGTGGGTTTGGGGATTTACGGCAGTGACCTCTTCTCTGTACATATCCAAAGTGATGGTGCAATTAATTTTTCCACCAATAACGACTAAAAGCACACCAATTACCTAACGCTGTTACTTTAATATGACAGGCTCTAACTAAAAGGTTTTCCGAACGACTATAGAGAAACAAAATACTGCGTGGATTCAGTATGTTTGATTATTTGTCTCGTTAATCGAAAGTTGACATTCCACCTAGATGTCCCGACCCACCCACGACATCTATCCAAGGGTGGTCTAGGTTACTTGCTCCAAGATATACTATTAATTGAAGAAGTCATTCAATACTCAGCTCGCACACAAAACATTCTTTACTGTGTCACCCTCACACCTATGCGCTTCCAGGGTTGTGTTGGGGCATTTCTTCGTTTGTTTTGGTGGCCCCCTCCCGAATATTCATAGTCAATCTATTGTTCACCCTCTACTTAGATCCCTATCCGCTAAACGTTGTACTTTATTCACTCAATCATGTATTTCTTTAAAAAAAAATTAAATCAGCGGATATTAGACGCAGTAAGGATCTAAAAAAGGCAGAATAGCCTGGCATATGTCAGATGAGAATGTTAAACAGATAACCTGGAGGAATTAAATAAAAGATGATAGCAGGAATTTTAAAAAGGGAAACAAGTTCCCTTGATTTACAAAATTTTAAAGAGAAAATAACCGAAGCCATACAGTTTGATCATACAAACAAAACGGATTGTTGTATTGATGATAAGGCATTGCTTATTCAGTCTACCCGATTGAATACCCCTGAACCTGAAGATGCCCCTACACCATATGTTAATTCACACAAAAATACAGTTGTATTGCTTTGGGGAAAATTAACAAACAGGGAAGAACTCGGAAAAACTTTCGAACTGTCTACGCAGAAACTCAGTAAAGTATGTGATTCAGAATTAATTTACCGATGTTATATGAAGTGGAAAGGCTGCTTAACAGAACATCTCTATGGAGATTACAGTGCAGTAATATACGATAGTAAAAAGAGTAACCTACTCTGCTTTGTAGACCATATGGCGGTAAAACCATTTTACTATTATTGCGATGATAAAATATTTGTATTCAGTTCAACACTGACTCTCTTTCATAAGCTTAAGCTGTTTTCTGTTAATCCTGACATGGAATGGGCTGCTAAATATATGCTTCACCTATCAATGGACTTTGAAAAAACAGCATATAAAGATATTTACAAGCTTCCTCCTGCACACCAAATTGAGATAAATAAAGGTAAAATTGAGAAAAGAAAGTATTTTTCATTTAATGGTGAATATCAGTTAGAGAATGTAACAATTGAAGAGTGCATGGAACAATATATGGAATTATTAAACCATGCAGTGAAATCAAGAATCAGTTCAGATTATTCTGTAGGTTCTGAGACAAGCGGAGGAATTGACTCATCTACCGTTACAGCACTTGCCGCATACCATTTTAATCAGCCGATTGAAAACTTTTATACATTCGGGTTTGCCACTTTGGAACACGAACCTAATTATATTCTTCAGACAAGCCAGAAATACCGAATTGAAAACAATTACATATACTGTTCAAATTCATCCGCAAATAATGATGAAGCTGTAAATAAATCACTTGATGTGCTCGGATATCCTGTAGAACACGGGAATGCAACTTTTCATGTTCCTTTTTACAGGGAATGTCAGAAAAACAATATAAGAACTTTACTTTCGGGTTTCGGTGGTGATGAATTTGTTACATCAATACATGGAGATATAGCTCTCAAAGAACTTTTACTTAGTAGAAAATATAAAGAACTTTATAATAAACTTCCCGGTAATAAGCTGACTGCGTTTTTAAGACTGTTGAAAATGTATTACAAAGTTAATCATTCAGCTCCTAATAAGTATAATGAACGTTTTTTGAATGCGTGGAAACAGCGCTGGCCGTATTTTGCTGTAAGAGATAATATTGCAGAGTTTTACTCACTAAAGAGAAAATATTTTGATACGGCTAAATTTGATGCAGGGTATACTAATTTAAATAAGTTTACCATTGAAGGAAGATTTCAGCCTTTTGTTCCGACAAGGATGAATAACTGTACAAATATGGCTTATGCCTACGGAGTTGATTATGCTTGGCCGCTACTGGATGTTAAACTTATTGAGTTTTTTCTGTCAATACCTACAGAATTTAAATATTCTAAAGGAATGGGTAGATATTTTCATAGAAAAGCAGTGGAAGAATTTGTACCTAAAGGTGTCAACTGGAAACAGAGTAAATATATGGGAGAACCTGTTGTAGACAGATTTACATCACGAAAAATAGAACTTAACAAGGAACTGCATCCCGATATTAACTTAATAGCAGATATTTCAAAGCTTGAAAATAATATTAAAAGCAGCAGAGATAATAAAAACTTAAACATGACAATGACAGTCAACAGGTCAGTATCAGCAGTTAATCTTGTTGATTCATGGCTGAAAAAATTCTATCCGAACGGAGCAAACTGGCAGAATACTCCGCAGTAATGGTCAATTGTCAATTATTAGTCGGCATACACAAAGTTCCTTTTGCGGCTTGGCCGCTTTGGAGTGCTCAGATTAAGTTCTGAGCTTTTAATTATGCCGGTTGTTCCGGCATTACCGGCACGTTGCCCAGCTCTATAACACAAAATCTGCAAATTATCACACTGATACAGCTGGAAAAACCAGCTGTATCCAAAGCGGAAAAACTAATTTCCGCACTCCAAAGAGCTTCGCTTAAAAAGCTGAAAATATAGATAGGAACATAGTGTATGATTACCGGTAAATGACTAATGAAAAAACATTAGGTATATTCGTAATCAGGTGATAGAAAAAAGGTGGCAATGATACATAAAATTTTTAAAAGATGTTTTTATGGTGCTGAATCGTTTCCATTGTTCAGCTTTTATCTTTTCTATTTTGGGAAGGATAAATATAAGATGTTTCATAAGAAACTGCTGCAGACTAAACTGAAACGGTTAGGTAATCCTTTATTTATTGTTTTATCAATTTTACAAGGCTTAAACTGGTATTTTTATAGGTTATGGAAAATAATATTTGTTGTAGTAAGCAAGAAAGGCAGCCAAATAAGAACTGAATCAGATATTTCCAAATTAAAGCTAATCTATGATATGTTTATGATTAATATTCTTTATCAGATAGATCCTTTTATTTATTGTCGGTATAAACTGTATTTAAAGGGTAACCGGAAAAATATTCATAAGTACATATTCAGAACAGATTTACCGTATTTTCATGATTACATTAACAGAGAAATCTGTGATAATTATAGAAAACTCATTGCTGATAAACAGGTATTTTCGGAAGAAATGAAAAAACTGAATATTCCTGCAGTAAAGACAATTTTTATAACAGATCATAATTCTGAGATTGAAACTTTTTTTAGAGAAGAAGATATTTTTTGTAAACCAATCTGCGGTTCACAAAGCAGAAATGCTTTTGAGATAAAATATTTCATAAAAGAGAATAAATATGAAATACATCCTATAATCGGGCATAAGATAATAGAAAAAGATAAAATTACTGCCTTTTTAAAGCAAATTATCAAAAGTGAAAAACTACTCATTCAGGAAAGTTTAAAAGACCATCCATCACTATCTGAAATTAATGATTCGGATGAAATAACAACAATCAGAATTATTACGGCAGAATTTAAGGATAAACAAATCAAGCCTATATATATGCAGCTTGAGGTTCCTCTTGAAACAAAACATGAAAAGACCTTCAGACAGTTCTATAAAATTTATCCGCTTGATTTAGTTACTTTTGATGTTGCAGAAGAGTGGAAGCTGAAAACTAAAGTTAATTATGAGACTGATATTATAATTGCCAATGATATAAGAAAAATGATATCCAAATCAATTGAATATTGCCTTAAAACTCATAAAAAACTATTGAAGCTGAAATCTGTTGCTTTCGATTTGGCTTTAACACCTGATGGGCCAGTAATGATTGAAGCAAACTATAACTGGAACATTGAAATGCTTTATAATATCATAAATGAAGAGCCAGTGACTTACAATGAAAATATCCCTTTTTAAAAATGGATAAAGGAACAAATTGAGAATTAACAATGAACTGTCAGTAGAGTAAAACCTGATAAAATTAGAATACTATCGGTTATGCTTTTAAACAGAGAACCATATTACTGGAAAAACAGAGAATAGATTATTTTACTAAAAATTCTGTTATCATGAATGAAGCAAAATAAGGTTGATATACATGCTTGGTTGCAAAGATAATTTCAATTAAGATTTTAGGTTAGTAGGGAAATATAAAATCTCGAAAACCCAATCGTTGCGATGTATATTAACCATGCAATTTAAAAAACTTCTATGTTTTGAATACCTTATTTCTTGGTATTCTTATTATTAGCACAAACTGAAAGTTTTGTTGAATCAACATATTAACCTAAAAAACGCAGTTGATTTCGAAAATTTATATGCAAGGCTGCTAGGTGAAGCTGTCCAGCTACTTTTTACTAAAGCAACAGTAGTTCATTTTTTTAAATACATACTTTTAAGTAGCTGGACTGCAATTAGACGCTAACGAAGCAGATAAGCCTTCAAAATTAACCCGAGTTTCGCACCTTGACTTGTAACTCCCTGATAGTCAACAACCGAAAAATTAAGGCACGACAAAAAGTTTTCAATGAGCAAGAATTATTTTTTCACGCAGTTGAGTACCACATGAGATTTGGGCAGGTTTTTCCAGTCAATGCCAAGATATCTGTAAATATCTTTCTGGGTTTCATCAGGCAAGCCTGCTTTTCTGATTCTATGTATTTGATTTGAATTTGTTGGTACTTTAATTGTGGAATACGAATGTGTAGACAATATCCTTCTGATTGTCGGCCAGCTTCTATGATCGTCACGCTGTTTGAATTTGTACATAATGAAGTGCAGTAAATGATAAGCCAGAACTGTAATAAAAACATGAGCATCCACCCTATCTTCAATTCTATGGAAGTTCGGTCTGATTCCGAGATTTGACTTTAACATTCTAAATCCGTCCTCCGCTTTTGTAAGTGTCATATAAAGATTCCAGATTTCATTTTCATCATATTCCTTTCTGTCGGTTCTTATTACATAGCATCCAAACAGTTCATCATCAATTCCATATTTTTCATCATCCAAAGTCCAGTTCAGTACATTTTTATCTTCTGTTTTTTTGAGTTCTACATTATAGTATTTTGCGGCTCTGGAAAACTGTTTTTGCAATTTACCAATTCGCCTTTGAATAATTTCCGGAGTTTTTACACCACCTTTTTTTTCAATGCCCGCTTTGATTTTTTCAAGACCGGCAACAAAACGTTCCTCCATTTTTGAGCATATTGCATATTCTTTCTCCCGGCGTGCGGAACTCTTGCATAGCACAATATTGTCTTCTGTACCATTTTGTTCATTAAAAGGATCTGAAATGAGTTTTACAAGAACATTTGTTTTATCTTCTCTTCCCGAAATAGCTGTAAATGTTTTCTCATCAGCTAAAAATTCATCCTTATACTTTTTTCTTCCACGGCGACTATCATTTACAAGATAACTGAATCCTTCAGATTTTAGCAAAAGCAAATTCTTTTTTGTTGCAATCCCTCCGTCAAGAATAACAATTGGCTTTAAAGTATCCGGAAGAACATCATCTGTCTGCCCAACAGCATTTTTCAATTCTGACAGCATATCGGTAATAGTTGTTGCATCATTTCGGTTACCTTCAAAAATTTTATGTCCAACTTCAAAACCGTTATTATCAAAAACCATTCCTGCAACTATTTGTGGACAGTCATTGCGTTTATGTTTTGAACATCCGCGTTTTGATTTAGGATTTTCAAGAGCCGTACCTTCGAAATATGTATTGGTTAAATCATAAAGCAGAACTGTTCTCTCAAGATTGAAATATTCTCTTTCCTTGTATATAAGATGTTTTTTTATTTGATCCTTAAACTTAAAAAGTTTGTCACTTACCCTATAGTAGGGATCATCTCCTCCCTGCAGTATTTCAGAGCCGATAAGTTCGGGAAGCGAGGTTGTTGAAATCCACTGGGCAAGTGCATGTTCGCTTAAAGGTTTTACCAGCCGGTTGATTACTGAAACAGCAGCACAGGCACACTGTTTAGGATTAAATCCCAAAGTTTTAAGAAATTTTCCTATCTCAAGTTCATTCCAGGCATGTAAGGCTACAAGTTCTGCGCCGAGTTCAGTATCATTACAATGATCTATATTCTCGATTTCAACCCCATCTACAATTTCAGGTTTTTCTACATCTTCTTCTGTTTGAATGTTTGATTCTGCATTATCAGTATCTTTATTCTCTGTTTGTTTTACATTCGGCTTCCAGCCCCCCTTCAAATCAATAAGGCGCAAAATTCTGTCAATCCAGCTTTGTTCGGCTTGGGTATATTCAAATTCAAAAAGAGTATCGGTTTCATAATAGGTGTTATAAAGTTTGTGTTCTACCGCTTTAGCTATCGGTTTCCAGGATTTATCAGGTATTCTTGCTCTGCCCAGAGATATTACTGTTCTGCTTCGACTGTGACCGAGGCTGTTGCGATAGGCTTCGATGAGCTGAAGTACTTCACCGCCTGGAGTTTTCTTAACCCTGAAATACATTTTTACCTTTCTCTTATCTGCCGGCAAATGCCGTAAAGTTTATGAATTTTTAAGAATATTTCTACACTGGTAAAATTACAGGAACTAATAAAAATACAAGAGGATTTATTAAAATAGTTTATTATTATAGGCACGACAAAATTGCCTTGAAAACTCCAAAATATTCACATCTATCTAATTGTTAAATTGTTACATTGATTTTACAATTTCTCGATTTGAAAATCTTCGAGTTCAATGACAAAAATGTTACATTTTTGTATGCGAAAGATGGGTTAACCTTTATGGTAGAAAAAACAAAAAAATATTCACCCAATTGGGTGAATATTGTCATACGTTCGCTGAGAGTAAGTTTACCTGATCTATTTTGGTAAAAATTGAGGTCAAAATGGCGGAGAGACAGGGATTCGAACCCTGGGACGAATTGCTTCGTCAATAGTTTTCGAGACTACCCCGTTCGACCACTCCGGCATCTCTCCAAGCATTACATATAAAAATAATCATAAAAAATATTATTTCTAATAGAAATAATGATTTTATTAGAATTAATAAAGTACATATTGATAATACTGATTACCATTTGTATTTATTGCTTTACTGATTTTAAGTGATACAATCAACATTCTGGATGGAGATACCTTATCGTATGAGGATTTTACAATAAGTGTATAAAATCCAGATTCTTTAAATGAAAAGTATCTCTTTAACATACCTATAGTATCAGGCTCAAAAAAATCAGAGAAGGCTTTATCTGAATTTAACCAGTTATTTCTATTTTCTATTATTTCTTCTGCTTCTTCACTGTCTACTTTACACTTGTCCATAATTATATACTTGTCAGCAGAAAAAAAGTTGATTTTAGAATTAAATTTAGGTAATCCTTTTGGCGGGATAACATTGAAAACTGACATACGGCCGAATTTGTCCGGTTTGAAAAACAGTTTGGCATTTGGGATAAATAGTATTTCTTCTCTGTACTCAAGTTTACTGTTTCGGGGTAGGTTAGGTATATTTAAATTCTCGTAATCGTCTTCTTCCATTCCTTTTAGCTGAATAAAATCATTTCGGTCTGTATAATCTTTTAAACAATCTAAGAAAATTTCAAATTCGTCTTTTTCTTCATCATCATTGTCATACATTTGGGCCATTGATTTGAGTTTTCTTGATGGATTCGAACCTGAAATATCGATGCCTGATGCCATATCAAAGACTTTTACATGTGTGTTTGTATTGTAATATTTTATATTTTTAGTTTTTCCGTCAGCCAGATATCTTACCTGTTCATCGTCTTGATCTGTTCTGAAATTATGGAAATTCCGGTCTGAAAATTTAGTTTGGTCTGACATTATCAGCCATTGTAGACGGGCAGCTGCACCTTCTGCAATATATGCAGCATAGGTTCTATCTGCATTGACTTTCAAACTTTTTGCATTTATTTGGGAGATGACAACAGCTGAGGATGTGATTAAACCTACAAGTACAAGAAAACATAATACTACAATTAATGCTGCTCCTTTGTTGTCAGCAGCAGCTTCTTTTATGAAGATTGAATTTCTATATTTCATTTCCTGTAACTTTCTTGCCGTATGATTCGAATTTTCCGGCGCCTGCAGTACGGCGCAGCCATTGTTCTTTTGTACCATTTTCCCATTCAACTGTTATTTGAATAGCCAGCGGTATATCCTGATTATTTTCTTCGTCCCAATCATCAATCCAGACAATTTCGTTATTCTCTCTTTTTGCATATAAAAAATTTATTTTTCTAATATTTGTCGCAAGAATTTCTTTTTGTATTTTCTGATTGTTTTCTTCCCAGTATAAAATAGGATATTTTCTATATACTGCTACCAGGTTATTATTATCAAGATATAACTTTAGGAATCTGATTCCTCCGCTAGATGGGAGAGTTATTCTATGTATGTATGCTATAATGCATTCATCATTATTACCCAGAAAAATAGATTTTTTTTGAAAATTATCATTAGGCCATGTAAATCTTACAGTATTTCTGAAGGCAGTATCAAAAACTCTATCTAAAGTTTGAAAAACTTTTAGTTCATCGTTCTTTCTTGACATTCTTTTCCATGTCTGCTGAATTGAAAACATCCCGGTACCTATTGTTAACATAATCATCGCAAATATTGCTACTGAAAGTACCATTTCAAGAAGAGTAAAATAATTGAATTTTATATTTGATTTTATCGGAGAATTGCTATAATTCATTTTTATTGATGATTTTATCTATTTTTACTGATTTTATCTTTTTACCATTATTTTTAAGTTCTATGTGATAAGTTCCTAAAAACCATTGCCCTGAATTAATATCAATATCCTCAGGTAAATTTTCACATTCACGAATATCGCAATTAACTTCTACATTTTCATAAGGGAAAATGTCATCAGGCAGGCTGCTATTTGCTCCTGCAAGTAAATAATATTCTGCAGCTTGTGATAACATATGCTGGGTCTTCCAACGTCTTTGTGCTTTATCTATTCTTCTCTTTGAGGAATAACTCATAGACATAGCTGCAACCAGGCTTAATGCTAGTATTGCAATAGCTATTACTACTTCCATAAGGGTAAAGTTTTTCTTTAGTTTTTTAGTATAGTTATTCACTGGCAATAGTTGTTACTCCAGTTAATTTGGAGGTTTTTAATGTTATGGAATGAGTTTTCTGATTTAATTTTATTTCAGGAGATGAAGCAGATCCATCAGGGTAAAAAGTGAATAAAATATTTTCATCTTCATTTTCATAAGGGAAGTCTATTTCTACTGATTCTGGTAATGTGTATTTTAGATATTTATCTGAAGCAGTAGAAAATGCTTTTGAGTTGTCTTTTGCTGTTGGATAAAATTTTCTATTATCATACTTAATAGTAACTTTTACTCCATTTACCAAAGCCTGATTTGAAGCTTCAGATAAAACTCTTTGTATTTTTAAAGCAGTGTTTTTTAAAGAAATAAAAGTTGGAGTCTTTCCTACACGTCCCACTACGACTCCGACGACTAGAACAGAAATAGCCAGAACACAGATGAGTTCAAGCAGTGTAAAATAATTTTTGATTTTAGATTTTTGAGTTATTGTTGTAAACATTTTCTAAATAGCCGGTATTTTTGTTATTATTTTGAGGAACAAAATTTCAAACCTAAAATCAGAAATTATAACTAATGAAGGATTATTCGACCCAGTTTCCTATGTCTGCATCACTACCGCTTCCTCCCGGTTGTCCGTCAGATCCATAACAGATAATATCAAAATCACCATGATTACCCGGGGTGATAAAGATGTATTCTGTACCCCATGGATCTTTTGGAACATTGGTTTTCAGATAAGGCCCGTCCCAATTATTAACAGAGGATGAATTTGTTCTTAAATCCTGTAATGAGCCTGGTAGTTTGCCCGTGTCTAGCTGGTAATCCATTACAGCCTGCTCAAGAAGCGCTATTTGAGTTTTTGCTGTGTTTACTTTAGCTTTTCGGACGTGTTTAAAATACATTGGCGTTACTATTGTAGCTAAAAGTGCAATAATAGCAATAACAACAACCATTTCCATTAGAGTAAAATAATTCAGTTTTTTTTTCCTTTTTCTCATAGTCATAATTTCCTTTTTTCATTTTATTTAAAACAATTATTTCTTCTAAAAACTTTAAAAAACCTTAGAGGTAATTGCAAAACGCTGGGTTTTGCAGTTTTGATCAAGCTATTCGCCTGACAGGCGGCGCAAAACCATTTATCCCTGCGAATAGCACAGGGGACCAATGTTGAATTAAAAATGGAAGGAAATCCCGCGACTGCGGGATCTTTTCCGTTTTTAGCGTGCTTTTTTACAATCAGCTCCTTTGATATACTATATTTCATTCATTTCAAGAATAGCAAGAAAAATAGATATTACAACAGTTAAAACGACTACAGCCAGAAACAGGATAACTGCAGGCTCAAAAAGAGATAGTAGTCGTTTAATTTTTAATTTCATAACTTTTTCCTGCTGATCTGCTACCTGATTCAACATATCTCCCATGTTTCCTGATTCTTCTCCAATCCCAAGCATTTGAATAACTATTTTAGGCATATATTCACTTTTATGTAATGCCTGTGAAAGTTTAGCTCCTCCTTTAAGTTCCATGTTTACATTTGAAAAACTTTTTGCTATGGAGGTATTTTGGATAACATTGGAAGCTATTTTTACACTGTTTATAAGATGTACCTGGTTTTTTAAAAGGACTGCAAGTGTTTTAATGAATCTTCCAATTTCCATAGCCTGGATAAGTTCCCCTATAACAGGTAGTTTTAGTGTTTTTTTGTCCCACCATGCTTTTGCCTTTCCACCTTTTCTTATTCTGGATACAGCAAATGATATAGCTGCAATAATTATAAGCCATAGCCACCATAATCCTGTAATGAACTGACTTATTCCAAGCATAATAGCAGTTGGTAGAGGCAGTTCTTTTCCCATATCAAAAAATATTTTTGAAAACCTGGGTATAAATACGGTAAATAGTAATATTACAACACCAAAAGTCACAAAAAGAATAATTGCCGGGTAGATTGAACTTGTTATAAGAAATTCGTTTAACTCTTTTTTATAATTTAAAAAATTTAAGAGCTCTGACATAACATCTGTTAATGCTCCGGATTCTTCTCCTGCTTCTACCAAATTAGCATAAATTGGTGGGAAGCAGTGTCCGTGTGCTCTTACCAAAGAAGAAAACTTTTTACCTTCATGAAGCCCTCTGCGTAAATCATTTATAGTTTCACGCTGTTTTTCATCAACCGTACCATCAGCAATTATACCAAGGGCTCTTTCAAGTTGAATATGGGCTTTTAAAAGGGGAACAAGACGGTCTGTAAATTCTATAGCATTAAAATTTTTGCTTCTTCTGAGACTAAAACCTTTTTTAGTGGAGTAACTATCAACTTGTCCATAAGTTTCAAGTGGAACAAACCCTCTGCCTCTGAGTTTTCTCAAAGCATCATTTTGAGTTTCACCCTCACTGTAAAAATCGAAGGTCTTTCCTGTTTTATCAGCTACTTTGTATTTAAATAAAGGCATTTTAACAATTAACAATTAACAATTAACAATTAGCAGCGATCTAAACATCAGTGGCTGCTCTTAAAACTTCAGCTTCAGTTGTTATTCCGGCTGCCGCTTTTGCTTTTCCATCATCAATCAGAGGAAGCATGCCGTTTTTGACTGCAATGGAATTTATAGCAGAACTGTCATAACTTTTTAGGATAGCATTTCTAACTTCTTCATCAATAGGAAGAAATTCGAATATACCAGTTCTTCCTTTAAAGCCACTTCCATTACATTTTTTACATTTGTTACCCGGTGACTTTTCACCTGTTCCATTGCATGTTTTACAAATAACTCTTACCAGTCTTTGTGATAAAATTCCAATCACAGATGATGCAATAAGGAAACTTTCTACTCCCATGTCCTGAAGTCTGCTTATTGCTCCTGCCGCATCGTTTGTATGAAGAGTACTTAATACTAAATGTCCGGTTAGAGCTGCATTAATTGCAATATCTGCTGTTTCTTTATCTCTTATTTCTCCAACAAGTATAATATCAGGGTCTTGGCGTACAATATTTCTCAGACCACTGGCAAAAGTCAGTCCAATTTTTGAATTAACCTGCATTTGTGAAAGTCTTGGTATCCTGTATTCAACGGGGTCTTCTATTGTTATTATTTTCTTTCCCGGTGTATTCAGTTGCGACATAACGCTGTAAAGTGTTGTAGTTTTACCACTTCCGGTAGGTCCTACTACAAGTATGATTCCATGGGGCATGCGTATAATTTTTTCAAATTTATTTTTTAACTCTGTACTCATTCCGGTGCTTTGAAGGCTAAAGTCCATTGAGTCTTTTCTTAAAAGACGCAGCACTATACTTTCACCATTGAGTATCGGTATTGTGCTTATTCTTATATCGATATCGCTTTTGCCTAAATGAATATTTGTTCTTCCATCCTGAGGCAGTCTGCTTTCTGCAATATTAAGGCCTCCAATTAGTTTTATTCTGGAAGCAACGGCCGGGTATTGGCTTAAAGAGGCAGATAAATATTCCTGAAGGATACCATCTATTCTAAATCTGATTACATATTTGTTTTCTTCAGGTTCTACATGTATATCGCTTGCATTTATTTCAACAGCTCTTGAGAAAACTTCATTTACAAGTCTGACTATTTTAGCTTCACTTGCTAGCGAACGTAATGTCTCTTCATCTTCTGCATCTTCAGAAGTATTAAATTCATTACTATCATTGTCTAAAGCCTCATTGCTGTTGTATACAGTTTGAATTAATCTTTCAATAATGCTTCTTCTAGCAAAAGAAAACGAAACATCCAGATTGTAGAACTTTTTAAAGAAATAAATTATCGAATCAATTGTATATGGATCACAAATAACCATCTCAAGTTCCTGGTCATTCCAGGCATATGGAATACAGCAGTTATTTTCCAGATAATCAAATGAAAGGTAGGAAAACAGTTGTAGACCCGTCAGTTCATCTTCTTCTCTTATCGGTAAATCTGTTATTTTAGAATAAATAGAAAGCAGATCTGCTTCGGGGAGTATTCCTTTTGAACATAACTCCCAATCAATTTTTTTTCGTTCGCTACAGCTAATGTCTTTAGGATAATTTTCATAAAGTTTACAAAAATTATCGGATAGTTGATTCTTAATCAATTCAGATTTTATATCAGGTAATTCTTTCATCTATTTAATCAAAATTTTATTAACATTTTCATCTGTAAGTATAATATTATCGTGAATATTGTCTTCACTTTCCATTTCGTCCATATAGTCGATAGCTCTCTGATAATCTTCTATCATTTCTTCGAGTTTAGTGCGCTTGTTAACAATCGTTCCTGTTATCATAAGTAGTAGTTCCGTTCTTTCTTTAGAAATATCATTCGATCCGACAAGTTCAGAAAGAATTGGTACATTTCCTATAAGCGGGAGTGTTGCCTGAGCATTACTTGAGTTGTTTTGAATTAGACCACCAATAATTATTGATGATTTATTTGGAAATGAAAGAGTAGTTACAAGCTGTCTCATTCTGATTGTAGGAGAATCAATGTTTGAGCTTGTAGTAGCAACAGGGCTTGAAACAGTCTGATCTATTTCAGCTGTGATCAAACCGCCTTTCGTTACATGAGGAGTTATTTTCAAGATTACACCGGTATCTTTATATTCATAATTTTTTGTAAATGTTGAGTCATCTGTTGAAACTGAAGATGTACTGGTCAGTTCATTTGTTACAATTGGAATTTCTTCTCCTACAGAAACCAATGCTTCAGAGTGACTTTCTACAAGTATTTGTGGGCGGGCAAGTAACTTTGTATTTCCTTTTTCAGCGAGTGCTCTAACATAAAGATCTGTATTTCCGCCTGAAATTGTATATTGAAACCCGGCGTCTTTTCCTGTCGCAGGAGTTAATGAAGGATAATCTGTTCCTATTGTATTTACCAGCCCACTTCCACCCATTTTCTGCTGAAACTCTACGCCAAAATTAGTACTTGATGTCAGTTGTATTTCTGCAATAACAATTTGAAGCAGAACCTGTGATGGTACAGTATCTATTCTATTCAGTAAAGCTTTAATCATTGCAAAGGTACGAGGTGTAGTTCTGAATATTAATCTGTTATTGACTGCATCAGCAAATATCTTAACTGGAACCTCAAAAACACTTACTGGAGTTTTTTGCTTTTCTGAGGAACCGGCTGCTGTTTTTGAATTGGAATTTGTGCTGCTGAATGCTGATACTATCATACTGTCGGAGTCAGAACTACTGGTGTCAGATGAAGAACTGCTGGTACTGCTGCTTGTTGCTTTTAATGTTTCTCCTTCTACGTTGAATATAACAGAAAGTGCTTTTACTAATTCTTCAGCTTTGGCATTTTCAATATTATAAACATAAACCTGTTCCTGTTCTCCAACATCTGTTCTATCAAGTATATTTACCCATTTTTTTAATTCTGTTAATGCCTGTTCATTTGCTGCAGATGCAATAATCAACTGAAGCCTGTCAATTGCCTGTAACTCCATTGCACCAGGTTCGTCTGAGGATGAATCAATAGAAATCGGAAATCCTAAGACCGGTAATATTGAAGTAAGTTCTTCTACTGCTTTTGTTGCCGGGATATTTACGCATTTAATAACGGCTTGAGGCCATTTAAACTTATTCTTTATGTCGAGTTCTCTTACAAGAGTTCTTATTTTTGGTACATTTGTCGGAGCTTCTACTATTAATATTGCATTTTGATTGTTAATATCCATTGCAATTGCTCCTTCGGTAAGGAATGGTTTTATCTTTTCCAGTATTTCTGTAGATTTTGCATTTTTTATTGGGAACAATACTACACTTACATTTGCCTCAGGATATTTATCTGATAATAACTGTCTTTCTTTTGCCATTTTATCAAATGGAAGAATATGTACAAGTTGATCGTCAAGCGAGCAATATGAGCCTGTTAACCATAAAATTTGTTGAAAAAGCTGCCATAGATCTTTTTGTGTAAGTTCCGAATTAATAGACATTGTTACAACACCGGAAATTTGAGGGTCTATAAGATAGTTAAAGCTTAATATTTTCGCGAATATAGGAACCACATCTGCAATTGGTGCTGCATCGAAAGCCATTGTTACACGGCTAAGTTTGTCCGAATTTTTATTTTTTTTAAGGAAATAATCATAAAAAGGTTTATCCGGAGTTTTTTCTTTAACTTTATCTTTATGCGGAGAAACAGTATTAATTAATTCTTTTGATAGAGTGCCTGTTTTAGGAACACTGATGGGTTTTATTTCATGTTTAGAAAAATCATCCTGTGTATTACTATTACTGTCTTCCTGTTCATCTTTGTTCTTTTCTGATTCAATACGTTCCTGATCTGCTTTTTTATCTTTTGTTTCAGGGGCCGTAGAATTACAGGAAGTAAGTACTAATACTAACAAAATTAAAATATATGAGTATACTCTTTTTCTTTTTTTTCTTTTTTTCATAAATTTTTCTATCCTGAAATTAAAATAATAAATTATATGTGAAAGATGCTAATTTTCTGTACTTACTTCATCCTTTTCCAAAGGGATTATTTTGACAGACGTTTTGGGTTTGTTCTTTTGCAAAAGATTATTTTTATGTTCTCTTATTTTTTTTAGTTGAGCTTTTATTGGGCTGGCAGCATCAGAAGATAGTCTGCTGCCTGAATCGTTATCATCAAATTTAAGTTTTAATGTAATTTGTTCATTTCCTCTTCTCAGTGTAACTGAATCAGGATTGACTTCTTCAAGTGTATAACCATTTGAAAGGCGTTCGTCAAGTTTAAAAAAACGCTTTTGCAGAGGTTGTTCTGATTTTGCTTTGTTTTTTAATAATTTCGAACGATAACTTTTTTGTGTTTGTAAAATTATTGCTCCTTTTAGATTAGAAGTATTACATATTCCAATTAATTCCATATCTGCAATTTGAGCAGATGATTCTGTATTAGAAACAGTACCTGCTAAATTTCCCCTTAAAGGGTCAAATAAATTATCTTCCCAAATTTCTGCGGAAAGAGTAGTTTTTTTTATAGAACTTTTTGGCCCGGCATTATTCTTATAAGTTTTTTTTGCGGTTTTTATTAATGAGACAGTTCTTTCATGTATTTTATTATCAACTTTTAATGGTATATAGGTGAAATGCAGGTATAAAAATGTTATAATAAGCAAACAGAATATTATACTTAATATTAAATATAGTTGTTTCATTTTGCTTTATTCTCCGTCATTAAATTAATGATGTCTTCATTTTCTATTATTATAAATTTTAGGTACCCTGTTAGATATATTTTTTTAGGGTTTTTTATGTTGTCGGGACGGAGTAGGCATCTTTCCCAGTACATTTTAGGTTCTGCATTATTAATCATGTTTATAAATTTTACAATCTGTTCCATTGAGCCTGAACAGCTTATATCGAATTCTCCATTATTAATACCGTTACCTCTTGAGGCTGTACGTATGGTTCCCAGAGTTTTTAGTTCAATACCGCTTTCTTTAGCAGCTGTTTCTGCTGTTTTCTGTATATTGATATTAGTTTCACCATCTCTGGCTTCTACCCAGTAATTTTTACTTTTCTGTAGAAATATTTCTTTTCTCTGCTGAGCTTTTTTTAGTTCTATTTCAGCTTTCTTTAACTTCTTTTGATATTTTTTAATATTTTGTGTTTTAATGATTATATCATTTTCCTCAACCGTAATTTTGTCAAGAATCTCAAAATTCTGCACAATAACAACAAATATTAGCAGCAATATAATACCGAAAGCAATAGAATACTTTTTATTAGTAACGATTTGCTTTTTTATATTAGAGATAGATATATTTTTTGATTTCAAGTTCATTGGGTATCAGGTTGACGTGATTTTAAGGTTAAGTAAATATATTGAGAGCCGTTACTGGTTTTTCTTTTTCTCACATTTTCTGTTTTAAATAATTTATTTTTATTTAAAGTTGCAGTAATATTTCCTGCTGATGAATTTGTTTGAAGTGTAACATTGACTTTGTCTTTGCTGCTTGCAAAGCTTGTCATCCATATATTTCCGGGGATTGATTTGGTTAAAACCTGTAGGTATTCTATAGGGTTAACTGCATCCGGCGTAGCTTCTTCAATTTCTTCAATTGCGGTATCATATTTCTTGACTTTAAGATACCTGTAGTTAATTTTTTTTATGGCTGAAGAAAGGAGGACTTTCTCGTTATCAAGTGAGTTTAGAATGTGCATGACATTCATTCTTTTTCTAATAAAGTATGATCCTGAAAGCACTAGTAATATGATTAACAGAAAGACTGAAATTATTTTTAAATTTTTAAATCTTTTTGGCTGCAGTTCATTATGGATTTTAATGTTTAGTGATTTGTCTTTTATAAATTCTTTTGTAAAAAAATATTCAGCTAAAACCAGTGAAGCTAAAAATGCCTCTTCTTTTTCTAATTTTTCTTCCTGATATTTCTCCTCAAAAAAAGTTGATATTGAATTGGTAAGTTCATCTTTTTCCCTGCTGTTTTTTTGCATGTAACAATCTTCTGACTCTACAGTGAACTTAAGAAAAAAATCATCTTCAATGCCTGGAAAACAGATACTTTGATCTGAAAATAACGGATTAACTGCAAAAAAAGGATAAATATAATTATCAACTTTTATTCCTGAACTTATAATTTCATTAAAAAGTTCATCCCATTTTTCTTCAAGAACTGCAAATATTTTGATCTTTTTTTCAGAAATATCATTATCTTCAGGAAGAACTCTATAACACCATTTTAGATCATTTACAGGGAATGGAAGCTGTCTGGAAAGTTCATAATGTAGATATTGCTCTATCTCTTTTTTAGAAAGAGGCGGAATAACAAGTTCAAAACAAACAGCGGATGGGATATAACCTCCAATAATAATGAATTGATCTTGATTCGTGTATAGTTTCTCGTAAACAGATTTTAGACGTTCGGGAAAGGTTTTTTCCTCAGCAATACAAGACGAATTTCCAATTATTTGCTTATCATTCTTTAAACTCAATCCAAAGACATTAAAATTCTTATCCCAGGTGATTGAAATACATTCTTTAAGTTTAAACAAAATATTTACCTTTTCACTCACTTCTTATAGTTGTTGATGTAGGCCATATTAAAAACATTTGACAGCATAAGGTTGAAATGAGTTTTTTTATCATGACATTCAAACGATATATTACACAATAAACATTAATTTGTTTGTAAGTTACTTATGCTTAAAATATACTTAAAAATCAAGTTGTAATTTGTAATCAGGCCTTTTTATACCGTTGCATAGTATATTAAAAAAAAGTTCTAAGTCAACAACAGGAATATTAAATATATATGTATGTAACGACTTCATTATAGTATAACTCCTGGTATTCCACTAAGTCAACAACAGGAATATTAAATATATATGTATGTAACAAATATTGATAAAATATATAACAAATGCTGTTAAAATGAAAGCGTTTTTTTATATGAATATTTGTTTATAATATTAAATGTTTTTTTTACATAGATATTGAATGTTGAAATAAGAGTAATACATGATATTTTTGAGCTTAACTGTTTGAAATTTAAAATACATATATTTGGAAAGATAAAATATTGTTATGTCAAAAAAGAAACTGATTACTTCTGCTTTACCATATGTTAACAACGAACCTCACTTGGGTAACATTATTGGTTGTGTTTTATCCGCTGATGCCTTTGCAAGATATTGTCGGTCTAAAGGGTATGAGACTCTCTATGTTTGCGGTAATGATGAATATGGGACTGCTACAGAAACAAAAGCAAGAGAAGAAGGGTTAACTCCAAGAGAAATATGTGACAAATACCATGAGGTGCATAAAAAAATATATAAGCACTTTAATATTTCTTTTGATGTTTTTGGCCGAACCTCTACTGAGGAACATACCGAAATTGTCCAGAAAATTTTTCGTAAGATCTATGACAATGACTGCCTGCTTGTAATTGAGTCTGAACAATACTATAGCGAAAGCCAGGGGAAATTTTTAGCTGACAGACTTATTAGAGGAACATGCCCAAAATGCGGTTATGAAGATGCAGGAGGAGATCAGTGTGATGGTTGCAGTTCATTATTGAACCCAATAGATTTAATTAATCCAAGATGTGCTATTGATGGAAAACCTATTATACTGAAAAAAACTGAAAATTTGTATCTGGATCTTCCGCTTCTTAGTAAAAAACTTGAAGATTTTCAGGAAATTGCAATTAAAAAAGGTTTTTGGCCTAATAATGCTGCGACAACAACTCGCTCATGGATGAAAAGAGGTCTTGAACCACGTGCTATAACAAGAGATTTGAAATGGGGGATACCTGTACCGGAAAAAGGTTTTGAAAATAAAGTTTTTTACGTTTGGTTTGATGCACCTATAGGTTATATCTCTATTACCAGAAAAGGTTTTCCTGACAGCTGGGAATATTGGTGGAAGTCACCGAAAGATACCGAGCTTTACCAGTTTATGGCAAAGGACAATATTCCGTTCCATTCAGTTATTTTTCCTGCAACTTTGCTTGCAACAGAAGATAAATGGACAATGGTTCATCATCTGAGTTCAACTGAATATTTAAATTATGAAGATACAAAATTCTCTAAGTCCAGAAATGTTGGCGTATTTGGTACAGATGTGATAAAATCTAATATTGATGTAGATTTATGGCGTTTCTATCTTCTTGCAAATAGGCCTGAAAAAACAGATACTGCCTTTGGCTGGCAGGATTTTTTTGATAAAATTAATAATGAGTTTCTTGATAATATTGGAAATTTGGTGAATAGAAGTCTTGTTTATTGTGTAAGAAATTTTGATAGGAATCTGAAAAAAGCTACTATGACTTCTGAACAGGAAGAATTTATTGCCAGGATTAAAGAATTGGAAAACAAGGTTACTGAAAGCTTCGAAAAGGTTGGTCTTCGAGAAGCTCTACGATTGATAATGTTAATTGGTAAAGCTGGGAATAAATTTTTTCAAGATCAGGAACCATGGGTTAAAATAAAAGAAAATCGCGAAGAAGTTCAGGCTACGATAAATATACTTGTTCATTTAATAAAAGATCTTTCGATAATGTTTGAACCTTTTATTCCAACAACAGCTCTAAGAATTCAAAAAATGCTTGCTGTAGAAAATCTAAAATGGGATAATATTGGAAATTTTGAAGAATTAATTGATCATCAAATTGGAAAACCTGAAATCTTATTTAAAAAACTTGATACAAAACTGGTTGATGAATTTAAACAGCAGTTTGATGGTGTAGAAAGAGTTGATCCATGGGATAATGTGGAACTTAAGGTGGGAAAAGTATTGGAAATAGAAAAACATCCAACAGCCGAACACCTTTATATTGAAAAAATTGATATTGGTGAAAGTAAACCAAGGACTATTGTTTCAGGGCTGGTGAAATATTTTCAACCTGAAGATATTTTAGGAAAACAGGTGCTTGTAGCAAGTAATCTTAAACCTGCAGAGTTAAGTGGCGTAAAGTCTGAGGGTATGGTTCTTTGTGCCGCAAAAAAGAAAAAGATGGAAATTGTTTCAACAGATGGATTTGAGATTGGAGCAATAGTTCATAAATCAGGAGAAGAACCTTTCAGAAGAGAAAGTGAAATTTCTATTGATGAGTTTAAAGCTGCAGGGATTCGTACAAAAAATGGTATATTGCAATATAATGAAATAGATTTGATGGTCGATAGTCAACCTTTAAAAACAGAGGTTGTTCTTAACTCAAAAATAAGCTAAAATTAATTCATAACTAGTGAATTGTAATTAAAAACAGGAAGGAGTTGATCTTGTGAAAGCTAAACCTGTTGTTGAGCGGTTGGAAAACAGAGTGCCGCCTTTGATAGGCTCTATTATAATTGCTGATGGTTTATTACATATTTTTGTATCAATACTTCCTGTCTTCCAGATAGCTATTCCCGGATTTAATGAAGTAAATTCAATCTTAGAAGTTACAACGTTTAAAGGTATGGGAATGCTTGTTGGCATTTTCCTTGGTTTTTGCTTGATTTCTTTAGGAAAAGGTTTATGTGAGAGAAGGCGCAAATCATGGGGAATAGCTGTTATTGTTTTAATTATTTTGTGCCTGAATAACTATTATACAGGTGCACTTCCTAAAACCAGTTTTATTTCATTCTCTTTACTAATTCTTCTTTTGTTGACAAATAGACTTTTCAATGAGAAATCTGTAAGCGGTGCAGCTGCTTATCAGCAAATGCTTGCATGGATATCTATAATATTGGCTTTAGGTTATGGTATTATTGGAAGTTATTACCTTAGATCGCAGTTTAGTAATTTAAAAACATTTGCTGATGCTGTTTATTTTACTATGGTTACTTATAGTACCGTAGGGTATGGAGATATTTATCCTGTGACTCAGGAATCTAAATTTTTTACTATTTCAATGATCTTAGTAGGATTGGGATCTTTTGCTACAACCTTTACTTTTGTCATTGGACCTATGATAGAGAATAGAATTAAAGGAGTTTTTAATATTATGAAAAGAATAAATAATATTCATGGTCATGTTATAATTTGCGGTTATACAAATCTGGGGAAGGCCTTAATCAAAAAGTTTAAAGCAAATAATATTCCGTTTATTGTTCTGGAAAACTCCCTGGAAAAAAGGGCAGAATTAGAAGAAGATTTCATGACTATTTCCGGTGTAACTTATCAAAAAGATACTTTTGTAAATGCAAGACTGAGTCATGCTAAATCAGTTATTTGCGCTTTCGAAAGTGATTCTGAAAATATCCTTACGATATTAACAGTAAAAGAAATACTGGAAGAAACCGGTAATAAAAAAACAAAGCTTATTTCAAGAATCGATTATGAAGAAAATATTGAAAAGGCAAGAAAACTTGGTGTTACGGATATAGTTTCTCCAACTACTATGGCTGCTTCTTCTATTTTTGATATTATTTAATTAATTGATCATAACCCAACTCTTTGTCATAGTCTTAGTCTTTGTTCCAATATTTTTGTCTTATGCCTTTACGATTTTAATCTTGCATTTATTTGACAAGATGTTTTTAATTGTGTTATATCTTGCTTATATTCAACTTGATACAATACAATATTTTCTGTTTAGGCTGTGTTGTTGGTGGATTAATATAAGACAAAGACAAATACTAAGATTAGGATAAAGACTATGGTTAAGATCAAGATTAAGAAAGTAAAGATTATGGGAGTATTATTATGAGAAAAATTGATGAATTAAAAACAATTGTAAATGAGATTTCTGATATAAATAAAGCTGCAGCTGTATTAGGATGGGATCAGGAAACATATATGCCCAAAGGTGGCATCGCTGATCGTGCTAATCAGATGGCTACCCTAAGTAAAATATCTCATGAAAAATTTACATCTGAAAAAGTCGGCGAACTGATTAATGAATCTAAAGATGAGCTGAAAGAAGAAGATAAAAACTCTAATGATGCAAAGTTAATAAAAGTCCTTAACAGAGACTATCAGAAGAGTGTTAAAGTTCCCGTTAGACTTGTTCAGGAAATGTCTAAAGCCAGTTCTGTAGGGCAGCAGGCATGGTCTGAAGCAAGAACAAAATCAGATTTTTCAGTTTTTGAACCGCATCTGAAGAAAATTGTTGATTTGCGCAGAGAGTATGCTCAGATATTTGCTCCTTATGATCATATTTATGATTCTCTTCTTGATGATTTTGAACCTGGACTTAAAACTGCGGATGTTAAGGATATTTTTGATAAGCTTCGCCCAAAGCAGGTTGAATTGATAAAAAAAATATCAGAAAAAGAAGAAATTGATAATTCATTTCTTTTTAATAGATTTGATGAACAGAAACAGTTGGATTTTGGTGTTAATGTTATAACTAAATTTGGATATGATTGGGATAGAGGGCGTCAGGATAAATCTGCACATCCTTTTACAACAAATTTTGGTATTGACGATGTAAGAATAACTACAAGATTGGAATCTGGATATTTGCCGGCTGGAATGTTTGGTAGTATGCACGAAGCTGGACATGCAATGTACGAGCAGGGAGTATCAAAAGAATTAGCCAGAACTCCACTTGGTTGTGGTGCTTCTCTTGCTATTCATGAATCTCAGTCAAGAATGTGGGAAAATCTTGTTGGACGCTCATTGCCTTTCTGGGAGCATTTTTATCCTGAATTACAAAAAGTATTTGAGGAACAGTTGGGAAAAGTCAAACTTGATGATTTCTACAGAGGAATTAATAAAGTAAAACCTTCCCTTATTCGTGTTGAAGCTGACGAAGCAACCTATAACATGCATATAATGTTAAGATTGGAGTTGGAAATTGGCCTGATGGAAGGAAGTATTGATATTAAAGAACTTCCTCAAATATGGAATTCCAGGATGAAAGAATATTTAGGCGTTATACCAAAATCTGATGCAGAGGGAGTACTCCAGGATATTCACTGGTCTATGGGGGCAATAGGTTATTTTTCGACATATGCTTTGGGAAATCTTGTATCCGCACAGTTATGGGAATGTATCAACAGGGATATTTCGAATCTAAATGACCAGATAAAAAGTGGTGAATTTTCAGAACTTCTTGGCTGGCTCAGATGTAATGTACATCAACATGGTGCTAAATTTGAACCACAGGAGTTGGTAGAGAAAATTACCGGTTCTAAAATAACACCTGAGCCTTATATGAAATATTTAAATGAGAAGTACAGCAGGATATATGATTTATAGATTTATTAGGTGATTTGTTGACTTAATATCAAATCACTAAATTCTTCAGCTATCCAATGACTTATTGATCTGTTCTTTACTTTTAATGATATCTTTTACTTTTTTTAATCCGTTTATGTGAAGTATTCTGACTCTTTGAGGAGATAAATTCATCCTTTCTGCTATTGCTTTAAAAGATAGTTTTTCTTTTCCTTTCAGTTCGTATTTATGTGCAAGGATAAATTTATATCTTTCAGGTAATTCTTCTAAAGCTTTATATAATATTTCGTAATCATCGTAAAAGCAATTGTGTTCTATTATTCTGGAAACCTCATATTCTTTTTTGTTCAAATTTGATACACTGGTTCTTGTACCGTTGTTCCAGGCAGCTTTCGGTATTTTTACTTGAGATGTCTTTCTGAATTCTTCCCTGAAATTCCATTCCAAAATCTGCATAAAATATGTAGATTTTTTTGTTCCAGATTGGGAATTATATAACTTTTCTGTAGTAAGGTATGATTGATACCCAATTGAAATAACTTCTTCAGGTGTGAAATTTTTAAGTCCTTTTTTATTACGATAAAATAATGATAGATGTATAATGTCGTTTAGTTCCATTTTTCTTAATTTGTTAGTTTGTTTAATAATCAATCGTTGTAACTGCTTATAATAACTAGTTCAAATTAACAAATATTTTCTACTAGACAACAAATATTTTCTATTTGTACTGAATGTTAATATTAAACTTAATGTTTTGTGTTGTTAATTGTTGTGTTTTTTTTGTGATAGTTAAAAATCTTTGGGATTATGATAATTCGACAATATCTGAAAAGGTCTGATGTATTCAAAGGAATTAGATAGACGCCGTCTGTCTCTACATTATTTTGTGCTTGGTTTAGAAGCTGGCTAATATAGAGACACGTGGCGCGTGTCTAAAAACACCGCATTAAACACCTTTTTCAGGCGGACTCTAATTTAGGTTACATCGATAATTGAAATTATGCTTCTTTTAATTCTTTTATTAAAAAAGATCAGATATTCAGCTTTTAGATTCTCAAGGCATTCCCATAGTTCTTCATCTGAAAGATTATTGTATTTAGAGCTCAACTCCTCTTTTATTTCTTGGTGTGTCATTATTTTTTCATTACAAACTTTCAAAATATCCAGATAAATAGGCTCACTTAATGTTATTGATTTTATAAGTAGACCGTTGCAATATTCTTTATAAACAGCATGATTTTCCAACTCTATAACCTTTGAGTAGAATCTATTATTTTTATAATATTCTTCTATATTCCAGTAGTCATCCCACTGGGTATTAAATTTTGAATATTCCGTTGAATAAGCAAAGATAGTAAAACGGTTTTTCAGCTTATCTTTAAGCTTTTCAGGTAAAAATCCGGCAAAAATATTATAACGCCAATATTCTTTATCACTCTCTTTGAGTTGATTATAGAATTCAGAACCTTTTTTAATGTGCAGTTTTGATCTGTTATGGGAAAAATCATTTTCTCCTAAAAAAAATCTTAAAAAAGGTAAGTTGCTTGTAGCTTCAGCAATATCCTCTTCAACTTCATCTACAATTCTTGTTATAACATTTGCTCCTTTGAGTTTGAGTCCATATTTATGTGAAAATTTTAAAAAGTAAAGGAGATCGGCAAATCTCGAAATCTTATCCATTTTTTTGAGTAGACTGTCAGAAGTTGCTTCATAACCTATTTGTACAATAAAGTTTAGCATAGAGAGTTTTTTTATTGTTTCTATTGTAACGTTTTTAGGGATAATGGTTGCAACAAATGTAAATTCATAGTCGCTGTTCTTTACCATGATAAGCAGCTGATTAAGGAGTTTATCAAATTCGCTGTCCTGGAGACATACTATGTCAGTTCCTGTGAAGACATAGTTTACAGCTGCGTATTTTTCTATACAGGTTGTTATATCATTTATGGTTTCGGTAATACTTTTTGTTCTTGTTTTGTAGATTGTATTGGAAGTGCAGAAGCGGCATCGGTTCCAACTGCACCCTCTTCCATTTTCTATAGGAATAAAAGTTGAATTTATATTAATATTATATTTGTTCAGATGTTTTAAATAGTCATCATAATTCGGGGTTATGTTATCCAGGTTAGCATATTTTACTTTAAGATTGGATGATGGTGACGAAAGAATTTCATTATTTTTTCTATAGAGTAGGTTGGGTATATCTACATAATTTTCATCATTGTTTTTTATTGAGTTATAAAGTTCTAAAAGAGCATTTTCTCCTTCCCCCCAAACGGCAAAATCAAAACTATCAATCATGTTCATTATTGCTTCTGCTTCATCTTTGGAATCAAATCCACCTATGACTATTTTTCTGTCCGGATCGAATTTTTTGATTATATCCAATATTATTATTGCAGACTGCCATTGGTCAAATCTGGCGCTGAATGCATGGAGCAGGGGAGAATTTTGCAAAATACTGTCTAACTCTTTCTGTATTAATTTCTGGAGATGAGCCTGCTGCTTTATTAGGTATCCATCATAATAACTGTTGTCCTTTACAATCATTCCCGGACGATTGAGTTTAAGTATAGCTTTGATTTTTTCTATGGAGTCAGGTTCTTTATATTTTATATAGTTATAAGTTAAAAACGGTATAATTGGTATTATGTCCGGGTATTTTACAGATGCTTTATCAACAATTTCTGCTATATCATCTTTAAATAAATCATGGCATATTATATTCCAGTATTTAACTTCAGTATTGATTCCGTTCAGGTTTAAATATGAGCTTAATACTGAATATGCGGCTGAAGGCTGCTCTAATACTGCAGGAGGAAGATAATGGAAGAGGACACTGTTCATGTTTATTTGAACCTTTCTATAATTGGATGATATTTTTTATTTACATTGTTTTCGACTCTTAATTTATACTGTTAAAGTCATTAAAAATTAACTATTAATAACTTTATTTATAAAATAATTCATAAGTGTCAGGTTTGTTTAACGTTTTTGTATGCTCTTGGAGAAGGGAGTATTTAATCTGTGTGTACTAATTTGATGTTCCATAAAAAGATTTTTCGCGAATATCAGGAACAATGTGACAAAGGCTCAAAGGTGCTAAGTGAAAAAATCAACTAAATTTAAAGATCTTCGAAAAAATTATCCTTTGTTTCTTTGAACTTTGTTGTCTTTGCTCCTAACTAGACAATATCTGAAAAGGTCTGATGTATTCAAAGGAATTAGACAGACGCCGTCTGTCTCTATATTATTTTGTGCTTTGTTTAGAGGCTGGCTAATGTAGAGACACGCGGCGCGTGTCTAAAACCACCCTTTTCAGATGGGCTCTAACTAGACCTAATCTGAAAAGCCTTTTTAAATTAGGTCAGGCACAAAGTTGCAAAGACACTAAGAGTAAAACTTTTAGTCAAAAAAACAGTGGTATTATAAGAAAAATTCTTACTATACTCAAACTATTTCAAAATACTGGTTTTATTTTTTCAAAATGATCATTAATACGTGACCTTAAAGTTTCAGAAATATTGTCCCATTCATTTCTGAAAAAATCTAAAACATCAGATTTAAACTCTTTGAATGAGGTAAAAACTTTGTTATTTCTTACATGTTCGTTCATTACTTTCCATACACGCTCAATCGGGTTAAGATTTGGACTGTAGGGTGGAAGTATATGCAAAATGAATTTTTTATGAGGAGGCGGCTTTTGCAAAGCGTCAAGTAACATTTGAGCAGTTACTTTCTTTTCCTCTAAAATTTTCTTATTTATAAAGAATTCAGGTTCGTTTTTCAAAACCATATACAGGTTTTTTCTCAATCTCCCTGTAAGTTGTTTATTATTAGCCGGTAATTTTATCTGATAATAGTCTTCTAAATATTTTCTATTGAAAGGATCTTTTATTCCAAGATATGCACCAACTTCTTTACATGTATGAGCACCTCCGCCGTCTGCAATAAGATGTATGGTACCGCTAGAGGCGGTTGAATCATCAAGATATCTCAGAAAATCTAATGTAGCATTGCCATCTATTGTTTTATACTCTTTTGTAAAAATAGACATACTTTCTAAATCTATTGCTCCTGTAAGATTTATCCTGCTTCTGCCTGCAACTGTAGCTATCATTTTCTCAACACCTTTCCTTATCCAGCCTAATGTGATTTTTGTGGCTTGAGTTGGGTGAACACTATCCATAAAAAATATTTTATCATTTTCTTTGAGGTTATTCTTTATTTCATCATATTCTGCTTTAAAAGCTTCCTGCTTTTCGGTATTGTACTTAAGTGGGACTCCTTTTGGAGCTTTATAAGAAAATCTATTATGCTTTAACCAGTTATACATTCCCTGCTGAGTATATTTTATGCCGTAAGCATTGTAAACATATGCAATGATCTCTTTAGTGCTTGGGTAGGTATTTTTTTCTAAATGATTTATTAATTCATTAGTTTGTTCAGAAGTCAACAGGCTGCTTGAACCGCCACTTTCATTTTTCAATTTTTTATTATCCAAATAATCTTTAAGGTGAGTTGTTACTGTTGTTTCATGAATTCTTAATGCCTGAGCTATTTGTGATTGAGACCAACCCTCGGATGAAAGCAACACAGCTTTTATACGGTCACAGGCCTTACTGTTTCGCTCTTTTTTATGTTGTGCTTCAAGTTTTATTTTTTCGTCTAGTGTTAATTGGATATTCATATCTATCAATATAGGCTGTATTAGGATATTACAACTCATGCAACTGTATTTTCATTCAGTTTGAGTATATGTGCCTCTACTCTTTCTGAAATTATTTTCAGAAAGGCTCTAGCTAGACACTAAATTCTTTTCGTGCAAGCCCTAATTATTATGATAATGATAAAAGGGGGATTTATACAGGTTACTAAAATGCAATATAACTTTTACTCTTATGTACAAAAAAAAACTTATAGTTTGAATTCAACTTTTCTGGTTAAAGTTAGGTATTACTTTTTAGTATTCAGACAGTTATGAGGTCTGTAAAAATTTAGGTATGATTGTTTAATTTAACAAAAGTGAGGTTTGAAATGAAAAAGAAAGTAATAACAACAGTTGGTTTCAATTATATGTATATGTAATAAATTTTCCATAAATAATTAGAATTATAATTCTAATTATTTATGGTCAGTAATATCAACAGATATTGAAACTATATATTTTGTTTTAAGAAATGTAACTATTTTAGAAGATGTTACCTGTATTGTTCGTAAACCTTTTTGCGGATGGTTTATCCTATATGTTCTTTTAGGTGGGATTAGGCTTATATCCTTTATATATTTTGCTTGCTCTTCTCTGTCATCTGGATGTACGATATTATTTAACCAGTATTCCATGAGATCATTTCCTTTGAGCTCAGATGAGTAATTACCAAACAGACGATTTCCTGCTTCTGCTCCAGCAGAACCAATGAATTTTTTATTTGTATAATCATAAATTCCCAGGGAAACATCAAGTTGATTAATTGTTTTGTTTACAAGGCTTTGGAAAAACTCCGCTTTTTTCTGTTCTGTTATATCTGTAATATGACACAAGACACCTATAACTTTTCCATTATCATAGATAGGATATTTCGAACATAAACCATATTTTTGTTTTTTGCTGCCTATTATATATCTTTCATCATTGACTATTTCTTTTCCTGTACGAAGTATTTGTTCATCTTCAGCATTATTTTTATTTGCTTCTCTTTTTGGAAAAAAGTCATAATCATTTTTTCCTAATGTACTATAATTTTCATTTAGTCCCAGGTTTTCTATAAAAGCTTTATTTGCTATTAGATAGTTTAGATTAATGTCTTTTACATAAAAAAGTGATTGCATCGTATCTAATAACGATCTCATTAAAATGCTTAATTGTGAGTATTCGTTAAAATGCTCTGAAAGCTGCTGCATGAAATTATTCTGTTGAGTTTGTATATTATTTTGGTTCATACAGGAGATGGCAGTAGAAACTAAAGGAGTCAGGTCTTTATTTGAAATTGGTGCAGGGGGTTCTAAATCAGAAATATCGCTGGGATTAATATTTAGTAATTTTGCCAGTTGCAGAACTCTTCCTTCAGAGGGAGTGATTTTACCTTTTTCCCAAAGAGATAGTGTTTGTCTGGTTATATTGCATTTTTCAGCTAATGCATTGATTGTCCATCTTTTTTTTATGCGAATATTTCTAAATTGTCTGCAATAGAATTTCAACTTTATGACCTTTGTTTAATTTTTTTATAAAAGAAAAATCACTTAAAAGTAAAATATTATTTCTTTAATTACATCTTTTATTTATAAGATTTATTCTTCTATTTAAAAATAAAGTATTTATTTTCAAAAATCAATAGTTTTAGTGATTTAACATAAAATTAATATTTTTTATTAATTGCTGTAATGTAAAATATTAATTGCTTTTATGTAAAAAATATAATCTATTTTGCGAGATTGATTTTTTTTTATAAAAAAAGGCTTAAAATTATATACTTTTTATTAGAGTAAAGATGAAGAATAATTAGCCTGTTATTTTAATGAATTATAATAGGAGGAGATATTATGCCTAAACTGCGGGAATTTGTAATTAGACAAATCATGGATGAATTATTTCACAGTGGATTTGATATGGAAAAATTTGATATATCTTTTCCGGAAGATTTAGATTCTGACAAATTAGCGTGCATTTTTTTCAAATCATATCCTGAATATTCCTTTAATATAGAAGAGTATAATTTGAGTGATCAGAAATTGAGTGAACGTGAAAGAGGTATCTTAAAAACCGATGAGAAACCCGGTGATTACAAAATGCATGAAATTAAATTGCATTCCAATATTGATGACTGTATTTCAAGAGTATATTACTGATTGGAGAATATAAAAGACGACCTGGTTTTTAATAAAGTTGATCTTTGAATTTATTATTAAAAATAGAGAATATATCTAAAATGATAAAAGCTTAATTTAGATTTGTTTATACCAAAAACGGTTGAGTTTTCGAGAAATTTAACTATAAACCGAGTTAGATTTTATCGTATATAGCCAAAAACTAAAATACCTTCGGTATAACTACTTATTATTCTCTATTTTCCTTTATTTTCTTAATCTTGGTTTGTAATTCTTTAAAATAATCTGATTCGGTTATATGTTTTGTTTCTTCTATTGCAGGTTTATTATCGAAATCTATTTTAAGTTTGATTACCTGGCTTTTTAATTTCTTCAGTTCACTGGTGAAATTAATTATTATTATGGTAATTATTAATACAATTATTAATACGTAAATTATCAGATATGAACTTCTTCTGATGAAATCCTGTGAGAAATTCATTGGCGTTTTATAAGGAGCAATACCTATTACAGCCATGGTTTTATTTGCAGCATTAATGATTTTGCCTGCAGCATAGGTTTTTTTCCCATTCAATTCTGTTGTAATACAGTGTGCAGTTGTTTCAGTTTGAAACAGCAATGATTCTATTTTTAAAAAGTTTTTTTGAATTAGCTTGTAATAATCATTATTTTTCTGCTTTCTGTTTGGGGTGCCAAGGATGCTGTTCTGTTCGGTATTAACCAGATAATATTCCAGTTCATCTTTATGTTTGAAATAAGTATCAAGTTTGATTAAGGCAGCAAGGTTATCTACGCTAATATTACCGTAGATAAAGCCGTTTCTCTGCTGGTTTATTCCAATGATCGGGCTTTCAATTGCAATAGCTTTTTCAATTAATCCTGTTTCTTTATTTAGTTTGCTGGTTTGCTGTCCTGGTAGTATTATTGCATTGTTTTGTTGTATATTTTTAAGATATTTTTGTAGAAATGTTTTATTGGTAAATATATTATTTTCAGGCAATTTTGGGTAATTGTATTCAGGTGTAAACGAGTTGTCTATGTATGAAAGCTCTTTGAATAAAGGCTCTTTGCTCTCTATTGAACTAAATATATTAGTGAAGTCTGTCTGAGAAGGGTTGGAGGTATAGTTATCTAAAGATGTTGCTGCTAAGTTAATATCGGTGACAAGATTGTTGAAAATATAACTAAGTATTGATGAAGTCATTGAAACATTGACTTCTATTTCTGACATCTTCATTTTTTCAATTTTTTCTTTTTCATGAAGATATAGCTGACGTTCGAAGCAGAATGCTCCGAGTAGTACTAGAAAAATCAGAATTAATGATGTTATGTAATGTTTCATTTTACATTGCTGTTATTGTTCTAATATTTAAAAAAATTGATTTAATAATTATAGAGGCTCTTACATTTACGTAAGAGCCTCTATAGGCTTTAATCAGTTAAAGAGAACCGCTAGAAGAACTTCCATTTTCTATAGTGGAGCTATTCAGTATAATATTAATAGGATTATTTTTATATGATTGTTCAGAAGTATAGTCTTCAATATTTAACCCCTGCACACTCGTATTATTTTTGCTTTTCCCAATTATCGCATTCTGATTTGTCAAAGTCTTTGTAGGATCCCACGGTGGTTGATTAGTAATAGTGCCTCCCTGAATCGGTTGTGGCTCAATAAAGGGCTGAACTGTTTGACCTATCCCAATAAATCCTCCTGTTTTCTTTGTAATGATTTTTAAAGGTAAAACAAAAGAACCATATTCTTCTAAGATACCGGTATCACCCTGATTATAAGCAGTGAATGTTATATAAAATGTATTGACATCGTTGTTGACTGTGAGTGTTTCAGTAGTAGCCCAGCCTAAATTTATTATGCCGTACTCATTAATCGGGATTTTAGGAGATGTATAACCGACATTATTCAGTGGTACAATCTCAAACTCAAAACAGTTTGGGGGAAAAGAACTGTCAGCCTGTGTGTAAAAATTTGGAGTAAATAAACCTACACCTGAAAGAGTATCTAACTTTGGGGAATTTTCTGTATAAACACTATATTTATAAACATAATTAGGGTCATTGTTTTGAAAAGTCAACTGCCACATATATGAATTTGTTTCTACAACATCAATTCCGTAATCTAATTCCATTGTCGGAGACTTAGTAAGGTTGTCACTTATCCATGAAATTATTGATACTTCATTATCTATACTGCTACTAAGGTCAGGATAAAACTTTGGATCATTCACAGCATTAGGCTGAGGTTTGGGGTAATGCCATTGTGAAGTTACGAAATTAATCTGGTTATCTGGATTTAACCCTCCGAAAGCAAGAATATCCCACTCATAAGTACTACTGTCGTTTCCAGATAGAAAACTGCAACTATAACCAAACATCTGAGTAATCATACTGGCAGGAAGTGCAACATTATTAATCAGTGGTCTTACTAATATTGGTATTACAGCAGGTTTAAATACAGCAGGGTCTCCAGCCTCCACTTTGAATGAACATTTATGAGCGGTTTTTGATATATGCCCTGTAGCAAGATTACTACTTGCATATAAGTATTTTTTAGTTGAGCTTTTGTCTTTACTATTGTTTGAAGCATTAATATTGAAATGCTCTATAATAAGTGGATATTCTGAATTATTATTGGTTAAATTTGTAGTTAATTGAAAATCTGAAGAATATGAAGAATTTGAAGGTTCGAATAAGCCTGGATCAACCATAACAATAAATATTATGAAGTTTGCGACAATATCAAAAGAGCTGGCAATCGCCTCTGCAGATTCTGCAGTTAATAATCCGCAAAGGTATGCTACTCCTTCAGAAGTAATTCCTCCAAATTCATCAGGGACTACTTTTGAAATAACTTCTGCTATAACAGATTTGAAGTCGTTATTAAATGCATCTGTAAGTTTTGAATCTACTTCAACACCAAAAAGATTTTCTGATGTTGACTCTGCAGCTTCATCGGTAACATTTCCTGAGCTGTCACTGAGACCCTTATAAGAAACACTCTCTACGGTTGGTGTTTGTCCTTCTATTGCGATCTGACCTAATCTCTCAAGCACATCTGTTGCTTTATTATAATACTTGATGTACTCCTTTTTTTCTAATAGTTCTTTTGCAGGATTTGTGCTATCTTCAGCAAAAGTATTTAATGAAAAAATAAACAACCCACATAAAATCAAATTAGATAACATTCGATTTTTCATTTTAATCACCTTTAATATATTTTTATTTGATAAAAAATATTTTTGTCAAATTTTTTAAGTCTTATTGCTTTGAGTAGAAATTCAAGCCTGATATGATATCATTTCAGGCTTGAATTTTGTAGTTTACCTCATAATTATCAAATATCACCTTTCTGTTCATTAGGCGATGCTGCACCTGTGCCAGAAGTTTGACTAAGAGCGTTTTGAAGTTCCTTTATTTGTGAGGAGTAATCTGTACCTAAATAATTCCCCAGGTTAGTAATAATATTACCCATCTGGTTATTGTATTTTTGGCATAATTCTTTATTATTTTTAATTACTTCAGTAAAAGATTCAATTGCAGCTTCAGTAAGATTTGATGTAACATCAGTAAAAAACAGTAGACATGTTCCATACATAATATTACATGCAGTATTATACTTACAATTACTGTCTACTACAATATAAGCTATTGTAAGTAAGATATTTCTAATATAATTTAAATTAGTGATATCTGGTTTTATTACGCTTGTAGTCGTTCCCTGATCTGTTGTAGTGCTATCGAGTAATTCAGGTGATATCTGGGCAAAAGCTAACAAACCGTATTCATACCATTGTGCCACTATCTGATAGTAATCATAAAATGGTTGAGCTGTTGAGTCTGTTGCGACTAATGCGCCTGGGCTTTGGGGACAGGGAATTTCTAAAACATCCTCGTATGATAATGGTGTTGTTTTGTTATGTAAAGTCTGTGGATCGAAAGCAGGGTAGAAAAATACTAGAGCAGAATTCAAAGTTAAATTACCCAAGCATTGTATTGCAGCATTCCATTTTTCTGTAGTGCCAGCGGCATCGTAGATTTTTCCAATAATTTTAGAAAATGCAGCCCAACCATTTGTAGGAAAGCAATAGTATGTATTTTGAATTTTTTTATTAAATAAATACATTCCATACCAAAGATTCATCACTGCTTTCTGATCCAGGTTTTTAACATTTTGGTAAATGTAAGCATTTATATACTGAAGACCATTAATAATCTTAATCCATAAATTTGTGTCATCTGCCTTAAGTTTTGTAGTAAATATAGCAGGTAATTCTACTGTAGATTCTTGAATAATTTTATAAACATCCAGCATTATATAATAGGTTAACACGTTGGAGAAAGATAAGGAACCAGCCCAGGTTGGGAGATTACCTGATGTTACATATGGTAGAAAAAAGTTATTTGCAGCTTTCAGTGATGAGAAAGCATCATACAATTGAGCATAATAACTTCCCGATGTACCCATTGTCGGATCTGCTGCTTGAGTAGTTTGAGTAGAACTTAAACTGCCTGAGCTTCCAGTCTTCCCCCATGGA
Organism: Victivallales bacterium; assembly: GCA_963678745.2. Taxonomy (GTDB): domain Bacteria; phylum Verrucomicrobiota; class Lentisphaeria; order Victivallales; family GWF2-38-69. Next base: position 85,486 of record CAXXMS010000003.1, on the reverse strand, counting down.
GTTGGTATTGGAGCACTACCTTTATTTGTGGCTGAAATTATTGGAGTCGCTACAAAATTTGCTAATGCGCATATTACATCTATCATATATCTAGTGTGCAAATCTTGAAGGTTATAGGTAGGAGCATCAAACGGTCCGCTAACTACACCCTTGGTAAAATCAATGACATGTTCAATCCTAACATATGGATATGCTTCAATTAAAGTTTCATTAATACCTTCAATAGGATTCACATTCCATGTGAATTCCTGTGTATAATTATTTGGTACATAATTGTTAGTAGTTGAATCCAGCTCAACTATGGGTGTATTGGATACACCGCTGCTGCTGTTATTAATGATATTTAGGCCTGGTAAAGGCGAACTGTTATTAATGATATTTTGACCACTAGAAGACGAGCTGCTGTTATTAGGTGGGAATGTATTATTATTTATTTGAGTAGTAGTATATTGAGCGTTCCACTGAATGTTGTCTGGTGAGAGATCTGCTCCGTTGAATATGCCAGGGATAACTCCGTTTTTTACACAGTAAACAGCACCTGGCCCTGAACTTGGATCTGCTTCACTGTAAAAGCTTAACTTTGTATAAAAATTAAAATTGCAAAGGTTCTTTCCTGTATTTTGTACATATGTAGTACCAATAGGGATAAAGTAATATGTAGGGTCTTTTGCATCTTTAACCGGGAATGCCGGATCTTCATAATTTACCTGTTCATTATATACTTCAACTCTGTAAAAACCTGTTAACTGGGATGTAATAAATGATCCTTTAGTTGGCAGGGTTGATACTGTAGAGAAAGGAGCTAATGCATATCCTGTCCTGCTGCCTGAGTTGTCCATTGTATTTGCTACACTATCAAAGATCATTGAGTTAAACTGGATAATGTTTCCGCTTTCTATGCTTCCTAAGTTAATATTATTAGTTCCTGTAGTATACCATGTTATATTATTAAGGATAGTATTAAGGTATTTAGGAGCTTGTGGATAATTGTACTGTGGTATCGAAAGAGTTCCTGGTGCCACAGTAGTAGTTGATGAACTCGAACTGCTTCCTGGAGTTAAACCTGGTACTGCGGGGGCTGCATAGACTGATGTGCAAAATACTGCACAGAGAATTGACAGGTAAAAACCTGTTTTTCGATGTTTTCTTTTCATTTTTTGTTTCCTTTCTCTAATTGTGATAACTTTTATAAATGACCAATATTTATAGTCGGATTATTATTTGAAGGTTCTGATATGAACCCGGAAGAATGTGATTGTCCTGAATACTGATTATTCTGAAGTTTATAAATTATACTGTTAATCTCTTCAAAGTACGGAGTGCAGGGAGGTGTTTGTGAAATATCAGTAAGAATATTTATAAGCTGGCTGGAGTTTGCGCTAACAAACTCGTTATTACCCTGAAAAAATAGGTCCAGGGTTTCTATTGCAATATCTGTTACACTCATTGTTACTGGAGAGTTCATAAAGGCAATGATATACATTACTATCATTGATTGAAAAGAGTATTTAGAGTCTATCTGGCATATCTGATTCGATACCTGATCCATTATTGCTGTTTCACTCGATTCATCCATATAATTAAATGAATTCATAATTATTTTGAATCCATTACTATAGAGATCAAAAAGGATTTTATTTGATTCTATTTCGCTGTTTCCATTTTTAGCGAATTTTGATAAATATACAATTGAGATAGTATCAAGCAGTATATTGCAGACTCCTTCACCGACTTTCTCGTCGTCTTCGATTTTATCAAAGACATAGTTAATATATTTAAAAAGATTAGTCGTGTCTTTTGATATCACTTTCCCGGAATCAGCGACAAAGTAATAAAAGTAGTTTATAGTCCATAATACCTGACTCTCAATGTGCAGAATTTCAGTATAGCCAGTATTTACATAATAGTTTTTAATGTAGTTCATCATTTCCCAGAAACTGTGATTGCTTGGAAAATTATTACCTTTACTGTAATCAATATCATTTAAGACATAGTCCCATAATGTCCACAACCCATTCCACATTATTCCTGTAACTTCGGTACCCATAGCCCAGTCTGTATTTCCTTTAAATGCAGAATATGGGCTGAGAAGTGTCCAGTTGACAAGGCTGTTAAGATACGATACCATTCCATTAATTATGTTAAACATGGAAGGCTTTGGCACTGTAGCGTGATGTAAAAAAGGAATCCAGCTGCAGAGATCATCCCATACGCTAATTGCTCCTGAAGTAACATCTAATGCAATATTCAGTCCTGGTACATTTTTTCCAACTAATAGAGCAATTTCACCTATTAACTTTGCTGAGCCAACAGATATATCCCCTGTTAAACCATTGAATATTGCAGACATTTCGTTTTGGGTTACAGTATGAATTTCAATGTAAGGAAAAAGGTTAACAAATGCCTGGGTTAGTACGATATACTTTGTATGATCAAGGTTATCAAGTGCCCATTCGTTATCGAAGCTTTTAGTTCCGCTGATACTCCAGTATCTTAGAGATGACTTTTGAGGAGGTGTTGGAATTTTGCCCGATATATCATCCCATACACTTCCAAACCAGCTGCCTATATTTTCAAAAAACTTTACAAAATTATATCCTTCAAACATTACCCCTTTTGTATTGGCATTAACAATTAGAGACGGTATTTCGGATGACTCATCTCTGAAAAAATAAATCAGGGTGCATACTTCTGTAGGATTAGAGAGAGTATTGTTTATCTTAATGCCTGTATTTCCACGTAAAGTATAATAATAACGCGTTTCATCACCTGTTGGAGGTTGAATGCTGGAAAGTGCCGCAGAATTGTCTGCATAAAGTGTTACTCCTGAATTTGTTGTAATACTATTGCTGAATGTACCCATTTCATTTTCCAGGTCAGTAAGCTTATATCTGTTTACTGTCTGAAGTTTATCAATACCAAATTGATTCGCAAGTGTGGCTGTATCCTGATTTAAGCCTTTTATATCTGATGTTGGGCTAGTTGTTTTGATCTGGACGGAGTCAGTATTTTTTGGTTGGTTTGAACTTGGTGTTGTTTCTGTTATATCAGTAATATCTTTCTGAATTGACTTTGCCGGAGAATTGGTACCGGGAACATTTACAGTTTCTTTTCCCTCTGCTAATGAATTAACCAGATTTGCCATGTCATTTAGCTGTTGTGAATAGGCTTTGCTATAATAATTATTTAAGTAATTGATAATATCCAGGAGCTGAAGCTGGTAATTTTTTGCAAGCTCGGGATTACCGTTGATTACCTGATGTAAAAGAGTAAAAACAACTTCTGTCAGTTCATCTGTTATATCAAGGCATAACAATGCAAAAGCAATATACATTTCAAAGCAGGCTTCATTATATTTGCAGTTGCTGTCTCTGATTATATAGGCAATAATTAAAAATATTTTTCTCAGGTTCTGGAAATTTTTAACATTATATTCAGTTATTATTACTTTGGATGTACCATTGTAATTAACAGTATTATTCATTATCAGACTCGACTGTTCATAAACCTTCTGTAGACCAAACCAGAACCATTGGTCTACAAGTAAATAGTAGTCAAGAGGTTCATCATTATACGAGGCTGGTGTATTTGGTGTAGGCATGTTGTCAAACAGATTTTCATATGAAATATTTTTCGTATTGTTTACTAAGCCTGAAGGGTCGCTTGCAGGGTATGTAAAAACTATTATTCCGTCAAGAATGGAAACGATAGCTCCTTCGATAAATGTATCATATCCCTGAATCTCTCCAATATACTGTTTGAGAATTCCGAACTGTCTTGAAAAAGCACCCCAGGCTGCGTCAGGCATCCAGTGGTATTCAGATTGAATATAAATATTATACAGGTCAAAACCGCACCAGGCTGCACTTATAGGTTTTGCAGTTAATAAGTCAATATTGGTATATAATACGCTTTGAATGTATTGAACTCCTGAAATTATTTCACTAATCTGGCCTGATGAAAAACATTTTTCAATAGTATCCAGATTTTCAAAGAAGTTAATATCGGTATATACCAGTTCCATCAGGTAGTAAACAGTTGCATTGAAATATGAAAAAATTTCGAGCCAGGCTCCGATAGTATTTGAGTTGACATAAGGCAGGTAAATGCATTCTGTTATCTGGTTTTCTTTACACATTAAATCATAAAGTTTAATATAATAGCTGTTTTCTGTATTGAATTTTATAGGAATAGTGTCTTGCGCTATAGTATCTGATGGCAATCCTCCCTGACCCTGGCCCCATGGAGTTGGAGGCGGGTTGTTTTTAGTACTGTTTATCCAGTCTAAAACTGGCATAGTCAAAAAACCCAGGGCTGCAGAGGAAAGCTTTGCCCATTCAATCACATAGTTTTGAATATAGGGCTGAATTGTAGTTATGTTTCCTCCCTGCCACCAGAAACCATAATCAACTATATTCTCAATTTTTACATATGGTAATGCTTCTATTAATTCACCAGGTATATAATTAACAGGTGAATCTGTCCAGGTATATGTAGATATATTTCCCGGTTTAGTAATATAAGCTGGTGACCATTCAATTTTTTCTGCAGACACATTACTGCTGTTATATAATTGAGGTATTGTACCATTTTTTACATAATATACAGCTTCTGGCTGCTGCGAATTTTCTGAACTGTAGAAACTCAGGCGCGTATAAAAATTAAAGGGCTTACCACCGTTTACTTTATATCCGCTGTTCTGAACTATAGTTTCTCCAACCGGAGCATAATATACTGTGGGATTTTGATCATCAATTAAATTAAAAAACGGTGATGAATAGTCAACATGTTTCTTATAAACGCTATACTTTTTAAATCCTGTTATTCTAGATGTAATTATAGATGCATTGGTAGGGTAGACGCTTTTCTGTGTTGAACTGTATGGGCTGTCTGCCTGAGAAATATTTCCTTTCAGCATTGCTGTTTCGATATTCTTATAAATAAAAGACTGAAAGGTAAAATCAAAAATTTTTGAAGGAGGCAGAGTACATGTCTGAATATTTGTATTACTCTCCTGATTCCATGTTAAATTGTCATCTGTAAGAATAGAATATATATTTTGTGAAAACAAAGGATAATTCATCTGCGGAATATTCATTGAAGTATTTACAATTGATTGTATCGGTGCAGAAAGGTCACCTGAGTCTGCATGAACAGTTCTGCATGATAAAGAAATTAATAAAATTGTATAAATAAAATATTTCATTTTGTTATTTGCTTTAAATGCATTTCTCCCTAAAACTCTAAATATTCCCTAACTAAAATTAGCTGTATACTCTTGGTACACACTATACAAAGGCAAATATTTATTTGCCCTACTTTTCGCCGGTTGCTACTCGCTACTTAATGTCATTGAATTAAGCATTACGCTATGTGCGGCGGTTGAGGACAACCGCCCTCCATCGGATATAATTTGTGGAGGGCTGGCAGCCTGTTAAGGTGTAGCTGTTAAGCGAAACCTAATACTCGCCGGCCACTCATGGCGATTTTATATACAGATTTTCCTTAATTCAGTGGCATTGACTCGCTACTCACACTATTATTCATTTTTAATTAATAATTTACTTATATGCTTCCTTCATTATCATTTTCAGTTCCTGTGGAATTAACAGCATTGTTAATAATCTGCTGAGAAGCAGAGGTGTTGTCGATTGCCGTAGAATTATTGATAATCTGTGACTGTGAATTTGAACTACTGCTGCTAGCTGGAGTATTGTTAATGGTCTGCGACGGCGTGCTCGAACTGCTGCTTGCCGGAGTATTGTTAATGGTCTGCGACGGCGTGCTCGAACTGCTGCTAGCCGGCGTATTATTAATGGTCTGCGATGGTGTGTTAGAACTGCTGCTAGCCGGCGTATTGTTAATGGTCTGAGACGGCGTGCTCGAACTGCTGCTTGCCGGAGTATTGTTAATGGTCTGCGTTGGTGTGCTAGAACTGCTGCTTTTAGCTTTTGTCGGATCATTCTTTTTAGTTGCCGTTGACACTGAGCTGTTCTTATTATTTACAGGCGGTAGAGTAACATTTTTATTTGTAGTAATACTCATTTCATTATTAAGACTCGGTATATCTTTAATAGGATTCGATTGGGAGGATGAACTGCTGCTCTTTGCGGGTGTATTGTTTTGATTTGGAGAAATAGTAATTGTATAGGTATATTGATTACTGTTATTAGATTCATAATCTTCAATTAGGGTACCGCTAATATTTCCAGATGTAGTTGTTATATTGTAATCAGGAGAAACTATATCGAACGAACTATAGGAATCGCTTGTACCACCCGAATTCATTAGATTTTGGTATAGGTTATATACGGTTGTATCAGGTATATTATCAGTTAAATCTCCTGATGGAGTTACAAAAAATGGTTTATCTAATAAATTCATCTGAAATTCGGAATTAGACCATGGCATGCTACCTTTTGTCCAGTCTAAATTCAAAGGTATGATGAACTGATCAGTAATTATGGCGCCGCCATCTGGCTCACTTGGTGTACTAAAATTTCCTTTATTACCCATCTGCCCAACAATAACCGGAGTATAAGGAGGATCATTGTCATTGTCTGAGTTAACCATTGCTAAGTAGAAAGTCATATACCCATTGTCTGCATATGTATATAGAGGAATAAAAACATTGCTTGGTAATATGTTCAATGAAAGCATACCGGGTGATGGCTGATCTGCTGTAATATTATTATTCGGAGCCGCAAAAAGGAAAAATTGGTTACCATTACTTAATGGTTCTGGTTTTGCAGCGTTATACAAATATAAATTAAAAAAACTTTCAGAAGTTGTTACACCTGCATCTACTACTGTTTTGGAATAATCAAATTTACTTAGGTCAACGATTATTTCCCACATTGTTATCTGCGGGAGAGTTGGCACATCTATATCATATTGTATTCTACCATGTGTAAGAACTTTAGGGTTGTCGGAGTAACTTGATATTGTGCAAAGATCCAGGTTATTATTAGTAAACCAGGGATTATTAATGGCCTCACATTGTTGGTTAACTTCAGAGTACTGAGTCTGATATGATATATGTGTTCCTGAAAAGAAATTAATCTGATTATCCGGCAATCCTCCATAAAGAGGAAAGGCTACATCTGAATTATAGTTGGGTATATTATCACTGCCGTATTCCCATGTTCCTGTGTACATAATGCTCATTGGGAGTAAAATATTATTTATAATAGGCCTGACAAAAAATGGAACGTATCTAGGTTTAATAGTAGCAGGCTCGCTTAGTTTATTATCATGTCCATTATAATTTGTAATATAGCTGAAAAGGTGTGCATTTCCCGGTTTTATTATAGTGTGGAGCGGCTTTCCAGTTTGTGTTTTTCCTTTGACTTTTTGTCCAGGTAAAATTTTATACGATGTAACATAAAAGCTGTAGTCATTAGATTGATTATTGATTATAGTATTTATCGGGAATTTAATTTTTCTAACAGAAGGTTCGAACCAATTTATATCTTCAAGCATAATAATTGAAAAAACAGCAAAAGCTAAATTACAGATATTTTCAGCTATATCTACACTTTCAGCAGCAACGCAAAGTCCAACTACACTTGCTACTGCATCTCCTGAACCTTCAGCTACTCCATCAGCAACACAGTTTGCAATAAACTTCAATACATCCTTCATAAAGTCTTCCGCTATTTCCTGGTCTTCATCAGCAGTGCAAACGTTTGCTTCTGTAGCAGTATCAACATCTGCAGCGTCGGTCTCAGTTAAGCCGCTTTCTCCTGATGCAAGATTGTAGTTAGTGGAATTGAATTTTGAATCTGCAAATTTACCCATTGTTATAATGGCATCAGAGGCCATATCATAATACTTCCCGCATCCTTCGTCTTTTGTAATTATTTCTGACTGCTCTTTTGCGGTTTCGGTTTCTTCTGCATACCCGCTTACTGCTAAACAAAAAGCAAATACCATAAACAGGTTAAACAATTTATTTTTCATTTTAATCGTCTCCTCATATACTTATAATATTAAAAATTTATTTAACTTTTTGTTTAGAATTGAATCTGTATTATATAAAATCATGTTGATATAAAAATATCGATTGGATTATTAAAATCGTTACTTCACCTGACCGCCAAAGTTAGCAAAACATGTACATGTGTATTCTAAAATTTTTAGAATCCAACTATGCTGATTAGTTATTTTCAGCAGAAATCTTAAAAACCTAACCTTTTGCTTTTAAGTAAGTTAATTATCCCCCAATATAATAAACAGTAAACAAACAGTAAATATTTTGTATGTTTACTGTTTGTTGTCTTAAATGTAAATGATTTTGTAAATCATAAGACTTTATATAGATATATAAATATAGCTTAGGCAAATATTTTCTTAACTGAACCTATTGTGCCTTCTTCCTGTACTTCGGTATAAACACAATATGATACTTGCATTCCCAGCTTGTATGAAATAACTTTGATATGTATTAATGAATTTCTCCTTGCTCTTGAATCCCTTGTAAGGTTCACAGCAAAGAGAAATTCTTACAAATCAAGCAAAAGTCAAACTATTGGAAGTCCCGCCGGCATAGCTGGGCTTTACCATATTACGATTAACATTTATAATTAAAAATTTTTTCATTTGATTCATGCTCCTATGATGTTTTAAAGTTGTCCTGCTGCTTCATTGCTTTCAGCTTCTTTTTCCTGATTTTCTTGATCAATTTCAACAAGTTCATCAAAATATTTAGCTCCAGTAGTCTGTTCATCATCATCACCAAAAGCTTTGTTTAATAAACCTCTAAGTATATCGTCGTTGAATTTTTGATAGAGGGGACCAGGTATAGATATTGCAGGTTTAATTTCTGTTTGATTGCTTGAAGAATCTTCATCAATAGGGTAAAGATACATTTCAGCAGTATAAACTTGTTGTCCCCAGTTAAGTATACCTACGCTATCATTATGATAGCTAAATGTATCCCACATATTCCTCATTTGATTTTCAGTCATGAATGATAAGCTTAATAAAGCATTAGTGTTGTTTCCATCACTTCCATGTAAGTTCGTAATAAAATTATCATTATAATTAAGATTCAAATTGCGATAATCGCAAACCATTACATTTATACCTATACTAAACTGATCGCTGTTTGATAAATCAATGTTATGCAGAGCAAAACCATCTAAGTTTTTAAAGTTGCTGGATTTGCCGATTAAACCTGAACCGTAATATCTGATATCATTAGGAAACTCGATAAAAAATGTTCTTCGTGGATCATTTACTTCACTTCTGCGACCAAAACCTAAAAGCATTGGCGCCCAAAAATATGGAACATCATCTTTATCTGTCCATTTGTTAATATCAGCATCAGTGCTGACAAATACACTGGGAACTATTCCTCCAAGAGCGACTTTTAATTTTTCATCTATTGTAGTCATTACAGGATAGAACCTTACCGTTGACATTAAATTTTCTTCAACAACACCTAAACTGGCTATTCCATTTCTATCAAACGATACGCTACCGACGTCTCTTAACCCTGCACGCCCATCTTCATCATTAATATTGCCTTCATTTGAAACAACAAAGTTATATTGACTATCTCCAACATGACTACTTAAATGAATAAGACCAAAATACCCCTGTCTTACTTGTGACCAGTAGGAGTTATAATTATTTGTCCAGCATTCAAAAATATCTGAAGGTAAAGAAGAGTAAGAACATCTGTTAATTGTGCTAACCATCTGGTTGTAAATTTTATCAGTCTGCTTTTTGTATTCTGCTGGACCATTTTGGGCTCTTTTGATAGGATCATCAAGATTTCTAGGTTCGTAGTTAGCTGTTAAGTTTGTAATATCTTCTGAATATTTCTTAATTGCATTTATTAAATAATCATCAATAATTTTCCACTGTGTTTTCGTAAAAGTAATTCCAAACCCAGTTGATTCATCAATAACAGGAAATGTATAATGAATAAAATTCAAATATTGTATTAATGCATTCAACTGGAGTTGAGTTTTTAATGCTTGAATCAAATTTACCTGCTGAGGAGACGCATTAAAATCTACTTCATGCCATATATTAGGATATAGGTCTTTCCACAACATAACTTTAAAACTTCTGGTTACATATTGCGTATTTGCGTCAGGAGTTTGAGTTTCATCAAAGCTTTGGCTGCTGGCCCCATAACTTTCTAAATTACTATTTTGCTGAAAAGTAGCTCCAAACGATGAATCTGTAATTATATCACCTTTGGCATCCCATTTGCTTAGGTCAATATTACCTGCTTTTATAGCCTTCTTATTATAAGCTTCCCATTGTGCATCAGTTGCACCATCTTCATTTACGTCTATTTGATTATTTGGGTGAGCAGTATTCCATGCTTTAATAATTACTTTTCGTTCGTTCGCTTCAGCCAAACGAGCATTTACCTGAGCAGCTGATGGCTGTAGCTTATTTGTAGTGGTTTTTTTATAATCCGGAGGGTCAAAACTTGGAATTTCTGCTCTTGTTAAGGTTCCACTGACAGTACCGTCCAAGAAGGGATCTAGTCCTTTACAGTTACTCAATACATCATTAATTAATGATGAAAATGGACTGTTTGCAGGAAGGACCCAAGCTGTTGTAGAAGAATTCAATGTCTTTTTCTCCTTCTCGTCTTTAAAGTCACTCTGAAATTGTGTATTCCCTTTATAAGCAACTCCGCTTAATCCAATTGCTGTTCCAGCTCCCCAGGCTCTTTCATTTTTTGTAGTCTCTATTTCTATTTGTGTATTTAAAGTTCCTATTGACATCATACTAGTTTCTGTAACAAAACCATCACCATAGATACTACGTATTGATTCCTGTTTAGCGATATATTTGTCAACAGCAGTAATTTCAGAAAGTTCTATTAGTGCATCCTGTAGGTCCGGGTCAAGAATCGGCCATATTCTTTTACCTAAAGCTTCAGTAGGCTGACCTCCCATCCAGTTCCAGCCTACTTCAGAGATTAATCCTATAGTGGATATATTAATATTATTCTTTTTAGTTGCAGTCATACTTGCATAATTTCCATTAGCAGCAATAGAACCAGCACAAACACCTCCATTCCATGAAACTGAAGAACTCCAGGAGTATGCCTGATTAAACATGTCATAAACACTATTTGCATTAATTATTTGAGCTGCCTGTTTTTCACCTTTTTTTAGACTTAAAAGGCTTATATCATTTAATGCTCCTTTTTGTATTGCATAATATTTAACTATATCTTTATATCTGCTATTGTATCCCCACCCGGGGGCTACATCTCTTAGTTTTTCAGGGTAATTTATGTTTGAAGCATTACCTCCAAATAAGTTCCCACCTCCAATGAACAGGATTCCAAACGTTAGTATTACAACTAATTTCCTCATGACTTTCTCCATCTTAGTTTTTAATAATATTGTTGTTAAATTGATTCATAAATTTTGTTAAATTCCTCCCTTTTTTACTAACTTTTAATCGTATAATATGTGAAAAACAATTTCGCTTTTTTTTAATTCAAATCTTCGAATCTGCATGCCATATCGTAGATCATATATTTGAACTTATCCCTGGTCCATGGCTGTCCTGATTCAGGGTCGTATTTGTCAGGCAGTTCAAAGTTATGCGGAATAAATGAATTCTTTAGCCCATACTTTTGACAAACCATAATGCATCTGGGTGCGTGTTCCCTAAAAGCAGCCACGATAAACGTTTTGCTGTCAACTTTGCCTCTGCCGATATCTTTTATAATTTCTTCTGCTACATCAATTGTACTCAGATAGATAACATCACCAGTTTTGCTGATCTTTGGAAAAATTGCTGTAACTTTGTCTTTTGGGATTCTATCACCGATGCACTGTGCGATTTCCCATTGAGCGTAAACGTGTAGAGGATTCTGTTTGTAGAGTTTTACTATTAAGTCAGCGATCTGTTCGTTCATTGGGCCTGGATGACGGTTTCCTGCTTTGTCAATCCTATTACCAAACGAAAAACCGATAATATAATCGGCATTCTTAACATCTTTTCTTTGTGGACTCCAATAGAGAGTATCTTTAATGATTGCTTTTGCGAGTTTATTTGAAATTTCAGAATCGTAGTTCTGCTGTTGAAGGTAGCTTGAAATGTCTTTGAGTAAAGAGTCTCGAGTCGCAAGTGGCGAGTTCTGAGATCCGAGTGCTGGAGCAGTAAGTGCTGCCGCAGTTAACAAAGCTGTAAAAATAATAATGAGTTTTCTTTTAATCATATACCCCCACCTTCGATTTATTTAATAATTTATGAGCGTTAATAAGTGTCTATTTGTGGTTAAAAATCTTCGTAAGTTTCATTTTTCGCTGTGCCATGGCGAAGCATTAGCGAAGACAGGTGGTAAACAAAAACTCTTAACCAGTAATTTACTATTGAGCTAAACTTGGGGGGAAGCTAAAAGATATATTTAAACAATTTGAAGAATAACGTGAAACGCAACATAGAGTGTTAAGTTATGTTGTGTTATAAATCACGAATTGATCGAATTATGCTGATTTTTGGTAAAAGAGTGAAGTATTAAGGGCTAAGGGGAAAATGTAAAGGGGAAGAGTAATATTGCCTTGTTGACTAGCTAGAATATTTCTGAAAAGGGTTTATCAATATATTGTTTTGACGTTACCCCTTATAATTTCTCCTAAGTTTTGCACCGCAGGAAATATTCTTATTTCATTTATCATCCCCCGGATGATAAATTCAGGGAAAAATCATATTTTCATATAAATTTAAATAGAATCCTCCTGTTATTATTTTAATAAAACAAATTTTTACAGGTTTAGCTGCCTTTAAGCAGCTAACTTTTCAAGTTTTTCGAGTCTGACTATCTTATGCAGATAATTATATGCGATAATTTTTCCGAGCATTTCACATTTTACAGCTTCTATACCTCTTCTTCTGAGTCTTCCGAAATGCACAGTATATTTTAATGAAAACATAAGCGATTCTACAGCCGACCTGTTTCTTCTGGCTTCTGTGTATTTTTCATCGTTCCAGAGTTCTTCTCCAAGAATTTTTCTTCCGACTGCACCGCTGAAACTTACATCCTTAACACCCAGTTCAAGGACATCGCTTCTTCCTTTTGAAGAAGAATATCTGTCATCTGCAGATACAAGATGAGGAGTAACTCCGGTATTTTCTATATGTTTTTTTACAAGAGGTGCAAAATAAACGGAATCTGATCCATTGCCGGGTTCAATTATAAGAGTACTGACGTAACCGTTTTTAGACATCCCTATCTGAGGCTTGTAACCGATAACTGAATTACGGTTTCCTTTCTTTATGAAAGCCGCCGTTTTATCTGAAAGACTTAACATTTTTTCTGAAGAAGGAAGTTTTTTATCAAGAAAAACTCTTTCCTCTGCATAATACAGTACTGCACTTACTGCAAGAAGATCATCCTCTAAATGCTCAAACAAATATAGAAGTTTTTCCATTTCAGACGGTTTAAGCTCAACTGTCCTCATATCATGTTCAAGTCTCATAAGTTGCTTTATATAGAACTCATTCATTTTGTGTGAAGCTCTCAGAAACTGTTTATAATCAGGTTTAATTTTCTCTTTCTTAGGATTGCCGGAGGTTCCTTTTGTGTTGTTTATCTTAAAAAGAAGCTCTGAAAGAATTTTAAGCCACTTTGTCGGATATTTGGCACTTATATTATCCAATCCGAATCTGTCAAATTTTGATGCCTGCTTTCTTATTCTCTTAAACAGTCTGTAAATAACAGCTGCATCAGTAGGCCGGGAACTGGAGGCATTTACTGAAGTACTGTCAAAAACCGCATAACTGAAATCATCAAGGTCTTCATCCAGGAACTGTTCAAGCTGACATTTATGAATAAATTCCATTGTTTCGCTACTTATAGCATTAAGATTTTCATTTATTGTTTTTGGCCCGGGCATTTTCTTATTCCTGTCAAGATAATATATCTGAAGGCTTACCGATTCAATCATTCTCTCGCAGGCCTCTTCTGAAGTTACTGAATCAAAATAACCCCTGAGACAAATAAAAATAAACACTTCTTCTGCTGTAATTCCAGGTCTTCCTGTTTCAAGTTCCGATACTGTGATCTCAAGATTGTCAGTACAGATAAATTCTTCTCCTAATATTGCAGTTTGTTTTGCTATATACATTCTGTCCTGAATCCGTATTTTCTTTTTCTCAAGACCTTTTCTGTCAAGATCTGATTCTATTCTTTTGTATATTTCATTATAAAGTCTGCCAGTTTCCAAAGAAAATTTTATTAATTTTGCCAAATTTGTATCTTGTAAAAGTTAGTTTTACACATATCTTTGTATATTCCTTTGTGAGATGTTTATGTTTCTGTAACCAATTATAATATAACACCTTATAAAGGAATATTAAAGTTTTTCCTTCGTGCTTTTCGTGAACTTCGTGGTTAAATATGCCTTTTCAGATACGCTCTAGCTACAGTCCACTTGCGAATACATCTTTGAGCTATAGCAAATGAAAATATTGTTTTTTTCTGCAGATTAAAATTTAAGTGTGTTAACATCAAAAAAATATATTGATAAACACTTTACAGAAATGTTCTAATTGCTGCTTGTATTTACAAAAAATGTAAATGGTGTATGTGTTGAAATGTAAATATAATTTTTTTTAAAATTCTTCATGTTTCAATAGTCAGTTTTTATTCTATTTTCCTTTCAGATAAAAAGAATAAAAAAAGTAACTAATAAGATTATTAAAAATTTCCTTATATTGTTAGAGATATCAGGTGTAAAAATGAAATTTTATGGTAAAGAATTAGAAGAAATCAGACTTTCAAAGGAGTGTTCTATTCAGGAATTAGCAGATGCTGTTGGAGTCAACAGAGCGAGTATCTGGGCATGGGAGAGCGGTAAACGAAAGCCTAGGGATAAATTTGTAATTGCTATAGCAAAAAAACTCAATATCTGTGTTTCTGAAATATCTGATATGGAGCCTGTAAAGAAAATACTGCCTGTTGACTATTCCAGCTCGGCCGAGGTTTTGTTAAACTTAAAAGGAAACACCCAGTCTCAGATAATAAAAAAATTACAAGATAGTATTGGTGCTCTTGACAATGAATTTTCAAAAACTAATATAATTCTAAATTCTCTAATAAAGGCTATTGATACTGCGTTTTATTTTAAAGATGCTAATGGTAAATATATTATTGCCAATAAGGCATATCTTAAACTTCTGGGTGTAAATGATAATTATAGTATTCTCGGGAAAAGTGATAAAGACCTGTTTTCACTAAAGGAAGCTGAAAGCAATAGAAAACAGGATTATGATGTGTTGATGAGCGGCAAATCTTTAAAAAATATTGAAGGGTATATACCAGGAACAAGAAAAAAACGGTGGGGTTTATTTTCCAGGATCCCATTAACAGAACAAGATGAATATGTTTCTGGTTTAATTGTTACAATAACTGATATAACCGATAGAAAAAAAGAAGAACAAAGGCGTTTACTTCTCGAATCAGCTTTAGATAATATTGATGTTGGTGTATGGGTTTCACAAATGTCAGGCATTGGAAATAAAAGCTGTAATATTAAATATTTGAATAGAATTTTTGAAGATTGGAGTGGATATAGTAGGGAATATGCCTATAGCAACCAAGATTTTTGGAAAGAATTTTTAAATAGGCGTGAAATAATAAGACATAAAAAAAGTGTGTATCAAAAGCCGGGTAGATTGCAAGTCAGAAATGTCGACATAAAAACGAAAACAGGTGAAGTCCTATCTACAAAAGAAAAAGTATTTAATTTTGAAAATATGCGAATAGGTATTATTAGGAATCATACTCAAGAAAAAGAACTTATGAAAACTAATGATATTTTGAGGAATCTGGTTGATATTGATGGCAAGATTGCTTGGTATTCTTATGTTGGCAGGAGCAAACATGTCAGTAAACTGGATTTTGTTAATGACTATGTATATCCAATTGCTGGAATAGAACCCGGCAGTATGAAGAATAATTATAGACTTTGGAAAAGTATTGTATACATTGATGATAGAAGAAAATATTATTCATGGTTTAATTCTGATGTTTTTCCTAAAGAAATGAGCTATAGAATTGTTCAGCAGAAAACAAGAAAAATAGTCTGGGTTAAAGAGAAAATATATCAAATTAATAATATAAGATATGGTATTATTGAAAATATTACCAATGAAAAAATTAAAGAACAGGAGCTTGAACGAATCAATCATTATAAAGATATTTTGTTTGATAATATTGATATACCTTCTTCAGGTTATTGGATTCAGGAGATTAGCCCTGATAATAAGTTATTATACATAAGTAAAGGTTATCAGAAAATATTGGGAGTAGATAGGAAACGTCTATATAAAGAGCCTCAATTATGGAAAACATGTGTTCATCCTGACAATTTAAAAGACTTGGAAAGTCATAAAATACCTGAATGTAATGAAAGAATAAGTGTTAAGTATTTGATTAAAAATAAAAGAACAATGATAGAAACTAAAGTTGAAAACCAAATTGTTTTAATTAATAAAGCAGACAGACTGGTTTTAGGCGGATTTATTAATACTATTAAATAATAAGGTTAGCATCTCAATATATTATTGGTGGAGAAAATAATATTATATTTGCAGACACACATATTTATAAAGATTAGCGGTTATGTATTTGGCTTTATAATAATTTAATTTTCGGTGTTCTGTAGTCAAATCGATAGGTTAACTCAAAGGAAGCAGGGAAAAAATGAGTATTAACGAATATAATTTTTACAAGTTATCAACTTTTGCAAAAGCTAATGAGAAGAATATACATGACTTGCCGCCATTACTGTAATATATGAAAGATGCTATTGTTTCTATGGAAAGAATTGAAGATGTTGATTATTCAATGATGATAGTTGATATGTGTAATGCTGATATAGCCAAATTGTTGAAACAATAATTTGGCCAATTCTATTTTTTTAAATTCATCAACTATAATGTTTTATGCATATTTTAAATGTGAATATTAGGAGATTATAAATAATAGCTTTTAATATTAGTTTTGGCAAAACTTGATTTAAGCATATCTTTTATCTATAATGATACTGTGTGTGAGTGATGAGCGTTTAGTCTTTATTGAGATGATAAGCATAGTAATGAGTTTGATAAAGTGTTAAAATGTTATGGAATTTTATCGGGAAAAATTTAGACAGATTAGAAAATTAAAAAAAATGTCTATGCAGGAACTTGCAGATAAAGCCAATATCTCCAGAGTTTCTGTTTCAATCTGGGAAAGGGGAGTGCGTGAACCTGATGAAAGGTATATTAGATTACTGGCTAATGTATTGGACATATCAGTTAATGAAATTTCAAATTTGGAGCCTGATCATGAAACTTCAAAGCTTGAGCTGTCTGAATTTACTGAGACTTGGTTGAGTTTTATTGAAAAGGATAATATTCATCAGGATAGAATATCTGATATGCTAAATGGGATAAAAATTCTCAGTAATGAATTGAGTCAGGTTAAAGTTATTCTAAGAGCATTGATGAGCACATTGAATTCTGTTTTATATTTGAAAGATAAATACTGTAAATATATTACAGCTAATGATGCATTCCTCAAAAATTTATCTTTGCTTTCAAATTTTAGAGTATTAGGGAAAAAAGACCAAGATTTGTTCCCTGTGAAAGAAGCTAAGAAAAACGAGGAAGAGGATCATCGGGTTATTGCTTCCGGGGAGGCAATAATTAACGAAGAATGTTTTATTCCCGGGACAAGAAAAAAGAAAATAGGACTAAAGTCCAAGATACCCGTATTTGATGAGGAAGGTGGAATTGTTGGACTTTTAGGTTTGTATACCGATATTACTAAATTAAAGGATATGGAGAAACATAGACAACTTCTGGAAGCTTTTCTAAATAATGCTACAGACTGTTTATGTATTTATCAGCTTAAACCGTTTAAAACATTATATCTTTCAAATTCTTATTCAAAAGTTTTTGGATATTCCAGAGATAATTTTATTAATGATAATTTTTTCAGAATAAATAATTGTGTGCACCCTGATGATCGGGATTATGAACTTAAATACAGAGTTTTGGGCAAATATCCTGGATATAGAAAATATAAAATAATCAAACCTGATAAAACACAGAGGGTGATATCAGCAACTACATTTGAACTTAAGTTTGATGGCATAAAATATTTAGGCAGTATTTCCAGAGATATTACTGAAATATCAACATTAAGAACTAATAGGGAACTATTGTTAAGTGCTAAAAATGCTCTTAATAAAACTATATTATGGGGAGGTATATTTGATAGAGATAAAAAGGATATAATTTTTAACTTTGCCAGTGATAATGTAAGAGATATTACTGGGTATAGTAGTGATTTTATAAAAACTGAAAAAATGAGCATGCTTAATTTCGTGCCATCCCAGTTCCATAATCTTTATTATAGCTGGATGGAACGAATAGAGACTAGTCCTGTGTTTGAACATTGGTTTCAGAACAAAAGCGGTGAATTGATATGGTGTGAGACAAGGATTACCGTTAAAGAGAAAGATGGTGTTTTGTCATGTATTGGAACAAGTACTGCTTTGGAAAAAGATGATAAGGCCAAAAAAGAACTGATGGAATCACAGCAGGTTACTATCGCATTTTATGTTAAAGAAAAAACAATCGAAATTGCTAAAAATTTGAAGATAAATGGTATTGATAATATTATGATTGCAGAATCTACAGGATTGTCAATTGATGAAATAGAAAAACTTCATTAATAAGTTTTTTAATGTGCAAATGGTATGGGATAAAGGAGTGAATTAAGATGAAAGTTGTTGCTTTTAATGGAAGTCCAAGAAAAAATGGAAATATACTCGCAACGATTTGGTTTTCGAGATTTTATATTTCCCTTCTAACCTAAAATCTTAATTGAAATTATCTTTGCAACCAAGCGAGTATATAATTAAATCATGTACATGATTGGGCGGCAAGAATGCGAGTATGGAAAATGAAAACCAAATCCGCCATGTTTATGTTTAATGGGCATAGCCTAAATGCTTAATGGACTTTAGGAGGTTGAAACAATGATTTGCAATGCTTTATAAAGGATGGTGGTAGGCCCACCGATGCCTGTTTACAGGAATAGGTATCAAACTACTTTAAAGTCATATCAGTCCAACGATTGGTATGGGGAGCATTTAAAGAAAAGGCAACTTATAAAAGTTGTCAGGTAAGTATGAAAGAGATGAACGTAAGTGAACCACTGATGAAATGTCGAAAACATAGGAATGGATGTCAAAAATGGGAAAAGTCGTGGCCCATGATAAGTTTGGAAGAAACCTGTTTACCGACCAGGCGGCACCCGGCACTAAGGTGGCATGACTTTTATACAGGCCTTTATAAGGAACTTGGGAACCTGTTTATAGATGTAAAGGGAAAAATTCAAGCAGGAAACACCTGCAAGAATCACATTACCGATGATATAAGCAGGGGCGGAGCAACCCGTAGTAGTGCTGAAACTTCTGTAATGAAAGTGGAGCGAAGGAGTTGCATCTGCGAGGATTCAGAATTAAACAACAGCTACTACAGCAGGAGGATTTAATTTATGAATCCAAAACCGTTTAAAATTTCCAAATGGATGGTATTTGATGCTTTTAAAAAGGTCAAATCAAACAAAGGCTCGGCAGGTATAGATAAAGAATCGTTGATGGATTTTGAAGAGGATTTGAAGAATAACCTTTACAAAATCTGGAACAGGATGTCTTCTGGAACATACTTTCCCCCTCCAGTGAAATGTGTTACTATTCCGAAAAAGAATGGTGGCGAACGTATGTTAGGAATACCTACAGTTGCAGACAGAATTGCACAAATGGTAGTAAAAATGCATATAGAACCAATAATTGACTCTATTTTTCATGAAGATTCCTTTGGGTATCGACCAAACAAATCAGCGATACAGGCAATAGGTAAAGTGAGAGAGAGGTGTTGGAGGTTTAACTGGGTTCTGGAGTTTGATATAAAAGGTCTTTTTGACAACATAGATCATGAACTCATGATGAAAGCAGTTAAACATCATATTAGAGAAAAATGGGTTTTTCTTTATATATAACGGTGGCTAAAAGCATCAATATTAACAAGAAACGGGAAAATAGAAACAAGAGTTAAAGGAACACCGCAAGGTGGAGTAATCAGTCCTTTGTTGGCAAACCTGTTTCTACATTATGTTTTCGATTACTGGATGAATAAGAATTATCCCCCAAAACCCCATTGTTAGATATGCGGATGACGGGGTAGTACATTGCCGTACAGAGCTTGAAGCTAAAAGGTTATTGGATTCTCTTCATAAGAGATTCAAAGAATGCAAGTTAGAGCTTCACCCTAAAAAGACAAAGATTGTTTATTGTAAAGATGATAATCGTCAGGGGAACTATCATACAACTGGCTTTGATTTTCTTGGTTATACATTTCGACCTGGAAGATCAAAAAGCAGGTATGGAAAGTGCTTTATCAGTTTTACTCCTGCTGTCAGTCGCAGTGCCTGTATCAGTATGAGACAGACTACCAGAAATTGGAAAATTAGATTGAGAAGCGATAAAACCATTCAGGATATATCAAGAATGTACAATCCAGTAATAAGAGGATGGATAAATTATTTTGGAAAATATTGCAAGTCTGCTCTTTATCCTGTATTCAGGCATTTAAATGAAACCCTTGCAAAGTGGGCAACTAGAAAATTTAAAAGATTTAGAAGACGTAGACAAAGGGCAAGGTTATGGCTGGGGCGACTGGCAATTAATACCCCTCAGTTATTTGCACACTGGCAAATAGGGGGTAAACCTGCGGTTTGTAGATAGGAGCTGTATGATATGAGAGTATCCCGTACAGTTCTGTGAGAGCTTGAGGGTGAGATTCCCTCATTCTACTCGACTGCCAATAATTTGGAATTTTTCATTTAATAATGTTTTTAATTCAGCTGTATGATTTTTAATATCTCTGAAAAAATCCATAGTTGTTTTTCTGAATTCATCAAATGTTCTACAGCAACAGTCATAAAGAATCTTTTTTCTAAAAAACTTCCATAACCTTTCTATTAGATTCAAATTTGGACAATATGGAGGAAGAAAAACAATTTTTACTCTGGAATTTTTCAAATATTCCTGAACTTTTTTTGATCTATATACTCAAACTATTTCAAAATACTGGTTTTATTTTTTCAAAATGATCATTAATACGTGACCTTAAAGTTTCAGAAATATTGTCCCATTCATTTCTGAAAAAATCTAAAACATCAGATTTAAACTCTTTGAATGAGGTAAAAACTTTGTTATTTCTTACATGTTCGTTCATTACTTTCCATACACGCTCAATCGGGTTAAGATTTGGACTGTAGGGTGGAAGTATATGCAAAATGAATTTTTTATGAGGAGGCGGCTTTTGCAAAGCGTCAAGTAACATTTGAGCAGTTACTTTCTTTTCCTCTAAAATTTTCTTATTTATAAAGAATTCAGGTTCGTTTTTCAAAACCATACACAGGTTTTTTCTCAATCTCCCTGTAAGTTGTTTATTATTAGCCGGTAATTTTATCTGATAATAGTCTTCTAAATATTTTCTATTGAAAGGATCTTTTATTCCAAGATATGCACCAACTTCTTTACATGTATGAGCACCTCCGCCGTCTGCAATAAGATGTATGGTACCGCTAGAGGCGGTTGAATCATCAAGATATCTCAGAAAATCTAATGTAGCATTGCCATCTATTGTTTTATACTCTTTTGTAAAAATAGACATACTTTCTAAATCTATTGCTCCTGTAAGATTTATCCTGCTTCTGCCTGCAACTGTAGCTATCATTTTCTCAACACCTTTCCTTATCCAGCCTAATGTGATTTTTGTGGCTTGAGTTGGGTGAACACTATCCATAAAAAATATTTTATCATTTTCTTTGAGGTTATTCTTTATTTCATCATATTCTGCTTTAAAAGCTTCCTGCTTTTCGGTATTGTACTTAAGTGGGACTCCTTTTGGAGCTTTATAAGAAAATCTATTATGCTTTAACCAGTTATACATTCCCTGCTGAGTATATTTTATGCCGTAAGCATTGTAAACATATGCAATGATCTCTTTAGTGCTTGGGTAGGTATTTTTTTCTAAATGATTTATTAATTCATTAGTTTGTTCAGAAGTCAACAGGCTGCTTGAACCGCCACTTTCATTTTTCAATTTTTTATTATCCAAATAATCTTTAAGGTGAGTTGTTACTGTTGTTTCATGAATTCTTAATGCCTGAGCTATTTGTGATTGAGACCAACCCTCGGATGAAAGCAACACAGCTTTTATACGGTCACAGGCCTTACTGTTTCGCTCTTTTTTATGTTGTGCTTCAAGTTTTATTTTTTCGTCTAGTGTTAATTGGATATTCATATCTATCAATATAGGCTGTATTAGGATATTACAACTCATGCAACTGTATTTTCATTCAGTTTGAGTATAGTATCCTGCATTGTCGGCAATTATATAAATGGCCGGTGCCAATAAGTATAAAACTTCAATTTTCTTAAGCAGTTCAATTGTGGAATCCGCGTTAACACAACTGTCTTCATGTATAACAAGATCAAGACTTTCAATATTAACTGCTCCGTTTAGATTAATCCTTTTACGTCCTGTATTGGCTTTTACTTCTTTGTCTTTACCTTTTTCTATCCGGCAGTAAGTAGGTTTTGAATTGAACTCGGGATGAGCGCCGTCCATAAATATTATCACACTGTCTTCGTGTTTGAAATTCTTCAGTCTCTGAGCACTTTACCCCTATGATTTTATTTTGATACGAACTTGTAGAAAAGCTTCAAATTAGTTTCCGGAAATTCCATTTCAGTTTCATTTAAAAAGTTCATCAATGATTGAATTATTTTATCTTTTTTATGTGATGAAGTGTAATGCAATTCAACCTTCAAAATATTTTTATCATATAGAGGAATAATATTTGCCGGTGTTTTGAAAATAGATTCTATTATGCTCTTTGCAGTATCTTTTTCATATTTTCCCAGAATAGGCATGATGACATTTGACATAGCTACTTCAGCTCTGTATGCAATCATTTTTATAATATCAATAAACTTTTTTCTACCCCCATGAAACTGAACAAATTTAAATTCCTCCGGCAATTCTTTGACAGTAATATATTTATCTGTATTCTTTCTTGTTTTTTTCTTTTCGGTAATAGTTTCTTCAAATTCAAGTATTTCTTTTGTTAACATTCCTTCTCTTTCTTCAAAGTTCCTGCGTTCTTTTTCTGTAGGGTTTTCCTTTAAAGTCAACTGCTGTCTTTTAAGTGTTCTTCTTGCCAGTTTTGCTCTTAATGAATTTAAATCTTTCTCCAGTTGTCTATATACCGGGTTTACAACTGTTTCTGTCTCATCTACATTTGTTTTTTCATATGAGTTAAGTGTATCTATATTATAATCTTGTCTTGCATATTTAAAAAAGTTTTCCTGAGATGTTCTACTCTGCATGTGACTGTATATGTATTCAGCTTTACTGATAAAATCTGTTGAAATTACTGACACCTGATGACCTGATTCAGTTAACTGTCTAACTTCTCTGCAATAAAAATCATTCGTTTTATCATATACCCTTTTTTCCGCTATTTTTGTTTTCTCTACATTATCAAAAGGGTGTATAACTTCAACTTCAATGAAATCATTTTCATCCCAGGCATCTTTTGGATATTTATTATATGTCTGACAGGCAATTCTGTGTTTTTCCCACAGGTCTTTGAAGAGTTTCATGCTATAGCCTTCTCTGTCAAAAATTATTAAAAACCTGTAGATATCAGGATTTTCAGCAAGTTCATATGCTGTCTTTTGACACGGCATTTCTTCAAGCAGTTTTGGTATTATTTTCGTCTGCAGTATTTCTATAAGCCCCTTTGAAAAAGGTGTTGTTACATTAAAAAATGGTGCCCCGTTCTGATCATTAATCCAGTAGTCGGTCATTCCGCGAAGACATAAATGCTGTCTTGATACATATCTTCTCGGCAGCTTTGTTTTTCCAAAATATGTTCTTACATGACCATCAACATAAAGCCTTCCTATAGTATCCTCATTTTTTTCCATCCAGGTGCTGGAATGTTCTGAAATCCATTTATCCAGATTTGCTTCATTCTGACCATGTGAAAGTTCATCTGCTTTTTCGCGCATGGTTTTAACAGCAGGAATACGGTCTATTCCAAGAAGCTTTCCCCATTCTCCGGGTGAAACATCACCAAGGCGGTTTATGTTTCCTACACGGGCCAGAACCATAAAAGCTATCGTCAGAAAAATATCATATATTCTATAAAAACCCTCTGTAAAATTGAATGAATTCATTGAATCAAGCAGACCGTTGGATAAAAGTGCAGGAACTGCAAGCAGTAAACCACCATTATCAATATCATAATTCTTATTAAATTCTGTAACTGCACTGACTCTGCCTAATGCTGCAAAAAGTCGTCCTGTGGTGTCTGTACACCCTTTGCCAAGTGCCTGACTGTTATCCTCTATATTGCGTTCTGATTTGGTTTTTCCTGTGAAGTTTTTTTTAGTGGTTCCAACAGCTTACCGGCATGTATGGCTTTAGATAGGGTGTTAACTTTTAATGACAGTTTTTCTGCTGTTTCTGAGCGACTGTGACCTTCATTTAAAAGGCACTGGGCTTCTGACAATACTTCAGACGTAAGAACTGTTCCACCTTTTCTAGTGTTTCTGGGTTTATAAAATCCGTCTATACCATCTTCTCTGAGTTTCTTAAGATTACGTTTTACACTTATTTCGCTTACTCCGAAAGCTTTTACAATCTCGCAGTTTTTACAGTGACCATTCAATATCAGTTGAGAAGTTGTTATATTAAAGCCGCGACGATCATCGTGTCGATGAAAACCTACAGGTGCACAATAAATAAAATAGTAAACATTACCATCTTCATTAAAATTATAGGATACGATGGAGTTTATGGTATTTTCTCCATATAAAAACAAAGGCAATAGTTGTTCCGCCATAATTCATCCTTTTTCTTTTTCTGTTTTTTTTGTATTCTAAAATTAATAGAGAACAACTAAAAATCCAATCAATTCAGAATTTATTGCCTATGGGACAGGTGTTCAGAGTCTACGTTAAAACTACGTCTGACAAGAAACCTGCCCTACCTTTTAGTATAAAAATTGACGTTTCATATATGACACGACACTAGTTATTTCTGTATTAAAATTTACACTTTTAAAAAGTGGAATATTTTTTATTGATATTATAAGTGTACAAAAATCATATAGTTAGTTTCTGTAATTTAATTAATGCACAAATCGGCATTTTAGATTAATAGAAAACGTTTATTTTTTTTGAAAATATGTTTTGTAAAGTTATCTTTCTATACATTAAATAGTGGAGAGGGTATTTTTGGGGATAGAGAAAAGATTTTTGAATGAGTGGACATGTTAGTGGATAATGGGAGAAGAAAAGTTTTTGAGTAAGTAAGAGGGTATAAAAATTAGTGTGGGTAAGGGGAGAGCTAAGCTCTCCTTCTTTTTTTATTTTTTTATTTATCGGAATTTTTTTTACTTACAGCTTGTTTTTGAACTATTTTATTGTACTTTTAAAACTTAATATGTACTACAATCTGTTATTTTCTTGTTTTCTGAACAAGGTTTTAAATTGCTGTAATTGTAACTAATTAATTGTAAGTATTTAATAACTATTAAAAACAAAAGAGTTTTAATCACGAAGATAAGAAAAATACGAAGTTTTTTTTCTTCGCATTCGCTCAGGTTGAGGCAAACCTTTTTGAAAAAAGGTTTTTTCCCAAACTCTTTCCCAAACTCTTTTCCAAATTTTTCTTTGTGATCTTCGTGCGCTTCCGTGGTGAACAAAATTGGTTACGGCGATGGTATGTTAGTGGTCAGTTAAAAAACTAACCTTCCTTTTCTCCGTCATCTCTGTGTTAGCATGTTTTTGTAATCGGCTTCTGTCATAATTTTAACAAGTTCATCAAACTTAACTTTAGGTTCCCATTCAAGTTGTTTTTTGGCTTTTGCGGGATTGCCAAGAAGCTGTTCAACTTCTGTAGGTCTATAATATCTAGGATCAATTTTAACTAAAACCTCTCCTGTCTTTATATTTTTACCTATTTCATCAACTCCTTTACCATCCCAGCCAATAGGCATATCAAGAATAGCAAATGATTTTTCAATAAACTCTCTTACCGTATGCATTTCTCCTGTAGCAAGTACATAATCATCCGGTTTATCCTGCTGTAAAATTCTCCACATTCCCTCAACATAATCAGGAGCATATCCCCAGTCACGTAGAGCATCAATATTTCCTATATATAAACATTTCTGTTTGTTTGCTTTAATTGCTGCAGCCGCACGTGTTATTTTTCTTGTTACAAATGTTTCACCTCTTCGGGGTGATTCGTGATTAAAAAGAATACCATTACTCGCGTGAATATTATAAGCTTCTCGATAATTCACTACAATCCAATATGCATAAAGCTTTGCAACACCATAAGGAGAACGAGGATAAAACGGCGTTGTTTCAGATTGCGGAACCTCTTGCACCTTTCCATAAAGTTCAGAAGTTGAGGCTTGATAAAAGCGAGGTTTAATCCCGATATCTTTAATTGCATCTAGTAATCTCAAAGTTCCAACAGCATCTGATTCAGCTGTATATTCAGGCACCTCAAAAGAAACCTGCACATGTGATTGTGCTGCAAGATTATAAATTTCTGTAGGCTGTATC
The DNA here is from genome assembly GCA_963678745.2 of Victivallales bacterium. GTDB lineage: Bacteria > Verrucomicrobiota > Lentisphaeria > Victivallales > GWF2-38-69. The sequence goes on along the minus strand of CAXXMS010000003.1, from coordinate 58,781 downwards.
TTTTCTATCAACCTATTCATATTACTTGAATCTGTAAGATCACCGTAATGTAAAAATAATTTTACATCATCTTTATGTCGATCCTTATAAAGATGATCAATTCTATGGGTATTGAAAGTACTGGCTCTTCTAATCATTCCATGTACTTCATACCCCTTCTCAAGTAATAACTCTGCAAGATAAGAACCATCCTGCCCAGTTATTCCAGTAATAAATGCTCTTTTCATTTTACTCCTTTTGAAACCACGAATCCAACAAATTATACTAATTATTATTCACATGTAGACTATGTAGATCCATATAGTTTTTATATACTGCATCTAATTGGAAATTAGATAGAAATATCAAATTAGGAAAGCTATTGAAATACGTTTCCATATTTTTGTAACTTGATATTTTTTTGAGCATCGCTCAAATAATATTTTCTCTTAACTCTTTCTACATTTTCTATATGTACTATATGGTAAAAAGACTTTCTTTTCTTTATTTTCTCTGTGTTGAAAGCTGTTATATTTATACCTGTTTAATCGGCGGACAATACTGATAAAGCGAAAAAACAGTTCTTCTTCCATTTCTTTTAAATACCACTTCTTTCAATAACTTCAGTTCTGTACTATTTACTTTAGATAGACTTCTAAACTTTTCATCAGACATTCTAACATAAAAGAAAATATTTCTATGGAGAAACTCCAGATCTTTACACATTTTTAAAAAATATTCAGGATTACAATATTTTGTAGGTATTTTATTGTACTGAACAGCATTAATATAATAAGATACTCTACCCTGATCATTGCCATCTTCAACAATGTAAATAGGCCTTTTATATGTTTTATCTGTTATTCTATTTATGATTTCAATTGGCTCAAGAATATAGTTTTTCTCAGACTCGGATCTTTGAGATAAAGAAAAGCCCAAGCAAATAGCAGAAATAAAAATCAAAATAATAGCTAGATATTTTTTACCAATTGTATATTTTGATAATCTTTCATTTTTTTGTGCTAATATTTGCAGCTTGTTCGCCAACCACAACACTGCTGGAGCACCTAAAACAACCATAAAAGGCAACATCTGATAGAAATACCTAAAATTAACTCCGCCAGACCTATAAAGGTAGTAATATGGCTGTGGGTACATTATTATCAGAGTTACTAGCATGAAAGCAAAAACAGCAACATCAAACTTATATTTACGAATACAAAAAAGTCCTATAACCATTAATACAAAATATAACCAAAAGAAACCGTCCATAACGCTTCCTTTGGCAAAATCTAACCAAATTGAAACTAAACTAATATTCATATAAAAAAAATTTTCACCACTTATCTGCACTAATATTCACTTATATCTTGTATAATTTTATTAGAGTAATATTAGTACTACAATCTGTTATTTTCTTGTTTTTTAAACAAGGTTTCTGCTTTTGTTACTTTATAATATATTGATTATGTGAGTGATATAAACATGAAATAGCGCTGAGTTTTTCTCACGCCCGTTCATTGTCATTCACTCAAGACGCAAAGTCACGGAGAATAAATTGCTATCATGAAATGATAAAAATAAAAACAATTTAATGAGCTGTCAGCTCAGCAATTTATTTATTAGCATTAATAAGCGATCATTAGCGGTTAAAAATCTTTGTGATATGTGCCTTTGTGTGAGGCAAGATTGCTTGCGGCTATGCTGCTCCAGGGGTTTCTGTTAGTTGAAATCTCCCTATCCCCACCACATATGTCCCATTAGCAGGAACCCTCATATTAAGTTACTTTAAATTCCCTAAAACTTTATCCAGTATTTCTACTGCTTCTTTTATTTCATTTTCCTTTACATTTATTGGAGGATAGAATCTAAGCACATTTTCCCCGGCAGTTATTATAAGCAGACCATTCTGTTGGGCCAGCTCTGATGTTTCTTTTGCCTCTCTGTCAAGAACAATGCCAAGCATCAAGCCTTTGCCTCTGATTTGTTGTATTACTGGATATTTTTTTGCCAGATAATGAAGTAGATCAATGGATTTATTTCCCATTTTTACTGTATTTTCGAGTAGGTTTTGATTTTCTATTTCTTCAATAACAGCTATTGCTGCAGAACAGGCGAGGGGAGTTCCTCCAAATGTTGATGCATGTGTTCCAACAGTTAATACATTTCCTAAAGATTTTTTGGCAATGAAAGCTCCAATTGGGTATCCATTTCCAAGAGCTTTGGCCATTGACATAACATCGGGAGTTACATCGTAATATTGATGTGCAAAGAATTTACCTGTTCTACCAATACCGCTTTGAACTTCATCAAACATTAAGAGTATTTCGTTTTCTGTACAGAATTTACGAAGTTCCTGTATATATTCATAATTAGCCGGGATTATTCCTCCTTCTCCCTGAATTGGTTCCAGAAGTATTGCAGCTGTTTTTCCTTTAGATTCTTCTACGGCTTTTCTTATTGATTTAATGTCATTAAATGGAACGTGTTTGAAGCCTTCTGTTGTGGGCTCGAAACCTTTACGATATTTTTCTCTGCCGGTAGCAGCGAGTGTTGCAAGAGTTCTGCCGTGGAATGAATCATTCATTGTTATTATTTCGAATTTACCTTTTGGGTTTCCCCATTTTCTTGCGAATTTTATCATTCCTTCATTTGCTTCAGCACCGCTGTTTGAAAAAAATACGTTCCCGTCGAATGAATGTTCTACTATTTTTTTTGCCAGTATTGGCTGTAGTTCATTGATATAGAGGTTTGATACATGGACAAGTCTGTCGCATTGTTTTTTTACAGCTGTACTTACAGCATGGTGACAGTGACCTAAATTGCAAACACTTATTCCGCATGTGAAATCCAGATATTTATTATTATTGCTATCCCATACATATGCGCCTTCCCCTTTTGTTAAGAGTAGGTTAGGAGAATAGGTTGGCATTACATATTTATTCTGTGCATCAAATATATTTTTATATGATTTAGGTGTTTTCATTATAAGTTATTCCTGTGATTGGGTTATGGTGATTTCATATATGTAACCAAAAACTAAAAATACCTTTGGTATAAAAGAAACGTTATGATCAGGAATTTAATTTACTAGAAAATTTTTTAATTAAAAGCTGAATTAATATTGTTTTTATTTCAAACTAAATATAACGTGGATTCAGGTATAATATTGCATTGTTTTAAATGAGTTGTTATTGATTAGAACTAATCATTATATAAGGATATGAAATATGGCATTGATAAGTTGTGATTTTTTTTCTGAAGTGTTAGGGTTTTCTACTGGAATGACTGTTATTTTACCTCAATCTTCAAAAGGACAGATTGGGATTAATGCAGAAGCATATGATGCTAAACCTCCTGTTCTGTATCTTTTACATGGTTATTCAGATAATCATACAGCCTGGCTAAGATATTCTTCTGTTGAACGCTATGCTACTAATATTGGAATAGCTGTTGTAATGCCGAATGTTCATTTAAGTTATTATACTGATATGAAGAATGGTGGTAAATATTGGACTTTTATTAGCGAAGAATTGCCTTCGATAGTTGATTCTTTTTTTAATATTTCCACAAAACCTGATAAAACTTTTGTAGCAGGTTTATCCATGGGAGGATATGGGGCCTTTAAGCTTGCGTTTACATTCCCAGAGAGATTTGCCGGTGCAGCAAGTTTTTCAGGAGGTCTTGATGTATTGTCAATATATAACAAAGCACCCAAATCAAAAAAGAAGCTTTTAAAAAGGACTTTTGGTAATATTGAAAAACTTCCCGGGAGTTTTAATGATTTATACAGCATGGCATATAAACTCCACCAAAAAGGAATTAAGCCTCCTAAATTATATCAATGCTGTGGAACAGAAGATTTCCTTTATGAAGACAATTTAAGGTTTAGAGATTTTTTGCAGCAATTAAACTTTGATCTTTTCTATGAAGAGGCACCGGGAGGTCATGAATGGGATTTTTGGGATATGGCAATTAATAGATATCTTTTGCTTATTTCAGGAACTCTGTAAATATTATATTCAGGAATTTGGTTATACCCAAAACTAACTGGTTTTCGAAAAAGTTTTTATTAAACAAGCTCGTTTATTAGGAGTTATAGGCAAAAACAAAAATACCTTCGGTATAAGTGGAATTAAGTATGTCGCTTTTTAATTATTCTTGAATATTTTAATAATTTAAGCATTATATTCCGCATGCAGAATTAAGTCCGGCTTGAGCGTCGGCAATATCAATTTCAGCTTTTTTGTATGAATTCAGAGAATTAATATAATTGTTCTGTGCCTGATTTAATTCAGCTAAATCAACCTTGTTGTCATTATATTTTTGCTGAATTAGATTTCTTCTTTGCTTTGCCTTTTGTATTGTCTGCAAAAGTATAGCCTTTTGTTTTTGAGCAGAGATTAGTTTTGCGTATTGAGTTTTCACTTTCGAGACTACTTCAAGCCATTTTTTGTATAACTCTTCTTCCTGGATATCTTTCCTGTTGCTTTCTGAATAAATATTTGCAACTTTAGAGCCTCCCTGAATATTCATTTTTGCGTTTGCATATAAACCTCTATTGTTTGTACCTAGATTTATATCTGGAGAAAGTTTAGCGGCAGCGCTTAGAAGTTCATATCTTGATGCCTGCAAAGCAGCTCTTTGAGCTTTTAAATCTGGTCGGTTATCAATTGCCAGATTTAGATAGTAATCAATATCATGTAGTTTTTCTGTAGAATTGTTTATTGTTGTAGATTTGGTTTCGACATTTTTAGGTAATCTAGCTGAAGTTATTCCCATTGTAGACGCCAGTTTGTAGCTATTGGTTTTATAATCTCTATTTGCCTGAACAGATTTATCCATTGCTTTAAGTGCCTGTATCTCAAAGTTTAATACATCTGCTTTAGATGCTTTCCCTGCTTTATATTTATTTATTGTTTCCTGTAGCATTTCCTCTTGAAATCTTTCATCATCTTTATAGATATTAATTGTCATCTTATTTTTTTGAAGTTGGTTGTTTTCTTCTGTTACTTTTTGTACAAGCTTTCTTTTATAGTTTTCTGATTGGAGTTGAACTTCTTTTGCTTTTGATTTTGCAGCAAGAGTATTTGTAAGCTTATTCGGACTGATTTGATAGTTTGCTGATATTCCTGCACCTGATCTGTTATTTCCTATCCCTGCTCCTACAGCTGCTGTAGGCGATAGACTGCTTAATTCTTTATAATATTCAGCACGTGCAGCATCAGCTTTATACTGTGATGATTTGTATCCCGGGTTATTTTCCAGAGCTATATTTATTGCTTGTTCTTTAGATAATTTTTTGGTGGTCTTGGAAATAGTATTTAAGTCAGATGAAGTGAGTGCTGAATAATTGTTCTCATAAATTGCGTTGGGGACCTGTTTGTTCGTTTTACATCCAGTTAATAATATAATTGTGTTTATGGTAAGATAGATGATTGATATGTTTAAATACTTCATAATTAGTTCCTTTATACTATAAAAAATTGTTTCTATTAGATTATAATATATTTAGATATTGATTGCCAGGGCTGCATAAATGTTTGATTCTTTGGAATGTGAATATCAGAGTCTTTGCTTTGGTTTAGGGGGAGAATATAAATGGTGATACAGATTGCTATTAAATAAAAGCGAAGAATCAGGCTTTAAATGAATACGCTTTGACAGGGGGCAATCATCGTGCTCAAAATTATTCGTTAGCAGAGATTTTTTGCTATAATTAATGAAAAGGAAGCAGGTTGAATGTTTAAAAAATCAGGTTTGGAAAAGAATGTAGGCGAAAATAAGTATTTATATATTTTAATTCTTATTGCTATCATAGCATTGCCAAAATTTATGTATTATTTATACGTTCCCGGGTTACCTGAGATAAGCCAGGATTTTCATGTTGGGAAAAGTCTTGCTACCTCTTCTCTTTCTTTTGCTATGATTGGTGTAGGTATTTCCATTCTTTTTTATGGACCTTTATCTGATTCGCTGGGTAGGAAAACAGTGATGCTAAGCGGTATAGTAATTCTTATTGTTGGACTGGTTATGACTATATTTTCACATACTTCTTTTCAGTTCCTTTTGTCTAGATTCATACAGGGTATTGGTGGGGGAAGTATAGCAGTAATATTGAAGCTTATGATAAAAGACCATTTTAAATCAGAAGATATTGGATGGGCTGCTTCTACATTTGCTATGTTTGTTGCTCTTTTACCTGCGGTTGCTCCATTTTTAGGCGGTATAATATTAATTGCTTTTTCCTGGCGGGTAATTTTTGTCTTATTACTTGTTTATGCAATAATCATATTTGTTTTAATTATATTTCGTGTAGAAGAAACATTGGAAAAAACTAAACGGGTAGCTTTTAAACCTGTTTCTTTATTAAAAAGTTATATGCTTCTTTTTAAATATCCGGATTATCTGATTGTAGTATTGTCTATGGTTTTAAGTTTCAGTTGCTTGGGAATATATTTAACCGGTTCTTCTTTTCTGTTTCAAACTGATTATGGATATACATCATCTGAATTTGGTACCATAATTGTTATACCGACGCTTTTCTTTGCATTGGGATGTTTTATTGCATCTAAACTAAGCAAAAGAACAAAAAAATATTATCCCATAATTAAAGGAAGTTTCGGTATCTTGCTTACAGGAGTTCTACTTTTAATTCTTCATCCTCTTAATATGGAAACTGCTTTGTCAACAATTATTATGATTTCTATTTTGGGGTTTGCTGTAGGGTTTACATATTCCAACTGTTTTGCAGGAATGCTTAGAAGAATACCTGCGGAGGTAAAAGGGGCAGGTGTTGCGTTTGCTAATGCAATACAATTGGTATTTTCAGGTGTAATAATTTATTTGTTTTCATTATTTCATTTTAAAACTACGATACCTTTTGGAATAGTTTTTATTCTTTTAGCTGTATTAATTATTATTTTAACCTTGTTTCTTTTCAAGGTTACTCCTAAAGAAGAATAATTTGTCATATATACAAAACAAAATAATTTTAGAGAAATCTAGTAATTCTTCGAGTTAGGTTATTGCCGAAAAAATATAAAAACTAAAATACCTCCGGTATATTAAAAATCATTCAGGATAAATTATGAATTTTATAAAAAAATCTGTTTGTCTACTAATTTTTCCGATCTTATTGTCCGGTTGTTCTGTTGTAAGAACTATTAATAAATTAACTGACTTTAACTTTTCTGATAATCCTAATAATGCAGATTATGAAGGTTATAAAGATTATGGCGGCAGCTTAAATAAATCAGTTGATTCTATTAATACATCATTGCGTAATAAACGTAGAGAAGCTTTTTATAAAACAATATCGCTACTTAAACAGCTCAATAAACCGTCAGATGAAAAAGAACTTACATCTGAACAGAAAGAACTTTTGTTAAACAGTGTTTTGCTTGCAGAAAATGCAGTAAAAGACTACAAAGAGGAAGCTTATAAATATGATAGCATGTCTGAGGTAAGAATTGCAGATGAAGCATTACTAAAGCTAGATATAGCTGTCAACTGTTATAAAAATAACAAACCGTCAGATGCAGAAAATGAGATAAAACTTGCTTTGTTATATCTTATTGATGATAAAGTTTTACTTTGGCAGTATCAGCAGACCGGAGAACAGAAATTTCCTGCTTATTTGAATTGGGGAGATACGGCTGAAAGCAAAACAGATACAATTGTAGAGCATCCTGATACCTTGGCTTTTTCCGGTGGTGGTGCCAAAGGGACTGCGTATGCAGGAGTATTAAAATATTTGCAGCAGACAGGAAAACTTAAAAATGTTGATAGATTTATTGGTACTTCTGTCGGGTCTATAATGTGTACTTTTATGAGTATTGGTATGTATTATGAAGCAAATAGAAAACCTGGGGATAAGTCTTTTTGGAAAGTTATTTATGAAATAATGGAAGATAAGAACTTTTTTGATTTTATTGGCAATCGTATATTAAAACGGGTTATAAAAAAGAATAGCTTTACTCCTGTTACAGGTAATTTATTTACTACAATTCCTCAACTTCTTGAATCGATAGATAATCAATATGCTTTCTGCTCTGGAAATAAAATTTTAGAATTCTTTAAGAAATCATTAATTAGATTTGGTTTGGATGGTGATATTACACTTGCTGAACTTCATCGCAGAACTGGAAAGCATCTTGTGTTGATTGCATGTAGTTTGTCATATAGAAAAGCTGCTTATTTTGACTATGTTACAGCACCAAACCTTAGTGTTGTAGAGGCTATGAGAGCATCTATGGCAATACCTTTTATTTTTAAACCTGTCAAATATAACAATGACTTCTTTGTAGATGGCGGTGCTGTAAATAATTATCCAATCAACTATTTTGACCTTAATGGAACTGAAGATGGTTCTACACCGAAAACTTTAGGATTTATACTCTATTCAAAAGATGAAATGCTTAAACCGGAATGGAAACCGATAAAAGATCCTGTTGATTATGCTAAAGCTGTTTTTAATCTTATTATGATCAATACCGGTTCAGCTTTATATAAGAAAAATGTTGATAGAACTGTTTTTATTGACTGTGGAAAAATAGATGTAATGTCCTTCAATATGAGTAAGAAAGAAAAATTGAAACTTATGCAGTCCGGTTATGATGCAGTAAAAGACTATTTTGAAGGAAATTAACATTTATGATTGCATCAGTTTTAGATTGAAGCAATCATAAATAAACAATTAATATAATGAATAAATTTTTATCTTGATAGAATTACTTTTTCTCCATTTCTTATTGTGTTCATATTTTTTATTGCACACATATCTCCGCACATTGAACATGACTTTTCAAGTGCCGGTTTGGATTCTTCCCGGTAACGTTTAGGTTTTTCAGGGTCCATAGCTAAGGCAAACATCTGTTCCCAGTCAAGTTCAGCCCTGGCTTTGCTCATTGCGTAGTCATGTTTGTCAGCATCTTTTATTCCTTTACCTATATCACCTGCGTGTGCTGCTATCTGACATGCAATAAGTCCTTCTTTTACATCATCCAGACTTGGAATTTTTAAATGTTCTGCAGGGGTAACGTAACATAGAAAGTCTGCTCCTGCAGATGCTGCTATTGCTCCTCCGATAGCACTTGTAATATGATCATAACCTGGAGTTATATCTGTTACTAACGGTCCTAAAACATAGAACGGAGCACCATAACATAGTTTTTTCTGTAGAAGTACGTTTGCTTTGATTTCATTGATAGGTACATGGCCAGGGCCTTCTATCATAACCTGAACATCTTTTCCCCAGGCTTGTTTTGTCAATTCCCCAAGTGTGATAAGCTCTTCTATTTGTGTTGCATCTGTAGCGTCTGCTAATGAACCTGGCCTACATCCGTCTCCCAGGCTAAGTGTTACATCATATTCTCTACAGATTTCAAGAAGTTCATTAAAACGTTCATAATATGGGTTTTCATTTCCTGTCATTGCCATCCATGAATATAAGAGAGTACCACCTCGAGAAACAAGGTTGGTTAAACGTGAATTTTTATTAATTCTTTCTGCTGTTTTTCTGTTAAGTCCGACATGGATTGTTAAAAAATCAACGCCATCTTCAGCATGTGCTCTTGCTACATTTAAAAAATCATCCGAGGTCAGATCTTTGAGCTCTTTATTTAGATAACCGGTAGCATCGTACATCGGGACGGTTCCAATCATTATTGGTGACTTTTCAACAAGCATTTTCCTAAATGGTCTAGTATCTCCAAAACATGATAAATCCATTATTGCATCTGCATTATATTTCAGTGACAATTCGACTTTATCCATTTCTTTTGTTATGCTTGGACAGTCTCTTGATATTCCCAGGTTTACATTAACTTTAGTTTTTAATCCTTCACCAATACCTGTAGGAATTAATTTTTTATGATTCCTGTTAAATGGAATAATAATTTTTCCATCTGTCATTTTACGCATTAAAAGTTCGACTTCGATATTTTCTTTTTGTGCAACCTGGATCATTGCATCCGTAACGATTCCTTTTCTTGCTGCTTCCATCTGTGTTTTGTAGTTCATTTCATCCTCCAAATTTATTTTGTTTTAAATTACGAATTTAATTGGTGTTCAGTACTCAGTAATTTATGATTAGTAGCTTTAGCCTTTTGTTTATTCAATTCTATTTGTTGAATCAGATTAGGGTTGAATTTGGAGTGCGACGATTAGATTCGTCGCTTTGTTTCTCAGCCGATTTTATTCGGCTGTTTCAGTGTATTGTTGGCTTATCAGTCTTTTTACTAACAATGGTTTGTTAATGCTGGAAAAACCGGCATTATTAAAAGCGGAAAATCTAATTTCCGCACTCCAAAAACTGCAACATAAGTTTAAATATTAATCATTATTTCTCTTGCCTGTTTAATTGTTTTTTCTATATTTTCTGCTCCTACAATTTCTGTTACCATTGCAATGCACTTAGCTTTTCTCGTTGTTATTTCGGATAGGTTATTGAGCTTGATTCCTCCTATTGCGACAAAAGGTAATTCGATATTTTCTACAACCCATTCCAGGTATTCATAGCCGACGGGATCACAGACATTATCTTTTGTGTATGTTTTATAAATTGGTCCGACTCCAATGTAATCCGCACCTATTTCTACTGCTTTTAAAGCCTGTTCTGGATTATGGGTGGAAAGTCCGAGAATCATTTTTTCTCCAACTATGCTGCGGACTTCAGATAGAGGGAGATCATCCTGGCCAAGATGGATGCCGTCTGCATCTACTATTTGTGCAAGTGTGATATCATCATTAATAATAAAAGTTACCTCGGCATCTTTTGTAAGTTGTCTAATTTTTATACATTCTGAAAGCTTTTCTTTTAGAGCTTTCTCTTTTTCCCTATATTGAATAACTTTTATCCCTGCATTTATCATGGATTTAACAACTTCAATATTATTTCTTCCATTAGAAAATTTTTCAGCAGTAATGCAGTATATTTCCGTATCTAATGGAGAAAGCCGTAAACTTTTATTGAACTCGATATAAAAACTTTTTTCCAGTTTATAAGAGTCAAATCTGAGCTGTTCGTAAACTTTAGACAGTTTATATTTGTTTATTATTTTTAGTGTTTCTTCTATACTGCGTAAACCTTCCTGAATTCGCTTAAAATTTGCAGTCATTAAATCCAATAGATTATTTTTTTCATCCAGTTTTATTTCTTTGGATACATTCAAACCTACATCATTTTCTGAATCTCTACTCAATATGGGCTGGATATTAGAAAACAATATTTCTTTTCTTGTTTTGTGGCGCATTTCTTTTGTTATTGAACACAGCTTTTTATTATCAAATGTAAATCTTGCTATGTCTTCAATAAGACGTAAGCCTTCTGATACCCGATTTATTTCAGCATCTATTATTCTATATATATTCATCGTTTTGGGTTTTTCATTCTTAATTGATCATTGTTCATTACTAATTGTCAATTGGTAAGGTATTGCCAGTCCTTAAATACCGGCTGATAGCCTTTCTGATATATTAAATCTTTCATATCATCAACACTTCTTGTATCTGCTATTTCAAACTGTTTTGTAGAGTCGTCTTTTGTATGCCCGCCAACAGCAGTTGTGCAGCCTGCTGACATATTTGTTATTCCAAGTGGAAGGATATTATCTCTAAAAAAAGGAGTTTCTCTTGTTGAAATATTTATTCCTCCCCTTGGCATAAATAGTCTAAATGCTGCTATTATCTGAACCATGTTTTTGTCTGAAACAGGATTTTGAATCTGATAGTTTCCTTCATGGGATTGTATTCTGGGAAGAGATAAGGATATCTCGGTTGCCGGATATTGGTTTTGTATGTATGCACAATGAAGAGCTGTCATAAAAGAATCTTCTTTCCAGTCTTTTAGACCAAGTAGACTGCCAAGACTTATTCTTCGCATGCCGGCTCTGCATGCTCTATCCGGGGCGGATAGACGATATTGGTAATCTTTTTTAGGCCCAATTGGATGAAGCTTAGAATATAAATTTTTATCATAAGTTTCCTGATAAACAGTCAAACCATCAGCCCCGAAGTTAAAAAGTTCTTTATATTCGTCAAGTTCCATTGGGTACATTTCAAGTGATATGGTGTTAAAGTGTTTTCTAATAACTTTAATTGCCTGCTGTATATAATTTTGTGTTGCGATATTGCGTGCGCTGCCGGTTAAAACAAGTATGTGTCTTAAACCGGTTTTGGATATTTCGATAGCTTCATTTTCTATCTCTTCTATACTTAACTGTTCTCTTTTTATCTTGTTTCCTTTTTTGAATCCGCAATATACACATTGGTTATTACAATAATTTGAAATATACATGGGAGTATAAAGCTGTATTGTTTTACCGAAATGCCTAATTGTAATCTTTTGAGCTTTCTGAATCATATATTCTAAGTAGTTTTCAGCTACTGGTGATAAGAGACTAAGAAATTCTAACTCTGACAGGTTTTCTTTATCTAATATGTTTTTTATATCATTACGATTGAGTTTTTCGAAGAATGATTTGTAATTAAAATCTTCAAATTGGTTTATAGTATTATTGAATTCAGAAATCATTCTGCTGCCTTGTGTTATTGTTAATAATTTTATGTTAGGTTCTTACCTTGATAATAATATTTACGGTCAATGGTCTCCAGTCTAAAGTCTCCAGTCTAAAGTCTACTTATTCTCATACAAGAATCCTGTTAATGGTGAAGATGCCTGTGCATAATCAGTTTTCCTACCTAATCCTGCAAGGTAAGCTTCTCTCCCTGCTTTAACTGCTTTTGAAAAAGCATTTGCCATAAGCACAGGATTTCCTGCACTTGCAATTGCAGTGTTTAACAGGCATGCCGCTGCTCCCATTTCCATAGCTTTACAAGCATCTGATGGTTTGCCTATTCCGGCATCAACGATTATTGGCAGAGAAATTTCATCTATAAGTATTTTTATCAAACCTTCAGTCATTAGACCTTTGTTTGTTCCAATCGGGGCAGCTAAAGGCATAACAGCAGCTGCTCCTGCATTTACTAGATCCCTTGCTACCATTAGATCAGGGCTTATGTAAGGAAGAACAGTAAAACCACGTTTAGCCAATATTTCTGTAGCTTTAACTGTTTCATAACCGTCAGGAAGAAGGTATTTATTATCATTTATAACTTCAATTTTAATCCAGTTACCACATCCTGAAGCTCTTGATAATTCAGCTATTCGTACAGCTTCTTCTGCTGTTCTGGCACCGGAAGTATTAGGTAGAAGTCTTACATTCCTGGGAATGTGATTTAGTATGTTGTTATCTGCCGAATCAAAGTCGACTCTGCGCAAAGCCACAGTAATTACCTCACAGCCTGATGCCTCAATGATATCCGGAATTATACTGTCTACAGAGTATTTTCCCGAACCGGTAATCAGCCTGTTTGTTATGTACTCATTTCCAATCTTTAGTTTATCTGACATAATAATCCTTAATTGTTCATTGTTAATTGATCATAGAACATAGATAATTGATCTCATCCTCCGCCTACAAATCTCAGAATTTCAATTTTGTCATTTTCATTTATCATGAATGAATCGAATTTTTTTTGAGGAAGGATTTTGTTATTTATTTCGACTATCACTGCTTCAGATGAAAGTTTTTTACTTTTAAGAACATCTGTAATTGCGTAATTTTTAGGTATAATTTCTTTTTTCCCGTTTAATAATATTTCCATTTTCTGATTCCTTTTTTTGTGGTTATCAGCTGGAGGGTAGGGGAACACTTAAGCAGAAATGCTAATTTATTGGATAGAAATATGGAACAGGCAATAAAAAAGGCCTGCTCCGAATGGAACAGGCCTAATATAAATAGATATAAACCAGCTTCCCTCCGGCAGCATTATCTGCGTCAGGTTCAAAGGGTCAGGTTTAATACCTTCTCAGCCCTCCGAATATTACTATTCGGTAACAGGGGCTCCCCCAGCTAACTAAACAATTTTTTAAAGAACTTTTAATTGAATATATTAAAGCTTCTTAATATGTCAAATAAAATAAATAAAAGATTTAACAATTAATCAAAAGACTTTTTATTAATTTTAATTGGATTTTTGAGCTTTATAAAATAAATAACTGTTATAGGGATGTATAGAAAAAAGTTATTATTGCTAATTGGATTGCTTATGTTATACTTAAAGACAATGCTAAATATTTAAGGAATAAAGTATATGAGCAAAGAATTATCGAAAATTAATTTGAACTTATTGAATGTTCTGGATGTTTTGTTAAAGGAGAGAAACACTACATCAGCAGGAAAGAAACTCTTTGTTACACAACCATCAATAAAGAGCAACATTTAGAAAATAGCGACTTTGATATTGGTATTGGTGCTTTTGGTACAAAGAGAAGAAGCAGTGATTTTATTTATGATTATTTATTATCTGATCAGATTGTCTGCTGTGCAGATTCTAACCATCCTGCATTTCAGTCAGTAAGTCTGGACTTAGCTGAGTATTTATATTATCCACATCTTGTTGTAAGATATCCTAAGGCAAATTGGCTGCCTTCAATAGAAGAGAAGGGGAGTGATATAATCAACATGAATGAACTAAATATTTTAATTCACAATACCACTGAAGGTTTATCTTTGCTGCAGGGAACAGACTATATTGTGATTGGTTGCAGGAGAACTTTTGAAAAATATAAAAAGATGTATGATCTTTCTATAAAACCTCCCCCTTTTAGTGTAAAAGACGTAGAATTTTCTGCGTGCTATCATAAAAACAAAGAGAATGATAAAGCTGTCTTATGGATATTATCAAAAATCAAAGAAATTGTTAATGAGATAAGCTAATAGCTTTCATGCAGTTTTTTACAATATATTCTGACTAAGACTAAAATCATTTGTTCTCTCAATCTTGATCTTTGTCTTGATCTTTGTCTTTGTCTTTGTCTTTGTCTTTGTCTTGATCCCGGTCTTGATCCCGGTCTTGATCTTGATCCCAGTCTTATCAATTACTTTTTAATAGTTTTGGAGTATTGCTACCATAAAGAATAGAAGCTGATCTAGGGATAAATTTTCCATTATTTTCATTTCTTCCCTGCAGAAAATATTTTGCTTTCATTGAGCCTTTGGATTGTACTGCAACTCTTGATAGTTCTCCTATTTTTCCGTCTTTGCATCTGTTTATAATAATGCCTATTTTAGTATCAGGGAAGTCTTTAAGCATTGCATAATCTCCACTGCTATCTCCTCCTACCAGTATTGGACCATAACCGTATTTAGAAACTAGAAATCTTTTTATGTTTTTTGTTTTTCCCTCGTTTTGGGTTTGATCGTAACCTTTTCGGTATTCATCCAGGATTATTCCATTTTTATCCCTTTCCAGTTCCATTGCAATGATATGATCTTCATGAATGTTATAGCCGTATTTTGGTGTGGATGCAAAAGTTTTAACTACATCTACAAATGATGCAGAGCAGATGTAAACATCAAATCCGTTATCCATTAAAGTGGCATATAGATTTTGCATTTCTCTGATTCCTCTTAACCCAACATAACAATTTAATGATACAATGCCTGCTTTACCTGGAAGTTCTTTAGGACTTTGCAGATGAAGTTCTTTAACTGAATGACTTTCCCAATAGTCGATACTTTCTTCAGCCAACTTTTGAACTTCACTTTTATTCATACCTGTGAAGAGATATATAACCCATGGGTAGCTTACATCAGGACTGAAAGTTTTACCTATAGCTTCATACAAGAATCTCATTTTTACAACAAAATCTTTATACTGGAGAGATCCTTTTATTTTAGACAGACTTTCTTTGCCTTTTAATCCCTCGTAATTATTATAAAGATATGTGTAATCAGATATGATATCTGTTGCTATTAGATCTATGTTAATTGGTTTACCCTCATCATTTTTGACTGCAAAACTATCTTTTGGTATATCCTTTTTTAGGATCTCATCAAGTTTATCGGGAGTTACATTGAACTTAAGGTTTTCGAGCTGATAAAGTAGAGTATTTTCTTCTACATCATTGAAGGCAGATGTATTGTCCCAGTCAAAAACTGCATATGGTTTTTTATTTGAATTATAGTTTGGGTTGCTTTTTCCATAATCTTTTATAAGTTTGCTTAGGGCTAGGTAGGCTGTAGGATCCCAGTTCTTTTTTCTTAAAAGCATCGGGCCGTCCGATGTAGTGGAATTGAAAAGACTGCAGGAAACAAGTATGAATGAAGCAATAGTTAAGCTGGTAACAATATTAAATCTTTTTTTAGACATATTACTTTAGCCTTCCATTTTTTTACTATAATAATTTTATACTATTAATTTAATAATATCATATATGAGGGCTCTGTTAAATATCTATTTCTATGTTTTTGCTGTTATGTGAGATCTTTTATTTAAGGTAAATCAAAGTCAGGTTTCTAAATTGTGACAAAACCTGACCGTAAAACAGCCTGAAAAATACTGAATATTTTAAATTTGCAGATACTATACTTGTTTTCTTTTGAACTTTGTTTTTATTTGATTGAAAATTATACACAAAAACAAAAGTATTCCCAAATAGCCCGTTATAGGATATAAAATATTAACCAGTTCTGCGAACTTAAATTGACCGCCAGCATATGCAAGAATTGTTGCAGCTATCACTAGAATTTTGAACTTTTTAGTTTTTTCATTGTTTTCAACTGCATTACAGCTTAACCATAACATTGGTACTGCAGTCGTATAAATTCCGGCGAACAATATAATTGAGAATACAATCCCTACTGCAGGAAACATCTGTTGAGCAATAAATAATGCTGGTACATTTTTCATATATAAAGTACCTATACTGGCCATTATACCAAAACTCAAAATACCCGCAGCTAGTACAAAAGCAAAAGCACCAATTAATCCACCAAGTTTTGCTTCTTTTTCACTGCTTGCACCTATACCAAGCCTAGCAAGAAATGGAGCTAACATAACACACCCCATTGATGGAAAGATTATTCCTGAAACATACCATGAAGGAGCGGCTTTCATCACTTGTATATGCTTTAATGTTTCATTAGCATGAGCAATTCCATGAGGATTCATTATTATATTTGCCAACCCAACTGATATTCCAAATATAATAATAAGAGGACCAAGTTTTGAGACAATATCAACCATTCTCTTTAATCCCATTAAGACAGTAGACATTGCCAATAGAGCCATTATAACTCTACCTAATTGTGGATTTACCCCATAGTATTCTGTAAGTGTTGCTCCAGCTCCTGAAATCATAATTACGAAAACAAGAAATAAAAAAATAGGAGTATAGATTTCATATATTCTTCCAATTATTTTCCCACAATAATATTCAAATATTTTATTTGAATATACCAGTCTTAACCTTGCTCCATCTTTCATTATGGTTGAGCTGAACCATACATAAATTATCATTGAAAGTAATAGGCCTCCAAAGCAACCTGCTACTCCGAATGCAGCGAAGTATTGCATTGCTTCCTGACCTGATGCAAATCCTGAACCGATCAAATAAGCTATAATTGCTCCTGCAAATGTAAAAACTCGTCCCCATTTAAAACCTTTTAACATATCAGTACCTCAGTATTTGAATCAGCAGTAAAGTTAATATAATAAATATTTGATGAAACTCTCCTGATGAATATAAAATATTGTTTATCCTATTAAATAGTTTAAACAGGATAAACATGTATAACAGTATATTAATTTCTGCCGGTTTGAAGGAAATGATGAATTTCTTTAGCTGTCATTCCTTCTATTCCTAAGTCATCAAGGTTTCTACCTATTTCCCACCAGTTTCTTTCATGAATAATATTATAAATATTAACAATTGAATCTATTATTGGAGTTTTTACTCCAAGTACTTTTCCCAGATAGCTCCATGGTACTAATCCACAAGATGCGTCTTCTGTCAGATACCTGTTTTCAATATTGTCAGGTCCATATATTGGAGTTAATGAAATATTACCGTGTATATTCATATAAAGCTCCTGCCAGGTATAACCTTCTTTCATGCCGGAAAAGTCTTCAATTGGAGTTAGATTATAGCCTAATGCTTTTCCTATAGCTTTGCGTTCAAGGTCTAGTTTGAGATCAAGTTTTGCCGATGCAGGTGTAATCCCGTGTTCGTAAAGGAAAAAAGGTCTTTTAGCGGAGTTCTCAATCGCTGTTACACTTAAAAGACAAAGTCCTGAATGAAAGGTTGGGTTTACAATACTTAAACCCGATTCAAGTACATCATTATAAACGCGTACAAATGGATGAAGAGTTCTAGCTTCTTCTATAAGCTCAGGCGATTTTTTTGCAGGGAAAAAAGCTATATTTACAGGATTGCGTCCAAGTATGTTAACTTTTCCGGGAGCAGAAAGTCTTGCATCGTAAGGAAGATTATTGACTTCTGCTATTACAGGCATAGGTTCATTGCCAAATACTGATTTGAAAAGTAATGCAGCAAATGCTCCCGGGTAAAATATAATTATTTGACCTTCTTTTACTTTTCCCTTAAGTAATTCTGCATAAGGTTTATGGGCAAATGCAGGTGTTACTATCAGTATATATTTTACATCTTCTATTGCTTCTTCAATGTTTGTGGTAGCTTTATTTAAAGTAAATTTGCCTTTAACTTGACCTGTACATTCTATTTTCTTAGTTTCAAGAACTTTTTGTACATTGTCCTGAAACTGTTCCATTTCAAAAAAATTAACACTGAAACCTTTATTTATCAAATCTGCTGACATTGCGTGTGCACCGTGTCCACCACCTAAAACTGCTACTTTTTTGGGATCTTTCATGAGATTTCTCCAAGTTTATTAATTAATTCTATTGGTTATTATTTATTTTAACGATAAAAATTAGTTTAAATTATTATTTCAGCAATTCTATTTTTTTTATATAGATATATTTTAATTAAACATAAAATGTTCAAAATTATAGGATATTTGTTTAATAAGGAGGTTTCTATATGGAAGTTTTTTTTGATAAGATCAAACAGATAAGGAAAGAGCAAAAACTTTCTTCCGAAGAATTTTGCAAGAAAGCAGGAATTGGACGTTCTACATTATGGACTTGGGAAAAGGGTAGGCAGTTTCCTTCTGAAAGGAAAATTGAATTAATTGCTGAGTGTTTAAACGTATCGGTTAATGTAATTTCTGATTTAGAACCTAAAGCTGAAAAATCGAAAGTTAAATTATCAGAAACGGTAAATTCATGGCTTCTTCTAGGGAGTTCAAATTCACAGAGAAAAATTATTGAACATGAGGAAATAATTAGAAAAATCAGGCATCAACAGTCAGAGTTACTTCAGGCATCAGTTGTTATAAAGGCTATTATGTCTACAATACAATCCTGCTTTTATATTAAAGATAAGAATCTGAAATATATTATTGCAAATGAAAAATTTTTAAGAAATGCATCTTTGCCGTATGATTATAATGTTATTGGGAAAGATGATAATACTTTTTTCCCAATAAAAGAAGCTGAATTGAATACAATAGAGGATCTAAAAGTATTGGAAACTGGAGATTCTATTACAGAGAAGGAAGCGGTTATACCAGGAACTAGAAGGAAAAGACTGGGATTGATTTCAAAAATGCCTCTTATTGATTCTTTAGGTAAAGTCGCCGGTGTTGTAGGAACTTTTGTAGATATTACTGATAGGAAGAAGCTTGAGGTTGAAAAAAGACAGATGGAAATACACAGGATGCTTGAATCAACATTCTCTACACCTTCTGAAATTTTATGGCTTATTTCTTATAGGCCGAAAAGAGAATATTTGTATATCTCCAATTCTGTTGAGAAAATGTTAGGATATTCTGTTGATAAATTCTATTCAGATGAAGACTTTTGGATTGAAAACTGTGTATATCCTGATGATAGGAATTTTCAAAAGGAAATATTAAAAACAGGAAATAGTCCTGAAAAAATGGAATATAGGCTTATTAATTCTAAACAAGAAATACTTTGGGTAGAAGAATTTACTTTTAAGCAGATATATAAAGGGAAAGAATGTATCGGTTTTATTACAAGAGATATAAGTGCTAGAAAAAAACATGAGAAATATATTATCAATCAAACGAAAAATAATATTATTGCTTCTATAAAAGATTTTGTAGATGATAGAAATCTTATTGATAAAATAAAGAATATGTAACTTTTTTAGATATATTATTTGGTCAGAAAAAGTACTATGCAGTAATTTTTCCTGTATATGATGTAAAACAATTAAGATCTGCATAAATTTCAGCAGATCTTAACTCATTTCTATATTAAGCTTTATTACGAATTCTTTTAACAAAGACATAAAGAGCAAATGTTATAAATACAAACATTGTTTCGTAGAATACAAACTCATATCCCACGCTGAATATTGCCCAGAATGAATAAAGCATTGCAAGGATTGTAACTATGGCATCAAATGCTTTAATTTTTAATCCTCTTTTTACTGATATTATAAAAAACCCGCAGCAGCTGTAAAAGTAAACAATAAGTGCAAAAGATGTTGCAATTGTTATAATTAGATTAAACTGGCTAACCAAATTCTTTGACATTGTGAAGAGAAGGAAGATTGTAACAAGTACTGAAGTGAAAATAATAGCTCTACCTGGGCTTCCGCTTTTGGTTTTGACTTTGAAATAACTTGAACATGGTACTAAATCATCTTCAGCAGCAGCTAGAATGATCTGACCCTGTAATAAAATCCAGCCGTTAACTGCTCCAAGGCATGAAATAACGGCACCGATAGCTATAATAGTTGCTCCGGTAGGTCCAAGAATTATTTGAGCAGCTTTTGCGAAAGGAGCAGTACTTGTCTGAAGTTCTGTCATTGGAATCATACCCATTATAATTGCTGAAGTAGCAATATATATTACTGTTACAAGGAGTGTTCCGATTATTGTAGCTCTTGCTATCATATGCTTTTTACCGGCTTCAACTTCTCCGGCCGGAATAGTTGCAGATTCCATTCCTACAAATGCCCATAATGTAAGCATTGCAGCATATGAAACTGCGCTTAAGTTTGACATGTGAGGATCAGTTGTCATGTTGACATAATTGGTGATATTTTTGCTGTCAAAATACATCCAGCCAAGTGCGATAATAATTATAATAGGAATTAATTTTAGAATAGTAGTAACAAGTTGTACTAAACCAGCTTCTTTTACGCCTCCAACGTTAATAAAAGTAAAAATCCAGACGATAACTATTGCTGTTCCGGAAGATAAAACAGGGTTTGCGAGTTGAGGAAAAAAGAACTGCATATATCCTACACCTGCAATAGCTATAGCTGCGTTGCCAGTCCAGACATATATCCAGTAACATAATGAACTTTGGAATCCTATGAAATCACCAAAACCTTCTTTGTTATAAGCATACATTCCACCGGTTTTAGGAATTATACCGCTTAATTTTCCCAGTGTTAATGCCAGGCAGATTGTTCCAAAACCAGTAAAACACCATGAAATTAAACTTAAACTTCCTATATGGGCTAGAGTTGAAGGGAGTAGAAAAACTCCTGATCCAATAATATTACCCAGTACAAGTGCCAGTAAAATCCAGAAACCTATCTGTTTACTTTTTTCTGTCATTTAGTTTTCCTTCCTATCTTGTTCGATTATTTTTTCTGTGTTGTTAATATTTTTATCCAAATTTTTTACTATTTTCTCTTCTTCATGTTCTCTTATATTTCTTGCGAATATTTGTGATGAATGCATTACAAAATATGCTGCTACTACACCTATAAATGCACCTGCAATAATATCACTTGGAAAGTGAAAGTCGCATCCCAGTAGACCAATTATAACTGCTGCGCAAACTATAACAGATAACCAGCGCAATCTGGGGTACATAATCCATATTACTGTTGCAACAGAAAAGATTACAGCTGAATGTCCCGATGGAAAAGAATCATAAGCTGATCCTGTATGGAAAAAATTAAAACCGTATTTGTGGGACTGTATCAGTGATGGATTATTGTGTGTAAAGGTTTCTGTCCAGTATCTACCAAAGATGTTTTTAAAAAAGTTTTTTAAGGAAACTGCTACAAGAAGACTGGTTGCTGATGCAAATAAAAATTCTTCAAGGTAGTAGAAGCGTTTCGAAAAAAGCATAACTATTAAATATATATAAACAAGTGGTACGGCGTATTCAAGAATGTTGGATAAATACTGCATCCAGAAAAAAACATTAAAGAATTCAGTATGACGAACTCTATGAAAGAACATTGAAGCATCTCTGTCAACATAAAAATAGAATATACAGATAACTATTACACTTATTAATCCGTAGACAAGATGGTGTCTTTTCCTTAGTCTGACTTTAGGGTGTTTTTTATTCTTTTTAAGCTTTGATATTGTATCAAACTTTCCCTTTTCTTTCAATAGCTTTATTTTCTGTGAAGCTCTGGTATGTTTTTCTGTTAATGTTTTCTTTTTCATTTTAGATTTGTTAAATAATTTTTATATAGATTCTTGTTTATTATGTGAATGAATTCATTAAGAAATGAGAATAAATAGGCTATTACGTAATTTTCTGAATTATAGTAGTTCTGGTCGATTATTTCAATATTAAAACGACGTAACAAACAATTATATATGAATTTTAAAATGGTTTATTGATGTGTAAGTGCTTAAGTCTTACAAATTTGTTACAAAAATCATGACGTATGGCTTTGGGCGGCTTTAGAACGTTCCTCGATAGCCTGTTTTGCTTTATCAATTATAATCGGTTTATAGGTTTCAAGTTTTGTTATGAGGTTATCAGGATTATTATCTATCTGCATTAGTTTTAAACAGTCTTTTTTGATAAAGCCTTCATTGGACGTGTTCATGATAAAATCAAACAGCTTATTGTAGAAACCGTTAATATTCAGGAATCCACAGGGCTTTGAGTGTAATCTTAACTGAGCCCAGGTTATTGCTTCAAATATTTCTTCTATCGTTCCAAAGCCTCCCGGCATAGCGATAAATGCATCAGAAAGTTTTTCCATCAGGGCTTTTCTTTCATGCATTGACTCCACAATTCTAAGATCTTTTAATCTTTTATGTGCTACTTCTTTATCTGCAAGATGTTTGGGAATTATACCGATAACATTTCCTCCCTGTTCCTGAACTGTATTTGCGATTGTACCCATAAGCCCAACATCACCTCCACCGTATACGAGTTCTATATTCTTTTTTACTAAGATCTTTCCGAGAGATATTGCAGCTTTTTTATATTTTTCGCTGAGTCCGTAACTGGAACCGCAAAAAACACATATACGTTTTATTTTCATATAATATACCTATTTAAGAGTCTTTCTTTTATTAATTCAGCGGCATTGGTTTTCTATTGAGTATATAATATACTGCAGTTAAGAGATGATAATACTTATTTTTTATGAATAAAGGAGAACTATGATATATGGAAATAATCGAAAGTCTGTTTAGTATCAAAACTATTATGGTACACATACCATTGGGTAATGGCTATGATCTTTCTTATATAGAAGCTGTTGGAACAATCTTTGGACTTTTATGTATTTGGTTGGCAAGCAGGGAGAAAATTATCAATTATTTTTTCGGTCTGGTTAATGTCACTTTATTCTGTATACTGTTTTTCCAAATTCAGCTTTATGGTAATATGATGCTGCAGCTGTTCTTTTTTGCAGCAAATGTTTACGGTTGGTATGCTTGGAGCAGGCAGACAGAAGAGCACGAGCATACATTAAAAATTAGATGGATGTCTTTCAATAAACAACTTGTTACAGTTTTTATTTCTATTATTTCTATAGTATTACTTGCTTTATATATTGATCCTTTTTTCTTTGGTTTGTCTAAGATAGCTGTTCATATCTTAAATGGGTTGGGTGCCAATGGTCTAAATAATACGTTTATACCTGATCCTTATCCATGGCTTGACGCGGCTGTTACTGTACTTTCTATTGTTGCGATGATTTTGATGACAAGAAAATATGTCGAGAGTTGGATTCTTTGGTTTGTTATTGACGTATTGAGTATAATTTTATATTCTTCGCAGGGAGTTTACTTTATGTCTTTGGAGTATGCAATACTGACATTTATTGCAGCAAGCGGCACGATCAACTGGATAAAAAGTGCAGGAGAAAAATAAAAGCTATTTGTATTCGATTTCTAATTCAAGATTTTGATCATAGTCACCAAAGCCTTTACCAAATATTGTAAAGCCCCCGGAATTTTTTGTTTTTTTCTGAGAAGGGGCCTCTATTCTTAATATAGAATCTTTCTTTTCTTTAAAATTTATATCGTCTATTTTTATATCAGAAATTTTTGAATCATTAATATATGTTCCATCTTCGGTTATTAATATATCGACCTTATAACCATATTCGCTTCCCATAATCCACCATACCGGATTATAGCGTCCTCTACGTCCAGCCGGGTTGCCTGGGGAGGTCCACATACAAATTGAAATATCATTTAAAGAAAAATAAATATCAGATTTATAGTAACTGTTAGATTCTGGAAATTCTGAACATATTTCCATCGAAAACTTTAAGCTTTTAACTGTTTTGCAATCGAAAATATAACTTGGTATTGGATACTCAATCCAGCCGTCTGTAAACCATAGCAGGCTTGCTTTGAATCTATCCGGGTTACTGAAGTATCTTGGATCATCATAATTACCGATGATTGATTCTGTTGAGGCAATTCCACAGGTAGGTTTAAAATTATAGGAAGAATATGTACCTATTGGGATAGATAATTTATTGATCTTTCCTGATCTGTTGAAGTCTACACCAAAATGAAGACTAACTTTTTCAATATCCAGTTTGCAGACTTTCTGTAATCCCCTTGTTGCGCTGATATTTCTGGATTTTATGATTCCAGCCTCTTCAAGTTTATTGACATGTTTAGCCATAATTGTTGGAGATACATTTAGTTGTTCTGCTAAATCTTTTATGTTATTTTCTTCATTGCTCAGAATATTTATAACTTTTATTCTAATATCTGAAGCGAGGGCTTGAAAAAATACCAAATTTTCTTCTGTAACATTAATATCCATCTGTATATCCGGTTTCTTTCTATTTGGATGAATTTTTTCTTATTTAAATTTTATATAAAAATTTAAAACTTAATTTGGAATTTTTCAATCTATTATTATGTTTAATGTCACTAAAAGTTTATTAAACAATAAAAACATTCATTAAATAGAGATTAAAATTAATTAAGGAGATTGAAATTATGGGACTTAAACCAAAAATAGCTTTAATGCAGTTTCTTGAATTTATTGCCTGGGGATCCTGGCTGATTACAATTGGAGCTTATTGCTTTAACACCAAAGATTGGAGCGCAGCTCAATTTGGTGCAATCTACTCTACAACCGGTATTGCTGCGCTTTTTATGCCTGCAGTTGGCGGAATAATTGCTGACCGCTGGATTAATGCAGAAAAACTATTCGGTTTTCTGCATTTTGGATGTGCTGTATGTATGATATGTGTACCATTTATCAATGATCCTACAACTTTATTTTGGGTGATGCTTATAAATATGTGTTTTTACATGCCTACAATACCGCTTGTCTTTTCCATTTCATATACTGTAATGGAGGAAGCAGGTATGGATATTATCAAAGAGTATCCACCTCTCAGGGTATTTGGTACTATTGGTTTTGCTGCAGGAATGTGGACAACAAGTCTTTGCGGTTTGGAAGTATCTGCTATGCAGTTTTATATTTCTGCATGTGCTTCAATTGTTCTCGGCTTTTTTGCATTTTCAATGCCTAAATGTCCTCCACTTGGAAAAAATAGTGGAACGTCATGGATAAGTTTAATGGGGTTAGATGCTTTTAAGCTTTTCAAATCTTACAAAATGGCTCTTTTCTTTGTGTTTTCATTACTACTTGGAGTTTGTATGCAGCTAAGTAATGCTTATGCTGATTCCTATATTCATGATTTTAAACATCTGGCTGAATATGCCAACTCACTTGTTATTAAATTTCCAGCTATAATTGTTTCTCTTGGGCAGATTTCAGAAATGGGTTTTATTCTGGTAGTGCCTTTTGTACTAAAGAAATATGGTATTAGGAAAGTTATGATTATGAGTACTTTTGCCTGGGTATTTAGATGGTTATTGCTGGCTTATGGTAATCCTGGAATGGGCTTTCCGTTAATTATCTTATCTATGCTTGTATGGGGGATGGCATTTGATTTCTTTAATCTATCTGGATCACTTTTTATAGAGACACAGGTTGATCCTAAGATTAGATCCAGTGCGCAAGGATTGTTTCAGATGATGGTTGTCGGAATAGGTGCTGTGATCGGTAGTTTTGGGAGTGGTTGGCTGATAGATACATATTTTACTCATAACGGAATAAAGGATTGGCATGGTATTATGTGGACTTTTGCTATTTACAGTTTTGTTGTAGCAGTTGCATTTTTTGTTTTATTTAAACATAAACATAATCCAAAAGAATTTGAAAATTTTCAGCATTAATTATAGGGAGGATACTATGGATAAAATTAAGGCATTAAAATTTAAACCATTTTCAATAGAAGAGATTAAACCTTTAGGTTGGTTGAAGAGACAATTGAGGATTCAGGCTGCTGGATTAACCGGTTATTTGGATGAATTTTGGCCTGACATTAAAGACAGTTCATGGTTTGGTGGAGAAGCTGAAGGTTGGGAAAGAGCTCCATATTGGCTTGATGGCTTAATGCCTTTAGCATATTTACTGGAAGATGAAAGGTTGATAGCAAAAGTAGAAAAATATGTTGATTATATAATTAAGAATCAGTATGAAGATGGTTGGCTGGGGCCAAAGGATTCAAATGCATCAAATCCTGAAGCCAAGGATAGATATGATATTTGGGCACAGTTTCTGGCTCTGAAAATGCTTGTTCAATACTATGAAATAACTTCTGATGCCAGAGTGATAAGTTCAGTAGAGAAAGGTCTAAGAAAAATCGATGCTGCCATTGACTGGACTCCGTTATTTGATTGGGGGCAGTCAAGATGGTTTGAAGCAGTTATCCCTATTTTATGGCTATATGAGGTCAAGCCTGAGTCGTGGCTGCTTGATTTAGCAATAAAACTTGAGGCACAGGGCTTTGGGTGGAAGAGTTTTTTCAAATCATGGCCTATGAAAGCTGCTACACCTAAAGGCAAATGGAATTTTATGAGCCATATTGTTAATAATGCAATGGCGATAAAAGCTTATGCTTTAATGTCAAGAATTACTGGTAGCAGTTCTGAAAAACTTGCTGTAGACAGCATGATTGAACAGCTTGAAAAGTTCCATGGTACTGCTGTCGGTACTTTTACCGGAGACGAGTGTCTTGCCGGAATAGAACCCACAAGAGGTACTGAGTTATGTGCTATAGTAGAATATATGTATTCCTTGGAACATTTGATACAGGTTTTTGGTGATGTAAAATATTCTGATAGATTAGAAAAAATAGCTTTTAATGCTTTGCCGGGTGCTTTTACCAGGGATATGTGGACACATCAATATGATCAACAAACAAATCAGATTGAGTCAAGCATAAACAGTAATATGCCTTGGAATACAAATGATCCCGATGCAAATATTTTTGGATTAGAACCACATTTTGGATGCTGTACATCAAATTATCACCAGGGATGGCCCAAATTTGTTTCAGGAATATGGAGTAGAACTGAAGATAATGGAATTGCTGTTAATGTTTATGCTCCGTCAGAATTGAATACTGAAATAAATGGAATTAAAGTTTCGATAAAACTCATAACAGATTATCCTTTTAAAAACAAACTCAAGTTTATAATAAATACGGAGGATGATAATAGATTTTCACTTTATTTAAGAGTTCCGGAGTGGAGTAAAACTTCTCGTTTAACAATAAACAATAATTGTACCTCAATACTGGAAACTGCAGGAACATATTATGAAATTGACAATGTATGGGTGCAAAACTCTGTTGTTGAATTAGAATTAGACAGAAAGCCAATTTTTAACTACAGATTTAACAATGCCGTTTCTATAGATTTGGGATCTTTAGTATTTTCTCTTAAGATTGATGAAAAACGGAAAATTGTTAATGAGGATAAACCGAATAGAGAATATCCCCATTGTGACTATGAAATGTATGCAGGTTCTGAATGGAATTTTGCATTAAACCGTAATTCTAATATTCAAGTGAAAGAGGGCGATGTTGATAAAAAATATCCTTTTAGTAATGAAAGTTTTCCAGTTGTACTGAGAATAAAAGGGAAAAAAGTTCTCGAATGGAAAAAGAATATATGTATAGCAGGAAAAGTGCCTGAAAGTCCTATTGATTTGAGTAATGATGGTGAGGTAGAGTTAGCGTTGATTCCTTTTGGCTGTACTCATTTAAGAATTACAGAATTTCCATTCTATTGTGTATAGTATTTGTTTCTCAACGGGTAGGTACACCAAAAGTCCTTTAAAATGGGGTTACTTGGTTGAAGTTTAAGTTTTGTGAAAATTTAATCTCTAAAATTTACATGCTTAAACTTCAACATTTCTTTTAGATTGAGGACTTTAAATATCCCCATCTCAATCAATCTTCGGAATATTCGCTATCATTGCTGTAGTATGTAGAATGTTGTCTGCGTTGATTCCTTGGCTCCTGATGGTGTGAACAATCAGAAATTCTTCCCAGTATTTCTTTTAAATTATGCTTTTGTATCTTTTTAACTGTTTCTAAAATATCCAGTGTTTCTTCAATAATCTTGTTATCTTTTTCTTCAGGCTTTTCAATTATTGAATCAATTCTTTTTGATAATTCTGCAAAGTTTTTATTCTGTTTTTTGCTTATATCAGTTAATAAATCGATAATCTGTTTATTTTGTTTGATCATTTTTTTTAGTAACTTTTTATTCATCTAAACTTTCTCCTCTATTTATCGTAAGGGTATATTGTAACTTCACATTTTATTTTTGAGGGAATCCAGGTGAATTCTCCGGTCTTATTGTCATTACAATAGGTGAAAAATCCATATTTCTTTGTGCTGTCAGGTGTTGCGCATGAATGCAGGGCTTTAACATATCCGGTATTCTGAGGGGCTGTATCAAGATACCTCCAACCATCAAAGTTATTATCTTTTTTCCCAAAAAGTTGTTTTCCATTAAATGGCAGCTGTTTGACAAAATTCTGATAGGAATTTGGAGCATATCCGGACATTCCAAAGCTGTTTGAGGTCCAGGCTTTATTAGGTCCTATAATTCTGTAAATACCTTTTGGCCAGTTTGCCTGTACTGGGCTGGCAGGATTATCTTTCGGCCATACCAGGTTAGACCATGTGTATTTAGTTTGCTTTTTAAGTGCTTGCATAACTGATGATAAACTCTTGATTCCGTATTCAAAACCACTTACACATCCTTCATATTTGGTTCCTTTAGGTATAGTAAATGTAACTGTTAACGGGTAGGAATAAGTATCTATATATGATAAATCGAAAGTATATCTGTTATTGTTTGGTTGGTATAGGTATTCTGCAAAAGAGAACATTATACCACCATCATACCATGGTGTAAATGCGTCTGGCATAGCCGGATCTAATCCTTTTCCTTTAACTCTTTCTAAGCTTTGTTTAAGACGTTGGTCTGAAACAAAAATTCTTCTTCCGGTATTTTGGGAAGGATCAGCTACTGTTTGCATTGTTAATTCTAGTGATGTTTTGTTTGCTAGGGGATTTCCTTTGCTTAGAGGCTGTATTGTTACTGCCGGTTTTTTACTCATATCCCAGTCATAAACATAGACAGGTTTGCCGGATTGATTGTTAATCGTAATACTTTGTGAATAACCAAAACAACATGTAAGTAATAGAAGGACTGCTACTATTAAACATTTACTATTAGGCATAATTTTACTCCTTTCCATGAGTTTACATTGCTAGATTTTAGCTTCTTAATTTATTATTTTCAATATGGTATCAGTTTTTAGATATATTATACTAATTAGAACGCCCACGAAAACGTTTTTTGTTATTAATATTTTTTTCAATTATATAACATTATAACCTGATATCCAATTTTTTTTAAGGCGTTCTAATTATTTTTAAAATTTATGTCGTACCTCCACAAATTATAAGAGAAAACTCTTGAACATTTATAAACCGGGTACATTGCAGTATATTTTTTTATATTTGATATGTTAAATTGGATCAGGCTGGTTTAGCCGTTTTTTTCCTTTTTAATCATATGTATAAAATTATACGCAATAATTTTTTCAAGCTGTTCAGCTTCCACTGCTTCAATCCCACGTCTTCTCATTTTACCGAAACTATGCCTGTATTTAAGAGTAAACATTCCTGATTCAGCAGCAGACCGCATTCTTCGGGCTTCAGAATATAACGTAGTATCCCAATCTTCAGATGTTATTTTTTTACCTTTTGCTCCATTAATACTGACAGTTAAAATGTTTAAATCATTTTTGAGTATACCAACTCCGTCTTCTGATGCATAACCGTCATCAGTACTTACAAGATTCGGCTTAACTCCGGTGGAACGGCATACTTCCATTACTGTGGGAACAAGCATTTCGGAATCACTGACATTGCCTTTTGGAAGTAGAAAACCACTTATAAAACCATTTCTGCTTCTTCCGATTTGAGGTTTATATCCAATGGTGGGATTTCTCTGTCCTTTCTGTATGAAAGCTGCATCAGGATCCGAAATGCTGAGGATTTTCTCTCTTGACGGAAGTTTTATATTTTCATTAACAAGAAGTTCGGCATAATACAGTACATAAGCGGCATCATTAAGATCACTGTCTATTTTAAACCAGAGCCTGTCAAGAGCAAGACTTTTATCCGGGGTTAAGTCAGATGTTTCATATTTGATCAACATTTTTTCCTGTTCGTCGAAAAAAGATTTTATAATATTATCTGCAAGACTTACAAAGAGTTTAAATTTTTCCTTAACATTTCCTTTCATTCCCTTTTTGCCTATCTGCATATTGATAAAAGCAAGATGTGATTTCAGTTTTTTCATTCTTGTATCAAGCCATCCGTCACTCAGCATGGGAAAGCCAAACTCATCAGTTAGAAACCTGAAGCTTCTGTAAACCCGGTCAAGAAGTTTATATAAAACTGAAATGTCCGTTGGATATGCTGTATTTGCAGCAACATCTGTACTGTCTATGTAAACTTCATTGAAATCATCAAGACCTTTAAGGAGAATAAGCATGGAAAGGCTATCCATTATCAAACGTCTTGTTTTATTGGAAACTGCATTCAGGTTTTCACGCACAGTGTTCGAACCGGGAACCTTATAGCTGTGATGAGCAAGAACCGCGCTAATACTTATTGAATCATGTATTGCCTGTTTGGCTGCGTGGTCACTTATGCTTCCCCACAGTCCTCTGATGATAAGAAAATAAAGTACTAATTCCGGCTTCAAACGTTCCCGACCTGTTTTTTCGAGTTTTACCGGCTCTGTTATTTCTATACAGTCAAACAAATAGTAATTTCCGTTTATGTGCACATCATTATAACGTTTTACTTCATTGCGGATCAGTTTCTTCTTCTGACCGTGTATATCCTGATCTCGGACTATTGATTCTCTGATTTCAGGAAACTTTTCCAGAAGTTCGCGACTTTTTCGAAAAATTTCCATTAAATCGGTATCTAATTCTTCAATTATGTTGAAATCAAACGGTAGGTAAGGAACATTATATATCATAAATTTGCCTTTCACTTTATTCATTTACGCTCAATATAGAGCGTTGAAAGGCAAATTTACATTTGCGATAGCAAAAAATTAATTAGAAGCGAGTCGCGAAAAACTTTTCGTGCAGCTTCTCCCCTGAAACATCAGGGGTTATTTTTTTTGTTTTATATTTAAATTTTATTTTTCATTATAATAAATAAGACAAACGAAGTTGTGTTTTTTAGAGACTAAGTCTCCCCTACGGGATATAAAATTCACCAATGATAAAAACATAACACAACGTCTCACGCTAATTACCGGGGTAAAACCACCATAGAAGTGCCGAGCTTTTATATGTTTGCCTAATTTTCATATATTTAAATTATTTTATTGTTATATTGCTTTTTCAATGGGAACTAATTCATATCCCATATTCATTGCTCTTTTTTTTAGATTTTTATAGACTCTTTTTTTGTAGTTTTCATCATAGAAATTTATGTCCAGCGCCTTATATTCCTTTTGATTTTTTACCATATTATAAAATATTACTGCCAGCTTGGCTGCTGTAGCAGTAACGGCTTTTGGGCCTCCTGCTCTTGCCCGTATTCTCCTGTAGAATGCGCCGAGATAACTATTGCTGTTTTTAAGAGATGTGGCTGCCATTCTTAAAGCGGCTGCAGCACGATTGGATACTTTTCTGGTTTTATTTTTTAGAATTTTCCCTCCACTTATTTCTTTATTTACGCATAATCCGAGCCATGATTTAAAATGCTTATCTGTCTCCCATTTGCTTAAATCTGTTCCTACTTCTGTAAGTAAAGTAAGCACTGTTGTAGACTGAAGGCCATGAACCTGCGTTAAATCAACACCAAAAGCTTCATATAAATATGGCCTTAAATTAAAATTAGGCTGATTTGAATTTGATCTTTTAGTTCCATCGGTTGCCGGAGGAGGTGGTACAAGATTGCTGTCTATTTTTTTATTAAGTTTATCAAGAAGATTTTTTATTTCTCTGTCACACTCAAGTATCTGATTCTGCTCAAATTCATAAGCTTCATAACTTTGCTTAAGCATGAAAATATGCTCATCTCTATAATCTCCTTCAAGTGCTGATGCAACCTCTTTTTCTGTAGCTCTCAAACGTCCGTCTCTAAGTTTTGCAAGCTCTGATGGACTCCTTTCTCCATTCAGTATTTTTCTAATTATTGCCATGCCTGTTTTTCCTGTTATATCCGATACAGCTTTGTCAAGTCTAATATTTGAAAGCTGAAGTGCTTTTTGCATATGTTGAACATGACGGCTCAAATCTCTTATCATATTATCCCTATGACGTTTTAATGAACGAATCTCACAAATCGAATTTTCAGGACGAAAAGAGGCTTTCAACAAACCGTAGGAATGAAGACGCTGAATCCACTGACAGTCATAAATATCCGTTTTAGGGCGTCCGGCTACGCTTTTTAAATGCCTGGCATTTACAAGTATCACTTCAAAACCAAACTTTTCAAGCATTTGATAAACTGGTATCCAGTATACTCCTGTAGATTCCATTGCTATACTTGTTATTCCACATTCTTTAAACCACTGGCACATTCTTTTCAATTCTCCAGTATAAGCTCCAAATTTTTGAACATTTTTTTCTGTATGAGTTGCAGGTACACATGACCAGTGAAATTCTGAGCCAATATCTATGCCTGCTGTATCAGGATTCAACATTGTCATTGCATTTGTTATTCTGATTCTTGACTTATTAGATTTCTTGCCATAACTTTTCATAGTATTTCTCCAGCTTTTTTTGTTGTTGATTAAAATATAATTTAAGCCTGGAGAAATCTAACACAGAGTGTTTCTGTTAGATAAAACTTCGATTTTTCCGAAGACTGACGCTAATTAGTGAAAAGAGAACTTATTCACAAAACAGATAGTTTTAGAGATATAAGCAGTTATTCGAGTTAGGTTGTTGCAAAAAGATTAAAAACTAAAATTCTTTCGGTATAAAAAGGAGATTTCTATGAAGGTAAGGGTATTTTTAGCATTAACTGTTTTTTGGCTGCTAAGTATTTCATTAATTGCAGAGACTAAACTCATTAATGCATCTGTTATTTTCAGACATGGTGACAGGACTCCTACTAAACCCATTCCGGCTTGTTCTTATGACTGGATGCAGGGATTTGGTGAACTGACACCAGAAGGTATGCATCAGGAGTATATTTCCGGAACTGAATTAAGAAAGCGATATGTGAATGATTATAAACTTCTTCCTGAAGACTTTGAAACTAAAACTTTGTATGTCCGCTCCACTGATTTTAATAGAACACTGCAGAGTGCTGAATCTTTACTGTATGGACTATATCTTCCCGGGACAGGGCCTTTATTAAAAAGTAAAACAGCAGCATTACCGTATAAATATCAGCCAATCCCTATACACGCCTTTGCCCGCCAAAATGATATACTGTTATTGAAGGGGATGAAAGGTGCTGATAAAAAGAAGATGAAAGAAATTCTTTCTAAATATGTTTATTCCAGTGATGAATGGCTTAACAAACAGAAATCTCTTGAGAAATATTTTCCTTTATGGACTAAAGCCTCTGGTACAAAAATAAGCTCTCTGCTTGATGCCAAATCCTTTGCAGGTAATGTTTATATTCGAACCCTGCATAATGTATCATTGCCCAAAGGAATAGATGATAAACAGAAAGAGATATTAATTGGTCTGGCATTATGGATACATGCTCAGCAGTTTAAACCTATTCAGGCAGGCATACTTATTGCGGGAGACTTTTTAAAGAATATTGTTACTACTATGAATAAATGTATTGCAAATGAATCGCAGGTTAAATGTTATCTTTACTCTGCTCATGATAAAAATTTACTTTCGGTGATGAGTGCTCTCGGGGTTCCGCTCGATAAAAATCCCGGATATGCTTCACGCATACAGTTTGAGTTGTATAAAGAAGACAATTCTTGCAAAGTTAAAATATTTTTCAATAATGAAAATATAAAATTACCTTTTGCTGATAATAATGATTTCTGTACTTTTAGTGCTTTTGAAAATTATATTAATTCATTTTAGGTTATATAGTATTTGATATTATAAAAACCGGTGTTTGTCGATTATGCAGAAAAGCCTTGTGCGGTTAAACTCCGCTAATTGCCAGACGTTACAACTGTATAATACATTTGTTAACCGGTTTTATGGCGCACTTAACGGTGCGCCTTTTTGTTTGCCCAGCAAAGCTGGCAAACCCGTCATGCAGAAAGAAGCATGAAACACCCAGTTCAGGGGGAAGTTAATCCGAATTGCAAGGGCTTTACTGGTAACGGTATTGTCTGAAGGAAGCAATAGGAAGTAAACAGTACATAACGAAAGTGAACCTGCTTCGGCGCTGTTGGTAGGTAAGCGTGCAAAATATCGCAAAGCCTGATACCTGAACATACCAATAGTGTGATTGAGGATGAGATTGTTTACAGGGACCAGTGTATTAACTGGGGAAGCCTTATACTGTTCTGTTTTTTTTTACAGATATTGATGTTCAAGCAGAAATGTAAGACTGATAGATGTGGTGTGAGGTGGCAGATGAACCCGTAGTAGTGATGAAATTTCTGCCTGTGAAAGCTGGTAACAGACTGGAGGATAAAACAGAAATGATTAACTGCCTATCAGTTAAATGCAGTATTATTCAAAAGATATGCTGTAATGCGAAGGGGTGAAGTTAATTTGAAAACTGATATTATACATTTAACCTGATAGAACAGAACACAAACTATCCAACGGGATGGAGTCCTTTACACATGGTTGAAGTGGAAGCTTCACACTGTGTGTTTTGACTGTTCATCAGAGTAAGTACGGTCAACAGATATATATTGCCATTCAGGATAGAAAGTATCTGCCCGCACTGAAGGTCAACTGAATGTTCAATTTAGGAGAATGGATAAATCAGTGCAGTAACCATAAAAAGGAATAATGAATTGAAATATTACAGTTTATATGACAGAATGCTGAACCGTAAGAACCTTACAGAGGCATTCCACAAAGTAAAATCAGCGAATGGAGCTCCCGGCATAGACGGGCAGTCCGTCAAAGATTTTGCCGTTAATCTTGATGTTGAAATTGATGAACTCCTTTTTGAGCTGAAGAATAAAACCTATAAATCCAAGCCTGTAAAACAGGTGTCAATTCCGAAGAAAAGCGGAGGTGAAAGAATTTTAGGAATCCCTTCAGTTCGTGACAGAGTTGTACAGCAGGCTCTGCTTAACATACTTCAGCCAATATTTGATTGTGATTTTCATCCTTCCAGCTATGGTTATAGACCAGGCAGAAGCGGTCATAATGCAATCAGTAAGGCAAGTATGTTTATCCGCAAATACAATATGGAGTGGGTTGTTGATATGGATCTGAGCAGATGTTTTGATACGCTTAATCATGATATAATAATCCAGTCATTTAGAAAATGGATAGTTGATGGAAGTATTCTCAATTTAATAAGAATATTTCTTGAAAGCGGAGCAATGAAAGACAGTGTTTTTGCAGATACAGATACAGGTAGTCCGCAGGGCGGAGTAATCAGTCCTTTTATAGCTAATGTCTATCTTGATCATTTTGATAAATTCATGATGAACAGAAATTATCGAATAGTACGTTATGCTGATGATATCCTGGTATTCTGTTTTTCCAAGAGCGGAGCTTATAATGCACTTGCAAAAGCAACGGATTATCTTGAAAAGGACTTAAAGCTTACAGTCAATAAAACCAAAACACATGTTACACATTCCTGTATGGGAGTAAAATTTCTTGGTGTTGAAATACATACCAATTTTACAAAGATTCAGGATTGCAGATTAAAGGAGTTTAAGAATAAAATTAAACGCCTGACCAAACGTAACAGCGGAGGTAATCTTGGCGGCATGATAAAAGTTTTAAATCCAGTTATCAGAGGATTTGCCTACTATTTCAGAATTGCAAACTGTAAAAGAATCTACAGAGAGTTGATGAGTTGGATCAGACACAGGCTTAGAGCAAAACAGATGAAGCTTTGGAAAACTCCAAAGAAACTTCATAGGAGGCTTAGACAGCTTGGCTATAACGGCAACTTTAAGAAAATCAAAATGTCTTCATGGAGAAATTCTTCAAGTCCACAGGCTCATTATGCTATTCCAAATTCTTTCTTTGATGAAAGTGGACTGTTTGACATTTACAAAGTACAAACTGGTATTACTGTTCTATTAAAATAGAATAATAATTAACATGAGCCGTATACGAGGACCGTACGTACGGTTCTGTGAGAGGGATAAGATAAGAGTTATAGCCTTATCTTACCCTACTCGATATTATCTTTAAATAATAGAGCCTCTTACAAAACGTTTGAAGTTTTTTTCGTTTAAATTGTTAATAACTTTCTGTTTTATTTTTTAGCCCAAGTTTGTTAGTTTAGTTTTATTTTTGAGGCTAATCATTAATTTTTTAGGCCACTACAACCTCTTTGCAACAATATATTTTTTCATGTTTTTTTCGGTTTTAATTTTAATTTATTGTAGATATCCATATGGTCTGATTCAGGTTGTCCTGAAATTCTTATATGATGAATTCTTTGTTTTTTATCAGTAATAATAACAGTAGTTCTTTTGTGTGTTTTCAGAACATCCCGAATAGTAGCCCACCTTCTTGTATCTCCTGCCTGCTTCATATTATATTCAATATTAACTAATAAATGGTATGCTATTACAGATATAAATAAATGAGCCTGAGTTCTTCTTGAAATCTGATGATATACCGGTCTTGTTCCCAAATCCGATTTCATGCACCAGAATGCTTCTTCTATCCTGGTTAATGTCATATATAATGTCCAGATATCTTCAGCGCTTTTATCTTTTAAAACCGTTTCTATAACATATGTTCCATGTAAAGGATCACTTTCAAATTCATCAATATCAAAAACCTGATTTTCTGAGAAATCAAGTTTTAAAGCATATCCGGGCCTTTTGCTGTCTTCAATAATATCAACGGAAAAATATTTATCAAAATTTGTATAGCGTTCCTGCAGACGGCCAATTTTTTTATTTATTTTTTTAACAGATTTTATATTGCCTTTTAAAATAGAACGCTGAAGTGATGCAAGGTCTTCACAGGCACGTTCCGTCCATTTCCTTCTCGTTGTATCTTCTTTTGCTCTTTTGCCCTGACTTATGCATAATACTTCTATTTTACCGGTATCAGTTTTCTCTACCTTTTTAATTTTAATTTCATTATTGTCTCTTACAATTGATTTGAAATCGGGGTCATTGCTATGATTTTCAAATTCTTCAAGGTAATGATTATTGCGTGGACCTCTTGTTATTAAGATGTAGGGCAGTTGCATATCAGTTAGAAGTTTAACATTATCCCTGGTTGCTATACCTCTATCCATTACAAGAGTAGGTCTCATTTCAGGAAGATAGTCCTCAAAATATCCCATTTTCTCAAGTATCTGTGATAATGTTGAAGGTTCTCCTATATTACCGGGAAAAACTTCACTTGTCACTGGAAAACCTGAAGAATCTACAATTAAACCAAGTGAAACAAGGGGACAGTCATTGCGTTTTTCTTTTGATTTACCGTATTCAGCAAGACTGTTTCCAAGTGCCTGACCTTCAAAATAGAAGTTAGTCAGGTCGAAAATGTACAGAACTTCACGTTCAGGATAAAGCTTGCGCTCCACTTTCAAAAGATGTGATTCTATCTCTTTTTTGTGCTCTAAAAGCCTGTCTCCTATTTTATATACAGAACTTAGACCAGGATTTTCAAGCTCATGCTCTGTAAGTTCGCATATACTGGAATTATTACGCAGCCAGCTCCATGTGGAAAGTTCACTCCCGGGCTTTAACAAACGACCGGCAACAATACTTTCTGCCAGGCTTCTTTCTCTTGATGTAAAGTTTAACTCCTTTAACCTGTCCGGCATTTTTAATTTTTCCCAGAAGGAATGTACTACAAATTCACCTCCAAAATCTCTATGTTCAGGGATCTTGACTTGGAACACTTACTGATGGCATGATTTTCCTGTTCCAAGCCTTTGATACCTTAACAGCATATTAGTTCCAGGAAACTTCACATTTGCCTGGTTTATGATATCCAGCAGGCAGTCCATATTTTTATCCATTGCAATTGTTGGAAGGTTATGAATTCTTACATATAGAGTTTTTTCTTCCTCTACAGGAATTAAATCTGCTTCAGTAACAAACACTTCTCTCAGCAAAGCTCTTGCCTGCTCAAATGATTTGAATTTATCTGCAATTGCAGCAGCCATGGAAGTTTCTGCCCTGTATGCGATCATTCTAACAGTATCAACTAAATGTTTTTTGCTTGATGACAGAGCTTTGAATGAATACTCATCGGGCAAATCCTCCACATTTATATGCTTCGGTGTATTTTTCTGCTCTTCTTTTTTTATCTCAAGCTCATTTTCAATTACTGTAATTTCTTCAGCTAATTCAGTCTTTACTTTTTCCCATTCTCTGTATTTCTTTAAATCGTTTTCAGCTTTTGGATGAATCGTGAAATCAGCGAATCTGCTTTTTCGGGTTTTGAGTTTTCCTGTAAGAGAATTTCTTTTTTTATCAAGGGCTCTCCACTGAGGAGAAACTATCGTTTCGGTGACATCAAGGTCCTTCTTTAAATAATCGCTAAGTAAATCAATAGCAAAGTGTTTCATCATGTAGTTAAAGAAGTTTTCCTGACACCATCTTGCAAACATAAGTACTGCAGTAAGCATAATGGGCAGCGAAAATGCAGTTGTTATTATACTTGTCTGGTGATTGCTTTTTGTAAGTTTTCTTATTTCATGCACCCATAATCCCTTCTTTTTATCTCCGATATAAGTTCCGCGATCTGCAAGCTTCATATTAGTTTTTTCTCCGCTGATTAAATCAACTGTAATTTCTTCGAATTCAGATTTATCCCAGTCCTCTTTGGGATATTTGTGATATGTGATACAGGCAATCCTGTGCTTTGCCCACATATCCTTGAAAAATTCAGGGTTGTATCCTTCTCTGTCAAAGACGAGAATAAACCTGTACAGATACGGATCAGCTTCAAGCATTTCTTTTGTAGGCTGGTTTGGAACATCATCAAGTAAACGCGGAACAATATCATTTCTTAAAACTTCCAGCATTCCGGGATTTATTTCTTTTCGAATAACAAAAAATGGCTGCCCAAGCTTGTCGTTTACCCAGAAATCCATCACTCCCTTGAGGCAGAGTTTCTGTCTGGAAACAAACTGCTTTGGTAATTTTTCTTTTCCTCCGTATAATCTTACATGACCGTCAATATAAAGTACTCCTGATAAATCAGGCTCTTCATCCATCCATTTTCTGCATAAAATTTCACTCCATTTTTCTGAAGCTCCGTTACTGCTTAACTCTGAAAGTTTATTCCGCAGGCATTTTACTTCAGGAATGCGGTCTAAGCCGATAAGTTTACCAAATTCACCGGGAGATTCCCAGCGAAGTTTCTCTACTGTCTTTATTCGGCAGAGAGCCATGAATCCTAAAAGTGTTAATACATGAAGAACAGAATAGTATCCTTTAAATTCTCCGAAACACTCTTCGCTGTGATAATAAAGTCCATTAGCTGCAAGTGCAGGCAAGGCAGCAAGTACACCCGCATTTGATACATCATTACAGCGTTGAAAAGTACTTCCCGTAATCCCGTTAAGACCAAATGCACACAACGTCCGATCTAAAACATTGGTGCATGCTACACCAAATATTTCCGCTACATTAGTATCTGCAGCACTGCGTTCTGATTTATCTGAAATACTATCTTCAGAAGATATAACATAGTTTATACGTCCATCCTGAACTGCTTTAGATAGTGCGGAATAACCAACTCCTATTTTTCCGGCTGTTTCTCTGCGGGTAAAACCAAGCGATAATAACTCTTCAGCCTTTTTTATCTTTGCCTCTGTCAGCACCTTTCCTTTGCGTTTTCCTTTTCCACTGATATTAATAAAACCATCACTGCCAAGTTCATTATATTTTTTGCAATTACGAATTACGCTTCGGGGAGAAACTTTAAAGGTCCTTTGAATATCAACATTACGGCAGGTGCCGGAGGCTATTAATGCAGAACTTATCATTCGGAAAGAGTTCTTATCGTCTGCTTTATGTATAAAAACAGGAAGATAACTATGAAAGTATGTCCATTTATCATTCTCCTGAATAACTGATAGATTTTGAGATATTTGACTTGCACCTTCAGGTAATATAGGTAATAGTTCCTGCATAAGAAAGACTCTTTCTTGTTTATATTTTATCGTGAAATATATAATTAAGGTGTCTTTCTTATTTTCCTCAAAGCTCTAAAACTATTTTGCAGTAGATTTTTTATAACTCATTTATTATATAGGGTTTAGTATGAATACACGCTCTTGTGACGATTTATCCAGATCAGGAGTCCTGATATTCTATTGAAGAAGGTTTCATCTTTTTAGGCTTTCTATATACTCCCTCCGGTAAACAGCCTTCTGTTGAAGCAAAGCAAAGATTGAAAAATAAGATCGAGAGAGAAACATATGATGATGAATCAGAGGAGGAGTATTCAAAAAGAATTGCATCAGTGATTAGAGGGTGGAAAAATTATTTTGATAATGATAGATCAGATGACAATGATAAAGAAAATAATTATGAAGCTTATAACAATGGAGCAGAATCATTAAAAAGCACAGCATTAGATAACAACTCAAATAGTAATTATTCAATAACTCGATTGAAAGAAGAGCTTTTTGATGAGATTAACACTCTAATAGATACTGGCAGAACAGTTCATGCTGTCTCTAAAATAAAAAAAGTTCTTACAGATGATGAAATTGAGTTATCAAATACTGAAAGAAGTAATTATAAAAATAAATTAGGACAACTTTATATCTTGCAAGGCATGTATGGTGCAGCAGAAAAATGCGGTATAAAACCAGAGGATGGAAAAAATTTAAGAAGCTCCTTTAATAATGAACCTGTATTTGGTAATGATGATATTAAGAAGTGGCTTGAGGTTTTCGGTTTTACTAAAGACAGGGTTTACAGGCAGTATATTGACAAGATGGGTAGACATGGGTACAAGCCTGCTTCAGGAGTGTTAAACTGTAAATACCTGAAAGAACACTGGATTGGGAGACACACTCTTGCAGTTTCGGTTTATGGAAAAGAAAACAATGTTAGATTTGGTGTAATTGACTTGGATGTTTCTAGAAAAATGTTGGATAATTCAAATGCTGATAAGCTGGAGGAACTGAGAAAAAGACTTCTTGATGATGCTATTAATATTGTGGAAATTGCTCATCAGGCAGGTATTGAAGGGATTATAGAAAATTCAGGATATAAGGGATATCACGTTTGGTTTTTCTTCTATAATGCGCTTTCCGCGGAACTTGTAAAAAGCTTTCTTCAAACTCTTATAAAAAAGGCAAAGGAACCAGTACCTGGAACTCATAGGGAAGTATTTCCGGCAAATAAAGAAAAACCTTTAGACAGGTTAAACTCAAGAATCAAACTACCGCTTGGAATTCATAGGTTGAATAACAGAAGAAGCTGCTTTATTTCTCCTGAAGGTACAGCTATAAAAGCCGGTATTCAACTACTTAAAAATAGAGTTTATTATTCAACCGCAAAACAGTTAAAAAACGCAGTTGCCTCCTGGAACATGTACAATGAATATTCTAAAATTAGAAAATCAAATACAGAAAATAGGACTGATGAATTAGTTTTATTAGATAAATTATATGAAGGATGTGATGTTCTTAGATATATAAAGAAGAAGGCTGAAAATGAAAAATTTCTTACACATTATGAGCGTACAGTGGTAAGAGGTGTTTTACAGCCGCTTGGAAGTGAAGGTGTTCAGGAGATCCATTCAATATTGAAAAATTGTGATAATTATTCGAAAAAAGTTACTGATTCATTCCTTGGAAATAAAAACTATAAACCGATGGGATGTGCTAGAATTAAAGAAATTTTAAATTATCTTACTGCTGAACTTGAGTGTAACTGTAAATTCAAACCTAAAAAGAATGATTATTCAAATCCATTAAGACATTTAAATAATCATTATAATCATGACAGGAGAAAAAGTAAAAACATTAATGAAAAAGTCGAGAAAAAAACTCCCATAAATGTCAATGCTGAAATTTCTCAGCTTCTGTCAGAATACAGGGATTTAAGAAAGCAGCTTATTAATAAGCAAAAGCAGATTTATAGCATGCTTGAAGGAAATTCATTTGCTGATCTAGGAGTCGGAATTTTAAAAAATGATGGACACGATAAAGAACTGAAAAGATGGATTAT
Source organism: Victivallales bacterium (assembly GCA_963678745.2). Taxonomy (GTDB): domain Bacteria; phylum Verrucomicrobiota; class Lentisphaeria; order Victivallales; family GWF2-38-69. The sequence goes on along the minus strand of CAXXMS010000003.1, from coordinate 15,942 downwards.
AGAAATCTGATTTCCAGTGTTTAGTGTATAGTTTTCAGAATAATACAAAAAGATTATCCAAATAACAAATTTTAAACTAGAAACAGAATCAACAGTATTTCAAGCCAACGGCTTGTTTCGATTTCTAACAAATCAAAAATCATCAATCAGCAATCTGAAATCATAAATTTTCCTGCGTCATAAGTCGTTGATAATCAACGTTTCTGTTGCCTGGTTTGTAAGCAGCTAACAATTAACTGCTTACAACTTGTATCCCTCTGTATTTTTCAAAAAACAAAAGTTATTAACAGGAAAAGTGCATTTCATGGAAAAACGGCCTTGCAAATCACTAATAATCAAGCTATTATAATACCTAATGTCAGAACGTATCCCGCCGATAAGGGAATTAAGACATATAGTCCATCGTAATATTCGTGAGAGTTTATTGTCAGAACGTATCCCGCCGATAAGGGAATTAAGACATATATTCTCTAGCCATAAGCTGTACTACGCTTAATGGGTCAGAACGTATCCCGCCGATAAGGGAATTAAGACACCATTTTCACTCCCTGGGCTGTACGGACACAGTCCAGTCAGAACGTATCCCGCCGATAAGGGAATTAAGACATTAGTCATACCTAAATCATTAGCTATCTTTCTTTTGTCAGAACGTATCCCGCCGATAAGGGAATTAAGACACGTGGGCACTTAGGAAGGTATGTGTTATACTCGTCAGAACGTATCCTGTTAGCTGCAAGTCAAAACACCTGATATTTTGCAAATAAGAATTCCTGTTTTTCAGAGTCAGTACATAAAACTCCCATCCGTAGACTTAAAAGACAACGGCAGGAGTTTAAGTTGCAATAATTTTTAAATTCTTAGTTTTCTATTCTATCCTTCATTCTATAGCTGCCACCTTCAATAACGATAACTTCACTATGGTGCAGCAGTCTATCCAGTACGGCACTTGTAACAGTATTATCGTTATTAAATACTTTGGGCCAGTCTTTAAATGCTCTATTGCCTGTAAGAATAATTGGACCTGTTTCATATCTTTTTGATATAACCTGAAACAATAAATTTGCTCCTATTTTGTCAATAGGGAGATACCCTAACTCATCAATCACCAGTACTTTTGGCAGGACATACTTTTTTATTGCCTTTTCGAGTGAATTTATAGCATTTGCAGCAGCAAGATTGTTTATAATATCCACAGCCGGAGTAAAGAGAGTAGAATATCCCTTATTGCATGATTTCAGAGCCAGAGCTATGGCTATGTGTGATTTACCAAGCCCACAGTTACCAATAAGGATGATATTCTTATTTTCATTTATAAAATCAAGCCTGAAGAGATTTTCTATCTGCATGCGGTTGATTTTATCAGGATGATTCCAGTCAAAATGATCCATAGTTTTGCTATACGGGAATCTGGCTTTCTTTATCCTGTTTGCTATAGCTTTTTCCTGTTTTACTGCTGTTTCTCCTGAAATAAGATTTTCCAGATAGGCAATATAGTCGAGTTTGTTTTTTCCTGCATGTGAAGCTGCTTTTATGAAGTTTTCAGCAGTATAACCTAGTTTCAAAAGGTTAAGGTTATCAATAAGAGAGTTATAGTTTTTTTGCATTTTTATTATCTTTCTCAAGGCTTGTGTATACGTTCATATTAGTCGGCTTAAGTTCAATATCAAGACAATCTCTATTTCTTAGCAGATGCAGTGGAGATTCTGCAGGAGTAAAGCGTTCCCGCTGTTCCAGCAGGTTTGCAATGTATTCACTGCTGAAAGCACCAAGCTCAAGAGCATCTTCCCGTGCTGAAGCTGTTTTATTTCTGCCGTAACGGTCACACAGAGTCAATATCTTTCTTACATGATCTTTAGAGTTAAATCTTTTTTCCTTCAGCCCTGCATAGTAATCAGGAGCTTTATCTGTAATTGTCAGAAATGAACATATCATCTTCTGTTCTCTGGCATTGCGTTTGTATTCAAGCAGCTTTCTTACATGTTCCGGATTTTCAAAGTCCATATGCCTTTCATATGATCTTTTATGTTCTGCTATAAGAGAGTTGTCATGATAGAACAGAAGTTTTTCAGGGTATATTTTAGCTGTAAGTACACTGGAGGCAAAGTCAGCAGGAACTGAATATCTATTTGTATCAAAAATAACCCTGAACTGGCTGTTTGCTCTTACGGTTTTTATCGTAGAACAATCATATGGAAGTATATTTATGTCTCCCAGTAGTTCTTTCTCTTTCTGCAGCATATCTACCGGTCGCTTCCGGGTAGTTTTATGTACTCTGCAGTTTGCCATATTATCAAGCCAGTATCTGCAGATACTGTTCAATGAACCAATATCAGTTATGTTACTGCGTCCTCTTAGAAAATTACCCTTGAGATAATCAACAGCCTTTTCCACCTGTCCTTTTTCATGTGGTTTTCTGACACCACAGGCTTTTATATTAAAGGCGTAGTGATACGCAAAGTCCAGATAGTGCGGGTTAAGCTTTACGCTACCGTATCTACTATGCTCAAGTACAGCAACTTTACAGTTATCAACCATTATATTTTTAGGGATGCCTCCAAAATACTCAAACGCATTTCTATGACACTGTAGAAAATTCTCCTGATTCTGATGATAAATAAATTCAGCATACATCATTCTGCTGTGGCAAAGCACCATTATAAATGCATAAATTTTTCTGTTTGTACTGTTAAGTTTTATACTGCCGCAGTTTGCAAAATCAACCTGAGCATATTCTCCAGGCTCAAAATTAAGTGTCAGATATGCTTTTTTCTGCCTATCTTTAATTTTAGCAACATAATGTGCAACAGTGCTGTAGGACCCCTTATAGTCTTCTTCACATATTATCTGAAATATCTGCTGAGCACTGTAATGAGGGCATTCTTTTATGAGACTGTCGATTCTTTCTTTAAAACTATGAATCACACAGTTACGCTGAACTGTTATCTTTTTGCTGAAACGTTTTCTTTTAGCCCACCTTGAAGCGGTTTTCTGGTCAATACCAAGTATTTTTCCTATTTTGTTAGAAGACATATTTTCTTCATCATACATGCGTCTTATTTCACAGAAGGTCTGATAGTCTATCATCGTTTATCCTCCGCAAACATTTGTTCAAGTATTTCACTTACCTTTTTGCTTCCATCATAAGCTGTTTCATCCTGTTTAACTTTGCTGACATCAAGGTCAAGAACCTGATAAATACCGTCACGGTATGCCACTAAACCGGCATCAAGAAGTTCTCTGCGTAATTCGTCAAGTTCATTTCCATTTATATTTATTTCTCGTGAAATACTGCGGACTCCATAAAAGCTAAGTCCCTCACTGTCTGATACACTTAACAAAAAAAGATACAGACCAAGTGCCCGGGCAGAACACTTTCTACTATAACCATCTCTGACAAGTCTGTGATCAATCCAGCTGAAGTGAGCAGGTATTTTTCGTCTTTTTTCAGGCAGAATTATTCTTTTGTGTTTCATTGCAGTTCCTTTCATTAAGCAATTTTGTTATTAAAGAATTTGTTTCAGTATCCACTCCTGAAACCTCTCTGCCCCTATCATACATTCTGCGGATATAATTGCTTATGTCATCACGTAAACCACACCCTGTCAACTGTGATATAACTCCTTGTAATATAATAGATTGCAAATTAGCGAAATCACGTAAAACTGATATGTCAATCTGTATTTTTTCTACCTGAGCGAAATCACGTAAAACTTCTTTGGAAGAAACTTTTTTGCAACTTTTTTTCCTGTTTTTAACTTTTAGACTGTGTTTTGAATACCAATCTTTTGCACGGTTTGATTCTGATTGCCTGTAAGATAGGTCTCTTGACTTCTTTTCACGATACTTATTACTTGACTGTCTGCGACTGGCTCTTCGGCATTCTGTTCGACTGCAATATTTTTGATGATGGTAGTTGTATTTGTCGGGATAAAAATACTTACCACAGTTTCTGCATCTTATTTTCCGATGTTTCATCTGAAATTCCTGGAATAAAACTTTAAGAAAATAAGAAGATATGGGTTAAGAAAGATTTTAGTGTAAGAAAATAAGAAAAACTAAGAAAATATTTTTGATAATTGGAGGAATAAGAAAATAATAGAAGAATATAGGCTGACAGAATGGGTATTCTTATTTGCAAAATATCAGGTGTTTATAAATCTAGCTGTCACGTATCCCGCCGATAAGGGAATTAAGACATAAATACATACATATATACTCAAACTGAATGAAAATACAGTTGCATGAGTTGTAATATCCTAATACAGCCTATATTGATAGATATGAATATCCAATTAACACTAGACGAAAAAATAAAACTTGAAGCACAACATAAAAAAGAGCGAAACAGTAAGGCCTGTGACCGTATAAAAGCTGTGTTGCTTTCATCCGAGGGTTGGTCTCAATCACAAATAGCTCAGGCATTAAGAATTCATGAAACAACAGTAACAACTCACCTTAAAGATTATTTGGATAATAAAAAATTGAAAAATGAAAGTGGCGGTTCAAGCAGCCTGTTGACTTCTGAACAAACTAATGAATTAATAAATCATTTAGAAAAAAATACCTACCCAAGCACTAAAGAGATCATTGCATATGTTTACAATGCTTACGGCATAAAATATACTCAGCAGGGAATGTATAACTGGTTAAAGCATAATAGATTTTCTTATAAAGCTCCAAAAGGAGTCCCACTTAAGTACAATACCGAAAAGCAGGAAGCTTTTAAAGCAGAATATGATGAAATAAAGAATAACCTCAAAGAAAATGATAAAATATTTTTTATGGATAGTGTTCACCCAACTCAAGCCACAAAAATCACATTAGGCTGGATAAGGAAAGGTGTTGAGAAAATGATAGCTACAGTTGCAGGCAGAAGCAGGATAAATCTTACAGGAGCAATAGATTTAGAAAGTATGTCTATTTTTACAAAAGAGTATAAAACAATAGATGGCAATGCTACATTAGATTTTCTGAGATATCTTGATGATTCAACCGCCTCTAGCGGTACCATACATCTTATTGCAGACGGCGGAGGTGCTCATACATGTAAAGAAGTTGGTGCATATCTTGGAATAAAAGATCCTTTCAATAGAAAATATTTAGAAGACTATTATCAGATAAAATTACCGGCTAATAATAAACAACTTACAGGGAGATTGAGAAAAAACCTGTATATGGTTTTGAAAAACGAACCTGAATTCTTTATAAATAAGAAAATTTTAGAGGAAAAGAAAGTAACTGCTCAAATGTTACTTGACGCTTTGCAAAAGCCGCCTCCTCATAAAAAATTCATTTTGCATATACTTCCACCCTACAGTCCAAATCTTAACCCGATTGAGCGTGTATGGAAAGTAATGAACGAACATGTAAGAAATAACAAAGTTTTTACCTCATTCAAAGAGTTTAAATCTGATGTTTTAGATTTTTTCAGAAATGAATGGGACAATATTTCTGAAACTTTAAGGTCACGTATTAATGATCATTTTGAAAAAATAAAACCAGTATTTTGAAATAGTTTGAGTATATACAGAGTATACCAAAAAGCACGTCAGAACGTATCCCGCCGATAAGGGAATTAAGACATACGTCCCTCGCCAATGCTATTAACTTAAGGGTTTATAAAAAATCAAGCGGAAATACAAATTTAATTTAAGAACTGTGATTCTGGAGGGAAACAGGCGATGCCTGCCATGTTGAATAACGTGGTCGTTTCCGAACGACCGATTGCATTGACAGGAAATGCTGTAATATACGAAAGATAAAATTTTTGAATGCAGAGGATGCACAGGGCGTTGGTTTTGACCAGGCTATTCGCCTGACGGGCGCCACAAAACCATTTATCCCTGCGAATAGCAGGGCTCCAGTATTTAATTTAAAGAGGAATGGAAAACGGCATCTGCTAGGCCGTTTTTATATAAAAGTTTTTTTCTGAAAAATAATAAATAGTTAACTTGAAAAATAATGAGGGCTTAAGTTAATGACATTGCGTCCCTCGCTCCCTGAAGAAACCTGTTTGCTATGTCAGAACGCATCCCGCCGATAAGGGAACTTTCACCAATGAACAATGATCAGTTGACAATGAGCGATGGTGTTATAAATTGTTCATTTATTTGGTCTATCATGTTACCACTTTTAATTATTAATTTTTAATTGTTAATTAACTAAGTTCTGCTGATAAGGGAATTTCTATCAATGAACAATGGACCGTTAACAATGAATAATTTATTTTTCTATTGATAATTGTTATTGAATAAGTTCCAATAATAATGGCCTAGCTAGTTCCTAGATAGAAATTGAGGCAGAATGTTTGTCATAACTTTATTGGAAATCGAAAGTACATCATTTATTCGAGAGGTTTACTCTGCTACATATAAGATATTGTTTATCTATGAGCAATGCTAAGTTACTGTTAAAGGTGAATAATGGAAATTTCTATTATATTACAAAGAAGATGTTTATAAATAGAACAATCTTAGAATAGTTAATATTTATACATGGAGTAGTAATATGAATTATAAAAGTATTAATTTGGAGCGTGTTAAGAACGATGGATTCGAAAACTTAAAGCTTACCGAATGTAAAGAAATTGAAAAATATGTTATTGATAGTACTGGCAATATCCTTAATGGATGTTATTACAAGAAGCATTATAATTTTTTATGTTTTTATATGTTTCTGGAAGACTTATCATTGGAGACTTTTAGAAAACCTATAAAGTATATTTGTCCAATACATAATGAAATTAAGTTCCCTTTTATGAATTGGAGAAATAATACGTTTGGAAATATGTTAGGGCAAAGTAAAGATAGAATATTGGAAGAATTATTCAGAGTTATAGATGGAAATAAGCCTTTGGGAGTTGTTGATATATATTCTGATATCAGGAATCAAAAGCCTGAAGATATACAAAATGACGAGATTAAAATTAGAGAAACAGCAAAACAGGTTGGCTTAGAATTCGATGAGAGTTATTTTTATTTTAAGAGGATGAGTAAAAATGTAAAAAGGCTTATATGTTCTATGCCTGGTACACTTGAGGATCTTTATGATATTAAGACTATAATTGAACTATATGCTGATTTGATGAGTAAAACATCCAAAATATCATATTCTAGACTTTTAAACAACCTAAGATCAGATTTAGACTCTATAAAAGGCATACCACTTATTAAATTATATAAATTAAGGTGTACAGATTCATGGTTCCATTCATTTAGTATAATGAATAGCCTTGTGATTTCAGGACTCCTTTTGGGATATACCTATCAATCAACTTTTTATATAATAAATAGGAATGTATTGCGTATGAAAGCAAATTTAAATACTTAAAAATTCACAATTAAAGTCCTTTATAATATAGTTTTTTATTAATAATAAGTTAAAATCCTCTCGGAAACACTTACCAATACCTTCTTAACAGTCATTGTAATTATTAAATAATTTAAAACCTGGAATGGAAATTTTGCAAAAGTAATTCTATGCATCTTTGGGATTTAGATAATAACAAAACCAAGCGATGCGATTTGATTTAAAGCTGATTGATTTTGAGTTTTTTTAAAAAAACGTAGCTTACAATATCATTTTAATTTACAAATGCTAATTTAAACTATACCTTATTTACACCCTATTTGAAATAATGAATTATGAGGAAAAATAGTGTTGTTTGTGGCTAAATGTTATAAAATAAATGGTGGGCGTAACAGAACTCGAATCTGTGACCTCTACGATGTCAATTAAGCGGTATTAAGTACAAATAAACAAGAATATGTAGGTTATTTGTAGGTTAAATATTGTATTTGTTGTCATAGTAACTCAAATTGATAATATTAATCTGATTGAGTCTCTTTATGGGAAAAGTTAATTATGACACAAAGTACTAAGTCAAACAAAAAATCTAAAAGACAAAAAGGTCAGGGATGTATTTTTAAGCGGGGGAAAAATTACTCGCTCCAATACTATGTCAATGGTAAAAAGAAAGTAGTGAGTTTAAAAACTACTTTAGAATCCGAAGCCAAAGCTAGAGCAAAAGAATACTTACCGGTAATAGAAGCTAAAACCAAGGAAGAAATAGCTTTTCATGTAGCTCAGGCAAGAAATTTAGCTAAACCAAAAGCCGAAGTTCCTTTAGATGAGGCATATCAGGAATTTTATAGCAGTAAATCCAGGAAGCAGAGTACATCTGAAGGAACCTTGGAAAACTATGGTCGTATTTTTAATAGGTTCAAAAACTGGATAAAAAGCAATCATCCTAATATTACAAACTTATTTGATCTTGACCATGAAATTACAGATGAATACGCAAGCTATCTATGGAAATTTAAAATATCTGAAAATACTTATAATTATCATATCGCAGCTTTAAAACTTATTCATAATGTTATCAGCTTAAAACATCACCGTTCAAGTAACCCTTGGAATCATATTGCAAAAAAAAAGGAAAAAAAGAAAACCCATAAAGAGTTAAATAAAAAAGAAGTAGGGAAACTCTTTGAAATAATTAATGATGAAAAATTCTACCTTAAAGACAAGGAACAGTTGCGTTTTGTTTTTACTTTGGGTGTTAATACTGGTATGAGGTTAGCCGATTGTATATTATTAAAATATTCATATATAAAAAACGATTTGATAAGTTGTTACCCTAAAAAAACTATAAATTTTGATGTTAAGGTTATGATACCAGTAACTTCAAAACTTAGTGAAGAATTAGAGAAAGCTAAAAAATGGCAGCAGGAAGATTCAGATTATGTCGTTCCATTAATTGCTGAAAGATATTTAAGAAACCCTCATGGACCTAAAAAAGATGCAATGAAAGTCTTTAACAAAACCGGGATTGTATGTGGGAAAAATGAAATCCTCGGTTTTCATAGTTTAAGACATACCTTCATCACAGAATGTATCAAAAATGGAATGAATATCCATACACTTTCAGAAATCACCGGGGACAATATTAGAACACTTGAAAAGTATTATATCCACCTCAGAGAAGAAACTATTAAAAAATCAGTTGGAAAAATTCCAAGCTATAATATCTAAATTTTACTTAATTGTTGGAGTCTCTTTCTTTTCGTTAACTGCAATATGAAGGTAATGTGTCTTTTCTACATAATTTTCAATGAATTCATCTTTTAAATTGTCAGGCAAAGAGTTAAAAGATTCTATGATTTTATAATAAAGTTCTGATAATTTAAAAACAATTTCATCATCAACTTTATTGTATTTGAGATAAGAGTTTGCAGAACTTATATAGTTTCCTATATTTTTTTTAAAGTTAGCAACATATTTTTTTTTATTATCTGTATTTTTGATTTCTTCAAGGTCAGATATACTATTATTGAACATTGCTAAAAAACGTTTTTTTATTTTATTGTAGAGTGTATCATCTAACTTATGATTAATAGGTAAGTATTCTTTAATGAGTTTTTCAAGTTTCACCCAAGTTTTGATGTCAATTCTTTTACTTCGGCCATTTAACCAATTGTTGACAGATGGTGGTTTTATTTCAAGTAAAGTTGCAAGTCTTGCCTGACTAAGATTTTCTTTAGCTAAAAAATCGTAAATAGCCTGTTTTACTTCTTCTGTAATTAATTTGTTCATAATATCTCCTAATAATAACTAATATAAAAAACTGCATTTAATAAAATCAAAGGATTCATGTTAATTAATAGTATTTTTTTACTATAATCTAATTAATAAAAAAATCCAAAGTATATTTGCAAAATTTTTAATATATGTTAGATTAGCTATAATTAGTTGAAATAAGTTACAGAAAAGGAATATTAATAAATGATTTTACAAAGAGAATTGTCAATATCTGAACTAGTTCAAATTAGATCACCTGTCATAAATTTGATAACTGAATTTTCGAATATGATGAAGAAAGAGGGACTAGTATTAGAGTGTGAGCATTCTGAGATCGTTAAAAGGTTGAGATTGAAAACTAATAAAGTTCCAAAATTAATATCTAGGCGAATGGCTCAGGATCTTTTAGGTGGTATTACCAGTAATACTTTGGACTTTAAGATAATACCAGAAGCAAATCTTACAAAATATAAAGTTGGGGGGAGTATAAGATTAGATGAGAATGAAATTCTTGAATATCTTGAACGTGCCAAAGTAAAAGGGGGTGATGATATGGATACAGCATAGTAGAGTTTCTCTTGTTAGCTTGCCGGCAATAAAGAGAATTACCATATTGACTTATTGATAATTAGTCAACATTGAAGCTATATCCTTAATAAATATAGCTTCAATTAACTGCTTGTCAATCTAGTCTTATTTTATAATTCAAATGAAAAAGTGATAAATGCTAGTAATAGCTTCAAGGTATCCGTTGTGCCTATGAAGTTAGCAGAAGTAAAAATATAAGTAGTGAAAAAGGAGGTATATATGCCTAAACTTATAGATTTAACAGGAAAACGTATAGCAGATTGGATGATCATCCAAAGATCTCATAAAGATCAATCTGGTAATATATATTATGATTGTCTCTGCATGCATTGCGGGAATATGTATCCAATACCAGCAAGTAATCTCAGAAGCGGACGTAGTTCAAAGTGCAAAAATTGCGAAAAAGAAATAAGAAAGATGAACTCGTTTTCTTATGATCCACTTTATAGAAGATTTAGATCCATAATTTCACGATGTATGGATGAAAATCATATTGCTTTTGATAGATATGGCGAAAGAGGTATCAAATTATGTAAATTATGGCTGAAAAATCCAAAAAAATTTATCGAATGGTGTAGGAAAAATGGATATAGCAAGGAACTTCATCTAGATAGAATCAAAAATGATGGGAATTACACCCCTCAAAATTGTCGTTTTGTTACACCTAAAGAGAATATTAGGAATAGTACAGTTGCTAAGCTTACTCCAGAAATAGTTAAAACTATTAAAGCAATGCTAAAGTTAAAGTATCGTCAGAACTATATTGCTAAAATATTTGGTGTTGATTATACTACAATTTGTTCAATTAATATTGGTAGAACCTGGGTAGATATTCCTAGTTTATAATTTGCATTAGTAAGAATAATGTTCATAGCAATTAGAAAATCATATACAAATTTGATTTTTCTGATTGCTATGTTTGCATAAATTCAAGATAGGTTCATTATGAGTATAGAAATAAATAACTTTAATTACAATTTTTTGAAACCTAAGATTGATAAGTATTTTTCTGATAAGTCTGTTACTTTATTCAAAGATTACTTACATAATAATCCCAAGGCTTCTTTCAGTGAATTTGGCTATCAGTATTTATCCGGTTACAGAAATTTAGAACTTGAATATAAACCACTGCTTAACAGGCTTTATAAACAGCTCAATATTGACTGTGAGAAATATGGAATATATATTCTAATTGGATTAAATGAATGGTCTAGATTGATTGAGTATTTAGCAAATCAAAGAAGAAATAATTCAGGCAAAACATTTCCTGAATTAATTGAGGAAACTGTTGATTTACATTTCAAAGCCCTTAGAGAGGATAAATTAAGGACAACCGGGTGGCTGTAATTTACAGTAATAATTTTGTTTAATTTTACAAATATTAAAATAACTATGAAACTACAAATAATATCAGACTTACATTTAGAATTTAAAGATCGTCGTATTACTAAAACAAACAGTGATATAATTGTTCTCGCTGGTGACATTCATAATACGTATAAGAAAAATTTGAATTTTGCTGTTAACCTTGCTGAAGAGCATTGTAAGCCTGTAATATCGGTTTTTGGTAATCATGAATTTTATACCAGTGGAAACGTTGATTTAGATTATAAAAAAGGAGCTGAATTATTAAAGGATAAAAATGCTGTTCACCTACTTGAATGCAATAGTTGTGTGATAAATCAAGTTCGCTTTATAGGTTGTACATTATGGACGGATTTTTCTTTTAATACAGGAAGTAATGTTTCTCTGCAGGAAGATAATGCATATCTGGCTCAGGCAAAAATGTCTGATTTCAGGTATATTAGATTTACAGAGCATTATCGAAAATTCAATGCGATGAAATGTATGCAGCTTTTTAGAGATTCAAAAAAATACTTAACAAATGAGTTAATGAAAAAGTTTTCAGGAAAAACTGTTATTGTTACACATTTTTCTCCACATATTAAATGTGTAGATCCCAAATATTTTAGAGATGAATTAAACAGTTATTTTGTCTCAGAGGTTTCTGATTTAATTAATAAAAATGAATTTGATTTATGGATATCCGGGCATTCGCATTACACATCGTGTTTTGAGTTATTTAATGGCTGTAAAAAATTTGTTTCAAACCAGATTGGTTATCCAGGAGAAGCTCGTGCCGGAGGCAAATTAGACTTTGTTTATGAGTTATAGGAAAATCTATAAAAGATAAAGTAAAATAAATATTAGAAGAAATAGAAATGTACTACTTTACATCAGACGAACATTATGATCATGAAAATATCATAAAATACTGTAATAGACCATTTAATTCTGTATATGAAATGCAGGAGTTATTAGTTGCAAATCATAATAAGTTTGTAACAAAACATGATATTACAGTTCATGCAGGCGATTTTTGTTTTAGAGAAGAAACAGCAAAAAGGATTATTCCAAGACTAAACGGCAACCATATATTTATTATGGGAAGTCATGATAAATGGCTTAAAAATTCAGCAAGCAGAATATGGGAGAAAAAAATCGAGGGAATATTTGTAGTTGTCTGCCATTATGCTATGAGAACATGGCCAAAATCTCATCATGGTTCCTGGCAGCTATACGGGCATTCGCATGGCAGATTACAACCTGAAGGTAAACAGTGGGATGTAGGTGTAGATAATAATAGTTTTTTACCGGTTTCGTTTGATAAAATACAACAGATAATGGCTAAGCAACCTGATAACAAAGTATATAAAAGTAAAAGATGAAACTAAATAAATTAAAAAAAATATGTAAAGACGTCATAGCACAATTAAAGAAGTTTGAATATAAAATCTCTTCTAGGGATAAAATATGGGATATTATGTTCCCGCTACTTAACGGAAAATGGCACTATTTAGTGATAGTAGAATATGATAATAAATTTTATATTCAGGATATGATTGGCGACTCTTTAAAATGTCTTGAAGTTGATGACAAAGAAATAAAATATACAGAAAGCTTAGGTAGAGAAGCATTCCTTTATGATGAATATATTGATCAATGGACATACTTGTTAAACAACGCAAGAAAGTGGTTTAATTTTGTTGAAAAAGATTGGGTTAAGGCAAATAAAAAAGTATGTGAGGAGTATCCGGTTGAATACAGATATGGAATTGTTCCTTCTTCAGTAGTTCGTGCTTCCAGGCGAAATTATTTCCGTGATCTAAAAGACGAGCTTAAAATTGAAGAAATAGATTATTTTATTAAAACAGTGGAGTCCGGATATTACATTTCAAAGAATTATTTAAAAGATCAGCAGATTAATGCCAACTTTTATTTTGACTGCTGTAAAATTGCGTACATAGCTTCAGTAAGACAAGACGAGATCGTTGACAAAAAACTATCCGGTCGGGAAATGTATTTATCATATGCAGATGGCAGGTGTAATGGTTTTAACTAAAATTGATCCAAATTCTATTGAAGAATTTCAATTATGGTTGGATAATAAACATCCTAAGAGTTCGATAGGAGGCCATCCTTTTGAAATTAAAAGAGGCGGCAATTCTACACATATAGATTTGTATATTCATAAAGAAAAGCTTTTTAAAAGAGAAGAAATTTTCTTAGAAATATCAGCAGGAGCAATAAATAGACTGGCTGAAGCTGTCCTGATCGCAAATGCACTACATAGAAAGAAAATTCCCATCAATATTAGGCACGCAGACTCAACAAGAAAAAGAATTCTAGGACAGGACAATTATGGCATAATACCAGAGTATATGTTTCATGCATATGCAGAAAGGCATTTTAATTCAGATCAGGATGTTTTCGATACAATTCATTATAAAGATTTAGGAAGATACAAAAGAAGAATAAAACCATTTATATCCTGGGATATACTGCCTATGTTGAAGCCTGTAGTCAAAGAAAATATATGAAGTTTAAAGAGTATATTTTAGCTATCTCGTAAAATAACTATATTTGCAGTTATTACGTTTATAGTTACTACAACTATAGTAACTATCAGCATAGTAAGATATATAAAATAATAAATCAAGTATATATTGAAAATTACTCCAAAAGAGCTATAATAGTAGATATAACACTAATATAAACTAATATATATAATATTATGAAAGAATTAACAAAAGATATAATAAATAAAACATTGAAGCTATTAAATGATAGAATGGAACTAAATGGTACTTCACCAATAAAAATTGTTGTCTGTGGAGGCAGTGCATTAATAGCTGCTAATCTAGTTAATAGAGTAACTAAAGATATTGATATTGTTGCTTTGATGAATAAAAAGGCTCAACTGATTGAACCAGTACCTTTACCGATAGATTTCATGAAAGCAGCCAAACAAGTTGGAGAACTATTAGATTTACCTGATGACTGGATTAATAATGGACCCAGCAGTAATGAAGGAGGAATTTTCCAGTTAGGTTTACCTGAATTATTTACGGAAAGGTTGCAGGAAGTTAAATATGGTGACGCTTTAACTGTTTATTTTATAAGTCGATTAGATCAGATACATTTCAAACTATGGGCTGCAGTTGATAGATTTGGAGGTTATCATGCTGACGATTTAATTGCTTTAAATCCAACAATGGAAGAAATTTTACAAGCAGCAAAGTGGTCAATGAAACTTGATCCCTCTGCTGGATATCATGAAATGCTGAAAATGTTTCTAAGACAAATAGGTTTTGACAATGTTGCTGAACGAATTTAAAAATCAGTATTTAGATTTACTGCTTTCTTTTCTTTGGAAGCAGTGGTCTTCATTAGGAGTAGCAGGCTATGTTGATAAAGAAGATGAATGGATTATTGATCCTGAAGCATTACTGTTGCTCAGTTTTTCAATTGCCAGATATGATGCCAGGCTTTTTGATGAAATATTAGATTGGATGAATGTAAACGGAAAGTTTATAAATATTCAGAGATTTAAAAATATACTTAAAAAATATCCTTTTATCTCAAGGACTGTTTTATGTGCAGTTGCTGATAAAATGGCAAATATTGAACCTCGGAGGAAAAATAAATGGCAGCAGTTAGCTAAATTATATCCTAATAATACCAACGAGATACTTTTTTTTGCAAAAAATGGTACAGCTCTACCTGTAGGAAAAAACGTTGATATTGAATTTCAAAAACATGGATTTCATAGAAATAATTTAGAGTTGAGACATTATTCTTCTCTATTTAAAAGTGGTAAGGCTGTTTCTCTTATTTTAAAATCAAGAGCTCTTTTTGGGCTTAATGCCAGAGCCGAAGTAATATCCTATCTAGCTGATGGCAAAACTGCACATCCAAGTAAAATATCAAAAGATATTTTTTACTATCAGAAAACGGTTCAGGATGCACTTGTTGACATGAAAATAAGTGAAGCAATCTACTGTTCTATTCAAGGAAGAGAAAAAAATATAGCTTGTTACAAGATAAATGGTCAGAACTGCTTGGAATTAAAAATGAACTTCCTAAGTGGGTTAATTGGACGCCCTTGTTCTTTGCGTTGGAAAAAGTATTCTTTAAAATTTCAAATCTATTGGATAAGAACTATTCGTCACTTCTTTTAGCGTCAGAGTTAAAAGAGCTTACAAAAGAAATCGTACCGGCCATTGAAGAAAGTGGTTTTAAACTGGAAAATAAAAACCTTTATAGCGGTGAAAATATTATAAGTTTATTTTCAGAAGACTCGATCAAACTGCTGAAAACAATAAACTAAATTGTTACTTGTTACTCATCTAAGTTCCCGACTTCATTTAACAATGAATCCGCTCGAACTCAGACTCTGAAATATTATTAATAACTTCTACTGGAATGTATTCT
>CAXXMS010000002.1:0-52717 GCA_963678745.2 Victivallales bacterium | reverse complement strand
GCTTGTTATCATGAGTGTCGCGTGTATTAATGTCTATGGAAAGGTAGAAATTCAAACCCCTGCAATTGCGAAAATTGCATCGTATCTGGAAGGTATTATTGATTTAAAAGTTTCTCAGGGGCAGGAGGTTAAAAAAGGGCAGTTGTTGTTTAAAGTTGAACCGGATTATACTGAAACAATCAAGGCTAAGTGCGAGGATGATGTAAATTATTATAAAGCAATGTATAAAAGAATGAAAATCTTAAATAAAGATCAGGCTCAATCATTAAATAATTTCCAAGAATCTGAATATGCAATAAAAAATGCTGAAGGTTCCCTTGATATAGAAAATCTACTTATAGATAAATGGTCGAAATATTATGCGCCTTTCGATGGAGTAGTGACAAAAATCTACTGTTTTAGCGGTTCGGCTACACCGGGTGCTTCCGGTAATATTGAAAATAATAATGCTATTCTGGAGGTTATGAGGTTAAGTGATTATAAAAAAATGCAGAAGAAAGATAAGATTGAAGAACCTATCGTTGCACGTATTGCTCCTATGATTGAAGGTATTGTAGAAACAAAGGTTGATTTAGGAGGAAAAGTCAAAAAAGGTCAGGTCTTATTTTGTGTAAGTACTGCGTATAATGATATAACAAAAGCACAGAATAAGGCTAAATTAATATATTATAAGGCCGATTATGATAGAATTAAGAGATTGTATAAAGAAAACACAGCAGATTCTTTACAGGCATATCAACAGGCTGAACAGAATTATAAGAATGCAGTTGAAGACTTGAAAGCAACCGAATTAATAATTAACAAACGTTCTACATATTGTTCTCCTTTTGATGGTGTTGTTACAAATATTATTCATTATTCAGGCTCAAATGCATTTGCCGGTAATTGTGTAATGGAAGTAACTAAACTCTAATATTTAATATTTTTAAGATTATTGTTTATACAACTCTTGACTTTTTAATTAGGTTGGCCTAATATCTTCTTAGGTTGACCTAATTATTGTTTCGTTTAAAAAAATTAATAGTTAACATTAGGAGTTAATGAGTTTGAAAAAGTTAATCTTTGTCGTTTTAATGTCTCTGTCTTTTGCTGTTTATGGGGAAATAGTCTCATCGTCAATAGAGGGAATTGTAACTTATCTACCCGAAAAGGGCAAATTAATTAAGAAGGGAGAAGTACTTGCCAAATTTGATGATGAAGGCATTGGATATGATATAAGAGAAAAAGAGCTTGAAGTAAAATATGCAGAGAAAGAATTAGAAGATGCTGCAACAGATATTGAAAGATATAGAAAGTTAATTAAAGCGAATGCTGTTAGCACTGCAGATCTCGAAGATGTTCAGGTTGCCTATCATAATGCAGTCATAAATTTAGAAAAATTAAAGATCGAGCTGGATAAGTTGAAATCAGATAAAAGTGATTATGTGATCTTTGCTCCATATGATTGCAGGGTTAGCAAAATAATAATAGTGACAAATTCAGGTAGAGAAATTGGAGACGAAATACTTGAGGTCGAAAGATTGAGTATAAATTAGAGCTTAAATAAATACTATTTAATTGCTTCAGATACTGAACATCAATATTGACCAGGAAAAACTATTATAAATACACTATCAATTAATTGATGATTTAAACTGGTCTGAACATATTTGTAAAATTATAACTATTTTTATGGGGAGGCAGAGCAACATTGGCTGAATTATTTAAAATAATTCAGCCCAAAAAACTAACATTAGTTCATTGAAATTGCTTCGACTGGGCATTCGTCAACGCAAGCACCGCAATCTATACATTCTGCTGAAACTTTAGCTTTATCGTCAACCATGCTTATTGCTTCAACAGGACAAGCAGTTGTGCATGCTTCACAACCAGTACATTTTTCAATATCAACTTTTGCACTCATTTTTTAAATCCTTTTAATTATAATTTATTAAATTGATGATACATCTAAGTATCAGAATTGAATAAATATAGTTATGGTAAGAATGATTGCAAATACTGAAATATTAGTTGGTTTCACCTAATTGATAAATGAGGCAAGAACAATTTGTTTTGCTTTTGATCTTAAACTATTTCATTCTGAATAGAATGATTTTTGCCTGATAATAAAAAACCCAAAAAAATAATAGTTAGATTTTCCTAAATGCCAGAATTTACTTGTAAATAATAAGAAAAGCTAAGATAAAAACTGGAGATATTTAATAATGGATGATGAAAATTTACAGCAGTTGACTGAAAATCAGCAGGAATACTTAGAAGTTATTTATGAACTATGTAAAGAGCAAAACCATGCGCATTCAAAATTTATTGCGGATAAACTCAATGTGAAAATGTCTTCAGTTACAGATGCTTTACAGTGTTTAGCTAAGAAAAAGCTGGTGAATTATAGGAGCAGGCATCCGGTAACACTTACCCCCCTTGGCCTGAAAATGGCAGAACTTCTTGATTCTAGGCAGAAAGTTTTATCAGATTTCTTTTGTAATATATTGGGATTTGAGCAGGAGTATTCAGAAGCAGCTGCTTGTAAAATAGAGCATATTATCGATAAAAAAATGGAGAGAAGACTCAAAGCTTTTATTTCTGCCCTGAAACGTACTTCAATAATAGATGAATTTAATGAAAAACAAAAAGATAAAACCTGATACTGTAAAAATATTTACAGTAGAACGGCTGTATTACACAATCCTTCGTGAGTAGAGAAATCTATCAAGCCCTCCATGGTGTTTTGACTTTTCAAATCGTACTTTTATTTCAAGAAGTCGATTAGAACTTTCAAAACACCTTTTTCTTTTGATTTTTCAAAAGCTTCAATTGATTTACTTGCCGGATATATGGCTGTAATCAGTTTTTCTAAAGGGATATCCGAATAATCATTCATGATATTTAATCCGTCTTTGAATTGTCCGCACCTTGACCCAATAATTGTTATTTCATCTACTACAACCTTTGCCATATTTATAGGCTTTTGATCTGCAACTGTAGATTTCAGAATGATTTTTCCGCGGGGTTTACAAACTTCTATTGCAGTATTTAAACCATTGGATGTACCTGTGGCTTCAACCACAATATCAACCTGCTTCAGTTTAGAAATATCAGTGCATGTTTGTAAATTATTCCACTTGGCAATTTCTAATTTCTTTTCATGACGTCCAACTAGAGTAACATTGTTAAATTTTGTGCTTAATACCCATGAACACAAAATGCCCAGTTTACCATCACCAAGAATTAAAACGTCTTCTTTACCTGTTATGCTAGAATCAAGTTGCTCTAGTATTTCACATGCAGCAGATAAAGGTTCAATGAAGATTGCCTGGTTATCTGGAATTGATTCTGGAATTTCAATTAAACAATTTTCAGGGATTTTACAATATTCAGCCATGCAACCGTCGGTTTTGGATATACCAAGTGTTGTTCTGTTTGGGCAGTGTCTTTCCAAATTCTGTTTGCACCAATTACATTTATTGCAGGCAAAGTTTATTTCACCGGCAACCCGTTTACCGACCCAATGTGTATTAGAACATTCCTCTACTATACCAATAAATTCATGTCCTAAAACTCCATTAAACCCCATATAACCTTTAATGATTTCCAGGTCTGTATTACAAACTCCGGTTTTATGAACTTTTACAATAGCCCAGCCTGGTTCTGGAAGTGGTTTTTTATAGTTTGTTTCAAGTTTAAGTTTTTTATTAAAAGTGATTGCTATCATAAATAATCTTCTTTCTGATTTGTTGAGCCATAAATATTTTAATTATACCAGAGGCGTTTGTCGTTTTGTATTTGCTGACTGTAGCGAATAAGCTTATAAAGACTTTTTATAGTTGCCGGGGCTTTATTATCTAAATTATGAGCTTCTGCCTTATCTTTTTCTATGGTGAATAATTTATCTCTGAAAATTCCTATACCGCTTTTATATTTTCTGCGGTCTTTAAATATTGAGTGTCCTAAGAAAGAATTTTCCTTACTCTGTAAATTTAATACTTGAACAACAGTTGGAGCAAAGTCAATACTTGTTGTATATGCGTCAAATGTTCCTTTCTGATTAGAAAATGGATTATAGATAATGAACGCAATTTTATCGCAGTAAAGTTTTTGATAATTATTTCCTGCTGTTTCTGTAAACCTTACACTTGGGAAATGTGCATGATCTGCGGTTAATATAACTATTGTATTTTTATAAAATTTAGATGATTTAAAGTATTTCCAGAATTTTCCAAAGGCATGGTCAAAATTATAAGTAGTATTTAAGACAGGATTAGTGCCATCTTTGTAAGGTTTTCCATCTGTTGTTATATTCATATCAACATGTGTTTCCATATTTGAAACTGTTATAAAAAAAGGTTGATCTGTAGCTTTTGTTTTCTTCATAAATTTTATGAGACTTCTTATCATCTGATGATCGCTGTAATCATCTGATGGTAGCAAACCCTTTTCCCCATTGAGGAATTCTTTGCCAATTTTATTGCTGAAAAAAGTTTTTGTATAACCAATGCTTTTTAGCTGCTCTTCCAAATATGTGACTTCCGGTGCTGAAGCAGAGAAATATGTGTTAGTATAGCCTTGAGCTTTTAATAATTGTGGAAGACTACAGGCTGGTGGCGTTTTCAACTTTAAACTTTTCCAGATATGGTATCCATATTCAGGATAAGTCGAACATAGTTGTCCAATAATTCCTCTTACTGTCGGAGATACATGATTATAATAATTGTGGATAACAAGGGAGTCTTTGGCAAAGCTGTCAATGTTTGGTGTTATATTTTTGTAAGTTGGATTATAGCAGCCAAGTTTTAATGCAGATAAGCTCTCTCCAAAAAAAACAATAAGATTCGGTCTAACCTGTTCTAGGCAAATTGAATCTTGATTGACTGTATAAGTTGTTTTATTTATAAAAGGATATTTTTTTTCAGGTTTGAAAATAAAACCGTATTGTTTGCCTAAAGCAATGTCATTTGCATCTATTTTTAATTTGCTTCTTTTTGGGAAAATAATCTTTCCAGTTTCTTTTATCAAAGATAATGTTGGTGAATTCTGATTGATATTAAGAAGTCTTTGAGTTCTTGTTACAATTTGCGAATATTTTTTGTCAGAATAAAGAGTCAGCAAATTTAAAATGATTAGGAAAGCTATAAGAAAACTTGAACAGAGGTTCTGCTTGAAAGTAGGTGTAATATTTTTTCTGAGAAAAAATATAATGAATATAAAATAGATTAATATTGGTATCAGCAGGATAGAAATAGAAAAAGGAGTAATCAGTAAATTGATATTTGATGCCTGTATCATTAAATCTGAATTTATAAAGCTGTTTGAATAGTAAAAGGATAGTAATTGAAATGAGCAGTTAACAAAAACTATGATATTGATAAAAATACAACTTGCTTTTAAAAAAACATTTTTCCTGTAAAGCCAAATATTGATTAAAGATACAACGTAAAATTCAATTGTGAAAAAACTATAACAATAAAACCCTAAAACAATATTCTTTTTATATATATTCAGACTTAAGAAGTCATAAAAATAAAGATAAAATATCAGTTGGAGCAAAGCTAGAAAACTGAAAAACAAAAAGATTTTAATATTTCTTATTCCAAAAAGTTTTATTATTTTAGTTGGCATAAAGTTTTATTTTAAATCATTTAATTTCAACGTTCTATGAAAATTCTTTGTCTCGGAACTAAATGCGACTGTCCTAGAATATTGAATTCAAACATTCATTTTTAAAGTTAAGTGTATGTCTGGTTTTAGGTTATTGGATTAGATTATTAAAGGTATTTTGCCCTTTATAATTTTAATATCAACTTTTGAATATCTTTTTTGAAAGTCTCCGTCAAGTTCAACTGGTATTGTTTGATTGGATCTGATAGTAATCTCTGAACCGTTAATATACTTAGCTCCGCTAATTTTAGAGACGTTATATAATTTTATAATAAGAATGTATTTTAGTAAAGAAAAAAAGCTAATTTTAGGGAGCATAATAATATCAAGAAAGCCTGTATTAATGCCGGCGTTATATGCAAGACTAAAAACTCCTGCATAGTTTTTCAAATTTGAGATTATTATTGCAGGACTTGTTCCATAGTCTTTACCATCCACCATAATTTCGTACTTGCTATTTTTAAAGGATTTGATCACCTTGAAAATAGGTAATAAATAGCTCAGGTTGTTAATAGTAGTTTTTCTTGCTTTTTTTACCTGTTCGCATATTAGAGCATCGAATCCTATACCGGCAACCATTAAAAATTTAGTTTTATTATTGATGATACCACAATCGGCGTGAATGGTTTTGCCTTCTATCAATAATTTTACAAGTTTGCTAGGATTTTTAGGCAGTTTAAGTTCAGAAGCTAAAAGATTTGCATTTCCTGTTGATACAGGTAGTATTGGTGTTGAAAAAGTGTCAGGCAGTCCATTTACAATTTCGTTAATTGTTCCGTCACCGCCAACAACAACCAGTCTGTCAAAGGATGAAGAGTTTAAATTTGAAGCGTATTCTTTTCCATCACCTGCAAACTTAGTTAAATAAATTGTAACGCTAATACCAAGTCTTTTGAGTATCGTTTCAAGTTTTGCTGTCTTCTTTTTCGCAATACCTTTTCCTGAAATAGGATTAGCTATGATTAATATATTCATTTATTTTTCTTTATTGCTATTTATTTTCATATACATTATATTCGTTATATGTTTATTGTAAATGAAATAATTACTGTTTTTTTGATATTTCCAACTAGTAAAAATTAAGCGTAAAGTAGAGGCAAATGTTTACCGGACTTATAGAAACAATTGGTATTTTAAAAACTAGAGAATTAAAAGGCAAAGAAGGTGTTTTAAAAATTATGCCTATTAAGGCCTTCTCAAATTTAAAGTATGGGGAGAGTATTGCAGTTAATGGAACATGCTTAACCTTATCTGAATTGCCTGAAAAAAGTAATGGTATATTGACATTTAATGTTTTATCCGAATCGTTTAAAAGAACAAATTTAGGATCTATAGAACTAGGTTGTAAAGTGAATCTTGAACGTGCTCTTGCTGTAGGAGATCGTTTAGGAGGACATATTATTCAGGGGCATGTTGATGCTGTTGGAAAAGTTGTTGAATGGAAGAAAGAGGGAAGGGATAGCATTTTAAAAGTATCCTATCCTGATGAGTTAAAACCATTTTTTATTAACAGAGGAAGTGTTGCCCTTGATGGAACTTCTTTAACAATAGTTGAGCTCACTGATAATTTTTTTAGTGTTCATTTAATACCTACGACTTTAGAAGAAACTTGTCTTGGAGATAGAAAAGCAGGAGACTTAATAAATGTTGAAACAGATGTTCTAGGAAAGTATGTTCAAAGGCTTTTAATGTTTCAGCAAAATAAACCTTCAAATATTACGATGTCTACTTTACTAGATGCCGGTTGGTAAATGATTTTTAAAATTACTGATAATGCGATTATTATAAGTTTTTTAAGAGAATATTGGAACTTGAATTATTTAGTGCATTATGAAAATCATTTACACTGTTAATTATTTCTCCCAATTCTTTTGAGTTAGAGACTGGAAGTTCTTTGTGTTTTCTTGAATCTAAAGCATTTATTACATAATAGATCGATAATTTATCAACACTATGAGCCGGGTGAAATGTTGTATCTCCTTTTGAAGAATCATCTATTACTTTAACAATAACATTGGAAATCAAAAGTTCGTCAATCAGTTCTTCGGTTAACAGTATGGGGATTTCCAGGGTGCTTGATATCTGCATTAAGCTCAATGGGGGAAGGTCCTCACAAAAATGTTTTACGATCAGAGCTGTTATCCTTATTGCAATAATCTTTTTCATATTATTACTAATCTTTGATATTGAGTAATCATATTCAAAATACTCTATGTTTTGAGTGTAAAATGCTATTTCAGAACCATATAGAACGGTCATCCAGCTTATCTGAACAAGAATAATGAAAAGGGGTAAGGCGGCAAAACTTCCGTAGATGGCATTGTAGGCAGTTACCCCAATTTGGAAATGGAGGTAAGCCCATTGGATTATTTCTATTATTGTTCCGGTAATAATACCTGCTATGATAGCAGATTTGATTTTAACTTTACAGTTAGGCATAATGAGATATACAAATGAGAAAAGAATCCATACTAGAAAATAAGGTATTAACGAAGGTATTATAACAAGAATAGCTGATGGAACTTTTACCATAGAAGTTATCTCTGCTACAATATAGACAGTTAAGCTCCCAGATATGGCAAGCAATAATGGACATATAAGAGCTATAGAAAGGTAGTCCGTAAATTTTCTGACGTATGTTCTATGTTTTTTTATTTTCCATATGGTATTAAAAGAATGTTCAATATTTCCTAAGAGTTTGATTATTGACCAGAGGAGAACTGCTACACCTACTCCTGCAATAATACCACCTTTGGTTCTGTTGAGTAGATTGTTTGAAAATGTAATTACCTGATTTAAAACTTCCTCATGTCCCCGGAAACTTTCATGAAGCTGAAGCTGGAGAGTTTGGTCAATGCCGAAACCTTTGCCTATTGCAAAAACTAATGCAAGTACCGGAACGATAGATAATAGAGTATAATATGTCAGAGCAGATGCTCTTATATGGCATTTATCTTTCTGAAAGCCTCTAAACGAAAGTATTAATATCTTTAGTTGTTTTATTGCA
This sequence comes from Victivallales bacterium, assembly GCA_963678745.2. GTDB lineage: Bacteria > Verrucomicrobiota > Lentisphaeria > Victivallales > GWF2-38-69. Next base: position 44,058 of record CAXXMS010000002.1, on the reverse strand, counting down.
TATGACTTTTTACGTGAAATATCCTTTTGGTGAATGTCCCACATATCATTCTTAATAAATTCAATCAGACTATTGAAACTCATCTTACTTCTTTTTTTCAAAACGGTTCTCAGTTCCACTAAGTAATCTTTTAATGTTTGATGAGTGTTTGTATATGGCAAAAAGTGCAAGGAATATAACAAATATCTGGTTTGATATCGGCATTGTGTAATAGCCGGCTGCTGAAAAAATTATTGTAAATACAGCTACTGCCAGTGCTGCTATTATACTTGCCAGAGATACGTATCGCGAAAGTTTAAAAATAATTACCCATACTATTAAGCCGCATACAATTGCAAGAGGGGTTATTGCGACAAGAGCTCCTGTTCCTGTTGCTATTCCTTTACCTCCTTTAAACTTTAAATAAATTGGATAGATGTGGCCTACTACTGTAATCAATATTACAATTATGACCACTATTCCGCAAAAGTTTTCCGGTATGTTAAAAAGTCCGGGTATAAATGTTTTAAAGCATATTACAGGTATACAGCCTTTTAAAAAATCGAGAACGAAGCATGTGATTCCCCAGCGTTTGCCTACTGTTCTTGTAACGTTTGTTGCTCCCGTACTGCAACTTCCATGTTCTCTAATATCTATTCCGTTTAATTTTCCTAGTATAAATCCCCATGGGATAGAACCAAATAGATAAACAATTACAAAAAGAATTATTAAATGTATTAATAGCATGTTATTTTATTCCTGTTTTTATTATTAATTGTTATGAAAGTTTTATCTGGACTTTAATATGTATTATACATAAATTGACTGAAATTTAACCATTAAAATAGAAATTTTCTAAAAATTGTAAGGTAAATTAAGTTCTTTCATTGTTGTATCCGGAATACACATAACTGGTGTTATGAGCTTTTATTTGGCGATTCAATAATGGTTCTTAGTGCTAAGTATTTTTATCGGCTATTAACCTAGTCATGGCAATAGTCATGCAGATAAGCGCATTGTTTGGGACCAACTATTAATAAGTTATTTTCAGAGATGTTCTAGCTGGAAAAAATCAAATTTTTTTTATAAAGAAGTTGCAGGATGAATAAGGATATTGAAAATATATTTATGCGTAAAGCGTTAAAATTGGCAAGAAAAGCTTGGGGACAAACCAGCCCTAATCCAATGGTTGGTGCTGTGATAGTTAAAAATAATAAAATAATAGGAAAAGGGTTTCATAAAAAGGCAGGGAAACCGCATGCTGAAGTAAATGCTATTAACTCGGTTTCTAACTATTCAAACTTAAACGGTTCAATAATTTATGTAACTCTTGAACCTTGCTCTACATATGGAAAAACGCCTCCTTGTACAGAAGCAATAATTAATGCCGGAATAAAGAAAGTCGTTATAGGTTGTCTTGATCCTAATCCGAAACATGCCGGAGCAGCAGTTAGAATTTTGGAAGAGAATTATGTAGAAGTGGTGGTTGGTATTGAAGAAGAGAAATGTAAAAGACTTAATGAAGCTTTTTTTTATTGGGTAGTAGAGAGAAAGCCTTTTGTTTTGCTTAAAATGGCAATGACCCTTGATGGAAAAATTGCAACTGAAAATGGAAATTCTCAATGGATAACAGGAGCTAGAGCAAGAAGAAGAGTTCAAAAGCTTCGCAGATGGGCAGATGCAATATTAGTTGGAGGAAATACTGCCAGGCTGGATAGGCCGTCTCTAACAGTTCGTAATAAAAATAATGATATTTTAGAAAACTGGATTCAGCCCAAAAAGCTTGTGGCTTCAAATACAATGACAAATACAGAATTGTGTGAGTTATTTCCCGGGGGAGGAGTAGAGTTGGTCAAAGCTTCAAGCAAGGAAGAATGGCTGAATACTTTAGAGTCTCTTGGTGATGAGAAAATAACCTCAATTTTAGTTGAAGGAGGAGGGGAGCTGGCAGCTGATCTGTTGAGAAATGGCCTGATAAATAAGGTTGAGTTTCATATTGCTCCTAAAATATTATCAGGGCGAAATAGCCGTCCTGTTTTTGGAGGCGTTAATCCTGAAACATTGTCAGAAGCCTTTCAGCTCAATAAAATAAGAATAAAAAAATATGGAAATGATATATCAGTGTCAGGTTATATCTCTCAATAATAGAAAGCTTTATTAGTTTCTTTATAAATTCAATTATAATAAGTTTGTTCTGATTCTAATTATTTGCCTTTTTCGCTTTTCTGAATTTCATTAATAAGAGCCATTGTTAATTTAGCTGAATTCTTTGATGCTGTTTTTATAAAAGTATCATATACTATTTTTGCATTATTATTTGCATTGTCACTTATACTTCTTAATAAGATAAAAGGTGTTTTGGTTTGATAACAAATTTGTCCAACGGCAGCGCCTTCCATTTCTACTGCATCTGCTTTTAGTAATTTCCGGATTTCATTTGATTTGCTTTTAGATGCTATAAACTTATCGCCCGTTGCTATTATTCCTGTATAGATTTCAGGTTTATGAGTTTCATTATCAATTGAATAGGTTGATAGAGAAATTTTCCCTGCTGTGTTTCTGGCTAATTCAATGAGTGTTGGATCACATACAAAGAAAATAGGGTTGCGTTTTTGATTTGCAGGGTTTTTTACGGCAAATGGTTTGAATTTAGTGCTTATTAATTCTCCGAGATCATACTGTGCTGTTTTGGTTCCGATTACAATATCTCCCGGAATTAGTTTAGGATTAATTCCCCCTGCAATTCCTGAGAAAATAACTTCCGATGGTTTAAAGTGTTCTATTAGAAGAGTTGTTACCATTGCCGCATTTACTTTACCTATTCCTCCGGTAACAACTACAACATTTCTTGCTTTTAATGAGCCTTTGGTAAAATTAATGCCTAAATATTTGACATTTGTTTTGTTTTTTATATTGCTTTTGATTAGTGAAGTTTCTTCGGGCATTGCCCCTATTATTGCTGTTAAATTATCAGTTGTATTTTTCCCAGTAAGCAGTGTTGCAGAGAAAAATATGGAGCAGAGTGCAGTAATTAATACTATTTGGGCTTTAAGTCTCATTGTAAATTCCCATGATATTAGATTTTTTGTTTTGGATATAATTGATGTATGAAAAGTGTTCTTATTTGACAAATTATAAATTTGCTTTAAATTTAAGAGTTTTTAAGTTTTTTATATATAAATTTAGATTTCCTTTTTTGTATGTTTTGATATATGCGATATAGAAAAATTACAAAAATGTAATAAAAAACACAATCTATAATTACAAATTTGTAACAAATGACAGTATTGTATTGTTGCTCGTCTCGCTCTGACCTGCTGATAATTTAAACTAAATTTATTTAATTAATATTATTTCTCTTTATATTTTTCTTGTTTTTGAACTCGAAAATATAGATAAGATTGGTTTTGTATATTTAATATTTAAGTTTTTAATATTTAAACTTGACTATTTGGCATATTAATTGCTTTAAAAATTCTCGAAATTGATTTTTTAAATCGATTGAATATTATTAGTATAACTTATGTAAAGGTATCAAGAAATAGCAATGAAAATAAAAACTGAACTTGATGTAATTTGTCATGTTAGTCATGCTGTATTAACTCATAAAAAAAATATTCACTCATTGTTAAATGATGTTCTTGATGTACTTCAAAATGATATGGGGCTTGAAAGAGGTACTCTTACATTAAAAAGAGATAATCTTCTTATTATTGAGGCGGCAAGAGGATTAAATAGAGAAGAACAGAAACGCGGGCAGTATAAAATAGGAGAAGGGATTACGGGGCGCGTTGCTGAGACCGGAGAGTCCATAATAATTATGGATATTTCTAATGAGCCTGACTTTTTAGATAGAACAAAAACTCGTAAATCAAAATCCAAAGTAGCTTTTCTTTGTGTGCCTATTAAGCATGATGGAGAAATAATTGGAACAATAAGTATTGATTGTCCTTCTACTACTTTTGATAATCTTTCGAATACTATGAAACTTCTGGAAACAGTTGCCAATATTATTGCTGATGGTGTTGCTGCTCTTAGAACAGAAATTCAGGAACGTGAAGATATACTGGCTGAAAATGAAAGATTAAAGAGTGAGCTTGGAGAACGTTTCAAGCCTGACAACATTATAGGCAATTGTAATCGTATGCGTACAATATACGGGTTAATGCATCAGGTTGCGGGAAGTCAGGCCACAGTTTTGATAAGAGGTGAGTCAGGAACAGGAAAAGAACTTGTGGCAAAAGCTATCCACTATGCAAGTCCAAGAAAAGATAAGCCTTTTATTGCTGTAAATTGTGCAGCTTTACCTGAAGGGCTTATTGAAAGTGAGCTTTTTGGTCATGAAAAGGGAGCTTTCACAGGTGCAAATAATTTGAGAAAAGGAAGGTTTGAGCTTGTAAACGGTGGAACTTTATTTTTGGATGAGATTGGAGATATATCTGTTCCGGGGCAGGTAAAACTTTTAAGAGTTCTGCAGGAAAAAACGTTTGAACGTGTTGGGGGGCATACTCCACTTAGAACTGATGTTAGAATAATTGCAGCAACAAGCAGGAATCTTGAAGAAGCAATAGGAGATGGAACATTTAGAGAGGACTTATATTATAGGCTCAATGTATTTCCAATACACATACCTCCTCTAAGAGAACGTAAAACAGATATTATGCTTTTGGCTGATTATTTTTTAGATAAATACAATAGAGTCTATTCTAAAGGAGTAAAAAGGATATCTACTCCTGCAATAAATATGCTTATGTCTTATTACTGGCCGGGTAATGTAAGGGAATTGGAAAACTGCATCGAAAGGGCGCTTCTAGTTACTACGGATGATGCTGTTCATGCATATGATTTACCTCCTTCTCTGCAAACTGGACAGGAGAGTCATACTGCTATTTTAAAAGAAAATGACAACGCAAGCCTAAAAGAACTTGTTGAGCACTTTGAAAGTGAAATTATAGTTGAATCGTTAAAAAAGAATAATGGAAATATTGCTGCTTCAGCAAGACAGTTAAAAACTACTCAAAGAATACTTCACTACAGAATAGAAAAGTTAAAATTGGATGTTGCCAAATTTTTGCCCAGGAATAGAGCTAAAAAGTAGAAATAAACATACAAATTATGACTTTTTGAATAGATGATTAACCATAGAACTTATAAGAATCAACACATTGTTTATAGAAAATAAAAATGGAGAAAAAGAGATGAACAATTCATTAAGGAAAAAAGCAGTATCAAGTATTGCAGCTAGAAAATATGAAGGCATTGAAGCAAAACCTATTCCTATTTCGGATATTTATGGTTCAGATGTTTTCAGTTTGAAGACAATGAAGGACTTTTTGCCTAAACCTATTTATAAAAGTTTACTGGCTACAATAAGAAAAGGTGAAAGCCTGAATGCTGATATTGCTGATGAAGTAGCGAATGCTATGAAACGTTGGGCAATAAGTAAAGGTGCTACTCATTATACTCACTGGTTCCAGCCACTAACAGGTTCAACTGCTGAAAAGCATGATTCATTTATTGAGCCAGATCATGAAGGCGGAGTGATGTTGAATTTTTCAGGTAGTACACTTGTAAAAGGTGAACCTGACGCATCAAGTTTTCCTTCAGGAGGAATAAGAGCTACTTTCGAAGCAAGAGGCTATACTGCTTGGGATCCAACAAGTCCTGCATTTATTAAAAAAGGTGAGAATTATGCTACTCTGTGTATTCCGACAGCATTTTATTCCTACACAGGTGAAGCTTTAGATAAAAAGATCCCTCTTTTAAGATCAATGAAAGCTATCTCAGATCAGGCAAAAAGATTGTTAAAATGTTTTGGCGAAGAGGTTGATGGCAGAGTTCATACTACTTTAGGGGCAGAGCAGGAATATTTTCTTATTGATAAAGAGCTTTATTATGCGCGTCCTGATTTAGTACAGTGCGGACGTACATTATTTGGTAATGTTCCTCCTAAACATCAGCAGTTGGAAGATCATTATTTTGGTAACATAAAATCTCGTGTTCTTAAGTTTATGACAGATGTTGATGCCAGACTATGGACTCTTGGTATTCCGGCAAAAACAAGGCACAATGAAGTGGCTCCTTCTCAGTTTGAAATAGCAGCTGAATATGAAGAACTGAACCTGGCTGTAGATCATAATATGATGATAATGGAAACATTAAGAGAAATTGCAAATAAACATGGTTTTGTCTGTATGATTCATGAAAAACCTTATGATGCTATTAATGGTTCAGGTAAACATAATAACTGGTCATTGGCTGCAAATGGACGTAACCTTTTAAATCCTGGACACAGTCCGCATCAGGATGCAATCTTCTTAACAGTATTATGTGCTGTAATAAAAGCAGTTGATAGTCATGCAGATATTCTTAGAGCATCAGTTGCATGTGCAGGTAATGCTCATCGATTGGGGGGAAATGAAGCTCCTCCGGCAATTATATCGATGTTCTTAGGTGCACAGCTTTCAGATGTTATAGAACAGTTGGAAAATGGTGCTCCTACTTCAACAAAACAGGTTGATGCTATGAGAATTGGTGTGGATATTCTACCTGAACTTCCGATGGATGTTAGTGATAGAAACCGTACAAGTCCATTTGCTTTCACTGGAAATAAGTTTGAGTTCCGCGCTGTTGGATCATCACAATCATGTGCAGGCCCTAATATTGTATTGAATACGATTGTTGCAGAAGCTTTTGATGAAATAGCATCAAAACTTGAAGGATTTGAAGGTGGTTCAGAAGAATTTAACACAGCTCTTCAGGACATATTACAGAGCATAGTAAAAGAACATAAGAAAATTATTTTCAATGGTGATAATTATTCATCTGAATGGGTAGAAGAAGCTGAAAGAAGAGGTCTGCCTAATCTGATCAAAGTTCCTGATGCATTGGATGCGTTAGTAACAGAAAAAGCTTTGAATCTGTTTGCCAGTTACAATGTATTCAGTAATGTAGAATTACATTCTCGTCATGAAGTGTTTGTGGAAGAATATGATAAGATTATAATGATTGAGGGAGGGTTGGGGCTGGATATGGCAAAAACGATAATTCTTCCTGCTGCATTAAAATATCAGTCAGATCTTTTGGGAAATCTGACTAAATTGAGAGGACTCGGAATTGAAGCCGGAACAGTATCGCTTGTTAAGCAGGTAGAAAAAACCGGTGACTTGATAGATACTCTTTCAGAAAATATTGAAAGAATGGTAGAATGTATTGCATCGGGAAAATCTGATGAAATAATTGAAGGTCTTAATGAATTAAGACAAACTGTAGATAAACTTGAGGCGGAAGTTGATGATTCAATTTGGCCATTACCTAAATATTCAGAAATGCTCTTTATCTCCTAAAAAGAACATCTTCTACTGCTAGAAAGTTACTCACTGGAAAAGGTTTCTTTTCCAGTGAGCTTTTGTGTATAAACGCAATTACATAAATGTAAGTTTGACTTTTTCATAATGAAGAGTTAATTTAGGTGGCTTTTCAAAAGAGTTATACAGATAGTGAATTGGTTGTTTATTAATAATGGATAATAGTAATTAAGTAATTTAATGAATAATTGAGTAAGTTTATTGTAAAAAACCATAGCTATAAATAGCAGCCCCCACCTCATAATCTTTTTAAGCGAAATATATATATACTCGGATTGCTGTAAAATTAGATTGGGAGGATTCTGGGAAGTTGAATTTACAATATATAAGTGCCCTAAAAGAAGGGAAGAATATGGATAGAAAAAAAAATATACCTAAAAAAATAGGCCTATATGATCATGCAAATGAACATGATGCATGTGGTGTCGGGTTTGTTGCAAACATTAATGGATGCAAGACCCATAAGATTGTAGAACAGGGAATAGAGGTTTTAAATAGACTTTTACATCGAGGTGCTGTTGGAGGAGATGAGAATACCGGAGATGGTGCTGGTATTTTAATTCAGGTACCGGATGCTTTTTTTAAATCTTCCGTTTCAAATATAGATTTTGAACTCCCTGGAGAAGGGGAATATGGTGTTGGAATGGTATTCTTCTCTCAGGATTCTGGTATAACGGAAAGATGTATTAATGTAATAGAAGAAAAGATTGATTCTGAAAATTTAAGTCTATTAGGGTGGCGTATTGTTCCAACTGATAATAGTACTCTTGGAAATCTTGCTAAAACAACTCAACCTGGAATAAGACAGTTTTTTGTAGGCAAAAAAGAACAAACTTTATCAGAGCATGAGTTTGAAAGAAAACTGTATGTTTTAAGAAGAGAGATCGAAAATAAAGTTTTAGATTTATCATTATCTGATGAAGACTTTTACATTTCAAGTTTGTCTTCCAGAACCTTAATTTACAAAGGACTTTTAATGGCTCCTCAGGTACCGATCTTCTATCCAGATCTGACAAAACATGAAATGAAAAGTGCGCTTGCAATTGTCCATCAAAGATACAGTACAAATACTTTTCCTACCTGGTCTCTTGCTCAGCCATTTAGATATCTTGCACATAATGGTGAGATTAATACTCTGCGCGGTAATGTTAACAGAATGAAAGCAAGAGAAAAAGGTTTTACTTCTACTACTTTTGGTGATGATGTAAAAAAACTTCTTCCTATCGTAAGAGAAGACCAGAGTGATTCCGCATGTTTGGATAATGCTCTTGAATTATTTGCTGCTGCCGGGAGAAGTCTGCCGCATTGCATGATGATGCTTGTTCCTCAGCCCTGGGGTAAAGAATTTCATATCGGAAGTGATTTGAAAGGATTTTATGAATATCATGCCGGAATGATGGAGCCATGGGATGGACCGGCAGCACTTGCGTTTTCTGATGGAAAAGCCATTGGAGCAATGCTTGACCGCAATGGTTTAAGGCCGGCAAGGTATACGATAACTAAAGATGATTTTATTGTGCTTGCATCTGAAGCAGGGGTTCTTGATATTCCCGCAGATAATGTAAAAGCAAAAGGCCATTTAAGACCAGGACATATGATTTATATTGATCTTGAGAAAAAAAGAGTTCAATATAACACTGAAATAAAAAACTATGTTGCAAGAAAACAACCATATCGTAGATGGGTTGATGAAAACAGGATTGCTTTGCATGGTTTCTTTGATTCAGTTGAGCCACCAGTAATTAATGAACAGGTACTAATTACAAAATTAAAACTTTTCGGGTATACCCGGGAAGAGATAAATATGGTTATAAAACCTATGGCTAAGGCTGGCCGTGAGGCTACAGGATCAATGGGGAATGATGCAGCGTTAGCTGTTTTGTCTGAAAAACCTCAGCTGCTTTACAATTACTTTAAACAGTTATTTGCTCAGGTTACGAATCCGCCTATTGATCCAATCAGAGAAAGATTTGTGATGAGTCTGATGACATTTATCGGGAACAGGAGCAATATTTTAGAAGAAAATCCAATGAATGCTCATCTTTTAAAATTGCAGCATCCTATCCTGACAAATGAAGATATTGAAAGACTAAGACTGTCGCCCGTTGAATCATTTAGATCAGTGACAATAAAAATAGCTTTTGAATATTCTGAGGGTTCAGATAATTTGCCAAAAGCCCTCCAGGAGATAAATTCAAAAGCAGAAGAAGCTGTTCGTGAAGGATATAGTGTAATTATTTTAAGCGATCAAAATTTAGCTAAAGATCTTGTACCGGTTCCCGCACTACTTGCTGTTTCATCTGTGAATCAGCATCTTATTAGATGTGGTTTGAGGACCAGTGCCGGTATCGTTATAGAAACAGGAGAGGCTAGAGAAGTTATGCATTTTGCGCTGCTCCTTGGCTATGGTGCGACAGCTGTAAATCCATACTTGGCTTTGAAAACCGTTGTATTTCTTGTTAATTCTGAGTTCTTAACTCAGACTCCTACAGCTGCCATGGAAAATTATATAAAAGCTATCTGCAAAGGGTTGATGAAGGTCATGTCAAAAATGGGTATCTCAACTCTAAGAAGCTATCGTGGTTCGCAGGTGTTCGAAGCAATTGGTTTAGACGAAGAAGTGGTTAATGAATTCTTTGCAGGGACCGCTTCAAGGATTGGTGGTATAGAGCTTAAAGATGTTGGAGAAGAAGCATATGCCAGATATAAAAAAGCTTATAATCCTGAACCGGGTTCTTCCCTTCTTCTTGAAACAGGTGGTAATTATCATTATAGAAGAAATGGGGAAAAGCATTTATGGACTCCGCAAAGTATTTCTGATTTTCAACGTGCAGTTAGAACTAATAATAAAACTTATTACGATAAATTTTCTTCTTTTATTAATAATCAGGAGAAACATCTTTGTACCTTGCGGGGGCTTTTTAGGTTTAAAAAAGGGAATCCTATTCCAATAGAGGAAGTTGAGCCTGCAAGTGAAATTGTAAAAAGGTTTGTTACCGGTGCGATGTCATTTGGCTCAATAAGCAAAGAGGCTCATGAATCTATTGCGATAGCCATGAATCGTCTAGGCGGGATGAGTAATAGTGGAGAAGGCGGTGAAGATGCTGCCAGGTTTAAGAAACTTCCAAATAATGACAGTCTTTGCAGTGCTATAAAACAGGTTGCAAGTGGACGTTTTGGAGTAACTGCCGAGTATTTGGCAAATTCAAAAGAGATCCAGATTAAAATAGCTCAGGGAGCAAAACCAGGAGAGGGAGGTCAGCTTCCAGGGCATAAAGTGAATGAAGTCATTGCAAAAGTAAGGCATTCAACCCCGGGTGTAACTTTAATTTCTCCACCACCGCACCATGATATTTACTCGATTGAAGATTTAGCTCAGCTAATTTATGATCTTAAAAATTCAAATCCTGCGTCAAGAATATCAGTCAAACTTGTTTCTGAAGTGGGTGTTGGTACTGTTGCAGCAGGTGTAGCCAAAGGCCATGCAGATATGGTTCTTATTAGTGGGCATGACGGTGGAACCGGTGCTTCTCCATTGACATCAATTAAATATGCCGGATTGCCATGGGAACTGGGATTAGCTGAAACACAGCAGACATTAGTTCTTAATAATTTAAGAGATAGAATTCGAGTTCAGTGTGATGGGCAGCTTAAAACAGGTAGAGATGTTATTATAGCAGCATTACTTGGAGCTGAAGAGTTTGGTTTTGCCACTACTATTCTTGTCTGTCTTGGATGTGTTATGATGCGTAAGTGCCATTCTAATACGTGCCCGGTAGGTGTGGCTACTCAGGATGAAGAATTGCGTAAGCGTTTTACAGGTAAACCTGAATACATTGAAAACTATCTTAATTTTATTGCTGAAGAAATGAGAGAGTATTTGGCAATGCTGGGATTTAGGAAGCTTGACGAGATTATCGGGCGTAGTGATTTCCTTGTGATGAATGAAGCTATCGGTTTTTGGAAAACTAAGAATCTTGATTTTTCAAAGATTCTTTCAAAAATTGACACAGGAAATCTTCCTGTAAGGTGTCTTACTTCTCAGGATCATGGAATAGAAAATGCTTTTGACCATAGGCTTTTAGATATAGCAAAAGAGGCGATTGATAATAAGGTGCCAGTTAAGAGTGAGCTTGAGATCAATAATGTAGATCGTACTGCAGGAACTATGCTTTCAAATGCTGTTGCTAAGAAGTATGGAAATGAAGGTTTACCGGATAATACAATTGATTTCACTTTTAAAGGTTGTGCCGGACAAAGCTTTGGTGCTTTTCTTGCGCATGGCATTACTTTTAAGTTGATAGGTGAGGCAAATGACTATGTAGGAAAAGGCTTATCAGGAGGAAGAATTATTCTAAAACCTTATGAAGGTATTTCTTATGATCCTTCGCAGCATACAATTGCAGGTAACGTAATGCTTTACGGTGCAACTTCAGGTGAAATTTATATTAACGGAGAGGTTGGCGAACGTTTTGCAATTAGAAACAGTGGTGTGCATGCTGTTGTAGAAGCAGTTGGTGATCATTGCTGTGAATATATGACTGGAGGACGCGTAGTTGTTCTTGGCACAACAGGTGGTAATTTCGGTGCCGGGATGAGCGGTGGTATTGCCTATATTTATGATGAAGATAATTTCTTCGATAGACGTTGTAATCTTGATATGATTGACTTGGAATCCGTTGTCCTGGATGAAGATATTAAAGAATTGAAAGAAATGATTGAAAAACATTTTTACTATACTGGAAGTGTTAAAGCAAAAGCAATTCTTGATGACTGGGAAAATAAACTTCCTCGATTTATAAAAGTCTTCCCTATGGAATATAGAAAAGTTCTTGGAAAGATGATGAAGGAAGATGCAGATGTTCAGCGTGAAGAAATAATAGACTAGAAATAATTTGTGATTTATGGTTCAAGATATATAAATCAATATTAAAAATCATAAATTTAACATCTTAAATGAAGGTGATTTATGGGTAATCCTAGAGGTTTTTTAGATATTGACTATAAAGGCCCTGTTTATAGGGATGTCGAAGAAAGAATAAAAGACTTTAATGAAGTGGAAGTTCTTCTTTCCGAAGAAGAAATTAGAGAGCAGGCTGCTCGCTGTATGGACTGTGGTATTCCATTTTGTCATGGATGTGGTTGTCCGCTTGGCAACCTGATCCCTGAATGGAATGATCTAGTTTACCAGGGTTTTTGGCAGGATGCTTTAGCAGTTCTGCTTTCAACAAACAGTTTCCCGGAATTTACGGGAAGGGTATGTCCTGCTTTATGTGAGGCTTCATGTACAGTTGGACTTAATGCTGATCCTGTTTCTATTAGACAGATTGAAATTGCTTTGATAGAAAAAGGTTTTGCAGCAAAATATATAAAACCGACAATACCAAGAATCAGAACTGGAAAGAAGGTTGCAGTAATCGGCTCCGGTCCGGCAGGTTTAGCTGTTGCAGACCAGTTAAATAAACTTGGTCATTTAGTAACTGTTTTTGAAAGAGATCTATTTGCAGGTGGTTTGCTTAGATATGGAATTCCTGATTTCAAACTTGCGAAGAAAATTGTTCAGCGAAGAATTGATTTTATGAAAGCAGAGGGGATTATATTTGAAACAGGAGTTAGTGTTGGTGAAGATATAACAGCTTCATATTTAACAAAACGCTACGATGCTGTTTGTTTGACTTGTGGAGCAAAAGCACCACGTGATTTAAAAGTTCCGGGAAGGGAACTTGATGGTATATATTATGCGATGGATTTTCTTGTTCAACAGAATAAAGAAGTGAACATGGAAGAAATTGCAGAAAATCGAATTTCAGCTAAGAATAAGAACGTTGTTGTTATTGGAGGAGGCGATACAGGTTCAGATTGTGTCGGTACTTCAGTAAGACAAAATGCAGAGTCGATAATCCAGATTGAGATTATGCCTAAACCTCCTGAAAACCGTTCCTGTGGAACTCCTTGGCCCGAATGGCCTTATAAGCTAAGAACATCCAGCAGTCAGAAAGAGGGATGTGAAAGATTATGGAACATAATGACCAAGAGCTTTGAAGGAGAAAATGGAAAAATAAAAAGAATTAATGCTGTAAAAGTTGAATGGGAATTTTCCGAAGAAGGTTTACCTGTTTCAATGAAAGAAATAGCAGGTTCAGAGTTTTCTCTTGATGCAGATATTGTATTTCTATCAATGGGATTTACCGGTCCGGAAAGAACTTCTTTACTAGAACAGTTTGAAGTGGAATATGATAAGCGCGGTAATCTTATTGCTGATGAAAAAGGCTTTGTTGGCAACGAAAAGATATTTGCTGCCGGAGATATTGTTTCAGGACCTTCTTTAGTTGTAAGAGCTTTAGAAGCAGGAAAGCAGGTAGCAAGATCAATTGATGAATATTTAGCGTAATAATAAAAGTGTCTGTGTTAAATATTTAACACAGACATTTATAACTATTTATAATTATATACTTTATCTGTTTATAATAATAAACTATCCCTGCTTTACATATATAAATCTATCAAGGAAAAACTTGAGAATAAACATTACTACAGCTACTCCCAATGTTCCTAAACCAACCTGTAGGAATGTATGGGAATAATTATTCATTATTTGAATATTTGACATGTTTTCAATTCCAACAGGGCTGGTTAAACTAGCTATAATTCCACCGGTTATTCCGGATATTGCTGTTGACAGGAACCATATACCTGTGGCAAGCCCCATGAATTTTTCAGGTATAAGCTGAGATATCATCGACAGTCCAATTGCTGCAATTAATATTTCACCCAGAGTTACAAGAATATAGGCACTTACTATCCAGTTTGATGATACTATACCGTTTGGGTCCGCAAACATTTTTGCAGGAACAAGTATTAAAAATGCAGATGCAGTGAAAACAAGTCCTATTGTGAACTTGGTTGTTAATCTTATGTTTATTCCTTTTTCTGCTAATTTTTTATAAAGTTTTGCTAAAATAGGAGCCATTATTACTATGGTAATAGGGTTTAATACAGTAAACTGTGTTGGATGAACAGGTATTCCAAAGATATTATGATAGGAATTATGTTTAGCGAAGAACAGGAATGATGTATACATCTGTTGATACATTGTGTAAAAAGCTATAGCAATCAAAGTGAATATAAGTGCTGCAATCATAGTTTTTTTGTCATGCCCAGGTTGTAATAAACTGAGAACCAGGAATCCCGCAAAAGCACAGCCTACAATAATGAACATAATTACTTTTGTAAGATCTACATTATGGAGAAGGAAAGAGCAAAGAGCAACACCTGCAAAAGCCAGGCAAATTACTGCAATATTCTTTTTAATACTTTGAGGATGCATATCAGCATAGGATCCAATCCCTACAAAATACTTTCTTTTACTGTTAAAATAAATTAAACCAAGAAGCAGCCCAAAACCGCCAAGAGCAAAACCATATCCCCAACCCCATTTATGTGCTACAAATGGAGATAGTATTTTGGACATAAATGAACCTACATTTATTGACATATAATATAAAGAATATGCAGAGTCTCTTTTTACACTGTCAGTTTTTTCATAAATTTTAGAAAGCAGTGACGATGGGTTTGCTTTGAAAAGACCATTTCCTATTATAATAAAACCTAGTGCTATTGTAATTGTGTTAATATCTTTAAAAGATGCTAGAAGTATATATCCGACAAGCATAAAGATACCGCCTAAGTTTATTGTGTGCTTTGTGCCTAGGAATGAGTCACCAATCCATCCTCCCAGGGGTATAAATACGTAAAGCAGTGCAGAAAATGCAGCAAAAAGAGCTATTGAGGTTCGTTCTTCCATCCCAAGTTGAGCAACGAAATACATTACAAGCAGCACATTAAATGAGTAGAAACCGAATCTTTCCATCATTTCGACAGAGAAAATAGCTCCAAATCTTCTTCTTTCGAGAGCTATTGCATTAATCTTTTCTTCAACCATAATAAAATTTCCTTTTTCTTAATTTTTTAAAGAATTCTCTATACTTTATTTTATTGTATTAAATTTTCTATTTTTTTAAGTTTTTTTATAAACAATAAACATTAAGTAAAAGTTTATTGTTTATTTACTGTTTACAAAATAGTATTTTAGGTTAAATGGAAGATATATTTGCAAGTTATAAAAAAGCTATACAATTAACAAAAGTTAAATGTATAGCTAATGGAATAATCATCAAATTGTTCAATTACTGGATATTAATAATCTAAAAAAATAAATCTTAAATTACAAATATATTAGTCTATCAGTTTGCCAGTAGGCAAAAGCGCCGAAAGTTCTTGCCCAGAAATTTGCTTTTTCATCTGCCGGATATGCATCATAAAAGTCCTGAACCCATCCAAAACTTTTATTACTGTAAATATCTCGTAAAAGATTTGCTACATGTTTTGGGTGCCAGTTTGCCCGAATAGTAAAATCATAAACTAGGCCTTTTATGTTAATTGGCTGTACAGCCATCGGATTTGGATTATCTACTACATATTTTGACCAGTCAGGGACATTGCTTTCTTTTCTTGCGCGATAAAGTGCTTCGCCTGGACCAAGGTCTGTCTGTTTATCAAAATCACAATGAAATGCATATAAATCTGATTTTTTGTATTCTTCAATAAAATCGATAATTGTATCGTTTGAGCTGGGGATATAACCGTCAAATTGTTCTGAGTTTTCTGCTGCATACCATAGGTCCCACATGCAGTCAACAGCTCTGTCAGTTGTTATTTCTCCCTTCATTTCATTTCCGTTGAATACACCGCCTACAACATCAACAAGTGGAGGCTGATCAAACCTCCCGTATTTTTCCTGATTTTTCCTATGAAGACTAAAAGGACTTCTTATTGATCTCATCCATGGAGAACCTTCTCCCCATGAGTTATCAAGATTTATGCAATGAATTTCAGTATCCGAAATTGTTACTGGTAGCTTTCCTTCGTTCTGATTGTTTTTGAACTCATTCATTGTTAAGAAAGCGATATACTCAGCAAGTCTTCCTAAACCGCTGAATACTGATGCTGCATCCAGAGAGGTCCCATTTTGTCTCATTATCTGGTGTTGCACGCGACGTCCGCATGATCTTCGTACCCCGTCTTCCAGCCAGCCAATTTTCTGGATTTCTTTGGTGGACCTTTGATACATTGGGTTGTGGAAAAGAATATGACCGCCTGATGGTGTGTAATCTAGCATAAAAGGCATACCGCGGTCAGTAAAAATTTTTTTAATAAAGTTAATAACGGGAACAGTTAAGCCAAAATAATGCTTTTGAGCTTCTTTATCTGAATAAAGCTTATATTGGTCATCTGATAAAAAGATTTCGAAGTCTAACGGCATTAATACCGATTGTGAATTTTTGCCAATAACAGGTAAGTGGACTTGGTAGCCTTTTTCTTTAGTTAAATAACTTAATTTATCTTTATAAAAGTGTTTTACAGGAAATGCCGGATCACATCCATCCTTGATGAAATCTTTTTCAATTGTGGTAATAATACCATTGTATTCAAAACAGTTTACAAGCTTATCGTAGACTCTATTGTAATATTCCTGGGCATTCAACTTTTATTCCTCCCTCTAGTTTATTTGGTTTTTATTTGGTGCCCAATTCTCAAAAATATCACATATATTTCTGAAAGATTTAATGTATAAATAGATATATAAGTTTCAAGCTTCCTAATAAAAATATTATTATTGATTTTCTTAAAAAGAAAAATCTTTCTCCTGCTTATGAATGTTTTCCTGATGAAATGCAGATATTAGCTATTATTAACAATTTTGATTTTTAGAGGATTCTCTTTAGGTGAAATATGAATATCCCTTTGTTTGAAAGGCAGTTTAATTCCAGCTTCTTTGAACTTGAGATTAATTTGATGTCTGATTTTGTGTTGGGCAGATATTTGATGTTCAAGATTAACAAAAACTCTAAGGCAAAAATCCAAAGAATTTGAACCAAAACCTGTAAATATAACACTGGGAGGAGGGGAATCTAATACTTCAGGGCATTCATTAGCGATCTGAAGCATCAGCTGCTCAGCTTCCTTAGGCGGTGAGTCATAACTTATACCAATATTGATTACTATTCGGGTAACCTGATCTGTAAGTGACCAATTTGTTATTTTTTCACTTAGAAAAGATTTATTTGGTATTATTAGTTCATGTCTATTCCAATCAGTAACAGTAGTAGATCTTATATGTATTTTGCTTACTATACCTTCTGAATCTCCGATTGTTACTGTATCGCCAAGCCTAATTGGCCTTTCAAATAGAATAATTATTCCAGAAACAAAATTAGCAAATATGTCCTGTAATCCAAAACTTAATCCCAATGTCATGGCGGCGGCAATATATTGGAATTGAGACCAACCTATACCGATAAATTTTAAACCTGTAAATATTCCAATACAAGTAATTAGATATTTGGATATTAACTCAAGAGCATGTTTAGTTCCTGCATGCAAATTCTTAGTTTTTAATACTAAAATTTCTATAATGGCTGGAATATTTCTAACAACAAAAAAAGTACATGCAAATGTGAAAACAGTCTGCAATAAATTGAGTAAGGTTATTTGCCTTATAACAGGTACTTCACCGGTTTTAGTTATACTTTTACCTGTCCAGAGAATGATATTATTTAACAAATTAATAGAAGGAAATATGTCTTTCCATATATAGATTAAACTTACTATTGATATAATAATCAACATAAACTTAATAAGTTGAGATATTTGTTTATTTAAGGTATCAGACTTAACTCTTAAACTTTCCCTATTAAAATTAAGGTTAGATGTAAGCTTGTTCTTTTCGAGAGACTTTTTTTTGTTATTTGCAGATTTTCTACCTTTTATAATGATATGATACTTCATGAGATAAAGCATCCTGTGAAATGTTTGGAAAAGAAGGAAAACTATTATGCTGAATAATATTGTATTGCTGATTCCTTTACAAAATTCATAAACAGTAAAGTAGTATCCAAAAATTATTAGTATTATGAACAGAAATGGTACAGTAAAAAGTATTGTATAATATTGGGAATAAGTTTGCTTTTTTTTATATATATTCTGATTACTCTTTAAGTTGTTTTTAGCATAAATGAACAGAAAAGAAATATAAATCAGCAATAAAAGCAGCGCAGATGTTCTGCCTAAGCTATTTCTAAAGTTGAGAGTCAGGAGGGCATTTTGAACTGCTACTATAATAAAAATAAAAGGTAGAGTTATTATAACAAAAGTTATTATATATTTTTTGTAAAAAATGCATTGTTTAGCTGACCATTTAAAAAATGTTTCCCCAATTCCTTTTCCTTTTAGCAGATATATAAGTAAATATGCAAATGCGGCAATTGTCGATATTGACATAATACCTGAACATAATGCTTTGGTGTAATTAGCGGCTGTATTGGTTGTATAGAGATAAAAGGCAATAAAATAGGTTGCTGCTGGAATTGAGAATATCTGGGTAGATGACAATAATATTACAGAAAGAATTGTTATTATTATATTGGCATCATTGTTTCTTGAGTGAATACTTATTTTTGTTATGATTATTGGAAAAAAGAATTGTATCGAAATTGAACCTAACAACATACAACCCAGTAATATCCATATTACTGGGTTGTGTTTTAAGCTTTGAACAATATCTTTTATAAAATTATTAATATTGGTTTTCGAAAAGAACCATTTTAATGCTTCGGTTGAATTCATAATGTCACTTAAGTTGTAAATCCCGGAACTGGAGGCCCATAGAAGTCTCTGGTTTATATAGTCTCTGAACTTTTCAGATGTATTGTCTATTTCCTTTTGAACTGAAATTTGTCTGTTTAATGTCTGAATATAGTTATTGTATAATTTTCCCGATTCTTCTAGAAGTTTACGGTAGCTTTCAAGCAAAATAAAAGTATTTGTAGTTAAGAAACCGTTTCTCGTGTCTGTGTCACTTTTATCTTCAAGTCTATCCAGTTTTTGATAGATGGATTCTTTAAAGCTCAAATAGTTTTGTGCCTGTTGTAAAATTTCATCACTTTCCAGGTTTGCATTAAGTATTGATGCCTCTTTTTTGGCTGATATTGAAGGTATTGTACTATTTGTTTGCAGAGTTGCTCTTTTAGCTTGTAAAAGACGACTGGTTTTAACAGTTAACCCCATCATACTGATGCGTTTTTCTGTTTGTTGAAAATCGTTCTTAAGTAAGTTTTCTCTTATTACAAGAGTGTTTAGATCTTTCTGAGCAGCTTTGTCTTTGATATTAATTGCTATAAGTTTATTTGCTATTATTATATTCTTCTCAGCTATTCGTTTTAGGAATTTGATATTTATTCCTTTATAAATGCTATTTTCTAATGATTTCAATATTTCATTGTTTTGTAGAAGTTCGCTGTATATTGTATCAGATGATTTATATTTTTTTATATCTTTCCAAAGTAGTAAAGCTTTTTTACTCCCATTGATTTTGCGTGTTTGATATGCAAGTTGGTTATTAATGTATTTTATCTGGATTTTTGTTAGAGCTTGTATTGTTTCAGTATAAGTTAAAGTTGTTTCGAGTAAGTTTTTTTGGGTGACTAAATTAGTTTCTTTTGCTTCTTTCAGTTCTGGTATAACAGAACTGCTTTTGTTGTTTTTTAATTTTAAATTATTTTCGATAATTTTGTTTTTAAGCTGTGATATTTCTTTACTTAGATTGAGGCTGTCGTGTATTAAATTATTCTGTTTTTCTTTGATTTTTTCTTCATCTGAGTTATCAGCTCTTAATAATCCCTGTAAGTCAGCTATTTTGAGTTCTATTTCAGTTAAACTCATTGCTTTGGATTGAAATTCTATATTTGTTAGAATAACAGGAGGTAAGTATGAATTGAAATTTTTCTGTCTATTATTTGCTTCTGTTATTTGTTTTTTTAGTTTAAATATTTTTTCAAAAAAATTATTTTTAGCTTTTAAAAAGGCCAGAGCTTCCTGGTAGTAATTTTCTATTTGCTCTTTTTGTATTTTCGAGAGGGAAAGAATTTTTTCGGCAAAAGCTTTTTTAGTTTTAATTTGCTGTTGCCTAAGCTCAACATTAGATGTTGATGTGTTTGTGGCCTTTACCTGATAAAAAACAAAGAACAGCAAAGTATAAGCTAATAATATTTTTCTTTTGGTATTGTTATACCGAAGGTATTCTAGATTTTGGTAATATATCGAGAAATCGAACACGATTATTATCAAATTTTTCGAAAACCTTTTTGTTTTGAGTATAATATTAAATAGCATATAAAAATGGATTTATACAGTAATAATTTTATCTGATCTGTTTAACGTACAAAAAATGTTATTGCTACCTTTTCCTGCAGATTGTCTGTTTCATAAACTAGATTTATAGGAATTTTATTGTTTTCTTGAATATATGACTGAATTTGCTTTGCCAGATCAATATTCTTATCAAATTTAATTATGATAAAGCTTATTTTTCCTGTTAGTGATTTGAGTTGATAATTTATCTTGTCTGAATTGAATTTATTGAAATAAACAGTTCTCCAGTTTTCATAATTCTTATTTTTCAGAGAAACATTCTGCATATTTTCAGGAACAGTTTTATTACTATTATTTTCAGGACTTTCTGTTTTTGTGGAATAGAACATACTGCATCCTGTTAAAAATGTTAGACAGGTACAAATTACAATGGGGAATATTATTCTCATATGGTATTGCCTAATTATGGATTGGTGAACTGTTTATATTCTTAGCAATTAAATTTTTATGAATATTTGAATTTATGCAGTTTTGTATATTTCGTGTTAGAAATCGTTGTTGTAATACCCCCTCCTGTTTTTTCTATTCTTTTTGAAATAATCATCGTAATAGTCCTTATCATCAAACTCATCGTAATAATCATCAGTTTCATCTTCTGAATCAAAATCATCTTCTTCATCGGTATAAAAATCGTCTTCTTCATAATCACTATCATTAATATGAGGATCAAGTTCATCGTCGTATTCGAAATCTTCATCAATAATTTCCAGGTTGTTATCATCATCATAATAGTCGTCAGATTTATTTTGCTTATTTAAGTTTTTGTGATTCATAATTAGAGCCTTTTTTATATTTTTTTTAAAAAAAAGTAATATCCAATATTAGATATATACATTCAGTGAATTTGAGACAATTGATAAGCAATATATATGCCATTAATTTGTTTCTTATTGTTTTGGTGTTTTTAACTTATTTATTATAAGTGATATATAAAAACTATATGTTGTAGTGGTAAGTATTTTTCGTATGTTATACATTAATTGCCTGTAATAAATAAGTAATATTTTACTGAAAAAAGAATAAAAAGGTAATTGAATACTTATATTAGAGTAGGTATAATGGTTCTTATTTTAATAAAAAGGTAATTTTTTGCTTAAAAAGGAAGTTGTTTTTATAATGAAGTTTAGGTTATCGTTAGCGGTTAAAGATAGAGTGTTGCAGAAACGGTTAAGAGACTATTTTTCAAATACTGATATTGTTGTTAGAACATTTGGTCATCTTAAAGCACCATGGGAAAGAATACTTAGAAGCAGTAGTGATATAATTATAATCAGCAATACGTTTATTCCAGCTTCTATCGGTGCAGGTGTTTCCTTTATGAGTGGTTTACCTGAAGCACCTGGGGTGGTGATTATTCATACAAGTGAATCTACAGAAAATTATGCACATCTTATTGCCAGTGGTGCTGATACCGTTATATATGAGAATATGCCTTTTCATAGTATGATTTTGGCAATTGAGTCTGTCATTGAATCAAGAAGATTGGTAAAGGAACAGGATTATCTGATCAATAAAGGAAGCTTTAAGCCCAAGCTCGAAGATTTTGATTCAAAAAATGAAAAGATGTGCCTTTTTATGGAAGAAGTAAAGCAGGTCTTATCAGGTAGCACTCCTTTGCTTGTTCTTGGAGAAACAGGTGTTGGTAAAGAACATTTGGCAAAAGCAATTCATAATGCTGGATTGAACTCTAATGGACCATTTGTGCCAATTCATATTGCCGGATTGCCTGAACAGTTGCTTGAAAGTGAGTTATTTGGTCATGAACAGGGGGCGTTTACCAATGCAGGCAGATATAGAAAAGGAGCTTTTGAGCTTGCTCATAACGGAACAATATTTCTTGATGAGATAGGTGAAATACCTTTGCATTTACAGGTAAAATTATTACGAGTTCTTCAGGATTATGAGTTTAAACCTATTGGAGCTGAAAAGTCGATAAAAGTTAATGTTCGAGTAATTGCTGCGACCAATCGTGATCTTGCTGCAGATGTTGAGAATGGGATTTTTAGAAGAGATCTTTTTTATCGTTTGAATGTTATTCCGTTAACTGTACCGCCTTTGCGGGATAGAAAGGAAGATATTCTGCCTTTGTCAGATGTTTTTTTAAAGCATTATTCTGGAGTAAACAATAAAAATATAAAAAGTTTTTCAAAAGAAGCTAAAGCAGCTCTCATATACTATGACTGGCCGGGTAATATAAGAGAGCTTATGAATATTATTGAGAGAGCTGTAATTTTATGTAAGAAAGATGTAATTGAGGTTAATCTTTTGCCTGGTAGTTATAACAAACAGGCTGCCCTTCATAATGATATTCAAAAAAAATCAGTATTTGATTCTTCATTATGGGGCAATAAAACTTTACATGAAGTCTGTAGAGAAATGATTGAAAAAATTGAGGAACAATATATTAATATGGTACTGAGAAAAACTAGGGGAAGAGTTGGTAAAGCTGCAGATATAGCTGGTATTCATTCCAGGGGGCTTTATAATAAAATGAAAGCTTATAATATTAAAAAAGAAGACTTTAAAAGAGAAAAGTGATACTATTCTTTTTGATTTATTTTGCTTTGCAATTACCTAATTAGTTTTTTCCGGCTTGTAGTCTGGTTAATGAGATTGTTTAATTTTGGGTATCAATGAAATAACTTCCCTGGAATCTTTCATCAGAAGAGCTTTATTTAGAATTCTCAGAGAGTTTTTAAAACTTATTTCAGAAATATTCTTTCGGATTTCAGGTATTAATTCAGGTGTGGTGCTAAGAACTTTTATGCCGGCTCCTAAGATAAATGGTAAAGCTTTTGGATTCCCTGCAATTTCGCCGCATAAAGATATTTCTTTTTCCGGTGTTTTCTTGAAATATGATCCAATTTCACTTAATACTTTTAAAAAAGTTGGATGTAAGCATAAGTCTTCATCTATCGATGTATTGGTAGATCTGTCAGATGCAAACAGATATTGGGACAGGTCATTGCTGCCAATGCTTGCAAAATCTACATGCTGCATAAGTTTATCCATATTATATATTGCTGCAGGAACTTCCAGCATTATACCGATCTTATATTTTTCCGAATATTTTACTTTTTTGCTTTTGAGCTCATTCTCTATTTTCTTAAGTAGTTTTTTTATTGTTAATATTTCTGTTTCATTTGTTATCATAGGAAAAAGTATTCTTAAATTTCCATAAACACCAGCACGTAAGATTGCTCTAAGCTGAGTTTCTAAAATATTTGGGTTTGATAGTAGAAATCTGATTCCTCTTTTTCCTAATGCTGGATTTTCTTCTTTTGGAAGCGTTAAATATGGTAGGGGTTTATCTCCGCCAATGTCCAGGCTTCTGATTGTTACTGGATTGCCATCCGCCTTTTGCAGAACAGATTTGTATGCCTTAAACTGCTGTGCTTCAGATGGTAAGTATGGTTTTGTCATAAAAAGAAACTCGGTTCTATAGAGGCCTATTCCTTCGCTGCTATATTTTTTTAACAAGGGAAGCTCATTCAAAATAGAAATGTTACTTCTTAATATAATTTTCTCATTATCTTTTGTTGTTGAAACAATATTTTTATCAATAATTGTTTTTTTCTTTCCGGTTTTAGTAAGTAGTTTGCTAAACTGTGTTTTTAATTCATTACTGGGTCTTACATAAATGTTTTTTGCATAGCAATCCAGTATAATTTCATTATTGTTTTTTATAATTTTTGAGGCATTTTTTACCCCCATCAGAGCAGGAATTCTCAAAGCTCTGGCAAGGATTGCTACATGTGCAGCTATTCCTCCCTTTTCCAGTATAATTCCTTTGATAGTTTTTCTTGGGATTCGTATTATATCGGAAGGTAATATTTCTTTGGCTACCAATATTCTATTTCCTGAACCTGTTGTAGTACTGGTTGTTCTGGTATTTTCAGGTTCTTTTAATAAAGTAACGTTATGAGTTAAACGCAATAGGACATCTTTTAAATCCATAACTTTATCTCTGAAAATATCACTTTTCAGCATTAGAAACTTTTCCTTGTATAAGTCGAAAATAATCCTGATACTGAATTCTGCTGTATGACCGTTTTCTACAATCTCTTTTTCAATCTGATTTAAAAGAAGTTTATCTTCAAGGAAAAGCAGATGAGCGAGAAATATTGAAGCATCAGCTTCTGATAGTATAGTTAAAGCGTGTTTTTCCAGGGAGGATGTTTCTTCTTTCGTTATTGCAACAGCTTTTTTAAAAAGCTCAACTTCTGTATTTTTGTTTTTATGAAATGTTGGATAAGGTACTTTATCAAAATAATCTGAAGGCATAAAAATAGTTGCATTACCAATTGCATAGCCTTCATTAGCCGCAATACCTTCAAGTGTTATGAAACTATTATTACTAATTGGATGATTATTGTCAGTTCTAGTTGCTGGAAGTTTACTTTCTACTGTTCCGAGGAGTTTTGCAATAAGAACTACATTGGCTATTTGAGTGCATACTGATTTTACCATTTTTACAACAGGTGCGGGGAAACGATATGGAATTGTTCTTTGTATAACAAGTATTCCGATACATTTATCGCCTGCGAGAAGTGGGGAAGAGAGAAATGATTTATATTTTTCTTCACCTGTATTTTTAAAATACTTAAAACTTGGATGCTGGTTTGGATTTTTTACATTGATTAGTTTTACCGATTTAAAACTTGTTCCCGTAAGTCCTTCTCCCGGGCGCATAGTTACCTTGCCTACTGATTCTTTCTTTAGTCCATGACTTGCAGCAAGATAAAGTCTATCCATGTCGTCATCATATATATAAACAGAACATACACTAACATGCAGTCCTTCTGCCATAGCACAAACTATCCTATCAAGAGTATCCTCATAATTGTCGTTTTTAGATATTATTTCAGAAATATGGTTTAAAAGATTAAATAGTTTGTTAAGCATATGAGTTCTCTTATAAAAAAATTTACATTTACGCCATATAGTTTGTCTATTTATTCAAGGAGATTTATGTTTATGTACGTGTTTATAGAAAATATGGCGTAAATGTAATATTTTTATTATTATTTTTAATTTATGATTAGTTGCAGGCTTCCTCTACTTCCAAAATAGCTTCACCTAATTCTACTCCTGAGTTTGCCAAAACAAGTTGCTCTTTTATTAATAGATTACATGGTGCAATAATTGTATGATCTGATTTTGTAGATTCTAAGTCGGCAAGTTCCACTTTAAGTTTTCCTAAGCTTACGCGACTTGAATGATATGCTACACTTATATCTTCCTGGCTTGCTCTGCTGAGTACTTTTGACAGCTTCTTCATTCTTTTATAATCACTGCATTTGTCCTTAAAATCTTCTTCGGCTGATTCCAGTTCTAATTTTGTTATCTTAATTTGGTTATCAACAGCGACTGTATCAAACTTGACTAACGGATCGCCTTTTTTTATAGTTCTTCCTTTTTGGGGAAGATATCTGATTATTCCATCTATTGTTGATGATACCGAGGCTGAGTAAGCAGTAATTGTCATTAGAGTGATTGTCAAAGTGATTATTATTTTTTTCATTTATAATTCCTTGTTGTTAATTATTAATTGTAAGCTGTAAGTTGTTAATTATCCTATAGCATCATGCCCGCGTTCACCTGTTCTTATCCGTATACATTGTTCGAGATTTGTTACAAATATTTTGCCGTCTCCAATATTTCCTGTTTTTGCTCCTTTTATTATTGCTTCAATAGTAGGTTTTACGAATTCCTGATTGACTGCAATTTCCAACCTCATCTTTTTTAAGAGATTTACTTCTAAATCAACTCCACGATAACTTTCATGATATCCTTTCTGCTGCCCACAGCCTAATGCTGTTGTTACTGATAATTTATATACTTCTGCTTCGTATAATGCTTTCTTTACATCATTTAGCTTTTCCGGCTGTATATATGCTGTTATAAGTTTCATATTACCTTCACACATGATTTTAATTCCATACTTTATAATTTATTGATTTGTAGATTTGTAGATTTGTAGATTTGTCAATCTTTTAATCACCAGATTACCCAGTCACTTACTGGTTAGAAAATATCTGGAATCCACTGTAAGCTTCCATGCCGTGTTCGCCGATATCCAGTCCTCTGAGTTCTTCTTCTCTGCTGACTCTTAAGCCCATAATACATTTTATGATGAAGAATATAATTGCTGATGATATGCAGCAGGCAGCTCCGACTGATATTACTCCTAGCAGCTGTATCCAAAATGAATATTCAGAACAGAATATGCCAACAGCCAGAGTTCCCCATATACCACAGATTAAGTGTACGGATAATGCTCCTACTGGATCATCCAGTCTAATATGATCAACAGCAAATACTGCAAGAACAACTATTAAGCCTGATACGAAACCTATAACTATTGCTGATGAAACTGATACTACATCTGCTCCTGCTGTTATTCCTACGAGTCCGGCTAATGCGCCGTTAAGAATCATTGATAAATCGGGCTTTTTTTGTATTGTCCATGACATTATCATTGCTCCCATAACACCTGCTGCTCCAGCAAGTGTAGTTGTTACACAGACAAATGATAGGGCCTCAGGGTCTGCTGAGAGTACAGAGCCGCCATTAAACCCAAACCAACCTAACCAAAGGAGAAATACTCCAATTGTTGCCAGCGGCATGCTGTGTCCCATTATTGGGAATATTTTTCCATTTACATATTTACCTGTTCTTGGGCCAACAAATATTACACCTATTAAAGCAGCCCATCCTCCAACTGAGTGTACGAAAGTTGAACCTGCGAAATCATGGAAGTTAAGGCTGCTCAACCATCCTCCGCCCCAACCCCATGAACCAATAATAGGGTAAACAATAGCTACATAAATTGCAGAGAAAAGTAAAAAGCTGTTAAGTTTAATTCTTTCAGCAACTGCACCTGATACAATAGTTGCTGCAGTTGCTGCGAACATTCCCTGGAATAAGAAATCTGTCCAATAGCTGTAAGCACCATTAGCATACTTGATTAGTCCTGCAGCTCCTTCTGGCGCAGCAAGACCAAAGCCGGCAAAACCTATTACGTGACCTAGTTTCCAGGCAGCTCCAGGGTACATCAAATTAAAACCAACTAATGCATAGGTTAAAAGTCCTATTGCAACAATTCCGGTATTTTTAAATAATATGTTAACCGTATTTTTAGCCTGTGTTAAGCCGGTTTCCAAAGTAGCAAATCCAAGATGCATAATAAATACAAGGAACGTTGCTATTAACATCCAGGTATTGTTGACCCTGAACATTTCACTGGAAACTTCAGTTTCGCTGCCGAAAACTGCGCTTCCGCTAAGTAGTGCTAATGAAATTGTTGTTGCAATAAGAAATTTCTTTCGCATTTAATCCTCCTCTTTAAGTTGAAAAAATTATGTTTTTTAAGATGTTGGATTAAATTAGCAAATTGCATGCCAAAGAATTGTTAAAGAAAGAATTGAAATCATTTAAATAAGATGAAGTTGTCTGGAAAATGCTGTTTTTTGAGCTAAACTCGATAAAAATATAATAATAAAAAAGAAAATTTATTTTTATGTAACTGGTAAGTTGGTATCTATAATAATAGGAAGTTTAATGACTATTATATTACATTTTTGTGTGTGTTGTTAAAATAGTAATATTACAAAAATGTAATTACATGCAGCATTGTGATTCTCTAATTAAGGCAAAACTTATATTTCTTTGATATATTATTTAAAGAGTGAAGTTTTCGTAAAGTTTAGAAAACTCTGATAGAGATTTTTTATATCTTACCAAATCTTCTGGCCGAAAGGATTTTATTATACGTTCCCTATGTCTATGCATGGCTGGTTCAGCCATTTCTATAAGTTCATTTGTGCTATGATAGATATTCAGTTCACTGTTGGCAAATATTTCATCGGTAGTTCTAAACTGAGAAGATATTTCACTTCCAATAAAATTACTAAGCTGTTTCTCTTCCTGGAATAAGATCATTTCATGTGTAACAAGAGCGTAGGCAGCCTGTATAGTATCCTTTAATAATAAAAGATATTGTATAATTGGGTTTTCGTTATTGTTATTGTCAATCGGAATAGAACTTTTAGATTGAATTGCTGTTTCAAGGAGTTTTAAAATATATTTATAAATTTTGCTTCGCTGCTCTTCAGTATATGAAAACAAATTATCTACAAAGAGCTTAACTGCTCTATCATATGCTGCATCATGGCGTGCTGTAAGAGCCGGCGCATTCAGTCCTGCCAACTGATTTTTTTTCTGGTTATTATTTTTTTCTCTTCTTTTTATTAAAGGTAACATAAATCAAACTCATAATATTGTATCAATATTCAACTCTGTTTCTGCCTTTTTCTTTTGCTTTGTATAGCAATTTATCTGCTTGTGAAATAAAACTTGATAGGTTGTATTTGCTGCTATACTCACAAACTCCTCCACTTATTGTAATAGGAAAGTTTGTATCTAATTCCGAAAACTTTATTTTTTGTACCTGTGTACGTAAAAGCTCAGCTACTCTAATGCATCCAGTTAAGTTTGTGTTTGGTAAAATTATTAGAAACTCTTCTCCGCCATATCGACCAATAATATCTACATTTCTTGTATATTCATTAAATGTTTCTGCTATAAGTTTGAGAACTTTATCTCCTATGATATGGCCATGTAAATCATTTATATGCTTAAAATGGTCTATATCAAACATAATAATTGATAAAGAAGTTTTATAACGCTTTGTAAGATTAATATTATTTGAAAGAGCTGAAATTAAATATCTATGATTAAATAAACCGGTAAGACCATCCGTGTCCGCCAATACTTCTAGCTGTTTATTTTTTTTCTTCAGTGTTTGAAGGGCTTCCTGGAGCGATTTTTCGGCATTTCTTATTCTTAATGCATTTTTTACTCTAACGTAAAGCTCCATTTTATGTATGGGTTTTTTTATAAAATCAACGGCTCCTGATGCAAAAGACTTATGTAATGCTTCATCATTTGTTAAACTTGTCAGCATAATTACTAATGCTGACGGATTATTTAACTTTATTTTAAAACAGGTCTCATATCCGTCCATTCCGGGCATAACAATATCCATTATGATTAAGTCAAAATCAATTTTTTTAACTATTTCTAAAGCTTCTTCTCCTGACTTCACTGTCTCAATATAATAATTGTATTCACATAAAAGCTTTTTGGCAACAAGAAGGTTTATTTCATTATCGTCAACAATAAGAATCCTACTTTTTTCTTTTTTTATTGCCTTCTTCGTTTTTAATTGTATTTGTTCTGTTATATCAATCATTTGCTGGATTAGTTACTTCTTTTTAATATCTTTTTTTACTAGTTCAACAACTTTACCAAACTTAGTAACATTGTTCTTGTCAACTGTCATTAATGTTTCATGTGCATCAAGGACGGTTTCGGCTATATTGGGATTATTATCGGTATTAAATGTATCCATATTATTCCATTCAGAATTCGAGACAACCGGGGTTTTATGATAAAAACTAAATAATCTATGTATACCAAGTTCTTTTAGTAATTTAATGTTTTTGTTATCAGCATTTATTATACAAACAGAAATATTAGCTTTTTTTGCATGTAAACCAAGTTTTGCAAGTGTTCCCATGAATGTACTATCCATCCATGTACAGTTTTGAAGATCAATAACAATTTTTTCTATGACACCTGATACAATATTATCTGCAAAATTTTTTATTGGAGAGCTGCATTCGAATGTAGCTCTTCCATCAACTTTAATATTGTATCCCTCATTACTTCGGGAAATCATAACATTTGCTTTATTCATATAAAATCACCCATAAATAAAGCTATAATAAAAAGCAATATAAGCAAATTAAATTAGAAATTAAAATGTTATAAAGCTGAAAAAATCATTATTCTTTTAACTATAGCTTTTAGGATTAAGTTTAGCGTATTATAACAGCTTTAATTCTTCTTACACCTTTACTTGAACTCTCTTCTTTTTTTATTTTAAATTTGCCGAGTTTACCTGTTTCTTCTGCATGGGGACCACCACATATTTCTTTGCTGAAATCTCCGATAGAATACACTTTTACTTTATCTCCGTATCTATCACCAAATAATCCTATAGCGCCCTGATCCATTGCTTCCTGAACACTCATTTCTTTGAGTTTTATCGGTAAGTTTTGAGAAATTACTTCGTTAACCATGTTCTCAACTTCTACAATCTGTTCCTTTGTCATTTTCTCTGGATGAGAAAAATCAAAGCGAAGTCTTTCTGCTGTTATGTTTGATCCTTTTTGAGCTACATGCTTGCCTAACACACGTCTTAAGGCTTCATGTAAAATATGTGTTGCTGTATGCAGTGCTGAAGTTTGTTCAGAATTATCGGCTAAACCACCTTTGAATTTTTGTTCGGCGCCTTTCCTTGATAGCTCCTGGTGCTTTTTATATGCTTTTTCAAAGCCAGATTTATCTACAATAAATCCTCGCTCTTTTGCCATTTCTTCAGTTAGTTCGATAGGGAAACCATAAGTTTCATATAAAAAGAAAGCATTTTTGCCACTGATAACTTTTTTTGTAATATGTGCCGGAACTCGTGAAATAAGTTTTTCAAATTCTCTTGTTCCTTTTTCAAGGGCGTGAGCAAATTGTTTTTCTTCTCGTTCAAAATCTTCTTTAATTGTAGATGAATTTGTTGAAAGTTCAGAATATGCATATGAATAGTTTTCAACAACAACTTCAGCAATTTTAGAAGTGAATTCGGATGTAATACCAAGCTTTCGTCCTTCCCTGATTGCTCTGCGAATTAGGCGTCTTAAGATATAACCCTGATCAACATTACTAGGGGAAATACCGTCGCCCATCATAAAAGTTGCTGCCCTTAAATGTTCAACAATTATTCTTTCAGATGAGCTTCTCTGTTCAGTGGCTTTAACTTTTCTTATTTCATCAAGCTTCTCAAAAAGAGGAATGAACAGTTCTGTTTCATAGCATGTTGCTTTGCCCTGTAATACTGCTGTTACCCTTTCAAGCCCCATACCAGTATCTACATTTTTCTGCTGCAACGGTTCATATTTGCCTTCAGCATTTTTATGATATTGCATAAAGACATCATTCCATATTTCGACCCAAAGTTTATTTTCGGGATCAAATTTTTCCGGTGCTTCTTCTTCTCCAACCCAGTAAAACATTTCAGTATCAGGACCGCATGGTCCGGTTTGGCCTGCCGGCCCCCACCAGTTATCCTTTTTAGGTAATTTGGCAATTCTTTTTTCAGAAATACCAAGTTTTGTCCAGTAATTATAAGCTTCTTCGTCAAATGGTGCGTCGTTATCCCCCTGAAATACAGTAAATGCAAGTTTTTCCAGCGGGAGGTTCAACCATTTGGAACTTGTTAAAAATTCATAGCTGTATTCAATTGCTTCTTTTTTAAAGTAATCACCTAAAGACCAGTTCCCCATCATTTCAAAAAAAGTTAGATGTGCGATATCCCCCACTTCATCTATATCTCCGGTTCTTATGCACTTTTGAATTCCAACCAGTTTTCTCCCTGATGGATGCTTCTCTCCGATGAGGTAAGGGACAAGCGGATGCATTCCTGCAGTTGTGAATAATACGGTTGGGTCATTTTCAGGAACTAATGAAGCACTTTTTATCAGGCTGTGTCCTTTTTCTATAAAAAAATCAATATACTTTTTTCTCAATTCTTTAGCTTGCATTTCTAATATCTCTCAGTATTAATAATTTATTAATAGTATTTTTCATAAAGTTAAACTATATTCACTATTCTTATACTCAAAACGATTAAGTTTTTCAAAAAAACTTTATAAAAATCGAGTTTGGTCTTTCGGTATATAGCCAAAAACTAAAATACCTTCGGTATATTCCCAAACAGCGAATTTCAGTTTCGCTTCAAGAGCCGAATAAAAACATTTAATATATTATTATTATTAACATTTACAAAAGAAACAAAGCTATGAATACGTACAATTTGAGAGAAAAAGAAATTTTTATTGATGAAGTTAGTGTTCAGAATATCGCTGAACAGTATGGTACGCCGACTTATGTATACAATGAAACAAGGATACGCGAGAATTTTAGAAGAGCATATAAAGCTTTTACATCACATTATCCTGATTTTAAATTTTTCTATGCAGTAAAAGCCTGTAATAATCCTGCTATTGTAAACATTCTTCGCCAGGAAGGTGCTGGAATAGATGCAGCTAGTGTAAATGAAATTCTTCTTGCTAAAAAGGTTGGACTTGGCGGAGAAAATGTTATGTTCAGCGGTAATTTTCTGTCAGATGAGGATATTATACAGGGGTTGGAAAGCGGCGTTATTTTTAACTTAGATGATGTTTCAATTTTACCAAGGGTTCTGAAACATAGTGTTCCCGAAATATTGTCATATAGAATAAATCCCGGGTATGGAAAAAGTAATGTGGGTGAATATGTAACTAATGCCGGTCCGGGGGCTAAATTTGGTGTTCATCCGGATATGGTAACTGAAGCTTATCGTCAGGCAAAAGAAGCCGGAGTAAAACGTTTTGGTGTTCATATGATGCCGGGATCATGTATAACTGAACCGGATTATTTTGCGTTTGTTACCAACCTTCTTATGGAAATTGTTGGAAAAACAGCTAGAGAGTTGAATATCAATTTTGAGTTTATTGATCTTGGTGGTGGTTTAGGAATTCCTTATCAGGAAGGAGAACAGGGGCTTGATATTGATAAAACAGCCGAGTTGGTAGCTGCTACCTTTAAACAGGCAATAGAAAAATATGGAATGAAATCTCCAAGATTGATGATGGAACCTGCTAGATATTTTGTTGGTGATGCCGGAGTTGTTGTTGGAAAAGTTCATTCTATTAAAGAGTCCTATTCCAAAATTATCGGTACAGATATTGGAATGAATATTTTAGCCAGACCTGCTTTCTACGGTTCATATCATAATGTAATGTTTAATGGAAGAGAAGGTGATGCTGTTGAAAAATCCGGTCTTTGTGGTCAATTATGTGAAAATACTGATTTTTGGGTAAAAGAAAGAGAATTTCCTAAAACAGTACAGGAAGGCGATATCGTTGTTGCATCTGAAGCCGGAGCTTATGGATTTGGCATGAGCTATCAATATAATGGTAGACTTCGCCCTGCAGAGGTTTTAGTAAACGGGAATAAAAGTTATTTAATAAGAGCCAGAGAGTCGTTTGATGATATGATAAATGCGACTTCTGTTCCGGATTACCTTTTGAATTAACAATAAGATTGTTCTTATTATTGTAGAAAATATAAAAACGTATTAAATTAAATGCGTTAAAAAGTAATAGATCAGGATGAAGTATGGATATATTTGATGAAATAATTGAAACATTGAGAGTTGAACAGGAATACTCAGAATACAGCTATATTTCTCCTGATACTTTAAAACAATTTTATTCTTCCGACCTATCTGAACAGAGCAATGTTGGTATTCATAAAAAGGAAAGAGTTTATAATAAAAACTCAGTTGTAAAAACTAATAACTATCACAATAAGCCTGAAATACCAAAAGGAATATCTGGTGTTGTTCAGGAAGATAACGTATCAAATAGATATCAAAATTCAGTTCCTCAAGTCAGTTATGATCAAATGAGTATGGAGCAGCTTTTGAAGGTTGTGACAGACTGTACTAAGTGTGATCTTTGCAGGACTAGAACAAATACTGTTTTTGGAGAAGGTTCTTATAATGCTGAATTGATGTTGATAGGGGAGGGACCGGGACGCGATGAAGATATGCAGGGAAGACCGTTTGTTGGTAGATCAGGACAATTATTAACCAAAATGCTTAAAGCGATGGGATATGAACGTGATGAGGTATTTATTGCCAATATAGTCAAATGTCGTCCTCCCAATAATAGAAACCCTTTTCCTAATGAGGCAGATGTCTGTATAGGATATCTTGCTCGCCAGATTGATATCATTAAGCCTAAAGTATTACTGCTGCTTGGTGCAGTGCCTATGAAGTTTATTTTGAACAAGACAGGTATAACAAGAATTCATGGGCAGTGGTTTGAATATAAAGGAATTAAAACATTACCAACTTTTCATCCTTCATTTCTTTTACGTGATCCAAGGCAAAAAAAATATGCCTGGGATGATCTTCAGAAAGTAATGAAAGTTCTTGGAAAAACCTATGCTAAACCAAAAACTAACAGTTAATACATCAATGTCATTGAATTAAGCCTTTTTGGGCAGGGCGTGCTGCAATGCTATTGACTTAAGAGATTAGAAAAAATCAAGTTGTTTTTTTGTTTTTTATTAGATCTAAATATCCAATATTCAACACGGAATATCCAATGATCAGGGAAAGATTCCAGCTATTCAATAATATAAGTGTAGATTTAAAAATTTTGTGTGTTTTTGTATAAATCTAAAAACAGCTTTTTTTGAATTAGTGCTAAATATTAAAACGGAAATTATTTGGATATTGATTATTCCGTGTTCGATATTGAATATTCAAAAAAGTTCTATATTTCTTATATCTATTACTTGTATTTTAAATAATACTTAAGTTAATGACATTGGGGCGTGCTGTCCTCAGCGCGCCGTAGGTATAAATTGTCTATTCAATACTGCAGACACGGTCAGCTGAGGATATCTGACCCCTACCTTAATTCTACAGCATTGGTTAATACATAGGTAGATACTGTTTGTAATTAATTTATCATTGAGCTTATTCTGTCCTGGAAGGGATTATTAGCACAGGACAAGTTGTTTTTTTAAGAACTGAATTTGTTATGCTGCCAACAAGAGCTTTATGCAGTGCTCCATGTCCATGAGATCCTAATATTACTAAATCCGCATTAAAAGTTTCAATTTCATTGAGTATTACATCTGAAATATTACCTTCAATTAAAAGAGCCAGAGTATTAATATTTTCTTTCATCAACTGTTCTCTCAGTTTGAGCAGCTGTGAATGCTCCATTTTTAGCTGAGTTGCAATTTGATCTCTAATTATATCGTATCGGACAGGGGTAAAATACTGATCTTCAATTCCGTCAAGTTTTGGTAATGACATCTCAGATTGGACCTTAACCGAATATTCAGATGGATGCGCTACATGTATTAATCTAATGCTTGCATTGAGTGGGGCAGCAAGTTTTATTGTCTCGCTTATAATTTTTTGCGTAACATCTGAGAAATCAACAGCTATAAGTATATTTTTCATTATCTATATTTCTTTCTGTTTTTCTATTTATCTGTGCTTAACAGTTCCACATTTAGCATTGCTGGTTCAATAAATTTAACATTGATCCTTGGATCATTTGTCCAACAGTCAACTTTTATTTGGTAAATACCGGGTTTATTAAATTTTGAAATATCTACAAATGCCTTTATTTGATTTTTAGCCAACATCTCTAATTCACTGTTTGGCCCACGTAAAGTAATATTAACTGTATTTGATAACAATGTTGGTTTAAAACCGAGTTTTGCATTTTCTTTGCCAAGTAGAATATTTACTGGAATATCATCAAAAACGCTTGTGCCCATGACCTTATATATTTCAACTTTGACCTGAACAGAAGAAGGACTTACAAGTATTTTTTGGTCAACAGATTGAAGTTTTCTGTCTACCATAAAGTCGTCGACAGTAGTTTTATCTAAATAAACAGGTGTAGTAGATATAGTTTTTATATCTTTTAAAATAGATTCCGGACCTGTTAAAGTTGCCGTTTTAGGTACTGTTGTAACTTCCCCGCGTTCATAATCAATTGGAGGAGTGCCTCTAAATGCTGCTTCAACTTTTACTTCTTTTGATATTCTTTTGTCACAGTGTATTGTTACATCGTTTGGTGTGGATCTTATCAGACTGATTCCAGGAGGCAGTTTAATAAATTGATCTGATAAGTCTATGCTGAATGACCTATTTATCTGAAAATTATGCTGTTTTAATATCGTTTCATTAATTGGTATTTCTATTCTTATATCAGATGGTGTCAAAAGCCTAACTTTCTGTTTTGAACCACGTATTGTTATATCAACAGTTTCAGGATAAAAATTCATTATATCAATATTGCCATGTGGTATTACATTTATCGGTATTCTTTGAAGAACCTGTTCTTCTCCCAGTTGAGTGCTGACTTTCATATACAGGAGAATGGCGAAAAATACCGCAATAACTTTTCTTCCAAAATTTCTTCTTATGAAAAGCGGAATAAAAGAATTTAATTTTAACAGTGCTTCTTTCATTTATAATCTACTTGAGTTTATTTAAATCATCTGTTTCAGACATTTGGTCTACTACATCTCTGAAAGATTTACCTCTTTCTTTGTTCATCAAAGTATCTAAAAATCTTCTTAAACGATCAGGTCTTATATTTCTCTTTATATTGCCTTTGTATACAATAGAAATACCTGCTGTTTCTTCAGAAACAACAACAACAAGAGCATCCGTTTCTTCAGTAACTCCAAGTGCTGCTCTATGTCTTGTTCCTAAAGCTCTTGTTAATTCTCTATTGGATGATAATGGAAAAACGCATTGTGCATACATAATTCTTCCACCTTTAATAATAATACCACCGTCGTGAAGAGGGGTATTAGGTGCAAAAATAGTTTCCAGCAATCTATGTGAAATTTTTGCATCCATTTTTACTGAGTTATCTGCAAGTCCTCGAAGACCAATATTCTGTTCAATTACAATTAATGCCCCAACACTTTTTCCTGCAAGATTTATCACTGCTGTAATAATTTCATTAATTGTTTCCTGTCTTCTTACATTCTTCGTGAAAGGATTGCTGCCCAGTTGAGCGAATGCTCTCCTAAATTCTGGTTGAAATATTATAATCAATGCCATTGCCAGGAGAGTCCAGGTTCCGTTTAAAAGCCAGCTTATTACTTCGAATTTAAGAAAGTCAGCTAAAAATGCCAATCCCATAAAAACAAATACTATACCGGCAAGAACTGATGCACTTTTTGTGCCTCTTAAATAACGAAGCACATAATAAAAAAGAATCGAAAGGATTGCGATTTCCATTATTGGAGTTAAAAACTGATAAAAATAATCTAAAATGCTGATAAAAATATCTGACATTGCAAAGACCTTATATTCTTATAATTAGAAAGCTTTTCTGTTTATAGTGATAATGGCGGAGAGCAGCGCCTAAGAAAATTTTGTTTTCTGCTTGATAACTTTGTCTCTCTCTAATATTAGCCTCAAAAATATCGAATATGGCTTTTTTTTATTCGAAAAAATAATCATGTAATAAGGGGACTTTCTGCCACTTTTAAAAGCCGAAACGGTACTATTTTCTATGCTAATTTTAAACAATATTAATATTACTTTTTAGTATATATTTATCGATTCATTTTGTCAATGTGGAACAAACTGATTTAAACAGTTTAACTCAAAAATTTATCCTAATATTTGTTAGCATTTTACTCTAACGTGGTAAAAGTCGATCTGCTTCCATTGTAATATATGCAGGAACTTCATCGTTAACTATTGAATTCAGGATATATACTCGCTTGGTTGCAAAGATAATTTCAATTAAGATTTTAGGTTAGCATGGAAATATAAAATCTTGAAAACCCAATCGTTGCGTGTATATCTGAAATATTTTGACCTGCACAATTTTCTTTTTATTAGATACATCTATCCCTGACTGCATTCATTTGTTTAAAACTTTTATGTAAAAAAACAAATAAGTCCCATGCTGTTGCCCGCAGAGGTGAAATATAAACGTCCATTTGAGATTGTTTGGCAGATAAAATTACCAATTATAAGATATCACGGTTAAAGTAATAAATCATGGTTAAAGTAATAAATAATTGTATTTTTTGAGATTGCTTTCAAATGTGGAAGTAAAAGCAGTTATTTGATTAATAATAAAGAGTTCGTTTTATCGAAGCAGGTGCTTCGCCAATGCTATTAACTTAAGGGTTTATAAAAAATCAAGCGGAAATACAAATTTAATTTAAGAGCTGTGATTCTGGAGGGAAACAGGCGATGCCTGCCATGTTGAATAACGTGGTCGTTTCCGAACGACCGATTGCATTGACAGGAAATGCAGTAATATACGAAAGATAAAATTTTTGAATGCAGAGGATGCACAGGGCGTTGGTTTTGACCAGGCTATTCGCCTGACGGGAGCCACAAAACCATTTATCCCTGCGAATAGCAGGGCTCCGGTATTTAATTTAAAGCGGAATGGAAAGCGGCATCTGCTAGGCCGTTTTTATATAAAAGTTTTTTCTGAAAAATAATAAATAGTAAGCTTGAAATAATAAAAAGTCTTAAGTCAATGACATTGGGAAGGTGGCTGTGATGCTTAAAAAACCCTTGGTTACTAATACTATTATTTTATATAAGAAATCATAAATTTAAAGAATAGGTGGTGAAAATGGCTATTTATGAATTAGAGGAAAGAGTATATCTTGATGCCGCAGCAGTGGCTGATGTATTGGAAGCAACAGAGATAATGGATGCAGAACAGCAAGCGGCTGAAGATGCTGAAAATATAGAAAACAGCGCGGATGACAGCTCGTTTGATACAGATTCTGCCGTAGATGCCGATGGCGTAGATGCGGATGAAATTTCTGTTTATTCAGATCTGGTTGATGATATAGTCATAGACGGCTTCGATTTAAATGTTGACACAGTGCTGGCTTCAGATATTGACGATGCCTATGATTTTATCTTAGGCGATGAACATGCTGATTCCCTTTCAGCAGATGTTGATAGCCACGATAATGAAATTTATATTATAGATTCAGCCATTGACGATGCCGGAGATATAATTGACGCAATTCCTGACGACGCGACTGTTGTCCATCTTGCTGAAGGTGAGGGCGTTTCAAAAATAACTGAAATAGTAAATGAAAATTCCGATATAGATTCCGTTCATATAGTATCCCAGGGAAACTATGCGCAGATCATACTCGGTGATGATGTTATAACAAAGGATAATATTTTAGAATTTCAGGACGATTTTTCATCCTGGCAAGATAACCTTTCCTCCGATGCGGATATTCTTTTCTACGGCTGTGATATAGCTAAAGAGGCGCAGGGGCAGAACGTGCTTGATCAGATAGCCGACTGGACAGGCGCCGATATCGCCGCGTCTACTGACATTACCGGCGGAGAAGGCGGAGACTGGGATCTGGAATACTCAACTGCCATATATGCCGATATGGACACAGTGCCGGATGTCGGAGGCTTTGAAGCGGCTGTGAACAGCACGGTACTTTCAGTTGACAATTATAACCACCACCTTGAAACCTATACAGTAACCGAAACAGCGGATGACGGTTCCGGCATTACTGAAGGCTCTCTCTCATGGGCGATAGCTCAGTCCAACTCAACAACATCAGTTGACGACACAATTACTTTCAGCCTGGACTCAGGTGATACTGTAACTGTATCAGGTATTTTAACTGTATCTGATGATGTAACGATTGAAGGCAATGGATGTGTCGTCGCGTTTGAAGGCGATGACAGCGGCTTTGTTTTCGATGATGCAAATTCAGATATTCAGATAAGTATCACTGTAAAAGATATTAATATTGTAGATGCGTATGGCAATACGTCTGCTGATACAGAAGAGTCAGTAAATCTGGTACGTAATTCTGAAAATCTCACAACAGTCAACACAAATATAGATGACATCGGATATGTCTATGCTCATGTTCCAAGTATTGTTGAAAACCCTAAAGTCCTTCTTGTCTCTTCAATTCTTGAGGATGTTGATGATCTTGTCGCCGCCGCAAAAAGTGATGTAATTGTCCTTGAATATGATCCTCAATCAACAACCATGGATGATGTTTCAACCATGGTTGAGAATGCACTTGCCGGCAGAAAGGCTTCATCAGTTGCTTTTGCAACTCACGATTACGGTGAAAATAAATTTTATCTTACAGATTCAGAAACTATCAGTCTGGGGTCAACTCTTGCAGACAGTGATCAGAGAGAGTTCTGGCAGGAAATAGGCGGTATGGTTCAGGAAGGCGGCAGAATTGACCTTCTTGCATGCAGCCTTGCCTCGGGAGATAATGGGGGTATCCTGATAGGAGCACTTGAGTCGGTTGCCGGTGTTAATGTAGCAGCATCAACAGATATTACAGGTAATCTTGAAAACGGCGGAAACTGGATTCTTGAAACAGATAACATTGACTGTTCTGTAGAATATTTCCAAAGCAAAGCTTTGAAATTTTATACAGAACAGTTAGAAGCAGATCAGGAAAAGGTGTACCCTACAGAAGATTCTGCGGCATCTGACTATTTCGGTTGGTCTGTGTCACTTGCAGATGACGGCACCACAGCGCTAATCGGTGCATATGGCTACGCAGCATCCACTGGTAATGCTTATGTTTATATATTAACTGATGATAGCTGGTCGCAGGCGGCTGTCCTTACAGCGTCCGACGGTACTGAAGATGACTATTTCGGTAAGTCTGTGTCGATTTCAGGTGACGGTTCTACCGCGCTTATCGGTGCGTTAGGAGACGATGAAGGGCTACCTAATTCCGGATCCGCGTATGTCTTTACAACTTCAGATTCATGGATTACAAACACGGAGGCCGCGAAGCTTACAGCGTCCGTCGGTGTTCAATCTGGCCAATTCGGTGCTTCTGTGTCGCTTTCAGATGACGGTTCCACCGCGCTTATCGGTGCGTTTGGAGACTACGATGACGAGGGAACTGTTACCGGATCCGCTTATGTCTTTACAACTTCTAATTCATGGATTACAAACACTGAGGCCGCGAAGCTTACAGCGTCTGACGCTGCTAGACTTGACCGTTTCGGTTATTCTGTGTCGATTTCAGGTGACGGTTCCACCGCGCTTATCGGTGCGTATAGTGACGATGGCGGGACAGCTAAATCTGAATCCGGATCCGCGTATGTCTTTACAACTTCTAATTCATGGATTACAAACACGCAGGTCGCAAAGCTTACAGCGTCTGACGCTGCTGGAGATGACAATTTCGGTCATTCTGTATCGATTTCAGGTGACGGTTCCACCGCGCTTATCGGTGCGTATAGAGACGATGACAAGGGATCTGATTCCGGTTCCGCGTATATTTTTACAACTTCTAATTCATGGATTACAAACACGCAGGTCGCAAAGCTTACAGCGTCCGACGGTGCTAAGTATGACTATTTCGGTATATCTGTGTCGCTTTCAGATGACGGTTCCACCGCGCTTATCGGTGCGTATCAAAACGATAGCCAGGGATATTCTTCCGGTTCCGCGTATGTCTTTACAACTTCTAATTCATGGATTACAAACACGCAGGTCGCGAAGCTTACAGCGTCCGACGGTGAAGCACTTGACTATTTCGGTGCGTCTGTGTCGATTTCAGGTGACGGTTTCAGCGCGCTTATCGGTGCGTATAAAGACGATGATATGGGAACTGATTCCGGTTCCGCGTATATTTTTACAACATCAGATTCATGGGTTACAAATACACAGATAGAAAAGTTATATCCTGAAGGGACATATAATGATGAACTTTTCGGTTGTTCTGTGTCGATTTCAGGTGACGGCACCACAGCGCTTATCGGTGCATCTGGCTACGCAGCATCCACTGGTAATGCTTATGTTTATATATTAACTGATGATAGCTGGTCGCAGACGGCTGTCCTTACAGCGTCCGACGGTGATTTAGGTGACCTTTTCGGTTATTCTGTGTCGATTTCAGATGACGGCACCACCGCGCTTATCGGTGCGTATAAAGACGATGATGACCGGGGAACAACTGATTCCGGTTCCGCGTATGTCTTTACAACATCAGATTCATGGAGTACAAACACGGAGGTCGCGAAGCTTACAGCGTCCGACGGTTATTATTCTGACTATTTCGGTTATTCTGTGTCGCTTTCAAGTGACGGTTCCACCGCGCTTATCGGTGCGTATGGAGACGATGACCAGGGAAGTACTTCCGGTTCCGCGTATGTCTTTACAACATCAGATTCATGGAATACAAACATAGAGGCCGCGAAGCTTACAGCGTCCGACGGAGCTGAAAATGAATATTTCGCTTGGTCTGTGTCGATTTCAGGTGACGGTACCACTGTCCTTATCGGTGCGCGTCAGGGCTATGAAAAGGAAATTTGTAGCGGTGCTGCGTATATTTTTACAACTTCAGATTCATGGATAACAAACATGCAGGTCGCGAAGCTTACAGCGTCCGACGGAGCTCAAGATGATCTTTTCGGTTGTTCTGTGTCGATTTCAGGTGACGGTTCTACCGCGCTTATCGGTGCGGAAGGAGACGATGACCAGGGAAGTGCTACCGGTTCCGCGTATGTCTTTACAACTTCAGATTCATGGATAACAAACATGCAGGTCGCGAAGCTTACAGCGTCCGACGGTGCTGGATCTGACCGTTTCGGTAGTTCTGTGTCGCTTTCAAGTGACGGTTCCACCGCGCTTATCGGTGCGTATAAAGACGATGACCAGGGAACTGATTCCGGTTCCGCGTATGTCTTTACAACTTCAGACGAATGGATTACAAATAGCCAGATATTGAAGCTTACAGCATCCGACGGTACTGAATATGACAATTTCGGTCGTTCTGTGTCGATTTCAGGTGATGGCACCACTGAGCTTATCGGTGCGAAGTACGACGATGACCTGGGATATAGAGCCGGTTCTGCGTATTTTTATGATATAGCTGAGCCTGAATACTATTATATAACCGATTCAGATGGAGGACAGTGGAATGGAGCTGATACCTGGTTACGTTCTACAACCGGTGAAGAAGGATCTTTTGAAAGTACTGATGAGGCACCAACAGTTGATAATTCTCTTTTAATAACTATAACAGACGGTGCTGCTGTTACAGTAACAGAGAATGCTTCAGCAGATCAGATAACCGTTGTATCGGGTGGGTCTCTGATAGTTTCAGGCGGTACTTTTACCGTAGCTGACGGTGACGGAACAGATCTCAGTGCGGATGGAGACATATCAATCGGCGGTGCTGCGGTACTTCTGATCAACAGCGGAGCTGCAGTGGATAGTAACGGTTTGTTTAGTTCAGACGGGACTGTAAGTTTTAATGATCAGACATCAGGCGCAGCAGATAACGGCCAGCTCAGTCTTGCGGCAGAGAACGCGACACTTGGAGCATTAGTAAAAGGCAGCGGAACAGTAATTTATGACAGAGCAGGTTTACAGACAATCTACGGCGCTGAATATTACAATCTGACAGTAGGAGGCAGCGGAGTAAAGAGTATAGTTGACGATATTACTATTGCAGGTACAGACCTGATAGACGGCAGTGCACAGATCGG
Organism: Victivallales bacterium; assembly: GCA_963678745.2. Classification (GTDB taxonomy): domain Bacteria; phylum Verrucomicrobiota; class Lentisphaeria; order Victivallales; family GWF2-38-69. Next base: position 234 of record CAXXMS010000002.1, on the reverse strand, counting down.
CCTTTTCGTCACCGGGTGTTCTATTGAAACCAAAACCTATAACGGAACAGATACAGCCACAGTCATATATGATTCAATAACCAGTAACAATGCATTCAGCAGTTATACTGACTTTTCGATAGAAGCCGGCAGCGCTTTATTCGACACTCCGGATGCCGGCGACTGGAAAATTGTCACGGTTGGTGCATTCAGTACCATCGGAGCAGATGCTTCTAAATACGTTATTAACAATAA
>CAXXMS010000001.1:0-70982 GCA_963678745.2 Victivallales bacterium | reverse complement strand
ATTCAACAAATTGAAAAAGCAAAAAGCAATAATGCTGACCTAATTGTATTACCCGAAATATTCTATTACCCATATGAACTTAGAGGGCTTCCTAAATTGGAAGAATCAAATAAAGAGACTTTATCAGAATTACAAGAAGTTACGAAGAGGTTAAGTATACATTTATGTACAGGCTCAATGGTTGAAAAAGTCGGAGATAAAAGATTTAATAAATGTTATTTAGTAAATCCCAATGGTGAAGTTGTTTTAGAGCATAGCAAGGCACATCTTTTTGATGTTAACTTTAAAACACTCAGAACAAGAGAATCATTAATATTTGATGCAGGGGATAGATTTGCTGTTGCTGAGACAGAGCTTGGGAAAATCGGAATGTTGATCTGTTATGATATAAGATTTCCTGAAGCTGCGAGAAAGCTTGCAACAATGGGAGCAGAAATTATTATTGTTCCTGCTGCTTTCAATAATATTACCGGACCATTACACTGGCATATACTGTTTCGTGGAAGAGCTATTGAAAATCAGGCTTATGTTATTGCTGCTTCCCCCGCATGTGATATGAGTTCTCGCTATCATGCTTATGGACACTCACTGGTTGTTGATCCATGGGGTAAAGTATTGTCTGAAGCTGATGATTCCGTATGTACGATATATGCTGAAGCAGATCCTGAAGTGCTTGAAGAAACAAGGGGAAAACTACCTTTGTTAAAGCATAGAAGACCTGAAATCTATTGAAAAACTTTGAACGCTGAAAAAATCATGAATAGCAATAAAAAATATGATCTTGAAGAACGATTATTACAATATTCAGTTGATATAGTTAAATTTGTTGACAGTATTCCTAAAACGCGCGTAGGCAATCTTATTGTGGATCAATTAATTCGATCAGGTACATCTCCATATCCAAATCATGCGGAAGGCAGGGCCCAATGCTATTAACTTAAGGGTTTATAAAAAATCAAGCGGAAATATAAATTTAATTTAAGAGCTGTGATTCTGGAGGGAAACGCTCTGTAGTTTCCGAACGGCCGATTGCATTGACAGGAAATGCAGTAATATACGAAAGATAAAATTTTTGAATGCAGAGGATACACAGGGCGTTGGTTTTGACTAGGCTATTCGCCTGACGGGCGCCACAAAACCATTTATCCCTGCGAATAGCAGGGCTTCAGTATTTAATTTAAAGCGGAATGGAAAGTGGCATCTGCTAGGCCGTTTTTATATAAAAGTTTTTTCTGAAAAAAAATAGTAAGCTAGAAATAATAAAAAGTCTTAAGTCAATGACATTGAGGCAGGGCAGCCGAATCTTCTAAAGATTTTATACATAAATTTAGTATTTGTCTTAAAGAATTAAGATAAACAAAGTGTTGGCTTAAGTTATTATCAAAATTGGGTTTTATGAAATCTAAAAGTGAACTTGATTATTTAATGCAGGAAACAGAAGAGTTAATAAAAATTTTTGTATCCAGCATTAGAACCGTTCAACAAAAATCAAAAAAATATACTCGCAGCAATTAGGTTTTCGAGATTTTATGTTTTCAAGCTAAGCTAAAATCTTAATCAAGATTAACTTTTGCAATCGTGCGAGTATATATACAAATCATGTGCATGATTTGCCAATTATCTGAAAATTTTCAGTCAGCAATGATGTCAATTTATCTGAATAATCCTTAATATTTGTAAAAAAAATCATTGTAGTTTTTCTGAATTCATCAAAAGTCTTACAGCAACAATCATAAAGAATATTTTTCCTGTAAAATTTCCATAACCTTTCTATTAAGTTCAAGTTTGGAGAATATGGTGGAATGAAAACAATTCTAATTCTCGAATTTTTGAGATATTCTTTAACCATTTTTGATCTGTAATACCTTGCATTATCTGCAACAATATAAATAGCAGGTGCTAAAGGGTAAAAGGCTTCTATTTGTTTAAACAATTCAACTGTAGAATAGGCATTAACAGAGCAATCTTCCCTAATAATCAGATCAAGATTATTGATATTAACTGCTCCGTTAAGATTGATCCTTTTACGTCCTGTATTTGCTCTGACTTCTTTCTCCTTTCCTTTTTCGATCCAGCAGTAAGTTGGCTTAGAATTAAATTCAGGATGTACTCCATCCATAAACATTATTACACTGTCGTCATGCTTTAACGCCTTAAGCTTTTCGTATTTTCTGAGATGCTTAAGTTGTCTATCAGGATCAGGTTTAGCCGGTATTACTTTTGTGAGTTTGTATACAAAACCAAGTCTATGAAGTAAATTTACGATCCCGCTTTCCGAAAAAATAACTCCATATTTTTCTTTCACATATTCGATTAAAAGTTTTGAATCGTTGTAATACATTTTTCCAACATGAGCCTTTAATTCTTTTTCCTGCTCTGTTGTCAGTTTTGTCACCCGACCTTTATAGTCAAATGTTAGAAGTCGGTCAAGTCCTCCTTCAAGATATTTACTTTCATAATTCTTGATAGTTTGATCATCCAGCAAAAGAATTTCTGATATTCTGGTATATGACCAGCCTTTGTCAAGCAGTAAAACAGTCTTAATACGATCCGCAAATCTACGATTTGTTTCATTTCTATGGAGTTCTTTGAGCTTTTCGATTTTAGAAATAGATAAATTCTTTAGTGGGGCGAATAGCCCTATATTCGCTTCTTCATTTCGGAAAAATTTTTAATTTTGGAGAAAACATATACAAAAGCCAGATTATGACAAACTATATCAGCATTGAACAATGATTCAATTTATTTGCTTCATTAAATTCCGAATTTCAAATCGGCTTTTGTATAGTAACCAAGTGTTTGCCTCTTATTAAATTTTAAACTATTGGCGTTCAGCGTTCAACCCGTTTTTTTAATAATTGAGGTTGTGGAATAGCCTGGTACATGTCCAAGCAGCTTTATTCTACAACCCATTTTCTCGAGCAAATGTCTTTCGTCTTGGTTTATTGTCTCAATATTATAGTCTCCGCCTTTAACATAAATGTCTGGTTTTAATTCGGATAACAGTCCTGTGCAGTCTGGTGTATCAAAGATTACAACTGCATCGACAAAAGGAAGACATGCCATAATAAAAGCACGGTCTCTTTCTTTATTGATTGGCCTTGAAGGGCCTTTAACTGCCTGAACAGATCTATCAGAATTGATTGCCAATAATAATAGGTCTCCTTCTTCACGGGCTCTCATTAAATATGTAGCATGACCTCTATGCAAAATATCAAAACATCCGTTTGTTATTACGACATTTTGTCTTTTTTTACGTTTTTCTTCACGCCAAGCCAAGGCTTCTTTCATTGTCATTATTTTAGCTAAAGTTTTTTCTTCAAACATTATATTATCTCCATGCAATAAAAAATCAAAGAAGATTACTGGCTAATTCAGCCAGTTCTGAACGTTCTCCTTTTTCCAAGTGAACATGAGCAAATAATTCCTGTCCCTGCATCTTTTCAATAAGATAACTTAATCCGTTAGATTGACTGTCAAGATACGGATGGTCAATTTGGAAAATATCACCTGTAAAGACTATTTTAGTTCCTTCCCCGGCCCTTGTGATAATGGTTTTGATTTCATGCGGCGTAAGGTTCTGAGCTTCGTCAACAATGAAATAAACTTTTACTAAACTTCTTCCACGAATATAAGATAACGGTGAAATAACCAGTTTTTTCTCATCAAGAAAATCTTTAATTTTTGAGTTCTTTGAGTCAGTTTCAGAAAATTGGTGTTGAATTACTCCAAGGTTATCAAAAAGAGGCTGCATATATGGGTCAAGTTTTGATTTTACATCTCCAGGTAGAAATCCAATGTCTTTGTTGCTTAGAGGTACAATTGGACGAGCCATTAGGATTTGGTGAAAATTTTTCTTGCTTTCAAGAGCTGCGGCCAATGCAAGTAGAGTTTTTCCTGTTCCGGCTTTTCCTGAAAGACTAACTAATCTTACCTTTGGATTTAACAGAGCATGTAGTGCAAATATCTGTTCAGCATTTCTAGGTATAATTCCATAAGCTATAGTTTTATCTATATGCTTAATTGTTTTTGATGCTGATTCAAAGGTTGCTAATGCAGACTTTTTACCATTCTTTAAAATCAAATATTCATTGGCTATAAGCTTATGGTTAACATTAAGTTCATCGACGTTGATTTCTTCAGGTTCTGTATACATTTTGCTGATAATATCTTCCGGAACATTTTCTTCTATTCTACGCCCTTTATATAGTTCAGCAACATCTTTTACTTTATCTGTTTTATAGTCCTGAGCAGTAAGTCCAAGAGCTTTGGCTTTTAATCTTAAGTTAACATCTTTAGATACTAGAATAACTTCACGTCCAGGAAGTGCCTGGGCTGTTGTATATGCCGTATTTAAAATATGATGATCAGCTAAATCCAACCTGAAATTTGCTTCCAGTTCTTTTGCAAGAGGTTGTTCAAGCTTAACCATTATTTTACCTTTATTAGGGCCGATTTTTATTCCTCCTTCAAATAGCATATCTCCGCTTAGGCTATCGAGAGAACGTAAAAAAGCTCTGGCATGATAGTTTAATGAATCATTTCCTTTTTTAAACTTATCCAACTCTTCAATTACCGTAATAGGGATTACAACATCATGTGTAAGAAAATTGTAGATTGATGAGCTGTCATGGAGAATAACATTTGTATCAAGTACAAAAACTTTTTTCTTTTTTTCCGGCATACTTAACTCCGCAAAATGTGTTTGACTTTTAAATACCATCTTTATACTTTTAAGTTATAATATAAAGATAAAGAAAAAAAAAGAGTTTATCGATTATTTATTTTATTATTATATGCTAAACGGTGATTGCATTAAAAAATAGTATATAATAAAATTTTCATATATGAATTCTTAGTTTAAAGGTAACTTTTAAAAAAATTATAGACTTAAAATACATCTTTTTACTTGCTGTGCAGTAATCTATGCAAAATTATGTAAATATGTTTATGTAATATGTAAATGTTGTCTGGATTGTTGTTTTTGTTTTTGAAATAATAACAAAATATTTTTATCTTTTTATAATAGCTGTACAACTGTCTTGTAAAAGACTTAAAGCAGAACGGACTTTCTAGTCCGTTAATTCTTGGGTTAGTGCAATTATGCTTTAAGACTTTTTTTTACATCAAGGTTTTGTAGATAGTAGATGAATGAAAAAGCTCAAGCTACTCTTAATCTTTATTTATGTCCTTTTACGGTATTTTCAGCTTGGGGAGCTAATAAGAGAGGGATAGTACTCTAATAATTATTAATTTTATTATATTTAAATTTGGGAGAAGAAGGTAAATGAATAGTATTAAGCAATCGCAGGTTTCATCTATTGAAAAAAGGATATATTTTGAAAGTACCAGGGATGATACAGGCATATGCTATAACTGCTCAGTAGCTTTTGAAATTGAGGGTAAGGTTAATGCTAGGAATCTCATTAATGCATGGGGAGAACTTGTTAAAAGACATGATAATCTAAGGAAACAGTATTACCTTGATGAGAATAATAATATATCTGCTGATATTTTAAGTGAAATTGAATATACTCCCGAAATTATTGAAATAGAATTAGATGAATTGGATAATTTCTTAAACTCCTGTGAAGAAAAATTTGATTTATCTAAAGCTCCACTTTATAGAGTTAAACTAATCAAACTCAACAATAGTAAATATATTTTTTATATTAATATACACCACATTATTTTTGATGGTTTTTCGATGTCTGTGTTGTTAAGCGACTTGCTTGGCTATTATAATAGTAAAGTCCCTGAAAAAATATCATTTAAATATGAGGATTATATTAAATCCAATATAATATTTAAAAATTCTGATAAATATAAGAGGCAAAAGAAATATTGGGAGAATGTTTTTCAAAAACCTATTACTGCAATTAATTTCCCTTATGACTTTGAAAAGGGCAGCGATGAAAGCAATGAAGGAAGAACGATTATCAAAGACATTAATACAGATGTCATCAATAAAATAAAAGCTATATCCAAAAATAATAAAGTTTCAGTTTATACACTTTTGCTTTCTGCATTTCATATTACCCTTTCAAAATATACCGACAAATATGACATTTTAACGAATATTTTCAGCAGTGGCAGATATCCCGAAGAAACTAAAAAATTAATAGGTATGTTTGTAAATACTATTCCGGTACGAACAAATCCACAAAAGAATCAACACTATTTGAATTATATTCATGAAGTTGCAATAAATATTAAGAGCGCAATGAAAAATCAGGAATTTCAGATTGATGATATTTCGAAATTGCTGCACTCAAATTCTGATAGTAATGTAAGTTCATTATTTGACTTTGGCTTTAATCTAATCAGAATGGAAAATCTGGTAAATAATAATCTCAATATTTCTTTATACAAAAACTGTTCCTGCAAGCCTAAAACAATTTCACTTTCAAATATTAACTTTCAGATAATAAGAAATGTTAGTGAGAATGACAATTTTAGAATATTTTTTGAATATAGAACTTCTCTTTTTAAAAGCGAAACGGCAGAAAAATTTTTAAAATACTATTTAAATATACTTTCTCAAGTTGCCTATAACCCCGATAAGTTAATCAATGAATTTTCTCTAGCAGTTAATAATGAAAAGGAGATATTAAAGAGAGTTTCTTCAAAGGCCGATTTTGTTAAAGCCACAGAGCTTCAGAAAAAACTATATTTTAGCAGCGAATATAGAAAAATGAAGACAGCTTTTCACGCTCCAGTGCAGATTGAAATAAATGATGAGTTGGATTTTGAGCAACTTAAATTATCTATAGACAAGTTGATGAATGCCTATAGTTCTCTCAAAGCAAGTTTTCATGTTATTGACGGAGTATTAGTTCAATGCATTAATGAAGATGTTAATTATTCAATAGAAGTTTTAAAAGTAAATAAAAATGATATTCCCGAAATAATAAACTCTTTTGTTAAACCGTTTAATTTGGAAGAAACGCCGTTATTCAGAATAAAATTGCTTAATTTAGATAAGAAAAATTCTGTATTACTTTTTGATATACATCCAATAATTTATGATAAGATGTCAGCATTAAAACTTTGCAGGGATCTACTTGATATTTATTTTGATAATAAAGAAATTCCTGAAGTGCATTCGTATTCATATTCAGATCAGGGTCCTGACGATTTTGAATGGAGTGAAAGCAACATTTGCAATAATTACTGGTATAATAAATTAAATAACAATATAAGAGAGCTTGCCTTTCCTGTAGATAAATTATGTAAACATGAATTAAGCTGTGCAGGAGATGAAGTAAGAGTAACTTTAGATTCAGAATTAATTAAAAAGTTTCACGAAAAATCTGAACTTACAGACCTTGATTTCAAAACTATACTAATTGCCGTATACTGTGTTGTTCTTTCAAAATACACTGCTCAGGAAGATATATTAATTGGTTTAGAATCTAGTGGAGGAGATAATTACAAGTTAAAGGATTCAATTGGATTTTTGAGTGATTATCTTCCGCTTAGTATTAATATCAATAAAGGGGAAAAATTTTACGATTTTGCCAGAATGATATTTAATGAACAGAGAAATAACAATAAAAATCAAAGTTCTTATTTCAGTAGAGTAGTTAATAGTCTGATAGGCGGGACTGAGCATGGAAAAAGCAATGTTTTTAACTATGCATTCAGTTATATAAATATCTCAAATCCAAATAGTGATATAAAAATTAGTTTTCCTGGGCATAAAGAATCTTATTTTGACCTTGAGTTGGTGACAAATGAATATGATAATTCGCTTGATTTAAGCTTTAATTATAAAACCTCTCTGTTTAAAAGAGATACTATTGAAAGGTTATCTGCGCATTTTATAAATGCTTTAAAGGAAATAGCTGCAGATTCTAATATTGAAACATCTGATATCAACATATTAGACAGTAATGAATACAGCATGATCGTATCAGACTGGAATAAAACGGAATCTGTATATCCAAAAAATAAAACAGTACAGGAGCTTTTCGAAGAACAGGTAGAAAAAACACCTGACAATATTGCTGTTATATTTAGAGATACAAAACTTACTTATAAAGAATTAAATAGAAAAGCAAACCAGCTGGCTTATACAATCAAAGAAAAATATCGTATTACTTGTAAAGAAGAAATAAAACCCGATACTTTAATAGGCCTATATCTTGAGCACTCGCATTTTATGATAATTGGTATTCTTGCAATACTAAAAACTGGTGCCGCTTATGTCCCGTTTGATAAATCAGATCCAGAAGAGCATCTAAAGTATAAAATTAATGACTGCTCATGCAAAATGGTTTTAACATCTTCAGAAGATAAAAAGAATTTAATATATCTTTCCTGCAATGAAACAGAGCCTTTTGTAATAGATTCCAACTGGGATGAATTATCAGAAGCTCCTGAAACCAACCCGGAATGCATTAATAAACCTAATAATCTTATATATGTGATATATACTTCAGGGTCAACAGGCAGACCAAAAGGAGTAATGATTGAACACTCTAATGTTTCCCGTCTTGTTTTTGGTCAGGAATATATTGATTTTGGCAGTAGTATTGTTATGGCTCATTGTTCAAATATAGCTTTCGATGCAAGTACTTTTGAAGTTTGGAGCCCACTGTTACATGGTGGTACAATGGTCGTGTACACAAAATATGATATGCTGGATTTCAATAAGTTTATTGATAGTCTCAATACGCACAATGTAAATACATTATGGTTGACAGCGGGTTTATTTAACGATATTGGATTAAATACTTTATCAAAACTCAAATCTATTAAAAATTTACTAACTGGAGGCGATGTCGTAAATAAGGAAGTTTCATTAGGTTTGATAAAACAAAATCCCGATATAAGACTAATTGATGGATATGGCCCCACAGAAGGAACAACTTTTACTACAACATGCCAGATAAACGAAATCATTTCTAAAAGAGAAATAAATACTATTCCGATTGGACTTCCTTTAAAAAATACAACCCTCTATATCCTAGACGAAAAATTGATGCCGGTACCAGTTGGGCTCTCTGGAGAATTATATATAGGTGGAGATGGTTTGGGAAGAGGATATTTAAATAGGCCTGATTTGACTGCTGAACGTTTTATTTCAAATCCGTTTGTTAGTGATGATGATAAAAGCAAAAACCGTAATTTGAGGATATACAAAACTGGAGATATTTGCCGTTATCTTCCTGATGGAAATGTTGAATTTATAGGAAGAAATGATTATCAGGTTAAACTTCGAGGTTTTAGAGTTGAGTTGGGAGAAGTAGAATCAGCAATGCTGGATTTTACAGATATTTCACAGGCTGTAGTTGAAGTTAAAAAGAAAAATGCAAACAAGTATTTAGCTGGCTATTATGTTTTAAATAAAGAGCAGGATAAAACAGAAGCTGAAAATAACCTGAGAGAATACCTTTCTGAGAGATTGCCTGATTATATGATTCCTTCAGCTTTTGTTAAGATGGATAAGTTCCCACTTACAAGTAATGGAAAAATTGATAGAAAAGCTCTTCCCGAACCTGATTTTATTACTGTAGAAAACTATAAAGCACCGCTTACTGAACTAGAGCGTAAAGTTTGTCAGTTATGGGAAGATTTGCTGGGGATTGAAAAAGTCGGTGTCACTGATGATTTTTTTAGAATTGGCGGTGATTCTATTTTAAGTATTCAGCTTACTTCAAGGTTAAGAAAAATTGATATTCACGTTAACGTAAAAGAAATATTCGAATATCGTACAATAGAAAATATTTTAAAAAATAAAGTTGATGAAATATCGGAAATAAAAGCAGAACAGGAAGAACTGGAAGGAGAATTTGATCTTCTGCCAATTCAAAGATGGTTTTTTAATAAAAGATTTAAGAACCCAAGTCACTTCAACCAATCGTTTTTAATAAAAACAAAGAATCTTGATCTAGAAAGGCTTAAGAGCATAATCCCTGAACTTGTTAGACACCATGATATTTTAAGAGTGACATTTGATAATGGAATACAGGTATACAACATCAATATTACATTACCTGAAGTAAAAGTAATCAACGTACATGGTTTAACTGGAAAAGAGCTTAATGCAAAGCTTACTGAGCTTCAGTCAAATTATAATATTGAAAAAGGACCACTATGGTTTATTGCTTACTTGCATGGATATGAAGATGGTTCTTCAAGAATCTACTTTTCTGCACATCATCTGATAATTGATGCTGTATCATGGAGAATCTTAAAAGACAGCATAAGGGCACTTTATGAAGGAAAAGCTCTATATAGCAAAACGACAAGTTATCGTCAATGGGTTGATTTTATAAAGCAGTATGCAGCAGAGCATAAGGATGAAAAAAAGTATTGGGATAATGTTACATCCCAGTATATTCCTAATAATAATTATAATAAACGCCAGTTTACCTCCATCAATATTGATAGAGGGGTTACTGAAAAACTATTGAATACTGCAGGCAAAGCGTATCATACTGAAATTAATGATCTTCTTCTTTCTGCGCTTTCATTGACTTTACACGATATAACAGGAAATACTGATAATTATATACTTCTTGAAGGTCATGGTAGAGAAACTTTATCAGATGAAATTGATTTGAGTGAAACTGTTGGCTGGTTTACTACTATGTATCCTGTAAAATTAAGTTCCAATTCTTTATTATCAACCATGATAATAAATACAAAAGAAAACTTGAGAAAAATTCCAAATAAAGGGATTGGCTATACTGCTCTGGGTGGCAATATCTTTCCCAATATTGTTTTTAATTATCTTGGGCAATTTGGTAACAGGAAAGATTACTGGCAAATTGTAAATGAACCTACAGGTGATTATACAGCAGAAGAGAACAGAGAAAATAATTTACTGGAAATTGTTGGTATTGTCAGCAATGAAGAAATGTCTTTTAATGTAGTGAGTATGTTATCCGAGGAAGATACCGAGGCATTTAAGAGCTCATTGAAAAAGAACTTGGAGAAAATAGCTTTTCATTGTACAGAGAATATTAAAAATAATGACTTGTGTTATACACCAAGCGATTTTAAAGAAATAGTTAATGAAAGCGGACTATCCAAATTACCTATAAATGTTTCTAAAACAAATATGTATGAACCTTTTCCAATGACAGATATTCAAAAAGCATATCTCCTTGGACGATTAACTGATTTTGAAATAGGTGGTATTGCTAATCATATTTATCAGGAATTTTTCTATAAAACAAGAATTGATGTTGAAAAGCTTGAAAATGTAATTAATAAGCTGATTGAAATCCAGCCTGAGCTTAGAACTGTATTTAATGCAGATGAGCTAACTGAACGGTTTCTACCTCTGGAAGAGGTAAATAAAATAAAAATAAAAGTAATAGAACATAGGTGCAGTTTTGATGAAAAGTATTTGAAAAACGTTAGGAATTTATTAAGTCATAAAGTTTATGATGCTGGTGCGTTTCCTCTGTTTACATTTTTACTTTCCCGTTTTGACAATTGTGATGTCATCCATATTAGTATAGACCTTATTTTGCTTGATGCAGAAAGCAGGCAGTCCTTATTTAATAGAATTACATTAATGTACAATGGAACTGATCTGAAAAGTACTGATATTACTTTTAAACATTATCAGGATTATATTGATTATTTTAAATATTCGGAATGGTATGAAAATGATAAAAAATACTGGCAGAACAAAATACTTGATCTTCCAGTAAGACCTAAATTACCATTTCTTGTTGACCCTAAAACAATAAAAAATCCGAGGTTTGTCACTAATTCAAGAATCGTTTCAAGTAATGTCTGGAAGAAGTTTAAAGAAAAAACAGCATATTACGGTTTCTCATATTCATCTGTGCTTTTATCATTATTCGGTTATGTACTCTCAAGATATGCTGGCAAAAACAACTTTTTGATAACGCTTACAGTTTTTAACCGATACAGTATTCATCCTGACGTTAATGAAATTCTGGGGGATTTTACTTCGACTAATTTATTCGGATATTCTAATAACGGAGCAACTATCAAGGATAAAGTAAAAGTTATTCATGACAGTTTATGGGAGGACCTAGGTCATGGACTGTATAATGGTCTTGAAGTTCAAAGGGATGTTCAGAGTTTACATAATCTGGATCCATCTCAAGCTGTTTCTCCAATTATTTTTACAGGACGAATAAGAGGCAATAAGAAAATAAATAGCAGCGAACCAAAATATTTCATTGATAATTCAGAAGATACAGAGAAGCGAAGCTTTATAGGTCAGACATCTCAAGCATGGATTGATTTACAGGCTATTGAGTTGGAAAACGAATTTTTTAGTGGCTGGTTATATGTAAATCAGCTTTTTAGTAGCGAGTTGATTGAGCATCTGAACAATGAATATTGTAGCTTGATAGAATATTTGTCAAAAAATTCCTGGGATAAACCATTACCACAGGTGCAGCTTATCGAAAAAGAAAATTTGATTATTGAGTCGTCTAATAATTATACTCAGGATGAAGTCGACCAGACAATGGTAGAAATATGCGAGCAGAGCTTTGAAAAATATCCTGAAAAAACTGCTATTATCGATACAACCGGGAAATATACATATCAGCAAGTTGACCAATTCAGTAAAAATATTGCCGGATATTTATTAACGCAAAAAATTCAACCCCACTCATTAGTCGGTATTCTAAGTGAGAAAGGGTATCAGCAGGTTGTTTCAACTCTTGGTATAATGCAGGCAGGCAGTGGATATCTTCCTCTACATGCTGAATGGCCATTAGGAAGAATAAAAGACGTTTTAAAAGAGGGAAATGTAAAGTTTGTTCAGGTTTCTAAGAATATTTATGAATCAAAAATCAAGTCGTGTGACTTTGCTTCAGAATATGAGTGGAATATTATAGAGGATACTGTAAAATCGAATGAGAATTATGCTGACATTAATTTCCCTGAAATTCAAATTGATGATTTGGCATATGTTATTTTTACTTCTGGCAGCACCGGAAAACCTAAAGGTGTAAGTATTTCTCACAAGGGCGCTGTTAATACTATTGTCGCTATAAATGAACGTTTTAAGGTAAATAACAATGACAGTGTGCTTGCTCTTTCAGAATTAAGTTTTGATTTGTCTGTATACGATATGTTTGGAATATTGGCTGTTGGAGGAACAATTATAATTCCAGACCAGTTAAGGACGAAAGAACCTGAATATTGGTATCAGCTTATAAAAGAGTATAATATTTCAATATGGAATACAGTACCTCAACTAATGCAGATTCTAGTTAACTATGCCTTAGATAATTCATTAAAACTTGAGTCAATACGAACTGTTTTAATGAGTGGTGATTTCATTCCTCTAAAATTGCCTGACCAGATTAAACAACTGTCTGCTAAAAATGTTTCAGTAATGAGTCTTGGTGGAGCAACAGAAGGAAGTATCTGGTCAATCTGGTATAAGATAGGCAGGGTTGAAGCTGATTGGAGTTCAATTCCTTACGGTGTTGCCATGCCAAACCAAAAGATGTATGTCCTTAATGAATTTCAGGAGCATTGTCCAGTAGATGTCAGTGGTGAAATTTATATAGGTGGAGATGGTGTAGCCTTAGGATATTTTGGGGACAAGAAGAAAACAGAAGAAAGATTTATTAACCATCCACAGTTGGGATATATTTATAAAACAGGTGATTTAGGCAGATGGAACAAAAATGGTTATATGGAGATTTTGGGTAGGGTTGATAAGCAGGTCAAAATAAGAGGGTATCGTGTTGAACTTGAAGAAATAGAGAAAACACTTTTTTCAGTCCCTGGCATAGATGAGGCAGTTGTTGATATTAGAAAAAATAATAATCAGGATGCACTTGTAGGATATTATGTAAAAGATGCTCAGAAAGAAGATTTTTCTGCTTTCAAAATGGAACAGCACGGGATTAGGCAGGGCTTGAAGCAATCCAGGAAAATAAATGTTCTAGTAGACAAAAAACGCTTTAAAGAAAGACGCAGCTATAGAAAATTTACCAATGAAAATATTCCATTTGCAAAGTTAGAATCATTGATTAACAGCAATTTATGTAATATCCCGTTTTCTCAAAACTTAAATACTAAAAATACAATAAATATAGATGATCTTGAAAGTATATTGAGTTTGGTCAGTGGCTGTAAATTTGAGGACAGGGTTTTGCCAAAATACCTTTATCCTTCAGCGGGCAGCAGCTATAGTGTTCAGGTTTACGTCAATATTCCCAAAGATAGTGGACTTGAAATCAGTGAAGGATATTATTATTATTCACCTGTAATTAATGAACTACAATATGTTGGTGAGAACAGTTCTGATGTGTTCATAATTGATTTAATTTCTTTTCTTCCTGCAATTACGGACTTGTATCCAGAGTACTATGATAGATTTATCTATATAGAAGCAGGGCATATTTTTAGTCTTATCAATGAAAAACTTGAACTATTAAATCTTAACTATACAGCAGAGCTTTTGTCTGAAGAATCCCATAATGATTATAAAAAAATATTATCAATAAAAATTTTAAAAGACTTATCATTAACCAATATTAACAAACAGCCTGAGTTTGACCTGGAATTTATTAATAAGTCAGATGCTAATTATGTTGATAAAGAAGGTAATGTTGTAGTTGACCGAACAAAAGAACCATTCTATATAGCAGGAACAGAGTTTGGTTGTATGCTTGACACAGGAAGCAATATTCTTCTTTTTAATAAAAATACACCAGATTATAAGGATTATTTTTATAGCGGTTATATGTCTCAACGTATAACCGAAGCAGGAATAAAAGAGAATATAGGCAGCTGTCTGCTTGGCGATAAGAAAAGACCCAATACAATATACGGTATCTTATTTGGTACAGTCAGTGAAAGTATTAAAGATAATATTAATGATGATATTGAAAAGATTTCAGAAGAGTTAATACTTAAAAAGCGTTTAAAACAAAAGCTTCCGGGATATATGGTTCCTGATATTTTTATTTCAATTACCGAGATACCTCTATCTCCGAATGGAAAACTCAATAAAAAAGCACTTCCTGATCCAACATATACAGGCACTGGCAGTTATATTGCCCCACAAACGGAAATGGAAAAAACATTGTGCAAAACTATATCATCAATATTAGGGATTGAGTTGGGTATTGTAGGTATAACTGATGATTTTTTTAGTTTGGGAGGAAACTCAATTCTTGCTATTCAGTTTGTAGCAAAGCTTAAAGAATTAAAGATTAACTTCAGTGTGAGAGATTTATATTTAAAAAGGACGATTCAGGATATACTCAGTGACGAACAATCTGAAATGGCTGTAGAAGTTGCTTATATTCCGTTCAGTTTGATTCCAAAGAATATTCAAAGCGAAATATTAGATGAAAACAGCATAAAAATTAATGATTTGGATGATATATATCCTGCAAGTCATTTGCAAATGGGTATGCTTTTCGAATCTGAAAAGTCGTCTGGAGTTATTTATCATGATATTGCTTCATATATGATACCTTCTAAGTTTAACTACAGAAAGTTTGCAGATATTTGGCTTAAACTGATAGGGCAAAATGAACAGCTAAGAGCTTCGTATATTCAGAATATTGATATTGGATATGTAAATTGTATATATAAAACAATTGACATTGACAGTAAAATATCGATTTTAGCTAAAAACCAGGATTTAAAATCAATAGTAAACTCGGAAAAAAATAATAAACTGATAATAGCTGAGCCTGGAGTTTTCAGATTATTTATTGTTGAAACAGAGAATGAGCAATTTGAAATGATTTTTTCTTTTCATCATGCAATTGCTGATGGTTGGAGTATATCAGCTTTAATTTCTGAATTTATTCAGTACTACATGAATTCTGATGTAAATGAAACACTTAAAAAACCTCCTTATGCGAAGTATATATCAAATGAAGTCAATGCACTGTCAAATAAGACTTATAGAGAGTTCTGGGAAAAATATTTGGCTGATTATGAAATCATTGATGGTAACCTGAAACTCGATGAAGAAAAAAATCCTGTAGATACGAGCCTGATATCAACTTCCAGGGTTTTGAATGAGCAAAAAAGCATAGTAATTTTAACTATGTCAAAAAATCTCAATGTAACTCCAGATATTGTGTTTTTATCCCTATTTAGCTTAGTTTTAAGCAGATTTTTTAATTCTGAAGATATAATAATTGGTAATATTGTAAATAATAGACTGGAAGAACTATATGGAGATAAAGTTTTTGGATTGCATTTAAATACAATTCCAATAAGAATCAATACAGGGACTGACTTTTATTCTGATTTGAAAGAATTTATTAAAAGTTGTTATGCTAACAAGTTAAAATTAGAAAAATATAAAATATATCCATACACCAAGATTAAAGATGATCTAAAACTTTCTGAAAACCTATATCATTGTGTGTTTAACTATGTACATTTTCAACTTCAGGAAAATGATTTTCTTAATTTTGGAGCCAGGGATGATATTGGATTTGAACAGACTGATATTCCATTACTGTTTCAGTTGTCAAGGGCTAAAAATCAGTTTACAATGACACTGAATGTAAGTAGCAGTTATTCAGACAAAACAACTTCTGAAAGAATATTAAGTTATATGGATTACTATATTAACTGCTTATTAAAACAGAATACAGTTGAATATTATCTACCGCCTAAAGAGTATAACAAAGTAGTATATGATTGGAATAAAACACTTAACCCATATCCAAATCATATGACTATTCATAAAATGTTCGAAAAGCAGGTAGAAAGAACTCCTGACAATATTGCTTTAGTATTTAAAGATGAAAGGGTTACTTACCAGGAACTCAATAGTAGAGCTAATCAGTTAGCGCACACAATTAGAGATAAATACCTTGCAAACTGGAACGAAGAGGTCAAAGGGGATACACTTATCGGAATTTATATTGACCGTTCCGTGGATATGATTGTAGGGATTCTGGGAATACTAAAATCAGGTGCTGCATATGTTCCTTTCGACAGTGCAGACCCTGAAAAAAGATTGAAGTTCAAAATTAATGATAGTAAATGTAAGATGGTCATTACATCATCCGGAAATTCTACTGATTTGCTTTTTCTTGTAGAAACTGATACTATTCCGCTGGCAATTGATGCTTATTGGGATGAGATATCTAAAGCTTCCAGCAGTAATCCCTCCCAGATAAATAGACCAAATGATTTGGCATATATTATTTACACATCAGGCTCAACAGGCAAACCTAAAGGTGTTATGATTGAACATAAGAACATGCTCAATATATTGGACTACTTTATCCATAAATTTCACAACAATAATGTAACCAAGCTTGTAAGCGCAACAACTTTCTGTTTCGATGTATCTGTTCATGAGTTTTTCCTTCCCCTTTTCACGGGCATGGAGCTTCACGTTCTGGATAAGAATACAGCAAAAGATCCAATAGGTTTTGCCGAATATGTTAATAATGTCCATCCTGATATAATTCAGGGTACTCCATCTATGCTGATCAATTTAGCAGAGTATTTAGAGCCTAATCCTAAACTTTCAATAATTAGTGCTGGGGAAGGTTTCCCTGAACAGCTGAAGGAAAAATTGTTTAAAATAACTGATAAAGTATGGAATGCATATGGTCCAACTGAAACAACTATTTTTTCCTCATTGAAAAGAATAAATAGAGATGAAAAAATTAATATCGGAAGACCAATCCAGAATACAACAATGTATATTCTGGATGATAAGCTTAATCCTTTGCCAGTTGGTGTTGCAGGAGAACTTTACATAGGTGGATATGGATTAGGCAGAGGTTATTTGCACAGAGATAAACTGACAAATGATAGGTATATTGAAAATCCTTTTGTAACAGAAGAAGAAATGTTACATGAATATAATTTAAAGCTTTATAAAACTGGGGATATTGCAAAGAGGCTTGAAAACGGTGAAATTGATTGTGTTGGAAGAGCCGATTCTCAGATTAAACTTAGAGGAAATAGAATAGAGATAGGTGAGATAGAAGCTTGTATTTCCAAGCATCCTGACATAAAGCAGTGTATTGTAATATATTTTGAAAACTCGTCAACACAGTATTTAGCAGTATATTATGTTTCTGACAGGAAAATTAGTAATAAACTATTTTTCGATTACCTTCAAAAGCTTTTGCCACTATATATGATACCTTCCTTTTTTGTCAAATTGGAAAAAATTCCAATGACAGCAAATGGAAAGGTCAATAAAAAAGTTTTACCGAATCCAGAGTCTAAAAAAGCAGAAAAGAAGCTTGATACCAGACATTATACAGAACTTTCCCTGGCATTGATGGATATTTGGGAAAATGTACTGCAAACAAATAACTTCACACTTGATGATAGATTTTTTGAGATAGGAGGAAATTCCCTCAAATTAATTGCTGTACAGGCTGAAATTAAGAAAAAAATGAATCTTACATTAAAAATTACAGACCTTTTTACATATTCTACAATATCAGAACTGTCAAAGTTTATTGCTGAACTTGGGAAGGTAGCTGCTCCAAAGCAATCTGCTGGAAAAGACAAAAAAAGTTATAGTTCTGAGCCTATTGCTATTATTGGTATTTCAGGAGCTTTTGCGTCTAAGAAGAACATTACAGAGTATTGGAACGCATTGATGGCAGGAGAAGAAGCGATTAGCTTTCTGGACGATGATGAAATATTAAAGCTTGGGGTTCAAGAAGAGCTTTTGAAAAATAAAAATTATATTAGGGCCTGCGGTAAAATGAATGGAGTTGAAGGCTTTGATCCTGGCTTCTTTAATATTTCCCCACGTGATGCTGTTAATATGGATCCTCAAATAAGACACTTTATTGAACATGCATGGAAAGCTCTTGAAGATTCAGGATATCTAAAATATAGAAGCAAGCACTCTATTGGAATATTTGCCGGAGCTGGAGAAAGTTTATACTTAATAAAAGTATTACTTAAGAATTCAGAGATTCTTTCAAATGTATCAACCTGGGAGTTATTCAATAATTCTTCAAATTGCAAAGTCATTGCAACGAAAACAAGCTATCTCCTGGATTTATATGGTCCATCTATTTATATGAATACAGCCTGCTCTACTTCACTTGTAGCTGTAATTGAAGCATGTAATAATTTGATTTCAGGAAATTGTGATATGGCTGTTGCGGGAGGGGTTACTTTAGCGTTACCTCAAGATTATGGATATGTTTATAAGGAAGGAGCTATTTTTTCTAAAGATGGTCACTGTAGAACATTTGATAAATCTTCTTCAGGTACAATTTTTGGAGACGGTGTAGGTACTTTTGTAATGAAACGTCTATCTGATGCCATCAAACATAATGATAATATTTATGCTGTTGTCAAAGGCTTTGGAATAAATAATGACGGGCAGCGTAAGGTAGGATTTACTGCACCAAGTGTTAAAGGTCAGATTGAGTGTATAAAGGAGGCACAAATTAATGCATCTTTGAATTCTGAAGATATTGGATATGTTGAATGTCATGGAACCGGGACACTGCTTGGAGATCCTATTGAAATTCAGGCATTGAAAGAGGCTTTTCTTGAAAACAGGAAAAAAGAGGCCGAAGGATGGAAAGAGAATTGTTATATTGGTTCTGTAAAAGCGAATATTGGTCATACTGATACGGCTGCCGGAGCAGCATCGCTTGCCAAAATATGTATGATGTTTAAAGAAGGAGTTATTCCTCCACAAATAAATTATAAGTCACCAAATCCTAAAATAGATTTTAATGACACACCGTTTAAAATAACAACAGAAAAACTTAACTGGAAAATTGATGAAGATAGTAGACGTATTGCAGGAATAAGTGCATTTGGTATTGGGGGTACTAATGCTCATATTATTCTTGAAGAACCACCTTCAATTCCTGCTAGCTCTAAACATAAACGTAAAACAAAACTTTTATGTTTATCTGCTAAAAGTAAAGCTTCGCTTGATAATCTAACAAGTACACTCAGACAAAAATTGTTGGATAATAAAAGTTTGGATTTATGTGATGCAGCATATACCCTTCAGGTCGGAAGAGAAAGCCTCCCATATAAAAGACTTATCAGCTGTAACAGTATTGATGATGCAATTAAAACTCTTGATTCACGAAAACCACCTGAGTTTCTTTCATCAAAGCGGATAACTACTCAAAAAAATATTGCTTTTTTATGCACAGGTCAGGGCTCGCAGTATCTTAATATGTCAAGAGGTCTATACGAAAAAGAGGATGTTTTTAAAAACACTATTGATAAGTGTTCAGATTTGCTGAAAGGAAAAATTCAATATGATCTTTGTGATATTCTATATCCTTCATCTGAAAAGAAAGATCTGTTTAATAAATTATTAAATAATACTCGTTATACTCAGATTGCTTTATTTGCCGTGGAATATGCTGTGGCAGAGTTATGGAAATCATGGGGTATAGTTCCTGATATGCTTATCGGTCATAGTCTCGGAGAATATGTTGCTAGCTGTATTTCAGGTGTCTTTTCTCTGGAAGATGCTATAACTATTATTGAAGCACGTGGGCGTTTGATGTCTGAAATGAAGCCTGGATCAATGGTTTCTGTTTTATCCGCATATGATTCGGTAGTAGAGTTGATTGCAGATTCAGAGTTACAGATAGCTGCTGTAAATGATGAAACAAGCTGTGTTATTTCAGGAGAAGATGAAGAGTTGAATAGAGTTATTTTAAAACTGGATAACTTAGGTATCGTTTATAAAATGCTTAATACATCTCATGCTTTTCACTCAAGAATGATGGAGCCAGCTATTGAAAAATTCAAGTTGATTTTTAATGAAATCAGTTTAAATCCTCCCCAAATTCCATTTATTTCTAACAGTACAGGAGTTTGGATAACTGATGAAGAAGCTGTTTCTCAAGATTACTGGGTTGGAAATATTATAAAACCTGTATTTTTTAACAAAGGGCTTAAAGAAATGGTTTCTGCTGAAAATAATATTTTAGTTGAAATAGGTCCTGGTAATACTTTGGCTAATCTTGCAACAAAACATTCAGGCAGGTCTTCTGATTTAGCAGTAATAAGCTCATTGCCAAGAGCTTCTGAGATTGTAGAATCTTCCGATTTTATTGTTAATGCTTTAGGAAAACTTTGGCTCAATGGGGTCGATGTTGATTTCAGAAAGTATTATGAGGGTGAAATAAGATGTCGTATTCCTCAGTTTCTCCTATATGAATTTGATAATCAGAAATATTGGGTTCTTCCCGATATACAAGGTTCCTTTATCCCCAAAAATAATAAGGGTTCTGAAATAATTGATAAGTCAATCGATGATGCTAATGAACAGATTTCAGAGGAGGAACTGAACTCTGGGTATTACCCCCGTCCCGAGCTTATGAATGATTATGTAGAACCGGAAACTGATGAACAGAAAAGAATGGTTAAAATTTGGAGAAATGAACGTAAACTGAACAAGATAGGAATTTATGATGATTTTTATGAAATTGGTGGCAGCTCTTTAGTTGCGGCTCAAATACTGAATTCAATAAATGCAGAATTTAATGTAAAAATTACTATAAAAGACCTTTTAAACAGTAAAAATATTTACAACTTATGCGAAACAATAAAAAATGCACTAAGCAATGATACTGAAGAAAAGGGACAATTAGAATTTTAATTATTACAATTAAACTGTATATGGAGATTTATATATTATGAAAATAGATTTAGTAAAATTATTATACGGCTTGCAGAATAAAGGTTTAAGTGTCTGGGTTAATGATAATGAAAAACTTATAATAGATGGTCCTAAAGAAGTAATAAACAATTTAGATAAAGAGTCAATTGAAAATATAAAGGCAAACAAAAGCCAAATAATTAGTATTTTAAAGTCAAATGGAATAAATAGTTCTCAGAATATTCCATGCATCTATAAAAACTCAGATAGAGATATTTTTCCTCTTTCTTCTTCTCAAAAAAATATGTGGTTTCTATATAAGCTTAGGCATGAAAATGGTACTGAGAATAATATGCCGTTTTATTTCAAATTTGTAGGGAAACTTGATGAAGGAATATTTGAGCAGGCTGTTTCTACAATTGTTGAGAGACACACTACTTTAAGAACTGTTATTATTGATACAGAAGATGGAGCTTTTCAAAAAGTTTTACCTGAAAATATTCAGGGTCTTGAGATTATAGAAGCTGATAATGAAAATATTGATGACATATTGTTTAAAGAATCTACCTATCAGTTTGATTTGGAAAAAGGAGATTTGACAAGGTTTAAACTATTTAAGTTATCAGCAGAAGAGTATATTTTCTGTATAACTCAACATCATATAATAGGTGATGCCTGGTCTGTTGGGGTATTTCTTTCTGAATTGAGTATTATATACAATAGTATGATAAATAATACTCAGCCGAACTTGAATAAAATCAAAATAGGTTTTGGTGACTATGCCGTATGGCAGGAAGAGTATTTAAGAAGTGAAAGCATGAATACTCAGTTGGAGTTTTGGGGTAAAGAACTGAAAGGTTATATAAAACCTTCTATGCCTTTAGATATGAAACGACCAGATGTTCAAAATTTTAATGGTGATTTTACTATAGTAAACTTGGGAAATGAGATTATTGATAAAGTTAATAACTATATCAAAGAAACGTCAGGCAGTAAATTCATATTTTTCAGTACCGTTTACAATATCTTAATGCATAAAATTACCCGTCAAAATGACATTATAAGCGGAACTGTTATTGCTAACAGAAATAATAATGAGCTTAAAAATATGATGGGATACCTTGCTAATTTATTGCCTTTAAGAATACTTGTTGAGGGAAACGAAAGCTTTTCAGGGTTATATTCAAAAGTAAAAGAAAAAATGTTTGAAATTTTTAATAATCAGAATGTTCCGTTCAATGTGCTTGTTTCAAAGTTTTCCCATAGAACTAATGCAGAATCAATCCCGATTATTCAGAATGTTTTTGCTCTTCAAAATGCAAATGATAAACTAATATTTAAGCTTAAAGATATTGACGTCGAAAATGTAGAAATCGACTATAAAACGTCGCATTTTGATCTATTTATTCAACTTTTTGAAAAAAATGATGGAATGAATATCTTATTGGAGTTCAATAGCGATATCTATAATAAAAAAACAGTAGAACAAATAGGTTGCTCTTACAAACAACTTGTTAAGAATATTCTGAATAATCCTGATAGTCTAATCTCAGATCTTTCAATTGTCGATGAGGAAAAATCAAAGTATGGCATAATTGAACAAAGTGACTGTCAAAAGTTAACTTCTGTTATAAAGTCAATAATTTTTAGCTGTAATCTAAAAAATATCAGTGATGCTGCTGTTGCTGTTAAAGAAGATATTAAAGGTAATAAAAAACTTGTGGCTTATCTTGCTTTAGATAACCTAAGTCTAGTCAAAAGAATCCACTTTGCTTTACAAAATGAACTTCCTCAGAGCTTAGTTCCTGACATATATATACCCGTATCTGCGATTCCCTATAATTCTAACGGTACTGCTGATGTTGAACAGCTAAATTTGATCCCGCATGTTTCAGAAGAAATAATTTATGAAATTGAAAATAGAATCAATAAGATTTCAGGAGTTGAGAAATCTGTTGTACTTTTGTCAGAAAATTCACCAAAAATTAAAAAAGTTGATTTGCCGGATTCAATTTTTGGAGAACACAGAAAGAAAAAACAAGCGGTACAAGATGAACACGAAACTAATGCCTCTAAAAATATGGCATTAATTTGCGGGGGTGAACTGGAAAAAAGTGATAAGCAACCTGAAAATTTGGTTATGCTCCTAGAGAATGCTACTCATGATCATCCAGAAACAGAAATGATATTTATTAATGAAAAAAATGAAATAGAATCAATAAAATTCCAGGATTTATTTAATGAGTCAGAAAGATTGCTTTCAGGTTTAAGACAAAAGAATCTTAATAAAGGAGATAAAGTTATTCTGCAGGTTGATGATGTTAGATATTTTTTAACAGCATTCTGGGCTTTGGCGTTGGGGGGGTATGTCCCGGTTTTACTTTCAATGCCCAAAGAATTTGATAAAGAACATGCAGATATCAAAAAACTTTATAATATATGGGCTCTCACTGACAACCCTCCAATTTTAACGCTCAATGCTTATGGTAATAATTTTGAAGATTTAGGTTATAAAACTTTTACTATTGAAGCAATTATGGATAAAATTGCTGACTGTAATCATTCATATCCTGATAAGAACGATTTACTTCTTATGGCTTTTACTTCAGGCAGCACAGGTATGCCAAAAGGGGTTTGCTTACGCCATAAAAATCTTATTGCAGCAGTTTTAGGGCTTCAGCAAAGACATAAATTCAGCAACTCAGACCGATTCATGTGCTGGATGCCTATTGAGCATGTCGCAAGCATAGATTTTCTCCTTCTTCTTCCTTCCTACTTGGGATGCACTCAAATATATTCATCAATAAATTCAATTCTTAAAGATCCTCTGGTTATCCTTGATTATATTAACGACTATAAGCCATCTGTCTGTTGGGTAATGAACTTTATGGTAAACCTAATTCTTAAAGAAATAAAGGCAGGAGTAAATAAGAATTGGGATTTATCAAGTATGAAATTTATTATTAATGGTGCAGAAACAGTTGACCCTGCTGCTACAAAAGAGTTTATGCATGTCCTTGAAAAATATGGATTGGATAATAATTCAATGAAGCCTGGATGGGGAATGACTGAAACGTCAGGCTACTCAATAATGAGCGAAAGATTTAATCCATACGCTATTACCGTTAAAGATAAATTTGCAGAATTGGGAAAACCTTCTCCAGGCTATGATATTAGAATTGTAGATGAAACTGGAAATCTTGTTGAAGAAGGAGAAAGAGGTGCGCTTGAAATAAGAGGCAATGGAGTTACTTCTGGATATTACAAAAACGAAGAGCTTAATAAAGAAATTTTCAGTGATGGAGGTTGGTTTAAGACTGGTGATGTTGCAATTATTGAAAATGACAGCATGAGAATGGTAGGTAGAGATAAAGATGAGTTGGTAATTAATGGAAAGAACTATTCATCTTTAGAAATTGAAAGTGCTGTTGAAGAAATTGAAGGTGTTAATCCATCTTATACAATCGTTGTAGCTGCTGAAAGTAAACTTAATCCAGAAGACCAGGTGGTTGTTTTTTTCAGTCCTTTAGATGAGGATTATGATTCAACAAAGCAATTAATAAAAAAAATAAAAGCTCATATTGTTAAGAATATTGGTATTGATATTTATTATTTTATTCCATTAAATAAGAGCGAAATACCTAAAACTTCATTGGGTAAGCTTCAAAGAAAAAAACTTAAATTGAGATTTTTAAATGGTGATTTTAAAGACATACTAAATAAATTTAAATATGATTTTAATCAATTTGAAAGCTCTCTGCCTGGTTATTTTTTCTCAAGTAAATGGAATAAAAAAGAAATTACTGTAGATGAATATATATCAAAACATAAAAGGTGTCTTATATTTGCAGATAATCAGGGGACTGCTGAGAAGATAATTGAAAAATATGAACAGAAAGGTATGAAGGATAGCTGTGTGTTAGCTATCTCTGGCAGTAATTTTAAAAAAGAGAATAATCGGCATTACTATTTATCTTTAGAAGAAGAGTCCGACTTTGAAAAGTTGTTTGAAAGCTTAAAGAATGATTGGTCAGAATTTGACTGTGTAATTAATTTGATGCTTTATAACTATTACAGCTGTAATAAAAATGAGAATGATTATGAAAGCACATTATCAAAAGGCATTTTATCCTTTACAAAATTCTTTAAGCAATATAATAACTATTATAATAAAAACTCATTAAAGTATTACCTGGTCACAGGAGGACAACAGTATATAGAGTCCAATAGGACAGCTTTACTTGATTCTGTCAGTAGAATGACTTTTTCCTTTATAAAATCAGCAGAATATGAATCTCCTGGTTTTGAAGCATTTAGTGTAGACTTACATTTGGGTAATTCTGATAGAATGGAGGAAGCAGAAATAATATTTAATGAAATTTTTTCTGCTTTCCCTGATAAAAAAGTAATGTACAAAGAAAAAAAACGGTTTGTTCAGCAATTGAAGCATGAAAAAATGGAATTGGCAACAGAGCCTTCGCAAGAATTGCTTTCTGATGGAAAATATCTTGTTTCCGGGGGGCTTGGTGGTATTTCACAATTATTATCAGATTATTTATTATCTAATTTTGATATCAGTTTAGTGTTACTTGGCAGGAGACAGTATTCTGAGTTAACTGATCCTGAAATTAAATTTCTGAATATGTGTAATCAGAAATATGGTGATAGAGTTACCTATGTTAAGGTTGATATTACGAATCAAGCAGAGCTTTGTAAGGAAGTAAAAAAAATCTCAAAGAAATCAACTTCTCCAATAAAAGGAATTTTTCATTTAGCAGGGATATCAAATGAAAAACAGATTGTAGACGAAAGTGAAGAGTCAATTATTTCTATTCTAAAACCTAAAACTGAAGGAACGGTTAATTTAATAAAATTAGCTAGAGAACTCAAACTTGAAAAGTTTATTGGTTTCTCATCAGCTTTTGAGTATTTCGGAATAAATGGCATGGCTGCATATACTGCCGCTAACAGTTTTCTTACTGAATACATAAATTCTAATAATGATTCAAATTTAAAATGCTATTGTTTGAACTGGACCACATGGAAAAATATTGGATTAGCAAATAAAAAGAATAAAGAATTGGCTGATATGGATGGATATTTTATTACCAAATCAGATAATAGTGTAGTATTTCAGTCATTTAAAGATTTAGGTTATGAAACATTAAAGCCATCACAGGCCTTGGAGGCTTTTTTGCTTTGCCTTGCAGCAAATGTACATAATATTTATATTGGACTAGATGCAAAAAATAAAGATATTCAAAAAAATATTTATGCTGAATCTTTCCCAAAATTCAAGCTGGATATTCATTATCAATTGAAAGATAATATCTCTGAGTTAACTAAAGAATCTATGGAGTTGATGGTCAAAGATGAATTTAATGTAAAGATACCCTTTTCTATTGCAGAAGAAAAGTCTATTCCGGTAAACATCAAGGGGCACGTTGACAGAAATCTAGTTGGAAAAAATCGTAAGCGCTTAACAACAGGAATGAAGTCAGAAAAAGTATTTAATACTATTAAAGAAATTTGGAAATCAGTATTGGAAGTCCCTGAAATCAATTCAGATGACAGTTTTTTTGATTTAGGTGGAAATTCTATCAAACTGACAAGAGTGCAGTCAAAAATTAAAGACGCTTTTGATTTTGACATAAATATGACAGATCTTTTTAGCTATCAAACCCTAATTGAACTTTCTGGATTTGTATCTACATTTAGAAAATCTAAAACAGCAGAAAATGGAAAATCATATACTGACTATATGGAAAAATTAAGTAAAATTTGGAAATCAGTATTGGAGGTTTCTGAAATCAAAAGAGATGATAGTTTTTTTGATCTTGGCGGCAATTCTATCAAATTAACTAGAGTACAGTCAAAAATTAAAGACGAATTTGATTTAGAAATTGATATTAGCAAGTTATTTCAGTTTGTTTCAATTGATGAATTATCGGAGTTTATTTATGAATCACATATGAACTAAAATTTTTGAAAGAATTAAGAAATGATAACATATAAATTATTGGGATTTGTCCTGATTTGTTAATTAATAAATACTTTTGAAGAAAGCTGTTTTTCTTATTATGACAATTGAGAACACTTATATTGCAAACAAATCAGAAATTAGGATGATTCAGAAGAATATTAAAGATAATCTGATGAAAAATAATATTAATCAGAATACGCTTAATAAGCTATTAGTTGTTTCAGAAGAAATCATTACAAATATTATAAAGTTTGCCTACAGTGAAGTAACGGAAGGTTATTCCAATAAAATAATTAAGGTTAAAATTGATATTAAGGATGAAATTCTTATTCAATTCATTGATTATGGCTGTAAATTTAATTTATTAGAAGCTGAATCAGGGCCGATGGAAGAGCTTAGAATTGGAGGTCTGGGCATATTTTTTATTAAACAGTATGCTGATAATTTAGAGTATCAAAGAATTGATAATATGAATATTTTAAATGTGTATATGGAACGATAGTATGATCAGCAAAAGTATTGTAAAAAAACTGTTAATTGGGTTAATTATTCCTTTGATACTGGTTTTTATTGTTTTTTTTATTTTACAGAATTTTTTAATTGATAATGTTGGCAATGAAAGCAATAAACTGTCAGAGATTATTTATGCTAGACTTTCAGATGATATTACTAAATCATTTAAAGGAAAGGAAGCATCAGAAAAAATAAATAAATTTAAAAAAGAATATGATTGGTTGATCAATGAGTATAGTAAAAAGTTTAAAACTTTTATAGCAAATGACAGATTAATTTTAACAATAAGCCTGGTAGCAATTTTTATAATATATACTTTAATTTTTATTTATATTTTAAAACGTTTAACAAGTCCAATTAAAGTCCTATGTGATGCGGTTGAAAAGATAACTTCTGGAGAGCTTAATCACAGAATCGATGGTGTTAAGTCAGGGGACGAAATGGAATTTTTAGCTGTTAAGTTTAATAAAATGGCTGATAGTATTAATGAGCAAATGATAACAATAGCCAGAACAGAAAGAGAAAAAGAAAAAATTGAGCTTGATATAAGAATTGCAGCAGAAATTCAAAATTCTGTTTTACCGCAGAAACTAAACTATTTATATGAAAAGCAAAAAGAATATTTAGATCTTTTCTCATATTATAAACCTGCTAAAACTGTATCAGGTGACTTCTTTGATTATTTTTTTATAAATAATCCGAATATATTTAAAGATAGAGACCACCTGTTTTTTTTGATTGGGGATGTCTCAGGCAAAAGTATACCTGGTGCAATGTTTATGATGGAAGTTAAAACTTTGTTAAAAGCATTCGTAGAAGAAGAACAAATTAGCTCCAATATTGATTTGAAAAAAATGTTGTATAAGGCGAGTAGAGTAATTTATAAGACTAATAAAAACTGTATGTTTGCTACAATTTTTTGCGGTGTAATAAATATAAAAACGGGTGAAGTTAATTATGTATTAGCTGGTCATGAGCTTCCATTAATATATCGAAGACAAAGTAATGAAGTTGAAAGGTTAAAAGTTCCTGAAAGTACAATGTTTGGGATATCAGATAAATTTACTGAATTTGGGAGCGGGAGCTTTAAGCTGTTTTCTGGAGATCTAATGCTGTTATACACAGATGGAGTAACTGATGCAAGAAATACTGATGGCCAGTTTTGGGGCCTAAACCGTCTGCAAAAAGCAGTATTAGAGTCTGGAAATAGATCAGCTGAAGAATTTTCAGACTTTTTGACTTCTAAAATAAATAAATTTTCTTTAGATAATTTAAAAAATGATGATATTACATTTATTGCAATAAAGCTGCTTTCCAGCTAATTGGAAAAAGGAGAACAAAATGCCATACAACATAAAAGAAAAAAATAGATCTGAACTGGTAATTGAAATTAAAGGTGAATTTGATTCAATCATGGCAGGAGAACTTCAGCCTGAACTGGAGTCTTATTCAAATAAAACAATTAATAATATAACTTTTGACCTTGCAGAAACAGTCTTTATTGCCAGTTCAGGGCTTAGAGTAATAATTATAGCTAAAGATAAAATTGGCTCTGATATGAACGTCAATATTGCAAATGCAAAAGGTATTGTTCTTGACACAATAAAAATGTGCGGCATTAACAAATTTATTAATGTTACAACAACAGAATAACCATAATTATTATGCAAGCTTTAGCTTTGATTTAATTTTTTGGCTCAATATGTTTTTATCACTTTTGTATTCAAGTTTTCTCCAATTCCAATGAAATGCATCATCTGTAAATCTTGGTATAACATGAAGGTGTGCATGAAAAATTGTTTGACCTGAACAAATTCCATCAGAGAGGTGGAGATTATATCCATCAGCATTCAGTGCTTTTTTTAATGCTAAACCTATCCTGGATGCTACATAAAAAAGACGTCCTGAAACTTCTTCCGAAAGCGAAGAAGGACTTGCAGTGTGTTCTTTTGGAATAACAAGAATATGGCCTTCATTTATCGGAGCAATATCAAGAAATGCTACAACCAGCTCATCTTCATAAATTCTTTCAACATCAACACTTCCAGCCGCGATCTTACAAAAAACACAATTTCTTTCCATTTTTTTCCTTAAAAATATATTTTTAATAAACTAAACGAGCTGATTGCAAAATACACGCTGGTAGCGGAAACGACTGAGCGTTTCCCTCCATTTCGCATTCACCACTGGAGGGTTTTGCTCTGTCAAAACCGAAACACCCAGTGTTTTGCAATTACCTCTAAACAATTAATTCTATAATTAATGCAAAATAATTTGATAGAGTTATATCACTTCTTAATTTGGTAATTATTATCCCTCTTTTCTTTTCACCTTCGGTGTTAAGTGTTGTCTTAACAATGTTTCTATTCTCTAATAAGCTAAAGACATCACTCTTAATAAAGTCAGATATTTTTCTTTCTTTTATTTTGCTTAAACTCACACCCAATATAGCCTGCAAAGATTTATTTATAAACAGAATTCTTCTTTTTTCATTACAAATAACTACACCTTTATCCATGAATTCAATAGATTTTTCAAAAAGACTAAGTGATGCTTCTTTAGATTTTTGTTCTGTGATATCTTTTTCTATTGAGATAAAACAATTTTTACCATAAACATTTCTCGTATTTACAGTAGAATCAATCCATCTAACTTCTCCATTAGATCTAACTATTTTAAACTGATATTTCTGTACATTATCACTGGAAGGAACTTTACGAGCATGTTCGTTTAGAAAATCAGGATGTAAACATTTTTTACGCCAGAATTCTCTGCCTCCTTCATAAAATGCTTCAACTGGATATCCATATGTTTTGCTAATAGCACCATTAATAAAAATATAATCTCCGGAATCAGCTTCCGCTACAAACAAACCATCTGTCATTGCCTCAATATTTATCTGAAGCATTTCCTGAATTTCCTTAGCTTTTTTAAGCTCAGTAATATCTTTAATAACTCCAAACTCGAAGCCTTTAGTATTTATTTCAGCAGAATAAATAAAATGCTGAATCCACTTAACTTTGTAATCGTAAGTTTGAACCCTGTATGTAAGTTCACTGGCTCCGGCGTTAAGTTCAGATAAAACTTTTTTCCTGTCTTTATCTAATATAAAGTCCTGCCATTTTTCAACGTTTTTATAAAAATCTGAAGCCCAAATACCATAAATACTATGCACAGCTTTACTAATATATAAATAGTGTCTGAATGGCTTCGGCTTTATTATCCAAACTACATGCTCCAACTTATCAAGTACTGATTCCATGTAAAAAAATTTTTCACGTAGTACTTCATCTCCCGTAACATCAATTATATAACAGGCAATTTTACTTATTTTGCCTTCAGCGTCCTTAATAGGAGAAATCGAAACAAATCCTTTACCATTTGCTCCTAAAGGTTTAGGAATTTCTATTTTGTGCTGCAATACTTGCTCTCCAGATTTAAAAACTATAGTTTCCAAATCTGTCAGTTCATTCCAGGCCTTTGAGTTCTTCCAAATGTCACTATTTCTTAACCCTAAAACCAGTTTTTCATCAGGAATATTAAAATATGAAAGAAAATACTTGTTCACAAATGAATAGCGATGAAATATATCTTTTTCATAAACAATAAGTTTTAATGATTGAAGAATCTCCAAGTTATGGTTTGCTAATGTTTTAAAATAATTATTTTCCCATAATAGCAATTCCAACTTATTCTGAAGGTTAAAAAACAAATCCAGTTTCTCAGAATCTGTTTTTGCAGAAATATCATAGGTGCTCTTATCTAAAGCATCTAATTTCTCATAAAAATATGGAAGCATTTTCTGTTCATCTTTCAAATCAGAAATAACTGATACTGATATATTCAACACGTCAGCAATAAGTCTTATACAATATTCAGAAGGTTCATTTACTCCAATTTCCCATCTATAAACCGTCTTAGAAGTTTTTCCTATTAACTCTCCAAGCTGTTTTTGAGAAAGTTTTTTTGACTTTCTAATTTCTTTTAGTTTTTGATAATAAAACATACTACAATCTTCCCAAATAATAGGACTTATAACTCATAATCTATCTACATAATAAAGATTATAAGACATTTGTCTTATTTATTCAAATAAATTAAGCATTTCTTTAATTGTTAAATATAATTAAAAATATACTTTTTTACTAATTTCGAAATTAAGGCTATACAATTTAGAAAAAGTCAAAATAAATAAAAGGGAGACAAATGAATAAAACAAAAACATTAATACCCAAAATAGGGTTAACATCAACCTTTCTACTTGGGAGTTTTTTAGTTTGCGGCTTGCCAATCTTTGTAATGCAATCTGTAAGTATCTTTCACGCGACACATGGAGCTGCAGGAGCGCTTGAAAGCTATCAAAATATACCAATGGTAATTGTATCATTCTTAGCTTTCTCATACATAATGAAAATCGGCTATAAAAAATCATTAGTACTTATATCTATTTTTATGGGAGTTGTATGCTATATAATGCCTTTTCTCAATTCTTTTTGGGCAATAAAGCTTTATTTAATTCTTGCCGGATCGGCCTTTGTCTGCTTAAAAATTACAATATACAGTACGATTACCCTTGTAACTAACGACAAAAAAGGACATGCCAGTTTTATGAGTATACTGGAAGGAATTTTTATGTTTGGAACTATGCTGGGCATGTGGATTTTTTCCGGTTTTATCAATAGTAACTGGCTTTACTCTTTTTTTGTATTTGGAACATTTGCCCTGTTTAATGCTCTACTATGGCAGTTTATTCAGTTAAATGAAAAAGACATCGAAAAGGCTAAAGAACAGTCTATCAAAGATAGTTACTTGGGTATTAAAAAGTTAATATACCAGAAATCTGTACTGTTTTACATTTTTCTGCTTATTGTTTATGCTTTAATTGAACAGGGAGCATTTTCATGGCTGCCAAACTATAATAAGTGTTGCATCTGCCAAAAACAATCAGCGTAACATTAGGAAGCTTTATGATTGGATTCATTGCCTTAGGTAGAATTTTTGGAGGTTTCCTTTTTAAATTTTTAAAATGGGAAAAAGTTTTAATTGTTTATTTTATAATAGGAATTGCATTAATTGGAATTACAGCCTTATCACTCAAACAAAATGGATCATACGAACTATCGTCAAATATCAGTTTATTAAGTATTCCATGGCAATCATATAGTATTCCAGTTCTGGGATTTTTAATTGGCCCAGTAATTCCGTTAATAAATTCTTCAGCATTGACATGCCTTCCTAAATATATGCATGCAGAAATGATAACACTAATGGTTATAATAAGCGCTCTTGCTTCTTGCTTTGCTTCAAGACTATTAGGTGGGATGTTCACATGGGTTGGTGGTCAAATGGCATTTAACTTAATAACTTTAATTCCTTTGGCCATTCTATTGATATCTGTAATTCCTTATTCAATAGTTCTAAAGAAAACAGAGGAAAATTTACAATTACAAGAAAAAGAATAAAATTTACCAAAATATAATGAAAATTTAATTCATTTTAGTAAAACAAAACCAATTAATCATAACCAAATTTGAATATAAAAAAATACAGGAGATTGAAAAATGAAAAAAGTAAAAGTTTTAGTAGCAGGTGCAGGAAACAGAGGATTTGCATATGCAGAATACGCAAAAAAACACCCTGAACTAATGGAAATTATAGGGGTAGCAGAACCAAGAGATAACTACAGAAATATATTTGTCGACCAATACAATATCAAAAAAGAATTTGTTTTTAAAAGTTGGCAGGAAGCTGTTGAAAAGGAAAGGTTTGCTGATGCTGTAATTATAGCAACACAGGACCAGCAGCATGTAGAACCAACCGAAGCATTTGCAACAAAAGGATATCATATTCTTCTAGAAAAACCAATGGCTGAAACTCCGGAAAGCTGCAAGAAAATATATAATGCAGTAAAAGATAAAAATATTATGTTCGGAGTATGTCATGTATTGCGTTATGCTCCTTATACAAAGAAAATCAAATCAATAATAGATTCAGGAGCTATTGGAGATATCGTCAGCATACAGCGTCTTGAGCCTGTAGGATTCTGGCATTATGCCCATTCTTATGTCAGAGGCAATTGGAGAAATGAAAAAACAGCATCATTTATGCTGCTGGCAAAATCATGTCACGATATTGACTGGATCCATTATATTATGAATAAAAAATGTACATCTGTATCTTCTTTCGGTTCACTTAAATATTTCAAATCTGAAAACAAACCTGAAGGCGCTTCAGATAGATGTATGAGTTGCAAAGCAGAAAATGAATGTCCATACTCAGCCAAAAAAATTTATATGGGATTTTTAAAAGAAGAAAACTTTGACTGGCCCTTAAACGTTATTACTACAGATTTTACTATAGAAGGAGTATCAAAAGCATTAGAAGAAGGCCCTTACGGAAGATGTGTTTTTGCCTGTGATAATGATGTTGTTGATAATCAAGTAGTAAATATGCAATTCAAAGACAATTGTACAGCTTCATTTACAATGACTGCATTCACTGATATGGAAGGTGGCCGAAGAACAACAATTTTCGGCACAAGAGGTGAAATTAGAGGAAATGAAGATAAAATAGAAGTCTATGATTTTAAAACAAAAAAAACAACTGTTATTGATATGAAAGAAGACGAAGCTTATGCTGAAAGCTCACATGGCGGTGGAGATTTTGCTTTGATGGATCACTTTATAAAGGCTGTAGCAAATAACGATTCGTCTTTTATTCTATCCGGTCCTGAAGAAACTCTAAGCAGTCATTTACTTGTATTTAATGCAGAAAAAAGCAGAAAAGAAAATAGAGTTATTGAGCTTTAATATACCCAAGGCAAAATAGTTTTCGAAAAATTTAGTGTATTATCTATATGTAATTTTTGCCGGTAAATTAAAAATTTAAAAACCTTAGGTATAATTATATTTTTTCTTACAAGAAAATTAAAACTATAGAGTTTTTAATATATAGTCTGGAAAAGTATAAAAAAACGTCTAACTTTTCTCCTAAAGTTAGACGTTTTTATTAACAGATAGTTCTATACATTATTTATCTACTATACACGTTTAGAGTATATCTAAATCCGAGTCCATTCTCAAAAAAAATATTAAGGAAAAAGAATGAACAATATTAATTTTAACAAATACAATTTTCCTGACAATTTTGGACATTTCGACATCTATGGCGGTCGTTTTGTTCCTGAAACCTTAATCCCTGCTTTAGAAGAACTTGAAAAAGTATACACTTATGCAAAAAATGATCCTGAATTCACTAAAGAATTCAAATATTATTTAAAAAATTTCGTAGGACGCCCAACTTCCCTTTATTTCGCAGAACGTCTTACAAAACATATTGGTGGCCCAAAAATTTATTTGAAGCGGGAAGATTTGTGTCATACTGGAGCTCATAAAATCAATAATGCTCTTGGACAGGTTCTTTTAGCAAAAAGAATGGGCAAGAAAAGAATAATAGCTGAAACAGGAGCAGGTCAGCATGGCGTTGCAACAGCTACTGTCGCGGCTAGATTCGGTTTCGAATGTGTTGTCTATATGGGAGAAGTTGATATAAAAAGACAGGCTCCGAATGTATTCAGAATGAAAATGCTGGGAACTGAAGTAAGATCAGTAATAGCGGGGCAAAGAACATTAAAAGAAGCTGTCAGTGAAGCTTTAAGAGACTGGATAGCAAGCAGCCGTAATTCACATTATATTTTGGGTTCTGCATTAGGACCACATCCATTCCCTATGATGGTAAGAGATTTTCAGAGTATAATAGGCGAAGAGACCAAAAAACAAATAATTGAGCAGGAAGGAAGACTTCCTGATATGCTTGTTGCCTGTGTAGGAGGAGGAAGCAACTCTATAGGTTTGTTTTATCCTTTTATTTCTGAGAATAACGTTCAGATGGTTGGTGTTGAAGCAGGAGGAAACGGTTTTGAGTTAGGTAAACATGCAGCTAGATTTTCAGGAGGAAAATTAGGAGTTCTTCAGGGAACCAAAACTTATATTCTTCAGGATAAGAACGGTCAAATAGGAAATACCCATTCTATTTCAGCAGGACTTGATTATGCAGCAGTTGGACCTGAGCACTCGTTACTTCATGATTCAAATAGAGTAAAATACGATAGAGTCTCTGATGACGAAGCTTTGGAAGCTTTTCAATTATTGAACAGAATTGAAGGAATCCTTCCAGCACTTGAAAGTAGTCATGCTGTAGCCTGGGCACTTAAAAATGCACAGAAAATGAGCAAGGATCAAATCATCGTTGTTAATCTAAGCGGACGCGGAGATAAAGATGTAAATCAGGTTTTAGAAAAGATTGGAAAGTAAATCATAATTCATCAGCAAACTGTAAATTATTAATATTAAAGGTCTCTTAATTTAAGAGACCTTTAATATTAACTTCTATCCCAAAAATGCAAGGAATGGAGAAAGAACCAGTAATATTCCTGTTATTACAACAATAAATGGTATAAATCCTCTATATTTGCGTAATGAATCAGACTTATATACTAAAATCACAGGGATAAAACATCCTATAATACCAAAAATCGGACTGCAAATACTTGTAAAGTACAATATTGGAAAGTTTAAAAGCGCTGCTGACCATGCAACAAGAACAATAAATATCATAATCCCAATACCAAGTCTTTTCATATTTATCTGTTCTCTTGTTTTACCCTTAAAAAAGAGGTTTATTGAAAGTCCCTCACATGCTTCATAAAAACCAAGTAAAACTCCGAAAAATGAAGTCATAACGGCAAAAATATCAATTATAATACCAATAATTGGAACTAGCAATCCAGGGATATGTTTTGCAATAATAGCTAAGAATGATGTATTATCCTTGAATGCTTCATAAGCCTCATTATGACTTACAGCCATGGTACATGATAATGCAAAAAAGAAAACAATTCCTGCTAATATAAAAAATGAAGAATTCATTATTTTAATAGCCCTTCTTCTAGCCATAATTTTAGACTCAGTTCTTTCTCTTACTGCAATAACCATGGGACTAAGTGATTGAAGAAACAGTATAGATGTCATAGCAAAAGGCAGAGTAATAATTACATTTTTTATCATTTCCCAAATTGAACTGACAGGCATAATATTATTGACATCCCAGTATGGTATTATCAAAAAACTCAAAGTCAACAATAGAACTAAAATAACAACGACCAACGCCTTTGTTATGTGAAAAAGAAGTATTTTACTTTTAAATGCAAGAAAAACCATAAAAACAACTATACAAAGGCTATACCATGGATAATTTGATAAAACTACAGTGGTAACTTTATAAGTATAAAGGTAGGAAGCGCTGTCATTTGTAATAGTTTCACTATAGACAAAAACCCAAATAACAAGCATTACAAAATAAAGAAACCCCAGACAAATTCCACATGCTTTTCCAAGATAATCTGAAATTATAGTTGGGTAATCCTTACAAGCAGGAGCTTCGGCTATTGTATTGATAAATAACCGTTGGAATAAATAAAGTGCAGGATATGCAACCAAAATTGCAACCAGAAAAGTCCAAAGACCAACTAATCCTGCCTGAATAGGAAGAAAAACGATTCCTGCCCCAATTCCCATACCAATATTAATTGCTACCCAGCCCCAATCTCTGGAGTTAAGTTTAATCTTCTCTGATTGTAAACTTAAGTTATTGTTTGTATCCATATAAATCTCCTTTTAAAAAAACTTAAAAACCACTAGAATATCTAAAAGAAGTATTTATTTTGTCATAATCCCTAGGATAACTTCATCAGTTTCCTGCATTCCAGCCTGTGCAAGTTCTCCAATATTCTTAATTGTTTCTTCAACATCTTCTCCAACAATTCCTTCTCCGCCACGAAGTACTTTATGGTAATGAGCTAAAGTAGCAGAATCAAAAGCTGTATATATACCTGTAGCTATTTTCATTGCACATGATGCTTTTGCCCCGTCACAAATCACACCGGAAATATTTCCTAAAGTATTAATAATTGCACTTGCAACTGCCTGAAAATCACCACCTATTAAAAATGTCAACCCCCCGCTTACTCCTGCTGATGCGCACATTGCTCCGCAATATGCAGAAAGTCTTCCTACATTTGTTTTTATATGTATAGTTGATAAATGAGATAAGAACAAAGCCCTTAACATTTCTTCATGACTAAATCCTTTTAACTCACAAAACTTAATAATAGGTAAAGAAGCTGTCATTCCCTGGTTACCACTTCCACTCGTTGTCATTACAGGAAGTGGACAACCACTCATACGCGCATCGCTTCCTGCCGCGGCATAACTCGCACACCTGTTTCTACGATCATCGCCATATAAACCATCGTTAATATTTTTTAAAATACAGCTTCCAATATTTACACCGTAAGCTTCTTTAAGCCCTTCTTCGGCAATAGTAGTATTAAGCTTTATTACTTTCTCAAATAATGGTTTTATCAAATCCAGATCAATAGTTTTTGCAAGATTATAAATCAACTCAATAGAAAGTATTTCTCTATCTTTCAAAGGAGAATTAAAGTCCGCGTCACTGCAAGGCCTACTTATCAATTCTTCCCCATTTTTTTCAACTCTGGTTATATTTGTATGAAGATGCTTTATTTCAACAACAACACTTTCATCACCGGCAAAAAGTTCCATTCTTACGTATAGTTTTATATCAGTTTTTTCATGAATAAGTTCAATTGGGCATTTATCAAGAAATTCTCTTACTTTCAACATATCATCTTCGGTTACTTTGCTTATAACCATTAACCCTTTTTGAACCTGTCCTGCTACAATACCCATTGCAGCCGCAACTTTAACACCTACAAGTCCACCACTGTTTGGGACAACAACACTCTTTACATTTTTTATAATATTACCAGAAGCGTAAATATTAACTTTTTCAGGCAATTTTCCCAATAATGCTTTAGCTTTAGCACCAACATAAGCAATTGCGATTGGTTCAGTACAACCTTCTGCAGGTACAATTTCTTCACTTAAAATGTTAAGGACTTTTTCGATCGTTGATTGGTCAATTTTCATTGCTGTTTCCCATTTCGTTAATTGTTTATAAAAAAAATTCTACATATCCCATTTTAGGTATTTAGCTACATTAGGAATATATGGGGCTATTAGTTTTTTTATTGCGATTGCGTATTCACGAATTTCCCATTGTGCGTGTTCGTGGTCACGTAAATCAAGAAAATGCAGTAAGTTATTTAAATTTACAGTCCCCCAGAAAGTAACCATCATATTTTGAGGTAAGACACCTCTGGCCTGTTCTCTGCAAACACCTTTATCCAGTAATTCTTCATACAATTCTAAAGATTTTCTATTATGTTTATCAATAGAAGTAATAAGTTCGTTACCATTAAAATTCGGATTTTTGACTGAAGCCTGACGATTTACTTTAGCCTGTTGTCTTAATTTTACAGGAGTAAAAAACTGTATATCCATTTCTGTGTATCGTCTGGATATCTCATTATATGACCAGGTTCTATGTCTATGCCATTGACCTCTTACAAAAAGGGGACAACAAATACTGAAAGTAAAAACTAAATGTTCTAAAGGGCTTGTATGACGATTTTCGATTAAATATTCAAGAAGGACAACATCTTTCTGGTTCATTTCTTTGCGAATTTTACCAAATGAAACTCTTGCTGCATTTACAATAGAAGTCTCTGTTCCCATTCTATCTATTAAACCGATCCATCCCTGTCCATCTAAAACTTTAACATGTTCGTCGGGAGGGACATTGACATTAATCATATTAAAAACCTCTTAAATTTATGTTATTATTGAGTAATATTATATTAGTATACGTAATTTATAGTTTTTATAAAGCAGTAAAAACTAGACATTTAGTTATATTTAATCGTGAAATTTTATTTTTTCAATAATGCCAGTTGATAAACATGATCATTATTAATATAATTTGATTATTTATTTCTATTGCTATATTTAAAAAAAACGTTTAAATTAAAAGTTCTCAGTTTATAAACTTGAAGTTTAACGAATAAATATTTATCTCATTCCACCTTTCAAAAAATTTATTTGCTAAACTTAATAAAAAATATAACAAAAATTAGGAAAGAAAAATTAATGAGTAAAAAATATAATATAGCGATTGCCGGAGCAACAGGTGCTGTCGGGGCAGATATGCTCCAGGTATTAGCTGAAAGAAACTTCCCGATTAATAATTTAAGGTTATTGGCTTCAGCACGTTCAAAAGGCAAAAAGCTTACCTATAATGGTCAGGAATTTGAAGTAGAAGAGCTTACTCATGATTCGTTTAAAGATATTGATATTGCGCTTTTCAGTGCAGGGGCATCGCGTTCCAAAGAGTTTGCTCCATCTGCAGTTAAAGCCGGTGCTGTTGTTGTAGATAATTCAAGTG
Organism: Victivallales bacterium; assembly: GCA_963678745.2. Lineage (GTDB taxonomy): Bacteria > Verrucomicrobiota > Lentisphaeria > Victivallales > GWF2-38-69. The sequence goes on along the minus strand of CAXXMS010000001.1, from coordinate 30,552 downwards.
CTTTTAGAATGGATCCTGATGTTCCTTTGGTTGTTCCTGAAGTAAATCCTGAAGATGCATTAAAGCATAAAGGAATTATTGCCAACCCGAATTGTTCAACAATTATTATGGTTGTTCCTGTTTTTCCTTTACATAAGGCAAAGAAACTCAAAAGAATTATTGCTTCAACTTATCAGGCTGTTAGCGGTGCAGGAGTTAAAGGTATGCAGGAACTTGAAAAACAGACAATGCAGGTAATACAGAAACAGGAAGTTAAACCTGAAAAATTTCCTTATCAGATAGCTTTTAACTTATTTCCTCATATTGATGTTTTTCTAGATAATGACTATACAAAAGAAGAAATGAAAATGGTTCATGAATCCAGGAAAATAATGGGAATGCCTGAACTTCAGGTTAATTGTACATGTGTACGTTTACCTGTGTTTAGGGCTCACAGCGAATCTTTGCTTCTTGAATTTGAAGAAGATATTACACCAGATGAAGCAAGAGAAATATTGAAATATGCTCCAGGAGTAAAAATACTTGATAATGTCGCTGAACATATTTACCCGATGCCTGTAACAGCATCAGGAAAAGATGAGGTGTTTGTAGGTAGAATACGTCAGGATATATCAAGACACGATAAAAAAGGTTTGTCGATTTTTATCGCCGGCGACCAACTTTTAAAAGGTGCTGCATTAAATGCAGTACAGATTGCTGAATTGTTATAGTAGTTGATATTTTTAATAATTTAACGGAGGTCCACACAATGAAAAACATTTCCCCGCTACAAAAAGCAAGAGCAGAATACAAGGTGAAATTGCCTAAATCTTTGCAAAATGGAGCAAATGTTGAAATTATTACCGGTAAAAAAACCGAATCTGTAAGCGATCAGAAAAAAATTGAAGAACTGTTTGCGCACACATACGGAATGCCTGTTTTAACGTTTAAAAAAGCTAAAGAAAGCACTAAACATGCTCCGATAAATATTGGAGTGGTTCTTTCAGGGGGACAAGCACCGGGTGGACATAATGTAATTGCCGGATTGTTTGATGGAATCAGGTCAATTAATTCTGAAAGTAAACTTTATGGTTTCCTTGGTGGGCCTGGAGGTTTAGTTGATAATGAATACATGGAAATTACTGAAGAATTTCTTGCTGACTATAGAAATACCGGTGGATTTGATATCATTGGTTCAGGAAGAACTAAGCTTGAACAAACTGAACAGTTTGATAAAGCTGCAAAAAATTGCAAGAAACTTGGAATTAGTGCAATAGTAATTATCGGTGGTGATGATTCTAACACAAACGCATGTCTATTAGCTGAATACTATTGTAAAAAAGAAGTTCCTATTCAAGTTATCGGTTGTCCTAAAACGATAGACGGTGATTTGAAGAATGATCAAATAGAAACTTCTTTTGGTTTTGATACTGCTTGTAAAGTATATGCTGAAATGGTTGGAAATATTCAAAGAGATGCAAACTCAGCAAAAAAGTATTGGCATTTTATTAAATTAATGGGCCGTTCAGCATCACATATTACTTTGGAATGTGCTCTTCAAACTCATCCAAATGTTACCCTGATAGGGGAAGAAATTGAAGAAAAAAAATTAACATTAAATGATATAGTTGAATCTCTTGCAACAGTAATAGCTAAAAGAGCAGATAAAGGTTTAAATTACGGTGTAGTTTTAGTTCCTGAAGGACTGATTGAATTTATTCCTGAGATAAAAGTTTTAATAGCTGAGCTTAATGATTTGATGGCTGAAAAGCATGATGCTTTTGATTCTCTTTCTAATGACGAGGAAAAAATAGAGTTTATTACAAGAAAGCTCTCTGCAAATTCAGCTAAAACATATTTAACTCTTCCATTAACAATAAGAAAACAGTTGATAATGGATAGAGACCCTCATGGTAATGTTCAGGTTTCCAGGATTGAAACAGAAAGCCTATTAGCTGAAGTGCTGGATGTTCGTTTAAAAGCATGGTGTGCAGAAGGAAATTATAAAGGTAAATTTAATCCTCTTTGTCATTTTTTCGGTTATGAAGGACGTTGTGCTGCTCCATCAAACTTTGATGCAGATTACTGTTATAGCCTTGGTTATACTGCTGCAGCCCTAATCGGAGCTAAAAAAACAGGTTATATGGCATCTATCAAGAATTTGTCAAAACCTGCATCAGAATGGGTAGCTGGAGGTATTCCTGTAACAATGATGATGAATATTGAGAGAAGACATGGCGAAGATAAGCCTGTTATTCAAAAAGCATTAGTTAAACTTAATGATGCACCATTTAAAAAACTTGCTAAAAAGAGAGATAAATGGGCTGAAAAAAATAAATATGTATATCCTGGTCCAATTCAATATTTTGGTCCTACAGAAGTATGTGATGTAATAACCTGTACGCTTGAACTTGAGCATCAGGACTAAAGAAACTTAAAAGCCTGTGCGATAAATCATCGCACAGGCTTTTTGTTTGCCCAGCAAAGCTGGCAAACCCGTCATGCAGAAAGAAGCATGAAACACCCAGTTCAGGGGAAGTTAATCCGAATTGCAAGGGCTTTACTGGTAACGGTATTGTCTGAAGGAAGCAATAGGAAGTAAACAGTACATAACGAAAGTGAACCTGCTTCGGCGCTGTTGGTAGGTAAGCGTGCAAAATATCGCAAAGCCTGATACCTGAACATACCAATAGTGTGATTGAGGATGAGATTGTTTACAGGGACCAGTGTATTAACTGGGGAAGCCTTATACTGTTCTGTTTTTTTTTACAGATATTGATGTTCAAGCAGAAATGTAAGACTGATAGATGTGGTGTGAGGTGGCAGATGAACCCGTAGTAGTGATGAAATTTCTGCCTGTGAAAGCTGGTAACAGACTGGAGGATAAAACAGAAATGATTAACTGCCTATCAGTTAAATGCAGTATTATTCAAAAGATATGCTGTAATGCGAAGGGGTGAAGTTAATTTGAAAACTGATATTATACATTTAACCTGATAGAACAGAACACAAACTATCCAACGGGATGGAGTCCTTTACACATGGTTGAAGTGGAAGCTTCACACTGTGTGTTTTGACTGTTCATCAGAGTAAGTACGGTCAACAGATATATATTGCCATTCAGGATAGAAAGTATCTGCCCGCACTGAAGGTCAACTGAATGTTCAATTTAGGAGAATGGATAAATCAGTGCAGTAACCATAAAAAGGAATAATGAATTGAAATATTACAGTTTATATGACAGAATGCTGAACCGTAAGAACCTTACAGAGGCATTCCACAAAGTAAAATCAGCGAATGGAGCTCCCGGCATAGACGGGCAGTCCGTCAAAGATTTTGCCGTTAATCTTGATGTTGAAATTGATGAACTCCTTTTTGAGCTGAAGAATAAAACCTATAAATCCAAGCCTGTAAAACAGGTGTCAATTCCGAAGAAAAGCGGAGGTGAAAGAATTTTAGGAATCCCTTCAGTTCGTGACAGAGTTGTACAGCAGGCTCTGCTTAACATACTTCAGCCAATATTTGATTGTGATTTTCATCCTTCCAGCTATGGTTATAGACCAGGCAGAAGCGGTCATAATGCAATCAGTAAGGCAAGTATGTTTATCCGCAAATACAATATGGAGTGGGTTGTTGATATGGATCTGAGCAGATGTTTTGATACGCTTAATCATGATATAATAATCCAGTCATTTAGAAAATGGATAGTTGATGGAAGTATTCTCAATTTAATAAGAATATTTCTTGAAAGCGGAGCAATGAAAGACAGTGTTTTTGCAGATACAGATACAGGTAGTCCGCAGGGCGGAGTAATCAGTCCTTTTATAGCTAATGTCTATCTTGATCATTTTGATAAATTCATGATGAACAGAAATTATCGAATAGTACGTTATGCTGATGATATCCTGGTATTCTGTTTTTCCAAGAGCGGAGCTTATAATGCACTTGCAAAAGCAACGGATTATCTTGAAAAGGACTTAAAGCTTACAGTCAATAAAACCAAAACACATGTTACACATTCCTGTATGGGAGTAAAATTTCTTGGTGTTGAAATACATACCAATTTTACAAAGATTCAGGATTGCAGATTAAAGGAGTTTAAGAATAAAATTAAACGCCTGACCAAACGTAACAGCGGAGGTAATCTTGGCGGCATGATAAAAGTTTTAAATCCAGTTATCAGAGGATTTGCCTACTATTTCAGAATTGCAAACTGTAAAAGAATCTACAGAGAGTTGATGAGTTGGATCAGACACAGGCTTAGAGCAAAACAGATGAAGCTTTGGAAAACTCCAAAGAAACTTCATAGGAGGCTTAGACAGCTTGGCTATAACGGCAACTTTAAGAAAATCAAAATGTCTTCATGGAGAAATTCTTCAAGTCCACAGGCTCATTATGCTATTCCAAATTCTTTCTTTGATGAAAGTGGACTGTTTGACATTTACAAAGTACAAACTGGTATTACTGTTCTATTAAAATAGAATAATAATTAACATGAGCCGTATACGAGGACCGTACGTACGGTTCTGTGAGAGGGATAAGATAAGAGTTATAGCCTTATCTTACCCTACTCGATTATTTATAAAATAGCACAATACAAATATTTATAAAAGGAATAGACAGGTGGGAAAAAAAGTTCACTTTAAGCACGGAGTAATGGGTGCTTCTAAATCAATGGATTTGATCAGGGCAGAATATAACTATCGTGAGCGAGGTATGGATACTCTTGTATTTTCTCCGGCTATAGATACAAGAAATGATAATAAAATAAAAAGTCGTATTGGATTTTCTTTAGATGCGATTGTTGTAAGTAAGACAGATAATATTTTTGAAATAGTCAAAGAAAAACTGGCTCAAAATAGTAACATAGAAGTAGTATTTGTAGATGAAGTACATTTTTTTCAACCAGAGCAAATAGATCAACTTGGTCAAATTGCAGATACATTTGACACGTCTGTTCTATGTTATGGATTAAGAACTGATTTTCAAAATAAGCTTTTTCCTGCCAGTAAAAGGCTTTTTGAAATCGCAGATGAATTAGAAGAAATAAAGGCTATGTGTGAATGTGGGCGCAAAGCCATCTGTAATGCCAGATTTGTTAATGGCAAACCTGCAAAAGTAGGAGACCAGATATTGGTGGGAGATCAGGAATATAAGTCGTATTGCAGGAGCTGTTATAATAATCTATTCAAATAGTTTGCTAGTATTAAAATCATTGAAAAATAATAGTAAATGATTCTTTCAGTAGTCATTGTTTGTGTAAACTTTTGGATAGAGATACAAGAAATAACAAATTTGCAATTTTTTATTCGAAAATTAAGATGCCAGAACGTTTTTATATGATATAATTGGCTAAAGATAATAGTTTTTCAGTAATCAACAGAATAAAAAAGAGAGGAGTTTTTATGCAGTCAGGCAATGCTTTTCCAATGTCAAACCTAATAGGTATAGTGGGGATAATAGTACTTTTATTCATCGCGTTTCTTTTCTCAAATAATCGAAAAGGCATTAAATGGAGAATTGTTGTTGGGGGCCTTATTATCGATGTATTACTTGCATGGTTTATAGTAAAAACCCCTGTAGGGCAAATAATTTTTACATTCTTAGGGAAGTGTGTTGATAAATTGATGAGTTTTGCCAATATGGGAACTGCATTTGTTTTTGGCCCTCTTTATACTACAGCAATTAAAGCTGATGCGCAAGTTTTACCTCCACCTGAGCTGGCTCATCAGCTGGGGATTAATTCTGTAGGAACAGTCTATTTTTCATATACATTTATTTTTACTGCGTTAGTTCCAATTATTTTCTTCGGTTCAATTATGGCAGTACTCTATCATTATGGTATTATGCAGAAAATAGTTAGACTAATTTCTGCTTTTTTTAGTCGTGTTCTTGGTCTAAGTAGTGCTGAGTCAATTGGTGTTGCCAGTAATGTATTTTTAGGGCAAACTCAAGCACCTCTAGTAATTGCTCCTTATTTGAAAAAATTATCTGATTCAGAGCTTTTTTTGACAATGGTTGGAGGAATGGCAACTGTTGCCGGAAGCCTTTTATATGCGTATCAGAGTATGGGAGCATATCTTCCTTACGTTTTAGCTGCAAGTATTCTGGCTGCTCCTGGAGCTATCATAATGGCTAAAATTATGTTTCCCGAAACTGAAGATGTAGTTAATCAAAAGATTGAAGAAGTACCGGTTGAAACGAAAAACGGTATTGAAGCTATTGCTGTAGGAGCAACTGATGGTTGGAAAGTAGCACTCGGGGTAGGAGTTATGCTTTTAAGTTTTCTGGCAGTAGTATTTTTTATTAATTATATTGTACTGAAGATAACAGGTGGGCATATGTCACTTGATCAGCTTGTTGGCTATATTTTCTATCCGATTTCCTATATTATAGGTATTCCTGACTCACAAATGATGACGTTTTCAACATTGATTGGTCAAAAAACAATTTTTAATGAGTTTATTGCATATAGTAATTTTCCAAAATTCTTTCCTGAAATAGTTAAGCATGGAGTAAATGCTCCCGGAATACCTTTTGATGAGCTGAAAACTTATATGATGGCATGTTTTGCATTGACCGGTTTTGCAAATCTTTCATCAATTGCAATTCAGATTGGTGGTATTGGAGAACTTGTTCCTTCAAGGAAATCACAAATAGCTGCTTTAGGATTAAAAGCACTCCTGGCCGCAGTTTTAGCTAACTTGCTAAGTGCAGCAATAGTTGGTGTAATGCTTTACTAAAAAACAATTTTCATTATTTAGAAAGGAATATGATAATGGACATAAATCCTAACAATGAAAGGATGTACTTTACCGGATTGAATAGAGATATGCTTGAAGGTGCAAGATATGCAGTACTTCCGGGAGATCCAAAACGTGCAGAACAGTTGGCAAATTATCTTGATAAGGATTTTAAACATATTTGTACTAATAGGCAGCATGCATCTTATTTGGCAGATATGAAAGGTGTTAAAGTTGTGCTTGTTTCAACCGGCATGGGATGTCCTGCAATCAGTATTACAGCAGAAGAATTGGCAAAGCTTGGAGTTAAACATTTTATTAGACTTGGAACTTCAGGTACTATTAAAGATAATATTGAACTTGGAGATATTGTCATTTCCCGTGCAGCAGTAAAGCTGGATGGAGCTTCTTCTCAATATGCACCGGTAGAATATCCGGCAGTTGCGTCATTTATTTTGACAAAATCTTTTATTGAAGGCGCAAAAAAAGAAAATATTCCATACCATATAGGAATTACAGCATCTTCAGATACGTTTTGGCCAGGCCAGGAAAGGTATGATAATTATACGGGGAATATATTAAGAAAATTTAAGGGCTCTATAGATGAGTGGCATGCCTTGCAGGTAACTAACTTTGAAATGGAAGCTTCTGCTTTGTTTACAATATGTTCTGTTTTTGGGTTGGATGCTGCATGCTTTTGTGGAATCATAGCTAAACGTACTGAAAGTGAAGAACCGGATTTAGAAGGAAAAAAGAAGGCCCAGGTAAATTGGGAAAAAACTTTAAAAACCGGACTTTTGTATGATATGGAAAAAAGAGGTTACATTAACTAAATATTTGGAGATAATAAAAAATGAAACAAGTTAGTAATTCTGAAGTACTATATCATATTGGTTTATCTAAAGATATGTTAAAAGGTGCTGAATATGCTATTTTGATTAACGATAGAAAATATATTGAACCGGTAGCCAAAATACTTGATCCTAATGCTTTATATATTAATGAGAATAGAGAGTATCTTACTTACCTTGCTAGCTTCAATAATCAAAATATAGCAGTTATTTCTACCGGACTTGGTGGCCCGGCAATGGGAATTGGCCTTGAAGAAATGGCAACAATAGGATTGAAATATTATATTCGGCTTGCTGAAATTGGAGCAATTCAATATAATATAAATATCGGAGATATTATACTTTCCAAAGCAGCTATGAGACTTGAGGGAACATCCATGCATTATGCTCCGGAAACATATCCGGCAGCGGCTTCTCTTGAAATGACAAATACATTTGACGAAGTTCTTGCAGAAAATAAAATACCTTATCATCATGGAGTTACTGTTACTACCGATACATTCTGGGCTGCTCAGGCTCGAACATCAGGTTATATGAATTATGTTCCAATAAAATATAAAGATGTTCAGCATGAATGGCGAAAGTTAAGAATATTGGGGGTAGATATGGAAGTTGCTACATTATTTACTCTTTGCAATGTTTTTGATTTAGAAGCTGTAGCAGTTTTAGATGTATCAAACAGAAACTTTGAATCAGATGAAATTCCTGTTATAGATGAAGAAACAAGGATAGAGAGGTGGAAATCATTTTTACCTGATTGTATTAGAAAAGATATTGAAAGAAGAGGAAAGTAAAATATAAAAGAGAACGGAATTGCACATGACAAAAGCTTATTATGGTAATCATTTAGTTAATATACTTATCGGTATTATTGGATTATTAATTTTTATTGTGGGAACTCTTATGCCTGGAGCTGCCTGTCAAAAATATTTATTTTTTGCCGGTGCAATTTTACTTACACTTTCTTCTTACCTTGAAAAGAATATTTTTTTTACTGTACTTGAGGCAATAGTATCAATAGATGCTATTCTGACTTTTTTAAATCTTCCAGTTCTTACAATAACAATAATTACATTTATTATAGTAATTATTACAGTTATTTATTTTGCTATTAAAGGTGCATTTAAAGAGCGTTATTTAATAATTGGAACTGTAGGTTTGCTGTTTCTTGCAATCGGAGTAGGAACATTAAATCCTATTGCGTATACACTGGGAGGTTTATTCCTGGTTATTTATGCATATTATTCATTTAAGAAAGGATATCAGATAGCATTACTTTTTATAATATTGAATGCAATTTTTACAATAACTTCAGCTATTGGTGCATATCAATGGATGCTAAGATAAATACTAATATTTAGAAATATAGAAGGAGGAATAGATGGCAGGAGCATTTAAATCATATGATATCAGAGGAATATATCCTGATCAGCTTAATGAAAAGCTTGCAGAAAAAATCGGTAGAGCTTATGCTACTTTTTTAAAAGGGAAAAAAGTAGTAATAGGTCGTGATATGCGTCCTCATTCATATCCTCTTTTTCAGGCTCTTGCAAAAGGAATAACCGAACAGGGAACAGATGTTATTGATATTGGTATGTGTTCTACTCCAATGTCATACTTTGCAAATGGAAAGCTGAAAGCTGATGGTAGTATAATGATTACTGCTTCACACAATACCGGAGAATGGAATGGGCTTAAACTTTGCAGAAAAACTGCAATCCCGATAAGTGGAGCTACTGGTATCAAAGAAATTGAAAAGATGGTAAATGAGGAATCATGGGATAAAGCATCTGAAGATAAAGGACAAATTATCTCTTATGATATTGCTCCTGAATATGGAGAATTTTTAAGATCATTTTCTAAAATTGACAGAAAATTAAAAGTTGTTGCTGATTTTGGAAATGCAATGGGATCTTATGAAATTGCAGGAATTAGAGATTTATTCGAAGTCATTCCACTTTATGAAGAACTTGATGGCACGTTTCCAAATCATGAAGCAAACCCTTTGATTACAGAAACTTTAGATGATCTATGTGCTAAGGTAAAAGAAGTTGGTGCTGATTTTGGTGCTGGTTTTGATGGAGATGCTGATCGTTGCGGTTTTGTAGATAATGAGGGGAATAGAATTTCAATGGATATTTTTTCCGGCTTAATTGCAGAAGATATACTCAGTGAAGGACCTGCAACAATTCTTTATGATTTACGCAGCAGTAAAGCTGTAAAAGAGTGTATAGAAGAAAATGGTGGCACAGCAATTATGTGCAGAGTTGGTCATGCTTTTATAAAAGCTCAAATGAGGGAGACTGGAGCTGTTTTTGCTGGTGAACTTTCCGGACATTACTATTTTAAAGAAAATAATGTTGCAGAATCTCAAGGTTTGGCAATGATTAAGCTTGCAAATCTGATCTGTAAAAAGAATAAAACAGTTAGAGAACTGACAGCTCCATTGCGAAAATATTATGCAAGCGGAGAGATTAATTCAAAAGTAGAGGATGTAGATGCTGTTATAACCATTTTGAAAGAGAAATATTCCTATGCGAAAAACACTTTTGAATTAGATGGTTATTCTTTTGAATTTGATGATTGGTGGTTCAATGTTAGATGTTCAAATACAGAGCCACTTTTACGTCTTAATCTAGAAGCACATACTGAAGAGAAAATGCGTCATAAACGCAATGAAATTCTTGCAATAATACGTTCTTGATAAAATATATTGTTTTTACGAAAGAGAGCTTTGTTTGTATGAGCAGGGCTCTTTTTATTTGTAACTATTTATACAGTTCTTCAAAGTATTTCTAACTCTGTTCAAACGTACTCTTATAGTTACAGGTTTTAATCCAAGAAGTACTGAGATTTTTTTGATTCTCAGTAAATCACCATATCTTAATTTCAATAATTTGTAATTTTTATCATCAAGTTTCTGAATACATTTTTTTAGAAAAGATACTTTATCATTTGATTCATCTCTTATTTCTTCATATGCATCACTTATACTTTCAAAGAGCTCTGGATAGTATAAAATTTTATTTTTTGCATATTTTTTACGTTTAGCCAAAACTTCATATCTTGCGATGCCAATAACCCAGCTTCTAAAAGGAGTTGTTTTATTGTATTCCTCAAATTTTTTATATGCAATTATTGCAACATCCTGCAGGATATCATCAGCATCAGCTTCATTGTTTATAAAGAGTCTGATATATCCTTTTACATCAGTTTGTACATTTAGCCAGTAATTTATAAAATTGTCTTTTCTTTTGTTCAAAAAAACCTCTATGCATTATAATACAAATAATTTCTGTATATTAAATTATATAACATATCTGGTTCTCTATCCAAACTTTTGGGTAAAAAAATACTATATATACGATTTTTTTTGAAAATGTTAATGAATTTGTATATTAACTCTGAAAGTAGACTGTTATTTTTGTTGGCAGATTATTTTAAAAAGTATATTGGAAGTGTAAGGAGGAGGGGGAATTTTCCTTTAAGTTTTGAATTCGCTAGAAGGTTATTCCTTAAATATGTCGCTATCATTAAAATTTTCATTTATTTTTTCGGTTTCTTCTGCGGCACTAATTAATTCCATCTCTCCAATAGACATTTCATAAGGTTTATGGGGGAATTTGATGTTCCTTTGGGTAGGTTTTTCTGAGAATTCTCTTTGAAGGTCATTTAGCATAACTACTTCTTTAATGTATTTTCGAATATTATTTTTATCTTCAAGAAGCCACTTACATAGGATATCCTTATCCTTTTCTGATATTTCATCAAGGAAAAATTTTTCAATAAGTTCCTGATAATCAATTTTCTTCATAATTAAACACTTTATTGACCTGTTAGTATATAAAAACAAAATATAATAATATATCCTATATCTTCTTTTTACTATGCAAATGTTACACCTTTATTGATCTTTAAGCAAAAAACATTTTATATATTAAAATTATGTTAGAAATTGCAATGGTTACTATTTTTTACTAATAAATGGTATAATTTGTATGTGAACTTTATCAGTGATTTTATTTAAATAAAGGAATAAAGAGTGTCTCAGAAAGAAGTTAACTTAAATAGGCTTATAGATTCAGGGCTAATCAAAGAATTTGTTAGTAAATACAATGGGATATGGAATCATGAGACATGGCTCAATTTTTGCAATATACTAGCTGATTATGGATTCACACCAGTAGATTTTGATGAAGTAGGTTTACTTTTAGAAGAAGAAAAGAAGATTCAAACATCAGAATGTAAATATATAGTTATTAGTATTTGCTGTCCATATTGTCACAATGAAATAATAAAACCTTTCCATTATTTTGAACAGAAAAATGTCATATGCAATCAATGTTTTGCAAATATTTATTCAAGAGGACTAATGAATAAACTGGAAGAGATAAAAAAAAGGCTGAAGTGAAATATTCTAATGTTCTTTTTTTCTATTCTTCTTCATCGATTTATGGCGGATTCTTGATGGTAATTTCGCTTGGTAGCGGATTCCTATAATAGCTGGCAGTATAAAAATAATCAATCCGCAAATGAGTGCTAAACCGAATAGGTAGCAATTTTGTATTCCAAGACTTTTGGCAGGAGCAAAACTCATAAGTATTGTAAAAAAAGAACTGAATATACCAAAAACTGTTACTGCGCACATTCCCAAGATACCTCCAGGCACTTTAAAAGGGCGGTGAACGTTTTTATCGAGCAGTCTTGAAGCAAAGAAGCTTATAAAAATACAAACATACATAATCATATAAAGCTGAGTCATAAGAATATTCAGAAACCACATTCCTTCATTTACAGATGGGATAAAAACAAATACAAGAGAAAGTAGTGTTACAATAACCCCCTGCATAATTAAAAGCGGAACCGGCGCTGCATATTTATTCTCCTTATCAAAGAATTTAGGAAGGAAGCCATCAGAGGAGGCAACATTCATTCCTTTCAAAGGCGCTAATACCCAATTATTAAGGCTGGCAAGCCCACCACACACTATACATAATGCAATGACAGGGATCATCCATGGAATATTAACTCTTGTCATAAAGCTTGAAAAAAATTGCATTATTCCCTCGTTCAGAGTTGAATTATTTGGGCCTATTACAGTAGCTATTCCTAAAGATGCAATTATTAATGTTGTTAAAATAAAAACTGTAGCTATCCCAAGTGCTATAGGGTAGCTTTTTTGTGGATTTTTTACCTCATTTGCATAAACTGTTGCAATTTCCATTCCTGTTAAAGACAGTATTACTGCAGTAAAAGTTATGCCGATATTCAGGTGGTGGTAATCTGGTAGAATGTTATCCCATGTAATATTTATACAATTTGCTTTATCTGGACTGATGTACCAATATATTCCAATAACACATATAAGGAGCATTGGAATAATTGCACCAAGTATGCCGAAAACCTCTGCAAAAAAAGCAGATGCCTTTAACCCGAACATATTTACTATTGTAATTCCCCAAAAAATGACATTTATCATTACAAACATCAGTATACTGCTATCAGCTAATTTTTGAGAAAAGGGAAAAAGTCCTGTTGCAATTATAAAAACGATTAGTGGTGGGTAATAAACAAGATTTTCTGCCAGCTGAAACCAGAGCGATATAAAACCAAACTGTCTGCCAAGTGTTTTTTTACCCCAGAGATAAACACCACCTTTTTGAGGATAAGTTGTACTTAACTCTGCACAAACCAGGGCTACAGGTAGAAAGTAAAAAATTGCAGCTATCACAAAATAAAATACTGCTTTTGTGCCAAGCTGGGCACTTCCGGGAAGATTTCTTATACTGTCTACCGAACTGATTGTTATCATAGCAACGGCAAATATAGAAAGCTTTTTGATTTTTTTTAACGAATCTTTAGTCATATTAATCCTAAACTCTTAAAAAGTATATACTTATATTTATTATAAAAAGATATAGTCTCAACTTAAAATTATAAAGAGAACTGGTTTTTATGTCAATAGAATATTGAAAAACAATTTAGGCAGATAATTTTTTAAATGAAATAAAATTGATTTTCTTTCTTTTTTTTATGTAACATTTTGATATAATTAGCAGTATATCAGGAGAATAAAAAAATTTTTAATTATAGGAGAAAGTATGAAAAGTAGGATAAAGAATCGCCTTGGTTTAATTGTTTTGTTAATCATTTTTATTATCTGTGTTCAATTTTCAGCTATAGCAGGAAGAACTAAAAGCTATTTTATAAGTGACCTGCATATGGGTGATGCAAGAAGTACAAATACTGCACTTTCAAAAGAATCACATAACTATGGATGGTTTAATGAAAACTCAGAGGCATTAAAAAACTTTTTAATAGCTGTATATAATGATCCTAGCACAAAAAACCTTGTAATTATTGGTGATTTATTTGATGAATGGATTTGTCCTTATTCACTTGATCCAATAAATGGTTATACAACGCAATCATACTTTAATGCAATTGCAAATGCTCCATTAAATAAACCTGTAGTAGATGTGTTAAAAACAATTGCTGCAGACGATTCAGGAATTAATCTAATATATGTTCCTGGGAACCATGATATGCTAATGAAAGAAAACACTCTTCAAAATATTATTCCTGGAATACAAATATATACTAACTCTAAACAGCAGGGTATGGGGTTATACCTTGATAATGAAAATAATGTAGTAGCTGAACACGGACATAGATATGATATGTGGAATGCTCCTAATCCTATTCCTAGGCAAGGCTCTATTTTACCAATAGGCTTTTATATGGCAAGAGCATGCGCTACTAAAAGTTCAGGTTCAGGTGAAGGTGAATTTTATATGGATTATATTAAAACTAAAATAGAATCTTATTTACCTTCAGGATGTGGAGTATCTCCTACATATGGAGTATGTGATATTTCACCATTTAATGGCGCACCACCTTTTATCTATAAAGCATATTTTGAATACTGTGGAATTCCAGATATTGTTCTTTCTTCCGAAGAATCTATTCAAATTTTTAAGATGGATGGTATAAATTATTATTACGGAAATTGGTCATTTGACAAAGTAAATAGCCTGTATCAAAATATTTATGATAATTGGGATTCTCAGCAGGCACATTTCGTCAATCCGCAAACAGGTGAAAAACTAGAAGCCCACGATGCTCTAGCTTATGGAGCTTCAACTTTAGAAGATGCTGCGGATGATATCTATGTAAATGTTGATAATATTGTAGCAAATATAATCATCTTTGGACATACTCATAAAGATATGATAACTGGTTGGCATTATGATTCGTTAGGAGGAACTACTGTTAGCAATGATAGTACAGTATGCTCCTATGTATATGCCAATACAGGAACATGGATTGACAGTAAGTATGTAGCATCAGGATACAATACCAGAACTTATGTTGTTGTAGAAACAGGTGATGTTGTTAATTATGTTACCCTGCTGCAATATAATACTGATGGGACATCAACAACGCTTGGGCAAAGAGAAGTGCAAACTCAACTTCCAGAAGAGCATTTATTATAGATTTGAATTATTGCTGTTGAATTATAATCTGCAAATGGGCGATATAAGCAAGTTAGCTTAAATAAAATAGTTGATTTACCCTTTTCCTTTAATCATTGCATTCCTATATGCAATGATACCTCTTGCAATTGCTAATGATATATAATCCTGGTATGCGTTTGAACCAAGGCGTTTTTCTTCTGTATTGTTTGAAAGAAAGCCTGCTTCAATCAGTACTGCCGGTATCGGGCAATATTTTAAAACAGCAAACTGAGCATGCTTTACTCCGCGATCAGTTATATCATATTTGTTTGAATTTATCAGTTGTTTCTGAATTTCATAACCAAGGCGTGTATTGTTTTTATCGTATCTATTACCATACATTTTAGGAGGGGCAGTATGTCCTCCATGTGTTGATATTGTTCCTGCTGGAGCATAAATAAATGTTTCTACACCATTAACTGATTTATTTCCTGCAATATTGCAATGAATGGAAACGAAAATGCTATTTGGATATTTTAATGCCAAAGCCGGTCTTGATTTTAAAGAAATAAAGTAATCGTTCGTTCTTGTTAGAATTACTCTAAATCCACTTCTACTAAGAATATGTTTTAGTTTAAGTGCAATTGAAAAAGCTATATTCTTTTCTTTGTAATATTTACCTATTCCACCGGGATCTTTTCCACCGTGTCCAGGATCAATTATAACTGTAGTTAATTTATGATGTTTTAAAGGAGTTTTTCTTAAAATCGGATCCAGTAATAGAAGAAAATCTACTTCAGAAATTGCAGGTTTATTACCATTATAAATTGCAGGTTCAGACAAAAATACTTTTCTGCCGTTAATATAGACATCTTTTGCCCCATGTTTAATTTTAATTCTGCTATACTTACTGTTTAATTCACTGTTTTTTTTGTTGTTATTAAATCGCATTCCATAGTAAGCTGCAATATCTGCAAGATAAACATACTTTTTATTGTTGTACCATGTAAATTTTATTTTAAATGCAGATGCGTTTGAGTTAATACCGAAAATAAACAGTAACAATAATATGTATTTAAAATTTTTTCTCAAGCAGTTAAGCATAAAAAATATCTTTCGTATTTTAACTTATTCGTTTATAAGTTAGCTCTGCAGGTATTGATATTAAAATTAGATAACCTGCAGTGTTAAAAATCAACAGTTAAAGATTAAGAGTTGGCTTCGAGCCAATGCTCGATATCCAAAGCTGCTTTACACCCCATTCCGGCTGCGGTAATAGCTTGCCTGTAAGTTTTATCTGCACAATCGCCTGCTGCAAAAACTCCATCAATATTTGTATGAGAATTTAGGCTTTTTAACTCGATATAACCTTGTCTATCTTTATTAATATCCTGAAGAAAACCAGTGCTCGGAATATGACCTAAAGCTACAAAGTAACCTTTACATTCAATTGTTCTTTCCACTTCTGTTTTAACATTTTTGACTTTTACAGCTTCTACCTCATCTTTGCCAAGAATGTCAGAAACTACACTATCCCATACTATTTCAATTTTAGGATTTTGTTTTGCACGATCACCCATTATTTTAGATGCTCTAAGTTGGTCTCTTCTGTGAATAATGTAAACTTTTGATGCAAACTTTGTTAAAAATAAGGCTTCTTCCATGGCAGAGTCTCCACCACCAACAACAATGACAGGAACATCACGAAAAAAAGCACCATCGCATGTAGCACATGCGCTGACTCCTTTTGTTTTAAGTCTTTCTTCTGATTCAAGTCCAAGCCAGCGGGGAGTTGCGCCTGTTGCAATAATTACTGTTTTAGAAATCAGCTTATCTCCACTTGCTAAATGTACTGTTTGTGGTCCTCCATCTTTGAAGTCCACTGTTTTTACAGAATCATAGATAAGTTTTGTTCCAAACTTTTCTGCCTGCTGTTGCATTTTTATCATTAGTTCAAAGCCGTTTATCGCTTCTGGGAAACCGGGAAAATTTTCAATATCAGTTGTTTGAGTTAGTTGTCCGCCGGGTAGATTGCCTAAAATAACAATAGGTTTCAGATTTGCCCGAGCGCAGTATATTGCTGCAGTGAGCCCTGCAGGTCCACTACCTATAATTACTACATTTTCCATCTTTATGTTTTTAACCCTTATGTTAAGCTTGTTATTTCTATTAAATGGTAACCAAATTGTGTTTTTTACTGGGCCGTATATTTTCCCAACCTCACCACTGAAGACAACTTTATCAAAAGCCTTAACCATTTGGCCCGGTGTAAACTCACCTAAATCTCCACCTTCTAAACCTGATGGGCATTCAGACATTTCTTTTGCTATTGCTGCAAAATCAGCTCCATTTTCAATTTCTTTTTTAAGTTCTTCACAAATCTCTTTTGAAGATACTAGTATATGACGTGCTGTAGCCTTTTTCATAGTTAATTATTCCTTGTATTATTTTATGGACTTCATATTTGCTAATAAAATAAATATTATTGTATTTTATATTTTTTCTAGAACTGTTATATACTTTACAGGTTTTTTTTATAACATGATACGAGAAGCTTTTATAAAAATGAACTGATAAATAAAAGTCAATAGCTTTTTGTAGAAGACAAATAGAATTTGCAATTAATAATATAATTGTGACTTGAAGATTTACTTTTATAAGGATTAAATGTTTTTTAAGCTGTTATTACTGTAGCTCTTGTGAATTTTGACTGGTCTGGTTCCCTTTAGAAAAATTCTTTTTTGTTAGATCAGAATAATTAATAAGAAGGAATAACTTTTTTCTTATCAGTACCCCAGATTATTGAAGATGGATTATTATCTAATTCTTCCGATAAGGCTTTAATGCTTTTTGTTGTAGAATTAAAATTTGCGATTGCTTCATTTAATTGTTTTGTCGTTGTTTGCATTAACACACGTGCAGATTCAGAAGTTTCAGGTAGTTTGCTTTCATTTAACTGTTTATTTAAATTTTTTACTGCA
Source organism: Victivallales bacterium (assembly GCA_963678745.2). GTDB lineage: Bacteria > Verrucomicrobiota > Lentisphaeria > Victivallales > GWF2-38-69. The sequence continues at coordinate 12,541 of CAXXMS010000001.1, read as the reverse complement.
ATTTTTATTTCTTCCATTGTTGTTGTTAGCTCTGTTGTGATTTTATTAATTTTCTCACCAGTTAAAGTTTCCTGAAATCTTTTAGAAATATCGTGGATATTTATGCTTATTGCCTGAACGTTATTCATAACGTCATTGATCTTGGGATCTTCTAAATACATATTAACTTTATGTAAAGCTTTACCTACATCTGCAAATATTTTATCTATACCCGAGAACTTGCTTAATGACATATCAATTCTCTTCATGATACTGCCGAATAATACTGGAGAAACAGATGGTATGAAAATTACTTTATTATCTTCCGGTGGTGGGATAATTAGTTTTTCTTCAGGATAATCATTAGTATTATAGTATTGGAGCTCCTGATACAAAGTTCCTGTTATTCCTTCATAGCGTAATTGGCATCGAAGGCCTTTGTCTACCTGGTTACGTAAATATTCCCGAAAAACAAGTAATGAGTCTCCTTTATCGCAATTATTTACAATGCATTCAGTGAAAACATCCATATATATATAAATAGAGTTGCACTGGGCAATTCTAATACTTGTAATTTCTCCTATCGGGACTCCGCTGAACTTGACTTTTGCTCCTACAGATAACCCCTGCACAGATGAATTGACTACAGTCATACATTTTATTCTAGGTTTCAGAAATGCAAATGAACCAAATACAAATAAAGCTGCTATTAAAATTACAATGGAAGCAAAAACGAAAATTCCCAATTTGTATTTATTTGCTATGTTTGCCATATTTATCCTCTTAATGATGAACGTGTTAAAAATTCTTTTACTCTGGAGTTCTTAGTATTATCTTTTATTTGTTTTGGATTTCCTTCTTCAACAATGCCTTTTGTTTTTTTGTCAAGTATTATAACCCTGTCTGCAACAGTAAAGATGCTGTCAAGTTCATGTGTTACTATTACCATAGTAGAACCCAAAGTATCTCGCAGGTGTATGATAAGTCTATCAAGTTCAGCTGAAGATATTGGATCAAGGCCTGCTGACGGTTCGTCGAAAAAAAGGATATCGGGGTCTAGTGCCATTGCACGAGCAAGCCCGGCTCGTTTTTTTCATTCCGCCGCTTATTTCAAAAGGGGAGTAATGTTCAAATCCCTCAAGGCCTACTAAACTTAATTTTACTTTTGCAATAGATTTGATTAGTGGTTTTGGTAAATCAGTAAATTCTTCAAGTGGCAGGGAGATATTCTCTTCAAGTGTAAGAGAGCTAAATAGAGCTCCCGATTGATAAAGGACTCCAAATTGTTTTGTTAAATCATGTTTAAGATTTTCACTGGCAGTAACTATGCTTGTTCCGTTAATTAAAATATCGCCCTGCATTGGCTGATAGAGCCCTATCATATGTTTTAAAATGGTACTTTTGCCGCAACCGGAACCACCAAGTATTGCAAAAACTTCACCTTTATTAATATTGAAATTCAAATTGTCAAGAATTGAAACATTGTCATAACCTACTGTTAGGTCTTTTACTTCTATTATTTTTTCAGAATTATTTGTCATAATTTATTTGTCAGTTAATTAGGGCTGTAATTATGGCATCAGCTACTACTATCAAAAATATGCCTGATACTACAGAAGAAGTTGTGGCGCGTCCAACTCCCTTTGCATCATTTTCTGCTTCAAAACCTCTTAAACACCCAATCATAGCAATAAGGACGGCAAAAACAAGACTCTTCATAATACCTTCAATAAAGTCCGGAGGAGTGACTGCTTGAATTGTTCTTTGGTAAAATTCATTAATAGAGATGCCGCCTTTGAGTACGGCAACAAGCATTCCTCCCATAATTCCGGCGACATCACCAATAATTGTCAATAGAGGCATTATACATACCAGTGCAATGACTTTGGGTATAACAAGAAATCTGCTTATTTTTAGTCCCATAGTTTCCATTGCATCAATCTCTTCAGAAACTTTCATTGTACCTATTTCTGCTGCAAATGCAGATCCCGCTCTTCCTATACATATGATTGCTACCATTAGAACTCCAAGTTCTTTTACTATTGCCAAACCTACAAGATTAGCGACATAGATTGATAGTCCAAATCTTCCCATTTGAACCACTCCCTGGAATGCTAATATTGCTCCCATTAAAAAGCACATCAGAAAGATAATAGGAACAGCATCTGCACCTGTTTTATCCATATAATAAAAAGTTTCTTTCCATAAAATTTTTTGCGGGTGACGAATTGAACAGGAAATAGCAGAAGTTAGTTCACCAATAAAACCAAGAAATTTTTTAGAGTCTTCAAGCAGTTCATATGTTGCGTTACCAAGTGTTTCAAAAACTGAATCAGCCTTAAGAACTTTTGTATCTGTTGGTATACCGTCACAGGATTCCTGAAAGTCCAGCTTGTCAAGCATTTTGCCTAGTTCTTTATTTATACCTGATAGGCAAACTCTTACTTTATTTTTTGCACAGACGCTGCTTATAGAATCTAATAAGGCTAGAACATGTATGTCTTTTGGGGTTACATTAGCTAAATCAACCTGCATACCAAAAGGTTTCTTCTTTGAAATAATTTGAGTCAGCTTATTATAAGTAATGCCTGATTCTTTGCGTGTTAATTTAACTTTTGGGAAATCCTTGAGGTAAAGAATATTGTCTTCTAGTTTAACAGTAGGATTTTCTAAGTTAAATTTGTTTTTTTCTTTAGATTTGATCATTTAAGAATTTATTAATTTGTATTTAAACAAATAAATATTTGCATATAAAAACATTTAAGATATATTAAAACTCTTTTTTATATAGAAAATCAGACTTATTAAATAATAGTATAAAATTTGAGTTAAATTTATCAGAGTTATTAATAGTCAGAACTATATAATATAATTATAAAACGTATTAGAGAAAAATAACAGCCAAATAATTAAGAGAGTCTAAGAAATTATGAATAAAAGAGGAAGAGAACTTTTTGTTTGTTCTGGAAGTGCTCACCCGGCGCTTGCAAAAAATATTGCTGATTTTCTAGGTGTGTCTTTAGGAAAAGTAAAGATTGAGCATTTCCCTGACGGAGAAATCTTTGTTCAATTCCTGCAGAATATTCGTGGAGATGATGTATTTATAATTCAACCTACCTGTTATCCCCCGAACGAAACTCTAATGGAACTTTTAATTATGATTGATGCTGCGAAAAGAGCTTCAGCATCAAGAATTACAGCTGTAATTCCATATTACGGTTATGCAAGACAAGATAGAAAAGATCGTCCACGTGTTCCAATTACTTCGAAATTGGTTGCAGACATTTTGACTGCTGCCGGAGCTACCAGGATATTGGCAATGGATTTACATGCAGCTCAGATTGTTGGATATTTTGATATTCCTGTCGATCATTTATACGCAGCATCAATTCTTATTCCTTATCTTAAAGGAAAAATGGGGCCAAATTCTGTTGTTGTAGCACCTGATTCAGGTAGTGTGAAAATGGCTCACAGATATAGCAGTGAGTTAAATGCAGGTTTAGCTGTTGTTGCTAAACGTAGAACTGATGCTGTTTCAGTTGAATCTTCTCATTTGGTAGGAGATGTAAAAGGTAGAGTGTGTTTAATGATTGATGACTTATCATCAACAGCAGGAACACTTATTGCTGCCGAAAAACTTCTTAGAAAAGAAGGAGCAAAAGAGGTAATTGCAGCAATTTCACATTGTCTGCTGAATGATGTAGGGGTGAAACGACTTGAGGATAGTGGTATTTCGCAGATTGTTACTACTGATTCTGTGCCTGCTAAGAATTTTAAATCAGATAAGGTTAAAGTTTTAAGTATTGCGCCTCTTATGGGAGAAGCAATTAGAAGAATACATGCCGGAGGTTCATTATCAACTCTATTTATTTAAAGTTCAACTTTAATAAATATTTACGTTAATGTGACTGTGCATAACAATGATATTGTGTCAAAAAATATTAATTATAAAAGGATTTATAAAATGACAGCTAGTGTAAATTTAGTTAATGCGAAAAGCAGAACAGAAAGTGGTTCAACAGCTTCTCGTAGAATGAGAAAACAACAGGGTTTGATTCCTGCTATTGTTTATGGACTTGGAGATAAAGAAAATCTTAAGATTGCTGTTGATGCTAAAGATTGGGAAGTATTTTCAAAATTGGACATACAGGTTGTAAAGCTTAAAATTGATAAAAAAAGACCATTGAACGTTTTGCTTAAAGATGTTCAGCATAATGCTCTTTCAAATTCTACTTTCCATATTGATTTTCAGGAAATCGATATGAAAGAAGAAATTACAGCTACAATTCCTGTTTATTCACATGGAACTGCTGCAGGCCTTTCACAGGGTGGTATTCTTACTCAAGTTGAACATGAAATTGAAGTTGCATGTTTGCCAAATGATTTGCCTGAATCTGTTGAAGTTGATATTGCTGGATTAGAGCTTGATGCTGCTATTTTAGCAAAAGATATTGTTTTACCTGAAAATGTTAAATTGGTTAGTGACTTAGAAATGGCTATTTTCCATGTTCACCTACCAAAAACTCAGTCTTCTGAAGCAACTGAAGAAGCTGAAGGAGAAGGTGAAGCAACTGAAGAGGCTGCAAAAGAATAAAAAATATTTTTGTGAAAAATGAACAATACTGTTGAGTGTAGACTCAAAGCTGTTATTGGGCTAGGAAATCCGGGTAAAGGTTATGTTGATACAAAACATAATGCCGGGTTTTCTGTTTTAGACAAATTGTCAGAAGTTTTGCCACGAAAACCGGAATTTAAATCAGGTTTTAACGGCCTTTTTTTTGAAAGTCGTATGGCTGGAAGAAATATTATTTTTCTAAAACCTTTGACATTTATGAACCTAAGTGGCAGCTCGGTTTTAACATTATGTAGAAAAGAGAAACTTTTACCAGAAGAATTGTTAATTGTCTATGATGACATGGATATTCCTCTAGGAAAAATTCGTATTCGTACGAATGGTGGAAGTGCCGGACATAATGGAGTTGAATCGATAATTAGAAGCATAGGTTCTAATAAATTTTCCAGATTGCGCATTGGAATTGGAAGAAAAAATTCAGCCGAAATGGTTGATCATGTTTTGTCTGAATTTGATTCAGATGAAAAAGAAATTTTTAATAATGTAGTGGATTTATCCGTTGCTGCTGTGAAGTTATCCATCCACCGGGGAGTTCAGGCATCAATGAATGAATACAATAGTCAAGTAGTAGTGAAAAATACAGACAACTAATTAAGAGAGGAATTAAGAAGTTGAAAACGTATGAAACCGTAATAATCCTGGATGATCGTAGAGTTCAGGACGAAGGAAAAGCTTTTGCAGAAGAATTTTCAGCAAGAATTTCCAGGGCCAACGGAGAAGTTATAAAGGTAACTCCACTTGGCCGTAAACAGTTTGCACGTCAAATGAAAAAAAGAAAATCCGGTTTTTACTGGGATTTTGTAATTGAACTTGACGAGCAGGAAGCAAGAAATCTTCCTGAATATTATAGTCTTGACGAAAGAGTGCTTCGTCTTCAGAATTTTGTTTATGACAGACCTGAAGATCCAAAAGCTGAAGCAGCCTCAAAAGTTGAAGAGAAAGAAGAATCAGTAGCAGAATAATGCTTTTTATGATTTAGCGGAAGTTTATTATTATAGAAAGGATGTAATAATGGCATCTTTCAATAAAGTATTGTTAATGGGAAACCTGACAAGAGATCCGGAACTTAGATATACTCCCGGAGGCCAGGCTGTTTGTGACTTGGGTATTGCTGTTAATCGTAGATATTCTGTAAATGGTCAGGAAAGAGAAGAAGTTTGTTTTGTAGATATAGTTGTATGGGCAAAACAGGCTGAATCATGTGGCCGATATTTACACAAGGGATCGCCAGTTTTTGTTGAAGGGCGTCTTCAGTATGATTCCTGGGATGACAAAGATGGTAAAAAGAGGAGCAGATTGCGCGTCACTGCTGAAAGAGTTCAGTTTTTAGGTGCTAGAAACGAAGAAGCAAGGCAGGGCGGAGGTCGTTCTGATGGCTACAATAATTATCAGAATGACGGTAACAGATTTGGTGGTCGCCCATCTTATCAGAACCAGTCACAGTATTCTCAAAACACATCAAGAGGATATAACCAAAATCAAAGGGCAAATTATAATGAACCAATGCCCCCGCCTCCTCCTGAAGTTTTTGATAGTGAAATAGAACCGGAAGATGATATTCCGTTTTAAAGCTAGTTTTAAAGTTTTTTCTGCAATAAATTTAGGAGATTTTATATAATGGAAAGAAGAAGAAGAAGAAATAATAGAGATAGGAAACCTAAAATATGCCGTTTTTGTGAAAACAGAACTGAGTATATAGATTTTCTTAATGCAGACCTTCTTAAGAGATTTCAAACTGAGAATGGAAGAATTTTACCCAAAAGAGTAACAGGCACATGTGCTGATCATCAGAAAATGCTCTGTAAAGCTATTAAAAGAGCAAGAGTATTAGGTTTGGTATTATAGAATTTTAAGTTTATGGTTATTGGCTTATATTTTTATAGTCAGATCAAAAACTTAAAAAGGATTACTATTTTGATATTAGAATTCTTAAAGGTGAAAAAATGAATGAAAAATTAATTTTATTAGAAGATATTAACGGTTTAGGTAAAGCCGGAGATACAGTGTCCGTATCTGCTGGATATGCCAGAAACTTCTTGCTTCCTAAAAAGATGGCTTTAAAAGCATCTAAAGGAGCAGTAAGACAGTTTGAAGCTCTTAAAGAGAAAATTGAAGCAAAACGTCGTGTTGAATTGGAAGAAATGCAGAGCTTAGCAGCAAGAATCGCTGAGCTTGAAATTACTATTTCAATGAATGTTGGCGAAGACGACAAACTTTATGGTTCAGTAACTACACATACTATAGCTGATGAAATGACAAAGCTTGGTGTAGAAATGGATCACCAAAAGGTTATTTTAGATAAACCTATTAAAGAACTTGGCGCTTATGATGTTACTGTTAAACTTCATCCTGAAGTTGACGCAAAAGCAAGAGTATGGGTTGTCAGAGCATAGGTAATAATGTCAGAATCTGAAAATAACTTTTCAAAAAAAACTTCACGGAAAGCGAATGCGTCTTTCCGTGAGGAACTCTCTCCTCCACATGATCAGAATACAGAAAAAGCTATTCTTGGAGCAATGTTACTGGATGAAGATGCCAAGAATATTGCTGTTGAAAAAATAGATTTTACTGTTTTTTATTATCCTTCACACCAGCGAATTTTTAAAGCCATTTTAAAATTGCATGAAAATGGTGAGAAAGCAATAGATATTTTTTCTGTTGCAAATGCACTCAATTCAGATGGGGCTTTAGAATATATTGGAGGAGAAGAATATCTACTAGATCTTCAAAACTCTATAGCAACTACTGCCAATATAGAAACATGGTGTGAAATTGTGGGGAATTTATCATCCCTCAGAAAGATGATAGATGTATGTTCTACTACAATTGAACGCTGTTATCAGGCTGAAACTGAAAATATTTCTGCAATGCTTGGTGAAATTGAAAATTCAATTTTTGATGTAAGAGATGTTAATAAACCTTCCGGCTCTGCAAAGGTTTCAGAATTTATTATTGATGCTGTTAAGCATTTGGAGAGTTTGCATTCTCAAAAATCTGAAGCTACAGGAATAAAAACTGGTATTACGAATCTTGATAATATTATTTTAGGATTAAGAAGTACCGAAATGATAGTTATTGCTGCCAGGCCTTCTATTGGAAAAACTTCGCTGGCTTTAAACATTGCGTCTCACATAGGAGTATTTGAGAAAAAATCAGTAGCCTTTTTTAGTCTTGAAATGTCTTCAGAGCAATTGACAAGACGTTTATTGTGCAGTTTGGCTGAAGTTTCAGAAAGAGATTTTTATGAAAAGAGGTTTGATGAAGCTGATTTTAGTAAAAAGTGGAATAAAGTTACTAAAGCTGCAACTCAGCTTAAACAAACTGAAGTATATATTGATCCTACTCCTGGGCTCAGTATAAATGAACTTAGAGCTAAAGCTCTAAGACTGAAACATAAACATGATATTGACGTTATTATTATTGACTATCTTCAGCTTATGAAAGCTGATGTTAGCCGAAATGATAATAGGCAGAATGAAGTAGCCAAGATATCAGTAGGAATTAAAGGGCTTGCTAAAGAGTTAAATGTACCTGTTGTTGTGTTGGCCCAGTTGAATAGGCAGGCGGAACAGCAGGAAAGGCCTAAGTTAAGCCATTTGCGAGAATCTGGAGCAATTGAACAGGATGCTGATATCGTAATGTTTCTCCATAGGGAAAGGGATACTCAGAAAGATATCACGGTTGAATCCATTGAATCAGAGCTAATTGTTGAAAAGAATCGTAATGGTCAGACAGGGATAGCTAAGTTGCTGTTCTTTCCTAAAATCACTACTTTTAGAAGCCAGTCTAGATATGGTGATGAGCAATATTAGACATTGTTAATTGTCAATATTTACTTAGATTCCACAGGCAAATATTATTTTTAGTTATTAATGATACGATTTAATAAAAAAAAAACTGTTTTTTTTGATAAATAAGCAATAATTAATCGCTATTTTGTTTAACTATATTATAGTAAAATAAAGTTTTACCTTATTTTTCCCAAAAAAGATCCTTAATATATTATATCTCAATCTCATTGGAGGATTAATTCATAAAATGTACCTGTTAAAGCGTTGTGTTAAGTGTTCAGCTATACCGATTTTTCTTTTATGTACAATAATACTTAATGGTGCTGAAGTCGAAAAAATTACTTTTAATCAAACAGGTGCGTTAAAAAGGTCGGAAGAATATTTAAAACTAAATCTTTCTCTTCATCCTGGGGGGACATTTACTCAGGATAAACTTAATGAAGATATTAAACGACTTAAAGAAACAGGCTACTTTACTGATGTTGAGGCTGTAGTATCCAAAACATCTGATGATAAAGTAGATATTCAATTTAACTTATCAAATGTTTCCCGTATATCAAAAGTAGAGGTTGAGGGTAACAAGAAATTTTCTACAGAAGAATTACTTGAGCATATACCACTTCATGCCGGCGAATCACTTAACGAGAAACGTCTCAAGAAAAGTCTTACAAATTTACAGAAACTTTATGCTGGGGCTGGATACTATGATGCAAAAATTTATCCCAGAACAAAAGTTGAGCCTAATGGTGATATAGAAGTTATATTTCGTATTTCAGAAAATGTAAAGCTAAAAGTTAATAGTGTACGCTTTTCCGGAAATACAGTATTTACGACAGGTGAACTTAAAGATGCTATTCAGACACACTATTCATATATGAATCTACTTTCTGCAATAGATTTTACCGGACTGATTGATAAATACTTCAATATGGGCCTTTATAGTAAATCTGAAATAAAGAACGATGAGATTCGCTTAAGGAATTTATATTGGACAAAAGGATATTTGGATTTTTCTGTTAAATTAAAGACTCAAATTTTAAAAGATGATCCTGAATATATTAATGTGATATTTGAAATACATGAAGGTAAACCATATAGGATTGGTGTTGTTACAATTGAAGGAAATACTGTTTTTAAAACCAAAGAATTATATAAACTGCTCACAATAAAAAAAGGACAGGTTTATGATTATAGAAGAGAACAGGCTTCAGTACAGGCAATAGCAGCAAAATATGATAGACTTGGTTATTGTGATTTTAAATGTAAGCCTGGAATAGATGCTGATTATCAAAATCATATTGTCGATGTTATTTTTGACATTTATGAAGGGCGTGTTTATACTGTAAGAAATGTTAATATTTCTGGAAATAGAATTACTAAGGATTATGTGATTCGTAGAGAGATTCCTGTTGATCCGGGGCAACCTGTTGATAATGTATTAATTGATGCAGGTAAATCCAGACTCATGGCAATGAATTACTTTAAGGATGTTGAAGTTTATACTACTGCATCAGGCGTTCCTGGAGAAAAGGATGTTAACTACAAAGTTAAAGAGAAAGGAACAGCCAGTTTTTCAATTGGTGCCGGATGGTCTTCTAGTGATAGTTTTGCAGGACGCTTTGCTTTCTCAGAATCTAATTTTGATTTAACAGATCCTTCTTCATGGTTTAGAGGAGGAGGCCAAAGAGTTTCATTAATGGGGCAGATAGGTCTTGAGAGAAATGATTTAGATTTAACCTTTACTGAACCTTGGCTTTTTGGAATTCCTTTAAGGCTTGATACTTCCGGGTTCTGGCATATGCGTACTTATCAATACTGGACAGAGCAGCATTTAGGAACTAATATCGAATTGACAAAACCTCTTTGGGAATTCAATACTATTAGTTTAGGATATACTCTTGATTTTGTCAGAGTTTATGGAATGAATAGCGGGTATTCCCAACAGTTTAGAAATCAACAGGAGGGAATTAGCAGAATTGGTGCTTTCAATGTAAAACTTGCGCGTGATACAAGGGACAGTTTGTTTAATCCTAAATCAGGTTATCTCCTTTCAGCAGAAGCAGAAATTAACTCAATAATCTTTGGTGGAAGCACAAATTATTATAAATTTGATTTTGCAGCTAGTGGTTTCTGGAATTTCTTTGATGAATTTTTCGTAATGCATTTAGGAGCAAAATATGGTTTTGTTGGTGGAATTAATAGTGATGTTCCGATATATGCCAGATATTTCATTGGGGGCCAAAATTCTATTCGCGGTTTTCAATACATGAATGTTTCTCCGCTTAATAGCAATGGTTTACCTACTGGTGGTCAATCAATGTTTGTTGCTACGGCTGAAATTTCGCATCCAATTTATAAGTGGATAAGAGGAGCGGCATTTGTAGATGTTGGTAATGCCTGGGCTGATACTTGGGGATTCAACTTCAATTGGAATGTAGGTGTTGGTTATGGATTAAGAATTTTAATTCCTCAGATCAGCCAGGTTCCTATAAGGTTAGACCTTGGTGTACCAATTTGGCGTACAGAAAGTTCATATAGTGCAAGTCCTCAATTTTACTTTGATGTCGGGTTTAACTGGTAATGAAAACATTAAATACATATATTACAAAAAGTCTTCTAATCGTTTTTGCAGCTGCAATAATCATACTTACATTTGCAATGATTGGTGGAAATATTTTGCAGGTGCTTAATTACCTTGCCAGAGGTATTCCTATAGGAGACTTCTTGTTGGCAATATTGTATTTTTTCCCCATGGTTTTGTCATTTACAGTACCTGCTTCGATTTTAGTAGCTGTACTTTTGCTATTTGGAAAAATGTCTTCTGATAATGAAATTACTGCAATGAGAGCAAGTGGTATTTCAATTTTTCAAATAATCTCTCCCCTTATAATATTAACTTTTATTTTAACAGTAATTTGTCTGTATCTTCAAGTTCAGGCAGGGCCATATTATATTGGGAAAGGCAGAGGGATTTTATATAATATGGCGACAACTGCTCCACAGGCATTAATTGCTCCTGGACAATCTACAAATTTTGGTAATATGGTTGTGTATGTTAAAGATAAGAAAAAAGATAAATTAAAGGATGTTCAGATTTTTGTATTTAATAACGATAGAAAAAAGGTAAACCAGGATATAACAGCTGCAAATGGGAAATTGGTTGTAAATAAAGAAAAGGGTACATTAAAGATAATTCTATACAACTACAATATTATAGATTACCAGGAAAATGATAGAATTTATGGAGATGAATTTGCCATTACGATTAATGTAGCACAAACTCTTAATGAACGTCCTTTGGTGCAGCGTGATGATTTTATGACATTACAGGAACTTTTAGGGACAATATCTTTATACCATCAAATAGGTATGTCTACTATTAAATATGAATTAGAACTGAATAGAAGATTTGCTATGGGGCTTGCTCCTATTGCTTTTCTGTTGTTGGGTTTACCTCTTGCAATAAGAACATCAAGGCGGGAAACTTCTGCAGGTCTTTTTATGAGTGTTGTCCTGGCCGGCTTCTACTTTATGTTTATGATCGGTTGTAAAACATTTGAGGGCTCTCCTGAGCTTTATCCTCAATATCTGCTTTGGAGCCCTAATATTCTCTATCAGATTGGTGGAATTTATTTTATTATTAGACTAACCCGAAAATAGTTATTTCTAGAATGAGTTCAGTTCTTATATTGATTTGATGTAATTAACAGAATTTTTTTCCTGAGCTTGTTTTGCTACTGTTAAACTTAACTGTTTATCAGTATTTTTTCTTCTACACCTTTTACAATAAAGTGACTCAGTTCTTTAACGGCATAATTACTAATTATTTCTACATATTATAATATGTGGAATATACGTTTAATTCATAAATGATAGCAGTACTGTTATGTTTATATTGATCCCATTCTACTAAATTTCGGCTCTCCAGACTGGTGGAGTACAATTGTATCCAGTTTGAATTAAATATTGGAGGGTTTTGCTCTGTCAAAACCAACGCCCTGTGCATCCTCTGCATTCAAAAATTTTATCTTTCGTATATTACTGCATTTCCTGTCAATGCAATCGGTCGTTTGGAAACGACTGAGCGTTTCCCTCCAGAATTCCATACTCAATCTATTTTAAATGGATTAGTCGTAAG